>OY969905.1:0-4450498 GCA_963704455.1 uncultured Acidobacteriota bacterium
AGTTGTCCCGCCTTTAGTTGAAACCTGAACAAGGGAAGCAGCGGCTCTCGACCCGAACTCGGATAGAGTTCGGGTTGGAAACTCTATTTTGAGAGGAGAGCCGCTGTGAGGAAAACCTATCAGGGAACGGAGTACAAGTCCAAGCAGAAGTTCGAGGTGATCGGCAAGCGGGAGTTGCTGGTGGAGGTGCCGCTGCCGATGGTCGAGGTGTGGGAGGAACTGCAAGCCCAAGTCGAACAGTTGACCGGAGAAGCCGGGCTAAGGATCATCGGCACGATTCTGGAAAACGAGGTGACGCGGCGCGTGGGACCTCCGCACCGGCCGGGTCCCGAGTCGGGCGCGGTGCGCTGGGGCCGCCAGCCCGGCTACGTGATCTTCAGCGGGCAGAAAGTAGCGGTGACTCGCCCACGAGTGCGCACACGGGCAGGTCAAGAAGTGGAACTGGATAGTTACGCGCGCCTGCAACACGACGGACGGCGGCAGCGAGCCGTGCGGGAAGGCATCGTCGCGGGACTGACTTCACGGAACTATCGCCGCGCGGTCCAGAGCGTGCTGGACGGCTACGGGATCGAGAAATCCAGCGTGAGCCGCCAGTTCGTGGCTGCCAGTGCCACGCAGTTGCAAGAACTGTGCGAGAAAAAGCTTGACGCTCTCGATCTGGCAGCCATCCTGATCGATGGGATCCATCTCGGCAAGCAAGTGCTGGTGGTGGCGCTGGGCATCGAAATCAGCGGGGAAAAGCACGTTCTGGGGCTGTGGCAAGGAGCGACGGAGAACACCACGGTGGTGAAGGAGTTGCTGGAGGATCTGGTGACGCGCGGTCTCGATGCGGAGCGTCGCTACTTGTTCGTGATCGACGGGGCGAAAGCGCTGCGGGCGGGGATCGAGCGCGTGTTTGGCGAGCGCGCGGAGGTGCAGCGCTGCCAGATCCACAAGCGGCGCAACGTGAAAGAGCATCTGCCGAAGAGCGCCCAGGGTGATACGGACCGGAGAATCCGCAACGCCTACGCGATGACGGATTACGCGGCGGCGAAAGCGGAGTTGGAGAAAATCTTCCGGCAACTGGAACGCATCAACCCGAGCGCGGCGCGCAGCTTGGAAGAAGGGCTGGAGGAAACGCTGACGGTGCACCGGCTAGGCGTGGGCTGGCTGCTGCGCCGAACGCTGGCTTCGACCAATCCCATCGAGTCGTGCCTGTCGACCGTCGAGCGAGTGGCGCGGAACGTAAAACGCTGGCGAGAAGGAGAGCACGCCTTGCGCTGGACGGCTACCGGGTTGTTGGAAGCGCAGAAGAAATTCCGGCGAGTGAAAGGCTATCGGGAACTGGAACTCTTGCATCGCCGGATGAACCCGTCGTTGACTCAGCAGGCGCAGGTCGCGTAACGTGCGGAAAGTCGAGAGCCGCTGCTTTCAACTAAACCGGGGACAACTTCGGGAATGCGCTGCTGGTTCCAGGAAACATTAAACTTCGCTTCGTTCACCAGATGCGGAGAAACCGTCCAGACATCGCCAACCTGAACGCCGTACCCGGGACGAATGCGAAGCTGGGGTGAGGTTGGCAGGGCCCCTCCGGGAGAGAATGGGCCGAACGGATCCACCAGAAGCAGGTGATCCTGCAGACCCCGGATGTAAAGGCTGTGGTTGTCCGTGGGAATATAATCGAGGCGGAGGATAGCCTCTTGCCAATTCTGAGGGGTAACGGGCGCAAACGTCGCATTGTTTGCCGTGGCGGCATTTGTAAATGTGGCGGCCGATTCCGGGCTTGCTCCCGGCGTCTCCATCAAATTATATATGTTCGCGATGGCTTTGCCGCCGGATGTTATGCAGGAAGGGTTTATCGCAGTGCCCGTCCCCGTCACAGTGTTGGGGACAAAGTCCAGCGGATTCGTATCTTTCGGGCCACCAGAGTAACTCCCAATACAGCCCGAAGCGGCTGTGACCGTGCCTTGGGCCTTCAGTGTCAAACCTGTGTCCGCGAAGTTGCCAATCAGCTCGGGAGAAGTTGGCAGGGTCAATGATTTTGGCGGGCCATCTCCCGGCAGGACAAGTCTTTTCCATTCGATGCCGCCGAAGAAAAAGAGCTTGTGCTTTATAATCGGGCCCCCAAGATCTCCTCCAAAGTCGTTAAAACGAAGCTCCTGCAAGGTGGAAAACGCCGGCTTTGCGTCGAAGTCATTGTTGCGCCCGTATTCGAACAGGTCGCCGTGGAACTGGTTGCCGCCGCTATTTGTAACCACGTTGACGGACGAGGCAGCGCTACGCCCGTATTCCGCCGAATAGTTCGATGTTTCTATGGTGACCTCATGAATGAAATTGATACCGACGTTGTTGAGTTGAGTGCCATTTGAGCCCGAATCCAGGTTATATCCCCCATCCACGGTCAGCAGATTGCCATCGGTGCGCAGGCCGTTTATGTTCGCAGGAGCGATTGCCTGTCCGGTCGTTAATGTTGTCTGGTCAAACGTCGTGAGCACCGCGCCGGGCATCAATGTGATCAATTGCACGTAGTTCCGCTCGTTGAGGGACGCGCTCAGAAGTTCCTTGCTGCCCACCGTTCGCGAAACCTCTGCGGAGGATGTATTGAGGGCAACACCGGTCGCAGTGACTTCCACGGTTTCCGTAACTGCACCCACCTCCAATTTCACATCTACAGTCAGGTGGCCACCGGCGACAAGGACATTTCCCGTCTTCTTGATGGTCTTAAACTTGTCCATGTCAACCGTTACTGTGTACGTGCCGACGGGGACGTCCGTGGCCACATAATAGCCCTTGTCGTCGGCCGTAACGGTGCGGGAAATCTGCGTCGCCTCGTTGGTGATAGTGACCTTTGCTTTGGGCACCACTGCACCGGACGTATCCGTGACCGTGCCATTGATCGTGCCGAAGATGTCTTGTGATCGCGCTTGCTGTAGAGCAAGGGTCAAGAGTAGAACCACGAATAGAAATACCAAGGCCTTGCTTAGAATCAGACGAATTCGCACGGTCGCCTCCCCCGAAGATATTTTTTTGGCCCTTTCAAACCCTAATGATTGTTCACGCACTCACTGGCAATAGAATATCGATTTTTCACTCCATTAGGTGCCTTCGCGAGATTTAGCGCCAAGTGCCAATCGCTTGTCAAGCGAAAAATAACGATTTTGTATTATATTCTTGAGGGCTCGGCGAACTTGGCCCATACGCGCAGAGGGCACCTGCGGTAGAATGCCGTCGGTCGGAGACTGCCATTCAACAGGCCTCGGACTGGTTTATGACTGCTACGTTTGCTTCTTGGGAGAATGTTGGGGAGGCTGCTGAATGCAATCTCGACGGGTGAAGAAGACCAAGAAACAAACTGCGGTAACCCTAAAAGCCGTAGCTCATCATGTCGGCCTTACCCCTGGAACAGTTTCTGCTGTTCTGAACAATTCCGTTGCATCGCGATCCCTTCCCCAGCGTACAAAGGACCGGGTTCTAGCAGCCGCGCGCGAACTGAATTATCGTCCCAATTTTTTTGCCCGTTCTTTGCGAGTGAAGCGCACCTATACAATTGGCGTGATCGCCGAGGAAATTGGAGATGCTTACGGCTCAATGGTTATCAGTGGCATCGAAAAATATCTCAGACAACACGGTTTCTTCTTTTTGACCGTGGCGCACCGGCACGACCCCAAGCTTTTGGAAACCTATTCCCATCTTCTGTTGGAAAGAGGCGTCGAGGGTTTCATCACGGTGGACACGTCCATTACCCAGCCGCCACCGCTTCCCACCGTAGCTGTCGCCGGACACAGGCACGTGAAAGGAGTAACGAATATCGTTCTCGATCAGCGTACTGCAGCATTATTGGCCCTGAGGCACCTCTCAGAACTAGGGCACAAGGAAATCGCGTTTATGAAGGGGCCCGCGAGTAGTTCGGACAGTGAAGATCGTTGGAAGGGCATCGTGCAAGTCTGTCGCCTGCTTAACATTCAAATCAGGCCGGAGCTGACCCTCCGCCTGGAAGGTGGCACCGCGTCGCAAGACCTAGGCTACCCCTATGCGAAACAGTTGCTTTCACGAAATGAACCTTTCACCGCGTTGTTTGGATACAACGACAATTCGGCAATCGGGGCCATCCGCGCGATCCATGAGGCCGGACTACGCGTTCCGGATGATATATCTGTGGTGGGCTTCGATGACATTCAGGGGGCGGCCTATTGCAATCCCGCGCTTACAACAGTGCGCCAGCCACTTGAAAGGATGGGCGAGATCGCTGCGCGTACCTTGCTCGACCGAATCGAAAACCACAAGACTTATGTTCCCGAAATCGCGATTGCACCTGAATTTGTAGTGCGTAAATCAACCGCTCGGCCGCGCGCCCAAGTCTTGCAGGCATACAAAGCCGCTGTTCGTCTAGTTTCGCGCCAGTGAGGATGAATCGTTGTCTGCCCATGGGCCGTCGGGCAAGGAAACCACTGCAAACATATTCGCGGCAGCTTGCGGAACCGAGCGCGATCTGAAAAACTTGTAGCCGCAACGACTTTTTCAATCCATGAGTCCAGCCGAAACCCTAAACTCTGAATTGTCCCGCATGGGCGCGGCAAATACTCTGATTTATTCGGGCTTCGTGCTTGCGGGAGTAGTCACTACCATTTTGGGTCCGATCTTGCCGTTTCTGATCTCGCGCTGGTCGCTAACCGATGAACGAGCCGGCTTGTTTTTCACATTACAATTCTGTGGAAACCTTGTCGGAATCGCATTGCTTGGCAGTTTGATTTCCCGGCGTGGTTTCGGCCGGACGTTCGCTATCGGATTCACTTGTATCGCGTTGGGAGTCGCGGGCCTGAATTGGGGAAACGAGTTTGCGTGCCTGTTTTGCGCGGGTATTTTCGGCTGCGGTTTGGGTCTGATTCTCCCCGGTACCAACCTGTGGGTGGCCGAGGTTGCAGCTTCGCGGAGGGCGGCAGCGCTCAGTATTTTGAACCTGGCGTGGGGCATAGGAGCAATCGCATGCCCGGCGCTTGTGTTATTTGCTCAAAGAGCGCACAAACTATCTTTTTCATTTTTCGGAGTTGCCGGACTTTCAGCGCTTGTTGCACTCCTGATTGCGACAAGAAACATTGAACCCCGGTCGCCTGAAAACAAGGGAGCAGGAATGCTGGGAGCTCCGCATGAAATGACCAGGACTACAGCATTTGCATTAGGGAGCCTCTTTTTTCTATATGTCGGCACAGAAGGCTGCGTAGGCGGATGGACGGCATCCCTTGCAAAGCGCATGGGAACAACCCCTGGAAACTTATGGGAACTCACTCCCATGTTTTTTTGGGCTGGCCTATTGGCGGGCCGCGCTATGGCTCCCATTATTCTTCGCGTAGTCGCCGAAAAAACTCTCCTGTTCGCAGGTTTGATCCTGGCCGGCTGTTTCAACGGAGCGCTTTTGTGGGCTACGACGTTCCGTGGCGCAGCAATCTGCGTGACAACTGCCGGCCTGGGCCTATCATGTGTCTATCCACTTTTGGTGTCCCAAATGGTCGGGCGATACGGAAAGGAAGCAAGACACGCGAAAAGCATAATGTTTGCCCTCGCGTGTGTGGGCGGAGCGACGATGCCCGCACTTGTGGGTTTCACCTCGACTCACGCCGGTAGCCTGCGCGCTGGTTTATTCGTGCCGTTCATTGCTTGCCTGGCTATGCTCAGCCTCTTGGGTCTGGTACGAGGTCCCTTCATTAATTAGAAGAGTGCCAGATTCCTATGTAAGTAGGTTTTCGTTTTTTTTTGATCTGTTTTCTTAGCAGACGAACGTATCTTACTTTGGTTTTTGCTCCGCCTTGTTTTTAGTAGGTTGAGCCAATTCAAGGGCCCAGATAGCTCCCGGACGCATATACATAGAAGCTCTATAGTTCCCGGTAATGTCCCATGCTTCAGGAGTGCGGAACCAGTAGCCCTTGCTTTCATAAACGACGTGATAGATCCCCCAGGCAGTGCGGTAGGCTTCGTCTTTCATGCCTTCCGAAAACATTAATCCTGCCAAGCCAAGAGTGGTCCCCGTCCACACTTCCTGAACCTGTTCATTGCCTTTAACAATTGAGCCGTCCGGGGCCATGCCGTTTACAGCTCCCATTTCCCCATTGGCAAACTTCATCACATTGGAGGCATATATTTTGTGAAGGGCACTTTGACGCATTTCTCGGGGGACGAGATCCCCGAGACCAGTGACGTCTGCGTACCATTGTCCAGCGAGCTGATCGGCTTGGATATCGTCGCGATATTCACTCTCCGTATCGTAAAGAAAGTATTCTCCGCTCCACAATTTGCTGAGGTAACTTTTCTGAGCAATCAAGAACATACGATGGTATCGGGAAGCGGTGCTACTTTCGCCCGCAACTCGGGCCATCTCTTCCGAGGCTCTCAGCGCCCCGAGCCACAATCCACCGGAATAAGCGCTCACCCCGCGCACTAACCAGGTGTCGTAGGTTTGGTCAGGATATCCGCCGCCCTCTGGCAAGCCGCTGCCGTGATCGAATTGCTGCAAATAGGCCATTGCATCCTTCACCGCCGGCCATTCATATCGCAGAAATGCGAGATCCTTTTTTCCCGTGAGAACGAAATCCCGATAGACCATCAGGACAAACTTGGAATTCAGATCCTTCCATCCATTCGTGTCCTGCCAAACGAATTGGTTTACCAGAAAAAACGGATCTTCCTCCGGGACTCCCAGGTCATGAGGGACTGCGCCCTTCTTTTTGCGAACTCGCAGGGTCAGCTCCTTCGTCTGCTGGGTCTTCCAGATCCAAATGTTCCTTTGGGATATTTCACGCGGCACGGTATCAGCAAACTGACGCAAGATCTGCTTATCAATTTCCGGCCAGAATTTCACCAGAGGCATCGATCCGTAAAAGAGTACATCCAGCGTAGCGTAATAAGGGTAGTCAAAGCATTCCATGTAGCCGAACGTCGGAGGAGTCTTTGGGTCCGAGCCAACTGGACGTCCCCAGAACGACCCTCCATCCGCTAAATCATAAAGTTCATTGAACAACATGCCGCGATACCAAAGTGGCTTGCTTTCATCATTCACCGTGGTTGCCTGCCAGCGGTCAATCGCATCGCTCCACGCTGCCGAATTAATAAGTCCATCTCCCGCAATGGAGACCACGTTGCTTCCGGACGTACCATAAAAATCGGTATAGCGGCGGTACCACTTCCGTCCCTCGCCGAATTGCGCGACAGGCAAATCCCATGCGATCACCATTGGGACCACCCGCTTTTCACCAGGACGAAGAGTAAAGCGAATTGCGATGGCGCCTGCCAGCTGTCTACCGCTGCTGACCCATCTCTGATCGTCGTTTGCGAGGCGGCCGTCCTTTGCAAAGGGCATCCAAACCTCGCTGCCATCACCGTCAGTAAGAAATGTCGTTTGGTAGGTAACCTCGACACCCTGCGCTTCAAGCGCAGCGATCATGAATTGGCCATCCCATTCGTCTTGCACTGCACCGGGATGATCGTGATTGAACACAATTCCCTTCATGGTTCCGGCCGCGCCCACCGGTTTGCTCACGAATTGATTGTGGTTGCCCACATTCAGAGCGTCTTTGAAATCATGCGAGTAAGAGCGGAACCAGCCGAGCATGTTCGCCCATGAAAGCAGAACGGAAACCGTAATATTCCGAGTCGTTGGGTTTTCGGCATGCACTCGGTAAACCGCCACGGGATAACTTGATTCTTTATAATTGTCCGGGAGAATCGGTGAGAATTGCTCGATTGTGACGTGCGCTGGGAATTTAGCCCATTGATAATCAAACCAGGATTTCGGGTAGAGTGCAGAATATTCGCCGGCCGCAACCGGATAATCCCAGGACCAACTGCTCAATTCTCCGTCAGGAGGCTGATCCGTGAACAGAACGCGGGCTACACCTTCGGATTCGCCTTCCGCCTTCTGGAACATCGCGAACTGATTGGCGTAAACCGTCTGATACTTATGCACGCCGGCTTTTATGTGCCAGCGTGCAAAATCTCCGCGGTACGTACGAGAAAATGTCCCAGCGCCGAAACCGCCCACGGGCGCACCCTGCCAGAACCCGTCATCAATGTGCTCAGGGGGCAACGCAGATTTCTTTGTGCCCGGGTTTGCAAGTGGGAGTCCAAGGGGACGCTTCCACGCTGCTTTCGGAATATCATCCGCACGCCCGGCGGCCGGCGCCAGGAGGAACAGGAGGATCAGCAGACCCGCTTGCCGACGAATTTGCACTTTCATGAACTCTCCAGGAAAATGTCGCGCGTGAGACTGCGTGCCTCTTCACGCGTTGGTATCAGCAATAAACCGTCCGACTGTTACAGAAAATCGTTATTCTAGCAACAAGTTTGATGGTATAACTCCGGGAAAGAATCGGAGTGAGGAAGAAAATGAAACGCACTTTGATTGCCCTGTGCTTATTGGCAGGACCTACTTTCGGTGCCCCAGCACCATCGACATTGATCGCAAACATCTCCGGCCGAACAACAATTAGCCTCAATGGGGCGTGGAGAGTGATTGTTGACCCTTATGAAACAGGGATTGGAAGCCGTTTTTATGAAAATGCAAAGCCCAAAGACAAGCATGACCTTGTGGAGTATGACTTTGACGCATCCCCTGTTTTGAATGTGCCTGGCGATTGGAATTCCCAACGAGCGGATCTGTTCTTTTATGAAGGCCCGGTCTGGTACAAAAAATCATTTTCTTACCGCAAGCGCGAACATGTCCGCGTCTTTGTCTATTTTGGCGCTGCCAATTACAGAGCGAGAGCGTATTTGAATGGCAAAAAAATCGGCGAGCATCAGGGCGGTTTCACGCCATTCAATTTTGAAGTCACCGATAAAATGCAGGACGGCGAAAACTTCCTTGTGGTCGAAGTCAATAATCAGCGTTTCAAAGAGGCTGTGCCAAGCACTAACACTGATTTTTGGAATTACGGCGGCTTAACTCGCGACGTTTCAATCGTCGAAGAACCGGAAACATTTATCCAGGATTACTTCGTGCAATTGACGAAGGGCTCGCTCAATGAAATTTCAGGATGGGTCCAGCTAAACGGCGCTCCGCAATCTCTGCAGGTCACTCTCGAAATACCCGAAGCCGGAATCAAAAAAGTGATTTCCACAAATGGCGCGGGCTACGCAGAATTTCGCGTCGCCGCCACTCTTGAGCTCTGGTCGCCCGAAAAGCCCAAGCTTTACAGGGTTTCTTTGTCGGCAGGTGGTGACGCCGTCACCGATCAAATCGGTTTTCGCAGCATCGAAACTCGTGGGCACACTCTTTTGTTGAATGGCAAACCTATTTTGCTGCGCGGCGTTTCCGTTCATGAGGAAGCCCCTTTTCGAGGCGGAAGAGTTTTTTCATTGGAAGACGATCAGATCTTATTGGGATGGGCGAAAGAACTGAATTGCAACTATGTGCGTCTGGCTCATTATCCTCACAACGAATCCATGACGCGATTGGCCGACCGCCTCGGCCTGCTTGTCTGGTCGGAAATTCCAGTTTACTGGGAAACGGCCTGGGAGAATACCTCTACACTTCAAAATGCAGAAGAGCAACTACGGGATATGATCGCCCGTGACCACAATCGCGCGGCCGTCATATTCTGGTCCGTCGCGAACGAAACCCCGGTCGAGCCCGCTCGACTAGCGTTCTTGAAAGTTCTGATAGACGACGCGAGGAGCGTCGATTCCAGTCGCTTGGTCACTGCCGCTATGAACCATGTCGAGACTCCGGCGCCCAATACGAAGACCCTGATTGATCCGCTAGTCCAATTCTTAGACGTAGTTGGTTTGAATGAGTACATGGCGTGGTACGGCAAGGAAAGGTTCGAGGACATTGACCACACGACGTGGAACATTCCTTTTGACAAGCCCCTGATTGTCAGTGAGTTCGGAGGAGAGGCTCCGTTCGGCAACCATGGGGATGGTGATGCTCGCTGGACGGAGGAATACCAAGCCAATCTTTACGAGCACCAGATCAATATGTTGAAGCGCATCCCCTCATTCGCGGGATTGTCACCATGGGTGCTTATGGATTTTCATTCCCCTCGCCGGCTTCTTCCCGGAATCCAGGATTATTTCAACCGAAAGGGCTTGGTCTCCGATCGTGGAGAGCGAAAAAAAGCGTTTTACACTTTGCAAGAGTTTTACAGGGAAATGATCGAAACCTCAAACAGGTAAGCCAATATTTCCGAGACGAGCGCTTGTAGGTGGCAATGCGGAGCGGGCCCCAGAATGTAGGGTTTTTGTATTTAGCATTACTCCGCGATAGTGATTCGGGCCTAATTGGGAATCATTACAAAGGAGCAGTGATGAGCACTCAAGGACAAGAAACAATCGACAGAATGGTTTTCCGAAAGACCAACGCCCATTTAGGGCGCTATATCTCCGTCAGTCCGGAGAACAGCACGATGCAACATCTCGCCTACGGGCGAATCATATTGGATCCGTCAAATGCAATAGTTTCCTTCTCGAACGGTGACCGCGAGACAGGCCTGATCTGTCTCTCGGGCCATGCCAAAGTGAGGGCGAACGGGACCGAAACGAGCCTCGGCCAATATGACGCCATCTATATCCCACGCGATTCTTCCATCGAGGTTGCGACTGACTCACAAGTAGACCTGGCTGAATTCTCTTCAGATGTGGAGAAGAAATACCCGTTGCAGGTTGTTCGGTATGCAGAAATCTCCAAGGACCCTGGCATGAAGTTCAGCACTGGAGGGCCCGGCTCATCAAGACAGCTTAATATGGTGCTGGCGAAAAACATCCAGGCGGGTCGGCTTCTGGCTGGCTTCACTCACTCGGACCCTGGCAACTGGACGAGTTGGCCGCCTCACGAGCACGCCAAGATGTTGGAAGAATTGTATGTTTACTTTGATATGCCCGAGCCGGCATATGGAATCCAACTCGTTTACAAAGACACGAAGTATCCGGAGCTTGTCACTGTGGTGCGGGATGGAGACGCCGTGCTGATGCCGGCCGGATACCACCCAAATGTTTCAATTCCCGGCCATCGCATCGCGTTCCTCTGGGCGATGGCGGCGCACCGCGAAGTGGAGGACCGCCAGTTTGGGGTCGTAAACGTCCAACCGGCATTCACTCAAGGTGGCGCGGCTTTTGAAGCCGGACGCAAGAAATAGCCGCCGGCGCGAATCATGGCCGATCCCATCAAGAACTCATCATCCGAGTCTCGGCCACAAATTTTGGCCTCTTCGGAAATGCGGCCGACTTCTCCAGTTGCTCGTGCGATTGGAGCAACGGCCGTTGCAATCGGTCGCTACCGCTGGATGATTTGCGCACTCCTTCTGTTTGGAACCACAAAGAACTACATGGACCGGCAGGTGATGGGCGTGTTGAAGACCACACTTCAACACGACCTGGGCTGGAGCGAAATTGACTATGGCAACCTGGTCTTCGCATTCCAAACATTTTATGCGATTGGAATGCTTTTCGTTGGCCGTCTTGTCGACCGGATTGGCACCCGCAAAGCCTATTCGCTGGCGATGATCTTCTGGAGCCTGGCATCGATGGGCCATGCCATCGCACGCTCTTTCACGAGCTTCCTGATCGCGCGTTCAGCGCTGGGACTCGGTGAATCGGCGCTATTTCCGGCGAGTATTAAGGCGATCGCGGAATGGTTTCCGAAAAAGGAGCGCGCATTTGCGACAGGCGTTTTCAATGCCGGCACAAATCTAGGGGCGATCATTACGCCGCTTATTGTTCCATGGATCACGATTCACCTGGGCTGGCGATGGGCTTTCGTTTTCATCGGAGCGCTTGGCTTCGTTTGGCTCGGTTTCTGGCTGGCGCTGTATCACAAGCCGGAAGAACATCCCCGGTGTTCTGCTGGTGAACTTCAGTACATCACCGCCGGTCGAGAAGAGACAATAAGCCGCGTTCCCTGGGTTCGCCTTTTGCCGTTGCCGCAGACCTGGGCGTTTGTCGTAGGAAAATTCCTGATTGATCCCGTCTGGTTTTTTTATCTCTTCTGGACGCCCGACTTCCTACAGCGGAGATATGGGTTGCCGCTCAGTCACATCGGCGTGCCTATTATGGTGATTTACTTGATTTCTGATGCGGGAAGCATCAGCGGCGGGTGGCTCTCCTCATGGATGATCCGCCGCGGAGCGACGATCAATGCCGGCCGCAAGATTGCGATGCTGGCTTGTGCGATTCTTGTGACTCCCGTGATTTTTGCGGATAGGGCTTCGGGAATGTGGGGTGCTGTTCTGTTGATCGGGCTTGCCGCCGCGGCTCATCAGGGTTTTTCAGCCAACCTCTACACTTTGCCTTCGGACACTTTCCCGAATCATGCAGTTGGATCCGTAATCGGGATCGGCGGCATGGCTGGAGCCGTGGGAGGAATGCTGATGGCAAAGGTCGTGGGCTCCACATTGCAAGCTACGGGCAGTTACAGAATCCTGTTGCTGATCGCCGGCGTGACGTATCTCATCGCCCTGGGCCTGATTCAATTGTTAGTTCCCAAGCTTGAGCCGGCAAATCTTCGCAGAGAGACTGCGGTATGATCCTGGATTCATTCCGGCTCGACGGGGAAAACGCTCTCGTCACCGGTTCCGACAGGGGGCTCGGCGACGCCACGGCTCTCGCACTGGCGGAAGCAGGAGCGATAGAGGAACAGTGAAAATGCCGCTAAAAATCAGACCAAAACCGGAATGCCAATGGGACATGATAAGCCTTGGAGAAGTGATGTTGCGTTTCGATCCGGGGGAAAAGAGAATTTGGACAACGCGATCCTTTGAGGTTTGGGAGGGCGGAGGAGAATACAACGTTGCGCGCGGCCTGAAAAGGTGTTTTGGGCTCGATACCGCGCTAGTGTCCACATTTGTGGACAATCCCGTAGGCAAATTGCTGCTGGACCTGATCTATCAATCCGGTGTGGATACTTCGCTTTTGCGATGGGTTCCGGACGACGGCGTCGGTCGTGCAGCACGAAATGGATTGAACTTTACCGAGCGAGGCTTCGGCGTGCGCGCGGCATTGGGATGTTCCGACCGTGGACATACCGCGATCTCGCAATTGAAGCCAGGCGAAGTGAATTGGGACGATATCTTCGGTAAACGCGGAGTACGCTGGTTCCATACGGGCGGAATCTTCTGCGCGCTTTCGGAGACGACGCCGGAAGTCGCAATGGAAGCGATGCAAGCCGCGAAACGCCACGGCGTGATCGTCTCGTACGATCTAAATTACCGCGAATCACTTTGGAAATCACTGGGCGGCAAGAAGCGCGCGCAAGAGGTAAATCGGCGCATCGCGCCTCTGGTAGACGTCATGCTAGGGAACGAAGAAGACTTCTCCGCCGCGCTGGGTTACGAAGTTCCCGGGATGGATGAACATTTTTCAAACATTGAGATCGAAGGCTTCAAGAAGATGATTCAAGCGGTCATGAAGGATTACCCGTTCCAGGTCATAGCAACTACATTGCGCAAAGCGGCCTCAGCCTCTGTGAATAACTGGGGAGCCATTTGCTTTTGCGACGGAGAGTTCTTCGAGGCTACACAACGCGAAAACCTTCAGATACTCGATCGAGTCGGCGGCGGTGACTCCTTCGCTTCCGGTCTGGTTTATGGATTTCTCTCCGGCAAGGATCCGCAGTGGTCGGTGGAGTGCGGTGCCGCCCACGGTGCGCTGGCGATGACAACTCCCGGGGATACGTCCATGGCGACACTGAAAGAAGTCTTGCAGGTCATGAAGGGGACTGGCGCGCGGATTTCTCGTTGAGTTCGTGGAAGGCAGCGCGCAAGCCCCGAAAGTGATGGCGTAAGAAAATGGATAAGAAAGCGGTGGCCGAAAAAATCACATCAGTGGGGATTATTCCTGTCGTCCGCGCGTCCTCCGCGCAACAGGCGCTGTTGGCCGTTGATGCGATCTGCGCCGGGGGAATTCCCATCGTGGAAATCACCATGACTGTGCCTGGTGCGATCGAAATCATCCGAGAGGTGGCGCGAACCCGCGGCGCCTATGTTCTTGTCGGGGCAGGCACCGTACTGGATGCGGAAACGGCGGAGCGGTGCATTGATGCAGGGGCAGAATTCATCGTCTCGCCGGGTCTAAAGGTCAAGACGATCGATTGTGCACTGAAGGCAAATAAATTAATGATCGCGGGTGCGCTGACGCCGACCGAAGTAATCACTGCCTGGGAAGCAGGGTCCGACTTCGTGAAAATATTCCCGTGCGGACAGGTCGGAGGAGCAAGCTATATCAAGGCGTTGAAAGGCCCGCTTCCTCAAGTGCCACTGATTCCGACCGGCGGTGTGAATCTTCAAACTGCTTCTGAATTCATCGATGCTGGCGCGGCGGCGCTTGGTGTGGGCGGCGAATTGGTGCAGGCGGCGGCTCTTAAGGCAGGAAAACCAGAAGTTATTGTCGAAGCAGCGCAAAAGTTCTTGGCCGCTGTAGCGACGGCGCGGGCAAGACAACCCGCCTCGGTCGTATTCCTCTGAAATGCGAGACAGGATAAAAATATGACAACGAGTCAGGCAGCATTTCCGAACTTGCTCCTTAAAACGCATTCTGACGGACACGTCAGCAACCCTGAATCGGGTTTGACGCGCCGCGTGCTGGCGTACAACGACAAACTATTTCTCGCCGAACATGAGATGAATAAAGGTTGGGTGGGGAAAGTACACAGCCATCCTCAAGAACAAATTGTGTATGTCGTGCGGGGCCACTTGCGAATCACTTGCGATGGCAAAACCTTCGATGTCCGTGATGGCGATACATTTCTTGTTCGCGGCGGAATTGAGCACGGCGCTTCGGCGTTAGAGGGTTCGGTGGTCGTCGACGTTTTTACGCCTTGCCGTGAGGACTATATTCCCTGATGGGCGTCGAGGATGGTTGATTGAGTTCGGGACATCCCCGACAAAATCCGCAAGCGCGCTACTGATTCACGCCGCTGGCTAGAAAGCCGCCGTCAACGACGAGGATGTGGCCGGTGACAAAGCTGGCGGAATCAGAGGCCAGGAAAACAGTCGCGCCGACGAGCTCCTCCAACTGGCCGAAGCGCCGCATGGGAGTGCGAATAAGAAATTCGCGGCCGCGTTCAGTGCCGTCGAGTAGTTCCGCATTCAGGTCGGTGCGAAAAACGCCAGGTGCAATCGCGTTGACGCATATGCCATGACGCGCCCATTCGATGGCGAGTGACTTGGTCAACGATGCGACGGCGGCCTTGCTGGCTGAGTAAGCCGCGACTTCGTAGAGCGCGAGAAATGACGCAAGCGAGGCGACATTGATGATTCGTCCAGCCCCATTGGCGATCATGTGGCGGCCGAACACACGGCAGGCGCGCAAAGTGCCGTTAAGATTCGTCTCGATAATTCCGTTCCAATCGGATTCGGCAAAGTCGAGAGTCGGAGCGCGTTTTGTTCGCCCCGCACAGTTTACGAGGATATCTATGCGGCCGAGTTCCGAGGCCACACGCTCGCAGAGCCGTTCAATCGTGGCTTGTTGTGTGACGTCGCATGCCATGTCTAGTGTTCGCCGGCCCAATTTACGGATTTCACTTGCGGCAGCAGTCACAAGATCCGCGCGTCGGCCTGTGGCCACAACGTTTGCGCCGGCTTCGGCGAGTCCCTTGGCCAAAGTGAGGCCTATCCCGCTGGTGCCACCGATTACAACGGCAGTCTTTCCCGTCAAATCTAGGGCTGGATGTCCCACTCGAATAGCCTCTTTCTGGTCTCAGCCGGACGCGCGGCCATCCCGGCGGCCTATTAGCCTAACAATGCGAATCCCAGACTCCAAGATGATTCTTGCAGAGGCTATGGTGCACAGGCTACGTGAATTGGTTTTGTGCCTCGACAAAACTCAGTCCGTATTTGAAATTAACAGAAATGAACGTTGTCACCTAAAGGCGAAGTGCGATAAAAGCAAGCCATGATTCACACAACAATACAACCATTGATTACCATTTCAAACCACTTGTGAACCGCCGAAGGTCTTGGCTCGAGAACTTGTGTTTGTGGGCAGACTTGTTTCTGTATTAATTGCTTTGAAGAATCAACACGTTGCAAGAAGGCTGGCTGCAAGGTTTTTGGGCTACTTCAAATCGCACGCCGCGTATGTTTTTCCGTCGCCTGGTAATCCGAAGAGGCCGATTGGGAGTGTGCGGAAGGCGCACAACGCAGCGATTCGTCGGGCGAAATTGAAACCCGCGTTCAGACTGTACGATCTAAGGCACACTTACGCATCGAGGGCTGTGATGGCGGGAGTAGATCTGCCAACTCTTGTTGCTTTGCTTGGTCATACCAGCGTTCAAATGACAATGCGTTACGTTCACCGAAGTTGTCCCCGGTTTAGTTGAAAGCAGCGGCTCTCGACTTTCCGCACGTTACGCGACCTGCGCCTGCTGAGTCAACGACGGGTTCATCCGGCGATGCAAGAGTTCCAGTTCCCGATAGCCTTTCACTCGCCGGAATTTCTTCTGCGCTTCCAACAACCCGGTAGCCGTCCAGCGCAAGGCGTGCTCTCCTTCTCGCCAGCGTTTTACGTTCCGCGCCACTCGCTCGACGGTCGACAGGCACGACTCGATGGGATTGGTCGAAGCCAGCGTTCGGCGCAGCAGCCAGCCCACGCCTAGCCGGTGCACCGTCAGCGTTTCCTCCAGCCCTTCTTCCAAGCTGCGCGCCGCGCTCGGGTTGATGCGTTCCAGTTGCCGGAAGATTTTCTCCAACTCCGCTTTCGCCGCCGCGTAATCCGTCATCGCGTAGGCGTTGCGGATTCTCCGGTCCGTATCACCCTGGGCGCTCTTCGGCAGATGCTCTTTCACGTTGCGCCGCTTGTGGATCTGGCAGCGCTGCACCTCCGCGCGCTCGCCAAACACGCGCTCGATCCCCGCCCGCAGCGCTTTCGCCCCGTCGATCACGAACAAGTAGCGACGCTCCGCATCGAGACCGCGCGTCACCAGATCCTCCAGCAACTCCTTCACCACCGTGGTGTTCTCCGTCGCTCCTTGCCACAGCCCCAGAACGTGCTTTTCCCCGCTGATTTCGATGCCCAGCGCCACCACCAGCACTTGCTTGCCGAGATGGATCCCATCGATCAGGATGGCTGCCAGATCGAGAGCGTCAAGCTTTTTCTCGCACAGTTCTTGCAACTGCGTGGCACTGGCAGCCACGAACTGGCGGCTCACGCTGGATTTCTCGATCCCGTAGCCGTCCAGCACGCTCTGGACCGCGCGGCGATAGTTCCGTGAAGTCAGTCCCGCGACGATGCCTTCCCGCACGGCTCGCTGCCGCCGTCCGTCGTGTTGCAGGCGCGCGTAACTATCCAGTTCCACTTCTTGACCTGCCCGTGTGCGCACTCGTGGGCGAGTCACCGCTACTTTCTGCCCGCTGAAGATCACGTAGCCGGGCTGGCGGCCCCAGCGCACCGCGCCCGACTCGGGACCCGGCCGGTGCGGAGGTCCCACGCGCCGCGTCACCTCGTTTTCCAGAATCGTGCCGATGATCCTTAGCCCGGCTTCTCCGGTCAACTGTTCGACTTGGGCTTGCAGTTCCTCCCACACCTCGACCATCGGCAGCGGCACCTCCACCAGCAACTCCCGCTTGCCGATCACCTCGAACTTCTGCTTGGACTTGTACTCCGTTCCCTGATAGGTTTTCCTCACAGCGGCTCTCCTCTCAAAATAGAGTTTCCAACCCGAACTCTATCCGAGTTCGGGTCGAGAGCCGCTGCTTCCCTTGTTCAGGTTTCAACTAAAGGCGGGACAACTTCCGTTCACCCGGCAGAGGAGCACAAGCGCGAGGCCGTAGCGAAGGTTGAGAAGTTCAAAGCGATGAGCGTGATCAAATTGGCCGAAGGAAGACACAGGGTCACTACAATTTCCACTACAGTGCACTAGGAGCGATGGTCATGACCTCCCGTAAGTTATTGAGAAGATTGGTCGGGGCGCGCGGATTTGAACCGCGGACCTCCTGCGCCCAAGGCAAACGTCAAATAGCTATGTAGTTGGTTCGTCTATGTTTTTCGCGCATCTTACATCACGGTTTATGGGGGTATTCGGCGCTTATTGTTCCCAAATTGTTCCCAACTTCCGGTAGGGCAAGTAAATGTCATGGCTAAGTGTGGCGGGCCTCAAAAATCTCCCACGAAGACAGGTAGTGGGAAAGCTCGCGCGACTTTGAAATTGTTAGCCGCCCCCCGGATCACGCAGCCATTACAACCTTACTCTCTAATTCTGCCAATTCCTTAAGAGGGTGGAACAAGCCTCGCGCAACACAGAAATCCCGTGCCTCGGCGATGAGAGGCAGAGCGGCAGGTCCATCTCCATCCCAAATTGCAAGTCGGGCACTCCCCTTCATAGCGAACGGCAAGTCTCGTGCTGTCTCGCGGGCAAAAGGCAGAATCTGTTCATCGGCGAAAATGCGTGCCCGGGATATTGCTTTCGGTCCACCAGCGCGAGCCTCCGCGTAAGCGAGCTTTGTCATAATGTATGGCGTCTCGGTGCGAGAAATACCGATGACACGTCTGAACATTGTCGCTGCCTCTTTGAATTGATTCCTAGACATCAAAATGCTACCGAGTGAATCAAGGATGCCAGCCTCCAGACCTGGGTGGCCCGCATTGATCGCTCCCGAGGCCAACCGGTTAAACTGCAATGCTCTCCTACGTTCAAACATTTGGCAGACGCCAGACAGGGCACTGATTTCAGAAAATGCATCGTGGATCTCACCGGCCTCAAAATACAACTTAATACTGACCAACTTAGCGTTCATCCCCGACCGGAAATTCATCATGTTTGCACGTACAGCGCCACACTGTCCAAGAACGCGAGCATAAACCGTTTTTCCATGTTTGCTCATGACCACATTCGGTAAAACGGGAATACGATTCACGGATTCCACGGCACTTAAGTAGTTCAAGTGCGATGTCGCTTCCGCAATCCTTGAGCTATGCTCTTCAAAAACATCACTGGAAAGATCTTCCGGACGAAAGTCGCGATTGAGCGGCGCGCATCGAGCGCGAAAACGGCTCTTCTGTACACTAAACCAATTGAGATCACGCAGTACTGATTTGCAGGTCGCGTCGTCATCGCTCATAAAATGTCTGCGCTTTACGACGAATAATCGATTCGAAAACAAAGCCAAGTAATCTGTGAGTCGCGGTTCATGATCTTTTCCAAGAACATAAAGGAAAACTGGGATCCCTTTCTCCGCAGCTTTGACGATTTCAAAGGGTACGCCTTCAAGAGGGTACGACCCAATCATCCGTCCAGGCCTAGTCTTTAGTAAAACTACGACAATATCGCTACTCGATATTCCTTGCGAAATGAGATATTCAGGGTTGTTGACGCTGCCCGCTTCCTTTTCCTCAACTTCATATATCCATGTCTTATATGCGGCATCGCGCAAGAAACGCCCCAGCATCTCGCGCAAAGGCCACTTTTCGAGTGTCAATGTGTCGGCGCGGTATTCTTCAAAAGGGGAACTGAGGAAAACCTGAAGCGGCCTGTTTGGATCAACCTGCATGCGACTCATTCTCCGATCGCGGACGCGGATCCGAATATGATTCATATTCTAACGCAGTTGTCCCTAAGAATCGTTTTTAAGACACTTGCTCGATTTGGGGGTTCAACTTTCTCGTCACGCCGAATGATCTTGGAAATACCGTTTCAGGTTCGGAGCGTGGCATGGAGATTTGTCCTCTCGGCAATCCGTTTCCAAAGTACATTGTCTTCACCATCGCTTGTGTCATTGGCGGAGGGGCGAAATGCACTTCCATTTAATGAAATTGACGTAAAATCGTGAGACGGCGAAAACTGAAACTACAATGGCAGGATCTGACGCACAAGCCGGTTTTTATTATCAGAACGTGGTCGCAGCCCTCTACGTCCTCGAAATGCTGACGCCTGGCAGTTCTATCAGATCAATTTCCTTGGAAAACCCGGAGCGTGCTAAGTTTGTCGATGACATTATTATTGATTGCGATGATAAGAAAGTCTTTCTTCAAATCAAATGGGCGGAGGACGAATCCTCTGCTTTAACGCTCAACAATCTGGTTGCGACAGGTGAAGGCTCGGAAATATCCCTCATTGAGAAACTAGCCCGTGGTTTTCTGAAAATTCGCGGCGAATCTGGCACAAAGGAGATTCTTCTCTACTCGACCAGAAAAGTCGGTAAGAACAAACAACCGACGAAGGGGTTTCCCAAGAGCCTAGAGAATTTTCTACTCGAGTTTCATACGCCGTGCATCGATCCGGGTGCGCCCGCCGATATCCGGACAAGTCCCCGCTATTCTGAATATTCTGAAATCTTGGACCGCCTCAAAAGTGCATCCGGTCTCACAGACTTCGAAGAATTCGGCAACTTTTTGCGTCTCTTGCGCTTCCAGCTGGGCGAGCCGGACATTACTCATACGGAGTCCAAGGTCCGCGCAAAACTCCGGCTGCTCGGCTTAGAACAGACACAATATGGCTCCTTATTAGATCAGATAGTCAAATGGTCCATTCAGCAAGCGACAATCAAAGCAGATGACGTGCTTCGCTGCTTAGGACTCTCCGATCATTTCACCGACCCCGTCAGCCATGTTTTTCCGGTCGAGGACCGATATTGGGTGCGCACGCCCACGGTCTTTCGTGCCCTTGACCTGTCGATTCGTAATCTCAAATCTGGCTTTATTCTGCTAGAGGGCGAACCCGGAATTGGGAAATCTAGCCTTCTTGCTTCTTACAAAGCGCAACGTAAACATGTCACATTCGCATATCACTGTTACGTTCCCGATGACCGTTCGCTAGGTAATGACCGGCTTGAACAAATGGCCTTTGTGCGGTCAATGTGTATCAGCTTGTCGAAAGCTTTTCCGGATATTGAATTGCCTCACCCGTATAAGGAATATTCCCTTGAGGTCTTGAATGAGTGGCTTCGTCACATTTCGCAGCGAAACATAAGAGCAGTCTTCATCGTCGACGGCTTAGACCATGTTCATAACAAACACCGGCAGAACTTGATCCTAGAGCCGCTAACAGCGATATTGGATGGACTACCCCCCGAAAACGTCATTATTATTCTCAGCTCTCAGTTCAGCGATGCGCTTCCGCCATCCCTCCAGAACCATATAGCCAGCGATTCGAGACGCCACATAAAGGTTCCACGCTTTGGATTAACTCAAATCAAGACTTTCCTTTCCCTGCGGGGAGTGGAACTGAATTCCCAAACGCTCGATTTGGCAAAGATCGTTTCCGGCGGTGTCCCGGTGTACTTAGAGTATCTGGCAAGGAGTCTCTCGGAGTTGAGTGAATACGAGCGAGAGAGCTTTCTTAGAGACCAACCCATTCTTCGTGATGAGACCATTCAAAAATATCATCGTTACCTATGGAGTAATCTTCAACACGACCAAACTGCAATTTATGCCCTCGCCGTAATAGCGGTTCGCGACGATTTCACGACACCGAACGACTTACTCAATCTCTTGCGTCGTCTCGGAATATCGGCAACACCTCTGTCAGTTGAAACCACACTACGATTAGTCGGACATGTTTTAAGGGGTTCGCAGGGCCAAGCTGTCGCGATTGGCCACAACAGTTTTCGTGAGTTCATTTTGGAGAATACGACGGCCCTTGCTGTCGATATAAATCAGAAGCTCATGGACTGGTATGAGAGCAATCCGACCCGCGACGAAGCTTGGCGCCACCGATTCCGGCATTTATTTCAATTAGGAACATATGCGGAATTATTGAACCAGTGCAGTTTCGAGTGGATGGTGAACAGTTGGATCGCTCACCGTCCTGTTTTCGAAATAAATCAAAATATTGACTTAGCATAGCGCGCCGCCGCCGTGACACAAGACCTCATGTCATTTATTCGTATTGCGCTGCTCAAGCAACGGCTTGCACTTATTAATCAGAATTTGGATCTCTCAACGGAAGAAGTCGCTTGCTTCTTGCTTGACCTTGGCCTGACGGCGGAAGCGCTAAGAACAGTTTGGGACGGTGAAAGGCCACTTTGCCCGTCTGTGGGTTTTTCAACCTTTTGCCTTCACCATCAGCAGCGCCTTGAAAAGTCTCCTCCATCGGCAATCGTGCGAGCCGCGTTGGCAGATTCGCCCGCCACAGCCTCACTGGCAGATTTGGCAACATACTATCGCGCATGTGCACTAATTCGTCCGGCTCTCGACCTCTTTCAGGAGATTTCAGAACTCTCCTGGATCATAAAATCCGAACACAAACACAGCCACCAGTCCGTTTCTGATTCTGCAAGAAACACTACGAATCTCAATTTACAGCTCGATGTAATTCGCGAATTGTGCAATAGCAATAATGTTGGCGAATTAAACGAAATCCTGCAGGCTACCGCTAAACTTGCTCCTGAAATTGTTGCATTCGCACATGCAGCATATGTTCTAGTGTTGGCTCGGATCGGTGAGCTCGAAGAATCAAAGCGCTCGTATCCCACCATAAACTTTACTGCCATTCCTGAGCCTCAGCTGAAGTTCGCACTACTCGAATTAGCGGATCGTGGCGTCTGGGATCGCGAGAATTTCATTGAAGGCAATGCGCCGCCCCTGCCGAAAGCATTCGTGGAGGAATCAAATTTTCAACGAATCGAGCCGGACTTTTTTCACCTATATGATCGGTTTCGTTTTCACTTTCTCGGAAACAAAGAAGCTAAAGCTTGGCTCGGTACCGTAATTACTGGTCTCCCCGAGCCAACCCGAAGTGTCACAGACGCGCTCGGTAAGCTCGCACTTATCTGGGCCAATTGGGTCCGAAACGGTAACAAACCGATTTCCGCGCTGTCCCGATTCCAGGAGATTCTGTCCATCCTAGATCTTCGTCCCGAACTATTTAAGAGCGTGCCCCACGCGTCTCACCTCGCGAAGAGCTTGTACGAACAGGAATCGCCGCGATTATTTGCGCACGTATGGACCGTCGCCAACCAAGCGCTTGCTGACGCAGATCTTTTCGCTCTCGGCCAATGGTGGCAAACATCAGAAAACGGGCTGCGGGCTGCAAGAAACGCGGCGGCCACGCGAGGTTTCTCGGTTGCCCTGAGCGACCACCTCAAATCTTCTTCCGAACAGATCGTTCATCGGCTTCTCACGATTGCAGAGAAGTCTTCCCGAGAGGACAAAGAAACATCCGTCCTTGTCTCCGAGATTCTTTCAACCGCCAGGGCTTGGGGACGTTGCGGGTTTTCGGCGGAAGCTGCGCGCCTCTGGAGAGAATTGCTCGATTTAGGATGCGGAATTGGTTGGCGCAAAGACTATCAATTCAATGAAATTCTGGCGCCGCTGGCGCTCGCTCACGAAAAGAATCCTGCAGCGACACGCCAACGAATCGCAGACCAACTTACGTTGGCCCATCGCCTCGAAGGGGCAGCTCGTTCCAAAACGGCTCAAGTTGCTATCGAAGACTTGATTGCCTTTTCATCTCAGATTTCCTTCGGTTTATCGATGAAAATGCTCCGACATGAGGACAACTCGATTTATCGTGAACGAGCGATACTTTCCCTTGTCGAGGAATACGCGAAAAGTACTGACACACCATTGCATTGGCTCTGGGCTCTCGTTTCCTCAATGGCGCTATGGGATAACTACGGCGAGTATAATGACTATACGCGTCCAGCCAGAGAGATTATTTTTACAGCCGCAATCCAGCGCAAAGATTTCGTGGTAGCGGAACTCATTTATCGCGATGCTAAAAGTGTTTTCCTTATCGAGAAAGAATCTCCCGAGCAACTAGCCAAATGGGCGAAGTTGTGGATAGACGCAGGCAATCCTCCGGATCAAGTAATCTCCGACTTCCGAACTTTCTCAATCGTGCAACCTTCGGATCGCACGACTGACGTACGTAGTGACCGTCTCTTCTCGCCTAGTCCGAATGTGTTCAACGAAGCAGCCGTCAAAGGGATGCCAGCACTCAACTTGCTACTCGATCAGCAGGCCAATGAACAGGTGCTGGATACGTGTCGGCGCGAAATCCAGCGCGTATTTCCTGAATGGGTCGAGGTCGTTTCCAAAGATATCGGTCGCGACCTAACTGAAGACGAGAAATTCAACTTGGATCGGATTCTGGATCAACAGTTGCAAAAACTTCAAAGTGGAGAGTTATCTTCTCGAATTGACACCAAAGATGCGCTTCGATCTCTCATTGAAGAAACTTACAAGGCAATCGCGGGCCAACTTGGTCAGCCTTCTGTTGCCAAGAATCTTGCCGCCTCATTTGACATAACTGGCTGGCTCGAGCGCCTACCAGTGAGTTTCGGTCCCCGCGCTCCTCATCAAAACGTTCTTGAGAAACTTGTGCCCAATTGGATTACCACAGCTTCAGTAAATGAACTGGATGCTTGGATCGATTTTTGCCGCGCGAGACTTACTGACATGTGCCGTGCGAACGGGCTGTTGGTAATTGCTAAAAGGGTTCGAGGTTTTGATGCCGAGCGCGCTAAGAATTTGCTTTTGGAAGCGTGGCAATCGGATTCGAGTCTTTTCTTCGAGTACAGAGCACTTTCGGACGACATTGTTTCTGAGCTTTTCTCGCTCGACCCCCATTCAGGACGCGATCTTCTTTTGAAGGCGTTTATGCTTCAACATCAGCGCTTCCCCCAAATGATTGTTCTTCGTCTGGATCGTGTCCTCAAGTTTGCTCACCAATTCTCTGGAGTCGATTTCGATGAAGTCTATACCCTATGGGCCGACTATAACCGGGATCTTACTTCCGGACTCCCGTACGACCCTATGAATATGAATTGGTTTACCGATGTCACCGAAGCCTCGCTTCGCCAAGAAATCTTGAATTATTTAATCTGGTTGTTGGAATATCCGGTTGTTGACATCCGATTGTTGAGTTTGCGGGCTCTCTATCGCCTTATCAAATGTGGAGACCTTAGAACCGACACTCTGTTGGGCGAGTGGAAACGTTTAGCTTTTGGCCAAAAGGAATTGATAGCACTCCTGCTCTTTTCAGTTGGTCTTTCGAATGTAGAGCAAGACTCCAAATGGCCAGAGCTTTTGGTTGCTCTGGTGTCACAAGAACCACATTTCAACCTCAGACGCACAACATCAGAAGCGGTTATCGCGACGATCAATTCGCGAGCCGCTCTAGCGCCAGCTTTCCAAAACCAAGTAAAAAATCTCACAGCCTCCCCGAAATTTATCCGCCCTCTCGGGCCCTGTTTAAGCAGTGCGCAGCAGGTCCCCGCACTCGGCTACCCGAAATGGATGATTTCTCAACTCGCGAGGGTTTTTTCCACTAATCACTTCGTCCCTCGCATACATTCGCGTCTGGCTGAGCAATATCCCGTTCCAACAGACGGATTCGCCGAGGAAATTCAGACGCATCGGGATCACAACATAAATGACAATTTCGATGCACTTGAAATCAGCGGTAAATATGATGGCGCTGTCCGCGAAAGCATTAACACTGTCTTGCATGAATTTCACCAAGCTCACGTTTTGGACGGTCACGACGCGGATAGAGTAGCTGATATGGTCAGGATGATGGACCCGACAGATCTCGCGCAAGATTCCGCGACGCGACCGACATTTGTTCAATGGATCGATGCTGCACAGGCAGATGCCGACTTTCTATCGTTCCAGGATTGGGACTCATTAAAACACGCGTTGCTCCTGCGTGATTCTGCGTGGCAAACAGTCTTTGAACACACTGAGCAAAGAGGAGACAAAGAGCACGCGCACAATAATCCACGATCAACACGGGTGAAGGTTCTCCTCGTCGGGATAATAGGTGGCCAGATCATTCCGACGATAGACGACATCAACGACGCAGCTCTTGAGTTCCGCAATCAATACCGCTTTGAACTTCCTCACATTCAAGGTGCTTATTCAAAATCCCCTAATTCCACCGTCGTCCCCATTATCCAGTGTTCAACGCAAACGTTTCGAGGCCGGCACAGACTCGATATTGCTGCCTTAAGGCCTGAGCTCGCTGCTGAACTAAACCTTGAAGCCCAGTATGGTGACTGGCTCGGAAATTCCCTCAACGGTTTCGTAGTAGTGCGAGCAACTACCTGGCAGGATGCTTTTGACCAAAACAGACGACGTCACGAGCCGCGTTCTTCGGGGTTTTTGCTAGAGGCCTCAACTGATATTCTTTCTAATTTGAAAAAGAATCACGATTTATCGTACTGGATTCGACTCGATATAGTGCGTAGTACTGATAATTACAAACCTGAGTCTCAGTTCAGTTGGTCTCGCCGTTCCGAAATCTTCCGGTTGAACGGGACTTGAACGACTTCAAACTAATACCGCCGCTCAATGTCCTCGTCATCCTCCTCATTCGCGCTCAAGCATAAAGTGCGGATCACCGAAGTCCATGACTAAAGGAGAAGCCCGCCGATTCTAAACCTACACCCAAACGCCGTTGGCACAACTGAGTTAATTCATGACTTGTCGGCGTCCGGTTGGACCCATTTGCTCGAATATATGGGCCAAGATCCTTTACGGTGTGGACGGTAGAAGACGACTCCTCAACTTCCACAAGGAATAATGACTTACCTTCGTACTGAACGATGCGCATCGCAACATGAGGTTGGGGATCGCAACGACCCCTCAAAATGTCAGTAATCCAATCCGCCATGCCCTTTGTCTCACATCCAACAACGCGATGGTCATTGTTAACCCCAAATATGATTGTCCCTCCCTTTGTATTTGCAAACGCGACCGCGGTCTTGGCGAGTTTTTCCCAATTCTTCGTATTCAACATCTCTTTGAGCTCAATAGTCTCGCTTTCCCCAGTCAGAAGAAGTTGTTCGACATCAGGGATTACGGCTTCAAGTTCGATACCGGGCTCATGGAAGGGAATCCCTTCGCGAAATGTCTTTTCGTGAAGCATCTCTCCTGTTTCTTTGCACAGCACTGCGACGCCGACAAAGGACGGCTTATCTGCTAGATCAACTTGAACGATTTGGCTGCTTGGACAAATAGAGTCTTGAATTAGGCAGGTGTTGCGCTTTTCAGCATAGATCTTGACCAGTAGTTCTGGAGGGATCAGTGTCCCACTATCTAGCTCAATACTTAGATGAGAAAGGCCAATCATTAACCGGGAGACTCGCGCCCTGTAGTCAGAAAGAACGACGACACTCTGACCTTGAAAATAATTCAGCCAGCCTTGATTGCGAATTCTGAAAAACTCCGAAAGGACCTGTTCGAGCGATGGGTAGTACGGCTCGTTCGGTGCTGTAAGAGAGCCGACAGTGGGAAAATTCTGGCCACCCATGGGGCTAAAAACAAATACATCCGCAGGCCATTGAGACCATTCTGAGTGCTGCCAACGCGTCCTTCCGCCCGTCGATATCCTTCCTTGGGAAGTGGCATTTCCTAGGGGGAATCCCATTTCAATCACGTTTTCTTTTGTGGCTCGAACTAAGGCTGCGCCGAAGTCCGAGGCCTTTCCACACTTTCTGATAATTGAAACACCAGGATATTCGTGAGTGACAGCAGGTGGGCACTCCGTCCCGCGACGCGAGAATTCGAATTTGGTCAGGGCGTTCAACCATCCTCCTGCTGTTTTCAAGCACACGGATGTTTGGATAGAGTTTCCGTAAGATTGTACGCGATCCGAAACGATCTTCAGGAGTCGATCCAATTCAGCTTGTTCCGCAGGATTCAGTTCCATAGGATTTAGACTATCGGAAGTGCGCACCTAAGAGAAGACCGTCCCACTTGACAGGTGTGAATCTTGGCGTAATCGTCTTCCTTCGTTCTGGTTAATTGAGATAAAATCATGGCTAAATTATGACATGCAGGTTCTAAATCTGTTAATGGCTTGCTTTTTGAGAACCATGCTTCAGATATGAAATCTCCGATGGCAAATGACGTATTACAAATACTCAAGGACTCCACTCCAAGAGTTCAGATTCCGAATGATTTTGCTATCCGACGATATTACAGAACAAAACGTTACTTGGAGGATCTCACAGACGAAGCCGTTCTCCAGAGAGGCCGAGATTTGTTCATGAACCTGATGACTATTGGCCAGAATGGCAAACTTAGCCCCATACCGCTGGAGTTCAACGCTCACTGGTACTTCCGCAAGCGTTTCAACGAATTCATTGAAGAATGCGAGATACGGCACGGTAACTATCCAAATGGCTTCGAACAATTTACAGAGGGCTTGCGAATTCCACGACCTGATTCAGCCGTGGTCACATGGGCAGTCCACGACGCTGAAAAACGCGGCTTGGTTCCCGGAACCTTCATCGCTAAATACGGCCGTAATGAACACTTGAATAGTGCTTTCAGAAGTGGTCGCCTGCGCATTGCCCCAGCTTCCAATTATCTCGGCAACGCTCACAATCCAGCCGTTCGCGATGATGAGCTTTCCTTCACTTTTTACGTGCACGATCCAACTTCGGAGGATTTCGAACCGTATGCAGAATTCGCTTCCGAACCAATGAAGGAACACTTTCGCGGATCAATCGAAATCACCGAAACAACTAGAGAAGATTATTATGTCTTCTGTCTATCCGCAGCATATGAACCAAGGCTCTTCGCAGACTTTGAGGCTGATGCGTGCCTGCTCATTCGAGAGCCCAAGGTTTTTCTTAGCCGATTAATGCAGACCACCAAAGACGCACTCGGCGCGCGCGGTTGGTCCTTTCAGCCGGTAACTTATGTTGATCCGATGACAGAAAAAGGTTCGGGGACCCCCATCGTTTTTCGAAAGAATTTTCGATACAGCTACCAGCAGGAATGGAGAGCTGCCTGGCTGCCCAGTAGGCCTGCGCTTCAACTTGATGCCCAGTTTGTTGAGATCGGCGCTCTCGATGACATTGCTGATTTAATTGTGTTCGATCCGAACTCCACCGCATGATCCATCTTACTTCCAATCGCGTATGGCCGATGACTCCAAGGCAGTTGTAGAATTATCTCTATGAGCGCAGTTCACTTCATGCCGTGGTGTCCGCTTGACAAGGAGTATGAAGTCGGCGAAATCTCCCTGATCCCTTTTGACCGAGCGGCGACAAACGACCAATACGACTCGACTGAACTCTCACAGGTTTTGTCAATTCTAAGTTCATATCGGGACTTCGAAGGTCGCCCGAATCCTGAATTAACACTCGTGAAGTATCAAGGAAGGCCTATGTTCTCCGAACTCCCTAGCGAAGAGTACGAAATTGCTCGGGAACTAGTAGAGCTTGCCTGCTTCAGTGCCATTTCACGAAGAACCTACTTCAGTTTTGGAGATTATTGTAACGCTACGAACTTCATACTTTACGGTCAACGATTCACTGTTGGGTCAAATCATGTGGTCATCGTTTCGCGCCGGGGAGACGGTGCCACTAACAGTATGCGCGCCATCGGCAACACAGTATTTTCGATGCCATCCCAAGCAAAGCCGCTTGGAAAAGTGAACCTAGACGAGCAACTTCTAGATTCCGTTGTCGCTTTTAGAGAAGGTGCGGACAGCAAAGAATGGTCGAGATGGCAGAACTCAATCGCATGTTTTAATCTGGCGAACACCGATGCAGACAATATTACGCATCAAGTCGAATGGACTTTGTTGTGTTCCGCCTTCGAGCGCCTGCTCGCCGCCGACTCGAAAGCCATAGATGTCGCGATGAGGTTTTCTGCCGTCTTTGCTCCGACCAACCCAATTCCCATAAGTGACGCAACTCGAAAGCCATCGCGGTGCTCAGATAAAACCAAGCCGCTAAGTCTTGAATGGATGCGAGAGTTTTATAGTGTTCGTGGCGATTTTGCGCATGGAAAACTGAACACTGGACAGCCTCTAGCATGGCATCCTTTAGAACACCTATCTCTCGCAAGGATCGCCTTTCCACTACTGCTCAAGTGTCTGCTATCCATCGCCGGAAAATACACGGTGACAGAACACGACCTGGCTGAAATAGACGCTTTTGAATGTCTAGCAAACGCTGCTTTCCTCACGGAGCCGCCCGACAGTCAGGGTAGTATGGATTCCTGGTGGCAACGCTGCCAGAGTCAGGCAAAAAGGCAAATTACAATTAAGGCGGCAGTAAAGTATTGGAACGAACATCGATAGAACAAATCCGATTAGAAGAACGAGAAAGGGGGATGCTCTCAATGGGCCTCGCGAAGGATTCTTTCTACTACACTGCAATCGCCATTGGGCCGTGCCGACTGAAACACTTCATCGTCCATTGCGTGAATTGGGAGGGTATGTTCTCATGAAACCTACGTTGCGAAATTCCTAACCAATGACTATAGAGAAGAATTTCGACATTTCATTCGTCGCAGAGCAAGCTCTGCGGGAAAAGCAAATTCAGCAGAACTACAGACCCATTATTGCTGTTCATAAGTGGTTTGCTCGCAGACCAGGCACTTTATTTCGAGCCCTTGTACTCTCCGAATTTGGACCGCAAAACATCAAAGAATCGTTTTTCCAAACAAACGCCTTTCCGTCCAAGCGCATTGCGGATCCCTTCATGGGAGGCGGAACGCCTCTAATCGAGGCCAATCGGGTTGGATGCGATGTCCAGGGTTTCGACATCAATCCTATGGCCACTTGGATTGTAAAGCAGGAAATCGAGTACCTCGATGTACCTTCTTACGAACACGAAGCCAATTTGTTCCTACAAGAACTTGCAGCTGACCTCGATCTGCTATACCGAACCGACTGCCCCATCTACGGCGATAAGGACGTACCAGTCAAATACTTCATCTGGGTCAAAGAAATCGATTGCGAAGCATGTCGCGAGGCGATGCCACTATTTCCCGGTTTCATGCTGTCGCAGGATTCGCGGCATCCCCGCAACGTACTTATTTGCAGAGATTGCGGCGCACTCAATGAAGTTGCAAGCACTACCCATCCCGGTAGCTGCGCGACATGCACTTCAATACTTTCGCTTGACGGCCCAGCCAAACGTGGCATTTGCGCATGTCCCAAGTGCGGCGCTCGCAACACATATCCTCAACCCAAGAACGGTCCGCCGCGTCATCGTCTCGTGGCCATCGAGTATTACAATGCCGCAAAGAAGAGCCGGCACGACGGGCGTTTCTTTAAGAAGCCCGACGCAAAGGATCTGGAGCGTTTCCAACTAGCAGAACAGCGATTGAAGGTTCTCACTCCGCAGTTCGTACCAGACCAACCCATCCTTCCTGGCGACGAGACAGATCGCTTGCACCGTTGGGGCTATGCGTATTATCGGGAAATGTTTAATTCCCGCCAGCTATTAGGTTTGGAGCTCAGCGCGCGGATAATTTCTAAAGTAGCGGATGAACGAATTCGCCATGCTTTGTCCACGAATCTTTCCGACCTGCTCCGCTATCAAAATATGCTTTGTCGCTATGACAGCATGGCATTGAAGTCTCTGGATATTTTCTCCGTTCACGGGTTTCCTGTTGGCCTGATTCAGTGCGAATCGAACTTACTCGGCATCGTCAATGGCAACCGTCTCAACGTGGGCTCAGGCGGCTGGACGAATATCATTGACAAGTATGCCAAGGCAAAACGCTATTGCCATGAACCCTTTGAAGTTCGAAGGCATGGCGGCACCAACATACAAATACCTGTGAAGGGAGAGTGGATTGGAGAAAGCCTGAACGGAGCGGCGACGCGCAAAGTTAGCATTCACTGTGGTAGTTCAACGTCCCTTAATCTTGCAGAGGCAAGTTTAGATGCGGTGTTCACAGACCCACCATATTTTGGCAACGTGCAGTATGGCGAACTCATGGATTTTTGTTATGTTTGGCTGCGCCGTCTCGTCGGCAAAGAGGCTGAGGGATTTGATCGCGAATCCACGCGCGCCATTGAGGAATTGACTGCTAACGAAACCCGAGGACGGGGCATCGACCATTTTGCGTCCGGGCTTTCTAATGTCTATTGCAAGATGGCTCGGGCGCTTAAGCCTGGTGCACCGTTAGTCTTCACGTACCACCACAACAAACTTGAAGCCTATCTTGCTGTAGGTGTTGCCATTCTTGATTCAGGACTCGTGTGCTCGGCCTCAATCCCATGTCCCGCCGAGATGGGTGGTTCGATCCACATTCACGGAACAGGTTCCTCTATAATTGACACCGTTTTCGTTTGTAGATCGACCGGTGCGACTACTCGAAAAACGCTTTTCGATACGCCCGCGGACCTAATTCGTGTCGTTTCGACTGACCTGAATCACCTTCGCGCTGGTGGGGTGAAGCCGACGCTCGGAGACATCCGGTGCATCGTTTTCGGGCATGTGACCCGAATGGCCATCTGGATTCTCCGGAATCACTGGAACACGGACGCGCCTATCAAACAAAAACTAGAACTTTTTGCGCAGCAACTTTCTACTTTTGGACAACTCGGCGATGTGATCGAAAAGGTAGGAACGAATCCTATCGTCTCGCAAACACAAAAGGAATTCACGGACGCGCCAAGAGAACCAGGAAAGGCACGCCATGCCGTTTCCTTTTGAAGTTCCTTTTCGCGAAGTTCAAAAGGATATTGATCGGTACGTAGATGAAGTCTTTTCGGCCCTGCAGTCTGGCTTCATGACGATGCCAAAAGGCCCTGGGTTTGTTGAATATCCAGCATTTGAAAGGGGCTATGAAGCATTAAAGCGCTCCACTAACAGTTTCCGCAATTTCACATTCGAGACCGTGATTGGAGTTGTTCAAAGCGACCCAATCACCATTATCGTCCTCCGGGCCATGCTCGGATTTACTCCTTCCGAATGGGCGGATGCCGCCACTGCCCGCACAAACGTTTTGATAACTCAAGGTGCGGCGAGAACGATAGATCGCAAAGCCAGGCTTGAGCCGCAAACTCCACTGCAACCGGGTGGGGTCACCGGTGAACGCGTTCGAGCACTCGTTGAGACGGCGTGTGAATTGCTTACGAAAGGTCCTGACGCCGTCGAAGAAGGTTTCATCCATCGCTTGCAAAAAGCCGACACGAATTCAGGACTGTCGAGCATTGCCCCTCTCGCCGATATTGGAGTTCCTTATTCGATGTTGCTCTATGAGCGTTTTCTGGGTAGACCGTTCGCCGGGCATCGCGATTCGGTTAGCGAACTTGTCGGAGACATCCTTGAAACAGCTATCGAGCAAATCTTATATCTCCACGGTGTAAGCTTTCGTAAGACGAAGAGGGCAGAGCGCGTTCAAGGCTTTGAACAGGCTCCCGACTTCATTGTTCCAGATGAATTCAATCCTCAAATCGTCATCGAAGCCAAACTTGCAGAGGACGATGGAACCGCGAGAGACAAGGTCACACGCGTGCAACATCTCCACACACTCAGCATGCGCGACCGGACGCCCGCGCAAGGGCCTCGATACGAGGTTATCGCTTGCATCGCTGGACGCGGTTTCAAGCAAAGGCGAGAAGACATGAAAAAATTACTTCTCGCTACAAACGGAAAGGTTTTCACCCTGCAAAATCTACCGCAATTAGTTGTCTGCACAAGACTCAAAACGTTCCAGACTAAGAAACCGCGCACAAAGTAGCACGCTGGCTTACTTCTAGTTCACTCCAAGACCTCGTCTGTGCATTCGTTGTCGCTCCAATATTGCTCCTTGCAGGTGCATCGAATAAGGGCTATTTACGGTTGACGATGTCATCCGCTGTGCGCCGGTTAGGAAGATTAGGAAGCGACGGTGGCTCGTCGCCGTCATAAAATAGCCTATGGAGTGGGACTTCGAGAGCTGCCGCGATTCGATCTAATGTTCTGACATCTGGAACCGACTTCCCATCCTCCACATCAGAGAGGTGGCCTCGCAGCAAACCCGCCCGAACTGCCAAGTCTATCTGGCAGATCTGTTTGTGCTCACGAATTGCGCGAATCCGGTCACCAATAATCATGTAGCACTCAGCACTGTGCTGAATTATACAACGAGCGCTCGTTGTTTTACAAGGAGCCTTTCAGCGGGATTTCTTGGACTTGGGAGGCCGACCGCCCTTGTGCTTCTTTCGCTTCGCCTGTAACTGCCTGAAGTATTCAGGTCCGCGCTTGGCGATCTCCCTCCCACCCTTCCGTCCAAGCTTGACGGCGGCGGGATCTTTCTTGCTTGCCAATTTTCGAGCGAATTCCGTTAGACAACCAAAGCATTATGTACGAGGACTCTCGCATTGCCAACGCCAAGCGTTGAGTGACCTGTCCAGTTATTACGGTCTATCGAACCCCTGTTGGGAGTACATTGCTATTTCTTTTTTGGGACTGCCCGTGCGGTTTGGAATTGCAAACGGCTCGTCGGGATACTCACCTTTATGGATGTCCACTTTGGCCCGATGCGAAGGAAATCGATTTTCGCACCGATTCTCTTGACCTTCATTCCAACTTTTTTTCTAGCCATCGGTCGTCTCCTGGAAAAAACAACGGATTCATGGCAACCTGATCACAAATAACTATTAGAACTCAATTATGATGTCAAGATAATTGGTCGTAGGGAAAGGAAACCCCAGTGAAACATTCGTACCCAACCTCAGAGCCAGTAAAGTTTCTCCTTGAGATGATTCACAATCGTGAGATGGCTTTGCCAGATTTTCAGCGTGACTTCGTATGGGACCCATTCGCGACGGAGGAGCTGATCGAATCGGTCGTCAGCAACTATCCTGCCGGATCTCTCTTGAGAATAAAGAATGGTACACAGCTATTGTTCCAGCCGAGAGCTGTCGAGGGTGCGCCGTTACTTGTCAAGGATGCCAGACCATCGTATCTGATTCTTGACGGACAACAAAGGCTCACATCTCTCTATCAGGCCTTATATGGCGTTGGGGAGCATTATTACTATATGGATCTTGCCGCGTTAGAGATCGGCAAGGACTTAGAGGATTGCGTTTTCTATATGCGATTGGACGACGGAAATGCCACCTATGGAACGATCCAACAACAAGCTGCAAGACTCGTGCTCCCGCTGAGTAAGGTATTTGGCGACGGCAATTTCAGTGCTTGGATGAATAAGATTCTCGGGGAGCGGTGTAAGGACGTGACGCAGATGCTTGATCTCCAAGGGAGGCTCAGTCGTCTTCACGATCAGTGGATTCGTCCCGTAGAGGAGTACGAATTTCCAATGGTGACCCTGAATGAGGACACGACTGGTGCTGCGGTCTGTACAATTTTCGAAACTTTGAACAGGACTGGTGTAAAACTCAGCGTTTTCGACCTTTTGACTGCCAGATTTTGGGCCGAGGATTTGAACCTCCGCCTACTCTGGGAGGAGGCGCGATCCGATGAGCCCATCATTGAGGACTATGAGATTGACCCGTATTATATTTTGCAAATTGTTGGCCTCCTTGAACCTGGAGTCGATAAGGAAGGGCACACACGAGCTCCATCTATCAAACGTAGCGCAATCCTCGATATGAAAGTAGAGCAAGCTCGCGCGGGATGGAATACAGCAGTGAACGGGTTGTCGTCGATCTTGAGCATCCTTAGGGATGAGTGCGGTGTTCTTGTATCTGGCTTAATTCCTTACACGACCATTTTGATTCCAATGGCGGCAGTTTGGGCTTCTCAGCAGAATGTAAAGGGGGCGGAATCAGGCGCTAACAGGATTAAACTGATTAGATGGTTCTGGTGCTCAGTATTCGGCCAGAAATACGAGAATGCTCCGAATAGTCAGGCGGAAAAGGACTTCTCAGAACTGAAGTCATGGATGAATGATGGTCAGGAGCCAGAATCCGTAATGACGTTCACCCTTGAATCACTTAGACTTCGCAACGTCAGGCCAAAACAACGAGCGGTCTACCGTGGTGTAATGGCGCTCATATTGCAAAACGGAGCCCTTGATTTTCAGAAGCGAGGGCCAATTACGTCTCAATTGATCGCCGACAAAAAGAACCCAATCGATGACCATCACATTTTCCCGCGCGCATATCTAAATAAGAGGGACATTCCGGCTAATCAGCGTGATTGTATTCTGAATCGAACATACATAGATCGCTCGACCAACCACCGCTTGAGCAAGCGGGCTCCTTCTGATTACTTCGGCGAGATACGACAGAAACACGGCCCACAGCCGACAGATGAATTATTCAGGTCACATTTATTGCCCACAGGGAGTGAATCACCCCTTCTTAAGGACCAATTTGAAGCATTTCTCGAAAGACGTGAAGAACTGTTAATGGGCCTCATCCGGAAGAAAACGGCCTTGTAATGTAATTTAGGTGTGCCACAAACGCGGAAACTCTACCTTATCCGAGTGGCTCTGCCCATCAGCCTCCCACTTCGATGTTCTTGCTTGCTCCTGGCCCGGCTTGTTCGGGATAAATCCGCGTTTCGAGATTGCCGCGTCCCGACGGGAAAGACACCCGCCTCCGGTCTTCACTAGCACGCTTCGCGCCACGATAAGCCTGTGTCACTCCGGTGTGCGACCCGTTCCGACCTGAACGCGCCAACCTCTCCGCTCCTGTTTCCTGTTTCGCGTCCTTGCTCCCTCGGCCCTTTGTGAAGGGAGCAAGAACTCCCCGAAACAGGAGAACAGAAAATGAAAATCGAACAAGCCAAACAAATCGCAAACAAAGCCATCGACCAACTCAGTCAGGCCCTCGAAAGAGGCCAAAGCGAAACACTCACGAACTACCTCGCGGCCATTGGCCGATTCCACCGCTACAGTCTACGAAACGTAATGCTTATCGCAACGCAGAAGCCAACCGCTACGCACGTCGCTGGCTTTCACGCGTGGCGCACACTTGGACGCTTCGTAAAGAAAGGTGAGCAAGGCATCATGATTCTCGCTCCAATCGCTCGAGCAAAGAATTCAATCAGTGAACAGCCCGAAAGGGATGAATCGTCAACGCCAGTCGGCTTCCGCGCAGCGTACGTGTTCGACATCAGCCAAACGGATGGTGAGGAACTTCCTCGACTCAATAGCGTCAATGGCAATCCGAGTGAATATCGTGAGCGGCTAGGAAAAGTCGTCACTGAGCAAGGCATCGTTCTCGAATACTCAGAGGACATCGCTCCGGCGCGTGGCACGTCGGCAGGCGGCAAGATTACGTTGCTGCCCGGCCAGTCCGCAGCTGAAGACTTCGCGACGCTCGCACACGAACTGGCGCACGAGATGCTGCATCGTGACCAGCGCCGAGCACAGACAACGAAGCGAGTGCGTGAAACCGAAGCGGAGGCGGTTTCATTCGTCGTGTGCAGCGCAATTGGCCTTGAGACTGGCTCGGCAGCGCAAGATTACATCCAACTCTACGACGGTGATGCCAAACTTCTGGCAGAAAGCTTGGAACACATCCAGCAAACTGCCACTCGAATTCTCAATGCAATCGGCGCGGAGGAAACCTCCGCGCCGCCGGCCTAGAGCGCGGCGGTCAATTGAAATTCTTTGTCTGGACTCTGGCGTTCACGGTACTATTATCAGCAATCAACATTTTATAGACTGAACAAATGCGTACTCTAAAAATCAGGTGTACAAAGGAATCCCTACTTACAGTCCGTCGAAGCAAGCGATGGACGAGGAGGATGGTCTATGTCCTCGCGGCCAATAAGGCCTTCAAATACAAAAGTGGTCGAAAGTCTCATGTCATTTATATAGGCACGACGGGCAAGGGCGGGAACAGACCAGCGACATCGGCGATACAAAAAGCGAGCGAGGCGTTTAGCGAATTGCGAGGCGTAAAAGAGATTAGGGTACATATCGCAACTTCCAAAGGTCGCAAAGCGATGAAAACCTGGGAGCACCTTGAGTCGGCCCTGCTCGCAACATTCAGAGACCTCCATTACGAACTCCCCAAATACAACAAACGAAAAGGTTCCGTAGCACATACGGAGGACATCAACTTATTTAGGCTTAAGGCACTTAAGGCAATCATTCTTCAATTTGCTGGCTAGCGATCCAGACGAAACCTTCACGCGGCTACAAGAAAAACAAGATGAGGAAATCAATTGCGGCGTTCGAGTATCGAACATTGATATTGGGTGGAGCGCAGACTAAGAGTGGAATGATGAAATGAGACTGAATGGCGAAACAAAGACCGACAGGTAAGTGCAAGTTGTGTGGCGAAGTGAAACTACTTTGCGATAGCCACTACATGCCGAAACGCATTTATGCATTCTTGGCAGCAAGGCAGTTGAAGAATCCAAACCCTGTGATGGATGGAAGGGGGGGATTGAGACAAATTTCTGACCAATACCGGGGTTACGTATTCTGTCAGAAGTGCGAAGACTTGTTGAACAAGAACGGCGAGAAATGGGTCTTAGCAAACATTCCGAAAGGCTATGATGCGCCCTTCCCATTACAAGATGCACTCGCACCGTTAAATCCGGTGATTATAGGGAATGACTGCAACGTCTACGATGTTTCCGTAACAAAAGCTTTTGACGTAAAGAAGCTCGTGTATTTCGGAATTAGCGTCTTCTGGAGGGGAGCCGTACATTGTTGGAAAACGAGCACAGGGCAAGAAGCGCCTACGGTTGATCTGGCCGAATATGAAACGCAGATGCGGGAATTCATACTTGGGATTGGTCCCTTTCCAAGCAATGTAATTCTGACGATTGATATTTGGCCGTACAAGAAAGTATTACAAGCGATGCAGCCAGTCACGACGGCCAATCTTCAGGCGTGCGGACGACTGTGGTTCTACGTGCCGGGGCTTACATACTCTCTCTATGTCGGTCCAAACCTCTCGGCGGGGATAAAAGCGATAAATGCAGTTCGAGGAATTGTAAAGGTTGATCTGGTAACGGGTAAGTCCGTATATGACTACGTTACGATTCCCCTCAAGAACGGGGTTGAGAATCCTAAAATGAAAGATTTGGCTCAAGAAATCGCTTTCGTGCGTTCACACCTCACTAAGCAGTGACACAGTGGCGTATTGCTAAGCGGTTGAGGAAACGGCGATGTCCTAATTCTCGCAATACCGGGTTAGAATCATCGTCGCATGGACGCGTCTCCGGCTAAAAAATTTGAATCCGGCAAAGAGGAAATTGCGAAGCTATGCCGGTACTTCACAACCAACCGTCAAGCATTCCTCGCTTCCGGCGTCAAAGAGGCCCACGTCCGCCAATCCCTGATCGACCCTCTCTTTGAAGCTCTCGGCTGGGACGTTGGCAACACGGCGATGATCGCGCCTCAATATCGCGAAGTGATTCCCGAAGATAGCCTGGATGTTGAGGGACAGCAAAAAGCTCCAGACTACACATTCCGTGTCGGCACGATGCCTAAGTTTTATGCCGAAGCCAAAAAGTGCGGCGTAAATATTGGTTCCGACCCCGCCCCAGCGTTTCAGCTTCGCCGGTACGGATGGAGCGCCAAACTCCCGGTCTCTGTTCTCACCGATTTTGAAGAACTCGCGATTTACGATTGCACAATGCGGCCCAGCCCGACTGAGAAGGCCAGCCATGCACGCATCCAGTATCTTCGATTCAAGGAATATCCCGACCGTTGGCGCGAATTGTGGGATTTATTTTCACGCGAGGCCGTTTGGTCGGGCGCGTTCGATCAGTATGCCGCTTCAAAACGAAAGCGCGGAACTTCGGAAGTAGACGAGGAATTCCTCAAGGAAATGGAAGGCTGGCGGCTCGCGCTTGCCAGCAATATCGCTCTGCGGAATAAGAATATTTCTCTGGATGACCTGAACGCAGCCGTTCAATTGACGATTGACCGCGTTGTGTTCCTCCGCATGGCGGAAGACCGCGGACTGGAACCATACGAGCAGCTTCTGAAGCTGTGCGAGCGCCCAGACATTTATTTGCGATTCATGCACGATTTATCCCGCCGGGCCGACGAGAAATACAATTCCGGCTTATTCCATTTCCAGAAAGAAAGCGGGATCTCCGACGAGCCTGACCGGATAACTCCGAAGCTAGTGGTAGACGACAAAGTATTCAGGCCGATACTCCAAAGTCTCTATTTCGCTCACGGCTCGCCGTACCAGTTCGGCGTCATGCCCGTCGAACTTCTCGGAACTGTTTATGAGCGGTTCTTAGGTAAGGTGATTCGGCTCACGGCTGGACACCAAGCCAAGCTTGAGGAAAAGCCCGACGTACGCAAGGCGGGAGGGGTCTACTATACCCCTGCCTACATCGTTGAGTACATCGTCAACCACACCGTAGGACAGCAGATTGAAGACCAGAGTCCCGCACAACTTGCTGGTTCCAAAGATAAACCGACCTTTCGCGTCTTAGACATGGCTTGCGGAAGCGGCTCATTTCTTTTGGGCGCGTACCATCGCATTCTAGACTACCACTTAAACTGGTACTCGGAAAATAAGCCGGAAAAATTCAGCAAATCCGTTTATAAGGACGCTCGCAACGGTCATTGGCGGTTAACTATTGAAGAAAAGAAACGAATCCTAACCACACATATCTTCGGCGTGGACATTGACCCACAGGCAGTTGAAGTCACCAAGCTTTCATTACTGTTAAAAGTGCTTGAAGGTGAGACAGACCAAAGTCTTTCGTTGAGTCAGCTTGCCTTCGGCGACCGAGCGTTGCCCAACCTGGCGCAAAACATCCGGTGTGGCAATTCCCTGATCGGGCCGGACTATTTCGCGGGCAAGATGTTTCCGGATTCAGACGAAATGAAACGAGTCAACGCCTTCGATTGGAAGCAGGCTTTTCCCGCCGCAACGAAGGCCGGAGGATTTGACTGCATCATTGGCAATCCCCCATACATTCGCATTCAGACAATGAAGGAATGGGCACCGTTGGAAGTCGAAATCTACAAGAACTCATTCCAAGCCGGGAAGACGGGCAATTACGACATCTACGTTGTTTTTGTGGAGCGGGGGTTGCAGTTGCTGACTCCAAAAGGGCAATTGGGTTTCATTCTACCCAGTAAGTTTTTTGCGACAGACTATGGCGCGGCCCTGCGTGGGATTATCAGTCGGGCGCGATCACTTCGCAAAGTTGTGGACTTCGGACAGGCGCAGGTTTTCGAAGGAGCCAGCAATTATACCTGTCTCTTATTTCTATCCCGTGCGCCAGTGATGGCGGGGACATACGCAAAAGTTGATTCGCCGCTCATTCTTGCTACTGGAGATGTAAAAGGCACCTCGTTTGAAAGTAAAAGCCTCACAGCCGATTCATGGTTATTTTCTGGGAAGCAGGAGGATTCGGTCTCAAAAAAGATCTGCCTCGGGTCAATTCCTTTAGGACAATTACCGGCGAGAATTGCGCGCGGCTCAAGTTCGGGGATTGATGATGTATTCATGCTTACCCACCGCGGAAAAAATCTTTTAACGAGGAATGGACAGGCCGTCAATCTCGAAAGCGATATTTTAAGAACTCCAATTTACGCGACCGACTTTGGGCGGTATCGATTCGCTCCACATTCGGGCGAATCAATCATATTTCCTTACGATGTTACCGATTTGGGGTATGAGATTAAACCCGAAGCCGTCATGAAACGGAACTTCCCGAAGGCTTACAACTATCTGCACACTCGGAAGAAGGAACTGGACCGCCGCAAACAGTTTGCGACGTGGTACGGTTTTAGTGCTCCGCGCAATCTCGAGGTTCACGACGAGGCACACTTCTTTGTACCGCTATTAGCTGAGAAAGGATCGTTTTGTCGACTGCCGCAAACTAAGCGGGTCTTTTGTTTGATGGCAAGCGGCGGTTTCAGTGTCACAGTAAGCCCATCTTGCGGACTTTCGCCAAATTACGTTTTGGGATTATTGAATTCGCGGCTTCTATTCTGGCGACTTCGCTCCATCAGCAATGTTTTTCGCGGCGGCTGGATTACTTGCACCAAGCAGTATGTGGAAACGCTTCCAATAAAAACAATTAACTTTGAAGATCCCGTTGAAAAATCGCGCCACGATCGCATGGTGACAATGGTTGATTCGATACTCGGATTACATAGGCAGCTTGTCACAGCGAAGTCAGTACCGGAGACGGCCATTCTTCAACGGCAGATCGAGGCTACTGATCGCCAGATCGACCAGCTCGTTTATCAACACTATGGACTTACCGAACAGGAAGTCGCGCTGATTGAGAACTCATCATCAGAATCGACAGTTCCAGAGTCCGAAGCTGGCAAGTAGAAGGGTAAAGTGAAGCCGAGGATCAGTAGTGGCGAACCGAAGCCATACACCCGAGGATTAGCTGTGTCCGACGATATTTACCTCGCCAGTGTTTATCGAATGACTGGAGTGAACTTTTGGATGAGTGCGAAAGTATTGAGCGCGTCGCTTGAGACTAAGTCTGACGGCACTCCTGCGAAAGTTACAGCCATCCCTTTCTATTTTCTCGTCTCTCATGCTGCGGAATTGTTACTCAAGGCGGCACTATTGAAGAGAGGTTTCACGGAAATAAAATTGAAGAAGTTTGACTATCGGCACAATCTCGGCTCGCTTCTGGAAGAATTGCAAAAGAGAGGGGCGGCAGTAACTCCTCTTACCGTCGGCCTGATAGGCGGCCTGCATTCGCAGCATCAGCACCACGCGTTGAGATATACCGCGCTAGTTGACGACGGACAGAAAACTTACATGCCTCCTCCTCACCAATTACATGCCATGCTTGAAGAATTGCTGCAATTGACGCGGATCTCAGAGCAAGGACTCGAGGCAGACTGAAGACGTTTTGGCGTTAATCCCGATGTAGGAACAACTTCTCGCGCTCCTTTGTCCCTTTTAGTCTCGGTCTCGCTGAGAGAATCTGTTTCGGTCCATTTCTTCGTTTCTAGCCTTTCCATTGGGCACTGCTTCGGGATAATTCCTGCGCCCGGCGGACTTCGCGTCTTCTGCTTTTCCGGTTCCTCCCAACAAATCTTCCGAAACAGCGATGAAGATTTCTTGTGTCCCTCCCAAAAAGCAGACGCTCGCCTTGGGAGCAGAATCCGCTCGCTCCGAGGTGCCCCAATTACAAGGGCAGAAACGGAGAAACAAAATGTATCAAAACAGAGTTCATCTCATCGGCTATCTCGGCAAGAACCCGGAGGCAAAGACCGCGAAGCAATCGCAACGCAAATACACCGTCTTTTCACTCGCAACCAAGCGCGCCTGGAAGGGCGCTGACGAGGAATGGCACTCGAAGACCGAGTGGCACCGCATCATCGCCTGGAATGGCTTGGGCGAATATGTTGCGGCGAAGCTGAAGAAGGGCGATCACATCTACATCGAAGGCACGCTCGTAAGCAGCGTGTACGATAAGAAGATCGGCAAAGGCAAGAACGCGGCCTCAGTGCAGATCACGTTCTGGCAAGTCAAAGCGCAATCAATTCGTAAACTGAACCGCGTGAAACCCGCGCAGACGGCAGAGGCTCTGCCGTCCGAGGCAGAAGCCGGAGACGCTCCCTTCTGAACGCCGCTCACGCCAGGGGCATCGGCGACAGCCGATGCCCCTTTTGCTTCTTATGGCGGAAATGAACGCCGATCCGAAAAACCATCGCGACTAACACTCGATTCCACCGGGTACTGTTACTCGCGTCACGTTCCTCCGAAGGAAACCCTTCACACCCGATTACGCATCCATATGCACAGCAAGGCTAGCAGCGTCGCTCGGTAGGGCGAACCCATGCGGCCAGACGTAAAGCGATACCGGCCCTTCGCATTTCTGCTGAATTCAGTAGACAGACTCGGCAGAACTATTGATCCCACAGTCTTGTCCGTTGCAACTGAGATTGCTCCCCGCGCACTTCTTTACGCCGAGAAACTTCTTGGAGATCCTGCATTGGCGATGAATCTATTTGAAGAGGCCGCTGCCACGGTCACCCACGCCTTGAAAGAAAAGTCGGCCTCGGGATCGCCTAGCGTCCACGACATGCGCGGTTATCTCTTCCGGGCTTTTCTGCGGCGCATTGGCCGAGAGAGAAGGACGGAAATCCTCGTTGAACCATCAACGGATGCAAGTGCCCCCGCGTCCAAGACCGTTCGCGAAAGCGATGACCCAGACTTGCTTGTCTTGACGAAAGAACTCCTGCGGAGATGTGATAGAGTGACCCAGGAAATCATCCTCCACCGACTCGAAGGTTTTTCATGGAGGGAAATCGAGCGCGATCTCGGTATTCCGATACCATTGGCGACGCAAAGGTACAGTAGGGCGATCCAGCATCTTCGAGACATACTTCGGGGGAGAGGGCGAGTCGCTTGAGGAGGGCATCAGCCCTTGCCACAGGCAAGCAAGTCGAACAAGAACAAGGGAGTGAATCCCCCTTCCGAGAAAGCTCTTCTGCATCTTCTGAAGCAGCACCTGTTGAAGGATTATCCCAATCCTCAACGAAGAGGTTGTCCTCCCGAACAATCACTCGCGCGTCTCGCGCGGAAACCTCTCGCCGGAAAATCCTCCCTCGTTCGCCATCTCTTTCATTGCTCGCCCTGTTACCTCGTCTACAGCAACACGCTGCGCCAAGTCCGAAGGACTAGAACAACCCACACAAAATAAATTTTATTTCGATGTCAGATTTCCCCGATTTTTTGCCTCTATGTAAGTGAGGGGAGTTCTCGTCAGATCCTCCCCGCGAGCCCGGCGGCGCCGGAGCCACACGGATTGCCGCCGGGCATCGCGCGCCGCTCGATGACCACTCTAGCGGGCGCGAGGGTTAAACCTACTGGAGGGAGCATGTGCTCCAAGTGTGCCCCGATGAGCATTGAGGCAATCAAACCAGCCCAGCGTTCTTCCTTCGCCCTCGCAGAGTTGTCCCCGCTCCAGCGTCTGGCAAGAACTCCCTCTCATTTCTTCGCTCGCATTTCTCTTCTTAGGAGGACAACCGACATGAAAACCATTTTGCGTAAGGCAACTCGATTCCGGCCAACGGCACGGCAAGTCGCAGTTATAGCTTTTGGTCTGCTTCTTGCCGCGCCGGTATTCGCACAAGCGGGGAACTCACCGTGGGAAAACGCCGTCAACGTGTTACAGCAGGCATTCACAAGCACCATCGCGCGTGGACTGTCACTGGTTGCCATTGTGGTAGCCGGACTCACTTTTGCGTTTGGCGAGGGCGGCTCAAAGCGAGTTCTGGCCGGTGTACTTTTCGGCGTCGGCATGGCCATCGCCGCCGTGAACTTCATCGCGTGGCTCTTTCCCTGAGATTGAATGAAAGCTAATCAGGCGGAGAATTCCATGCCCAATACCAGGCGAATCAACCTTGTACATCGCTCACTCTCCCGGCCCCTAACCATTCTAGGGGCCGAGCGGAAACTGTTCTTTTTCGCGATGTGCATCGGTGCGGGAACATTCAACTTGCTTGGAAGTTTGGCGGGCGGTCTGTTGATGTTTTTGTTGCTCTATTTCTTCGCGCGATGGGCAACGAAAACTGATCCGCAAATTCTGAAGCTCTTGCTCACAGCCGCAAGACTCAAAACGCAATACGACCCGGCCAAGTTTGCGCCGTTCACGATTCGCAGGGTGAATCATGCTTAGACTCCAGCGGATTTTCAAGAATTACGCCGAGACTGGCTCACTCAACGCGCAAGTGAACCTCTACGGATTTATTGACGACCATGTGTTTCTGACCAAGACCGGAGACCTCGGTTTAATTCTTGAAGTGCGCGGGGTGGACTATGAGTGCCTCGACGTAGAAGCAGTTGACGGGCTAACGAAACGGCTCGAATCAGCTTTCCGGCTTTTCGATGAAAACTATCGCCTCTACCAGTACCTCTTCAAGCGAAATAACGAAACGATCCCATTTAAGCTCTACGGCAAGCCAGTAGTAGACGCCGCAATCCAGAGCCGGATCGACTATCTCGCAAGCAAGTCTGACACATTGTTTTCGCTATCCATCTACTACGTCGTTCTATACGAAGGCTTCCATTACACGCGAACGCTCGGCAACACCTTGGGCGAATTTCCTAAACACCCAGGCAAAGCCATCAGGGAGTTATGGAACCAGTTTTCGACTGGCAAACAAGTCCTTGTTTTGAACGGTGAACTCAACAAAGCGCAGACGAACCTTTGGCAGAAGACGCAGAGCTTCATTCTTCAGGTCAGCGACTTTCTGCCTGTCCGCGTACTCGACAAGCAAGAAGCATTCCGCGTTCTCAAGAAGACGCTCAATTTCACGCCTGCAAAACTGGACCTTGCACGGCTCAAGCACGATACGTTTTTGGACTACTACCTCACCGAGTCACAGATTGAATGTCATCGCGGATACCTTCGCGCGGACGACTACTACGTCCGCGTCCTCACACTCAAAGAACCTTCCGCGCAGAGTTTCCCACTGATCTTCCAGCGTCTGTTCGAAGCTCAGGCCAACTATTACGTTGTCACCGAATGGAAGAAAGAGGACTCAGGGAAAACACGCCGCGCAATACAGGCGAAGCGCCGCCATTTCCACAACACAAAGCATTCGTTCTTCAGTCAGGTGAACATGAACGACGCCCCGCAACAAGAATTCCTGACCGACGACTCAAAAGAATCGCAAGTGCGGGAACTTGGCGAAGGCATTAAGGAGATCGAACTTCACGGAAATTACTTCGGGGTGTTCTCGCTGACCGTTGTCATCTACGACCTCGACTTGGCAAAGGTCGAACGGGCGTGCTCCGAGTTTTACAAAGTGTTCAGCGTGCACGACGCGCAGCTCCATGAGGAGAAATACAACCTACTGAATTCGTTTCTGGCGGCTGTGCCCGGAAATCACGCGTTCAACTTGCGGTATATGTTTCTGCTCAACACGAATTATGCCGACTTCTCATTCCTATTCACGCTCCATTGCGGAGAGCGGCGCAACCAACATCTGCGGCAAGAATATCTTGCGGTCCTCGAAACCAATCATCACACGCCATACTTTTTGAACCTTCACTATCGCGACGTAGCACACACGATGATTTTGGGCAGAACCGGCGCAGGAAAATCGTTCCTCCTGAACTTTCTCATCACAAACCTACAGAAGTATGCCCCGCACACTTTCATTTTCGATCTGGGCGGCAGCTTTGAAAATCTTACCCAGCTCTTCGGTGGCTCCTACGTGCGAGTGGGTCTTGAATCGGGCGACTTCAAAATCAATCCGTTTTCGCTTCCACCAACGAAGGAGAATCTCGATTTCCTCGCGCTGTTCGTGAAGGTTTTGATGCAAGGCTCAGGGACGCTTGAGCTTACCCCCACAACCGAGCGCGACCTTTACCAGCAGATCGAAAACCTTTACTCGATAGACCCATCGCTTCGGACGCTCGGCGTTCTTTCAAACATTCTCGGACACGAACTCTCAGATCGCCTCGCGAAATGGACTCGCGGTGGTCAATTCGGATTCCTCTTCGACAACGCCGAAGACACTATTTCGTTCTCGCAGTTCCAGTGCTTCGACTTCCAGAGGATGAGCCAGTATCCCGAAATTCTACAACCTTTGCTCTTTTACATCCTGCATCGGGCGAACGCAATCATTACGGACAGACAGATTGCGCCCGTCTTCAAAGCATTCTTCATTGACGAGGCGTGGGTGTTTCTCAAGAACCCAAGCATCCAGCGATATATCGTTGAAGCATTGAAGACGTGGCGCAAACACAATGCCGCGATGATCCTCTCTACACAATCACTCGACGAACTACGCCGTTCGGATATCCTCGAAATCATCATCGAGAGCTGCGCGACCAAGATTTTCCTCGCCAACCCGGACATGGACCGCGATCTCTATCGCCGCCAATTCCACCTGAACGACAGCGAAGTCGAAATCATTCCGACGCTCATCCCTAAACAGCAATTCCTTATCAAGACACCGGAACTTGCGAAGGTCGTGAACCTCACGGTGGATGCAAAGAGCTATTGGCTCTACACGAACGATCCCTACGACAACCGCAAGCGGAAGGAAGCATTCGAGACCTATGGATTCGAAAAGGGTTTGGAAATCCTTGCAGGGGGCAAGCTGTGACATCGCTCTATACATTCTTGCCTCTCGCAATTGCAGCAATCGGGACCGCGTTCATTTTTGTAGTGCATTGCGTCGTCCAAGTTTTCACTGGTGAAGACCAGAAACCTCACTCTCGTTAGGAGCAAATCCATGAACCATCCAAGCCGTTTTCGTTCTTGCTTCATCCTGAAGTACGCAGTTGCCGCGTTCTGTCTCATCGCTCTCGGTTACGCGCCATCTGTTACCGCAGCCGATGGCGCGCGTGTAGTGAAGTATTCGAAGGAAGACATCGTTCCAGTCCGCGCCAAACTTCGATTCTCGACGCTCATTGTCCTGCCGGAGAACGAGGAAATTCTGGACTTCACGACAGGTGACAAAGAGTTTTGGATCATCAACGGGGCGCACAATCTCTGCTACATCCACCCTGCCCAGGCCGGGATTCGCAGCAACCTGAATCTCATTACAGCCGTGGGCCACGTCTATTCATTCTTGCTGACTGAGATCAGCAACGATGCGAACGCCGAACCTGATTTGAAACTTTTCATTGAGCCCAAAGAGAGCTCCGGTGTCACCGGCAACACTTCCTTGCAAGGCTATGTCCGCGCTGGCGAGGCCGAGGCGTATAAAAAGGAACTCGAAACTCTCCGTTCAGACACCGATAAACAAATCCGCGAAGCTCAAGCCCAGGTTGCTGAGCAGATCAGCAAGTTCCGCGCAGACTACCAAGCGCGACTCCATTTCGACTATTCGCTTTCGTCAAAAGCCGCGCAAGACCCATTCCTGGTTTCGGCGATCTACCACGATGACGCCTTCACCTACATTCAGTGCGCGGCCCGCGAGAAACCCACCCTCTACGAAGTCAAGGACGGCAAGCCGAACCTCATTAACTTCGAGCTTCAGAACGGCGTCTACATCGCTCCGAAAGTTATCGACAACGGATACCTTGCCGTTGGCAAGAAGAAGCTCACGTTTCAAAGACTAGCCACCGCGCAGTAAGGAGCCGCCATGAATGAGTCCATTCAAGAGAAAGCACCGAAGCCTCCGGGCCTGCTACCCAAAAACGTCCAATCGTGGCTGATTATCGGGCTTGCCGTTCTGATGGTCGGCATCATGTGGCTTACAGGCGGCAAGAAGCCACCAACCACACCGAGAGCAAATTCCTCTATCCAACAAGTTCCGTTACCCGCAGAAGTGAACGAAACCAAGATCGCGGAACTGCAAAACCGAATCCAGGAGCTTCAGCGCGAACAACTCGTCGCGCAGAATGCCCTCACGCAGCAAACCCGTCTTCTCGGAGTATCACCGACAGGCCAGCAGCCCGTACCGGGGCAACCGCCGCAACCGGGTTTTGCGAACGGACAGCCGCAGCAACCAAGCCCGGAAGACGCGATTCAAGCCGAGCGCAAGAAGCGCGCCTACTTGTCGCTGTTTGCTTCGAATGTTGCCCTCAGCTATCGGAACAACGGCGCAAGCAATCCACTAGCGCAGCTCGAAAGAGAATCACAAAACCAATCGAGTGGTCATTCACCAGTTCCATCGAATCCCGACGCAGCCCAATTCGCCGAACTTCTTAGAAGCATTCAACCGCCACCCACGCAGGTTCCTGTCGCACCTGTTCAGCAAGTTCCCACTCCTCCCGCACAACACGAAACGTCCGCTCCACCAGCCACGAACCAAGACCACGAACAACAACGCGGTCAGAAGGAGGTGACTCACTCTGTCGCCCCATCCACTGGAACGAAGAACGAGGCGACAGGAAAGACATACGTCCTGTTTGAAGGCAGCATCCTCGAAGCTGTTCTCATCAACCGTCTCGAAGGGCAATTTGCCGGGCCAGTTGAATGCCTTCTTACCACCGACGTTTATTCCCACGACCGCCAACACCTACTCATTCCTGCTGGCAGCAAGATTCTTGGTGAAACGAAGAAGGTAGAAAACTCCGGCCAGACAAGATTGGCCGTTGTTTTCCACCGGCTTCTCATGCCGGACGGATTCTCCGTCAATCTCGACCAGTTCAAGGGTCTCGACCAGATCGGCGACACCGGACTTCGAGATCAGGTGAACAACCACTACCTCCGCATCTTTGGTGTTTCACTCGCCATCGGCGCAATCGGTGCCGTTGCGCAAGCAGGAACGAACGGAGGACTCGTCACCTCAAGCGGCGACCTCATGCGTCAGGGTTTCGCCCAAAGCACCGCTCAATCCTCCGCGCAGATTCTCGACAAATTCTTGAACGTGCTCCCCACCGTCACGATCCGTGAGGGGCATCGCATCAAGGTCTACCTCTCGGGCGACCTTACATTGCCCGATTACAACAATCACAAAATGCCTTCGGATTTGTGAAGGCAGAAAAGGCAGGTAATTCCATGAAACGCAAACTTCTCATCGGTTTACTGGTGCTGACAATTGGTGCCGGCACGGCGTCCGCCCAATTCGGGATTGTTTTCGATCCCACCAACTACAACAACGCCGTGTTGCGCTACCTCCAACTCCAGCAGCAACTCGTTCAACTCAAAAATAGCTATTCGCAACTCGTTGCCCAATACAACTTTGCCGTGCGGATGGCCCAGAACATCCAGAACATGCCCGCTCGATACCAAGCCATGTTTTCGCAATGGCGAAATGTTTCGGCGCTGGACACCTACGGAAACACGGGATCGTGGGTGAACGGCATCAACTCCGGCCAATTCCCCACGGTTAGCACGGGCTATCAACAAGCGACAAACCAACTTCAGTCCTACAACCCCGATTACCTCTCCGGCATGAATGCCAACGAGCTCGCTCGCGTGCGATCTCAATACGCGACGGTGGAGCTTTCAGACGGTGCGAACACAAACGCCATGTCCACTATCGGCTCGATTCGCGGCAACTCGCAGAGCATTCAGAACCAGATTGCCAACCTCGAACAGGACTCGTTGTCTTCCGACCCAGACTTGAATACAGAAGTCTCTGTCCTCAACAAGATCAACGCGGCGGGCGTCCTCAGTCTCCGCACGCTGCAAGACTCAAACAAACTTCTCGCCTCATTGCTTGAACAGCAGACCATTCTTGCCAAACAACAGCGCGATGCGGCCACCAGTGTCATCAACACCGACATTGCACGCCGCGCTACGCTGGCGAGCAATATGTCCCAACTGTCCGGCACACTGAATAGCACTCTCCAGAATTTCAGGATGCCGTAACCGCAACACTGTAAATCCCACGCGTCGAAGGAGCTTGCATCATGGACTACCTCCAATTCATTTTTCAGGCTGTTAACAATCTCCTTCAGTCAAACCTCGGCTTCTTCGACGCGATGGGACAAAACATGTTTCGCGCGTTTGCCACCATCATGATCGTCTGGTACGGCGTCAAGTCGGCGCTCTCCGCCGCTGGCGGCAAACACTTTCCCCTTGACAACTTCGCCAGTCTCATTCTGACCATCAGCTTTGGTTTTGCGATGGTCAATTTCTACAGCACGCCCATTCCGGGTATCGGAAGGAGCTTTCACAATCTCATCACCGACCAGGCACAATTTCTTTCAAACGAAATCAATCAGGTCGAATTGCAGACTGTTACCGAAAGAATCGCCGATTTTGAAGCGCGCATGGATTCGCCCGGTTTCGCGGACTTCCTGGGCGACATCCTTTATGTCGTCGTGATGATTCTGCTTGCCACGGCACAAGCCATCGCCATCGTCGTGATCGCTTATGGATTCATCGCCACCGCTGTCTGTGTCCTTGTAGGACCGATTTTCATTCCCTTTTTCATCGTCCCGCAGCTTGAGTGGCTGTTCTGGGGTTGGTTCAAATGTTTTATCCAATATGCTTTCTATCAGGTCATCGCCGCCGCTGTTGTTTTCATCATCTCGAATTTGATTCTCGGTATTCTCGGCTTACAGCCACAAGGAAACATCTCGACCGACCAGCTACTCTCCGAGTTCCCGGTCTTGTTCATCACCTTCCTCGCAGCCATTTATGCGCTCCTGAAGATTCCCGCCCTCACAAACCAGATCTTCAGCGGAAGCTCGGGCGGATCGGCGGGAGGGGCCATCCTCGGAGGGCTCTTCTCATGAGCGCCGACCGCAGCTTTGAGGACGCCAAGCGCCTCTACCTCGAACAGTATGGCGATCCAATGGTGACGAACACCTATTTGAAGATTGCGCTCGTTTTGGTTTCGCTTGTCGCTGTCGGCCTTGGTCTGATTGACCTCCGCACCATCCGAACCTTCCAGAACTTCCGGCCCCTTGTGATTCGCATTGACGACTTGGGCCGCGCCGAAGCCATCAACTACCACAACTTCGAGTACAAACCCCAGGACGCGGAGGCGAAGTATTTCCTCTCGCAGTTCTGCACCCTTTACTACCGGAAGAATCGCTACACAATCCAAGACGACTTCTCGAAGGCGCTCTACTTCCTTGACGGTAAACTTGCGGACGGCATCCTCGACGCCTACCGCAAAGACGACATCATCAAGAAGTTCATTACGAATACCGCAGCGCCGGAAATCGATATTGAAGTGAAAAAGGTCTCGCTCGAAGAAATGCAGAACCCGCCGTATCGGGCGCGCGTGGATTTCTACATGGTCTACTACTCACCCGCCGACCACAGCGAATTAAAGCGCGACCTCTATACCGCCAACTTCGTCTTCGTATTCAAGAGTCAAGTCCCGAACGAACTCATCCCAATAAACCCGCTCGGTCTAACCATCACCTACTTCCGCGAGGACCAGGCATTCAAATGAGCACCGGAATCCAAATCACAACCGAGAAAGTCGCGGACGGTCGCCTGGCAACTTCGGCCCAACCTCCGCACGCCATACTGCCGCACCAATTACAGGATTCTTCCAAAGTTACGCCACATCCCAGCCGGTCGTTCTTGCTCTCTGATAAACCAGGCGCGCTGCGAGTGGGCCTACAGTGCTTGACGGCATCCCGCCCGCTCCCCACACCCACGCTGCCTTTGGGAAAACTTTGCCAGACTTACTTCATCGAAAACCAGGCGTTCAAGTGAGACTTTTATGGTTGCAACAGCATTGCTCTTCACTCTGGCCATCATTCTCGCCATCGCCTTTTTCCTCATGGGCGAATTGAAATTTCTCGTTCCATACAAGTCTCTCCTCCTCAACCAATACGCAGGACTGATCTTCGCCTACTTTGGATTGCTCTTCGCGAATCTCTTTGCCGTGACCTACGCCCTTCACCGCAAATTCTTTCTCAAGGACACCGGCAAGAAGCTGTCACACCTCGATAAGCAGTTCGGAATCGGCGAGGCCCAAATCCCCACGCCCCGAGACGACGCGGAGGACAACTAAGATGTCTCGCGGGCGCGACTTCGATGACGCACACGCACGCGTCTCTTCGCGCTCAGCCCCAGAGTCACCCGAAAACTCTACCAACCGAACAGCGTCACGCGGGCCGCAAGATTCAAACGAAACCCCGACTCCGACCCAAAACCGGACACAAGACAATTCAGAAACGCATCGCCGCCCAGCCCACCGTCACGTTGAGCGGGATCGAGAGCACAACTACCGTCTGCGCGAGTCTGAAGTTGAGTCCCTCACCGAAATCGCAAAGTTCAGAACCATTCGCACAGAAGACCTTATTGAATTCAAGTACCAAGGGGATCGCGAACGGGCACTACCAGACTTACGGAATCTCTCGGCTCAAGGTCTCGTTGAGAAGCGAACTTTGCATGGACGTGATCCAGGGCAATTACTCACGCTTACTAGTAACGGCAAGAACTTTATCGAGCACAACAGGCGTGACGGAGTCCACAAAGAGCAAGCCTTTCATCAGGGTTTCGTGAAACCCCGCGAAGCTCGGCACGACGCGGCTCTCTACCGTCTCTATCAAAAGGCCGCAGAGGGAATTGAACGCGACGGCGGAAAGAATCTTCGCGTCGTCCTCGACTACGAATTGAAAAAAGACCTCTACCGAGATCTCGCAAAGCTCAAGACCCTTCCACCGGACGAACAGGAACATCGTACACAGGAAATTGCTCAGGAGCACGGGCTCAAGGTCGTGAACGGCAAGATTCCCCTGCCCGACGTTCGCATCGAATACGAAAACCGAGACGACGAGCAAGCTCGCGTGGATTTGGAGTTGGCCACGAGCGACTACCGTGGCCATCACCTAGCCGAAAAAGCCCAGGCAGGATTTTCCATATACGCTCCGGCAGACGAAGCCGGTCGCGTGCGTGCGGCATTGCAAGACCCCCACCTCATGACGGAAATCCTATCGTTATGAACATTTCGAGTGAACATCTCGCAGCGATCCGCACGTTCGGCTACACCGAATCTGAGGCGACGTTTCCTTATATCGTCGCCGTGCATTCCGGGTACTTCACGCAGAGGCAGTTTGGAAATCTGCTCGAATGCAAACCGGGAAGGCCGGTTCACGCCTTCATCGAGAGGGCATCCGAGAAAGAACATCTCAAGGAGATTGCGCTTCAGAACAATGGCCGTGTCTATCAGCTTTCCTATAAACCCATTTACGAATCCATCCAGAAAGAGAATATTCGCAACCGCCGTACGCACTCGCTCGAATTCATCAAGACGCGGCTCTCTATTCTCGACTTTGTTCTGGAGCACCTCGACTACGACTACCTGGAAGGCGAGCCGGATAAGGTCCGGTATTTTGAAGAGAACCTGCACATAGATCGCAAAAAAATGCCGGGCCGTATCTACAAAGGCTCAAATCAAAGTCCTGATACGGTGCGCTACTTCGTGGATAAGTTCCCGATGTTCTTCGACCGGGCAGCCTCCTCAGAGAAGCTCGTCCCAACATTTACGTTTATTGATCCGGGATTCGAGAATTTGAAGGGATTCCGGCTTCATTTGGAAGGCTACTCCGCATTCTTGAAACACCTGCCTCACTTCGCATTCGTCTATGCATGTCCGCTCACAAGAACATTTCACGCGGCAGAGCGAGCTTTCAGTGATCTCGTCGCAGCCCCTGCCCATCTTCAACCCGCACAAGCCGTCAGGTACTTCCATCTGCGGTCGGCTTGGGACTCCAAACGATACGAGGTTCTATCAAATGACGACCTTGAATTCTTGAATCTTGCGAAGTCCCTCTTTGCTGGCGATGCGTTTGAGTCTCTTTACGCAAATTGGATTGCGGGCAGTTTCGGAGATAAACAGATTGCAGGCGAAGCCGAACGTCTTCTAGGCCATCACCGAAATATCCAATTCAAGACTTACGAGCTGCCCTGCAATTACTTCCTATTCGATCAGAATTCAAAAATCAGCGGAAAACCGTCCGGTAGTCGGTTTTACTCACGGTTTTACTCACGGTTTTCCGCCAATGAAGTACCTAAACCACGATAAGAGAACGAGATGCGGGAACCAAAAGCACAAATCGGGACACGGGAAAAAACGCGGAAAGGGCGGGAGCGACCCCACTCTGGCGGCTTTTCAGCCGTCCAGAACTCCGTGGGATCGCTCCCGCCCTTTCTCCAATTCACTTGCCCGTGTCCCTCAAGAGCAAACCGTTAAAGCCAAAGGAGAAGACCATGTCCATCATCAGAAAACCAGCAGCGCCACCAAAGATGGTTACGTTAGAAGCTCACGTTCCAGAGCCGCTGACCGAGACCCTCCAAGCCTACTGCCGATTCGTTGAGACCACCTCTGACCACATCATTACCTCAGCGCTTCAACTCGTTTTCAAAAAAGACTACGAGTTCAAGCGTTGGCTCAAAGCGCAGAAAGACGCTCACGAGCCAATTCAGAAATCCGGCGTGGACGACAAGCCGGGGCGAATTCAGGCAACCCCATCAGGAACCAAGTCATGATCCAACGGGCGCTGCATTCGAAGAACTTCATCGCGTGCCTTCTCGCTATGGGCACGGGAACGCTTCTGTTCTTCGAGGCTCCATTCCCTGATGACAATCTCATTCTCCGGCTCATCGCTTTGCGTACGCCCGAAGTCTTCGCCGGACTCAAGTATTCGTACCTCGTCATGCTGTTCACCACCCCATACATCACTTTTTCAATTCTGCTTTCCGGTCTGTACATCTTTGCCCTTAAGGGCCACCGTCGCATCGCTCCGGCATATCTTCCGCTCTATCCCGACCCTCGGCTGCGCGAGCAGTTGTTTATTGTCGTAGGCGAGGTTCACAACCCGCGCAAGCCGGAGCCATCTGAAACTCCGCGCTGGCTCACTATCCCTGAACGCGGCCTCTATACAGGAATCGCAATCTTGGGCGCAATAGGGACCGGGAAGACGAGCTGCTGTATGTACCCCTTCGCCGAGCAGATCCTCGCATTCAAAGCCGATGACAAGAAGGAGCGTATAGGTGGATTGGTGCTCGAAGTGAAAGGCGACTTCTGCCGCAAAGTGAAAGGGATTCTCGAACGCCACGGCAGAGCCGAGGACTACATCGAGATCGGCCTCCACTCCGAGTATTGCTACAACCCCTTGCACAACGACCTCGACGCCTACGCACTTGCCTACAGCATCGCGGCCCTTCTCAACAATCTCTTTGGCAAAGGCAAAGAGCCCTTTTGGCAACAGGCTTATACGAACCTAGTGAAATTCATCATCCTTCTGCACAAGGTCGCCTACGATTACGTCACCCTCTTCGATGTCTACGAATGCGCCATATCGCCAGACCTCGTCGAAAGGAGAATTCAGGAAGCAGAAAAGCGGCTCTTACAGGGCGTCATAATCTCACTCACGCCCGAGGTGTATGCAAAGCACATCGCGCAACTCAAGGAACTAGGCTTTGTTCTCGACAGTGGGCGACGAAACTACCAAGCACCAGAATCCGAAAAACTCCGCCATGCGCTCGAATCCCTCGGAGTCGAATGCAGTAGTGATCGGTTTCAGAACAAAACAAAGGAAGAGATTCGCAAGATTGAACAGCTTGAAGCCGTGAGGCGCTGGTTTGACAACGACTGGCGCAGAATCGAACCGAAGCTCCGAACCTCTATCGTCGAAGGCATCTCTGTATTTCTTTCACTCTTTGACGACAACCCGGACGTGAAGCGTACCTTTTGCCCGCCGAAGGAAAGCTACGAGGGAGTCACCAACGCTGGCCGTGAGTTCCGCAAGCCGCTTCCATCTTTCAGTTGGCTCATCGAGAATGGCGCAGTCTGCGCCTTGAATTTTCCCATTGGAATGAACCCCGGCCTTGCTCGCGCCCTCGGCGTGATGATGAAGCTCGACTTCGAGCGCGCCGTCCTGAATCGCGTTCCGCAGATGGAGGCGCATCCCGAAACTTACTTCCGGCAAGTATTCTTTCTATGCGACGAGTACCACCACTTTGCGACCGTGGGCGAGAACGAACCCACTGGGGATGAAAAGTTCTTCAGTCTTTCACGGCAGCCGAAATGTATCCCCATCGTTGCAACGCAGAGCATCAGTTCGCTCAAATCGTCTCTGCCCGGTGACGCTTGGCGAACATTGCTCCAGACCTTTCGCACAAAGATATTCCTCGCGCTCTCGGACGAATTCTCGGCCCGCGCCGCCGCCGACTTATGCGGGCGCGAAGACCAATTGAAAGTCAGCTACAACATTTCGGAAAGCGGCCACGATGCGCGCGTCAGTTGGCTCACCGGGAGAAATCTCTCAGACAAAGCCAACATCAGCGCCTCGAAGAGCTATCACAGCCAGATCGACTACCGATTCGATACGAAGATATTCACCGAACTTAAGAATGCGGAGTCCATCACGATTGCGTACGACGGCTTCAATCCAATGCCGCCGACGCTCTGCTACCTCAAGCCTTACTACAACGACCCCAACAAGTCCTACTTCCGGCAGGTCGCGGACGGAGAACTCTAATGCTCGGATTTGAAACCATCCTTCCGTTTCTCCGGCCGCTTGAACCCTTCATTCTTGACGATTCTGTCAGCGAGATTATGGTGAACGGCTCAAGCCATGTTTTCATCGAACGAGCGGGCGTACTGGAAGAAGTTCCAGGCATCTGTCTCACAGAACAATCACTCATGGTCGCCGTCAAGAACATTGCTCGGCGTCTCGGCAGTGATATCTCAGAAGAGAAACCCATTCTCGATTCGCGCCTGCCAGACGGAAGCCGCGTCGCCGCTGTTATCCCGCCGTGTAGTCTTGGAGGCGTCACACTCACAATCCGTAAGTTCACCGCACGCCGCTTCAATATTGAAGACCTGATTCGAGGCGGCGCACTCGACGAAAATGTCGCCACGCAACTTGAAGGATATGTCCGAAGACGAAAGAACATCCTCATCAGCGGGGGAACTGGAACCGGAAAAACGACCCTACTCAACATCCTTGGAAAGTTCATCGGAGACGACGAGCGAATCCTGCTTATCGAAGACACGGCAGAGATTCAGCTACGCCAGCCGAACCTTGTGCGATTCGAAGCGCGACAAGCGCAGAACGCACTACCGGCAGTAACGATCCGGGACCTACTGAAAGCATCTCTTCGCCACCGGCCCGACCGTATCATCCTCGGTGAAATCCGAGGCGGGGAAGCGTTTGATCTACTTCAACTCCTCAACACAGGCCATTCGGGAACGCTCTCAACAATCCACGCCAACTCCGCGAGGCAGGGACTATCCCGATTCACGAGCTGCGTACTCCAAAGCGGAATTGAATTACCGTACCGTGCCATCAAGACCAACATCGGAGACTCACTCAACATCGTCATACAAATTGAACGCCGACCAGGACGCCGATTTATCTCAGAAGTCCTAGAAATTCGCAGATGCGATCCCGACGCAGATGATTTTGAATTCAATTCCATATTTCAGAAGTCCGAAGACAGTTGAACAATATTCTTCATGGGGCCATTCCAATGCACATAACAGATGAAGAATTACTAACAGTCGAAGATGTTGCCGAGATTTTACGAGTTCCGAATTCATGGGTTTACGAGCGCACTCGACGGCGATCTGCGGATCGGATTCCCGGTTTCAGAATCGGGAAGTACTGGCGTTTCAGACTCGGAGACATAAAGGCATGGTTAGAGGAGAGTCGCCATGTTGAGCTTACAAACGCTCGAATTTGAAGATAAAATAGACCGCGATGCGCGAAAGACTGGACGAGCCAACGGAAAGGACAAAATGGCTCGTCGCAGGTATCAGCTTGGATGTTTATTTGTTCGAGGTAAACGCCCGAAGGTATGGGTCGCACGCTGGAGAGAGCGAGTGCTGAATTCGAATGGCGGCATGAGCACACTTCTCCGTTCTGAAGTCTTAGGAGCGGTGAAGGAACTTACACGGCGTCAGGCCCAGAATCTCTTGGAGGATCGACTGCGGCCTTTCAACACGGGCCGATTAGCTCCTCGGTCTGTCATCACCTTTAGGCGGTTTGTGGAAGGCGAGTTTATTCCGCTCGTTCTTCCAACAATGAAATTTGCAACGCAGGAGATTTATTCACTCCTGTTGCGCAAACATTTGTTGCCTCGCTTTGGCGAGGAGTGCATAACGGAGATAACTACACCCGAGGTTCAACGATTCGTTCTCGAAAAGATGAAGCAGGGATACGCATGGGAGACAGCGAGTCACATGCGACACCTGCTCAGCAAGGTTCTCGGCACCGCCAAACAATGGCGGTACGTCGCGGACAACCCCGTTTTGGGCGTGGAGATGCCAGAACGAAAGCTCAAGCGCCCACACACGGCTCTTTCGATTGAGGAGATTCGCATGCTCCTCTCTAAGATGAATGAACCGGAAAGAACCATCACGGTAATCGCAACCCTGGCTGGTCTGCGTATCGGAGAAATCCTTGGTCTTCGTTGGGGCAGAATTCATCTTGACCGATGCACTTTAGAGGTCGAGGAAATCTGTTACAAGGGAGTCTTCGGTACTCCGAAAAGCAAGGCTAGCCGTAGGAAAGCGCCTCTCGCACCTGCCGTAGTTCAAGCTCTCGATGCACATCGTTTGCGGAGCATGGACACATCGGTTGGCGCGTTAGTGTTCTCCAAGGTTGATGGCGACCCGCTATCAGCCGACAATTTGCGAAAGAAGAAACTGGCTTCTGCATGTCGGCGGGCGGGAGTGCGTAGAATAGATTGGCACACGCTTCGCCACACCTACAGCACGTTGCTTCACGATCTGGGAACTCCAATAAAGGTTCAACAAACCCTATTGGGGCACTCCAGCGCAGCAACAACAATGGATGTTTACACGCACCCTGTTTCCGAGTCCGAACGCGATGCGGTCTCAAGATTGGGCGACGTATTGTTCCCAACTGTTCCCAACTTGCACCAATATGCAGCAGGCAGGGAAATCGGTAGCGGCGTAACTCATTGATTCTGTTTGTAGAATTGGTCGGGGCGTGGAGATTCGAACTCCAGACCTCCTGCGCCCAAGGCAGGCGCGCTACCAGGCTGCGCTACGCCCCGACATAAATGAGTTTTCATTCTATCGCACTTTCCGAATTAGCTCGAAGCGCAAGCGTTCACAAAGTTTCAGCTTGCCGAAATGGAACCAATTCAGGATCGGGCGGATTGCTCAAATGAATTGAGTTGATCGAGCGGCCAGTTTCGTAAAGAAAAATCACGACACAGAGAGGGACGATTGTGTTAGGCTCACGCCCAATTTTGGCGCGATGGCTCGCGCTTGAATGTCGGAGATTTCATTCGGGACCATACACAAGGAGATGGAAATGAAAACACATTTTCAGAAGGCATTGATCGGGATTGTCGCCGTCGCTGTGCTGGCGATCGTGGGATGCGGCGGGGTGAGCGGGAACACATACCAGACCGCAGGCGGGTTGTTGCAAATTGATTTTCAGTCCGGCGGGAAAGCGAATCTAACTATGGGTGGGCAGAAGACGGCGTGCACATATGTGGAGGACAGCAAGTCCGTCACGCTCAAGTGCGAGGGAGACAATAATCCGCTTGTTTTGACAATTGGGAGCGACGGGACACTCAATCCGCCCGCAGGAAGCTTTATGGGCCCGTTGACCAAGAAGTAGGAAAGAAGCGTGGTGTTCTCCGAATGCGAACCAGGACTTGCAAGTGGCGTGAGCCCCGGCGTGCCTTGGATCTTAGATCGTCTTGTCTTTTGAGTGGCACAAGCTTTCGAGGTTGCAATCGGCGCACCGCGGCTTGCGGGCCTGGCAGACGCGGCGTCCGTGCCAGATAAGTTGGTGCGAAAAGACTATCCATTTGTCCTGCGGAATCACGGCTATCAGGTCCTGTTCGATTTTTTTGGGGTCGGAGTTGTGGGAAAGATCCAGCCGGTTGGAAAGCCGTATGACGTGCGTATCCACTACAACGCCTGAGGCGATTCCAAACGCTGTGCCGAGAACAACGTTGGCCGTTTTGCGCGCGACACCGGGGAGCGTGAGCAACTCCTCCATCGTTTGCGGGACTTTTCCGCCCAATTCCTCCACGATCTTCTTGCTCGCGCCCATGATTGATTTTGTCTTGTTGCGGAAAAATCCGGTGGGGCGGATGTCCTGTTCGAGTTCGCGCGGGTTTGCATATGCGAACGCCTCCGGCTTCGGATATTTCACGTAAAGGGTTTTCGCGACTTCGTTCACGCGCACGTCGGTGCACTGCGCCGAAAGAATCGTGGAGATGAGCAACTGGAAAGGGTTTTCGTGCCTCAGTTCGCAGGTGGCCGCTGGGTAGGCCTCCTCCAGTTTTGCGAGGATGGCCGCGACTCGCTTCGGGTCAGTCTTCACTTTTCCCGACGATTGTTTTGTTTTTGGTGCTGGCTTTGCAAGCGCCGCTTTGCGCTGCTTCGATTTTGCCGGAGACTTCTTCGTTTTTTTTCTCATGGGATTAGGCTGGGAAATATAGCATAGCGTTCAATCTCGCATAGTAGCCGGGCTGGTGGCCAACGCCTCGAGCAGCCGGCGAAAGGCTTTGCCGCGATGGCTGAATCGGTTCTTCTCCTCGCGCGTTAATTCGGCGAAGGTCTTGTTCAACTCAGGGACGAGAAATATCGGGTCATAGCCGAAGCCGGCTGTGCCGCGCGGCGATTCGAGCAGGACGCCAGAAGCAAAATCTGAAACGACGGCGACGACGCGGCCTCTCCTTGCAACGGCGATAACGCACACAAATCTTGCTGCGCGCGCGTCACTTTTTTTGTAGCGCATTTCCGCGAGCAGCTTGCGAATCTTGTCCCCGTCGGTCGCGCCGAGGCCCGCATAGCGGGCGGAATGGACGCCGGGCGCGCCGCCCAGGACGGGTACTACGAGGCCTGAGTCGTCGGCGAGCACGGGCTCATCGGCGAACCTGCTGTAGTGCAGTGCCTTCCCGGCGGAATTTTCGGCAAGGGTCGGCGCGGATTCGTCGAACGCGGGAAGGGAAGCGAAGTTTGGAAAAAGCGCCAGCTCGACATGGCGAGCGGCCGCGCTCGCGGAAGCCAGCGCCTGATATTCGGCGAGCTTTCCGTGATTCGACGAAGCGAGCAACAATTTAGCGGGAGCGGCCACTGAAATTGATTCGCAAGAGCGCGTCCTGTTGCGCGCGGAGTTTGGCGATGCCTTCCGTCGCGAGGCCGAGCAGGCGCTGCATCTCCTCGCCGGTGAACGGGCGGCCCTCGGCCGTGGATTGGATTTCGACGTAGCGTCCCGCGCCGGTCATGACCACGTTCATGTCCACTTGCGCCCGGGAGTCTTCGTCATAGGCGAGATCAAGAAGCATTTCCTCGCTGACGATTCCGACGCTGGTGGCCGCGACGGAATCGCGCAGAGGCAGTTCCTTTAGGATGCGCGCGGTCACGAGACGCTGCAACGCGAGCGCGAGCGCCGTAAACGCGCCGGTGATGGAGGCGGTGCGCGTGCCGCCATCGGCTTGGATGACGTCGCAATCAAGCGTGACGGTGCGCTCGCCAAGTTTTTGCTGATCCACCACGGCGCGCAGCGCGCGGCCGATGAGCCGCTGGATTTCGAGCGTGCGTCCCGAGGGGCGTCCGCGCATGGACTCGCGTGCGGTGCGCACGTCGGTTGCGCGCGGGAGCATTCCGTATTCGCCGGTGACCCAGCCCTTGCCCTGGCCCTTCAAAAAAGTTGGCACGCCGTCGTCCACCGTCGCCGTGCAGATAACTCGCGTTTTGCCTACCTCGATGAGGACGCTGCCCTCAGCGGTCGTGATGTAGTCCGGCGTCATTTTGACCGAACGCAATTGGTCGGCGGTGCGGCCGTCGGTGCGCAAGAATTCCCCCATGGACGGATTTCAACTTGTTGAGTTTGAATGGCGGGGGAAGCGCTGTCAACCTGAGCAGCACGACGCTATTGATTTGGTTTGGCGGGCGGTTGCGCGCCGGGCGCGGCCGGCGGCGGTATTGAAGCGGGCGGCACGGCGGGTGGCGCTGCATTCACAGGGAAAAAAATAGTCAGATCGAGATGGCCGGAAAGTGTGTCCACTTCTTGTCCGTGAAGAAGGATCTTCAGGCGGCGGATTTGCGGCACAGAAGCAGCGAGAGTTTGTGTGATGGAATTGACGGCGAGTTGTTCGCTCAAGATGCCGGAAGGAGTGCCGGTTGAAAGCGCATCGGAAAAATCGGCGATGGCCGTGCCGTCGGCAAGAAGGTAAAACGCGAGGAGCGATGTGTCGGCAGGTATCGTGCGCTGAAGCGCGGTGGGCGGCGATTGGATGAGCGCGTCCACGAGTTGGCGCGAGCGCTGGATGGGATCGGCGGAGAGCGGCAGCTCGATTTCCGCGGAGTCGAGCAATGCAGGGTTCGACGCCGAGGTCCAGAAAAGCTTTGCCTTCACCCTCGCGTCCGTGAGAGTCGTGATGGGAAATTGCGTGAGCTTGAGCTGGGCTTGCTCTTCAGATTGCTGAATCCGGGCGAGTTCACGCGCCCGGCTCCGCACATGCAGCAGGTAAAAAAAGCCCGCGATGACTGCGACTCCCATCACCAGTGCTGCGAACTTGAGGTGGCGTGGCATTAGTGGGCGCCCGCCTCGTAGATGGGCCGGAACGATGCGATGGCTTGCGCTATGGCATCCGCCAAGCCTGGCGCCATTTGTGAGAGCAGATCGCGGGTGCTGACGGAAACGCTCGAAACCTCAACGGCAATGGCAGGCGCGCCGACGGTGCGCAACTGGCGCACCGGGGCGAACTCCGGCGCCGCTGGAGAACTGGAAAACTTTTGCGTCAGCGCGGACTGTACAAGTTCGGCGAGCTTACGGCTTGCGGCGGCGTACGGTTCCTGCGCGCGGTCCCAAGAGAGCAGCGCATTGCGTGTCGGAAAACTCATCGGCGCGGGGGGCTCTCCGGGTGCAAGCGGCTGTGCGGAGGTGGGCAGCGGCTCCGAATAGACGCGCACCTGGCCGGGCGTTCCGGTAGACGAAACGTGCAGCGTGATAAAAACTGCGCCGCGTTGTGCATTTGCAGTGGCGCTACGGTCGTCGAAGGAAGGATTGTCGGCGCCGCTACGCGTCTGCACCACACGAAGGCCTTTGGATTCGAGCGCGGCGCGGATTGTGCGTGCGAAATCGAGAACGACGTCGCTCTCGTTTATGCCAGAGGCGCCGCGCGCGCCTGCGTCCGTGCCACCGTGCGCTGGATCAAGAACAACAACATTCAGAGAAGCAGCTGCGGCGGTCGGCATCTGTACGGCCTGCAGAGGAGATTGCTGAGCTGTTGGCGCTAATTGCCGCCTGGCGGTTCCACCTACCGTGAGAGCCGCGGCCCCGGCTGATACGAGCATAATATATGAAAAACTCAAAACGCTATCGCGCACGCCGCCGAGAATATCAGAAATCGGAATGCGGTGGGTGCGCCCGGCTGCTAAAAAAAAGGCCGGATTCATAGAGCGGATCCGGCCTAATCGCGCGCCGCTGTTCGCAGGAGCAAGACGCGCGACTTTAATGCGGCGCGAATATGCCATAAAGTAAGTTTAATTACATTAATACTCTGTGACTTTCTTGGCGGGCGCGTACCACAAGTCCTGTGACGTCTAGTACCGGGCGAATCGCGCGCGATGGCTATTCGTAGCGCAGCGCCGTCATCGGCGCAACGCGCATGGCGCGCCGCGCGGGGATCACACATGCGAGCACGGCGATCAGGAGTAAAACGAACGTGGCGACGGAAAACGTCGTCAAGTCGAGAGGTTTCACGCCGTAGAGAAACTTCACAACGAGGCGAGTAATTCCCCAGGACACGACAAGCCCAACGCCCGCGCCAATCAGTGTTGGCGCGAGGCCTTCCCTCAATATGAGGCCCAAAATATTTCCAGGCATCGCGCCGAGCGACATTCGGATGGCGATCTCACCCGTGCGCCGCGAGACGGAGTAGGCGAGAACGCCATAAATGCCGATGGCCGCCAATAGCAACGCAAGAAATCCAAACCCCGAGGAAAGCCGGGCCATGGAATTCTCCGAGGCCAAGTTGCTGTCGATCTCTTCCTGTAAAGTTCCCATGTCCTCGAGAGGAATATTTGGCGCCACTTCGCTGACGATTTTTCTCACCGCGTTTTGCAGCGACCGAGGATTCGAGGCGGTCCTTACTTGGAAGGCGGAGTCTCCGCCCGGCATCACGCTATATATCGTCGGGCTGAAATCGTCCCTGACGCTTTGATATTTCACGTCGCCGACCATTCCCATGATTTCGAGCGGTTTGTCATCCTGCAAGATGTGCAGTCCCACAGGGTTCGCGTTTTTCAGGAATTTAGTTGCGAATGCATGGTTCACCCAAATGCCGGGAAAATTCTTGCGGCAGTCCTCAACAGAAATGGTTCTTCCAGTGAGCAAAGGAATCTTCAGTGTTTCAAAGTAACGAGGCCCGATGCTCATCTCCTGCGTTTCCAACTCGCCCGCTTCGGGATGCTCCTGAATTTTTGCGTCCGTGGTCCAGAGATTTCCGGAGAGCAACAAGTCGCCCGACCATGTGACGCTCTCCACTCCGGGCAGTGCGGCCAGGCGGCGCTGGAGTTCCTGGCCAAGCGCCGGAGCCTTCTCATCGGGAATTTTCGCCGACGAGGGTGAAATGGAGAAAGTAAGCAGGTGGTCTGTGCGGAATCCGGGATCAAGCGTTTCCAGGGTGACGAGTGTGCGCAAGAAGAGTCCCGCGCCGATCACCAGTACGAGGGCCAGCGCCATTTCTACCGCAACGAGTGCGCGTCCAAGACGGTTGCGGCTTTCCGATGGCGCTCCGCTTCCGGCGCCTCCGGCTGCCTTCAAAGTGGCGCCGGGCGAGACGCGCGTGCTTGTGAGAGCGGGGATTAGCCCGAAAAGAATTGATGCAAATGTCGCCATCGCCACCGCATATCCAAAGACGACGAAATTCGGCCGAAACATTGCCATAAACGCTGCGCTTGCGCGGGCGGAGAAAATTACCAGCACCAAGCCTCGGCTCGCCCAGTAAGAAACCAAGAGACCGGCAGCGCAACCAAGGAACGCGAGAAGCAGGCTTTCCGTAAGCAATTGCCGCAACAATCGCCAGCGGCTCGCACCGATCGCGAGCCGTACGGCGATCTCTTTTCGCCGTGCTGCTGCGCGCGCCAATAACAGGTTTGCAATATTGGCGCAGGCGATCAGGAGCACAAGCCCTGCGGCCGCCATCAGAACAAACAGCTGCGTCGAATATCTCTGGCGCAGATTTGCAAGGCCGCGTTCAGCGCTGGTCAGTGCAATTGAAAGGTCGGTGTCGAAGGATTTTACCGAGTGTTCTTTTTCGTATTTTGTGGGAGCCTTTGCTGCAGCGGATGCTACATTCGCGAGCGATCTGCGGTACATCACTTCGGTCTCCGCACGCGCCGATTCAGGGCTAACTCCAGGTTTCAGCCTTCCAACGATGTAGAGCCAGATGGTTCGCGCTTCATATCGCTTCGGATCGGACTTGGTGCCGAGCCGGTCTCTTGTGTGCAAGGGGATCCAGAAGTTGGGTCGCCCCCCCGGCGAAATGCCATAGAACTCCGCAGGCGCAATCCCGGCGATCGTAAAAGGGACGCTGTTGAATAAGATGCTGCCTCCAACCACTTTCGGGTCGCCATTGAATTGCTTCTGCCAATAATTGAAATCGAGCACGACTGTTGGAACCGCGCCCGGCACGTCATCGGCGGGCGCCAGGCCTCGGCCATAAGCCGGGCGGACCTCCAGCACGGAGAAATATTCGCCGCTCACGTATTGGCCGTTCGCGCGCGTTGCCTGGCCGTTCATGTCCACTTGCACGCCAATTCCGCCACCAAAAGCGGCCATTCCCTGGAATGAATGCGCGTGCGAGCGGAAGTTATCGAAATCAGGAAATGAGAAAGAACAGTTTGAATTGCCGGAGCCGGGGTCGTACGTGTCGCACCCACCGTAGGAGCTGGAGCTGTTCCAAACGTAGGGTCCTTGCGAATGTGAAACCCAATGGAGCAGCACGAGTTCTTCCGGATGGCCGACCGGCAGGCGCGTCAGCATGACGGTGTTGATTAGCGTAAGGATGGCAGTATTCGCACCGATGCCAAGCGCGAGAGTGAGGACGGCTACTGCGGCGAATCCCGGGCTGCGGCGCAGTTGGCGCAGCGCGAAGGTGAGGTCCTGCGCCAATCCTTCGAAGAAACCGCCGGCCTTCCTATTCTTGAGTGCATCGAACTCGGAAGGAATGTCTGAATGATTTGGATCGGCCTTCATGGGCACCCCCACCCACAATCCCTTATACGTTTCGTCCGCGAAAAACGTTCCCGCCATTCAAAGCTTTCAAGTATAGACTCCGCGACCGGATGAAAGGTTAGTTTTGAGAATTGCATTTATTGGGCTTGGCAGCTTTGTTCAAACGCTGGAAACGGTGCTGCTCTCGAGTACGTCTAATCCTGTGGACTAGGATCGTAGGTAGATCAGACAAGAAACGGATCATTTTTTGAAAGCAAGCAACATTCAGCTGAAATGTGGGTTCTATCTTTGACAGATTAGCTCTCTGCGGACGTCTTCGCGGAAGGAGAGGTTTGAAAATGGCAATCAAGGCAAAAGCAATCGTTGCCCTCTTGACGATGGCGGCGTGCTCGCCGCTTGCGTTCGCGCAGGATCCAGCCCAGGGGCAATCGCAAACGCCGCCCCCAGCTCAACAGGGTCAGGCGCACGGGCAAGGACAGGGACAAGGACAGAAGGGCTCTAGCACAGGGGTTGCCGTTCCGTGGCTCGGGCAGGGCAGGAATCCGGCGGGTGTGCCAGGCGGCCCGATGGGGCGACGTTTCGGTCCCGGCGGACAGATGAATGGGTCGGGGCGAGGCGGAATGCGCGGTCGCGCAAACTGGCGCGGTCGCGGGCATGGCCGCAGGCGGCATCATCGCCGGCCCGGTTTCCGTGGCGGGCGCAACGGGCAAGCTTTCCGCGGCGGAATGGGAATGCGCGGCGGCCAGGGTGGTCCGATGGGTTTCCGGCCCGGCGCACGTCCGGGCGGAATGGGCCCCGGAATGAACGCTGGAGGCGGGCGCGGAATGAATGCTGGAGGCGGGCGTGGAATGGGTCCGGGTATGGGGCGAGGAATGGGTCCCGGTGGACAGATGGGACTTGCTCGCTTCGTGAATAATCCAAACCTTCGGCAGCAACTCGGGATCACTGATGAGCAGGTCGCCAAATTCCATCAGCAAAACGAAGATTTCATGAAGGCTGGAATCCAGAACCGCGCAACCATGCAAATAAAGCGGATGGAGCTGAACGATTTGCTCCGCGCCGATAAGCCCGACCGCGCGGCAATTGACCGCAAGCTCGCGGAAGTGAATGCGGCGCTAGCTGCGTCGGAAAAGGCGAACATCGATCATATGTTGGCGAACCGTTCGCTTCTAACTCCCGATCAGCAAGCAAAGGTCAAAACGATGATGCAGAACAGGCCGGCCATGGGCCCGGGGCGCGGGCCCGGCGGGCCGGGACGCGGGGGCAGAGGTCCGCAGGCACAGCCGCAGAAGCAACCCGGTGGTGACCCAAGCACGCCGGACAACAGCAAGTCCACAGCCTGATATTTCTTCAGACAGGATAGGATTCCTTCGGCTCCGATGACGGAACGCGTTATCGGAGCCGAAGTGCTTTTGGAGTGCATGCGCCGGCCAGAAGTTTTGGCGTATGCCTCACGCGGAGCACCGATTTTGTTGCATAATCGCGCGCAAGAAGTTCCAACTTGTATAAGGCGAAGGAGCTTTATGCGCCGCGCTTCCGTTGCAACGATTGTTTTGTTCCTGAGTTGTGCTGCGTTAGTCGCGCAGACTCCGCCTTTATCGCCGTCACAGACAAACGCCGCTGTTCAGAGTCAGCAGCAAGCCAAGCCGGCGTATCTCGATCCGAGCCTTCCCATCGAACAGCGCGTGAACGATCTCGTCTCGCGCATGACGCTCGATGAAAAAATTTCGCAAATGCAGGACATCGCACCGGCGATCCCACGGCTCGGCGTCCCGGCTTACAACTGGTGGAACGAAGCGCTGCACGGAGTAGCGCGCGCGGGTCATGCGACGGTTTTCCCGCAGGCGATCGGGCTTGCCGCCACTTGGGACACGGACCTGATGCATCGCGTGGCCGACGTGATTTCAACCGAGGCCCGCGCGAAATATAACGACGCGCAAGCGCGCGGAAGCACGGCGCGATATTTCGGACTGACGTTCTGGTCGCCCAACATCAACATTTTTCGCGATCCGCGATGGGGCCGCGGTCAAGAAACTTATGGCGAGGATCCCTTTCTCACCGCGCGGATGGGAGTTGCTTTCGTCACCGGCATGCAGGGAGATGATCCGCGATATTTGAAGACAATTTCAACGCCAAAGCATTACGCGGTGCACAGCGGGCCGGAGCCAACGCGCCACGCGTTTGATGCGCCGGTCTCTCTCCACGATTTGGCGGACACGTACACGCCGGCGTTTCGCGCCACGATTGTGGAAGCCCACGCGGATAGCGTGATGTGCGCCTACAACTCCGTGCTGGGCGAACCCGCGTGCGCGAATAACATGTTGTTCGGCAAATTGCGTCGGGAGTGGGGATTCAGCGGATACGTCGTCTCCGATTGCGGCGCCGTGAGTGACATCTATCAATTCCACGGGTTCGCCATGGATTTAATCCACTCCGCTGCCGACGCGGTACGAGCGGGGACCGACCTGAGTTGCGGAAGCGAATACAGCGCGCTCGCAGCCGCCGTGAACGACAAATTTGTTTCCGAAGCCGAAATTGACAAATCGGTGAAGCGGCTCTTTGCCGCGCGCTTCAGGCTGGGAATGTTTGACCCGCCGGAAATGACGCCATTGTCAAAATTGACGGTTTCCGACAACGACACGCCGGAGCACCGCGCCCTTGCGTTGCAAGCCGCGCGCGAATCCATTGTGCTTCTGAAGAACGACCGCGCGAAGTTGCCATTTGGTCCCCGTGTGAAAACAATCGCCGTCATTGGCCCGAACGCGGATTCGCGCTGGGTGCTACTTGGCAACTACAACGGCACGCCATCTCGCTACACGACGCTGCTGGAAGGAATCCGCAAACGATTTGCCGGCGCAAAAATTCTCTACGCCATGGGAAGCCCTGTGACGGAGCTAGATGCCGTCACTATTCCTCCTTCGGCTTTGCGGACACGAGGTCCTGGTTCCGAGAACGGGCTAAGTGCGGAGTTTTTCAGCAACATGGATCTTTCCGGCGAGCCCGTTTTTCGGCGTGTCGATTCTCAAATTGATTTTGATTGGGATGGCGGCTCGCCCGCACCCGGCATCCGAGGGACAAACTTTTCTGTCCGGTGGAGTGGAGAGTTAATCGCGCCCGCGGATGGCGATTACGCTCTCGGCGGAAGCTCGGACGATGGCTTCCGTCTGTTCCTCGAAGGCGAAAAGATTGTGGACGACTGGAGCATCCACGGAGAGCGGAGCAGGACTACCACAGTGCATCTTCTCGCCGGGCATTCGTACCGGATTGTTTTTGAGTATTACCAGGCGGAGGGCGGCTCGTCCGCGCGGCTCATCTGGTCTGCGCCAGGATTGGGCGCGCAAGCGTTGGAACTGGCAAAGCAAGCGGACGTCGTAGTAGCAGTCGTGGGTATCACTCCGCAACTCGAAGGCGAAGAGATGCAGACAAACGCACAAGGTTTTTCTGGTGGCGACCGCACAACTCTTGATTTGCCGCGCCCACAACAGGAATTGCTCGAAGCGCTTGCGGCGACGGGGAAGCCGCTCGTGGTAGTGCTGACGAGCGGCAGCGCCCTTGCAGTCATTTGGGCGCAGGAACACGCGGCTGCAATCTTGGAAGCGTGGTATCCCGGCGAGGAAGGCGGAACAGCGCTCGCAGAGGTGCTGTCGGGTGACTACAACCCTTCTGGGCGCTTGCCCGTCACGTTTTACAAAAGCGTTTCGCAACTTCCACCCTTCGACGATTACTCGATGGCGAACCGGACGTATCGGTATTTCGCTGGCACGCCGCTTTATCCATTTGGTTTTGGCCTGAGCTACACGGATTTCTCTTTCAGCAATGCACGTGTGGATCGCGAGGAGATTTCCGCCAATAGCGCCGTGACTGTTTCTGTTGATGTGAAGAACAATGGCGCGATGGCCGGCGACGAAGTCGTGCAGCTCTATCTTTCACATCCGGGCGTGAAAGGCGCGCCGATTCGCGCGCTCGAAGGATTCACTCGGATTCACCTCGCGCCCGGTGAGCAGAAGACCGCGAGCTTCACGCTTCGCGACCGGCAGCTAAGTGTTGTAGATGAAGTGGGCAAAACTCACGTTGTCCCCGGCACTGTGGAGGTATGGATTGGTGGCGGACAACCTGTCGCCGGTGCCGGTCAGTCTCCGCTGCCGGGTGTGAGAACGCAATTCCGCATAACTAGTGAGGCGACTCTCCCAGATTGATTTCATCAAACGCAATCCGAGCCAGGCGGAAACGAAGCGCCCCTGTTCACCCCGCGATTGCGGAGCGAACAAGGGCGCAAATTCCGAGCAATTGCGGAACTGCTTACTTCGCGGCCTGCATCGTGGTGATATCCGCGAGTACGTCCGCGCTGTGCGGAGTCGGGTTGACCTTCGTATAGACCTTCACGATGATGCCTTGTGGATTGATCAGGAAGGTGTTCCGGTTGGCGTAAGTAACCGAAGAGCCGTCCTGCATCGTAGCGGTGCGAAGCGAACCATACTTTTGCACTACATCATGTGAAGTATCTGACAGCAGCTTGAATGTCAGGCTGTCCTTGGCGCAGAACTCCTTGTGCGAATCCACCGAATCCACACTGACACCCAAAATAACGGCGTTTTTCGCGTCGTATTGAGCAAGGTCACGCTGGAAACCGTGAGCCTCGATAGTGCAGCCCGATGTCATATCCTTCGGGTAGAAATAAAGGACCACCCACTTGCCCTTGAAATCGTGTAGGCTGACTTTTGTGCCTTCCTGAGAAGGCAGCGAGAAGTCAGGAGCGGCGGACCCAACTGCGGGCATTTGCTGATCCGGTTGCCCGCCTTGTCCGCCTTGTGCGGCATGCAACGCCGGGTAGGCTGCAACGATCAGAGCCAGTCCCAACGCGATGGAAAGAATGATTCGTGCGTTTCTGCTGCGGAAAATGCTCATGCTTCGTTCTCCTTAGATTTGAATTGCGTGCAACTGGATTTTTATCGAGCTCGTGCGTGTGTTGCCGGGGTCCGCATAGCGGAGGTCGGTCTCCCAGGCTGCAATGGCGCCCCTATCATACGCCAGAGGCAGGCGGGAGCAAAATCAAGCGGCGCTCGCTTCCTCAAGGGAGCATCAAAGTTGGATTACTCGTACCGCAGGGCTTCGATGGGATCGAGCCGGGCGGCTTTAGTGGCGGGGTAATATCCGAAAAAAATGCCAACAGCCGCGGAGAAAAGCGCAGCGGCGATAATCGCGACTAGCGAAACCGATGTCGTCCACTTCAGCAAAGCGGAAATTCCCGCCGCTGAAAACACTCCTAGGACGATTCCGCAACATCCGCCGAGCAGACTTAAGACCACCGCTTCAATCAGGAATTGCCCGCGGACGTCGCGCTCCGTCGCGCCTACCGCCATGCGCACGCCGATTTCACGCGTCCGCTCCGTCACGGAGACAAGCATGATGTTCATGATCCCAATCCCGCCGATCAGCAAGGCGACGGAAGCGGTTGCCGCCAGCATAATGCCGAAAGTCTCAGCCGCCTGCTTGCGCGCGTTCAGGATGTCTTCCGGATGGCGAATATTAAAATCGTCGGGTTGGTCCGACCGAATCTTGTGGCGCTGCCGGAGAAGCAATGTGATTTGTTGCGTGGCGACATCAATGTCATCCGTGGAATTCGCGGAAAAGAAAATATCGTCCAGCCAGTCAATTCCACGCAGCTTGTGCTGAGCCGTTGTGACGGGCATCAGTAACAGGTCATCCTGGTCCGTACCGTAAGGAGAAATCCCTTTGGCTTGCAGAGTCCCCGTTACGAGGCAGGGAATTGTGCCCACCCGAAAAGTCTTCCGGATTGGGTCCTCTCCGTCAAAAAGTTGTGTGACGAGGGTTTGGCCGAGCACGCAAACATTGGAGAGCTTGGAGACATCCTGCGAAGTGAACATCGCGCCGGTAGCAATCGCCCACCGCCGGATGCCTAGGAATTCCGGCGAAACGCCGCGGAAAGTTGTGTACCAATTCCTATTTTCGTTCACCACCTGGACGTGGCCGTCCATGTTCGGCGAAACGGATTTGACTTGTGAAACCGCGCGCGCAATTGCCTCGGAATCTTCGAGACGCAGGGTTTTGGTTTGGCCGTTGCCGGTCCGAACACCTTGAACATTTCGCCCACCGGCCTCCACCCAGATCATGTTGTCGCCCAAGCCATCGAGCTGCGCCGCAATCAGGTCCGACCCACCGCTCCCGATTGCCACCGTGCAAATCACCGCGGCGATGCCGATCATGATGCCCAACATCGTCAGCGCGGTCCGCATTTTGTTGCGGCCCAGCGAGATGAGCGAAAGACGCGCTATGTCCAATAGATTCATTTAGTTGGATGTCGCGAAGTTCCGGCATGTAAAGAGCACGCCGCTCCGCACAATAAGAAACACACTATTCTATGCTGAAATAGCTGAATGCTTCCTTAAGGCAAAAAACTCCCGTGAAGCGCTAACAGTTGAACCAAAGGAGATACTGATTCTAGAGGCCCGGCCCAGTGAGCCACCCGCAAACCATTACCGATTACTTCTTCGGAGCAATGTCCACGGAAGAGCGGGTTGTCTCCCAATCCATTCGTAACGTGCAGCCGGCCGAAGTCTGATCAAACGCTATCGTGAAGTTTTCGAGCGGTGTGGCAAAGCTGGACACCTTCATCTCCGTCCGCCCGAAATCAAATGATTCGCCTGGATAGGTGAGTCCCGACTCTCCAGTTTGCTTGCTAACGATAAGCGTCCATTTGTCCTGATTTGGAATTACGAAAAGAGTGTAACTTCCGGCCGGAACGCTCAGATTTCCGATCTTTACATCCTTGCTGGGCACAAAAGTTGTTGCTGCATTCGCGCCAGCTCGCCACACTTTCCCCCACGGAACCAAGTCGCCGTAAATCTTTCTGCCGCGCATTCGAGGACTTGAATAGTCGATTGTGATTGCGCCCCCATCCGGAAGTGAGCACTTGGCACTCGCTGGCGGGCTGGGCCTTTGACTTGGGTTTTGTTGTCCCTCTGCAGCGCAAAGAGCAAAAAGTGCCGCGCTCGCAAACGTCAGCGCGAACATCAAAATAATCTTAATCCGCATGAGGTCTCCTCAGCATTCAGGATATTATTCGGTCGCCGGGATCGATCCGGCTCGCCCATTAAGATACCAAATTTCACGGCGCGGAGTCGTTCTGTGGATTTGCTCTCTCGCGTTGTTGGCGATTTGCAGGGATTTTATTTGATCGTTGAAGTAGCGGGCGGCTTCAGGCGCGGATCCAGTCGTTGGGCTTCCGCATACTCGCGCGCGGCGCCATCAGCGTCTCCGCGGTCAGCCAGCGCACGCGCAAGGTAAAAGTGGGCCTTGGCGAGGCCCGGGTTTTGCCGAAGCGCCTCATTGTATTCGTCCATCGCAGCCGCAGTATTGCCCTGATCGTAAAGACCAAGCCCAAGATTAAAGTGCGCCGCCGGATACAAGGGCTTCAGCCGGATTGCTTCTCGGAATTCAGAGATTGCTTCCGCGAGTTCGCCCTTCTTATGGAGCACGCTTCCTAAATTGTTGTGTGGAATGGCCATTTCGGGTTTCAGGCGCAGGACTTCACGATACTGCGCGACCGCGCCATCCAAGTCACCGCGTTCATCAAGGAGCTCTCCCAGGTTGGTGCGCGCTTCAATGAGATTTGGTTTCAATCGCACCGCTGCCGAGTATTCGGCAATCGCCCCATCCACGCTGCCCTTTGCGCGCAGGGCGAGCGCGAGATTGTAATGCACCACCGCGTCATCGGGGGTGATGCGCAGCGCTTCGCGGAATTCGGCGATGGCATCATCAAGGAATTGTTTTTTCGCGTAGGCAAGGCCGAGGTCGTTATGTGCGAAGGCGAAATCCGGATTTGCGCGAATCGCCGCCTTGTATTCCGCGATTGCGCCGTCGACGTCGCCGCTTTCGGCCAGCGCCATGCCCTTGCTTAAATGTTCCGCAGCCTTGTCCTGTTGCGCGGAAGAGGAAGCTGCAAGGAGGCAAATCGCGCCAAGTACAAGATGCATGGCAACGCGGAATCTCATCGTGCGCCTCAATCAAGAACGAACGGAGCGAATGCGTACTCCAGCTCCGAACCACAGGGCCCCAACCGGTATCTGAGGGCGGATTCTACGCCCCGAATGTGCCGGAGCCAAGTGGCTCTTGGCCGTCGCATTCCAGTGCGGTAGACTCTGCATCCTCGGTCTAGACAACTTCAATTTATGAGGGATCTCAACATGAAACGTTTTGGATTGGCTTTTGTTGCATTTTTGTTTTTCCTGTCGCCGGCCTTTGCGCAGGACTGGGCGAAGCAGATTCTGGAAAAGTCCACGCGCCATCAAGAATGGGTCAAAGTAAAGTCGGGCGACCGCACGCTGAATGTTTTCATCGTTTATCCTGCGGTGAGGGAGAAAGCCCCCGCCGTCCTCGTGATTCATGAAATCTATGGACTGAGCGACTGGGTGCGCACCGTTGCCGATCAGCTTGCGGCCAACGGCTATATCGCAATCGCTCCCGACCTGCTAACTGGCGCGGGGCCGAATGGCGGCGACACTTCCGCGTTCGCCTCCACTCAAGACTCAATGCGCGCGGTCAGCGGTCTACCGGCTGATCAAGTCACAGCCGATCTGAACGCCGTTGCTGACTACGTGAAGAAGCTCCCCGCGGCAAATGGAAAACTTGCCGTGGCAGGGTTCTGCTGGGGCGGCGGCCAATCATTCCGTTTTGCAACCAATCGCTCCGATCTCTCCGCGGCATTCGTGTTTTATGGCACGCCGCCACAGGATCTCGGGAAGATTAATGCACCCATCTATGGTTTTTATGCGGGCACCGATGGGCGGATCGTGCAGACGATTCCCGACACCATTAACGCAATGAAGGGTGCGGGAAAGAAATATGATCCCGTCACCTACGATGGTGCGGACCACGGCTTCATGCGCCGTGGAATGACTCCGGGTGATACCAACGCCGCCAACAAGACGGCACTGGATCAGGGTTGGGCTCGCTGGCTTGCGCTGCTGAAGACCATGTAACAAGGGGCTCGGCAATATCGCGGCGCCCGCGTAGAGCACTCGAACGAATTATTTTTGTGAGGGGCGGGTCTCGAACCCGCCCTCGTCTTATGGGAGGATGCCCGTGAAAAACAGACTTGGAATTATTTTTACATTGATTGCAGCGTTGGCCCTAACGGCAGGTGTGAATGGATCGCTTCTGCAACCGGTTCCTCAATCAAGCTCCGCGCAAGAACTCACGGCAATCTTGCATCAATTTATGAATGACGCAGCGCACGGAACCATCGCCGGCTTCGACAGTTTTTTCGCGGACGACGTTCTCTACACGCGCTCGACCGGAGCCGTGGTAACGAAGGCGGATATCATGAAATCACTCCGAGCTTCAGGGCCGCTAGTGGAGGTGACAACCACTTTCACCGCGGAGGACATCACCATTCACGAATATGGTGACACGGCAATCGTGGCGTTTCGCCTCGTCCGCCACGACGACCACGGCGCAGGGAAGCCACCCACTCTGATGAATTACCGGAACACCGGCACATTTCTCCGCCGCAATGGGCACTGGCAAGCAATCGCATGGCAGTCCACAGTGGTTGAGGGTGGTTCAACAAAGAATTAGCTCAGCGAAAGAAGATCAATCCACACCTTCATTTCACGCCGGAGGTGGCGTCAGCCGTCAATCAGCACCTTGTGCTGCGCAACCGTGAGAGGGACCACAGACAGACGGCCAATTTTCACGAGAGGAGAATCAGCAAAGATTTTGTTCGTTTTAATCTCTTCGAGCGTCGTTTTCTTGCTGAGAGCTTTTCCAACTTCGATCTTAACTCTCGGATTCCTGGGGTCTTTGGCATCCACCGAAATAACGGTTGCCGTTCCAACTGCGCATTTTTGATTGCCGGTTTCATAGATGACGATTTGCGAGCCCGGTTTCATTTCGCGCATGTGTTTTACAGCGGTTGGATTTGAGACGCCGTCCCAAATTGTAATTTTGTCTTTTTGCAGGTCCGCAAAAGAGTATTCGGAAGGTTCCGTTTTCAACAAGTAGCTGGCCGTCATGGCGCATAGTTTAGACTTTGGCCGCGCTTTAGGTGAAGGATTTTCTAATGAGGCGCGCCGAAGGGACGCTCTCTTCGCTTCCTCCCGTAAACCGCTGAATAAAAACAACTTACGGCAAAACCGATCGAAGTCCTCTATGCCGGGTCTTGCAATTTTCTTTGTTTGGTCTGGGGACTGACTAAATAAATAAAGCAAAGAAAGGCAAAAATTTAAGGCGTGAACCTGGCAGAAAATGAGTGGACCAAGTGATTGTAATCGAATGATGCACGAAGTGCAGTTCAGCCGGGCAGGGGGTAGCGAGAAGACAGGGGATGGGCACACGTCTTCCGCGCATATTTGGCGCGCCACCCTAAATTCCATTGGACAACTCGCGAGATGTGATTCCGAGCGAATCTCGAAGGTGGGTTGATCGCGTTCGGACAGTGAAAAACACTATTCCCTGTTCAGAGCTTTCGGCATTTCTGTGGCGAAGGGCGGCCGGCGGATTTGTTCGACGCAAGAGGCATCGAGTCCCTGAACGGATGCGGTCCTGATGAACGCCTGCATGATATTCCAAACACACGGGCCAACGATTTGGTGGCCGGAATATCGAATCTTAATAAGCCTGCCATTGGGCAAAAACTTGATCGCGTCTTCTGCGATCCAAGGGGGCGTAGCTCCGTCAACCCGGCCGGAAATAATCACAACCGGGATTTCGGACTGAAGCGGATCCGTGAAGTGTGCCGGGACATTTCCTTTTGGCCATTCCTTGCAGGCTGCCATGTGAGCTCTGACGCGCGCGTCACCCAAAAAAGTTCCATGCGTTTCGCTGACTATATCCTGTTCGGAAATGAACGGAACTCCCTCCGAACACGTCACGGAGAAATACATCCCTCGCGCGATGGAATCAGCGATGTTGATCCGCGTTGCCGCCAATTCAAAGGGAACAAAATTATTCTGGAATGCCTGATGAACGATGTACGGGATAAGCCGGGCGGAATTTGTTGTGTATAAAAGGATGCGCAGGTGCTCGACGTAGTTTTCACGTTTCAGTGTGATGGCGCGCGATTCCCTCATATTGTGGCCGATCATGTTGACAACCACTGGGCCGTGACCGAAGCGGGCTAGGACGGCGTCGAATTCCTCTTTGAAATGTGGAAAAGCCCCGTGACAGGTCTGATCCGCGGCGCAATCCACAAAGAGGAGGTCCAGCGAATTTTGAGCAGCCCGTGCGAAGGGAAGAGGTTGTTTAAATCCGGGCGTGGCGACTCCAACGAGAAAAGCCGCGCGAACGTGATAGGGATGTTGACGCATATAAATCTGTGCTGCAAATGTTCCATAGGAAGCCGCAACGATATCAATCTTGTCGTAGCCAAGTGCGTCGCGAACCTCGTCGAGGTCGTCCATCGCGATTGGAGTTGTGTATAGCTTCAGGTCGGCGAAACTTTCGAGTTTTTCGCGGCACGCCCGGATCAATGTTGGAGGAAAAATCTCGCCGAAGAAGGTATCGAGATTCGCAGGGTTTTCACCAATATCATCACAAATCAATGGATTCGATTTTCCAGCACCCCTCTGATCCACAAACACGATATCGCGATTCTTGCGCAGCGCTTCCAAATAGCCCGCTCCGGCTGCCTCCGTTGCCCCGCCGCCAGGACCTCCCTCGAGATAAAAGACGGCGTCCGGAGCGTGAGAGCTGCTTAGCGCCGGAAGAACAACAATGTTCAAGCCGATTTTCCGGCCCGAATTGGCGGAGCGATCCTCGAATACTTCGAAAGCGCCGCAAAAGGCTTTTTCGGCCCCGCCGGGTAATTTACATGGGTGCAGGCTGATGCGGCTCTGCGGCAATGGAGCTCCTAGGCTTGATTGCCAAACCTTTGAAGCCGCAAAAATAGAGATCGCGACAACGCATAGGGTAGAAGCCGAAAAAAGAATAATTCTTCGCGACAATAACGTCATGTTGGCCTTCTCTCGCGATTCAGGGGTGACGCCATCCGGACCCCTACAGATACAACGTTCACTGAGCACACATCGTTTCACTCCGAGCCACGAGCTTTGCTTGCGCAGGAATCCAAATATGATTCATAGGGCTAATGCAAAAAACTGGAACGCATCGGAATCCGCGCGCGAGGCTCGTTTTTTATTTTGCCGGAAACTTCTTGGAAGCCTATAATCCGCCCTGCCAACGCACCAGGCGAATCGAAACAATTTTGGCCCTTTTGAAATCTTCGCGCCGCCCGGCTCGGGCGGTGGCCGCTCGGTGTATAGTTGGCGGGCTCGGATCGGCCCAAACTGAGTTCCAATCCTTTGGAGGAAATGCAATGGTTCAAGTCACCCGGCGGTCTACTGTCCTTTGGATGTCTCTGGCTGTTGTGCTCTGCTTCGTGCTCGGTGCGGCAGCGCAACAGGTCAGCCATGATCTGTATTCCGGCTTGCAATGGCGCAACGTCGGTCCATATCACGGCGGACGCATCGCGTCCGTCACCGGCGTCATCGGCGAGCCCGGGACTTTTTATGCCGGCATGCCGCAAGGCGGCATCTGGAAAACCACCAGCGGCGGCATGACCTGGTATCCGATATTCGATCAGGTGACGGAGGTTGACAGCATCGGCGCCATCCAGGTTGCTCCCTCCAACCCCAACATCATTTATGCCGGGAGCGGCGATGCGGTGGCGAATGCCAGCACCGGCACCAACGGTGACGGAATGTACAAGTCAACGGACGCGGGCAAGACCTGGGCGCGCATCGGCCTCGAGGGCACCACCAAGATCCCGAAGATCATTGTCGATCCCAAAGATCCAAATATTGTGATTGTCGCCGCCATGGGCGGCGTCACCGGCACCCAACGCGGCATTTTCCGCACCGACAACGGCGGCCAGAGCTGGACCAATGTGTTGCACCCCGACGATCAAACCGGCGGCCGCGATCTCTCTTCGCCCTTTGACATGCCCAACGTGATATTTGCAACCACGATAGCGGACGGCGGTGCTGCTGGGGGTGGCGGCGGTTTTGGTCCGGGCGGCGCGGCCAACGCCGGGCCCAGCCACACAAAGCTTTACAAGTCCATTGACGAAGGCAAGACCTGGATGGAAGTCACCTCGAACCCGTCAACCACCGGGCGCATTGGCGTGGCCGTGGCGATGCACACCAACGGGCAGCGGATCTACGTCATCGGCGGCGCGCAGCAGAATGGCTCCGGGCTTTTCCGCTCCGACGATCAAGGCGCCACATGGAAGCACATGGCGGGCGACGATACGCGCATCACCGGCGGTGGCTATATTTGTGGCGTCTGGGTGGATACGAAGAATCCCGACGTTTTGTACACCCTGAGCACGGCCGCCTATAAGTCCACCAATGGCGGCGAGACCTTTTTCGCGTTCAAGGGAGCTCCAGGCGGCGAAGACATGCACGACATCTGGATCGATCCCACCGACAGCAAACGCATGCTCTTCGGCGTCGATCAGGGCGCGGCCGTTACGTTTGACGGCGGGATCACATGGAGCAGCTATTACGCCTTGCCCATCGCTCAGGTCTATCACATCTCCACAGACAATCGGTATCCCTACTGGGTTATGGCTTCGCAGCAGGACACGGGCGCGGTTTCAACCCGCACACGCGGGGACGTGGGCACGATATCTGAGGTTGATTGGATGCCGGTGCCTTCCTCCGAGTTCGGCACGCTTACGGCTGATCCGCTCGATCCCAATATTATCTATGGCGTTGGTTACGGCGCAGCCGGCGGCGGCAGCGGCTTGGTGAAGATCAACCTGACCACCGGACAATGGGAGAATGTTGCGCCCAATTTCGGGGCGGATGCTGCAAAGTACCGTACCAGCAGGGATGCTTGGCGCAGATTCGATCCTTTCGACCCACATGCGATTTATACCGACATGCAGTGCCTGATGGTATCGCGCGACACGGGACACTCCTGGAAGGCGTTTAGTCCCGACCTTTCCACGGAGAAAGGCAAGCCGGAGGTTCCGTGCGGCACGCCCTTGCCTTCGGCGCCCGCTGGCACAGTCACCGGCCGAGGCGGACGCGGCCGTGGAGCGGCTGCCGCGCCAGCAGCGGGCGTGACTCCGGCTCCCGGAGCGGCTGCTGTGGCGCCCGGCGGCGGACGCGGCGGTGGCCCACCCGCACCCTTCATAAGTGATTTTGCCATCTCGACGATTCACAAGGGCGTGTTCTGGACGGTCAGCAGCAATGGACAGATCTACAACACGATGGATAGGGGCGCGCATTGGAACAATGTGAGTAACATCGCAGATGCCGCCGGCGTTAACTTCAACACGATTGAGGCGGGGCACACTGACGTCAACACCGCTTACCTCTCCGGCCGGACGGTAAGCGGCGGACGTGCCACGGTGCTCACGCCCGCCGGCGACCCTGGCGCCAATGTCCCGTTGATATGGCGCACGCACGACGGCGGCAAGACCTGGACCAAGATCGTCAACGGACTGCCGAGCAACCAGCCTACGGGAAGCTGGGTGAACGTGATGCGCGAGGATCCGAAACAAAAGGGCTTGCTCTTTGCCGGCACCGAGACCACGGTCTATGTTTCGTTTGATGACGGCGACCTTTGGCAATCGCTGCGGCAGAATCTGCCCAGCACCTCGATCCGCGACATGGTGTTTCACACCGACAATCACATGAGCGATCTGGTGATCGGAACCTACGGCCGCAGTTTCTATGTCCTCGATGACACTACCCCGCTGCGCGAAATTGCCGTCAAGTCGCAGGCGATTGCAGCAGCGCCGGTCTATTTCTTCAAGCCCGGCGACGCCATCCGCGCCCGCGTAAGCGACAACTGGGACCAGCCTCTCAATCCCGAGTTGCCGCACGCGCCCAACCCACCCTACGGCGCCATTCTCTATTACCATCTAAGCCACCCGCCCTCCGGCGAAATAAAATTGCAGGTGTTCGACGCGGAAGGCAAACTCGTCCGCACCATGTCAAGCATACCGCCGGCGCTTCCCGAGCGCTGGCCGTATCCGGAGTACTGGGTAGCCAAAGGGTCGGATCTCGCCTTGCCGACCAAAGTGGGTACCAACCGCACCAATTGGGATCTGCGTTACGACGATCCGCCGGCGTTCAACCTTGACCTCGAAAACCAGATGAATGTGGCGCCTGGCGGCTTTGTCACCCCCGGTCCGCACGGGCCGCAAGTGATTCCGGGCATTTACACACTGAAGCTCATCGTCGATGGACAAACTCACACGCAGACGGTGACCGTTCACAACGATCCGCGCGTCGGCGAAAGCGCCAAGGTCATGGCCGATTTGCGCGCCAAGAACAAGATCATGTTGCTGGCATACCACGGGGCCAAGGATAGCTACGCTGGAAACTCCGAAGTGTTGGCCGTCCGCCAGCAGGTTGCGTCGTTGAGCGCCAACCAGCTTCCCGACGATGTTGCCAAGGCGAAGACGGATATCGACACGAAGCTCGCCACCTTCGGCGGTGTCGTCGCCGGTCGCGGCGGACGCGGTGGAGGCGGAGGTGGTGGAGGCCGCGGTCGCGGCGGCGCGCCCACTCCAGGTGCGATCACGCCGTTCAACGCACTGACCGGGAGCTTCGATGCCCTCGTCAGCACGTCGCAAGTCGGGCTGGATGAAGCGCCGAGTCAGGCTCAGATAGACACTTGGGAAGCCGGCTGCAAGCAATACACTGCAACCGTGGCCGCATGGAAAACGATGCTGTCGCAGGATCTGGTCGCCTTCAATGCGCTGCTTAGCAAGAACAATCTGAAGCCGCTGCAGCTCTCTCCGACCGCGCTGATCGTTCCGCCGTGCGCTTTCATGGCGCCGGCAGCTCCTGCTCCCGCAAAGGCGGCGACGACCAAGCAATAGCCGTGAGCCCTTCCGTGCCGCGACCCCTTGCCCTTCATGGGTAAGGGGTCGTGTTGTTTCGCGAGAGGCGCGTTGCGCCGCAGTTGTAGCCCGCGTTCCCACAAACGCGGGGATATTAAGCCGCCGACAAACCCCGGGTTCAGGGGAACCCGGGCTACAGACCCCCTCCCCCCATGCTTTTTTTGTAAGTGGTAGATAAGACAGGTAGTTACGGGAACGAGTGTCTGTAAGTGGTAGAAAACGCTGGGTGAATTTTGGGGTGTTTTGCTGATTCTGTTTAAGTGATAGTTAACACAGAGGGTTAGTCAATCGATTGATCCCATTGCGATTTTGAGTGAGGGGGCCCCCACCCCCCATCTTTTCGTAAGAGTATCGCAACAAAGGACTTACGGGAACGAAGAGCGGTAAGAGTAACGCAGCATTGGACTTACGGGTTATTTCACGATTTCGCCGATAAGTCATTCCATCTAAAAGATTTACGGGCGCGATTGCACTGAAGTTGTGCAACCTCGGCGGTAAGAGTATCGCAACATTGGAGTTACGGGTTTTGGAGCGCGAGTGCGGTGAGAAGTCCATGGGGGATGTTACTAAAATTGTAAACTAAAGTCAAGAGAATTCTTCAGGAATTATGAGAAGAATTGTTCCGCAATCTATTCGAATAATTATTCGTACATTCGAATGAGTGTTCGAATGGGACGGGCTTGCCGATCAAATTCTAGAGTCAACGACCCCACCCTTTCCCCTGGAAATGGTGGGCCACCCTCTATGACGTTGCCGGCTCTGTCAAGAGACACGTAGAGTTTGCGAATCGCATGCGGTTCGCTTTCTTCTTTCCTAAAAGGATCTCTTCTCTCATGCCGACCAAGGCTCGCTTGTGAATCCAACGGTGGAATTTGGTTCCACCAACCATCTATTCGATCACCGACTTCCGACCATGATTCGTTTTTCAGACGCCGCGATCACTCGCGGGAGCAAGGCGCCCAATCAGCCCAGCGATGTACTTTCGTTCACCAGGGTGGCCCCCGGGCTGCCTTGCATGCGAACCAGCTGTGCGTAATCTGCTCCACTGCGCAGCATCCAGTACATACGCACGGCCAACTTGCGCGCGATGGCCACCTTCGCCACCGCGCCTCCTCGACGGAACTTCAACCGCTGATAGTCCTGACGCAGCACGGGATCCAGGCGCGACGTGTGCTGCGCCGCTTCGATCAGCAGCCACCGCACCATCGTGTTGCCCTGCTTGCTGATGGCCCCCAACCGCTGCTTTCCACCGGAAGAGCGTTCGGTCGGATTCAGTCCGAGATAACTCGCAATCTGCTTGCTGCGGCGAAAGCGAGTCACTGGACCGATGGTCAGCACAAACGCCAGGGCGTTGACCGGTCCAATCCCCGGATGCGTCATCAAGCGAGCCGCATCTTCGCGGCGTTTTGCTTCTTCCATCACCGCGCGATCCAATTCGTCAATCGACGGACCGAGCTGGTCAAGCAGCCGGAGAAGTTCGGCTCGCCGGCGGCTGGCCCACGGCCCCAGCGAAAGTTCTCCGAGTTCAGCGCGGCCTTTCTTGGTGAACAGCTTGCTCTTGCGGCAGAGCCCCTGATTCATCGCCAGAAAATGGAGCTGGTTGCCGAGCATCGTGCGCATGCGCACGAGCTTGTGCCGATGCCAGAGCAATTGCCGGAGGTCGCGTTCCGCCGGAGTGGGAACCCAGATCCGCGGAAAACGATTCGCCAGAAGCAGATCGAGGATGAGCAGAGCATCGCGCTGGTCGGTTTTTTGCAAACGTACTTCACTGGCGCGAATCTTCGCGGAGTCTCCGATCCACAACTCGTGGCCGAGTTCCGTGAGCAGGCGCTCGAACCACTGCATGGGCCCGGTCGCTTCAATCCCCACGCGCACCGGACTCAGCAAACTTCGGTAGAACGCGTCGGCTTCACCGTTCTCGTGCTCCAGTCGCCGCTCCGTCAACTCTCCGGTCGCTTCATTCATCATCGCGATCTGCTGGTAGCGCGTGTGAAAATCACAACCTATAATCATCATTGCTCGGCTCCCTTCTTCCGAGCCTTGGTCGTCTACAGCTACCAAGTCTACTCGGAAGGAGGAGCCGACAACGTCATCCAATCAGCCCGCTTTGTTTTCGCACATACCGGATTAGATGTATGGCCGAGCGCGATGTTTCCATGCTCCCCTGTCGGGTGGGTCAAAATCACATGGTTTTGACCAAAGGAAGGTTCTCATCCGTCACTTCTTGATAAGCCGTCTATCAGGACATGTCCGATGCTTTTAGAACGCCGTGCACTGACCCTGTTTCTGCCCGGCCGCGTTGCCGCCACCTGTGATCGGGGAGTTTTGCTGACATTGCAAGTTGTTACCGACAATGTTGCCGAACACCTCCGTGCCTGCCGTGTTGTTCTGGTCCTGCAGGTTGCCGGTTACGATGTTGCCGTTTATGGTCGTGGCTGCCGTGTTGTTCTGGTCCTGCAGGTTGCCGGTCACGAAGTTGCCGTTTATAGTCGTGGCTGCCGAGTTATTCTGAACAGTGAGGTTGTTACTTACTGTATTTCCAACCGCGCTGACCGTGGCCGTGTTGCTCTGTATGGTGAGATTGCCGCCGACCTGATTGCCCGCGCACGAGGCTGGGGCGGCGGCCCCGATCAGCACAGGGGCTGCGTCGTTCTGGATCTGCAAATCGCCGCGCACGGTTGTGCCACAAATCTGGCTCTGCCCCGTCCCAACCGGAATATTCTGGATCTGCAGGTTACCACCGATTGCGGTGGACGGACCGATCGAGAAAATGCCCCCGCCCTGGACTTGCACATTTCCGCCAATCGCGGAATAGCTGATCGCCAGACTACCGCCATTTAAGGTGATATTACCTGTTACGCTGCTTCCCACCAGGATGCAGGCCTGACCGTTCATGACAGTCAAATTGCCATTGAAATTGCCGTTGTACGTGCCGTCGCAAGAGGACCCGGATTGTAGAAGGTTCTGGACGATTTGCAGTCCGTTCATGTCGACCTCGCTGCCACCGCCGGGATGGCTCGCGAGAATGTTCACGTCGCCGCTGGAGTCGGTGATGCCGTTCAGTAGGACTGTATTCTGGCCGTTGACGAAACTCAACTCAGGGTTGCCGGTAGCCAAAAAGGGGACGCCATTCACCGTTCCCGACAGAGACCTGTCCCCGCCCGACGCATCGTTCGAGGAGACATACAACACGAGCGAAAAGGGTGTGTTCGGGGCCAAGCCGCTCAAGGTTACGGTGATGCCCGATGGCGGGTACCCGTAGATGTACTTGTTCATGAGATCGGGCAGAGGAGGGACTTGCACACCGTTAACGCAATCATCCCAGACTCCGCTTGCGGTAAATGTCACCAAAGCTCCGGTATTATTACCTCTGGTATCAACAAGGTTACCATACGTTCCACTTCCTCCACTGTTAACCTGGTTCCACTGGTCGCCCGCTTGCCCCAGAACCGCCGCCCCAGTGGGAGCAGGTTCACCACACACCGCAGTGCCAAATGCGATGTTGATCGACGACGCGTTGGCCACACAGACATGCCCCAGCAACATCAAGGTCAAGGACAAAACGAATCTCATTCTCATATTTCCCTTTCTGACGAAGGCCCGAAATTAGCCAGGGATCTCCATTGTTCCGATTCTTTCCGCTTTGTTCCGTTGCAATATCAGAGCACCTTCATTTCCAAATCGTCATATTGCAAGCATTGCGTTTGCGGCGATGACTGGCTGTGAACCCTCTGATCAAGTTCCCGTTTTCTGCAGGCTACTTCTCTTTCTCGTCGGCGGATTTGCACGTATCTGATGCCCGGGCCAGTTTCATTGCCTGCGTTAAGCCTTGGTCCACGTACCATACGTACTACTCCGCTTGGGACCTTGAAAATCGATCTGACTTTCCAAATGATCTGGTTCGAGATGGGGTGCACCCAATTGATTCCCTTTCGGCGGGTGGGGCTGCCCTTGTTCGTGGGTGGCCCTCGAAAAGAGCGAAGGAGGACCCGAGCCGACAAGAGTGTCGGCTCTACCAAGGGCGCGAAGGTCGGGGTGGCCCATCCCTTGCGGATCAGTTTTTTGCAAGGGGTGGGGCCTTTGACTCTGACTTTGTTTTTGAGTCTGCCCTTGAATTTGCTTTCAGGCCGAGCCATCCGAAACGCTGCTGCCGCAAATAAAAGCTAATAAACAAAAGTCAAAATCCCCACCCTTTTTCCGAAGCGGATAAAAGGATGCCGTGCCTACCCTGCCTACCGGCAGGCAGGCGGCAGGCAGGGGCCACCCCGAAAAGGCTGCGCTACCCGCCCGTCGAGGTGAACGGCTGGAGGTTGCCGTTGTTGTGGTTCTATGAGAAAACGTCCCGTCTGTCCCCACACCCCCACACCCCCCCACACCCCCAACGACTCCGCTCCTTAATGCTGTTGATTCGCCAATTGGTAAAGCCTAGAATCGCGCCGCAATGCCTGACGCTCCTTCTCTGATCGGCCAGACAATTTCTCATTACCACATCGTCCAGAAGCTCGGCGGCGGTGGAATGGGCGTTGTCTATAAGGCCGAAGACACCCGGCTGCACCGATTCGTCGCCTTGAAGTTTTTGGCCGATGAGATCGGCCGTGACGCGCAGGCTCTGGGACGTTTCCAACGGGAGGCTCAGGCCGCGTCCGCGCTGAATCATCCGAACATTTGCACGATTCACGACATCGGCGAGGAAAACGGCAAGCCATTCATCGCCATGGAGTTTCTGGATGGCACGACATTGAAGCATTCCATCGGTGGCCACCCGATGGATTTGGATCAACTGCTCGATATCTCCATCGAAATTGCGGAGGCTCTGGAAGCCGCGCATTCGCAGGGCTTCATTCACCGTGACATCAAGCCCGCGAATATTTTTGTTACTCGAGCCGGTCACGCGAAAATTCTTGATTTCGGCCTTGCCAAATCATTCCAAACGCGTTCCGGCGCCTCGTTGGGCACGATGACGCAGGCCACTCTGGACTCCGGTGAAATGTTTACTAGTCCAGGGGCAGCCGTTGGCACCGTCGCCTACATGTCGCCGGAGCAGGTTCGCGGCAAGGAACTTGACGCGCGCAGCGATCTATTTTCGTTCGGCACCGTGCTGTACGAAATGTCCACGGGAGTATTGCCGTTCCGCGGCGATACGACGGGAGTGATCTTTGAAGCGATTCTGAATCGCGCGCCGCCTCCCGCGATTCGCGTCAATCCGGATATTCCGCTGAAGCTCGACGAAACTCTGCAGAAGATGCTCGAAAAAGACCGCGAGCTGCGTTATCAGGTGGCCGCCGAAATTCGCGCCGACCTGAAACGCATGCGGCGCGAAACCGGCTCGTCGGGCCGGGCCGGGGCGAGCAGCGCTTCGCAGGTGGCGGCGAGCAGTACGGGCCTGCCCTCGGAAGTCGCTGCAACACCGCCTTCGCAGTCACAAACTTCATCGCCATCCGCGGCCGGATCAAGTTCGTCCGCCGTCCGCGAAGTTGTGGGAAAGCACAAAATGGGTGTGGCGCTGACATCTCTGCTCGTTTTGGCGCTTGTCGTCGCAGCCGGCATCGGCATCCATTCCTTGATTTCGTCAAAGAAATCAATGGCGTTTGAAAACTTCACGGTTACGCGCGTGACGGATACGGGCAAAGCTTTGGACGCTACGATCTCACCCGACGGGAATTACATCCTGCACGTGCAATGGGATGGCGGGCAGCAAAGCCTGTGGCTGCGCAATGTGCCAACGAACAGCAACACGCAAATCGTTCCCCCGTCGGATGACCGTTACGATTACTATGGCCTGGATTTTTCGCCGGATGGGAATTTTGTTTATTTTTCCCGGGATGAGAAGAACGAAAAGGACATCTCAAGTTTATACCGCGTGCCGGTGCTCGGGGGCGCCTCGGAACGCGTCGTCCACGACATCAGCTCCCAAATCAGCTTTTCGCCCGAACGTAGGCGTATCGTGTTCATGCGCCATAAGGAGAACGAAGGCGAATATGATCTCGTCATTGCCAATGCGGATGGCTCGGATGAAAGAACACTAACAGAGCAGAAGGGGGGATTGAGCTCGCCTACATGGTCTCCCGATGGAAAGTGGATTGCTGCGGTGGAGTTTCAGGGTGTAAATCCCGCTTCCGGTGAGGGGGATATAGATGCACTCAACCTTTTCGACGCAGCGACCGGTAAAAAACAGACGCTCATGAAATCTGAAATGTTTCTGGATAACCCCCGCTGGCTAACCGATCAGAGCGCCCTACTGGTTTCTACGGCCAGCCGCGCCACGAATTTTCAGCGCTGGCAGATCGGCATGGTTTCGTATCCCGGGGGCGCTTTCAAGCCGATCACCAACGACACCAATTCTTACGTGAGAATCAGCCTTTCCGCCGATGGCAAGACGATCGCAGCGGTTCAGTCGCAGCCCGTCGAAGTATTGCAAACCGCGGCTTACGATACTCGGGGCGCCGGACAGCCCGTGGCCATCAGCAGCCGTCCGCCGACAGACGAGTTTTCGTGGACACCCGATGGCAAGCTGCTTCTCGCGCAGGAAAATATCATTTATCAAATGGATGCAAGCGGCGCCAATCGTGTCCCCCTGACCCATAGTGATTCTTATTCGGCTTATCCGATTTCCTGCGACCACGGCAGGTACGTAATTTTCTCGACGCTCTCTCGCGGTGGGAATAATTCGTTCAATATTTGGCGCGTGGATGCACTGGGCGGAAACCTAATGCAAATTACGACCGGTACGAATGATCTGCCGGGCATGTGCTCGCCCGACGGAAAATGGCTCGTCTACGCAAGCCAGGATTCAGGAAGAATGGTAGGCAAGAAGGTTTCCGTGGACGGTGGAACTCCGAAGCAGATTTCGGAAGCGCCCCTCCGCGACTATGGGATCACTATCTCTCCCGACGGAAGGGATCTGGCATTTGAGACGCAACCGACCCGCGGTGGCACAGTTGTTATCAAGATTCTGGATTTTGAAACGCTGCAAGTTAAGAAAACCATCGAACGCGATCCGCGCGGCAGCGGCGACATTCGCTACACTCCGGACGGAAAAGCGATTGGCTACGAGATTTACGATCATGGCTTGAGCGCGCTGTGGATTGCGCCACTGGACGGCTCACCCGGCCGGCGCGTCACCGAGTTTGCGGCCGACGACATTGACGGTTTTCACTGGTCTCCCGACGGCAAGACGCTCGGACTGATCCGCGGACACAGCGATAGCGACGTGGTCATCTTGCGCGAGACGCCTCCTTCCCATTAGGTCATTCCCACTTCCTTTGACGGCGGAAACTCCCGCAAATGAATCCTTCCGGAATCTCCGTATTCTACTGATTATAAAATATTTGCGTGGAGGCGGGGGGAGTCGGAATACCACGGGTCGTTGAAAACAAACAACTTATTGAAAATAAATGATCGCTAGAAACGCTAGAATCGCTAAATTGGGCGAAATGGTGTACGTGGCGTGTACGTGGGATTCTGTTCGTTTGGAAGAACTCCAACCAAGAGGATTACCTCCGGATAGGCCGTCATTCCGGCACGATGCAAATCTTGTCCTGCTAAACTGAACAGTACCTCCCCTACGCATGATTGAGGAGTGAAGAAATGAATGCGGAGACTTTGGCCGGGATGGTGCTTGCGACCATTTCGTTTGCACTAACGATTCTGGCTCGGGTGCAGTTGGGAAAGTATTTTGCGGTGACTCCCAAAGCAAAAGATCTGGTAACGCACGGTTTATACTCGCGCCTGCAACACCCCATGTACGTGTTTTTCGATTTGACCCTTTGCGGGATTGCGCTTGCCGTACATCACTGGTACGTGCTGCTGCTTTTGGCGATTTTGGCGCCACTGCAGATCAGAAATGCCCACAGCGAGCGCACTCTGCTCCGGGAAAAGTTCGGAGAGCGCTATGAGATCTATCGCCGTGCTACGTGGTTTTAGAGTGGAAGGAGAGAGGCGCTCGGGTACCTCACAAGCGCCTCCTCTACTGCGTCAACGTAAACTATACCTCACTGGATCACCTCCTTCTCGGCAGGAAAGCCGATGTCGACAAGAATGTCGAGTGAGCCGATTATAACAACCGGATAGAAAAGATGTAAGAGGAAGCGTTTCCCAAACCTTTCGGTTTGAGCAAAGCCAGTTGCGGTACCTAGACTGAGGGCCATGACCTGAAGGCACGGGGCGGCGCGTGGCCCAAGAAAGTTGCAAATTATTTTTGTGTGTTCCGCTTCTCGTTCTTACGATGACGCGTGTTCGCTCGTTTGTTCGTGAACTGCAACAGTTCTACCGGCACTCCCGCCTCTTCAATAAACGCAACCAGGACTCCCCGTGAGGGCGAGTTCGGCTTGATAATTACCTTTCTCCCTTTCAGAGCTTTGTTGAGATCATCGACTTCAAAGGCCGCGTGTGGCATCTTCCGCACCAGATTGGGCACCTTACAGTCTTTCCCGTAGAGCATCCACTGGATACCAAATGGATTCGATTCGTGGTCAGTCGCGTGAATTTTCAGATGTCGAATTTCGACCATGCCTGAAACTTTTTTCCGTGCAGGAATGCCTAAGTGGTGGTATCGGAAAATGGGTTTCATTTGGTTGCCGCTCCTTCTGGTTTAAGTCTACTTTTCATCTTCTGGGAGATCCTTCACCAATCGTTAATCGTAATCCACTACTCCATGCCATTTATGGAATGTATAGGAATTATGGAGGCGGGGGGAGTCGGGATATTACGCCTTGTTGAAAACACGTAACTTACAGAAAAAACGACACGCTCAAAACGCACAAACCTCCAAAGTGGGCGATTGGTGACACGTGGTTGACACGTGGGGTTATTTCGGCTCACCGGAAATTACGTGGAACGCGGCCTTCAAGAATTCGGATGCAAGTCGTCACCACATATGGTCTCCGTTCCTCGGCGAAGTGGATTGTCCTCAAGGACGCCGTGATCGAGGGACAATCACCTGGCCGCCGGAAAAGCTGAAAAACCTGGCGAGATCACGCATTGCACATCCTGAGTGATTCTGCTATACCCGTCTCGGTCGCCCGGGAAGTCAAGAAGGAAATTCCAGATTACATCAGCTTTTGGAAACCTCGGAAGTCTTGACGTTGCATCAGAGATCGGTGAGTGTGCGTGTACTTTGGCCAGGAGCCGCAAGAGAGGTAATGCGATGCGAGTGAAGAAACTCTGGAAGACTGTCAGCGCTGTGGCGATTGCCGCATTGATTTTTGGGATCGCGCCGCTGCACGCCCAAACGGCCACCGCGAACGTGACGACCGGGACGGGCCCCATTTACGTGGCGGTGAACCCGGTGACCAATAAGATTTACGTGCTAAATCACAACCCCAGCACTGAGGCCGCCAGCACTGTGACCGTGATTGATGGGGCCACGAACAATACCACCACAGTGGCAGCCGGATCGAACCCCTATCAGGTGGCAGTGAACACGGTGACGAACCAGATTTACGTGACCAATGAGACCAGCAACAACGTAACCGTGATTGACGGAGCCACGAACAATACCACAACGGTCTCGGTGGGGACGTTTCCTGTGGCTGTCGCGGTGAACCCGGTGACGAACAAGATTTACGTGACCAATGACAGCAGCAACAGCGTAACCGTGATTGACGGGGCCACGAACACTGTCACCGCCACGGTGGCGACCGGGGAAAGCCCACTTGCCGTGGCGGTGAACCCGGTGACGAACATGATTTATGTGGTCAACAATGGCGCCAGCACTATGACGGTGATTGATGGGGCCACGAACACTGTCAGCGCCACCGTGACGACCGGTGGGGATCCCGAAGCCGTGACGGTGAACCCGGTGACGAACCAGATTTACGTGGCTAATACGGGCGCCAGCGATGGCACCACCGTAACCGTGATTAACGGGGCCACGAATACTGTCGCCGCCACGGTCACTGTCGGCATGGTGCCTCTTGCAGTGGCGGTTAACCCGGTGACGAACAAAATTTACGTGGCCAATTTCGGTAGCGCCAACGTGATGGTGATTGACGGGGCCACGAACAATACCACCACAGTGTCGGCGGGGACCCAGCCTGAGTTCCTTGCAGTGAACCAGATGACGAACCAGATTTACGTCGCCAATTCTGGCAGCAACAACGTGACCGTGATTGACGGGGCCACAAGCAGTGTAAGTGCCACGGTGGCCGCCACGGTGGCGGCGGGCACGGAACCCCAAGGTGTGGGGGTGAACCCGGTGACGAACAAGTTTTACGTGGTCAATACCAAGAGCAACAACGTGACGGTGATCGACGGGGCCACGAACGATACCACCACGGTGGCGGTTGGGTCGGAACCCTATGCCGCGGCGGTGAACCCGGTGACGAACCAAATTTACGTGTCCAATTTAGGCAGCGCAAACGTGACGGTGATTGACGGGGCCACGAACACGACCACCACGGTGGCGACGGGATTTTCTCCCTTTGCCGTGGGGGTGAACCCAGTGACGAACAAGATTTACGTGGCCAACGAGAACAGCGACAACGTGACGGTGATTGACGGGGCCACGAACACCGTCAGCGCCACGGTGCCAGCCGGGACGACCCCCGTTGCCGTGGGGGTGAACCCGGTGACGAATAAGATTTACGTGGCCAATAGTACAAGCAGCAACGTGACGGTGATTGACGGGGCCACGAACAATACCACCACGGTGGCGGCCGGGATGGAGCCCGATGCCGTGGCGGTGAACCCGGTCACGAACCAGATTTACGTGGCCAATCAGAACGGCAACAATGTGACGGTGATTGACGGGGCCACGAACAATACCACCACGGTAGCGGTCGGGACGTCGCCCAAAGCCGTGGCGGTGAACTCGGTGACGAACCAGATTTACGTGGCGAACGAGAACAGCGACAACGTGACGGTGATTGACGGGGCCACGAACAATACCACCACGGTGGCGGCCGGGACGGAGCCCTATGCCGTGGCGGTGAACCCGGTGACGAATAAGATTTACGTGGCCAACGAGAACAGCGACAACGTGACCGTGATTGACGGGGCCACCAACAATACCACCACGGTGGCGGCCGGGACGGCCCCTCAGGGCGTGTCGGTGAACCCGGTGACGAATAAGATTTACGTGGTCAATGCCAACGGCAGCAACGTGACTGTGATTGACGGGGCCACGAACACTACCACCACGGTGGCGGCCGGGACGGAGCCCTTTGCCGTGGCAGTGAACCCGGTGACGAACCAGATTTACGTGACCAATTTTACCAGCGAAAACGTCACCGTTCTCACCGAGCAGCAGGTGCAGCCGATCCCGCTCACCAACACGATCACACCTCTCGCTGGAAACACCACCAGCAACACCACGCCCACGTTTACTTTCTCGGCCAGCAGCAGCTTCGCTCCCAGCGCTCCGCCTGTGGACGCACTCTACTTCCAGTTTGACACCTGGCAGGGGCCGTGGATGGCCGCGACCTCCACTGGCGTTGGCGCCTTTAGGGGGACGGCGCCCACGCTCGCCGTGGGTGTTCACATCGTGTATGCCTATGCGACCGATGGGCAGGACGCGACCTCCACCAATACAGGATTTGAAGACGGCCCAGTGACCGGCGCGATTTCCGCGTATCTCTTCCTGGTAACCCCGGCGCCAAGTAATCCTGTTCCGACAATAACCACGCTTTCGCCGACGATTGTGGATGCAGGTTCCGGCACGTTCATTGTGACGATCAACGGCACGAACTTTATTTCGACCTCAGTGGTGAACTTCGGCGGCGCGGCCAGAGCGACGACGTTCGTGAGCGCGACGCAAGTGACTGCGGCGATCCTGGCTGGTGACGTTGCGAGCCCGGGCAGCCCCTCGGTCACTGTGACGAATCCCGCTCCCGGCGGTGGCACTTCAAATTCCGTGGCGTTCACTGTTGGCAATCCTGTGCCTGCAATTACGTCACTGGTTCCGAATACCGTGAGCGCCGGGTCTGGCGCGTTCACGCTGACGGTGAACGGCAGCAGCTTCATCAACGGTTCCGTGGTGCAGTGGAACGGCAGCAACCGCACGACAGCGTTTGTGAACGCAGGGCAACTCACAGCAATGATCACCGCTGCGGATGTGCAGACCGCGAACATCATTTCGGTGACCGTGTTTAATCCCGCGCCGGGTGGCGGGACATCAAACATCGTGGACTTCACCGTCACCACGCCGATTCCGGCGCTCGTTTCGCTGGTGCCGAATTCCGCGACGGCAGGCGGCCCAGCATTTATGATGACGCTGAACGGGGGCAACTTCATCAGCACGTCGGTGGCGCAATGGAACGGCGGCAACCGCGCGACTACGTTCGTGAACTCCATGCAGCTGACCGCCATGATCACCGCCGCGGATATCCTGACGGTGGGCACGGCTTCGGTGCAAGTGTTTACGCCCACCGTAGTATTTGGCGGCGTAAATCGCGCGCAGCCATTGGGGGCGCCCACGGGCACGACGTCGAATGCACTGACATTCACGACCAACGCGGCGAATCCGGTGCCGACGCTCACCACGCTGCAACCATCTTCAACCGGAGCGGGCGGCGCAGCCTTCACACTGACGCTGAATGGAACGAACTTCATCAGCAGTTCGGTCGCGCAATGGAAAGGGGCCGCCCTCACGACGACGTTTGTAAATACCGGGCAACTGACGGCGGCGATTCCGGCGAGCGATATCGCGGCTTCCGGCACCGCGGCCGTGACGGTGATGAATCCCACGCCGGGCGGCGGCACGTCGAATGCGCTGACATTCACGATCACGGATTTCAGCGTGACGCCCACCACGACTTCGCAAACTGTAACCGCGGGCCAGTCGGCGAACTTTACGATTGCGACGGCGGCGGTCGGCGGAGCTTTCCCGGGAACGGTGACGTTCACCGCGAGCGGACTGCCGTCGGGAGCGGCGGCGACATTTAATCCGTCGTCGGTCAGCGCCGGAACCAGCACAACGATGACGGTGACGACGACCTCGCGAACCGCAGCGCAGACAGTGCCGACACAATTCAATCCGCGCGGACCGATGCGGCCGCTGTGGCTCGTCGCGTTCATGCTGATGCTTGCGATTGCAACCGCAAGTCTCGTGAAGGTCGGACGGCGCCCAGTACAACACCAAGTCCAGCGCTCGATACGGCGGCTTATTCCGATCGGTGCACTGGTTCTGCTGCTTGGCGTGGTCGGCTATTTAAGCGGCTGCAACGGCGGCTTCCCGGGAGTGGCTGCAAACGTCGGCACGCCCGCGGGAACGTACACGATCACGGTGACCGGCGCGTCGGGTTCGGTGCAGCACTCGACGAACGTCATTCTGAAGGTGCAATGATGCGAACTTTGCTAGATCATTTGCACACAAATGGATTCCAGACAATTCGTTCGAAGAAAATTGATTCGCAGACCGCTCGCTCGGCGCAGCAAAGGAGAACCTTGATGAAACGCATCCGGCCTTTGTTCTTCGGAAACTTGCTGCTCGCCGGAATTTTCGTGTTTGCCGTGCTATGTGTCGTACAAAGTGCATCCGCGCAAGAACCACCGAAAGTGGACGTCTCCGCCGGCTACTCCTACATGTACGGCAACGTCGTCGTCTCCGGGCAGGGAATCAACTTGAACGGCGCGAGCGGCTCGGTGGCCTACAACTACAATCGCTGGCTCGGATTCGTCTTCGACCTCGGCACTTATTACAACGGCAACGTCGCGAGCACCGGGCAGACGCTCAACGTGACGACGTATCTCTTCGGCCCGCGCTTCTCGTGGAGAAAAAACGAGAAGTTGACTCCGTTCGGACAAGTCTTGCTCGGCGGCGGCTATGCGGGCGGCACGCTCTACGCGGGAGGAAACAGTCCACTCGGCGCGCAAAACTCCTTCGCGATGACGGCGGGTGGCGGACTGGATTGGAAGGTGCAGCCGGTGATCTCCATCCGAGTCTTCCAGGCGGAATACCTGCGCACGCAATTCAACAACGGCGTCAACTTCAACCAGAACAATTTCCGCTTCAGTGCCGGAGTCGTCTTCCACTTCGGAAAACGCTAAGTCATTTCGGTTATTACTAAAGAGATATTATATATCATAATTATTCACACGCTGTACTGTGGCGGCGGGGGGAGTCGAACTATGCAGGCCCCCTTTAGAATCTGTAACTTACAGAAAACACGACACGCACAAAACGCAGAAACATCGCGTTCAGCGGTTCGGACACACGCATAGCACACACGGGGATATTGCGGCCAAATGGGACTTACCTGAAACATGGAATTCAAGAAATCGGGTGCAGCTCTTTTCCTTTCGCCAGTCTTCGCAATTCGGTTCAGTGGATTTTTTCGAGTAGCCCGGAACTCAGGACTTAACCGCCAGCGAGTGGCGACTTGATTTACTTCTCCGGGACACCGGCAGCAGAGCCAGATCCCAGTCTGCACTCGCTTTGGTTGCAACGTCCCAACCGTCAATGATAAGTTTCAAACTATGGGGTCGGCGCCGACCATCACGATTCATGTCCCGGGTCCGCTGCGCACCTATTGTGCGGGCGCAGCGCAACTCTCGATCTCGGCACACTCCGTGCGCGCCGCACTTGAGGACCTCCAGCGGAGCCAGTCCGCTTTGTATCGCAATGTCTGTGACGAAACGGGTGCGTTACGGCAGCACCTGAACGTGTTCGTGAACTCGGACAATGTGCGCGATCTCAACGGGGTCGATACGACGCTGGCGCCGGGGGACGTGGTCACGATCCTGCCGGCGGTTTCAGGAGGCTAAAGATGGCGGATCGAATCATTCTCACTATCGGCACCAAGAAGGGTGTGTTCGTCGCGGATGCCGCAAAGCCGAGGCGCAGCTTCGCTCTGCGCGGACCCTTCGGCCCGGGCATTCCCGTGTACTCGACGCTGATCGACACGCGCGGAACACCGCGCCTCTATGCTTCGAGCTGCAATCCGTTTTTCGGCATGAAAGTGCTGCGTTCGACGGACATGGGGAAAAGCTTCAATGAGACGAAATCGGCGCCAGCGTTCCCCAAAGACGACGGCCGCGCGCTCGCGAACATCTGGGCGCTTGAGGCCGGTGTTGACAAGAAGGACCTATGGTGCGGCGTGGAGCCGGCGTCCTTGTTCAGGAGCCGCGACGGTGGCGATTCGTGGGATATGGTGCCTGGCATTAGCAACCACGAACACGCGCGCAAGTGGCAACCCGGCAATGGCGGGCTCTGCATGCACACGATCATTCGCGACGGGAATCGAGTGCACTTGGGCATCTCAACGGGCGGCCACTATTTGAGTGAGGACGGTGGCGAAACATTCAGGGCGTCCAATCAAGGCGTCGGCGCCGGCTTCGCGCCGGACCCCTATCCCGAGTTCGGTCAGTGCGTTCACAAGATCGCAAGGCACGAAAACGCGCCCGGCCGGCTCTACATGCAGAACCACGGCGGATGGGCAGATTGGACGGGGCCTGGCGGGCCCCGGCCGGACATTGGCGTACTACGCAGCGACGACTATGGCCACTCGTGGCGGTCGATCGCTAAGGGATTGCCGTCGGACTTCGGATTTCCTATCGTGGTTCACCCGCACGACGCCGATACGGTATACGTCATGCCCCTTGAGGGGCCGACGCGCACCTGTCCCGGCGGCGCGCCAGCGGTGTGGCGCAGCGAAAATGGCGGCGAGTCGTGGAGCCGGCTCGCACGTGGGTTGCCGAAGAAGCAGAGCTACTTCACCGTCCTGCGCGACGCGATGGACGTCGATCGGCTCAAGTCACCTGCACTCTACTTTGGCACGACGACCGGTCAGTTGTGGATCGGGAGGGATGGTGGTGAGCAGTGGGACTGCCTGTTCGATTCGCTGCCCCCGATCAACAACGTCAAGGTCGCGGTCGTGTGATGCCGGCGTAGACCTTCTCCGGTCACTAGGACTGGTAAAGCGTTACTCGTTGAAGTAACGGACGAGGATAATGAATGGATTGTTGCCGACTCGGAAGCTACATGGGTGATCGCTGATAGGCCGCGGTGAACTTATCTTTAAGTAAAATATTAATGTATATTAATAATGAGTTATATATTGGAGGCGGGGGGAGTCGAACCCCCGTCCGAAAAGCGCTACGGCCAGCAGCCTACATGCTTAGCTCAGTTCGGTGTGCGGCCTGACCCTTTCGGGCCCTACCGCGCGTTCGCCTTCCGCGCTCAGAACGAGCAAGAAACGCGGCCGACTAGTCCGATGTGTCTCGCCTTGCGTTACGGACCGAAACGCTTTGGCCAGCCCGCAGTGTGACGCCTCGATCCAAGCCCACGGGCGAAGCTTGGGGAGACGGGCTACTTATTTAATTAAGCAGCCAAAGCCAGGTTTGAATTGGCATTTCTAGTTTTCCACCCTGTTTTACGGGTAGGTGGTACCCGGCATGCCTTCTGGTCGCGACAGCTTCCGTCGAAACCGTGTCGCCCCCATTGACACCTCTATTCTACCATTTTAGATGCTTCTGGCCCCCGCCCCGGACATCCGGCTAATTTCCGCGGAATCCGCCGTATCACTGTAGCTAACCCCTATCTTTCGCATCATTGACATTGCACTCCGCGGCTCCGAGAATCATTTGTGGGTTTCTTCGCATCCTACTTACGCAAAAGGACGTGGAAGAGCGGAGAAGGGAACGCTGATGCTTGAATCTTCAAGCATGGAACAGGCCATATCGCGGGCGCTACGCGCAAACCTCGAGGGTTTGCAGCGCCAGGCGGAAGAATTGCATCAGGCAATCGGCGATCTCGTTTCCGCGTGCGCATCCAGCCGCCCGGCAAATGCGTTGCCGCCGACATTGCGCGCGCAAGCAGCCGCGGCGTCCCTCGCAGCGACGCTCGAAGTTTTCTCCCGATTTATTTCATCAACGGGTGAAACTGCGCGGCGCGATTCGCGGCAGGAAGAAAACGTGCGTGCGGTCTCGATCTTCGCGCCGGAAGCTCCGCAGGAGCCGGCGCGACCCTCGCCTTCGATTCCAGTGCCAATGGGCGCTACTCCGAGCGTTCAGGAAACCACGCCGATTCCATCGCCGATTTCCACGCCTACCCCAGATGTGCCGGAAATTTCGCCGGCAGAAGAATCGGTTTCAGACGACGCAGGCGCGCAAACAGTTGATACGGCTACGCTGCCGGAAGTTGAGCCTTCCCCTCTTGAAACCGGCGGAGTTGAGGAGACTGTGAATGCATCCTCACTGTATTCAAGCGCGCCGCCTATCGAGATTATTAGCGCCCCGGCGGACGCGAGTCCGGCGGCGCCGGATGGCGAGATAACCCCTCCGCTTGAATCGGGTGTAATCTTTGACTTGAACTCACTGCCACAAGAGCAGCAGGAGATGCACCGCCGCGCCAATCGCGTGGCAAAAGTTTCGATGCAAGACATACAAATGCTCAAGCCCGATCAGGTGAAACTCGGGCGCGAACATCACGATCTATGCATCCGCCTGAAAGGCGAAATTGAAAAGGCACGGAAAGAATATGAGCGCAGGTTTGGGCCGATCCTCGGCCATGGAGTGGACTACTTTTATCACTGGATGGTGGAAGTACTCGCCGCGGGCGATCCAGAAGCCCTTGGCGAATATCCTTACTCCTCCCCAGCATTGCAGCGGTAGGGACGGACAGCAGGGAATCGCCATTGAGCACATATGGCGTGACTCGCGTTTTGTCGCGCTGCTGCTTTCCTTAATTCTTTGCACAGCGGCAATCGCGCCGTTGGCGAGCGCTCAAAGCCAACCGCCTGAGGCGTCCGCAAAGCAACCGGCAGCTTCGACATCCAATTCAGGGCAGAAATCCGCAACAGCGAAAAAAGCACCGCCAAAGAAGGCCACATCGCCTGCGGCCACACAATCCGCTGTTTCATCGCAGAAACTCGAGCAGCAACTTTCCAGCTTAGCTCATACGCTGGATGACAAATCGACTCCCGTAAATGAACAGAAGCTGGCGGCATTCGCGCAGCAACACGCCAAAGACGAATATGGCTCAATGGCCGCGCTGGCGCTGGGCCACCATCACCTTGACAAAGGTCATCCAGCGGAAGCGATTAGGTGGCTGGATATTGCGGTGCATTTACATTCGCGAGTGGACGAGTACGCGATGTTCTGGAATGCGCAGGCGCTTCGCCAACTGGGCCGCAACGCGGAGGCGATCAAAGAACTCGGAACGTTCCGGAAGAAATATCCTGAAAGCGTTATGAGCGACCTCGCCGTGCAAGCATTCGCGGAAGCACTACTTGCGCAGGGAGAATCGCAGCGCGCGGCGGCGGAGCTGGACGCGTTCTCCAAGACTTCACAAAAGCCTGTGCTCTTGCTTCTTCGCGCGCAGGCGCGCGAAAAATCCGGAAGCGCAATCGCGGCAGCGAAGGACTATCTCGCCATCTATTACGGCTATCCGCTGAGCGACGAATCGCGCACCGCCGGGACTCGCATTCCACAGTTATCGCGGCAACTTGGCGCGTCATTCCCGGCGACAGAAGTCGCGCCTCAGGTTGCCCGCGCCGAAGCGCTTTACGAAGCTCACCATTGGCGCGAATCGATTCAGGAATTTGAGGCCGTCCTGCCTCAGACCAGCGGTGCGGATCACGCGCACGCTGAGCTTCGCATCGCGCAGTGCCGCTCGAGCGAGGGCGGCGGGGCATCTCCCCTTGCAGCCGTGAATTTCACGGACGCGGACGCGGAAGCCGAGCGGCTGTATTCACTTTCGCAGGCTTACCGCAACGAAAAACGCGAGCCGGAAATGATGGACGCGGTCAATCAGGTGTTGACGCGATTTCCCCAGAATACATGGGCTGGTGAAACTTTAATTTCGACAGGGAATTACTACTGGGTCGCGCTCGATCGCGCGAAGGGCGCGGATTTCTACCGCCGTGCGGTAGATAAATTCCCGGAAAATAAAAATGCTCCGATTTCCGCTTGGCGCGCGGCGTGGGCGGAATATTTGGATCGCAAGCCGGAAGAGGTCGCCACGCTCGAAGCCTTCATCCAAAAATTTCCGACGACGAATATGGTGCCGGACGCCCTCTACTGGCTTGGGCGCGCCGCCGAACGGGACGGCAATGTTCCGCATGCGCGCAGCTACTATGTAAAGGCCGCACAGCGCTTTCCGCAGGCATTCTTTGGGATGCGCTCCTCCGAACGCCTTGCAGAAATCGGCACCGAACCGCTGAACCCTGCGGAGATTGTCTCGGCAATTCCCGATGCGCCCGCGCCCGGGCAAATTGACGCACCTGTGCCGCCGGAAGCGCAGGAGCGCTGGCAGCGCGCCAACGCGCTTCGCGCAATCGGTTTTGATGCGAGCGCTGAGCTTGAATTGCGCGCCGCGTTTGCGGCCACCCAATCGCCGCGGCTTCTACTGGAGGCTGCGCAAGCCGCAATCGGCGCCGATCATTATGGCGAAGCCATCACACTGGCGCGACAGGCGTATCCGCAGCCGGAGTCGCACCGTGTGGCGGACTTGCCTCCCGCAGTAGCGCACGTTTTGTACCCGTTGCCGTATTTTCCATCCGTTGAGCGATCATCCGGCAAGAACAAGGTCGACCCCATGTTGGTGACCGGCATCATGCGCCAGGAATCCGCGTTTCAATCGGATGCCGTATCGCGCGCGGGCGCCGTAGGACTGATGCAGGTGTTGCCGAAGACCGCCCCGCAGCTCGCGCGACGCCTTCGCGTCAGCTACACGCGCGCGCGGCTATTCGATCCTGACTACAATTTGCAGCTCGGCACGCTCTATCTTTCTGATTTGCTGGGGCAGTTCGGTTCTCCGGAAGCGGCGCTCGCGGCATACAACGCCGGTGAAGATCGCGTAAAATTGTGGGAGGCCGAGCGAAACTACTCCGACCCTCTTGAGTTTGCCGAGTCCATTCCATTCGCGGAAACGCGCGACTACGTTCAGATCGTGATGCGCAACGCAGCTATCTACCGCATCCTGAATCCGCCCGCGCCGCCAGCGGCGAATCCGCCCGCGCGAAAAGCGGCCTCTACGAAATCCACGCCCGCACATTCGGCTCCCGCGAAGCAAAAATCCACTCGGGGCGAACAATGAACCCTGCGGCGCCCGGCAAGGCAGGAGCCGTACCGCACTTGCAGGCCGGTTCGCGCAGCCTGCTGAGCGAAAAAGCTTCGCGCTTCACCGAATCCGTAATCCGCGAAATGACGCGCCTGGCCATGAAACACGGCGCCGTCAACCTTGCTCAAGGCTTCCCGGATTTTCCCGCGCCCGCCGAAATCAAGGCGGCTGCGCAGGATGCCATTTCCCGTGACATCAATCAGTATGCGATTACCTGGGGCGCGAAGAGTCTGCGAAACGCCATCGCGCACAAATTCGTTCGCACGCAAGGCGTCGAAATTGATCCGGAGCGCGAGATCACTGTTTGCTGCGGCTCGACCGAAGCGATGATGTCCGCGATGATGGCCATCATCAATCCCGGCGATGAAGTAATCGTATTCGAGCCGTTTTATGAGAATTACGGGCCAGACGCGATTCTATCCGGGGCTTCGCCGCGGTTCGTGAAGCTACAGCCGCCGGATTGGACATTTGACCGCGACAACCTCGCCAGCGCGTTCACGCCGCGCACGAAGGCGCTTATCCTCAACACGCCGAATAATCCCACCGGCAAAGTGTTCACGCGTGAAGAGTTGGAATTTGTCCGCGATCTTTGCGTGCGCGCGAACGCATACGTCATCACCGACGAGATTTACGAGCACATCCTCTATGACGGGGCCCTGCACATTTCGATGGCGTCGCTCGAAGGCATGCGTGACCGCACCATCACAATCAACGGGATGTCTAAGACGTACAGCGTGACAGGTTGGCGCGTGGGTTGGGCGATTGCTTCGCCGGAGGCGACCAGCGCAATCCGCAAGGTGCACGACTTTCTAACTGTCGGGGCGGCCGCACCGCTGCAGGAGGCGGGCGCCATTGCGCTTTTGCTGCCGGATTCGTATTACGAAAAACTTGCGGAGACGTACCGCGTCAAGCGCGATTTCACCGTTGACATGCTCACACGCGCCGGATTCCATTGCTTCGTTCCGCGCGGCGCATACTATGTGATGACGGATATCGCCGCGTTCGGCTCGCCGGATGACGTCACATTTTCAAAATATCTTGTTGAGGAAATCGGCGTTGCCGTCGTCCCCGGTTCCAGCTTCTTCAACGACCCTGCCGACGGCAAATCGCTCGTTCGATTCACCTTCTGTAAGACGGAACAGACCCTTCGCGCCGCTGCCGATCGTCTCGCCAAGCTTCGCCCCCGTTAGCCTTTTTGATTTATTGTCTTAAATTCAGAAATGGCTGAACACAAGAACCCTTCAAGCAAGAATCCGCCGAATTTGTGTCCTCACTCGTTTCACGCGAGCTGTGCCGCAAGCTTTTCCAATTGTCCCAGGTGATTGATGTCATGCCCCGCCATCGTGTCAATCACCGTCTTGAAGGCCATCTCCCCGCGCTCAGGATGCGTCAACTTTTTCGCGAGCGTCTGGGGCGAAACATTCTTGATGAACAAAATATTCCACTGTCGGACGGACGAAAATGCCGCAAGCGCGGCCATGCCGCCGTAGGCTGAGTAACTCGACGCCCATTTGTCCTGGTCAAACGGCTGGATTACGTGATGGTCCTCAGCCGCCGCTTGCCGCAGGCGGTACGCAAAAACAATTTCGCAATCCGCCAGATGACATAGAATCTCCCGCGCGCTCCACTTTCCAGGAGCCGGGGTTTGTCCCAGCCGGCGTGAACCGAAAATATCCGCGAAGTGCCGCAATTGCTTTGCCGTTCCGCCAATTACTTCCAGTGGATCTCGATCCCCCAAAAACGATGCGTATGGATTCATGGTGGGCCTCATCTTATTACATCGGCGCGCCAGGCCCAACATTCATCAGCCGCTTCAGGATGTGCTAGAATTCGGGCGTTTTCAGGGAGACCCGCCTCATGCCGAATGAGATTGATCTGGTTCCGCCGGGCACGCGCGTGGAAGCAAACGGTGAGGGCGCGGCCGTTGATATCTCTGGCTCCGCGACAAAGACATTTCTGTGCCTTTTGGAAATCACCGGCCAGATTGAGCAAGAGTCGCTGGACGTATCCGTCTGGGGCTCCTCTGACGGGCGGAATTGGGGCGCCAAACCTATTATCAAGCTGCCGCAAAGTTTTTACCGCGGCGAGGCTCGCATGGTTCTCGATCTTGCTCTGCGATCCGAAATCAAATACATCCGGCCGCAATGGGAGCTGAATCGTTGGGGTCGTGTGGCGCCCCTTCCAATGTTCGTGTTCAATTTGCGAGCGGTAGAGATCCCTGCCATGCCTCATTCTGAGGCAGCAAAAGCAGCAGCCGTCTTACCTTGAAGACGCGGTAGGACACACCTCATTGAGGGCTTATTGTGGTAAAGTCCCCCCAAGAAGAGGGGGGTAGGAAGCTGACGGTCGGTTGCCCTATGGAGGTAGCTTCCTACCCCGCGAGTGGTCTTGCCTATATAGACGTAAATACCCCCACAAAAGTTTCTGTCCAGGCGAAATTTTTTTGTATGGGGCGCGGATGTAAGTGGCTGCTTTCAAACCAGTGGCAGGGCGCTAACCACCGTCGGGTAAAGGGGCAGGGGACCGGCCCAACGACTTTTCCGTCTTTTCCTTGAGCTGCTTCGCCTGCGCGCTATAAGGACCGTCAGGCTCAAGCCTGAGATAGGTATCGAGGTCCTGGATAACCGACTCATTCCTGCCCAGCCGGAGCTGGATATTCGCCAGCAGGATGTAAAGCCGCGGGAAATTGGGCTGGAGACGGCGACACTCCATGGCGCTCTGTTCCGCGTCAACGGGTAATCCTTCGCCAAACAGAGCGCGGGCAAGCTCGTAATGGCCCCGCCAGGAATCCGGTTGAATCGCGAGCGCCTCTCGAGCCAGCGGCTCCGCCTCCGCGAACCTATCCTTGTCGGCAAACATCGAAGCGAGCGTCATGTAGGGGTCCGCGAAACTGTCCTTGCTTAACTCGATTGCTTTTCGCAGAGCGGCTTCGGCTTCAGTCTGCTGATTCAATTTCAGGAATGCCACGCCCTGGTCGTAATAGGCTTCGTAAAAATCAGGCGCTAGCTGGACCACCTGGCCGAAAAATACAAGGCTTCCCGCGGGGTCGGCCTTCTTGTAAAGCGCATCGAGTCCCTTATGCAAAGCTTCTTGCGCTTTGTGCGGCAGCGCCAGTTCTCTCGTGGAGACGGCATTTCCAGGGAGGGCTCCCTTGTCATCTTTCGCGACTTTCAGCATCGCGTACACGCGCGGGCCGGGCCTTCCCATCACGTTTACGCTTTCGCGGAAGGGCTCGTACCCCTCCGCATCAATGGTGACCACATAATTGCCAGCGGGCACTGCCATGAAGGAAAAATTTCCGCGCGAATCCGTAAAAACGGAATCGACAGGCATGCCGCTTCCGGTGGTGAGAGTCACCTTAATGTTGTGTAGCTCGGCGCTGTTTGTTGCGATTTGCACAGTGCCCGTGACTGGCCCCGGCTGATTGCTAGGGCTTGCACTGGTGACCTGGCAAAATGCTGGGCCGGCCAGCAACAGGATTGCTGAATCGAGGATGACGGCTTGCTTCAAACGGCGCACAAACCATCTCTTAATATGACGGCACTTTAATTTTGTACGGCCAGTCGAAAGCACCTGAAATCTCCATTTCTAATTCAAATTGGGCGTTGCAGGAGCGCTCTTCCTGCCCAACACTTTTTCCGTTTTCGCCTTCAGGTCCCGGGCTTGCGCAGCAAAGGGTCCATTCGGATCGAGTTTCAAATACGTGCCCAAGTCTTCGACTACTGCAGCGTCATTGTGCAATTGCAGGTGAATATTTGCCAGTATGATGTAAAGACCAGAAAAAGTTGGATTCTGCCTCCTGGACTCCAGTGCGCTCTTTTCAGCCTCTGCTGTGCGGCCCAGTCCAGTTAACGCGCGGGCCAGTTCAAAATGACCTCGCCAGGCTTCCGGTTGCAGCTCGAGGCCGCGACGCAATGATTTTTCCGAATCCTTAAACTGTCCCTGGTCCGACAAAATGGCGCCCAATCCAAAGCACGCTTCGGCATACATATTCTGGCTCGCGGCGATCGCTTTTTGAAATGCTCTTTCCGCGTCCGCGGGTTTGCTCTCGTATGTGTAGGCCATACCCTCCTGGTAGTAGGCCTCATAAAAATCCGGCGCGATTGCGAGGACTTTTTGGAAGTAAGGCATGCTTCCGGAAGGATCCTTCTGCTTGTAGAGCTTGTCCATCCCCTTGTGCAAAGCTTCTTGAGCATTCTGCGGCAGCATGAGTTCTCTGCTCGAAACAGTGTCACCGTTGGGAGCGGATTTCACATCGAGATTCATGAGCTTTCGAAGTGAAAGCCTTACTTCGGGCACGTTGAATCCGAGGATCATCACCTTCTGATTGCCGGATTCATATCCGTCGGCTGTTACTGTGACCACATAGTCGCCGTGAGCCAGACTCATAAACGAGAATCGGCCGTCCCGACCCGTAAATGTTGAATTAACTAGCTGACCGCCCACAGTAGTAAGTTGGACCTTCGCATTCTCGATAGGACGGTTGTCTTCGTCGTTTGTGATGGCGCCTTGAATTTCGGATGTATTGCCGGCTGTCGGACCGCCCATCTGCGCGAAAACAGCAGCGGTTACCAGCAGACTTATGAAACTGAAGATCAGCGACCAGCGGAGACGGGGCATTTACTCCTCCCCTTGATTGCCCAAATTCTAACACATTGACCTTCGTTACAGTTATTAGATTTGGCTGAGGTCAATTGTTTGCAGGTACTGCGCGACGGTCGCGCGCCAGCCCGGCCGCGCGGTAAGCACTTTTTGAAACGCCGCCGCAGCGGGAGGCTCTCCGTGTACCAAAAACGTTTGCCGGGGTGGCGTCGCAAAGCCGGAGATCCATCGAAGCAATTCGCTTTGGCCCGCGTGCGCCGAGAATTGCTTTAGGTCAATGATTTCCGCGCCCACCAGAACATTCTCGCCAAAGATGCGCACGCTTTTCGCCCCTTCCAGCAACGCACGGCCGAGTGTGCCTTCCGCTTGAAATCCGGCCAGCAGGACTGCGTTCTTCGGATCCGGCAGTCTTTGCAACAAGTGGTGAAGCACGCGCCCGCCGGTGGCCATCCCGCTCGCCGAAATAATGATGCAGGGGTTGTGCACGTCGTTAATTTTCTTTGAATCTTGCGCCAACGGGGTCAAGTGCACAGTCCGCATGTTGAGGGGATCACCGGCGGCTTCTTCCTTATTGAACTCAAGATCGTGGTCTTCGTGATGCGCCAAATAAAGTGAAGTAACGTTTATTGCCATCGGGCTGTCCACATATACCGGAAGCCTGGGGATGCGGCCCGCGTCCTCAAGTTGACGCAGAACGTACATAAGCTGTTGCGTGCGCCCCACTGCGAATGCCGGAAGCACCATTACGCCGCCGCGCTTCACCACGCGGTTCACTGTGCCCACAAGTTCTTCAAATTTGGGATCGCTCGGATGATCGCGATCTCCATAGGTCGTTTCGCAAAGCAATATGTCGGCGGGCGGCGGAGGTTCCGGATCTTTCAGGATTGGCTGGTCGTACCGGCCGATGTCGCCGGAAAATAGCACGACGGTCTTGCGTCCACTTTCTGTAATCGTTAGCTCCAGGCTTGCAGAGCCGAGAATGTGCCCGGCGTCATGCTGGCGCACGGAGAATTCCGGGCTGATTGCAAAAACGCCTGTGCGGGGGTTCTCCGCAAACCGGGTAAGCGTCTGGCGAGCATCCTGCTCCGTGTAAAGGGGGAGCGCAGGCTTGTGGCTGCTGTAGCCTTTGCGCTGGGCGTATTCCGCGTCTTCTTCCTGTATATGGCCGGAGTCAGGAAGCAGAATCGCGCACAGCTCGCGCGTGGCCGCGTTGGAATAGATCGGCCCCTTAAACCCTTGTTCCAACAACCGCGGCAACCAGCCGGTGTGGTCCAAGTGCGCGTGCGTCAATACGACCCAGTCAATTGAGGCGGCACTTTCCGGAAGCACAGCCCAATTCCGCTGGCGCAGTTCCTTCGTGCCTTGGAAGAGACCGCAATCCACAAGAAGCCGCTTCCCGTTGGCCTCAACAAGATATTTCGATCCCGTGACGCATCCTGCCGCACCGAGAAAAGTCAGTTTAGCCATAAGCCGAGCATTGTATTGCATCCCGGGGCGAACGTGCAGTCATTTCCCGGATCTGCTGGCGGGCAAGTGCCCGAGGCGCGGGATGGTCTTTCGTCTGAAAAGAGGCTCTACCGCTTCTCCGGAGCAGCGCCCCGGATTTAAACGTCCGAGCCGAACTTCTTGTAATTGCTGAAACGTTCGATCACGTCGCCCTTGATTTGAACAAACAAAAACGCCCGCGATTTTCGAAATGTAGCCATACTTAGCTTTGCACAGGGAGTAGATACTTAGTGTCAGTCTAAAGGTTGTCCGCGCGGAAAAATCCTTCGAATAAACGAGCGGGAGCATTCACGCGGAATGCCCCCGCCCCTCAAACGCAAACGGCCCTACTTGTCATACTGCTCGCAGATCTCAAGTTGATGAATCGCTGCATCCACTTTTTCCAGAGCTTCAGCGCGGTGTCCGCCGAAGTCATGCCGTGCATCCTTTATATGGGCGCGCGCGTTTCGAAGTGCTTCCAGCGCCCTCGTAATTTCAGGATGCGGCGCAGGAGCGGGCGCCGCTGTCGTTGCCGCGGGCGCCGCTGTACTCGCGGAAGCCCTCGTTGAAACCGAATTCCCCACCAGTAGTGTCAGTCCGAGAGCGAATGCACCCACTCCAATCCAGATCACGATCTTCCTCATGTAGGATTCCTCCTCGATTGTTCGATTTATGGTCCGGACTGCTGTATTTGCGCAATGGTTTCACCGCGATGCGTTGATGAATCCACGGCTCTGCAAATCCAGCTCATCCCAACCCCAACCGTCCTCCAGAACTTATAGTTTTCTCTCTTTGCAGACAATCCTGTTCTGTTTGTCACGAGTCAAAGAATTACGGGCACAAGCAGAAACGAAGGAAAACAAGCGATATGGGAAAGGAAAACCAGGATAACTCGTTTAATTGGTGGAGCCGATGGGATTCGAACCCACGGCCTCCTCGATGCCATCGAGGCGCGCTCCCAACTGCGCCACGGCCCCACCGTGCGGGAATTACTAACTGCATGAAATTCTACTGTACTGCAATGAGAGGGGTCAATTACTTAGGCCGCGGCCTTAATTACTTGTGCTTTTCCTTTTCAGGCGCCGGTTCCTGGTCAACCTCGGGTGGTTCGACCATTCCAGCTTTCTCGAGTGAACGGAAATATTCCGGACGCATATGGCGAAAGTGATCCGCGGAAGCTTTTCCAGTTAGCCATGCGTTGTCCATGGGGTACACAACCGGATCAAATATGACGATATAAAAGTGCCACAACAGAATTGAAAATGTCGCAAGCAAAGCTTCATAGTAATGGACGGCCGTGGCGGCGTCGGCGACCCACTTGGGGAAATGTCTCAGCGTAAAATTGTTGAACCAAAGCAGGAATCCTGATATCGCCATCACGATCGTGCCCCAGATAAACGCCAGGTATTCCAGCTTCTCCGCGTAATTGAACTTGCCGAATTGCGGATTCTTTTTCGTAAGGCCCAGATTAAATGTGAATACTTGGAGCATGTCTTTTGCGTCTTTCCATTTGGGGAACATGGCCTTAAGGAACGCGCGGTCGCGGCGATTCACGCTGAGGTGAATCGCGTGATAAACCACAGAAGCGAGAAGCAGGATTGCGGCCATTCGATGTAAATCTCCGCGCAAATCATATGGCGCGCCCCATCGCGTGAGAGGCCACGACCACCAGGAATCCGGAAACTTCAAGGCGAAGCCCGTGAAGACAAGCAGCGGGAAACTCAGCATCACGCCCCAATGGGCGATCCGGAAATAAAGATTCATCCGCTGTATCTGCTGTCCCGATTCGTTCCGTGGGCGTCGCCGGATTAGCTTGGACAAAAGATCGATCAGGTTGTGCAGGACCATGAAACCCAGCGTCAGCGGTATCAGAATCCAGTAGATGCGGCGAATCCACTGCACGACCGGGTGGGCAGTCCCGTTTGACGTCTGGACGTGAACCGGTCCGATCGCGAAGCTCTCACCTGCTCCCGCATGGCATGTTCCGCACGTGTTCCGAAGATTGGCCGGATTTACAGTTGACCGTGGATCGCTCGACGGAAAGATATTGTGCACTCCATGGCAGGATGCGCAGTTGGCCACGGTCTGCGAGCCTTCTCGAAGCGCGAGGCCGTGAAAGCTGTCCGCGTAACTGGGGACGCGGTCAGATGGCAGATTGAAGCGGCGCGCAAGGCGCGCGTCCCCGTGGCAGCGGCCACAGGTAACTGACGATACTTGTGAAGCATTCACGGTAGATGCGGCCTCTTTGGGGCCGAGAATCAGGTGCTCACCATGACAATCGGTGCAGACAGGCGAATCCGTGGCCCCCGCTCTCATTGCCTGGCCGTGAATGCTTTCGAGGTACGTTTTCGTAATCTCGGCGTGACACTTGCCGCACGTGGTGGCCACATTCCAGTGATTGATCAACGATAGAGGGTCGCGCGCCGGGACGATTCCGTGGCTTCCATGACAATCCGAGCAAGTTGCAGCCGCGTTGTTGCCCCCTGCCACTGCGCGGCCATGGACGCTTTGCTTGTACAGCTCTACTGGATGCGCAAACGGAATGTTATGCCTCGACAGGAATTCCGGATTGCTGTGACACTTGGCACACGTGTTTGGAAGGTTTTTCTTCGCCACAGTGGAAGAGGGATCACTGGACATTTGAATCTTGTGCACGGGCCCATGGCACGAAACGCACTTGGGTGCATCAGGATCGCCCGATGTCGCCGCACGGCCGTGAATACTGGCGGCAAAGGCCTTCACCTCTTGCGAATGGCATTCCGAACACTTAGCCGGGGCGAGGTCCGCAGCCATTTTTACCTCGTGTGGATCGCCGTGGCAGGTTTGGCACGCGCCTGAGCCCAAAACGCCGTGAATGCTGTTGGGGACGCTCGATGCCTCCTCCGGATGGCAAGTCGCGCACTGCACCTTTTCAATCTTGGCAGGGTGCTGGAATTCCTTAATTGTTGTATGGCAATCCTGGCACGCGAGGATTGCGTGTGCCCCAGCTGCGTGTTTCGCCGGGTCAATGGAGACGCTTTTTCCGCTGGCCGATTTCATGTCCGGCTGGCCGTGACATGCGAGGCAGGTCTCATCTCCCTTAGGCAGTGCGGATGTTTTTGTTTGAGCCCCGACCGATGAAGAAAGGACGACCGGTGAAAGCATTAAGAGCAGCAACGCCCAATGCCCGCTTTTCAACTTGCGATTAGGCGCTGTGTCGGACAAAAGGAAGCCTCGCCGAGGTTTATTTCATTCCCAGGTCGGTGAGAATCTTTGGTTTTTCCTCACCAATCGCCAGAAGCTGATGGCAGGCAGAGCAATCGTTTGTTATGGTCTGGCCATCCGAACTGGTGTGGCTTCCGTCATGGCATCGAAAGCATCCGGGAAAATCATTATGGCCGAGATTATTCGGATGCACACCCCACGTGAGCTTCATCGCTGGGAAGACATTGCGCAAGTAAATCGCCGCGATTTGCTCGCCGGATTGTTGTACGAGCGTTCTGTGACTCGCGTAAATGGCCGGGTAGCTCACACGGTAGAAATCGCTTATCCCCGACACGATGCGGAGCCGCGCCGTGTCTCGGTCAGGGTATTCCACCTTAAGTAGTTCCACGGCTTTCTTTTTTATGAAAGGCAGATCGGAGCTGATCTGCTCAAGCGACATTTGTTTATCCACCGCCGTTTCAGGCAGATCAAAGGCGTGCGTCGGCCTGTTGTGGCAATCGATACAATCCATTTCACGGTGCTCGCCCTGATCCAATTGCTGCTGCGTTGCTTTCGCGTCGGTGGAGACGAAGTGAATTGTCTTACCGTCATCGCCCGTGTAGTCCACAACCGGAATCACCTGGCGCTGCGGATCAATCGAAATGTAGTGAATACGGGAATGTTCCGCCAGATGGCGGCCGTGGATGCCCACGGACCCATCCCACGTGTTGCCGCCAATTTTGAGCAGAATCACGTCGGTCTGCGGAGTATTCTTCTCATCGTCCTTATAGCTTGTGTGCACGAGGAATTTGTCGCCCGTAAATCTTTGTGGCCAGTGGCAGTGTTCGCAGGTCTCCCGGGCAGGCCGCAGGTACTTGACCGGAGCTGGGATGGGAGTGGAATAGGTATGAAACGTTACCGCAAAAACCTGACGGACTCCTGAAAGCTTGGATCGCACGAACCAGGAAGCGCCAGCGCCGATGTGGCATTCCACGCAGTCCACTCGCGAATGCGGGGAATTCTGATAGGCCGTGTACTCGGGCTCCATTACTGTGTGGCAAGTTGCGCCACAGAATTGCGTGGAGTCCATATAAGCGACCCCATGGTAGGACGCCGTACCCACAATGAGCACGTTGACGACAGTCGCACTGAAGACCAGCCAAAAGGCGCGCCGGGCGCGGGGCAAGCTCAGGTCAATCCTCGGAAACGCATCCGGCAATTCTCCCATCCGGTGAAGCTTGCGGCGGCGAATCCAGATGCCTACTGGAATGATCAGAAGGCCCAGTACAAATACACCCGGGAGAATCAGAAAAATTAAGACGCCTATATACGGATGGGGCGGGCCGGGAAGCAGAACGTCATAAACCCAGAACGCCACCATCGTGAGCGCGGCCGTGGTCGTTAAAACCGCGCCGATCAGCGTCAGGGTGTTTTGGCCGAAGAAATAGACTACGCGAGACCACTCGCGAATGCGCTCAGTTAGGCTCATCAATTCAAACTTTTATGTCTTCTCCAGTGCGTCTCGCAATCAGATTATTTCGAAGACGCAACGTTGCGCGAACCTGAGTCAACCGCCGCCATTATGCTAACGGCGAGATTGCGTTCTTCGATCAGGCGGCAGCGCGGCGTTACTTTTTCAGCGTCCTGATAAATGCCACCAATCCCTTGATATCTTCGGGCTTAAGCGTTGCGTTCGCCGGCATCTTGTTTTTGCCTTTAGCGATAATAGTTGTCATATCCGCATCGGACATCTTTTGGACGTCATCTGTCCGAAAATCGTGGGCGCCCATCACCTTGCCGGCTGCCGTTGGTGACCCATCCAGGGCATGGCACGGGGCGCATTTTGCTTTGTACGTGGCGGCTGTATCCGCTTGTGCAGCCGGGAGCGCAAAGACAAAGAGAGCAACGGCCAGACCAATGATCGCGCCGCTGACAATTAGAGTCCGCAAACTTTTCATAGTGTTTTTCTCCGTGATCAGGTTTGTCATCAACTCGCGGAGCGCTGCCAGTCTCGTGCGGCAGCCCCCGGCGCGCTTTGATGAACGTCACTTCTTCGCAAAAGTCCGAATGTATTTCACCAAGTCCATAATCTCACTTGGTTTTAGCTGCTTTTCAAAGGAGGGCATATTGTTCTTGCCCTTGCCGATTATGGCCGCCAGAGTTTCGTCGGTTTCCTGTTGCACGTCCTGTGAATGAAAATCCCGGGCTTTCAGTTGTTTTCCCGCTGGAGTATGTGCGTACCCATCCACTCCGTGGCAAGCCGTACAGTTTTTCTTGTAGCTTTTCTCCCCCGCGGATTGAGCGCGAGCCGGAGAACCAAAAATTCCGCTTGTGGCCAGCATCACAGCTAAAACTGCACCTCGGATCGGGTAATTCCACTTGGTCATCGTTTCTCGGGTCGCTGAACCTTGTTTCCTTGAATCAATCGGGTCCGCAATCAGGGCGCCCCGACCTCGGGAAGTATCGCATGGAATGTGTTGTCACATTACCTAGAAAAGCGCCCGGCCGCGCCGGTGATTGCCGAACGGCCCTTTTTTCTCTCTTAGAATACATACTTCAGAGAAAATGTGAGGTTACTTCCGTTAAAATCCTGTAAGGGAAGCGGTGCAAGCAATACCGGGTTTGCGACGCCGTGATCGTTGTATCCGTAATAGTTCCATGCCGTCTTGTAGCTCACACCTTTGTAGATATCAATCGACAAACTCGCGAACGGCTTGAGGTAGTTGAAATCCAGCGTGCCAGTCGGCTGCAGCACGTTCACAAAAGTCGTGTTCCCGCGAACAATGCTGCCCGAATAGCCCATGATGGCTGTCACGCGCTTGACGGGCTTCCACATTACGTCGCCATACGCGTAGTAATCTTTGCTCGCGTAAAACGAAAGCGTCCCCAGAGTGCCACCGGTATTGCCTGGCACTGGACAGCTAGCGGGTGGGAAGACGATCGCGGTTGCACCCGAATCCGCAAGGCAAATTGCCGTCTGCGTAAAGATGTCCATGTAGTGGAATCCGAAGTCAATCCACAGACCGGAATTCGGTGAAAGGGTCGTCACAAAACTGTATGTCCGGCCGTGCTCCAGATTATTGACATAGGTCACGTTGTCGCGGTTCTCGTGGATGTCCACCGCACCGTCTATTTTCGCCCACGGCTTCGGTGAGTAAGTTGCGTGAACCTTATAACTCTGGAGCTGTCGGGGACTGATCCTTGTGAAGGCATTGTCGTTGTAGCCGAGGATCAAATCCGCATTGACCCGCAATGAATCGACCGGTCGCGCATATATGCCAAGTATCGCCGCGCTTTCATTGATTTGGTAAATGTTCCGCGTGGTGTTGTTACCAGCTTCTGGAACGAGGGTCGTTGGCGTTCCTTCCGAGACCGAGCCGTCCGCGTTCAACACACATCCAGCGGGTAAATTGCCTGCAACCAATGCGCAATCCCCACGCGCAGCGAGCCAATCATTAGCCGCAGTAGCTCCTGAAGCGCCTCCCGGCAAATAGTATTCCCCCGTGTCAAAAGTCGCGCTGAAGTCGGCGATCGTCCGGTCCGTGTACATATAACCGATATGAGCGCTCACTCGCCGCGTGAAGTCATATTTCAGCTCAATCGTGTTGGTTATCATTCTTTGCGCCAGATATTGTTGCACTAATTCGTTCGTAAAGTCGGCGGCGGAACTCGACGTGTGCACTGGGCAGAGGGGACCGTTCAATGTCGTCAACGGTGACTTATACACAGAGCTTGGGCAAGAAGCGTCAAAACCAGCGAGGGTCGTCAGCGTCGAAATCGGTATTAACGCACCCGTCTGCCCGGCAGCCGCGGGCACGTCAAACAGGGACGAGTCATTGGTGTTCCACATCGAAGGACTCCGCCAATCCAAGAACGCGAAATCGTCTTGGAGATGCAGTTTGTTCGTAATACGGTAATCGCCCATCCAATCGGCGTTCACGGAAACCCGCTTGGCTAGCGCGGGCCCGCCCAATGTGCTTCCAACTGTGCTCCATCCCGTGATGCGCTGACTCATATCTGAGATTGTGTTGTTCCCGCTGCTGTAACCGATCGAGCCTGTCATGGTAAAGTTTTTGATGTAGGTTGACTGAAACCTGAAAACCTCAGTCGGGAAAAACGACCGGGGATTCTGCACCTCGCTAAAAGATGTCATCAAGGTGCAAGTAGGCGAGACCGTCGGAAATGGTATGCTGGTCGCGTTCGTTATGGCACACGTTGACTTCCAAGGACCACTTGCGGTGTACACCAGGCCGAGATTTACAGGAACGCCGTTCGAAAGCTGATAGGTATTACCGCTGTTCGTCTCTGTTTCATCAATTTTAGAATAGGTAAGGAGTTCATCGAAGGAAAGTGTCGTCTTTGGGATGCCGCGGTAATCAACTCCCATCCGGTACGCGCTCGTCCTATACAGGAGCATTTGAGATAACAGAGGCTCGTTAAACCCTTCCCATGTGTTCGACGCAAATCCCTGATTGCTGTTGCGCGAATATCCCAGCCGGAAGCGGAGTCGCGACTCAGGCAACAGCGTCAGATCGTAATCTTGCATGTGCCGGGACAAGTTCAAGGCCTGAGGCGAGCTGGCAACGGCCAGTGTGGGGTTTGTGCCCGTCGTGATCGCCGTGTTCAAAGGATTGGCCAGCAGATTGAAATTCCAGTAATTCAAATCGCGCCGGAACAACCCACGGAAGTCGTACCATTTGTTCTTGGAGATGTGCAGCCGCGAAACGTCGTTTGGGTCTCCGCCATATCCAAAGTTGGTGAATGACAGGTCGTCGAAGAATACGCCCATGTGGTTTATCGCGTGCATGTTCACCGAATAATCGAACAGCCGCATTCCCGACTGGAGATTCTCAAAGGTATCGTAATTGTTCATGTTTCCACCGATTCTGCTATCCCGATAGCCGAATTCGATGGATTGCTGGACCAGGTAGTTTCCCCAGACTTTTCCTGACTCATCTGCCGGCGCAGTCGTAGTCGGTGGTGGAGTCTGAGTTTGCGCCGGGGTCTGAACTTGTCCTGGTTGGACTGGCTGCGTCGGTGGTGGATTCTGTGATTGCGCCTGAGTCGTCGAAGACGCAACGATCATCACAACCAACGCGCCAACTGCGACGCCTGCCCGGACTCCTCGCCGCCACCAGTTATTTGTTCCCGATGTGGTTGGGATTCCGAACCCTGCCGCCCTGATTGCCTTGCCGCTCTGCGGATCACTGATGGTCATGGCAGGCTCCTCTATTTAAAGAAGGTGTGGTCAAAATTCGACCCGTGGATCTGCGAATGGCAAATCGTGCAAGCCTGGTATTGCGTGGCTTGGTTGTGGAATGACGGTGCGCCAGGCGCATTCGAAAAAGACGACGTCGTATGGCACGACAAACACAACAAATTCACGTTGCTGACCTTCAGCATGTGCATATTCGGCGATCCGTGTGGAGTGTGGCAGGAAACGCATCCTTCGACCTTTATCGGTTCATGCTCGAACACGAACGGGCCTCGCTTGTCGGCGTGACACTTGAAGCACACCGCATCCTGCGTTGCCGAAGTCCGAAGCTGGTTTCCCTGCGCTGTGCCATGCGGATTGTGGCAGTCGTTGCACGTCACAAGCCCCTCATTCACTCGATGATGGAACGGCATCGCAAATTGAGGCTTTTGTTGCGCGTGGCATGTGTAACAGAGGTCCGGCTGTTTGTTCACCAGCATAAACTCAGAAACCTTCGCGTGGTGGGGAGAATGGCAATCCACGCAGCTCACGTCGCTCTTGTGATGTACCGATCGCCCAAAATCCATCTGCTCCTTGCCCGACGCATGGCACGTCAGGCACCGCTTGCTGATTTCATCCGCGGACGCGCCTTTAAAAACAAAAATCTTCGTCTTATCGCCTGACTCCGCGTGCGCCTTGCCCGGCCCATGGCACCCCTCGCATCCTTGATGCGATGGACCGCCTTTGGTGTCGAGCGTTGTTCTAAAATGGGGAGTTTTTTCCCAACTGTTATAGAGGTCCTCGTGGCAAACCTTGCAGGCCTCTGCGCCCACATAGTCCGCATCTTTCGCCGGCGGCGCGGATTGGCTGCCGGACGAAGCCTTTGGGTCTTGGTTTGGTTGCGTGGAGGTAACGCCGCGGCTTTTGCTCTGCGCTTGTAATGTAAGGGAGAAAATGAGAACTGCCGCAAAAGGAAGGAGAAATCCAAGAAATCTAACCCGGTGGTCTTTGTCCATTACTTCCTCGTTTCTCCGTCACGTGCCCGGCGCTTTGCAATTTCCGCCTACGCGATGATTGCTCAGTCTTAAATGCTATTTCCGTGACTGGAATCACGATGTGCTGTGATTGGAATCAGATACATCTGAAGGGGGGTTAAGCTTCAAAAACCTTTTCGAGGCCGGCTTTATTGGTAATTACGAGCGACGATCCATGTACCTCAATTAACTTTTTGCGCTTGAAATTCGCAAATAATCGGCTGACCGTCTCCCGGGACAGGCCAATTGTCTCGGCGATTTCTTCATGTGTCAACGTTAATGTCGCACGCATCGTTCCTTTGTCAGCACCTTCCATTGAGGAGAGGTCTAGAAGAAAGCGCGCGAGTTTCTCGGTCGCCGACCCGGATAGCCCCAGGTATCGCACTTCCTGGTATGTCGCGTGACAGATATCACTGAGGATTTCTGCCACGCGTAGCGCCGCCTCTCCGTGCTTCTTCAGGAATTGCAGGAAGGGTTCTCGCGGAATAAAATTTGCCTGGATTGGCTCCAGCGCCTCCGCGCTCATCTCATAAGGTCTTCCCGAAATGCTACCCGGCAGCCCCACCACCTCGCCCGATTCGGCGATTCGCACAATCACTGACCTGCCGTCGGCGGAACTAGCGGAGAGCTTTACACGACCATTGCAAATCACAAAAACCCCGCGCGGGTCCTGCCCTTCAACGAAAAGCAATGCGCCCTTGGGATAGGTTGAGGATGAGGAAATCGCGTCAAGCTCTTCCACCGCAGGCCGGGAGAGATCGCAGAACAGTTCGTCTCTCTTCATGGGGCAGGTCAAACAACTCTCTATGACCTGAAGTCCGTAGGGCGTTTTCATGGCTCGCTGAACGCGGATTATATGCCATTTCCTGCTTGGCGCGATAGCTCCTTCGATCATCATCGTCGTTGCCCCCTTTTCCTCGCCACTTACCTGTGTTTTCATTTTTCCGACAAGTTAGGAATTGTCGATGTGCTATTTGTCACGCGTCCAGTGTGATTTCAATCCTGTGATTCCTGTCGTGACGCATGTCACATATTCGTGTGATTTCAGTCACACCCGGTAGGAGAAGTCCCCCCACCCGCGCACATGCTCACGTTCGATTATTCTGCCAATGAAGGTGCGCCATCGTGGTACTCAGCGGGGATTTTCTTGAGGGTTATGCTTAGGGCGGAGCCGCTCCAAATGAAAAACAAACCACAACCTGGACCACGCGCCTATGCGAAAGTTGCGCCTCTCGGAATGGCTAACAGTCTGATCCAGCCTCTCCCACTACTCTTTGTCGGCGTATTCGCCCGGGACATCATCTTCGGGAACTTCTTTCGTGCGAACTTCGTCTTGGTCGGGATCGAGGGCGTCTTCAACGCCGCTGACTATTTCAGCCTCGTAGGATTGGCCTTCCTCGAGCAATTCTTCAACGCTCTCCGAATCCACGTCCTCAGATCTGGATAATCCCTGTGTGTCGCCGGATTGACCCCCGGATCCACCGCCGAGGCCTCGCCGTGCAGGTGACACTGGCTGCTCGAACGGTGTCTCTGCATGCGACAACCTGCGTCTTCGGGTGCTCTTCCTTCGGCGGAGACCTTTTCTTGTGCGGCTTGCCTTCTTGCTGCGTGCCGGCTTGCCGCGCGTCGCAGCCTTCCTCTTCCCGGTTGACTTCTTCTTGCGCCTCATTTTGTTGGTGGCCAGATGCGAAAGTCTATCACTCCATCTGAGTTCGGCGCAAAATCCCCGCCATTTCTCAGTCCACGCAAGTCCTCGGATGCGTTTCCTGCCGTCATCCTAAGTCTTCTGCGACGGCCGAAGGATTCCTGTCCCCCGTATTCGGGTCTAGGGAATATGCGTCCCGCCTACTTCATCTCGGACCGCAGCTTAATCCTTCTCCCCGCAACCATGAACACGCCACGCCCGCAATGATGAATCGTCCGGGGATTTTTCTTTGACCGGTCGATCCAGGCTTTCAGGACCTCAAGAATAAACAGGTTGTATTTGTCCGCCATGCTCGCGTCGATCACTTTGCATTCGAGATTTGCGTAACACTCGGAAATCAACGGCGCGCCGACAAGAGCTGCTCGTAATGGAGTGAGATTAAATTTCTTGAACTTGTCGACTTTCCGGCCCGAAATATTTCCGCAACCGACCACTTTTTTTGCCAACTCCACGGTAGGAATGTTTATAACGCACTCCTTCGTTTCTTTCACGATGCCAAACGTGTAATCGCGATTGCTGATCACGCACGCTGCAATTGGCGGCTCAAAATCCACCATCATGTGCCATGACATCGTCATCACATTTGCTTTTCCGCCGCGCGCACACGTCAACAGCACAACCGGCCCGGGCTCCAGCAAGCGGTAAACTCTGGACAACGGAAGCAATGCCTTCTTCATTTTAAGAACTTCCAGAAGCTGCAAGTGCCTTCATTGCGCGAGATGAGTGCTTGATCTGGTTTGAGGTACAAGAACTCATTTCGGCCAATCTTCACTGTGAGGATTGGCTCCGAACTCTTCATTCATAATGAGTTGGCGCCCCGCACCTCCACGACTCCCCAGAGCATCGCGCGATCATTTTCCGCGAAGTTATTTGCATGTTCACGCGTTGGCTCGCCAAAACTTCGTAGCACGACGGCAGCATCCTCCGTCGCCGCATGCTGTACAGCCCGCAAAAGCCGGTCGCGGTAGAATGAATCCGCGCCGTCAAGAATATTCGATAGTGTCACGGCGTCGAAACATCCCTCACGGCATGATTCCAGGTATGAAGCCGCGTCCCCCAGCACGAATTGAATTCGGAGAATGTTTGGCTGGGGCGCATCGTTAGTCTGACCGAGAAATAATGCCCGTACATACGGATTCGTCGCGTTCGGGTGCTTGGAGATGCCTCTCTCCAATCGCCTTCGCAGCACTGCGCCGAACTTCGTGGGTAAGAACGAAAGGAAGTGCGGCGCGTATCCGACGCGCAAAAATCCACGCGACATCATCGCGTCGAAGCTTGTGCGAAACCTCCGCGTGTCGAGGTGTTTGTGCCAGAACTCAATCTGTTCTCCCACGTTGGAAAGAGCGAGGAAATCATGTACGACCCCGGCGCGCCAACCCACAAGTGGCATAAATGTGCGCGCAAATGACATCGCCCGCTCGGCGTCGCCAACCTCCGGGGCGGCGCCCTGAATTCGGCGCTCTGCATATGCAAGTTGTACTGGATTGATGTCGCATGCCACGACCTCATGTTCATCACTGAGGTGGATTGCCGTGCAGCCGGCGGAAGCGATGCAAAACACGCGGCCTCTGCCTCGGAACGCCTCTCGTTCGATCTCGGCGTCTTCGTACATCCGCCCGAAAAGCAATCGGTGCGCGCCATTCGCGGAGCCGAGCCGCCCCGCGCGCCACGGTGTTTCCCCGGTCACAGCCGCCCCGCTGCCATTGCGCCGCACACCCATACCAGCACGAGGAAGGCGATGTTCTTCACCACCATACCGGCAGGATCGTGGATGACGTGCCGCGCCCACAGCAGCCCATTCACGTTGAGAACCGCGAGCAAAGTCGTCTCGGCAATCGCGCATGCGCCGGGATGGATTCCGTACATCACCCACGCCGCCAGCGCAATTTCCACCGCGCCGATCGCCCTCAGCAACATTTGACTAAACTGTGGGCCGATCCACGGCACGGTCGCGACAACTTGCGCTTCTAATCTCGCGCGCCCGAGGATCTTGCACCATAGCCCCTCATACAGCCAGACTGCAGCAACAGCGCCGCGTATGAGAACTAACGGCGGGAACCCGATTGCGGCGCCGGACATATGAGTTCCTGTGGAATAATGGATTTCGGTTTTGAGCGTTCCTCGATTGCCGTGCGTGTAGCTGGTCTTGTGCGAGTTAGCGACCTGCTCATGCCGTTGAGGATATGGCGATGAAGCTGGTGAGTCAAAATTCGTTCCAGCGGGCGCCATAGCCAGCGCGGTCGCAGATGCCCGCAATATTTCGTCGTAAGCACGACCTCAGTTTGGTCCCCGCGGGATCGAATCTCATATGAGCCTCCTATTGTCGTGATACAGCCTTCGATCCCGAGATGTTGCTCGACCACGTCAAATTGCAGGATATGGGGTGGCTCAACAAACGTGATGCGCTTCACCAACTGTCCCCCGTTGTACGTACACTGCACGGCCGCGCCGACGCAGGTCTTATCGCCTTCGGTCCGCACCGGGTAAGGCAGCAAGACGCGTAAAAGGAATGGCGGACATATGGGGACATCCTCGTACAACACCATCTGTTGCCAAACCATTTCAGGACTCGCGTGAAAGTGAACCGAAGTCGCAATCGCCTCGGTTGCTGCGCTTCGCGGGAAAAGCCAACCCGCGTGCCAGAACCACCCCCGTGTTTTCGATTTCATTCGCGGCGCCGTTGCTTCCACTGGCCCCCTAGCATAGAGGATTGCTCCCCGGAAAACGGTGAAGCGGATGTAAATCCTTTACGATTGCTCTGCGCCGAGTTCACTTTCTGCTTGCAGCCAGTCCTGCACTTCGTCGCCGGGCGCTCCGCCACGGGAAAGATAGATCTCGTAGGCTCGCTGGCGAATCTGTTCTGCCGTTGGCTGTGCATGTAAAGTCTGTTTTGGCAAATTCACTTCGAATGCGGTTTTCACTCCCGTTGTGTGGCTCACTTTTTTTCTCCTTTTCATCTTGTTATCCCAATTGATTCAATTTGTTTAAGTTTATTTTGCTGGCCGGTTGTTCAATAAAATTGAAGCCTTGGAATTACCCAATTCACTTTATTGGGAGGGCTTTCTGGCTCAGCAATGGGTTCGTTGAATGATTGTCCACTGGGTCGGACTGTTCGGACACCAAAGCGGATGGTTCACACTTTGCAATCCAGCGAAAACGACTTCGTTTGTTCGCTGGCCACGCTCTTGCACTGGACAGGCATTGGCCCTTGAGAGGAGGGAACAAACTGCGCGTGGTCTTCATCGCAGACCTGCCGGTTACGACCGCGATTGTACTTCCGGCGCCGGACTCGCGTCAACAATCGCCCCCACCCGGCGACCGGGAATTTCTTGCCGGCAATGAATCATCAACCCACTTGACATAGCCATATTCGCAGATTACAGTATATAGGTAAGCAGGATTCCAATGCCCCATCAACTCGCCAACTTCAAAGCGGAGTTTTTCAAAGCCCTCGCGCACCCCGTCCGAATTCGGATCCTCGACTGTCTTCGTGACGGCGAGAAAGGCGTGAATGAGTTGAGCGAAGCCCTTCAAATTGAACCGGCGAACGTCTCTCAGCAGCTTGCAATCTTACGAGTGCGCAACATTGTGATCGGACGGAAATCTGGCAGCAACGTGTATTACTCCGTTTCCGACCGGGCCCTTTTCAAGCTTCTCGATGTGGCAAAGAATATTTTCAACAATCATTTGGTCGAAGTTAGGGAGATGCTGCAGGAAATCGATGCAAATTCCTAGGGAGGAAAGATTTTTTTCTTAAACATCTGCAAATATTCCCATATGCCTTCAGTGCAACATGCTGATCGAAATCTAATTCGAGTGTAGCTCGAAGAAAGGTCGACAATAAACCGTGGCGGATTATTATCCCTCTCAGCAGCTTGCCCAAAAACTGGACCTCGACGAATCAACGATCGCAAAACTCGAGGCGCATGGTGTGCTTCAACCCACAATCAAAAATGGACAGAGATTCTTTTCTTCCCGCCAGGAGTTCCTTTTGCGCGCGGCTCTTCGATTGTCGCGCAAAAACAAGATTGGCTTGGAGGAGGCATTCGCAAAAGTTGAAAATCGTTGGCTTTCGCAGATCGAGGCGCGTGCGAACTAGACGGGGAGAAAGCATGCGCGGTTCCGTGACGGACTTGATGCGCAACCTGGGCTATGGGTTTATTTTGGGAGAGGATGGCTGCGTCGTCTGCTTTGATGCCAACGCGCTCGATGGATCCAGTTTCACGGCGCTTACTGTAGGAGAATGGGTCGAATTCGAATCACACCGCTGGGGAGAGCGTGTCATTGCGACTAAAGTTAAGCCCATTCCTCTCCCTGGGCACACTCGCTGATCGGCCTGAGTAGTCAACGCGAAAACCCGTGTTTTGGCAGAGAATCCCCACACGTAACCACGACTTTTGAGCCTCCCGCCCCACCCCCGCCGTCATTCCAAACGATCGAAGTGCGCATTCCGCATCCCGATGTTTTTTCGGGCCCCGCTTTTTGCATCGTGGATGATTCTGCGGGACGCAGCATCCAACTCCGCGGGCCCCTTTGTAGGACAATGACCCCGCGCCTTCAGCCTGCTCCGAGATTTACATTGGGGCGCCCCAAGGGCGCTTAATCCTTTACAGCTTCAGTCCCTGGCAACTTGTGTGACGCACGACATAGTCGAGTGTGACACAAGGCGCATCACAACTACTTCAGCAGTGTCATCTTGAACTCGGGGCGCCGGTCAAGATGAAGGTTCTTGGCTGCTGTAGTTCCAGACGGACCTTAGGGGCCCGAAATATCCTGACCGGCGCTTCTTCCACTAAGACAAAGAAAGTGTGGGGAAAGAAAATGCCGGTTAAGACGAGTTCAATTCAGCTTGCGAAAAAACCAGTGGCATTCAAGCCACTCTCAATCGAAACCGTGATAGCTCGGATGAACATCGCGTGTGCCAAGATTTCACAGCGCGCGTACGAGATTTTTGAAAACAATGGACACATCTTCGGGCATGAACTCGACCACTGGCTTCAGGCCGAGAAGGAATTACTTCACCCGGTTCATCTCGAAATGTATGAGAGGGATGAGACGTTCCACGTAAAGGCGGAAGTCCCCGGCTATACCGAAAAAGAGTTGGAAGTTTGCGTTGAGCCCCGGCGGCTAGTTATCACGGGCAAGCATGACGCAGGCAAGGAAGAGAAGAAGGGGAAGAAAATATACTCCGAGATTTGCTCGGATCAACTCCTTCGCGTCGTTGATTTGCCTGCTGAAGTGGAAGCAGAAAAGCTCGAGGCATCCTTGAAGAACGGTGCTCTCGAACTGACCTTGCCCAAGAAAGCCAAGGCCGGCAATGCGAAAGCCCAGCCCAAGGCCGCCTGAAATCCAACTGTTGTACTTCGGGCGGCACGGGAATCGGAAACTGCAGAATTGTTTCCTCTAAATCTGAAGTAGCTCGGAACCCGATTGTCGCCATCAGTAAGTGTTTGTTGAAGGAGGAAACCATGAAAAGGAAATCTGTGGAATGGAATGCCAAGGGCGGCAAACAGGCCCAACTGAAACACAAAGCGCCTCATTCGCCGAGGCGCAAGGCCCGATTGAATCCAAAGGCGACGATCCATCAGGGCGTCTGACCTGCGAAGGAGTGACGCGCTACCTCAACCCCGGAGGGTGCACGCAGACTGGGCTGAGTTGGATGAACGAAACAGAAACTGGTTGTTCAGGAAATGAATGGGGCACATTCGCTCCAGAAAGAAGAAATGCGATGAAAGTGAAAGACGCGATGGTTGGATCACCTGTTAGTTGCGGCCCGGAATCGAATTTGGGGGTTGCCGCGGAGCTTCTGTGGAATCAAAATTGCGGAATCCTCCCGGTTGTAAATCCGGAACGCAAAGTTGTGGGCGTAATGACGGACAGAGACATGTGCATTGCTCTCGGCACGCGAAATTGTCTGCCAGGGCAGATTGCCGTGAAAGAGGTCATGACCAGCAAGGTCCATTCTTGCCAAGTGGACGATGATGTTCATTCGGCCCTCGAAACAATGGCCAAGGGGCGCGTTCGCAGGCTGCCTGTGCTTGACAGTCAGGGAACTCTGCAAGGAATCCTCTCAATGGATGATGTTGTGCTGCACACCCAAGGGGCGAGCCAGGCAAATGTAGCTGGCCTGACTCAGAAGGATGTTGTGGAGACGCTGAAGAGGATTTACCGGCCTCAAGTGATGCAAGTCGTCGAATCACAAAAGGCAGCAATGTGAATCGGAAATATGTGCGCTGCTCAATGCGCACTACCCGGGGACTGCCGTAGACGCGGCAGTCCCGAGCCTTACTTATTGGCCCGATTTCGAGGAAGACAAATCCAATTCCTCGGTACAGAGGGAGGCAATTCGATGCCAATCGCCGCTAGAACACGAATCCTAGAAAGCGGATCCTCCGCGATCTGCGGAGAAATTCGTGATTTATTCGTGGCGCATGACCCGCCTTGCGTTTCGATCTACGTGAACACAGAAGCAGGCTTTGGAGCCGCGAGTCGCAATTTCAAAAGACTAAAGGAATTGCTAAAGATCGCGGAAACGAAACTTTCCACCGCCCCGATCGGACTTGCGGACACTCCTGACCTTTTCAATGCGGCATGGCGGTACATAGAACAGTTGAAATTGAACCGCCGAAAAGGGGGCGGTATCGCGTTGTTTATTGCGGACAATTTTTTTCGACATTATATTTTGCCCGAAGAAGAACAGGAACGCATATCCATCGGAAGGCAGTTTTTCGTCCGGCCGATTCTGCGCTCCCTGGCCAACGATCACTTCTTCCTGCTTGCTCTCAGCCAAGACCACGTGAAATTGTTTCAGGGGACTTCAGAAGGCCTCGAGGACCTGTACGTGACAGGTGTCCCGGAAAATTTGCGGAAGGATTTCGAGAAACAATCGTTTGAAAGAGAGTCCGAATTTCACACCGCTTCGCCGGCGATAGCCGGAAAACAGTCGGCTATTTTTCACGGATCGCAACCTCAGCAGAAAGATATGATTCTCCACTTTTTTCGAGACGTGAATGAGGGAACCGCCACGCGGCTGAAGGGGCAGTCCGCTCCCCTCGTGTTGGCGGCGGTCCATTACCTGATGCCCATCTATCACCGCGTGAATTCATATCCGCACCTCCTGGACAAGGGGATTCCCGGCAATCCTGATATCCAGCCTGCGGAATCACTCCACGCGGCCGCGGGAATTATCCTTGATGAGCATTTCGATCATGAAGGAGATTCAGTCTTCAAGATGTACAAGGACAACGCCAATACTTTCCTCACAAGCAGTAATTTGCGGGAAGTTGTTGTCGCCGCTGACAAAGGCCGCATCCGGTTCTTGCTCTTGGCGGAGGGCGCTGAAAATTGGGGCGTTTATGATCCGCCCGATACGGTTCATCTCCATGCGCAGCGCGAACTGGGCGACGATGAATTGCTGAACCTTGCCGCCGTACTGACGCTTCGAGATGGCGGGCATGTTTTCGTGCCGCCCAAAGATATCCTCCCTGAGGGTGCGTCTCTAGCAGCCATTTATCGTTTCTGATTCCATCGGTCGGGCGACGCCATTGCCAACAACAGGGGACTTTAATAACGTGGGTACAGGGGATGGGGACGCATCCCCTCCTCCTGCACCCCACCCTCTGAGCGAATCAGATCAGAAAGTGTCAGGTATGTGCCCGGTCTAAAATGTCAGAGATCCTCCCGGCCGCACATCCACAGCCAGCCCGAGGTTTTGCTTGGCTCTGCCTCCGGAAAGCATCCCGTGATGTCCGTCACAACCTCTGGTGACCGCACTCACCGCTTCCACTCCATCCCGAATTCAATAATGGGCTCGCAGCAAGGAGGGGTTATGGCCACCGACAACAGGAACCTCTTGGATGTTCTCAAATCTGAATTGGAATTCCTGGAAAAGGGCGGTTACGGCAGTTCTCCCCGCGAGCCATGGCGCTGCCCGCTGATCTTTGAGGATTCGCCGAGCTGCATGAATTTCGATACCAAGGATCACCCGGCCCCGTGCGAAGAGTGCATCTTGATGCAACTCGTCCCCGGAGAAGATCGCGGAAGAACGATTCCGTGCCGCCACATTCCGCTGAGCCCCAACGGCGATACTCTCGAGTCTCTGTACCACTGGGCTTCGCAGCGCGAAATCGAAGACGTGATGCGCAACTGGTTGCGCGTCACAATCGCAAAACTGGAAAGCGCGCCAATCCTGAGCGCTATGCCTTCCGAAACGGAAGGTATTTCGATTCCGACTTATGACGGCGTGACTCCGCAAAAGGGAACGGCCATGTTCGAGCACATTTATCCCAAGTGCGCGAACCCTGCGTGTCCGGCGGCGTTTCACTGGTTGGCCGGGGGAAAGTTTTTCCGATTCCACGCGCCTACCGCGGTGCTTTCTGAACACACAATGGCCGAATCGCCGGACCATTCGCATCACGTGAAGCACTACTGGCTTTGCGACCGTTGCGCGAATATCTATTTCTTGAATTACGAAGAGCCGCAGGGCGTCGTCGTTCGGCCGCTCTGGGCTGAATTACCCCCAAGCGAAGTTCTCAAAAAGGAGTCAGCTGCCTGAACCCTTCAAAGGCCCGCCGGTCAGCTCCACGCTCCGAACGACGGCTGGCGGGCCTCTCCTCCCCCCAATTTTGTAATGGAATTTCTCCCAACGAATATCTCGGTTTGTCACTGATAATGTATAAGTAACTTCTGTTAGATTGTCAGAACCGCGGTAACAACAGATGTATCGGCGGTCGGCTCAACCTCAAACCCGAACCGCTTCGCCAGCGCGCGCATCGCGGTGTTCTCCGGGAGAATGTTCGCCACGATCCGCTTGTAGCGTTCCTGCTTCGCCACCTCGACGAGGCACCGCACCAGTTCCGTGCCGAGTCCGCCGTGCTGGCTCTTGTCCGTCACCAGCACGGCCAGCTCGCCATTTGACGCCTCCCGCTCCCGCGTCAGCCGCCCGACCGCGAGCATCTCGCCCTGTCCTGGGGTGGCGTCCCCCCTCTCCGCGACCAGCGCCATCTCCCGGTCGTAGTCGATGAAACATTTTCGCAGCAGCCGTTCGTGCGCGACGCGGATACTCAAATTCTCCATGTGGAAGTAGCGGAGATAAACGGTTTGCTCCGAGAGCGATTCGTGGAATTTCACCATCAGCGGTTCGTCTTCCGGACGAATCGGACGGATTCGCACTTCTGCGCCGTCTTTCGTTTTCCACCGCCAGACATATTTCGATGGATATGGCCGGATCGCGGGGCGGGGAAGCGAAGCGTCCGCGATAGACGCGTCGTGCAAAACAATTCTGGCGTCAAGCGCAAGCAATTGATCCGCCGTTGCGAGCAGAGGATTGATGTCAATTTCCTTGATGCGCGCCAGCTCGACAGTCAAGTAGCTGAAGCGCACAAGAAGACTTTCCAACCCGGCGACATCAACAGGCGGGCGGCCGCGCACACCTTTCAGTGCTTGGTAAATCTTCGTCTGCTCGATAAGCCGCTGCGCGAGCGTGGTATTCAACGGCGGCAATCCGAGCGCGCGGTCGCCGTAAACTTCAACAAGTTGTCCGCCGGAACCGAAAAGAATTATGGGACCGAACTGCGGGTCCACAGTGCTGCCAAGAATTAATTCGTAGCCGCTGCGCTCAATCATCGGCTGCACCGTCACGCCCAGGAAACTTGACGCTCCGGCCTTCGCGGTCACACTCGCTCTGATTTCCTCGAACGCACGGCGCACATCCGATTCGCTGGAAAGATTCAGCTTCACGCCGCCCACATCCGTTTTATGCGTGACAGTTTCCGAATGCAGCTTCAACACAACGGGGAATCCGAGCTCGCGCGCGCGCGCGATTGCTTCATCCGGCGTCGCGGCGACCATTGTCGGCGCCGTAGGAATTCCGTAAATCGCCAGAACCTGTTTGGATTCCGCCTCGGTGAGCAGCGTCCGGCCCTTCGCCAGAATTGACCCGAGTAATTCTCGTGCGCTGCGCTGGCGTTGCTGCGCAGCGCCGGGATCGTCGGCAACCATTGGCGTTTCGTACAGCGAGTGAATGTTCAGGCTATAGCGCCACATGTAATCGAATGCCCGCGCCGCCGTATCCGGGTAATTAAATGTCGGAATGCCCGCGTCATTTAGAATGGATTCACCGGGCCCGACCATTTGCGCGCCCATCCAACTGGCGAGCAGCGGTTTGCCGTGACCCTTCGCGAAAGGACGGAGGCGTTCCGCGACAGCGGCGGGATCGGTCATGCCTTGTGGGGCGAGAATTACGAGCAGACCGTCGCTCGCGGGATCGTTGATGGCGATTTCAAGCGCCTTCGCATAGCGCTCCGGTTCCGCGTCCCCGAGGATGTCAATCGGGTTCGCGTGGCTCCAGTGCGGAGGCAGCAGCGCATCGAGCGCGCTGCGCGATTCATCAGAGAGCGGGGCAAGCTCTCCGCCGTTTCCGAGTAGCGCATCCGTTGCCAGTACGGCGGGGCCGCCCGCGTTGGTGAGAATGGTCAGCTTCGGCCCGCAGGGGCGCGGCTGGCGGCTCAGCACCTCCGCCATGTAGAAGACGTCGGAAATTGTCTGCACGCGCAGGACGCCGCACCGGCGCAGCGCCGCGTCGAACACCTCGTCGCTGCCGGTCATCGCGCCGGTATGCGATGAAGCGGCTATTGACGCCGCCTCCGTCCGGCCCGCCTTGATGATGATGATGGGTTTTTTGATGGCCACTTCTCGCGCCGCGGAGAGAAATGAGCGCGCGTCCCCCACCGACTCCATGTAAATCAAAATGCTTTGCGTATCCCCGTCGTAGCCGAAGTAATCGATCAAATCGCCCCAGCCCACGTCGAGCATGGACCCTGTTGAGACAAACGCGCTGAACCCCACGCGCTCGTGCAGGCTCCAATCCAGGATCGCCGTAAGCAGCGCGCCGCTCTGGCTGAGGAAGGCGACATTTCCTGGGCGCGCAATCGTTTGGGCAAACGTGGCGTTCAATCCGAGGATCGGATTCATTATTCCTAGACAATTCGGTCCAATCAGGCGCATGTTCCCGCGCCGAAGATGGTGTTCGATTTGCTTTTCGAGCGCCGCGCCCGCCGCGCCCAGTTCACGAAAGCCGGCGGAAATCACCACCGCGCTGCGCACGCCGGCATCCACGCATTCACCGATGACGCCCGGAACCGTGGCAGCCGGCGTTACGATAACGGCCAGGTCCACGTGTTCATTAATTTTTCCGATGGATGGATAAGCAGGAATGCCAAGAACGGAAGAATGCCGCGGATTTACAGGATAAATGTTTCCGCCAAAGGGTGCGGCTGAAAGGTCGGCGACAACGGTGCGGCCCACGCTTCCTTCGCGTTCCGTCGCGCCAATCACTGCCACGCTTCGCGGGTGAAACGCGGCGTCGAGTGGCTGCCCACGCCGCCATGTGGCGGGGCGTGGGATGGGTTTGCCTGCGGTCGGGGAGCCTGCTGGATTCACACCTACACTATCAGCGGAAGTGATTCCCCTTGCAAGCGCCTTGCAAGGAACCTGCGTTCTTCCTCAGCAATGCCCTCCGCGCGAATCAGCCGCGGACTGTGAGAACGGGGCAGTGTGCGTGCGAAACCACTTGATGAGCTGTCGCGCGCTGCGCATGAGTGGCCGCGCCGAGGTGGCCCTTGGCATCGCGCACTCCCATGACGATAAGGTCCGCGCCGCGTTCGTTCGCCAAGTCCAAAATCATATCGCCCGGAGTTCCGTATTGCACGGAAGCTTCCGGACGGCACCAAAGTTCGGCGTCGGCCGGAACAATCTCGAGCAGGCGATACATCGCGTCGGCAATCGATTGCTCGGCGTGCTTTTCATCACCTTTGTTGTGACCTGCGCGGATCACGTGCAGCAGGATCAGGCGGGCTTGATTCTCCTGCGCCATGGAAATTGCGTAAGGCGCAGCGGCGAGCGATTCCTTCGTGAAGTCGGTGGCAAACAGAATGCGGCGGAATTTCGCGGCGTTGTGAACCGCGTGCGCGGCCCATGGGCCAATCGTGAGCACGGGCACGCTCGAGCGCCGGAAAATCTCTTCCGCCACGGACCCGAGCAACAGCCTCTCCACGCCACTGCGGCCGTGAGTGCCCACGACGATCATGTCAATTCCGAGTTGGCTGACCGCACGCTCGACCGCGGGCCAAACGCCCAAATCATTTTCCACCATGGTTTCGTGGACGAGACCCGCCAATTGCGCATCGGCGCGCTGCATTTCCGCCTGCGCGGCTTCCTCTTGAGCCTCCATCGTCGCCACGGTTGTCTCTGGTGTGGTGTACACGAGGGGGCTTGGAGTCATGACGTGGAACGCATAGACCTTGGCCCCGTATTCGCGCGCAACGGCCGCGGCGAAGGGAAGCGCGGCCTCGGAAGGCTCGGAGAAGTCCGTCAAATAGAGGATCTTCTTCAGATTGATTCGCGTCACGGCAGTGCTGATTTTCGCAGCGGCGGTTTTCATGGCTCACCTCTTTCGCCCAGCATGGGGCAGGTCCACATCATGCGCCGTGATACTCGTCACGCAGGAGGGTGAGATTTGTCACACTGCGGTGGGCGCCGCTGCTGGTGGCGGACCTGTACCTCTCCATGGAAAGTAAGTAAAGCAGATTGAATCCTACGTGCTGATCCTCGGAAGAGGACTTTCGGGAAGGTAAATGGTAGGTTTCAGCGAGGATCGCATTTTGCCCAGTCGAACTGGCAGTTTCCAATCACGGCGTGATCCAGGCACAATCGCAAACGTAGCAGGTCGGTGCAAAAGCACCTTCCCTTAACGGTTTCTGTAATCCGATGTTGGGAACCCGGCGCTCATTTGCGGGAACGCGCGGCGCGCATAACTTCAAGGTAGCCGAACCGGCCCAGAAGGCAGCTCGCGGTGACTACCCCACCCATCAATGCTCCCATAATACCGAGCAAGGCCGCGTCGCTGCCCGTGAGATACAAATTCCGAATCGGCGTGCGCGGGCCAAGCCACGCCTTAGTATATTTCTCAGGCGTGGCCGGGTAGCCATAGATCGTCCCTGATGGTGCCGCCGTGAAGTGTTCGAATGTCAGGGGTGTGCCAAGCTCCGTGTACTCCACGAGGTCTCCAAACCCCGGGTGGTGGCGCTCGACGATATCCAGCAACGCCTGCGTCATCCGGTTCTTGGCAGATTCTTAGTCCGCGGTGCGTCTGCGCCAGGGTTCATCGCGATGTGCTTCGAGCGAGCGGTACGAGAGCGGGGCAATAATCTCCGCAGTGTGCGGTTGGGTGCGAGTATTTTTCAGAGACGGGAACGAGAGATATGCCATCTTCGCTCGACCGTCGAGGACTTCGTTCCGCTGGGCATACATCTCGTCGTGGTCGAAAGACTCAAAGATCCAGTAATTCTCCCCCTTGAAACCCATCTCGCGCGGATCGCGGCGCAAGCCAAGAAAGAGTTCGACAACCTCGAAGCCTTCCGGCGGCGATTTCAGTTGGTCGCGAAACGGCAGAGCGGCTGCCGGCAGCATGCGCGTAAACGTATTCCACGCTCCGGCGTCTGATACGATAAGCGGCGCTCGAAATTCCGCGCGAGCCCCTCCTCTTCCTTTGTTGATGTTGACTTCCACGCCGACGGCACGCCCGCCTTCGAGAAGAATGCGGGTGACCTCGTGGTTGGGCAGGAGTTCGCCGCCCGCCGCACGGATTACAGCGCCCGTTGCTTTGGCGATTTCGCTTGCTCCCCCGTCCGGATACCAAGCTCCGTTAAAGTAACTTGATGCGACCACCGCGTGCGTGGCAAACGCGCTGAAGCCCGGGGGCAATCCATAGTCCGCCCACTGCGATGTGACTACGGCCCGAAGCCGCTGGTCACCAAAACGTCTCTCGAGATATCGCCGCGTGACCTCCAGGGGAAGATTGGCTGTAATGCGATTCACCGCCCGAACCATCCAGGCCAATAGCGGCGGCATTGCCATCGCCGCGAAGTATCGGTTGGCCCAATTTTTGGCGGACCTCAGATCGCGGAAATACTGTTCGATACTCGATCTCTCGTTTGGAAACGCGTCGATCAAGGCATTTCGGAATTTTGCTTCGCCTTTGCACGCCCGGACTTGCAGATTCGGATAAACAAAGACGTCGTAAACATCGGGCAGCGCGTTCCACTTCACTCCGCCTTCGGTGATGAAATCGAACAGTTGCCGCCCAATCATGCCCTCGCCCATCTCGCCCACGTAATGAAGCCCCACGTCCCAGGACCAGCCGCCTGGCCGTGTGAATGTGTGCGTGAAACCGCCGATTTTGAAGTGGCGCTCCAGCACAAGCACACGCCATTTCCGCAGCTTCGCCATGATGCTCGCGAATGCGAGTCCGCCCATACCGGAACCGATAACAATCGCGCCGTATTCGGGTTGGGACGACATGCAGCTCGCCTCTCTTCTTCACCAAACTGCGTCTATCGAATTCACAGCCTATTTCCTATCCTCGACTAAGAATCTAATCAGGTTCGCTCACCGACGTACCAGGGCGCAGTTACCGTAAAAATGCGTTCGTTGCCGCGTGCGAGCAGTACCCATTGCAAAAGCCGCCCACGCTGATTGTGCAGGAAGTACTCATACCATTTGTCTTCCACAAGTTCGGGAATGACCACGATGATGCTACGATCCGGATTCTTCGCGGATAGGTCAAGAATGAATTGGACGATGGGAATGATGATGAAGCGGTAGGGCGAAGCCAGCACCTGCAGCTTGGGCGGTTCCTTGCCCGCCGCGCGGAACGGTTGCTCAACGTATTGCTCCCAATCATCTTGAAGCAATTCGGAATGCTCGTTGGGCTCGACGTGCAATGCGATCACTTCCGGTGAAAGACGGGAGGCAAATTCAATTCCCGCGCGGGTGATGTTGCTCCAGCGGTCGATGGCAATCACGACAATGGGAGGCCGGCTGAGGCCAGCCGCGAACACGGGAATCCTGCACGTGGAGAGGATTTTTACGTTGTGGTAGTGGCGGCGAACAATGGTGAAGAAAAAAATAACCAGCGGAATGAAAAGTAAAGTAATCCACGCGCCTTGCGTGAATTTCGCAACCAGCACGACAATCACGGTGGTGCCGGTGACGACCGCGCCGATTCCATTTACGAACGCGCTCTTCACCCAGTGCGGGCCGCGGTTTCTTCTCCAGTGCGCGACCATGCCGGCCTGCGAAAGCGTGAAGGCCAGAAAAGCTCCGACCGCAAAAAGTGGGATGAGCCGATCGGTCACTCCGCCAAAAAGAATCAGCAATCCTCCACACAGCGCCGCCAGCACCACGATGCCGTAGGTGTACACGAGCCGCCGTCCGCGGTATCCAAATACGTGCGGAAGGTAATTGTTTTGGGCGATGGCGCGGCACAGCCGCGGAAAATCCGCGAAGGCGGTGTTGGCGGAAAGCGAGAGAATGGTAAGGATGGAAGCGATGGTCACGTAATAGAACAAACCTTTGCCAAAGACAGCCGCAATCAGCATTGAGAGAAGACTCTGGTAGCCCGGCTGCCCCGGATCCGTTGCGGCGATGCCGTAGGCCTTCACGAGATAAGAAATTCCCGCCAGCATTACGGCCAGCAAAACAATGATCACCGTGAGCGTGCGCTGAGCATTTTTCACCGCGGGTTCGCGAAATGCCTTCACGCCGTTGCTCACGGCCTCCACGCCCGTCAACGCCGTGCAGCCGCTGGCGAAAGCCCTCAGCAGAAGCCAGTAAGTGACCGCCTGCGTGATGGGCAGCGCAGGCGGAAGAGAAGTCACTGGCGTCGGATGACCGCCGCTGAGAAGGACCCGCACCACTCCAGCCACAATGGTGATGAGAAGCGTGCCCACAAAAAAATACGTGGGCAGGGCAAAAGCAACACCCGCATCGCGCACCCCGCGGAGATTGATGATGGTGATGACGATGAGAATTCCGACACAAAGAGAAACCGTGTGCGGCAGTAAAGACGGAACGGCGGAGACCAGCGCGCCGACTCCCGCTGAAATTCCCACCGCCGCCGTCAGAATGTAATCGGCCAGTAGAGCCGCCGCGGCAAGCAGGCTTGCGGACGCGCCGAGATTGAATCGCGCGACCGTGTAGGACCCGCCTCCGGAGGGATAGGCCGCGATGGTCTGGCGATATGAAAAATACACGATCACAAGCAACGTGATGATGGCCGCGCTGATTGGAATCAGATAGCGAACGCCAAGAAGCCCAAGCGGAATCAGAAGACTCAGCGCCGCTTCCGGCCCGTACGCAGCCGAGCTAAGCGCGTCGAGACCAAAAATCGGAATGCCCTGCGCCGCGCCGATTTGCTCCGCGCGCTCGTCGCTGGTCTTGATGGGCTTCCCGACAATCAGGTCAAGCATATTCATGTGAGGTCCGAGTCTACCTTCCGTTGGCGCCGGGAAAAACAACTTCCAGCCAGATACTGCATGCGCGCCTTGGCAAGGATAACGGCTCCCAAGAAAGGCCGCAAACCGGGCGCCAAGCTCCTTGACCATCCTCAATATATCTTCCGATTCAGTGCTAATATCCGCCCGGAAGACTAATTGGCCGCTTGCCGGGCCGCTGAAAAGATTGCATGGAACTGTAGAGATTCTTCGACATCGCGAGCGCACTAATGAAACGAAAACCGCATTTCATTTTCATCTGGCTTTGTATCTCGTGCGTTGCACTCGCTCAGTCCCTCGCCCCGAATGCGGCTCCTCCCGCCGCTTCCATCAAGCAGGCTGCGCAAGAGAAGGACATCGAGCGCCGTGTCGAAGACTTGCTCCAGAAGATGACTCTCGAAGAAAAAATAGACCTGCTCAGCGGCCGCCGCGATTTTTACACTCTCGCGATTGACCGCCTCGGCATTCCCGCCCTGAAAATGGCTGACGGCCCGATGGGCGTGCGCAACTACGGCCCATCCACCGCATTCCCCGCGGGAATCGGGCTTGCCGCCACTTGGGACACCGCGATGGCCAATCGCGTCGGCGCCGCAATGGGCAAAGACGCCCGCGCGCGCGGTGTGAACATTCTTCTCGGTCCCGCGGTGAACATTTACCGCGTCGCGATCAATGGCCGCAATTTTGAATACTACGGGGAAGATCCATTTCTCGCCGGCCAAACGGCCGCCAGTTTTATTCAGGGCGTGCAATCGCAGGGCGTAATCGCCACCGTAAAACATTTCGCGCTGAACAATCAGGAATACCAGCGCACCTCCATCAGCGCGGAAGTTGACGAGCGCACCATGCAGGAAATTTATCTGCCCGCATTCAAAGCCGCCGTGCAACAGGGAAAAGCATGGGCGGTGATGGCCTCGTACAACAAGATCAACGGAACTTACGCCACCGCCAACGAGTTGCTTGAAACCGAAATCCTGAAAAAAGATTGGGGATTTCGCGGCATCGTGATGTCTGACTGGGGCGCGGCGCACGACGGAATCGCCGACACGCTTGCCGGGCTCGATTTGGAAATGCCCTCGGGCAGGTACATGACCCGCGCGACGCTCCTGCCCGCGGTCACCAGCGGCCAGGTTCCCGTATCCGTGATTGACGACAAAGTCCGCCGCATTCTTCGCGCTGCCATTTCGATGGGCTTTCTTGACGCGCCGCCACAAACCGCAACGGAACCCGCGCCCGCACCGCTCTACTCCGGCGAATCCAATCAGGTTGCTCTTGCGGGCGCGCGCGAAAGCATCGTGCTCTTGAAGAACAGCAACCACACGCTTCCACTCGACCGCAAAGCGATTCATTCCATCGCCGTGTTCGGCCCGAACGCGCATCCCGCCGTCTACGTTGCCGGAGGCAGCGCGCACGTGGTGCCGTTCCGCACCGTCAGCGTGCTGGACGCCCTCTCCGCCACGGGGTTGCGCGTGGACTACATTCCTTTTGACGCGCAGGACGCTCGCTCTGTCGCTGCGCGCTCGCAATTTGAAGCTGATGAAGCCGGCGCCGCGGGATTGAACGGCGAGTATTTCGCGAACGCGGATCTTTCCGGCGCTCCGCTGCGAACCCGCCGCGACCGTCAAATTACTTTTGCGCGCTTCAATGACGTCTTCACCGATGGCGCGCCTGCGGGCTACTCCATTCGCTGGAGCGGTTTCGTTGCGCCGGAAAAATCCGGCGATTACGTTTTCCTTATCCGCACGGGCCAGGGAGTTCGTCTGGTCGTCGACGGGAAAACTGTCGTGGATGCCTGGGACAATCGAAGCGCGCAGGATTTCACCGCCGCGCTGCAGCTTGAAAAAAATCGCGCCGTTCCGATCCGCCTCGAACTTCACGGCACAGGCGGCGGTGGGAGAGGCGGCGGTGGCGGAGGCATTCAATTCGGCTGGCAACTGAAGCCGTCGGATGCGTTTCCCGCCGAAAGCGCGCTGGCTGCGAAAGACGACGCCGCTGTCGTTTGTGTTGGTTTTAATCCCGATACCGAATCCGAAGGATTCGATCGCACATTCGATTTGCCGCCCGGCCAAAAAGAATTGATCCAAGCCGTCGCGCGCGCCAACAAACGCACCATCGTCGTGATCAATTCCGGCGGCGCGGTGGAGATGACGCCGTGGGTGGACCAGGCCGGCGCGATTCTCGAAGCGTGGTACACCGGCCAGGAAATCGGCCAGGCGATCGCCGATATTATTTTCGGCGCCGCAAACCCTTCCGGAAAATTGCCCGCCTCGTTTGAACGCCATTGGGGAGATTCCTCCGCCGACTCGAATTATCCCGGCAGCGACGGCAAAGTTTTCTACAAGGAAGGGATCTTCCTCGGATACCGGCAGTTTGATCGCTCCGACGTCAAACCTCTTTTCCCATTCGGCTACGGACTTTCTTACACCACGTTCACGTATGCCGGAATGCGCGCGGAAAAAAATGGCACGAATGTCGCCGTCCATTTCTCCATCAGGAACGCCGGGACCCGCTCCGGCGCGGAAGTCGCCGAAGTTTATGTGCAGGAAGTGAATCCAAAGGTCCCGCGCCCGCTGAAGGAGCTGAAGGGCTTTGCGCGCGTCGCGATTCCCTCGGGAATCACAAAAGATGTCCGCGTTGATTTGGACCGCTCCTCCTTTTCGTATTACGACGTTGCGACGCACGCCTGGAAGTTCAATCCCGGCGACTACCGCATCTTTGTTGGCCCGTCCTCGGCGGACATCCGCCTCACAACGACCTTGCGAATCGAGTGACTCGCGCGCCGCCGCACCCTCCCCTACCCCCTGTTTCTGCATCGCTATCAATCTAAAGGACTTACACGTGGGGGACTTCACAGAATTCCCGTAATTCCATGATTCTAAAGGGTTTAGACGTGGGGGACCCTCTTTGCCAAGCGATGGGGATTCCGGCGCTACGCCTCCCCCTATATAAAATCTGGAACGATATGATTCTAAAGGAGTTAGCAGGGGCGCGGTTTTGTAAGTGATTGGAATTATTGAGCTTACCTGGGGCGCGTGTTTTGCGGGGTTTGTTGAAAACAAAGGAGTTAGCAGGGGCGCAGAGGGGCGCAATTGCTGATTTCCTTCCAAGTGCGTGGGAACAGTGGGTTTACATAGGGGCGGGAGTATGTGTGACGGGTAGTTCATGGGGCATGTTACTATAAGAGCAACTTAATGTCAAGAGAATTATTTAGGAATCATGAGAAGATTTGTTACAAAACCTATTCGAATAAGCGTTCGAATGAGAGGATCGGGGCAAAGCTGCGAATGAGATCACGAGCCCCCCACTGAAGGGTTGGCCAACCTCGCAAAGGATGGGCCGCCCAGATCAATGGCTGTGCCGCCTGCCCAATTCTAGAAAAACACTGCCGGAGAAACGTGGAATCGTTTGCTCAATTTCTCTATGTGGGTTTTATTCAGGTCCCGTTTCTTGTGCAAGATTTCGGATACGATGCTTTCTGAGCCAAAGACCGGCGCCAGGTCCTTTTGGCGAAGATCATTCGCGTCCATCAACGTGCGAAGGACTTCCACCGGGGAAGCATCGGGAAGGGAATGATGCTTCTCTTCGTAGGCTTCAATCAAGGTCAGCAAGACTTCGGCGTACTTCTCTTCTTCGCTCGATGGACTCTCTTTGCTCGCCAGCTTGTCCAGAACGGAGAGGTACTCTTCATGTTGGCGTTCAGATGTAATCGGCATAGGCGTACTGACTTCGATGGCGTATTTTTCCGGGACCGCTATCATGTTTTTTGCCACTCCTTCTCATCGTATTCAGCGTGACTCAGAATGTGCCGGATGTAGACCATTCTCCATTTGTATTTCACAGTGGCGATCAGCCTGCACTTGTTATGGCTGATGTCAAACACCACAAAGCGCCCGGCTACATCCGAATTCTTCCAGCTGTTCCGTACGTCTGCAAAGTTCTTCCAATCCGCGTTCTTGGTTATTTTGTACCACGCGTTCAGGGATGAACCCCACTCGCTGTGCCTGGCGGTCGCTTCCCGAATCGCCTTGCGGCTGACAATCCGCATGAAGAATCTTCGCATTATGCGAAGTTGAAGTCAAGATCGGTTTTCGCGCAGAGCTAAATTGGCGGCTGGCCCGCGTTTCACTAAGAAGATGATTCGCTTTTGACATGGCAGCGCGCCGGCCCACGTTACTCCCCGGTGACGACCCTCGTGGTATCATCTGCATTCGTGGACACGAAGGACCAATGGTCAGCGCCCCTCGCTTCTGCCGCGGTGACAATGGCTGATTTACGCAGGACTTTTCATGCACCCGGGTGAACTCAGCCCTATGTGGATCGTGCTGATTATTGTGGCCGGGCTGATTGTGTGGAAAGCCGTGCGCCGCAAGCGGTGATACCGGGGAACCAACAAATTTCCCAGCGCGTTTTCTCTGGGACAAGCGCGCTTCATCTACCTCGATTCACGATTTTTGAGCCGCATTAGGCGGCCAGTTGGGCGACTCAATACCGAATTGCTTGGCGTACTCCGCGTTCAATCGCTGCCAGCCGCCGAACTTCATGGCGTCGGGGCCGACCATGCGGCCAATTGGAGTTCCGCTGAGAAGGTGATCCAGAACATCGAAACAAATATGCCACCCGGCAGCGCCCATTGAGATGAAGCGTTGACCGATGTTGGTCCACAGCGTCAGGCGCGTGCCGCCGCCCAAGGCTTCGAGTTCCCACCGCATGTCGAAGCCGCCCCAGTTGTACTCAAGCACATTAGGAGCGTCGGCTCGCGCCACTTTTGTTTCGGTAACGCGCGGCGTGGGCGCTCCCACTGTCGTGAGCTTCACCGTGGCTCCAAGCGTTCCCAGGCTCCCATCGGCGTCGAAGGGCGCCCACTCGCGCAGATGCTCCGGGTCGGTAAGCGCCTGCCAGACTTTTTCCGGCGAGTGGCGAAGTTCTCTCGTGAGAATGAGCGTCCGCTTCTCTCCGTCCTTGCGTACCTGCGCCCCGCTGGCCGGACCCGGTGTGTACTGCGCGCGATCGTCCACGTTCTTCTCCTTAGCGTGAATAGCTTGCCAACTGGGTGAGCTGAATGCGGTTGCCGCAGGTATCGTTCAGCATTGCAATGGTCGAGCCGGTCACGTCGGTAGGCGGCATCGTGAACTCGGCGCCGCGGGCCTTGATCCGCTCGTAGTCGCCCTTGACGTCGTCGGTGAAGAACATGGCTGCGGGCTGGCCCTGTTGAAACATCGCCTGCTGATACGCTTTTGCCGCCGGGTTGTTGTTCAACGCCAACTGCAGCTCAGTGCCGTCCGGCTCCTCGGGCGAGGCCACGGTCAGCCAGCGATATGGGCCATTACTGAAATCGGACTTCTTGGCAAAGCCCAGTACGTCCGAATAGAAGCGCAGGGCCCTGTCCTGGTCGTCCACGTATACGCTGGTCACTTTGATTTTCATTGCGTTTCTCCTTTGTCACGTCCGCGGTTTGGGCCGCGTCGTCTTCTCCTTGTCTTCCTTTTCGTTGGTGTTGATTGATCCATGCGGTCGAGGTGGCGTTCGAGAGCATCCACGTGAGCCGACCACAACCGGCGGAACGGAGCCAGCCAGGCATCCACCTCCTGAAATGATTCAGGTTTCACCCGGTAGAGACGGCGCTGTGCGTCCACCGTGGATTCCACGAAACCGGCCTCCCGCAGCACGCGCAGGTGCTTTGACACAGTCGGCTGCGGCATACGAAGTTGACGCTCGATCTCTCCCACCGACTGCTGTGACGAGACCAGGAGGCTCAATATCGCGCGGCGGTTCGGCTCCGCAATGATTTCAAAGACAGATTCCATTCGCTTAATATACTCCGACAAGCATATACGTGTCAAGGCATATTTAAGCGCTTGGCCCAGGCAAGGGTTTCAGCCGGCGTGCGGGGATGTACCGTCTGATACGTTTTGGCGGGCGCGAGAAGCCCGAGTACCATTGCAGGGGAGGGTTTGCGGGCGGATAATAAGAAAGGGAATTGATGAGGGAACCTTTTCCCTGAAGCAGGTGTCTAAGGTAGTAGAAAGCGCGACACCCCCCGCACGGCGCGTTTGGGCGCTGGCGGCTGGCGCGAGGACATCGGCCTGAAGGTCCCTTCGGCCCAGCGCAGGTGAAGGGACGGAAAGGCGGCGAGCGTGGCGGACGTTGTACGCGTGCTCCCCTGGGGCCGGGACGAAGCTGAACTTGTCGCGGAGCTGCAAAGCGGCTCTGACGCGGCATATGACTGGCTCGTGACGCATTACAACGGGCCGGTGTACAGCCTCCTATACGGGATGCTGGGGAAATCGGCCGACGCCGCCGATTGCGCTCAGGAAGTTTTTCTGAAGGCCTTCCGCGGAATCCGCGGTTTTCATCGCGGAAGCACTTTAAAGACCTGGCTCTATCGCATCGCCATCCGGGAAGCGCTGAACCACAAGCGCTGGCACTGGCGCCACTCGCGGCAGCAGGTTTCTCTGGAAGGCGAGCGAGAAGAAAATTCGAGTTTTGTCGAGCCGCGGGATCAGGGCGCGTCTCCATTTGATTGGATGGCGTCGCGGGAATTGAGGGCGGTTGTGCAGGAGGCGCTGCAGAAAGTGCCGAAGGCTTACCGCGCCGCAGTAATCCTGCGCGACCTTGACGGGCTTTCGTACGAGGAAGTCGGCGAAGTGCTGGACGTTTCCGTCGGCACAGTGAAATCGCGGATGATCCGCGGGCGGCGCTTGCTGCGCGAAATTCTCGAGCCGGTGCTGCATGGCCATGGGGATCAATTTGCGCGGCATTCGGCGGAAGCAAATGTGGCAAGCAAAGCAGTGGGCCAAGTTGAACAGGTTGCAAAGGACCACGGTGCAGATGTGCACGGTTTATCCGGTTGGACGCCGCAGGGCCGAGGAATCACCGGCTTTTCGGCGGGAGGTGGGAAATGAAGTGCGCAAGAGTACGTGAATCATTGCCGGGCTATCTCGATGGAGGGCTGCCCGAAAAGCGCGGGCGTTCATTGCGCGTGGCCATTCATGAACATTTGTCCGGATGCGAGCCGTGCCGCGAGGAGCTGGCCAGCTATCAGCGCTTGCAGCAATTGCTCGGGCGGACGCAGGCAGTTGCGCCTCCGCAAAATCTCGGGCTGGAGATCCGCATGGCGCTGGCGCGCGCGAGAGAAGTGTCTGATCCGCGCCACTGGCTGCGCCGTTTTCGCGACCGCGCGGAACTCTGGCGCGCGAATTTCCTTGGCCCGCTGACGATTCCCGCCCTCGGTGGATTATTTGCAGCGTTTATTATTTTCGCCGTGGTTACTCCGGTCTATTCGCGCGTCGCCCATCTCGCCAGCATGGACGATATTTCCGACACGCTTCCGATTGCGATTCTCGAACCCGCGCGCGTTGATTCGCTCTCGGCTTTCCCGGTTTCTGGTCTGGATACCTCAGGGCCCGGCGTTGTGATGGTTCAAGTCACAGTCGGCGTGGCCGGCGACGTTGTGGACTACCGCATCGTTGCCGGACCGGATGACGCGGGCATCCGCCACCAGTTGGACAAGAAGTTGCTTTTTTCGCACTTCCATCCTGCGACGAGCTTTGGCCGGCCCATCAACGGTGGGCAAGTGCTGATTAGTTTCGGGTTCGTCACCGTGAATTCAAAGAGCTGAGGATTAATAGTTCTTCTGAAGTGATTTAAGTCCGGAAACGCTGAGCCGCGCAGCCTTAACCAACCCCTTACATGCTTGTCTCCTGCTTGCTCCGAAGTTAAACTTCCGCGAACTTGGAATTCATATGCTTCAGCAGGAGAAAACATGAAACTCATGAAACATTTCAGTATCGGCGGCCGCATTCTTGCGACTCTCTTCTTTCTTTCATTTGTCTTTTTCATTCCCGCGGCGTACGCGCAGGGAACCCTTAGCGATTACCAACGCGCACAGGCCCTCCGCGAAAAACTCCAGGGCCTGGCGGTCAATGTTCCCGGCCAGACAAATTGGATCACCGGCACCAATCATTTTTGGTACAGGAAGTCCGTTGCCGGCGGGTACGAATTTATTTTGGTGGATGCGGACGCGCTTACAAAGCAGCCTGCCTTCGATCACGAAAAGCTTGCGGCGGCCCTTTCCACTGCCTCCGGGAAAAAGTACACCGCCATCACGCTGCCATTCGCCGAAGCTCCTGCGGGACGCGGGGGTGGGCGTGGAGGGCCGGGCGGCGCCGGCGCGGGCGCGTTTACTTTCACCGACCAGGAGCACGCCATCGATTTCGTAATGGCCGGCTTCAATTGGAAGTGCAACCTCACCTCATACGAATGCAGGACGATCTCGGCGGTTCCTCCACCAACTTTTGGCGGACGCGGCGGACGCGGGCCGGTTGACGATTCGTTTGAAAGCTCGCCCGCGCCTGAAGACGACCTTCTCGTCAGTCCCGCCATGGTGGACGCCGATCCGATCGACGGCATCGAGAATCTCGCGCCGCAATTTTCACCGCAGCAGGGGCAGGGCGGACGCGGCGGCTTCGGCGCGAATGGCCAGCCGCTCGAACTCACGCGAACTTCTCCCGACGGAAACTGGGAAGCGCTCATCGAAAATTACAATGTTTTCCTCCGCCGGAAGGGCGAAACCGAGACGGCGCCGCTCAGCCTCGACGGCTCGGAAGGGAATTACTACACCCTTCGTTCCATCGTGTGGTCTTGGGATTCAAAGCATCTCGTCGCCTATCGCACGCGCCCGGGCTATCAGCGGGAAGTCCACTACGTTGAATCCTCGCCCGCGGATCAAGTCCAGCCCAAACATTTTACGCTCGTGTACGCCAAGCCCGGCGACACGCTCGACGTCGCACAGCCCACTCTCTTTGAAGTGGCGACGAAGAAAGAGATCCAGATCGACGGCGCCCTTTTTCCGAACGCCTTCGACATCACTCTCCCCGTTTGGTGGAAAGACAGCCGCGCCTTCACGTTCGAGTACAACCAGCGCGGCCACCAGCTCTATCGCGTAATTGAAGTGGACGCGCAAACCGGCAAAGCCCGCGCCGTGATCACCGAAGAAAGCAAAACTTTCGTTGACTATCGCCCCCTCGCAGAACTTCGCTCCGACACGGGCAAGAAATTTCGCCACGATCTCGCCGACGGCAAGGAAATTATTTGGGGCTCCGAGCGCGACGGCTGGGAGCATCTCTATCTCTACGACGGCGCGACCGGCAAAGTGAAAAATCAAATCACGAAAGGGAATTGGATTGTCCGCTACGTTGATTTCGTTGACGAAGAAAAGCGGCAGGTCTGGTTCCGAGCGAGCGGCATGGTCCCGGGCCAGGATCCCTATTTCACGCATTACTACCGCATCAATTTTGATGGCACCGGACTCGTCAGACTCACTGACGCCGATGGCGATCACACCGTCCGCTTCTCAGATCCCCGCAATGTTTCCGACAGCAAATATTATGTGGACACCTGGTCGCGCGTGGATCTCGCTCCCGTCTCGCAGCTTCGCCGCACCGAAGATCGCAAGGTCCTGATGGAGCTCGAACGCGGCGACATCTCCGCTCTCCTTGCCGCCGGATGGAAGCCGCCCGAGGTGTTTGTTTCAAAGGGACGGGACGGCGCGACCGACATTTGGGGCGTAATCTTCCGCCCCACCAATTTCGATGAATCGAAAAAGTATCCGGTCATCGAAAATATTTACGCCGGGCCGCAAGGCTCCTTCGTCCCGAAGACTTTTTCCGGCGCGCCGCAGCCGCTTGCCGAACTCGGCTTCATCGTCGTGCAAATGGACGGCATGGGCACGAACAATCGCTCAAGAGCATTTCACGATGTCGCATTTCAGAATCTCGCGGATGCCGGTTTCCCCGACCGCATCTTGTGGCACAAAGCCGCCGCCGCGAAATATCCTTGGTATGACATAACTCGCGTCGGCATCTACGGCACCTCCGCCGGCGGGCAAAACTCGCTTGGCGGCATGCTTTTCCATCCGGAATTTTACAAAGTTGCCGTCTCAAATTCCGGGTGCCACGACAATCGGATGGACAAGATCTGGTGGAATGAGCAGTGGATGGGCTGGCCGATCGGGCCGCAGTACTCCGCGTCGTCCAACGTTGACAACGCGTACCGCCTGCAGGGCAAGCTGATGCTCGTCCTGGGCGAGCTGGACAACAATGTGGATCCGTCCTCCACTCTGCAAGTCGTGAATCAGCTCATCAAGCACGACAAAAAGTTCGACCTGCTCTTTGTACCCGGCGGCGGCCACGGCGCAGGCGGCGCGTACGGCCAGCACCTTCTGCAGGACTTTTTCGTCCACAATTTGATGGGCGTCGAACCGCCCGATTGGAAGCTGCTCGAGCAGCCCGCTGCCGCCACGCCAAGCGGCAACTAGTTTTTGTCAGAAATTCGTGCGGTACGCCATGCCATAATGCGTGGCGGGCCATCGTCCCGCATGACATAAACTGGCTCTCGCGCATGACGCAATCCGTCACAATACCGGGCTTTCGCGCCCAGCCCAGAGGGAACTGATTCACCTTCACAATTTGAAGGCTCCTAACTCACTGTAAACACAGCCCCAATCAGCAATTCCGCTCTCGGCAGCTTGCCACCGCAGTACTGGAACCCCGAGTGCTCTTATCAGTCGTGCAACGCCAAGTGCGTCTCTCCCTGAAAATGTAGAGAAGACCACCAGGGCCAGAACGAGCCAAGGCTCGTTACTTTGTCTAAGGAATGATCAAATGCGTAAGACCCAGAAGGGCTTCTCCCTTATCGAACTCCTGATCGTCGTCGCGATTATTTTGATTATCGCCGCTATCGCAATTCCGAACTTGCTCCGTGCGCGAATTTCTGCGAACGAAGCTTCGGCAGTCAGCTCCATGCGCACGATGAACACCGCGTGCATCACTTACAACTCAACCTACGGTTCGTATCCGGCAGCCGTTTCCGACCTCGGCCCAGTGGCCTCACCGAACATCCCGACCAGCACACAGGCTGACCTGCTTGACCAGGTGCTTGCTCCTGCCAGCGGCGTACCGCAGAAGAGCGGATACAACTTCACGTTCACTTCTACGGGCGCGGTCTACACAATCAACGGCGACCCGGTCACCGTGAACCAGACGGGCGTCCGCCATTTCTTTACGGACCAGTCCGGCGTCATCCGCTTCAACGCGGCCCAGACGGCAGCCGTTACGGATTCACCCCTGCAGTAAACCACCAACCCCCCAACGCGACAGCAAGGGCGGAGGCTGCAAGCCTCCGCTCTTTTTTTGGGTTGTTGACAATGAATGCGGCTTCGAATTGCAAAGAGTTCAGCAAGGGCCATCATGATTGGGACTTCGAGGCCGAGGATAACGCTGCACCTTGCGTCGGTTCCAAATGGAATCTCAGAGAAACCATTCAGGAGTAGAATCGTCCGCGAAGGGTTGACGGTTGAGGTATGTGGCCGAAGGTTGAGAGGCCCTCCACATGAGTCTTCCATCTTCAGACACCACCACGGCGAAGGAGCATGGGCATCACCACACCATACGACTGAACCTGCGCGACATCAGCCAACTGTTCAATTCGATGGATCCCTCGCCGTTTATTGAAAAGGATCTCGACGATGACGCGGATGAATTCATCGTAAGCTGGGCCCAGGAATTCTCCTTTGACGCACCAATTAAGCTGCGCATCTACTTGGAGCAGTGGCCACCGGAAGATCCCAAAGACCTGATTCGGACTGCCGTCCACAACTACTATGCGCACCGCGCTGAAATCACTGGGCTGGAATTCAAGCGCCTTCTGAGGCAAGGCCGCACCACTCTATTCATCGGGCTGCTGTTCTTAGCCGCGTGTCTGCTTATCAGCAAGATGTTGTTGGGTCATGAGGCAGGCACGTGGGCTGCCGTCCTGCGGGAGAGCCTGACAATTGCAGGATGGGTGGCCATGTGGCGGCCGATGCAGATCTATCTTTACGATTGGTGGCCATTGCGGCGGCGGCGCAAAATCTTCACAAAGTTGAGCCACATGCCCGTGGAAGTTCTACAAAAAAGTAAAACGTGAGGGTTCAAAAGTCGGCTACCCATCCCGCTGCCACTCCCTCCATGCCAAAGCACTCTTAAATCACGAGACGCGCCGCCAGCCCCATTAGTCCCATAAGCTTGTTTCATTTTGATATACGGTAAGACTGAATTCACTCTCAAATTCAACAAGGCCGGCGCGCTTGGACCCCGCGTCGCGTTCAGGTTTGCTCGCGCGCCAATACCACTCCGACACAACTTCCAGCGTCATCCGCAGCGTTGCGAGGCACCGTGCTAACATTTCAGGGATTGTATTCTAGATTGTCGCGCCATGGCACAGTGGCGCTTGCAAAGGAGCCCGCTCGCCCGGACGGCTGCGCATGGATATCTCCGCGGAACTGCGTTACCCGACGAAGTGGTACTCCAAACTGGTGGTGGCCGTCATCGCCATTGTATTTTTCACTTTCCTTTCCACCACAGGAATTTCCGTTTTCCTGCTTTACCGGATTCTGGCGCCCACGCGCTCGCAGATGGAACTCAGCGCCACGGATTTTCCCGGCCGCCCCGAGGAGTTTAAATTCACAGTTCCCGGCGGAGCGGAGCGCGCGGGCTGGTTTTTCCCCGGACTGCGCGGTGCGCCGACGATCATTCTCTGCCACGGGTACGGTTCGAGCCGCGGCGAACTGCTCACTCTTGCCACTTCGCTGCAGGACCGGCAGTACAACGTCTTCATGTTTGATTTCATCGGACACGGCGAAAACAAAGGCTACTCAACGATGGGATATGTGGAGGCGCGCGAATTAAAAGCCGCGCTTGAGGCTCTGGCGAAACGCGATGATGTTGACGCCGCGAAGTTCGGCGTGTGGGGAACCAACATCGGCGCGTACGCGGCGCTGGCTGTCGCAGAGCAGAGCCCGACTATCCGCGCGGTGGTGGTTGAATCCGTGTATGACCAGCCATCGGATTTCATGAAAATTCAGATTGACCATTCCGGCCTTGCGGGAATCCCTTTCCTGAAAGATATGACGGTTCGCGCCTTCGCCTGGAAAATGAAAGAGCACAAAGACTTGCCGCCGCTTTCCGCGCACCTTTCGCGCACGGCGGGCGTGTTCAAATTATTTCTGGAGTCGCCTGACGAGCCGAAGCTCGCGCAGATGACACGCGATCTTTATTTGAAAGCGCCGGAACCAAAGCAGGACGCCGTGCTCGGCCAGGGAAATTACGCGGGGATGCAGGACGACGCGAAGAAACTTTACGAAAACCGCGTGCTGAGTTTCTTTCTAGTGTATTTACCGGCCACTTCGTCGCGGTAAGGATTAGAACGGATCGCCAGACACGAGTCCTTATCAATCAGAATGAGGCGGTAGTCGCGACGGCAGGACAGATACTCTTACCAGCCATGCCGCAGGCGCGGTTTCCTGCAACGCCTGGCAAATCATTCCTCTTCGCTGAATATCTTTGCACCCACCTTCATTCGTGAAAACCAAAATTGGCAGGCTTTCCGCAGGAGTCCATTCGGGCATCCCACGGCCGAGATAATACTCGAGACCGTATTGCCACGAGCGGTCGAGACGGTAAACATCCAGCGGGTTCGCGGCGTTTGCCGCGCCAACGATTGGCAGCGCGGCGTTCGCCGTTGCGCGCGAGGAGTAAGTCGAGTCCATCGCGGGGAGGACATACCAGTTCGCGATGCCGAGGAGAGCGGCGACAAGCGCGGCGTTGGTGAGCAGCGCGGCGGCGATGCGTCCGCGCGAGCCGAGCACGGCGATCACCGCGCCGATCACGCCCGCCGCGATGAGCGCGTACTGCAACACTGCGAGCGACGCGAACGGCGACGCCAATGTTGAGGCGGGGGGCTGACGGCGCAGCCAGATCTCCGCGCCCGCGACGAGCGCGGCCCATGTGGCGCCGAGTCCCATGGTGACGCCGCGCGCGGATTCGTCGGCGCGCTGAATGAGGCGCGTGGCTCCGTGAGCGAGCAACAGCACGAGCGGCGGAACGGCCGGGAGAATGTAGCCCGGTAACTTGGAGCGCGAGATGGAGAAGAACACCACGGTGAAGAACGACCAGCAACCGAAGTAAAGGCCGGGCCGCGCGGCCCAGTCGCGCGCGCGCCAGGCGGATCGTGCGTCACTGGCGAAGGAGAAGAGCAGCGCGCTCCAAGGAATCACGGCGAGGATCATGATGGGCAGGAAGAACCAGAACGGCTCCACGTGGTGATAAATGGGAGTGAGGAAGCGCGCGATGTTGTGCTGCAGGAGGAAGACGTCAAGAAAAGCTGGATTGCGCGCGGCGCAAAGGAAATACCACGGCAGCGCGACAAGCGTGAATGCGGCGATGCAGAGCGGATGCACAAGACGGAACGCGCGGCGCCATTGCCGGGTGAGCAGCGCCCAGAGCGCGACGCTTCCTGCGGCGAGCGCGAGGGCCGCGGGCCCCTTGGCGAGAGTAGCCGCCCCGAGGAAGACTCCGAAGCCGAGACGATGCAGGAGATCCGGCTTCTGAGCGACGACGAGTTCGGCGCCAAACGCCATTGCGGCGGCGAGAGTTGCGGCGAAGAGCATGTCCGGCGTGGCGGCGCGCGCAAGGCCGACGATCGCGACGGAAGTTGGCATGAGGAGGAGGACGATTGCGGCGGTGGCGGGGCCGTAACAGCGCCACGCGGCCCAGGCCATCGCGAGGGCGGCGAGAAGCGCGGCGAGCGCGGCGGGGAAGCGCGCTGCGTAATCATTTACGCCACCGACGCGGAAGGTGAGTGCGGCGGCCCAGTAGTAGAGGATGGGCTTCTCAAACCACGGCTGGCCGTAGAGGCGCGGCGTGACCCAATCGTGACCCTGCGCCATCGAACGCGCGATGGAGACGTAGCGTGGCTCGTCGGGGCCGATGAGGCCGAGCGCGCCGAGTCCGCTGAAATAGCCGAAGTAGCTTACGAGAATTACGACGGCGAGAAGAACGATGGAAATTCGGACGCGCGGCGGGGCGGGAGGAGTGGTGGATGTGGCGCGCGATTCCAAGAGCGAGAGTCTAGCATTGGCGGGGGATGGCGTCAGCCAGCGATTGGGGAGGAGCTATCGGGGCTTTTTCGTGGGACGCATGGAGGGGGTCAGCGGGGCGGCGCGGTTCAGTGTGGCGGCCTGGCGGATGAGTTTTGTGAGCGCGGCGGCGGGGACGGAGGCAGCTTCAGTCAATCTTACGTGACGCAAATTCTTGCCCGTGCCTTCGAGAAGATTTGCGGCGTCGCTGAGCGAGGTGCCGCGCGAAAAGCCGAGCGTAATGTGATGTTTGCCAACCATCATGAAACAAATCGGTCCGTGGAAATCGAAAGCGGGAATTCCCCAGGGATTGATGGCTTCGACTGATTCCGGGATGGTTTCTTTCACGAGACGGCGGATTTCGCCGGCGACGGGCTTGAGCTTGGGATCGCCGCGTTGGATGCAGGCGTCAATGAGTTTGGCGGCGGCTGTGCCGGTGGCTTTGTTGGCGGCGGCCATGGATTTGGCAGCGGCGGCTTTGGGGGCGGGTTTGGCCTTATCAAGCTTTCTTCCTATTGGTGTCTTCAGTTTCGTCGCCATCTGATTTCCCTCGCTCAAACGTCCCCGATTCTATACCACACTATACTAAGGCTGGATGAGCTGACTAAGGTTCTGCATAATGGCGCGTGATGAAGGCAGCGAGGCAATGGGTGGAATATGCGGCGCTGTGGGCGCTGCTGAAAGGGTGCGGAGTTCTGCCGCGCGGGGCGGCGCGTCGTTTTGGCGCGGGGGCGGCGGCGCTGCTCTTTGCGTTGCGCCCTGGGCTGCGGCGGGTGGCAGAAATGAATTTGAAGATTGCGTTTCCGGAGTGGGATGAGTCGAAGCGCAGGCAGGTGATCCGCGGGATGGTGCGGCAACTCGGATGGATGGCTGGGGAGTTTTCGCAATTTCCGAAATACTCGGCAGAAAAAATCAGAGATATTGTGCAGATAGAAGGGCTGGAGAATTTTCTTGCGGCGGAGCGGCGCGGGAAGGGCGTGCTTTTTTTGACGGGGCATATTGGGGCGTGGGAGATGGCCCCGTTTGCACAGGCGCGCTACGGGCATCCGCTTTATTTTCTGGCGCGCGCGGTGGAGAATCCGCGCGTGGACACGCTGGTGAATTCCTATCGAACGATGTGCGGCAACCGCGCAATTGAGAAAAACCGGTCGGCGCGGGACGTACTTCGGGCGCTGGGCGAGGGAGGAACGGTCGGGATCCTGGCGGACCAAAACACGTTGCCGGAGGAGGGGACGTTTGTGGACTTCTTTGGCTTGGCGGCGTGCACGACGACGGGGATCGCGCGGATGGCGTTGCACACGGATGCTGCCGTGGTTCCGGGGTATATTTTGTGGGACGCGGAGATGGGGAAGTACCGGTTGCGGCTGGAGCCGGCGGTGGAACTGGTTAGGTCGGTGGATTCGGAGAGCGATGTGAGGGGGAATACGGCGCGGTTTACGAAAGTGATTGAGAGGGTGGTGCGTGAGAATCCGGAGCAGTGGGTGTGGGTGCATAAGAGGTGGAAGACTCGGCCAGCGGGGGAGAAGGGGATTTATTGAAGGAGAGAAAGAGAAAATAGATTTGCAAATTTGAAATTTGAGATTTGAGAGAAGAACAAAAGATAGAATTTACCGCAGAGACGCAGAGAAGAGAAGCAAAGGGATTGCAATAAAAAGAGGACATCGATATGGAATGCACTGCGAAAGAACTGGCTGAGTATGTTGGAGCCCAAGTTGAGGGAGATGGGAGTGCGCGGATAACGGGTTGCGCTTCGCATGTTAGCGCTAAGGCAGGCGAGATAATTTTCATCGAGTCGGGCAAGCACATTGAGGCGGCGACGAAGTCGCGGGCCGCGTGCGTGATATTGCCGCCGCGGGTGGAGCTTGCTGGAAAGACACTGCTGCGGGCGGCGAATCCGCGGCTCGCGTTTGCGAAGGCGCTCGCTTGGCTGCATCCGGCGGCGCGAATCGCGCAGGGGGTTCACGCGACAGCAATTGTTGCTCGGTCAGCGCGGCTGGCGGAGGGAGTTGGCGTGGGGCCGTACGCGGTGATTGAAGAGGAGGCGGTGATTGGAGAGGGGAGCCAGATTGGCGCGCACTCGTTTGTGGGACGCGGCGCGCGCATGGGCGCGGATTGCCGGATTTATCCGCGCGCGACGTTGTATGCGGGAGTGACGCTGGGCGCGCGAGTAGTGGTGCATTCGGGCGCGGTGGTTGGCGCGGACGGATTCGGATTTGTGCCGACCGATGACGGCTATGTGAAATTCCCGCAGATTGGCGTAGTGGAGATTGGAGACGATGTCGAAATCGGTGCGAACACCACGATTGATCGCGGGGCGCTCGACGCGACGCGGATTGCACGCGGCGTGAAGATCGACAACCTGGTGCAGATTGGTCACAACGTTGAGGTAGGCGAGCATACGGTTGTGGCGGCGCAGGCGGGGATCGCAGGGTCGTGCGTGGTGGGGCGAAAGGTGATTCTCACGGGGCAGTCGGGGCTGTCGGGGCACTGCACGCTGGAGGATGGAGTGATTCTGGCGCCGCAGTCGGGCGTGCCGGAGGGGAAGACGTGGCATGCGGGAGCTGTGCTGTTTGGGAGTCCGGCGAGGCCACTGGATAAGGCGAAGAAGATATTGGCGGTGTATGGCCACTTGCCGGAATTGCTAGATAGGGTAAGGAAATTGGAGCAAGCGACGGGCGGGAAGGGCGGATAAAGGACGTTTGTGGGGTCTGAGAGAGACAGAATTTGGCGTCAATTGGATGTTGACCGGGGCGTAAAAGGCAAAGATAATGTGTGTACTGGGGGCAGACGGCCCTTGCACAGGGGCAAGTCCAATAGAAGAAAGACTGGAAGAGTAGTGTAGGTTTAGCTTTTCCGTGCGTGGAAATGGCGTAAACCCCGCCGATTGAATGAGTTATTGGGGGGCAGGCCAACTTGGGACAGGTTCTACGCGTCTGAACTATAAGGAAACATAGGCGAGGTTTGAGGCGAGGAGAGCTGCACCGAAAACTGAAATGGCAACAGGAACCAGAGTAGGAATGGATAGCTTCGACGGGACTGCGGCGCAAAGAGCGCCCGCGGTCGCTCCGTCGCTTGAAGAGCGCCTGTCTCAGGCGATTGAGCGCGGGGCGGAGCACCTGCTTTCGTTGCAGAAGCAAGAGGGCTACTGGCTGGGGGAGTTGGAAGCGGACACGACGCTCGAGTCGGACTACATTTTCTACCTGCACATTTTGGGCAAAGCGGAGCCGGAGCGGATTGCGAAGCTGGCGAATTATGTTCGGACGCGTCAGCTGCCCGACGGCGGATGGAATATTTATTACGGCGGACCGAGCGAACTAAACGCGACAGTGAAAGCGTATGTCGCGCTGCAGCTGGCCGGGGATTCGGTTGAGGTGCCGCACATGCGGAAGGCGTGCGAGCGCGCGAAGGCTCTCGGCGGGCTAGAGGCGTCGAATTCGTACGTGAGATTTTATCTGGCGCTGGTGGGCGCGGTGGATTGGAAGATGACGACGGCGGTGCCGCCCGAGTTGATGCTGCTACCGAACTGGTTTGCGTTTAACGTAAACGAGATGTCGTCATGGACGCGCGGGATTGTGATTCCGCTGTCGATTCTGTATGCGATTAAGCCGCGGTGGAGTTTGGGAGTTGAATTAACAGTGGATGAACTTTTCCAGACACCGGGGCGGGGTGCGACGGCGTTTGACTGGGACCGCGAATTTTTCACATGGAAGAATTTTTTTCTGCTGGCGGACCGCACGTACAAAGTTTACGACCGCGTGATGCCCGCGAAGTTGAAGCCGCTGCGCGGGCGCGCGATGCGACAAGCGCAGAAGTGGCTGCTCGACCATTTGCAGAACTCGGAAGGGCTGGGCGCGATTTATCCGGCGATGATGAACGCGATTTTCGCGTTGATTGCGATGGGACAAGGGCCGGACGATCCGCTTACGGCGCGGGAGATTGCGGAGCTTGGAAAATTTGAGATTGAAGAGAGTAACGCGATCCGAGTGCAGCCGTGCGTTTCGCCGGTGTGGGATACGGCGATTGTGATTGTGGCGCTCGCGGAAGCGGGCGTGCCTGCGGATCATCCCGCAATGGTGAAGGCTGCCGAATGGCTGCTGGACATGCAGATTTTCAAAAGCGGCGACTGGCAGACGAAAGTGCGCGGCGTGGAGCCGGCGGGCTGGGCTTTTGAGTTCAGCAATGACTGGAACCCGGACGTGGACGACACTGCGTTTGTGCTGATGGCGCTGCAGCGCGTGGAAATTCCGGACAGCGCGCGAATGCAGACGGCGGTGAAAAAGGGAATTGCTTGGCTGCTGGCGATGCAGAACCACGATGGCGGCTGGGGCGCGTTCGACCGCGACAACGACAAGTGGGTTCTGACGAAGATTCCGTTTGCGGACCACAACGCGATGATTGATCCCGCTACAGCGGATGTGACTGCGCGCGTGTTGGAATGCCTGGCCAGATTTGGCTGGCGGAGCGAGCATCCGGCTGTGCGGCGCGCGGAGGAGTTTTTGAAGCGCGACCAGAAGGCGGATGGCTCCTGGTATGGGCGCTGGGGCGTGAATTACGTTTATGGCACTGGTGGCGTGCTGCGGGCACTGGAAGCGGCGGGAATGGCGGCGCGGGATTGCGTGAAGCGCGGCGTGGAGTGGCTTAAGCGCATACAGAACACGGATGGCGGGTACGGTGAGTCCATTGCGTCGTATGATGATGAATCACAGAAGGCCAAGGGCGCGAGCACGGCTTCGCAAACGGCGTGGGGATTGATTGGATTGCTGGCCGCGGGCGAGCAGGAGAGCGAGAGCACGAGCCGCGCGGTGGAATATTTGCTGAGCCACCAGAATTCGGACGGGTCGTGGGATGAGGCGGAGTTCACAGGGACCGGATTCCCGCGCGTGTTTTATCTGAAGTATCATCTGTACCGGAATTCGTTTCCGGTTTACGCACTCGGGCGCTGCCGGAACATTTTGGAAGCAAAACAGGAGTATCGTGGTCTTGAGCTTAATCCCGCGGAGTTTCGTCACCGCGGCAACTGAGGGTTGGGGGAAGAATGCGCTATCCGCTGAAGATGACCGTGAACCTCTCGCGCTACGTCGCGTCAAAGAAGATGCGCGGCACGAAGAAATTCCCCATGGTGCTGATGCTGGAGCCGCTGCACGCGTGCAACCTGACGTGCACGGGCTGCGGGCGGATCCGCGAGTACAAATCAACGATTAATGAATCGTTGTCCGTTGAGGAATGCCTGGCGGCGGTGGATGATTGCGGGTCGCCGATTGTGTCAATTTGCGGGGGCGAGCCGCTGATTTATCCGGAAATTGGAAAACTGACGCAGGAGATTCTGGCGCGCGGGCGCCACATTATTTTGTGCACCAACGGGATGTTCATCAAGAAGAGGCTTCACGAGTTCAAGCCGAGTTCCAGTTTCTTTTGGAACGTGCATTTGGATGGTATGGAGCGCACGCACGACCTTTGCGTTGAAAAAGACGGCGTGTTCCGCGACGCGATTGAGGGCATCAAAGCGGCGAAGGCTGCGGGATTCCTGGTGTGCTCAAACACGACGATCTACAAAGAAACGGACCTGAACGAGATTGCGGAGTTGTACGCGTATTGCGATGAACTGGGAGTGGACGGATACATGCTTTCGCCTGCGTACAGCTATGCGGCGGTGATGACCAAAGAAATTTTCATGTCGAAGAGCGACGTGCGCGATAAATTCCGCGCGGCGTATGAGCTGCTGGGTAAGTACAATCTAATGGTTTCGCCGATTTACATGGACTTTTTGCGCGGCGAGCGCGACTTGGATTGCACAGCATGGGGCACGCCGACGTATAACCCGCGCGGATGGAAGGGTCCCTGCTACTTAATTACGGACGCGCACCACAAGACATATGGAGAGCTGGTGGCGAATACTGATTGGACGAAGTATGGGCCGGGCAACGATCCACGTTGCGCGGACTGCATGGTGCACGTGGGATTTGAGACGACTCCAATTCTGGGCGCGAACCCGCGGCTGAGCGACACCTGGACGATGTTTAAGTGGCAGATGAGCGGGCGAATGGGTGGGAAGCGGTTCGTCGGCCAGAACGCGGGAGGCGGCCGCAGTGGCGGCGATTCCAGCATGCCGCCGATTCAGCGGCCGTCGGGCGGATTTGTTCCAGCGGATTCGCTGGGAGCGAAGCCGCAGGACCGGCATATGGGAGCGGACTGAGTACAGGGAATTAAGTAGATTCACGAGCGTATCGCAGGATATTCCAAACATGACATCGCTGGTCACGGGCGCGACAGGGTTCCTCGGGAGCCATGTTGCGCGGCAACTAGCCGCGCGTGGCGAACGCGTGCGCGTGTTGGCGCGTCCGGCGAGCGACAGGCGCGCGCTGACGGACTTGCCGGTGGAAATTGCGGAAGGCGATTTGCGTGACTCGACTTCGCTTGATAAGGCGATGGCGGGTGTGAGCCGCGTGTTTCATGTTGCCGCGGATTACCGGCTGTGGGCGCGAGATCCGCGCGAGATTTACGAGTCAAACGTTACCGGCACGCGGAACCTGCTGGCCGCGGCGCGGAAAGCGCGCGTTGAAAAATTTATTTACACAAGCACGGTGGCGACGGTGGCGGTTGACCGCAGCGGACTGCCGAATGAAGCGACGGAATCCACAATTGACGAGATGGTGGGGCATTACAAGCGCTCAAAGTGGATGGCGGAGCAGGAGGCACGGCGCGCGGCGCACGAGGGCGTGCCCGTGGTGATAGCGATGCCGACGACTCCCGTCGGGCCGGGAGATTGGAAGCCGACTCCCACGGGCAAGATCATCGTGGATTTCCTGAACGGGAGGATGCCGGGATACGTACAAACCGGATTGAACTTTGTGAGCGTACAAGATGCAGCGGCGGGGCATCTGCTGGTGGCGGAAAAGGGCCGGGTCGGTGAGCGCTATCTACTGGGAGCAGAGAACTTAACGCTGAAGCAGGTGCTGGACGAGCTGGCGCGGATTACGGGTAAGCCGTCGCCTAGGATGAAGATACCGCACGCGGTTGCGCTGATTGCCGCTTACGCGGATACGGCATTTTCCCGGCTGCGCGGGCGAGCGCCGCAGATTTCGATTGAAGCTGTGAAGATTGCGCGCCACATTATGTTTGTGGATTGTGGGAAGGCGCAGCGCGAATTGGGATTTGCGCCCGGGCCTGTTGCGGCTGCATTGGAGAGGGCGGTGCAGTGGTACGAGGCGAACGGTTACGTGAGCGCGAAGGGCGCGGCACAAATTCCGGCGGTGCGGGCGGCATGAAGATATTGGTCACATTTGCGGTGGATGCGGAATTTGCGCCGTGGCGGAAGCGGAATGAATTTCGGCGGAAAGAAAATTTGCGCGGGTTCTATGCGGCGAGCGTGAATGATCTTGAAGTTTATGTTTTGCTGACGGGAATAGGTTGGGACGGGGCAAACAGCAACTTTGCGATCGCTGAAGCGCTGAAGGAAAAACCGGATCTCTGCATTTCATCAGGGCTGGCGGGGGCGCTGAAGCCCGCATACCTACATGGGCATGTGCTGGTTGCGCGAAGGATTTGCCGGCTGGGCGAGGATCAAGTCGTGGCGTCAACCGCGTCACTCGCTTCATCGGCGGCGGAGAACGGCGCACATCTTGTGGAAATGTTTGTCACGACGGACAAGATTGTTCGCAGCGCTGAAGAAAAGATAAGGTTGGCTGCGAGAGGGGAAGCCGTGGAGATGGAGAGCTATCATGTGTTGCGTGCTGCCACGAAAGCGCGCGTCCCTTGCGTGGCGATCCGCGCGGTGAGCGATACGTCCGAGGAGAATTTGCCCGTGGATTTCGAGCAAGTTGTGGATCGCGCAGGCCATGTGCGGTGGCCGCGAATGATCAGGGAAGTGGGGCGGCATCCCGGACGGGTCAGCGCACTGATTCGATTTGGCGGGCGGAGCAAGTCGGCGGCTACCCGTCTTGCAGATTTTCTTGATAATTATGTGGACTCCTTTTCAGGGTCATCGCTGCCGCCAGCGATGGAAGCGGCAGGAGCGGCACGATGAAAACCGGAACACAGCTCGACGCAGGCGCAGAGGCTTCCACAGAGAGGAAGCTGATGCGGGCGGCGGTGTATCGCGGCAAAGACAGCGTCATCGTGGAAGATGTGCCTGTTCCGGTGATTGGCGAGGGTGAAGTACTGATTCGCGTGGCTGCTTGCGGGATTTGCGGCACGGACATCAAGAAGATTCATCATGGGTTTGTAAAGCCGCCGCAGATTCTCGGGCACGAGGTTGCGGGGACGGTGGTCGCTGTTGGGGACGGAGTGAAGCGATGGAAAGTGGGCGACCGCGTGGTCAGCTTCCACCATGTTCCCTGCGGAAAATGTTTTTACTGCGAGCGTAAACTTTTCTCGCAATGCGGCATCTATAAGAAGACGGGGCTGACCGCCGGCTTTGACCCGAATGGCGGCGGGTTCGCGGAGTTCGTGCGCGCGATGCCGTGGATCGCCGAGCGCGGAATGGTCTCGATACCGGACGGCGTAAGTTTTGAAGAAGCTACGTTCGTTGAACCAGTGAACACCTGTTTGAAGGCGGTGCGGAAGGCGCGGATTGCACCGGGCGAACATGTGCTTGTTATTGGCGCAGGGCCGATTGGCCTTTTGCTTATGATGCTTGCAAGGAATGAAGGTGCTAAGGTGTATGTAAGCGATCCGATGGCGGAGAGGCGCGACAAGGCGGTTGAATTTGGCGCGCAAGAGGCGTGCGACCCAACGGGCGCGAATTCCGCGGATTGGATGCGCGCGCGGACGGCGGGCCGGGGGGCGGATGCCGTCCTGCTGGCTGTGCCATTCCCGATGCTGGTGGACGAGGCACTTGCGGCGGCGCGTCCGGGCGGGCGTGTGCTACTCTTTGCACAGAACGACCCGGAGTTGAGGATCGAGTTTGGGGCAGCTTCCATCGGCGTGGAAGAAAAGGAGATTCTGGGAAGTTATAGCGCGGATGTGGGGATGCACGAGGAGGCGGCGCGTCTGGTGTTCACGCGGGTCTTGCCCGTGGCCAAGTTGATCACCCACCGGTTTCCGCTGGAAAAGTTTGCCGAAGGGCTTGCGCTGGCGGCGCATCCCACGCGAGAATCATTGAAAGTGATGATATTGCCGCAATGACGATAGCGATCGAACAAGCAACCGGTTTAATGACCGCGGCCGTGCTCTATGGCAGCGAGGATCTGCGCGTCGAGCAGATTGAAGTGCCGCAGATCGCCGCGGACGAAGTATTGCTCAAGGTGAGGGTCGCGCTTACGTGCGGCACGGATTTGAAGGTATGGAAGCGCGGGTACCACGCGAAAATGATCACGCCACCCGCGGTATTTGGGCACGAACTGGCGGGGGATATCGTCGCGATGGGAAGCGATGTTAAGGGCGGGCTGCGCTTGGGAATGCGCATGGTTCCGGCAAACTCGGCGCCCTGCGGCGAGTGCTTTTATTGCAAGAAGAGGCAGGAAAATCTTTGCGAGGATCTGCTTTTCAATAACGGCGCATACGCTGATTTTGTGCGCATTCCCGGACGCATTGTCCGGAAGAATTTATTGGAGATTCCGGCGCATGTTTCCTACGTTGACGCGGCGATGATTGAACCGCTTGCTTGTGTATTGCGGGGAATCCACGAGACGGAAATTCACGCCGGAGACACCGTTGGCGTCATCGGTTGCGGGCCGATTGGTTTGCAATTTGTGCGGTTGCTCGCTGCAAAAGGCGCCAATGTGATTGCTCTTGGCAAACGCAAGAGTCAGGTTCTGGCGGCGGAGAGACTTGGCGCGCGAACGGCGATCAACGTCAGCGGAATGGTGGTCGAGGAAATACCATCGGTCGTGAAAAAGCACACCCCTCATGGGCACGGCCTGGATGCCGTCATCGAAGCCGTGGGCTTCCCATGGACATGCGCCTGGGCGCTTGAAATGGCGCGTCCGGGCGGGACAGTGAACTGGTTTGCGGGATGCGAACGTGGAACTAGATTGGAGATCGAGCCCGCAACGCTGCACTATTCAAACATTACAATCAAGTCGAGCTTTCACCATACGCCGGAATTCATTCGCGAGGCGCTGGCAGCGGTGGCGCGCGGTGATGTTCGTGCAAGCGATTTTGTCAGCAACGAGGCGCCCTTGCGCGATCTGCCGCATGTGTTCGAGAAGATGAAGACGAATCGCGACGGCATGAAGACGGCAATCCTTCCCTAAAGCGCAATGCCCGCGCCGAATTATTCCGACCTGGAAGTAGCCCGCGGACTCCCCAAGGATGGTTGTTCAGTTGCGGAGGCTGAACAATACACGCGGCGTCTCGCAACCTCCCACTACGAAAACTTCAACGTTGTTTCATGGTTGCTGCCGAAGCGGCTGCACCAACATTTCTACAATCTCTATGCGTACTGCCGGTGGGCGGACGATTTGGGCGATGAGGTTGCCGATCCAAAGCGCGCGCTCGAACTGCTGGGTTGGTGGGATGTTGAGCTGCAGGAGTGCTATGGGGGAAAACCGTCACACCCCGTATTCGTCGCCTTGGCCGGGACGATTCGCGCGTGCGACATCCCGATGCAACCGTTCGCTGATTTGCTTGTCGCCTTCCGTCAGGATCAAGTGGTGCATCGTTACGCGACGTGGGAGGAAATGATTGGATATTGCCGCTACTCGGCGAATCCCGTGGGGCTGCTGGTGCTTTATTTGTGCGGCTACCGGGATGAGAAGCGGCAGCGGCTTTCCGACGCGACATGCACCGCGCTGCAATTGGCAAATTTCTGGCAGGACGTGTCGCGCGATTTGGAGAAGGGGCGGATTTACATTCCGCTGGATGCGCTGCGCGCGCACGGGCTGAGTTTTGAGGACATTGAGGCGCGGCGGTTCAGCGAAAAGTATGTTGAGCTGATGCGGGACATCATCGCGCGGACAAGGAAACTTTTTGCTGAGGGGCTGCCGCTGGCGGAGAAAGTGTCGGGCATGATTCGCGTGGATGTTGAGATGTTTAGCCGCGGCGGGCTTGCGGTGCTCGATGCGATCGAACGCATGGGATACAACACGCTCGAGCGCCGCCCTGCGATTAGAAAAGTTACGCAGGCGATGATGCTCGTGCGGGCGCTTGCAGGGCGGGTGTTTTCGGGGCGAGTGAATGCGGGCGATGAGGAGCCAGGGCGCGCGACGCAGAACGGCGCAGGAGAGGCGCAACAATCTGGCGCGGTGTCCTCTTACCGAATTCCGGCACGTGCGGACCGCGAAACGACCGTAAATGCATCATATGACGATTGCAAACGAGTGGCACGCAATGCCGCGAGCAATTTTTACTATGTGTTTTACATGCTGCCAGAGCCGAAGCGGCGCGCGTTGTGCGCGTTGTATGCATTTATGCGGCTTGTGGACGATGTGAGCGATGACTCCGGCTCGGCAAGCGAGGAAAGTGTTGCCGCGAAGCAGCGCGGATTGGCGCGCTGGCGCGGGCTCGTGGACGCGTCGTACGCGGGAGATGTTTCCGGTCACGCGATTCTCCCGGCATTCGCGGACACCTGTTCGCGCTACTCAATACCAGCGCGTTATTTCCACGACCTGATTGCCGGCGCGGAGATGGATTTGACGGAGCCGTCCTACGCGACGTTTGACCGGCTGCGCGAATACTGCTACCGAGTGGCGGGGACGGTTGGGCTGACGTGCATCCACGTGTTCGGATTCTGCGATCCGCGCGCGCCGGAGGTGGCCGAGCGGCTGGGGATTGCGTTTCAATTGACGAATATTTTGCGCGACTTGCCCGCGGATCTAAAAATGGGCCGCGCCTATCTGCCGCGGGAGGACCTCGAGCGATTCGGCGTGCGCGAGGGGGAACTGGCCGGCCCGCTTACGCCGCGGCTCGCGGAGCTAATTGCTTTTGAGGTGGACCGTGCGTGGCGCTATTACGCGGAGGGCGCGGAAATTGTAGGAATGGTGGAGAAGGACAGCCGCGCGGCGCTCTGGATGCTGGCGCGCACGTACAGCGGCCTGCTGGCGCGAATCGAAACGCGCGGATACGATGTGTTCAGCGCGCAAGTGCGATTGAGCGCGCCGGAGAAGTTCGGCATCCTGGTCCGCGCGCAGTTGGGCGCCTGGTCGGAGAGAAATGTCCTCGAAAAGAGTGATCGTGATCGGCGGCGGACTGGCGGGGTTGTCCGCGGGCGTCGCGCTGGCTGAAGCGGGCTACCGGATCACACTCCTTGAAAAACGGCCCTTCCTTGGTGGACGCGCCACGTCTTATGTGCTCCCGAACGGCGAGCACGTGGACAATTGCCAGCACATTACCCTCGGGTGCTGCACCAATCTCGCGGATTTTTACAGGCGCGCCGGCGCGAGTTCCAAGATTCGATTTTTTGACCGGCTGGAATTTTCTTCCGCTGATGGGCGGCGCGGAACGCTTCGCGGTACGTTGCTGCCCGCACCCTTGCATCTGGCTTTCTCATTTTTGAAATTCCCTTTGCTGAATTGGGCGGATAAATGCGCTATCGCGAAGGCGTTGATGCACATTGCGCGCAGCGGCGGGCGGCCGGCAGACCTTACGGCGCAGGGCGGTGAGCGAATGAATATGCTCGACTGGCTGCGGCGCCAGAAGCAAACGGAGCAGGCAATTTCGAGATTTTGGGGAGCCGTGCTGATTAGCGCGTTGGATGAGCAGCTCGACCGAACGGACGCGCAATATGGCGTGGATGTTTTCTGGAAGGCGTTTCTCGCAAACCGCGCAGGATACAAATTCGGCGTGCCGACCGTCGCGCTGGGAAATCTCTACGAAGGCTGCCGCGCGGCTCTTGAGAAATGCGGTGGGGAAGTGAAATTTCGCGCACCGGTGCGGCGATTGGAAGTCAGCAAGGGCGCCGTGATTGGGATCGGCATGGAAGAAGGAGAGACACTGAGCGCGGATCATTACATCGCCGCCGTGCCGCATGGAGACTTGCCGGGGTTGCTACCGCCGGAAGTTGCGGCGAGTGTGCCTGCATTCACGAATCTTTCGCAGCTTCGGACATCCCCGATTACGGGGATCCACCTTTGGTTTGACCGGCCGGTGATGCGGGAACCGTATCTCGCGCTGCTCGATATGACGACGCAGTGGATCTTCAACAAGACGTTGCTTTATGGCGGCGGGGGCGCGGCGGGGGCTGGCGGCGGTCAGTATTTGCAGCTTGTCGTTAGCGCGAGTTATTCGCTGGTGCAGAAGCCGCGCCAGGAAATCGTGGATGAATGCATAGCTGAAGTACGGCGAATTCTTCCCGCCGCGCGCCAGGCGAGGGTTGTAAAATCCACGGTCATCAAGGAAGCGGCGGCGACGTTTTCGCCATCGCCGGGCTGCGATCGCTGGCGGCCATCCGCGGTAAGCCCAATTCGCCATCTGTTCCTCGCGGGAGACTGGACAGCCACGGGCTGGCCTGCAACTATGGAGGGCGCTGTGCGCAGCGGGTATCTGGCAGCGGAGGCAATTACGGCCGCTGACGGCGCGCCAAGAAAGTTTTTGCAGCCTGATCTACCAGTGGAATGGTTTTCAAAGTTCCTCGCGAAGGGCGCGAGAAAGGCAAGTTGAAACGAGCCATGACAAGGGGAAAAACTTCGAAAAAAGCAAGCAAGGTGGTCGTGTTGGTGGGGACTCGGAAGGGTGGGTTTATTTTTCATAGCGACTTGAAACGCAAGAATTGGAAGATCGATGGACCGCTTTTTACCGGCATGAACGTTCACCACTTCGTCGCCGATCCACGCGATGGCGGCAAGACACTGTATGCAGCGGCAAACAACGATTGGTTTGGTTCGGACATCCACCGCACGCACGATGGCGGAAAGACATGGCTGCGCACGAAAGAAGGCGTGCGTTACGAAAAAGATTCCGGATTGGACGTGAAGCGCTTGTGGCATATCCGTCCGGGACGCGCGAGCGAGCCGGGGGTGGTCTACTGCGGCGTGGATCCGGCGGGCCTGTTTCGCAGCGAGGATCGGGGCGAGACCTGGAGTGAGGTGAAGGGGCTAAACCGTCACGCGACGCGGTCGCGATGGACGCCGGGCGCGGGCGGCATGATCGTTCATACAATCCTGCTCGATCCAAGCGCGCCGATGAAAATGTATGTCGCCATTTCCGCCGCGGGAGTGTTCCGCAGCGATGACGGCGGCGCGACATGGGCTCCGCGAAATCAGGGCACGCGCGCGGATTTCTTGCCGGATACGATGCCGGAACTGGGCCAGTGCGTTCACAAGCTTGCGCTTGGGCCAGGCGTGCCAGGGCTGCTCTATCAGCAGAATCATTGCGGGATGTACCGCAGTGATTCCTCAGGTGATTCGTGGACGGACATTTCGGAAGGCCTGCCTTCGCGATTCGGATTTCCTATTGCTGTGCATCCACACGATCCGAAAACGATTTGGGTGTTGCCGCTGATTGGCGCCGAGTTTCGCGTGGTGCCGAAGGGACGGCTCGCGGTGTACCACTCCACGAACAGCAGGAAATCGTGGCAGATGCAGACGAACGGCCTGCCGGTGAAGAACGCGTTCGAGACGATTCTTCGCGAGGCGATGTCCACAGACACCTGTGAATCAGCGGGGGTTTATTTCGGCACGGAAAACGGACAGGTCTGGTTCACGCGGGATGAAGGAAAGAAGTGGCAGATACTTGCCGACCATTTGCCCGGAGTTATGAGCGTGGAAGCAGCAGTTTTCTGAGGACACGAGCTAAGGTGAAGAGGGCGGGGGAGCCGAAGACTCAAACCTGCCCACGTGCGATTCGCTTTCGGTAAGTGATTCGCAGCGGCGGTCGATTTCAGCGTAGGCGAAGGCATTTTCGCTGCGGAAGGCGTCGTAGGCGGCCTGAGAGTCCCAGAAGTCCATCGTGAAGTAGCACCCGGGAATTGAAGTGTCGCGCAGGAGGCGTGTGCCGCGATAGGCAGGCGAGGCCCGAAAAAGGTCTGCCCAAGCGCCCTCAGGCCCGTATACCTTCTCAAACTCTTTTTCGAGACCGTGCTTGACTTGGAACTGCCAAAGGACTACAAACATTACTTACCAGTCTCCACTGTTTTGTTCTCCCTGGCACGATATTCTGCTGAACGAAAACAAGCTTGGGCGAAGAATTGTAGCTCTACTGAAAATGCATTAATACCTTCCTCGGCGGCGCCGCGCACGCCAGCGATTGTGCGTACGGCCCGCTTGGAAAATCAGCCCCGGGCCAGCACCGCTGGGTGTGAGCGCCTTGGAGGTCCGTTTGGAAAGAAAATACAAACAGCACGGCTATCAGAGTTCCAATAAGCCGGAAAAGCGCGAAAAGCAGCAGAAGGACCATCCGCGCCCCGCGCGACAGGAACAGATCGGGCCGCGCACTCCCCGCATGGTCGGAACGGTGCTTCGCGCGAGGTGTTCGAGCTGCGGTATCGTTCTCACCCCGGGATTTAACGTGAACGGCCCGTGCCCCAAGTGCGGTTTCGAGCTGCATTGCTGCAAACAGTGCGTTCATTTCGACACGGGCGTCCAGTGGGAATGCACGCAGGCAATTCCCGAGCCGATATTGAAAAAGAGTTCGAAGAACACCTGCAAACTTTTCGAAATCCGCATGACGGTTGAGAAGGACACCGCGCCGATCGCCCCCGCCGCACCAACCGCGGCTCAGAAGGAACACTCCTACGGCGCCTCACGGCCAACCGATGCGCGCCGGGCGTTTGAGGACCTCTTCAAAAAGTAGGCTATTCGACGTGCAGGCATGATTTCACTTTGACCGATAATCCCCCCGAATAAGACCTGTGCGATAATTTCTTTGACCATGAATCGAGCGTTTCAGAGACTCAAGTTAGAAGCGCCGCTATTTGGAGTGATTGGGATTGGCGTTCTTTTGCTCGCTTTCCTGTGTGCGATGCAGGTGTGGCCGCACGATTCCGCGCCGCGCGCCCGCCAGGACGACAAGGAGTTAATTGCAAAAGGAAAGAAGGCCTTCGACGATTACAGATGCTTCGATTGTCATGGCCGAAACGGCGAGGGGACTGATGATGCGCCGGATCTGACAACTTCTCGCCTTACCGCTGCTGAAATCTCAAAGTTTCTCCAGCGGCCCAGCGCCGACGCGGATGCGAAGGGGATGCCAATTGTTCCTGTGGACAGCCCCGATCACCAACCACTCGTTGCATTCGTCCTCAGCATAAGAAAGCCACCCCCTAAATCGCGATAGCAACTTACCTTAATAATTGCTGAACGAGCGAATATTTGCGACCTTGTCCGTCGACCCCGCGAAAAGCTCGTGAATAACGTCGTGGTGTATACTTCGTCGCGTCAGGATGGGTGATGCGGTTTATTCGCGTCAATAAATTGAATTGCTGAGGAGAGATTTCATGCGAAGAATTTGTTTTGTGTTGGTGGTGGCTATTGCAATGGTAGCGGCGATTGGATTGGCAGCACAGGCTCCAACCGCCGGGCCATACAAGGTTCTCAAGAGCTCCAAGGTTGGCGGTTTGGGCAGCTGGGACTATGTCTACGCCGATTCCGACGGCCGCCGTCTTTACATCCCGCGGCAGGGGCAGACCGGCTCGCGCATCACTGTCTACAATCTTGATACGCTCGAGTCAGTCGGCGAAATTCCCAATATCAATGCTCGTGGCGTTGCCGTCGACCCGAAGTCCGGCCACGGATTCGCCAGCAGTAGCCCCGTAGCCATGTTTGACACAAAAACTCTTGCTCTTATCAAGACCATTGATGTTGATCCTAAGAGCCGCCCCGACGGCATCCTCTTCGATCCATTCAATCAGCGCGTCTGGATCCTGAGCCACTCTGAGCCGAATGCCACTGTGATCGACACGAAGGACGGTTCCATCGTCGGCACCGTAGATTTCGGCGGCCAGCCCGAGCAGGCGCAGTCCGACGCCAATGGCCATCTTTACGTGGATCTCGAAGACAAGGGTCAAATTGCAGCCGTGGACACGAAGTCACTCACGGTCACGGCGCACTTTGATATTGCCGGTTGCGAGGAGCCCGGCGGGCTCGGCTTTGACGCCAAGAACCACATCCTTTTTGCTTCATGCCACAACAACGTCATGGCTATCGCCAGTTCAACTGACGGCAAAGTCCTTACCACCCTCCCTATCGGACAGGGCACCGATGGCGCTCTCTTCAATCCTGCCACGATGGAAGCCTTCAGCTCCAACGGTGACGGCACCCTGAGCATCATCAAGGAAAGCAGCCCGACAACGTTCTCCGTCGAGCAAAGCCTTGCTACTCAAGCCGGCGCAAGGACTTCGACCCTCGATTCAAAGACGGGTCACGTCTTCCTGATTACTGCTGAATTCGGCCCGCCTCCGGCCACGCCCCCACCGGGCGGTCGAGGTGGCCGCCGCGGTCCGATGGTGCCGGATTCCTTCACAATCCTAGTTGCAGGCAAGTAATCGGCTAGCTTACAGAGCGGCGAGTGCGAAGGCGCTCGCCGCTTCACTCCTCGATCTGAATTCAACCGGAGAATCCTATTTCTAATTCTTGACGTTATCTGGAGGAGGCTCCGGAAACAGCGTCGGTTCCCGCTGCGGCGCGTCGGCAATGGTTTCCAATTGTGGGTAGTGATGACGCAGAGGTTCTGGCACCTTCACCTTATTTCCGGTGAGCAGGTGAATGAGTTGCAGCGCGTTTACGATTGCTTTGCCCTCATAGTGGTTGTTCGTGATGACGAAGGTTGAACCGGAATGTTTCGCGACGCGGCGGATGCGTTCCGCCCACGGCTCTAATTCATTTTCTTTGTAGAGATAGTTGTAACGTTCCTCGGGGGGCGTAAGAGGATCGTCGCTGAACCAAGTGTCGTAGCGCCGTCCGTGGAGGCGGATGTAGCCAACGCGCGCCGTGGAACGCTCCGTGGGCTTCATGGAGCGGCCAATCACGGGCTGGTCGATGTTGCAAAAGCCCGCGCCGCTCTCATGGAGCATGGCAAAGAATTCCTTGTCATTCCAAGTTGCGTGGCGCACCTCAACAGCGAGCGGATATTCTCCAAACGTTTTGAGCAGCTTTTTCAAGTAGATGAAATTTTCCGGCGTCCGGTGGAACGAAAAAGGGAATTGCAGGAGCACGGCGCCAAGCTTGCCGGCGCGAGCGAGCGGATCGAAACCCACACGCGTTGCGCGCTCATCCTCCGCGGTCGCTCCGGTTTCGTGAGTGAACTTCTGCCAAAGCTTTGCTGTGAAGACAAATCGCGGATTCGCGCCCACGCGCTCGAGCCATTGCGCGGCGAAATTCGGCCGCAGCGGCTGGTAAAACGACGTATTGATTTCGATTGTGTCGAAGAATTCAGATAGATATGCCGCCTCATGAAAGCCCTTGGGCCGCTTCGCGGGGTAGACGATGCCTGCCCAATCGTCATACGACCAACCGGCAGGGCCAACGCGGATTTCTGAGAATGGTTGCTGCGTGGGATTCTTAGGCATGGAGTTTGTGTGAAGCGCGCGCTTGCGGCTAAAAGACGGCCGCGGCTCCAGCCGGGCGAGCCTATGATGCTTGTCAAAGGATTGTCAATCATGAGGCATTCCTCGCAGGAATTGAAGGAATGTGCGGGGCGATTGCAGATGCGAGGTGGAGTTGCTATGCTGACCTTGCCCCATGATCAACCGCGATGAGTGCAGTCGTGATATGTGGTGGCCAGCCTCGACGTTCCTAACTCAGGAAAAGGTACCCTCATGAAATTCTCCATAACCTACAAGAATGTAGATGCCCATAGCACAGTGGAGAAAATGTTGGCGCCGCACATCGCGAAGCTGCAAAAGCTTCTGAAGAGTTACGCCCCTGATTTGGTTCAGCTTCACGGCGCGATTGCCAAGCAAGCAAGAAAGGAAGAGTACAATCTCACACTCAATCTTGGGCTTCCCACCGGGACGCTGCATTGCGTTGGGGAGGGCTATGACGTAGGCGCAAGTGTGAAGACGGCGTTTGCTGAGCTTGAAGGCCAACTGAAAAAGCACAAGGCGCTTGTCCGGCATGATTACGAATGGAAGCGGAAGCGCCCGCGGGTCGAGCAGCAGTAGTAGGAATGCGGACATTCCTCAGTGTAAACCGCCGGGAAAACTCCCTGTGAAGTCCAAATTGGCATTCCCCATCAAAAATGTCACAAAAAGGTGACTGAAAACTATTTCAGCTTCGGGATAGTAATCTTCATTAATCCATCACAAATGAATGGACAAAAGTGGCAAGCCTCTAGACTAATTACTCTAAGTCGTTATTTTTCAATGACATAGCAATTGCCGTCGGTTTGAGTTTCCGCCCACATCTGGCACATGGAGTGCATTCCAATGAGTAGAAAGCGGTGTGCCTCAGTTAGAGCCTGGGCAGCCGCCACCCAAGAGGGAGGAACTGTTGGCTAATCACGCTGCAATCCCTACGCCGCAAGTATTTGTCCCGGCAAGAACTAATGGGAACAACGGGAAACCCACAGTTGAGAAGTTTGGTTCGTTCCTTTCCGAAGACCAATTCCGCGAGATGTTGTGCCGGGAAAGAAAACGATCCGAACGATCGAAGAAGCCTCTTTTGTTGATGCTGGTTACCGGCAAAGAAAAGAACCGGGCCAATGAAGACGTGGTGCTTTTTCAGAAAATTGCCGACTGTCTAAGCGAGAGAGTTCGAGAGACCGACCTGGCCGGATGGTATGAAAAGGGCGCCGTGTTCGGCGTAATTTTCACCGAGCTTGGACAAACGGAAACCAAATCCGCAACGAATGTGATTCAAGCGAAAGTCAGGGAAGACTTAGAGAAGGAATTCGATGAGGCACAACTGAATAACATCCTCGTCTCTTTCTACGCATTTCCCGACGGATGGACACACAATAGCAATTTCAATGGGAATGGAAATGGACATAAGTCGCAGCTGAATGCGGCTCTTTATCCCGATTTGTTTGAGACCGAGAAAAAGAAGAGACTGTCTCTGGCTACAAAGAGGGTAATGGACATTGCGGGGAGTGCGGTCGCACTCGTAATACTTTTCGTCCCTTTTGGGATTCTTGCGGTACTGATCAAGCTAACATCCAAGGGCCCCGTGATATTCCGTCAGGAGAGGCTTGGCCAGTACGGCATTCCATTCAAATTTTTAAAATTCCGCTCCATGCGTGATACAAACGATTCGGGCATTCACCAGGAATACGTCAAAAAGTTCATCGCCGGAAAGGTCGGGCCAGAGGATCCGGGTGGCAAGGCTGGAAGCGCGTTTAAAATAACCAATGACCCGCGGGTCACATGGATTGGCAAGATCATGCGGCGGACGAGCTTAGACGAGTTGCCTCAGTTCTGGAATGTTTTGACAGGCGATATGTCCTTGGTAGGCCCGCGGCCGCCAATTCCTTATGAGGCTGAAGCATACGATACTTGGCACCGGCGGCGATTGGTCGAGATCAAGCCGGGAATAACGGGCCTGTGGCAAGTGCATGGCCGCAGCAGAACGACATTCGATGACATGGTAAGACTCGATCTGCGTTATTCAAAGACGTGGACGCCGCTGTTGGACGCGAAAATTCTACTGCAGACACCCCGCGCGGTCATCTCCGGGGACGGGGCACACTAAGAGCGCATTCTTTCGTGGGGCGCGCTCGGCAGGTCACCCAATCGCCTGGGAAATGGGAGCCTGCACAATGAATAACCTCTCCGATTAACCTCTCAACGAATTTGTTTTCGAAGATTCGCTCGCCATGGCGTGAGGCTTGCGGTGCGAGCATGCCTATCCGGCGGCGGATTTTGTCTCTAAGGCTATTGAATGAAGGGCTTGATGAAGGGGACAGGAACAAAGCTAACCTCAGCGAACCGGCATGGCATCGCCTTTGCAACAATTGCGTTGTCGGGTGTTGCATTTTGGAATCCACTCAGCCGGCTGCTGGAATATGCATTGAGTCACGAATCCAGCTCCCACATTTTGATAATCCCGATTATTTCCATTTATTTCTTTATCAGCCAAAGACGGCAGATATTTCAGGAGACTCGTTGGTGCGCGGCAGCAGGCGTTCCTACGATTGGGGCGGGCATCGCCGGATTGTTGTTCGTTCAGCGATTCCTGTCAACGTCGGCCAGGGCCGACTACCTTTTTGCCGCGACACTATCCATAGTCACTATCTTGTGCGGTGAGTTCTTGTTGTTTTATGGGGGCCGCGCGGCGCGGGCTGCGGCATTTCCGCTGGCATTCCTGGCGCTCATGGTACCGATGCCAGAGGCAGCCCTGGCGGGGACGATTCACTTTTTGCAAGGAGGCTCTATTTCTGTGACCTGTCTGATGTTCAAAATCGCCGGGGTCCCCTATGTACGGCAGGGATTTGTATTGTCATTGCCAACGATCTCTATTGAAATTGCGAAAGAGTGCAGCGGAATCCGGTCCAGCATCGCTCTGGTTATCACTTGTTTGCTCGCGGCAAAGCTGTTTCTGCGGAGCTATTGGAAGATGACCTTCCTTGTTTTACTCGCAATTCCATTTGCGATTCTCAAGAATGGCATGCGGATTACAACTCTCACCCTCCTCAGCATTGACGTGAATCCAAGCTTTCTCACCGGAAAGCTCCATCGTCAGGGAGGATTCGTCTTTTTTCTTATAACGCTTGGGATGCTGGCGGCTGGGATTTATTTTCTTCGAAAGTCCGAGGGAAAATCCTTGGCATCGCCCAGACAATCCCAACGCAGATGATTTCCATACGCAATTTTTGGTACTGCCTAACGGAACGATAACACTTGTCTTTTTTTGAGCGGTGCAAATTATCGGTACCTGCTAAACTCCTCTTCAGGAAAGGAGAATTGTTTCCGAGTTGAAGCGGAATGTATTGTTCATTCGAGTAAATGGAATCGAACAGCGATCGCAAAGCTGAACTCGAAGATCGAGGCCGTTGCAATAGTGAAACCATACTTTAGCGTCTTAATCCCAACCTATAATCGAGAGCAACACATACGCCAGTCTGTTGATTCCGTACTCGCGCAGACCTGGAATGACTTCGAACTCTTTGTGATAGATGATGGTTCGACGGATGGGACGCAAGATGCTCTGGCGCAGTACGGTTCGCGAATTCACGTCATCGAGCAAGAGAATCAGGGGCCGGAGGTCGCGCGAAACAGGGCTGCCCTTCAGGCGCGAGGTGATTACCTCGTATTCCTGGACAGCGATGACCTATTGTTCCCACGCGCCCTAGAAACCTACGCGCGCGTCATTCAAGCTTGTGACTCGCCTCCTTTGATTATCGGCTCGATGACTTACTTCCTTGATGGAAACCTCCCAAGACTGGATGAGAAGAGCGGATCAGAAATAAAAGTCATGAGATTTCCGGATTACTTGTCCAAAGATGTCTCCGTCGACCTTTCCAATAGTGAGATTGTCATACGAAAATCATCATTCGAAGAAATTGGCGGATTGCGAAAAACCTCGAGCACCACATTCCATCTTGACGATATCAATCTGATCTTAAAGGCGGGGGCTCAGAGCCCATGCGTTGTTCTCTTGGAGCCAAAAACAGTTGCCTACCGCGCCCACGCTACGAATAGTATTCGCAACCCTAAGGCAATGGTTGATGGAATTTTATCGATTATTGCTTCGGAGAAGAAGGGCGAGTATCCCGGAGGCAGAGAGCGCCGCTGGGATCGTCGCGCGTGCATTGGCGGCATATCGCAACGCTGGATTTACATTTCTCTCAAGGTTTGGAAGCCTGGCCAAGCGCTGCGGTTGTTTTTCAAAAGCGTACCGATGCTTGCCGCCATCGCTTGCAAGAGGATTCACTTAAAGCTTCGCCGAAAAACGCCCCCGTTCGTAGTCGGCAAGGATATCAATCTTAGGATGCAATAACTGGGGATCGTAAGCCAATTTAGATGAAAGCTCCGGGGGGACAAAATTAATGGGGGGACTTGGCACTTTCGCTGGCCTGCGGTACGGGGTCACGACCTGTCCCTTATTTAGACCTTCTATCACTATTCCATGCTTCCTTCCGCGGCGATACTATGTCCTTGGGGGAGTCTGAAGGTGCTTAGACCATGAGTTTTAGACCGATTTGGCAACGATTAGGGAACCCTATCCGAAGTGGGAATCCGGGGTTTTACTTCCCGCCGGCGCTGTTGCTAATGGGGATGCTCGCCTTGCTGGTCTTATTCAGCACCGTGAAACAGGCACAGGGCGTGTCTCCTGTAATTCCCGTAACTCGTACAGTTGACTGGACTCAAGTTGGGATTCCAGGGGGAATTCCGGATGCAAACTGGCCGATCTGCCAAACCATTCCGCCAAGCGGCGGAGCAGATGATAGCACCGCGATTCAGAATGCCATAAATTCTTGCCCAGCAAGTTCTGTTGTCGTGTTGACTGCGGGAACCTACACGCTGCACCGACCATCTTCGACTGTTTGCGTGGGGAAGACGGACGACTACGGTACAGGCGTCTATGAGTCTGGGCTGTGTCTGACCGATAAATCCATCGTGTTGCGCGGCGCCGGTCCCGACAAAACGGTCCTCAATTACGGAGACGGCGCAAGCATCATCAGCATGGGCGAAACGTATCTCTCATCGTCCCAAGTGGTTTTTATTCCGATTACGTCTACAGCGTCAAAAGGCGCAACGCAGTTGACCGTGCAGAGCACCAATGGAATCAGCGTCAACAGTTACATCGTAGTTACTCAAACCAATCCGACAGATACGGATGGCAACCCTCTCGTGAACACTTCCGGCTACACCGGAGGGTGCGGTGGATGCGGACACGACCTTCCCAACACGGTTATGACGCAAATCGACCAGGTTACCGCGATTGCCGGCAATGTGATTACGCTTGCAAGGCCACTGTATTTTGACTACACGAATTCCCCTCAAATCTATCACTTGCCAATGATTGAAAATGTGGGGCTAGAAAACTTACGCGTGGTAGGCACGGCCGCATCGGGCACCGCGCTTGAGTTCAAGAACGTCGATATGGAAGCCTGCGCCCATTGCTGGGTACACAACGTGGAGAGCGACTGGGAGGTGGATAAATCCCACATCTATCTCTCGGATGTATATGGAAGCGAGATCAGTAATAACTATCTCTTTGAAGGGTACAACCATAACAGCGGCGCCGATTATGCACTGTTACTGGAGTTCAGGAATTCAGAAAATTTGATTCAGAACAACATTATCCGCAGGGCCCGGCACTCGACACCCCAGAGCGGAAGCAGCGGCAACGTGTATGCGTACAACTATGAAGTGGATGCTTACATGGGTGAATACCACAATTCGCTGCCCGAAACCCAAACGCACTCGCCTCATCCATTCATGAATCTGTGGGAAGGAAACGTGACGTCGAATTGGGAGTTCGACTTTGCCCACGGGAGCAGCAGCCACAACACAATGTTCCGGAATTACATAAATTTGACATCGACAGATCCGGACACCGGATCCCCAATGACGGGCGCATTGATCGCCATCAATGTTGCTTACTACAGCAACTACGAGAACGTGATTGGCAACGCGTTCGGCCCGTATGGGTCGACTTGCAAGGCGAGTGTCTACGAGACGGATTCAGGCACCTCGAAGGTCAATGGAGTGATCTATCAGATTGGGTACTACGATGATGGCGGTGGTTCTTCACCGAATGCTGCCCTCTCAGCGAAAGTTGGCCAGACCATCTTGCGGGGAGGCAACTGGGACTGCGTGACAAATTCAGTAGTGTGGAACTCCAACGTTCCCAGCGGAAGCCTTGTCTCCTCATACATGGCGCAGCAGGCATTGCCAAATTCCTTGTTTCTCTCTGCAGCGCCAAGTTACTTTGCGGCGGCTGGAGCTGCGTGGCCGCCGATCAACACAGCCGCAAGTACAATAGTGAATAAAATCCCTGCACAAATTTGTTACATCAATGGGCCGGCAAACAGCTCCGGAGGGGGCTTTAATCCCACAGCATGTTACAGCGCTAATCCCCTCCAACCCCCAACCAACTTGTCCACCGTCGTACACTGACCTGGCCAATTGTTTAGTCTTCGAGAAGCGGCGAGAGCTTGGCGATTGCTGACGAGGCCTCACAGCACCCCCTTCGGAGGGGTCTTTAACCGGAATCCCAGAATCGTGCATTACACCGATAACTGGGCCGCACTATGCTCCTTAAACAACCATTCAACAGGAATATGCCGGATTCGCCCGGAGGGTTCGAAGATGTCGCAGCATGCGAAAAATAGGGCTCAGAACCCCGAAATTCAACGCCAAAGGGGTGCTAACAATCTGAAAACAATGGAGTTGCGCGATTCCCATCGCGAGGGCAACATGTCCCACCTTGAATTTGTAGGAATGGGACTGGAACTATCTGGAAACTGTTTTCTTCCCTTAGGGTAGAAGAACACTCAACCCTTCCCGAAGGGCGCGAGTAATGCCCGGATAGAGAGATAACCCCTTTGTTTTCAATGGATTAGGTGTTGACGCTAATGCCCCTTTTGAAGGCTGCTCGTGCCTATTTGGAATGCAGAGTGCAAATCTATTCTGCGGAATTCGTTGTGTTAATGGCGGTAGCCTGTACGAGCACCACAGCCATGGGATCAAATGGACGCTAGACTGCAGGAGAAGGCCAAGAATGCCTATGGAAACTGAGCTTTGCCCCAAAGTTTGGTTCGCGCTGCAGGTCAGAACTCGCTGGGAGAGGTCCACGGCTTCCATTCTCAGTGAGAAGGGTTATGAAACGCTGTTGCCGACCTACGAGTTGCAAAAACACTGGGGCGACCGCATGAAGGTGGTTCAGGCGCCACTTTTCCCGGGATATCTTTTCTGCCGATTTGATGTGACGAACCGGCTTCCGATATTGATTACTCCCGGCGTAATTTCCGTTGTTGGCAGAGGCCGGACCCCGACGCCCGTAGACTCCGCTGAGATGACCGCGATTCAGACCATGGTCACGGCAGGAGTCATCGCTGAGCCATGGCCTTACCTGGAAGTAGGTCAACGGGTTCGGATTGAGGACTACTCACTTCACGGGATCGAAGGAATCCTGATCGCGCACAAGGGCAACAAGCGGATCGTGGTCTCGGTGTCATTGCTGCGCCGGTCTGTGGCATTAGAGATTGACCGCGCCCGAGTAACGCCGATCGGGAATTCTGCTGAGGCGACAAAGGTTGCGGCCCTGGGTTACGGACATGTGGGCAGGGCCATTGCATGATTTTCTTAGGAACTGATTCCGCAGAAGTCCCGGAGTTTGCTCCCCGTCATATTTGTGAATTGTTGCCGGGTTCGAGAAGAATTGCTTGAAACAGTAGGCAGCAACGCTGTCATCAAGATGTCTCCGCAGGCATCGGAGTAATTTCGAGGTGCGAATCCAGCTTTCGTAATAATTCATCGGGCGGCAGCTTTCATCGCAAATTGAATCTCCAGGATTGGATAAGCGCTCAATTTCCGCAAAGCACTCGAGCAGGAGACACATGATTAAAATCGGCGTCATCGGATTTGGTTACTGGGGACCGAACATCGTCCGCAACCTGCATACACTTGATTCCGTCAAGGTAGAGGCAGTCTGTGACAAGAGCGAAGCTGCTCTTGCGCGCGTTCGCAAAGCCTATCCTGGGGTCAAGACATGCACAGACGTATCCGAGATCCTGAATTCACCCAACATTGACGCGGTCGCGGTGATTACACCTGTTTGGACTCACTACGAACTTGCCAAAAGAGCGCTGGAAAACGGCAAGCACGTTTTCGTTGAAAAGCCCCTCACTTCAAATGGACAACAGGCTCAAGAGCTGATTGATCTTGCCGCGCGTAAAAAACTGACCCTGATGGTGGATCACACCTTCTTGTTCACTGGTGCAGTTAAGAAAATCCGGGAGCTGACGGAGAGCGGCGTGCTTGGGGATCTTTATTACTACGATTCCTTGCGCGTGAACCTGGGGTTGTTCCAACATGATGTGAGCGTGCTTTGGGATCTTGCACCGCACGATTTATCCATCATGGATCACCTCATTAAGTCTGAGCCTGAGGCGGTTGTAGCCACGGGTGAAAGGCACGTGAATGGGGTGGAAGACATCGCATTCTTGACAATCTACTTTCCGAACAGCGTAATCGCGCACATCAACGTAAATTGGCTATCACCAGTGAAGATCCGCATGACGCTGATTGGCGGACAGAAAAAGATGCTGGTGTGGAACGATCTTGTGGCCGACGAAAAGGTCCGCATCTACGACAAGGGCGTACTGCTTAACCCGGATGACGGAATTCGATATCCCTACGTGACCTACCGCGCCGGCGACATGTGGGCCCCGCAATTGGAACAGTTGGAAGCGCTGAGCGTTGAATTGAAATACTTTGCCGATTGCATCGAGGGCGGCAAAACGCCGTTTAACGACGGGCATGCCGGTCTGCGAGTGGTGCGGATGCTGGAGGCGGCCGAAAGGTCCATTCAGAAGAGAGGGGAACTGATCCGACTGTGAACGAATTCTGCTCGATTGCGCCGGACGTTAAGCTCGGCAAGGGAGTCAAGCTTTCGAAATTCATCAATCTGTACGGATGTGAGATTGGCGATGACACGAAGATTGGCGCGTTCGTTGAGATCCAGAAGAACGCGAGCGTAGGACGGCGGTGCAAAATCTCCAGTCACACATTCGTCTGTGAAGGGGTCTCGATCGAGGACAATGTTTTCATCGGACACAGCGTGACATTTATAAACGACTCGTATCCGCGGGCGACCACGGAAGACGGCGCGCTTCAGACCGAACAGGATTGGAAAGTCGAGGCGACGCGGGTTAAACGCGGAGCGTCGATCGGATCTGGGTCAACGATTCTTTCCAAAGTTACGATCGGTGAAAATTCGATTGTCGGTGCTGGTAGCGTTGTCACTCGCGACGTCCCTCCGGGTGTCATCGTGGTTGGAAACCCTGCAAAAGTACTTCGTAAGATCACATCCAAAGCGAGGGCGAAAGAATGAGTCAGAATGGAAATGGGAATGGAAAGATTTCGTTTCTTGATTTAGTGACGCCGCATCGCGAGCTTGAGGCCGAGCTCGTTGCTGTGTTCAGAGATGTCTTATCGACCGCGGGTTTTATCGGCGGCCCGATGGTCGAAGGTTTTGAGCGAGATTTTGCGAAGTTCTGCGATTCGAAGCATTGCGTCGGAGTAAACAGCGGAACCGACGCCCTCCGATTTGCACTGACTGCTACCGGCGTGCAATCAGGAGACATCGTTCTCACGGTCCCACACACCTTCATCGCCACCACGGAAGCAATCTCCCAGGCGGGCGCGCAACCGGATTTCATTGATATTGATGCACGCACCTATTGCATGGACGCTGCGAAGCTGCGCGAATACGTCGACAGGAAGTGCACGATCGATCCCAAGACGGGGCGTCCGGTACACAAACAATTCAAGAAGCCGATCAGCGCCGTTGTGCCTGTGCATCTCTACGGTCAGATGGCCGACATGGATGCCATTCTGGAAATTGCGCAGCGCTATCGCATGATCGTCATAGAAGATGCCTGCCAGGCGCATGGCGCTGAGTATTTCTCAAAGAAGGAAAATCGCTGGCGCAAGGCCGGTTCAATGGGTGCTGCGGCTGCATTCAGTTTTTATCCCGGCAAGAATCTTGGCGCATGCGGCGAAGGTGGAGCGGCCACAACGGACGACGAAGAGGTGGCGCGCAAAATGCGCATGATTCGAGACCACGGGCAAGCGAAGAAGTATTATCACGACATCGAAGGGTACAACGGCCGGCTGGACTCTCTTCAGGCCGGGATTTTAAGCGTCAAGCTGAAGCATCTTGCGAGCTGGAACCAAAGCCGGCGCGAGCATGCCCGCAAGTACAATGAATTGTTTGCCGCAGCGAAAGCGGAAATCATCACTCCATATGAGCCTTCCTGGTCGAAGGCCATCTATCACTTGTATGTTGTGCAAGTGGAAAACCGGGAAGCTGTGCAGGCCGCCCTATTGAAGGAGAATATCCAGACCGGGGTTCATTACCCGATTCCATTGCATCTTCAAAAGGCGTACGCCACGATGGGATATCGGAACGGTGATTTTCCAGTGTGCGAGAAGGCCGCGGAGCGGATCGTCTCTCTTCCCATGTTTCCAACCCTTTCGGAACCCGATCAGGCCCGGGTTGTGGAAGCGACTGTTCGAATCGTACGGGGCATTTCGGCCCTGCGCCCCACGGCCGTTTTGGCCTAGTCCATCGTGCGGATTGTTTGAAAGACGGCAGTCGCGACTTCTTGAGACTCCCGTCAATTCTTCGCGGGGATGATGGGCAATGGGTCCAATTTCGACCGTCCCCTCCCTTGGGCGTAGTAAAACAGCTCTTTGCGGCGCAATCTAGGCCGCAGCATATGTTTGCCATTTCGCGTTGAGCATTTTGTTGGCGAGCCCGCCCGGTACATCTGGTTTTTCAATTCCACACTGGCAATCATCATCCTTTCATATCAAAATAAAGATTGAACGGGAGTCCCGCAGGAGCGCAACAAAATCGGGTGTCATACTCCCAACGAGGTAACGACCACAGTGCTAAACCGCAATGACACAGAGATAGATCCACTTTGCGACGCCAGGACTGCCGAAACCCTAGAGCCTCTGCCCGCAACTCAACTATCTCCGGCCAAAGATAGAAGTGTCCTTCGGGGAAAGCGAGTGGGGATGGTGGTGTATTCCACTTATCCGATTGATCCACGACCTCGTCGAATGGTTGAAGCCCTCGTCAACCAAGGAATGGAAGTAGACTTGGTCTGTATAGGAGACAAAAGCGCCCCCAAGCGCGAAATGTTGAAGGGCTTCAACATTCGCCGTATCCGTGTCTCCCGGCGGCGTGGGGGGAGGTTTGCATACGCTTTTGAGTATGCTGCATTTATTTTGATATCCGCGGCCATTCTGGCCCACCGAGCCTTCAAGCGCCGCTATGACCTGGTGTATGTGCATAACATGCCAGACATTCTTGTCCTGAGCGCCTTAGTGCCAAAGGCATTAGGGGCGAAAGTGATTCTGGATCTGCACGACCCAATGCCCGAATTGATGATGACGATTTTCAATCGCAATCAAGCCAGCTGGAGCGTCCGGATCCTAAAGAGGGCCGAGAAATGGAGCATGGCCCGCGCGGATTTTGTCCTCACAGTCAACGAGGCTTGCAAGCGGGTATTCGCTTTGCGTAGTTGTCCTGCAGAAAAGATTGGCGTGGTGATGAATTCTCCCATCGAAGAGTTCTTCCCGTTTTTGACGCAGCGGTCGGGCACGGCAACTGATAACCCTCCGAATAATCGGTTCAAGATGATGTATCACGGGTTTATCGCCGAGCGGAATGGTTTGGACTTAGCTATCGATGCGCTTGCGCGAGTCCGGAAGAGAATTCCTGACATAGAACTGAGGATTTACGGTAGCCAGACCCCCTTTCTGGAACGCGTGATGGAAGATGTTCATAATCGGGGCCTGGACAAAAATGTCCATTTTCTCGGGCCGAGACGCCTTGAAGATTTGGTCAAAGAGATCGATGAATGCGATGTGGGAATCATTCCGAACCAGCGAAATGCGTTTACCGAAATTAATACACCGAGTCGGATTTTCGAGTATCTGGCCCGAAGCAAACCGGTGATTGCTCCACGAACCCCGGGCATCCAAGATTACTTCAACCAAAAGTCACTCTTTTTCTTCGAGGCTGGAGACGCAAAGGAGCTTGCTCAAAAAATTGAATATGTGTCTTCTCACGCCAGTGAGGCGATGGAGATGGCGGAGCGGGGGCAGGAAGTGTACTTGGCGCATACGTGGTCCCAAGAAAGACAGACTCTTGTGAAACTGGTGAGCGGAATTTTCAGTGGGAGGTAGGTTAGTTAGAATTGTCATACCAGTTCGCAATCATGAATTCGGGTGCTGTCTCTTTAGTTCTTTACGAGGCCAAGGTCCGCGGGCAATGGAAAAGTTGGAAGGGGAAGACTGGTACGTTTATTTCTGCGAACCATTGGAAGCAAGCAGGCTTTTGAACCTCCCCTGCATATCATGAATCCTTTGCGACGGCTATCTTGATTGCCACCAGAGAAGCTCGCAAGCGGTGAGGGGCTTCAGGAAACGATTTTCAGGGTTGAAGTTTCATAATACGTTTGCCTTCTTCTGAATGCGATGTGCCTCGCAGACTCCGATCAAAGATAATCACGGACAGTTGATAAATGCCGCCAGTCATTGCCTTAACCATTTGTGTTGCCGGGATCGTGGGTCTGTTTTGGCTCGGACGTGACCCGAAGGCACGGACTTCATCGGCCCTTTGGATTCCCGTGCTATGGGTGTCGCTTGCTTGTTCGCGACCAATGAGCCAGTGGCTGGGCTCAATTCAGGGCGGGGGAGCGTCAGAGACACCTGATCAAGTGCTGGAGGGAAGCCCGGCGGATCGGATGTTTTACACGCTTTTGTTGGTATTGGGATTGGTCGTGCTTTTCAGCAGAGGCAGGCAGGTAGGGAAGTTACTAAAGTCCAATGGAACGATCCTCCTCTTCTTTTTCTACTGCGCTGTGAGCATCGTCTGGTCCGACTACCCCGAAGTGTCGGTCAAGCGTTTGTTCAAGGCCTTGGGCGATCTCGTCATCGTCCTCGTTGTTTTCAGCGACTCTGACCCAATAGGCGCGATCAAGCGATTCCTTGCGCGGCCAACTTTCGTCTTGATTCCCCTTTCCATCTTGTTCATCAAGTATTACCCCAGCCTCGGAACGAAATTTAGTCCGTTTGGCGGGGCGGTAATGAACACAGGCGTCACGAATAATAAGAACACGCTTGGCGTGATCGTGCTGCTCTTCGGGCTGGGCACCCTCTGGCAATTCCTGACTGCCTACCAGGACCGGGAAGACGTTTGGCGAAAAAGGCGCCTGATCGCGCACGGTGCCGTTTTGGCGATGGTGTTCTGGCTATTATGGAAGGCAAATTCGATGACGGCCTTGTCATGCTTCTTTATGGCGGGCGCGTTGCTCTTAGTGACGAATCTCCGCTTGTTTATGCGAAGGCCGATATTCGTGCACATCCTCATCGCGGCGATGCTAGTTGTTTCGGCCTCGATCGTCTTCCTCGGCGTAAGCCCAGACACTTTGGCCGCAATGGGAAGGAATCCGACGCTCACGGATCGGACTGAGGTCTGGGGGTGGCTCTTTGGCCTGGTCCGGAACCCGATATTGGGGACTGGCTTCGAGAGTTTCTGGCTCGGACCGCGGCTTGAGAAGCTTTGGAACATCTATTGGTGGCACCCGAACGAGGCTCACAACGGTTACATTGAAATCTATATAAATTTGGGATGGACTGGAATTGTGTTGCTGGCCGTTGTCCTGGTGGCGGGCTACCGGAAGATCATGGCGGCATACCGGCGCCATCTGCCGTTAGCGAATCTGTGTTTGGCGTATTTTCTGGTTGGGATGACGTACAACTTTACAGAGGCTGCGCTCTTTAAGATGCTGGCTCCGGCATGGATATTCACTCTTTTCGCGATGACCTGCGCCCCGGCGATTTCGGAGCTCAAAGTTCCATCATCGATCCAATATCCTACAGTTAAGACGTGGCAGCCGGCCAGGCCAACATTGAGTAAGGAGCTCTCTTGAAGCCCTTCGACGTCAACGGCGAGTTCTTGTCGCCCGCGGAAGGTGGCGAGTTACGCCGCCGCGCGGTCCGAAGCGCTGGTATCACTGTGTTAGCCCAAGTGGTGTCGTTCGCAGTTCAGTTGATTGCCACGATCGTCCTGGCTCGGCTGTTGACGCCCGGCGATTTTGGCGTGATTGCGATGGTCACCACCTTTAGCATGCTGCTCTCAAACGTCGGGCAGATGGGGTTTCCTGAGGCTGTACTTCAACGGGAGCAGATGGACCATCATCTGGCAAGCAATCTGTTCTGGATAAATTTTGGAATAGGCATACTCTTAACCATAGTGTTTGCGGCATCCGGGTCGCTACTGGCAAGGTTTTTTGGCGACCCACTTGTGGCGCACGTCGCTGTTGCAACCTCCTTGACGATCTTCTTAACCAGCATTTCGGTAATGCATCTGGCCCTCCTCCAACGGGCCATGCGTTTCTCGGCAGTCTCTGCGATCACCATCGTCAGCCGAATCGTTTCGGTCGTTTTGTCAATCATTCTCGCCTGGGCAGGGTGGGGATACTGGGCGCTGGTCGCGGGCGTGATTGCGTCTCCGTTGGCCACAACGCTGGGAGCATGGATTGCATGTCAATGGATCCCCGGCCTGCCACGGCGCAAGAATGGAACATTGTCGTTGGTGAAATTCGCTACGCACGTTTACGGGCGGTTCAGCATCGATTACATCTCCCACAATGTTGACAACATCCTGGTGGGATGGAAGTTCGGTCCGGGTTCCCTTGGATTCTACAAGAAGGCTTACGAGTTGTTTGTTCTTCCAGCAAATCAATTCTTGTCCGCATATCCTGTGGGTGTTTCGACCCTGAGCCGGTTGACGCGGGATCGCGCCCAGTACAAGCGCTATCTTCTTGGAGGCATAACGGTTTTGGCGCTCGTAGGCATGGGATTGGGTGCGGAACTCACTTTAATTGGTCAGGACTTGGTGCGTTTTCTGTTAGGCCGGCAGTGGCTGGAGTCAGGGCGGATTTTCATGTTCTTTGGGCCCGGGATCGGAGTAATGATGATCTACCGAACCCACGGCATGCTCCATCTCTCTATCGGAACGACAGGCCGCTTTTTTCGCTGGGGGCTCATCGAATTCACGGTCACGGTTCTAATGTTCCTCGTGGCACTGCCTTGGGGGCCGATAGGAATTGCCTTGGCATGGACTACATCCTCTTGGGTTTTGTTAATCCCTGGGTTTTGGTATGCGGGTAAGCCAATTGATTTTGGTGTCGGCGATCTGCTCGGGGCCATCTGGAAATACGGTGTTGCTTCATTTCTGGCGGGGTGCGCAAGCTTCGCTATCATTCGAGCAATCCCGTATTTTGCCGCCGTTTCCGCTCCGCTTGAAATTCTGGTCCGGATCGTTGCGACCTCACTGTTGTTCGGAGCCCTCTATATTGGCGCAATTATTCTCTTGCATGGAGGACCAGGACCCATATTTCAGTTCACAGGGATTCTGCGCGAGATGACGCCGTGGGCAAAGTCCTCGAAGCCGGCACCCAGTCCCGATACTGCTTTCGCAAGTGAAGCAACATTATCCATTCCCCCGTCCGTCACAGGGGAAACGACATAAAAATTACGCCGGTGAGTTCAAGCGGTCGTATGAATTCTTCGTCGCATTCAATTCAAGATCATAAGGAACATTCAACGTGCTATCACTAAAGCCACGCGCGCAGGCAATGCTGAAACGAGCCGGCATCTATCACCGCCTCAAGGCATCATCGTTATACGGCGTCTATTGGAGAATCGCCGATAAATCGCTGGTCGAGGCTGGGCGTAAAGAGGTCAGTTTTTACCGTAACCTCCTGGAAGGATTTCGTCCAGGCGATTTGATCTTTGACATTGGCGCGAACCATGGAGCGAAGACAAGTGTTTTCCTGGAGTTAGGCGCGCGCGTCGTTTCTATAGAACCGGATGAATCCAACCAGGAGATTCTGAAGGAAAAGTTCCTGAAGTACAGGATTGTTCGAAAGCCGGTGGCTATTGTCGGCAAAGCAGTGAGTGACACATGCTCGATTCAAACAATGTTGATCGATGAACCTGGATCGGCGAAAAATACTTTCAGCCAGAAGTGGGCCGAGACATTGAGGGTTGACGAGAAACGATTTGGCCACAAGCTCGATTTCGCACAAGAGAAGCAGGTGGAAACGACGACGGTCGAACAACTGGTCGCTGCGCATGGCCGGCCTTTTTTTGTGAAGATTGACGTCGAAGGTTATGAGGTAAATGTATTGCGCGGCATGAAGCACCCGGTCCCGTATCTTTCATTTGAGGTGAATCTGCCGGAATTTGAAGCGGAAGGACTGGAGTGCGTCCAGTTGTTGGGACGCTTGGCTGCAGATGGGAAGTTCAACTATGCAGTTGATTGTCAGCAGGGCCTCGTTCTACAACGATGGCTTTCCGCCCAGGAATTTTCGGGCGTGCTCGACGAGCGCACCGAAGAGAGCATCGAAGTGTTCTGGAAAACATCTTTGCCAACTAGCAGGTAACCGAGGGTAGCAATGGCGACGTGTGTTTCGGATTTGAAGACCCCAACCAAAAACGCCGGTGCTCCCACGAACGAAGCGCCGACGCTGCCGTGTGAGATTAAAGTCGCTATACTCACCGGCGGCATTGACAAGCACTATACGACCAGCCTCGCCATGGCGCTCGTCTCAAATGGTGTGAGTTTGGATTTAATTGGTAGCGATGAGCTGGACAGCCCGGAAATGCATTCAACTCCCAAGTTGAACTTTCTCAATCTGCGGGGAGGAAAGATGGAATCGAGTCTGCCCAGGAAGTTGGTGGGCGTCTTGGTCTATTATTTGCGGCTGATGAAATATGCCGTGACAGCCAAGCCAAAAGTCTTTCACATATTATGGAACAACAAGTTCGAGTACTTCGATCGAACACTTCTGATGCTTTACTACAGGCTTCTTGGGAAAAGAATCGTTTTCACTGCTCACAACGTGAATTCAGGTAAGAGGGACTCCAACGATTCGTTGTTCAATCGCTTTACGCTAAGAATGCAATACATGCTTGCCAATCATATCTTCGTTCACACGGAAAAAATGAAGGGCGAGATCCTCCGGGATTTCCGAATTCTCGAGGCGAAAGTCTCTGTCATCCCTCACGGAATCAACAATTCTTGTCCAAACACTGATTTGACTCCCGCCCAAGCAAAGCAGCGGCTGGGCATCAGGGGTGGTGAGAAGACAGTCTTGTTCTTCGGCTCCCTCCGGCCATACAAGGGCTTGGAATATCTTGTTGACGCTTTTCTTCGACTTACGGAAACCCATCCCGAGTATCGGCTAATCATCGCCGGTGGGTGGAGGAAGGGGTCAGAGGAGTATTTGGAAAAAATTCAACGGACAATAGCTGGTCACGCCAATCGAGGACAGGTAATGCAGAAGGTTGAGCACATTCCAGATGAGGAAGCGGAAATATATTTTAAAGCCGCCGACGTCCTCGCATTGCCGTACACATACATCTTTCAGAGTGGTGTGCTTTTTGTCGCATATTGTTTTGGCTTGCCCGTAATCGCAACCGACGTGGGGTCCCTCAGAGAAGATATAGTCGAGGGCACAACCGGATTTCTATGTAAACCTTGTGATCCAGTCGATTTAACCCGGGTGATCGAGAAGTATTTTGAAAGTGACGTATTCAAAACCCTGGACCACCGGCGACAAGAGATACGGGATTGGGCTAAAGCCCTGCATTCTTGGGACGTGATCGGCGAGAAGACGCGGGACGTCTATGCAGAATTGTTAGGGGCATGACCAAAGTTGCATTCGTAACTGGCGCAGAGGGGTTTATCGGATCTTATTTGGTTAAATTCCTTCATACTAAGGGTTGGAAAGTAATCGGAGGATACCTTCAGGGCGGCGCCGGTGCCCGAAGGAGTTCGCCGAATCTTCAATTCATGAAATGTGATTTGCGAAACGGCCAGCGTATTTTGCGGCTTTTCCAAGAATACAAGCCAACCCACGTCTTCCACCTCGGAGCCAAGAGCGTACCCATTGATTCTTGGGCCGATCCGGTTGGAACTTTCGAGTCGAACATTTTGGGTTCGTTGAACTTGTTGGAAGCAGCGCGTCATATGAAGCGGCCGCCCGTTGTCGTTTCGGCTTGCTCAGGTGCGGAATATGGACATGTGCCAGAGTGGGCTGTTCCAGTTACTGAGGATCATCCCCTTCGGCCGCTGCACCCGTACGGTATCAGTAAAGTATGTCTGGATCTGCTAGCAAGAGAGTATTTTGTGAATTATAAGATCCCGACAGTCAATCTGCGTCTTTTCAACACCATAGGCCCGGGAAAGACAAATGATGCGCCTTCGGATTTCGTGCGACAGTTGATTCGGATCAAGAAGGGCTTGCAATCCCCCGTAATTGAAGCGGGGAACCTAAACCGGCGGCGTGCGTTCCTCGACGTAAATGACACGGTGCGCGGCTTCTACCTCGCCGCCCTAAGAGGGAAGCGAGGTGAGGCATATAACCTGTGCGCCGCAAGGACGCATGGAATCGGCGAAGTTTTGCGCACCGCAATCCGCCTTTCCCGAGTCAAGGCGAAAATTCTGGTTGTTCCTCGCTTGATGCGGTCGTCCGACGAGAAGATCATCTTCGGCAGCACGGAAAAATTCAGAAGGGACACCGGATGGAAGCCGAGGGTGTCGCTACAACAGACTTTATCGTCCATGTTGGTGTATTGGGACCGAGTGCTGTAGCTCGCGGCGGGCTCTGAAAACAATTGAAAACAACAGCAAATCCGGAAAGGGAAAACATCAAAGCCGTTTTGCTAGTCGGCGGTATGGGTACGCGCTTGCGCTCGGTAGCGCCATCCACACCTAAGGCTCTCGTTTCAGTCGGAGAAAAGCCGTTTCTTGAATTGCTGGTCCGTCAACTAGCTTGTCAAGGAATTCGACGTTTAGTGATGTGCACGGGTTATCTGAGTGACCAGATCGAAACCGAGTTCGGTGACGGCCACTCCAGGGGCATTTCGATCGAGTACTCGAAAGAGCTGCAACCAGCCGGCACTGCCGGCGCTGTAAAACTCGCCCAACACTTACTTCGAGATGTTTCGGAATTTCTTGTAATGAACGGTGACTCGTTTCTGGAAATTAATCTCCATCAGCTAATTCAGTTTCATCATGAACACGACCGATTGGCAAGTATGGCTGTCCGGCGAGTGGAGAACGCATCGCGATTTGGAACAGTAAAGATGGATGCCCGCGGCCGCGTGATAGGTTTTTTTGAAAAAACCGGCAGCGATGCTCCCGGACTTGTGAATGCGGGCGTCTATGTGTTCGACCGCGCTGTTCTTCAGCACATACCGGAAGGGCCAGCCAGCATGGAGAGGGACGTTTTTCCTGGGTTACTCAAACAAGGTATATACGCCTTAGAGCAATACGGGATGTTTATCGACATAGGTACTCCTGAAGACTTTGCCCGCGCTCAGCAGATTTGTGACCGGCTTTATGACGCTGCCTTGCACGGCCAACACTCTGGGTCTTGAGAAAAAAGGAAGCCTAATTCGCGTCCGAACCCTCAGCGTAGAATTCAAAGAGAAGAATCAACGATGTGCTTTAGCCTTCCATTACGGCGCTCAGACATGGAGAGGGAATGAAACAGACAGGTGACTATACGAATCGCGTAAACAAATTGATCGAAGCCTCGATTGCCACGAAGCAGACCCTGCTCAGCAGTGCCGAAACGATTGCGACGATCGCCAAGGTCAGCGAAATCGTACTTTCCTCGTTCGAGCAAGGGCACAAGGTCTTTCTATTCGGCAACGGCGGAAGCGCCGCGGATTCCCAACATATTGCCGCAGAGTTTGTGGGACGTTTCGCATTCGATCGGCCCGCCTTGCCCGCATTGGCCTTATCCGTAAACACTTCCGCTGTCACCGCAATCGGAAATGATTACGGGTTCGATCAGGTTTTCTCGCGACAGATCGAAGCGCTGGGGCATGCGGGGGATGTCGCCATCGGCATATCGACCAGCGGTAATTCGCCGAATGTTCTTGGCGCCATGCCAATAGCTAAGAAGAAGGGAATACACACGGTCGCATTTACCGGCGCCACTGGCGGCAAGCTCAAGAACGCTGTCGATCACTGCATTTGTGCGCCGTCCAAGGAAACCCCTCGCATTCAGGAGTGCCATATTCTGATCGGGCACATCATCGCGGAACTTGTGGAGGAGTCTCTTTTTCATGAATAGGGCTGCATTTCTGGATCGCGACGGTGTGATCAATAGAAAGGCACCGACGCCGGATCAGTACATAACGCGCTGGGAAGAAATCCAGATTCTTCCCGGTGCAGTTGAAGCTATCGCTCTGCTCAACCAAGCTGGTTTCCGAGTCATCGTAGTGACCAACCAGCGCTGTGTCGCTCACGGACTCATTACGGTCGCCGAGTTGGAGCGCTTGCATAAGCGATTGTGCGACAGTTTGGCAGGCGCCGGAGCCATCATCGACGCAGTTTATTTCTGCCCGCACGAACTGCAGCCGCCTTGCAATTGCCGCAAGCCCCAACCGGGCATGTTGTTAGAAGCCGCGCGCACACATGAAATCGATCTGACCGTGTCATGGATGATCGGTGATTCCAACAAAGATATAGAGGCCGGCAGAAACGCCGGATGCAAGACAGCTCAATTGCTGAGTGAAAACGAAACTGGAAATGACAACGCAGATGTGGTTGCGCAATCTCTGCTCGAAGCAACCGACCAGATACTCCGGCTGGAGAAAAACAGCGCCGATCGTCGTGCGATGGGTACCACGCAAAGTCATTACGGAGATTCCAGCACGGCGCGTGGAAATTGTGGCCGGTAATATTTGTACGCGCTGAAGATCACGATCGCGATGTTGTCGGTTCGGATTATGGTCGAGATTAATTACGAACGCGGCGCCGAGGCGCCGGCTTCTTACCGGAAGGTGAGCACTTGATAATCACCAGCACTCCGCTTCGCATTTCATTTTTTGGTGGCGGCACCGATTATCCAATTTGGTACCGTGAGCATGGAGGGGCTGTATTGGCCACGACGATTGACAAGAGCTGTTTTATTACATGTCGACTCCTGCCGCCCTTTTTCGAGTACCACAGCCGCATTTCCTATTCGAAAGTCGAAAATGTTGTCAAGAATGAATCCATCGAGCACCCATCAGTGCGGGCGTGCCTTCAATTTCATGGGATCGAGGAGGGCGTCGAGATTCACCATGTGGCCGACCTGCCTGCTCGAACCGGGTTGGGTACGAGTTCCGCGTTTACTGTAGGGCTCCTCCTGGGTCTCTATGCGCTCAAAGACCGGATGCGCGATAAGCACGCACTTGCCGCCGATGCGATACATGTGGAGCAGGATTTACTCAAAGAGGCCGTTGGCTCGCAAGATCAAGTATCCGCAGCGTATGGGGGCTTCAATCGCATCAACTTCCAAGCGGATGGCACGATTGAAATAAAACGACTTCTCACCGCGCAAAGCAGGCTGCAAGACCTGGAGCAACACCTGGCACTCTACTTTACCGGATTTTCGAGAATCGCGTCAGAAGTCGCCCAGGAACAGCTAAGAGTAACGCCTCAAAAAGAAAAAGAGTTGAGCATGATGCACCAACTCGTTAACGAGGCTGAGGCTGTTATGTCGAGCCCAACTTGCTCTCTGGATGATTTCGGTCGATTACTCCACGAGGCTTGGAAATTAAAGAGATCATTGACACAGAGAATCACGACCGCCGCCATCGATGAGATCTATGAGGCCGGCATCGGTGCCGGTGCTCTGGGAGGCAAGCTCCTCGGTGCGGGCGGAGGCGGCTTTATGCTGTTCTTCGTGCCACCCGAGCGCCGGGAGGCGTTAAGGGCGCGTCTGAAAAAGCTATTGTGCGTTCCATTTAAGTTCTCGAGTGCAGGAAGTCATGTCGTCGTATATGAACCGGAAGAGGCATATGACATATCACTCGCAAGAGAGCGGCACGAAATATATTCCATGCATGGCTCAACAGCGGAAAAGCAATAAAGTAGCCCGCTGGATTGCAAACCGCATTCGAAAAAGCATCTTAATCCACTGATCAAAATACAGATGGTGCGATTCAGCTAAGCCGCCGAAGCACAAAGCGCAACAATCAAGGCTGGATTGAATATCCGCACTTTCGCAGGAATGACAAATACACCCCATGAATGAAAACAATCAAATTATCGGTTTTGACGATCCAATATTGATCACGGGCTCGAACGGGTTCATCGGGTCTAGAGTCGTTGAGACGTTGCTCCGAGCTGGATACTCCAATCTCCGGTGTTTCGTACGACCCTCGAGCAATTTGACCCGTCTGAAGGCCAACATCGCTCGCTTCCCAAATGCGCGCGTCGAGGTGATGCCGGGGAATCTGCTGTCCCGTGAGGACTGCGCAAAAGCGGCAAAAGGTGTAACTGTGATTTATCACCTGGCTGCGGGAATTGAGAAGACCTTTCCAGGATCATTCATGAATTCCGTGGTCACCACAAGAAACCTGCTCGATGCAGTGGTGCGGTTTGGGGCCCTGCGGCGTTTCGTGAACGTCAGCTCATTCGCGGTTTATTCAAATTGGAAGATTGAGCGCGGAGGACCACTCGACGAAACGTGTGAGCTGGAAAGCAAGCCTGTTGAGAGGAACGAGGCCTATACTTACGCAAAGCTGAAGCAAGACGAGCTGGTCCTGGACTACGCCAAAAAGCACGGCCTTCCCTACGTCATCCTGCGCCCCGGGGCAGTCTACGGTCCAGGTGCAAGCCAGCTCACCTCAAGAGTAGGAATTGATACCTTCGGTGTTTTTCTTCACCTTGGAGGTTCGAATCAGATCCCGTTGACTTATGTAGATAATTGCGCCGAAGCAATAGTTCTCGCCGGTTTGAAACCAGGAATCAACGGCGAAGTATTCAACATCGTCGATAGTGACCTGCCTAGCAGTCGGAAGTTCCTGAGGATGTACAAGAAGCACGGCAAGAACTTTAGGTCCATCTTTGTCCCCTATCCGGCTTTTTTCCTTCTCTGTTGGCTCTGGGAATCATATTCCAAATGGTCGAAGGGGCAACTGCCGCCCATTTTCAATCGACGAAGATGCGCGACCTATTGGAAAGGGAATAGATATTCGAACAAGAAGTTGAAAAGTCGGCTTGGGTGGACGCAAGCCGTCCCTTTTTCGGAAGGATCCAAGCGGTACTTCGAATACATCAAGGAGAAGGGCTAGCCAATGCTAAAAGTTGCGATCATCGGATGCGGCAAGATTGCCGACCGACACGCGGAGCAAATCCGCCTAGTCGCAGACTGTGAGATCGTGGGTGTCTGCGACAATGAAGAGCTCATGGCCAAGCAGCTGCAAGAGCGGCTGGGCGTTCCGGCGTACTTCACGGACGTGCGAGATCTTCTCGATAAAGCCAAGCCGGATGTGGCTCACATCACTACACCGCCCCAAAGCCACTACCCTCTAGGCAAGATCTGCCTTGAGGCCGGATGCAATGTTTACATCGAAAAGCCTTTCACCGTGGAACTCTCTCAAGCTGAAGAGCTCATAGCCATTGCGGAGCACAGAAACCTCAAGGCTACAGTGGGCCATGACGCGCAATTCAGCGACGCGGCGCTTCGAATGCGGCAAATCGTCGGAACAGGCTATCTGGGCGGCCCTCCGATTCACATAGAGAGTTACCACTGCTATAGCCTTAGTGACCCCGGCTATGCCAAGTCGCTCTTGGGTGACAGCAATCACTGGATAAGGAAGTTGCCCGGTGGTCTAATGCAAAACAACATCAGCCACGGCATTTGCAAGATTGCCGAGTTTCTGCCGGGTGATTCCCCCGAACTTCTTGCTTATGGTTTCACGAGTCCCCTTTTGAAGAGCATTGGGGAGACGCAGATCATGGATGAGCTGCGAGTTATCATCCACGACGGCCCCGTGACGGCTTACTACACCTTTTCCACGCAGATGAAACCCTCTTTGCACCAGCTTCGCTTGTATGGGCCGAAGAATGGTTTGATCCTGGATGACGATCAGCAAACCGTAATCAAAGTGAGAGGAACCGCCTACAAGAGTTATTTGGAGCAGTTTGCCCCACAGTGGGGTTACGCCAAGCAGTACATCGGGAATTCCTGGGGAAATATGACGAAGTTCCTGAAAAGAGATTTTCACGGCGGCGCAAGAATGAGAGTCCTTTTCGAGAAATTTTATGACTCGATCTCGAAAGGCGCGGCGCTACCGATTCCTTATGCTGAAATCCTGCGAACTTCGCGGATTATGGATGACATTTTCACCCAGTTGAATGCGGCGAAGAACGCCATGAGGGCCGGACAAAGTGAAGAAGTTCTTGTGGAGGCCAAAAAGTAATGTCGGAAATGGACAAGAGCTCCAATCAAATCCCATACGTTCTGATCACCCCCGCTCACAATGAGGAAGGGTTCATCGAGAATCTGATTCAATCGGTGATAAATCAGACCGTCTTACCAACTAAGTGGGTGATCGTGAACGATGGGTCGACAGACGCGACGGCGACCATAGTGGGCAAGTACCTCGCGAAACATCCATGGATGGAAATGGTTGAAGTGCCGAAACGCAAGGACCGAAGCTTCGCCAAAAAGGTCCATGCCTTCAACGTCGGGTATGAGCGAGTAAAGAATCTTGAATACGATGTCATCGGTTGCCTGGATGCGGATGTTTCATTTGATGAGGATTATCTTGAATTTCTCATGAGCAGATTCAGGGAGAATTCCCACCTTGGGGTCGGGGGAACAATTTTCAAACAGGATGGCTATAGTTCAGAAACGGACAGTTTTGAAGGCGAGAACCATGTGGCCGGTGGTTGCCAGCTTTTCCGGCGGCAGTGTTTTGAGGAGGTCGGCGGATATATCCCGAATAAGGATGGGGGGATTGACTGGATTGCAGTTACGACCGCCCGGATGAAGGGATGGAAGACTCAATCATTTCGAGAGAAGTCGTTCTTCCATCACCGAAGTTTGGGAACGGCAGAGCGCTCGCAAATGGCCTCAACGTTTTCGTACGGCGAGAAAGCTTACTATCTAGGTGGGCACCCGCTATGGGAGTTTTTCAGATTCGCTTATAGGTCAACAAAAAGGCCGTATCTGGTTGGCGGCATCGTATTGTATTCAGGATACCTGTCGGCTTTCTTGCGCCAGATGAAACGGCCTGTTTCAAATGAACTCATGGAGTTTCATCGCAAAGAACAGATGCAAAAACTGAAAGCAATTCTCAAGTCCTTGGTTAAGTACAGGCGGCTAGACAGTTTCCGGGTCACGCCGAATTAGTCCACCCTTGGGTCCGAACGAGTCCATTTCAATGACAGAAACACAACAAGTGGAAAAAGTTCAGGCAGCCGTACTGCGTTTCGTCGGATGGCTGGATCGTTACGGCGAAACTTCATACGACCACCAGAGTTTCTTCGCGAGCAAAATGGGGAGGAGCGCAAAGGCTTTGTATTACAAGAGGCCGGTGCTGGGAAAACTCGCGGTGGCGCCCATGATCTTTTGCGAGGCATTCGTTCCCTCTGCTCGAACGCTTTTTTGGAAGCCGCAGCGATTCCCCATAGCGGACGCCCATTATGCAATGGGATTTGCGTTCCTCTCACAAGCTCTCGGAGAGGAACAATACTATCGGCGAGCCGTCCATTTTCTTGAAGTTCTCATGGAGACACGGTGCCCTGGCTATGAACGGTACGGCTGGGGATACCCGTTCAATTGGGAAGGGAGAGGTGGCACTCTCAAGGAAGGGACTCCCCTCATAACGACCGTTCCCTATGTCTACGAGGCTTTTTGGCAGGTTTATCAGATCGATCAGAAGCAGGGATGGCTGCAGATCATGCGGTCGATTGCGCAGCATGCCTTTCAGGATTACAGGGATTACGAGACCTCCGCGGACGCTTCTAAATGTGCATATACCCCTGATCCCCATGACGAGGGCGGAGTTGTCAACGCGGCCGCCTATCGCGCATTCCTCCTAACAAGGGCGTCGTTGGATTTTTCAGAAGAAAAATATCGCAAGGCCGCTGAAAGAAATATGAATTTTGTCATCGAGTCTCAGAATAAAGATGGTTCCTGGTTCTACTCAACTGAAGGTCAGAGGGATTTTGTCGATCACTTCCACACATGTTTTGTCCTCAAAGCATTGGCGAAAATTGAGGCGCTCAAAGCGTATCCCCAATGCACCAAAGCCATCGAAAAGGGAATTGATTACTACACGAAGAATTTATTTGATGGGGAAAAATCGCCCAAGCCCTTCTCCCGCTCCCCACGGATGACGGTATATCGCCAAGAACTGTACGATCTTGCCGAGTGCATCAACGTTGGCATTCTGTTGAGAGGCCGCTTTCCAGCGTTAGACGAAATCTTGTCGAACGCCCTCGAGCTGAAGGGGTGGGTAAAGTCCGACGGTTCGTTCCGAAGCCGCCGGCTTCTTATCGGCTGGGATAATGTCCCAATGCATCGCTGGGCTCAATCGCAGATGTTTAGAAGTCTGTGTTTTCTTATCTACAAGAACATGCAGGCCTCTTCGGTCGAGCCTCAAGGAAGGAAGTAGCCAAATTCATGTGCGGAATCTGCGGACAATTCAATTTTGGGAGCCGAGCTCCGGTTCTCCGGCAAGATATAGAGAGGATGACGAATACCATCGTTCACCGGGGGCCTGATGATGAAGGATTCTTTGTTGCAGGAAGGGTTGGGCTCGGTTTTCGACGGCTTTCGATTATCGACCTTGAAGGCGGCCATCAGCCCATGTCCGACCAAGAAGAATCCATTTGGGTTGTATTCAATGGAGAGATCTACAACTTCCCCAAATTGAAGCGTGAGCTGGAAGGCCTTGGCCACAAATTTCGAACCAGATGCGATACGGAAGTTATCATCCACGGTTACAAGCAGTGGGGTGATGATGTACTCAATCACCTCAATGGGATGTTTGGTTTGGCGATCTGGGATGTACGAAAAGAGCGGCTCGTCATCGCGCGGGACGCATTTGGTATCAAGCTGATCTATTACAAGATAGATTCAGACCGCATGTATTTTGGCTCGGAGATTCGCCCTGTCGTGGCGGCAACAAATGAAACTCCCGAAGTAGATCCCGTTTCTTTGAACCTTTTTCTCCGATACCGCTATACTCCCTCGCCCCACACTATTTTTAAGGGTGTCCAAAAGCTCGCCGCGGGAACCATGCTGACGTTTGAGAAGGGCACCTACAGCTTGCGACGTTGGTATCAGTACAGCCCTAAGCCATTTTCAACAACGAAGTCTGCTGACGACGCCCGAGAAGAGTTGCTCGATCTCTACAAGCGATCCGTGAAGAGGCAACTTCTCAGCGACGTACCCCTCGGACTGCTTCTAAGCGGCGGTGTCGATTCCGGTCTGTTGCTTGCTCTCATGAATCTGTACGGGAAGTCGTGGCACACCTATACGGTTGGGTATGGTTCGAGTTTTGCAGATGACGAGCTGATCGATGCAGCAGATACGGCAGCTCGATTCTCCTCCCAACATGCCGCCGTATCGCTTGATAGAGGGACCTTTGAGCGGGAACTCCCCCACATTATTTCATGCTTGGAGGAACCGATCGCATCGTCCTCAATTGTCCCGATGTATTTTGTCTGCCAGCGAGCCCGCGAAGACGTGAAGGTAGCCTTGGTCGGCCAGGGTCCGGATGAATTATTCGGCGGCTATCAACGGCATATTGGGGTACGGTATGGCAGTTTGTGGGGAAATTCGCCGAAGTGGGTGCGCACACCCATCGCATCGCTTATAACTGCGCTTCCGCGGAATGAGAGATTAAAAAGAGGTATTTACTCGCTGGATGTTCCGGATCGGATGAGAAGGTATCAAAACGTCTTATCTTTACTTCCGGGCGACAAGGTCAACGGGCTATTTCAGGACGGGATGCTCGGCCCGTCGGCAGGCGACGAAATCCTCACGTGCTGGCAGGAGCTGCCAGGCCTGATGAGGGAGACTGATGAGCTTGGCGGCTTTCAATTCATGGAATTGCGATCCACCCTTCCCGATGAACTTCTTATGTATGCGGACAAGCTTTCTATGGCACACAGTCTCGAAGTTAGAGTGCCCTATCTGGACAAAGAGATAGTGGAATTTGCCGAAAGGCTGCCGGCAAAATTCAAGGTGCGGAATGGGAAGGGGAAGTGGTTGCACCGGCAGGTGTGTGAATCGTTTCTTCCCGCCGAGATCCTGAAAAGAAAAAAACGGGGATTTGGTGTAAATGTTGTGGATGATTGGTTCCGCGACACAAAGGGCAGCAAGATGGAAGATATCTTGATGGACGGGGAATCTCTAATCTATCAGTACTTGCGCCCGTCAGCGGTTCGGGAAATCCTCAAACAACATCGCTCAGGCCAAAACGACAATCACAAGATTCTATTTAGCGTAATCGTTTTTGAAGAGTGGCTCAGAGCACACTCTCGAATAGAGGACTTCAGCGTTTCCGTAAGACAATGAACTTGAACAACCAGATCTATTTGAACGCAATAGCAGCGGCCACGAATTCTCTGATCCGCCCGTCAATGTTGTTTTGCCTCATATGAAACGCGTGTTCATCTTAGTTATCAGCACAGGCGTTTTCGTGGCCTCCTGGCTGCGCAGCCTCATCGTACGGCTGGCCGGAAGGGAACTGCCTGGGAGTTGCGTTGTTCTCTACTATCACGCCGTACCGGTTCAGCACAAACCCCGTTTCGAGCGGCAGATGGACGACCTCATGCGCATTGCCGAGCCCATTTCGGCAGCCCGGAGATCTCCGCTGGAATCCGGGAAGCGATATGTGGTTATTACGTTTGACGACGCCTATCGAAATATTCTTGCGAATGCTTTGCCAGGATTGGTGGCTAGACGAATTCCGGTGACGGTATTTGTTGTTCCTGAGATGCTCGGACGCACTCCTCACCTATCTGATTCGTCCACCAGCTCTTCAGACGAGCGCAAGGTGATGTCGGTAGAGGATTTACAGAGTCTGCCAAGCGAAAGCGTCACGATTGGCTCGCATAGTCTAACCCACCCTGACCTTACAACGCTTAGTCCGAAAGAGGCGTTGTACGAGTTAGCTGAGTCTAAGCGCGTACTAGAAGATGTGGTGCAGAGGCCCGTGCAGTTGTTTTGCTTTCCTTACGGGGCTTTCAGCGAAGAACTGTTCCGTCTTTGCCAGGAGGTAGGTTACGAGAGAGTTTTCACAACGATCCCCCAGTCTGCTTTTTCCGATCCAGGTGAATTCGTGACCGGGCGCGTTCGAGTCGACCCGACCGATTGGCAAATCGAGTTTCGCTTGAAATTGTTTGGAGCGTATTGTTGGCTTCCGCTGGCGTGGACAATTAAAAGGAAAATCTATGGACAGCCCATCGAAGCTCGTACACCGGAACGCGTTGCGCCAACGAAATAGGAACTTATGGCACCGACCGAAACTGGAATCATAGACTCACTTTTGAAAGTCGCCCGCAAGAGGGTGCAGACCCACGGGACGCCAGGCAATGGTAGTTCCACCGCAGCGGAGGCGGCGAACAAGCCCGCTCGCAGGCGTGAAGCGGAGGCATCGGATTTTGCTGCGGTTGTGGCGCTCAAGACGCGGTACGGTCTTTCCCCTGATTCTCCCGAGAACTGGGATCGTCTTTGGCTCGTGAATCCTGCGTTATCCCAGGCCAAGCAACCACTCTCGATGGGATGGGTTCAGGAGGCGGATGGAGAAATTGTCGGATACATGGGCAGCATTCCGCTGCTCTACCAATATGGCGATCAAACGATGGTTGCCGCCGCAACTACTTGTTACGTAGCTGAGCCGGGTTATCGCGCCGGCAGTTTGGGTTTGATCGGCTCTTTTTTTCGACAACAAGGCTGTGACCTCTTTCTGGATACGACGGCAGGTGTTCCCGCTGGGAAGATTATGAGGGGGTTCAAAGCTGAGCCGATGCCGCAGAAAGATTGCGACACTGTCTTTTTCTGGGTTCTCAACTCGCAGGCGTTTCTTCGGGCTGCAATGGAGAAATTGCAAGTCGCCCGCGGGCTGGGCAAATTTGCATCGTGGCTGGGATCGCCGGTTTTGAAAGCTGATATTCTCTTCCGCGGAAGATGGCCCAAGCGTACGGCGGAAAGATTCTCTTGCCGGGTATTACGGATTGAGGAAATTGACGGTGACTTCCAGGATCTATGGATGCGGAAGGTTCAGGAACGGCCGCGCCTTATGGCTTGCCGCACGCCGGAAATTCTGCGCTGGCATTTTCTTACCCCTAACAGCCGGCGCAGAAATCATGTACTGGCCTGCTTTCATGAGCGGCGGCTGGCTGGCTATCTCATTCTGCAAACGGGGCTCGCCGGACCGCATGGCCTGAGGAAAGCTATCGTTGCGGATTTGATTGCAATTGGCGGCCACCCGGGGGTCATCGCCGAACTTTTTGCTGGCGCCTATGAACTCGCGAAGAAGGAAGGAAGCGACCTGCTGGAAGCAGAGGGTTTTCCCGAAGAGGTCCGGCGAGTGTTCCAGACGTGGAGTCCTTTCAACAGGAGATTTCCCGGATGGCCTTTCTATTACAAGACGGACCGCACTCCGCTACGCGAACTCCTGACGCATGAGGAATCTTGGTATGCGTGTCCCTTTGATGGGGACACGACGCTTTCGGCTTGATCTAGCCGTGGCAGGGACCCACATCGAATCGAGATGAAACTCTTGGAAGCATTGGAGATCGTGCGCGGACCGCATCCCATGGAGGCGAAGCCCTTCGTACTTTATTTGGTGTGCGGATTCAACCCGCTCCACCTGCAGACATTTCTGAACGCTGAGGTGCGTCGTTTGAACCGCAAGCCTGAGATTCACTCCGGTCTTTATGGCAACTTTTGGGGAAACTTGGAGAACGCGCTGGAGACGGAGCGCGATGTCGCTGTAATTGCAATCGAATGGGCTGACTTGGATCCGCGGCTTGGAATTCGAAGCTTGGGAGGCTGGTCGCCTTTTGTGCTACCTGAAATCGTTGAAACGGCACGACTAAGAGGAGAGCAGCTCCTGAGCGCGGCCATGGGTTTGGCAAAGGATTCTCCGGTCGTGATCTCCCTTCCCACGTTGTCGTTGCCGCCTGCAGCCTTCATGCCAGGCTGGCGCGCGAGCACACTCGAGCTGGAACTCAAATCGGGCGTCGCGGGCCTCGCGGCGAGGCTGGGTCGTTTGGAGAATGTCCGTGTTTTGAGCCAGTTCCGCCTCGACGAGCTTTCGCCAATGGCAGAGCGAGCAGACGTCCGGTCCGAGGTGACGACTGGGTTTCCCTACCAGCTGAAGCACGCATCGATTATGGCCGACCTGCTCTGCCGGTTGTTCGCCGATCCGACACCGAAGAAGGGCTTAATTACCGACTTGGATGAGACACTCTGGCGGGGAATTTTGGGGGAAGACGGGCCGGAAAGAGTCTCCTGGGATCTGGACCATCATAGTCATATGCACGGCGTATATCAGCAGTTTCTGCGCTCTCTTTCCGAGGCGGGTACTTTGATCGGAGTTGCCAGTAAGAATGATCCAGCGTTGGTTGCAGAGGCGTTCCGGCGCAGCGACATTCTTCTTCCGCAGAATAGCGTCTTCCCGTTCGAGGTGCATTGGGGAGCAAAATCCGAGTCGGTCGCCCGCATTCTAAAGGCTTGGAACATCGGTGCGGACGCCGTGGTTTTCATTGACGACAGCCCTGCCGAACTGGCCGAAGTGCAATCCGCGCACCCCGGGATCGAAGCAATGGCGTTTCCCACGCAAGAGCCTCAGCAGATCCTTCAGCTTTGTCAGAAGGTGCGTGATCTTTTTGGAAAGAACTCGATTGGCGAAGAAGACGGTCTGAGATTGCAAAGCCTCCGACAGCCTTATGAACATGCGGAGGACGACGTTAATCAACGCGGCTCTCCCGATTCGTTTCTGCAGCAAGCCGGAGCGGAATTGAATCTGAACTATGCAAAAAATCCACTTGACCCGCGGGCCTTTGAGCTCATCAACAAGACGAATCAATTCAATTTGAACGGCCGGCGGTACATACTTACGGAATTACAGAAGTATTCGCGTTTGGCGGAAACATTCTTTTTAGTAGCTTCTTATCGGGACAAGTATGGCCCTCTTGGCAAAATCGCCGTCATCACCGGCCGACAGCGGAACCGTACCGTACTCGTGGACAACTGGGTGATGAGTTGCCGGGCGTTTGGACGGCGAATTGAGTACGCTTGTCTGGAGGCTCTCTACAATAAGTTCGGCGCAGAGGAAATCGAATTCGATTTCATGGCCACCGACAGAAATGGCCCCATGAAAGATTTCCTCCAAGAGATGCTTGGCGCGCCTCCAACATCCGGCTCCCGGCTTTCGACAAATCACTTTCGCGAGAGACGATTGGAGACTTTCCAAACCGTGGTTGAAATCAGCAATGGATAACACAAGCGCCCGCCTCACAAAATGCTTCCTCGCGGTCTTCCCGGAAATTACGCCTGCAGAGGTTGCCACTGCGTCGACCGCTTCCTTGAAGAATTGGGATTCTGTGGCGAGTGTGACCTTGTTTACCTTGATCGAAGAGGAGTTTGGGATCGCGTTGAGCTTGGACGCACTCGATGAATTTAACTCCTTCCAGCACATTCTGTCGCATCTCGAGCGCAGATTATGCGCATAAAATTTGATGAAGCCCAGCCTTGGGGCCAAAATGTGGTCGTCCGACATACCCAAGTTGCTGAACCGAACGCAGCGAAAACGTGATGCCCCGTGGCTTGATGCGGTGTGATTTCACACGCCCGGGCATGTGCACTGCCTGGTGTTGAAGACATTACAGGTTGGGTTTTGCTCACACTGGCAGGTTATGCCGCATGGTACAGGGCGGCTGACTGTACAGAATCTGGCCCCTAGACCAGTGTGCTAAGGTTCCTTGGGGGGCTATTCTAGATTCCGTGGGAATCTAGAGGGGTTCACAGATGAGGACTCAAGGTAACAACTCGGTCTCCGGACAGAGGTCACTCACGGCGCTGGCGCGTCTTGGAAGGAACGCCGGCCCGCTCTTAGTAGCGATGCTTTTGCCCCTTACACTGAGTGAGGCCTTGATACAACGCCTCTGGGCGTCGCGCAAATCGTGGTCAATGAGAATTTGCGCGGGCGTAGTGCCTCTCTTGATTTGCTGTTTGCCCGCCCAAGCGAACACAATCACCGCAGCTTCCTGTTCACAAACTGATGTGCAAAACGCCATCAACTCGGCTTCGGAAGGAGATACGGTAGTTGTTCCAGGCGGCACTTGTTCCTGGGGCGGCAGTGTCACTATTCCGAATAGTGTTGGGCTGACAATCTACGGCGGTGGGAATACCACGATTACCTCCGGGACGATTTTCATTCAGCAGGGCTTGACTGAGACGCGTGTAACAGGCTTTACGTTTCAAGGCACGGGTAATTGCGAAGCGGGAAATGCCGTCGACACAAACGGCTCACCGAGTTCGTTCGCGGCGCGAATCGACCACAACACGTTCAACCCGGTCGGCGGCGGCACTGCGATTTGTACAAACGGAAACGCACCAGTACTTATCGACAACAACACCTTTAACATCCCTAGCAACGCCGGGGCAATTGAGGTCATCCACAATGTCGGACTGGGATTTTCGAATGGACAGTCTGGCTGGAGCGTAAACGTAACTCCGGGTGGCCCCGGTATGGTGTTTGTCGAGGACAACACTGTATTATTTCCGGTAAACGGAAACTTTTCCGGCGCTTCATTTCTTCAATCCTATGCGGGAGCGCAAACCGTTGTCCGTCACAATCAAATTCACAACATGCAGATTGACCAGCATGGAAGCGTGCCAGTCACGACATACCCCTGGGTGCGCTGGTGGGAAATTTATGACAACGAGTTTGTCAACGACAGCGGCGCAGAACAATGCTGCTACATCGTTGTGCGAGGTGGCAGCGGGGTAGTTTGGGGTAACACGCATTCCGGTACTAACAGCGTGACGGGCATCATTCAGCTAGACGAGGAAGCGGGCGGCTCGTATCCGGCACTCGACCAAGTAGGACGTGGAATCAATCAAGCGTTGAGTCCGGCGTATTTGTGGGGAAACGATGCGGCGCTCGTCGTGACTTCGGTTGCGGCGAATGTTCAGTTGAACCGGGACTACTACGTTTCCGCTACCCAACCCGCTTCAATGTCGTGGCAAGAAAAATCGGGTGACACGCCATCCACCACCTACAATTACGTTCCTTACACTTATCCGCATCCGCTTCAGGGCAGTCAGAATGCACCTAGCCCTCCGACAGGTCTTACTGCAGTGGCCCATTGATCTCGTCTTGAAAAAGAGGGTGTGCTCCCGGAGCTGAAAAGTCTGCCTGACATTGAAAGCTTTCTTCCTCTCAAGCACTGGCAAATAAAAAACGACACATTCAACGACTGAGATCGTGCGGATAACATGGGCGACCTCTGGGGGCGATTGGACAGATTGTAGGTTGATGAGCCCCGTCCAACGTCCGCTGCGCTGCGACTTATCTTCTTTGCTTTCCGCATTCGAATAACGCAAAAAGTTCTGATGAAATACAGAACCTTCGCCTCGGCTATCGCGAAATTCTGTTCAGCCGGTGGTAACGGGGCATTCCCTGCGGAACGATAGACCGCACTTGGTTGAATAAGCTTTATGAATCCCTGTTGTCACTTGAGGTAGGACCGAATGATTGGTGTAATTTCAAAAGTTAGTGAAATCAAGGCCGTTGAAGAGTTCTTCGAACTTTTCAAGACTCCCTGGGAATTTTATGTTCCGAACCGGGAATACAACGTTGTAGTTATCACGTCTGGGGAAGAGTCAGCGGATGTGAATGCCAATCTATTGCTGATTTATAATTCGAAACCTGCGTCAATTGATGGGAACGGCGGAGTCACCAGGCCATCGAATCATGACTGTGAGTGGGTCGAATGGAACGGCGTCGAGTTTCCCGTATATGGGGATTTAATGATCCTTCCAGAAGCTGAGCGGCCGTTTGTTTGGTGCAAAGGGAAGTCAGCGGTCGTGGGGCTTGAAGTAGACAGTAAAAACCGCCGCACTTTGCGCATCGGATACGATTTGTTTCAGGAAGTCTCTCACCTACTTTCCAAGGGACAGCCTTCACAGAATGCCCAATTTCCTACGTTGGAAATCCACATTTCACTGCTCCGGAGCATGATGGTGAATGCGGGGGTTTCCTTTGTAGAAGTTCCGCCGGTGCCGGCCGGTTACGACTTCATGGCTTGCCTGACGCACGATGTGGATTTCACCGGGATACGCGAGCACAAGTTTGATCACACGTTGCTGGGATTCATTTACCGGGCATTATTTGGATCCCTATCAAGCGCTGTCAAAGGCAAGCTACCCTTGTCACGAATGTTCGAGAATTGGAAAGCTGTTTTCTCCCTGCCTCTTGTGTATCTCGGTGTGGTAGAGGATTTCTGGCTTGAGTTTGATCGGTACGCTCAAATCGAGAAAGATCTTGGCTCGACGTTTTATTTCATTCCGTTCAAGGATGTCCCCGGTGTGACCAATTTGGGTGCAGCTCCGAAGCGGCGCGCGGCTAAGTATGACGTCGGTAAAATCCAGGGGCAATTACGCCAGCTCGTCGAGCAGGGTTGCGAGGTTGGCCTCCACGGAATTGACTCATGGCAGGACAGGCAGAAGGCTCGGATGGAAGCCAAGCGAATTTGTGATTTCAGCGGGCAATCGGAAGTCGGCGCTCGAATGCACTGGCTATATTTTTCCGAAGATTCGCCCAAGATTTTAGAAGACGCAGGCCTTCCCTACGATTCCACGTATGGCTATAACGACGCGATCGGCTTCCGCGGAGGGACGGCCCAGGCGTTTTGTCCAACGTCCGCCAATGTTCTTCTCGAGCTTCCGCTTGGCATCCAGGATACTGCGCTATTTTATCCGAGCCGGATGAACCTGTCTGAAACCGAGGCACTCGATTCCTGCAAGCATCTTATCGAATTCATGTCCATGTTCGGCGGTGCATTGACGATAAATTGGCACACGAGAAGCCTTTCTCCTGAGAGACTGTGGGGAGAGTTCTACGCGCGGTTGTTGGAGGAAATCCAGAAGCACAGAGTGTGGTTCGGCACGGCGCGTCAGATCACAACGTGGTTCCGAAAGAGACGTGAACTCCAATTTGACCAAGTGCAATTCGCAGAAGACGGCGTGCATATAAAAATGTCCGGTCCTACTGCGGATTGCTGCCCGCCATTCCTGGTGAGAGTCCATCACTCCCGGACGCGATCGTCCTCGGACTCTGAGCTTCTCACCTGCGAACCGATTTACTCAGACACGGCATGGAAAGATGAAACTATGCTGACAATTGGTTTGTAAGAACGCGATCGGGCAACTCATCAAGTATAAACAGTTCGATCGCGCAGAATTCAGGCTAAGATGATTTCGAAAGCGATCACTGTCGTACTGAGAACAAAAGTTTCAAGCAGCGGGAGTTTTTAGACAAATCTGCCGCAAATCCATCAAAGGACGGTAAAGGACCTTGGCCGAAAGCTCTGTCATTATTGTTGGTATGGGAGAAGTTGGTCGCCCGCTATTCGATATTTTGAGCCGGGTTTATGCGTGTGTCGGTGTTGATGTGGAGCCCGTGCAAATTGACCGCCCTTGTTCCGTGTTGCATATCTGTTTCCCTTACCAAATGAAGGACTTTGTCGGGACGACAGCGTCGTATATCGAGAAGTACAAACCTGAACTGACCATTATTAACAGCACGCTTGGCGTAGGGACGACTAGAAAAGTGCAGGAACGAGTGAAAGCGCCCGTGGTCTACAGCCCGGTCAGAGGGAAGCACGCTAAAATGGTTCAGGACATGCTTTATTACAAGAAATTTGTGGCTGGTTTTGATTCAAAAAATGCGCAAACGGCAGCGGAGCATTTTTCCAAAGCTGGGTTTCAAGTAGCGCAATTTCGCACCCCGGAGGTTGGTGAACTCAGTAAACTCCTCGAAACCACATGGCTTGGGATGCTGATTGGCTGGGCTCAAGATGTGGAGCGGCTGGCTGGCGAGTGTGGCGCCACATACGAAGAAGTGAATTCTTTCATTAAAGAAATCAGTTTCCTTCCGTCAAACGTTTTCCCTGGACGCATCGGGGGCCACTGTGTGATGCCAAACATTGCGATCTTGCGCACGAGGTTTTCCTCCTCCTATCTCGATGCCATCGCCGAGTCAAATGAACGCAAAGAACGGGGACTTCAGAAGTTGGCAGGAAAGCAGGACTTGAAATAGGAACTGGCCAGACCGGAACGGATTGCTTCGATTCAAGTTACGACGACATCATCGATGCACCATTAATGCCAAAAACCACTTTCCCAAGGTGAAGCGGGCCTGCCAATAAATCTCTACCGATCAACCAGAAGCTGAAATCACATTCTCTTCAGGATTTGGAGCATGAATTGACGGCGTTCTACCAGATTAATCCTCTTGGAGACCCACGGTGGGGCGAGTTCGTGGAGAATCATGCGCGCGCGTCGGTATTCCATTCGGTTGGGTGGCTCGCGGCGCTACACCGTACTTATGGGTATAAACCTGTTGGCTTCACAACATCCGCTCCCGGAGCAAGACTGGAAAATGGCTTGGTCTTGTGCGAGGTCGAAAGCTGGCTGACCGGCCGTAGACTTGTGTCACTGCCATTCTCTGACCACTGTGAGCCGTTAGTGGACGCGGCCGACGATTACCAAGTCCTCCTTGCGGGATTGCAGGAACGACTTAAAAGCAGAGGTTTGCGCTATATTGAGATTCGCCCGTTGTACAGCGTCCAAACGGACATTGGCAACTTCCGTGCGAGCAGGACCTATTGCTTTCACCAACTGGACTTGAAACCAGACCTCGAAAGTTTGTTTCGCGGATTTCAAAAGGATTCGACACAAAGAAAAATTCGACGAGCAGAACGTGAAGGCCTAACGGTCGAAGAGGGCCGCTCCGATTCTCTCCTCGACGCCTTTTATCAGCTGCAACTCCTCACTCGCCAACGGCATGGTTTGCCGCCCCAGCCTAGAAGCTGGTACCGCAATCTGGCCGATTGCCTGGGTAATGCGCTCACAATTCGCGTGGCGTTGAAAGACAAACAGCCGGTGGCTGCAATCATCACACTCCTTTTCAACGACACACTCGTTTACAAGTACGGCTGTTCTGACACCCAATTTAACAATTTGGGAGGAACGCAACTGTTGTTTTGGAGATCGATCCAGGAGGCAAAGAGATCTAATTTGCGATCGTTTGATTTGGGCCGTTCCGACGACGATAACCCCGGCCTCATCACCTTCAAGGACCGCTGGGGGGCCCAGCGGTCAACGTTAACTTATTTGAGAAACCCGGCGAGTCCACCTCTCCACCGCAACGGAGGCTGGAAAATGCAAGTCGCGAAGCGCGTCTTCGCGCACACGCCAAGTACCTTTCTCTCCGCGGTCGGCGGACTCTTATATAAGCACATGGGTTAGGGAAATTCTTACGTTTCAATTAGTAGGCCATTGGAGCGATTTTGGCATTTTATGGAAATTGATTTCTTGCACTCGCAGAATGGCCTTATTCCCTCCTTGAGAATTGGATATGAGTTCTACGGGGTTCCTAACCCCTGTGTTATCAGTCATTTACGAGGCCCCCAAATGTCGCGCGTGTCGGGCCGGACTCGGCTTTGGCAGCCTGATTGCGAATTTGATGTTGGAATCTAGTAGCGTTTATGGCGGTAGCCTGTAATTGGGAGAGTCCTATCAAGCGGCTCAACTTTACACTTACTGAATGTAACGGTTGCTTGGTATCGCGAACCTCTTTCCCGAATGATATCTAAACATCGCATCCATTTTGCTGTCTTGCCCACACATCGAGTCGCCAGCTGTCTCATTTCTCAAGTGATCCCAATGAGCAGAAATCGCGAGAATTAGATGTATTCAACAAACTACTCGGTTCTTGCGCTAAGGAATAGTTGAATGCAGCCAAGGGAAAATACGCTCAGCGAACACTTTAAGTGCCCGGCTCACCTTGTTCCCTTCGCGTCCGTGGAGACGCCTTCAACCGAGCCTGGTTACTTTTTATTCGGCCCGAATGCTGTTTGCTTTGGGCAGTTGACAACCGTGTCACCCTCTAAACGCGCGGACGCTTCCTTGCCTGATCTCTTTGGCTACGTGACAGCGAACGGAAAAGGGCTTGTCCTCCCTTTTGATTTGGATGCCGTCGTCAGGAATTTGCGTGCTGAGCGGTATCTCGAATCGGCAAACCATCAAAAGCGGGGTCTCACCGGCAATCCACTCGTAAAGAGCATTTATTACAATCTCATGCGCCCCTTGATGGGAGTGGCAGTCCGAAAACATCTGCAACGGGTTCACTTACGAGGATGGGATAAGATTCCGTTTCCCAAATGGCCTGTTGATTTCAGCGTCGAGACCCTATTGGAACGAGTAATGGCGCTTTCTCTTAAACATTCATCAGAAAAGCGCATCCCGTTCATTTGGTTTTGGCCCAATGGGGCGTCCAGTTGCGCGATCATGACGCATGACGTAGAGGCTCCTCCAGGCCGCGACTTTTGTTCCGCACTGATGGATATGGACGAGTCAGTTGGAATCAAGTCATCCTTCCAGATTGTGCCGGAATTAAGATATGAAGTTCCCGAGTCATTCTTAGAGAGCATTCGAAGCCGCGGATTTGAAGTCAACGTACATGATTTCAATCATGACGGGCAACTTTTTCGGGATAAGGCGGAATTCGAAAGGCGAGCCGCCAAAATTAATCAATATGCGAAGCAGTTCGGCGCGAAGGGTTTCCGTGCTGGGACAATGTATCGAAATCAAGAATGGTTCTCCTCATTTGATTTCTCTTACGACATGTCGGTGCCCGATGTCGCCCACCTCGAGCCCCAAAGGGGTGGCTGCTGCACAGTCATGCCATATTTCATCGGAAATATCGTGGAATTGCCGCTTACCATCACTCAGGACTATTCGCTCTTTAATATCATCCAGCATTACTCGATGGATTTATGGGAGAAGCAAACGAGCGCCATCCTCCAACGCAATGGACTGATGAGTTTCATTGCGCACCCGGATTATTTAATTGAAAGCCGCGCTCGCCGCGTGTACCAAGCCCTATTGGTACACTTGGCCAAATTACGCGATCAACAAAACGTGTGGATCCCGCTTCCCCGTGAAGTGGATCGTTGGTGGAGAAATCGCAATCAGATGACCTTGATACGAGATGGGAATGGGTGGCGGATCGAAGGTCCAGAAAAAGAGAGAGCACGAGTGGCGTACGCTGCCCTCGACGGGGACCGCTTGGTTTATTCCCTTGAAGAATCGCAATGAGTCTGTCATCTCAAGAAAAATATCAGTCGTGATTGGTAGGAGACATCAGCATATTTCCGCTGGCGGAAATCAGCAATTCGATGGACCAGGAAAATAATCTGAATCAAGAGGATCAGCGCCATGGGATATGGCAAAGTGATCCGGCATTGCAAAAATGCCTCCAGCCAGTGCCGGTTCCAATTACACACCTTGGAAAGGAGCAAGTCCAAGTGTGGATTGCTCGGCTTAAAGATTTCGAAGGTGAGCTGCCTCAATTGCAGGCCGTTCTGTCCTTACAGGAAGCGCAAAGAGCGGCGAAATTTCACTTTCAGCACGACCAAACGAGTTTTATTCTTCGGCACGGAATACTCCGAATTCTACTTGGCCATTATTTGAGTATGAGCCCACGTGAGATTGCGTTTTCCTATGGGCCATTCGGAAAACCGGAAATAGAAGAAAGGGTTCTTCACACAGAGTTCCAATTCAATCATTCACACTCAGGTGACATGGCCCTTTATGCGGTGAGTCGTGCATGCCCAATTGGGTTGGATGTGGAGCGTGTCCGACCGTTCCCTTACTTTGAAGAAATCGCGTCGTGGTTCTTCATGCCAAGCGAGACACAGCAATTGATGGCGCTCCCGAATGAATCCCGATTGGAGGGGTTCTTTTCTTCCTGGACTCGTAAGGAGGCCATTCTAAAAGCAACAGGAGAAGGGATAAGCAACGGACTATCTAAGGTGGAAGTCACGGTCGAACCGTTGGAGAAGCCTGAATTAGTTACGATTGCAAGTGAACCGAAAGCTGAAACCGAATGGCACTTGCATTCTTTTTCGCCTGCCCCCGGATTTCTTGCCGCCGTGGCAACCCTACCAGGTTGTTCAGTAGAAATGCGATTGCTCAAAAATCATACGTTGTACACATGAGGTTGGCTAAAATGAATTCTTTAGTGAGATACTCGGAAACGATTAAAGAATGTGAGTTAGGCTCGGATAAGGAAAGGGAGTTTGGGTCGGAAATGGCGATTGCCAATCCGACTAAACAACCAGGCGTGGTTTCATTGATTCGCCCCTTGGGGCCAGGTTTGTTTTTCCGAAAAGTATTGCAACAGACGTGGGCGACGAGAGAGTACCTCGCCCTCCGGTGTGATCTCAGTGTTCTTCCCCCTATTCGGCGAGCAAAATTTGAAACAACAATAAGGCCGTTTGAAAGTACGAATTTTTGGGGTTTCGATGAAGAATTTCCGAGGGTGAAGAAAGTCGATTCCATTGAGGTATTTCATCGCATACGGTGGTGCCGAAAGGGAATTAAAACTCTTCATATTGCGCCGGGCCCAGACGGTTCGCCAGCATACGCCCAGTGGCTGGTCACAGAGCGTGAACAGCATCTTCTGCACGCTCACCACCCAGATTATTACCTCACTTTATCACCCGGCGAGGTTCTGTTGGAGGGTGCATATACGTTTCAGAAGTTTCGAGGTTTCGGGATCATGGCTGACGGCATGGCACAATTGCTTAGGATTGCGAGGGATGGGGGAGCCCGCGTGGCCTATACATATGTGGGGCCTGACAATGTCCCATCTTTGCGCGGATGCGCGAACGTTGGCTTTGTACTTGATCATGTGCGTCTAAATACTCGTCGATTCGGAACTCGGTCGAGCGCAGTGCAACCCCCTGATGAATCAGCTATCCAAATGTGGAAGGCAGCCACCGCTCCGCGTCCATCCGTCAGACCATGTCTCGTTTCTAAGCCGGCGACGGAACGCACAATCGTGTCGTCAAGGTCTTGACCCCCGCTCGTTACCATACGGATCACATTAGACAAACGATCAGACCCTCGCCTCCGGAAACGAGTTATGTCGAGTAGATATGAATAAAGACTTACAAACTAATCCTAGAACGCCTGAGCAAAAGATGGCGCCCATTGCAAACATCTTCGGTGAGGCCCGCGATTCCAAGAATCCGGAGGGGAGGATCCCGCGAAGGGAATTTCCGGCGCTTTTTCCACTTTCTGCCGGGCAACGGCAAATGTGGTTTTTGGACCAGCTCGAAGCCGGAAACCATTACAACGAGCATTTCTGCTTGCGCATCGAGGGAAGAGTCAATCTTGAAGTCTTGAAGAAAGCTGTCCAGGAAATTCTGAGAAGGCATGAAACCACGCGTGCAACGTTTTTATTGAATGAAGGCCAGCTTATTCAGCGGATCAATCCTACTTATGAAGTAGAGTTGCCCGTTATTGAGCTCCGGCACTTAGCGGAGTCGAACCGGCACGCAGAAGCAATGCGACTGGCGGTTGATGTGGCGCGCAAGCCGTTTGATTTGGCGGCAGGACCGACTTGGCGTTTTAGTCTCGTGGTGCACAACGAGAAAGAGTCCTGGCTTCTAATCACGACCCATCACATTGCGAGCGATTCCTGGTCGTGCGGAGTGTTCCTGAAAGAATTTGGCGCACTCTATAAGGCATTCCGAGAGGGAAAGCCGTCACCTTTACCTGAACCGCCTATTCAGTATGCGGACTATGCATCCTGGCAGTCTGAATGGTTGAATAGTGAAGGAGCCACACGACAACTAGACTACTGGAAGCACCAACTCTCCGGTGTGGAACCACTGTTTGAATTACCGGCGGACCGGCCCCGTCCTCCGATTCGGACCTTCCGAGGCGCTCGACATTCCTTTTCGTTGCCCAAAGCACTTTCCAGCCAATTGATAGAATTCAGCGAACGCGCAGGGGTTACCCTTAACATTTCGCTTTTGGCCGCCTTTTTGGCTTTACTCAACCGGTACACCGGAAAGAATGACATCGTCGTTGGCGTACCCATCGGCAATCGGGCATATCCGGAACTTGAGGAACTAATCGGTTACTTCGATAATACGCTCGCCTTACGGAATGAAGTATCGAGTGAAATGACATTTATCGAGCTCCTTCAAGGGGTTCGCCGGCGGACATTGGGTGCTTTCCTTAACAAAGACCTTCCGGTGGAAAAACTCGTAGAGGCTCTGCGACTTGAGAGAACTCAAGCCTACGCGCCTGTGTACCAACACCTGTTCGTCTTTCAAAAGGTGCCAATCCCCACAATTGAAATACCAGGATTATCGGTATCTGACTTTGAGATTGAAAAGGGTATAGCAAAGTTCGATTTGACCTTTTCGCTATTTGAGAATGACGGTGGCGTCGCCGGTTGGATCGAATACGCGACGGACTTGTTCGATGCGGATCGGATGGCAAGGATGGCCGGACATTTCGAGGCGATGCTCGAAGGAGTTGTGGCTAATTCGAACCAGCGTCTAAATGAGTTGCCCCTTTTGACATCGCAAGAAAAACGCCAGTTGTTAATCGAGTGGAATGACACGAAGGTCGATTATCCTGCAAATATCTGTCTCCACCAGTTGATTGAAAAACAGGTTGAACGTACGCCGGACGGAGTTGCGGTCCAATTCGAAGGGAAGCGTCTCAGCTATTCGGAATTAAACGGGCGCAGCAACCAGTTTGCCCACTACCTGCAAAACATGGGCGTGAAACCCGAGACTCTCGTCGGGGTGTATATGGAACGCTCCTTGGAAATGGTAATCGCTCTTTGTGGCGTATTGAAAGCAGGGGGGGCGTATGTTCCGATTGATCCGGATTATCCTGAGGATCGTGTGGCGTTTATGCTTCAGGATGCGGATGTCCCTGTATTGGTAACGCAGGATCGGTTGGGCAATCGATTCCCCGATTTCAAAGGTAAAGTCGTTTGTATTGACAGAGATTGGAATCAAATCAAGGTCGAAAGCAAGGCGAATCCGCAAAGCAGAATAGCTCCTCAAAATCTCGCCTACATGATTTACACATCAGGTTCAACCGGCAGACCCAAAGGCGCGATGAACACGCATCGGGGGATTTGCAATCGCTTGCTATGGATGCAGGGCCAGTATGGTCTTACCGAATCTGACACCGTTTTGCAAAAGACGCCATTCAGCTTTGATGTTTCCGTTTGGGAGTTCTTTTGGCCATTGTTGGTGGGGGCGCGTTTGCTGGTAGCCGAACCAGGGAAGCACAAGGACCCCGCGTACTTAGTGAAGTTGATCCGTGATGAGCGCGTGACGGTAATGCATTTTGTGCCGCCGATGCTCAGAGTTTTTCTGGAAGTGCCAGGGGCGGAGAACTGCAAATCATTGCGTCACGTCATTTGTAGCGGCGAGGCTTTGCCTTTTGACTTGCAGGAGCAGTTTTTCGGAAAGCTATCGGCGCAGTTGCAGAATCTGTATGGACCGACGGAAGCGGCGGTGGACGTCGCGCATTGGACTTGCCAGCGCAAGAGTGATCGAAAAATTGTACCCATCGGACGGCCCGTGGCGAATACCCAGATTTACGTTCTGGACAAACAGTTGCAACCTCTACCAATTGGCGTGCCCGGAGAACTGTTCCTTGGTGGAGTGCAGGTAGGCCGCGGATATCACAAAAGGCCCGAATTAACGGCGGAAAAATTTATCCCTGACCCATTTAGCCAAAGTCCAGAGGCGCGGCTTTACAGAACAGGGGACCTGTGCCGTTGGCTGTCGGATGGAGTTGTTGAGTATCTGGGCAGGTTGGATTTTCAAGTGAAAATTCGAGGTTTCCGGATCGAGTTAGGAGAAATTGAGACCCTCCTGAGCGATCACCCATCGGTGAAGGCGTGCGTTGTTGTTGCGCGGGAATACACGCCGGGAGATATGCGCGTCGTGGCGTATGTGGTATGGCAACCCGGAAAAGAGCAGTCGGTCGAAGATTTACGAAACCATTTGGGTAAGAAATTGCCAGACTACATGGTGCCCTCGGCCTTCGTTAGCCTGAATGATTTGCCTTTGTCACCCAACGGAAAGGTGGATCGGAAAGCGCTGCCAGCTCCCGACTTGGGCGGATTTGCCAAAGGGTCCACGTATGAACGCCCTGACAATGAGACGGAAAAGAATCTGGCCGCTCTGTGGGCTGACGTCCTGGGTCTTGAACGCGTCGGAGTGCTGGATAATTTCTTCGAGCTCGGGGGGCATTCATTACTCGCTGCAGCTATCGTGACCCGGGTCGAACGGGTGTTTGGGAAGCGGCTTCCGCTGGCGTCTTTGATCCAAGCCCCGACAATTCGACAATTTTCAGAACTTGTCGCCTCAAATCATGACAAGCCATCGTGGTCATCTCTTGTCAAGCTGGCAGAAGGCGGACCCGGGCGGCCGTTATTCTTGATGCACAGCCACGGGGGCAACATTTTAGAGTACCAACCCCTGGCCAACAGGCTTGGCAAGGATCGTCCGATTTACGCACTGCAGGCGAGAGGTCTGGACGGGAATATTCCCGAAAATCCGAAGATCCAGGAAATGGCTTCTTATTATTTGAAGGAGATTCGATCGGTACAGCCGCACGGCCCATATAATTTGGGGGGGTACTGTCTGGGAGGAATACTCGCCTATGAAGCCGCCCAGCAACTTCGGGCAGCAAACGAGGAAGTGTCTCTTCTGGTTTTGATCAATACCGGAACGCGGGGGTATCCAAAATACGCATCCAATGCCACCGGCGCTCACCGGATGTATTTCAAATTGGCTACCCGGCTCTCGCTTGAATTCGAAAATCTGTTAAGCAACCAATCTCAATCCTTCCTTGTCCGGTTATTGCACCGAGCAAGGCGGTTAAGAGAGGTGTCGCAAGCGAGAGCAGAAATGCTTTTGGAGAGAGTACTTGGACGAAAAGGGCGACATCATTCGTTGATTTACGAACTCGAGCGATTGGGAATTGCCAATGATCGTGCCGGAAACGCTTACGAGCCGAATCCCTATGATGGGAAAATTGTAATGCTCAATGCGAAGCGCCAACCTGCGGGCGCGGTCCCAGATCCTATGCTCGGTTGGGACGGAATTCTCACGGGAGAGATAGAAATTGAAGTAATACCAGGCTTCCGCCAGAACTTGCTTGACGAGCCCAATGTTCGGATGCTGGCATCAACCCTAATGAATGCCATTCATGCTTGTGAAACGATGAGGGGCCGAGCCGAATGCAATAGTGAGGCTGCAATTCTGAGTCGATAAGTGCTCCCTACGAAACCATTAGACGATTCCGTCCTCTCGAACAAACACAATTGTTAAAATGACTTCAATGCTTATGACATATTCCATAAGCATGCGGTTTGAAGCCAAAGGCTCAGCCTGCTCCGTCTTACAAACTTACAAAAATGTTGTTGTGGCTTGCACTGAAACGGAGAAGGCACTCGCGGCCATTGGGCCGACCCGCTGAAAGCAGCCGTTCATTGCCGTCGATTCAGACTTTTTCACGCTTCCGGGATGTATTCGAAGTGGATTTACGGACCAAACCTTGATTGAAAAACCTAATATCGCTGAATTGGAGAACGTCCTGACAAACGCCAAAGGATCACGTATAGCTCCCCAGCGTAGGAGAGATCCGTCGCAGTATCCTCTTTCTTCGGGACAACTACAGATGTGGTTGTTGAATTTGTTGGAGAAAGGAAGCCACTACAACGAACACTTTTATCTGCACCTTAGGGGGAAAGTGGATCTGCCTGCGTTGCAAAACGCGCTCCAGGAGATTTTGAGAAGGCACGAAGTGACTCGCGCTATCATCAAGGAAGAAGACGGCCACCCTATTCAGCAGATCCTGCCGCCACAGCCGCTCGATTTGCCGGTGGTCGATCTCCGGTCAATCCCGGAAGAACATCGCCATTCAGAGGCTATGCGTTTGGCGGCTTGCGAAGCACGTAAATCCTTTGATTTGGCGAAAGGTCCTACTTGGCGTTTCACTCTATTTTTACTCGCCGAGGATAATTATTGTCTGCTTACAACCAATCATCATATTGCGAGTGATGGTTGGTCATGCGGAGTTTTCCTGAAAGAGCTGGGCATTATCTACGAGGCTTTTCGCAATGGGGAACAATCACCGCTTCCGGAACCTGCCATACAATATGCTGACTACGCAGCGTGGCAGGCGGAATGGTTGCAGAGCAGTGCTGCTCGAAAACAACTCGCCTATTGGAAACAACAATTGTCGGGTGCTCTGCCAGTCCTTGAGTTGCCAGCCGATCGTGGTCGCCCTCTCATCCGAACCTTCAATGGCGCGCGGTGTTCTTTCTCCATACCTGGATCGCTTTCGTCGGCCTTAAAGAACCTAAGCAAACAACAGGGCGCCACGCTTTACATGTTGTTGCTGGCCACGTTCCACACATTGCTAAGCAGATACACCGGAATCGATGAATGTATTATCGGAACACCGATTGCAAATCGCTCCTATTCAGAGATTGAGGGTCTCCTGGGCTATTTTGTAAATACCCTCGCCTTACGAATTAAGTCGTCGGGCGATATGACCTTTTCCGAGCTACTGAAAGAGGTTCGCCGGCGGACGTTAGGCGCTTTCCTTAACAAGGACATGCCGATTGAAAATCTCGTCGACGCTCTGCGCCCCGAGAGAACGCAGACTTATTCACCATTGTTCCAGGTATTGTTTGTCTTTCAAAATACACCGATAGCGGCCGTGGAATTGCCAGGATTGTCGATATCTGCGGTGGAGATCGACAGTGGCACGTCAAAATTTGACCTGACGCTAAGTCTATTTGAAACCGATGCTGGCATCACAGGTTGGTTTGAATACGCGACAGACTTGTTCGACGCGGATCGGATGGAGAGGATGGTCCGGCATTTCGAGGTGATGCTCGAAGGGATTGTAGCCAATCCGAGCCAGCGTCTAAATGAATTGCCACTCTTAACAGAGCAGGAAAGGCGCCAACTGCTAGTGGATTGGAATGATACGAAGGTTGATTATCCGGGGAATACCTGTCTTCACCAGCTAATTGAGGATCAAGTCGAAAGGACGCCCGACAGCGTCGCGGTGGAATTCGATGGAAAACGCCTGAGCTATTCGGAGCTGAACGGTCGAGCCAACCAAGTCGCCCACCACCTGATAAGACTGGGCGTTGGACCGGATGTGCCGGTAGGGCTTTTCGTCGAGCGGTCGCCGGAAATGCTTATTGGGATCCTAGGGATATTGAAGGCCGGGGCGGCATATGTGCCGATGGATCCTGAGTATCCAAAAGTGCGCGTGCGATACATTCTAGACGACTCCAAGGCGGCAATTGTCCTGACCCAGAAATCGGTGTCCGGTGATTTACCAAGCTTCGCTGGACAGTCCATCCGCCTGGATGCGGACTGGGCCAGGATTGCTGCTGAATCCAATGAGAATCCGGCCGTGAACGTAAGACCAGAACAGCTGGCGTACGTGTTATTCACTTCGGGTTCGACCGGCAGGCCGAAGGGAGTAGCCTTGGAGCATCGCAACGCCGTGACTTTCATTCAATGGGCTAAGCAAGTTTTCACACCCCAGGAACTCGCATGCGTACTGTTTTCTACATCGGTCTGCTTTGACTTGTCCGTATTCGAGGTATTTGTCACGCTGAGCGCCGGAGGCAAACTTATCATTGCTCCGAGCGCGCTATACCTGCCCAGTCTGCCCGCAAGGGATGAAGTGACCCTGATCAACACGGTGCCTTCTGTCATGGCCGAGTTGGTACGCATGGGAGGTGTTCCCAGTTCGATAAAGACGGCGAATCTAGCGGGCGAGGCACTGTCTGAAGCGCTAGTGGAGCAGATCTATGCGACCACGAATGTCGAAAGGGTCTACAACCTATACGGTCCGACCGAATCCACAACCTATTCCACGTATACTCTGGTGCGCCGCGGCAGTCCTGTCACGGTCGGCCAGCCGATCACCAATACGAAGGCATTCATACTCGACAGACAGCGCGAACTCGTGCCGATTGGCGTGCCGGGCGAACTGTATCTTGGGGGGGAGGGGCTAGCACGCGGATACTACGGGCGTCCGGATCTGACTAGCGAACGGTTCGTGTCCAATCCGTTCCAAGCAGGTGGCGGAGCGCGCATGTACCGGACAGGTGATCTTTGCCGTTGGTTGCGCGACGGCAATATTCAGTATTTAGGGCGACTAGATCATCAGGTTAAGTTGAGAGGTTTCCGAATCGAATTGGGAGAAATCGAAGCGACACTCGACTCTCATCCCGCGGTCCGCCAGAGCACCGTCATAGTCCGCGAGGACGAGCCTGGCCTGAGGCAGTTGGTGGCGTATATTGTGACGACACCGCCGGCCCCGGCGATCCAAGAGCTGCGGAACCACCTGAACAAAGAGTTGCCGGATTACATGGTGCCCGCGGCGTTCGTATTCCTCGAGAAACCGCCGCTCACGCCGAATGGCAAGCTGGATCGCAAGGCCTTGCCTCCTCCCGACGCTGCCCAGCCGCTGAGCGATGCATATAGTGCACCTGACAACGAGACGGAACAAAAGATTGCAGAGATCTGGCAGGACGTGTTGGGGATCGTAAGGGCTGGAAGGGATGATAACTTCTTTGATCTGGGAGGGGATTCGTTGCGGTTGATGAGGGTTCGCAGTGCGGTGCAACGCGCCTTCTATAGAGAAGTGGAGATCGTTGACATGTTCACGTATACAACTATCCGGCTGCTCTCTGATCTCTTGACGGGAAAGGCGGAGAGAGTGATTTCCACGAATCAGGATCAAGGGGTTATCGAGGGCCGAAAAAACGCAGCCTCGCGTCGGCGCAATTTGCGTCAGCGGTTAACAGAAGAATTGAGGAATGCTTCCGATGACTGACAAGCATGAAAATGGACACCTTGAAGGCATCGCAGTCATTGGAATGGCGGGCCGCTTTCCAGGTGCCGCGAGCATTGAGCAATTCTGGCAGAATCTGTGCGATGGTAAAGAATCCGTGACCAAGTTCACCGATGCACAGCTTCTCTCAGCGGGTGTTGATCCTCGCGTCCTCCAGGACCCCAGCTATGTGAAAGCGGGCGTATTGTTGGAAGGAATCGATCTATTTGATGCGGAGTTCTTTGGATTGTCGCCGCGTGAGGCGAAACTGACCGATCCACAACATCGCCTTTTTCTTGAGTGTGCCTGGCAGGCACTCGAAGATGCCGGCTACGATCCGGAAAAGACTCAGCATCGAATTGGGGTTTTCGCGGGCGCAGGAATGAACAATTATTTGATTTACAACATCGCGTCGAACCCGAATCTGATGAGAAGCTGGAATGATCTTCAGATGTTAATTGCCAGTGATAAGGATTTCTTGTCAACTCGCGTCTCATACAAATTTAATTTAAAAGGTCCTAGCATTACGATCCAGACTGCATGTTCGACGTCCCTGGTTGCAGTCCATTTGGGATGTCAAAGCTTGTTGAATGGCGAGTCGGACATGATTCTGGCCGGCGGGGTTGCGATACGTATTCCTCAAGTGGCGGGTCACTTGTATGAGCAAGGCTCAATTTTTTCTTCCGACGGCCACTGTCGGGCTTTTGACGCCAGTGCAGCAGGCACCATGGCTGGTAGTGGTGTGGGGATTGTTGTCCTCAAGCGTTTGGCAGATGCCCTATCCGACGGCGACTCGATTCGCGCGGTCATCAAGAGTTCATGCATCAATAATGACGGTGCGGCGAAGATTGGCTACACCGCACCTAGCGTAGATGGGCAGGCGGCCGTCATTATGGAGGCACATGCACTCGCGGGCGTCACAGGCGACGAAGTCACTTACGTAGAGGCACATGGGACAGGAACACCGTTGGGAGACCCGATTGAAGTTGCCGCGCTGACAAAGGCCTTTCGCCGCACCACTCAGAACAAAAATTTCTGCGCCATTGGTTCATTGAAGACCAATATCGGTCATCTTGACAACGCCGCAGGGATCGGCGGTCTGATCAAGACAATACTGGCGCTGGAAAACAGGGCGCTTCCCCCAAGCTTGAATTTCAACCAGCCAAACCCCGCTATCGACTTCGCGAACAGTCCATTCTTTGTCCAACAAACATTATCAGAATGGAAGCCGGCCAATGGACGACGTGTGGCAGGTGTCAGCTCCTTTGGGATCGGGGGTACAAACGCTCACGTCATTGTGGAAGAAGCTCCGCCGGTTGAGACATCAAAAGAAGCGCACACATGGCAATTACTGACGATTTCGGCGAAAACCACGGGTGCCCTTGAAAAAGCTACTGATAATTTGGCTGATTATCTTGCGGGGCATCGGGACGTAAACGTGGCCGATGTCGCATTCACTCTCCAAAACGGCCGAAAAGTATTTCCGTATCGTAGGTCAGTGGCGGTCGAGGATGTCGAGGACGCGATTCAACTGCTGAAGTCGCGAGATCCGAAGCGCGTCTATTCAAGTCGGCAAGATCAATCTGAAAATCCGATCGTATTCATGTTCCCGGGCCAGGCCGCACAGTACGTGAACATGGGTTTGGAAATCTACAGGACTGAGAAGCGCTTTCAAGAAGAAATCGATTTGTGTTGCAAGTTGCTCAGGCCACATTTGGATTTCGATCTGAGGCATGTGCTTTATCCATCGCAGGAGAAACTTGCGGAAGCCAGTGCCCGACTGAACGAGACCTCGGTGACTCAACCGGCGATGTTCGTCGTCGAATATGCATTGGCGAAGCTTTGGTTGGACTGGGGACTTACACCGGCGGCCATGATAGGTCACAGCATTGGAGAATACGTTGCCGCTTGCCTTGCGGGCGTATTCTCCTTGGAAGATGCCTTGGCGCTAATTGCTGCCCGTGGACGCTTGATGCAGAGCCTACCCAGAGGATCGATGCTCGCGGTGCGGCTAAAAGAAGAGGACGTGAAGCGGTATTTAGGCCAAGAGCTTTCATTGGCCGTCGTGAACGGGAACTCCGCTTGTGTTGTGGCCGGTCCCGATTCCGCGATTGCGACGCTGGAGGAGTCCTTGACCGGGCAAGGAATTGGTTGTCGCGTCCTTGAAACATCACACGCTTTCCACTCACATATGATGGAGCCCATTGTGGGGCCGTTTTTAGAGCTATTCAAAAACATTCAATTACGATCGCCTCGAATCCCCTACCTTTCAAACGTTACGGGCACATGGATCCATCAAACGCAGGCACAGGATCCCAATTACTGGGCAAGCCATATGGTTCAAACAGTTCGATTCGCCGATGGAATTGGCGAGTTAATGAAGCAACCTCAGCGAGTTTTCCTTGAAATTGGGCCAGGCAATGGGTTGACGTCACTCGCCAAAAAGCATCCGGCGAGAGCCCCTGAAATTACCGTACTGCCCTCCTTCGGTTATGCCGAAGAGAGAATTTCTGATTTAGCTGAGATCAGGACTACCCTTGGCCGACTCTGGCTCGCGGGCGCGCGCGTTAACTGGCCAACTTTTCACGATGGACAGGAGCGCCACAGAATCCCGTTGCCTACCTATCCTTTTGAGCGGCGACGGCATTGGATCGATCGAAAAACTCCAAGTACAAAACCAATTCATGAGGGCGAGTCTTCCGACCAAAATGAAGAGACAGAACCCATATTGGCTCAGAATCAGGACGGAGGCAAAAATATTGATGATTCAGCGACTGCATCTAAGCGGCCGGAGTTGCGAACTACTTATGTCGCGCCGCGAACAGAGTTGCATGAAGAACTGGCCTCAGTGTGGCAAGCGACTCTGGGCGTCGACCAAATCGGCATCGACGATAATTTTTTTGAGTTGGGTGGAGACTCGTTAACCGCAGCTCAGGTGATTTCACAATTGCGGGTGTTTGGAAAGCGGCTTCCGCTGGCGTCCTTGATCCAAGCCCCGACAATTCGACAGTTTTCAGAACTTGTCGCGTCAAATCATGACAAGCCATCGTGGTCATCTCTTGTAAAGCTGGCAGAAGGCGGACCCGGGCGGCCGTTGTTCTTGATGCACAGCCACGGGGGCAACATTTTAGAGTACCAACCCCTGGCCAACAGGCTTGGCAAGGATCGTCCGATTTACGCACTGCAGGCGAGAGGTCTGGACGGGAATATTCCCGAAAATCCGAAGATCCAGGAAATGGCTTCTTATTATTTGAAGGAGATTCGATCGGTACAGCCGCACGGCCCATATAATTTGGGCGGGTACTGTCTCGGAGGAATACTCGCCTATGAAGCCGCCCAGCAACTTCGGGCGGCAAACGAGGAAGTGTCTCTTCTCGTTTTGATCAATACCGGAAGGCAGGGATATCCAAAATACCCATCCAATGCCACCGGCGCTCACCGCGCATATTTCAAACTGGCTACCCGGCTCTCGCTTGAATTCGAAAATCTGTCAAGCGACCGATCTCGATCCTTCCTTGTCCGGTTATTGCACCGAGCACGGCGATTAAGAGAGGTGTCGCAAGCGAGAGCAGAAATGCTTTTGGAGAGAGTACTTGGACGAAAAGGGCGACACCATTCGTTGATTTACGAACTCGAGCGATTGGGAATTGTCCATGATCGTGCCGGAAATGCTTACGAGCCGAATCCCTATGATGGGAAAGTTGTTATGCTCAATGCGAAGCGCCAACCAGCGGGCGCGGTCCCAGATCCTAAGCTCGGTTGGGATGGAATTCTCACTGGTGAGATAGAAATTGATGTAATACCAGGCTTCCGCCAGAATTTGCTTGACGAGCCTAATGTAGAGGTCCTCTCAGGACATCTTGCGAAGGCGTTGCATTTGAGTGAATCGGTGAACAATCAAAACGAATTGCTTCGAGACGATTTGATCTCGAGTCGATAGTCATCTTTCCTCATCATTCAAATCTCGCGCGTGTCCCAAACACGATTCGATGAGTACGTTACTGACAAAACTTGATCAAAGTGTGGTGAGCGGTTTCCTACGTTCCGCCAAGCTGTTCCCCAGCCGGCCTGCAATAGAGGTTGGCGGTGCGGCCATTGGTTATGAGGAACTCCGAAGGAAGGCCGCGTCTATAGCCGCCACTCTTCAACAAAAAACACCATCCGGTGGACCCTCGCTCACAGCAGTTTTTGCGTATCGTTCTGCGACGGCGTATGCCGGAGTTCTTGGCACACTGATGCGCGGACACGGCTATGTTCCGTTGAATCGTACTTTTCCACCCGCCCGGACCAAATTAATGCTCTCGCGTGCCGGTTGCCGCGCCATCGTCGCCGATGCTGCCTCAGCCGACCAATTGGATCAGATCTTGGACGGCGCAGAAGATTCTCTGCTGATTATTCTGCCTGAAATCGACGACGTAAATGTTCATGCCGCCCGCTGGCCGAAGCACACATTTGTCGGCTCCCGGGATCTTGAGCCCTCAGACTCACTGCAACCGGAGGATGCCTCGTCCGATTCGATTGCCTATCTCCTGTTTACTTCGGGAAGTACCGGCGTGCCCAAGGGCGTCATGGTGGCTCATCGAAATGTGCGCCACTTTGTGGATGTGATGGTGGATCGCTACGGGATTACCGAACACGACCGATTTTCGCAGACATTTGATATGACGTTCGATTTGTCCGCCTTTGACATGTTTGTTGCCTGGGAGCGTGGAGCTTGTGTTTGCTGTCCCTCACAGAAGTCGCTCATCAACCCCGGGAAATTTATCCAGGATTTAAAATTAACTGTCTGGTTCTCGGTTCCCTCCGTCGGACTGTTCATGAAGCAGTTGGGAGGGTTAAAACCCGGGCGTTATCCTGACCTAAGGTGGAGCTTGTTTTGCGGTGAGGCTCTGCCAATAGAAATTGCATCCGCATGGACTTTGGCAGCACCCAATTCCCACGTGGAGAATCTATATGGGCCCACAGAACTAACAATTGCCTGCATGCTCTACAAATGGGACTCGCACCGCTCTCCTGGCGAGTGCTGCTTCGGCGTGGTACCGATTGGAAAACCATATCCAGGGATGGAAACAGTCGTTGTGGATGAATCACTGAAGGAGGTTCAGCCCGGTGAGGATGGGGAATTGTTAATGGCGGGCCCACAACTGAGCTTGGGTTATTGGCAGGATTCTGACAAGACAGCCGCCGCATTCATAAGACTTCCGGGAATTGCTGGGACATATTACCGCACCGGCGACAGAGTCCGCAGACCGATTGCCGATGCTCCTTTCGTTTATTTGGGCCGAATGGACCTTCAAGTCAAGGTCCAAGGACATCGGGTCGAATTGGGTGAGGTCGAATCAGCGCTCAAGGAAGTAGCGGGTCTTGACCTGGCAGTGGCATTGGGCTGGCCAGTCACACCGAGCGGGGTAGGAGGGGTTGTGTGCTTCATCACGGACTCAACAGTGGATACGTCCGCAATCATCGAAAGGCTCAAGAATCGTCTTCCATCTTATATTGTTCCGCGAGAGATCTACAAACTCTCTCAATTCCCGCTCAATTCAAACGGAAAAGTGGATCGTAAGGCGCTATTGAAGCGATTGGAGGAAGAGACATGAAACCCGTTTCTGTCGCAGAGGTCAGGTCCGCACTCATGGAACATTTCAAGGATGCGCTCGCCGCGCGCAGCCTCGCGCCCGAGAATGTGCCCGACAAATTTGATCTATTGAGTGAGGGAGTGATCGACTCTCTAGGAATCGTCGAAATGATTGCGGCACTTGAGCAACAGCTGGGAGTTCGGATCGATTTTGAAAAGCTTGATCCGGAGGAACTAACCGTGGTAGGGCCTTTGTGCAATTTCATTGCAACGTGGAGCACGAATGAGGGGACAAACGGAAACTCCACTAAGTGAACGCGAGAAGTGACTCAACGGGAAATGGAAGCTTGGACGGACTTGAAAACAGTATTTATGTGTCGCAATTCCTCTTCTGAAGGCGGGATATCGAGGATAAAAGTTCGATATCCAATCGCGGCATACCTCGAGAGTTCTCTTGCAACTGTGTCATAGCTGCCAACCAGGTAGGGGCAAAACGTCTTGTAGGTTTCGAAGGGCCTCATCCAGTAAGGGTTCTTCACGGACTTGACCTGCTTCGCTGTTTCTGACAATTGTTTGTGCCAGTGGGAATCCGAGACTGACATCGCAAGTTTGTGGGCTAATTCGCCTTTACGGTCTTCCGGAAATCGCTCTTCGGCAACTTCCCAGGCTTCGTCTTCGTCCTTGCGGGCAACAATTCCAACACGAATCCCGCAGTCCAATCCTTCTGTCGGAGGCTCTGTCGCACATTCCTCGGGGGGGCGGGGATATTTCACAGCGGTGACTCCTAATGTAATTGCTGCTTCGAGGCCCGCTTCGGATGACCCCGACATAAAAATTCCGGGGAAGAGCTCCGGCGCCAATGATGGGACCAAACTCAAGTTCTTCACCTGGTAGAATTCCCCCTCGAATGTCACCGGTGCGGATCCTTGCAGAAGTTTCTTGATAATGGTCGTGTACTCAATCAGGCGGGTATATCTCTTGTCATGCGGTGTTGTATCGTTCAAAGCCGTTAAATCATTCTTAAATCCTCCAGCGACCATGTTCAAGTACAATCGGCGGCCAAAAAGATATCCAAATGAGGAAAGCATCTTCGCGACCGTATAAGGGTGCATGTAGACAGGCTGAACGGCAACCAGTGGACAAAGGTGTTTGGTATTCTCGATGATAATCTTTGAAACGAGCCAGGGATCAGCGATTCCATTATCCGTGTATACGAGGATTCCTTTGCAGCCACATTCCTCACTCCAACGGGCAACTTGCGCAACCCGCTCCACATACAAATCTTTGGGGACATCCCTCGATTGAGGACTGGTAGCAAACCACTCGATATGTTTCCCGGGCCCGTTATGGCTCATGAGGGATAACCTTTCCACCTTGCTCCGAACTAAGCGATTGTAAGTTATCCTTAATGCAAGAACATCCCCAAAGTTAATCAAATGAAGATGAATCCCACGACAATAAATCCTTTGAATTCAGATAGATAGGCGCCAGACGAACCCACTCCCCCCAGGTGGTTTCCTAGGAGGACCATTAAACATGGGAAATCGGATGATTCAAAGATGAATTCATTTTCCGAAAAGTCTCCAGGCCAGGCATACGAATTTGTGTTCTCAACGGTAAGTAAGATCATTTTGTGCGCAGCGTCAATACAAATCCCGGAATTGGTCTGGATTGACCTTTGCAAGGCCTAAACTAGCTCCTTTTACGAATCCGGCGCAAAGCTGGGCCTTGAATTAAACTAGCAATCAGGGCACCTTTTGTCCTGTCGTGCTTGCCACCCAATAGCCTCTTTCTGCCGCGGGTGTGTCACAACGCACCTGCAAGAGCAAAGGAAGACTACACCACGGAACTACGGGAGATTGAAGTATGAAAATAATTGGTTTCAGTGGATTTGAAAAATCCGTCCCCTTCAAGAAAGCCCATTGGCCAGGACTTGAGGAGCGTGAATACCGCATTTCACAGGGGCATGACTCAGCCGCGGCGCTTTTTGTAGATGGCGAGCTGATTGCCGCTGCAGCGGAGGAGCGGTTCAGCAGGAAGAAGCATACCGGAGATTTTCCGACCGGCGCCATCAACTATTGTCTTTCTGAGGCCGGCTTATCTCTTGGGGACATTGACGAGATTGCTCACGGTTTCGACTACTCGCCTTACCGCGCAGCATATTCACTCGATCCCGTCACTGCCGAACTGTACAGGGAGGTTTTTTCTCCTGACGCCGTAGTTGCTCAGGTGGCCCGCCATCTTGCAGGCTACCCGACCGACCGGATACGCCATGTGAATCATCACGAGGCGCACGCCGCGAGTGCATACTTTTGCTCTGGGTGGGAAGAATGTTTAGTGGTCGTCGTTGACGGTATGGGCGAGTTTCAGAGTATTTCCATTTACCACGCCCATCACGGGAAAATGGACAAACTGAGTGAGGTATCCGCTCGAGATTCAATTGGCATCCTCTATTCACTGATTACGTTTCATTTGGGATTTGATTTCAATGCGGACGAATACAAAATTATGGGGTTGGCTCCTTACGGTGATGAGGAGCGTTTTCGTTCATTTTTTGAGAAATCTGTTGAATTGCTTGAAAACGGGACAATCCGCATCCCGCTCCTGCGCCTAAATCAGACTCGCGACGAGAGGGAGAACTATGGTGCGACGCGAAAGTACCTTGAAGAAAATCTGATCAAGTCCCGCAATCAAGATGCCGAAATTACCGGTGAGCATATGGATATAGCGGCATCCCTGCAAGGATGCCTCGACCGTGTAATGCTTCACATTTGTGGACAATTTGGAAAGAAAACTGGATTGCGGCGGCTTGCCTTGGCTGGCGGCGTGGCGCTCAATTGCACAGCAAACGGAAAACTGCTGAAATCCGGAATGTTTGACGAGATATTCGTGCAACCCGCCGCGGGCGATGACGGAACATCACTTGGAGCGGCTGCATTTTGTGCCGCGAAACACGGTGACATACGAAACGTCCGGATTTCTGTGCCTTTTCTTGGGCCGGAGTTTTCAGTCTCCAAGATTGAAGAAGCACTCAAGACATTTGAAGGGAAGGTGGAAGTCCGGCGGTTTTCAAATTTGGCCGAAACGTGCGCGGAAGCAGCCAGACTGATTGCGGAGGGGCGAGTACTGGGTTGGTATCGGGGGCGGATGGAATTCGGACCCAGGGCGCTCGGCCATCGCAGCATTCTGGCGGATCCCGGGCATCCGGAAATGCGGGACCGAATAAACGCCATGGTCAAAATGCGCGAAGCATTTCGTCCATTTGCTCCGGCGGTTACTCTGCGGCAGGCTGATCACTGGTTTGAGGTCACACCGGGAACCGAGTTGCCCTATATGATCACGACTGTGGATGTTCGCCAGGCGTATCGGAGCCACTTGCCTGCCATTACACACGTAAACGGATCGGCGCGGCTTCAAACGGTGTCGCCGCACGATAGCCGTGAATTTCACGCGCTGCTCGAGGCAGTAGGCAAGACAACGGGACGCGAAATGGTCCTCAACACAAGTTTTAATGTGAAGGGGCAGCCAATTGTTAATACTCCGCAAGAAGCGATTCAGACATTCCTCAATACCGGAATCGAGTTCTTGTTTCTGGAAAATATTCTCGTTCAGCGTGCAGCCAATGTTGAGGGGCGCCGGTAAGTCGTAATGTCTAGACGCTCTGCGTGCGAGGGCGCGCAGCCAATCTTTAGAACAGTGTGAGAGTGGGAGAAAACTCATGGATGTGAACACAAAGAAAAAGTCACTGCGCTTAATTACTTACGGACTCTACGTTGCCACCGCGCGAGATGGTGAAACATTTGCCGCTGGAACAATCAATTGGGTCTCGCAAAGTTCATTCACACCACCGCTCGTTATGGCTGGAATCAAAGCAGACAGCCGCCTGCATGAGGCCATCGCGAGGTCGCGTGCTTTTGTGATCCATATTGTCGGAGTTGGGCAGAAAACGCTGGCGACGAGTTTTTTCAAAGGCGCCGAGCGCGCCGGAGATACTCTCAATGGCTTTGCGTTTGAAAATGGTATGACCGGGGCGCCGGTGCTCCTGGATCCGCCCGCGTGGTTCGAATGCCGCGTAGTTGACGAGATTCGCCGCGGGGACCACACGATTTACGTTGGAGAAGTGGTCGAAGCTGGCGTCCGGCGCGAAGAGCAACCCCTGACAATCCGAGAAGCAGGATTCACGTACGGCGGTTGACCCACTCTTACGCGGTTTCCAGTCTTCCCTGACCAATCCCGCCGATTCAATTCGATTGCAAGATCATAGACTCAAACGGTAGGCTTCACGCATTCCTCAATGCCCGCTTCGTTGTGCCTTCTCAATCTCCCCGCCAATAATGCAGGTTTAATCGCAAATTGACCGGGAGCTTGAGGCCACGGCCAATTCCCGCCAGCACCTCTACGCAAGAGCGTTTGTTCCTCTGTTAGAACAGGTGCTGCCCCATCGGCGCACCCTACCCGCCCGACCGCATTCCCGCGAAGACCGGACAATGGCGTTTTCGGAAACTGCGAAGTAACTCGAGCAAATCCAACGTCCTGCCTCCTTAAGATTTACTTAGGTGAGATTCCAACAAGAGGATGCTTTAGCTCAAGATCCAATTGCCGAATAACCTACAGCAGAGTCCAGGCAGAATCAAACGGAATTCCATCTTGATTCGGCCAGTTGGATAACGTGTCCCTATTACTTGGCGTGAATCAGCGCTTACAGCCGTAATTTGTTTGGCGGCTGACGCTCACAGTGAGAGCAGAGGGAATCAGGGAGTGGGAACAATGGCGCTAGCTTCGTTCGAATAAACGCTCTCGGTGCCACTCGAATTAACTGCCGTCACGACATAGTAGTAAGTCACGCCGGAAGCCACGGTCGAGTCGGTGTATGTCACGCCTGAGACCGGAGAGCTGGTCAACAGAGTGTACGGTCCACCCGATGTCGTCGAACGATACACGTTGTAGCCGACGACTGAAGAGGTGCTTGCCGTCCAAGACAAAGCCACGGTGTGTTGCACAGGTTGCACGCCGGTCCCGGTCATGGTGATGGACACAGGCGAATTCGTAGCATTGCTCGCAATTGTGACAGTTCCCGCGACGGCTGTGCCACTCGTTGGAGTGAATATGACGCTTAGAGTCGCTGTCCCACCTGCTGCAATCGCAAGTCCGGAGTTAACTCCTGAAGTGGTGTAGCCGGTGCCCGTAACTGTGACGCTCGAAACGGTAACACTCGAGTTGCCGGCATTCGTGAGCGTCACGTTGAGCGAGCTGTTGCTGCCAACATTTACGTTCCCAAAGGCCAATGTGTTTGTACTCGAATTGAGAATAAGCGTGGCGGCAACGCCCGTGCCTGTGAGCGGGATCACCAGAGGAGACGTAGCGCTGTTATTCGTCAGCGAAACTGAACCGCTTACGGCGCCTGCTGCGTTGGGCGCAAAGGTCACATTGAATGTCGTAGTTCCACCGGCCACGATATTTGCGGGCAGCGTCAGTCCACTGATTGAGTATCCGGTTCCCGCTGCCGCCGCCTGTGAAATCGTCAATGTTCCATTGCCAGTATTCTTGATTTGAATGGTCTGCGAATTTGGCGATCCAACAATTACATTTCCAAAGGCAACCGTTGCTGGCGTCGCAGTGATCGCTGGCTGCGTGCCAGTCCCGGTCAATGCAATCGACATGGGCGACCCCGGGGCGTTGCTCGTAATCGAGATGTTCCCTGGAGCGCTCCCCGTCGCAACGGGGGCGAATATTGCTGTGAATGTGGAATTTGCACCGGCGGCAATCGAGATGGGTAGCGTAAATCCGCTGACCGAATAACCATTGCCTCCAACTGTGAGCGCTGAGATTGTCAGGGTCGTGTTGCCCGTGTTACTCAATGTGATTGTCTGAGATGAATTGTTGCCAACCGCTATATTTCCAAAGGCGACGCTCGAAGGACTGGCAGACAAACCAGCTTGGATGCCCGTACCAGTCATAGCAACTGTAAGTGGCGATCCGGGAGCGTTGCTTGTAATCGCGATACTCCCAGAGGGGCTGCCCGTTGCCGCGGGAGCGAATCGTGCTGTGATTGTGGAATTTGTGCCGGCAGCAAGTGTGATGGGCAGCGTAAATCCGGTGACCGAATACCCTGTCCCCGAAGCGGTGATCGCGGAAATTGTAAGAGACAGGTTGCCCGTATTGCTTAGTGTGATCGTTTGTGAGCTGCTGCTTCCGACGAGAACATTACCAAAGCTTACGCTCGTGGGATTCGCGGACAGGGCAGATTGTACGCCCGTGCCAGTCATCGCAATCGTTGTGGGTGACGATGCTGCGTTGCTCGTTATCGATATGCTTCCGGCGAGACTGCCTGTTGTCGCGGGAGCGAATTTTGCTGTGAATGTGGAATTTGCCCCGGCAGCAATCGAAATGGGCAGTGTAAATCCGCTGACAGAATATCCCGTGCCCGAAGCAGTGAGAGCGGAAATGGTCAGAGTCGCGTTGCCCGGGTTGCTCAAAGTGATTGTCTGAGATGAACTGCCACCAACCGCGACGCTCCCAAATGCAACGGTGGCCGGATTGGGCGTTATCTGAGGCGTTGATACAACTCCCGTTCCTGTAAGCGTAATCGTCGCGGGCGAGTTTGAAGCGTTGCTTGTTACCGTGATGCTTCCTGATCCGCTTACAGCCGATGCTGGAGCGTACTTCGCGGCCAATGTCGCCGTTTGGCCTGGCGTTAAGGTCAGTGGAACTGTGACTCCGGATTCAGAGAACCCAGTGCCGCTCGCTGTGATTTGGGTGATCGTCACACTCGATGTGCCGGCGTTGGTCAACGAAACGTTTTGTGAGGAACTGCTTCCCACGTTTACGTTGCCGAAGGCAATGCTGGCGGGACTTGCATTCAGTAGCGTCGTGGCAGCCATTCCCGTGCCAGTAAGGCCAATCGACTGTGGAGAATTTGGAGCATTACTGCTAAAGGATATGGCGCCCGACGCGCTTCCGGTAACCGTCGGCGCAAACTTTGCCGTGAATGAAGCGGTTTGCCCGGCATTCACTGTGGCCGGCGCAGGAAGGCCGCTCATCGAGTATCCGGCTCCGGTAGCCGACATAGAACTGATCGTCAGCGGCGCATTTCCAGTATTGGATATTGTTACAGACTGCGAAGAATTCCCGCCTACGGCGACATTTCCGAAGCCAACAGAACTCGGTGCAAAAGTTATTTGCGGCTGTCCACCCGTCCCCGTAAGTGGCACAGTGGCCGGCGAGTTGGGGTCATTGCTGGTGACGGTCATACTGCCAGAAGATGCGCCCATCGCCTGGGGAGCATATTGCACTGCAAAGATCTGATTCTGCCCTACACTAAGGGTTACGGACGTGACATTCCCTACCAGGCTAAAGCCGGAGCCCGATACGGAGATTTTTGAAACAGTCGTTGTCGCCGTTCCAGAATTCGTGAGATTTACATTCAGGGTGGTATTGCTGCCCACAGCGATCGTTCCGAAACTCAATGAGGATGGGCCGACAGTCAATCCTGGCGAGCTCGTAAGTGGGCTGGATGCATTCGACCCGGTCAAGCCAATGCAGCCAGTTTGGCAAAGTCCGAATACCAGACATACCGCTAAGATGCTGAAAACACTGAGGTTATTGCGAGCTGCTGAAGTCTTGCCGCTCGCCTTCTGGATTACTGCCCCTGCACCGTAGTGTATCATGCGCCCCTCACCCTGCCGGGAGCGTAGCAAGCACCTGAGAAGGGGGGCTACTGACCGTCGGAACAGATTTGGAGCAGTGCTCCGCCTGTTCTTTTGGTGCACCGTTTCAAATTAAGTTGTTTTCTTGGGTTTACACCTCCTCTGGTCAAAGACAGAGACCCGGTCACTCCCACCACCTTCGTGCTCATGAAAGAGGCGTCCCCCGTCGTGCCTTTGGCGGGAGGTTTTGCTAGCGGCTGCAGCATTCCCAGGCGCTTTTCCCGAATCAGGCAAATATCCCGCTACATGAGAACCCGTTCCATTTCGTGTAAGATATTTCGAGTGTTTGCAGGGGCGTAGCTCAGTGGTAGAGCAGCGGCCTTTTAAGCCGAAGGTCGTGGGTTCGATCCCCACCGCCCCTACCAATAACTATCCGGCAGTTACTTTTCCAGCGAAAAACTTCCAATGAACATGGCATCGATTCCGGAACAGAAAAAACTGCGCACAGCATCGCGCGGAGTGACTACCAGCGGTTCCCCAAACAGGTTGAAGGAGGTATTGACCAACAAAGGAGCCGGGCCGCCTTCGCCAGCGCGGCGCAACAATCGCCAAAACTGCGGGTTCGCTGTTCGCTCGACGACATGAAGACGCACGCGATCTCCCGGCAAAAGAAAGTCGGCGACCAATTCGCGAGCCTCAGGCCGAACGCGGCCAAGCGAAGCCATAAACCGGCAGGCCGGCGTCCATTCAAAGAATCTGTCGGCATCTTCAGCGGGCACGGCGAGCGCAAACGGGCGGTAGCCTTCGCGGCGCTTGACGAACTCATTAAGGTTTTCCTTCACGAAAGGGGCCCAAGGCCAGCCCACCAGACTGCGGTTGCCGAGTGCACGTGGGCCAAACTCTGCCGCTCCTTGGAACCAGGCCACAATTTTGCCTCCGCGCAGCAGCCTCAACGTTTCATCGAGGCGCGGGTCCTCGGAGTCATGCCAACGATAGCGCGTCTTACAGTTGTCGAGCACTTTCTTGATTTCAGCATCGGAAAAATTAGGGCCCAAATAAACATGCTTGAGAGGCGACACGCGCGGGCGTCCCAATCGCTGGTGGTGCGTAAGCCAAGCGGCGCCCAACGCCGTGCCGGGGTTGCCTGAGGCGGGCTGAACGAAAACATGGTCAAAGCCCGCGCCCGCTTCCAGTCCTGCAACCAAGACGGGATTTTGAAAGACTCCCCCAGCCACACATAGGAAACGGGCCTTTTGCTTGCGGCCCTCTGCGCTTGCAGCTTCGACAATCACTTCGCCGCAGGCTTGCTGGAGACTGGCTGCTATGTTTCCCCGCAGCCGGTCATCGAGAGTCACTTCCTTGGGAGAAAAATCAGCGGCGGTGGATTTGGGCGGCGTAATGCCCAGATGGCGATAGAACTCCCGGGAAAACGCGATCTGCCCTGCGAGGCCGCGATTGAAAAACCTCCGGTCGAGATGCGGCAACCCGCCCGGTGTGCGGCGCAACATTTTGAGGAAGATGTCCTTGAATTCCGGCTCACCCGCGAGAGCAAGCCATTGGGTTTTGTGTTCGTCGCGGTTCGGCGTGAATCCGAGGAGGGCAGTGACCTGGCTGAAAACCCAACCCACCGAGTTCGGGAAAACGGCCTGACGTAGGACGCGAATTTGCGGGCCTTCGCCGAGGGCAAGCATTCCAGAGATGCCATCACCCATTTCGTCGAGTGTCAGGATGAGCGCGGAATCTGCATCAGAAGCATAATAAGCGCTGGCGGCATGGCATAGATGATGCTCGAGCGTCTCCACGGTTACCGTGGCGCTCTGATCCATTTCGTGCAGCTTCCGCTTGTAGTTCAACTCGCGGCCCAGCTCGCCAAGGGCCTTGGACTGGTAGTACCCGCTCGAAACCGGAGCGATCGGTGTCTGACGGACGCGTAGCCAGGCATTACGCGCCCAGGCGCGCAAGGGGCGATTGGCTACGGCGACACCAGCCAAATCACGCCAGGAAATACCGGCCCGGTCCAGACAATACTGAATGGCTGCGTGTGGAATGCCAGTTGTGTTGCGCACGCGCTCAAGCTTTTCTTCCTCGATGGCAACAGTAAACCCCTGCTCGCCGATGAGGGCGGCGGCCGAGTCATGGCTAAAACTGGACAGTCCCAGAATGAATTCCGACGAATTCATATCACGAAGGTAGCGACGTTGAATTGGAAGAAGACATATCCGGCACAACTATGCACGTTCCCGGCGTACCAGTGATTCGCGCACGAGCAATCCGCGAAGGCCGAGCAGAAGCAGCCGCGGCTGGTTGTGGCGTGCTCAATTACAAGATCGAGGCTATTCATTTCGACGCTGGGCCTCGCTTCTATTTCACTTTCTGGCGCGACAAATGTGAGAGAGCGCCGAGTGAGTATAACCGAATCAAATGGCAGCGGAAACAAGATAGGAGGCGGGGCGATGGCCCGAGCGCCGATTTGACTCGAACTTTTTGCGCGAGAATTCACTCGCCGCTGCCCACTGCAATCAGATCTTGTCTTTGCCACCAAAAATGAAACGGCCGGGAACACATGAATAGTATTTCCGGCCGGAAATTAACGCTAAATCTCTAAATGCTGTGGCGAGTTTTAGAAACTAGCCCATCTTCGATTATTGCCCAGGACCACCACCGCGCCCCCCGCGGCCTCCTCTTCCGCCGCCCGGAGCCGGCGCGCCCGCATCCAGCGCGTTCCAGTTCATGATGGCATTGAAGCCGAGTGTGTACGTCCCCTGCGTCTGCCAGCGCCAGAACGGACGAATGGCAAACATGACGACGTGCCCTTTGCCGACTGTCGCATCCACAACCGCCGCACGGTTCTCAAGCGGTTGGCCGTTGGCCAGCGTGCCTGAGAGCAGCATGTCTTTTTCGTCCTCAGGGAAACGCACCACAACGCGTGGAGGCGCACCCGCCGGCGCAATGCCGCCACGGCCGCCGGCAAATTGCTGGAATGCCGCGACATCACCCGCCGCTGGAGCCTGATTCGCATTTGCAGCCGCTGGTGCGGCGCCATCTTCTTCCCATGGTGAAATGTGAATCGGAGTCGCATTCGGTGTGACGTTTTGCCCTTCGCCCCCATTGATTTCGCCAGCGCCGCCGCGTCCGCCTCCTCCACCGCCACGTCCGCCGCGCCCCCCGCCCCCACCGCCTGCGTTTAGCACTGGATCCTGGTTGAAGTAGACCGGGAGATCCGAGCCCTCGTAGCCATATGCGATGGGGCTTTTCTTGTCGGCGATTTTCCCGCGAAGGATCGAGCCGCGCACAAAAAGTTCCGCGGGATGTTCGACCGTGACTCCGCTCGTGATTCCGAAATCAGGGAAGAGTGTCGCGGTCGAACCGTCCGAGATGAGCGTGCCGCCCTCTTGAACGAACTTCGCAAGCTCGAGCAACCCAGCGAGCCCCATTCCGCCGCGAATGTCGTCGCTCGAATCAAGATAGCCGAGGTTTGGCGTCGCGTCGGTCTTTTTATATGGCAATGGCGCCGGCCCGGTCATCGGCGTGCCGTTCACTTCGTTGATGGAGCTTCCGCCGACATGCGGAAATACAATCACGTCATACTTCGAGCGCAGATTGCCTTCCTTCAGTTTCAAGTCGGCAAAATACGTGTACGGGATGCCGTAGGCGTCGAATGCCGCGCGCCACCAGCCCTCATCCTGTGTTCGCGACCAGTTATGGACACAACCGATGCGCGGCACGATGAGGTCGTGCGTCTTAACGGACGGAGCCTCATTCACGGCCCATGCCGATAGACCAAGATCCTTCAGCATCGGTTCGAGCTTTGCGCGATCAGCATTCTGGATGACGAGCGAGCCCGCACGGAACTTGTGTCCGCCCAATTCAAAATCATCTTCTGCCGCAGCCATTTTCACGTCGGCATTCTTAAAGCGGAAGGTAACGATGTTGCTGTCCCCCGTGTGGTCCACGACAAGGATGGAGCCGTTTCCTTCGATTCCGCCCGGAGCTCTCACGTCAGCCGTAATCATCGTCATTTGCTGATCGAGGATGCTTTTGTCCGTCACCGGGATGATGTGGAGATCGCGCATCATCTGGAATGTCCAGCCGGTGTCGTCATAGGGCCGGGGGTTTGTGGGCGGATAGTTCTGGACGGAGAAGTACATGTCGGCGAGAGTCCGGTATGGCTGATCGCCTCGGACGATGTAGTCCCCGGCCTGTACGTTCAGGTTTCCTGCTTTGAAAGACGCGGACGCCCTCTGAATCTCAAGCCCCTGCCTGCGCAAATCGTTTACAGCAACAGCGGCATCCGACTTGCGGCGCTGACCCGCGGGAATCAGCCACGCAAATGTGGGGCCGTTCTTGCCCTTCTCCACCGCGCGCTTGTTCTTCAGCCAATAGTTTTCAAGGAAGAGTTCTTTGTCTCTCGCTACTCGGTGAAGAGCAAACAGGATGGCTGATTCCTGAATGTTCGTGTTATTGCGGGGGCCCCACTGGATGGAAGCAAGTGGTGGATTTGGACGGAACCATTCCTTGCTGGTAACGGTTGCGCCCGGCCGGACGGTGGAAGTACCCGGTCCATAACTTTGCACCTCGTAAAAACGGCCAAGAGCGTTGTGGCTGTGCGCGATGAAGAACATGTAATTCGGAACCCAGCCATCGTAGAAGCCGTAAGTCCAAACGCCGGGCACGCCGCGCTTGGTCATCTCCATCACATCGTTTTCCGCCAGCATCCACCATTCGTCAACGGTGATGGGATCCAGGGAGTCGTTGTAAGGGCCAGTGCCGGTTGAGGCGTAAAGATAGGTTTGCGCTTCGTGCAAGTCATGAAGTATGGTTGGCTTCCACTCATTCTGCATCCTTGTAACAGCTTGCGTCAGTTGCAGAAGCTGTCCCATTCCGTCACGGTTGTTGTCGTGCTGGACGTACTTCCCCCAGTACATAGGGTTAAGGCGCGCTTCACCCTGAGCCCGCTTTTTATTGAAGTAATAGGCGTCCACTATGGTCTCGCGCCCATCCACCTCAATCACGGGCGTGATAAACGTGATGACGTTATTGCGGATGTCCTGGATGAAAGGTGATTCCTCAACGATCAAGCGGTAGGCCAATTCGATAAGCATCTCCGGCCCGCCAGTTTCCGGCGAGTGCATTCCGCTGGTGATGTAATAGATGGGCTTTGCAGTTTTCAGGAGCGCCTGCGCCTGTTCAGGAGTAGTTTTGCGCGGATCCGTCAACGAGCCGAGCATATCCTTATATTTATCGAGCGACTTGATGGTTGCTTCGTCGGCGATCGCGAGGCAAACGATGTCGCGGCCCTCTTCACTCGTGCCAATTTTCCAGAATTTCGCGCGCGGCGAGTCCTTCGCGAGTGCTTCATAGTAGCGATTGATGTCCTTCGAATAAGTAAGCTCGTCTGGGGTGCCCGGAATGCGTCCGAAGAATTTGAGCGGAGAGCGCACCGTATCCGAGGCGGGCATGTGGTCCACCAGTTCGGTGGTGATGCGCGGGTCCTGCAAGTACTTTTTGATGAGCGCGGTGTATTCCTCATCGAGCTTTTGCGTTGCTGGCGCCGAAGTTGCGGATTTCGAGGATGTCTTCTTCTGTTTGCCCTGCGCGAACAAGCGTGTCGCCGTGGGGCCATAAGCCATAAACAAGGCGACCATCACCACTAAAGAGCTAATCACTGCGAACCGGCGTTTCATGCGAACTCCTTTCGATAAAGGCAAACAATTCCGCAAATCTCAAGCCTGCGCGACATTTTCCCATGAGATGCGCGCGCGCAAGGGAAGCGGGCAGAGTCTACCAAACTTCGCGCGAGCCGGTTGGAAAAACGTGCGGAGTAATAGTTCGGTTTCAAGTTTTGCCAGGAGTGTCGCAGCCCACGCGATTCGGAGTGGCCGAACTGTACGTGCTTGACATCCGTCGTGATGTCCGTACGATACTCTCGCGCTCCAACTAGCGCTGCTTCAGAGTAAGTCTTTAAGGTTGAAGCGGTGATTTTACGAAATCAAAGCAACGGAATGGGGAGACAACGAATGTTCTCGACAGGATATCGGCATGCAACTCGAATGATGTTGGTTCTCGCGGCTCTGTTCATGGTGGCCGCTCCGGCTTTCGCGCAGCAGGGCAGCGGCAGCACCGCGCCCCAGGCATTGACGGCAGACGATTATGCCCGCGCGGAAAAGTTCATGGGCTACAACACGACGCCGCTCGTGTTCCGCTCCGGCGTGCGGCCGAACTGGCTCCCCGACGAGCGCTTCTGGTATCGGATCGTCACCTCCGTCAAGCCTGATCAAAGCGAATTCGTGCTCATTGACCCTTCAAAGGGTACGCGCGGCCCGGCATTTGACCACGCCAAACTCGCGGCAGGGCTTTCAGCCGCGGCAGGGACCACGGTTGACCCGGCAAATCTACCGTTCGTGACTTTCGAATACGCACCTGACATGAAATCCATCTCATTTTTTGCGACCGGACACCGGTGGAGTTGCGACCTACAGGGATATCAGTGCGCGGCGCAAACTGGAGGGCAGGGGGGCGGAGGGGACGCCGCACAAGGAGGCCGAGGCGGCCGCGGCGGTCGAGGCGGCGGAGGCGGCCGCGGGGGGCGCAACGAATCGCTTTCTCCGGATAGGAAGCGCGCGGCGTTCATCCGCGACTTCAACCTGTGGGTTCGCGACGCCGCCACTGGAAAAGAAACTCAGCTCACAACGGACGGCGTGAAGGATTTCGGATATGCGACGGACAACGCGGGCTGGACGACCAGTGATCGGCCCATTCTTCAATGGTCTCCGGATTCAAAAAAGATCGCCACGTTTCAACAAGACCAGCGCGGGGTGGGCGAAATGTATCTCGTAAACACGCAAGTTGGCCATCCGGAGATGAGAGAGTGGAAATATCCGCTTCCCGGGGACGCCGTAATCACGACCATCCAGCGCGTAATTATCGACGTGGATGCAGTCAAAGTCGTCCGTCTGCAAATGCCGGCTGACCAGCACCGGTCATCTCTCTGCGATGACATTGCCTGCGCAGGCGAGGGGACGGATATGCAGTGGAGCCCGGACGGATCCCATTTTGCATTTGTCTCCACGTCACGCAACCACAAGCAGGAAAATTTACGCGTTGCCGACGCCTCGACCGGAGCTTTGACAGAAATCCTTGAGGAAAAATCACCTACCTATTTTGAATCGGGAATTGGCGCGACCAACTGGAGATATCTGCCTGATTCCAAAGAATTTATTTGGTATTCGCAGAAGAGCGATTGGGGCCATCTCTATCTCTACGATCTGTCCACAGGCAAATTGAAAAACCAAATTACAGCAGGAGGGTGGAACGTCACTCAAATTGTGAGGCTGGACGAAAAGAACCGCGTGATCTATTTTCTCGGCGTGGGCAGAGAGAAAGGACAAAATCCATATTTTGCCCACCTTTATAGCGTCGGGTTTGATGGAAAGAATCTTACGCTGCTCACACCGGAGGATGGAAACCACAGCATCACGCTTTCTGCTTCCGGCCATTATTTTGTGGACAGTTACTCAAAGCCTGATGTGCCGCCGGTTGCCGTACTTCGCGACAACGCAGGCAAATTCATCCTCAAGCTGGAGACGGCCGATATTTCAAAGTTACTTGCAACTGGTTGGAAGCCGCCGGTGCCTATCACGCTAAAGGGGCGCGATGGCCTTACCGACACCTACGGGCTAATGTTTCAGCCGACTCATCTTGACTCTGGCCGGAAATATCCCATCATCAACCACATTTACCCCGGGCCGCAGACAGGCAGCGTTGGCGGATGGGGTTTTTCCGCCGCGCGCGGCGACGATCAAGCCCTCGCGGAGCTTGGCTTTGTCGTAGTTGAGATTGACGGCATGGGCACTCCCTGGCGGTCCAAGAAATTCCAGGATGCTTATTTCGCCGACATGGGCGATAACACCCTGCCCGACCAAGTGACGGGGATGAAGCAGCTCGCGCAGAAATATCCGTGGATTGACATTGACCGCGCCGGCATTTACGGGCATTCGGGAGGCGGCTTTGCCACCGCTGACGCGATGTTCCGTTATCCGGATTTCTTTAAAGTTGGTATTTCGGAATCCGGCAACCACGATAACCGCGAGTATGAAGATGACTGGGGCGAGAAGTACCAGGGATTGCTCGAGAAAAAGGCGGACGGCACGACAAATTACGACGGCCAGGCCAATCAATTGCTCGCCAAGAATTTGAAGGGACATCTGCTGTTGGCGCACGGAACGATGGACAACAACGTTCCGCCCAACAACACGCTCCTTGTTGTGGATGCGCTTATCAAGGCAAACAAGGATTTTGATCTGCTAATGCTGCCGAACCAGGCCCACGGCTATGGTGGCGAAAGCAACTACATGACGCGGCGCCGCTGGGACTATTTCGTCCGCTATCTGCTCGGTGCAGAACCGCCAAAGGAATACGAAATGCACCCGCCAGCGGCGCCGCCAGGGATGTGACCAATTTTACGTGATCACGGCGCGGGGGATCTCCTCCGCGCCATTGACACCACCACGCTACTCGTATCGCAACGTCTGGATGGGGTCTACCTTCGTCGCGCGGCGCGCGGGGACGTAACAAGCCGCCATCGCGACCCCCGCGAGAATGAGCGTGACGCTGGCAAACGTCACGGGGTCAGTCGGCGTTATGCCAAACAACAGCGAAGACATCAAGCGCGTCAGCGCAAATGCGGCGATCAGGCCAACTCCCGCGCCCAACAGCGCCAGCCCGGCGCCCTGCTTCATTACAAGCCACAGCACGTCCACCGGTTGCGCGCCCAGCGCCATGCGAAGACCGAACTCCTTCGAACGCCGTGCGACGGAATAAGAAATCACTCCGTAAATCCCTACCGTGGCGATGGCCAATGCCACTCCGGAGAAAAGTCCGAGCAGCAACGTAAGAAAACGTGGACGCGACTGCGCGGCGGACATCACATCGTCAATCAGGCGCACCTGCGCAAGCGGGAGTGCCGGGTCCAATTGGCCCAATTCCTGGCGCACAGCTCCAAACAGTGTGCGCGGATCTTCTTTGCCACGCAGGACGGCATACATGGCGCGGTTCCCTGATCCTTGTGTTTGGCGGTAGGGAAGATAGATTTCCGTTCCAGCAGGGCGGTCAACCCCGGCGTTCTTTACATCTTCCACAACCCCGATGATTGTGCACCATGGGTCAGTTGACCCCGGCCGAATCCGCCGCCCGAGCGGGTCTTGGCCCGGCCAAAATGTCTGTCCCATGGACTGGTTGATGATGACCACATCGGGCCCACCTTGAATGTCGCGGTCATCGAAAAGACGCCCGGCCATCAGCCGAATGCCCATCGCCTTAAAGTAATCCCTGCTAACAATTTGGTAGTAATCGACATTCTGGATTGGGCCGTCTTTCTTCATGACAAAGCCTTCGATATCCGTGTCATTCATATTCGGCTGCCGCGCAGGCGCCAAGCCTGAGACGAGCGCGGTGGATTCCGCGCCGGGGAGCTGCCTCAGGCGTTCTTCAAATCGCACCCAGAACGCATCCGCTTGAGCGGGCTGCGGATAGGTAGGCCGAGGGAGCGAGATATTCATGGTGATTACATTCCGCCCGTCAAATCCTGTGCGAACCTCCTGCAATTTCCAAAACGCACGGACCATCAGCCCGCAGCCGATCAGCAGAACGAGCGCGAGAGCAAGTTCGCCAGCCACCATGGCTCGACGAAAAAGCTGCGCGCCCGTGCCGCCCGTAGAACTTCCTGCGGTGTCCTTGAGCGCCTCGGTAATGTGCTCCCACAAAAGTGGCAGAAACGGCGCCAGGCCAAAAACTATGCCGGTCAGCAGGGAAATGCCCAGTGTAAATAGTAAGACTCGCCAATCGAGGCCGATTTCCGCTGCGCGCGGGATTCCGCCGGCATTTGTCAATTGGATGAGACGCAACCCTCCAAATGCGAGCCCCACGCCGAGAATTGCCCCTATAAACGAGAGCAAGACTCCTTCCGTGGCAAATTGCCGCGCGAGGCGCGCCGCGCCCGCTCCGAGCGCGCTGCGAATGGCGATTTCGCGACGGCGCGCTTCCGCGCGCGCGAGAAGCAAATTGGCAACGTTCACGCAGGCAATCAGGAGCACAAAAACCACCGCGCCGAGAAGCATCCAGAGCGCTGTTTTCACACTGGAGACGACCTCCGCCTGAAGTGGAAAACTTACGATCGTGTGGTTCTTGACATCAAAGGAATGCGTTTTTGGCGCGCGATTCTCTCCATAGGATTGAACCATGGCTGATAGCTCGCCTTGAGCGGCTGCTGCTGGAACGCCTGGCTTCAGGCGTCCCAGGAGATACAGGTAGTGCGACGCTCTGCCTCAGGGATTCGCAGGGTCAATTTTGAGTGGAGTCCAAATCTGTGGGGGATCGGCTTCGCCGGGCGGGAATTCAAACCCCGGTGGCATTACTCCTAGGATGGTGCACTTACGGCCATTCAGAAGTGTTTCGCGGCCGACGATGTTCGAATCGCTGCCAAAGACACTTTTCCAAACGCCGTACGAAATGTCCGCGACTGTCGATGGGCCAGGGACATCTTCTGATGGACCAAAGACGCGTCCCACAACCGGCGAAACGCCGAGGGATGTCAACAAGCCGCCACTGAGCGCAGCGGAGGTGAGGCGCACTGGCTGCGTCTCGCCCGCCAAGTTCACTCCGCCGGTTATCCAGGCATCCAGGGAAGCCCAGGAATGAGAGTCCTTGCGGAGGTCAAGGAATTCCGGGGCGGAGAACCAAAACTTGCTCAGACCACCCTTGGGAAAGTTGGGGAATTGGGAATAGACGCGGATGAGCTGCTCCGGGTGCGAGTAAGGAAGCGGCCGCAAAAGGACGGTGTTGACCACGCTAAAAATCGCGGTTGTGGCGCCGATGCCTAGAGTCAGGCAGAGAACCGCCGCAATCGTGAACCCCAGGTTTTTCAGCAGCATCCGCGCTGCATACCGAATATCTTGCAGAAATGTCCCCATCGTCCCTCCGTGCAAACCGGCTCCTCACACATCCGCGAAAACGTGAACAGCCTATAGATAGAGACGCGTGAAAAGAGGAATTGTCGCCCGAAAAATCGCCTATTCCGAGGTTGCTGCGGGCCAAACCCAGAAAAGCAAGCGACCCTCCCCTTCCGGGGAGGGTCGCTTAGGATTTACGTTTTTTCCATAGACCCGTCAGGCTTTAGAAGGAGATTCGACCTCCAAACTGGACCTGGCGGGGGGTCGGAGCAAACGTTCCGTTGTTGCCATTGCTGACGGTCGAGAACGTCGAAGTTCCGAAGGTCGGGTAATTGAGCGTCGGAGCCGTGATGCTGCCGCCAATTGAAGAGAACAGAGTTGTGCCGACCGAAGTGATGTTGTCGTTATTGAAGAGGTTGAAGAAATCAACGGAAAGCTGCAAAGCCCAGCGCTCTGTGAAGTGAATATCCTTAGCGATTCGGAAGTCGGTATTGAGATATCCCGGCATCCGGAACGCATTCCGTTCGAAAAATGGAACGCGGGAGGATCCGGCAATCCCGACAACTCCCGTAGTTTCCGAACCGGGAATTGGCGGTGTCGGGAGCGTCGTCGCGGGGGGCCCAGGAAGATTCCCGCTGACGCTGGCGCTAAATGGCAAGCCTGAGGTAACCGTAAGGATTGGAGCTATGGTCCATCCACCAAGCAGCCATTTCGCACCCTTATTGTCACCCTTTGAGAAGGCATCTGGGGTCCAAATGAGATCCGCGACGAACTTCTGGCGGAGATCAAAGTTTGAAGGACCGTAGTCACCCAAAATGTTTGCGGGACCCTGAGGAGTGTTGCCGGACAGAGTGGCCGACGAGATCTGGTCGTCATCCAGAGCTTTTGAAAATGTGTAGCTGCTCTGGATCTGCAACCCATGCGTCATGCGGCGGTTAAACTGCAAGGCAAGTCCATGATAGTACGATCGCACGATGGTGGAAATCTGTGTCATCTGATTAAAATTCGTATTGGGTCTGGCTTGGACAAAACAAGAGCCGGGAGTTACCGTACAAGTCCCCACCACAATGCCTCTGTAAACAGGGACACTAAAAGTTGTGCCGGCGAGAGGAAGCGACGGCCCCTGCAGCAGATTCAGAGGAGCGCTTCCCGCGATCGTGAATGTCTCCATCGTCGGAGCAAAAAAATTAGTGTCCTGAGCCAACGGTAAGAAGCGGCCAATGCTCCCTATGTAGGAAATCGAGACAACCGTGTTGTTGGCAATTTCGCGTTCGATCGCTAAGTCAAATTGGTCAATTTGTGGCAACCGTGAGTCGGGGGCAAAGTAGACAATGTTCTTGCTTCCTGCCGGGGAAAATGCCGGCAAGATGTTTGGATACAGCGGCACGCCCGGCGTTGCTGCTCCCGCTGAAGTCGTCGGGAAGAAACTTGCCGAAATCTGATCCGCGGCAACTCCCGTGTCTGCGAGCGCGTTGAAGATATTTCCATTGATGACGCGGCCATAGTAGATTCCAGCTCCGCCTCGGACAATCGTTTTGCTTGTTCCAAAGACGTCCCAGGCAAACCCGATTCGCGGGCCGAAGTCCTTATTGTCGCTAGGTAACGCAGCAGTCTGAGGCGCAGCCGAGTTAGGAAGAAGCGCAGCCGGGAATATTTCTTTTTCCCACCGTAAGCCGAGGTTTAGGGTAAGACGGCGATTCACGTGGAAGTCATCCTGACCAAAGAACCCGATGTCGTAAGTGTTGAATGAGAACCCGAGGGGTCCGAAGCCCTGAGTGAATGTGCTATAGCATGGGATAGCCGTGTTTCCAGTGGTGAACTGAGTGGAACAGAGAGTCCCGCCTCCGATGCTGTCCACCTTTGCAAGATAATCCGTAATGAAATCAACGCGGTCGTTGTAGCTGTATTCACCTAAGGACTGGAAGAGGTTGCTGATTCGGTCGTTGACAATATTTATGTCAGCGCCGAATTTAAAGAAATGCCTGCCATGGTTCCAACCGAAAGAGTCAGCGAACTGGTAGCGATGTTCATCGGGCAGGGCTGCGCGTTGGAGGAAGTCTGGCGCACCAAATGTGAAGCTCGTGGTTCCGGTGATGTCAATTTGAGGAGAAAGGCTGGTTAGCGGGCTAACCGGCTCGCCCGTAGCAGCGGGGTCCGTAAATTCGAATTCAAAGTCGCGGCTAAATAGGAATCGGGCCTCGTTTGTCATGGAGGTGCCGATTGCCGAAGTCCACCGCGCCTGTGCCGACTCGCCCTTTACGAAGTCATCTCCAAAACTATCAGTCCCGCGAGACACGACGGAAGCAGTTTGGATGCCGAACGGAGAGTTCCATCGCAAGCGGTTGTAGGAGAGCGTTATCGTGTTGTTGGGCGTCGGCTTCCAATCGATCTTGGGGAAATAGATCGTTTGATCGCCAGTGCGCGGAACAGTCCCGGTCAAGCTGTCCAGGAAGCCTAGCGCTGAGTTCGCCTGAGCCTGTGTGATCCCCCGGCAGAAAAGTTGTTGGCCTTCATTGGCGCCTGAACCTGCCTTCTGCAAAATCGGCACGCCATTCGTGTCAAAGCATCCGTTTCCGGTCGGGTTTCCAACGGAAGGAGTAATATTGGGGGGCGCCGCCACAGTAATTCCTGTGAAGAAGAAAGTTGGATTTGTCGGAATGGCGACCCCGGGGAAATTGCGAATGTGGTCATCGAAATTGAAATACCAGAACAACTTATCTTTGATCAAATAGCCGCCAATATCACCGCCGAATTGCTGGCGTTCGTCTGTAGGCTTGATCGGCTGGATTTGAAAAACGCCGGGGGCGGTCTGGACCGCGGCGGTCGCAAAAGGATTGTAGGCGCCCCAGGAATTGTCGCGGTTGTAGTAGAACCCTGTCCCGTGGATCGTGTTGCTTCCGCTCTTGGTGACGGCGTTCACCACGGCGCCCGCAGCGCGCCCGTACTCGGCCGAATAATTCGAAGTATTTACCTGGAATTCCTGAATGGCGTTTGCGCTGGTCGAATACGCGATGCGCGTGCGGCCCTTCTCTTCGGCGAAATAGGCGTCGTTGTTGTCGCCGCCATCCACAGTGTTGTTGTTCAGAAATCCGGAGATGCCGCGGAAGCTGACGTCACCGAACGTGCCGTCTGTGACCGACCCTGGTGTCGCAAGCGCGAAAACCGACCACCGGCGAATGTTCAGCGGCAGGTTGTCAATCGCGACCTTATTGACGTTTGTCGAAAAATCATTCGCCTCGGCGTTGATTACAGGCGCTTCGGCGGTAACGGCAATCGTTTGTTGCTGCCCGGCGAGAACCATCTTAATGTCGAGATTGGTCGTGCGTCCGACCTCAACAATGATGTTTTGTTGCTTGTATTCCGCGAAATTTGCGGACGTTATGGTGATTTCGTACACGGCAGGAGTCAAATTTGTAACAAGGTACCGGCCGTTTGAGTCGGTCTTTACCGGCTCAGACGTTGCGTTTGTGGCCACATTCCGCACGGTTACCGACGCGCCCAAAATCGCTTTATTTTGAGGGTCGGCAACAGCGCCGCTAATGGCGCCATAAACAGTGGATTGCGCGTAAACGCCCGCGCCTACCAACATGAACAATGCACATACGGCAAAAAGTTTCACTGCGAAGCTGCGGAAGCTGGATGACATCACACTACCTCCTAGGTTTGCGCTGCTGGACTCACCCCGAGTCAGGCGCTTATTGGAATCTACTGCACGGAGGGAAGAAACGTAAATTCCCGTTTGAGGACAATCCGGCATAATTCCTTATGGTTTCTCCATAGCCGAATCGGAGAAGCCTCCACCCCCCCCAAAAAAATTAAGACACCCGAAATGCTCGACCACCCGGATCGAGCCAAAACAACGGCAGTGGAATGGCAACGCCTGCATCTTTCGCGTTCAGTTCCACACCTCTCTAGGCGCGGTACTCTATTGCCACACCTTTGGGAAGTCAAGCGCTTCCAGTGGAAATTTCTGCTCCCCACCCCGTCTACGAACTTTGACGCTGGCAAGCCCCATAATGTTACCCAGCCTTTATTAATAATCCGTGAGAGGACACGCTCAATTTGATGAAACGTCGCCGTCACGCCTCGGAAATGGGATATTCAACCGCTTGTACTCCCAGATTCGGTGCGCTAGAGTAGCCTCCCTTATGTTGGAGAGAAACAATTGACTCCCGGCGGGAAAGAACATCTCAAAGTCCTCTTGCGGCGCACGGCGATCCAGAAGCGTGTCCGTGAAATGGGACGGCAGATTTCTCGCGATTTCAAAGGTCAGCGGATACATTTGATTGGGGTCCTGAAGGGCGCGTCCATATTCCTTTCGGACCTGATTCGCGCTGTGAACCTTGAAGTTTCGCTCGATTTCATGGCCGTATCCAGCTATGGGAAGGGCACGAAGACTTCGGGAGAGGTACGCCTGACAAAAGATCTCGATACCAGCATTGAGGGGCTTAATGTCGTGCTGGTGGAAGATATCCTTGATACCGGGCTTACCCTCGGATATTTGTGCCGCGTCTTGCGTCAGCGCAAGCCGAAAGAACTACGCATCGCCGCGTTTCTGGATAAGCCGGATCGGCGAATCCTGAAAGACGTTTCCGCGGACTACGTGGGCTTTGAAATTCCCAATGAATTTGTGGTGGGCTATGGTCTGGATTACGCCGAGCGATACCGCAATCTGAAAGATGTCTGCGTTCTTTCCCTGCCGCCGCAGGAGCATTCGTAGTGGTCCGGATGCAAGTGGCGCTTGCTGCGATGAACACATGAGGCCAGTAGTAACCAATTCCGACCTGGAAAGAATTCCCAATGGGGGAGAGTTCTCCATTGCGGCGGATGCATTGATTACTCCGCTTGCGAGGGATGAAGCCGCGCGCCGTGGGATTTCATTCCGGCTCATTGATCCAAAGTCGGCGGTCCAGCCCGGCGGAGCGCCAACCCGAAATGCTGCGGCAGCCACTGATCGTAATATCGTGGCGATTGCTTCGGACCACGGTGGATTTGAGCTGAAGGAAAAACTGAAAGCGTACATTGTTGATTGGGGCTACGAAGTGCTCGATCTGGGGACGAAAAGCAGCGAGCCTGTGGATTACCCGGACTTCGCCCTTGCCGCCGCCGAAGCTGTCGTCGCCGGCCGGGCCTGGCGCGGAGTCGTGATCGACAGCGCCGGAATTGGCAGCGCAATTGCCGCGAACAAGGTCCCCGGGGCGCGCGCGGCGCTATGCTATGATCGAGCGACGGCGCGAAATAGCCGCGAACACAACGACGCAAATGTCCTGACGCTCGGTGCAAAGTTAATTCCGGCGGAACTTGCACGAGAAATCCTTGCCGCATGGTTGGAAACGAAGTTCGGCGGGGGGCGGCATGCAAAGCGCGTTGATAAAATCACGGCAATTGAGGCGCGTTATTCGGGCGCAAAAATCCCCGGCCCGGCGTCAAAATAAAGAGCATGGCGCAAGACCCCATCCAACTTGACCAACTTGTCCGCGTAATTACGGAAGAGGTGCTGAGCTATCTAGGCTCAGCAGGGGGCGCAAACCTTGCCGGGCTGGAGCTGGACGACGTTGTCTGCCCCGGCTGCGATCAGCAATGCGTCGAGAAGTGCGCGCGAAAAACTCGCAAGGTAATTGACGCCGGAGCGGACCGCATCTCTGCCGGAGCTTCCGTTAAATCCTGCGAAGAGGGTGTCGCCCGCCTGATTGACCACACGCTGCTTAAACCGGAAGCCTCGCGCGAGGATATCCGCAAGCTGTGCCAGGAAGCGGCGCGATTTGGATTTGCGTCCGTTTGCGTGAATCCGTGGAACGTAGCGCAGGCCGCCGAATTGCTTCGCGGCTCCGCCGTTCGCGTCTGCACTGTGGTTGGTTTTCCGCTAGGGGCTACTTTGCCGCAAGTAAAAATTTATGAAGCCGAGCAGGCTATCAAGCTCGGAGCGCAGGAAATTGACATGGTGGAAAACGTCGGCGCGCTGAAATCGGGACTGGATGAAGTCGTCGAGCAGGACATCCGTGGCGTCGCGGAAGCCTGCCATCGCAGCGGAGCCATCTGCAAGGTAATTCTCGAGACTTCGTTACTCACGAATGAGGAAAAAGTTCGCGCCAGTATCGCCGCAAAAAAGGCAGGCGCTGATTTTGTGAAGACTTCCACTGGTTTTTCAACTGGCGGAGCAACAGCGGAGGATGTCGCACTCATGCGCGCTGCTGTTGGCGCGGGCATGGGCATCAAGGCCGCCGGCGGGATTCGCAGCTTTGAAGATATGCAAGAGATGGTCAATGCAGGCGCCACGCGCATCGGCGCGAGCGCAAGCGTGAAAATCGTCGAGCAGGCGTGTGGCCTGCAGAGTCCTGCGCCCAAGTCGGCTCAGACTGTTTCCGCCTCGCCCTACTAATCAACACTCGATAATTTTCGCCAATCCCCGAATAAGACGAATCGAGCCGGGGGCTTTTCATGCGCCTGCTATAATGAGAACGACCAATTGTGAAAGGAACCGCATTTAATTAGGGGCGGCAAACGAATTCAAACGTGGATTCCCTGGGAACAAAATCGCAGTCGGAAGTCCCCGCTGAAGTGCTGGCGACGCTCGCCGAGATCGGGCAGGAGCTTAACTCCTCGCTCGACCTGGACCGCGTCCTCGAAAAAACGGGAGACCTCGTCAAGCGGCTGATCGACTATGAAATCTTCAGTGTCATGCTCGTGGATGAAGAGTCGGGCCGGCTCTATCACCGATTTGCAATTGGCTATTCGCCGGATGTTGTGGATAGCTGGCGCATTCCCATCGGGCAGGGGATTACAGGGACGGCTGCGGCGACTGGTGAATCCGTCCGCGTGAGCGACGTCAGCAAGGATCCGCGCTACATCAACGCGATAGATACGGTGCGTTCCGAGTTGGCCGTGCCGTTGATGTACAAAGGCAAAGCCATCGGGGTGCTGGATATCCAAAGCTCGCAGCTCGATTACTTCACGCGCGACCAGCAAAGCATTCTCACTCTTCTTGCCACACGTTTGGCGATCGCAATTGAAAACGCGCGGCTCTTCGAGCGCGCAAAGGGTCAGGCGGAAACGCTGCTGGTCCTAAACGAGATCGCGCGTGAAACGAGTTCCATCCTCGATTCCGAAAAATTGCTTGTACGTGCGGCGGAACTCATTAAGCGGGTGATCAATTATCAAATCCTGAGCATCATGCTCTATGACGAGGCGACGAATATGTTTCGCCATCGCCTGGACGTGAAATATGGCCAGACGTTGCAAGGGAAGCTCCGCGTGGCCGCGACGGAAGGAATCGTGGGCGCAGCGGCTGCATCGCGGCAACCCGTGCGAGTGCCGGACACGACCGCGGATCCGCGCTATCTGATGGTGAATCCGGAGACGCGCTCAGAGTTGGCTATTCCTCTTATTCACAAAAATAGAGTGGTCGGCGTGCTGGATTTGGAGAGCCCCGAGCTCGACTACTTTACCCATGAACACGTGCAAGTACTTTCGATTCTTGCGTCGCAACTGGCTGTGTCTCTTGAAAACGCGCGCCTCTACGAGCAAGTGGCGCGCGACGAAGCGCGCATGGAGCGCGAGTTAAATGCCGCTCAGCGCATGCAGGGCGCGCTGTTGCGGCCCGTGCCGCAGGAAGACTACGGTCTCGACATTGCGGCACGAATCCGTTCGGCGCGTGAGGTGTGTGGCGACCTCTACGATTTTCTGCGCTACGGCCCGCAACAGCTTGGCATCGCGCTTGGTGACGTCAGCGGGAAGGGGTCGGCGGCGGCGCTGTACGGAGCCGTTGCGACGGGGATGTTGCGCAGCGTTGCGGCGCAAAAGCTTCAGCCCGCGGAATTATTGCGCCAATTGAATCAGCTCATTTGCGAGCGGCGCATTGAAGCCCGTTACATGACCATGTGTTTCGCCACCTGGCAAAAGGGTCGCCAGAAATTGCGGGTGGCCAACGCGGGGCAGTCGCAGCCCCTGCTGTGGAAAGATGGCCGCTGCGACAGGATCGACCTTTCCGGTTTTCCACTCGGCCTCTATGAAGATGTCAGCTACGACGAAACCGGATTCACCCTTGTTCAGGGAGACGTCTTGGTTTTTCACTCCGACGGTCTTGCGGAAAGCTCGAGCCCCGACGGTCAGTTCTTTGGAACGGACCGCTTGAAAGATGCGATTGCGGCGAGCCACGATCAATCCGCAGGCGAGATCGCGGATCGGTTGCTGGCGGAAGTCGAAAAATTCACCGTGAACGCGCCGCTTTCCGACGACCGGACTCTCGTCGTGATCAAAGTAAAGCCGGTATGACCCGCGCCACCGATCCCGCCACATTCAATCCCGGTTTTTCGCGTCACGCAGGGCGCGCCTTCTGCGAAGGAGTTCCGCTTATCAAGATTGCAGAGCAAGTTGGCACACCCGTATACGTTTATAGTCAAAACGCCGTTGAGGGCACTTTTCTAGGTCTGGACCGCGCGCTAACACGCGCGCTCGGGAAAATGCCGCACTCGATCTGTTATGCCATGAAAGCGAATTCCAATCTGAGCTTGCTGCGCGTGCTTGCAAATCTGGGAAGTTATTTTGACATCGTGAGCGGTGGCGAACTCGAGCGCTTGCGGCGGGCTGGCGTCCCCGCAAAACGCGCCGTTTTCTCTGGGGTGGGCAAAACGCGCGAGGAGATCTCCGAAGCCTTGCGTTCGGGAGTATTGATATTCAATCTTGAATCGCCTGCGGAACTGGACCTCTTGGAGAGTGAGGCCTCGCGTCATCGCAAACGCGCGCCCGCATCCATTCGAGTGAACCCAGACGTGGAGGCCGGCGCGCACCCGCACATTGCCACAGGCCGGCGGCATCATAAATTCGGCGTTGATTGGCAGCAGGCGCGGCACATGTATCTCGCGCATCGCCATTCAAAGTGGATCGCCTGGCAGGGAATCAGCGCTCACGTCGGATCGCAGGTCTTGAGTCTCACGCCTTATCGACAGGCCCTCGGACGGCTCACAGACTATGTCCGAGATTTGGCAAGCGCAGGAGTGTACCTGCACTACTTGGATATCGGCGGCGGGCTTGGAGTCCGTTACACAAACGAGCGTCCTCCCTCTTACGCGGCGTATGCGCGAGCGCTTGCCGATAAAACGCGTGGGCTTGGTTGTCACCTATTAGTCGAGCCGGGCCGTTCGATTGTGGCGGCAGCAGGAGTACTCCTGATGCGCGTGCTTTACACCAAGGAGACTCGCGGAAAGATGTTTGTCGTTGTGGACGCTGCGATGAACGATTTCATGCGCCCTGCGCTCTACGGAGCCGTTCACCCGATCACGGCGGTTGAAAAGCGCTCCGGAGGCAAAATGAAAAAAGTAGCAATCGTCGGCCCAGTTTGCGAAACCGGCGATGAATTCCACGATGCCTGGCCTCTCAATGAAGTGAAAGCCGGCGACGTACTTGCGCTCTGGGGCGCGGGCGCCTACGGCGCTTCGATGGCGTCCAATTACAATTCCCGCACGCGAGGCGCAGAAGTGATGGTCGAAGGAAAGCGTTTTCGCGTAATCCGAAAGCGTGAGACCCGCGCGCACATGATGCGCGGCGAGTGACGCCCCCCAATCGGAGTTGGATTCAGCTACTCATCACGAAGAATTGCGTTCGGGTTAAGACTCGCTGCACGGCGTGCCGGAAGGTAGCCCGCAAGTAGCGCAACGACTGTCAGCATTGCCGCGGCCAGCAAAATTGTTGTCGCATCGCGGGCGTTCAGTTGAAAGAGCATTTTTTGCATAAGGCGCGCAGCCCACAGTGAAATTCCGACTCCCGCTGTCAAACCGGCCAGGAGTAGAACCGAAACGTCGCGCATGATAAGTCCTAAGATGGAACCTTTTCCGGCGCCGAGAGCCATGCGGATGCCGATTTCCTTTCGGCGCTGCGTGACCATGTAGGTGAGTACTCCGTACAGGCCGATCACCGCGAGCAGTAACGCGAGTCCACCGAAAAATCCGGAGAGAGTGGCGAGCAGTTGGTCCTGCCGAAGTGAATCATTCACCTGTTCCTCTAGGGTACGGAAGGTCATTGAAATTGATCCATTCAAGGACGTAAAGACTGCCTCGGCTGACCGAGTGATTGTTCCAGGTGGCGTGGCGGTGCGTATCTCGAACGAAGGTTGTTCCGTCATGCGCTGAACTTGTGGGTCAGTCAGCTGAGCGATGGGGAAGTACATTGTGGCCGGCGTTGTTTCGCGAAGGGTGCGATATTTTGCGTCTACAACAATTCCAATAATTTGAATTAGTGGCCCAGCCGTTCCCGACATCTGGTCAATGTAAACATACTGTCCGATTGGATCGGTGTTGCCGAAGAAACGATGCGCCATCGTCTCGTTGATAACGCCGACGAGAGGCGCGCTGGCACCATCAGTAATGTTGAATGCACGCCCTACGCGAATTGGAGAACGTATAGTGGCGAAATACTCCGGCGACACGGAGTTAATATTCGCCATGGCGTTTCTGCCAACCGGGCTGGCGCCCGTATGCCGGTGGAAAAAACTGTTCCAACCGACTCCGCTAATCGGAGTGATCACCGATTCACTTGCCGAAACAACTCCGGGCAGACTCTGCAGGCGCTGAAGTGCCTGACGCCACAACGTTTCACGTTGCTCCGGGGAGAGATTGGTGTTGTGAGCGTTGGCAACAATCATCATGACATTACTGCGGTCAAACCCGGTGTCCAGCGTGAGCAGGTTGTTGAAGCTTCGCAGAAAAAGTCCAGCAACAATCAGCAAGACGAGTGACAGCGCCACTTGGCACGCCACAATCCAGCGGCCTGGACGAAAGTGCGCCCGACCCGGAGTCTCATCTTGCTGACCACCCTTCATCGCGGATGCCAGGGAAACTCGAGTGGAACGAAGCGCGGGCAAGATTCCAAATAGGATGCCTGTCAGGACCGCGATCGCGGCAGTGAATCCGAGGATGCGGCCGTCAACCGTGAACTGAAGAAAAATCGGATTTCGCGGTGAGGAAATAAATCGAACGAGAATTAGGCAACCCCAGCGCGCGAAAAGAACGCCCACGATCGCTCCCGCAGTCGAGAGAAGCACGCACTCGGTGAGCAACTGGCGAATCAATCGGAAGCGCGAAGCGCCGATGGCCAATCGAACGGAAATTTCTTTTTGTCGTGTGGCGGCGCGCGCCAGCATCAGGCTTGCGATGTTCGCGCAAGCAATCAGAAGCACGAGTCCGACGACGGCCATCAACATTTTAAGAGGTTGACGGTATGCGCGGCGAACTTCGGATAAACCTTTTCCTGCCGGGCTAGCGACCAGGATGCCTCCCAGGAAATTCTTTTGCGATTCGAGTTTCCAGCTTTGCGGAACCACGGGGGCAAAAACTTGTGGAGAGATCACTTCGAGTCGTGGGGAAACTTGCTCCGAACTAATTCCAGATTTAGGCCGGCCAACGATGCTCAGCCACCACGCAGCTCGTTCGTTTAGCGCTGAGTTGCTGCCACGAAGGATCGCTTCGGCGCAGATCGGAACGGCTACGTCAAACTTTTGTCCGACATCCACGCCGAAAAATCCCGGAGCAGCGACGCCGATCACTTGAAATGGATGGCCGGACAAACTGAGCATGCTACCGACGGCGCTTTGCGTGCCGCCAAAATGTTCCTGCCAGAAACCGTAACCGAGAACAACGGAACCGGAACAGCCGCGTTTGTCGTCGCTCTCTACAATGAGCCGGCCTGCGGCAGGGTGCACACCGAGCGTGTTGAAGTAATCTCCACTGACGGTTAGACCATTTACAATGTGCGATTCGCCGCCTTGAGCGAGGTCGAATCGAAACTGCGACCAAGCAAAGACTCCGGAGAAAACGTCCTGCTGGTCACGAAATTGTTCCCATATGGGATTGGTGAAACCTTGGTCAGGATCGCCAGTCGACTTTGGCGAACGAATGCCGATGACCAATAGCTCTTCAGGTTTTTGGACCGGCAACATTTTCAGCATGACTGCATCGACTAAGCTGAAGATGGCGGTGTTCGCACCGATGCCGAGCGCGAGGGTGAGAACGGCGACAGCTGTGAAGCCGGGATTTTTTCCGAGCAGGCGCAAACCGTAGCGGACGTCTTGCGCAAAGTTTTCCAGCCAGCGCCAGCCCCACATTTCGCGCGTGAGTTCGCGGACCCTGCCTTCATTCCCCAATTCGCGGCGCGCAGCGAACGCTGCATCCTTGTGAGCTTTGCCTTGCTCCATCTCCTCGCGCGCGGCCAATGTCAGGTGTCCTTGGATTTCCTCATTCAACTCCTTTTCGCGGTCTTTCTTCCAAAAAGGAAATCTCATGATTCGCTCTCCTTTTTCGCCGGATTCAGGATCCCAGCGACCGCCTCCGTCAGCCGTTCCCAGCGTGACCGTTCCGTAACCAATTGCTTCCTGCCGGAGCGAGTCAGCCGGTAAACGCGCAGGCGCGGGCCAATCTCCGAGCTCTTCCATTCCGCCGCCACCCAGCCCTTGCGCTCAAGCCGGTGCAGCGCCGGGTAAAGGGAGCCGGTATCCACTTTCAACATTTCACCGGATTGAGTTCGTATGGATTTGCTAAGGGCGTAGCCGTGCCGCGGCCCCCATTGCAGCGTCTGAAGAATCAGCATGTCCAGCGTGCCCTGCAGGATTTCGAGTTGATCTCTGTATCGATTTTTCGGTGGTGTCATAGGTTTGGTTCCAGAAGTTCAGTACGTAGGGATTCTACCTACATCTAAGTAGGACGTCTACTGACCGGAAAAGGTTAGCAGGAAAGTTTGCGGCAATTGGGGCAGAAGGTGGGGCACCGGTAAAAGTGGCGGCGGTGGCTACCGCTCTCCCCATTTCAATTTACTGCGCAGGATCTCAAAGTAAGTCTTCCGCGTGGGCCGCACCAGCCGCATTGGGTGCGTAGCCTTGGTAATTGAGATTTTGTCGGCGCGGTGGAGCTCAACGCCTACTTGGCCGTCAATCGTCAGAAACACCGCCTCATCGCCGGCTCTGAAGCTGATCTCGACGTGGGAAGTGTCCGGAATCACCAGCGGACGATTGGTCAACGTGTGCGGACAGATCGGCGTGACCACAAATGCGGCAACCTTCGGGTAGACAATCGGCCCTCCCGCAGCCAGCGAATACGCTGTCGAGCCTGTTGGCGTTGAAAGGATTAAGCCATCGGCTTTGTAGCTGCAAACGTAATCGCCGTCCACGTGCAGCTTCAAGTCAATGATCCGCGCCAGCGCGCCCTTGTTCAGAACGGCGTCGTTAAGAGCGAGATGACGACCAACGACTTTATCCTCGCGCAATACCTGCGTGTCCAACAGCGTTCGCTCGCTCACGCGGCTGTGTCCGGCAAGCACCTCTTCAAGAATAGGATAAAGGTCGGGAAGTGTGACGCTGGTAAGGAAACCGAGGCCGCCGAGGTTCACCGGAAGTATCGGAACCGGGTGGTTGCCGAGCGAGCGTGCGGCGGAAAGCAGAGTGCCATCGCCGCCCAAAACGATGAGCAGATCCACAGCGCCTGCAAGTTCCTCCCGCGAACGTTCGCGGCCGGCGTTTGCCAAGCACGAGCCCGTTTCGCGGTCATAGAGCACCGCGAGGCCCCGCGCTTCGAGCCACTCTATAAGCTTTGGCGCGACGGAGGCGATCTCCGCTTGCCTTGGCCGGGAAACGATTCCTACAGTCTTATGCATGGCAGGCGGAATTGTACTCTAGCGGCTTGCCCGACGGACAGTCTGGCAGGAAATCTGGCGCACAGCCCGGCTTGCCAAATTGCTCATGACCGCCGCGCGTAAACAAAAAACTCCTGATTGCCCTCAGCGCCCGTCAGTTGGCTTGCCCTGACGCCCTCCACAGTAAGCCCAACTGCCAGCGCCGCCGCGCGTACGCGTTCCACCGCGCGTTCGTGCAGCCTCGCGTCACGAACGACGCCGCCTTTTCCAACGTCGCCGCGGTCCAGCTCAAATTGTGGCTTAACGAGAATCAGGAATTCCGCGCCCGGGCCTGCCACGCTCGCAACCGCGGGCAAGACTTTCGTCACAGAGATGAATGAAACATCAATGGTGATGAGTTGCGGACTCTCAGGCAGGTCATCACGAGAAACCTCTCGCGCATTTCGATGAATTTGAATTACGCGTGCGTCCTGTTGCAGCTTCCACGCTAATTGCTCCGGCGAAACATCCAGGGCGTAAACGCGCGCAGCGCCATTCTGAAGCAGGCAATCCGTAAACCCTCCGGTTGATGATCCAACGTCGAGGCAGACCTTGCCTATCGCACTCACGCCGAAATCTTGAAGCGCTCCTTCGAGTTTGATTCCTCCGCGGCTCGCATAACGCGGGCGTTCGCCAACCACTTCAACCAGGGCATCCACGCTCACGCGCGCACCCGCCTTGTCCGCGCGCTGGCCGTTTACTCGTACCTCGCCGGCCAGCAACATCGCCTGTGCCTTCTGGCGTGTCTCTGCAAGCCCGCGCTCCAAGAGCAGGATGTCCAGCCGGGTTTTCTCCGTTTTTTGTTTGGAAGTTTTCAGCGGCATGGTGTCGCCCGCGAAGACGAGCGGTTCGGCTATTTCAAGCGCGGCGTAAAACAAGAAACTCCGCGAGCTCCCGCAAGCGCGGGGCGCGGTCGCCATATTGCGCGATTTCGCCCAGCGCGCGCCCGGCCAGTTCCTTCGCAAACGCGTGTGACTTCGCCAACCCGAAGAGCGCGGGGTAGGTCGCTTTCTGCTGAGCTTGATCCTTGCCTGCTGTTTTGCCCAGCACGGCGGAGGACTCTTCCACATCGAGAATATCGTCCACCACTTGAAACGCCCAGCCAATGTTTTCGCCGAAAAATCGCAGACGCGCAACGTCTTCAGCATTCGCGCCGCCACAGATCGCTCCCGCAACTACCGACGCGCGGATCAGCGCCGCCGTCTTCGAGCGATGGATGTACGCGAGCGATTCTTCGTTTACAGGCTTGCGCTCCGCTTCAATGTCCGCCACTTGTCCGCCGACCATTCCGTCGCGCGTGCCCGCGGCTGTCGCCACTTCGCGGATTACCTCCACGCGCCGCGCCGGATCGAGCGAAACTTTTGACAGCGTTTCAAAAGCAAGTGTGAGCAAACCGTCGCCCGCAAGAATTGCCGTCGCTTCATTGAACTTTTTGTGGCACGTCGGTTTGCCGCGGCGAAGATCGTCATTATCAAGCGCGGGCAGGTCGTCATGAATCAGCGAATAGCTGTGAATGAATTCGAGAGCGCATCCCGCCTCAAGCGCGGCGCTAATTTCCATTGAAAATACGCGCGAAGCCTCCACACAAAGCATCGGCCTGAGACGCTTGCCTCCGGCGAACACGCTGTAACGCATCGCTTGGTGAATCGTCGAAGGCCGCGCATCCGCCGCGGGTAAAAGCCGGTCCAGCGCGGATTCGATGATTCCGTGATTCTCTTCAAAGAATGCGGGGTACTTCATCGGGCTGGTGGATGCAGGCATATTTCTTTGCGGCTCGCGCGCATCAGCTCTCGTCATCCGCGCCGGGCTCGAATGGTTCCGCGGCCATTTCGCCGCCGGCCTTCTTCATCAGGATCTCGACGCGTCCCTCGGCCTGCTCCAGCTGCTTCTGGCAATCGCGCGAGAGCGCCACGCCTTCCTCAAACAATTTCATGGCGTCGTCGAGCGAAAGATTCGTGTTTTCCAGTTTGCGGACGATCTCTTCCAGGCGCGCGAGCGACCGCTCAAATTCCGGCTTCTTCGGCGGCTCAGGCTTCTTGGCGGCGTTTGGGTTCAAGCGGTCTCTACCTTTGGCAGTGCGGGCAAAAGAAAGCCGAACGACCGCCCTGCTCGATGCGTCGAATTCGGTTCCCACATCTCCGGCACGGCTTGCCTTCGAGCCCGTAAACGCTCAGGATGCGCTCAAGTTCCTGGAACCACCACGAAGCATCACGAAAGTCGGGCGCCGGACTGCAACAGCATTCTAAGGCACGCTTTACCGTGGAAACAATGGCCTTATGCAGACCGCGCGATTCTGCTGGCGTTGCGCGGTCTGTACGCCGGCGCGGGTCGAGCCGCGCATGCCACAGCGCTTCGTTGGAATAAATGTTCCCAAGCCCTGCGATCTTCTTCTGATCCATTAGCAGAACTTTCAGCGAGCGCCTTGAATTGCGAAGAATTTCAGAGAGCTCGCTGATACTAAGAGCTTTGGAGAACACATCAACGCCAAGTGCGCGAATGCCATGTACAGCTTCAATATCTGCGTACCAATACAGACGGCCAAAATGGCGGCGATCCGCAAATCCGAGCGCGCCACGATCGAATTGTAAGAGCACGTCAACATGAACGCCGCGCGTAATCGCGCCATCAAACCAGATCAATTGGCCGTCCAGTCGGAAATGGAGCACCAGCGCGCCGCGATTCAGCCGGAGCACGAGGTATTTCCCATGCCGCTCAACGCCAAGAATTCGCGCGCCTCGCAAAACCTTTTCGAGAAGAGAGGGGACCTGCGGCTGGACAGCAATGCGGTGAATTACTTTGCACGCGCGAATGGTTTGCCCGGCAACGATCGGGCGCAGAGCCCGCGCGACGGCTTCCACTTCAGGCGCCTCGGGCATTTTCCTTAATGGCCCACAGGCTGCAGGCGCATAGTGTGAACAGTAGCACGCTGCACCGCGGCGTCACTGAATGGTGCGGACAGCGGCTTGCCCGCAAGCCACGAAGGGTATTGGTCGGAATAATGTTCGCTGCCCAGTTGGCCGGATTCGCCCGTGGTGATTTCCATGAAGGATTTGTCCCAATCGGAAAGGTCCGCGACAAGCCGCATGGACGGGCCTTCGCTGCGTCCTGTCGCGTTAATGCAACCCGGCCCGCCCGAATGCTCGCTCGGGCCAAGGCTGAAAATTCTTGCGAATGCGCCAGATTGACCGAGCGGGTGCGCCATGAAAACTTTATTGCGGTCTCCCCATCGCCATGCAGAAATATCAGAAGTCTTCATCGAGGTTGTAAGCTCACCAACGGCGCTGTCGGCGCTGGCCATCAGCAGTTCGTCATAGTTATTGAAATTCGGGGGGAGCCAAATGGCGGGGCGCTCGCGTAAGATTCGCTCCATAAAAATCTCGCCGCCGTTGGTAGTTGCCGGGCCGAAATACGGCTGCAATAAATTGTGACCGAACGCCAGCGCAACCTGATCCAAAAATGTTGCCTCAATTGAGTCGGGCGTCATGCGGCCGTCCCAATTCGACAGCATGCCAATCAATTTAGAAGCGCGTTCTTCCAGTGGTTTTGCGTTTGTTGTGGCCTTGACCAGAGCTTTCGCAAGAATTAAGTTAAATTCTTGTGTGGCATCTGCTTGAATCGCCGCAAAATCCGCCGGAGCGAATTTCTTCGGCTGTGAAAGTAGCTGATAGATTCGGTCCGTGCGCCACGGGGGCGCAAGAAACGCCGATAAGTAATATGGATACCCGTGGCCTGCAACTTGCGAATTCGCCGTTGCGATAATTCCTCCGGGCGGGTCGAGCACTTGCGGCAATTCATCAAATGGAATGTAGCCCCGCCATTCGTATTCGCCATTCTCCCCGGGCATGGGCGCGGCGCCGCAAGGAAAATTCTCGGGGAGCGGCGAGCCCGCGGGCGGCCATTCAGCGCAATTGCGAATTGGAATTTTTGCGGCCACGATGAATCCGATGTGGCCCGCCTTGTCCGCGTAAACTATGTTTTGCCCCGGCCCGAAGGCATCGCGAAGATTTTCACGGAACTCCTGCCAGTTATTCGCAAATTGAATCTTGAAATAGCTGTGTGCAAGGCCCCCCGGTTCGGTCGCCGTCCATCGCAACGCGTACCCTTTGTTGCCCTGCGGCGAAACAACCGGCCCGTGCCTCGTCACCCTTACGGTCAGAGGAACAGGGGATTCTCCCTTGATAAGGATATTCTCGTGCCGGACCTGCGCCGGGGTCCATTGCCCGTTCACGCGATACTGCGTGTAGTCCGCGGGGTTGAAAGTCTCCTCGTACAGGTCTTGCACGTCCGCGCCGTCGTTTGTGAATCCCCACGCGATGGAGTTGTTGTGGCCAATCACAATCCCGGGCGCGCCGGGAAGCGTGAACCCATCGGCGTTCCAATCGCCGACCGTCAGGTGAATCATGTACCAGATGTCCGGGACGCCGAAAGCAAGGTGCGTGTCATTTGCGAGGAGTGGTTTGCCGGACGCGGTGTGCGAGCCATCCACAACCCAATTGTTGCTCCCGAATACCGCGCGTACCTCGCCGTCAAATTCATCAAGAATTCCTTTTGCGCCGTTCCAATCATTTGCGCCGGGCGGTGAATTAGTCGAATCAATTTCCCCGGACTGCACAAAAGGCGTTTGTGCGGAAGACGCTGGAGCCACGCTTTGAATTGCGCGCGCAACGGGGCGCGAAGCTTTTTTGGCGGGAGGTGCGCTCACTCCTACAATCGGGTGCTGGTACGGTGAATCGTCATTGAAGGCAAACGCAGCGCGTTCCTTTCCCAGGCGGTTGCTCGCATCCAAACGCGCAAGTTCCGCGCGCCACGTGCTTGTCAGCGTTTGATACATGTAGCCGACCACGAGCAGCGTGTCAGCAGGCCGCCATGGATCAGGTTCGTAACGCAGGAGCGTGAATTCGATGGGGAGCCGGTTTCGATGTCCATCAATGTAGAGATTTACGCCGCGCGCGTAGGCCTCCAGTATCTTGCGCTCATCTGCGTCGAGCAGAGTGGCATCTCGGTCAGCTGCCTGCGCAAGCCCCAGCATGCGGAAATTGCGATCCAGATTGACACCAAGCGGGCCCACAATTTCTGCCAATCTGCCCGCGGCAGCGCGACGCACCACATCCATCTGCCACAGCCGATCCTGAGCCATTACATAGCCCTGCGCGATGAATAGATCCTCCTGCGATTGCGCGGCGATGTGCGGTACTCCGAGCGCATCGCGCCGGATGATCACCTCGCCCTTGAGTCCCGCGAGCTGGATGGTTCCATCCACCTGCGGAAGTGATCGGTGCACGAGCCACCAGGCCGTTCCCGCCGATCCGAATAGGACCAGCACAAGCGCCACCAATATGTAACGAATCGCTCGCCGCAAAATCGCACCTCTCACACTCAATAATTGATAGCAGTCAGGCCCATCAAATTGCAGCGTGAGTCTATTGCGTGTCATGCACCGCGGCAAGCAATGAAGTTGCAAATGCCCTATTGGGGTCGGCGCCGCATGGCTGTTAGAATCGCCGGGTGATTCTGGTTCGCCTTCTCGCCGTCCTGGCGCTGATCTGCATCAACGCTTTTTTTGCAGCGGTCGAGTTTTCTCTCGTCGCCGTCCGACAATCGCGCTTGCGCCAACTCATCAAGCGTGGCAACGCGCGCGCGCGCATCGTTCAGGATCTCGTGTCCCGTTTGGAGACCGTCGTATCCGGCGTGCAAGTTGGCATGACGCTGACAACGCTCGGTCTCGGCTTCCTCGGCGAGATCACCATCTCTCGCGCAATCGAGCCGGTGTTGTGGTGGATGCCCGGAAAGAGCGCCGTGCTCGTCGCGCACGGCGTCGCACTCGGCCTCGCATATCTTCTCCTCACAATGTTTCACGTCGTGCTCGGCGAATTGGTGCCGAAAGGCCTCAGCCTCAGCCATGCGGAAAGAGTCGCGCTGCTTATCGCGCGGCCATTTCAATGGTATCTCGGCGCGCTGCGCCCCGCGATTTCTCTTCTCGATGGAATGTCGCGCGTCGTGCTCCGCGCGCTCGGGGTTTCTCCCCGGCTGAGCCACACCATGGTGCACTCGGCCGAAGAGCTGCTCATCCTGATTCAACAGGCGCGCGAGCGCGGATTGTTGGCCGCCACCGAAGAGCGCTACGTCCAGAGCGCGCTCGAACTCGGCCAGCTCCAGGTCCGCGAAATCATGGTGCCGCGCCCGGACGTTCACGCGCTGCCCGTCGAAGCCACGCTCGACGAAACGCTGCAACTTTTTGCGCGCACGCAGCGGAGTCGCATCCCGGTTTATCAGGGCACGCTCGACCACGCGCTGGGGTTTGTGCATATCAAGGATTTATTCGGCGTCCTGCTGGAACGCGAGCGCCGCGCGGAGCAGCATAGAATTCAGCTTCCGTTTGACCTGCGCCGGTTTGTGCGAGAGCTACTCATCATGCCGGAGGGCAAGCCGGCCGGTGAACTTCTCACGGAATTCCGCGCGCGCGGCATCGGGATGGCGTTGGTGGTGGACGAATTCGGCAGCATCCTCGGCCTCGTCACGCTCGAAGACGTGGTCGAGCAAGTCGTCGGAGAAATTCACGACGAATTCGATTTGGTCGAGCGACCGCTCACGCTTGCCGACGGCGCGATGGTTTTTGACGCGTCGCTCAACGTCCGCGATTTTGAGCTGCAATACCAGATTGCCTTGCCGGATGATCCCGCGTACTCAACGCTTGGCGGATTCGCGCTGGCGCAACTCGGTATCATTCCTAAGGGGGGCGAGACATTCGACTTTGAGGATCATCGCTTCACCGTTTTCGAGATGGATCGCCGGCGCATCGCGCGGCTGAAAGTTCGAAAGTTGCCCGGCGCTGCTGCGAAGTCGTCAGCAGCCGAAGAAGAATCTTCAAGCGGTGGAGTCAAGCAATCCGGTCCTGCGCGTTCCGCGGAAAAAACGGCAGGCGGCCGCCGCCAATGAACTACGCGCGCGGATTCAATGCGCTGAACCGCGCGACGCGCCGCATCGCTATCACTCTTCCCGCCGTTTGGTTGGTCCTCACGATGGTTTTTCTTCTGGCGCACATCGTGCCCGGCGATCCCGTGCAACAAATGCTCGGCGAGGACGCACGCACTGAGGACCTTGCTCTGCTTCGCCATTCGCTCGGCCTCGATCTGCCCCTGCACACGCAATACGTGCGCTACCTTTACGGACTCATCCGCGGCGACTGGGGCAGGTCATTTCGCTTTCAATCGCCCGTGCTTCCAATGGTCGTCCAGCGCTATCCCGCAACACTTGAACTCGCCTTGGCGGCAATGCTCGTTTGCGCTGCCATCGCAATTCCAGCGGGAATCGCCGCCGCGCGCCGCAAAGGGCGCTCCGCCGACCGCGCGATTGGAGCGTTAACGCTACTCGGACTCTCCGTGCCAAATTTTGCCCTGGGCCCCGTCCTTATTCTCGTTTTCTCGATCGGCTTCGGATGGTTGCCCGTCTCGGGGCGCGGAGGAATCCCGCATCTCATTTTGCCCGCGGCGACGCTCGGCGCGGCGCTCGCCGCGATCATGACGCGCATGGTCCGCGGCGCGATGATTGAAGAACTCTCCGGAGATTACGTTCGCACCGCTCGCGCGAAGGGACTCTCCGAGCGCGCCGTCCTTTATCGCCACGCGTTCCCAAACGCGCTTGTACCAATCCTCACCGTTCTCGGATTACAATTTGGCGCACTTTTGGCGGGCACGATTGTCACGGAGTCGATTTTTGCATGGCCGGGAATCGGGCGTCTTACAGTTCAGGCCATTCAAGCCCGCGACTACCCGCTGTTGCAAGGATGCATCCTCGCGATTGCGCTCTCCTATGTCATCGTCAACCTGCTCACGGATTTTACTTACGCGCTGGTTGACCCCCGGATTCGCTTATCATGACCGCGCCTTTCACAAGCACGCTCGCAATCACTGCACCCGCGGATCAATCGCGCACGTGGAGAGGGTTTCTCCGGCACAGCTTCGCGGGCCGCATCGGTCTTGGGCTGACTTTGTTTCTATTTCTTATCGCCATCCTCGCGCCGTGGATCGCTCCACGCGATCCCGTTGCGCAGGATTTGCCCGCCCGCTTGCTCGGCCCGAGCGCCGGCCATTGGATGGGCACTGACGAATTGGGCCGGGACGTAATGTCGCGCGTGATTTACGGCGCGCGCATTTCGATGCTCGTCGGGGTTTCCGTTGTTGCCGGCGCCTCACTCATCGGCGTCGCGTTCGGCGCGCTTGCAGGCTACTTCGGCGGATGGCTCGACCGGTTCATCAATTCGCTGCTGACGAATGCATTCCTCTCATTTCCCGGCATCCTTCTGGCCATCGCATTCGCGGCGTCTCTCGGCCCCGGAATAGGCAAAGTGATTCTCGCGCTGATTATTACAGGGTGGGCGGGATACGCGCGCCTCGCGCGTGCACAGGTGCTGAAAACCAAGGAGTTGGATTATGTGATGGCCGCGAAATCGCTCGGAGCGTCGCACGCGCGCATATTGCTTCGGCACATCATGCCCAACGCCATCCAGCCGGTAATGATCCAGATGTCCATCGGAATGGCAGGAGCAATTCTTGCGGAATCCACGCTGAGTTTTCTTGGGCTTGGTGTGCTCGCGCCCGCGCCGAGTTGGGGAGCGATGCTCAATGACGCGAGCTATTATCTTTTCAGCGCGCCGCACCTCGTCATTTTCCCCGCGCTCGCAATCATGGCCGCTGTTTTGGGATTCAATCTCTTGGGCGACGCTCTGCGCGACTGGCTCGACCCGAAGATCCAGTCTCAATTGATCACTCTGGGCCTGACGCGATAGCCTTCAAATTGTTTTCCATCCGGCAGATCATTTTGATTCGGCGGGGCGCTTCATTTTCAACGCGTTCCACTTCGTCACTTTCACGGGCGTCCCTTGCATGCAACTGTCCACGTCCATCGTTGCCCCCTCAAAGTGAATCATCGTATCTGCGCTGGGTTTGTTGCTGGCGTCAAAGTGCAGCGAATAAGTGTTTTTCTTGTCCGTTGTTGTGAGTGAAAGGCAGCCTCCTTCGACGCCGGCGCGCAAGCAGCCATCACCCTTTGCAAACTGTGCCGGCGGGCCGGGCTGCGGGTTTCGCGTGGCTCGTCGCACTGGTCCATGTGATTGCAATGAGAATCGCGCAAACAACCAGGATTCCCAGCGTCAGCTTTTGTCTCATCGGGTGCTCCATTTCTTGTAACAGCATCAAGCGATTTGAAGCACGACTTCCGCGCCGCGTCCCACTCCCAAGACGCGCGCGGCATTTCCCTTGTTGACGGCAATCTCGATAAAGCCCGTTGATCCCACGAGCGCAACCGGTTCTCCCGCTGCGCCTTTCGCGAATGTTTCCACAAACTGTTTCACCGGTTTTCCCGCGATTGCAAATCTCGCCGGGCCAGGTTGTTGCATTGCCTCCGGCAAGTCTTCCAAGGTAAAATTCGTAATCAGGTTGCCGAAGTGGTCCACGCGCAGCACCGCTCCGCGCATCATTCCGTCCTGCGCCTTTGGACGCGGCAAACTGAATCGCGTGAAATCGGCGATTTCTTCTCCAAACGCATCCGTCTGCCAATTCTTCGCCAGCCATGCCGCCACGGGCGCGAAAATGTCGCGCCCATGAAAAGTCGGGCTTACCGGACGCTGAAAATAGTGTTCCGAAGTAATGTGTCGCACGACGACCGGATCTTCTCGCTCGTAAATCAGTGAGAGAACTCCGTTATCCGGCGCGATGAAGTACTGGCTGTTCGCGGAGACAAGAATCGGACGCCGCTCAGAGCCAACGCCCGGATCCACGATCACAAGATGCACCGTCTTGGAAGGGAAGTAGCGATAAGCCGCGCCGATGCACAGCGCGCCGTCCAGCACGTCGTAGGGAACCACGCTGTGATTGATGTCAATAATTTGCGCCTCGGGCTGAATTTTCAGGATTACGCCCTTGAGCGTGCCAACCAGTTGGTCGCTCGTTCCGTAATCGGTCGTTAGGGTCAGCAGAGGGCCGGGCACGCGAGTAGTTCTCCGTGGCGAATCAGCATTAACTCAATAAGTAGCGCTGTTTGGCACGCTATCCAAGCGCGCAGGTGAAGTCAAGGCGCGTTAGAGACCGCGTAACGCAGTGGTGATAGGCCTTCGCGCGGCGCGAATGGCCGGAGGGGTCCCACCGATGATTCCCATCAGCAAAGCGAAGATCATTCCGATCCCAAGAAGCAGTGGTGAAATGCGAAACGCGAATGCGAGTGACGAAAATGTCTGAAAATTGAGCGTGCTTGTCGTGAAGCCGTTCAGCGGCAACACAGCGAGACATCCAACGGCTCCTCCTATCAAAGAAATCAACATTGCTTCGATCATGAACGAAAACACAACGCTGCCCGCGGCAAACCCAAGCGCGCGCATCGTGGCAATCTCGCGCGATCGCTCCGCCACCGCGGAATACATTGTGTTCAGCGCGCCGAAGATTGCGCCGATGCCCATCACCACCGCGACCATGGTCCCGATAATCACAATAAAATTCGTCAACCCTTCGGATTGCTTCGAGTAGTAATCGATTTCGCGGTCCACGGAAACCGTTAATTGTGGGTCCGATGTCAGCTTGTCTTTGAACTTTGGAAAATCGCCGGGCGAGGGCAAACGCGCCGTAACCGACTGATAGACGTTTGGCGCGCGGTTGTACGCCTGATCCAGGAGTGCCGCATCGCACCAGACTTCGGAATCAAATGCGCTTCCGCCTGCGTCGAAAATGCCGACTATCTTCCAGGTAATGCCCGACAATTTGACCGTGTTGCCAAAAGCAAGACCCGCATAAGTTTTTACCGCATTCTTGCCGACAACCAGTTCATCGAGGCCGGGCGTGAAAAACCGGCCGCTCGCGATGTGCACGAATGGCCGCACACTCAGCGCTTTGCCCGAAACCCCTCGAACCTGCACGTTCGCATCCGTCCCGGTGGAGATCAATGGAAATGGCGCGATCACCACAACTTCGGGGCTTACGAGCGGCCCGTTTGCATCTCGCATGATGCCCGGCACGCCCTCGATGATGTGGACCTGGTCCAGCATCACGGCGCCGACCATTTCCGTGTTGGATCCGGCGCGCAAAATCAGGGCGTTAGATGGCGAGCCGGAGGCTACCAGGGTTGCGCGGAAGCCGACTGCGATGGCCAGGATTGCAATAAACACTCCAACTGTCCCCGCGATGCCCACCACCGCGACCACGGAGGAGGTCCATCGCACGCGAACGCTTCGCAGATTATAGATAACAGGTATCGCCACGATCGGTTTCCTCCGTCAGATTTTCCGAAGTGCTTCCACAACTCGCAAGCGGCTCGCCGAAAGCGCCGGAAGAAGTCCCGCCACGCCGCCAATCGCAATCGCGATGAGGATTCCAAATAGAACTTGGTTCAACGGCAAATAAAACAGTGGCAACACCGAGGGAACCGGACTGCCGCCCAATGTGATGATTTTGGCAAATCCAATCCCAAGCGACCCGCCAATCAGGGCGATGGCAACAGATTCCGCCAGAACATAAAAAAGTAGGAAGCGATTGGAGTATCCCAGCGCTTTGAGGATTGCCAGTTCGGGCGTCCTCTCGCGCACCGCAATCGCCATGGTATTTCCTGTCACTAGCAGCAGCGTGAAGAAAACCACGCCGCCGATCGCCATGAGAATTAATTCAATGTTGCCCGTCTGCTTTACAAAGGATGCCGCAAACGCTGACTCCGTATCCGTCTTGGTTTCCGAGGAAGAGTTGGCAAACGTCTCGTCAATTTTGTTCACAACGCCGACGGCCTCATCCGGATCATTCAGCTTTACGACGTACCACCCGGGGGAATCCTTCCAGTAGGTCCCGGCGCCAAGGGACTCGTTCAACCGATCCCAATGAAACCAGAATTGCGACGTGTCGTCCGCGGGCCGCGAGCCCTTGTAAATCCCACGGATGTTGAATTGCCAGTCGCCGCGAAAAATGGTTCCTACAAAAGGAATTCTGTCCCCAATCTTCCAGCCGAATCGCTTCGCGGTTCCCTCGCCGACGATTGCCCCTTCGCGGTCATCGACAAACGCTTTCCACTGCGAGTCAGAAACAATGAATTCAGGATACATCTGCCGCCAGGTATCCACGTCCACCGCAAATTCCGGGAAGAAATTCTTCACGTCCTGATAGGTTCCCTGGAACCACGTTGCATATGTAACTGCTTTTACCCCGTGAATTGGCGTTATTCGGTTGCGATAGGCCAGCGGAAGCGGCTGCACGAACGTGACGCGGTTCATCACAATCAACCGGTCCGCGCCCGCAACCTCCACGCCCTGATTGAATGCCAGGCGAATGATCACCAGCAAACCAAAAAGCAACATCGCAACTGCGAATGATCCGATGGTCAGAATCGTCCGGATCTTCTTGCGGAATAGACTCACTCGGAGCAGCCGGAAATATTTCATGCGCGCCCTCCCGCCCCCTGCGCCTCCTCAAGCACTCCCTTATTCAAATGCAGCACGTATGGCGCATGCTGCGCCGCCACGGGATCGTGCGTCACCAGCAGAAGCGTTTTGTTGTGCTCCTTCACCAGCCGGTCCAGCAGATCGAGCACTTCGTCGGCGCTCTTGCGGTCGAGGTCGCCCGTCGGCTCGTCGCACAGAAGAAATGTCGGGTCCGTGACAATCGCGCGCGCGATGGAGACGCGCTGCTCCTGCCCGCCGGAAAGTTGCCGCGGATAGTGGCGCATCCTGTCGGCAAGGCCAACGAGCGTCAGGGCGGCTTCGACGTGTTTCCTGCGTTCCGCGCTGCTCAGCCGGGTAAGCAGTAACGGCAGCTCAACATTCTGAAACGCGTTCAGCACCGGAATCAGATTGAATGTTTGGAAGACGAATCCCACGTGTCGCGCGCGCCACGTGGTCAGCTTTCCGCCGGACATATTTGAGATCTCGTCGCCCGCCACGCGGATGCTGCCGTTTGACGGCACGTCCAGTCCGCCAAGCAAATTGAGCAGCGTCGTCTTGCCCGAGCCGCTCGGCCCCATGAACGCGACGAAATCGCCCTGGTCCACGTCAAGATTCAGCGCCGAAAGGACGTGGATCTCCTCGCTCCCGCGATGGTAATTCTTCCCAAGATTGCGGACCGTGATCAGGCTGCTTCCATTTCCTTTGCCGTCTACTCTGACCATTTCACCCTCGCTGTTTTAATCGTCTTTGTTTTCGCCATCATTATTGTTTTCGATTCACCTTTAGGCCGTCCTGCAAATTATCGAGCCCCTTGGTCACCACGAGATCGCCCGGAGCAATCCCTGCAAGAACTTCCACATCCGTGCCGCGATCTCTCCCGGTTCGAATCGCGCGCCGCTCGAGAACGCCGTTATGAAATAGAAACACAGCGCTCTGTCCCTCCGAGGTTTTCACTGCGGTTTGCGGAATCACCGCCACCACCGCGGATTTTTGCGCCGGCGTCTGTTCGTCGCTCAGGAATGCCACCTTTACGCCCATGTCCGGCAGAATGCGGTCGTCAAGTTTGTCGAAAGAGATGCGCACTTTCACGGTCCCTTTCTGCCTGTCCGCCGTCGGGATCACAGTTCGCACGTGCGAAGGAATCTGCCAATCCGGATACGCATCGAGCGTCGCGGAAACTCGCTGCCCCGGTTTCACGCGAGCGATGTAATTCTCATTCACGTCCACTTCGATCTCGTTTGAGGTCATGTCCACCACGGTGCAAATGCCCGTGCGAGTAAATCCGCCGCCCGCCGACATCGGCGAGATCATCTCGCCCGGCTGCGCGTCCTTCGTCACCACGATTCCCGTGTAAGGCGAGCGCACCACACAGTTGTCAATGTTTTGTTTGTCGATTGACATCTTCGCGTCGGCGGCCAATATTTGTGATTTTGCTTGCGCAATCTGCGCCTTCAGCCGGTTCACGAGAGTTTGCGCGGTGTCGAGCGACTGTATCGTTTGTACTCCCGCTTCCGTCAGCCCCTTCGACCGGACCAACTCTCGCTCTGCGTTCCCGAGCTGCACTTCCAAATCGGCAACGGCCGCGGCTGTTGCGTCACGGTCCGCCTGCGTCGAGCGCAATGACACTTGATAATCGGAGTCATCAAGCGTCGCAAGGACCTGTCCTTCCTTTACGTGCACGCCTTCATCTACGAACACCTCTTTAATTTTTCCGGTAATTTTCGCGGCCACTGTCGCGCGGCGGCGCGGCGTCACATAGCCCGTGGCATTCAACAACGCTGGCATCGGCGCGCTGGCCGGCGCGACCGCCGCGGCCACTTCCACTTCCGGCGCGCGCGATTTGATGAAGTTTCTGCCCCAATATACGGCAGCCGCTGCCGCGCCAATCACCACCAGCGCCGCAAGCCATTTTCCCGTCGAGCGGCCCTCGCGCTTGTGGTCGGCAATCTTCAACGAGGCAAGATCGGGCTTCACCGAATTGGAGATTTCGATGGGCATGAAAGCTTTTTGTTTGGAACCCTTCCTACTTAAAACAAATTACCCGCTATCCCGTCACGGTTTACTTTTCGATTCCTGCGACGATAGTCCGGGTACACGTCCAGCGCATCCGCGCTAGCGGCTGACTTAGCCAGATTCAAATCGCCCAACGGTAGGGAAACGGGCCGCGACACTTCGCGGACTACTTAGGGGTCTTGAGAGTCCCCGAATTTCCCCACTAAGATACCATACGCAATTTGCGCGGCAAAACTTTCCGTTGAACGAATCTTGTGATTGTGAGAGATTTCGTCACGCATTTGCAACTCTGGATTTTTACTAAGAGGCGTTGCCATGATCCACGGTGTCCATGCGCTCATTTATACGAGAGACGCTGACCAGGTTCGCGCTTTCTTCCGCGACACGCTGAAGCTTCCTTCAGTGGATGTTGGTCACGGGTGGCTGATTTTTGCGCTGCCGCCCGCGGAACTCGGCGTTCATCCCGAAGAAAGCGAGACCCGCCACGAACTCTATTTAATGTGCGACAACATTGACGCCACCATGAAAGACCTTGCGCACAAAGGCGTCGAATTCACCGGGCCTGTTACAGAAGCCCGGTTCGGCCGCATGACCGCGATTAAAATGCCCGGCGGCGGCCAGCTTGGCATCTACGAGCCAAGACACCCGACCGCGCTGGGTCTGGCAGGCGCAGCCCCGCCATCGCCGAAGCATAAGCCCAAGAAGAGCAACCCCGAGACCGGGCAGTCTCAAATGAAGCGCCGGAAGCCCTTGAAACGCCGCAAGCGATAAAGTGTGGTACTAGGACCCGGCTTTCCGGTTTCACAACCCCTAAGGGTTGGGAAACTGCCAAACCGGAGGCTAGTACCCAGTTTGCGTGACCACCGGCTAACAATTCTCATTGTCAGAATATTTGGCCTGAGTCCAACAATCTGCAAGCCCTCCGCCGTTGGCCTTCAGCCACTCTTACATCCCGCGTTTCCTTGACCATAGTTTTCCTGGCAGGCTATTCTGTCAGTAGCGGGATCATTCGCTCACTATCTCCGCTCTCGAAATCATGCGCCGCGTCTACTTCGACCACAACGCCACCACGCCCGTCGAGTCGGAAGTCCTCGAGGCGATGTTGCCATATTTCTCGGCGGAATTCGGCAACGCCAGTTCGATTCATGCGTTCGGCCAACAAACGCGCGGGGCAGTGGAGCGTGCGCGCCAATGCGTTGCCGCACTTCTGGGGGCGCAGGCGAGTGAAATCACTTTTACGAGCGGGGGAACGGAATCCGACAACCTCGCGATTTTCGGCGTGATTGGCGAGGCGCGCGCCGGCGAGAAAAAACATGTCATCACGACACAGATCGAGCACAGCGCTGTGCTCAATTCTTGCCAAGCGCTGGCGAATCGCGGCGTTGATGTCACGTTTCTGCAGATTGGCGCCAACGGAATTTTGGACGCGGACGAAGTGCGCCGTGCGCTCCGTCCGGAAACCGCGCTCATCACCGTTATGCACGCGAACAATGAAATAGGCACGCTGCAGCCGCTCGAAGAAATCGGCCGCATCGCTTCGGAAGCCGACGTTTGGTTTCACGCGGACGCCGTGCAGTCTGCCGGAAAAATTCCGCTGGACGTGAACAAGCTCGGCGTGGATCTGCTCTCCATCTCCGCCCACAAAATTTATGGGCCGAAGGGAGTGGGCGCGCTTTACATTCGCAAGGGCACGCCGCTCGAGCCGGTGCTTTTCGGCGGCCATCACGAACGCGACCGCCGCCCCGGCACGGAAAATGTCCCCGGCATTGTGGGCCTTGGCCGCGCCGCGGAAATCGCGCGCGAGAAACTTGCGGCGGATGCCGAGCGCGTTTCGCGGCTGCGCGACCGATTCGAAAATGGAGTTCTCGCTGCGGTCGCTGAAGCGCGCGTCAACGGAGCCGGAGCGCCGCGCGTGCCGAATACGTCTAACATTATGTTTCCCGGCGTCGCGAGTGAGTCCCTCTTGATTGCGCTCGACTTGAAGGGCCTAGCATGTTCTAGCGGCTCTGCGTGTTCGTCGGGCGCGGTGACGCCATCGCATGTGCTGACCGCGGTGGGACTTTGTGCGTCGGAGGCGCGGTCGAGCCTTCGATTCAGTTTGGGGCGCCACACAACCGACGGCGATGTGGATTTCGCGCTCAGCGTTCTGCCGGGAGAAGTCGCGCGGCTGCGTTTAATTTCTCCTGAGACGAAGCGGGTGCCCGTAGCGCGCTAGGCCAGCGGCGAAATATTTCAAATAGAATTTGCTGATTTGAATTTACAGAGTCGGATTCACCGAATTGATTTTGCAGAAGCATAATTACTGTGCCCGAGACGAGTCACAATCCGGAGTTGACCGCCGTCGCCATGAGTGGCGGCGTGGATAGTTCCACGGTCGCCGCAATTCTGCGCGATCGCGGCGAGCCCATCGTCGGCCTCACGATGCAGCTCTGGAATCAGCGCCGCCTGCCCGCGCTCGACGCCGCCGGACATGGCGGCCATCGCTGCTGCGGCATTGACGACGTCTATGACGCGAAACGCGTCGCGGAGCATCTCGGCTTCCCGCACTACGTCGTAAACTTCGAGGAGCGCTTCGAGCAGACCGTCATTAAACCGTTCGTGAACGATTATCTCAGCGGGCGCACGCCGATACCTTGCACGTTTTGCAACAATCACGTCAAGTTTGATCAGTTAATTGCGACCGCACGACAGATTGGCGCCGAGCGGCTCGCCACGGGCCATTACGCGCGCATCCGTTTCAACAAAACCACGTGCCGCTACGAGTTGCTCCGCGCCGCCGACGACACCAAAGACCAGTCCTACTTTCTTTTCGGCCTGAAGCAAGAGCAGATGGCCCGCACCGATTTCCCGCTCGGCGAATTTACGAAAGGCGACGTGCGCGCGCTTGCAAGCGCCGCGCAGCTTCCCGTTGCGCAAAAGCCGGAAAGCCAGGAAATCTGTTTCGTGCCCTCGGGAAACTATGTGAAGTTCATCGAGGAATATCTTCACGAGCAGGGAAGTGAGATGCCCGAGGAGGCAGGCGAAATCGTAACCACCAGCGGCGAAGTGATCGGCGCGCACGAAGGCGTGCACAAGTACACGGTCGGCCAGCGCAAGGGACTCGGTTTCGCTAAGGGCCGGCCGATGTACGTTGTCTCGCTCGACCGCGCCAACGCGCGCGTTGTCGTCGGCGATGACGCCGAATTGCGTTGCGCGACATTTGAGGTGCGCGATGTGAATTGGATCAGTGTCGCGCAGCTCGAAAACGCCGTCGTCGCAAACGTAAAAATCCGTCATCGCCATGACGCAGCGCGCGCCACAATTGAACCTGTTCGCGAAGCCGCTGGCGCGCCCGATTGCGCCCGCATCACATTTGACGAGCCGCAGCGCGCCGTCACGCCTGGCCAGGCTGCCGTGTTTTATGTGGATGACGTTGTGCTAGGCGGAGGCTGGATCGTTTGAGGAAACAATCGCAGAAATTCTAGATAAACATTCCCTCGTCGGAAGAATCAGGTGAAGTCGCGGAAGCTTCGGCTGCCGGGCGGCGGAATGACCGCAATACTTCCAATCCGCTCCGAATCCCGCGAATAAACGCGGTGGCTTGCTGAATCGGCCCAAGCATCGTGCGCCGAAATGCCGAGCCCGTTTCTTCCACTGTCTCCAGCGCACCGGTCAGGATCTGATCCACGTGAATGAGCTGCACGCGCATCCGGTCCAGCGTTTCCGTCAGGATACGGTCCACCTTCTGCGCTTGATTCCGCGCGAGGTGTACAACTTCCGACGCGTCTGCGACCATCGTAACGATTCGCGGCTGCGTCTCGCTTACGAGTGACTCCACGCGCGTGAGGATCGGCGTGATCCGCGCGTGCAAATCCCTCAGCGTGCGCATCAATTGCTCGTTCGACCGCTTCATCTGGAAGAAAATAGCAGCCAGAATTGCAGTCTGCAGAACAAATGCGACCGCGGTGACGACGACGAAATATCCGGGCCAGGTTGGCATCACTTGAATTTCCTGAATTCTTTCACTAACTACTGCGCTTTCGCCTTTTCCCGTTGATAAGCTTCGCGTCCGGCCTCAACAGCCGCCGCGATAGAATCTTTCTGGCGTCCGGCAACTCCCTTGCCGCGTTCGATCAAATCGTCAGCGCGCTCTTTCAGCTCGCGCGCCTTGCGTTGCGCGTATTCCTTGCCCTCTTCGGCCTTCTTGGACAAGTATTCGCGGGTCTCTTCGCCGGATTTCGGCGCAAACAGGATGCCGAGCAGGGCGCCCACGCCCAAGCCGACCAGGAAATAACTAATCTTACCGCCTACGTTTTCCGCCATAAAACCCCTCCATTTGCGACTGTAGCACTCATACCAACCGCTTGCAACCCGATGCGAGACAATCGTGCCCGCAAAATGCGAGAATTATGCCATCTGCGCTGTTCAAAAATGAACATTCACATGCTAATTCTGCTTCTGCCCCCCTGAAAATGTTCCGCGATTCGCGCCGCCTGAGGCTTTGTCACAATCCGCGCCAATTCCGCTTCGCTTGCCGCACGCACCCGCGCGACACTGCCGAACCGTCGCAATAATTTCTGCGCCGTCCGCTCGCCGATGCCGGGAATTTCCGTAAGCTCGCTGTGAACCATCCGCGCGCTGCGCCGCTGCCGGTGGAATCCCACGGCAAAGCGGTGAGTCTCGTCGCGGATCTGCTGCACGAGATGCAGAATCGGCGAATGCTTTTCCAGCATCACCGGCTCATCCTCTTGCCCGAGCACGTAGATTATTTCCTCGCGCTTGGCGATGCTCGCCACCGGCTGATTGATGATCTCGAGTTTTTCAAGCGCCTGCGCCGCCGCGTGCAATTGCCCGATGCCGCCGTCAATCAGAATTAAACTCGGCAGCGGCTTCTTCTCATCCTGCAAGCGTTTGTATCGCCTCTCGACCGTCTCGCGCATCGAAGCGAAGTCGTCCACGCCTTGCACACTTTTAATGATGAATTTGCGATAGTTCCCTTTTTGCATTCGCCCGTCCTGCCACACGACCATTGAGGCCACGGTATCCGAGCCTTGGATGTGCGAAATATCGAAGCTCTCGATTCGTCTTGGCGGCTCGGGAAGATTCAGCGCATTTTGCAGCGCCTCTGCAATTGATTTCGACGTCGGCTTCAGCACGCGGAATCTTTGGTCGAACGAGTGCTTCGCGTTTTTCTCCACCAGCTCGAGAAACGCAAACTTCGGCCCGCGTTGCGGCGTAAGAATTTCCACGGTGTGCCCGGCGCGCTCTGTCAATAGTTCCTGCAATGCTTCGCGTTCCTCGAAATCCATGGACACATGAATCACGCGCGGCAAATAACTCGCGTCGAGATAAAGTTGTTTCAGCAGGGAAGGCAGGAATTCCGCGGCGTCAAAATCGTCGAGGTCTTCCCAATAAAAATCGCGCCGGTCCACCACGCGCCCGCCACGCAAATGGAATAGGTTCGCGGCCACCTGCGGCGGTTCCGCATACCATGCCAGCACGTCCGTGTCGTCGCCCTGAGCCGCGGTAACTTTCTGCTTCTCCTCAATCTCTTCCACCGTGCGCAAAAGGTCGCGGTATGACGCCGCCTGCTCGTACTTTTCCGCTTCAGACGCCCGCGCCATCCGCTCCGTCAAGCTCGCAGCCAATTCCGCGCGGCGGCCTTCGAGAAATATGCGGACGTCCCGTGCCGCTTCCGCGTAGCGCTCGTCGGTTGTCAACCCCGGCACGCACGGCCCGAGGCAGCGGTGAATGTAAAATTGCAAGCAGGGCCGCGGGTGCGCGCGCTGCAAATCCACCGTGCACGACGGCACCTTGAAATGCCGGTGAATAAAATGCACGATCCGGTGCGCCAAGCTGTGCGGAAAATACGGCCCGAAGTACAGCGACCCATCTTTCTTTAGCCGGCGCGTCACATACACGCGCGGAAATTTCTCGAATGCCGTGTAACGGATGTACGGGTATGTCTTGTCGTCCCGCAACATGATGTTGAACTTCGGCTTGTTCTGTTTGATCAGATTATTTTCAAGCGCCAGCGCTTCGCGCTCGTTATCCACCACGATGTAATCGAAGTCGGCGATTTCGCGCACCAGCGAGCCGGTTTTCGCGTCCAGCCGCCGCGCGTCAACAAAATAAGATTTCACGCGGTTCCGCAGCGAGGTGGACATCCCCACGTACACAATCTTCCCCATCACATCCTTGAAGAGGTACACGCCGGGTTCGGCGGGGAGGCTCGCGACTTTCTGTTCTAAGTCCATGGGTTCACGCGCCGGAATTTGGAGTAAAATCAGCGCAGGGTGGAAGCCAACCTTGATGATAGCAAAGCGAATCTAATGGTATCCAGGAGACGCTTCCGGAATATGGCCTCATTCGTCCGCGCACATTTCGGGTGGAGACGGATCGCGCCGCTCGCCTTCGCGGCGGCGCTTGCGCTCGCGGCAGGCGCAGCGCGGGCGCAGCTTCCGACGAAGCCGCCTCCTCCGCCACCTGCGCAGCCGCCCGCGCAATCGAATGGGCAGGCGGCGCCTCCCGCGGCTGGCGAATCTTCCTCGAGGAATACGCCCGACGGGTTGGGTTCGTCGCCTCCGCCTCCGCCGTCGAAGTCCGCCGGGCTTCCCGGCGATGCCGAGCCACTGGCGCCATTCAACCCACTCGAAGCAGAGAAAGACGTCGAGGTCGGGCAATTTTACTTGAAGCAAGGAAAGTACGACGCCGCGATTGACCGCTTCAAGGATGCAGCGAAGGCCGTGCCCACCTACGCGTTGCCGTGGCAATTGATGGGGCAGGCTTATGAAAAAAAAGGCGACGTCGCCAATTCCATCGCTGCGTTTCAAAAATATTTGAAGCTTTATCCCCACGCGCCCGAACGCAAGAAAATTGAGGACCACATCGACGAGCTGCAGAAAAAACTGGAACAGAAAGGGCAGAAAAGTGGCAAGAAATAACTGCCGCTTCACTGCAAGAAAAAATCCCTCTTACATCCGCTCCAGAAAATTCCTCGCGCGCTCGTAATCCTTGAATTGCCGCTCCGCGCGCCGGAAATCCGCGCTGTGCGCCTGCAAGCCGCAGCTCGCCACGCGGATGGGATGACGCACATGCAGCATCTCGTGGTACAGCACGTATTCCACCACGTAATCCGGCACGCCTGCGCCGTCAAGGCGCGTGTTGATCACGATTTGATCCAGCCCCGGATCGAAGCATCCAAGTTGCGCGCGCCATTTCAGTTTGCTCCATCCGAGCCGCGGCCGGTGCAGCCGCCCGCTGAAATAATTCCGGTTCAACCGCAAAAACATCGGCGCGAGATTGTGAGCCCCGCCCATTGGCCCGCCGGCCACTCGCGTGCCGCGCTTGCTTCGGATGGCCAGCACCTTGCGGTGAGTGCCGCGCGCCGTTGAAAAGTGCCGGTAAAGATCCAGCAACTCGCGGGGCGCGCGCTGGCGGTAAAGCCTGCTCAGCAGAACCGCCGCTGCGGCCTCCATCACTTGAAGCGGCGCGTCGCGCAAAATATCAGACACACGCACATACGCGGAGTCTTCGCGCAGCCGTACCGTGTTCACCAGATTTGCGTAGGGAAAATATTCAACGCTGAAGTGCGGCGGACGCCCCTGGCATCCGAGGCGCGTGTACATGCGATGGAACAGCCGCGCTCCGCCGGTAACAGTCGCGGCGCTTCCCGTGGCTCGCTTCCCGCGCCGCTCGATTTGCTTCACTGTTTTCTCCGCACCGGCGCGTTGATTTCCTTCGTGGCTTTTTCTGCGTCGCTGATTGCGTCCTGCGTCGCCTCGATCGCGTCGTCCAGTGTAATCTTATAGCTTTCCAATTCAGCTCCTGTCTTGGAAATCTCCTGCAGATAGGTTAGGAATTCCTTGCCCTTCGTTGCGATCGCCTTCAGTCCGGAGCGGATGTCCTGCTGCCTTTCTTTTGCCACGTCAATTAAATCCGCTGCGTCGTCCATGCACGCGCCATACCCGTTCATCAGGCCATTGAGAATATCCACGCGGTTCCTATCGGCATTCGGATGCGCCAGCGTGTATTTGAACTTGCTCAACCGGTCGTCCGCGAAGCCGACATACAATTTTATTTTGGTCGAAAGATTATTTTCCGCGTCGCGAATCTTGTCTGCTTCTCCTTCGGTAAGATAATCTTTCTTCGCCTGTGCTCCGGACATTCCGGACGCGGCAATCATCACGCCCGCCAGCAGCAATGTGCTTGCGATAATTTTAGCGCGCATAAGAAAACCTCCTACTTCCCCCCGGCTTTCTTAATTCCGGGCTCGCGGGGAAACAACATGTGAATCAAATCATTATGGATGCGGTCCAGCTCCTCATGGATGTCATGGAATTCCGTCCGGCGCTCCGTCGGCACCAGCGACGCGGCACGATCCAGCTCCCAAAGCGTTTTGCGGAGGTGGATTTGCAGCTCCTTGAACCCGTCCGGTTTTTTTTCGGCGTCGTTCCCGGTTGCCTTCAGCCCGTCAAACACGGAGCGTACTTCGTCTCGGTACGCGTTGAGCGTAACAAACGCGCCCTCAAAATCATCCGCGGTGGCGCGGCGCGTGAAATCCGCCACCTGCGCATCGCCCAGTTTTGTTAGCGCCTTCGCTCGGTGGACTGGATCGGTCTCTTTAACGAATCTTTCCTTGTACTGGGCCAGAAGATCTTGCGGGCTAGGCCCCCTCGTCTGCGGAGGAAGCGCCAGTGATGCGAACAAAAAGCAGGGAAGTAATTGCAAAGTGAGACTGCGACGCAACCGGAAGCGAATCTGTGAGAATCGCCGCGACATCGTGGCCCTACTTCTTGGGTAGCTCCCGCAACAGCACCTTCAACCGCTCGCGAGCCTGAAATTCTTCCTTGCCGTCGCGGCCCTGGTTGGCATCCAGAAATTTCTGGTACGCCGCGGCCGCTTCGGCATTTCTATGCAGTTTATCGTAGCAGGTTGCGCGCACAAATAACATGATGGGCGTCGGCGCCACGCGCTTCTCCTGAACGTCCAGCAATTCCAGCGCGGCCGGATAATTCCCGGCAAGATAAACCGTGGTAATCAAGTTTCCGAGCGCGCCCGGTTCCTCGGGGTTAATTGATAGCGCACGGCGCAGCTCCCGCTCCGCACTCGCGAATTCACGTTTCTCAAGCAGGATTCGCCCAAGTTCCGCATGCAATCCTGAGTCATTCGGTGCTATGTCGGTTGCAGCCAGCAGCGCCCGCGCCGCGCCGTCCCAATCCTTCTGCGGAATCAGGATTGAGGCGCGTGTCATCAAGCGGGGCACATCGGGCGGCGAAATCGCGTCCGCGCGATCCAATTCGGCTAGCGCCTCCGTCGGCTTGCCGGAATCATTCAGAGCTTGGGCGAGCTGCAATCGCGCCTTTGCGTCATTCGGAGCGTGCTTCAGGTATTCCACAAGCTCAGCCGCGGAGGCTTCGCTCTTTTTTTCATCGAGCAGTGCGCCCGCGAGCGCGAGATGCGCAGGCGCGGAATCCGGCCGCAGCGCGATTGCTTGCCGCAAATGTTCCTCCGCGTCTGCCGCGTGTCCCACGCGAATCAGTGTGAGCCCCCAGCGAAAATAAATATCGTAGCTCCTTGCATCCGCTGCGCCCGCTTGCTCGTATTGCTGGATCGCTTCCGCCAATTTCCCCGCGCGCTCAAGTGAAAGGCCGGCGAGATACCGCGGCTTCGCTTGCCCCGGCATCAATTCCGCGGCGCGCAAAAAAGAAGCGGCGGCTGTCGCGTTATCGCCTCGTTCCAGTAGCGTCAATCCGAGGTTCAAGTGCGCCGCCGCAAAATTCGCGTCAATCTCCGTTGCGCGGCGATATTCAGTGATGGATTCATCCGCCCTTTTCAACTGTCCATATGCAAACGCAAGTTGAAAATGTGCAGCGGCATTTTCAGGATGGTCCTTCAGAAAGTCACCCATCAAGGCAGCGACGCGGGCGTAGTCGCCCTGGTCGGCTGCCTTTTGCGCGTCAGCCAACCGTGAATCATTTGCAATCGGTTTCGGCTGCGGCGTCTTATCCGGTTGCAGAATTGTCTGCGCCGCGCAATTTCCCGCGGCAAGCCCGAAGGCCGCCAACAGTAGCGCCGTTGCAACCGCTCGCGTCATACGCCGCTCTTCCCGTTCGCGCCCTTGCCGCCATTTGTGGAATTGTTTTTGTGGCCGTTCGCCAGCATGCGCGCCAAGTATTTCCCCGTGTGCGACTGCGCGTTCCGGGCCACTTGCTCCGGCGTTCCTGTGGCGACCACGCGCCCGCCCTTGTCTCCGCCTTCGGGCCCCAGATCAATCACCCAATCGGCGGACTTAATCATGTCCAGGTTGTGTTCGATCACCAGCACGGAAGCGCCGCCTTCCAACAGTTTGCGGAATGCCGCGAGCAATTTCTGAATGTCATCGAAGTGCAGCCCTGTTGTCGGCTCATCGAAAATGTAAAGGAAACCGGTGACGTCCTGCTGCGTGAGATGCGCTGCCAGCTTCAGGCGTTGCGCCTCACCACCCGAGAGCGTCGTCGCGGATTGTCCCAGCCGCAAATATCCGAGCCCGACCTCCTCCAGAATTTTCAGCCTTGAAATCACTTTTGGCACGCCTTCAAAAAACGCAATCGCCTCGCGCACCGTTAACTGCAGCACCTCGTGGATGTTCTTCTCTTGAAATTTCACTTCCAGCACGGACGATTTGAACCGCGTCCCTTTGCACTCATCGCAAATCAGTTCTATGTCGGCGAGAAATTGCATCTCCACCGTCACCGTTCCGTCGCCCTCGCACAGATCGCAGCGCCCGCCCGGAATATTGAACGAAAAATGTCCGGGCGAAAATCCGCGCCGCTTCGCGTCCGGCGTGCTCGCGAACACCTCTCGAATTCCATCGAATGCCTTCATATAGGTTGCCGGGTTCGATCGCGGCGTCCTGCCAATCGGCGATTGGTCCACCACCACCGCCTCCGTAATTTGCGCGTCGCCTTCAATCCGGTCGCACACGTCTTTGAAACGCTGCCCCGTTTTCTTCGCCTGCAGCGCCTTGAACAGCACGTCGTACACCAGCGTGGATTTTCCCGAGCCGGAAACTCCGGTGATTGCGGTCATCGTTCCGAGCGGAATCATCAGGTCAATGTTTTGTAAATTGTGCGCGTGTGCGCCGAAAATTCGCAGGAACCGCCCGTTCGGGCGCCGCCGCAGAGCAGGCAAGGGAATCCGCGCTTCACCCGTCAAATAACGCGCGGTAATGGAATTCGGATCGCTATACAAATCTTCACGCGGCCCGGCGAAAAGAATCCGCCCGCCGAATTCGCCCGCGCCCGGCCCCAAATCCAGAATGTAATCCGCCGCCTGAATCGTGTCCGGGTCATGTTCCACCACCAGGATTGTGTTTCCGAGATCGCGGAGCGACTCCAGAATGCGAATCAGACGATTTGTATCGCGCGGGTGCAGTCCAATCGAAGGCTCGTCAAGAACATACAACGCGCCGACAAGTTGAGACCCGAGCGATGTCGCAAGCTGAATCCGCTGCGCCTCGCCGCCGGAAAGAGTGGAAGTCAACCGGTCGAGTGTCAGATACTCCAGCCCCACTTCGTCGAGATACTTCAGCCTCCGGCGGATTTCTTCGAGCACCTTGTCCGCGATTTTTGCCTGCATCTCGCCAAGGGCGAGCGAACCAAAGAACTCGCGCGCCTGCGTCACGCTCAGCGCACACACTTCTGTAATCGCTTTCCCCTGAATCTTCACCGCGCGCGCTTCCGCCCGCAGTCGCGTCCCGCTGCAATCCGGACAAACTGCGTACCCGCGGTATCTGCTCAGGAAAACACGGATGTGCAATTTGTACTTCTTGCGTTCCAGCCAGTTGAAAAAGCCTTTGACGCCCGGATACCCAGCCTTGGAATCGCCATCGAGAATAAGCGCCCGGTGTTCGGTGGAAAGATTGCGAAACGGCACGTCCGTCGGAATTCCCTTGGAGCGGGCATACTTGACCATTTCCTGTTGCAAGCTGCGATATTTTGGTTTTGTCCAGGGCTCAATCGGGCTGGCGTCGAGCGGCTTGCTCGTGTCCGGAATCACAAGGTTCAAATCGAAATCAATCGTGTTGCCGAATCCCTGGCAGCGCGGGCACGCGCCCGCCGGATTGTTGAACGAAAAAAGCCGTGGCTCCGGCTCTTGATAGACAGCCCCGCAATTCTTGCACTCGAAGCGCTCGTTAAACGTCAGCCGCTCGGGCGTTTTGGTCTTCGCGGCGGATTCATCTCGCGCGAATTCCAGGATCGCCTCGCCGCCGCCCTCGCGGTAGCAGATCTCGATTGAGTCCACCAGCCGCGCGCGAGAGTCCGGCGAAATCGAAAGCCGGTCCACCAGCACAAACGCCGGCTTTGCGAAATCAATTTCCAGCAATGTCTCGGGCGCGGAAAATTCAAACACTCGCTCATCCTGATAGAGCCGGTTGAACCCGCGCTTCTGCAAATCCGAAAGAGACTGCTTCACCGCGTCGCTTGATGGCTTGGCGGGTTTTCGCGTTCCCGGTTTTCGCGGCGCATCCGGAAGTCGCAGCTTGTACAGCGCCGAAAACCGCCGCCCCGCTGGAAGCGCCAGCACGCGCGCCGCGATTTCGTCCATCGAGTCGCGCCGCACCGTGGCGCCGCAGTTCGTACAAATCGTCACGCCCGCGCGCGCGTAGAGCAACCTCAGGTAATCGTAAACCTCCGTCGCCGTCGCCACTGTTGAACGCGGATTCCGCGTCGAGTTCTTCTGGCGGATCGCGATGGCCGGCGCAATGCCGGTGATTTCGTCCACGTCGGGCTTCTCAATGCGCTCGAGGAATTGCCGCGCGTAAGCCGAAAGCGACTCGATGTACCGCCGCTGCCCTTCGGCATAAATCGTGTCAAACGCCAGGCTCGATTTCCCCGAACCGGAAACACCCGTCACCACCGTGATTGCGTTGTGCGGAATTTCAAAACTGATGTTCTTCAGGTTGTGAACGCGCGCCCCGCGCACACTGATGACTTCGCGCTCTTCCGTCGCCGCGCCCGTCTTCTTCGATGTGGTTGTAATCGCCGGCAAGGAGCAGGTCTCCCTGTGCGGCTCCTGCCGCACAGCTAAACTCTAAATTATACGTCTTGTTGCAAGCCCCGCAAAATCTGGAAATTTACGCTGAAAATTAGCGCGGGCGAATTGCTCCCAGGGAAGGGGATCCGCAAACCTGAAATGTAGGTCTTGAAATTAGCCCTGAAGATTAAATCTGAAGACAATTTCAACGCGCAGGAATCAATTATTGCTCTTGAATCAGCCGTATCTCTCCCACTCCGCCCTCAATGTTCATCCGGATTGTGATCGGAGATTTTCCGTACGCGTCATTCACGTAATAGCCGCCTTCTTTCCTCAACCCTTCTGTGTCAACTGACCCGATGCCGCCCTCCGCGCGCACCTGCACGCCCACCTCTTTCGGCAAACGAATCGTCGCGCTCCCGACGCCGCCCTGAATATCAGCCATCAGATTTCTTTTCCGGTCGCCCGTCAAATTCACATTGATTTCGCCCGCGCCCATTTCAATTCGCAGCCGCGACAAATCCACTTGCTGCAGATTCAAATCGCCCTGTCCCGCGCCCATCTGAATTTCCAGTTCCATTGGCAAGTCGCCAAACTTGAGAGTCCACTCGTCATGCGTGTTCCCGATGTGTATTCCGCCTCTTTCATGCTGGGTGATGTCAAGCCGCCCGCTCGTCCCGGAAACGTTATAGCTAACGTTGGGTTGGTCCATGTCGTCTGAAAAAGTGAAATCAGCGTTCAGAAGTTGGTCAGACCCTCCGTCAATCGTCAACTCGCCCGCGGGGATATTGATTTTTGCCACCACGGATTCCGCGCCCTGCTTTTTCAACTCTTGCGCGACATGGTTCGCGCTCCCTGACCCAACGATATGATCCGAGAATCGGAACGGGTGCGCGCCCCGCGCAAAAATCGCAAACAACCCCACTAGCACCAGCAGCGCGATCGCGGATCCTGAAATCACGCTACTCCGGCCGCCCTGCGGACTATTTCTATTCATCAAATGGTCCAGAAGTTTTCCCAGGCCGATAAAAATCAAGATGAACGGCCAATAGAGGTCCAGGGCGCGCCACGGATCGAAATCCGGCCGCCGGATCATCACCAGCAGCACCACGCCCAGTGCGATCAAGACAATTGCAAATCCCAGATTGTTGCGTCGTGGTCTTGGGTCCGTCGCCATGTGGCCCCCCTCTGCCTATATGATACGGGCAATTCGAATGGAAAGTTCCGTAAGCATGCTAAAACTACGGCAACCCGTTCAGCTCATTGCAGTTGAACATGTTTCGGAGGAATGTCCATTCGAATTCCACTTTATCCAATCCTGTGTGGATTCTACCCAAAATGTTTCACGTGAAACATTTTGCACCACGATGAGATCAAATTGTTTCACGTGAAACATTCTCGTCCTATGGCCCGGAAATTATGTTTATTACGCCCAGGCTCATGGGGCATCGGTTTTTCGCGTTATGGTAGAGTGGGTTTTCTAAGTCGAGGATACAAACCGTGGCTCATTTTTCCCGCGTAATCTGGATCGTTCTCGATAGCGTCGGCATCGGCGAGCTTCCCGACGCCGCCGATTACGGCGACGTTGGCCGCACCACTCTCGGCCACATCGCCGAATCGCGTCCGCTGCGGCTGCCAAATCTTGTGCGCCTCGGCCTCGCAAATATCGCGCCGCTCGCGCACCTCGATCCGCCCGGCGCGCCAATCGGCTGCTTCGGAAAAGGCGCGACGCATTCGCCCGGTAAAGACACAACCACGGGCCACTGGGAAATGGCGGGCATCTGGCTCGCTCAGGCGTTTCCGGTTTACAAGCATGGTTTCCCGCCGGAAATTATGCAGCCATTTGAAAAAGCCATCGGCCGCAAAACGCTCGGCAACAAGCCCGCCTCCGGCACGGAAATTATCAAGGAGCTGGGCGAAGAGCACATGCGCACCGGCTACCCAATCGTTTACACATCGGGCGACAGCGTTTTCCAAATTGCCGCCCACGAAGACGTGATTCCCATCGCCGAGCTTTACCGCATGTGCGAAATCGCGCGGAAGTTGCTCGATGGCCCGAACAAAGTCGGCCGCGTGATCGCGCGCCCGTTCACCGGCACGCCCGGGATTTTCCGGCGCACCGAGCGCCGACACGATTACGCCGTCGAGCCGCCGAAGCCGATGCTGCTTGATGTTCTGAAGGACCGCGGCGTGCCGATATTCGGCGTCGGAAAAATTCACGACATCTACAACGGCCGCGGAGTGGAGAACTACGTCACGACAAAGAACAACGCTGATGGAATGGAAAAAATCACAGCCGCGCTCGCCGCGCAATCACGCGGGCTCATCTTCGCCAATCTCGTGGACTTCGACATGCTCTACGGCCATCGGAAAGACGTGGAAGGTTTTGTGAAATCGCTGGAGGAATTCGATGGGCTTCTCGGCGCAATGCTTCCCAAACTCGCGCCGTCGGATCTGCTGATGATCACCGCCGACCACGGATGCGATCCCGACCCGCGCTGGGAGACCACGGATCATTCGCGCGAATACGTTCCCATCGTCACGTACAGTTCGGGCGGCCGCAAAGGGGTCGCGCTTGGCACGCGCGCAACCCTCGCCGACATGGGTCAGACCATCGCCGACAATTTCGGCGGCGTCATTCCCCACGGCGCAAGCTTCCTCAACGCTATTGCGACTTAACTGCGGCGCTTGTCGCGCCCTTCAGGTGTGAATCCAACTCAATCGCTGTACATCACTGTGGTTGACGCAATGAAATCGTGAAGCGCCTGCTTTTTCTCCGTGAACCCCGCGATGATGTAACCAATCGCAAGTGGAATGAAATTGTTCAAAACTTTTCCGAAATACCGTCCAGTGGCGCGGCCGAACGAAATCCGATTGCCGCTCATGTCCGTAACTTTCAGGTGCAATATCATTTTCCCCAGCGTGGCCTGCCGCTCGGAACTTTCCATCATGGCGTAATACAGCCAATGGATCGCGGTGCTCAGGAGAACAAGCATGAAGACGAACGTGAGGAAAGCAGGAATAAACGCAATCAACCTCGACGCGAACTGATCCGGATCGCCGTTGAAAACCTCGTGAAAATGCGCCGCGGTTGTTCCTCCGACTACCGCGAGAATCATAAACGTAAGTAATGAGATCGGGACCGAAACAATCAAGCCATCAACAAGAAAGGCCACGAACCGGATCCAGAACCCGCCGTAGTGGATTCTCCGCAGAGGCGCGCCGCCTGATCCCGGCTGCGCCGCGTAGGCCGCCGGCGAGGCGGATGACATCGGGCGTCCGCACTTCGGGCAAAATCTGTCTGTGTCAGAAGCCTGCGCACCGCATATGCTGCAAAACATTGGCTTTCCTCCGTGCCGCCCTCGCCACTCTTCGCAGGGCTGGCCGATTGTGCGCGCATCGTACTCGCCGCGGCGCTCAACCGTCAATTCAATTAGGTTTCTTCTGGAGGATTATTTAGGAATGGAGAAAAAGAAAAGCGCATGCGGACCAACCTTGCGCCTCAATTGCTGCTCTTAACGCCCGAAATCTTCGCGTAATATCCCGGCCGCGTTCGCACGGTGAGTTTGCCGCTGTTGTGCGGAAAATTTGCTTCCACCTGCACGGTGCGGAACGTTCCGTCCAATTTTATGTTCGTGGGGTAATACGCCAGCGTGTACTGGTTGCGGATGTCGTGCGCGATCTGTTTGCAGATTTCCTCCGTGTCGGTCACTTCTTCGGGGAAGTAGGCCAGCCCGCCCGACGCAGCCGTAATATCCTCGAGCGCTTTGCGCGCGTGCCGCACCGTCGAGCCCTTCTCATCTTTCGCGAAGACTCCGACCGCATAAATCAAAACGTCCGAGTGCTGCACTTCCTGGATGGCGTTCGCCAGGTTGCTGCGGCTCGCGGTGTCCTGCCCGTCGGTCACCACCAGCAGCACTCTTTTGTCCTTGTGCGCTTTTTTCAAGTGGTCCAGCGAGCCGATAATCGCGTCGTAGAGTGCGGTGCTTCCGCGCGCGTCAATTTTTTCCAGCGCGTCCTTCATGTCCTTGACGTCGCTGGTGAAATCTCCCTGCGTATCAATATAAAAGTCGTCGTTGAAGTTGACGACGAACGCTTCGTCTTTCGGGTTGCTCGACTCAACGAAGGTCAGCGCCGCGGCGTTCACCTTCGCGCGTTTTTCGTGCATGCTGCCGCTGTTGTCAATCACCAGACCCACGCTCACCGGCATGTCTTCCTGTTTGGCGACGCGGAGTTGCTGCTCGATTTTGTCCTCGAATGCGTGGAATGAATCCGGCGGCAGGTCGTTGATGAAGGTCCCATGCTTGTCGATCACCACTGCGTGGAGCACGACCATGTCCACGGTCGTAGTCAGGTGCGCTTTTTCCTTTGAAGGCGGGGGAGGAGGAACCTGACCCAGTTGTTGCGCGCGCGCGCCGCCCGTCCACACGCACGCCGCTGCAACGATCATCAGCGCCGCGCTTAGCGCCATGAACCGGACGAGCTTTGTTTTCGCTTTCATTGTTTCAGCTTAGAGAGCCAACCTCGATTGCTTCCTGCCTTATTTTCCCGCAACTCCAAAATCTCAGAGTCCCATGTTACATGAATCGGCTTTGCCCATTATCGCCTTCACCCAATAGGATGAGCAATGCCTTGTTTGCGTTGTGTGCCGCCGATTTTCAACTGGCCTTCCGTACAGTGGATACCGGGCGCCTTTAATGGACTGGAATTGGCCCGTAATATCCATTCCGCGTGAAAACCTGCGCCGGATACAATTCGGTTGGCACGTCCACCTTTACCTTAAGAGTCCGCCAACGCCCGTCGCGTTTCCCATTTGAAGGATAGTAGCGGATGACGTACTGCGCGCGAAGATTTTCCGCCATCTTTGTTGCGGCGGCAGACAATCCATCAGGATTCGTAACCCTAACCATTTGCCCTCCGCCAGCTCTGCAAAGTCCTCCTAAGATGTCCGGCCATTGCTGTTCTTCCTCGGTTTTTCCATATCCCGGCAATCTAAATGCTTCAAGCCCATTGATCTGGATATCCGTTTGCCTGGCAAATTCAACAACCTCGGATTCCTTGTAGCGACCTTTGTTTTCTTTTCCGTCCGAAACAATGACTAAGATTTTCCGTCTATTATGAGCTCTACCCATTTGGGTAAGACCAAGATAAACAGCGTCAAGGAGAGCTGTACCTCCTGCGGCGGATCTTTCGGCCAACCTCGCATTAAGTGTATCCGTGTCGGTGACTAATTCCACGTGCTGGTTGAAGTCAATCAAGAAAAATTCGTCTTCGGGATTGCTCGCTTTCAGAAATCGGATAGCGGCCTCGTTCTCGGAACGGACTGTATCGGTCATCCTCCCGTTTCGATCTATTACAATCCCAATGCTTATTGGCTCATCGTCGTGTTTCAAATAAATCACTTTTTGTTCAAGACCATCTTCCTTGACGTGAAATGACTCGGGCCGCAGGGCGTCAACTGGATTCCCGTTTTTGTCTACGACAGACAAATGCAACTCCGTGAATAGCAAGGGGAGAATCAGCGATTGCTTTGGGCTCTGTGCGCGCTCTTGCTGCGCGGCCACACCCTGCCCCGCCACGGGTGCCCACGCACACACCACCGCCACCCCAATTACCATCGCGCTGAAAAGGAAGATGCGGCCCGGCCTAGTGATCCGGCCCGAAGTATCCGGTCCGCGAATAGACGGTGAGCGGCGGAAGTCCGCGCGGAGGATGCACTTTGACCTTGATCTTTCTCCAGCGGCCGTCGGAGGTCTTGTTGCTTGGCGAGTATCCCAGAACATATTGGTTCCGAAGTTCCATCCCAATCTTGGTTGCGATGTCCGGCAATTCCTCGAGGTTGTCCACCTTGAACACGCGACCGCCGGTCAGGTCGCACATCTCGGCGAGCAGCGAAGGGCCTTCGCGTTCTTCATCGGTTTTCGCGAGCCCCGGCATATCGAAAATTCCCATGGCGTAAATCTGCACGTCCGCTTCCTTCACGAAATTGCGGACGTCGTGTTCGCTGTACCGGCTGTGGTTGTCTCCGCCATCCGAAATAATCAGCAGCGCCTTCTTGGCGTTGCGCGCGCTGCGCATCTGCGAAAGACCCAGGTACACCGCATCCAGCAGCGCCGTGCGGCCGTGGGCCACCGTGTACATCATGCGCGTCTGCAAGTCTTCCACGCTGGAAGTAAACCGGCTCGTCAATTCCGCGCGTTCGTTGAAGCTCACCAAAGTGAACTCATCCTGCGGGTTCGAGGTACGCAGGAATTGGATTGCGGACTGCCGCGCCTTGGCCACTTTGTCGGACATGCTCCCGCTCATGTCGAAAACCACGCCGATGGAAACCGGCACATCCTCGCTCGAGAATTTGGTGACTTCCTGCTCTATGCCATCCTCATAGACCTGGAAGTTGTCTCTTTCGAGTCCGGTAACCAGCCGGCGATAGGGATCCGTCACCGTTGTGGTCACCAGCACCAAATCCGTTTTCACCACAAACGGTTTCTGCTTCGGGTCCGGGGCAGGCGGCAACGGTGGTTTCGTCAAAGAAAGATTTTGTGATTGGCCGAACGCGGGGATCAAAAGGCAAAACGCACAAGCAGCCACGAGAAAGACTGAAATCTTAAGTTGAAGCCCTTGTATTCTCACCGCCCCTCCTCTGCACTATGGCAGTGGCTGCGGCTTTCCAGGATGTTTGCTTAACCGCATTCTATCACTGCCAAATCCCAATGCAAGACCCTTCTGAAAGATTTCGTATTCCGCCACCCCCGCGTCCCAAAATGAGACAGTGATTGCCTTGTGATAGCATCTGATTCCTGAAGTAATTCCGATTGTACGCGGGAAAACGCTGAATGAGTCTCGAAGGAGTGCATCCGTGGCCGCCGAATTCCCTGTAATTTGGGCCGTTATTCCCGCACGCTACGCCGCCACGCGGCTGCCCGGCAAGCCGCTCGTAAACCTTGCGGGCAAGCCGATGATTCAGCGCGTGTGGGAACGCGTCCGCATGGCCAAGCGAATCGCCAAAGTTGTTGTGGCCACGGATGACGAACGCATCCGCTCCGCCGTCCAATCTTTCGGCGGTGAAGCCATCATGACGCGCTCGAATCATCTCTCCGGCACATCGCGCATCGCGGAGGTCGCCGCCTCCAGCATCGCTGATATCTTCATTAATGTTCAGGGCGACGAGCCGCTCATCGCGCCCGATGCCGTGGACGCGCTCGCCGATTGCATTGCGGGGGGCGATTCTACTAATGGAGATGAATCCATCGCGCTCGCCACGCTCGCTGTACTGCTGAAGAATCCCGCCGACATCATGGACCCCAACATTTGCAAGGTCGTGCTTGATTTCAATGGCGACGCGCTTTATTTCTCCCGCGCGCCGATCCCCTGGGTGCGCGATTCGGGCAACAAAGTTCACGCGCGCCATTGGAAGCACCTGGGACTTTACGCCTATCGCCGCGATGCGCTGCTCGAATACGACACGCTGCCCCCCGGCGACCTCGAGCGCCTCGAGCAGCTCGAGCAATTGCGCTGGCTCGAAAACGGCTACAAGATCCGCGTCGCCGAAACTTCGCATGACTCTGTAAGCGTGGATGTCCCAGACGACGTTCCCCGCGTGGAAAAACTTATTCGGGAGAGCGCGGTTGAATGACTCCAAACAAAGTTGAATGACGGCCAATCCAAAAAACAAAGGACTCGACCCAATGACCCAGCGCCGCTCCGTGATTCGTTACGCGTTCCTCGCGCTCTTGCTCGCGGCTGCCGGATTTATTCTTTCCGCGGCCGGCTTCGCGCGGCGCCCTGGCGCTTCATTCGCACTTGCGACTGATGACTCCGAATCAAGGAAGCAGCTTTCACCCAAAGACCGCGTGGAAGTTTTCGAGGACGTTTGGAAAGACATCCGCGACACCTACTACGATCCCGAATTTCATGGCGTCAACTGGCGCGAGGTTCACGACCGCTATCGCCCTCTGGTGGATCCGGTGAAGGACGACGCGGAGTTTTATGTGCTCATGAACCGCATGACCGGCGAACTCCACGACGCGCACACACGATTCAACTCGCCGGAGGCTTGGGAGAATCGCCAGAAATTTCAGGGCGTCTCCACCGGTATTCTTCTTCAGGAGATTGACGGCAAAATTGTCGTCACCTACGTTTACCCGGATTCCGGCGCCGCGCACGCGGGCGTCGAACCGGGAATGATTCTGCTCACCGTCAACGGCCGCGCCGTCGCCGACGTTATCGCGGAAAACGCCGGCAAGGTGCCGGTCTCCTCCACGGAGCGCATCACCCGCCTGCGCGTGATTGCCAGCGTTCTCGCAGGCCCGGTGAATTCGGAAGCAAAACTTTCTTTGCAGCGCGCCGATGGCACGAATTTTGATGTGGGTGTGCCGCGGCAAATCGTGCCGCTTCCTCCCGACGTCCGCTCTCACATTCTGCCTTCGGGTGACGCCTATCTCCGGTTCGATGGATTCCAAATCAATGTTGACAAGGAATTTCGCGGCGCGCTCGCCGGGTTTCGCGAGGCGCCCGGCTTGATCGTGGATCTTCGCTGGAATGGCGGGGGCCGCTCGGACATTCTCTCCTCGATTGCCGGATCCCTGCTCGACGCGAAGACTGTGCTGACGAAGACCATGAACCGGAAGGATATCGCGGAGGCGGAATCGAAGTTTCCTGCGGGTGGCCCGTCATCCACTAGCGCTGACCCCAAAACGCACCAGCGCGATTTCCGAGTCGGCAAAGAAGGCGACCAGCAATATGCCGGGCCCGTCGTGATTCTCACGGACACGCGCACCGGCAGCTCGAGTGAGATTTTTTCCGGCGGCCTGCAGGAGATTGGCCGCGCCAAAATTGTTGGCGAGCAGACCTGCGGCTGCGTCATCGGTATCAGCGCGCAGCGCAAGATGAAGGGTGGCGGCGTGCTCGAAGTCAGCCAAATTCTGTGGTTCACTCCCAAAGGACGCAAGCTTGAAGGCGAGGGCGTCATCCCGGATGTTGCCGTCGCGCCAACCATCGCCGATTTGCAGGCCGGCCGCGATCCCGCTCTGGAAGCGGCGGAAAAACTTCTGCGCGAGATGGGCGCGCATGCAAACTAGGACGAAAAATCTTTGTTTGTTATGGATCAGCTTGGTTTGGCCAATATAGGACCTTGATCAGATTCAGGCGATTCGAGAAAATGGCAGTGTGAACCGATCCATTGAGAGCCGATTAAAACTGATCCGGATTGCTTTGACTTTATGTGTGGTCGGGGCGGTCGGCGTGATCGTTTCTATTGAGGGAGCGGAAAGGTTTGGATTCACCTTTCCTCGTCATTACCTGTTGTTTATGGTCTTGGCGCTCGCCTATTGTTTCTTCTTTCTTTTGTGGCAACTTGGCCGCTTGAAGAAAAAAATAAAGTGAGTCACTACCCTTGATCGGTCCATTTGACACCGACATTTTTCACGCGCATAATAGTTTGTACCTCCGCACCAGTCGGACGTACACACTGAAAACTAAATAATGAATTCATTGACGCCCGTGCAGCGCCCAAAGTATGTTTTTGTGACCGGCGGCGTCGTCTCCTCTCTCGGCAAGGGCGTTTCCGCTTCCTCCATCGGAGCAATTCTCGAAAGCCGCGGCCTCAAGGTCACTCTTCAGAAGTGCGATCCCTACTTGAACGTTGACCCCGGCACGATGTCGCCCTATCAGCACGGCGAAGTTTACGTCACCGATGATGGAGCCGAAACCGATCTTGACCTCGGCCACTATGAGCGCTTCACTTCCGCCAAGCTCACCCGCGACCACAACTGGACCACTGGCCGCATCTACGAGTCCATCATTTCAAAGGAGCGCCGCGGGGATTATCTAGGCAAGACCGTGCAGGTCATCCCGCACGTCACCGATGAAATCAAGGCCGCCTTCCGCAAAGTTGCCGACGACGTGGACGTCGTCATCGTGGAAATCGGCGGCACCGTTGGCGACATCGAGTCGCTGCCGTTTCTCGAAGCCATCCGCCAGATGCGCCTCGAACTCGGCCCTGAAAACACCGTGTTCGTGCACGTTACGCTCGTCCCGTTCATTCCCACCGCGGGCGAGCTGAAGACCAAGCCCACGCAGCACAGCGTGAAGGAAATGCTGAACATCGGAATTCAGCCCGACATTCTTCTTTGCCGCAGCGACCATTTTCTTACCGCCGACCTCAAGCGCAAGATCGCGCTCTTTTGCAACGTCGCCGAATCGCGCGTCATCTCCGCGCAGGACGTGGACACGATTTACGCCGTCCCCGCCGAGCTTTCGCGCGAAGGCCTTGACGACCGGCTCCTGGAACATCTGCACATGGAAGCGCCGCCGCGAAAAATGCAGCCGTGGATTGATTTGGTTGAGCGCATCCGGAATCCGCAGGGTGAAGTCCGCATCGGTGTGGTCGGGAAATATGTGCAGCTCGGCGATGCCTACAAAAGTTTGAGCGAAGCGCTCATGCACGGCGGCCTCGCGCACAATCAGCGCACCGTAATCGAGTGGGTGGAAGCGGAGGAAATTGATTCGCTGGCCACCGCCGCCTCGCGCCTCGCGCATGTTGACGGCATCCTCGTCCCCGGCGGCTTCGGCAAGCGCGGCCTTCAGGGAATGGTTTACGCGATTCAATACGCGCGCGAACGCAAAGTGCCGTACTTCGGCATCTGCCTCGGGATGCAATGCGCGACGGTCGAGTACGCCCGCGACGTTGCCGGCCTCACGGATGCCGATACCACGGAATCCAATCCGCAAACGCCGCATCGAGTGATTTATAAGTTGCGCGAACTTTTGGGCGTTGACGAAATGGGCGGCACCATGCGCCTCGGCGCGTGGCCCTGCGTCATCGAGCCCGGCTCATTCGCGCATCGCGCTTACGGCAAACTCGAAATCAGCGAGCGACACCGCCATCGCTACGAATTCAATCGCGACTACGAAAAAACGCTCGTCGCCGCGGGATTCCGAATCACTGGAAAAACTCCCGACGGCACGTACGTCGAAATCATCGAAGCGCCGGACCATCCGTGGTTCCTCGGCTGCCAGTTCCATCCCGAATTCAAATCCAAGCCGCTCGCGCCGCATCCGCTCTTCGCCGCGTTCATCGGCGCCGCGCACGACCATCAGCGCTGCGCCGCGCAATCCATCGGACTTCACTCCGCGTCGCGTCAATCGGGCTCAAGTTCCGAATCGCACGCCGAAGTTTCCCACGCAGTTGCCCAATCCGCCCGCGCCGCAAAATCATAATTCGTATCCGTCTCGTCGCGCAGGTAGGCGATTTGCGACCTCTTTGCATTGAAAAAGATTCGCTTCCCGCATAGTCTTGTGCCGCTTACACCGTCCATTGCGGAGTCGCCGTGTATATGCGGCGCATATTATTGTCACGGAGCGAAGAATGAAAAATATTCGTTGCGGCATGAAAGCTCTCGCGCAAGCTAGCGCGATTTTTAGCCTCTTGATGGCCTGCCTGATACTTCCCGCAATATCGCACGGGCAAGGCGGGCAGCAGTCACAAGCGCCCAGTGCCGCGCGAGGCGACGCACAATCTCTTGGCGACTTGCGGTTCCGCAATTTGGGGCCGGCCGTCGCTGGCGGACGCGTGGCCGCGGTAGTCGGCGTTCCCGGCAATCCGAACATTATTTATGTCGGCGCGGCTGGCGGAGGAGTTTGGAAAACCACCGACGGCGGAATCACCTGGCGCGCAATTTCTGAATCTTTTCCCACGGCTTCGATCGGTGCGATTGCTCTCGCGCCGCAGAATCCGAGCTGGGTTTGGGTCGGCACCGGTGAAGGCAATCCGCGCAACGATGTTCTCACCGGCCACGGCATATTTTTTTCATCCGATGCAGGTGCAAGCTGGAAGCCAATGGGTTTGGAGACGACTGGCCAGATTCCCGTTGTTCTGGTTTCGCCGGCGGATGCGAACACAGTTTTCGTCGCTTCCATCGGCCACGCGTGGGGCCCCAACGCGGATCGCGGCGTATTTCGCACCACCGACGGCGGCAAGTCCTGGCAAAAAGTTCTCTATCTAAATGACACCACCGGCGCAAGCGACCTGGTAATGGATCCCTCGAATCCCAAAATTCTTTACGCGGGAATGTGGCAGGTCACGCGGCATCCGTGGATTCTCGAAAGCGGCGGCGCGTCCAGCGGAATTTATCGCAGCACCGATGGCGGCGACACCTGGCAGAAACTCACAGCCGGATTGCCCCCAGGCCTGATGGGCCGCATCGGCCTCGCCATCGCTCCGGGCAATCCCTCGCACATTTACGCACTCATCGAATCGAAGAACGGCGTGTTGTGGGAATCGCGCGACGGCGGCAATCGCTGGGCGAAAGTTTCCGATGATCGCTCGATTCAAGCGCGCCCATTTTATTTTTCACACCTCTACGTGCCTCAGGATAACGAAGATCGGATTTACTTTTTGTCCTACGACATTTTGCTTTCCACCGACGGCGGCAAAAATGCGCACATCATCGCGCGCGGCGTCCACCCGGATCATCATTCGCTCTGGATTGATCCGCGCGACCCCGCGCACCTGATCGAAGGAAATGACGGCGGAGTCTACGTTTCCACCGATGCCGGCGAGCACTGGCGCTATCTCGACAACATTCCCATCGAGCAGTTTTACAGCGTCGCGCCCGACGACCGCGTACCCTACACCATCTGCGGAGGATTGCAGGACAACAACGGCTGGTGCGGCCCGTCGAATAGTTTGAAATCGGGCGGCATCGGCCCCAATGATTGGCAGGTTTTTGTCGGCGGCGATGGACAATATGTTGTCCCTGGCCGCGGCGGCTCTCCTTATATTTACGCGGATTCGCAGGGCGGAGCCATCGTTCGCACTAATCGCGAAAATGAAGCGAGCGCGTTCATCCGCCCTTACAACCTCGGCCAATTTGACCTCGAGGTTGCAAAACTAAAATATCGCTTCAACTGGACCGCACCGATTGCCATTTCGCCGAAGGACTCGAACGAAGTCTATATCGGCGGCAACGTCCTCTTCCGCTCGAAGGATGCGGGCGCGCACTGGACCGCGATCTCCGGCGATTTAACGCGCGACGATAAGACAAAGCAGGTGCTGACCGGCGGCCCAATTATTTTGGACCTAAGCAGCGCGGAAAATTACGACACCATTCTTTCGATTTCAATTTCTCCGCTCGACACGAACATAATTTGGGTGGGCACCGACGATGGGTGCGTGCAAGTAACTCGCGATGGCGGCGCGCACTGGACGAACGTGGCCGGCACCATTCCGAATCTGCCGGAATGGGGACGCATTTCACAGATTGACGCCTCGCCATTCGCAGCAGGCACCGCCTACGCCGCAGTGGATTTCCATCAGATGGACAACAACAAGCCCTACGTGTTCAAAACGGAAGATTTCGGCAAGACCTGGACCGCGATAACCCGGAACCTACCGGATGGTGTTCCGGCTCACGTCGTGCGCGAAAATCCGAACAAGCGCGGCGTGCTTGTCGTGGGCACCGACACCGGACTTTATTACTCCGATGGCGACTCCGATTGGAAACCGATGCGTTCCGGGTTTCCAGTCTCGTCGGTCTTTGATTTGCAATTCGCCGCGAAGACGCACGACATGGTAGTGGCAACCCACGGCCGCGGCATCTTTGTCCTCGATAATATTTCTCCGCTCGAACAAATGCCCCCCGCAAACGCTGGATTCCATCTCTTTCCAATTGCGGATGCGGTTCGCTGGCGCGCTGGCCGCGGCGGTGGATTTTCGCTCGGCGGATTCTCCGCCCCGAATCCGCCCAACGGCGCGGTGATCACTTTTGCAGTTTCAGGCACTCCGGAAGAGATTCAGCGCCGCGATGCGGTGATGATCTACATTTACGATTCACAAGGGCATTTGGTGCATATGATTGAATCGCATCCACATCTGGGAATGAACCGGGTCGTATGGCCGTTGAATTATGAAGCCCCGGTGCCGCTCAATTTCACTTCCAGCGCTGGAGGTGGCGCAGGCGAAGAAGGTGGCGGGCGCGGTTCCGTGGTCCCGTTCGTACCGCCGGGCACATATCGTGTCGAGGTCGTGGACAGCGGAACCCAGCAAACTCAATCTCAAACGGTGAAGGTCGAACCGGATCCGCGCATGAAGACCGATCCCGCGGGATTTGCGGTGCAGACGAAGGCCGCGTTGAATGCGCGCAATGCGCTTTCGGAATTAAACACGTTGGTCAATCACATGGAAATGATTCGCGGCCAACTGCATGTGTTGGGTGTTCGCTCCAAGACCGAGGTGGGAAGTCGAGCGTTGGACTTGGAACAAAAAGTTGCAGCGATGGAAGACCCGCTCTACAACCCGGCCGCCCTCCACGACAGCAAAGTTTACCTGCACTATCTCTCTCGCATGTCAGACCGGTTATCGCGCGTTGCCGGGCAAGTTTCCGCCGGCTATGGCGAACTTCCTTCGCAGATGGCGCTCGACGAACTTGCCGAGCTTTCCGCTGAAGTGAAGCGCCGCGTGGCGGAATTCGATCACTTCCTCGCCACCGACGGCGTTGCTTTCAACAAATTCGCCGCGGAGCAAGGCGTGCAAGCGCTTACTCTCCCCAAGCCCCCCGCGCCAAAGTGAGTTTGTCGGATATCTCTGGCCTTTTCGTCCAAACCATTTGGTGGCCGGATGTACAACCTGGAACCTCAATCCGATTCGCAAGAAGCTTCTCTTCAGTAGCAGTGTAAGCTCTTAAAGTGTCCCAGCCGGCGAACATCCAGGATGCCAAGCCAATTGAATCGGGGTTGAACATGTCTTCGAGGGGCCTCATTGCGCTTTTGCTTGTCCTGATTTGTTCATTCTCGCTGAGTGGTTGCGCGCTTCTCGGCCTCGGCGCCCTGCTTGGCGGTGGAGGTGGCGGGGGAGGAAATAATGGCGGCAATTTCAGCAACTCCAGCCTCAGCGGCTCATACGCATTTTCCTTTTCCGGCGTGAATCAAAATGGATTTTTTGCCGTGGCCGGGAGCTTCCAGGCTAATGGTTCGGGCAAAATCACCGGCGGCACGATTGACATCAATAGCGGCGGCGGAATTTTTACGGACCAGGCTATAACGGGCACTTACAGCGTTTCCAGCGACGGGCAGGGCACCGCGACACTTACAGCCGCCGCCGGTACATTCGACATTGATTTCGTAATTGTTTCCACTCAGAACGCGCTGGTAATTCGCTTTGACACCACTTCAACTGCCAGTGGCGCCATTGCTCTTCAGAATTCATCCGCCTTCTCGCTCAACGCACTTGCGGGATCGTTCGCCTTCAACGTTGTGGGCGCTGACGCCCCTGGAAATGGAAATGCCGAGGCATCGGCGGGTGTGTTCACAGTCGATAGTTCCGGCAATTTCACCGGCGGAGTTCAAGACACGGACGACAACGGAAGTGTCACCCCGAATGTGACGCTGATCGCCAAGCCCCTTGCTATGACCGCTCCAACCACTGGCCGCGGCACCTTGGCCATCGGCACGCGCAACTTTGCCTACTACGTCGTTGACGCCAATCATCTAAAGCTCGTTGAAACTGATCTGGCGCCTGCTCTTGCCGGAGAAGCTTTTCGCCAGTCGTCAACACCCATATCCGGTTCGTTTGCTTTCACGGTCGCGGGCGCGAATGCGGGCGGCACTTTTGAAGCCGGTGGAATCATCAATACGGATGGCGCAGGCAAGGTGTTGAATACGAGCGCGCAAGACGTGAACAATGACGGCTTGATCACCGAGAATTCCGCCTTGAGCGGCAACTACTCAGTCGCCGCCAACGGACGCGGCACTATGAATTTAAATGGCGGCACGATCAATTTCGCAATCTATCCCACAACCGCAGGCGTCCTCCTATTTGAAACTGACAGCAGTATTGTCGCCGGTGGCACGGCTTTCCAGCAATCGGGGACTCTTTCGAACACTTCAGTTGACGGAAACTACGGCATGAACCTCGCTGGAATCGTCGTTGGGTCAAATGAAATCAATTCCGTAGCCCAGTTCGCCGCTGATGGTGCGGGGAATATTACCGGGTCGGTCGATTTCAACAATGGCGGATCATTGAGTTCCGGTCTCGCTTTGACGGGCAAATACTCCATCGCCAGCAGCGGGCGCGGAACGGCCGATTTTGCAAGCAGCTTTGGCACTCAGAGCGTGATCTTCTACGTTGTGAGCGGCACCCAAGTTCTGTTCATCGAGGTGGACACCGGCTTGGCCGCGCAGGGGCAAGCAGCCCACCAATAAATCCTCCAGCAAGTCAATCGGCAGACATGGCGTGGCCCGGATCGAGTGGCCCAGCGACTGTACTCGCCTTTTTTTCGCCTCGCTCCCTGATCGAAGACTTCTCCTCTTATATTTCATTTCGTCCTGCCAATCTGGCGTGCGGACAACTAACTTCGCCCTGATGCGTTATCTGTGAGCCAACCACTCCGCTCCCATAGCATACTCGTCATGTCGAGAGTTGTGAAAGCGTTCGATTTCCAGCCTGCGGTCCCGATCGCCGCCGCTTCAGACAGAAATTCCGTCATTAAAATGATAAATTAGAGCGCTAAATTTGGATTCCGAATCATCCACATCAGCCGGAGGACAGATGAAGAGCTACCGCAGTTGGATTCCAGCATTATTGATTGCCGCGCTTGCAGGGCTCTTCGTCTCCCCCTCCACGCGTATCTCTGCGCAAGAATCGGCGCGGCAAACCGCCGCTGAAAATACCTCAGGGTTGATGGAAGCGCGGCTGATGCGCTTCCCTGATGTGTACCGCGACAAAATCGTATTCGATTTCGGCGGCGATTTGTGGCTCGCTTCCATCAGCGGCGGAATCGCCCGGCGCATCACCACGCATCCCGGGCAGGAGCTGTTCCCTAAATTTTCGCCGGACGGTAAATGGATCGCCTTCTCGGGACAATACGATGGCAATTTCAACGTCTATGTGATGCCCAGTGAGGGAGGCCAGCCGCGGCAATTAACCTTCGAGTCGGATCAAGTCGCCGTCCCCGAGCGCATGGGGCCGAACAACGAGGTCATCAATTGGACGCCCGACGGCAAATCCATTGTCTTTCTTTCTCGCCGCAATACTTTCAACGATTGGTTCGGCCGGCTCTTCACCGTCAGCCCCGAAGGCGGGCTTCCCACGCAGCTCCCGGTGGATAAAGGCGGTCTGCTTTCCTTTTCCCCCGACGGCACGAAGATGGTCTACAACCGCATCTTCCGTAATTTCCGCACCTGGAAGCGCTACACCGGAGGCATGGCCCAATCCATCTGGCTCTACGATTTCAAGAATGTCACGGCGGAAGCGTTGACGCCGAATGACCACGCCTACACCTATCCCATGTGGCGCGGCAACACGCTTTATTTCGGTTCGGACCGCGGCGCCGACAAGCGCATGAACCTCTACTCCATGGACATGGGCACCAAGCAAATGCGCGAATTAACTCATTTCACCGATTACGACATGGGCTGGCCCAGCATGGGCCCGGATTCCATCATTCTCGAAAATGCCGGGTACCTGTATCTCTTCGACCTCAAAGCGGAGCAACTCAAGAAGCTCACTATTTATTTGCCGGGCGACCGCGACCAGGTCCGCCCGCACTGGTTGGACGCCTCCAGTCTCGTCACGGACTTTGATATTTCTCCTGACGGCAAGCGCGCCGCTTTTTCCGCGCGCGGCGATGTTTTCACCGTGCCCGCCAAATACGGCGCCACGCGCAACATCACTCACACTCCCGGCATTCGCGAGCACGGCGTCGCTTGGTCGCCCGATGGGAAATGGCTCGCCTATATTTCTGACCGCACCGGCGAGGAGGAACTCTATATCCAATCGCAAGATGGAATGACCGACCCCGTGGAAATCACCAGCGGCGACAAAGGATTTCTTTTTCCCCCGGTATGGTCGCCCGATAGCAAGAAGCTCGCCTATTCCGACCAAAAAATCCGTCTCTTTTACGTCGACATCGACGCGAAGAAACCCGTGCAGGTTGACACCGACCGTTACGCCGAATTCACCGACTACACTTGGTCGCCCGACAGCAAGTGGCTGTCCTACACGAAACTCATGGAAAACCACAATGGGATTATCGAGCTGTATTCGCTCGCGAACTCAAAGATTACCCACGTCACCGACGACTTCACTTCCAGCAGCAATCCTGCATTTGATCCCGCGGGCAAATATCTCTACTTCATTTCCAGCCGCGACTACAACGAAGTCCCCGGCGTGTATGACTGGGAATTTGCCAACATGAAGACGCAGCGCGTTTATGTCGTTACGCTGCGCGCCGATGAGCCTTCGCCCTTTGCGCCTCGCAGCGATGAAGTATCCACGGGGAAGGAAGCGGCAGGGGCTGCCCCGCAAGCACAAACAAATCCGCCCAAAGATTCAGCAACGGATCAAACCAAAGGCGAGAAAAAGGACGAGACGAAAACCGAAGCTCAGAAGAAAGAAGAAGCCGCGAAGGAATTCCGGATTGATCTCGACGGCCTGGGCCAGCGTACGGTGGCGCTGCCGCCCCCATCGGCCAACATCAGTCAGGTTGGCGCGGGCGATGACCAGATCTTTTATGTCACTCAGCCCATCGGCGGGCTCTCCGGCCCGTTGCCCGGTGAGGATCCAAAAATTCACGTCTACGACATGAAAGAGCGCAAGGACTCCGTGCTCGTCGGCGGCGCTGACACCTTTGCGCTTTCTTTCGATCACAAGAAGATGCTCTATTCCGCGCCGGGCGGGCCTTCGCATACTTACGGCATCGTGGACACCACGCCCGCATCCGAGCACAAAGCAGGCGAGGGCGCCATCAGTCTCAGCGGCCTCCGCATGGAGGTGGACCCGCGCGCCGAATGGAAGCAAATGTTCAGTGAAGTCTACCGCCAGGAGCGCGATTATTTCTTCGAAGCCTCCATGAATGGCGTGGACTGGGAAAAGGTGCGTGACCGCTACGCCATTTTGCTCCCCTACGTCGCCTCGCGCTATGACTTGGTCCTTCTGCTCGGCGATATGATCGGCGAGCTTTCCAATTCTCACACCTACACCGGCGGCGGAGACATGCCCGACCTGTCGCCTGTCAATGTGGGCATGCTCGGCGTGGACTTCGGCCTCGACCCGGCCAACGGCCGCTATAAATTTGCCAAGATTCTTGAGGGCGAGAATTGGAATCCGGCGCACCGTTCGCCTCTCACCGAACCGGGAGTAAACATCAAGGCGGGCGATTATTTGCTAGCCGTCAACGGCAGGCCGCTGAAAGCGCCCACGAATCCCTACGAGCTGTTCGTGGGCACTGCCGGCCAGAATGTCACCCTGACCGTGAACAGCACATCCAGTGAACAGGGCGCGCGCAATGTCGTCGTGCAGACCATTAACACCGAATACGCGTTGCGCGAACTCGATTGGATCACCGCCAATCGCCTGAAAGTCGATGCCGCCACCAACGGTCGCGTCGGCTACGTCTATCTGCCGAATATGGGGGATGAAGGTCTCAACGAATTCATGAAGCAGTATTTCCCGCAAATCCGCAAAGAGGGAATGATCGTTGACGTGCGCTACAACGGCGGCGGCTTTGTGGACCAGATGATTTTTGAGCGGCTGCGACGCATGGTCGCAGGCATGGGCTCCGCTCGCAACTTCGCGCCGGATACCGAGCCCGGCAACGTCTTCTACGGTTCCATGGCTTGCATCACCAATGAATATGCCGCCTCCGACGGTGATTTTTTCAGCCACTTTTTCAAGCAATACAAGCTCGGCCCGCTCGTGGGCATGCGCACCTGGGGAGGTGTGCGCGGCATACGTGGTGAAATTCCGCTGATGGATGGCGGCTACATCACGCGCCCGGAATTTTCCCTCTACGGCATGGACAGCCAGTGGCTGATCGAAAATTACGGCGTAGTTCCCGACGTGGAGGTGGACAATCCCCCCGACCAGGTGATGAAGGGCCGCGACCCGCAACTCGAAAAAACCATCGAGTTGGTGATGAAGGACATGCGCGAGCATCCGCGCAAGCTCCCGCCGCTGCCACCGGATTTGCCGGCCTATCCAAAACACGACCATCAATGACAGATTACCTTCGGTTGGCAGGAAAGCCGGAATTGAAAGCGCGAGGGCCGGACTGATGAGATGATTTGCTCGGCACTTTTCCTCCGAGCCTTGGTCGTTAACCGTTGCCAATCCTATTCTGAAGGAGAAGCCTGCGTCACCATCGAATCAGACCTCTGGATTATTCGGAACGGAAACTGCTTCCTCTTGGCGGGTCACGCCTCATACACATCCTTGCGGTGGCGTACGCGGAGAATTTCCAAAGCCTTCTTTGCGTCGTCGATCGAATAGATGACGCGGTAGTCCCCGATTCGTATTCGCCAGAGGTCTTTGTATCCTCTCAGCTTCTTGCATCCTGTGGGCCTGGGGTGTTCTTGCAGGGATTCAATCCGGGGGAAGATTCGTTCAAGCAGTCTGTCATTCAGCGATTCGATTTCTCTCTGGGCAGAAGTCTTAAAAATCAGTTTGTAACTAGCCACGCAGCCGCCCGCGTTTCGCGAGTGATGACTTGACTCGTGCCAGCGCGACGCCCTTTTCTTTTCTGCGAGATTCGGCCACTAGCCCGTCCTGAAAATCCTCCCAGAGCGCGCCATGCCTCCGCAGATCGATCCTCACCGCAATCTTGCGGCCTTTCTTGTTGGTTTGAAACTGGATTCCAGTCAAGGTTCCCTCCACTAAATTCATTCAGCCATTGTAGCAATTTCAGAGCCTGATGTGAGAACCTGATTCGCTCGTACCCCGGCGGGAACGCTTAGCCCAGACGCATTTCCTCTTCTTGCGATGATCTTCATCGTCGATGGATCCCACTCTCGTAACTCACCGGGGCCTCAGAATGCGCGGTTGTTGGCGCCCCAAACGTCGTGGTCACGTGCGGCATTTTTTGACTTACGAATTATGCCGAAGAATTTCACACGCTATCGCGGCCAGCGGCATTTCAACCAATCCAGCGTTTCGATTGAAAATCCACGCATTCCCGCATAGTCTTGTGCCTGCAACCTCGTCACTCGATATGACAGAGACGCGCGAAATCACAATCGGCTCCATCCGCTTCCGTGCCGCTAATCTGCCAGCCATGCTACTGGTCGCGCAGCACCCGCACCGGATCCACCCGCATCGCCCGGATCCTTGCGCGACGCACTCGACCCAAGCCGTGACCAACCTCAGAAGTTCGTGATCGTCCAAACATTGCCATCCCAGGTCTGTGCTTGGAATGCCAGGTGCTTTCCGTCCGGTGACGCCATTGGTTGAGCCATCCATTGTTTGTGAGCGTTGTTCAGAAGCGGCTGCACCTTTCCCGATGGCGTGACGCGGATAAGGCTAAAGGAGTCCGGGAGCCAGGCCGTAATGAAGAATCCCTTTCCATCGGCTGTCCAAGTCAGGAACTGGAGGTCTTCTCCCCAGCCGGCTTCCACAGGAATCTCCCTCCAAGTGCGACTGGATATGTTAAAAACTTCGATTTTCCCTTTGTGGCTGCCAGAGTTAACCAAAGCGATTTGAGAGCCATCGGGTGATATCGCCCAATTGCTTTGACTTGCTTGTTTGGCTGTAATGGATCCCAATCGCTCGCCTTGACCGCGAATCGGATCGAACGCATAAAAGACCACACTGTCTCCCTCCCGCCTGCTCGCCACACAAGAAGCGTCCGGCTTCCGTGGGCAGTCGAGGTCGCTGTCTTTCGCCTCCGCATAAGGTATATCAAGAACTTTTTCTGGCGATCCGCCGGCAATGGGCTGTCGCATTAAAAACACCGTGGTGGGATTCGCCCCTGCTTCCGGCCGATGAATTTGCTCGTATAAAACCCACGCTCCATCCGGACTAACGAGGGCGTCACCAACACTGTCTGGGGCCGCGGACACAATCCTTTCTGCAAGGGTTTTATTCAGTCCTTGACTGAATAGCTCGGATTCTCCGTTCCGGTTTGAGGTGAAAAGAACCGTTTGACTATCGGGCATCCACGTCTGCGGGTAACTATCGTGGTTATCGAGAGTGAGTCGCTGAGGCGTCTTGAGCGCGGCGCCTTCCAATTCGGCCACGTATACATCCTGGTGGTACGCCGTCCTCACGAATGTAAGACTCTTGCCATCGGTCGTTGCGCTAAAATTGCTGGGAAAGTGTTCGCCCGTCCCCGCCACGCGCTGCGGCGCTTGCCTGGCCTCGCCTTTGGCTTGATCAACCTGCACCTGCCACAGACCATTTTGCAGCCTAGATGATGAGTCCCCTTCCACGACAAAGATCAAGCGCCAGTCGGGCGACCAGTAGAGATTGCGTGCCTCTCCATAGGCTAGCTCGCCCAAGGCGTTTGACTTCCGCAAGCTTGATTTCGAGACGAGAGTCTTCGAAGGCCCGGCCGCCACGGGTTGGATCTCGATGGTGCGTTCGGGGGAATCAGAACCCCTTTTCTTGGATCGCCAGTATGCGATCCAACGCCCGTCAGGGGACCACACAGGTGACCCCAAGAGCTGCCCCTCCGCCGCTTCCGCCAGTCTCCGAGGCGGTTCTCCGTTGATCCCGCCGATGGACAGGGTGGCGGGGTCAGAATAACCGCCAATGAATGCCACGCTTCGTCCATCCGGAGAAAGGGCTGCCCCGGCACTGTGCCGCCGCCACAATTGGGGTGCGGCTTCACCGATCACCGTGACAATCCAAATGTCCGACTCACTGCCATTCGTGCAGATCAGCAGCTTCCCGCCTCCCGGAAACCACCGGATGGTATCTATCCACATTTTCGAGAATTCAGCGGGCAAGGCGATGGGATGAGTCTCACCGGATTCAACGGATCGGACAAGAAGGCCGCTTTGATCCGCATAAGCCAGGTACTTCCCATCCGGCGAAATGGCCGCAGTAGTCACCCAGTTTTCGGGTGGATTCGACGTCAGTTGCTGCTGGACCAGTTCTTTGCCGGGTTGCGAGAATCTATTTGCCCACTCATGCCAGCCAAGCGCAAGCCCCGCCAAAACAATTACCGCGATTGCTCCTAGCAGGACTATCCTGCGCCGACTAGTCTCGTATGACTTTTGGATGGAAGGGGCCGTTCGCGTATCGCTCGAGAGGCGCCCGGATTCCGTGTCTCGCCTTAATCGTTTGAGATCCGCCCGAATTTCTGACGCATGTTGATAGCGGAGATCGCGGTTCTTCTCTAAACACTTCTGAATGATCCGTTCCAGCTCGGGTGGAACATCTGGGTTTATGCGGACAGGTGGAGTAGGATCGCGGTTCAGAATTCCATCCGTGATGACGCCCGACGTGCCGCCGCGGAATGGCAAGACGCCCGTGGCCATCTCATAAAGCACTGCCCCGAAAGAGAAAAGGTCCGTACGCGTGTCGAGTTCTTCTCCGCGCACTTGCTCAGGCGACATGTAGGACGCAGTGCCGATCGCGCTGCCGGGGCTGGTCAATAGCTCCGTGGCTGTCCTGGTGCCCATCGCCGAGAGGCCCACTCCGTCCCCGACATGACGCACCGCAGCCAGTTTCGCCAGGCCGAAGTCGAGAATCTTCGCGTGTCCGCCCTTTGTTATGAAGATGTTGGCCGGTTTGATATCGCGGTGCACGATCCCTTTCAGGTGCGCCGCGTCGAGCGCGTCGGTAATCTGGACCGCGAAATCCAGCAGGTCTTCGAGCTTCAGCGGCCCGGCGGCAATTCGTTTCCTGAGCGTTTCGCCGTCCAAATACTGCATGACGATGAACGGTTGCCCCTCGTGCTCGCCAATCTCATAAATGGTGCAAATATTTGGATGATCCAGCGCCGACGCCGCCTGCGCCTCGCGCTCGAATCGCTCCAGTGCCGCGTGATCGCGCATCATCGGTTGCAGCAGGAATTTCATGGCAACAAAGCGGCGAAGCCTTGTGTCCTCGGCTTTGTACACCACGCCCATGCCACCGCCGCCTATCTCCTCGACGACGCGATAGTGCGAGATGGTTTCGCCAATCATGACGCTCTTTGCTCTATTATCGCAGTATAGTATGGTCTGACCGGGGTCAAGTCAAAGCGCCCAAGCGCAGTTGAAAATCCCATTCTTCCCGCATACTCTTGCTAACCTGGTCTTCGACCAAACATGACGCACACACGCGAAGTCGTCATTGGCAACGTCCGCATCGGCGGCAACGCGCCGCTGGTGTTGATTGCCGGCCCGTGCGTGATTGAGAGCGAAGCGCACGCCATGAAAATGGCCGAAAGCATCGCGCTCATCGCCGCCGAACTGCGCGTGCCATACATCTATAAGGCGTCTTACGACAAGGCCAACCGTACTTCAATCTCGTCCTATCGCGGCCCGGGGATGGCGGAAGGTCTTCGCGTCCTGCGCAAGATTAAGGACCATTTCAAATTGCCGATTCTTACCGATGTACACGATCCCGCGCAGGTCGCATCCGTCGCGGAAGTCGTAGACATTTTGCAAATCCCCGCGTTCCTTTCGCGCCAGACGGACTTGATTCTTGCGGCGGCAAAGTCCGGTCGCGTGGTCAATTTGAAGAAGGGCCAATTCCTCGCGCCGTGGGAAATGGCGAATGCCATTGAAAAAGTCACCAGCGCCGGGAACAAAAATATTCTTCTCACTGAGCGCGGCGCATCTTTCGGCTATCAGAATCTTGTCGTGGACATGCGCTCGTTTCCGATAATGCGGAAGCTCGGCTATCCGGTCCTCTTTGACGTCACGCACTCCGTGCAGCTTCCTGGAGGAGAAGGGAAGTCCAGCGGCGGCCAACCGGAATTTATCGAGCCGCTCGCCCGCGCGGGCGTTGCCGCCGGAGTGGATGGAGTTTTCCTTGAAGTCCACGACAATCCCGCGAAGGCGCTGAGTGACGGCACAAACGCGTTGCCGCTCGACAAACTCCGCGGCTTGCTCACTCGCCTCTCCGAACTCGCCGCGCTCACTCGCCGCTGGAGCGAAGCATGAGCCTCGAATCCGCCCGCCGCGTTCTGCGCATTGAATCTGCCGCAATTGATGACCTCGCGAAACGTCTCGACGCCACTTTCGATCGCGCCGTGGAAATCCTTTTGGCGTGCAAGGGCCGTGTCGCAGTGACGGGCATGGGCAAGTCCGGTCTCATTGGACGCAAGATCTCGGCGACATTCGCGAGCACTGGAACGCCATCCTTCTTCCTGCATCCCGCGGAGGCGCTGCACGGCGACCTCGGAATGCTCGCGCGCGGTGACGCGGCCGTCGCGATTTCTTACGGCGGCGAAACGGAAGAGATCGTCGCGCTCATTCCGACATTGCAGCGCATGGAAATCCCTATCATCGCGCTCACCGGCCAGCCGCGCTCGTCGGTCGGCGCCGCAAGCGCCGCGGTGATTGACGTGAGCGTGAAGGAAGAGGCGTGCTCGCTGAATCTCGCGCCAACTGCATCGACAACTGCCGCGCTCGCGCTCGGCGACGCGCTCGCCATCGCGCTGTTCGAGCGGCGCGGTTTCAGCGAGACGGATTTCGCCGCGCTGCATCCAAGCGGGCGGCTCGGCAGGAAACTGATGCGCGTGGAAGCGCTGATGCACAGCGGTGATGCATTGCCGCGCGTCACTCCCGCGACGAAGATGCCGGACATCATCTACGAGATGAGCAAGAAGGGTCTCGGCATGACGACGGTGTTGGATGAAGCGGGCAAGCTCGCGGGCATTGTCACCGACGGCGACTTGCGCCGCCAGATGCAGAGCAAGAAGGGCGCGACGCTCGAGCTGACCGCGGAGCAGGCGATGACGCGCAATCCCGTGACGATTAGCGCCCACGAATTGGCGAGCACCGCGCTTAGTTTGATGGAGCAACGCAAGATTACGTCGGTAGTTGTAGTGGATGAAGGGCAGCGCGTTCGCGGAGTGCTGCATCTGCACGATCTGTGGACGCTCGAGTTGTACTGACGATTGAGTGGAGGAGATTCTGGCACGCACGAACACGAAGGCATCGGCTGCAGTGCGGCGGCGCGCGGCGAAGATACGCGTGCTGCTGATGGACGCAGATGGAACGCTGACCGATGGAAGCGTGTGCCTCGTCTCTCAGCCGGATGGAACTGTGACGGAGATGAAGGTGTTCAACGCGCATGATGGACAAGGACTGACAATTGCGGCGCAAGCGGGAATTCGCACGGGAGTAATTACCGGAAGGCAATCGCCGGCGATGCGGCAGCGCGCGCGGGAAAATAAAATGGAATTTGTCTACGAAGGCGAGGCGGTGAAAATTCCCGTTTATGAAGAAATTCTTCGCCACACCGGCGCGCGGGAAGATGAAGTCGCTTACATCGGTGACGACCTGCCCGATCTGCCTGTCATGCAGCGCGTCGGACTGGCCGTCGCCGTGGCCGATGCCACGCCGGAAGTGAGACGCGCGGCGCACTATGTGACTCGCGCAAGCGGCGGGCGCGGCGCGGTGCGCGAAGCAGTGGAACTGATCCTCAAGGCGCAAGGGAAGTGGGAATCACTGATTTCCAAAGCGCGCGCTTGATTTTTGTCGGTCCTCCTCAAAAAGCAGATTCCTCGTCGCCTCGGCAAAAACCGCCGAGGCTCCTCGGAATGACAACCCAACACAATACGATTCCTCCAGCAAACCTTAGTGAATCTCGACCGGCGTGTTGAACGCGGAAATTTTTCCATTGACGGCTTCCTGCACGACCTGGCGCAACCGGTAGGCGCCGGGAGGCGCTTGCAGCGTAACGCTTGCGCTGGCGCCGGTGGCGTCGAGAGATCTTAGCGTGTCGTCTTTCAGGTTCATGTCCATCACGCCTTCGACGCCGCTAAGGAATTTGTCTTTGTCATCGAAGAGCGCGGTGATGAAGATCAAGCGCTCCACGTGGATGCCATTTTCCTTTTTGAACGGAAGGGTTCGGATATCCACGTGGACTTCGACGCGCAGCGCAGATTCACCGGTGGCCAGCGCGATGGATTTGGTAATGACTCCGGCTTGCACGAAATGCACCTCATCCTTTTCCGCAACCATCTTGTTCAATTTTTCGAGTTTATCCGCCGGGGCGAGGCTCGCTTTGTTCGGCGCGTAATAACCGGGGCGCGTCTCAATGGAATAGCCCTTGCTGTTCGGGACGCGGACTTTTAAGGAATGGTACGCGCCATCAGGCTTCAATTCTTCCGGCGAGAAGGCGATATTGTAAGAAACTTCGGGCAGCGCAACGATCTGGCGGACGCCGCCTTCGAGGTCATTGTTGTTGTGAAAAAACTTGCCGCCGGTTCCCTGCGCCAAAGTTGCCATGGGATCGTTGGAAACAGCGCGTGTGTCGCTGGCTATTTCGTCCATGTAGCCTTGCATCGCGCCACCGAGAACCATCGGAGGACCATCGCCGGGGTTGCCACCGAGCCAGTCGGCAGAAAGACCTTTGGCATCGAGCGTGTTGATGCGGATTCCGGCGTGCAGCGCCTGATCAATCATTTTGTCCTGCTGCTTCTGAACCTGGTGTGAGAGCGCAAAAAATCCGCCGGAAGTCATCACCAACATGCGCTTGCCGGGCATCTGGCCGACGTAGCGGAGGATGTCACCAAGAACTCCGAGCGTGTTCATGGAGAACTGGTCCGCGAGGCTCAGCGTGTATCCGGCCTGGACTTGGACAAGCTTTGCCATCTGGGGAGCACACGAGGCGTCCCCGCCAGTGCAATTGCACGCAACTGCCTCTGCCAGGGCGAGGTCGAAGGCGGGCGAGTGGACATCCCCATTCATTACAATTTGCCAGGCCTGATAAGGCTCGATGTGAGGGCAGGAGCCCGAGCCAAACGAAGCCTTGCGAATATGCGATACGACTTTTTCCATGGCGGCGATAATCTTCGGCTTGTCATTGGTGAAAGTTTGCGTGACCGTCGCAGAGGAGGTGAATACGGCGATCTTGTCACCCGCGTCCATGCTGGTGTTGACGTATTGCTCGGCGGCTTTGCGCGCGAAGGTCAGGTCGTTCGATTCCATGTTGTTGTCGTCAAAATAAAAGCCGATGTAACGCGGCTCCGGCGCGGGCACTGGGGCTGGCGCCTCCTTCAAAGCCAACTGCACCGGTGCAGGCGGAGGGGCGTTCTGCTGGTCAACGGAGAAATTCGAGATCTTCTGCAGCTTGCCGGAGTCGAAAATCTGGAAGTCGTCTCTGGTCAGGTGGGGAACGGGTTTGCCGTGCGAATCCCGGACGATTACATCAACTTCCACGACGGTGCTTTGGACGCGGATGGTGCCCGCCGGCATGGGCGTGTACGGCTCGCTGGCGACGCGGATTTCGTCCTGCATGCTGTTTTGACCGCGAACCATCACGGGGCCGAGAACCAACACAGCAGAGAGCATTGCGGCCAATGCTAGGATTAGAAACTGTGGTCGTTTCACCCGAACTCCTCGAAGTCTAATCGTATCAGTTCGATGCGGGGTTAGACGCATGAGGGGTGAAACCTGTTTCACTCGCAATAACCGATTATGTGGCGCAGAAAAAAAGCGCATTTTCTGGAACGCTATCATTCTAAAGGACTTAGACAGGGGCGCTTTGCACGAGGTCTGGAAGTGATTGGGTCTAAAGGGTTTAGACAGGGGCTCTTTTGTGTAAGGTTTTGCTGACAGTGTTGTAAACAAAGGAGTTAGCAGGGGCGCGGAAGGGGCGCGGCGTGTGATCGCTAGCGCATTCAGTAAGGGAGGCTTCAGCCTATGAGTTCCAATCTGGGAAACACCACACAGGCTGTAGCCTCTGTTACTCCCCCCCGCCTTTTTTCGTAAGTGGTAGGCAACGCTGGTAGTTACGGGAAAGGTGGTCTGTAAGTGGTAGAAAACATTGGGCGTTTTTTGGAGCATCCGCGAGATTCCTTGTAAGTGGTAGGCAACACTACTACTTACGGGCGACGGGGGCTCGTAAGTGATAGAAAACACAGGGGCCTTTTTGAGGCATTTGGACGCAAATCTCGTAAGTGGTAGATAAGACAGGGGGTTAGGAGGATCGAGCGAGAAGTCCATGGGGAATGTTACTATAACAGTAAGCTAATGTCAAGGGAATTATTTAGGAATTAGGGGAAGATTTATTACAAAACCTATTCGAATGAGTGTTCGAATGGGCGCGCCAAGGCATCAATGTATGCGCGCTCGTTCGGCGAAGCGGATGCGGAAAGCTGCTGGGCTTCTTGAATTGCTTCGCGGGCGGCGTTGTCGCGGGCGGGAGTGTTGTAAATTCCGCTGTTGTAGTTCGGGCTGTTTGCGAGCGCGATGCCCCAATACGGCATCACTGCGTGCGGGTCGAGCCGAGCCGCATTCTCGAATGAGCGAACGGCCTCGTCGAAATTGAAGGCATAGAAGAACGTCAGTCCCTGATCAAAGAACTCCCGCGCCTTCTCATTCGTTGTGTTGATGAGGTGGTGCAGGGCGCCCATTCCTGAGAAAGACCTATCACCCTGCGCTTTCTTGGCTGCGTCATTCTGTTGTGCAACAGAAATGCCTTGACGATCCGTGGCAAGGTTGTCCCGCGTCAGAGCGGGAATGAAAATCAACAGACACGCGCCGCAAAAACATTTTGACCAGTTCAGCACGGCTACATCATACGCGCCGGACTTAGGAAATAAAGGGAATGGGGCACGTGAATAGAAGAATCATGGCCGATGGGTATGGTCGAATCGATGGTTGGTGGAACGACTTCACCGGGAAATGATTCACCGTGAGACTTCCAGAGTTTTGGTCCTCAAACTCTCTAGCCTGCCTGCCGGTAGGCTGGCAACGACGCGGTGGGAAAAACCTGCCTACCGGCAGGCACTGCAAGGCAGAACCTTGTCTTGGCAACGCCTTCGCTCTTATCGAGCGTCACCCGCCAAGTCTACTCGGAAGGAGGAGCCGACAACGTCATCTAATCAGTCCAAGCCCAAGCAGAACGCCGCTATCAGGATTCTTTTCATTTTTGGCGAGCGAGAGCCGTTATCTCGTCACGGTTTTTGGCATTCAGGAGTTTTCCAGCGGATAACCGCAGTCGTGGTGCCAATGGTAGTGGCTCGCTTACTATTTGATAATACGTCGCTGAACAATAGAAGTGAAGCATGTTCGAAGTCTGTGGTTTCAGTTAGGACGTGACCAAACTGCGAGATTAGCCCCCCCGCAGGACCTTCTGTCCTGGGGCCCCTCTCATCCTCCGGGACAAGCTCCCTGAAGATTTGGTCAATCACTGCTCGCGATAACTGAGGGCTCGCTCTAATCAACTCGGGAGAATAGTGCAGATCCTCCAAGCCGACTTCGCAGACGTGCCCGTCCGCTGAGTACGTAGGCATCATTAGAATGCCCGGCCGAATTTCGTATGCTTCGACCGCTTTGTATTTCGCAAAACGTTCGCGGGCAGAATCGAAAGGAGGTGAGAAAAGCACCACAGCCATAACCATAGCAATCAGTCTTAACATAACCATATCTCCTGAACGACAAGTATTTCAAGAAAAGCGCGACCGAAAAGCTCGGCGTCGTTAACTAGTGGGGCCAGTGGGCCAGCCTTTCCTTTGGGATTTCATTCACATAAGCGGATGATACCACCGAGGGTCGTCAACGGGGAGTAACTCGCCACGGCGAGCGGCATGCGGGCTGCGCGGAGCGGGGCAGCCCGCTACAAAAGCTAAGCCATCGGCCACGCGCCCAAACAAGTCAGCGCAGCTGCCAAACCAGCCGCGATGCGACGCGAGGGCGGCTATGTCGATCTGGGATTGACTCGACGGGGCGGCAGGCATATGGTTTTGCGCGGAAATTAAAGTTGAAACCGGAAATTCCGGACCATACGCAAAAATCCTGCGGCGGAGGACGATCCATGCGATACGCGCGGCGTACTTTTCTGGGGCGAGTTGCGGGAGCAATGGGCTTGGCGGCCGCTTCTCCGGCGACTCTCGGCGCGCAACGGCGCGAAGCAGAATCCGCCTCCGAGGTGCCACCCTACGCTCGCGCGCAGAATTTTCGCGCGCTGAAGCAATCGAGCTTCGACCGCACCGGCGGCAACCAAGACTATTGGAAAATTCCCGCCGGACAGACTCGCGCGGTCTTTGAAGCGCAAGGCTCCGGAGTGATCACGCACGTCTGGTTCACCATCGACGCGCGAAGCGCGAATCATTTGAAGGAGCTCGTTCTACGCGCTTACTGGGACGACAGCGCGAAACCGAGCATTGAGGCGCCCATCGGGGATTTCTTCGGTCTGAATCTGGGCTCCTATTTCATTTACGAATCCGCATTTCTCGCGTGTTCGCCGGGGCAGTCGCTCAATTGTTATTTCGCGATGCCGTACCGCAAGTCGGCGCGCATGACCGTGACGAATGAGGGAAAAGCGGATGTCGACGCGTTCTACTCCAACATTGATTACCGGACGATGGCGTCGCTGCCCGATGACACGCTCTACTTTCACGCGCAATACCGGCAAGGCGCGCCCTGCGCCGCCACCAGCGGCGAGGAAGCGAAGCTGAATCTCGACGGGAAGCGCAATTACGTTTACATCGAGGCGCGGGGGCGCGGACACTTGATGGGCGTCACGCTGGGTGTTTTGCAAAACGCCGATGGCTGGTGGGGCGAGGGCGACGACATGACGTTTGTGGACGACGAAGCGCGGCCGGCAATCAACGGCACGGGATCCGAGGATTACTTTCTCGGGAGCTGGGATTTCGGCGGTCGCGATCACGCGCAGCCCTTCGCGCACCGTTTGTACGGCGCGCCGTTCATTGCCGCCCCAGAGCGCACCGGCGGACGCTATTGTTGCTATCGCTGGCACGCGGACGCGCCGGTCACATTTAGCCGCTACTTGAAACACACGATGGAACACGGCCACGCCAACGATCGCGGCGACAATTTCTTCTCGGTCGGATATTGGTATCAGGACACGCCGTCCGCGGAGTTTCCGGCATTGCCGACGATTGAAGCGCGGACCCCGCGAGTGAAGGCATCAAACTGATTTTTCGATTTAAGGCACCCGGCTGTGCCGCCCGCCGTAATTCCGCATTTCGAAATGGGAATAGTTCAGTCGGCTGCCGGGCGGGCAAAGAGGATGAGGTTCTCATCTGGATCAGAGACGATAAAGGTCCTGGCACCCCATGGCTCCTTCTTAAGTGCCTGATGGAAGGAGACTCCTGCAGCCTGATAACTCAGAAACAATTGTTTGATTTCGTTCGCCGTGGCAACCGTGATGGAAGCGGACAGCAGATGCTCGCGCTTGCGAACATCTGCAACGAACACAGGTTCGAAGACCAACCTCAAGTTGAGTCGCGCATTGTCGCGGACAACCTGCCCGTAATATGGCGGATCGCCATAGATGGATTCGACCATGAAGCCGAGCTTGCTTGAATAGAAATCACACGAAGTCTTGACGTTTGATTCCAAGCGAGGGACCCACTGGGCGCGGCGATCGTCGAGCGGAAACCCCATGGAATGGAGGTCAACACGCCAAAGATATTGGGTGCTCAATGCCTGCAAAGGAGCGGGCTTCACTTTTTGGGCCTCGGCGCATTCGCTTGGCTGGTGAACGGGTTCGTAAAGAAGGCGGGAGTTTTGGGTGGAGGCGCTCTGGGTTCCGCTGCGAGCTACAAATGCGGCGAAGAGAAACAGGGAACAAACGAGGAGAACGACGGGGGCGCGGAATCGTGTGTTGCGCTTTGCCATCGAGAGGGCACCTAACCAGAGGCTAATACATGGGGAATTAGAATGGAAGAGATTGGGGAGGCGGGGCCCGCGTTCCGTGGGGCACATGTCGCTACACCTAATCGGTACGAAGAGGGCGGATTAAGCGCGATTGACACGGCAGGAAGGGGCCAATACCATTCTGGAACGGGGTTGGAGCGCTGAATTTGGGATAAATTCGCTCGATGACGGGGCTGGATGCCTTCATTCGCCGGGCGAGAAGGAGTCATATGAAAACGAGAACGAAATTCGCGCCCTTGTCACCTGTGATTCTATCCGCCGCGATTGCACTCCTTTTGTTTTCTTCCGCAGGGCCTGCCAGCGCCGGGTGGCATGGGCGAGCCGCCATTGTCCAAGCGATTGACGAGTCCAGAATGGTCACGCTCGATGGAAATACGCGCGGAGAAGCGAACGCCGAGAACGACCGCGGGCGAGTGCGTGATGACACTCCGATGGAACACATGATGCTGCAGTTGAAGCGGTCACCGGAAAGCGAGCAGGCGCTGGACACATATATTGATGAGCTTTCCAATCATAACTCGGCGAATTTTCACCAGTGGCTGACCGCGACGCAACTTGGAGAAACCTATGGCGTGAGCGAAGCCGATCTTAAAACGGTGACGAACTGGCTGGAGTCGAAGGGATTCACGGTGAATTTGATTTATCCCAACCGGATGGTGATCGATTTTTCCGGCACGGCGCGGGATGTGCGCAGAGCTTTCCGGTGCGAGATCCATCACCTGGATGTTGACGGCGTGAAGCACATCGCGAACATGAGCGATCCGCAAATTCCGGCGGCGCTGGCTCCCGTGGTGGCGGGGATTGTTTCGCTGCACGATTTCAAGCCGCGGCCGATGTACAAACCGAAAATCGAGTACACGTTTGCGGGAGGAAATCCGAGCGGCAGCACCACAGATTATGCCGCGGTGCCGGGAGACCTGGCGACCATTTACAATTTGAATCCTCTCTTCAGCGAAGGGATTTCAGGGCAGGGCCAGACGATTGTGGTGATCGAGGATACGGATGTGTTTACCACCGCAGACTGGACAAACTTCCGCGCGAAGTTTGGGCTCTCGAATTTTTCAGGAGCGACATTCACGCAGGTGCATCCTCCACCGCCGAGCGGGCCGAACAACTGCACCGATCCGGGCGTGAACGGCGATGATGGCGAAGCGATTCTGGATGCGGAATGGGCCAGCGCTGCAGCGCCGAGCGCTGCTATCGAGATGGTATCGTGCCCGAGCACGGGGACTGGAGGCGGGCTCAATTTCGGAGGATTTGTTGCATTTCAAAACCTCGTGAACGCAGCGGGAAAGCCTCCGGCGATTATCAGCATGAGTTACGGCGAGTGCGAGGCGGCGAATGGCGCGACGGCCAACCTGGCCTATTCGATGGTGTACCAGCAGGCAGTGACCGCGGGAGTATCTGTTTTCGTTTCGTCGGGAGATGAGGGCGCGGCCAGTTGCGACGCGAATCAAACCCACGCGACGCACGGAATTGGAGTGAGCGGATTCGCTTCGACTCCCTACAATGTTGCGGTCGGCGGGACGGATTTTGCGGACACATATCTCAAAAATAGCAGCACCTACTGGAACGCGGGGAATTCGACTTACTTCAATTCTGCGTTGTCATATATTCCCGAGATTCCGTGGAACGATTCCTGTGCGAGCGTGCTGTTTGCCACCCATTTCGGGTACGCGACCACATACGGCACGGGCGGCTTTTGCAACAATTCGCCGGGCAACTCGACTTTCCGGACCGTTGTTTCCGGCAGCGGCGGGCCGAGCGGCTGCGCGACAGGAACCGCGACAACAGCCGGCGTGGTTAGCGGGACATGCGCAGGATGGGCAAAGCCATCCTGGCAATCAGTTTACGGGAACCCGAGCGACGGCGTGCGCGACATACCGGACGTGTCACTTTTTGCCGCGAATAATTTCTGGGGACACTACTATGTTTTTTGCTGGACAGACACCGGGAACGGCGGAGGTTCTTGCTCGGGCGCTCCAAGCAGCTGGCCCGGAGCGGGCGGAACATCTTTTTCGTCGCCCATCATGGCGGGGATTCAGGCGCTGGTGAATCAGAGGACGAATGCGCGGCAGGGGAACCCGAATACCGTTTATTACATGATTGCCGCGACGGAATACGGAGCGAGCGGCAGCGCCGCATGCAACTCGAGCAACAATCCGTTGCGAAGGGGACTGGCGAGCACGTGCACTTTTTACGATGTGACGCTCGGGGACATTGACGTCAATTGCACCGGCGCGAATAATTGCTACCATCCCACAGGCGCAAATGGAGTTCTTTCTACAAACAGCGGCGCATACGACCCGGCGTTTGTGACAACGGCCGGATGGGATTTCGCCACGGGAATCGGGACGGTGAATGCGTACAACCTGGTCTACAACACCGCGTGGTGAGTGGGGCTGAACGCTGCTTGCTATCCGCGAGAGTGGCGAAGCGCGCGCAAGGATTTATTGAAATGGGATGGCTCCGAATTTCGGGCGGCGTTTCGATGCGGGGATCACCTGTGAGATGGCAATTATGAAAACCGCGACCTCTTCAATATTCCGGCCATCCACGATTGTATTTGCAATCGGGTTGCTGCTGGCGTTGGCCGCTTCGAATTCAAGCATGGAGTCTCCGGCGGCGAAAATCGGTGTGGCCGACGATTGGAGTCACCACCGCCTAATTTTTTCGAACCCCGGCACAGCGGAAGAGGCGATAAAAAACGGGAGCTATGCGCGATGGCTCGGAATCACTAACGATTCGCGATACAAGCTGCAACAAACGAAGCGAGATTACGCTGCGAAGGGCGGGCCATCCGAGAAAATCGAATTCCCTGACGAGGGAGCGGGAGATAAAAACGAGATAGCAACGCCGGAGAATTTGGCGCGGTTCAAAGATAACCGGATGCCGCGCGGACTTTCCAGGGCTCCGCTAAATCTTCGAGAGCATCCGCGGCCCGAGCGCGGGCGCCGACGTAAGACGCCAAATGTGCATCTCGATTGGAGCGAGAATATGGGCAGCCTGGCGACCTCCGGGCTGGGTGTTTTTCCCGCGAAGTATTCGTTCACAACCAGCAACGCAAACTGCGGCAACACGGCTTCGCCGGATTTTGTGGTTTACAACACGGGACTGCCGGGATCGGCGTCGCAGGCGAGCATCATCGCTTATGACAATCTTTATCCCGGCGGGTGCACAACGGGCAACGTGCCGTCAGTATATTGGGCTTACAACACGAATGCGGGGACGATTGTTACTTCGGTCACGCTGTCGCTGGATGGATCTCAGGTGGCATTTGTGCAGAGCGTGAGCGGAGTTGCAAATCTGGTTGTGTTGAAGTGGGCTGAGTCGGGAAGCGAGACTGCAATAAGCCCACTCACACTTGCAGCGACGGCAGCGGGGTCGTATCGCGCTTGCGGCGCGCCTTGCATGACCAGCATTGCATTTTCCGGCGGCGCGAATGACAGCGGGTCGGCGCCATTTGTTTTCTACGATGCCGATACGCTTTATGTCGGCGACGATAGTGGGAAGCTGCACAAATTTACCGGAGTGTTTGGCGGAACTCCCACGGAGGCGGGAGGGGCGTGGCCGGTTACGGTGAGCGCGTCCGCGCTAGCCAGTCCTGTGTACGATGGCGGCTCCGGAAATGTATTCGTCGGCGACTATCAGCTCAATGGCGCGACAACGTGCTCTGGGTTGGGGAATCCGTGCGGATTCTTTTACTCATTTAATGGTTCGACCGGCGCCCCTGTGGGCAAATCGAACAAGATTGATTTCAATAGCGGAATCGTGGATAGCCCGCTGGTGGATTCCGCGGCCGGGATGGCATACGTGTTCGTGGGTGCAGACGGCGATACGGGGGCCGCGTCCCCTTGTGGGTCCGGCATTCAATGTAGCGGCGTGTTCCAATTTCCGGTGAGCTTCACAAATGGAAGTGGGACTGAAGCCACCGTGGGGCCAGGGTTTGAATTCATGCTTTCCGGCGCGTTCGATAATACTTATCTTGCGTCAGGAACGCCGGGAAGCCCTTCCGGAAATCTTTATGTTGTTGGGAATACGGGCGGGGCGAACAATACCCTGTTTCAAGTATCCATCGGCTCAAACGTGATGAACAAGACCTCCACGGTTGGCCCGGCGGTGAGCGATAACTTCACGAATGGTTTTTTTGCGGCTGGCTTGCAGGTGACGGAATTCTTTAACGGCACAAACGATTTGATTTTCTTGAGCGTGCTCAGCTTTGGCGCGCCGGCAAGTTGCACCAGCACTCTCGCCGACGGTTGCGTGATGGGATTTGACGTGACCAGTGGAACTATCACAGCGAGCACGGCGCCTACAGCAGCAGCAACCGAAGCCGGCGGAACGAGCGGCATCATTATTGATAATTCGTCGGCGCTTGCGGGCGCTTCCAATATTTATTTCACACCTCTTGCAAGCCAACTCTGCACTACATCTGCCACGACAGGTGGCTGCGCAATTCAGACGTTGCAAGCGATGCCTTGAGCGATGAAACTTGCGCGGGGATTGCGCGCCAATGTCTCTCTCGTTTCCATCAATCACATGCGAGTATCATGGCAGGAGAAGTGCGCGCGAATTAAAAATGGCTGCCTCACCCAAACCGAGTAGTGACTCCCAGCAATTCAGATTCGTCGCGCCGGAGATGGCACGCATTCCGGAGGGCTGGTTTGCGATGGGATGCGACGCTGGTCGCGACGACGAGAGGCCGGCGCACCGCGTGTGGGTGGACGGATTCGAGATGGCGCGTTGCCAGGTGACGAATGCCGAATATGCGCAGTTCCTTGCGGCGACGGGCCGCGCGAAGCCGTTGCATTGGGAAGACGCTGGGTTTAATGATCCGCGGCAGCCGGTTGCAGCTGTTTCATGGTTTGACGCGATGGCGTATTGCGAATGGCTGAGCGGTGTGAGCGGGTGCGCGTATTTTTTGCCCTCCGAAGCGCAGTGGGAGCGGGGGGCGCGCGGCGGCGCGGAGGGGGAAGACTTTCCGTGGGGAAATGTTCCGCAAGGCGAGTCGGCGGAGAGCTGCGTTCCCGATTACACCGCGCGCTGGAAAAATGGACCGGAGAATGTGGGACTCTACGCGCCGAATGCATATGGACTTTACAACATGGGAGACAACGTGCACGAGTGGTGCGCGGATTGGTATGACGCGGGCTACTACGCGCGTTCGCCGGATCGGAATCCGCGGAACGATTTGCCGACGGGGCGGCGGGCGTCGAGAGGCGGTTCGTGGCGACATCATATAAAGTTCACGCGGACAGCGGCGCGGTCGAGTATTCCGCCGGAGTTTAAGTATGCGGATTACGGGTTTCGGGTGGCGCGCGAATGCTGAGGGGCCGAGGATGGCATTGGCTCAGTGTGATCCCGGGACGTGGGCCACGAGCCAGGCACGCATAGTATCGAGATACTCCGGGTCGACGATCCCGTTTGAATCATCACTGACCAAGTGCATGCTGTGATCGGCGTTGTGAAGGACGCGGATGGTGAAGTCTCGGCCCCCACTTTGCGTAAGAGTTTGGCGGATGATGGATACACTTTTGTCCACGGGCACCAAACGGTCTTGGTCACCGAAGAGGAACAGTGCCGGTACATGCAAAGCTCGTAGCGCGGGGAGGGGATCGTAAGTCATCTCTCGCCGGAACCGGACGATGCCGGGCTTATCCAGATCTGAAGGCGCGGCCAGTGGATCGAACAATTTGTCCTGCTGCGATTTAACCTCGCCATACCACGGTTTGCTTCGCGCCTGCTCCAATTCGATTTTCGCGCGATCATATCCATTGCGCGTGAAGATGTAATTCCAAACATCGCGGCGCAGGTCGGTGGCTTCGTCAACTTCGCGCTCGGGCAGGCCCCCCGCTTCGAGTTCCTTTGCGTAAAAGAAAAGCATCTGTTCACCGGGAGAAACGCCCGGGCCCGACACGGCAATGACATAGGAGATATCGGTGGAACGCGAAGCCGCGAGCGGTCCGAGCCACCCGCCCTGGCTGAGGCCCCACACGCCAATGTGCTTCGAATCGATCTCGGTGCGCGATTTCAGATACTGAATAGCAGCGAGCCCATCGTCGCAAACGTCCATGAATGGGCCGGCCCGGAAGTCACCGGTGGATTCGCCCACGCCGCGCTTGTCATACGCCAACGCAGCGATGCCGTGCTCCGCAAACCAGCGAGCGGTAACAAGGTCGCGGCTTTGAGGTCCTGAGCCGTGGAAGAGGACGACGGCCGGATGCCGCTGAGATCCTGGGGGAATAAAGAGTGTCCCGGCGAGAGTTATGTCGCCGCTGGCAAAATGGACGGCTTCTTCGGTGGCAGGCCCAGTTGAAGGCTGAATTGACGCGCGATTGCCGCAACCGAGAAAGGGAAGAAGGAGCAGCGCGAGGCCGGCTGTAACGATTCGATGCGGTTTCGAATACGAGGGCATGGCGATGCAGTTGAAAGGACGCTCGAGATGGCGAATTGTTACTTGAAGGCGTCATATTAAGGATGGCGGCGCGGTCGAGTGTCCCGGCGGAGTTCAAGTATGCAGATTGGGGGTTTCGTGTGGCATCTTCGAAGAAATGCGCAGGCAGAGAAAGACTACAGAACGATTCGAGTCTCTCCTACGAATTGCGATGAATGATGACTGTCTCGGGTCGCGGATCCAAGTGCATCTTTCGGGACACAGGATTTATGGAGCGGGCGATGGGAATCGAACCCACACGTCCCCAATTTCCAAGCTGTACCGCGTCAATCTACCGTCCTCGGCTTATCGGACTGCGAGCAGAAATTCAATCATTCGGGCCTGCGTGAATTAGGGCGCGAGGTCATCCCTGAGTAATACAATTTCAACTTCTTTATTCCCAGTGGGGTCATGCGGGATCTCTTGAGAGCAGGCTATTTCAAGTATGTTGTCCCCGTGTCCGCCGTCTCCCTTGCAGAGATTGTACGGTCGGAGTCTATATGCCCAAATACTATTGATGCGGCACACCTCAAATAGAAAGTCCTCATGAGGATGATCAAAGTCTTTCCCTCGCATCCTGAAGTGTTCCTTGATTGGTATGCACCTGTCCACTTTAACGTCTAAGGTGCCCTTGTGAAGATCCTCTCCTGTAGCCTTGCGGTATGCCTCGCAGAACTTGGGCTGGTTCAGACGAGCCGTGAAGTGCTTACATCCTTGGGCGACTTTTCCTCTCACGATTATCATTAAGGAACGCCTCCGTCGGCTGCCCCCATCGTTGCGTTGCAGGTTCAAGCAAGTGTGGGCTTTGGACCTACTTGCAGATAGGTTAGTTATGGAGCGGGCGATGGGAATCGAACCCACGTCTAGAGCTTGGGAAGCTCCTATTCTGCCATTGAACTACGCCCGCTCTATAGAAACCCTAGCACAGGCTGAAACTGCGGACAAGGGAGCGTTGAGAGATGAGGCAGGGGCCGCATCGAGGCGAATCCGTGCTAGATTTACGTTTCTGTTTTTAGTGGAGGGATTGTGGCTTACAAAGATTTGCGAGCGTTTATCGAGCGGCTGGAGCGCGAGGGCGAGCTGAAGCGCATCGGCGTGGAAGTGGACCCGGTGCTGGAAATTACGGAGATTGCGGATCGCGCAACGAAATCCGGCGGGCCGGCGCTGCTGTTTGAAAAGCCGAAGGGATCGCGCGTGCCCGTGCTGATTAACGCGCTGGGCAGCGAGCGGCGCATGAATCTCGCGCTCGAAGTGAATGACGTAAACGAAATCGCGGAGCGCATTCGCGGAATGCTGGACTTCCAATCGCCCCAGGGCCTGCTGGACAAAATCAAGATGCTTCCGAAGCTCGCGGAGCTGGGCTCGTTTTTTCCGAAGACCGTCCGCAGCGGGCCGTGCAAAGAGGTGATTAAGAAGGAAGGCTTCTCACTTTTTGATTTCCCCATACTGAAGTGCTGGCCGAAGGATGCTGGGCGGTTTATCACCTGGCCGCTGGTGATTACGAAGAATCCGGAGACGGGGAAGCGCAACGTTGGCGTTTACCGCATGCAAGTTTTTGACGAACGAACGACGGCGATGCACTGGCAGACGCAGAAGCACGGTGCGGAACATTTCCGCCGCGCGCGCGCAGCAAATCCCGAAGGGCGCATTGACGTCGCGGTGGCGATTGGCTCGGACCCGGCGACTTGCTTATCGGGAATTCTTCCGATCCCGCCGGATCTCGATGAGTTTATGTTCGCAGGATTCCTGCGTCGCGAGCCGGTGGAGATGGTCGCGTGCGAGACGGTGGACCTGGAAGTTCCGGCGAACGCGGAGATTATTCTCGAGGGCCACGTGAATTTGAATGAGATGCGAACGGAGGGGCCGTTTGGCGATCACACCGGATTTTATTCGCTCGAAGGCGAGTATCCCGTTTTTCACGTGACGTGTATTACCCACCGTCGCGATCCGATTTATCTGACGACGATTGTCGGGCCGCCGCCGCAGGAAGATTTCTGGATGGGGCACGCGGTCGAGCGGATTTTTCTGCCGGTGATGAAGATGCAGTATCCGGAGATTGTGGACGTGGCGATGCCCGCCGAGGGGATCTTCCACAATTTGATGATTGTCGCGATCCGCAAATCGTATCCGGGGCATGCGCGCAAGATCATGAACGCGATCTGGTCGCTCGGCCAGGCAATGTTCACGAAAGTGATCGTGGTGGTCGATCACGACGTGGATGTTCAGAATCCGCGCGAGGTGGTTTGGAAGACGCTTTGCGCAATCGATCCGGAGCGCGACATACAATTCATGTTTGGGCCGACGGACTCGCTGGACCACGCGGCGCGCGTGCAGGACTTCGGCTCGAAGATGGGAATTGACGCGACGCGGAAGTGGGCGAGCGAAGGATTCGCGCGTCCTTGGCCGGACGAGATTGTTATGGATTCGGCGACACGCGCGCGCGTGAATAAAATGTGGAGTTCGCTGGGCCTGCCGCAGAATCCTCAAAGCAAGAAGTAATCCTCCATATGAAGGAATGCAATGAGGGGGCAAACAGGGGGTAGGTGTGTGCCCTTTGGGCCAGTTTGAAACTGCCGAAGTACCCGCGAATCAAAAAGTAACTCCCCCTTTCCAGACGAATTGAAGACTTGAAAAGTGAGCGATTACCCGCATTTAATGCGGGAGCCTGCCCAGAACTGCCTAAAACTACCCAAGAACTCCCCCTATTAATACGACAACTGCCCATTCGTACAGCTTGACGTGATTTGCCGCGGATGCCCTAATGGCTGCAGGGAACATTGTCGAGTCCGAATTAAGTTTGGGGCGGCCGGAAAGAAATTGGAAACGAAATATGGCAGCGCGCGCACACAGCTTCAGCGAAGCACGGGAAGTAATGAGTCTGCGCCAAGCCTCAATGTATTTGGGAGTTTCAGCTGACACGATGTATCGGTACGTAAGTGAGGGAGTTGTACCGGCATTCAAGCTTGGGAATCGTTGGAAATTGCGTAAGTCTGTGCTGGACCGTTGGATGGAACGAAAGATGAGCCAGATCCGGCCGAAGAGGCGCCGGTAGTGAAGTTGGCGGCGGAAGCAGGAAAGGGGCTCGCGTAATGTTTGGCGGCAACAAACAAAAGCAACTCGTCGGGCTCGACATCGGATCGAGTTCCATCAAGGCCGTAGAGCTGAAGGCTTCGCGCCAGGGTTACGAACTGGTGAGTTACGGGCTGGAAGCGCTGGCGCAGGACACCGTGGTTGATGGCGCGATCATGGACGCGCCGCAAGTGGCCGCGACCATCTCCAACATTTTCGAGAAACAATCCATCAAAACAAAAAACGTGGCGACGGCGGTGTCCGGTCATTCCGTGATTACCAAGCGGGTGCCGCTGCCGCTGATGAGCGAAGAGGAATTGTACGACAGGATCCAATCGGAGGCCGCGCAGCACATCCCCTTCGACATCGCCGACGTAAACCTTAGCTACCAGCACTTGGATTCGCTCGATTCGCAGATGGACGTGCTGCTGGTGGCAGTGAAGAAAGACAAAATTCTGAACCACACAAACGTGCTGGCGCAAGCGGGAAAGACGCCCGTTGTGGTGGATATTGACGCGTTCGCGCTGCAGAACTGCTTCGAGATGAATTATGACCCGGAACCGGCACAGACCGTGGCGCTGCTGAACGTGGGCGCAAGCGTGATGAGCATCAACATCGTCCGCGGCGGGATCCCGTTGTTTACACGCGACGTTTCCGTTGGCGGCAATCAATATACGGACGCGCTGCAAAAGGAACTCGACTTGAGCTACGAAGACGCGGAGCGGCTCAAGACCGGCGAAGCGATTGCCGGAGTGAGCGACGAACACCGCGCAACGATTTTGCGGTCGGTCTCGGACATTTTGATCCTGGAAATCCAGAAGACGTTTGATTTCTTCCGCGCGACGGCGAGCGGCGAATCCATCCAGCGCATTTATGTGGCGGGTGGCACGGCGCGGGTGCCCGGCTTGATTGATCTGTTGCGTGAAGAGTTTGCCGTGCCGGTGGAAGAGCTCTATCCGTTCCGGAAGATTGTTATCAATCCGGCCAAACACAATGAAGAACAGATCCGCGAGATTGCGCCACGCCTGGCAATCGCGGTGGGGCTGGCTTTGAGGAGTTTTGATCAGCCATGATCCGCATAAACCTGCTTGGCCAAGCTCGTCCGAAAGCGCAGCGGCGCGCGGTTCCGTTGGAATCGACGCTGCAATTGCTATTCCTGGTCCTGGCATTGGCGCTGGGAGTGGGCTTCCTGGGGATTGACTACTGGCAGCTCAGCAAGAAGATCAGCGACGTTCAGAAGGACATCGACCAGAAAAAGCAACAGAAGGCGCAGCTCGAGCAGATCAAGCAACAAGTGGACGCCTTCGAAAAGCAGAAGAGCCTGCTGCAACAACGGATTAACGTGATTGAAGAGCTGCAGCGCAACCGCTCGGGCGGCCAAGAACTTCTCGACGCGGTGGCCAACACTGTGAGCCGGACCGATACGCTCTGGTTGACGGCGCTTACACGCAAGGGCAACTCGCTCCAGATCGTCGGCACGGCGGGCTCGATCAACGCGGTGGCTGAATACATTACGCAGCTTAAGCGCTCCGGTTATTTCGCTTCGGTGGAAATCAAGGAAGCAAAGCAAGCCGAAAATCCGGACGTGCAACTTTTCGATTTCATTTTGAACGCAGAGTTCGCGCCTCCGGGCAACAAGCCCGCCGCGGCGCCGGCGCCGCAGCCAACCGCTCCGGCGAGGAAGGGATAAGGACGATGGCGATCTCCTTCCGTGAAATGCCATGGTATTTGCAGGCGCTGGTGTACGCCACGATGGCGGCGGTGATTATCGGCCTAGGTGAATGGGTGCCGTTCTCGCCGGTGCAGACCGAGCGCAACCAGCTTGCGACAATGAACACAGAGCGGCAAACGCTTTCCGAGGAAGTAAGTTCGCTCGAAGTGTACCGCCGGCGTTATTCGGATTTTAAGGCGGAAACCGAGGCGATGCAGAAGCAGCTCGAAACATTGCAGGTGATCGTTCCCGAAGAAAAGAGCCTGGACGAATTCATCCGCATGGTGCAGGGCGCGGCACAGGCGTCTGGCGTGGAAATCCGCCACATAACGGCCGGGAATGTGACGCCAAAGGAATATCACTACGAGATGCCGTTTGAATTGGAATTGGACGGGCCCTATTTTTCAATGCTGGACTTTTTCGGGCGGCTCAGCCGGCTCTCGCGAATCATTAATGTGGGCGACCTCACTTTGGGCGGGCTGAAAGCGGGCGATAAGACCAAGGTCCCGACGAGGCCCGGAACGAGCGTAAACGGCAAGCTAACACTGGTGACCTTTTTCACTAAACCCGGTGAACAGGCGCCTCCGGCCGGTCGTGCCCCGGGCGCAAAGTAATAAAACGGAATTGAAAATGACCCAGACGATGCGACACACAAAGTCAAACCTGGCGATGGGACTAGCGCTGCTGCTACTGACGACTGGCGGAACTCTGCGCGGTCAAGTGAACCCCGCGACGGTGAAGAACCAGGCGCAGAATGGGGTCAATCAGGCGCAGCAGACGAAACCACCTGCGCAGACGCCGCCAAAGAATCAAACTCAGAGCCCGGCCAAGGCTCCGCAACCAAGCACAACAAAGCAGGCGACGCCGCCTGCGAAGACTTCGGCAACGCAGGGGACAAAGCCTCCGGCGGCGAATGCGACGAAGCCACCTGCAACGAAACCTCCGGCAACGGCAGGTCAGCAACCCCAGAAGCCGCCAGCGACGAAAAATGCCGCGACGCAGAATCAAAAGAACGGACCAGTGAAGACGACCGCTCCGCCCAAGACAGCGCCAAAGACGGGCCAAGCGAATCAGCAAGCGCCTCCGAAAATCGTCGCGAAGACTCCGGCGAAGAAACCCTCTGCAACAGTGACGGCCGAGACCAAGCCCGTGCCGCCTCCAGTGCGACGCGATCCATTCGTGACGCTGGTTGGCAAGCATCAGGGCGGGGATACCCAGCCGGTCAAGTTGCCACCGGGGAAAGCCGGGCTACAAGTGAACACACTTGTGATTCAGGGAATTCTGAGCAGCCCGAATGGAATGATTGCGGTCGTTGCCAACCCGCAGCGAAGTGTTTATTTCCTCCACGCGGGCGATGAACTTTTCGATGGCCGTGTGGACAGAATCGAAATTGATGGAGTGATATTCCACGAAGTTGGGAAAGATGCGTTCGGCAAACCGCTCGAGCGCCAGGTGACTAGGAAATTGAACCCTAGCTTAGGAGAACAGCCATGAAGAGCAAATGGCCGGCCATCGGGCTTGCCAGCATCCTGGTGGCGGGAGTAGCACTACTCGCCGGCGGGGCTGCTGCAGGACCCGGCCCGACATCCCCCGCGGTGCATGTGACCGCGCGGGTCACAACGGATGGAGTGCGGATCGTAGCGCAGGCGACGGCGCCCTTCACATACACAACGGCACGGCCCAACGACCGTCTGCTGGTCGTGACGTTGCCCGGCGTGGTTGCGGCGGAAGACTCACATACACAAATGGTGGCCGCTGGGCATGTGTCGAGCTACAGGCTTGTCTCCTACACGGAAGGATCTTCCACCGGTTTGCGTTTGGAAGTTTTGCTTGATGGGCCGGTGCAGCCTCACTTCGATCACTCGAATCCAGAGCAACTTGACCTTGTATTCGATTACACACCGCCAGCAAATAAGCCGGCAGCGCAGCCGCTGGCAGCGCATTCCGCTATTGTCGTGACCTCCGCGCCCGCGCCCATTTCGCACGTTGCGGTGACGGAACAAGGGCAGGCCCCGAGAGTTCGCATCGAAGGACAAGGCGATTTTCACTATCACGCGTCGCGCCTGACGAATCCCGACCGGCTCGTTCTGGATTTCGCGGATACCACGGTCGCCACCTCGAATGCTATTGCGGGGACAGCGGAACCGATCAAGCTTGTCCGTGTCGGACAATTCCAGCCTGGCATTGCCCGAGTGGTTGTGGAACTGAATTGCTGGACTCCCTATCAGGTGATTACCTCGTCCAACGCTATTGTGGTTGTATTTGGCGATCAGACCGGAATTAAAGAAACTCAGCCAGTACCTCAACAGCGGACATTGCTTACGACGAATCGCGGCATCCAGGCGCCGAAGCCTAAGACTGTTCAGCAAATACAGTCCATTGCGCCGCCGCAGATTGCGTTGCCAAACTGGCTCACGGAAACGTCATTTGCGCTTGCGTCGTTTGTGCAGCCGGCGCCGCCTCCAGCACAGGAACAGCAAAATCAGCCGCCCGCGCAGCTACCGGTGCAGCAGCAGTTACAACAGCCGGTCTCCCAGCCGATGGCCGCGTCACAACCTTCGCAGCCAAGTTCGGTGCCACAGGGGCCTGCCGCAACTGCAACTCCTAAATACACCGGCGAACCAATTCGAGTGAACTTTAAGGACGTGGACTTGCAGGACTTTTTCCGCCTGATTCATGAAGTCAGCGGATTGAATGTCGTGCTGGATCCTTCGGTGAAGGGCAGCCTGACGTTGGTGATGGACGATGTGCCGTGGGATCAAGTGCTTGACATCGTTTTACAGAACAACGCCCTCGATAAACAATTGGATGGCAACGTTCTCCGCATCGCAACAAAGGCGACCATTAAGGCTGAAGCAGAGCAGCGCACCGCGCTCTTGCAGGCGCAGCAGGATTCTGTTGAGCCGGTAACGGTCACGCGGCAATTGAGCTACGCTCGCGCCACACAGCAACAGGGCGGCGGGGCGGGCCAACAGCAAAAGGGCAAGGCCCTCGATGAATTGCTCCGGCCATTCCTTTCGCACCGCGGCAACATTTACGGCGATTCGCGGACCAATACACTGATCATCCGTGAGATTCCGGCAAACATTCCCAGGCTTGACGATATGATTCACCAGCTTGATAAAAAATCTCGGCAGGTGGAGATTGAAGCACGTGTAGTTTTGGCGTCGCGCAATTTCGCCCGGGATATTGGCACACAACTTGCGGCTGGAGGCCAGTCTTCCAATGGCCGCAATATTGCCGGCGGAACCGGAGGAGTGGGGACGAGCCCAATAGACCACACCACTTCACCATACCTGCCGCCGATTGTTGTCGGAACCTCCGGCTCCATGCCGCTGATCACAAACTTTCCGGCGGTGGCTCCGACATCGGGATTTTCGTTCACCCACATATCACCCAATTTGACATTGGACTACGTCATCACGGCCGCCGAATCAAGGGGCGTTGCCAAGCTTCTTTCTGCCCCTAAAGTCGTGACGCAGAGCAACGTGGAGGGAGTTGTCCAGCAAGGGCAACAGATCCCGATTCAGACCACGATTAACAACACGGTCTCGACACAATACGTCGCCGCAGTGCTCATGCTTAAGGTGACGCCGCAGATTACCGCGGACGGGACGATCTTCATGACCGTGCACGTGGAAAACACTTCCATCGATACCTCGATTTCCGTCCTCGGCCAACCCGGACTCGATACTCAGTCGGTGGATAACCAGGTGGTCGCTCACGACGGCGAAACGATCCAATTGGGCGGCGTTACGATCAACTCGCAAAGCAATTCCTCCAATCAGATGCCTCTCATCGGCAGCATTCCACTGATTGGAAATCTCTTCAAGGAGCGCGCCGTCACCGTGAAGGCGCAAACACTACTAATTTTCCTGACTCCGAGGATTTCGCCGGAGTAGCCAAACCGCGAAAAGTAGCGCAGAATCTCGAAAGGGAGGAGACGGAAGTCTCCTCCCTTCCATTTATGCCCACTGAATTTCACAGCCGGATGCGTCGCCTCCGCGAACGTATTGAGCATTCCGGCGCCAGTTCCTCGGTTGTCATGCATCTCCCCAATATCTATTACCTGACAGGTTTTACGGGATCGGCGGGCGTGCTGTACGTCGAGGCGGGCCGCGCGACACTTTTCACGGACGGCCGTTACACCGTCCAAGCACGAGAAGAGCTGAAGCATTCCATGATAAAGGCGGAAATCAGCCGGGGTTCCGCGCTTGCAGCTTTGGGAGCTCACATTGCTGGTCGAAAGGGACGCGCTACGCTACGCGTTGCCTATGACCCCAGCCATTTCACGATGGCAGCCCACCGAGATCTCCTTCGGGCGGCGGGCCCTCGGGTCAACTGGCAGGCCGAGCAAGGGTGGGTGGAGGCGCTTCGGGCAGTTAAATCTGTGACCGAGCTCACACAAATTCGGAAGGCAGCCCGCCTCATTTCAGATGTATTCGAACATATTGTGCGAAGGATCAGACCGGGGATCACAGAGCTTGAGCTTGCCGCAGAGGTAGATTTCCGAATGCGAATTCTAGGCGCGGAGGGGCCTTCCTTTGAGACCATTGTTGCGTCGGGGCCTCGGTCGGCATTGCCGCATGCCCGGCCAACCAGTAAGCGTTTGAGGATAAATGAGTTTGTTGTGCTCGACCTGGGTGCTATACTCGGTCACTACTGTTCAGACCTGACGCGGACGGTTTACCTCGGGAAGGCTTCAAAACGCGTCAAAACGTGGTACAAAGCGGTTCTGGAGGCCCAGGCAGCAGCCATTCAGGCGCTAGACGCTGGGGTCGTGGCGAGTGTTCCGGATTTGGCCGCCAGACGGGTTTTGGACTCCTACGGATTGGGAAAGTTCTTTGTACATAGCACAGGGCACGGCTTGGGGATTGAAGTCCATGAGGATCCCAAGCTGGCAGACGGTCAGAAGAGGCTCTTGGAGGCCGGCATGGTCGTTACGGTCGAACCCGGAGTTTATGTCGAAGGAACAGGTGGGGTCCGAATCGAAGATGACGTGGCTATTCATCCTGGGCGGACAGAAGTCCTGACGACCGCTTCCAGAGAGCTCCTGGAACTCTGATATTCATGGCGCCGAATAAAAAACCCCAACCCAACAATTCAGGCCTGCCGGGACTCGACATGGCCGAGGTCGAACGATTGCTTGCTTTTATGAACAAGCACGGCCTGCAAGAATTCGAGTTCGCGCGCGGGAACTTCCGCATCGCGCTGAAGCGGGCCGGTGCAGGCGGTCCGGTGTCCGGGGCATCGAGGAAGGGTGCGGGTCGCGCGGGTGATGCCGCCGATTCACCAATCGCCGTGGAAACGGAATCAACCTCCGGTCCGGCGGCGTCCGCTGCAAAAGAAAACGAGCACCTGGTGAAGTCGCCGATTGTCGGAACGTTTTTTACGGCCCCGAGCCCGGACGCGAAGGCATTTGTAAAGCCGGGTGACCGCGTGAAAGCGGGGCAAGTAATTTGCATCGTCGAAGCGATGAAGCTGATGAATGAGATTGAGTCGGATGTGAGCGGCGTGGTAGTGCGGGCGTTGGTGGAAAACGCGCAGCCCGTGGAATACGGCCAGCCGCTGTTTGCGATTCGTCCGGAAGGTAAGAATTAGCCAGGCTGCGCGGGCGGGGCTGGATTGCCCTTGCCTCGCAGAGGTACAGGCACTGCACAAGTACCGCCAACCATGTTCCGAAAAATCCTGATTGCCAACCGAGGCGAGATTGCCCTGCGCGTGATTTGCGCTTGCAAGGAACTGGGCATCCCGAACGTTGCGGTGTATTCCGAGGCGGACCGTAACTCGCTCCACGTGCGGTTCGCGGACGAAGCCATCTGCATCGGTCCGCCGCGAAGCAGCGAGAGCTACTTGAATATCCCCAATGTGATCAGCGCCGCGGAAATCACAAATGTGGACGCCATCCACCCCGGATATGGGTTTCTCTCGGAGAATGCCAATTTTGCGGAAGTCTGTGAGGCTTCGCGCATTACTCTGATCGGTCCGCGCCCCGAATTGATCCGCATGATGGGAGAGAAGGACCGCGCGCGACGCGAAGTTGCCGCCGCGGGACTTACCATCGTTCCCGGGAGCGACGGCGCAGTGGCTGACGCAGCCGAGGCGTTGAAGGCCGCGAAGCGCGTCGGATACCCGCTCATCATCAAGGCCGTGGCGGGCGGCGGCGGTCGCGGCATGCGCGTGGTGCGAAAGCAAGCGGAGCTGGCCACTGCGTTTGAAACTGCCCGCTCTGAGGCGCAGCAAGCCTTCGGGACGCCTGATGTTTATCTGGAGAAGTTTATTGAGCGGCCGCGACACATTGAATTCCAGGTGCTCGGCGACAAGTACGGGAAAGTGATTCATCTAGGCGAGCGCGAGTGCAGCATTCAACGTCGTCATCAAAAACTAATCGAAGAATCCCCTTCACCGATTATGGACGAGGCGACGCGCAATGAACTGGGCGGCAAAGTCGCCGCGGCACTGCAGAAGATCGGATATACAAACGCGGGCACGGTCGAATTCCTCCGTGATGAGGACGGCAGCTTTTATTTCATCGAAATGAATACGCGCATCCAGGTCGAACACGCCGTCACGGAAATGGCCACCAACGTGGATCTCATTAAAGCGCAGATCCGGCTGGCGGCCGGAGAACGCCTTGAAGAGGCGGTGGGCCGAATCGAATTCCGAGGACACTCGATAGAGTGCCGCATCAATGCGGAGGATCCGGAAACGTTCGCTCCTTCGCCGGGACGCATCACCACGTTTCACATTCCTTCCGGCACCGGCGTGCGCGTGGACACAGCGGCCTACACCGATTGCGTGATTCCTCCTTACTACGACTCGCTGATCGCGAAGCTGATTTCACGCGGGCGCGACCGCGCCGAAGCGATCGCCCGCATGCGCCGCGCGCTGGACATGTTTATCGTCGAGGGCGTGAAGACCACGATTCCGCTCCACCGGAAAATCCTTGCGAATCCCGATTTTCAGGCCGGCCGGTTTGACACGCATTTTTTGGAAGGGTCGGGCCTCGCGTCAGCGGCGCACGGGAAATGAGTGTTGTGTTTCCGCGCCTCTACGCAATAATCGACGCGAATTTGCTTCCCGATTCGGAGCCGGCGTTCGCGAAAATGTTGGCAAATTCCGGAGTTGAGTTGATCCAGTATCGAAACAAGAACTCTACTTCACGCGCTCTTTTCGAAATTTCCTCCCGGATTGCTCATGAACTGGAGGAAACGTCCGTTCGATTCATTGTGAATGATCGTGCTGACGTTGCGCGGCTTTCGGGTGCGGGCGGCGTTCACGTCGGGCAGGAGGATTTGCCCGTCGAAGCGGCGCGGGCGGTTTGCGGAAATGGGGAAGGGAATAATGCAGGCAATTCCGCTGGAAAGAGCGCAAGCAATTCCGCGACCAGCGGCCACCTTTGGGTTGGCGTTTCGACGCACACGCTCGAGCAAGTGCGTGCAGCGGAGGCGACTTCGGCGGACTATATTGCAATCGGGCCGATATATGCCACGGCAACCAAAGAGAAGCCGGATGCAGTCGTAGGGGTGGAGTTCATTCGGCGCGCGCGAGAACTCACGCGGAAGCCGCTGGTCGCCATTGGCGGTATTACGGTTGAGCGAGCTAGGGAAGTTTTTCGCGCGGGCGCTGATTGTGTGGCAGTCGCGCGGAATCTATTTTGCGCGGCGGATCCAGCCGTGCAAGTGAAAGAATATATTGCTGTTGCGGCGGAATTCTGTTCCGCGCATGGCGCGGAGGCCGAGAGAGCATGATGAAGACAGCGTTGTTGATTACGATGGGCGTTGTCGAGGCGGCATTCATTATTTATTGGATTCTTTCGTCCCGAAAAGCGCGTCCTAACTATTCCTCGAGCCAGCATTTTTCCTATTGGATTCGACTCTTGATCGGATTTGTAACAAATTTTCTGGACACGCTGGGGATCGGATCCTTCGCCACAACAACCTCAACATTTAAATTCCTGCGTGGTGTAAAGGACGAAGCTATCCCCGGCACCCTCAATGTTGGACATGCCATTCCAACCGTTGTCGAAGCTTTTATTTATATGGTCATCGTCACAGTCGACCTCCGCACACTTATCGCCATGATTGTTGCAGCGGTGTTGGGAGCGTGGCTGGGAGCGGGGATCGTAGCGCGCTGGCCGCGACGCACTGTGCAAATTGGAATGGGGTTTGCCCTTATCTGTGCTGCCGCGCTGTTCCTGATGAAGCAACTCAATCTTTTTCCACCCGGAGGTATGAGTTTAGGCCTCGGAGGAACCTATCTGGTGATGGGAGCTGTAGGCAATTTCGCTTTGGGCGCACTAATGACTTTGGGAATAGGTCTTTACGCCCCGTGCATGATTCTGGTCAGCCTGTTGGGTATGGACCCAAAGGCAGCGTTCCCCATTATGATGGGATCTTGCGCATTCTTGATGCCTGCAGGCAGCGTGAGGTTTATAAGGAGTGGGCGCTACGATTGGAATGCTGCCATTGGGCTCGCCATTGGCGGGGTTCCGGGAGTTTTGGTAGCGGCGTACTTTTTTACCTGGCTGTCCGTCACGTCTGTCCGGTGGTTGGTGATTGTCGTCGTGCTCTACACGGCGGCAATGATGTTGAGATCTGCATTCAAAGAGTCTCGCGTGGCGAAGCAAACTTAAAAGCAATCGTGGGTATTGTCGCCGGTTTCTGATAAAAGGTAGCTCAGTTTTTTTGGGCGATAAGGAAACGGAGGAAGCGAATGGCAGGTTCGATCTTCATAAAGAAGCCGCTGGATCTCCTCATGCGCGAGGCGGAGCACACTGGTGAAGGGTCGCTGAAACGAGTGCTCGGGCCTGTCTCGCTGGTTTCGCTGGGCGTCGGAGCGATTATCGGCGCCGGCATTTTCGTTCTTACGGGTGCCGCCGCTGCAAAGTACGCCGGCCCCGCCATCGTCCTTTCCTTTATTCTTGCGGGTATCGGCTGCGTATTCGCAGGCCTCTGCTACGCGGAATTTGCATCGCTAATCCCGATCGCGGGCTCTGCTTACACTTACGGTTACGCGACGCTTGGCGAACTTTTCGCCTGGATTATTGGCTGGGACTTGATTTTAGAATATGCGTTTGGCGCGGCCACGGTGGCCTCCGGTTGGAGTGGATATTTCATCAGTCTTCTACAAGACTTCGGCATTCACATTCCTCCCGCCTACGCAGCCAGTCCAGGCACGCAACTTGTTTACTACAGCGGTCGCTGGCAGGTTTTGAGCAATCTGACCGACACCCTGAAGGCCGCAGGAGTAAATCCGGATTCCCTGCAGCATGTTACCGGTGTCTTCAATCTGGTGGCTTTCCTCGCCATTTGCCTGGTAACGACTGTGCTGGTTATTGGCATCAAGGAATCAGCCAACTTGAACAACGTCATCGTGATGATCAAGGTCTCGATCGTGCTCGTCTTCATCGGAGTGGCGAGCGCTTTCGTATTGAAACACCCTTCCATCGCCACCGCCAATTGGCATCCCTTCATACCCAAGAACCTCGGAGAGTTTGGACAGTATGGCTGGTCGGGCGTCGCGCGAGGTGCTGCCGTAATCTTTTTCGCCTACATAGGATTCGACGCAGTTTCCACCGCGGCCCAAGAAACGAGGAATCCGCAAAAGGACATGCCGATTGGCATTCTCGGGTCACTGGCTATTTGTACGGTTCTTTATATTGCCGTTTCCGGATTGCTGACGGGCGTGGTGAGCTACACCTCTCTGAATGTTCCAGATCCGGTTGCAGTCGGTATTGACGCAACGGGCATGGGCCTGGGCTTCACGCTTGGGTCACATTTCATCCGGTTAAGCAGCCTGCTTGTGAAGCTTGGAGCGATCGCCGGATTGGGCAGCGTGATGCTGGTCATGCTGCTCGGTCAGTCGCGCGTGTTCTATTCCATGTCCCACGATGGTCTCTTGCCGCCATGGGCAGGCAAAGTGCATCGGCGATTTCAAACGCCATACATCTCATCCATTACCGTGGGTATTTTCGTGGCTTTGTTTGCTGCGTTGATCCCTATCAGCGTGCTGGGCGAATTGGTCAGCATTGGAACGCTGCTTGCATTCGTGATCGTCTGCGCCGGTGTGTGGGTATTGCGGAGGAAGCGGCCTGAATTAGTGAGGCCTTTCCGGACACCGTGGGTGCCGCTTGTCCCAATCCTGGGAATCCTCATTTCACTTCTACTGATGGCCAGTTTGCCACTGGCCACTTGGGTTCGGCTCTTAATCTGGCTTGCGATTGGCCTGTCGATCTACTTTACGTACGGGCGCTTTCACAGCCGTGTGGGCAACCCCGGGAAATAACACGGCAATAAATCGGGGAAGCATCTGACATTCGAAATTCGCACCCTCCTGCGAACCCGCCGGATGCGATAATCTCTATCCGTGAAGTCTCACAATAACAAGGGTTCGTTTGGCGGCTCCCTCCGGCGGCTCACACTGGTGGACCGCATCGCGCTGGGCATTGCGCTGCTTTACGCAGCCGTATGGGCATCTCGCATCGTGGGTTACGAGCCCCCACGTGCACGATACGTTGCGTTTCTGTTTTTTCTTTCCCTTGGCTACTTAATTTTTCGCATTGGCGGCTGGACGCGTTCGCGCCTCCTCTGGAGTTTGCGCAACCGGCTCATCATTGCTTATATTTTTATTGCGTTTGTGCCGGTCGTGATGATCCTCGTGCTTGGCGTGCTTTCGGCGCGAATTCTATATTCACAGCTTGGCGCATATCTTTTTTATGAAGATATGCATCGGCGCGTGGATGAGGTCGCGGATGCCGCGGACACCGTCGCTTCAGCCGCAGCGATGTTTCCACCGGGCGCCACACACGCGGCGACCGCCGTGAATCAAATGCCGCCGGCGCTCGAAGCGCACATGGTCACACTCGAATCAGACCTTCCCGGGTTGGAATTCGATCTTCAGGCGGACGGCCGCTTCATCAAAGAAGCGGGCGCCCAGAGCGCGCAACGATATGAGGGCCTGGTCCAATTCAATGACGGGCTGTGGGTGGTCGGCGAAGTGGTGCGGGGCCGCGCCGTTGTGCGCGCCCGAGCACCGGTTACGCGCGCGATGCTCGAGGGTGTGGCGAAATTCCTCGGGCCAATCCAGGTTTTTGTCACGCGGCCTGCTGAATCGTCCGATACTTCAGGCGCTTTGCTCCACATCGGCACCGAACGATACACTGTCTTCGACAAGATCGAGACGCACGAGCGGGTTCTCGCTCCGGCCACCGCTTGGTACGACTTCAAGGTGGATGGGGTTTCGAAAATGGACTCGCAATTGGAGGACGCCGCGGCGCACCGGCTTGTCACAACTCCCTTGCTTGTGAATTATTCCGCGCGGCTCGTCCCGCTAAATCAACGCATCTTTACGTCGCTCGGCGAATTGAGGGAGCCGTATATCGAATTATTCCTGTTGGTTCTACTCGTGTTCCTGATCCTCGAGGCCGGCGCGCTGGTCACCGGGATTGTGCTGACTCGGACGATTACGAGATCCGTCGCGGATCTGTACCAGGCCACGGAATATGTCCGCGCGGGGGATTTCAGCCATCGCATCCGCATCGAGCGGGCCGACCAGTTGGGCTCGCTCGGCGATTCATTCAACGCGATGTCCGCCTCGATCCATTCGCTGATTGAGGAGCAACGCAAACGCCAGCGCCTGGAAAACGAGATCTCCATCGCCCACGAAGTGCAGGCGCAACTTTTCCCGCGCAAATTGCCGGAGATTCCCGGCGTGGAAATCGGCGCGTTCTGCAAGCCGGCTCGCGGCGTGAGCGGCGACTACTATGATTTTCTTCAATTGGGCCCCACGAAACTCGCAATCGCGCTTGCCGACATCAGCGGGAAGGGAATATCGGCCGCGCTTTTGATGGCCAGTGTGCAGGCCGCGCTGCGCAGTCAGATTCAGATTGGCGGGAGGGCTGAAGCCGCCACGTCGGTCATCGTCGGCGGGATCAATCGCCACCTTTTCTTAAATACAACGGAAGACCGGTTCGCGACATTTTTCTTCGCAATCTACGATTCCGCCACGCGCATCCTGCGCTACACAAATGCCGGACATCTTCCGCCCTTGTGCATCCACGAGAACAAAGTCGCGCGCCTGGAAGCCGGCGGGACCGTCATCGGTGTTTTCGAAGACGCGCCTTATGAAGAAGGGGTTGTCGAATTAAGGCCCGGGACGGTGTTCGTGGCATTCAGTGACGGCCTCATCGAACCTGAAAATGTTTACGGTGAGGAATTTGGCACGGCGCGGCTTCAAGACGTTGCCCTGCGCAATCGAAATGCGAGCGCGAGCGCCATGGTGTCCGCGCTGCTTGATGCGCCCGAAGAATGGGCGGGAAGCGCCGAACAGGCCGACGACATGACGGTGATCGTCGCGCGAATGCACTGACGCTGATCTGACACGAAGGATGGAAGTGCATCCATTCCCCAACTCTGAGGCTGCAACCACTCTGCTCGCTATGGCCACCGGCCTCCATTCGCTATACTGATTCCGCTTGCTATTCCGTCTCAAAATGAAATCGTCAATTTCATGAGAATCCTCACTGCCGCTCAAATGCGCGAGGCCGACCGGCTGACTACCGAGCGCTACTCGATTCCGAGCCTGCAACTTATGGCCAATGCAGGCTCGGGTGTCGTTTTCTTTCTGCAAAAAAAGTTTTCAGATTTGGCGAAACAGCGAATCGCTATTCTCTGCGGGAAGGGAAATAACGGCGGCGACGGTTTCGTGGTGGCAAGGTTGCTGAAGCAGCTTGGAGTGAATCCCTATGTGCTGCTTTTTGGTGCACCGGAGGCCGTCCGTGGCGATGTGGTGATGAATTTCGAGCTGTGGAAGCAAATGGGCGGTGGCGTTGTCAGCGTTACGGATTCGGAATTATGCGACACGTTGATAACAGGACTGGCGAAATACGCCATCATTGTGGATGCGCTTCTGGGCACGGGATTGAATGGGCCCGCCCAAGGCGTGATGGCGCAGACGATCGCTGGCGTAAACAAGATGACGCAAGGCAATCGGCGCCGGCCAAAAGTGTTAGCCGTGGACATGCCCTCCGGCCTGCCGTCCGACGGTGCCGCAGCTGACGGGCCGGTGATTCGCGCCGATTGGACGGTTACATTCACGGCGCCGAAGATTGGCCAGTTGCTCTCGCCCGATTGCGAAGCGGTTGGTGAGCTTGTGGTGCACTCAATCGGCACGCCACGCTCGCTGGTTGAAGCAGTCGCCGACGGTAGTTCGCCGGAATTGCGCTGGCTTGAGCCTGGCGAGTTCCGTGACATTCCTTTGCTGCGTCGCTCCGATTCCAATAAAGGAACTTACGGCCACGCGCTTATTGTTGCCGGTTCTCGCGGAAAGGCAGGGGCCGCGGGATTGGCTGGGTGGGGTGCGCTCCGTGCAGGCGCGGGACTTGTGACTGTAGCGACCCCCGAGGATTCGCTCCCCGTCGTCGCGTCCTATCGCCCCGAGTTGATGACCACGCCGCTTGCGCAAACCGACGCGGGCACGATCAGCCTGCGCAATTTCGAATACAACCGTTTCGCGGATCTGTTGCGCAATAAGAGCGTACTCGCGCTAGGCCCCGGCCTTTCGATGCAGGTGGAGACGCAACAGTTTGTCATGCGCGTGCTGGCGGATTGCCCGCTCCCCATCGTGCTGGATGCCGACGGGTTGAACGCGCTCGCCGCCGCGCCTTCGCCGCCGCTTGAGCGGCGCTCTCCAGCGGTTGCCCTCACTCCACATCCCGGCGAGATGGCGCGTCTCCTTGGATGCACCACTGCCGAAGTTCAAGCGGATCGGCTAACTGCTGCACGCCATGCTGCGCAAAAATTCAAGGCGCACGTTGTCTTGAAAGGATTTCACACAATTGTCACGTCGCCAGAAGGGGCGATCTTCATCAACTCGACGGGCAATCCCGGCATGGCCACGGCGGGCACTGGCGATGTGCTCACAGGAGTTCTCGCTGGCCTCACGGCACAATTTGGCGCGAAGGATTGGGCGCGCGTGCTCGGCCTCGGCGTTTACCTGCACGGTCTCGCGGGCGACCTCGCAGCCGCACGCGCGGGTGATGCGCCCCTCATCGCGACGGATCTTGTGGAGGCCATTCCCGCGGCGTTCACGCAACTTCGATCGGCGCTGGGCGCGGAGCAGGAAAATGTACGCTGAAGAAATTCAGACAAGCTCCGCGGAAGAAACAACGGAGTTTGGCCGCCACCTTGCCGCGCGCCTCTCCGTGCCGGCCCTCGTTTTACTCAAGGGAGACCTCGGTGCAGGGAAGACAACTCTCACGAAGGGAATCATCGCTGGACTTGGCGCTGCTCAGGAAGAGGAAGTCACCAGCCCGACGTTTACACTCATCCACGTTTTCCAGCGATCCGGCTCACAGCCGATAAAGGTGTACCACGCGGATCTCTATCGCATAGAAGGCGCGAAAGGGTTGGATTCGCTCGGTCTGGATGACGTGCTCTCCGAGCCCTGCATTCTCATCGTCGAATGGTCGGAGCGGCTCACCCTGCGCAGCGATTGGCCCGTCGTTCGAATCGAACTCGAGCACCTCGGCGGCGACCGCCGGAGCATTCGTATCTCCGGTTTTGAAGCATTTTTCGCCACCGGCAAATCGGCGCCACCTATCCCCGCCCAAAACGCAAGTTAGCTGCGCAATTTGTATGCTGCTATTGACAGGTTGGCTCCCTCGCCTTGTTGCCGCGTGACCCCCTTGCTAAAGTGAATGAAGGCCTTCTTCTTTCCTATGGCGGACTACACCACCACGGTAACTCCTCCGCGCTCGGTCCCTATCGAGCTCGCGCGCTATTCGCCCGAATTGCCGATGACCACGCTCGTCGTCGGCGTGGACAACATCCACCATGACGTGTATCTCAGCCCGGCGTTTTATGAGGCCACGCGCGTATTTCTGTTCGACCTGATCCGGCAGACGGTTAATCTTTCGCACTTCCCCGGATTCGAACGCAAGCCCATGCGCGCGCCGGAGGCCGCTTCATTTCGCAGGATGCTCGGGGAGTTGCTTCAGGCGTCGCTTACCCGCGCAAAGTTCGAGAAAAACGTTGAGCGCGACATTTTGCTGCGGGTTTCCTTGCTGCATTTCTTCGCAAAAGAGACCGTCACCCGCTTCTCCGATTTACTTCTCGAGGCCAAGGAAGGCATTCGCGCCCGCGGCTCTTATTTTGAACGCAGCGAGCAGGCGCATGTCCTGAAATCGCGCCTCGCGGAAATTCAGGCGGGTCGCCGCGATGTATATCGACAAATTGGCCAGCATCTCTATCAGATCTGGAACGAAATTGAAGAGACTTCGGTGGCGCGCTCGCGCAAGGCCCTTTTTGGCGACGAAGCCGCCGGAGCCTACGAAATTCTGAATAATCGGCTTATTTTTGTGGATGGCGGCCGTGACGACCGGCTTTATCTCGAACATTACGTCTTGCTCGGTAACTATCAAAAGGATCCCGACAGATTCGAGATTATTGATCATTTGATGCTCGACCTTTTGCGCGAGCATGTTCTCCCGGGCGAACCGGCGGCCCATTCCACGGGCGCCGCGCAATCGCATTCCGGACTTGTGGAATCAGCGGTTCGGATGAGGGCGGACCTCGAGCGTCTTGATACCGAGCGCGAGGATCTCTTTCGCCGCTTGGAGCGCAGCGAAGATTTGCTCGGGCGCATGCTGCGCAGGGAAGACCCAGCGGACATTCGCGCCGCTCTTACCGATGTGGATCGCCGCCGCGCATTCCTGCAGGAAAAGCTCGACCTGCTCGCGCCGCAAATTGATTCCGCCCGCCAGAAAAAAGATTTTCTCGACGTGCAGCACCAGACCAAGCTTGACGATTACCTCGACGAGCCCGCCAATGCGCGGCGCCTCTTCGACAACACCTCCGGGGGCGGCAGCGCTGAATTCCGAGGACAGCTTCTCGATGAACTTCTTGCGCGTCTCGAACGCCAGGGAATCCTTTTCTCTGTCCTCGCGAGCTACGAGCTTCGCAACCTCCACCACGAATACTGCCCGCCACTGCACTTGCAACAATTGCGGAAAGCGCTGGTTTCCCGGGACGACCTGAAGCGCGCTGAAGACGTCTTGAAACAATTCCCTGCAAAGCAGTTTTCGCTCAAGCGGCTGGAAGATGCGTCGCGCCGCCTGAACCGCCTTTCCCGCGAGGAGCAACGCGGGCTCGTCCTCCGTTTCGCGGAAGATTTCATGCGTCTTCGCCGCGACCTGCACGACTATCAGCGGCTCACGACCGCCATGGAGCGCGTCAATCTGATCCATGACGACCGTACGCGCGATCTTTCGCGCTTGAACCGCACCCTTTACGAATTCTTGCTTCCCGAAGAAGACCGTCCCGAGGAAGACCACGTCGTCTCGCATGCCGTTATCAAAGCCGATGTCCGCGGCTCAACCAAGATGACTCAGGAGCTTCTCTCGCGCGGCTTGAACCCTGCTTCGCACCTGAGCCTGAACCTTTACGAGCCCGTCCAGCGCGTGCTCGAGCGCTACGGGGCGTCAAAGGTGTTCATCGAAGGCGATGCCATTGTCATGGCGATTTACGAGACAGAGTCCAACCGCTCACGCCAGCGCGCGGTCGCAAAATCTTGCCTGCTTTCGCGCCACATCGTCGGCATCGCTGCCGCCTATAACGAGCGCAGCGAAGCGGGTGACCTGCCCCGCCTCGAACTGGGGGTCGGCGTGGCGTTTCAAGGTTCGCCGCCCACCTACTGGATGGACAACGATTCGCGCATCATGATTTCGCGCGCGCTGAATCTTTCCGATCGCCTTTCGAGCTGCTCGAAAGCCGTGCGACGTCTGCTTGGCAATCACGGTTCGCCATTCCGGCTTTTCGTTTTCCAGACCACCATGGAAGGCGCAACTGAAGAGGAGCTCGATGAATTTTTGCTTCGTTACAACCTGAATGGCATTGAACTCAACGAAGAAGGCTTCCAAAAGCTCTCGGAAGAGATTTCTCTCGGTCCTCTCGAAGCTGAATGCAAGATGCCCTGGGGACGCGAGCGCGTCACTTTTTATTCCGGTTTAGTTCCGGTCGGGGAGACCCTCGAGCCCTTGCTCATCCGAAAAGGATTTGTTCGTCAGCTCCTGCCTGATGGAAAGATCGGCGCAGCCGGTACGCGTGCATACTACGAGGTCTGCACAAATTTTGATCTGCCCGGCTCGGTAAGTTTGGGAAATCAAGATGCGCGTAAACGGTGACTTCCCTCCTCCCGCAATTTGTTTCGGTCCCTCGTGCACCCTATAATTCCGCACGGAAGCGAAATGGGTCCGGTGACCTTCCCGGCCTTCAAAGCCGGCGACTCGTTCCTTCGCGGGGCGAGTGGTGGGTTCGACTCCCACACGCTTCCGCCAAACTACTAGGGTCAAACAACTTAGGCACCATTTCCTGTACCAATTGGCACAAGTGTACTGATTGCCGCCCGCTCCATTGCTTCCCGCTGGCTGGACGGGCCAGTGCCTTGCGCTTGCCGCACGCCGTACAAACTCTCGCCGCCTTCAACCTTAAGTGCCGTTGGTGCCCGGTTTCCTTAGCGGGCTTTGTTGCTTTTGTTTTTGTCATCGTTTTCTCCTGTGCCCTTTCCGGGCTGGGCGCAGGGTGGAGGAGAACAAGTGATTGAAGCAACCTGCCCAACGTACTATCTTTGGAAGTTCGCAAAGTAGTTACCTCTCTAAGGTAACTGTGAAAGCACCCCCCAACGTAGGGGGCACAAGAGAACGGGCTTAGGCCGCACAATGAATGGCGGAGGCGAAAATGGCGCGCAAGTTAAAGTATAGGTGCCCTGTTTGTAAGAAAACCCTCACGAAAAAGGAATTTGAGCGTGCTTTCAAGATTCACGAAGCACAGAAAGAACACGTTGAAGCGCTCGAACGGAACGTGGCGGCAAGGGAACAGCGGTTAAAGGCTGAAAAGAAAAGAATCAAGAAAGAAGCACGCGAGGCAGAACAGAAGCGGACTAGCCGCATTGTTAGCGGGAAAGACCTGCAAATCGGCAAGCTGAGAGAGACAATAAGGGCACTCAAACGCGGGAAAACACCTCAAGAGTTCGGGCCTGAGTTTGAGGTCAAATTGGTCAAGCGCCTTCGAGCGGAGTTCACGGATGATGATATTCAACCCACCAAAGGTGGAAGAGGTGGCGACGTATTGCATACTGTAAATGAAGGCGGCAAGGTTGCTGGCATTATCATCTATGAATGCAAATGGACACCAAGGATCAGTGGCAGCCATGTACGACAAACGGCACAGGCCAAGGTGTCGCGGCGCGCGCAATTTGGTGTGCTGGTAACTTGCGGCACAAAACGCGGGTTCACGGGATTGGACGAAATGTCTGGAATTATTGTGGTGGCTCCGGGGGGCGTCCTTGCATTGGCCGGGTTGCTTCGCAACCACTTAGTCGAAATGCTGCGCGCCGGGATAGAGAAAAAGCGCAGAACGAAAATTGCCAATCAACTCCTAAAGTTCGTCAAAAGCCCCGAATTTAAGAACCCGATTGAAGAAGTTGTTCGCACTGCCGAAGACTTGAGGGAAGGCATCATGGATGAATTTGAATGGCATAAGAATGATTGGGAGAAGCGATGGAACGCATACGGTAGGATACACTGGGACGGATTCGCAATTCAGGAAAATTTGCGGCGCGTATTTCACGGCGAGCGTCCAAAACAGATGATACGTCCGAAAGAAAGGCTGGCACTCCCGGCCCCCAGTGGTCATTGAAACCTCATGGGCCGCACTGAAATAGTTGCGGATGTGGAACACACGGGGGCGATAATTTCGGGCCGTGGTAATATCCGCGCAAGGAGGACATAAAAATGGTCAGCGCAACGGATACAAGATACAACTACAGGCTTTATGTCAGTGCAGGTACTTCAGGTCGTAACCCCGGACGAGATCAGGATTACGCTCGCACAAGAGATGAAGCGGAAGAGTTGTGTAGGAAATATGAGCAAGCGGGCTACATTGCATTTTTTGAGCCTACGGCACCGGACGGCCCCACAAGATATTAGGCGGGAGGGGTAGCAAAAAATGACCCTAAAGGAATTGCGATACAAGTTTTCCTCGCTTGAGACAATTCTAATTTATGCGCTGCGGGCTACCCTATTTGGCGGATTGGTTGCCGCCATTGCGTACTGGATATTTCTGGACAAGGGCTTATATCTGAGCCGAATTGAGTTAAGCGTTTGGCTGGGCATCATCGCTTGGGGTGGTATTGAGTTGTTCCTATACAGGCAAGCGCAACCTAGAAAAATGACATTTACCTTCGACAGACAAGTTCGGTATTGGACGTATATGTTGCCAAAACTTTCAGGCCCAGACCCGTTCGATCCGAAAACAACGCGCATTTGTATCGCTACGGGCTGGGAGAAAGAACAACTTCCAAAGCCACAGCGCGCTTATGGCATCCAGATCGTTGGGAAGGTTCATTGCGTTGTTGACAATGAGTTTTGGGTTTGGCAGGAAACATTTCCATGGGAGAAAACCGAGGACGGCGTCCTCCTCCACCCGAATGTAAGGTAGCCCCGGCGTGGCAGTTTGGAAGCTCCCTCTGCGGCTAATTTCGAGTGAGAATTGTCACAACTGCTACAGCCGACCCCCTCCGCGTTCCCTGAGACAGTATTCGCACTTGCAGTACTTCAGATTTTGAGGGTCATCGCGCTCAATGATGTCTTGCAAGGAAGGGTCTTGCTCGAAATGCCCGCACTTCTCACAAGTGTAAGTATCCCGTCCAAGTCGCATCATTCCGCCGCAAGCAGGACATACTTCTAGTTTATGGGCTCTGTTGTGAGCGGGCCAGTCAACCATGATTCAAGTATTATACCGCGTGGGACAACACATTGATTTTGTAGGCGGGATTTGTGTGGCTCCGGCGCGTGTACCGTCGTGTACCAGTTGGCTTTTGCGTGTGGGTGCAACGCCGCAGGTTCAAAGGGCTTATGATTTGGTTTGCCCTTTCGACTCCCACACGCTTCCGCCATTTCAACTTAATATGTAGAATATTGCGCTGTGAATTATTGGAGGCGCAGCCGTAATGGCCCCGATTCTTCTTTGGCTCATCATGGTGCTTTGCCTGCTGATCTCAGTGGTCAAGTACCTGATGGGGATCATCCTGAAGTTCTTGCACCCAAGAATAAAAATTCAAAAGGACTACTCTTATCAGCCAACCGTGAGCGTGCTGATGCCCTGCTTCAACGAGGGCAGGACGGTTTACGAGACAATCGAGAGCATCAGCAAGAGCAACTACCCAAACGACAAATTTGAAGTAATCGCGCAGGACGATTGCTCCGATGACGATAGCTACGACTGGATTCTTAAAGCGCAGCGCGACTTCTCGAACATTCGCATAACCACGGGGCGGAATGAGGTCAATAGCGGCAAGGCGCGCACGGTGTGCAATGCGCTGCACCATTCATCGGGCGAAATCATCATCTCCATCGACTCGGATTGCATCTTCCATCCGGACGCTATTCTCGAACTTACTTCCTGCTTTGCGGAGCCGCGCATCGGGTCAGTCGGCGGCAGAGTGGGAGTCAGGAACCCTAACGACAACGTAATTACTTCCATTCAAGCGATCATCTATTACGCCGCGTTCCAGGTCTACAAGATTCCCGAGAATTGGACGCGCAGCGTCTGTTGCATCAGCGGATGCCTTTTCGCCATTCGTCGGTGGCTGCTTTTGGAGATCGAGCCCTCGATTCGAGGACGCCACTGGTTCGGTATTCCCGTGAATCAGGGTGAAGACAGGTTTCTCACACATCAGACACTGCTGAGAGGTTACGGCACTTACATCAACAATGACGCGCTCTGCTGGACCACCGTGCCGAGCACACTCTCCATGCTAATGAAACAACAACTCCGCTGGCGCCGTAGCATCGTGCGAGATTTTTTCTACACGCTCAGGACACTGCCAAAGCATGTTTGGAAATTGCACCCCAACTCCGTGTTTACGCTGGTCCTGACCCCGCTTGGAGCGCTCGTTGCGGTTCTTGTCGTGGTAACCATGCTCACTTCGGATCCCCTGGCTTGGGCCGGGCCTGCGCCGCTAATCACAGCACTTGGAATCGCAGCCGTTCTTAGCTGGGTGATCAAGAAATATAGCGCCAGAGAGGCTCTCGTACATCCATTGATGTTTGGCGCCTATGTATCCTGGTCGCTCGTCAGCAGTTTGTTTCTCACGCCCCTCGCTCTCTGCACAATGGATTCCGCGGACTGGGGGACTCGAACCAAAGCAGAACAACGAGAGGCAACCCTTGCCAACACCAACAGTTAATACACATTCAGCTGACATCAAGAAATCCCCGCCGAAGCAATCTCTTCACTACAAGTTTGTAATCACGCTTTACCGCGTCTTTGCCATCATTGTGCTGTACGCCGTGCTCGCGGGCATTTTCGCGTATGCATTCGTGATGGGCTTTTACGCCATAAGCAGTTCATGGGCTGCGCCGCTCATTCTTTCCGCAGTAGACGAAAAGAGCCTCGATTTCAGGGATAAGCTCGTGACCAGCCAGCAGACGATTGAAGACCTCAAAGTTGATTCAAATAAACTGGAAAGCGCAATCAATGAGATGAAAAAGCACCGCGCCGCGCTTCTGGAGCTGGAGCCGGAATTGCGAGACGCGATTGAGCGAGAACAAACTCACAACCACGCTACTGGCCAGGAGCTTGCCACCCTTGATCATCAGAAGAAGGCCGACAACGTGCAAACAGAAAAGGTACTGGCACAACTAAAAGAAGTGAAGTCAAACATCAACAAAGACCTGGCTGCGGGATTAATCACGAAGGGGGACGCGGCGACACAACTGGCCGCTCTGAATCAGGCGAAGGGGGCCTATACAGACAGTAAGATTGCCGAGGTCCTGCTGACGGACAGCGTGCTGGACAAAACTACGAACGGCACCAACTCACTTGATGTTCTCGAAAAGCAAGCCGAGTTGCGATCCGAGGCCGCCCAGCTTGATGTGGCCATCAATGTTTCAGAAAAACAGCTTACGGAAGAAACACGACAAATCGATCGATTGAAACAGGCCATCGCTACCGCCAAATTGAGTCCGTATTATCTGAACGCAACCGGGGGGCAAATGTTGTACTTCGCGTTCGTACCTTACGACAACCAAGCAAATGCGGTAGCCGGCAGTCCGATCTATGACTGTTACCTGAATATGATCGTGTGCCGCAAGGTGGGCACGGTAAAGCAGATATTTACTGGCGAAGAAGACGCTATCCACCCGATTTTCAAGACCCAGATTCGCGGCTTCCTAATTCTGATGAACCTGGACCATCCCGAATCCGCAAAATCGAAGACAGTGTTCCTGAGTCGCAAGCCACTCTTATTCTAAGGAGGACTAGAATGGTCCTGAATAAATGGATGCTTTTGATTACAATTGTGCTGTTTTTCCCCCTCCAGGCATTTGCGACAGGCCAGAATGATCAGCAGGCCTATTGCACCTACGTCATGGAGCAGGCTCAGGCCGAGCGGGACTTGCTGCGCACACCCGTTGCCTCTGCAGGCTTCACTCAACCGGAGACTGGCCTGCCGATGCAGGTCGTAGGGGGAGCCTCTCTAAGTCTTTCGGATGTTAGGAAAGCCAGTTTGACGATGGATGCAGCCCGCAAGAACTGTGAGCTCTACACCGCTTCGTCTCAGGCCCAGCAGGAAACCCAGTATGCGATGGCCAGCCTCGAAAGAGAAGCTCTACGGAACAGGCTCGCCCTGATCGAACAGGCTTCGAAGTCGCTCGACGCCCTGATGGAAAAAACTTCGAAGATGGTGGAAGCCCAGGATGCCACCAGAGTCATGCTCTTCTCCCTCCAGACGACAAAGATCAAGCTCGATGCAGACCGGGCCGACACCCAATCGAAAATCACCGCGATTTATGTCCCGAAGTTGAGTGACGAACCATTGAAGAACCTGGTCGCAGAAAAAGAGAAAGATGAAGCGGACGAGCAAAAAGCGCTGAATAAGTTAAGCCGTCAAAGCGAATGGGACGTCGCTCTTTCCATTGGCGTCCATCAGCAGGTCAATCCGGTCGCCCTGGGAGCCCAGCCGTATGGACAGGTCAGCGTTAGTTACAATTTCGGCAGCCGCGCGGTCGATAGGCATCTGAATCGTGCTGCGGAAGCCCACGACGAATGGAAGAAGGTCCAAGAGGGCGATGTTGCGCGCACCATGGAAGTACTTCGCCAGCAACTCGCCGACAGCGTCTCGGTGCAAGAAGCCAAGCTCAAATCTCTGCAGGAAGAAAGCAGACAGATCGACAAAAACCTTCAGATGGTTCTCACAACGGAAACCTCGGCTGCCCTCGACTTCCAAAACCAATTGACCGCCGCCCAACTGCTTTTGGAAATCGAAAGCGGGGATTCCTCATTTAGGCTTGGCCGGCTGCGGGAGTATCTTGCAAAGAATTACTAATAGATTTGACTGATGTTCTTTCGTCAACGATTTACGGAATTACGGGCCGAAGTGGTGCGCGCCGATACGACACAAATGGTTCGACTCTCACGCGCATTAGCCAGAGTCCAGTTGATTTCTTATGGAGGGTAAGGCGATGCGATCCTTGCGATGTGTGCTTGTGATTTTGTTGATGGCGGCGTGCGCGGTGGCGGTTGCCGCACCGGGAGCGCGAGTTGTCATCGCTGTAGGCACGCTCTTCGATGGGCGCGGACGCGTGATTCGCAATACGCGCGTGGTCGTCGAAGGCTCGAAGATCATTGCGATTGACCCCAAGGCCGGCCCTGTGGATTACGACTTGCGCGGCATGACTATCATGCCAGGTTGGATTGATGTCCACGTCCACATCAACTGGCATTATGACGCGAACCGTAAATCTGTCAGCAGCGACGCAAAGCCGGAAGATGCGGCGCTTTTCACGGCGCAGGACGCGTGGATCACATTGCAAGGCGGTTTCACCACAGTGCAAAGCGTCGGCGCTGCGATTGACGGAGTCGTGCGCGATCGAATCAACAGCGGGTTTCTTCCTGGGCCAAGAATTCTTACCTCGCTTAGGCAAATCACCAACCGCAGCGGCGAACCGGATGCACTGCGCGCACTCGTGCGGCAAACGAAGGCTGAGGGTGCGGACGTAATCAAACTGTTTGCTACCACTGGTTTGGGTGCGGGGGGAAACCAGAGCATGACGGATGAGCAAATCCAAGCCGTTTGCAGTGAAGCGAAGGCCGTGGGATTACGCGCCGTGGTCCACGCAATTGGCGATGCCGGGGCGCGCGCGGCAGTGCTGGCGGGCTGCACGTCCATCGAGCACGGGACCTTCCTGCAGAATGAGACGCTCGAATTGATGGCGCAACGCGGGACTTACTTCGATCCGAACCTGCTTGTTCTGCACAACTACCTCGATAACCGCGACAGTTTCACTTTCACACCAGAAACGCTCGCGACTCTGGAGAAGGGAATTGCTCCAACGATTGACGCGCTGCAGCGCGCCCGCGCTCATGGCGTGAAGATATTGTTCGGCACGGATGCCGTCGCTGGCTCGCACGGACGGAATGCCGAGGAGTTTATTTACCGCGTGCAGGATGCGCACGAAAAGCCGATGGATGCGCTCATCAGTGCGACCTCTCTTTCGGCCGAATCGCTGGGATTGGGCGATCAGATTGGCAGCATCGCTCCCGGATTCGAGGCGGATCTGGTCGCAACCGATGGCAACCCGCTGGATGACATTACTGCCGTGCGGCGCGTGGTGTTTGTAATGAAGGGCGGGAAAGTCTACAAGAACATTTCTAGCAACGCGGGTTCCACGGCGCCCAGGACAAAGCAATAATTTTGCGTGCCCCCTTAAATTCCCAACAGATTCGTCTGTAACTTCTGGTAGCCGTGTTCCGTGGCCCAGAGGTTCAGCGGGATTGTTGCCAGTTCGTCCACTATCGGTTCGGCGTGGCCATCCTTGGTCAGGTCCACTGACTTGATGTAATTCTTGCAGGTGTCGCAGGCCTCCACTCGAACGTGCGCAAATTCTTTCGCCGTGTAAACGGCGAGCTTGTACACGTCTTCCTCACCACAGGACGGGCACACAATCCGGCGATACTCCCACTCCATGCCGCAAAGAAAGCATGCCAGGAATCTTTTCCCGCCGTCGCCCTCCGGCCGCAACACGCCCACAACCGGCTTGCCGCCGCACAGCGGGCAAATGTTTGGCGTCCCGTGCGGCAGGACCCAGTCGGAATGTTCCGCGAGGTACTCCGCGTATGGCTGCAAAAAGAGCCGGGCGATCAGCGCGCTGCCAGATGGCAATTCGCTTGTCAAACTCAAATTTGATTCCCAAAACTGTCGCAGGGCTTCCTGCCAGCGGCCACTCCCTTCCCCTCGCAAAGTTTTTGTCGCCTGCGCAAGCGGTGCGGGAGCAATCTCCTCGATCGATGAAAGGAACGCGCCAAATTTTGGCAGAAGAAGAAACGCATCAAACTCGCTGCGTAATGACCCTCCCATCCGCCGCACCTTCTCAGTGCCGCAAGATGCCTCAATTTCAGAATAGAGGGATTTCTGACACCGGGTGACCCGCTCGTAGAATCTTAGGGCTTCCGCCGCGAAGGGATGCTCGGCGGCCAACTGGTTTGCGCGCCGGATGCGCGCATCCCACTTCCCATCCTTCATTTCTTGGCCGCGGAGCTTCGCATCAACTGGTCATACCACACACGGTGATAGCGTTTCGCCCATCCCACTGACACGTCGCCGCGAATCACGGACCCGAATGCGCCGCGCTCCATCGCCGTTCCCATATAAACATGGATGATGAAAAGCCCGATCGTCAGCAGCGCCGCCACCGGATGCACGATCACCGCGAAATAGCGGACGTAGCGCAGGTTCCACGGAACCAGATGCGTGAACCAAAGAATCAGCCCGGAAACAAGCAGCGCCACTCCGCACCAGAAAAATCCCCAGAATAAGAGTTTTTGCCCGGCATTGAATCTGTCAGCCGAAGGAACTTTGTCATCTTCATTGCGAATGTAATTCGGCACGGCATCCCAAAACGCTTTATCCGACTTCGATTTCTTCATCTGCGCGCCCCACATCCGGTACATCAGGAGCGTTGCAGCCGCAAAAATCAGTCCCGCCCACGGATGCAGTTGACGCGAAACCGTGCCGCCCCCGAGAGCCGCCGCCATCCAGAATAGCCACGGGCTCCAGAACGCCAGCCCCGTGAGCATCAAGTAAATGTAGGAGAGAGCCGCGAGCCAGTGAATCATGCGTTCGCGATACGAGTAGCGAAGTACGCGCCCGTTGGGAAGGATCGGTGATTCTGTCGCGCTCATTGTTTCGTCACCTGCTTTGGGGCTCCTTCGTCCTCGGGAGCTACCTTTGGCCCATACCGCAGATAGTGCGCGAAAATGCCTAGCAGCCCGCCGACAATCGCCAGATTGCCCAGCCACTTCAACGGCGACTTCCACGCCCACACAGTCCACGGCACGCTTGGATTCTTCGGCAGCCCTCCGTATGCCTCGGGGTTCGACGCGTCATGCAACACGTAAATCACGTGCGTTCCGCTGACGCCCGATGGATCGTAAACGCCCGCTTTCGCAAATCCCGAATGGTCGCGCAATTGAGTAGCGCGCTTTTGTGCCAGTTCCGTCATCTCCGGTTTCGTCCCGAAATGCAGGCAGCCCGTCGGGCAGGACTTGATGCACGCCGGTTCGAGCCCTTGCGTGACGCGGTCCACGCACAATGTGCACTTGAAAACTTTCTGCGCTTTCGGGCTGAATTTGGGAATGTTGAACGGACAGCCGCTCATGCAATAGCCGCACCCGATGCAGTGGTCCTGCTGGAAATCCACAATGCCGTTCATGTACTGCACAATCGCGCCTTCGGCGGGGCACGCAATCAGGCAGCCCGGCTCCTCGCAGTGCATGCACTGGTCTTTGCGCATCAAGAGCTGCAACCCGCCGCCGTCCTCACGTTCGTGTTCGTTAAATTTGATCAGGTTCCAGTAATTCCAGGCCGTCTCTGGCATCGTCTGGTACGAGTTGTCAAATGTAGTTTCGTGGAACGTCAACCCATTCCACTCCAGGCAGGCGACTTCGCACGCTTTGCAGCCGATGCAAGTCGTCGTGTCAATCAGCTTGCAGACTTCGAATTCGCGCCGGATTTCGGCCCCGGGCGCGAGCCCGCCACTCTTTCCGGAAATCCTTCGAATTTCGAGATTCGCGTTGCTCATCGCGTCCCTTTAGGCTTTCTCAACCTTCACGAGAAAGCCCTTAAACTCCGGCGTGTGCGCGTTTGGGTCAGTCACCGTCGGCGATAACATGTTGATCGGCGTGCGCGCATTTTTGCCTTCATCCTCGGAGATTCCGCGGAAACCCTGGTGAATCGGGATTCCGATTTGATGGACCTTCTTGCCATCAATCATCATCGGCTTGATACGGCGCGTGACCATGGCTTTCGCCACGTACGATCCCCTTGCGCTGCTCACCTTGATCGTTTCGCCGCCGCGGATCCCCATCTCATCGGCCATCTCCGTGGACATCTCAATAAAAGGTTCCGGAATCAATTGCACGTTTACCGGATTATTTTTTGTCCAGTAGTGGTATAGCTCCGTCAGTCTGAATGTGGTGCACACAACCGTGAAGCCTTGTTCGACGGTTCCGAATTTGTCCGCCGCAGTGGTGAATTTCTTAATCACCGGGCTGCTGGACCGGTTCGGATGCAGCGGATTCTTGATTGGGCTTTCAATCGGCTCGTAGTGTTCCGGGAACGGCCCCTCAGCGAATGCCGCCAGCGGCGCAAAAATTCGTCCCACTCCTTCAGGATTCATGATGAACGGGCCGAGGTGATCCTTCGGATGCGAATCAACTTTGAAATCCGGTACGTCGTTGCCAACCCACTTTTGCGCTGCCTCGCTCCACCACACTTGCCGCCGTTCCGCGTCCCACGGCTTTCCATCCAAGTCGCAAGACGCGCGGTTGTAAAGTACGCGCCGGTTCGCGGGCCATGACCACGCCCAGTTCGGATAAATCCCGAGCCCTGAAGGGTCCTCCGTCCCGCGCCGCGCCATCTGCGGGCCCGCTTCCGTCCAGCTCCCGCAATAAATCCAATTCCCGCAAGTTGTCGTGCCGTCGTCTTTCAACCACGCGAAGCCCGGCAATTGCTGTCCCGCTTTAATCACTTGCTGCGTAACAGGATCTGTGAGATCCGTCAGCGCCTTTCCATTCACCTCTTTCGCAATCTCGGAAAGCGACGGGTGCTGCGCGTCCGTGTAAGGCCAAGTCAAGCCCAGGATTGGGTCGGGGAATTTGCCGCCGTCTTTTTTGTACAGGTCTTTCACGCGCAGAAAGAGCTGCGCAATGATGTCCTGATCCAGCCGGCAATCTCCCGGCGGCGGCACGGCCGCATTCTTCCACTGCAGCCACCGCGCCGAATTCGTCATGCTCCCGTCTTTTTCGGCAAAGCCCGCGCAAGGCAGCCTGTACACGGTGGTCTTGATCTGCTTCATTTCATCGGTCGAGATTCCGGGTGCTTTCCAAAATTCGCTTGTCTCATCCGGATAAATCTCGCCGACTACGAGCCAATCCGCTTTTTTCAGGGCGTCAATATTTTTTTGCGTGTCCGGCCCGATCATCACGCCATTCATCCCGAACGCGAACATTCCTTTCACATTGCCGCGGTACATGTTGTCCCAGATCTGCGTCCATCCGTAATTGCGATCCACTCTCGGCAGGAAGTTAAACGCGAAATCGTTCTGCTTCGTTGCTGCGTCGCCATAGAAAGTTTTCAGCATCGAAACGGTGAACTTCGGCGTGTTCGCCCAATAATTCATGGAGTCCCACACACCAGGCTTCGATGGCGTCGGTGTCACTCTCTTCAGATACGCCGCAAGATCCGCGTCCGCCGGCGTCACCACTTTCAAGTACCCGGGCAAGTTGTCGAAGATTCCCGCCATGTCCGTGGCGCCCTGAATATTGGAATGTCCGCGAAGCGCGTTCATGCCTCCACCCGCGCGTCCAATATTCCCCATCAGGAGCTGCAGCATCGCCGCCGTGCGAATGTTCTGCGTCCCAAACGTGTGTTGAGTCCATCCCACCGCATAGATGACCGTCGCAACTTTCTTTGTCGCGCCATCTTTGCGGATGGACGTAAAGAGGTCCGCGGCTTTCAGGAATTGGTCCTTCGGAACACCCGTGATCCGCTCGACCATCTCCGGCGTATATCGCGAATAATGTTTCTTCAGAAGTTGCAGCACGCACTGAGGGTGCTCGAGCGTCAAATCGTACGCAACATTCGGCGGAAGCATAGGCGGCACCGGCGGTGCGCCCGCCATAGGAGGGTTCGCGGCCTTCTCCGGCGCCGGTTTTCCGGATTTGTCGCTGCTTTCCTGATAGTTCCAGGTAGCGCGGTCGTAAGTCTTGGTGGTTTCGTCAAACCCTGAATACAAACCATCTTCCGGAAGCTCGAAGCCATCCTTAATCAGGAACGAAGCGTTTGTGTAGTTGAGGAGGTAATCCTTCGCGATTCGATTATTCTGCAGGGCGTAATTAATCAGGCCGCCGAGAAATGCGATATCCGCCCCGGCCCGGATTTGCACGAAGAGGTCGGCTGTCGAAGCAGTCCGCGTGTAGCGCGGATCCACCACGATCATTTTTGCGTTCCGATTCCGCTTTGCTTCGATGGCCCATTTGAATCCGCATGGATGGTTTTCCGCAGGGTTTCCACCCATGATCAACATCATGTCGGTGTTCTTGATGTCGATCCAGCCGTTCGTCATCGCCCCTCGTCCGAATGTTGGTCCCAAACTTGAGACCGTGGGGCCATGTCAAACACGGGCCTGGTTTTCCAGGTAGCAGACCCCCAGGCTGCGCATGGTCTTCACGACCAAAAAGTTGAATTCGTTGGTGTCGGTGCAGCCGCCGGTGAACGCGATGCCTTCGCAGCGGTTTACGGTGTTCCCCGTGGCGTCTTTCTCAACAAAAGTTTCGTCGCGCGTCTTCTTTACATGCCCCGCGATTTCGCTCAAGGCGTCATTCCACGAAATGTCTTCCCAATCGGTTCCGCCCGGACGGCGCACTTGCGGCTTCAGCAACCGTCGCTCGTTCAGGATGTCCTGTTCGAGCGATGCGCCCTTCGGGCAAAGCGTCCCCCGGTTAATCGGATGATCTGGATCGCCTTCAACGTGAATCACCTGCGGCGTGACGTTCTTTGCTTTGTCGCCTAGCGTATAGATGATCACGCCGCAGCTCACCGCGCAGTAAGGACACGTGGACCGCGTCTCTGTGGCTCGTGCAATTTTTAATTCGCGAAGTTGCGCGTAGGCGGGAGCAAGATCAAATCCGAATACCGTAGCGGCTACAGGCGCAAGCGCCGCAACCTTGAAGAACTCTCGCCGGCTGGTCTCCATCCCTGGAACCTCCTGCGCTGCTTCTTCAACAATTGTATTCAGTTGGGCGCATTATCCGGGCGGCAACCAACTCTGTCAACAAGTTTGCTCCAGATTTAACGAAGTATTCACAATCGGGTATCCCACACCTTCAGAGCCAATTGAAATTCGCAACCCTCAAGTCATAAGGGAAGAGGAGGCTCGAATAAAACGTCTTGGATTCGGATCTTTATTTTGAAGGCGAAGTAATCGACGCCAGCATCGCCGTCACAAAATCGTTCAGCGAACTCCCTCCGCTGATCCATCGCACCACCGCGACAATGTCATGCTCCTGGTCAACATAAATAATATTGGCCCCGTTGCCTTCAAAATAGACAACGGTCGCCGGCGCGGCAGGCAGCGGCTTCCTCTCTGCATTCAGAAACCAATTCGCGAATCCGTAATTCGGATTCGCTACACCCGGCGTGCGTGCCATCTGAATCCATTTCTCCGAGACGATCTGTCGCCCATTCCAATTCCCGTTGTGCAGAAATAAATATCCGAATCGCGCCATGTCGTAAGCGTTGATGAACATCCCTCCGCCCCAGTGTCCACCTCCGGTCACCGATTGCATTTTCTGGCCGTCAATTTCCACCCAGGAATTATCATACCCATACCAACGCCAGGTTGATGACGCGCCAATCGGATCCATCACCTCCTCGCGCAAGACTTCTTGCAGCGGCCGCCGCCAAATCTGCAGCGCCGCAAGCGCCAGGACATTTACGCGTACGTCGTTGTACTTGTAGTGCGTGCCCGGTTCCCACAATTTCCGGTTGGGCCAGTCGGCGGGCTTGTCACCCTCCGGCCTGTCAGCCCAATCCGGTTTTCCCCAAAGAGTCCCTTGCCAGTCGCTGGTTTGGCGTAGCAGGTAATCCCACTTAATTCCCTGATTGTGTGGCGCTTCGAACAGGTCGACTTCCGGCGGCATGTAATCACGCGCAAGGTCATTCACGTCGTGAATCAACCCCCGCTGCCACGCCAGCCCGACCACTGTCGTAAGAAATGTTTTTGTTACGCTGAATGTCATGTCCACGCGGTGCGGATCGCCCCACTCCGCGACGATGTACCCATGCCGGATGATGATTCCATTGGCCGCGCCGCGATCCTTTACCGGACCAATTGTCGTATCGAAGGGTTCCCTCGCGCCAAACGTCGTCGCAATGAATAGCTTCATGTCCTTTGTCGCAGGATTTTCCTTCGCGATCGCAATCTTCACGGCCTCGTCAAGCTTCGCGGAATCCATGCCCACGTCTTCTGGTTTCTTGTGCACCCAACTGGACCGCTCCGGAAAATAAGGCGCGGCGGTTTGTGGCGCGCGCGGCGGATTTCCGGCAGCTTTTCCGGCTCCTTGTACCGTAAGGAGCGACGCGGCTGCCACGACAAGTAGGGAAGGAGAGAGAATGAGCTTTCGACGGAGCATGTTTCACCTCACGAGGGTGCCAAGTATACATTCATCTCGGTGCATCAGAAAAAGCTGAAACAATTCGTATCGCACGGCCTCAATTTCCGCGTAACTTTTCGAGTCCAAAACAGTTATATTGAATGCCATCCATGGACGCCAAAGAACCCCTGATTCGCAATATTTCTGACACCGCGCGGTGGGTCGCAGCGTACCGCGCCCACGAGACCGAGCGTCCGGACGCCGTCTTTAGCGATCCTTACGCGCGCCGCCTTGCCGGTGACCGCGGCGAGGAAATCGCCAAAGCCATGCCATTTAAGGCCGCCAACGAATGGCCTTTTGTCGCGCGTACTTATCTCTACGACCAGTTCGTGAATTCTCAAGTGCGGCAGGGTGTGGACATGGTGATTAATCTTGCCGCGGGCCTCGACGCGCGCCCTTATCGTTTGGATCTGCCCTCCAAATTGAAATGGGTGGAAGTGGACTTGCCCTGCATCCTGGACTACAAAGAAGGAATTCTCGCCAATGAAAAGCCGCGCTGTTCGCTCGATCGCGTTCGCCTGGACCTTTCGGATGTTTCTGCGCGCAAGAAACTCTTCGGAAATCTCGGCGAAATGTCGCGCAAGGCTCTTATCATGACGGAAGGCCTCCTTGCGTATCTCTCGCCGGACGAAGTTGGCGCGCTCGCACTGGATCTCGGCGCGCAACCGAGCTTTCAGGGTTGGCTGGCGGACTTCGGCTCTCCCGGCCTGATGGCGATGATGAATAAGCAGATGGGCGATAAGCTAAAAGGTGCGGGAGGCCCCTTTAAGTTCTCCCCGCCGGAAGGCCCGCCATTTTTCACCCGCTACGGCTGGAAGCCTTCGGACGTGCGGTCCCTTCTCAGATGCGCAGCGCAACTAAAGCGCTTGCCACTATTCCTCAGGATCATCGCGTTGTTTCCCGATTCAAATGGCGCGCAGGGCAAGCGCCCCTGGTCCGCGGTCTGTCTGCTCACGCGGCAATAGCTGCGCATACTTTGACTCTCTGCTCATCCGCGAATAGAATCCACCATTCGTAAGCGTCTTCATCAACGGCGCGCATAGTATTCGCGCATACAAATCGCAGTTTGCACACACGAGGAGCCAAGAAATGCGAAAGAGCTTGACCGTTTTTGCAGTCACATTGGCATTGATGTTCGCAACGTCAGTTCTTGTCCGTGCCCAAGGGCAAGGACGCGGGGGCAGAGGCGGTGGAGGTGGCGCCGAGCAGGCGCAACCGCAAGCCGGCGCAGCAGGCGAAACGCCGAGGCCTCCGGAGCGCGAAGAGGTTTCCATAACCGACCACACGATTCGCATCGGCAATCAGGACATCCCGTACAAAGCCACGGCCGGCACCACCATGCTGCGCAATGACGCTGGTGAGCCGACCGGCCTTATTTACAGCGTCGCTTACACTCGAAGCGACGTGAAAGACCTCAGCACGCGCCCCATCTCATTCTTTTACAATGGCGGCCCCGGCTCCGCGACGATGTGGCTGCACATGGGCGCATTCGGTCCGCGCCGCGTCTGGACTCCCGACGCCCAGTTCACATCGCCCGCTCCCTACAAGCTGGTCGACAACACCGAAACCCTCCTCGACAAGACCGACATGGTCTTCATTGACGCCATGGGCACCGGCTACAGCCATGCCACCGGGCGCGGAGTCGAGCGCGATTTCTACGGCATTGACGGCGACATGGCCGCCTTCGGCCAGTTCATTAACACCTACATCAATCGCAACAACCGCTGGAACTCGCCGAAGTTTCTAATGGGCGAAAGCTACGGCACGTTCCGTTCCGCCGCCGTCGGCAATTACCTCCAGCAGCGCTACACCATGCACCTCAATGGCATCGTCCTTATCTCTTCTGTGCTCGACCTTTCGACCATCACATTCGCGCCCGACGATGACCGCCCCTATATCTACTATCTCCCCAGTTACGCTGCCGTCGCGTGGTATCACAAGGCGCTCAAGAATCGTCCCGCGAATCTCGCGGCGTTCGTCGAGGAGGCTCGCCAGTATGCGCAAGGTGAGTACGCCGTTGCTCTTTTCAAGGGAGCGAAGCTTTCGCAGAGCGAAAAGGAAACCGTCGCCAAGAAACTTTCCTATTTCACAGGCCTGAGCGAGGATTACTTGGTGAAAGCCGGCCTTCGCGTCACGCTCGGTCAATTCAGCATCGAGCTGCAGCGCAGCAAAGGCCTCACCTCAGGCCGCATCGACGCTCGCTTCAACGGCTATACCCCGGACATCCTCGCCGAGGCCGCGCAAGGAGATCCAGAAGGCCCCGCCGTCGGCGGCGCGTTTACTGCTCTGCTGAATCAATACACGCATGAAGAGCTGAAGTTTGGGATGGACAAGAATTACAACAACTCCGCTACTGGCGCGAATGGCGGCTGGACATGGACTCACGCCAGCGGTCGCGGCGGCCGTGGCGGAGGCGGCTTCCCGAGCGCGCCAAATGTCGGGCCCGATCTCGCATCTGCGATGATCACCAATCCAAAGTTGCTCGTGGAAGTTGAAAACGGCTATTACGATATGGCCACGCCGTTTTTCCAGAGCGAATTTATGGCGCAGCACCTCGATCTGCCCGCGGAGCTGCAAAGCCACATCTGGATGAAGTATTACGAAGCGGGCCACATGATGTATCTTCATGACGAAAGCCGCGTGCAGCTTCACAACAATATCGCCGCGTTCGTTGATCGCGCCACCAAGCAATAGCCGTATTCGATGTTTTTTGTAGCTCAGGTCCCCCGGCGATTTGTGTCCGGGACCTGAGGCATTTGGTTCGAGGCAGAACATTTTTATAAGGCGGCTCTCCACGCCCGCCCTGGCTTTACCGCCATGCCCAAACGCCGCAAACGCTTTTCCGCCGCCACCGAAGCCCGCCGCCGCGCTCGCCTCGTCGCAGGCCCGCCTCCCGTGGAAAAAATCATCCCCGACAAGCGCCGAAAGCCGCCCAAGCACAAAAGACGCCCCATTGAAGACGAGTCCTGAATGCCACTGCTGAGAATTTTGTGTTAACGCACCACTCGCCCCTCCGTCTTATCATGTGACCATGCCAAAGCGATCTAATCGTATCTTTCGCCCGGGTGCCTTTTCGTCCATACATCGTGTCTTGGTCCTGCTAACTGTCATTGCGACGATTCTCCTGCTTGGGAATAGAGCCACATCGTCCCACTCCTCCACTGAAAAGATCAACCTCGCCGTGCATTCGGATACGCCGGAAGCACCGCCTCAGTCCTCGGACCGCTTCACTCGCGTCGTCATACCAACCGGCCATCGTCCCGGATCCATTGCGGTCGCGGATGTGAATCATGACGGCAATCCCGACATCATCGTCGCAAACACAGAAGACGAAACGGTAAGCGTGCTGCTGGGAGACGGCAAAGGCCACTTCGCGCCCGCGCCCGGCTCTCCCTTCGCATGCGGCAAGGCGCCGAATGATATCGCGGTGGCGGATATGAATGGCGATGGCAATCCGGATCTCGTCATCGCGAATACCGGTACGCCGTACATCACCATCCTGCTCGGCGACGGCAAGGGAGGCTTTGCGCCTTCGCCCCATTCGCCCTTCGCCACGCAGTCGTATCCGCACGTGCACGGAGTCGTCGCCGCGGACTTCATGGGCAATGGCAAGCTGGCCGTGATCACGGATAGCTGGGGGCACAACCAGATCCTGATGGTTCCCGGTGACGGCAGCGGCAACCTGATTCTTCCGGGGAAATTTTTCAATGTCGGCAAGCGGCCTTACCAGCGGCTGCGCTCCGCCGACTTCAACGGCGATGGAAAGCCCGACGTGGTGACAACCGACATCGACTCGAATGCCGTCACGATCCTGCTCGGGGATGGCAAGGGCGGATTCGCTGAAGCGGCCGGGTCGCCGTTTCCCGCTGGCTTCGCTCCGTGGTCCGTCGCAATTGGCGACATCAATGGGGATGGCAAACTCGACCTCGCGATTCTTCCTTATGCACCGGACGTCAGAGATCCGAAGGATATTGGCGTCACGGTCCTGCTCGGCGACGGCAACGGCGGATTCACAAAGATGTGCGGCTCGCCCTTCTCGCTTGCTGGATGCCAAGGCCCAGACCGTATTGCAATTGGAGACGTGAACGGAGACGGTTTGAACGACATTGTTGCGTCGTGTGGCCAGAACCATCGGGTGATGCTGTATTTGGGGATAAAAGGGGGCGGGTTTCAAATTTCCACGTTAGATGCACAAACTGGCTGGTCGGGCCTTGCAGTGGCGGATTTATTGGGCGATGGGAAGCAAGAAATTATCGTCTCGAACGGCGCGCTGGATGAAGATCCCAAGAATCTGCCCGGAACAATTACGATTTTTTTTAAGAAGTAGCGTGAACATTGGAAGAGGTCGAAGCCTTGATGCGAAAGGTTTTCAAGAGGGTGATTGTGATTTTGGCGATTGCATTTGTTTCCGCGCAGTTCGTCCGGCCGGCGAGGACCAATCCATCATTCGCTTCGACGCAAACGATCGAGAATGTCGTCAATGTGCCGCCTGATATTCACGCAACACTCATGCGGGCGTGCGGCGATTGCCACTCGGATCAAACCGAGTGGCCGTGGTACTCGCACGTGGCGCCTACGTCATGGTTCGTGATTAATCATGTGAACTCCGGGCGGAAGCACATTAATTTTTCCACCTGGATGCGCCCAGGAAAAGAACCGCAGGATTCCATTGACCGGTTGAAAGCAATTTGCAGGGAAGTGCAGGAGGGAGCCATGCCGCTGACGTCGTACACTTTAATCCACTGGAGCGCGAAGCTTTCCGCGGATGATGTAAAGGGGATATGCAAATGGTCGGAGTTGGAACAACAGCGATTGGGCGGCGTCACTCCGGGAAAATAGGGAAGGGAGCCTCCGCGTGTCATTAAAACTCGCCATCCGCGCCTCACTATTCATCCTCGTTGCCGTTTCTCTCGCCGCCGGCGCCGCCCACGCCAAAGATTGCACCGAGGGTCTACTTGGCGAATGGGATTGGTTCACCGGATCCGTCGTAACAATCCAGGCCGACCACACTCTCCTCTATGACGGAAATCCCTACGGCACCTGGAAGTGCGACACTCCGGACAGCGATGTCATCCGCCTCGAATGGAATTCAGGTTTCACGGATCGGATAAAAGTGAAAGGAGATCGCATCGAAGGCGCCAACAATCAAGGCGCGAAGATCACCGCCAAGCGCAAGAAAAAATCCGTTCAGTCCGCTGCCGCTCTCCCAAAAAGGTTTGGGCGCGGCATTTTCATTCTTGCCGCGCCCGTCCTTTTGAATTAATTTTTTCGCGCTACTAATTCTTCTTCGCTGGCGGATTCGCCGCTGGCGCCTTCATCGGAGCCGGCGGTTTCGGACGCCAGAAACTCGGGGCCACTGCCGCAACGTCGTCCGGAGCGTTGCTCAGCTCTCCCGAAAATTGATAGATGGCCACATCCGTTCGCGTCACCACTTGTGCCACATCCCTCTGGTAATCGGTGTATGCGGAATCTCCCATCAATTCCCGCATGGATTTCCCGCCGTCGAATGATCCGAGCGTTGGTCTCAATTGCGCAATGTAGTATACGGTGCCCTGATCCCCGGCCACTGACACTGATACCCAGCTCATCACTGTCGGGTCTGACTTCTCCGCCGCGGCCTTCACTCGTTTCAGCATGTCCTCATATTGCAACGACATTCCCGGCCTCACATGCACTTCAATCAATCTTTCCCATCGCGCGTTTCCGATCACCCTTGCCTGCGCGGCCGCATCTGCCGGTACGCCCGTGCTCAAATCCCAGCGCCGTCGCCGCAAGATGCCCTGTGTACTCTCGGCGCAAGCGTCCAAGTCTGCAAAAAACTTATTCACTCCCGCCTCGCCCATGGCCTTCGTGAGGGCAGCCATCATTTTCCCCTGCGCTTGTTCGATGGAGGCGTAGCTCTCTCGGATGGATGCGAACCTGAATACATCTCCCGGGCCATACACTGACTCAATTGTAAGCCAGTTGTCTCCGCCGTTTGCCCGACTCGCAGCCACGAGTTTTTTCACCAGCGTCTGCATCTGCAAATCACAGTTCGATTTCAAATGAACAACGAAGTCGTCCACATACCCGTCTGTCGGAGTCGTTGTCTGTGCTTGCGCCCCGGCAACCAGGCCAATTCCCATCAATACTGCAAATGCCACGCTACAAATCGCACGACGAATCATGCAGCCTCCCTCACCTTTTTTGAATTTGAACAGTCTTTGAAGCCGGTATGTAATGCGTCCGATGGAGATGAATGAAGCACAACCTACTTCTATTGCCCGCCCCTGTCAAGTTCGCGCCCGCGTGTACTCTCGCTCATTTCCTCTCAACCCTTGACGAGCAATCTCGCCCAGCCTATCTTCATGCGCGGGAATCCCATGAATACAATCGCCGCATCATCGTTCCCCGACGGTACCTCCCGCGCGGTCACGGCCATCGTCTGGGCTGGCGTCACTTGCGGCGTCATGGACATCACCGCCGCGTTCATCACCTGGGGCATCAAGGGAGTTCATCCATCGCGTGTTCTTCGGGGAATTGCCGCAGGACTTCTCGGCCCGCGATCATTCTCAATGGGATTTAAGACTGCCGCGCTCGGCCTTTCAATTCACTTCTTAATCGCATTTTCCGCGGCCACTGTTTTTTATTTCGCCAGCTGCAAGCTCACATTCCTCGTACGGCAACCAATTCCCTGGGGTATCGCCTACGGCGTCGCGGTTTACATTGTCATGTATTGGGTCGTCGTCCCGCACTCCGCGGCGCATCGCAACCCACTCACGCTTTCCGCGCACATTATCGCCATCCTCACCCACATGGTCTGCGTCGGGCTCCCCATCTCCCTCATCATCAGCCACTTTTCCGAATAGTTCGCGGCTGGCTGACATTGTCTCCTCAGCTTCTCCATGTCCTCTGCGTCTCTGCGTTAGATTTGAATTTGCTCTTACGCAATACCGAAACAGAAATTTGCTTCGCTTACCTCTTCGGCGTTTCGGCCGTCAGCAACTCCACCAGCAACTTATAAAATCTCTCCCTATCCAGCTCCACCGACACCCTTACCACTGGCCCACCTGGTTCCGGGCGAAATATCGGCGCCGGTGTTCCGGCCTCCCACGCAATCGTGTCGCCGTATGTCAATCCATGATCAACCGACACATCCATGTACATATTCTTTGTTTGCGTAATAATCCCCGGCTCCAGCCACGCCACCGCCGCCAGCTCGTCCCACAAATAACTTTCCCGCGCGTATTTCGCCACGTAACTCGCCGACGCGCTCGTCCCCTTCGCAATTTCCGCGATCAGCGCCTTGTCAAATCGCGTCTTGACGGAGATGTCCACCGTCGTCACCGTAACTCGCGCCCACGGAGCGCGCAGCACAATCCGCGACGCCTCCGGGTCCATCCAAAAATTAAATTCGCGGTGCGGATCGGCCTGAAATTCCGGATCATCCGTTACCGGATGAATGCTGCCGCCCATCACGATCAATTCTTTCGCCAGTCGCGCGAACTCGTGATCAATCGCCTGCGCCAGCGCCAAATTCGTCAACGGCCCGCCCGCGTAAATCGTCACTTCATGCGGATACTTGTGCACCATGCGCAAAAGGAAGTGCGCCGCATCTTCATCCAGCGCGTGCGTCGTCGGCCCGCCCTCCACCATCGGAGGAATCTCCCACGGCCCGTGCACCGGCTTGCCCCTGTTCCACGCGCCCTGGTAAGTCACCTTGCCGTACCGCTTCTCCCACTCCGCTGTCTCTTCCTTTGTGTTTACCAGCGGAAACGCCGCTCCCGGCACCACCGGAATGTCCGTCCGCCCGATAATTTCCAGCATCCGCAGCGCGTGCGCCACCTCTTCATCGCGCCACTGGTCGCCCGCTACGACCGTAATCCCCAGCACATCCACCTTCGGCGAATTGATCAGCGCAATCATTGACTGCATGTCCGTCCCGCCCGGCCCCGCCGCGTCCTGATCAATGATTACCTTCAGCCTCTCCCCGCGCTTCTCCTGCGTCCGCGCCCCTGTCGACGCACTGGTCACAGTCGACCGGCCCGCCAAAGCTGCCGTGCCCACGATCGCCATCAACACCCATGCGCTTATCCAACCGCCGCGTCGCGCTGTGATTCTCATCCGTACTCCTTCCAATCGGCCATTTGGATTGTATTCTACGCCCGTTACCACACACCTCGGCCCCGAGCGTGGGCACATTATTCGAATTCTGCGCCCTCCATGCTCCTTATATCTTCCTTGCTAGATCTTTGTTTTTATTGTTTTGAAATCTGAAATATCAAATGCCCGCGCTGATGTCCGCCGACAAACTACATTCCATCCGCCAACGGTTCTGCGATGGGCGCGAGCACGGGGATTCTTGGCTTTGCGCCCCAGTCGGTCTCGAACCCTTCCTTCACAAGTTCAAAAATTGTCCGCCGGTTTTCCACCAGCACCTTCACCCAGGCCATCACGCCCATCTGCGGGAAATAGATTCCCCGGAAGCAGAGGCGCGCGATCAGAATGTTGATCCGGTAACTTACCGGCTTGTGAGCGAATGAATGGACGGCGTGCGCGATAGACTCCGGCGAGTAAGCATGGTCCCACGCGTACCTCACCTCCACGTGCGCCTCATCAATAGTCATTTTCAGCGGCGTGTGTGCCATTGCAAACGGTATGAACTCCAGCCAGTGTTTTGGCCGCGTCAGCCGCCCGGCATCCGCAAGCTTTTTGTAGAGCGGCGTGCCCGGCAACGGAGTAAGTAACCCAAACACGGGCAGCCCCGGCGCCCAACTCCGAATTTCTTTCAGTGTCCGCTCCGCCACTCCCGGCGTGTCGTTGTCCATTCCGAAAATGAACGAAGTGATCGCAAACACGTTCCGCTGCGCGAGACGATCAAGCACTGCCGCATACTCACCCGGCTTATTGAAGCCTTTGTTGACAGCGGCAAGATTCGCGGGATCAATCGATTCCATGCCGATGAAGATCCAAATGCATCCTGACGCCGCAATCAGGTCAATCAGTTCCTCATCGCGCAACAGGTTCGCGCTAATCTGCGCGATCCAGTAGACCTGCGCATTAGCAGCGATAATCGCGCGCAACAAAGATTTCGTGCGCTTCACGTTGATGGCGAAATTATCGTCAATGAAAAATACCGCAATCTGCCCCTCTTCCTTCTTTGCGCGCGCCTTCAACCGCAAAAGTTCATCCACCACGCTTTCATTCGTGCGGAATCGAATCGAGTCGCCGAAAAATCCGGTCACCGTGCAGAACTCACACCCGTAAGGGCACCCGCGCCCCGACTCAACTGGAATAATCCGAAACGTCCCCCACTTTTCCGGCACGCGCCTCAGCAAGGGAGCAAGAAACTTCGGAACCAAATTGAATTGGCTCAGATTGATCGTATCCCACGGTATCGCCGGATAGTCCTGCAACGTGGGCTTAACCTCTTGTCCAAACGCATCCACGGGCGCGTAGATCTCTTTCAGTTCTCCACGCGCGGCATCCGCCACTATCTTCGGCCACGTAGCATCCGCTTCGCCGAGCGCCACCGCATCCGCGTGTCGCGGCCCGCCGCTCCGCCCCAGCGCCTCGTCGAACTCCTCGGTCACATGCGGCCCGCCCATCACGACCTTCACTCCCGCGGCGCGCACCGCGTCGGCCATGCGATACGCCTTCGCCACCATTCTTGTCATCGCGCCGATTCCAACCAGCCCAATCTTTTGTTCGCGCACATACTTTGCGATGCCCGCTTCGTCCATGGGCTGTGCGTTGCCGTCAATGAGGATCACTTCGTGGCCGGGCGGGGTCAGCGATTGCAGCAGGAACATCCACAGATGAGGCATGAAATTTCGGGTTACACCATTGTCGGGGTTATATAATAGGATTTTCATTGGTCGCAGGGATTTCCAATTTAATTATTCGGCATCTCAATCGTACCCTTTTAGTTTTGTTGGCACAATGAATTCGCCAGCCTCGGGAGTGACTGATACGTCGCGGTTATGTGTGGAGGTTTTACTTTTTCTCTTTGATCCGTCTCTCAGCAATCTTCGCCGCATCCTCCATCGCCTTCCGAATCCTCTTCGCGCGCGACGCCGGATTCCTGTAATAAAAAATCCCCATCAAATGTCCGCGCCTCTGTATAAGCGACATCATCTTCCATCCCTTCATCGCCTGCGGATCTTCCGCAAACGCCGCCTCCAGCGCCGGCGGCAACTCGCGTTCCGCCTCCATCGCCGCGAGCATGCACTCCCCAATCTGCTCTGCCCGGCGCGCCCGCGCCTCGCCGCTCTTCACTCCGGTAATCATGTAAGCGAAATACTTCCGGATGGAATAGTTCAACCCGTCGTACCACCGCCGCAGCCTTCGGTCCTCATCCAGCACACGCTTCAATTCCGGGGGAATCGCCACCGCGCGCTCTTCAAAATCCGGCTCGATCCGGAATTCCACCACTGCGCCAACCGCCGCCGCTCCGCCCACCTTCCTTCCGCCTGCCTGCCGGCTAGGCAGGCCTGCGAACCTGTAGGGCAGGTCCGCCTGCAATCCACGCATGCCTGATCTCCCTCCGCGCAACGGCACCAGTCCCGCCCCCTCCTGCATCTGCTTGTTCACCAGAATAAAGTGCCGTCCCTCTCGAGTAGGGAAGAGCGACGACCGAAACTCGAATCCGTTAATCGTGCCTCGCACCTTCGGCCGCCCGCCCTTTCCCCAAGCCTTCTTCACATCAAACGGCACAAACGCGATTACCCAACCGAGGTTTATCCTCAGCTTCTCCAGCGTCGCCTCAAATGTTTTCGCTGCACCCTTCATCATTTAATTTGTCATCCTAAGCGCCCGCCGTCTCCCGGATCGCCTCGGCAACACCATCTTTTGCGGAGACATCATTGCGGCTATGGTCGGTAATTGCGTCGTAGCGAAGTTGCGTCGCCTCCGGGTTCAATTCCTTATCGTATTCGGCGGTAATGTCCGCGCCAGTTTGTTGGAGCGCCTTCGTAATCTCAGCGTCGAGATCCGCGCCGCTCACGGGAACTTGCTTGCCCATATACTTCGCGGCGATTTTCACGGCGAGCTTATCCGCGGTCTGGTAGTAATACTCCGATATCTGGCGATGCCCGTCCTCATGTTCCACAACGTGGTCGCTCGCGCCTTCCGGCGTCCAGATATTCACCGCAAGCCCCAGCGTCACCTTCACCGCTGTAATCGTCAGCGTCGCGTGCGTGGCATCCGATTTTTGCGCCTCTCCGCTCACCACGGCGTTCGCCGTGAAATTGGAATCGCACACGGCAATCTCTCCTTCGGTGAGCGTCGGCATTTCGGCCGGCAGCGGCGCGGTCGGATCAAACGTGTGGCTCGTCACAATCGCCGCCTGCTTTTCAATAATCGGGGCGGTTGCCGCTTGATGCCGCCCGCCCGGCGCGTAGTTCCGCAACAAGAACCAGCACAGCACAAGCAAAGCCAGCAACACGCACAGCACCACAATCGCTCGACGCAAGGGGAGCGTTGCCTCCAGCTTCCATTCTCAGTGCAACGCCGCGCCGGAGCCACGCCTTTGCCGCCGCAACATGCCTCGAAAGTCACCCATTCCGACGGCGCTGCCGATAAAAAAAGCGGCACTTTCTGTAAGAATGTCATTCTAAAGGACTTAGCAGGGGCGGTTTTGCGCGAGGTCTGGAACTGATTGAATTCAAAGGGTTTAGACAGGGGCGGATTTGTGTAAGGTTTTGCTGACAGTGTTGGAAACAAAGGAGTTAGCAGGGGCGCGGAAGGGGCGCGACGAGATCGTGTACGGCTGCCCTCCCTAGCGGCGTCTGTGAGAACTGCGCCGGGCAGGAGCCATGCCTTCCCTGCCTGACCCTGCCTGACCGGCAGGCAGGCGGCAGGCAGGCGGCAGGCTGGCCCGGAGGTACGGATGGCCCTCCCCCTACCCTTTTTTCCTAAGTGGTAGATAACACACGTAGTTATGGGTGAGGGGGGTTCGTAAGTGGTAGAAAACACAGGGGCTTTTTTGGGGCATTTTGGCGCAAATCTCGTAAGTGGTAGATAACACAGGTATTTAAGGGGAATGAGCGACGAGTTCATGGGGCATGTTACTACAAGATAAAACTAATGTCAAGAGAATTATGTAGGAATTATGGGAAGATTTGTTACCGAACCTATTCGAATGAGTGTTCGAATGGATCAATTGCGCAAAAACGGACACTGAAAGCAGCAGCCCCACCCTTCGCTCTTATCGAGGGCCACCCGACCGGCTATCATCCGACTCGATGACGGGGCTGGGCTGGTTTCGGTTTCGCTGGCTTGAATTCATCAAGAGAAAGGTCTTTGTGGTCTAAGCATTCGACGAAAGAGGAGACAGCACTTCCAGCCGTGTTGATCAGATATAGCTTCTTCTTAGCCCTGGTCACGGCGACGAGCATTTGATAGATCTCACTCTCAGTAGCTTTTGTCTTGGCGGGGAATTTTCCTTCGTCAAACCCGACAATAAAGACGACGTCAGCTCCGAGTCCTTTTGATTTCAGGACGTTGCATACGGTGATGTCGAGGTTGCCTAGAGGCCTTTGCAGGTACTGGGAACGTGTCTTTAGTTTCTGGATTAACACCTTCCTTCGGATTTCCTCATTTTGTTCGCGCCGTTCGCCCTCTGGTTTGTTTTCATCGCAGCCGACAGCCCCCACATCGATCTTGGCAGCGCGGGAGCGCCAATCTTCGATTTCCAATTCCAATTGGAGAATGTCGCTCTCCTTGATCTTTGCGTGGGTCGAGGGGGTTCCTTCGGTCAAAGTGCATAGTGTTTCGGCCTTCTTGATGTGCCCTGGTCTTACTTCCTCAGAAGGGTTTCCTAAGATCCTCCACCCTAGTAGAGATGATTTGTCTTTTGCGATGTACTTATACGCCTCGATGATGTTCGGGCGGATAGGCACGATGTCCTCTGAAACACCAAATGTTACGCTCGAGAAACCAAAGCCTTGCAACTGCTGAGCGATTTGCTCAAGCAGTGGGGCGCATCTTTGAGCCTCGCCAACGACAAGCACCTCCTTTACTTTTTGGGATTTTACTAACTCTTCCAAGTAAAATTTGATTCGGTGCGCAATCATTGGCGGGGGATAATTTTTTAGGAGATGTATAAATGGGTTTGCCTTAGAATCATAATCTCTGCCACCACTCTTTTGGCTCAGATAGCAGATATAATCCTTTTCAATTCTCTTCCTTGCGACGTCAGGCTCATGTGGGTTATTCAGGTTGAAATGCGCTACTAGCGAATGAAAATACTTGATTATTATTTCTGTACAGCGCGAACAAAAACGAAGCGTAAAACTCTCCCAATCAGTGTTGCTAGCGGCGAATTTCCTTCTGATGAAGGAAGGAGATGAACCTTTAAATGTATAAAGCGCTTGGTCGTCGTCACCCACGATCACCATTTCATTTTTTTGCGCCAATAGGTCGACGAGCTCAGATTCTACTTGGTTGAAGTCTTGATATTCGTCGACCAATACTAAGTCATAGACGGGAATGTTTTGCGGTTTTTCCTTGCAGATTTGTACGGCATAGTGGACAACGTCTTTATCGCCCACTGCGCGATAGTATTGTGTCTTGCGAAGATAGGTTTCATCGCCAATCGCGAAGGTCTTGATTCCTTCCTTTCCTAAATCCTGCGCTATCAAATCGTAGATCTGGGGATAATAGCTCCAATTCGGGTGGTGCTGCATTACTAGGCCGCGCGCGAAGCCATGCATGGTTGTAGTCTTAGCGAGACCACATAACTCATCGGCGAGTGCGTCGCTTAGTTTTCCGATGAAGGTGACGGCGAGGCAATTTATCTTTCCGGCCTTTCGCTTCTGCTTTATGAGCTTGCCGAACAGGTAGCTCTTGCCTGTGCCGGGACCGGCAACGACGATTTTCCTCGGGCTCGAAGAGTTCAGGATCCTGTCTATGTCAAGGTTTCTCTCTGACTCGTGATCGACAGGCGCCATGTCGAACTATCTCTTTCTCGGAAATACGAGTGGAATTGTAGGCGAACAGAAGGCGAATAGCAAGCCGGCAACCGCTGGCGAGCGTTCGGGGTTTGCGCGCTTCTGGGTCCCGTTGAGGCCGGCTTCGCCCGCCGCGGTGGGAGATTTCTGACTCGCGGCGTACCCAAGATTTAAGGCAGAAAATCCCCACACGTAACCACGACGTGTGGGTCACCCGCCGAAAAAATGCCCAATGCGTTCTCTATGGACCACTTGCCCACTATGGGCGATACAGGGTGGAAAACCACGCCAGAATGGCCCGGAGGTAAGCCACTGGGTGTACAATGCCGCCTGATTCATAACCCACAAAGAGAACATCGGTTGAAGGGGTCGGAAGCCATTTGGTGGCAACTCAGAATCTTATGAGACCGCAGGCGAACGAACCGGAGAAGGATAATCGAGCCAAGCAGGTTACTTTTCGTTTGATTGCCCTGCTCGTGGTTGGGATCGCGCTTTTTGTGATCGGCGTGTACATTACTGTTTCCTCCGTTTCGACAGAGCTCCATGAGGCCCAAGGAGACCTCGTGGATCCGGCCACTCATGACTGGTTTAAGAACGGCGCTGCCCAACTCTGGTATTCGAGGGTAAATGGCCAACTTCGTTTCTATGATGGACCGGGAGTCGATTCAATCACTCACGAAGAGTTACAACCAGTAACAAAGGAAATGTATGCTTCCTGGAAACAATCGAAGACGAATGCCCTTCGTTGGGTTACAGCAGGACCAGGAGTAAAGGGCGTTCAGGGTGGCTTCGATGTGTCATTTCGTGCAAATCAACCAATCCTGTTATATGTCTGCCGCGCAGAATTGCTCGGCGGGGTCTGGCCCGGAAAGGATTTTGTCGGAAACTGCTACATCGGTTTGGAAGGCAAGGAATTTGTAGTTAACGCCTACGAGCTGCTTACAGGATCGGGCGGAGAATGGCGCTCGCCTGAACGGTCGCTGGCGCGCGCAGTTGCGGGTGGGAAAGGCAACCATAATGAAACCATATATGTTTGCCGGGCAAATTATTTGACGTTTGGACTTCAGATAGGACATACGGTCGGAGACACCTGCGATATCGGTTTCCGAGGGCAAGAGTATGAATTGCCCCTGCCCTTCGAGATCTTTTATCGAACTGAACAACAAAAAAGCGGGCCGGAGTAGAAGTAATTTGAAAGACGGGATTTCCCTTTCATAGAAATGGGCTGGTGAGAAGAACTTGATCTCGCCGGCACCGAATGCGGTGAATAGGATGCTTGGTACTGTACTTTTGTTCTCAGGAGCGGTAGTTACCGCAGTTGCTGTGTGGCTGTTGAAGCTCCTTAACGAGTTGGTCAGGCTTAGCGTCCGCACCAAATCCTCATGGTCGGACGTGGATGTACAGTTGAAGCAACGCCACGACCTGATTCTAAACCTCGTCGAGGTAGTAAAGGGTTACTCTGCGCACGAGAGAAACACTTTTGAAGGCGTCGCCAAGTTGAGGTCCGCCGCAGCGTCCGCTGCATCATTTGAGGAACGCCAGCAGGCCGAAAACAAATTGAGCGGCGGTCTGTGGAAGGCGCTCGCGGTAGCAGAGAGTTACCCACAGTTAAGGGCTTCCGAAAACTTTCAGTCGTTGCAGAGCCGCCTCAGCATAATCGAGAGCGGGATTGAATCGGCGCGACGCAATTACAACGCCCAGGTTCTTCCCTATAACACACGCATACAATCATTCCCCGCCAATATTGTCGCCTCGTCATGGGGCTTTCCGGAAAAACCGTTCTTTGAATTCAGGGAGGAGCGGGAACAGGTCCAGGTTAAGTTTTAGACTGTTTTCATCCGGGGCCTGAATTCGGGTTTTCACATTCGGCCCGAAGAATCTCAATGCCTGCGACTCATCCGCTCAAATTGAAGCTGCGAGCTCAACGATCCGACGTTCGCCCGCAACAGAGGGGACGGACACGGGGCACCCGAAATGCGAACACTCAGGGCCCGCTGGGACCTAGTTCTTGGAGCCTCAACCGGGTTTGAAGCTGGGAACGACTTCGTTCGCGCGGAACACCGACGCGGAGGGGCGGTGGAGGAAGAACAGACATCGAGAGCAACTACCCCACGCTTTCCTGGGGAAAGTAGGGCGCCCCCAACTGTCAGATGCCGGCGTACCAGGCATAGCCGTATTCTGCAGACGCCCCGCCTACACCCTTGCCGAAACCCTTCAGATTGTCGGTGACGGTCAGGCGGGTAATGAATTTCACGCTCTTGTAGCCCATTTGGCGAGGGAGCCGCAGGCGAAGCGGCCCGCCGTGGCCCACGGGAAGGTTGTCGCCATTCATCCCATAGGTCAGAAAAGTTTGCGGGTGCAATGCGTCGGCCATATCAATACTTTCCCACGTGTCGGGTTCAAACGAGTAATAGACGACGTATCTGGCCTGCGGGAGTGCTCCCGCAACTTCCAGAACGTGGGACATAGGCACGCCCACCCATTCGGCGATGTACGACCACCCCTCTTCACACTGCAGCATGGTGATCTGGCTATGAGACGGGAAGCTCCTTAGCTGATCGAGCGAATACGAGGCGGGCCGGGCGACCATACCGTCGATCTTGACCCGCCAGTCAGCGAACTTTCCGGCCTGAAGGCGCTTGAACTCGTCAGTCGGAGGCTCGATCTCGTTGGCGAACGGAGGCTTTGAAATCTGGCTCCTCGAGAATTCACGCGCCAAAGAGTGCCGGGTCAGCAGCCGCTGCGAAGCGTAGGTCAGCGTTTCGCCGAGGCCGTAGATGCCGCCGTGATCGGGCGGCACCAGTCCATACTTTTCCGCAAGGCGCGCAGCCACGCCCAGGCCCGATACGCCCACCGCGGCCACAAGTCCGGTCTTGATCAGCTTGCGTCGTGAGAGATCGCTCATGTGCGCTCCTTATTAGCAGCGGCGCGGCCTGTGATCATCGCGCGCATGCGGTTTCTGAATCCTGCACGGAAAACCATCACGACATGGACGAGCACGAAGAGCAGGAGAGCGATGGAGACGAAGAAGTGAAGCGTGCGCGCGGATTGTTGGCCGCCCAACGCGTTCACAGTCGCCGGAAATTCGGAAACGAAGGCGGGAGACATCGCCAGGCCCGTCCAGATTATTAAGGGAAACAAAATGAAAATCACGAACAGATAAGTAATCCGCTGGAGCACGTTGTATGACCAGGCCTCCGCCGCACCCGGCCGCGCAAAGCGCAAATTTTTTGCGATCGCGCCCCACAATCCCCGCCATGACAGATCAGCGCCTCGCGGAAATAAATTTTTCCGGAAATGCCCGCTGAATACGCCCCAGATAACATACAGCAATCCGGTAAGTATCAATATCCAGGCGGTTTGAAAGTGGAGATAGCGGCTCCAGCCGTTCGCGTCCGGCAGCGTGTACGAGTAGCCGGTCGGCACCAGCCTCCTCGAGGCAGGCAGGTGAAGTGTGAACAACGGCTTGGTCAAATCGTTGCCAACTTCGCCCCAATAGAAGCGCGGGTGTGAGAGCAAAATTTCCGCGCCGGTGACGAGCAGGGCAAGAAAGCAAAGGGTCGTGATCCAGTGAGTGATGCGGACGAGGACAGAGTGCCGCGATGCAGCCGTCGCAGTTGGGACGGCCGATGCAGCACTTGGTACGCTTGGGACGAATGTAGAGTCGCCCATCTGCAAATCCTACCATGCGCCCGGCGCATTCCGCACGCGTGCCTTCGTAGGGCCCATCCCGCCATCGGCGGGGTGAGCCGCATCTTCGCGCCGTGCCGGCGGCTCTCTTACCTAGGCCCTCTTGTTTTTCTCGTCAAAGATCTTTGGTTCCCACAGCTCGACTTTGTTTCCGTCGGGGTCCACTATCCAGGCAAATGCACCGTTCTCGTGGTATTCGGGACCCTTCAAGATCTCAACGCCGCCACTTTTTAGTTGAGCGATCATTCCGTCCATATTGTCGATTCGATAGTTGATCATGAAACTCGATTCACTCGGGTTGAACCATTTCGAGCCCGGCGCTGCGACCATCCATGCCGTAGCGCCCTTATCCTCTGCTTTGTCTTCGGTCCACTCAAGGGCGGCGCCTCCCCAGTCCGCAATCGGCATGCCGAGATGTTTCTTGTACCATTCACGGAGAGCTTTCTCGTCGGTTTTCGATTTAAAAAATACGCCGCCAACTCCAGTGACTTTAGCCATTTGTTTTCCTCTCCCTGTTAATTAAGTTTGTGTCCGCCAATCGTAATACAGAGCTTCAATTTCAAAAAGCAACGCAAGTCTCTTCACGCCGCGGCAATTGGCAGTTGCTCACGCCATCGCAGGGGTCTGCGCCAATTCCGGCCGCGCCTTCTTTCTCAGCACCGCTGCCGAGATCAAAGTAATCACCAGTCCGACCGGGAACGGCTCGATGAACGTCATCAGCACGTTGTAAATCGGATTCGCGTACATCACTTTCATCTGCTGCATCTCATTAATTTTCGCCTGCACGGCTTGCGCGCTCGCACCGGACGACTGCGCCTTGGAAATCATGTACGCTGAATACTTATCCATGAAGTCCGGAAAAACCGTGTGATACAAAACTTCCCACGTCGCCACGTAGAACACGCATGAAATCAGAGTGATTAAGATCCCAACACCAAACGCCTTCGCGAAGGTGATATGGCCGGCCGCCACGTTATCGCGATACGACCGGATGCCGAAAAACACCATCAGGAATGACAGCACAATTGCCGTGTAGCCAAGGATCTCCGCCTTGTCGAACCCAATCCGGTTGGTAAGCCGAATCGTGCCAACCATCAGCGACATCGAAATAACCCCGGAAATCAATCCGAACGTGATGACTGTCTTTTTCACTTTCGCATCCTCCGATATTTGAAGATTGCCGACTGGCGCAATCTAGCTGCATCCCGCGGAATTGTCGTCATCCTTTTGGATGATTTTGGCCCGGAAGGCCAAAAATCATGCTTTGGAGTTAGGCCGCTGTCTTCAAGAGCCGCCCTCCGGAACCGAGTTCCGGAACAACGCTCAGGGTATCAAGCCGAATTCCTTCCCCAATTGCACGGCTTGCGTTCGGCGCTTCGCTCCAAGTTTATCGAAAACGCGGCTCGAGTGTGTCTTCACCGTGTTCTCACTCACAAAAAGCTTCTCCGCGATTTCCCGGTTGCTCATGCCTTTGGCGATCAGTTCCAGAATTTCCAGCTCGCGAGGCGTAATTTCCAACTCTTCTAGTTTTTTTGAGTTCACTGCAAATGGCTGCCCGGCCGGAAAAGGAACGCGCACTTCCTTCAAAACGATCTGTTTTCGGGTCAGGCGGAGCCCGAGCCAGATGCCAAACGCCGCAAACGTCGCCGCCGTCAGTCCTCCATAGATTTCAATCGAATGCTCAACGACCAGGAAGCGATACTCGGTCAACTTGAGCAGCGTGATGACAATTCCGCCCGCAAGCCCAAACAGAATAATGTGGCGCCACAGGCGCGCCTTTTGGCTTTTAGCCGATCGCTCCGTGTCGGTAGAGGAATCTGGAGAATTCGCGGTCAGTTGCATCACGCAACGCTATACCACAGAACGCCGGGTGCTGGCTTTCTTTTGCCATCATCCTTTTGTTGTCATCCTGAGCGGAGTCCCGACCCGCCGTGGCAGGTTTGTCGGGACGCAGTCGAACCGCGCTCTTTGCGGCCCGACGGTTTTTGTCGGGGGATCTGCTTTTGACTTTGTCCGTCATCCTCCGGGCGAGTTCCCCCCCCGGTGCAGACCCTCGGTGGTATCATCTTCTCAGGCGGCAGAAAACATCAAGATCTGTGGTAAGCCTGCGCAACCCACCCCTTAGTAAGGAAGTGATATGAAGCCAAGGATCGCCGACCCAATCAATTCTGAGCACAGGTTAGTTTCGATAATTCCTCGCCACGGCAAGATGCTATTGGAGGCATTGGAGAACGTAAATCAATCGCCCAAAAAATTGCCCGAGTGGAGGACTAATCAGATCCTAAATTTCATCAGCGCGGTACGGATCAATTCCGATGATCTCATCGCGAGGTACAAGAATGGCCGGATTGACGCCTTGTCCCAAACCACGCGAAACCTAATGGAAGTTTGCATCTGGATCCAATACTGCAATCTCTCCGAACTGCATGCAAAGACTTTCTACGAAGACAGCGTAAGGGACGTGAAAGAGATCATGCAGTCGCTTTTGGCCCTTTACACCTCGGCAAACGGAGCACCAGAACAACGGCTAGTAAGCATGCTTGACGGCCTTCGCACGGTTGCCGCGGATTCGGGCTTCCAAGATTTTGATCGAAGTTACAAGAGAGTACGTGATGCCGCGAAGGAGGTAGGGAGATTAGATGTTTTCAATACCCTCTATAAAGTTTCGTCAAAGCTCGCACATCCGACGTCAATGAGCCTCAATTTCACTGGCGGGTTAAGGAAATTGTTAGACTGCCAATTTGTGGGAGGCGAAGAGCTTGCATCAGCGTGCCTCGTCGAAATCGAGAAACATTTGAAACAGATGCACTCTTAGGGACGGGTGGCGCAGAGATAGATCGCTAGAATGGTTTTGGGTGCCCTCGATAAGAACGAAGGCGCTGTCAAGACACACGTGTGGTGTGCCGTGGTTTTTCCCACCGCGTCGTTACCAGAGAGGTTGAGGACCGAAGCTCTGGAAGTCTCACGGTGAATCACTTCCCGGTGAAATCGTTCCACCAACCATCGATTCGACCATTCACATCGGCCATGATTCTTTTATCCGAATCCCGATTTGCATCGGGACGAGAGCGCCCAATCAAGACGTCGGCCTAGCTTGCGCTGGCCAGGGGCACCCGCGAGCTGCTCTCGCTGCGAACGATCTCCGGATACTGCTTCCTGGTACGCAGCATCCAGTAGAGCCGAATCGCCAACTTCCTTGCCGCTGCCACCTTCGCCACGCCTTTCGGCTTTGTGTGGCAGCGATGCAAATACTCTCGCCGAAAATCCGGATCACATCGCACGGCTCCCTGCGCCGCCTCCACCAACAACATTCGCAGAAAGCGGTTGCCCTGTTTGGTGATCGGGCCAAGCCGTTGATGTCCACCCGAACTGTACTCGCCCGGAATCAGTCCTAGGTAACTCGCCACCTGCTTGCCGCGCGGAAAGCGGCTCACATCTCCCATCGTCAGCGCGAAGGCCAGCGACGTCACCGGCCCCACGCCCGGCTGAGTCATCAGCAGCTTTGCGTTTTCATTTTGCTCGGCCGCTTCCTTCACCGCCATGTCTAGTGACTGGATCTGCCGGTCGAGCAACGCCATCACATTCAACAGGTCTTCCCGCCGGCCGGCCGGCCCACGGCTTCAGCGGAAGCTCGCGGAGCAACCTCTGTCCCGCTTCACTCCACAGCTTCCGCTTCCTCTGCACGCCCTGGTTCAGCGCCAGGTGTTGCAGTTCGGTCTTCACCTGCGCGCGAACGCGCACCAACTTGTGCCGATGAATCAGCAACTGCCGCTGGTCCTTCACCTCACTCGAAGGAGTCCAGATCCGCGGAAATCTTCCTTCCAGCAGCAGCGTCAGCAAAAGCGCGGCATCCCGCTTGTCATGCTTCTGTTGACGTACATCGCTGGCGCGAATCTTCGCCGCGTCACCGATCCACACTTCATGTCCGAGGCTGGTCAACAAATCCACGAACCACTGGCAGTTGCCCGTGGACTCCAGCCCGATCCGCGAAGGAACCGGGAACTGCCGATAAAACTTCTCGGTCTCTCCGGGCGCATGCACCAACTTCTTCTCTTCGGTCTCTGCGGTCGCCAGGTCCATCCAACAAACCTGTTGCCAAGCAGGGTGAAAATCGCATCCAATAAGAACCATCGAAGGCTCCTTTCCTTCTGAGAGTTTCGGTCCTCAACCTAAAACTCACTCAGAATGTAAACGGAGCCTTCGCTCTTATCCAATCAACACGTCGTGGTTACGTGTGGGGGTCCTGAATTACCCCTCATGCTGAAGAACCTCAAACGCTACTAGGGCAATAGATGTGGAGCAGTTTTTCGTTTTACGAGAAGGAAGAGAAACGACTGATTTCGATTGATGCGGTCGTGTAGAGGATGGGAAAGACGAACATCAAAGTCAAAGACCCCACACGTAACCGCGACGTGTGGGGCACCCGGCATGTGGCGCAATCATTGCGCACGCGGGACAGAACGCGAGGAGGCTGATTGTGGGATCCTTCAACTCCTGAGTGACGGACTGACCGGAGGTTGAACCCGATGGGCACGGAGGAAGAACGGACGTCGAAATTAACTCGGTGCATTACGAATCAGCGGAAGGTGCTACGGGTGCTTCTCCGGCGCGGACTTCTGAGCCTGAATTCGCTGCCGCCACTCGGCCGCCTTGTCGGGCTTTCCCCAATCCATATAGAGTTGAACGATCCAGTCGAGCGCGCGGTCGAGGACATACAAGTCCTCGACTTCTATTTTGTCTTTTCGTGCGACCGCTCCCTGATAGCCCTCGAGCAGGAGCGGTTCCGCTTCGGAGTACTTCTTCTCTCCAGCCAGGCCGGCCCCGAGCAAGATCTCGGCGCGAAATCGCTGCCAATCGTCCGGCTGATTCTTTCGCTCGATCTCGACGGCCTCGCGCGCGAGAGTTTCGCAATCGGAAAACTTCCCCAGCGAAATGTAGACTCCGGCCAAATCGTTCATGGATCGCAGCGTGTCTGGTTTTCCGGGGCCTGTCACCCGGCGCCGGAGCTCCAGTACCTGGCGGAACGAAGCCTCGGCCTGCGCGTACTTTCCCTCATGGAGGTAAGTGCTGGCCAGACCGTACATAACATCCAGCGTGTAGGGATCCTCAGGCCCTGAGACTCGGCGCCTCACTTCCAGGGTCTGGCTGTAAAGCGCCTCGGCCTGCGCGAACTTGCCCTCTTCCAGGTACACCTCGCCCAAATTACTCATTGCAGTCATCGTGAATGAATGCTCTATACCCAGCACTCGTCGCATGGTCTCCACGCACTGGATGAAGAGCGGCTCGGCCTCGGCGCGTTTGCCATGATTTTCGTATGCGACAGCCAGACCATGTAAGGCGTACAGAGTGCTCGGATGCTCCGGACCCAAGACACGCCTTTCGATTTCCAGGATCTTGCTGAACATGGCCTCAGCTTGGTCGTACTTATCCTGGTTTAGGTAGATGTTGGCCAAACAGATCATTGAATACAGTGTATCCGGATGCTCGGGCCCGAGCACCCGCTGCCGGATCTCCAGGACTTGGGAGTAAAGAACCTCAGCCTGCGCGCGCTTGCCATCAGCGTCGTAGGTGTTGGCCAAATTATTGATCGCTGTCAGAGTGTCGGGATGTTCAGGACCGAGTACCCGTCGCCTAGCCTCGATAATCTCGGTGAACAGCGCTGCGGCCTGCGCGAATTTGCCCTCCTGGTAGTAGGTGCTGGCCAGACCATTCATAGATCGCAGAGTGGCGGGATGGTCAGAACCGAGACCTTGGCGCCTGCCCTCGAGAGCCTGGCCGTAGAGCGCCTCGGCCTGCGCGGAATTCTGTTGGTAGAAGTAGGTGGAAGCCAGACCTTCCATGGCGGTCAACGTTTCGGGATCCTGGGGACCCAAGACTCGGCGCTCGATTTTTAAGGTTTGGCTGAAAAGCGCCAGGGCTTCGGAGTACTTTCCTTGGTATACTACTGTAATTCCCAGGCGGTCCATGGCCTTGAGGGTCTTGGGATTCTCAGGCCCGAGCACCCGGCGATACAATTCCAGCGCGCGCTCCTGTTGCTTTCGAGCCTCCGGGTATAGTCCCAGGTCGCTGTACGTCTGCCCCATCGTGTCCCGAATGGAAGCCTCGACCTCCGGCTGCTGATCGAACTTGCCCGTGATGCGCTGCGCCGCGCGGTCCAGAGCCGTTCTCACTTTCAGGTCCGGATCCGGTTTGGTGGTCGGCCCGGATTGATTGTAAGCACTGGCCTGTGCGAGCAGATCGTTCTGCAAAAATCCGTTCACCGCATCCGCAGTGGCCGTTTCGGTGTCGGCTCGTTTCTTTTGCGCCAACGCGAGATTCCTGTCCGCGAGGGCCTGCTTCTCCGACGCCAGCGCGCGGTTGCGGTCCTGCTCGGCCTGGGTCTCCGCCGTGACGGCACGGTCGCGTTCGCGAGTGGCGGCTTGCTGCGCGGCCAAGGCCGACTTCTCCGCGCTGCGGGCACGCGAAGCTTCGCGCGTACTAGCTACGACACCCGCCAAGAGTGCCAAAAACACCGCCGCTACGCCGACGACCAGCGCTTTGTGACGCCGCGCAAACTTCTGCAGTTGATACGCTGCGCTCGGCGGCTTGGCCGCAATCGGTTCGTCCTCCAGATACCGGCGGATATCCTCCGCGAGGTTCGCTGCCGAGGCGTAACGACGCCCCTTGTCCTTTTCCAGCGCCTTGGCGACGATGCTTTCAACGTCCCCTCGATAAACACGGTTCACCGAACTCAATGGAACGGGGTCCTGTTCCCGGATGGTATGTACGGCTCCGAACAGGTCTCGTGTGAGGGTGTAGGGCAGTTTGCCAGCGAGCAATTCGTACAAGATGACGCCGAGCGAATAGACATCGCTGCGCGTGTCCACCGCCAGCGGATCGGCGAGCACTTGCTCGGGGCTCATGTAGGCGAGCGTGCCCAGAAGTTGGCCCATGTCGGTCTGGCGCGTGGCCTGGGCGTCGCTATCGGTAACGCGCGCTACGCCGAAATCAAGAATTTTGGGTTGGCCATTCTCGTCCACGAGGATGTTGCTCGGCTTCAGATCGCGGTGGATGATGCCGCGCTGATGCGCGTGCTGCACCGCTTCGCAGATTTGAATCATCAGCCCGAGCCGCTGGCGCGTGTTCAAGTGGTGCGCGTCGGCGTATTTGTCGAGGGGCATGCCGTGGATGAGTTCCATGGCGAAGTAGGGCTGAATACCGAAATCGGAATCGGCGGTCCCGGCTTCATAGATTTGCGCGATACCGGGATGATGGAGGCGGCCAAGTGCCTGGGATTCCCGCGCAAAGCGGCCGATGAGTTCGGGGCTAGCCCATGCGGCCTTCAAGACCTTTAGCGCGACTTTTCTGCTTGGTTGTTCCTGCTCCGCTTCGTACACGGTGCCCATGCCGCCTTCGCCGAGGAGCCGCAGAATGCGATAGCGTCCGATGGTGGCCGGCAATTGTCGCGCGGAGGGGTCGGAAATCGGCAATGCCGCTCCCACACTGAGCGTAATCTCGGAATCCTCTCGATTCCGCGGCGTAACGGACGGCCGGTTTTCAGTGGACATTCGCGCTTTCCCTCGGTAGGAAGCTGTCGCGAATGGTATCAGAAGCCCAAGGACGATTGAAGCCCCCTAATCAAGGCTGCGATTCGGCATTCAGACATATTCGGGCGCGCGCCTAGGACACTTTTCCGAGTTGGCACAGAGGTCGGACGCGGAACAGATCAGGATGGCAAGTTCGGAAGAGGGGATGGATAAAAAAGTGATGGGTTAGATCCCGCCGGGACCTAGTTCTTGGAGCCTCAACCGGGCTTGAAGCTGGGGACGACTTCGCCGGGGCGGAATAGCGGCGCGGAGGAACGCTTGGTGCCAGAGGCCAGTTCCGCGGCCATCGCTTCGAGCTTGGCTTTGTCGAATCCGATGCTGGTGAGCTTCACTGTCCCGTCAGGAGAGATGAGGAAGACGGACGGCACGTTGGTGATTCCGTAAGCGTTCGAGACGTCATAGCTCTCAGCGTCAATCAGCGCCGGGAACGTGATGCCGTACTCGGCGCAGAACTCGCGCGTGTCGCGTGCGTCGTCCTGAGAGATGGCGAGAAACGTCGCGGCCGACTTGCCGCTAGCCGAGTCGCCGGAAGCGGAATCGCCAGATAATTTGTAAAGCCGCTCGAGAAAGGGAAATGTGAATTGGCACACCGGGCAGGAGACCTTGAAAAACGCCGCGACCACCGGCCCCTTGCGCAGCGCTTCGGCGAGCGAATGCTCCTTGCCCGCGGCATCGCGCAAAGTGAATTGCGGCGACCGATTTTTTTCCTGGATAGTTCTCACGCCGTCGCGTCGCTTAGACATTCTTTTCAAGAAGTCCCACATAACTCAAGAATCTCCACGGCACGCCAAAATCTCCAAATCGTTTTACGGTGAGCCAAGTGTTCCGATGGGACGGAAAGATGTCGTCCCAAATATGTTAGCGCAACGCAATCGGCAAGGCCAATCGGTGGCAGAGACGAAGTTGTCACGAAATGTTCATCGGGCATTCACAGAAGCGGCGCCGCCAGGTGTTGACATGCGACAAATTCAAGTCGCAGAATCATTCGCATCCGGCCAACCGCTGAACCAGACCGAAGGGTTCGCGCGGTTCCTTCAGAATACAAAGGAGCTCACCATGTCAAAAGCAGTCAGCTTTAAGCCAGAGCAGTACCACAGCCTCACTCCAAATCTTGTTTCCAACAATGCCTCAGGTGCGATCGAGTTCTATAAGAAGGTCTTTGGCGCCACCGTCAATGTGCACATGCCCGGCCCCGGCGGCAAAGTGATGCATGCCGAATTGAAGATCGGCGATTCCACATTTTTCATCAATGACACGATGAATGCCGCGGGAATTCACGGCGCCGAGCCCGGCAGAAGCAATCCGATGTATCTGCACCTCTATGTGGAGGACGTGGACGCAGTCTTCAACGCCGCACTTGCTGCCGGAGCCCGCTCTGACATGCCTGTGCAGGACATGTTTTGGGGCGACCGCTATGGCAAGCTCACGGATCCATTCGGCCAGCAGTGGGGCGTCGCGACGCACACAGAAGACGTGACGCCGGAAGAGATGCAGCGCCGCATGAAGGCGATGTCGGAGCAGGCGGCCGGGCAAGGCGCTTAGCAGCCTCGCGCGGCGGAGATTCGCGATTGTTGGATTGGCGGTCACAGTCATCAGACTGTGCCCGCCACATCAACGCGAGCCGCGCGCAACAGAAACGCTGGAATCCGCGAATCGCGTCGAGTATGCTTGCGCCGTGTTCATCGCTGGAGTTGTAGCGATGGTCGTCGGAGTAATATATGGCTGAGCAGAGCATGCCGGGCTGGATTGACGTCGCGGATTACAGGTACCCGGGGGGATGGAGCGGGCCCGTCGCCACGAATCGCTCGCGCTGGTATTGCGAGCAGCTCGAAGCGAACAAAGTTCTTTATTTTTCGCAGCCGCCATTTGATTTTCCCGACGACGACCGCGAATTCCTCATCTCCCAAAAGCGCGCCGATTCCGCGGTGCATAAAAATGTTTCTTATCGTCCGACGCAAGACAAGCTCAACGGTTTTGAAGGCCCAGCGGAAGTGAAGGAGCGCTTGCGCGGAGTTCTCAGCAACTATTCTCAGCATGTCGTCGACTTCGTGCGCAGGTTCCTCGCGCCTTACGACGGAAAGTACACGCTCGATTTCACCAGCTTCCGTCCCATCGAGGAGGAAGGCCGCGCGCTTCCGCTCCACAAGCGCAATGACTTGCTGCACGTCGACGCATTTCCCAGCCGCCCAACTCACGGCGGACGAATCCTCCGCGTGTTCACGAACATCCATCCCACGAAGCCGCGCGTGTGGAATGTCGGCGAGGATTTCCCCGTGCTTGTGGATCACCTCGCGCGCAACGCCGGCCTCGACCGCTTCGCCGCGTCCGGCGACACAACGCGATGGGCCGCGATTCCGCGCGCCTTCGGCGCTCCGATTCCGGATCGCTCCGCGTACGACCGCTTCATGCTCCGCTTCCACGACTACCTGAAGGAGAACGCCACCTACCAGACCGACTCGCCCAAGACCCGCATGGAGTTTCCACCGATGTCCGCGTGGCTCGTGTACACGGATGGCGTACCCCACGCCGTCCTCTCCGGCCAACACGCCCTCGAACAGACATTCATTATTTCGCGAGCGGGGCTGGTGGCTCCTGAAATTTCTCCCATCGGCGTGCTTGAAAGACTTTGCGGGCGGCCGCTTGCCTCCGGCGCACATTAGAGACAATCCTGCCCGTTCACGCTTCTTGGCGGCATTCCGCGAACGATTCTGGTGAACCTTTTGGCCCCTTTCCGCGAATACCATACCGAGAGCGAAATGCCATTCGGAGCGAAGCCATCGTGAGCAGTGAACAATGAGGCGCACCTACCTTGAATGATGCGGATCTCTGGGAAAAGATTTGCGCGGGAGATACGTCCGCATTCGAGGCGCTGTTCCGGGAAGTAGGTCCGCGCCTGCGCAGCTTCCTCCGCATTTACTCCGGAGCGCAAGTGGAGGCGGAAGACATCGTGCAGGAAACGTTCCTTCAGATGTGGAAACGCCCGAATGCATTTGACCCGGCGCGGGGCACACTGAAGCAGTACCTCTACGGCATCGCCAGAAAGCGCGTGGCGCAGAAGTGGCGCGAAACGCCGCAGTCGCTAGCGTCTGCAGAACATCGAGAGGCACAGCCCGGGCTTGTCGTTGACCCAAAATCGAGCGGCGCCGGAGGAGGATTGGCGGCGGCGATGCGCGAGGGGTTGATGAGGCTCGACGTGGATGAACGTGGATTGCTCTGGTTGCGGGAAGTGGAAGGATATTCATACGGCGAATTGGCGGGTATTCTCGGCATACCGCTTGGGACTGTGAAGTCGAGATTATTTACAGCGCGGGAGAATTTGCGACAGATATGGGTTAACGGGAAGAGGAACTAAGAACAGAGAGGCATCAATGGACTGCGAAACAGCACGGCCAATGATTTCGGCGATGTATGACGGGCGGCATGTGGGCGTGGAGGCAGCGCGGCACTTGAGTGATTGCAAGGCATGCCGTGAGACTTTGCGCGAATATGCGGAAATGACAATTGGTATGCGTCTTTTGGCCGCTCAAGAAAGCGAGGAAATGAAAATGCAATCCATGAACCGCGAGGCGTTACCGCAGCGGAGCGGAATACGTTTGGCGCTCCTTAAACCCTTCCGTGTGCCACGATTCGCTGCAGCAATCTGCGCGTTGGTTATCGTGCTGCTCGCAGGCGGTTGGGCTCGGACACGGGCGCAGAATTCGGCCCAGTGGTTCCAATATAAATTTTCGCTGGATTTTGGCGGAGGAAGCTATGGCAATGCGGGAGGGATTGTGCAGGCCTGCCCATCCGGGTGCGAGCATTCCCTGAGCATCTCGGGTACCGAGCACGTGGCCGCGATTATCAGCGTTCAGAAAATCGAGGACGGTGCGGTGTACCTGACTTTGCGCGTGAAACGCTTCGGGTCGGCGCCACACATAAAGCATCTGGCCGATGAAATGGCTGATGCGGCGCTACTGCGTTACACATACACGCCGGGGCAGACGTTGCAGATACCGGTGAGCGGAGGCGGCGAGGTCGGCTTTGAGGGAAAGATTGTTCCCTCTGGAGATACGATCCCGGATTGGGTGAATATTCCGGTGCAGCCAGACGAGAATCAAATAGGTGTATTGAATGGACTGTTCATTCGAGACGGGCAGGTGATCGGTGAAATGATCGGTTCGGGTTCCGCTTGGGGACGGGATAGTGATTCAAATACAGGCTTTTACGCCTACATGCCGGGGCATGGGCTCGTGGCAGTGGCATTGAAGGAATTCAACGGGGCAATTCAGGGCACGGCAAATTATGGGCGAATCCAATTCAGTGAGAATGGAGTGAAGTACATTCTTGCCAGCGGATCTGCAATTACGGGTGGCGCGCAACCTCGGAAAGTGTGGGTCCTCTATCGGGCTGACTACTTACCATCACAGCACGATCCTCAGGGGAATGATTCATCGGCGCAATTTGGCACCGGCGCAAGCATGGTGAAGATTCTCGAGAAAATGGGGGCGATGTGATCCTATGAAGCTATTTGCCGGTGTTTGTGGAAACAGGAGCAGGAATCTGTTGGTGACCACCGTGAAGTTGGCCGGAATAGTCGCACTGATAGGACTGATGCTGCCAAGCACGATGCGGAGCCGGGCTCAGTCGCAGGGTCAAACGAGCGCTGCCGCGGGGCCGAAGTACGAATACGAAGTCGCTTCGATCAAGCCATACAAGCCCGACCCTTCCGGCCATGTCATGTCCGGCATGTCGCGACCTGCGCACGGTCTCCTCTACACGAATTTCACACTGGAAGCGTTACTTCGTGATGCATTCGGCGTGCAGGACAATCAGATTTCCGGGTTGCCGGCTTGGGCACGCTCCGAAGGATACGTTATAGATGCAAGAATGGATGCGAGCACGGCCGACGCGTTGAAAAAGCTGAGTGAGTCGGACCTCTATCGCGCACGGCAGCAGATGCTTCAGGCGCTGCTGGCGGATCGCTTTGGACTGGCGGTGCATCGCGAAAGCAGGGAGCTTCCGGTTTATTCGCTGGTCATCGCGAAGGGCGGATTCAAGCTGAATCCGACGCCCCCGGAAAAGGTAAGTCAGGGTGGAAGCGGAGGATCTGTTGGATGGTCACAGTCTGGAAGGGGCGGAGGGAAGATAACCGGCCAAGCGATTCCGATTGTGGCCCTAACAGAATCGCTGACACAGATATTGGGCCGCACGGTATTGGACAAAACCGGTCTCCGCGACTTCTATGATGTCACGCTGCAGTGGGCGATCTCAGATTCGGGCCAAGCGCCCGTGGTAGATAGTGGGGGTGGCGCTCCCTCGTCTGAACCCGCTGGCCCGACGATTTTCATCGCCATTCAAGAGCAACTCGGGCTGAAATTGGAATCGGGAAAGGGCCCCGTTGAAATCATCGTGATTGATCACGTCGAAAAGCCTTCAGGAAATTAGCAGCCGATGGAATCGAACTAGTGGATATGCTTGGTTTTGCGGGACATGAAATCCATCAGGAGATACTGGCCGAGGGTATAGGGAGTGGTGAAGTAGGCTTTGCCGCGGCAAATTTCCGCGACTCTTTGGACGAAGTGGACGAGGCTGTAGTCGCTCGCGAGCATGAAGGTGTTGATGAGGATGCCGGACTTGCGGCACTTGGCGACCTCTTCCAAAGTTTGCGTGACGACGAGCGGGTCAAGGCCGAAAGCGTTTTTGTAGATGCGGCCGTCTTCGAGTGTTAGCGCAGACGGCTTGCCGTCGGTGATCATCACAATTTGCTTCATGTCTTTTTTCTGCTGCGAAAGAATCCGCTGCGCCAACCGCAAGCCTTCGCGCGTGTTCGTGTAATACGGGCCGACCTGCACGCGCGCCAGTTCGCCGATGGGAACTTCTTCAGCGCTGTCATGAAAAAGGACGAGATGCAGAGTGTCGCCGGGATATTGCGTGCGTATCAAATGTGAGAGTGCGAGCGCGACGCGCTTGGCGGGCGTGAAGCGATCCTCGCCGTAGAGGATCATGCTGTGCGAGCAATCGAGCATGACGACGGTGGCGCAAGAGCTTTGATATTCGCACTGATGGACCATGAGGTCGGGATAGTCGAGTTCGATGGGGATTTTGGCGCCGTCGCGGCGGACGGCGTTGAATAGGGTTGCACCGACATCGAGATTGAGCGTGTCGCCAAATTCATAGGGGCGCGAGACGCCGCCGGATTCGATGCCGGTGGCGAGGTCGCGCGTGTCGTGGCGTCCGAAGCTGGATTTTCCGAGCGAGCCGAGAAGTTCCTGGAGCGTTTTGAAGCCGAGGAAATCAATGGTCTTGTCCGTGATTTCAAAGCGCGTTTGCGATTCCTGATTCTGGTCACCGGTTTGTCCGCGCGGAGTTTTTTCCGGCGGCGGGGTGATCTGCGGCGGTTGCAGCGGATTGATGTAGCCCTCTTCGGTCAGGCGCTCAATCAGGCGGTCGAGCATTTGCTGGACTTCTTTGCTGTCCTCGCCTTGTGCGAGGAGTTTTTCGAGGAGATCCTCGGGAAGGAGGTCGCCCTCCTCGAGGGCGCGAAGGATGGCGCGACGCAGTTGCTCCATGGTGCGCGCGGAATCCATCTCGGAGATGCCGTAGTAATCGCTCTCGAAGCCGCTTTGGAGCAGGAAGTCGGAAAGGCGATTGATCAGATCGTCGAGATCGACGCCGTCAGCGGGTTCACCGGTGTATTTCGAGTAGCGGATGAATTTAGGCATAAGGTGAAACCGGGCGCAGCAAGCAGCGCCCGTACGAACCACAAAAGCAGATCCCTCGCTTCGCTCGGGATGACAACATTTTGGGCGGTCGCCCAAATGTCGTCAATTAAACTGGCGGCGCGGGGGGCGAACATTTGGTTCGCGCGGATCCGGCGTCTTTGGGCGTTCTGCGAAAAAGCCGCGCTCTTCGCTGCGGCTGATGCGCTTTTGCGCCCACAATCCTTCTAGAATAAATTCGCCCGCGGCGGCCACGAGCGGCGCACCGTCTTTTCCTCCGACGCCGAGCTTGTCAACGTGTTCGAGCAAGCCCTGGATTTTGCGGAGCTGGCGCACGAGATCATCGGATGAACTCGTGTCGGTGACTTTAAGTTCGCCGCCCATTTCAAACCATTGGATTACGTTTTGCAGGTTTGCTTCGCCGAGGTAGCGGGCGAAGACGCGGCCCGCGGCGCCGCGCACGAGTTCGCGCGCGATGTGCTCCGCGCCTTTGAGTTCGCCTTCGTATTCCAATTCGAGTTTGCCGGTGATGGCTGGCAGGGCGGCGTAAATATCGGCAACGCGCGCGACGACGGCGTCTTCACCATTGCGGACCGCCCGTTGCTCTGCGCTGCTGACAATTGTTTCGAGGCAGGCGATGGGCAAGCGCTGGCTGACGCCGGAGCGGCGGTCCACGCGCTTGTCATCGCGTGCGATGAAAGCGATCTGCTCGACGACTTCGCGAAGATAATCGGGCACGGCGGTTTTGCGTCCGTTGCGCGCGACCCAGGCTTCCTGCGATGTGATGGACATTCCTTCTTCAACGGTCGCGGGATAATGCGTCCGAATTTCGGCCCCGATGCGGTCCTTCAATGGCGTGACGATTTTTCCGCGCGCGGTGTAGTCCTCGGGATTGGCGGTGAATACGAGGAGCAAATCGAGCGGCAGGCGCACAGGATAGCCCTTAATCTGGATGTCGCCTTCCTGCATGATGTTGAAAAGGCCGACCTGAATTTTTCCGGCGAGGTCAGGGAGTTCGTTAATGGCGAAAATGCCGCGATTGGCGCGCGGCAAGAGGCCATAGTGAATTGTAAGTTCGTCGCCGAGATCGCGCCCGCCGCGCGCGGCTTTGATGGGGTCCACGTCGCCGATGATGTCGGCGATGGTGACGTCCGGCGTGGCGAGCTTTTCGACGTAGCGGCGATTGCGCGGGAGCCAGGCGATCGGGGTTTCGTCACCTTTTTCGGCGATGAGTTCGCGGCAGGTGCGACAAATCGGGCGCAGAGGGTGGTCATGGATTTCGCAGCCCGCGATGTAGGGGATTTCGGCGTCAAGCAAATCAATAAGAGCGCGGAGGATGCGCGATTTCGCCTGGCCGCGCAACCCAAGAAGGATGAAATTATGGCGTGCAAGAATGGCGTTGACGATTTGCGGGATGACGGTGTCTTCGTAGCCGTGGATGCCTGTAAAGAGCGGCTGTTTGCGTTCGAGGGCGCAAAGAAGATTTTCGCGCATTTCGTCCTTGACGTTGCGCGCGGCCTTGCGCGAGTCGAAGAGGGGACTGCGGCGAAGCTGGCCTAGCGTTTCGGGTTTCGGAGTTTGCGCGGTCATGGGCCCTGGGGTCATGTGTCCTTTCTGGTGCGACGCGAGATGCAATCATTATAGATGATTCAACGAGGGGTGAGGTGACATCAGATTAGCTCGGCGGATTAGGGGAGTTTGGGTGAGTTCTGAAATACAGGCAATCTTTAACGCGGAAACGCAGAGGACACGGAGATTGGTCGAGGCGCAGAGGGATCCTTCGCTGCGTCCCGATAGGAAACATCTGGACTCCGTTCAGGATGAAAACAGTTAGGGCGTAGTCCCCAGCCGTTACAAGAGATGGCCGGCGGTGGCCGGCGAGGATGGCTACTTTACGAGGGCGTTGATATCTTTGGATTCGAGGACTGGCTTTGGCGCGCCGCGCCTGGCTGCGTTGATCATTGCGCGGCCGAGCTTTTCGGTTGTGGTTACGTATTTGGGGAAGGCGCCGGTCAATAAGGGGATGAGCGGGCCCGTGAGTGAATATAGGATGCGGTAGAGTTTTGTTTTCGATTTGATGCCGTGCATCGGCTGGATGAGGCCGGGGCGAAACATGTACGCAGCTTTGAAGGGCAAGCGGAGCAGCGCGTTTTCAGTTTTGCCTTTCACGCGCGCCCACATTCTGCGGCCTTTTTCGGAGCTGTCGGTGCCCATTCCGGAAACATAGATGAACGTCATCTGAGGATTGACCTTAGCTAAAGTTTGCGCGACGGAGAGGGTGAGGTCGTAAGTCACGCGCGCATAGTCAGATTCCGTCATGCCCGCAGAGGAAACGCCGAGGCAGAAAAAGCATGCGTCGAATCCGTGCAGCTCGTTTTCGATGGGAGAGAGATCGAAGAGATTGTTTTGAATAATTTCACGGAGCTTTTCGTGTTGGTGTCCGATTGAGATGCGTCCGATCGAGAGGATGCTTGAAATTTGCGGATCGAGGAGACATTCGCGCAGGACACCTTGTCCTACCATGCCCGACGCCCCGAACAGAATAATTTTCACGAGACCTTCAGATGACGTGGCCGGCGGGGAGGCTGGCGATGGCGGCCGTCATTTCCTCGGCGGCGTGGGCGTCGCCGGTGCGTCCGGCGGCAGCGATTCCGGCTGTGAGCGTTTGGCGCGCCTCGGTGTGGCGCGAGAGGCGCATGTAGAGCTGGCCGAGCTGGAAATAGCCGGTGACGTAATCGGGATGCGTGCGAAGCAGGACGTCGAAATTTTGGATAGCGGCGTCGGAATCGCCGGTGTTGGCGCATTCGAGCGCGAGGGCGTAGAGCGTGAATGGGTCATTCGGCTTCGCGGCGGCGAACTCTTCGAGTTTCTGGCGGCGAGTTTTTGTTGGTTGGGGTTGGGTCATGGCGCTAGGGGAAGTATTATAGGCTGGATGAATGCAGACGCAAATTGAAGAGGAGCCGGCGAATGGCGAAATCCAAAGGGAAGAATGGCGGCAAAGGGAAGCAGGCGGCACCGGGGAGTGGCGAGGCGAGCGCTGCCGGGAAGCCGGTGAGCGCGTCTCGGACGGAGATGGTGGAGGTGGTGCTGCCGCAGGACGCGAACGCGCTGGGGAATATTCTTGGCGGGCGCGTGATGCACCTGATGGATATCGCGGCGGCGATTGCGGCGCACCGTCACAGCCATAGCTACGCGGTGACGGCGTCGGTGGATCATGTGGATTTCCGGAATCCGATTCGCGTGGGAGAACTGATTGTTCTGAAGAGCAGCGTGAACAGGGTGTTTAATACGTCGCTGGAAGCGGGGGTAAAGATTTTTTCGGAAAATATTTTAACGGGAGAGCGCAAGCACACGACGAGCGCGTACGTGACGTTTGTGGCGATTGATGAGAACCGAAACCCGAAGAAGGTGGCGCCGTTGATTTTGGAGACGGAGGATGACCGGAGGCGATGGCGCGAGGCGGGGGAGCGGCGCGCGATTCGGATGGCGCAGAGGGCGAAGAAGGAGAGGTAGATTCGGGCGCATGGCAATCGTTTGTGGATGGCATTAGACAGATTCCCCGATGAAAGGCATCGGGGCGCAGACGACGCGCTTCGATGCGCTGACAATGACTACGTAAGGCTATCGGCGAGGCGGAAAGAGCGGGCGACGCAGGCGCCGGTGGATGGGCCTTCCAAGTAGTTTCCAGCGAGAAAAATTCCAGGAAATTCGCGGCATGTTTCTTCGAGGGCGGCGATGGTGCGCGTGTGTCCCATATTGTATTGGGGAAGCGCGCGGGGATAGACGTGGACGCGTTGGATAACCGGGGCTTCGCTGATTTGCAGGATGCGCGTGAGGTCCTCGTGGATGGCGGAGGCGATGCGGTCCTCGGGCATTTCGCACAGTGCGGGATTTGTTGCGCCGCCCGCGAAGCTGGTGAGGAGGACATGCCCTTCGGGTGCGCGGCCGGAGAAGAGCGATGAGTTGAAGACTGTGCCAAGAATGCTCAGGCCTTCTTTGCGCGGGACGAGGAAGCCGAAACCTTCGAGGGAATGCGCTATTGCGGCGCTGCGGTAGCCTGCGGCGACAACGGCGACGGGCGCGAAAGGGATTGGTTCAAGGATTGAGGGAAATTTGCGCGAGATGGGCGCGAGGAGGCGCGCGGCGGCGGAGGGGTCGGTGGCGACGATGACCGCGGAGGCGTCGAGAGATTCGGCGCGGCCTTGCCCGGAAATCTGGGCGCGAAATGCCGGCGCCGAGCCGGACGCGATGCTCTCGATGGATTCGACGGTGACTCGCGCGCGCACGGAAGCGCCGAGATATTTTGCGAGCGCGTCGAGCAACGAGCCGATTCCGTGTTTGAGGGAATGGAGAGTTGGGCGAGCAGGTGCGCGTTTCGGTCGCGAGCGGCCTTGCTTGAGCATTCCGCGCAGGATGCTGCCGTGGTCCGCCTCCCATTTATGGATTTGAGGGAATGCGGCGCGAAGGCTGAGGAGTTCCGGGTCGCCTGCATAAATGCCCGAGACGAATGGGCCGACGAGATTCTCGAGAAGCGATTCGCCGAACTTGCGGCGCATGAAGTCGGCGAGAGATTCGTCGTCATCGGGGGGGCGCGAAAGGCGCAAAGGTTCCGTGAGGAGACGCCATTTGGCGGAAGTGTGGAGCAAAGGCGAGGCAAGGAGTGATGGAGGGGACATCGGCGCGCGGACGAGGCGGCCGTTTTTGTAAATGAAGCGGGGCGCGCGAGGATTTGCCTGAAGAAGATCGCCAGTAAGACCGGCGAGGTCGACCAATTCGCGAAGCTCGGGCGTGAGAAGAACTCCCTGCGGGCCGAATTCAAAGAGAAATCCATTTTCTTGGGCGGTGTGAATCACGCCGCCGAAGTGGTCTGATTTTTCGAGGAGAAGAAATGGGACGCCTCGCTGCTTGAGCCGCGCGGCGCATGCGAGGCCGGAGATTCCTCCGCCGATGATGACGACCGGCGCGGAGTTGGGGGCGGAGGCGGGCATGAAATTGTGGGGCGCTATCGCTCAGAGAGTTTTTGAGAAGAGCGGGCGGCTTTCGAGGTGCTGCTTTTCAAGATAGGGGTCGAAGACCATGGCGATGTTGCGGATGAAAATGCGGCCGAGCCAGGTGACGCGGATTTCGTCCGCGTTGAGCGTGACGAGACCATCGTCGGCGAAGTCTTGCAACCGCGCCAACTCGGACGCAAAGACTTCATCAAACTTGATGCGAAATTCAATTTCGATTTCGCGCTTACGAATAATTGTGTGGCAGAGCAGGCGGTTGATGACAGCGCGGCGAAGAGCGTCCTCTTCACTGAGGTGATAGCCGCGCATAGTGGCGAGGCCGCCGCGATCGATGGCAGCGGTGTAGCCAGGAACGTCGCGGAAATTTTGGCCGTAGGCGAGTCCGATGCCGCTGATGGCGCTGACGCCCATGCCGTAAAGGTCGGCACCTGCCTTGGTGGTGTAACCCTGAAAATTGCGATGGAGCGTGCGATTCTGCTGCGCGACGGCAAGTTCGTCACCGGGCTTCGCGAAGTGGTCCATGCCGATGTAGAGATATCCGGCGTCAAGAAAAGATTGCAGGCCGGCGCAGAAGATGCGGAATTTTTCCATCCCTTCGGGGAGATGTGCGACGAAGGAGCCCTGCTGTTTTTTCAACCACGGAACGTGCGCGTAACTGAACATAGCGACGCGATCCGGTGCGAGCGTGAGAACCTGCGCGACGGATGCGCGGAAGCGATCGGCGGTTTGATAGGGAAGGCCGTAGATTAAATCCACGTTGATACTGTCGAAGCCGATCGAGCGCGCGTGGGCGATGAGGTCGCGGGTCATTTCGTATGGCTGGATGCGATGGATAGCCTTCTGGACTTCGGGATGAAAATCTTGGATGCCGAGGCTCAGGCGATTGAAGCCGAGGCGGCGCAAAGTTTCGAGATGCTCGCGCGAAGTGACGCGCGGGTCCACCTCGATGCCGATTTCGGCGTTGGGCGCGAAGGTGAAGCGTTCGCGCGTGAAGCTGAAAAGATCGTCCATTTGCGCGGGAGTGAGATAAGTTGGAGTGCCGCCGCCCCAATGAAATTGGACGACGCCCCGGTTACGCGAAACGTGCGGCGCAACGCGCTCGATTTCACGCTTGAGCGTGGCGAGGTAGGGCGGGACGACGCCGGTGTCCTTGGAGATGACGACGGTGCAGGCGCAAAAAAGGCAGAGGCTCTCACAATAGGGAAGGTGCATGTAGAGCGAAACGGGAGTGCTTGCGGCGTCGGCGGCGGCGAAGGATTGCTCCTGGTCGCGAGGGCCGAAGGTGTCCTGCCAAACGGGCGCGGTGGGATAGCTGGTGTAACGCGGGCCGGGACGATTGTATTTCGCGAGAAAATCTTCGGAGATGCGGAAGCGCTCGTGAGCGATTTGGAATTCGGCGTTGGGCGTGGTGGGCATGGGAGCGATGTGCTACGTGGCGCGGCGCACGGCGGCGCCGGTGGTCGCGCTGAATGAAGACAAAGAAAATTCCTGGCCGGCGCGGATGAAGGCTTGCGCGTTGTCGACAGGAGTCATCGGCAGAATTCCGTGGCCGAGATTTAAGATGTGGCCGAGCCCGCCGGCTTGTGTGATTGCGTTTTCGGCGGCGTGCGCGATTTCGTCTTGAGGGCCAAGAAGTAGGCAGGGGTCGATGTTGCCCTGCAAGGCGATGCGCGGGCCGAGTGTGCGGCGGAGCTCGGCGAGGTCGGCGCGCCAGTCAACACTGAGGACGGTGGCGCCGGATTCGGCGGCGAGCGGGAGCAAATGATTCGAGGCCTTCGTATAGAGAATGACGGGCGTTTCGCCGGCGGCGAGTTCGCGGATGAGAAGCTGCGTGGCAGGGAGCGCGAATTCGCGATAGTCGCGGGTGCTGAGTTCGCCTACCCAGGTGTCAAATAATTGGACGGCGGAGGCGCCTGCTGCGATTTGCGCCTTCAAGTACGCGGCGGTGACGCGCGCGATTTTTTCGAGCAGGCGGCGGAAGAGCGGCGCGTCATTGAACATCATGGATTTCGTGGCGGGAAAACTTTCGCGGCCTCGGCCGTCAACCATGTAGCAGGCGAGTGTCCAAGGAGCGGCGGCAAAGCCGAGGACGGGGACGTCAGGGCCGAGTTCGCGGCAGAGGAGGCGGATGGCGTCGTTGAGAAAGCGCGTTTCGGTTTCAGGATCGAACGCGCGAAGGGTTTCAACGTGCGCAGCGTCGCGAACGGGATCGGGGAGAAGCGGGCCGCTGTCGGTGAGCTCGAGGCCGAGGCCCATAGCTTCGGCGGGGATGAGGATGTCGGAGAAAACGATGACGGCGTCAACGCCGAGACGGCGAAAAGGCTGCAAAGAAACCTCGGCGGCGAGTTCGGGCGTTTTCGCGACTTCGAGAAACGCATGCTTGCGGCGGAGTTCGCGGTATTCAGGCAAGTAGCGGCCGGCCTGGCGCATCATCCAGACGGGGACACGAGGAACAGGTTCGCAACGCGCGGCGCGGAGGAAGAGTTCTTTCCGGCTGAACGACGCGGCGGGAGCGGAGCCTTGCTCGAAACTGCGCGTATTTTGATGAGTGGTCATCGTTCGCGAGACGCGTTTTTATGATAGCAGAATGGCTTTGCGCGGGCATTGTTGCGCACATGACGCCAGAGCGCGAGATGACGCCGCGCGGCGCGTGTGTTAATCTATGAATGCCGAATGCACTTGTAAATCCTCTCGGAACGTAATGCGGAGGCTGCAAGTTCGTGCTTGCAGCCGTTATTGTTTGCGGCCGCGCGCGGGGTCCTGAAGCAAGCTCCGGCAAAATAATTTAAGACGACGATGCCAGCCATCCGCAATATCGCCATTATCGCGCACGTGGACCACGGGAAGACGACGCTCGTGGACGCGATGCTGCGCCAGAGCGGGATCTTCCGTGCGAACGCAGTTCTTGTGGATCGGGTGATGGACTCGAATGACTTGGAACGCGAGCGCGGGATTACGATCCTGGCGAAAAACACGGCGCTTTTCTATCACGACACAAAAATCAACATTGTGGATACGCCGGGACACAGCGATTTCGGCGGGGAAGTGGAGCGTGCGCTGAAAATGGTGGACGGCGTCTTGTTGCTGGTTGATGCGAGCGAAGGCCCGCTGCCGCAGACACGATACGTGTTGCAGAAGGCGCTGCAGGCGAAGCTGCCGCCGATTGTCGTGCTGAATAAGATTGACCGGTCGGACGCGCGTACAGCTGAAGTGCTCGACGAAATCTACGATTTGTTTATTGATTTAGAAGCGACGGAAGACCAGCTCGGTTTTCCCGTGCTGTACACGAACGCGAAGACGGGCGTGGCTCATGTGAAGCCGGGCGACAGCTCGAAAAACTTGTTGCCTTTGTTTGAGGCGATTGTGAATTCAATTCCCGAACCGAAGGGCGATCCGGATGGCGTGCTGCAAGCGCAGGTGATGAACCTGAGCTACAGCGATTTTCTTGGACGCATCGCGATTGGGCGGGTGTTCAGCGGGACGCTGCGGCGAGGCGCGGACGTAGGCATTGCGAAGCTCTCGGGAGATATCGTCCCGATGCGGATCACGAAACTCTATACGTTTCGCGGGTTGGAACGCGACGAAGCAGAAGAGGTCACGTGCGGCGACCTTGCGGCGATTGCCGGAGTGGAGGGAATTCAAATCGGGGAGACGATAACCAGTCTGGAGAATCCTGCGCCGATGTCGCCGATGACGATTGACGAGCCCACGCTAGCGATGATTTTTACCGTGAACAACGGGCCACTTTCAGGGCGCGAGGGACAGTGGGTGACGTCGCGCGATTTGCGTGAGCGGCTGGCGAAGGAACTGCTGACGAATGTGTCGCTTCGCATCACCGACGCGGACACAACGGACGTTTTTCGCGTGCTGGCGCGCGGAGAATTGCAGCTTGCCATTTTGATCGAGACGATGCGGCGCGAAGGTTACGAGTTGATGGTCGGCAAGCCGGAGATTGTGGTGCGCGAGGAAAACGGGCGGAAGATGGAGCCGCTCGAACAGTTGGTGGTGGATTGCCCGGAATCGTTTACGGGAGTGGTGATGGAAGCGCTCGGGCAGCGGCGCGGCGAATTGGCGCAGATGGTGAACCACGGTTCGGGCTGGGTGCGGCTGGAGTTTATGGTGCCGTCGCGCGGGCTGATTGGGATGCGCGGGCAATTGATGACGGACACACGCGGCACCGCGCAGATTCACGCGTTATTCGAGCGATGGACCGAATATGGAGGCGAGATGGCGACGCGTCCGACGGGCGCGCTGGTAGCGGACCGTGCGGGAGTGTCAACCGCATTTGCGATTTGGAATTTGCAGGAGCGCGGGGAGATGTTCATCGGGCCGGCGGTGGAAGTGTACGAGGGGATGATTGTTGGGGAGAACTCGCGCGATTCGGACATGGATGTAAACATCACGAAAGAGAAAAAACAAACGAACATGCGCGCATCCAGCGCGGACGAAGCAATCCGGCTGATTCCGCACCGTGTGTTGAGCCTTGAGCAGGCGATTGAATTTATTGCCGACGACGAATATGTGGAAGTGACGCCGAAGTCCATTCGTCTACGGAAGAAAGTGCTACAAGCAGGGAAGAGACCTCGGCGTTGGCAGGAGATTCGGGCGGCCAAGGAAGCCGCACAGCAACTGAAGTAGCGAAGAGACCGCTAATTGTCCCGCCTGTTTTCCACTGGAGTACAATACCCACAGCAGATATGAAGACCAAAAAGAGCACATGGGTCACCTGTGAACTTTACGCGCACGCCGGAGAGGCGCGACCGAAATGACGGGCTGGGTCCTCGCGACATTATTGCTATATGTGGTGAGTTTCGCGGCTTATCTGCGAAATCTTTATGTGGAGAATCGTGTCATCGGGCTCGCAGCTGGGGCGTCGTTGTTTGTGGGCCTTTGGCTGCATTATTTTGCGTTGCTCGAACGAGCGCACGTTTTGAAGACCGTGCCATACGAAGACCTGTGGGGATCATTGTCGCTTTTTGCGTGGCTATTGGGAGCCACATTCTTAGGGCTTGAATTAGTCCATCGCGGCCGCGCAGTCGGCCCGTTTGTCCTGCCGCTCGTCATCGTCCTGTTTTCGCTCTCGCACTTTCGGGATGTCGCGCCGCACCCCGCGCCTGCGCGAGGAACGCTCTTTGCGCTGCACGTGACGCTGAATATTTTGGCGTATTCGGCATTTTCGCTCGCATTTATTCTGAGCATTATCTATCTGATTCAAGACCGGCTTTTGCGCGCGCGGAAGCCCGGCGGGATGTTCTGGCGATTTCCTCCGATGGATGTGCTCGAGCGGATGTGCCGGAGCAGCGCGCTTGTGGGAGTGCTGGCGCTGGCGGCAGGCATCTCCTTTGGATTTGTGTGGGCGGATAGGCTGCACGGGCACTACTGGAGCGGCGATCCGAAGGAAATTGTTTCGCTGCTGATTTTGGCGTTTTACACCGCGTACTTGTGGCTCTCGCGAAGCGCAACGTGGCGTGGGTCGCGGTCCGCGATTCTATGTTTGGCCAATTTCGTAATTGTGGTTTTCAGCTACAGCATCGTAAACGTGTTTCTCTCGCGGTACCACCGGTTCTACTGATGGAAATCGTTCTACTCGGACTGAACCATCGCACCGCTCCCGTGGAGTTGCGCGAACGCGTGGCGTTCAGCCCGGAAAAGGCCGGGCGCGCGGCGACGGAATTGCGCGAACGCGGCGTGCTGGCTGAAACGCTCGTGCTCAGCACCTGCAACCGCAGCGAGCTTTACGGCGTGCCGCAGGAAAGCGCGGCGGAATCGATTCCGCAATTGGAACGATACTTCGCTTCGCTCCACGAGATGGACCTTGCCGTCCTCGGCGGAAGTCTTTATCACCATCGCGATCACGGCGTAGTGCGGCATGTGTTTCGAGTGGCGGCGGGGCTCGACTCGATGCTTCTTGGTGAAGCGGAGATTTTGGGCCAGGTGCGTGACGCCTACCTGGCGGCATATGAACTTGGCGCGACGGGGCCGGTGCTGAACAGGATGTTCCAGGCAGCGCTGGAAGTGGGGAAGCGCGTTCGCACGGAAACGGAGATTGGCACGCGGCCGGTTTCGGTGGCGTTTGCGGGCGTGAAGCTCGCGGAGCAGATTTTTGGAAAACTGTCGAAGCATTGCGCACTGATTCTTGGGGCGGGCACGGTGAGCGAGCAGGTCGTCGAGCACCTGCGCGACCGCGGCATCGCGCGTCTGTTGGTGGCGAACCGGTCGCCGGAGCGCGCGCGCGAGCTTGCAGCGCGTTGGCGCGCGGAAGTAATCGAGTGGGAGAAGATCGCCGCCGCGCTTGCAGTGCCGGACATGGTGGTCAGCTCGGTTGGAGCGGAGCAAGCGGTACTGCCGCGCGCGATGGTCGAGCGGGCGATGGAAGCGCGCGGGAATCGCGCACTTTTTCTGATTGACCTTGGCGTGCCGCGCAATGTCGCCGCTGAGGCGGGAAAACTTTACAACGTCTATCTTTACAACATTGACGACCTCGCGGAAATTGTGGAAGGCAACAAGCGCGCCCGCGCGGGAGAGATTCCGCGCGTCGAGGCGATTATCGAGGAGCACGTCCTAAAGTTTCAGGCGTGGCAGACGGGAGTGGAAGTCACGGCCGTACTGCGGGATCTGCGGGCAAAGCTTTCGCAAGGGCGAGACGAATTCCTGCGAGAGCGGTATAGCAAGTCCGAAGGATTGACGCCCGGGGAGCAAGAGCGGACGGCACAACTCGCGGAGCAAATGCTCGAACGGCTTGTGATTTCACCATTCGAACGCGTGAGAAACGAGCGCGACCTCCGCAAGAGGATCGCGGACCTCGAAGCGGTGCGGCGTCTGTTTGGCCTCGATCGGGAGAAGTCGTGAAACCGGTGCGCATCGGTTCGCGCGGAAGCATGCTGGCCGCGTGGCAGGCAAAGCACATCGCGGAGAGGCTAGCGAAGCTCGGTGTGCAAACGGAAATCATTTACATCAAGACATCCGGGGATCGCTTTCAGCAAGCGGGCGTGAATCAGATTGGTGTGAAAGGCGTTTTCATCAAGGAGATTGAAGACGCACTGCTCGAGGGCCGCGTTGATATCGCGGTACACAGCATGAAGGATGTGCCTACGGAAACGCCAGCGGGGCTTGCGTTTCCGGCAATCTGCGAACGGGAAGATCCGCGGGATTGTTTGATTTCGCGCGGTGGTGAAGCCTTTGACAAATTACCGAATGGCGCGCGCGTGGGCACAAGCAGTCTGCGGCGGCAAGCGCAGCTTCGGCATGCTCGGCAGGATCTTTTGTTTATGGATTTACGCGGAAACGTTGACACCCGACTGAAAAAGCTCGAGCGGGGCGAGTGTGACGCAATTGTGCTCGCGAAGGCGGGACTGGATCGCCTCGGATGGGGCGGGCGAATCACGCAAGTGTTGCCAACAGAAGTTTGTGTGCCTGCTGTAGGGCAGGGAGTGCTGGGGATCGAGGCGCGAGCGCAGGATGTGGCGGGAAGCGGTGAACTGGGGGCTGCTCTTGCGAAACTGGATCACTCGGCAACGCGGGCAGCCGCGACTGCGGAACGCGCGCTGTTGCGGGAACTCGAAGGCGGTTGCCAGGTGCCACTCGGAGCGTGGGCACGCGCGGAATCGGGCGAGTTTGTGATGGACGCTGTCATTGCCTCGGTTGACGGCGCGGACTACATCCGGAAGCGCGCGGTCGGCGATGCAATTAACGCAGAGGCTCTAGGGAAAAATCTGGCGCGCACGATGCTCGACGCCGGGGCGGCGCGAATTCTGCAGCTTGTGGGGAGGAATGTTGCCAGCTCATCCGGAAGCTGAGTCGGGGAAGCCGCTTTCGGGGCGGCGAATCGTGGTCACGCGCGCGGCGGAGCAGTCGCGCGCTCTGACGGCGCGGCTTGCCGAGTTGGGCGCGACGGTCATCTCGTTGCCGGCGATTGCATTTGCGGAACCTCTCGACAACGCGCCTCTTGATGCCGCAATTGGGGTGCTGCAAACATTTCAATGGCTCCTTTTTACCAGCGCAAATGCAGCACACTTTTTTGCGCGGCGGTGCCGGGCGCGGGGTGTTGAGCCGAGAACAATTCAGTCCGGAGCGCAGCCATTGTTTGTTGCAGCAGTTGGTCCGGCAACTTCGGAAGCAGCGGCGGCGGAAGGATTCATGGTCGGCCACATGGCCGAGGAGTTCCAGGGCGTGGAGCTGGCGCGCGAATTGGGCGCAGAATTATTTGGCAAGAAGGTGCTGCTGCCTCGAAGCGACCAGGCGAGCGAAGATTTGCCCGCGGCCCTGCGCCAGGCCGGAGCGTATGTGACGGATGTGATTGCCTACCGCACCGTGAGTTGTGATGTGGCGTCGCCCGAAACGGTTTCGGCGATTCGCAGCGGAGCGGCCGATGTGGTTTCGTTCTTTAGCACCTCGGCGTTTCATTCACTGGCGGAAAAGATCGGTCTGGAAACACTCCGCCGCGCGCCGATTGCGGCCATCGGGCCTGTCACCGCGGCGGCGATTCGCAAAGCAGGACTGCCCGTGGCCATCGAAGCGCCGCAACCCACAAGCGAATCATTTGTAGCTGCGCTGTTGGACTATTTTTCGGTACGATGTGTGCCGGGGACAATCACGCCATGAGCTTTCCACAACATCGCCCTCGCCGGTTGCGCCGCAATGAATTGATGCGAGGACTTGTGCGCGAAACGCAGGTTTCGGCGCACGGGCTCATCTATCCCATGTTCGTATGCCCGGGGACGAACGTGCGCAACGAAGTCAGTTCCATGCCTGGCATTTTTCAGCAATCAGTGGACAAGTTTCTCGAAGAGTGCCGCGAGGTGGAACAGCTCGGCGTGCCCGCGATAATTTTGTTTGGCCTGCCCGCGAAGAAAGACGAGCGCGGTTCCGAAGCGCTTGCGGTTGATGGCGGAGTGCAGCGGGCGATAGAAGCGGTTCGCAAAGCGGGGCTGAAATTATTGGTGCTGACCGATGTCTGTTTGTGCGAATACACAAGTCATGGGCATTGCGGCGTCATTAAAGATAATGACGTACAAAATGATGCGACGGTTGAAATTCTTGCGGCGGAAGCGCTTTCGCACGCGCGCGCGGGCGCGGACATTGTGGCGCCATCGGACATGATGGATGGGCGAGTTGGCGCGATCCGCAAAACGCTGGATCAGAACGGCTTCGAGAACGTCGCAATACTTGCTTACGCCGCGAAATATTGCTCGGGCTTTTACGGGCCATTTCGCGAAGCGGCGCAATCGGCGCCGCAATTCGGCGACCGGCGGAGCTATCAGATGGATCCCGCGAACGCGCGCGAAGCGCTGCGCGAAGTGGCGCTCGATCTGGATGAGGGCGCGGACATCGTAATGGTGAAGCCCGCTCTTGCTTACCTCGACGTGGTTCGCATGGTACGCGACAGGTTTGACGTGCCGGTGGCGGCATACAACGTGAGCGGCGAATACGCGATGGTGAAGGCTGCGGCGCGGAACGGCTGGATTGACGAGCAGCGCGTGACTCTCGAGATTTTCACTGCGATTCAGCGCGCGGGCGCGAGCATGGTGCTTACGTATCATGCAAAAGATCTCGCGCGGTGGTTGAAGCATTGCTAGACAGTATCGGAACGCACCTCCCACCCTTATGACTCGCGAGCGACCCCGTTCCCAGGAAATATTTCGGCGCGGAGAGAAGCGCCTCGTCGGCGGCGTGAACAGTCCCGTGCGCGCGTTTCGCGCTGTGGGCGGCGCACCATTTGTGGCAGCGCGCGGCGAAGGCGCTCGCGTGTGGGACGCGGATGGGAACGCATACCTCGATTACGTGTGCTCATGGGGCGCGCTGATTTTGGGGCACGCGAACCCGGCGATTGCCGCAGCCGTGGCGGACCAGGCGAAGAGGGGCACGAGCTTTGGCGTCACGACGGAATTGGAAATCGAGCTTGCGGAGCGAATCGCTGCGGCGATGCCAAGCATTGAGAAGGTCCGCTTTGTCAGCTCCGGGACGGAAGCGACGATGAGCGCGGTGCGGCTGGCGCGCGGATTCACGGGGCGCGACCTCCTGCTGAAATTCGAGGGCTGCTATCACGGCCACTCGGATGGATTTCTTTCGCAGGCGGGTTCGGGTCTCGCAACGTTGGGGATTTCCGCGAGCCCCGGAGTTCCCGATGCAATCGCAGCTCTAACTGTGAATGTGCCGTACAACGATGTCGCAGCAGTCGAGAAGGCGTTTCAAACACATCGCGGGAAGATTGCGGCCGTGATTGCCGAGCCCGTTGCGGCGAACATGGGCGTGGTGCTGCCGGCACAGGATTTTCTGGAATCGCTGCGGGAAATTACGCTGCGCGAAGGAGCGCTGCTGATTTTCGATGAAGTGATTACAGGTTTCAGGCTGGCCTTCGGCGGAGCGCAGGCGCATTACAGGATTACGCCGGACCTTACCACGCTTGGGAAAATTATCGGCGGCGGATTGCCGGTGGCGGCGTATGGCGGGCGGCGCGAAATCATGGACCGCCTCGCGCCGGTTGGGGACGTCTATCAGGCGGGAACGCTTTCGGGGAATCCACTGGCGATGCGCGCGGGGATTGAGACGCTCAAAATATTGCAAACGCCGAAATTCTATGAACAACTCGATTTGCGCGCCGGGCGCCTGGCGGCAGCGCTGCGCAGGGAACTGGCGGCGAGCGGCGTCGAAGGGCAGGTGCAGGCGGTTGGGTCGCTGATGACATTATTTTTCACGTCGCATAAGATTCAGGATTATTTTGGCGCGAAGAAATCGGATACCGCGCGATTCGGGGCGTTTTTCCGAGCGATGCTCGATCGTGGCATATTACTGGCGCCGTCCCAATTTGAAGCGCTCTTTGTTTCGGCGGCGCATACCGAAGCCGATGTGGACGCGACGGTGCAAGCGGCGCGGGAGAGTTTGCACACGATTGCTTCCGCGGCACACGGAAGTTAGGCACCAATTTCACTCCGGCCAAACACGCAATTCTCCGAGTCCTTGCTTTTGACTTGACGCTGTGGTTACATCCCGGCGCTGCTGCACGGCCGGAGGCGTTCTTGGCTCTTTCCGAAACGGGTCCTCTTTCCCTTGGCGAGATTCTCGACCGAATGTTCGCGGTGTATCGCCGCAATTTCCTTCTACTTGTCCTGATGTACGGGCTTCCGATCATATTTGCGATCCCCATAGTTGGTGTGGTGTTCGTTGACCTTATTAAGAGCATCAATCCCGCCGATGTTGAGCAGACGGCGAATTCATTCCAATCAGCGTTAGGCATGTTTTTTTTGTTGTTTGTACTGATGTGGGTCGTGTCTGTTCTTGCTTGGCTCGCGACCACATCCGCCGTGTGGGAAATTCAAATGGGGGGGAAGCCGACGATTCGGTCGTCCTACGCGAAGGCGTGGAAGCGGCTTGGGATAGGGTTGGTGTCCGGTTTTCTGGGAATGATCGCCTTTTTCCTAGGATACATTTTCTTCATAATTCCTGGAATTCTGGTCGCTCTTGGCATCTCATTGACACCCTCAATACTCGCAGTGGAAAGGCTTGGGCCGATCGCCTCAATCCAGAGAAGTTGGTCGCTTTCAAACGGCTATCGCTGGCGTATCTTTGTGTCCGCGCTGATTTGTTACTTTATGACGGCGGCAATGGGATACGGCGTCATGATCCCCGCCATGATTGTGCTTCCGAATATGGTTACCGGTGGCGGAACAATTCACATGTGGATATTGATTGTATTTGGCGTGGCTTACGCACTGGCGATCATGCTGCCCGCCCCGCTTCTCGCTATTGCACTTTGCTTGATTTACTATGACGCGCGGGTTCGCAAGGAAGGTTTTGATCTGCAAAGGATGATTGATTCGCTGGCGCAACCCGCGCCCGGCGCCGCGCAAGCGCCGCTGGCTGGTTAAGAGGAGTCGGGTGGTTCAAGCATGAGCAACAGCCCAGGCGTTCCGTTCGAGCTAAAGCCGATGAGTCTTTCGGAACTGCTCGACCGCACGTTTACTCTCTATCGCAGCAACTTCTGGCTATTTTGCGGACTCATGGCGATGCCACAGGTGGTCATCGCCGCGATATCAATCGCATTTTATTTCAATCCCTCGACGCGCACGATCCCGAATGTGCAGCCGAATCCCTCAGACCCTTTCGCACCATTGGAGGCTCTCGCGCCCATTTTGCTTGCCACTCTTATTTTATCGGTCTTGATCACCATCGTTTATGCAGTGGCGGTGAGCGCGGTTACGTTCGCGGTTTCCGGGCTTTGCCTGGGGCGGCCGGTGTCCATCCGCAAATCTTATGCGATGCTTCTGAAAAGGTTTTTTGGCCTGCTTGGATTAATCCTGATACTTCTCTTTATCGGATTTGTATTCTTACTCGCAGGGTTTCTGGCCGGGACGATTGTTGGTGGCATAGTGGGCGCGCTATTGAATTTTGTCACTCCCATCCTGGGAGGTCTGTTCATCTTCCTCGCGATGGCCGTCGGGTTTGTGTTGGGCTTTTGGCTGATCATGCGATTCGCCGTGTCCATTCCGGTTTTCTTGCTGGAGGGGCGCGGAGTATTCGATTCGCTGGCGCGGAGCGGGGTCCTGACAAAAGGGCACCGGTGGCGGATTTTGGTCGCAACGCTGGTAATGACAGCTATTGTTTTTGTGATTCGACTTCTTTTTCTGCTGCCGTTTACAATTTCCGGTTTGATGTATCCCTCGCGAGTCCTCATACCGTTGTGGCAGCAAGCAGGGATGAGTATCGCAGGAGCACTTTCAGGCACTCTCGTAGGGTCGCTCCTCACAATCATGGTTGTCCTGATTTATTACGATGTGCGCATTCGGAAGGAAGCATTCGATCTCGAAGCGATGATGGCGGCCCTCGGCCAACCCGGAGTCGCGCCCGCTCCATCGAGTGCGCCTCTACCTCCACAGCAGGCGCTTTAAGGGATGCGCGAAGTGACCTTGGAATCGGCTTGGCGATTCGCCACCCGCCTGCAAGAATGTTTCTCCGAAATGACTTTTGCGGGAAAAATCGCGCGCTATTCCAAACCGGTTCACGTCCTTCACCGGCGGATTTGCATCTCCTGTTTAGCGGCGGTGCTGCTCTGTTTTATTTCCCCGGGCCTGCGCGCCTCAAATGAATCCAGCACAAATGATCCAACTTTGACGGTCGCCCAGTACGAGGCGGAACTTGACCGCCTTTCTTCCGCGGTATCGAGGCTGGCCGACCACCCGGATGAGATCCGCGCATTGCGGGAATCGCTTCCTTCAGGCTGGGTTGTGGCGGCCGAAGGCGCGCAATTTGAGATTTCGTGCGAGTGGATTGTGGGTTCGCTGAAGGACATGGAAGAAAATCTCACCGAGCGCAAGAAGCGCTCCGCGGAACTAGCAGGGCAGATTCGGAAGATGCGCAGCGAAGCGGAAAAAGTGTCGGGAACCGCCCAGTCCGTGGACGAAGCGAGTGCGCGGGGGAAGCTGCAACAAATTCTCAGCGGCCGCGAGTATCAAAGCGTGAGAAGTCAAAGCTGGCTCGGCCGAATGGTGGATCAGGTTGAGAGATGGATTGATTGGATACTAGAACATACAGTTGGGCGTCTCGTAGAGAGTGGACCGGCGAGAACACTCATTTTCTGGATGCTCGTCATCGGCGTGTTCTTAATTATTGCCGTTTGGGTTGTGCGCATCCTCATGCGGATGGCGCGTTCCGAGTCGTTGCGCGTGGAGGGTGTGTTCCCGCCGGGAAAGAACTGGCGCGACTGGGCGCACCAGGCGCTTTCCGAAGCGCGACATGGCGACTACCGCTCGGCATTGCATTCCGCTTATTGGGCTGGTGTGTACAAGCTGGGGGATTTGGGGGCCTGGCAGATTGATAGCGCTCGAACGCCGCGCGAGTACTTGGGGCTTCTCACAAATTATCCCACGTCAATAATGTCGTTTCCCGCGCCGGAGAGTCACCCGACTGTGGGCCGCCTAGCAGCGCTTACTTCATTGACCCGCAGCATGGAAGCTGCCTGGTATGGATATCTGCCTGCGACGGAAAAGGATTTTGAAGCAGCCATCGAGAATTTGGAGACTCTCGGATGCAAATTGGGCTCGACCGCGCAGACCGCAAACTCCTGATTGTCGCGTTTGCTCTCATGGTGCTGCTGGTGGCCGCCACGGCGATGATAGCGCCGCCTACGGCATCTCCAGCGCCATCGGCGTCAAGTTTTTCGCCGGGTTCCTCAGGAGCCAAGGCGACATTCCAATTGCTTGGTGAATTGGGCTATCCGGTCGAGCGGTGGACTCAACCCCTTGAGGAGTTGCCGGAATACCGTGCGGGAGCGGTCCTGATTCTCGCCGACCCGATCGCCGGAGAGCCCGGCATCGAAGAACGCGACAGTCTGATGCGTTTTGTGCGGCGGGGAGGCCGGCTGCTCTTCGCCGGAAGTTATGCCTACCCCTTCCTGCCGGAATCGTATTCGGATCTCGTAAAACCGTGGGAAGCTGTTGAGCGCGTGTATCCATCGGTCGCGGTGAGTCCGATCACGCGCGGCACTCCGCAAATTACGATGGCGTCCAGCGTCCACTTGTCTGGCTCAATCGGGGATGAGATTCCGCTTTACGCGCGCGGGTCCGACGCAGTTGTGGTGACATTTCCTGTTGGCGAGGGCCGTGTGATTTGGTGGGCGAGCTCGATGCCGCTCACAAACGCGGGCATCAGCAAGACGGGGAATCTGAACCTTTTGCTGAATTCGCTGGGAGCGCCAGGAAACGGTCCCGTTTTGTGGGATGAGTATTACCACGGCGAGCGCCGCGGCCTAACCGGTTACCTGGCCGGGACGCCTGCGCCGTGGATGCTGCTCCAGGCTGGCGTGATTTATTTGTTCCTCCTACTTGCATTTGGCAGGCGCACAGGGCCGCTTCGAATGCCCACAGTGGAGTCGCGGTTATCGCCGCTTGAATTTGTGGAGACGCTTGGGGCCCTTTATAAATCCGCTGGCGCAGCTTCCGGCGCTGTGGAAACGGTTTGGCAGAGATTTCGATACCTGGTGTGCACGCGGCTGGGATTGTCTCCCACCGCTCCGATCCGACAGATATTTGATTCCGCGCGCGAGCGCCTGGGCTGGCACGAGCCGGGGCTTTTCGAGACTCTACAGCGCGCCGAGCGGGGCGCGCGTGACTCCAGCATCAACAATCAGGAAGCGTTGAAAATTGTGGATTCGCTCGAGCACTATGCGGGGCTTTTGAATTTGAACAGAGGACGAACCGAGGAGAAAAGATCATGGCAGACCAGGTAGCACGCGTCGCAGAGCACGTACGCACGCAGCTCGGCAAGGCCATCGTGGGGCAGCGCGCGCCGCTCGACCAATTATTGCTGGTGTTGCTTTGCGGCGGACACGCACTTGTAGAAGGCGTACCGGGCCTGGCCAAGACGCTGGCCGTGAAGGTGCTGGCACTCATTGGGCGGCTTGATTTCCGCCGCGTACAATGCACGCCCGACTTGATGCCCGCGGACATCCTTGGCACAACGATTTTCAATCCTCAGGCGGGAACGTTTTCGCTGCACAAAGGGCCCATCTTCACGGATTTGCTGCTGGTGGACGAAATTAACCGGACTCCTCCGCGGACTCAGTCGGCGCTGCTGGAAGCGATGGAGGAGCGGCAGGTGACGCTCGACGGAAACACGCAACCGCTTTCGCAATTCTTCACGGTATTTGCGACGCAGAACCCGATTGAATTTGAGGGCACTTATCCGCTGCCGGAGGCGCAGCTCGACCGGTTCCTGCTGAAGATCCGGATTGGTTATCCGGATGCCGCCGAGGAATCGGAAATCCTGCGGCATTTTCAGGAAGGGTTCGATCCGCGTAGCTTGGACCGCGTGGGAATAGAGGCGTTGCCGGCGGGGTGGCTTTCCGCCGCCCGCGCGGAAGTGGCGGCTGTGCGCGTTGAGCCCGCGCTCTTTCAATATGTAACCACAATCGTGCGCCGCTCGCGCGATTGGCCGTCGCTCAGCCTCGGCGCAAGCCCGCGCGGCGCCGTGAACCTCTTGCTTGCGGCCAAGGCTTCTGCCGCGCTTGAAGGACGCGATTTCCTAATTCCCGATGACGTAAAGGTGGCCGCTCCCGCTGTGTTGCGGCACCGCATCCTATTGAAGCCGGAAGCCGACCTGGAAGGCATGAACTCGGACCTTGTGATTGCAGACCTGCTCGCCTCAGTGGAAGTGCCGAAGTAGGCGGCACGAATGAGCGCCACTGCTCCATCCCGGCTTTCCGGTCCCGCGCGGCTCATTCCGCCGGACATATCCGCAACCGCAATTCGTTGGGGCGGGCTGCCATTTGGATTTGGGCAGCGATTTTTCATGCTGCTTCTACTTGGGCTTGTGTTTCTCGCGCCTGCGTGGTGGGAGCACCGCTTTGCTTACTTGCTGCTGGCGTGGGATGCGTTCGTCGTTGTTTTGTGGATTGTGGATTTAGTGTCGCTGCCGAGCCCGCAATTCCTAAGTGTCTCACGCGTGTGGCATACACCGGCCGCATTCGAAACGCAGAGCCGGGTCGGGCTCGTTGTCCGCAATAGCGGGCGCCGGGCTGTGCACGCGCGCTTGGTGGATGACGCGCCGCAATCATTTCGGCCTGCACCTCCGGACGTGGAAGTTTTTGCTGCGCCGCGAAAGGGGGGGGTGGCAGAGTATCCAATCCTGCCGAAAGAACGCGGCGACGCACAATTTGGAAAGGTGTACGTGAGATGCCAAAGTGTTTTGCGCATCGCGGAGCGTTGGTCCACCGCGGATCTCACTCAAAGAGTTCGCGTTTACCCAAATCTTGAGCTAGCGAAGCAGGCAGCCTTGTTTTTGATTCGAAGCCGGCAAACCCAAATGGAGCGCCGCTTGAAAAGGCAGCGAGGCCGCGGGCGCGAATTTGAAACCCTGCGCGAATTTCGAGCGGGGGACGAGTACCGCGATATTTGCTGGACTGCAACGGCGCGCCGGGGCCATCCGGTTACGAAGATTTATCAGGTCGAGCGCAGCCAGACGGTATGGATCGTGCTCGACGCGGGCCGCCTCTTGCGCGCCCGTGTAGATGGCCCAAGCAAGCTCGACTATGCAGTGAATGCGGGCTTGAGCCTCGCGCACGTTGCGCTGCTTTCAGGCGACACCGTGGGGCTGCTGGCGTACGGGCGGCGCATCCAGCAGCGGATGCCGCCTGGGCGCGGGGCGGCGCATTTGCGACTGCTGGTGGAGAGCCTCTCGCTCGTCCACTCGGAATGGAGCGAGGCCGACCACTTGCGAGCGACGGACACTTTTCTCACTTCACAGAAGCGGCGGAGTCTCGTCGTGTGGTTGACGGATTTGGCTGAGACGCCCGCGACTCCGGATGTGATTGAGGGAGTGATGCAGATTGCTTCGCGGCATCTGGTGCTGTTTGGAGTGATTAGCCAGCCGGAATTGAATGCGCTTGGGCGGAAGGCGCCGGAAAATATCGCGGAGATGTATGAACATGCCGCGGCCATCGAGATGATTCACAGACGCGAGCTTCTGCTGCGCCGCTTGCGCCAGCAAGGCGTGATGGCACTGGAGATTCCTCCCGGCGGGCTCGCGACGGAAATTGTGAATCGGTATCTCGAAATTAAGGAAAGAAGCTTGTTGTAGGGAGAGGAAAAGCGATCCGTGACAGTTTGCGAAACTTGCGGCAAAACTTTCGAGCAAAATCCCACAGGTAACCAGTCTGCGAGCGCCTCAACATTCAAGTGCCCCGAATGTGAAGCAAAGAGTGTGGGGCCCTCTCGGAAACAAATGTCCGCTGCTAATCAAGCCAAGGCGCAATTCGCTGCTGAGCTAAACCGAATTGCACCGGCACGGCCCGTGGTTACTTACGCACTCATTGCACTGTGTTTCGCAGTATTTGTGCTGGAACTCATAAAGGGCGCTGGATTCGATTCGATGCCGATACCACTGGCGATTCAACTCGGCGCGGATTATGGCCCGCTGACTATTTCGGGGCAGTGGTGGCGCTTGCTGACGGCAATGTTTCTCCATTTCGGTTTTTTTCACATCGCAATGAATATGTGGTGTCTATTCGCACTGGGCTTCCTTGCTGAGCGTTTGATGGGTCGTTTGGGTTTTCTAGTGCTTTACTTTGGCGCCGGACTGGCAGGAAGTCTCTTGAGTGTTGCGATTAATCCGCAGGTTGTTGGTGCTGGGGCAAGCGGCGGAGTTTTTGGAGTGGCTGGCGGGCTGGTCACATATTTGTGGCTTAAGAAGGCGCCATTGGATTTCGCGGGCGTGAAGAGGCAACTCCAAAGTCTTGCCACTTTCATTGGCATAAACGTACTTTACAGTCTCCAGGCGAACGTTGACATGATGGCTCACTTGGGCGGGCTTGTCGCGGGCCTCGCAATCGGCGCAGCCCTGCCACCTTTTCTCCTTGGCGCCGCCACAGCGATTCCAATGCCCATGCACGAGCGTAGTTCCAACTCGAAGCGCGTTGCCACGGTGGGGATCGGATGTCTCATCGCGCTCTTTGCGGGAATTGTTGCCGTGAAGCACTTCCAGGGCGATACGGCGTATGTGTGGAACTCGTACGAACAAATTCGTGCAGGTCACTCGGCCGACGTTATTCCAACGCTAGAGGCAATCGTCAAGCGGAAGCCGGATTCGGGGATTGCGCACTTCGCGCTAGGTGCGGCCTACTTGCGCACTAACCGCGCAGAAGAAGCGGTTCGCGAATTGGAAAGGGCAGTACAGATTGATCCCACTGATAAGGATTTCAGGAAGCAATTGAACGACGCGTATCTAGCGACGGGGCAAGTGGGCAAGATCATCGGAAACTAGGCGCAGGAACCGGGATCACAGTTTCGCTTTCTCTCCCCACTCGTGTCAGGTAGAGAGCAAAAAGGGTGAACAGCGCCGCCGCGAAACTGTACTTCAATACAGGCGGCAGGCCCGTCGGCGAAAGAAATCCTTCGATAATTCCCGCGACCACGAGAGTAGGAATCACTCCGAGCATGAGCCGGGCGGCTTGTCCACCCGCTAGGAAAATGGACTCGCGGCGAGTCAGCAGCCCGGGGAAAAGGAGACCTTTGGCAAGCAGAAGGCCCGCGCCTCCAGAAATAAAAATAGCCGGCAGTTCCAGCACTCCATGGGGCGCGACAAAACTCCAAAGCATATTCGACATATTCCCCTCAAAACAGGCGACTCCAATTACGCCGATTAACAGGCCATTGAAAATCAACGAGAAAATTGTCCCGATCCCGGCGAAAATGCCGCTTGCAAATGCAAACGCGCATACGGAGATGTTGTTGGTCATTATTTTGCTCGACGCGAGCGGTTTTACAGTAACAACGGAGTCCGTCCACATCTTGTGCCGGTCAATCGTCTCGATCATGCTCGGGGACAGCACATATTTCTCGAAGCCGGAATCATTGAGACACAGAAATGCGCCCGCCAATCCTGAAAACAGAAATAATAGGAAGGCCGCGAAGGTGTATCTGAATGTCTCGCGAAATATTCGTGGGAAATCGTATCGGTAGAATCTGACGATGCCCGATGCGGAGCGTCTGCGCCCCGCGTACAGCAGATTGTGCGCGCGCGCCAGAAGTTGATTCAGGCTCCGCGCGAGTCCCTGCTCGAGAGGGTCTTCGCGAACGGCGGCAAGGTCGGAGGCCGCTTGGCGGTATAATAGGCCAAGTTCCTGCAGCTCCTTATGGGAAAGTGTGCGCACACCGGTTCGTCCGGAGCGCGCAATAAGTTCGGTGAGTCGCTCCCAAAAGGGACGCCGTTTATTCAGCCAGCGCACGGAGGGCATAAATGTCAGCTCCGGATCCCGGAATAGGTTCCTGGAATGACAAGCTTACCATTGAAACGCCGGAGCAGACCGCGCTGGAATTTCCTCTTGCAGGCGTCGGAAGCCGGTGCCTGGCCCTGATGCTGGATTTGCTGATCCAGATTGGCGTCAACCTTGTCCTCGGGATTATCTGGCTGATCGTCGAAGCTGTAGTGCCGAGTGGAGGGGCGTGGCTAAGCGCCCTAGGGATTTGGGCAACGGCCATATTGGCCTTGGCGGGTTTCGTAGTTTATTTTGGGTACTACGCCATTTTTGAATCAATTTGGAACGGGCAAACGCCGGGCAAGCGCGTGGCGCATCTCCGCGTGATTCAGGAGTCGGGTCGGCCATTGCTGATCTGGCAGGCAGTCGTACGGAACTTGATGCGCGTCGTTGACTGGTTGCCGGTCTTCTATGCGGTTGGTCTCGCATCAGCGCTTCTCAGCAAACAGAACCGCCGGCTGGGCGATTTCGTCGCAGGCACAGTGGTTGTGCATGAACGCCCGCTGGAGAAGATTTCCGTCGGTTGGACAAACGCGCCCGCGGCTGCGGCGCCCGCGCTTCCGCTGGGCGCCGCCCGGCTTGGCGTGGAAGAGGTGCGGCTCATCGAAGCGTTTCTCGAGCGACGTAACGCGCTGGATTATGAAGTCCGCCGCAGAATGGCGAACCAAATTGCGTCGCGCGTAGGGCAGGCAATTGGACTTGAGGATGGGCGGCGCGCGGCCGCCGGGCTTTTGTCGGATGAATCTTTTCTCGAAGCTGTAGCGCGCGAACGAATCGGTGCGCGAGGGCGTTAGATGTCCAAGTGCTTTGCTGGGTCAAGCCAAACGGCGCCTCAATTTCAACTTAAGCTGTGTTAATTCCGCGGAAAGTTGCTCCAACTGTTAGAGTTGCTCCTTGATCCGGGTTTCATCGGGCGCGGGCATCTTGGCAATGCGTTTTTCCTTTGTAGGAATGCAATGGCTGATTTCGAGGAGAGAACTTATCAAACGAAGGCGTTTCGTGAAAGTGGCGTCAGGGCCGGCGCTCCTGCCAATTCACCTGATTTACCCCCCTCGATAACCTTTTCGCAACATAGTACTAGCGTATGGTCGCGGAAATACTGAACCGCAACCCAGAATTTAGTGTGGCGGTGTGCGTTTACCTGCCCTTTTCGCTGTGTCAAAGAATACTGAAATTTATTCTGTTTCCTCGCTCCGGTTCGATTCCGTCGAACCAGGGTTCGCTGCCCCAGCCGTGTTTTGGACCACGGACCGGAGGCTGAGGATTACATCCGCGCATGGCAATGGTTTGAATGCGCTCGGATTGACGGCACAATCTCTCGTCGGTTCGCTCCTCCAGGAGCATCTCGACGGGGAACACGCCGGAGACCCCATCCTCGTCGCCCACAACAGGGTTCTGGCGGGAGAATCCCTTTGTTTTCGAGCGCATCTTTCCAGCCATCCCGTTGAAATAATCATCGCCCCGCAAAGAATTGAAGATGGAGAAGTCACCGGAACCATCGGGATGGCCCGGCTGATCCTTGGTGCGCCGCCTGCAATCAAGCAAGAGATTGAGGAGAGTGAGAGGTTTCGAGCTCTTATGGATAAGAGCCCGGACGTCCTTGTCCTCGCAGACGCCAACGCAACGGCCCTATTTGCAAGCCAGGGGATCGAGCGCGTCCTGGGCTATTCGCCATCCGAGTTTGTCGGCCGCGTGGGCTTCAGCTTCGTTCATCCAGAACATGAGTCCATCGCGCGCGAGTTGATGCGTGACATTCTTTTGGAGCCGGGAAAATCCAGGACGGAGGAACTCCGCGTCCGCGCGAAAGACAATAGCTGGAAGCAAGTCGAGGTGACTTGTACAAACCTCTTGGATGATCCGGATATCGGTGCCGTCGTCGTCAACTTCCGGGATATCACCGACCGGAAAAGGATCGAGTCCGAGCGCCAGGTAATGGTTGAGATTATTCACGCTCTCAACGTCACTTCCAATCTGGATGAGTTTCTCGCCCAGATGCACAAGGCGCTGAAAACGGTGGTAAGCGCGGAGAACTGTTTTGTGGCGCTCTATGACAAAGAATCCGCGATGGTGAGTTTTCCGTTTGTTGTGGATCGGTACGATAAGGCGCCTCCGCCGCATAAGGTGGGGAGGACGTGTTCCGCCTATGTGCTGCGGACCGGCAAACCATTGTTGGCCACGAAACGAGCATTCCTAGAGCTTGCGGAACGCGGAGAGATCGATATCGTTGGGACCCCCTCAGCGGCATGGCTCGGCGTGCCGCTTCGGACCACTTCGGCAACTCTGGGCGTCCTCGTCGTCCAAAACTATGACGACGAGAACGCCTATTCGCAACGGGACCTGGATTTGCTTGTTTCCGTTGGCGCTCAAATCGCGATGGCCATTGAACGGAAGCGGGCCGAACAGGAGCTTCGCAAGCGTGAGGAAGAAAACACCATTATTTTCAATTCCGTACCCGGAATGATTGTGTTCAAAGACCGCGAATGCCGCTTAGTTCGGGCGAACCACGCCACGGCGGAATTCTTTGGGCTGCCCGCCGAAAAGATGCGGGGCATGCTCATATCGGAGTTGTGGCCCGACTTGGCTGGCGACTCAGAGCGCGAGGACCGTGAGGTAATGGAAACCGGCAAACCCCAAATGGGAATGATTACCCGTTGGCGCGCCGCGTCGGGCGAAGAAAAAATTATCCGCACTCATCGCATTCCTTATCGCGACCATGACGGACTGATTGCCGGCGTCATTGTCCTGGGAACCGACATTACGGAACAGCGGAAGTCGCGCGAACTGCTGGAGAAAGCGCGGTATCAGAATGAATTGATCCTTCAGTGCGCCGGAGAAGGCATCTGCGGCGTCGACCTCAAAGGACGCTGCACGATGGTGAATCCCGCTGCTGCAGAACTGACCGGCTGGCTCCGCGATGAGTTGATTGGCCTGGAAATGCACAAGGTCTGGCACCATTCCCGCTTGGATGGAACGTCATATCCGGTCGAAGATTGCCCCGTGTCCGCCGTTTTCCGCGATGGCACACCTCGGCGAGTTTCTGACGAAGTTTTCTGGCGCAAGGACGGATCGTGTTTCCCGGTTGAATACGTCGCCACGCCTATCCATGAGGGCGATGAAATTGTGGGGGCTGTAGTCACTTTCCGGGACGTCACGCGAGAGCACCACGCCCGCCGCGTACTTCAGGATTCAGAGTCGCGATACCGGTTGCTTGTGGAGAATGCGTCTTACGCGATATTCAGAACTTCTTCAGACGGCCGTTTCCTAGATGCCAATCACGCTCTGGCGAAAATGCTTGGGTATTCCTCGAAGGACGAACTTCTCTCACTGAACATCCGGGAATCGATTTATGTGAATCCGGAGCAGCGGGATCCTTTGGTGAAAGAAACAATCGCCCACGGTCGCGTGGAAGGGCGGGAGGTGGAGTGGAAAAGGAAGGATGGCTCGCCTTTGACTGTTCTGCTTAGCGCCCGCATGGTGAGTGATGCCGGCGGTTACTACTTTGAGGGCATCGCAGAAAACATCACGGAGAGGCGAGTGTTGGAAACGCAGCTTCGCCAAGCTCAGAAAATGGAAGCCGTGGGACGGCTGGCAGGCGGCGTGGCGCATGACTTCAATAACCTCTTGATGGTAATCAAGGGGCATTCGGAGCTTCTTCTGGAGCGCACTGCGCCCGAGCATCGGGACTATCGCAAAGTTGATCAGATTAAGAAGGCGGCGGAGCGCGCGACAAGTCTTACTCGCCAGTTGCTCGCTTTCAGCCGGATGCAAGTCATGCAGCCCCGCGTGATTGATCTGAATGCCACGGTCGTTGAAATGGGGAAAATGCTCCCCCGCCTGATTGGCGAAGATATTGAGTTGAAAATATTGACCAAGCCGGACCTGGGACGCGTCAAGGCGGACCCCGGGCAGATCGAACAAGTCATCTTGAATCTCTCGGTGAACGCGCGCGATGCCATGCCAAATGGAGGGAACCTGGTGATCGAAACCGCGAACGCCGAGCTGGACGAAGGCTACGCGCGAATGCATCCGCCGCTCATGCCCGGAAGTTTTGTGATGCTCGCCGTTTCTGACACGGGAACCGGAATGGACGCAGCCACGCAGGCTCACATTTTTGAGCCATTCTTTACAACCAAAGAAAAGGGCAAAGGGACCGGGCTCGGCCTTGCCACTGTATATGGCGTGGTGAAACAAAGCGGCGGGTATATTTGGGCTTACAGCGAACCCGGAAGAGGGACGAGCTTTAAGATTTATCTGCCCAGAGCCAGCGAAACAATTGAGGTCGAACGCGAGAAAAAGCCGCAGGAAGAGCCGCCTCGCGGAAAAGGGACGATTCTTGTCGCGGAAGACGAAAGGGAAGTCCGCGAATTGGCCCGCGAATTCCTTGAGCTTTCCGGATATACGGTGCTCGAAGCGAAGGACGGTGCGGAAGCCGTCGAGTTGGCTGCGAAGCATTTGGGCGAGATTGATCTTCTCGTGACGGACATGGTTATGCGCGGAATGAGCGGACGAGAGCTTTCCGCGCGACTCACCGCGATGCGAGCTGGGTTGCGAGTTATCTACATGTCGGGGTATACGGAGTATGCCGCCTTGCGCCACGGTGACGCTGAGCCGGATCGAATCATGCTGCAGAAGCCGTTCACGCGCGCTGTGCTGGTCCACACCGTGCGCAAAGTCCTTGGTGAGCAGGCCGAATAGAGCAAGTCCTTCGCAAGAATCGTTTTCCTCAAACTCACATTCTCATAGACAATGTCGTTTGTGCCGGAGGGTGGGCATTGCGTGACATGCTTTCACCAGCCCGCATTGGCCAATGATTCGGGAAGGCCCGCGATAAGAGAGAAGAGGATTGTGAAACTCAAAGTTCCCGTTCCTGCAAAAGTGCGCAAGATGGCCCCCATGAATTTGCCCACGGCCTCACGCTCAGGAAAACTTCGATTGGATTTCAACGAGAACACCGTCGGATGCGCCCCGGCGGTTTTGAAAGGCGTGCGCAAGCTCACCGCCGAACAGGTCGCGATGTACCCGGAGTACGAACCTACTGTTCGTTGGATGGCCCGCTGGTACGGAGTGCGCACAAATGAAGTGACGATCTCGAACGGGGCTGATGGCGGTTTGCGGCAAATTGTGGACACGTTCGTCGACCGCGGAAGTGAAGTGCTTCTTGCGGAGCCGACTTTTCCCATGTATCGATTCTATTCGGGAATTGCAGATGCAAAGATACGCGTTATTCGTTATGACGAGGACATGGCCTTTCCCATGCCCGCAGCGCTCCACGCCTTACTGCGCACCCCACGCATGATGTTTCTGGCAAACCCCAATAATCCCACGGGCACGCTACTCGAGCGTGCGGAAATCCGCAAGATGATTGAACGCTCGCCGCGCACGCTGTTTGTAATTGATGAGGCCTACTACGAATTCTCCGGCGTCACAGTGCTCCCGTGGATTCGGCGGTATTCAAATCTGGTGGTTGTGCGGACGTTTTCAAAAGCGGCGGGGCTTGCCGGATTGCGGCTGGGATGCGTGCTGGCATGTTCGGAGGTGACAAGCCTGTTGGCCAGGACATTTGAGGCGTTCGCGGTGAATGTCGCCGCCCTGGCTGCGGCTAAGGCCGCGTCACTCAACCGGGCGGCCATGCGGAGTTATGCGCGAGAGATAAATCGAAGCCGGGAATTCGTTGCTTCGTCTCTTTCCAAATTAGGCGTTCGCGTTTTTCCGAGTGCGGGCAGTTTTCTGTTGGCAGATTTTGGGCCAAACGCCCCGCGGATCGTAAAGCGCCTTGCCGCGAAAGGAATTCTTTTGCGCCCCATTCGTTTCGGTGGCCCCGGCTTCGTCCGAATCACAATGGGAACAATACCGCAGATGCAGCGGCTGCTTCGAGCGTTGAAAGCAGTGTTGTGAAACATAAAATTGAGATGATCATTTTTGATGTGGACGGCGTGCTCGTGGACGTCCGCGGATCATTTCACCGCAGCACTGTTCAAACCATTCATCACTTCACGGGCAAGACGGTGTCCATTGCAGGAATTCAGAAATGGAAGTCGAAGGGAGGCTACAACGACGATTGGAAGTTATCGACTGCCTGGATTCGGGAACTCGGCGTCCGGGTCACCTATGACATCGTCAAAAAACAATTCATGAAGTTTTATTGGGGCGATGGGAGCCCGGGAAACGTTACTCGGGAGCGATGGCTCGTCACGCCGAGCCGCCTGCTGCGCTGGTCTCGAAGATATGAGCTTTCTCTATTTACTGGGCGCACGCGCCAGGAACTGAGCCACACGCTGGAGCGCTCCAAGGCTAAGACGTTGTTCCGCTACATCGTAACAATGGATGACATTGAGCGCTTGAAGCCACATCCGGATGGATTGCTTCGCATCTTGAATGGGCGCGACCCATCATTGGCCGTATATTTGGGTGACAACGTTGATGACGCCATCGCCGCGCGCAGCGCAGAGGTAAACTTTCTTGGCGTTTTGCCGCGGAACAGCCACGCGAGGCGATTGCAAGGCCCCGCTCTCCGGCGCGAGGGCGCGCAGAGGATATTGCACTGCGTCCCGGATCTGGATCGATGGCTGAAACAGAATACGCAAGTGACAAAATCAAAACGCGGACAGCAAACAGGAGAATCACACCGCCATGATCTCACGCTGCCGGGTCCTCCCCATTCTTGCTGATTCATGGCCATGAGCATGAACTTGTCCTATACGCGAATGCGGGGTTTCTGCGCTGCCTGTTGGACCAGGCGGGGGTGCCCGTCAAGGTTTTCACGGTCAAAGGTGGACTCACGGGTCAACAGTAATGCCGAATACGCCGCCGAAATCGTGCGGTGGCTTGACCAATACTTGAGGGGAATGCCTCCCATCGAATGATGGATAACTGGCGTAAGTCCTTATCTTGCAATCACTTACAGCAACTCCGGATTTCATAATCTCGTAACACAAGCTCTGCTATAATGCACGGTTTGGAAGCGCGCCTCGTACGTCGCTTCTGCAACCTACCTTTCCCGAGGGATTCCACGGATGAAGCGGTATGGCGAACATCGGTTTCCTGGCCGGCTCTTTGTCGTTGAAGGCATAGACGGTTCGGGGAAGTCCACTCAGTTGATGCTTCTGCACCAGTGGCTGAAGTCGGAAGGCTACGGGGTGGTCTTCAGCGAGTGGAATTCCTCGCTCGTCGTGAAAGATACGACCAAGCGCGGCAAGAAAAAGAAATTACTCACGCCGCAGACGTTCAGTTTGATTCACGCCACGGATTTTGCCGACCGGATGGAGCGGAATATTATCCCGCTGCTCAAGGCCGGCGCGATTGTCTTGTGTGATCGCTACATCTACACCGCGTTTGCCCGCGACACTGCGCGAGGGCTGGATCCGGCGTGGGTGCGCGAGCTGTATGCGTTTGCCGTCAAGCCTACCGGCGCATTTTATTTCCGGGTGCCGCTGGAAGTTTCCATGGGCCGCCTGCACGCCGCGCGCAATGGCTTTAAGTATTACGAAGCCGGACTCGACCTTGGATTGAGCGAAGATCCCAATGAAAGCTTTAAAGTATTTCAAGGACGCATCATCGACGAATACGAAAAGATGGTGCCCGAGTTTGCCCTGACGGTGATTGACGCGACGCAGCCGATCGAAGCACAGCAGGAACAGATGCGGGAACTTGTAATCTCCAAACTAGAGCGCGCGAAGCAATTGCGGGTGGCCCCATGAAAGAGCGAAAAAAGGAAACTTATGGTGTCGTGCTGCCGGGCATGGATCTCTCCGGACTGGTGGGCAAGCTGATTGTGATTGAGGGAACGGACGGCGTAGGCCGCTCGACGCAAATTTCTCTGCTGAAAGAGTGGCTCGAGCAAAAGGGACATGCCGTCCTCGATACGGGGCTGTCACGGTCCGGACTTGTGGGCAAAGGAATCAAGCGCGCCAAGGAAGGCCACACGCTGGGCCGCATCACACTGACTCTATTCTACGGCACAGATTTTGCCGACCGGTTGGAACATGAGATTGTACCCGCCCTTCGCGCGGGCTTCGTTGTCCTCACCGACCGCTACATCTATTCATTGATTGCGCGCGCCATCGTCCGCGGCTTGGATCCGGAATGGGTCCGCAAGGTTTACGCTTTCGCTTTGAAGCCAGACGCCGTGTTTTATCTCCGGATTGGCGTGGACGATCTCATCCCTCGCGTCGTTTTCTCGCGCGGGTTTGATTACTGGGAATCGGGGATGGACGTTTACTCAACCGAGGATATGTACGAAGGCTTTCGCAGGTATCAGACCTCGCTCCTCGAGCAGTTTGACCGCTTGGCTGATGAATACAATTTCAAGGTTGTGGACGCCACTCCTGAGCCGAAAAAAATATTCGACAAATTGCGCGCCGGGATCACAAAGGTCCTCGAAGGAGAACCCGGACGGCCCACCCTGGAAGTCACGGCCGGCGGCGCAACAGCTCCTGCAAATGCGCCCGTGGCTGCGCCGGCAACTGCCACTGAGGAGCCCGGACAGCAGGAAACTTCGGCTGCGGTAGGAGCCTCCGCGCCGCAAACGGATAATCTGAAAATGTAAGCGCGCCATCATCCCGGCGTTGTATTCTTCCTTTTGCCTCCGATGTCAGCACTCAAATCAACCTCACAGCCGCCTCCGGGTGCGATCGCTCTGCATCCAGATCACCCCCCTCTGTGGTCTCCACTCACGGGCTGGCTCGACCAGGTCGCTGACCTGGTCGAGGATGCCGCGAAGGGGCTCCGTCCAGAGCCCGTGCATGATTTACGAGTCACATTGCGAAGATGCCGCTCCGCAGCGATAGGCTACGAGCAATTGGATCCGAGTCCAGCCTGGCGGCGCCTGCGAAAAGAAGCCAAGCGGCTCCTCCGGGAATTGGGAGAATTGCGCGACGTCCAGGTGATGCGGAAATGGATTTCCCGAGTGGGTATGGTGGAATCGGAATCGGGCATAAGGTTGCTGAAGATTCTGGAGAATCGCGAAGCGCATGCAATGCGCCGGGCGGGCAAAAAGCTCAGAGCCTTTGAATGCAAACAGTGGCGCAAGTGGGCACGCGAGCTTCCAGATCGCGTGCACAGTATCCCGGCCAACAGTCCTGCATTTGAGCTCCTTGTCCTTCAGCAATGGACGGATGCATATGAGTTGCACCGCACGGCGATGAGACTGCGCAGCAAAATTTCTTTTCACCGCTTGCGGGTCGGCCTTAAACGCTTTCGCTATTCCGTGGAAAGTTTTCTGCCGGCTCGCCATGCTCTTTGGGGAAGAGAATTGAAAAGGTTGCAGGACATGTTGGGCGAAGTCCACGACGTGGATGTACTCTGGACCGAGGTGTACCATCTTCGACCCGTAGTGACAGCATCCGAGCGCGGGAAGTGGCGCGCGGCAATTGAAAATGTTCGTAAGCCGCATCTCGCCGTCTATCGCGAGAGAATGGGCAACGCTAAGGCAAAATCGCGCTGGGAGAAGTGGCGAGCTGAGTTGCCGTCGGGCGCATCGCTGGAGCGTTGCAGAATGGATTGGCTCACCGTGTGGGCGTCGTTCCTGGACCCCGATCCTCAGCATTCGCGGCACGTAGCGCGCCTTGCCACCCAGCTTTTTGATGGCGCGCATATAGCGCGAGGCTCGGCTCGCCTCCCTCGGAGCGCAAGAGATCTCGTCGAAGCCGCCGCCATCGTGCGCGATGTCGGCCGCGTAGAAGGAGATCGCCACCATCAGAAGACTTCCTTTCGATTGATACGCCGGCAGAATCCTCCCCCCGGGTGGTCGGCCATGCACATGGCACGGATTGCTTGTATCGCGCGGTTCCACCGCGGAGGTTTGCCGCATCACGAGGGATGGGAAGGATGGCGCGGCATCCCCGATGGAGAACGTCCTGGATTGAAGTTGCTCGGCGGGATCCTGCGCCTGGCCGCCACGTTCGCCGCCCGAGTCGAGCCGCGGATCGAAGCTATTAAAGCTGGGCTACGAGGAGAATCGCTGGTGATTCGCGCGGCAGGTTATCGGGCCGAAGAGCCGCTGGCATCCCGGTTGGCGGAAGCGCGCCACTTATTGGAATCCGCGCTCCATCGGCCGATCGTAATCGAACCCTCGGTCTAATCGCGCAGGGCGCGCAGGGCGCGCGCACTCATCAGCCAGATCAATCTTCCGTCCACGGGCATGAACGAGTCCATTTCCAGATACGCAGCTCCGGCCTTTTTGAGTTCCGTGCAAGCTTTCGCCGCGTGAACCGCCGATGCAATCACCTCGTCTAGGTTCGGCGCATGTCCGATGCAGATCGTTTCTTCCGCTTTCGATTTTGAAAGCTCCTCAAAAATCGTCCTTGGTGACGCGCCGGGGAGCAGCGCCTCCGTCTCGCGGATGCTGTTGACCGGAATCTCCAGCACCACGCACGCGATCTCCGCCGTTTGCATCGCGCGAAGATACGGGCTGCTAAGCACGAGGCTTGGCTGGACTCCCAGCGTCCTCAGTCCGCGCGCAGCGGCCCGAGTCCTCTCCATTCCTTTTTCTGTGAGATGGCGTTCCGGCTCCGGCGGACAGGCCGGGTCTTCGCGGCCAATCGCGATTCCGTGGCGCATAAGGCAGAGGAGCATGTCGCCGTCTATTCTACTATGTTCATGCGGTGGCTCACGCGGTCAAGCTGTAAACGCCGCGGGATTCAGAGCGCTGTTGGTGGCGTGGACTCCGATCGACATCGGCGCGGAGTTGTTGGGCGCCGAGCTTCGCGCGGGTCCTGGAGAATCTGACCCGGAGGTTGAACTCCTTCTCGAATGGCCGGGCTCTCCGCGATAGTTCCGCAAGGCTTGGCGCGCCACCCTGAGAGAGGTAGAGTCGTACGCGGACCCGCTTCCGACTTGTTCTAACAAGGATTCCGCGAATGTATTGCGAGCCTCCAGCATCCAAAGCGACTGCAATTCGCAACAGGGAACTGAGCGCCCGAACCACGCGCCTGTCGCGCACATTGAGGGACGCATAAAGCCTATGGTGCGATTCGGGCTCCGATTTTGCGTGATAGCGCACCAGGCATGCGAGGATGGCCTGTAGTTCGTCCGAGATGCCCGGGAATTCCGCATTCCGCACCAGGTACTCTCCGTGCTTGTGGTGTCCCTTGATATGCACGGCCTTTCCGGAATCATGAAGCAGCGCCGCGATTTCAACGAGGAGTCTCATCTCCTCCGGCAGACCGAGGGCGGGCGCAAGCTGGTCGAATAGTGAAGCGGCAAGTGTGCGCACATGCTCCGCATGGCGCATCTGGCAATGGAATCGTTCCGCAAGCAGGCGCGCATGGTTCAGCAGAGCGTATGCGCGATTCCTGTTGAGTCCCGGCGCGCCAAAATGTTCCGCGGCCAACTCGCACAGGATTCCTTCGCGGACTCCCACGCCGGGAACCAGCAGCGTCTCCAGCTTCGCGTGCTCCGCGAGGCACAGAAAAACAACCGCTGCAATTCCCATCACCTCCGCGCGGTCGCGCCGCACGTGGAATGTCCGCATCCGTGAAGGGACATCTCGGCGGAGGATTTCCCATGCGCGGTCGCGCAGCAACCGCACATGGATCGAGGGCACTCCGCGCAATCGCGGGCCGGGAGCGATGCGTGCAAGTGCCTCCGCATTTCCTCCACAAAAAACGGCAGGGAACCGTGACAGATTCGGCGGGTCCGGCCAAGCACTGCGAATCATAGAAAGCACACGATGGTTGATCCGCTCAAACTGATCCTCGTCCACAACTCCCGTCAGCTTCATGCTCTCCAGTAGCCGCACGGTACCGATAGGCAGCGCGATGGACTGCATGACTTTCCAGTCGCGCAACAATGTAACTTCCAGGCTGCCGCCGCCGAGATCCACAACCAGACGCGGCACCGCAGGTCCCAGCGCGCCATACACGGCTTGCAGAACCAGCCGCGCCTCTTCAGACGCGTCAATCACCTCAAGGCGGATTCCAGTCTCACGCATAATCCGGTCGCGCAGGACATCACTGTTTACGGCTTCGCGGACCGCGCTCGTGGCCACCGCGCGATAAAGCTTCGCGTCGCACCGTTGCAGCATGGCGCGGAAGTGCCGAAAAGTCTGTACGGCGCGGGCAATCGTGCGTGGGGTCAGGCGGCGCTTTGTAAAAACATTGTGGCCCAGGCGAACGGGCCAGCGTTCCGTTGCGATTTCGTGAATTTCAGATGCGGATGCTGCGCGGGCAACCGCGGCCCGGATGGCGTTGGAACCTGCATCTATCGCAACAATTGCGATGGGTCGGGCCAAAGACGGTTCCTCGAGCCTCCAAAGGGACTTGCGCGCATACCGCCCAGCGCGGAGAGGATATCATTTCGCACCAGATCCACAGATGAAAATCTGATGAATTCGGTAACGGACAATTTCAGGACCGGAAAGGTAGTCATTGCATTACGCGGCGGGACGCGTAGGCGAATCTTCGGGAAGCGACCAGAACGAGTGCGCTTCTCCAGTAAATGCAACGCCGACCTTGCTCCTCCGAGCTCGCTTCGATGCAAGAAACACCACGTGACACGGCTGCTCGCTCTGCGTCGCGGGATTTGTAAGCAGAAGTTCCTGGCCAAGTTGCACTCGATTTGACAGCGGCAGCAACGCGCCGTGTGAATTCACAATGAGCGACGTGGTCTCTTCGTGGAAAGGTTCTTTGTGGCGGCTGTGCCCATACACAAACACGGGCACCTTCAGCGCGATGCGTTCCGCGCGCCGCCGGTCAAATCCGGCGTCGGCTTTGATATCCTTTTTTCTCGCCCGCTCCGACTGAGCTCGCTTAATGGCATCATAAATCTGGCTCACGCGTCGCGTCCCCTGTGTCCGGCGGCTGGGTTGCCTGGGAATACGGTAACGCAGCAGGCGGACACAAAGGACTTGGAATGTGCGCGAGGTACGAATCAATTAACTATGCAGTTTTCTTGCAAACCGGAGTACTGCGACCGTTACCGCGGTTTCCCCTTGTCGAGGCGCAGCGAAGTTGAATTGATGCAGTAGCGGAGACCGTTCGGGCCGGGGCCGTCCTCGAAGAGGTGGCCGAGATGCGCCTCGCAGCGGGCGCATTTCACTTCGACGCGGCGCATGCCATGGCTCAAATCAGATTCCTCTTCGACGCTCCCGGGCGCGGCCGGAGTCGTAAAGCTCGGCCAGCCAGTGCCGGATTCAAATTTTGTCTTGGAATCGAAGAGCGGTTGGCCGCAGCAGACACACAGGTACGTACCCGAATCTTTTGTGTCGCAATACTCGCCCATGAAGGGCGGCTCAGTGCCTTTTTGCCGCGTGACGTAGTATTGGTCGGGCGACAGTTGCTTGCGCCATTCGGCGTCCGCCTTGATCAATTTGTCGGTCATTTATATCTATTTCAGCTTACAACAAGCCAGAAAAGTTTGCGCGTCCCTTTGGTACGGAACCACGAGCGAGGTTGCCCTTGTTGTTGAGGTTGAGTATCATCGCGCGCGATTCTGCAAATGGAAGCGGTGCTCCAAATGAAATCTGTTAAAGCGGGCGCGGCGTGCATTTTTGCGGTGGCAATACTTAGCGCGGGCAATGCCTCCGCTCAAACGAATATTTCTTCATCGGGCGGCGCCCAATCGCCCGCCAAAACGCCACCAAAAAGTGCAAGCCAGGCCATGCCGAAAAAGCCTGTGCATGAGGTACCGCCGCCTGCGCCTTCACGCCCGATTCAAGTGATCCCTCAGCCGGTGTCCGTGAAATCTGGCGCCGGTGAGTTCTTATTCACCACCCGCACCCAGATCATCGCCCCAGCAACCGCGCAGGCGCTCGCCGAACAACTTCGCGGTAACTTGCAGCCGGCGATGGGCTTTCCGTTGCCAATCGTTCGGGCATCAGCAACGTCTGGCGCAGGCGGAATCACGCTTTCCATTGAACGCAGCTTGAGGAAGTTTGGTCCCGAGGGTTACAGGCTTGAAATCACGCGCGGAGGCATCCGCATTCGCGGTTCCGCGCCCGCTGGGCTTTTTTACGGAATGCAAACTCTGCGTCAGCTTCTCCCCGTGGAAATATTTCGGCGCAGCCGCGTGGATGGCGTTCGATGGAGCGTCCCGGCTGCAATCATCGAGGATACTCCTCGTTTTTCATGGCGCGGCGTGCACCTCGATGTTTCCCGCCACTTCATGCCCAAGGAATTCATCCTGAAGTTTCTCGACTTGATGGCGCTGCACAAGCTGAATGTTTTTCACTGGCATCTTGTGGACGACCAGGGTTGGCGCATCGAGATCAAGAAATATCCGCGTCTCGCGCTCATCGGCGGCAAAACGGATTACACAACTTTTAATCCCGTGCAGCCCATGCAAGCCGTCAGCCTGCCGCAGGGCGGCTACTATACGCAGGACGATATTCGCGAGGTCGTCCGCTACGCTGCGGACCGCTTCATCACCGTGGTCCCCGAAATTGAAATGCCCGGCCATTCCGCCTCGGCCGTCTCTGCCTATCCCGAACTCGGAAATAAATTGGAAATTGAAGAGGCTGGCGGCAATACATCTTTCATGTCGTTTTCTGGCGGTGGCACCGCCGGGTGGGATTCAAATTACAACGTTGACGATTCAACGATCCGCTTTTTGCAGGACGTCCTCACCGAAGTGATGGCGCTTTTTCCGAGCAAGTTCATCCACATCGGCGGCGACGAAGTGGACAAGCGCCCCTGGCACGCCAACCCAAAAGCTCAGGCGCGCATGCAGCAGCTTGGTTTGAAGGACGAGAACGAATTGCAAAGCTGGTTCGTGCGTCAGATGGACCAGTTCCTCGCGTCGCATGGCCGCCGCCTTGTTGGCTGGGACGAAATCCTCGAAGGCGGGCTCGCGCAGGGCGCCACAGTAATGTCATGGCGCGGCATGGCGGGCGGCGTCGCCGCTGCCAAAGCGGGCCATGACGTCGTCATGACGCCAACGGGGTTCACCTATCTCGATTACTACCAATGGGTTGCCCCACGGCTTGAGCCGATCGCCATCGGCGGGTATTTGCCGCTCGAGCAAATCTACAATTTCGAGCCGGTCGCGCCCGAACTAAGCGCCGCCGAGGCGCAGCACATTCTTGGCGGCCAAGCCCAGCTCTGGACGGAATTCATGCCACAGTCGAAGGAAGTGGAATACATGTCCTGGCCGCGCCTGTGCGCTTTGGCAGAGGCAGTGTGGTCTCCGCGCGGCCCGCGGGATTTCGTCGGGTTCGTCGAGCGATTGAAGCCGGATGCCGAGCGCTTCAAAGTCCTTGATGTCCGCTATCGCCCTGTGACTCCGGTTCCCGCGCCGGCCGCTCACTGGCAATCCGGCGATGCCGCCGCACAATTCACCGAGCACGAATGGGACGCGACCGCAAGCATCACAGCCCCCGGCCAATATGACGCGGCTTTCATGCTCACTGGGGGCCACGGCCACATGGAGATAGAATGGGTTGAGCTGCGCGAGAACGGAGCGGTCCTCCAGCGCATCGTGCGCCCTGGTTCCACGGATTGGGCCGCGCGCTCAAACGACTACATGTTTGGCCTACCCGCATTTCACGCGGGAAGCAAGTATACGATTCGTGCCAGCATGCGCGGCGTTGGTGGCGCCGACACCACTGGCGACATCTACGTCATCCCTCAATAGCCGAATACCGAACTACTACTTCGTGTCGGCCCAGCCGTAAAGCTTTAGCGCATTCCCCCGCAGCACCATCCGCGCGATTTCCATGGCTCGCTCACGGGAGATTTCGCCGTCCTGCATCATTCCTGTAAGCGCGATTGCCAGCGCCTCGCGCCCGGTTTGGCTGGTCTGCCAGCCGATCTCTTCCCAGTCAAATTCTTTTTCGCCGGGGTAGAGGTCGGTCCCAAACAAAACTTTCTCGGGATACCATTCGAGCCAGTATCGCAGCACCCCCGCGAGATGCCGCGGCGAGGTCGCCCAGGTCTGCTCGGAGAGGTCCGTGTAAACGTTTGGCTTCATCAGCAGAACAGCAACCACATCCGAAAACGCGCCCGCGCCGCCATGCAGAAGGACGAAATTCGTTTTGCGCAGTGCCGGATCATCCAGCACGGATTCGAGCAGGATCGGGTTTGCGCCATGCAATTCAAAATAGCCGCCGCAGCCGGCGCCGGTGTGAATGTGTACGGGCAGGCCCAGTCGTCCGGCTTCCGCTGCGATGTAGCGGAACAAATAGTCCTGAAGATGAAGATATTCGTCCTTCGATGGCGCACCGCCGCCTGCGTATTTGGCGTAAATCGCCGCGGCGTCCTGCTGGCTTTCCGGCTCGAAGTCGAGCGACCGCAGGTAAGCAGCCTCAAATTTAATTGCGACCGCGCCGGTTTGTTTTTGCCGCTCCAGCTCCGGCGTGACCATTCGCGCTAAATATTCTCCAAGCGTTGTCGGCAACGCAGAGACTCCAAGGTCCTTGCGGTAGCGCTCGAGCAGCATAGCCTCGCGCGTAAAGAAAAACTTGCGGTCGGGAGTTTCGTTCGCCAGCGACCCGCTGGGGAACGGCACGAGCAGCGGGTCGTCAAACGGGACCCACCGAAAATGCGGCGGCACAAGACCGCGCCCGAGCGCGATGCGGTTTGCCAGCTCAGTTTCAATTCCAAGTTTGCCGAGCACCCAAGCGGAATAATTGTCCCCTTGTTCGCGCTGGATGCGCTGCTTCGTCTGCAGCATTTCTTTAATGTGCGCCTCGTTGCGGTCGTTGTATGCGTAGCTCCACAGAGCCTTCCACGCGGCAAGAATCTGCGGATTCTCCTCGCGTGCGGAAGTGGGCAGCGTCGTCGGCTCCAGCGGATCGCAGGGAAGGGCGTCGAACTCGTCATCACGCTCTCCCGGTGCAACCAGGCGCGGCGGGTGCGAGTGATTGTCAATCGCCAGGATTTTGCGAATTTCCGCCGAAAGCGCCGGGTCAGGCGTCTGCGCGGCTGTGGTCAAGGCAAACGCGGCGGTCACGACCATCAGGACGATTATTTTTTTCATGGCGATCACCTCCAATTATTTCTGTCGAAGACTTTCCTGAGTGCACCCATATTCTGAGAGTGCGCGATTCCGAATCGAAACTGCTTCATCTGGCTGCCGCGACTCGTTGTACGCATTCACCAGATTTTCGGACGCTGCGCAAATTATGGTGTGGACCGGGGCGCAGGAATTGTTCAAGTATGGCCCATTCGGCCCCTGAGCAATCGCGCACCCTTGGGGATCGAATCCCATCTTAAACACTTTGTCGAGCGATTGAAGAACTCCCGGACTCGTGGTGATGAGGTACGCCTGAACCATCGCTCCCACACCATCTATCGGACGTTTGGCCTCAAAGAGTATATTTGCCATCAGGAGGTGAGTTTCAGCCGCCGATGGCGCTAGCAATTGCGCGTGGAGCGCAGCGTCATAGGCTTTCTGAGGATCACCCAATCTCAGATAAGTAAGCGCAAGCTCCTGATAAAGGGCAAGAGACCCGGTGGGGGGGATCTCAGATTCCGGCTTGCCGCGCGAGAGCTCCCTCACGCGTGATTCCGTCGCGGCCAATTTGTCGATTGCCTCTCCTCGCTTGAGTAATTGGAGCGCCTTCTGGTAATCGGGCATGCTTTCCGGCGCGATGATCATTCTTCCATCAGCCCCCGTTTGCAGCCGCAGGTCGCCTTTCCGTTCATAGTAAGTGCCCGCGCTGGCGTAGGGGTCCGCGATGTTCAGCGAATCCGGCAACGGATCGAGAATCGCCAAGCTCTTGTTCTCCTCCTCAATCACTTCGTAAATGTTGGAGTATGTGGGGTCCAGGAAAAACATTTCCGCGGCCAGGAAGTGGTGGTTCGCGTAGCTGTTCGGCGTAGCCTCAATGCCGGCTTTCATCAACGTCAAGTTGTCGCGCCAATCGGAGTTGCGCGCCCAGGTGCGCACACCCAATGCCGCGATGATCAGGCACATTGCAACGGGCACAGCCGCGCGGGATTTCACCCTGCTGCCAACAAAATAGATACCCATCACAGCGCACGCGACAAATCCAATTGCAGGAAGGTAGAGAAATCTTTCCGCCATGATTGTGCCGATCGGAATGAGAAGGTTTGATACCGGAACGATGGTCACAACCGCGAAAGCCGCAAAAAAGAAAGCCATCCGGTTGCGCAGAAACAAAATCACCATAGCCCCGGCAATAGCCGCAATCAAAATCCACGCGATCCAGTCCTGCAGCGTGCCGCGCGCGAGCGGGATCTGCGAGTAGTAGTAATTCCAGGACAGTTTTGCCGGCCACACCAGAAGCCACAAATATTTCGCAAGGACCTTAATTGCGGTCAGCTTCGCAACCCAGAACCCGCTGTAGACTAAAGGGTTCTGCACATATGGAAATACGGGCGCCTCTGAATGGGCGAAGACGCGCGAGCGCTGAAACCACATCAGCAGAATTGGCAGCGCTGTCGCCGCACATCCGTAGACCAATCCGCCGATCTGCTTGCGCTCCTTCCAGAAAGTGATCTCGTAAACTACAATCACGCCAAGAACCACAACCGCGCTTTCCTTTGAGAAAACGCCCATCGTCGTCACTGCCGCTAATCCTGCAAGCCACGCCCACTGGCGCCAGCCGGAGGACTCCTTACTTTTCAAATACATCCAAAAGCCGCAAAGAACGGCAAACGCGGCGAGCAAGTCCGCGCGCCCGACGATGTTCGTCACCGCCTCCGTTGACACCGGATGCACTGCCCACACCGCGGCAGTGACGAATGCAGGCCACGCCTTGCGCAAAAATCGCAAAGCCAGCCCGTAAACGAGAAAGACATTCAGCAAGTGAATCAGCAGGTTGACCGCGTGATATCCAGCGGGCTCGCCGGCATTGCCGAGAATCGCGTAATTGAAAAGATAGGTCAGTGTGGTAAACGGACGATACAATCCTTTTTCCGGCGGCAGCCACCAGTAAGCGTAATCCATGATGAGCCCAATGTTTTCGCTCGAGGCCGCACGAAGGCGCGGATCTTGCTCGATTATGTAGTGATTGTCAGCCACGAATCCGCTGCTGAATGAATTTGAGTAGGCCAGCACGCAGATTACGCTGAGCGCCAGACCCACAAGCAAAGTATTCCAGCGGGTCGCAAAATCTACTTTCTTCTCGGCTATCTGCTGCGCGGGTGCTGAAGGCTGGCGCCGGGCTTTATTTCTTCCCATGGTGTGATCGACGTTTGATCGATGTGTGGCCGGCTCGTCCGAGCGGGGCACATTCGAACCCCGAGGAATATATTTTGGCTGGTGCGGTGCGTCAAGCTCAGGAAAAACTTCCGCGTGGATGATGCGGCAAAAAACTGGCGGGGACGACGGGACTCGAACCCGCGACCTCTGCCGTGACAGGGCAGCGTTCTAACCAACTGAACTACGTCCCCCGCGATGGGTACAAACGGATGGTGGGCAGTGCAGGGCTCGAACCTGCGACCTCCTGCTTGTAAGGCAGGCGCTCTAACCAACTGAGCTAACCGCCCCACACCATCGTACCGAACCCGGCAAAGTCCGTCAACGCGCATTCAAAATTGGGGATTTACAGACTTCATTCCATGAGAGGTCCATTTGGCCTCACAGTCACTTGCGCCAAATTGGTTTGGCTCCCGAATACACTAGCCACAATCCGAGTATGATTACGCCGATCATTACAAAATTCATTCCAACCTGTTCACCCATATTATTGGCATTAAGCAGATTTGGCGCGGGATTGAAGTGATTGTTGAATTCGACGAGAATCAGCGCCAATCCTAGGATGACCTTCCACCAGGCCGGCTTTTGAGATTGAGGCGGCAATGTTCGCCTTCCCGCCTCATCATACGCGTCCTTTGCCTCAAAGACATCGTTCCACTAGGGAGTTAAGAATATGAATCCCCAAAATTGCGCGTACGAAAACGCGTTTGGTTCCTTGACACTCCTCGGAAGCGAACAGTAAACTGGCAAACTCGCTTTATCGGAGCGAGTCCGACAGAGATGCTGATCTCACGCGATTACGTTACGTACATGGCCCAGGAGGTTGTGAAGCGCCTCCTCGCCGATCAGATGATTGAAGCCAAATCCGCGGAAGAGCTTACCGTGCGCGTACGGCAGGCAATGGCGGAAGAAATTGCCGTCGAGGAGCGCGTGAACGAAGAGGCTCGCCAGATCCTGAATGACCATTCCGACGAGATGCGCCGCACCGGAGTTTCGTACCAGGAGATGTTCAAGAAAGTGAAAGCGCAGATTGCGAAAGATCGCAAACTGATTTTGCGCTGAAGGATTGTGATTGTGGAGACCCATCGAGCCCCATGCGTCTGAGCCGCGGAAAAACCGTCCAACTTTCCCACGTCATCATCAAGTCCCTCCGTGAAAATGACAACGTTGAATTTATTGAGGATCCCGACACCATTCGCCAGAAGATCGTGGATTATCTCCAAGCTTTGCTGCGCGAAGAAGAGCTGGTGGACCTCGAAGTCCGCAAGAAGATTGCCTCGCAGAAGAAAGAAATTATCGAAGGCAGCGAGGAATGGGATCTCCTCTACAGGCGGCACTATGCCGAGGAACTGAAGAAAAAAGGGGTCGGGATGGTTTCCGAGCGCTAGCCGCTGGACTTTGTTAGAAACAAAAAGGGCGTCCGGTGAAGGACGCCCTTTTGTTTTTCACGCTGTTGCTTCTAATTTTGCCTGCTCTCCGGTTAATTGTTTCCGCTTCCGTCCGGCCTCTTCTTCAGAACGGGACGGTCGCTGTCATCGCCCCCATTTTGTGTGCCGGTCTGCGTGGAGTTCGGGTCCTTCTGTTGTTCGGACTTCGTCTTGAGCGTCGGCGCGTCCTTGCCGCCGTTGACCAGCTTGTTGCGGCGCTGGTAAGCAATCAGCCGCGCTTTGACCATATCGAATTCCGACGTGGTCACGATGTAATTGTCGCGCGACGGGAGAATTGCAGCGATCTCCTTTTGCGCTTTCTCGATGCGCTCGTCCGTCGGTGGGTGATCGGAAAATACCTTGGGGATGCTGCCCGGTGACCGCTTCTCCATCTGCCGCAATCGCTCGAAGAAAGTAACGTAGGAATTCGGATCGTACCCGGCCTTGTACATGTATTGCAGGCCGAAATAATCCGCTTCGCGTTCTTCGTCCCGCGAGAACTTCAGCAGGCCGATTGGAATCACGTTGACGATTCCTTCGTAGATTCCGTAGCCCGCCCAGCCCCCCGGCAAAAAGATCATGAGAGGAATCATTCCAAGTTGCATGAGTTCCATTTTGCTCATGCTTCGCGTGCCGTGCCGCAAGCATACGTGCGCGATTTCATGCGCCATTACGCCCGCGAGTTCGGATTCCTCCTGCGCCTGCATAATCAGGCCGGTGTAAACATAGAAGAACCCGCCCGGCAGCGCGAAGGCGTTCACTTCGTCGGAATCAATCACCTTGATCGTGAAAGGAACCTTCGCGTCGGAATTCCGCACCAGGTTCTGTCCCACTCGGTTCACGTATTCCGTGATGACCGGATCATCATTCAGTTTTGCGGTCCGTTCAACTTCCTGGGAGTAGGCCTTGCCGATCGCGATTTCCTTTTCCAGCGAGTAAAAATCCGGAATGATGCCCTTGCTGACGTTCCGGTTCCCGATGGCGTCAACGTCCTGCTTCGAGCCTTGCTTGACGTTCGGATTCTGCTGCTGATCCACAGGCGCTTCGTAACCGGGATCGCCGGGTTTCAAAGCTGGCTTTGCCGGCGCGCATGGTTGTGCAGTTTGATTTGTCTGCGATGTCTGAGCAGTAGGATTCGATTGCGCGCCCTGCGATGAACTTTGCGACGAACTTTGTTGTGTCGGATTTGCAGGGTTCGATTGCGTGCCTTGTGAAGTCTGGCTCGTCTGTCCTTGTTGCGTCGTGCCTTGCTGCGTCTGCTGAGTTTGCTGGCAGGGTGTGGCTGTCTGGTTTGTCTGTTGCGGCGGCGGCGATTGTTGTGCTGGCTGCTGATTCGCAAGAACTGGAACGATCGCAACGACCAAACCGAGAGCCCCTACTGCAAACGGCCGGAGCAGGTGTCTCATGGACCCTCCTCGGAGCTTCCCTGGAGTTAGTATACACCCGTAGGGCAATACCACTCCGAATTTCCTTACCATACGATGTCGCCCGGGCCATTAAGGTTATCTGGATGGGTCGCGAAACGGGGGCGTGGTCCGCAGCCATTCAATTTGGCGTTTTCCAGGTCGCCGTGGCGCGATACCGGCTTCCTGACAAACATTGTTTGACACACTTGCCCGGAATCCTTAGATTCATTTGTCGGATTGGCGCATGGCAAGAATGAAGATCCAGGTCGGGCAAGTCTGGAAGGAAAATGCTTCGGGCGAAACTTATTTAGTCACGCGGATTTACGCCGAAGCGCTGGCAACTTTCGCGATTTTGCGTCCGACAAAAGACGACAACGCAAAACCCGTGCGTGTGAAGGTGACCCGATCCGCCGAAGGCCCCACGCTTCCCGGCTATTCGCCAACGCAAACATTTGAAGCCGGCTAGCCAGCCCGACCCGCTACATTGAGCGGACGGGCATTTTTACGACGTCATCCGCCTGCATCACTTCGCGCACCAGGAACGCCTCGCCGTACTTCACCCCGATCAAATTGCCGTAATAGCGCGCCATCGTCTCCACGCGCTCGTTGAGCTGGTCCAGCGGCAAGTGCACTTTCTTCAGCGCCTTCAATTCGCTCTTTGGCGGACGGAATTGCGAGCGGAAGGCCAGCACAGCTTTCTGCCTTCGCGGATACTCCTTCGTGATGTCAACAATGAAACTGGGGCGCATGTGAAAATCAAAAGTCGTGTAGAGCACCTTAAACGGGCGGAACGGCTCGCCCGCGATGGGAAGCCGTTTCAGGCCGGCGAGGAAGCAAGCCTCATACGCCAGCCGCCCGGTGGTGTAGTGGTCAGGATGGCGGCCCTTCCAGTAGGGAAGAATCACCGCGTGCGGGCGAAGGTGCCGGATGTGCTGCGCGATGGCCAGCTTCTGCACCTGCGTGACGGCAAGGCCAGAATCGCGCAGCCCGACATTGTCTCGCACCTTCACTCCCAGAATTCGCGCGGCGGCCATCGCTTCGCGGTGGCGCGTCTCGGGCGTTCCGCGCGTGCCCATTTCGCCTTCGGTCAGATCCAGAATGCCGGTCTTGTACCCGCGCGCGGCCATCTTGATGAGCGTGCCGCCGCAGGTCAGCTCGACGTCATCGGGATGCGCGGCGATTGCGAGCAGGTCGAGTTTCATGTGGCCTCCGAATTCCAGTGCATCAATTCTTGCGCAAGAGAGGCAATTCTATCAGGAGCCGCGCTGCTTCATGTAGCGTCGCCTCCGGTAGAGCCGACACTCCTGTCGGCCTGGGGTTTGACATCGCATGGTCGTTGCTGTTCCTAGCAGCGTGCCGTTTCTCTCTTTCCCCTGCATTATGATAGATACTCAGCCGTATCTGTGATGCAGGTAATCGCACGTTAGCAGCGTCAGTCGCTTTGGAGGCAACGCCTTGGCAACAGACCAAATGCTCGCGGGCCGCGTGGCGCTGGTCACCGGCGCTGCAAAACGCATCGGGCGAAGCATCGCGCTCGAACTGGCCGCGCGCGGCGCCGACGTCGCGGTGAACTATCGCGGGTCGCGCGACGAAGCCGAACAAGTCGCGGCCGAGATCGTGAAACTTGGCCGCCGCGCAAAAGCGATTCAGGCAAATGTTTCCGTCCGCGCGGAAGTGAAACAAATGATCGCGCAGACGGAAGCGGCGTTCGGCCGCCTCGACATTCTGGTGAACAACGCCGGAATGTTTCAGGGCGTGCCGTTCGAGCAGATTACCGACGAGCAGTGGAGCGGCATCCTGGCCACAAATCTCACCTCACAATTTCTTTGCTCGCAAATCGCCGCGCCTTTGCTGCGCGCCGGCGGCCGCGGACGCATCGTGAATCTCGCGTCGCTCGGCGGGCTGCTCGCGTGGCCCGGCTACACTCACTACTGCGTCTCCAAAGCGGGCGTAATCCAGTTGACGCGCTGCATGGCGCGCGCGCTGGCGCCGGAAATTACGGTGAACGCCGTCGCGCCCGGCACGATCACGTTTGAAGGCGACGCCGCGGAACTCGAATCCGATTTCATCCGCCGCGCGCCGCTGAAGCGCACCGGGAAGGGAAGCGACATCGCCGAAGCCGTCGCCTTCCTCGTCGAGTCCGACTTCATCACCGGCCAGATCCTCGCGGTGGATGGCGGGCGTTTGTTGACGTAGGTAGAGCCGACACTCTTGTCGGCTTGCTTGGCGACGTTTTCTGCGTGACGCCGAACTAAATTTGCCGAAACCCAAGCCGACAGGAGTGTCGGCTCTACCAAACCAGCCGACAAGAGTGTCGGCTTTACTAGGCTTTGTATGCGCTTGACCATCGCCACTCTCCAGGAGACTTCGCCAGCCCCGCCTTCACAGGATTGTTCTCTATGTACATTTTGATTTTCTCAAACTGCGCAGAGTTGCGAACCCAATGATCGAAGGATTCATGCTGCCAGAAGGGGTTGCCTGTACGGCCCAAAATCTCGTTCGCATCGTGCGCAGACACGCCTTTAACCGTCGCAGTAATACGAATCAGCGGGCGGAGCGGATCCAGCAAGACGTGCACATGATTCGGCATCACGACATAAGCGTGCAAAACATAATGCCCCATCTCCGCTCCCCGAACTAACGTTTCGGCCACGCAACGTGCGATTACGGGATCGCTCAGCCAGCGCGGTCCGGTAGCCGCAACGTCCAAGTATTTGTCAGCCGCAAGGAACTTTTTCCCGGGACTTGTCCGAAGCTTCTGAAGATCTTTTGCGAATTGGCCGGGCAGGGAGCCGTGTAGCCGCCAAGTGATAAATATGGATCGGCCTTCCGGGTGCCAATGCGGCAGATTGCGTTCATAGTAAGTCATGGTAAAGCCGACACTCCTGTCGGCTTAGATCTTGTATCGCGCTTAAGTAGAGCCGACACTCTTGTCGGCTTGCTTGGTCCTGAATTGAACGTGATGGATGAAACCAAGCCGACAAGAGTGTCGGCTCTACCCCCTCCCCCTTTTTTCCTAAGTGGGTGAAAATAAAGGTAGTTACGGGAACGGGTGTCTGTAAGCGGTAGAAAACATTGGGCGTTTTTTGGCGCGATATGCGAGAAGTCTGTAAGTGGTACATAACACATGTAGTTAGGGTCTCGAGGCGAGAGATCTCTTGGGGGGAGGGGGTACCCCCCATCTTTTTGTAAGAGTGTGCGCCTAAAGGAGTTACAGGAACGAAGAGCGGCAAGAGTAAGCGCCTAAGGGACTTACGGGATTTTCGGCGATTTGGCTGGTAAGTGATTGCATCGAAATGAGTTACGGGCGCGATTGCACTAATGTTGTGCAGCACCGGCTGCAAGAGTGTGCGCCTAAAGGGGTTACGCGGGATCGCATTTCGGGTGGGGGAGTGAGGCGACGAATTCATGGGGGATGATACAACAAGAGTAATCTAATGTCAAGAGAATTATTTAGGAATTCTGGGAAGATTTGCTACGAAACCTGTTCGAATGAGTGTTCGAATGGGGGCAGGGCTAGAGGCAACTCTAGAATCAAGTCGAAACCACCAGCCCTTGTATAGACCAGGACCGCAAAGGACACGCTACCTTTCAGTTCCGCGTTTGTGTACTTGAGAATATAATGGCTGAATGCCACTCGATGAAATTGGACGTCGCTATGCGGAGCGACTATTTCAGAAAAGCCGCGAGGAGATATTAGAAAGAGTGCAATCAGAAACCTTGAAGGTTCGGAGAGACTTTTCCGAGCGGAATATGGTTGCGTCTGGTCCCTATCTCAACGCGCAGGCACAAGTTCTCATTAATCAAATTGATCTTCTAACTCAAGCAAGGTCCGAGAGCCTCCTCAGGGCATATGAACTGTCCGGTCTGCCATTCGATGACACCGCTCTTAATGAGATCACTGATGAAGTTATGCAGTTCGCTCATCAGGGGCAACACAATGCAGTTGGCATGATCGGAAATGTCACCCATCAGGCCCTCGGCGGTCAAGCGGCTCCACCAAATCTAGATAAGGCCCTCACGGATCAAATAGTACGGGGGGTTGATCGAATAATGGTCGGATTGAGGCGCGATTTGGGAATCCGGCGCGACGAAACCATTTTGAAAGAGAAGAAGGCAGTAGGCGCTTATGCCGCTGGGCTTGGTAAGAAATGGGACGTATTCATTTGTCACGCAAGCGAGGATAAGGAGGACTTCGTTCGGGGCCTTGCCAATTCCCTCGCCGAAACAGGGCTCTCGGTTTGGTACGACGAGACATCTATCAAGGTTGGCGACAGTTTGAGAAGAAAAATTGACGATGGGCTTGCGAATTCCCGATTTGGAGTCGTCGTGCTAAGCAAACACTTCTTCGAGAAAAACTGGCCACAGCGTGAACTTGACGGACTCATCAGTAAGGAGATTGCCGGAACCAAGGTGGTTCTTCCTGTCTGGCACAAGGTCACGCTCGAAGAAGTTAAGGCCAAGTCGCCGATGTTGTCAGGCCTAGTCTCTGCAGACTCAAGCAAAGGGCTTGACGTGGTAGTCCGTCAGTTGCGGGAGGCAATGGGACTGTAGGGCCCGTCGCCTAGTAAAGAGGTCATGAGTTCTTTTGGGGCTTTGTCTGTCGATTCTGGGGCTTGGGTTCAAGAGCCTCGCGGAATCCTCCATCGACGGCAGAAAACTCACGGATAATCGATGACGGCACCTGCTTAGGCTCAAGGTGGCTCTCCGGTTGCTATCGATCGAGATGCACCCGAAGGCGCCGCGCACGTTCGCGGAATGCCTCTTCGCCACCTTCGAGGATATCGCACACCCCTTTTCGAATATTCGCGTCTTCCAGGCCCCCAGCAGCATAGGTAATTGGAGGCAGGCCCCCGGTTGGGTGCGAGCCAGCATCGGCAATGATGATCTGATCTGCATCCGTGTTTATCACCAGGTTTGCATTGTGAGTGACGATTATCACTTGGCGTTTAGCCTTGGCCGTGATGAACAGCGATACGAGTTCGTCAAACACCGATTTAGGATCCAAATTCTCTTCTGGCTGATCGATTATCAATGGGCGATCATCGGCGTCATCAAGCGCAAGATATAGCAGCAGTAATACAATGCCTCGCGTGCCGGGCGACAGCTTACGAATGTCGACGCAATCGTAGGCGATTTCGTATCGAACGGCGATGTGATCCGTGCTGAACAACCACTTTGCAAACTGTTTTAACCAAGTGCGGAACTCCAGCGTCTGTGTGGGGACATAGGGTGCGTGCTTGAGTAGTTCCTTCGAATACTTCGCAATGAAATCAGCCATCGCTGCTTGGATCTGAATCGCGCTTCCGGTCTCCCAAGCCCGCTTGAGGTCAGAATTTGCAAGCGAAGTTAGTGACCCGCGGCCAGAAAAGGGTCCGCTCTTTCGACAATCTATGAGTTTGTCTTCAGCGAACTCGGCCCAGGCTTTCGCATCAACAACGCGGGAGACTGAAAAGCTGAGCTTTTGTAATGTGCCTGATGAATTGGAAAGCCGCGCCATCAACGGCGCGTATAGATCTACAAGCACGTTCTGTTCACTGATGATCGCGTCGAACACCCGGCCGTAAGAGGCATCGCGCTCGGATTGGAGAGCTTTTCGACGTGCGGCCGCACCCTGGGCATCCGTAAGACGCTTTTCAAGAGCTTTAAGCGCGTTGTTCTCCAGAGCAATACGCGAGGACAGTGCAACATATTGATTACGAATGATCTTGTCCGCGCTAATGAACTGCTCGAGACGCGCCATCTCAGCTTTGATTGTTGTGAGGTTTACCGTCGTTAAGTCTTCCCCATCGGCAATCAGTGGAACCATTGGATCGCCGGGCGGCGGCGGTGCACCGTTGATCTTCCCAATCTCTTCGTCGGCCCAGGCAATGTAGCTTGATAGCGCCTTGTCAACATCTCCCTTGTAGACAAGCAGGAATTCATCCCATTGCGCGGCGCTAAGTCCGCTCAACGGGTGTCGCGCCTGTATTTCCCGTAGCATCACGGGCGCTTTAGTTGCGCGCATGTTCTTGACCTCATCCTGCATGGTGAGAAAGGTGCGACGCTGGTTGCCGAAGTCCTGTATCTTCGCATTTAGTAGCTGTGCCGCTTGGCTCAGCTCTGCATGGCGCTTCGCTTGCTCTGGTGTGCCTTTGGTGACTAATTTGGAAAGGTCAGTGTTATACCCCGCGATCAAGTTTCGCTTCTGCGTAGTTTGGAGGTTCAACGTCGAGACAGCAGCCTCTTTCTCAAATTCCTCTGCGATCTGCTCGGAAATGGATGCGATTGCCTCTGCCTCTCGCTGGCGTGATTGCTGGAACCGCGTTGTCTGGGACTCAAGAAGCTCGGCGAAGTTCGCGGCCCATTCGCGTCGATCTTCCGGGTGCGCCTCGAAAATGACGCGCTCAATCTCCTGGATCAACCCTTCCGACGCTCCCGTCGAAGAACACAACTCCTCGACGAATTGCTGCGAAAGATAGCGGGCACGGGGATACGCTGACGGTCCGCTCGCATCATGGCCATCTAGTGCGCGAGTAACTGTATCGCCGCCACCCCATGTCAACGTCACTTCGGCGCTGCCGATTAACGGCCGCGCTCGCACCAAGAACGAGGGGCTAATATTTTCGTCAGTGTTCCAGGAATCTGAGGTGATCGCGTCGCAGCCAGCCGCAATTACATCCGTCAAGGCAGTCTTTCCCGATCCGCGCGCACCCACGATTGCAACTAGACCGGAATTGAGAGGTATCGCCGGAGTGACTGCCCAAGGGGCTTGAGTTATCTCGACTTGGGATATGACTTGCGACGGCATAGCTCGGTGCGGCGGCTCTTCTCCGACATACGCGCGACCGCCAGGATCTATACATGCCTGACGTAGTGCGTCGAAAGTAAGCGCGCCTTTGATCCAAGAGAAGCGGTCACCAACTGGCTGGCCGGTTGCCAACTGGTCGTGAGCGTCGCTGCCGTGCAGACAGGGTTTACAGCCGTTGTACCGCGCTCGCAGCTCATCAATGGTGGCAGAGCGCTGGCCGAGCCAGAACTCGCGTTGCGCTTGACTGCTCGCGAATATGATGTGAGAGAACCCTTCTATCTCCTGTCGCACTGTTGCGTCGGCGGCCTGACGCACACCCGAGGTCCCGTCGTCAGTGCCGCCAGCCACGGCGATCAGGATATTCTTCTTCGCCCAGTCGCTCCCGCTGAAGACATCCCGCAGTTGGCTGAAATTAACCTTGAACTGCGTAGCGCCGTGCGCGAGCGCGGATTGATCGTCTGTTTTTGTAGGGTCGGCGCGCTTGCCAAGTCGGATCAGTTCGTCGCGAGTACAATCGAAGCAGTCGCCATGCGCATCAAATTGGAGTCGTGTAAGGATGCGACGGACCTCGAGGAGATGATTCGGGTCTTCCGGACTGACTAAGAGATGGAGGTTCACGAAGCCTGACTTGGCCGCGACGTCGAGCCTCACTTCGATATTCGGGAAAATGAGATGAACGTTGGGAAGGCGTCCGGCGTCATGTTGCCGGAGCGCCTCTTCGTACGTGTCGGTGACGTAATAGTCGGTTACAGCAATCGCTTCAATCTTGGGCGTCGCGGTTTCCAGCGCGGTGAGATAGTTCGCCCAAGGGTCGCTCCCTCCGAATTGGTCGTTCAGAACGGTTCCGGGTGCGTGGATGTGAGGTTCCCAGCGCCGCCACTCAGATCCTCGATTCACCATCGTCCCTCTTTGCGGCTCTCAATCATGCGTCCCCAATGACATCAGAGCAGGTGGGTCAGTCTTTCCTGAGATGTTGTCTTTCATCTGTACAAGTGGAGATGATAACACCGAGTGAGTCAACGAGTAGTAACATGGAGCGGGGTGGGGTAGCAGATTCAAAATGGAAGCTGCGTACGTGAGAGGAGAAAACCAAAAACCCCACGTTCGCCCGTTACTGATGGGACGAACCCGCCACGACGGGCAGGCACGGGGCACCCGAGGGCGGAAAACCCCCCACGTAAACAGCACGTCGGGATATCCTCACGGCTGCGGGGCGGCTCGTGATGACGGGCAGGGGAGAAGAGAGATTCTTCGCTCCGCTCAGAATGACACACAGCAGGGGGCGAGTGGCTAGCGGCTAGAGATCAGTACGCGGCGAGCTCGGTCATGGCCGCGCTGACCTTGCCAACATCCACCAGATAATACTTCTGGAGCGGCGGACTGAACGGCATGGGCGGAATGTCCGGCCCTGTTACGCGCATGACGGGGCCATCGAGATACTCGAAGGCTTCGTCGCTGACGATGGCGGCGAGTTCCGCGCCGATGCCCATCGTCTTTTTATCTTCGTGGACGATGAGGCACTTGTTGGTTTTCTTGACGGACTCGAGGATGGTTTCCTTGTCCATCGGCGAGAGCGTGCGCAGCTCGACGACTTCCGCGTCCACGCCTTCCTTGGCCATCGCTTCGGCGCTTTCCATGGCCACGTGAGTCATGTAGCCGTAGGTGAGGATGGTCATGTCCGTACCGACGCGGCGCACGGCGGCCTTGCCGATTGGCACGGCGTATTGTTCTTCGGGAACTTCGCCCTTGATGGTGCGATAAAGTTTTTTGTGCTCGAAGAAAAGGACCGGGTTCGGATCGCGAATCGCGGCGGTGAGCAAACCCTTTGCGTCATACGGATTCGAGGGCATCACGACTTTCAGGCCCGGCTCGTGGACGAACCACGCGGCGTTTTCCTGCGAGTGATACAAACCCGCGCCCGTGCCGCCGCCGCAGCAAATACGGACAGTGATTGGGCAGGAGAAGCCGCCCGCGCTGCGGTAATGCAGCTTGGAGGCTTGCTGGACGAGTTGGTCCATGGCGGGCGTGATGAAATCCGTAAACTGGATTTCTGGAATCGGGCGCAGGCCGACCATCGAGGAGCCGATGGCCGCCGCGATGATGATGCCTTCGGCGAGAGGCGTGTCGAGGACGCGGTCTTCGCCATATTTGTTGAAGAGGCCGGCGGTGGCGCCGAAGACTCCGCCGGAGGGGCCGATGTCTTCGCCGAGGAGGAATACGCGCTGGTCGCGGCCCATTTCCTGGTCGAGCGCTTCAATGATTGCTTCAATGAAAGAAATTGTGCGTGGCATGGTTCGTCAGTTCTCCGCGGCCCATACGAAATTGGGCGCTTCACTGGTGTCGGGATATGGGCTGGCTTCGGCGAATGCAATTGCCTCGTCCATTTCGACGATGATTTCAGCGGCAATCTGCTTTTTCTGTTCGTCGGCGAGCAGCTTGCGATCCACCAGATATTTTTCCATGCGCGGAATCGGGTCTTTCCTGCGCCAGGATTCCACTTCGTCTTTCGTGCGGTATTTCGCGGGATCGATTTCGGAATGGCCGTACCAGCGATAGGTTTTGCACTCGATGAGCGTGGGGCCTTCGCCGGAACGCGCGCGGACAATGGCCTTGGACATGGCGTCGTAAACGGCGAGCACGTCATTGCCGTCCACGCTGACGCCGGGGAAACCGTAGGAGTGCGCCTTGACGGAGAGATCCTTCACCGCGGTTTGCAAACGGAGCGGCACGGATTCCGCCCACAAATTATTCTGGCAAACGTAAACGATGGGCAGCTTGTGGACGCCGGCAAAATTCAGCGCTTCGTGGAAGCCGCCGATGCTGGTGGCGCCGTCGCCGAAGAAGGAGACGACGATGCTGTCTTTGCCGAGGCGCTTGAGGCCAAACGCGACGCCCGTGCCAACATTCAACTGGCCGGCAATCGAGCTGGCGGGCGTGATGACGTTCAGCGCTGGGTAGCCCATGTGCGCGGGAGAGGAACGGCCGCGGTCGGGGCTGTCGGACTTCGCGAAGAGTTGCGCGAAGCAATACTTCAGCGGCGCGCCCTTGATAATGTTCGAGGTCCAATCGCGGTGCGAGGGGGCGATCCAGTCGTCTTCGCGGAGGCTGTAGGCCGCGCCGACTTCGGTGGCTTCCTGTCCGACCGCGGAGTAGAAATTTCCGCCGTACTTGCCCTGGCGGAAAAGGATGCGCGCCTTTTCGTCGCACAGGCGGCACTTGACCATCATTCGATAAAGGCTGAGAAGCAGATCCTTGGAATAATTAGACTTGGCCGTGTCGGGCGCGGAAACCGCCCGATTCGCTTTCGATGCCATGCAGAGTTCTCCTTGTCCGACAACCCAAACGGTGGATTAAATTGGCTCCTGAACAATATAGCACAGGGAAATGCGTTGTTCAACCTGTTGAACAGGTTAAATTTGGGTTATTTTTGGGCTTTGGAGGCGAAAAGATTACCGGTGAGGTCTCGTTTGCGGCATGGGCGCCGCAGATGCGTGAGGGAGCTATGTGATTGACAGGGCACGACTTACGAGCTTGGCGATCAATTCGGCGTTGGCGGGAAGGAAGTCGTAGGTGGCCAGCTCCGCGGGAGCGACCCAGGCGATCTGCTCGAAGGATTGCGGGTCCATTTTGGGCATTTGGGCGCCGGCATCGGCGAGGTTGAAAACGACAAGAAGCGGCTCGGGCTTGCCGGGGTAGTGGTAGGTGGTGCGCCAGATTTCGCGGCCGATCACGGCGCGGATTCCGAGTTCTTCGGCCAGCTCGCGGACGAGCGCCGCGCGCAGATCCTCGCCGGGCTCGACCTTTCCGCCGGGAAATTCCCATTTCAGCGGGAACGAGCCGCCGCGCTTCCGCTGGCAAATCAGCACGCGGGAATCGCGCACGATGATCCCCGCGACGACAGTTTTCATTGGCGCTTCCGCTTGCTTCGAGGGGGAGGAGGCGCGGGCGGATGGATCAGGCGGAAGATTTCGCGCGCTCCGGCAACGAGCGGCGGGCCGGGCGTGTTGAGCAATTCATCGCTGATGGTGAACACCCGGCGGTTGTGGATGGCCGGGACGTTTTGCCATGCGGCAACATCGAGCGCCTGCTGCGGATCGGATTTCCCGCCCGAGGCGGCCCAGGCGAGGATGATAACCTCCGGATGCGCTTCGGCGACTTGCGCGTCAGAAACGCGCTTTCCGGCGGGCACAGCCATCGTTCCGCCGGCGATTTCTACAAGCTCGGCAACCCAGGGCGGGGAGGCGATGCGCGGATGCGGCCACGCCTCGCAATAGACGCGCGGGCGTTTGCCATTTGCGGAGCGAAGCGCGCGGCTCGCTTGTTTGCGTATCGCCGAATATTCCGCGCGCATGGTTGCAACGAGTTTTCGCGCCGCGGCGGAGCGGCCCGCGATTGCGCCAAGCAGATTGATGTCGGCTTCCACATCCGCGAGCGAGCGCGGATTCATCGCGAGGAATGTAAGAGGATACTCGAGCAGCTTCGCGACGGTTTCCTGCTTGTAGGGCACGGAGCCGATCACAAGAGTCGGCTTGAGGCTGACAACGCTTTCGGGATCGAGCGACCAGCAGTCGCCAACGCGAGGAAGCTCGGCAACTTCCGGAGCAACGTCAGGACACCATTTGGATACTCCGACAAGAAGTTTTCGCGCGCCAATTGCGACCAGGATTGAAGTCGCGCTCGGCGCGAGAGAAACGATGCGAGGTTGATTGTGACTTTGAATGCGATTCGGAATGCGTTGCCGCGTATTCGTTGAAGCCATCCGCAAGACCCGGATTCGGTCAGTGCTGCGCAGCGCCGGTCAGCGGCGGCGCAGGATATTCCGGAAGCTTGGACTTGGCGCGATCGTCACGGCGGATTTCCAATTCGTCGAAAAGCATCGAGGGGGTGATCACCGTGCCCGCCACCTGACCGGTGCGGTTGCTCACGAACATGTCATTGCCGACTGCGATGAGGTCATTGCGCAGGCCGCGGATATCCAGTTCGCTGAGCAAAGCGCCGCGAACGAGTTCTTCATGACCGTCGCTTGCCCACACGCGGTAGAGCAATCGCGGCGAGGTAAGACCCCCAAGTGTTTCTACGCGGTAGCCATACGGCTTGCCCTGATCCTTGCACATCTGAATGAGCCGCTGCTTCAACGCTTCCGGCGACACGGCTTCGGAACTTGTGAGCGTGAGAACTCCGAAATGAGGCGCGGGTGGCTGGCCGTACGCGGCCAAGGCGTGTCCATTCGAGGCGGAGTAATCTTGAATCGGCTGGCGCGTGGTCAGATAATTTACGAGCTGGCCCTTTTCAATCACAGTTACGGGAGCGACGCGCACGCCTTCGTCGTCATAGCGATAACTTCCCACGAGGCTTTGCCCCTGATATGTGGATTGCGTTGGATCGTCAACAACGGTAATGAATGGCGGGAGAACTCGCGTCTTATAGGCGGATGAAAATTGGCCGATGGTGCGTCCGCTGCGCCCCGGCGGCGGCTTGCGCGCGCCGAGGTTGTCACCAATGAGTGTGGCGAGGACGTCGCTTGCGGCATCGTTGGAAAGCAAAACGGGCCCGCGATATTCCTCTTCCACAACGGGAGCATCGCGAAGCGTCTTCAGCGTCTTGACGAGTTCGTGCGCGTCAGCAATGAGCTTGGCTTCGGTGGGCAATTCTTCAGCACGTGCAAAGACCCACGCAGGCGTGCGCAGGAGTTGCATGCCATCTTTCGCCTGTGTGACGCCGGATAATCCAATCTGATAATTAGATTCGCCGTGCCGCGTGACCGTGCCTTCGCTGTTGATGAAGTATTCGTTTTTGGCGATGAATGTCGCCGCTGCGTCAAGGACCTGCAGATCCGGGTCCTCCACATAAACCGCGGTCGCGGCCTGCAACATGTGGTCCGTGCGCGCCTGGTCCAATTGCAGGCGCACGGTGGGATCCACCGCGATCACCGCCGGCGCGTGGGCGAAGTCTTCAACATTCTGGTCCGGCGTGAGTTCCTTCAGCATGGCCTGCTTTGAAGCGAGCGCTTCGCCGGCGCGCTTGTAAGCTGAGTCGGTAAGCAGCCAGAGTGAGTGGCGCAAAGCGTAGATGTCGTCTTCGACAGTCACTTGTTCGGCAGCGCCCTGACCCATGCCAAAGTAGCTGTCCTGTTTGTAATCGCCGATGCGCACAACCGCGCGCAGCACGCGTTGGTGGACGCGCTGGCCATAACGCAGCGAGCCGAACTCAGCGTCCGCTTCGTAAATGTCGCGGTCGGTGATCCGGTATTCGATGTAATAGGGTTTGGCGACATTGTCCATCTTGAGTTGATCTCGAGACCGATTTAACTCGGCGCGCATCGCCTGCAGGATTGGATCTGTTTCAGCGGCAGTGGCCTGCGCGAAGCCCCGCTCAGGTAGAGTCGTGGAGAAGGACTGCGCCATTGTGGATGGAACGATTGCACAGGCAAGAACGACACCCAGGGAGACGGAGCGAAGAAATTTTATTTGTAACGCGCGCCGGGGCAGGGAATTCATCGCACGCCTCCCGCGTGACCCGGGATTTTTCCGCCTGCTTCATCTCCCGGCGGCGGCAGAATGGGAGGCCGGTCGCGTCCATGGGAGGATTTCTGGACTTCCATTTCCGAGAACAGCATTGCAGGCGCAGCAGCCGAGACCGGCACATAGCCGGACTCCGCGCCGCACACACCGTTGAATATTTCTGTCTTGTCTCCCGTGACAATAATCCGTTCAAGCGCAGACAGCGGAGTTCCAACGATGTCCACGCCACGGACGAGTTCATCGGGCCGCCCATCGGGATAGACGCGCCAGACGATGATCGGCAGGACCTGGAACGCCTGGGGAAGTTCGCGCTGCGTGAGCGTGAAGCCGCCTTCGACATCTTCAAAATAAAGTCCGTAAGGCTTTCCCTGTTTTTTAATTTCTTCGATAAATCTCTTGCGCAAGTCGGCCGTGGGCAAGGTGTTCGTCGAGGTAACGACTAAATTGCCCTGTCGGCCCGTTGCCATCCGGCCCGCCTGGCGGCGGCCGTGGCCATTTGAGTGGCTGAAATTCGCGATGGGAATTCGCGACATAAGGAAATTCTTCAGGATGCCGTTCTGAATCATCTCCACGCGCTCGGCAGGAGTCCCTTCATCGTCAAATGCGTAGGTGCCGGCAAGGTGCACCCCATTAAGGGTCTTCAACGTGGGATCATCGGCGACGCTCAGAAAACTCGGAAGTATGGCTTGGCCGACTTTCTTCGTAAACGTCTGGCCTTCTTCTTCGCCGCGCTGGCGATGGCCTTCCAAACGATGTCCAAGCACTTCATGGAAGAAAACGGCGGTAGCGCGTCCGGAAAGCAAAGCAGGGCCGTCGTAGGGATCTGCGACCGGCGCGGCGCGGAGAGCTTTTAAGTCAGCGGCCATTTTTTCTATCTTTGTGGAAATTTCCGGGGCGGGAGGAAATTGCTCCGGCGTCGAAGCCTCGAAAGTTTCCACGCGCAGCAGATCCATGCCGTCGTCGGCGCGCGTTTCAGCTTCCAGAACGAGCCGCGCTTGATGGCCGGGTTCGGAAAGACGCGTGCCATCCGTTGAAACCATGTACTCCGTACCCTGCTCGAATGTGAGCGAAGCGACGGAGTTATAGATGAATGGAAATTTCTTGAATTCGGCTGAGTACGCGCGCACGCGGTCTTCCCATTCCTTCTGATGAATGGCGGCGGGAGGGCCGGGCGGGAGGACATCTTGATGAGACGTCTCGGTGGAAAAATCCGCCGACTTGTCTTCCTCTTCAGACTGCACCGCGTTCTGCGTTTTTACCTGAAGAAACGCGCCAGAGGCCTGCCGGTATTCGTTGTAAGTGAGCAGCCAGAGGCTGCGCGCAATGGCGTCGCCGTCATTTCCGAGCGGGAGCGGCAGGGAATTGATGCCAGACTCGCGCCCTTGGTCGTGCGTGTTGTCGAGCGCGGGCGTACCGACGTGCATGGTTACGTCCGCGCGCCGCGCGGCGCTCGAGATGGAATTTACCAGCGCGCCGTCCTGCGCGGTGATGGCGATGGTTTGCTCGTCAAAGATTGCGTAGCTGATGAAGTAGGGCGCGGGATCCAGCTTCCCAAGCGAGCCTTGTGCGCGTGTCAGTTCCTGCTGCATGGTGCCCAGCAACAGCTCGGCCTGTGGATCGGCGGCGGGCTGCGCACCGCAGGTGGCGGCAATCGCCGCAGCCGCTATTACCGCTACAATGCGAGCAAATGTATGTCTATGAATGGATGCGAGCGGGTGAACAAGCATATCGGGCTTTAAGGCTCCGTTGGTTGGATTGTCAGCGATGATTCTGACCCCTTTTCTTAGTAAACAATCATCATGCGCCTGCGAGCAGCATTCATCAATGAGATTCTAAAGCTGCGTTGCGGGTTGGATGCGATTGCACAAGGCCTTGAGTACTGCGATACTTACGGCATGTACACCGACGCCGTATTGCAGCACTTTAAGAACCCGCGGCATGCGGGCGAAATGGAATGCGCGGATTATTCCGCGGAAGTGAGCAACCCGGTTTGCGGCGACACTTTGCAGCTTTCCGCGCAGATGATGGACGGTCGGGTGAAGGTCGCGCAGTTTCTTGCGCGCGGTTGCGTGACGTCCATCGCCTGCGGGTCCGCGCTCACGGACCGCATGCAGGGGAAGTCTCCAGCCGATTTAAAGAATATATCTCCCACGGACATTTCGGCTGATTTGGGGGGCTTGCCTGCTGCTACGTTTCACGCTGCGCAACTCGCCTGCGACGCATTGACCGCGCTGCTCGAAAAAATCTCAGCTGCCTGACGGCAAGGAATCATGATCCTCCCGTGGCGTTTCGGAATGCTTCGGGATCGTTGAGATTTAGCACGGCGCCCTGCTCTTCGGTCGGCACTTCTTCCACTTCATCCGGATGGTTCCACACGACTGCGCGCGCCCCTTTTTCAGCAGGCGCGGCAAGCAATTCGTCGAAGAGCGATTTCGCAAAAATCACCGGGTGGCCGCGGCGGCCCTGGAATACCGGCAGCACGATGGATTTCCCGCCGCGGTAAAACGCTTCGATTAGATCATTGACGAGTGCGGAAGTGATGAGCGGGTGGTCCACAAGGCAAAAAAGAATTCCGTTGACCGGCGTGCCTGCGAACGAACGAATGGCCGCCTGAATCGAAGAGAGCTGCCCCTTCTCCCAATCGGGATTTGCAACCACAAGCACGGGATCGAGGTTTAGACGCTCGCGGATTTGCTCCGCGCCGGCGCCGAGGACGATCCGTTGCATCCCAATCTTCGGGTGGCGCGTTACTTCGAGGAGATGGTCAACGAATGTGCGCTCATTGTAAGTGAGAAGAGCTTTGGGCGAGCCCATGCGCCGCGACTCTCCACCAGCGAGAATGACGGCGGCGAGCAAAGTTTACTCAACCTCCCGCAGTTTCTGCTTCGCGCAACGCGTGCACGGCTTTGTGCGCGAGCCCCTTCGCGTTGCGGCGTATGGCAATCAATTCCGCGGTGATGCTGATGGCGATCTCCTCCGGCGTCAGGGCTCCAATCTCCAGTCCTACCGGCGCATGGACGCGCGCGAGTTTCTCTATAGGGATACCTTCGCGTTCGAGCGCTTCATAAACGCTGAGCACTTTGCGCTTGCTGCCGATCATCCCGATGTAGCGCGCATCGGTTCGCGCGGCCCATTGCAGCACGCGCATATCGTCGCGATGCCCGCGCGTGACAATTACCAGATAGCTTGATGCGCCGGGCTTCAGTTTTTCAAACGCTTCTTCGTAGGTCGTGTAAACATCTCCCGCCATCGGGAAGCGTTCTTTGTTTGCGAATGTTTCGCGGTCGTCCACAACGCCGATGGCAAATCCCGCCGTGTGCGCCGCCAGCGCGAGCGCCATGGAGACGTGCCCTCCGCCGAAAATGTAGAGCGCCGGCTGTGGAAGAATCGGCTCCACAAAAACCTCCAGCGTGCCGCCACAAATCAACCCGTTATCGTAGCTGGCCTCGTGATTCAGATTGAACACCATCTTGCGCGGCGCTTCCTGCTTCATCACTTCCTTCGCGGCGGCCCAAACATCCGCTTCGACGCATCCGCCGCCGATCGTCCCAGCGATGGAACCGTCTTCGCGCACCAGCATCCGCGAACTTTCGTAGCTTGGGATCGAGCCATTGGTGTGCACGATGGTAGCGAGAGCCCCGCGCCGTCCGGCGCGCCGCAAGCGAACGATTTCCTCGAATAGGTCCATAAGAATTGAGAGAGAGCCCTGAAAATAGGGTACGGCGCTGGCGGAGTAGTGTCAACGCTACCGAATGTTTTTGACGTACTCGGCGGGCAATTTCAGACGTTGGGCGAGATCACGCAGCTTGGTTGCGTACTCCGCATTCGCTTCTTCTGGGCCCGGCGGAACAGCAAGATTGAAACACATGGCTGGAATAAAAGACCCATTAGCGAGTTGCGCCAGCACGGCTTCTGGAAGATAGGCCCTGACGCTGGCCTCGGAATACAGTTGATCGATCTCCTGGTGCGAAAGCTCCATCAGGATTCCATATGCAGACGCGGCTGGATCGGTGATCAATGTAGCTCGATTTCCTATACGAAGAGCAAATCCGGGAACGCACGCTTGCCGGACATTGGCGGGTTCAACGCCCTTACCGCGCAAGAGCTGCTCGTCCATGAACAACCCATAGAAGAAGACAGTGATTCTGCGTTGCGCCATGTGCATTGATCCTAGCACGACTACAGGCGGAAAATATTTGCCGGAGGTCGCTGACCATTCGGCCAAAGTCCAATCGCGTCTGGACACTTTGTAAGTGTGGGTGCTAGCGTAGCCGCCGGCGATTGGTGTAGTGTCCGGGAGCGCGGGATGAAAGCGGTCGCAATTAATCAGCATGGCGGGCCGGAAGTTCTTCAGCAGATGGAGCTTCCGGAGCCTGAGATGGCGCCGAATAAAGTGCTGGTGCGAGTCCGTGCCGTGGCGCTGAACCATCTTGATCTGTGGGTCCGGCGGGGGCTCCCCGGACTGCATCTCGCATTCCCGCACGTCCTGGGGAGCGACATTGCCGGAGAAGTCGCGCGTGTTGGAAATCTTGTTTCCGGCGTGCGCGCGGGTGAACGAGTTCTTCTCGCGCCGGGACTTTCCTGCGGACACTGCCAGGCTTGCGCCGCGGGAGCCGATAACCGCTGCCGCGAATACACGCTCTTCGGCTACCGCGTGAATGGCGGCTGCGCAGAGTACGTTTCGGCGCCTCCGCAGAATTTGATTCCCATTCCAGCGAACATGAAATTCGAGGATGCCGCCGCGATCCCGGTGGTTTTTCTTACGGCATGGCACATGCTGATCACGCGCGCCGCTTTGCAACCGGGCGAGGACGTGCTGATTCTTGCGGCGGGAAGCGGCGTCGGCACAGCGGGAATTCAGATTGCGAAACTTGCCGGCGCGCGAGTGATCGCAACGGCCGGAAGCGATGCAAAACTTGCAAAGGCGCGCGAACTTGGCGCGGATGAGATCATCAATCATTCCAAGCAGGACATTCTTGAGGAGGTCAAGCGCTTGACGGGGAAGCGCGGCGTTGACGTTGTGTTCGAGCACGTCGGCGAAGCAACGTGGGAAAAAAGCGTGCTCAGCCTCGCGAATAATGGGCGGCTCGCGACCTGCGGCGCGACGACGGGATACAACGGCAAGTTTGATCTGCGGTATCTCTTCACTCGCAATCTCTCGCTGCTCGGCTCGTTCATGGGCAGCCGCTCTGAATTGTTCACCGTGCTGAAGCTCGTTTTGGATGGGAAGCTCAGGCCGATCATTGACCGCGTGCTCCCGCTTGCGGAATGCAGGAAGGCTCACGAGCTGCTCGAAAAGCGCGAGCAATTCGGCAAGATCGTGCTGCAGGTGTAGGGCGGGCAATCCTTTCATACGGTTAAATGCGTACTAGTCTTGAGGAGCCAGTAAGAGGCTCGTCCTAAAAGTGGGGCGCCGATTTGGCGCGTATTTTCTCGTCCATTCGGGTTCAATTCTTAGGTATACTTGTTGGCATCCCCACGGAGGCTGGCATATTCCCGGCCTCCGATGCGTCATCTGAACGAGTGACGTAAGTTGTGCAGTAGAATTAGGCCCAGGCATTGAGAACCAAGAGTTTTCGGGAAGCACCCAGTCTCTGGGAGGATTGATGCATTTGAGGCAAGTTCGCGCGGCAAACTGGAGCCTACTGGTGCGCCGCGCCACAGCCCTGGCGCTTGCCGCGGGCCTGGCATTTACTGCGCCTTCGTCGTGGGCCGATCGTACTCCACTGAAACCCGGCATCAATATGTACTCCACCGCGGACGACATCCGCATGGGCCAAAAGCTTGCTGATGAAGCCGAAGCAAAGCTGCCGATGTTGAACGACGCGCGCGTGGAAGATTATTTGAACAGGCTTGGCCGCAAACTCGCCAGTTTCGCGCCCGGCGCAAAATATCCCTACGAATTTCATTGCGTGAATTCCGACGCGCTGAATGCGTTCGCGCTGCCGGGCGGGTTCGTGTTTGTGAACCGCGCCGTGATTGAGGAATCGAGGGATGAGGCGCAGCTTGCCGGAGTGATTGCGCATGAGATTGGGCACGTCGCGTTGCGGCATGGCACCAACCAGGCGACGAAGAAGGAAATGGGAAGCGACCTGGTGGGAATTGCGGGCGGGATCATCGGCGGAGGCATTCTGACAAGTCTCGCGACACAAGTCGGTGGAAACCTCGCGGCGAGCGCCGTGTTCCTGAAATATTCGCGCACTGCGGAAGGGCAGGCGGATATCCTCGGCACGCAGATTCTTTATGACGCCGGTTACGACCCGCGCGCGATGGCGCAATTTTTCGAGACGATTGAATCCGAAAGCAAAGGGAAGCGGAAGCCGGAATTTTTCTCCGACCACCCGATCCCCGCGCACCGAATTGACAAGGTGACCGACGAAATCGAAAACATGGGCGGCCAGCCGGAAAATTACAAAACGGACTCGGCGGAGTTCCGCGAGATCCGGCGCTACATAATTTCGCTGCCGCCCGCTCCTGTAAAGGGACAAAAGGGGATATTCAACGCGCCGAAAGATCCTGCGGCGATTGAGCACAACCCAGCGGGGGCGCCGGGGACGTCTAATTCGACACCTGCTTCGGGCGGGGCGAACGCACCTTCTGCCGCAGCGACCGCTGCTTTTCCGGACTCAACCGAATACGAAGGAATTTCATTCACGATTCGCTATCCAGAAAGCTGGAAGCAATCGGGTGACGGCGATGCGATTAAATTGGTTCCGCTGGGACGGCTGATGAAAGATGCGGACGGGCACGCGGTGACGACGGTTGGCGTTACCACGGACACTTTCTCCGCAAATTCAGCGGAAGGAAACGCGACGCTCACTTTGGCAACGGATGCGTTGCTTGCGAATCTGAAGGCAGCAGACCCCACCTTGAAAACTATGGGCGAGGGCGAGGCGATCCAGGTGGATGGGCAAGCGGCGGTTTCGATGAAGCTCGCCGCAGACTCGACGCTCGGCGTGCAGGAGACGCGGTGGGTTGTGACGGTGCTGAGGCCGGAAGGATTGGTTTACTTTGTTTGCTTTGCTCCGGCGAATGATTACGCGGGGTACGATGAAGTCTTCAAGCAGATAATTTCAACGATTCGCTTTTCTCACTAAGTAGTCCCCGGTAGAATCACCGCTTATTTTGAGTATTTAGCGTGAATTCGCGAGGGTTAATCCGCGGCTTCGCTGGAGGCTTTTGGTCTCCAACGCAGAATAGGTTTTCTGGCGGCGCCGACTTCGTCCATGCGGCCCACACGTGTTGTGTGCGGCGCGGTGCGAACCAATTCCGGATTCTTCTCCGCCTCATCGGCAATGGAACGCATGGCATTAATGAAGAAATCACATTCTTCCTTTGATTCGGATTCAGTGGGCTCAATCATCATCGCGCCGTGGACAATGAGCGGGAACGCAGTTGTGTATGGGTGGAAGCCGTAGTCAATCAAGCGCTTGGCGATATCCATCGTGCTCACATTTTGCTTCTTCTGCTTCGCGTCGCTGAAAACAACTTCGTGCATGGAAGGCGAAGAGTAGGGAAGGTCGAACACGCCTTCGAGATTCCTGCGGATGTAATTCGCGTTGAGCACGGCGTCTTCGGTGGCCTGGCGGATGCCGGGGCCGTAGGCGAGCGTGTAAGCAAGCGCACGCACCAGCACGCCGAAATTTCCCACGAACGCGCGTACGCGCCCGATGGAATTCGGGCGGTTCACGTCGAGCGCGAGGATTCCGCCGGGCTTTTTTACGAGCACAGGTACGGGCAGGAATGGCTCGAGGATTTTCTTCACCATCACCGGACCTGCGCCTGGCCCGCCGCCACCGTGCGGGGTTGAAAAGGTCTTATGCAAATTCAGGTGCATCACATCCACGCCGAAATCTCCGGGACGCGCGACGCCCGCGAGCGCGTTCATATTCGCGCCATCCATATAAAGCAGCGCGCCCGCCTTGTGCAGAATTTCGGCGGCTTCGGCGATGTGCTGCTCGAAAACGCCCAGCGTCGAAGGGTTCGTCACCATCAGCGCCGCAACGTCCTCATTGACGATGCGCTTCAATTGCTCGATGTCAATTTGGCCTTGGGCATCGGAGCGGATATTTTCGACTTCATATCCGGCAATCACAGCGGTCGCGGGATTGGTTCCGTGCGCAGAGTCTGGAATCAAGACTTTCTTGTGCGGATTGCCCTTGCTCTGCAAATACGCGCGGATGAGAAGCAAGCCGGTGAGTTCGCCCTGCGCTCCGGCGGAGGGCTGTAACGTGATTGCGTTCATGCCCGTAATTTCAAGCAGGCAATTCTGCAAAAGCTCAAGCGTCTTCAGGCAGCCCTGCGAGAGTTCGCCCGGCTGATAAGGATGCTCGGTGGCGATGCCGTCGAGGCGTGCGACAAACTCATTTACGCGCGGATTGTATTTCATGGTGCAGGAGCCAAGCGGGTACATGCCGAGGTCAATCGCGAAATTCCAGGTCGATAGGCGCGTGAAGTGGCGGATGACTTCGATCTCGCTGACTTCAGGGAATTGAGCGACTTCGGCGCGCGCGTTTTCGGCGCCGAGGGCTTTGGCGATGTCCACGGCGGGGACGTCGAGCGGAGGCAACTCCATCCCGCGCTTGCCGGGCGCGGACTTTTCAAAGATAAGCCCTTCGCTCTGATTTACATGGGTTCGTGCTTTTTTGATTCCGTTGCTCACTGTTCGCCCTTTATCAGTCTCTCTCTCAAATTGGTTCTTGCAGCGCTTTGCCGAGCGCCACCGCGAGTCGCTCGATCTCTTTCCGTGGAGTCGTCTCGGTGACGCAGACAAGCCCGTGCTTGGTCAGCTCCGGATAAAATGTACCGAGCGCCAGCGGGCCGATGATTTTCTCTTTACGCAGCGATGCATTCACAATTTTTACAGAGCGCGGCAGCTCGATCACAAACTCATTAAACGCCGGGCCGCTGAAAGCGAGCCTCACGCCCGGAACTTTGGCCAATTCCGCCGCCGCGAACCGCGCCTTGGCAACGTTTTGGGCAGCCATTTCCTTCAGCCCTTCTTTTCCGAGCAGGCAAAGATGGACAGTGGCGGCCAGCGCGCAGAGCGCCTGGTTCGTGCAAATGTTTGAGGTCGCCTTCTCGCGGCGGATGTGCTGTTCGCGCGTTGCGAGCGTGAGGCAAAATCCGCGGCGGCCTGCGTTATCAACTGTTTGGCCTGCGAGACGGCCCGGCATCTGCCGTACGAATTTTTCGCGCGTGCCAATCACCCCGGCAAATGGCCCACCGTAACTCGGCGCCATGCCGAAGCTCTGGCCTTCCATCGCGACGATGTCGGCATCGACGGGAGGCTTTACCGCTCCGAGCGAAACGGCTTCCGCAATCGCCACAACCATCAACGCTTCTTTTGCGTGGGCAATTTCCGCGATCTTTGCGACCGGCTCGATCACACCGAAAAAGTTTGGCGACTGCGCGACGACGCAGGAAGTATCGTCGTGCACGAGTTTTCGCAGCGCGTCCAAATCCATCTGCCCGGATTCCGTGAATCCTACCTCGACGATTTCCATCCTCAGGTTGCGCGCGTAGGTCGCGAGCACTTGACGGTATTCCGGATGCAGCGAGCGCGCCACAATCACGCGTCGATGATTCGTTAAGCGGTCGGCCATCAACACTGCTTCGGTTACGGCTGTCGAGCCGTCATACATCGAGGCGTTCGCGACTTCTTGCCCGGTAAGCTGGCACATCAATGTTTGAAACTCGAAGATCGCTTGCAGTGTGCCCTGGCTGATCTCGGCTTGATACGGCGTATAGGAAGTGAGGAATTCGCCGCGCTGGATAATCGCGTCGGTTACCACGGAGCGCAGATGGTTGTAAACGCCCGCGCCCAGAAAACTGGTGTACCCGCGCGAATTCTCCGTTGCTCGCGCTTGAAAGAAATCAATGATCTCCATTTCCGAAAGCGCGGCAGGCAGCTTGAGCGGCTTGGTGAGCCGGAACGCGGCCGGAATCGAAGAAAAAAGTTCGTCGATCGACTTCGCGCCAATGGCCGCTAGCATTGCCTGACGCTCGGAAGTGCTCTTGGGGAGATAGCGCATCAGGCGTGGGCTTCCTTGTCTTGCTCCGAAATATATTTCTGGTAGGCGGCGGCATCCATCAATCCGGAAAGCTCGCCGCTGTTGGAAAGCTTCACTTTGATGAGCCATGCCGCGCCATGCGGGTCCGTGTTGATTTTTTCCGGCGAGTCACTGAGCGCGGAATTAATTTCTGTTACTTCGCCAGATACGGGCGAATAAATCTCGCTCACGGCCTTCACCGACTCCACAGTGCCAAGTGGTTTCCCCGCGGCGAGCTTGGCGCCAACTTTCGGCAACTCGACGAACACGACGTCGCCCAATTCGTGCTGCGCGTAGTCCGTGATGCCAACGGTGCCGGCGTCGCCTTTCGCGTCTATCCATTCATGATCTTTGGTGTAGCGATAATTTGTTGGATACATCGCGTCTCCCGTGGCACGGCAATCATGAGCCATGCGCATGCCTAATTGCGCGCTGCTTATTTCGGCCTCTTATAAAACGGCAACGGAACAATTCTCGCGGGCACTTCGCTGCCGCGAATGCCGATGTTTAATTCCGTTCCCGCTTTGTCCATTCCCGGCGGGACATACGCCATGCCGATATTCTTTTTCAGGAATGGAGCGGGCGATCCGCTCGTCACGCGGCCGACAGCTTTGCCGCCGGTGGAGACGGTGCATCCGTCGCGTCCGGGTTGGCGGCCGAGCATCTCGAAGCCCACGAGCGTGCGCGTCACCCCTTGTTCTTTTTGCTTAGCGAGGACATCGCGTCCGAGGAATTCGCGCTTGTCGAGCTTCGTGATCCATCCAAGCCCAGCCTCGAGTGGAGTTGTGGTGTCGTCAATCTCGTGTCCGTAGAGGCACATGCCGGCTTCAAGGCGCAGCGTGTTCCGCGCTCCCAGCCCGCAAGGAAGTATTCCGTCGGGCGCACCCGCAGTCATTAAATCATTCCAAAGCTTCTCGCTGTGCTTCGGCTCGAAATAAATCTCAAATCCATCTTCGCCGGTGTATCCGGTGCGGGCAATCAAACAGTGCACGCCATTCACCGGGCCGAATGTGAAGCGGTAATACTTCAGCTGTTCAATCGGCTCATTGGTGAGCCGCTTCATGATTCCAAGAGCCTTTGGCCCTTGCACCGCAAGCTGCGAATAGCGGGGGCCGGCGTTTTCCAACTCCGCGCCCATCGCATTGTTCTTGCGGATGTGCTCGAAGTCGCCATCTTGATTGCCGGCGTTTACGCAAAGGAAATAATGCCGGTCGGAAATCTTGTGCACGAGCAGGTCGTCCACGAATGTGCCGCGGTCGGTCATCAGGCCGGAATACTGCGCGTGGCCAATTTGCAGCCTCGCTGCGTCATTAGTTGTGACGTGCTGCACCAAATCGAGCGCCGTCCCGCCGCGCACTTCGATTTCGCCCATGTGGCTCACGTCGAAAAGTCCGGCGGCCGTGCGTGTGGCGATGTGCTCGGCGATGATGCCGGAATACTCGACGGGCATGTCCCACCCGCCGAAGTCAACCATCTTGGCTCCCATCTTACGATGGACAATGTTGAGCGCGGTTTTGCGGAGTTCGGTTGCTGGCAGAGTCACGAAAGGTTCCGAAATGTGTTGCGAGCAAACGAATCTAGCATGCGTGCCTCATGCGGTCAAGAAAACTGGGGAGACGCACCGGCACGGCGCGCGGTCAACATGGATATTGTGACTGCGCGCCGCGGAGTTATCCTGCGAAGTTGGCCTGAGGTACTAGCGACCAGCTGTTGCCGCTCGATAGCCGGACGTTGAAGCCTTTTTCAGTGCTTCGAGCGCCTCTGGAATCGTGAGCAGAGGAGTAGTCTTAACGGACCTGACCGCGCCGCCGGCCGCAAAAGCCATGGCAATCGCCGCGGCATCCACATTGTTCTGGAATTCGGTGATCGTGATGACGTCGTATTCGCCAAAGGCAAAATAGGCGCTAATGATTTTGCCTCCGAGTTTTTCGATTGCGGGGCGCACCGCTTCAATCCGGTTCTGCGGATTGCTGACGAGCGCCTCCCATGCTTCCTTCGTGTAGGAAACTTGCTGCAAATAACTTGACATGTGAAATTCTCCTTTGCGAATGTCTCTTCGGGTGGGCCGAAATCTCCGGGGCAATCATTTCCGCACAGACGGCCGCAGGGATTGTAAAGTGACGCTACACCCACAGTTCGCCGGAGTCAATTTTCGGTTTATGTCCGCGGGCGGCGCGGAGAGTTCTTCAGGTAGTCTTGGAGTTCACCTTCCAATAGACGTTATATCGCTCGCCGAGGATCTGGTGCATTGGGACAAGAGGCGTCGCGTCTTTTTGTCCGGCGAGGCGGAATGACAATTTGCCGTTTCCCGCAGGCTCGACCCAGTCAACACCCTTGCCGCCGCTTTGCACTTCGGGCGAAGGCCCGCCGGGACGCATGCGCGGCCCGAGTTGGCCGTAGATCATTTCGCGCGTGAGGCCTTCGTTGCCGAAGCGGCCCGCGAGGACGAGTGGTCCATACATCGCCGCTTGTAGCGTGGGCGCGCCGATCAACGGCGCGGCGTGCAGGGTCATGGGCATCGAGAATTCGACCTTGTCGCCGGTCTTCCACATGCGATTGAGTGTTAGATAGCTGCCCGGCGCGGCCGCGACAGTTTGCGCGGCGCCGTTCACTTTCACGTGTGCGCCACGCGTGGCCCAGTAGGGCACTCGAACGCGCAATGACAATTGCGTCGGATTCTTCGCTTGAACGGTGAGCGTCATCGCGTCGCTTTCCGGAAATGTCGTGTCCTGCACGAGCTTGAGTCCCTTTTCCGGCCAACTCACTTCTGATGCGATGAATTGATTTACGTAGATGCTCGAAGCGTCGTGGAAATAGATGGTGTCATTCAGCTTGGAATATTCCTCAATGCCGGAGCCAGTGCAGCACCACATCGCGTCGTACGTGGTGCCGAAAGTTTTCCATCCGCGCGGCGCGAGCGAAACGTAATACATCAACATGCCGTCTGGATCCTGAGTGCCGAGCCGCACGTTGAAGAGCAAGCGCTCGTAGTAGTCCATATATTTGGCATCGGCGGTCCAACCGAAAAGGTGGCGAGAGAGTTTCATCATGTTGTAGCTGCAGCAGCACTCTTCGGCGGATGTACCGAGCTGTTTGCTCATGTCGCCGGCGTCGAAATACCAGCCCTCGCCGTTGCTCGTGCCGCCCGTCGCGTAGCTGCGCTGGCCGACAACCTCGTGCCAGAAATAATCGGCTATGGTGTGATAGCGGTCGTCGCCGGTTAGCTCGTAGCCGTGCGCCGCGCCAATCACTTTTGGAATGTTTGTATTCGTGTGCAAGCCCTTCAACTCATCGCGACGTTCCGAGAGCGGGTCGAAGAATTTCTTGTGGTCAAACCGGCGCGCGAGAGCGAGATATTTTTCTTTGCCGGTCACGGAATAGAGGTTGAATAGCGTTTCATTCATCCCGCCATGTTCCACGAGCTGCATATGAGCCCATTGGTCGTCACCCACGGGTCGCAAATAATCATCCACCCAGCCGGCCATATTCTCGACGGTTTGCAATGCCTGGTCATTGTCACAATGGGTCCACATGTCAAGATGCCCGGCCATGATTTTGTGGATTGTGTAAAAGGGCGCCCACACATGAGTTGTTCCGGCCTTGAGCCTGTCAAATAATTCCGGCGGGAAGGCGCTCAAGTAACCGCTGCCGTTCGCTTCTTGGCAGCGAGCCAGTTCCGTCACGAGCGCGTCTGCTTTCTTCTTCACGTCTTCATCGCCGGTGCTGGCGTACATGAATGCGCTCGCGCTCAAGTAATGTCCGCCAGCGAGGTGACCGCGCAATTCCACGTCGGGCGCTTCCCATCCGCCGAGGGGTTCGGCGCTGGATTGATGGCCCGCAGTTACACGAAACGAATGCAGCAGCCGCTCATTCGGAATCATCGCGATGTAGCGGCGATTAATCTCCTGCATATTCTGAAAAATGCCGGGACGCAGGCGGACCTGCGCCATTGGGAACGGTTCTACTTTCCACGAAATCTTCTCGCGCCTTGCCGCACCTTTCACGGCATCAACGATCGGGTCCTGAAGATTGCCAGTTGCCGGCTGCACGCCAATCGACGCCAGCGCAGAAACGAATCCCCCAGGTAGAAGCGCCGCTCCCGCAGCAGCCGCACCAGCCGTCAATAGTTGCCTCCGCGTAATGTGAGTGCGCTTCTTCATCGCTAACCTCTCATCATGTGATCGTGGCGTCACAAGTAATTCTTGCTTGCCCGCAACCAAACCGTGTAACGCGGACACTTTACAACGATTGGCAATCGTGGGGTAGCCCCAATCAATTTATGCGGACTGTTTTAAACAAACTTTGAAGGATGCTATGTGAGTTGGCCTTCCAAATAATTAACCAACGCTTGACATTAATATTCATTAGGGGGAATATCCCGTAACTCAATTCGCGAGCTTGCGTGGCGGTTTGTCTTTACCCAGTCAAAACGGACACGTTCAGAGCGAGGCGCGGCATGAAACAGAATTACTATTGGGTCCGTATTCTTAGCCCCAGCGCCTCCTGTCCATCGAATCGTTCGGCAATCAATTTAAATTTTTGGGAAATAGCCGCAATTTGTCCTACTGGTGTCGAATTATTTGACGCGACCGGACAATCGTTGATGTTGTGCCGTTTTTGGCGATCTGAATTATCGAGGAGACTCCGATGAGCAAGCTGAAATCGTTGAGTGGATGGACAAAAGCTGCGGCAATCCTTGGATTGTGCTTGCTTGGCGGAATGTACATTTTGGTGGTGAAGTCGAAACACGCAGCAGCGCCTGCCCGCCAGGCCGCAGGTAGCTTCGCGCCTTCCTCCAGCGCAGCGTTTTCCCCGCAAAATAGCGCAGCCATCACTCATTCGGCGCCATCAGGGCGGAAGCGAAACCATCAGGCCAATCCGGCGAAGCTATCAAAGCTGCCCAAGGGTTTGAAGCAGAGCGCACAGGGACTGGCTGATCTGGCGGCGAGCCGCAACCTTACATCGCCCGATCAAAAACCAATCATCCCGGCGGTTGGAGGCGCTGTAGACAAGAATGGTTTTCAAATGCAGGCGGACGGTACGGTTTCAGAGGGAGAAACGGGCGAGGATCCCAAACAGCGCGCGAACTACTTCTACCATCAGCGTGCATATCCGTTCGACCAAACTCCGGCGGGCGCCCGCCAGCACTCTCTTCAGCAACTCGATGAGATGATTCGGCAACAGCGCGCGATGGGCATCCTTCCCGAAGAGGGCGCTGCGGTTCCAAACTCAATCATCGGGTTCCCCGGACCAGCAAACTGGACCACCCTCGGGCCGCAACCAGTGACGAATTCGGCTGGATTTTCAAATTTCGGTAATCCGGTGGCCACGGGGCGCGTGACTGCAATTGCTGTGGATCCCACAACCACTTCGCTACCTAACGTCACGGTTTACGTCGGAGGGGCAACAGGCGGCGTGTGGAAATCAACCGATGGCGGCAACACGTGGAACTCCATCTTCGATCAGAACAATTCGATGGCCATCGGCGGAATCGCGATCGCGCCTTCTTCCAATACCACGATCTATGTTGGAACGGGTGAATTGAGCTTCTCCGGGGACAGTTACTACGGTGCGGGCGTCTATATGTCCACGGACGGCGGGAGTACTTGGACTCAAGAGTGTGGTGGCGTTTCAGTGAATTTTTGCGTACCGGTGGGAGGTTTTGGCTTCCAGGGCGGAGGATTCGTCGTCGGACCCATCGCCGTGAATCCAACGAATGCCAACATCGCGCTTGCCGCTGTGCAAGATTGGGGAAATGAAAGCCTTTCTGGAATCTACCGAACAACTGACGGCGGCGCAAATTGGGCTTTGATTTCGTCCGCCAGCGGTGCCGCAGGAAATAGAGTCATCTGGAATCCAACGGATAACACAATCGTTTACGCGACGCTCGGAGAAGAGGGTAATTCGGCCGATTACGGCGTTTACAAATCCTCGGACAGTGGTGTAACTTTCACAAGACTTACCGGGAATGGCGTAGCTGGGAATAATCTGCCGACGTCGAACATCGGGCGCCACGAAATCGCGGTCGCTCCCAGCAATGGAAGCGTAGTTTACGTGGCCATCAGCAATCTCACTACGTCAGGTTTGCTGGGACTCGGCAAGTCCACCGACGCCGGAGTGACCTGGACGTTTGCCGCGCCCGGCGTCTTTACTGTGCCCGGGCCGCAGGCAGTATTGCCGAATTTCTGCACCCCACAGTGCTGGTACGACATGTCCCTGGCCGTTCTCCCAAATAATCCCTCTACAATCGTTGTCGGCGGGTCAGCATTCACCAACAACAGCAGCACGGATTTCATCTCTTCGGATGGTGGCACGACTTGGACGGACATCACGAATGGTTCAACCGCCGTTCGCCCGCACGTGGATACCCACGCATTCTTTTTTGCTAGCACTGGAGGATCGAATTACCGCCTTTATACCGGAAATGACGGAGGAATTTGGTATACAGACAATCCTACGGCAACTCCCGTAACTTGGGTGACGGCGAACAACGCGAACCTCACGCTTACTCAATTTTATCCCGGACTCTCCACGCATCCGAGTGATGAAAACATCAGCTATGGAGGCACGCAGGATAATGGAACAGAGAAGTATTCCGGCATCCTGGCCTGGGATCACGTCACTTGTGGAGATGGCGGCTGGACGGCGGTTGACCCCCAAATACCGACCACGGTTTATGCGAGCTGCCAGAATATCGAATTGCTGCGATCAGCGCTTGACGGCACGGCCCCTTCCTGGCTCTTAATAAACAATGAGATTCCCACGAATGGTAGCGAACGGTCCCTTTTCATTCCGCCCCTGGTTCACGATCCAAATACAAGCGGGCTTCTGTATTTTGGCACCTTCCGCGTCTGGCAAACGATGAATTATGGAAACGATTGGACGCCGATTTCTCCGAGCCTTACCGGCGATTGGGTGACTTCGGTAACGCCATCTTTCTCGAGTCCTAACGTGGTTTACGCCACGACTTCGGATGGTCTCGTGTGGGGCACAACAAACGCCCTCTCCGGTTCCGGCGCAACGTGGACCAACCTTACTTCCTCTCCTCTGCCGCCCCGGTACGCCACGATGGTCAGGACCGACCAGAACAGTCCGAGCATTGCCTACCTTTCCTATTCCGGATTCAGCGGCTTTGCGGATAACGTGGGCCATATCTTCAAGACTATCAATGGCGGCACAACATGGGTGGACATCAGCGGAAGTGGCGCGGGTGCGTTGCCGAACACACCCGTAAACGATATAGCGGTCGTACACATCGGTTCGCTTGGCTTCGACGCCGTATTCATCGCGACTGACGTCGGAGTGTTCGAGTGCGCCAACCCGACCGCTCCCTCACCGTGTGCCACTTGGACGCCCGTTGGGACTGGATTGCCGAAGGCCCCTGTAGTCGCGCTTGGATATCGTGAGAATTCGGCGACACTCCGCGCCGTCACCCATGGCCGCGGTGTCTGGGTAATGGAAACTCCCGGCATCAGCGCTGCAGGATTGTTGCTGCTTACTTCGATTACGCCTTCCAGCCAGCCCATGGGTGCCGCCGCATTCACCATGACCTTCCTTGGCAACGATTTCGGCTTGCCCTCGGGGACGCCCGAGGTTCTTGTGGATGGCGTGAACACAGGTACAAGCGTCGTCGTGACGAACCCCAACCTCATGACTGCGACCATCCCAGCAAGCGTCATGACCAACCCAGGAGTGCACCAGATCGCGATTGATCAGCCCGGTCACGCGTCGACACCGCAGAATCCAACTAGCGGCTTAACCTTCAGCGTGACCGGCCCCGCGCCGACGCTGAGCCTAATTGCGCCGACCCAAGTCCCCGCCGGGAGCGCGTCTTTTCCGCTGACGGCTACAGGTACGAGTTTTTCTTGTGCCTCCGCTCCGTCGGGATCGCTCGTACAGTTTGGTCTCACCTTGCTGACAGCCACTTCTTGCAGTTCAACTTCGTTGACTGTCACTGTGCCGTCTAATTTGGTCACCACAGCAGGTGCAGTATCGGTGAAGGTTGTCAGCCCCGGACCCGGAGGCGGAACCACGGGGTCGGCAGGTTTCACTATCACAGTGGTAAGTAATCCTGTGCCAACGATTTCCAATTTGGTCCCGCCCAGCGCGGTGACTGGCTCGGGAGCGTTCACACTGACGGTGAACGGGACAGGCTTCGTAAGCGGGGCGGTGGTGAGCTTCGGTGGTGCGAACAGAGCGACGACATTCGTGAACGCGACGCAGGTGACTGCCGCGATTCTGGCGGGTGACATCGCCGCGGTGGGCACGCCTGCAGTGGTGGTGACGAACCCGGCCCCCGGCGGAGGGGCGTCGAACTCCGTCAACTTCACCGTTAGCAACAACAACCCGGTTCCCGTGATCACGCCGCCGCTGGTTCCCAGCTCGGTGATAGTAGGCTCGGGAGCGTTCACGCTCACAGTGAATGGCACGGGCTTCGTCAACGGCTCGGTGGTGAGTTTTGGTGGCGTGAACAGAGTCACGACGTTCGTGAACTCAACGCAGGTCACGGCCGCGATTCTCGCGGGCGACGTCGCCACGGCGGGCACGCCTGCAGTGGTCGTGACGAATCCGGCTCCCGGCGGAGGGGCGTCGAACGCGGTCAACTTTGCAGTCAACAACCCGTTTCCGACGATTACGCCGCCGCTGGTTCCCAGCTCGGCGACAGTGGGCTCGGGAGCGTTCACGTTGACGGTGAATGGCACGGGCTTTGTGAACGGGGCGGTGGTGGGCTTCGATTTTGCGAACAGAGTCACGACGTTCGTGAGCGCAACGCAGGTGACCGCGGCGATTCTGGCGGGTGACGTCGTCACAGCTGGCACGCATTTCGTGAACGTGACGAACCCGGCTCCCGGTGGAGGGGCGTCGGCGTCGGTCAACTTTACGGTGACCAACCCGGTTCCGGTGATCACGCCGCCGCTGGTTCCCAGCTCGGCGACAGCAGGCTCGGGAGCATTCACACTGACGGTCAACGGTACGAGCTTCGTGAACGGCGCAGTGGTGAGTTTCGGCGGTGCGAACAGAGCAACGACGTTTGTGAGCGCGACGCAGGTGACCGCGGCGATTCTCGCGGGTGATATCGCCACGGCGGGCATGCCTGCTGTGGTCGTGACCAATCCGGTGCCGGGCGGAGGGGCGTCGAACTCGGTCAACTTCACGGTGAACAATCCGGTTCCGGTGATCACGCCGCCGCTGGTTCCCAGTTCGGCGACAGTAGGCTCGGGGGCATTCACGTTGACGGTGAATGGCACGGGCTTCGTCAACGGTTCGGTGGTGAGTTTTGGTGGCACGAACAGAGTCACGACGTTCGTGAACTCAACGCAGGTGACCGCGGCGATTCTGGCGGGTGATATCGCCACGGCGGGCACGCCTGCTGTGGTGGTGACGAACGCCGCGCCGGGTGGAGGGGCGTCAAACGCGGTCAACTTCGCGGTGAATAACCCGGTTCCGGTGATCACGCCGCCGCTGGTTCCCAGCGGGGCGGTAACGGGATCGGGAGCGTTCACGCTGACGGTGAACGGCACGGGCTTCGTCAACGGCGCAACGGTCAGCTTCGGTGGCGCGAACAGAGTTACGACATTTGTCAGCGCGACGCAGGTGACCGCCGCAATTCTGGCGGGTGATATCGCCGCAGTGGGCACGCCTGCTGTGGTTGTCACAAATCCGGCCCCCGGCGGAGGGGCGTCGAACGCGGTCAACTTCAACGTCAGCGCGCCGAACCCTGTTCCAGTGATCACGCCGCCGCTGGTTCCCAGCTCGGCGACAGCAGGGTCGGGAGCATTCACACTGACGGTGAACGGCACGAGCTTTGTGAACGGGGCGGTGGTGAGCTTCGGTGGTGCGAACAGAGCCACGACATTCGTGAGTGCGACGCAGGTGACTGCTTCGATTCTGGCGGGTGACGTCGCCACGGGCGGCACGCCCGCAGTGGTCGTGACGAACCCGGCTCCCGGCGGGGGGGCGTCGAACGCGGTCAACTTCACGGTGAACAATCCGGTTCCGGTGATTACGCCGCCGCTGGTTCCCAGCTCGGCGATTGTGGGCGGGGCAGGCTTCACCCTCACAGTCAACGGCACGGGCTTCGTGAACGGCTCGGTGGTGAGTTTCGGCGGCGCGAACAGAGTCACGACATTCGTGAACTCAACGCAGGTAACTGCCGCGATTCTCGCGGGTGATATCGCCACAGCGGGCGCGCCAGCTGTGGTCGTGACGAACCCGGCACCGGGCGGAGGGGCGTCAAACGCGGTCAACTTCACGGTGAACAACCCGGCTCCGGTGATCACGCCGCCGCTGGTTCCCAGTTCGGCGATTGTGGGCGGGGCGGGTTTCACCCTCACAGTCAACGGCACGGGCTTCGTGAACGGCTCGGTGGTGAGCTTCGGGGGCGCGAACAGAGTCACGACGTTTGTGAGCTCGACGCAGGTTACTGCGGCGATTCTCGCGGCTGATATCGCCACAGTGGGTACGCCCGCTGTGGTGGTAACCAATCCGGCGCCGGGCGGAGGGGCATCGAACGCGGTCAATTTCGCGGTGAACAACCCCCCGCCGGTGATCACGCCGCCGCTGGTTCCCAGCTCGGCGACAGCAGGCTCGGGGGCATTCACACTGACGGTGAACGGTACGGGCTTCATCAACGGCGCGACGGTCAGCTTCGGCGGTGCGAACAGAGTTACGACATTTGTGAACTCAACGCAGGTGACCGCGGCGATTCTGGCGGGTGATATTGCCACGGCGGGCACGCCTGCTGTGGTGGTGACCAATCCGGCGCCGGGTGGAGGGGCGTCGAACGCGGTCAACTTCACGGTGAACAACCCAGCTCCGGTGATTACGCCGCCGCTGGTTCCCAGTTCGGCGACAGCCGGGTCGGGGGCATTCACGCTCACAGTGAATGGCACGGGCTTCGTGAACGGCTCGGTGGTGAGTTTTGGGGGCGCGAACAGAGTCACGACATTCGTGAACTCAACGCAGGTCACCGCGGCGATTCTCGCGGCTGATATCGCCACAGGCGCCACGCCTGCCGTGGTGGTGACCAATCCGGCGCCGGGTGGAGGAGCATCAAACGCGGTCAACTTCACGGTGAACAACCCGGTTCCAGTGATCACGCCGCCGCTGGTTCCCAGCTCGGCGATCGTAGGCTCGGCAGGCTTCACGCTTACAGTCAATGGCACGGGCTTCGTGAACGGCGCGGTGGTGAGTTTCGGCGGCGCGAACAGAGTTACGACGTTCGTGAACTCAACGCAGGTCACCGCGGCGATTCTCGCGGCTGATATCGCCGCAGTCGGCACGCCTGCTGTGGTGGTGACCAATCCGGCGCCGGGCGGAGGGGCGTCAAACGCGGTCAACTTCGCGGTGAACAACCCGGTTCCGGTGATCACGCCGCCGCTGGTTCCCAGCTCGGCGATCGTAGGCTCGGCGGGCTTCACGCTCACAGTCAATGGCACGGGTTTCGTGAACGGCGCGGTAGTTAAGTTCGGGGGCGCGAACAGAGTTACGACGTTTGTGAGCGCAACGCAGGTGACCGCCGCGATTCTCGCGGCTGATATCGCCGCAGTCGGCACGCCTGCTGTGGTGGTGACGAACCCCGCGCCGGGCGGAGGGGCGTCGAACGCTGTCAATTTCGCGGTGAACAACCCAGCTCCGGTGATCACGCCGCCGCTGGTTCCCAGTTCGGCGACAGCCGGTTCGGCGGGCTTCACTCTGACGGTGAACGGTACGAGCTTTATCAACGGCGCAACGGTCAGTTTCGGCGGCGCGAACAGAGTCACGACGTTCGTGAGCTCAACGCAGGTCACCGCCGCGATTCTCGCGGCTGATATCGCCACGGCGGGCACGCCTGCTGTGGTGGTGACGAACCCCGCGCCGGGCGGAGGGGCGTCAAACGCGGTCAACTTCACGGTGAACAATCCGGTTCCGGTGATCACGCCGCCGTTGGTTCCCAGTTCGGCGACAGCCGGCTCGGGGGCATTCACGCTCACAGTCAATGGCACGGGCTTCGTGAACGGCTCGGTGGTGAGTTTCGGCGGTGCGAACAGAGTTACGACGTTTGTGAGCGCGACGCAGGTGACCGCGGCAATTCTCGCCGGTGATATCGCCACGGGCGGCACGCCTGCGGTGGTCGTGACGAACGTCGCGCCGGGCGGAGGCGCTTCGAACGCGGTCAACTTCACCATCATAGACTTCTCGATGGCGAATGCTTCGGGTTCGAAGACCGTCACCGCCGGGCAGGCCGCAATGTATACGATCAACGCGTCGGGAGCAGGCGGGAATTTCCCGGGCACAGTGACGTTGTCGGCGTCGGGGTTGCCTCCGGCGACGACCGCGTCTTTCAATCCGCAGACTCTAACGCCGGGAGCGGGCACTGTTTCCTCAACGCTGACGCTCACGACCACGGCGCGCGGAATTGCAGGACACATCCTGCCCGGCGCCCCGGGCGAAGCGCCAAGGAATATCCCGAAGCTTCCGCAGCCGGTATTGTGGCTCGGCATGATGGGATTGCTGGGGGCGACGCTGCTTTTGTTGTGGCGGACCCGGAGACTTTCCCCGCGCGTGGCCTCGGCCGGATTCTTTGCGCTGGCTGTGGTGTGCGTGGCGGGATTCGCCAGCGGTTGCAATGGTGGTGGATTCCCGGCGGTTCAGTCGGGCACGCCCGCGGGAACGTACACGGTCACGGTGACTGGAACTTCGGGTTCGGACGCGCATGCCACGACGGTCACCTTAACGGTGCAGTAGGTACGGTTTTGAAGGAGTTGCGAAGAAATTGAATACGAGCCGGACGCTAAGGGAGATGATGATGCGACGCACACACTTCTTGCTAATTTTTTTCCTGGCAGTAGCATTCGCGCTGGGCTCGGCTCAGCCCACAAGGGCGCAGGACGCGCCCAAGTGGGAAATCTTCGGCGGTTACACCTACATGCGCGCCAACATCGTGGTCAGCGGCACGCCATTTAATATGAATGGCGGCAGCGGCTCGGTGGCCTACAATCCGACCCGTTGGTTGGGCCTCGTGGGCGACTTCGGCGTCTACTATCAAGGCACCGTGGTGGGCAATCCGGCCAGCCTCACAATATTCACGTACCAGTTTGGCCCGCGCATTAGCTGGCGGGCCAGCAAGCGCCTGACTCCGTTCGCGCAAGCGTTGGTGGGTGGTGGTTACGCCGGCGGCACTTTGTACACCAGTTCCTTGGGCGCAGGCGCGGCTCCGCTGGGCGCAAGCAACGCCTTCACATTCACCGTGGGCGGAGGTCTGGACGTAAATTTGAATCGCCACGTTGCCCTTCGCCTCTTTCAGGCTGAGTACCTTTATTCGCAATTCGTGAATGCGGTCGATAATAGGCAAAATAATTTAAGGGCCAGCGCTGGGCTTGTTTTTAGATTTGGCTCTCATTAATAGAAATAAACTGTCCTCAGCAAAAATTCGCGGCCACCTCTATTGATATCGATCAGTTGCTTCTGAACTTCGCGCACCAATGGCTGGAACTGGCGCCCGCGCACTCTTCCGTGTAGCCTCTTCGCCATATAAACTGCCCAGCTGTGGCTTCGTGAGCTGCGAAAGGTGATGCCTTATGAAACGATTCGAGGACCTTACGGAACGCGAGATACTCGCTCTGGCGGTCTCTCTGGAAGAGGAAGACGAGCGCGTCTATGCGGACTACTCAGAAGGCCTTCGCGAAAATTTCCCCGGCACCGCGACGCTGTTCGATGAAATGCGGAAGGAAGAATCGCGGCATCGCCGGCGTCTGATCGAGCTTTACCGGCAAAAGTTCGGCGAACACATTCCGCTCATCCGGCGCACCGATGTACGGGGCTTCGTCCGTCGCCAGCCCGTGTGGCTCCTGCAGCCGCTCAATGTGGATCGAATCCGGAAGCAGGTCAGCGCGGCGGAGGTCGAGACGCAGCGCTTTTACGAGCGCGCAGCCGCACGCGCACAAGACGCAAGCATCCGCCAGCTTCTGGACGACCTCGCGCAAGAGGAACGGGCGCACTACGACCGCGCGGAAAAGATCGAGAAGGATCAAATTGCCGGCGGCGAAATGGAAAGGGAAGAGCATGCGAAGCGCAGGCTCTTCGTTCTGCAAATTGTTCAGCCGGGCCTCGTTGGATTAATGGATGGATCGGTATCCACGCTCGCGCCAATTTTTGCCGCCGCCGTCGCCACGCGAAATAGCTGGGACGCATTTCTCGTGGGGCTCGCGGCTTCAGTCGGTGCGGGCATCAGCATGGGTTTTGCCGAAGCGCTCTCCGACGACGGCAGCCTGACGGGACGAGGACACCCCTGGCTGCGAGGAGTCGTTTGCGGCGCGATGACGGCGCTTGGCGGCATCGGCCATACATTGCCCTTTCTTATCCCACGGTTCACCGTGGCGATGACGGTGGCAATCGTGGTAGTGGTGTGCGAGCTTGGCATAATTACTTGGGTCCGCCACCGTTTCATGGACTCACCGGCGTTTTCCGCCGCGGTGCAGATCATCCTTGGCGGCGTGCTTGTTTTCTTGACGGGAATTCTGATTGGCAGCTCTTGACCGGCAGGCGGGGCGGAAATATTTCTATTCGGGTGTTGTAATAAGCGCGTCGAGGGACCACCTGCCCGCCCCAACGATAATCAGGAAAAGCGCTCCAAGGAGCATGCACCAATCCGTGCGCGCTTCGTGCGCCATGGCCCAGAAGCCCTGGTCAACAATCATTGGCAGCTTCGTCGTTACAATCGCGACGATGATGATGACGAGCAGCGGCACGGAAGCCAGCCTGGTCATCAGGCCGACGATCACCAGAAGCCCGCATGTAATCTCGAAGAACGCGACGCCCGTTGCCATCCATGCCGGCGAAGGGAATCCGATTTTGGCGAAACGGCCCGCGCCGAGCGCCACCGGGAAAAGGAATTTCTGTATACCCTCTGAGAGGAACACAGTTCCCACCAACAGGCGCACGAGCGCCACTGCGGGCGGGACCTGAGTTTTCATCGAGGCTTCAAACCAATTTTTCACGCCCCCCATCCTAAACGGAGGTGCGGTGGATTGCCAGAGTAGCCCGCGGCCCCCCGGCTGTGCGGTCAAGCCTCTCTTTTTGTTCATATTGACATTCTATAGGTGTGACGTATTCTCATATCGAGCGTCTATATGGGAGACACCATGAACCTACAACAAACCGAACTCTTGCAAGGAACTCTGGACCTGCTGATTTTGAAGGCGCTTGCGTTACAGCCGTTACACGGCCTGGGAGTGGCACGCCGGATCGAGCAGGTCACGCGCGGCACGTTTCGCGTCAAGGCAGGATCGCTGTTTCCCGCCCTCCACCGCATGGAAGAGGAGGGCTGGCTCAAGGCTTACTGGGGCGAATCCGAGAATAATCGCAAGGCGAAGTATTACGAACTTACGAAACGTGGCCGCCGCCAATTGGAGAATGAGACCGAGCGTTGGGGGCGCATCTCGGTTGCGATTGGCCGCGCCCTCGAAGTCTAGGTTCATGTGATGAAACGATTGTGGAGCGCATTGCGAAATCTTTTTCGGCGGGATCACCTGGAGCGCGATCTCGATGCGGAAGTCGGCGCATTCGAGGCGCTGCTGAAGGAGGAAAAGATGCGGCAGGGAGCTGATTCTGAAGACGCCTTGCGCCGGGCGCGGATGGAAATGGGCGGCCCCGAACAAGTGAAGGAAGAAGTCCGCCAGGCTCGGGCAGGAGCTTGGGTCGAAGCGCTTTGGCAAGACGTGCGTTATGCCGCGCGGCTTCTCCGGAAAAGCCCCGGGTTCACCGCGATTGCTGTGATTACGCTCGCGCTCGGCATCGGCGCAAATACGGCCGTCTTCAGCATTGTAGACACCACTGTTCTCCATCCGCTTCCTTATCGCGATGCGGATCGATTGGTGGATGTCCATGCCACATCCGCAATGTTTTCCGGATTCCAACTGGGTGTTTCGTGGCTTTCCTTCGAGCAGATGCGCCGGCAAGCGAGCGCATTTGAACACGTGATTGGCTATTACGAAAACGACGAAACTTTGACGGGACAGGGCGATCCGGCGCAATTGCGCATTGTGAGTGTTTCGGATGGTTTCTTTGAAGAGTTTGGCCAGGCGCCGCAACTCGGCAGGCTGCTTGTGGAGCAAGATCAGGCGGAGGGTCAGGCGCAGGTCGCGGTGCTCAGCGATACGCTCTGGCGGACGCGATTCGGGTCAGACCGAAATATTATTGGGCGGACTCTCGTTCTGGACAAGAAACCCTACATTGTTGTGGGTGTTGGGGCCAGGCGATTTGCCTTTCCTGAGGAAGCAGAACTATGGAGTCCCGCGCGGTTAACAAAGGAGGACCGCGAAAACCCAACCTGGTTCATGTTCAACACCGTCGCCAAACTCCGCCCCAAGGCGACACTCGCGCAAGCTCAATCGCAGTTGGACATGATTGGTGAGCGGCTCACACATGATTACGCTCAACTAAAGGACGGCTATAAACTTCCCGCAGCTTTTCTTATCGAGACTCATGTGAAAGACATCAAGTCCGCGTATTTAATGTTGCTTGCCGCCGCCACTCTTGTTCTTTTGATTGCCAGCGCGAATATGGCCAGCCTGCTATTGGCGCGCGGCTGGGCTCGCCAACGTGAACTTGCGGTGCGCGCGGCGCTCGGCGCCTCGCGCGGACGCCTATTGCGCCAAGTGCTCACAGAAAGTTGCCTGCTGGCGCTTGTGGGCGCTGCCGCGGGGCTTGTACTAGCTTCGGGTGGAGTCAGTCTATTCAAAGTAGTCGCGCCGGAAGATACGCCGCGGCTCGCCGCGATTTCCATCAATTTCGGCATGCTTTGGTTTGCACTCGGGAGTGCATTGTTTGCCGGTCTTGTCTGTGGCCTCGCACCTGCGCGGCGCGCGACACGGCTCGATCCGAATTCGACAATGCACGAAGGTTCTTCGGGTGCGCGTGGTTCCACCGGAACGATTCGCCAGCTTCGACTGGGCAATCTCCTCGTCGTCGCGGAAGTTTCCCTTGCCTTCCTCTTGCTAATCGGCTCGGTCTTGACGGCGAAGGACCTCGTGGGTTTGCTTCGCATCAATACAGGCTTTCAAACGGACCATTTGTTGACGATGGACCTTTTGGGAGCGAATACGCAATCTGACGACGAAGTCATTCGGCAGCAACAGGACCTCTTAAATATCTTGGATCGCCTGCGACATCTTCCCGGTGTGGAAGGCGCCGCGGCCTCTCAACATGGAGTATTGAATAGTCGGATCATGCTGTATTCCAACGTGCAGTTTGAAGGAGAGCTTCCCCCGGCCCAGCGCGCAAAAGGAACCAGCCACGCGCAAATGATTACGCCCGGCTTTTTCAAGATGTTGGGAATCCCAGTATTGAAAGGCCGCGAATTCACTGAGCAAGACACACGGGGTGGCCAGCATTTCGCCATCGTGAATGAAAGCCTCGCAAAGGGGCACTGGGGAACGACTGACGTTATTGGCAAGCGCATCAGCATCACTCAGAACGAGAAGGGCGATCCGGTCTGGAATGAAATTGTCGGTGTCGTTGCGGACACGCGCGACGTGAGCCTCGATTCACGCCCTTCCGCTGAGTATTATATGTCGCTCTTTCAGTACGGCGCTGGCTCCCACCACATTATGGTCCGCACATCTGGTGACCCCGAGGCGCTGGCTGGCCCAGTAACACACGCGATTTGGAGCGTTCTGCCCGAGCAGCCCATCACCCACGTCGTCCCACTCACCCAAACCATTGCGCGATCAGTCGGTCAGCCGAGGGTGCGCGTAGTTTTGCTTGGGCTTTTCGCAGGCATTGGACTTGCTCTTGCGTTGCTCGGAATTTACGGCGTCGTGTCTTACACCGTCATCCGGCGCACGCGCGAGATTGGCATTCGCGTCGCCCTTGGGGCGCAGCGCGGAACCGTGTTGCGGATGGTTTTATGGCAGGGACTTGCTCTGGGTGCGGTGGGCGTAGTCATCGGCACGGCCGGCGGAATGGCGCTCTCAAAAATAATCGCAGCACAGTTGTTTGAGCTGAAGGCCACCGACCCCGCGACGTACGTCGGGGCGGCGTTGCTCATGATCGCCGTCGCCTGCCTTGCATGCTACATCCCCGCGCGCCGGGCGATGCGCGTGGATCCAATTGTGGCGTTGCGTTACGAGTGAGGTTGGCAGATGCGAAAAATCCTTGCAGCCTTACGCAATCTTTTCCGCCGGGATCACGTTGACGGCGATCTCGAAGCCGAGATTCGGTCCTACCAATCGCTCCTTCAGGACGAAAAAACGGAGCAGGGTATGAATCCGCATGAAGCCCGCCGCTCCGCGCGCATCGAGATGGGAGGCCCCGAACAAGTGAAAGAAGAAGTCCGCGCCGTCCGCGCAGGAATTTGGCTGGAGACTCTCTGGCAGGACGCTCGCTTCGCGGCTCGGACATTGCGCAAGAATCCGGGCTTTACCGCCGTGGCTGTTCTCACCCTCGCTCTCGGCATCGGCGCGAATACTGCAATTTTTAGCGTCGTTCGCGCGGTGCTGCTGCAGCCGCTCCCGTTTCCTGATTCCGGCCTCATTGTGTTGATGCGGGGCACGATCAGCAATTTGCCCACAGCGGCGATCAGCTATCCCGATTATCTCGACCAACGAGCAGCGAACCGTTCTTTTGTGGAAATGGGCGCTTATAGCCGCGATGAATTGATCTTGAACGGGACGGACAGCTCCGACCGCGTGCGATGCGAAATTACGACGGATACTTATTTCAAGGTGCTGGACGTGCCCCCGGAACTGGGCCGGACATTTCTCCCCGAGGAGAACCAGGTGCCCGGCGCGCACGCCGTGGCCGTTATCGGCGATGGGCTTTGGCGGCGCGCGTACGGAGGCGACCCAAACGTTTTGGGAAAGCCGATACGACTGAACAATGTGCGATACACAATTGTTGGCGTGATGCCGCGGGGATTTCTCGGCCTCACGGACACCGCTGAAGTTTGGATTCCCATGATGATGCACGACGTCATGTGGCCTGCTAGCGCGAAATTTGGGTTTTTGACTACAAGGGACATTCATTGGCTCAGGACGGTCGCGCGTCTCCGCACGGGGGTTTCCCTCGAGGCGGCGCAGGTGGATATGAACAGCGTAACCGCAAACCTCTCCAAAGCGTTCCCGAAATTCGATAAGGACCGCGGAGTCCGGATTGACTCCGCTCGTGACATTTTTGTCGGTGCGTCGCGCAGGCCGTTGTTCACGTTGCTAGGCGCCGTTGCTTTTGTGTTGTTGATTGCATGCGCAAATGTCGCGAACCTCCTGCTCTCGCGAATGAATTCGCGCCAGCGTGAGTTTGCCGTCCGCACGGCGCTGGGTGCGCCGCGCAGCAGATTGTACAGGCAAATGCTGACGGAGTGCGTCCTTCTCGCGGCGCTCGGCGCTGCGCTATCCATCGCCCTTGTGGTTTCTACGCTGAAAATACTCACGACATTGCTGCCGGTTTCCTTTCCATCATTCGTGTCTGTGCATGTTGACCGCGAAGTCCTTTTATTCGCATGCCTGCTTGCGCTGCTTACGGGGTTTCTCCTCGCGCTGATTCCCGCGTGGTCCGCAAATAGCAAGCACATGCAGGAGGCGCTGAAGGATGCGGCGCGCGGGGGAAGCGGCGGTAGGCGTGGGCGGCGGCTGCACGGCGCTTTGGTGATATTGGAAGTTGCTTCATCAATAGTGCTTCTTGCGGGCGCTGGACTTCTTTTGAAGAGCATTTCGCAATTAGTCGGTGGCGATCCGGGTTTCCGTGCCGACCATCTTTTGACAATGCGGTTCTATGTGCCTGATCGGCCTTACGCAGCGGATGGCAAAAACCGGTTCGGGCCAAGTCTGGCGGAATTCGTTTCCGCATTTCCGGGCGTGGATTCCGCTGCAGTCACGTTCGTTGATCCATTCATCTGGGGCGGAATCGGACGTATGTACACTCTCGAAAACCGGCCGGCCATCTCTTCGGCGCAATTGGAATCAATTACCTACCAGGAAGTTGGGCCCAATTATTTGCGAACGATGCGCATCCCGCTGCTTTCCGGCCGGGAATTTACCGTTCAGGATTCGCTTGACCATCCTCGCGTGGTCATGGTGAATCAATCATTTGCCCGGCAATACTGGCCCGGTGAACGCGCGATAGGGAAGCGAATGAAATACGGTCCCGCGGATTCCACTGATCCCTGGATGGAAGTTGTCGGCGTGACGGGCGACACTAAATTCGATTCCTTGCGGCAAGACCCCTCGGAATCGCCCGTGGTTTACGGGCCGCTGCTGCAAAGTGAAGTCATCATCAACATGAGCCTTGTCGTGCGCACGAAAACGGATCCGGCGGCGATGATCCCCGGCTTGCGCGAAGCTATCTCGAAGTATGACCCGTCGGTTCCCCTTTACAACATCGCGACGCTCGAAGACCGCATGCGCGAAAACGCGGCGGTCACGCGCTCCTATGCGTCGCTCCTGGCGCTTTTTGCGGGGTTGGCATTAACGCTTTGCGCGATTGGGATTTACGGTGTGATCGCGTATTGGGTCGCTCAGAGAACGCGCGAAATCGGCGTGCGAATGGCGCTGGGGGCGGGGCGCGCGGGAGTGTTTCGATTGGTGGCCGCGGAGGGATTGCGCCTTACATTGATCGGCCTCGCGTGCGGATTCATCACGGCTGTTTTCCTGAATAGGTTGCTCGTGAGTTTGCTCTACAAGGTTCAGCCATTTGATTTGTCCGTCTACGCGGCGATTGCGGGGATCTTGCTGGTCGTCTCAGTTATCGCTTCCTTCGTACCCGCGCGCCGCGCGATGCAAGTAGACCCCATGGTGGCGCTGCGTTATGAGTGAGGCAGGCTGATGCGAAAAATCCTTGCAGCCATTCGCAATCTGTTCCGCCGCCGCCGTATTGAGAACGACCTCGACGCCGAGGTGCGAAGTTTTGAAGCCATGCTCGAAGGAGAGAACATGCAAAATGGAATGAAGCCGATTGAGGCAAGGCGCCTCGCGCGAATCGAAATGAGTGGTCCCGAGCAATTGAAAGAAGAAGTCCGCGCCGCCCGCGCCGGACATTGGCTGGAAACCTTTTGGCAGGACGTCCGTTTCGCCGTCCGCACATTTCGTAAGAATCCCGGTTTCACCGCAATTGCCGTTCTCACGCTCGCGCTCGGAATCGGCGCGAATACGGCGATTTTTTCCGTGGTTTATGCGGTGCTCTTGCAGCCATTGCCATACACAGATCCTGCGCGCCTGGTCACGGTGAATGAGACCACTCCAAGAGTCGGTGATGTGAGCGTCTCTTATCCGAATTTTCTAGACTGGCGCGCCCGTAGTAATTCGATTTCTGAGTGGGCCGCCGCCAGCCAAGTGAGTTTCAGCCTCTCCGGCGTGACCCAGCCTGAAAACATTGTCGGCGATGCCGTTTCGCCTAACTTCCTATCCATGTTGGGCCTGCATCCGTTTCTCGGACGGGATTTTGACGCATCGGAAGAGAAACCCGGAACGCCGCCCGTTCTTTTGCTTAGCTATTCCTTGTGGCAATCGCGTCTCGGAGGCGATCCGAACGCAGTCGGTAAGACCATCACACTTGATGCACGCAATTTCACGATCGTCGGTGTGCTGCCGCCAAATTATCGCACACCAGACAAGACGGATGTGCTTCTGCCCATCGGCGTCTGGGCGGGGGACAATTCCTCCTCAAAGAAACGTGATGACCGCGGCGACATGATTGTTATCGGCAGGTTGGCGCCGAACGTCAGTTTGGAATCGGCGCGCGACGAAATGGCGGATATTGCAACTCGCTTGGCGAAAGAATATCCGGACAGCAATGACCAGTTCGGCGTTTCCGTAAAACCCATCCGCGACACGTTTGTCGGCGAAATGAGGCCTGCGATTCTCGTGCTTTCTGGCGCCGTCATGTTTGTCCTGTTGATTGCGTGCGCGAATGTTGCGAATTTGTTTCTGGTTCGAGGGGCGGCGCGCACGCGGGAAATTGCACTGCGCATCGCCTTCGGCGCCAGCCGCGGCCGCATCATTCGCCAAATGCTGACGGAAAGTTTTGTTCTTGCTCTCCTCGGCGGCGCGATTGGCCTGGCGCTTGCACTTGGCGGGATTCAAGGAATGTCACGTCTGATTCCACAAGACATGCTTATGGGTGCGACCATGAATTTGAACGGAGCGGTGCTCCTGTTCATGGCCGGTGTTGTGGTGCTGGCTGCCTTTATTTTTGGGCTCGCCCCGGCGGCGCATTTGGCAAATCCAAACGTACAGTCGGAATTGAAAGAAGGCGGGAGGATGGCCAGCGCCGGTGCGGCACAGAACCGCCTACGCGGCATTCTCGCCGTCGCCGAGGTCTCGCTCGCGCTGGTTCTTCTTACCGGCGCGGGCCTGATGATGAAAAGTTTGTACCGGCTGATGAGTGTGGACGCGGGTTTTCGTCCCGACCGCGTCTTGAAAATGGAAATGGACCTGCGCACGCAGCAATATGACAAAGACCCGGCGATCCGTACCTTTTGGCAGCGAGTCTTGGACGCCGTTCGCGCCCTTCCGGGAGTGGAACGCGCGGGCGTGGGTACTGCGGTTCCGCTGACGGACAGTCATTCACGCACGGACATCACCGTCGAAGGAATGGTAGAGCCAGCACTCGGAAGTTATCCGCACCCCGATTATCACGAGGTGAGCCCCGGCTATATCGAAACACTCGGCATTAATTTGATTCGCGGGCGGACCTTTACGGAGGCAGACACTGACGGTGCCCCACTCGTTGCGCTTGCGAATTCAACCCTGGCGAAGAAGTTTTTTCCTGACGCGGATCCCATTGGAAAGCGGTTTATGTTTGGCCGATTGTCAGAAAAAGACAAGTCCAAATTGAAATGGATCACCATTGTCGGCGTCGTGGGCGACACGAAGCTCTATGGCCTTGCAAATCCCGCGCGCCTGGAAGTGTACGTCTCCTGTTCGCAGTATCCCTCGAACGGCATGGATCTGGTGGTTAGGTCGGGCGTCGACCCCGCCGCGATGACTTCCGCGATTCGTGGGGTCGTTACATCCATCGACAAGGACCAGCCCATCTTCGACATTGCCACAATGAACGAAGTGGTGACCGCTTCGGTTTCCACGCGGCGTATCACTCTGATATTGCTCGGGATGTTCAGCGGACTTGCGCTGATTCTTGCCTCGATTGGAATTTACGGCGTGATTTCTTACAGCGTCGCGCAACGCACGCACGAAATTGGAATCCGCATGGCGCTCGGCGCGCATCGCGAAGATGTGCTGCGGATGGTGCTCGGCCAGGGCGCGAGAATTGCTCTCACCGGAATTGTGATTGGCATCGTGGCAGCGGTTGGGTTAACGCGTTTGATGGCCAGCCTGCTCTTCTCCGTGAGCGCATTCGACCCGGTTACTTTCGCGGGCGTGGCCATCCTATTGACGGTCGTCGCGCTGGCAGCATGCTACATCCCCGCCCGCCGCGCCATGCGCGTCGACCCGATGATCGCTCTGCGCTACGAGTGACGATTCGTTGTTTTTGAAGGGCTCACCCTGCATGATTCGGGGCGGGCCGAGGTTTGTGGCTTCGGAGGGTGACAGATGCGCAAATTCCTCGCTTCCATTAGCAATCTCTTCCGCCGCCGCCGAGTCGAAGGTGACCTTGACGCCGAGGTCCGTGGCTACGCGGCGCTTTTGGAAGACGAAAGGACGCGCGACGGCATGAATTCATATGAAGCCAAGCGCTCCGCCCGAATCGAGATGGGCGGCCCCGAGCAAGTCAAAGAAGAGGTCCGGTCCGCGCGCTCCGGCGCGTGGCTCGAAACTTTGTCGCAGGACATCCGCTTCGGCGCTCGCACTCTCCGCAAAAATCCCGGCTTCACCGCCATTGTGGTGCTCACCCTCGCGCTCGGCATCGGCGCTAATTCCGCTATCTTTAGCGTGGTTGACGCCGTACTCCTTCGCCCGCTGCCATATCGCCAGCCCGAGCGATTGGTTACCGTATTTGAAAGTAAGGCGCCAAACGACTTTCTCTCGCGCGGCGCCGTCTCGCCCGCGAATTTTCTGGACTGGCGCGTCCAAAATAGCGTGTTCGATCAGATCGGCGCCGTTATGCTTCCGGGTTACAACATCACCGGCACGGACCGGCCGGAACGAATTTTCGGTGCAAACATTTCCGGGGGCATGCTCCATATGGTCGGGTCGCAACCATTGCTCGGGCGCGAGTTCGATGCAGCGGACGACCGTCCGGGTGCCGCGCCCGTCCTCATGATCAGCCAATCGCTCTGGCAACGCCGGTTTGGCGGCGACCCTCAGATCATCGGCAAATCCCTCCGCATGGGGACCGTTTCTTTCACGGTTGTCGGAATCCTTCCTGCGGACCTGCAATTCCCGCTCAGTGACTTGGACGTGTGGGTTCCGCTCGAGCAAATTATTCCACCCCGGGACATGCAGTTTCGCGATGCGCACTATCTCGACGTTTTCGCCAGATTGAAGCCCGGCGTCACGCTTTCCCAGGCCCGCGAGGACATGAACCGCATTGCAGCTTCTCTAAAACAAGCTTTTCCCAACACGCATAGTGGAGCAGGCGCCGTCGTTGTACCGCTTCAGGATGATTTGATCAGTGACATTCGTCCGGGGCTGCTGATCCTGCTCGTCGCGGTTGGCTTTGTACTTTTGATTGCCTGCGCAAATGTTGCAAACTTGATGCTCGTTCGCGCCGTGGGCCGCCAGAAAGAAATGTCCGTTCGTCTTGCATTGGGCGCGGGCCGATTTCGCCTAGTGCGGCAAATGCTCACCGAAAGTTTGCTCCTATCGGTCGTAGGTGGCGCGGCTGGGCTTTTGGTTGCGGCCTGGGCGCGCCAGGCGCTGCTCGCGCTCCGGCCAGTCAGCCTCCCGCTTTACAACTCAATCGGCACGGACAGCCGCGTGCTGCTTTTCACGCTCGCGCTTTCCATTTTCACCGGCATTCTTTTCGGGCTTGTCCCTGCGCTCCGCGTCGCGCGGTCGGACTTGAATCTCACTCTGCGCGCCGCCTCGCACGGCATGACCGTCGGCGCAGGCGCGCATCGTTTGCGCGGCGTTTTTGTCGCCTCGGAAATCGCAATCTCTCTCGTCCTGTTGATTGGCGCCGGACTTCTCATTCGTAGCTTCCTGGTTCTTCGCGGCGGCAGCCTCGGTTTTCGCATGGACCACATCGTCACGGCCCGCGTCTCGATTCCGCCGGACAAATACACAGAAGACGCTCAGGTAGTCGGTTTTTACGACCGCCTGATAGAGAGCGTGCGCGGGTTGCCCGCTGTTGAGGACGCAGGCATGGTGAGCGCACTTCCGCTTGCAGGACGCTTTTCAGACGCCGCCCTCGACATCGTCGGGCGTCCTCCGCGCGCAGAACCAGCCATGGAAAATGCGTTGATTCGTTTTGCTGACTCGCAGTATTTCGGGGTTCTTGGCATCACCGTGCTGCAGGGCCGCGGCATTCTTGAGCGCGACCGCCCCGGTGCTTCTCGCGTCGTTGTAATAAGCGAATCGATGGCGCGCCGTTTCTGGCCGCAGGGAAGCCCGGTGGGTGAACATCTGAAGGTTTATATGGGAATCGACCAGAGTCCCTGGGAGGTCGTCGGTGTGGTAAACGACGTTCGATTCTCAATTGCCGCCGAGCCTGAACCCACCATTTATTTCCCCTACTCGCAGAATCCTTACCGTTTCATGGTACTCACTGTGCGCACACACGCCGACCCGAAAACAGTCATCGAATCCATTCGCGGCGCCGCCCAGACCATCGACCCGGACCAGCCCCTGAGCCAGATACGCACGCTCGATGAATTGATGGCGCGCGTTCTTGTGCCCTGGCGTTTCTCGATGACGCTATTCGGCGCATTTGCCGCGCTTGCGCTCGTGCTGGCTGCCGCAGGCATCTACGGCGTGATTTCCTACACCGTTGGCCAGCGCACGAACGAAATCGGCATTCGTATGACCCTTGGTGCCCAAGCCCGCGACATCTTACGCATGATCCTTCGGCAGGGAATGGGGGTGGTTTTCGCCGGGATTGCCGTCGGGCTCGCGGGCGCGTCTTATCTCACGCGCTTCATGGTCACTCAGCTTTATGGCGTGCATCCGACGGACGCCGTCACCTTTGCCGCAATTCCGGTTATCCTCGCCGTGGTTGCCTTTGCGGCATGCTATTTTCCCGCGCGCCGCGCGATGCGCGTGGACCCCATGGTCGCGCTTCGCTACGAGTAGTCTCGTCCACCCCAAAGTCCGAAGTCCTGTCGATATCTGCCTCGACATTGCCCAGCCGTTTGGCGCGTTCCTCGCCACCTGCTGGATGCCCCGCTTTAGCCCCTTCCCATAGATGACCTTGTGGAAAGAAAATGTGTGACAAATCCCTGTTTCAAGCGTCTAGTATTCTAGCGATTCCGTCGCAAAGTCTCTTTGGTAGATGTTCTGAGGGAGAAGGGAACACACAATGCCGAAACGCGGAGCGGCTCCACTCGAAGGGGAAGTGCTTCAGGGAACACTTGATTTGCTTGTCTTGCAAACGCTCATCCTTGGCCCGGCCCATGGCCACACCATCGCGCACGCCATCGAACGCCGCTCGGACGAAGTCCTGCAAATCGAGCACGGCTCGCTTTATCCAGCACTTCACCGTATTGAGGATCGCGGTTGGATCGCCTCGTTCTGGGGCACCTCGGAAAATAATCGCAAGGCGCGCTATTACCGTTTGACACCCAAGGGCCGCAGGCAACTCATCGCGCAGACAAGCAGGTGGGACCAACTCGTTCGCGCGGTAAACCGCGTGCTGCGCCCTGCAACGGAGTAATCGGGAGTAATCCATGGACTTGCACATCTCACGCCGGCTCAAACGATTCTTTCGCCGTGAAAAGTGGGACGAGGAACGCTCGCGCGAGCTCCACGCCTACCTTGAAACCGAGACCACCGAGAATATTGCGCGCGGCATGTCACCCAGCGATGCGCGCGATGCCGCCCGCCGCAAGCTTGGAAATATCACTCAGGTTCGGGAGGAGATCTATCACATGAACAGCCTCGGCTTCCTCGAAACTCTTTGGCAAGATCTTCGTTTCGCTTTCCGCATGTTGCGCAAGAATCCCGGCTTCACCGCCGTCGCCATCCTCACCCTCGCCCTCGGCATCGGAGCGAACACCGCCATCTTTAGCCTCATTAACGGAGTTCTCCTTCGTCCGCTGCCCTACCGCGATCCGGACCGACTCACCATGGTGTGGGGCAAGAATGATGACGGGACGCGCGACAACGTCGGCTACGCCACCTATCTGGAATGGAAAGCGCAGAACAAAAGCTTTCAGGAATTGGCTTTGTACTCCTCGTGGCAGCCGACTCTTCAGATTGGTGAGCCGGAACACCTCAACGGCCTTCGCGTCACCAATAATTATTTCCGCACGCTTGGCGTTCATCCGGAACTGGGCCGCGATTTTCTTCCGGAAGAGGATGCTCCTGCCTCGATGCATGTCGTGATTCTCAGCCACGCGCTTTGGCAGCGGAAGTTCAACTCCGATCCCGGCATCGTCGGCAAGTCGTTCGCCATGGGCGCAACCACCTACGTCGTCGCTGGAGTGTTGCCGGCCAGTTACCAATCCTTGATGAACCAGGATCCGCGCGGCGGCACCGTGGAGATCTGGCGCGTTCTCGGTTACGACGTCTCGCAGCCCTGGGCCTGCCGCACTTGCCACCACCTCGTTGCGATTGGCCGTTTCCGCGACGGCGTAAGCGCCGCGCAGGCTAATGCGGAAATGGACACCATCACCGCCGGGCAGATGAAAGCGTTTCCGAAGGAATATTCTGCTTCTGGCGTAATTCTCACCCCCCTTCGCGAACAGTTGCTCGGCAACGCAAGCACGCCGCTCTATGTTCTCTTTGGCGCGGTTACTTTTGTGCTTCTCGTCGCCTGCGCGAATCTCGCAAATCTGTTGCTCGCGCGCGCCGCGAATCGCGAACACGAGGCTGCTATTCGTATCGCTTTGGGTGCCGGACGCGGCCGTATCGTGCGCCAGTTGCTTGTCGAAAATTGTCTTCTGGCTCTTTTGGGAGCCGCTGCCGGATTGTTGCCCGCACTCTGGGCGCCGTCCATCGTTGCAGTCTTAGGAACAGGGGACTTGCCGCGGCTCGATGGAGTCCGCCTTGACTGGCGCGTTCTGGGCTTTGCGATTGGCCTCGCGCTACTCAACGGAGTCTTCTCGGGATTGGCGCCAGCGCTCCGCTTGTCGAAGGCAGGTGTGAACGATTCGTTGAAGGAAGGCTCCCGGGGAGCTTCAAGTGGGGCGAACCACCGTTTGCGCGGTTTGCTGGTCGTCGCCGAAGTATCGCTTTCACTCACGCTTCTCGTCGGTGCGGGGCTGTTGCTCCGCAGTTTGGCGCAACTGCTTACCGTGCCTCCGGGGTTCGACGTCAGCCACGTCCTCACTTTGAGGACGTCAGTCCTCGGCCAGCGCTTCAACGATAACAAGGTCTTGCGCCAATATTTTTCAGACGCCGTCGCTCGCCTGCGTTCAATCCCGGGTGTGGAAGCGGCCGCCGCGGCAAGTCAATTCCCGTTCGACGGAAACATGGACCGCTATGGATTCCACGCCGATGGCAAAATGCACTCGAATCCGGAGCTTGATGACAGCGCTGAGCGTTACTGCATCACGCCCGGCTTTTTATCTGCGCTGAAGATCCCGCTCTTGCGCGGCAGGGACATCGCTATTACGGACACAGCCGAAAGCCCCGGCGCTATCCTGGTTAATCAGACCACCGCGCAGCGGACCTGGCCCGGCGAAGATCCAATTGGCAAACGTGTGAAACTTGGCGGGTTGGATAATCCCTGGATGACGGTCGTTGGCGTCGTCGGAGACGTTCATCACGAAGGTTTGGATGCAGCGCCGTCCACGCAATTCTACGTGCCGCATTCGCAATGGCCGTTTCCCGATTCCGACATGACGTTTGTGCTTCGCACGTTCGGGCCGCCGGGAGCGATGGCCTCCGCCGCGCGTCAGGCCATCCATTCGCTTGACGCAACTCAGCCGCTCTCGCGAGTAATGCCTTTGGAAGATTACGTCGGCCTCTCCGTACAAGGCCGGCGATTCTCCCTCATCTTAATCGGCGCATTCGCAGCCATCGCACTTTTACTTTCCGTGATTGGAATTTACGGCGTCACTGCCTACACCGTTGCTCAACGCACGCGCGAAATCGGAATTCGCATCGCATTAGGCGCGCAGCGCGGCGAAGTCCTCGCCTTGATGATGCGGCAGGGAGCGGTGCTCATCCTCGCGGGCATCGCGGTTGGTGTTGTTGCATCAATTGCTCTCACTCGTTTTCTTTCAAGCATGTTGTTTGGCGTCGCGCCCACGGACCCGGCCACTTTCGCAGTCGTCGCGATATTGCTGGTCAGCACGGCCGCGCTGGCCTGTTGGATTCCCGCGCGCCGCGCCATGCGCGTGGACCCGATGGTCGCGCTTCGCCATGAATGAGATGGCGATGATTTCGACGGTCCCACATTTAGGTGAGCCGGTCGCCTTGGAGCATAGAGGACAGAAATGAGCTGGCTGCGACTCCTTCGGCGAAGCAAGTGGGACGACGAGCGCGCCCATGAACTCGACGCCTATCTCGAAACAGAAACCGCGGAGAACATCGCCCGCGGCATGTCGCCCCAAGACGCCCGCGACGCCGCTCGACGCAAACTCGGCAACCTGACGAAGATCCGGGAGGAGATCTATCACATGAACAGCCTCGGCTTCCTCGAAACTTTCTTGCAAGACATCCGCTTCGCCCTCCGCATGTTGCGCAAAAATCCCGGCTTCACCGCTATCGCCATCCTCACCCTCGCCCTGGGCATTGGCGCCAACGCCGCCATCTTCAGCGTCGTCTACGCTGTTCTGTTGAAACCGCTTCCATATCCCGATTCCGGCCAGTTGGTGAGCGTCTTCGATGCCAAGTTGAGCGAAGGAATCCCAAGAAACGGATTTTCCTACAACAATTTCAATGAGTTGCACGATCAGAATCAAGTCTTCAGCGAGCTGGCCGGAGTTCAGAACCATGACCTCACTTTGACCGGGCGCGGCGAGCCTGCCGTCGTACACACGGTTGTCGTCACGCCAGAAATACTTTCCCTTTTCCGAGAAAAACCAATCGCGGGACGTACTTTCACCGAAGAGGACGGCAAGCAAGGCGCAGCGCCGGTTGTTGTACTGAACGAAAACTTGTGGCGCGGACAGTTTGACGCCGATCCCAATGTTGTCGGAAGCACCGTGACCCTCGATAAGAAGCCCTTCACCGTAATCGGAATCATGCCCGCAAGTTTTCAGCCTCCGCTGACAGGAGGGGTAGAGCAAATCTGGATTCCGGTCGCGCAGGATCCTGTTTTTGGCAAGTTCACGCTCGGGACAGGCGGTCACTGGCTCCGATTGACTGGGCGTGTGAAGCCCGGCATTTCTTTGGCGCAAGCCCAAGCGGAAATGGACGCCATGAGCGCCCGCTTCGCCCGCGAATCTCCCGCTGAAAACACTGGATGGACATTTCATCTCGTCCCGCTCCAAGAAGCGATCTCCATTGACGTGAGACCCGCCCTGCTTGTGATGTTGGGCGCCGTCGGACTCGTTCTCCTCGTCGCCTGCGCGAACATAGCGAATTTGCTTCTCGCGCGCGCGACCTCTCGTGTGCGGGAAATTGCCCTCCGCATCGCAATAGGAGCGGGTCGCGGCAGGATTATCCGCCAATTGTTGACGGAAGCCGCCGTCCTCGGCTTGCTGGGCGGACTCGCCGGCATCGCGCTCGCCTATTGGGGAGTTCACGCCCTCCTCACGCTCGTCCCGCAGAATCTGCCGAATGTTAATGCGATTCGTGTGGATGGAACGGTTCTCGGTTTCGCGCTTTTGCTCTCCGTACTCGCGGGAATCATTTTTGGTTTGGCGCCCGCATTTTTCGCGGCTAATTCCAGTTTGCGCGACAGCCTTCAAGAGTCAGGAGGCCGCTCCGGTGAAGGAGGTCGCCGCAAGCGCGCCCGCGGCGTCCTGGCGGTTGCGGAGATTTCACTCGCAATGGTGCTACTTGTTGCTGCAGGTTTGCTGGTTCGCAGCTTTGTCGCGCTCACCTCCGTGAATCCCGGATTCGAACCTCAGCACTTAGTAAGAGCACAGGTTTCGCTTCCCCAGTTCCAATATTCCAGGCCGGAGCAATGGTCTGTTTTTGCGGATGATCTGTTGGCGCGAGTCCAGGCAGGGCCGGGCCTGCACGATTCAGCCATTGGTATACCGATGCCATTCGCGGACAGCGCCGTAAATCTGGCCTTCAGTATTGTTGGAGAACCTCCTAAGACCGCGGGATCGTCGCGCACAGCGGACTTCGTTTCCGTGAGCCCGGAGTATTTCCGCGTGATGAGCGTCCCGCTGTTGATCGGCCGCACCTTTACTCCGCATGACATCGGGTCTTCTCCGCGCGTGACGGTAATTAGCAAAGCTCTTGCGCACGTTTATTTCCCCAATCAAGACCCGATTGGAAAGCATCTTGTCTTCGGAATGCCTTGGAACGTAGGGACCGAACGCGAGATCGTCGGGATCGTCGGTGATGTGCACGACGGTACGCTTGGAAAAGACGCTGGCCCGATGATGTACGTCCCATATGATCAGGCGCCTTTCTGGGGCGCGATGGTCGTTTCAAGGACGTCATTGAGAGCAGGTGAATTTGCCGCCGCCGTGCGGCGCGATGCCGGTGCGATTGACAAGGATCTTCCCGTGAACGAAATTACATCCCTGCCCGACGCCATCAGCAAATCCGTCGCGCAACCCAGGTTTCGCACACAGCTCCTCGGATTATTCGGCGCCATGGCGCTGGTGCTCGCCGCGGCTGGGATTTTCGGCGTGATTTCTTATTCGGTCTCTTCGCGCACTCATGAGATCGGAATCCGCGTCGCGCTTGGCGCTCAGCGGGGCGCGATTCTCTGGATGGTCTTGCGGGAAACGCTGACGCTTGCAGCCGTTGGTCTCGCTGTTGGAATTCCCTGCGCGCTGGCAGCCTCTCGACTGCTTGGGCACATGCTATTCGGTGTCTCTGTGAATGACCCTGCGACTCTCGCGGCTGTCGCGTTCCTTCTCACTGCTGTTGCGGCGTTCGCCGGATATATCCCGGCGCGCCGCGCCATGCGCGTGGACCCAATCGTCGCGCTTCGCCACGAATGAATTGGCATTGGTTTCGTTGGGCTCAACCGTACGTGGGCCCGTCGCATTGGAGCATAGAGGACAGAAATGAGCTGGCTGCGATTCTTTCGCCGGAACAAATGGGATGCGGAACGCGCCCGCGAACTCGACGCCTATCTCGAAGCCGAAGCCACCGAGAACATCGCGCGCGGGATGTCGGCCGAAGACGCCCGCGACGCCGCGCGCCGCAAGCTCGGCAACCTGACCCAGATTCGCGAGGAGATCTATCACATGAACAGCATCAATATTTTCGGAACGATTTCGCAGGACATTCGTTACGCGTTTCGCACGCTGCGCAGGAATCCCGGCTTCACCGCTGTCGCCGTCCTCACACTGGCGCTCGGCATCGGCGCCAACACCGCCATTTTCAGCATGGTCAATGCAGTGCTCCTTCGCCCGCTTCCGTACCCCGAATCCGGGAAGCTCATGATGGTCTGGGCGACCGACCAGAGTCGCGGAGTGACCGAAGATGTCAACTCGTATCCAAATTTCGAGGACTGGAAGGCGCAGAGCAAAAGTTTTGACGGAATGGCTGCATTCACGAACCGTAGCGTGACTTTCTCCGCTGGAGATGAAGCGGAGATTCTTCCGGCAGTACAGGCGTCGCCGGGGCTGTTCGACATGCTTCGAGTTGCGCCTGCGATGGGGCGCGGCTTTCTGCCCGGTGAGGAGGAATCGGGCGCATCACATGTTGCAATACTCAGCGATGCCATGTGGCGGGAGCGATTTGCCGCTCGCCCGGACATCTTGAATCAGACCGTCCGCGTAAATGAATTGGAATACACGATTGTCGGCGTGATGCCGCCCGGCATTAAGATCTCCACCGACAAACAGGAAATGATCTACATCCCACTGGTGCGCGATCCAAATCGCGGCCACGGTTTTCTCTACGTAATGGGCAGATTGGCGCCGCACATTTCCATCTCGCAGGCGCAGGCGGAAATGGACGTGATTACCAGCCGCCTCGAATCGCAGTATCCGAAGTTCGATAAAGGCGTTGGGGCAAACGTAATGCCATTGGCAAAGGCCATGGCCGGAGATGCCCGCTTGGGCCTGATGGTTTTTCTCGGCGTCGTGACCCTCGTTCTTTTGATTGCCTGCGCCAACGTGGCGAACCTGATGCTCGCGCGCAGCGTTTCGCGCCAAAAGGAATTGGCCGTGCGCGTTGCCCTCGGTGCGGGACGCCGCCGCATCGTTCAACAAATCCTAACGGAAAGCGTGATTATCTCGCTTGCAGGCGGCGCGCTCGGCCTCGTTGTTGCCGCTGCAATGTCGAAAGCCATGGTCGTCATGCTCTCAAGAACATTTCCGATCTCGAGAATCACTGCCACAAGCATGGATGTGTGGGTGCTGGGATTCACACTCGCCGTTTCTCTGGTGGTGGGAATTGTGTTCGGATTGGCCCCGGCGCTTACTGCCGCGTCGCCGGAGTTGAATGAAAATTTGCGCGAAGCGTCGCGCTCAGCCACGGGATCCGGGCGTGGCCGCCGCATCCGCAACGTTCTTGTGATCGCGGAAACCTCACTCGCGCTCGTTCTTCTCGCCGGCGCAGGGCTTCTTCTCAAGAGTTTGATTGTCATGCGCAACAACGCGCCCGGATTCGATACGCGGAACTTGCTCACAGTGGAATTTCGTTTGCCGCGCACAAAGATGGAAAACCCTGCCGACCGCCTCCGATTCTTTCAAAACATTGTCGCACGAACCGAAGCCGTGCCAGGCGTGCGTTCGGCGGCGCTTGTTGCCGATCTGCCGCTTGGCGGTGGGAGCGACTCATTTGCCTTCCAGATCCCCGGTCGCGCCGCGCCGCAACCTGCGAACAATTTCACCGCAAGCTTCAATATTGTCAGCGCCGATTATTTTCGCACTATGGCAATCCCTTTGCTGAAGGGAAGGGAATTCAATGCGAACGACTCCGCGAATACGCCATCCGTGATCATCATCAACGAAACTGCCGCAAACCGCTTCTGGCCGGGTGAAGATCCAATTGGAAAGCAAATCACTTTGCCGGGCGCTGCAAATTCAAATCTCACGGTCGTGTTGACTGTAGTCGGCGTTGCGCGCGATGTCCGTCAATCTAGTCTCGGCGATGCTCCGCAACCTGAAATATTTCTGCATTTCATGCAGCCGGGGCCGCAGTGGGGCTGGCTGGTGCTGGTGGTGCGCACGACTGGAGATCCATCAATACTGACGAGCTCCATCAAGAACGCCGCGGCGCTTGCGGACCGCGAAGTGCCCATCGCGCAGATCAGCACGATGGACGATGTGTTGGCCCACTCACTTGCGCAGCCGGGGCTTTTCACGATGCTGCTCGGCATATTCGCGGCGCTAGCATTAGTGCTTGCAGCGGTTGGGCTTTATGGCGTCGTGTCATACACGGTTACGCAACGGATGCATGAGATGGGAATTCGCGTGGCGCTCGGCGCTGGGCGCGGAGATATCGCGCGACTCGTGTTGCGGCAAGGCGTTTCGCTGGCGCTCGCGGGAACAGTGATCGGAATGGCGGGAGCGATTGGCGTGTCGCGATTGCTGACGCATTTAGTGCCGTGCGTTCAGCCAAATGACCCGTTCACGCTCGCAGCGGTTGCAGTGCTGTTGCTTGGCGTTGCTCTGGTTGCGAGTCTATTGCCCGCGCGGCGCGCGATGCGCGTGGATCCGATTGTCGCGCTGCGCTACGAATAATCGCGCGGGAAAATTCCACTTTTCTCGGTTGTCCGCGACGCTGGGTTCTTGCTCGATGATCTCCTATTTGTCGGCGAGCTTGCGGCCGGCGTTGAGGTTGTCGAAATTTAGAATGGCGTTGAACACGAGGAAGTAGTTGCCTTCCGTTTCACCGCGGTAGATCGGATTCGTTGAGAAAAGCACGATGTGTCCGCTGCCTTCGGGCGAATCCACCACGGCCGGATGTTCGGCGATGTCCCCGCCATTTTCCACCAGCCCAGAAACTAGAAGGTCGCTCGTTGCCGAATAACGGAACACGACGCGCGGACGCAGCGCGGGCGGAATCAGGCCGATGTTATTGCGGAGCTGCTCGTCGGTGACGGGCGCGGCTTCCCAGGCCTGGAATGTCGGCAACACAGGCGGAATATCCTGCTGCCGGCCGGGAACAAAATCGAGGTCGTTCTGCGTGCCGCGTCCGGTTGGCCGAGCGGTCATGTCCGGCCCGAGACGGCGGCCACCGCCGCGGCGTCCCGCGACGTTGCTGACGCCGAATACGAGGCCGTTGTCGCAATATGCGGAGAGCGTGTCGCCGTACCCGTAAGCGATGGGGCTCGCGTCATCCACGATGCGAGTTTTCACGACGCTGCCGATAATGCGTTCTCGCGCGCCATTCGACACGGAAACGCCATCCAACATTCCCATCGCCGACGCGAAGTTGGCGGTGTCCTCAACAGCGACGAGCACGCCGCCCTTGCGAACGAAATCCTGCAAGTGCTCGAATCCTTCCCAGCCCATTCCGGGGCGAGTATCGTCCGTCCAATCGTTATCGCTGACGAGAAGGTTTGGAGTTTCGGCCGTTTTCTTCCAGGGAAGCGGATTGCCCCAATCGGTTGGCTGGCCTTTGATGATTCCGGTCGGGCTGCCGGCGCCGGGAGGGAAGAGAATCACGTCGTACTTTGAGTTGAGATTCGCTTCGCGGCCGACCGTTTGCGTGCTGATGTAGTCGTACGGAATTTTCAGATTGTCGAGCGCTTCGCGCCACCAGCCCTCGGTCTGCGTGCTCTGCCAAGTGTGGAGCAGCGCGACGCGAGCGGCGCGCACGGGATGCGTCTTCACGCCGCTGGGCGCGGCATCGAGCGCGAATACTTGCACGCCAAGCTCAGTGGCTGCCGTTTGCAAATCGGATGCGCTTACGCCGCTAATCAAAAAGCTGCCGCGATTGAATTTGTGGCCCACGGCATCGAAAGATTCTTCGGCGGCATCAACTGTTGCGCCCTTCAGGCGATAGCGGAGCGTGGCGAGCGCGGGATCGGCGTTGTGGTTGATGGCGAACACGGAGCCCGTTCCTGTAACTCCGCCGGGCGCGCGGATTTGCGTGACCGGCTGCATGGCGGCGTCGAGAACTTTTACGTCCGGTACACGAACGACCTGCACATTGAAAAGTTCGCCGAATGTCCAGCCGGTGTCATCGTAAGGAGTGCGCTGCGGATCATCGGGCGCCCAGTATTGGTAGTCGAGAAGGGAATCGGCGATGCGCGAATAGGGCTGGTCCATGCGGATGATGTAACTTCCGGCGGGAAATTCGCGTGTGATTGTCGCGGGCTGCTGAACGGCCGGCGGGCCAGCGGCTTGTTGACCCGCGCGGCCATTATTGCCCGCGCCGCCCGCTGTATTGTCTCCACCGTTTCCGCCTTGACCTCTGCCTCCGCCACGTCCGCCCGGAGTGCGCGGAGCGGGAAGCGTGACGGTGAATGGAGCCGTGGCGCGCGAAATCTCAACCTTCTGCTTTTGCAAGACGCGGAGCAAGTCAGCCTGTGTGCCGGGGCGCGAGTCGTCACCCGGCAAAACATAAGCAGCCGGGCCTTCCTGCGCGGGCTTCTGGATACTGCGTTTTGCCTTCAAATAGAAATTCTTGAGGAAGAATTTGCGGCTATCGCCGAAATAGTGGAGGGCGGTGAGCAGGCCCGTCTCTTCATAATTGTTGTTGTCGCGCTGCGACCAGGTTGTCTTGGGCAGCGGCGGATCCTGGCGATACCAGGTGCGGTCGTATTCATTCGGAGTGAGCGTGCGTTCGAGGGTGTCCGCGCCGCCATTGCCAAAAGTTTCGTACAGGCGGCTGATGCCGTTGTGCATCGCGGCGATGAACATCAGGTAGCCGGGAGACCAAGTGTCAAACACGCCGTGCGTGAAAACTCCGGGCATGCCGAGCTTGGTCATGTCCGCGACGTTGCGCCATCCGAGCATCTCCCATTCGTTGGTGAGAATCGGATCCACCCAGGCGTTGAAGGGGCCGTCGCCCGCGGTGTTGTCATAAAGATAGGGTACGGATTCGTGGAGGTCGTGGAGGACTTGCGCCTTAAACGAAACGAAAGTGTTCAACACATTTTCGGTGAGCTTGAGCGTTACGCCCATGGCGTCGCGGTTGTTGTCATGCGCGACGTAGTGACCCCAATAGACGAGCGAGGGCCAATTGTCTTTCGGATGAGCGAGGTGCCAGCGGTAGATATCCACGATGCGGTCGCGACCATCCACTTCCACGATGGGTGTGATGAGCGTGATGACGCGGTCGCGGATTTCGCGGATGTAAGGGCTTTCGTCCACAGCAAGGCGGTAGGCCATTTCCATTAGGGCGGTGGGCGCACCGGTTTCGGTGGAGTGAATTGTGCCGGTGATGTAATAGATGGGAACGGCTTGCTCGACGAGTTTATCGGCTTCGGCGTCGTCAAATTTAATGAGGCGCGGATCCGCGAGGCGCCCAAGGCGGATCTGGTTTTCCTGCATGTGCGAGAGATTTTCTTCGCTCGAGACAGCGACGGCGATCATCTCGCGTCCTTCTTCGGTGGTGCCAATCGAGAAAACCTTCACGCGCGGCGTGGCTTTTTCAAGCATGCGGAAATATTTGTACACCTCGGATGAATAGGGAAGGATGCCGGGCGCGCCGGCGACGTCACCGAGGACGACTTCGGGCGTGGGCACATTCTTTGAGGCAGGGAGATAGTCAACAAGCGCGGAGCCGAAGAAAGGCCGCGTGGTGTACTTCTTAATCTTGGCGGTATAGCCTTCGTCGATGGCCTGCTTGGGGTCGCGCCGCGGCTCGGTTTCGTTGGATTGCGCGCGGACCGCGCCCGCGGCCAGCAGCGCCGAAATGGCCACGACAGCTACCGTCATCGACTTCCGAATGATCGCCCGATTCATGTGATTCCCCTTTGGGGTTGCAAGTTGAGCCGCGCGAGAGCAGTCAATGCACTCTTCATTTGTACTGCGGCTCAGACTTGGCGTTATATCCCGGCCCGCGCGACATGTAAAGCGGAAGCCGAGGCAGAAACGGTAGCGCCTATCTGTCAATCTGGCAGGCATACCCCCCTCCCCCCGTGTTTTTCGTAAGTGGTAGGTAACACTGGTAGTTACGGGAATGGAGGTCTGTAAGTGGTAGAAAACATTGGGCGTTTTTTGGAGCATCCGCGAGATTCTCTGTAAGTGGTAGGCAACACTGGTACTTACGGGCGACGGGGGTTCGTAAGTGATTGAAAACATTGGGGCTCTTTTGCACCACTTTGGTGCAAATCTCGTAAGTGGTAGATAAGACAGGTACTTAGGGGAATTGAGCGACGATTTCATGGGACATGTTACTACAAGATTAAACTAATGTCAAGAGAATTATATAGGAATTATGGGAAGATTTGTTACAGATCCTATTCGAATGAGTGTTCGAATGGGAGGATCGAGGTAGAGCGATCCACAGAGTCAGCTGCCGCACCCTTTCGCTGCGCGGAAAGGATGCGCCACCCACGGACAGAGGCTGTGCCACCCGTCCGCGGATGCTGGCTCAACAAATTTAAGGGTGTGCCGCCCGTCCTCCTTTTGGCTGAGGATCAGCGTACGACTCGCACCCAATGGAAGGGTCCGCAGCAGATAGGTCTTTTACAGAAATAGTAAACCTAGGGTGTCTTTCAATTTGCTTAATGGCCGATGCGAGATGCTCCTGCGACCATGTACCGCCAAGCGGGGGAGTTCTAAAAGCGACACCGTCGGGCTCATCCTTCGACAAAACGAAGCTGGCATTGTTTTGAATATTGAAGTCTTGACTGCCCTCATGCTCGGTTAAGAAAATGGCAAAAACTAATCCGTTCGAGCGAGCAGAGGCCGAATACATTACTACGTAAATGACTTTGTCCCCCGGATAGGATCTCTCATCAAGAAAATATCCAAACGTCAGCCTTGTGGCTTTAGAAGATGGCAGAAAGTTCTTGACCGCCAGACAGTGAACGGCATGAAGCAAGAGTTGTGGCGTCTTCTCCTGCGCGTGGACAGTCGTGCCCAACCAGAACAGCAGCGATATCGCTAGCATGGTTTTCTTCATGGGCAGGTGGGCCAGCCTTTCCTGAAATTATTCTATCCACAGATGTAGATGATACCACCGAGAGTAGTCTACGAGGGGTAATATAGGCTGGCGCGACATGCGGGTTGTGCGACGGGGCAACTCTCACGTTAAAGGGTGTACTACCCGCACATCACCCTAATGGCGTAACCACCCGCCCTCATCAACCCTTGGTCCTCACGGTCAGGGTCACTTTGAGTTCGCGCGTTTGGCCCCCGAGAATCGAAATGTCTTTGGTAATTGAAGTACGGAAGAATCGCGTCCAGACGGTGACAGTATAAGTTGCAGGAGGCAGGTCCGACACTGAAAAACCGCCGTCGCTGCCCGAAAAGATGGGGGGCCAGTTTATGCCCTTGATTTGATCGGCAACGGTGATTGTGGCACCAACCACTGCCTTCCCGTAGGGGTCAACAACCCAACCCGATAGCGCCCCTGTGACGAGTCCAGGGGGATTAGGTGGTGGGGCAAGAAGGGGAGGAGGCGACGTAGGAGCAGCGTCAACTGCTTTCCTCACCCGTCTATTCGAATGAGTGTTCGAATGGTCCGCCGCTTGAAAAACTCTCCTTTAGGCCCACCACCTTCACTTTATGTTCGGCGAAGGCTGGGCCACGCCGAAAGGCTGACTGTCGAGGCACCTGCCGTGGATTCGACAGTTCGCTGAAGTCTTTTGCAACTTTTTTCCGGCTGTGGTGTCCAACGTAGCTGGGATCGCTATGCTGGAAGCTCGTCAACTATCGAAATATTACGGGGCGGTGCGCGCCGTTTCGGACATTAGTTTCCACGTGCAGCAAGGTGAGATCCTTGGCTGCCTGGGGCCGAACGGCTCCGGCAAGAGCACCACGGTGAAAATGCTTACTGGCCTTCTGGAACCCACGAACGGCGAAGTATTCTTTGCGGGCGCGTCAATCCGAAAAGATCTTGCAGGGTATAAACGCCGCCTAGGTTACGTGCCCGAGGAGCCCAATCTTTATCCTTACCTCTCCGGAATTGAGTACCTGGAAATGGTTGGAACCCTGCGAGGAATCGGGACGCGCGCATTGGAGGAAAAGGTGGGCGCTCTGCTGTGGTTATTTGGATTGCACGGGCAACGACATTCCGCGCTGGCATCCTATTCAAAAGGGATGAAGCAGAAAATTCTGATCATCGCGGCACTGCAGCACGATCCCGAGGTTCTGGTGTTTGACGAACCGCTCTCGGGGCTGGATGTCACGTCTGCCCTCGTATTTCGGAATCTCATGGAGGAATTGGCGCGGGCGGGCAAAACGATTCTCTATTGTTCACACGTTCTGGATGTGGTGGAGAAAATCTGCTCGCGAGTCGTAATTGTCTTTCGTGGTCAGGTCATCGCGCATGACTCGGTGGAAGGCCTGCGGAAGGTACTGGCTTTGCCATCGCTTGAGCAGGTTTATGGTGAGTTGGTCCAAGAGATTAACGCAGGACAGGTTGCGCGCGAAATTGCGGAAGCGATGAAAATGTGATGAAAGGGAATTGGCGCGGAGCCATCGAGAGCGCGGGCGAAAGGCTGCGCGCGAACCCTTTTTCCTGCCTTGTGCTTCATTTCTTCAGGCGCTTTTTTACCGGTGACGCGCTTTCCGCCGAGGGCGACCTGCGACTGGGGATCGGCGCGCTCCTTGCGCTCCTCACCCTGCCCGGCGTGTTTTTGCCACTTTTCCTTCTCCAAAAATATTCCAGCTTTCTCCGGTGGCTGATGGGCATCAGGCATTTTGATTACAACAGCGCATCAATCCCAGACAAATACACGCTCCTGACTTTCACGATGGTCATTACTGGGATTGTGGCGGTAATCAAATGGGACGCTATTTTTCCGGATCGCCTCGATTATTCGAATCTCGCACCGCTGCCGGCCGGCGCGCGGCGAATATTTCTTGCGAAGTTCATCGCGCTCCTGCTTTTTGTATCGTTATTCGCCATGGCGCTCAATGCGGGTTCTACGATTCTTTTTCCCCTTGTTGTGATGGGCAATGAAAGGAGCGGCGGTTTGTGGTTGCGGTTTGTCCTCGCCCATGTGGCGGCGACTATTGCGGGGAGTTTTTTCATGTTTTTCTTCTTTGCGGCGCTTATGGGATTGCTGATGATGTTCCTGCCTTACCGCCGATTCCGCCAAGTCTCAACGGGCGTGCAATTTGTTCTGGTGATCGCGCTGGTGATGCTCCTGCTCTTCACTCCGGAAATCGGAGCGATCGTGAAAGTCTCTTCACCGGGAACCGCGTCGCTCCTCGGATGGGTGCCTACCGTGTGGTTTCTGGGGCTTTATCAGCAGGTATTCGGACGCGCGGATGCGGCGTTCCATGCGCTCGCGGCGCGTGCTGTTGAGGGCCTGACAGCCGCTATTGGGATGTCAGTGTTTTTATTCTTATTCAGCTATCGAAGATATTTTCGCCGCATCCCGGAAATGATGGAAACACAATCGAGCGGGCCAGGCAGGATAAGACGTTTCGCTTCGCAGACCTTTGCCCGTTTCGCGCTTCGGGGTGAATTTGAACGCGCGTGCTTCTTTTTCGCGGTGAAAACGCTTTTCCGGAGCCAGCGCCACAGGCTCATGATGGCCGGGTTTACAGGATTGGGCCTGGCGATAGCTGTCCAAGATTTTGCGAGTGATTGGGGCGGGACAGCTCGCGTGGGAAACCACCTACCGAGCGCAATGTTGCTGTCCGCTCCGCTCGCGATATCGTTCTTCCTGTTATCGGGCCTGCGATTCACGTTTAATGTCCCAACGGAGCTGCGCGCAAACTGGGTTTTCCGGATGATCCCCGAAGAGGGAGGCGACGAGGCGCGCCGTGTTGCGAGAGTCATGATGCTGATGTTCCTGCTGCCAATTGTGGTTGCCACTCTGGCGGTTTATTCGGCGTTCTGGGGAGCGCAAATCGGGATCGCGCACACGGCGATTGTGCTCGCCGCGTCGCTAGTCCTCGTCAGAATGTTGCTAGTGGGGTACCGGAAGATTCCTTTCGCGTGTTCGTATGCAACCGGGAGACAAAATGTGGGGGTGGCGCTGGCGCTGTATTTTCTGTTGTTTATCTTTTTCTCGCCGAGCCTGGCCTATCTGGAATACTACGCGATGTCGTCGCCCAGCGTGATTTCGTTGCTGGCGCTTGTTGTGCCACCGATTGCTGTTTGGGCAGGGGTTCACTATTACGAGAGCGAATTCGTGGGCGAGGAAAAGCAATTGATTTTCGAGGATGAGCCGGAGCCCGTCGTGCCGTCAATGGAATTGCGATAGCCTGGGGGCAAGCGCGTTCGCAGAATATGTCGAAAGGCGCACAGCCCCGCCGAGGCGGGTGGCTGTGCTACTCAAAATCAAAGCGTGAGGGCCTGAAGACCCTCCCCTACGAGGTCAAGCGCAGGATCTTCGGAAAAAGGAAGGGCCACCGGCGAGGGTGGCCCTTTTGAGTTTTGATAGTTGCAGGTTGCAGCTAGCGCGGCCTACTGGATGTTTTGGCCGCCGGAAGAGTTTTGCTTCTTCACGTCGTTCTCGATGGCGTCGGCGTCGTGCTGCTGTTGTTGAATGATGTTCGCAGCGTTTGGATCCGCCTGCGCCTGCCCGGGGCCTGCAACAGGGGTGGTCGAGCCCGGAGGCGCGGCAGGAATGCCGTTCTGGCCCTGCTGCGTGGCGAGTTTCTGCGTGCCGGAATCAATCTGCGAGCGGAATTGATTCATCATCTCCTGCAAATCGGTGACTTGAACCCTCGGGCGCGCTCCCGCGCGACAATCGCCGGTCTTGCTATTGGTGACCTTGACTTCGACGGCCCCGTCGTCGCCCGGCGTGTCGTCAATGCGGACGATGACGTCGCCCTGCGTGAGTTCACAAGGCTGGTCGCCGTCATTGACATCGAGACTCGAGGTGACGATGAACGTGCTCATGGAAGGATCGAGCGCGGGGGGAACCTGATCCGCGTTGGCGTCGGGCGGCGGAGCGGCCCCGCCACCTCCGCCGCTGCTCTGCTGCGCCGCGTCGGATTGAGCCTGCTGAAGCTGGCGCTGGACTTCGTCGGCGATGGCCTGCTTCACTTCCGGAGTTAGCTCGACCGGCTGTTGCTGATAGTTTGCGTCCGGCGGAGGCGCGTAATTTTGCGCGTTGGCCGCTTCAAGCTGCTGATTCTCGTAAGAAAGACGCAGATTCTCGGAAATCAGGTAATCGGTGAGCCAAAACATCGGCGCGTTGTAAACCGGATAGGGCCGGAAATATCCGCCGTAGAAACCATACCAGGGACCCCAACCCCACGAGAAGCTGATGCCGACTCGCCAAGGAGAGAAAAACCATCCGTAAAACGCGGGGCGGTAATAGAAGGCTGGGACGTAGCGGTAATAAGTGATGCCGCGGAAGCGTCCGGGCGCATAAACGCGGACGACTGTTCGATTGTTGATGACGTAGGTGCGGCTGACGAGCGTGCGATTGTTGCGGACGAAGGAGTGCTCGACGAAACCGCCGTGCGGCCCCTGAGCGACAACTCGGCCGCCGCCGGGAAGCGGAGCGATGATGGTGCGCGTCCCCGAAACCGAATGGTTGATAACCGTGCCGTGGCTTTCGATGTGGACGATGCCGCCATTCGGGCGAAGGGTGGCAACGGCGCCGCCATTTGTCGTGACTTGATGGGTGTTGGCGGGCGGATGATACGTGCCAGTGTGTTGGCCTGCGAGGGGATTTGCAACACCGCCATTATTCGGATTATTCGAGGGGTTTTTTCCGCCGCCGCGATTGCTTGGGTTATTCGGATTCTTGGGTGGGTTATTTCCGCCGCCGGGATTATTTGGATTGTTGGGAGGATTGTTTGGCGGATTATTGCCACCGCCGCGATTGTTTGGATTATTCGGAGTCTTCGGATTGCCTCCGTTCGCGGGCGGATTGTTCGGATTGTTCTTTGGGTTACCACCCTGACCCGGAGGCGGCTGGACCGGAGTCTTGTCATTTTTGTTCTGATTGCCGCCATTCGGCGGCGGCGGCCCGTTGTGGGCCGGAGGTGGGGGAGTGGTCTTCTTCGGCGGAGGAGGAGGCGGAGGATTGTTCTTGGGCGCCGGAGTTGATTTCTTTGGTGGAGGAGGCGGCGGATTCTTCTTTTTGTCGTCTTGCTGCTGCGAACCTGGCGACACAACGGCGCCCGTGGAATTGGCGGCGAAGACAAACAAGAAGGCCAAAAGCGCGCCAGCGAAAATTCTCGCGCCCAGTTTCATGGATTTCATCACAACCTCCGATTTAGTGATTGGCGAAGAAACACATTTTACCATCCCGCGACGACCAAAAAACGACTATTGGAGCTTGGCGTATTCCGCTTTGGCGGCGACGAGGGGCGGGAGGTCCGCGTCGGCGTCTTTCCACATTGCAAACAAATCCTGATAAGCAGTACGTGCGCCCGCTTTATCGCCAAGCATGGTTTTGGCGCGGGCGAGACCCAGGCGGCTTAGCGCATAGGTAGGGCTTCCGCCGGCGATGCCGGGATGATCGAGGACGCGCTGAAATTCCGCGGCGGCTTCCGTTGGCTTGTCCATGCGAAGATAGATCAAACCACGAAAGTAAGTGGAGTCCATGCCATCAAAGTTTCCGAGTTCGTATTGAACGAGCGGCTGGAGAAGTTCCAATGCCCGGGGATAGTCCTTGTGGGAATAGGCTGCGGTAGCGCGGGCTTCGGGCAAAAGCATTTTCTGGGTCGTGGTGTCTTCAGGGTCTTTCTTTGAAAGATCATCCATGATTGACTGCTGGCGTTGAGTTTCACCCGATAAGCCGAGAACCATACACGCATTGCCCTCGACATTCTCGGATTCCGGCGCGACGGCGAGAGCCGCGCGGATATCCTGCGTCGCCTGGGGCTCATATCCGAATACGATTTCAACGACAGCATGATTCGCCTGCAGATTAGCGCGAGCATCCTTGGCGACGGGATCGAGAGCGTCAAGCTGGCGCTTGTACAATTCGCGCGCCTTCGTCATCTCCCCCCTGACCACTGCAACCCTGTAATCGATGAGCGCGGTCGCCGGAGCGAACGCCGGCTTGGAGGCGAACCAGGCGATTTCCTTTTGCATACCTGAAACGTCTTTGGCTCCACCCGCGACCTGCATGAGGAACGAGTGATACTCCGGGGAATCCTTGTCATGCCCATAATCTTTTTCGATGAGGGCGCGGGCTTCGTCGATGTGTCCTGTTCGAATGTAGACTCCGATGAGGTTGCCGGAAGCGAGTTTGCCGCCAGGGTCAAGCCGGTCTGCTTCCTTGCAAGCAACAAGAGCCTTTTCCATTTCTCCCAGCTGTAAATAGAGGTTGCAGAGATTGACGTCGATCAGGCCCGCATCGGAAGGATAGGTTTGACTCCAGATCTCGTAAACCTGAATCGTCTTATCGAGATCTCCGGTGCCGAATTCCTCATAATGAGACGAGATATAGAACTTTTCGCGGTCGCTCACGCGGTCGCGGAGGTCGTTGGCTTTTTTGATGTTCTCTTTGGAGAGATCCATCTTGCCCAGATTGCTGTAAACGGTCCCGAGGCTGGCGTAAGCCATGGCGAAATTGGGGTCGAGAGCGATGGCACGCTGGAAAAAGGGAACCGCGCCCTGGCTGTCGCCCTTTTTCACGAGCGTCTCGCGGCCCATGGTGTAGGACTTCAGCGCGTCGAGCGAGGTGGTGGTGGCTTGTTCGAGTTGCGCGCTGTGTTGCTGGACGGAACCCAGCGATTCGCCCAGCTTTCCGCGAATGTCAGACGCAAGCTGACCGAGGGTGTTGAGGACGTGATCCTTGTCCGCTGCGTCGCCCGAAACGCTGGTGAGCGTTTCGCCCGTGGTGCAATTCACGGCCTTCACGATCAAGTTGTAGTGCGTGCCCAACTGCGTGATGGAGCCTTCCAAGGTTGCCGAGCTGCCAGTGCGCACGCAGACCTGGCGCGCGACGTCACTGGTGAGCTTGGACATGGCGGGCTGGCCCATCAGGCGAAGCTGTTGGGCTACCTGCTGATCGGAGACGATGTTAAGAAAGGGGGATTGCTCCAACTGAACGGTCAATCCTTGTTGCAGAGTTTGATCGAAGACGGTATCGCCGGTTGTGTTTGCGAAGTCGGCGACAACAATGGAGCCCTTCATTGTTAAGGCTTGTGCGCGATGGGTGTAGAAATAGCCGCCCGCAGCGACGGCGGCGAGGACGAGGACCGCAATTCCTCCCCAAACTTTCCAGCCAAGTCCCGTGCGGCGCCCAGCGTCGGACGCGGCATCATCTTGCTTGAAAACGTCTCCACCCTGCGCAGCGGCAGCGGCTCGTTGGGTACTGGAAGAGGCCGCTCGGGAGCGGCCGGAAGTTGGCGTTCCGCGGCGCGGCGTTGCGGCGGCGGGAATGCCGACTTGCGTTGCACCTTCATCGCCAAGATCTTCGTCAGCCGGGATGACGGCGGTGCGGGTAGAGTCAGTGTCGCGCTTGAGGCGCTTCAGGTCGGCGCGAATATCAGCGGCGTGCTGGTATCGAAGGTCGCGGTCTTTTTCGATGGCTTTGTTAATGATGCGCTCGAATTCCTCCGGAATATCGGGATTCAGGCGGACGGGCGCGACGGGCGCGCGATGGAGAATTGCGTCAAAGATCGCAGCGGAAGTATTGCCAGAGAAGGCCATGCGGCCGGTTGCCATTTCGTAGAGGACAACGCCGAAAGAAAAAATATCGGTGCGCGCGTCTAGTTCCTTGCCGAGGGTTTGCTCGGGCGACATGTAGGAAACGGTGCCGACCGCGGTGCCGGGACTGGTGAGATTCGGATCGTCAATAATTGTGGCTTGGGACGCAACAGGCATTCTTTCGGTGTGAGAGCGGGCCACATTTTTCGCAAGGCCGAAATCGAGGATTTTAGCTTGGCCGCGTTCAGTGACAAAAATATTGGCGGGCTTGATGTCGCGATGAACGATGCCCTGGGAGTGGGCGGCGTCAAGCGCGTCGGCGGTTTGAATGCCGATGTCGAGGATGCGTTCGAGATCGAGAGCGCCTGAATGGAGGAGTTGCTTGAGCGTCTGGCCCTTAAGCAACTCCATGGCGATAAAAGGGTGGCCGTCCTGCGTGTCAATGTCGTAGATGGTGCAGATGCCGGGGTGGTTCAGCGAGGAGGCGGATTGCGCCTCGCGCCGGAAGCGCTCAAGGGCCGCAGGATCGGAGGCAACGTCAGCGGGAAGGAATTTCAGGGCGACAAAGCGGCGGAGCTTGGTGTCCTCAGCCCTGTAAACGACGCCCATTCCGCCACCACCGATTTCTTCCATCACGCGGTAGTGGCCAATCGTCTTGCCGACGAAGGATGGCTGCTCGGGCATTCTATGAGCATCTTATGGGGCGATGATATGCAAGTCAATGCGACGCTGGCGCGAATGAAGAGAAAAGCCAAGGCGAGCCGGCGCCCGGGAGTGGTGTCGAACGGCGGCTCGCCTTGCTGGTACAGCAAACCTGATTGAATGGTTCAACTCAAGAGATTTCCGGAATCGCGTCCTGCGTTTCACCCTGCAGTATTCGCAGGCTTTTGTGCCGCCAAACGCCCAACTTGCGATTGATGAAGTGCCGCCGGTGAAGAAATGGAATAACAGGACGGCGGCGCCAGGAGATTTCACCCATCAGGCGCTGAATCCGGGCATCGCGCTGCGCGTACTTCACGGCCATCGAAAGCGTTTCCATGGCGTCCTGGCGACGGCCCGCGGCGATGTATACCTCAGCGAGATTCAAGTAGAGCTGAGGTTGATCGCGCTTCAGGCGAAGAGCGTTGTCGCAGAGCTTTTCGGCTTCGGTCCATTTTTTCTCGGCTCTGGCGATGGTAACTCCCAGGTAGGATTGGTAGAAAGGATTGTGCTCTTCAAGCTGGCTGGCACGGCGAATGTGAGCTAAGGCTTTTCCCGGATAACCGTCTCGAAGGAACCCGAGTGCCTTGCGAAATTCAGCAAAGGCTTCCGTATCAAGCATGTGTCCTCCCAAGGGCTGGGAACCTGATTGCACTGCGGAGATGTTTCACGCGACCTTTAACCCCGCTGAAGTGAGGCTATTCCTGAGTTGCGCGAAAAACTACTGGACTTGTGGTCAGTCTTGGGACAGGCAAAAAGCGAGGGAAAGAGTTTTCCATGTGGTGATCGGCGCGGATACCGTCGAATTTTACGCAATTAATCTGTGGGCGCACTTGCGCATTGACTTGAGGATGGCCGGCAAGTAAAAGAACCTCATACAAGTTGCCCTCATTATCGTGTTTGAGGCATGGGCGTTTCGGGGAGGCGGCATGAGAAGAGATCGGTTGGGGAGCGGAAAAGGGAATCGAAGAATCCTCTGGGCCGGAATGCAATGCGTGATTGCCGGGGCGCTTGCGATGGTGCTGCTGGCCGAAACGATGCCCGCGCAAGACCACGGCGCCACAAATCTGAGCGGGACGGATTCCCTCGCGGCGCGCATTGAAAAAATCATGGCCCGGCCCGAGTTTAAGTACACCAGCTTCGGGATTGAGTTCTACTCGCTCGATACGGGGCAGCCCGTCTATGAATTGAATGCGGGAAAACTGTTTACGCCTGGCTCGACAACGAAGCTGCTTACAGAAGGGACGGCGCTAGCGCTGCTTGGCGCGGACTACAGATTTCATACGCGGGTGTATCGCACGGGGCCGATGGACGCCAGCGGAACAGTGAAGGGCGATTTGGTTCTTGTGGCGAGCGGCGACCCGAATCTATCAGGCCGCATCGGGCCGGATGGGACGATGGCGTTTGAAAATGAGGATCACTCCTACGCGGGGAGTCCGGACACGCGCGCGGTGCCGGGAGATCCGCTCGCGGTAATAAGGGAATTGGCGGCGGAGGTTGCAGCAAAAGGAGTGAAGCGCGTCGAAGGGCACGTGCTCGTGGACGCGACGCTTTTCCGCGAAGGATCGAGGGAGCTTGGGACCGGGGCGGTGATTTCGCCGATTTCTGTGAATGACAACATCGTGGACGTGACGCTGACGGCGGGAGCGACGCCGGGGAGTTCGGTGGACATTAAGGTTTCGCCGGTGACGAGCTATGTGACCTTCATCAACCAGGCGCAAACCGGCGCGACAGGTGCACAGCCGATGGTGCGCATGAACAATGACACGAAGTCGCCGGAAGGGGCGCACACGGTGACCATCAGTGGAATGATGCCGGCGGGCGGGCCGCCAGTATTATTTGCTTTCACGGTGCCGGAGCCGGCGCGGTTCGCCGAGATCGTTTTCACCGAGGCGCTCCGCGAAAAGGGGGTGACAGTACAACCGCGGGTGGCTGCGGGAGATGCTCCGGACTTTGCGGCACTAAAATCTGCGTATACTGATGAAAACGCCGTTGCGGAACACATTTCGCCGCCGCTTGCGGAAGAGATCAAGGTGACGCTCAAGGTCAGCCAGAACCTCCATGCGAGCATGACGCCTTCCATTGTCGGGGCGCTGGTGGCTAAACGGCCCGGGTTCGGAGCCGAACAGGCAGGCTTCGATGCCGAGAAAGATTTCCTGACGAAGGCGGGGCTGGACCTGGGCGGGGCCTCACAAGCGGATGGCGCGGGTGGCGCGCAATCAGCATTCTTCACGCCCGACTTCGTAGTGCATTACCTCGAATATTGGTCGAAGCGGCCAGATTTCCAAATATTTCATAATGCGTTGCCGATACTCGGGAAAGACGGAACGCTGTGGAATATTCAACCCGATTCAATCGCGGCGGGAAAAGTTCATGCGAAGACGGGAACTTTTGGCGCGTTTAACGCGTTGACGCGAACTCAGATGGTGACCGGCAAAGGACTCGCAGGGTATATGACCACCGCGAGCGGCCAGCATCTTGCGTTCGCTATTTACGCAAACCATGTGACGGTGCCGCGCGACTTGCCAGAAGCGGCGACGAAGATTGTCGGGCAGGCGCTGGGTGAGATTGCCGCAGCGGCGTACGATGCGCCCGCGCTTGGCGAGGAGATGTATGACATTTTGATCCGCAATGGGCGGATCGTGGATGGAAGCGGGAACCCGTGGTATTCGGGCGACGTCGCGATTCGAGGGAACCGGATTGTCGCCATGGGTAAACTTGGGAACGCGCATGCGACGCGCGTAATTGATGCGAAGGGAATGGTCGTCGCGCCGGGATTCATAGACATGCTGGGGCAGTCAGAGATTTCGCTGCTGATAGATAACCGCTCGCTAAGCAAACTTTCGCAGGGCATCACGTCAGAGATCACCGGCGAAGGCGGAAGCGCAGCGCCGCAAAATGACAAGACGCTTACGCCGCTAAAACCCTTCCTCGAGCACTTTCATCTGGCGATTGATTGGACTGACCTCGCGGGATATTTCCACCGGCTGTCGAAGGATGGCACGCCCATCAACCTGGGAACGTACGTTGGCGCGGCTCAAGTGCGCGAATACGTCCTCGGCGACACCGACCGCGCACCCACGGCGGATGAGCTAGCGCAAATGCAGGCGCTGGTGGCAAAGGCAATGGAGCAGGGAGCATTGGGAGTTTCGACGGCGCTGATCTATCCTCCGGGCCATTACGCGAAAACGGAAGAGTTGATTTCGCTGGCGCAGGTCGTGGCGAAGTACGGCGGGATTTATGCGTCGCACATGAGGAGCGAAGGCCGCACCGAAATGGCCGCGATTGACGAAGCAATTCGAATCGGGCGCGAGGGCGGCTTACCCGTTGAGATTTTTCATTTGAAGGTGGCGGGGAAAGACCGCTGGGGGCAGATGCCCCTGGTGGTGAGGAAGATTGAGGATGCGCGGAAGTCCGGCGTGGAAATAGCCGCGGACATGTATCCATACCTTGCGGGAGCGACGGCGCTCGCGTCGGCGTTGCCTCCCTGGGTCGCCGACGGCGGCCCGGCGAAGTTGCTCGAGCGATTGCACGATCCAGCGGTTCGGCGGCGTATCCGGACTGAAATGGCGATAAGCCACAAGGACTGGGAGAATTTGTATCTGGCAAGCGGGGGGCCTGCGGGAGTGATGATCGCATCGGTATTCAATCCCGCGCTGAAGAAGTTTGAGGGCAAGACGGTCGCAGAAATGGCCGCCACATACCATAAGCTGCCGGTTGACGCGTTGATGGATTTTGTCATTGAGGATAACGGGCAAACCGGGGCGCTCTACTTCATCGCCAGCGAGCCGGACTTGCAAACGGGTTTGAAGCAATCGTGGACAAGCATCGGGCTGGATGCGGGAGAAGAGTCGCTCGACGGCCCGATCTACGGGCCACATGATCATCCGCGGACGTGGGGCTCAATGCCGCGATTCCTAGGGCATTACTCGCGCGATCTTCATCTTGTGCCGCTGGAGCAAGCGGTGCGAAAGATCACATCGCTTCCTGCGGAGCGGGAGCATCTGGCGGACCGCGGTTTCCTTAGGCCGGGATATTTTGCGGACATCACAATCTTCGACCCCGCGAAAATCATCGACCACGCGACATACACGCAACCGGGCCAGCTCTCCACAGGAGTTGTGTGCGTTGTGGTGAACGGGCAGGTCGCGTTTGAGGATGGCAATGTGACCGGAGTGATGGCGGGCGTCCCCTTGCGCGGGCCGGGATGGAAGCCAGAGATGAACCAATCGGCCACAGGTGTACACTGAACTTTGTACACCGACGTCGCGATGGACTTTTCAAACAAATTAAAAGTGCAACCAGGAGCGAAGGTGCGCCTGGAGCGATTTGATCCGACCAAAACCCTCGGATTCGAGAAGGGGCCGGAATCGAAAAAGCTAATGGAGAAGGCCATCGAGCGGATGGATTCGCTGCAATCTCTTTTGTACGCGGAAAACAAGCGTGCGCTGTTGATTCTGTTGCAGGGGATGGACGCAGCCGGAAAAGACGGGACGATCCGGCACGTGATGTCCGGCGTAAATCCGCAAGGATGCCACGTGACGTCGTTCAAAGTGCCAACTCACGACGAGGCGGAACATGATTTTCTCTGGCGAGCGCATCTTGCCGTGCCCGAGCGCGGGCAGATCGGCATTTTCAATCGATCCTATTATGAGGATGTCCTGGTGGTTCGCGTCCACAACCTTGCTCCCAGAGAAGTTTGGAAGAAGCGATTCGCGCAAATCAATGTGTTTGAAGAATTGCTGGCTGAGAACGGTGTCACTGTTCTGAAGTTCTTCCTGCACATCAGCAAAGATGAACAGAAGAGGCGATTCCAGGAAAGGCTGGACGATCCCTCGCATCAATGGAAGCTTTCTCCAGCGGATTTTGCGGAGCGCAAATTCTGGGACCAGTATGTCGAGGCCTATGAAGAGGCGCTGTCGAAATGCAGCACGGCCGTCGCTCCGTGGTACATCATTCCCGCCAATCACAAATGGTTTCGGAATCTGGCAATTTCAAGGATTGTCGCGCAAACCCTTGAAGACTTTCGAATGAAATATCCGAAGCCCGCATTCGATTTATCCCAATACAAGATCAAGTGACCCCGCTGCCTTGCCGCGCCAGCTGAAGTGAATAGCTTTTTCTGCGAGTCATTGACTAAGCGCTAACGCAGGAGTATTTTTCAAGAGTTGCAGGCGGAACGTACTCATTTGGAGGTGGCTATGGTGCGGCGTTATTCAGCAGCGGTAATTGTGATATTGGCTCTGGCAGTTGCCGTGGTACGCGCGGACGATTTCTGGGTGAAGAAGGACTGGAAGCAGTGGTCCAAAGAAGATTGCGCGAAAATGATGAAGGATTCGCCGTGGGCGCATAAGTGGGCTCAGACAGTTTCGACTGTTGGCGCCGCGTTGCCTTCCAGCGCGAATAATGTCGGCAACGGGACGAGCGCCAACGGAGGACCGCCGAACCCGCTCGGGAGCGTGACCGGGTCGGCCGCCGGATCGGCTGGAGATACAAAGGAAGAGGTTACCTATACCGTGACCTTGACTTCCTCTTTGCCGATTCGCGAGGCAATGGTGCGCGCGCAGCAGATACAAGTGAATTACGACAAGTTGACTGCCGACCAGAAGAAAACGTTTGACGAAAGAGCAGTCGCGTTTCTGGGGCAGACTTTCGACGACGTGATCATTTTTCATGTGGTGTACGATGGGAGCAATCAGATGCTTTTGCGGGCGCTGTCCGAATACTGGCAAACGATTCAAGAGGAAACCGTCCCATCGGATCTGTTCATGATTACTGAACACGGAGATCGCATTAAACCAGTCCATTTTGATTCGCCAAGGGGTGGCGCGAATGTCATGAACATCCAATTTCCCCGGATGCAAAACAATGAGCCGGTTATCAAGCCGGGCGACAAGGATTTAACTCTTCAGATTCCTTCCCCGAAGGTTGTGGATTTACCCAAGCAGACGGCTATGATTTCGTTCCGGGTGGACAAGATGACGATCAACGGGAAAGTGACGTTCTGAGGTGATTGAGAGGGTCAGTATCTCTGGAATTAGGCGGATCGGTTCAGATTAGCGCTTTGCGTTAAGGGTCGCGCGCGTGCGTCCCTTTGATGGGGCGGGTGGTTGTTCCTTCTTCGTGGACGATTCCGGGGCGGGTTTGTGGCAGGAGACGGCCCACCAGCGGTTCTCATATTTCGGCAAATCACACATCTTCATCGGGCAGACGTGATGTTCGCCTTTGGCTTCGCACTGGCAGTAGCAGCGAAACTGGGGAGTGGACGAAACCTGAGCGCCATGAGTGTCCGCCAGAAGCGGCATAGAGGCAATTGCGCCTAGAGTCGCAATCGCAAATGTCAGTGTCCAATTGTTTCGCCGTTGAGCCACGAGCAATGATCTTCCCGAGTGCAGTGCGTGGGAGATGGCTCAAATGGTTCGATTTGGTCGTACCCGGGTTCTGTAACCCGGTTTTGCTAAGTGTTGGAATATCAATGGCTTAGGGGCAGTGGTACGGGGAGTACCCCAATGATTCGCAAGATCCAGAAGTCTTAACTAGGCGGAAGACAAGATTCGGCGAGGATTCAAGCCTCTTATCGAGAGAGGATGGATTCGGGCACCGAATCGGTGGAACCAGACTGTTGAAGTGTATGGAGGCGCCTCTCACCGCAGTAGGGGCAATAATTGAATGCCGGAGCGAGTTTGCGTTCGCAGTTCGCGCATTCCAGGGAGGAGGCATTTTCGAAACGGACTACGCGTTGAATCTCCTCGAGGGTGGTCAGCCCGCGATCCACCTTCAAGAGGGCGTCCTCCTGCATTAGCGTCATTCCCTGGCCTCGGACCCAGTCGCGAATTTCTTCGCTCCGCGCGGTCGTGCGGACGAGATTTTTAACGCCCTCATCCAAGAGCAGCAATTCAAAAACGCCGATGCGGCCTTTGTATCCCGTGTGATCGCAAGTAGGACAGCCAACCGGAACGCCGCGAAATTCGGGCGCATGAGTTGCGCCGGCCGCAAGCATCTGAGCGATGAAATCCGGATCCGCGGGAACGCGCGAGCTACAAACACACAATTTGCGAACCAGTCGCTGCGCTAGGATCCCCGACACCGAAGCAGCGATCAGGTATCCCGGAATTTCCAAGTCGAGAAGGCGGATGATCGCGGAGATACTGTCATTGGAGTGCAAAGTGGAGAGTACCAGGTGGCCAGTTTGTGCGGCCTTCATGCAAATTTCAGCGGTCTCGTGGTCGCGAATCTCGCCGACCATGATGATATTCGGGTCTTGGCGCAGGATGGAACGCAGGCAACTTGCAAAAGTGAGGCCCGCCTTGGTGTTGACGTGGACCTGGTTGATTCCGGGAAGAACGTATTCCACGGGATCTTCGACGGTAATGATGTTGACCGAAGGCTTTCGAATGAAATTAAGCGCGGAGTACAGCGTCGTGCTCTTGCCGGAGCCCGTAGGGCCCACCACCAATAAGGTGCCCTGCGGAAGAGATAGCAATTGTCGAAATTTCTGTTCGATTTCTGGATCCATACCCAATTGCGGAAGGGTCTGCGTGGATGACTCAGTTTCCAGCAGCCGCAAGACAATTTTCTCGCCGTACTGAGTGGGAATGGAAGAAACACGCATGTCCAGTTGGTGCCCCGGCATCTTGACAAGAAAACGTCCGTCTTGAGGGGAGCGGCGCTCGGCGATATCCATATCCGAAAGGATTTTAATACGCGAGATGAGTGAATTCTGCAATTCACGCGGGATTTGACGCAAGTCACGAAGCACGCCATCCACACGAAGCCGGACAGCGATTCCGCCGCTCTGGGGTTCAATGTGAATGTCGCTCGCCTGTTTGTCCATGGCCGCCAAGATGATGTCGGAGACGAGACGCACCGCCGGGGTGCGGCGCTGCATCAGTTCGACTTGAATTTCTTGGATGGCGTCACGATTGTTCTGGCGCGTGCTGGTGGATACGAATTCCATTTCCTGAGACCCGGAGGAGTCCTCTTGCCTTGATTTCTCCCCATCGTTACGAGAGGTGGGTGCATCGGACTCGGAGGATGAGTACGCCCGGCGGATGGCGGAAAGAATTTCTTCTCTAAAGCCGAACCTGGGGGAAATTTCCAATCCCGTGGAGAAACACAATTGATTGAGAATGTTTAGATCCTGTGGCTGAGCGAGAACTACGACCAGCCGCGACCCTTCGCGGCGAATCGGCACGGCGCAGCACCGTTCCGCGAGAGCTCGAGGAAGCAGGCGGATGACCTCGGGTTCTGGGCGAACGTTGCCGCAATCAACGTACGCGACATTGTTTACTTCTTCAAGCGCGTCAATGAGGTCGGTCTTTCCCGTCAGCCCGCGTTCGAGAAGAAGCTCCCCGAGCTGAATGACTTTGCCATTTTGTTCCTCAAGAGCGCGGGCCAGGTCCGCCTTCGAGATCTTGCCGCGGGATTGCAGGACTTCACCGAGCCGCTTTTTCTTTGCGCCAGCCATACCAAACTTATAGGCAAGCTAGAGGCCAGTCGCTGTCTATTGGATTTCCTAAGTCGTGCGGATTCAATCACCTAAGAGTGTCAGAAGGGACGCCAGCTTAGGATGTGTGCCAAGGGTGCAGAAGACGCCCAGAATGGAACAGGTGAGGAGACCTGGGACCATTAAGATGCAGATTGAATTACGAATAGTCATTGCGAAAAAGGTGGGAGGTCTAGTGGAAGACGTGGAAGAACGCGACCCCGATCGCAGTGCCGAGGACCGCTCCTGCTACAACGTCACTGAGATAGTGCAAGCCGAGCATGATTCGCGAGAGTGCAATGCTAACGGCGACGACAAGCAAAGGGACTTGGAATGCTGGGTAGCACGTGCCCAGCGCAATAGCGACGGCAAACGCGGTGATGGAATGGCCTGAAGGGAACGAAAACCGGTCGGGTGGAAGGATGAGCGCCCAACAATGTGGTTCGACCTCACAAGGTCGGGGCCGGTGGAAAACTCTCTTCAACAATAGAAAAAGCAAAACGCTTGAGAGTGCAGCCGAAGTAGCCGATTCGAGGGCCGCGAGTTGTTTCGGGCCCCCCGCAATCAATAGGGCGATTCCAAGTCCATACCAAAGCCAGCCGTCTCCAAGACGAGTCGCGGCGATCATCCACACACGTATCCAGCGCGGAGCACGCCAGCGATGAAGGCGGCGCATGAGGCGATGATCACGGTTCTCAATAAAGATTCGGACAGAATGCGCAAGCATCATGCCGCCTCCTGTGCAAATGGCGCGTTGTCCCAAAGCGAGCGCTCCCCGCGCGCAACGGATTGTTGAAGGGCGGAGGTGAACCAGCGCCGCGCGAAAATCTCTTCGCGTAGAGAGTGCGCCGCTGAAATCGCAGGAAGCAGGCTTGCAAGCGGCGCAAGCAGGAGCGTCCATTTCCGCTCGCGCATCATTTCAATGCCGACAAGGAGAAGATCGCGCGCGAGCCCGATGGACCCACTTGATCTACCCCGAACGATTCCGAGGCCTGCGCGAAGTCCTGAAAGGAACTCATCAGCGGTGCGGGCGCCGGGGACCTCCGTCCATGCGCAACCTACTAGAACCATTGTGTGAGAGTCAGATCCGGCAACCTGAATCTTGCCCTGCCTGCGCGCAAGGTCGCGAGCCTTTCGGTTGACCACCGCGGGCATAGATGCGTTTAACGTTTCGTAGGCCGGGAAATAGGATTGCCACCACTCGAAATCTTCGGCAGCGCGGCGGCCCGTGAGTGAGGAGAGAACGTGATTCACGGAGAAGAAAATTCGCTTCTCCGAAAGATAAACCAAAAGGGAGGCGAGATCATTGCGGCGCCGTTGGATTTCGATGTGATTGCGTTCTGTGATGCCATAGACGCCAACGTGAAACGTTGTCCCGCTTGGCATCGTGCAGGTAACTTCTTCGCTGACAAAAAAGTTGGGACGTCCGCGAAGGGCCTCGGCGCCGTCAATCGAATCGTGGTCGGTCAGCGTGACAAGCGTCATGCCGCGCTGCGTAAGGGTATCGTACACAGCCTCAGGATCATTGTAGGATTCACGGCAGAATTGATTCAGTACAGGTAAAGTGCACATACCAGAGTGTCGCGTATGGACGTGCATGTCACATATCATGCCCTAGTGTTAAACCGTTCGTATTACATCCATGTGACATTCAGAAGAACGCTGTCTTACGCGGTCCAAAGAGTAAATTGTCAGGAAAGAAGCCGCGGCGCGCGGAGCGAGATGCGAATTCATTTTAGTGTGAAAGAATCGAACACTTGATGAAACGAATTGCCATCGTGTTCCATGATGCGGGTGGCGGGCACAGAAACGCGGCGAATGCTCTCGCCGCTGTCATCGAGCGGCAGAAACGTCCGTGGGAAGTTTCGCTGGTCAATTTGCAAGACCAGCTCGATGCGCTCGATGTCTGGCGACGACTCACTGGAATTCGCATCCAGGAAATGTACAACCGGATCCTCCGAAACGGCTGGACGCTCGGGACCGCCCAGCTTCTTAAGGCGCTGCAAGCCACGATCGCGATCTACCACAAGCCGATCGTGAGGAGGCTGGAAGGGCAATGGAAATCGCACTCACCCGATATCCTCGTATCTGTAATTCCGCACTTCAACCGCGAATTGGGTGAGAGCTATGCGCGGGTTTTTCCCGGGCGCCCATTTGTGACAATTCTCACCGACTTCGCGGATTATCCCCCGAGATTCTGGATTGAGGCGCGAATACAGCGATTGATCTGCGGTACCGAAAAGGCCGTTCAACAGGCTCGAGCATTCGGCTACGGCGACGATTTTATTTTCCGCACATCGGGGATGATTTTGAATCCGCGGTTTTACGAGACGCCGGAATTAGACGCGCCCGCGGAACGTATGAAACTCGGACTCAGCCCAAATGTTCCGACCGGTGTCGTGCTGTTCGGCGGATACGGCTCAAAGCTGATGATCGAAATTGCGGAACGGCTGAGCCGGTCGAGCCTTGATGTACAGCTCATTATGATTTGCGGAAAGAACGAGAAACTTGCTGCGAAGCTGCGCGGGCACAAGTGGAGAATGCCCATTTTCGTCGAGGGATTTACAGCGCGCGTGAATGAATACATGCGCATCTCGGATTTCTTTATGGGCAAGCCGGGTCCCGGCAGTATCAGCGAGGCTGTGGCTATGGGACTGCCTGTGATTGTCGAGTGCAATGCCTGGACACTTCCGCAGGAACGCTACAACACCGAATGGGTTCGCGAGCGGGACGCCGGGATTGTGGTGCACAGCTTCAAAGAGGTGGAACGCGCGGTTTCAGAACTGCTCACGCCAGGGACGTTGGCGCGCATGCGTTCAAATGCCGCGGCCATTAAGAACCGGGCAGTATTCGAAATTCCGGACATTTTGGAGAAGATCCTCGGCTCGCCTGAGCCGACTGCGTCCTAATTCGTTACTCGAGTCACAGATCGTTCGTCGCCACTTTTGATTTTCCGCGCATTAAGCAATTCTCTCTGTGGAACTCTCAATTCCAAAATGGAATCGTTCACGCGGATAAGTGATGTTTCAAAACGGGTATCAATCCGGAATGTGCCAGCAAATTCAAGAACTTACAGCGAATCGACAGAGAGTCCAAATGGAAAAGGCATTGCTCATATCTGGGCGGTGCGCATCCTGATGACGATCAACATCATTCGGCGAGCGAGGGGGAAGGGGCTTGCTCGTTGGTTGGTAGAGATCGTTCCCACCTGCCTCTGAGAGGGAAGCTAGGATGGATGACCCCACGCCCCGGCCCATAAAAGCCGGGAAACAGGATGCGCTCTAGGAGGCTCCCGCCCCAAGCAGGAGCCTCTTCCCTTTTTATAGGGCAGCCTTCCGTCGGATGTCGCAAGCCTAAGGGTCTTCCGGTTAAGCCACTCTTTCCAGGATGGGGATTTTCACTTGGCGCAAAACGTGTGCGACCTGCGTCTCCCGCAGGCGGGAGGCGTCGTATTCAAATGTCAGGACGCAACCTGTTTCGTCCAATCTAAAGCGGCGAAGGCCATAGGTGTTGGAAAACTCCGAAAGAGAGCTGAGTTGGGCAGACGTGAGGGCAGACTGCAGGCGATATCGGACTTCGACCAATGTCATGCGAGAATTATATCAGCAGGGAAGCGTAGGCAGGCCGGTGAATTCAAACGGCGAGTAAAAGCATCCAACGCGTATGGATGAAGTTGACAGCGTGGCTCGAATCCGTTGAACTTGTTCGATGAATGAGCCGAGTAATTCGCCGGGTGATATTGGAACGCGCCTCGAGCGCGACCCGGTCTGCGGAATGAGGGTTGTCCCGCGGAAGGCTGCCGGGACGGTTGAGCACGCAGGAGAGGATTATTATTTCTGCTCCGTTGGGTGCAGGGATAAGTTTAAGGCTGCTCCAGAAAAGTTTCTTTCTTCTTCAACTCTTAAGCCGGTGAACACCGGCTCTTCGTCGCCGTTGATTGGAATTGCTCCCCCTTCAACAAAAATAATCTTGGCGCCAGCCAACGTTCACACGTCCGCTAAATTGGAGTACACGTGTCCGATGCATCCGGAAATTGTTCGTGATGCGCCGGGTGCCTGCCCGATTTGCGGAATGGCACTCGAACCACGAACAGTTTCGGAAATTGAGCCGCTGAATCCGGAACTCATCTCCATGACGCGCCGTTTTTGGGTAAGCGTGGGGTTGACCGCGCCGATTTTTCTGTTGGCGATGTCCGAGCTTCTTTCAGGAAATCCGTTGGGCCGCTGGATGAGCCAACAGACGAAGAACTGGATCGAGTTGGCGCTGGCAACGCCAGTGGTATTGTGGGGCGGATGGCCCTTCTTCGAGCGCGGATGGAGATCAATCGTTCGCTGGAAATTGAACATGTTTACGCTGATTGCCATCGGGACGGGCGCGGCGTTTGGCTTCAGCGTGGTGGCGACGATTTGGCCGGGACTCTTTCCAGCGTCATTTCGAGAAGTGGACGGAACTATCGCGGTCTATTTTGAGGCTGCGGCTGTTATCACGACTCTTGTTTTGCTGGGGCAGGTTCTCGAACTGCGCGCGCGCAGCCAAACGGGGAGTGCAATTCGCGCGCTGCTCGGTCTTCAACCGAAAACGGCGCGCCGGATCGAGGTTGATGGCATCGAGCGCGATGTACCGATTGACTCCGTGCAACCGGGAGACCGCCTGCGTGTTCGTCCCGGGGAAAAGATTCCAGTGGATGGCGTGGTGCTCGATGGGGCGAGCGCGGTGGATGAATCCATGGTGACAGGTGAGCCGATCCCAGCGGAAAAAACCGCTGGGGCAAAGTTGACAGGCGGCACGATGAATACGACGGGAAGCTTTGTGATGCGCGCCGAGCGAGTGGGGCGCGACACGCTTCTCGCGCAAATCGTGCGCATGGTCAGCGAAGCACAGCGAAGCCGGGCTCCAATTCAACGATTGGCTGATGTCGTGGCATCTTACTTTGTGCCGGCGGTCATATTCGCGGCCGCGATTACTTTTACCGTGTGGGCGAGCGCCGGGCCCGCGCCGAGGCTTGCGCACGCAATCGTGAACGCTGTGGCTGTGCTGATTATCGCTTGCCCTTGCGCACTTGGGCTGGCCACGCCGATGTCCATCATGGTTGGCACAGGACGCGGGGCCCACGCAGGCGTGCTCATCAAAAATGCGGAAGCGCTGGAAATGCTCGAAAAGGTCGACACGCTGGTTGTGGACAAAACCGGAACGCTGACGGAGGGCAAGCCGCGTGTGGCTGCAATCATCCCTTTAGGCGGGAGATCTGAGAGCGATGTGCTGCAAATTGCGGCCAGTCTGGAACGCGCGAGCGAGCATCCTCTTGCAGTTGCGATTCTTACGGCGGCCCGCGAGAAAAGAATTTCGCTTTCCGAGGTGAAGAATTTCAAGGCGGCAATCGGGAAGGGGATCAGCGGGGACATTGATAGCGGACACGTGGCGCTCGGCAACATTCAATTCATGGATGAATTGCACGTCGCTCTGGACGATACGGTGGATAAAGCAGAAGCGCTGCGCCGCGAGGGCCAGACGATCGTCTTTATCGCGAACGACGGTGTGCTTGCGGGACTTGTTGGTGTGGCGGATCCCATCAGGGGAACGACGGAGGACGCGCTGCGCGAACTCCACGACGAGGGCTTGCGAGTCGTGATGCTCACCGGTGACAGCCGCACAACCGCCGAAGCCGTGGCCCAGCAGCTGGGGATTGATGAGGTGGTCGCGGAAGTTTCGCCGGAAATGAAATTTGAAGTTGTGAAAAGACTCGTGGCGGCGGGGCGAAGGGTTGCGATGGCGGGGGATGGAATCAACGATGCGCCTGCGCTTGCTGAAGCGCATGTTGGCATTGCGATGGGCACGGGCACGGATGTAGCGATGCAGAGCGCTGGAATCACTTTGGTTAGTGGCGATTTGCGAGGCATCGTGCGCGCGCGCAAGCTAAGCCGCGCGGTGATGCGCAACATCCGCCAGAACCTTTTCTTTGCTTTTGTTTACAACATTTTGGGAGTCCCGCTGGCGGCAGGCGTCCTCTACCCAGTTTGGGGGTTGCTGCTGAATCCTATGATCGCCAGCGCGGCAATGAGCTTCAGTTCCGTTTCCGTGATTGGCAACTCATTGCGATTGCGCAAGGTTTCGTTGTAAAGGCCCAACACGAGACGCGCGGAAAAGTTTTCCTCAAGTTATCGCACTTTTTCTTGAAGTGAAATCCGCAACATCCACCGCCATTCTATTTTTTTGAGAACTACGCCGGGAACGCCAAAACATTTCTTGCGAATGGGTGTTTCATAGCTAGGGCAGAGGAGGCAGTTGAATCACGTATTGGAAACCAAATCTAGTCGAGGTGACAATATGAAACTCAGAGTGGTCCAATGGAAGGCGCTGTCGCTGGCTCTTGTATTGGCCGGAACAGTTGCCACAATGCAGGCTACAGCTCAACAATCACAAACTCAGTCCTCCTCGTCACAATCATCGCAGACTCCACCTCCGCCGGGCACGATTGGCGAGCGGAAGGAAAACCAGCAGGACCGCATCGCTCAGGGCGTCAAGAGCGGGCAATTGACGGCAGGCGAAACGGCGAACCTGGAATCGAAAGAAGCCGGGCTCAACAAGGAAATCAGAACCGACCGGAAAGACGATGGCGGCACTCTGACCCAGCAACAGAGAGCACAGATTAACCGGCAACAGAATCGCCTTTCCAATCAGATTTATCAGGACAAGCACAATGCCGCGACGCAAAAATATGGCAACAGCGAAGTTGGCAAACGGCAGGAGAACCAGCAAGACCGCATCGCTCAGGGAATCAAGAGCGGGCAATTGACCGCAGGCGAGACGGCGAAGCTGGAAACAAAGGAATCCGCGGTGAACCAGGAAGTCCATAATGATCGCCTGGCAAACGGCGGCAAGCTGACACAAGGCGAGAAGAAACAAGTGAACCAGCAACAGAACCGGCTCTCGAAGCAGATCTATCAGGACAAGCACAACAACAGAACGCAGCATCCCAGAAAATAATCGGCCATTCTTTGATTGGAAACTAACAGAGATGCCCCCCTCGCGGGGAGCATCTCTTTTTATGGACACGCGTTGATTCGCAGGAAATCCTTCCGGGAATGCGCGTCTGCGGTGATATAGTGCGCCCCGACGCAATCGCCTTTGTGAAATTGAGGAGGGATGCAATGGGGCTTTTTTCAACGAAATCGCTGGAAAGAATCCAAGCCGAATCTGAATCAAAGAATGAGCTCAGGCGTTCCCTCGGTGCATCATCGCTGATTGCGCTGGGTGTCGGCGGAATTATCGGCGCGGGAATTTTCACGCTGACGGGAGTTGCCGCGGCGACAAAGGCCGGCCCGGGACTGGTGATTTCGTTCATCCTGGCCGCGATTGGATGCGTTTTTGCGGGCCTTTGTTACAGCGAATTCTCGACGATGATCCCCATCGCCGGCAGCGCGTACACATACGCATACGCGACCATGGGCGAGCTGATTGCGTGGATTATCGGATGGGACTTGGTTCTGGAATATTCGGTGGGCGCGGCGACAGTTTCCATAGGCTGGTCGCAAACGTTGGCCGCATTGTTGCGCACTCTCGGGATTAATTTGCCCGCACGGTGGAGTGCGTCGCCCTTTCAATCCATCACGATGCCAGACGGAAGTATGACCCACGGAATTCTTAACCTGCCGGCCGTCCTAATCGTAGTGGCCGTCTCCGCTCTCTTAATAATTGGCATCCGCGAATCTGCGGGAGTCAACAACGTCATAGTTTTCTTGAAAGTTGGAGTGATCCTCACATTCATTGCCATTGGCTGGTCGTATATCAAGCCCGCGAATCTGACGCCGATGATCCCGCAGAACACTGGGCACTTCGGCGACTTCGGGTACAGCGGCTTGCTTGCAGGCGCAGGGGTGATTTTCTTTGCTTATATCGGGTTTGATGCGGTCTCCACGGCGGCGCAAGAGGCGAAACTTCCGAAGCGCGACATGCCGATCGGCATTATCGGCTCGCTGCTTGTTTGCACCGTGCTGTTCATTCTTTACACGCACGTTTTGACCGGGATGGTGCCTTATAGAGAATTGAACGTCGCCGCCCCACTTTCGTTGGCCTTAACGCAAATCCCTTACGGATGGCTCAGCATTATGATGAATGTCGCCGTGCTGATGGGACTCACGTCGGTGATGCTTGTGATGCTGCTCGGCCAATCACGCGTGTTTTTCTCCATGGCGAATGACCGTCTCCTGCCGAAATTATTCCGTGACGTTCATCCGCGCTTCCGTACTCCCTGGCGGTGCAACCTCGTGTTAATGGTTTTCGTCTCGCTTTTTGCGGCGTTTGTGCCGATCGGTGTGGTCGGCGAAATGACGAGCATCGGCACTCTATTTGCATTCGTAATTGTCTGCGCGGGAATCATAATCATGCGAAAGACGAATCCGAACGCCCCGCGGCCGTTTAGGACTCCGTTTGTTCCCCTCGTGCCGATTCTAGGGATCCTGGTCTGCTTCGCGATGATGCTTGGCCTAGGCTGGACGAACTGGGCGCGGTTGGTCGGATGGCTTGCGATTGGGCTAATTATTTATTTTGGGTATAGCCGGTCGCGGAGCTTGCTGAGCCAATAGGGTTCAGCGCATCCGCCACGCCACAATTAAGAATTTATAGCGGAGAGGATGACGATCGCCACGATATAGATCCCGAGAAAATGAATCGCCTCTCTGGATGCGACGCCTGCTGGTCACTTTGCCTGCGAGGGAAGTAATGATTCGACGTAGCTTGCGATTTCAGGCCCATTCCATTCTTGCTGGCTCACGAACTTCCGGAGGATTCGTCCCTCGGGGTCGATGATGTAGGTTTCCGGATACATCGAAGACCCGTAAGTCTCGGCAATTGTTTTTGATGCGTCCAGGTAATTCGGGAAGGAGACGTTGTGCTGGCGGAGGAATTTCTCGTATGCGTCCTCGTCGTCATTGACGTCGATGCCGAGGACTGTGCCGCCGCGCGCGGCGATCAGTTTGTGAAGTGCGTTGAGGGAATCGATTTCCTCCAAGCAGGGCGGACACGTCGAGAACCAGAAGTTCAGGACCACGACTTTCCCGCGGAAGTCGCTCAAATGCGCGGGCCGGCCGTTCAACTCCATTGCGAAGTCCGGGGCAATACGCCCCGCGGCGCTGGTTTCGCCCTGGCGGTAGCTTGGCGCAGCGAAAAGTACCAGCACACCGATAGCAACCACGAGCACCATGCCGGAGAAAACGCGTGTGCCCGTTTTGCTTGCCAGGAGTTGGGAGAGCTTGCTCATCGTCGTTCGGTTTCTGAAACCTCAGTATGCCACCCGCGGCGGCTTGAGTTTATTCCGAATCCCAGCGCAATCCGCGCTCACTTGCTATAATACTCAGTTCCGCCGGCTTGCGCGAGCCGGCCTACCCAGCGATACCCCTATGAATTCAAGCGACCCAACGCCGCTAGTGTCGGCAATTGTCCCTGCGCGAAACGAAGAGGAGAACATTGCACGCGCGGTGGAATCCCTTGGAGCCCAGGACGAAGTGGGCGAAATCATTGTCGTGAATGACCAATCGACGGATCGCACCGCTGTAATCCTCGGCGAGCTTGGCGAACGGATTCCCCGATTGAAGGCAATTGAAATTGACTCGCTCCCGGATGGATGGGTGGGGAAGAACTACGCGCTTTGGCGTGGCTCCGAGCATGCGCGAGGCGACTGGCTTTTGTTCACTGATGCGGATGCCGTGCATTTGCCCGGGTCGACGCAGAAGGCGTTGGAATGCGCCGCTGAAACGGGGGCGGAGTTGGTTTCGTTTTCCCCGGAACAAGAGACAAAGAAGTGGTGGGAGCGCGCGCTAATTCCTTTTGTGTTTGCCCGGCTTGCGGAAAGATTTCGCTACCGCCAGATCAACGATGCGCAGTCGCCTGCCGCGGCGGCCAACGGGCAGTATATTTTGATCAAGCGCAATGTTTATCTGGCAATCGGCGGACACCGGGCAGTAAGCGGCGAAGTGTTGGAAGACGTAATTCTTGCACATCGTGCAAAGGCCGCCGGTCACAGGATTTATTTCGGGCCAGGCGCAGGCATTGTCCGTGCGCGGATGTACAGCACGTTTGGCGCGATGTGGCAGGGCTGGGTAAAGAATCTCTATCCACTGATGGGTGGATCACCTCGCAGCGTGGCGTGGGAAATCTTTACAGTGTTTCCGCTGATTCCATTTGTAATGATGTCGCTTGGGTCGTTGCATTGGATCTTTCTGGCGGCGGGACTCACGCTTTTGGCGGGCCGGCATATCAGGTACGCAGTCGCGCTGCGCTCGAATCAAAAGGATTATCGGGGCATCCAATATTACGTTCCGGCTGTGTTCATGTATTGCGCCGCGTTGATTGCTTCCTGGCGGCGCTATTCAAAAGGTTCGGTGGTTTGGAAGGGACGCGAGTATCCCGTAGGGTCGGTGGGGCGGTCGTAGCTCGCAAGCCCGCGACAAAGCGATCATGGTAACGATAACGCGCAAAATCGAATTTTCAGCCTCGCACCTGTACCACAACCCGGCGCTCTCAGCCGAAGAGAATCGGCGCGTATTTGGGAAGTGCAACAATCCCCATGGACACGGACACAACTACACGCTTGAAGTGACGATCGCGGGCGAGCCCGACCCCGCAACGGGAATGGTTCTCGATTTGGCTGAGCTCAAGGAAATACTCGAACGCGAAATCATGCAGCGCATGGACCACCGCTTCCTAAACTATGAGGTGGCCGAATTAAAGGGAAAGATTCCCACCTGCGAAAACATCGCAATCGTCATCTGGGAATTGCTGGCATCGAAAATCCGCCAGGGAAAGCTGCATCGCGTAAGGCTCTATGAATCGCCGGACTTGTTCGCGGATTGCTACGGCAATGGAGCGGCGCGATGAAGGTCACGTTGACGCGGCGCTATTCGTTCGCTGCATCGCACCGGCTTCACAGCGCGAAGCTGAGCGACGCGGAAAACCAGCGCCTCTATGGAAAGTGCAATAATCCCTATGGCCACGGGCACAACTATATTGTTGAAGTCACGCTCGGCGGGCCAGTGGATCCCGCGAGCGGAATGATCGCCAATCTCGCGGATCTGGACTCCTATGTTCAGCGGCACGTGCTGGACGATTTCGATCACCGCTTTGTGAACGAAGAGATTGATGCGTTTAAGTCCACCGTGCCAACGACGGAGAATCTTTGCATCGAGATTTACAACCGGCTGGAACAATTTCCCGGCGCGCATCTCGAACGCGTCCGGGTCGAAGAGACCAGCAAAAACAGTTTTGAATATTCAGGAGATACGAATTAGGACCAAGGGGAGGGGAACTGCCATGCCTCGATCAACGGATGAAGTTGTTGCACCTCAGTCCATCGGCGCCGATGCCTCCATTTCGGATCTGACGCGGCGAATCATTGAGCTGCTCGGCGAAGATTCAAGCCGGGAAGGTTTGCGCAGAACGCCGGAGCGGTTTGAAAAGGCGCTCCGCTTTCTGACCGGTGGCTACGCGCAGGACCCGGACAAAGTTCTAAACGGCGCCATGTTCAGCGTCTGCTACGACGAGATGGTCGTCGTGAAGGACATCGAGGTGTACAGCCTTTGCGAGCACCACCTGCTGCCTTTTTTCGGCAAGTGCCACGTGGCCTACATTCCCAACAAGAAAGTTCTCGGGTTATCGAAGATTCCGCGCCTCGTGAATATGTTTGCCCGGCGTCTCCAAATTCAAGAGCGGTTGACCAACGAGATCGCACGCGCCATTGAAGATAAACTGGCTCCGCAAGGAGTCGGCGTGATTATCGAGGCGCGCCACCTTTGCATGGTGATGCGCGGGGTGGAAAAACAGAATTCGCAGACTGTTACGAGCGCCATGCTCGGCGTCTTCCGCGAAAATAAGCAGACACGCGATGAGTTCCTTTCGCTCGTGGGCGGCCGCAGGCAATAATCAATTCAAATTGTCGCCCCGGCGATTTCCCGATAAACTCACAAACCGCTTCGGACCTCTGTCCAGAACTATCCTGCTCTGCCCGGGAGGGAGCGCAAAATGGCGGATGAACTTTCGGAATTGCACGAGCGCGCGGAACACGGCGCAGCGGATAAAAGCATTGCCCCGGTCACTTTGACAATGGCGATCCTGGCAGTGGTGGTGGCCGTCGTATCGCTTCTGGGCCACCGCAGCACCACGGAAGAACTTTTGCTTCAAACCAAATCCACTGACCAATGGGCTCAGTACCAGGCCAAAGTCATTCGCGAGAGAAGCTACGAGGTCTTTCTCGACCAATTGTCCGTTTTCTCCATTGGAGACGAGGCACACGCGAAAGATTTGAAAGCCAAATATCAAAGTGAAATTGACCGCTACCGCAAAGAAACGGCCGATATCATGAAAGACGCAAGAGAGTCCGAAGCCGAACAGAAAGTAACCGAGCAACGTGTAAACCGATTCGAACTTGGAGAAGTCCTTATGGAAGCCGCGCTCGTGATCTGCTCGATCACCCTGCTTACAAAAAAACGCTACTTTTGGCTTCTCGGATTGGCGGCCGGCTTAGCAGGAGTAGCGATTGCGGCTACAGGCTTCATGATTCATTAGAGATTCGCGTCGGAGACGTCATCTGAGACTCCCCCGCGGTGAAGATATTCTCTTTGCACGGTCCGGGCGGGGTGTGATAGTCTTCCATCGTCGAAGAGAAGACGAAAAAAAGCGCTGAAAGGGGCGGGACGGAAATGGGCGCCATGAGAGAAGTCAAGTCGGAGTTGATCGGTCAGTATCGCCAGCACGTGAAGGACACCGGTTCGCCGGAGGTCCAGATCGCGCTGTTGAGCGAGCGCATTAACTACCTGACTTCTCACCTGAAAGCTCATCTTAAGGACCATGCATCCCGGCGGGGGCTGATCATGATGGTTAACAAGCGCCGCCGTTTGCTGGATTACCTGAACCGTCGTGACCCGGATCGGTATCGCGAGATTGTGGATCGCCTTAGCTTGCGCAAGTAGCATGAGCAGTTTTCGGTGGGGCAATTTAGCCCAACCGGGCTTGGCAGCTCTGAAAAGTCGCCCGAACCTCGCGCGACCGCGCGGCATTTCCGCCGGTCGCATTTTTTTTAGCTAGCCGGTGCTTTCTGCTTGTTTCGCCGTTCTCTTCCACAAACAACGCTAACTGTCTCTCGCGCTGGAGCGCAATGCCCGGACGAAACGGGCTCTCACGCCAGCGCACAAAGGAAAATAAACGTATGTCGCAGCAAGAAGCCCCTTACCAGGTAAAGATTGATCTCGGTGGCAGAACTCTCATCCTCGAGTCCGGAAAAATAGCCAAGCAGGCCAATGGCGCCGTCGTGGCGCGGTTTGAAGACACATGGGTACTCTGCACCGCTTGCATGGATAGCAAGCCCAATGACAAAGACTTTCTCCCGCTGACTGTGGACTATCGCGAAAATACCTACTCCGCCGGGAAAATTCCCGGTGGTTTTTTCAAGCGGGAAGGCAGGCCTTCAGAGCGCGAAATTCTCACCTGCCGCCTGATTGACCGGCCGATGCGCCCGCTCTTCCCCGAAGGCTGGCGGAACGAAACGCAGATTGTCAGTTTCGTTCTCTCCGTGGACGAAAATGATCCCGATGTCTTCGCTGTCACGGCTGCCTCGGCCGCCGCCTACTGCTCCGACCTTCCGTTCACGACTCCCATCGCCGCAGTCCGCGTCGGCTTGATCGAAGGCCGACTCGTTATCAACCCCACTGTCCCTCAGCAGAAAACAAGCCTTCTCAATATCGTCGTTGCCGGAAGCGACGATGCAATCATGATGGTGGAATCGGGCGCGCTCGAAGTTTCCGAGGATACCGTGACGGAAGCTCTCGCCTTCGCGCACGAAAATATCAAGCGCATCGTCCTCGGCATCCGCGACCTGCATGGCCAGATCATGCCGAAGAAAGTCACCGTCGCGCCGCTTCCATTCGACGACGAGTTGGCGAAACAAATCGAGCAGACCTACGGCACGCGGATTCACGACGCGCTGGACACGAAGAAGCACCCGAAGAAGGAAAGCTACGGGCTGGTCGCCGCAATCCGCAAGGAAATCCTCGACGCAATTCCGGAGGAGGAAGAAGATAAGCGCAAGCTCGCTGACCGCGCCTTCGAGCGCCTTCGCGAGCATATCTTCCGCGAGGACATTCTTGTTCACAAGCGCCGCCCCGATGGCCGCGCGTTCGACGAAATCCGCAAGATCACCTGCGAAGCGGGAATGCTTCCGCGCACCCACGGGTCCGCGCTTTTCACGCGCGGAGAAACGCAGGCGCTGGCGACGGCAACCCTCGGCACGAAGGAGGACATGCAGCGCCTGGATACGTTGTTTGAAATAGATGCGTTCAAGCGCTTTATGTTGCATTACAACTTTCCGCCATTCTCCGTTGGCGAAGTGAAGTTCCTGCGCGGACCGGGCCGCCGCGAAATCGGCCACGGTGCTCTAGCAGAGCGTGCGTTAACGAATTTGCTTCCTCCGGAAGCCGATTTTCCGTACGCGATTCGTCTCGTCTCAGACATTCTCGAATCGAATGGTTCTTCTTCCATGGCCACGATTTGCGGAGGTTCGCTTGCCTTGATGGACGCAGGCGTTCCGATGAAGGCCGCATGCGCGGGCATCGCGATGGGGCTCGTGATCGACGGCAATAACGCCGCCGTGCTCACGGACATCGCGGGCGCCGAGGATCATTACGGTGATATGGATTTCAAAGTCGCCGGCACTCGGCAGGGAATTACCGCGCTCCAAATGGACATCAAGGTCGGCGGCGTGAGCATCCCGTTGATGCGCCGTGCGCTCGAACAGGCTCGCCAGGGGCGAATGTATATCCTGGACATCATGGACCAGACGCTGACCGAAGGCCGCAAGGAGATGTCAACCTTTGCACCGCGGCTTTACATGCTCAGCATTCCGACGGACAAGATTCGCGACCTCATAGGCCCCGGCGGCAAGAAAATCCGTTCGATCATTGAAGCCACCAAAGTCAAGATTGACGTCATGGATGACGGCAAGGTGCACATCTTTGCAAACAGCGGCGTTGCCGGCGACGCGGCCATGCAGATGGTCCGCGACGTCACGGCCACCGCCGAAATTGGGAAAACCTATCTCGGCAAGGTTGTCCGGCTCGCCGAGTTCGGCGCGTTCGTCGAAATCTTCCCGGGAACGGACGGCCTGCTGCACATCAGCGAAATCTCCGAGCAGCGCATTAAAGACGTCCGCGATGAGCTGAAACTGGGCGATCAGGTGCTGGTGAAGGTGCTGGCTATCGAAGGCAACAAGATTCGCCTCTCGCGCAAGGCATTGTTGCGCGAGGCGCGGGAGAAGAAGAGTAAAGAGGCGAGCGGCGGCGCAGCCTAGCGAAGCTGCGGCTGTCCAAGTTATTACACCCATTCCGGAAAACGAAGCGGCCCGGTCGCAAAATTGACCGGGCCGTTTTTCTTTATTGCTAATTGAATTGCGAAGATGTGATGAAGATCGTTATTGGCTGCGCTCGATATGCGCGCCCAGTTCTGAAAGCTTTTCTTCGATTCGCTCGTAGCCCCGGTCAATGTGGTAGACGCGGTCAATCACCGTCTCTCCCTTGGCTACAAGCCCTGCCAGCACAAGCGAAGCGCTGGCGCGCAGGTCTGATGCGATCACGGTCGCGCCTTCCAATGGAGTCGGCCCGTGAACAATCGCTTTTCGCCCATCAACGGAAATATTCGCGCCCATGCGCGACATTTCGCTCGCGTGCATGTAGCGGTTCTCGAAAATTGTTTCCGTAATTGCAGAGTCGCCCTCGGCCTGTGTCGCGAGCGCCATGTACTGCGCCTGCATATCGGTGGCAAAGCCGGGATATTCCTCCGTTGTAACATCGGAAGCAACCAGCCGCTCGGCGCCTCTCACGCGCAGGCACTCCTTTCCTTTACGCTCAATCTCTACTCCGGTTTCTTTCAACTTTGCGATCACAGCATCAAGGTGCTCCGGTGCGCATCCTTCTAGTTCGATGTCCCCGTTTGTAATTGCGCCAGCCACGAGAAATGTTCCCGCTTCAATTCGATCCGGAATGATGGAATGCTCCGCGCCATGAAGTTCGCTGGCGCCTTGGACGCGGAGCGTTGTGCTGCCGAGACCTGTAATCTTCGCGCCCATTTTCAACAGCAATTCAGCGAGGTCCGTTACTTCCGGTTCGCGCGCAGCATTTTCGATCACCGTTTCGCCTTCGGCGAGCGCCGCAGCCATTAAGATATTCTCTGTTCCGGTCACCGTAATCTTTTCAAAGTGGATCGTCGCGCCGTGAAGTCGCGCGCCCGCAGGGAGTCGCGCTTCAATGTAGCCGCGCTCGGTGGCGATCTCCGCTCCCATCTGCTCGAGTGCTTTCAAATGTAAATCCACCGGACGCGCGCCAATTGCGCAACCACCGGGCAAAGAAACTCGCGCCCGTCCCAGGCGGCCCATCAGCGGCCCGAGCGTGAGCACCGATGCACGCATCGTTTTCACGAGTTCGTAAGGAGCTTCGGCGTCATTAATCTTTACCGCTTCAATCATGAATTCCGTTGGCGGAAACTCAGGCACCACGACATGTGCGTCCATATGCGCGATCAATTTGGCCATCGTCAGGATGTCGCGCACGCGCGGGATGTTGTGCAGTCTGACCGGTTCCGCGGTCAAGAGGGCGGCGGCCATCGCGGGCAGCGCGGCATTCTTCGCTCCGCTAATGCGCACCTTGCCTTCGAGCTGTCGTCCACCGCGAATTAGGAATTTGTCCATCAGTGTTTCCTGCCGCCACGGCGCTTGCGTTCTCCGAGCGCCGCGCGGAGATCTCCATGCGCGTTCCGCAGGCGCAGGCGCGCCTCCGCCGATCCTGTTTTCCGCTTCAGCATGATGAGCGCCACGCATAGATCGTGTCCCGATTGACGCAGCGCGCGTTCCGCATCAGACACATTCGCGCCCGATGCCTGCTCAAGAATCCGCACGCCGCGCCGGTGTAACTTCTTGTTCGTCAAGGCCACGCCGATCATCCAGTTGTCGTACACGTGGCCCAGGCGAACCATCGTTGTAGTAGAGAGCATGTTGAGTACCAGTTTTTGCGCGGTGCCCGCTTTCAGTCTCGTTGAGCCGGCGATGGCCTCGGGGCCGGTTCCGGGCGCGATAAGGATTCGCGCAATGCGCGCGATCGGCGAGCGGAGGTTTGATGTAACCCCAATTGTCGCGGCTCCAGCCTTTCTCGCTTTTTTCAGCGCCGCAAAGACGTAAGGCGTTGAACCCGATGCGGTCAGGCCAATTACCGCGTCATGTTTCGTCACACGCATTGCATCCATATCCTTCGCGCCATTCTTCGTGGAATCTTCCGCGCCTTCGACTGCGCCGGAAAGGGCGCGCCGTCCTCCAGCAAGCACCGCTTGAAACGCGCGCGGCGATACGCCGAAAGTCGGCGGAACCTCCGCGGCATCGAGAGCAGCCAGCCGCCCGCTTGTCCCTGCGCCTACGTAAATGATTCGTCCGCCCGCGCGCAGCGCGCGTACCATCGCCTCCACCGCGCGCGCAATCGCAGGAATTTGTTGCGCCACTGCGCGCGCGACACTCGCGTCCTCGCGATTCAACCTTTTGAGAATGTCCTGCGAGGAAAGCAAATCGAGCCCGCGCGTGCGCGGATTCCGTTGCTCGGTTGCGCTGACTGCTTTGCGAAGGGAAGCCACGAACCGCGATTATAGCTGGGGAAATGCGCGCTTGCTCACCGCGCGGCGAAACCGCTAATAGCAACGCTCAAGCGCCGAGATAGAGCAGTGGTCTCTCAAAAGCGTGGTATCAATCGGCCCGACTGTTTTAGGTAGTCTTCATAAGCGTCGCCAAATTGTCGAGTGAGAAGCGCCTCTTCTTTGCGAAGCTTGTAAGTGAATGCGATAAGTATTAGGCAAAACGCCGCCACGCCCCTCCATTCACTCGTAACAAGACCAGTGCCAGCCACGGCGAGAAGTAGACCCGAATAAATTGGGTGTCTGACTCGCGCATATGGGCCAGTTCGGATAAGTTCATGGTCATTCTTTATAGTCACCCGACTTGTCCAGAATCGCCCGAGGTGCCGCCTGGCCCAAAGGACCAAACCGATCCCCGCCCAAATCATGACGATACCTACAATTTGAACGACTGGCCCATCAGAGAGGAAGCGCCGTCCAATCGGGAGGATCCTGACGCTCGAGCCAAACAAAAGAGTGAACGCAACGATTTGATTCACTATCACAGCCGTCCGAATGGCCGTCCCTTCCTTAGTAAGAATGTTCTTTGCGCGCGTTAAGGTCGCGATCCTATAAATCACGAGTACGACCCAGGGAATATCTGCCAGGATTTGTAGTAAAAGGGGTCTCATGACTTTTTATATGGGTGCTCCCGGACAATCGGTGCTAGTTTAGCCTCGCCCGATTCGGCGAACAGAAGTTAGTCCCAGCGCCCTGCAAACCGCATCGTGTATCGCGGGCCGTGCCTCGTTGATTTTCTCGTCCTCCCGCGTCGGGTAAACGCGGTTTGTCAGCAAAACCACCGCAAGATCCTTTTCCGGGTCGCACCAGATGGAAGTCCCCGTGAATCCCGCGTGACCAAAGCTGCGCGCAGAAAAGTATCGCCCGCTCGAGGATGGCTCCGTCCGCATCGCCCAGCCAAGCGCGCGTGTATTTCCGGAAAGTGGTTGAGGCGAGGTGAATTCAGCAGTCGTCGCACTCCGAAGATGTCGTGTATGCGCGTAAATTCCGCGGTTAAGTATGAATCTGCAAAAAATCGAGAGGTCCCCCGCGGTCGAAAAAAGTCCCGCATGGCCCGCCACACTGCCCATCACCCATGCATTGTCATCATGGACTTCGCCCCGCAAAAGCCTTTTGCGCAGCGAAGAGTCCGTGCCTGTCGGAGCAATCCGCGCCCGAAAATGCGACGCAGGGGTAAACATTGAATTGTTCATGCCGAGAGATTCAAAGATTCTCGCGAGCGCGAGTGCATCCAAAGTTTGTCCGGTAACGCGCTCAAGAGTCTCTCCGAGTAAAATGAAGCCAGGGTCGGAGTATTCGCATTTGCTGCCCGGCTCGTAAGTCAACTTTTCGGAAATCACGCGGGAGATGATCTCTCTTTTTGTCTTGAGAGTTTCGTAGTAGGGGGCGTGCCCCGGTAATCCGGATGTATGCGTAAGCAGGTGACGGAGCGTGACCGTTTGCCGCCACAATGGTTGTGGCCCCGAGTTCCATTCAGGCAAATAGGTGCTAATCGGCGTATCGAGTGCGAGCTTTCCGCTTTCGACTTCCATCGCGACAAGTGTCGCCGTCACAACGGGTTTCGTAAGCGACGCGACATCATAAATGGTATCCAGGGAAACAGCCTTCGCTTTCGATTCATAAGTCATTCGGCCAAAAGCTTGAATGGCGCAATCATTGTGGTGCACCACAGCACACACGCCCCCCGGAAATGCTTTCCGCGCGACAAGTTTGTCGAGCAGTTTGCCCACAGTCTTCAAGCGTCTTGTCATCTCCTTTTCTGCGGAGCCCAGCGTCATGGGAATCGAATTTCGCGCCAGTCCATCGCCGATGTGAATCGACGCCTTCGCTGCAGGCACGCTAACCGGAGTCGTCCCGGTGATTCCTATCTGTCCGAACAGCGCGCGTGCTGCCCCACGCTGTGCAACATCCGCAGTACTGAACGCAGCGAGCCATGTTTTCGCCTTCGGAAAACGCTCGATCAAATAAGGACTTCCAAAGCAAACGACCACGGTGGGCTTGCCCTGTGTGATAAGCCTATCGATCAGCTTCGCTTGTTCGTCGGGAAGTCCAATGCTGCCTTTGCGGTCCGCCACCCGCACGTAGATTGCGACGATCGCCACGTCATAGCTTTCGGGGGAGGGAAGACTGGCCAGCATTTGCTGGGAGAACTTTGTGTCCACGCGATTGACACTCACAGACTCAGCGCGCCAACGAATCTCTTTCTCGAATGCCTGCCCGGGATTTGGGTCCGGATCACCCGCCACGCTAAAAAGCAAAACCCGCATCGCGCGCGATGCGTCCAACGGTAAGAGGTTTCTATCATTGCGGAGCAAAGTCACTCCGCGATCCGCTATGTCTTGCGCAGCTTTGAGCGATTCAGGATGGCGAAATGTCGAGCCGAGCGCACCTACATCAACAAGGCGATCCCGGTGAAGGCCAAGTTTTGCCTTTGCGCGCAGAATACGATTCACGGATTGATCGATTCGCTGCTCGGTAAGGTGCCCGACACCGATCGCATTCTTAAGCGCGGAAAGCGCCTCGCCCGGCGACGGCGGAAGCAACAACACGTCCGCACCTGCAAGCACCGCGCGCACGGCAATCTCTCCCGATGAAAGTTTCGGCCCCGCGCCTGCCATGTCCAGCGCATCGGTGACAATCAAGCCACGAAACCGAAGTGTTTTTCGCAAGACGCCCGAAAGAATGTTGCGAGAAAGCGTGGCAGGAATATTTTCATCCGGTTCCAGCGCAGGCACCGAAAGGTGTCCGGTCATAATCGCACTCACGCCCGCCGAGATCGCCGCGCGAAAGGGAACCAGTTCCACTTTTTCCAATCGCTTGCGATCCGCGCCGATCCGAGGAAGTCCGAGATGGGAATCCACACTCGTGTCGCCGTGTCCCGGAAAATGCTTCGCCGTGGCAAGCGCGCCGTTTTCCTGAACTCCGCGCACAAACTCACTCACGAACTTCGCGACGCTCTTCGCGTCCTCTCCATAGGATCGAGTATTGATGATTGGGTTCGCCGGATTGCTGTTCACATCCGCATCGGGCGCGAACACCCAGTGAATTCCGGTTGCGCGTGACTCCAGCGCGGTTATCCGCCCGATCGCGGCGGCGTCTTTGGGTGAATGTGCAGCGGCCACCGCCATCGCGTGCGGGAAGGAAGTTCCGTCCGAGAGCCGCATCGCTGCCCCTCGCTCAAAATCCGCCGCAAAAATAAGTGGAACCTTAGCTTTAGCCTGGAGCGCATTCGTGGTTTCCGCCGTCAGATGCGCGCGCGCAAGTTGGAGGCCGCGCGAAGTCGCACGCGTATGCAACATGAATCCGCCGGCATGAAATTCTTCAACGGCTCGGATGAACCCGGGGAAATCTGGGCTGTCATCGGGCGGTGCATCACCGTAAAAGGGAAGAACGAACAATTGCCCCAGCTTTTCTCGGAGCGACATTTCGCTCAGCGTTCGCCGCACCCACTCCGCTTGCGTAGGTTGACGAATACTTGTCATGCGGCTTCTCTTTTCGCGGTTAGTCTTGCGGCTAGTGTTCTTAGCCATCGATCCCAAATCTTATCAGAATGCCGCGGGTGCCTGATTACCGCGTTCCGCCAATGTGCGTGGTTGACGACCGCTCTCCGCGACTGTATATAACTCTCGCCTTGTTCTTCTCGCGAAAAAACGCCGCGCCCTTGCTGCGCATTCTGGCAGTCGCATTCGTCGCCTCCGCCGCGCTTGGAATCGCTTCATCGCAGCAATCGAACCACCCGGCGCCTGTTCCTCCGGCACAGAAAGCAGCCCCAAACCAAAAGCTTGCCTCCCGTGGTGTCGTCACCGACTGGCGCCTTGTTTCACTCGACGCTGTCCTAAACGAATCCATCACAAAGGACGAAATCCCCGGCGCGGTACTACTGGTCGGCAATCGCGGCCGGGTCATTTGGCGCAAGGCTTACGGCTCGCGCGCAATCATCCCGCAGCGCGAACCGATGACTCTCGATACGATCTTCGACCTCGCCTCGCTAACAAAAGTCTTCGCCACCACCGCCGCGGTGATGAAGCTCGTCGAGCAGGGAAAGCTCCGCCTCAACGATCCCGCGGTTCGCTATTTGCCGGAGTTAGGCACCGAAGGCGCAACTGCCGACAAAAATCAAATCACCGTTCGCCAGCTCCTCACGCACACCGCGGGATTCGCCCCGGATCCCACCGACGCGAATATTCCCGCCGGCTGGGCCGGTGTTGATCAATTGTTGAAAGAAATTTACGCCGAGCCTCTGACTGCGCCGCCCGGTGCTCGCTTCGTTTACAGCGATACCGGATTTATCCTCCTCGGCGAAATCGTTCGCCGCGTAACTGGTCTCCCGCTCAACGAATTCCTCACAAAAGAAATCTACGCTCCGCTGGGCATGCGCGAGACACGTTTTCTGCCGCCTGCAACATGGGCGCGTCACATCGCCCCAACCGAAGAAGTGGATCTCCCTGCGGGCGCGAAGGCGGGCTGCAATTGTGGACGCATTCTGCGCGGCGTTGTTCATGATCCGCGCGCCCGCCAAATGGGTGGCGTCGCTGGCCACGCCGGACTTTTCTCCACTGCCGACGATCTGGCGCTATTTGCGCGCATGCTGCTTGCGGGTGGTCTCGCGCCAAACGGCAATCGAATCTTTTCCGCGGCAACAGTCCGCTTGATGACCACGCCGCAACAGCCGCCGTGGGTCCCATCCCTTCGCGGACTCGGCTGGGACATTGACTCCGCCTACTCCGCGCCACGCGGCGATTTATTTCCCCTCAGCTCTTACGGCATGACCGGTTTCACCGGCACAGAAGTGTGGATTGACCCGGCAAGCCAGACTTTTATTTTGTTGCTCACAAATAGCGTGCATCCAAATCAGCGCCCCGCAATTTCCAGCCTGCGCTCGCGCGTCTCGACCATTGTGGCAGGCGCACTCAACGCGGGCGAACCATCTCAGCCCGCTTCACGAGTCACGCGCGGCATCGGCGGCGCCACCCGCACCTATGACATTGAAGGCCTCTCGGCTCCCGGCCGTACACTCACTGGCATCGACGTTCTCGAACAGGAAAACTTCGCGACCCTCGCGGGCAAGCGCATCGGCCTCATCACAAATCAAACCGGAATGGATCGCGGGGGAGGCAGCACGATTGATATTCTCTCTCACGCGCCCGGAGTCAAACTCGTCGCGCTCTTCAGCCCCGAGCACGGCATTCGTGGCACGGAAAACGCCAACCTCCCCTCCACGACCGACTCCGCAACCGGCTTGCCCATCTACAGTCTTTACGGCGACACGCGCCGCCCCACGCCGGAGATGCTCGCCGGAATCGACGCGCTCGTCTTCGACATTCAAGACGCAGGCGTCCGCTTCTACACTTACATTACAACCATGGCCTACGCGATGGAGGCCGCTGCGAAGAACAATATTTCATTTTATGTGTTGGATCGCCCCGACCCGCTCGGCGGCGAAGCCGTCGAAGGCCCAATCCTCGATTCCGACAAATTAAATTTTGTCGGCTATTTTCCAATGCCCGTGCGCATCGGCATGACGCTCGGCGAAATGGCGCAAATGTTTAATGCCGAAAACAAAATCGGTTGCGATCTCCGTGTCGTCGCCATGAAGAACTGGTCTCGGCGCCAATATTTTGAGCAGACCGGCCTTCCCTGGACTCCGCCCTCGCCCAATCTACGATCCCTCAATGCCGCTATGCTCTATCCCGGCATTGAAATACTGCAGAACGCCGGAATTTCCGTAGGCCGCGGCACCGACGCTCCTTTCGAGATGTTTGGCGCGCCCTGGATCCACGCCACCGAGCTTGCCGATGCGCTCAATCGCCGATTCGTCCCCGGCGTCCGTTTCGTTCCCACCCGCTACGCTCCACGCTCCGGCCTCTACAAGGATCAGCTTTGCGAAGGCGCCGCGATGGTCATTACTGACCGCGCCTCGCTCCATTCCATGCTCATGGGCTTTGAAATCGCCGCCGCGCTCGCCAAGCTTTATCCAGAAATGTTTCACGTGAAACAATTGATCACGTTGGTCGGCAACTCCAATGCTCTCAATCGCTTGGAACGCGGCGATTCTCCCCAGCGCATTTTCAGTGACGAAGATTCGGCATTCGAATCATTTTCGAAACTCCGTTCGAAATACCTCCTCTACCGTTAATCGAATCAATGATCGAATCTGCTGCTGAACGATTTCACGGGCATTTGATAGGATGACGGAATGCGCATCGCTTCTCTGCTTCCTTCGTCAACGGAAATTCTCTTCGCCCTCGGCCTCGGCGATTCCGTTGTCGGAATAACGCATGAGTGCGATTTTCCGCCGGAGGTCCGGTTCAAGCGCGTCGTCGTACGGTCGCGTTTGCCGCGGACAAGCGATCCCGCCGAAATTGATCGCCTCGTCCGTGAATGCACCGACCGCGGTGAAAGCATTTATCGCGTTGACGCCGAAGCCCTCCGCGAACTCGACCCCGACCTAATCGTCACTCAAGATTTGTGCCACGTATGCGCCGCATCACCGGACGATCTGGCAGGGGCGCTTGCAATCCTGCAGCGCAAGCCGAAAGTGCTCTCGTTGAACCCGCACACCCTCGCCGACGTGTGGGATAATGTTTTCACCATCGGCGCGGCAACTGGCCACGAAGTCCAGGCGCGAGATCTCGTCCATGAATGTAAAACAAAAGTGGAAGATGTCGCTCGCGCCGTCGCAAAAGCTTCTGCAACACTAACGCCGCCGCGGGTCCTTTGCCTCGAATGGCTCGACCCACCATTTAACGCCGGCCACTGGGTCCCCGAAATGGTCGCTCTTGCCGGCGGCGAAGACGTGCTTGGAATTGAGGGCAAGCCATCGCGAAGCATTTCATGGGAAGAAATCGCTGCCGCCGAGCCGGAAATAATCTTGATCTGCCCATGTGGCTACGACCTTGCAAAAGCGCGCGATGAATTGGGTCGTATGAAGTTTCCTGATGCCTGGAAAAAATTGCCCGCTGTCCTTCAAGGAAAGGTCTTCTTCTCCGACGCCAACGCTTACTTCTCCCGCCCCGGCACGCGCCTCGCCGAGGGTGTCGCTGTCCTCGCCGCCGCAATTAATCCGCACGCCGTGATTCCTCATGTTCCTCCTGGCTCGCTGGTTCGATGTGAGCAAACATCCGCCGCATCAGCTCGGCCCAATTAATTTGGTTGCGGATTTATGCGGTAGAAGAGTTTGTCGCGTTGCGGTGCCAGTACCGGTAAAAGAACAGCCCCACGAACATAAGCACCAAGCCAACCGTGCAACGCACCGGCCGGTCCAGCCACAAGTTAATCGTAAGCGCTAGAGCTCCCGCCACAAACGCCGCCGGAACCCACGGATATCCCCAGCACCGATACGGTCGTGGCATGTTCGGCTCTATCCGTCGTAAGCGGAATAGGCCGATTGTCGCCAGCCCATAGAAAATCCATCCAGCGAAAATAAAAAGTGAGGTCAAGTCCTCGAATGTACCCGTCAGCGCCAGCACGCTTGCGAGAACGCATTGAAAAATAAGCGCGCGGCTGGGTGTGCGAAACTTCGGATGAATCCCGCCCGCGATGCGGAAAAATATTCCGTCGCGCGCCATCGCATAATCAACGCGCGCCCCGCTCAAGATCGAAGAATTCAGCGAGCCCAATCCAGCGATCACCATCGCAACGGTCACCCAGGTTGCCGCGCCAACACCCGCGATCTTCGCCACCACGTCGGAGGCCACGTGCTGCGACGCGCCCACCGTCGCCATCGGCAACACATAGAAACTCGCCGCATTAAAAAGTATGTAGACCCCCGCAACGAACGCGACCCCGCCAACCAGCGCGCGATGAAAGTTTCGCTCGGGCTTTTCTACTTCGCTGCCAACGAGGTTCAGATCCTCCCACCCGTCGTACGCCCACATCGCGGCGGCCATGGCCGCCAGAAATCCCCCAAGCGCGCCGGTCCCAAGCGAGCCCGCGAAAAACGGATGGAACGGCGTTCCCCCCCCATGCGAAAGTGAAAACGCTGCCACGATAATCAGCACGACAGACGCAATCTTGATGGCCGTCAAAATAACCTGAACGCGCCCGCCCAATCGCACGCCCAGATAGTTGATCCCTGTTATCGCAACCAGCATCAGAATGGCCAGCGGCTGCGCCCAACCAAAGACAAAATGAAAGTGTTTTGCCCGGCCGAAAACGCTGTAGTCAAAATCGAATTCGTGAATCGGCGACATCACCGACGGCATCAGGAATCCCCAGAATCGCAGCACGCCCGCGGCAATGCTCGCCGCCGACGCGGGCCGCGCCACAATCGAGTGCGTCCAGCCAAATAGAAAGCCCGTCCTCGGCCCGAAAGATCTGCTCAGATATGCATATTCGCCTCCGGCCTCCGGAATTGCCGCGCCCAACTCCGCATACGCCAGTGCCCCAAATAGCGACAGCACCCCGCCCACGACCCACGCGGCGAACACTATTCCTACCGATCCCGCATCGCGCGCCATTTCCGCCGGCTTCAAGAAAATCCCCGTGCCGATCATGGTCCCGACGACAATCGCCATCGAAGCCCACGGGCCCAGCCCGCGCACAAGTTCGAGTCGTGTCTTGCTTTGCGCCATTCCCGCCTGCGCCTAAGCCTCCGGCGCGCTCTTCCGCCAAAATAAACTTGCTATCGACCCCGCTATGAAAGTAATCAGTGTGCCCGCCAAAACGTACCAAGTAAACACCAGCTTTGTGTGAAGTGTGATGTAAACCATCGCGCCAAGCCCAATCGCCATCCCCGCCATCGCGCCCAGCGCGTTCGCGCGGCGATTGTAGAAGCTGAGCAAAAATAATCCGAGCAATCCGCCGAACGTTACAGATGCAATAGATAGCCCCGCCTCCAGCAGCGGCCCCCAATTCACCAATCCGAGAACCAGCAGAACCGCTCCCCACACAAGCGTCATCCACCGCGAAATCCGCAGCAGCCGCGCCGGGTCGCGCCCTGCCGCGCCCGTTGCACCACCATGCAGCACATCAAAATCCACCACGCTCGACGCCGCCATTGAATTCAGCGACCCGCTCGCATTCGACATCGCCACGGCGAAAATTGCCGCCAGCACCAAACCGCGCAATCCCGCCGGCATCTGCGTCACGATAAACGTGGGAAACACAGGGTCATAACTTTGCCCGGGCGTAATGTGCGGCGCGCCGTTAAACGTGTAGAGCATCACTCCCAGAACGAGAAAAAGTGAGAACTGTATGAACACCAGCACCGCGCTTCCCAGCAACGCTGCCTGCGCCTGCTTCTTGGATTTAGATGCAAGCAGCCGCTGCACAATCGTCTGGTCCGTCCCATGGCTCGCCATCGTCAAAAATGTTCCGCCAATCACGCCCGACCAAAACGTATATGTGTGCGCCGCTTCCGTAAAGCTAAAGCGGAAATCAAACACGCGCAGCTTTCCGCCCGCGGCTGCCGCAACACTCTGCACCTGCCCCCACCCTCCCGGAATCCTGTGCATCAGCAAAAAGAACGCAATTGCCGACCCGCCCAGATAAATCGCCGTCTGAATCACATCCGTCCAAATGACTGCCTTCATCCCGCCTTCCCACGTATAAAAAAGCGTGAGCAATAAAATTATCGCGACGGAGATCGGCTGCTTCGTCCCAAACGCAACGCCCACCACCAGCGCCACCGCCGCAATCCGCACGCCTTCCGCCAGCGCGCGCGTCACCAGAAATGTCAGCGCCGCGGCGGACTTTGCCTTCGCCCCAAATCTTTTTTCGATCAGTTGATACGCCGTGAAATATTCGCCCCTGAAAAATCGCGGAATAAACAGGGCGGCCAGGATCACGCGCCCCACGATGTATCCGAAAACAAGTTGCAGGAACGCCAGATTGCCGGCATACGCCAGCGCCGGTGTTCCGATAATCGTCAGCGTGGACGTCTCTGTGGCGACGATGGACAGCGACAATGCCCACCACGGAGCCGTGCGCCCGCCTAGGAAATAATCTCCGATGTTGCGCTGCCCCCGCCGGAACCGCACACCGAAGTAGGTAATCCCTGCGAGATAGGTAATCAGCACAGCAAGGTCAAGCGGAGCCAGATGCATCGCGCCTCTCGGGATGGGTCGCGCGATGATAGTGGCGCGCGCGAAATGCCGTCAAGCACTCCCGCGTAAGATGGTAAAGTCTCAGGCACAATAATTTTGCGCCCGCCCCGAACCCATGGCGACAGCAGGGCCGCGCGCACCCGGGCAGGTTTGCACAGATGGACGTTTTCCTCGGATTTGACGGCGGCGGCACCAAGACCGATTGCATCGCGCTGGATGCCGAAGGGCGCATTGTTGGTCAAGCGCAGGCTGGCGCCTCGAATCCCCTGCGCGTTGGCTACGATGCCGCCTGTACCTCGCTGCAAACGGCCGCCGCCGGAGCCCTTTCAAATGGGAAGCAATCTGCCGCCGATGTTCGTGGCGTTTGTGCCGGTCTTGCCGGCGCCGCCCTCAAAACTGTCGCGGGTGAAATGTGGCTGCGGCTGACGCGAATCTGGCCGCGCGCCTCAATTCACGTCATCACCGACGCGGACGCAGCCCTAGAAGCCGCCGTCGGCGCTGGCCCCGGCGTCGTCCTGATAGCCGGGACCGGCTCGATCGCCCTCGGACGCAACTCCGCTGGTGAATTCGCGCGCGCGGGAGGCTATGGCGTTTGGATTGGCGATCTCGGCAGCGCTTACGATATCGGACGCAGCGCCGTCGCCGCGGCCAGCCGTGCCCGAGATTTCTCCGGCTCCGCCACTGCGCTCGTCGCTTTGATTTTGTCCGCCACAAAGTGCCGCGATTGGGACGAACTTATCGAGAAAATATCCGCCGGACCTGGCGCAGCGTTCACCCGCCTGATTCCGGTCGTGATGGAGGCAGCGGAGCAAGGCGATTCCGCAGCGCGCGAAATCTTGATGCGCGCAGCGCTGGACCTCGCAAATCTCGCGCTCGTAGTAATTGGCCGGCTCGGAATGAAAGATGCCGAATTTCGCGTTGCGCGTTCCGGAGGCATTTTCAACCGCAGCCGCATCCTCGACAGCCGTGTGGATGACTTAATTGTCCGCGTCGCGCGTGAAGCCAAAGTAAATCTTCTGGCCGAGCCGCCCGCGCTTGGGGCTGCCCGGCTCGCGTTGCGAATGGTTCAATCTCCCGGAGCTCTACGTGGCAAATCTGGGTGATGGCAATCCACAGCCGCCGCCTTCTGTTGACGCGGATCCGCTCGCCGCGGAGCTGTCTTCATCCGGCCCTGATGACCTCCTCAAGCTGCTTGCTCACTCAAGTCTTAACGAATCGCAGCTCCTCCTGCTCCTGGAACGAAAGGATTTGTCCGGCGCCGTCCTGGAAGAAATCGGCCGTCATCGCGACTGGTTTCGCGGCTACCGGGTAAGGCGCGCACTCGCATTCCATCCGCACATCCCGAGAATTCTCGCGGCCGGTCTTCTCCGCGATCTTTATCTTGTGGATTTGGTAAAGCTCTCTCTCGCGCCGGTGGCAGTTGCGGACCTTCGTCATCTCGCGGAAAACCTCATCGTGTCACGCCTTGGCCAGGTCACTCTTGGAGAGAAAATCACGCTCGCAAAACGAGCCTCGCCGCGCGTCCTTGCCGCGCTCATCGCGGAAGGAGTACCTCGCCTGTTCGAGCCGGCGTTGCGCAACCCGCGCCTCACAGAAGCGCAAGTCCTCAAGCTTTTGGCGAATGATCGGTTGCACGAGCGCGTCGTGGTGGCAATCGCTTCCCATCCGCGTTGGGAATCGCTTCCCAATATTCAACTCGCGCTGCTGCGCCATCCGCGCATATCCGTGGACCTGGCGAATAAAATCCTTCCCCGCGTGACCGTGGCAGACCTGAGGACATTACTTGGTGTGAAGACGCTTCCTGCAAAACTAAGGGAGGAAATTGATGGTGAATTGCGCAAGCGCGAATCCCCTAACAAAAAGAAAATCTAGGCAGCACGCGGTTCCTCACTTCCGCGCAAATGGCTCCGCCACGGGCGTCCCCAGCATCCGCAAATAGGTCATCAACTGCGCCCGGTGATGCACCTCATGTTCGTTGATACCAAACAGAATGACGGCTATTTTGCGGCGGATTCCCAATCCTTCGTGAACTCGCTCCTCTTCCCACCGCTCCAGCGGAAATCGCGCCACCTGCGCCAGCGTTTCTGTGTGAACTTTGTCCAGCGATTGCAGTTCTTCCGCCAAAGTCCGCGGCTTTCCCACCACGGCGCCGAGCCCCTGCGGAATTCGTGTCTCGTAATATGCGAAATTGCCTTCGAGCGCCACCCGCCGCACTCCCTCCTCGGACACCCACATGTGCCGCAACATCTCCCCGACGCTCAGCGCCCCCGGCACCGGCCTCCAGCTCATCTCATCTTCTCGCAATAGGAAGGTCGTCTGCTTCGTCCGCGCGCGCAGAGCTTCTTTCTGTTTGAGGAACATCTCCTGTATTGTCATGCGCGCGATTATACTCCCGCGCCCCAGAATCCAATTCGGGCTTGGTTCCCATGCGCTCGCCGCCTTAAAATTAAATTGCCCGGTTCCGGTTGACACCCGATGCGTGCCCCATTAGCATCGCAAAGAGAGGCTATACCCATGTCTCCTGGCGCCGGCAATGGCAGCGCAGCCCAAATCGAACGCAGGTGGGCGCGGCGCTACCCTCTTGACGCCGCGGTCGAAATTGTATGGGGGTCCTCCACACTTCTTGGCCGCGTTCGCGACATCAGCAGCAGTGGAATGCTCCTCTCCTCTCCCGAACCTCTCTGGATCGGCGCAAGTTTTTCCGCCAAGGTTCTTCTAGATCCCCCCATTGAAGTTGACTGCACCATTCGCCGCGTCGAGCCCGGCCGCGGCATCGGCGTTCAAATGTCCACGCAGCAGCAAGAGCACCAAACGCAGTTGCATGACTTGCTCGCCCGCCTGGAATCCAAACGATGACGCGCTGCATGGACTGCGGTGCCGAACGCAAAGCGGATCAGTGCCCGTCCTGTGGCCTCACCTCCGCCGCCGCTGAAGTAATGCTCCGGCGTCGCCTCGTGCAGCGAACCGTCGTCTTCCTGGTCGGCGCTCTCGTTTTCGTTCCCGCCAGCCAGGTTTTTCCTCCTCTTGAGCTTGACGTTATGTTCATCTTCGTCGGTCTGGTTTTCTTCGCCGCGCTCGCCATGGCATTCACTATTGACGTGCTCGCCCGTCAGCGTCGTGACGTGCTGGTTCTCAAGCGCATTTACTTTGGCTTGATCCCGCTCCCGTGGGTCATCGCCGGCATGCTTTATTTCAATGGCAAATTCGACGCATCCGCGCAAACGCGCTATCGCGCTCAAGTGGTCAGCCGGTTCAATATGTCCGGTTTCCTGCTGAAGAGCCGCCGTCTCGTCGTGAACTCCTGGCGCGAGGGCCACACTTTTGAGCGCGTCCCCGTGGACCTCACCGACTACGCACGCTTTCAGCCCGGCGACAACGTTTTCGTCGCCGTGGAGCCCGGCGCCTTTGGAATTCCTTGGGTCCTGGGCGTTTATCGCGATGACTCCACTCATCCCCGATAAAACTCGTCGCTCCGCAATATCCCTGACTCGCCCTCGTGATAAATTGGGGTTGTGACCAAGCGAATCGTCGTTCTAGGTGGCGGCTTCGGTGGCGTTCAGACCGCCATGGATTTGTCTCATCTGTTTGGCAAATCAGGCGCAGCCGAAATTTGGCTCGTCAGCGGCCAGAATTATTTTCTGTTCACTCCGCTTCTCCCTCAGATTGCCTCCAGCAACGTGGACCCGCGCCACATCGCGCAACCCGTACGCGATCTCCGCGGCTCGCACAACTTCCGGTTCCTGCGCGCCACCGTCTCCGAAATTGATCTTAATCGCCGCGAAGTCTGTTTCACGGGGCAGACCGGCCCCAACTCTCTCGCATACGACAATCTCGTCATCGCATTCGGCAGCCGCACCGATTATTTCGGAATTCCCGGTGCGCGCGAAAACACTGTGGACTTCAAGTCTCTCGAAGACGCCGTCGTCCTTCGCGAACGCGTCCTCGATCTCTGCGAGCACGCCGACCACACGCCCGATCCCGAATTGCGCCGTCGCCTCCTCACTTTTGCAGTGGTCGGAGGGGGTTACACCGGAGTCGAACTCATCACCGAGCTTCAAGATCTTCTCTTTGGTTATGTCGCGCGCCGATATCGCGGACTTTCACGTGAAGAAATTCGCCTCGTCCTCCTTGAAGCGTCCGCGGACATTCTGCGCGGCGTCCATCCAAGGCTCGCCGCCCATTCGCGCCGCCGTCTGGCGAAGAAGGGAATCGAGGTGCGCACAAACGCCGCCGCATCGAAATGCTTCGCTGGTGGTGTCGAGCTAAAGAGCGGAGAAGTCATCTTTGCCGAAACCGTAGTCTGGACTGCAGGCGTTCGCGCGCACGAACTCGTGGAATCCCTGCCCGCCCCGCACGACCGCATCGGCCGCGCCCTGTGCAACGAGCATCTTCAATTGGAGGGGCATCCCGAAGTTTTCGTCATTGGGGATAGCGCTGCAGCCGCAAGCGCGCTCGACGCCCCGCGCGTCGCCCCGGTCGCCATCGCGCAAGGACGCATCGCCGCCCGCAACATCGCGCACCAGTTGCGCGGCGAGCCGCTCGAATCCTACAAGTATATTTCGCAGGGAATGCTTATCTCGCTCGGAATGAACTACGCGGTCGTAAATATCGCGGGGATTCGATTCAGCGGTTACTTTGCCTGGCTCTTCTGGAACATGATCCACCTTTACAAATTGGTTGGTCTCAAAAAGCAATTACAGGTCGCGGTGGACTGGTTCCTCGGCGCCATTTTTCAGCGCGACGCCGCCATCGTCCGGCGCCCGCGAAATTGCCCCTACTGCGGCGCGAAGTCCTAGCTGAGTTATTTTGCGAAATGCGGCAGGTCTATTTCAATCTCGTGGCTTTCCGCCGTTAGAGACAGATGCAGCCGCTGAACGTTTCCAACGTCGCGGTAAATCCAATCGCTCGTAGGCAATACTGTCGATGCCGAATCGTCCACTGTCCAGGATAGCGAACCCTTTTTTCGAGTTACAGATTCCGCTTTGATCTCCCGCGCTTCTTTCAAGCGCTCATCAAGCCGGATGATGCGCTTTCCCCACTCCAGTACCACCACCTCATTAAATTTCCCATGCGCCAGATGGTAGAGATTCCATTCCGGCGGCGGATTGCCGTCAATTCGCACTGCCGCAATCTCATACGACACAAATGTCTCACTCTTCGCAGCGGCAACTCGGGCCGGCATCCAGAGCAAGAATGCCACGTTCAACATCGCAAGAGCAGCGACCGCGAATTGTTTTCGTCTAAGCATATGTTCTGAACATTTGGATGCGTCGAAAGCGATTTCAGTACAGAAGCGATTCGCGTTTCTGCCCGGTGTAATCAATATAGACGGCCTTCAACTCCGTGTAGAAATCCACCGCCACGCGCCCCATCTCCCGCAATCCCACGCCCGTGCCTTTCATCCCGCCAAACGGCATCTGCGCTTCGCCTCCCACCGTCGGCGAATTCACATGCACGATGCCCGTTTCAATCCGCTCGATGAAATCGAACACGCGCGTCGCGTCGTTCGTATAAATGGAACTCGCGAGTCCATACTTCACCGAATTCGCCACGCGCATCGCCTCATCAAAATCCGGTACGCGGATCACGCTTAGCACCGGGCCGAAGATTTCCTCCTGCGCGATTACGCTGTCCCACGGCACCTCGTCAAACACCGTCGGCGCCACGAAATATCCCTTGTCGTATCCCAGTCCCTTCAATTGGTTCCCGCCGACAAGCAGCTTCGCCTCTTTCTTCCCAATCTCCAGGTAGCCCAGCACCGTCGTCAGTTGGTTCTCATCCACCAGCGGGCCCAAATCAATTCCATACGCCAGCCCGTCTCCCACCTTCAGCATCCGCGCGCGGTCCACCAGCATTTGCACAAACGGGTCTGCCACGGACTCCTCAACAATCACCCGGCTCGTCGCCGTGCATCGCTGCCCAGTGGATCCAAAGGCGCCATACAGCGCGGCCTCCACCGCCAGCGGGAGATCCGCATCGCTCAACACGATCACTGGATTTTTTCCGCCCATCTCGCACTGGCATTTTTTCAAAAGTTGCGCTCCGGTCGTGTACACCCTCGTCCCCACCGAATTCGATCCCGTAAATGAAACCGCTCGCACGTCCGGATGCCTCACCATCTCGTCGCCAATCTCTTCGCCCGAACCCAGAACCAAATTCAGCACTCCGGATGGCAATCCTGCCTCTTCGAAAATGCGCACCACCGCCGCTGCGGTCAGCGGAGTCGTCTCCGCCGGCTTCAGCACCGCCGTGTTTCCCGCCACCAGCGCCGGAGCCAGTTTCCACACCGGAATCGACACCGGAAAGTTCCACGGTGTAATCGCGCCCACCACTCCCAGCGGCGTCTTAATCGTGTACGCAAAATTTCGCGGCAGCTCGCTCGGCAATGTTTCGCCGCCAATCCGCCGCGACTCCCCCGTCATAAACTCCATGATGTTGATGGACTTCTGCACCTCGCCCAGCGAGTCCTTCAGCGTCTTTCCTTCTTCCCGCGTCAGCAGCCGCGCAATCTCTTCCTTCTCTTTCTCCATCAGCGACGTCGCCTTCGCCAAGATCCGCCCGCGCACCGGTGCCGGCGTCTCGCGCCATCCCGGAAACGCAGCCTTCGCCGCCGAAATCGCATCGCGCATCTCCTCGCGCGTCGAGAGCGGCACGCGCGCCACCACCTCATCCGTGTTCGCCGGATTCCGCCGCTCGAACACCTGCGTGGATTTCGATTCCACCCACTTCCCATCAATAAAATTCCGCACCCGTTGTGATGAGGTAGCCGCCGTCGCCATTCTTTCTCCTTGTATGTCTCGCCTAAACTAAATCCTCGCCACCACTCGCCCCGGAATCAAATCGCCCCAATCCAAGCCGCCATTCTTTTCAGACGCCTTTCACACTCGCATCGTTCCATCGTGCGCCTCGCCGATTCGCCGGTCAAGGGCAGGAAGCTCTAAGAATGTTCGACCTCGCTTCATTTGGGCAATTCACTGAACCATATTCGGAACAATTCTCATTCTGCGGCGTATATCAATCATGAGGAGATCTCTGGAATGAACACGACCGCGTTTCTTGACTCACTCGTCCGTGACCTTCGCCACGGCCTGCGCGGCCTTCGCCGCAATCCCATGTTCACCGCCGTCGCACTGCTCACCCTCGCGATTGGAATCGGCGCGAACACGGCCGTCTTCAGCGTCGTCAACAGCGTGCTCCTCAAGCCCCTGCCGTATCCGAATTCCGAGCAGCTCGTCGCAGTCTCGAATGCCGCCCCCGGCGGGCCCGGCCTCGCGGCAGCATCCGGTGATCTTCACCTGTCTCTATCGATGTACGTCACATACGCCGATCAGAATCGCGCCTTCCAATCTTTGGGCGTTTGGGACACTTTCAGGGCTACTGTGACCGGCATTGCTGAACCCGAAGAACTCCGTGCCGTCGAAGTCAGTGATGGCGCTCTTCAAGCTCTCGCTGTCCCCCCTGTCGCGGGCCGCTGGCTCAGCGCCGCCGACTCAGTCCCGAACGGCCCGCGCACCGTCATGCTCAGTTACGGCTACTGGCAGCGCCGCTTCGGCGGTGATCCCACTGTTATCGGCCGCACCATCCAGGTTGACTCGAACTCTCGTCAGATTGTTGGCGTCATGCCCGAAGGGTTTCGATTCGTCAACGCGGATTTCGATCTGATCGAGCCATTACTCATTGATCGGGGCAAACTCCATCTGCCCGGGTTCGGTTTCGATTGTGTCGCCCGCCTCAAACCCGGAGTCACCATCGCAGCCGCCGATGCCGATATCGCTCGCCTCTACCCGGTCTGGAGAGATTCTTGGCCCATGCCCCTGAAGGACATCAACCCGCACGTTTATGATAGTTGGCGCCTCACGCCCGCGATTCGCCCGTTGAAGCAGGTAGTGGTCGGTAACGTGAGCAATGTTCTGTGGGTGCTTCTGGGCATGATCGGTATCGTCATGCTCATCGCCGCCGCAAACGTCGCAAACCTATCGATTGTTCGCGTCGAAGCCCGACATCAGGAGCTTGCCATCCGCACGGCTCTCGGCGCGGGCACCGGCCAAATCGTCCGCGCCCTTCTTGCAGAAAGTTTCTTGCTTGCCCTGTTTGGCGGCGCGCTTGGAGTGGCGCTCGCAAATGAGGGATTGCGTCTCCTTCTCGCGATTGGGCCGGGCGACCTTCCGCGCCTCAGCGAAATCTCCCTTGACGCGCGCGCCCTCGGTTTCGCTCTCGTTATTTCGTTCTTCTCCGCGCTCTTGTTCGGTCTATTCCCGGCCATCAAATCGGCCCTCGGCTCGCGCATATCTGTTGCCCTTCGCGCTGGTGGACGGTCCCTGAGCCAGAGCCGTGAACGCCGCCGCGCGCGCAGCGTCCTCGTCGTCGCTCAGGTCGCGCTCGCCCTGGTTCTTCTTATCAGTTCCGGCCTTATGATTCGCACCTTTCAATCCCTGCGCCACGTGGACCCCGGCTTCACGCGCCCCGAGCAACTCCAGCTCACGCGCATCTCCATCCCGCCGTCTTTGATCAAGGAACCGGAGCGCGTCATCCGCGTGCAGAATGACATCCGTGATAAACTCGCGGCGATTCCGGGAGTCACCTCCGTCGCTTTTGGCAGCGAAATGCCCATGGAAAGCGCTGATCTTGATTGGGATTTAATCATCCCCGAAGGAAAGTCGATTACGGCTGCCGAATTGCCGCCTGTGCGAATTTTCAAATATGTCTCGCCCGGTTTCTTCGCGACTCAGGGCACTCCGTTGGTTGCTGGGCGCGATTACTCTTGGACCGATATTTATGGCCGCCGGCATTACGCGATTGTCTCCGAAAACCTCGCTCGCGAGCTGTGGGGTTCTCCCGCCGCCGCACTCGGGAAGCGGTTCAACATCGGGCCTGACACGCCGTGGCAGGAAGTCATCGGCGTAGTGCGCGATGTTCGTGAAAAAGGTGCCCAAGAAGCCGCGCCCAAAACGGTCTACTGGCCCGTCTTCGGCGATGGCGATTACTCCGGTCAGCCCACCGTCTGGCGCTACATAACGTTCGCGATCCGCACCGACCGCGCCGGAACGCGGAGCCTTTTGACTCAGGTCAGCCAGGCCGTTTGGTCTGTAAATGCCAGCTTGCCACTTTCGTCCGTCCAGACGATGCAGGACGTTTACACCAAGTCGCTCGCGCGAACTTCCTTCACGCTGGTGATGTTGGGAATTGCCGGCGCGATGGCGCTCGCGCTTGGGATCATCGGCATCTACGGAGTCATCTCCTACACAGTCTCACAGCGCCGCCGCGAAATCGGCATCCGCGTCGCACTCGGCGCGCAGCAGGCCCAGATCAGTCAGATGTTCTTTCACTACGCGATTTCGCTCTCGGGAATCGGTGTGGTGATCGGTCTTCTCGCCGCCGCGGGACTCATGCGCCTCATGAAATCCTTACTTTTCGGAATCAGTACATTGGATCCGCTAACCTATGTCTCGGTGCCGCTCATCCTGGTGGCCGCCGCGATGCTTGCCAGCTATCTCCCCGCGCGCCGCGCCGCTGCGACCGATCCCGTCGAAGCCCTGCGGTCTGACTAGGGGTCAACAATAGACGCTCTTTCGCGATCCCGTCCTAAACTCGTTCCGACACCTCGCTCTTTCGCTCGTCAATGCCCGCTGATTTTCAGTTTTGGGGCGTTTTTCGGATTGCGGATCGCCCATCCATGAGGATTTCCCCTCGGGCGCCGTCTCTCGGTCTGAACTTGCTCACTTCGCAAGGACCATCAGGCTGAATCCTCCAAGAACATTGACGGCGAAATCCCGATGCATCGCAAAGAGTAGTTTGCGAGGCAGCCGCAATATTCTTCCTCGCACATGAGTGGGGATGTCGATCATGCGCGGCGTATAACACCAATCAACAATTTCGTATCCCAAGTCTGATAGCGCAAACATCGCCGTACGCTTGGAAAAATAATGAAGGTGTGGGTGCTCTTTTCGGCGGCGGATCATGCTGTTCTCCCGCAGAACGTGCTGCACCGAAATGTCCAGGGGGATATGGATCAGCTTGTATGCCCCCCGCGATTTGATTTTCCGCAAAAACCCACGGTAGTCCTCAATATGGGCCAATACGTCAATCGCCATCACCAGATCGAAATATTTTCCCTCCCAAGGTTGATCTTCGAGCAACGCGAAATGCAACTTTTCATTGGCTCGGGCTTGGCACAGTTCAATTGCATGGGGCGAGACGTCAGCCCCCCACAATTCGCAAGCTGGATCAAGGCTTTGTTGCAGCAACCTGAGAATTTCTCCCGCGCCGCATCCCGCTTCGTAGATTGTTTTGGGAAGAACTTGATTGCGGTTCAGAATCCGGTGAATTTGCTGCACCTTCCATGAGGAGTCAGCCACGTGCCAGTCAGGATTTTGCTGTAGGTAGGTTCCGTCGACGTAATCGCTTGGGCCAGGCATGAAGTCCTCTTCTCAATTTAAGCCGAACGGTTATCGCAAGTTTTGTTTGGACATTGCGTCGTTCGTGGCGTCACGGATGTTGTATCTTCGGGAGGCGAAATCCATTTGGGAAGAACTCGCGGAATGGGAACTGGTCCGCCCACCGAATCGTTTGCGGAACCACAGAAGCGGCAGTGCCGCCAGTGGAACCGGATCATCGGAATTGAGCCACACGCCTTCCTGGACGCCCCGCAAAGACCGCACCCATTCGCCAAAGGTCAACTGTCGTTCTCGGAACTGAGCCCAACTGGAAGCAACGTCGTTGGTTTCCACGATCCATTTGCGTCCTTCGGAAACCTTCGTGGGTGGGACGGTTTGGCCCGTGACGTCGAGATACAGCGCCCGTGCAACGTCCAGTCCGTTTTCGGCGGCAAATAATCGAAAAGTTGAGCCGATCCGGGGATTTACATCCAGCAATTTATACCGGCCATCGCGAGCATCAAAGCGATAGCCGACATCCAAAGGTCCCCGGTAGGCGACGGCTTCCATCAATTGCTTCGTCTGTGTTTCCACCACATCATTTCTCGCGCAGATTCCAAGACTGGTGCTGCCTCGATGTGGTGGGAACTGGCGAAGTTTTCTCCCCATGGCGCCGAACAAGCACTGGGACCGGTCATTGAAGTACCCGTTGAACATCCAGATCGCATCATCGCCGCCGGGGATGTACTCCTGGAAAATTAGCCGGGGAACGCCGGTCTCCGCATTCAGGTCATACAAGTTAAGGAGATCTTTCTTGCTCGCCACAATGGCGACGCGCGCGGGATGATTCCTGCTTTGCAAAAACCCGCCGCATTCGCCCTTCACGATCACGGGGTATTTCGTGGTTTGCACAAAATCCAGCGCATCTTGGCGGGAGCGCGGCAGTGCGGTCTCGGCGGTGGGAATGCCCATCTTTTGGCACAGATCGGCGGTTTGCTTCTTGCTGGAAAAAACGCGCACCGCTTCAACTGATGGTGTGGCAAAGAGATACACCTTGCCAAGAACTGCGGCATTTTCGGCGACGAACATCGCGCTTATATCGGACGTAGCGATCAGAATTGGCCGGGATCCAACTCTTTTCGCGATGTCCCGCAGGAAAGAGAGGGAATCCGCCGCCGGGGCTAATGAAAAATTCCAGTAAAAAACACCTCGCAAGTAACGCGACCATGTGGCGGGCTCCCAGAAATATTGGTGGATTCCAAAAACGCGGACACCCTTGCTTCCAAGGCTCCGGATAATCCCGACACCACCGTGCTGGGAAGATACGAGGATAACGACCGGGACTTTATTGTTCTCGATGCGCATTGGCTCTAGCAGGATTTGCTTCGCTTCGGGCAATTTGCCGGTTAAATCCACAGAGGTTCTTTCCATAACGGCAAATTTATCCCGAGACTCCGCTCGCGCGCGGTCTCGTACACTGCCCAGGCCAGAGCGACATCATCTACACCCATTCCCATGTGGCAATAATGGATTCTTTCGTTGCTTTCCCGCCCCATTTTGGTTCCCAGAATCAATTCACCGAGATTGGCTTGAACGTCTTCGTCCCGCAGCAAACCTTGCCTGTGCATGATGGCGGGCGTCATGATTCCGCGGTGCTTTACTGTTTCCCAATCGTCGGCCACGATCTTCTTGCACTGTTGGATGACGCCGAACTCGCATTCATGGCCCGCCAGTTGTATCGTCAGCGCGCCCGGCTTGATGTGCTCCGCCCGAATCAGTGGCTCCTGGGCGGTGGTTACCGTCAGCGCCACATCCGCATCGCGCAGCGCGTCCTCGATATTCCACACCGCACGCACCGGAGCACCCCATCGTCGTCGGCAGTCCTCAGCAACCTCTTCTGCGCTGGAAAATTGCCGGCCAAACAGAGCAATTTCCTCAACTTCGGGGAGTTCGGTAAACAGCCCTAGGATTTGAGTCCGAGATTGCAAACCCGCACCTACGATGCCGATTTTGCGACTCTGTCTCGGGGCGAGAAACCGCACGCCCAAGCCTGTCATGGCCCCGGTGCGCATCGCACTTATTAGTCCTCCCTCCATCACAGCCAGAGGAACCCCGGTTTGTGGGCAGTTCAGTATGATCAGGGCGCTGGCGCGCGGCCTGCCAAGCTGTCGGTTGGCTGGGAAGCTGGCAATCCATTTCATGCCAATCGCAGAACGCACCGGCACGCCAATCGATGCCGCAAGTCCATTGAAGCGCCCTTCCGCTTCACTCTCCGCGGTATCTGCGTTTCGCAAAACGATTTTTTGCGGTTCCCTGACCTCACCGTTCGCGAACTGCGCCTGAGCCTCTCCTACCACTTTCATCGCACGGCGCATATCGAGCACGTCGGCGGCAAGAACCGACTCTTGGTCAAGATAGAGGAGCTCCACCGTCCCCAAGGCGCCTCCTGACGGGTAGATACGGGCTCGGCCCACATAAGTTTATCCCAGGCAACCAAATAATCCGTCGCATCCTTGCGTCAAAGTGTCCAATGTCGTTAGAAGTGCAGAAGTGAGGATCGTTCGCGCCAGCAATAGCCCTTGACCAATATTCAATTTCTTCACGCGGCCCTTATTTCTCTTTGACATCCCGCGTTCCTCGCGGTAGAAAGCATCGTCATGACTACACACACACTTCGTCGCGTCACCTTCTCTCTTTTAATCACCGCCGTTCTTTGCGCCGGCTTCCTCTTCGCGCAAAACGCGCCCAAGAAGTCTGCCACCAAGCAGGCGCAGTCTTCGTCGCAGATGGCCGCGCCCAAAATCACCACGCCCAAGGAGTCTTTCGGCTTCAATGTCGGCGACGACTATCAGATGGTCACCTACACGCAGGCGGAAGCCTTCTGGAAAAAACTGGCCGCCGAATCCGACCGCGTGAAACTGCAAAGCATCGGCAAAACCGCCGAAGGCCGCGACCAGTGGATGCTCATCATTTCCTCGCCCGAGAATCTGAAGCACCTCGATCATTACAAAGAGATCTCGCAGAAACTGCAGCGCGCCGAAGGCGTCACCGAAGAGCAGGCCCGCGCCCTCGCCCACGAAGGCAAGGCCGTCATCTGGATTGACGGCGGCCTCCACGCCTCCGAAACCGTTGGCTTCCAACAACTCGTCGAAACCACTTATCAGCTCGCGAGCCGCACCGATCCCGAAACGATGCGCTTCTTGAATGATGCAATTATTCTCTGCGTCGCCGCGAATCCTGATGGCTCCGAACTCGTCGCCAATTGGTACAACCGCATCTCCGAGCCCACGCAGCGCTCCATGGCCGCGCTCCCCAAGCTCTACAACAAATATGTCGGCCATGACGACAACCGCGATTCTTACATGTCCAACATGCCCGAAACCGCGAACATGAACCGCCAGCTCTTCATCGAGTGGATGCCGCAAATCATGTACAACCATCATCAGAGTGGCCCCGCCGGAGCCATCGTTTTTGTTCCGCCCTTCCGCGATCCGTTTAATTACAATTTCGATCCGCTTGTTCCCCTCGGCGTGGAAGCCGTCGGCACCGCGATGCACACGCGTCTCGTCGCGCAAGGGAAGGGCGGCTCGGCCATGCGCAGCGGCTCCAGCTATTCCACTTGGTGGGACGGCGGCCTGCGCACCACCGTTTATTTCCACAACATGATCGGCATCCTCACTGAAATTGTTGGCGGCCCGAATCCGCAGCAGATTCCCGTTGTCGCCGATAAGCAATTGCCGCAAGGCGATTGGCCCTTGCCCGTCGTTCCGCAGTTGTGGCACTACCGCCAATCCATTGATTACGATTGCGAACTCAATCGCGCGATTCTCGATTACGCCTCAAACAATCGCGAGAATTTGCTCTTCAACATTTGGCGCATGGGCATGAACTCCATCGGGCGCGGCAACGAAGACCATTGGACAATCACGCCGAAGCGCATCGAAGCCCTTCGCGCCGAAGCCGCAAAAGAACTCGCAGCCGCCGCTGAAGAAAATGGCGGAGGCCGCGGTGGACGTGGCGGAGGCCGGGGCGGTCGTGGCGGCGGGGAAGTTGCCGCAGGCGGAGATGTTGTCCCCGGAGGAGGCGGCAGCGGCGCCGTGGCCGCTCCCGCGGAACTTTACAATTCCATTCTGCATGATCCGAAGTTGCGCGATCCGCGCGGCTACATCGTTCCTTCCGACCAGCCCGATTTCGCGACCGCCACAAAGTTCATCAACGCGCTTATAAAGAACGGCATCCAAATTGAGAAAGCATCCGCATCATTCCAAGTCGGAGGCAAAACCTATCCCGCAGGATCGTTCGTCGTGAAGGCCGCGCAGTCCGGTCGCCCCTTTATTCTTGACATGTTCCAGCCGCAGGACCACCCGAACGATTTTCGTTATCCCGGTGGCCCACCGATTCCTCCTTACGATATCGCCGGCTGGACGCTCGCCTATCAAATGGGCGTCCACTTCGATCGCATCCAGGATGCCTTCGACGGCCCATTCACCAAGTTAGCCTACGGCCAACTACAAGCAATGCCCGCAATGGATAATTCCGCCGCCGGCTGGACTCCTGCTGGCTACATGATTGATCACCGTGTAAACAACTCCTTCATCGTTGTCAATCGACTGATGAAAGCGGGCTGCGCCGTTTACTGGTTCGAAGGGCAATTCGGTTCCGGTGCCGATATGCAAACGGGCCAAATCTGGGCGCCAAGCTGCCCTGCGGGGAATTCCATTATTCAGGCAGGCGGAAAAGATCTCGGCGTCACCGCCTGGCCTGTTAGGGAGAGCCCGACGGGTCCCGTACTGAAGCTCAAGCCCATTCGCGTCGGACTGTTCGATCGTTATGGCGGCATCATGCCGTCGGGCTGGCTGCGCTGGCTGCTCGAGCAATACGAATTTCCGTTCGAGGTGGTTTATCCGCACACGCTCGACGCAGGCGATCTGCGCAGCAAGTTCGATGTCCTGATTTTCACCGATGGCGCGTTCTCAGTCGGCGGTGGCGGACGCGGCGGAGGCGGTGGCGGCGCGCCCGGTGCGCCGGGTGGTGCAGCGGGCGGCGCGGCTCCCGGTGGTGCGGGCGCTCCGGCTGGTGGCGGACGCGGAGGCCGAGGTGGCGGCGGTGGCGCGGCAGCGCAAAACATTCCGCCCGAATATGCCGCGCGTCAAGGATCAATCACTGCCGCGACAACGATGCCGCAACTGAAAGCTTTTCTCGACGCGGGCGGCTCCATCGTCACCGTCGGCAGCTCAACTTCGATGGCGCAACTTCTCGGCGTGCCCATCGCAAACTATCTCACCGAGCGCGGCGCCGACGGCGTGGATCGCCCGCTGCCGCGCGAAAAGTTTTACATTCCCGGCTCGCTGATGCGCGCGACGATTGACAATACAAATCCGCTCGCCTACGGCATGCCGTCCGTCGCCGATGTGGATTTCGACAGTAGCCCCGTTTTCCGCATAGCGCCCAGCGCCACCGTGAAGCCCACAGCCGTCGCGTGGTATTCGGGCACCGAAACGCTCGACAGCGGCTGGGCCTGGGGCCAGGCCTATCTCGATGGCGGCACCGCAATCCTCGATGCCAGCATCGGCCAGGGCAAGGTGTTCGTCATCGGGCCGGAGGTGACGTTCCGCGCGCAGCCGCACGGAACATTCAAGCTGCTCTTCAACGGCCTCTATTACGGCAGCGCAACAAACACAACGCTTCCCGCGCATTAGAAAATGGCGGCGCATTAACAAAAATAGGGGCGCGGCAATCAGCGCCCCCAAAAATTCACCTCGGCATTTCGTAGGGGCGCTGCTTGCTGCGCCCTTTGAAATGCGTCTCCTACACCCGCACCTCGCTGAACGATTTATCCAGCAGCTTTACAGCCTCATCCACATCGGCCTTGCCGATGTTTAGCATCGGCGCGATGCGCATCACGTTTCCATAAAGTCCGCCCTTGCCGACGAGCAATCCGTTTGCGCGCGTGCGCTCCATCAATTGCGTTGCGGCCTCGGGCGCGGGCTCTTTCGTGTTGCGGTCTTTCACCAGCTCGATGCCCTGCATCAAGCCCATTCCGCGCACGTCGCCGATGAGCGCGTATTTTTCTTTCAGCCCGTCGAGCTTCTCGCGAAAATACTTTCCGACCGTGTGCGCGTTCTCCAGAAGTTTTTCTTCCTCGATGAATTGAATCGTGGCGCGCGCGGCCACCGACGTGACCGGGTTGCCGCCGAAAGTTGAAATCGTCAATCCCTGAAACGCGTTCGCGAGTTCCGCCGTGGTGATTGTCGCCCCGATGGGCACTCCATTTCCCATGCCTTTCGCGCACGTGATAATGTCCGGCGTAACTTCCCATTGCTCGATGCCAAACCATTTTTTGCCCGTGCGCCCGAACCCCGTCTGCACTTCGTCCGCGATAAAAAGACCGCCGTACTTTTTCACGATCTTGAAAACCATCTTGAAATATTCCGGCGGGGGAGTAATGAACCCGCCCACGCCCTGAATCGGCTCGGCGATAAACGCGGCAATCTGCCCGCTCGTGCCCGTCTGGATCAAACTCTCCACGTCATTCGCGCAGGCCACGCCGCAATCGGGATATTTCATCCCCAGCGGGCAGCGGTAGCAGTAAGGATTAATCGCGTGCGAAAATCCCACGCTCACCACTCCGGCCTTGCGCCACGGCGCCTGTCCCGTCATGCTTCGCGCGATAGTCGAGCCGCCCGAATAGCCGTGCCGCAGCGCCACCACGTCAAAGCTGCCGGTGGACATTCGCGCCAGAAGAATCGCCATCTCATTCGCTTCGGTGCCGGAATTCGTGAAGTAGCTTTTCTGCAGGTGGCCCGGAGTAATCTGCGCCAGTTTTTCGGCGAGCGCGACTATCTGCTCATTCGGATAAAGCGTTGACGTGTGCTGCAGCTTCCCGACTTGCTCCTGCACCGCGCTCGTGACTTTCGGATTCGCGTGCCCCACGGAAATTGTCAGGATGCCGCCGAAGAAATCCAGATACTTTCGCCCGTCCAAATCCCAGACGTATTGCATCGAGCCGTGGTCGGCCACCAGCGGCGTCTGGTAATAATTCGCCACCGCTGGCCAGATATATTCCTTGTGCTTGCGGATCACGTCCGCGCTGGAAATCTTCTCCGGTTTGCCGTTTCCGCCGCCGCTCGGCTGTCCGCTCGCGTTATGAGTCATTTCAGGTCTGGGAGTCGTGGTCATGGTCTTTCCTTTGGAATGCGACTACAAAGTGTAGCGCGCGAAGTTCTGGATGCAAAGAGGGTTTGCGTAACACAGGCTTCAGCCTGTGGCCTTTCGGTTTTCCAACATCACATAGGCTTCAGCCTGTGATCTTTCATCACGCCAATCGTCACACCGGACGATGCCTGACCACCCGCCCAACGAGGTGCGTTTCACTCCAAATTGGATTAAAGTGCTTCCATGAACAGAAAAACCGCTCGCATATTATTCCTGGCCGCTTGCATAGTCATCGCCATCCTCTTGCTTAAGCAGGTTGTGACGACCATCGTTGGTGGATTTATTTTTGCGGTCGCTCTACTCGTTTTTGGCGGCCTATCCAACGGTTTCCGCAAAAAATAGCGCCGTGTGCCCCTCGCCTTCAGTAGCTTGCCTGCCGCCTGCCTGCCGGCTAGGCAGGGGTAGGCAGGCACAGCCACTCCCGTATCAGGCGCTCGCCTCATAGCTGGTTCGTTCGCGGATCGCATCCGCCAGAATCAGCGCAGCTCCGCTGAAGGCTAAAGTATCAGCGACAAAATTCAGCCCATCGCCGATGTTGGAAAGGTCAGCGATCATAATGGGGAGATAAATAAAAATCACTGTCAGCAGAACCGCAATCCCCAGAAGGGTTGCCGCCAAGCGTGCCTTCATATTCACCGCAATACACGCGCCGCAAATAATCAGAGCCGCGCCCGTCAGATAGGCCCAGAAAAGTTGCCCGGGAACCCATGCGGGCGTTATTTTGTCCAGCGGAACGCCGGGCGCAATCGTGGGATGCAGAAACTGCTCCACGCCGAAGACGATCGCCGGTATCCCCACGAAAAAGCGCGCGAGAGTTACCAGCCACGGCGCGCCGTCCGACGCCGTTCTTTTCATTTGCGCTCCGGCCACTGCAAAAGCTCCGCCGCTGAACGCGATCTCCCTCACCGCGATGGTCCAAAACAAACGCGCGCCATGCGACGCCACGATGTTGTGGATATGCATCAACGCCACGAAAAGCAGAAACATGATTCCCAGAAGTGTGGCCGCCAGCCGCGAATACTTCTGCACCACGATGCTCAGCGCCGCGGCGATCAGCGCAGTGCCCACCACATAGACCCAAAATGTGTGCCATGGCATCCAGCGCGGAACCAGACTCGCGATCAACTTTGTATCTGTAAAATGCTCTGTGCCGAATACTCCCATCGGGATGGCGTAGAACAGCCGCCCGAATGGCAGGATCTTGTCGAGCCCGTGTTTTTGCGCCAGCTCGCGCGTGAAAATCACCGTCAGCCCGATTGCAAAAAGTACGGCGCACGTAAAATACGGCCAGAACACGTCCGCCCGGATTCCAAACACCGCAAGCGCCAAAGCAGGACGCGCGTGCTGGAAAAAGTGGAAACCGCAATTCAGCATATTCATTCCAGGATCGCCATTACCCGGCTCTGATTCACAAACGCCTTAATCAGATGCTTCACTTCGACCTCTCTTTCGACTCACTCGTCCCTAATCACTAGCCACCGGATCACCCATCACACTTGAGGCCACCGCACGCTTCTGCGATAGTATTCTCCATGATGATAGGAAACCGCCTTCGCACCTTGCGTGAAGAGAGGAAAATTTCCCAGGCGGAAATCGAGAGAAGAACGGGCCTGTTTCGTTTCTATATCTCACGGGTAGAAAACGGGCACACCGTGCCCTCCCTTTCAACTCTTGAAAAATTTGCCCGCGCTCTTCAAGTTCCGCTATATGAATTATTTTACGAAGAGGGGAAATCCCCAAATCCGCCCGTGCCACTCAGACTCGAGGCGTCAACTGAATTGCTTTGGGGTCGCACCGGCAAGAGCGCCCGGCAGCTCGCGCGGCTGCGCCGCAACTTCAGCCGCCTCCATAGCTCCGATCTTCGTTTCCTGATGCAACTCGCACGGAAAATGGCCCCCAGGTAGCCGGGTGCCCCGCCGCGGCGGGTTCGTCCCACGATTTCGTCCTTGCCGACGGGGTGCAGTTGTCTTTGCTGACGGGGTCCGATTCGCTGGAGCCCCGCAGCGCTCCAAACAAGTTGTCTTTGGCGGCAGGGTCCGAGCTTTCGTCTTTGCTGACGGGGTGCCGTTGTCTTTGCTGACGGGGTCCGATTCGCTGGAGCCCCGCAGCGCTCCAAACAAGTTGTCTTTGCTCACGGGGTCCGATTCGCTGGAGCCCCACAGCGCTCCAAACAAGTTGTCTTTGCTGACGGGGTCCGATTCGCTGGAGCCCCGCAGCGCTCCAAACAAGTTGTCTTTGGCGACAGGGTCCGAGCTTTCGTCTCTGCCACCGGGGGCCGATTTGCTGGAGCCCCGTGGCGACTTAGAGACATCGGAGCCCTGCGCCACTCTTTGAAAGTTTGCTGGAGCCCCGCAGCGACTTAGAGACGCTGGAGCCCCGCGGCGCTACCAACAGGGTTGCGTGCCTTAGATCTTCCCGCCTTATGTAGCGCCGACACTCCCGTCGGCGTGCCTTCGGTGTTCCCGCCTCCTCTTTCGTAGGGGCGCTGCTCGCTGCGCCCTCGTAACACAGTCATTCCTGACCCTGCATACCCTCAAGCCTTTGGGTGCCGCACCGTTCGCTTCTGAGGGTGCGGGTTTTGACTCGCCTTTCTCTTGCCGTAATCCGTCGCCTTTAGTAGCGCCGACACTCCTGTCGGCGTGCTTTGCTCCGCCGGGTGCCGCACCCTTCGTTCCTAAGAGTGCGGGTGTTGCCTCTCTTGCCGTCATCCTTTTCTTTTATTTGTCATCCTGAGCGTAGCGAAGGATCTCTCTTTTCGTAGGGGCGCTGCGGTTTCGTCTTTGCCGACGGGGTGCGAGCTTTCGTCTTTGCTGACGGGGTGCAGTTGCCTTTGGCGACAGGGTCCGAGCTTTCGTCTCTGCCACCGGGGGCCGATTTGCTGGAGCCCCGTGGCGACTTAGAGACATCGGAGCCCTGCGCCACTCTTTGAAAGTTTGCTGGAGCCCCGCGACACTTTCATCGAGTCAGGGCGAACGTGGGGTTTTTGACTCTCTCTCCGTCATCCCGAGTCGGTTCGCAGGCGAGGGATATCCCACGGCGGTTTCGTCTTCGCCGACGGGGTGCGTTCCGCTGCAGCCCCGCGGCGCTTCAAAAGAGTCTGACGCGGGGGTTTTCTCTCCACCCTCCACTGCACAGCAATCATAATCGCTTCCACCGAGCCGTGTATCAGGGCACGACTTCCAGTCGTGCCGAACGATCCGATCCTTGACTCCGTCATTCCGAACCCGCGCAGCGGGTGAGGCCCGCCTGCCGCCTGCCTGCCGGTCAGGCAGGGTAGGCAGGAATCTCTCTTCTGCTTCCGCCGCCCTCTTCCTCCCCAATTTGTCATCCCGAACCCGCGGCTGCGGGTGAGGGATCTGCTTCTGTCTTCCCCGCCGAAATTCCCATGTACCCCCCGCCTCCCCGAATCGCCTCACGAACTCGCCTCACCCTCAAAAGCCACCAAGCGCCGCGAGAATTAGGCCGACGGGAGCGGCTTGACGGCGAAGCTCCCGGCCTACTTCGGGAAGTATTGGATAAGAAAGGGCAACAAGCCGGCGGCGACAACATTCGATACAACACCTTCACAAATCGTTCTAAGTGACCGCCCACATTCGGCGATGACGCCTTGCTTGGGGCTCGACGATGCAATTTGAGCTTCAATTGTAGCTACGTCGCTCTTGAACTCTCGCAGTTGCGTCGGGGAGAGACTCAATTGTTCGGCACTATCCCTTAGCCTTTCAATGAACTTCCGGAAATCCTGATTACGAGCATCGAAATGAATCTCGATTGAAGAATTGGTCGTTCCATGCTGAATCGCGGAGCCGATCATTGTCATGTTCTCAACATTCATCGTAGAGTGCGGGTGAGGAGATGGCTGCGGAGGTGCCTCCGCATAACCCTGTTGTTCCAAATAAAGGTCAAGAGCTTTGAGGCGCCGCTTAAAAACGTTTTCGTCACACGTCTTGTGGGGCGAGCGAAGGATCTCCCTCGGTCGGGACCCCGAGTATGAGGCCGGACGAGATCCTATAACCTTAAACTCCATGTCCTTGGCATAGATAATGAATTCTAAGAACCTGTCATCGTTGGTCGCCTTTTGTAATGCCTCAACGACGTTGTTGTACTCATTTACGAAATCCTGTTTTATGAACGGAGGGATCGTCTCTTTTAAGGCCTTCAACTTAACGATCTGAAAATGCAAAGCACTTGAATCCATTTTTGCCTCTTGGCCCCTTATCCATCCACCCTGTTTAGATTACGACATTTTCTTAGGAATGTGATAAAGTATGAAAGTCGGTGGAAGCCGGCGCAGTTTTCTTTCGATTGACCTCCCGGAAGGGAGCAATCCACGTCCGTACAGCGAGGAGAAATTTATGGCAAACCCAGTTCCGGATATTCGTATTCAGTTTCGGGCACTTTCCGCTGCAGCTACTTCCCTTAACAAATCTTCCGATGAGCTTACGCAAGCGCTTGGCGTTCTTGACAGCGCGCTTAAAAAACTCAACCTTGGGCTTTTGGTATGGGTTCCATTCTCTCATGTCGCAATGGAGGACCCCGCGGAGTTCGATCGCGAAGAAATAGGGTATGCGAAGGTCGGAGGACAATGGGGAATTGCTTTGCGAAGGATTTGGGGGCACTCGGCAGCAGACGAATTCAATCTGGAAGGCCCATGGATGTTCGGAGAGGCACCGAGAGAAATGCGGATAAGGGCGGTTGACCATATTTTTGAGTTGATTGCCAAGTTAGTTCAAACGGCTTCGGAGACGACTGCGAAAATACAACGGAAAACTAGTACAGCCCGGCAATTGGCGGCAACTATCGCAGAAATAGACCTTGAGCAGAAGAAAGGTTCGGAGCGATGAATACAACTCTCATACTGCTCACCCCGATTGGTCTAACTGCGGCAGTGATATTCGCTGTTTGTACGAAAGACCGAGTACGCGTGAGAATGTCTTTCCGGCCGTTTTCGATCTATTTTGAAGCAATCAAAAAGCGGTAACTCCAGAAACAGCTACCGCATGATGAGGCACGGTGAGCGGAGAAATCCCAGTCCCGGTGATTGCGGTTGTCGCAGATGTGCTCGCCACAAGGTACACGCATTCCCGTATTGATTACTTCATGGAAGCTGCTGGCGTTCAAGGTTTGCCGCCGGGCGGCAATAAGGTTGACAAGTCCCGGTTGTGGCTAAAGCAGGCGAATCAATGGAACGCTGACCCCCTCGCTACACTGGGTAAAGTAATAGCTGAACTCATGGAGGTCAACAGTTCGGGATATGCGTCTGGCGCTGATTTAGACCCGGAACGCGAAAAAATTAGGAAAGTCTTGAGTGACCACGGCTTGGGGTACGTGAAAGGCGGGTTCATTGCTAGGGGCGGAGCAAGCGTCGCTGCTCGCACATTGCAAGATGTCATTCGGCAGCGCGATCTGAGTGGCCTCCAAACCGAGTTTGACCGGATATACGACAATTTGGAATCTGACCCAGCGGCTGCGGTGACAGCATCCTGTGCCCTACTGGAATCTTTGTTTAAATACTACATCGAAGAAAAGAATTTGGAGATGCCGTCGGAGCAATCAATTAGGCCGCTGTGGAAGACGATTCGGAAAGACCTGAATTTTGATCCCGCGATGACCGAAGACAATGACCTTAAGGCAGTCTTGACGGGGCTCGCTTCGATTGTCGAAGGAATAGGATCCTTGCGTACTCATAAAGGTTCTGCTCATGGGCGCGGCAAGACCGTTTACAAGCTCCAGCCAAGACATGCTCGGCTAGCAGCCCACGCGGCATTTACCCTTGCAAGCTTTGTCCTCGAGACGTGGGGCTAGCAGGGTGCTCCACATGTCGTGGTCATGTGTGGGGACTCTCCGTCTCCAGTAATGAACGCGGGCACATTCACCCACCCCCACCGCGGCGGGTGAAACTGGCGTTGTGGGACACCCGGCTCTGCTAAACTTGTGTCATGAGTGAAGTCGTCACGATAGAGTGGTCTTACACGCCTGTTGATTTTTTCGAGGAGCCATTCGAACACAGCGAAGACAACTATCTGGCCAAATTTGAGAATGGCCGAGTTGTTACAACCCTGTCCAACGGTGCAGGCGGACAAGCCGAAATCCTCTGTCCGCAGATCGAAGCGGAGCTTGACAGGATGTTTCTCGGCGCTCAGCAAATCAATAACCGAAAATATCAATTTTCGGGCCACACAATTGTGAGGACACGTCCAGGAGAAAGAAACGCCGAGATTTCCGTATCAATGAACGCGGACATGTACGTGACGACTGACCCAGTTGACGTGTTGACGCGGGACGCTGCCGGCAACGTCACGTGCGACACGAAAGGGGAGAGAATAAAGGCGCAGTCCGATTCTGCTCACCGCGCTGTGAAGCACGGTAAGGACCCAACACTAGCCGCGCTCCTTAAGAGCTACAACGCCGCAATGAGCGACTCCCAAAATGAATTCGTTCACCTTTATGAAATCCGAGATGCACTGGGAAAGAAGTTTGGTGGCGAAAGTCAGGCTCTCACCTCCCTTGGTATAGACAAAAAGCCGTGGAACAAGTTAGGGAAGTTGGCGAACGATGCCCCACTAAAGCAAGGACGCCACCGAGGTCGGACGGCCGCCCAACTCCGAGGAGCCACTGAGGAAGAATTAAAGGAAGGCCGCCAGATAGCCAAAGCAATGATCCGCGCGTACCAAGACTATCTCGAGCGTAATGGATAGGCGAGGCTGTGAAATGCGCTCCAGACGCCGGTCCTGTCCGCCACAGGGGCGGCCCTTGTCCATCGAATCCCAACTATTGCATACCCGAAGTTGACTCTATGTCCAGAGAATCTCCAAACGTAGCGACAAGGCTGGAGACACCCGGCAACCCACCCAGGTATTCACACGAGAATCAACCAAACTTCGATTAGCAAGAGGAGAATTCCGATTATGGACAGCCACACCCCCGTCATCTCTGTGTAGTAGATGTCTTTATTGACGGTGGTTTGGCTTTTAAATGCAGCAGGAAGCCGAAAGTCCATTTGCTTCGACGTTCTCGCAGCAGCGTGAAATTCTAGTTGAACAGAAAGAAGATTTCGGCGAAGAAGGGTAACCATCGCGAGTACGAGAACAGTGAGCCCGATTCCGAGTAAGTATTTATGTTTTATGGTGCCATGCAATGGTCCGAGTATAGCGGTAATCACCAACGCGACCGTGCCACCGTCAAGGATGGCGAGCTTTTCATAAAATGAATTGCGATAGCTCCTTGCCTCGGCATATATGCGATGTAGCTCAACTTCGTCCTGCCAGTCTGATGACATGGAGCTGCCCCCCTGTTGTGATTATAGAAGAATTCTGTTCTGCGAAGTGTCGAGTGGACGGGTGACCCAGCGACAGCGCGCTGAAAAGTTCGCGGGTGCCCGATACGCCGGTCTGGCATTTGGGTTGCTGAGACTCTCGGCCTTATAAAAAAATTGACGGAGGAAAATCCCAGCGCGCAGCATGAGACTCACGTTGGGAGGGCGGCGCGTGAAATGGACTTGCTAGTGGTTAAGCACTCGTATTAACCACGCGAGCGCCGCAATTAATGCCGCGACGCTTGCAATGAGCGCAGCAAAACCCAACAAATTGCTTTGAACACCCCCGAGGCGGCGGCTTGAGCCCGTTGGCCTATTTTGCAAGCTTACCTGACTTGATGGGTACAGCGTTATCCGAGGGCCCATTATTTTACTCAACCGTTCTCGCAAAACTCCATCTACTGCATTCTTGACTATCTGCATGAGAGCGATTGCACCACCGACAGTCGACATCGCCTCAATAGCTGGCCAACTTTCACGAGCGAATTGGACAACACCGTGCCAAATCAGACTCCCCTCGTTGAAATGAATGTAGACTTCGGGTGGAGCGCCGGATTGGATCGAATCGCTAATTCGGTCGGCGATCTCCCTTGCAATTAGGTGGGACCAATCTCGCAGGTTCTTTAATATGCCAGACTGCATCTCCTTAAGATCGGCCCATTCAAAGGTGAGATAACCCGAAAAGGAAAGTTCTACCGGCATATCCGCATACATAATTGACGCGTAGACTAGTAGAGCAGGGAGGCCGCCGTCAAGCGCAATCCAGGCATGTAAAGACAACTCACGGGGCGACCCTGAAATAAATGCGGGAATTAACTTCTGCCATATGTGCGCGTATTCTTATGGCACGTCGCACACATAGCAATGAGATTGCTAGGTGTGTCAGGGCCGTTCGCGTTTCGATGGTGAGCGTCCCAATATCCGGACGATAGCCCGCGTTTACACCTCCCCGTATGGTCGCAAACAAGCATTTCACACTCACAGCGTCCGCTCGCCCTGGCGTAAAGTTCTCTTTTGGTTTTCTTTGAAACGGCCATCTAACCCTCCCCATCCCATATAGCACTAAACACTTGCTTTGACAATAAAGGACAGGTTCCGGACAGTTCCCGAAATTGGGACTTTGGTTCGATAGACAGTCATGAATACGTGTGCTAGCTTTGCGTTCTCGAAGCGAGTGGGCGGCCAGGGATTTGAACCCTGATTCGAGGGGTACGAACCCCTCCTAGCTGTCCAGAGCGCCGCCCTTCGCTCCATTTACGTGGTACTCCAGTTCAGGTGTTCAATCAACTGGCCTAGGGGCCAGATTGTGTACAGTCAGCTGCCCAGTACCTTGGGGCGAAACCTCCGTTGTTAGAAACGCCGACACGGCAAGTGCCCCATCCTTCGCCTCGCTGTCACTAGACTGAACACTCGCACAAAGGGTGGGGAATCCCAGTCAGAGACACAATTCCCCAATTCCATTCGAATAGCTTTTGTGCTTTTCCACCCCCATTCGAAATGACTTCCACAGAAATCCATCATTTTCCTGTAATTATCTATTGACAAACATTCTCGCTTATTGTAGAATGGTTCTCAACGTACCCTCGGAATTCCGCCAAGCGAATCCCTCGGATAACGTTTTGAAAGCTTTATGTTCGCGTCTGCGAAGTGCCCTAACCCCCTCCGGGACAGTTGCGCCCCCTCGTCCTCGGGCCGAAACAACGTAAGTACTAGTGTTGCCTATCACTTACAAGCTTTCTTCAAAACGCCTCGAAAAATGCCCAATGCTGCCTATCACTTACAGACGCTCATTCCCGTAATTACCTGTATCGCCTATCACTTACAAAAAAAGGGGGAGGGGGCGTCCCCTCCCCACAAGGAAATGAACCATGTCTCATAAGCCCAAAATAAATGAACAAACTCGCTGTACCTATCGCACCGCCAACGGCCGCCGCTGCCAGATGCCGTTTGCTCCGAACCACACGGCCCTCTGCGCCCAGCACGCCCTTCAAGAACTCCAGCTTCACGACTCGAAAATCGTCACCGAGGAAATCCTCGGCCCGCTGGGCGACTTCCGCTCCGCCTTCGCCGTCAACCGCGCCCTCGGCAAACTCTTCGCCCTCACCGCCGAGAACCGCATCCCGGTTCGTAACGCTCTGGCCCTCGCCTACATCGGTCAACTTATGATCCAGACTCTCCATCCGATCAAGGAAGAAACAACTGAAATGGGATGGGGGGGCCGCATCCACTACATTATCCACGATGCCGTGGATCGTCTCGGCGATGAAGTGCCCAAAATTCCCCACCTAACAGTCCAGGCGCCCAAGCCCACTCTAAGGGAAAACGTGGAAGATGCCCTCGCCATTCTAAAGAACGCCGGCTTCAATCTTCCGCCGGAAATCATCCACAAATTTGGACTTGATGACGATGGAGGCGGCGCCGCCGCCGCCGACGAAGAAAACGGCGACGATGACGCCGACAACGGTGACGATGACGATGCAACATGCGATGCCGACGCCTCCGGCCAAGTCGCCCGCCAAGTGGTCGGGAGGTGACACGATGGAAAGTTCGTGGGCCTTTAGAAGGTACTGTAGCCCAGCCCGCTTCGTAGGGCTGGGGCAGTTTCTTATGCTGCTACTCGCCCATCTCTTTAGTCAATTGATGGCAGAGCAGGACCATTTGCAGCTTTTCGCGCGCCTGCGACAGGGTCGGTTCAAAGCTCAGCGCGCGCAGATCCTCCATCGCAACGGAAAGCGATGCCGGAATCTCGCGGCCGGAGGACGGCCTGACCGCCAAGCTGACGGCTTCAAGCTCCGCCGCGTGGGCCGTCTTGGCGGCCCGGTCAACGACCTTTTTCAGGTCCAAGAGCGCCATATGGGCGTCACGCGCGGCCACAGCTTGTTTGTGCATTTTTGGCGAGGTCATGAGAGTCCCTTTCTCTGTTCCGTTGGTACCCGGGGGGCGGCAAGCCTACACCCGCGAGGGATTAGACGCAAATGCGAACGCGGGGTCTTTTGACCCACGCCGTACTCGAAATTCGAGACGCCGAAGAGCCAACTACGGCTTGGTTGTCGGGACTAGTTGCAAATTGCAGCCGGGATCGCGATGCGGTCCATAGGAGGTTTCAATTGTATGCAGGTACTCGCCAAAAAAAGTGGGTGTGCTTTCGACGGATGTTACGACGCCGTGGATTTTAGAATGGAGTACCGCAACCTTTGTTCCAGGAGTGAAACGCTTCTTTTCGCTCAGAGTTTGGACTTTCCTCCGAACCGAGGTTAGCACACAAATGATGCGTCAAGATGAAACAAGAGAGTGCCATCAACCACACGCGCCCGCGCGCCCGTTGAGAATCCTCTGGGACGACGCTAGGATGAGCCAATGATTGAAGGTGGTCAGCATGATTGAGGTTGATTGCGATGATTGAAGTCCGGCAACTGAACGCGGCCGCTGGGCGCGAACACGTTGAAGCGCTTGCGAATGTGCTGCTCGATTGTGTGGAGGGAGGCGCGTCGGTCAGTTTCATGGCGCCATTTTCCAAGCGCGAAGCGGAGCGGTTCTTCGAGGAAGTTGTTGACGGAGTGGCGCGCCGCGACCGAATTTTGTTGGCGGCCTTTGAGGATTCCAAATTAATTGGGACGGTGCAGATCCTGACTGCGACGCCGCCCAACCAGCCGCACCGCGCCGACATCGCAAAATTGCTTGTACACCGTTCGGCGCGCGGCAAAGGAGTGGGAACGCTCCTGATGCAGCACGCCGAGCAGGCGGCTCTCGCGGCGGGCAAAACGCTTCTTGTCCTCGATGCCGTGACTGGCGGAGACGCCGAAAAATTGTACACGCGCATGGGGTGGAAGAAAGTCGGCGTGATCCCGAACTATGCGCTTTTTCCCGATGGAAGATTTTGCGATACGACGTACTTCTATAAGGAGCTGGTGTAGCGCAACGAATGTTTTCGCAGAGACACGAATGTCTATGCTTCTGAAGAGGGTTGCGAAGTGTTCAGCCTAGTGAGAGCCGAAACGAAAGATGATGCCGGTCGTGAGTCGGAAATTGTGCTCGTGATTGGAGGCGCCGTCGGGAAAATTCGTGAAGAAATAATCGCACTGGACCAATTGCAGCGCAAAATGTTTGCTGAGCTTTGCATCCAAGCCGCCGCCCGCCGACAGGGCGAATGCGCTCTTTCCTCCCGTCGGAGCAAACGCGCGCGTGTAGATGGTGCCGCCGGCATAGCCGCCGCCGAACAGCCCCTCCACATACGGCGTGAACGTTTTATTTTTGCGAATCGAAACGCGCGGCCCAAACGTGTAAGGGAAAACGGTCAGCGTGAGTCCGGAATTCTGAACGTTTCCCGCGTAGTAGAGCCCGAAATCGCCAACGAGGCTAAACCAGTTGTTCGCGTTGTAAGCCAGCGAGATTTCGCCGCCGTTCATGTTGAAGCAGCAGCCCGCGACGACCACCGTCCGCGCCCGGACATAGGCGTAATCGAGGGAGACCTCAAACTTGGCCGTGTCGCCGCTGCTCTGCGCCGCCACGGGGATCACTCCCACGAGGAATCCAAGTGCCAGCCCCAACGCGATTCTTATGTTGCGCATGTGCATTCTCCTCGAGCCTCCTGGGCCGGCGAATTCTTACTGCACCACCAATGTAATGGTTGTGGTCCGCGTGACACCGTCCGAAGTAGCGTTCACAGTGACCGGATAACTGCCGGCGGGAGTGCCCGGCTGCGTTTGTATTAGCGGGAAGCCCGTGCTCATCGACCCGCATCCCACCAAACAGCCCGCGAAAAGTACGAGGACACAAATGAAGCTGATCGCGGAGAGAGGCAAGCGACGAATCTTTTGCGACTGCGCGAAGAATAGAGTGAGCAACATCGCCAGCATAACAAACGAGACCAGCACGCCGGGCCGCAGGATACGAAGCAAGGGTTGGTTGAACCTGCCGCCGATTCCGATGTTGGTGGTTTTCACTCTGGAAGTCGTAGAGATCCCCAGCGCAATCGAAGTGTTCCCGGAATTGGCCGGCAGTGTCGCCGGGGTGAAGAGGCAAGAGGACAGCGTCGGCAACCCTGTACAACTAAATGCCGTGGAATTGGCCGTGTTCCCAACGATCGCAACGAAGTTGATAGTGTAATTTGCTGTGCCGCCAGCCGTTACTGTCTCGGATCCGGTGACGGGCGAAACGCTGTAGTCCAGATTTTTCAACGAATAATTAGCGGTCGTCGGGAACCCCGCCCTAACCGGCGACTCTTCCGACGGCAGAGAGGCAACCACGTTGTACGGGCCACCTGAAGTAGCGTTTGCTGTAAATGTAGGAGAAGTGACAATGCCGCTGGCGTTCGTCATCGCTGTGGCGACCGGCGCGCTTCCGAATGTGCCGCTCGCTCCGGTTGCCGGCGCCGTGAATGTTATCGTCACGCCTGGAACTACGTTGCTGAATTGGTCTGTAACCTTCGCCGCGAAGGGCAATGCAAAACCCGTTGTGACCTGTGCGGACTGCGGCGTGCCGCTCGTCGAGACGATTGATACAGCAGTTCCCGGGGTATTCGTCAGGGAGAATGTGATTGGCGGCAGCGTGGGGAAGCCATCCGTACCCCCATTGGGCGCAGTTTCCAGAAACGCTGCGGTAACGATATACGGTCCACCCGCGATCGTATTTGCACTAATGGACCCCAACGTAGCCACACCATTGCTGTTGGTCGTCGCAGTGTTAAATCCGCCCGCAAAAGTGATGCTTGGTCCGGTCGCGGGAGCCGTGAAGATTATCGTTACGTTTGGCACGCCGTGTCCATTGATGTCGGTCACAGTTGCCTGCAATGCCGCGCTAAAGATTGTATTTACTACCGCAGACTGCGGTGTGCCACCCGTGGCCGCGAATGATGTCGGCGAACTGATTACCTGAGTGAATGCGATCGCATTCAGCCCCGTCTGTGTCGGTCCTGAGCCAACCAGAGTCACAGTGCCAGCGACTGGATCAATCGTGGCCAGATAATTCGCGTTGGGAATGGGCGGAGCCGGTGCGGCCCCGGAGATTTTTCCGGGCGCACCAACAGGGATAGTCGCGCCTACAACGCCGAAAAGGATTCCCGAACCCTGCTGAAAATCCAAAGAAGTGATGGACGGGGAGTCGGCGGAAATTGATCCAGGAAACGCAATCGCCGTGACAGCTGTCATTGCGCCGGTTGCGGTGTTTAAGCTCTCCAGATTCGAGCCATAAGCATTCAGCAGAACATTCGTGGCAGAGAAAACAAGGCCGCCGCCCGGCTGGAAACTATAGGTTTTTGCCAGTGTATGCGCACCCGTGCCGGAATTAATTTCTGCGAGCCCGGTTATGGTGGATAGGTCCGACAAAAATCCAAACATCACCCCATCTGTGCGACGGATTGCGAGGTCGGTTATGACCGAGAAGTCATCCGCAATGATCCCAGTCGGACCAACTTCGGTCCCCACGCCGGTGCAAGGATTGATTGTCAGCAATACGGGAGTGATGGACCCGTCTTGAAGTCTACCGGCCCCAAATAGAGTTCCCGAATTTGTGAACTTCATCGCATCAACGCCTTCAAATCCAATTGGCCCTATCAGAGTCGGAGCGCCTGTAGCGGGATTGATCGAATAGAAGAGGCTGGGGGTGGTAATCCCACCACTGGCGGCGCCGTACAGAGCAGCATTGGGCGGACAAGCCGGCGCGCTGCCGGCAAACACGAACCCTTTATAGTCCGCATCGACTGCCGTATTTGACACAATCCGAGCTTGCCCAATATTCGAGATGACATAGAGTTGGCTGAAGCTCGAGTACAAGAAGAAATTGCCGGACCAATGAACCAACGCAAGTGGTTCGGGGAGCGCGTCCCCGGATAAAGTGATGGGGGTCGAAACCAAAGTTGAGGGATTGATGGTCTCAAACACCTGACAGCCTGGAAGTCCCGAGGAATGATAGATGAGACCATCGACCGGATTGAACGCGATGGCTTCTCCATTGCAGTTTGGTCCAAATGATCCCAATGCTTTTACAAAGGTCGGCGCGCCGGTGGTTGTATTCAGAGTGTATAACGTCGACGGATTCGTGGCGCCATCACCCGTGACTCCATAGAGCGTGCCGTCGGGAGCGAACGTGATTCCTGCGAAGTTGTCTCCCGTGTTACCTACAAGTGTCGCTACGCCTGTGCCGGGAACGATTGTCGCGAGTTCGCGCCCTGTGCCTCCCTGCACTGAGAGGATCGCAAAGAGTTGGCCGTTGGTCGGGTTTTGAGCCAGGCCGTTCGCAAAATTCACGGTGAACCCCGCCAGAGTAATGGTTACGCCGGTAAGGGCCTGGCCTGTAAGCGGATCGACCGTCCAGAGTTCGTTGTCGTTAGACGAAACGGCGTAAAGGGGGAGGCTCTGTGCCTGCGTGATGGGCGCGAGGAGACATAAAAGGAAGAGCACGACCGGCAAACAGAATAAACTCTGCCCGATGCGGCGGAGGCGGGGAAGGGAAATCATATTTCCTCCTTGACGCAGACCAATTAGGTTTTTCTAAGATTCCATTTTGAAACACTAAAAAGCGGAAGGTATGATAATTGGAGGCCGATGTCAAGCGGCGAGAGAAAAGATATTGGCTAAGGTAACTGGCGCAAGGAACCCGTCCGGCGCAAAAAAGCCCATCGGGGCCAAGAAACTGCGGAGGCGGGTGAATATGTACCCGCCGTACTTGGGAGCGGGTGTGCGTGTGAAGCATGTGTCGGAAGATTTCCGCAGCATCGAAGTGGAGATGCCTTTGCGGTGGTGGAACAAGAATTTAGTTGGGACACATTTTGGCGGGTCGCTTTACTCGATGTGCGATCCATTTTACATGATCATGCTGATTCACAACCTGGGGCCGGACTACGTCGTGTGGGATAAGGCGGCGACGATTCGTTTTAAGAAGCCGGGGAAGGGATTGATGCGGGCGAAGTTTGAGTTGACAAAGGACCGGGTGGAAGAGATTCGCACGGCGGCGGATCATGGGGAAAAAGTCGAGCCAATGTTTCAGGTGGTGGTGAGGGATGCGGAGGAGAATGTGGTGGCAGAGGTGGATAAGTTGTTGTGGGTGAGGAAGAGGAAGGGGTAGGCGCTTCGGGGTGCGTGAGATATTTAATGTAGAGTTATATTATAGTTGTCTTCACTGTGATGAGAACCGAATGAGACAACTCCCGTTGTGTTTTGATTGGAATGCGCATGGTCATTTCTCATCAATCAGCAGACCGCACAATTTTAGCACGCGCGCGTGGATAGGCTGGGCGAGTGAAGAGGGAGCGGGCATGGGGTTGGTGGGGGGGAACCGGGAGCAGGGGAATAGGCCCAACTGCGTACAGTGGCGTCCAGCCTATGGCTAGCGGCGAACCCGCCGTGAATCCGTCTTCTTCGGTCTCGTCGGCGCTACTCCGCCACTCCGTCGTTCACCTGAGTGCAGCCCATCCTCAGCGTCCCACCGTCGTTGAAGATCAAACCGTTGAATCGTAGGACGCTGCCTGGGGCGATCGGACTGGTGTTGAGCAGTTGCGTGTTGCCGTCGATGTAGATGACGACGCTGCCCGGATTCGTCAGTAGGGTGGGTTGACCCGGTTGCACGGCGAGATCGGGGAACAGGTCGTAAGAAGCAAGCGCAACAGTGTAGGTTGTAAAGCCGCCGTCGCTGGAGACCGCGGTGACCGCGCCGTTGATGGTTTGCGGCATCAACGTGATTGTGGCCGCCGGAATGTCTGTCGGCGTGGGTGAGGAATTCAGCGCATGAGTAGTGATGAGAACATTCTGGCCGGCGACCATTGTCGTGACCGTGAAATTGGCTGCGAATGGAAGATGCTGTAAATTTGTGAACTGACCTGAGACCTGGAACACGGCGTTGACAAAGCTGTAAGTGCCCCCGTTGGCAGCGAGCAAGCTGCCTGACCCTTCACGGCCGTAGGCATCGGCAACAATGTCCTGCTCTCCCCCCTGCAAAAATTCATCAACAAACATCAGCGGCCCGATGGACACGGTCAGATTGGCCGCGTTCGTATCTTGCACCGCGACACGCGTGGCTACCAGCGAACCATCCGATTGAATCGTCACATCCAGATCCACGGGCATGCCCGCCGCTAGATCGGAAACTCCAGCAGTGCCCTGAAACACCGTGTCGGCGTTCGACGCCACTTGCCAACTGGGACCTTCGGCCGCAGCCGGTACGCAAATAACATTGCCCGCAGGAACACAACTAGGACCGTCGGCGGCAGTCACATTGAAACTGTTTCCGGCAGCATCGACTGAGACAATCGACCCCTCCAAACCAGTCTCCTTACCGTTTTCATCATTTGTGGGTTGGGACGAGATGGCCAGCGGGACGAGATTGAAGGTCGGCGTGATGGAAAAAGGTTCGATACCATTGGGATCACAGGTGACAAAGCTCGCCGATTTTGAGACGAGCAGGTCAAGCGAAAGGCCCATGTTCGCGCCGGTAATCGTGATCGGCGCGGGCAGGCTCACAGTTACACTGGTAGGCGCCGTGGTCTGGTTGGCAAAGTCACTGACCTCAAGCGCACCGGATGGGTTGAGGTTCACACAGGCAAATCGAGATACTCCGATGGACGCGGTCGCGGAAGTGTACACGTCCTGAGGAACAGTAACCGTCTCAAGCGGCTCCGTAGTGCCGTTCACATGAATGAACTCGACGTGCAGGGGCGCGGCAAACAGGCTGACCGTTTTGCCCGACTGGCTGGTCAACGTCAAGCTGTTGAAGACCATATCGAACTGAGATAACTGATCATTCGCGGCGCTCGAGGCCAGGACTGTGACGGACGTGTTCCCGCTCAAGCCGGAACGCGGCGGCCCGGAAACGCTCGAGCCGCAGCCCGCGGTGAAGGCAGCAGCGAGAGCAACGGTGAAAGCCAATAGAAAGCAGGAAGCACGGGAAGAGCACGGGTGTGAAAGAAGTGCGGATGCTGCATTCATAGTTTATCCCCTGAAATTCGCAACAAGGACATGGTCCTTGAAATACCGGCCATCGCGAGCGCCCGCTCTTCAAGCCAGATTTCCATTTTACCATGCACTGGAAATTTCCTTTTTGGCTATGAAAACAGGACCGTAGCACCCCCGTCTCGCTTGTTCGCATACTGTAAAGCGATTTTCATCGGGAGCACTCCCCACGGTCTGCCATTCACGCCGGCACAGCCAGGCGGCTGTGCACCGACTGTCTCAACAGGTCCGCGAGCGGCAACTGCGTGTTCTTCCCCCGAGAGTCGGTCAAGTGTCGGTCTATAAGTTCACTTAGTCCCAACCGCTCATCCAATTCCCGCACAAGAATCAGGCCACCGTTCGAAGTAACACTTGACCATTGGAAATCGGCCTTCAAAGAAGCACTGAAAAGGAGCTGAAATGGTCGGTTTGGCTTCTCACCCACGCGGTGTGCACCTCCAGAGCGGCCTCATCGCGTTCAAACCTGCACAAACATAGATGAAGATGAGTGTCCAAAGGTTGGCAGGTGGAATTCGAAATGGAAATGTGATTTTACTTGGTTTCGCGGGAAGCTCGGTGATAGCTTCCGGGTGATAGAATCGGCGGGACCAGCGCGAGTCCGGCTGGCGCACGAAAGACGAAGCTGCTATCGAAAGGGAGGCAACGAAAAATGGCGCACGACGTTTTCGTCAGTTATGCCTCCGGAGACAAGATTGTAGCGGAAGCAGTTTGCGCGATGCTTGAGTCAAAAGGCATTCGCTGCTGGATCGCTCCACGGGACGTAGAGCCGGGCATGGCGTACGGCGAAGCCATCGTTGAAGCCATTCAGGGCTGCCGCATCATGGTTCTGGTCTTCTCCTCGAGAGCGAACGCATCCGCGCACATACCGAAAGAGATTGAGAGAGCGGTGAGCTCGGGCGCGTCCGTGATCCCGCTGCGCATCGAAGACGTGAAGCCGGGGAAGTCGCTCGATTATTTCATCGGCAACGTCCACTGGCTGGACGCGCTGAACCCGCCGATGGAGGTTCACCTGCGGCGGCTCGCAAGAAACGTACAAACGCTTCTTTCGCGCAATGATCCGGCAACCGAACGAACGGACGTGTTCAGTACCGCGCAAGGCGGCCCACTTTGGGAGAAAAGGGGGGGTGTGGCGCCGTCGCAAGCTCCTGGTCGCGTAGATAATGCGCCTTCTCAGAAGCAGGCCAAACGACCCACGACCCTATACGTTCTGCTGGGGACGCTAACGATACTCGTCATCGTGTTTGCTTATTTGAATTTCGTGCGGAAACCGGCTGAGAATCCAGCTCCGGCGCCAGCGGCGGAGAATGTCGTCGCGCCACCGAGCGGAGCGAAACCGCGCAGCAGGTCATCGAGCGCCGGGCGCCAAAAAACGGCGCCGGTTACGCAACCGACGGGAACGTCTCCGCCGACATCCACTGCGCAGGCGCCACCTACGACGCAATCGTCACCCGCACCGCAGCAGGCGCCTGCGGCGTCGCACCCACTGACTGCAAGTCAGGCACAACCGCCCGCTGCACCGGCAGCGACGACGACACCGGCAGCGACGACACCATCGGCCACGACAAAACCAGCGGATAAGGACGACGCCAAGCCGGCGGGCCAGGATGCAGTGTTGCAAAAGGACGAGAGCCAGGGCGAAGCGCTTGCGGCGAAAGGCGATTACGGCGGAGCTATCGCCAAGTATCGCGAAATTATTCGACAGCATCCCAACAATGCGCTGGCGCACGGCAATTTGAGCGGAGCGCTCCGTCTGAAGGGTGATTTGGACGGAGCTGTTATGGAGGCCAATGAAGCAATTCGTCTCAACCCCCGCCTCACGGTGGCGTACGTCGCAATGGGCCTTGTGCTCGCCAAGAAAGGCGATTGGGATGGGGCCATCGCGCAATACCGCGAAGCGCTGGCCGTAAGGCCCGACTTGCCGAATGCGCACCACCTGTTGGGCCTTGCGCTCGCGCGGAAGAATGACTGGGGCGGGGCGATCGCGGAGTATCGCGAAGCGGTGCGCCTGAAGCCTGACTTCGCCGAAGCGCACTTTAACCTTGCCAAAGCGCTTTCAGTGAAAGGCGACAAGCAAGGGGCAGCCCTCGAGTACGCCGAAGCGCACCGCTTGGACCCGAAGTATTCACAACCTTAACGGTGGCACAGGCGCGAGGCGCCGTGAGTCAACACCATTTCGACGTCGCATATGTTGTTACCAGGAATGGATTTGCCTGGCAATTCCTAATTGTGCCTGCCCTTTTTATTCTTGTGGGCATCGTGGCGTGGCGCTCCAAAACAATTCCTCTTCAAAGAGCGATAGGAGGAGCCGCTATGGTTATTGGAGCGGTGGCATTCATTCTAATATCTACGCTTGAAACCTGGGACTACATCACAGGGACATCTGACTATCGGCACGGGCATTATTCCGTGATCGAAGGGCGTGTTCGGAACTTCCGCCCATTGCCGAGGTGGGTCCATTGAGGGCAAGGGAACCTGGCAGAGTCATTCACTGTGAATGGCATCACATTCAGCTATTACGATTCATCAGTCGGAGGTAAGACTTGCTTTCAGCATTCTCCGTGGGGAGACCCTATCCACGACGGGCTCTATGTTCGCATCGCGTATGTGGACAACTGCATTCTTCGGCTGGAGGTGGCTTCGGATGATATGAAGTGAGGTGGACGGGGATAACGGCAAGAGAGAGGCACCAGGTGCGGGCGGCAGGGGGATACGAAAAGTACAGTATCAAATCCGCAGCACAGTACTGCGAGTCTATTGCGGGGCGAAGCCTACCGGCAGACCATAAGATGTACAGCAGGAAAAGGGGCACCAGGACCTTGTCCGCCTGCAGTAGCAGCCGGACGAAATTGACGGGAGCCGGCGCAGTTGATGTAAGCGGACTACTTGAGGGAAAACGAAAGCTTTCAGGAAAAACGAAGGCTTTCGGGGAAGACGAAAGAAAAAGCGATGTCCACGCTGAATCGTAAGGAACTGGAACAAATCGGGCGGCGGCAATGGCAGCTCACCGTGCTCGCCGTGGTGTTCGTGCTGGTGCAGGCGGCGGGATTGGCCATGTTGATGTACCCGCTGGTTTTCGAGCGCACCGACGAGCCAAACAAATGGACGATGCGCGTGGCGTATTTCGGTTTTTGCGTTTTGACGTTGCTCTTTGTGGGGTATTTGCTGGACCGGCAGCGGCTGGTGAGAAAGCTGAAGGAGAATTTGCTTGAGGAGCTGGAGCGCAACGTACAAATTCGGCTGCAAGCCAGCGTGGACATTTTACAATCCATGCCGGGGCAAGACCATTTCTGGGATCGCCTGGCGATGGAGCACCGAAGGGCAATGACTTTGAATCAGACAATGTCTCTGCTGCTTGTCCAATCCAAGCGCGGTTCCGGCGCTGGGCACGCCGAGGAAAACAACGCCGCCGCGGGCGATGCCTGCAAAGCGATGTCGCACAAATTAAGACCCACGGATTCGATCTACAATCTTTCGCCCGACCTTTTCGCAGTGGTGCTGCCGGAATCGGACACCGCAAACGCGAACCGCGTATGCCTGCGTCTCGAGGAAGAACTGCAGGCGGTCACGGCCAAGCACGGCCAGAAGTTTGATATATCCGTCTACAATTATCCGGAGCACGTGCAAAGCGCCCACGAGATGGAAGGAATCGTGAAGTCGCTGCTTCCTGAAAACAAGGAGTGGGAGTTGCCAGTGCAAGCGGGGAAAGTTTAGACGAGGCGGCGCGTGAGAATCGAAGCGCGCTGCGAGCGGTGCTGATATTCGGATATCGCGGTGGGATTAGAAGGATCCTTCGCTTCGCTCCCGATGAAAAATTTAACACCGGCGGGATAAATAGCAGCGATTAGCGCTTGTGCGTAGGCGGCGAGAATTGTGAAGCGATAAGCGTGCGGAGCCACTGGTGTCCGGCGTCGGAAGTCGCGCGCTCGTGCCACAAGAGGCGCATGTGAAGTGGAGGCAAGCGCAGGGGGACGGTGCGGACTTCGAGCGGCAGCAGTTTACGGAATCGCGCCGCCAAACCCGCAGGTACGACGGCAATGAGATTCGATTCCGCCACAACTTTTGCGGCGCTAAGGAAATGTGGAGTCGTCGCGCGCAATTTGCGCCGCAGTCCGTGGCTGGCCAGGGCGCTATCGACGAGGCCTCGAACTTCGTTGCGATAGAAAACGCCAACGTGACCCGCGGCGGCGAACCGGCGAAGCGTGAGAGACTCGCGCAAGATTGGGTGGCCCTTTCGCGCGATGCAGACGTTCTTCTCCGAATACAAATCCAGCGAGCGCGTGCCGGGCTCAAGCGTGTTCACATCGGGAAAGAAACCAATCGCGGCATCCATTGTGGCGTTTTGCAATTCTGATTCCGGCGGGATGAAGATGCGGTCGAGGCGTCGCACGAGGATTTGCACTTCCGGGGCGACGCTTGAGATTCGGGAAAGCAAGTTGCCCAGAAGAATAAATTCGGCGTAGTCCGTCATGCCGATCCGGAAGCTGCGGGCGCTGGCGGAGGGAACAAAGCCGGGGCTTTCCGACAAGGCGACGCGGATTTGCGCAAGCGCTGCTCGCAGGGGCCCCGCGAGCGCCATCGCGCGGGGAGTGGGGGACATGCCAGCCACGGTGCGGCGAAAGAGCGGGTCGCGCAAAGCGGTGCGAAGCCTGCTGAGGGCGCTGCTGGCCGCGGGCTGGCTGAGGCCGACGCGCGCGGCGGCGCGGGTGACGTTGCGCTCCTCGAGCATCGCTTCGAGCACGAGGAGAAGGTTTAGGTCCAAGGAATTTATATTCATGGTGCGTATAGTAGGTTATTCCAGATATCAATGAAATGGATTTAGGGCTCTTGCGTCTAAATCCGATATGAAAGCGCAAATCATGGAAAGACGATTACCGGTTGTTGCAGGACTTCTGGCTGCCCTTCTTCTTGCTGTTCACCCGCCTCGAACTGTGGCCCAGAGTGTGGCGCAGATGCCGGACACGCCGGCGGCGCGGCAGTTTGCCGGTTGGCTGGAGGCGTTCAATAGCGGCGACGCCGAGAAGATGCGGCAATTCTTTGAGAAGCAAACTCCCGAGCAAGCCGGAAGGCTGCAACGCAGCATGGAGTTTCGGAAGCAGACTGGGGGATTCGATTTCAAGAAGACGCTGGGATCCACGGCGACGACATTCACGGCGCTGGTGAAAGAGCGCGCGTCGGATCAATACGCGCGAGCGGTGATCGAAGTAGAAGCAGCGCCACCCTATCGGATCGTGGATATAAATTTGGAGGCTGTGCCGACTCCTCCCGATTTTGCGGCGGGGCGAATGACGGAAAATGAGTTGGTCGAGGCGCTGAGAACCAAGCTCGATACGGACAGCGCCGCGGGGATTTTTTCGGGCGCTGTGCTGGTGGCCAAAGACGGCAAGCCAATTTTTAGCGGGGCCTACGGGCCGGCAGACCGGGAGCGCAATCTTCCGAATAAGCTGGACACCTGCTTCCGGTTGGGTTCGATGAACAAAATGTTTACGGCCACGGCGATCCTTCAGCTTGTGCAAGCCGGAAAAATTCAGCTCAACGATGCGCTTGGGAAATATTTGAAGGACTACCCGAATCAGGATGTGGCATCGAAGGTCACGATTCACCAGTTATTGACGCACACGGGCGGCACGGGAGATTTTTTCGGACCGGAGTACGACGCGCATCGGGTGGATTTGAAAACTTTGCAAGACTACGTAAATCTGCTCGGGAGACGCGGTCTGGAATTCGAGCCGGGAAGCAGATACGAGTACAGCAACTACGGCTTCATTCTGTTGGGTAGCGTGATCGAAAAAGTGAGCGGCGAAAGTTATTACGATTACGTCCGCGACCATGTTTTCAAGTCGGCGGGAATGGCGTCCACGGCATCGCCTCCCGAAAGCGAAACACCGGCAAGTTGCGCAATCGGCTACACCAGCGGCGGGCGGGGCGGGCCGTTGCGGCCCAATACAAACACGCTGCCTTATCGCGGCACGCCGGCAGGCGGCGGTTATTCCACGGTGATGGATTTGCTGCGATTCGCAACCGCGCTGGAAAGCCGCAAGCTGCTGACCGCGCAGTACACAGAGATGTTGACGACAGGCAAAGTGTCCATGGGCGGCCCGATGAAATATGCCTACGGCTTCGGGGAGCGGATCGCGGATGGGGTGCGGTCTTATGGGCACAACGGCGGGGCTCTGGGAATGAATGGGGAGCTGGAGATCTATCCGCAAAAGGGGTACGTTGTGGCGGTCCTGGCGAATCTGGATCCACCCGCGGCGGGGCGGATCGCGGAATTTATCGGCGGCCGGCTGCCAAATTGAAGGTTCGGCATCTGTGCGATGTGCGAAGCAGGCGGAAGATTGTCGAAGATTTGTATAGACAAAAAGGGAAAAATATGAGACATTGAGTTTGCGTTTGTTGCTCTTGTATAAACCTTTAGATTCGATTTGAGGGGCTGCAAGTCCAAAACTTGCGGCCTTTTTTGTTATTGAGAGGCTAGGGGCGGTCACAAGCATCAAATAGCTCAAATAAAAAAGAGGATTTAAGTGAAAGAACAAGGAACAGTAAAGTGGTTCAATGCCAGCAAGGGATTCGGTTTCATCCAGCGCCAGTCCGGCGAAGATGTATTCGTACATTTCTCCTCGATTCAGTCCGAGGGGTACAAATCGCTGAACGAAGGGCAAGCGGTTGAATTCGAGGTTACCACCGGCCCCAAGGGGCTGCAGGCGTCGAACGTCAGCGCTCTCTAGTCAACGCGGCGAGCCGTGCTTCGGCGCGGCTCGCCATTTCCTAAGCGCCGGCCGCGCGTTAACCCCTGCGGACACCGGCGATTCCAGTTCCAGACAAATTAGAGACGAAATGGAATTGGAACCAGGTGAAGTGGTTTGTCCATTCGTAAACGGGCATTTGTAAACGAGCAAATAAGGAGATCCTTTGAAAGCTCTCGCGGAAGGTCTGTACATCAAGCATTTTCAGTACGGGTGCGGAGTGATTACCGATTCCAATTCGGATAAAACCAGGATTGATTTCGATTTGCATGGGACGAAACTGTTCGTCACCGGATTGATGGTGGTCGAGCCGGCGGAAGGAACGCCGCCGAAGCGGTCGCGGCGCAAGAAGAAAGTGCCGGGCGCTCCGCTTACGGCGAAGGCCGTAGCAAAGGCGGCAGCAAAGAGTGCGCTGAAGGCCGCGGCGAAGACGGCGGATAAGTCCGCGGTCAAGACTGAAGACAAACCTGAAGCGAAAGCCGCAGCGGGCGCAAAATGAGCGCTCCGGAAACGATTGTTCAATACACCGGATTCAAGGCGCAGGGACACGTGCGCGAATACAACTTCACTGTGCGTGAAACCACGACGGAGCAGCGGGATTTTACGCTGAGTATTTCAAACGAAGCGTTTACGGAGCACCGCGCGCGATATCAGGATGCGCCGGACATTTGCTCGATCCGGCTGCGGCGCGAACTGGCGGCCACTGCAAACCATCCGGCGGAAATGAAATTTTGCGTTGGCGACGCGGAATTGACGGAATACTACTCGGCGCGGCCGCAAAGGAATTCGCGATCGCGTTACCCGAATAAAAAAGCGGGGCTGGCGTTCTAGCAATACATTTGTCGGCGCAGCGGACGATTCTTACGCACCGAGCGCGGAAGTAAATTTCCACAAAATACAATTAGAGTTGGATCGCGCGCATGCATTTGCGTGGCGCGCGTGGATTGGCTCGCGTCTTGATTCCAAGCGAGTGCGGGCGTAGAGTTTGGGCAACCTTGTGAAGTAAACCGGACATCGTAGCGGGACCTCAGTGTGCGTGAACATCAAAGAGGAAAGGTAAAAGCCCTCGGGAGGAATTGATGAAATCTTACGCGTCAACATTGGGTTGCGTGGTTGCGCTGGCATTCGCAGTCGTGGCGGTCAACTCAGCGAGCGCGCAAAACGGGCCTGTGATTCCAGCGTGGGTCCATGTTGGCGTGACAGTGATGTATGACGGCGTGTCTGCGTTCATATCGAACGGGCGGCCGGCACAGCCCGTGCAAGTGGTGATGACCACGCGGGTAACGGCCGTGGGCGGCGGACAGGTGAGCGCGGTGACGCTGGTGCAAACAGTGGGCACGCCGCTCAGGGGAAGTCATGCGTGGACATGCAACGCCGCCGGCATTTGCCGGGGCGACGCGACCGGAATGAATAACAAATTCTGGGTGGATCCCGCGAATCCGGCGGCGTCGGCAAGAGGGCCAAATGGCGAGCCGTACACGGTGATGGGGAACTCGCCGTATTCGTACGGCGGAAAAACCTGGGCCGCCACGACGATGAGTTATCAGAATCCGGCAAACGGCGTGCAATACATGTGCGTCTTCGAGACCAAGACCGGACTGATTGTGGCGTACTCGGAAAGCAATCCCACGCAGCAGGTACACACTTATTTGCGGTCCGTGAGCGGGCAGTAGGGAGCCGGCCGCAGCGGGAAGGAATTCGATTGCGCGCCGCAGCCCTCGCGAAGGGAATGACATTCCATCATTAGGAAGTTGACGCGGAGGGTAACCGGGAATATATTGTTGGCCACCCGGGTTAGAGAGTCCGCGCGTTGTGTACACGGAATCGCGCGGAAAGGGATTGCGCCGGAGAGAATGAGAGGTGGTCTTTTATGCGACGCCACTTGGCTGGAGCGTTGGCTTTTCTGATTTTGGCAGCGGTCGCGACAATTGTTTCGCTGACTGCGCGCGGGGAAGGATTTTGGGAGAAGAAAGGGTGGAAGGAATGGTCCAAGGATGACGTGCGCAAAATGCTGCAGGATTCGCCGTGGGCCAAAAAGTATTCAACCGGGAAGTCGATTGTGAGCCGAGGACTCCCTTCGGAAACGGGCGCGGCGCAGCGAGGCGCGGCTGGAGATGACCGGGAAGAGATTGTTTATTACGTAGAGCTCATGTCGGCGCTGCCGGTGCGCGAAGCTCTCGTGCGCCAAGAGCAATTGAATAAGAAATACGACAAGATGACGGAAGAAGAGAAAAAGAGCTTCGATGCGGATGCCAAAACGACCCTCGAGCATGAGTACGAGAGCGAGATCGTTGTACACGTAATATACAGCTCGAATATACAGAGGTTCGAGCGCGCGCTTGCCGTCGATTGGCAAAGCGTCCCCGCGGATTCAATACCCACGGATGTTTTCATCATCACGCCGCGCAGCGACCATGTGGGCCCGGTCCGATTTATTTCGCCAAAGAGCGGAAGGTTGGAATTCGAGCTTGTGTTTCCACGAATGTTTAACGGGGAACCCACCATCCGGGACGGCGACAAGTCATTCGAGATTGAGTTCCCGAATCCAGCCGTCGGAGACCTTCCCCGGACGCGGGGTCTGGTGGAATTCCACACCGATAAGATGGCGTTCAACGGCAAGCTGACGTATTAGGCGCAGCCATCGCGATTTGATTTCGGCGTGCCCCAGAAATTACCTTGTAACCAAATGTCTCCCGCATCCCTCTGAATAAAGAGGAATCAGCGGGGACATCCCGGTATAATCCCGCGACCACATGAGAAAGTTTTTTCGTTGCCTTTGGAAAGCACTGGGGCGCATCTGGCCGGCGTGTATCACGCAGGCGCAGGCGGCGGCGTTCAATATGTTCATCGCGTTTTTCCCGATGATCCTCCTGGTGCTTGGCGTGGTCAGCAGTTGGGGCATTCTGCGGAGCGGAGTGGAGGAGATGATCAACGGCCTCGGGCCGCTGATGCCGCCGGGAATCGCGCAGGTAATGCGGGACTTCCTGGAGCGCCACGCGGAACATCCGGTGAGCTGGATTTCAGTCGGGCTGCTGGGAACACTTCTTGCCGGCACGCAGATGATGCGCATGCTGATTGAAGGATTTCACCTCGCGCAAGGGAAAGAGCGTCCAAGTCCGCTCAGGCAGATTCCCCGCGCGCTGGGATTGCTGATCGTGACGCTTGCACCGACAGTGCTGGCGATTGCGCTGGCCGTGTTCGGAAAACAGATGCGCATCACGATGCAGCAGCAATTCGGGTCCCCGGTGCTGATCCGCGTTCTATTTTCGATTGGGTTGACTTTGTCGGCGTGGGTGCTGGCGGTGCTCGTGCTCGCGGTGGTTTATCGCGTGGGGATCGAGCACGTAAACAACTGGCAAGAGGTTTTGCCGGGGGCGATTGTGGCCACTCCGATCTGGTGGCTGGTGAGCTGGTGCTTCGGGCTTTACATGCGCCACGTTCCGTACGACCTGGTGTACGGAGGGCTGGCGACTGCGATTGGTTTGCTCCTCTGGATGAATCTTACGACGGTGATCATTCTTTTTGGTGCGGCATATAACGCGGAGAATTGCGGAGGCGCCCGATTCTCTGTTTCCGTGTGATCCTCAACGCGCCTTCAGTGAATTGCCATGGGCAAAGTTCGCGTTGAATGTTATTCCGGCTATCGCGCCGACGAACGGCCGTTGCGTTTTACGCTGGGCACGCAATCCCTCGAAATCATTTCCGTGGATGACCAGTGGCATTCGCCGGACGCCACATTCTTTCGCGTGTGCGCTTCCGATGGAAACTCGTATGTCCTGCGGCATTCGCTGGAACAGGATGTCTGGACGCTGGAGGGATACCGCGCAGGCGCGCCGCGGACGGATTAGCGCTGGATCGCCAAGCGAAAGGGCGGCGCCCGGTGCTGTAAGGAGAACAGAAAACGAAACGCGCGCAACTTTGCTGGCGTCGAGGGGTTAAAATGTAAGAAAGAGAGTTGCAAATGCCTGCACGACCATGAATTTGCCGCGCACCAGGAGAGATGGGATGGCCACCCAGAAGCGTCACGCACAATTTGGGGTTGCTCATAGCAGACGATGGCGCCGGAATTCACTTACGAGCGCTATCTTGTGTTTTCTGGCGGCGCTGCTGATTTCGAGCGCGCCATTTGCGGCAGCGGGCAGTCCTCAAAAAAACAATCAGAAGAAAACCAAAGCCTCCGCGAAGGCGGCGAACCCCGCGCTGGCGGGCCTTCCCATCACGGAATTGGATGAATCCGAAGCGATTCTTCATTTGCTGAACCGCCTTACATTTGGCCCGAGGCCCGGTGATTACGAATCGGTTCAAAAGATGGGGCTCGCAAACTGGATCGAGAAGCAACTGAATCCGGATTCGATCAACGATTCGCAAATGCAGGCGCGGCTGGATAAGTATCCAACGCTGAAAATGAGTTCGGCAAAGCTGCTGAATGAATTCCCGCAGCCACAGGTTGCGGCGCGGCGTGAGGGCGTCAGCATCGAGGAATATCGCAAAGAGCAGCAGGAGAAACAGCAGGCCGCGAACCGCCAGTTGAACGCCGCGATGGGAGATCAGCAGAACGGTGATGCCGCAGGTGCAGGCGGTGACCCGAACCGGACCCCGCTGCAGGCCTACCAGCAGAACAAGACTCCGCAGCGGGTGACGACGGAGCTGAGCATGGCGAAGGTTGATCGCGCGGTTTACAGCGAACGCCAACTTTATGAAGTGATGGCGGACTTCTGGTTCAACCACTTCAATATTTTTGCGGGCAAAGGCGCTGACCGCTGGATGATGACCGCCTACGAGCGCGACGCAATCCGTCCGAATGCAATGGGAAGATTTGAAGATATGGTGGTGGCGACGGCGAAGAGCCCGGCGATGATGTTTTATCTGGACAATTGGCTGAGCGCGGACCCGAACACGCCCCAGCGGATTGCCTTCCAGCAGCCGAGGCGCCGTCCGTTTTTCGGAGGGCAGCAGGGCCCGCAACAGCAACAGAAGCGCGAATACGGATTGAACGAGAATTACGGCCGCGAGTTGATGGAACTGCACACGCTCGGCGTAGATGGCGGCTACTCGCAAAAAGACGTGATCGAAGTCGCGAAGTGTTTTACGGGCTGGACGATTCGCCAGCCGCAACAGAATCCCGAATTTATATACAACGAGGAGATGCACATCGGCGGGTCAAAGACGGTGCTGGACCACACGATTTCGTTGGGCGGGATGAAGGAAGGGTTGGAAGTGATCCACTTGTTGGCGCATGACCCGCACACCGCGCATCACATTGCGTTTCAGATTGCCGAGCACTTTGTGAGCGACACTCCGCCGGCAGCGCTCGTTGACCGCATGGCGCAGACTTTTCTTTCGAGTGACGGCGACGCGAAGGCCGTGCTGCACACGATGATTTATTCGCCGGAGTTCTGGTCGCGCGAAGCGTTCCGCTCAAAGATCAAGACGCCGTTTGAACTGGTGGTTTCCGCGGCGCGCGCCGTGAACGCCGATATCGAGCTTCCGCTGCCGATGGTGATGTGGACGGCGCGGATTGGCGAGCCTCTCTACAATTGCCAGCCGCCAACCGGATACAAGGACAATGCGGAGACCTGGGTGAACACAGGCGCGCTCCTCAACCGGCTGAACTATTCGCTCACGCTGGCGAGCGGACGAATGCGCGGCACACATGTGGATATGGCCGCGCTTGTCGGAATGGACTCAGCGCAGGACCCGAAAGCCGTGTTGGACAAGTCCATTGACGTGCTGCTGCACGGAAATATTTCCGCGCAAACGCGGACGACGCTCGAGAAGCAATTGGAGGACCCAAATGTTCTTCAGGCGCGGCTCGACGATCCCGTGAAGATGGTGAACATTGGAATGGTGACTGGGCTGGTGTTGGGCGCACCGGAATTTCAACGCAGGTAGTACGTTTTATCCTTAGGGAAAGAAAAAGGGAGAACGGCAATGCAAATCTCGCGGCGAATTTTCATCAAGAATAGCGGAATCGCGATGCTGGGACTGAGCACGCTGCCTGCATTCCTGCAGCGGGCCGTGGCCGGGACGGGCATGCCCAACAAAAAGAAGCTCGTCGTGCTGTTTCAGCGCGGCGCGGCCGACGGATTGAATATCGTCGTGCCATTCGGCGAACCGAACTATTACAAGATGCGCCCGTCGATCGCGATTCCGGAGCCGCGCCGCGGCGGGGATCAGGCCGCGATTGACCTTGACGGATTCTTCGGCGTGCATCCATCGCTATCGCCACTCGCGCAGCTTTTTCACAACGGGCAACTTGCGATTGTGCATGCGGCGGGCTCACCGGATACCACGCGATCGCACTTTGATGCGCAGGACTACATGGAATCGGGCACGCCGGGAGTGAAGTCCACCGACGACGGCTGGCTGAACCGCACGATGCAGGGGATGCCGGAAGAAAATGCGACTCCATTCCGCGCGGTGGCGGTGGGGCCGAATTTGCCGCGAACACTGCTGGGCCTGGCGCCGGCGATTGCGATGCCGGATGTGAAGCAATTCCAGGTGATGGCGGGCGCGGGCTCGCAAATGATCCAGGGCGGATTTGAAGCGATGTACGCGCAAACGGTTGATACGGCGCTGCGCGGAACCGGCACGGAGACTTTTGAAGCGATTGACATGCTAAAGAAGGCGAACCCGAGCCAATTCCAGCCTGAAAATGGCGCGGACTATCCGAAGAACCGCTACGGCCAAAGCATCCAGCAAGTTGCTCAGCTCCTGAAAGCCAATATCGGAATGGAAGTCGCATTCCTCGATACGGGCGGCTGGGACAACCACGTGAATGAAGGCGGCGTGCAGGGGCAACTATCCAACCTGCTGCGCGATTTGGGACAGGGGCTCGGAGCGTTCTACAAGGATATGGGCGACCGGATGGAAGACATCGTGGTTGTGACGATGTCCGAATTCGGGCGCACCGCACACGAAAACGGCAACCGCGGCACCGATCACGGCCACGCGAACTGCATGTTCCTGATGGGCGGGCCAGTCAAGGGCGGAAAAGTTTACGGCAAATGGCCCGGCCTCTCGGACCAGCACCTCTACGAAGGCCGCGATCTTGCGGTCACGACGGACTTTCGCTCGGTGCTGGGCGAAGTTTTGACGGGGCACCTGGGCACGACCAACCTGAATGCCGTCTTCCCGGGCTTTGACAATGATATGCGGAAATTCCCGCGGCTACTGAAAGCTTCGGCGTAGTAATCCTATAGAAATTCGACAAGTTTCTTCCTGAAGGGCAGCTCACGGGCCGCCCTTTCTGTTTGCAATTCACCGTGGCAGATTGGCGTGGATGTAAAAACGAACTACTTGAAAACAGTTCGTGACAAACCCCCTCCTCCTTGCGTCATATCAAGCAACCGGCTTTTCGCGAGGGAGGGAATCGGCATGGGTGCGGCGAGCACGTTTGCAGACTTGCTTCACGATCTTCGCTTCGGGCTTCGGCAACTGGCGAAGAGTCCGGTCTTCACGGCGGTAGCCATCCTCACTCTCGCACTTGGAATCGGGGCGAACACAGCCATCTTCAGCGTGACGAACGCAATCCTGCTGCGCCTGCTGCCCGTTCGCGATCCTGCGAGGCTCGTCTATCTGCATACAAATGATTTTCCGGGCGGCCAGAGCGGGTACGGCGACACGTCGCTTACCGAACCAGTTTTTGAGGCGCTGCGCACGCAACATGAAGTGTTTTCAGATTTGATGGCATACGCGCCGCTGGGTTTTAACAAAATCGCGGTGCGATACGGCGGCGATCCCGAAGAGGCCTGGGTGGACATGGTAAGCGGGAATTTCTTCACCGGGCTGGGCGTCGCGCCATTGGCGGGCCGCTTATTCACCGCTGAAGATGAATCCACGCACGCGCCTGTGGCCGTGGTCAGCTACGACTATTGGGAAACGAGGCTGGGGCGCAACTATTCCGCGATTGGGCAGCCGATCTATGTGAAGGGCGTTCCACTTACGATTGTGGGAATTGCGGCGCGCGGCTTCTACGGAGTGGAGCATAATTTCAGCAACGACATTTGGATTCCGCTGCAGACGAACCCGGCCTTGAAGCCGTGGGACACCGCGGCGACAAGCACGTCATCGCTTTACGGCTCGCAGAGTTGGTGGTGCATGCTGGAAATCGGCAGGCTCGCGCCGGGAGTGACGGCGCAGCGTGCAATCGCGCAGCTCACGCCAATTTTCCGGAATGCCGGACTTGCGGGAGCGAAGCCGGACCCGAAGAGGACACCGCTTGAGCTGACGTTTACACCCGCGCGCGGAATCGAAGGAATGCGCGAGGACTACACGCAGCCGCTTTCCGTGCTCATGGGAATGGTCGTACTGGTGCTGATCATCGCGTGCGGAAATGTTGCGATGTTGCTTGTGGCGCGGAATGCGGCGCGGCAGCGGGAATTCAGTTTGCGGATGGCGCTGGGCGGCTCGCGCGTGCGGCTCTTCCGGCAACTATTGACGGAGAGTCTGCTGCTTGTTACCGGCGGCGCAGCGCTCGGATGGTTATTCGCGATGTGGGCGACGCGCGCGCTTGCGGCGTGGTCGAAACTGGATCTGGACATCTCGCCGGATTTGCGCGTGCTGCTGTTTACGCTTGGGGTGGCGCTGGTGGCGGGGATCGTCTTCGGTCTTGCGCCGCTGCGGACAGTGGTTGGCACGCCTCTGGCGTTCGTGCTGCGTTCCTCAACGGCCAATGCCGGGCAGGACCGCGGCAAAGTTCGCGGCGGGCGGATTGTTGTGGCGCTGCAAATTGCAATTTGCCTGACACTTTTAGTGGGAACCGGATTGCTGGTTCACACGCTGCGGAATCTTGAGAACGTGAATCTGGGAATGAAAGCGGAAGGGCTTTACGTTTTTGGAGTCAACCCGCAGCAGATGGTCCACTCCGATCCGGAGGCGGTCCACTTTTTCCAGTCTTTGATGCAAAGAATAAAATCCCTGCCGGGGATCGAGTCCGCCACTTTGATGGAAGAAAGAATGGGCGGAGGTGTGAGCAACAATAACGGCGCGTACGTGGACGGAGTGAACCCGTTGGGAGATAGGTTTGCGCCGATGCGCAGCGACAATGTTGGGCCCGACTTCCTGAAGACGCTCGGCATTCCGCTGCTGATGGGCCGCGATTTCAATGATGCGGACACCGCGGATTCGGGCAAAGTGGCAATCATCAACAAAACTTTTGCGGACAAGTATCTGGCGCACCAGAACCCGCTCGGGCACAAAGTGGGATTCAACACCAAGGTGGAAAAAGCCTACACAATTGTCGGAGTTGCGGCCGACAACAAATACACGGAAGTGGAAGAGAAGCCGCGGCCGATCATTTATTTTGCGTACACGCAACAGGCCGGGATCGCCGGGATGCACATTGAGGTGCGGACGATTGGGCGGCCGGAAGCGGTGCTTCCGGAATTGCGCGAGGCCATGCGCCAATTCGCTCCGGATTTGGCGATGCTCCAGCCGATCACGCAGAAGGAACAATTTGAAGACACGATTTCGATGGAAAGGGTGGTCGCGCGGCTGGCGATGTTCTTCGGCTTGCTGGCAGCGGTGCTCGTGGCGACGGGGCTGTACGGCACGCTGGCATATCGCGTAAACCGGCGGACATCGGAAATCGGCGTGCGCATGGCGCTGGGCGCGCAGCGCGGCCAAGTGCTGTGGATGATTCTGCGCGAGAGCTTGGCGGTGTGCATCGCTGGAGTGTTGGTCGGTCTGCCGCTGGCGTTTGCTTCGATGCGGCTGCTGCGCTCGATGCTGTTCGGGCTGGGCCCGAATGACGCGTTGAGCTTTGCGGCGGCGCTTGCCGGAATTACAGTTGTTGCGCTGGCGGCCAGCCTGATCCCCGCCCGGCGCGCCGCTTCGGTGGACCCGCTTGTTGCGCTGCGGGATGAGTAGCAATTGTTTTCGATAGTTCCCCACCTGAAAAAATAGTTGTTCCAGCCTTGAGAGAAGTGCACCGTATTGCATTCCTCCCTCCGATTGCATATGTTTTGCGTGCTGCAAGACGACCGCCTGCGCTGCCAGGCGAATTGAGCGAGGGGATTATGACTACGCGGATTAGGCAATTTGTTTTTTCCGGCTTCGGCGCCGGGCGGATCAGAACATTTGCTGCGCTGCTTGTCGCGCCATTTTTGGCTGTATGCCTGTTGTTCATCGGTGCTGCGGCGCAGTCTCCGGGTAACGCGCAAACTCCGGCGCAGGGCCCGTCGAAGGCCAAGCCTCCGGTGAAGGCGGGCGAATCCGGCGCTCCATCCTCCGCAGCGCGGCCCGGCGGTGGGGCGCGGCCGGATCTCACGAAGACACCAACGCTCTATGTGGTCGGCTACGCTCACCTGGACACGGAATGGCGCTGGGAATATCCGCAGGTGATTTCGGAATATCTGGCGAAGACGTTGCACGACAACTTCGCGCTCTTTGAAAAATATCCACACTACATTTTTAATTTCAGCGGCGCGAACCGCTACATGATGTTTAAGGAATATTACCCGGCCGATTTCGCGAAGCTGAGGGAGTACGTCAACAAGGGCCGGTGGTATCCGGCGGGCTCGTCGATGGAAGAGAGCGACGTGAATTCGCCATCGGCGGAATCCATTTTCCGGCAGATCCTTTACGGCAATGAATTTTTCCGGCGCGAATTGGGGAAGGCCAGCGCGGAATATATGCTGCCGGACTGCTTTGGGTTTCCGGCGTCGCTGCCAAGCATTCTGGCGCACGCGGGGATCAAAGGATTTTCAACGCAGAAATTGACGTGGGGCTCGAGTGCGGAAGGCGGGCCGGGTACGACGAGCGAGAATACGCCCGTCGGAATTCCGTTTAACGTTGGCTGGTGGCAAGGGCCGGACGGCCACGGCGTGATCGCCGCTTGGAATCCCGGAAGTTACAGCGCGGACATCACTTATGACATCAGCAAGAGCAGCACGGCTCCCGCACGGGATTACGTGGACTGGCCGCACAGGCTTGAGCGCAACGGGCACGTCACCGGTCTTTTCACGGACTACCATTATTACGGGACGGGCGATACGGGCGGCTCGCCGCGCGAGCCTTCGGTGAGATTGCTGGAAGCGATTGTCACCAAGGGCGAGGCGTCAATTCCCGTTTACACGCCGGGAGCGCGAGGAGGCGTGCAAGCGGGGCAACAGGCCGCGCCGCCGGTGAAAGTAGGAGATGGGCCGGTGCACGTGATTTCGTCGAATGCGGATCAAATGTTCTTGGATATTCCGCAATCGTATATCGCGCGGATGCCGCGATACAGCGGCGATTTGGAATTGACGAATCACTCGGCGGGATCTCTCAGCTCGCAAACTGTTCGCAAACGGTGGAACCGGCAGAATGAATTACTGGCGGATGCAGCCGAACGCGCGTCTGTGGCCGCGGAATGGCTGGGCGGGAGGACATATCCTATGGAGCGGATGAACCGCGCGTGGGCGCTGGTGATGGGCGGACAATTTCACGACATCATGGCGGGCACCGCGACGCCGAAGGCCTACGAATATTCCTGGAACGACGACGTGCTGGCGATGAACCAGTTCGCGAGCGTGCTGACGAGCGCGACGGAGTCGATCGCGTCCGGCATGGACACGCGCGGCGGGGACGTTCCGGTGGTCGTTTATAACCCGCTGAACATTGCCAGGGAAGATGTGGTGGAAGCACGAGTAGGAAACGTGATTCCCCATGCGATGGGCGGAATGCCGCGCGGAGTGAAAGTGATTGGGCCGGACGGCAAGGAAGTCCCCTCGCAATTGATCGGTGATGATCCGACCGTGGACAAAATATTGTTTCTCGCGAAAGCGCAGTCGGTTGGGTTCAATGTTTACAGCGTTGAAGGCACCGGCGAACGGAATGCTCCGGGAGGCGAGCTGAAGGTCAGCGACCGCTCACTTGAAAACTCGCGGTATCGCGTCACGCTCAATGATGATGGCGACGTCTCCAGCATTTTCGACAAGAAGATCAACCGTGAATTGCTTTCCGCACCAATTCGGCTCGAGCTTATGAGCGAACATCCCCACGACTGGCCCGCATGGAATATGGATTATGTGGACCAGATGCGCGCTCCACGAGGCTACGTCGAAGGCCCGGCGCAGATTCGCGTGGTGGAAAAAGGGCCGGTGCGGATTTCGATTGAAGTGGAGCGCGATGCAGAGCATTCCCAATTTGTGCAACGCATCAGCCTTTCCGCGGGCGACGCCGGTAACCGCGTGGAATTCTCAAATGTGATTGACTGGCTGACGCAAGAAACCGCGCTGATGGCTGCGTTCCCGCTTACGGCTTCCAATCCCGAGGCGACCTATAACTGGGATGTCGGCACTGTTTCGCGCGGCAATGACGAGCCGCGCGCCTTCGAGTATCCATCGCACCAGTGGTTTGACCTGACGGATGGGGGCGCGGCGTACGGAGTGACGATTCTTTCAGATTGCAAATATGCGTCGGACAAGCCGGATAATAAAACGCTGCGGCTGACGCTGATTTACACGCCGGGACTTGGCGAAGGCAACAGCCGGGCTTACATTGACCAGATCTCCCAGGATTTGGGCCACCACGAGTTCACGTTCGGCCTCGCGGGACACGCGAGCGACTGGCGCGAAGCGGAAACGGATTGGCAAGCGGAGCGGCTGAATCAGCCGCTCATCGGGTTCGTGACGGCGTCTCACGCCGGCGCGCTTGGCAAATCTTTTTCGCTTCTTAAAACAAACAACAGCCGCATTCGTGTGCTGGCGTTGAAGAAGGCCGAGCTAAGCAATGAGGTAATCGTGCGTATGGTGGAGATGGAAGGCATTCCGCAGCAGAATGTGCGCGTGAGTTTTGCCGCGCCGGTCATGGCCGCGCGCGAAGTGAACGCGCAGGAGCAACCCATGGGCGCGGCAACGGTGGCGAACGGTGAGCTGGTAACTTCCTTCGGCGCGTATCAGCCGCGAACGTTTGCGGTGCGATTGGCGGCGCCAACGCACGCTTCGTCAGCAACAAAATCACAGCCAGTGACGCTGAGCTATAACCGCGCAGTTTCCAGCAAGGATGGCGAATACCCCGCCCCGGGTTTTGATGAAATGGGGCACGCCATTCCGGCGGAGATGTTGCCGGGAACAATTACGTACGGCGGAATTCAGTTTAATCTCGCACCCGGTGGGGCAGGGAATGTGGATGCTATTACGGCGCGAGGGCAGGCGATCAATCTTCCCACGGGCAAATTCAATCGCGTCTACATTCTGGCGGCGTCTTCCTTCGGAGACCAGAAAACCACATTCCGCGCGGGCGATAATCCGGTCGAGATGACGATTCAGAACTGGGGCGGCTTCATCGGACAATGGGACGACCGGGTATGGAGCAGCCGGCAAGAGCCGGCTCCGCAGCGACCTGACGCACCAGCGCCGCCTCCGGGCACTCCGCCGCGAATGCGCACGGTGAGCGAGTACGCCGGGCTGACGCCGGGTTTCATCAAGCGCGCGCCTGTGGCTTGGTTCGCGTCGCACCACCACAACGCCGATGGGACGAACGCGCCGTACTCGTATTCGTACCTGTACGCTTACGCGATCGACCTCCCGGCGGGGGCAAAGACGCTCACGCTTCCGGAAAACGGCGCCATCCACATCCTGGCCATTACCGTTGCGGACGAAGCACCGAGCGTGTGGCCCGCGCGGCCGCTGTACGACACACTTGACCGCGACAAGCACTAGAGTCGTGGCTGACCTACCATCTGCATTTGTCGGGGAATGACCCTCGAAATGTAGCGTTATGGTAATGGACTGAATCCAGACAGCCTATTGACAGGCGTTTTTCGGTACGTTGTCATGGAGAGGATGGCTCCTCTCAACCATCCCGACGCCGTAAATTCGTCCGCAAGCGAAGTCGAAGGGGCCGTACGCGCGGAAACCGTCCGGAAAAAGATGCACCAGGCGGAGCGCCGCCAGTGGTGGCTGTGGTTTTCAGTAATTGCGATTACCCTCCTTTTGACGTTAGGGATGCTCTCCTTCACTTTCCCTTTCCTTTTCGGCAGCAGACCGGATGCCATTTACGAACTAAATTTGCGCAATAGCATCCGGGGTCTGGTTCTTTTGGTGCTGATTTTTGACTGCTATGCCTTTTATCAGCAATGGCAACTGAACCGCATCCGGCGGCAAATGCACCAGAGCCAGGAATTGTTTCATCTGATCACCCAAAATGCGGACGATTTAATCGCCGTGGTGGATGTGCAAGGGCGCAGACTTTACAACAGCCCGTCCTATGAAAAGAGGCTCGGTTACACACCCTCCGAATTACAAAATACACCCGCACTGGACCAGATTCATCCGGATGACATCGCGCAAGTACAGGCGGCCGCTCAGGAGGCACTGCAATCCGGCGTGGGCCGCCGTGTGGAGTACAGGTTCAAGCATAAAGATGGGACCTGGAGAAATCTGGAGTCAACCGCGAGCGTGGTGCAAAACGAGAAAGGGACCGCGGAGTTACTGGTTATCGTGAACCGCGACGTCACGGATCGCAAGAAAGCGGAGGAGTCAATTCGACAAAGGGACGACCGACTCCGGCAGGTTCAGAAAATGGAGGCTGTAGGGCGACTCTCCGGAGGGGTTGCGCACGACTTCAATAATTTGCTCAGCGTCATCATCGGATATGCGGAAATTCTGGAGGAGCAACTGAAGGAAGACAACCGCATGATAAAGAACGTGGCGGAAATCAAGAAAGCCGGACAGCGCGCCGCTGGATTGACGCGACAGTTGCTCGCTTTCAGCCGACAGCAGGTTCTGCAACCCAAGATATTGGACGCGAACGTTGTTGTGGGTGATATGGGGAGGATGTTGCGGCGCTTGATCGGTGAGGACATCGAGTTGAGTATTACACTCGAGCCGGCGCTCGGGAAAATAAAAGTTGATCAAAGCCAGCTCGAGCAAATCATCATGAATTTGGCGGTGAACGCCCGCGATGCGATGCCGTGGGGCGGCAAGCTCACCATTGAGACCTCCAACGACGAACTGGAAGAGGCGTTCTGCACCAGCATGGGATACAACGTTCTGCCCGGCAGGTACGTAAAGCTGACCGTAAGCGATACAGGGACCGGGATGACGGCGGAAACGCAAGCGCACATCTTTGAGCCATTTTTCACCACAAAAGAAAAGGGCAAAGGAACAGGGCTGGGCCTCGCGACGGTCTATGGCGTCGTTAAACAGAGCGGCGGATATGTATGGGTGGCCAGCATTTTGGGTGAGGGTACAACATTCAAGATCCTGCTTCCGGAGGTGGTCGAACCCTTATCGGTTTCGGCTGTGGCGAGCCCTGAAAAAAGTGCAGCTACTACGTCGGAAACGGTGCTTCTTGTTGAGGACGAAGATGCGATTCGCAATCTGATCGCCAACCAGTTGACGAGCGGCGGATTCCGGGTCTTGACGGCTGCAAACGGATTGCATGCCCTCCGGGTCGCCGGAGCATTCCAAGAGAAAATCCATTTAATGATAACGGACGTGGTGATGCCCGGAATGAACGGGGCGGATCTGGCAAAAGAGCTTTCCAAATCCCGGCCGGAAATGCGAATTCTGTTTATGACCGGCTATATTGAATTTAGACCGAAGGATCAGGCGAACCTGCCGTCGGAAGCGCAGATATTGTCCAAGCCCTTTTCAAACAAGGCTTTGCTCGCCAAGGTGAGCGAAATTCTTGCGCAGGACGAAGTTATAAGTTCCACGTAAGCCTGCTTCTCATCCCACGTATCAGAAGTCTGGAATCCGAACAGCCTCTCCCATCTTGTAAAGAATCAGGCCGTCATGAGCATCAGCGAAAACAAACGGGGCGGGCTCACTCGAGTCCACCCCGTTTTCATTTCCGCGGAGGCGATGCGTTTCGATAGAACAGTTGTGTTTACAAGAACAGCGGCGCCATCACGAACGCCACGGTACACAGCAGTTTGATTAAGACGTGGAGCGATGGTCCGGCGGTATCTTTGAACGGATCGCCGACGGTATCGCCGACCACGGCGGCCTTGTGAGCATCCGACCGCTTCCCGCCGAGTTGTCCGGTCTCAATAAATTTTTTGGCGTTGTCCCAGGCTCCTCCGCCGTTGTTCATGAAAGTAGCCATCAGAATACCGACAATCGTGCCGACCATCAGAATCGCGGCGACAGCTTCGGCGCCGATGGTCGGGTCCATGGCAGTGGCGAAGAACTTAAACGTATACCCGACGGCGACCGGAACGGCAACGGCAAGAAGTCCGGGAACAACCATCGCTTTCAGCGCGCCTTTTGTGACGATGTCCACGCACTGGCCGTAGTCGGGCTTGGACGTTCCGGCCATGATGCCGGGGTTCTCGCGGAATTGGCGGCGGACTTCCTCAATCACTGAATACGCGGCTTTGCCGACTGCCTTGATGGCGAACGCGCTGAAGAGGAAGACGAGTCCCGCGCCAATCAGCGCCGCGGTAAAAACTACGGGCTTGCTGAGGTCCACATGCTCGAAGCGATAAGTGAGATCACCGGTCCTCTGCTGCACGAGGTTCGTAATCTCATCGAGGAATGCGGAGAAGAGCAGGAAAGCCGCGAGCGCCGCAGAGCCGATCGCGTAGCCCTTCGTCAACGCCTTGGTTGTGTTGCCAACGGAGTCCAGGCGGTCCGTGCGCTTCCTGACTTCTTCGGGCGCGCCGGACATTTCAATAATGCCACCAGCGTTGTCCGTGATAGGCCCGAAGGTGTCCATCGCAAGGATGTAGGCGGCCGTGCTCAACATGCCCATCGTTGCGATGGCCGTGCCAAACAAGCCGCTGCCGTAGACGCCGGGAAGCGCGTATTTGCCGCAATAATAGGAAGAAATGATTGCCGCGGAAATTACGAGAACCGGCAGCGCCGTACATTCCATTCCCACGGCCAGGCCGGTGATGATATTCGTCGCGGAGCCGGTAAGGCTCGCATGCGCGATGCTTTGCACCGGGCGATAGCGATATTCGGTGTAGTACTGCGTAATCCAGACAAAGAGATAGCTGGTTAAGACCCCGATGATGCCGGCGGCGAAAAACCACAAGTTGTTTTGAAGAAGGAATCGCACGGCGACATAAAACCCGCCGATGGCCAGCACAGACGTGATCATGTAGCCGCGGTTCAGGGCGGCCATCGGGTCTTCGTTTTCGTTCTTGAGCTTCACGAACCAGATGCCGATGATGGATGCGAGCAGTCCGAAAGCGCGCGCGACGAGGGGGAAAAATATTCCGAACAAGCCGAATATGGGGTAAAGCGCCACGCCCAAAATCATCGCGCCGATATTCTCGGCTGCGGTGGACTCAAAGAGGTCCGCACCTCGCCCGGCGCAGTCGCCCACGTTGTCGCCGACGAGATCCGCGATGACCGCGGGATTGCGCGGATCGTCTTCGGGAATGCCTGCTTCCACTTTGCCAACGAGATCCGCGCCAACATCAGCGGCCTTCGTGTAGATCCCACCGCCAAGCTGTGCAAACAAAGCGACGAAGCTGGCTCCAAACCCAAAGCCGACGATCTGGTAGGGCACTTCCTTCGGGTATTGCATTCCACCAAAGGCGATAAAAATCAGGCCGACGCCAAGCAGGGAAAGCGCCACAACGCTCAGGCCAGTGACTGCGCCGCCGCGCAGTGCAAGCTGCATCGCCTTATTGAGGCTTGTGCGAGCAGCGCTGGCCGCGCGCAGGTTCGCGCGGATTGAGACGAACATCCCGGAAAACCCCGCCAGCCCGGAGCAGATGGCGCCAGTGAAGAATGCGACGACCATCTTGAAGGCGATGGTTCCGCCCTTCTTCAAATAAAACACATAAATCAACGCGGCCAGAACGACGCTAAGGGCATAGATCGTCTTGTACTGGCGCTTCATAAACGCCTGGGCGCCTTCTTTGATGGCTGCGGCGATCTCTTGCATCTGCGCCGTTCCTGTGTCCGCTGAGAGCACTTGGCGCGTGAAAACAAAGGCCATCAGGAGCGAAGCGCCGCTCACGGCCATGATGAACCAGACCCACTCATTGACGGTAACCGACATGCACCCTCCGGTGTTAAATTGCCCTTAAGAAGATCTTCCAGGCGAGAATCTTATAGACAAACAAGCGTTTGTTTATAGCAGCCTTGCGTTCGACGGTCAAGAATACGGACTGATGTATGGGCTTACCATTGCATAGGGTGTAGAACGGTTTAGAGAACTCGGTTTGACGCCTGCAGGCGGCGCGAAATTGCGGCTTGTCGCCGTGAAACCGCTCGTATAAAGTGAAAAGGGAGGCGAATGTGGCCGAACTTGTGGTCTGTGCGGTTTGCGACAAACCGGAGAAGGACTGTAAGTGCGATCGCTACTGCATTATCTGCAAGGGCGTGTACAAAATCCGGTTATGTATGGACGGATTGTATTACTGCCCGGAGTGCCGGGAAGCATGCGAAGTCAGCGTGGTGGGCATTGGAACCGACTGAAGCGGGTAAGTTAGAGCTCACGGTAACCGGCGACCCGCGGCTGCTGGCCGCAGTGTCGGCGGCCGTAAATCATTTCGCCGAAGCCGCCGGCCTTGACGAAGGCGCGAGGGCCAATCTTGTGGCGGCATTTGAGGATGCCTTCCACGAAGTGTTCGGCAATCCCTCTCGAAACAGCAATCCTGTACAAATGTCGATTGCCGCGCCCAAAGGAAAGATTGAAGCCATGCTCCTTTTTCGCGGAGATAATGCAAAACCGGAAAAAGGGGAAAAGATTCGCGCGTTGTTGGCGGGGAAACTGGATTCAGTGGCGCTTGAAACTTCCGGTGACACCATCCGCCTGAAGTTAGTGAAGAACCTTTCGCCCGCGCGCAAGAAACATTAGCGTTTGAAGCCGCAGGATATCCCTCTACATCTTGAAGGCAAACGTCTTATTTTGTATCAGTGCGACCACCTGCTCGTTCGTAAGCCCAATCGTAATTCCCAGTTGATCGCCTGAGGGATTGATTTTCGCGCCGTCAATCAGTTGGGCGAGACCGTCATCATGCGTCGTCGTGGCCTGATATCTCATGAACATGAATCCTGCCGTCAAAAGATTGCCCATCGAATTGGCGTCATCCGAAGTGGCGCAGGTGGCCTGGAAGTCGGCCTGCACGCCATTTGCGGATTGGATGCTGATCACGAGCGACCTAATCTTGGCCATAAGATTTCCGGCCTCGGGGAATTGTGAGGTTGCCGGCACAAGTTGCTGCAGGGCAAGCCGCGTGTAACCCTGATTCAGCGCCGCCCACACGACCCCGCGGCCGTTGGCGCGGTTGATCAGGGTATACATCTGATCGTTGTGAACCAGGTTTGGCTGGAGGCCGACGCGCACATCCAGAAGTTTTTCGAGCGTCGCGCGCTGCCCGAATGCCGCGGTGCTTGGATCCAGGAAAAGCAGGTAGAGGTCTTCAGCGCCTCCTGCCCCACCGCCGATAGCATATAGCGTGTGGTCATGCGTTTTGATACTTGCCGTCTTCTGAGCTTTGAAATAGGCCTCCGCGGTAGCCGGTTGGAATTGACCGAGCGCGACCCCCAGAATTTGCTCGGCAGATGGCACCCCTGCCATGGCGCCTTGCCCCATGGTCGTCGGAACGAGGCCCCAGGCAATTTCTTCAACTTGCCGGTTCGGATCCATTCCGGCGGCGGTGAGGAATTGCTCAAACTGTTTGAATCGCGCCGGGAGCATCTGCTCCTTCAACTGGGCGAACCACGGAAACTGGCGCGCCTGGCGCAGGTCGGCGTAAGCAAATTCACCGACGGTGCTGGGGAACAGACCGATGATATCCGTGCTGAGCGACCCGGCGTGGGCGCGAGGCGCGAGCGTTGAGAGAACTAATGCAAGCGACAGAAGCGCGCTCGTGACTGCAATCCTTCGTAATTTCATGAATTCCCCCTCAGAAAACTAGTGAACAAATTTAATGTGCTGCGGCAACCGGACGCGGGGCCAGGGTCGCGTGAACGGCTGCAATGCGAAATCTCATTTCGATCACAAAATCCCTGCTCGTAAGCGATTCCAGATTTGTCTCCACGTTTGCAAGCGCGCCATGCGCCGCCGCGACTGCCATCATTCGTGCAACTTGAAGGTCTGACTTCATAGACGCTGGCGTGATGGGTTCCAGTTGTCCCAACTGCTCATACAGCTTCGATACCAGTTCGGCGACGCCCATGGGGACTTCCGAGGCAAAGGAAAGAGCCTTGGCGATTGCAGCCTCCCGGCGGCTGTCGTCTTCTGGCGTGTCTTTGGGCAGTTTGTAAGCGGTCAGGACAGCGTCATAGGAAGCGGCGTCGAGGTCCATCGCATTGGCGAGCGCCCTTGAGACCTGCTCGAGCTGGGTGACGGCCGCGCTGAGCTTGTCAACGTGCTCCGCGTGGGATTTCTTCTTTCGGGCAAGGCCTGCCACCATTTGACCTAAAGAAGCCGCCAGAGCGCCCGCCAGGGCTGCTACAGAGCCTCCTCCGGGAGTAGGCGTGGCTGCACCGACTGCATCGAGCAAGGGAGCCGCCAGTGACGCATACTTGCCAGTGCCACTCGTTTCCATGGGGGCGCCAGCCAAAGCCGCCGCCAGCCGGTTCTCGAACACCATCTCAGCCTTGAACCCTTCAAGTTGCAGGAAGAAGTCCGCGGCCATTTCCAGGGCCTTCTTGGGGACTAGCCCCACGATTTCGCTGCCGACAATTCTGCAGCCATAGCGCTCCGCTTCGCGACGCACGATTTCGAACACGCGGTGCATCGGGGTCTGCTCAAAATCGGTCAAGTTAATGGAAACCTGCGCCAGCCCACGCGACTTCAGCTTAACTCCCATGGACTTTACGTAGCGCAGCCCACCCGAAGAGAATCGGATGGCCTTGGCAATCTTGTTGGCGATTTTCACGTCCGGCGTATCCAGGTTGACGTTGTATGCGATGAGGAATTTGCGCGCACCCACTACCGTTGCGCCCGCGGTGGGATGCAATTGCCGTTCGCCGATATCGGGCGCGCGGTCGGGATTCATCTGGACTTCTTCGCGCAGACCCTCGAACTGGCCTTTGCGGATATTTTCGAGGTTCGTGCGGTCGGGACGCTCCGCAGCGGCCTCGTAAAAATAGACGGGGATTTGATAGCGCTCCCAGATTTCGCGTCCCACGCGTTTGGCCAGCGCGACGCAGTCCTCGATTTCTACTCCCTCGATGGGGATGAAGGGAACCACGTCGGTCGCGCCCATGCGCGGATGCGCGCCGGTGTGTTGCGTGAGGTCAATCAATTCCTGCGCCTTGCCAACTCCGCGCAAGGCGGCTTCGGCGACGGCATCCGGTTCTCCCGCAAGTGTCACAACCATCCGGTTGTGGTCGGCGTCTGATTCACGGTCGAGTATGGCGACACCCGGGACTTCGCGCATGGCGGAGATAATCGCCTCCATCTTAGAGACGTCACGCCCCTCGCTAAAGTTCGGTACGCATTCGACAATTCGGCGCATAGTTGGTGAGACTTTCCTGAATTTCGCTTCAGTGCAAACCCGAACCCGCACGAGCGTAAATCACTTTCCCACGCTTCATCGTGAGCACGCAAAGGTTTACACCAAAATAGTACGGGATTTCGCGGTAGTCGGCCACATCGAACACGGCTAAGTCTGCAAACTTGCCAACCTCGAGCGATCCTATGTTTGCGTGCTTGCGGAGCGAATAAGCTGCGTTGATTGTTGCGGCGGAGATGGCCTCGGTGGGCGTCATCCGCAACTGATCGCACGCGAGCGAAAGAATCATCGGCATGCTGAGGGTGGGACTGGTGCCGGGATTGAAATCGGTCGCGAGGGCGACGATGGCTCCGGCTTCGATGAGTTTTCGCGCCGGCGCTTTCTGCGGAATACCGAGATGGAAGTGGCAGCCGGGGAGGAGCGTTGCGACGGTGTTTGATTTGGCAAGCGCTCTGATATCCGCTGATGAAATCCGTTCGAGGTGATCCGCGCTTGCCGCGTGCAAATCAACGGCGAGCCGCGCGGCGCCCGTGCGCGTGATTTGGTCGGCGTGGATGCGAATGCCCATGCCGCAGGCACGCGCGGCGGTGAGTACTTTGCGCGCCTGCGCGACAGAAAACGCGCCGCGATCACAGAAAACGTCGCAGAAATCCGCGAGGCCGTCGCTCGCAACTTGCGGGATCAGCTTGCGGCACAAGTATTCGACATATTCATCAGGCCCATTTCGTCGCTTGCGGAATTCCGCCGGCACCACGTGCGCGCCGAGAAAAGTGGAGACGATGCCGATGGGCTGGTGGAGAGCAAGTTCGCGGTGAAGGCGCAGTGTTGCCAATTCTGATTTCGCGTTGAGGCCATAGCCGGATTTGGCTTCGACAGTCGTCGTGCCGTGCTCGGCCATGCGCTGCAGCGCCGCTATCGCGCGATCCTTCAGCGCCAGAGGATTCGCCGCGCGAAACGCCTTCACCGAAGAAAGAATTCCTCCGCCCGCACGGGCGATTTGCTCGTAGGTGGCTCCGGAGATGCGCTGCTCATATTCTGTGGCGCGGCTGGCGGCGAAAACAAGGTGTGTGTGCGAGTCCACAAAACCGGGGAGAACCGTGCGGCCGCCGAAGTCAAGCCTCGTCGCGCCTCGGGCGGCGCCGCTTCGCAATAAATCCTTGCGGTGACCTATGACAGCTATGCGCCCATCGCGAATGAGCAGCGCGCCATCGCGAATGATGCCGAGGTCGCCAAACTGTCGGCCGCGGCGCGGAGCTGCGCCGCGAAGCGAGAGCAACTCGGCGCACCCGGTTATAAGAATGGCTTTTGACACAGCGGAGATATTATCGCTCAGGATGAGAGATTAGTTCTGTTTGTTTAACTACATTTGATTGGCGGAGTGGCAGATTTCTCGCTATGCCGAAGCGGATTGTCCTTTAAACGCGGGCACGAGCACCTCGGCGGTAAAGCTCTCGAACGTGGTCGGAGTAGTGTTTCTCGCGCTTCGCGTTTCGAGAGGGACCATCCGCCTCTCATTCACCGCATTCGACATTTCAATGAAATTGTCGGCCATGTCCGCGGAGAGCCCGGCTTGAAGCAAGGCCGGCTTTGCCATCATGCCTGGAGCCTGCATATAGCCGAGTCCCGGCTTGCCGATGGCGGTGCCGAAGATTCGCGCGGCTTCTTCCATCGTGACATCGCGCGGGCCAAGTAACTCCAGTGTTTGAGGGCCGGAAAAGTTGAGCGCGCGCAATTCGGCCGCCGCGCGCACGCCAATGTCCCGCGTCGCGATCATCGGGACGGGCACGTCGCCCTTCACCAAACTGCTGAAGAAACCCATTGTCTTGTAAACGTGAACGGTCATCAAGAAATTCTCCATGAAGTAACCGGGCCGGACGTGCAAAACATTCAATCCCGGCACGCGATTCAGGCGCAGCTCAAAATGGTGCAATCCGCTGACCGGCCCGGCGCCCTCCGGAAGTTGCGCGCCGACGCTGCTGAGCGCGACGGCGTGCTTGATTCCGTTGCGCTCCAGTGCGGTGGCAATGGAATCGCCGACCGATGCATCGTAAGCGCGCAAGTTCTGCGTCTTCAGATCGGGCGGAATCATGGCGTAAACGGCGGCGGCGCCGGTGAAGGCGCGCGTCATGGCGTCCGTATCGGTCACATTTCCGGCGAACGCTTCCGCTCCCTTGGTTACAAACTGTTGAAGTTTGTCGGCGCGGCGGCCAATCACACGAATTTTTTCGCCAGCGGCCAGCAATTGTTCCGCGACAACTTTCCCCGTATTTCCAGTGGCTCCAGTAACAACAATCATTTTGTCCTCCCTAATTTCCACTCGCGCAATTCTCAATCACCATGCTTAGATGTACGAGGGCCGCAGATTGGTGCATGCGATCCCATTGGGACTTGGCTTAGAGCATGGGAATTCGCACGGAATGTTTGCGCGCGAAATTGATCGCTTCGGGATAGCCGGCGTCGGCGTGGCGGGCGACGCCGATCCCGGGATCGTTGGTCAGCACGCGTTCTATGCGCGCGGCCATCTCCTTCGTGCCGTCGGCCACAGTGACCTGCCCAGAATGCTGTGCGTAGCCGATGCCGACGCCGCCGCCGTTGTGGATAGACACCCAGGACGCGCCGCTCGCTGTGGAGAGCAGGGCATTGAGGAACGCCCAATCGGCCACGGCGTCCGAGCCATCGAGCATTTTTTCAGTCTCGCGGAAAGGTGATGCGACCGAGCCGCAATCAAGATGGTCGCGGCCCATCACAATCGGCGCCTTCAATTCGCCGCGGGCGACAAGATCGTTCAGCGCCAATCCAAACTTGTCGCGCTCGCCGTAGCCGAGCCAGCAGATCCGCGCGGGCAATCCCTGAAACTTAACGCGCTTTTGCGCCAGGTGAATCCAGCGCGTCAACACTTCATCGTGCGGAAACATTTCGAGCACGAGCTTGTCGGTACGGTGAATGTCGGAGCCTTCGCCCGAAAGCGCGGCCCAGCGAAACGGTCCGCGGCCTTCGCAGAAAAGTGGGCGGATGTACTCCGGTACAAATCCGGGGAAATCGTAGGCGTTCGTGACGCCGCGCTCGAATGCAAACGTGCGGATGTTGTTGCCGTAGTCAAACGTTACAGCGCCAAATTTCTGCAATTCGAGCATGCCGCGCACATGCGCGGCGATGGAATCGAGCGCACGGTCGCGATACTCATCGGGATTGCACTTACGCAATTCCGCGGCCTGCTCGACGGAAAGACCCTTCGGAATGTAGCCATTGAGCGGATCGTGCGCAGACGTCTGGTCGGTAAGCAAATCCGGCACGACGCCGCGCTTTGCAAGCTCCGGAATAATATCCGCGCAGTTTCCGACGAGGCCGACGGACGCCGGTTCGCGCTTGCGCACCGCATTCTTCAGGATGCGGAGCGCTTCGTCGAGGTCGTTGACCATAACCTCGCAATATCCGGTGCGCAAACGCTTCTTGATGCGCTCGGGGTCCACCTCAATTCCCAGGAAAGCCGCGCCGTTGAGAGTTGCAGCCAGAGGTTGCGCGCCGCCCATGCCGCCCATGCCGCCGGTGACGACCAGTTTTCCGGCGAGGTCTCCGCCAAAATGTTTGCGCGCGGCCGCCGCAAATGTTTCATAGGTGCCCTGGAGGATGCCCTGCGTGCCGATGTAAATCCAGCTACCGGCGGTCATCTGGCCGTACATCATCAGGCCGGCGCGCTCGAGTTCTCCGAAATGCGTCCAGTTGTTCCAGTGGCCTACGAGATTTGAATTCGCGATGAGCACGCGCGGGGCATATTCGTGGGTGCGAAAAATGGCAACGGGTTTGCCGGACTGCACGAGCAGTGTCTCGTCATTTTCAAGCGCGCGGAGAGAATCTACGATTGCGCGGAAGCACGCCCAATTGCGCGCGGCCTTCCCCGTGCCGCCATAAACCACGAGATCCTCGGGGCGCTCAGCAACATCCGGATCGAGATTGTTCATCAGCATCCGGAGAGCGGCTTCCTGCTGCCAACCTTTACATGAAATCTGCGTGCCGCGTGGCGCGCGGACGGGCTGGTAACCGGTCTCGGTGGTTGTGTTTATCGGAGCCATTGTTTTGCCGCAGACGCCATCTTAGCGCAGGGGCGTTTCGCGGGCTACAGTGAAGGTGCGTTGCGCTGGTTGCGCCCGTGCGATACATTCGGGATTCGTAGACACCGTGGCCTACCCCACTCTAACTCGCAGATTTCTCGACTCGCTGGAGCGCTTCAACAATCCGAGCACGCAAATGTTTCGCGGCCCTTCGGCGTGGGAGCAAATTCCAGCGCGCGAGATGCTCCGGCGCGTCGCAGGGCTTTCGCGCGCACTCGGCGAGTTGGGCGTCAGTGCCGGCGACCGCGTCGGATTGTTCGCCGCGAATCGTCCGGAATGGCACATCGCCGATTTCGCGATCCTGGGGCTCGGCGCCGCCGACGTGCCCATCTATTTTCGCGAATCCAGCGAGCGCATGACTTACATTTTGAATCACTCCGGCGCGGTTGCCGCGTTTGTGGCGGGCGGCGAGCAAGCGGAGAAGCTGATGGCGTGCCGCTCGCAACTGAAAACGGTCCGGCACATCGTCGTTGCGGACGCGGAGACCGATTATGGTTCCGACGCTTTGCGCTATGAGACGCTTATTTCGACGGCGGGCGACGCCGACATCTCTGCATACAGCCTTCGTGCCGCCGACCCCTCGCCGGAAACGCTGGCAACGATCATCTACACCTCCGGCACCACGGGCGAGCCGAAGGGTGTGATGCTGACGCACTCGAATCTTTCCTCGAATGCGACGGACTCGCTTGTAAGGAATGACTACGGCCCGAGCGATACGGCCCTAGAATTCCTGCCTCTCGCTCACGTGTATGAACGGACCCTCGGCTACGTTTATTTATTTAATGGAGTGAGCATCGCATATGTGGACGCAATGGAAAAAGTTGCGCAGGCGCTTTTGGAAGTGAAGCCCACGCTTGCCGGAGCCGTGCCGCGCGTGTTTGAAAAGCTCTACGCAAACATCATCGAGAAGGGCCACAAAGAAACCGGAGCAAAGCGGAAGATATTTGATTGGGCGTTGCGTGTTGCCAACACCGCTGTGGACTGGAAGGCATACAAGAAGCCCGCGCCCGCCCCCTTGAAACTTCGCTGGTGGCTTGCGGACAAGCTCGTATACACAAAAATTCGCACGGGTCTGGGCGGACGGCTCCGCGAATTCATCTCCGGCGGCGCGCCGCTGGCAAAGGAGTTGACGGAATTCTATTGGTCTGTTGGCATAACCGTGCTGCAGGGTTACGGCTTAACGGAAACTTCTCCGGTGATCACTGTCAGCCGGGTGGAGGCAAATCGGGTTGGAACAGTTGGCAGGGGGATTCCCAACGTGGAGGTTCGCATTGCGGCGGACGGCGAAATCCTTACACGCGGACCGCATGTGATGAAGGGATACTATTTGCGCCCGGAGGAAACCGCCGCGACGATTTCTCCAGATGGCTGGCTGGCCACCGGTGATATCGGCAATCTTGACGCGGACGGCTACCTGACCATCACTGATCGCAAGAAGGAACTGATTAAGACCGCGGGCGGAAAATACGTCGCGCCGCAGCCGATTGAGAACGAGTTGAAGATGAGCCCGTACATCCAGGGCGCGTGCGTTGTAGGCGACCGCAGAAAATTCATTGTTGCGCTGCTGGTTCCCAATTTCGCGCGAGTGAAAGACGCAGCCGCTGCGGAAGGGCGCCAATTCGCGTCGCAACCGGATCTTGCCCGTGACGTCTGGGTGCGTGAACTCATTGGCAACGAAGTGGAGCGGATCAATTCGCACGTCGCACCGTACGAGACCATCAAGCGATTTGCGCTGCTCGATCAGGATTTCAGTTTTGAAAATGGCGAGCTTACTTACACGATGAAGCTCAAGCGGCGAATTATCGGGCAGCGTTACGATGCAATCATCGAGAAGTTATATGGGGATGTGGAAGAGCCGCGGCCCATCGGGCATCCATCGTCCGCGGAATAGCCGCGTCGCGATTTGGACGCCACCCCGCGCGGCGGTAGAATTGTTTCGGAGAATACTATGAGCGATCAACTTGTGATTGCGGGCCGCGCGTTTCAATCGCGACTGATTGTCGGCACGGGGAAGTACAGCAGCTTTCAGGAGATGGCGCGCGCGATTGAAGCTTCGGGTGCGGACATGGTCACTGTGGCTGTGCGCCGCGTGAATCTTACGGACAGGACGAGGGAATCGCTGCTCGATTATCTGGATCGCGCAAAATATTTTCTTCTGCCCAATACAGCAGGATGTTATTCAGCGGACGAGGCTATCCGCGCGGCGAGGCTTGCGCGAGAAGTGGGGCTTTCCGATTGGGTGAAGCTCGAAGTGATCGGCGATCAGCAGACGCTTTTCCCGGATACTGCCGCGTTGCTTCAGGCGACTGAGGTTCTCGCGAAGGAAGGATTCACGGTTCTGCCTTACACAAGCGATGATTTGATTGTCGCTCGCCGCCTTGTGGATGCAGGCGCGGCCGCGGTGATGCCGCTCGGCGCGCCGATTGGCTCGGGCATGGGAATTCAGAATTCCGCGAATCTTCGCATCCTGCGCGAGCGCATCACGGAAGTACCGCTCATTATTGATGCAGGCGTGGGCACGGCATCCGACGCGGCTGTTGCAATGGAACTCGGCGCCGATGGCGTGCTGATGAACACCGCGATTGCAGAAGCGCAAGACGCCGTGCTGATGGCCGAAGCGATGCGCGCCGCGGTCGAAGCCGGACACAAGGCACATCTCGCAGGCCGAATCCCGAAGAAACTTTACGCTACTGCGTCGAGCCCGCTTAGCGGCGTCGTCCGATAATCTCGTCTCACGTAAACAGCGCATGCCATACGGTGTCCACGACGCAATGCAGAATAGCTGACGCGAATATATTTCCCGATTTACGCCACGTCCAGCCGTAAGCGAATCCCGCGAATGTTGCCAGCAACGCGTATTTCCAATTGGGGAAGAACCCGTTGGCGATGTGAGAAAGCCCGAATAGCACCGACGCGACAATCCATCCGGCGTTTCCGCTTTTGAATGTGCGCGAGAGCATGTTCTGCAGCAACCCACGAAACACGAACTCTTCCGGCCACGCGGTGAAAAAGAAAATTCCCAGCGCCACAAGCGGCATTGACGCCCAGCCCGCGTGGCCCGGCGCCCAATGCAGGAAGCGCAACGCCAGGCCGGCGGGAATTGCCACGACCATCATCACGACGATTCCGGCGCACACAGCGAATGTTTGTTTGGCTGTCCATGCAAACGCATAGCCGACTTCGCCGATTCGCCGCACAAACAGAAATCCCGCAACGGCAATGTTCATCGCCAGCAGGATGGACATCGTGTGCGCCAGTTTGTTGTCGGGATAAGGCCAGAGCATCGCGATCCATTTCAGCTTCACAGGGACCGCGATCGCGACGATTGCGGCGTAGTCGTACCAGCCGGGCTGGCCAGCTTCGCGCAGCGAGAGCAGAGCCAACGGCACAAGCACAAATGCAACGGCCAGCAGCCAGCGCCATCCCGCGGAGCTGCCCGTGCCGATTGCGTAGCAGCCATAGGCGGTGAGAATCGGCGCGGCGAGCAGCCATGCAACGGGCGCCGGAAGCAAGCGCTGCAAACTTTCCGTCACTCGCGCCGCGCCCGGAAGAATTTCGCCCGCGAGCAGCGCTCCAAACGTGATAGCAATAAACGCGAGCGCGCGGCCGCCGTACCCCAGCCACACGGCGTAGAAAAGGCCTGTGCTCACGAGCGCTGCCCAAAGGGCGAGCGCCGGCAGAAATCGCAACTGGCGTGAATCGGCCATCACGCGATAGTCTAACGCAACTTCCGATGACGCCAATGCCCGCCGACGCCAGACAACGACTCGCCTACATTGACTGGATGCGCGGCTTCGCATGCCTGATGATGTTCCAGACGCATTGCTACGATTCGTGGCTCAGCCCCGCCGCCAAACAGTCGACTTTTGACAAATTGTCCCAACTCGGCGGCACGCTGCCGGCGCCGTTGTTTTTGTTTCTTGCCGGCATTTCGCTGGCCATGACGACCGACCGCATGCGCGAGCGTGGCGCTTCGGCTGGCAAGATCGCGCGCGCGACGATTCGCCGCGGCGGGGAAATACTTGCGCTCGGGCTTTTGTTCCGTTTGCAAATGTTCGTGCTGGGGCAGGGACATCCTCCCGCGCCTTGGACGGATCTGCTCCGCGTGGACATATTGAACATGATTGGCGCGAGCATAATGGCGATGGGGGTGATGTGCTGGTGCGTTGGAAAAATCGGGGCGGCGGCCAACTCACCAGCGTTCCGCACGAAAATGATTTGGACCGCCGCAGGAATTGCTCTGGGCATTTCTCTCGTCACGCCTCCGCTGTACAACTCCTGGCGGCCGCGATTCCTTCCGTGGTTTCTGGAATCCTATGTGAACGGCGTCCACATTTTTGACAAGCCACAGCCATGGCTCTTTCCATTTTTCCCTTGGGCCGGTTTCGCATTCGCCGGCCTGGCCGTTGGCTTTTTCTTGATTACGGATTGGGCACGAGCGCAGCAGGCGAAGGCACTCCGTCTGGTCGCCGCAGCCGGGACTGCGATTGCCGGATTTGCATTGTTGGCCGCCGCGCAACCGCTTGAGCTTTATGCCGAATATGATTTCTGGCACACAAGCCCGAGCTTCTTCCTAATTCGAGTCGGAGTACTCCTGGCAATCTTGTGGCTCTCCTACGTCTGGTGCCGATGGGGGCCGGGGCTGCGGGGCTTCAGCCCGTTGGTTCAAATGGGGAAAACGTCGCTGCTCGTCTATTGGGTGCACATCAATTTTGTTTATACGGGACTCTCGATCATGGAGAGGCACACACAATCCATACTTTCTGCGTCAGTTGGCCTGCTCATAATTTTCACCTCAATGGTTTTGCTTTCACTTGTGCGAACAAGTTTTAAGGCGCGCAAGGGCGCGGCGCAGGTCTGAATTCACAGCAGGCGAGCAAGTCTGAGGAAGGCTAAGGTTTTTTCTTTGCGGGGGCGTTTTGGGGAGGATCATCCGTCGGCGCGGGCATCTTGAAAATATATTCGTTCGGCTTGGCCAGGCCCATGTCTTCGCGGGCGATGCGCTCGATCAGACGCGGGTCGGTCTGCAACGCATTCACTTCATCTGAAAGCGATTGGTTCTCTGCGTTGAGTTGGTGGATCTGAGCAGTCAGTTGCGTGATTTCATTCTGCGTCCGGCGCATGGCGATAGATCCGTGAGGGCCGAAGACGTCGTGGATTGCAATCGCAAGAATCGCGAGGCCAAGAATTGTCCGCAAATTGCGTCGCAGAAATGACGGCTTCTCTTTTTGTCGCTTCATTTTCTACTTCCTCTTTACCACGGATTCTTCATAGATCCAACGGCGTGTTTCCTCAGTCAAACTAGCTGACTCCCTGTGTGAGCTGGCTTCTGTGTACAAGCGAAGCAGCGGCTCCGTTCCCGACAAGCGCATCAGCACCCACGAACCGTCATCAAACTCGAATTTTAGCCCGTCGGTGCGGTCCAGGCTCTTTACTTGCCGCCCAAGAAAATCCTTGTAGTTCTTTTTCAGGCGAGCCACGGTCCGCGCCTGTACGTCTGCGGTCAAATGCAAATTCGTTCTGATTGGCCAGAACTCCGCGCTGACTTTTTTGAAGAGCGCACGAATCTGCTCGCACAAAGTAGCTCCGCCGCGCGCAGCAATCATCTCCGCCACCAACAAGCACGCGAGGATGCCGTCCTTCTCCGGCACATGTCCGCGGATGCTCAGCCCCGCGCTTTCTTCTCCGCCTAGCGCAATCTTGTCCTGCTCAATCAATTCGCCGATGTATTTGAAACCCACCGGCGTTTGAAAGACTTTTTGCTTGTGATAGCGCGCCGCTGCGTCAATGAAATGAGAAGTCGCCACACTGCGCCCCGCGCCGAGTTTCCATCCGCGGCTTTCCACCAGATAATCGTAGAGCAGCGCAAGAATGTGATTTGGTGAAATCCAAGTTCCGTCAGCGTCGATAATTCCGAACCGGTCGGCGTCGCCGTCGGTCGCCAGGCCAATTTTTGCGTGTTGATCAAGCACAGATTTGCGCAGCGGCGGCAAATTTTCTTCGGTCACGTCCGGCCCGGTGCCATCGAAAAGCACATCGCGCTCCGTGCGGATTGCGTGACAGGGAATCCCGTGTTCGGCAAGCGCGCGATCCAGATACCCTGCAGCGCAACCGTGCAAGGCATCGTAAACAATGCGCGGCTTGCTCTTGGCAATCACGCCGAAGCGCACAAGCTCTCCGAGCCGCGCAAGATACGCCTGCTGCAACGAGATTTGCTCGGGCGCGGAGTCGGCATGGGTTTGCTCGCCGGGCATCTTCGCAAATTTGCGGGGATCGAGCTTTGCCGCGCGCGCTTCAATATCGCGGGTAACTTCCGGCATGGCCGGCGCACCGTCCGGGCCCGAGAATTTCAAGCCGTTATAAGCGGCCGGATTGTGGCTGGCCGTGAAATTAATTGCGCCGGATGTTTTTCGCCGGCGGATCTCGAGCGCCACGGCGGGCGTCGGCGCGGGGCCGTCGCACTGCAGCACCTTGATTTTGTGCTCCTGCAGAATCGCGGTCGCGGTGCGCGTGAATTCTTCGGCAAAGAATCGTGTGTCGTGCGCGAGGATCAGCACCGGCTTCTTCGCGTTTTTTTGCACGTGCCCGGCGATCGCCGTCACCGCGACCCGCACGTTTGCAAACGTGAATTCATCCGCGATGATTGCCCGCCAACCGGATGTGCCGAAATGTATGGGAGACGCTGGCATAGGCTTCGCCTGGCGCGGTATTGTAGCTTGCCGCGTGTGTGGCGCTGCGATTTGCTCGGTTACCTGCGTGACGCAAGATGCAACGGCTGATTCGCCTGGCAGGAGCATTTTAGGAGTGCAAGGATGCCTCGTAAAGTGAACGCAATCGTAGTTCTAGTGACGTGCGCTTCATCAGCCGAATCCCGCCGCATCGCATCTTCGCTGGTAAAGAAGCGCCTCGCCGCCTGCGGCAACGTCTGCGGCTCTGCGATCAGCTCAATCTATCGTTGGAAAGGCAAGGTCGAGAAGGCAAGGGAAGTGCTGCTAATCCTGAAAACCACGCGGGAAGCTTTCGCGAAGCTCGAACGCGAAATCCGCCGTCTCCACAGCTACAAAGTTCCTGAAATTATTGCGCTGCCCGTAGTTGCGGGATCGCGAGCCTACCTGAATTGGGTGAACGAGAGCGTCGAATAATCCCCGCCGATATTGTTACTTCCCAGCCTTATCTCCAGCATGGAATTCCGTCCACGGACCAGCTTTCATGTCGCGCAGAATCGGCCGCTGCCATTCGAAATTCGGATGCGCTTTTAGGAATGGTTCCGCAAGGAAATCTTCGCCGCAAGGGTGTCCCGTGTGCGCAAAAAAGCTGAGCGATTCCGCCATGTGGCTGTCCATCGCTTTTCCCTGCACGGCGCCGCCGGGGTAGAAAGCGCCCCATTCCCATTGGGGTATGCCGCGCGACGACGTGTCGGTGTGCCCGCAAAGAGTCCGCTCGTCCGGGTTGCGCTTGCCGAGAATTACATCGTCGTGGTCGCCAAGGAATCGTTGCGCGCTGGCAACATCAAGCTGCCCGCGCGAGGCCTGCATGATCTGCTCCCAGCGTGCATGGCGCGCATTGGCTGAGCTCTTCGTATCCGAAGTCTTGAAATCCGTCTCTTCTGCCATGAGCTTCGGATCGCTGGGAAAATTCGAGCCGACGTAATAGCCATCCTTCGTCCGCCACACTTTATGGTCCTTCAATCCAAGTTCAAACTGCGCGATCTCTCCGGTCTTGCGGTCGCCGAGCAGCCAATCGTTCGCGTACCCGCCGTTGTTTCCGTCGAGCATAATCCGCACGTAGTCGTCAATCGAAGTGGAATACTGCAGCGCCTTGCGCGCGCGAACAAATTCCGGCACTCCATTTGGATCGAATCCCTTGAATTGGGAAATCGTTGTTTCCGTAATCATGATCCCGCTGGAGTTCACGCCAAAGTCATCATCGCTTGCGATTACGCCCGGGAAGCCGTCCATCATCATGCGGAACCCATTCTTCGGTTTGATGTCGAAAATAATTCGCCAGCGTTCGCCTTGCCAATAGTCGGTCCAGTTGTTGTGCGCGATTACGATCCCGCCGGCCTTCGTGTAACTCCCGGTGGCTACAAACGCGCTGCAATTCCCCGGGCTGGTCAGGCGCGGCGCATTCTGCGCGTGCGTCTTTGTGTTGAGCCAGGGGACGTAGTAGCCGGGCACTTCCATAAACGCATTGAGCGCAACGACGTCCTCCAAGTCTGCTTCCACGCCCTTCGCGTGCAGTCCGTCCACAATTCCCTGCAACTCCTCGCGGTACTCCTGCTCGATGTGCGGCCAGAGGACTTCGCGCGAGGTCTTGCGGAAGAATTCCCAGTTACGCTTCGTTTGATGTGTTGCTCCGATGCGGTACGCGTTCAGCGCATCTGCAATTTCAGGCGCAAGCAAAACGCCGTGCTGATAGCCAATCTCCGCGGGCGTTCCTTCCAGATGGACGTAAATCCATCCTCCTCGCTCGAATCGGTAGGCGCTTAAGAGGCGCGGGTCATCCGGCGCAGGATTGTGAACAGCTTTTACTGTTCCCGGCGAAACGGCTGATTGCGACGCGGTTTGCGAATTGGCCCGCATCGAATCCTGGGGGACGACCAGCCACACCGCCGCCACGCAGACCGCAATCGTTACAGTAATTGCAAGCCAACGATTCGTATGCATTAGGCCAACCTCCGCATCAAACTTTGGCAAATCAAACTTTGGAAAGCGCGAAATCCAGATCCGCGATCAAGTCTTCGACGTCCTCAATGCCCACGGAGAGCCGCACAAGCCCGTCGGTGATACCAATTTGTTGGCGCATCTCCGCGGGAACGGAAGCGTGGGTCATCGTCGCGGGATGCGAGATGAGCGTCTCCACGCCGCCAAGACTTTCCGCCAGCGCGCAAAGCTTGACATGATTGAGCAGTTTTCTGCAGGCCTCGAATGAGCCGAGGTCAAATGACAGCATCGCTCCAAAGCCGCGCTGCTGCTTTTTCGCAACCGCGTGTTGCGGATGCGATGGCAATCCGGGGTAGAGAACTCGCTTTACCTTCGGGTGCTCGGAGAGAAACTTCGCCACAGCCAGTCCGTTGGAATCATGCTTTGGCATCCGGACCGCGAGCGTCTTAATTCCGCGCGACACAAGAAAGCAATCCATTGGCGCAAGACCGCTGCCCGCGGAGCGCTGCAGGAAATAAATTTTGTCGGCATCTGCCTGACGAGTCAGGATTACGACGCCGCCGGTGCAATCGCTGTGGCCGTTTAGATATTTCGTCATGGAATGAACCACGATATGCGCGCCGAGCTCGATGGGCCGCTGCAAATAAGGACTTAGAAACGTGTTGTCTACGGCGAGGGTAATATTCCTTTCGCGCGCCAGCTTTGCCACTGCCGCGATGTCCGTGATGATCATCGTGGGATTCGTTGGCGTCTCCACATACAGCAGCTTCGTGTTTGGCCGGATCGCTTTGGAGACATTCTCGAGGCACGAGGTGTCGATAAAGCTGAATTCCATTCCGAATTGCACCAGGAATTGAGTTGTCAGGCGCACCACTCCGCCATAAACGGCTTGTGAAAGAATGGCATGGTCGCCGGGACGCAGCAGGCGAAATACCGCGTCAATTCCAGCCATGCCCGACGAAAAAACATATGACGTCAATCCGCCTTCTAATTTGGCGACGCAGCGCTCCAAGGATTTGCGGTTGGGATGATTCGTCCGCGCGTAGTCATAGCCTTTGTTTTTACCGAGCTCCGTCTGCACGTAGGTTGAGGTCTGGTAGATTGGCGGAACGATGGATCCTGTTGAAGGGTCAGGCTCCTGCCCAACGTGGATAGCATCTGTCGCAAAACCCATGCGTTCCTCCCCTATGCTTGCCGCGGGCAATCTCACGGCGATTTATTTCTGATTGCAGAATGGCGCGGGCTGGCGTATGAGTAGGTGAGACTTTGCTGGGTCGCCGCCGTGTGCCGATTGAAGTTAGCGCAGCAGCGCCCGGCAGTCAATTCAACGCCAGGCCACCCGGCAACGCCGGAGAGCGTCAAAATGGTTGGAGGAGCCAGCGTGCGTTTCCATGCAGTCAGTTGCGTAAGGAAACTTTCCGCTGTGCTGTTTGCTGCCGCGTTTTTTGGATCAGTTCTTTTCGCGCAGGCCAAAGACCCGAATAAGGACAACCTGAAACCCGATTCCACCGCAACCACGCGCCTCCGTATTGAAGTCACCACCGGTGAGAAATCTTCGCCATTGGATATGGCCAGCGTATATATCCGTTACGACATTAAGCATCTGATGGGAAAGGACGAGCACATCGAGATGAATATCAAAACAAATCGGGAAGGCGTTGCCATCGCCGCTGATATTCCTCGCGGAAAGGTTCTTGTTCAGGTGGTGGCCGATGGTTGGAAATCATTTGGCAAATGGTATGACACGACAGAAAATGAGCAAACCATCAAGGTTCACCTCGAACGACCGCCAAAGTGGTTCTGAGTATCTTTTCAAACCAAGTCCGTCGGTTTTATGAAGGTTTTTTCCCGAATTGATTCCCTAAGACCAGATTGGCATTCCAAATGCATGACTGAATGCGTGGAATTTGCACTGTTCTGGTGCAAACAGCTTTAAGTCATGCTGAGATTTGCCCTTAGCGGGTTTTCGAACGGCATTTCCACAAGGTTTTCAACAAATCTGTTGAAAACCCAGGTTCAGAGAGAAGTTTAGCGTCTTTTGACCGGCATCAATGCAGATGTTAGATTAGCGAAGGGCATTCCGACACATGCCAGCGAAATCCTTCCATCGCATCACGCGTACCAAAATGGTTTGGAGCAACATGAAGGCGCGGCCGTTGCGTTCGCTCCTAAGCGTTGTTGCGGTTTCGCTACAAGTTATCCTCGTTCTGTTGATTGTGGGGCTTACCTCTGGCGTTCTCAAGGACCTAGGTGAACGTGCCGAAGGCGTGGGCGCGGATCTTTTTGTGCAGCCGCCGAATTCCTCAATCTTTTTCGCGCTTTCATCCGCGAACATGCAGGAGTCCATTGGCGAAAGAATTGCAAAAATTGCCTCCGTTGACGAGGTTGCCGCGGTTCTTATCGTCATGGACACCCGCAATCTGAATGTTGTGTACGGCATTGACGAGCCGCGGTTCGAAGGACTGAGCAAGGGCTTCCAGTTTCTGGCGGGACACGGGCTCGAGCAGCCCGATGATGCACTCGCTGATGACCTCGTCGCGCAGGCGCGCCACCTGCACGTCGGGGACAGCATCGAGCTGATGCATCACACATTTCGCCTCGCGGGCATCGTCGTGCATGGGAAGGGAGCACGGTTTTTTGTTCAGCTGCGCACCGCTCAAGACGTTGCCGGCGCGGATAAACGAGTGTCGTTGTTTTACATCCGCAGCAAGGGTGACACGGAAGCGACCCGCTCCGAGTTGGTAACGATGCTGCCCGGCTACCGCATCCGCACGATGGCCGAATACATGACGCTCATGACCTCGTCAAATCTCCCTGAGCTGACGCCGTTCATCCGGTCTTTCGTGATTCTCGGCACGGCCATCAGCTTCCTGGTGGTCCTTCTCACAATGCACACGATGGTGCTTGAGCGCACACGCGAAATCGGCATCCTGAAGGCGCTGGGCTCTTCACGGATGAGCATTCTGGGGTTGATTGAAGCGGAGGCTTCAATGATGGCGCTTCTCGGCGCCGCATTGGGGTTGATTATCACATTCGGTGCTGTCGTGGTGCTTCGTTACTACGCGCCGACGCTGCAGATTCGGATTGATGCTGCGTGGGTTGCGCGAGCCGTCTTTCTTGCGATCGCCGCTTCCAGTCTTGGAGCGTTGTATCCCGGATACCGCGCGGCGCAAGCCGATCCTATTGAGGCGCTTTCTTACGAGTAAGCGAAGCGGGATACGGCAGGATTCGCGGTACGGTTCAGAACGCGTAGTCCAGCAAAGTCGTTGCGCTCTTCCACCAGAACTGATAAAAAATAGATGAGGGGCGCCGTGTGCGTTGGCAAAAACGGCCGGCCCTAAACAAATTTGGGATTAAGCGGGAAATTACTCTGGCCTTGGAGACTCCGATTCCCGATTACGGAAGCGGTCTTGGCGGCCGGTGAAATTGGATTGGCTAGGAGGAAGACGACAATGTTTAAGCGAGTGATTGGTATTTTCGCGGCAGTCATTTTGGTTGCTGGAGCCGCATTGGCGAATGATCCGTGGAAGGACAAGGATTTTGCGAACTGGGATGAGAAGGACGTGCAAAAAATATTGCAGGACTCTCCCTGGTCCCACAAGATTCAGTACGGCATGAATACAGGTGGACGGATGGAGGGAAATCTGACGGTCACCAGACCGACAGATAACTCCGGCATGAGTAGCGGTGCCTCTGGCGAGACGACGACTGGGAGCAGGACCGCGAGGAACACTCCTGTGGAAGGTATGCCTTCGGCGGGTTCAGAGACAATTTTCGTTGTGAGTTGGTTCTCGTCCAGCACCATTCGCGAGGCCCTGGCTCGTCACAGGGAACTGGCAGGGGCTTCGGCGGATGAAACGCGAAAAGGGCTAGACACGGTTTCCGATACCTACCAAATTATGGTGCAGAGCCAGAACATGAGGGCGTTTGCCCGGTCCACTGAGGACGAACTCAAAGCGCAAGCCTTCATCGTTTTGAAAGACACGAAGGCCAAGATCGCTCCATCTCGCGTCGCAATTCAAAGAACCCAGACGGGCCAACCCGCCGTTCTCTTTTTTATCTTTGACAAGAAGACGGCCACGGGCGAGCCACCATTTGCGCCGGACGAAAAGGGCGTAGATTTTACGTTCCAGGCTGGGAAGACTGCGCTCAAGGTCAGTTTTGACTTTAAACAAATGCAGAACAAGCAGGGCCTCGATCTTTAGAGCGCCCATTTTCTGAGACAAGAGGTCTTCAAATCCAGGCGGAGGACTGAATGAGGAAAATCGCAGGTGGTCTGTTTATGGCGGGGCTCGTCTTGGCCGCGGCTCCTTTGCTGGGACAGCGTGGCGGCATGGGGATGGGGATGGCGCCGCCCACTTTCAACGGGATCTGGAATCCGATTGTTGGCGCGGGCTCGGCCTACGAAATGGTCCAGAAGGACGGCACAAAGCAAGAGATGCAGATTGCCATCGTCAAGAAGGAAACTGTTGACGGCAAAGACGGCTTCTGGCTCGAATTCCTGATGGACTCGAAAGACGGACAGACGGCGATGCAGCAACTGATGCTGAAAGACGGCGAGCAAGTTACCGTATCCAAGATGGTTGTGCAGACCCCCGGACAGCCGCCGATGGAAATATCAATGCAGATGATGGGAATGATGGCAGGCAGAGGCGGTGGAATGGCCCCACCGGCGAAAGCATTTGCCGACGCGCGCGCCAATTCCGAGCGTGTCGGCAACGAAAGCATCACCACTCCTGCCGGCACGTTTGACTGCGAACACTTCCGCCAGAAGGACGGCTCGGGCGATTTCTGGATTTCTCCGAAAGTGTATCCGTGGGCGGTGGTCAAGGCTACGGGGACAAACGGCAACATGCTGCTCATCAAGGTGATCACCGACGCAAAATCGCACATCACCGGCACTCCTATAAAAATGGAAGACATGATGCGCGGTCGCGGACCGGGCCTGTAGCATTCTGTTGGAGGAAGATTGCACAAGGTTTCGAACGAACTGAGACTCAGCTATATCTAGTAATGGGCGTCCGCCATTGCGGACGCCTTTTTGTTTTGCGCTGTGCCCGCAAGGATGGATGGGCGCGCGCGACCTGGGTGACACCATATGGCGCCAGCCGAAGACAAGTTTTACCGCGCACGGATCGTCGAGCGCGCAGATTTCTCCGAGGACCTTTGGAAGATTCGCGTGGACCCCGGCGGCGACTTTCGCTACGCGCCCGGGCAGTACGCCACGCTCGGCTTCCAAGCGCCCGAGAAACACATCGAGCGCGCGTACTCCATCGTTTCGTCTCCCTATGAAAAAGAGGTCGAGTTCTTCATCGAACTGGTCCCACAAGGCGAGCTGACTCCAAAGCTTTATCCATTGAAGGTCGGAGACACGCTCACATTCCGCAAAGTCGCCAAGGGCCGATTCATCCTCGATAAGAAGAGCGGACACACCAAACACCTGTTGCTTTGCACTGTCACCGGAATTGCGCCGTTCGTGAGTTACGTGCGCACGTTGTTGCGCGATTTCAAAGAGGGCCAGTTTGGCGGCGAACACAAACTGTATCTCTTGAATGGCGCGAGCCGCTCGTGGGAATTCGGCTACCACGACGAGATGGAACGCGCCGCGAAGGAGGCTCCGTGGCTCACTTATGTCGCGACCATCAGCCGTCCGTGGGAGGACCCGAAGTGGACGGGTGAAACGGGCCGGGTGGATGATCTTGTCCGTAAATATACTGACGCGTGGGGCCTCTCCGGCAAGGACACCACGGCGTACCTCTGCGGGCACCCTACAATGATTGAAAACGGGAAGGGCATCCTCCACCGGCATGGATGGGAGAAGGGGTCCATGTTCGAGGAGGTCTATTTTATCCCTGGAAAGTAGTAGGTCTTGGCGCGCCTCGGCCTATTGTGATGCTTGGGCTATTTGCAGACATCCCTCACAATTGGATTCGCTAGGCGCCTGGAACCCGCATAAACACTGGTGTGTGAGGGTGTGACGGATAAAAGTGCTTTGGGAAGAATGGGCCCGAACAGGCGATACTGCTGGAAATCTCCTAACCCTCAAGGTGTTACTTGATCTGTCTCAAGTTGGTCTAATACAGGAGAGAATTCTGTCTTGCGCTACTTGAAATTGGTCATGCCTGTAAAAACACTCAAGAATTGCAGAAGCGCGTGGACGAGCTATTCGGTCCCACCTCCGAAATAGCCGTCACATCCCTCACAAGCGTCACACTCCGCATAAACATTAGCGATTTGCGCTTAGCTATCCGCCACATTTAGGCATCCGAAAAGGAATTGTCAGCGTAGCTGCAGGGCAGGTAAATGGAAAGTTTCGGCGGGGGAAAGCGTGGAGGGGGCAAGGGCAGGTCACAGACCTGCCCCCATGGTGTGTCGATATCGAACTAATTCTTGCCGAGGCGTGATTCGAGCGCGTCCGCGGTGTCGTAAATCGCGCGCAGCGGCACCCAAACGTGCACATGCTCTTCAGGCGATTCCGAGTCAATGTCCAGCCCATCGCCAACCTTCGCGATGCGAACGTGGTCTTTCTGGTCCATGACCTCGACGAGAAGCGTGTCGGGGAGTTTCGCCAGCTCCGCCGCAGTGATGTGTAGCGCGGGCAGCGCCGCGCGAAAGTCGCGCTCGGCGTTGCGCAGGTGCCCAAGGGGCACGAGATGTGCAGCGAGCGGTCCAAGCTCGGCTGGGAGGATCAAATGCACATTCTTGCCGCCTTCGCGCGATTCCTCGACCCGCACGTGGACAAAGCCGTCCTGGCAAATGTAGGCCGTGCCCATTCCAGTGACCACCAAGAATCCCATCGCGATCTTTGCGAGCATTTTATTCTCCGATTCGGCGCTGCCCTGGGCGGCGCCAGCCTCCGAACAGCACCGCCCCCATTTCAATTTGCAAAATATTTGGCCGGTCCACCGCCTGGATGCATGCGACTCAATCCTGGGTATTCTTTGAATTGAGCCAAACATGCACGGTCTGGTGGCCGTCGTTCACGAAGACGAGATCCGTATCGCCATGCGCAGCCATTGCGCGGAGGCCGGCAGCAACATCGAGATCTTGTCCGCCGGCTGCGACCATCGCGTCCACAACCGTGAGTGGCACGCGAACTTCCACCGTATGATGATCCGAAGAGTCTGTTTTGGTCGCATGCACGACCAAAAATCCCTTTTCCTTGGCAACACGGACGTCATCCCCTTGTTTCTTCACGGTGACGAATTCTCCGTCGGGTGCGTTGCGCACTGCGTCGAGGATGGCGCGGAGGTCCACTCCATTCAGATCGCCATGGCCAAGATTGATGTGGCCGTGATGGAGCTGGTCGTGGTCCACATTGGCGACGATCATTGCCACGAGTGATACCGGCAGATTCACGCGCGCCATTTCGGATTTGCCGTCGGTGCTGTCCACACGCACGTGCAGCCAGCGTTCGCTCTGCGGCGCTTGTGCGCGAACAATGGCGGAAACCACCAGCGCTGCCGCAAAAAGAGCCAAGACGCCAAAGGCCAGTCGCTTCAAAGAAGATCGAAGATTCATTGATTGCCCCCTCCCCGGGGGCTTGTCTCTTAATACGCAGGAGATGGCCCAAAAGTTCCAGGACATATTCCGCTGATGGTCGAACGCACGGTGGGGCCGGAGTCAGACACAAGCATTCGGATGCTTTTGCGGCTTCAAGGGTTTTCCTGAAGGGTTCCGAAGAAGCTTGGAGGCGCTCGCAACCTAGTGTCAGGGTTTTTCCGGCTTCAGGATGAGGACGGCAAGTGGCGGCACGCGCAGTTTGATGGAATGCTCGCGGCCAAGCCACGGAATTTGGTCGGAGGCAACAGTGCCGAGGTTTCCGATATTCGTGCCGCCGTAAGCGGCGGAATCCGTATTCAGGATTTCGCGGAATCGCCCGGCCCGGGGGACGCCGATGCGGTAATTTTCGCGCGGCACGGGAGTAAGATTGGCGAGAACGATTACGTAGTCTTTTGGATCGCTTGCGCTCCGCAGGAACGAAAGGACGCTCGAGTCGGCGTCATTTGCATCCAGCCATTCAAAGCCGTGCCAGTCGAAATCCACCTCGTGCAGCGCGGGCTCGGCGCGGTAGACGCGGTTGAGATCGGCGACAAGTTTCTGCACGCCACGGTGCGGGGCGAATTCCAGCAGATGCCAGTCGAGCGAAGTGTCAAAGTCCCACTCATCGCGCTGAGCGATTTCCCCACCCATGAATAGCAACTTCTTCCCGGGGTGTGCGTACTGATAGGCGAAGAGCAACCGCAGATTGGCGAACTTCTGCCATTCGTCGCCGGGCATCCTGTGAAGCAGAGAACGCTTGCCGTGCACCACTTCGTCATGCGAAAGCGGCAGGACGAAATTCTCGTTAAAGGCGTAGAGCATCGAGAAGGTGAGCTCGTTGTGGTGAAACTTTCGATTGATGGGGTCTTCGGCGAAATAGCGCAGCGTGTCATTCATCCAACCGAGGTTCCATTTCAAGGTGAAGCCGAGCCCGCCCGTGTAAGTTGGGCGCGATACGCCGGGCCACGCCGTGGATTCTTCCGCCACCACCATCGCACCGGGGAATCGCGCGTGAACAAGTTCGTTGAGTCGCTTGAGAAACGCGATTGCGGGGAGGTTCTCGCGCCCGCCGTATTCGTTCGGGAGCCACTCTCCTTTTTTGCGCGAGTAATCCAGGTAGAGCATCGAGGCCACCGCGTCCACGCGCAGGCCGTCCAAATGGAATTTGTCGATCCAGTAGAGCGCGTTCGAGATGAGAAAGTTTTGCACCTCGGTGCGGCTGTAATTGAATACAAGCGTGCCCCAATCCGGATGGCGGCCCTGGCGCGGGTCGGCGTGCTCGTAAAGGTGGGTGCCGTCGAAAAGGCCGAGCCCGTGCGCATCCGAAGGAAAATGCGCGGGAGTCCAATCGAGCAGCACGCCGAGCTCTTCCTGATGGCAGCGATCAATGAAGTACATCAGGTCGTGCGGAGTTCCGTAGCGGCTGGTGGGCGCGAAGTAACCGATGGTCTGGTAGCCCCAGGACGCGTCAAACGGATACTCCATGATCGGCAGCAGCTCGATGTGCGTGAAGCCCAGTTGCTTCACGTATGGGATGAGTTGATCGGCAAGTTCGCGGTAGGTGAGCCAGCGATTTCTCTCTTCCACTCTGCGGCGCCACGAGCCGGCGTGCACTTCGTAAGCAGAAACGGGCGAGGCGAGCCAGTCGCGTTTCGTGCGCGCAGCGAGCCACGCGTCATCGCACCAGGAATATCCGGCAAGATCAAAGACAATGGAGCCCGAGCGCGGGCGCAGCTCCGCAAAAGTTGCGTAGGGATCGGCCTTTAGAATCGGCGCTGCTGAGCCGCGCGGGCGGATCTCGTATTTGTAAATGGAACCGGGAGTGGCGTCCGGAAGAAATATCTCCCACACGCCCGATTGTCCGCGGGGACGCATCGCACTGACGCGGCCGTCCCATTGATTGAAATCGCCCACCACACTCGCGCGAAGCGCATTCGGCGCCCAGACGGCGAAATTAACTCCTCGCACGCCGGCAACCTCGCGGGGATGCGCGCCGAGCTTTGCATACTTCTCGTAGTGCGTGCCCTCGCCCATCAAGTGCAAATCGAAATCGGTGAGCAGGGGAGGGAAGTTGTAGGGGTCCTGTACTTCGCGCGTCACTCCATTCGGTGTGCGCACAACAAATTTATATCCGCCGGGAATTGCGCGGGCTGCGGCAGGCGCAGGAAGTATCGCCTCATATATTCCGGAAGAATGGATGCGTTGCGCTGGGAATCCCGCGGCGAGAATTTCACCAGTGGCCGCGACACCTTGAGGTTGGAGCACCACAAGTACAGATTCCGCATCCGGAAAGAACGCGCGAATTGCGAGGCCGCTGCCCCTGGATTTGTGAACGGGATGCGGCCCGAGCACGGAGTAGGGGTCGCTGAATTCAGCGCAAGCCAGGAGATCCAATGATTGGCGAAAGGAATCTTGTGTGGGCGAAGTTTTGGACGAAGGTGCGGGCGAAGCACCGGGCGAAGTCGCGCGAGGTTGCGAGGCTGTTTTCTCGCTGGACTGCGGTGTCTGTGGATGTTCCGGTTTCGCCACTCGTTTTGCTTTCTCCGGGCGCTCGAATGTAATCAGTCATTCTATTGTATAGGCTGGCGAGATACCTGAGAAATCGGAGGCTTGCCATTCAATGGCCACTTCCGTGGGGAATCATTTTGAAAATCCAGCGAATCAGGCTAAATTGCATCGCTGAAATGCATCCCGGAAATGTAATGTTGTATTGAAGGATTCACAACGACGCGTGCCGGTTTGTCTGATGATGCGAGATATCGCCCTTAACACCGCGAGGAGGAATTTCACAAAGCCATGCGATCACGCACAATCCGTTTTTTTTGTTTTGGAATGTCAATTCTTGCGGTGCTCGCAATGATTGGCCAGCGGGGTGGCGCTCAAAATCCGCCGCAGGCGCCGCCGGCTGCTCTGACGGACCGGCCGCAAGCGCGCTCGATGGTCATCACACAGGACGGCATCGTGGCCGCGGAATCTCCGCTGGCCGCGCAGGCAGGTGTCGCCATGATGCGAAGCGGTGGAAACGCGATTGACGCCGCGATTGCCGCGAATGCAGTGATGGGCGTGGTCGCGCCGATGTCGAATGGAATTGGCGGCGATCTGTTCGTAATTTATTACGAAGCGAAAACCGGCAAGCTCTACGGATTGAATGCGAGCGGGCCCGCGCCCGCTGCTCTCAATGCGCAGCTACTGCGAGGCAAGGGAATCGTATCCATGCCCCAGCGCGGGATCTATTCCGTCACCGTTCCCGGGGCTGTGGACGGCTGGCAAAAGCTCCTCGACAAATTCGGCACGAAGAAGTTCTCTGAAGTCCTTGCCCCAGCAATCCACGTAGCCGAGCAGGGCTTCAACGTTTCGGAGTGGGTCGCGAATACTTGGGCTGTTCCTGCAGGCTTGGAGGTTCTGCGAAAGGACGACGAGGCGTCGCACGTTTACCTCTACAACGACCAGCCCATGCACGTGGGGCAACTATTCAAGAATCCGGATTTGGCATGGTCACTCCGCCAGATCGCCACGGGCGGGCGCGACGCCTATTACAAAGGTGAAATCGCCAAGCGCATTGTGCAGACATCCGCGAAGCATGACGGCGTGATGACATTCGACGATCTCGCGCAATATTCCAGCGAATGGGTCGAGCCGCTTTCGACGACTTATCGCGGATGGACTGTGTATGAATTGCCCCCTAACGGGCAGGGCATCGCCGCGCTTGAAATGTTAAACATAATGGAGACGTTTCCCATTGGCGGACCCGATTTTGCCTTCAACCAAACGCGCACCTTGCACATGATGATCGAAGCCAAGAAACTCGCCTATGCCGACCTCCAGCACTACATCGGCGAGCCGCGCAACAATCCGGACGTAATGAAGGCCGCGATGGGAATGCTGGCGAAGCCTTATGCCGCGGAGCGCGCGAAACTAATTGATATGGACAAGGCGAATTGCGCGGTGCCTGCCGGCCCTGTGCTGCCTCCTGCAGGCGACACCATTTACCTGAGCACCGTGGATCGCGACGGCAACATGGTCTCCCTGATTCAGAGCAATTACGAAGGCTTCGGTTCCGGACTCGTCGCGCAGGGCACGGGATTCGTTCTCCATGACCGCGGGGGCCTCTTCAGCCTTGACGACAAATCGCCGAATGTTCTTGCAGGCGGCAAGCGTCCGCTCCACACCATTATCCCGGCATTTATGGAGCATGAGAACGTGCGCATCGCCTTCGGCATCATGGGTGGCTGGAACCAGGCGCAGGCCCACGCGCAATATGTTTCGCACGTCGTGGATTTCAAGCAGAACATCCAGCTTGCGATGGAGGCTGCGCGCTTCACCATGGCCAAGTTTACCGGTTGCGAACTCGACTTGGAGAACCGCATCCCCGGCAATGTCCGCGCCGAGCTGGAGGCAAAGGGCCACGTCCTGAAAATGCACAACGGTTACTCAAATACATTCGGCGGGGGCCAGGCCGTAATGCGTGATTTCACGGCCAATGTCAACTACGGAGCTTCCGATCCGCGTAAGGATGGAGCGGCAATTCCTGAGCTTCCGTTTTAGGCTCAGTGTCAAATTGCTACGCTTGCAGTAAAAAATTCGCGCATGAACATGGTGTTGCCATCGTGGAAACAAATCACATTCTCTAAATCTCACAAGTACTTGCGTTGCTACGCTTTAGGTGCCCGCCTTTAATCCACTTTGTTGTTGTATTGGCCCTATTCTTGCATTTCAAAGTACCGTTGCTCGCTGTGTCGCATTGAGGGGGCTAAATGTACTCGATGGTTGACATTAATTTGGAGCAGTTGGGAGAAGAAAGACTCTGGACGGCGGTAATCGCGCGCGCCGTCTCGGAATGGGTTTCGGGGCCGCTCCGATCGCAACGCGAAGCTGAGAATTATCTATTCAACGACGAAAAGGATTTTCCGAAGGTCTGCCTGGCCGCCGGCCTTGACGCGCAAAGACTAAGGACGAAGTTGCGCAAACTGAAGGTATCTGGCGCCGGCCCGTCACCGACCCCCGTGATGCACGGTTAATTCGCTTTGTTGGCTGGTTTTGAAGTTTCCCTCGACGGTGTCCCTTCCGGTTTTGTTCGTGCTTTCATTTCATAAAGCGCCTTGTCGGCAGCATCGAGCAATTGCTCGACGGTAACCCCGCTCTTCGGGAACGCCGCCACACCAATGCTCACGCTGAGACGCGGCTCCGTCGGGTCTTCTTTTAATCGCGCCCGAATGCGGGCAGCCACGCGAAATGCGGCGGCTTTGTCCGTCTCCGGAAGCACCAGCGCGAATTCGTCTCCGCCATACCTCGCCGCAACGTCTATCGAGCGGCAATGCAGCCGCAATACCTCTGCGATACGGCAAAGAGCCTTGCTTCCCTCCAGATGTCCATAGCGGTCATTGATCGTCTTTAATTTATCGAGATCCATCAGCAGTATCGCAAACGTCCTGTGCGTCCTGCCCGACCGTTCGATTTCGGCTTGCAATACATCCACGAGCCTCCGGTAATTGGCGAGACCTGTGAGGCTGTCACTTGTGGCGAGATCTTGCGACCGGCTGAATAGGCGCGAGTTGTCGACCAATGTTGCGCCGAGAAGCACAGCAAAGCTCGAGACGTGCAGTAGTTGCGCGGCAGATGCAGGCGCGTCAAGAAGTCGCACCGATTGCGACGCGAGGAGTTGACAGGCGGCGTTCATCACCGCCGTCCAGATAAGTGCGTAGTCGAATGCCGAGCGGAACCGCTCGCGCCCACGCCTCAAACGTACCGTTGCCAGAATGTACAGGCCGGCAGGGAGCAAGTCCCACGGGCGCGGCAGAAACCGGCTGTGCGGATGAATGGGCGGCTCGTGCGGAAATGCCAGGAAACCGACGGTAATCAGATATCCGGCCACGGCAACAATCGCCAGCGTCGCCAGCACGTCACGATTCGGATCGCGCGGACGCGGCAAGCGCTTCTCGACGGCGTAGGCGGAGAGCACGAGGCAAGCAAGAAGCGTTTGCGCCACCATCCAAGTGAGAGGAACGCGGAGCTGTGCGGGGCCGTCGGCAAGGTGGTGGTAAATTTCGGCCACGCCCCCGAGTTGAATCAGGCCGAGGATGATAAATCCCAGCCCGAGCAGCAACGCGCCGCGGTCGCGCGTGCCCCGGAAGCGTACGAGTACGTTTGCGGCGATCGTGAAGCTCAGAAACGACGAGATGACTTGGGTAGCTGACCACAGAAATGGGTCAATTGAGAAATCCAGCGCGCGGAGAAAATATCCGGCTGCGAGAACCACAAGACATAGCAGCGCGTACACTGCCGCGATTCGCGCAGCGCGGCGCACTTCCGAGAAGGATTTGAGTACTAGCACATTCATCGTGCTGGGGTATTTCTATTTTGAGGCATCTGGAGGGAGAAGCCTGCCTGTCCTTCAGCACAGAAAAAGGTCAGCAGTGTGGATGGCCCCATTATCGCCCCGTTTGACGCATCCCCACCCATCCGCTATGATTCTTACGCGGGGTGGAGCAGTCTGGTAGCTCGTCGGGCTCATAACCCGAAGGTCGTTGGTTCAAATCCAACCCCCGCAACCATTATGAGATTCCAAGGGCCGCGCTAATGACGCGGCCTTTTCCTTTTTATGGGGTTTACTGCAGAACTTACGCAATCGGATGGGTCAGAAGGTGAGTAGAGAAACTTGTGCTCACCACGAACTGTAAGGCGTATTCGTAGTCGGCGAAATCGCTTGCGATGCGGAATGCACACCGGTAATTCCATTTGAAGTCTGGTCTGGGCTTATGTAAACGTCATCCATTTCGGGCACCCAATCTGCCTTTTGCGTGATGGGGTCTATTGGGAGTTCGTTCCCGTGAAGGTAATCCTTCAAAAGGTCATTCAGGGATTGTGGCGCGGCCAGTTTGTCCATCGTATAGTGTTCGATTGCATCATTGATTGCTCGCAGGTTTGTTTTCAGCACGGCTTCGCGCGCAGTTAATACAGACCGCTGGTATTTCACCGCTGCCATCCCCAGTAAAATCAGGATGATGGCCATTACTACCATCAGCTCGAGCAGAGTAAATCCGCGCTGCAGTTTCCGATTCTTACCAGTCCGCATATTTCGTCCCGTCCAATGCAATTCCTTGCGACAGCGAATAGACTTCAAACACGTTCTTGCCGTTCCACGAAGACGAATCAGGATCGTCCTGCACCGCCCGTTTTCCCCACTCGGCACGGCCCGTCATCGGGTCCACGGGAATCTTGCTCAGAAAGCGGACGGTCTCGCCCGTTACCGTGCCGCCGGAATTGTTTCCACCGCTACCCATTTGTACTCCCTTTACAAGCGTATCCAGATCCGGCGGGTACTTGTACGTTCCCACCTCGACCTTGATTAGCCCCCGATCGGCGGCGTCGTAGTACCGGTCAATCGCGTCGCGCATCTGGCGCAAAGCGCGGCGGAGTTCAATTTCTTTCTCGCGCCGAATCTGAACGCGCAAGATCGGCACTGCAGCTCCGGCGAGCACCATCAGTATGCCTGTGGCCAGGATCAATTCGAGCAGTGTCATCCCGGCGGCGGAGGTTGCAGTTTTGCGAACGCGGAGCATCATGATTTCCGGACCTACTGCACTCGCACGGTGCCTTCGGCCGTAACCAGCGGCAGGGGCCGCTGTGCCGAATCCTTTGCGTTTACTTGAACGATGGATAGTTTGGATTCGCCCGGCGCGATGGCGCGGATCACCACCGCAACAACAGTTCCGGTCCCGTTTACGCCCGGCATATTCTGCATTCGCGTGGCGGATATGATCGCCGTGCCGTGTTGCTGGTCAACGCGCTGCACCAGCGCTTCTTGCGTGTCTCCGGAAAGGAACCCGCCATGCCGCACGTCCTCCACTGAAATCACCGCGGGATTGTACTGGAGCATGAGCGGGATCGAGGCCAAGTCCTTCACGTTTTCAACCACGATGGCGACCGTGGTGGTACCGCCGACTTTCAAGTTGATGCTCGATGGATCAAATCTTATTGTCGCGGGGCCGTTCGGATTCAGCGCAGCCATGGGCGGTTGCGTCCCAACCCCGGGGCCCGCTGCAATCACCGCAACGCCAGGCGTTTGCGAAACCTGAATCGGAACCTGCACAGGCGCCTGCGGCGGCGAAGGTGGAGTCTGCGTCGTCTGTGGCGGAATCGGCTCCTCCACTTCGCGCACAAAAGGATTCGTATCGGTACCGGATGCGATGCTTCGCAGATTCTCCTCTGTAATCGTAGGCATGCGCACCACATGCGGAACCAGCACGATGAGCACCTCGTCTGATTCATGCTCCACGTTATTGGAGGCAAATAAGTATCTCAGAATGGGGATACTCCCTAATCCAGGCCAACCGGAAAGGCTGCCGCTTTCGGTGCGCTCGATGAAGCCGCCAAGGATGTTGGCTTCACCGTCCTTCACCCGCACGTCTTCCTCGACTACGCGCTGGCTGATTACCGGTTGTGTGATGCCGCCAATGTTTACGTTGCCCGTGACGGAAGAAACGTCAATATGGATGTGCATGGCGACATCACGATTCGGCAGGATTCGTGGCGTCAAGTCCACGTTCACTCCGACGTCCTGATACTGAAATTGCGTGTTCACCAGCGGGCTGACGAGGGACCCTGTTCCCACTGTTCCGGCACCGAGCCCCGCCTGGAAGCTGCCCGTCGCAATCGGCACGCGGGTCCCAATCTTCAAGCTTGCCTTAACGTTGTCCACGGAGCGAAGTTGGGGGTCCTGGATAATCCTTGTCGTGCTATCCGTTAGCAGAGTGTTTACCGTGGCGCTCGGCAGGGTAACGCTATAGTCCGACGTGCCTAAATGCTTCAACTGGTTCAACTGAAGCGTCGCGGCGGGTGTGGTTGTCGTGGTGGAAGAGCTCGAGCTGGTCGTTGCCGGCGGGGCAAACGTGATGGAATTCGATTGGCTTGGCGAAATCCCCAGGTCGGTGACTCGGTCACGCGACGCCTGCAAAACTTCCACCTGAATCACGACTTCGGATTTCGCCTTATCAAGATCATCAATCAGTTTCCCAATGAGCATTACGCGGTCGGGCGTGTCGCGCACGACGATGGCGTTCTGCGATGGGACGGCCGAAATGCGCTGCACAGTATTAAAAATTCCGCGGATCGCGGTGACAATTTCGTTCAGGTCTTTATCCGCTGTGATATTGGAGAGCCGGAAGGTCCTGACGACATCTTCTTCGTAATCCTTTCTCTTTGAGACGTCCGCCACGAAAATTACGTTTGGCGTCACCGGTTTCCAGAACGCTTTCGCCTGTAGCGCGGTGATGTCCAGCGCGTCCTGATAAGTCACATTTGTAAGGTTCACCGTGATGCGCCGCTGTGAAGCTGCGAAATCCGAATCGAAAACCACGGTCAATCCGGCGAGCCTGGCGATCGTGTCAAAAACAATTTTTGCCTCGTTCGTCATGTTGCGCAGGTTGACGGGCTCGCGCGAAAGCGTCATCAATTTCGGAGGCCCTTCGGCGAGCCGTGGCCCCGGCGGAGGTTTGGGCGTCGTATTTGGCGGATTGGCTAGCTTCGTGCCGATCAATTCGACGAGTTTCTGTACTTCTTGCGCCGCGAGTTCGTTCGACGGGTCAATCGCTGAAGCCTTCTGGAATTCCGCAAGCGCACCTTGCAGGTCGCCCTTATCTTTCGCCTTCACGCCTTGCTGGAAATGAAAATTAGCGGCCTCAAACCGGGCTCGTTCCGCCCGCAATTTGAACTCTGCATTGCCCGGCTGCTCACGAAGCGCGCGCTGGTAATGGATCAGCGCGTTATCGTAGTCCTGCAACTGTTCAGCCTTGCGGCCAGCACTGGCTTCCTGGCTTGATTTGGGGCAGCCAATCAACAGACCGGAGGCGAAGGCAAGTGCCAGCAGTAATAGGCAACGTTTGGCCATATTGAATAGACGCCGTGCTCGAGAGTTCAGTTTAGCATTCAACATTGCGATGCGCCATCTAGCCATCACGATGGCAGCTTGCTCTAGTTAACAACGGTGATTAAGATAGCAGGTAGTGGCGCAGAAAACTCAAAATCAGAAGAAAACTGACCGCGGAGGCGAACTGATCGTCGCGCAGAACCGGTCCGCAAGCTACCATTACATGATTCTTGAGAAGTTTGAGGCGGGGATGGCCCTCCGCGGCACCGAGGTGAAGGCCTTGCGCGAAGGAAAGGCGAATCTCCGCGAGGCCTACGCACTCGCCCGAGGCGGAGAACTTTGGCTCGAGAACTGCCACATTGCTGAATACGACGCAGGCGGACCGTGGAACCACTCTCCTCTTTCCACGCGAAAGCTCTTGATGCACAAAGAAGAGATCCGCAAGCTCTTTGGCAAGACTCAACAAAAAGGTCTGACGCTCATCGCCCTGCGAATTTATTTTCGCAATGGCAAGGCGAAGATCGAATTGGCGCTGGCCCGCGGCAAAAAAAATTGGGACCGCCGCGACCAGGAGCGCAACAAGGAAGCTGATCGAGAAGCGAAGGAAGCCATCTACCGTTCCCGGAGGCGTTAAAACATTTCTATGAAGATCACACTGGATTTGCAGGCGGCAGCGGCAATCGAAACGCAGGCGCTCGTCACATACGCATTCGAGGAAGATGACCCGATTAGTGGGCGTGCGGCGGAATTGGATAAATTGATCGGCGGACTTCTGCAACGCCTCGCAAAAGGCGGCGAGCTTACAGGGAAGAGCCTCGAGATGACGCTTCTCCACGCGCCCATCGGCTTAAGAGCTGAGCGCCTGCTCGTTGTCGGCGCGGGAAAGAAAGAAAAGTTTTCGCAGGCAGAGCTAAGGAAGCTTGCGGGAGCCGCGCTGCGCTTTCTGAAGACGCGTGGAGTGAAGCGCATCGCGTTCATCGCACGCGAGACGGATGCAAACTCCGGCGCCGCGGAAGCTGTTACAGAAGGATTGCTACTCGCCGATTTCGAGGGCGACAAGTACAAGACGGGAAAGAGGAATGAAGCGCCTGTGGAGTCGGCGGCGTTAAACGGTTGGGCCGCGGGCGCGGAGAAGGGAATTGACCGCGGCCGGATTATTGCCGATTCGCAGAACCTTACCCGCGAACTTGCAAACGAGCCTTCCAATAAAATGACGCCCACAATTCTTGCGGACCGCGCCGCGGCAATGGCCCGCGAGGAGGGTATGGCTTGCGAAGTGCTTGACGAAAAGCGCGTCGCCGAATTGAAAATGGGTGCGCTGCTTTCTGTTGCTCAGGGCAGCGTGGAGCCGCCCCGGCTAATCGCCATCACTTACACTCCAGCGAATTCCTCGCCCGGCGCGCCCGTGCTTGGTTTGGTCGGCAAGGCCGTCACGTTCGACACGGGCGGAATTTCCATCAAGCCTGCCGCAGACATGGACAAAATGAAATTCGATATGTGCGGCGGCGCCGCAATGATCGGTGCGATGCGCGCGCTCGCGCGGTTGAAGCCGCCCGTGAAAGTTATCGCCGTCGTGCCCGCCACGGAAAACATGCCCGGCGGCAAAGCGCAGAAGCCCGGCGACATCCAGACGGCCATGTCCGGCAAGACCATCGAGGTGATGAACACGGATGCCGAAGGGCGCCTCATTCTCGCGGACGCAGTGACCTATGCGCGCAAGCTTGGATGCACGCACCTCGTCGACGCGGCCACGCTCACCGGAGCAATCGTCGTCGCGCTGGCCGGAATCAACACCGGAGTCTTCGGCACGGATCAGGCGTGGACCGACCGCATCCTCGCCAGCGCGCGCGCAGCGGGGGAAAAGATGTGGCCAATGCCGATGGACGACGAGTACCGCGAAATGATCAAGGGCACTATGGCCGACATTCAGAACATCAGTAGTGGAAAGGGCGGCGGTGCAATCACCGGTGCGATGTTCATCCGCGAATTCGTGGACGAGGTGCCGTGGGTCCACCTGGACATCGCCGGCACCGCGTGGTTTGACGACGCAAAGCCCTGGATGGCGAAAGGCGCTACGGGCGTGGCAGTGCGTACGCTTGTGGAGCTCGCGATGAATTTCAATTCAAAGTAGGTTTTTCTGTGTTCTCTATTTCTCTGCGAAAGACTTAGATTTGGTTTTGGTTTCACAGCGGCGACCTACATCCGCGACGGCACACCTATTCCAAGCAAGGCCATCGCATTCCCAAGCTGGGATCCCACGACGTCGCACAGCGCCAATAGGAACTCCTTCTTTTTCTGGTCTTGCTCGGAGAGAATGTGATGCTTGTGATAAAAATTATTAAAAGCCTGGGCGAGTTCAAAGCAATACTTCGCCACGAACGACGGCTCCTGCGATTTCAGCGCTCCCTCGACACGCGTCGAAAGTGATCCCGCAAGCAGAAGCATTTCCCACATCTCATTCCCGCCGCTCTGCTTCAGATAATCATTCATTTCCCGCAAGCCCTCCTGGTTGAGAGAAATGGTCAGGGACATATGCTGCATGTTCAGAGACACGTCCTGCTTGTCATTTGCGTCAACGATTGAAGAATGGCTTTCCGCTTCCTTCCGCCAGATTCCTGCGATCCTCACCATTGCATACTGGCAATACGGCCCTGTGTCTCCCTCAAAACTAAGCGCATCCTTGAAGTCAAATGCAATAATCGTATTTCGCGCAAACTTCACCATGAAATATCGGAGAGCGCCAATCGCGATCGTCTCCGCAATAATTCGCCGTTCGTCGTCGGGTAAATCCGGATGACGTTCATCCACCTCCGCGCGCGCGGCGGCTTGCAACTTGTCAATCAAGTCGTCGGCCTTCACTCCGTGGCCCTTGCGCCCGCTGACTTCCACATAATTGCGTTTCGTGTCCTCGTCGGAGATTTCGTAGCCCATCTCTTCCGCGCAGCGCGGAGTTAAGGCAACTACCTCATAGCTAAAGTGCGTCGAGCGGTCTGCCTGCTCGTTGAATCCCAGAGCGCGCAGACCAGCAAACACGATGTTCTGCAAGTAGCTCTGCCGCGCGTCAATCACGTTGTATACCTTGTAGGCGCGGCCGAATTCCGGCGCATGCGGATCACCATTGTCCGCAGTTGAAGTCCAAATCCATTCGCCATCAGGCTTGCTATCGAAGTGTTTGTAGTGGAAATCGCGCCCCAGCAATCCAAATTTCCACATTTGGTAGGCGATATCTTTCCCAACGTAGGTCACCGTGCCATTTGAGCGCACGATAATCTTCGCATCATCGTTCGCAGCGTCTTCGGCGCCCTCCGATGCGTCAGCTGCATCACCGAGACGCATCACCCAGCAGCCCGCAGTTTTTCCTGCCGTCGAAAGATGAATCGCGCCGCGCTCTTTGAGCAGTGCAAACGCCGTGTCCCAGAACTTCAGCGCAAGAATTTCGCTCTCGCGCGGAAGCACGTCGTACGTGATTCCCAGCCGTTCCATGGTCCGCAAATGACAATGCACAATTGCGTCGGACACGATGTGCCCGATTTCCGCTTCCGCGCCGTGGCCTTCTTCAATCGCCTTTAGGGTCGCCCCACGCAGCGTCAATCGCTCCTTTTCCTCCGCGAGAAACTGCGTTACTCGCGCGTACAGATCCCAGCAGTAATAATCAAATTGCGGCTTTTGAGAGAGTGCTTTCACTTGCGCGGTCGTTTTCTTTTCGACGTGCATGAATCCCAGCACCACGTCGCCCACTTGCACTCCTGTGTTGTCAATGTAATTCTGCACCTCAACGCGTTCGCCTGAATACTTCAGCAACTTTACGAACGTGTCGCCCAGAATCGCATTTCGCAAATGCCCGATATGCGCCGCTTTATTTGGATTGATATTCGTATGCTCGACAATCGTCTTCGGTGAATCCGACTTAAATGCATCGACCTGCGCTGACGTGCCAGGCAATTTCGTCGCGTTTGCCTGCGCGGCGTCAAGCTGCGCGCGAAATATACTTGCAAAGAACGCGGCCCGGTCAAAGTACACGTTCAAATATCCCGCGCCGGCCACTTCAATTTTCGCAACGCCCTCAATCTCCCCAATCTCGGCGGCAATCTCCTGCGCGATCTGCCTCGGCGCACGCTTCAACCGCTTGGCCAGCTCAAAGCACACGGGCGACGCAAGCTCTCCCATTTCAAGTTTAGGCGGGCGTTCGGTCGCAACCGCCGCGTCAACTTGATAGCGCTTGCGTATAAAATTCGCGATTGTGCCGCGTACGCGGGCTTCCAACTCGTGGTACACGCTTCTCCTTTGCGTTGCTTACATACTAGGCTTGCACCGGGAAGAGGCTGCAATTATAGGGAACCCCTCCCTCAAAGTAAAAATTACGGGCTCACTCAAAGGTCCCGTACACTTTTTGAATTCGACATCCGCATCACTTTGGTATACTTCCCGTCCAAATAGAATTTGCAGGGTTTGTCCGCCCGGAAAAGGAAACCAGAATGTCGGAACGGCAATTTGCAGTGTGGTTTACAAGTTTAGTGATGCTCGTGGGCTTCGCTGTGCCGCGCCTCCGCGCGCAAAACGCCCCGCCACCGGAAGCGTATTCCGTCACGCTGGTTGTAAGCATGTTTGGCCCTGCGCAAAATATGCAGATCTACAGGGATGGAATGAAGGCCGTGATTGAGCAGAGTTATCCTCCGCCGCAGCCGGGTGCCCAGGTCGGTCACACCCGCGCTCTATTTGACCTGAAAGAGCACACGTCCATCACTTGGGATTTAATGCAAAGCTCTGAACCTTGCAGCAAGAGCAATTTTTCCGGCGACTGGGGCGATCCTTTTGCCTCTTCCACTGAAATGAACGCCGAACTCGGCGCGAGCCATGCGACCGATCTGGGCACGGAGACCGTCATCGGGATTGCCGCCAAGGTTTCGCAGGCGACCACCAACGACGGAGTGTTTAAGATCTGGATGGATCCTAAGTCTGGTCTCATGCTGAAGCTGCAGATGACGCCGAAGGACGGCCCCATGCGGACCATGGTCGAAGTGAAGCAGGTAAGCTTTGGCAGGCCCCCCATGTCTGTGTTTACATTGCCAGCTTCCTGCGCATCCGTAGCGAACGCTCCGCGCGAACCAACCGAAGCAGAGCGTATTGCGGCGGAAACTGGAGACGATGCAAATAACTTTGCCAGCGCAAGTATCGCCCCGGCTTCGCAGAATTCCTGCTCGGTGCTGCTCCGCGTGGTTCAGGCAGGTACCATGCAACCAGTTACCGGTTTCCAGGTTGCAGTAGATCGGAATTACGACATCGATCATCCGCCAAGTTACACTTTCGGGGTCGGCGTGGACGGGCATATGACCTATGCCGGCGGATCGATCCAGGAGCTGACCTCTCAGGTTCGCAATGGCGTCCTTCGCATAGACAACGCGCCGCCCATGTTTAATCTCGAGCTTGCGTTTGGAAAATCCGGTTCGAGTTCGGCTGTTGTCTATCGCAAGTGCGCCGGCCCACAGACGGTTCTGCTGTATGTGATCAAAAATCCAGCAAAGACTTCGGATGGCGGCGATTGGCTCTGGGTTAAGTCAGGCAAGTTCGCGACTGTCGGGCCGACACGATAAATATATGAACAAATTGGTCTTGCAATTCGCGACGTAACGCCCTTTGCGGCGCTCATTTGACACCATTTCCCTCGCAGAATAGTATCAGGTGGTTCCGCGCTGCTCGAATTTCCAGCCGCACAATCGGCGCACGCGCATTCAACCCATGCCGCCTACTGGACAAAAGCCCAAGTTTTACCTGACCACGCCGATCTACTACACGAACGGCATGCCGCACATCGGCCACACGTATTCCACGATCGTCGCTGACGTAATACGCCGCTATAAACGAATGTGCGGCTACGACGTTGTTCTCACCACCGGCACCGATGAGCACGGGGTAAACGTCGAGCGCGCCGCGGCGAAGTCAGGAAAAACGGAGCGCGAATACGTAAACGAAATTGCCGACATATTTCAGAAGACTTGGGACGATTTCGGCATCCAGGGCGATGAGTTCATCCGCACGACGGACCCTCTGCACGCGCGCACAGTGCAATGGCTCTTCCGCCAGTGCCGCGAAAATGGTTACGTTTACAAAGGGAATTACGTTGGGCAGTACTGCATTTTCGACAACGCCTATGTGAATGACGCGAAGCCCGGCGATCCATGCCCCGATTGCGGCCGCCCCACGGAAACGGTCACCGAGGAAAATTATTTCTTCAAGCTGTCCGCATTTCAGGAGCCGCTGCTCAATTATTACGCCGCGCATCCGGATTTCATTCAGCCTGAAACGCGACGCAATGAAGTCCTAAGTTTTGTCCAGGGCGGCTTGAAGGATCTCAGCATCACGCGCACTTCGATTAAATGGGGCATTCCTGTGCCCGACGAATCGCCGCACGTTTTTTACGTTTGGTTTGACGCGCTCACGAGTTATCTCAGCGCCGTCGGCGGCCCAGATTTTGAGCGCCGAGGATACTGGCCGGCGAACATTCATCTCGTCGGCAAAGAGATCATCCGCTTTCACGCCGTTTACTGGCCCGCATTCCTGATGGCTGCGGGCTTGCCGCTGCCAAAACAGATCTGGGCGCACGGCTGGCTGCTGAAGGACAACGCCAAGATGAGCAAGTCGCGCGGCAACGTCGTCCCGCCGCGGCCTATCGTGAATGTGCTGAATTCCTTCGGCGCACCCGGAATGGACGCGCTTCGCTACTACCTGTTGCGCGAAATTGTTTTCGGCGCTGACGGTAACTACAGCTACGACGCGCTCGTCACACGCTACAACGCCGATCTGGCCAATGGCCTCGGCAATCTCGCCAGCCGCACGCTGACCATGATTGAGAAATATTGCGGCTCGCAAATTCCCGCCGCTCCCGGTGCGAAGACGCCCGGATTTCCGCTTGCTGAAAACGCGGAGAAATCTTTGGGCAGGGCCAACGCCTGCTACGAAAAATTAGCTTTCTACGATGCGCTTGGATCCATCTGGAGTCTGGTAAGCGAAGCCGACGCAATGATTGCGCGCGAGAAACCATGGGCTCTTGCTGAAGATCCCGCACACCGCGATAAGCTAAATGACGTACTCTATGCTGCCGCGGAATCTGTCCGCATCGCGGTTGTACTAGCGGGCCCAGTGATTCCGGTGTCCGCGGAAAAAATCTGGAAGCAGCTCGGCCAAACCAGCCTTCTCCGGGACCAGCGAATTGACCAACTCCAGTGGGGCCAACTAAAACCCGGAACCAAGATCGGCAAGCCCGAGGCAGTCTTCCCGCGCCTCGAGAAAGCCGAAACAATTGAAAGGATTGAAATCATGGAACACGAAGAACAGAAGCCCGCAGCGCCGGCACCCGTGGGACAATCTTCTTCAGGAGCCGCGCCGCAAGCTGCCGCCGCAGCAGTAGGCGCCGCACCGGCGGGCACGGCAGCCGCTGCTCCCGTTGCCGCACCGACGAAGATCGCAATTGATGATTTTCTGAAAGTCGAGCTTCGAGTCGGACAGGTGCAATCCGCCGAGCGTATCCCCGGCGCGGACAGGATCTTGAAGTTGATGGTAGACATCGGCACGGAAGTCCGGCAAATCGTTGCGGGCATCGCCACCGCGTACGAGCCGGAAAAACTCGTAGGCCGCAAAGTCGTGGTGGTCGCAAATCTCGCGCCGCGAAAAATGCGCGGAGTGGAATCAAACGGGATGATTGTCGCTGCCAGCATCGAGCCTGATAACAAGCCCGTGCTCGCCGGCTTTCTCGAAGATGTCCCGGTCGGCGCGCGCCTGAAGTAGCTGCAGAGTGTTTAGAGTAACGAATCCTCGCGTCGCACGTGAGGTAGGTTGTAAAGGCAGGGCTTGCCCTGCCCGATTCACCAGCCGAACAAAATGGACCTAATCGATTCCCACGCCCACATTGATTTCCAGCAGTTCGACGAAGACCGCGCCGCCATGCTGGAGCGCGCCCGCGTGGCAGGCGTCAGCGCCATCCTCGCCATCGGAACCGGCCCCGGCCCCGAAAAGCTCGACTCCGCCTTGCCCTTCGCCGACGCGCACGATTGGATCTGGGCGACGGTTGGCATTCATCCGCACGAATCCGCGCAAGTCACCGACACGCACCTCGCACAGCTCGAATCTCTCGCGAAGCGTCCGCGCGTAATCGCCTGGGGCGAAATCGGCCTCGACTATCACTACGATTTTTCCCCGCGCGAAATCCAGCACGTTGTTTTTCGCCGCCAGCTTGCGCTCGCGCGCGAAGCGAAGCTCCCCATCGTGATCCATTGCCGCGAGGCCTGGCCCGATTGCATCAACATCCTCGGTGCTGACTGGCGCAGCAGCGGTCTCGGCGGCATCTTCCACTGTTTCAGCGGCACTCTCGACGAAGCCCGCCGGGGCCTCGAAATGGGATTCATGATTTCCTTTGCCGGGAATGCGACTTATCCCAAATCGCAGAACTTGCGCGACGTTGCGCACCAGCTTCCACTTGATTCGATACTCATTGAGACTGACTCGCCATACCTCGCCCCCCAGTCCCATCGCGGGCGGCGCAACGAGCCCGCGTTCGTTGCCGAGGTAGCGCAGACGCTCGCGACTGTGAGAAACTTGCCGGTCGAGGATTTGGTGGCGGCCACTACTGCAAACTTTCGCCGCTTCTTCAAGATGCAAATTGAATCTAAAAATGCGAATCCGTTAAGCAAAGATGGCGATCGATGAGCGCAGGGGCATGTCCAACACCTGAAGGGGGATCAACCATCCCGCTGCTGATGGCCAAAGAGATTTTTGACCTCGTGCGCGACGATCTCGCGCGCGTCGAGCAGGAGCTCGCCGTGCAAAGCGGCTCCGCGCTCGAGCCGGTTGCGGAAATCGGCCAGTATCTTCTGGGTGGAGGAGGGAAGCGCCTCCGCCCCGCGCTCTTGTTGCTCGCCGCCCGTTATTCCGAATATCACGGTGACGCCGCCATCCGCCTCGGCGCGGTTGTCGAGCTAATCCATAGCGCAACGCTGATTCATGACGACGTGATTGATGGCGCCGAGCTTCGCCGTGGACGGCCATCCTCCAACTCGCGTTGGGGCAACCACATGAGCGTCCTCGCCGGTGACTGGCTCTACATGCAGGCGTTCCAGATGGCGCTCACCGAACGAAATTTCCGCGTCCTCGATCTTCTGATCGAATTGACCCAGAACATGGTCGAGGGCGAGCTTCTCCAGCTCACGCACATTGGCCGCATTGATTTGACGGAGCAAGATGCGCTAGAACTCTGCCTGCGTAAGACCGCGTGCCTTTTCTCCGGCTGCGCGCGCCTTGGCGCTGTGCTTGGCCGCCAGGATGATCACGCCGAGCAGCAGCTTTCCGAATACGGCCGCTATGCGGGCCTCGCGTTCCAACTTGTGGACGACATGCTGGATTTCACAGCGTCGCCAACGCAACTCGGCAAGCCCGTGCTCAGCGACTTGAAGGAAGGGAAGGTCACGCTGCCGCTGATTTACGCGCTCGCGAGCGACGGCGCATCGGGTCGCCGGCTCGTGTCGACCGTTCTCGAAGAGAAGGATTTCCGCAGCGTGCGTCCCGAGCAAATTGCCGCGCTCGTCCACGAAACCGGCGCACTCGATCGCGCCAGAATGCTCGCCTGCGACTACGCCGAACGCGCGAAGGCTTCGCTCAACGGAGCGGCAAAATCCGATTTCGGCCGCGCGCTTCTGAGCGTTCCCGACTTCATCCTCTCCCGCGAAAGCTAATCGGGGCGCGGCCGCAATGCTGCCATTCAAGCTCGTCTACCACGAAGATTACGACCTGCACCTCGGCGCGCACGTTTTCCCATCGCAGAAATACCGTCTCGTCCGCGAAGCGTTGCTCGCGGAAGGCATCGCCACACCTGAAGATTTCCTGCGGCCCGAACCGATTGACGACGCCGACGTACTCCGCGTCCACGACGAGGATTACGTCCACAGGTTGAAGACGGGCACTCTCGGACCCTACGACGCCATGCGCCTGGAAATTCCCGCTGGCCCGGAGACCGTCCGCGCCTTCTGGCTGTGCGCCGCCGGGACGCTCCTTGCCGCGCGCCATGCGCGCATGGACGGCTTCTCCGCCAACATCGGCGGCGGCTTCCATCACGCCTTCGCGGGCCACGGTGAGGGCTTCTGCATGATCAACGATGTTGCCATCGCCGTGCGGCGCATGCAGGCCGATGCGCTGATTGGCTCCGCGATGGTAGTGGACACCGATGTCCACCACGGCAACGGCACCGCGGCGATTTTTTTTGAGGACAGCAGCGTATATACACTTAGCATCCATCAGGAGAACAACTATCCCTCGCGCAAGCCGCCATCAAATATGGATCTTCATCTTCCGGATCGCATCAATGACGCCGATTACCTCGCCATCTTCGAGCGCGGCTGGGTCCGCGCGCTCGGCGATTTCCATCCGGACATGATTTTTTACGTAGGCGGAGCGGATCCCTATCGGGAGGATCAGCTTGGGGGATTGTCGCTGACGCTTGAAGGATTGCAGCGCCGCGACAAAATTGTTTTTGAATTGAGCGCCCGGCTGGGAATTCCTGTGGCGATTACTCTTGCGGGCGGCTACGCGCGCAAGGTGGAAGACACCGTGCGCATCCACTGCAACACAATCTGCGCCGCGCGCGACGTCTCACTGATTCACCGCAAGGCAACGAACTCATAGCGATTGATCAGCAAAAAGGTTTTCATTCGGAGGAGCTGGGTTTGCGCCGGAGGATTTACTTTTGTTCTTCGGCGTGAACACTACTGCGGCTTCTGCGCTTCCAAGATCACGCGCATCAGGCTGGCCACAAACGTCTGCTGGTCGACTCCTTCCGCGCGATACACGATTTTTCCTTTGCGATCGAGCACGATAAATGTCGGCAGTGCATGTACGCCAAACAGGTCATCCAGTCCATCGGCATACACAACCGTGCCGCTCATTTTCTGTTTTGCAAGGAATGGGGCTACGCGCGTTCGGTCTTCGTCGTTGTCTACTGAAAGAAAAACAATGTCGCTCGACTGCGAGAACATCTTGCCAACCTGCTCGAGTAATGGCTCCGATTCGCGGCAAATGCCACACCACGTCGCCCAGAAATCCAGGACGACAACTTTGCCGCGCTCGTCCGCCATCTTGAGCGGTGCCCCAGTGCCCGGCCTGCTCAGCACAAATGCATAAGGGTCCTTCGCCCCAGAATTGGGACCGGTCGCACCCGGCGCAGGTGACGCACCCAGATTGTCATAAGCGGCAAGCATCCGCTCGCCAAGCCCGGCCTGGCTACCGTGTGAAGCTTGCCAAAGATCGCCGAGTTTCTTCCGTACTGCCGCAATATCAACTGTTGAACCCTGTCGCGACGGCAGAACAAATGCGAGAAGGTATTCGTTAATCGCTTCGTCTGGTTTCTTTTGCGCTTCCGCGATCTCGCCAAGCTTCAAAGCCGCGCCGGGATTCGGATCGATTTTGTAGCTGGCACGCAAATCGGTGATCGCCAAGTCCGTAGCATGCCGATCCAGTTCCAGTTTCCCTCGCAACAGATAAAGCGTCATTTCCGCGTCCTTCTTTTCCGTCAGCCAGTCCGCTTCTGAATCGCGCGGGTTTTTTTGCTCGATGGACGCCTTCTCCACGGTCTCCAAAACGCTTGTGACGTATCCGATTGCGCGCTGCAGGCCCGCATCCTCGCCCTGAATTTCCAGAAGGTTTGCGGCAATCATCGTCATCTGTGTGTCGCTCGGGTCGGCGGCCACGCACCGCTCTGCGTATTCCACGGCCTTCGCGTTCTCGCGGAGTTGAACTTCGGCGTCAACGAGCGCGTGGTAAATTGCTTGCTTGCGCGGTGAATTTGGAAATCGCTTCAGATAGGTTTCCAGGTTTTGTACGAAGGCAGCCTTGTCATTTCCCCCTGCCTGCACTGCTTTCTGCAGCTCCGCCTCAGGGTCAACGGGCGGGGGAGTCTCCGGTGCCCCCTGCGGGATGGCCTGTGGAGGTCCCTGTGGAGCGCCTGGCGAGGTCCCCGGTGGTGTCCCGGGCCTTGCAGCAGGTGGGGTCGTAGGCGGCGGAGCCTGCTGATTCTGTTGAGTTGCTGGAGGAGGCTGCGTTGGGGGCGCCTGTTGTCCCTGCTGCTGCCCTTGTCGTCGCCCCGCGGCGGCAGATCCTGCGCCTAAAACAAGCAGAAGTGCGATGGGCAGCGCGATGGCAATAGCGCACGCCGGATAAGCGATGGTCCGGTTCATTCGAGAATTGTATCCTGATTTCCGCCGCGTCCCGCGCAGCGCAGGAATTTGCTACTGGAAATCCAACAACACATCCACCGTGTGGTTCTCCTCATTGCGCCGCAGCAAGTCGCCGATTTTTTCATAGTGAACCGGAATGTTGCCGAACACTTCCGTCGTTGGCTTGGCCATCTTGGAAACAAAATTATCGAAATAATCCTGGTCGAATGCCGTGCCCTGCGCCAGCGTCCACGCGGCCCGCAGTTTCTTCTCCGCGTCGAGAGAGAGTCCCGTAATCACTAGATTGCCCATACGAAACTGCGGCCCCTCAGTCACCTTCATTTGATAGGAGACCTTTGCGTTGGCATCGTCGAACTGGGCCGTTGGTTCAACTTGCGCGTCCAGGTATCCGATGTGTGCGTAATGCTGATCGATGCTTTGGATCGCCCCTTGGATTTTGTTTCCGTCGGCAAGCGCTCCCGGCGCAATGGCAATCATGGCCGTAAGATTGGCGCTCGTCAGCGCCGTATTGCCGGACCATTCGATTGCAGCAAGATGGTATTGCACGCCTGGAGTGATCGGTACCGTCACGCGAACCGTCTTATCTCCCGCTGGTGTCGTTTCCCCCGTAAGCACCGCCGTCGGCGTGCCAAACATCACGTTCAAATAGCCATTCGTAAGATACGTCGGCCGAACCTGCTCGAAATCAAACGTAATCATAGTCAAGCGGGAATAGTGCTGGCCGACCGCGTCCACCAGGCGCGCGCTCACTTCAAGGGACTTCATCGCCAGCGGATCGGTGAAAGTGACTCCCGCGACTTTCACAGCAATTCCGGTGACGGTAAATTGCATAATTTGTCCCGGTCCATCGGGGCGCTCGAGCAACATATGTTCCACGCGACCGTGGACTCCGCGCGAAAAAAGAAGGTCTTGCAGCGCGCCCGTCATCTTGTCGAGCACGTCGCCCTGCGGCGGCGCCACTCCGTCAAACACGCCCACGGCCTGCTGCAGGACCGCGCCAAGTTCCGCATCGGAGAACCACGGAAAATTGTCGAAGAGCACGGGCACGGCGTCGGCATCCTGCACGTTAAACACAATGTGCACTCCGACCGTATCAGTGGTGAATTTGTAATTTACATTGGTGACCAGCCCGGAATTCACAAGCTTTGTCGCGGCGGCCTGCAACTGTTCCCTGGTGACGACCTGGTCCACCTTAAGCCCGCTTGCGTAGGCCAGCTCCGCCGCGGAATGCTTATGCGAGCCATTCACCTTAATGTCCGCAATCCTTGCCGTAGGAGCGGGTGCAGCCTGCGCTGGCGCCGTTGCCGGAGGAGGAGTCTGGCCCTGCGCATTTGCCGGGGGGTTCTGCGATTGCGCGCGTGCCGCGGTCGCGACAATTAGCGCAGAGGTAGCGACAATAATCCCAAGTGCCTTCACCCCTGTGAGATTCAATTTAATGAAATTCCCGCGAGCTCGCACAGCCATTCCCCTAAACGCACCCGCCGCCTTCCCGCCCCGCTTTGTATTGTACGGGAATTCGTGCCCAAATCGCTTGCACCGCTGCTGATTTGCATGGTTCTACGCGATCCTACTTGCATTGCAAGAGGACATTGACAACATGCCGCTGAGTGTCGAGCATTGGCATCAAATCGAATTTAAGCTGCATCGGCGTGCGGACAGATACGCGGCTCAATGCGCTGTTCAGGTCCCTTTCACGGAACGTTTTTTCATACAATTTATCGTAAGGGTCGCCGGTGTGGAGCTCCCATGCCTGCTGGATCATCGTCACCAGTTCATCCGGCGCCCCACGAACCAGGAAATGGCCCATCGTGTATTGCTCGCCTTCAGATACGGTCACCCTGTAGTGAACCTGATGCTGCGCGCGATCCAATTGCTGCACGGGGGTGATTTTCGCGAGGATGTATCCAATGTGGCCGTAAGCATCATTCACCGCGCTCCAGCCATCGGTTATTTTTTTTCGCCGGGCGGGTTCTCCCGATTTCATTCCCATCAAATTGGTTAGATCCAAATCCTTCAGGATCTGGTTGCCACTCCAGTCTGCGCCACTCCAAGTGTAAAGAGCGCCTGGGGTCACGGTGTAATCCAGAGAAACGCCTTGCGACGCGTCCGTGTGCTGCGGATCCCTCATCGTCATCACGGGCTCTGCAAAATGAACATCAAGATAGCCTTCGTCACGATACGATTCGGCGAATCCTACTATTGCTGCGGCGTGAGCCGAAGCGGCCGAGTAATTCCCGCTCAGCAGAAGTTTCTCGGTGATTGCCAGCACGTCGGGCCCAAGCGGGCCGCCGGTCACATTGACGGAGACAACCGGAATCAGGATTCCACCAATCGCGGCCCTGAATGCGCCGAGCGGCATGCCTATTCCGCCTTCCGGCGTAATCACCGTGCTGCCGGAAATCTTGTGCGCAGCAAGGAAATGGTCCAGCGCTGCCGAAACCTTTTCCCCCATGGTGCCGCTTTCCGGGAGGAATCCGTCGAAGAGCGGGACTTCTTTCTTGACGGTGGCCGTTAAGTCGGCATCGGTAAACCAGACAAAATTGTCGTAGTGGCAGGGAAGGAATTTCGAGGCGTCGGAGACGTCGTATGTCACTTCAATGGATCCCCCGCTGAATTGGAAGTCATACCCAATTTTGGAGAAGATTCCGGTCGCGAAGAGACGTCCCGAGGCGTCATCAACTTCCTTCAAGGTCAATTTCTGACCGATTTGTAATCCGGATGTAGAAATAAGCTGTGCTGAGGAGAAGCGCTTGCTGCCTCTGAAAACCACTTTGCTGAGCGTATAAACCTTGTCGGGAGAAGAATTCTGAGCATGAAGAAGAGCGCCGGTAAAAAATGCCGCCACGCCGAAAATAATTGCCAGTTGAATAAAACGCTTCGCCACGGCGACAAAGTTTACTCGACCGTGACGGATTTGGCCAAATTGCGAGGTTGGTCGACGTCACACCCACGCCGAACAGCGATGTGATACGCGAGAAGCTGAAGGGGAATCACCTCGAGCATGGGTGAAAAAATGTCGGGAGCCATGGGAAGTTCAACAGTGTGGTCGGAAGCTTCACGAGCCTGGCGGTCGCCCTTCGTAGTGATGGCGAGGACGATGCCTTCCCGCGCCTTGACCTCCTGAATATTGGAAACGGTTTTCTCGTAGCGGGTCATGGACTCCGGGTCTTTTTCGTCGCGCGTGGCGATGACCACCACCGGCAGTTCGTTATCAATCAATGCGTTGGGCCCATGCTTCATTTCACCAGCGGGATAACCCTCCGCGTGAATGTAGGAGATCTCCTTGAGCTTCAGCGCGCCTTCAAGCGCGATGGGGAAATGAATCCCGCGCCCAAGGTAAAGGAAATCCGAATAGCCGGATAGCTGCCGCGCGAGGCCATCGTAAATTCCAGTGTTCTCCGCCTGAAGGATGGTCTCCATCTTGTGGGGAATGCGCGTCAATTCCTGCATCAGCGTGCGCGAGCAATCGGTGGTCACTTGCTCGCGGATCTCGCCAAGATAAAGCGCGATCAATGCCAACGCGGCCAACTGCCCTGTAAACGCCTTGGTGGAGGCCACGCCGATTTCCGGCCCTGCGTGCGTGAGCACCGTCCCCGCGGCTTCGCGCGTAATCATTGAGCCCATTACATTGCAGATAGCCAGCGTCTTCGCGCCTTTTTGTTTCGCTTCGCGCTGAGCGGCGAGCGTGTCGGCGGTTTCGCCGGACTGGCTGATGAAGATGCACAGCGTGTCTTTCCCAATGATGGGATCGCGATAGCGGAACTCGCTGCCGTAATCCACTTCCACGGGAATTCGCGCGAGCCGTTCGATCATGTACTCTCCGGCAAGGCCCGCGTGCCAGCTCGTGCCGCAACCAATAATCCTGACGCCAGTGAAATTGCGGAAGTCGTTCGCGGAAATATCCATCGCGTCGAGGAAAACTTTGCCGGTCTCAAGAGAGATGCGGTTGGAAATTGTGTCGTGCACGGCGCGCGGCTGCTCAAAGATCTCCTTGAGCATGAAATGTTTATATCCGCCCTTTTCGGCCATCACGGGGTCCCAGGTTATGCGCTGAACGGGTCGCTCGACATCCCGGCCATTAAAGTCCGTGACACGCACTCCCTGCAGGGTGAGTACAGCCATGTCCCCATCGCCGAGGAACATTACGTCCTTGGTGTGCGCCAGCAGGGCAGGGATGTCGCTCGCGACGAAATATTCGCCTTGCCCGAGCCCCAGCACAGCGGGCGGTCCCATGCGCGCTACAACAATTTTGTTTGGATCGCGCGATGAAAGAATCACAATCGCGAATATCCCGTGAAGTTGTTTGATTGCTTTGCGCACCGCGATTTCGAGCGGCCCACCGTTCCAATGTTTTTCCACAAGATGCGCGATGATTTCTGTGTCCGTTTCGGTTGCGAACTTGTGGCCTTCGGCGATCAGCTGGCGTTTCAGTTCGAGGTAATTCTCGATAATCCCATTGTGGACGACCACAATCTCGCCCGTGCAGTCGCGGTGCGGATGCGCATTTTCTTCCGTGGGGCGGCCATGAGTGGCCCACCGGGTGTGGCCTACGCCATAAATCCCGTCAAGCGGGTGGGCGTGAATCGCTTCTTCCAGATTGCGCAGCTTGCCGGACGCGCGCCGAATATCCATCTTCCCGTCACGCGTGACGACAGCAATCCCCGCGGAGTCGTACCCGCGGTACTCCAGCATGCGCAGTCCGTCGAGTATCAGAGGGACGACTTTCTTAGGGCCGATATATCCAACAATGCCGCACACGCCGATGGTCTCCTGCTTCGCCCGGTTCGGGCCATGTCAAATAAGGCGTTTTAAAGATTAGCACACGTCGTGCGGACGTGTGGTCTCGCACGAGCCACTTTTCCTTCCCGCTAACAATTCTGTGAATCTAAAGCGGCGATCCGGCCAACAACTGACGGGCAGGAAGGGAAGCCGGTTGGGGCGCGTCCTGAATCGCGTGAAACTTCCGGGGAACGCAACAGGCGGAGCTAAGCCGCGTGAGGTCCCGGCGAATTTCAGGGTTCTCGCTAAAATGCTTCAGAGTTTCGCGAAGAATGGCGAGCGCCGCCTTATTCTTGGGAACCACAAGCCGATAGTGCTTCCACTTGCCTTCGCGCCGGGCGGCCACGATGCCGGCCTTGCGGAGGTACGCGAGATGTCGCGAGACCTTCGGCTGGCTGATTCGAAGGATTTCCACGAAATAGCAGACGCAGATCTCCCTATCCGCGATGAGGTTTAACAGACGAAGCCGCGTGGAATCCGCCAACGCGCGGAAAAGCAGGTCGAGAGAAAAGTCCGGGTGTGTCTTCGCCATGCACGAGATTATACATCATATACGCCTTGACATATACATGCCCGGAGCGTAGTGTCCATATGCATACGGCCATGCATATATGTCTGGCCGCTGGGGAAAATGATGAGCGAGAAACATGTGGAGGCATTGAAAGTCCATGTGGCGATTCATGTGCAGGACGTTGTGAGGAGCATTGAGTTCTACCGCGCACTGTTCGGCATTGAGCCATCGAAGGTGCGCCGGGGATACGCGAAATTTGACGTCGCAAACCCGCCGGTGAATTTCACCTTGAATGAGGGGCCATTCAGCGGCTCAGGTGCGCTATCGCATTTCGGTATTCAGGTCGGCTCGACAGAGGACGTCATTGCCGTGCGCGATCGCTGGGCCAGTAAAGGCCTCACGCCACGCGACGAAATGCAGACCGACTGCTGCCACGCATTGCAGGACAAGACCTGGGTTCGCGATCCGGACGGGAACGAGTGGGAGGTGTTCGTTGTGCTCAAGGACAATTTGCCGCAGAAGCCGACATCCGAGAATTCCTGTTGCGCGCCGGGCTGCTGCGCTCCGGCCGAAACGGCGAGGGCCTGAATTCCATGCGCGGACACTACAACGTATTATTCCTCTGCACCGGAAATTCCGCTCGCTCCATTATGGCCGAGGCAATTCTCAACCAGAAGGGCAAGCCCGTTTTCACCGCATTTAGCGCGGGCAGCCATCCCTCAGGAGTCGTGCGGCCGGAGGCACTCAAGCAAATTGAAAGTGCGCACCTTCCAACGCGCGGCATCCGAAGCAAAGGGTGGGAAGAATTTGCGCGACCGGGCGCGCCGGAACTGCACTTTGTTTTTACGGTCTGCGACAATGCAGCAAAAGAAGTGTGTCCCATCTGGCCCGGTCAGCCGATGACGGCTCACTGGGGCGTACCCGACCCCGCAGCGGTGAAGGGCAGCCCGGAAGAAATTGCAAAAGCCTTCCGCGACGCCTTTATGATCCTCGACCGTAGAATCAGCCTGTTCCTTTGCCTGCCGCTCGCAAGTTTGGATAAACTCGCACTCAAAAAAGAAATAGACCGGATTGGCCACGAATGAACGCCCAGGTCGGGCAGCGAGTCAGCGGGGAGTTTCTGGGAACAATGTTTCTCGTCGCTTCGGTGGTCGGCTCAGGAATTATGGGCGAGCGGCTCTCGGAAGGAAACGCCGCGTTGGCGCTGCTCATAAACACGATTGCGACCGGCGCGGCGCTGGTCGCCCTGATCTTGGCGCTCGCTCCGATTTCCGGCGCGCATCTGAACCCAGTTGTGTCAATGGCATTTGCAATCGGCGGAAAGTTTCCCTGGCACGAATTACCTTTCTACGCCATTGCGCAAATCGCTGGCGGATTTGCGGGAACGGTGATCGCCAATCTGATGTTTCGCCTTCCCCCGATTTCGCTCTCTCATCACAATAGAAGCGGCCTCGCCCTGGCTTTCGGTGAGTTTGTGGCGACGTTTGGCTTAGTCGCGGTGATTTGGTGCGCGGCAAGGTTTCGGCCAAGCGCGGTTGCGTATGCAGCGGGAGCTTACATCACAGCCGCCTACTGGTTCACGGCGTCCACTTCATTCGCAAATCCCGCGGTAACAATCGCCCGGATGTTCAGCGACACCTTCGCCGGGATCCGGCCCTCGGACGTGCCGTGGTTCATTCTCGCGCAAATCGCGGCAGGAATTGCGGCGGCGTTGATGCTCCGCAACCTCGGCCAGAGCGAGGCGACAAAAGCGTGAGCAAGGTAACACCATGATTCTTGAATAGATGTTAGCTAGTCCACGATTTCGAAGCGAAATTCCTCGATAACCGGATTGGTGAGCACCTCCTTTGCGAGGCGCTCGACCTGCGCGCGGGCGTCATCGCGTGAAGCGCCGTTCAGCTCCAGCACAAAGAATTTTCCTTGGCGCACATCGCGGACAGCAGTGAAGCCAAGCGACGACAGCGCGTTGTGAATTGTCTTCCCTTGAGGATCGAGGACGGTGGGTTTCGGCATTACCCAAACGTGGGCTTTCATGCCGGAGATTATAGCAAGTGCCCGCGCCGGGCTGAAATGCCCGGCTGACAAATGTCGTCACACAAGCCCGAAAACTCACACCTACGCGACGCCTTCCGCGGCAGAGCGAAGAGACCTCAAGTAGCGTTGCATATCCGCTGCCGGAAGAAACGCGTGCGCGAAACTCAATTCCGCAAGGTGAATCAAATCTGGCGCTGAGACGCCCATCTCGGAAGCATGCGCGTATTCGGATTCGAGGGAGGTCTCGAACATTGCAGGGTCATCAGTAGAAAGCGTTATCGGTACCCCGCGCCGTAGAAAAAGCGGCAGTGGATGCTGCGCCATGCGCGCCGTCGGCACGCTCAACTGTCGCGCGAGTGCGCCCGTGCGAATATTGCTCGTGGGGCAAATTTCAAGAACCACGCCGCGCTCGGTGAGGTGATCCATCAATCCAGGGTCATGCATTGCCGCGATGCCGTGCCCAATGCGCGTGACGCCTAGGATATCTATGGCTTCGCGGATGCTGTCAGCAGGCCCGATCTCGCCGGCGTGAATTACGCGGCCAAGTGTGCCAAGAGAATCGTACACGGCAGCAAATCGGGCCGCAGGAAGCGCGGTCTCGTCGCCGCCGATGCCAAACGCGACAACCCCATCGCCTTTGCATTCTGCGGCAAGCCGTGCGACTTCCTGCGCTGCAGGGACGCCGAATTGCCGCGCAGCGTCGAAGATCCAGTTAAGTCGCAGCCCACGCTTCAGGAATTGTGATGTTGCCGCGCGGATGGCCGCGAAATTGTCGATCGGGTCCTGCTTGCGGATGGACATCACACCAACCGACAGCGTTACCTCGGCATAAACAACATTCTGCGCGATCAGATCTTCCGCGAGATGCTCCGCAATGAGAGCAAAGTCCGCCGGAGTGCGAAGGAAGGATGTGACCCACTTGAAGGCACCAAGAAAAAATGCGAAATCGCCCGGCGCGTAGCAGGCCGAGACGTCTTGCTCGGTAATAGCCACGCCATGCCGCGCGGCAAGTTCAACCGCAGTGCGAGGAGCGATGCTGCCTTCAAGGTGGAGATGCAATTCAGCTTTGGGCAGCGCGTGAATCAGAAAGCAAATATCGTGCTGCGCACCAGACCAAACGCCGCGGAGTGCTCCAGTTGGATTAGCGAAATCGGGAGAGTCTGTCACGGGGCGGGAATTTACTGCTGCGGAAGATTTGGCCTTCCGGCGTTAATCCACGACGTCAGCCAGTAAGAGCCCACTTCAGAAGCGGCATCAGAAAGTTGGCGAATTAGCACGGCGCCAGCCTGGTTGTAGAAGCGGTCGAAGTATTCATCAGTGTAATCGGAAAGCCCAACGCGCGCGCGTCTGTCCGCAAGGATAATAATTTGCAGCCAACTGTGCGCGCTGAGGCAATCCTCAAACGCGTTGTCGGTCGGATCCTTCACGTAGTGCGCGTCATTCGGCCGCAGCGGAAAAAAAAGCGAGTAGCGGTCCACCAGACTCGCTCCAAATCTGTCGTTAACGCCAAACTGGCCCGACGCTCGCACATTCACATCGTCGGCGGTATTGAACGGATCGTGCGCTTCCGCGACATAGTGCGCAAGGAGCGTGGAGTAGAGCCGGACATCGTCCCAATTGCGCTCCCGAAATGCGGTCGTGAGTTTTTCGCTGTACACGCCAATCTGCCAGGGAAGCACTCCGTTCGCCTCAATCTTCGGCAGTCCAAATTTCTTAACCGCCAATTTGTAATTCCGTGGTAGCGAATCGAATGGAAATGGCGCGTAGCGATTCAAATAAAGAATATGGTACCGCTGCTCGTTTGGATTTTTGGTCAGAGCATCGAGCGGATCGGTAATTTTCGCAAGAATCCTCAAGCGATTGGCTTCGTAAAATCCGACAAGCTCGGGAGGCAGCGTTTCCACCGCCTTGTTGGAAATAAGCCGCTGGGCGTTCGCGCCCCACGCGGAAATAGAAGATGCAAACGTCAACGCCGACATGACGATTGCAAGCGTGCGCGAAGCCGTGCGCATCAATCGCCTCCAGACGCGGAGCTTTCGCGGCCGAGCGTGCTGCGGCTGTGGCTGTACGAAAAATAAATTACCAGGCCAATGATCAGCCACACGAAGAACCGGATCCAATTCAAGATCGGAAGCCCCGCCATCAACAACAGGCAAGTGCCGATGGTTAGGATCGGCGCGATTTGTCCGCCGGGAGCGCGGAACGTTCGGGGGCGGTTCGGATCGCGCTTGCGCAAAATCAGAACTCCAACCGCAACCAGCAGGAACGCAAACAACGTCCCGATGTTGGAAAGTTCCGCGAGCGTGCCGATGTCAAGCAGCCCCGCGGGAATGCCTACGAGTATCCCGGCGATCCAGGTGGAGAAATCCGGTGTGCGAAACACGGGATGGACGCGGCTGAAAAGCTTCGGAAGTAGTCCATCGCGTGACATCGCATACCACACGCGCGCTTGGCCCAGTTGAAAAACCAGCAGCGATGAAATCATTCCCAGAAGTGCGCCAAAGAGAACAATCAGTTGCACCCAGGGCATTCTGAGCTTGTGGAGTGTGTTAACCACTGGCGCTGCGTCGCCCATCAATGAACTCCAGGGAACAAGTCCAGTGAGCACAACGGCCACCGCAATGTAGAGAATCGTGCAGACGATGAGCGAAGCGATAATCCCCGTCGGCAAATCCTTCTGTGGGTTTTTGCATTCCTCCGCGGCCGTAGACACAGAATCAAATCCAATGTAAGTGAAAAAGATAATCGAGCCGCCGGTAAGAATTCCCGGCCACCCGTTTGGCGAAAATGGGTGATAGTTGCCCGGATGAATGAAGCGTGAAGCAAAAGAAACAAACACCAAAATGGCGACAATCTTTAGTATCACCATGATGTTGTTTGTTTCCGCCGATTCGCGAATCCCGCGCACGAGGACAATCGTGAGCAGCATAACAATCAGAAACGCCGGCCAATTGAAACCGAAATGCCAGCCGGGCGCGTATATGTCGGCGTTATTCAGGTCCTGCAGGCCCGCGGGGAGATACGCCGGTGAAACCCAGCGAAGCGATGGGTGCACTCCAAACCAATCGAGCAGCGCCTTGATGTGCGCTGAAAATCCCACACTCACAGCCATGTTGCTGACCGCATACTCCAGAATCAGATCCCACCCGATCACCCAGGCCACAATCTCTCCCATCGTGGCGTAAGTGTACGTATACGAACTTCCGGCAATCGGAATCATCGAAGCCAGCTCGGCATAGCAAAGCGCGGCAAAAGCGCACACGATGCCAACCAGCAAAAATGAAATCGCTATCGCGGGGCCCGCGCCGGGGCGCCCGAAAGTCGCCGAGTGGTGGATCAGGAATTCGAGAAGCGGCGCGTTGACGATGGACTTGAAATCCAGCTTCTGTCCGGCGATCGCCGTCCCGACAACCGTAAAAATGCCGGACCCAATTACCGCACCGATGCCGAGCGCGGTGAGGCTCACCGGCCCGAGCGTTTTCTTCAGCCGGTGCTCCGGCATCTCGGAGTCGGAGATAAGCTTGTCTATGCTCTTTACGCGGAATAGTTGTGAGGGCAACGCGCACCACCCATGGGCGGAAAGAAACTTTACATTGCCCGGCCCCTTCGCGCAACACTAGTGCCCAACACAAACCTGTGAGCGGGAATCGACTCAGTTTGTCGGCAGCACAGCTAATCTTGGCTGTGCCAGGTCAGGCGCGGACGAGATTGGCATACCGCTCGACAAGCTTTTTCGTGCCGTGGTCGGGGAAGCTCACCGTTAGTTTGCGATCCTCGTCTTCACCTTCCACGCCGATAATTGTCCCCATTCCGTAAGTCGGATGCTTCACACGCACGCCCATCAGAGGGTGTCCAGCGCCAGGCTTCCGCGTTCGGGATCCGGCAGCCGCGCGCCCCGAAGATCCGGATGAACGCTCCCCTCGCGCAAGTATTCCCGCGGCAGACGTAATGCGCCGTACGCGCCGCTCGAACTCGCCCGCGGAATATTGATACTCAGGGTCCGGCTCGTACCGTCGCGTTTGCCCCGCGTCCGCAAGTGAGCCGGGTGCAGTCTCAATCAACTCGCCGGGAATTTCCTTCAGGAAGCGCGAGGGGAGAGAATCCTCCACGCGCTCGTTTCCATAGATGCGGCGGTACACCGCGCGGGTGAGCGTGAGCGTTTCGCGCGCCCGCGTCATGCCGACATAGCAAAGGCGCCGCTCCTCTTCAAGTTCATCATCGCTGCCCATTGATCGGCTGTGCGGGAACACGCCCTCTTCAAGCCCCGCGAGAAACACGTGGTCGAATTCCAACCCTTTCGCGGAATGCAAAGTGAGCAGCGTAACGGGCGCTCGGTCGTCAATCGAATCAGCGGCGGAGACGAGTGCAGCCCGATCCATGAAATCGGTAAACGTCTCTCCTTGCGCCGCGCCCTCGGCCACAGCGTTTACAAGCTCGCGCAGGTTTTCGGCGCGGCCTGCGTCTTCTGCGGTGTCGCGTTGTTCGAGCATGTCGAGATAGCCCGTGCGGTCCAGCACATGGTTCAAGAAATCGGCAGGCTCTCGCGTCTCGACTTCCTTTTTGAAATCTTCAACCAGTTCGTGGAACCCGCGCAGCGGCGCGAGACCGCCCACGCTTCCCGCAAGGACCGCCTCGAGCGCCAGCCACAGCGACACGCCGCGAGTTTTCGCGAGGCTCTTGATCGTGTCCGCCGTCTTCGCACCGATGCCTCGCGGCGGCGTGTTTAGCACGCGCAGCAGCGCCACGTCGTCATCAGTGTGCATGGCCAGCCGCGCGTAAGAGAGCAGATCCTTCACTTCGGAGCGCTGATAAAAACTAAATCCCCCGACAATTTTGTAATGCAGTCCGAATTGCTGCATGGCGTCTTCAAACGCGCGCGCCTGAAAATTCGCGCGGTAAAGGACGGCGATCTGTTGCGCGGAGCCTTCACCTTGCAAACGCTGAATCTCAGCGCCGACATACTCTGCTTCGGCGCGGGCGTCACGGGCTTCGTAATAGCGCGGGAGTTGTCCTTCACCGCGCGTTGCCTTAAGTGTTTTTCCCAGGCGCTGCTTGTTGTGTGAAACGACTCCCGCCGCGGCATCGAGGATGTACTGTCGCGAACGGTAATTTTCTTCAAGACGCACAACCTTCGCATCCGTGAAATTGTCCGTGAAGCGAAGCAGGATATTAATGTCCGCTCCCCGCCAACTGTAAATCGCCTGGTCCTCGTCGCCTACAACGCAGACGTTTTTCTCCGGCCCAAGCAACAGGCGCATCACTTCATATTGTGGACGATTCGTATCCTGAAATTCATCCACCAGCACATAGCGGAATCGAGCCTGCCAGAACGCGCGGGCCTCTTCCGATTCGCGAAGCACCTGTGCCGCGCGGAGCAGCAGGTCGTCGAAATCGAGCGATCCTGTCTGCCGCAGCAAATCTTCGTAAGCCTCGTAAACGCGTGCCACGAGCTTCGCATTCGGATCGTTGTCAGCCGCGGCCTTTTCGGCCATTTCGCGCGCTGTGATGCCGTGATTCTTTGCGTAGCTGATTTGCCAGAGGTACGGCCGCACTGACGTTCCCTTTTCCGCTGCGCCGAGGCGATCGAGTGCAAGTTTCAACGCGGCTGTCTGGTCGTCCTCGTCGTAAATAGTGAAGGAGCGCGAAAGGCCAAGCCTCGGCGCCTCTTTTCGCAGCAATCGCGCGCAGAAGGAATGAAAAGTGGAAACCCATGGATCAGCCGCTCCCAGCCCCGCGCGCTGCAGCAAATCGCGCACGAGCTCCTTCATATTGTCCGCAGCTTTATTCGTAAACGTGACGCCCAGGATACTTTCCGCGGGCACGCCCTTCGCAATCAGATGAGCGATCCTGTAAGTGATTGCTCGAGTTTTGCCCGTGCCTGCGCCCGCGAGGATGAGCAGTGGCCCCTCGGTTGTTTCAACTGCGGTGCGTTGCCCCGGGTTTAATTCGTCAAGGAGATTCATGAATGAACGGTCAGGTTGGACAGAGAAATGATTGTATACGACCGCAGAGTCCCTGCCAAAACGCCGCAAGCGCCAACACGCGCAAGAACACTACGGCGTCTGCGGCGGCCCCAGCGCCACATCAAAAAACAGCAGCGGCTTGTCCGAGCCCATCTGCGCCAAATCCGGAATATAGAGACGCGCAAACGCGACGTAATTAAAATGGCCGCTCAGATCAAAATATAGAAGCCCGTTGACTACAAGTTTCGGTGGAATCAAATCCGTAGAAAGCAGGACTCCACGTAAAGAAAGCGCCAGCTCCTGCTCCTGCTTGCTCTTATTTCCGGACCTGGGAATCGGAAGGCCGCTCCCAACACCACCGGGCTTTCTGGGATTGGTGTCGTATACTGCCCCGGCAACGGCTTCCGGACGCATGGGAGTAAGTTCCTGGTCCGTTTCATTTGGCATCGAAATTGTAAGACGAATCGTATTTAGATTCAGGTGGATCGGTAGCGGTCCATCGTTCCGGAAATAAACGTCAATCGCAATAATGCCTGCGTCGTAAGGATTTTTTTTGCCGAAGCGGGCCTTATACTCTTCGGCCTTCACCCAGGGGTCGGCTGCCACAAGCATTCCCTGGTGCAAGTCGTGCGCGCGAAGGGTGGTGATGTCTTTTTTCGCCGGAGTGGGAGTCTGTGTCTGGTCCTGTGAAAACAAATCAGGCCCGCCAGCGAAAGCCAGTCCCACAATCAGAAGTGCGAGAAATGTGAGCCGGGATCTCATATCTCTGAATTCGCCCTTTAACCGTTTCGTGGACGACCGTATCGTGAACTTGCCTGACTATGATGCTTGCCGATCGGGGAAGTGTCGCCCGATATCCAGCGGCTGACACTATAATAGCTGCCCGGTGAAGGTGTCACGCGCCTTCGGCACAGAAATGGACTGAATGTATCTCGTCTATAGCATTCTCGCCGCACTCGGCTTCGTACTCGCGTCGCCCTATTTTTTTGTGAAGGGTCTGCGGAGCCATAAATATTTTGCCAACCTCAGCGAGCGCTTTGGCCGCGTCCCTCCGGATTTGCATCAGAAATCCGCGGGCTGTATCTGGATTCACGCCGTCTCCGTGGGAGAAGTTCTCGCGGCCCTGCCGCTGGCGAAGCAATTGAAGCAGCAATTTCCCGGCAAGCCGCTCATCGTTTCCACCGCCACAGCCACGGGACAACAACTGGCCCGCGAACGTTTCGATTTCGCGGACGGCTTTCTCTACTTTCCATTCGATTGGGCTTGGGTCGTACGCCGCGTGCTGCTTGCCGTCTCGCCCTCGTGCATCGTGATTCTTGAAACGGAAATCTGGCCCAACTTTCTGCGCGAGGCGAATCGCAAGCACGCGCCCGTAATTTTCGCAAATGGACGAATTTCGGATCGGTCCATTCGGCGCTACAGGCGGCTGTTGAATGCTTTTGGTTTTGTGTTGAAAGGTTTTTTCCGCTCCGTACTTTCCAACCCGGCGCTCTTTCTCATGCAGGGTGAAAAAGACCGCGCCCGGCTGCTTGAACTTGGCGCTCCGGCGGACGGTGTAGTCGTTACCGGCAATGTGAAATATGATTCGCCGCTGCCCGGCGAAAACGAATTGGTGCGGTGGCTCGCCAATGCAGTGGAAAAGCACAGCCGCCGCCCATTGATTGTCGCCGGAAGCGTGACGGCGGGCGAAGAGCCGATGGTGCTTACCGCTTTTTCCTTGTTGCAGGCAAAATCGCCCAACGCCTTCATGGTCCTCGCCCCGCGCAAGCCCGAGCGCTTTGACGCCGCCGCAAAGTGCATCGAAGAATCAAATCGCGCATACATCCGGCGCAGCCAAATTTCACCAGCGTCGCAAGATGGCCCCGTCTTCGCAAATTCCACAAGTGTCCTTTTGTTGGACAGCATCGGGGAACTCGCGGGCCTCTATCGCATTGCTGACGCAGTTTTTGTAGGCGGCTCTCTTGTTCCCGCGGGGGGCCACAATGTTCTGGAACCGGCCAGCTTCGGCAAGCCGCCCGTGTTTGGAAATTCAATGGAGAACTTTGCGGAAGTCGCCGGCACAATCGTCGCCAGGAGCGCAGGCTTGAAAGTGTATAGCGCTGAAGAACTTGGCGCGGCGTGGATTGCTCTCACAAGGTCGCCTGAGAAGAGCCGTATTATGGGCGCAGCGGCTCGCGCCCTCGTAGAAGAAAATCGCGGCGCCACCGATAGAACGATCGCCCACATCAAGACAATTTTACAATCTCGGAGTGGCGCGTGAGCGACACAACCCCGCTGCGGCTTCTGCTGTGGCCCGTCTCCCTCGTGTGGGGCGCGGCATCTCGTTTGCGCGCTGCCCTTTATCGCTGGCGTATCTTCAAGCCCGCGCGCCTTCCGGGAACAGTAATCAGCGTTGGAAATTTAACTGCCGGCGGCACCGGCAAAACTCCCATGGTGCTTTGGATTGCGGAGCGCCTGCGCGCGGAATTGCCTTCCGAGAACAATCGCGTCGGCATCCTTACCCGTGGATATCGCGGACGATCCGAGGGCGCGGCGGGCGAGCCGCAGAGTGACGAGGTCTCAATCTATCGAGAACGATTGCAGCATCACGTCCACCTGGGAGTCGGCCCGGATCGGTTCGCGAGCGGCCAGACCCTCGCCCGCCACGACATCGAATGCTTTGTGTTGGACGACGGATTTCAGCACATGGAACTCGCCCGCGATGCAGACATCGTACTAATTGACGCGACAGATCCCTTCGGCGGCGGCCATCTTCTCCCCGCCGGACTCCTGCGCGAACCAAAGTCGGCTCTCTCTCGCGCCGACATCATCGTGATCACGCGAAGCGAGCAGGCACTCGCGGTCGAAACAATTGTGCGCAGAAACACGCGCGCTCCTATATTCTACGCGATTACGGAATTATTGGACGTGCTTCCTGTCGCTGCCCCATCGCCCGCGCAAACCTCGGCGTATTCCCAAATCGACTGGCGCGTCGAAAAAGTCTTCGCATTCTGCGGCATCGGGAACGCCGGCGCCTTCTTCAGTGATTTGAATCGCTGGGGCTACCACATCACCGGACGCGCCAGCTTCCCGGACCACCACAGATATTCGCAAGCGGACGCCTCCAAATTGGTTGATGAAGCAAAGAAATCAGGCGCCGCAGCGCTAATCTGCACCGAAAAGGACGTCTTCAATCTGCGCGACGTCTCCTTCTCGGGGATTCCGGTAGGCTTCGCGCGCATCGCCATGCGCCTCCCAGCCGCCGACACCTTCTGGGCCGCAATCCTCACCAAGGTCAAGGAACGCTCGAATGTTGTGTAGCCCCGCCCGGTGTGAGGGGCTGGGGCAGATCGCCGCCAACAAGCAACCCCTACATTGGAAACAGTCTGCCCACCCGCAAACCACACTTCGCCTTGTTCAAATAGCACATTTCAGTTATCTCTATATGGGGGGAATTCGTACTTGAGGGGAATGAATTGACTGCGGATTTAAGTCGGCTCGAGGACCTCGTCGAAAGTTTTCCGCGGCAGACCGTCGCCGTCCTGGGGGATTTCGTCGCGGACCGTTTTGTTTTCGGAGAAATCTCGCGCGTCTCGCGCGAGGCGCCGGTGCTCATCCTTCGCCATCGCGAAACGGAACTCGTCCCCGGCGGCGGCGCAAATGCCGCCAATAATCTTGCAGCTCTTGGCGCAAGAGTTTTTCCCGTGTGCCCCGTTGGCGATGATGACGCCGGCCGGGCCCTCGTCGAATATTTCAAAAACAAAAAAGTAGATTTAAGCGGAATCACCAAAGTTCGCGGCTGGCACACGCCAGTGAAAACACGCTATCTCGCTGGCTGGACGCACACTGCGCGCCAACAGGTGCTCCGAGTGGATCGCCTTCCCGCAGAACCGATGCCCGCGGCCGCGCACAAATCTCTCTGGCGGCACATTGAAAGAAAGCTCAGGCGGTGCAATGCCGTCCTCGCATCCGACTACGGTTTCGATTCTGTCACGCCCGCGCTCGTCCGCAGCGTTCGCCGCAAGGGTGGTCCGAAGCTCCCCATCACCCTCGACTCCCGCTACGCGTTGTGGGATTACCGCGGCTCTGGGGTCACAGCGGCCACGCCAAATGAGGCCGAGATCGAGTCGCTCTTTCACACCCCAATTGGCAAAGACGCCGCCAAACTCGAACGTCTCGGCTGGCGCACCGCACGCCGCCTGGGCCTCGAAGCCCTCTTGGTCACCCGCGGAAAAGACGGCATGGTGCTTTTTGAGAAAGGGAAGAAGGCGCAGTCCATTCCAATTTATGGCTCCGAAGACGCCGCGGACGTGACCGGCGCGGGCGACACCGTCATCGCGGTGTTCACCCTTGCGCTCGCCGCCGGCGCAAATTACAGCGAGGCCGCGGAACTCGCAAATTATGCCGGCGGAATTGTCGTGATGAAGCGCGGTACCGCTACGGTCTCACGCGAGGAATTGCGCGAGGCGCTGCGCCGTGAAGCGACAGGCAAAGAGACCATCGCCGAAGCAAAGCACTGGCGCAAACATTGAGCCAATGAATTTTCATTGATGCCCAGCCAAAATAAAATCCTGAGCAGGGAAGAGCTGAAGATCCGCCTCGATGGCCATCGCCAAAAAGGCGAGCGCATCGTTTTGACGAACGGATGTTTTGACTTGCTGCACGTCGGCCACACTCGTTATCTTTCCGGCGCAAAAGCCGAGGGAGATATTTTGGTCGTCGCTTTGAATTCCGATTCTGGCGTGCGCCGCCTCAAGGGCGCCGGCCGCCCTGTGCTCCCCGAAAACGAGCGCGCCGAGTTAGTAGCTGCCCTCGCCGATGTGGATTACGTTCTTATTTTCAGCGAGCCAAACGTGGAATCTCTTCTGCAAACTCTGCATCCGGATGTCCACGCAAAGGGCACGGACTACACAGCGGAAACTGTTCCGGAGCGCGACGTCGCCAAGAAATTGGGGATCAAAGTCGCAATCGTAGGCGATGCCAAGCGCCATTCCACAAAACAGCTTTTGGCGCGGCTCGCGGGCGGCAAAATTGGCTGACGAGCGCTTCCTGATTGTTAAACTGAGCTCTTTGGGCGATGTGATTCACACGCTCCCCGTGCTCGCCGCTTTGCGCGACACTTTTCTGCGCGCGCGAATTGACTGGCTGATTGATAAGCGCTGGCAGCCGCTCCTCGAAGGCAATCCCGATCTCAACGAGACTCTTGTTCTGCACGGCGGATCCACGCGTGACTTTTTCCGGTGCGCGAAGCAGCTCCGCGAGGAGCGCTACACCGCCGTCCTCGATGTTCAGGGTCTCTACAAATCCGCTCTGCTGGCGGGTCGAGTCAACTCGCCGCTGCGCATCGGATTCTCTTGGTCCTTCGCTCGCGAAGCCGCCGCTTCTCTTTTTTATTCCAAGAAAGTGAAGCCCGAGGGCACGCACATCATTGAGCAAAATCTTTGCCTTGCAAAGGCCGCCGGCGCGCGCATTGAAGAAGTGCGCTTCCCCTTGTTCGTTACCAGCGAATCACAGGGCACCATCGACCAGCTTCTGCGCAGTGCGAGCATTGATCGTTACATCGTCCTGAGCCCCGGCGGCGGTTGGAGATACAAACGCTGGCCCGCGGAACGCTTCGGTGAACTCGCGCAGAAACTTTTTGATGCGCATCGCTACCGCATCATCATAAATTGCGGCCCTGGAGAGTTTGATATCGGTGAGTCCGTGATTGCCAGCGCCGGGCTCGCTATGCCCATCATGGTTCAATATGAACTGCCGGAGCTGAAAGCGCTGCTCGTGCGCGCGGAAGTGATTATTGCCGGCGATTCTGGACCGCTGCATCTCGCAGCAGCCCTTGGGACGCCTGTCATTGGGCTTTACGGGCCAACCGATCCCGCTCGCAACGGCCCTTACGGCGGACGCGACATCGTGATCCGCCACGCATCGGAGGACGACACCACGCACGATCGCGAAGACTCCGATTCCGAATCGATGCTTTCAATCACTGTTGACGAAGTCTTCGCTGCTGTCGAAGAGCGGCTGCAGAAGAAAGCTCAGGAAGCGGACCAGAAGACGCGCGCGCAAGGATCGGGTTCCGCTCAATGAGCAATTCCCGGGGTTTTTGGGTTCGCTGGAGAGTTTCCGCCGGGTATCCCGTTGCTGCAGTTTGCTTTTGGCTTGCGTGGCCTACATGGCGCACGCTTGAGATCGGAACAGCCCTCGGCGTTGTAGGACTTATCGTACGCGCTCTAGCTGCGGGCGTCGTAAGAAAACGCGAAGAGCTGACCACCTCTGGAATTTATTCCTGGACGCGCAATCCATTGTATTTTGGCAGTGTGATTCTCGCGGCGGGAATCATCGTCGCTTCAAGATCTTGGATTGTTGCCGCGCTTGTCTCGGGTTACCTCGCCGTGTTCTATCCCACCGTCATCCGCAGTGAGGAGCTATTTCTTCGCGGACGCTTCGGCGCGGACTTCGATTCCTACGCCGCGCAGGTCTCCGTGTTTTTGCCGTGGCCCTCGGGACGCAAAAGAAACGGTGGCACTTTTTCGTTTGCCAAATATGCGCGGAACCACGAATATCGCGCGTTGGCTGGCGCCATTGTAGGATTTGGTTTGCTGATCGGCCGGATGTGGCTGCGCGCAAGATGACGGCGCAAGCATTTACCGGCGTTGTGGGGTGAGAGTGGTTGCGTGAATTAATTTAGGCGGTAAACGCTGGCAATCAGGCTGCGGAATTTCGCCCCGTAGAGGATTTCGTACACACCCTCCTTTCCTGGGAAGAGAGTTAGCGCGAGCCCCCGCGTTGCCTCGGCCATATCCAGTGCTTCTTGCAGCGATGCGCCGCCCTCGGCAATCACTTGCATCGTCAGGTTGACGGCAATCCGCAGGCGGCGAATCTGGCGCGACTCTTCGCCAATTTGTTCGCGCGTGGCGGAGGGTTTCCCGGCCTCGTGCATTGAGCTCATTCGTGTAATTATAGGAGGTGCACCAAAATGCAGCAATCAAAACCAACCCCGAGTGGCGAACCATTCATCGTCGTATTTGAGGCCGAAGACGCCTCCGAAGCCATTGTGTTGCGAAGCCTCCTCGAAAGCGCCGGAATCGAATCTCCGCAGCCTTCCTTCACGGACCCGTTTCCCGGCGCATTCAGCAACATCTTCACTCGTGATACTTCAATTCTCGCCCGCGTATCGCGCGCCGACGAAGCCCGCCAGCTAATCGTAAGCAAATCCGGGGAAGAATCGAGTAGTTAATGCGAGGTTGACCCGTAGAGCGTTGTTACCGGCGGCGGGTGCGTCGCGACAAACGTATTCACGCGCGCGGAAACCCCATCGCTCGTAAACGTAATCGCGCCGTCGCGGTCCGTGCGATACACAATCACTCCCGCAGCGCGAAGTCGCTCCACCACCGCCGGGCTCGGATGATTAAACAGATTGTTTTCGCCTACGGAGATCGCCGCGTAAGAAGGATGGACTCGTTCGAGAAATGGCTCCGTCGTGGAAGTAGCGCTCCCGTGATGCGGCGCTTTCAGGAAGGTGGCGGCAAGCGGCGCGCCCTTTTCCACCAGCGCCCGTTCCACCGGTTTTTCGATGTCTCCCGAGAGCAACAGGGATTGCTGTCCGAAATCGAATCGCAGCACAAGCGAATCGTCATTCGTCGCCTGCGAAACTTCAGTTGTCGTGTCCGGCCAGAGTACGCTTCCGCGCATTCCGCCCCAAACAACTGAATCCCCTTGCCGAAGGTGACGGATGCGCGTCCCGCGCCGCCTCGCGGTTTCCAGCAGTCGCGCGTAAGCCGCTGAGGCGACATCGTGTCCCACCCACAACTCCGCGACGCTGAAGTTTTCGAGTACCGCAAACAGTCCCTCGATGTGATCTTCGTGCGCGTGCGTCAGCGCGACAGCATCGAGTCTCGTGATGCCGCGTGACCACAAGTAGCGCGACACAACCTCTTCGCCAATATCAAAACGCGTTTGCATCCCGCCAACGCGCAACGGACCAGTGCCGCCTCCGCCATCGGTCAAAAGCGTGCGTCCATCCGGCGCGGCAAGAAAAAGTGAATCGCCCTGGCCTACGTCCAGAACTGTAAGCTCAGTCTGTCCGCTCAATAGTCGCGGGGGAAAAGGCGATAGCGCCATCACAATTGCGCAGACGCCGGCAAAGCTCAATCCCGCGAATTGCATCCACCTGCGTTGCCAACGCACGCAAATCGTGAGCGCAACCAGTCCTGCGAAGAAGCAAATCATCAGCCAGGCCGGAGGAGTCGCGACGCGCACATTTGCCCACTGAAACTTCGCGAACCAGCCGACATTCCTTACGAGCAGAGAAACTGCCCATCCCGCCACATGTCCAACGATGCGTCCTGCCGTTACGGAAAGAAAGCTCAACGCCAGCGCCGCAAATCCAACCGGCACGATAATTCCCGTCAGTAGCACAGCGCCGATATTCGCAAATGGCCCCAGCAAACCTACGCGATGAAAATCGCTGGTCATCAGCGGCACGAGTCCTATTTGAAGCACCGCCGAAATCACAAATGCTTCCCACACAATAAGCCCCCCGCGAATCGGCCCAGTAACAAAACCAGACGCACGCGACGCCACGCGCCGGGGCAACTTCGGCGCAATCGCCGCGGAAAGGGCGCGCATGTCCAGGCGAAGCTGCACAAGTTTGGCCGTATACGCTGGGTCGCGCGTCGAATCGGCAACACTTTGTAGCGCGTGGCGCAACGGCTCCGCTGTTCGTTCCAACCACGGTAACGCGATCCCTCCAATCGCACCAATCGCCAGGAACGAAAATTGAAAGCTGGGATCTGAAAGTTCCCCTGGTCGCCATGCAAGAATCAGCAGCGCTGCAATCGCGGCAACTTGCAGCGTGTCCATTCGCCGAAAGAACGCGCGCGCCACCAGATACACAGCAGCCATCAGTGTTGCGCGTAGCACCGGCGGACGGTCCTGCACAATCGCTGCATATGCGGCAAGCACCGCAATCGCCGCGAATGCGGCAGCCAACCGGCGCGCTCGCAGCCGCTCTCCCACCCACACAACGAACGCCGCAAGCGCCGCAACGTGCAGCCCGGCAATCACAAGAACGTGATATGCGGACGTCTTCCTGAAATTGTCGGACACCTCGTTGTCCACAAAGCTGCGGTCGCCAAGCAGCATCGCCCGTAGCACCGCGGCCTGGTTCGGCGCGGTGCCAAATAGCATATCCACGCGCTCGAGCAATCTCCCCCGCAATCGCGCAACACGGCTCTTCACGTCCAGCGGTGCATCGGGCAATTTGTGCAGTAGCTGCAGGCTGCGCAATGATGCGATCAGCACAATTCCTTGCCGCGCAAGTTGCCCCCGGTAATCAAACGCTCCGGGGTCTTTGAAATTTCGCAGCAATCGCGACTGCGCCATCAGCTCGACGCGATCTCCCGCGCGCAATCCAGCCACCAGGGCGGCAGAATCATCGTCCGCACGCCCCTCAAATGCATAATGCGTTGCGCGCAATCCGCCGCTCACGCTCAATTCATTTCCTGAAATCGTCACTTGCTGGAGCTCAATCTCGAATCGAGTGCCCCACGGTAGCCGCTCTGGGTCTTCTCGCAGCGTGCCCCGCCAGCGCAGGGGCTCGCTTGCGTCCAGCCTCCCGTCCTCGATCATCGTTGACGCAAGATTTCCAGGGAGCGACCGTTGAGAGAGCGCGAACGCCAGCGTGCCCGTCGCCGCCCATCCAACGAACGCAGCCACGAATGCCCCTGAGTCGGCGCGAAATATCCAGAGCAGCAACGCCGCAAGAAATACCGCGCATGAAATTCCCGCTGCCCATCCAATAGGGAATTCTGCCGGGGTAACACGCGGGAAAAGGTGTAGCGTGGCGGTAAGAATCCCCGCCACAAATGCCAGCAGGATGCAGAGAGAGGGCGCTTTCAATCGAGACGCTCGAGCCTCACGAGCGTCTCAATATGATATGTCTGTGGGAAGATATCATACAAGTAAATAGTTTTGATGGCGTAGGCGCCTGGCCCGGCGGCGGACGCCGCCGTCAACGCCGCCAGATCCCGCGCCAGCGTTGCCGGGTCGCACGAGAGGTAAGTGATTCGGCTCGGCCCAATCGCGCGCAGCCGCTCGATGATCGGCGTGGTTAGCCCGGCGCGCGGGGGGTCTACCACCACCAAATCCGGTTTCTCTTTCCAGCGCGCGAGAAATTCCCCTGCCTCGGAATGGCGGGGCCGCGCGGCCGGTGAATCTTTCAGGTTTGCTTCTAGATCGCGCACCGTCGCCACGTTTCCTTCAACCGCCACCACCCGCCTGTACTTTTGCACGAGCGGAATCGAGAACAAGCCAACACCGGCAAAAAGATCCAGCGCAAGCTCTCCGGTCTCATCTCCTACCACCGCCGTGGCAAGCGCATCTATCAGGAATCGGTTTACCTGAAAGAAAGACAAATGCCCGACGCGGTACTTCGCTCCGGCCGCCGCATAATGTATGTAGCCGGGCCCGTCCAATTCAAAATCGCCGGACTTCTCATCCTGGACGAGAAACGAAGTCAGGTTCGGCGCAATTTCGCGAAACTTGCCTGCAAGTTGCAACGCGGACGCGCTGCGCTTCGCCAGCACAACATTCAGCAGCATCGTATCTGTGGCCTCGTCGCCAAAGCATTCGACGGCTCGAATCTCGTGCGGCAATTTGCTCTGCCGCAGCGCTTCGCTGATCCCGGAGAGTATGCCCTCCAATTTCGGCGCCAGAATGGGGCACTTGTCCGCGGCCACCAGCACCGATGACGCCGCCTGGAAATATCCGATGACGGGCCGGATAGCATCACCCACAAGTCGCGCCGCCCATTGCGCCCGGTTGCGGTATCCATACGGTTGCGACGCGTGCGATTTGATCTCTCCCGCCCATTCAATTTTGCCAATCCTCGCCAGCGTCTCGCGAAGAATTTCCGTTTTGAACTGAAGTTGCGCCGCGTAAGGAATGTGCTGGTAGTGGCATCCGCCGCAATCGGTGAATAGCTGGCAATTGGGATGCGTCCGCTGGGCGGAAGCCTCTAGGATTTCTTCCGCCTTGCCGCGGACATGTTTTTTTTTCGCGGAAACCGGAATCACGCGTACAAGTTCTCCTGGCAGCACATACGGCGCAAACACGGTGCGCCCCTCGTGATGCGCCAAGCCGTCGCCGCCATACACAAGTTTCTCGATGCGAATATCAAATGGAGTTGTCATGAAATTGTGAGCCCTTAGCTCACCTGCTGTCTGCTCTAATGTCTCTCGTTTAGATTTCCTTAGCTCAGGTAAAAGAGACTCAAGCGCGGCAAGTTGTGCGCGTCAAACAATCGCTTCTGTGTGTAACGGCGCTCCAGCGCGCCAAGTTGCTCCGGTGTCATCTTTCGGCGGTAGGGAGCTAGCTGGCGATCCAATTCGCGGCGGATCTCGACGAGCAATTCATCGCTTGCGGTCACCGAAAGCGACGACGATATTTTTCCTTCCAACACGGTTAGGTGGCGCTCCAAATCTTCCAGGTCAAGTTGCCCCGGTGAGTCGACGAGGTCCAAAAGTGCCGTCAATTTCTCCGCGGTGTCCGCCGCGCGCGCAGCCATTTCTAGATTTACGAGGGCAAACGCATGGTGGGCGCTTTTCAAACGCTCGATGTTTCGCACGAAATATCGCCTTATCTCTTCGCGTGAAAAAGGCTCCGCCGCCGCGCGCTGCGTGCCACTTGACGGCCCCTTGCCCGCCGCCGCTTCCTTCTCTTCCTCCGACGCATCCAGTACCGCGTCCACACAGTACGCAAGCGTCTTCAATTGTTTTCCCGTCTGCCCGCGGCGTGATCGTGCATAGCTCTCAAACGCGCGGTCGATGCCCTTCATCACCGCCGATACCGGAATCCCGGCTTTCTGCCACGTCTCCAGGATTGCCCAGTCCAGCGGCGAAACAAGCATGTGCGCTCCCCGTTTGCGCCAGAAATATTCTTCAATCTCAGTGAAGTAATTAAAGTAGTTGAACGGCAGCTTCGCTGGTTGTGGAGACGCCGTCATAGCCGCGCTTTGCCGGAACCTGAAGTTCGCGGGGCCTCCTGTGGGGCATGCTGTGCGGCGTGTTTTGCATTTGCAGTTTGCCCTGCGGTATTCCTTGCAGCATCCGGTTTTCCCGTCGCATTGCGCTCCGCGGAATTCCGCTCCCAAATAATTCGCAGCCCTTCGAGTGTGAGGAATTCGTCCACATGCTGAATGTGCTTGGATCCGCGCGCTACCAGTTGCGCCTGCCCGCCAGTCGCCACAACGCGCGTCTCCGGGCCAAGCACGGCCTTCATACGAGTCAGAATGCCGTCCACCAAGTCCACGTAACCGTAGTAAAGCCCCGACTGCAATGACGCTACGGTATTCGTGCCGATTATCTTTCCCGGATCGCGGATCTCCACGCGAAACAACCGCGCCGCACGCGCAAAAAGCGCCTCCGATGAAATTCCGATGCCGGGAGCAAGCACGCCGCCCAGATATTCGCCCCTTGCGGAAATCGCGTCGAAATTGATCGCCGTCCCAAAATCCACCGCCACGCACGGGCCTCCATATCTCTCGAATGCCGCCACACTATTCACGATGCGGTCCGCGCCGACCTCCTGTGGATTCTCATACTGGATCGGCATTCCCGTGCGCACGCCCGGTTCGACAAACAGCGCATCGCGGCCAAAATATCGTTTCGAGGTTTCCGCCAGCGTCGCATTCAGCGGCGGCACCACGGAACTGATGATTACCCCCACCACGCCGCTCGGCTCGATATCCGCCAGCGAAAGCAAATTTCGCGTCAGGATTCCGTATTCGTCCACAGTCTGGTCGCGCGCGGTCGTCAGCCGCCAGTGCGCCGCGAGTTCCTTCCCGCGAAACACGCCCAGCACAGTGTTCGTATTCCCGACGTCAATTGTGAGCAACATCAGCCGCCTCGGTTGCTACCTCGGAAATATCCGCCGCCAGCAAAGTTTCCGTGCGCCCGTCGTCCCGCGTCACGCGCAAGAGTCCGCTCGCGTCAAGTCCCGCGGTTGTCCCTGCAAACGAGTCCGCGCCCGTAACAACTTGCACCCTGCGTCCGCGTGCGTAACTGGAGACCTCGCCGAACCGCGCGACAATCTGCGCGGCGCCTGCGTTCTGCAATTGATTGTAGTAGGTCTCGAATCGCCGCAGCAACCGCGCCGTTAGTTCCAGCCGCGAATGTGCGCGGCCGGTTTCCAGCAGCAGGGAAGTGGACTTTCTCGAAATCTCCGCCGGCATCTTTGCATTGTTCACGTTGATGCCGAATCCAACCACAACAAACTTAATTCGGTCCGGCTCCGCGTACATTTCCGTAAGAATCCCGCAAACTTTTTTCCCGTTTAGCAGCACGTCATTCGGCCAGCGAACGTCCGCCTTAGTGTTAGTTTGTTCCGCAATCGCATCGCGCGCCGCCAATCCCGCGGCCAGCGTCAGCGCAGGCGCTTGCACCGGCGTGAGTTGTGGCCGCAGCAAGATGGTCAAGTAGATGCCGCTCGACTTTTCCGAATGCCAGGACCGTCCCGTGCGTCCGCGCCCCGCCGATTGCTCCTCGGCAACCACAATCGCGCCGTGCGGCTCACCCTGATGCCCAAGCTCCATCGCCACGCGGTTTGTCGAATCCACTTTGAAGTAGTGGTGAATCCGCTTCGCGTGCGGCGTCCCTTGCAGGCTGCGCTGCAGCAGCACCGGCACAAGCACGTCCGGCACCCGCTCAATGTGATATCCGCTGCGCGGATGCCCTTTCACGTGCACTCCCAACGCGCGCAACGTCGTGACCCATCGCCACACTGTGGATCGCGTAACGCCAATCTCGCGCGCAATCTTCGCGCCGCTGATTACCAGCATCGGACTATCCGCCAACAGCGCGAGCAGCGCATCCAACTGCCGGTCGGTTGCGCTCGCCGAAGCCCCTGATGAGCCTGAAACGCGCTTTCCGCGCGCCGTGCCGGTCGTCCTGCGTGTGGTGGGTTTCTTTGCCATAAATTTATTTCGCCGCGCCTATTTCACCTGTGAAGCGGCGTGCGAATCCTACGATGAAGCCATTCCGCTCGCGCCGCCATCCAGTTGCGCAAGTCGCCTCGTGAGCTTCTCCAGTTCCGCTTCGGCTTCAGCCATGGAAGCGCGTTCCTTTTCGATAATCGCGGCGGGCGCCTTGCTCGTAAACTTTTCATCCGTCAGCCGCGCCTTCTTCGACTGCACGGACGCGAGCAATCGCGGCAACTCTTTCCGGATTCTGGCAATCTCCGCTGCCTTGTCCAGCACGTCTTCCAGCACGAGCCGCAAATCAAAGTTAGCCGTCGTATGAATGCGCCCATCCGCAGGATTAAATGGGGCCGGCGAAATTCGCACCTCGCTCAGCGCGCCCAGCTTGCAAATTGAATCGGCCTCTTGTTCCACAAGACTCTTCAGCGCCGTGTCGCTTGAAAATATTTCCGCCGGAATGCGTTTCCTCGGGTCGAGCTTCGATTCAGACCGCAAACTGCGCGCCGCCGAAATGATTTCCTGCAGCATCACAATCGCAGTGTCCGCTTCCTCGTGGAACCACGTGCTCTCGCGTTCCGGGAACCGCGCCAGCGAAATCGAACGCGCGGCCTCGACCTGCGGAAGCTGGTGCCACAACTCTTCCGTCAAGAACGGCATGAACGGATGCAGCAGCCGCAGCGCCTCTTCAAATACCGCGAACATGTTTCGCCACGCCGCGCGTGCAGCTTCGCGGTCCGCGGACGCAAGACGCGGCTTGCTCCACTCGATGTACCAATCGCAGAAGTCGCCCCAGAAAAAGTGATACACCTCGTGCGCCGCCTCGTGAAAACGGAACTCCTCAAGCGCCTTATTCACATTGGCACTAACCGCCGCCAGTCGCGAAAAAATCCATACGTCCACCAGCGGCAACCCGCCTCCCCCGTCGTGCGGAGCCGTGGCGCGCGATTCAGGCGACGCAATGTCCTCCAGCGTCTCGCCGCCGCCCTCAAATTTGTCAAAGTTTACGTAAAGAAATCGCGCCGCGTTCCAAATCTTATTGGCGAACGCCCGGTACCCCAGCACGGCATCTTCGCCAAGCGCGATGTCCGTCCCCGGAGCGGACTTGATGGCCAGCGTGAATCGCAGCGCATCCGTCCCGTGCTTCGCCATCCATTCGAGCGGGTCCACCACGTTTCCGCGCATCTTTGACATTTTTTGCCCGTGCTCATCACGCACAAGCGAGTGCAAGTCGAGCGACGGGAAGGGAAGCTGTCCGGTCAATTGCAAGCCGAGCATGATCATTCGTGAATCCCAAAAGAATAAGATGTCGTAGCCGCTGATCAGCAGGCTAGTTGGGTAGTAAGTTTGCAAATCTTTTGTTTCATCGGGCCAGCCAAGCGTTGAGAAGGGCCACAGCGCGGAACTAAACCATGTGTCAAGCACGTCGTGATCTTGTTCGAGGTCGCTCGCTCCGCACTTGTCGCACTTCGTCGGCGCACCCGCCGCACGCGCGTGTCCATCAACAATTTTCACATCCGAACTCGTAGCCGCAATCATTGTCTCGCACTTGCGACAGTGCCAGATGGGAATGCGGTGTCCCCACCAGAGTTGCCGCGAGATGCACCAGTCCCGGATATTCGCCATCCAATCCAGAAAAATCTTGCGCTGGTTATCCGGCACGATGGAAAGTTCGCCGCTCTCCACCGCGCGCATGGCCTTTTCCGCAAGCGGCTTCATCTTCATGAACCACTGCGTCGATATGCGCGGTTCCACTACTGTCTTGCATCGCTCGCAAATCCCAATGGAATGGGAATGATTCCCTACGCGCTCGACGAGCCCCGCCGCCTTCAAGTCTTCCACCACTCGCTTCCGCGCCTCAAAGCGGTCCAGTCCGGCATACGCCCCCGCATTCGCATTCATGTGCGCGTCTTCCGTCATCACGTCAATCTCTTCGAGCGAGTGCCTCCGCCCCATCTCGAAATCGTTCGGATCGTGCGCCGGCGTCACCTTCACCGCGCCGGTGCCGAATTCTATGTCCACTGCTGCGTCCGCGATGATCCGAATCTCGCGATTCATCAGCGGCAAAATAATTCTCTTGCCGATGAGATGCTTGTACCGCTCATCCGCCGGATGCACGGCCACCGCCGTATCGCCCAACATCGTTTCCGGCCGCGTGGTCGCGACTACGATGTGCTCATTTGTCCCCGCCACCGGATATTTCAGATACCAGAGGTTTCCTTGCCGCTCTTCGTGCACCACTTCCAAATCGCTTAGCGCCGTCATGCATCGCGGGCACCAATTCACGATGTACCGCCCACGATAAATAAATCCATCACGATACAGCCGCAGAAACGCCTCAAGCACCGATCGATACAGCGGCGGGTCGAGCGTAAACTTTTCCCGCGACCAATCGCACGAATCGCCCAGCCGGATCATTTGTTTCTTGATTGTTCCGCCGCTCTTGGCCTTCCACTCCCACACGCGCCGCTCGAATTCCTCGCGGCCCAAATCTTGCCGCTTGACGTTTTCTTTCGCTAACTCGCGCTCCACCACAACCTGTGTGGAAATCCCGGCGTGGTCCATCCCCGGCAGCCACAGCGTCCGGTGGCCTCGCATCCTGTGCCAGCGCGTCAGGATGTCGATCTGCGTGTGCTCGAGCATGTGACCGATGTGGATGTAGCCGGTCACGTTCGGCGGCGGGATCACAATGCAGAACACCTGCCCATCCGCGCTTTCTTCGGCGCGATAGAGGCCGGACTCCATCCAGCGCTGTGCCCAGCGCTCTTCAATCTGCTGCGGCTCGTATGCTTTCGGGATTTCGCGGGTCATTGGCAAGCAACGCGGCGCAATCAGCCGCATGGAAGTATTCACTATACGGGCGGCGCGCGCAGCGCGTCAATCTGGGGAGAATACGGAGTTGGAAACTGCGGGCGCTACTTCAATTCAAGCTGCCGGCGAACCAGCGCCTCAACTACAGGCCGCAGGATTTCGCGAGTGATCACTTCCAGCACTTGCGGCTGCATTCGCTCTACAACCCGCGTAATGATTTCTTCAAGTTGCCGGGGGTCAATTGCCAATGGCGCAGGAACCGCAAACGTTTCCGCCGTGCTTGAAGAAATTGCCGCAGATAACGATTCCGCAACGGCGGGCGAATTCAGAAGACCCTCACGATCCGCGCCAATTGCTTCGTAAACCGGGGTCTCATAATCCGTTGCATCTGCCACGCCCGAAGCGCCCGTCGAGGGACGGTCCGTTGAACCAGCGTTCCACTCTTCCGCAAACGGCTTCGCGCTTTCTTCTGTCGCAGCCCCTTGTTGGTCTGGCAAATGTTGCGCCGGCAAATGTTCCGCTGCAAATTCAGCCGGCTGCTCCGCGGCTTCATGGCCCATCTCACGGATCGCCGACGGTACGCCGTGCCACGGCATGCCGGACGAACGGATCGCGTCAATCGTTTGCGTGTCATCCATTGAAGTTTGAGACGCAAACGCCTGGGCTGGCGGGAAATGTTCTTCCGCGTGCCCTTCGGAAGGCGCATTCCCGGGCGCTTCGACTGCTGTCTCAACGGGCGCCGCATCAGATTCCGCCGCTTCAAAGTTATGCGTTTCGGCAGCCGCGTCAATCGCCCCGGAAATCTCGGGCGTAGCATCGGCTACCGATGCGGTCTCGAAATCGTACGCCTTCACTCCCTCCGGCTCCGGTTTCCGCGCCTCGTCGTGATATCCAGAGAAGTGTTCCGCGGCGAATCGGTCCAAGGGCTCTACGACTGTTTCGTCCTCGGGCCGTGTCTCGGAAGTTTTCGCAATGTGCCATGCGCGCGAAATTCGGTCTGCGCTCCGCGAAGGAACCTGCGCCTGAGTCTCTGCAACTGGTGGCGCCGCGGAATCCAGCGCCGGCGTCTTGCTCAACCAGCTAGAGAAACCGCTATAACCTTTGCGAGGGCCATCTTCAGTTTCAGTCTCGTCAAGTTGCGGCTGCGTAGATTGCAGTTCCTGCTTGGCATCGCGCTCATCCGTCGCGGTATCCATAAACGACCCAAACGCCGAAGCCCCGCCTTCCTTCCCGGAATTCTCAGGCCCTTCGCGGAATGTGAAAGCCTTAAACGGTCGTACTTCTTCAGGCCCGGTTTCGGTGGGCAAATCAAACGCAGTTGGCGCCTCGGGGATCTCGCGCGGCGCGACAGGCACGGGCGCAACCGCCGGAGCAGCAATCAAATTGTTCTCCTGCGCCGATGCGTTCAGCGCCGCCGTCACAGACACAGGCACCAGATGCTCCGCCGCGGACTTCGCCAGAAGTTCCTTCACCAAATTCACCAGCGGCTCGGGCGGCACAAACGGTTTTTTCAGGACTCCGTCCGCTCCCACACGCTGCGCCTCGCGTTCATCAAACGGGTCAAACGCGCCAACAAGAAGTACCACCGGCACATGCGCCAGCCGCGCATCCTGCTTCATGAACTCGCAAACTTCGTACCCGTTGCGAACCGGCATGAAAATGTCCGCGAGCACCAGGTCGGGCATTATCTCCGGAGCCTTGCGCACGGCCGCTTCGCCATTGCCGACCGCGACAACCTCAATGCCTTCATCCTTGAAGGCGAGCGTCACCATCTTCTGAATGTTGCTGTTATCGTCGGCGATTAGGATTGTGGCCACGTATGGTCTCCAGGCCGCGTTCTGGCAGCGAACGCCCCACATGACATAGGTAGCACCCAGTTTCAGGTGAGTCAATCAATTGAAGGGGCAGGTGTTTCCCAGATGCGCAGCCCCTGTACCAAGGGACAGTGCGCCTGAAAACTAGCTCAACTCCAGCCGGGGAATTGCAGGGGTTCTACCAGGGAATTATTTTGTGAATACCGGTCTTCTTTTTGCTCGAAGACTCATTGCCTTTGTTCGGATCGCAGTCCGGCTTTTTTTTGTTCTTATTATTGGATTTGCTATTCGAACTGTTGCTCGAGCTTCCTTGTTTGCTGTCTTTATTGTCCGGCCCGCACGGTTTCGTTTGTGCATCCGCGGGCGGATTCGTAGTGCTGCTGCTCGTTCCACTTGTCGTTCCCGATGTTGTTCCGCTTGTTGACGCGCCCGGCTGCGCCCCTCCAGCGGGTGCCGGTGGTTTCGCCGAAGAACTCTCTCCCGGACTTGTTCCTGTCGTGCCGACTCTACCCGGCTGCACCGGTGGCTGGATGCTCGACCCTCCGCCCGGCTGAATCGCGCTGCCTTCGCCGCCTTCCACGCGGCCACCGGCTACGGTGTTGGTAGCAGCGGCCCCTCCGGTTACATTCATATTTGTCAGCGCGGCGTTCAGAGTTTCTCCCCCGCCGCCGTTATCGTCCGGTGGATTCAGATTCGGCGAACCCACTCGCGCCGACATCGAAACGTCCGGCCCCGGGTGAATAAGTCCCGTCACGTGGCGCAGCGGGCTTGGATGGTTGCGCGCCACGTCTTGCTCCTGCTGCATGCGCGCCAGCGCGGCCGCATCCGGTTGCGGAATGGGCGCGCCAAGGCTTGTCAACTGGGCTTTGGCCTTGGGCACGAGGGGTGAGAGCGGGTAGTTCTGCACCAGGTCCGAATAAAAGTGCACCGCTGTTTCTTTTCTTCGCAGCAGGAAGGCTTCCTTGTCTTTTCCTTGCAGGTTGCCGGTTGGCGCATTCTCCGCAATTGTGCCGAGCATCATCAGCACTTCGTCCGCCTTGCTGAAAAGGGGATAGCGCGCCGCGATGTCCTGTAGCCGGCCGGCGGCGGCCCGGTTGCTTTTCCTCATGTAGTAAAAATTCGCGATCCGGAAATCGCCTTCCGCCAGCATCTCCTGCACTTCGCGCAGGTGTTGCGCCGCCACGGGAGCCAGTTCGTTATCCGGATAATTTTTCAGGAAGATTTGGAACTCCTGTTCGGCAAGTTCCGCTTCCGAACGGTCGCGGTCGGGCTTCGCCAGTTGCTTGAAGTGCGTCATGGCCACCTGCATCTGTGCATAAGAGGCTTCGGGAAGGAACGGAAAAAATGTGATGAAGTCCTTGTATTGCGCCACGGCTTGCGCCAGGTTTCCCGTCCCGTTCTCTTTGTAAAACGAATCCGCGATAGCCAGCTTTGCCTTAGCGAGGTATTCGGTTTCCGGGTAGGTGTTGATCAACGCATTCAGCTCCAGGCGTGCGGTGTCATATTTCTTGTGTTGGATGTCTCCCATCGCGCGCTCGTACAAGTTTTTGTCCGGCGCGACGGAATCTCCAAGGGGCGCCAGCTTGTTCTTCGCGCTCTTGCTGGCCGCGGCGTTCTTGCCGCCGCAGCCCGAAAGCGCGGCCGCCATCCCCAGCGCGATCATCGCGATAGTGGTTGTCGTTCGCAATTTTCTCCCGCGCATCATTCGCAATGCCATGCAGTTGTCCTCAAACTTTCTCCGCCATCGCTTCCATGGCGATTTGCTGCAAACGCCTCACCGCCGCCGCCGGATCCTTCTCATGAAATATGGATGTCCCGGCCACCAGGATATCCGTTCCCGCTCTCACAAGTTCGGCCGTGTTTTCCGCCGCCACTCCGCCATCCACTTCGATCCTGTAGTTGTAGTGATTCCGCGCGCGCAAATCGCGAAGCTGGCGGATCTTCTCCACCGAGTTCGGAATAAACTGTTGCCCCCCGAATCCAGGATTCACGCTCATCACCAGCACTTGATCCACTTGCGCGAGCACTTCGCTCAAAGTCGCAACCGGAGTTGCCGGGTTGATCACCACTCCCGATTTGCAGCCTTCCTCGCGGATCATCGCCAGCACTCGGTCCAAGTGCGCCGTCGCCTCCTGGTGCACCAGCAGGGTATTCGCCCCCGCCCGGGCAAACGCCTCCACAAACCGCTCCGGGTTCTCAATCATCAGATGCACGTCCAGCAGTAGTTGGGTTGCCTTGCGGAGTGACGCCACCACCGGCACGCCAATCGAAATGTTCGGCACGAAGTGGCCGTCCATCACGTCCACGTGCAGCAACCGGACTCCCACGCTTTCAACGGCGCGCACCGCGCCGCCTAAGTTCGCAAAGTCCGCCGCCAGAATGGATGGAGCTATCTCAGCCCGCGAATGCACGATTCCCCCACGGCAATTTTAGCACAGCCGGAAGTATCCACTAGATGCAAAATCAAGCGTTTCTTCGAATGCCCTGGCCGCCTGGCGTGGTATGGCAAGGTCTGGATGGCGAGCCAATTGAAAGAGGGAGCCTACTTTGGAGCAGTAATCTGAAACACGACGCTCTCCCTGCCAGTATCGTCGCGCCTGGTTCCCACACGAACGCCGCCGATCTTTTCCATGGCTCGCTGAGACCGAATATTTAGCGGCCCAACAAGAAATACAACGCTGCGTACGAATTGAAACGCATGCCGCAGCATAAGCTGCTTCATCTCCTTGTTATAAACGCCGCCCCAGTGAGACCTGGCCAAAAAGCTCCACCCGATTTCGATCTCGCTCTTTTCCTCGCTGTATCCGTGAAATCGCGAGGAGCCGACGACCTTGCCACCTTTGGAATCAACGGCGATCAATGCGCCCCCGGATTCCAGCGCCGCTCGGAAAAACTCCTTGAAAACATCTTCCTTATACCGGTCGCTGTTCGGATGCTGTTCCCAGATGAGTGGATCGGAAGCTACAGCGTAAAGATCACTAAAATCCTCCTGCCGAAGGGGTCTCAGCGTCAGGAGTTTTCCTTGTAATGTGGGCTGGAACTCAAATGTCATTTCCGAAAAGTGAAATCAGTGGAATTGAAATCACAAAGTTCCGTTGGAACCTGTGCCGCTGCTCGACGGCAGCGCCGCAGGTTGCGCCACCTTAATTTCTGCCGGCCCATCCGCCGACACGCGCGCACCCGCCGCGGGCGATTGATCAATCACCGTTCCCGCGGGCCACTGCATCGCAGGCACCGGAGTTATCTTGATCCCGTGCACTCCTGCCGAAGTCAGCGCGCGTTGCGCATCCGCTTCATTCAGCCCGATAAAAAACGGCATTACGAACGCCGCCGCGCGCGGCCCCTGCGGCGCGAGTACGTCCACGTGCGGATTCGCCGCCTGCACCCCGGGTCTCGGCGCCTGCACCAGAACCGTGTCGCCCGCCTGGCCTTCCAAATATGGCGAAGTCACTTCTCCCAATTGCAGCCGCGACTGCAGCAGCGCAATCCTCGCCGACCGCAGCGATGCCCCTTCAATCGCCGGGACTGTCACGCGCAGCGATCCGAGGCTCACGATCACGTGCGCAAACTGCCCCTCCTTCACCGAAATATTCGGCGATGGCACTTGCCGCACTACGTTGCCTGCGGGAATAGTGTTGTCATACACGCGATCCGCAACGCGCAGCCCTAGCTTTAGCTTGTCCAGCATTGCCTGCGCGTCCGTCACGCTCTTGCCCACCAGATTTGGCATCGCAACCTCGCGGCTGCGAATCGCAATCCGTATCGTCGTCACCGCGCTCAGGAACGCCACCGCCGTGAAAATAAACAGCAGCAGCCCCACCCGCGTCAGCCATTCAACTCGTTTACGAAATTCCATTCATCACCTACGAGCAGGGTTACTGCCAATTGTTAAGCGCATTGTGAGCGCCCGGCTCAATTCTTTGTTCAGATAAAGCATGACTGGCTGGCGCGCGTTGAGGGTGTCATTCGGTCCGCAGTAAATCCCTTCAAGCACTTCTGAGATTATTTTGCCCCACTGAGGTCCTTTGTCCGACGTCCATGGACCACAGTCATGATTTTGAAATTCAGCCACCGATGTTTCAGTTTCCCAACGGAGGGCATGATAACGCGGTTCTGGCTTTCCTTCGACGATAGTCTTTGGTGGCCCAAGCTTATCGATGAACGATTGCCAGAGAAGCTGGTACCGTCCGCACTTGCGTAGATAGAAAGAAAGATCCGGGCCGGAAGGGGGCGGCTCAAGACAGGCAGAGTCATCTCCTGGCGTCTCGACCACGATTACTGCGAGCTTGCCGTCTATGAATAATGCCTGGATGCGCAATGGAATTCCCGGGATTGGTTCGGAGCCATAACTACAAGTCGCGATGCCTTTTGCTGGATTTTCCGCGCGCTTCCTCTCCACTCCAGGACTCAACTCAGTGAAGCAATCTGCCTCTCCGGGGGGCGGCGATGCTTGCGGCCCAACCTTTTCGACTACGGGTGCGGGATGTTTCAATCTAAATTCAGGAACAGACATGCCGACATGTATGTCTTGGAATCCATAAGCATCGTTCTGCTTTGCCTGTGATTTAGCAGCGCGGGGCACCGAAATGCAGAGCAAAATGACCGAAGCGACATGGAAAAGGTTGGAGCCTCTTAATGTTTTCATCGTAGGTACACCTTTGCCTCGAATAGATTCTTAGTGTCGCGCGTGCAAGAATCATCTATGCACGCGATGTACCTATATAATTGCTCACGGAGCGGCGTCATTGCGACGCCTGCTCATCCTGGCCTTTTGCTCTGGACGAACCAAGCAAAAGATTGCCCAAATTGAACCACTATCCAATTTTCTGTAGCGCTACAGTTTCATCTCCACGATTCCCCTCCAAAGAGTAATCAGAATCCACGGCACAGCATCCTGAATGGTCTTCTGGAGTACGATCTCTTTCCATGTCCCACCAGTGGCGGCGGCACCGGGCTCAATTAGGTCTACTACCAATGTGTGATGCTCGGCAGGACGGAACTGATTATTGGGGATCTCAAAAATGTCGTTGAACTCTCGCACGTCGTACGGAGTGGTGTGCAGCGCTACCTCGCCGGGTGGGATCGCCAAAGCGAATACACACTCCGCGCCGTGGAATGAACTATTAGGCCTTTGGCGTCGAGTGCGTAGATAAGTCCACCTGTAGCTGCGTACATGGCTTTCTCCGCTCTCGTGATAGCTTGCGTGAACGTTCCACTCGGGGTCATCGCGCGGAATTAGAAAGTAAACATCGCCCGCCTTAGAGCGACAAACGCTAGCAAGCAGTCGCAAACCAGAATCGTCGCGGACGGCCACGCCAAACATGCTCCCCTCGCATCTACCAGACATTAATGGTTGCCACCTAACTCTTCACCAAGAATTTGCTTTAATGCTTCCAGCTTCTCCCAATTAGCTGTTGTTAAAGGGCGACGTTAATTCAATCCGAGCCTTACCCGGTTTTCGGCCCAGTGTCAAACCCTTCACCGGGCTCCAGGCGCGCCCCATTTGCAAAATCTCGTGCCGAAATCTTTCCGCGTCCTTCGAGCTTCACTGCCTCAAGAGTCAGGAATGTTTCGCCGCCGCAGGCGACAACCACTTCATCTCCATTTGATGAAATTGTTCCGGGAATTGTGCTGGGTCTCAGAGGCCCTAATCCGTGTCCATCGTCAATGAGGTTGTGAAGCATCTTCCCGGCCATGCGTCCCCATACATTGCCCCACACCTGGCAATGTTGCCCGCGGAACCATGTGTACGCTCCGGGCCACGGCTCGAATCCGCGAATGCGGTTGAAGATCTCACGCGCGGCGAGGTTCCAATCAATTTGCCCGTGCTCTTTTTTCAAGAGCGGAGCGCGCGTGGCCTGGCTTGCATCCTGAGCGCGTGGCGTGATCGTTCCGTTCGCAAGACCCACCAGCGTATCTGCTACGAGTGGAGCTCCGGCTTCCGCCATTCGACGCGAAAGCTCCGGCGCATTTTCATCGGCGCCAATCTCCATTTGCTTCTGCAAGAGGATCGGCCCGGTGTCCATTCCGGCGTCAACCTGCATCGTCGTCACGCCGGACACTTTTTCACCATTCACGATTGCCCAATTAATCGGCGCAGCGCCGCGATATTTCGGCAGCAGCGACGCGTGCAAGTTGATCCATCCGAGCCGTGGAATTGAGAGCAAGTTCTGCGGGATGATTTGCCCGTACGCGATGATCACTACCACATCCGGCGCGACGCGTTTGAAGAATGCCTCGGCCGATTCGCTGCGAATCTTTTCCGGCTGATACAAATACAATCCCGATTCGAGCGCAAATTCCTTTACTGGCGACGCCGCGACGTGCTGCCCGCGGCCGCGCGGACGATCCGGTTGAGTGACCGCCGCTTCAATCTGGAAATTTGCGTCGGCAATCAAGCGGCGCAGGGAAGGGAGTGCGAATTCGGGGGTCCCGCAAAAAACCAGGCGCAGAGCCATCGGCGCGCGCTACCAGTCTCCGGCTTTGCGCATCTTGCGGATGCGCCGCTTGATCAGGTCGCGCTTCAACATGCTCACGTGCTGGATGAAAAGAGTTCCATGCAGGTGGTCAATTTCGTGACAGAACGCGCGCGCCAGCATGTTTTCTCCGCGCATCTCAAATTGTTTCCCGTAGGCGTCCTGCGCGCGCACGGTAACAAACAATGGACGCACGACGTTTGCGCGAAACCCCGGCAGCGATAGGCAGCCCTCTTCTTCGCGCTGCTCGCCTTCGGCGTGAATAATTTCCGGGTTCACGATCACAATCTTGGCTTCGGGATTCTTGCCCGTCGTCGTGTCAATCACCGAAACCTGGATGCCCAGCCCGATCTGGGGCGCGGCAAGCCCGACTCCGTTTGCTGCGTACATCGAAACAAACATGTCCGCGCAGAGCTGGCGGAATTCATCATCAAACTTCGTGACGGGAGCGGCAGGGCGTTCGAGGACCGGTTCGCCATACTTCACGATGGGATAAACCTTCACGCCCTTCGGAAGAATGGGCTCGGTTCCACCCGCTGTCGCTACAGCAGCAGCTACATTCTTAAGCTCGCTCTTCGGATCATGCTTTGTCTCGTGCTTCGTGCTCATTCGCGGGAGTCTGCCTTTCAAATACGATTTCAGAATCTATTAGAATCGATCGAGCTGTTTCCAATACCCCTCGAAATTTCTCTGCGTCTCCTGCAACGAATCGCCACCAAACTTTTCGAGGAACGCCTCTGCCAGAACCAGCGCGACCATCGCTTCGCCCGCCACGCCCGCCGCAGGCACCACACAAACATCCGAGCGCTCGTACGCCGCCTGAATCGGCGCCTTCGTATTCAAGTCCGCTGTGCCAAGCGGCTTTCGCAACGTCGAGATTGGCTTCAAGTAACCGCGAACGATCAAGTCCTCGCCGTTTGTGATGCCGCCTTCAAGGCCGCCCGCGCGGTTCGTCGGCCGCGTGAACCTTCGCCGCTCTTTATCATAGCCAATTTCATCCTGGACTTCCGAGCCGTACGACATCGCGGCAGTGACTCCCGCGCCGATCTCCACGCCCTTCACGGCTTGTATGGACATGACCGCACGCGCGATGCGCCCATCAAGTTTTTCGTCCCACTGCGCGTGGCTTCCCAATCCCGGCGGAATGGAATGCGAGACGATCTCAAAGATTCCGCCGACGGAATCTCCCGCGCGCAATACTTTGTCCACTTCTGCTTTCATTTTTTCCTGCGCCATCGCGTCCGCGCACCGCAACGGCGATTCGAGGTCCGCGCATACCTTGCGGATTTCATCCCACTTTACCGCGCGCTCTAGCTTCACTTTGCCGACGGCGATCACATGGCTCAGAATCTCCACGCCGAATTGCGCGAGAAACATTTTCGCCATCGCGCCTGCGGCAACGCGCGCCGCGGTCTCGCGCGCCGACGCGCGCTCCAGCACGTATCGCGCGTCGTGGAAATTAAATTTCAGCGCTCCCGCAAGATCCGCGTGTCCCGGACGCGGAGCCGTCAACGGCTTTCGCGCATCCTCCGCGCCGGCGACATCTTCAACAGGGAGCGCCTTCTCCCAGTTTGGCCAATCTTTATTTTCGATCCGAAAGACAATCGGCGCGCCAATCGTTTGTCCATGTCGAATTCCAGAAATCGCGTCCGCGCTGTCTTTCTCAATTCTTTGCCGCCCGCCGCGTCCGTAGCCAAGCTGCCTGCGGTGCAGCTCGCGCCGGATGAAATCGAAGTCCACGGGCACACCCGAGGGCAGGCCCGATATCCAGGCTATCAGCGCCTGACCATGCGACTCTCCGGCGGTAACAAATCTCAACATGCCTTATTTGGAACGCCTTCGCGGCACGCCGCAAACCAAAAGCGAATCATTCTATCGAAGCATCACAGTGGGGTAAAGGATTCCTCCCAGTCAATTCGGTCAGGGATCTGCCCGGTCTGTACTCTGCCGCATACCCCCCCCACCCCCATCTTTTTGTAAGAGTATCGCAGCAAAGGACTTACGGGAAAAAGGAGCGGTAAGAGTAGTGCAACAAAGGGTTTACGGGTTTTTCGAGGATTTGGGCAATAAGTTATTCCATCCAAACAATTTACAAGCGCGAGTGCACCGAATTTGTGCAACTGCGCCTGTAAGAGTAGTGCAACAAAGAAGTTACGGGGTTTCGAAGGTGATTGCGGTCTCTCAAATGACGTGATCTGGGCTAAGGGAGATGACGGCGGTGCGACCAACGAGGAGTTCATGGGGCATGTTACCAGAACAGGTAATCGATGTCAAGAGAATTATGTAGGTATTATGGGAAGATTTGTTACAAAACCTATTCGAATGAGTGTTCGAATGGGCGCGAATCTCCAAATTGAAGCTCAGGCCTAAAATCTCTTTGAATTGGGGTAAAGGATGGAAATTCATTTAGGGCTGGGATAGCCTGCGGTGTTGCCCGGAGGTAGCCATGAATTTCGATTTCCAGCGGCGTGGGGGCATTGGCGGGCTGGCGTCGAATATCGCGCTCGCGATGGCGGTTGCGCTTGCGCTGATCACAGGCGGGACGCTTGGCGGTGTTTTGCAGGGACAAGCGGGCGATCCGCGGCTTTCAGGCGGATTACGACACCTTGGGCTGCAACAACAGGGCTCGAGTGAACCGCCGGGGCCCCTCTATGAGACGCGGGCCGATCATGATCCGGGCGGCACGGGGAAATTCTACATGGGCAGGGAGATCGCCCAAGTAATGGGGCCCGGCGGCATCCCGTGGCTGGACCGCATCGATCGGGAACGGGAAGAGAAACCCTCTGTCGTTCTGGAGGCAATGAAAATCCATGGGGGAGAGGTTGTCGTGGATCTGGGCGCGGGGTCCGGCTATTTTACATTTCGGATTGCACCGATGGTCGGAAATGCGGGAAAGGTGCTGGCCGTCGAAATCCAGGACGAAATGCTGGAGACGATCCGCCAGCGGGCGCAGGCACTGAGGATCAAAAATGTGCAAGCGGTGATGGGCAGCGAAACCGATCCGCATTTGCCCGCGGGCGGAGTGGATATCGTGTTGATGGTGGATGTGTACCACGAGCTGTCCTTTCCTTTTGAAATCATGACGAAGATCCGCGAAGCACTGAAGCCGGGCGGCCGCGTAATGTTTGTTGAGTACCGCAAAGAGGATCCGCGCGTGCGCATCAAGGAGTTGCACAAGATGTCCGTGGAACAGCTAAAGAAAGAGATGAAGGTTGTCGGGCTTGAACAGGTGGAGACGATTGAGACGTTGCCGTCGCAGCACATTGTTATTTTTAGAAAACCCAGATGACGCGAAGGCAGGAGATTGAAGATGTTAGGAGTCCTGTCGCTAAGATTCGCTTCTGGTTAAGGCTCTCTTGATTGCCATATAATCCGGCACGAATGCCCCTTACAACTGGAACAAAGCTCGGGCCATACGAAATCACCGGCGCGATTGGCGCGGGCGGGATGGGCGAGGTGTATCGCGCGCGCGATACGAAGTTGGGGCGCGAAGTGGCGCTCAAGGTTGTCCCGGAGGCATTCGCTAGAGATGCGGATCGCATGGCGCGTTTCCAGCGCGAGGCGCAGTTGCTTGCTTCGCTGAATCATCCGCACATCGCGTCCATCTACGGCATTGAAGATTCGTCTTCGGGAACCGGCGTGACTCGTGCGCTGGTGATGGAATTGGTGGAAGGGAAGACGCTTGCGGATCGCATCGCGGAGGGTCCGATACCAATTGAAGAAGCGTTGCCCATCGCGCGGGAAATCGCGGAGGCGCTTGAGTATGCGCACGAGCGCGGGATCATTCACCGGGACTTGAAACCGGCCAACATAAAAGTTTCCGCGGACGGAAATGTGAAAGTGCTCGATTTCGGCTTGGCGAAGGCGCTGGAAACGGAAACGGCGCCAACGGATTTTTCACATTCTCCGACGCTGACGATGGGCGCGACGCAGGGCGGCATGATCCTTGGCACAGCGGCGTACATGTCACCGGAGCAGGCGCGCGGGAAATCGGCGGACCGTCGAGTGGACATCTGGGAATTCGGATGCGTGCTCTACGAGATGCTGACTGGGAAGAAGGCGTTCGGCGGAGAGACGGTTTCCGACACGCTCGCGGCAGTCATTCGCGCGGAGCCGGACTGGAGCGCGCTGCCATCCAACACACCTGCGCGCATCCGTGAATTGTTGCGACGATGCTTGACGAAAGATCCGAAGCAGCGATTACAGTCCATCGGTGAAGCGCGGATTGCGATTGAAACAGTTTCGGCGGGGGAAGTGGAAGCGAGCGCCATTTCCGCATCCACCATTGCTCAAATTTCTCCGGCGAAACGAATGCTTCCGTGGGCCGTTGCAGGGTTTTTCGCGATTGCCACCGGTGCGCTACTACTCTTAAACATGCGTCCTGGGACATCGGCTCCTGCAAGGTCTGTGCGATTTGCCGTGAAGCCGCTCGGACACGAACAATTCGCGTTCATCGATATTCCGATGCTTGCACTCTCTCCAGACGGACAGAATCTTGTTTTCGTGGCGCAAAAGGACGGCGAGCCGCAGCTTTACCTCCGGTCCATGAGCGACATTGAAGATAAGCCGATCGCTGGGACCCAGGAGGCGCACGAGCCGTTCTTTTCACCCGATGGACAGTGGATTGCATTTTTCGCCGCCGACAAACTCAAGAAGATTCCGGTTGGCGGGGGACAACCGCTTCTGATCTGCGATGCGGTGGGCAAGAACCAGCGCGGGGGAAGCTGGGGCCCGGATGACACAATTGTTTTCTCCGCTGAATACGGCTCGCCTCTCATTCGGGTCGCGGCAGCCGGCGGGAAACCTGTGGCGCTCACAACGTTGAACACTGCGAAAGGTGAGCGCACCCATCGCTGGCCGCAAATATTGCCCAACGGCAAAGGAGTGATTTTTACAATCGGAGCGGCGGACAGCCCCGGCAACTATGATGAAGCGCTACTCGCCGTCTATTCTTTCGCAACGCGAGAGACGCGAATACTCTTGCAGGGAGCCAACATGGCTCGATACGCCACTTCAGGAGATTTGTTGTTCACGAAAGGCGGCGTGTTATATGCGGCGCCTTTCGACGAGGACCGCATGGAAATGAGGGGCAGTCCCGTGTCGGTGGAGACCGGAGTGGGCGGCGACCCCAGCAGCGGTGTCGGCTACTGGGATATTTCCCTGAACGGAACGCTGGCCTTCGTTCCGGGCGCGACGATCTCCGATGGCCGGAGCCTTGCGATCCTGAATCGGAAAGGCGAAGCGCGGGTGCTTCCGCTGCCGCCCCGGACGTATGGGGTTCCGCGATTCTCTCCGGATGGGAAGCGCCTTGCATTCGGCATCGGCAAAGGATTTTTCTCCGCGGATGACGTGTGGACGTACGATCTCGCAAGCGGGAATCTAAACCGCCTAACGTTCGGAAACAATGTGAATCACCCTACGTGGTCGCCCGATGGGAGGCAGATTGTATATGCGTTTGAAACGTCGGGATTCTTTATTGCCAAGAGGCTGGCGGACGGCAGCGGCCAAGAGGAAGTCATCACCCCAAAACAGGCAATCCCATATATGCCGGAATCATGGTCTGGGGATGGCAAGACGCTGACTTTGACGGATACGAGCAGCACCGATGAACTTACGATTCTCTCGCTTACAGGCGATCACAAAATGGAGCCATTTCAAAATCAGGCGAACGCCGGAGTTTTTTCTCCGGATGGGAAATGGATCGCGTATGAATCCATCGAGGAGGGGCAGAACAATGTCTACGTGCGTGCATTTCCGGCGTCGAGCGGGAAATGGCAAGTCAGCACGGAAGGCGGCGGGTATCCGAAATGGACAAAGGGCGGGAAAGAGTTGATCTATTTTGATCGCGGCGAAAAAATGATGGCTGTTGATGTGGAAACGCAGCCGTCATTTCACACGGGGACGCCGCACCTGCTCTTTGACGTGCCACAGGGGAAATACGAGATGCGGACGGATCCGCTGGTGAACTTCGACGTTACGAAGGACGGCGAGAAATTTGTACTCGTGCAATTCACTGGCGACAATGTTGATACCGGATATGTGAGTGTAACGCTGAATTGGTTTGAAGAACTGCGTAAGAAAGCACCGGGCGGGAAGAAATAGAAGCGTCGGCGGCTTATTCCTCCCAACTGCAATTCGCTTCTAGGTTGTACTCGATTACTTGCCATATAATCCGGCGCGAATGCCCCTTACAAACGGAACGAAGTTAGGCCCGTACGAAATCACCGGCGCGATTGGCGCGGGCGGCATGGGCGAGGTTTATCGCGCGCGGGATACGCGCCTCGATCGCACCGTCGCGATCAAGATATTGAACTCGCAACTGGCCGTAAGCGCGGAGTTGAAAGCGCGCTTTGAACGCGAGGCCAAAGTCATTTCACAGCTCCAGCACCCGAACATCTGCGTGCTGCACGACATCGGTTCCGAAAACGGCACAGATTTTCTGGTGATGGAGTTCCTCGAAGGCGAAACGCTCTCTGAAAAAGTGAAGCGCGGGCCGCTGCCAACGGACGAGCTCCTGAAGATCGCCATCCAAATTGCCGACGCACTCGAGAAGGCGCATCGCGCCGGGATCATCCATCGCGATCTGAAGCCTGGAAACGTGATACTGACGAAGTCGGGAGCAAAACTGCTCGATTTCGGATTGGCGAAACCGGTTGCATCCAGCACTGCGTCTTCCGGAAATACTTCGGCATCGGTGTTTGCCACCGCCGTAACGGTTACAAGCCCTGCCTCGCCCTTATCGAGCGCGGGGAAAATCCTTGGCACGGTGCAGTACATGGCGCCGGAACAAATTCAAGGACTCGAAGCGGACGCTCGGTCCGATGTCTTTGCGTTCGGGTTGGTGTTGTACGAGATGGCGACGGGCAACCACGCTTTCGAGGGAAAAACGCAATCGAGCGTCGTCGGGCAGATCCTGGCGGTGACTCCCACGCCAATCAGTTCGCTTCAGCCGATGACGCCGCCGGCGCTGAGCCGGCTGGTGAGCACTTGTTTGGAGAAGGATCCGGACGAACGCTTCCAGACGATCCATGACGTGAAGCTCCGCCTCGCCGAAATCGCCGAAGCGCCCGCGACTTCCGCGGTGACATCGCCTCGCAAGAACCGCGAGCGAATTGGATGGGCGATCGCAGGGGTGCTCGCGCTCACCGCTACTGCGCTGGCCATAGGTTTTGTGCAGCGCGCGCCGAAGCCGGCGCAGCCGATGCGCCTAAACGCAGAACTCGGCGCGGACGCAACTCTCTCTGGCACCAACTTTGGTGCCTACGCAGTCCTTTCGCCCGATGGCACGCGGCTCGTTTTTGTTGCAACTGACGCCGACAATAAACGGCACCTCTATCTCCGTTCGCTCGATCAGTTGCAGGCCAACTTGCTTTCCGGCACGGAGAGTGCCGACGATCCTTTTTTCTCTCCTGATGACCAGTGGATTGCCTTCTTCGCTGGAGGCAAGCTGAAAAAGGTTTCCGTCCAGGGTGGTGCTGTGGTCACGCTTTGCGACGCGCCGAATGATCGCGGTGGGAGCTGGGGTGATGACGGCTCGATCGTGTTTGCCGCCGGAAACCGGGAGGCCTTGTCCAAGGTTTCTTCGGCGGGAGGAAAGCCCGAGGCGCTGACCACTCTCAATCAGCAAGCGGGGGAAGTTACGCACCGCTGGCCACAGGTTCTACCCGGGAGCAAGGATGTGATTTTCACCGACCACACTAGCGGAAGCCAGTTCGACGATGCCGAGATGGCCGTGTACTCCGCAGTCTCAGGGAAGGTGAAAACTCTTCTTCACGGCGGCTCGTATGCCCACTATTTGCCGAGCGGCCATCTCGTCTATGTGCACAACAGCACCCTGTTTGCGGTTCCCTTTGACAGCAAGAAGCTGGAAGTGACCGGCCAGCCTGCTCCCATAGTGGAAGGTGTGGCATCGAGTCCAGGCACGGGTGGATCACAATTCTCCATCTCTGAATCGGGAACTCTTGTGTACGTGGCGGGCTCCGCTGTGAGCCAGGACGTCTCCATCTATTGGATGGATGCCACGGGCAAATTCACTCCTCTCCGTGAGACGCCGAGCGACTACAACGATCTCGCGATTTCGCCCGATGGAAAACGGTTGGCCATGGACATTACCAAAGGGAACAGAAGCGACATCTGGGTGTACGAGTGGGAGCGAGACACGCTCACCCGGCTCACTTTTGCGGGCGATTCAAACGATCGTCCTGTCTGGACGCCCGACGGCCAGCGAATTGTTTACCAGTCTTGGGACAAAGGCGGCGTTCCCAACCTCTGGTGGATTCGCGCGGATGGCGGCGGCGATGCCCAGCGATTGACCGAGAGCAAGTCCGTACAGATTCCCCATTCTTGGACCCCTGACGGCAAGGTACTTGCACTCATTCAAATCGATCCTGTAACACAACAAGATATCCTGACGATGCCTTTTGAAGGAAGTGAAAAGACCGGCTGGAAGCCGGGACAGCCAAAGCCATTCGTGAATACTTCCGCCGTAGAGGTGTATCCCGCCTTCTCACCTGATGGTCGGTGGATCGCCTATCAGTCCAACGAATCCGGCTCCCCCGAAGTCTACGTCCGCCCGTTCCCGGGTCCGGGCGGGAAGTGGCAGATTTCCACGGGCGGAGGTGCGTTGCCCGAGTGGTCCCGGAACGGGAAGGAACTTTTTTATCGGACGAATGACTCGAAAATCATGGTGGTCAGCTACACCACTTCGGGCGATTCCTTCCATGCGGATAAGCCGCGGCTGTGGTCGCCCGGCCAATTCACAGCTCGCGGGAGCAGCATTAATTATGCGCTGCATCCCGATGGCAAACGGTTTGCCGTGCTGAAAGCTGGAAATGGCAACGCAGCTCCTCCTCCCATCAACAAGGCCAGCTTCATCTTCAATTTCTTCGACGAGCTGCGCCGCAAGGTGCCTGCCGGGACGAAGTAGAACGACTGTCAAGGGAAGAAATCGAAAAGCGCAATTCGCTTCTAGTGAACGCACTCTTGAATGCCATATAATCCGGCCCGAATGCCCCTCCCAACCGGCACGAAACTCGGGCCATACGAAATCACCGGCGCGATAGGCGCGGGTGGGATGGGCGAGGTTTACCGCGCGCGGGATACGCGGCTGGACCGTACGGTTGCGATTAAAGTTTTGCCCGCACATCTGGCGGAGACTCCTGAAGCGAAGCAGCGATTTGAGCGCGAGGCTCGCGCAGTTTCGGCGCTAAATCATCCACACATTTGCGCGCTTTACGATGTCGGCTCGCAAAACGGGACTGAGTTTCTAGTGATGGAGTATCTCGAAGGGGAAACGCTTGCGGCGCGATTGGAAAAGGGCGCGCTACCACTCAATCTCGCACTGAAAACCGGCATTGAAATAGCGGACGCCCTGGAGAAGGCGCACCGGCAGGGAATCATCCATCGCGATTTGAAGCCGGGAAATATCATGCTGACGAAGTCGGGCGCGAAGCTGCTCGATTTCGGACTGGCGAAGGCGGTGGATTCCAAACCGGTTTCAGGGCTGACGGTTGCGGAGACAAGCCCCACCACGCGCGACGCGGTGACCGACACAGGCGTTGTGCTCGGAACATACCAATACATGGCGCCCGAGTTAATCGAGGGACTCGAAGCTGATGCGCGATCGGACGTGTTCGCGTTTGGCGCGGTGCTCTACGAGATGGCCACGGGCAAGCGAGCGTTTGACGGCAAGACGCAAGCAAGCGTGCTGGCTGCGATTCTGGCGTCGGAACCGGCGCCAATTTCATCGGTGCAACCTTTGGCGCCGGCGTCGCTCGACCGCGTGGTGAAGATTTCCCTGGCAAAGGATCGCGACGAGCGCTGGCAAACCGCGCATGACGTGAAGCTGCAATTGCAGTGGATTGCGGAGGGAGGATCGCAGGCGGGATTGCCCGGGGCGGAGGCATCGGATCGCAAGATGCGCGAGCGAGTGGCGTGGGCTGTTGCGGCGATTGGGATACTGGCCGCGCTTGGTCTTGGCATCATTTTTCTGGGGCGGACGCCAAAGCCGCAGCAACCCATTCAGGTGAGCGCGGACCTCGGCGCGGATGCAACTCTTCCGACGGAAAACTCTGGACCGAATGCAGTTTTTTCTCCCGATGGGACAAAGCTGGCATTTTCCGCAGTGGGGCCCGACAAAAAGCGGCGACTCTACATCCGCTCGCTCAGTCAATTGCAGGCCACGGTGATTTCAGGGGCCGAAGATGCAAGCAACCCCTTTTTCTCGCCGGATGGCCAGTGGATCGCATTCTTTGCGCAAACGAAGTTGAAAAAAATCTCCGTACAGGGCGGATCGCCCACGACGATTTGCGATGCCCGCGGCGCGTTGGGTGGAAGCTGGGGCGACGACGGCAATATCGTGTTTGCCGGGCGAACCGGCACGGGTTTGACAAGAGTTTCTATGGCGGGCGGTACACCTGCGCCGCTGACGACGCTCGATACTCAAAAGGGTGAAACTTCACACCGCTGGCCGCAGGTCCTCCCCGGCAGCAAGGATGTAATCTTCACGACTGAGACCACAAACACGAACACGTTTGATGACGCTGATATCGTTTCCTATTCTGTTGCGTCCGGCCAATCAAAAACGATTTTGCACGGAGGCTTCCACGCAATTTATTTGCCGAGCGGCTATCTGGTGTACATGCACAATGGCACGCTCTATGCCGTTCCGTTTGACTCGAAGCGGCTCGAGGTGACCGGTCAGGCAGCCGCGGTGGTGGAAAACGTTGTGGCGAATCTGAATACCGGAGCCGCGCAATTTTCAATTTCGGATAATGGAATCCTGGCTTACGTGGCAGGCTCTGCCGTGGACCGCAGCGTTTCCATCTATTGGATGGATGCGGAAGGGAAATTCACACCTCTTCGCGAAATCCCGGGCAACTACGGCGATCTTGCGCTCTCGCCTGATGGCAAACGATTAGCGTTGGATATCCGGGAGCCAAAGAGGACGGACATCTGGGTATATGAGTTGGAGCGGGACACTCTGACCCGGCTCACTTTTTCCGGTGACGGAAACAGCAGGCCGGTGTGGACGCCGGATGGCCAGCGCATCGCTTACAGCGCATTGGTAAAAGGGGCGGGGCAAGGCATTTGGTGGATTCGCGCGGATGGGGGCGGAGATGCGCAGCAATTGACGCAAGCGAACAACTTCCAGTTCCCGGGCTCGTGGAGTCCTGACGGGAAAATCCTGGCATACAGCCAGCGCAATCCAAATACTGTAATGGACATCATGACTCTGCGAGTCGAAGGCAGCGAAAAAACCGGCTGGAAGGCGGGCGAGCCAAAACCGTTCTTGAACACTACCTTCTCGGAGCTGGATCCGGTTTTTTCGCCGGATGGGCGTTGGATCGCCTACATTTCAAATGAATCCGGAACGACCGAAGTTTACGTGCGTCCTTTCCCCGGCCCGGGCGGAAAGTGGCAGATTTCCACCGGAGGAGGTTCCCAACCGGAATGGTCGCGCAGCGGCAGGGAGCTTTATTACGTTGCCTCAACGCACGACAAAATTATGGCGGTAAACTGTACGGCCATCGGTGATTCTTTTCACGCGGAAAAGCCCGAGCTGTGGTCACCGGGCCAGATTCTTGACCGCGGGCAATTTGCTCCGAGCTTTGAAGGGAAGCGAATCGCGGTGCTGAAAGCTCCCGGCGCTGTGGAAGTCCCTCCCATCAACAAGGTGGAATTCATTTTCAATTTTTTTGATGAGCTGCGAAGCAAAGTTCCAGGCGGCAAGAATTAAGGAGTTGCTGCAGATAGAAACTTGACGTGACACCTGTCACACGCTAGCCTGCTCCGGACGCGCAAGCGCCCACTTGGCGTCCACACGGGATGGCAACCCGAAACTCCATGCAGGTTCCGAATGAGTCTCCGTCGGCGGTGTCGTCGCTCGCGCAGCCGATTTTGCGTTCCCTGAAGCATGTGCAGGATTATTCGATCTTGTGCGGCCACGCGATAGCGAACGTATTCACTTCACCCCATTACGTGCTTGATCTGATCGATCAGATGGACAACATCGGCGTTGGATCCCTGCCAATTGTTGTGCTGACCGGTTTTTTTATCGGCGCCGTCCTGGTACTCCAAACCGCGGCGCAATTCATGCGTTTTGGGCAGACCTCGCTGACGGGTGAAGTCGTTGCGCTGTCGCTCGTCCGCGAGCTGGGTCCCACTATCACCGGACTGCTGGCCGCGGGACGCAACGCCTCGGGTATCGCATCCGAAATTGGCTCCATGGTGGTTACTGAGCAGGTGGACGCGATGCGCGCAATGGGCACGGACCCGCTGCGCAAACTTGTGACACCGCGAATCATCGCCGGTGTTCTGATGGTCCCCTTGCTCACGGCAATGTCGGACTTCGTCGGACTGGTCGGCGGATTCGTGGTCGCGTCAATTACGCTGCATCTCGGCGCGGTGCAGTTTTGGCGCAGCGCGGTGAACACCCTCCAGTTTTCCGACCTAATGGAAGGACTTGTGAAGCCGCTGGTGTTTGGATTTATCGTCGCGAGCGTAGGCTGCTATCAGGGACTGAAGGTTAGCGGCGGAACGGAGGGAGTTGGCCGGGCGACGACTCAGGCTGTGGTCGTTTCCTCGGTACTGATACTTATCTCGAATTTCTTCCTGACGAAAGTGATGCTCTTCCTGGCCGGGCATTTTTATTTTTGAGATCTGCGCCAAAGGCTATTTTCCATCTATAATCCCAGCAATGATCGAGGAGACTCCCTCTGGTCAGGCGTCCGGCCAGGCCATCGAATTCGAGGACGTTCGCGCCGGGTTCGGCGAGGGCGACGTTTTGCGCCGTCTTACCTTCCGAGTGGCTTCCCGCGAAATGAAGGTTCTGGTCGGAGAAAGCGGCTCCGGAAAAACGCTGGTGATGAAGCTGGCTGCGGGACTCTTGCGGCCGAGCGGCGGGCGGATACTTCTTCTCGGACAAGATCTGGATGAGTTGAGCGAACGGGAGATGCTCGATTTCCGGCGCAGAATAGGATTTGTATTTCAGGAGGGCGCGTTATTTGACTCGCTTACGGTGGCCGATAACGTGGCATACCGGTTGCGCGAGGAGAATGTGGACGAAGACGAAATCGAAGCGCGCGTTCACGAGTCGCTGCGCTTTGTGGAATTGGAAGATGCAATAGAAAAAATGCCCGCGGACCTTTCGGGAGGAATGCGGCGGCGGGTTTCAATTGCGCGGGCGTTGATTGCGCGGCCGGAGGTGGTGTTCTACGATTCGCCGACAGCGGGACTGGATCCTGTGACCTCGCAGACGATCATCACGCTGATCCTGCGCTTGCGTGACTTACAGGGAGTGACGGCGCTGATGGCCACGCACCGTTTGCAGGATGCGTTCGCGATGGCGAATTATCGTTTTGACAGGGATACGAACCGCGTGGTGCATATTACGGGCGCGGAAACAAACGGAAGCGGGGCGCGCGAAACGTCGTTTTTATTTTTGCGCGATGGCACGGCCTATTTTCAAGGCACGCCGCAAGCGGTGCTGGATTCGGAAGATCCTTATTTGAAGAGATATCTGGTGTGACAATTGTAGAGAGAAGTCGGTTGAACTTTAATGGGGAGGGGTGGCAATGGCGCAACATAAGCAACTGAGTTGGAATGAATTGCGTGTGGGGCTTTTCGTGCTCGCGGGTCTTATTCTGCTGACGGTGGCGGTGTTCTATGTGACTTCGAGTGAGAATCCGCTCGCTTCGAAGTATCGCTTGAAGACTTACTTCCCCGAAGTGGCCGGACTCGCCATGGGCGCACCGGTGCGCCTGGATGGGATTGACGTCGGCAATGTGGACGACATTGAAGTGAACCCGGCAATCGGGGGGCCGGCGGCCGATAAGACGCGCAACATTCTGGTGACCATGCGCATCAACACGAAATTCCAAAGTAATATTCGCGCCGATTCGGTGGCAATGCCGCAGACGGAGGGCTTGCTTGGCGACCAGTACGTAAACATCACGCGCGGGTTCACTGGGCGAGTGCTGCAATCAAACGACGAGCTGACGGGAAAGCCCAACCCAGGGATCAACGAGCTTGTTGCGCAAGGAACAGCGCTGGAAGTGCACATGAACGGATTAATTGACAATGTTCAGTCAATGGTTACGGATTTGCGCGGGGGCAAAGGAACGATTGGACAATTCATGACCAACCGCTCCGCTTATGACCATTTGAACTCGGTTGCGAGCAAGGCTGACGACTTGCTGTCCACCATTCAGTCGGGGCAGGGGACACTTGGCGAGCTGATTTACACGGATACAGCGCACAGGAAATTAAATGTCGCGCTCGATCATGTGAACAATTTGATGGATGCCGTGCAGCAGCAGAAAGGAACGCTGGGGAAATTGTGGTACGACCCCAGTCTGCACGAAAAGTTGACTCAATTTGTGGATAGGGGGAATGGACTAATCGACACGATTCGCAATGGAAATGGAACCATTACAAAACTGCTGAATGATGGCTCGCTATTCGAGACGTATAAACAGGCGGGGACGAATCTTGCGACCGCAACGGCGAAGTTTAATTCAAATGAGGGCACGGTTGGGAGGCTGTTCGACGATCCGAAGCTGTATGACAATTTGACGGGACTGACGGGGGATTTGCGTTTGTTCATGAACGATTTCAGGAAGGACCCGAAAAAGTTCCTGAAGATTCAGCTCAAGATTTTTTAGCGAGGAGGGCGGGGCCCATTGCCTTTGTCACCGCCCTTACATTTCCAAAATTTACTTCGTTTCGTTTTCGAGTTAAGCCTATTCAGATAGCTGCTGGGCGAGATAGTTTTCGTAGCCGAGCTGCTCGATAAGACCGAGCTGCGTCTCGAGCGCGTCCACGTGGCCTTCTTCGTCCTTGAGGATCTCTTTCAGGAAATCAGCTGTGGCGTTGTCGCCGGCCTTGCGGCAGACGTCAATCGCGTGGTTGTAGTTCACGACCGCTTCCTTCTCGAGCGCCAGGTCGTTCTGAAGCTGCCTCTTCACGTCGGAGCCGATCTTGATTTTGCCGAGCACGTCCATCTTGGGCATGCCTTCGAGGAAGAGGATGCGCTCGATAATTTTCTCGGCGTGCTTCATTTCGCCGATGGATTCCATCTTTGTGGCTTTAGAGAGTTTCTTGTAGCCCCAGTTCTCGCACATTTCCGCGTGCAAGATGTATTGGTTGATGGCGGCGAGCTCTTCCTTGAGCATTTCGGAAAGCTGTTCGATGACTTCGGGTTTGCCTTTCATGCTTGTGCGTCTCCTTGGATTCGCGTGCGCGCGATGATTTGTACGCCGCCATTCTACAGGAGTTCTAGAAAGCCAGAACAGCGACTCCCAAAAGGGCGTAAACGATCAGCATGGTCAGCGCTTCGTTGCCAGTGCTGGAGCCAGCGAACACGCGCGCATAAATCCCTTTGACGAGATTGTTGCTGGCGGCCGCAATGATGATGCCCGCGGCGGCAAGCGTGAGGGGCGTGGAGCCACCCGCGGATTGTGTGAGGCCGAGGATAAAAGGGTCCACGTCACTGACGCCCATAATCCCGGAAAGAATATAGAAACCCCTGGCGCCAAGATAAATGAGGGCGTAATGCGTGATGGCCAGAATGCCCACAAAGAGTACACCGAAAAGGAGTGCGGCTTTCATCTCCAGAGGATTTCGCGGACTTGTGTGCTCGGTCTCAGCGTCGTCAGCGTGTTCCGAGCGGCGGGACCAGGCGAATCCTCCCAGGAGTGCAAGTAGTCCGAGCGCAAGAAATGGAATCGCGAGACGATGGAACAATCCGCGGTTGAAGATCGCCAGTAGGGCAAGAAGCCGAAGGTACATCATTCCGCAAGCTGCAAGAATGCAGCCGGAATAAAGATGCGGGCAGGATTGCTCACGGGCGCGCTTGGCCAGCACGACGGTCGTGACCGTGGAAGAGTAGAGGCCTCCGACCAGCGCGCTGAGAAGAATTCCGCTGTGGGCCTGCGCGAACTTCAGGAGAAGATAGCTGGCGTAAGAGATCGTACTTACGGCGACGACCACGAGCCAGGTCTTGAAAGGATTAAAACCGAAGGGGCCGAACGTCTGGTTGGGAACGAGAGGAAGAACTACGGCCGTGAGCAAGAGAAATTTTGCGAACGTGAGGATCTCATAGGACGGGATTTTTTGAGAGAGAGTTTCGAGCGCTTCCTTGAGCTCCAGCAGGCCGACGCTTAAGACCGTGATGGTCGTGGCGATCCAATACTGTTCCTTAAAGACAAGCGCGCCCACAGCGTAGGTGACGAGGCCCGAAACTTCGCTCGTCATACCCGCGAGCTTCGACTCTTCCAGTTTGTGACGGTAGGACTGCCAAAGAAATGCTCCGACGACCGCGAGCCCGAGCCCGGGAAGCAACAATTGGCCGTTGGAGAGCAAGGTCAAAACGTAGCCGAGCAGTCCGATGAGCGGGAAGGTGCGGACGCCGCCGAAAGCGTAATTCGAGGACGCGGATTTGTGCTCTTCGCGCTCAAGGCCCACAAGAAAAGAGAGAAAGAGCACAAGAAGAATCTGCGCGCCGTCTTTGGGGATGATCTGGAAGAGAGAGTTGCCCATCGTTTGTTATCGGCCGTATATGACCGGCGCGGGGATAATGCGACGAAATTCGCCTGGAGGCAAGGAAAAGAGTCCCTCGAAAGTCGTGTCGCGGATCACCGCGGAGGAGAAGCATTCGCTATACGGAATCGGGTCAAAAATCGGGCTTGCCCTGATAAACCATTTTTGAGATTGAAAAAGAGAATACGCCGCCCTTGGGACCCAAATTGAAAACGAGTTTGTCATCGCCCTGGCGAATCAAAGGCTGACCATTTATCGAGCGAGAATAGAGGTAATCCCTGGCAATATTGGTGTAGACGGGGTGCGGTGTCCTGGGGACGTTGCCTGGGGAGACGGGTTGCAATTGGGTCACCGCCGTTTTGTCTTCCTGGATAGGAGTGCCGTGCAGGGGAACGCTGTAAGGAGGATCATTCATACTGTCAAGAACACCGGGCTTTTGCGATCCAGGTCCACACGTAAGGTAAGCAGGGTATGAATCATTGGGGCCAACTTTTACGCGATCGGAAACGTTTAGTTTTCCTGGAGAACCTCCCCAAACGCGAATTACAATGTTGTTTTTGAACATGGGCTTACCCAGACAATTTGCAACCTCCTTGTCAAAGGATTCCTGCTTTTTGGGAGACATTTTGTCGTAGTTGTGATTAATCTGCATTTCCCTGAATATCGCTCTCCGAACGACAAGGGATGAGATAACGATAGCCATGTGAAAGTATTCAGGATCTTGCGGTTCTTCATAGGCGGACCAGGGTGGGGCGGTCAGGATTTCGTCACACTCGGCGGCGGTCCACTGCTTCCAATCTTTTTGTTGCCAGGATTGAGCGGAGGAAGTGAGAACAAAAATCAGCGAGAGAGCCAGGCAGGTTGCGCATGAAATAGTGCACACGATTCGTCGCTGTATGTGAACTTTAGGACTCGGGTCGCCGAGTGTTCGTGGCTTCACTCCCGTCCTCCTTGAGTGAGTTAGAAATCGGGCCTGCCTTGGTAAACCAAGTTAGCGATGGTAAATGAGATCACTCCGCCCTTGGGGCCCCAATCGATGACGAGTTTTTCATCTCCGTGTTGGACAAGAGGTTTGCCGTTCGCAATGCGATAGTAGTAGAAATCGTATGCAGAAGGTTCGCCTGCGACGAATGTAGATTTGGTCCCCGGACTTCCCGTGATGTTGTCTCCAATGTAGGGCTGTAAAGGGCTCGAATTGCGACCATTTGCGTCTACGGTTGAATTGATGCTTGGATTGACACCCCCACTCGTCGTCTGAGTAATGATCTTACCCGCAGGTAAGCACGGTCCGGCAGGAGCCGGACGAAATGAGGTGTATCGGATATTTTGCTCGGAGGAGGCTGCTAACCGGCCAAGATCCTGAGAGGACTTCGTGTTAATTGGTGGCCCCCCGTATACCCTGACCACGATGAACTCCTTATACTGTTAATTCTCCAGACAACCTGCAATCCGCTTGTCAAAGGCAGCCTGCTGATCTGGAGACATCTTTTCATAATTATGGTGAAGCTCCTCTTGCCTGAGCATCGCTTCACGGATGACGAGGGAGGAGATGATGATTGCCCGATGGATGGAACCGTGGGAAGAGCCCGATGAAACCCACGGTGACGAATTCAAAAGTTCCTTGCAATCCGCGGCGGTCCATTGCTTCCAGTCCTTTTGTTGCCAGGATTGAGCCGCGACGGAAAGAACGAAAATCGACGCAAGCGCCAGAAACGAAAGGGCCAAACTGAACTGCGCGATGCGCTCTATTTGGGGCGGTTTAGAATCTTGCCCGCCAATTCTTTGCGTTTCCATGTTTGTCCTCCTCGACTGGGATAGGATGGAGGTCATCCGGGCTATTGTATGCGCCAATTTGCAAACGCGATACCTATCGTATCTTAATGAGGGGGGGGAAATGGCGGACATAGTGCACGAGTTTACGATTAATGCGCCGAGAAAGAAGGTTTTTGAAATGGTGTCCACGCCGAAAGGGCTGGACCTGTGGTGGACGAAAACATCGAGTGGAGAGGCGAAGAAAGACGCCGAATTTGAGCTCGACTTCGGGCCGGGATACGTCTGGCGGGCAAAGGTTAAGAAGTGCGATCCGCCTGCATTAATTGAATTTGAGATAACAGATGCGCAAAAAGATTGGTTTGAAACGCGCGTTGGATTTGTCCTGGAGGCGGAGAAAAATGGGGTTACGCGAGTGCGATTCCATCATACGGGCTGGCCGGTGGGGAATAAACACTGGCGCGTGTCGAACTTTTGTTGGGCGATGTATTTGAGGATTATGCGGCGGTATTTGGAGTATGGGGAAGAAGTGGCTTACGAGAAAAGGTTGGAGGTGTAGGAAGTGATTTGCGCAGAGTTGGGCGTGCGAAAACCCCTAGCTTCCCCGAGTTCGCGTCATTTGGCGAACCGGAGCTTCTGCAAGTAAAATACGTAGGCAAGCCGGAATGGCGGAACTGGCAGACGCGCCGGACTCAAAATCCGGTGGCCGCAAGGCCGTGTGGGTTCAACTCCCTCTTCCGGCACCAGATTAATTTCAATCAACATAAGGACGAAAAAACCTCAGGTCCCGCGGTGCGCGGGGACCTGAGGTACAGGGCTGCGAAATGCTGCGAGTTTTTACGGCTGGGCGCCGCCGCGCATCAGGTACATGAGTTGCTGGCGCGCCTCGGGCGAGCCGACGAACATTCCTTCTGGGAATCGGCGGTACTGGATGATCTGGCCGAAGATCGCATCTTCCATGCTGACATTGAGCGCGAGGCCGGCGAGATATTGAAGGCGCAGATTGCCATCGCGATTGATCTCCGCGCCCTGGAGCCAGGGCTGAAGGTCTGCTGCATTTCCGGAATAAACCGAAAGCAAATCGAGCGGCGAATTGAATCCGACGTTGCGGAGCGAAGCCGCGACGCGAGCGTATTGCGGACTGTTGAAGCGCGCCTGCAGCACATCGAGATCGAAGCGCGGCGGATCGAGCTGGCCCATGAGAAAAATGTCGTAACCGCGGCCTTCGATTTCGTTGGCCCACACGGTGCCGTTGGGGAACACGCTGAAGAACGTGGCGAGTTCGCTGCGGACCGTGTCAACGTCACTTTCGTAGAGCGGAACCCATTGCGTGACAACTCCGCCGGGATTCAGGTGCGCCTTCACCATTTCAAAATATTCTTTGGAGTAAAGCGTGGCGCTGCCCTTCACCCAGGGATGGATGGGGTCGGACGTGATGATGTCGAATTTTTCGGGCGTGGTGAGAACGAAGTGGCGCGCGTCGTCGTAAACTATTTTCGTGCGCGGGTCATTCATCACGTTGTAGTTTTCGCGCGAGAAATATTGCGTGGCGGTGGGCGGGACGAGCGGCTCCATTTCGCAAATCACGATGCGCTGGATGCTTGGGTAGGTGACAAAGGTTCCGGCGGTGACGCCCGCGCCGAATCCGACAATCAAAACTGAGTGCGGGTCACGATGCGTGAGCGCGGCCAAATGTCCGAGAGCGCGCTGAAGGTGCATGTCATAAATTTCGGTGCTGGCTTCCACTTTGCCGCTGACGTGGAACTGGAGCGCTCCGTCCTGGTAACGCGAAATGGCAATGGAGGAGTTGAGCCCTTCGCCGGTGAACAAGATTTCCGAGGTATTCTGATTAAGCATGAAACGCCGGCCGTAAGCGATGAGACCGGGAGGCACGCCTTCGGCCCTTACGGCGAGAAGACTGGCGCCGGCAGTAGCGACGAGGAGAAGTGCGAATGCAAGAATTTGTGCGCGCGCGCGGAGAGAAAGAATCACAGGAATCAGGACAAACGCGGCGCTGGCGATGCTTACCCAGATGAGGATGCGCTCGCAGGAAAGCGTGCCGACATGCGGAATCAGGATGAGACTGAATGCAAGTGCGCCAACGATGGCTCCGGCGGTGTTGGCGGCGTAGATGCCGCCGACAAGTTTTGCTGAGTCGGATTCATCGCCGCTTGACGAAGAACGGGAAGCGGCGGCAAGGGCCAGCGGGAAACTTGCGCCCCAGAGGAGCGTGGCAGGGAGGATGGTCCAGAGCACACGCGCGAGATCAATTTGAAATGTGAACCAGGGGCTGGCGGAGAGCAGCGGATTGATGGGCCAGTAGGGGACGGACTTCGAGAGCATGAAGGCCGTCCAGGCGACTGCAGCGGCCAGCAACATCTGGCAATACCCCAGCGCAGCCTGCGGACGTGCGCGGCGGCCGAGCGCGGAGCCGGCGGCGCTTCCGAGTCCGAGGCCAACAAGGAAAACGGCGAGGATAATCGAGAAAGCGTAAACGGTTGCGCCGAGCATGAGGCTCAGGAGGCGCGTCCAGACAACTTCGGCGCCGAGAGCGGTGGCGCCGGAAAGGGCGACGGCGATGTAGATGGTCGCGCGGCCGGGAGGAGGAGCGGGCTGCGCATCCGAAGCTGGCGAATCCTGCGCGAAAACATTCGCGATCTCATTCGCGGGTAAATCGGCGACGGATTGCACGGGCGTGATTTTGGAGAGCGAAAAGCTAATGAATGCAACGAGCGCGTTGATGGCAGCGGCGGTGATGGTTGCAAAGGTTAAATTGAAAACGCGCAGGAGATAGAAGCCCGCCAGCAAGCAACCGAAGATGGCTCCGGCAATGTTTGCGCCGTAGAGCAGGCCGAGCCAGGAGACGCCGCGCGGCGTGCCTTTTATCCAGCGCGACGCGGCCGGGAGCGACGCACCCATCAAAAATGTTGGCGGCAGCAAGCAAATAGCGCAGATGGCGGCGCGGAAAAACACCGCGGGCATGCCGTGGCCGACGGCGGCGACGTAGATGCGGTCAACGAGTGGCATGCCGACGAGCGCGAGAAGGCCGAAGAGTCCGATGCCCGCTTCGACGACCGCGTAAACGAAAAGAGGATGTCGGTCCGCCGCGGCGTGAATGCGCGGAAGGGCAAGGCTGCCGAGGCAGAGGCCGCCCATGAATGTGGCGAGAAGAACGGCGAGAGAGATGGCCGTTGAGCCGATGACGAGCTGAAGCATCTGGTACCAGACGATTTCGTAGATGAGCGCGGAACAGCCGCTGCACGCGAAGAGAAGTAGTAAGAGGGGAAGCCAGCGCGCGGAATTGCGTGCGTTGCCGGACGCGTCCCCGGTAGTGTGCGTCGGAGCGGCGGGCGGGTGAACTGGCTTGCGGCCTTTCTTTGGCATTTAAGCGCTCAGGCTCGAATTCGCTGCATCGAGCGGGCGTAAATGAAAACAGCGATGCGTGGAGAATGCAAGAGGAAATGACGGGGGCGGAGGGGTTTCCGGTTCCGAGCGGAAATTTCCGATTAAATTTTGGCAAAGGGGCTTTTGTTTGAATGCGTTTCCGGGGGAGACAACGCGACGAAATTATTCTTCGTGAGCGAGCGGTTTGCCGTCAGGCCCGACCTGAATTTCTTTTTTCTTCGTTCCGGTTTGCACAACGGCTTCGAACGCGACCAGTTTGCCCTTCTTCGTGAGCGATTCGACCTTCAGGGTTTTCCCGTCGCCGGCCTTTTTCTTGAGGCCATCTTGAACGGCGGCAGGAAGGGATGCGATATCCACTTCGTCCTCAATTTCGAGGAGGACGCCATTCGAGTCAAAGGAGACGTCGCGCCCGCGTCCATTAAGGGTGAGTTGGACTTCGTATGTGAATTTGCCGTCTTCCATTTCAGATGAGTAGCCCTTGACGATTGCGCCCTTGGATTGCTCGTCGGCAGTTTTTTGAACGGTCACGGGCAGTTCCGATCTCTGAAGTTTTTTCTCCTGCGCGAGCGCGGGAAGAAGAAATAGAGTTGCCGCGAAGGCGATTGAAACGGCGAGCCGTAACTTCGTCATATTGTTTTCTCCGAACCGACAATCATCAGCGAGGATAAAATCTTTTTGTGTGGCAACAACCGGGCTCGTCCTTGACGGAATTGGACGAGCCCGGCTGCTGATGTTGCACTGCTATTGGCGACTAATGATCAAAAGCGTGAATGATCCGGGGATCATCGGCGCGCGGGGACCACGGCCCGGCGGAGTGCCTGCAGGAGGCGCGGCGGGCGGCGGACCGTATTCGGCCGTGACGCTGAAAACCGTGTGCGAGGCGGTGTCAATGGTCATTGTGCGAGCGCGCGCTTGCGTCGGCACATTCTCAATGAGAGTGAGGTTATCGGGCGAGTCTTCGTGCGCGACGGTGAGGAAGCCATCTCCGGTTGAGGCGAACGCGAGACCTGTGCCGGGATCAAATCCGTTCGCGTCCACGCCACGGCCGATTGGTACGGAGGCGACAACTTTGCCGTTCGTGATGTCCACCATCACCATTAAGTTGTCGCAGCCGATGAACGTGCGCTTGTGAGCGGCGTCAATTGCCTGGCCGGATGGTGATTCGCAGGGTGCGATAGGCCAGGTGTTCGTGACCTTCAGCGCTTTTGTGTCTACTACCGCGAGCGAGTTCTTATCTTCGAGATTGACGTACATATTTCCAGCGCCGTCGACTTGCGCGGTTTCGGGCCTGCCGCCGAGCGCCACTGTTCCCGCAATTTCGCCGGTCTTGGCGTCAATCGCGGTTGCGTCACTGCTGCGGCCGTTCATGGTGAAGACGCGCTTGGAGGCCGGGTCGTAAACAATCCCGTCCGGATTCTGGCCTTGAATCTTAATCTCCGTAATTGTCGCGAGAGTTTTGTAGTCGAAGACGGTGACGGAATTCGCCTGGCCGTTGCTGGTGAATCCGCGATTAAATTCGGGCGCCAATGCGATGCCGTGAACTCCGGCTGTGTTCAAAATGTCGCCGAGAATTTTCCCATCGGCATCAGTGACCAAAGTGTGGTTGCCGTGTGAGATGAAAACTCGATGAGTCGTGGCGTCGGCGAGGAGATAATCCCATCCGGTGTCGCCGCCGAGGACGACTTTCTTAGAAAGCTTGTAGCCTGAAGCCTGCGGCGCGGGCGCAGCCACGGCGACGATCGTAACGACGAACGCCAGCGCGATGGACAATGCAAGAATTCCGATGGCCTGCTTATTTCCAAATTGCACGAGTTCCTCCTGTGCGTAGTTTGATGGGTGGCGCGGTGCGTGATGGGACGCGCTGGGCCGGCAACTATGGCGCCGGTTGCACGGTACGATATGCAGCCGTACATTAAGAATCCCTTAAGCCCTGTGGGCGGAATGTGGTGAAGGAGTGGCGCTGCCTGCTGGACGATAGGCTAGGCAAAGGTCCATAGAAACCGATGCGAGTGCTGGTAGTCGAAGACGAAAAGCGGCTGGCTGAAAACATCGCGCGCGCATTGCGCGAAGGCGGAAGCTACGCCGTGGATCAAGCTGGAGACGGAGAAGAGGCGGTGTTCCTCGCGGAGTCTGTCGAATATGACCTGCTGATCCTGGACTTGATGCTTCCGAAGCGAAGCGGCCTCGAGGTTGTAAAGCATCTGCGCGGCACGGGCAAAGAGACTCCGATACTAATTCTGACGGCACGCGACGAACGGGAGTCTGTAGTCTCATTGTTGAATGCGGGCGCGGATGATTACGTCACGAAGCCGTTTGATCTCGGGGAATTGCTGGCGCGGGCAAAGGCGCTGATCCGGCGCGGAAAAGGGAAATCGGCGCCGGTGCTAAGTGTGGGCGATTTGGAGGTAAACACAGCGCGGCGGTCAGTGCAGCGGGGCGGGCGAGAGATGACACTTACACCGATGGAGTACCGCGTCCTGGAATATCTTGTGCATCGCGCGGATACGGTGGTGTCGCAAACAGAATTGCTCGAGCACCTGTATGACTACAACTGGGAAAAATTCAGTAACGTGATCGAAGTCTATATTTCCGGGTTGCGGCGGAAAATTGACGACGGATTTGCCGTAAAGCTGATCCACACCATGCGGGGGCATGGATACATTTTGCGGAAAGAAGGAGAGGGAAAGCGGAAATGAAGTGGAAGCCCATTTCGCTGGCCGCACGGATCGTCGCCGGCGTGATCGCGCTGGATTTATTGCTGACGGCGATTCTTGTGGTTATCGGAGTTCTAGTGGCGCGGACGGAATTGCTTTCTGCGTTTGACGTGAGTTTGCAAAGCAAAGCTCTGAGCGTTCGCGCGCTGGTGCGTTATGACGAGGACGATCCGAGCGTCTTGATTTTCGACGACACGGGATTGCCGACTCCGAGCGATGCGGCGCATCCGGATGTTTACTCCGTGGCGCTCGCGAGCGGAGCGCCCCTCGCTCATTCCGCCGGGTGGAATGGATTGCCGCAAGAGACGCGATACACCACGGACGGGTTCGCGCGTTTCCGGAAAGATGGAGTGGCGTTTCGCGGACTCGTGCTGACGGACATTCCCATTCTCGACCGCGAGGATGAGGCAGGGCCACCGGCAAGAATTACTGTTGTATACGCGTCGCCGCTGGTAGATGTGCGGAGCAGAGTGTTTCGCGCGGGGCTTTATTTGAGCGCGGCGGGGCTGGCGCTATTGTTTCCAATGGCGTGGCTGACTGCGTGGGTGATGAGGCGCAGCCTGAGTCCGTTGAATGATTTGGCAGGGCGCGCGGGCGGCATCAGCGTGAAGCAATGGGCGTTCGAAGCGCCGCCGAGGGCGAAGTCTGTGCCGGAACTCGCGCCGCTGAGTGAAGCGCTCGAAACACTTGTTTCACGGCTGCATGATTCGTTTGCGAGGCAAAGGGAATTCACAAGCGACCTGGCGCATGAGTTGAAAACTTCTGTTGCGATTATTAAGTCCAGTGCGCAGGTGCTCTTGCGGCATCCGCGATCCGCAGTTGAATATGAATTGGGGCTGGAATCGTTGCTGGGCGATTGCGAGAGGATGGAGTCCCTGGTTGAGAGAATGCTGAGGCTGGCTCGCATCGAGCAATTAAGCGAAGAAGGGAAGCGGATGGAGCTGCCTGCGACGAACGTGGTCGCTACGTGTGAATCGGCGATTAGCAGAATTGCAGGAATTGCGGCGGCTAAACAAGTTCAGATCGCGCTTGATGCAAAGGGAAATCCTCAACTTCGAGCGGACCCGGAGGATTTGGAGCTTGTGTGGTTGAACCTACTCGATAATGCGGTGCGGCACAGTTCGCGGGGAGGGAATGTGACTTTTCGGCTGGGGGAGTCTTCCACGGGGCAGGCCACGCTCAGCGTAGAAGATTCAGGTGATGGAATTTCGACTGCGGACTTGCCGCACGTATTCGAGCGGTTTCGGCGCGGCGTTGACGCGAAGGGACAGTTTTCAAATGGTTTTGGCCTTGGGCTGGCGATTTGCAAGGCAATTGTTGAAGCCTATCGTGGAAGCATTGCGATAAAGAGCGCGCCAGGAAAAGGGACGTCAGTTATTGTTCAAATTCCGCTGGATGGGCCGGGCCCTGAAAGAAAAGTTGAAGGATTCACAGGACGAGAATAAGTGAATGGCCGACCCCATTTCTTTAAGCGGGTCTTAAGGTTTGCGAATCTATTCTACAAAACTTCGTTTGTGCCAATAGGTGTATCCTCGGCAGGCTCCGCAGGAGCGGGCACTGAATGATCGCGACCCCCGGCAAAATTGGCAGGTGCCTGCGCTGCGCGCTCGTGCTTGCGATTACTTCGGCGTATCCGATTGCCGCTTTTGCGCAATCGTTTGGAAATCAGGGAACAGCTTCGGCGCCCGGTCGCAGGCTCACGCTTCAAGACGCATTTTCCATTGCCGAAAAACAAAATCTCGATATTGCCGCGGCGCGCCTGAGGCGGATGGTGGCTCTTGCGGGGATTACGATTGCGGGTGAAAGGCCGAACCCCACCGTATCATTTGCGGTGTCGCGAGACACTCCCCACGAAACACTTTTTTTCGACCTGCCGGTGGAGTTGGGAAGCAAACGCGGCTCGCGAATGGAGACGGCGCGCCAAGAGACGTCACTTACCGACGTGGAAATTTCGACGGTGAGCAGGCAGGTGCGGCGCGCGGTGCGCGACGCATTTTTTGCCTCGGCGCTGGCCACGAGTATCGTGGAGCAGCAAATGCGCTTGGTTGAGCTGGCGACGAAACTACGGGACATCGCGAAGACAAGATTTGACGCGGGTGACGTTCCGCAACTTGAAGTGATGCAGGCAGAATTGGAACTTTCGCGAGCGCAGGCGGATCTGGAAGTGGCGCGGCAGGAATCGAAGGTGACGTTTGGAAAACTTTCGGCGCTGCTGAATGAGCCGGCCGGGACAACCTGGGAACTGGTCACGCCGCTGGACACAATGCCGCAGCAGGTTGTTTTGCAGGATCTAGTCGCGCGCGCGACGGGAGCCAATCCGGAGCTGCAGCATCTGGCGCAAGAGTTGAAGGTGGAGCAGAGTCGCGAGAAAGCAATCCGCGCAGAGCAAATTCCGGATGTTTCGCTCGAAGCAGGCACGGTATTAAATGCCCCCCCGGATTACCGCGCGGGGGCGTTTGGACAATTGACGGTCGGGCTGCCGATTTTCACGCGCTTTCAGGGAGAACTGGCGCAATCTGCCGCTACGCGAAAGCTCATCGAGGGTGAGGCGCTGGCCGCACGGCGATCTGTGGAGGGAGATGTGGAAGCGGCGTACAACGAATTCAACGCACGCATGACGGAAGTTCGGCTGTATCGAGAAACGGTGATCCCCGCGGGACGAAAGCTGGAAGCGCTGGCGGAGGAAAGCTACAGTGCAGGCAGGACCAGCATTCTGGCGGTTCTTGATGCGCAGAGAAATGTTCAACAGAATGAGCGGGACTATTTACAAAGCCTATTCGAGCTACAGCAAGCATTTGCGGAATTGGAAGAAATCGTGGGAGTGCCACTGGACTGATTATGCGAAATCCTAAACAGAAATGGCCGTGGGCTTCAATCGTTTGCGCCGCACTATTTGCCGCAGCGTTGGCCGCCGGTTGCTCGAAGAGCGCAGGGACCAACGATGAGACAGCAAAGCAAGAGGCGCTACCCGCAACAGTGACAGTGACACAAGTCGTGCGGGCGGATGTGAGCAGGATTTTGCAACTCACGGGGAGCGTGGCGGCTCCGCCGAACCGTGATGTAAAGGTGAGCGCGCTTGTGGCGGGACGCATCGCAGATCTCAACGTGGCGGAGGGGGATCGTGTGGAATCAGGGCAGCTGATAGCAAGAATTGATGACCAGTTGATTAAAGACCAGGAAAACCAAGCCAGGTACGCAAAAGTGCAAGCCCTAGCTGTCTCAATGAACGCAAAGATGAATCAGGACCGAGATGAGGAACTATTTCAGAAAGGCATCGTCTCAAAGAAGGAACTGGAGGACGCCCGGATGGAATACCGGGTTGCCGAGGCGACTGAACGCCAAGCCGACGCGTCACTCTCTTTGGTGTTACTGCAACTTGGCAGAACTGAAATTCGGAGTCCCATTTCGGGGACCGTTGTGAAGAGGTTTGTGAGCCTGGGCGAGCAAGTGGATGGAACCGCAGCAACGCCGATTGTCGAAGTCGCGTCACTTGGAGAAGTCGAATTAATGGCGAACGTGCCGGCGGCGGATTTGCGGCGGCTGCCAGTTGGAACAGCGGTTCAATTAACGAGCAGCGCGCTGACCGGGCGCCATTTTACGGGACATGTTGTCGCGGTGTCGCAGGCGGTTGACCCGACGACGAATGCGGGCCTGGTTCGCGTGCGCATCCCGAATGCAAATTCAGAATTAAGGCTGGGAATGTTTTTGAGCGCCCAGATTCCGATTGAAACGCACACAAAGGCTTTGACCGTGCCGGCCGTGTCGATTTACAAGGATCAAGACGGGAAGCCGCGCGTTTTCAAAGTGGATGGAGAGAACGCGACGGCCGTCGAAGTTCAACTGGGAATTGAAACGCCGGACGTCGTGGAAATCCTTGGCGGCATAAAGGAAGGCGACAAAATCGTTCTCACCGGAGGTTATGGCCTGGAAGACAAGGTGAAAGTGAAAGTGCAGGATGCGCCAAAGAACGGCGCGGCGAGTGACCCTGGCGCGGCGGATAAAAAGGCCGCCGATAAGAAAGACGATAAATAACAATGAATCTCGTCCGCGCGAGCCGCGACAACCGATTCGCGGTCTACCTGATAACGGTGCTGCTATTCGGCGCCGGACTTTGGGCCATCTTCCAACTTCCCAGCAATATTTATCCCGAGCTGAATTTTCCGCGCATCATGATTCTCGCCCACTCGGGCGATCTCCCGCCTGACTCACAACTTATTTCCGTTACTCGGCCGCTCGAACAATCCGCGATGAGCGTGCAGGGCGTTTACCGGGTCCGGTCGAAAACCATCCGGGGCGCATCTGAGATATCCGTCCTTTTTAATTCCGATGCGGACATGCCATATTCGTTGCAACTGCTGCAAGGCGCCGTGAATGAGGTCCGCCAAGATCTGCCGCCCGATACACAAGTGCAGGTCGAACGCGTTAGCCCGACGGTCTTTCCGGTGATGAGCTTTATCGTCAAGGGAGATGTGCCGGGCGCGGATCTGCGCGACCAGGCGTACTACGTTTTGAGGCCAATGATCAGCCGCGTTCCGGGAGTTGGGATCATCGAGGTGCAGGGCACGGATACGCGTCAGATTCAGGTAATCGTTGACCCGCAAAAAGCCTCGGCCCACCGGCTCTCCCTCGTTGACATCGCGGACAGGCTGAAGGCGACGAATGAAGTGACTTCGGTCGGAAAACTGCCGAAGGATTACCTGCAATATCTGATCCTTACAACGAGCCAGTTCACAACACTCGATCAGATTCGCAACACCGTGGTGGATATGCAGGGGTCAACGCCCGTCCACCTCAGCGATATCGCTGACGTGAAAGACGGCGTGGAAGACCGCACGATACTCGTCAGTGGCGACGGGAAACCTGCGGCGCTGATAAATGTCTCGCGTCAAATTGGCGGAAATATTCTCAATCTCGGCACGCAGCTGAATGCATTGATGGCAAATCTGGGCGACGCCATCCCGAAAACATTGCACATATCACTTGTCTATGACCTGGCGCAATTTGTGCGGGATTCCATCAGCAATGTGCGGGACGCCATCCTAATTGGGGCAGTGCTGGCGGTGCTGATTCTATTTGCGTTCCTTCGAGAATGGCGAACTACGCTGATCGCGGCGCTTTCTCTTCCGCTTTCCGTCGTCGGGGCTTTTTTCTTTGTGAAGTTGTGGGGTGGAACGCTCAACCTGATGTCGCTCGGGGGACTGGCGATCGCCATCGGGATCATCATTGACGACGCAGTGGTGGTTATTGAAAACATCTACCGGCATATCGGATTGGGCGAATCGCCTGCAGTTGCCGCGGAGCGGGGGACCGCTGAATTAATTGGGCCAGTTCTTGGTTCGACGGCGACGACGCTGGTCGTTTTCTTGCCACTTGGACTCTTGACCGGATTTGTGGGCGATTTTTTCCGGTCGCTGTGCATGACTTTGGGCATTTCTATTTTGCTTTCACTGGTCTGTGCGCTGTCCCTGATACCATTGCTTGCGGAACGATTTCTCTCCAAGAAAGCTTACAAACATTCCTCAGGCGGATTTATCGAACCCGTGAACCGTGCATATGAAAGGGCTGTTCACTGGTCGCTGCGGAATCGGATTTGGATAGCGGCCGCGACGGTCGTGACGATTGCGGCGGGCGTATTCCTGTACACAAAGCTGGAATCTGATTTCTTGCCGGATATGGACGAGGGCGGGTATGTGCTTGACTACATCACGCCGCCGGGAACATCGCTGCAGGAGACGGACTCGATTGTGCGCAAGTTTGAAGACCGCATCGCGAAGATGCCGGAAACGGCTGCGTTTTCGCGGCGTACGGGCGCGGAGATGGGTTTGTACGCAACGCAACAGAACAAGGGAGACATCCTCGTAAAGCTCAAGCCGCTCACCGACCGGACGCGTTCGACAGAGGAGATCATGGACTACCTGCGTCCACTGGTGCAGCAGGACGCCCCCGGCGTCGAAATCGAATTCACGCAAATCCTACAGGACATGCTGGGCGACCTGCAGGGAGTTCCGGAACCGGTGGAAGTGAAGCTGTTTGGGGATAATCTCGATCAACTCGAACAGGTCGCGGATGTCGTGGGCGCGAAGATTCAGAAAATTGACGGCATCGTGGATTACAAGGGGAACCAGAAGGGAAATCCTGAAATCGTGTTTCATGTGGACCCGACGCAGGCTGGTCGCGTGGGGTTGAACGTGGATCAGGTGACGCAGCAGGTGAGCGCGGGATTGCTGGGAGTCACGGAGACGCAGTTGCGCCAAAGCGATCGCACGATTGATATCCGCGTCCGGTTCCCTGATGAGTTCCGCTTCAATTACAACAATATTGCGCAGTTCCCGATCGTGACGCCCGCGAAACAAGTTATGCCATTGAGCGCGCTGGCGACCGTCGAGAATGTGCAGGGGGAGAATCAAATTCTGCGTGAAAACCAGCGGCTGATGATTTCACTGACGGCACGGCTAGAGGAAGGCCACGATCTAGGAGGCGCGATTGCCGATGTGCAAACGATGATGAGCGGGATTCAGTTGCCGACCGGAATGACTTATGAGATCGGCGGACAATACGAAGCGCAGCAGCAATCGTTTAAGGAGCTTCTCGGGGTGGTTGGGCTGGCGCTGGCCGCGGTATTTACTGTGCTGGTGATTCAGTTCCGCAAGTTTGGACCGGCTCTAATTATTCTTTCGGCGGCCCCGCTCTCATTGCTGGGAGTGTTTGGAATGTTGTTGGCGACGGGCACGCCGCTAAACGTGTCGTCAATGATGGGAATTATTTTGATGATTGGGCTGGTGGTGAAAAATGGGATCATCTTATTTCAATACGTAGCGCATCTCAGGGAAGAAGAACATATGCCTCTAAATAAGGCGCTGGCGGCTGCCGGGCGAATCCGTGTCAGGCCCATCCTGATGACGACGCTTGCGACGCTCTTCGGATTGTTGCCGCTGGCGCTGGGGCTTGGGTCCGGCGCGGAATTGCAGAAACCGCTAGCGCTTGCCGTGATCGGCGGGTTGCTGCTATCCACTTTCATTACTCTCTTCGTGATGCCCGTGATGTATTCTCTGATTGAGCGGGGGCGTCCCGAACCTGCGCCTGAAACAATTCAATCATAATGGTCCAGTGAAACGCGGAATGAGCAAACACTCTCTGAACATCGCCGGAGTTGTGCGTGCGTGCGGATTATTTGCTGCGCTGAGCTTGATGCTGCCGCAAACACAGTCGTCAACCAATAGTGGTTCCTCCGCGAATTCTGCAATCGTTGAATCTCCAGGACGGACAGAAGTCGAAAAGTTGATTCGCGAGAGCGGCGCCGATGTGGCAGTCGCGTACAGCACTCTCGATGGCACGCCGCAAGAGATGATGCTGAATGAAAACGAATCGTTCCACGCCGCGAGCACGATGAAGATTCCCGTGATGATTGAGCTGTTTGCTGAGGCGCACTCCGGCAAGTTGGGGCTGGACGACAAACTGCTCATCCAGAATGAATTTCACAGCATTGTGGACGACAGCATTTACCATCTCGATCCGAAGGATGATTCCGATGAGGACGTTTACAAGGCGATCGGCACGCAATGGACGTTGCGGCAACTCTGTGAGGCGATGATCACGAAGAGCAGTAACCTGGCGACGGACTTAATCATTGAGAAGCTGGGCGTGGCGAATATTCAGGCGTGCGTACATTTGCTTCAAGCGGATGGCCTGCACTTGCTGCGGGGCGTGGAGGACGAGAAGGCGTTTCAGGCTGGCAAGAACAACACGACGACGGCGAAGGCGCTGTATTTATTGCTTCGGGCGATTGCGGACCATTCCGCCTGCGATCCGGATTCTTGCATGCAGATGCTCGACATTCTCGAGCGGCAAACTTTCAACGAGGCCATTCCCCCCGGATTGCCTCCGGGCACGGTGATTGCTCACAAGACCGGCGAAATCACGGGAATCCATCACGATGCCGCAATCGTGTTTGGGCGGCATCCCTTCGTGCTGGTGATTCTGGTGAAGGGAATTGACGACCGAAATAAAAGCTCTGTGCTGATGGCGGCGATAACACGGGCAATTTATGACGGATTGCCAAACTAGAGCGGGCTCCCGCACCAGCCCGGATATTTGGAAGTCCACCCCGCTGTGTGCATTACCTCAACAATCCACTTGCGCCCGCGCTGGCGACTACTTAATATAGCCGCTGTTCATTGAGCCCGGCTCGTGCCCAAAGAGAAGCCCAAGGTCAACATCGGCGAAGTGATTCGGTCATACCGCGGTCAGCGCGGCCTGTCGCAAGGCGACATCGAGCGCCGCACTGGTTTGCTGCGATGCTATCTCTCGCGCGTGGAAAACGGGCACACGGTTCCCTCCCTTGAGACACTGGCGAAGATTGCAGAAGCGATGGACATCGCGCTGGCGGATTTTTTCCCTGGCGCGGAAACTCCCCGCGACCGCGAAACCCAGAAAATGCTCGGAGAGCTTTCCGAAGACGAAATCCGGTTTCTCTCCGAGATTAAAAAATACAGCTCGACCCTTTCCGATGGCGATAAGCGGCTTGTGCTGGCGATGATCCGCAAAATGGCCACGATCATTCCGCCGCAAGCAGCCGCGCGAAGCAAGCCTGCCACTGCCCGGCGCGCTGGTTACTGATTTCGGTGGTTTAGGTTGTTGGCACTTCCGCTGCCGCATTCCCGCCGCGCAGAAAGCTTCCCGCCGATTCCGCCAGTGTAATTCCTAGCTGGCTCCAGAGGCGCGTCTTCAATGTCCGGTAACTTTGTGACCCGGCAAAAATGTCCGCAAGTGTGCGGCGGAAAGTTTCACTGCGGCGAGCGAATCCGATCATCCGAGTGGTGACCGCTCCGCCGAGAAAAGTGCCATTGTAGAACCGGTGCGAAAGATTTGCGGCTTGCTCGAGTTCGTCTTGAAAGGCGGCGCGGATGAGTGGCGGATATGCGGCGGCATTTCCGGCTGCGAGCGCCCAAGCAAGAACTTCACCGGAGCGCATCGCGTAGTAAATCCCTTCGCCGGTGACGGCGTCCACGAAAGCCGCAGCGTCGCCTACAAGCGCCCAATTCGCGCCTCCAACAGGACGGTCGCGCAGCGTCTCCGCACGCGGCGAGGGAAGTATGTGGCTGTAAAGCGTCGCGCTCACTGTGTCAAACTTTTCTTCGGAGATGAACGCGGCAAGCACGTCGCGCGCTTCCCGCATGGAATGCTTCGCCATGCTCGCACAGATTCCAACCGAGAGATGCCCCGGCCGCGGAAACGACCACGCATAACCTTGCAGGCCTTTCGCAAACTTAATTTTCATCACGGATGACTCGGTTGGAATGTAGTAGCCGAGCGTGATCTCGAGGTCTTCCTGTGCGAGAGGCTTGGGGACGGGCGCGGCTTGAGATTCGGATGCCGGAAGCAGCGAGTTGCGCGCGCCAGCGGCGATCACGGCAAAATCGAATTCCTGGACCTTTCCTGCGGCGTCCAATCTTGGCCGGCTGGCGTTTACATTGAGTCGCGTGACTCGCGCGCGGACAATTGTGCACCCGGCTTCGGCAGCGCGTTCCAGGAGAATGCCGTTCAGCACCTTTCGCGCGTAAATCACGATAGGCCGGTCTAGGGGAAAACGCGCTCGATTGCCGTCTGCCGCTATTAATTCAACTTCATGGATGCACTTTTTGGGCTGGGAGGAAGTGAGTAGATAAGGAAAGGCCGTGAGCGCTCTTCGCGTAAGTCCGCCGCCGCACGGCTTCTCCCACGCAAGATGCTCATCAAATATTGTGACGCGGAAGCCGGAGCGCGCGAGGTTTTCGCCGCAAACGGCCCCCGCGGGTCCGCCGCCGATAATTCCGATTTCACGCATGATGGAATTCATTTCAGCTTGCGCAGAAAGCTTGTTCCAGCGCAGCGAATCGCGAGTATAGCATCAACAACTGCTCATCCCGGCGATGCCCATTGGAACGCCCATCTGGCAATGGAAGATCCATTCGGCCGGCCGAAAACATTGTTTCGAATGCGCATGTTAAGATGAAGAGGAAAGTGATAAAGCCTTGCGGCGAGAGCCGCAGGGCCTTTTGGCATTGGATGAAATGACTATTTCCACACTCGATGATCTCATCGCGCGGGTTACCCGCCTCCCGGCAGTGGATGCCGCCGTTGAGAGCCTGCGGCGCGGGGCAAAAGAAATCGCTCTGGACGGGCTAACTTCCGAGGGGCGCGTAATTCTTGCTGCCGTTGTCACCGCCGCGATGCGGCGTCCTACGATTCTTGTGGTGGGATCGGAATCGCGCGCCGAGATGATCCTTGAACCGCTCCTGTATTTCTTTCGCGAAACATCGGGAAACTCAACGGGACAAGTCTTGTACTTGCCTGCACTGAATGCCATGCCGTGGGACGCGATCCCTCCGCATCCGGCAATCCTGGAAACACGCGCGATGACTTTGTGGCGCATGGCAACGGGCCAGGCGCAAATTGTGGTTGCTCCCGTGGGGGCTGCGGTAATGAAGTATCAGGCAGCGGAAGCGTACGAGGGACTGGGCCGCACCGTCGCGCGGAACACAGACATTTCACTCGAAGAATTTCTTCAGCACCTGGCCGCCACTGGGTACGTCCGCGCGGAATTGGCGGACATGCCCGGGCAATTCGCATCGCGCGGGGGAATCATTGATGTCTTTCCTTCCGAGGCCGCAAATCCGGTGAGGATTGAGCTTGTCGGTGACACTGTCGAATCGCTCCGCGAATTCGATCCGGATACCCAAAGGTCCATACGCCCGGTGGAGCAGGTGACTCTGCCTCCGATGAGTGAATTCCTTCGGGAGGCGACGAAGGAATTGACGGGAGATTTGGCAAGTGACGCGGACGGAGACGGCGGTGGAAACCGCAAGAAGGCACAGATTGGAAGCCATAGCCTTTTGGATCTTGTCAGCAGGCCGCTTTTAATTCTTGAGGAACCGGAGGAGATCGATGCAAACGCGAAAAAACTCTTTTCGGGATTAAGTGCAGCAAGGCCAGAAGGCGAGCCAAAGAAAGATGAACACAACGATGGCGACGGTTCGCACGAATCCGGATACGTCTTTGACGAGACTTCATGGAAAAGCATTCTCGTTGCGAATCAGCGATTGATCCTTCAGCAACTTTCATTGTCTGCCTGCGCCGGCCTATCGCAAACCGTCCGCACTCAACCGACTCAGCGTTACCACGGAAATATCACCGCGTTTATGACGGAATCGCGCGCGCGCGTTGCCCATGGAGAACAGGTAATCGTCTCCGCGGCCACTTTAGGCGACCTCGAACGACTCGCGGATCTGTGCCATGAATACGAATTGCCTTACCAATTTTCCGGCGGAGAGGGCATGGCAGCCTCCCGGCTTGCGGAGGACGCGACAGCTGGCTCTGTGCCCGCGCTGGTCCTGGCGCGAATCCCGATCGCGGATGGCGTAGCCTTCCCCGAATGCCACCTGACGATTTACGGGACGGGAGACCTTTTCGGCGAACGTGCCGCGGTCCAGACCAAATCCCGAGCGAAGACCGGAAAGTTCTTTTCTGACTTCGCCGAACTGAAGCCCGGCAATTACGTTGTTCACGTGGACCACGGCATCGGCAAATTTGAAGGATTGCGTCAGTTACAGACCGGCGGCCAGAGCAGCGAATTCATGCTTCTTTTGTACGCGGATGATGCGCGGCTGTATGTTCCACTTTCGCGACTGGATCTGGTGCAGGGCTACCACGCTCTCGAAGGCGTCCACCCTCAGCTCGATAAACTTGGCGGGCCCGGATGGGCAACGCGAAAAGCCCGGGTAAAGAAATCGTTGACGGAAATGGCTGACCAGCTTGTGCGCCTGTACGCCTCCAGGAAAGTGACCGGCGCGCACGCGTTTCCTCCGGACACACAATGGCAGAGAGAATTCGAGGATGCGTTTGAATACGAAGAGACTCCGGATCAAGCCTCCGCAATCGCTGATCTGAAGCGCGATATGGAGAAGCCTGTTCCAATGGATCGCCTCCTCTGCGGTGACGTCGGATACGGCAAGACAGAAGTCGCCATGCGCGCGGCGTTCAAGGCAGTGACAGATGGGATGCAGGTCGCTGTCCTCGCTCCAACAACGGTGCTTGTTTTTCAACATTACGAAACATTCCGCCGCAGGTTTGCCGCATTTCCTGTTCGCGTGGAGATGCTCAGCCGGTTTCGGACTCCACGACAACAGAAACAAACGCTAGCGGCAATCGAGGCAGGGAAGGCTGACGTTGTCATCGGCACGCACCGGCTGCTTTCTCGCGACGTCAAGTTCCAGGATTTGGGAATTCTGATCGTGGATGAAGAGCAGAGGTTCGGAGTTGCGCACAAAGAACGGATCAAAGAACTGCGCAAGGATGTCCATGTGCTGACGCTTTCTGCGACACCGATTCCGCGCACGCTTCATATGTCAATGCTGGGCTTGCGGGACCTGAGCGTGATCGAGACGCCCCCGAAGGACCGGCTTGCGATTCAAACGGTCGTCGCGCCGTTTGACGAGAGTTTGGTGCGCAAAGCGATTGAGGAGGAACTGGCGCGCAAGGGGCAAATTTATTTTATTCACAACAGGGTTGAGTCGATCTATTCGCTGGCGTCGTTGATCAGCAAGCTCGTTCCCAAGGCGCGCGTCGTGGTGGGCCACGGCCAAATGGGAGAGCGCGAGCTGGAATCCGTGATGTTGAAGTTCATGAACGATGAGGCGGACATTCTGGTGTCAACGACCATCGTCGAAAACGGCATGGACATTCCGCGCGCGAACACAATCATTATCAATCGCGCCGATCGGCTGGGGCTCTCGGAGCTGTATCAACTACGTGGACGCGTCGGCAGATCCAACCAGCGGGCTTATGCATATCTTCTCATTCCGCCAGGGAAAATGCTTTCGCCCACGGCGCGCAAGCGTCTCGCGGCGTTGAAGGAATTCAGCGAACTGGGTGCGGGCTTCCGGATTGCGGCGCTGGACCTCGAGATCCGTGGGGCGGGTAATTTGCTCGGCAGCCAGCAGCACGGACATATCAACGCGGTGGGCTTCGATCTTTACACGAAGATGCTTGAGCGCGCGGTGAGCGAGTTGCGCGGTGAATCTTCCACCATAGACCTTCGGGCGACAATCAACCTTGGAGCCGATGTGCGCATCCCACCTGTGTATATTCCGAGCGAGAATCTGCGGCTGCGTACCTACAAGCGGATTGCTGAGATTGCGACGGAGACCGAAAGTGTTGAAGTCTTAAAGGAACTTGGCGATCGCTTTGGCCCAGCGCCGCCTGCCGTCTTGAATTTGCTCGATTATGCGCTACTGAAAGCGACCGCGGAGAAAATGCAGGTCGCGTCGGTGGAACACAGAGAGGGAAAGGTCGCCGTGAAGTTTCATCCTGAAACGACGGTGAAACCTGAGCGAGTTGTGAAACTCCTCCGAAACAGGCGCGGGCTGCGGCTCGACCCGGGCGGTGTTTTGTGGGTTGACGTGGAGTTCGGAGCCGATTCAACGGCACAGGCCGTCCGGAAAATATTGCTGCAACTACAAGCGTAGGGATAGAATGGCGAAGGGGGACTTCATGAAACTGCAATTCCTTGTGGCGGGCCTTGCCTTGGCGTGCGGCCTTGCGGCGGCACAGACGCAATCGCAACAATCTCAGACCCAGTCTCAGACAAAAGGTCAAGCCCAGGGCCAGACTCAGGGTCAAATAGGCGGCCAAGGAGCCACGCCCGTCACGGGACAATCAGCAACTACAACTGCAGCCGCACCTCCCGCTGCGGCACAGCTCCACGGGAAAATGATTGAGGAAATCGTTGCCCGAGTAAACAACGAAATTATCACCTCTGTGAAACTGAAGGAGGCCGAGGATTCTGCCCCGAGCGACGCTGAGCAAGATTGCGCTTCGCGAAAGTGCACACCGGAAGAACTTCAAAAAGTTACCGACGATCTGCGAAGAGACGCACTTCGAAACCTTATAGACGAGTCGCTTCTCGTCCAACGCGCAAAGGACATGAATCTTTCAGTTGAGACAGATGTTATCCGGCAATTGGACCAAATTCGTATAGATCACAACCTTGCAACCCTGGAAGATTTGGAAAAGGCCGTGGCTGCGGAAGGCGAGAATTACGACGAATTCAAAGACAATATACGACGCCACCTTTTGATCTCCCAAGTGATTAACCGGGAAGTGTACTCAAGGATTGGGGACACGGTGGACCATGCGCAGATTCAAAAATACTACGACGAACACAAAAATGATTTTCAATCGCCGGAGATGGTTGTCATCCGCGAAATCCTTGTTACCACGGACGGAAGACCTGAATCCGACTTTCCCACGCTGGAAAAGAAGGCAACAGAATTGCGGGATCGTGTTTTGACCGGAGAAGATTTCGGGGATCTAGCCAAGCATTTTTCGGATGGAAGCACGGCGAAGCAGGGCGGCGAGCTTGGAAAATTCGAGAGAGGAATGCTCGCGAAGCAGATCGAGGATCAAGTATTCAAGCTCAACCGGAAAGAGATGACCCCGGTGATTCATGCTCAAAACGGGTTCCTGGTGATTCAGGTGGAGCAACGGTTTGAAGCGGGCATCCAGCCGCTGGATAAAGTGCAAAATGAGATCATCGGGCGAATCGCCGGCAAAGTGGCCGAACCAAAGCTTCGCGAGTATCTCGACACACTTCGGAGGGATAGCTTTGTTGATGTCCATCCGGGGTACACAGACACTGCCGCTGTGCCCGGTGAGTCCATCACGGAAATAAACAGCAATTCGCTGGAACCGGTGTCGTCAAAAGCTCCGAAGCCCGCAAAGAAACACAAGCGGTTCATCTTATTTTAGGCGATGGCCGAACACTTATGAAACCCGCCTACGTCGCGGACCTCGCGCCAGATCAAATCATTACGGCTTACTTTCTCGTTTTCGAGAAGGAAGTGCGTTCAACGCGCGAGGGGAAGCCTTACTTGCGTTTGGAACTCGGCGACCGCACCGGTACCGTGGAAGCAAGGATGTGGGACCGGTTCGAAGAATCCGCGGCGGCGATTAGTCGCGATGATTTTGTGAAGGTGCAGGGCCGCGTGGACGTGTTCCGGAATCGCCCGCAGCTCATTCTTGAGAAACTGCGGAAGGCGGAAGCTACCGAAGTTGAGCCGGCGGATTTTTACGCCGCCACGAAGGCAAATGTGGATGAGTTGTGGGCGCGGCTGCGCGAGCACGTCGCGGGGATCCGTGACGCTCACATTCGCGGATTGGTGGAAGCTGTTCTCGATGACCCGGAGATTGGCCCGAGGTTTCGCCGCGCTCCAGCGGCAAAGTCGATGCATCACGCCTACCTCGGCGGCCTTCTGGAACACGTGGTCAGCTTGTGCGAGCTTAGCGCCGCCGTTGGTGGCCACTATCCGGAGACGAATCGCGATTTCCTTCTCGCCGGAGCCGTGCTCCACGATGTGGGCAAAGTGTATGAACTTTCCTACGAACGCGCGCTTGGATACACCACGGAAGGTCAACTCGTCGGCCACATCGTAATGGCTGTCGAAATAATCGGCAAAAAAGCCTCGGCGATTCCCGGCTTTCCCGAAGAGCTGGAAACGTTACTGAAGCATTTGGTTCTGAGCCACCATGGGCATTATGAATTCGGCTCGCCAAAGCTGCCGATGTTCCGCGAAGCGGTGATGCTTCACTATCTCGATGACCTTGATTCCAAGATGGGCGCGATGAACGCCATGCTCGCGTCGGATCGCGGCGAGGCGGGGTGGACGGAACGGGGCGCGGCGCTTGAACGGCGTCTTTTGCGTGTGGAGGATTACTTGCCGTCCGCGAAACAAGATAGCGCGCCGGAGCAATTGAAATTGGACGCGGTCGCACCGGTGGCAAAGAGCACCGCCGCAGGCGAAAGGAAAAAATCCTGATGGCGGCAAAGAGCGATGCGCGGAATAAATCGAACGGTGGACTTAAACGCTCCATCCTCGAGCTTGCTCCTCTTGAACTCGACTGCATGAATGCGCTTTGGCCTCTCGAAGAAGCCACTGTGCGTCAGGTTCAGGAAGCTCTTGCAGTCCGCCGTCCGCGTGCTTACACAACGATTATGACCATCCTCGACCGCCTCGCGCAAAAAGGGATCGTCTCCCGGCGCAAGGTCGGCCGCGCGTATATGTATGTGGCAAATCTGAGGACGGGCGATGCACAGCAGCACGCGGTGGAGCAAGTAATCGAAGGTTTCTTCGGCGGCTCGCGCGCTGCGTTGGCGGCGCATTTGTCGGGTCCTGTGGCGATGGAGAAGCAAAAATTAGTGGAACGCATTCCGCGTCCGCAGACGTCTAATCTGGCGGTCGGAGTCCGTCCGCGGCGCGAATCTAATAAATCTGCTCCCGAATCTGGAGCGCTGGACAGCACACTACTCTGAGATTTGAAATCTCGGTGGAACACAATTGATTGAAAGGATCCCCAGCTCCTATCAAGTCCGTGGCGTTGCCATCAGCCCGGCGACGGTTCTTGCGCCAATGGCCGGAGTTACTGACACGATTTTCCGCCGGGTGATCCGCGGCCTCGGTGGCTGCGGCTTGATCATGACGGAATTCACCAGCGCCGAAGGTCTTGCGCGCCGGGCCAACCGCACTCTTCATTACCTCTATTTTCAAAACGACGAACATCCCATCGCCGCGCAGCTTTTCGGGTCGGAGCCGGTCGTGATGGCTTCGGCGGCGTCTCTCGTTGAAGAACTGGGCTTCGATTTCGTGGACATCAATCTCGGGTGCCCGGCCAAGAAAGTCGTTAAATGTGGCGGCTCTGGCCTGCTTCGCGACCTGAAGCAATTGGAGCAATTGCTCGGTGCCGTTCGAGCGGCGGTGAGCATTCCGCTCACGATTAAAATTCGGGCTGGCTGGGACGAACAAAATATTGTCGCCGTCGAGGTTGCGAAGATGGCGGAGCAAGTCGGCGTGAACGCCATCGCCGTGCACCCTCGTACACGGCTGCAAGGCTATTCCGGATACGCCGATTGGAGTATTATCCGCGCCGTTCGCGAGGCCGTAAAGATGCCCGTGATCGGCAATGGAGACATCCAAACCCCGGAAGATGCGGCGCGAATGATTGCGGAGACAGGCTGCCATGCGGTGATGATCGGACGCGCGGCGGCGACAAATCCTTGGATCTTCAGTCAAATTGAGCAACACAGAGAATTCGGCAATTACGAACAGCCCTCCGAAGTGGAGCGCTACCGGTTGTTGTCCGGCTATTTCCGCGATTTGATTGCCGCGGAAATTCCGGATGCAATCGGTAAAATGAAACAGTTCGCTTGCTGGTTCACGCATGGCGTGCGCAATGGAAGCGAACTCCGGCGGCAGGTCCATGAGTCAAAGAAACCCGATGAGGTGTTGATGCGAGTTGAAGATTTCTTCTCGCCCATCCTCGCCGCGCAAGGGGCGCCATGAACGGCGACGACGCCCTTTCCACACAGAAGCGCCGCAAGGAACGCCGCATCTCGGTTCGTCTCCCCATGCAGATTCGCGGGAAAGATATCGAAGGCGCGGCGTTTGAGGAGAGCACGCAGAGCGAGAATTTGTGCCGCGGCGGCGCTGCATTTGTTTTGCGCCGCAAGCTGGACCGGGGCGCGAGTCTCGAAATCCGCATTCCCCTGCCCGCACCCGCAGGCACCTCGGAGGCTGAGTTTTCCACCGTCGGCCGAGTAGTTCACATTGCTGAGGGCGAGGGGGAAACCGAAAAAATGGTTGGAGTGGAATTCACCGGCCCTCGATTTCGCCGCATTTTCCAAACCGAAGGCGGTGGAATTGGAATTAAGGATTGAGGATTAAGCCTCACGCTTTGCCGTTGAAGATCCGTTTTCAGCAAGAAGTTTCTTGTACGCTTCGCGCCGGGGAATTCCGCTTTCGCGCGCGGCCTTTTTGAGTGCGGCCTTCCGGTCAAGTCCTTCCGTTTTCATAAGCTCCTCAACTTGTTCTCGGATGCTTCCTTTGCGCGTGGTCGCGGTCTTTTCCTCGGGTTGCGGTGGCCCGACGACGAGTGTGATCTCTCCTTTTACTGCGCGCGTCGCGAATCGTTCGGCAAGGTCGCAAAGACTCCCGTGAATGATTTCCTCGTGAATCTTGGTCAGTTCGCGTGCCAGCGCGGCTGCGCGCGGCCCCAGAATGTCGGCTGCGTCGCGAAGCGCGGCGGCAATCCGGTGCGGCGCCTCGAAGAAAACGAGAGTGGCGTGCTGATCAGCGAGCTTCGCAAGCGCGCGCCGGCGTTCACCTTGCCGCGGCGGCAGGAAACCAGCGAAGAGAAAATGTTCACTGGGAAGTCCCGATGCGGTTAGCGCAGCGAGGAGGGAATTCGGCCCGGGAATTGGCACAACGGGAATCCCTCGCTCAATGCACAGGCTCACAAGATGTGAGCCAGGATCGGAAAGCAGCGGCGTCCCTGCGTCACTTACGAGCGCGACAGCCGCGCCTTTCTCCATTTCCGCGACAAGTTCGTCTGCGCGCTCATGCTCGTTGTGGTCGTGGTAGCTCACCTGGCGCTTTCGGATTCCGTAGTGGTTCAGGAGCTTCTGCGTCTGCCGCGTGTCCTCGCATGCGATCAAGTCCACTTCCTTTAGGGTACGAACCGCGCGAAAGGTGATGTCTTCTAGATTGCCAATGGGTGTCGCCACCAAATAGAGCCGCCCATTCTCAGGTGGTTTGCTGGTTGTATTCATCCGGGAATCCGATTGGCCACGTTTCCTTGAAGCGCTAGCAAGGCGGCATTATACGTGCGAATTCGGATTTGCCGCACTCGTGCTTTTTCATTGGCGCTAAAACGAAGTGCGAGGCATGTTAGAATTATTCCCAGCCTCAACATGGGACAGGAGCACTTTTGCCTCTTTACGAATACGAGTGTGCGCGATGCCACGCGCGGTTTGAGAAAATCGAAAAAGTAGGAGCCCGGCAGACCCGCAAGTGTATCAAGTGCGGAGCGCGCGCTATCCGGCTCGTTGCGGCTCCCGCAATTCAATTCAAAGGAGCCGGTTGGTATGTGACGGACTACGCCCGTACGAGCGGCCCCGGCGCAACGACGGAAAAAACGGAAGCCTCTGAAAAGGCGGACAAAGAGAAGAAAGATTCAAAACACGGAAAACAAGAGAAGGCTCCAGCGAAGAGCAAGGATAAGTAAAAAAGCCTTGAAGTGGGATGCTTAAAGCTTGAGCGACTTCAAGTAGGCCCGAAAGGCATCGCCAAGCTCCTGGTTCTGCAGCGCCATTTCAACGTTCGCTTTCAGGAAGCCGAGTTTGTCGCCCGCATCGTAATATTTCCCGTCGCAAATACATGCGAGTAATCCCTTTTCCATCGCAAGTAGCTTTAGACCGTCGGTCAGTTGAATTTCACCGCCGGCGCCCGGCTGCGTGCGCTCCAGGCAATCAAAGATTTCGGGCGGCAGTACGTAGCGGCCAACAACGCCAATGTTTGAAGGGGCTTTGTCCGGCTCTGGTTTTTCCACGAGATCGTTCACGCGCAAAAGTTTGTTTCCCCAGCGGGAATTCTTTTCTGGTACTGCGTCAATAATTCCGTAGAGGCGCGTCATTTCGCGGGGCACCCTTTCGATTGCAATTGCGCCGAGTCCCGTTGCTTCATACACCTCGATCAATTGCTTGGTGGAGGGATGCTTGTCGATGGTGATGACATCCCCGAGAAGCACGGCGAATGGCTCGTCTCCCACCAGTTCCTTGGTAACAAGCACTGCGTGGCCTAGCCCCAGTGGGTCTTTTTGCCGTGTGTAACTCACATGCGCGATGTCCGCGATTTGTCGGACCATCTCCGCAAGATCCTCTTTGCCGCGTTCGCGCAGAAACATTTCCAGCGCCGGCGCGGAATCAAAGTGATCCTCGATGGCGTTCTTGCCTTTTCCAGTAACGATGATGACGTGCTCGATGCCCGAGGCAACGCACTCTTCCACGGCGTATTGAATCAGGGGCTTATCAACGACAGCGAGCATTTCCTTGGGCTGCGCCTTGGTGGCGGGCAAAAATCGTGTGCCCAGCCCTGCGGCCGGGAGCACAGCTTTGCGCACTTTTGTGCGAGAGGTCATTTATTAAATTCCGGAAATTCCCACGCCTAACGCCATTACGGTACGTGGTGGCAAATAGAGTGTCAACGCTCGTGAAAAACGGCTGTGCTTACCTGTAAGCGCGCGAGCGCCGCGGATGGCCGCGATTCGGTTGCTGCAAGCGTGTGCTACCATCTTTTCATAAAGAAAGTAAGACTGACATTATGAGTATCCGCATCCTTGGCATCGAATCCTCCTGTGATGAAACTGCCGCCGCGGTAGTCGCGGATGGGCACGAAGTCCTGTCCAGCGTGGTTGCATCGCAGAACGATATCCATCGCAAGTATGGCGGAGTGGTGCCGGAACTCGCCTCCCGGGAACATTTGCGGCAAATCGTTCCAGTCGTCCGGGAGGCCTTGGGACGCGCAGGCCTTCGTCTTCAAGACATTGATGCTGTAGGAGTTACGCAGGGCCCGGGGCTTGTCGGCTCGCTGCTTGTCGGCGTGACCTACGGGAAAGTACTGGCGATGTCATTGGGCAAGCCTCTTGTCCCGGTGAATCATCTGGAAGGGCACGTGCATGCTGTTTTGCTGGAGGCTCATCTGGCGGCGCAGCGTGATGCAAGCGGTGCAGAGAAGCAGCCGCAGCTTCCCGCTGTGTGCCTGATCGTTTCCGGCGGGCACACGCTGCTTTACGAGGTGACGGGGCGCGCAGGTGCAGCGCCGGGAAATGGCCCGCGCCGACAAATGAAATATCGCCGCCTCGGCGGCACGCGTGACGACGCCGCCGGCGAGGCGTACGACAAAGTTGCGAAGCTCCTCGCGCTTGGCTATCCAGGCGGGCCAATTATTGATCAACTCGCAGACGCGTCTCTTCCGGGCTGCGCGGGTAATCCGAACGCCATTCGTTTCGGTCCGGCGAAAATGAAGGGCAACCCGCTCGATTTCAGCTTTAGTGGATTAAAAACGGCGGTGCTCTACCACGTTCGCGAACATCAATCTGAATTCAATCCGGAAATCGAAATCCGCAAGCAGGCGCTTGCCGAAGGCCGCCGCCAAGCCGCCGACCTGAAGCCTCTCTGCAGTGTCCAAACGCTGGACCTAGTGGCGAGCTTCCAGCGAACCGTTGTCCAGGAATTGGTCAACCGGACGCTCGCGGCCGCGACTCAATGCAATGTGAAGACGATTCTGGTATCGGGAGGCGTCGCGGCCAACAGGGAATTGCGCCAGACATTCGAGGTCGAATGCCGGAAGCGCGGGCTCAACGTATTTTTCCCAAGCCGCGAACTTTCTACCGACAACGCAGCCATGATTGCCGCCGCGGCCTTCGATCACTATGACGCAGGTAAGCCCGCGGATGCCACTCTGAATGCGATCCCAAATCTAAAGCTCGGGTCTTGAGTTCAAGATTTAGTTTTGCGATTGCCTTCTCCGCGTCCTCTGCGTTGAAAGTGTTCTTGGCCTCCAACCGCAAACTCAGATCCCGCGAATGATGTAAAATTCCGCGGCCATGCGAATCGCCATGGATACCGGCGGGACCTTTACGGACTGCGTCTACGTCCTCAATGGCCGGCTGGAAATCCTGAAGGTCCCTTCAACTCCCGGCAACCCGGCACGCGCCATTGTTCACGCGCTGGAAAAGGTTATGGCCGCGCCAGCTGATGCACTGGAGCTGACTTGCGGCACCACCGTTGGCACGAATGCTTTGCTGGAACGCCGTGGCGGCAGCGTAGCGCTCGTCGCAACCGCTGGATTTGAAGACGTCATCGAAATCGGGCGGCAGGCTCGGCCACGGCTCTACGATTTTTTTGTGGATCGCCCGGCGCCTCTTGTGCCCGCGGTAAGACGGTTCGGCCTTCGCGAACGGATTGGCGCAAGCGGGGAAGTGGTCACGAAAACAACGCCCGGCGAAATCCGGCGCGTGGTGAAAGCTGTTTTGCGTAGCAAAGCGGAATCCGTGGCCTTGTGCCTGCTTTTTTCATTTGTGAATTCAGCGCACGAACGCGAAATCGCGGAGGCTCTGCGCCGCGCCGGACTTCAAGTTTCCGTGTCGCATGAAATTTTGCCGGAGTTCCGCGAATTCGAGCGCACTTCCACGACGGTCGCAAACGCCTATCTCGTTCCGGTGATGAGCCGTTATCTCGGACAATTGGTGAAGGAAGCAGCGCGATTTAGCTCTCGCGGCTCGCGCCCCGCCGTTCGCATCATGCAATCGAGCGGCGGAATCGTTTCCGCGGGAGTCGCGTCGCGCGAGCCCGTCCGCACAATCCTCTCAGGTCCCGCGGGAGGAATCTTAGGCGCGCAATATGTCGCCCAACTCTCGGGCTTTCGCCGAATCATCACTTTCGACATGGGCGGCACTTCAAGTGATGTGGCGCTCCTCGATGGCGCGCTGGCCACCACAAACGAATCTCGTGTCGCCGATTTGCCCGTTGCAGTCCCCATGCTCGAAATTCACACCGTCGGCGCGGGTGGAGGCTCGCTCGCGAGATTCGATCGCGCCGGAGCATTGCGCGTCGGCCCGGAAAGCGCCGGCGCGGAGCCCGGGCCGATCTGCTACGGGCATGGTGAGAAGCCAACGGTTACGGATGCGCACTTGATCCTCGGACACATTTCCGAAAGAGGTTTTCTTTCCGGTGATTTCCCTCTCCACCCGCAGCGCGCGCGCGAATGGATGCATCGCTCGCGCGGCCCGATGCACACGGCGCAGCAATTCGCGCAGGGAATTGTGGATGTCGCGAACGCAGTAATGGAGAAAGCTATCCGGGTCATTTCCGTCGAGCGGGGCCACGACCCGCGCGATTACACGCTCGTCGCATTTGGCGGCGCGGGCGGGCTTCACGCGTGCGATCTGGCTGGCGCGTTGCGGATCCCGCGCGTACTCGTACCGCGATACCCCGGAGGACTCTCCGCGCTCGGCATTTTGCGCGCTAACGTGATTCATGATTATTCGCGGACCGTGCTGACAAGCGTGTCGTCCGTGCCTTCCACGCGGCGCTCGCTTGCGGCCGCGTTCAAAAAACTTGAGGACGCTGGTCGTCGGGCGCTCGCGCAGGAAAACTTTACCGGGCAACGGATACGCATCGAGCGCCTCCTCGACATCCGGTATGTCGGTCAGGCCTATGAATTGACCGTCCCGGAAGCAGGCGATTTCCTTGCCGCATTTCATCACGCGCACGAACGCCGTTACGGATATTCGGATCCTGCTCGACTAGCAGAAGTGGTAAATGTCCGCATCCGTGCAGTCGGCATTACCGCGAAGCCAGAACTCGATCGTTTGCCCGCGAAACGAAAGAAATCCATTTCTGCAATCACCGAAACGCGCCTGGCATTCTTCAGTGGGCGAAAATGCGCAACAAGAGTGTTCGACCGCTCAAGTCTCCCCTCTGGGGCAGTTTTCAAGGGTCCAGCAATCGTGACGGAATATAGCGCAACAACTGTCACCCCTCCCGGTTGGAGCGGAAAAGTGGACGGCTGGGGGAATCTGATCTTGAACAACTCTAAGAGGGATTCTTAATCGCACGGCGAAAAATTATGAAATTCGACCCAACCCGCCTCGAAATCTTCAAAAACCTCTACCATTCGGTCGCGGAGGAGATGGGCGCCAGCTTGCGCCGGTCTGCCTTTTCGCCAAACATTAAAGAGCGCCGCGATTATTCCTGCGCCGTATTTGACGGCGTTGGCAACGTCCTCGCGATGGGCGACCACATGCCAGTCCACCTCGGCTCGATGCCAATGTCCGTCGCCGCCGCGATGGCGCAGCTTCAACTCGCCCCCGGAGACATCGCGCTCCTGAATGACCCTTACGCAGGCGGCACGCATCTGCCGGACCTCACAATGGTTATGCCCGTCTACGTCAAGGGCCAGCGAAAACCCGCCTTCTACGTGGCTAATCGAGCCCATCACGCCGATATCGGTGGCGCCCAGGCCGGGTCAATGGGGTTGGCGCGAGAGATTTATCAAGAAGGTCTGCGCATCCCGCCCGTGAAGCTGATGCGCGGAGGCCAAATCCAGCAAGACATCTTGAAGATGCTCCTCGCAAATGTCCGCACCTCCGCCGAACGCGAAGGAGACTTGACTGCGCAGATTGCTTCCTGCCGTATTGGCGAACGCCGCCTCTCAGAAATTTTCGCGAAGTATGGCCGGCGCGAAATCGAAACCTATGCAGACCACTTGCTGGACTATTCGGCCGAAATGACGCGCATTGCCGTGCGCGCAATCCCTGATGGCACTTATCGCGGAGTGGATTGGCTCGACGACGACGGAATCGTGGATCGCCCAATCCATATCCGCGCGGCGATTCGAGTTCGCGGAGATTCTGCTCAAGTGGACTTCACTGGCAGTGACCCGCAATGCGCTGGCAGTGTGAACGCCGTAGCGGCCATCGCCTACTCTGCGGTCTTCTACGTATTCCGGTGCTTGCTCGATGAAGATGTCCCAGCAACCAGCGGCCTAATGCGCCCCATTCAGGTTATCGCTCCTGAAGGCACAATCGTAAACGCCCGGCCCCCAGCCGCCGTCGCCGGTGGAAACGTCGAAACTTCACAACGCATGGTGGATACGCTGCTCCGAGCCTTGGCAAAAGCCGTACCCTTACGGATCCCCGCTGCCAGCCAGGGCACCATGAATAATCTCACGTTCGGCGGGTTCGACCCGCGCAATGGCGGCGCTCCATTTGCTTATTACGAGACCACCGCCGGAGGAATGGGCGCTCGCCCTGATCGCGCAGGCATCAGCGGAATTCACACACACATGACGAATTCGTGGAACTCTCCGATTGAAGTCATGGAGCACGCCTACCCGGTCCGCGTGGTTCGTTATGGATTCCGCCGCGGTTCTGGCGGAGCAGGGAAGCATCGAGGAGGCGATGGCCTCATCCGCGAAATCGAACTCCTCACGGACGCGCAGGTGGGAATGCTCAGCGACAGGCGGAAGACAGGCCCCTACGCCCTCGCGGGGGGCAAACCGGGCAAGTGTGGCATCAATGAGGTGAGGGAAGGCCGCAAGACGCGCAGGACTCCCGGAAAATGCGCATTCTATGCCAAGGCGGGCGCCGTAATCAGGATTGAGACTCCCGGCGGAGGCGGATGGGGCAAGCCATAGTCCCATTGGTCCCGCAGCAGATTCCAAAGTGTATTGAAATTTCAGGTAGACTCCCTTCGTTGACTTGACTCAGAACGCAACCTAAGATGTGCGAATTATGGCGGAATCTTCTTCTCTGATCGGCCAAATCGTTTCGCACTACCGCATCGTAGGAAAACTTGGTGGCGGTGGTATGGGTGTGGTTTATAAGGCTGAGGACACGCGGTTGCATCGCTTCGTCGCGCTAAAGTTCTTGCCGGAGGATGTTGCAAACGACCCGCAGGCATTGGCCCGTTTTCAGCGCGAAGCACAAGCGGCCTCCGCACTCAATCACCCCAACATCTGCACAATTTACGACGTTAGCGAAGATGGCGCTCGAGCCTTCATCGCCATGGAATACCTCGAGGGCGCCACGCTCAAGCATCACATTGGCGGGCGGCCGATGGAACTGCAGTCTCTGCTCTCCTTAGGCATCGAGATCACCGATGCTCTTGACGCGGCCCACGCAAAAGGTATCGTCCACCGCGACATCAAGCCATCGAACCTCTTTGTGACCAAGCGCGGCCACGCGAAAGTCCTCGATTTTGGTCTCGCGAAGCAATCATGGGTCGGCGAAGGCGCAGGCGTTTCCAAACTGCCCACGGTGACCGCGGAAGAACTTCTCACCAGTCCTGGCAGCGCTGTCGGCACAATCGCCTACATGTCGCCCGAGCAGGTGCGAGGCAGTCAACTCGATGAGCGTACGGACCTCTTTTCATTCGGCGTGGTGCTGTATGAGATGGCCACGGGTGCTCTGCCATTTCGCGGGGATACCTCCGGCGTCGTTTTCGAAGCAATCCTGAATCGCCAGCCCGTGGCGCCCGTACGGCTGAATCAGGATCTGCCCGCCAGACTGGAAGAGATTATAAACCGGGCGCTCGAGAAAGACCGCAATCTGCGCTACCAGCATGCGTCCGACCTGCATTCAGAATTGCAGCGCGTGAAGCGGGATAGCAGCTCCGGGCATTCGCACGCTCCGGCAGCAGGGCAAGCGGAGCTAGATTCGCGGCTGATTAAAGGTCCGCCCGCGACGCAAAGCCCCATTAAGTGGCGTGTCTATCTTGGGTTGACTGCGATTCTTTTGTTGGCTACGGCAGTGGTCGCATTCCTTTTGTATCCCCGTTCGGATGGCGTTCCGGCGCCAAGCGGCGAATGGCAACAGCTTACTTTCTTTACCGATTCTGTTGTCTACCCTGCACTTTCGCGCGATGGTCGGATGCTCGCGTTCATCCACGGAGACAATTCCTTTTTCGGGGCCGGCCAGGTCTTTGTGAAACTTCTCCCGGACGGCCAGCCCATTGAGCTGACCCACGACGCGTCTCGAAAGATGAGCCCGGCCTTTTCTCCTGACGGCTCGCGCATTGTGTACGGTACTGCGCCAGATGCTTGGAATGAGTGGGAGGTTCCGGTTCTGGGCGGTGAGCCCAGGCTGTTGATGCCCAACGCGTCCTCACTTTCATGGATCGAGCGCGGGAAACGGATCATGTTTTCCGAGATCGTCGGAGGGGGATTGCACATGGTTCTCGTGACCACGGACGAGGATCGCGGGAACCGCCGTGAAATTTACGCCCCTCCCGGCGAGCGCGGCATGGCTCACAACTCCTTTCTTTCCCCCGATGGCAAGTGGGTGCTCCTCGTCGAAATGAGCGACCGGGGTGATATCCTGCCCTGCCGCGTCGTTCCTTTTCAGGGTGGCGGGGATTCTCACGTCGTCGGCCCCGCCGGCAGCCCCTGTCTTGGGGGCGCATGGTCAGCTGACAGCAAGTGGGTTTACGTCTTTGCGGCGAATGGCAATGATTCTCATATCTGGCGTCAGAGGTTTATGGATAGCGAACCACAGCAGATAACTTTTGGCCCCACCTCGCAAGAGGGAATTGCAATGGCGCCGGATGGCAAGTCTCTTATCACCGCCGTCGGCTCACATGACACGACAGTGTGGCTCCACGACAAGGATGGCTCCCACGCCGTTACTTCCCAGGGCAGCGCCTCCGCGCCATCTTTCTCGGCGGACGGAAAGAGTCTTTATTACATCTTGTCCAACGGGCAGGAGCCAGTCGGCGAGCTATGGATCAGGGACCTGACCAGCGGCAAAACGGAAAGGCTACTGGCCTCAATTCCCACTCGATCCAATTCGGTTGCTCAGGTACCCTTCGCCATCTCGCGCGATGGAAAACAAATTGTCTTCGCTACAAACGACCCTAATGGACATTCCGGTGTTTGGATCGCCCAAACAAGTCGGCGCTCCTCGCCGGTGCGCATCTCCCCAGAGGGGGCAACTGATGATTCGCCTCACTTTTTACCCGATGGCGATGTGGTTTTTCGGTCCAATGAGGGCGGATCGAATTTCTTGTGCCGAATGAAATCGGATGGCAGTGGCCGCCACAAGATATTCCACCAGCAAATCCTTGACGCAATTACCGTATCCCCGGACGGCCGTTGGCTCATTGCCGCCGCGCCCGCCACCGATTCAGAACACCTGCCGTCGATGAGCGCTTTTGCAGTGGATGGCAGTACCTCTATCCCGCTTTGCCAAACTTACTGCGATTTTACCTGGGATGTAACCGGAGACTTCGTTTACGTCAATCTTGAATCAGCCGAGCTGGGTGAGCAAACCTATGCGTTGCCTGTTCAGCGGGACACTGGACTGCCGAAGCTGCCGCCAGGCGGTTTCGCGCGCCGGGAGGATTTCGTGAAAGCGAAGCCCGCTGGCATCCTCCCGAAGTTGAATTCAGCCGTCAGCCCGACGATTTACGCCTACACTGTTGGGAACACTCGCCGCAACCTCTATCGCATTCCGCTGCGGTAGGTCACAAGTTTCGCCGCTCTTTGCTGGCTCTCGGCTTCGTTCTTTCCTTCGCGCTAAATATCAGGAGTCCCGGTTGCCTCATCAAAGCAAATGGCCAGGTGAGTGGATTTGAACCACTGACCTCCTGGCCACGAAACAAGGCTCCGCCGGAACGGTATTTTCCACAGCAATTCGAACAAGGAATACTGGTTTAGGCTTCGACCGCTTCCGTAATCACCGGCATCTGCAAGCGCGCCTTTGCGAGCGACTTCACAAGAGCGCCTTCCATTGTTTCGTTCGATGAATTACGCGCCGTGGCGAGTTCACTGACCAGTAAGTACTTCGCTCGCTCCAGCATTTTCTTCTCGCGGAAGGAAAGCGGTTTCGTGCGGCTCAGCGCAACCAGACTCTTCAGAACGGCAGCGACTTCAATCAACGAGCCGGTGCGCATTCTTTCAGAGTTTTCTTTGAAGCGGTGTTTCCAATCGTGGTGTGAGGTGAACTTGCCCTTCTCGAGGTACTCCAAAACCTTGGTTGATTCGGCTTGCCGGATTACTGATCGCAATCCAACCGCGATTGCGTTTGATTGTGGCACCATTACCTTTAGGCCGCTTATTGCTATTCGCAACATAAAGTACTTTTCGGTGCGGCCGTTGAGCATTCCATAGTGAACTTGTTCGATAATCCCGACTCCGTGATTCGGATAGACTACTTTGTCCCCGATCTTAAAGTCCATGAAGGCCCCCCGTAGGCAAAACCAGTGTAGGCCGTCTAAATCGCAGAGTCAAGGATAATCCTACTAGAATCAAGGAGTTAGAGCGATTTTTCATAATCAATTGGCATCCGGATTGCTCTGGAGTTAAGCTACTTTTTGCGTGGTAACCATCACTCACAAATGAAAATACTTGCTATCGATACCAGTACTCAATCTGGCGGTGTGGCCGTAATGGAGAAGGATTTTCTACTCGCGAAGGTGTTTGAAGAGCCAGAGCCTGCCCAGCAAGGGATCTCGACAGCTAAAGGCAAGGCGATTCATGCCAATGAGGAGTTTTCTTCGAGGTTATTCCGATACGTGGCCTCGGTCCTTTCTGAAACGGGGCTAGCTCTCTCAGACATCGACGTCTTCGCGGTTACTGCTGGGCCTGGCTCGTTTACGGGGCTGCGTGTAGGGCTTACTGCGGTTAAGGCATGGTCTGAGGTGTATGGCAAGCCAATCGCCGCCATAAGCGGTCTAGAAGCTGTTGCAGAGCAATCCTTGAGGGCATCTGGTCTGATCGTGTCGTTTTCCGACGCCAGAAGGGGCCAAATCTTTGGCGGGATTTTCGAGAGAACGGGGGACCGGTTGCGCGTCGTGGGGGAAGGAGTTGTCGTCAACCCGCGTGAGTTTATTGAGAGCGTATCCGCGCAAAGTAAGGCGCTCGGAAATGGCGGGCCGGTGGGCTTTGTGTCCACGGCGCCTGAAATCCTGCTCGATGCCCTTAGCGAATCATCCCTGCGGGATTCCCCCGTGGAGAAAGTATCCGCCGATTTGGCGCCGTGGGTCGGGCGGCTTGCTTTCGGCCGTGCCCAACGCGGCGAGTTGGTGGACGCTTTGACGCTCGATGCGAATTACGTCCGCAGGATGGATGCGGAGCTATATTGGAAGGACTCTTGAATCTCCAGAGTGGATCAAGCTAAGCCACAAACCAAACTCCATGCCTAACGAAGACCCTCAATCGTTTATCCGCCCGTTAAAGAGCGCCGATGCAACATCCATGGCTGCGATTGAGTGGGCTTCCCCGGATGCAGCGCAATGGGGCGCAAGCGGCTACGCGCAGCTTGAAAGCGGCAAAATAAGCGGCTTTGGAGCCGAGCAGGGCGTTGAACTAATCGCGTTCATAGTCGTGCGGATTGCCGCGGACGAAATGGAAATCCTTAACCTCGCCGTGAGCCATCGCACGCGGCGCAAGGGCATTGCGACTCGCTTGCTAGCAGCGGCGCTTGCCGGCGGCAAAGAGCGCGGTGCTGTCAAAGCCTTCCTCGAAGTTCGCGAATCGAACTCCGTCGCGAGGGCGTTCTACCAATCGCAAGGATTTCAGGAGTCTGGCCGCAGAGAGCTCTATTACTCACATCCGTACGAGGACGCGCTGGTTCTCTCCCTCCCATTGACACCTTACTCAAAAATTATGTGAATTCCACTTGGCCCCGCGCGGAATTCTGTGTTAATTTCCGGTTGCGATGTAACCCCACTCCGCAAAACGGGAGGCCAAGGATGCCCATCACTGCCCCGGGAATTCGTGAACAGCTTTTGGCCAGCAATCCTGAATACCAACGACTGGCGCAAGAGCATTCCCAGTATGATTCCCAGATCGAGCAGCTTTCCAATTCTTCCTTCCACAATTCAGAAGAACTCATCAAGGAAGTAGAACTCAAAAAACTAAGATTGCGCGTAAGAGATCAAATGGAACAAATGGTGGCGCGCAACTCGCGGACGCGTGCGGCCTCGGCCGATTAAGTTTACAAAGCGTCCAGCGCTTAGGAATTTCAGGAATTGCCCCGCGTCTGTCGCAGCCGCCGGACCTGCTGAGACTCGGGCGCTCCATCTGTCGTATCATGAAGCCGCTTAGAAGCTCTGCGATCTCTGCATTCCTTGATAGGTGTTCGTGGTCAAAGAAGGATACATTTTTGCGGCAGGACCAATCCTGCTTGCCGCCCTTGGGTTTGCCGAGCGCTGGTACATTCCCGGGGCTGTGCTGCTCCTCCTCGGCGCATTCATTCTCTATTTCTTTCGCGACCCGCACCGCAAGATTCCCGCGGATCCAGCATCCGTCGTATCTCCGGCGGACGGGCGCGTAATCGAAGTCGTTGAAGAAGCGCTTGGCAGCAGGCAGGGCCGCCGCATAAGCATTTTCCTCGCGATCTGGAATGTCCATGTGAACCGGTCGCCTCTTTCGGGGCGAATCGCGAGCATCGAATATCGCCCCGGTAGATTCCATATGGCCATGAAGAAAGCGGCCTCTTCAGAAAATGAGATGAATATCGTCCACCTGGAAACCCCGCGTGGCGAAATTGTGTTCAAGCAAATTGCAGGATTGATAGCCCGGCGAGTGGTACTCTGGAAGAAGATGGGCGACCAGTTGGAACGCGGCGAGCGAATCGGTATCGTCCGCTTCGGCTCGCGCATGGACGTCTGGCTTCCCCTGGAAGCTCAGATTGCCGTAAAGGTTGGCGACCATGTCGCGGGCGGGTCGAGCGTGCTGGCGCGGTGGCAGTGATCCGGGCGGCTGCCCCCAATTGACTGGAAAATGAGCGAAACCGAACAACACGAATTAAGCTTTCCCGGTCAGCGGGTGACGAATCACCGGCGCAGACGCGGAATTTACATCCTGCCAAGTTTTTTCACGGTCGGGAACCTGCTCTGCGGATATTACGCTGTCCTTGCCATCCTCACAGGCGGCGCCGGTCACCTCGACAACGCCGCAAAAGCAATCGGCGTGGCTATCCTGTTCGATGCATTCGACGGCTTTGTCGCGCGGCTTGCTGGTGCGGAGAGCGAATTCGGCAAGCAATTTGATTCGCTTGCGGATGTGATCAGTTTTGGAATCGCTCCAGCGGCTCTGGCGTATGCATGGGGAGTGCGAAGTCTGGGCGCCGCCGATACGTCGTCGCCTGTGCACGCAGTGCAGGAAATCGCCTGGCTTGTATGTCTGGCGTTTGCAATCTGCTGCGCTTGGCGGCTTGCTCGCTTCAACGTGCACGGCATGACCGGCGGCGGAATGCGTTATTTCGCAGGCATGCCGACTCCCGCCGCTGCCGGGGTCATCGCCGCATCAGTTCATTTCTTCAAGGATCCTCTTCTTAACTGGCACTATGCCGCTGCATTCCTCGTCGCAGTTGGATTACTCGCCGCGCTCATGACGAGTACGGTTCGCTACCCGAGCCTGAAGAATGTGAATTGGGCGCGTCGCCATGACTCGCTTACCATCGTGCTCATCGGGCTCCTGGCATGGTGCGTGATCGCCTATTCGCAATACACTTTGATACTTCTCGCCGGAACTTATTGCGTGACGGGCCCAATTCTCTATGTCGTGCGCGCCATCCGTCATCGGGTTTCCTCTCATCCCGCCGATTAGGCCATGCCAACTAAAGACCCGTCCCTGCGCATCGTAGTCGTGGGAGCAACGACGCTCCGAGGCAAGGAATTGGTGCAGGTGCTCGGCGAACGGATTCCGCAAGCAAGATTGCATTTGGTGGATGACGAAGACTTCGCGGGCACGCTCACGGAAGCGGCAGGCGAGCCTGCGGTCATACAAACTGTTGACGCAGACAGTTTTGCGAATGCGCGGATCGTGTTTTTCGCGGTCGAGCCGGAATCCATGGTGAAGTTTGCGGATGCCGCTCTTACTGCGGGCGCGACCGTGGTGGATATGAGCGGAGTGCTTTCCAGCCGCCCGGATGTGCGGATGTGGATTCCGTCGCTCGATCCCGCACTGCCGGCCGCTTCGGCGAAACAGGGAGCGGAGACTCGCGCGTTTTCCTCGCCCTCCGCGCCCGTAATCATCTCGTGCGCGCTTTCTGTCGCGCTGAAGCAATGGTCACCGGAGACGATTTCAATTGTCTTTTTGCAGCCCGCCTCGGAACGCGGCCAGCAGGGCATCGAGGAAATGGAGCAGCAGACCAGAAAGTTGCTCACCTTCCAGCCGTTTGGTCAGGATGTGTTTGGGATGCAGGCGGCATTCAATTTGTCAGACCGCTATGGAGAGGCGAGCAGGGCCTCACTGGAAAATGTGCGGGCTGCGTTGGCGCGCGACGTGGCACACTACATTTCAGGACGCGCAATCGCGCCCGCTGTCGAGGTCTTGCAGGCGCCTACGTTTCATTCGCACGGCTTTAGCGCGTATGCAAATCTGAAGGATTTGGCTAACCCAGTGGAGATTCAGAAAGCACTATCCGAGGCAGGATTTTCCATTCCACGCAAAAATGAAGGCGCGACGAATGTAAGCGTTGCAGGCGAGGATCGCCCCTTGATAGGCCGCATCGAGCGCGACCCAAATCACGACCGCGGGTTTTGGTTCTGGGGCACCGCGGACGGCTTGCGCGTTGGCGCGTTGAATGCCGTGGCCATCGCGGAGCATATTCTGAAGGCGCAAGAATGAGGATTCGCATCACAAGCCGGATTGTTTTCTTGTGTGCAGCGATTGCACTCGCACTCACCGGATGCGGCTATCACGTCGGCGGGCGCGGATCAGCTCTGCCCGCAAATCTGCACACGATTGCCGTGCCTGCATTCGTGAATAAAACTCCTTCTTACCGTCTGGAGCAGAAGCTCACGGGCGCGGTCATCCACGAATTCCTCACGCGCACTTCTTATCGGACGGTGACCGACCCCGCTTCGGCCGATGCCGTTTTGCATGGAGAAGTCAGCAGCATCGAGTCGGTCGTTGCAACGTATGACTCGGTGACCGGCCGCGCGACGACGATGCTGGTCACCGTCCATCTAAAAGTTTGGCTGGAAAACAGCGACGACAAAAAAGAGCTCTATCGAAATAATGATTTTGTGTTCCGCCAGCCATATGAAATATCCACTGACGTGAATAGTTTTTTTAACGAGCAGAGTCCCGCGCTCGACCGCCTTTGTGGCGACTTCGCGCGGGCGCTCGTCTCCGCGATTCTGGAGAAGTTCTAATGCCAGGGTTGGTCCTCGAAGGATTGCTCGCGCGTCTCGCGGAAGGGAAGCCCATCCCCGCGATCCTCCTGCTTGGGCCCGATACGTATTTGAAAGAAGCCTGCCGCAACAAAATCATCGATACGTACGTCGAGGAAGGCTCTCGCGAATGGGCCATCGCGCGTTTTTCAGCGGAGGATGACGAGGCTGGAACCGTGCTCGGGCAGGCGCAGATGCTGCCGATGCTTGCGCCGCGCCAGGTAATTGTCTGGAGTGACATTGAAGCCCTCGAGCGGCTTGGCGAAGAGTCCCGCAAGAAACTCGTCGATCAAATTGACGCCTACCTCGAAAATCCCGCGCCATTTACGGTGCTCGTCCTCGAGGCCGCTGAACTCGACGCCCGTATGACACTCTTCAAATCCCTCTCCTCGAAAGCACTCGTTGTCTGCTGCGAGCTTGCGGGTGAATTACCGGAGCGGATTGCGCAGACAGTTGTGCTTGCGGAGGACATTGCACTCAAAGAGAGAGTCCGCATCGAGCGCGACGCCGCGCAGCTTCTCGCGGAGATTACCGACGCCAATCTCGCCGCCGTGCGCACCGAAATCGAAAAGCTCGCCATGTATGTGGGCGAACGCAAAGTGATTCGTCGCGAGGACGTCGGCGCAATCGCAATTTCCGACCGCCGCTACGATGTTTGGCAGCTTTCTGAGATGTTGGCGACCGGAGATCGCAAGCGGGCGATGCTATTCCTCGAAAGCATGCTGCGAGAAGGCGAGCAGCCTGTGGCCATGGTCGGCGCGATTGCGTGGATGTTCCGGAAATTGATTGAAGTCGGTGAATTGCCGCGCGGGATGCAGGCTTGGGATGTAGCTCGAAAACTCGTCATGAGAAAGGATACCGCCGAACTTGCCATGCGCGAGGCACGGCGGATTCCGCGAAAGCAATTGGAAGCGGGACTTCTGGAACTCGCGGAAGCGGATAGCAGATTGAAATCAGGAAACGCCGGCCCACGAGCCATCATGGAATTCCTGCTTGCGCGGCTGACGGATGCCGGCATCGCGGCCGTATCTTCCGGCACAAAAAACTAATCCAACGCAATCCAGTTTAATTCAAAACAGATTAGCCGCGATCCTGCTTACGCTTTCCGCGCAGCCCTCATGTGATTCAAGGCAAGAGAAATGCGCGACTTGTAGCGGTTCGCGGTGTTCGCAGGCAGAACGCCCTTCGTCACCGCGTGGTCCAGCGCTGCCATCGTCGGACGATGCAATTCTCCCGCAGCCGTTGCGTCCCCCGACGCGAGCGCCGCGCGCATCTTCCTCACGATAGAGCGCACGCGCGTCTTGTTCGAGCGGTTCACGGCTTCCCGATCCAGCGACAGCCGCGCGCGCTTCAACACTGACTTTTTCTTCTTCTTAACCTTTGTAGGCGTTCCTGCCGGCATTCATTTCTCCTGTTCGTCTATTTGCGATGTACGAATGTAGCCCACCTTCGCACGCTTGTCAAAAATGCTGAAGATAATCTAATCGCGTCGGTGCGAGTTAGTTTATTGGATTGGGAGACTGGCCAACATTCACCACTGCCGCAGCGTGAGGTTGTAGTTGTGAGATTCGATGCGGCCTGTCCAAACCTTGTATTGAGTGGCCTCCAGCGCTGAAGTCACTTCGTAGATTGCTTTCAATGTGATTGGCATCTCATTTTTCTTGGCGAGGGATGGGCGTGTTTCCCATTTGTCATCAAGCCGGATTGCGAAGACCTGATGCTCGCCTGGTTTAATGAGGAACCTAGATGGGAAGTTCACTGTGAAATCTTGCGGCTTCACGGAAACAACGACCTTCTTGCCATCTGACGTGGTCAGCTCGAATGAGATCGCCTGATATCCCCAGCTGTTCCAGGTCTCCCAAATAGCCTGAGTTTCCTGGGTAACGTTTGTAAGCACGACGAAGAATTCGTCAGGCGTCTTGCGAGCCATTGAGATGCTGCTTTTCGTTTCGTCATTTCTCGTGGGCACGACGCTAAGAGAAAAAGGAGCCTTCGGAGCATCCGTCCTTGGGATGCCGACTAGAGTGAAAACGAGAATTGAAAATATTATGCGTTTCATCGGACCCTCTCATGTATCTGGAGTATTTTAACTGACCCAGTCTCGAATATGAGCTCGGCTTGATTCCCGCGCCCGCAAGCGTTACCCTAATTACTGGAATATCCCCACGCTTGGCCGGAGGAAAAGGCCCGTGGCCGGGCGCTCCCGATAGAGCGGTTCGGCCAACCCCAGATGCGTCGCACCGTACAAATTGCCGGCAGCGTTGAGACTCTGTTCGGCACCCTCGATGAAAACTTGAAGTTTCTTGAGTCGGCCCTGCAGATTAGGGCGGATCTCGAGGATGACAGCCTTTCCATCGAAGGCGAGCCGGGGCAAGTCGAGCGCGCCGCCCAAATTCTTGACGACTACAACCAGCTCGTCCGCGAAGGACGGCGTTTTGAAAATGGCGAGGTCTATTCGCTGCTGCGCCTCGCCGTGGAAGAGCAGGGCGTTCCGCTCCGCAAGTTGATCGAGCCTTCCGCCGGTGACCGTGCGCGTCCTTTCGGTAAAAAGAAGATCACGCCTAAGAGCGCGAATCAGCGGCGCTACATGGAGTTAGTTGAAAAGCACGACATGGTATTCGGTATCGGCCCGGGTGGCACAGGGAAAACATATCTGGCAGTGGCGATGGCGGTTTCCGCGCTGCTCACCAAGCGAGTGAACCGCATCATCCTCGCGCGGCCCGCGGTGGAAGCCGGCGAGCGGCTGGGATTTCTTCCCGGCTCGCTGCAGGAAAAAATTGATCCTTATATGCGTCCGCTGTATGACGCGCTCTACGACATGCTTGATGCCGACAAACTGGAGCGCTACGTGGAAAAGGGAATTATCGAGGTTGCGCCGCTGGCATTTATGCGCGGGCGCACGCTAAACGATTCGTTCGTGATTCTTGATGAAGCGCAGAACACCACATCGGAACAGATGAAAATGTTTCTGACGCGGCTGGGATTCAACTCCAAGGCGGTAATCACCGGAGACATCACGCAGATTGACCTGCCGTCGAACCGCCGTTCCGGACTGATCGAGGCGCTCGAAGTGGTCGGCAAGATCGAAGGCATCGCCACGGTAACTTTTAATGAGAAAGACGTCGTGCGCCACAATTTAGTGCAACAGATTATTCGCGCCTACGAGGAATTTGACGCGGCATCAGCGCGCCCGGCTGCGTCCACGCCCAAGCGTGAAGCGAAGCCCGAGTCGCCCAATGCACCTCGGGTAGATGCGGCGCGATAGTTCGTCCACCTGCGCATGATCCTCAATCGCCAAAAACGGGTTCGCATTCACACGACGCCGCTGGAACGCTTTGAGGCCCGGGTGCGGCACGCGCTAGCTCTGGGCGGCCGCGAACTAACGGTGTGTTTTGTGGACGACCGCGAAATCGCGCGGCTCAATAAAAAGTTTCGCGGGAAGGCAAAGCCGACCGATGTGCTTTCCTTTCCGGCAACGGGCAATGGCGACTCTAGTTTCCCGTTGGCGCATCATCGGAATTATCTTGGCGATATCGCCATCTCGCCGGAAACGGCGCGGCGTAACGCGAATCGTGACGGCATCGCGCTCGACCGCGAACTCCGCGTGCTCATTCTGCACGGCGTCTTGCATTTGACGGGTCACGACCACGAGAAGGACAACGGCGAAATGGAACGCAAGGAGATGCGGCTCCGTCGTAAACTCGGGATTGCCTAGCACGCTTTCAGCAAAATGCTCACACTTCATACTCTCGGCGTAATCGCAATGCTCGGCGGCCTCGCCGTGCTTGCATATCTCGATCGCATCTATCGAGAGCTGGGCCGCGTGACCACCGGGCGCGTCCACGACCATCTCGAAATCTTTGAGGCGGAAATCGAGCGGCATGTCGGCCTTGAACGCCGCAAGGCTTCGCTGGCGTTCAGCCTGCTTACGAGATTGATGCTCGCCGCGGTCACCGTGCAAACAGCGCGCGGCGTGATTTATTACGTTCCCGAAAGGTGGAACGCTTTCGCGGAATTGCTGGTTTTCCTGGTGGTGGAAGTAATTCTCGCGATGCATTTTATTCCCGATCTGCTCCTCGCTCGCACCTCGGGCCGGTGGATTCGACCGATTCTTCCCGTCATTCGCGTTTTCCTCTGGATTGTGTGGCCTTTGCGCGCCGTTGCCGAATTGGCGGCGTCACTCACTCGAATTTCCGATGACGAGGGCCAGCCGGATTCGCGCCGCGCGGATCAGGAAGGCATCGAGGCGCTAGTCGAAGCCGCGCAGGAAGAAGGTATCCTGGAACACGACGACGCCGCGCTGATCGAGCAACTCGTTGAATTCGGCGACAAACGCGTCAGCGAACTTATGACGCCGCGCCCGGAAGTCGCCGCCATTTCCGCCGACGCTTCGCTCGAAGACCTGCGCCAGCTTGTCGTGGAGAAAAGATTTTCGCGCGTCCCGGTATACGGTGAAACGTTGGACGATATGCTCGGCATCGTCTATTCGCGCGACCTGCTCGAAATCCATGACCATGAAGCGCGGCATCGCAAAGTGCGGCAACTTATACGTCCCGCGCTGGTCGTCCCCGAATCGAAGCGCGGCTCGGAATTGCTCAAGGAAATGCAAAGTAAGAAACAGCAAGTGGCGCTCGCGTTTGATGAGCATGGACTATTCTCCGGCCTGATAACCATCGAGGATATCGTGGAAGAAATCGTCGGCGAAATTGGCGAACAGGACCGCCAGCCGCCTCCCGATGTGATTCGCGAAACGGACGGAAGTCTCGTGTTGCGCGGCAGCGTATCACTGGAAAAACTCCGCGAGCTTTTCGCGCAGGGACTGGAAGTCCGCGATGGCGAGTCCTTCACCACGGTCGCCGGATTGCTGAATCATATTGCCGGGCGTGTTCCCCCCGCGGGCGAGCGCCTGAATTTTGATGGCCTGCAATTTGAAGTTTTGGAAGCGAATCAGAGGAAGGTCCTGCGGCTCCGCGCGCGACGGCAAGCCGCCGCGGCTGCACCAAGGCAATAATGCTTATCGCGGCCTGCGCCGCCCCTCCAAAACTCAATGCCAGACGCTATGCCAGACAAAAAAACTTTCAAAGCCGGCTTCGTCGCAATCATTGGCCGGCCAAACGTTGGCAAGTCTACTCTCGTCAATCGGCTCGTCGGACAAAAAGTCTCCATCGTCACATCGCGCCCACAAACAACACGGAACCGCATCCAGGGAATCGTCAATCAGCCGGACGCGCAAATCGTCTTGATTGATACGCCCGGGCTGCATCAAACTCGCTCCGCCCTCGGCCGGCAAATGGCTGGGGAAATTACTCAGGCGCTCGAAGGAATTGACATCCTTGCCGCGATGGTGGATGCCACCGACCGCATCGGCCACGAAGATCGCGAGGCGATTGGGCGGGCCTCCAGCTTTAATGGCCCGGCGATTCTCCTCCTAAATAAGATCGACCGAATGCCGAAGGAAAAGCTGCTGCCGCTCATCGAACAATGCAGCAAGCTTCGCGAATGGAAAGAGATCATTCCAATTTCTGCATTGACGGGCGACGGCGAAAAAGATTTGCTCAAGGTGATCGTGGACAATCTCCCGTCGAACGAGCCGTTCTTTCCGGTGGATCAATACACCGACCAGCCCGAACGCTTTCTGGCCGCGGAAATTGTCCGCGAAAAAGCGATGGCCGCAACCAACCGGGAAGTGCCGCACGCGATCGCTTCGCTCGTGGACACCTTTGAGGAATCACCCACGCTGATCCGCATCAGCGTCTCTCTGTTTGTTGAGGCGGAAGGGCAGAAGGGGATTCTGATCGGCAAGCAAGGCGCGATGCTCAAGAAAATCGGCACGACCGCGCGCATCGAGCTTGAAAAATTACTGTGCACAAAAGTCTTCCTCGAACTGCACGTCAAAACACAGCCGGGCTGGCGGAACAATCCTGCCATGGTCCGGCAGCTCGATTGGCGAAACCAGTTGGAAGCTCTCTCGGACGTCCTGCAGGGAACAAATCCTAATCCGCCCGTCAATGAAATTGGTGACGATGTTGATGATAACGATTCAGAGGAAACTTCCTCATCTGAAGAATAATTCAGCAGCCGTGAAAAACCGGCCACGCTACGCGTCCGCCGTCGAAATCCCCAGCGCCTTCATCTTGCGATATAAGTGGCTGCGCTCAAGCCCCAATGCCAGCGCCGTGCGGCTCATATTCCACTGATGCTCTTCCAGCTTGCGCAGTATGAAATCGCGCTCGTAAGCGGAGCGCGCTTCATGCAGTGAAGCATACGGCTGCTGCGCATCTCGCGCGCCGCGGAAAAATTCCGGCGGCAGGTGGTGCGGCTCGATGCGCTGCTGGGGGCACACGATCACCAGCCGCTCAATCAAGTTGCGAAGCTCTCTGACATTTCCCGGCCACGAGTACCGCATCAGCACGTCCAGCGCCGCTTCGCTCAATTCGCGCGGCCGTTTTCCATATGCGCCGCTGAACTCCGCAAGAAAATATTTTGCAAAGATGGGGATGTCCTCGGAACGGTCCCGCAGTGCAGGCAAATAAAAGGGAATTACATTCAGCCGGTAGAAGAGGTCCTCTCGAAATGCGCCTTTACCAATCTCATCTTCCAGCGTTTTGTTTGTCGCGGCAATCACGCGCACGTCCACTTTCACCGCCGTGTTGGAGCCGACCGGCTCGAATCGCTGCTCCTCCAGAACGCGCAGCACTTTTGCTTGCGTCTTCAGGCTCATGTCGCCGACTTCATCCAGGAACAATGTTCCTTCATCGGCCTTCTGGAATTTGCCGACCTTGTCCTCGGTCGCTCCCGTGAAGCTCCCCTTCACGTGCCCGAATAGCTCCGACTCGATTAATTCATCCGGGATTGCCGCGCAGTTCACTTCTACGAATGGACGCAATCGCCGGAGGCTCGCCGCATGAAGCGCGCGCGCGACGACTTCTTTTCCCGTGCCGCTCTCGCCGTAAATCAATACACGCCCGTTCGTCGGAGCCGTCAGCGCGATTTGCTGCCGCAGCGCTTTGATCGGCACGCTGTTGCCGATCAACTGAAATCGCTGCTCAAGCTCCGCGCGCAGCCGTCGGTTTTCTTCCTCGAGGCGCTGGTGGTTCAGCGCATTCTTCACCGCCAGCGATATTTTTTCCACCGAAAGCGGCTTCTCGACAAAGTCGAATGCCCCGAGCTTTGTCGCGCGAACGGCCGTTTCAATATTTCCGTGCCCCGAAATCATCACCACCATCGGGCTCGGCTCCGTCTCTTTCAGAAGCCGGAGAGTTTCCATGCCATCGATTCCCGGGAGCCACACGTCGAGCAGCACAACATCCACCGGGCGGTGCTGAACGAATTCAACGCACTCCTCACCGGTGGCGGCGGTCTCTACAAGAAAGCCATCCTCCTCCAAAACGGACTTCAGCGATTGCCGAATCCCGGGTTCGTCATCAACGATGAGGATGGTGTGAGGCATGGCGGGAAGGGAATGAAGCTTCAGGCCTCCGCCGTGATATGGGAAGCGACCGCTTCCGCCGCCGGTATGCGCAGCACCAATCGCGTGCCGACGGGAGAGTTATCTTCCACGCGCAAGGTCCCGTGATGCTCGGCCACAACGCGCGCGGCAATGGCAAGACCCAATCCCGTCCCACGCTCTTTCGTCGAGAAGTGAGGTAGAAAAAGTTTGTCTTTGTCGTCGGGAGAAATTCCGCACCCCGTGTCTGAAACCACAATCTCCAGCGCGTCTCCATTCCCTGCGCTTCGGGTTGCGACGGAAAGATATTTCGCGGATGAATTCTCCATCGCCTCGGCGGCGTTGTCGATCAAATTGACGAGAACGCCGCGCAATAATTCAGCATCGGCCTTAATCACAGGCAGGCCGGCGGCAAGATCCGTCCGCAACTGAATGCTATCGAGCCTGCCGCGAAAAATATCCAGCGCCTCGTTGACGATTGAATTCGCATCCGCATTTGACAGCCGTGCTTGCGGAAATCGAACAAATTGCGAGAATTCCTCCACCAAAGATTTCAGCGCCGCCACTTCGCGTTCTATAGATGTCGCGCACTCACCCACGACTCGTTCGAGGTCCGCATCTCGCACGCTCGGGGCATCGCCCGCCGCCCTCCGCGCAAGCAACCGTGTGAGCCTGTCCGCGGAAAGTTGAATGGGAGTCAGCGGATTCTTTATTTCATGCGCGATTCGCCGCGCTACTTCCTGCCACGCGGCCACCTTTTGCGCGCTCAGCAACTCGGTCAAATCGTCCACCACCACGATGTAACCGGGATTTGCGGCGCGCGGCCCGAGCGCGCTCACAGTCACCGCCGCATGCAGGACGCGCCCGCTCGCGCGGAGGTCCAACGCCCTCGACACATTTCCCAGCCGCGACGACCGCCGCAGCAGCGAGTAGAACTCCGGCCCCGCCTCATTCCCGACGATCTCGGCAAGCGTGTGCGCCGTGCGCGCCGATTCGCCGAACATTCGCGCCGCGGCGCTGTTCATCCGCACTACGCTGCCTTGGGCGTCGAGTGAAATAACCCCGGTGGGAACATTTTCCAGCACGGTTTCAATCAGTTTGCGGCGGCTTTCGATTTCCGTCAGCGCATCCTGCAAGCTCCGTGTGAATTCGTCAATCTGGCGCCGATTGTCGCCAAGCTGGCGCGTCATCTGATTGAAAGATTGAACGAGCTCGCCAAGTTCATCGTGCGCGGGCGTGTCCACGCGATAGGAGAAGTTGCCGCCGGACACCTCGCGTGTGCCTTCTGCAAGAGCTTGAATCGGAATCGTCACCTGTTTGGAAAGGTGCACCGCGAACCACGTGACAGCGAAAACCAAAAGCAGTGTAAAAAGTGAAAAGGCAAGTAATAGCTGGGAACGGATTGCCCGATATTGCTTCGACTGTGCGTCGTAGGCGTTGATTTGTTCCTGAATTCGTGAGAAGCGCTCCACATAGTTCGGAGTGGTGCGCCGCATAACAAGCACTGATCCATTCCCCAATGGCGCGCGCCCGGTAGTGACCACTATGTCGCCGCTTTTCCTGACCACAGCCCCGCTGGGCAACGTGATATCCGGGCCCCATGCGCTGTTTTCGGGCATGGGGAACGTCGACGAAACAATGCCTTGCTTGCCGTTTGCATCCAGTACCACAATCGCATCAAGCCCCGGGCCAAACCCATCCAGAATGGATTTCAGCGACTCCTGAGATGGATTTGAACCAAGCTTTTGCGCCGCAATTTGCGCGTATGTATTGAGCCGGTCTCGCCCTTGCCCTCCCAACTCCGTAATAAGCTTTTGGCTTTCTTGTGCGGCTATTTCCATCGGCCGGGAAAACCACCGGTTGAGCGTGTGGTTCAACAGCGCATAGCTGCTGTAAAACATGAAGGCGATTGGCAGAAGTGAAATCGCCATTGCGCCGACAACCATCTTGGTTTTAAACCGTGCGCCGAGTTGCCGCGCGCGCCTTTCCGTCCAAAGTCGAAGCAGAAGCCGCGCCATCATCAGCGCGAATACCAAAAGCGCCGCGGCAATAATTTCCGTGAGCGCAAAAAGAATGAGTTTGTCTGTCCACTTCGATTGCGGCTCAAACAGCTTCAATGATCCAAGTGTGAATACTGCGCCCAGTAACACGACGACCAACAAGCCGCCGATCCAAAGCTGGAGGCGCAATTTCTTTTTTTGTTGTGCCGGCGTCGGCGGAGTAGCAGGGGTCACGGTTGCGCCTCCGCCCGCAGGGGACTCCCCGGCGGGAGAAACGGCCCCAGAGGACATTCCGCGCAGATTGGATTCTTGCTTCGGCACCAATTCTTCCCCGTGTTCACGATCAATGCATGATATTCATTATAGAGCCGCGCGTCTCTCGGAAGATATTTCTCGAAGTGCCTTCGTACCTCATCATAGGCATCCTTTTCATTCAGAATGTTGTGCCGCGCCATGATCCGCCGCGTGTAGCCATCCACCACGAAGATTGGGTGGTTCCCCGCGTAAAGTAAAATGGAGTCGGCCGTCTCCGGCCCGATCCCGTGCACGCCGAGCAGCCTATCCCGCAGTTCCATCGTGGGAAGGGCGAACATTCGCTTGAGGGAGCCGCCGAACTCATCTCTTGCGAATCGCGCGAATGCTTTGAGCTTTCTTGCCTTCTGCCGAAAATACCCGGAGGATCGAATCAGTCTGCCCAGCCGCGCAACAGGAACCTTTTCCATCGCTGCCTGCGTAAGGAGCCGCTCGTTCCGCAATTTCTCAATCGCGCGCTCCACATTTGTCCAGGCTGTGTTTTGCGTGAGAATTGCGCCCACGATCACCTCAAACGGCGTCTTCGCCGGCCACCATCGCATTGGCCCCAGCCGCACGCTCATAGCGCCGTAAAAACTCATCAGTCTCTCGGCCTGACTCTCAAATTGGCTCATTGTTCCCGAATTTTTGGTTGATGTTTTGCCGGTGCGTTGCAAGTTGGGTAGCGCACTTCCCATTTAAGATGAAGATAGCCACCCTGCCAGTGTGAGTCAAGGCGGACTGGTTTGGCACAGTTTAGTGCCTCAGCACCCCTGTACCTCAGGACAGGTGTTTCTGGATTCCTCAAAATGCTTCAATAAGTTACACGTAGGCCCAAAGGGCCTCGCGGGTAGTCGTTTGGGTTGAAGTGTCTCGGGAGTTCTGCGCATGTCTGGTCGGCTCGGCGAAATACTGATTAAGGAGAGCCTGATTTCTTCTGAGCAGCTCCAGAAAGCTCTGGAGTATCAGAAGAAGAATGGCGGGCGGCTGGGAAGCTGCCTGATGAAGCTCGGCTTCATCAGCGACGACGAGATCACTCAAGTTCTGTCAAGGCAGTATGGCGTTCCTTCCATCAATTTAAAATACTACGAAGTCGAAGCGACGGTCATCAAGTTGATCCCGCAGGAAACTGCGATTCGCTATCAGGTCGTCCCGCTTTCCCGTGTCGGCGCGACTCTCACTATTGCGATGACGGACCCGACAAACGTCTTCGCCATGGACGACATCAAGTTTATGACCGGCTTCAACGTCGAACCTGTCGTCGCCTCGGAAACCGACATCAACGACGCGATTCACAAATTCTACGGCGAAGCTTCCAGCGTTGAAGAACTCAGCAAGGTGATGAAGGACCTGACCGGCGAGGAAGGCGCTGACCTCGAAATCGCCTCCGAAGAAGCGGAGTTGAACGCCGCCGAGCTTGAGAAAGCGGCGGAAGAGGCCCCCATCATCAAGCTCGTCAACTTCATCCTCACGGATGCGGTCAAGCGCGGGGCCAGCGACATTCACGTCGAGCCTTACGAAAAAGAGCTGCGCGTTCGCCTTCGCGTGGACGGCATTCTCCAAAACGTTATGGCCCCCCCGCTTAAATTGAAAGACGCAATCACGAGCCGCATCAAGATCATGTCCAAACTGGACATCAGCGAAAAGCGCCTCCCGCAAGACGGCCGCATCATGCTCAAGTACATGCGCGAAGGCAAGAAACGCGACCTCGACTTCCGCGTCTCCACGGTGCCCACGATTTTCGGCGAAAAAATCGTCATGCGCTTGCTCGACAAAGAGAATCTGCGTCTGGACATGACCAAACTCGGTTTCGAGCAGGAATCGCTCGACAAATTTGAAAAAGCCATCTTGAAACCGTACGGGATGGTTCTGGTCACCGGCCCGACGGGTTCCGGCAAAACGAATACGCTCTACTCCTCCGTTGCCCGTCTGAACACGCAGGAAACGAACATTATGACCGCCGAAGACCCGGTTGAATTTCAGCTTGCGGGCATCAACCAGGTGCAGATGAAGGATCAGATCGGCCTGAACTTTGCCACTGCTTTGCGCTCCTTCTTGCGCCAGGACCCGAACATCATCCTCGTCGGCGAAATCCGCGACTTTGAAACGGCCGAAATCGCCGTCAAGGCCGCGCTCACTGGACACCTCGTCCTTTCCACTCTGCACACGAATGATGCGCCTTCCACCATCAGCCGGTTGATGAATATGGGCATCGAACCGTTTCTCGTCGCCACTTCGGTGAACTTGATTTGCGCGCAGCGCCTCGTGCGGCGAGTCTGCTCAGCCTGCAAGGAAAAGCTCGATGTTCCGGTGGAAGCGATGCTGGATGCCGGGTACACGTCCGACGAAGCCAAGACCACGGAGATTTCTCACGGCAAAGGATGCACCACCTGCAACAACTCCGGTTACAAGGGGCGCGTCGGTCTTTATGAAGTAATGGAAATCAATGACGAGCTGCGCGAACTCATCCTTGTCGGCGCTTCCGCATTGGAATTGAAGAAAAAGGCTTTGGATCAGGGAATGATCACGCTGCGCCGCAGCGGGCTCATGAAAATTGCCACAGGACAGACGACTCTTGAGGAAGTCCTGCGCGAAACCGTTCTTTAAGGAGAGGTCAAAATGGCTGGAATCACTTTGAGCGAGCTGTTGCAGAAAATGATCGAGATGGGCGGAAGCGACTTGCATATCACCACGAACAGCGCGCCGCGAGTTCGCGTGCACGGCCACCTGCGCCCGCTCGATATGGCGCCGCTGACGGCTGCGGACACCAAGTCGCTCTCCTACAGCGTTCTCACCGACGCCCAGAAGCACCGCTTCGAGGAGAATCTCGAGCTCGATTTTTCATTCGGTTTGAAGAACCTGGCGCGTTTCCGCGGAAACATCTTTAACCAGCGCGGCGCGGTCGCGGCGGTCTTCCGCACCATCCCCTGGGAAATCAAGGGCTTTGACGCGCTGGGCCTCGCCCCGGTCGTAAAGACCCTCTGCGAAAAGCCGCGCGGCCTCGTCCTGGTCACTGGCCCCACCGGTTCCGGCAAATCCACCACGCTTGCCGCCATGCTCGACAAGATTAACGCCGAGCGTGAGGAACACATGATCACCATCGAGGATCCCATCGAGTTCCTCCACAACCACAAGAAGTGCCTGGTGAACCAGCGGGAAATCCACTCGGACACGCACTCTTTTGCCGCATCACTTCGCGCCGCCTTGCGCGAAGACCCGGATGTTGTGCTCATCGGCGAAATGCGCGACCTCGAAACAATTGAATCCGCGCTCCGCATCGCTGAAACGGGCCACCTCACCTTCGCGACCTTGCACACGAATTCCGCGGTTTCCACCATCAACCGTATTGTTGACGTTTTCCCATCCCACCAGCAACCGCAGATCCGCGCGCAACTCTCCATGGTTCTAGAGGGAATTCTCTGCCAATCGCTCCTATCCAGAGCCGATGGCCGCGGGCGCGTGATGGTCATGGAGATTCTGATTCCGAATGCCGCCATCCGGAACCTGATTCGAGAAGACAAGATCCACCAGATTTATTCGGCCATGCAGACCGGGACAGGCCAGAGCGGAATGCAAACCTTTAATCAGAGCCTGGCCAACGCATATTTCAACAAGTTGATTACTTTGGAGACAGCCCTTTCAAGATCCTCCAACGCCGACGAACTGCAGGATATGATTAACCGAGGTGTGACGAGCGGCTCGCCGGCGGGCTCTGTAGCGCGGCGCTAAAGATTCGCAGTTTTTGCGGGACACATTTGATAGTCAAAAGAAAATCAGGAGGGTAACAGCATGCCGGTCTTCACATACAAGGGAAAGAATCGCGCGGGCACGAGCGTCAGCGGCGAACAGGTCGCTGGCAGCAAGGCCGAACTGGCCTCTCTGCTCCGGCGCCAGCAGATCAACGTCACGAAGATGTCGGAGAAGGGCAAGGAATTTGCTCTCCCGAGCTTTGGCAGCGGCGTCAAGCAGGAGGAGCTCGCCATTTTCACGCGCCAGTTCTCCGTGATGATTGACGCTGGCTTGCCGCTGGTCCAGTGCCTGGAAATCCTGGCCAACCAACAGGAGAACAAGACTTTTCAAAAGGTTTTGACCGGCACGCGTTCCGCCATCGAAGGCGGCCAGACGCTTTCCGCCTCCATGCGGCAGTACGACAAAATCTTCGACACTCTCTACGTGAACATGGTGGAAGCGGGTGAAACCGGCGGTATTCTCGACACCATTCTCCAGCGCCTCTCCACCTACATCGAGAAGAACGTCAAGTTGAAGCGCGCCGTGAAATCGGCCCTCATCTATCCTGTCGTTGTATTGGGCGTGTCCGCTGCCGTCATCACTCTTCTTCTCTGGAAAGTCGTGCCCATCTTCGCAACTTTGTTCGTCAGCTTGGAAGTCAACCTCCCGCTGCCTACGCGCATCGTTATCGCTCTCAGCCATTTCGTCGGCAGTATCTTCGGATTCCTCGCGTTGATTGCAGTTATTGGTGCGATTATCGGCCTGAGGGTTTGGTACAAAACCGAAAAGGGTCGGTTCATGATTGACGCGCTGCTTCTGAAGCTTCCCCTCATGGGGATTCTGCTCAGGAAAATCGCTGTTGCGCGTTTCACCCGCACGCTCGGAACGCTCATCTCCAGCGGCGTACCCATCTTGGAAGCCCTGGACATCACCGCGCGCTCTTCCGGAAACGCGATTGTCGAGCGCGCTTTGCTGCAAACACGGAAGGCGCTCGAAGCCGGCCGCACCCTCGCGGATCCCTTGCGTGATTCGGAAGTGTTCCCCGGCATGGTGACGCAGATGATTTCCGTCGGCGAACAGACCGGTGCCATGGACACCATGCTCCAGAAAATCGCGGACTTCTACGAAGACGAAGTGGACGCCGCGGTCAAGGATTTGCTGGCTGCGATGGAACCCATGATGATCGTCTTCCTCGGCTTAATCGTGGGCGGCATCGTAATTTCGATGTATCTGCCGCTGTTCGTTTTGATTGGCAAGCTGTCACAACACTAGGAGGCTCGCGCGCCGGCCGGGGGTGTCGCGCCCTTCGCCGGCGCGACCCTCGCTTTCGCCGCGAATCGATACATCCCATTTGCCAGACCCTGTTGAAAACAGGACAGCGCAACCAAGAATAGGTGTGCGAGTAATGGAGCGGACGCTGAACACGACCGAATGGCTGGGCTGGCTCAGCCGCGTTCGTTTTCTTGTCATCACATTCCTGCTGGCCATTTCGCTGTTCCTCTGGCAGTCAGGGCTGCTCGCGCTCAACGCCAGAGTCTTCGGCACCCTCATCGGCCTGTGGTACATGCTGGGTTTTCTCTACGCGATTCTCGCCAAATGGGTTCCGCGGACGCGCTGGCAAGCCCCCCTCGAGATGATTTGCGACCTTCTGATGATCACCGGCCTGGTTTACGTCACCGGGTCCAACGAAAGTCACTTCATCTCACTGTATTTGCTGACCATCATCGTAGCCAGCATTCTGTTTTCGCGCCGCGGAACTTTCCTTACCGCGGGCTTCAGTTTTCTCCTGCTGGTCGGAATGGTCGAGCTCACGTATTACGAGGTCGTCCCACTTACCACTGCAACTGTTCCGACGGTTCATGCCTTGCAAATCTGGGTCTTGAGCAATCTGGTCGCGTTCATGGCCGTCGCCTACCTCTCCAGCCTTTTGGCGCAGACTCTCAGACGCAAAGGTTTGGAACTCGAGCAGAAGCGGGACGAGTTGCAGGACCTGCAAGCATTCAATGAAGACATCATCCACTCCCTGCGCGGCGGCCTGCTGACCACGGATCTTGACGGCCGGATCCTTCTCTTAAACCGGACTGGCGAGGAAATCACCGGCGCACGCTCCGCCAATGTTCGTGGCGAGCTCCTGCCCGCGTTGTGGCCGGATTTCTGGATGCCCGAGGAAGGCATATCGGATGTAAGCATCATTCCGCGCAAGGAATTTGATTTCCGCACCGCGGATGGCAAGGTCCGCGTGCTCGGAGTTTCCGTTTCCTCCCTTCGCAGCCGCAATGAGAAATTGACCGGCTACGTGTTCAACTTTCAGGACTTGACCGACTTGCGCCGCCTCGAAGAAGAAGTCGAAACAAAAGACCGCATGGCGGCGCTCGGGAGACTCTCCGCGGCAATCGCCCACGAAATCCGCCAGCCGCTCACGGCCATCGCCGGCGCGGTGAAGGAATTGGCGCGCCACGCCCCCCTCGAAGAAGATGAGCGGCACCTCGTCAACATCGTGAGCAGGGAATCGGAACGCCTCAATCAGATCATCACCGAGTTCCTGAATTACTCGCGCGAGAAAACGTATGAGTTCACGGACGCCGACATTGTTTCTCTTCTGGATGAAACGCTGACCCTTCTCGAGCGCCATCCCGCCATGGATGGGAAGTACCGCATTGATAAAAGCTTCGCTTTGAAATCCGTGCGCGTTCGCGTGGATGCCAACCGCATCAAGCAGGTCTTCTGGAATTTCTGCGACAACGCATTGCGCGCGATGCCCGGGGGTGGAACGCTCAGCGTCCGCCTGGAATTGGGCCGCAGCTTCGTGCGGATCCATTTTCGTGATACCGGCGTGGGAATGGACCCGCTTCAAAAAGAAAAAATATTTGAACCGTTGCAGTCGGGATTCACCGGCGGCACAGGCCTCGGCTTGGCAATCGTCTATCAGATTGTGCAAGCTCATAGTGGCCACGTCATCGTATCCTCGGAGAAGAACCGGGGAGCCCAATTCACAGTCGAATTGCCGCGCGTCGCTTGAAAGAATTGAGGACAGGTCAAGATGGCCCATTTGTTGGTAGTTGATGACGAGCGCTCCATTTGTGAGCTGCTGGAGATTACTTTCCGCAAAGAGGGCCACCGCGTCGAGGTCGCCTCGAGCGGGGAAGCGGCGCGGCGCAAAATCGAATCGCAAATTTTTGACATCATCATCTCCGATATCCGCATGCCTGATTCGAGCGGAGTCGACCTTCTGAAGTTCGCGCGTGAGACAACGCCTTCCTCCGTTTTCCTCCTGATAACCGGCGTCCCCACGGTTGAGACGGCCATTGCCGCCGTCAATGCGGGCGCGGATCGCTACGTCATCAAAGACCATGAACTTGTGGACCAACTCCGCCGCGCCGTGCAGCAGGTGGACGAGAACCTCAAGCTCAAAAAGGAAGCCGGCTACCTCCGCCGGGAATTGCGCCGCCTTACCGGGCAGGACAACATCATCGGCCACAGCGCAAAACTCCGGGCCATCTTCGACCTGATCCAAACCGTCGGCCCGCAAATAAGCCGCGTGCTCATCACCGGCGAGAGCGGCACCGGCAAAGAGCTTGTCGCGCGCGCCATTCATGAACACAGCCCGCGCGCGCAAAAACCATTTATCACCATTGACTGCGGCGCCTTTCCGGAAACGCTGCTCGAATCCGAACTCTTCGGCTACGTCAAAGGAGCGTTCACGGGCGCCAACGACAATCGCCCCGGTCTCTTCCAGGCCGCGAATGGCGGCACTCTTTTCATGGACGAGATTTGCAATATGCCTCTCGCCATGCAGGTGAAGCTTTACCGCGTGCTTCAAGAGGGGAAGGTTCGTCCTCTTGGCAGCACGGAAGAATCCGAAGTGGATGTCCGAGTGATCGCCGCCACCAACAAGGATCTCGAGAAGGAGATCGCGGAAGGCCGATTCCGCGAAGACCTCTTCTACCGCTTGAGCGTCATTCCAATTGTTGTGCCTCCTCTCCGCGAACGCCGCGACGATATTCCCTTGCTGGCCCGGGCTTTCCTCGAGCGGTTCCGCAAGTCCATGGACAAAACCGTCGAGGGCATCGAGCCGGAAGCGATGCGGCTGCTCGAAACCTACGACTGGCCCGGCAACGTCCGAGAGCTGGAGAATACGCTCGAGCGCTGCGTGGCCCTCGAGACGGGGCCGCGCGTCAGCGTCACCGCGCTGCCCGAAAAAATTATCCGCGCGGCTCAGGGCCCCGCCATCGAAGCCGCGGCCTCGAACGGCAAGGTGTTGATTCCCGAGGGCGGCCTGGATCTCGAAATGAAAATCCAGGAAGTGGAAAAGGGCTATCTCCTGGAAGCGCTGCGAATGTCCGACGGCGTGGCCACGCACGCGGCGGGGCTTCTGAAGATGACTTACCGTTCGTTCCGCCATTACTCCAAGAAATTCGGGATCTGAGACCGGCCTTTCGTAGCGCAGCCACCCGCCGCGGCGGGTTGCCCGCTTTTCATCTCGCCTTGAGACGTCTGAAGCGCGCAACCAAGAGTGGTTACGCTACTCACTGTGCGCCTCCGTACCCCCCCCCGGTTTTTTTCTAAGTGGTAGATAACACTGGTAGTTACATGAAAGGTGGTCTGTAAGTGGTAGAAAACACTGGGGCAATCTTGGAGCATTTTGAAGAAAGTTTGTAAGTGGTAGATAACACTGGTAGTTACATGAAAGGCGGTCTGTAAGTGGTAGAAAACACTGGCCGTTTTTTGGCGCGATATGCGAGAAGTCCGTAAGTGGTACATACCACACGTAGTTAGGGTCTTGAGGCGAGAGTTCTCTTGGGGGAGGGGGGTACCCCCTATCTTTTTGTAAGAGTAACGCAACAATGGACTTACGGGAACAAAGAGCGGTAAGAGTAACGCAGGATTGGACTTACGGGATTTTGGGCGAATTCGCTCGTAGGCCGCTGGATCTGAAAGAGTTATGGGCGCGATTGCACTAATGTTGTGCAGCACCGGCTGTAAGAGTGTGCGCCTAAAGGAGTTACGCGGGATCGCATTTCGGGTGGGGGAGTGAGGCGACGAATTCATGGGGGATGATACAACAAGAGTAATCTAATGTCAAGAGAATTGTTTGGGAATTATGGGAAGATTTGTTATGAAACCTGTTCGAATGAGTGTTCGAATAGGAGGATCGAGGGAAAACGACCAACAAACTGTACCATTGACGGAAGAATGATAGAACGCATATGCGGGGAGTCAGGATGTGATTCTAGTCTTGGCAATATTTTATGGTGCAATCTTGGTTTTTATTCAGGAACACAAAGCTGGAGAGAGTAGGAACCGACGACATGAGCCCAGAGATGAGGATTAAGGCGTTGCGCGAAGGCCCCACAGACGGCTGGGCGGCGTTCTCCGAGAACGAGGACAGAATTGTCGCGTACGGGGCGACCTACGAAGAGGCTGTTGAAAATGCCGCGAAATCCGGCGTGGCAGAACCTGTCCTCGTGAAGATACCGAAGGATTGGACGCCGGCTGTTCTTTAAGTTGAGATTGAAAAGATTCATCGCGCGTAGGTTGTAGCGAACAAAATTCCCCACCCTTCGCCGTGCGAAGGATGGGGCACACCGAAAGGCTGACCCACCCGGCCGAGTGTCTGGGGCAACCGGCTAAGGGAAAAACTTTGGGTGCCCGGTCTGTGTATTTTGGTGGCGCAGCGATTTACTCGGATGAGTCATGAAGTCAAGTTTTGACCATAGGACATTGTTCTTTATGATCCAAAAATGGCTGCCGCATGTTTCTACGGACAGCCAGAGGGATGGATAGAGTGAGATAGTGCCGTCCTTGTGCTTTCGCACCCGCCATGAGGGCCAATGGGTGCGCATTAGATTGGCTTCGACTCTTAGGCCGCATCCGCATGGGCACATAAACATGGCCCAACGATCCTTTCGCGCCCGATTCACGATGTAGATATTTTTGCGTAGAGCTGTCGGTACCTCATCCACCGAGTTTACAAATACAACACCCTGATAGAAGTCTCTCTCGATCGGCCGCACCCATCTTGATTGTCTTTTTTTCTTCATTGTGGGATCAATTCTCTGGTCGCCAAGTTATGTCCAAGAAGGGCGTGCAGTCCCCTCTGCCAATCCTCTCAGGGTCGTCACAGAAACAGGACGGATCGGGGGGATTCTTGTTTGTCCTGATTCTCGTTTGATCAAAGAGATGCAGTACCTCGCTTGATTCGCGCTCAGTTCCCATAAAAGCCGTTAGTCTTTGCAAAAGCTCAATGACTGCGGATGATGCGACGGCAGTCGTGAACGGAATCACAGCCGGTGCAGCAGTGTCCAATTCTGGTATATATCCCTCTTTGCGCAGGCTCGCCTCAAGAGATGGGTTCGTTGCTCTGATAACTTCGGCAGCGATATTTCCGCCGACTCTTTTTCGGCAGAGCAAACAGGAGGTCCCAGGCATCAACACGGTTACGCGCCCCTGAACTGAGACGATCGACCCTTGGTCTGAATTTATTCGCACTCCCATATCTAGAACGGGAATGTAGTAGTAGATCGCCAGCCGACACAGTATGGATCTGCCCCATTCATCATCCGTACATCCGAAAACGATGTCGCACTCACGCAAGCGTTCGGCGACAGATCGGAATGTTATGTTTTGACCTACCACAACGACTTCCGTTCCTATTCCTATCTTGTATGCGTGCTCCTTAATGACTTCTACTTTCTTTTTCCCCACGTCGGACGAGTAGGAACCATAGATCCGCGTTAGGTTTGACCGGTCTACGACGTCTGCATCTAAGAGTAAGAGGTGTCCAATACCCAACCTGATCAGTTGTTCTGCGACGGCCGATCCAGTTCCACCGACTCCCACGATTCCAATTCTGAGTCGACGCAGGAGAGTCTGGATATTCGGACCAAATGCTTTGACCTGACGGTCAAATAGGCCATCTTCTGTATTCAATTTTCGAGATACTAGAAACTTGAACGATGATCCGATAACGCGAATGGTCTCTAAGGCATGGCTCGAACCGTCTTCAAGCCAGACGCGGCCTTCAACATCATCTTTTGAGGCAAAGACTAGGCTGCAGTGCGGCTCCGACGTCGAAATTCGCAAATAGGCTGTTCGGAATAACATGGCCTCTTGCATATCGTCTTGGTGCGAAAACCTCGATACGCCTGAAGGGTGGGAGTGAACAAAGACAAACGAGTGTTTAGTGCGTTCAGCGATTTTCATTGCGCGCATAAACGACGACGATCGGATGCTCATGTGGGCTTTTGAAGAGCTCAGGATGTCATCTGAGGCGACCGGAAGCACTTCGCGAACAAGAAGGCGCGTTTCGGTTCGGGATTTAGAGGTTTTACAAAGTAAATATGCGGCCCGTTCTGCGCCTAGGTCTGAGAATAGATCCCTCGTAAGTTGCAAGTAACATTTCTCAGGGAAGGTGACCGAGTACTTCATCTTCACCTTCCCTTATCTAATTCTGTGCGAACTGCCCTTAATTTGGATTGGATGTTATCAACACCTGATCGCCACGTGTTGGTGTGGCGAGACCATCTCTGCCAGTTTCCATCCACAAAAGTCTCCTGGACGTTGGCCGCGACGGGGAACTCTCCTGAAGTCAAACGAATGTCGGGTCTTGTCCAGAACATATCCGGGTTCGTGTTTGGATAACCGGCAGGCAGTTTGAGCAGAAGGCGGCAATTCCTCGGAGTGTACGCGGCCGGAAGCTCAAATTCATCGATGATGAGATGAATATCGGAGCCGTGCACTCTGAGTTCGCACTTGAATTCTTTAAGGTTCAGGTATTCGATGTCCGATTCGGGCAGCAGGTGAATGCTGGTATTCATCAGCTTAGCGACCCGGATTTAGGGTTGATTGAGCGCTATAGAACTTCTCGCCATCGTGGAGTTCGATTGTTGTTGAGTTGTTTGGGATGAGCTCATCGTCGCCCGCTCCATGGGTCTCTTTGAATAAATCGTATCCTGACGGAACATTCCCCAATTCATAGAGGGCGTGACCCGTCGTCGGATTGGGCGATTCGTATTTCTTCCGATCAATTGTGATTTGCACTTCGTGTTTTTCAACCATTTGTTATCCTTTCTTTTTACCGGAGCATGGTTTCATATTCGTAACTTAGGTCTTTGGGATCTAGTCCGACCATTAGTTCTTTGGGGGACTCGTCGATTTCAGTAAATCTGCGCACCCCTTGCTCCACCTCTTGCCGCAGACCCGCGCCAAGACCTAGGACCACCAATCGAATCAACCGATCGCTCTTGGGTCCGACAGGCTCTCGGTTGTTTTCCCATCTGGAAAGAACCGATTTATCTGTATGAAGGAAGCTCGAAAATGTGTCCCCGCTCATGCCAAGATACTTTCGCAGGTATCTGATTTCTTCACCGCAAAGGGCAAAGGGCTTATTGGCGAGAGCCAAAGCTATTGTTCTCATGACCATGGTTATTCTCGCGATGATCGGGTCCTCGTTGCCGCAGCTGTCGCATTTCATTATTTCGATGTCCTTTAGGACGATATTGTTCAGACCGCATTCGCGAAACAGGTAATTTCCGCGCGTCTTGCGCGCCGGTTTGCCGCAGTTGCTGCAGATATAATCCACGGTGATTCCTCCCAACTTAGGCGATGCCCGACAGTCCAGTGATGTTGTTCATCGGCTTTCTATCTCAAAAACTGTAATCAGCACGCCGTCTTCATCTGTCTCAAATGCGAATATGACCCCGACGTACTTTCCATCTGGTTCCGTGCCTTCGATCCGGTATCGCCATTGTTGAAAACTGGGGTCATGTTCGGGCTCATTGTAGATGCCTCCATGTTGAATAACGTGTAGGGCGTCCCCGATTGAGAGTCCTTCCTTCATCAGTTCCTGCTTGAAGTGCTGCGTGATGCGAATTCTTCCTGTTTCGACGCATTCACGGATCAGTTTCGCAGCATCATCTCGTGAGTATCGGAGCACGTGCCCGTCCATGTTGTTGCTATGATAGCAACATATGATGAAAAGTCAAGCCCTCTTTTCTTGGAACTGCCGTGGCTGGCCGTCGTGCGGTACGGTTGGGCGTCCTGCCCTGGTACAAGTCCGGGCTCGCACGCGCCCCTGATTACATGGGGACAGGTTTCGGGTGGCGTTACACGGGACGATGGCGGAGGAAAGAGAGGTTCCTCCCTCCGTTCGGAATGACGAGGGAGGGGAGAAGAGAGATTCTTCGCTCCGCTCAGAATGACACACAGCAGGGGGCGAGTGGCTAGTGGCGAGAAATCAATAGGCGGCGAGTTGGGTCATGGCCGCGCTGACCTTGCCGACATCCACCAGATAATATTTCTGGAGCGGGGGACTGAACGGCATGGGCGGAATGTCCGGCCCGGTGACGCGCATGACGGGGCCATCGAGATACTCGAAGGCTTCGTCGCTGACGATGGCGGCCAGTTCCGCGCCGATGCCCATCGTCTTCTTATCTTCGTGGACGATGAGGCACTTGTTGGTTTTCTTCACGGATTCGAGGATGGTTTCCTTGTCCATGGGAGAGAGCGTGCGCAGCTCGACGACTTCCGCGTCCACGCCTTCCTTGGCCATCGCTTCGGCGCTTTCCATGGCCACGTGAGTCATGTAGCCGTAGGTGAGGATGGTCATGTCCGTGCCGACGCGGCACGTCGTAAGACGTAGATCACCCAGGGAGCGATGTTCGTTTCGCTCACCCACGAATAGGGCTCGTCGCCTTTGGCTAGAGGCTCAAACACCTGAACCACTTCGAGACCGGCTTCCCGGTATACCGCTCGATAGGATTCGTCTGTCCAGAGGATGTCCTCGACGGGCCTCCGATCCTGGTGATCGGTGGTGACAATGCGCACGATATCTCCGCTGCGCGCAAGCTCGTTTTCCGGGAAATCCCTGGTGGTAAAAGAAGCCCATTCATGCGTGTAAATCTGGGGTGACGAAACTAGATTGACGATGGTTCCAGCGGGGGCCAGCAGCCTTCGAAGGTCGCGAAGAATTCTTGCCTTCATTCCTCCAGGAACGTTGTCAAAGGGGAACGCGCAGAGCACCACATCGAAGCAGCCAGCGGCAAATTGGTCAAGATTATCGCTGGGCACCAGGCGGTAGTCACCGGAAGGATCGGTGGTCCGTGCGATACGCAGCATGTCCTCGGAGATATCGACTCCGGTCACGTCGAACCCGAGTTTCCTCAAGACGCGTGTCGACCTACCCGTGCCACAACCGAAGTCAAGCGCTCTTAGGCCGGTTACATGAGCGCTCAGAATCTCCGGCAAGTCGCGGAACGCGATGTAGTAAGTGTTGGCGAACTCAAGCGTGGAATACGCGCTAGCTCGGTTGGCATCCTCATAACAGTTCACAGAATTCACTGCTTCCTCTTATTCCTCGCTCACACGCGTATCCGTGATTCAGTATGCATGCTACAAATTCCAACGGGCCATGCCAAGCTCCATATTGGTCACCTACTGGCCAATTTCGTTCTGCTGAACGGATGACGGGCTACCCGGAAGCTGAGACGGGTGGACGTCGAGGAGCTTGTTGCTGCCATCTTGACCGGTTCAGTGGTGGGCAGGGAAGAGAGGGGGTCTTCAATTGACCGGAGACTTAACCTCCAAACCCTTCACTATCTACGCGCGCCTTAAGAGCCCTACCCTGCGCTACGAGAAAATGAGCCCATTCGGTGAGGCTTGTAGTAAGTTCTTTCTCTTTACGCGTGGGCTTCCGCTTCCGGGCGGGGCGCTTCTTGGATTTGGGCCGTTTTTTCACGGCGAGAGATTGCCACTTTTGTCGGCCAGGCGCAATCGTAGCTCGGGGGGTACGTGAGGCCTCTCGCATTGATAGAGAGATCCGTTCGCTGCGTCCCGACAAGCGTTTGTCGGGAGTTCGCTCAGGATGACGGATTTGGGGCGCGGAGCGGGCAAGAGGGAGGCGACAGAGAAAAAGCCCGGTCGCAAATTTCGCAGCCGGATATCCTCACGGCTGCAACACGCCTCAGGATGACGGCAAGAGAAAGCCAAAGACCCCATGGATTCGGCAGGCTCCCACAGGCTGTTCGCCCTGATTTGTTAGAAGTGCCGCGGGGCTCCAGCGAACCGGCCCCCGTCGGAAAAGACGAAAGCACGGGACGAACATGGGGCACCCGCGCAGCGCGCTAGTTAACATTTGACGGCTCGGCGAAAGCATTGCGTTGCGACAGCATTCCCACCACGCTATATTCGTTATCGGGTCGCATTGACCATGAAACTTCGAGCCGTCCTCGCCTTCGCTGCTTTCTTTACACTTTGCGTTTCGGCCCGAGCGCAGACCGTTGTCTTCGCCCTCTCCTACGCCGACACGACTGCGAGCTTCCGCGCCCGGTTCCCCTACGGCGCCCTGAGAGCGTCAGACAGCGACAAAGTGGCCATGATGCGCAATCTCCGCAAGACCGAAATCTATTCTCTGAACCTCGCGGACGGGAAACGCACACTGCTCTTCTCGGATGAGGGCATGAGCTTCGAAATTAGGCCCAGTTCCATGTCCCTCGGCTCCGGCAAAGCCTACGTCGCCGGAGTCGATCCCGCGTGGCGCGGCACGCCAAGTCCCGGGGTGACCGGAACTCCTCAGGCCATGTTCGAACTCACTCTCGATGGATCCAACCATTTCCGGCGGCTGTTCGAGATCAACGAGAACCTGTGGCCCCTTCTCCTGAATCCGCAGGGCACGAGGGCGGTGTTCTGCGTCAACGTCAATGAGCAGATGGTCATCTCCATTTACTCCGTGCCCGATTGGAAACTGCTCCGCACCTTCGAGCTGGCGAAGCTTCTCAAGCCGCATTGCCCGGCATGCACCCTCGAGTCCTATGGCTGGCTTGCGGATGGCGCTCGACTTTTCTTCACTCTCGGCATCGATGACGATGCTGATGACCATTCCGGCCACAACATTACCGGCACGTACATCGCCTCCGAGGAAGGCGCCGACCTGGGAATCCTGACTCCGGAGATGGTTCCGCTTCCACCTCCCCCTAAAGGCCCCCAGGAGGTCATCGTTCGCCACTTCCTGGGTCAGTTGCCCGACGGCACGTTCCTTTTCGAGGAGGACGCGCCAAGAACCGGCGGGCGCGCGGGCCGCGAGCGCTTGCTGGTAATCTCCCGCGCCGACGACAAGGTGCAGAGGCAATTCCCGGAAAGGACGCCCATTGGTGTTGGATATCTTTCACCCGCTGGAAAATATCTGGCCTACATCGAAACCCGCCGGCAAACTCCGAAGTGGGTATGGGAGACGCACTTGATGGTGAAGGATCTGCAGTCGGGAGAGGACAAAGATTTGCTCACTATCCCTCCGCAGAATCCACCGTCTTCTCTCGAACCGAACGTCGTTCTCCGTCTCCTCGGCTGGGCGCGCAACAACTAATTCAGTCATCCCATTCATGACGGCACCTCCTCGCGGCTCCGTTGATTCAGCGGACCGATCGTTGCACAATTACTTCGAACGGTTCACAGGGCTTTAGCCAACAGGAGCTGCTTTGATGCCAACCCCCTCCATTCTGGTAGCAACGTGGGGCAACGGGCTATTCAGCGTCACTGGGAAAACGGTCCATCAAGAACTCGCCGATCAATCGGTTCGCAGTCTGGTGGCAGATGGACGTGGAGGGGTGATCGCGATTGTTGGCGGGCATTCGCTTTTTCGACGATCCCACGATGGCGAATGGACTGCGATAACCAAAAGCGAATTCGAGCTTTCATGCTGCGTAGCAATTGGAAAGGCTGTCTTTGTTGGAACCGACGACGCAAATATCCTGCGCGTTGATCCTGACGGCGCGCAGCAACGCTTGACGGGATTTGACGCCGTAGCGGGCCGCGACACCTGGTACGCAGGATCTATGATCATCGACGGCAAGCGGGTGGGGCCGCCGCTTGGAATTCGTTCAATGGCGGCGACATGCGATGGCGCCGCGCTTCTGGCTAACGTCCACGTTGGCGGAGTTCCGCGATCAACCGACGCCGGCTTAACTTGGCGGCCCACTATCGATATAAATAGTGATGTTCATCAGGTGTGTGCACATCCAACCCAGCCCGACGTCGTGATAGCAGCGGCTGGGGTGGGTCTTTGCATTAGCCGCGATGCTGGAGCGACATGGACTATCGAACAACAAGGACTTCACGCCCATCATTGCTCCGCCGTTGCTTTTGGGAGAAACGACATTTTCGTATCAGCATCCACCGACCCTTTTGCGAAGCAGGGCGCAGTTTATCGCCGCCCGATCGACAGCAACGGACCACTACAGCCTTTGGGCGGAGGCATGCCGAAGTGGATCGACGGCAAGGCCGATACCAACTGCATCGCGACCCGAGATTCAATGGCCGCTGTGATCGACCGATCGGGATGCCTTTACGTGTCGCATGACGATGGTGCCACTTGGTCGTGTCCCTGTGATCGCCTAGCTGTTCCAAGCGGGCTTCACATCTGCTGACCTCCTCACGTCACCGGCGGGTAGGCCAGCCTTGCGGCGTCTACGCCGCCAGACAAATTCTCAAAAGATCCATTCGCGAGGGTCTTCGATAAAGCGGAAGCCACATTTTTGCTTGAGCGCCGCCTCGGGGGAATCAAGCCAAACGAGCCGAGCCTGTCCGACGAAACGATGAGCCGTCCGAGTCCACAAGAAAAGCTCGACCACCGCATTCTGGTTCAATGCGACATCGAGGCTGCAGGCAAAGCCATGGCGGCTTACGTTTTCAGTAGTGGTGAGAATCTCGAAAGGGGCTTCCTTTTGATCGCGCCCGCGCAGCTTGATACCAAGGCGCAGACGGATGCGCGGTTCGATACGGCGGTCTTTGCGGGAGGTAGCGAGGGTGGCCGCGAGGCGCGACTGCAATAAATCAAAGTCAACCGGCTTCTCAAAATAGCCTTTTGCGCCGAGCGTGTAGCAGAAGTCCTTGTAAAGCGATTTGGGCGCGCCGGAGATAACAAAAACGGGAATCAGCTCCGTGAAACTGAGGGCGGCGAGGGTTTGGCAAACTTCAAAGCCGGTGTGCCCCGGCATCATCAGGTCCACAAGAATCGCATCCGGTTTGTGCTGCAGCGCCAGCATCAGACCTTCCTCCGGAGATGCCGCGTCCAAAACTTCCTAGGAATCTTTGAGCCGGAAGCGAAGCATGTTCCGGAGCGAACTATCGTCATCAATAATAAGAATGCGTGGCATCAGAGTGCCTCGGGCAAGAATTTAATGACCGTGCCGATCGAGTCGCCGATTCGCTACGGACAATGTTGAATGGATTCCGCTGCGCGCGCGATTTTGGTTGTCTCTTGCGTGCGCAGAGAGTTATCGGCGGAAAACAATTCGGCGGGTGGCGTGGACACAGCGCGAAGGGAAGTTTGAGGGCGCCTGGGAGCCTAAACTACTTCATCAAACTACGAGCGTGCTTCGCTGGCATGAAGCGATTCATTCGTGGCAGGCATTCTCTTTTTGCCAAAGATGGCGCGAAGCGGATAGCCGAGGGCAACGGCGGTCAACACGGCCATTACCGGGTCAATTGGATGGCGGTAGCGAAGCGAAGAGTGGGTGATGTAATACACGATGGGAAAGATGAGCGGGAACATCGCCATCGGAAACGCATACGGACTTTTTTGGCGCAACAACAGCAAGGCTCCGACCAATCCAAGCAATGAAAACGAAATGTTGGACAGCAATGTGGTTTTGCTTTCCCAGGAAAGCGACGGCCAAATATCTTGAATGGGCTCCCAGGTTCCGAGCCAGTTGTCCGCAAAACGCCGCCAGAAGAATCGCATGGTGTCCCGGGGATGGCCCAGCATGAATTGCACGGCCTCGTGCTGTTTCTCAGCCATGTACGCGGCCTCACCCATTCTGGCGTACTTCTCTCCCTCGGGAGGATAATCGTTGGGGTGAAGAAAGCCGGCCCAGGTGTCCGGCACCTGCTCGTTGTTGCCCAGCCAGAGTTCGAGACCGAGATTGGATCGCAAAGGAATGAATTTGTGGAATGTGACGTAGTTGCGGATTGTCCAGGGAACGCAAGACATCATCGCCGCAAGCACGGCAACCGCCGGCAATTGAACCCAGCGCGCGTGGGCCTTAAAAAGTTTCCAGGCCAGCCAGCCGAATAGAAACGGAAGCACGGAGGCGAACGAGGCGTTCGTCATCAGCGCCGCGCCATACAGCAAACCGTACGCTATCCAATCACGCAGGCGCCGCGAATCCGCCACCGCCATCGTCGCCCATAGCACGAATCCCGCCATCATCGCGGATAGCGAAGTATCCCAAACCCACTCAAATGGAAGCAGGATCGCGTTTGGGTAAAGCGCCCACACCCATGCGGCGCCCGCTGCGAGCTTCGCGCCACCCAGCCGCTTCGCGATGAAATAAATCGGAATGCACGTGAGGGCGGAGAATAAGTCATTTAGCAAAATGATGACAAGATTTGAGAGATATGAATAAACGCCGAAGAGTTTGAACACGCCGGCAAGCAGGTAAGGATAAATGGGTGTGAGCCACGCCGTCGGGCCGGTCGGGATCCGAAGTGGGGAACTGAAGCCGTTTCCTGTCGCAATGGATTTCGCAATGCTTCCGGTTTCATAACCAAAAGGGGCCGGGTAGATGATGGGGACTCTGGCGTGTAGTTGAATGTACCAGTACAAACCCGCGCGGACCGCGAACGCGAATACAATGATTACCGAAAGGGATAGGAACGCACGGCGGACAATGCTCATTCGCGTAATCGAATCACCTTTTCGCGGGCGGTTCAGTAGCAATTACTCATCGTAGCGGTGAATTCCGTATGGCTACAATCCTCCAATTGTCATTTGCGCTCCATGGTTGCCCATTTGATTACAGTAGCCTCTCCGACGCACAGGCGCTTCCTCCACTGAAGCTCGGTTGATTCATCTGGCATCCAGATGTCTGGCCAAGCCCGCAGCATTGCCATTACATGACCATTGTCGATTTGCGGCGCAATAGTGTGACGTTTTTTGTCAGTTTTCCGCCGCTTAAGGAGGTGTTTAGGAGGGCAGGGACTCAGTCCCATTTCGCATGTTTTTCTAACCTACTGATTCTACTGATGTTACGGAATTGTGCCCTCGTTATAAACCCACAGTGCAGTACTGGAACTAGGTTTGCATCTATGATTGCCGAACCCGGTAGGGTCTCATAGAAATCCCTAGAGAGGAAAGAATGCGAAAACAACAGAAAGGTTTCTCCCTTATCGAACTTTTGATCGTCGTGGCGATTATTTTGATTATCGCCGCTATCGCAATTCCGAACTTGCTCCGCGCGCGAATTTCTGCGAACGAAGCTTCGGCAGTAAGCTCGATGCGCACGATGAACACCGCGTGCATCACGTACAACTCAACCTACGGTTCGTATCCGGCAGCCGTTTCCGACCTCGGCCCAGTGACTGCGCCGGCAATCCCGACCAGCACGCAGGCTGACCTGCTTGACCAGGTGCTTGCTCCTGCCAGCGGCGTCCCACAGAAGAGCGGATACAACTTCACGTTCACTTCTACGGGCGCGGTGTACACAATCAACGGTGACCCGGTCACCGTGAACCAGACGGGCGTCCGCCATTTCTACACGGACCAGTCCGGCGTCATCCGCTTCAACGCGGCCCAGACGGCAGCCGTTACGGATTCACCCCTGCAGTAAACCACCAACCCCCCAACGCGACAGCAAGGGCGGAGGCCACAAGCCTCCGCCTTTTGCTTTTTATTTGGGCATTTCGTTTTTTGTCTAAAGAGGGAAGCGATATTTGCGGAACGTTCTCCAACTGTTCATGCTGTTTGCGGGCATCATAAAAGAGCTGCGCGGCTGTTGCCGCTCAGACGAAGATCCTCAGTGGCCCCCGTGCTTTTCGATTTCATCCTTCGCCTGGTTTGCGAGGGGATCCGTACCAATGTCCACTTCCATGCCACGCTTATACTCTCTTTCAGCGTCTTCCAGCCGGCCTGACTTCGCGTAAATCAAAGAGAGCTGGTAAAGCGCATGATGGTCATAGGAGTCGAATTCCGCGGCCTCGCGAAATCGTTTCTCTGCCTCAACCAAGTCATTTCTTTCCATCGCCAAGTCACCCAGGCCATCGAGCCCATCAGTATTCAGCATGATCTCCACCGATTTGCTGAACGCCTCGATCGCCTCGCTAACCCTCCCTCGCTTCACATAAAATCTGGCCAATCGGTTATACGCATCCCAGTCGTACGCCGAGATCTGGATTGCCGCGCGAAATTGCGCTTCCGCCTCAGCGTCGTGCCCTTGCCCCGCAAGCGCCTCGCCCAGTCCAATATGAGATTCGGAATGCCGCGGATCTATCTTCACAGCTTTGCTTAGTATTTTCACCGCATCATCGAATCGCCCTTCAAGAACCGCAACGCTTCCCAGATTGCCCAGTGCGAATACATTGTTCGGATCGCACTGCAGTGCCACGTTCCATTCCTTGTAGGCGTCTGCTGTCCGGCTTACATTCCAATAAGCCGAGCCCAGGTTGGAATGGCCGGTTGCATTGTTGGGGCTTTGTTGCACGATCACGGTGAAGAAAGTTATCTCGTCGTGCCACTCCGCGTTTCTTTTTACGATTCGAAACGCCATCAGCCCGGCAATAGCTACGACGGCGCTGGATAATCCAACTTTCAACCACATTCGTGTCTTGAACGCACGCGTGTTCCATAAAGCGATCAGCCCTGCTGCCGCCAGCCAGCAAAATCCAATAGAGGGCACATATAGATAACGCTCGGCAAATACATTCGCCGCCATCCACCGGGCGTTCAGCGCCGGGGCTAGCATTGGAATCAACCAGAGAAGTCCAAATGCAGCCATTCGGTTTTTCTCCCAGAGCAAACAAAACAGGAATATCGCACCCACGATCCACGCCACTCCGGCAATGAATCCCAGGTCCCACATACGCTGGGTTGGCACGAAAGAATAGAGCGCGGATAATTTCGCCGGCCACAAAAGGGTTGTCAGATAATCCCCGGTCAGCGTCACGCTGGAAAGGATTGCCTTGCCCCACGGGAGATGCGCCCTCTGCAATCTTGGGATCAGACTCCCCATGGCCGCTATACGCGTGCCCAGATAGATGGCGGCCACAATCCACAGCGGCGCGTACCGCCGCACTTTTTCGCGGCGAGAGGAGCGCTCCCGGTCTTCAGCGAAGAAATGTTGATATGCGGCTGCGATGATGGGAAACGCAATCGCGGGCTCTTTCGAGAGGAGCGCAAGCAGAAAGCAAACGCACATCAGCGGGACGGTCCACCATCTCTTGCGCTTCGGGTCACCCAGATTCAGGAAAAACCAGAATGCAAGCAGCAAGAAAAATCCGAGTTGCAGGTCGGAAACCGCCGCCACCCATGCAACGGCCTCGGTATGAATGGGATGCAGCGCAAATATTGCCGCCGATAAGAACCCAATTGCCTCGGATCGAAACAGCCGCCGCGTAACAAGAAAAAGCAAAATCACCACCAGGGCGTTCATCAGCACATTCGCAAGATGAAACACGTAGGCCAGCGGCCCGTAAATTTGATAGAGCAGGAGGTATTGCACCTGCATCAATGGCCGGTAGTAGTTTGTTGGTACGGTCGTGTACCGGAATGACCATACGGACGAAGTGATGATCTGTTTTACATGATGGAAATTTCTAATATAGGGATTCTGCAACACTTGGAAATCATCGTCATAGACGAATGAATTCCCAAGTGTGTTCAGGTAGGGAAGCGCGCCCAGCAGAATCAGCGCGCCGAGCAGAAGCGCCTCCCGGGAGCGCCCCGGCCGCTTTGCGCCAAGCGAATCCTGTCCGTTTTCAGCCAAGGCCAACCAGTTTCTTTCCGCTACGAACTAAGAATGGTGACGATTTGCCTACCCGGCAAAACGCGCCATGTATCTTGCCCTTCACATTCTACTGGTGCGTCCCGCCACACACGCGTGGTTTTCGGCTCAGCATGTGCAAAGGCCAACCCATACGCAACCTCCGTCAGCTTCGCGAATCCCTCTGGATTTAAGCGAAAAGCCGCTGTATACTTTCGTCGGCTAGTTGTTGGGGTGATTTGGGCTGGCACTGAGGGCCCGCCCTGGGCGTGTTGGGGCTACTTGCTCCAGGGAGACCATCATGAATCGTCGCGACCGCGGTTTTTCTCTTCTCGAGCTTCTCATCGTTGTTGCAATTATCCTGACGCTGATGCTCGTCGCTATTCCAAAAGTTACAACGATGAAAATGACGGGCAACGAGACGTCTGCTGTGAAGACGCTCGATACTTTGCGGACTGTTTGCTTCGCGTACCAGACCAGCTATAGCACTTTTCCGAAAGATCAATCGCAGCTTGGTCCGCCTCAACCCGGCGCTCCCAGTGGCAAAGATGCCGCGGATCTAATTGACGCCTTGTTGGCGCCTCCGGCAGGCACCGCTGCCAACAAAGACGGCTACGCGTTCCGTTATGTTGCCGGCCCTGCAGACAGCAACGGAATCATCTCGACCTATACAGTTACCGGCGATCCCTTGAGCTACAACAATACGGGCCGGATGCGTTTCTTCATGGATCAGACCACACGCATCCACTACACCACTGACGGCTCCCAGCCATCTGCATCGAGCCCGATTAAATAATTATTCCCTAAGCCGTAATGCGTACTCGCACGAAATTCGCGCGGCTCGCACTGGCGGGTTGCATATCTGCCGTTGTCGCCACTTCCTGCATAAATACATACAATGTGCGAATGGCTGGCGATGAGAGGTCAGCTATCGTGACGCTCGACACGTGGAGGAATGCCTGCTTTGAATACCAAATGGCTTATGTGACGTTTCCGGCGGAAATTTCCCAGCTTGTTCCGCCGCAAGGCGGGAATTTCACCAGCAAGGATGCCGCCGATCTAATTGGAAGCAATATGATTCCTTCGCGTGGCGCAGCTTTGAGCAAAGACGGCTACACCTTCCGTTACGTCCCGGGCCCCGCTAACGCCAAGGGGGTCATTGAAACCTACTCGATGCTTGCAGATCCAGTGAGCTACAACAACTCCGGAAAGAAGCGTTATTTCACGGATCAATCTACGGTTATCCACTTCACCTTAGACGGCACAGAACCGTCGACTTCGAGTCCGGTCATGTAATTATTCCAAGCGCCGCGAATTCCGACCGGGTCAGAAGGCTGTTGCATCTGTTAGTCTAAAGCTATGCGCCTTCACGCAATTCTCGCGCGGCTTGCTCTTGCGTGCAGCATCCTTGCTGTAGCTGCTTCGTCCAGTGCACCCGACGACGCCCAGCGGTACGTCCAGCTCGTAGAATCCCGTTACCATTCCGCCCGCACGCTTAAGGCTGTCTTTCTCGAACGCTACAGCGAGGGTCACGTCACTGTACGCCTTGAATCAGGAACCGCATATTTCTCGCGGCCCGGGCGAATGAGGTGGGAATACGAAGAGCCGGAGAACAAACTCTTTCTAACAGACGGCAAGACCGTGTGGTTTTACGTTCCGGCTGACCACACCGCCTCGCGCGCTCCCATGAAGGAAAGCAGCGACCTGCGCACGCCGCTCTCGCTCATCACAGGCAAGTCCACACTCTCGCGCTTCTGCAAGCGCATAGATTTGCTCAAGCAAGCCGCCGACGGGGGCCCCGTCACTTTGCGCTGCCATCCGCGGGGCGCTCCTGATACGGCAGGGACAGCCAATCGCCCGGCTTCAGCCGCAGGAACCAGTTCGACGCAAGATGCTGGGGAAATCCAGGAAGTCCTTCTTGACGTGGATCCCACGAACGGCTGGCTGACCCGCGTCCTTATCCGCCAAGCGGGTGGCATCGAGCTGGAATACAGCTTTGGGCGCTGGCAAAAAGACATGGACCTACCCGAGTCAATGTTCCACTTCACGGCCCCCAAGGGTGTCGCGATTGTGGACGAGGGGACAACTTTGGGATCGCACCAGTGAACCTTTTTCCGCCTTCCGGGGTCTTAATAGGTAGGGGCAGGGACCTTTTTGCGTGGGCTGCCTCCAGCCCGATATGAGTGCGTATTTTTCGGGGCTCAGTGCGAATAGCATGCACTGTACCCTTCCGCGCAACGGCTGCGGCACCACACTTTAGACGCCATTACGATTGGGGTAGACTTGCACCGTGGCAGATTTTGTTTGCAAAGTCGCTGATTCAAACGGGCATATCTTTTCGCAGGTAGAGGTCGCTCAAACCCTCGAAGAGGCCCGCCAAAAGCTCCAGGAGCGGGGCTTGTTCGTCTATTCCGTGCGGCCGCAAGGCGGAATTGTGGGCGCATTTCTGCAAGGGAAGCACAAGCGCAGCGTCGGCGGCACTGAATTCTTAATTTTCAATCAACAGTTCAACACGCTCATCAAGGCCGGCCTGCCCATCCTGAAATCGCTTGAGTTGCTCGCCGATCGCGTCGCCGCTCCGCGTCTCCGCCCGGTGCTCAATGACGTCCGCCGCCGCGTCCGCGAAGGCGCGCTGCTTTCTGAAGCGCTGGTGGAGCAGGGAAATTTTCCAAAGGTTTACACCACCTCCGTTCTTGCCGGCGAAAAGAGCGGCAATCTTTCCGGCGTGCTGGACTATTACATTGCGTATCAGCGCGTCACCACCGGGATCCGCAAGAAGTTGATCGCCGCGCTCGTCTATCCGTGCATTCTTGTATTCGCGGCGATCTCAATTGTCACATACGTTGTGGCCTTTGTGATTCCGCAGTTCGCACGGCTTTATGCCGATATGAACATCACTTTGCCGCTGGCCACTCGAATTCTGATTGCCATCGCCGTGGGTTTCCGGCCCTATCTCATCGGCGTCGTCGCCCTCTTGATAGCCGCGGGCGTCGCCGTCTATTTTTGGTCCCGCACCGAAGCGGGTGGCGTGGCGCTTGACCGCGTGAAACTTAAGCTGCCTTTTGTCGGTGAAACCTGGATCAAATTCCAGATCGCCCAGTTCTCGCGCACGCTCTCGACTTTGCTGACCGGCGGCACACCGCTTGTCCAGGCGCTCGATACCGCCGCGAATTCCATCACGAGCAAACTCGTCGGCGACGCGGTGCGCGATTCAGCGAAGCTTATTCGCGAAGGCCAATCGCTTCACGCCAGCCTTACTTCCACGGGGATTTTTCCCGAGCTTGCGTTGGAAATGACGGAGGTCGGCGAGGCCAGCGGCGCGCTGGCTCCCATGCTCACAAGCGTCGCCGAGTTCTACGAGGAAGATGTCAACAATCGCACGGCAACCATGGTTTCTCTTATCGAGCCGGCCATTTTGATTTTCATGGGCGGGATCGTGCTCTTTATTCTTGTTTCACTCTATTTGCCGATTTTCAGTTTTTCGCTGGGCGCCACCAATGGTGGGGGATGAAATTCGAGGTGGATAAATCTTGAGCATCGCGAACCACAACACCGGATTGCCGATTGCCGTGGATGAGCGGGACGACACCGAGCACGCCAAGCGGCTCGCCGCGCGCTACCGCTGCGGCTTCGTGGACCTGAACGAGCAGCACATTGACCCGGAACTTTTTCGCAGCATTCCCGCGGACCTGATGTTCCGGTTCAACTTTGTTCCCATTGAGTCGCACGAAAATTCGCTGGTTGTCGCCGTCGCCGACCCCGCGCAGGTGCTTCTTTCCGACGAGCTGAGCCTCCTGATTGGCAAGAAGCTTGTCCTCAAGGTCGCAACCCCGGCGCAAATCAGCGACCTTCTGAAGCGCACCGAGCAATCCCAGCGCGTGCTCGAGCAGGCCACTGAAGCCTTTACTTTGCAGGTCGTCGAAGACGACGAAGACAATGATGAAACTCTTTCCGCGGACCGACTTACCAGCGATTCAGCGATCAGCCCGGTCGTGCGTCTGGTGGACACGGTCATCTTCACCGCTCTCGAGCGCCGAGCGAGCGACATTCACATTGAAGCGCGTGACATCGAAGTCGTCATCAAGTACCGCATTGACGGAATTCTTCAGTACGCCATGACGCCTATCGCCAAGGAATGGCATTCCACTATCCTTACCCGCATCAAGGTGATGAGTGACCTGGATATCGCCGAGCGCCGCGTGCCGCAAGATGGCCGCTTCCGGGTCCGCTACAAAGGGCGCTTTGTGGATTTCCGCGTCTCAATCATGCCGTCCATTCACGGCGAAGACGCCGTCCTTCGCGTCCTCGATAAAGAGACGCTCTCGGAAAAATTCCACAATCTCACGCTTGATGTGGTGGGCTTCGATCAGGAAGACTTGCGCAAATTCCGCAAGTACATTCAGGAGCCATATGGGATGGTTCTGGTCACCGGCCCCACCGGTTCCGGCAAGACCACCACTCTTTACGCCGCCGTCAACGAAATCAAAACCGACGAAGACAAGATCATCACCATCGAAGATCCCGTCGAATATCAGGTGCGCGGAATCACGCAGATTCCGGTAAACGAAAAGAAGGGACTCACGTTCGCGCGCGGGCTGCGCTCCATCTTACGGCACGATCCCGACAAGATCATGGTCGGCGAAATCCGCGACCAGGAAACCGCGCAGATTGCAATTCAATCCGCGCTCACCGGCCACCTCGTCTTCACCACCGTTCACGCCAATAACGTCACTGACGTCATCGGGCGCTTCATCAACATGGGTGTCGAGCCTTACAATTTCGTTTCGGCGCTGAACTGTATTCTCGCCCAGCGCCTCGTCCGGGTGGTTTGCGAGCACTGCCGTAAATTCGCGCCGCCCACCATCGAAGAATTGAAAACGTCGGGTCTCGACCCCAAAATTTGGGCGCAGGTGCCGATTGCTTCCGGTGCGGGATGCCTGGAATGTTCGGGCACGGGCTATCATGGACGCGTGGCCATCGCGGAATTGCTCGACCTTACCGACACCATCCGCGAGATGATTATCGACCGCCGCCCAACCTCGGAAATCAAGCGCGTCGCGCGAGACAGCGGCATGCGGTTTCTCCGCGATGCCGGGCTCGCCAAAGTGCGCACGGGCGTGACAACATTGCGCGAGATCAATAAGGTGACTTTCATTGAGTAGCGCCGCAGGAGTCCGGCGGGGCATCTACCGCAGCGCATTTGTCCGGCGCGTGGTGCGGATGCTTGACTCCATGCCGCATCCCCTCGTCGCGTGTGAGATTTCTCCTGATTTCGTAGCCGCGGCGAATTGGCGGCGGGGCACTTATGGCCTCGATGAGTTCGCCGTCGTTCCGCTTCCCCCCGGCGCGATTAAGCCCAGCGCCGTGGAATCAAATGTGATCAATGTGGACGCCGTTCGCAGCGCAATGGATACAGTCTTGAAAAAGTTGGGCGTTCGCAACCAGACCATCGCTCTACTCGTCCCCGACGCGGTAATCCGCGTGTTCGTTTTGCACTTTGACACTTTCCCGCGTTCCGCCGCCGAAGCCAATCCCATGCTTCGCTGGCGCTTGAAAAAGAGCGTTCCATTTGAAGCGGAGGAGACTCTGATTTCTTACATGCGCCAGGCGCCGCGCGATGAAGGAGTGGACATAATCACCGCCCTGGCGCGCTTGCGCATCATCAAGGAATACGAGTCGCTCGCAGAAGCCTCCGGTGTGCAACCCGGCGTTGTAATGAGTTCGACGCTTGCCACGTTGCCGCTTCTCGATGATGCGCGCCCCGTGATGCTGGCCCGCGTTTCCGGCGCCACGCTCACCACTGGAATCGCGCGCGAAGGGATTCTCGCCGGCTACCGCTGCACCGAACTGCCATCCGGCCTCGACGCACTCGAGCCGAAAACCTTGCTCGACGAGCTTTTCCCGGTGGCAGCGTATTATCAAGACGCCTGGAGCGAAGGCATTCAGGGCCTGCGGCTTGCGGGATTTGGAAATCGGTTTGAAGATTTCCGCGTCCCTCTGGAAGCGGAATTCGGCTGCCCGGTTACCGGATTGCTTCACGCGGCGGATCTGGCAGGAAAGCTGAGCAATGACGCGCGGCGCCTGGCCGAACAGGAACTCGATTCGCTGGTCGGCTGGAGCATGAACCGCGGCTCATGAGGATTCATAAAACAATTTCGTGAAAGTCCGTTTAAATCTCGCAACAACGCCGCTCGAAAACGACCGCCGGTTCGTTTTCGGGTACGCCCTCGTCGGGACCCTGGCGGTGATTGTCCTGATTGTGTTTTCGTGGCGCGCCTATTCGATCCGCAAGGCCAATGAAACTCGGCGCGCGGAGCTGTCGCAGATTGAAAGTGAAATCAGCCGCCTCACGGACCAGCGCAACGATCTGGATACTTTTTTCAATGACACAAAAGTTGCGGAGATCCGCGACCGCTCAACATTTCTGAATTCCCTAATTGCACAGCGCAGCTTCCCTTGGACGCGCATCTTTATGGACTTTGAGAATTTGCTCCCCGAGGGCGCACGGATCACCAGCATCGAGCCGCATCTGAAAGAGGGGCACATCGAGCTCACACTGAAAAGCGGCGCCACGTCTGACGAGGCGGGCATGAAATTTATCCTCGCGCTCGAAGGATCGCGTTCGTTTTCGCACATCGAGGTGACATCGGAGACGCGGCCCGAACGCTCGACCGATGTGGATCGCGTCTCGTACGAGCTAACCGCGTGGTACTCGGCGGCGGGAGATGCACCCAAGGCGACCGTCCAAATCGAGCCGCATGCTTCGCAACAGGCGCCGGTGGCACATAGCGGACTAAACAAATGAACACGAAGACCCGCAAAATCGTAATTCGCGCCGTGCTCGCGCTCGTGCTCATTCTCGATGCCGCGCTGATTGCCGCCAATTACAAGCTTACTGCTTCGCCTGAGGCCACCGCGGATCAGGTGCGCCTGCTGCGCCGCCGCCGGGACATGATGGCAGCCGATATCCGCCGTGCCACCGACATCCGCAAGAGCCTGCCGGATGTGCAAACCCAGACTTCCAATTTCTACGAAAAAGATTTGCGGCCCGCCGGAGCCGGGTATTCATCCGTGATCCTCGACCTCGGCACTCTGGCGCGCGAGGCTGGATTGGAAATCACTACTGCACACTTCCGCGAGAAGGCCGTCGAGAAGCGCGGAGTGGATGAAGTTGCAATCTCCGTTAGCGTATCAGGTGCATATCTGAGCCTGGTGCGCTTCATCAACGGTCTCGAACGGTCGGGGAGTTTTTATGTGCTCGATAGCCTTTCGATCGATTCAAAAAGTGAAGGCAATTTGCAGTTGAATCTCGAATTGCGGACGTACTTTCGTTCATGACCAAAGCCGAAAAAACGCGTCTCGCAATCATGCTGCCGATTCTGGCGGTGCTTCTCGTTCTTGTTTTCTTGCATTACTATGGAGAGAGCAATACTTCTCCCGCGCGGGTGTTTGACGCTACAGGCACCTATCAGCCCATGGGCATCGAGAATCCCGCTCTGCGCCGTGATTTGCTCGATCATACGCACATGGTGGAATACGCCGGCCGCCACCGCAATATTTTTGACGACCATCTTCCGCCGCCCGAGATAAAGCAGGCGCCTCAGGGGCCAACTCAAACTATAGTCATGCCGCCCATTGACCCCAAAGACATGCCGCTCGTCTTTCCGATGAAATGCTTTGGTTACGCCGAGGGCCCGGCCGTGGGAATGCGCCGCGCATTCTTCACCGATGGGGATGATGTGTTCATCGCAGGCGTCGGCGAAACCATCATGAATCGCTTCCGCCTGGTAAAAATCGGCAATGATTCTGTGGAAGTCGAGGAGCTGGGCTCCAATCGCCACGCCACCGTGGCGATGGAGCAGGAGACGCGCTCACCATGAGGCCAACAATGACGCGTGCCGAAACAAACCGTATCGGTTGCCACGAACTCAGATGCCCATCTCGCGGCGATCGCGGCTACGCCATGCTTATGGTCATGTTCATGGCCACGATTCTGCTCGTTGGCGCGATGGGCGTGGCCGTCAACATTAAAAATGAGGGCATTCGAGCACGTGAAGACGAACTCGCCTGGCGCGGAAATCAATATGTCCGCGCCATCCGCATCTACTACAAAAAGAATGGCCGCTTCCCAAAGACCCTTGAAGATTTGACGAAGTACACAACCGACCAGCCCCGCTACATCCGCAAAGCCTACAAAGATCCGTTTGACACCCAGGACAAGGGCTGGCGCTTCATTTACCTCGGCCCCGGCGGCACGCTGATCAATGGCATCGTCCACAAGACACTTTACGCCGGCGGGTTCCCCGGCGCCCCTCAGCAGGGCCAGCCCGGCACGGGAACGCCGGGCAGCACTATAAATCCCCCTATAGGACAGCAGCCGGTGGGTGGGATTACACCGCCCGGCACAGGGGGTGGCACGCCTCAATCAGGCCAAACAGACCCAAATCAGCCCGGCCAGGGCACAGGAACTCCGGGGAGCGGCCCGATTTTCGGCGGGCAGCTAATTGGCGTCGCCAGTAACGTAAAGACACTCTCCATTCGGATCTGCGATGGCGGTGACACCTACATGACGTGGGAATTTATTTGGGACCCGACGAAGCCGGGGCAGGGAAATCAGCCCTGCACTCCTGCAAACGTTCTTGCAATGCCGGGAAATAATCAGGGAACGAATCCGGGGCAGAAGCCTCCAACGGCTCCGGGAACGGGCACGGGACAAAATCCGCCACAGAACCCGCCGCAGAACCCACAGCAGCAGAATTAGTCACACGCCAGAGCCAGTCCATTCACTGATTGCAATTCAGAATCTACGTACAGCTACGAAGCTGGGACGACTTGGCGTGGACTTCGTTCGGGCGGTTGCCGACTGCTTTGAAGAGACCGCGGGCTGCCCCGCCGCGCCTGCGACTTGCGATTGCTCGGGAGCCTTATGCGCTGGTGCTGCGGCCGTCCGTTGAGGCGCGGCGGTTTGCTGAGTCTGTTGCGGAGGGTGTTGCGCAACTCGAAAAATAATTTTCGCGACGTAATCCTGCGTCTCGCGGTACGGAGGCACGCCGCCATATTGGTCCACGCGTTCGGGGCCGGCATTGTAAGCCGCCAGCGCGAATCGCACATCCCCATGAAATCTGTCGAGCAGTTCCTTCAAGTACCGCGCTCCCGCGTCAATGCTCTGCGCTGGGTCAAAAGGATTTTGCACCGCCAGCCGCGCGGAGGTTGTGGGCAGCAGTTGCATCACGCCCTGCGCATTCTTGCGCGAAATGGCGCGCGGATCGAAATTTGATTCCGCCGCGGCCACGGCCATGAGCAATTGTCCGTCAAGCCCGTACTTTTTCGCAGCGGCGTCAATCAATTCAGTGTAGCGCTCTGTGGAGAGAGCAATGGCGGCAGGCCCGGGCGTTGGTGTCGGCGCGAAAAGTTCTTCCGGCTCGATGTTGACGATGTCCTCGACGGCCACGTCCACCGTGCCGCCCGACACGTGAAGCCGGATAATAGGTCCCAAATTTTCGTAACCGGTAATGTGAATGCGCTGGCCGCTGCGGAGCACCGCGTATTCCGCGCGCACCCCCGGAGCGAAGAAGCACGCAAATATCGCCAGAAGCGCCGCGGCTTTCAGAATTCGCATCAGGCGTCACCCAGCGCGTAGGCGCAGATAGCGTGCGCGACGCCCGCTTCATCATTCGAGAGCGTTGTGCGGTAGCCGGTGGTCTTCAGTTCCGCCACGCTGTTTCCCATCACGATTGGCATTCCTGCGTATTCGAGCATCTCGCGGTCGTTCAGGTTGTCCCCGATGGCCATCACTTCTTCGCGCGCGTAGCCCTGGCGCGCGGCCCATTCGGCAAGAGTCGCGCCCTTGGAGACACCGGGATGAACAACGTCCACAAGCGCGAAGTCGCGCGACTCGTACTCCGTGATGGCCAGCGCAAATTGGTTAGACGCGTTCATCGCACGAAGGGTAGCGGCTGTTTCGCGCGTCGCCATCATTGTCCCAGTGTACATGACTTGGATTGGGTCTTCGGTCAGGCAATCCTCAAGCGGAGTGCAGAAAGCGATGTACTGCTTGTTTCGTTCGTAGTAGCCTCGGCGGTGCGGGTCATCCAGATTCATCCGCTCAAAAATTACCTGTTCGGCCTGAGGCCGGTCAAAGACTACGGCCGCGCCGTCGCGAAATTCCGTGGTAGCCGCAAGGACTCGGCGTGCTTCCGCCGCGGGCAGCATGTGGCGCAACTGCGTTTCGCCGCCGCTTGATTTCACCACCGCGCCATTGTTGACGATCATCGTTATCTTGCATTGAAGCTGCTCGCTGATGGGCCGCGCGAAATCAAAGCGGCGTCCTGTCACGAGCGCGACCTCGATGCCGGAGCTTACCGCGCGGGCAATCGCGCGCTGGTTGGCCGGCGGAACCTGCCAGTGGCTGTCAAGAAGCGTGCCGTCAATATCCACGGCGATAAGTCGGATGCCCACGCTTCTATTGTAGCTGTCGGCGCTTGAGGCCGCCATCGCCGCTTCGATTTAGTTTCGCGGGTCGCATCCAATAGGGTTGAAATTATATATAGGATATCGTTAAAATGTCGCCCCATGCCGGGGTCTATCGGCCCTGGCAATTTATAAGCAGGAATTCTTAGATTGTCCGAAGTGAGGCGCCCAATGCAATCCAGCCCTAAGCGTTTCCACTGCTTCATTATTCCATGCGTCCTTCTTTTGGTTGCCCCGGTTTTGCTTGCTGGAGCCCCCGGCGGCGATTCCGTGTTTGAGAAGCAGATGCCCTCCGCGCAACTCGCCTTTCTCAATGGGTTCGCCGGACGCATGTCAAATGAAGTAATGAAGGACGGCCAGTTCAAGAAGTTAGTTCACAACGTCGTGCCGGACGCTCCCTATCATTACCACAGGGATTTGCCGCTTCCGGAAATCCTCGAAACTGTGCTTTCCAGCGCGCCGATGGAAGTTGAAATCCGCGACGGCCGATACGCCATGGTCCCCAGCCGCACCGACCCGCGGGGAGGCGGCCTCGGATTCATGTGGACCGACATGCAGGACGGCATCGCTCTCGGAGGATTCTCTTTTCATCCCACGAACGGCGAGCCAACGCCGACACTCACGATTTTTTCCAAGCAAGTGAAGGAAGAATCGCTTGCAATGAGCCAGCTTCCCCTGGCGTTTACTGAAGACATGTACCAATGGTCCGCCGCAACCGGAATACCGCCGGTTCTGACGCGATACTTTATCAACGCATCCGGCATGAAGATTGTGCTGGAGCACGACGAAGATTATTGCGCTCACCCGGATGACGCGCCCGCGCCGCCTGCAGATGTTTGCGAGCAGGAGAACGCAGACGCCGCGGACGTGGACATGGAAGCCGCCTATTTTATGGAGCGCACAGGCTACGCATCGAATGCCACTGCGTATATGGCGGTCGGAACGGAACAGGTTGATTGGATCGCGCTCCGCGAAACGACATGCAGGGTTGGCCCGGACCGGCTGAGGTGCCGCATTCGCATGACGCGCGAACGCACGCACGTGCTGATAAAGCGGCGCCACGCGCCGGTTCCGACGCCGCATCCAGTGCATAGGTAAGGCGGGTCCGCGCGGGCAATTGTGCGGGACGCCAAATTAATCCGGAAATTCAAAATTTACTTGCCGACTGGTCTCACTGACGTCTCGCCGCGCTGATATTTTTGTCCATCGTACTTGTATTTGACAGTAAAGACTTCTACCGCGGTCGAGGAGATTCCCCGGATGTCGAAATAGCCATTTGTTTTCGATTTTAACACTTCGATTCCAACCTCGTCGGCTCTAAGTATCAGGTCGTATCCACGCGCCGTTTTTCCGAACACCCAGTATGGATCCGTGGTCGCGCCGAACAGGCATCCGTCGGTCGGCAGCACCACAAAATCGATTTGATCCTTGTCGTGCAGATGGATCTCCGACGCCATGAACCAGGACGCGGGGGCTTCATTTGCGTGCGCAGTCTGCACGCACTTGGTCACGCGATCGTCCGCGCGCAAGAGTTTCACAATTTCCTCAGGGAGGGGCGCAGGACGTTCAACCGGAGGGTGGTCGATATAGTTGCCGTGCTTTTTCTCGACTTTGCCCTCGGTTCCGAACAAAGTCTGCTCGCGCTTCTCCGATTGGCCGGCAGACTGACGAGCGAAAGCAACGGCAAGCATTGCTGCCGTCAAAGCCACGCAAATGAATTTCTTCCATCGCATCGAATCGTCCCGACCTTTGGCGCCTGAGCCAGCGCCATGGATGATTATCGCTTGCCTGACTCAAAACGGAAAGCGCCGCTCCGATTCGCGGGTGTGCTACCCTACGTAAACGATCGCAAATGGAGAGGAACAATTCATGAATTCCAATATTTTCACCCGCAGGGATTTTTCCGTGCGCATGGCGACATTTTTCTCGGGCCTCGGCATCGCCGGAATCGCATTTCCGTCACGAATCGGCGCCAGCGAGCCGGGCGTTGTCGCTCAAGCCGCAAGCGGCGACGAGATATCGCATTCGGCGGAGGCCATCCATATGGAGGTCTCCTTCAAGGCCAGCCGCAAGCGCGTGTATGACGCTCTCACGGACACCGCGCAATTCGACAAAGTGGTGCAGCTCAGCGCGGCTGTAAAGTCCGGAATGGCCCTCGGTAACAAGCCCACCGCGATCAGCCGCGAAGTCGGCGGCGGATTCACGCTTTACGGCGGCTATATCACCGGAAGGCATCTCGACCTCGTCCCCAACGAACGAATCGTCCAGGCTTGGCGCTCCGCCAGTTGGCATCCGGGTGATTTTTCGATCGCGCGGTTCGACTTGAAAGGTGACGGCTCCGATACAAGATTGACTTTCGACCACAGGGGTTTTCCGAATGGCGCGGCGGCGAGCCTGCTCGAAGGATGGAATGAAAACTATTGGGAGCCGCTCAAGAAGGCTCTGGCTTAGAATCTGTATCATTGAAGAATCCACTCTTGCTGCTCGATGAGTAGAGCGTTCGGCCAGGAGGAAGTGGAAGATGAAATTCAAACGGGTTGTTGACAAGAGCTTTGTCGTCCGAACACAGCTCGATACTGTCTGGAATCACATCGCCAAGGTTGAGCAATGGCCCACTTGGGCCAAGCACATTCGATCCGTTGTCGCCTCGCCTCCGGGAAAACTCACCGCGGAAAGCCGTGCAACGCTCAAGCTGAGCAATGGAGTGCGTACGTCCTTCCAAATGATTGAATTCGATCCGCCGCGCCACTGGAAATGGGCCGGTGATTTCTTAGGAGCTGAGGTTTTCTACGACCACATCTTCCTTCAAAGAAATCCCGGCGAAACGACGGTCCGCTTTACTGTGGATGTAGGTGGCGGGCCGGCGCCGCTCATCCGAGGAATTTTCGGCTTCATTTATCGAAGGAATTTGGAGCGTGCGGTTCCGTTGCTCATCCGGGAGATAGAAGCGAAGTAATGCACTGTGTTCGTATTGGGAGTGCCAGGGCAGAGATGGCTGTGGCAAGTAGTGATCCGCGCAGGAACAACGGGAGTGCCTCTCGTGAAGACGCATTCCCTCTTTGCTGTCCAATGTAGAACACCCTGAAGCAATCTGCGTGGCGTAGAATGTGATGGCAATTCGATTTGCCGGGGGATTCTCCTATGAAAATGAATGGCGGCTTGTGGCGGCCGGGAATGATCGTCTTCGTTATAGTTGTCGCGACTGTGGCGTTTGGAGGCCAAGCCACGCCCCAGAACGCGCCTGAAAAAGCACTCATCGTAAATGGGAAACCCGTGGCGGGCGCGCTGACGGACGTGCAGGGCCGCACTTACGTTGACCTGCAAATGCTTTCGCAGGCCCTGGGAGCAACGCTCACGATTGAGACCGACCGAATCACGCTCGTAACCGGGTCATCAGTCGGCGGCATTGGCGGCGCAACAAGCGGCCCGCGCTCCAATCAGCAATTGGTGGCGATCGCGCCGTCCGGCGGTGAACACCTTTCCATAAATTTCCGGGCGGCAGCGATCTCTGCCCTCGGCGAAATGCGCCAGTGGCAAGGCGCCGTCGAAAGCGTGATTTCCACCGGCGTTCCCGTGGTGGGCTCGTGGCCGCAGGACTACCGCGACCAGGCCGAGTCCGCCATCAACCAAGCAAAAGTTTTTGCCCTCACCGACGAAGATCACAGCGCTCTCCGCCTGATTGAGAATGATTTTGCCAATTTAAGGGATTGGTCGGAAACGGTCGTCGCGGAAAGAAAAAATCTGAACGCCGCGCGTTTCGTGGATCCCGATGCGCTGAAAAAGGATACGGCCCTCACAAAAATTACCGCCTGCAGCCGTTTTCTAGGCGGAATGATCAGCGGCGGAACTTATTCGGACAACGCGAATTGCCACTAACGAAGGATCGACGGTGATGGGACTTCCGCACCTGAAGGCTACTTTTTCTTCTTCGTGGTTGGCTTCGGCTTCAAAGTCTTGGCGTACTCATAACTGATCGCAAGATATTTCTTCAGCTCTCCGATTTTGCCCAACTGCGCGTCGGGAACGGCTACATAGCGCAAAAGACGGGATTGGGAGAATGCGTTAAACTGTGTCCCCATGAGCGCCATAGACGAAGTGGTCGCTGCAAACGAGATTTACGCCCGCACCCACGAGTTGCGCCAATTGACTCCGCGCCCCGCACGCAAGCTCGCTGTCCTCACATGCATGGATACACGCCTTTCAATTCGCACGCTGGGACTCAAGACTGGAGATGCGCACATCATTCGCAACGCGGGCGGCATCGTTACGGAAGATGCGCTGCGCTCGCTGGTGATATCACATCATGTGCTGGGCACGGAGGAAATCATGATCATCAACCACACCGATTGTGGTTTGATGCTGGCCACAGAGCAAGAACTACGCGCCAAGATCCAGAATCGAACGGGATTTGCTTCAACCGTGCCTGCACTATTCCATGCGTTCCGAGACGTAGACCAAAACGTCCGCCTTCAACTTCGAAAGCTCCAGGGCCATCCATGGATTGCCGGGCAGGTCGGAGTTCGCGGGTTCGTTTACGATGTCGCGAGTGGTCTTCTGCGAGAAATCAAGGATGCTTAAGGGGTTTGTCACTAAGCGAATCCTTCGAGTTCACCCCTCGCAGCCCCGGTGCCAAGCCGCAGAGCGCTGAAGACGGATCGGTCGAAAGCAAACCACAGGAAAGGACTATGCTAGACTAATTCGCTATGTCCACGGCCAAAAGTACAATTTCTGCGGGTAATTCGACTTTTTCGGCATCATCGTCGCTGGCATCACTTTCCACACTCACTCATCTGGAATGTTCGGCGTGCAAAAAGGAATTACCGCACACAAGGCTGCAGAACCTGTGCCCAGACTGCGGCAAACCGCTCCTGGCGCGGTACGATCTCGCGAAGGCGGCGAAAACGCTCTCCCCCGCGCTGGGCCCGCGGCATCCGGGTGACGCGCCGGGGGGCGACGGCATGTCGGGGCGTCCGCTGAACATGTGGCGCTACGCCGAGGTCCTGCCCGGCGACGAACCCGTAACTCTCGGCGAGGGTATGACGCCCGTACTTTACGCTGACCGTCTCGGCGCAAAGCTCGGCTTGCGCAATCTCTACATCAAAGATGAAGGTCTGAACCCGACCGGCTCATTCAAAGCGCGCGGACTTTCCGCTGCGGTCACGCGTGCGCGTGCGCTCGGCGCGAAGGCACTGGCCACTCCGACCGCGGGAAACGCGGGCGGGGCGCTGGCGGCCTATGCTGCAAAGGCGGGAATTCCCGCGGTGATCGTGATGCCCGCGGACACTCCTCACGCAAACGTACAGGAATGCATGGCCTTCGGCGCGGACGTGCGCAAACTGCCGGGCTTGATTTCCGATTGCGGCAAATATGTTGCGGAGCATAAGGAACGCGAAGGGTGGTTCGAGGTCACCACGCTCAAGGAGCCCTACCGCATCGAAGGCAAAAAAACGATGGGCTACGAGCTTTGGGAACAATTCGGACGCGCGCTGCCCGACGTGATTATTTATCCCACGGGCGGCGGCGTGGGCCTCGTCGGCATGTGCAAGGCGTTCGACGAAATGGAAACGATGGGATGGATCGGCAGCGCGCGGCCGCGGATGGTCAGCGTGCAGGCGTCGGGTTGCGCGCCAATCGTGCGCGCATTTGAAGCGGGAACGAAGACATCGGAATTCTTCGAGAATGCCGCGACGCTGGCCTCGGGCCTGCGCGTCCCGAAAGCGATCGGTGATTTTATCATTCTGAACGATATCGCCACCACGCACGGCACCGCGCTGGCCGCCACTGATGAAGAAATGTTCGCAGCCGGCAGGGAACTGGCGCGGCTCGAAGGGATTTTCGCTGCGCCCGAGGGTGCGGCAACGGTCGTCGCCGCGCAGAAGCTCGCAGCCAGCGGATGGATCAAGCCCGATGACAGCGTCGTGCTGTTCAACACCGGCACCGGGTACAAGTACAGCGAAGCATGGGATGTGGCGCTGAAGGGCATGTAAGCGGAGCTTTTGATTTTGTGGTGCCAGCCTCCACAATGACCGAGCGCCTCTACTATAACGATTCGTTCCTCAAGGAATTTGACGCCACAGTCCTGTCTTGCACGCAGGACGGCGAACGCTGGCGCGTCGTACTTGACCGCACAGCGTTTTATCCAACCTCCGGCGGCCAGCCGCACGACTCCGGCAATTTGGGCGAAGCCAGAGTGCTTGAAGTTCTGGATAGTGAGGAAATTCACGATGGCAAAGCCGGCGTAGTCCACCTCACGGATCGCGCTCTGCGCCTCGGCCCCGTTCACGGGAAGATTGACTGGGAGCGCCGTTTCGACCACATCCAGCAGCACACCGGCCAGCATTTGCTCTCCGCCGCGTTCATCGAACTATTTCACATGCCGACCGCCTCATTCCATCTCGGGCGGGAAATTTCCACGATTGATCTCGCCGCTGCAAATGTTGACGCGAAGCATCTCGAAGCCGCCGAACGCCGCACAAACGAAATCATCTTCGCCGACCTTCCCGTGAAAATCCACTACGGCACTGCCGAGGAGCTGGCCGCAGCGGGCGTCCGAAAGCAGGTAGACCGCGAGGGCGTCCTCCGCGCAATCGAAATCGAAGGCTTCGACCGGCAGCCCTGCGGCGGCACACACGTCGCGCGCACGGGACAAATTGGAATGATCCTCCTGCGCCGCGTCGAAAAGGTGAAGCAGAATTGGCGCGTCGAATTTGTGTGCGGCAGCCGCGCGGCACGAGCTGCGCATGCCGATTCGGCTTCGCTCGTCGAGGCCGCGCGTCTTTTGAGCTGCGCGCCCAGTGAAGTCTCCGAGATGGTCGGCCGCGCGCTCGAAGAAAGGCAAGCAGGCCATCGCGCGCGCCAGCGCCTGACGGCGGAATTATCCGAGGTGCAAGCGCTGATGTTGCTGGCCACGGAGCGCCGCGCGGTAAAGGCAGGAGAGCCGGGCGTGGTGGTGCGCGTGCTCGACGAGGCAGACGCAAGCTACGCCCGGATGCTCGCTACAAAAGTTGTCGAGCAGGGCCGCGTGCGCGCGCTGATTGGCACCCGCGGCGGTCATGTTATCTTTGCGCAGAGCGCCGGGCTTCCCGGCGACATGAACACGCTCCTGCGGGATTGCCTCGCGACGGCGGGCGGCAAAGGCGGCGGCTCAAAAGATTTCGCGCAGGGCAGCGTTTCTGATGCGGCGCGCGTCGAAGAGGTATTGGCGAAGGCAGCGGAAAAACTTGGATCGGGGAAATAACGTGAAACGAATAGCGATTCTTGTGATCGTTGTAGCAGCGATTGGGTTTGCTGTTTGGCGCACAACGATGCACCCCACAGTCACTCGCGCGCAGACGCCGACCGTGGCTGCGATTCTCGAGCATTACGTCAACGCCCTCGGTGGCCGCGCGGCAATTCAGAATGCGACCACGCGCGTCTCGAAAGGGACGATTGAAGTAACAGGCCTCGATAAGGTGGGAATTGCGGAATCATACGCGAAGGCGCCAAACAAATACCTCACCACCGTTCAGTTACCGGGGGTCGGCGTTTTCAAGCACGGATTTGACGGCACATCCGGATGGGTAAGCGATCCTGATCCGACGAAGGGCCTCTCGGACATGGGCGGCGAAGATCTCTCCTCAATGCGCAGGGCCGCCGAATTCTATCAACCGATAAAAATTGCCGAGGTTTATACGAATTTGAAGCTCGTTGGGCAACAAAATGTCGCCGGGCGCCCAGCCTACGAAATTGACGCCGATCCCGGTGACGGTTCAATTCGCCGAATGTATTTCGACATCGAGTCCGGCTTGATGGTGCGCAATGATGAGGAGCTGGACATGCCCACCGGTCGCGCATCAACGCTTTCCTATTTTGAGGATTACCGCGATGTGCAGGGAGTAAAACATCCGTTTACGATCCGCCAAGTCCAGGGTGAAACGGAAGCCACAATTCACCTGGTACAAATCCTTGTGAACCAACCCGTGGACGACGCAATGTTCGTAAAGCCGAAGCGTTAATTCTTCGCTGTCCGCGCAAGCAAAGCCCGTCGCACGATCGCAAGGCCGCTCGATGACTTATGCTATATTTCCGTTCGATGAGATCCATCTGCAAAAACTCTGCGCTTGCCTTAGAATTGCTCTTTGTATTCGTTGCATTCGGGCAGTCCCAAAATCCGTCGGGCAATTCTACTGCGAAAGCACTGAGCGCCGAACAACGCGCTGCACGCGCCTTTGATGTCGCAAGCAAGAATCCGCTGGACCTCCGCGCATTTCTCGTGCGCATGCCCAAGGGCGCGGATCTGCACAACCATTTGAGCGGGGCAGTGTACGCGGAGTCCTGGATCCGAGCCGCAAGCGAAGATCAGCTCTGCGTAAATCTCGCAACGCTCTCATTTTCCCGGCCGGCAACCAGGCCTGCCACTCCGCCGGCGCTGCCGGATTGCGGAGCAGGAAGAGTCCCCGCCGCACAAGCCTTGAAAGACCAGCATCTCTATGATTCCCTGATTGACGCATTTTCCATGCGCAGCTTCGTGCCATCTGCTGGCATCTCCGGACACGATCATTTCTTTGACACGTTCGGAAAGTTCGGCGGCACGGATCAGCGACACACCGGAGAATGGCTGGACGAAGTCGCCTCACGCGCCGCGCACCAGAATGAACAGTATCTCGAACTCATGGTGACACCAGGTTTTCCGCGCGCCGCCGCGCTCTCCAAGGAGATTCCTTGGAGCAATGATTTCGCCGCCATGCGCGCTGAGTACATTTCTCACGGCATGGCCGGCGACATTGCCGATGCACGTAAGTATATTGATCAGGCCGAGCAAGTACGGGGCGAACGCGAGCAATGCGGGCAGACCTCCGAAAGCGCCGCATGTTACCTCCAGCTCCGTTTTCTCTATCAGGTACTTCGCGCCGGTCCCAAGGAACAAGTTTTCGCGCAAACATTGCTCGGATTTGAAATCGCTTCCGTCGATCCGCGATTTGTCGGCATTAATTTCGTCCAGCCCGAAGACGGCTGCGTCGCAATGACGGATTACGCTCTGCAAATGCGGATGATCGGCTTCTTGCACATAGTCTACCCAAGAGTTCACATAAGCCTCCACGCGGGCGAACTAGCGCCGGGAATGGTTCCGCCTGAGGGGCTCTGTTGCCACATCCGGCAAGCGATTGAAGTGGCGCATGCGGAGCGGATTGGCCATGGTGTTGACGTGATGTATGAGGACAACGCAAGCGAATTGCTGAAGGAAATGGCCGCGCAGCACATCATGGTCGAAATAAATATAACCAGCAACGATGTGATCCTCGGCGTCCGCGGAAAAGACCATCCGCTCCCAATCTACCGGCAGTACAAAATCCCCGTCGCGCTATCAACAGACGACGAAGGTGTTTCCCGCATCGACATCACAAATGAATACGTCCGCGCCGCCAAAGACTTCGGCCTTCGGTATGCCGACCTCAAGCAAATGGCGAGGACAAGCCTCGAGCACAGCTTTCTTCCGGGCGATAGTTTGTGGAAAGAGCGGGACGTATTTGCGGCCACTGTGCCAGCCTGTGTACCAAGTTCAACTGGTTCCGAGAAACCCTCGTCCGCTTGCTCAGCATTCCTTAAATCAAGTGAAAAGGCCACGCAACAGCGGGAACTGGAGCGCCGCTTCCGCGAATTTGAATCTACATTCTGACTGTTAGATTGAATGCGAATGAAGTGGTGGACGGCAGGGGATTCGAACCCCCGGCCTCCTCGTTGCGAACGAGGCGCTCTCCCAGCTGAGCTAGCCGCCCACAGAATGAAATTCTATCAGAGGGGTTGTGAGCTTTCCAACCGCATGAATACAGGTGAGCAATTCCGCGTCAGTGCGGTGTAGGATTCTGCGAGCCCATGCGCTCGGCCACGATGCTCCGAGCCTTATCATAGAGCGCCCGGGCTTGAGGAATCAGGTCAATGCCCTTGGCAACTTCCGGATCGGATTCCATCTCCACGCGAAAGCCTTCCTGCTGGCCAAACATGGAGGTGAACACCTCCCGCCTGATGTGATTCTTGATCCAGTCGAGGTTTTCCGTAATGTCCTGCTCGGTGAAAGGAATCTCTTTTTTCTGCAAGAATTTGCGAAACTGCGCGATGGCAGCGTCGTCCACGGTGTAGCTCTTCGTCACCGTGGGTTTGGTCCCAAGATAAAACGTCGTGAAGTCGCCGACGCCGATATCAAATTGATAGAAAACGTTCTTGCGCAGCAGTACCTGTTGGAACGAAGTTGGTTTTGCCGTTGGGTAATTCACGTCGGGCGTAATGCCTCCGCCCCCGTAAACCTGGCGGCCGCTATCGGTGAGCTTAATTTCGGTCTGTTTGATCGTCGCGTTGCGGTTAAACTCGTAATCAAAAAATGAGACGTCGTGATAATCACGCTGAATCAGCCGTCCGCTCGGCGTGTAGTAATGGGCGGTGGTCAGTGCGAGCCCGGTGCCTTCACTCAGCGACCCCACAGACTGTACAAGTCCCTTGCCGAAGCTGACTTCACCGAGCACCAATCCGCGGTCGTGATCCTGAATCGCACCGGTGACAATCTCGGAAGCCGAAGCGCTGCCGCTGTCAATCAGTACGACCACCGGAACGCGTACGCCGCCATTTCCATGAAGTGCGTAATAAGCGTGGTACGGCGAACGCCTTCCGCGCTGGGAAACGATTACCTGGTTCTTGTCCAGCAGCAAATCGCAAACGGCAATCGCGGAATTCAAAACGCCGCCCGGATTCTGGCGCAAATCGAGCACAAGGCCTGTTAACGGCGTCGAGTTTATTTGTTTGTACGCGTTGGCGAAATCCTCGCCCGTCGTTTCGTTGAAGCCGGTCAATCGAATGTATCCGACGCCGGGTCGAAGCATAATTGGCGTGTCCACATCGTGGCGCGGGATCTCGTCGCGCACAAGACTGAAGATAATCGGCTCCGGCGTTCCTTCGCGCCCCATCGCGATGTGCACGCTGGTCCCTTTGGGCCCCTTCAGCAAATCGGCAATGTCCGTGCTGCTAAGGCCATCGGTGGGTTTGTCGTCCACCTTCAGGATGATGTCTCCGGGACGGATGCCCGCCTTAAACGCCGGCGAGCCAACAAAAGGAGCCACGACCATGGTCTTATTGTCTGAGCGCTGAATGATGGTCATGCCGACGCCATAATACCGGCCCTGCTCGTCTTCCATCATGATTGCCCAGGAATGTGGATCGAAGAAAATCGAATGGGGGTCGAGCGTGCGCAGCAATCCGGGGATCGCGCCGTCGTAAACAATCTTGCTGGTATCCACTGGAGTGGCGTAATTCTGCTGCACGACGGTCAGCACTTGATTGAAAGACTTGACGGAATCCGACAGGTCGGACGCTCCAGCGGCAGTCGCCCTTGCGGAAGGCCCATACATCGCTCCCAGCAGGGCAGAAAGCAGTAGAATCACAGCCACAAGCAAAGCGCCGCGTTTATCCGAACGCATGGTCACCCCTTTTGCCACTCGCGAAATTTCAGTATAGCACAGGCCTTCCGTGAATTGACTCGCCTGAAGCGCTCCTCTATGATGCAAGAGAAAACACTGTGACCTCCCTATAAGATGCTGAGCCTCCCGCACTTAGTCATCATCTTTCTAATCGCGCTGATGGTATTCGGCCCGGAAAAGCTCCCGGAGCTTGCCCGCATGCTGGGCAAGGCCATGGCCGAATTCCGCCGGATGACGGGAGACGTGCGCCGCGTGATGGACGATGAGATGCGCGAAATCGAGCGCCAGTCGCGCGAAAACGAGGCTCGCAAGCGCGAAGCAGCCGTAGCAGCAGGGCAGAGTCAAGCCGACGCCCAGCCCGCAGCGTTGCCCGCCGCTTCGGCTGCAGGCGAGGCAAACTCCGGCCCTGCCGCTCCCTCAGGCACGGTCTCGGCCGACAAGCCGTCCAATGTCGAGCCGACCATCGTCCAACCAACGATAGCAAAGCCAACAGTTGGCAAAGCCGAAGCGCTGGCCATGCAGCCCGCGCCCGAATCCGAAATTGAGCAAGACTATTCCCATGTCAAGCACAACCCTTCCTGACGCGCGCGCACAGCAGGCCGAGCACGATGAGCCCGGCGGCAAGATGTCGTTTTTCCAGCATCTCGCAGAACTGCGCAAGCGGCTGATCCGCTCCGCCGCAGCGATCATGCTCGGCGCCCTCGTTGGCTTTTACGTGGGCGGCAAGGTAATGGAATTTGTCGCCAAACCGATGTACACCGTGCTCCACAACGCTCACCTTGATGAAAAACTGATTTACACGAATCCCACCGGCTATTTGAATATGAGAATCACGCTTGGGATTTACCTCGGAATTGTGATCGCGCTGCCCTATGTGCTCTACCAAGTGTGGCTTTTCATCGCGCCGGGGCTTTACAGAAACGAGCGCAAAGCGGTTTTCGGATTTGTCTCCTGTTCGTTTTTCTTATTCCTGGCGGGCATCGCGTTCGCCTATTACCTCATGCTCCCGCGGTTGCTGACTTTTCTTGTCACGTTCCAGGGGCCCACCAGTACTTTTTCTCCGCTCATCAGCGTCAATGAATACTTTGACCTGCTCTTGATGGTTCTGCTCGGCGTCGGCGTGATTTTCGAAATGCCGATCTTGATTTTCTTCCTTGCGTTCTTCGGGATCGTCACCCCGAAATTCCTGTGGAAGAATTTTCGCTACGCCATTCTGGTCATCACAATTATCGCAGCGATCATTGCGCCGACCCCGGATGCCACCACGATGCTCGTCTTCATGGCGCCGATGATCCTTCTTTACATCGTTGGCCTTGGAGTCGCTTGGTTGGTCGTGCGAAGACGCAAGCAAACGGCGCACTAGCAGTTGGAGGCAATTCACATGACGCGAAAACACAAACTCGCAATTGTGCTGGCTATGTTGGTGATGGCGGGCGCTGTGGCCGCCTGCGGAAAAGGCGCTCCAACCCCCAGCGCTGCAAGTCCAGCTGCGCCCGCGGCCCCTTCCTCCGTCGCAAGTTCTCCAAACGCGCAGCAGTCGCCCCTTGCACCAAGCCCTACAGGCTTCAGCGGCGACCGCGCATTTGATTTCGTTGCCAAGCAAGTCGCCTTCGGCCCGCGCCCTCCCGACACCGATTCCATCCGCAAAACGCAGGACTACATCATCGGCCAGCTAAAAGGCTTTGGATGTAAGGTGGATACCGACGACTTCCACGCCAACACGCCCAAAGGCCGCCTCGCGATGAAGAACATCCTCGTGAAAATTCCCGGCGCAAGTCCGAGCATCATCCTGCTCGGCACGCACTACGACACAGATACGCTCCACGCAAATGATGATCAAAAAATGAGCAACTTCGTCGGCGCCGACGACGCAGGTTCATCAACCGGCGTGATGATGGAAATCGCACGCGTACTGTGCGGAAAGCCCTCCCCAGAAATCAAACCGGCCGCCACAGTCTGGATTGCATTCTTCGATGGCGAAGAAGCCTTGCAGCACTGGAGCGATACCGATAGCTGCTACGGGAGCAGGCAAATGGCCGCCAAGCTTGCCGCGTCCGGGGAACTGGCCCGCGTAAAAGCGTTTGTGCTCGCAGACATCGTTGGTTACAAGAACCTGCATATCAATCCGGAAGCGAATTCCGCCTCCTGGCTCGTCGACATTGTCTGGAATAAAGCGGCGCAGCTTGGACATTCCGATTCCTTCGTCGCTGAAAAGGTCGGGGGCATTGAGGACGACCACCTCGCTTTCGTTCACAGAAATGTGCCCTCGCTGGATATTATTGGGGATGTGTGGCGGCTTTATTGGCACACGCCGCAGGACACGCTCGACAAAATCAGCCCGCGCAGCCTGCAGGCCGTGGGCGAGGTCATCCTCGCCAGCCTGCCGGAAATCGCCAGGCGAATTCACTAGAAACCGACGGGGTAGAAACTACGCTTTTTTACGAGGGCCAAGTAAATTATTCGCAAAAAAGTGCGTGGAATCCGGGGGTTTTGCCCCCAGGAGGAACGTCTTGACAATAATTCTCAATGTGGTAGGATAATCAGTGGGATAGAAGTGTAAGTAGCCGCCTGGGTTTGGCGGTTTTTTTGTTTTTGGGTCCCCTCCAATCGCTCTTCGCCGACCGCCGCACCACATCTCCGGCCTTTCCATGGGATGTGCTAAATTCAATGCCACCTGCCATGCCTTCACTAAGAAAAATCAGGGTGCGCGCTGCATCGAAGCAATATGATGTCGTGTGCGGGGTGGGCGCTTTGGCCTCTGCCGCAAAGCGAATCAGGCGCATGGGCCCCGCGACCGCTGTCTTCCTTCTTACATCGCCCCCCGTGTGGGCCAGCCTTCGCGCCCCTCTTGAAAAAGCAATCGTTCGCTCTCTGAAGGTCAAAGTAATTCAATTTGACGATCGCGAAGCCGCGAAGAATCTCTCGACCGTCGAGCGCGTGTGCCGTGAACTCGCACGTGCGGGTGCGGACCGCCAGTGCACGCTCGTCGCCGCGGGGGGCGGGGTAGTCGGCGACGTAGCCGGATTCGTAGCCGCGAGCTTTCTGCGCGGCGTGAGGCTCGTACATATCCCGACCACGCTCGTAGCGCAGGTGGATAGCGCTATCGGTGGAAAAACCGGAGTGAATCTCCCCGAAGGCAAAAACTTGGCGGGCGCGTTTTACCAGCCGGACCTCGTCCTCGTGGATCCCATAGCGCTGAAAACTCTGCCGGATCGCGAGTATCGCTCCGGCATCTACGAAATCATCAAGTACGGCGTTATCGGCGATGCCGCGCTCTTCGCCGAACTTGAACGCAACCTCGACAAATTGCTCCGCCGCGATCCGCGCATTCTCGCCACTGTGATTCCGCGTTGCATCGCACTCAAGGCCCGCATCACTTCGGAAGACGAAACAGAATCTGGCGTGCGCGAAATTCTGAATTTCGGCCACACGCTTGGCCACGCGCTCGAATCCCTCACGCGCTATCGAGTTTTCCGCCACGGCGAAGCAGTAGGGTGGGGAATGATCGTCGCCGCCGCGCTCGGTATCGCCACAAATAATCTGGCCATTGCCGATGCGGTGCGAATCATCCGGCTCGTGCGCCGTGTGGGATCGCTCCCGGCCTTGCCAAAAGTTTCTGGCGAACAAATTCTTGCTGCGATGCGCTCCGACAAAAAATCGCGCGGCGGGAAGCTGCGTTTCGTTTTGCCCGTGAAAATCGGAAGCGTGAGGCGCGGAGTGGAATTGCCCGAATCTCTAATCGTTGAAACGTGGGCGGAAATCAACGCGAGCGAAGACAGGCCAGATCAATGAACGCCACGAGCCCCAAGAAGTCCGAAGAGCCTGCCACCGGCGCACGTCCGGCCGGCATCTCCGGTGAACGGCAGGCCGCCGCGCAAGTTCGCGAGATGTTCAGCGATATCGCGCCTCGCTATGATTTCCTTAATCACTTTCTCTCATTTCAATTGGACCGCCTTTGGCGCAGGCGTACCGCGTTGCGGTTCCGTAAAATCCTCGATAGTCCCGGCGCGCGTGTTCTCGATCTCTGCTGCGGCACGGGGGACCTGGCCTTTGCGCTTTCCACGCACGCGCAGGCATCCGTTTTCGGCGCGGACTTCTCCCATCCAATGCTTGTGCAAGCCCTAAAGAAGTCGCGCCGCATCGCCGCCCCGGATTCGCGCAACATCCCGCGTGGATTCCTTGAGGCCGACGCGCTCGCCATGCCATTCGCGAACTCCAGCTTTGATTTGGTCGCTGTCGCGTTCGGATTTCGCAATCTCGCAAGTTACGCGGGCGGGCTCCGCGAAATCTTCCGCCTTCTCCGTCCGGGTGGACAGATCGGAATTCTCGAATTCGCGGAGCCCACCGGCGCGATCTTCAAGCGCCTTTACAGATTCTATTTTCGGCGCGTCTTGCCGCGCCTTGGCGGATCCATTTCCGGCAGCCGGGCAGCGTACGGTTACCTCCCGGATTCCGTTGGGAAGTTTCCGACCCCGGCGGAACTAAACCTATTGATGACTGCGGCAGGTTTTACGGGTGCGCAATCCGAGCTGTGGACCGGTGGAACTGTCGCCCTTCACCGCGCTACAAAACCCTGAAGAAGTTATTCCCGGCGGGGAAAATCAACTTTCCAAACCGAAGGCCTTAATCTTATTGAGGAGAGTCTTGTAGGAAACGCCCAGCCGCTCCGAAGCCCGCGACTTGTTCCATTTACACTCGCGCAGCGCCTCGGCAATCTTAAACCGCTCCACGTGCGCCAGCGCCCGCGAAGCCACTTCATCGAGCGAACCTTCCCAGCTAAAGTTTTCATCCAACATCGTCGCAGGCATCTGCCCCGGCGCGGGGCGTGTAGCGGGAAGCTGCAGCCCGGCGGCGTCAATCTCGTCAACATCGGCAAGAATTGCCGCCCGCTCGATCGTGTTTTGCAGCTCGCGGACATTTCCCGGCCAGGGATATTCCTTCAGTCGCGAAGTAGCGTTCTTCGATAGACAAAGCCCGGGCTTGCGGAATTCCCTTCGATACTTGTCCAGGAAATAGTCGGACAGCAAAACCACGTCGTCGCCGCGGTCCGCAAGACGTGGAATTGATATCGGCACCGCGGAAATCCGGAAGAAGAGGTCCTCGCGAAATGTCCGCGCCTCCACTGCCGCGCGCAGCTCCTTGTTCGTCGCGGCGATGATCCGCACGTCCACCTCGATTAGCTGCGTCCCGCCGACGCGCTCGAAGCAGCGCTCCTCAAGCACGCGCAATAGCTTCGTCTGGATCGCCAGGGGCAGTTCGCCAATCTCATCCAGAAAAAATGTCCCGTGGTGCGCCAGTTCCAACTTGCCGATTTTCCGCGCGCCCGCGCCTGTGTACGCGCCGCGCTCGTGCCCGAAGAGCTCGTTTTCCACCAGGCCCTCGGGAATCGCCGCGCAATTCAGCGCCACGAACGGCTGCTCGCGCCGCGGCGAAAGATGATGGATCGCGCGCGCGAAAAGCTCTTTTCCCGTGCCGCTCGGTCCGAGCAGCAACGCCGTGGAATCCGTCGCGGCCACGCGCTGCGCCTGCGCGGTCGCTGCTTTCATCACCTGGCTTTCACCCACGATGCGCGGAAAGCCGTATCGCGACGCGTATTCCTCGCGAAGCAGGAGATTTTCGCGCAAAAGATTCTGTTGCTCCGCGGCGCGGCCGACCAGCAGCTTCAAGTGATCGAGGTCCACCGGTTTCTGCACAAAATCAAAGGCGCCGTCCTTCATCGCGGTTACGGCCTCTTCAATCGAGCCGTAAGCCGTAATCAGGATCACGGGAATGGAAGGGTCCGATTGTTTTGACTCGCGCAGAATCTCAAGGCCCGAGTGTCCTGGAAGTTTTAAGTCGGTGAGCACCAGCAGATAGCGCCGTGCGCGTATCTTTGTGACCGCCTCGATCCCATCGGCGGCATCGTCAACCGCGTACCCGGCGCGCTCGAGCGCCTTGTGAAGCATCGCGCGCAATTCGCTCTTATCCTCCACAAGGAGGATTGGCTCCGCTGCGGACTCATTCTTTCCGCGCTTTGCCGGAGCAGAAACTTCCGGCGCGGCGAGTTGTGCGGTTTCAGGCATCGTAGGTTTCATCGCCGCGCGTGTCGCGCCGCGTTTTCACTTTTTCCTAAATCAGTTGACCCAACTCAATAAGCCCATGACGGATCGCCGCCCGAGCGCCGCAACTCGTCCTGCAAATCACTCAGGGCTTGCTCGAGTTTGGCGATCTCTTGCTTCTTGGCCTCAATTTTTTCCGTCTTATCGTTTATGTCGGAGCGGCTGTATTGTTGCTGCATGGCCTTATTTGGGTCCGGATAATATTGGGTCTGCAGATTTCCCAACTCGCGCTGCATCACGTCGAGTTCCTTTTGTGCAGACGCAATTTTCTGGCGCGCATCCGAAAATTTCTTGCGCCACTCCTCTTCTTGCTTCTTTCTATCCGGTTTCGCCGTCCCCTCTTCCGCGCCGGGCTGCGCCGGGGCCGCGCCTAACGTGGAGACCCCGCCCGCGTGAAGTTTGGGGACATCGTCATTCGTGTACGTTTTTGCAGCCTGCGGCGCGTTTTTCTGTTTCTCGCGCGCTGCGCGAGCCGCGTCTCCCAATGATTGTTGCGGCGCCGCCGGAGGCGCTTGAGCAGGCGGTGCCTGCTGTCCACTTGGTTGATTTGAAGCGGAACTTGACGAAGAACCCTGCACCGATCCCGACTGCTGCTGCGCCGCACACACTCCTGCGGCGATACCTATAGCCGATAATCCTGCAAGGACTGCCAAGACCCTACGGAAAGTCATAGTCCAGGCCTTTCTGGAGCAAAGCAGAGGGCTGCTCCCTATTAGTTTAGGTGCGCGCGCCTGCGGATACAATGTCCCGTATGGCCACTCGGCGGGTTGGTAGCCAAACGATAAACTCGGCCCCGCCCTCCGAAAGGTTGCGGGCCTCCACGGCCCCGCCGTGCTGCACGATGATCTTCTGCACGATGGCGAGACCCAGCCCCGTACCTTGCGGCTTCGTCGTATAGAAGGGAACGAACACCTTCGGCAAGCAGTCTCCGGGTATGCCGGGGCCATTGTCCGTGATTGAGATGCGTTGAACTGCACCGCCTGCGCCGGTTTCAAGGCTTCCATGAACCGTGATTCGCCCGCCGAACTGCTGTTCAGCGGCGGCCTCTGCGGCATTCTTCACCAAATTGAGCAACGCCTGCCGCAGCAGCGCTTCGTCGCCGGAGATTTCACTGAAATCGCCCTCAACGGAAATACTCACCCCTGGATGGGCTTCGTGAACGTCTTCGGAGAGCCGCCGGATTAGAGGTTCGAGGAAAACATCCTCGTCGGCAAGATTCAGCGGGCGCGCGAACTTCAGGAACTCGGTGACCACGTGCGTAATCGTTCGCGTCTGCTCGAGAATTCGCTCGGCATTCTCGGAGACTTCGCCGCGCCCGGCCTCGCTGCGAATCATTTGCGCGTATCCGGAAATCGTCGCCAGCGCATTCTTGAACTCATGCGCGATGCCGGCGGATAGCTCACCCAGCGCGGCAAGGCTTTCCTTCATCTGCATCTGGCGCTGCAATCCGGCAAGCTCCGTCAGGTCGCTCAACAGGCAAAGCGCTCCCGAAATTTCTCCCGGCTTGTTCGTTATGGGGGAAATCGTCACCCCCAACTGGCGCAACTCGCGGTTCGGCGTGGTGTATTCCACCTCTTCACGCCGGAAGGTCTCGCCTTGTTCGAGGCAACCCTGAATCATCTTCGCCAGCGTCGAGTCTGGCCCGAACACCTCCGTGTATCGCCGGAAGGGAAGCGACCGGATTCCCAGCGCGGTTTCAGCCGCGGGATTCGCGCTCGAGATCAGTCCGGACGAATTCACGAGTATCAAACCCGCCGGCATGTTTCGCGTCACGGCTTCGCTCAACCGCTCGGTCTGTTGCGCGCGCTGCTTTTCGCGCTGATGCAGCCGCTCCAGTTCCTTTTCCTGGTCGCGGAGTTTTTGAATCACGGCCTGCATCGAAGCGGCCATGAATGCGCTTGGATTTTCCGCATTCGGCCGCGTCACCAATCCCGACGAGGTATTTGCTTTTGCTCTGGGCAGAAGAAAGCGGCGAGCCGCCATCGAAAATCCAACGAAGAGAAGTAAGATCAGCCCGACTAATCCTGCGCCGCCAGCGAGCCAGAACGTCCACGAAACCGGTTTGTCGACAATTGCCAGAAACATTTTCGATTCCTAATCGAAACGCTAATGGGGGCCGAGCAGCGATTGATACCAGGTCAGGAGCGGCGACCCGAAGAAAACAGTCAGCAGCGCCCCCAATCCGAGAAATGCGCCAAAGGGAAGTTCGTAGTCCCGTCCCTTGCGCGCCGCGAGAACAATAATGAGTCCAATCACGCTGCCGAGAAGCGAGCCGACCAATACCGTGAGCAGCGTGCGCTTGAGTCCCAGAAAAACTCCGACCATGCCCATCATCTTCACGTCGCCGAGGCCCATGCCTTCCTTGCCGCGCAAACGGAAATAACCTTCGCCGACGATCCAAAGAAGTCCGGCCCCCGCGAATGCGCCGAGCAGCGCGTCAGCAAGCGAAATCACCGGCCGCGGAGGAGGAAAGTCGAACAATCGGTTCGAGAGCCACAGCGCCGCGCCATCCGTCGGGAGGATGAAGAAACTGAATGCCAAGCCGGCGATGAAGCCTGCCAAAGTCACAATGTTGGGCAGCAGGCGCTCGCGGATGTCCGTCGCCGTCAGCACCACAAGCAGCGCGCAGAGCAAGGCCCACTTGAAACCGTCTAGTGAAAGGCCGAAAAACCGGTAGCACAAAAAAAAGAGCGCGCCGGTCAGAAGCTCGATCGCCGGATACATCGCTGAAATTTTCGCTTTGCAATTACGGCATTTGCCGCCGAGCGCGACCCAGCTCAGAACCGGGATGTTGTCATAGGGCTTAATCGGCGTATTGCACTTCGGGCAGTGCGACGCCGGATGAACGATGGACTCCTCTTTTGGAATACGCAGAATACAGACGTTTAGGAAGCTCCCGATAATCAATCCAATGAGAAAAGCCGCGGCTCCAATCACAGTTTCACTGTGCCACATTGTGCAGCGCGCCTCAATCAGCGCCATTTACACTGGTGCCCGATGCCTAACGCCGCTCGTCTCGCGAGAAAAGGAAGAAACCTGCCTCCAACGAAAATCCCGCGGCCCATCCGGCCGCACATTTTCACGTCTTTCCCTGTCTCTTCACTTCCTCAGAGATTAGCCCAGTTTCGCGCAGATTCCGCCCATCCCGGCAACGCAAAAACTCGCTTTCCTGTAGAATTTTATTTAGTCAGACGACTGACTAAATGACCTGGCTCGAGCAAAAAATCCGGCGCTACGAACACGCCCGTTGGACAACCGACGACAACCGGCGCGTTTTGCCCTTTGAATGGGGCCTCGAACACATCGGCGGCCGTGCCGACGAACCGGACCCGCGCAAATTCCTTGCGCGCTGGGTGCCCGAAACCATCGCGCACAGCGACGAATGGCTTGCAGCGCCCCGCGCTACAGACTATCGCTTTGAAAAAAAGGTCGGTGGCCGCAAAGGTGAAGGCATCCTAAGTTTTACTAGCGCCGTGATATCGCCGTGGGAGGAAAACAACCGCGTCTGGGCAAGATTTTATCAAGCAAGAAAGAGCGGCGCGGCAGTGGTGATGCTGCCACAATGGAATGCGAAATGGGATGGACAGGCAACGCTCTGCCGCTGGCTGAATGCGCTCGGAATTTCTGTGCTGAAACTCACCATGCCGTATCACGATCGCCGCGCAATTCCCGGGCATGTCCGCGCGGATTATCTGGTCGGGCCCAATGTTGGTCTTACAATTCAAGCGAATCGCCAAGCGATTACGGACACGCGCCAGTGTCTCGCGTGGCTCGCTGGTCAGGGCTATGACCGGCTTGGCATCATCGGCATCAGCATTGGTTCCAACGTGGGAAGTATCACGATGGCGCACGAACCGCTCGTTCGCGGGTCTGCGTTTTTGCACGTCTCCACTTATTTTGGCGACGTTGTGCGCACCGGCATGAACACTTCGCACGTGTGGGAAGGAATGCGCGGAAAAGTCAGCGCGGATGAGCTGCGTTCTTACTGGTCGCCCGTGAGCCCGATGCCGTACCTCGCAAAACTGGGCGGTGGCAAGCGTTCATTTCTCGCCATTGCCGGGGGATACGATCCGACTTTTCTACCGCAATTTACTTATGCAATGTTCGCCGCCTTGCGGGAAAACAAAGTGCCGCACGAAACACTGGTCTTGCCCTGCGGTCATTACTCGCTCGAGCTGTTGCCGTTCGGCCATCTGGCCGCCTACCGTATCGGGACATACTTGATGCAGAAGCTCGCTTGAATTTGCCGCTACAAATTCACTCGAACAATTAAGCGAGGATTTGCGTGAAAGCGTTGTCGCGAATCAGCGCAGCGACGGCTTCGATGTCGGGCGCGAGAGGACGATCGGATTCGAGCGTGGGCGCTACAGTGCGAACCAATTTCAAGGCGCGCTCCGCGGAGGTCCCGGTGCGAAGCGGAGCGAGCAAATCAATTCCCTGGCACGCGGCGAGCAACTCGATCGCAACAATTCGGCGCAGATTATCCACCATCGGACAGAGCCGCCGCGCGGCGGACATTCCCATCGAAACGTAATCTTCCTGATCCGCGGACGTCGGAATTGAATCTACCGAATGCGGCGTGGAAAGCGCTTTCAATTCACTCGCTAGCGCCGCGGCGGCCACCTGAGCGATCATGAACCCGGAATTGAGTCCAGCTTCGCGCGTCAGAAACGCGGGCAGCAGGCTCGTGTGCGGATTCGTCAGATGTTCGATGCGACGCTCGGAAATCCCGCCAAGTGTGGCCAGCGCTACAGCGATTTGGTCGGCGGCCATCGCCAGCGGCTGGCCGTGGAAATTTCCTCCGCTGATGATTTCGCCCTCGCCGTTCTTCCCAACAAAAACAAGTGGATTGTCGGTCGCGCTATTGAGCTCGATCGCCGCGACGGCCCGCGCTTGCGAAAGGGAATCGCGCGCGGCGCCGTGAACCTGCGGCGTGCACCGCAGGCTATACGCATCCTGCACGCGCGAATCTTTCGGCTGGCTGCGGTGCGATTCGCGTATTTGGCTGCCGGAATTGAGCCGCACCAGATTTCGCGCGGTGATCGCCGCGCCCGCGTGCGCCCGCGCGGCCATGATGCGCTCGTCGAATGCCGCAGGACTGCCGCGAAGCGCGTCCAGCGACAGCGCCGCGGCAAGATCCGCGGCGTCGCAGAGAATTTGCGCGTCACGCATGGCGAGCGAAAGCAGCGCAAGCATCCCCTGCGTCCCATTCAATAATGACAAGCCTTCTTTTGCCTCCAGCACAAGCAGCGCAACACCCGCGCGCTTCATCGCTTCGCCGCCCGGAAGGTGCGCGCATTCATAAACAGCTTCGCCTTCGCCGATAGCAACCGCAGCAAGATGCGCGAGCGGCGCGAGATCGCCCGACGCTCCCACGGAGCCTTGCGATGGAATCACAGGGTGCACGCGGCGGTTGAGCATTGCACACAGTGTTTCCACAACAACGGGGCGCACGCCGGAAAGCCCCTTCGCAAGAGTATTTGCGCGAAGAAGAATCATCGCGCGCGTTTCATTTTCGCTGAGCGGCGCGCCAACACCGCAACAATGGCTGCGCACAAGATTCAATTGCAGTTGGCGGATTTTGTCCGGCGAGATGCGCACCTGCGCCAATTCGCCGAAGCCGGTATTGATTCCATAGGCCGTTGCGCCCGATGCCAGCAATTTGTCGACAACCGCTCGCGAGGCTTCCATGCGCTTACGCGCGGAATCATGCAGGCCAACCTGCGCATTGCCCAGCGCAACATCGTAAACCTGCGCGAAGGTCAGCGTTTCTCCATCGAGGTGAATCGAGGAAGCGGGCGCCATGATCAGGAGCCTGCCTGGACAGTGGCGGGAGCGCGAACGCCGAAGATTTTCCGATAACGCTCGGGGAGCTGCTTCGGGCGGCCGTCGCGTCCACAAACAATGTGAAGTGTTTCGCCGGTGGCGAGAAGTTCGCCGGTGGAATCGTTCAATATTTCGTAACCGAAGCGCACCGTCCGCTTGCGCGCTTCCAGGATGCGCGTACGGATGCGAATCAAATCGTCGTAGCGCGCCGGGCGCTCATAACGGCATTGCGATTCGCCCACGACCGTGTAGCAATCGTCTTTCTGTTCCATTTCTTTGTACGAGAAACCCATCTGCCGGAACATCTCGACGCGTCCCACCTCAAACCAAATGTAAAAATTGGCGTAATAAACGACGCCCATCTGATCGGTTTCGGCGTAGCGTACGCGGACGGTGGTTTCGTAATAATCTGGCATTGGAGTGGTTCGTAAGGCGCGGGGAAGTTTAGCAGAGGCGGAGTCCGCGCGTCACGACTGAACCAATAATGAGCAACGCGAGAGCGCGGGTGTCCGCTGTAGCGTCAATTCTTGGCCGCTTGCATTTCCTTTGCGCGAGCCAGGCTCTTGACCGTCGGCGTGCGGTTCGGCGTGCGCAGCAATTCCTGCTCGTAAGCTGCGGCAGCCTCTTTCGGCCGTCCGGCCTCCATCAGCACGTCGCCGTACAACTCGAGCGCAGGCTTGATTGGTTCCGGCGGCCCAAATGGCGGTTCCATCGTCTGATCAATGTCCGCAGCTTCCTTCGCCAGGTGAATCGCATCGTCTTTCTGGCCCCGCGCGAACTGCAACAGTGATTTAAGTTCCTTCTCCATGATTTCAAATTGCTTCGCGCCGAAAGCATTTCCGCCTGCCGCAGTCCGTTCCCGCATCGCGCCGAGTTGCGCCGAAGCCTTTTCCGTCGTCGCAAGATCCTTCAATTTGGCTGCGCATAGACCGGCGATAAATGTCCACGTGCCATTATCGGCGCCGCGCGCGTAATCCATTCCTTCGCCCGGGGGCGCGGCCGCGGGAGGCTCCAGCGGAATTTTCTCCCATTGCGCGGTCTCCATGATGTAACGCGCGCGCATAACCAAATAGCCCTGGTGCACAGCGCGGCTGGTGGGATTGCGCTTGTCGGCCTCGCGCGCCAATTCGAGGTCTTTTTTGGCGTCGTCAAATCTGCCAAGCATCATATTTCCGTATTCCAACCAGGCGAGCGTATGAAAATCTTCTCGGCCTTCCGGCAGGTGCATGCGTTGAATCAAGTTCGTCGCAGATTGGTACGCCGCCGTATTTGAGTCAACCACGTCCTGCCACATCCCTAAGCGCAAGAAAATGTGTGACGGCATATGCAGCGCATGCGCCGCGGAAGGCGCAATCTTGGCGTAAGCACGCGCCGCGGGCAGCGCTAGGATTGCGTGGTCCGGATCATCGAACGAATGGATGATCATGTGCGCGGCGCCCGGATGGTTCGGATTCTCTTGATACACCTTGATGGCGATTGACGCTGCGAGCGCCTGCCGCCGAAAACCGGAATCGCCGGGCCGGACAGTTCCGAGCAATGAGAGCGCATAAAAAATCGCCACTTCATTGTCGGCGGGCCAGCGATCGTACATTTTCGCCATGGCTTGCGAATACGCGTTGTCGCGCGCCAGTTTGTCGCCCGGCTCGAAGAAAAGTTGGTTCTGCGCCTCAAGGTAAGCCTTCTCTTTTTCCGTACCTGCCTTCGCGAGCCGCCCCTCCATTGTCGGCGCAAGCTTTTCGAGCGCTTTCTTTGCCCCGGGCACATCCACCTCTGACCACAGAGGGTGATTGTGGCTCATGGCCTCGCCCCAATAGGCCATCGCGAAATTCGGATCGATCTGCTCGGCCTTCTGAAACGCGACGGCGGCTTCATCGAACTGGAAGCTGTGCAGATCTTTCACGCCTTCGAGAAAAGCCGGCTGCGCGGCGGGCGCGCCAGAAGTGGGGAAACTGATGTTCCCAAGTTGTGCGTCGGCGCGGTTCACAAATCCTAAACTGAGCAGTATTACGCATGCAGCAATCGCTAATCTCGCGCGAAACTGAATACTCTTCATTCTTCTTGCCTCCGCAGCTTCATCTTGCTTACGGGAGAGACTATTGGCCGGACCATTTTGGCGGACGCTTTTCGAGAAATGAGCTGAGCCCTTCGCGGAAATCCGCGGTTGCGCGGATGCCTGCATTTTCGACCACGGCTTTTTCAAGCGCTCGGTCCACTTCCGCCGCGACGGTATCCGTGATGAGGCGCTTCGTCCGCGAGAGGCTCGTCGGGCTCATTTCGAGTAATCCCGCGGCGCGCGCACGCGCTGTTTCCATAAGGTGTTCGGGCGCGACAATCTGATTTACGAGCCCCAGATGGTGCGCTTCCGCGGCGTCAATGATCCGCCCGGTAAGGAGAAGGTCGCGCGCGCGCTTTTCCCCAATCTGTCGGATTAGGAAAACGGAGACAATTGCGGGGATAAAGCCGATGCGGACTTCGGTGTATCCGAACTTTGCCTCTGGTACAGCCAGCGTGAAATCGCAAAGCGTGGCAATGCCGCAACCGCCGGCGATGGCCGCGCCATTCACCGCGGCGATCAGCGGCTTGGGGAACGCCCAGATGCGTCGAAACATCCGCGCCATGCGCAGCGAGTCTTCCAGATTCTGCGCCGAGGTTTGTTGCGCAAGTCCGCGAAGCGCATCGAGATCCATACCCGAGCAAAATGCTTTTCCTGCGCCGGTGATAATTGCGAGGCGCGCTGAGCTCGATTCAATTTCGGCGAGCGCCGCAAGCAGATCCTCTATCATCTGCGTGGAGATGGCGTTGCGTTTGTCCGGACGATTGAGCGTGATGGTGGCGATTGCGCCGTTTTGCGTTTGATCGACCGCAAGCCTGAGTGTTTGGAATGCTTTGGCTGAGCCGGTCATTGGATTGTTTCGGCGTACGCGTATTCGCGCCGCAACTTATTCATCAAATCCAGAGGTTGCGCAAGGGCATCCATCTTGATTCCCGTATCCACACTGCGCGCCGCGAGAGTCTCGATCACGATCTCCGTGGGAATATTTCCAACCAGCTCGTCGCCGGCAAATGGACATCCGCCCAGCCCGGTCAGCGCGCCATCGAATCGGCGGCAACCGGCTTCGTAGGCAGCAAGAACTTTTTCCGCGGCGCCTTCGCGGCGGCTGTGCAAGTGAACGCCAAGCTCGATTCCGGCAACGCAATCTTTCACTGCGGTATAAAGCGCGCCGACTTGCTCGGGCGTCGCCGTGCCTACTGTGTCGGCCAGCGAAACGCTGCGAATGCCCGCATCCTTCAACCAGATGAGCGTGTCTTCCACTAGCTCGGGCCCCCAGGGTTCTTCATAAGGATTGCCGAAGGCCATCGAAATGTAGATGACGAGCCCTCGGTCCGCAGCCTTCGCAGCTTTGCGAAGCTGCTCGACAAGCGCGCGCGATTCGGCGCGCGTCATGTTCGCGTTCGCGCGGCGGAAGTAAGCGGAGATGGAATAAGGATAGCCGAGAGTCGTCACCCCAGGCGTCGCAAGCGCCCGCTCAACACCTTTATCATTGACGACGATGCCGATAATCTCAGGAGGCGCCGCGCCAGCAGGCAGGGAAGTCATAAAAAGCTGCATCACCTCTTCGCTGTCCGCAGTTTGCTTCACATGTTTCGGCGAAACAAAACTCACAGCATCAATGTGCTTGAATCCCGCGCGCACAAGCGCTGCAAGATATTCCGCTTTCTTCTCAGCAGGGATTACTTTGTCGAGACCTTGCCATGCGTCTCTCGGACATTCGATTATTTTTGCGCAGTCCATTGGCGCGTTACGTTTGCAAAACTCCCGTCCTAAACTCGCGCACTTCCGGATTCAGCGCCGCCGCTTCCAGCGCCCAAATCAACGCATCGCGCGTCTGGGCCGGATCGATAATCGCGTCCACCCAAAGCCGCGCGGCCGCATAGCGCGGATCCGTTTGATGCTCGTATGTAGCGCGGATGGACTCGTGCAATTCTTTCTTGTCCTTATCCGAAAGTTTTTTCCCTTCGCGCTCGAGCTGCTTGATGCGAATTTCTACGAGCGTGCCCGCAGCGGAATCGCCGCTCATCACCGCGTAGCGCGCGGTGGGCCACGCAAAAATAAATCGCGGGTCATACGCCTTGCCGCACATGGCGTAATGTCCCGCGCCGAAGCTGCCGCCGCATATCACCGCGATTTTCGGCACCACACTATTTGACACCGCGTTGACCATTTTCGCGCCCGCGCGAATAATGCCGCTCCATTCCGCTTCCTTGCCGACCATAAAGCCGTTGACGTCGTGCAAGAAAATAAGGGGCACGAGATTTTGATTGCAGTCGAGAATAAATCGCGAAGCCTTTTCCGCCGACTCGGTATAAATCACGCCGCCGAATTCCATGCGCTGCGCGCCGGTGTGTGCCGCCGTGGTGCGCATGTTTTGTTTTTGGTTCGCGACGATTCCGACCGCCCAGCCGCCGATGCGCGCGTAGCCGCAGAGAAGCGTCTGCCCATACTCCGCGCGATATTCCTCGAAGCGGCTGCCGTCCACAACGCGCGCGATGATTTCGCGCATGTCGTATTGCTTGGATGGCTCGGATGGGAACACGCCATAGATTTCTTCAGCGGGGAATTGTGGCACAACGGATTTCTCATGGCTGAACGGCGTGTCGCCCTTGTGCCCGATTTTGTCCACAAGCTCGCGGATTCGCCGCAAGCACGTCTCATCATCCGGCTCGCGGAAATCCACGGTTCCGCTAATCTGCGAGTGCATCTTCGCACCGCCAAGCTCTTCGGCGGAAACTTTTTGCCCGATGGCCGCCTGCACCAGCGCGGGCCCGGCAAGAAAGAGCCCTGAGCCTTCCGTCATCAAAAGCTTGTCGCACATCACGGGCAAATACGCGCCGCCCGCCACACACATTCCCATGATGGCGGCAATTTGTGGGATGCCCATGGCGCTCATCACAGCGTTGTTGCGGAACACGCGTCCGAAATCATCGGTATCGGGAAAAACATCTTCCTGCAGCGGAAGGAAAACTCCGGCGGAGTCCACCAGGTAAATCGTGGGAATGTGATTGTCGATGGAAATATTTTGCGCCCGGATCACTTTCTTCGCCGTCATGGGAAAAAATGCGCCGGCTTTCACGGTCGCATCATTTGCGATAATCATCACCAGCCGCCCGGCCACGCGCGCGAGTCCAGTGATTGTGCCTGCGGCGGGCGCGCCGCCCCATTCCTCGTACATTTCATGAGCGGCGTAAATCCCCAGCTCGAAAAATGTGGATTTGGGATCAATAAGTTTCGTGATGCGCTCGCGCGCAGTCAGCCGGTTTTTCTTGTGTTGCGACTCGATGGCCTTCGCGCCGCCGCCTTCGCGAATTTGCTCCTCCTGATTTTTGATTTCCGTAATCAGATCCACAAGGGCGCGCGTATTTTTCTTGTAGTCCGCGGATTCGCGACTGGCGTGCGATTCGAGATGTGAACTCGGCAAAGCGGCCTCTCTTCGTTAATCTAGCGGAGCCAAACGCAAGCAGTATACTGATACGCGCGTTAGGAGGCGAGTCCGGCCTGCGGACGGCGCGATGCTGCAAGCGCAACCGCCTCGTGCATCAAGTTTTCCGCGGAAACAATTCGCAAAATCAATTTCAAGTCGTAAGCCTCAGCGGCTCTAATTTCGCGCCCAGTAATCATGATTTCGGGCGCGATGCTTCCGCCGCGCGGCCCGAGCACGCGCGGCAGTCGCTGCGTGCCGCCCCAGCCCGTGATGATGCCGAGCGCGGCTCCGCGATGCGCGAAAACCGCGTCAAGCGTGGCTATGCGCAGATGGCACGCGAGCGCGAGGTCGAACCCTCCGCCCATGCAATAACCGCGGATGGCTGCAACAATGGGTTTAGGTGAGCGCTCGACCGCCGCCATCACCGATTGGCCCAGCTCCGCGAATTGCAGCGAGTCCACTCCGTTCAGCGCGGCGACTTCCGTCACCTCGGCGCCCGCGCAAAAACACTTCTCGGTCCCCGTAATCACTGCGCCGCAAAGGTCAGGCGAATCCACAAGCTTCGCGATTTGCCTACGCAATTCGCCAAGCACCGCGCGCGTAAGCCTCGGAAAACCATCCGGCGAATTCAGTTGCCACAGAAGCACCGCACCGCGGCGAATCGAGCTAATCGAACAACCGACGGGAAGAGAGGAAGCAGGAGAGAAAGGTTCGCGCGTCACGCCAAAATCATGCCCGCGCCGGAAGCCGCGTGCGAATGAAATTCACAATATCCATCGTTGAAGTGCCGGGCAGAAAAATTTCCGCGATCCCCGCCTTTTTCAGCGCCGGGATGTCAGCTTCGGGAATAATCCCGCCGACGAGCACCGCGACATCGTTCATGCCCTTGCTGTGAAGCAGGTCCATCAACTGCGGGCACAAAGTGTTGTGCGCGCCGGACAAAATCGAAAGCCCGATGACGTCCACATCCTCCTGCGCGGCGGCGGAGGCGATCATCTCCGGGGTTTGCCGCAGGCCGGTGTAAATGACCTCCATTCCTGCGTCGCGCAGCGCGCGCGCAATAATCTTTGCGCCGCGGTCATGGCCATCAAGACCGGGCTTTGCAATCAGCACTCGAATTCTTTTGTCAGTCATTACGTTAAAAAGAATACAGGAAACGCACGCGGCGGGGTAGGGCTAGGCTCAGGCATGGTTCGCACTTACCTATGGCTAGCGATGTCCTTCAACGTGGGAAAGCTCATGGCAGGGAAGGAGGAATAGTCAATCTATTTCGTGTCTTGTGGAGTTGCTGGGTCGTTGTCGCTGTTGCCTGCCAAGCGCCATAAGTCGTGCGGTAAGAGCCGGACGCATTCGACGAGAAAACTCGCCCTCCACTCCGGCGAGACGAAACGGAAGGTGGCCATGTGGCTATTTCGCTCCCACTGATCTTTCTTCGTTCCGCCCCAAGAAATCCTTGAGTTTCCCTCGTGCGAAGAAAATTGGGCGAGGGCTCTGAGACAGTGCAAGACTGCCTCGTCATCAGTGTGAATTGTTGCGCTGTATTTGAAGCGCTGGTGTTCGTCCATTGGAGTACTACGTAATCGCAACCTCTTCATATGTCCCGAACACTTCGCGCAGCGCGTCGCAAATTTCACCGAGCGTCGCGTACGCCTTCACCGCCTCGAAAATAAACGGCATCATGTTCTCTTTACCCTCGGCAGCCTTCCGCAAAGCGTTCAGGCGCCGCGTAACGTCATCCTGCGAACGCTCCGCGCGCAGCTTCTTCAACCGCACTGCCTGCCGTTGCGCAACGGTCTCGTCAATCAGCAACGTGTCAATCGGCTTTTCGTCCGTTACGTACTCATTCACGCCGACAATAATCTTTTCCTTGCGGTCCACTGCAAGCTGGTAGCGGTACGACGCCTCCGCGATCTCCCGCTGCGGATACGACCGCTCGATGGCCGCAACCATTCCGCCGAGCGCATCAATTTTCTCGATGTAGTCCCAAGCGCCTCGTTCGACTTCACCCGTCAGTGTTTCGACGAAGTACGATCCGCCGAGCGGGTCGACCGTGTTCGTCACTCCGCTTTCGTGCGCGATGATCTGCTGCGTGCGCAGCGCGACCGTCGCCGCAAATTCCGTAGGCAGCGCCCAGGCTTCGTCGAGCGAATTCGTGTGTAGCGATTGGGTGCCGCCCAGCACCGCCGCGAGCGCCTGAATCGCCGTGCGCACCACGTTGTTGTATGGCTGCTGCGCCGTCAGCGAGCAGCCCGCCGTCTGTGTGTGGAAACGCAGCGCCCAGGTGCGCGGGCTCTTCGCGCCGAATCGCTCGCGCATCGCTTTGTTCCAGATGCGCCGCGCCGCCCGATATTTTGCAATCTCCTCGAAGAAATCATTGTGCGCATTAAAAAAGAAGGAAAGCCGCGGCACGAATTCGTCCACGTCCATCCCGCGCCGGATTCCCCAGTCCACGTATTCGATGCCGTCGCGCAGCGTGAACGCCAATTCCTGAATCGCCGTCGAGCCCGCCTCGCGGATGTGATAGCCGCTGATCGAAATCGTATTGAATTTCGGAGTGTGCTTGGTGCCGAACTCGAAAGTGTCAATCACCAGCCGCATCGAAGGTTCAGGCGGATAGATGTATTCCTTCTGCGCGATATATTCCTTCAGGATGTCATTCTGAATCGTGCCGGAGATTTGCTTCCAATCCGCGCCCTGCTTTTCGGCCACTGCAAGATACATCGCCCAGATCACCGCCGCGGGTGAATTAATTGTCATTGAGGTCGTCACGCCGCCCAGCGGGATTTTGTCGAAGAGGACTTCCATGTCCGCCAGCGAACTAATTGCCACGCCGCACTTTCCAACTTCGCCTTCCGACAGCGGATGGTCGGAGTCGTAGCCCATCAATGTCGGCAAGTCGAACGCGACGGAAAGTCCGGTCTGCCCTTGCGCCAGCAAATAACGAAAACGCTGATTCGTATCTTCCGCGGTGCCGAATCCTGCGAACTGTCGCATCGTCCACAGCCGCCCGCGGTGCATCGTCGCGTGAATCCCGCGCGTGTACGGCGGCTCGCCCGGATAACCCAGATCGCGCTCGTGCGACCAGCCCGCAAGGTCCGCTTGCGTATACAGCCGCCTGATTGGATAACTTGAAACCGTGGTGAACTCTGCCTGCCGCTCGGGGGATTTTTCCAGTGTGGGCGCCAGCGTTTTTTCCTCCCAGGCGAGTTCCTGCGCTGATGGCTTGCGCGCGGTTTGCTTGTGGTCCGCGCCGCCTCGCTCCGCGACTGTGGAACCCGGCGTGAGTTTCTCGCTCATCGGTTATTCTCCAACGTAGTTCTCCAAGGATGCTCCCGGCGCGAATCGGCACCCGAATGAATCGGCGAATCCTGAGGACAATATTGAGTCTACGGCAAGGAATCGCACCCGGCAAGCTGTGCAATAGAGACGCATTCCCCAAGACGCCGCTGGCCCGGAGCGCGCGCTCCGGGCCAGCAGGATTCTCTTATTTGCGTCCGACGCTAAAGCGCTACTTGATCGGGCCGTCCATCAGCAGATCCCCATTCGCGCGTGTGCCGGGAATCAGGGTATCGCGCGGAGGGCCGCTCCTTCCCGCGTCGGCGATTTGAATATTGTTCACGGTGAATACGCGGCCCAGCGCGCGGTCAAAGTTCACTTTTGCAACTACGAGGTTTACCCGCGCCTGCACTTCCTGGCCGGCAGCCAATGCAAGCGCGTTCTGCACTTGAATCACGAGCAAAGTCGAGGAGGTGCCAAGCAAGAACTTTTTGTTTTCAGCGTCCAGCGATTCCTGCTGGAGCACGCGGTTCTGAATAGCGGAATCGAGCGCCGCCCGGGACTGCTCGAGCTGAATCTGTGCTGTGTGAACATCCACCACTACGGCATTTTGCTGCCGCTGGAGCTGCGCCGTGTCTTCCCGCTGCTGAAGAATCGCAGAAATATTGGCCGCTTGAGCCGCGCGGTTGCGGATCGGGATAGACAGAGTCATTTGCGCGGTATAGCTCGGAAACTGGTTTGTTGCGATCTGATCCAGCGCATCGTTCAATCCGGTGTTGGCCGTTGTGGTCACGGGCGCGGTTGTCGCCGGATTGGACGCGAACTCATTGGGGATCACCACGCCGCCCGCGCTCACAATCGGACTATTCAGGTTGGCAATAAATTCACCGGGAATGATGCTGCCGGGAATAGTCGTGGTTTTTTGTCCCGCAAGCCCTGTCCAGCCGTATTGGCCGAGCGCGGTCAAAGTCGGCAGCAGCGCATTGCGCGTTCCACGGATGTTCAGGTCGTCGGAATCCAGCGTAATCTGGAACTGTTTGTAGTCCGGCCGGTTGGTCAATGCTTCGCGGACTGCCTCATCGAGCGGAACATTTTCCACCATCTGAGGGATAAACGTGTCGTCCGTGGGAACGATTTCAAGTTTGGAAAGGCCCTGAGCAAGTGGATTCTTGGTGATTACGCTCAAGAGCAGGACCTCCGCCTGCCGCCTCGCAGTCTGCGCCTGAATCAGCGCGCTCGTCGCGCTTGCCACCTGCGCTTTCGCGGTAATCACGTCAAGCGGCGCCATCGTCCCGATTTGCTCTTGTTTCTGGTTCGATTCGTATTGAGTTTGTGCGAGCGTGAGCGATTGTTGCGCCACTTCAATGTTTTTGATTGTGAAAACGTAATTCCAATAATCGTCTTCCACGTTGGTAATCGTCGTGATTACCAATTGCTGGAATTGAAGGTCGGAAATCGTCTTGTTGTTTCGCGCAATCTTGATGAACCGCGTGTTCGGCACCAGCCCAAATCCGTTGAGCAATGATTGCTGGATGGTGACGTTGAGTGTTGATTCCACAAACGGGTTAATCGTGTTGCCCGCCGTCGAGCTCTGCCGCGTATTGTCCTGCGTCACTTGGAACTGCGTGCCGGTCACAAAGGCCTGGCTGTAAGTAAAGTTCTGCGTCACCGTGTGAGAGGTCAGTGCCGTCACGCCCGCGCCTGCGCCGGAAGTGAACGGGTTGCTGATGGGAGTGTTCGTGTGGTTGACCGAGGTTACGGATGTAAATCGAGGATCAAAGCTGAAGGGAGTACTCGCGCCGGAAAGAGCGCTCAATATCCCGGTGTCCGCAATCCACGGGAAATAGAGTTGCACCTGGATGTCCATATTGTTTTCAAGCGCCAGCGCAACGCAGTCCTGCAAGCCCACGTAGAGCTTGCCGTCGCGAATGAATTGCTGCAGCTTCGCCGAATTCGACATATTTGGCATCGGGATGTTCAACTGCGAATAAGGCGCCAGAAAATTCGGAGCGGCCTTCTTCCCATGGGAATATTCTTCCTGGGATTGATCAGTGATCTTCCTCGGCTGGGCTGGTGGGGGTGGCTGAGCTTGTCCCTGTTGTTGCCCCTGGCCCTGTTGTTGGGTGCCCTGTTGCTGAGCCCCCTGTTGCTGCCCATATGCAGGGGCCACAGGCGAAATTGTCACTGCCAGGACCAGAGCAAGTATTCCGAGCACACGCATGTACCTAAGCATCATTCTAAGTTCCTTTCCAGCGATAGGTTTACATCCAGAATTGCGAATTCCACCCCACATCAGTTAAACGTCCCAGCCTAGAGGTTTGTTTCAAGTATTTCCGCGGGAAAATGTTGGCGCGGAGCCTCCGCCATGATGGCGGCCAAGCGATTGCAAATGCATCCCCCGACAAAGAACGCGTTAGTGTAACAGCCGTGCGGCTTTCTTGACAACGCGCGGGGCGGGCCGTAGGCTAGCCGCCGAAAGGAGGGTTTCCGATGGGGCCGGAACAATTGATGGAACTCCTGCGCTCCGTGGGCGCAATCCGAACAGGACACTTTGAGCTTTCCTCCGGCCTTCACAGCGATACCTACATTCAATGCGCCCTCGCACTTCAGTACCCCAAATATGCCGAACAACTGGGCGCCGCGCTGGCCGCGGAATTCATCGGCTTGCGGATTGAATGCGTCGCGTCACCCGCGCTCGGCGGGCTGATCCTCGGCCACGAAGTCGCGCGCGCACTGGGGATGCACCACACCGATCCCGGCGTCCCGGCAATCTTCGCCGAGCGCGACGCCAGCGGCAGGATGACGCTCCGCCGCGGCTTCAGCATGAAGCCGGGCCAGCCCGTGCTTGTGGTCGAAGACGTTTGGACCACCGGCGGCTCAACTTTTGAAACCATTCGCGTGATTGAAGAGGCGGGCGGCGCCGTCGTGGCCGCCGGGGCGCTGATCGACCGCAGCCAGGGCCGCCTGGAATTGCCTGTGCAGACCGAATCGCTTCTCCAGCTCGACATCCACAGCTTCGAGCCGGAGGATTGCCCTCTCTGCCGCGCGGGAAGCGCCGCCGTCAAACCCGGCAGCCGGTTTGTCCGCGCCAACGCGTAATCCGCATCGCGCGGCAAACTTTCCCACTCGTGCGATAATTCCAGCGCAGCCATGCGCAACTTTAAGCTCACCGTTGCTTACGACGGCTCGGAATTTTCTGGCTGGCAGGCGCAACCCGGCCAGCCGACGATCCAAGGAGCGCTCGCCGACGTCGCAAGCACGCTCACGCAGGAGAATGTGCAGGTATTCGGAGCTGGCCGCACCGACGCGGGAGTGCATGCGCTTGGGCAGGTCGCTCACTTTCGCACGCAGTCGGGTTTGACGGTGTTAGAATTCAGGCGCGCATTCAATGCGCTCCTGCCTCCCGCGATCCGCGTGTTGGATGCCGAAGAAGTCGGCCCGGATTTTCACGCGCGATGGAACGCGCAGGCAAAAACTTATCAGTACCGCATCTTTCGCGCGCAGGTCCTGCCTCCGTTTGAACACCGTTACGTCTTGCACGATCCCTTTCCGCTGGACACAGCGGCCATGGCCCGCGCCGCGCGGCTCTTCGAGGGCGAGCACGACTTTTCCTCCTTCGCCGCATCCACGGGCACCGATGAAGGCGACCGCGATCGTTCGCCCGTGCGAGAGATCTTTTCCTCGCGCATGTTTTCGCGAAAGGGAAGCTCTTTGGCGGGGAAGGGGTTTCTCGGAGCAGTTGAAACGAGCGCGCATTCGCTCGACGAAACTTCCGCGGAACAATATTCAGTGTCGCAGGGTTGCGAGACGCACGAATTGCTCTACGTCGTCCGCGGCAGATCATTCCTGCGTTACATGGTGCGAAAGATTGTTGGCACGCTGCTCGATGTTGGCCGTGGCCGCCTGCGCCCGGAAGATATCCCCCAGCTCTTCGAGTTGCGCGACCGCTCGCGCTCCGGCCCGACCGCGCCGCCGCAAGGTCTTTACCTCGTCTCCGTCGAATACGCCGATCCTTGGAAGTGACCTCGCCTAAATGGATGGTCTGCGCAATTCGGTTCAAGTATGATAAGAATTGATTGGCAACGAGGATTTGCTTCTTGAACGCAAACCGGAGAGGCGCGTCACAGAATGTCTGAAACGAATCCTTCCGCACCAGTGACGGCCGGCCCACCGGCCGCGACACCCGGTGCATCCCCCGCTGTCGGCGCGACTCCGCCGCAGCCGAAAATCAAAGTCCGCAAGCCGCGTCAGCGCGCCTGCGACGAAAAAGACGACAAGGGCAAATTTTGCTTCGGCCACTTGAAGCGCTGGTACGACTATCCGAAAGAAATCGAAGCGCTCGTCGGCCACAACGCGGAAATCTATCGCTGTGAGTTCTGCAAAACAATTTACAAACCAAATCTTGCGGAAATGCCTCACAGTTACACCCTGCGCACCTGATCGGCGCACAAGAGGGCCACGGCGAACGAAATGTCACCCACTGACCAGCCGCGGCCCGCTGCAAACCCGCACACGGAAGAATTAATATTCGATTGGAATCTCAAGTCTCCTGTGAATTTTGCGCAAGGCCGCAAAGTCCTGCTCGACGACGAAACGCTTCGCGACGGCTTACAAAATCCATCCGTCGTTGACCCGCCTATCGAGGAAAAATTCCAAATCCTCCATTTGATGGAGGCTCTCGGAATCGAAACCGTGAATATCGGTCTGCCCGGAGCAGGGTATCGCGCTTATGCCGACACGCTCGCCCTCGCGGACGAAATCGTCCGCGCGAAATTAAAGATTCGCCCGAACTGCGCCGCACGCACGCATGAAAATGATATCCGTCCTATTGCTGAAATTTCTCAGAAGGCCGGACTCGCTATCGAGGCTGCCACATTCCTCGGCAGCAGTCCGGTTCGCCGCCTGGTGGAAGATTGGACCGTGGATCATCTCGCGCGCACAACTGAGAACGCCGTAAAGTTCGCTGTCGTGCACGGCCTTTCGGTCATGTACGTCACCGAGGACACCGCCCGCACGGATCCCGAAACTGTAAAGCGCCTCTACCGCACCGCGATTGATTGTGGCGCGAGCGCTGCCGTGCTTTGCGACACCGTCGGCCACGCCACGCCCATGGGCGCGTACGCGCTGATAAAGTTTTTCCGCACGGAGGTCCTGAAGCCCGGCGAAAAAATCCGCGTGGATTGGCACGGCCACAATGATCGCGGCCTCGCCATCGCGAATTCGCTCGCGGCAATTCTTGCGGGCGCGGACCAGATTCACGCCGCGGCGAATGCGCTCGGCGAACGCGTTGGCAACACACCGATGGAATTGATGCTCGTCAACTTGCGGCTCCTCGGCCTGATTGACCGCGACCTTTCCCGCTTGAAGGAATATTGCGAAACGGTCGCGCGGGCCACGCACACCACGATTCCACCGAATTATCCGGTCGTCGGCCGCGATGCGTTCCGCACCGCCACTGGTGTCCACGCCGCCGCAATTATCAAGGCGTTCCGCAAGGCGGACGCCATGCTCGCCAACACCGTCTACAGCGGAGTACCCGCGCAACTCTTCGGCCTTGACCAAATTATCGAAATCGGCCCGCTGAGCGGAAAATCAAATGTGTCATTCTGGCTCGAACGACACGGCCTCGAGGCAAACGACGAACTTATTGCGCGCATTCTTGAGGCCGCGAAGAAATCCAGTCATATCCTCAGCGACGAAGAAATCTACTCACTCTGCGGCCGGCAGCCGCGTACGGCCACGCAGCATGGCAGCGGAACCCGGCTGTGAAGGTTTGCTCTACTCAATGCGCTCGGCAGAAAAGTTGACGCCCGCGCCGGTTTGGTCAAAACTGTCGCTCCAGGTTGCGCGCCGCTTCATCCTGTTTTTTCTATTGGGCTGCGCTGCCGGCTCCAATTTAATAATTGCGATGCCAAAACTTTCTCCAGCTTCGGCGCAACAGAAGTCAGCTACACCCGTTGGCGATCTCGCGCGCGACGAGCGCGTCAAGCGCGCGCTCGATTGGCTGGCGAACAACACGACATGGATCACTGACGAGCAGATTCGCATCACTGAAATTCCCGCGCCGTCATTCCAGGAGACGCAGCGTGCCGCCTATCTCCGCCGCGCGCTCGCAGCTTGCGGCCTTCGCGTCCGCACTGACGATATCGGCAATGTAATCGGCGAACGCACCGGCTCCGCGCCTCCAAGCCCCACTGACGACCCTGTGGTTATTCTCGTCGCGCATCTTGACACCGTTTTCCCCGCCGACACCGACGTTCACGTCCGCCGCGAAGGCGGCATGCTCTACGCGCCCGGTATCGCCGATAACGGCGCGGGGCTTTCCTCTCTGCTCGGAGTCGCGCGCGCGATGAATGAAGCGAAGCTGAAAACGCGCCGCACCGTTGTCTTTGCCGCGGACGTCGGCGAAGAGGGTGAAGGAAATCTTCGCGGCGTGCGCCAGCTCATCGAGGGTTACGGCAAGCGCGTCGCTGCGGTCATCGCGCTCGACGGCGCTTCTACTGACTATGTCGTCACGCAGGCCCTCGCATCGCGGCGCATCGAGATCACGGTCACCGGCCCCGGTGGCCACAGTTGGACGGATTTCGGGGTGCCGAATCCCATCAACGCGCTCGCGCGTGGAATTTCTCGTTTCCTCAGAATCACGCTCCCTGCAACTCCGCGCACAACTTTCAACATCGGCGAAATTGAAGGCGGCGGTTCAGTCAACTCAATCCCCGCGCGCGCCGCGATCAAAGTCGACATCCGCAGCGAGCAGGAGAAAGAAATTGGCCGAGTGGAAACTGCGCTGCGCGAGGCCATCCGCTCGGGCATTCAAGAAGAAATGGACTCCTCAAAAGTCCGCGGCATCGCTTCAGCCGATGGCGGCGGCCTCGACATGCAGTCGCGCGCGCTCGGCGTGCGCCCTGGCGGGGAATTGCCCGCGAATTCGCCGCTGCTCCAGGCGGTAACCGACGCGGATCGTTTTCTCGGAAACCGTTCGCGCCAGGAACGCTCCTCCACCGACGCAAACGTTCCGCTCTCGATGGGCATCCCCGCCATCGCCATGGGCGGCGGTGGCCGGGCCGGCGGCGCGCACACCTCCGGCGAATGGTATGACCCCGAAGGCCGCGAACTTGGCTTGCAAAGAATTCTGCTCACGCTGCTGAGCACATCCGGAGTTGAAAAATGAAAAAGGTTTGGCTGAGCTTGGCGGCAATGATTTGTGTCACGGTGGTGACCGTCGTCGCCCGTCAAAATCTGCACCGAGTCTCTGCGGCAAACGAGGCAAGCGAGTCTATGCAAAAGACAAACGGACCGGTGGACCTCATCTTAATCAACGGCGTCATCTATACCGGCGATCCCGCACAGCCGCGCGTGCAAGCGCTAGCCGTATGGGGAGAAAAAATTACCGCGACCGGAACGACGGATCAAATTCGCGCGCTCGCCGGCCCAAGAACAAAAGTGATCGATCTGCACGGCGGATTCGCTATGCCGGGATTCAATGACGCTCACCTCCATCTCGGCAGCGCTGCACAGGCTAAGCTCAGCGTGGATTTGGAAGGCGCCAATTCCATCGGTGAATTTCAGCGCCGAATTCGCGCGCGCGTCGCGCAATCAAAGCCGGGAGAATGGATCACGGGCCGAGGATGGGATCACACGCTTTGGAATCCCGCGCGATTCCCCACGCGGCAGGACCTCGACACCGTCTCCGGCGATCACCCGATGTTCTTCACTCATATTTCGGGACACGTAACGGTGGCAAACTCGAAGGCTCTCGAGATTGCCGGCATCACGGCAAGCACGCCAAATCCTCCCGGCGGAGAGATTGAACGCGACGCGCAAGGTCAGCCCGATGGCATGTTGAAAGAAGGCCCCGCATCAGGAATCGTCGCGCGCAATATCCCGCCGGTTACACCCGAGCAGCGCAATCAGGGAATCGAATTGGCATTGAAAGAGGCTGCCTCGAATGGCATCACCTCCATGCAAGACAATTCTTCCTGGGACGATTTCCTCACTTATCGCGCAATGAACAATTCCGGCACGCTCACCGCGCGCATAACGGAGTGGTTGCCCTTCGACGCGCCGCTCGACCGCCTCGAACAGATGCGAAAGGACGGCGGCACCACCGACCCGTGGCTCAAGACCGGAATGCTCAAAGGATTTATGGACGGCGCACTGGGCACAGGCACCGCTGCGCTTCTGGCGCCTTATTCGGACGCGCCCAATTCAACAGGCATTCTCGAAACGCATCCCGGCGACCTAAATCAGATGTGCGTCGAGCGCGACAGAGCCGGATTCCAGATCGGCCTCCACGCGATTGGCGACCGCGGCGTCCGCACAGCGCTCGATTGCTTTGTTGCTATTGTGAACGCAAACGGCCTGCGCGACCGTCGCGACCGCGTCGAACACGCGCAGATCGTCGCGCCCGAAGATTTCGCGCGTTTCGGTTCGTTTCATGTAATCGCCTCAATGCAGCCCTCGCATCAAACCACGGACATGCGCTGGGCCGAGCGCCGCCTCGGCCCCGAACGAATCAAAGGCGCCTACGCGTGGAAGTCAATGCTGAACAACGGCGTCACCCTAGCATTCGGCACTGACTGGCCCGTCGAGATCATCAACCCGATGCGCGGCCTACACGCTTGCGTCACGCGCCAATTGCCCGATGGCAACCCGAAGGGCGGTTGGCAACCGCAAGAAAAGATCACGATGGACGAATGCATCCGCGCCTATACGGTCGGCTCGGCCTACGCGGAATTCGAGGAAGGAAAGAAGGGCCAGCTTGTGCCCGGACAATTTGCTGACATCATCATTCTTTCCGAGGATGTGACGAGGGTCCCTCCAGAGAAAATTCTCGGCGTCAAAGTCAATCAAACAATTGTCGGCGGCAAGACCGTGTTCACGGCGCCTAGCCTCAAGTGATGGCGCCCGCGCTGCCCGAGTTTTAAGGAGGCGCCTCTTTGCGCCGAATCACGAAAATAAGATAAGCGACGATCGCCAAGTTCACCACGAACACAGCAAGCTTCGGAATCTCCGGATGTCGCCACACCGCTATAAATTCAAAGGGCAGCAGGGAGCCGGTCACCACCACCGTCACCCACTCGCCCCACCGTTTCAGTCTCCACAGCCCGATTCCTTCGATGATGAACAGCCCGGCGTATAAAAATGCCGCCAGTCCAATATCTCTCAATTGGTTTGCTGTGAGATTGGAAACACGCGAGATCCCGCGCAGCAAATAGTGGTTGCCCGGATTCAAGTGAAGGATTTCGACAAGTCTTTCGGCTGCCGCGCCAACATCCCGATGAACCAGCCTCAGAATCCCCGCGCCTGCAAGAATAAGCACGATCGCCTTCGCGAAACGAAACACGGCGATGGCCCGTAGAACGAAGCTGCTTTTGCGTGATGGCTGCATTGCAGTATTTGCGACGAGAAGTTTGCGAAGAAACGGTTGTATCCTGTCACGCGCGCTGGAGCAAGCGCGGCACGGCTTTTTGACCTGCAAAGATTCTTGGTTATAGTCTTGCGGTTTCACGGAGCGGCGACAGATGGTGCAAGAAACAAATAATCGGGATTCGGTGCGCGCGGATTTGGTAACACTCAGCCTGATCGCCCTTGCCTTCGTCGCCTTTCACACGCTCACCAATGGACGCTACGGTTTTCACCGCGACGAATTGCAGGTGCTTGACGACGCCCGCCATCTCGACTGGGGCTTCGTCGCCTATCCGCCATTCACGCCGTTCATCGAGCGCGTCTCCATGCTTTTGTTCGGCAACTCACTTACGTGGCTCCGCTTTTTCTCCGCGCTCACGCAAGGCATCGTCGTAGTCTTCAGCGGACTGATGGCGCACGAGCTTGGAGGCAAGCGCCTCGCGCAGGTCGTCGCCGCGCTCGCGGTCGCCATCTCCCCGCTCATCATGTTTGAAGGAACGGAATTCCAATACACCTCTTTTGACACTTTGTGGTGGGTGCTCATCGCCTACTTCGTGATCCGCCTGCTGAAATCCGAGAACCCGCGCTGGTGGCTCGCCATCGGCGCGGCGATCGGTATCGGCATGCAAACGAAATACGCAATCGTATTTTTCGTCGCTGGCCTCGCCGCCGCGCTTCTTCTCACTCCCGCGCGCCGCTATTTAAAAAGTCCATGGATCTATTCGGGAGCCGTTCTCGCATTGCTGATTTTTCTTCCCAACTTAATCTGGCAAATCCGGCACCACTTCATCTCTCTCGATTTTCTGAAGCACATCCACACGCGCGACGTCGGCGAAGGCCGCGCCACAGGCTTCCTGAAATATCAATTCCTTGCCTGCACGAATGTGATGACCGTCCCCATCTGGCTCGCCGGATTCTATTTCTATTTCTTCAAATCTGAAGGGAAGCGCTACCGCGTGCTCGGCTGGATGTACGCGATCACCTTTGCAATTTTCTTCGTCGCGAAAGGACGCTTCTACTATGTCGCTGCCGCTTATCCCATGCTTTTCGCCGCCGGCGCCGTAATGGAAGAGCGCTGGATCGCCTCGCTCTCGCGCGGATGGTCGCGCACCGTCCGCATCACAACCTTCGCGGCCTTGACTATTGGCCTTGCCATCTCCGTCGCTTTCGCCATTCCGCTTCAGCCACTCGATTCGCCCCACAATTTCGCCATCATTCATAATGAAGATCTGCGCGAGGAGGTCGGCTGGCAGGAACTCGTCCGGGAAGTTTCCCGCGTCCGCGATTCCTTATCTCCAGCCGAACGCGCGAACTTCGCCATCCTCGCCGCAAATTACGGCGAAGTCGGCGCGATAAATCTTTACGGCGCTTCATACGGTTTGCCCCAGGCCATCAGCGGCGTAAATTCCGTGTGGCAGCGCGGTTACGGCAATCCTCCGCCGCAAACGCTGATCGTGCTTGGTCTGTGGCGCAAGTTTGTCGAGGAGAATTTCTACTCCTGCAAGGTCGCGGGACATGAAACGAATCCCTACGGAATCCTCAACGAAGAGACGCGCGAGCATCCAGACATTTATGTTTGCGGGCCGCCCAAGGACGGTTGGGAGGTATGGTGGAGAGATTTTCATTACTTCGGCTAAGAGCAAGGAACACGCCATAGAAAACTGCTGAATACCCTAGAGCTGAGCCGCCACCCTTGCCCATCTTCGCCTGCGCCTCTAAACTACGCGCGCAATGTCCACTCGACTCAAAGCTGACCTCGCCCTCGCCGCCTGCACGCTCGTTTGGGGCGCGACGTTTGTTCTCGTAAAAGGGGCTCTCCGTGACGCCTCCGTCTTTGCCTTCATCGCTACGCGCTTCGTTATTTCCACGGCGCTGATGGCCGCGATTTTCTGGCGCCCTCTGCAGAAAACCACGCGCGCCGAAATCCGTGCCGGCGCTTCGCTTGGCCTGCTGATGTTCAGCGGTTACGTTTTCCAAACCGTCGGCCTCCTCAGCACCACGCCCTCGAAAGCCGCGTTCATCACCGGCTCAAGCGTTGTGATGGTGCCGATCCTTCACGGAATTTTCTGGAAATCGCGCATCGGCCCATGGGTATGGGCGGGCGCGGCATCAGCTTTCGCGGGACTTTACTTGCTCACCGTCCCCAAGTCCGGCCTCACCGGCTTGAATCACGGTGACTTAATCGTCGGCGGCTGCGCTGTCGCCTTCGCGCTCCACATTCTTTTCGTCGGCCACTTCAGCCCGAAATATTCCGTCGGTGCGCTCAGCTTTCATCAAGTGGCCGCGACAATGGCGCTCTCGCTCGTCGCGCTGCCAATTGTCACCCTCACGCACTTGGAGCCATTCCGCTTCCGCCTTACACCGGAACTTCTCCTCGCGCTGGTAGTCACTGCCGCATTCGCAACCGCATTCGCATTCTCGGTGCAGGTCTGGGCGCAGAAACACACTTCGCCGTCGCACACCGCGATTCTTTTCAGCCTCGAACCGGTGTTCGCCGGCCTCACATCGTTCCTTTTTTTCGGCGAGCGCCTTTCGACACGCGCCCTCATCGGCGCAGCGCTTATCCTCGCTGGCATCGTCCTCGCCGAAATGAAAGGTCCCGCCCCCGCCGCCGCGGAATCCCCCGGCCCGGTCAATCCGCTCTAACCAAACTGGGCGCGGAAGCATATAATTGGGTTATGCGATTTTATTAATCTTTAGTATCTAATAATTGCTCGGATGAAATAGTCCGGAGGCACACGTGCGCCCAGCATTCCGACTCGCCTTAGCTCTCTTAGTATTCGCCTGCGTGTCCCCTTTGATTTCAACTGCATCAGCTCAACAGACAACGCCGCTCGACGCCAAGAAAATGTACAAAGCCTTGCGCACTTTTCAATTGGGAGGCAAACGATCCACAGCGAATAATCTTGTAATCCACGTCGATCGCGCAGAAATGACGTTTTCGAGCGGCATCTTCTATTTTTCCCTCCCCATCGGTGGACGAATCTACGAAGCGGTCTTCATCGGAGAAGGGAAGTTTCACGCCGACCCGCCTGACAACAAATTCGAGCAGGACAATGTAAAGAGGCTTCTGAATGCGCCCGACATGGAGTCCGATTTTAGAACGGCAGTCTTGTGCTTCACGGACGACACCTACCAGGTCATTCAAAGCAACACGACGCCCGCTGACGTAACTTTAAGCCCCGAAGCCCAAAGGCTGGCAACGAACTTCCATCCGCAAATTCTGAAGGAATCCGGCGCCAACATCGCCGGACGACTTTCCGTCTCCCTCCTCAACAACGAACGTCCCGGCGTTTTCATCGCGCAATTCGACAAAGGTCACCGTGGAAAGTTCAACTTTGTACTCGATCCTCAATCCCGCATTCCCACGGCTGTATTTCGGCTCACCGCCGGGGAGAAAGGCGTCATCTTCCGTTACAACGAATTGGTGTATCGAAACGAACTGTGGATGGCTTTCTATTCTCTTCAGGATTACGCCAGTGGAATCGTTCCGTACTCGGACATTTTCGATCAAGTCTCTGTCCACCGCCATGACTTCGATCTGGATTTAAGCGACCCGGGAAAGTGGCTCAAGTATACGGATCGAATGGACATCGAAGTTCTTCAAGACAATCTAAATGTGGTTCAGTTCGAGCTTAACGAAGATCTGGGCGTATTCAACGATGTGCGGCTCCATGATTCTATGCGTCTCAAGTTCGTTAATGGAGCGGACGGGAAGCCGCTCGACTTCATCCAGGAGGATTGGGATTGCACCCTCACAATATTTCTTCCGAAGTCCGCGATGCGCGGGCAAAAGTTCACAATCGCCCTTCGGCTGGAAGGCAAGCAAGTCTACACGGGCGCGACCTACAGTATTTGCATGATGCCGCTTTCCGATAGCTGGTATCCCCGCCACGGCTTCTACCAACGATCCACCTACCGGCTGGTGATCAATCACAAGAAATCACAGACGACGGTTGCCGCAGGCACCTTTAACGGAGATCGCCCTTCGGCGCGCAAGGGCCTTATCGCTTCCGAATGGGACATTAATGTCCCCATCCCCGATATCGCTTATGGCATCGGGCTTTACAGAAATTACAAGAAGCCCTTTAAAGGCGAAGAGACCAAAGTGCCCTTTGACTATTACTGGGCCGTGAGTCCGAATGGCAGGTCGATGGCCCCGAACCATGATTTTATCGCCGCGGAGATGAGCAACGATATTCAGTATCTAAGCGCACAATTGGGAGACTTCCCCTATGACATCCTTCACGGCGTTTATGTCTGCAACCTCGCGCCGCGATCCGATGTGGCGTCGGTTACCGCCCTCTCAAGCTCTCGGTCGATTGCCACGATGCTTTTTCTTCCCGCATCCGCCATTGATTACCAGTTTTCCTGGGGTGCTAGTGCGGCTCGCCTGGCGTTTATCGCCCATGGCGTAGCCCGCCAGTGGTTTGGAAGTGATATTTCCATTCGCTCTTATCGCGACGAATGGTTGAATGAGGGATTCACAAAATATTTTGGGATGCTTTACATGGGTCAGCGCGACAAGATTCATTCACTGGTGGACGAAGTTGACACGATGCACCTGTTTCTGCGGGCCGCCCCTGTCAAACAAAACGGTCTGGGCTCGGGAGTGGTGGCAAATATCGGCCCAATGATTCTCGGCCACCGGCTGAATACGTTACAGACGTTAAACGGATTCCAACAAGTGGTGGTCAACAAAGCGGCGCTCGTTATTCGTATGTTGCATTTCCTCTTCACCGATCCCGAAACCGGCAACGACAAACCCTTCTTCGACATGATGAAAGATTTCGTTCAGCGCTTTCAGGGCAAGGAGGCCAGCACGGAAGATTTCCTGGCGGTAGCTAATGAGCATTTCCCATCCACCGAGATTGCGAAGAAATACGAACTGGCCGACCTCGGATGGTTCTTCCGCCAATGGGTCTATTCCGCGGAGCTGCCTTCTTACCGCCTCGAATATCATCTCGAACCGCAATCCGACGGCAGCGCCATTTTGAGTGGAACTCTCTATCAGGAAAACATCCCGGAAAACGAAAAGTGGTTTATGCCCATACCCCTGGTCTTGGCTTACGGGCAAAACAAAGGTGCGCGCGGGACGATTGCGGTTCTGGGCAAAGAAACTCCTTTCACGGTCAAGGTTCCCGCCATGCCCCACAAAGTCGAATTGGACCCCGAATTATTTATTCTGTCGTTGAAAACTTCGGCGCACAAGCAAAACTGAGCGGTGGGAAAGTGTTCAGGCCTGCGGTGCCTTCATATCCACCGCCGCGAATTGCGACACGTGCGGGTTGCGCTTCTTCTCAAACGCGGTGATGTCCGGCTCGTGTTCGAGGCTCAGCCCGATATCATCCAGCCCCTTCAGCAAACACTTCTTCCGGAACGGATCGATCTCGAATGAAAACTTCAGCCCCGTCGCATCGGTAACGACTTGGTTCGGCAGATCAGCCGTAAGCTGGTATCCCACGGTCGCGTCGGTGCGGCGAAAAAGTTCATCCACCTGCGCGTCAGTTAATGTAACCGGCAGAATTCCGTTCTTAAAGCAATTGTTGTAGAAAATGTCGGCGTAGCTCGGCGCGATGATCACGCGGAATCCGTAGTCCAGCACTCCCCACGGAGCGTGCTCTCGGCTTGAGCCGCACCCAAAATTATTGCGCGCCAGCAGCACAGACGCGCCTTTGTACCGCGGAAAATTCAACTCAAATTCCGGATTCGGTTTTTCCCCCGGAAGATATCGCCAATCATAAAATAGGACTCTTCCGAATCCCTCGCGCGTCAGCGCCTTCAAGAACTGCTTCGGGATCATCTGGTCGGTATCCACGTTCACGCGATTCAGTGGCGCAACCAATCCCGTGTGTGTGCTGAAGGGTTTCATCCTTACTCCACGCGCGCCATATCCAGCTCGCGCACATCCACAAAGTGTCCCGCAATCGCAGCCGCAGCCGCCATCATCGGACTCACCAGATGCGTCCGCCCGCCTTTGCCCTGGCGCCCTTCAAAATTTCTATTTGACGTGCTGGCGCACCGCTCGCCTGACGGCAGTACGTCGGAATTCATCCCGATGCACATGCTGCACCCGGCGTCGCGCCACTCGAATCCCGCGTCGGTGAAAATTTTGTCCAGCCCTTCTTTTTCTGCCGCGGCCTTCACCACGCGCGACCCGGGCACCACCAGCGCGCCCTTGATATTTTTCGCGATGTGTTTTCCCGCCACAACTTGCGCCGCCACGCGCAAATCATCCATCCGCGAATTCGTGCATGAGCCGATGAACACGCGGTCCACCGGCACGTCCACCAGCTTTGTGCCGGTCTTAAGTCCCATATATTCCAGCGCGCGGGCAACCGCCTGTTGATCCTCCGGATCCTTGTACGAGCCGGGGTCCGGCACCGCCGCCGTCACCGGTGCCACCATCCCCGGATTCGTCCCCCAGGTAATCTGCGGGGCGAGCTTCGCGCCATCGAGTTCGACCACCGAATCGAATTTCGCGCCCGAATCCGAAGGCAGCGTTTTCCACTGATTCACTATTTCTTGATAATCCTTGCCGCGCGGCACAAATGGACGCCCTTCCAAATAAGCAAATGTCGTTTCATCCGGCGCCACCATCCCGGCCCGCGCGCCGCCTTCGATGGACATGTTGCAAATCGTCATGCGCCCTTCCATCGAAAGCTCGCGGATTGCCTCGCCCGCGTATTCAAAAACGTGCCCGGTTCCTCCGGCGATCCCGATCTTCCCGATGATCGCCAGAATGATGTCCTTCGCCGCCACGCCGCGCGCGCGCTTGCCGCTCACCACCACATGCATCGTCTTCGATTTAAATGACGAGAGACACTGCGTCGCCAGCACATGCTCGATTTCGCTCGTCCCGATTCCGAATGCCAGCGCGCCAAACGCGCCGTGCGTGGAAGTGTGGCTGTCGCCGCAAACAATCGTCAGACCCGGCTGCGTAATCCCCAGCTCCGGCCCGATGATGTGAACGATCCCCTGGTTCGCGCTGTGCATGTCAAACAATCGAACGCCGGTTTCCTTGCAATTGCGTTCCAGCGCGACGAATTGCCCCTGGGCGTCCGCATCTACAATGGGCAGAAAACGATCCTTCGTAATTGTCGGCACGGAGTGATCCATCACCGCAAACGTCAGGTCAGGGCGGCGCACTTTGCGCCCGGCAGTTTTCAGCCCCGCAAATGCCTGCGGCGAGGTGCCTTCGTGAATTAAGTGCCGGTCAATGTAGATAAGTGCAGGCTGCTCGGGCGGCTGGGACACCACGTGCGCTTCCCAGATTTTTTCGTACATCGTGCGTGCGGGCATGTTGGAAGTTTTATTGTAGCAGACACCGTCCGCCGCGCAATGTCTCACGCAACGCCTTTTCTTTCAACGCCTTTCACGCAATCCTTTTTGACGCAACGCAATCCTGAAAACTCTCATCTAAGTATGTGAGCAAGCTTCAGATTGAGTACTTTCGGTACTACTAAGGAATCCGGCACGCGGGTAGTACTCCGTGTGCCGCTCACGTTAATGGAATTTGTGCGTCTAACATTTGGGGCGTCGAAGCGGTGTTATACTGTGGATTAAAGCCGAACTTGGTGGGAGGAGCTGGAAAATGAATGAGCTCGTGAATTGGTCGAAAACGCGAAAGCCGCTCGCGCTGGCGCTTATCGCGTTGACTCTTGGAGTGGGCATCATCGTAGGCACGATTATCTCCGGGCACGTTGGCGCAAGCCGAGCGTTCTTCGAGGGCGGCGCAAAAACCCTCAGCATCCCAGACCCGGTCATCATGTCCAACGCATTTGCGGGAATTGTGAACAAGCTTGAGCCCGCCGTCGTGAACATTTCTACAATTCAAACAATCCAGGTGCCCCAGCATCGCATGACCCCAAGGACGACCCCGTCTCCGTCCCCGGCGCCAACGCCGCATGGCAGAGCCCAACAGGAACCTGATCCCTACCAGGATTACTTTGACCGCTTTTTCGGTGACGGTCCGGATTCGGCACCTGTGGACCGCACCGAACGCAGTCTCGGTTCGGGAATCATTGTGGACCCCAAGGGCTTCATCCTCACCAATAACCACGTTGTGGATCAGGCCACGAAAATTGAAGTTCAGTTGAACGGCAGCACCCAAATGTACGCCGCCAAGGTCGTAGGCGTTGACGCCGATACGGATTTGGCCGTGATCAAAATTGATTACCCGCACGATTTACCCACAGCAAAACTCGGCAATTCCGATGGAGTTCAGGTGGGCGATTGGGTGCTCGCGATCGGCAGCCCGTTCAACTTGAGCGGAACCGTAACCGCGGGAATCATTAGCGCGAAAGATCGCCCCAGCAGCCAGTTCTCGGGTGAGAACCGCCAGTACCAGCGTTTTCTGCAAACCGACGCCGCCATCAATCCCGGCAATTCCGGCGGCCCGCTTGTGGACATGGCCGGACAAGTGATCGGCATCAACACCGCGATTCTCACCGGCTCGCGCAGCACCGGAAATGAAGGCGTCGGGTTTGCACTGCCATCCAACATCGCTATCAACATTTACAACCAGATCGTCCAAAACGGCCACGTCATCCGTGGTTCCATTGGTGTCCGATTCGGCGAGAGGGAAGGCATGAATCCGGTCGTGTTGCACCGCTTGGGCGCGGAGTATGGTGTTGTGATTGGCCAGGTCGTGCTGGGTGGGCCTGCGGACAAGGCCGGCCTGAAAGTGGGAGACGTCCTGACTAAAGTGAATGGGAAGGCGGTCCACAATTCCAACGATCTCGTGGACCCGATCATTCAGACTCCCGTCGGCAACAAAGTTCGCCTCTCCTACATCCGCGACAAACAGGAGCACGAAGTCATCATCGCGGTTGGAGACATGAGCAAGCTCTTCCCGGAAAGCGCTCAGAACAACGATGAAGAGGGAAATGCTCCGGGCGAGCCTGGGGCAGCGGCTCAATACGGCCTCCATGTGGAGGAGTTGACACCCGAAATAGCCAAGGGTCTTCACATCACCGCCAAGGGTGGCGTGGTCGTCTCCCGAGACCCGGAAGCTGCCAGTTTCGCGGAGGATATAAACATCGGCCGCGGCGACGTCATCATTGAAATCAATGAGCTGCCCATCAACAATCTCGCTGATTTCAAGCGCGTGATAGCAACACTCAAGCCGGGGCAGGAAGTTGTGTTCAAGGTACTGCGTCCGTCAGAGTCCGGCCAGCAGTTCACGGCCTTGCTGGGCGGAGTGGTTCCGGCCTCTGACAAGTAAACGCAGCTTAGGAGCGGAACTGTAGCTTTGTTAAAACTGCAAAACGCGATTCACGGGGCTGCCGGCGCGCTGTTGCTCGCCGGCAGCTTCGGCCTTGTGTGCGCTGCGGCTTTTGCGCAAACCCAAGCCACCAAGCCTCCGGCTAACGGAACTTCCTCCAGCACTACAAGGCCGGCAATCTCCGCCCCATCTCAAAAATCCAGCCCAAATTCCTCAACTACTCACAGCTCGGCGACAAACTCGAAGTCAACTTCCGGCACTGCGTCGAAGACGGGCTCGAAGTCCAGCGCGCGGAAAAAGTCAGCCAGCTCAAAATCCTCGCGCGTGAAGGCGCAGACCACGCCCACGCCCGACCGCATTCGCGACATCCAGTCCGCATTAGCCAAGGCAGGCGCTTACGACGGCGAACCAACTGGCAAGTGGGACGCGCAAACCACTTCATCCTTAACAAAATTCCAGCAGTCGAATGGCCTGTCGCCAACAGGCAAGCTTGACGCGCTCACTCTACAAAAACTCGGCCTCGGCTCCGACACAGCAGGGAAGGGCGCCCCGCGCCCGGCGGTAACTCCCACGTCCACAGCGTCCACCACCGCCGGAACCCACCGCTAGTCTGAAATCATCCAATAGATGCTTCGTTGACGCTCGCGGAGCGCTTTGTTAACTTGGTTCGTCCGCACTCTTAAACGAGAGAATCCCCAGGAGGCAGCATGACCACCGCCGTCGCACCGAAGCTCTACAAAAACTACATCCACGGAGAATGGCAGGAAGCGCGCGGCGGCAAATCGCTCGAGAACCGCAATCCCGCGAACACCGACGAGCTAATCGGAATGTTCGCAGCCAGCAGCGAAGAAGACATCAATCTTGCCGTGGACTCCGCCGCTGAAGCCTATAAGAGCTGGCGCCTCACGCCAGCGCCTCGCCGCGCCGAAATTCTCTACCGCGCTGCCGAACTTCTCGTGCGCCGCAAAGACGAATTTGCCCGCGACATGACGCGCGAAATGGGCAAGATCCTCACCGAAGCTCGCGGCGACGTTCAGGAAGCCATTGACATGACCTATTACATGGCGGGCGAAGGCCGCCGCCAGTTCGGCGTCACAACTCCATCCGAGCTTCCGAATAAATTTGCAATGAGCGTCCGCGCGCCAATCGGCGTCGCCGGCCTCATCACGCCCTGGAATTTCCCGATGGCCATCCCGTCATGGAAAATCACGCCAGCGCTCGTTTGCGGAAACACGGTCGTCATCAAGCCTGCCGAAGACACTCCGCTCTCGGCCTATAGCTTCGTGCAAGCGCTCGACGAAGCCGGCCTCCCTCGCGGCGTCGTCAACATCGTCATGGGCGACGGCCTCTCCGCAGGCGCGCCGCTGGTCAGCCATCCCGGAGTCTCGCTCATCAGCTTCACCGGTTCGAGCGAAGTCGGCCGCCTCGTCAGCGAGGCCTGCGCGCCCACCTTCAAGAAGTGCACCCTCGAAATGGGCGGCAAGAACATCATCGTCGTGATGGACGACGCCAATCTCGATCTCGCTGTCGAAGGCGCCGTGTGGGGAGGCTTCGGCACCTCCGGCCAGCGCTGCACCGCGGCCAGCCGTCTCGCCGTCCACAAAAAAATTTACGGAGAATTTGTTGAGCGCTTCGTCGAGCGCGTGCGCGCCTTGCGCGTCGGTGACGGTCTCGACCCCGCCACCGAAATGGGCCCGGTGATCAACGAAGCTGCGCTGAAAAAGACCATGGAGTACGTGGACATCGCGCGCAACGAAGGCGCGAAGCTCGCCTGCGGCGGCCACCGCCTCGACAAAGGCCCGCTCGCCAAAGGCTGGTTCCACGAGCCCACGGTCTTCACGGACGCCGATCCCAAGATGCGCATCTCTTGCGAAGAGGTTTTTGGCCCCGTCGTCGCCGTAATTCCATTCGACGGCTTTGGCCAGGCAATCGATATCGCAAACAGCTCGAGCTATGGCCTCTCGGCCTCCATCTACACGCGCGACGTCAACAAAGCCTTCAAAGCCATGCGCGAACTCGAAACGGGAATTGTTTACGTCAACGCTCCGACCATCGGCGCCGAAACGCACTTGCCTTTCGGCGGCGCCAAGCAAACCGGCAATGGCCATCGCGAAGCCGCCACTGCCGCGCTCGATTTCTATTCCGAATGGAAAACTCTTTACATTGACTATTCCGACCGCCTCCAGCGCGCCCAAATTGACACCGACGGCGCCGGCGGCGAGTAGTTGATCGCTTCGCCGACGCTTGAAGTCGGAGACCCTGCGAAAGTCCTCTCAGGCTGGGATGCAGCGGCATGCCCGGTTTGTTCTAGGGCTGCCTTACGCTTCTCCTTGACAGACTAGGAGACCCGCATTATATTCCTAGCCCACCTAGGAGAACCGCTCCGTGGTCAAACAACCCGACCTGCTTCCCGGCACGCTCGATATGATGATCCTCAAGGCCATTTCCCTCGGCCCCCTGCACGGCTATGGTGTTCTCCTCCGCATCCAGCAGATCTCCAGGGATCGCCTCCAAATTCAACAAGGATCTTTGTATCCCGCGCTGTACCGCCTCGAACACAACGGCTGGATCGCCGCCGAATGGGGCGAATCGGAAAACAATCGCAAGGCTAAGTTCTACCGGCTCACCGCATCGGGAAAGCGCAAACTGCAAACCGAGGCCGATAAGTGGAACTCCATGGCCGACGTAATCGCCGGAATTCTTCATTCCACTCCGGAGGAAGTATGACTTTTTCGAGCCGCCTCCGTTCCTGGTTGCGCGCAACCTTTTTGCGCTCTCGCATGGAAAGCGAAATGGACGCCGAGCTTCGCTTTCACATCGAAGCGTATACGGAAGATTTAATCCGCCGCGGAGTGTCTCGCCAAGAAGCGCTCCGCCGCGCGCGCCTCGAATTCGGTGCAATGGATCGCGCCAAAGAGGAATGCCGCGAAGAGCGCGGCGTACATCTTCTCGACACGCTCTCTCAAGACCTGCGCTTTGCCGCCCGCATGTTGCGCAAGTCGCCCGGCTTTTCAGCGGTCGCCATCCTGACTCTCGCGATTGGCATCGGCGCGAACACCGCCATCTTCAGCGTTGTTAACGCGGTCCTGCTGCGCCCTCTTCCGTATCCGGATTCGGATCGCCTCACCACCGTTTTGGTCGGTGTGGGAAACGCGACCCGCGCCCCCGCGTCGGCATTTCAGCTCTACCAAATCCGCCAGCGCACAAAGGAATTTGATCAGGTGGCCGGCATTTGGGTCACCAACGGCTCACTCCCCGGCGAAGGTGAACCGGAACAAGTAAAGGTCGGCTTCGTCACCACCAATTTTCTCCCTCTGCTTTGCGCCCGCCCGGAGCTGGGCCGCTTCTTCGGCCCCGAAGATGAAGCGCCCAAAGCGCCATGGGGCGTCGTGATCTCGCATGGCGTGTGGGTGCGCCGATTTGGCTCCGACCCCGCCATCATCGGCAAGTCCATCCGCAGCGGCACAGGCTCTGCCGTGGTTGTCGGCGTAATGCCCAGGGATTTCAAATTTATTTTCTCCGGCGACGCCAGCTTTCCGCCAATTGTCGACGTCTTCTATCCGGTATTCGTTGACGCTTCGGATCCAAACGGCCCCGGCTATCTTCACCTGATTGGTCGCCTGCGTCCCGGAAGCAATCTTGCGCGCGCGCGGCAGGACGCCGATTCCGCCGCCGCTCAAATTCGATTGTTGGGCGTGGGCGCGGACCACTCGACATTTCGCCTTTACGTTTTTCCTTTGCAGGATGACGTTGTCCGCGACGTCCGACGCACTTTGCTCCTTCTCTTCGGCGGCGTCGGCTTTGTCCTCCTGATTTCCTCGGCGAACGTCACGAATCTTCTTTTATCCCGAGCCGCGGGGCGCACCCGCGAAATGACGGTGCGTGCCGCGCTCGGCGCATCCCGCGGAAGGCTCGTGCGTCAACTTTTGACGGAGAACGCCTTGCTCGCTTTCCTCGGAGCCCTTGCCGCGTTGGGTATCGGGTGGGCCGCGCTGCGCGCAATCCTCGCGGCTCGTCCGCCGTCGCTCGCAAATTTCGGCGGCGTCAATCTCGACGCCAAAGTCTTGGCGTTTACTTTCGCTGTCTCAATTTTCACAAGCGCTCTGTTCGGAATCGCGCCGGTTCTCTCCGCAAGCCGCCTCGATTTGGCGCGGAGCCTCAAAGAATCAAATCGCTCGGCGGGTAAGACCGGGCGCGGGTGGAATAGGTTTCTTGTTTCAGCCGAAATCGCTTTGGGATTCGTCCTACTCATCGGCACGGGCCTTCTGGTTCGCACGTTTGTGAACGTCCTGCGCGTGGACCCCGGCTTCCGCGCCGAAAATATTTTCAGCTTTCAAATTCCGTCGCCGAAATACGAAATGCTCCGCCAGTTGCGCCAGAATCTTTCGGCGCTCCCCGGCGTTCAATCCGTCGCCGCGGTTTCCCATCTTCCGCTCGATAGCGCCGCCAACTGGTACGACTACTATTGGAAAGAAGGCGCTCCGCCGGAGCAGCAGAACACCGTCATGGCCGACCATCGTTCCATCCTGCCCGGATATTTCGCGACCATCGGCGCAACTCTGATCGCAGGCCGCGATTTCACCGAACTCGACGACGCGGCGCACGAACATGTCGCCATCATTGACGATGTTCTCGCGAAGCAGCTCTGGCCGGATGGCGGCGCCATCGGCAAGAAACTGAATATTTCTCTTTCGCCGAAAGGTCCGTATCAATTTGAGCGGGGCTGGGCCGCGATCGTGGGCGTCGTTCAACACATCCAATTCCATTCCCTCACCGCTATCGTCCGGCCGCAAGTCTACGTGCCCTTTCAACTCGCGCCGCGGCCGATGTCCATTGTGATCCGCACTGCGGGCGTCGTCCCGAATCTCTCTTCACTCGCGCGGGCGCAGGTTGCCCTCCTGAATAGGACCATGCCGGTTTCAAACATTGCGCCACTTTCAGAGAACGTCACCCGCGCGCGCTCGCAAAGCCGTTTTGCGTCATTGCTCGCGGCATCGCTTTCCGCAATCGCGTTGCTCCTCGCGTGCATCGGCATCTACGGCGTCCTCTCCTACTCCGTTTCGCAGCGCATCGGCGAAATTGGAATTCGCATGGCGATTGGAGCGGGTCGCGCCGAAGTCATGAGAATGGTTCTTGCAAACAGCCTCAAACCCGTTTTGCTCGGCCTGGTTGCCGGCGTTTTGATGTCTCTCGCTATGTCGCCTCTGCTCGCCGACTTGCTGTTCGGCGTCGAGCCGGGAGATTGGGCAAACTACGCCGCAATCGTAGCGGTCGTACTTTTGGTGAGCCTGCTTGCATCATTCATCCCTGCGCGCCGCGCAACGCGCATCGATCCTTTGGTCGCGCTTCGTCATGAATAACTCGTCAACCTCGCGCGTCCTGTCCTTGGATTTTGTTCGCGGCATCGCCATGATCCTCATGGCCATAGATCACGTGCGCGTGTATTCAGGACTGCCCGCGGGTGGCCCGACCCCGGGAATCTTCTTCACCCGCTGGATTACCCACTTCGTCGCCCCTGCGTTTGTGTTTCTCGCCGGCACGTCAATCTTCTTGCATGGACGCAAGCTGCCCAATCGCGCGGCCCTGTCCAAATTTCTTTTGGTTCGGGGCGTCTGGCTCATACTTCTTGAGCTTACAGTCCTGCGGATCGCCTGGACTTTTAATTTCGATTTTGCCCATTATCTGCTGGCAGGCGTGATCTGGATGATTGGGTGGTGCATGATCATCATGGCGGGGCTGGTATTCCTGCCAATCTCGGTGAACGCGACCGTCGGCGTGGCAATTATCGCGCTGCACAATCTTACCGGCCTGTTCAGCGGCCCATTGGAACGGGCGTTCGGTACGGACGGGCCGAATTGGTTTCTTAATCTTTTGTATTTTGGCACCGGCGGAGAACTCAAGATCGGCCACGCAGGCCCGCCGCTCGTCATCCTCTATGTCATAGTGCCGTGGATTGGCGTAATGATGGCCGGATACGCGTTCGGTTCGGTGATGAAGATGGAACCAAATCGCCGCCGCGCTTTTTGTCTAAAGCTCGGCGCGGCGTTGACTGTTCTTTTCATTTTACTCCGCGCGGCAAATCTATACGGGGATCCGCGTCCTTGGAGGAGCCCTCCTCCAGTCCCCGCCGTTGCGATCCAAACCTCCGGCGCTCCCGCGCCCGCGCCGCAGTTCGCGCGGCCGGCAATGCCTGCCGCGCTCAGTTTTCTCAACACCACAAAATATCCCGCGTCGCTCTTATTCCTGCTGATGACGCTAGGCCCAATGTTCCTTGTCTTAGGGCTCGCGGAAAATTGGCGCGGCAGCGTTGCGCAAATTGCCGTGACGTATGGCCGCGTCCCGATGTTCTATTATCTTCTGCACATCCCGCTCATCCATCTTGCCGCGTGCGTTGTCTCGCTGATTCGTGAGGGCCACATAAATAGTTGGCTGTTTGCCAATCATCCCATGGCTGCGGGCCCCGCGCCTGCGGGATACACATGGAGTCTTGGCTTGCTTTACGCGGTATACGCGATCTGCGTGGCCCTGCTCTATTTCCCCTGTCGTTGGTACGCGCAGTTGCGTGCCACGCGGAAATCGAAATGGCTCAGTTACCTGTGATATGGCATCAGGCTTCACCGCATCAATCATGTGCAATTGAAACTCTAACTCCGGTTGTGTCTCAAATTGACTTTCTCACCCGGATGAATCCGCATGCGACCTTGCTAGGATTTGATCCCATGCCCAAAGGAGACCTTGCATGGCACGGCCAGCTATACCCGGCATTTCACCGTGCTTCATCGTGCGGAACGTCACAGCGGCAACATCGTTCTATCGCGATATGCTCGGTTTTGACGTCACCTATCAGCAGCCCGATCGCGACCCATTTTTTGCGATTGTGCTCCGCGATGGAGCGATGATCTTCGTCAAGTCGGTCGGCGTGGAACCGCTCCCAAACCGCAAGCGCCACCCATGGGCGGGATGGGACGCTTACGTCCAAGTGCCCGATCCGGATGCGCTGGCGGCCGAGTTTACGTCGCGTGGTGTGACCTTTTCTGTACCGCTCAAAGATACCAATGACGGCCTGCGTGGCTTCGAGCTCGAAGATGCCGACGGCTATGTCTTGTTTTTCGGCCGCCCTCGCGAAAATTCAAACTGAGACACTATCAAACGCCGCCGCTGTTGCGTCCTCTTGACGCCCTGCTTACAATGAAATCAGGGGAAATCCCCCACGCATAATGCGCGACACTGACCTGCACGAACGCCGCAGCCGCCAAATTCTGGCGGACCTGGTGCGCACTTACATCGAGACGGGCGAGCCTGTCTCCTCGCGCGCCATCTCCAAGGGCCTCGCCGAGCAGCTCAGCCCCGCAACTGTGCGCAACGTCATGTCCGACCTCGAAGAGGGCGGATTCCTCATGCAGCCGCACACTTCGGCCGGCAGAGTCCCCACCGCCGCCGCGTATCGCCTCTTCGCGCAGATGGTTTCCGCGCAAGCGAAGCTCACCACCGAAGACGAGCAGTGGATCCGCACCGAACTTGCCGCCGCGCAGAACCCCGAAGAAATCGCCGAGCGCGCCGGCCGCGTCCTCGCAAAAATCTCCCGCGGATTGGGAATTGTAGTTGCGCCGCCAATCGGTAAAGCAGTGGTTGACCACATTCGCTTCCTGCTGCTGCCCGACCACCGCATCCTCGCCGTCGTCATCGGCCCGGGTGGCGCAACGCGCGACAAAATTGTGCACACCGAACGCTCCTTCGCGCAGGACGAGCTCGATCGCACCGCCGAATACGTGAACCGCCATTACGCGGGCTGGATGCTCCGCGCCATCCGCGAAGACCTGCTCGCGCGTCTCGCCGACGAGCGCGAGCGTTACGACGGTCTTGCCGCCGCCGCTCTCGCGCTGTGCGGCCCGAATCTTTTGGCGGACACCTCCGCGCGCCAGGTGGTCGTGGAAGGCGCGGCGCAAATTGCGGCGGCGCCTGAAATCGCCAGCCAGAGTCAATTACAGGATTTGCTCGCGGCTATCGAAGAAAAGCACACGCTCGTCGCGCTTTTGAACCACTGCATTGATTCGCCCGAGCCGGTGCTGGTGCAAATCGGCCTCGACGAAATCGCCGCCGGCGGCGATAACCTTGCGCTCATCAGCGCATCTTATTCGTTGCGGGACAACGTGCAGGGCTCTCTCGGAGTTCTCGGCCCCACGCGCATGCAGTATGAGCGCGCCATCACCGCGGTCGCCTATGTCGCGCGAATATTCAGCGAAACCTTGGAAAAAAGTTGAAGTTTGCGTAGTAGTTGAAATTTAAATCGGAGTTGAAAATCGTGACGGCCCCGCATCACAAAAAGGAAGACGGGTATCAAGATCCGCAGGAGAACGCTGCCGGAGCCGCGGCCGCGGATCCCGTTGGCGATCCATCTCCGCTCGACGAGCGCCTCACGAAGCTCGAAGCCGAAAAAGAAGAGCTGAAGGCCACGCTCGTCCGTCGGCAGGCCGATTTTGAAAATTTCCGCAAGCGCACCGAGCGCGAGCGCCACGAAGAATCGCGCCGCGTCATGGGACATTTCATCCAGCACGTCCTCCCCGTGCTCGACGGATTCGAGCGCGCGCTCGCCGTGCACGACGATCCCGCTTACGAAGACTATCGCAAGGGCTTCGAGCTGATTTACAAGCAGCTCTGGGAAGCGCTCGCGAAGCAGGGCCTCGAGCGCATTGACGCGCACGGCAAACCGTTCGACCCGCACGTCCACATGGCCATCGAGCGCGTGGAAACGGACGAGCACGAAGATGGAGCAGTAATCGAGGTGCTGCAGCCCGGTTACACATTTCATGGACGCGTGCTGCGCCCGGCGACCGTACGAGTCGCCGCCGCTCCCGCGGCCGCATCTCACAAAAACCAAAACTGAGCCCAGCGATGCCCACACGCCACCAGAAACGCGACTACTACGAAGTCCTCGCCATCTCGCGCACGAGCGCCGCGGAAGAAATCAAATCCGCTTACCGCAAGGCCGCGCTGAAATGGCATCCCGACCGCAATCCCGAAAATAAATCCGCCGCGGAAGAAAAATTCCGCGAGGCCACCGAAGCCTACAGCGTCCTCTCCGATGATCAGAAGCGCGCCGCCTACGATCGCTTCGGCCATGCGGGTGTCTCCGGCATGGGCAGCAATCCCGGCTTCAACCACACCATCTTCGAGGAATTTCAGGATATCTTCGGCGACTTTTTCGGTTTCGAGGATCTTTTCGGCGGCGGTGGAGGCCAGCGCGGCAGGAACCGCCAGCAGCGCGGCGCTGACGTCCGCTATGACATGACGCTCTCGTTTGAAGAAGCCGTCAGCGGCGTCACCACAAAGATAAAAGTCCCGCGCCTCGAATTCTGCGAAGCGTGCAACGGCACCGGCGCGAAAGCCGGAACCGGCATCGCCGCGTGCGAAACCTGCCGCGGCCGCGGTCAGCTTCATTACCAGCAGGGCTTCTTCAGCATTTCCCGCACCTGTCCGAACTGCAAGGGCGCCGGCCAGATGATCCGCGAGCGGTGCCCCAATTGCCACGGCGAAGGCAAAGTCGAGCGCCAGAAAACAATCGAGCTGCGCATCCCCGCCGGCGTGGATTCTGACACTCGCCTGCGCATCCCGAATGAAGGCGAACGCGGAACTCCCGGGGCTCCTTCCGGCGACCTCTACGTTTTTCTCAAAGTCAAAGAACACAATTTCTTCGAGCGCCGTGGCACGGATCTCTTTGCCACGATTCCCATCAGCATCGCGCAGGCCGCGCTCGGTGACGACATCGCCGTGCCCGGCCTCGTCGAAGAAGAGCGCCTGCACATCCCCGAAGCCACACAGACCGGCACAACGTTTCGCCTAAAAGGGAAGGGCTTGCCGGACCCGCATGGCGGCGGTAAGGGCGACATCTACTTCACCGCGAAGGTCGTCACGCCCCAAAAGCTCACGCGCGACCAGCGCAAGCTATTGACCCAACTGGCGGAGTCGCTCCCCGCGGAAAACCGCCCCGCCGAGCGCAACTCAACTTTCTTTGAAAAAGTGAAAGACATCTTCGGCTAGCTTCAGGTAATCTCGTCCGCGGATTCTATGCGGCGTCGATTTTTCACGGACAAATTCGAGAATGGCACCGCCTTCCTCCGCGGCGAAGCCGCTCATCACCTCGCGCGCGTGCTCCGCGCCGAGCCGGGACAAGTGTATGAACTAAGCGACGGCACGCGCGTCCGCCTCGCCCGAATCGTCCGCGTCGCGCGCGACGAAGTCGAGTTCGAGTTGGAAGATCCGCCGCCAGATTCTGCGTCTGCGGAAATCGCACCAGGTGAACTCTCACCCGGCGAATCCAGTCGCCTCGAATGCACGCTCCTGCTGAGCGTCGTGAAGTTTGACCGCTTTGAGTGGGCGCTCGAAAAAGCAACGGAATTGGGCGTCAGCACGATCGTCCCGCTCTCCGCCGCGCGGAGCGAGAAAGCGCTCGTAGCCGCTGCCGCCAAACGCGCCGCGCGCTGGCAAAAAATCCTCCTTGAATCCGCGCAACAGGCTCGACGTTTGCGTCCGCCTGCGCTAAAAGCGATCTCATCTCCCCTCGGAGCTTTCCATCAGGCAGGTCTTCAGCGCGATGCACATGAAAACGTCCAGCAAGCAGTCGCTCCGGGGATTCTGAGCCCCGCGCGAATCCTGCTCTCCGAAAGGCGCGACGCTCTTCCCCTGCGCGTCGTCCTCAGCAAATTAGTCAGCGCCTTTTCCCTTGAAGCCCCGTGCGAAGCCGTGCTCGCCATCGGCCCCGAAGGCGGCTGGACCGGCGAGGAATTCGCTATGGCCGCCGTCGCCGGTTTCGCCGAAGCCTCGCTCGGCCACACAATCCTGCGCACTGAGACCGCTGTCACCGCCGCCCTCGCCTCCATAAACTATGCTCTTGGCGACTGACCCGGACTGTCTTACGATACTGGTTCGGCTTAAGGAGCAAGTAGGTTTAGGGTTGTCATCTGTTAGGTTTACGTTGTCATCCTGAACGGAGAGCCGATGCGTTTGATCGGCTCGCAGTGAAGGATCAATCTAAATCGCCACAAAATTCACTTCTCACATGAGCCTCGCATCAAAACTCGGCAGCCTTTCTAAACCGCGCCGATTCCTTCTCGCAGCGTGCGCGATCCTGTCTCTCTTCGCCATCTCAATCCCCGTGCGCGCCCAGGACCGCCCGCTGCAAACCTCCGACGCCGAAGTCATCGCCCCCGGCTCCATCCGCGCACAAGTAGGATTCGATTTTCTCCAGGACGAGACGTTTCCCCTCTCCGGCCTCAACGGTGATCTCACAAACGTCGGCGTCGTAAACCTTCGCATGGGATTGGGCCGCATCGTCGAAGTTCAAATCCAGGGCATGATTCAGGAATTTCTCAGCATCAAAAGTCAGGGCGCGTCGTTCGTCGCGCTGAATCTTCCCGGCGCGAATTCCACGAACGACATCGGCGATTTCTCCATGTGGACGAAAATCCATTTGCTGGATGAGGGGGACCACCGGCCGGCTTTTGCGATGCGGTTTGGTTACGGCATGCCGAACTCGAATCAGGCGCGCGGCATCGGCCCCAACGCCTCGAATATTTATGGCGAGGGCATCATCGAAAAGCATTTTGGCAAGCTGGATGTGTTCGGCGATCTCGGCCTCGCCATCCTCACCTCCCCGAACGCCCTCTATTCGCAGAACGACGAAACCCTTTACGGTGCGGCGTTCCGCTATCCAATCAATCGGCGTGTCACGGTTCTGGGTGAGGTCGCCGGGCGCCAGTCAATCCGCGCCATCAATACCGGACTCGTGGGCACAAACAGCACTGGGCAGGCACGGCTCGGTCTCCAAATCTTCGCCAGCGGCCTCGTGTGGGATTTCGCGGGCGTCGCGGGCCTCACCAAAAATGATCCGCGCGCCGGTTTCACCTTCGGCGTCAGCCGCGACTTCCAGCTCTTCAATTGGAACAAAATGTAGCTTTTCTCCCGGGATGCGAGAAATTCTCTCCGCGGGCAATTCTTAGTTTGTCATCCACTTGTTTTGGGTTGTCATCCTGAGCGGAGCGAAGGATCCGTATCCAGTGCAATAGACCTAGCCATCTGCAACGGTTTGCTTTCCGCGCACGGATTCTTCTCCGCGTCCTCTGCGCCTGCCTGCCGGTAGGCAGGCCTCTGCGTTTAAGACTCTTTTCAACTATTCTATGAAAACCAAATATGTCGCGCCGTCCCCAGCAAACTCGCGCGCCTCCTCCCCGCATCTAACTATTCGGAATAGAGGTGCGCCACCACGAATTTCCATGCCATCAACACTCGCTCGTTGGTTCCGCCCGAATAGCATGGTATAAATACTCTTTGAGCCATCGAAATGCCGGAAATTGAGAAACCCGCCCTGACAAACGGCGCGCCTGCGCGAGAGCCCAGCCATTTCCACCGCGAGTTGCGCGTCTGGTCGCGCGATCTTTTCCTCGCTCTCTGTTTCGCCGTGGTCATCATCGTGTTCCTCTACCAGCCCGTAAAAGTGGAGGGCACCAGCATGGCCCCGCTCATTTCGGATAATGAGCGAATCTTCATCAACAAAATTATTTATCGCTTCGAGCCGATTTCCCGGGGCGATGTCGTCGTTTTCTGGTATCCCCTCGACCGCTCGAAATCTTTCATCAAGCGGGTCATCGGGCTGCCGGGGGAAACCGTGGACATCCGGCAAGGCCGTGTCTATGTGAATGGTGACCGGATGATTGAGCCCTACGTCCCGCCGCAATATTTTGACGCGACCAATTTCGGCCCCGTGCATGTCCCCGATGGCGAATATTTTGTGATGGGCGATCACCGCGACAGCTCCAATGACTCGCGCGTTTTCGGAACGGTCCCCGCCACCTTTATTTACGGCAAGGCGGTTTTTGCCTACTGGCCCATGGAACATTTCGGATCGCTCACGGCCTCGGCCGATTCTTCAAAGTGATCGCTACTATTTAAACGGAGCCCTTTTGAACGGAGGAATATCCGCTGCCCCCTAAGATTGGTCAGCCCGCTCACCTTGCGCTCGAAGACGGACGCATTTTCACAGGCCGCGCCGCCGGAGCAAAAACCCGCCGCGGTGGCGAAGTCGTTTTCAACACCAGCCTCACCGGTTACCAGGAAGTTTTCACCGACCCGAGTTACGCGGGGCAAATCGTCTGCCTCACCTATCCGCACATCGGTAACACCGGCGCGAATTCCGAGGATGAAGAAGCCTCGCATCCATACATTGAGTCTCTGATCGTCCGCGAATTTTCCGGCATCGCATCGAACTATCGCTCCGAGGAATCCGCGCAGGCCTATCTCGAACGCCACAAGATTCCCGTCCTTTGGGACGTGGACACCCGCGCTCTCGTGCGCCATCTGCGCAGCGTCGGCGCATTGCGCGGCGTCGTCTCAACCGACGGCACGCCCGCGCAAAAGCTCACCGAAGAAGCGCGAGCGCTCCCCTCGATGGTGGGACAGGAGCTTGCCAGCCGCGTAACTTCCGCCGAGCGCTACGCTTGGGGCAAAGGTTCCATCGAGCTTGCTACATCTCCTTGGCGCGCGGACTTTGGCGAATCCGACGCAGGCGCCGGAGCGAGCCGGTGGAAAGTGATCGCCTACGATTTCGGCATCAAGCAAAATATCTTGCGCCTGCTCGTGGACCACAATTGCGACGTCACTGTCGTGCCCGCCCAAACTTCAGCCGAAGATGTCCTCGGCCTCGAACCCGACGGCGTTTTTCTATCCAACGGCCCGGGCGACCCGGAACCCGCGGGCTACGCCATTCGCAACATCCGCAAGCTCACGGGAAAAGTTCCGGTGTTTGGAATTTGCCTTGGCCACCAGCTTTGTGGACTCGCGCTCGGCGGAAAAACTTTCAAATTGAAATTTGGACACCACGGCTCGAACCATCCGGTGAAAAATCTCCTCACCGAGCGCGTCGAGATCACCGCGCAAAACCACGGCTTCGCTGTGGACCCGGATTCGCTCCCCTCGCGCGACGTTGAAGTCACGCACTTGAACCTGAATGACCACACCAACGAGGGCTTGCGTCACAGAAGTTTGCCGCTCTTCAGCGTGCAGTATCACCCCGAAGCTTCACCCGGCCCGCACGACTCGCACTATCTCTTCCGCCAGTTCACGGACATGATGCGCGAGACTCGCCAATCGAAATCCGTAAAGCGCGGCCCGGCAGGAAACATTGCAGGCAAACCGCCCGGCAACGCCGCCGGAAATCCTGGCCGTACGGTATAGCGCAAAATGCCCAAGCGCACCGACATAAAGAAAATTCTAATCATCGGCTCCGGCCCGATCGTCATCGGCCAGGCGTGCGAGTTCGACTATTCCGGCACGCAGGCCTGCAAAGCGCTGCGCGCCGACGGATACGAAACTGTTCTCGTCAATTCAAATCCCGCGACGATCATGACCGACCCGGAATTGGCCGAGCGCACCTACATCGAGCCCCTCACGCGCGATTATCTCGAGCAAATCATCGCCGTGGAAAAGCCGGACGCGCTTCTCCCCACCGTTGGCGGCCAAACCGCCCTGAACCTCGCTGTCGAATTGGCCGAAGGCGGCGTGCTCGATAAATACGGAGTCGAATTAATCGGCGCGCCGCTGCGCGCCATCAAGGTTGCCGAAGACCGCCTGTGGTTCAAGGATGCCTGCCGCAAGATCGGCCTCGACGTTCCCGCCTCCGCGCTCGTGAACAATATCCCCGAAGCGCTGAAGCTCGCCGACCAGCTCGGCTACCCCGTCGTCATCCGCCCGTCTTTCACGCTCGGTGGCACTGGCGGCTCCATCGCCTACAATCGCGAAGAATTTGCGGAATCCATCGCGCACGCCCTCGATTCAAGTCCCGTCCACGAGGCGCTCGTCGAAGAATCCGTGCTCGGCTGGAAAGAATACGAACTCGAAGTGATGCGCGATTTCCGCGACAACTTCGTCGTCATCTGCACCATCGAAAATTTCGACCCCATGGGCGTGCACACCGGCGACTCCATCACCGTCGCGCCCGCGCAAACCCTTACGGACAAGGAATACCAGCGCATGCGCGACGCTGCCGCCGCCATCATCCGCGAAGTCGGCGTCGAAACCGGCGGCTCGAACATTCAGTTTGCGATTGACCCCGCCACCGGCCGCATGGTCGTGATCGAAATGAATCCGCGCGTCTCGCGCAGCTCCGCGCTGGCCAGCAAGGCGACAGGGTTCCCCATCGCGAAAATTGCCGCGCGCCTCGCCGTCGGCATGACGCTCGACGAAATCCCCAACGACATCACGCGCAAAACGCCTTCGTGCTTTGAGCCCACCATTGATTACGTCGTCGTCAAAATTCCCAAATGGCAGTTTGAGAAATTCCCGGGCGCGGATACCGCGCTCGGCACGCAGATGCAATCCGTCGGCGAAGTGATGGCCATCGGGCGTACGTTCAAGGAAGCGCTGCAAAAGGGAATCCGCTCGCTCGAGCCTCATGCCCCGTGGCGCGCCCCGGCGGAAACGCCCGCGTCGCTCTTGCGCGAAAAGCTGGCCACGCCGCGCCCCGACCGCATCCACTGGCTGTTCGTCGCCCTCGAACGCGGCCTGAAAGAAAAAGAAATTTGCGAGCTCACGAAAATTGACCCGTGGTTTATCGCGCAGTTGTCGGAAATTAATGAGATGTACCGCCGCGTGGCGGGCGTCACGCTCGAAACCGTTACCTACGAACTCCTGCGCGAAGCCAAGCGCGCCGGCACCAGTGACGAGCAGCTCGCCAAAATTTGGAACACCACTCCCACGGCCGTTCGCCTCACCCGCCACAAGATGAAACTCGCGCCGGTCTTCAAGCGCGTTGATACTTGCGCCGCCGAATTCGAGTCCTTCACTCCATACATGTATTCAACGTACGAAGATGAAGACGAAGCCGACACCACCACGCGTCCAAAGATCATAATCCTCGGCAGCGGCCCGAACCGCATCGGGCAGGGAATTGAATTCGATTATTGCTGCTGCCACGCGTCGTTCGCTCTCCGGGAAGATGGCTACGAAACCGTGATGATCAATTGCAATCCGGAAACGGTTTCCACCGACTACGACACCTCCGACCGCCTTTACTTTGAGCCGCTCACTCTCGAAGACGCGCTCGCCGTCGTCGAGCGCGAAAAGCCGCAGGGCGTCGTCGTGCAATTCGGCGGACAGACTCCGCTGAACCTCGCCATGGAATTGAAGCGTTGCGGCGTGCCCATCATCGGCACTCCGCCGGAATGCATTGACCTCGCCGAAGATCGCCGCCAGTTCGGCCGCCTGCTCGACCAGCTCGGCATCCCGCAGCCGCGCTCCGGCACCGCGCTCGTGCCGGAGGAAGCCGCGCGCGTCGCCGCGGAAATCGGTTTGCCCGTTCTCGTGCGTCCCAGCTATGTGCTCGGCGGCCGCGCGATGGTGATTGCTTATGATCTTGAAACCGTCCAGTCCTATGTCGCGCAGGCCGCGCTGATGGGCCCCGCGCGCCCCGTGTTGATTGATCAGTTCCTCGAAGACGCGACGGAAGTTGACGTGGACGCGCTCGCCGACGGCACCGACCTCGTCATCGGCGGAATCATGGAGCACATCGAGGAAGCCGGCGTGCATTCCGGCGATTCGTCCTGCGTGCTGCCCACGGTCACGCTCTCGCCGCAAATTCTCGACCGCATCCGCCAGTACACGCAGCGCCTCGCGCGCGCGCTCGGCGTCGTCGGCCTGATGAACGTGCAATACGCGATCCAGCGCGACACCGTTTTCGTGCTCGAAGTGAATCCGCGCGCGTCGCGCACCGTGCCTTACGTCAGCAAAGCCACCGGCGTTCCGCTCGCGAAAGTTGCCGCGCGCCTGATGACCGGCAAGAAATTGCGCGACATGCATCTGTCCGTCGTCGAAACCGACGGCGTGGCGGAACTCGCTGTGCGCGACTTTTTCGCCGTGAAGTCGCCGGTGTTTCCCTTCAGCAAATTCCGCGGCGTGGATTCCATCCTCGGCCCGGAGATGCGCTCGACGGGCGAAGTGATGGGCATCGCCAGGAATTTCGGGCAGGCTTTCGCGAAAGCGCAGCTCGCGGCCGGAGCGCGCCTTCCGCGCACTGGGACAATCTTCATCAGCGTCAACGATCACGACAAGAAACACATTTCGTCTCTCGCGGCGGAAATGGTTTCGCTCGGCTTCCGCGTGATCGCCACGCGCGGCACCCTTTCCGCTCTCCAGTCCGCGGGCGTCCCGGCCGAAGCGGTTTACAAAGTGAACGAAGGCCGCCCCAATATCGTGGACCTCATCAAAACCGGGAAAGTGGATCTGCTGATCAACACCCCGCTCGGCCGCGAATCTTTTTACGACGAGAAGTCCATCCGCCGCGCCGCGATCCGCCACAACATCCCGTGCGTGACGACGATTTCCGCGGCGCGTGCCGCCGTGCGCGGCCTGCGTTCACAAAGTGAGGATTCGTTTGAAGTCGCTGCGCTGCAGGATCTTCACAAACGCGCAGCCACGCAAGGTCAAACGCCATGATCGAACTCCGCGGCATCTTCGCCCCCATCACCACGCCTTTCGCGGCGGACGGCGAAACTCTCGCGCTCAACCGCCTAAAACAAAATCTCGCTGTCTACGACAAAACCCGCCTGGCCGGTTACGCCGTATGCGGCTCCACGGGCGAGGCAATTCTCCTCACCTGGAACGAGACCGACCGCCTCTTTGCCGCCGTCGCGGAAAATAATTCAGCGGGGAAATTATTGATCGCCGGCACCGGCGTGGAATCCACCTCCGAAACAATTCTTCGCACAAAGCGCGCCGCGCAATTGGGTTACAACGCCGCGCTCGTCCGCACGCCGCATTATTACAAGCCTGCAATGACGCACGCCGCGCTTGTGGATTATTTCCGCCGCGTCGCCGACGCCTCGCCCATTCCCATCCTCATCTACTCGATTCCGCAATTCACCGGAGTCGAAGTCCCCGGCGCGCTCGTTGCAAAACTCGCCGAGCATCCCAACATCTGCGGCATCAAAGACAGTTGGGGAAAATTAAATGTGGTGAAGGAAATTATCGCCGCCGCGCCGAAGCGCTTTCAAACTCTGGTGGGCGCGACTTCCATCGTGGATGCATCACTGAAACTCGGCGCCGTCGGAGCGATTGTCGGCGTGGCCGACATCGCGCCCGATTACTGCGCCGAGCTGTTTGACGCCGCCCGCGCCGGCGATTCCGCGAAGGCCGAAGAACTCCAGAACAAGTTGACGCCCGTCTCCCAAAAATGCGTCAGCGAACTCGGCGTCGCGGGCGTGAAATTTGCGATGGACACGCTCGCACAGGCCGGTGGCCATTACAAGAATTTCTACGGCGGCCCCGCGCGCTCGCCGCTTCTTCCGCTCACCGCCGCTCAGCAAGCCGAAGTGAAGTCAATTCTTGAGAGTCTCGCCCGCGCCGCCGCTAAATGATTATTGTTTGGCATCCGGCTTCGAACTCCAAGCGCAAATCCAACCCCCTCCGCACATCGCCAGCGCAATAAACGCGCTCGACCACTCGGCCGGATTATGCGATCGCGGAAAACTCGTCACTCGCGGTAAATGCAGCAGCAAAAACCAAAGCAAAAACATCAGCCCAAGAAAAAACGCGCCCCAGCGCGCCATCACTTTCGTCGCAATGCTCACGCCGGCCAAGATAAATCCAATGCCCGTGAACCAAGCCCAGAACACCCCCGAGCCGGGAATCCACTGCGGCACTAGCCGGCCAACAAATTGGATGGATTGCAAATGGTCAACCCCGAACACCACCGCGCAAATCGCGAACACATACGGCCCCGATCCGGTAAGTACATTCACAATGGTTTCCCACTCTCCGAAATTGCCTCTCTTGTTGCGCAGATTTCCGGCCAGCGCAAATGCCGAGCCGCAAATTGCCAGCGTCTCAAACGCAACCGTGCGAACACCCAAGTTCCCCGGGTCTGCCGCCACCCGTGAAATTTGTAGAACCAGCACGCAAAAAAGGAACACCATTCCCAATATCATTGCAGACGCAAGCGGTCTGAAATTGATCGCAATGCACACTCCGGCCGCGAGAAAAATTGCTCCGGTCAGATATGCCAGCCACGTGTAATTCGGGAAAAATGGGATGATGGGAATCCTCGGTTCTCCATATCGCGCAAAAATAAAATGCAGCGCGCCGAATGCGGTGATTGCGATAGCGAATAAATACCGCCCGGAGTACGCGACTTGTCTTACGATTTTATCCATTTTGAGGAATCACTTTTTGTTCAGCGGAATATCCACCGACCCAACCATTCCCGACCCGACATCATGCACCACCACGCGCAGCTTCGCCGCTCCATCCCGAAGGGTGACGCCCCGTGCAATCCTAACGCCCGTCCGCAGGCTTTCCTCATAATCCTGTTGCGAGAGGCTCACGTTCACCATCTGTTTGTTGCCGGCGATTGGCTTCCCGTCGGCGGAATATTGCGCGCAAATAATCTCGAAATCGTCCAGCCATTTATCATCCACCTGATGAAACCGGACCCGCGCCGGATCCACGCGAACTTGCACATCCATGCGCATGCCGCCGCCCGTGCCCATCATGGCCGGATCCACCACCGCCAGGCCCAGCTCCGAATCTTCAAACGGACTCGAAAGCGCATCCTGAATTTTCTGCTCCACGCGCAGCGGGTCCGCCGCGGGATCGCTGCTCGCGAAATATCCCGAACGGCAGCGCACGGTCACGCCGTCTTGCTTCACCGCGATTTTGATCGTGTGAAACGTCCCGTCCCACTCCACTCCCGCCGGGTAATACTCCAGCACGTAGGTGTCGCGCGAATCGTCAATCGCGCGGCGGATGGAGCCCTGAATGTCGTTGGCGTTGTAGAAGGCGATTCCGCCGGTGCGATCCGCAAGCTCGTTCATGGTGTCGAAGTTTTCCCGCGGAGGCGTTGCCTGCCGCGCGGCTAGCGGACGCCTGCTGCGGCCCGGAGTGGAGTTCGTGGACATCGGCGAATGCTGCTCCGCGGAAAAACTCTTTGGCCCGATTAACCCGCGCGCATCCACCGGATAAATCGCCATGTTTGCATTGTTCACCGCTTCCGACGCCGCTTCGATCTCTTTTTGAAATGTGCGGTAGGTCACACTGTTGTCCGGGCCGGGCGGGCCAGCGCCATTCTTTGCTTGTGCGTCATCAGCCGTCGTGCCCGTGCCGATTTGAAATGGAAATCCGCCGGACACCCACACCAGATTCTTCCGTCCCGGTACATTCATCAGGGAATTCGCGATGGCAGCGATCACATTTGCCGTAAATTCCACGCGGTTCAGCGTCTGCATGTCGGCGGCGTGCTGGTTCGCGGAATTCATGAACGCATCCATCATGTTGCCGATGTCCGACGGCGCCACGTCCGAAGCGCTCGGCTCGTACACGTTCGGCGTCTTTGATTTGTCGAGCGCCTGCAAAAGAGATTCCGCGTCCCGCGAGAAATCGTGGATCACATAGAGCTGATTGGAGAGGCCATAGAGCGCCACGCGGTCGCGCGGCTGCAACTGGTGAAGGAAATGTTTTATCTCGTCGCGAGCATTCGCCATTTCCTGAAAGGGCGTATTCAAAGCGTCCAAAAGAATCACGGTCACGCTGGCAGGCGCGCCCGCGTCGCCGCCCGCCCCGTTCGAGAAAGTATTTCCCGCCGTGCGCGTAGCGTCCGTCGCTCCCGTCGCAGCCGTGGGGCTTCGCAACGGAGCCGCCGCGGGGTCATACGATATTTCCGAAAACGAAGCGATTTGCTGCGGCCGGTTCTGGTCCAGGATTGTGAAATCTTCTTTGGTCAACCCCGTAACCGGCTTGCCTTTCCTCTCCACGATCACGTTCACTTGAACCAGTCGCGTGACCGAGCGAACCGCCTGCGGCGCCGTTTGTTGCGCCGCTTGCTGTGTATATGACACTGCACTGAGCAAGAGTGCAGCGCATCCAAAAAGTTTGAGTTGGATTATTAAAGTCGCGGACTTCATTGATTCGCCGGTTTGGCTCGCTTATCTTCCCGCCGCCCGGAACAACCTCCCCAGCGGCACCACCACCGACCCAATCGCGCCCGTCCCCGAATCCCGCGCCACCACGCGGACCTCTGTTGCGTCATCGGTGAGGTCAATCGTGCCGGAAAAACTCAATCCATCGCGCATCACCGTATCGTAATTCTGTTGCGTCAACCCCATATTCAGCGGCGCCGATTTTTTCGCCAGCACGTTCCCGTTTCTTCCGACGATCACCCACACAACGTCCAGCAGGTCCGTCCACTTGTCGCCCTCGCGCGCAAACCGCATCTGCCCCGGGCTCACGTGGATTTTCGTTTTCACCTGACGCGCGCCGGGCACATCAATCGGCTCGACTTCCAGATCCAGCCCAAGCTCCGTCGCTTCCAGCGGGCTCCACACCGCCGCGGCCATCATCTGCAATTTTTCTTGCGGCGTGGGAATCGTTTCCGGGATCGCGAAGTATCCCTCGCGGTAGCGCAGGTGCACGCCGCCCTTGTTGACCTTCACTTTGATTTCGTGGAATTTCTTGTCCCATTCGCCGCCCTCCGGGTAATAACCCAGCATGTAGGTCACGCGTGATTCGTCAATCGCGTGCCGCACCGAGCCTTTGATGTCATTTGTGTTGTAAAACGCGCGGCCTCCGGTGCGGTTCGCAAGCGCGATCATCGAGTCAAAGTTTTGCCGCGAAGGGAACGGACTTGGTGCGGTCGAGCCGTTCGGAATCTGAGCCACGCCACGCCCGGCCCGTACGCCCGGACGTGTCACTGTGGTTGGGTTGGCGATCAGCCCGCGCGCGTCCACCGGATAAATGGCGACATTGGCGTTGTTCAATGCCCGCGCTGCGTCCTCAATTTGGCTCGCATAGTTCGTGGTGTCCAGGGGAAGCTCGCCGCCAATAATTTGCATCGGGAAGCTCGCCGACACCCACACAAGGTTTTTCCGCCCCGGCAATCCGCTGATGTGATCCGCGATCACTTTTAGCGCCGTCGCGGTTTTCTCCACGCGGTCGTTCATGTAGAAGAGCGCCATGCGCGCGTTAAACGCGCCCACACTCGCATCCAGAATCGCGTCGCCCGTATCCGGCGCTTCCGGTTCAGACGCGCCGGCGCGGAAATCTTCCGTATTGCTTTTCTCGTTCTTGTCCAGTGCCGCCAGCAACTCCGTCGCGTCGGTCGTGAAGTCGTGCAGGATGCTGAGCGACGACCCGGTCATCTCGTAAAGCGCCACGCGGTCTTCCGGACGAAGCTGCGTCTGCACAAATTTCTCAAGTTGCTTTCGCGCGTACGGCAGGTCATTCCCGCGCGTGTTCAGCGCGTCGAGCAGGATCACCGTCACGTTCGGAGGAACGCCAGTCCGCTCTTGCAGCCGGTTTGAGAAGAGATGCATTCCTGGCGGCACCACCGGCGCCGCTGCGGCGGCGCGTTCCGTTGACACCGTTGTGTTCTCCTGCAAGGAAAAAAATGAGATGTGCTGCGGGCGCCCCTGATCCAAAATCTCGAAGTCTTCTTTCGTCAGGCCCATCACCGGCTTGCCGTCGCCATCCTGAGCGATCACATTCACCTGCACCAGCCGCGTTGACACGTGGACCGCGGGCATCTGCGGAGTCTGTGATTGAGTTTGCTGATTGGGAGCCGCTTGCGGGAATCCCGGCGCCGCGAACGCCGCCAAAGCCAGCGCCGACGCTGCCGCCGCGAAAATGGCTAAGATCCTGCCAAATGATGAGTTTCTCATATGCGTAGAGTTTACCCCCGCGGCTACCGCGTGTCACGATGCGTCACAATGCGCTCCAAAGTACGTATAGTTGCGCGATAAGCCGCGCGGATATGCGTCCCTGCGCACACCTGCAGCATCTATTCTTTGATCGATCGCGAATCGCCACACCAATATCAACCCCGGCCGTTTGCCGGAGTTGCGCGCTCGAATTATGATGTCTGTCTCCATGGACCCCGACTGTCTCGCGCCCGGCGAAGTGCCGCACCTCTCACGGCTCTATGCCGCATATCTCGGCGATTTCAAGAAGGTGGCCGCCGCCTATGCGCACCCGCCGGACCTGCGCGGCATTCGCGCCGCCGCCCGCGAATTGAGGGCCCGCACCACGCGATATCCCGCGGAGATGCGCGGCGGAGTGGTGCAGATTCTGCGCGACCAGAATTTTCGCTTTGCGGGCGGCGCGCTCCATCCGCAGGCCAAGCGCAATCTGGACCGCCTCGAATCCGGCGCCGTGGCCATCGTCACCGGCCAGCAGGTGGGACTTTTCGGCGGCCCGGCCTACACTTTTTATAAAGCGCTCTCCGCGATCCGCGTTGCCGCCGACGCAACGCGCGCCCGCATCGAAGCCGTGCCGATTTTTTGGATGGCCGGCGAGGATCACGACCTCGCCGAAGTGAATCACGTTTTCTGGCCCGCGGAGAATGGACTCGAAAAATTGGAATGGATCGGGGACGCGCAGGACGAGGGCCGAAGCGTCGGCGGAATTTTATTGGGGAAGGGAATCGAGGCGCTTGTCCGCAAAGCCTCCGACGCCCTCACCGGCGCGTTCGCCACGGAAATGTCCATTGCGCTTTCGGCTTGTTATTCGCCCGGCGAAACGTTCGGCTCCGCGTTCGCTCGATTGATGTCCGCGCTCTTCGCCTCGCGCGGACTCATCCTGCTCGACCCGCTGGATGAGCGGTTGCACCAACTTGCAGCACCCCTTCTTCAGCGCGCCGCGAAGCAGCAGGAAGATCTCACCGCCGCGCTCTTGGCGCAGGACAAGAAAATCGTAAGCGTCGGTTACCACGCGCAGGTAAAAGTCACCGGGCGCTCGACGCTGCTCTTCTACACCGCGGGCGGACACGGCGCGAACACGCGCATGGAAAGTGGACGCTTGGCGGACGGCCGCGCCGTGGAAGGTCAACGCCTCGCGCTCAAGCGCATCAACTCCGGCTTCGCCGCTGGCGAAAAACATTTCTCCGCGCAAGAGCTGCAAACCGCGATCGCCGCGTCTCCTGAATTATTCAGTCCGAACGCGCTGCTGCGCCCAGTCGTGCAAGACGCTCTGCTTCCCACCGCCGCTTACATCGGCGGCCCGGGGGAGATCGCCTACTTCGCGCAAAATTCCGTGCTCTATAAAAAACTTCTCGGACGCATGCCCGCAATTCTTCCGCGCGCGAGCTTCACGCTCGTTGAGCCGGAAATCCTGCGCCTGCTGGATCGCTACGGCCTCGAGCCCGCCGGCGTTTTGAGTGGACGGCAAACCCTCGCCGGAAGAATGGCGCGCCGCCACATCCCGCCCAAGCTCGCGCTGAAATTTGACGACACTCAGTTCGCGCTCGAGCGCATGCTCATCAGTTTGTACAAACCCGTCGGCAAGCTCGACTCCACGCTCAAGGGCGCGATGGAAACCGCCGCTCGCAAAATGCTCTATCAATTTGAAAAGCTGCGCAGAAAAGCGGGCCGCGCCGCCGACTTCCGCACCGGCATCCTCGCGAAGCACGAGGCCGCCATCCTCAACGCGCTCTATCCCGAGCGCGGATTGCAGGAGCGCTCGCACAGCCTGCTGCCGTTTCTCGCGCGCCACGGCACGGACCTCTTCGACGACCTCGGCAAGTGTTGTAGCCCGACTCCCTGCGCCCACCGGTTTGTCCGTCTGTAACACTCCCCGATTTAGCCCGCACATCACTGCGAAATCCTCGTGGTACAATGCGTCGAAAGTCTTACACGCTCGAATCCCCGGAGGAATTTCGATGAAGATCACACCCGGCAAGAGTAAGGGACTGCAAGCCGTCGCGAATAAGCGCGGCGTAATCGCCGCCGCGGCCATGGACCAGCGCGGCTCGCTGCGCAGCGCCATCGCCACCGGGAAGGGCATTGACAAAAAAGCCGTCACCAGCGAGATGATGTCCGAATTCAAGGAAGCCGTCGTGCGCGTCCTCACGCCGCACGCCAGCGCGATCCTCCTCGACCCCGAATACGGCCTCACCGCCGCGAAGCAGCGCGCGAAGGGCTGCGGACTTTTGCTTGCCTACGAAAATTCCGGCTATGACAACACGCAGCCCGGCCGCCTGCCCGATCTCCTGAACGATTATTCCGTTCATCGCATCGTGGCTGCCGGCGCCGACTGCGTAAAAATTCTGCTCTACTACACGCCCTTCGATCCCGCGCACATCAACAACCGCAAGCACGCCTGGGTCGAGCGCATCGGCGACGAATGCCGCGCCAACGACGTTCCGTTTTTCCTCGAATTCGTCGGCTACGAAGAAGGCGCGGACGAAAAGGGAATCGAGTTCGCGCGCAAGAAACCCGAATGCGTAATCCGCAGCATGGAAGAATTCTCAAAGCCGCAATACGGCGTGGACATCATGAAAGTGGAAGTGCCGGTGAACATGGCGTTCGTCGCGGGCACGCGCGCCTGCAAGGGCGAGTCCGCCTACACGCGCGATCAGGCGAAGGAATTTTTCCGCAAGGGCGCCGCCGCCGCGAAGAAACCGTTCATCTACTTGAGCGCCGGTGTCAGCAACGAAGTCTTCAGCGAAACGCTCGAGCTCGCCGGCGAATCCGGCACGAATTTCAGCGGCGTCCTCTGCGGACGCGCCACCTGGAAAGAAGGCATCCCGATTTACGCCAAGCAGGGCGTGAAGGCTCTCGAAGACTGGCTCGCCAAGCAGGGCGTCATCAACATCAAAAATGTGAACGATCGCCTCGCCGCCGCAAAGCCGTGGTTCGCGTTCTACGGCGCAGCCTCGCCCGCCGCGCTGAGCTGAGTAAAACTCATTTCGTAAGCCGCGCATCACAACACGCGGGAGAGCGGCCATGCGTTCCACAACAGTATTTCTAGGCATCCTCACAATGCTCGGACTTTTCGCGATGGCGCCACACACTTCCTCACAAGCTCCCGCAAAAAAGAAGTGGATCGTAATTGCCGCAAGCACAGTGCTCGATGGCAAGGGCAATGTGCTGCTCGACGTCCGCATCGTCGTTGAAGGCTCCAAGATTGTCGCGGTTGGCATGGAACCAGATGAAACGAAGACCCCGCACATTGATTACGACCTCCGCGGCCTCACCGCCCTCCCCGGCTGGATTGACGCGCATACGCACATCACCTGGAGCTTCGGCCCCGACGGAAAAAACGCGGGCATGAGTGAGACAACGCCGTATGCCGCATATGCGGCGGCATCCAACGCATCCTTAACTTTAATGGCGGGCTTCACCACAATTCAAAGCGTGGGGTCGCCTACCGATGTTCCCTTGCGCGACGCCATCGCCCGCGGCGAGTTGCCGGGCCCGCGCATCCTCACCGCAATCTCACCACTCTTCGGCCAAGGAGACAAGACCGGCACGCCTGACGAAATTCGCGCGTTCGTGCGCAAACAAAAAGAATTGGGCGCGGACCTCATAAAAATTTACGCCTCGGGTGGAATTTCCAGCGACGTGATGACCATGTCCCAGGAGCAATTGAACGCCGCTTGCGACGAAGCGAAAAAAGTTGGCCTGCGCACGCTCGTCCACGCGTTCGGCGACGTTGCCGTGCGCGCCGCGGTCGTCGCCGGCTGCACCGAAATCGAGCACGGACTTCGCGCCTCCGATGAAACGTTAAAGCTGATGGCGGAGAAGGGCATTCCGCTCGATCCGCAGGCCGGCCTTCTGCTCGAAACCTATCTCGCGAATAAGGAGAAATATCTCGCGCCGCCCTATTTCCCCGAGTCGTTCTTCCCCGGGATTCCGGGGCTCATCACCGCGCATCAGGATTTCATCAGGCGCGCGTCGAAAATTCCCGGCTTGAAAATTGTTTACGGCACCGACGCCGTCGCCGGAGCGCACGGCCGCAACGCAGAGGATTTTATTCACCGCGTGCGCGACTCCGGCGTGGACCCCATGGCCGCGATGGTCTCCGCGAATTCGCTCGACGCCGAAGCGATGGGCATGGCGGATCAAATCGGTTCCATCGCGCCCGGCACGCAGGCCGACATCATCGCGCTCGACGGCGATCCGCTGAAAGACATCACCGCCGTCCGCCGCGTCCTCTTCGTGATGAAAGCCGGCGTGGTTTACAAAAATGCCACGCGTGGGACGGTTTCTGATTCGGATCCAGCATTGCCGGTTGTCATCTCGGCTGCCACTCCATCCTTTCCGCATTTAGCAAATCAATTGAACGTGCATGGGGATGTGCGCCTTCGCGTTTCCACTGACGGGACAAAAGTCATTTCTTTCGCAGACGAGAGCGGACCCTCAATGATAATTCAACCTACCGAGGAGAACATACGCACTTGGGTTTTTGAAAAGCACAACCCGACCACCTTCATCATCACTTTTAGATACCGCATAGAAGACGAATCTATCTGCAGTACCGGGACCAGTTCCGTCATTTTGCATTTGCCATCCGAGGTCCAAATCAGCGCTAAAGGATTTCACACCTGCCAAGCGCAAACTGTGGTCGGGCGCACGCAAAAGCGCGTTTCTGAGCCATTACCACCAGTCGCCAAGGTGCCGGAGGATGTTTGTGGCGTGGCGAACTTGCCCGCCCCAATTCAGGAGCTGCTTAAAGAAAAATTTCCCCGGCAAAGGCCGAGGCAGGTTTCAGACCTGGCTGCGGAGGATCAGCAACAGTGGCGCAAAACGCACGAAAAAGATTGCCCCGGAATCGCAATCGGACATTTCGAGAACAATTCCCAGCTCGCGTACGCGCTTTTGCTTGTATCCAGGGGCAAGCCAAGTGGCGGATACAAGCTCGTGGTTTTCAGCAAGGAAGCCAACGGGGAGGCGTACTCCTGGAAATTGCTGAACCAAGTGGAAGACAACATCGACTCCACCGGCCTGCTGATTTCAAAAGTTGCTCCAGGAAAGTATTCCAACTTTCTAAACACAAAATCCATCCAAATGAATCTTGACGGCATCCTCCTCGAATGGACGAAGGCCGGCGCCGATCTTTTCTACTGGTCCGCGGGCTGATATCAGAAGTTGAATGTCTCGGAGTAGGCTGTGTCGTTCTATCGTTATCGGCGTCAATCACTGGGGACCAAATTCAAACTGGAAGAATTCCATGAAATCACTTTACCTAATTTTGGGAATGCTGTTGCTTTCGCAAACTGCCGGCCAGACCGGATCCCAAGGCGGGTCAACCTCAGGCTTGAGTGACCGCAAGTACATCGTCCTGCCGCGCGCGGCTTCGATTGCCACTGCGCCGTTCAGCGAGGCCGTCCTCGCCGGCAATACGCTTTACGTTGCCGGACAAATTGGTTTGGATCCGGCGACCGGCAAACCCGGCGCGACTCCGGACGGGGAAGCGCGGCTGGCGTTGGACTCCGTCAAGAAAATCATCGAAGCCGCCGGAATGACGATGGATGATCTCGTCTCCGTGCAGGTGTTCTGCTCCGACGTCGCGAACTTCGACGCGTTCAACGGCGTGTACCGAACCTATTTTCACGGAAACTTTCCCGCGCGCGCGTTTGTAGGCTCTGGGAAATTGCTATTCGGCGCCCGGTATGAAGTTATGGGCATCGCCGTAAAGCCGCGTAGTAATTTGGTCCGCTGATAACCACGGCCTGTGGGGCACTCGGGGCTGTCGCCCCAGTTCGTGCTAGGATTTGTTCCATGACCATCACGACAAGCGTGTGGAAAGAGATTTGTAAGTTTTTGGCCGGCGCATTCTTCGTAAGCTCGGGAGTGCTTTTTTATCTTTATCTCGCGCATATTCCGGTGCCGCTGCTTGGCACGCATTGGATCGTGCAGCCGGCGGTGAACGGCCTGCGCGCCATCGTTCACGGGGTCCTTTGCGTGCTTTGCTTGTATTTCGGTTTCGTCCGGAGATAATAGTTGCAGTGAGTCGCGTTCCGCGGGAGGTGTTATGCGCCGCTTAATGGCATTGATCAGCGTAGTCGCAATTCTTTCCGCAGCGCCCGTCCTGGTTGCGAAACAAAAAAACAGAAATTGGCAATCCGGAAAACTCATCGGCATGAAATATGTCCGTGTTCCTGACGGGCAGGTTCACTTATCGAACGCGCCGATTTCGGGGACTGTCGGTGACGACCTTGATCCAACTTTTAGATATGGTGTCGAAAACACTCAATCGCAAACCGCGAGCGCCATCCCCGCGTATCGACATTTTGAGGCCTATGAAATAGAGACCACCGATTCCATTTATGTTTGCCGGGAAAATATCAAATACCTGTGGTCGAAGCCCGCAAAACTTACGGTCAACGACGCCGTCCAATTCGCAATTGATGGCGGCCACATTTACATCAAGAGCGCCGACGGCAGCGTGCACAATTCCCAAATCACAAAGAGATTCTTGAAGCTCCCGCAGCGGTAGCCAAGCCGTACCGCACAATCACAACCCGCATTGTTGACAAGAAACCGAATATACTTTACCATGCAAAGTAGTTTGCATTCATCTGGTGCGAGGACGTCCTTATGAACGATTCGCCGTTGAAGAAGCCGAGCGCGCTCGTTCCGCTCGGAATGTCGCTCGCGGCACTGGCCATCGTGCTGGTTCACGCGGCCAGGTTCGGCGTTGTGCATGAGGCCGACGAGGGCACGCTTGGCTCTCTCTATCGTGTTCATGGGTGCGGAACGTCTCAATTGGTTGCACCGACTTAGGAACCTTCCACTTTTATTGGGATGGCTTTCGCAGTTCCCAAGCCGTCATCCTTAGATCTCCTCCGCAACGGCTGCAGAAGGCCGAGCCGGGAGGTGAATAAACTCCGCATTTCGAGCAGAACACTGCGGGCTGCGGCGGTGCCGGTTGAGGGAATTGCTGCTGCACAATCGTGACTGGCGGAACGTCTGTCTTAGCCGCCCAAACCAACGCGATTATCCAGCCGATTACGGTCCACCCAAGCAGCAGATTGAGAACGAAGATCGCGCCTGCGTCTCGCTTCTTTTGCGAAGCGGCTATGATTGCCGGGAGGAAGTAGAAAGCAGCTCCGACTAGAAGGATTACAATTCCTGCTCCAGAGTCTCCCATGCTTGCCCCCTGCGGACGGCTTTCAGGGCTGATAACTTACCATATCAGTGAGGTGATGGACAGAATATCCGAAACGGTTGGCCCGCGGATGTAGCGCGCCGGGTGCCGCACCCTTTGAATTTTAAGGGTGCGGGGTTACGTCCGTTTCCTTCCCGCTATTTGCACTGCATTCGCAACCGGTTTCGCGTCACAGAAGAACCCGCACCCTTGCAAACCAAAGGGTGCGCCACCCGCCCCGCGGCATATCTGACGCCTCCGGCGCCGGGCAGCGATACCGCGCCTCTGCCGGTAAACGCGCCACCAATCGAAAAAGCCATTGAGGATCAGCTCGGGCTTAAGCTGGCATCCACGACAGGCTCGATGGAATTCATCGTTATCGATCACGCGGAGCGGCCAACACCAAATTAGACAAGGCAGGCGGCACAGCCTTTGAAGTGGGTGGCCTTCACTCTTATCGAGGGGCACCCGGCTGCGCCCGATGGGCGGGAAGGTGCCCTCGATCTACGGCCCATCCGCGGACAGCGCCGGTTAGCGCGTTAATCGGGAGTTGAGAACCGTTCTTGCACCGTTTTCCCGTCCGTGTTGAAATATACGCATGAAGCAACTAGCCGCCCGCGTTCTTCTTTTGAGTATGGTTTGCTGCGCCTTTGGAGACTGCGTGGTGCTCGTAAGGGCGCAAGAGCAACGAAAAAGTGCGCTCGTTAAGCCGGAGGATATTCAAGGGTGCTATGAACTCACCGTTTCGGCTTGGCGGCCAAACTTGCACCTCGGAGAGGATGAGGTCTTTGTCACTCCCCCTCATCGGATCCAGCTCTTTTCCGAAAAAGGGTCACAGGGATTCGAAACGGTAGGTTATGTCGTTAGGCCTGCTCCAGGTGTAGAACCCAGCATTCATCGCGGGTCCTTTTGGTCGCCCAAGAGCTCTCAGTCCATTGAAATTGTATGGACCACAGGTTTCAGTGGTCTTGTAATGGCACTCAGAATCGAGGGTACTGACCTGCGTGGGGTGGCGCAGAGCTTTTGGGATTTCCCTCGAACGCTACAGAAAGCAGATGTAATTGCACGCAAAGTAGACTGTCAAGCGGCCAGCAGTTCGGTCGCGCCAGGCCAGGTTGACTGCCAAGTGGGTGACGGGCAACCCAAGATTGTCGCCGGCGAAGGCTGGGGGCCGGTTCGCATTGGGGCCGCTTCGAATTCGGTTGATGCTTTTCTAGGGGAGGGGCGAAACAAGAAAAAATATTCGGATGTCTATTTCAAAGACTATCCGATAAAGGGAATTCAGGTCTCGTTCGAGAATGATAGTGGCACAGTCCACAACATGTACTTCTACAATCAGCAACGAGATAGCCCAGAGTTCGGAGTCTTCTGCGGGCAGGTCGAAAAGGGCATCAACTGGCGATCATCGGTTGATGACCTAAAAAGTGCATTTGGCCAACCCACTGGCGAGTTCTCTGGCACAGACTTGGGTGGCACTTGGAAAAGACTAGTGTTCACAGGCATAGACTTTCGTTTTGAAAACGAAAAGATGGTCAGAATTGGTATTTCGGGCAACTAGGGCGGGTGCCCCATGTTCGTCCCGTCTTTATGGGCGAACGTGGGCCTGCCTGCCGCCTGCTTGTCGGTAGGCAGGGTAGGCAGGGCTTTTGACTTTGATCTTCGCGCCCGACTAACGGATAGCCAACGGATACCCAACGGACGCGAATAACTCAGAATCGCCGCTCTTTATGCGGGTTCCAACGGTCATAACGGATGAAACGCCTATAAGCGGGGATGCGCGGTACAGGTGGTGCGGCTAATCGGTGGTCACCCACAACCTCAATTAAATCAATCACTTGGCCAGTATTTTGTGTTGTTTATAGAGACTCCCCGCGGCGCTTCCGTCTCCGCACAGGCGTATTTATCCGTTATACCGTTGGACCCCAATGTTCATGCGGGTTTCGGGGCTATCGGACGGCTGAACCCAACGGTTGTCTGCAAGAGGGTCCGGCGTTGAGGCCGTGCGGAACCTACAAAATCTGTGAAGGCGCATCCGGCTGGGGCTTAAGATACCGGGCAAAGGCGCCTTCGGCCGAATGCCGGTGGTAACCCTTCCTCGTGTCGTTGCGGATCGTCACTGTAGTTGGCGTCACCCCAAACGGTTTCAGCAGGCGCGAGAGGCGGCGGCCGTCAAAGCGTTCGTCGGAGGCCCAGGGGCCGTCTTCGATGGCCTTCAGGCGCTGCACGAGTTCGACGGTGAAAATTTTCGGCTCGGCGGCGGGCCACGCGCTGCGCACGTCGGCGAGCAGGCGCAGCGAGAGGGAATCATCCTCCGCGTTTGCGGCTTTCGTGTTCGTGAGATTTTCAGCGCAAGATTGCAGCTCGCCGATGCGCGATGGATCTGCAACGGACAGAATCGCGAAAAGCGGCGCCCAGGCTTCGGCGTCGCGGTCGGAAATAAATTCGAGATTGGTTGCGAGATACGCGTCGCTGATTTTTTCTTGGAGCGCATCGGTGAATTTCTCGGCACGCTTGCAAAGCTGCCCGCCTTGGGGCGCGGCCACGCGGTGCAGGAATCGCTCGACGCGCTCGGAATCTTTGCGCCGCTGCATGGCGATCACGATGGCGCGGTCCGCGATGGTCTGCGGAAAAGTTCCGATGCCCGCGAGCACCTTGGGGCAATAGACGCTGAAATCCATCGCGTCCAAATTCGCGCCCTGCCCGGTGCAGCGCGTCACCAGCGCGCCCCGGCGATTGCCGGCGTTCAGAATTTGCCGGAGGTATTCGGCGCGCTCGGATTTGCCGGAAAGCGTTTCCGCCTCGTCGAGCATGAGCGTGGGCTGGAATTTTTCGATGGTGCGGAAAAGCGCCGCTTCGGAAATATTTGACGCGCGGCGCGGCGACGAGACAATCAGCTCGAGGCATTCGAGCAGGCGCGTTTTTCCGCAGCGAGGCGCTGGGCTGGTGATGGCGAGATACGGGCAGGCGTCGAAGGAATCGAAGGTGTGCGTCAGCAGAGTCCACAGCGCGAGCGGCAGCGAAGTGGACGGCGGAAGAATTACGAAGCGCAGCAGGAACGCTTCGAGATCGCGCAGCAATTTTGCTCCATCCGCGGCGCCGTCTTCGTTCCGTGCGGGGGCCCGCGCGCCGATGCCGAGGCTTTGCTCCATCTCCGCGAGCGTGTCGGGATTCTCGGCGAGGAAGCGTTTCCATTCGTTCACGCGGCGCGCTTCGATTTCGGCGTAGGGGTCGTGCGGCATTTCTGGATTCATCGGATCACCTCTTATTTGACTACTTCCATGAAAAAATGTCGGTCGTCGTACACGCCGCCGCGTTTGAGCGTTTCGCGGAGAAGGGAATCGAGCGGGCTCGAATCGTGCTCCGCGCCATCGCGTTGCGCGCAGGCGCGCACGTAGCGCATTCGTTCGGGCGCCGACGCGAATGAAATGATGGTGTAGGCGGCGTCGGCGAGGTCCGCTTCGCGCAGCGCCATTTCCGCGAGACGCGCCTCGCCCGCGAAGCGCTCGGGGGTTTGTCTGCCGGGAAAGACAATACCGGCGCGAATCGCCGCAAGCCGCGCTTCCGCTTTAGGACGGATTCGGTCGAAGGCGTGGCAGGCGTCGCGCGCTTCGAGCCACGCGGCGCGCTCACGTTGCGCCAATATCCCCGCGGCGCACGCGGCGAGTTCGCGCAACTGGTGCTCGGCAGAGGCGAGCTCGCGCCGCAGCTCGGCAATGCCGGACGAATGGATGCGTTTCATTATTGCGATGTTGCAAAGCGTGAAGACTGTTTCTGTAGCTCAGGGCGCTTCGTAGCCCTGGGGACTTTCGCAGCCGGATGGCAATCAGTCCATTGACAACCGTACGGACAATTATGCTGAAGACAAGTTGCGATGTGCCTGTGGGCAGCGAAGACCCCCAGCCCTACGGAGCGGGCTGGGCTACACGAACCGGCCAGAGGATGACAACATTTCTTAGAAGGGAAGAAGCGGCTCTGAAATAGAATCAGTCGTCTTGAAATAAAAAAGACCGCCCAAACTTCCGGCGGCCATTGACACCTCTATCCCGTCAATGAATCTACATTATCGGCCATTTTCGTGTCAAGCGGAAAATTCAGAGGCTAAATCCCCGAATTCGGGGCTAAGACGCTCGATTCGCGCCGAATCTTGACGAAAATAAATATTGCGGCCGTCAAAAAAGCGTAGTTTCTACCCATACGGTTTTGCACAGATTGCCCCTAATTTCCCGACGGCCTCTCGACGTGGTCGATCACGACGATTTGTACGGAACCCTTCGCTGATTCCAGTTTCAGGCCGAGCTGCTGCTGGATCGCTTTAAAGAGAGAAGGGCCGCCGCTGGGTTCCGCTGCCTCCGGCACAGGCTGCCCGCTCGGTGCGCCCTCCGAAGCAGGCCGCATTGGGGGGTACCAAAACTTCAACGTGAAGTCATAATTGCCCGTGAGGCCGGTCTTGTCCTGCACGAACTGGCCTGCATTCATCGTCAACTGGCGTGCGAGCGCGGGCATGGAGACTCCGAAACCATATAACGTCGCCGAGAGCCCCCCGGAACCTCCGTCCATGACAGGGAATATTTTGCCTGCCAGTTCGTTGCCGCCCGCGAATTTGTCGGCGTACTTGAATCCCTCGGAGTAAGTGTCGCCGGGTTTTGCTTCCTTAAGCTTGAGACCATCCTTCGAGATGGTGAGCGCATATACGGGGAATTCTTTCGTTTCGTAGTGGATGGCCAACTTCAGGCGGTCCGCCAGCAGCGCCTGGACCATTTGCTGTTGCGCAAGCTCGCGTGGATCCGGGCGAAGCTTCTTCAGTTGGTCCGCGACGGAGGGTTCCATTTTCGCACGGATTTCGTATCTATCAGTATCGAGCCACTTCGGCCCCCCCGTGACCATTTCTCCTTGACCTCCCCACAGCCCGTACGCCCATCGAATGACGAATCTAAATTGGATGTTCCTCGATCGGAAAGTATCCTCGCCATTGAACCCCAAACCGCCGCCGAGAGGGGCTGTACTCGGGCTGGGGTTTATCGTAACGACGTCGAATTGGTACGCGGGTGGCGCTGGAGCGTTGGACTGGCCTGGCGGTGTGGTCTGCGCCTGGGCTAAGTCTGCAATTGGATTCGCCGAGCCAAACACGATGGGCGCGGCGGTAGCGACTAATCCAGCCGCGATGAGAAAAAATGTTTTACGACTCCCAAACACGACTTGCGATTTCCGCACGCGAATGACTCCCGCTCTTAATTTCCCGACGGTCTTTCGACATGATCAATCACGATTACTTCCAACGGGCCCTTTCCCGATTCCAATTTCAGCCCAAGCTGCTGCTGGAGGGCAGTGAATAACGACGGCGCGTTAGAATCCGCTTGGGTATCATCCGGCGCCCACGTCAACGTGAAATCGTATTTGCCCGCGAGTCCCGTCTTATCGAGAACGGGGCGGCGGAGAGTTCTCCACAAATTCTGCGCCAAGGCCGAGAGAGGAATCCCTTGAGTTGTCATGGTTGCCGACAAGCGACCTTGAACTGTTCTCGTGAAGCCCGCTCCTAAGGGGAGACCGTCAGAGTCTTTGAAACCGTTGGCGTAAGTTTCGTCAGTTTTTGCCTGTTGAAGTTTAGGACCGTTCTTCGCGACGACCAGGAAATAGACGGGAAGTTCTCTGGTTTCGCGGTGGATCGTTAGCTTGAGGCGGTCAGCCAAAAGCGCTTGCAACATGAGCTGCCGCGCAAGGTCGCGGTTTTCCTGGCTAAGCTTCTGCAAAGCATCAGCCGTAGGGCCGTCCATTTTCGCTTCAACATCGTATGGCTCAGAGGTGAGCCAATCCGGAGCCCCGAATACCTGATAACTTTGGACTCCGTATGCATCCTGAACGAGCGCTTGCAACGAAAAGTTGAACGAGGTAAACCCGTCGTCTGCAATCGTCATGCCGGCCTTGCTGCCGTCAGATTTGTCTGGTTTGAATGAAGCGACCTCGTACTGGAAGGCAGGTGGAGGGGCAGTGGCTGCAGCGTTATGGGCTTGGGACTGGGCCAGAGTTGGCATTGAGTTTAAGAAGCCCAGCGCGAACGGAACGGCGAAGGCCGCCAATCCAGCCGCGCTGAGAAATAATTTTTTGTTGAAACTCAACTTGCGCATTGCGATTTGTCCCTACGTTTAAGCCCTTGGGCCGATTGCTAATTTCCGGACGGCCTCTCGACATGATCGAACACGAAGACGGGGACAGGTCCCTTTCCCGGTTCCAACTTCAAGCCAAGCTGCTGCTGAATCGCTGTGAAGAGAGCTGGGCCCCAGAGATGACGCCTCTAATTCGGGGTCGGCTTTTCGACGTGTTCGACCACCAGAATCTGCACAGGAAGCTTTGCCTTTTCAAGCGTGAGGCCGGTCGCCTTTTTCAGTGCGGACGCGAGCGTTGGAGAGTCGGTCTCCATTTCTGGAGAAAAATCATCCGGCGTAAAATCGAAGGCATAATCATACGTCCCCCGGAGACCCGTCTCATCCACCACAGGCGCATTCAGAATAAAGATCAACCTGCTTATCAATTCACGAATCGGCGCGGCGTTGCTCATGAGGTGCGCGCCATCCCCCGCCACCATCCATTGCAACTTTCCCTCTCGCACCGGGAAGTTTTTGTATTGCATCCTGGCGATTCCGTGGGGGCTCACGGGTTTCAGCTTTGCGCCGCCCTTTGCAACGGTCAGTCTATAACCGTCGAGCATTTTCGTTTCCCAATGCGTTTTTAGGCTGAACCGGTCGCGCAGCAAGGACTGGAACATCAAGCGTACGTCGTCCTCGCTGTGGGAACCTTCCACTTTCGCGTCAATGTCGAACTTATTCGGCTGACTGGGCAGTCGCGTATCGCCGACCATCTGAAAGACTCTGAGGTTATACGCATAAAGAATCAGGTCCGGGAGCGTGATACTGCGTCCCCGTACCCTATCGCCTGAAATCTGAGGGGTGCGATAGCTGACTGGCCCTATGGCGTTTGGATCGGCTGGCTTCACGGAGGCGACTTCAAATTGCAACTGCTGGGCAGTCGCACCAAGCGCCGACAGCAAAGCCATTACCGCCAGCAGACCCGCTACCAATCCGGCCGCACTGAGAAATAATTTTTTGTTGAAACTCAATTTGCGCATTGCAATTTGTCCCTCCGTTCAAGCCCTTAGGCCCATTGCTAATTTCCCGACGGCTTCTCAACGTGGTCAATCACAATCACTTCCACCGGGCCTTTGCCCGGTTCCAATTTCAATCCAAGCTGTTCTTGTAGAGCCGTGAAGAGCGACGGTGCATCGGCGCCACCAGACGGCGGCTGCGGAGCATTGTCCGGCGTGTATCTCAGTGTGAATTCATACGTGCCGGTCAGCCCGGTCTTATCCAGCACGGTACGGCTCGTTGGTTCCGTCAGATAATTCGCCAGGCCCTCCGTCGTCATGTTGTGCGCCGTCGTAGTGACGATGCCGCCCTTCATTCCCGGGCCGCCCCAAAAGACATGATTTGGTCCGTCGGGATCAGGCTTCGCTTCCGGCAACTTCGGCCCATTTTTTCCGACAACAAGAAAATAGACCGGCAATTCTTTTGTTTCGCGATGCGCCGCAAACTGAAAACGTTCGGCGAGCAAATCCTGAAGCATATGTTCGAGCGCCCGATTCTGCTGATCTCTGGGCAGCTTCTTCAGAGCGTCCATCGTTGGCGCGTCGATCTTCGCACTGATATCATACGTTGTGGAATCGAGCCACTTGGGCGCGCCCAGAATTCGGTAGTCCTCGTAGGTCCCGAACGCAAACTTCACGACGTACAGCAGCGAAACGTTGAGTCCCCTGAGCGTGTCTCCTTCATATTGCAGCTTCCAGCCGCCATCCGGATCTCTCGCCGGCCTGATCGAAGCGACGTCGTATTCAAACTTCGGCGGATTTGCCGACGCAGTTTTGGTTTGCGTCTGGGACTGAGCCCGGCTCTGCGTTGCGCTTACCAGGCCAAATACGATCAGCGCGCCAAGCGCAACCAATTCTGCTGCGCGCAGTAATGATCTTTTATAGATTCCAAACCAGCCGCCAAATTTCCGCATATTGGGGCCTCCCTGTAAGGACGCCGCGCTCAGCGAATAGTTATCTTTAACTTGCCGAACGAGTATACGAAATGAAGATACGCGCAGGTCTGCAACGATGCAACGAGATACAACGCCCGGTAGTGACTCATTTTGATTTTCAGTTAGTGACTCAGTTTCCGGTTTGCGCGTTTCCCAGGACTTGACCAGAAGTCGTGTTATTCTCGCTGCGATTCGGAAGCTTGTGTTCTGGAGCAGCGACGTCCCTAGCTTCTGAAAGAAGTTCATCGAAAACCGGGGACACCGGCAAATTAAAGAAGATCGGATACGACTCGAAGGAACTCAGTCATGAGAAAAGTCAATGTGCTTGAATTTGTCTCCCTCGACGGAGTCATACAAGCCCCCGGCGAGCCAGAGAAAGATACCAGTGGCCCGCCGTGGTGGATAAGGGCATATTCCGACCCTGTTTCTTCAGCGGCCGTAAAAAAGCAGATGAACATGCCGTTTGACTTGTTGCTAGGCCGCATAACGTTTGACATGTGGGCGACATACTGGCCGCAACATAATGACATTTGGCCGGCCGTCAACACAGCGACCAAGTACGTCGCCTCGAATACCATGACTTCTCACGAATGGCAGCCGTCCGTGTTTCTAAACGGAGATATTGCGGAGAAAATCGCCAAAATTAAGCGACAGGAAGGGCCGGATTTGCACGTTTTTGGAAGCGCGAATCTCGTTCAGACGCTCATGAAGCATGACTTGGTTGATGCCTTCTGGCTGAAGATATTTCCGATAACGTTGGGCGGTGGAAAACGATTGTTTGCCGATGGCATGAGCCCGGCGGCATTCAAGGTGACGGAAAGCACAGTCACCTCGAAAGGCGTCATTATGGTGAATTACGAGCGTGCGGGCGCAGTCCCAACCGGAAGTCTATAAACATTCGCGCCGTTCTCGCCCACTTTTTTGATAACTCCCGGGAAGCCGCATTAGCGGAAACTGAGTCACTACCCAATGCCCGCCGCTAATTTCCCGATGGCTTTTCCACGTGTTCAATCACAATCACCATCAGCGGGCCGCGCGAGGACACCAGCTTCAATCCAAGCAATCCAACCGCCTCGAATATTGAGGGTCCGCTCGGATCCGGCGCCGCAATTGGGGCGGCGTCCGGCGCGCTTCCTCCCTGCGCTGACGCCGACAACGCCTGCGGAGGCAGGTACTCGAGCGTGATGTCGTAGAGTCCCGTCAATCCCGTCTTGTCAAACACCGGCCGTCCCGCGGGTTTTGAAATCAGGTGCGCCAGATATTTCGTGGGCACGCCTTTGGCGATCGTATGGACCATTCCGCGTTTTCCCGGAACCGCGCGTGACACGATGTCGCCGACGTCGGGCGCGGTGAGGTCGGCATCCTCCAGCTTCGGCCCATTTTTTCCGATGACCAAGTCGTACGCGGGCACATCTTTCGTCTCGATATGCGCCGCGAAGTTCATGCGGTCCTTCAAAACTTGCTGAAGCGAGTAACCAAACACGAAACCGTAATCGTCTCTGCTCAGCTTGTGCATCGCGTCCGCGACTTCCGGCGCATACTTTCCCTCGAAGTCGTAGCGATCCTCGGCCAGCCAGCGCGGGCCTCCGGCAATTTCGAGTGATAGCTCGGAGGCGGGGTTGAAGGCGCTGTAGATCAAGTAGAAGATCGGCGTGTTCAGTGACCTGTAGCCGTCGAGCGTTATGCCGCTAGTCCCAACGCCCCTCCTTTCGCCAGCTACATCTTTGTGCGGCTTGATCGAAACGATGTCGAAAGCAAATCCGCCGTTGGGGACGAGGCAAACTGCTCCCGCTACAGCCGGCATCTTGGTCTGCCGTTCGAGTTCGTCAGGGTCGCAGTGCGTCGCGGCCCACAGTGCTTCCATCCTGCATTTCGTCGCGGCGTCGCCATCTTTTCCTTTACATTGCGCGTCCGCATAGGCGGAGATTCTCGCCTTGAGCGTCTGCGCGGGGGCCGATGTTGAGTTGGACGCGCCATTCTGCGCTCCGCTCGCATGCGCCAATAAGAACGGCAGGCAGGAGACCGCCATCGCCAGAATGCAAAAGGGAATTATTTTACGTCCCACACTACGTCTCCTAATTTCCGGAAGGCCTTTCAACATGATCAATCACGATCATTTCAACGGGGCTCTTCCCCGAAACAAGCTTCAAGCCGAGCTGCTGCTCGAGTGCTGTCTCTATTGGAGGCGCATTCGGATCTTGGCTGTCCTCAGGCCCGTAGGTTATTGTTAAATTATATTTGGCTGTGAGCCCGGTTTTGTCCACAACGGTTTGCTCCATGTATACCGACAAGAATCGCACGAGCGTTGAGATGGGAACTGCTCGAAACGGCAGCGTCTCGCCCGGTCCTCTCCCTCTGGCGCCTGATGCGCTACGGCCACCCGCCGCCTGGGATTCGGGATCTGCCTCGTGAAATTTGGGGCCGTTCTTCGTGACGACGAGAAAGTACACCGGAACTTCTTTCATCTCGCTGTGAAACGCAAGTTTGAAGCGATCCGCCAGCAGGGCTTGCTGCATGCGCTGTTGAGCGACTTTGCGGTCATCGGGGCTGAGTTTCTGCATCTCATCGGCTGCGGCCCCATCCATTTTCGCCTCAACGTCGAATCTATCGGCCCTGCCCCAGTCCGGCACTCCGGAGAACCGGTAGTCCTCAAAGATTCCGAATGCCGAATAGAGCAGCCTCATCAAAGGCACGTTCCTCGCGGTGAAGCCGTCCAGACTCACCGTCGGGAATTGGCCACCACCGGCACCGGCCTTGTTTGGCTTGACGGAAACGACGTCAAAAGTGAATTGACGCGAAGCGGCGGGAGAAACTTGCGATTGCGGCCAAGCGGCGTTTGCGAGGCCGAACACAATCGGCGCGGCGAGGGCGACAACGATTGTCGCGGTGAGCGATGGATTTCTACGGCTTCCAAATACATTGCCAATTCTGTACATGTTTGAAACTCATTTATGTAGACGGCCTCGCTCATTCCACGGTTCCAAATTCACGTAATTCACTGCGCGGCTGGAATCCCGCCCCAGCACAAACTGTTGAAACTCAACGGGGCGGCGTCACGTCCGACACCCCAGGCACGGTTGGCAGGGGTGTGCACTCCGTTTGGATGTTGCAATTCCACTGCGTCCGAACTAGCATCGCGGCTCCTATCGCTGATAGGAGAGGGCTCCGTTGTTTTGGCGGAAACATAAGGTGTACAAGGGGATCCTTGGCTATAGGTAATAAAACGTACGTAGAAATACTTACAAAAGAATTCTTGGAGGGAGTACTCGGATGACGCGAAAGACTGTAGGTGTGAGCTTGTGGCTGGTGGTTTCTCTTCTGTTGGTTGCGGCAGCGGTACCGGCGTTCTCGCGCCTGGGCGCGCGAGCAAACGAGGGTTCAATGGCGACGGCGAACTCGTTTGCGAATTCACTGGCGAATCCTGCGCCAGCTCCGCCCGCGCCGCCGGCAATGCCGACCGATCCCAATCTGCAGGGCGTGTTGGCGAACATGACCATGCGCAACATCGGCCCGGCCACGATGGGCGGCCGCATTGACGGCTTCGCCGTGGACGAGACGAACAGCGACATCATGTACGTCGGCACGGCAGCGGGAGGAGTTTTCAAGACCACGAACGGCGGCACAACGTGGCTGCCGATCTTCGAGCACGAAATCACCGCGTCCATCGGCGCGCTGGCGATCGCTCCGTCGTCGCACAATATTATTTACGTGGGAACGGGCGAGGCCAACAACCGGCAGAGCGCGTCATACGGCGCGGGAATGTACAAGTCGCTCGATGGCGGCCACACCTGGATGCACATCGGGCTCGATGCGACGCAGGCCATCGGGCGCGTGGCGATTGATCCGCACGATCCGAACACGGTTTATGTTGCGGCGCTCGGCGGACTGTGGGGCTCGAACCCGGAGCGCGGTCTTTACAAGACGACCGACGGCGGAAAGACCTGGACGAAGTCGCTCTACATCAGCGAGAACACCGGCGTGACCGACGTGGTGATTGACCGCGAAGATCCGGCAACGGTTTACGCGGCAGCCTACATGCGCCGCCGCACGGAATGGGGCTTCAACGGCGGCGGCCCGGAAGGCGGCATTTACAAGACGATGGACGGCGGCGCGAATTGGACGAAGCTGACCGCGGGCCTGCCGTATGAAGGCGGCGGAGACGTGGGCCGCATCGGCCTGGCGATTTATAACCGCAACTCGAACATCGTGTACGCGAGAATCCAGCACGCGCGCGGCGGAATTTACCGCAGCGAAGACAAGGGCATCACCTGGACGCGGATGAGCGACATGGATTCGCGCCCAATGTATTTCGGCTTGATGGTGGTGGACCCGAACAACGATTTGCGCATCTGGGCGCCGGCCGCTTCACTTTATTTTTCCGAGGACGGCGGCAAGACGTTCGTGACCACGCGCGGCGGCAGCGTTCACAGCGATTATCACGGCTTCTGGATTGATCCGAATGATTCTGAACACATGATGGTCGGAGTGGACGGCGGCATTTACCGGAGCCATGACATGGGCCGGACGTGGGAACACGACAGCATCATCGCCATCGGACAATTTTACGAAGTGACGGCGAACGGCGAGCGGCCGTACAAAGTTTGCGGCGGCTTGCAGGACAACGGGAGCTGGTGCGCGCCTTCGATGTCGCTGACCGGCAATGGAATTATCAACTCGGACTGGCAGAATGTGGGCGGCGGCGACGGCTTCTACAACCGCCTCGATCCGGTGGACCCGGCATACGATTACGCCGAATCGCAGGACGGCAACCTTTCGCGGCGCAATTTCAAGACGAATGAGAACCGCAGCATCCGCCCGGCTCCGGCGAAGGGCGAAGCGCCGTACCGCTTCCAGTGGAATTCTCCGATTGAAATTTCCGTGTTCGATCACAAGACAATTTATTACGGCGGAAATTTCCTGTTCCGCTCGAACGATCAGGGCGATCACTGGGACAAGATCAGTCCGGACCTGACGAACAATGTTGACCGGCGCACGCTGAGAATTATGGGCGCGCTGCCGACGAAGGACGAACTCTCACGCGAAGACGGCGTCGAGTGGTGGCCCTGCATCACGGTGATCGGCGAATCGCCGGTGAACAAGGACGTCATTTGGGTGGGCACCGATGACGGCAATCTGCAAATCACGCGCGACAGCGGGAAGACCTGGACGAACGTCGCGGGGCGCGTGCCGGGCGTGCCGAAGGGAACGTACGTCACGCGCGTGATCGGCTCGAAATATGCCGAAGGCACGGCGTACGCCACGTTTGACGGACACCGCAGCGGCGACTTCCACATTTATCTCTACATGACCACGGACTACGGCCAGAACTGGAAGCCGATCTCGAACGGCATTCAGGAAAAAGACGGAACGCTGCACGTGGTGCGCGAAGACCCCAAGAACCAGAACGTGCTATACGCGGGAACCGAGCGCGGGCTTTTCATTTCGCTCGACCGCGGGATGAACTGGTCGCGCGTCACTCTGAACTTTCCGACCGGCGTGCCCGTGGACGACATCCTGATCCACCCGCGCGACAACGACATGATCCTCGGCACGCACGGGCGCTCCATCTGGATCATGGACGACATCACTCCGATCCAACAGCTAACGCCGGACGTGCTGAATTCCAACATGCACCTCTTCGACATCCGCAACGCCATTGAATGGCGCACGTCGGGCGGCGGAGGAGGCGGAGGCTTTGGTTTCGGCGACCGCAACTTCAACGGCCCCAATCCACAGAACGGCGCGTACATAAATATTTATTTCAAGAACGCGCTGGGCAGGGGAGAACGAGCGAACATCACCATCACCGATAAGGACGGGGCCACTGTGCGAACGCTGAACTGCGCGCCGCGGCCTGCTCCGGGTGAGCCGGGCGCGGCGGAAGCCGGCGGCGGAGGCCGTGGTGGTCGCGGAGGAGGCGGGCGCGGAGGACGTGGTGGAGGCGGTGCAGCAGCAGCTCCACCGGCAGCGGCGCCACCAGCAGCACCGCCGGCAGCCGGCGCACCACCAACGGGCGGAGCGGCTGCGGGCGTGCCACCGGAAATTATGGCGCAGATTAACGCGGCAACCGGCGGACGCGGCGCAGCGCTGCTTGCGGGCAACGCTTGCGAAGGCAAGGCCGGAATCAATCGCGTTGTGTGGGATTTGCGTTTGCAACCACCACCGCTTCCCGGCACACCGGGCACGGAAGCAGCAGCGGGCGCCTTGGCGGCGGCATTCGGCGGATTCGGCGGCGGAGGCGGCGCAGGGCCGCGCGTTGAGCCGGGCGACTACACCGTGAAAGTTGTAATGGGCGACCAGACACAAACCAAGACCGTGCACGTGGACGAAGATCCGCGCATTCAGATTTCAGCGGAAGATCGCGCCAAGCGGCGCGACCTGATGATGAAGGCGTTTGCGCTGCAGCGCGATGTGACGACGGTGCAGGGGCAAATCGTTTCGTTGAAGGCCGCTGTGGACAATACGATTACGGCATGGAAAGCGCGGCCTGCCTCGGCGAAGATTCCGGACGCGGTGCAAAAGGCGGCGGAGGATTTCCAGAAGCAGGTGAACGAAGTCGCCTATAAATTCATCAACCCGCCGGAAGAAGGAACGGAGCAGGGAAGCGCGGCGCCACCGCTGGTTGTGTATCCCGCGACGATCGGGCAACGCGCCGGGCAAATCTATGCGCCGCTGCAGGCGATCACCGGGCCACCCACGGCGGATGAGCAGGCCGAGTACGACATGATCATGAAGGAGTTGGCCGACCTGAAGCCGATGGTTGACAAACTCGTGAAGGAAGGGCTGCCCGCGCTGAACAAGGTAATCAATGATGCGGGCGTGCCGTTCATCGTGGTCACACCGGTTGCCGGAGGCGGCGGCCGGCGCGGCGGAGACGACAACTAGGGACTGTGGCGGGAGTGTAGGCAGATCTCCTGCACACTGGATCTACACAAGATGGAAACGCTTCAACGTCCGCCAAAGGAATATCTTGTCTTTGCAAGATACATCTTTCGGCATGGCCGCGTGAATAAGTCGGAACTTGTACGCCTGAACCGCTATGACACGCGCGCGGAGGCGGAACGGGCGGTACGAGGAATGAACCTGAGGAAAATGGCAAAGGATTATAAGCTGAGGGGGGACGATAGGCTCCTCGAGTTGCGGATCGAAGGATTCGTCATGAAGGAAGGGGGCGAAAAAAGATTCAAAGCCAACGTTCTTACGCTTGCAGAGCACGCTTGGGGTTAGCAAGGGGCTGTTGCAAACGTCCGTTTTCGCCCGATAGAATCGAAACGTCAGTGAGAGGGCCGGAAAAATTCCGGCCCTCTTTTTGCATGCGGGACGCAAGCCGAATGCGAGAGAATGGCGTCTAAGACAGCAAAGGGGGTGCCATGAAGAGCAGAGCCATATTCATCTGTGTGTTGATGGGCGTGGGCGCGTGCGCCGCGGCGAACGTATGTTCGGCACAGGCGCCGCCACAGGCGCCACCCAAAGCGCCTCCGCCGCCGGCGATGATAGGCCCGGCGCCGCCGTCACCCGAGGCGCAGCGGCTGGCCACGCTGATTTCAGCGTATGCGACGGCGCAATGCGGAGGAAAAGATTCCGCCGCAGCGCCAGACTGCTGGGCGAAATCGCTGTGGGACGGGACGCAATGCCCGCCGCAGGATACTTCCGCGAACAATGATGCGTCGGCGAACAAGGACGCGGCCGCGACGTCGCAACCCTGCGTTCCCGGTGGGCCGGGATTTGTTTACGATGTCGCATCAATCAAGGAAGTCAAAGATGACGGCACGCGGAACAGCAGTGGGGGTGGCGGCACGGCCGACGGAGATCGCGAGGTCAATGTGACGATGTGGGCTACTGTGCACAACGCGTACTCCAGGGGATTGCAACTTCAAGTCACGGGCGGGCCGAGCTGGCTCAACCAAACGCGCTACGACATCGAAGCGAAATTTGTGCCGGAGGTCGGCGATGCGTTGAAAAAATTGAGTCAGGATGATCGCGGGTTCGTGCGGCGATACATGATGCAGCAGCTTTTGAAGGAGCGAATGAATTTTGCGGCGCACGTCGAAACGAAAGAAGTGCCCTCGTTCGATCTGATCGTCGGGAAGAATGGCCCAAGGTTGAGAGCAGCCGATCCAACCGCGAAAGATAATGGCTCGATGAGAATGCAGCCGGATCAGGGAAGAATGGTGATAACCGGCAAAGGCATAGGGATGATAAGTCTGGCCAGTTTGGTTCAAAATTACGCGGGACGTCCAGTGTTCGACAAGACCGGGCTCACAGGAATGTATGACCTGAAACTGGTATTTGCGCCGGTGCTATTGAACGGCATGGGTGTCGGCGGTCCTCTGCCGCCGGGAGTAAGCGCGGCGGGAAATGGTCCCGATCTGCCGGCGGATCCGGGGGGCGGTCAAACGGTAATGGCTGCCATCGAGGAGCAGTTGGGATTGAAATTGGTGCCGTCGCGCGGGCCGATGATGGTGGTGGTGATCGAGCACATGGATAAGCCGGATGCGAATTGATGGGACGAGATCAGTGGCCGGTCTGCTGAAGCTTCGCGTATTCCGATTTTGCAGCGATGAGGATGGGAACGTCAGGATCTGCGTCTTTCCAAAGCGTGAGGAAATCCTGATAGGCGGCGCGGGCTTTCGCGGTGTCGCCCTGCAACACGTACGCGCGGGCAAGGCCGAGATGCGCGAGCGCGCCGATGGGTTCGGTCAGCACAGCCCCACGATGGTCGAGGATTTTCTGGAATTCGACGACGGCTTCGGCGCCACGATGTGAGGCCAGATAAGCCTCCCCGCGCATGTAGACGGGAAAAAGAGCGGCTGAGAAATCATAGTAACCGGTTTGCGCCAAATCGTAAGGAGCAACGGCTTGAAGGGCTTCGATGGCCTTCGATGGATCTTTTCGGGCAAGAGCGAGTTGGGCGTGAATCGTTGGCAAGTAGTTGAGCTGAACCAAAGTGTCTTCAGGGAAACGTTTGGCAAGGTCCTTGGCAATCGCCTCAGCCCTGGTTGTATCCCCTGCAATTCCGATCGCCAGTGCCGCCTCATACTGCGTACCTCGGCCCGTCGTAAGGCCGAGCGCAGACCCAGCTTGCCGCCGGGCTTCCACCGAATTGCCGAAGAAGGCTTCCACCATAGCCCCTGCGGCTAAATAGCGCGCTGCTTCTTCCCTCAGTTCAGCGTGCTGCGCGGATGCCACTGCTCGACGCGAGAAATCCCGCGCTCTCTCCAGCCGACCGAAATAGGCAGATGCAGCGGCCTCAAGCTCGAGCGGCACGGGTTCCACTCCAGTCTTGCCGGCAGACCATGCCACCTGTTGCGCCATCCCCGAGGCGTCATCCTGCAAGAAGGCCAGCTCGTACAAACCGAACCGTAGGGGAGGCGAATCGAGATTCTTCGCCTGCGCCTGCGCCGCAGTAGCTCCGGCGTCGCCCAGCCGATTCAGGTTGAGGTAGAAAGTGACGAGATTGGCGTAGTACAGGCCGCGCGCCGGATTGAGGCGGATGGATTCTTGGATGGCCGCAAGAGCTTTGTCATATTGCCCGAGGCGGGAGTGGATGATAGCCAAGTTGTTGTCTGGCTGCGGATCACGCGGATACGTTTGCGCCCACAATTCAAAGGCCTTGCGCGCTTTTTCCAGGTCACCGGGGGCCAACTGAAAGTAGGTAGACTCAATAAAGAGCTTCTCCCGCTCGCTCACCCGCCCGCGAAGTTCGTAAGCCTTTTGCGTATTCTCCTCCGCCAGGCCAGTCAGCCCGATGTTGGAATAGTTGACTCCGAGCAGGGCATAAGCCGTGGCGAAATTCGGGTCGAGGCTAATAGCGCGCTGCAACAAGGGCACTGCCGCCATAGGATCAGCTTTCACAACATTAGCTTGGCGTCCCATGCTGAAGGCCTGCAGGGCTTCCAGCGAAGACGTTGTGGCCTGCTCAAGGGGGGTATCGTACTTCTTCACTGTGCTTAGTGATTCGCCCAGCTTACTCCGAAGCTCAGCGGAAACTTTTCCCAGTGCATTGAGAACATGATTCTTGTCAATCGCCAGCGCTTCAGTACTCGCCAACGTTTCGCCGCTTGAGCAGTTCACGGCCTTGAGGATCAAGTCATACTGCGAGCCAACCTGCGCGATCGAACCGTCGATGGCGGCTGTGCTGCCAGCCCGCTGGCAGACTTCCCGCGCAATCTCCGGCGTGAGCTTCACGTCAGGCTTCAAGCCCATCATCCGCAGGGTCTGCGTCATTTGGTCATCCGGGACGATGCTGAGGAAAGGTGATTGTTCCAGCTGCACGGAAAGCCCCTGCCGGAGCGACCCGTCAAACGCAGGGTCGCCTGTGGTGTTGGTGAAATCAGCGAGGACGATGGTGTCCTTGTCCGTCAGAGCGTGAGCGTTGCGGGAAAAAAACAGCCAGCCGACTAGGGCCAATCCCGCGAGGAGAATTGCTGCGCCAAGTGCCACGGCCCATCGAGTGGATTTCGATGGGGGCTTCGCTCCATCGGCTGCTGGTCCGGGGGAACGGGCCGATTCTGAGTCGCGCTTCAGGCGCTGCAAATCGGTGCGCAGATCGGCGGCATTCTGGTAGCGCAGCTTGCGGTTTTTTTCCAGCGCCTTGTGGATCACTTCTTCAAGCTTTGGAGCGATGTCGGGATTCAGCCGGACCGGCGCGACCGGCGTGCGATTCAGGACGGCTTCCGCGATTACGCCGGAAGTCTCGCCGCGAAACGGCAGAACGCCCGTCGCCATCTCGTAGAGCACCACGCCAAAGGAAAAAAGATCGGTGCGCGCGTCCAGATCTTCACCGCGCACCTGTTCGGGCGACATGCAGGCGACGGTGCCGAGCGCCGCGCCATGTTGCGTGAGGTTTTCCAACTCGCTCGATGTGGGCATCTGGGAGATATTTTGCGCGCCGCCAGCGGGCGCGAGCTTTGCCAGGCCAAAATCCAAAATCTTGGCGTGACCGCGGACGGTGACAAAAATATTGGCGGACTTGATGTCGCGGTGAACAATTCCTTTTGCGTGCGCTGCGTCGAGTGCGTCGGCAATCTCGATCCCCAATTCAAGCAGTTGGTCCTGCGGCAACGGCTTTCCGGAGATGAGGTGCCTCAGGGTGCGGCCTTCGAGAAACTCCATGGCGATGAATTGCCGGCCGTCGTGCTCGCCGATGTCGTAAATCGTGCAGATGTTCGGATGATTTAAGGCCGATGCCGCCTGCGCTTCGCGGCGGAACCGTTCGAGCGAAACGGAGTCGCGGGACATTTCATCAGGCAGGAATTTCAAACCGACAGAGCGATGGAGGCGCGTGTCTTCGGCTTTGTATACGACGCCCATGCCGCCGCTGCCGATTTCTTCGAGGACGCGGTAGTGCGAGATTGTTTGGTCAACCATGGTAGGGAGAAGCGCAATCTTAGGGCGCGTATTGAGGGCAAGTCAACGCGCGGGGGCGAGATGTTGCGGATGGCTCCAGCTGCGGCGATTGAAACGGATCCTTCGGCAACTGCGGCACGGTTCCTGTGCTAAATTTGAGGCGGCCATGAATCTTGGCGTTTACATTCAGGTGCCGTTTTGCAGGACGAAGTGCACGTACTGCAATTTCCATACGGGAGTGTTCCCGCAGGGGATGTATTCGCCGTATGTGGATGCGGTGGTGCGTGAGATTGCGGAGCATCGGGCGTTGTATGAGGCGGCGGGAGTGGCGAAAAGTTTCGCGACGCGAAATGCGGCGGCGAATGGCGCGAAGAACATCACGAGCGGAGCGGCCGCGCGCGATGGAGGGTTTGTTGTGGACACGGTTTACATCGGCGGAGGGACGCCGAGTTTGCTGGAGCCGTCGGCGCTCGCGCGTGTGATGGATGCGGTGCGCAAGTCGTTTGCGTGCGCGATCGAAGAGGTGACGCTTGAAGCGGACCCGGAAACAATTACGCGCGAAAAAGTGGCGGCGTGGCGCGCGGAGGGAATCAATCGCGCGAGCATGGGCACACAAAGTTTCAATGACAAAGAGTTGAGCGCGGCGGGGCGATTGCACCGGCGCACAGATATTTTTGCGGCGGATGAAGCGCTGCGCGCGGGCGGGATCGGCAACATCAGTTTTGATTTGATTGCAGGATTGCCGCATCAGACAAGCGAGTCGTGGCGCGAGTCGGTGAGGGAATTGATTGCGCTCGGGCCCGAACACGTTTCCATTTACATGCTGGAGATTGACGAGGGCAGCCGGCTGGGGCGCGAAGCGCTGGCCGGCGGTGCGCGTTATTCGGCCGCGGCGATTCCGGAAGACGACGCCATCGCGGATTTTTACGAGCACGGATGCGAGGCGCTGGCAGCCGCGGGATACGAGCATTACGAAATTTCCAATTGGGCGCGGCCGGGGCTGCGCTCGCGGCACAACTTGAAATACTGGAAGCGCGAGCCCTACTTGGGATTTGGCGCCGGCGCGCATTCCTTTGACGGCGCAATGCGCTGGGCGAATGCGCACGATCCGGCGGAATACACGACGGCGTTGACGGGCGGACGATTGCCGGCGGAGCAGGCGGAATCGCTGAGCCCGCGGCAGTCGCTTGATGAGGAATTATTCTTGGGGCTGCGGGTCAGCGACGGAATCCGCGTGGATGAATTGGAAGCGCGATACAATGTTCGGCTGGAGGCGCGGCTCGGAGGATTATTCGAGCGCGGGTTGATCGAGCGCAATGATGGCCGCGTGCGATTGACGCCCTCGCGCATCGCGGTGTCAAATGAAGTTTTCGTCGAGCTGGTTTCGTAGCGCAATACCATTGGAGGAACGATGTACGGAAGCGCAGCAACAAATCCCGCGGCGGAACCCGAAGCAAAAAACAGAACCGCGCCGGCAATTGATTTGCGCAGCGACACGGTGACGAAGCCGACGCCGGAGATGCGCCGCGCAATGGCCGAGGCAGTGGTGGGCGACGACGTTTACTCGGAAGACCCGACGATGAATCACTTGCAGGAACGCGCCGCGGAAATATTCGCGCGCGAGGCGGCGATCTTTGTGCCGTCGGGCTCGATGGGAAATCTGATCGCAATAAAAATCTGGACGCACCACGGCAGCGAGGTGATCTGCGAGCAGCGCGGGCACATCAATCAATATGAGATGGCTTCGATGTCCGCGATCGCGGGCTGCATGCCGCGCACGGTGCATTCGCCGAATGGGATTTTGAGCTGGCAGATGATCGAGCCGCTGATCCGGCCGAAGACTTACTATTATTCGCAGACGGCGCTGGTTTCGCTGGAAAATACGCATAACATGGCGGGCGGAACGGTGTATCCCACGGCGGCGGCGGATGAAATCTGCAACAAGGCGCACGAAGCGGGGCTACACGTGCATCTGGACGGCGCGCGAGTTTTTAATGCGGCGGTGGCGCTGAAGAAAAGCGTCGCGGAAATCACAAAACAATTTGACTCGATCATGTTTTGCCTGTCGAAGGGATTGGGCGCGCCGGTTGGCTCGATGCTGATTGGCTCGCGCGAATTTATCGAGAGCGCGCGCGTGTACAGAAAAATGCTGGGCGGAGGGATGCGGCAGGCGGGCGTGCTGGCCGCGGCGGGATTGATCGCGCTTGAGAAATCTCCGGCGCGGTTGCATGAGGACCATGCGAACGCGCGGTTTCTCGCCGAACAGTTGGCGCGAATCCCGGGCGTGAAAGTGGACATGGCAACCGTGCAGACCAATATCGTCATCTTTGATGTGAGCGGCATGGGGCAAACCGCCGCGGAAATTACCGCGGAGCTTGGAAAGCGCGGCGTGCTCTGCGGGCCCACGGATAAATATTCCATCCGCATGGTTACGCACTATGACGTGGACCGCGAAGCGATCGAGCAGGCGCTGAAAATTCTTCGCGGGCTTGTGAATCATTAATTCCTGAAGGAGCGGGCGCAGATATGCGGCGACAGAATCATTCAGGGTTTCGCACTTATTCCAGTTTTGCTCTCCTCACAATTCTTGCCGGCTGCGTGTTGCTGGCGAATTGCGGCCGGGCGCAATCGGGCAGCTCTGATTATCAATTGGCTTTGCGGCATGCCGCGAACCTTTTGCGGATGGGCGAAATCGGCGAATCGGTGGACGCTTACAAAGCCGCCATCAAACTTTCCGACGGAAAGGATTACGCTCCGTTCTGGGGCCTGGCGCAGGCGTATGCCGCGGGCGGCGACATCGAAAATGTTTTAACCACGTGCGATCAGATGCTGGCGCGCGCGCCGAATGATGCAATCCGCTCGCAGTGCCACAACTTAAAGGGACTCGCGCTTGGCGACAAAGGGTTGGCCGATGCCGCAACCCTTCCGCTGTCGGAGGCGGAATTCCGCGAGGCGCTGAAATTGGATTCGCTGTTTTACGCCGTCCATTTCAATCTTGCATGCGTGATTCTCCTGCAAGGGCGCACCGCCGATGCCGTGGCGGAATTTAAGGAGTTCGTGAAGGACCAGCCGGAGAGCGATAACGCCGATTTAGCGGAACGCATCATCGCCGATCCCACTCTGGTGAAGAAAATAAAATCGCTGATTGTGATGGCACATAGCGCCGCGCCAGATGAGGGCGAAACCGGTGGAGCAAGCGGTGCAAGTGGAGCGAGCGAAAAGGATTCGGACCTGCCCGTGCTCGCCGGGCCGCCCGACACCGGCGATTCGGCGGCGGGGCTGCGGTTTCCGCCGGGAGGGCCCGCGCCGCCAATGGAATTCACGACGTCAACAAAGCAAAGAATTCTAACCGGGTCACTTCGCGGCAAAGTTGTGCTGCTGGATTTTTGGGCTACGTGGTGCGGGCCGTGCAAAGAGGCGTATCCCGAACTCGAGCGCATGTACAACGAGAACGACAAAAGTAAATTCGTGCTCATCAGCATCAACGAGGATGACAGTCAGAAAACCTGGAAAGATTTTCTGGATACCCATCATCCTGCATGGATGCAGGCGTGGGATCCGTACGGCAGGCTCGTGAAGCAATTCTTCGCCAGCGACGAAACTCCGCTGCCGAGCTATTTCGTGATTGATGGCAAAGGGAATCTCCACCAATTTTACGATGGGTGGGGAAACGGGCAGCGCCGCCGCGTGCAAAGCGCCATCAATCAATGGCTCGCCGAGCTCCCAGGTGGAAACCCCGCGCAACCCGCGAAACACTAGCCGGCGCGATGCGGGCGCCCGTGGAGATGGCCACCCGTTGGATGCTTCCGGACTTCCTTAATTTTGTGAAAAAACTCCGTTCCGTGCTGGGAGAGTTTTTTCCCGCCGAGGCGATCCAGACCGCTCGTGGGAATGTCTCTCGTCTGCCGGCCGGAGTATGTTGTCTTCTTCATGCTTCCCTTGTATTCCAGTTCGGGCGTGGGCACAGTGAGCCGGGTCACATCTAGCGCAACCTGACGTCACACCATTTTGGGAGGGGTTTCGCCACTGTGGTATAAAAGTTCGTCCGCGGCATTGATGTTTGACGACGGCATAAATGCTTGAAAGCAAAATCGAGGGACCACAGAGGCCAATTTGGATTTCTCGTTCACCGACGAACAACAGCAGTTGCGCCGCACCGTCCGCGAATTTGCCGAAGCCGAAATCGCTCCGCACGTGATGGAGTGGGACGAGGTGTCGCGCTTCCCGCAGGAATTAATTCCCAAGCTGGCCGACCTTGGATTGCTCGGCGTAATTTTTCCGGAAAAGTACGGCGGCGCGGGATTTGGCTACATCGAATACGTGATCGCGATCGAAGAGCTGTCGCGCGTGGATGGGTCGGTCGGAATTATTGTGGCGGCGCACAATTCCCTGTGCACGAATCACATTTACAAATTTGGAAGCGAAGAGCAGAAACAGAAATATGTTGTGCCGCTGGCGCAGGGGAAGAAGCTCGGCTGCTGGTCGCTAACGGAGCCGGAGGCGGGCTCGGACGCTGGCGGCACGCGCACGAGCGCGGTACGAGCGGGCAGTGACTGGGTGTTGAACGGCGCGAAGACGTTTACGACGAACGGGCATTACGCCGATGTGTGCGTGGCGATGGCGGTGACGGACCGCGCGCAAGGCTCGCACGGGATTTCGGCGTTTGTGCTCGAGAAGGGGATGGCGGGATTTCGTCCGGGGAAGAAAGAAAACAAACTCGGCCTGCGCGCGAGCGACACGTCGGAAGTAATCTTCACGGATTGCCGCGTAAGCGCGAAGCAGATGCTCGGCGACGAGGGCAAGGGATTCGTTAACAGCCTGCAGGTGCTGGACGGCGGCAGGATTTCGATTGCCGCGCTGGCGCTGGGGATGGCGCAGGGCGCGTTTGAAGCGGCGACGAAATACGCAAAGCAGCGCAAACAATTTGGAAAAACAATCAGCGAATTCCAGGCGATTCAGTTCAAGCTGGCCGACATGGCGACGGAGATTGACGCGGCTCGGCTGGTGACGTATCGGGCGGCGTGGCTTGCGGACAAGGGCAACACGAGGCTGACGAGCGAATCGAGCATGGCGAAACTTTTTGCGAGCGAAGTGGCCTGCCGCGTGGCCAACGAGGCCGTGCAGGTTTTCGGCGGCTATGGCTTCACGAAGGATTATCCCGCGGAAAAATATTACCGCGACGTGAAACTCTGCACGATTGGCGAAGGCACGAGCGAAATTCAGCGGCTTGTGATCGCGCGCCAGCTACTCGGAAAGAAATAAACCTATCAACGATGCCCACCCCTCTCGAAACCTGGGCGCAACAAATCCGCGCGGGCGAGACTCGCGCGGTTTCGCGCGCGATTACGGCAATCGAAAATCACGAAGCCGAGGCGGACGCGCTGCTCAAGCAATTATTTTATTCGACCGGCCGCGCGGCGATGATTGGCGTGACCGGCGCGCCGGGGACAGGGAAGAGCACGCTGGTGGACCGTCTTGCCGCGACATACCGGCGGGCGGGAAAAACTGTGGGCATTATCGCGGTGGATCCGACGAGTCCGTTTACCGGCGGCGCAATTCTTGGCGACCGGATCCGAATGCAGGGCCACGCGAGCGATGAAGGAGTTTTTGTCCGCTCGATGGCGACGCGCGGATTTCTTGGCGGGTTGGCGCGCGCGACGGCGGACGTTGCTCTGCTGCTGGATGCGGCGGGAAAAGAAATTATTTTGATTGAGACGGTGGGCGTCGGGCAGGACGAAGTGGACATCGTGCGGCTCGCGGATTGCACACTGGTGCTGCTGGTGCCCGGGCTTGGCGACGACGTGCAAAACATGAAGGCCGGGCTGATGGAAATTGGAGACATCTTCGTAATCAACAAGGCCGACCGAGAGGGCGCGGAGAGGGTCGAGCAACAGTTGCACGCGATGCTGGCGCTTATGGCGGAGCGCGACGGATGGAAGCCCGCGGTTTTGCGAACGGTGGCGACGGAGAGCAAGGGAATTGACGAGCTGGCGGCGGAGATTGCGAGTTTTTTGAAGCGCGCGGAATCGTCGCCGGCATTTGCGACGCGCGAGACGGACCACTGGCGACGGCGGCTTGTTGAAATGATCGAAGCGAAATTGATGAACCGCTTGCTCGGTACTGCGGGGAGTGAGCAGCGGCTGGCTTCGCTGGCGAAAGAAGTGGCGGCGCGAAAGAAAGATCCGTTTGCAGCGGTGGACGAAATCCTGAAGCAATCGAAACTTTTTCAGGCGGGTAATTAAATTCAATGCGGCTCGGCGAAATAGAGATTCGTCTGCTTGGCGATGGAACGTTTCGGCTCGACGGCGGCGCGATGTTTGGCGTGATTCCGAAACCGCTGTGGGAAAAGAAAATGCCGGCCGACGAGCGCAACCGCATTTTGATGGCGATGAACATTCTGCTGATTCGCGCGGCGGGAAAATGGATTTTGATTGAAACCGGCGCAGGCGATAAATGGGACGCGAAGCGGCGCGAGATTTATGCGATTGGAAACACGAATCGTTTGCCGGAGCGGCTGGCGGGCGCGGGCGTTGCGCCGGAGAAAATTGATATCGTGCTCAACACGCATCTGCATTTTGATCACTGCGGCTGGAACACGCGCATGGTGGACGGACGCGTGGCGCCTACGTTTGCAAACGCGGAATACATCGTGCAGCGAGGGGAATTCGAGCACGCACTGGCGCCCACCGACCGCGACCGGGCAAGTTATTTGCCGGAAAATATTTTACCAATGAAGGATTCGGGCCAGTGGCGGCTGCTGGACGGCCCCGGCGAAATCGTTCCGGGCATCGAAGTGTTCGTGGTGCCCGGGCACAACGCAAATATGCAGTGCGTGAAGATTTCCGGCGGCGGGAAAACGGTTTTTTTTCTGGCGGATCTCGTGCCAACGGCGGCGCACATCGGTTATGTGTGGATCATGGGCTACGATTTGTATCCGTTGACGACGCTGGAAAATAAAAAGAAGTGGCTGCCGCTCGCAGCGCGCGAGGGATGGACCGTAATTTTTGGACACGAGCCGCAAATGCCTGTGGCGAAGTTAATTGAGCGCGAGGGAGTGATTGAGGCGCAGGCGGCTTCGCTAGATTGAGCGGCGGATCAAATGCAGTCGCAATTGCCGGGGAAAATGGAATGGCGAAGAACATGAAAAGCAAGAGCGGCGTTGCAAAAGGCAGTGCTGCAAAACGCAGCAACGCCCAATCCGCTGTCGAGATTGGGATCATCGGCGGCAGCGGGCTCTATGAGATGCAAGGGCTTGAGGAGCCGCGCGAAGTCCGCGTCAAGACGCCGTTTGGCGACCCATCGGACGCGCTGATCACCGGGCGGCTGGAAGGGCATCGCGTCGCGTTTCTTGCGCGGCATGGGCGCGGGCACCGCATTCTTCCCTCGGAAATTAATTTTCGGGCGAATATTTGCGCGTTGAAAATGCTCGGGGTCGAGCGCGTGATTTCCGTGAGCGCGGTGGGATCGCTGAAAGAAGATCTGCAGCCGCTCGAATTTTTAATACCGGACCAGTTTTATGACCGGACACGGCTGCGCGTGACGACTTTTTTTGGCGAGGGCGCCGTCGCGCACGTCAGCTTCGACAAGCCGGTGTGCGCGCAGCTTGCCGGCGTACTGGAAGGCGCGTGCGTCAGCATGGGTGTGAAAGCCCATCGCGGGGGAACTTACGTTTGCATTGAGGGGCCGCAGTTCTCGACGCTGGCGGAAGCGCACGTGCACCGGCAGTTGTGCTTTGATGTGATTGGCATGACGAATGTGACGGAGGCGAAGCTGGCGCGCGAAGCCGAGCTGTGCTACGCGACCGTCGCGATGATTACGGACTACGATTGCTGGCATCCGGAACATGGTTCCGTGACGCTTTCAGAGGTGATGAACAATCTTGGCCGTAATGCGAAGAACGCGCAGAATGTGATACGCGCGGCGGTGCGCGCCATGCCCGCGGCGCGAAATTGCAAGTGCGGTAGCGCCCTGGCGCATGCGATTGTGACGGACCGCGCAAAGATTCCCGCGGCGACAAAGAAGAAACTCGCGCCGATTGCGGGAAAGTACCTTACGTAGGTTTATGGCGCGGCGAATGATCAGAGCACGGGAGAAATAATGTCACTACTTGTTGTCGGGTCGGTTGCGTTTGACGCGATTGAGACGCCGTTTGGACGCGTTGAACGCACGCTCGGCGGCGCGGCCACATATTTTGCGCTGGCGGCGAGTTTTCTAACGCGCGTGCATCTCGTCGGCGTGGTGGGCGACGATTTCGGCGCGGAACACGAGGCGGTGTTTCACGGGCGCGACGTGGATATCGCGGGATTGGAGCGCGCGCCGGGGAAAACTTTTTTCTGGTCGGGCCGCTACCACAACAATTTGAACGACCGCACCACGCTCGTAACGGAGCTGAACGTGTTCGCGGATTTCAAACCGAAGCTGCCGGAATCATTCCGCAAGAGCAAATACGTTTTCCTGGCGAACATTGATCCCACGCTGCAGCGGGATGTATTGAAGCAGGTGCATGGCAAGCCGAAATTCGTTGCGCTGGACACGATGAATTATTACATCGAGCGGACGTATTCGGAATTATTGGAAACGCTGAAACACATCGATTTGCTGATGATCAACGATTCCGAAACGCGCCAGCTTACGAGCGAGCACAACCTGCTGCTCGCCGCGAAGAAGATCTTCAAGCTGGGGCCGCGCACGCTGGTGATCAAGCGCGGCGAGCACGGCGCGATGATGGTGCACAACGACTGGGTTTTCTGCGTGCCCGCGTTTCCGCTGGAAGCAGTGCACGACCCGACCGGCGCGGGCGACACGTTTGCAGGCGGCTTCATGGGATATCTCGCGAGCGCGGGGAAGATCAACGCCGATACGCTGCGGCGCGCGATGGTGTATGGCTCCGTGATGGGAAGCTTTGCGGTGGAGAAATTCGGCCTTGACCGGCTGCGGACTTTGAATCGCCGCGAGATCAGCGAGCGCGTGCGGCACTTCCATAAACTTACGACGTTCAAGCTGTAGGGTACACTCATCCCGATGCCTGCCACGCGAAAACCGAAAGCGCTTTTGCCCGGCGCGACAATGCGAATGATTTCGCCGGCGTCTCCCCCCGACGCAGAAAAGCTGCTGCGCGGCCTTGCAGAGTTGCGGCGCCTGGGATTTACGGCGGAAACTTCGCCGGCGATGCCTGCTACGAGTGATTATTTCGCGGCATCCGCGCAGGATCGAAGCAAGGAGCTGGCGTCGGCGCTTGGAGAGAAATCATCAGCGGCGATAATTTGCACGCGCGGCGGATTCGGGTCCACATACTTGGTGGACGAACTTAGCGGAGCGATTCCGCGATGTGCGCCGAAAATATTGCTGGGCTACAGCGACATCACTTCTTTGCAGATTTATTTGTGGCAGAAGCGCGGGTGGACGGGATTCTATGGGCCGATGGTGGCCGCGGGACTCGATGCGGGAGCGGGCGCGGCGGGCGGCTACGACGAAAGTTCGTTGCGAAACGCAATTTCGGTGACGCGCGGCGGATGGACGCTGGATCTCGATGGTGAAATGCTTGCACCGGGCGAGGCGCGCGGCGTGATTCTTGGCGGCTGCATGACGCTGGTGGAAGCGACGCTCGGCACCCCGTGGGAACTCCGGACGCGCGGGGCGATACTCTTGCTTGAGGACCGCGGTATGAAGCCGTATCAAGTGGATCGCGTGCTGACGCATCTGCGGCAGGCGGAAATGTTTGCGGGCGTGCGCGGAATTATTCTCGGAGAATTTCCGGAATGCGATGCGGCGGCGGGAAGCCCATCGGTGCGCGATGTTTGCAAACGGATTCTGGGCGAGCTTGGAATTCCAATCGTTTGGGGGGCGCGCGTGGGACACACGGCGCGGGCGATGCTGACAATTCCGCTGGGCGTGCGCGCGAAGCTGCGCTCGCGCGGTGCAGGGAAGCTCGACATTCTTGAGCCGGCGGTGAGCAAATGATGGAGAGCCGATGAGACCTGTGCCGCCGATTCAACGAGTGCACCTTTCGGGAATTGCAGGCGCGGCGATGGCGCCGCTGGCGGGAATGTTCGCGGAAAGCGGATATGAAGTGACGGGATCGGACGCGGGAGTGTATCCGCCGGCTTCGACATTATTGGAATCGCTGGGGATCAAGTGGTTCGACGGATTCCGCGAAGAGAATTTGCAGCCGCATCCGGATCTGGTGGTGATTGCGAATGCGCTGCCGCGCGGAAATCCGGAAATCGAATATGCGCTCGACCAGAAGATTCCGTATATGTCTCTGCCGCAGGCGCTCGAAGAGTTTTTTCTGCCGGGGCACGAGTCGCTGGTGGTCAGCGGGACGCACGGGAAAACTACGACGACATCTTTGCTGGCGTGGATACTGCACGTTGCGGGGCGCAAGCCGAATTTTTTGATTGGCGGGCTGGCGGAGAACTTCGGGAAGAGTTACGGACTTGGCGGCGGCGAAGAATTTGCGATTGAGGGCGACGAGTACGATACCGCATTTTTCGACAAGGGCCCGAAATTTCTGCACTACCATCCTGATGAGCTAATCATCACGTCGTTGGAATTCGATCATGCGGACATTTACGCGGACCTCGACGCGATCGAGCTGCAATTCCGCAGACTCGTGAATCTTGTGCCGAGGCGCGGGCGGATTATTGCGTGGGGTGATGTGACGCCACTGGCTGCTCCGGTGATGCGCGTGGTGCAGAAGGCGTTTTGTCCGGTGGAAACATTTGGGCTGGACGGGACGACGGATTGGGTTGCGGGCGACATCACGGTGACGGACGACATCACAGAATTTAGAATTGTGCGGCACGGGCAAGAGATGGCGCGCGTGCGGTTGCCGCTCGCGGGGCGGCACAATGTGCTGAACGCGACGGCGGCGGCGGCGCTTGCTCTCGGGCGAGGCGTGCTGCGCGAAGCGGTGGAAGAAGCGCTGGCGACATTTCGCGGAGTGCGGCGGCGCTTGCAAATTAAGGGCGAGGCGAACGGCGTACTGATCGTGGACGATTTTGCGCACCACCCCACAGCGATTCGCGCGACGCTGGAGGCCGCGCGGGAGCGATGGCCGGGGCGGCGATTGTGGGCGGCGTTTGAGCCGCGGTCGAATACAATGCGGCGGAATACTTTTGAGGAGCCGCTCGCGGATGCGTTGGCGTTGGCGGATGGCGTGGCGCTGGGGCCGGTGAGCCGCGCGAAACTTCTGTCGGAGGCGGAGCGGCTTTCGCCGGAGCGCGTGGCGGAGCGGATTGCGTCGGTGGGGAAGTATGCGTCGGCGTATTTGAGCGCGGATGCCATCGCTGAATATCTTGCGGCGGTGGTGCGGAAGGGCGATGTGGTGCTGGTGATGTCGAATGGGAGCTTTGATGGGCTGTGCGAGAAGCTGCTTCAGCACTTGAGTGGAGAGCGGGTTTCGGGGGCGCGTGGGAAATCATGACGGTTGCGCGCAAATTCACATTGTTAACCGCAAGAGCTTCGCATGGAAGTGCTTTGCTTCGGTTCGGCGTCGCGCTGGCTTGCGCGCTCGTATTTTTTACGGGAGTGGCGCGTGCGACGATTCAATACAATGTGTCGCTGGGCGAAAGTGCTGAGCATCTTATTCAGGTATTTATGGTCATTCCCCACGTTCGTGAGTATGTGATTGTTCAATTGCCAGCATGGAGTGCGACTTATCAGATCCGCGATTTTGCTGCTCGCATTCAAGATTTGCAGGCATCCTCGGGGCCCCTTACTGAAGCCAACAATAAGACTGAGCGAGTACCCGTCACTAAACTCGATAAACAGAGTTGGCGGATCACAGGCAATGGATCAATCATTGTTTCATACTCCATTTTTTGGGATGAGCCTGGCCCGTTCGCATCACAACTCAACTCGACGCACGCGTTTCTGAATTTAGCGGAAGTTCTCGTGTATGTTCCCGACCGTCGAAAAGAAGAAATCCTGCTTGGCCTCTTTTTGAACTCCGCAACACCCTCATGGAAAGTTGCTGCACCCTTGACGAAGGAAGATACGACAGAGGATGGATTTGGGAGAACAATTTATTTCACTGCTCTTGGATATGACCAGATGGTTGACGCGCCAGTTGAAGTGGGGGAGTTCCAACAATTTGATTTGGAGGGCATTTCGCCGCCGGTCCATGTGGTGGTGCATGGGGAGAATTGGGATAAGAGGAAGCTGGCGGATGGATTGTCAAAGATTGTGCGGTATGAGACGCAGATGATGGGCGGGGCGCCTTACAAGGAATATACGTTCATGATCCACATCGGGAGCGAGTTTGGCGGCGGAGGGATGGAGCACGCGAACTCGACGGCGATTAGCGCGGGGTCCACGGCGGGAGCGATTGAGATTGCAGCGCATGAGTTTTTTCATTTGTGGAATGTGAAGCGCATTCGCCCACAAACGCTGGAGCCGGTGGATTACACGCGCGAAATGTTTACGCGCGCGCTGTGGTTCGCGGAGGGCGTGACAAGCGCGTACGCGTCGTACACGGAAGTGCGCACGGGGATGTGGTCGCACGATCAATTTTATTTCGATCTGGCGTCGCAGATTACGGCGTTGCAATCGCGGCCAGCGCGGAAGTGGGAGAGCGTGGAAGAGTCCAGCCTGGACGCGTGGTTTGAAAAATACCCGATGCACAACGAGCCGGACTTCAGCATTTCGTATTACAACAAGGGGCAACTGGTGGGCGAGTGCCTGGACATCCTGATCCGCGATGCGACGGAGAACCGCAAGAGCCTCGACGACGTGCTGCGCGCGATGAACGAGAATTTCGCGGAGAAGGGAAAATTCTATAACGACAGCGCGGACATCGAGGCGACCGCGGAGTCTGTTGCCGGGACGAGCTTCCGCGATTTCTTCGCGAAATATGTCGCGGGGACGGACGAGGTGCCTTTCGCGGAGATTCTGGCGAAGGCGGGACTCGATCTCTCGACCACTGATGTCCGACGCGCGGATGCGGGATTTGAAACCAGCACGAATTTTGAAGGCACGGAAGTCATTGTCGCTTCGGTTGCGGCGGGCGGGCCGGCGCAGCTCGCGGGGATCCGTGCGGGAGACAAGCTCATCAGCGTGGGCGGAGAGGCCGTATCCCAAGGAGTGGAGGGCTTGCTCGCGCTGCACCAGCCGGGAGACACGGTTAGAATTCGATTTTCGCGCGAGGGGCAGCAACGCGAGGTTTCCGTAAAGCTGATTGCGCGGACGGAAAAGACTTACAGAATCGAAGAGGGAAGGGGAGCCACAGAAAAGCAGCGACGCATCCGCGAAGGAATGTTAAAAGGTACGACGAACTAGGCGCCAGCAGATTGGCCGCCCAAAATCTATGATCCGAACTGCGATCGTGGCAGTCTTCCTCACGCTTGAAGCGCTGATCCTGGGCCCGATTCTTCTGCTCTACACGGCCATCACTGGAAACCCGGATTTATTATTTAAGCTTGGCGTGGGCGGAGTCTATCTCATCTCCCGCGTTGTGGGGCTGCGCCTTAAAGTTGAAGGGCGCGAAAAGGTGCCGGCGGGCGCGTGCCTTTTTCTCGCGAACCACACGAGCTTCGTGGATGCGGCCCCAATTATTTTTGCAATCCACCGGCGGGTTTGCATCCTGGCAAAAAAATCTCTTTTCTCCATTCCCATCACCGGCTGGGCGTTCCGGATGGCCGGATTTGTGCCCGTGGATCGCACAAACAGCGAAGCGGCCGTTGCCAGTGTGAAGCTCGCGGCGGAACGGATGAAACAGGGGAATTCGTTTCTCGCCTATCCCGAAGGAACGCGCAGCATTGACGGGCGGCTGCTGCCGTTTAAGAAAGGCGTTTTCGCGATGGCGATTCAAGCGGGGGTGCCGATTGTGCCAATGGCTCTTGCGGGAGCGCACAAGATCGCGCCAAAGAAATCGCTGCGAATCCGTCCCGGGCCGGTGGTGGTTCGGTTCGGGGAGCCGGTTGATGCAACGCAATACGCGCTAAAGGAACGCGACGAATTATCAAACCGCGTCCGCGCAGCGATTGCTGAGCTATTGCCGGAGGAGCAGAGGCCGTTTGATCTTTACCCCGAGCTGAATCCAGATTCCCGGAACAAATAAGAATTATTATTCGGGGAATAGGACGGGCTGCGCCGCTGCGGGCGCAACGGCAGGCTTGCGGCGCGCAATGCCGACGACTCCGAGGACTTTCATTTCGGCGAGAGCGCTGCGAGGGATGAACATCCGCAAAGTGTCGCCATGCAAATCGGGCGGCGTGATGTGGACGCCGGAATCGAGAATGGCGAGCAGGTCGTTGGGGACGACACCTTCCATCACATCATTGTCATGAAACTTCAGGCGCACCCACAGGCCGTCGAGTTTCGGGCGGCTGAGGAATTCTTTGCGGCTAGGCTCGTAGGACGGCGTGAATTCGCGGACAAAATATACGCACCGGATTTGCTGCAACGGAATTTCGCGGCGCTCGCCTTCCTGCGTGAGAAGACTGAAAATCTCCTCGCGGCCCAAGCCGGAGGGATTCACGTAGCCGCGCATGACCGCGCCGTCGGTTTGCACCGCGACAGCTTTTTTCAGCGAGGAGGACGATGTTTGTTTTTTCATGGCGCGCAGTCAGGTTTTTCAATTGTGAATGAATGGATAGAAAGCCGCCACCACTCGAAAACTTGCGAAACCCTGTTCCTTTCCCGGACGAAAGCAAACGCCGAGATTCATGCGCAACAATTTGGGGTCCGCCGCGGCTTCCAGCATGTCCGCCGGCATTTTTTCCGGGGAGGAAGAACTGAACATGACGAGAGTCACGGCTCCGGGCTGGTTGTGAAGCACGGCATCAATGTCGGAAGTCTCGGAGCAGGCCGCGCGAGTCAATCGGTCGTCGGGCCGGACTTCGACGGGAAATGTCTTGCGGGATTTTCTTGCGCTATTGAACGCGGCAACCAGGGCATTGGTGAATTGCATTTCGCTGAGAGGCTGATAGACATTCGCGAAATTCTCGACGGCGAACAAACTGCTCCCACGCGGAAGAATGGCAACGCCCACAGAATTATATTTCGTGCTGAGGATGTTCGCGCGGTGCGGCGGAGAGTTCATCAACGCCTCATGAATATCCGCTACGGCGCCTGCGAGCGCGACGTTCTCTCCCCAAGAATCGAAGCGCAAGCCGGTGGCTCGAATGCGGCCACCGAGATCCGGTTCGCCGGAATACTGGTGAGCGATGTAGCCCTGCTCGACCATAGCCCGGCAATGGGCGTGAGCCGATTCGGCGAGATGCGCGTTCCATTCGAGCTTAGGCACGCCAGCCCTCGCTCGCTCCTGATTGATCAGATTCAGGAGCATCTGCTGATCCGCGTTCGGTGGCGACTGCGGGCTCGCGGGATAAATGATGAACGCGGACAAAAAAAGAATTAGCGCAAAACGCCAGGGAGCCATCGAAAATATTCCCGTCTCCGTTGCGGAACTCGGATTGAGATAGCTGAATTTTCAGCCACTAGCAGTAGTATGCTGCGTCCCGCAGCAAGCCGCAAGCGGAGCGGGAAATCGTGTTACATGTTAGGAAGATTTGCAATGAGCGCGGCACTGTGTTATGTTAAGGGGTCTACTCGCCGTAAGTCACTGTGAATAAAGGACTTAGGACGGGGGTCTCCCCGCTTGACCGAAAAAAGACAAATCCTCAAGTCCACTTCAGTAATCACGCTCGCGACGCTGGCGAGCCGTCTCTTCGGGTATATCCGCGACCAGCGCGTGGCACTACTTCTGGGCACTTCGATTTTGTCCGATTCATTTTACCTGGCGTTCCGCATACCGAATGTTTTGAGAAGAGTAGTGGCGGAAGGTGCGATGTCGGCGTCATTCGTTCCGGTGTTCACCTCTTATCAGGTGGAGCAGACGCAGGAAGAGGCGCTGGAATTTGCGAACCGATTGTTCTGGACGCTGGCGGTAATCCTGGCAATCGTGACGACGCTGGGAATTATTTTTTCGCCCGCAATCGTCCACGTGTTCACCATCATGGGGCACAACAACGTGCAGTGGACGGCGGCCGTTGGTCTGATGAGGATCATGTTCCCGTTTATTTTCTTTATCGGGCTATCGGCGCTGTGCATGGGAATTCTGAATTGTTACCGCGTGTTTGCCTTGCCCGCGCTGACGCCGGCGGTTTCAAATATCGCGATTATCATTTTTTCATCGGCGATGGTGTGGAGATTTTTCCATTCGGCGGCGATTTCGCTGGCCGTCGGAGTTTCGGTGGGCGGGCTGCTGCAATTCCTGATGCAGCTTCCGCAGCTTGTGCGGAAGGGCATGCGGTTCCGGTGTGGGATATCGTTCAGCGATCCCGGAATCCGCAAGATCGGGATGTTGATGCTGCCGGGAGTTTTCGGGCTCGGCGTGGCGCAAATCAATGTACTCGTGGACACACTTTTTCTTACGTCATCGCGGATGCCCGCGGGAAGCGTGACCGCGCTTTATTATGCGGACCGCATCATGCAACTCGTGCTCGGGAGCTATGCGGTTGCTGTCGCGACGGCGATCCTGCCGATGATGTCGCGGCAGGCGAAAATGATGGACCTCGCGGGCGTGAAGCAGACACTTGGGTTTGCGGTGCGGATTGTTTCGTTTATTACGATACCGGCTGCGGTGGGCATCCTGGTGCTGCGGCAGCCGATTGTCCGCGTGCTATTCCAGCACGGGCAATTTGTCGCCGAGTCCACGATCCTGACGGCGCGCGCGCTTTTGTTTTACGTGACGGGGCTTCCGGCGATTTCGGCGGTCAAGCTCATCGTGCAGGGATTTTATTCCACGCGCGACACCAGAACTCCGGTGGTGATTGCCGCGGGGGTGCTTGCATTGAATTTCATACTGAATTCAATTTTTCTCACGTACTTATTCTCCTACTTGAAAAATGGAGGGCCTGCACTGGCCACCGCGATTTCGGCTTATGTAAATTGCGGAGTGCTGTTCTGGATTTTCCGGAAACGGCACGGGGTAATCGGCGCCACGGAAATTCTTCACTCGTCGGGGAAAGTGATTGCCTCGGCGGCGCTGATGGGGTCGCTTTGCTGGCTCGCAGTTCAATACGCGCACGTAGGTTCGCATCCGAGCCTGGGCGTGGATGCGGCGCTGCTGGCGGGGACCATCGCGGGCGCGGCAGCAATCTATCTTGGACTTACCTGGCTTTTCCGATCGACGGAGATCAGAGAAGTATATGAAATCGTGTTTAAGCGGGCGGCAACCAGTACCGCAGAGGGAGCGGCGTGATGCAGCCGGATGCCGCAGTCATAGCATTCATCAATTACGCGCGCGTAGAGAAGGGCCTGGCGCAAAACACGATTGACGCCTACCGGCGCGATCTGGCGAAATTTGTGGAGTTCATGAAGAAAGGGAAGATCGCGCTCGCGGAAGCAAAGCGGGACGACGTAGTGGATTATCTCGCGGGCCTTTACCGCAGAGGATTGGACGCCCGCTCGGTGGCGCGACACCTGGTGTCCCTGCGAAACCTATACCGCTTCCTGGTGATTGACGGGATTATCGAGGACGATCCGACAATCAATCTGGAATCTCCGAAGATCCGGATGTCGCTTCCGTCTTATCTTTCAGTGCAGGAAGTGGACAAGCTGCTCACCATGCCGAATACGCGCACGCCGCTGGGCCTTCGCGACAAGGCATTGCTCGATGTGCTGTATTCCACGGGCCTGCGCGTGTCGGAAGTTGTGGGTCTGCGCATCGGGGACATTGATTTTCAGGCCGGCTGCATCCGGTGCACCGGAAAAGGAAACAAGGAACGATTGGTGCCGGTGGGGCGGAAAGCAATCGAATCGGTGGAGCAGTACATCCGCGAGGCGCGGCCAGTGCTGTTGCGAAGCAAGAAGAAACGCCCGGAGACTCCGCTCCAGCAGATTTTTATCAACCGGCAGGGCGGACCGATTGGAAGAGTGGGGATCTGGAAGATCCTTGCGGCGTACGGACGCGCGACGGGGTTGCGGAAAAAACTGACTCCGCACAAGTTGCGCCACAGTTTTGCGACGCACCTGCTGGAAGGGGGCGCGGATTTGCGTTCCGTTCAATTGATGCTGGGGCACGCGGATATCGCCACCACACAAATTTATACACATGTCCTGGAAGATCGCTTGAAGTCGGTTTACAAAGCGCACCATCCGCGGGCATGAAGGCCAAGTAGAAACATTCAGAGCGCAGGGGAAGCGCATTGCAAAATTGAGGGACTGGCGCGAAGGTTGTAATTTTTTGCATGATGCCAGGCACCCTGGGGGACGGTAAAGCAAATGCCTGATTACATGTTTCTGCTGGAGAGCCGGTTGTCCGCCGAGCAGCGAGCGGCGTTGATGCGCGTGCAGGAGTTGGGCGTGATCACGGAATCGAACGTGTATCTCGCGGGCGGTGCGGTGCGCGACCTGATTTCAGGGATGCCCATCCGGGATCTGGATTTCACGGTGGAGGGCAACCCATTCCGCATTGTGCGCGAACTGGAAAAAGGCGGCGCACGCGTGGTGCACGAAAGCGAACGCATGCGCTTCGCCGAAATAATTTTCGCCGGCGACGTGGATGGCAGCATCGCCGCAGCACGCGATGAAGTGTACGCGCGGCCGGGGACCACGCCGGAAATCCGGTGGTCCACAATCATGGAAGATCTGCGGCGGCGCGATTTTTCGTTTAATGCCATCGCCATTTCGTTGAATCCGGCTTCCCGAGGCCTGCTGCTGGACCCGACGAACGGTCTTTCGGATTTGGAAAAGCACGAGGTCCGCGGACTATTGATCCATACGTTCACGAACCAGCCGGTCCGGCTGCTGCGCGCGTTGCGCTTCGCGGCGCGGCTGGGAGGCAAGCTGGAGACGCGGACGAAGGAGTGGTTTGACCTGGCCGTCGAGCGGGAATTGCCCGAACAGATCCAGCCGGATGATGCGGGCTCAGAATTGAGACAGCTCACGCGCGAAGAAAAACCAGTGGCAATTCTGAAGGCGTGGGAAGCGAATGGATTGCTCGAACCAATTTCCGGGCATCTTGCGCGCCGCCACCCGGATTACGACGCTGTCGCACGGCTGGTGCGGGCGCGCGACGATCTTTATTCCGCGAACCTGCGGCCGCGCCTGCTGATTCCCGGGACGCTTGCCGTGCTTGGCAAGTTGAAGTCGCGGGAGATGAGCGCGGCTTTACACCGCATGAAATACAGCGCGGCGGAGATCGCGGCGCTGCTGAAGCTGGAAGCGGAGGGGAAGAAATTCGTCAAGCTGCTGGCGGGCAGGAAAATGAACGCGCCACGGGACGCGTACAATTTGCTGGAAAGCACGCCGCTGGACCTGGTCGCGTATGTGATGGCTGAATCGCCGAACACGAAAGCGCGGGCGAAAATACGCAACTACATCCAGAAGTGGCGTCCGATGCGGCTGAACCTGCCTTTGGTGGCCACTGAACTCGAGACGCTGGGAATGGCTCGCGGGCCGAAGTTTGACAAGGTGGTGGAGCAATTCTTTGCGGCGCAATTGGCGGGCAAGGGCAAGACGCCCGAGGAGCGCATCAAGCTGATGCGCAGGCTTTCCGGAATTAAGGAAGTGCCGAAAAAGGAAGAGAAGAAAAAACCTGTGAAGGCAATGCCGAAAGGGGCGGTGAAGCCCAGCGCGCAGCCGGAAACAGCACACGCGGGAAAACATGCTCCGGGCCATGCGCCGGCAAAGGCGGCGAAAGGAAGCGCGGCGGCTGCGCACGCGCCTCGTGCGGCGAAGGGGAAACCTGCGGCGAAGGCGTCACATGCCGCAGCAAAGAAAAAACCAGCGAAGCCGCATAAGAAAAAGCCCGGGAAGAAAAAATAGCGAACAGATTTATCCACATTGGCAATTTTGGCGCGCTGGTAATTTGGGTGAGCGGGCAATTCGTGAATCACGCGTTCGTTGTGCATGCGGTGGCCGCGCGCACGGCGAGTAGATAAACTTCGCTGTACGGAATAGAATGACGGAATCCATGCCATCTGACCCGCGATTCGTACATCTCCATCTTCACACGGACTACAGCCTTCTCGACGGCGCTTGCGAGATCAAGCAGCTCGCCGAGGAGACCGCGCGGCGCGGGATGCCCGCCGTGGCGGTGACGGACCACGGCAATCTTTTTGCGGCGCAGAATTTTTATCATGAGGCGACATCGCGAAACGTTAAGCCGATCATCGGGTGCGAAGTGTACGTGGCGAAGGGCAGCCGCCACGATCGCGGTGCAGAAACCGGGCCGCGCGATTCCAATGGCGGGCGCCGCAATGGTCCAAACGGCGCAAACGGCGGCAACGGCAAGAGTCCGGGGCGCGACAATGCCGTGGAACCTGGGATGAAGAGCACGAATCATCTTGTGCTGCTGTGCGAAAACGCCGAAGGCTACCAGAACCTTATCAAGCTGGTGTCGGCCGGGTTCCTGGAAGGTTTTTATTATAAGCCGCGCATTGACCACGACCTGCTCGCGAAACACAGCCGCGGGTTGATCGCGCTATCGGCGTGCCTGAGCGGGGAAGTGAATGAAGCGCTGGTCGAGCGCGGATACGACAAGGCTCGGGAAGCGGCCTACCGGTTGCGCGACATCTTCGGAAAAGGGAATTTTTTTCTGGAGGTGCAGGATCAGGGACTTGACATCGAAAAAAAGATTAATCCGGAAATTGTGCGGCTCTCCAAAGAAACGGGCATCCCTCTGGTGGCCACGAACGATTGCCATTACCTGACGCAGGCCGACGCACGCGCTCAGGAAGTGCTGCTGTGCATTCAGACGGGCAAGACGATGAGCGATCCTCATCGCATGAAATTTGCGACGGACCAGTTTTATTTCAAGACGGCGAAGGAGATGGCGCAGGTTTTCAGCGAAGTTCCCGAGGCGCTGGAGCGAACATGGGCAATTGCGGAGCGCTGCAACGTGCGCATCGAGCAGGTGCTCTCACCCTTTCCGGAATTCAAAGTGCCGGATGGCGAAACAGCGGACAGCTATTTTGAAAGAGTTGCGCGGGAGGGCCTTGCCGGGCGGATGCCGTACCTTGAAGCGATGGGCAAATCGGGGAATCTCCGCCACAAATTTTCGGAATACGAAGCCCGGCTTACCAACGAAATCCAAATGATCCAGCGGATGAAGTTCGCTGGATACTTCCTGATCGTTTGGGATTTTATCCATTATGCGCGAACGCAGGGCGTGCCGGTCGGGCCGGGGCGCGGTTCCGCGGCGGGGAGCCTAGTGAGTTACGCGCTTCGCATTACCGACGTGGACCCGCTTCAATACAACCTGATTTTCGAACGCTTCCTGAATCCCGAGCGGGTGTCGAACCCCGACATTGACATTGACTTCTGCATGAGACGGCGCGGCGAAGTCATCGAGTACGTCACGCAAAAATATGGCCGCGACAACGTGGCGCAAATCATTACTTTCGGGACGATGGCGGCGAAGGCGGCTATCAAAGACGTCGGGCGCGCGCTGGACATGCCTTACGGGGAAGTGGACCGGCTGGCGAAGCAAATTCCGACGACGCTCAATATCAAGTTGAGGGACGCGCTCGAACAGACTCCGCAACTGCGGCAGGCCATTGAAAGTGACGAAAAGGTTGCGGAGCTTTTCGCGATCGCACAGCGGCTTGAAGGACTTTCGCGGCACGCTTCGACGCACGCCGCGGGAGTGGTGATCTCTCCTGTGCCGCTCACGGATATCCTTCCGTTGTACAAGACAAGCCGGGATGAAATCACGACGCAGTACGACATGAAGGCCCTCGAGCGGCTGGGCCTGTTGAAGATGGACTTTCTGGGCCTGACGACGCTCACAGTGCTTGACGACGCGATAAAACTCGTCGCACTGAACCGCGGAGAGAAGATCGAACTCGACCGGCTGCCACTCGACGACGCGGCGACATACAAATTATTCGCGCGGGGCGAGACGACCGCCATCTTTCAATTTGAATCGCACGGTATGAGGGACATTCTTCGGCGGTGCCAGCCGACCCGGATTGAGGACCTTACAGCCCTGAACGCGCTTTACCGGCCCGGGCCCATCCAGGGCGGGATGATTGATGATTTCATTGACCGCAAACAGGGGAAGAAAAAGATTACTTATGACCTGCCTGAATTGAAGGAAATTTTGGAAGAGACGTACGGCGTGATCACATATCAGGAACATGTGATGCAGGCGGCGAAACTACTCGCGGGCTTCACTCTCGGAGAAGCGGACATTCTGCGGCGGGCGATGGGCAAGAAGAAACGCGAAGAGATGGCCAAGCAGCGCGAAAAATTCCTCGGCGGCTGCCGTGCGAATAAGATCCCGGCCAAAAAAGCGGAGCGCATTTTCGATTTGATGGAGGAATTCTCCGGATACGGGTTCCCCAAAGCTCACGCCTGCACCTATGCCATGCTTGCGTATCAGACGGCCTACCTGAAAACACATTTTCCGGTGGAGTTCGTGTCCGCGCTGTTGACCTCGGAAACCGGGAACACGGACAAAATTGTGAAGTACCTGAACGAAGCGCGGGGGATGGGGATCACGGTGCGGCCTCCGGACGTAAATTCGAGCGATCTATATTTCACTCCTGTCGGCGAAGCGATTCGATTTGGGCTGGCGGCGATCAAGAATGTTGGAGAGGGAACCGCGCGCGCGATCCTGGAATCGCGAACGCGACTCGGCGAATTCAAAACGGTTTTCGATTTTTGCGATGACGTGGACCCGCGCGTGTTGAACAAGCGCGCGCTCGAAAGCCTGATTCGAAGCGGCGCGATGGACACACTCGGCGCGCGCGAGCAGCTTCTGGCAACGATGGACGATGCAATTACCTCCGCGCAGAAAATCGGACACCACCGTTCCGTCGGACAATCCGGGCTTTTTGGCGGCTCGACACCCATGCCGGGATTTCAGAGAGAATTGCGCGATGCGGACCCGTGGGCCGAACATGACCGCCTGGCGGGGGAATATGCGACGCTCGGCTTTTACGTCAGCGGACATCCGCTTTCAAAATACGCCGACCGATTGCGCGAACTGCGCGCTGTCGGCCTGGGAACCATGGAAGGCCGCCGCGCGGGCGAGGAAATTTCCGTCGCAGGAATCATTGTAGCCATCCGGCAGATGCGGTCCCGCCGCGGGGCGCGCTGGGCGATACTTTCGCTGCAAGACGAAACCGGGATGGTCGAGGTACTCGTGTTCCCGGAATCATTCGCCAAATTGGAGCCGGTGCTGAAAAGCGGCGCGATGCTATTTGTGCGCGGCCGCGTGACCGTGGAGGACGCCGGGACGCGGCTGGCGGCATCCGATGCGAAAGCAATCGAAGATGTGGCGGAGCCTCCGATTTCGTTGATTCGTGTGCGGCTCGGCCGCGAATTTGTGAATGATGAGCTGCTTGATTCGATTAATGAGGTCCTTGCGGAAAGGCCGGGAGTTTGCCCCGTTGAATTTGAGTTGATTTCGAGTGATGGGGACTCTGTGAGCATTCAATCGAGCAAGCACGTGCGCGCGGATAGGGAGTTGCTTGAGGAGCTGCGCGAATTGTGCGGGCACGAAGCTGTGCAAGTCGAGCGTGAAGCTGCCCGCGCGGCCAGAGCTGCGAGTTAGACTGCGCTTACCATGGAAACAAGAAATCGCCGCCATGAACTTGACCGCCTTGAGAGAGACCTCGAGGAACTGAAGCGGATTTCCGTGGAGGGGTCGGCGGACACGGATATCGAGCGCCTCCGTGAGCAGGTGGGCGAGTTGAAGCGCGAGTTCTACACGCATCTGGGCGCGTGGCAGCGGACGCAACTCGCGCGGCATCCTCAGCGGCCTTACACGCTCGATTACATTCGCATGCTCTTCACGGATTTTGCCGAGCTCCATGGCGACCGCGCGTTCGGCGATGACTCCGCGCTGATTGCGGGGCTGGCGCGGTTTCACGGGCGTCCTGTGGCCGTAATCGGCCACGAAAAGGGGCGCGACACCAAGGAGAGACTGGCGCGGAATTTTGGATGTGCGAAGCCCGAGGGCTATCGCAAGGCGCTGCGCGTGATGAATCTCGCGGCGAAATTTGGCCGGCCCATTTTCGCTTTTGTGGACACGCCCGGCGCGTACCCCGGCATTGACGCCGAAGAACGCGGACAGGCCGAAGCCATCGCGCACAACCTGCGGGAAATGGCGCGCTTGCCGGTGCCCATCGTCGTGACGATTACAGGAGAAGGCGGTTCGGGCGGGGCGCTGGGGATCGCAGTCGGCGACCGGGTGTTGCTGATGGAGAATGCCGTGTACTCCGTAATTTCACCGGAAGGATGCGCGTCCATTTTGTGGCGCGATTCCGGGAAGGCGGAGCAAGCCGCTGAGGCGCTGAAAATCTCCGCGCCGGAGCTTATGGAGCTTGATTTAGTTGATGGCGTGGTGCCGGAGCCGGAAGGCGGCGCGCACAACGACCACGAAGAGGCGGCGCGAATGCTGGATCCCGTCCTGCTGCGCACGCTCGATGAATTGAGCGCCACGCCCGCTCCGCAACTTCTTGAGAAACGCTACGAGCGATTCCGCCGCATGGGGCAATTTTTCACTTCGCCATCGTCCTAGTTCAAAAACCTTCAAATCAAGGAACTTTTTGCGGAGCTCATCCGTAACTAAGATTGAGTGGAGGTGCGCGATGTATTGCGAACGTTGCGGCAATCAAATAAAGGACGGCCAGAGATTCTGTTCGTCCTGCGGAAAGACCGTGGGGATAGCCGTTGTGCCACTGGACCGGCAGGGGAGGGTGCAACGAAACCTGCAAGTGCTTTCGATTCTGTGGCTCGTCTGCGGCTCCTTGGAGATTCTCGCGGGAGTGGTCCTCTTTGTGGTCGCAAATGTATTGTTTGGAATTGCCATGCATCTAAACGGTGGCGCTGGAGGTGCGGAGCCCTTTGTCCACACTATTCTGACGATTGTCGGGACGGCTGTCGGCATTAAGGGAATTCTTGGCATCGTCGCGGGTTGGGGTCTGTTGCAGCGCGAAACGTGGGCGCGGGCGCTGATCATTGTAATGGGCTTTCTCGGGATCCTTCACATCCCGCTCGGTACGGCGCTGGGGATTTATACGATCTGGGTGCTTTTGCCCAATGAGAGCGCGGAAGAATACGAGCGGCTTGCGCTGGCGGCGTAGGGTCGCAAGCCAAATAGATTTTTGGGCGGCGCGGAGTGGTTAAACCTTCGCGCCCGCCGCTTCTAAATCCCACCTCTGTTTTTGCGCCACGAACCGCAGTCTTGCTGTTCCTGACGGGAATTGTCTGATAGGTCAAAGCTTCAAAGGGAATCCTTGAGGCGTGCGGCGCAGTGGCATAACCTCGACGCATCTCAGAGGAGCGCCCCTTGGAAACGAAAGTCATCAATTTTCGCGAAGCGGCGAAGACAATCGAAGATTTCGATGAAAAGAATTTTGACCTGCCCGGGCCGTTCCGCCATTACGAACGACTCGTGAAGATCAAGATTCTCGGCAAGTCCTTTGAAGTGCCGGAGCGAAACTCCTTGCTGCGCTGCTTTCAGTTCATCAGCCCAGAAACAATTCCATACGGGCGGTTCTGCTGGAACCAAGATTGCCAGTATTGCCGCGTGACCTGCAAGCTGCCCGACGAAAACAAGCCGCGCGAATTGCTTTCCTGCAAATTTATGGTGATGGCAGGCATGGAAATCAAGGAACTGAGCGCCGAGTTGAAAATCTGCCTGCGCGGGGCGTTGAAGAAATAGAGACGCGCGGCGCAGCGTCGCGACTTTTTCGTTCGCTGCGTGTTTGATGAAGTGGAATAAAAGTTTATTCAACGGTTGAGGCGCCGACCACCCCGTTCCGTCCCAATGGCTCCCAACCGGTTAATAGGGCGTTTCGCGACCCCAAACGCGAGACGCCCTTTTTCTTTTGCGGGGCGCAAATTTCCGCGCCGCGTTTCCCTGGTAAATCGAATTGCCCCATGGCCTCATCTGCTTTACGATGATGTGCATGGTGTCACCTCAACAAGAGGGAACACTTGTCCAGTGCGATTCCTGCGGCGTCGCGGCAGCGCCCGAACATATTCGTGCGCGGCTTGCCAGGTTGGAATTGGCTTCGCGGTATCGCCCGGTGCATATTGGGCTGCTACTGATTTGTACGGCGCCTCCGGCGGCGATAGACGACGACCTCTACGCCTGGGACCGGCAAAAGGCCGGAGCGGAAGCGGCGGAGTATATTGAAGGAGTCTTCCAATCGGTTGGGATTGGCTCGGAGAAAACACCGGCGCAGCGGCTTGCTGAATTTCAGCGGCGCGGGATTTATCTGGCGAGGCTGGTGGAGTGCCCGCTCGCGCCGGGCGTGAGATTGGCAAACATTACGCCAAAGGCCGCGGCAGTGATCGTCACGCGGATCACGCAATCGTACAAGCCGGGGCGGATCGGGCTCCTTGCAACAGTGGCGCCGGGGTTGGCGGAGGCGTTGCGGTGGGCCGGGCTTGGGGAAAAGCTGATTGCGAGAGGGCAGGGAATTGAGATTCCTTCGCCGGATGATATGCAGGGGATTGCGCAAGTAAGGAAGAAACTGGATACAGGAACTCCTTGCACTGGCTCGGATTAACCCAAAATTAACAATAGCTTTCAACGCAGAAACGCAAGGTACGCGGAGAATGGGCTGTACGTGTGACAATCGCACGCGCAAGAGTGATTTGGGTCACAGGCGCGTAGGTGCAATTGCAGCACACTGGTCTACATGAAGCACACTGAATCAAGCGGGGCACTCTGAATGCGACCGCGAGGGGCATCGGTTATCGTGTACCCGGTGTGGTAGACTGGGCACGTCCGAAGTGAGCCCCGCAAGGAGTTTAATGTGAATACCAAAATGAAGTTTGGGGTGGGCATCGGCATCATTCTGGCGACGCTGATTGCCTTGGGCTGGGTGGGAGCTAAGGAAAGCAAAACGTATTACCACACGATTTCTGAGCTGCCTGGCCTGAGCCAAACCGAAATGCGCGAGCACATGCGCGTTTCCGGAAATGTGGCGCCCGGATCAATTCAACACCTGGCAGGAAGCACTGATTTCGTGCTGATCGAGGACAACCGGCGGCTCGCGGTGAGCTACACGGGTACGGAACCTTTGCCGGACACATTCAAGGACGATTCGCAGGCGCTGGTTGAGGGGAAACTTGGCGCCGACGGACACTTCATAGCGGATCAGGTGACGGCCAAGTGCGCGTCAAAATATGAAGTCGCTCCAACTCCGTCAGGCAAGTAGAGCACTCGGACATTCGGCGGCGCGGCGCCCGCCAAGAAATGCGGCAGGCACGAATTGCCCGCGGGGGATTCCCAGTTTGGGGATTGATTGATGGATCTTTTCGGCTCCTTCGCACTGCTCCTCGCATTTGTCTGCGCCATCTACGCCATCATCGGCGGAATCGCTGCGATTCGGACGCGCAATCCATTTCTGATTAAGAGCGCGCGGAACGCAGGAATGGCCGTTTGCGGGCTGATTTGGCTCGCGATGGCAAGTCTCCTATACCTTCTCATCACAGATAATTTCTCGATTGCATATGTCGTACAACATAGCAGCCGCAGTCAGCCGATCTATCTGAAGATCGCTGCCCTGTGGTCTGGGCAGGAAGGGTCGCTGTTACTCTGGAGCCCGCTGCTCGCGGTATACGTTTTTTCAGTCTTGTGGACCTACCGGAGCAAGCATCCGGAATTGATGCCCTATGTAGGCGTGATTCTTGCCAGCGTTCAGCTTTTTTTCCTGACTTTGAATAATTTTGTTGAGAGTCCATTCAGGATGATCGGCGTGACTGGGCCGGGCGGAATTATTTCCTGGATTACGCAACCGAACGGAAGAGGCCTTACGCCGCTTTTGCAATATCCCGAGATGATCATTCATCCCCCGATGATTTATTCAGGATATACGGGATTCACAATTCCATTTGCATTTGCCCTGGCTGCGCTGATAGGCCGGTATCCGGGTGAAAAGTGGATTCACTTGACGCGGCGATGGACGATGATCGCATGGTGCTTCCAGACCGTCGGCATTCTGCTTGGTGCGCACTGGGCCTATGCAGTGCTCGGATGGGGCGGCTATTGGTCATGGGACCCGGTTGAGAATGCGTCGCTGATGCCGTGGATCGTGGGAACCGCGTTTCTTCATTCCGTAATGATGCAGGAGAAGCGCGGGATGATGAAGGTTTGGAATGTTTGGCTCGTGTTTACCACTTTTTGGCTGACGATCTTTGGGACGTTCCTTACACGCAGCGGCGTGATCAGTTCGGTTCACGCATTCGCCCAATCGGATATCGGGCAATGGTTTATCGGATTTCTAATTCTGATCCTCGCTGTCTGCACAATAGCGTATCTGAAGAACCGTGACTATTTGAAGAGCGACAACAAATTGGATTCAGTGGTTTCGCGGGAATCGAGTTTTCTTTTTAATAATTTGATTCTTCTCGTTGCCTGCGTGGCGGTTTTTTCCGGCACGGTGTTCCCCGTGGTTTCGGAGTGGGCGACGGGGCAGAAAATCAGCGTGGGCGCGCCATTCTTTAATCGCATCAACATCCCGATTGGGCTGATGCTGCTGTTTCTTACAGGCATCGGGCCGTTGCTGGCGTGGCGGCGGACTTCCCTGGACAGCTTGAAGCGCAATTTTGGCGGGCCGCTGCTTGGGGGAGTTGTTGCGGGCGCGATTGCGTGGCCGCTAGGCTGCAAGGATTTATTTTCACTGGCGTGCGTGATTCTCTCCGTATTCGTCACGCTGACGATTTTGCTGGAATTTTATCGCGGCGCGAAAGTGATCCGGTCGCGGGGCGGCGGAAACCTGTTTACATCCGCGATTGAGCTTGCGCTGCGCAACACGCGGCGGTACGGCGGCTACGTGGTGCATTTCGGAATCGTGCTTGTGTTCATCGGCATTTCCGGGCAGGCGTTCAATCAGGATAAACAGATGGAAATGGCCCCGGGTTCGCAGATGCAAATTGGGCAATATGCGCTGATGTGCCAGGCGATTGACTCGATTCCCAATGCTAATTACACGTCGGAGCGAATTTCCATCGAAGTGATGCGGGATGGGCGCGAGACGATGATGCTTTATCCGGAAAAACGAAATTATGGCGACAGTGAGGAATCCGGAACGATGGTGGCGATTTCTTCCACGCCGCGCGAAGACCTTTATGTGGTTTACGCGGGGACCAGCCCGCAATCAGGCAAACCGGTGATCCACGCGTACTTGAATCCACTCGTGAAGTGGGTTTGGTTCGGCGGGCTGGTTGTAGTGCTCGGAACAATTCTTGCGTTGATTCCGAACCGCGCTCCGGTGATGGTGATGCAAGCGGCGACGCAACCCGCGGAGGGAACCGCACGTGCTACCGGAACGCACGCGATTCCCGCAACTGTGCACTCCGAAGGATCAGACTAAGGCCGATGGCTCGGACTGACGCCGATGGATAAGACTAAAACGAATTCGCGCTTCTGGGCGGCATTCGCGGCAGTGACATTGCTCGCCGCGGGGATCGCGGTACTGCCCGCGGCACGCGCGCAACAAACGGACCACGCGAAGAAGCTCGGGATGAAGCTGATGTGCATGTGCGGCTGCGGGCAGGTGCTGGTGCAATGCAATCATATTAACTGCCCCAGTTCGGCTCCGATGCTGAAGGAACTGGATGAACACATCGCGCGCGGCGAAGCGGACGATTTGGTGGTACAGGATTTCATTCAGGAGTATGGCGTGGCGGTACTTTCGTCGCCGCCCAATACGGGCTTCAACCGCGTCGCGTGGATATTGCCGGGATTTGCATTTGCCGTAGGACTCGGTCTAGTGGTGCTAGTGATTCGACATTGGCGTAGGCGGATTCCCGCGCCAATGCAACATCCAGTTGCTGGTGGGCCAAAGGTTAGTGCGGAAATGCTGGCGCGCGCACGCGAACAGGCTCGCCACGAGACAGAGGATTGAACGGATCAATGGTCCTGCTCATAATTACCCCAATTCCTTTGCTGGGAATTTCGCTGGGCGGTGATGTGCCGGTGATACTTGCGTGCGTGGCTCTTGCGGCCGCAGTGCTTGTCTTTGTGTTTGGCACGCAGCCGAGCCCGGGGGATTCCGCGCCGCACCGGTCAAAGCTTGACCAGTTGCTAGAGCGCCGTGACACTATCTACGACAATCTGCGCGATTTGAAATTTGAATACCGCGCGGGGAAGTTCGGCGAAAAAGATTTCGAAGAGTCACGGCTGGCCCTGGAGACCGAGGCAGCCGTGGTGCTGACAGAGATCGAACAGGTTACGGGGAGCCCGTCGCTGACAGGGCGAAAAGCTACAGGACATTGAAGTGAGATGTGGTATGAGAATGGGTATGCAACGCAGAGACGCAGAGGACGCGGAGAAACACAGGCAATGAATTATTCGGGAAAGATCCTGGAGATTATATGTGCGATGGCATTGGGTTGCGCGATGATGCTTGGCGCGGGCGCGGCTGGCGCAACGACGATTTCGGGCGTTGTCCACAATGGGACGACCGGGAAGGTTGCGCCGGGCGTGGACATCATCCTGCTCAATTTGCAAAACGGCATGGACAGCGTTGCAACTACCAAGACAAACGCCGAAGGGCGCTTCGAATTGAATTACACGCCGTCCGGGCAAAATCCGATGCTTGTGCGCGCAAGTTATAAGGGCGTGAATTTTCACGCCATGGTTCCGCCCGGGCAAATGTCTGCGGATGTGCAGATCTACGAACCGGACGCGAACCCGAAGACCGTCCAAGTTCCAACCAGGATTGTGTATTTTCAACCGGACGGGACAAATCTTTTAATTGGCGAGGAATACGACATACAAAACCAATCCAAGCCGCCGGTTGCATTTTTCAAGACGGTGGGGAATTTCGAGTTTCAAATTCCGGACGGCGCAAATATGGAAGAGGTGAGAGCGTCCGGCCCTGAGGGCATGGACACCGTCCAGGGAACTATGAACCAGGGCAGCCAACGATACGCGATTGCGTTTGCGTTTAGACCGGGAGAAAGCCGGGTGCGGCTTTCGTACACGCTGCCTTATTCATCGAACCGCGCGTCGTTTCATTTATCAGCAGCTACTCTCGCGGATAGCGTGATGCTGCTTGCTCCCCCGACGGTGACAGTAGCGAGTGCCGGTTTCCAACCGGGCGGCACGATGCAGGGATTGTCTGTGTATCTTCACGAAGGACCGATATCTGCCGCGGGATTCGACGTTTCGATTTCGGGAACGGCACCACCGCCGCCTGATAACGCTGGACAAGCCGGACAAGATGGCGGCAGTGGGAGCACTCGTGACCGCGATTCCGGACAATCGGTGTCGGCTGTGCCGCCGCGGTTGGACACATTGAAATGGGTGCTGATTGGCGGCTTCGCGTCGATTTTTCTAATTGGCGCGGGATACTTGTACCGGAAGCCGGTTGCGATTGCGGCGGGTAGCGCGAGTGCGCAAGCGGCTCCAAATGCTCGAGCGCGAGGGAATGCCGGCGCGCGCGCGCCGAAGTCGGAGCCACAGCAAACGGCGACGCCTGCAAACGATGCGCTGGGCGAAATTGACCGCAAGGTTGGCGCGAGTCTCGATGAATTGAAAGACGTGCTTTTCAAGTTGGAGCTGCGCCGGCAAGCGGGCACGATCTCCGAACAGGATTACACCCAGCAGCGCGCGCGCGCGGAGAAAATCCTGCGCGATCTCGTGCGAGGCTGACAGGCCCGCGTGTCCGCAGCGACTTCCATCTCCGAATCCACTACAGGTCTGAAGATTTCATTTGCGGGCGCCGAGAAAAGATTCGGCGCGCTCGTTGCGCTGCGCCGGCTTTCGCTGGAGATTGCCTCCGGCGAATTCGTGGTGCTGGTAGGGCCGAACGGCTCAGGGAAAACAACACTGCTTCGCTTGGCGGCGCTGCTGTCGCGGCCGACGGCGGGAAAAGTCAGCGTGGGAAGGCCTGGCGGCGCGGCGTCGACTGGTGCGGCTTTCAAGAGCCGGATTGGGATGATCGGGCACGCCACGATGCTTTACGACGAACTTACCGCTGAAGAAAATCTGGCATTCTTCGCGCGACTTTACAATTTGAGCGAACCGCGGCGGCGCGCAGCAGAGGCGCTCGAACCGGCGGGCCTCGCGGACCGGGCGCGCGATCTGGTGCGCACATTCTCGCGCGGCATGCGGCAGCGGCTGGCGATTGCACGTGCGCTGCTTGCGGGGCCGACATTGTTGTTGCTGGACGAACCTGCGGCCGGGCTCGACCGCGACGGCGCGGCGTGGCTTGCGGGAACGCTGGCCGCGTTGCGCGCGGCGGGCGCGACAATTGTAATCAGCTCGCACGGGCAGAGCGAATCGCTGGCGCTTGCGACACGCGCCATCGAGATGCGCGGTGGAGTAGTGGTTGCGGATAGCGCGACCGGAAACGATTTGCGTTCGATCATTCAACGCGGGGCGGGGGCGTTTTCTAATGCCGGCTCGTCCATCGGCTCTACTGCGGAGCGGAATTAGGTGACGAGGCTTCTCCGATGAACACACCGCGCGCAGCGCTGACAATCCTCGCCAAAGAAATTCGCGCGGAGTTTCGTTCATTTGAATTGCTTACGTCCACGCTCGTTTTCGTATTGATTGTGGTGTTTGTTTTTAGTTTTGCATTTGACCCGACTTCCGCCGAATCACGGCGGTTTGGGCCGGGATTGCTGTGGATCGCGCTTCTGTTTGCGGGGTCGCTGATGCTGCAGCCGTCGTTCAGCCGCGAGCGCGTGAACGATACGCTCGGCGGACTGCGGCTTGCCCCGATCAATCCTTTTGCGATTCTGGCCGGGAAATTACTGGCGAATTTTTTATTCCTTACGCTGGTTGAGGCCGCTCTCCTGCCGGTGTTCGGGGTGCTATACCACATTTCGCTCGCGCAAGTTGCGGCGCCGCTGGCATTGATTATGCTGTTGGGAACGCTGGGTGTCGCAACGATCGGCACGGTGTTTTCAGGCATTGCGTCTCACGCGCGGATGAGGGAGTTGCTGCTGCCGCTGCTGTTGTTGCCGGCGCTCACGCCGGTTCTGATCGCCAGCACGGAGGCGACGGCCGGCTTGCTGCTGGATCCGTATGAATTCAGGACCCCATGGCTCGTAATGCTGGTGGCTTTCGATATAGTCTTTTTGACCGCGACATGGCTTTTCGGCGAGTATCTGCTCGAAGAATAGGGGGACCTCTTGGCAGGCAAGTACGAAGGCGGCGCGTTCATGCAGGGAGTCAGGTCATTCGCGATTTCCGCGCTTATTTGTGGTGCGGCGTATGCGGCGTTTTTTATCGCGCCTACCGAGCGCACCATGGGCGACATCCAGCGGATCTTTTATTTCCACATGGGCGCCTTCATCAACGCGTTCGCTGCGTTCACAGTTGCGTTCCTCGCGAACATTTTCTATTTGAAGAAGCGTTCACCCAAGGCGGATTGGCTTGGCGTGAGCGGCGTCGAAGTGGCTGTCGCGTTTACTTCCGCCGGGCTTCTCATGGGCCCGCTTTGGGCAAAACCGATCTGGGGAATTTATTGGACCTGGGACGCAAGGCTGACGTCTACTTTCATCCTTTGGGTGCTTGGGGTCTGCTACCTGCTCTTGCGATCGCTGATCGAAGACCCGGAACGCCGCGGGGTGATCTCGGCAGTGTTTAGCATTTTCGTCTACCTCGATGTGCCACTGGTCTATCTCTCGAACCGGCTTTTCCGGACGCATCATCCGCAGCCGGTCATTTTCGGAGGCTCGAACTCTGGTCTGGCGCCGGGAATGGGGATGCCCCTTTTGTTTAGTTTCATTGCGTTGTTTGTGCTGATGGTTGCGTTGATGCGAGAGCGGTACCGTCTCGAGGAGTTGCGGTACGAGGTGGCGGAGATTCGCGCGGAGGCAGAATCCGCTCGCGCCGCATCCAATTGAAAAGGGAAGGGGAGCACAGATGAAAAATTTCAATTTCCTGATGGAAGCTTACATGGGAGCATGGGCAATCTTTTTCGTTTACCACTTTACGGTGGCGCGGAGACTTGCCCGGCTTCGCGAGGAAGTGGAAAGCTTGAAGCAGTCGGTTGCTAAAGGTGGCCGCTCGTAAATTTTGATGTGTCCGCAACAATAGCGATGAGAAAGAAAGTCGGAGTCGTACTCTTCCAACTCGGCGGGCCGGATACTCCGGAGGCCGTGGAGCCATTTCTCTATAACCTTTTTTGCGATCCCGACATTATTCCCCTCGGCCCGGTCGGAGGGCTGCTGCGCAAGCCGCTCGCGCGTTACATTTCGCGGAAGAGATCGAAGGTCGTGGCGGAGCACTATGCCGAAATCGGCGGTCAATCGCCAATTCGGCGATTGACCGAGCGGCAGGCGCGCAAGCTGGAATCAACACTTGCCCACGCGGTGGATGCGCGAGCGTTTATCGCCATGCGCTATTGGAACCCGCTTACGCAGCAGGCGGTGGACGAGGTGCGCGACGCCGAACTGGATTCACTCGTGCTGCTGCCGATGTATCCGCAGTATTCGTTTGCCACGACTCTCAGCAGCGTGAAGGAGTGGCGGCGGCTTTACCGGCCGGGAACGGTCCGACCGGAAGAACACCTAGTAGAACGTTTTTATGATCATCCTCTCTATATCGAAGCAATTGTGGACCGCATCGAATTGGCGCTCTCGCATTTTGCCGAGCCTCGCGCGACGCACATTGTTTTTAGTGCGCATGGATTGCCCCTGAGCCTGATCGAAAAGGGCGACCCATATCAGAAGCAGATTGAGGAGACGGTCCGGCTGGTGCTTGAAGATGGCCGCTGGCCGAATGCGCACACGCTTTGTTTCCAGAGCCGCGTGGGCCGCCAGAAATGGCTGGAACCGAGCCTGAACACGACATTAGAGAATCTGGCGCGCGCGGGTGAAAAGAACCTGCTCGTGGTGCCGATCTCATTTGTAACGGAGCACATCGAGACGTTGCACGAAATCAACATCGAAGCGCGCGAACATGCAATGAAGCTTGGCGTTGAACAATTTGAAATGATGCCCGCGGTTGGCGATTCGCCACGGTTCATCGGTGCGCTCGCCGACCTTGTTTTGCGCGCCGTTGGCGTGGAAACCGCCCAGCCCGCCCGCGTCGGGTGAGCAGGGGCAGGAAAACGCGCGTTACACACCCTCCTCTTTTTCTCCTGAATCGGCTTGACACAACCGGATGTGACAGAATATAAAAAGTGTTCGCATCAAACGACATTATTGAGTCGTATCAACCGAGGGCGCGCGCACTTCTATGCCGGAACAGACCGAGGGCAAGGCCGGGGAGGCAGGAGCTGCACCTTCACCTTCCGCCGCGGCGGCTCCAAAGCCCGCGGCAAAAGGGAAGAAGGCGGAAGCAAGTCCCACGGAAAAGATTAATCTCCAGCGCCGCCGGTTCACCTGGGCGATGATCTGGGGCTACCTGGGCATCAATTTCCTGATGTTCCTCCGGTTTTTCTTTCCCCGCGCGCTGTTTGAGCCAAATCCAATTTTTTCCATCGGCTATCCCGCGGATTTCGCGCTGGGAAACGACCAGCGATTCCTGATGACAAACCGTGTGTGGGTGATCCGCGAGCCGGACCGCATCTTCGTGATATATGCGCGCTGCACACACCTGGGATGCACGCCGGAATGGAAGGCCAGCGAGAACAAGTTCAAATGCCCGTGCCACGGCAGCGGGTATGACAGTGAGGGAGTGAACTTTGAAGGGCCCGCGCCGCGTCCGATGGATCGGTGCCACTTGGAACTGGACCCCACAGGCAAGATCACCGTGGATTCGAGCAGGCTTTATGTGGATGACCCCAAGGCGGGTGTGAACCATTTCAATGACAGCGGGGCGTTCTTAAACGTTTAACGATTTCGGCGCGGCCAATCCAATGGGGTGCGTGAAAGGGAATTAGGTGGCTGAAGACAACGGCGAACAGAAGCGTAAAGGGCTCATCGGCAAGATTAAAGAAGATGCAGAGGGCCTGAAGAAATACGTTTCTGAAAAAGGTAAGGAGCAGCTCGAAGGGCTAAAAGAGCCCGAGAAGACGCAGCTCTACCGGTCGATGTTCCGCGTGAAGCACGACGATACGCCGCGCAATCGCGCGCTGAGCGTGCTCAGCAACGTTTTCTTCCACCTGCATCCAGCCAAGGTAAACCGCGACGCCACAAAATACAGTTACACGTGGGGGATGGGCGGAATCACGTTTTATCTCTTTATCGTGCTGACGTTCACCGGCGTGCTGCTGATGTATTACTACCATCCGAGCAAGGTGCAGGCGTTCCGCGACATTCTCTATCTTGAAAACGACGTACCGTTCGGCAAGTTGCTGCGCAACATGCACCGATGGGCCGCGCACTTGATGATCATCGCGGTGTGGCTGCACATGTTCCGCGTGTTCCTGACGGGCTCCTACAAGCGGCCGCGAGAATTCAACTGGTGTGTGGGCGTGCTACTAATGGTGCTGACGATGTTGCTTTCGTTCACGGGCTACCTGCTGCCGGACGATCAACTCGGGTTCTGGGCGGTGACGGTTGGCACGAACATGGCGCGCGCGACTCCGCTGCTCGGCAACGAAGGCCCATTTGGCTCGCTGATTGGCATGACGCCTTATAACGACGTGCGATTTGCGTTGTTGGGCGGCTCGATTGTGGATGCGAACGCGCTGCTGCGCGCGTACATCTGGCACTGCATTGCGATTCCGCTGATCGCGTCAATTTTCATGGCGCTGCATTTCTGGCGCGTGCGCAAGGACGGCGGAATTTCCGGCCCGGCGCCGGTGATGCTCGAATCGGAAATCAAGGAAGAGAAGGGGCCGCGGCCGGTGATCATGAAGCCGAGCGGCATGGTGTAACTGTTGTAAGGGCGCGGAGCAGAATGCGCATGGCTTGATTTGAAGATTCGATTCGACGGTTTGACTTAACTGTCTGATTCAACGGGGAGACACGAACAACTATGTGGTGGGATTGGCACCAAATCTGGGAAATCGCATCCGCGCCGGACAATGTGCCGATTGTCGCGCTATTGTTTTTTATTCCTTTCTATTGCTGGCTGGCATTCCGCGAAGCGAAGAAGAACGATGAGCTGATCGCAAAGCTCGAAGCGGACCCGGTCGCCGCAAAGACCGCTCACCGCAAATCACAAGCTTACGAAAAAGGCTGGGACCGCGAGGTCCACACTTGGCCTTACCTGATGCGTGTCGAATTCCTTGCTGCGATCCTCGTGACCGTTTTGCTGATGGTTTGGTCGCTGACGCTGAATGCTCCGCTCGAGGAGCCGTCAAATCCAAACGTAACGATGAACCCGGCCAAAGCGCCGTGGTACTTCCTTGGGCTGCAGGAGATGCTCGTCTATTTCGATCCTTGGATTGCGGGGGTGGTCATGCCGACAATCATCATTGTCGGCTTGATGGCCATACCTTATATAGACGAAAACCCTCTCGGCAACGGCTATTACACGTATCGCCAGCGAAAATTTTCTATTTGGACATTCCTGATTGGATTTCTTGGTCTGTGGGTCCTGATGATCGTGATCGGTACGTTCATCCGGGGTCCCGGCTGGATGTGGTTCTGGCCAACGCAAACCTGGGATGCGAGCCGCGTGGATTTTGCGGTGAACCGGAATTTGGACGACGTGCTGCATATTGACGGCGCGTGGCTGGCGCATTTAGTGCCCGGCGGGTGGAAGCCTTTCTCCGGATTGATCGCGCGGGGAATCTTCGGGATTTTTCCGGTGACTTTCTATTTCCTCTTTTCGGGATATTTCATGCATTGGCTGGCAAGCAGGACGGCATTCAGCCGCAAGATTTACAAGAGGATGTCGCTGCTGCAGACGGTGACGATGTTGTTGCTGCTGTCGCTCATGCTGTCGTTGCCGCTCAAGATTCTGTTGCGGCTGGTGTTCCGAATCCATTATGTGTGGGAGACGCCATGGTTCAGCGTCTAGCTCGAATTGTTTCTCTCGGCGAGGAGGCCCCGGGTGCCTGAACCTTCCGGTCAGGATCCCATAACTGGCAAATCGTGGAGCACCGTCATGCTGGTGTCGTTCTTCCTGCTGATGTTGACAGTTGCGTGGTCGCTCTACGATGAATTCTTCGGGCTGCGCCCGTGGCGCGCCTACCAGCGCGATTTCACTTCGGCCTACCAGGATTTCCTTGGCAAGCAAATCACTACGGAGACGAAGGCAGAAGACTCCGTTTATTCCTCGGCGGATTACAAAAAGCTAAAAGCGGATCTGGATGCCGCGGAGCAATCCATCAAAGCGAAGGACGCCGATTTCGTGAAGCAGCTTGCCTTGCTGGAACTGCAGCGGACGGCGATCACTCCGGCTTTCCAGAACGCGCGCGGCAAAGTAGGCGCGCTCATCTATCAAGTGGAAATCATTCCGGAATCCGACAAAAAAGCGCGCGATTCCGCCAAGAAAGATGTAGAGGAGGCCGAGGCGGAGACATTCGATGTCGAATATCCTATCGGCGACGGTAAAACGGAAATCCGGCATATGAATTACGACCAGCTAAACACTGGTTTTACGGATTTGATGGCCAAAAAGGCTGACCTTGTGGGGCAGCAGGCTGACGCCGACACGCCCGCGAAAGCCGCACAGGATAAATTAAATGCGTTTGTGAAAGAAAAACTTCCCGGGCCCAGCGCGGCAGCGCTGCAAAACCTGCGCAACGCCATGGCCACATTCAAGATTGACATGCACCAGATCAATGTGAATCCGCCGGGCACGGTGATCAATTACGTCGGCGGCGTTGGACTCGTGGACCGGTGCCAATCGTGCCACATCGCCATGGACCCGCTCGTGGTGCCGGTAACGATGACGCTGACAAAGGCCGACCTCGGCAAGTCAATCGCTGCAAGTCATGACGCGCCATTCACAAGCCATCCCGACCAGGACCTCTTCAAATGGCATCCACTCGAAAAGTTTGGCTGCTCGCCGTGCCACGGCGGGAACGGGCGGGCGCTGGATTCGGTTAAAAGAGGCCACGGGCGCTATGAACATTGGCTCTGGCCGCTGAACTATCCGGAGAACTATACGGCGGGCTGCCAGAATTGCCACGCTTCGGATATGGTCACCGAGCATGCGGATGTTTTGAACAAAGGGCGTTCGCTCTACCGCACCCGCGGGTGCATTGGGTGCCACAAGTACGCGGGCTTTGACGATGAGCCCGAGCGGCTGACAGCAACACGGCAGCAAATCATGCAACTGGAAAGCACGAAGCATGAGTACACGCTCGAAGTTCCGCGGCTGAATCATCAGGCCGACATCGCGCCCGACAACGACACCGCGCGGAAACTGTATGCGCGCGCGACCAGCCTGACTGTCGAAAGCAGCAAGATTGACGCGCAAATTCAAACGCTCGAGTCAGTTTCTTATTCCCTGATGCGTGAATCCAAGCGCGTGGGGCCGGACTTGAAGGAAGTCCGGATGAAGCTGCGCAAGGAATGGATCCCGGTGTGGCTGGCACAAACCCACACTTTCCGGCCGACGACGAAGATGCCGCAGTTCCGGCTTGAGCCGGACGAGATTCAGAAGATCGCGGCGTTCATCTGGCAGCAGGGAATTACGGGGCAAACTTTGAAGCCCGCTGCGCCTGGGAACGCGGCGCACGGCAAGGAATTGGTTGAGTCACGCGGTTGCCTCGCGTGCCATTCGATTGGCGAGGGCGCGAATATCATCGGCGGAGATTTCGCGGCAAACCTGAGCCGAATCGGCGAAAAGGAGAATTACGAATACCTCGTCCGCTGGGTGCACAACCCGCGCGAGCGGACTCTGCCGTATTGTCCGTATGAGAAGAAGGACATTACTCCCGCGGATTACGCGAAGCACGGGCTGCCGTTCGTATTCGACCTGGACCATTCGCGGTGCCCGAATGACGGGCACGAGCTTGAAGTCCAGCAGCCGACCATCATGCCGAGCATGCGATTGAGCGATGAGGATTCACGCGACGTGGCCACCTACTTGATGGCGCAAAAACATGCGAACGCTGCTTATCCGCCCGCACCGTTTATGGACGATCCGAAGCTCGCGGCGCAGGGCAGAGCGCTGATCCAGCATTACGGTTGCGCGGGATGCCACGAAATCTCCGGGCTCGAGGATGAAGGCCGCATCGGCACGGAGTTGACCAACGAAGGCAGCAAGCCCATCGAGCGGCTCGACTTTGCGCGCTATACGGAAGATGCGAAACGCGGCGTCCTAATCAACGGGAAACCCTCGCCGCGGGGCACGTGGTATGACGCCAAAGGCTTCTTCGAAGCAAAGCTGAATGATCCGAATGTTTTCGATCATGAAAAGTTCAAGCCCGATCCGATGGACCGGCTGCGCATGCCGACGCCGAATTTGACCGACGCGAAGACGCACCAGATTGACAAGAATGAAGTGGATGCACTGGTGACATTTCTGCTTGGAAGCGTTGATCCGCTACTTCCAACGGAATATATGTACAAGCCCGCGGACCGCCGGCATGCGATACAGGAAGGCTGGTGGATCGTAACGAAGTACAACTGCATTGGGTGCCACCAGATCGGGATCGATCAAAAGACCACGATGCAGGATTTGCCTTTCTATCAGGCAGACAACAAAGCAAACCTGCCGCCGGTGCTCACGAGCGAAGGCGCACGCGTGAATCCGGAATGGCTGAAGCGGTTCCTGGCGAACCCGTCGCTGAGCACCACGGACACGAACAAGAACGGCGTGCGCAGTTATTTGCAGGCGCGGATGCCGACCTTCTCGCTTTCGGATGATGAGATTCGCAAGATTGTGCTTTTCTTTGAAGCGCTGTCGTCCCAGGAAGAGCCGTACATCGCACCGAAGGCTGAGCCGCTAACAAATGCCGAAGTGACGCTGGCGCGCGACTTGTTCACAAACCCGGCCGCGCCGTGCCTGAAGTGCCACGCCACGGGAGATCCGGCGCATGACAAGAACGCCACCGCGCCGAATTTCGTGCTGGCCGGCGACCGCCTGCGCGCGGCATGGGCCGAGCGGTGGGTGACGGACCCGGCGCAAATAATCCCGGGCACGGCGATGCCATCCGGATTGTTCCATCGTGATGGCGACCGCTGGGTGTTTTCGGGCGTACTTCCGAGTGAGTTCAAGACCTACACGGGCGACCATGCAAATTTGATGGTGCGCTTCCTGATGACAATCACTCCCGATGAACAGCGCCGTTTGCAAGGACGAGGCGGGGGCGGCGGCGCCAGCGCGCCCGGAAAATAGCCCGACTTGTAATCCAAAAAAGCATTAGAATGCTTTGACTCAACAACTGGAGGAGTTTTTCACAAATGAGAATTCGCTATAGTGCGTATCTTTTGATCGCCGCGGGCATTGCTTTTGCTCTGGTAAGCTGCGGCAAGAGTCCATCAACGGAAGCACCCGCAGGCGGGGGCGCCCCATCCGGCGGGCAGGCTGTTGACGCGGCCACCGCAGGATCGGTGAACGGAACGATTAAGCTCGATGGCGTGGCGCCGGTCATGCACAACATCAACATGTCGGCGGAAGCGTATTGCGTGGGGCAGCACCCGACACCGGCGAAGGATGAATCCGTGGTCACCGGGCCGGGCGGGACACTTGCGAATGCCGTCGTGTACATCCAGGACGACATGAGCAAGTACAGCTTCACGGCTCCCTCGGATCCCGCGAAGATTGACCAGAAGGGTTGCCAATACCACCCGCACATTGTGGGAATGATGGCTGGCCAGACGTTGCAGGTGACGAACAGCGACAACACAACTCACAATATTCACCCCGTTCCCAAGGACAACAAAGAATGGAACCAGTCGCAGGCCCCGGGCGCGGCTCCGCTGATGGAAGTATTCGGGCGGCCCGAGAACGCCATTCTGGTGAAGTGCAACGTCCATCCGTGGATGCGGTCGTATATTTTTGTGTTTAAGAACCCATACTTCAGCGTTACGGGTTCTGACGGAAAATTCAGTATCGCGAATCTTCCTCCCGGCACGTACACGATCGTTGCGTGGCAGGAACAGTTCGGCACGGCCACGGGAACGGTCACCATCGGCCCGAAGGAATCGAAGACTGTGGATATTTCCATCAGCGCTGCTGCGTCGGGAGACTAACCGGGTTAGCCGCGGCAGGAAATGATCGCCGGAGGCGTAGAGCGCCGCCGGGGATGGTTTCCTGCCGCGCAGAATTCAGATGGGACCAAACCTCTACAACAAACCCCTCCACTGGTTCGCCGTTTTTTCGGCTTGTTTGACGGTAGTGCTTGTTACAGCCGGGGCGCTCGTTACATCGAACGACGCCGGACTGTCCATTCCCGATTGGCCTCTTGCGTACAATTCACTGGTGCCGCCCTTTGTCGGCGGAATCCGGTTTGAATTTACGCATCGTGTGATCGCCGCGTGCGAAATCGCGATTTCATTGATCTTCGCGGTCTGGCTATGGCGCGCGGAACCTCGAAAGAAAGTGCGGAACTTCGGCTGGATCGCCGTGGGGGCCGTTATTGGACAGGCGATTCTCGGCGGCATGACCGTAATTTTTCGCCAGCCGGTTTGGATTTCGGTTTCTCACGCCACGTTGGCACAACTGTTTTTCTGCGCGATGGTAAGCCTGGCACTTTTTACCAGCAAGTGGTGGTGGCAAGATGTCTCTGTTATGGAAGATACCCGGTCACCTCGCGTGCGCACGCTTGCTGCTTTCACGGCCGTCGCCACGCTGCTACAGCTTGTGCTGGGCGCGGAGTTCCGGCACAAAGGGCTCGGCATCGGGCCGCACTTGGTTGGGGCGGCGGTCGTCACTGGAATGATTTTTTGGACTGCGGGCGCGATTCGCAGGCGATTCCCGAATTCTGCGGCGCTTACGAGGTGCCGGATTGTTCTTCATGCGCTGATTGGGACGCAACTTTTGCTTGGCGCTGGCGCGTGGTGGTCAAGGATAAGCACGCAGACTGCGCCGCAACCTATGCCGGTGATGATTGGTTTTACAGTGGCGCATGTGGTGGTTGGCGCGCTCACGCTTGCCGGGACCGTGGGCGTGGCGCTGGTAACGAATCGTCTGCTGCGCCATGAGCGCCTGACTGCGGTGTCGGCAAGCCACGCGCAGGAGGCGATATAGTGGGCGCGACGGGGACGATTATGCCGGCACGCACGTCTCCACGCATTTCGCGCGCGATGGTTTACATTGCGCTGACCAAGCCGGACGTTTCATTTCTGGTAGTCCTGACGACTCTGGCGGGGTTTTATCTGGGCTCGCGCGGCCCGGTAAACTGGATTCGGCTGGTGGAAACCGTGCTCGGCACGACGCTCGTCGCGGCCGGAACTTCCGCACTCAATCATTATGTGGAGCGCGTGTCGGACGCATTCATGCGGCGCACTGCGGGGCGTCCGCTGCCGAGCGGACAACTGAAACCTATCGAGGCCTCCATATTTGGCGTCAGCCTGGTGATTGCGGGCGCGGTTTATCTGGCATTTACAGCCGGCGCATTGGCGAGCCTTCTTGGGCTGCTTACGTCGGCCAGCTACCTTGGGGTTTACACGCCCCTTAAGAAGCGGACAACGCTTGCCACGGCCATTGGAGCCATTCCTGGAGCGATGCCGCCGCTGATTGGGTGGGTCGCCGCCGGTGGCTCGCTAAACCTTGGGGCCTGGGTGCTCTTCGCCATCATGTGCCTGTGGCAATTCCCGCATTTTTTTGCGATTGCATGGATGTACCGCGAAGATTACTCGCGCGCGGGGATAAAAATGTTGCCGGTCGTGGACCCAACGGGCCGGGCGACGTTCCGGCAGATTATAGGCGCGGCGCTACTTCTAGTGCCGACGAGCGCGCTGCCGGTGTTCATAGGACTTGCGGGCGTCCGATATTTCTTTGGAGCGGTGGTCCTAAACTTGTTGCTTATTCAATTGTGTCTGTGGGCTTCGGCGAGCCGGACAAATGTCCGCGCGAAGTGGCTGATGCACGCGACCGTGCTGCACCTGCCGCTGCTGCTGGGGCTGATGATGTATGACAAGCTGCCGCGCTAGCTGCCGGTCATTATATTTCATTGGGGCATTTCATTGGGAGGCCGTAACAAAATGGCAAATGAAGAGCGATTGGGATTCCTCGAAGTGATTGGCGGAGCGCTGGTGTTTATTGTGCTTTCGGCCGCGGGCGTTGCCGCGACTTTCTTTACGGGGATTCTCAAGAACATTGACGGCCTTCTGCTTGTCTCCGTCTGTCTGCTGATGGCGCTTGTTTTTACCGCCATGCTTGTGGCATTTGCGCGCGCGCAGGGCTGGATTGGCCGCGGCAAATCCGCCGAATCGGCTGCCGCGCAAGCCGCCGCGGCAGGCAAGTAGCAGCGAACCTGTGTTCTCCCAAGCAGCGCTCAACGCCACACTCAACGGGACCAGCGCCGTTCTTTTGATCGGCGGATACGCGATGATCCGCCGGCGCAAAATTCAGGCGCACCGGGCCTTCATGGTTGCGGCGTTTATTTGCTCTACGGCGTTTCTGATTTCGTATGTCATCTACCATGTGCGCGTAGGCAATGTGCATTTCATGGGACAGGGATGGATCCGGCCCGTCTATTTTACGCTGCTGATTTCGCACGTCCTGCTGGCCGTCGCGATTCTTCCGCTGGCGATTATTACGCTCTCGCGAGCGCTTCGTGAACAATTTGACCGGCACCGGCGCATCGCGCGATGGACCTTGCCGCTGTGGCTGTACGTCTCGGTGACAGGCGTGATCATTTACGTGATGCTGTATCATCTGTACGCGCCGCCCGCATGATTTGGCCGCATGAACGAATCGAATGAATGAAACCACAAATCCGGGAAGGGAATCAGGAACAGCTTCGCAGTCAGGCGCGGGATCATCTGCCGCCGCGAAACCGCAGGCGAAGGGGATGGCAAAGCGCTGGCTCTTCGCAATCCTTATACTTACTTTTCTTTTTGTGTTGATGCCCTATCTTTTCTGGCAAGCCACGTGGTTCGGCCGCCCGCTTGATGATGGGCAAATGGCAAAGGCGTTCGCCGACACGAAGCATCCTCGCGAGGCTCAGCACGCGCTTTCTCAAGTTGCCGACAGGATTCTGAGTGCGAATGCAACCACCCGAGATTCGGCGCGGAATTGGTATCCGCAGGTGGTGAACTTGTCATCCAGCTCCGATGAGGCTCTGCGCACTACCGCCGCTTGGGTGATGGGACAGGACGCGACCTCCGCGGAATTTCACGCGCGCCTTGTGGCCATGCTTGCGGATGCGAATCCGATGGTGCAACGCAACGCCGCGCTTTCACTCGTTCGATTCGGCGATCCATCGGGGCACGATGTGATTTCGGCGATGCTGAAGCCATATACGATGCCGGCGCCCGCCGCGGGGAAGTTGGACGAGCGGCTGAAACCCGGCGACTCCGTGAATCCCGGAACCCTTGTTGGGCGAATTGAAGGCCCCGACGGCGCATCAACTGAAGTCCGCACAAATGTGCCGGGCACTCTCGTCGGATGGACGGTTGCGGATGGCACTGCCGTTGTGGCGGGACAACCTGTTGCGCAGTTGGACCCAAGCTCAGAGGTGGTTTGGGAGGCGCTGCGCGCGCTTTACTTTATTGGGAATACGCCGGACGAAGCCGCTGTCGTGCCCTTCGCGCGGGGCGTGCCCAACATGCCTCCAAATGTCTCTCAACAGGCGACGCTCACACTGATCGCGATCCGCAATCGAGCGGGCGCGACACAGCCCAATCACTAAAATAATTCTTGGTCTTGAAGCGCCTGGTTTAGAAAGGAAGGCTGCCGTTTTCGCCTTCCCATTCGGCGAGCGGTACCATGTCAATCGCGTCCCACGGGCAGCCCTCGAGGAAAGCGCCATCGGGACCCTTGCTCGTGCAAAGCTTGCAACCGATGCAGAGCAGCGGATCCACCACAATTTTCCCGAATGGCGGGTGGTCTGAATCGGGAACCCAATACATGCAGGAGTCCACAGGGCAATAATCCACGCAGGCGGGCGAACCGGAGCATCCCGTGCACTGCTCATTGATCACGGCAAGGATATGCGGCTTGCGCTTCCGCTGCGTCGTCGTGCCGCCCGACATCGGGAAGGACTTCTCAACTTCGCCCGGTTCGTACTTTGCGGCAGTGACCGTTACATCCGCCATGGATTCTCCTCTGCGCGTTTCTGACTAAAATCTATTTTCGCTGACGCAGAGATTCAAGTCAACGCGCCAATTCGATTGACCCGCGGCTTATTTTCTTCCAATTGCCGCGATCAATTCGTCCGTGAACTCGTGCGTGGTGGCTTTGCCGCCTGCATCCGGAGTCAAATGCTTACCTGCGCTATAGACACCACGCAAAGCGTCTTCGATCCGCCGCGCTGCATCACCTTCGCCCAGATAGTCGAGCATCATAATGCCGCTCATTAATATCGCCGTCGGATTCGCGATGCCTTTGCCAACGATGTCCGGGGCCGTGCCGTGCACCGCCTCAAAAATTGCCGCCTGTTCGCCGATGTTTCCGCTGGGCACAACTCCCAGGCCGCCGACAAGGCCCGCAGCAAGATCGCTGACCACATCGCCGTAAAGATTCGGCAGCACCAGCACGTCGAACTGCTTCGGATTCATGACCAGTTGCATGCAGGTGTTGTCCACAATCATCTCGTGGTATTCGATGTCGGAGTAATGCAGAGCCATTTTCCGCGTAGAGGCCAGAAACATGCCGTCGGAAAGCTTCATGATATTGGCTTTGTGGATGGCGTGGACTTTCTTGCGCCCTTTTTTCCGCGCATATTCAAAAGCGAATTTCGCAATGCGCGTCGAGGCCTTCTCTGTGATGATCTTCAGGCTTTCCACAACGCCGGGGATAACCACATGCTCGAGCCCTGAATAAAGGTCTTCGGTGTTCTCGCGCACGATAATGAGATCCACGTTTTCCCAGCGCGAGGGCACACCCGCCAAATTCTTTACAGGGCGGAGATTGGCATAAAGCTCGAGCTCAATCCTCAGCCCCACGTTGATGCTGCGCGGGCCGTGGGCGATAGGAGTGGCAATCGGGCCTTTCAAAGCAACACCATTGCGCCGCACGGACTTGACCGCGTCCCATTCCGAATAGTCGGCCTTGGGATTGTCCGCGGGAGGCCGCGCGCGAACTTCTTCCCATTCAATCAAAACGCCCGACGCATCAATCACGCGCCGGGCAGCTTGGGCGACTTCGGGACCAATACCGTCGCCGGGAATCAGGGTCACTTTACGTGTCATAGGATCATTTAATTCTAAGGGAAACCGCATTCCTTGTCGAACGAAGCGCGCAGGAATCAAAATGCACCCTGAAATCATCCAATTCTCGGGGGAATCCGGAATGGAACACCCCTCGAAACCGATTTGCTAATTCTGGTATAATGAGTATGTAGGGGCCTGAAGGAGCTGCGCCGAGCCGGCCACCAAAGGAGCTGAAGAACTCATGATCAGCGTAACGCCAATCGCGAGCACAAAAGTAAGGGAAATAATGTCCCAGCAGAGCCCGGCGCCAACGGCGCTGCGCGTCGCTGTCGTCGGCGGCGGCTGCTCTGGCTTCTCGTATCACATGGCTTTTGAAACTCAGGTCAACGAGTCCGACAATGTGTACGAGTTTGAAGGCCTCAAGGTGCTTGTGGACCAGATGAGCGAGATGTATCTCGAAGGCGTCGAAATTGACTATATCGAGACTCTTGAGGGCGCGGGCTTCAAGTTTAACAATCCAAACGTCAAGAGCACTTGTGGCTGCGGCAGTTCATTCAGCGTCTAACTTTTAAGACCGCATCAGCGGATTGGGACGATTCTCGAAGCCTCCAGTCATTGTCGGAGGCTTCTTCTTTTCGCGCTACCCTTTGCGCCGGGAAGGGAACTAGCTTCCCTGCTCGCACTCCCCTTCATTTGAAAACTAAGCGTTGTGACCGTATGCTTGAGGGCTGAATGAAAATCGCCCTGGCACAGATCAATCCCACAGTAGGCGACTTCACTGGGAACTCCGCGAAAATCACGGCAACGGCGGAGCAAGCCCAGCGTCGCGGGGCTGAACTCGTCGTATTCTCCGAGCTTTGTCTGTGCGGCTACTTGCCGCAGGATTTGCTCGAACGCCCTGCGTTTCTTGAACGTGGGCGAAAGGAACTTGACTGCCTGGCGCAGAAACTGCCGCTCCCTGCAATCATCGGCTATGCGGGCCGAGCGCATGAATCAAGGGGCAAGCCCGTTGCAAATTCCGCGGCGCTTTTGGCCGGCGGCCACATCGTATTTGAGCAACAGAAAATGTTGCTGCCCACATACGACGTTTTTGACGAGAACCGTTATTTCCAGCCGGCCAAAGAGCAATTCATCTTCCCCCTCTCAGGAAGCCGTCTCGGCGTCACCATTTGTGAAGACATCTGGAATGACAAAAACTTCTGGACTAAACATTTGTACGAGCGCGACCCCGTCGCTGAACTTGTCTCCAAAGGTGCTCAGATCATCATCAATATTTCCGCTTCGCCCTACACAATTGACAAGCGCAATCTCCGCACGGATATGCTGCGGGCGCTCGCGCGCGAACACGCTCGGCCTGTTGTCTACGTAAACCAGGTCGGCGGAAACGACAGCCTCATCTTTGACGGAAGCAGCCTCGCCGTTCTGCCGGATGGCCGCGTAGCGGCGCAGGCCCAATCCTTTGAGGAGGATCTCGTACTTTTCGATTCTGAGACGGGCCAGGGCGACGTCCGCTCCCAGCCAGCCGAAGAAATTGAAGCGGCGTACAAAGCGTTGGTTTGCGGCACGCGCGATTATGTTTCGAAGTGTGGCTTTCGCAATCTGGCAATAGGGCTCAGCGGAGGCATTGACTCAGCGCTGGTCGCCGCAATTGCAGTGGACGCCCTCGGCGCCGATAACGTGCTGGGAGTTGCTATGCCGGGTCCGTACTCGTCACCGGGAAGTGTAACCGATGCACGACAGCTTGCGGCCAATCTCGGAATTCGCTTGATCGAACTCCCTATTAGCGAGGTTTTTGAAAGCTATCTGCGGGTTCTTCGGCCAGCGTTTCGCGAAAGGCCAGTCGACGTAACCGAAGAAAACATCCAGGCTCGCATCCGCGGCAATTACTTGATGGCGCTGTCGAATAAATTCGGAGCGATGGTTCTCAGCACAGGGAACAAATCGGAGATGGCTGTCGGATATTGCACGCTTTACGGCGACATGGCGGGCGGGCTCGCCGTGATTTCTGACGTGCCGAAGACGATGGTCTATGAGCTCGCGTACTTCATCAATCGGCGCGAAAAGAGCAGGGAAGTGATCCCCGCCGCAATCCTTACGAAGGCGCCGTCAGCCGAACTTCGCCCCAATCAGACGGACCAGGATTCCCTGCCGCCTTACGAAATTCTCGATTGCATTCTGAAGGCATACATCGAAGAGGTGCGCAGCCCCGAGGAAATTGCCGATCACTATGGATTTGCACCGGAACTTGTGCGCTCGATTGCCCAGCGCGTGGATCGTTCAGAATACAAACGCAAACAGGCTCCGCCAGGGTTGAAGCTTACGTCTCGCGCTTTTGGATTTGGCCGGCCGTTTCCGATTGCACAGAAGTTTCAGCCATGAAAGACTCTTGCATACCGGTGGCGTGATTCAGGAATTGGCGACAAGGAGAGTCAAGTGAAATCAAAACACATTTTGGCGCTAGTGGCTGCGGCACTCATTGTCGGCGCAATTCTCGCACAACAAACTACAACTACGCCTCCGCGCCAGTCCCCCGCGCCAGCGCCAGCCAACTCAACATTCGTGCCATCTGCCGCCATCCAGCAGAAAATCGAGGCTTATCTAAGGCATGTTTATGCCTGGGGACCCTCATTCAAGATTACGTTTGGTCAAATGAAGGAGGCACCAATTCCAGGGCTCTACCAGGTTTCGATGGACCTGGCTGTGGAAAACCAAAATGACAATGCGACATTTTATGTGTCGAAGGATGGGCGTTACCTGATCCGCGCCGAGATCGAGGACATGACCTCTGATCCGATGGCCGAAATCAGGAAGCAAATCCATTTGGAGGACTCGCCCACACGTGGACCTGCCAATGCGCGAGTCGTCCTTGTCGAATACGCTGACTTCGAGTGTCCAAGCTGCAAGCAACTTGACACGGTCCTCCGCTCAATCCTCCCAAATTTTCCGCAAGTACGATTAGTGTACAAGGATTTCCCGTTGATGCAGATTCATCCATGGGCAATGACGGCCGCCCAGGCCGGGAGATGTGCGTATCACCAGAATCCAGCAGCCTTTTGGAAATTCCACGACATGATCTTTGACCACCAGGATTTGATATCCCCCGGGAATGTTTGGGACAAAATGCAGGAATACGCCACGCAATCCGGACTCGACTCGGCAGCATTGCGGACTTGTCTCGCAGACCCCGGAGTTCAGGCGCAGATTCAGAAATCAATGAACGAAGGGGAAGCACTCCACGTCGCCAATACTCCGACAATCTTCGTCAATGGCCACCGGCTAATTGCACCCGACGCCAATACGCTTGACCAATTCATTCGCTACGAATTGGCATCGGGTAAAAACCCCTCTCCAGATTAAATGACATTGAAGTTGATTATTCCCATCACCACGGTAGTAAGGCCCCATAGCTAGATTATCATAATATATCATATACGCATATCAATTGTCAAAGTGCTCGCGAATGGAGGCGCGGGCCAATGGGTGGCCGAGGGTGGCTCGATAAGAGCTAGGGCGGTGTCAAGGTACTGTTCTCAGTTGCCGCGGCTGTTCCCGCCGCGCGCTGCCAGATAGGCTGGGGAGCCAAATTCTGGACGTCTCACGGTGAATCACTTCCGTTGCCGGGGTTATTCCCGCCGTGCGCTGCCAGATAGGCTGGGGAGCCAAATTCTGGACGTCTCACGGTGAATCACTTCCGTTGCCGGGGTTATTCCCGCCGCGCGCTGCCGGAGAGGTTGGGGAGCCGAAATCTGGAATTCTCACGGTAAATCACTTCCGTAGCCGCGGGTATTCCCACCGCGTCGCTGCCGGAGAGGTTGGGGAGCCAAATTCTGGACGTCTCACGGTAAATCACTTCCGTAGCCGCGGGTATTCCCACCGCGTCGCTGGCGGAGAGGTTGGGGAGCCAAATTCTGGACGTCTCACGGTAAATCACTTCCGTAGCCGCGGGTATTCCCACCGCGTCGCTGCCAGATAGACTGGGGAGCCAAATTCTGGACGTCTCACGGTAAATCACTTCCGTTGCCGGGGTTATTCCCGCCGCGCGCTGCCAGATAGACTGGGGAGCCGAAATCTGGACATCTCACGGTAAATCACTTCCGTAGCCGCGGCTGTTCCCGCCGCGCGCTGCCAGATAGGCTGGGGAGCCGAATTCAGGACATCTCACAGTGGATCACTTCCGTTGCCGCGGCTATTCCCACCGCGCGTCGCCATATAGGCTGGTGAGCCAAACTCTGGACATCTCGCGGTGAATGACTAAGTCGTTCCGTTGCGGCGGGTGGCCGGGCTGGACAAAAGCCTCAGGTCTGTCGCGGGAACCACGCGCAGAGACCTGAGCTACACAAATCATGCGCTAGTGGTGGCGGGCGAGGACGGCGCCGACGGCGGCTTCAGCGGCGATCCAGTTTGTCAATGATACTTGGCGAGGACGGCGCCAGCGGCGGCTCCGATGGCGATCCATTTTGCGGCGCGGGCGGTGCGCGTCCAGAAAGTGCCGCGGGCGGCGCGCAGGGCGGCGTCGCGCTCGGTGGAGGCGGCGGTGAATTTCGTGGTCTCGTCGGAGAGATCGGCTTGCGCGGCGGTGAGCTTCGCGGCGCAGGCTTCACAATTTTCGATGGAGTCGTAGAGCGGCTTCAGATCGTCGGGCGGAATGCAGATGGAGCCGGGAAGTGGAGTGACGGCGCTGCCCGCTTGAGGTGAAGATGGGGCGGACGGTGCGGAATTTCCGGAGGCGGCAGTTCCCTGCTGCGCGGCGTTGACGGAAGGCACGCCGACAAGAGTGTCGGCTCTACTGGAGGCGGCGCTTCCCTGCTGCGGCGCGGATGGCGGCGTGATCGGATGAATCAATTTCAAATTTGAAATTTCAGATTTGAGAGATGAGAGCATGCCGAGGTTTTGGGCGGGGGGCGAAGCGGAGCTTGAGGCGGAGCCGTTGGCGCCGCTTGTGCCCGCCGCAGAGGGATCCTTCGTCCCGACAGGATTATCGGGACGCAAAGAGCGCGCTCCGCTCGGGATGACAACATTTTGTTGGGGTGGAATGGCGGGCGTTGTGGCGGGCGAGGCGGAGATTTGCCCGGGCGCGACGGTTCCCTGCTGCGTGGCGGGCGCGGCGTTGGCGGAATTGTTGGGTGAGGCGGCGGATGCGTTCGGGTACGGAATGAATTGCAGGGGCGCGGGGAGCGACGGGAGGTTGGGCGCTGCGCCGGATTGAGTGACGGGCGAGTTTGTTGGAAGCGAACCGGCGATGAATTGCGGGAGCGATTGCGCGAGGGCGGCGCCGGCTTGCTGCGGCGTTTGCACGGCGCGCTTGAGCGCGTCAATTTGCGCGAGACTTTGCGAGAGGGCGGCGTCGCGCGCGGACTGGCGGGCGTCGGCGTCGGAAATGATTTTTTGCTGCGCAGCGAGAGTGGCGGCGAGTTGCGCGGCGGATTTGCGCGCGTCGAGATAAGAGTGGACGAGCAGCGCGGCGGCGGCGAGCGCGACGGCGAAGAGGAGGAGCGTCGCGTGGCGCTTGAGCGCGGCGAAGATGGTGCCGAGTGATGCGGGGAAGCCGAACATGTTAGTTCCCTTCTCTTTCGGGGGTGCGGTTTTTCAGAAAGGACAAATGCTGTATGGGAGAGTGGAGAGAAAAGATCGCTGACTATGGTAGAAGCATCTTTTCAAGCAAAACCACAAAACTGTTCATGAGATAACTTCCAGTATTGCAGGTCAGATTTTAGTTGGACATACTTCGAGTACGTCTATTCTTATGGGTTTGCAGGATTCAATGCCGAGAAATTCTCCGGGTGGTTCCCTCACAACTCGCCAATAGATGGCGTATCCCTCAAAAAAATTGTAGGCGAATCGCTTCTCCTTTTTCTTCTTATCGACTTCACATTTGTCTAGTATGTCCGGATTATCCGGGTTGCTCTGAAGCTTCTCTAGAAAAAGAACCACCGCTTCCTGAGCTTTCTCAGGAAGATTGGGCCAATCGTCATCCCAAAATTGAGAATAGAATCTTATGGGTATCTTAGATGGGTTTTCCACCCGCCGTCGCCGCCTTCGCCGCCACCTTTTGAGAGGGCTTCTTGGGAAAAGTTGTTATGTCACTGAACTCTCGATATTCTCCACGATCAATCTGCTCCGCTCGACGATCCAACTTTTTGAGGATTTCGGGTGTGAAGAGATTGGTCGGCACGACTTTCAGAGGTCTCACGGCGACCACTTGGTTCCGATCTGTGATTATTTCCAAGAAATCCCCTTCGCGCAATCGCAATAAATCAAGGAGCTGCTGAGGCATGGTTACCTGTCGCTTGGACGCTATTCGTATTTGAAATACGTGAGCCATTGAAGTTTCCCCTCATCCGGCATTCGGATGATCTGATGCACGGATTGTCGGATAAGTTGCCGCAAAAATCAAATGCGTTGGCCTTGCTGGATACTGATTACGGATGCTTCATCAGTTCCAGCGCTCGCGACAACAGTAAGAGACCAAACCCGATGCAAAGAATGCGACAGCCCCAAACAGCCTTCCTCGCAGACCGACGAATAAACGCGTGTTGGACGTCTTTTTCATCGGTGATAATTATTCCCTCCATATCAACCTTCAGGCGTGCCATCCATGGGGAGTTAAGCGCTTTCGCCACGTTATTGATCTTCTCGAATTCCTCGTCCTTATGTGCGGCATCCAATGTCAGCATAAGGCCGCCCACGAAAGTCAACAAGTCCCCAACCAAGCCGGCAATTGTAGTGTATGGCATTCAGACATGTCTCCAAATGAGAAAGGCGCCGACTACAAAATCGACGCCATGCTAGAACTTAATTATCCAAAGGGCAAGTATTTTTCCCGGATACCTCTCAGACTGTCAATCAGGAGGGCGAACGCCAGAAAGGGTTGAGTGGAAGGGGGAAGATCGCCGGAAGCATCCTTACGAAGCGGTGCTCTGTCTGGTTCTTTTCAAGCGCACTCTCAGTTGATGCAGGTCCGTGATCTCCATTCCCTTTCCAGCTCGAATCTCAAGTTCACGTTTGTCTAGTCTCTTTGAAACGCTGGGCGTAAACAGAGTACGCCGTTTTGCCCTAGGCTTTTGAGTCTTGCTCACTCTCAAGGTATTTCCCTTTCGGTGGCGCCAAGAACGCCGAAGAACTGGCTCCCCCTGAATTAAGATGATGGTTTGCACACGCCGGGTTGCGCGCCCATCTCATCCTAGAAGATATGCGCCTGCTGTCAATAGAGTGAAATCGATTTCATTCCAGTTGATAAACCAAAGATTTCGACACGTTGGGCGGCGATACGTTGTACCGCGGCAGGCGCGCGAGGACTTGCGCTGCGCGGGACTACGCAAAGCAAAGACACGCCGACCCGCCGCGGCGGGTTGTCGGCGCTACTGTGTCGGCGATATTGAAATAGGCGCGTACGCGTAGGGATGGGCGCGTCACAGCGGCGCCGCCTACTCCATGCGCAGGGCCTGGGTCGGCTCGACGCGGCTGGCGCGGTGCGCGGGCACGAAGCACGCGAGCAGCGTCGCAGCGGCGAGCAGCGCGGCGATCGTCGCGAATGTGAGCGGGTCGGTCGGCTTCACGGAGAACAACATGGATTGAATAAAGCGCGTCAGCAATAGGGAACCCACGAGTCCAACGGCCAGACCGAGAAGTATGGTCGCAATTCCCTCCGCCAAGGCCATGCGCAGGATGTCGGCGCGCGAAGCGCCGAGCGCGATGCGAATTCCAATTTCGTTGGTGCGGCGGCTGAAGGTGTACGCCATCACGCCGTAAATTCCAATCGAGGCGAGCAGCAACGCGACGCCGGCGAAAATCGCCAGCAGCTCGAGCGCGAAGCGGCGCTCCGCAAGAAATTCCGCGACGACTCCTTCCATCGTGCGGACATTGAAAACGGGGATGTTGGGATCCATGGACAAAACTTCGCGGCGGACGGCTTCGCCCAGCGCGCCCGGGTCAGCGGCCACGCGCAGGTAGAGGACTCCATCATAAGGCGGGCGCTGGAGGAGCGCGCGGAAGACGTGCGGGACGTTGGGCGCGTCCACGCCGCCGAACTTAATGTCGCCGGCGACGCCGACGATGGTCTGCCACGGGTCGGGCGCGGCGGCGCCATTGGCCAGCACTCCGATGTGGAGCTGCAGGCGCTTGCCAACGGCGTCGGCGGGCGAATCGGGCCAGTAGCGGCGCGCGAGCGTTTCGTCCACGATGACGGCGAATTGGCTCTTCGTGTCGTCCGAATCGGTGAAGAAGCGGCCGGCGATGAGCGGAGTTTTGAGAACACTGAAATAACCGGGCGATACGGTGGAGACTTCGGCGGCCGGCGGATGATCCAAATCGGCAAGCCGGTTTTCGATGGTGAATGTAACCGGAAAGTGCTCGTCGTCCATTGGAAGGCTGAAGTGATTGCCGAGCGCGGCGCATTCGACGTCGGGAAGCGCGGAGACGCGGCGCAAGACTTCCTGAAAGAAGGCATCGCGCTTTTCGTTCGTGACGTAATGGTCCAATTTCGGATCGTTGGTGAAGGGGATCCAGAATCTGGCGGTGACGAGCTGGCGCGGCTCGAAGCCGGGGTGGACTTCAACGATGCGCTGGAAGCTGCGCAGGAGCAATCCCGCGCCGATGAGGAGTACGAGCGAGAGCGCGATTTCAGAGGCGGCGAGCAGGCGCGAGACACGATGATGTCGCTTCGACGCGCCGGAGCCGGAGGAGCCTTCGCGGAGCACGGTCCAGTGGCTCACGCGTGTGGATTGCAACGCGGGCACGAGGCCGAAGACCACGCCGGTGGCGATGGAAAGAACGAACGCGAAGGCGAGCACGCCGGGGCTGAGGCTGACTTCGCTGATGCGCGGGAGACCGGCGGGCGCGAGCCGAATCAGAAAATCCTTGAGCAAGAAGACCGTGACGAGCGCGGCGGCTCCGGCGAGGAACGAAAGAAGAATGCTTTCGGTGAGGAGCTGCGTGATGAGACGCCGGCGGCTCGCACCGATGGCGAGGCGAATTCCGATTTCGCGCCGGCGCGCGGAGCCGCGGGCGAGCAACAGGTTCGCGAGATTGACGCAGGCGATGAGCAGCACGAAGCCGACGGCGCCGAAGATGACGAGAAGTTCCGTGCGGACGCTGCCGACGAGGGCCTGCTGCATGGGGACAAGGCGGACCGTCCAGCGCTGCGCTGCGGGATAATCGCCGGGGTATTGGCGCGTGAGCTGCGCGACCAGGGCATCGAGTTGCGACTGCGCCTGCGCGAGCGTGAGGCCGGGCTTGAGGCGTGCGATGGCGCCGGAATTGAGTCGATACGAGCGAACCGCTGGAACGGGAAATGGCGCTCCGGAGAAACCCGCGGTGTTCCATACGTCCACATCGTCGAGCGCCTCCGCGCGGCCGGGATGGTGGAAGCCGGGAGGCATGACGCCGACGATGGTCCAGAGGTCAATATCAATCCCAATCTTCCGGCCGATGACCTTCGGGTCGCCGCCGAATTGCCGGCGCCAAAAGGCGTTGCTGATGACGACGGCATCGGCGAAGCCGGGGACATCGTCAGCGGTGGAAAAGGCGCGGCCGACTTCGGGAGCGACACCGAGCAAGCTGAAGTAGCTGGTGCTCACGGTCATGATCTTGATGTGCTCGGGGTGGTCGCCGCCGGTGAGATTGACGGCGCCGCCACCGTCGGGGGAAATGCCGGAGAAAATGCCGGCGCGATCGCGGAGGTCCCAAAGCTCGGGAATGGACATGCCGATGTCGGGCGAGTTGGAACCGGCGAGGTCGTCATAGACGCGCACGAGCTGCTCGGGATGCGGAAACGGCAACGGCTTGAACAGAACGGCGCGGACGACGGAGAAGATGGCGACGTTGGCGCCGATGCCGAGAGCGAGCGTGAGAACGGCGATGGCCGTGAAGCCGGGATTTTTGCGCAGCATGCGCGCGCCGAAGCGGACGTCTTGGATGAGGGATTCGAGAATGTTGGAGCGGCGCTCGTCGCGGCATTCTTCGCGCGTGGACTCGATGGCGCCGAATTCAATGCGGGCGCGGCGGGCGGCGTCTTGCGGGGAGACGCCCTGCTTGATGAGATCGTTGGCGCGGGCGGCGAGGTGGAAGCGGAGCTCGGCGTCCATTTCGGAATCGGTGCGCGCGCGGCGGAGGATGGTGGCGCGGAACCAGGAGCGGATACGGGAGCGAAGGCGGCTAACGAGAGCCATGGGTCGTACCCCCAGTGACAGGAAAAATCCCCGCGTCAAACTGCGCCGCGGGATATCCCTCGGCTGCGAACCGCCTCGGGATGACGAAAGTAAGTACGGAGCGGAGGCGAGAGATGACGGCAAAAGTTTTGGCGCGTCACATCACACCCCTTCCGGCGTGGCGCGCATGATGCCCGCGATCACGCTGACCATGCGATTCCATTCGGCGGCTTCGCTTTGTAGACGGCGCTTCCCTGCCGCGGTGAGCCGGTAATATTTTGCGCGGCGATTATTTTCGGATTCGCCCCACTCGCTCGCGATCCAGCCCTGATGCTCGAGGCGATAGAGCGCGGGGTACAGCGAGCCCTGCAGAATTTCGAGATGGTCCTTTGAAATTTGCTGGATGCGCAGCAGGACGCCGTAGCCGTGCAGCGGGCCGAGGCTCACCGCTTTCAGGATGAGCATCTCGAGCGTGCCGCGCAGGAGGTCGAGCTGCTTGTCGTCCTTGGCTGACAATTTGCTCAAGGGGGCCACCTCTCCTAGATGAACTAGGAAGATAGCGCTGGCCTCCTAGATTGTCAAGGAGAAAGATGGGCGGGGTGTCAGTATGATTTAAATTAAGAGACTTGGTAGCGGCCAAGAGAGATATTGCCGACAGTCTAGAATGGCTACTGGACACTGCCAGCGAGGAATGAACGGCTCTTTGCCTTCGGAAGTTTCTTGATGAGATCAAATACCTCACTCTCGGTCGTTTGACTTGGCCATTCGAGTCGCACCGAAAGCAAGTAGTGATTTGTTTCCGTCTTCTTTACAGAAATGGCCCCAAGACCTACCTCACTGAGATGGTCTACGTCTCGTACGATGGCTTTTCGAGGGTTCTTGACAGACTTGTAAGTTTCAGTGAGCGTCTTTACCAAATCTTCAAAGTCAGTTTGATCGCGCTTGAGGAGTTCCTCTATTATTGTTAATTGCCTTCTCGCGATAATGGTTTTCCGAGGACTCAGAAGGCGAGTAAATAAATCATGTACGAACGAACGGAATATTTCTTTTGAAACATGTAAGCGAATCTCATTGGCGAGTCTCTGACTCTGAATTGCTACTCCGCGCAGAGCAAATTTCAAAAAGGCAGTCAGTTCGTGTCCAGATTCTCCGGATTCGTGAAGGCTCGCGAGGTAAGATTTCTTCTCATCGTAATAGTAATTAGACATCGCAATAAAAGCGGAATCGCGCAGTCCCGCCCGTTGTAGCAAGAGTGCCTCCACAGCCCTAGCCGTTCGCCCGTTCCCATCCAAAAATGCGTGCATTGCCCCTAAGTGATAATGAATCGCAAGAGCTTGGATGAGTTCGTCGTGATGTGCGAATTCTCGCTGCACCGCATGCACAAGATGTGTCATTGCTTGCTGGCACTCTTCGCCTCCCTCCGAGCCGCGATGGGGGGGGAGACCAAAAGTGACATTTTGCCCATCACTACGAAGCCTTCCGGGCGGACAGTGATCGTCATCGGCTCCAACAATGATCCGGGTGTGGATTTCACGAATTAGCTCCTCGCTTATCGGCCTATCGGGAGGTATTGTCGCAATCCAGCGATATGCTTGCGTGGCAGCGTGGGCTTGTCTTTGAGAGCGAGTTAGTAGTTGTTCGGTTGTTTGCTTCATCGCTGCTTCTAGTTCGTTTCCACTGAAATCAGCACCTTCAATTTTTGACGTACCAGCAATCTCCAACTTGAGTTGCATATCTTGGAGGGCGTCTACCCAGCGGCGTTGATAGGGAATAGCTTTCAGAAGCATGATTGCGCCTTTTGCTTCAGTTAGCTCCCGGATGATTTCGCTCGGCCTATAGAAGATCCAATTGGTCGGCATTCTGTACTTTATCATTTTGTGATTATAAGTCCGTTCTATTTCCGTGTCAAGTTAATCCTAGAATACCACTAACCTATTGCCGCTAATATAGTTACAGATTATTCGTTTGGGTTTATACCGGAAAACACGCAGAAATATGGCCACTTTATTTCCCGGTTATTTCCACCACTGCTTGACACTATGCGACCGGAAATCTATCTTTTTCTACTACAAAAGCCCCCTTCCCAGTTTCGAGCTGGGAACGGGGACTAAATCCAGCGGAGAGGAGTGGCTGTGCTACATAAACCGTGCCGTTTCCAGTGCAAGGATCGGCATCCGTTAGCAAAAATCCCAGGGCCTGCCTGCCGGTAGGCAGGCTATGAAGCGCCCTGGGCTACACTAACATTTACGGCGCGGCCGCGTAGCGCGGGAGGCGCGCGAGAACTTGCGCGGCGTAGTCGGGATTGGCGCCGCCGTTCCAGAGTTGGAGGGCGCGCTCGATGGCGGTGATGTCGGGGGAAAACACAAACGCGGCAACGCCCGACGCGGACTCTTTTGAACTGCCGCGGGGCTGCGACGTCTTTAAGTCGCCGCGGGGCTCCAGCGAACCGGACCCCGTCGGCAAAGACGAATGCTCGCACCCCGTCGGCAAAGACGAAACCGCGGCGGCGAATTTGTGCGCGAGGACGCGGCAGCCGATTTCGAGGCCGGTCGAGGGATCGCAGAGTTGGGAGAGAGGGGCGTTGGGCGCGGACAAAAGCAGATCCCTCGCTTCGCTCGGGATGACAACATTCTGTTGTTGCGGGATGACGGAAGAAGCGGTAGGTGGCCGCAAATTGGACGATGCGGGCAGGCCAACCTTCGCTGAAGCTTCGGAGGGCGAGCCGAAGCCGTGTTCGCGGGCGACCTGTCCCATGACCTGCATGAGGCCCCAGGAAAAACTGCGCGCGTAGGCCTCGGTGGTGGAAAGTTTTCCGGCGGTGAAGAGCGGCGCGACGTAGCGCGCGAGGAAGCCCGGCTCGTAACGGATGGCCCAGGGATTCCATGCGGACTCCTGCTCGACGACGGCGCAGACGAGCGCGGGGTCGAGCGAGTGCGCGGCCGCGGCGGCGCGGGCGAGGGCGATGAAGGAGTCGCGGGTTGTGGATGTGGAGGACATTTTTTTTGCAGCGCAATTCCCTGCTGCGTGGCAGGTCCGGCGATAAATTGAAATCCGATTTCAACGCAGAGGCCTGCCTACCGGCAGGCAGGCGCAGAGGGCGCGGAGAAAAGCAGATCCTTCGTCCGCCGCGGCGGACTCAGGATGACAACCTTTATTGTTTGGCGCGCGTTATTTTCGGGGCGCATTATTTTCGGCGCGAATCGTTGCGGCGCGAATCATTTTTGAGAGGAACGGCCGTTGTCGAGGCCATAATTGTTGCCGTTGATGATGATGAAGTGCAGGGGCGGCGGCTCAGGCAAATCAACGTTCATCGCGCGGGCGAGCGAGTGGAGCGCCCCGTAAATGTGCGGCAGATGATTCGTGGCCATGTCGCGGACAAAGGCCCGCTGGATTTCGTCATCACGGATGCGGCGATGCAGCCATTGCGCAAAAAACGCGAACTGCACGAGCGCCGGGATCACGAGAGCGAGATAGAAGGAATTCATGTTGGGCGAATCAAGAGGTTGAAAAGGACGCGAAACAAAATCAAAAACCGAGATTCAGGCCGACGGGGCCGAAGCCGAGATGCAGCGAGCTGGAATTTGCCGGCGTGACTTTTGCGCGGACGCCGAGCAGGTCGGCGGGAATTCCGAGCGTGCGCGAAAGCATGTTGGCGTCAACGCCGTAGAGGCCGCTGAGGCCGGAGAGCGCGTTGAGCTGGTCCTGCTGCGCCTTGTTCGCGAACGCGATTTGATTTTGGTCGGCGGCCTGCGACTGCTGCTGGGCCTGCGTGCGCGCGAGCTGGTCGAGCGAATCCGCGAAGCCGGCGGAATTATTTGTGGCCGCCACTCGATTGGCGGCGCGCTGCGCGAGCGCGCTGAATGCGCTGCCGAGCGAGCCCTGCGTCGCGCCGGTGATGGCGGCCTGCTGCGCCTGCGTGTAGCCGGGATTCGCAAGCATGTTTTGATACGCGGGGATGACGGAATTTCCCAGCGCGGCCTGTTGCGCGAGAAGTTGCTGGTTGGTTGCGTCAATGGATGCGCGTTCCTGATCGGTGTATTGCGCGGTTTGATTTGATGCGCGGGACATGGTGCCTCCGTGGGATGTGATTGGCGTAGCACAGCCACTCTTGGCTGTGCGGTTTTGGTGTTGCGAGATGAAGTCAAAAACTGAAATGCAGTGCGAATTTGGAATTTTGCGCGGAAAAGCAAAGGCGCACAGGCACGAGTGGCTGTGCTACGTAAACCGTGCCGTTGCCAGCAAAATGATCGGCGCATGGCGGCGAAAAACCCCAGGGCTACCCGCCGCGGCGGGCCCTGGGCTACAGGTGATGCCGCGATTTCGCGCGAGCGCGTATCACAAACCGGGTGTGGGCGCGGCGATGGTGCGCGAATAGGACGGCCAGGGCTCGCGCGTCCAGCCGAGCTGCTCGATGCGGCGGCCGAATCGGCGCGCGACTTGCGGCGGCAGCCAGGCGTGCGCGTCGTCGAGGCCGCGGCGATTCGCGTCGCCGCGCGCGGCTTCGTGAAGCATGAGTAACGCGCGCCAGCGATCGCGCGGCGTGCCTGCGCGCGGGTCGAGCACAAAATATGCTTCGGCGGTGAGACGAAGGAAAACCGCGGCGAGGATTTCGGAATCGCGCGGGGCGGCGCTAGAAAACCCACACGCAAGACCGGCGTGTGGGGCACCCGCGCCATCGTCGCGGACCGCGACGAGGCGCGTGAGAAAAAGCGGGTTCGCGAGATCCGGGAACGCGTAGGGCAGCGATTGCGCGGCGTGGAGCGCGCGCAATGCGCCGAGGTCGGCGTCCGTGTATTCGCGGATGAGCATGAAGCTACGCGATCGAGAGCGGGCCCGGCGGCGCGGCGCTGGGCGCGGGGCGGAATAATTCTTTGCCGAAGCCGCTGCCTCCCTGCTGTCCATTGCTCGAGGCGGTGCCGCTGCCGGCGGAGGGCTGCTGCGCTGGGCCCGGGGTTGCTCCGCCGCCCGCGACGGATTGCGGCGGATTTCCGAACGCGATCGGCGCGGACGGCGCGGAGCCGAGATACTGCGAGTAGGCGCGCCAGTAAAGCGTGAGATTGCCGAGCGAGAAGCGCGCGTTGCGCGAGGGACCGAGCGAATAAACGTGCGGTTGCGTGAAGGCGGGCGTCGAGTCCGACTCGACAAAATAAGAAATGCCGCGGACGAGCGGCGAGTTGTCGGTGATGGCGACGTCGAAAATTCCTCCGGCGGCGGCGACGCTGAGCGCGGCGACGGGCGCGGGCGGCGCGGTCGTGCCGGCGGGATCCACGCCTGTGCCGCGGCCGAGATTATTTACCGCGGTGACGATGCGGTTGAGCGCGTCGTACAGGCGCGGGTCGGCGGATTCGAGATGCTTGAGTTGGGGGAGCTGGAGCATGGCAGATTACCTATTGCTGTATATTACTGTTCATGTTATATAGCGCGTCGGAGAAGAAGCGAGACACAGACTCACTCTTGACTGGATAGATGCTCTGGATTTGAGCAAGACGCTTAATGGGCCCGTAGCTCAAATGGATAGAGTCTCTATCTGCTAAATAGAGGATGCGAGTTCGATTCTCGCCGGGCCCACCCGAACTTGTATACAATGGCAGGTAAGTGTTTAATTGTCTCGCGCTATTGACAAAAGGCAAATCACGCCGTAGCCTTTAGTTAGCAGATAGAGGCTCTAGCTATTTGGGCTAGGGTAGACATTCGGGCGGCTCCAAAAGGGCCGCCCTTTTTACTTGCGCACACATGTTCGGGAATTCCGATTCACGCGGCGATTGACAGCGTGAAATCTACGCCGTAGTCTTTTATTAGCGGGTAGGCGCTCTAGCCATTTAAGCTAGGGTTGATTTTCTGGGCGGCCTCAAAAAGGCCGCCCTTTTTTATTCCAGTCAACTGAGCGCGTCAGCGGGAAGACTTTACGTCGTGGAGATTCTTCAATTCGTTCTTCTGGCGCAAGGACTTCGCTCTTGCGACGAGCGCAAAAACAATTAGGAGACCAACACCAACTAAGAAGACCAGCCATGGAAGATAGATCATAACTTTGATCCTACCACGATTCCGATCGCGACAAGCAGTAAACCCAAGATGCCAATACCTGATGCTATTGCCCAATCCTTTCCATTGCCGTACCCACTTTTCAGAAGCGTGTCGAGTGGGGCAAAAACCAATAACAGAAGACCGATGTCTCGTAAGCTTTCACTGGTAAGTTCTGAAGCCTTTCGCCAATTCACGGTTTGAACGTTTTATCCTGAATCTCACGTTAATTAAAGGATAAACTATTGATTACATTATATATGGCCTAGCGTTAATTCCCTCCCCTGACCGGAGCCCAGGGATCCTGCGTCAGCGAGGGCACGAGGCGGCGGAGGCGAAACCAATTTCCGGCGGACGCGGAAATTCCGCCCGGCTCGGCGGGCGCGGCGGGAATTGCAGGCGGCGCGCCTGCTGGCGGCCAGCCAATTTGAAATGCGACGCGCTCGGCGGTCACGTTGATGGGCAGCTCGAGATCCTTCGGCGCGGGATTGGAAAGCGCGAGCGGCTGGAGCACGAGCGCGAACGCTTCGTTGTTTGCGAACGCGGTGACGCCAAGCAGGCCCGCGCCTTCCGCATTCGCAGTGAGATACGCGAAAAGTTTCCGGTGCGCGCGGAGCTGCATGTCGGCTTCGATGTCAGCGGGCAAAAGAAACGCCGTGGTGTAGTAGGAAGAAATTGCGGCACCGTCATCGGTGAGCTGGCCGTCGCCGGGCAATCCGTCGCCCGCGGCTCCGCCGCCGAGCTGATAGATTTTTCCGTTGGCGGCGGCGTTGCCGAAAAATACTTGCGCGGTGCCGTCGGGGCGCTCGGCGAGCGTGGCCGCGCGCGCGGCGATTGTCCAGGGCGACCATTTTCGCGCGCTGCCGAAAACAAAATTCTTTTTCGTGAGCGAGCTGAACTGCACGGGCGCGGCGGCGGCAATCGCCTCGGCGGAAGCGATGCCGCGATAGTCCATCATCAGGACCGCGTTCGGCTGCGTAGCAGTGGCGCCGAGCGGAACACCGCATAAAATGCGCTTATTTCGCGTGTCCACGCGGACCCACAGCGTGTGGCCGTACTGCCAATTGATGAGATCCCACGTGGGCTGAATTTCCTGCGAGATTTTTACCGGCTCGGAACCGTAGTAAAGGTAAAGCCCTTCGCGCGCGGCGATCACCGCCCAATCTTCGCCGACGTCAACGCCGTGCACGCTGGGCGTGCCGACTTTGTTCGAGACTTCGGCGATGGACCATTTGTCCGGCTCGTTCACGCCGTCGTCCTGCGTAACGAAAAAACTGCGCTCCTTCACAAAATAAAGTTGGCCGCGCAATGCGAACGCGGCGCGCACGGCCTGTCCATTAGATTCCGCGACGCTGAGAATTCCGGTGATGCCGTCGTAGCTTTCGGGATCGTCGGAGTAGCTCGCGCGAATCTGCGAAAGATTCACGGGGAGCTGCGTGGCAAAGATTTCGATGCAGTCGACGACGAGCGATTCGCTGGGCGCGGGCGCGTCTTCAAAATTGGCGTAGAGGCGCAGCACGGCGTCGGCGGGAATCGCGGCGGGCGTGGGCGCGCTGAACGCGACGATGAATTCCTGATACGCGGCGGTGAGCGCGGCGCTGGAAATATTCGCGCTGGCGAGGACGCCGCCGTCCGTGGCGCTGAAAATGTCAATGGTGAGCGTGGCCGCGCCGAGCGAGCTGCCGCGCGCGGCGCGCAGGCGCACGGAATATTTTGTGTTGGGCTGCAAAATCGGCACGCTGTCCACATCGCGATACGCGGACTGCGTAATCATTCCACGCGTGGACGGGCCGGACGGAATCGGGCCGTGAATGCGATACGCGAATCCCCAAACCGTTTGCGAAGTTTCTTCGGAGCCGCCGGGGCCGAGCGTTGCGTCGGCGGCCCAGCCGAGCGGGACCGTGCCGGTGGGATCGAAGCCGCCGTCGAAAGTGAGGTTCAGGAAATTATCTATTTTCGCGCGCTCGCCCCACCAGAAATTGCGCGAGGCGTAGTCAATCGCGCCGGCGCATTCGCCGAGCTCGAGGAGATTGAAAAGATTGTCCACATTTGCGCCGGCGAGAAGCGCGGCGTCGGAAAAATCCACGGTGAGCGAAGTGGTTGCGTTATCGGGGATGAGCATCGCGGTGGATTGCGGAACATTCGTGGGAACGTAAAAAAAGTTCGCGCCGTTTGCGCCGGTGAAGGCGATGATGCGCGCGATCACGTTCGCGGAGCCGAGCGGAATATTCGTGAGCGCGGCGCGGCGCCCGCCGCCGGTGCTCCAGGCAACGGGCGGCGAAGGCGCGGTGAGGTAACCCTGGCGCGTTTGAAAAATCACGCTGACCTGGTGCACGCCGGGCGAAACCTGCGGCTGCAGAGTGGAGCTCGCGCCCGAGCCGGTGTTGCCGGAAGCGGAATTCGCGCCGGGGTTGTCGTAAGTGAATTGCGTGGCGCCGGGAATCGCGGTGATGAGAAAAGTTCCGTTGAATGTCGCGTCGGCGACGTTGACGATGAGAACCGTTTGGCCGATTTGATAATTGTGCGGCGAAGTGGTGGTGATGGTCGAGATGTTGTTCGCGCGCACGGCGCCGGTGGGCGACGCGGCGATGGCGATGCTCGCTTCGACAGGCGCTTCGGTGATGCTCGGCCCTGCGCCCGGGCCGCACTGGCTGACGCGGTCGAAATTTGTGGAGTCGTACTGGCGCGGGATGTCCACGCCGGATTTTCCGTCGGAGATGGCGATGTATTCGCGGCCGAATTGCGTGCAGGATTTTGCGAGCGCGCTTTGCGCGAGGCCCGATGCGATTTGCGTGAGCGCGCCGGCGGTGAATTCAGCCCACAGGAATCCGGCGGAATCGAGCGCGAGAAGAATTTGCTGCTCGGCGGAATTGATGAAGGTGCGCAGATAATTCACCGTGGGATTCCCGCTGATGGCGGTGAAAAAAGAAAGCAGGCCCGGACGCGTGCGCACCGCGCCGGGAACGAAGGCGACGTCGGCGCAATCGGGCGAAACGCCGAGCGGGAGATCCGCGGGCGGCATGTCGGTAACCAGGCCGCCGAATTGATCGAGCGGCGCGTCAAGGTATCCTGCGACGGACATGGGTTCCCTTCCCCAAAGCCGGAGGCTTTGAGATGCGATGGTTTCTGGAGAAATTCCAGATTTTAGGGAGCTGATATTGGTGATTTATTGATGCAATGAGGAGACAGCTTCAAGAGCAATGATCCTACGATTCAGTCTGTACAATTTCTGCCGCGTGCATTCCACGGTTCGTGTGACACGGGCCATGCAGACAGAATAAGCTTATCCGGCTTGGAAGACCGCAAGGTTATTTGAATGTTAGGCGACGCCAGCCTTGACTGCTTCTTCCTCCAAAACACGTGCATCCATAAAGTGAGAAAAGGTAGTGGAAGCCGCGTCCTTACAAAGTTGAGTAAGACCGTACAGACCTTTTTGCACCACCAATATGAGCGCAGCGCAAGAAAGACCGGCGACTAGAACTGGAGAACCGAAAACAACACGTGTCGCGGCGAGGTCAGCAACTCGGCTGTGAAAAGACCTCAACGAATCCCTAACCTCTTCATCTTTGATGTTAGCAAGGGACTGCTCCCATTTAGGCGCCCAGGTAAAGGCGGGACTTCTCTTCATCACCTTAATTTCAACTAAAGTTACACACACTCGGAAGAATGTCAGCTGATGTCCGTAGCGAATAAACCCGTTCATCAGTTGTCGGAGCAATCTGTAAGCGGGATCGTTGAATGAAATTTTCCCTGAGGCCGCATAGTCGAACAATTCATCCCGGACCGCAAACATATCCTGTCGAAATTGATCCAACCGGACGGTCGGCCATAGACTCAGAAGCAGGGGTATAAGTATGGTTAGGCAGATTGCCGACTCAACGATATTTGTCAGTTGTCTGATTTCCATCACTCGTCCTCCTTTCTTGTCAGGCCCTCTGAGGTGAGATTACTTGAAGTTCTCGTGGGATCAATCTTTAACTCCAATTCAGTAATCCTCTCAGTTAATCTCTCCCGCGTCTCGCGGTGTTTTCTTCTCTCTCTGAAGTATAAGCCAATCGAGATTCCCGACAAAGAGATACTTAAAGCCCAAACGACTCTAATGTCAGCAAGGAAACTTAGGCTCAGGCTCGCCAGTGACTGTTTGCCGGAGAACGCCACTAAAGTGACTGAAATCTCGCGGACGCACCATCCAATCCCAGTCCACACTATCACGAGGTTGCCGTGTCTTCGGATCAGTGAAAAAACATGACCGAAAAACCAGCGAAAATTGCTCTCCTGAGGCTGGGGTTGTGGTTTAGGTTTGTTTTTGTTGGATTTGGCCATTAGACGCCACAATGGACGTGAGCCCAACCGCCCATTTAACCAGTCCGGATAGTATCACAAGACTAACGTCCTTTGGCTTATCGCAGCCTACAATAGGCAAATTACACCACTACCATGTTTCGCGGTAGGTTGTTTGGCGGGCACGACTGCGTGAGGGACGCCATGAAACGCAGGGCCAGAATCGTGGAGCAGCGAGTCGGCGAAGGAGTCGTAGGCGCGATCGCGCGCGGCTTCGCGGCGATAGAGCGCTTCCCTGCCCTGCCTACCGGCAGGCAGGCCTGTCGCGCGGCGGGCGCGGCAAGCAGCGCCCCTACGAAAATCGGATCCAGTGCCGATGGCCGAATTTGCAGCGGCGGATGCGGCGGCGCCGGTGAGCGCGCGGCTCATTTCAATCATGCGCGCGAGGCGTTCGACGATTGTCGGCGTGAGCTGAATGAATGCGCCGAGCAATGGTGACGAGTCGGACTCGCACGGGCACGCGGACGCGCAGGAATCGCTCGATGATTTGTTGGAACCCGCACAGGCTGAAGCCTGTGCCACCGGCCCTTCGAGCGTGAACACGTGCTCGTATTCGCCGCGCGAGGGATACGGGCCGAGCGCCGCGATGCTGCGCGCCCCTTCGACTTCAAGCGTCGCGCGAGTCCAATCATCAGGCGAGCCGTACATTTCCGGAGCGCACCAGCGCTCGATGTGCCAGCGGTCGCGCGGAAAATATTTTGGTTCATAACGCAGCTCGACAGATTCGCGCACGAGGTTGCCCGCGGCGTCGCGATCCTCGAAGCGTCCGCCGATCCACGCGAGGCGCGACCATCCCCACACGGCGCGGAAATTCGGTTCGCCGAAACGGTTCACGCCGCCCGCGCGAGCGAGGGCTTGCGCGACAAATGCGGGCGCTTCGTGCGTTTCGCGGAGGATAAGGATCATAGAAATGCACTGAATCTCAGAAATGCCGGAGAGCGTAAAAGCAGGATTCTAGCGGACGCCGTGAGATACGGAATGTGGTATCGAATGAACTGCCGGTTCAGACTGCTTTCGCGGAAGTCTCTTCTCGGCCACAGCCCAGGCGATTCGCGCCGAAATTACGGCTGCAATCACACACAAAATCAAAGCAGCTTTACTCTCATGGCCAGTGGCTACCAGGAATCCGTATACTGCGCCGGCCGGGAACATGGCCAAATAGGCGAGGAAGTAAAGTCGGCCGAGATCTTTCAAGCTATGCGAAGATGAAATTACGCCCACGAATCACCTTGATGAGCCCTTCACCAAAATAGTACAGCATTTCGAAGCTTACGAACAGCAAGGCCCCTACTATGACAACGCTGTCCATGTCCTCAATGACTTTGGCCAGCCAACCGGTGCCGAGGAGGTATCTCGCCATCCATGTGAGGCCGCTGATGCAGAGAATTCCCACGGCGGTGAGAAAGGTGTGACTCACCAGCCGCCGGATCCCTTCCACGTCAACCCAATCGCGGAGAGCCATTGAAATTAGAATATCGGTAATTTCAGCCTAGGTCAATAGTGGGTAATCTCTGGCTATGTGGCTGCGCCCAGGAGGGCGGCATCCCTCCTGGGCGCGACTCCACAGAGAATTTAGTACCCGCTGGGCCGGGCGAGCGAATCGATGAATGCGCCGCTGCGGGGCGAATCGTCCCAGAGCTGCAGGCCGACGTCAAAATAAAAAATGTATGACGCGGCGATGCCGCCCGAGGCGCCGTAAATCGGGAACACGGTTTGTCCGCCGATCTCGAAGAAGTCAATGTCCTTCATGACGGCGCGGCCCCAGTGCGAGAGGTCCAGGAAATCCACGCGCGTCTGGTCGGCGTTGACGCTCGACTTGATCGGCACGCCGGACATCGTCTTGCGCCCGGTGAAGAGCAGGTCGAGATCGTTCGCGCTTCCCTGCGGGCCTTCCTTGATGATCTGGCTGATGCTGATGCCGAGATTTTCCCACGCGTGCTCCTGCTCGACGCTGGTGTACGCGATGAGCTTCCCGACCTGGTTGATGCCGAGGGACTTCCTCACCTTGTTGATGGCGAGGCGAACGTTCGCGGGAGTGAGGGCGGCGTTGCCCGCGTTCACGCGCGGCGTGGCGAGCTGCGTGGGATACGTCGCGCGATTCAGGTTGAGCCACGTGCCGGTGGTCGCGTTGTTCTGATGATACTTGATGCCGAACAAGCTGACCGGCTGTGCGCCGGAGAGACCGTCGTGAACGATCAGGTCCGTGGCGACCGTGCCCGTGGGAGGCGTGTCCACGGTGATGGTCTGCGCGGTGATCGGATCCGACGCGACGACGTTGCACTCGCCGCGATTCGTGGTGAGCGTGGCGTCGTAAATCTGCACCGTCTGTCCGACGTAAACGAGCGCGGCGCCCGGAGGCACGTTCATCGTGAACGTGCTGCCGCTGATGGACGCGATCGAGCCGAGCACGCCGTTGCCGGCGGTCTGGATGAGTTTGTCGAGGAACGAGCGGAACTGTTTCATCCCGTTCGCGACTTCGCGCTTCGCGGCGTTTTCGACGGCCTTCTCGCGCGCGTTGGTGGCGTACTCGACGAGCTTGGTGATTTCCACCGCGAAGCGGTAGAAGACCGGCGAGATCGTCGCGACGTCGTACGCCGTGCCGGAGCCGCGGCCGAGGTCGCCGCCATCGGCGTTGTAGCTGCCGGCTTTGCCGCCGGGGTTGACTTGAAGTGGGAGGCGCATCGAGCGGCTGGAAACTTTCTCGACATCGCCGCGCTGTTGGATCATGGTGAGCAGGACGTCGTCCCGTTCGTAAAGCAACGGTACTTTGTCCCGCACTTTTTCGAGTTGCAGAGCAATCGTCTGCGAGTTGGACATGGCTGGCATGGTGTTTGTTCTCCTTGAACAAAAGTGGGTGGTGAAAAATAAATTGGCGAGGAAAAGCGTTTGTGTAGCCCACCCCGTTTCGTAGGGGTGAGGATTTTCGTCGATGAAAAACCCCAGGGCTACCCGCCGCGGCGGGCCCTGGGCTTCAGAAACATTTGTGCGCGGCGCGCGATTATTCGGGCGGCAGCGGCGACTGTTTCAGATAGGCGGCGACGGCGATGATGCCGCTCATGGCCGCGCTGACCGCGGCGATCGCCATGGTGTTGCGGAATCCGGCCTGCAAATTGAAATGCGAGGGGTCAATGCCGACGGCCGCGAATCCGGTGATGACGCCGTTTGCGGAGCCGCCAATCGCCGCCGCGAGCATTCCCTTCAGCCATAATTCCCATCGGGACATCGTGCCTCCAAATGAATCGCCTCGCGCGGCAACTGCGCGCACGGGAAAATTGCACTTCGTCAAGTGTTAGGAATACAATCCCCGCGGGGCGTGGTTCCGGGGGGATGCGTGGATCTTGGGGCGCGCGATTTTTGCGCGGCCTTCCAATGTGCGCTGTCCCCAGACCCGCGGAGAATTCAGGGGCCGGCGTGAAGCTTTCCAATTTCCATTGCGAGCGTTGCCAGGACAAGCGAGCTGTCGTTTCCGGCCCGAAGGGATTTCTCGAATACATAATCCTGCCGCTCTTCCTCATCTGGCATGTGCGGTGCAAATATTGCGGCGACCGCTACGCGACGTTTGGACTTGGAAAAAGTCGCATCGTGTTCCGCCGCGAAACCTCATTGATCATGCGCAAGGCCGCTTTGATTTTGTTTTGCGCGGTCCTGGCCGCGGGAGCCGTGGCGTTTATTTTTCTGCGCTGACGCGCCGCGCGGATCTTATTGAATTGCGCGGACGTTGTAGGCCGTTGCGGGCGGCGTCGTCCGCCGCGGCGGACTCCGCTTTTATTTACTGAATCACCCGCACATTGTAATTCGTCGCAGTTGGCGTCGCAGATGAAATGGAGACGTTGCACACGCGCACGGTGACTGTGCCCGCCGAAGAAACCCACGCGTTCCACGTGAATCCAGTTCCCGGATCCGCCGCGGGACTTGCAGCCACAGCCATTGAAGTTGTTGCGCCCGCGACGCTCGCAGTGCCCGTGGTGCACGCGCCCGCGGCAAGCGAGCTGCCGCCGATGCTCGAGGATGTTCCGGAAAGCGGCAACTGGTTCGTGAACGCGACGGTGCCGCTCGCATCCTGAAAAGTCGCGGTGCGGCTCGCGGTAGGCGAGCCGGTGAGCTGAATATATTTCGTTGTGTCGCCGGCGTCATTGATGAGCAGCGGGCCATTGAGCGCCGCGAAAGGGACAGTGGGATAATTTCCAACGCTGCGTCCCCACATGGTCCAGTTGAGCGTGCTGGTCCCGCCGCTGAGCGTGGTCTGAAAATAATTCCGCGCCGTGTTTGTGTTTGACGACAACTGCACGCCGCCCGTGGGCGTGTTCATGTAAATCGCCTGCGAGCCGCCGCTCGGGCCCTCGTAACTGATCACGGAGTTTGCGTTTGCGCTGTCAAATCTGAAAAAAGTTCCCGTCGGGATGATGCTGAAGGAATTTCCAACGGTGCCATTGAGCGCATCGATGAAGTGGTGGACGTCCTGCACATTGTTCACCATCGGAGCGCCCGCGGTGAACGAGCCGCGGGCCACGTTCAACCCCACGTGTGCCGTGGTGTCGGCAAAGGACTGATTCGCCCCTACGCTTTGATAGGTGCCATAAGCTCCGCTTGGAAATGACCCGGTGATGCCCTGCGTGTAGAGCGAGCCAATCGTTATCGTGCTGACTGGATCAAGGATGTTCGTGCCGAACAGGAGGTTGCTGACAAAGATGTTCCCGATGCTGCCACTCGGCCCGGAACCGGTGGTCCTGAGATAATAGTTGCCGGAGACGCCGTCAGCTAGAGTAACTCCGCTCATCCAAACGCCGTTGATTCCTCCGCCGCCCGTCGCGTCCTGTTCCAGGATCAACAAGTCATCATGCAACGCTTCCGTCAGACTAATTCCATCGATGCTCATGTCGGCGCCACCAACGTCGATGTCGTTGACGTAGCGGATGCCGTACTCGATCATCATCGTGCTGTGGATGGAGACCTGCCCGATGTCGCGCAGATAGATGGCCGAATGATTCGCATTTGTGGAACTGGCGATGTAGGTTCCCCCGTTGATGTAGATCCCGAAGCCGCCGCCCGTTGCCGAAAGATCCACATGCAGCGGATCTCCAGTTCCGTTGGCGCTCACGCCGCAATTATCCAGCGTGAAGTAGAGACCTCCGGTGTCGACGAGGATGGTGTGCGCCGTGGTCTGGCCCCCGTCGGGCCCGGTGTTGATGTTTTTGATGTAGTCCTGCGTGGCGACGATGTGAAACGTGCTGATGTTTCCCGTGCTTTGCACCGTCGCCGCGGCGCCGCGCTGGAACGAGAACGGCGTGTGGCCGCCCACCCCTTCCCACGTCGTGTATTTGTCAAGCGTGATCGTATTAGCGACGCGGATGGTCCCGGCCTGGATGATGTGCAGGAAATTGCCGCTCGAATTCGTCATCGTGAGCGTGCCGGCAATCCAGCAAAAACTGGAATTGGGCGGAATGTAAACAGGCCCATATCCGGCCGTGGCCTCGTCGGAGATCGCGGCATTAAACGCGGCGGTGTCGTCGGTTACGCCGTCGCACTTTGCGCCATACGCGGTGACATCGCGGTGCGGATTGGGACCTTTGAAGGACTGCGACACGGTCCACGTGTTGGCCGCGGCGGTGCTCGGCACGGGGCCGCCGTTCACAGTGAGCGCGCCGGTGATGGCCGCGCTGCCCGCGACGGTGAGATTTCCGGCGAGCGTGAGCGAAAACGCACTGATGCCGCTGGTGGTGGTGAGCGTTGTGAACGTCGGCGCGGAAGGATCGTTCGGCAGAATCACGTCGCGCAACTGGCGCGTGGTGATTCCGGGGCCGGAAATTTCCACGACGTAGCGGCCGGGCGCGGCGTAAAAAGAATAGTTGCCCATGCCGTCGGTGGCCGTGGGATTCGCGATCGCCTGCGTCAGCGCCTGGTCCGAATAAATTTGCGCGAGCGGCGAGCACGGCGTGCCCGTCGAGGCGGCGGTGCAGATGCGCACGGCCGCGCCGGCGAGCGGGAGTCCGCGCGCGTTGAGCACGACGTCGTCTTTGCGCGAGCCGGAGGATTGCGCGCGGGCGGATGGGGCGAGGGCGACGGCCGCAATAAAGAGCACCGCGAAAAATGCCGATAAGAGAATTTTCGTTCGACGGGTCATATGATGTCCTCACACTGATTATTCATCGCAGGTCGTTCAGACTTGCGGCCGAGAGCAATTCGGCAACCAATTCTCTGCCAGATCGGTCCATACGGGATTCTGAGATTCAATAAGAGCAATTCTCTTTCCGCGGGACCACCCTTTGATCTGCTTTTCTCGGGCAATGGCCGCGCGAACATCACGAAAGGACTCGCAATATACGAGACGGGTAATATTAAATCTGGCTGTGAAGCCCGGGATTGCCTTTTGCTTGTGGTCCCAAATCCGCCGCTCGAGGGTTCCAGTTACGCCTGTATAAAGCACTCTTGATCTACTTGCCAGAATATAGACGTGGTAGAGGCGGTCGCCCACAATCGGATTTTGCCACGCCGCATTGAATTTGAGTACATCAACATCCTATCGGCGGCACTGTTTTTTAGCTTGTCATCCAGAGGGCGATTTTTGCCCGAAGGATCTGCTTTTTCTTGCCTTAAGATCGAGTGACCCGGAAGAGAAAGCAACAGCGGATCCTTCGCTCCGGCCGAAGCGGCCTCCGCTCTGGATGACAACCAAATGCTCATGGCGCAACTGGCGTTGCCGCGTTGGGTGTGTTTGACGATGACGCCGTTTGCTGTGCGACCAAACCGAACTGCGCGGCCTTGGCGCGATCGAGCACCGCGCCGCAAACGCGGCAGACGGCGACACCGGGCTTCAACTTTTCGCCGCACGCGGGACAGTCCATGCGCTGCTGCGGCTCGTAGGACCATTCCTTCTCGAGTTTCAGTTCGCGCGCGGCGCGGCGCTGCAAATCGCTGATGAACACGACGCTGTGCGTGCGCTCCCATTCCTTTTCGGCCGCGGCGACCAGGTTGCGATAAAAACCGTCGAGCTGCGCGTGCGCGTCTGCGAGTTCGCCGTCATCGGGCTCGTCGCCCGCGCAAACGAAAACGCCGAAGTAGCTCCCTTCCCCGCCGTCGGAATTAATTTCGCGCGCCAGGTCCGCGGCGATTTCGCGCGCGGAGATGGGAAATTCGAGCGTGCGTTTGTCGCCGAGGTCAATCGCGCCGGTGCGCGCGCCGATGACGGTGAGCGCGTAGGGAATCTTGGCGGAGGAAACCCCCGACGCAAACTGCGCGTCGGGATATCCCTCGCCTGCGGACCGGCTCGGGATGACGGAACCGGAATTTGGCGCCGCGATCGGGATGACGGAATTGTGGGAGTTGGCGCGGTCCACGCCCGCGATTACAAACGTGCCGTGCGTGCGGTGGAGGATCCACGATTGCTCGGCGATGTTGCAGATAACGGCGGCGCCGTTCGCCGTCGGCGACGACGTCGCGCGCGAATCTGAAATTTGCGCGCCGGGCGGACATGTCGGGCCAACGCCGCTTTCGCCATGCCTACCGGCAGGCAGGCGGATGACGCCCGCGAGCGGAATTTGCTGCACGCCGCCGGCGGCCGTGCCTGCCCTGCCTGACCGGCAGGCAGGCGGCAGGCAGGCATCGCGCTGCGCACTCTTGATGGTTCCGGATTTCATAGTTGTGTTCTCCTCGAGATTATTTTGTAGCCCACCCCGCTTCGTAGGGGTGGGGATTTTCTTGAATGAATTGCCCCAGGGCTGGAGTTGTTGTAAGCGCCGCGGGGCTGCAGCAAAACGCACCCCGTCGGCAAAGTCGAAACCGCGCCTTGGGCTAAACAAACATTCGCGTCCGCGCTACACAATCGGCGTGTAGCCGCTGCGCGAAGAAAACGGCTGACGGCGGCGTCCGACGCGCTGATCGCGGCGCACCGTGGTGGTAATTAAATCTTCGAGCGCGTCCGCGGCGGCATCGCTCCAGCGGTCCGCGAGCGGAGAGCCGCGCGCGAGCGCCGCCATCGCGGCGCCGTAATACGCGATCGCTTCCTGCGCGTTGCGAATCAGCACGACACTGGTGCCGTCGCTGAAATCCGGAAAAGATTTTTGATAGCGCACGCGGATCTGCGTGTCCTGCGTTGCGCCGATGAACCACAGGCCGTCTTCGCGCCATTCCCAAAATCGCAGCGCGGCTCCCTGCTCGACGGACGGAAGGCCCCCGCGGCCGGTGAGGTCGGCCATCAGCTCAAAATCATCGCTGCTGCCGTTTGCGCGTTCCCACACATCCTGCGGCGCGAGCAAATCGGTGGGCAATTGATTGGGCGGCGCGGTCGCATCATTGATGACGACTTGCTGCGACGCGTCGACTTCCGCAACCGCGGGGACGACGAGCAACACGTCGTCAACGAGAAAAGTTTCCTGGCCCGCGGCGGCCAGCGCGCGCTGCACTTTGCGATACGCGGAATTCACGTACGGAATCAGCACGCCGTCGGTGAAAAGATTTCCGGCGGCGTCGTTCAAGAGCGAACGGATGAGCGCGGTGATTTGTCCCGCGGTGTTGTAGGCGGATGAACCGACAATGGGCATGGGTGGACCTCGGAAAAAGTGATTTGCCTGTAGCCCATCCCGCTTCGTAGGGGTGAGGATTTTCTTCAACGAACTGCCCCAGGGCTGAGCTGTTGTAAGCGCCGCGGGGCTGCAGCAAAACGCACCCCGTCGGCAAAGACGAAACCGCGCCCTGGGCTACAAGAACCGTTGCCGGTCGCCGACGGCGGCGCTACCACAATCTGCGCGGCTTACCAACTCAAAATATCTTCGTCGCTGGTGGCGCGGTAATTGATGTCACGGGGCGCGACGGCGCGGCGCGGCGCGGGCGCGTTCATTGCGCCGCCGGTGACGTCAACGTGCGCGGACGCGGCATTTGTTTTCGCGGCGCGATCGCGGTGCGACGCGAGCACCGAGCCGGTCCATTCGCCTATGACGCGGCGCGCGGCTTCGGGGACTACGGTGCGCGCACGAGCGGCGATGAGGCGCGCGACGGCGTCGCGCGTGGCGGCGCTGAATTGTCCGCCGCGCAGCGACTCGGCGACCTGCGAGGCGAGATCGCGATCGCCGCGGAGCGCGGTGTGGACCTCGGCGAGCGTGTCGCCGGCGATGCGGCGGCGCGCGCCGTCGGAAATATTGTCGGGCAGCGCGCGGTCGAGCGCGCGCTCGATGGCGCGGTTCACGTCGGTGACGACGGCGTCGTTTGTGGATTGCTCGAATTGCGCGTACGCGGCGGGGTTAAATGCTGGCGCGGCGGTTGCGGCATTTGTAGCGCCGACCCGCCGCGGCGGGTCGGCGCTTTCGTTTCGCGCATTCGCCGACAGGAGTGTCGGCGTTACCGGCGGCGCAGACGGCGGCGTTACACGCGACGCCGTGGCAGGGGCGGCAATAAATTGTTGCGCGGCGGCGACCATCGCGCGCAACGCGGCGGGATCGTCGGCGTAAAGTTGCGCGACGAGCGCTTGCTGCGCCGCGGCGTCGGCGCCGTAGTAGGCGCGATCGAAAGTGTCGAGCGCATTCGCGCGCTGCCACAGCGAGGCGAGCTGAGGCGCGGAGTCGGGCGCGGCGGCGGATGCGCGCGCGAGCCATTCGGGCGCATCCGGGGGAAGCGCGACATTGGTAGAGCCGACACTCTTGTCGGCTTGGTGTGAGGGAGAAGAAGCCGACAGGAGTGTCGGCTCTACTGGCGGCGGTACACGCGATGCGTTCGCGGCGTTCGCGAGGAGCGCATCGAATTCGGCGTCGTCGGTGGACGCAGCGGCGGCGCTGGATGCGGCGTCGTCGGTGATGCCGAGGATTTGTTCGTCGGACGGATACGCGCCCGCATGTGTTGACGATGGCGCGCCGGAATTTGCGGCGTGATGGTGCGGCGCGGGCGCTGGTGTGGCGTTTGCGGTCGCGACTGGTGCAACTGTTGCCATGTGTCCTCCTCACAATCTGAACGCGAGAATGTTTTTTGTAGCCCACCCCGCTTCGTAGGGGTGGGGTCTTTCGCCTGGAGAAAACCCCCAGGGCTACCCGCCGCGGCGGGCCCTGGGCTACAGAAACATGCGCGCCTACTGAACAAGCGGCAAGTCACGTACAGCGACAAACTATTTTCGCTTGAGTGATGATGCCGCCGCTTGCTGCAGCGCGGCTTGCGCGGATTGGCGCGCGAGCGCGGCCTGGTGCGCGGCGGCGTGCGCGCGGACATTTGCGAAGCCGAGCGGATTTTGCGCGCGCGCGAGTTGTCCCGCGTCGCTCGAGGCCCAGCGGCGAATTTCGGCGAGCTCGGCGCCGTGGTCGTCGAGGAGTTCGTCAATGGGCACGCTGGGGAGTTCGATGAAATGTTGCGGCGAAACAGCGCCGGAAAAAGCAGATCCCTCGTCCGCCGCGGCGGACTCGGGATGACAACCATGAGAGGGCGCGACGGCCGCTGTGCCGGAATTTTGCAGAGGCGCAATCGCGGAGCCTTGAGATTGCGCCTCTGTGGTGGCGCCATTTGCGGGGGCGTCGACTGAAGCGACCGGCGGGGGTGCTGCGGAGATCGTGGTCGCGGAATTTGTAGCGCCGGCCTCCGTGCCGGCGTTTCGCGAAGGTGAACCCGCCGACAAGAGTGTCGGCGTTACCGGCGGCGTCGATGAATTCCCCGGCGCAGGCGGCACGGGAATCACAATCGGCGCTGACGCGAGGAGCTGCGAAATTTCGCGCAACTGTTTTTCGCGCGCGTCTTCGCCGGGCACGCTCAAGTCGTCGAGGCCGAACACGCCCTTGATGAACGCGATGTTGTCGGGATCGGAGAGCGCGGCCGCGATCATCGGATCATTGCTTGCGAGCAGCGATTGCAGCACGGCGCGCTGCTGCGATTTCGAGCTGGGGAAAGTTTCGTCGGCCTCGGGATGCACCTGAATATTTCCCTTTAGATCCGCGAGGCGAATCCATTTCGATTCAAACTCGCCACTCGCGCCGAGCAGCGGAATCTCCACGTCCTGCGGGCGATTCTGGCGGAACGTGTCAACGCCGAGCAGCATCAGGTCCGCATAAAAAGTTTTCAGGCGGCGCCACACGAGGCCGAGGCGTCCCATGGCCTGATCGCGCGCCATTGCGTAACCGCTGGCGGTCTTCCCTGCTCCGCCCTGATTGCCGCCGAACACGGCGGGAAATAATCCGGTGAGGAATTGCGCGACGGGCCCGGCGAGTTCCTGCTGGTGCTCGAGCATGTCCGCGGGCACCTGCGCGGGCGCGGGCTGAAAAAAACTTGCGGCGAGCGGCTGGCCGGGTTTCGCGCGCGCGGGATAATGCGCGGCGGGCTCGGCGGTCTGCGACGAGAGCGCGTCAAAATCCAAAACTTGCGGGTCCGCGTAAATCGGCGGGATTCCAAACTCGTAGGTTTCCGCCTGAATATTGCTGAGCGTGTTGTAGCGCTCCTGAATTTGCACCAGCGAATCGCCGACGCTCGGGCGGTTCTGGCCGTCGCCGGGAAGCGCGTGCATCACGCGCCAGTGATCGTCGAGCGTTTCGTTGCGCGATTCGCAATACGTTTCGCCGGCGAAGGCGACGTACGCGCCGCCGGGAAAAAGTGCGAGGAGTTCGTCGCGCGTCTGCTTGTCGTCAATCGCGTAGAAGGCCCACGGGCGGATCCACGTGCGCGTGAAAGTAATTAAATTGTAGAGCGCGTCGCCGGGCTGAGTGGTCGGCAGTCCTTGCGATACAGCCACGCGCGACGCGCGCGCGTAAACATCTTCGGCCTCGACGGGGCCGCCCAAAATAATTTTGTCCGCGGCGTGCGGATACGCGGCGCGCAATTTCGCGAGATGAACTTCCTGCTGCCATTGCAGGTAGGGAAATTCGTGCATCTCGTTGGCCCACACGGGAGTGTTTAATTCCAGGCCGCCGAGAATGCTGATCACTTCCTGTCCGTTGGGCACGCGGCGCACGCCGGTGACGCGCGGGATCGCGACGACGGGTGCGGGGCGGAAATCATGATGAGTGAGTTGTGCGCCGCATTGCGGGCAGATCGCGCTAGAGAGGAAATTTTGCGATGCGGCGCGGGTGGCGCCACCAGAATTAGTTTCGTCATCCCGAGCCGAATTGGCGGCGAGGGATATCCCGTCCCGCAGTTCGGGACGGGGGTTCTCGTTCGCGGCCGCGGAATTCCCCGCGTCAAACTGCGCCGCGGGATATCCCTGCCTGCCGGCAGGCAAGGCCTCGGCTGCGAACCGCCTCGGGATGACGGCAAGAGGGGGCGGCGCGGAATTATTGGTGGGCGTTTCATGCCCGCACTTCGCGCAGACGTACGCGTCTTCGCCGAGACGCACGAGCGCCTCTTCGACGATGTCCTCGCTGTGCCAGCCGAAACGCTGCGCGTCGGAAACGTAGCGAACGTAGCCGCCGATTTTTCCGTCGGTCCAAAGATAGTAGCCGACGCCGGTGAGGAGCTGCTGCACTTTATTATTTTCTTCCACGAGCGCGGCGACATCGCTCGCGGCGCGCGCGGCGAGCACGTCCACATCGCTTTGCGCGGACTGCGGATAGAAGCGCGTGGCCGGCGTGGCCTGGCTGACGAGCGCGATGAAGCTGAGGCCGAACGCCTGATACAAATTTGTGACGAATTGATAGCGCGGCATTTCGTCGAGGGATTTGTCGTCGGCGGATTGCGAATCGAACGGGAGATGCCAGCTCATGTCGGCCGGATTCCACCACGCGTATTGCAGGCCCTGCCAGAAAAGGCGCGCCTGCTTGATGCGGCGGATTTCGCTGCGGCGCGCGACGATTCCTTCGCTGCGGAATTGCAGCATCAGGTCGCGCAGCGCGGCGACCACGCGCGGCTTCAGATCGTCGAGGCGCTCGTTGTTGGGGCCGAGCGCGGCGGCGATTGCGGCGGCGGTGTTCGCGGATTGCGATGCGTCGGAGTCGTCCACGCCGCCGGGTTGGTTCGCGGCGCTGGCGTCGTTCGCGGCGTGGTTGATCGCGCCGTTTGCACCGCCGAATCCCAGTGCGGCGTTTATGCTCTGCGCCTCCGAGGACAACGGCGGCGCAACGGTGGCGCTCACCGGGCCTTCCCTTTCAACGATTGCTCCGGGAACCGGCGTGAATTCGGTGGTGTTGTTCGTGGCCATGATTTCCCTTTTTATTTTCGATTTTGTTCAGGCGAATGCGCTCGGCAAAAACCGCACAGGTAGGAATGCCTGGGCTACTGGTGCGATTTCGATTGGCGTGATGGAGCCGCTTCGCGCGACATTGCATCGTGAGCGGGGGTGTTGCGCGCAATCGTCTCGAGCGAATGCGCGATCTGCGGCCACGAGCGCCGGCGCGTCGGCATCGCCGCGGGACGCGTGGCGCCGTCACCGCCCGGAATTTCGAGCGGCGGAATTCCCGCCGTGCCGAGCAGAGAGTTCAGCAGCGCGCGATTTTCCGCGCGCAGCCGCGCGACATCGTCTTCGAGTCGGCGCAGATAATTTTCGTGTACGCGAACGTGGCGCGTGCTGCTCGGCTCGGAAGCATTCGCGCCGCCGAATGCCGCGCGCAGCGCATTGCCGATGCGTTCAAATAGCTCTCGAAATAAATTCATTTGCCCTCGGATTTTGTTCGTTGCAGAATTACGCCAGGCCCGCATATGGATCAATCGCAAATGACGGTGCGAAAACGCTCGATTATTTGGGCGACAGTTATGGCCGTTGGCCCTCTGGTGGCATTTCTCATTCTCGGCTGGGTTTCTGGCTTGCTGTATAGGTACAGCACCATTCCAGACAAAATTATGGAGCACGGAGGAGTTGCAGTTATCGGAATTCTCGTGGCCCCAGGTCTTGCTGTTTCGTTTCTACTTGCGCTGGCTTTTTCACCGACTGGAGTCCACGGGATCAATGGCTATTTCTTGTCTCCCGCGCCGTTTGTAAACTGGGCTTTCTATTATTACTGCGTTTTCCGCCCGTTCTTCCGCTGGCGCGCGCGGCGCAGGGCGGCGCAGGGCGGCGCAGGGCGGCGCGTGAAGCTGCGGCGGAGCGAGGGAAGTAGCCCATGCTGCAAATCCTGCGACACTTGAGTTGGCCACCCACCAAAAGCGAACGCCGGCGCGGCGCGGTGTGGGCGGCTGTGCTGGTAATTGGACTTAGCGCGATAGCGTTTGCCCTTTTGCGCTGGTTGCCGGACCGGGGTCACGGTTGGTTGCTGCTATTGCCGTTAGAAATACTGTTGTATCCGGGTGTGTTTGTTGGCTTGATCATTTGGCAACTGTTTTCGCCTGAAGCTGGATCAGAGGCCGCACTTGATTGGATCGTCGTCGGACTTTCTCTGGCCGCCAATTGGTGTTACTACTTTCTTGTATTCAGCGTGCTTCTCCACGCGCGCAATCGTGTAAAGCAGCAGCGCGCGGCGGACCAAGGGACATAGCCCATGCTGCGCGAACTTCAAATCCTGCAAATCCGCGCATCACAACTCAGCGAAAAAGAACTTCGCCGCGCGGCGCTATGGTCGGCGGGGTTTGTGTTCGTTGCCCCGGCGATCGTTTGGCTCATTTCCTACTTTGGATTTCCAAATCACGCGGTCGAGCGGCCCACTTGGTTTGATATTTCCGTCTATGTGATGGCGCTGCCACTCGCGCCCGGATTTCTGGTTGGCGGAGGCCTTACGTCGTTGATAGAGCATCTCAGCGGATCCCGCTCGGCGGCAATTGATTGGAGTTGCATGCTGGTCGGGTTCGTCGTCAACTGGTATCTCTACTTCCTGATTTTTTCGCTTTGGATTGGCTGGCGCAACAAACGAAAGCAGCAACGCGCGGCGGCGCAGAGAGCGTAGCGCTCATGCCCTCATGGATTAAAAAACCGGTTGCTCGCGCCGCGGTTTGGGCAGCAATCCTTGTGATCCCTGCTCAGTGTTTCAATCTCTACGACTTGAAGCACGTGTGGGACAGGCCCGTGCGACCCCATTCACAAACCTACGTCGTGGCCTCTGACGTCAGCATGGCCATACTGATGCCCGGAACAATTGCCAATATCTTTCCCTATGGCCACGACTGGAATCCACACAGTTGGTCAATACCGATCATAAGCTGGCTCGTGTACTTCGCAATTTTCTATTACGGCTTTCACTCGTGGGAAAGGCATTCGAGGCGACAGCAGCAGCGCGCCGCGGCGGCGCAAGGGACATAGCGCTCATGCCCTCATGGACTAAGAAGCCGGTTGCTCGCGCGGCGCTGTGGGCCTCGGGCTTGACGGCCATAGCAGTTGGCTACTATTTGTTGGCCGGTGCGTATTTTGGAAAATTCTTTTTCGCTGGACCATCGAGCTTCGACGTGAATTTTGTCGCCGCGGCATTTCTCGCAGGCTTGCTTGCCTTGCCCGGCGCATTGATCGCGTCGCTGATCGTTGGCCGCGATAATTTGGACCGCTTTGTATGGCTCATCCCTCTGCTGGACGCGGCGTTCTATTTCCTGGTTTTCTTCCTACTATTTCGCTGGCGCGCTCGGCGCAGGGCGACGCGCGAATCGGCAGCAGCCGCAAGTGGCGCAGCGCCAATCGTATCTTCGAGAAAGAAAACGCGCGGCCGTGCCGCGTATTGGGCGGCCGCGATTGTATTGGGTTTAGCTGCTGCCACGATCGCTCTAATGGTTTGGATGCCCGACCGGATAATGAATCACATTCCGTCATGGCTGTTAAGGGCGCCGCTGTATCCGGGTGAGTTTGTTTCCTCGCACGTTCAAAGATTGGCGGCGCGGATGATCAGCGCAGAAAACGTTCCCGAGGCGATTGGCGCCTTCTTTTTCCTCGGCGTGAATTGGTGCCTCTACTTTGCGGCGTTCACGTTCCTCCTCCGCTGGCGCGCGCGGCGCAGGGCGCGGCGTGAAGCTGCGGCGGCGGGACGAACATAACGAACGTGCCCTCTTGGACCAAAAAGCCGCTTATTCGCGCTGCGCTGTGGGCGGCGATATTATCGCTCTTCGGGAGCGGCTCTTTCGAGCTGGCCCAGCGATATCTGATGAAGGACTTCCCACACGGGAATCCAGCTCACGGCTCGATGGCGGTTTTCTTCATGTTTCTTGGACAATTCTTCCTCTCACCCGGGATTGCATTTTCACTGCTTATAGTCGGACGTGATAATTTGGACCATTACAGGTGGCTCATTCCGCTGTCGGCGGCGGGGATTTATTTCCTCGTTTTCTATATTGGCCTCCTAGGGCACCGCAGGCGGCAAAGGACCTGGAAGACCCAAATCTAAATCCTCCACCTTCGCGGAGCGGAGACGCCGCCGCGATTTTTGCCCGGGCCGAAGCCTTTGCGCGCGTCGGATTCCACCTGGCGCATCCAGATCGCGCGGCTCGTTGGGTCCTCGGCGGTGATGCGTTCGCCGCGGCGCGCGAGCTGCGCGGCGAACCCCGCGTGCGGCGAGTGGCGCGGGTCGAGCCGCGATTTAATTCCATAGCGCGCGGCGTCGGCTACGTCATCGCCGCTGCACTTCAGCACGTCCTCGATATTGTCGTCGTCGCGCGTGAGCGTGGGCAGCGTCTCGATGAGCTGCTCGCAATTGCGCGCGATGAGCCAGGAATCCTCGCGCAACATTTCGTACATCAGCATCCAGCCGCCGACGCGGTCGTTGTCCGCGGGATCGGGGCGCGGCAGGCCTTCCATCTCGAGTCCGCGCGCGAGCTGCTCGGCGATGGTGTCGGCGGCGGTGCGCTGCGCGAAGGCGTCGGGCGAAAGATAGGTCGCGCCGATGCGTTCCCCCGCGCTGCGCTCCGCGATCGCCGCGGCGAGCATCCGCGGCGAAAGGCGGTTCTGCACAAATTCGCGATAGGTGATGACGGCGCCGCTTGGCGCGGCCGCGTGCCACAGGACCGCGCTCGGATGCTCGAAGCCCCAGTCAATTGAAATCCAGCGCGGCCACCAGGGTTCGAGGGGAACGATGTTTGTTTTTACGTTGTCATCCAGAGGAGCGGTATTTGCGACGAAGGATCTGCTTCTATCTTCGCCTGCTGCAAAAGCAGATCCCTCGCTGCGCTCGGGATGACAAGCAAAAGAAGGTGCGGCCCCGCCGCGGCCGATGCGCACGACATGGCGCTCGCGGTCGAACACGTCAAAATATTGGCCCGCGAAAACATTCCAGTCGCCTTCGAGGAACGCGCGGCGCAAATGCGTGGGCAGCGCGTCGAGCGTGCGGCGATATTCGCGGTCGTCGGCGTAAATCGGATTGTCGGCGACGGTGGCGCGAATAAAATCGTAATCGCGCGGATCGTACTGATCGCCGGATTCCATTCCGGCGGGCGGACGCTTGTCAATCCACAGCGCCTTCACCCACGCGTGCCCGATATTTCCGGGATTCGACGCGCCGGCCATGTTCGGAAAAGTGCCGGGCACGGGACAGCGATTTCTGCTGGTGAGAAATTGCCACTGCTTCAGCGTGAAATGCGTCAGCTCGTCGAGCCCGATGAAAAGATATTCCGCGCCCTGATATTGAAAGATGTCGTCTTCGTGCGCGCAGTGGCCGAAGCGCGTGGTCGAGCCGTTGTGCCAGGTGACGAGATGCTTCGAGTCGTGAAAACTGCGATAGAGATCGCGCGGAACGTCGCGGCGAAAATAGGCGATGAGCGAGGACTCCAGCTCCGGAAACGTGCGGCGCAAGAGAAGCGTGTCAACGCCTGCGTAGCGATTCGCCTGGCGGATGGCTTCCCACAAAAGCGCTTTCGTTTTGCCGGGGCCGGCCGCGCCGCCGAACAGGCGATATTTCGCGCCGGACTCGTGGAATTCGCGCTGCCGCAGGAAGGGCGTGTAGTGGTCCGCGACTACGAGCGCGCGGGAGTTGGCGCGTGCGGTGTTTTCGCCGGATTTTGCGCGGGGTTTCATGTAGATGCGATTCGTGTTGCCGTTTGTAGCCCACCCCGCTTCGTAGGGGTGGGGCCTTTCGTCAATGAAAACCCCAGGGCTAAGAAGCGCCCTGGGCTACAAAAACCATTATTGGCCGCGGAGTTTTTTGCCGATGAAGAATGCGGCGGCGCCGCCGACAACGAACGCGGCGATCGCGTAATGATGAATGCTGAGCACGGCTCCGGCGAGAAACGCGCCGATGCCGGCGAACTGGACGATCTCGCCAATTTTGGCGGTCTGCGGATTTGTGGTGGTCATGATGGTTCTCCTTGGATGAAATTGCGTTTGCGAATTTGTTGCGCGCGAAAATATTTAGGGCGTCTCGCGATCGGGCGCGGGGATGCCGTTCCAGTCGGCGGGCGGCGGAGGGTCGTCGCTGTCGGCGCCGGGCTTGCCGAAGAGGCTGTCAACGACGACTTGAAACGCGCGCAACCGATTCGGGGCCTGCTTGGGATCGCCGTGGCCTGCGAGGAGATCGCACGCGACCTGAATGATGTCGCGCTTCGCGCAAACTTTCGCGCCGATTTCCTCGCGGCTCAGCGGGACCTCGGCGGTGGGATCGTCGGGCGACGGCGTGTAAGTTTCCGATGGTTCCGCGGCTTCTTCCTTGGGAGCGCGAATTCCTGGTTGCAGTTCGAGCTGCGACTTGTTGGTGGCGCGAGACTTTTTGCCGTGCGTGGTATTTCCGGATTTGGATTTGGAACTCATGTGAGTGTTTCGTGTAGCCCACCCCGCTTCGTAGGGGTGGGGACTTTCTGGGGCGATTGTCGTGATTGAAATTGGCAACAGCAGAGTCGTCCGTGCCGTTGACAGTGCGGCGATTACAGATCGCGCGGAAAACCCCCAGGGCTACCCGCCGCGGCGGGCCTGGGCTACAAAACCTTTACGGCAAGATCTGCGCGGTGTAGCCGGAGCCGCCGGACGCGGAGTTGCATTTCACGCGCAGGAAATTCGCGCGGACGTTTGCGACCGTGCGCGCTTCGCCGGCCGTCGCGGTGCTGGTGTCAATCGTGGAGTATTCGGAATCCACATCGGCGATGGCGGCTTGCAGCGAAAGGCTGATGCTGGTGGGCGCGCTGGCGAAAATTGTTTGCCAGGCCACGGTGCGGCCCTGATTGGGAAATCCGGCGGGATTGGGCAACGCGAATTGCGCGCCGGCCGTGCCGCCCGCGGGAGCTTCGTTTGAAAAACTGAAACCGGTGTCGCCGGGAAAAAGCGCCAGCGGCGGATTCGTGTTGCTGTAGCTCGGCATAGTGCCTCCTGAATTGAGTTGCGAAAAAAATGACGAATTGCGAAAAGTAATGAAAGTGTTTTGCGGTTTGATAAGATAGCCTCAGCAGCAACAACCGAACGCGAGAGGCCGATGATCAACGCCCAGCCCGATTGCGCGCAGCACTGGAAGGAATACCGCCGGCGGCGCAACTGGTTCGTCGCCATTCTGCCGCTGGGGCTCGCGGTGGCGATTGCCGGCGACCACGTGAAGTCGCCCACGCTGCATTTCATCCTCAGTATTGCCTGGGTGCTTCCGGTTATTTGGTTCGCGGGAAACTTTGACTCATGGCCTTGCCCCCGCTGCGGGAAACCCTTCGTTGGCCGCTGGTGGGGCTTTTCGAGGAGCGGTGCCTACTGGTTCGGACCGGCGCCAAGGCATTGCCGGAATTGCGGCCTGCGCGCGTTCGCGGATCCATCCGAAGCGCCTGCGTCAACGCCTGAGCAATTAGCGCGCTAGAGCAGAGTCGGGCGCGCCATGTTCGCCCCGCAATTTGGGCGAACATCGGGGTTTTGACGCCCTGCCCTTGAAAATAAATTTGGGGGCGCTTCAAAAAGCGCAATTTCGTTACATCCGAAAATGGGAAAAACAGCTCATCTGCGGGTTGCCGGACGGAATTTCTGCGTTGCGGCGACTGCTCACAAACCCTGCATTTGCTTGGAGATACGCGGAAAAAGAGGCCTAAAAATGAAAACGCCCGCCGGGGGCGGGCTGCGTGTGATTTACTTACACTTCTATTCCGTCAACAACCTTACCACAACCGTTATTTTTGTCAAGCACTATTTTCAACTATTTTTGGGGGGGCTGGCTACGCGTTTGCGTCAGCATTTTTCCAACAGCGACAGGAATGCATCTCGCGTGATCCCAGCGGTGCGGATGAGGTTCAGGATGATGTCGATTCCCACTTCGTTGTATCGCGGAACAATTAGCGGTCTTGCGGTCCCAGGCTTTTCGAGCTTGATATGACTCCCCTTTTGCCCCGCGCGGCGGAATCCGAGCTGCTCAAAAACGCAGACAATTCTTTGCCAAGGGAGCGGCGTCAGGCGCGGCACAGGAGAGTCTTGTCAAACCGCATTGGAATGGGAATCGAAATCGGAAACGAGTTTGCCGGCAAACCGTTAGGCCGCTTTTTGGTTGGCGCGAAACCCAATTCTCTCAGCGCCTGGTCAAGAGTTCCCCGCTCGAGGCAGCTCGTCAAAAAAAGTTCGGAGGCTTCGATCAAATTTTCTTTGGCTTCGGCCTGCGTGCGGCCCTGCGTCGTGATGTCAAGTGGCGGGCAGTGCGCGACGTACCAGGCGCCGCTGCGCTTCAGCGTGCCGAACAGCTTGAATTCAGCCTGGATGATTCCCTTCGCCGTTGCCATATAGAGGAGCCCCTGTGGAGGCTCTTTCAAGCATACACCAGTGCGCGATTTACGCGCTGAATCTCATGGCCCCAATGTGCCGTCTACGATCAGGACGCCCGCTATTAATTTCCCGAAGGGCGTTCGACATGATCAATCACGATGATCTCGACCGGGCCCTTTCCGGATTCCAATTTCAGTCCGAGCTGCTCCTGAATCGCCGTGAAGAGAGACGGGCCGGCTGGATCCGGCGGCTGACCCATGCCCGGCGGGAATGCGCTGGGAGCCTGGCTGTCATCCGGCGTCCATTGCAGCGTGAAATCGTACTTGCCCGTGAGGCCGGTCTTGTCCACGACGGGACGGCCCACCAGCATTGATAGCAGATCCACCAGGTTCGCGATGCCGACTCCCTGACCTTCCAGCGGCCCTCCTCTTCCTCTCATCATTATCCTCGGCCCCCCGCGGCCGCCGCGGCCACCACGGCCTCCAGAGTCGGCCGGCGGCGGAGCATCGGCCGGCGGAGTGGCGACCGTCTTTGATTCCTGAAGTTTGGGGCCGTTCTTCGCGATGACCAGCGAGTAGATTGGAAATTCCTTGGACTCGCGGTGGAACGCGAGCTTGCAGCGGTCCGCCAAAAGCGCTTGAAGCATGTGCTGCTGCGCGAGCTTGCTTTCTTCCGGGCTGAGCTTCTTCAGCTCATCAACCACCGCGGTGCTCATCTTCGCTTCAACATCGTATTTTTCAGTGTCGAGCCATTTCGACGCGCCTGAGATCCGGCTGTCTTCGGCGCCCAGTGGGATTCCGAACGCGGCGCGAACGAGCGTCATCAGCGTGAAATTTTTTGCGGTGAACGAATCGCTCACCAGCCCCGGCCCGGGAATGGTCATAAACATGCCGGGCGCGTCAGGGATGCTCGGCTTGATGGTGGCGACTTCGTACTCGAGCGCGGGCGGCGCGGCAGATGTGTTTTGCGATTGGGATTGGGACTGGGGCTGCGATTGCGATTGGGACTGGGGCTGCGATTGCGATTGGGATTGCGGCTGTGGCTGAGTCAGCGCTTGCGCGCGGCCCGGCGCTGCGTTTGCAAAACCAAACATAATGGCAGCGGCAATCGCCGCCGTTGCAGCCACACCAAGCAATTGCTTTCTATGACCGCCAAACACATCGCCGAATTTTGGCATCTCTGAAACCCCCATAATGCAGATGCGCTCTACTGGGCGATGGTTTTACATCCAAACTGGCCACCGCGTGAAGCTAAGTACGTGGTTCCCCCTATTTTCAATTATTTTTGGGGCGCCGATTTGACCTGGTCTTCGTCATCATCGTGGGCGAGCCGGTCGAGTGCCGGAAAATACATTGCTGTCACGAAAACGAGCCCCTCGTCGGGCACCACGCCGGCCGCTCGAAGCTTGCGACGGATCATTGGGCTGTATTTCTTCACATTGCCCATCAGTTCGTCGAACACTCTCATCTGCTCATCTGTCAGCGTCGACCCTCTATGTGACCCCTTGCGTTTGCGCGAAGGTCGGCGTTTGGTGGCCATATAGAGATGTCCTCGGTGGGGACCGTCTCCAAATTACACACCCAACCGCCAGAGTGCCAGCAAATTCACTCGCGCCCGTTGAAACAACGGTAGTGGTGCTTTAGTGTGAAGATGGCGAATAAGAAGTGTCAAGAAGGTTGACACTAAAGTGTTTACAAACTGAATGCTTTTTCTATTTCTTCACTGGGGGGACAGGATGCGGCCTTGTGCATTCAAGTGGATAACATTTCAAGCCGTGAATTTTCTGGCCTTTCCTATCGAATCGGCGTTTTATTTTCTTGAGATAAGTGTCATCCCCTGCCTCATACCATCGGAATACAGCGTATGAACAGAAGTCTGCAATCTGCATGATTCTTGAGTTTCTTGAATCGAAAAAGAAGGCTGTCTCAATCAGATTAGTCATGGTGGCCCAACGTGTTCCACCAGCTTGGAATTGAGCGAGTAATGCGCGAATTTGCTTAGATAGAGACGGCCTCGCTTCATCAAACACTACGATCCCTCTTAAAACATTGCCGACTTTCCTTTGCACGTTCCGCAAGAAGAAATTGAACATCGTACAGAGACCTTCAAAAGCCCCGTCATAAGGGTCAACTCGCCCGCTGTATTTATACATAAACGACTGCTTTTCAACGATGGACGCAAAAATCGTAAGCCTAGCATCTCCAATTATCTGGTAAATCTCATTCATCAACTTCGTCCGTTGAGCCTCAGGCATATTACGGTAAATTCCCCTGCCGCTTCTCAAGACACTTGCGTGAAATTCAACGTTGCTTCCAGAGAAGGGAAAATACTGCTGCTGAAGATTATCCAAAGCGGTCGTAAGACTTCTCCATTGCCCTTCATGCATAGCAACGCCTGATAGGACGAGATGACGGGAACTACCGATATTCGTACCACCATCCCCGGATTCGTCAACGTAGAGGATATACATTGGGAGGGAACAAAAAAAAGGCGGCTGAGCGGGGAATTAACCCGGCGAGCTGCTAAATGCAAGGCAACTCTCCCAGTCGCTTAAGTAGTATGGGCCCCCCTTGCCTGACAGTCAATACCGAAAATAAGGAGAATATTCGCTCTTTATTCGCCACGAGTCTGGGGATGGGATTTCCACAGCTTCGCCTTATCTTTCCTATTGACTTTGCGCCAAAGACTTGAAACAATGGCGCATAGATTGAGCCCGTGATAGGGGCAAGGAGAGCGCATCATGGAAAACACTAAGCTCCACGTCAAGATTGGCAACTCTGAATTTAACGGAGAGGGCCCCCAAGATTGGGTCAAGGAAGCCTATGAACGTTTCCTTGATTCCCTGTCCACAGCACCCAAGGAATCACTCACCGCGCAGTATTCAGCCGCGAGTGCAGGCATTCCTCTTGATGCCGCTCTGCAAAAAACTCTCCTAGAGCGAGCATTCATTGTGAAAGACGAATTCGTTTCACTTCGACATCTTCCCAATGTGGAAACCGCAAATCGCAATGCGGACGCCGCGATTTTACTCTTATTTGGCTTCAAGCGGCTGCTACAAGTTGAGGACGTTCCTGTCACCAAGTTAAACGAGGGACTGCGTCAATCGGGAATCTCTATCGAACGATTGGACAAAATCATTAGCGTCCATAGCCAACTCTATCGTAAAGGCGGCCAGCGAAGCGCTGGAAGATATAGCCTCACGAATGCCGGAGAAACGCAGGCAGAGAGATGGTTAAAACTCTGGTTTTCTGAGTAAGAAAATAAAAAGGCCAGACGGGTGATAGCCGTCTGGCCCGATTCGTACCCTATGCGGAGAGCGCAATGGATACAGATTTCATTCACATCCTACCACGACCGCCACCAATTTTGAAAAGTGTTTGCTAGGGGTGCGTCCGTTCTTTCGACGGGGCGGACGCACTCAGGAACAGGCCCTGCCAGCAGTTACGATCCACTGAAGGGGCTAAATCAAGCATACACCAGCGCGTGGGTTCTGCGCTCAACCTTGTCACACGAGTTTGCTAGAATGATGCCGCTCGATTCCCTTTTGCTGTGAACTCGCATGGGCGTTTATACATCGGCGTGGAGCACTTACAAGGCGCGGCGGAATGCGGCGCTGGCCGCGTTCGTGTGCGAATTAATTTTGTTCGTTGCGATTTTCTTCCTGACGACGCACACCAGAGAATATGAAGGGGCCGTGGCTGCCCTGTTCGCGATGGCGGCGACGAACATGTATTTTTCCTACCGCTGGACCGCGTGGCCGTGCCCCAAGTGCGGCAAATCGTTTTTCGGCGGCGGTCGCGTCAATCCAATTGCGAGCATCACGCTCAGCGCGATGGTGAAGAATTGCCGGCGCTGTGGATTCGCAAAATCCGAAATCATCGCGGGTTCTTAAGTCGCAGCGCATACGCCTCGATCCCAAAAATAAAAGGCGGCCCCGTTAGGAGCCGCCTGGAATCTTGAACGATGCTTGAGACGCAACGATACGATGCTCCGCCTGTGGCGGAATGTCGAGGCTCAGATTTGCGAGGCCTAGTTCAATTATCTTGGAGGGGCTGACTTCGGCTTGTCTTCGTCGTCCTCGCGTGCGAGCCGGTCCAGCGCGCCGAGATTCATCGCGGCTGCAAATACCAGCGCCGGGTTGGGTTCAACGCCCGCAGCACGCAGCCTCTTCTCAATAATCGGAGTGTTCTTCTTCACTCTGCGAGCCAACACAAGCAAAGCTTTGCGTGCGCGGGCGTCCATCTTCGCATTCTTGCCGTTCGCTTTGCCCTTCATCTTGCGCTTGCGTGAAGCGCGATGCTTAGTGGCAATATGCAGATTGCATTTGTCCAGGCTGCCTTAACCATACCCCACTTCTCAAGCTTCGCTGTCAGCCTTGCCTTCGCAATTTGCTAGAATATCGCGGCAGGATTTCCTCCGACCGTGAAAACGGACGGGGCCTGCTTGAGTGATTGGGGGCGAGAATGCCAAAGATTTGGGTACCAGCCGGAAAAATTCCTACCAAGAGTAGGCCGTTTCATTCCGTTGCTGCCGACGTACGCCATACGGTCTTTTCAGTCCATAGACTTCGGCCACTTGCAACCGGCGGATTCGGGACGACTTCGCTTGGCTCTGGTTTTTTTGTGACGTCGCAGGTGTTCATTACATGCTGGCATGTCATTGACGGCCCTGCCGCACCTCACCAGCCTGGCGACCTCTATAGGCTCGTCAACAATCTGGACGGTCAGCACGGGATAATCCATGAAATTAATGGCAGGGTCGGAAATGACATCCACTTATTTCCCGACCATGATCTGGCCATCCTGATCTCGAAATCTAAGCTCGATCAAGCGTACTTGCCTGTAAGCTATGCTGATGTCCCAGTTGGCGCTGAGATCGGCGTAGCTGGCTATCCCCTTGCCCAACTCTCGATAGACGCCAACGCAAACATAACAATAGGTGGAGTCGTGTACCGCGTGGCAAGAAACGCTGTCACTGCTGTCTACAGGACAGACTTGAACGCTGGAGACGGACATCCACTCCAAGGAGTAACCGTGCTAGAGGTAAATTTTTTATTCGTCCCGGGAAACAGTGGCGGGCCTATTTTCGAGGCCGACACAGGACGGGCGGTTGCATACGTAAAGGGGTTCCGTCACCACAAGATCGCTGAACTCGAGGAACACTGCAATTTGATTCCTGTGCCCGCCGGAATACAGCCCAATTACCTCGACAGCATCCGCGCGGTCTACTCGATCGGGCTTACGCTCGACCGCGTGCGGACCCCTCTCGAACAGTTTGGTGTGAAGCTTTGACCTCGTCGTTTATCCCGCTGATTTTCCCAGTACTATGCACAGTGGTGAATTGAGCAGCGGATTCAGCAGAAGTAGAAATGCACGAAGTCGAGAAACGAACCGTCGCCGCCTTCGGATTGCGAGACCCAAAATTAATCCACGCGCCCTTCCGTTGCCTGGACATTATCCAACTCCCTTAACTAGCGTTAGACCCTCAGATATTCAGATGCGCCGCCGCGAAGTACAGTTTCGAGAGACTGTACTTAGGGACAGGTATAGTGCCAGCCCATCGTACCTGCGCGCGGTTAACCTGGTCAATGGTACTCCCTCAGAAGGGCCTAATCATGGCATTTTCCTGGAATGAAACGCTCATGACGCCAGCTTCGCGCGGCGGCGCGGATCGCGGATGAAGAGCGGCTCGGCGCGCTTGCCCTGCGGCGTTGCCGGGTGCGCAGAAATCGCGATGGCATTCGGATCTCGCGGCGCGTGCGGCTTCCCTTTTGCGCGCGGGTCCTGCCGCGTCGCGGGCGCACGGCTCGCATCCCTGAAATAATCGCGCGGAGGAAACATGCGGCGCGCCAACAGCTCGCGTCCCACTCGCGCGCGGACCTCGTCCGACCACTGCTCCCACGTAAGCTCGCCGATGCCGAGATGCGCGCGCGCGGCGTGCAGCTCGGCGCGGCCAATGTAATAAACGCGGAAAAGCACCAGGCGGCTGGCGAGATGCGGCGACGCAAGCGCGCGCTTGCCGGCGATCTCGAAATCCGCGACATATTCCGCGAGCCGCGGGCGCAGTCCGGGGCGCCACAAATATTTGTCGTGCCCGGCGAGATCCGTCGAGTGCAGATTGCTGTCGAGCACCGCGCGCGCGACGCGATAAAGTTCGTGGCAAACGTCAAATGCGAACGCTGGTTTCATGCACGCCTCACGTATGTGCGCGTCACGCGATTCCCTGCCCTCGCCGGCGGAATCGTTCAATGACCTCTTCACGAATCGCCGGACGCGGTGTGCCAATCATGGCGTTGCCGTTTGCGGACGCGCATGCTTGCGCCGCGCTTTCCGGCGACGCGGGGCAATCGAGAACTGGCCCCGCGCCCACGCGCAATTCGCGGCGCACGGATTCCTCGCGCGCCGCGCGTTCCGCGATCCACGCGGGCGCACCTGCGTGGCGCGCTGCACCGGGCGGAGCAACCCCCGCCTCTACATCCGAGTTGCCACTTGCCGCGCGCGACGCGTCGTGAGCGCCTGCGCCAGCGCCGGAATCGTAGCGGCCTTCCAAAATTTTCAAATAATTCGTGTCGTTCGCGATGATCCAATCGAAATTCGCGCGCCAGCCCGCAGGCCCCGCTCCGCAGAGAAACGGAGTCGCGGCCGCGCGCCGCACCGCTTCGCGGAAATCATCCAGGAAACTTACGACTGCATCGCGGTTGGCGCCGTTCGTATCGCCGGCCTCCTTGCCGGCGTTTGTGCATTTGCCATTCCCGCCCCGCGACGTCGCATTGCGCAACCTCTCGCGGCAACGCGCGAGGCGCTCGGGCGTCATCGCGAGCAGTTCCGGAAGCGAGCCGCGCTCCTGCTCCCAAGTTTCAGCGAGCGCTTCCGGCGTGCATTCGCTGTGGGTAGCGCCGCCACCTGCCTGCCGCCTGCCTGCCGGACAGGCAGGGTAGGCACGGCTCTTGGCTGTGCGGTTTTGTTGTTCCGCGCTGAAAGTCAAAGGCGCACAGCCAGGAGTGGCAGTGCCACTTTCCCCTGCGGGTTCGAGTGCTTTGCTTTCTTCCGCAGGGATTTGCTTTTGTATTTCCACAACGGAAATTACTTTTGCTTTTTCTTCTTCCGCGCAAATCGGCGAAGCACTCTCACACACTTGTTTTTCACTTTCCAAGTCCAAACCCAAATCCAAACCCTGTGCTTGAGCCACCTCAAGGGATACCTTGAGCCCGCCCGGGCGATTCTCGTCCGCTCGAATGAAGAGAACGTTTTCATCCTGAGCGGAGTCGCCGCCGTTCGTCGGCGGAGACGTCGAGAAGGATCTGTGTGCGGACACGCCGCTGTCTGTCCCCGTGGCTCCTGCCTCACCTCGCGCCCCGAATTTCCGGAACGCCGCAACATACGCATCCAGCTCGGCCTTCGGCACCGGCGGCGTTAACCGCTCCAGGCGGTTGCGCCAGCTCGGCGGCGGAAGCCGGCCGGGGACATCGCTGCCCGTCCAGTGGCCGTAGCGTTTGCCGCCATCGCTCCACCGGAAAAGCAGACCCTTGTCATGAAATTCGTCGAATACTTGCGCGAGCCGCTCGAGCGAAAGATTTTTTCGCACCGCGGCCACGCGCCCCCAGATCACGCGCATATTCGTCAGCTCGAAGCAGCCGCAACAATCGGCCAGGCCGTAGAGCCACGCGTACTCGACTTGCGCCCACTCGGCGCACGCCGCGATCTTGTCGCTCGCCCACATCGCATCGAAATCAATCACGCGCTTCGGCATCGTTGCTCACCTCCGCCCGCTGCAAATATTTCGCTGCTTGCAATTCCCCGCTACATTCTCGCGGCCACGAGGAGCGGCGAAAGAATCGTGCGCTCCGCACGGCCGAGAATCCGGTACTCCCACTCGCCGGGCTTGTTCAATCCGCGCCGCCGCTTCGCCACCAGGAATCCGCCGAACTGCTCCTTGCGCAGATGACGAATTTGCGCGGAGATGCTCGCCTCGCCGTAACCGGTCAGTTCGCCGAGTTCGCGCAGCGTCATCCAGCCGCCATCTTCCGGCGGCATTCCCGCGCGCATGATCCGCACTGCCGCGATTTCCGCGCACTCCGCCGCGGAGAGGAGCACGTCGCGGATCACTTCCATCTGCGTCAACAAGTGGCCGCCGTCGAGTTCCACGTCGAATGCCGGGCCGAAAGTTTTCACCGCGCCCTCCTCATCGCACCGCCTCAACTATTTCAGTAGGACCCACATCAGCAGCGCGGCCACCGCGCCGAAAAGCGCGAATGCGAACATCGCTCGCGCCGTTATATTCGCGTGCTTGCCTCTCGCGCCACGGCCACTTGCCGGCATTTGCAAGCAAGGGCACTTACCATACACTTCGATAATTGCGTCCGCAGTAACACGGATCTCAATTGGCTCGCTTGAACCGCGCGATCCTGTTGTGTGGAACATTTCGTGGCGCATGCGATCCTCTGTTGAATTTGTTTTCACGGGCATCAGGCGGCGCGCCGGACCAATGTCGCATTTCCAACGACGCGCAGATTCGTATGCCTCCACCGGCCTGCGAGATCCACCCACGCAAAGAATCCCCTGTAAACACGCGGGTTTTCTCATGGCCCGCAAAAAGGCGAGTGTCCGATAATATTTTCGCCTTCCGCTGCGGAGACCGGCGAAAATTGGAAGATTAACCGGCGAACCCACGGCGAAACCACATGCAATTTCCGGCGTTAAATCGTCATTCGAGCATGCGCTGCACACGATTGCAGGTCCACCTCTCTTACCAAGCAAGGCAATATACTTCCGCGACATCTGCCGTCCTTCTTAGTTTTCCACAGATGGTGTTGGCATATTGATGTATTGTATGATAAATAAAGCCAGTGCCTACGGAGAGTTCGGGCCAATCGAGGAGGAGAGCATGTCCCGCACCGGTAATCTGCCGTACCAGTTTCTTTTGAAGGCGTCCGTGCCGACGCTGCAAAGTTTCGAGCTTTCGCGATTGAACCACGCCGCCAACTTGAAAAAGCAAATCTCGGAACTGATCGATCAATACCTTGACGAATCGACGGCAGCGCTGCTCGCGCGCGCCATGATCCTGCGCATGACTCGCGCGCGCCCGCATTCTGTTGACCGGAAGCGACAGCTCCCGGCGCCGCACTCCGCCATCGCTTCGGACCGACTGCTTGTCTCCGCGCGATCCATCTCCTCCACGCGCGCGATTGCCGCCGGCCGTGCGATCCACGCCGGCCGCTCCGCTTCCACCGAGCCCTCGATCGCTTCCACGCGCGCGATCCCGTCCGCCCGCGCGGTGCTCCGCTCCGAATTTGTCAGTGACGTTGAAATCCAACATGGCATGCACTTCGGTTTCCTTGCGAGAAGCCATGCTCGATAGACTCGTCACAATCGCAACAGCCGCACCGTTCGCGATCGTCATCACTTTTCTCGCCTCCACGCTATCAAACGTGATTCGTACGTTCGGCCATCCCACGCGATTCACTTTTTGGGTCGTCCCGCTTGATTCATACATTCCGTCATTACTTGTGAATCGCAACGCTGCGTGCATGGTCGGTGTTTGCCGTTTTCTGCGGCAAAGGTCGATCCAGCTTTCATCTGTTCATCAAAACGCCCTGCGTCAACCATCGCAGGGCGAAAAAGTTTCGCATCAATTGACCGCGCATCGCCCGGCCGCGCGTCACTCGCCCGTGCGATGAACCTTTGTGCGCCATCGGACTTCACCTCCATCGTCATCGCATTACACGTCCTTACTTCATCCATCTCCGTATCGACGTCGATGCATCACTCAATTTCGCACCGTTCCTCAGTTCTCATCACCTGACCACGCGGCAGCGTTTGTCGTGTCAATCGCGTTCGCGCCAGCCGGTTTTGCGTCATCGTTGTTGCATCACCTGATTCCGTGTCATTTCTCACTGCATTCCATGATTTCTGGTCCGCTTTTCGCATAACGGTTGACATTAAATTGGCGGTCGACAGTGAGATACGTATTCATTTGGTTGAGCTTCCCCCAATGTGTTCATTTTCTTGATATTCAATTTGCGTTCACCCGACTCCTGTTTTAGGAATATATCTACGAAGTATGGTTACATTGATAGTGAAATCCTATAAGCAGTAGATGCGATTATGTTTGGAAGATGAATATGGATGGTAGAAACTGGTGAATTCTGATGGAGTATTGATGAGAATTTGAGCATGGTAACTGCATATCGACAGAGTGCAGGTCGCTTTCAAGATTGCTCATCAAATCGAGTTTTGACTCTGAAGCGGATGCCATCAGCAGAATTGTTATACCGATTGAGTCTTTATTGGCGGAGTGGATTACGACTACCGGACCGCTAGACCGGCCGAGAATTGGCCCACGGAACGGATGAAAACCTCAGGCGCGCATTTCCAAGTGAGACTGGGTTTGTGGAATGGCCGAAGACAGTCAAATGGTTAGGGACATCTTAATATATGAATAGAGGCTAGATTGATTTTAGGCTGAAATAACGAAAAGCCCTTCAGGTGTGCAACTGGGTTGGATTTAGCCTGAAATAGCGAAAAGCTCGTCAAGTGCGCGGCTGATTTGATTTTAAGAGCTGTTCCTTGCGATAGAGGAGCGCGTTCACGTCGTAGGTGGCTAACTCAAATCCGTGGCCGTGAGTGATCGCATCCGTGGGACAGGCTTCTACACAATAGCCGCAAAAAATACATCGCGAATAGTCGATATTGTAGACGCTTGCGTACCGCTCCCCTGCTGATATACGGCGCGTTTCAGTGTTTTCACCGGCTTCGATGTAAATGCAATTCGCGGGGCAAGCTGCCGCGCAAAGAAAACATCCGACACACTTTTCAAGGCCCTCCTCATCACGGTGCAAAACATGAATTCCCCGGTAGCGCGCCTGGAAGTGAACGGGTTCCTCAGGATAATTTTCCGTGACGGGCTTGCGGAACATGTTTTGCAGCGTGACACGAAAGCCCTTTGCCAGCGTCGAGAATGTTCCACCGAAGTCAGACAATACTGAGGCCATATGCGCTCATTCTAGCAGGCTCGCAATCACGCCACAAATTGGCGGGGGTTATGAAAGGGGATTTAGTACTGATTAGAGAGTTATTTGACAGGGATTGGCTTGTGGGTGATCGCGGCAACAATTTGCTTACCGTGGAAGCGACCATTCTCGATGAAGATTTCGCTGGTTGCATTTCCGCCGATGACGACACCTGCGAGATAAAGTCCCGGGACATTGCTCTCCAACGTTTGCGCGCTGATTCTGGGTTTGTTTGTTTGCGGCTCCAAATCAACACCAAGGCGTCGAAAGAAATCGAAATCCGGGTGATAACCAGTGAGGGCGAAGACCTGGCGCGCCGGGAGGATCTGCTCGCCGTCGTTTGTCTGGACATAAATGCAACCTGGTTCAAATTTTGTGACGCGAGTTTCAAAGAGCGCGCGGACTTGTCCGGCGCGGATGCGGTTCTCAATGTCCGGGCGCACCCAATACTTGATCGTCGAGCCCATTTCCTTGCGGCGATGGACTAAGGTGACGCGGGCGCCACTCCGGTAAAGATCGAGGGCAGCCTCCGCGGCGGAATTTTTTCCGCCGATTACCACTACGTCCTGTCCCCAGAATTCATGCGGCTCGGTGTAGTAATGCGAGACGTGAGGCAAATCCTCTCCCGGGACGCCAAGTGGATTGGGCAGGTCATAGTAGCCTGTCGCGACGACGAGCTTGGTTCCCTCATACGCTCTACGAATTCCTAATCGCGAGCGAACGTGAACTTTGAATTGGCCGTCGTGACCCTCTACGTTTTCGACGGTTTCAAAAAGCGCCAATTCGAGTTGATAGTGCTCGGCGGTTTTCCTGTAATATTTTAAGGCCTCCGAGCGCGAGGGCTTTTCTGACGAACTTGTGAGAGGCAAGTCTCCAATTTCAAGCAATTCCGGGGTCGTAAAGAAAACCATGTTGACGGGATAATGGAATAAAGAGTTACAAAGGCAGCCTTTATCTATAACTAGGGGGCGCATCCCCGCGCGCTTGGCCTCGATTGCTGTGGCGAGGCCGGTGGGTCCGGCGCCGATGCAGATCAGGTCGAAATGGTTATTCATGAATTCAGTTTGCAACCAGCCGTGTGGGAATTGCAAACTCAGATGAGGCGGATTGAAATTGCATCGTGGGCGTCAGACTTTTCCCGTCAATCGAGAGCGGAGAGTGCGGCTCATGGTCATTACGTCTGCCGGCCAAGTGCCCATCATTTCGAGGCGCTCGAGACGCGCGGCGAGCAATTGCACTTCAGCGGCCGTAAGGTCAAGCGAATCGGAATCTTCTTCGGTTCCTGTACGCAATTTAATCAGCAAGAGTTCGTCGGCAGATAAATCTGTTTTGCCCACGAGTGGAGTGAAGTCCACAGTGAAACCATCGGCATCTGATTTCAGCATCTTCGGGTCGATGGCGCGAACGAGCGCGATTATTGCAAGAACCGCTTCGTCGCTTGTGAATTGTAATACCACTCTTATCTCAATCTCCCGCTCGGAGGACCGAATCGAGCTCGCGCCGGAATTGTCCAATCTCTTGCAATCGTTCGCTAGTGACCTCGATTTGTTTTTCCTTCCACATGAAAAGATCCACTCCATTGCGACGGATGCGTACGCCGAGATTTCCACCAACCAAATAACACGGCTCACCGAGCAATTTCATGCGATTCGCATCAGCTGGAGCAAGGAGAGCGGCGCAATTCCCTTTTTTGATTCCCACTGCAGATTCATACAGAGGGAAAGCGACAATTTTGAATCCAGCGGCAGCGCATCGCTCCAGGATTGCAATTTGTTTGGGGAAAAGATCCAGCATAGGAATGCGGATTGATTCATCCCGTTGTCGGAGCCAAAATCTTCAACTGCCAAAAGGCTCCGCGAGAAATTAAGCTACGGCAGAACCCGACCCCAGGTGCGATTCTTCAATCGCCGCGAGAACCGCGCGCAGCGTCGAAGCCAATTCTTCGCGGGAGACGTGGCTTTTGCGGAACTGGACGCGAATCCGGAACGCTCCGCCTTCGGGTTCATAATTAAAGATAAATGGCTGCGGCCGGGGCCCGAGCGCGCTTTCCTGGCGCCGCTCCTGCCGAGCTTCGTCGCGCGTGAGGCCGCCCTGAATGATGCGCTGCACGGCTTCCAGCATCTTTTTCTCGTTTGGCTGGCGCGAGACTTGAAGGAGCAACGACTTCGAGATGATGCCGCGATCCAAGCAGCGCTTGCGAATCGGATCTGGAATGTTCCGCAAAGAAAGCGTTTCCGTCACTGATGATCGCGATCGGCCGATTTTCTTCGCGATATCATCGTGAGTATAGTCGAATTGCTCGGCCAGGCGGAAGAGGCCGTCGGCTTCTTCAAAGGGCGTCAAATCCTTGCGCTGAAGATTCTCGATGAGCGCCAGCTCAAGGGTTTCGGCGTCGTCGGCGATTTTTTCGATGCACGGCAACTCGCGCAAGCCCGCGGCGCGCGAGGCGTGGTAGCGGCGCTCGCCGGAGATGATGTGGTAAAGATCCTCGCGCGGGACGTAGCGCACCAGCAGGGGCTCGAGCACGCCCTTCTGCTTGACCGATTCAATCAGCTCACTGAGATCGCCAAGCATCTTGCGTGGCTGATCCGGGTTCGGACGAATTTTGTCAACTGGAATCATGCGGCCAATCGCCGCGCCGCTAAACGTCGTCAGTTGCTCGACGTAGTGCGCGTCATGCCGCATCTTGAGAGTGGCGGGCAATCCGATCCTCTTCGACACGTTTTATGACCTCCAGGGCCAGCTTGCTGTATTCCAAAGCGCCGGGCGACTTGGGCGCAAAGCTGAAAATTGTTTCTTTGTATGCCGGGCTTTCTTCCAAACGAACATTCTTTGAAATTCGCGTCTTGAATAAGACCGAGCCGAAGACGGACCGGATCTGCTCGTCCGTGTCCCTTGAAATATTCGTGCGCTTGTCAAAAAGCGTGATGAGAACTCCGAGAACCTTCAGCGCCGGGTTGGGCCGGGCGCGGATGCGCTCATAAGTTTCGAGCAAATCGTCGGTGCCTTCGATGGCGAAATACGCCGCCTGAATCGGGACGAGCAGGTGTGTCGAAGCCACCATGGCATTCACCGTGAGGATGCCGAGGGCGGGCGGCGTATCGATTACTATGAAATCGTAGTCCTTCAGGATCGGGAAAAGCGCATCTTTCAATTTGTACGGCGCATCGAATTGCCCCGCGAGCTGCTGTTCGAGTTTCGCGAGGGCGAGTTTTGCGGGCGCGACGGAAAGCATGGGCGAATTCGTAGGCTTGATGATGCTTGCCAACTCCGCGCGGCCCTCGCCGAACACGTCGTACATGGTCGCCTTGACATCGGCCGAATCAAAAAATGCGATTGTGGAATTGGATTGTGGGTCGATGTCAACCAGGAGGGTTCGTTTCTGTCGCAACGCGAGAGCGGCAGCAAGATTGATAGTCGTTGTGGTCTTGCCTACGCCGCCTTTTTGGTTTGCAACAGTAATGATCTTCGTCATTTTGAGTCTGGAGAGCTATTCATATCACTCTCCAACGCAGTCTCCCCCGGTGACGCAAAACTCTTGTCATCCAAAAAGACAACGGCTAACCGGAACCGGCAATCGCACACCAACATATAGAGGCCCGGGACCCGTCTACCCATATGGGTAGACACAATCTACCCATCCCTAATGAGATGCGCAAGCACAAAATTCAAATTAAGCGGGCTGGGGAGCCGCTACATTTTGTAACGGCCGAGGTCTTCATCCGATAGATTTTCAAGCCACTTACGCAGCTCTTCGCTGGTGTTTTTCTCGGAAAGTGTATTGGAAACCTTCGAGTTCTTGAGCACCTGATCTTCCACGAAAATCGGGCAATCCACGCGCAGCGCAAGCGCCAGCGCGTCACTGGGCCGCGAATCGATGGACATCAACTGGCCCTCACGTTCGACCCAGATGAGAGCGTAAAAAGTGTCTTCGCGCAATTCGCTGACGACAACTTTCTGGACGCGCACATTCAATCCGAGGAGGACGTTTTTCAGCAGGTCGTGCGTCATCGGACGCGGCATCTGCACTTTTTCAATTTCGATGGCGATGGCTTGTGCTTCGTATGCGCCGACCCAGATGGGAAGTATCGAGGAGCCTTGCGTGTCCTTTAAGACGACGATGGGAGTGTTCGTGGAAGGATCAACCATCAGGCCCCGGATTTTCATTTCGACTTCCACGATTGCCTCCCTGAATACGCCGCTACCGATTAGATGACGAGCTCGCCGCCAAGGCTGTGCGTGCTCGCAACGCTGACGTGAACTTGGACATATTGTCCCAAAAGGTCCTTGCGCGGCGAAGCGAAATTAATCACGCGGTTGCCGGAAGTGCGACCCGCCCACTGGCCTTCGCGACGTGAACCGCCGTCCACGAGCACTTCAAACGTCTGGCCCACTTGTGATTCATTGCGCGCGGTTTGAATCTGGCGCTGGCGTTCGTTCAAAACGGCGAGCCTTCTTGCCTTCTCTTCTTCGGGAATGGCGTCGGGCATTTCTTGCGCGGGCGTGTTTGGTCTTGGTGAATACTTGAAGGAGAACGAGCCGTCGTATTGCGCTTCGTCGAGCAAGCGCAACGTTTCCTCAAATTCATTTTCAGTTTCGCCCGGAAAACCTACGATGAAATCAGTGGTGATGCTGATGGGACGCCGCGCGGTGCGAATCAGCGCAATTTTTTCGAGATATCCCTCGCGCGTATAAGTCCGCTGCATGGCGCGAAGCACGCGCGTGGAACCCGATTGCACTGGCAAATGGACGTGGTCGCAAACTCCCGGGTGCGCGTCAATTGCAGCGACAATGTCCGGGCCGAAATCGCTTGGATGTGACGTGGTGAAGCGGACGCGCCGGATTCCGGGCGTGTCGGCAACCGCGAGAAGCAAATCGCTGAATCTCATGCGGCGTGGCGAGGGATCCCGATAGGAATTGACCGTCTGGCCGAGAAGCTGAATTTCCGTATAGCCGGAACCCGCAAGACGCCGCGCTTCTTCGAGGACGCTTGTGCTGGCGCGGCTGCGCTCGGGGCCGCGCGTATAAGGCACGACGCAATAGGTGCAGGCTTTGTCGCAGCCTTCGATGATGGTGATGTAAGCGCGGAAGGGATGATCGCGGCGAGTTATTTCCGTCTCAAAAGTTTCATCGGTGTCGGTTTCGAGGCCGGTGACGCGATGATTCCCTGCTTCCAATTGCTCGATCAGGCGCGGCAATTTGCGGTAGCTTGCGGAGCCGCATACCAGGCTCACCCAGGGAGCGCGCTTGAAAATCGCTTCGCCTTCCTGTTGCGCGACGCAACCGAGTACGCCAAAGAGTTTACCTTCCGCCGAAAACCGATACTCGCCGAGGCGCGAGAATAATTTTTGGGCGGCTTTTTCGCGGATGCTGCACGTATTGTAGAGCACGAGGCCCGCCGCATCGGGCGTCTCTACCTGGCGATAGCCTTTTTCGAGAAGCACACCGGCGACTTTTTCGGAGTCGTGCACATTCATCTGGCAGCCGAAGGTCTCGAGATAAAATGTGGTACCTGCGAGAGAGGTTGCAGCAGACACAGGCGCATTCGCGGCCCTCCCACCGGTCAGCGCATCGAGTCGCACATCAATTCGTTCGGGCACTTGGTCGGACATTGCCTTCACACTACATTGAAGCCGCATTCTAACACAGCGCCGTGCGCGGCCCGCCGCCCGCACGCGCCCCGTCGAGCTGCCGACTACGCCAGCTCTGATGTGTCGCAACGTACATCAGAAAAACACATAGCCGCATCGAATCCTTTGAAGGCTTTGCAGGCGTGTGCTACGTTGATTCGGGGCTCCTATGACAGAGGAGGGGGAACAATTCACGCCATTGCAATTCTGTTGATTGAAGGACAAATCGGCCAATTGCTTGACCAGACGGGCTGGGTCGCCCGCGTGGTGCTACTAATTCTGTTTATCTTTTCCCTTTTTTCCTGGGCGCTGATCCTCCAAAAGCTGGGGCTCTTCAAGTCCATCGAGCGCGAGACGTCCCAATTCCTGCGAGTTTTCCGCGCGACTCGCGGCCTGCCCGAGCCTAAGAGCATGGGCGGCGGCAATTCGCCGCTGGAGACGGTTTACTCCGCGGGGTTCCGCGAACTGCAGGGGCAAATATCTGGAAGCAGCGCCACCGGCAAGGTGAAAAGTCTGCGCGCCGTGGTCGTGAGCATGCAACTGGCCTCCGCGGATCAAGTGCGCCGCGTGGAAAGATATATGACTTGGCTCGCGACAACCGCCTCGGTGACCCCGTTTATCGGCCTCTTTGGGACCGTGTGGGGCGTGATGGACGCGTTCTCTGGACTGGGCACGGCCGGGGCCGCGAGCTTGCGAGTGGTCGCCCCGGGCATTGCCGAAGCGCTGATTACAACCGCGATGGGATTGTTTGCCGCCATTCCGGCCGTGATCGCTTACAATTATTTTGTTCACCGGATCAAGGATCTGGCCGCGAGAATGGACAACTTTACCGCCGAGGTTTCGGCACAAATAGAAAAGCTGAATTCCTGAAGTGGTTTAACTCATGCCACAGATCGCAAAGCAAACCGAGACGTCGCTCGCCGAGATCAACATCGTCCCGCTTGTGGACGTTGTGCTTGTCCTGTTGATTATTTTTATGATTACTGCGCCGATCCTCCAATCGGGAATCGAAGTGGATCTGCCGCAAACGAAGACGGTCCGCGACTTGCCGGAAACGCGAGTGATCGTGACGATTGACCGCGCCCAAAACCTCTACCTCGGCGACGACCCCGTAAACATTCACAACCTCGGCGCGAATGCGCGGGCTCAGATGCACGATCCACTACACGATTCCGTTTACCTGCGCGCGGATCAAGCAGTCCCTTTCGGTGCTGTTGCCAAGGTGCTGGACACCCTCAAACAATCGGGCATACCGAACGTCAATATAGTTACAGAGCCCTTGAACAACCGGGCCAGCTCACACTGAACGAAAATGGAATTCTCTGCGCAACATCCCGCCGATCCCAGCTTGAAGGGGACACTTGTGGTGTCCGCATTTTTTCACGCAGCGCTTGCGGGGACACTGGTGGTCTCCGCTGTCATCCAACATCGCGGAAATAACTGGGGCGGCGTTGGCGGCGAATCAGTGGAGGTTGGCATTGTTGGCCACATGCCCGGAATTCCGTTGCCCAAGCCCGCCGCGGTTACGGAAAGCCGCGTGGTAGACGAAACCAAGGGGCTCTACAAATCCGAACCGAAGCCGAAGGACGTTCCACCACCGCCTGACGCGCATTCGATTCCGGAATTCGATAAGAATAAGCCGCCGGTGGTTCCGACGCATCCATCGAAGGTACTTGAAGACAATACCCCGCCACCTTCCAACGCGGTTCCATATGGGAGCGGTGGATCGCCGGCGCTTCCCTATTCGCAATTCACAGTGAGCGGCGCGACGCAAGGAGGGATGGGATTTACCGGGCCAGGCGGCGATTTCGGTTCGCGATACCCGTGGTTTGTAGAGGCAGTGCGCAACCGTATCAGCAGCAATTGGCTGCAATCCATGGTGGACCCGTCGGTTCGCTGGGCGCCGCGCGCCGTCATCACCTTCCAGATACTCCGCGATGGCCGGATCGTCAATATCCAGATTACGCAGCGCAGCGGAAACACCGCGGTGGACAATTCAGCGGTCCGCGCAATATTAAGCTCGAGCCCGGTCACGCGGCTGCCGAATGATTATAGCGGCTCGGTTCTGAACGTGGAATTCTGGTTTGAATTTCGCCGCTGATCATTACAAAGAATGGTGCAGGAAATGATGGCGGCATGTGAAGCACGGCAATCAAGGCGTTGAGATTGTGAGGCGCGAACACTTGAAAGCGAAAGCAATGATTCCTTTCCGTTCAATTCGTTTGTTTGGTGGCAAGACTGCTTTCTCAATTGGAATCGTGGCGCTGGCTTTTTTTGCATCAGCACTTGCAACCACCGCATCAGCGCAGGATTGGCTCAGGACAGGCATCGGACTCGGTGTACAGAAAGCGCGCGTGGCCGTCGCGGACTTCGCTGCGCCCGTCGATGGTGGTGCGGGCACGCAGCCGCTCGCGAAAGAGTTCAGCGATGTCGTCCGCGGCGACCTCGACTACAGCGGAATCATAGAAATTGTCAGTCCAAGCATGTATCCCACTCAGGTGCCGAGCCAACCTTCGGAATTGAATTCGCAAGTTTGGGCTGACGCTCCCGCTTCATCGCAGTTCCTCGCTTTCGGCAACCTGTCGGCGAACGGTGCAACTATTGCGGTTCAAGCTTGGTTTTACGATGTGCGCACACCTTCCGTCCCCGCGATGATTACGAAGATTTATCGCGGAGACGCAACGGAGGATCAAGTGCGTCTGTTTGCGCACCAATTCGCCGACGAAATCCTAATGAAGCTCTCCGGTGGCGTGCCGGGCATTTCGACAACGCAAATTGTCTTCGTCAGCAATCGGACCAACAACAAGGAAATCTGGACGATGGATTACGATGGCGCCAACCAGCATCAACTCACATCGCTCCATGGCATTTCCCTCACGCCGCGCTGGTCGCCAGATTCATCACGCATCGCATTCACATGCTACGCACCGGGGCCCAGGGGAGTCGTGAGCGCGCAAATCTGCATATACTCGATGGTGGCCGGGAAATTGATTGCGTGGCCGCGATGGTCGGGGACAAACAGTTCTCCCGCATGGTCTCCGGACGGATCGAAGATCATGTTTATGTCGGGCATGCAGGGAAATCCTGATCTCTTTGTCGCGGACGCAAATGGCAGCCACCCGAAGCGGCTCACGTTTTCTGTCGGCGTGAACACCTCTCCCGCATGGAATCCGAAAACCGGGCAGGAGGTGGTGTTCGTCAGCGACCGCGCCGGCGCGGGCCATCCGCAGCTTTACACCATGAATGTTGACGGCACGAACATCGAGAAAATTCCGCTTGAAGACGCGGGCTACGTGGTTGACCCCGCGTGGTCGCCCAACGGACAGCTGATCGCATTCAGTTGGCAGCGTCCCGACGGCAACTACGACATCTACGTAATGGACGTCTCAACACATCAACTTGTGCAGCTCACGCGCGACACGGGCCGCAATGAACGCCCTTGCTGGGCGCCTGACGGGCGTCACATTGTTTTTGCATCAACGCGCACAGGTTCCTGGCAAATCTGGACAATGCTGGCTGATGGGTCCAATGCGCGCCAGATAACCAAGCAGGGGTCGAATAATGATTCGCCCAACTGGTCCGGGCCGCGATGATTGCGCCCTGCTTCCACGGCCCGCGGTAAGGCAGATGCCTCCAATTAGCGATGTGCGACACATGGCGAAGAATTTATTGTCACAGGTGTTTCACCGCAATACTCGAAGTGGTAGGATTCCAGTGGCTTAGAGCACTTATAAGCTATTTTGACTAACCAATTGAGGAGGAAATTCAGAATGCGCAAAAATTCGTTCGGCAGGTTAACCCTGCTCGTCCTGCTGGCGATGGCGTTTATTGGTTCGGCATGCAATCACCCACAACAACCAGTTAAGTCGACTCCGCAGACTATTACGCAGCCGCCGGCTGCGCCTGCAAAGCCGACGGTGACTTTGCAAGCGTCATCCACCTTTATTCAAAAGGGGGATAGCGCGACGCTTACGTGGTCTTCGACAAACGCCACATCCCTGGTGCTCGCGCCGAGCGTCGGCAGCGTCTCCCCGGAAGGCAACGCAAAAGTTTCGCCTGCGGATTCCACAACGTACACTATTACCGCGACGGGCCCGGGCGGCTCCGTTGACTCGACCGTTCGCATCACCGTCGCTGCTCCGAATGTGGAGCCTCCGAAGGAAGAAACGCCCAATTTGACGCGGGAAGAAATGTTCAAACGCGGCGCGCACGACGCATTCTTTGATTACAACAAATTCGAGCTGCGCGCGGACGCAAAGGATGCGCTCTCTCAAACTGCGCAATACTTGAGACAGCATTCGGATGTGAAGGTAATCGTCGAGGGCCATTGCGACGAGCGCGGCACCACGGAATACAACCTGGGGCTCGGCCAGAATCGCGCCGATGAAACAAAGAAATTCCTCACATCGCTCGGTGTTTCGGCGGACCGCATCTCAACCACCAGCTTTGGCAAGGAAAAACCGTTCTGCACCGCGCACGACGAGGAATGCTGGCAGGAAAACCGCCGCGCACATTTCGTGCCAGTTTGGTAGACCGCATTTCGCAGATTGTATTTCGTAAATGATGTCCGGCGTGACGCCGCTAGATTGGGATCGAGCCTCATGCGCCTCTGTGAGTTGCACTGAAGAGGCGCATGAGGCTACGCCCCGACACAATTCAAACCCAACCGGCCCTCATTTGGAGGTTTTTATGATTTCAATGAAGAAAAGACAGATTGTCCTGCTACTGATTTCGGCGATGACCGTGGGAGCAATCGGAGGGATGCTGCTTTCGCCCGCGCCGGTGGGCGCAGTGGCCAAGGAAATAACCGAATTGCTCACAGGTGTAACCATCCTTCAGCAGGGGCAGCGCGACATGCAAAGTTCGATTGACACAAAGTTTTCCGAGTTGCGCACCCTTGTCGCTCAGCAATCTGACAACTCAAACAAACTGAACACAGCCATCGGCGCGCTACAGAAAACCATGCAGGACTTGCAGGCGAACACTGGCGCGCAGCTCAGCTCCATGGGCACACAGGTGCAGGGCGTGACCGATAATGTTTCCGAGACACAGACGCGCCTCTCAAAGATCAACACTCAATTAGTGGAAGTGCAGAATACACTGCAGACGCTTGATGGAAAGGTGACCGCACTGGCCCAGCCTGCGCCTTCCACGGCGAACCCGGCGCCCGGAAGCGCGCCAAATCCGGCGAGTGGGTCAACCGCGACCGCGCCCCCTCCTGCGCCGCAGACTCTTTATGACAGCGCTCGCCAGGATTTCCTGACCGGAAAATATGAACTTGCCTTGCAGGAATTTCAGGACTACCTGAAGTATTATCCCACGACAGATCTTGCCTCGAACTCCGTCTTCTATCAGGGCGAAATTGCCTTTAAGCAGCACCGGTACGAGGACGCTGTCGGTTTCTACTCCGACGTACTATCCCACTACCCAAACAGCAACAAACTTTCCGTCTCGCTCTACCAGCGCGGCCTTTCCTACATTCAAATGGGGAAAAAAGCGAGCGGAGAAGCGGACTTGCGTTCCGTCATCCGCCTCTATCCGAATATGGATGAGGCGCCTCTGGCCCGTACCAAGCTGCACGAAATGGGCGTTCCTGTTTCCGGCGGTGGAAGGTAGCGTTGCGGTGGTGCGACACTTGGGCTACGGGAATCCCCAACGCGTCTTCATAGCGTCACACGGGAAGCGAATTCAAGATCTGCATGCATAATTACTCTAGCATTATAAACACTATTCGTTAGCTGCGCCCCCGCCGAATGACCGTTGTATTGCGTCCAGCCCGCCCTCGTGCTATCGTGCCGCGAATAATAGGGATAGCGCAAAAAGTATTGCGCGGCGACATTTCGCGGAGTGTGAGGGGGAAACGATGTCCGTTAACAAAGTGATTCTCGTGGGCCGGCTCGGGCGCGATCCCGAAACGCGCTACACCCCGGCTGGCCAGGGCGTCTGCAATTTCAGCCTCGCCACGGATGAAACCTTCAAGGACCGCAACGGAGAGCGCCAGAAGCGCACCGAATGGCACAAAATCGTTTTGTGGGGCAAGCTTGCGGAAATCGCCCAGCAGTACTTGAAGAAAGGGATGCTCGTTTACATCGAGGGACGCATTCAGACGCGCCAGTGGGATGACAAAAATACCGGCCAAAAACGCACCGCCACAGACATTGTGGGCAACGTCATGAGGATGTTGACCTCACGGAGCGAATCAGGTGGCATGGCCGCCGCGGCCGCCGCATCCGGTCCGAGCTCTCCCGACGCTGAATTCAATCAGTCCGGCGCCGATGACGCGGGCTCCTCCGCCCCCGGCCCGGACATCTCCGACGAAGATATCCCCTTCTGAACTTTTACGGACAGGTTTCCACCGGCTGAAAGAAAAAAGAAGGTTCTTAATTCGGAGATTCCGGCCTAGGCAGTATCTGGAGCGCCACTCGCCCCCGGCACTTCTTCATCAGGCTCTTCGCCGACCTCTGGCAATGTGGGGAGCACTTCCGCGGCAATCAAGCGGTCCATCACCCTGACGTCGCGCTTCACCTTACCGTCGCGGCATTCAACAATCCGCTTTGAATATCGCGCGATGTCCGGTTCGTGCGTCACGAGAATGACGGTCAATCCCTGTTCATTGTTGAGTTTTTGCAAAATGTCCATGATCTCAACGGAAGTCCTGCTGTCCAGGTTTCCCGTCGGCTCGTCCGCCAGAAGAATCGAAGGCCGGTTCACCAGCGCCCGGGCAATCGCCACGCGCTGTTGCTGGCCTCCGGAGAGCTGGCTGGGGAAATGGTGCGACCGGTCCGCTAAGCCCACTATTTCGAGGGAATATTTCGCACGTGATTCCCGCTCTTCGAGTGTGATCCCGGCATAGATCGTCGGCAATTCCACGTTTTCAAGAGCCGACGTACGCGAAAGCAGGTTAAACTGTTGAAACACGAATCCCAGTTTCCTGTTCCGGAGATGCGCGAGATCCACCTTTTCCATTCCAGAAACGTCTACACCTTCCAGGAAATAGCGGCCCCGCGTAGGCTTGTCAAGGCAGCCGAGAATGTTCATCAGCGTGGATTTGCCGGAACCCGAGGCGCCCATCACAGCGACAAACTCGCCCTTGTGGATCTCCATGGAGATGCCGCGGAGGGCGTGTACCTGCACTTCACCCAGATCGTAAGTCTTATGTACGTTTTCCAGCCGTATGATAGCCGCATCGGCCTTCGGCGCTTCTGCGCCCGGCATCGTCATCGTCACTGTCTCCGCCATCGTCGTTTCATCTTTCCGTGGCCGGCATAGTGTACTTCATGGCCGATAAATCGCCCATACCCAAAATCGCCAAGCCGGATCATAAACACCCGCAACCTGACAGAATGATCCCGCAAGCTCTTGATTCACAACGCAATTAGATTGACCTGAATACGACGGTGGGCACCGGTTCAATTGCCGCCCGTTCTCTTTTTCCGATCTTCGTCCATCTGGCGTAGCTTTTCCTCAAATTTGGGTAGCTGCTCCGGCGTCAGGATCGCGCGGATCTGGTCGCGGCCCTCCTTGCGGATGGCCTCCATCTGCGGTGCCATTTGGTCGTGGACGGACTTATACTTCGCGCCAGTTTGCTCAAGGATTGATAGGAGCTGCTTCTGCTGATCCGCAGTCAACCCGAGATCCCTCGAATAGGTATCCACTACATGCTCGTTGCGCTGTGCGGCGGTCTGCGGCGGCCCCTGCCGGCGGCCACCGGTTCCAGCCATCACGCTCCTGCCCGCCCAATACATTCCGAGCGCACCCAGCGCGGCGCCCAAAATGAACACCGCAAGGACCAGACCTACTGCTGCCGTTTTCGTCCGTTCACCTGACATTGCCGCGCTCCGCTAATGAAATCAGCACTTCATCCGGGGTCTGCGGTTGCTGGATATCCGGCTGCTGCACCAGCTCTGTCACGTCTTGACTCGTTCCGCTGGGGGCGACATACGCGTAAATGTAGAAAGACATCACCATCACAGCCGCGCAAGCAGCCAGCGCGACGCGCCCTGCCAAATGTTCCAGTGGGCCCCAAAATGTAATTTTCTGGGCGGCACGGCGTTCCTCTTCCGCGCGAATTTGCGCAAACACGCGCGTCATGAAGCCCGGCTGCGCACCGGCAGTCGGTTCCAAACCCCAGCGCAGCAGCGCACGGCTCAACTCCGCGGCATCCACGCCTTCGCGGCAGTGCGCGCAGCTTGAAACATGTGCCGCGAGGTCGGCGCCAAGCGAGAGTTCCTGCCCAGGCTCGGCCGCGCGATCCACGGCATCCGCAAGCCTTGCTTCATACGGCTCGCATGCCCTATTTGTCTTATTCGTATTCCACATAACTTGCCTCCACATCCCTTTCTCACAAATCCTTACGGGTTCCCGGTCTTGCTCTTGCTATCCACCGTCGCGCCCCGCAGCCGCCTTCTATAAGTTTCCACAAGCCGCGCGCGCGCGCGAAACAATCTCACCTTTACGGTGTTCACATTTATACCCAGCGTCTCGCCGATTTCCTCCACCGAAAAACCCTCAATCTCTTTCATTACCAACATGGTCTGGTCTTGCACATCCAGTTCCGAAAGCAAACGCTCGACTAACTGCTTTTGCTCCACCCGCTTCGCTGCATCATCGGAGGACCGCAGCGCGCCAAATGGTTGCTCGCTGACCCCCTGCAGCTGGCGGGTCTGCTCTTCACTCATGTCCGCTTCGTACACCAGCCGGCGGACTTTTTTCTTCCTCAGGTAGTCCCAGCACTCGTTGACCGCGATCTTGTAAAGCCACGTTCCGAACGCGGACCGCAAATCGAAGCGTTTCAGCGAAAAATACGCCTTGACGAAAACCTGCTGGGCTACGTCTTCAATATCCTCCCGCCGGCGCAGGATGCCGCCCACCACCGCGAAGATGCGCTGCTGGTGCTTTGCCAGTAATTCCTCATAGGCAGCGACTTCGCCTTGTTGCGCGCGCCGGACAAGCTGGCGTTCCAAGGTTGCCGCATTCTCCGCGGCCTCGGTCCGCCCGCCCTTTTCTCCCACTTTTAAGACGTGATCCATCGCCATCCGGTTACACCAAGTATTTCCACTGTTGCATATTTTTTCGCTTGCGCCCCCCATAATCGTCTGGAATAATGCCGACATGATTATTGGCGACCGACTTCGCGCTCTGCGCGAAGAAAAAAAACTCTCACAAGGGGACATCGAGAAGCGTACGGGTCTTTTGCGCTGTTACATCTCTCGAGTCGAAAACGGCCACACAGTTCCGGCCATTGAGACTCTCGAGAAAATGGCGCGCGCCCTCGAGGTTCCGCTCTACCAACTCTTTTACGACGGCGAAGAACCGCCCGAATTGCCCAACCTGCCCAAGCGCAGGACAGCCGATGAAATCGTCTGGGGCAGCCACGGCAAAGAAGCCCGATACTTGGGCAAGTTCCGCCGCCTCATGGGCAAGATTGACGAAGCTGACCGGCGCCTTCTGCTTTTCATGGCGCAAAAACTGGCCAGCCGTTAACTTGGACAAGGGCCGGCTCGATCCCCACCGGCCCGCGTCGTTCCCCAATGATTCGCCAGAGCTCCTCGGCTCTCAGTCCCGCCTGCGAGCTTTCGAAAAACCGTTGGCTGTTTGTGTTTCAATTTGGTACAGACCCAGTTTTCTGGCTTCATTCCCACTCAATCGTGCTCGGCGGCTTCGAGCTGATATCGTAAACGACCCTGTTGATTCCGCGCACCTCATTTACGATGCGGGAAGAGATCCTCTCGAGGACGCTGGCCGGTAGCCGGCACCAGTCCGCTGTCATCGCGTCCTCGGATTCCACCACGCGTACGGCAGCCGTCAAACCGTAGGTTCTTCCGTCCCCCATTACGCCAACGCTTTGCACCGGCAGCAAAACCGCAAACGCCTGCCAAGTCTTTTCATAAAGCCCCGCGCGCCGGATCTCTTCTACAACAATTGCATCCGCTTCTCTCAATAGCGCCAGCCACTCCGGCGTAACTTCACCTAGAATCCGCACAGCGAGTCCGGGCCCGGGAAACGGCTGCTTCGTCAGGATCTCCTTCGGCAAACCGAGGTCTGCTCCGATGCGCCGGACCTCGTCCTTAAACAAATCTCGCAGCGGCTCGATAAGCGCGAACGGCATGTCCGCGGGCAATCCGCCAACGTTGTGGTGCGTCTTGATTGTCGCTGAGGGCCCTTTTACCGAGACCGACTCAATCACGTCCGGATAAAGTGTTCCCTGCACCAGATATTTCAAATTGCCCGAACCCGACAGCTTCCGCGCCTCATCTGCGAAGACGGCGATAAATTCCCCGCCGATCCGCTTGCGTTTCTCTTCCGGGTCCGTCACTCCTTTTAGACGCGCGAGAAATCTTTCCGAGGCATCCACTCCCGTGACGTTCAAGCCCAGCCGCTTCAACAAGTTCAGAGTGTCGTGGAATTCGTTTTTTCGCAGAAGGCCCGTGTCCACGAAAATATTTGTCAGCCTCTCGCCGATGGCCTTGCCAACGAGAACCGCCGCGACTGTGGAATCCACTCCGCCGCTCAGCGCGCAAATTGCGCGGCCATCGCCCACTCGCCTCTGAATTGCTTCGACCGTCTCCGCGATAAAAGCGGACCCGCTCCAATTCGTCTGCGCTCCGCAAACGCGGAACACAAAGTTTCGCAGGATTTCATCTCCGCCTTCCGTGTGCTTCACTTCGGGATGAAACTCAACCGCGAAAATTCTCCGCTCGGCGTTTTCAACGGCGGAAATTGCATTGTCGGTCCGGCCCGTTACGCGAAACCCATCCGGCACCGCGAGCACGTGATCCCCGTGACTGTTCCAGACACGAAGTTTCTCAGGCAACCCCTGAAGCAGCCCTGAAGAATCACTGATGTCCAATTGCATAGGTCCGTATTCGGCGTGATCGGCGGGTACCACCTGCCCGCCCAGTGCGTGCGTGATCCATTGCAGCCCGTAGCAAATCCCGAGCACCGGCACTCCCATCGCCAGCACTTGCGGATCGCATTTCGGCGCGTTCAAGTCGTACACTGAACTCGGTCCGCCGGAGAGCACAATCCCCACCGGTTCGAGCGCGCGGATTTCTTCCAGCGATGTGGTGCACGGCAGGATTGCGGAAAACACCTGCTGCTCGCGGATTCTGCGCGCAATGAGCTGCGTGTATTGCCCGCCGAAATCCAGCACCACGATTCCGCCAAGTTCGCTCTTCGGTGTTGCCTTCACCATCGGTGTCGCCTTCACCATTCCCGCTCCCGCTGCCGCCATTGTGCCCCCAATTAAATCATCGCACGACAATATTCACGAGCTTGTCCGGAACCGCAATTGTTTTCACGATTGTTTTGCCGCGTATTGCCTCGGCAACTTTGGGTTCGTTCTTAGCCCGCGCCACGAGCGACTCTTCATCCAAACCCACTTCCACCACGATCTTTGCCCGCACCCTGCCATTGACCTGCACCACCACTTCCACCTGTTCCTCTGCCGCAAATTCCGCGCGATATTGCGGCCATGACGCCGCAATCAACCCGCCAGTGTGACCGAGCATCTCCCACAATTCCTCCGCCAGGTGCGGCGCCATCGGCGCGAGCATCAGCGTCATAAGCTCGAGCACTTCCTTCAACACTTGCGGCCGCACAGCGTCCCCAAACGGTTCCTGCGCGTGAATCTCATTCACAAGCTCCATGATCAGTGCAATCGCCGAGTTGAAGTGCCAGCGCGTCTCGAAATCATTTGTAGCGCGCCGCAGCGTCTGGTGCGTTTTCCGCAGCAACACTCTTTCCTTTTCGCTTGCCAGCCCGAGATCTCCCACGCCCGCCGCGTGCCCGCGCACGTCCGCTACGTGCCGCTCCATCAAACGGTGCACGCGCTTAAGAAAGCGCGCGCAACCCTCGACGCTCTGTTCACTCCACTCCATATCTTTTTCCGGCGGCGCCGCGAAGAGCGTGTAGACGCGCCCGGTATCTGCGCCGTACTTCTCTGCCATTTCCATCGCTCCCACCACGTTGCCCTTCGATTTGGACATCGCCGTCCCGCCCTTCAGCACCATCCCTTGCGTGAACAGGCGCGTGAACGGCTCGGTCGCCTGCACGAATCCCATATCACACAGCACCTTGGTGAAAAATCGTGCGTACAGCAGGTGCAGGATCGCGTGCACGATCCCGCCGATATATTGGTCCACCGGAAACCAGTACCGCGCCAGCTCCGGCTCGAACGGCTTCCTGCTGTTGTGCGGATCAAGATATCGCAGGAAATACCATGACGAATCCACGAACGTGTCCATCGTGTCCGTCTCGCGCCGGGCCGCGCCGCCGCACTTCGGGCATTTCACGTTTACAAATTCCGGCACTCCCGCTAAAGGTGATTGGCCCTGCCCGGAAATCGCGACATTCTCCGGTAGCCGCACCGGAAGCTGGTTGTCGGGCACCGGCACAATCCCGTCACGATCGCAATAAATCACCGGAATCGGCGTGCCCCAATATCGTTGCCGCGAAATTCCCCAATCGCGCAGACGAAAAGTTATTTCGCCTCGGCCAAATCCGCGCGATTGGGCATCCGCGGTCATCCGTCGAATTGCCTCTTCCGATTTGAGTCCTGTGTAAGCGCCCGAATTCACCAGCTTTCCGTATTCCGTCGAGGCTTCCTTCAACGTTTCCGCGACAAGCGGCGCGCCGTCCGCGGGCTGAATCACGATCGGAATCGGCAACTTGTATTTCGTGCAAAACTCAAAATCGCGCTGGTCGTGCGCGGGCACGGCCATCACCGCGCCGGTACCGTATTCCATCAGGACGAAATTCCCCACCCAGATTGGCAGGTTCTCGCCATTGAATGGATTCAACGCATGCCCGCCCGTTGCGAATCCAGTTTTCTCCGCCGTGGCGACGTCTTCCGCTTTCGCCGACGCCTGCTTCATCTGCGCAAGTTTCGCTTCTGCCTCCGCACGCGCGGGCGAGCCCGCCAGCAATTCCGCAACGAGCGGATGCCCCGGCGCGAGGATCACCGCCGCAGCGCCGTAAATCGTGTCAATCCTTGTGGTGAAAACTTCAACGCTCTTCCCCGCCAATTCCGCCACCGCAAATTGCACGCGCGCGCCTGCCGACTTGCCTATCCAATTCCGCTGCATCGTCGCGACGCGCTCGGGCCAGCCCTCGGCAAGCCCATCCAAATCCTTCAGCAATTCTTCCGCGTATCGCGTGATGCGGAAAAACCACTGCTCGATTTCGCGCGACTCCACCAGCGTATCTTCGTGCCGCCAGCAGCAGCCGTTCACCACTTGTTCGTTCGCCAGCACCGTCGCGCACTTCGGACACCAGTTCACGCGGCTCTTTTTGCGATACGCCAGGTCGCGCTCCAGCATCCGCAAAAAAATCCACTGGTTCCAGTGGTAGTATTCCGCGTCGCACGTCGCGATCTCGCGCCGCCAGTCATAGCTGAATCCGAATCGCCCGCAAACTTTCTTGAACTCGGTCACATTCCCGAGCGTCCATTCTCGCGGATGGATTCCACGCTGGATCGCCGCGTTTTCGGCGGGCAGACCGAACGCGTCCCAACCCATTGGATGAATCACGTTGAATCCGCGCATCCGGCGGTAACGCGCCACTACATCGCCAATCGTATAATTCCGCATGTGGCCCATGTGCAGGGTGCCCGAGGGATATGGCAGCATCTCCAACACGTAATACTTCTTGCGGTCCGGATCCGGATCAGCCTCAAACGCGCGCTGCTGCTCCCAGATTCTTTGCCACTTGGCTTCCACTGCTTGTGGATCGTATTCCGCCACGCCCTCTAACCCCTCTTCCCTTTTTTGCGCGCTCTCCCGATTCTCCGGGTCCTCTGTGCACTCTGCGTTAAAGACTTTTTTCCTGGTTTTTTCTTCGGTTTTTTCCTTGTCTTTGTAATTCTCTTTTCCCTCGCACGGCTTCGCACCGGTGCCTTTGCCGCCTTCAGCATCGAGAACCCATCCTCCGCATCCGGCGCTTGCTCCGCTGCCACGCCGACCAGCTTCCACACCGCCGCGACATTTCTCCGGTCATCCCCCGGCGCGTCAATCGGCGTCTCCAACAGAAACGCTCTACCCGGCAGCCGCGACGGCGCCAACATTGGATGCCGCAGCACCCTCCCCAGCGCCTCCGCTCCAATCTTCCCTTTCCCGATGTGCTCGTGACGGTCCACGCGCGAGCCAAACTCTGTCTTCGAGTCATTCACGTGCACCACGAACACGCGCGCGAGCCCGATCGTCCGGTCCATTTCCGCAAGCGTTTGCTCCAACCCCTCGACGGTGTGAATCGGATAGCCCGCCTCAAACGTGTGCGCCGTATCCACGCAAACGCCTACTCCCAATTCCCCCGCCACTTTCAATATTGTCGCCAGCTCTTCAAACTTCGCGCCGACCGCGCTGCCCATGCCCGCCGTGTTTTCCACCAGCACTCGCAGCCCGCCCATTTTCAATCCGCGCGCAGCCGCTCGCAGAGCCTCGCCCACTCGAATGGCCGCCTGCTCCTTGTCTCCCTCGCCCGCCGAGCCCGGATGCACAATCAAGAAGTCCGCGCCGAGCGCCATCCCGCGCACAATCTCGTCGCGAAACGCCTGAATCGCGCGCACCCGCCCAATCGGATCGCTAGTCGCCAAATTAATCAGATAATTTGCGTGGATCGCCACCGGCCCGAGCCCCAACTCCGCGCGCTTCTCGCGGAATCTCGCGGCATCCACTTCGCCAATCACGTTTCGCCCCGGCCGCGGCCACATCCGCGGACTCGCCGAAAAAATCTGCAGCGCGTTGCATCCAAGTTTCTTGGCTATTTCGAGCGACCGTGCGATGTCGCCAGCTATCGTGGTATGAATTCCGATGCGGTAACTGCCGTCCAGCCACGCCGGCGGCGAGGGCTCCGCCACCGGCTCCGGGCGGTATTCGTCGTCGGCGTCAAACACCAATGCGTCAATGTGAATGTCGTCGGGCATTCCCTTGCTTTCTTCTGTGGGAGTCAGTAAGCAGATATTCTATCCGAGCTTCGCGCGCTTACAAAATGGAGTCTGAAAAGCGGGCAAATTATTGCCCGAGGTATGTTTGCTCAACTAGTTCACGAGTTTCTTTCCATTCCGGACTCCAAATCGCGAAAGCCCGGTCCGCAATCCAGCTTGGACAAAGCGGCTTCCATTCCACCGAAAAGTGACAGTATCCATCGCGGAGATGCAACAATGGGAATCACCGGGAAGGTAGTGCGCTGTCCTCACAATAAGTCGCTGCAAATTCGTATTAAAAAAGAAATATGCGAGATTCGTGTCAAAATGCTCGTCCCAATGAATTTGCTGGACTAATTTCAATCGGTGATTGATAAGTTCAAACACTTGGGCGATACCGTCCGTGTTTGAGCTTCCTCCTCCGTAGAACCACGTGATCAGAACCAACGCAAGTTGACGGTTTTTAGAATCTGAATTCAGGTAGTAGACATCATCAAATGTGATTGTCTCGAACCCATGGTTGTCTTGATGATTGTATTTGCCTTTCTTCAGTTGTTCGCTTACCGCAAGGTGCGTCGCGCTATAGTAAATTCGCACGTTTAGGTTCTCGAAGTCCACGTCCTGGATTCTGTCGTAGGCATTCGGATAGACGTAATTCAATTCATCGGTATCAACACTTGGCGCATCGTCGTTCATGTATGGAACTTTTTGAGGATTTTGTTTATTGCCGATCCCCGGAGCACAAAAAATAAGCGCAGGTACAAGCAGTGCCGCCAAGACCGTCCCGCGCCCTATTGCACCGAGCACTTGATTTGTACACCCTACCCGCACAACTCTTCCGCTCCTTACTTCAGCGAGCTCTCGCCGAAGAATTCGCCGTCCCTACTCCGTCACCGCAAAATACCCCCGCCACTGAATCTGGTCCCCGGTAAATACCTCAACCCGGTAGATGCCGGGAGCAAGTCCCGAAATCGAACCCTCGAGGGCGGAATAGAATCCCTGGTCGCGTTTAAGCGTGATTTGTTGAGGAGTGCCTTTCCCCACCAGGTTATTTCCGGAGTCATAGATCCTCATTTCTACTGTTGTTTTGCGGTTCGCGGTGGGAAGCCATGTCAGCACCAAGGCCATACTGCCTTCCTTCCGCGAAAATTCATTCCGAACGTCCTGTGCAGTTGGATACTCAATGTGATATGGGTCCCATTTTTTCAGACCCTCACTCAATTTCCATTGAAAACTCCCGCCAATCACTGCCGAAACAATTTGTGGGTCCCGCGCCAATGGCGCCATGAATAGACTGTGCGATGCAAACTCTGCGAGGGCAACGGGCCTCCCTGATGGAGGCATCGGCGCCACAGCGGTGATTGGCACAACTACCAGTGACGTTCCTCCTTCCGCTGGTCTAATCCCCGAAGGAGGCTCATTGAAAAGCTCGGGTCTGTCATACACATTTGGATTCAGAGAAGGCCCGCTCAGCATGCCCACTACTTTTCCTTGCGCACTCAGGAGCGGCGCCCCGAGAGCTGTCGCATATCCCGCCCATGAAAGGTGAAGTCTCTCCGCGCCCTTCGGAAGGGGTAGGACTCCAGTGATTCGCACTGGCTGCATCGCCCACCCACCCTCCACGGGATCATCCATCAAATAATCAATGTCGCCAGCACGCCAGGAATCCGCCTTGGCTTCTTCCAGTGGATCTACCTCCGGCGCATTTACGCGAAGCAGCGCCCAACCCAACGGCCTGTTCCATCCAGCCACTTCCGTTAATCGCTCATGCTTGCCGCCGGGAAGCTCGACATTCAATGCGCTCGCGCCATCAATATTCGCAAATGCGGTTGCCACCAGGTTGGTGCTGATGAAAAACCCAGCGCCTCGGTTCAGGCGATTGCCGTTTGCATCAAGACTATCCACGAAAACCATGGAAGCCTTTGCGCGCCTAAAGATGTCCGCCATGGAAGGCAGATTGGCTTGCAGCGCTCCTTCGTCCACCCGCACCTGAAATGACTTCACGCCCGCCGACTGCCCGTCAATCTGCGCCTCAAGCGTCCACGCCCCGGGCACAACGTTTTCGGGCAGGTTCAATGTCCAATGAGCTCGCAATAGCGTATCTTTCGCCTCCCAATCCTCATTTTCGACGGATGCCACCTTGCCATCCGGACTTCGCCACGTTCCCTGAAAGTGGTGCATCCCGGTCGGCCCTTCCCACTCGAAGGAAACAATCACTTGCTTGTCAGCAGGATAGCGAAACGTCGTCCGCGGATCGGACAACTCGAAGTTGTCCCCGTGCTGCTCACCTTTGCTGCCCGATTCCGACCGCATCACGCGGAACTGTCCCGCTTGCGTCTGGCTCGGCTGCGCTTGGCTCTGTGCAGCCGCCGACACGCTTGCCATCAAGATTCCCAGACAAACCCACTTCGCGGATGTCATTGCTTTTTGTCTCCTACCAGTGGAATTGCTTCGCGAGTATACTCCAACGCCTCCGCCGAATTACAGGACTGTCCGCGCGCCCTCTCAATCCGGTTTGGTCGGCAGGGTGCATCAAAGTGTTATCCTAACGCAATGCGAAACGCTGCAGCGATCTCTGCAATCTCAGCACTCGCCCTTACGATTGCCGCGCTGGGTCTTTCGCACGAAAGCCAGCAGAACCGCTCTCCCACATCCAATTTCCGCATTTCGCTTTCCGTCAGCCCGTTCACGGAATTGCGCCTCAGCAGCGGAATCACATTCACCGACGGCAAGTTCACCGCAAGCACGCCCGAAGAATTGCAAAGGCTATTCGTCACCCACGGCGCAAACGAAGTCTATGCGCGTATCGCGACCACGCAGAAATACCGCACCGGCTCCGGCGACCACAGCATGGATCGCGGCATCGAACGCGCCCGCATGGCCGCCGCGTTGAATCTTCCCTTCAACCCGGAACTCGGCCTGTTCAATATTTACGGTGACGCGCGCTGCCAGCCGCCGCCCGATTTCAGCGATTATCCGGAAATCAAACTCCTTGGCGCGTGGACGTCGCTTACTCTCGACCAAATGCTGGCCGTTTTCCGCCTGTACGGCGCTGCAGCGGCGCGCCAAATTCTGCAAACGCACGTAAAAGTTCGCATCTGGGATCTTGGCAACGAAGTCGAATTTGGAATCGCGGGCGTCGCCGTCCAGCCGATGCCCGGCGCTTGCGACGACACTGCCGGAGGCCCGGGTTGGTACAAGGCTCCGGACACAGTGGATCCCGCAATTGGAAAAATGTCCATCGTCGCACTGGCAAGGATGTCGGAACCCAATCGCATCGCCTGGCTGCAAGCGCATCTTTGGCCACACGAAGCGAAAATTCTTGCCGCCGTCGCGGATGGCATCCGCTCCGTGGATCCTCACGCGCGCTTCAGCACGCACGTAAGCGGAATGTCATCCGTCCTGCCGGGACAAACTGTCGCGTTCTTCAAAGCGATGCGCGACGGCGGCTTCGCTGCCGACGAGTTGGGCGTTTCCTACTACCCGACTTCGTCAAACAGTCCGCGCGACCGCTTGCAAGCCTTCAAAGAGATGTCGACGGCGGCGCAGCGCGAACTCGGCCGGCCCGTTTTCATCGCCGAATTTGGATATCCCGCAGCAACCATGGGCGGGGTTTTTAGTTGGAATGTGGCGGTCAACGGTTATCCGCTTACTCCGGAAGGCCAGGCGAATTTTATTCGCGATTTGGTCGCGTGGGGCATTGGCGCCGGCGTGTTATCGGGAATTCGTCCTTGGGCGCCCGATCTCGCCGCTCCGGGCTGGGCGCCGATGTCCTTTTTCGCCCTCGACGGAAAAACTGCCACCGCTCGCCCCGCGCTGGACTCAATCGCAGATGGCGCGCGTCAAAGCGGAAGCGGCGAATCTCACGGCGAATCTTTCCAGCCCGGCGGCCTGCGTTCATTTGAAATTGTTCCTCTCGAGACAGTTTCGGAAACGTCTTCCAACGCCAGCATTGGCGACCTCAACGGCGACGGCCATCCCGACATCGTTTTGGTAAAGGGGCGCCACTGGCAGGTAACCACCAAAATCTTTTTCGGCGACGGCAAGGGAAACTTCACACCCGGCCCGCCGCTTCCCAGCAAAGCCACCAAGAGCTATTCAGGATCATTGGCCGACATGACGTCTTCGTCTGCCACACCAAGGCCTGGCCACCTCGACATCGTCCTCAGCAACGATCAGCCGGATCCAAAGTTGGTTCTCGTAAACGATGGCAAAGGCAATTTCACAATTGGCGGAGCGTATGGCGATCCGTACTGGTCAACCAGAAACGCGGCCGTCGGCGATTTGAATGGCGACGGGTTTCCCGATATCGCGGTTGCGAACCGAGGCATGTCGAGCTATGTCTGCTTCAACGACGGCAACCTCCATTTCACCTGCCGCCCGCTGAAGGATTCGCCGAGCGCCGCCACGGTGGCCATCGCAGACATGAACGGCGACGGCGCGAACGATGTGATTTACGCCTGCCGCGACGATTGCCAGAGCGCCATTTATTTTAATGACGGCAAGGGCAACTTCGATCGCAAGGAACCTTGGGGCCCGCCGCATTCATCCACTCGCGCCATGGCTGTCGCTGATTTTGATGGCGACGGCCAATTGGATATCGCCGCCTGCCACGAGGACATCGGCTGCTTCGTTTACTTGAATGACGGCCACGGCCACTTCGGCCCCGGCATTCGCTTTGACACGCCCAAAGCGGTTCCCTATTCCATGATCGCCGCCGACCTGAATCGCGACGGTCACCCGGAAATCCTAGTCGGCTATGTCGAAGCCCCCGGAGTAATCTATTTCAACGACGGCACCGGCAAAAAATTTCAGCCCGTCCCCTTCGGCGACGGCAAGGGCTCGATCTACGGTATGGCCGCAGGCGATCTAAATGGCGACGGCTGGCCCGACGTAGTCGTGGCGCGTTCCGACGCCCCCTGCTTCATAATGTTCAATCGCCCGCCGAAGAAGTGACGACGATTACCGGCATCGCGAGTATAAAAGTCTAGAAATACTGCGCTTCCATTTTCGGTATTCCACCGCCATTTGCCGACCCATCAAGCCGTGAAGTACACTGTTCGTTCCCGTAAAGCTTCTGGGGGGAGTTCTTCATGCTTGTGGTAATGGATTCGCACGCAACAGAGGAACAGGTCCGATCTGTCTGCAAGCGCATTGAGTCTGCCGGGATGAAAGCCTCTCCCATCCCCGGCTCCATGCGCACCGCGATCTGCATTACCGGCAACAATGGCGCGGTGGACATCGGCGCGCTCGAATCCATGCCGGGGGTCATCGAGTGCATCCCTGTCAGCAAGCCTTACAAGCTCGTCAGCCGTGACGTTAAGGAAGATGACACCGTCATCCGCATCCCCGCTCCGGCCGGCACTGTGCAAATTGGAGGCGGCGCGGTTGCCATCATCGCGGGCCCTTGCGCCATCGAATCGCGCGAGCAAGCCCTCACTATCGCCGGGCATGTCGCCAAGGCGGGCATAAAACTTTTTCGCGGCGGCGCTTACAAGCCCCGCACTTCCCCGTATAGTTTCCAAGGGCTCGGCGAGGATGGCCTAAAAATTCTGGCGGAGGTCCGCGAAAAATTTGGCCTCGGCATCGTCACCGAAGCCGTGGACAACGAAAGCCTCGACCTCGTTGAGAAATATGCCGACGTAATCCAGATCGGCGCGCGCAACATGCAGAATTTCTCGCTCCTGAAACGCGCCGGCCGCGCCAAGAAGCCGGTGCTGTTGAAGCGCGGCATCAGCGCCACGCTCGACGAGTTCCTGATGGCCGCCGAATACCTGATGTCCGAGGGCAATTTCAACGTGATCCTCTGCGAGCGCGGTGTCCGCACCTTCAACGATTATTCGCGCAACACTCTCGACCTAACCGTCGTCCCGGCGGTGAAAACGCGCAGCCATCTGCCGATTGTCGTGGACCCGAGCCACGCCACCGGCAAACGCCACAAAGTTCTTCCCCTTTCGCGCGCCGCCGTGGCCGTGGGCGCGGACGGAATTCTCGTTGAGGTGCATCACGATCCCGACCACGCGCTTTCCGACGGCATGCAATCCATTCTTCCCGATGAATTTGTGCAATTGACGGAAGAGGTCCGCCAGATCGCCGCCGTCGTTCATCGTCGGATCAACTAAAGCAGACGATCTAAGTAGAACTGGCAGACCAGAACCAGAAAAGTAGTAAGCAGATGACGAAAAGGCTCTTCCATTTCCGCTTCGTATTCATCGTCGTAGTTCTTCTCGGTTTTGCTGTCCGCGAACTTGCCTATGAGCATCGCCCGTCATGGCTTCGCCCGGACCTGAAGCTCTGCGCCTACGTCGCAAACATAGCCGACGGGACGGTCACCGTCGTGGATCTCGTAAGCCTCCACGTCCGCGCGACAGTGAATGTCGGTCCGGCGCCATCCGGCCTCCGCGCCCATCCACAGCGCAAGGAAATATGGGGCGTCTCCACACAGGGTGGCTACGTCTGGGTCCTCGACGCTCCGACCAATACAGTGGTCGCGCGGATCCCGGTTGGCTCCCAACCGTTCGCCATTGATTTTTCTCCGGACGGCTCGCGCGCTTATGTCGCGGCATCGGGATCAAATTCCGTCGTGGCGATTGATTGCGCCACAAAACAAGTGGTCGCGCGTACGCGCACGGGTCGCAAGCCTTGGATCGCACGGGCAATTGTTGGCGGGCGCAGCGTCGCCGTTACAAATCGCGATGACGCAACGCTCCAAATCTTTGATGCGACGACACTCGCATTGCGCGCCACAATTCCCACCGCGGCTGCGCCCGAACAATTTATCGTCTCCGGCGACGGCTCGACCGCATTCGTCGCCGCCACCGGGACGAATCAACTTTCCGTGGTGGATTTACGCCGCAATGCGCTCGTCGCGCAGCTTCCCTTGCCCGGCAGGCCTGAAGCGATGTTTCTGAAGCCGGATGGAGGGGAGCTTTACATCACCGTGCCCGAGGCGCACGGCGTTACGATCATCAATACCTACACGCATGAAGTATCGGACTCGATCGTTCTTGGCGCGGCGCCCTCGGGCGGTGTGATGGACGCCGCAAGTTCCATGCTCTACGTAGGCGACGCCGTGGCAGGCCATGTGATTCCCGTGAACATGGAGTTCCGGCAAAGGGAAGACCCAATCAAGGTCGGCGACCGTCCCGGCGCGTGCATGTTGGACTCGGGTGAAACGAACGAACTCTTGCTTGTTGTGGACGAAGGCTCGAACGATCTCGCGGTGATTCCCGCGGAGCGCACCGCGAATCGCAGCTTCATCACGCTTGTCCCGCTGGGCAACGCGCCCCGGGACATCGCCGTCAAACTTTTTTAAGTCTCAGGGTGGCTGGGCAAAGCGAATTCGTAACAAACCGGCCAGGTCGAGCGTTAAGTATTTAGGTTCAATTCTTTGGGGTGGTTTCAATGGATTGGCTATGGGGGAATAAGAGACACAAATTTCACAAGGAGATTCAGGTCATGCGGAAACATCTTGCAGTCGCAGCACTGGTTATCGGGGCTTTGTTCGCAAGCGTACCAAGCTTGAGCGCGCAATCGGCGCTGCTGAATCTGCCACGCGACAGCCAGCACGCGCTGGTGATGCAGCGGATTGGAATCACGGACATCACCATCAACTACCACCGTCCGCAGGTGAAGGGACGTAAGATCTTTGGCGGCCTGCAGCCTTACGGAGATGTGTGGCGAGGCGGCGCAAATGAGAACACCATCATTGATTTCAGCAGCGACGTAACTGTGGAAGGCAAACCGCTTGCGAAGGGCGTCTACGGACTGCACATGATTCCCGGTGAAAGCGACTGGACGATCATCTTCTCCAATAATTCAACTTCGTGGGGCAGCTTCACGTATGACAAGGCAGAGGACGCTCTGCGCGTGACCGTGAAATCTAAGCCCGCAGATCTTCAGGAAGCACTGGTCTACAACTTCGATGACGTGACGGGCAATTCCGCGGTTATCACCATGCGCTGGGAAAAAGTTGCGGTGCCGATTCACGTGCAAGTGGACACACCGGCAATCGTCATGGCGAGTTTGCACAACCAACTGCGCGCCCGCGCACAATACGAATGGCAAGCATGGGTTGAAGCCGCCGACTACATATTGGACAACAAGCTCAGCGCGGATGAAGCCCTTAAAGACGCCGACCACTCCATCCAGATGGAAGACCGGTTTGAAAATGAAATGGTCAAGACCCGCGCTCTGACCACGCTGGGCCGGAAGGACGACGCTATCGCGGCGCGCAACAAAGCCCTCGGCATGGGTAGCCAGCAAGACGTTCACAGCTACGGCCGCCAACTCCAACAACAAAAAAAGTATGATGAGGCGCTCGAGGTCTTCCGAAACAACATTAAGAAAGATCCGAATAGCTGGGTCGCCCACAATGAACTATCGCGGCTTGCCGTCGCGAAGGGCGACTACGACACGGCAACGAAGGAAATGAAGCTCGCCGTAGCTGTGGCTTCCGACCAGTTCAAGCCTGGCCTCGATGCACTGGTAAAGAGGCTGGAAAACAAAGACGACATCAACAAGTAGCATCAGTTGTTGATTGAATTTGAAAGCCCCACGGACTCTCGCCACGCGTGGGGCTTTCTTAATTTCCCGAAGCGGGCCAAGAAAAGTTGTCGGGGCCGACACGGACTTCAAGCCAGCCTTCGGCGGGCAGCACATCGACCGGCAATCCGCCCTGCCAAAGTGAGACGCCAAGCAGAAATGATCCGCGGCCTTCGGTTTCGATGAGGCTGCGCGCGATGGCCAGCTCGAGGATTTGTCCATACGCGGCCTGGACGTACAGCTGCGCGCCGAGCACGCAGGCCTCATTAACCTCAACCTGAATGTCGGTGATTTGGCCATCACGGATGTGCACTGGGATGCGCACTTCCTGCGCGGCGCGCACGGCCACTCGAAAGACACAATCGCGCAGACTGTTTTGCGATTCCTCGTAAGGATCCACGCGGACGAAGAACCAATCATCGTCAAAGCCGTAGTGGATTTCATGGAGCAGCGGCGCGCGGCCGTGCATCGCGCCGCCGCGGCGGTCGGCGGAATAGAGCCCGCTGCCAAGCCATTCAAAGTAAGAAGTCGCGCGGCCATCCACCGTGACCTTCAAATGCGTTTGCGGATGGGAGACGATTGCGCGCTCGGGCTTGCGCTTGATGGGCTCGGCTAATTCGTCGGGGACCTCGAGGCCGAGCTTGAGGTAGACCTCGGTGAGAAGCGTGCGGTAGAAAGCGTCAAACTCGGCGTCATTCGCGGTACTGTGTTCCGGGCCATACCACCAGCACCAGTCGCTGCCTTCGGCGGCGAGCAGCGCGTCGCGCGCCGTGGCAAGGTCCTCTGTTGAAGGCGCGCCTTCCACATCCTCTTTGCGCTCTTGCACACCACGCGCATACACATCGCGCGCGCGGCGCAGCATGTCCCAGGCAGCGATGTCTTCGGAGTGTCCAATCCAGACATCGAAATTTGCATTGATCCATGACCCGGGAACCACGCTCTCGACGACGGAAATCTCTCCCGCCGCGGCAATCGCTTCCGACACTGTGAGCGCGCGGATGTCCGTGTCCTCCGAGATGCGGCGGTAAAACTGGCGGAGGAATTCGCGGCCGTTGCCGGGGAAATATTCCCAGGCGTTCTCACCATCAAGGATGATGGAAACAGTCAGCGGGCGTCCCGCGTTCACGTGCTCGCGGATGGCGCGCAGCCGCTGGTGCAAATCTTCCGCGGCGGCGACCGCTCCCATGCGGCTGTAAACGAAGCCGACGAGATCGGAAAGATAGTGGTCGCGGAAGAATCCGGTGATTTCCGCGCCCCCGCGGCGCACGCGAAGTGGTGAATAGAGTCGCTCAGCGTTTTCGGGAATCCCTGCAGCATCGCGTCCAAAGCTGATGCCGAGCGTGCGGCCGAGCACGCCTTCATCTGTGGCGAACCAGCGGAAGCCCTGGCCGGCGGCGAGTTCCAGGGCTTCATTCGAGACAGAGCCTTCGGACGGCCACAATCCAACAGCCGGGTGGCCAAAAACTCGCTCGTGATAGGCGCGCGCGAGTTGCAATTGTTCGCGCGCGTCCTCGGGATGCACGAATGGCGGTTCGAGCCGCGGGCTGTGCGGATTCGATTCAAGTGCGACATCGGTGTTGCAAAGAAGCGGGAGAATCGGATGAAAAAATGGCGTCGTGGAAATTTCGATCTGTCCGCTCGCGGCGGCGCGCTGGTATTCGGGCAAGACTTCGCGCAGGCATTCGAGCTGCTTCGAGCGAAGTTGCTGTTTATCATCTTCAGTGAAATCAGCGCCTTTTTGTGCCAGCCGTTGCAGCAGAGGATCGGTGGCAAGCCAGTCCTCGTCCATCCAGGCTAGCTGCGAAAGAAGTTGAAGGTCGCGAAAATCGCGCAAACCGAGCGCGTCCAGCGGATTGAGACCCTCTTTGTTCTGTGTAGCCCACTCATAAATTTCCGTGAAGCGCGGGAAACGGCGCATCAAGTGGTCGCGATTGATCTGGAAGGCGCGCTCAAAAATTTCGGTTTTTGCGTCGGCATCGAGCTGGTCCGCAGGACGGAACGCGAGATCAAACCATGGCTCGGAGAAATTGCCGCTTGCGTATTCCTCGATCTGCGCGGCGAGCGAAGGCACGACGTTGATGGTGGCGTGGAAATCCGGAAATTCGCGGAGCGTGTGAACCATGCCCCAGTAGTCTTTCAGCGCGTGCAGGCGCGTCCAGGGCAGGACGTACCGGCCCGTGGCCGGGTCGCGGTACTGCGGCTGGTGCATGTGCCAGAGCAGGACGAGATGAATTCGATTCATGTGCGCTTGACTGCTGCTTAAGGCAACCATTCTCGCCGAAAGCCTCGTGCAAACAAAATAGAACGGCACTAGAATGTGGTGGAACCAAATGCGCATCATTGACCGCTACGTTTTCCGGATCGTTTTCTCGCACGCGCTGCTGGGCTTGCTGATCTTCACGTTCATCATGTTTGTGCCGCAACTGGTTCAATTGATGGAACTGGTAGTGCGCCACTCAGGCTCGGTCGGACGGCTTGGAATGCTGTTCCTCTGCACGCTGCCGGGGTTGCTGATCTTCACGCTTCCGATGGGAGTGCTTGTCGGCGTGTTGATTGGGCTGGGACGCCTGTCTGCGGATAGCGAACTCATCGCCATGAGCGCATTAGGCCTCGGAGTCCGGCGCGTCCTGATTCCGGTGGGGACTTTTGCGGGGCTCACGTGCTTGATGGGACTGGGAATCACGCTGTCACTGGGGCCGCTGGCGGAGCGGACGCTCAATCACCTGAAAAATGAGCTGGCTGCCTCGGAGGCGTCCTTTCAAGTGCAGCCGCGAGTGTTTAACGAGAGCGCGTCAAAACTCGTGCTATATGTGAAGGACGTTTCCGCTACTGGCACGGACTGGCGCGGCGTGTTCCTTGCAGTGACTGCCCGCGACAAAAGCTCCGAGTTAACGCTGGCGGATGACGCGCTGGTGATCTCCGATCCCGCAAACGGAAAAATCGACCTCCACCTTCACAACGGTAGCACGCACCAATTCCAGCCGAACGACCCGAACCAATACAACATGGAATCATTTGATCAAAGCGACTTGCCGCTTCAATTCGGCGACGCGGCCGAGGAATCGAAGACGGCGGTCAAAAACCCGGAGCGGGAGCAGTCGTTGCACGAGTTGCTGACGGCGACCGGGCCAAGAACACGCGATGCACAGGTTGAACTGCAGCGAAGGTTCGCGTTTCCCGTGGCGTGCATTGTATTCGCGCTGCTGGCGGTGCCATTGGCGTCGCGGCCGCGGCGCGGCGGACGGGCGATGGGAATCATCGTGACGTTGCTGCTCGTATGCGGCTACTACCTGCTTTTTGTAATCGGCGCGGGGCTGGCGCGGCAAGGCAAGATACCTGTCGCTGCAGGAATCTGGACGGCGAATGTGCTGATAGCAATTGCCGGGCTAGCGCTTCTGCCCGGCATGGAGCAGATCCGCGGGACGAGTTGGGTTTCGCAGCTTGGCGACAGGATCGCGGATTTCTACAAAAAACTGCTGGAGAAGCGGGAAAACGCGCAGGGGCCGGGGCGGCCCGAGCCGGTGCCTGGCGGAGGCCGCAGCAGCGCACGCGGGGCGATGGATGCGGATAGCGCGGAAACGATCACGCGGCGCGTGGTCCCGCTGCGGCCCGTGAGCCTGCCGGTAGCGCGAACGGGGCACCGTTCAGGCTTTCCGCAAATGATTGACATCTATGTGCTGCGAAATTTTGTTTTGTACTTCTTGCTGGTGATGGCGGTATTCACATTCTTGTTCGAGATCTTTACTTTCTTCGAGCTGTTGGACGACATTGGGCGCCATCACACGCGATTCACCGTGGTTGCGAATTATTTTGTGTTCCTGGTTCCCTTCCTCGTATACAAGATTGCACCGTTCGGAGTGCTGATCGGGGCTTTGATTACCATCGGCGTGATGTCAAAAAACAACGAAGTGGTGGCAATCAAAGCGAGCGGCGTGAGTCTTTACCGCTTGGCATGGCCCCTTATCGGCGCGAGCGCGCTCCTGGGGCTTGGCCTGCTGGCATTGGAGAATACCTACCTGCCCTACTTCAACCAGCGCCAGAACGCGCTTCGCAGTGAAATCAAGGGCAGACCCGCGCAGACTTTTTTGCCAAATCGGAGCTGGATCGTTGAGCCCACCGACAAGTTGTACAAATTTTACAACTACCAGTTGTTCGATCCGGATAACAGCCTTTTTGGCGGTCTGAATGTTTACGAGGTGGATCCGGAAACATTCCAACTCAAGCGGCGCGTTTCTGCGACCCGGGCGCGGTGGTCGCCGCAGCAAAAAGTCTGGGTTCTCGAGGGCGGCTGGGTGCGCGACTTCGACGGCGGCAAAATTACGAGTTATACGCCTTTCACGGTCTATTCGCTTTCGGAGTTGAATGAGTCGCCAAGCTATTTCAACCGCGAGGTGCGCCAGTCCGACCAGATGAACTGGACGGAATTGGACAACTATATCCACGAAATGCACCAGGCGGGATTTGACGTCTCAAAGCTGACCGTTCAGTGGCACGAAAAATTCGCGTTCCCGATGATTGCGCCCATCATCACGCTGCTGGCGATCCCGTTTGCGTTTCTGGTGGGGACGCGCGGCGCGGTTGGCGGCATTGCGCTCGGAGTGGGGATTGCGATTGTGTACTGGGCGGCGTCCGCCCTTTCTGAAGCTCTGGGTGGCGTGGGGCAGCTTCCCGCGGTGCTTGCGGCGTGGTCGCCGAATGTGGTGTTCGTTTTTCTGGGGGCCTACTTCTTCCTGAAGATTCGAACGTAGCTCTACTCGAGGCAACTTGCAGCCCTAACCCTCCTTCAACTTTTACATTAAATCTGATTTCTACTTATTTCCTACGAGCCGCAAGCGGAATGTGAAGGCTCGCTTTTCGCCTCCGGCGAAGGTGAGGAAATTTGGCGCGTCGACATTGTTAATCACGGCGTTTGCATTCTGGTGTCCGGTTGTATTAATCACTGCAAGCCGAAGCGCCCATTCATTATGATGAAAAAAGTGGAAGCGCTTCTCGAGGCCAAGGTTGAGACTGACATAGGCGGGGAAAGTATTTGAGCCGAGCGGGCCCGCCAACTGCTGTTCCTGGTTGACGACATTGAACGGGAACCCGCTGTGATATTCGAGGAAATAGCTACCGAAAAGGCGCCAGAGAGGAAGCGGCGCCCAACCGTGCGCGACGATGCGGTTTGGCGCGTCCCACGGAAGCGGGCCCGCAGCCTGCGGTGCATAGAAAATCGAGCCGAGAGCGAAATCAAGAGCCTGATTGGTGCGGCTGGATGACCGGATGTAATCCACGCCGATTTCGGCTTGATCGCTGAACTGGTGGCGCACACCGGCCTCACCGGCCCTGTAAGTGTCGCGTCGCTGGTTGCCGAGCAAGAAAGATTGCAACGGCAAACCGGGATCGAGATTCTGAAATGCGAGGCCATCACGACCCTCGCGATCAAGGAAGCTGAAGTTTAAGAATGTACTCTTGGCGATGCGCTGCTGCCATTCAGCGCTTGCATTGTAAAAGTACGGCAACCGCAAATGACCGGCGGGAAGAAGGAATTGGCTGGTGACCGTCTGCGCAACGAGTGGAATTGTTCCCGTGGGATCGTATGGGACGTCAACCTGCATCTGGCCGAGCGCCTGGCCAATCAAAGTAAAATCGAGCGGCTGAAAATATTCGCCCCAACCTACTGAGATCTTCGTGCGATCGTCGGGAAATGGAATGATGTTAACCGCGATCCGCGGCTGGACAATCGCTTCCTGCGCCAGCCGGTCCCAATCGGCGCGCAAACCGGCCTGAATTCGCAAATAACGCACAACCTGCCAGCTATCCTGCGCGTAGACGCCAGCGCGCATATCGCTCAAGTGAAGAGCGGAAGGCCCGGTAAACGTGCTTAGTCTGTCGAGGGTTCCATCAGCGCGAAGCGCCTCAATCTGAGTTCGTATTGCGGTCTGCTGCCAGTAAATGTCGTCGGCATTCGCGCCGAAAGTGATGTCGTGCGTGCCGTGCCAGTGGCGCGCGGGAAGAAAATAGTTGGTGAGGCCCTGCAAACGCCTCGGCCGGGAATCAAGGTTTGCGAAGTAATTCCCCGAATTCCCGGTGGGCATGATCACGAATGGCATCGTGCCAAGCGGGGCGGAATGAATTGTGCCCGTGTCACCGGCAATGCCGAATTCCAAAAGCGAACTGGCAAACTGAAACTGGTCCTTGGCGGAAAGAAAAAAACCGTGTCCGGAAATATTCACCGTTGCGGGATCGGGATTGAAAGGAGTCAAGCCAATGTGCGAGTCCGCGTTCATGTTGTAAAGGAAGTTTCCAAACAGTGTCTGGCGAGAGGTGAGGCGGACGCCGACGCGGAGAAGATTGTCTCCGTCCCATTGCTCGACTAGGTTCTGGCCCGCGGGCAATCCGGAAAGAACCGTCAGCGTGTGCTGGATGCTGACGGATTCGGAAAACCACGCGCGGCCCTTGACGATGGGGCCGGAGACGCCGAATCGAGGATACCAATTGCCGAAATGCACGCCGCTGCTGATGGTGGGCGCGGGAATGAAATTGGTGGCGTTGAACCGGAATTTGTCGTCCCCTGAAATGGTTTCCAGACCGAGGACACCGGCGCCGGCGTGCGCGTATTCCGCGCCGTAGCGGCTGGTTTCAAGATCCGCGAGACGGACGGAATCCACGCTCTCGCGGAAATTGAGCTGGCCGGTCGAAGGGTCGCTGATCTCAAAGCCGTCGAGAAGGTATTCGGTCTGATCGACTCGCGCGCCGGCGAAGTGAAGCTGGCCGGAATTGTCCATTACGACGCCGGGCATGGTAACCAGATAGCTCGAGAGGACATGCGAGGCACTGACTGGGGCGTTGAGGATGTCGTGTGCGACGAGCGTTGTGGATTGCTGGGTGGAGGTCGGATCAATGCGCTGCGTACTGGAAAGAACATCAACCTTTTCATGAACTTCCTGTTCATGTGGGAAGGCGAACTGGATTTCGTTGTCGCCGGACTTCAATTCAATCGGTTTGTTTTCAAGACGAAAGAATCCGGGCTTGGACAGAGTGATTTGCGCCTGGCCTGCTGGAATGGTTGGAAACTCAAAACGGCCAAGCGTGTCAGTGAAAGTGGAATGCGAGATTCCCGCCGAATCTTTAAGTGAAACTTCAGCTCCCGGAACTGGAACTTTATTCTCGTCGCTGACAATTCCCTTCACCGAGGACATTGTCTGCGCGCCGACATTCGCGTTAAGGGTTGCCAGTAATAAGACCAAACAAAAAATAGAAATCGAATTAGCTCCGCAAAGTATGAGTTGGCTTCGCGGTCGCGACTTCTTCACGCAAATCGTAAGGTCCCCCATCCAAGTAAGTCTACTAGCAAACTCTTTCTTGCCCCATCTCTCGGCAGGTGCGCCACGCTCCATGCTTTCCTTGTGACAACAGCCAATACAACCGATCCTGCCGCCAAAGCAATCACCACTCTAAGCAATGTGACAACGCACCTATAGCGTAATCATAGCGTGCAATCATGGTCTGTTCCTGCTCTCTTCATCTGGCCCAACGGCGAAGACCAGTACAGCAATCACAGCAATTACAAGAATCACGACAACGACCATTACAGCAATTACAACCATCTTCCACGGCATACGGATTCTCCTGTCATGCAGCCTTCATGTGAAGGACACAACGGGCAAGTTCCGAGTAGAGATGTCCACTCAAGCGATTTTGGTTTTCAAATAGGAGATCGTGCATTTCCCAGAATTTTTCCTGAGCCCCCGCGAAGTCGGCTGCCTCTGCGCCGCCTTCGGCGTGCGGATATATCCCGTCCATCGGAAAATTGCGAAATACAAAGCGGAACTGGTTTCCAAAATGCCCCTGAACCCGCTTAATGATGGGATACATTCGCCCACAATGCGGGCTCTCGTAATCGCCGTACTCCGCTAGGAACAGCGGTGCCTCTAACGGTCCCTGCGCATGATCCTTGAAAGTGACTGGTACTTTGAGCACGTACTGAGACCCCTCCTTTTTCTCCAAATTCTCAAGCGCCTGCAGGATGCTGTCCGCGCTTGCCGATGTTTGGAAATGCCTCCCAAAGCACTCACAGACTTCGATGCTCAACCCTAACGCATGAGAATGACATTGCAGCGTCTTGGAGATGACAAATTGTTCATTTGGATTGTGATCCCATTTCATCGACACCAGTTGCGCTTGCGGCTCGCCGGTAAAACTTGCCTTCCTCCGACGAGATTCCCAATCACCATTGGTCGGCGGTTTGACTTCGAGGTTTACGCAGCCTGTCGAAATTCCGCGCGCCGGGGCGATACCCTTCCGCGATATGCTCAAACGCTTGAGGGGTTTTAAGAATCCTATTATCGGGTGTAAAGTCTCGAGGAAGCGGGAGGATCTTATGCGGTTGCTGGTAGTGGAAGATGATGTGGCTATCCAGGGATTCCTCAAACGAGCGTTAGTGGAATCCGGATATCAGGTGGATACAGCCAGCAACGCAAAAACGGGTGAGCTTAAAGCATTGGAAGGCATCCACGATGCGTTCATCATTGATCTCGGGCTTCCCGACATGGATGGGCTGGATTTGATTTCAAAGTGCCGCGCCCAAGGGATATCTGCGCCGGTGTTGATCTTGTCCGCGCGGCGTTCCGTGGACGAGCGGGTGAGAGGATTGGAGCAGGGCGGAGATGACTACCTTACGAAACCATTCGCCCTTGCGGAATTGCTTGCGAGGCTGAGAAATCTTTTGCGTAGATCTTCCGCGCCGCAGAATGACTCGACGCACCTACAGACTGAAGACTTGCAACTTGACCTGGTGCGCCATGAGGCCCGACGGGGGGATCAATTACTCCAGTTGACCCCGCAAGAATTTTCTCTCCTTGAATATCTATGCCGGAATGCCGGGCGCGTGGTTACTCGCACGATGATTCTGGATCACGTCTGGCGCATGCGGATTGATCCCGCAACAAACGTAGTCGATGTGCACATCTATCGCCTGCGCAACAAAGTGGACCACAATGCTTCGGTGCCTCTCATCCACACCATCCGTGGCGTCGGATACGTACTCAAGCATGCCTAAGTTCTTGCAGACAACCGCGGCTTGGCGCATTTCGATCTGGACGACTCTGGCGTTCGCTTTGGGAACCGCCCTGGCGTTCTCGATTGTTTACTTTCTCGTTGCGAAAGCTATTCAAGAGCGCAGTGATGCGTGGCTGAATGGTGAAGCGGAGACCCTTGCTCAAGTTGCGGCCGATACTCCGCGAGACCATCTCTACAACAGGATCGTCGGAGAAGTAGCCGAACTTGCGACCCAGGAGTTGCCGGACGAGCGCAGTGCGAGCGGGCAAAGGCTGAATTCCGTTTTTTTCCTGGAAAGCGATCCCAAGAACAATGGAAGCCCTTTGTGGGTGGGGCCGGGCTCGGATGATCTTTTTCTCAAGGCAATTCAGCGGACAAAACCTGTTCCCGCTATTCCGCAGACAATAGAAGTGGAAGGATGGGCCACGTCATTTCGGGTAGTTACCCGGCTTGAAAACGGGAGAACGATCTACCTGGGACTCTCCGATCGTGGCGCGAGCAATCTGCTTGGTACGTTGACTCGGCGATTCCTGGTCTTGTGGGGTAGCACGGTTCTCATGGGCTTCCTCATCTCATATATGAGCGCTCGTCGCACGCTTCTCCGCGTTCAACGCATTACCGACACCGTGGCGCGAATCGGCAGCGAAGATTTGGCGGAAAGATTGCCTCAGCCCGTCAATTCCGATGAGATTTCACGCCTGGCTAGGACCTTCAATCAAATGTTGGACCGAATACAGTTCTCGATAAATGAACTTCGCTCCGTAACCGACGCGGTCGCCCACGACCTGAAAAGCCCGGTAACTTCGATTCGAGGCGCGCTGGAATCGGTTCTCACCAGCGAGCCCAGCGAAAAGTGGCGAGACCCAGTCGGTGACGCAATTGAAGGCCTCGATAGACTTTTGAGAGCACTGGACACCACACTGGATGTTTCGGAAGCGCAAGCGGGTGCACTTCGCCTAAACCGCAGTTCCGTTGACCTCTCCGCGGCCGTGAGACAATTAGTGGCTCTCTACCAGCCGGCTATGGACGAACGCCAGCACCAGTTGATCGTTGACGTCGAAGACCAAGTTGTCGTGGATGCTGACTCGGTTTTGGTGAATCGCGTTCTGAGCAACCTGATCGAGAACGAGATCGCTCACTTACCGGCGGGATGCCAGATAACGATCCGACTGCGGTCGCGAAAGGAATCCGCGGAATTAATGATCGAAGACAATGGGCCAGGATTTCCGTCTGACATCAGGTCGCGAGCGTTCGAACGTTTCGTCAGAGGGAAACAGTCGCGCGGTCACGGGCTGGGACTTGCTTTCGTGGATGCAGTTGTACGGGCACACGGCGGCACTGCCAAGATTTCCGAGGGGCAAGCAGGCGGAGCTGTTGTTACACTCTCGCTACCTGCAAATAAACTTCACGCCACGTAAGTTGACGGGGCACCACTCGCGGCCTAGCGCGGAAGAAGCGAGCGGATCTTCTGAATGACGAGGTCAATGCCGACTTCGTTGTGGCCGCCTTCGGGGATGATGACGTCGGCATAGCGCTTGGATGGCTCGATAAATTCCATGTGCATCGGGCGGACGGTGCTCAAGTATTGGTGGACAACGGATTCGGCGGTGCGGCCGCGCTCGCGGACGTCGCGGCGCATGCGACGGATGAAGCGGAGGTCGGCGTCGGTGTCCACGAAGATTTTGATATCCAGAAGATCGCGAAGCGCGGCATTTTCAAAGATGAGAATTCCTTCGACGATGATCGCGGGGCGCGGTTCGAGATGCACGGTCGCCGGAACGCGGCGGTGTTGCGTGAAGTCATAGACGGGCCGCTCGATGGAGCCGCCTTCACGCAGGGCCCGCACGTGGCTGACAAGCAATGGCGTGTCAAGTGATTCCGGGTGATCGAAATTCTGTTTGGCGCGCTCTTCAAGCGGGAGGTGCGGCAGGTCTTTGTAATAATGGTCCTGCTGAAGGATCAGGATTCTATCTTCGGAGAGCGCCTGGATAAGACGATTCGTGATGGTCGTCTTGCCGGAGCCGGTGCCGCCGGAAATTCCGATTGTGAGGCCGCGAGCCACGTTATCCTGGCGATCCCCTGAATTCAGGTTTCTACTTCAATTTTCAATTCCCAGGTTCAATTTCAATTTTCAATGCGCCCGCTTGCGCTTTTTCCCGGCTTTCTTCTCGGCCTTCTCTTCCAGGACGACTTGCGCCGCAGCGAGCCGCGAAATCGGGACGCGGAATGGCGAGGCGCTTACATAATTCATCCCAACCTTGTGGCAGAATTTAACGCTTTCGGCATCGCCGCCGTGTTCGCCGCAGATGCCGATCTTCAACTTCGGGTTTGTTGAGCGGCCGCGCTCGATGCCCCAGCGGATTAACATGCCGACGCCTTCGACGTCGAGCGTTTGGAATGGGTCAGCCTTGAAGATGCCGGCTTTTTTTTCGTCCACATAATCGGGAAGGAAGCGGCCGGCGTCGTCGCGCGAAAGGCCCATCGTGGTTTGAGTGAGATCGTTTGTGCCGAAAGAGAAAAACTCGGCGACCTCGGCAATCTGGTCCGCGAGGAGAGCGGCACGGGGAAGCTCAATCATGGTGCCGACGAGGTACTCGACCTTGGCACCCCTTTCTTTCATCACTTCGCCAGCTACGCGGCGAGTTGCGTCGGTGAGGATTTGCAGCTCTTTTCTATCCAAAGTGAGCGGATGCATTATCTCAGGTAACACTTTAATTCCTTCCTTTCGGCATTCGATGGCCGCCTCAATGATTGCGCGGACTTGCATCTCGAGAATTTCGGGATAGGTAATGGAAAGTCGGCAACCGCGGTGACCAAGCATTGGATTCGCTTCGTGCAACTGCTCGACGCGGCGCGCGACGGTTTCCACGTCAATGCCGATTTTCTTGGCGAGCTCTTCCTGCTTGGCGCGGTCATGCGGAACGAATTCATGGAGCGGAGGATCAATCAGCCGAATTGTTACCGGGTAGCCATTCATGGCTCGAAAGATGCCGATGAAGTCGCGACGCTGAAATGGGAGAAGCTTGGCGAGCGCTTTTCGGCGCGCCTCGGGTGAATCCGCCACGATCATTTCTTGAATGGCGAGCTGGCGCTCGACGCTCTTTTCGGGCTGCTCGAAATCCTTGAAGAACATGTGCTCGGTGCGGCAAAGGCCGATGCCCTGCGCTCCCATTTCAATCGCCTTCCGGGCATCGTGAGGCGTGTCCGCGTTAGTGCGAATACCGAGGTGGCGCAATCCGTCGGCCCACTTCATCAGCGTGTAATATCCGGGTGGAAGTTGCGGCATAACGAGCGCGACTTGACCTTCCAGCACGTCCCCATCATTTCCATCCAACGTGATCCAGTCTCCCTGCTTTACCGAATGGCCTTTGATGGCCATGCTTTTCGCGTCGTAATCAATGTCGAGAGCCTCGCACCCAACGATGCAACACTTGCCCCAGCCGCGTGCAACGACAGCCGCATGGCTGGTCTTGCCGCCGGTTGCGGTAAGGATTCCCTGCGCGACAAACATTCCCCCAACGTCTTCAGGGCTGGTCTCTTTTCGGACCAGGATGACCTTCTCGCCTCTCGCGGCCCATTCCTCCGCTTCATGTGCGGTGAAAACTGCGCGGCCCGCCGCCGCACCGGGGACTGCGTTAATGCCTGTGGCCAGCTTTCGCTTGGCGAGATCCGTGCGCGGGATTGAGTTGTCTATTACGGGATAGAAGAGGCGCTCGATGTCTTCTGGCTTCACGCGCAGGATCGCCTCATCGCGTGAGATGAGGCCCTCACCGGCCATGTCAACAGCCATGCGGAAAGTAGCGGAGGGAGTACGCTTGCCAGTGCGGGTTTGCAGCATGTAGAGAGTTCCGTCTTCGACGGTGAACTCCATGTCCTGCATATCGCGATAATGCTTTTCAAGTGTTACTCGAACTTTCTCAAGCTGCTTGTACACCTTTGGCATGAGACGCGCCATCTCGGAGAGGTGCATAACCTGACGGATGCCGGCGACTACATCTTCGCCCTGCGCGTTGATGAGAAAGTCTCCGTAGAAAGTTTTCTCGCCGGTCGAGGGGTCTCGCGTGAAACAGACTCCAGTGCCGGAGTTGTCGCCTGTGTTGCCGAAGACCATTTGGACGACGTTTACCGCTGTGCCGAGGAGGCCGGTGATTTTCTCCACGCGACGATAGGTGACAGCCTTCTCCGCATTCCATGACTCAAAGACGGCGCCAATTGCGCCCCAGAGCTGATCCATCGGGTCTTCGGGAAAGTCCTTCCCGGTCTTCTTGCGAAAATGCTGCTTGTATTGAGTGAGGAGTTCGCGCCAGCCTTCGGCGTTGACCTGCGTATCGTCTTTGAATCCGCGGCGAGTCTTCATGTCACGAAGGAGAGATTCGAGCTCTTCCTTGGGCAAACCGATTACTACGCTTGCGTACATCTGGACGAAGCGGCGATAAGCGTCATATGCGAAGCGGTCGTTCTTCGTATTTTTCGCGAGGGCGGCGACGGAGCGCTCGTTGAGGCCGAGATTGAGAATCGTCTCCATCATGCCGGGCATGGATCGCGCCGAGCCGGAGCGAACGCTTACAAGGAGTGGATTTTTCGGGTCGCCGAGACGCTTGCCTGTCACTTTCTCAAGACGCTTGAGATTTGCTTCAACTTGGGTGCGGAGCTCCGATGGATATTTGTGGGAGTGCTTCAAGTAGTAGTCGCAGGTTTCGGTGGTGATTGTAAAGCCGGCAGGGACAGGCAATCCGATGCGCGTCATTTCGGCAAGGCCCGCGCCTTTGCCGCCGAGAAGATCCTTCATTTCGCCATGGCCTTCTGATTCGCCCTCGCCAAAAAAATAGACGTATTTCCTCACTGATGATTCCTCCGATTTGATTTTTGGAAATGAAGGGGGCGCCGATGCAATAAAGATTTGTCGGCGCGCCGACAAGATTGAATGTGTAAATTGAAATAATTCAAGTAAGACTTCATATTTTCACTGGCGCGGATTTAGCGCGACTCCCCTGCGGCGAGCTCTGAAAAATCCGCGATAGTTGAAAACTCTCTCAGCAACTCCGCGAGAAGCGTCAGCCGGTTCTTCCGGACGCGTTCATCATCAGTCATCACGAGCACGTCATCGAAAAAGCGGTCCACCGCCGGGCGCATGTCCGAGATTGCCTGCAAAGCCTCGCGGTACTTCCCTGCGCGCTTGCCGGTTTGGGCCGCTATCGCTGCGGCGGTGGCGGCGCGATGCAACTCGCGCTCGGAATCTTCGACGAAGAGCTGGGCGTCAACGGATGGCAAGCGCCAGTTCTCAGGCGGGCCCGCTTTCTCGAGAATCTTGCGGATACGCTTGAATGAGACAGCGAGCGGTTCGAAATTTTTTGTCCGGCGAATCGCTTTCAACGCTTCGAGGCGGCGCACGGCGTCCACGAGATCGTCGGACCCGGCGGCGAGGACGGCGTTCACTTCGTCGTAGGTGAAACCGAGGCGTTCGCGCATCACGAATCGCGCGCGATCAATGATGAAGTCAAGCACCTGCTTTTCGGTTTCGGGCTTGGCGTGAATTTTTGGCGGATTCGACGCCAGCGCTTTCGAGGCGGTGGACACGGCCGCAGAGAGTGAGACTGGTAGCTTGCGATCAAAGATGATCTTCACTACTCCCAGCGCTGCTCGGCGCAACCCAAAGGGATCGCTTGAACCGGTGGGCATCAGGCCCGCGGCGATGCAGCCCGCGAGCGAATCCATCTTATCTGCGAGAGCGACAGCGCAGCCTGTGAGATTGGCGGGGATGGAATCCTCAAGGCCCGCCGGCTTGTAATGCTCGTATACCGCGCGGAAAACATCTTCAGGTTCTCCTTGAGATTCCGCGTAGAGGCCTCCGACAATTCCTTGCAGTTCGGGGAATTCTCCGACCATTCCGGTTACGAGATCGCACTTGGAAAGTTCTGCGGCACGGTCGGCGCTCGCGGCGCTCGCTTGATGGATGCCATGTGCGAACCATTGCTCGGCGAACCAGCGGGCGAGCTGGCGCATGCGCTCGACCTTGTTTGCGTAGCTGCCGAGACGCGATTCGTAGGTGACGTTCGCGAGCTTGGGCAAATAGTCGGCGAGCCGACATTTCTGGTCGGACTCCCAGAAAAAGCGCGCGTCGGCGAAGCGGGCGCGGAGGACGCGTTCGTGCCCGGCGCGGATGAATCCGTGGCGGTCCTTATCGAGATTGATCACCGCGAGGAACGCGGGGGCAAGAGCGCCGTCAAGCGAGCGAAGCGCGAAATACTTTTGATGATCTCGCATTACGGTGATGAGAATCTCTTCGGGGAGTTCGAGGAACGCGGGAGCAAAGTCGCCGGAAATAACCGTGGGATATTCGTTCAAGTAAACCACGAGGTCAGTAAGGAACTTGTCTTCATGGAGGCGCATGCCGCGGCGCGAGGACTGAGCCGCCAATTCCTTTTCGATCTTCCTGCGGCGCGCTTCGGGGGAGACCAAAACAAAGTTCTTGCGAAGAGCGCCTTCGTAAGATGCCGCGTTAGGAATCGCGATTTTGGCTTTGCCAAGGAAGCGGTGACCGGATGATTCCCTTCCGGCCTTGACACCCGCCATATCGAATCTTAGCGGCTTGCCGCCGAGAAGAGCGACGCACCAGCGGATGGGGCGGATGAAGCGGAAACCGTCCTTTGCAGTCCAATACATTGAACGCGGCCAGGGAATTTCCGAGACGGCGCGCGGAAGCATCTCGGCAATGATTGCCTCGGCTGTGCGGCCACGCGTAAGCAATTTGCCGGCGAGGAATTCGCCTTTGGCCGTCGTTACGATAAACAATTTTGTCAGTGGAATTCCCTGCTTCACGGCGAAGCTTTCTGCGGCGCGTGTCGGCTGGCCGACATTGTCATATGCGATGGACTTGGGCGGGCCAGTGACTTCGCGCTCGGTGTCAGGCTGCTTCAGGCGAATCGATTTACAAATGGCAACCAAGCGGCGCGGCGCGCCAAAAACTTCAACCGTATCCTTTTCAAGAATGCCAGCCGATGAAAGATATTTCTCAAGTGTTACTTTCAATTCGCTGCAAGCGCGCGGGATCATCCCTGCGGGGATTTCTTCGCAGCCAATCTCAAAGAGGAAGTCGGAGGAATTCTTCATGCTGAATCCCCTTCCCCATTTTCGAGTATTAATGAAGGGGCAGTGGCGTTCCGGCTTGCGGTCTGGTCGAGATAGAGCGCAGCGACACGGCATGCGATCTGGCGAACACGCGCGATTAGAGCGGCGCGCTCCGTTGTTGAGATTGCTCCGCGCGCATCAAGCGTGTTGAAGAGGTGCGAGCACTTCAGGCAGAGATCGTAGGCGGCAAGGATTGGGAACCGGCGCTTAGCGGCGTTGTCTTTTGCTGGATAGCTCTTCAGGAGGCGCTGTGCTTCCTTCTCGTAGAGATCGAAGATCTGGCGAGTCGCGACGGTGTCCGCATGATCAAAGCTGTATGCTGAGTGCTGTTCTTCTTCTGCAAGACGAATCTGGCCGTAAGTTTGACCAGAGGTCCAGCGCAAATCGTAAACGCTTTCGACTCCCTGGAGAAATGCGGCGATGCGTTCGAGGCCATAGGTGAGTTCGACGGAAACAGATTCCAGATCCACGCCGCCGGATTGCTGGAAGTAAGTGAATTGGGTGATCTCCAAGCCATCGAGCAATACCTGCCAGCCAATTCCCCACGCGCCGAGCGTGGGTGATTCCCAATTGTCTTCTTCAAAGCGGACGTCGTGGGCGGCGAGGTCAATGCCGATGGCGCGAAGGCTCTGGAGGTAGAGGTCCTGCGCATTCGATGGAGTCGGCTTCAGGATGACTTGAAGCTGCGTGTGTTTGTAGAGGCGATTGGGATTCTCACCATAGCGACCGTCGGCGGGCCGACGGCTGGGCTGTACGTAGGCGACGCGGTAGGGCTCCGGGCCAAGCACTCGGAAAAAAGTCTCCGGGTGCATCGTGCCGGCGCCGACCTCAACATCGTATGGTTGCTGCAGAATGCATCCGGCATCAGCCCAGAATTTCTGCAAGGTGAAAATAAGATTCTGGAAATCCAAGCCGGACTTCTTATGTTCAAGTTTTACTTTAGATTTCAAATTCGCCTGTCACGAGCTTTCTTGTGGAAAGCTCCTTATCGATTTCGCGCTCGATGATATCGAGCGAAAACTGAAATACTTCTCTCAATTCCGATTCGCGTGGTGGCGTTTCCAAGAGCCCCTCAAGTTTCTCGGCGAGAATCTTCCGGCCGAGTTGAAGCGTCTCCCCGGTTACGAACTCCCCGCCGATCTTACAGTCGCCGCAAACCAATTCTCCAGTGGGCTGAATGTACGCGCCGGCTGGAGTGAAGGCCCGGCCGCAATTCTCGCAACGGTCAAGAGACGGCAGCCAGCCAGCGAGCCGCACGCTCCAAAGCGCGAAATAAGAGAGCGGAGTCCAGGTCCCCTTCCCCTCAGAAATCGCGCGGGTGACAACCAGCACCAACCGGAAAACAGGATCCGCCGCTTCATGCTCCGGCAGAACCGCTTCGACGACTTCGCTGATCAGCGCGAAGGCGATGCTTTTATCGTAGTCTCCCTGCGCCGCGTAAAACGATTCGACCAATTCACACTGGCTGATGCGAACCAGGTCGCGAGTCTCGCGCTCGTAAAACCAGATGCGGACGTGCGAGAGAATTTCGAGCGTCGAGCCAAACTGGTTCTTGGTGCGGCGCGCGCCGCGAGCCACGCCGCGCAGGCGCCCCTCGGTCCGCGAAAGAAAACTCACGAGCCGGTCGGCTTCCCCGAGCGGAAAACTACGGAGGACTATGGCCTCAGACTCCTTTAGCGGCATTGAGCTGTCGGCGCGCCGACACCACGCGCAAGGACCGGACGCATCGCATCACATCATTACTTCATCGCATGACAAAAACATATCAAACTTACTTACCACAGCGGTTGCCGCGAAGCAAACGAGAAACGCAAGCGCGCGAAATTTTTTCGGCGCAAGATGACTTTGCAAATTTGGCAGAGTTCGCTAGAGTGCCTGCATGAGCGCGCGGAACGCAAAAACCGTGGATGTAGTCGGCGCGGGAATCAATGCAACCGACACGTTGATCCGGCTGCCGCAGTTCCCTACCATCGAATCCAAGGTAGAGTTTCTTTCAAGCATTGTCCTTCCGGGGGGACAGGTGGCTTCGGCAATAGTGGCTTGTGCGAAATGGGGACTGAAGACGCGATACGTCGGAAAGGTGGGCGATGATTTCGCGGGCAAACTGCAACGCAAGGAGTTTGAGAAGGCTGGGGTGGAGGCGCGCCTCGCTGAAGTTCCGGGAGCCCAAAGTCAAACCGCATTCATTCTGGTGGATGTGCCAAGCGGGGAGAGAACGGTGCTCTGGAATCGAACGGCGGAGATGACGTTGAACCCTGAGGACATCCAGCGCGAATGGATCGTGAACGCCAGGGCACTTTTGGTGGATGGTCATGACACAGTTGCCGCTGCAATGGCCGCTCGGTGGGCGCGCGAAGCCGGGATTCCAGTCACTTCCGACCTTGATAATCTTTATCCAGGAGTTGAAGTATTACTTGAGAATGTAGATTACACCGTCACCTCAAAGGAATTCCCTGCCCGTCTAACCGGAGAGAAGGATTTGCTAAAGGCGCTGCCTGCAATTCAGAAAAGATTTCGGAATCAGCTAACCGCGGCGACGCTGGGGCGAGGTGGCGTACTTGCCTGGGACGGCCAACGATTTCGATACAACCCCGCGTATGTGGTGGAGACAGTGGACACAACCGGCGCGGGCGACATCTTTCACGGCGCGTTTGTGTACGCGCAACTTGCCGGATGGCCGCTTGATGAACAGCTCGCGTTTTCGTGCGCGGCGGCGGCCCTGAATTGCAAGGCAATGGGGGCTCGGGGCGGGATTGCGCCCTTGACGCAGATTCGGGAATTGATGCGCAAGGGCACGACTTATCCTCAGCTCTTCTCCGCGCGTGAATTCAAGGGGTAGAAGCGTATAAGTTTGCTTACCTTGTGGAGGCGAAGCAGGCTGCATGATTCCACTGTATGACGACCTACCGCGCTTAAGATTTCCCATAATGAACGTGCTTTTGATCGCGGCAAACGTGATCGTGTTCATTCACGAGCTATCGTTGGGCCCGCGCCATCAAGTCGCATTCATGATGATGTATGGAATGGTGCCATCGCACGTGGGAGCTGCACTGCAAACAGGCCATGGCCTGGGCCTTGCGCTGCAGCCGCTATTCACCTCGATGTTTATTCATAGCGGGTGGCTGCACATCATCGGGAATATGTGGTTTCTGTGGGTCTTTGGCGACAATACAGAGGACGCGTTCGGCCATTTCGGGTATTTAATCTTCTACCTTGCGTGCGGCCTGGCCGGGGGCGTCACCCACGTCATCGCAAATTGGGGCTCGAATCTTCCAGCGGTGGGCGCGAGCGGCGCCATTGCGGGTGTGATGGGCGCATACCTGGTGCTTTATCCGCGAGCGCGCATTTTGACACTGGTCATACTTGTTGTCTTTTTCTTCACCGTGCGATTGCCGGCGGTTGTGGTGATCGGGATTTGGTTCCTCATTCAGTTTTTCAGCGGAATCGGATCGCTGGGCACGGCTCAAGCGGGTGGGGTCGCATTCTGGGCGCATATCGGGGGCTTTGCACTCGGCGTCATTGCCGGGCTGGCAGTAAAGCGGTGCGTTAGCAATTCGCCAGCATATTAAGAATTCCGGGCAATTCCCTGCTTCGAAATCCAGTTTGTAAGCCATTCGCCTGCTTCGCGGGTGCCGAGCGGGCCGCCGATGTCGCGTGTGGTCTGTTTGGCGGCAACGGAAGCGCGGACGGCGGCGAGGAGCGTGGCGGCTTCCCCGGGCCAGCCGATGTGTTCGAGCATCATCGATGAGGCGAGCACCGATGCGATTGGGTTCGCCTGATTTTTACCGGCGATGTTTGGTGCGGAGCCGTGGACCGGCTCGAAAATAGAGACCTGCCCCGGATGGATGTTGCCGGAAGGCGCCATTCCCATGCCGCCGGCGAGTTGCGCGCCAAGGTCGCTGATGATGTCGCCAAAAAGATTGCAAGTGACGATGACCTGGAATTGCGAGGGGTCGCGGACGACTTCCATGGCGAGCGCGTCAATGTAAAGGTGGCGCGATTCGATCTCCGCATATTCCTTGCGGACTTCGGCGAACACGCGCTGCCAGAGATCGTGCGCGAAATTGAGCGCGTTTGATTTGTCACTCATGCAAACGCGAGTGAGCTTGTTGCGGCGCGCGTACTCGTAGGCGTGGCGGATGATGCGCTCGACGCCCTTGCGCGTGTTGACGTCTTCCTGCAGCGCGATCTCGTCAGGCGTTCCCTTCTTGAAGATGCCGCCGACGCCGACGTAAAGGCCTTCGGTGTTCTCGCGTAAAACCATGAAATTGATGTCGCGCGGCTGGCGGTCGCGCAGCGGCGTGAGAGATGCATCGAGCAATTCAACAGGGCGCGCGTTGATGAAGAGGTCGAGCTTGAAGCGCAGGCCGAGGAGGATGTCGGCGGCGTGCTTATTCGAGGGGACGCGCGGATCGCCCAGCGCACCCAGGAGCACAGCGTCGAATTTCTCGCGGAGCATTTTTTCGCCGCCCTCGGGGAGCGTAGTGCCGTCGCGAAGGAAGCGGTCGGCGCCCCAGTCGAGCTCGGTGAATTCGAGCTTGCGATTGCCCGCGGCGGCCACAGCTCGTAGCGCGTGCGCGGCTTCGGCGATGACTTCCTTGCCGACGCCGTCGCCGGGAAGGAGCGCGATGCGCTTTGGAGAATTTGTGTCGGCAGCAGACATGGCGCGCAAACTAACATGCGTGCGGGGTTACGTCAACGCGAGGAATCCTGATGTGTCGTTAGCACATGATATGTCCGGTCTATTAGCAGATGAAATGTCCGCTTTACACAGGCGGCTTGGAGTAGACCTCCGGTCCGGAGGTGGGCGTGATGAGCTACTCCAGAGCTGCGACGGAGCGGGCGATGAAAGCACAAGAAGTGATTTTGCGGGTGATCGGCAAGCAGATGACCTGGCTTCAAGCGGCCCAGGTGTTGCGCGTCGGTCCGCGGCAGATGCGGCGGCTGTATTGGCGCTATCAGCGGTTCGGCTATGACGGACTGTGGGATCGCCGGACGGGAACACCTTCTCCGAAGCGCGTGAAGCTGGAGGTGGTCGAAAAGGTGTTGGTTTTGTACCGGGAGAAGTATTCCGATTTCAGCGTGAAGCATTTTCACGAGAAGCTCGAGGAGGAGCACGGCATCCGGCTCAGCTACACCTGGGTGAAGCTGGCGCTGCAAGGCGCCGGACTGGTGGCGAAAGAACGGCAGCGGGGCCTGCACCGGCGGCGGCGCGAACGAAGACCGATGGCCGGGATGATGCTGCACATCGACGGCAGCAAGCATCGCTGGCTGGGCCAGCAGTGGCACGACTTGATCGTGGTGCTGGACGATGCGACCAGCGAGGTGTACTACGCGCAGTTGGTCGAGGAGGAATCGACACCGACGGTGATGATCGCGTTGCGCGAAGTGGTCGAGCGGCAAGGGGTGTTTTGCTCGCTTTACAGCGACCGGGCAAGCCATTTCTGGGTAACCCCGAAAGCCGGAGAGCCGGTGGACCGGCAGCGGCTAACGCAGGTGGGGCGGGCGTTGAGTGATTTGAGGATTCAGATGATTCCGGCCTACTCGCCGCAAGCACGTGGACGAAGCGAGCGGAACTTCGGCACCTGGCAGCGGCGGCTGCCGCAAGAGTTGCGGCTGCGCGGGATCGCGACGATCGAAGAAGCCAACCGTTTTCTCGGCGAGAGCTATATCGCGGAGTTCAACCGGAAATTCGCTGTGGCGGCGACGGAACCGGTCAGCGCCTTTGTGCCGGCGACCGGGAAAGATCTGGACCGGGTCTTCTCGCTGCAGCAGGAGCGGGTGGTGAACCGAGACAACACGGTGAGTTGGGGCGGCCGGACGTTGCAGATCGAACGGGTGCGCTGGCGCGGGACGCTGGCGGGTTGCCGGGTGACGGTGTGCGAACATCTGGATGGGCGGCTGAGTTTGTATTACGGACCCCAGTGTGTCGGACAGTTTGCTGGCGAAAATAACGAACCGAAATCGGCGGCGGAAAAGGGCTGTGGAAAAGACGCTGCGCTTGGGAATCCCGCGCAAACCGCGGGATCCCCACTTTCCCACAGCCCCGACGACGGCGCGGTGAATGTAGTTTGAGGAGCAGAAGGAAAATCAAAAGCGGACACATCACTTGCTACCTAACGCGGACATTTCGATTTGCTAACAACACGCGAGGAATCCTGATGTCGGTTCGTTATTGAAGAACTTCTTTAGCGACCGTTAGTCTTTCGATGCGGTCAAGGCGCGGCGCATAGCCGATGCCCGGGCCTTGTGGGACGTAAATCGTGCCCTGCGGCGTCACTTCGACTTCCGGCTCGATGATGTCTTCTTTCCAGTAGCGGCGGCTGGCGGAAACGTCGCCGGGAAGCGTGAAATTGGGCAGCGTGCTTAGCGCGATGTTGTGCGCGCGGCCGATCCCGGATTCGAGCATTCCGCCGCACCAAACGGGGGTGCTGTGCTGCCGGCAGAGGTCGTGAATCGCGCGAACGCGATTGTGGCCGCCGACGCGACCGAGCTTTATGTTTATTATGCGACATGCGCCGAGTTCGATGGCGGCCCGCGCGTGCTCCACCTCGTGGATACATTCGTCGAGACAGATTGGTGTTTGCAGGTGGCGCTGGAGTTCGACGTGGCTGAAGATGTCGTCCCAGCCGAGCGGCTGCTCAATCATCATGAGGTGATAGCCCTCGAGCTGCTGGAGAAGCGGCAGGTCGGCGAGGGTGTAGGCGGAGTTGGCGTCAACCATCAGGCGGATGCGCGGGAATTTTTCACGCAACATTCGGACTGGTTCGGCGTCCCAGCCCGGCTTGATTTTGATTTTGATGCGCTGGTAACCGGCGGCCAACTCCTTCCCTACCGCTTCAGCGAGGGCGTCGAGGCTGGGCTTTATGCCGATGGAGACGCCCGTGGGGAGCTCCTGGCGCTCGCCGCCGAGAAGTTTCCAGAGAGGAATTCCTTTCTGCTTGGCCTCCGCGTCCCAGATGGCGGCTTCGATGCCGGCTTTCGCCATGTTGTGCCCGCGGACGCGTTCCATTAAACCCCAGACATCATTCGCCGAATCGAAGCGGCTCTCTTTCAAGACGGGCCAGACGAAATTTTTCAGGATGGACCAGGCGGTCTCGATCGTCTCCGGTGAATAGAAGGGAGTTTCGGCTGCAACGCATTCGGCCCAGCCGGAAACTCCATCCACATCGGCCTCGACGAGCAGGATTCGGCGGAGGGTTGTGACGCCGAAGCTGGTCTCAAAGGGATGCAGGAGCGGCATCTGAATCTCGCGAAGTGTTATGCGGGTGATTTTCATAGTTGGCGCCCGGCTTTAGGCTGAGTCCTTCCAGGGTTCGAGGATATAGCGGGCGCCGTCGGCGCTTCTTTCGACTCGAGTTGCGGCGTAGCCCTTGGCGATCCAATTCTGAAATTGTTCGCGAATCTTCGATTGGATTGCCACCGATTTGCCGAGATCGCTTTGGCGCGGCTCGGGTAGGTCGGCGGGCACTAGAATTTGGGCGCGCTCTTGCGAGGGCGCGGGTTGGTGCGCGGCCTGGTCCGGCGCGTTCGCGCGGCCAGCGAGAATTGCTTCTACGCGGGGCGATGCGAGCCACCATTCCGCGACAAGGCGATCCGTGGGGATGCCGCCGTGCAACGGGCTCGATGTGACGCCGTAAACATTCGGGAGATAGCGGCGCGCGATGGCGCCGAGACGCATGAGATTGAAGTAGGCGTTCTTTACCTCCAGCGGATCGAAGGTCCACTCGACAAGGCCGATGCCGCGCGCGAGTGCGTCGTCGCGCTGAAAGAGTTTCAGGCAGCGGCCGATGCCGCGGTCGCGATAGTCCTCGAGGACGGCGGTCATGTGGGAATGGAGGAACGCGTGGCCGTCGCGCCAACCGGCAATGGCGAGCGTGAAGCCGACCATGCGGTCGCCATCGAATGCGCCGAGGACCTGACCGCCGGTTTCGGCGGCTACTGCGAACATGGGCACGGGGATGTCTATGTCGGACTTGCCCCAAGTGGATTGCTGCAGATCAAAGCAAACTTTGAATTCCTCGATGCCGTGGCAATGGCGGACGGAGATTTCGCCCGCTTTGGTGGGAGCCGTCATCACGCAGCCCCTGCCCTTCCCTTTCGAGAGTTCACCAGTGGCGGCTTGGCTTCCCCCGACTTCGCCCGATTCCAAAGAGCGTCGAGTTCGGCAGCGTTCATGTCGGCAAGCTTGCGGCCTTCTGCGGCGGCTTGCGTTTCCATTTGCTGAAAGCGCGCAATGAACTTGCGGTTGGCTTTCTTGAGCGCGATTTCCGGATCGAGCTTCAGGAAGCGCGCGACGTTTACCGCTGCGAACAGGAGGTCTCCGGCCTCGGATTCGATTTCGAGGGCGTTTCCAACGGAAATGGCGCGGTCGAGTTCGGAGCTTTCTTCGCGAAGCTTTTCGAGAACTCCTGAAATGTCCGTCCAGTCAAACCCGACGCGCGCGGCGCGACGAGTAACCTGGTAGGCCTCGAGGACAGCGGGAAGTGTGTGCGGAATTCCATCGAGGAGTGAGGACGGTCCGGCTTCGTCGCCGCCATTTGCGGATTTGATTTTGCCGGCGCGCTCGGCGCGGCGCTCTTCGACTTTGAGCTGCTCCCAATTCTTGAGCACTTGCGCTGCGGTGCCAGCCTTATCTTTGCCGAAAACGTGCGGATGGCGGCGAACCATTTTCGTGTGGATCCGCTCGATTACATCGGAGACATCGAAGCGCCCGGCCTGCGAGGCCAGTGCTGAATGAAAAATAATTTGAAGCAGCAAATCGCCCAGCTCTTCGGCGAATTTATCGGCATCGCCCGATTCAAGCGCGTCGAGGACTTCATAGGCCTCCTCGATGAGGTAGGTGCGCAACGAATCGTGGGTCTGCTCCCGATCCCAGGGGCAGCCGTTCGGGGCCAGCAAGCGCGCTTGGAGCGCGACGAGGTCGGCAAAAAGTTTCCCTGCGCGGCCTTCACTCTTTTCGCGCGATGCCGCGACGGCGCTGTTTCTGCGCCCAGGAGATTTAGTTTTGCGTCGCTTATTCATGCTGCGCTAATTCGTAAGCTTCGCCAAAGCTTTCACGAGTTCGTACAGAAACGCCTGGCCCTCGTAGAAAGATTCGACCCCGAGGCGCTCATCGCGGCCGTGAAAGCGGATGTCGTCGCGGTCGTAGAAGAACCCTTGAACTCCATAGCTTGGGATGCCAATTTCGCGAAGATATTTTCCGTCCGTGGCGCCCGCAACCTGGAAAGGGACCACCGGAACGCCGAGCCAGATTTTGTTCGTAGCCGCAGTAATAGCGTTCAGGACATCGGGACGCAAGGGCGAGGACGGGCCTTTGTTCACTTCACCAAGAATTTGCATGGTGACCTGATCATCGTCGAAAACTTTTTTCAGCGTGCTCTGGACGAATTCCACGGAGTCTTCCGGTAACACACGGCAATTCACAGTCGCCGCGGCGAGTTGCGGCAAGGCATTCACAGCGTGGCCGCCTTCCAGCTGCGTTGCCACACATGTGGTGCGGAGCGCCGAGTTATAGGTTGGGCTGGCCGCCGCAACGCGCTTCATGGCCTCTTGCGAGCCTTCGGCGACGTGTGCAAAATCATCTTTTAATGGGCCGGTTTCGATTTTCGAGAGCTCCTTGAAATAGGCCGCGGTTACTTCATTTGTCTTCAGCGGAAAACCGAATTGGGAAAGGCGATAAAGAGCCCCGGCGAGGTGGTAGATCGCATTGTCGGCAACAGGGAGCGAACTGTGCCCTCCCTTGTTGCGCACTTCGAGGCGGAAATTGAGGACGTATTTTTCGCTGACCTGCACGTCATTGGAGATTTTTTTGCCGCCCGTGCTTACTCCATTGCCGCCCTCATTTAGGACAAAATCCGCGTCAATCAATTCGCGGTGATTCTTGATCAGCCATTGAACGCCGTTGTATGGCCCGCCGCCCTCTTCATCCGCCGTCAGCGCGACGATGATGTCGCGATCCGGCTTGAAGCCTTCCTGCTTGTAACGAATTAAGTTTGCGATCCACACGGCGGCCTGCGCTTTGTCGTCTCCGGTGCCGCGGCCGTAAAAGAATCCGTCCTTCTCGATGAATTGGAAGGGGTCCGTGCTCCAATCCGCGCGGAGGGCCTCCACGACGTCTTCGTGCGCTAGGAGAAGGATAGGTTTGCGCTGGCCAGTGCCGTGATAGCGGACGACGAGATTCATTTTCTTGGGGCTGGCGCCGCCGATGAAAATGTCCGAGTCCGGAAATCCGGCGGCCCGCAATCTCCGTGCTGCCGCTTCTGCGACGGGAGTGGTTGAACCAGTCGTGAAACCGGACTGAATCTCGATGAACTCTTTGTAGATCTCCCGCGCGAGATTTCTTTCGGCTTCGGGGCGCATGGTTTGCGCAATCGCCAAAGCTGCGGAAAGAAACGAAATCATGAGCAATGCAACAAACAATCCGAATGCGCGATGCTTTTTCGTGATTGGCATTGCGGCATTCTTCCACGAGGAAAGATTTCGCGCAACCCGGCCTAACCAACGTGAGCGCCGCCTTGTCCGCGGGGCTTCGCGGGTGATAAACTGTTGATTACATCGCGTTGATTGAATTAGTTCGCCTTTCTGAGGGGCTCCCTTGGCCGAACCGAAGCACGAAGAATCTTTTAAGGTAGTTGACCGCCGCCTCTTCAATGAGTCGGGGGAGATGCGCAAGGATGTCGCCGAACAGACCGAGCGCGATCACGCCGCCGCTGATTTGGCCGCCGCAAAGGCCGCGAAGCAGGCGCCGAAGCAAATCCTAACTGGATCCGAGACCGCGGCGGGCACCGCGAATTCGGCGCAGCCTGCGCCAACAGGCACGGTTGACGCCCGGCCACCGCAGGGTGCGGCCGCTGATGCGGGTGCGGGTTTTGGGGCGAGTCCAAACCACCATTTCCAGATGCTGGTGGACTTCATGGCGCGGAATGCGGCGATGCTGATGGGCGGATATGCCGACCCGCGCACCGGCCAGCCGATGCTTGACCTCGATGGCGCGCGGGAGATGATTGACATGCTCGACGCACTGCGCGACACCACCCGCGGAAACCTGGCCACCGAAGATGAGAAAATCCTGCTCGAAGTACTCGGCAGCCTGAAACTTTCCTACATGGAAATCTCAAAGGCCGCGGCAGCCGCCATGAAGGAAAAGGCGAAGACTCGTCCCTGACCGCCCGTGCCCTCCGCACCATCTTCCGGCAAATCGCAAATGCAATTGACCGTGCTTGGTTCCGGCACTTCGATGGGGGTCCCAACGCTCGCCTGCCCCTGCCGCGTGTGCCAATCCACAGAACCGCTCGACAAGCGCACGCGGCCTTCGGTGCTGCTGACGCGCGACGGGCACAACGTGGTGATTGATACCAGCCCGGATTTTCGCGTGCAGTGCCTGCGCGAGGGCGTCCAGCGGCTCGACGCGATAGTTTTTACGCACGGCCACGCGGACCACATCCTCGGCTTCGACGATATCCGTCCGTATAACATGCGTCAAAAAGCACCGCTGCCCGTGTATGCCTCGGCAGAGACTCTTGATACTTTGCGTAGAACTTTTTCATACGCGTTCGATGGCAAGCCTGCGCCGAGCACGATCCCCGAAGTGGTGTTGCATACAATTTCCGGCGCATTTGAGCTGCTGGGCGTGAAATTTATGCCCATCGCTCTTGACCACGGCGGCACGCCCGTCCTCGGCTTCCGAATTGGCAGCGCGGCCTATTTAACGGACTTCAGCCGCCTGCCTGAGGAATCGAAGGCGCTTGTGCGTGGCCTGGATGACCTGGTGATGGACGCTCTGCGGGACACGCCGCATCCGATGCATCTGACGGTGGAACAGGCGCTCGAAATTGTGAAGGAACTTCAGCCGCGCCGGGCCTGGTTCACACACATTTCGCACGAATTGCCGCACCGGGAGACAAACGAGCGGCTGCGGAGGGCCGGATTTCCGCATGTGCAACTTGCGTACGATGGTTTGCGAATCGAGGTGGTAGTCTGATGAAGGACGACGTCTGATGGCGCTCCGCGTCGCGAGATCGCTGGCCGAGTGGCCGCGCGTTGTGGATGGCGGGCGGCGGGCGGTGGTGTCCGTTGGCAACTTTGATGGATTGCACATCGGCCACCAGCGGATTCTGGATACGGTTGTCGAGCGCGCGCAAAGTGAAGGCGCGATTGCCGCAGCGATCACTTTCCATCCCCACCCGATGAAGGTACTGCGCCCGGGCAGCGCGCCTGCACTCATCATGACTTTGAACGACCGGCTTGCGGGGTTTGAACGATTGGGGTTGGACGCAGCGCTCGTTCTTCCATTTGACGAAGATCTCGCGAAGCTCCCTGCTGAAGAGTTTGTGAAGACTGTGATTGTGGACACAGTAAGATCAAGCAGAATCCTTGTCGGCGCAAGTTTCCGCTACGGATACAAGCAGGCGGGGGACGTAATGCTCCTGCAGGAACTTGGCAAGCGAAATGACTTCACGGTTGAGATAGCTTCCGCGGCTGAGGCGGGCGGAATTGTGGTGTCCAGCACGGCAATCCGCTGCGCGGTTGCGGAAGGGCGAATCGAAGAGGCTGCGGCGCTGCTCGGGCATTCCTTTGCGCTGAGCGGCGCCTTGGTGAGCGGAGAAGGGCGCGGCCGCAACATTCTTTTTCCGACGTTGAACTTGAAGGCGGACCAGGAGCTGCTGCCAGTGAAAGGTGTGTACGTGACGGAGAGCTCCCTAGGGGGCGATCCCTTGCCGTCGGTAACAAACATCGGCACGCGACCTACTTTTGACGGAACTGCCCTTTCCATCGAATCCTTTGTGCTCGATAGGCAAATTGCCTCCCCCACGGAAAATATGGAGCTCCACTTCTGTAAGCGACTGCGAGACGAAATGAAATTTCCCTCTCCTGAAGCCCTGCGGGGTCAAATTAAGAGAGATATCCAGCAAGCGAAAGAGTTCTTCAGACTTCGAGAACCCGCCACTAAGGCGAGCGCCCGTAACTCCTGAATATAGTTTGGTTTACGGCGAATCGTGATCGAATCGGGAAGCCAGTTCTTGGCGTCACAATACGTCCGATAATATCCAACACCCGTGGTTATGTTTACTTCTAGTCAGCGAAATGAGGCATCAGAACCAATTCCCATCCACATCGCTCGTAGGGATTCTTTCAGCTGTATCCGCTAGGACTGTTTCGAAGAAAGGCTAAGGTTTGCAATCGGCACAGTAGCCGCCGATTTCGGTGCGCGTAACGGTAATTTTAATCTGGCAATCCTGCTCGATCTGACGCTTCATTTGCTCGAAGAGGCGGCTCTCCACTTCCCTGACCTTCCCGCAGCGCAGGCAAGCGACATGGATGTGGTCGCGCGGGCCATGGCTTTCGTAGAAGTGCTGCTCACCGTGGATATGCAAGAGGTCCAGCTCGTCAATCAATCCCATCTTCTTGAGCATATCAATCGTGCGGTAGACGGTGACGCGGTGGATTTGCGAATCAATGCGCTGCGCGCGCTCAAGGATGGCGCCGGCATCGAGGTGGCGCTCGGCGCTGTCCATCACCTGAAGCAAGACGCGGCGCTGGCGGGTGAGCCGGACCCCTCGCTTCGCTAGAGCAGCTTGCAGGCGACCGGGAGCGTCATGAGCGTTAATGCGCTCGCCGCTGGAGACGCGCTGTGTATGGGGAGAAGACATATGCAGACCTTGCAGGCCGGAAATCAGTGCCATGTGAAACCGGTGCGCTATGAATGCGTAAACATTCGTAAAACGTCATTGTACATCACGAATGCAAAGATCAGCAAAATGAAGACGAAGCCGACCTGAATGAAGCGCTCTTTCGTTTTCAGGCTGAGGTCCTGACGAATTACACTTTCGATTGCAAGCATCAATATGTGCCCGCCATCAAGAATCGGGATTGGCAGAAGGTTCAGGACCGCCAAGTTCAAACTAATCAGGGCCATCCAGATGGAGAGATTTCGACTCCCCGCCCGAGCGGCTTGACCTGAATAGGTTACGATTCCAAGGGGCCCAAGAAATTGTTTCGGGGAAGCCTTGCCAACAAATAGCTGACCAATCGTCTGCATGAATTGTTGGCATAGCCGACCACTGAACCAAAGTGAAAACTCGACCGATTCCACCACACCCTTTTTCACTGTGTGCTTATCAGGCATGCCTTCCGGCAGAAAGCCAACTGTCCAACGCATCCCAAGTCCATCGCCGTAATCCTTCTTGACTGGCCGCAGGTGAATGTTTTCAGGATGACCGTTGCGCAGGATTCCAATTTCAATTGGCCGGTCTCCATGGATATCGAGCGCCATCACAAATTGGCGAAATGCTTGCAAGTGTTCGCCATTCACTGAAACAATCTCGTCGCCAGGATGAAGACCCGCCTTCTGCGCAGGTGAATCAGGAGTAATCGAATACACCACAATTCTATCGGCCGGCTCGCCGAACATGTCTGCTTCGATCATGCTTGAAGGAACATTCGTTGAGATGAGTTGTCCCTGACGTTCAATCGAGACCGGAATCAAAATATTTGGCGCGGTGAGTTTTGCTTCCCAACTTGCACGGTCCCATGTCGGATTCTCGGTGCCATTTATCGAAACCAGCCTGTCTCCCGGCTTGATCCCGGCCTTGTCTGCCGTTGAATCCTTCTTCACAGCCACCACATCTACCGGCTTGTCTGAATAAATAGGAGCCTGCGACGCCCCACCAAAAATGAAAGCGAACATTACGATTGCGAGTACGCAATTCATGGCCGGGCCTGCAACCGCGATCAGCATGCGCTGCCAACGCGGCTTGGAGAGAAATTCGTCCGGCGCTCCGGCGCGCTCTTCGGAAGGATTGTCACCCGCCATGCGAACGTAACCGCCAAACGGCAAAGCGCTGATGCGATAGTCCGTGGGGCCGCGCTTGATACCCAGCAGGCGAGGCCCGAATCCAAATGAAAACACATCCACGCGCACGCCGAAATATCGCGCGACAAGAAAGTGGCCTGCCTCATGAATAATCACGACCAACCCGAGGGAAAATATGGCGATCAAAATATATCCGACGCTGCTCAAAGAACTTAAGATGTGAGCCACGACTCTTCATCCCTTCTAAAATAAAACTTGTGTCCAGCCAATTTCTAGGCGGCGCGATCCAGTTTGCGGATCTCCTCGACAGCCAGGCGGCGCGCTTCCAAGTCAGCCGCCAGTACATCTGCGATGCTCATGGACCGCGAACGGGGCATGCGACCGAGTACTTCTTCTATAACGCGCGGAATGCCGCCAAATTTCATCTGGCCAGCCAGAAAAGCCGCGACGGCAACTTCATCCACGGCGTTGAACGCCGCGGGCAAAATACCACCGCGCCGCAGCGCCTCTCGCGCAAGCTTGAGGCACGGGAATCGCCGGGTGGACACCTTCTCAAAATCCAGCCGCCGTAGGCTTCCCCAATCGAGCATCACTTCTTTAGATTCAATCCGCTCGGGATAGGTTAGCGCATATTGAATCGGCATGCGCATGTCCGTAGGCCCGAGCTGTGCCAGAACCGAACTATCCACGAATTCCACCATGGAGTGAATCGTGGATTGAGGATGAATGACCACTTCAATTTTTTCAAGAGGCATACCGAAAAGCCAGTGAGCCTCAATCACCTCGAACCCTTTATTGACGAGCGTGGCCGAATCAATCGTGATGCGCTGGCCCATCTTCCAATTCGGATGCGCGAGAGCCTGCTCAGGTGTCGCGGAGGCGATTTCAGCAAGGGGAGTTTTGCGGAACGGGCCGCCCGAGGCAGTCAGGACGAGCCGGCGGACTTCGCCATGAGTGCCCGCGCGCAGACACTGGTGGACGGCGTTGTGCTCGCTATCCACGGGCAGGATTTCGACGCCCGCCTTCTTTGCGGCCGCCATCACCAATTCGCCGGCTGCCACGAGGACTTCTTTATTCGAGAGGGCGACCTGCTTGCCCGCGACAATTGCGGCGTAGGTCGCTTCCAGGCCAACGACTCCGACCGCGGCAGAAACTAGAACCTCCGCATCCGGGTGCGTGGCAACCGCGCGGTTACCTGCCGGGCCATATTGAATTTCCGGGAGTGGATTGAAGCCTGCGGCTCGGAGGCGCGCAGCGAGCTCGGAAGTCTTGGCGGAATCCGCAACCGAAACAAGACCCGGCTTGTGCCGCTGGATTTGCCCGGCAAGTTCATCGAGGTTCGAGCCGGCAGCCAGGGCAACCACTTGGAGACGGTCGGGCAGAGATTCGACCACTTTGAGACATTGGCGACCAATGGATCCCGTCGAGCCGAGGATGCCGATTCGTTTCATGCGTATTTGGCGCGCAGCCTTCCGGCGGCAATTGGAGATTCGCTCACCGGCTCGCAGAAAGCCAGTTGAAATAGTACCAAACCACGGGCGCGGCAAGAATCAGTGCGTCAATCCGGTCGAGCATTCCACCGTGGCCGGGGAGTAGAGTGCCGGACTCTTTCAGGCCGGCGCTGCGTTTATATGCCGACTCGAGTAAATCGCCTCCCTGCCCCGCAATATTTGCGAGAACGGCCATGGCAATCAAATGCCGCAGAGGAATGTCAAGCCATCGCTGGGCGACGAGCGCAACAATCACGGACCCCGCAAGATTTCCGATCGCGCCTTCCCAAGTTTTTTTCGGGCTCAAGTGTGGCGCCATCGAAAGACGTCCAATGCTGCGGCCCACAAAATAAGCCATCGTGTCGCCAACCCAGACAATAGCCAGTGTAAAAAGCAAGAGCCGCTTGCCGACGTGAAACGCGCCATGAATGCGGACCACAGTAGAGAGAGGCAGCACTAGGAAAACCATTGCCGCGGCGCTGACGGAAAGTCCGCCGAAGGATTCCACAACTGGCTGTCTGCCGAAAAGCACGATGGCTGTCGAGCCCAAAACAAAAACAATCAGAATCCATTCGATGGTGGAAGCGCCGATTGCATTCGTAGCGCGCACGAGGCGCTCGCCGCCAGCCAGGGAAAGAGTCTGTTCGGTTGAGGCCAACCATTGCGCGAAGAAAACTGCCAACGCGCACAGACCAGTCCAGATCCGGTGGCCGTGCAGGCCAACACGATCGCCCAGCGAAAACAATTCGAGCAGCGCGAGAAGCATGACGGCGGACGCGACCACGGCAACAACGGACGTGGGAGCGAACCAGGCGATCGCCCAAAAAAAGGGGATGAGCACAACCGCTGTGAGAATGCGCTTTACGGTCATTGGCGATGTGGGCGTGGTTGAAGCCCGGGCAAATGTATCACGAGAGGAATCCCGCCGGAGCAGGATTGACGCCGCGCATCAAGCGGTTTGGCGCGTGGGCGGCGCGTTCAGGCCGCCGTAACGGCGTTCGCGTTTCTGGAATTCGAGAAGCGCTTCGAGCAGCCGCGCGCGATTGAAGTCAGGCCACAGAGTTTCTGTTACGTAGATTTCCGCGTAAGCGATCTGCCAGAGCAGAAAATTACTTACGCGCATCTCGCCGCTCGTCCGGATGAGCAGATCGGGATCGGGCAGCCCGGCGGTATACAGGTGGTCGGAAATTGTTTTTTCATCCACGGGCGGAAATGTCGCGCCATTGTTGCGGACATGATTGAGAATTGAGTTGAACGCGTCCACAAGCTCGGCCCTGCCGCCGTAATTCAAGGCCACCGCGAGCTTCATGCCTGAATTCTTCGCCGTAAAGTCCATGGCCTCCTGCACATCTCTTCGGACAGCCTCGGGCAAATGGTCGAGCCGGCCAATCACTACGAGACGGATGTTATTGCGATGAATTTCCGGCAATTCCTTGCGGAGATATTCGCGCAGCAAGCGCATCAGGAAATCAATTTCGGTCTTGGGGCGGCGCCAGTTCTCCATGGAAAAGGCATAGAGAGTGAGAGCCTGGATGCCGAGGCGCGCGCAACTCTCAATCACCTGGCGAGCGGAGGCAACGCCTGCGCGGTGCCCCGCGATTCGGGGCAGATGGCGGCGCTGCGCCCAGCGGCCGTTCCCGTCCATAATGATGGCGATGTGATTGGGAAAACGCGTGGTATCGAGCTGCTCGAGCAGGCGCGTTTCCTCGCGCTGCTTGGTCTTGAGGAGTTCGATAGCCTTCACAGGAGCCAAGTCGCGTTCACCTTCTTTGCCGGACAAAGTTAACACAGGCCCCGAGGGGGCGCAATGCGCGCAAGGGCACATCTATCGGCAAAGGCAATGTCACATTCCGGGTACGCCGCCCAGTTTATTTGGGAAAATTGACGCAAAAACAAGAATGATGGTGAGGATAATCATCAGGATGCTTGTCGTCCAAGCGATCACGTTAAACGTCTTGGAATTCACCCGGTCGCCCAGAAGGTCGCGCCGGTTCGCGAGGAGTACAAGAAAAATCACCACGACGGGAAGCCAGATACCATTCGCAACCTGGGAATAGACGAGAATCTTGTACGTGTTGACATGTGGAATCAGAACGATACCAGCACCGACTGCGATCAATACTGTATAGAGCCAGTAGAAAATCGGCGCTTCGCTGAATTTGTGGTCGATTCCGGCCTCGAAGCCCAATCCTTCACAAACTACATGAGCGGTCGAAAGAGGCAGAACACTGGCAGCGAATATAGAAGCATTGAACAATCCGAATGCGAAGACATACGCCGCCCACTTGCCTGCCAGCGGAAGCAATGCCTTCGCGGCCTGACCTGCATCGGCAATTTCTAGCTGCCCTGATTTGTGAAGAGTCGCGGCCGTGCACACGATGATGAAAAAAACAACGATCATGCAGGTGATCGTGCCAATCAGCACGTCCAAGCGCGCCTGCTTGTATTGCTTCGGACCGACGCGTTTTTCAACAAAGCTCGCCTGCATATAAAAGAATTGCCAGGGGGCAATCGTGGTCCCGATCAGTGCGGTCAACATCAAGAGATATGGCGCATTCATTTGAAAACTTGGGATCACGGTGCTCTTGGCCGCCATCAACCAATCAGGATGGGCCATGAATGCGGAGATCCCGTAGACCCCATACAACGCGACGGCGAACAGAAAAACGATCTCAACCACCCTGTACGTCCCGAGCAGAACCAAGATCCATATAAGAAACGCAAATATTGGGACGGAAATATACGGGCTAATATGGAAAATCACCGAGGCCTGCGCGACGCCTACGAATTCCGCAACGACATTGCACATGTCAACGAGGAACCCCATTACCACCACGAAAAACGTGGGGCGAAATCCGAATTCTTCCCGGATTAAATCAGAAAGCCCCTTACCGGTGACGACTCCCAATCGCGCGCACATCTCTTCCGTGACGTAGAGAGCAATCGTCATCGGAATCAGCGCCCACAAGAGCGCATAGCCGTATTTCGCGCCTGCGCTGGAATAAACGCCAATACCGCCGGCGTCGTTATCCACGTTCGAGGTGATCACGCCGGGACCGAATACCAGGAGCAGGAGAAGAATTCGGCGCTTAAGTACACGCGAACGCCGATACCACACGTTTCTGCTGCTGCTCCAGGCTTCCATCCGCGATTTGAGTTTGACCCAGTCCATCGTTCTCTTCCCGTCCTATCCCTTTGCGACCAAGCGCGTCACCACGTCGTCAACGGTGATGGCCCCTATTGCGACGCCGTCATCGTCCACGACGGCGAGGATGCGCAGGTTGTACTTGTCGAATAATTCGAAAACTTCTTTTTCATTTTCATCGGGCTTGATGTAAACAGCGGGCTCCGACCTTAACGTCGCCATAGGCTGCCCGGCTTGCGCCAGCAAGAGCCGGCCCATGACCACGACACCGGAAAACTTTCCATCTGCGTCCACGAGGAACACGGCATCGAGTTGCTCCGCGTCCACATCATTCGAGTGGATCCAATCAATCACTTCTTCGCGCGAAGCCGATTCACCAACGGAAACAAAATGCGTGTTCATCATGCCGCCTGCGGAGTGCTTGTCGAACTTAAGCAATTCGCGGACGTCGCGCGCCCCTTCGTGCGGCATCTCCGCAAGAAGCTCCTTAGAGGTTTCCGGCGGCAGGTCGGCGAGCAGGTCCGCGGCCTGGTCCGGTTGCATCTCTTCGATGATGTCGGCGGCCTTTTCGGGGTCAAGTCTTTCTACGATTTGACCGCGAAGCCGGTGGTCAAGCTCGGCGAGTGTCTCGGCGGCAGTCTCATCGTCCAACGAATCAACGATGGACTGGCGCTCCTCGGTTGATAGATCTTCCAAAATGTCCGCGAGATCGGCAGGGTGAATGTTTGCCAGTTTCTGATGCGAAACGCGCAACTTTATGCGACGTAGGGGGTCCGGCTCGATGAGGTTGACAAATTCCCAGCGAATGGCGCGTCCGGGCAATTTGGCTTGAATCCGCCGGATCATCGAGGGAGATACTACCCCCTGCAATAGCCGGCCAACTGCGCCCGTCAAGCCGACATCTGCCAGTCTGACTCGGAGCTCGACGCAGCCGTTCGTGTGGTGCTCGGTCATATCCAGATCGTTGACGCGGACGACCTTGCGCCCGTTGGTGTCAATTATCTGCTGGTCGAGAAGGTCTTTCTGGACGGCGAGCCATGCTTCATTCGGATGATATTCCTCGAGCGCTTTTTCGCCGACGTTGAGCCGAACGCTTCCGGGAGCGACGGATGCAATCTGGTCGTATCGTGCGAGAAGTGGCTGGTACTTTCCGCGGCCGAGCAGATAATGAGCGACGCGATTCGACTGGTCCGCGGGCTCAATGAAGAGCTCACGCACGCGGCCCACGAAATTCCCCTGCGCATCGTAGGCTTCCGCTCCGAGCAATTCTGTTGCGTGAAGCATGGCGCACCTCCCTTCCCGCGCTTTCGTCCCGAAATTGTTGGGATTGCTCCCGGAAATTCTCCGGGAACTTCGCGCGCAAATAATTTATGACTCCGCGCACAAAAAAACCCGCGGCCGGGATACGAACCGGGCCGCGGGTGGAATTGTTCCCCGCTCGTGCGGCCTCTACTCGGGTCGTACTCCCGCAAAGCCGGGTGGCCCTGGACGAAACAGTTCATGGCCCGGGGCTTCGGCTTGGCCGAGGATCAAAACAAACGAGTCGGCTAACGACTGGAAGGCACACCTTCCTCCCAACATACGCAGTGGGGGTTCCAGTTCCTCAGTGTGGCTCATTCAAGCAAACCATCCTCGGTTTCGTTGTTAAATGCAGATGAAGAATTTGTCAAGCAAAGAATGCGTTTAATCGCGTCGCCGGAGATTCCGGAGTATTTGTGATTTGAAACATTCTGTGCACTTTCCGGTGGACAGACAATCTTCTGGCGCGCCAAATTGAACCCGGCGGAGATTCTTGCACCTATTATGGCTCCCTCCTGAGAATGCTAGCTTCCTGGCAGACATTGTACCGGGGCTATGGAGATTGGCTGGTCCTTGCGATCGCCCTGGTCATCGCGTGGTTCTGGCCGATGCTGGGGGACCGTCAGTTTCGTAGAATCGAAGATTGGTCGGCTCGCTTTTCGGCCCGGCGTGGTCTTGCCATACTGTCGATCGCGCTGACCACAATTCTCACGCGGGGCATTCTTTTGTGGATCCTCCCCGTGCGTCCACCTGGCACCCATGACGAATTCAGTTATCTGCTCGCCGCGGACACGTTTACGCACGGGCGCCTCGCGAATCCACCACACCTAATGTGGATCTTCTTCGACACCTTCCACGTCCTTCAGCACCCGACCTATGCCTCGATGTATCCACCGGGGCAAGGGGCCGTTCTGGCGCTGGGTACGTTGCTGGGACACCCATGGATCGGCGTGTTGCTTAGCATGGGCATTATGTTCGGAGCGCTCCTGTGGATGCTTCAAGGCTGGTTCCCTTCAAGGTGGGCTGTTCTGGGCTCGACACTTGCGTTGCTTCAATTTGGAATTTTCAGCTACTGGATGAATAGCTACTGGGGTGGAGCGCTTGCAGCGATTGGCGGCGCGCTCGTAATCGGCGCCTTTCCGCGCGTCCTTCGCGGGCAGCGTCCTCGGGATGCGCTGCTGCTCGGGCTGGGAGCGGGAATCCTGGCCAACACCCGGCCATTTGAAGGTCTAGTTTTATGCATTCCTGTCGCGGGGGCGATTGTGTGGTGGTTATGCAGCCACCGCAGCCCCGGCTGGCGGATAACCATGCCACGCGTCGTCGTCCCGATTGGCTCTATGATTCTGATAACGCTCGCGTTTATTTTGTTTTACAACTGGCGAGTCACACAGAACCCTTTTGTCTTTCCTCACACTCTTGATGACCAAATCCACTTGAGCGTATCGAGCTTCGTGTGGCCCGAGCCAAAGCCTCCCATGCAGTATCTGAATCATCAGTTCGACGTCTTTTATAACCACTGGACTCGCAATCAATATATGCACACCTGGGCGGACTTCAAGCGGATCTCGTGGAAAAAAGTGGTTTATTTTCAGGAATTTTTCCTTGGAGCGGCGCTGATCATTCCTTTCCTCACGCTGCCGTGGGTGTTTTTCGACCGCCGCATGAGGCTCATTGTTGTGCAATGCGCTTTTTGCTCTGTGGCGATGCTTGCAGTGGCTTGGTTTAATCCTCACTATGCGGCCCCTGCAGTGTCTGTGTTTCTTTGTCTCCTGGTTCAGATGTTTCGGCATCTGCGACGGTGGAAGGTTCACACCCGTCCGGTGGGGATTGGCCTCACCCGAGCCATTGTTCTGTTTGTTGCGGCGGCGATTCCGATTGGCGTCTATCACGCAGCAATAGATCCGCATACTTATTACGGTTTGCAATGGGGAGATCCGAACTGGCAACGAGCAGAAATCGCCGCACAACTGGAAGCGATGCCCGGACAACAATTAGTCATCGTTCGTTACTCCCAAACTCACCACAACATCCTTAGTGAGTGGGTCTATAATGCGGCTGACATTGACCACGCGAAAGTGGTGTGGGCGCGAGAAATGCCTGGCGTGGACATCACTCCTCTCCTCAAGTATTTTGAGGGCCGCAAGGTGTGGTTGGTGGAACCAGATAAATCCCCATCACACCTAATTCCGTTTTCTTCTGAAAGCCCGGCTGTACCCTAGGAAACAGATGTTTTAGGGTCTCTTGTGCAATAAGCCTCAAAAGCCGTCCCGTCACCTTCCTTAAAGTAAACGTATGGCTTATGAAAACGGGTTCGTAGTAGTCACTAGACAATTGAGCTATTCGCCCGATAAGTTGAAATTGCGCGACAGAGTGTCCGCAATGAGGTCCTTTCGTGTTGGCCTTCGCTTGGAAAATTGTCTATGTGTATGCCGATTGGCTGGCCCTTGCGCCCCTGCTCATCGTTGCGTGGAAATTTCCGCTGGTCGGCGATCTTATGTTCAGTCGTATCGAAAGGGCTGGGGCGCGGCTTGCCAATCGCAAATGGCTCGCAATCCTGGTGATTGCCCTCACGCCTATTACACTGCGGCTGAGTTTGCTCCCCATTTCTCCGGTGCGGCCACCGGGGGTTGCCGACGAATTTAGTTATCTTCTCGCGGCAGACACTTTTGTACATGGACGCCTGTCAAATCCACCGCACCCGATGTGGAAATTCTTTGAAACCTTTTATGTCCTTCAGCACCCAACATACGCCTCCATGTACCCTCCGGCTCAGGGCGCGGTCCTGGCTGTTGGGCAATTGCTGGGTCATCCTTGGGTCGGTGTATTGCTCAGCGCCGGAGTTATGTTCGGGACGCTTTTATGGATGCTTCAGGGATGGTTTCCACCTAAATGGGCGTTACTTGGGGCAACGCTGGCTGTCCTAAAGTTCGGAATTTTCAGCTACTGGACGAACAGCTACTGGGGTGGCGCCGTCGCTGCAACTGGTGGCGCCCTCGTGATGGGCGCACTGCCGCGCATTCTGAAGATGCAGAAGGCAGCGCACGCATTTCTGATGGGGCTTGGAGCGGGAATACTTGCGAACACCCGGCCGTTCGAAGGCTTAGTTTTGTGTTTGCCGGTGGCTGTCGTAGTTGCGTGGTGGCTTCTGAGCCATCGAAGCCCTGGATGGCGCGTAACACTGCCGCGAGTCGTCTTGCCAATCGCGGGTATTTTGTTTCTCACGGCTACTTTCATGGGTTACTACAACTGGCGCGTCACGGGAGATCCATTGCTGCTACCTCACACCCTCCATGACAGCCAGACCGAAAGTGTATCGAGCTTCATTTGGCGGTCCCCAACAACTCCGGTTCATTTCGATATCCACGAATTGGATATCGCCTACAATCATTGGAACCGCAACTATTACCTCCATACCTGGCAGGACTTCAAGCGCATCTCGAACAAAAAACTCCACCAAGCTGCGGACTTCTTTCTGGGCCCCGGGCTGCTTGTGCCGTTCATCACGGTTCCGCTGGTGTTGTGTAGTCGCAAGATGCATTTCCTTGTGTTGCAACTTGCCTTATTTGCCGTCGGCACTTTGGTTGTGGTCTGGTTCCATCCGCATTACATGGCGCCCGCCATTGCCACTTTGTTCGCTCTTGTCACTCAGATGTTCAGATACCTGCGTTTGTGGAATTACAAAGCACGCCCCGTGGGAATCGGCATTTCTCGGGCGTTGGTCATCTTCCTCATAGCCACTTTCCCCTTCTTCGCCATCGCGATTGCCAGAGACCACGACACGATTTGGGGAATAGAGTGGGGGCAAAGCATTTGGCCGCGGGAACAAATTGAACGTGAACTCAATCAAATGACCGAGCGAGCTCTGGTTATCGTAGATTATTCACCCACCCGCCATAATGTGAGCCTTGAATGGGTCTACAACGCTGCCGACATTGATAATGCGAAGGTGGTTTGGGCGCGTGGAATACCTGGAGCCGATATGCGCCCTCTCCTCAATTACTTTAAGGACCGAAAAGTTTGGCTCGTCGAACCCGACAGGATTCCCATCGTATTCAAAGAATATCCGCTCGACGGGAAGTTAAGTGAAAAAAGTGGTCATCCATGATCCCTTAAAGCAGACCTGCGCTCGGATCCAGTTTCCCTTCACGGCACATGTTGATTCAAGCTTTCAATATTTATGCAGAGAGCGTGCTAGCCTGAATTCCTAGAGTATGACGAAGTGAAACAAGTTCTCACACCAACGACTGTTGGCGCCTCAGCCGTCAAGGAGTACCAGGAACGTGGGTACATCCTGCTCGAGGACGCCGTGGATCCGGCACTAATCAGTTCTGCTCTGGAAAATCTTCGTAGACAGCGGGAAACAGGCTCGCTCGCCCAGAACGATCGGTACAACCGCGCGGGCAAGGTGGATTTCAGCAAGACCGCCAACTTGGTTAAGACAAACGAAGCGTTCCGAATGCTGGCTTCCGAGCCAAGAGTCGTAAAAGCCGTGGAGACTCTTCTTGGACAACGTGCTTTGATTTTTAGGGATGTGCTTGTAAACAAGCCGGCCCGTACCGGGGCCTCTTTGGATTATCACCAAGACTCTGCCTACTGGGATGTCGAGCCGAGGGCCTTGATCTCCGCTTGGTTCACTTTTCGGGATGTCGGGCCTGACGACGGATGTCTCCGTGTGATCAGCGGGAGTCAAACACGCGACTATCCTCACGATATTCTCGTCGGTAAGAATCGCGCGCTACCTCGCTGGATGACCTCGGGGCTGCGCCGCCTGGCGACACTCTCCGGAACAGGAGACAGCGATGCTTCAGGTTTCTCCGCGTTCCGCCGATTGAAAAACAAAGCGCTGGGCAGTTTTACCCGCCGGGCAAGTTTCATCGGAAAATTGCAGGACCTCCATGCGCGAGTTCCGCTGGATGAAAAGAGTCGATCAATCGAACTACCAGTTCGCGAGGGCTCTGTTCTCCTGTTCCACAGCCAACTTCTTCATGCCAGCAATCCAAACACAAGCGAAAAGGATCGGCCGGCCTACATCGTCAGTTACATGGGGTCGGAATACACTTTCTGCGGCGTGGGTGAGCCTGAGTTCTTGGTCGCCGCAGAGCGTGACCGCAAGGTCTTTCAGAAGGTCCGCGTTGTCAAGCACTGAACAAATTTCTAACCAAAAGCGCTGGCTCGCAGGCAAACCCCTTATTCTCACGCACCCGGTCGAGCCATGCCTCGGAAAGCCCGGCGCCGGATCAACCGTGTTCGCCACGGGCTACGACTTCGAATACGCGACTTGCTCGAATCAATTTGAAATTCGACGGGCAAATGACTGCCCGTTGCTCTTTGTCTTTCCGCAACCGGCCGCCGAGGCATTGCCTGTAATCTATCCGAAAGACTACATCCCATTCCGGTTCAACGAACTCAACGGGGTTGTTCGTTGGGCGCGCGACTTCATTCAGCGGGGAAAGGCGCGCGCGCTCAACCGCCTCGCCGAAAATACGGGAAAAATCCTCGATGTTGGCACAGGCTCCGGGATGCTCCTCCGTCTGCTAGCCCGTGTCCGCGGGGATCGCAGCAATCTTTGGGCAAATGATTTCTCGGAAGGAATTATCGCCCCTCTGGTTCAAGAGGGGTTTCCCGCACTGGTTGGTCCAGCCGAATCACTGGAAACACCAGAACGCTTCCGTGTGATTTGCTTGAACCAAGTCCTCGAACACCTGCAGAATCCGGTCCGCGTTGTTGAACGCCTTGCGACAATGCTTGAGGATGGCGGTTATCTCTTTATCGAAACACCCAGTACGGACGGCCGAGACAGCCGGCTGTTTCAACGCCGCTATTGGGGCGGCTATCACATTCCCCGGCACTTCTGGCTATTCAACGAGGAGAGTCTCAGGCAACTGCTGGCAGGCACCGGTCTGGAGGTGGTGGAAGTCCGCTACCTTTGCAGCCCGGCGTTCTGGATTCAATCCCTGCACCACGCCTTGCTCGACAAAGGATGGACTACCCTATCTAAGTTCTTCTCCGTGAAGAATCCGCTCCTGTTGGCAGTTTTCACTGCACTGGACACGATTACGATATGGTTCGGCGGGAAAACCTCAAACATCCGAATCGTAGGCAGGAAGGTTTCCCGCTAGATTCATTGCTTGTAGGCAACCAGTAGGTTGTTCAACCCCAGCTCAAAACGCCGGTGAACGAAATTTTTGTATCCGATTTCGCGCAGCATCTGAAGAAGCCTGGGGAGTGGAATGCGTTCCTGATGCTCCTCACTTTCCATTTCGTTGCTCACGAAACGGAGGCTGTGCAGAATTCCGAGCAGGGGATCCACAAGACTCTGCGGCCACGTTATCACTAGCGACCCGCCAGGTGACAGAATCCGAAAAGTTTCCCGAAGCACGACCTCGGGTCCTTTCAGGTGCTCAAGCACGGCAAGCATCACAACGTGGTCGAACTCTCCCTCAGAAAAAGGAAGGCCGCCATAAATATCGGCTCGAATAACAGGCCAGGGCAGTTTATTTCCTTCTACCGCCTGATCGTCAATCCCGACTCCGCGGGCGATGCGCGTGCCCGCAAAAGTCAAGAACGCGGCATCCAGCCCACAACCTACATCACAAACTCTGGATTGTGGCTTGATGTAAGGAATCGCGGCCCGGAATCGGCAGCGCGCAATGAAACGGTCCAATCCTGTATAGGCCATTTATTTTTTCAGGTCGTAGTCGCCGATGAAGGTGCCCCGGCTAATGCCGAGCATACTCAGGAAAAAGGACGCGAAGATTGCCTGTAGGCCAAGAAATAGCCACATGGACCAGAAAAGAACCTCGCGGACATCAAAAAGCGCTCCGAATCCGCCGCTAGCCCACTGCCAAACAACCCAAATGTCTCCCGTAAGACCGGTGACGAATGATATGGCTCCCAACAAGAGGCCGTCTTCAAGCTTGACCCGATGAAGCAATCTTCGGAGTGACACCGATCTACGGTCAAAGCGCTCCGCATAACTGAACACCTTGGCAAAGAACCCTACCGAAATTATCTGCGCCCCGATCAACGTGAAAAATACACCGAAAATCATGGTGTGTACGTCGAGCGCCACATGCGGGCTGATTTGTCGCGGGCCCGGCAGCAACCAGAAGACCAGCGTCAACCCCAGAAGGAACAGAAATCCGCCCGGCAAAAGAAATAGCCAATTCGGGGCGTAAAGGAGCATGAACCGCAAGTGTCTCCAGCCATCGCGAAAGCTGCGGAGGTGTGGCGGACGTCCGCGCTTGTCCGGCCACAACGTGACAGGGATTTCCGCGATCGGCACACCTAATTGCCCTGCCTTAATGATGAATTCCGAGGCAAACTCCATCCCGGTGCTGCGCAAATCCAATCGATCAAATACTTCGCGTGAGAAACCTCGCATCCCGCAATGGCTGTCCCCTATTCCAGTGCCGAAAAATATGTTCAGCAGCGCGGTCAGGCCAGGGTTGCCAATGTATTTGTGATGCCATGGCATCGCTCCCGGACGAATTCCTCCCTTAAATCGGTTTCCCATCACCACGCTGTAACCCTCTCGCCATTTCTGCACAAATTGGGAAACGACAGAGAAGTCGTAGCTATCATCGGCATCACCCATTACTATAAAACGTCCTTTGGCATCCGAGATTCCGGCTCGGAGCGCGGCACCATAGCCCCGGTTGGCGACCCGGACGACTCGTGCTCCGCAGGATTCCGCGATTTCAACGGATCCGTCGGTTGACCCGTTGTCCGCTACGACGACTTCTCCCTCAAGTCCATTCTCTGCGAACGCAGCGAACGCCTTTTCTATACAGATTGCTAGGGAATTCGCCTCATTCAAACAGGGAATGACAACAGATATCTCGGGGCCCGGCTGTTCAGGGGTTGTATCGCCCGGTAAAGTCTCCACCGAAGTCGCGCTTTGCGTTCGCACTGAATTTTCGTCTGACGCGATTGCACCACACTGCCACGTCCATGAATAGAGCCCAATGGAGCGGATGTGCTCTGTAAGTGAATCAAGGGATCCATTTTTGGCGTTTGATATTCGATTGGAGCATGGACCGCCCGAGCGCACTCCCGCTCGTATTGGGTACGGTCGTCTCGGCGTGTGGGGGGTGGACGGTGTAAGTATTAGCGGTGGAAAGGCGGACCGGCCGGTCCTCACGGGAACATCATGTCTGGGATTCCTGTGACTACGCCCGGCGCAAGCTGCGAGACTACAGTTCCCCCTTTGCGAATCCGCTCGATGTGCAGGAAGAGGTAATCCTTCGTGATGTAGTCGGCGGGCGCAAAGCCAAGTTCCTTTGCGGCGCGATCAATGGCCGCGTGAGGACCTTCGAGTTCGAGAAAAATGCCGACAGGCGTCTCGTCGAGATCCAGGTGCAAGCCCGCAGCCCATTTTGAAGAAGACGGGAGCGAATATACCGTTCGGAATTTTTCGTATCGAAACCAGCCGCGCAAGCCCAACGCTTCCAGAATGCGATGCATCGCGCCGGCGTCAGCGACAATGACTTCGTGTTCCTCGCGCTCCTTGAAGCGGCTTTTTGCTGGGCCCTCTGCGGGGCCTTTATAAGTGAGAATTGCGCGCGATGGGGCTTTGCTGTTGCGCGCAGCCGGCGTTTCAACACGCAGGCGCAGCAGTTGCCCGTGGCGCGCGAAGCCGCCCTGCGGAGTGTCGAAGAGAGTGTTCAGCTCGTGGCAACGGCCGTCTTTGCCCGATGCGGCGTGACGCACGGGCTTTGCGCCAATCTTCGCAAGCATTTTGCGCGCCCGCGCGGCGTCATGCATTCGGAGCTTCACTTCTATTTCTTTGGGAATAGGCCTGCCCTCCGCTAAAGTCCTGTGCAAACATCCGCCAGCCGCACTAGTATAATGCGCAGGCGCGCCCCTTCGCGAAATCATGCCTGAGCCAACCACGCCCCTGATGCGGCAGTATCACTCGATCAAGACGCGCTACCCGCACGCGCTCGTGCTCTTCCGGCTGGGCGATTTCTACGAACTTTTCCACGAGGACGCTATCGTCGCATCCCGCGAATTGCAAATTACGCTCACGTCGCGAAACCGCGAGCGCGGAAAACCCATCCCCATGTGCGGGGTGCCATACCACGCGGCGGAAAACTACGTCGCGCGGCTGATTCGCGCGGGATACAAGGTCGCGCTGTGCGACCAGATGGAGCAGCCGGGCCCCGGAAAGAAACTCGTTCGCCGCGAGGTCACACGGGTCGTAACGCCGGGCACGGCGGTGGACTCGCATCTCTTGGAGCCGCGCGAAAATAATTTCTTGGCCGCGGTCGCGTATTCCCAGCGCGGCGGGCGAGTGGGCCTTGCGTGGGTGGACATCTCTACAGGAGAATTCAGCGCCACTGAATTCGGCGGCGCCACGGCGGAAGAAAAACTCCGCGACGAAATCCAACTTTTGCGCCCCCGCGAAATCCTCCTGGAACGTGTCACCGGACTTTTCGCTGAATCTGACACCACAGGCCCCGGCGCCCGATTCGCGCAAAGAATGGAAGTCCGCGAAGGCGCGATCACGCGGATTGAAGAGTGGATCTTCCATCACGAATACGGCGAACGGACACTGACGGAGCAGTTTGGAATCGCGAGACTGGACGGCTTTGGGCTGACGGATCATCCTTCCGCAGCCACCGCGGCCGGAGCGATTGTTCACTACCTCCGCGAAACATCGGCAGCGGGAAATGGCGATGGCACAAGTCACGCTCTGCAGCACCTGGACCGCGTGCGATTCTACGAGCAGCAGGAAGCGCTGGGACTTGACAGCGTCTCGGTGCGAAATCTCGAACTTGTCGCGCCACTTTTTCCTGACGATGCTGCATCGGGACGAGCCGTGACTCTTCTCGCGGCGCTCGATGAAACCGCCACGGGGATGGGCGCGCGGCTATTGCGCTCCTGGGTTGTGCGCCCGCAGGTTGACGTGAACGAAATTGAAGCGCGCCTTGATGCCGTCGCCGAGCTTAAGTCGCACACCGTTCTCCGCGAAGAAATCCGCGAAGCCCTGCGCGGCATGCAGGATCTCGAGCGCCTTACAAGTCGAATTACCATTGGGCTCGCGACTCTCCGCGATCTCGTTGCCTTGCGGACTTCTATCGCGCGGGTGCCGCTGGCTCATGGATTCCTAGCGAATTGCACAAGCGCGCGGCTTGTCGCCCTTCGCGAACAGATGGACGAGTTGGGCGACGTCGCCGCCAAGATTGAATCCACGATCGCCGATGACCCGCCCGCTCTCGCAAATGATCCCGGCGTGATTCGGCGCGGGTTTAATGTGGAACTGGACGAGTTGCGTGAGCTCGGACAGCGCGGCCGCCAATTCATCGCCGCGATGGAAGAGCGTGAGCGCAAGCGCACCGGCATCGCGTCGCTCAAGATCCGCTACAACCAGGTGTTTGGCTTTTATATTGAGATTTCGCGCGCGAATCTCCACAATGCGCCCGCCGACTACGACCGCAAGCAAACGCTCACCAATGCCGAGCGCTACACCTCGCCGGAATTAAAAGAATACGAGCGCAAAGTGCTCGAAGCTGACGGGCAAATCGCTGAAATCGAGCGCCGGCTATTCGCTGAACTGCGCGAATGGATTGCCGCGCAGGCGCTACGCGTTCGAAAAACGGCGACTGCGATCGCTCAACTTGATGTGTTGGTGAATTTCGCGCGGCTTGCTGCAAGCAGAAATTATTCGAGGCCGGAATTCACCGACGAGGGCGAGATTGTAGTCATTGCGGGTCGCCACCCGGTAATCGAGCAATTGCTCGAACAACGCGGCGAACGGTTCGTACCGAACGACATCTACTTGAACGATTCCTCTCAACAGATTTTGCTGATTACCGGGCCGAATATGGGTGGCAAATCCACTTATCTTCGCCAGGCGGCGCTGATCATCATCATGGCGCAGATGGGCTCATTCGTCCCCGCGGCGCAGGCCAAGCTTCCCATCACGGACCGGATTTTTACGCGCATCGGCGCCTCCGACAATTTGGCGCGAGGCCGATCAACATTTCTCGTGGAAATGAACGAGGTCGCTGCAATCCTGAACACAGCCACGCCTTCGAGCCTCGTCGTGCTCGACGAAGTCGGCCGCGGCACGGCAACTTTCGATGGACTGAGCATTGCCTGGGCGGTCGTGGAATATTTGCAGTCGGACACTCGAGCGCGAACGCTTTTCGCAACACACTATCACGAGCTAACGGAACTCGCTGAACTCTTGCCGGGCGTAAAAAACGTTCATGTCGCGGTAAGTGAGACGCCCGCCGGAATTGTTTTCTTGAAGCACGTGGAAGCGGGCAGCGCCAGCCGCAGCTACGGAATTGAAGTCGCGCGGCTGGCGGGACTTCCGCGCAGCGTGATCGAGCGGGCGCGAGAAATCCTCAGCCGCCATGAAAGCAGCGAGCATGAATTAACCGAGCGGCTTACACCCGGCGCTGGGCAAAGCGCGGCTCATGGCAAATCTCCCGCGCAACAGCCAATGTTCACTCCTATTGACCGCGAAATTCTGGAAGCCCTGCGCGACGCGGATGTGGACAACCTGAAACCGATTGATGCGCTGAACTTAATCGCGCGCCTGAAAAAACAAATCACATGATGCGCCGGCAATCGGAAAGGCCAATGCTCGTCCTCGGGTTAATGTCCGGCACATCGGCGGATGGCATTGACGTCGCCCTCGCGCGAATTTCCGGCGCGCCGCCAAAGCTCAATGCCCGGCTGAAAAAACACGCGACGTTTCCCTTCCCTCCCAAGGTGCGCGAAGTGATTCTCCGAATTGCGGGAGGCGCGCTCACGTGTACCGGAGAGTTGAGCCAACTCAACTTTTTGCTCGGAGAATTATTTGCAGACGCAGCGATAAAAGCGTGCCACAAGTTTCGTGTTCCCCTCGCTCACATTTCATTGATCGGGTCGCACGGGCAAACCGTTTTTCATCAGGGGAAACCCGCGAGTACTTTGGGCGCGAGCAAAGTCTCGTCAACACTGCAAATCGGCGAGCCCGCGGTAATTGCCGCGCGCACGGGAATCACGACGGTCGCAGATTTCCGCCCCGCTGACATGGCGGCCGGCGGCCAGGGCGCGCCGCTCGTGCCATTCGTTGATTGCTTGCTTTACCGCCATCCGCGCATTGGCCGCGTCGCGCTCAATATCGGCGGCATTGCAAATGTCACCGTTATTCCTGCGGGCGCCAGGCCAGGAATCGTCTTCGCGTTCGACACCGGCCCCGGCAACATGGTCATTGACGCGCTCGTGCGCCATTTCACGCACGGACGAGAAAAGTTTGACCGTAATGCCAAGCTCGCCGGAACCGGGCACGTCATTCCTGCGCTCATTAATTCCCTGCTCAAGGAATCCTATTTCCACCAGCGGCCGCCAAAATCCGCTGGACGCGAACAGTTCGGCGAAGCCTATGTGCAAAGATTCATCGCATGGGGCAAGCGCCACCGGACGCGGCCCGAGGATTTAATCCGCACCGCGACAGCTCTTACATCGCTCTCGATCATTGACGCCTGGCACCGCTTCATCTCAACTCGCGCGAAAATCAATCAGCTAATCGTCGCGGGCGGCGGCGCACACAATCCTTTATTGATGGCCCAACTCTCCGCGGCGCTCGCCGGAATTGAAGTCATCCCCTCAAGCGCTCTCGGCGTACCGGAGGACGCCAAGGAAGCCTTTGCCTTCGCGATTCTCGCTTACGAGACAATACATGGGCGCGCCGCAAATCTTCCAGCGGCCACCGGCGCACGACGCGCAGCCATCCTCGGCAAGGTCTGCTATGCCCCGCCAAAATAAATTGTTAGCAATTGCTGCGTGCACGTTTGCCCTCGCAGTGCTCCCGCTATTCGCTTCAGGCTGCAATCATTCCTCTGCCGAGCCGCCGGGCACAGTGACATTTCTCATTGAAACAATGCCCGCGAATCTCGACCCGCGCCTCGGCACCGATGCCCGCTCACAGCAGCTCGATGGACTAATGTTCAGCAGCCTGCTCGAACGCGATTCGACAATGAATCTCCGCGGCGATCTCGCCGAACGCTGGGAAGCGCCCGACACTCGCACTTACATTTTTCATTTGCGCGCCGGCGTCAAATTTCACGATGGCCGCGCACTTACGTCCGCGGATGTTAAATTCACTTTTGACTCGATCATGTCCGGCATCCGCAGCTCCTCTGGCATTCTGCAAAGCCCAAAGCGCGGCGCCTTCCGCGCCGTGCAATCCATCGAAGCGCCCGATTCGCTGACGGTGATCTTTCACTTATCCGAACCCAACGCGGCGTTTCCCTGGAGCCTCGTGCGCCCTGCCGTCGGCATTGTGCCCAATGGATCCGGCGCCGAACTCGCTGAGCATCCGATTGGCAGCGGCCCGTTGCAATTTGAAAGCGCGCGGCAGGATGAAGATGTAGTGCTTGAGCGCAACCCTCTCTATTTTCGAGAGCCTGCAAAAATCCGACTCGCACGGTTTCGCGTTGTTCCCGATTCCGTTGTTCGCGCGCTCGAATTGCGCAAGGGCACCGCGGACATGGAGCTGAACTCGCTTACGCCGGACATGATTCCCGTGCTCGCCGCACAAAAAGAACTCGCCGTCACGGAAGAGCCCGGCACTCTTTTCTCTTACATCTCATTCAACTGCGAAGACGAAATCCTCCGCAACCCGGATGTCCGCCGCGCGCTCGCTTACGCCACGGATCGCGCCACGCTCGCGCGCACCCTAATGCGCGGCCAGGCGCGAGTTGCCGACGGGCCGCTGCCTCCGAACAATTGGGCTTACGAACCGAATCTGTCGCAATACGCCTACGATCCGGCGCGCGCGGAAGCGCTTCTCGAAAAGGCGGGGTTTCCTCGAAGACCTGGCGCGTCCGGAAACATGAGGCTCCGCCTCGCTTTGAAAACTTCCACCGACCCTCTCACGCGCCTCCTCGGCGAAGTTTTGCAGGACGAATGGCGGCGCATCGGCGTTGACCTCGAGCTGCGTTCGCTCGAGTTCGCCACATTCTATGCGGATATTACTCGAGGAAATTTTCAGCTCTACACACTGCGGTGGGTGGGTGCGAATAACGACCCCGATTTTTTTGAGTATGCCTTTGGGTCAAAGAAAATCCCGCCAGCCGGCGCAAATCGCGGGCGCTACAGAAACCCAGAACTCGACAATCTCGTGGAGCGCGCGAGGCTCGAACCGGATCGCGAGAAGCGCCGGGCAATCTACAGCCAGGTCCAGCAAATCATCGCGCGTGACCTGCCCTATCTCCCGCTTTGGTTTCAGGACAATATCTCCGTCCACCGGCGACGAGTGGAAGATGTGCATCTCGGCCCCGGCGGAGACTACGAATTTATTTCAGGCGTTACCCTGCACTAATTTAGTGGGAGGATTTCAGGATTCCAGCGCGGCGGTGATATCCGCTTCTGTAATGATTCCTTCGCGGATGATGTGCCAGCGTTCGCCGTGCAAATCCACAATCGTTGAGGCCAGCGTTGCGCCGGTTTCCCCGCCATCGAGGATCAGCGGCAAGCGTTCACCCAACTGCTTCACCAATTGCTCGGCGTTTGTGCAAGCAGGAAATCCGGACACGTTTGCACTTGTACCCGTAATTGGACCCTCCAGCAGCTCAATCAACGCGCGCACAATTTTGGAATTCGCCCAGCGGAGCGCGACGCGGCCCGTATTGGCGGTGACTTTCAAAGGCAGCCGGTTTGAAGCGTCAACAAGAAGTGTGAGCGCTCCCGGCCAGAACCTTCGCGCGAGTTTCAGAAAATTGTCGGGAATTTCGCGCGAGAGAGTTCTCGCCTGCTCAATGGAGTTCACCAATATGGGAAGCGCGCGCGTTTCCGGGCGGCCCTTAATGCGATAAATCTGCTCGACCGCCGCAAGATTGAATGGATCCGCCGCAAGACCGTAAAACGTATCCGTGGGTATGCCGACGAGCAGCCCGCGCTGGATAAAATCGCAGGCGTATCGAAGGCTGGATGCTTCCGGGGCTTCTGCGGAGACTTTCAGAAGCTCTGCGGGCAAAGTCGAACCTCACAGTACTCAGGCGATCCCGCTGGACTCGCACCGGCCTGCTTCACCGGCGCACTTGCGGCAACCTACCATAGCATTCCTGCACGCGCAAGGAACGGATATCGATTTGTCGTTAGCACATGATATGTCCGGTCTATTAGCAGATGAAATGTCCGCTTTACACAGGCGGCTTGGAGTAGACCTCCGGTCCGGAGGTGGGCGTGATGAGCTACTCCAGAGCTGCGATGGAGCGGGCGATGAAAGCACAAGAAGTGATTTTGCGGGTGATCGGCAAGCAGATGACCTGGCTTCAAGCGGCCCAGGTGTTGCGCGTCGGTCCGCGGCAGATGCGGCGGCTGTATTGGCGCTATCAGCGGTTCGGCTATGACGGACTGTGGGATCGCCGGACGGGAACACCTTCTCCGAAGCGCGTGAAGCTGGAGGTGGTCGAAAAGGTGTTGGTTTTGTACCGGGAGAAGTATTCCGATTTCAGCGTGAAGCATTTTCACGAGAAGCTCGAGGAGGAGCACGGCATCCGGCTCAGCTACACCTGGGTGAAGCTGGCGCTGCAAGGCGCCGGACTGGTGGCGAAAGAACGGCAGCGGGGCCTGCACCGGCGGCGGCGCGAACGAAGACCGATGGCCGGGATGATGCTGCACATCGACGGCAGCAAGCATCGCTGGCTGGGCCAGCAGTGGCACGACTTGATCGTGGTGCTGGACGATGCGACCAGCGAGGTGTACTACGCGCAGTTGGTCGAGGAGGAATCGACACCGACGGTAATGATCGCGTTGCGCGAAGTGGTCGAGCGGCAAGGAGTGTTTTGCTCGCTTTACAGCGACCGGGCAAGCCATTTCTGGGTAACCCCGAAAGCCGGAGAGCCGGTGGACCGGCAGCGGCTAACGCAGGTGGGGCGGGCGTTGAGTGATTTGAGGATTCAGATGATTCCGGCCTACTCGCCGCAAGCACGTGGACGAAGCGAGCGGAACTTCGGCACCTGGCAGCGGCGGCTGCCGCAAGAGTTGCGGCTGCGCGGGATCGCGACGATCGAAGAAGCCAACCGTTTTCTCGGCGAGAGCTATATCGCGGAGTTTAACCGGAAATTCGCTGTGGCGGCAACGGAACCGGTCAGCGCCTTTGTGCCGGCGACCGGGAAAGATCTGGACCGGATCTTCTCGCTGCAGCAGGAGCGGGTGGTGAACCGTGACAACACGGTGAGTTGGGGCGGCCGGGCGTTGCAGATCGAACGGGTGCGCTGGCGCGGGACGCTGGCGGGTTGCCGGGTGACGGTGTGCGAACATCTGGATGGGCGGCTGAGTTTGTATTACGGACCCCAGTGTGTCGGACAGTTTGCTGGCGAAAATAACGAACCGAAATCGGCGGCGGAAAAGGGCTGTGGAAAAGACGCTGCGCTTGGGAATCCCGCGCAAACCGCGGGATCCCCACTTTCCCACAGCCCCGACGACGGCGCGGTGAATGTAGTTTGAGGAGCAGAAGGAAAATCAAAAGCGGACACATCACTTGCTAACAATTGCGGTCATTTCGATTTGCTAACAACAGGAACGGATATCGATTTCAACATCCGGTGAATCAGTGGTCGCTACCGCGCGATGTTCACGCCTACAGGCAGCGAGCGTTCATGACGTGCGTTGCCGGCGCGAAACCAAGTGACTTTACCCCATGCCGCGCCGTTTGTTACGCTCCATGTATGCCGCGCGCGCGACGAGATTCGTCTTCCAAAACTGGCGCCCCATCCCGCGCGCCCGCCTCGCAGCCCGAGCGCGTGACAGGTAAGGATAACCCGTGGCTCAAGCGCTTTCGCGCAGGATTCGCCGGCCGCGCGGAAAAGGATGGCGGGGCCATTTCCATTGAAGGCGCGCGGCTCGTCGAGGAGGCTCTTCGCTCGGCAATTCCCGTGGACGCGATCCTCGTCAGTGAAACCGGTAGAAAGCATCTTGCCCGGATTGGGCCGACGCTCGCGCCGTCGGTGCGCTTGCTCGTGACGAGCGACAAAATCTTTGATGGACTTGCCGACACGGAAACGCCACAAGGCATCGCCGCACTCGTTCGTCCCCGGCGCGCCTCTTTCGATGACCTGATGCTCGGGCCCGGCGCGCCGCTCATCGTTGTGCTCGTTGGAATCCAGGACCCCGGGAACGTCGGCACGATCCTGCGAACAGCGGAAGCTCTGGGCGCGAGCGGCGTGGCCGCCTGCAAAGCAGACTCTCTTGGTACGGCCCATGTTTTCTCGCCCAAAGTAATTCGCGCATCCGCGGGCGCCGCATTCCGGTTTCGGGTTGCGGAAGGCATTTCACTGCCGATCCTGCTGGCACAATTGCGCATGGCTGGCGTCCTCGTGATCGCGGCCTCTTCACATGATTCTCGCACGCCCACGCCCGCACCCTGGCAAACGGATTTGCGCGGGCCGGTCGCGCTGCTCATCGGCAACGAAGGCGCAGGCCTGCCCGCCGAAGTTGAGCGTTCGGCCGACGCCCGCGTAAAGATCCCGCATTCCGAGCCGCATGGCATTCGCGGCGCAGCGGTTGAATCTCTTAACGCTGCCACGGCCGCGGCCGTCCTGCTCTATGAAGCCGCGCGACAGCGCGCCGAAGTTAGCGTGCATGTCAGTGACGATGACAGTGCCGACCTCGGAGGCGAGGCAGGAGGGGGATCATGAGCCTCTTCCCCGCCTCCGTGCCGGACGAAGGCCGCGATTCATCATCCGGCTCCGCAAATTCCGGCGCGCGCGCAAGAAACGCTCCGCCGCTTGCCGATCGCATGCGACCACGAACGCTCGATGAATTCGTCGGTCAGGAATCATTGCTCGGCCCTGGCGGCCCGCTTCGTATGCAAATCGAGCGAGACGACACCGGCTCCATGATTCTCTGGGGCCCGCCCGGCTGCGGGAAGACCACGCTCGCGCGGATCATCGCAAATATGACGCGCTCCGATTTCGTTTCCTTCAGCGCGGTGCTGAGCAACATCAAGGAAATCAAAGAAGTGATGGCCGCTGCAAAGCGCTCTCGTGGCGCGGGCCGCCGGACAATTGTTTTCGTGGACGAGGTGCACCGCTTCAACAAAGCTCAGCAGGATGCGTTTCTTCCGCACGTCGAAGCCGGAAACATAGTCCTCATCGGCGCCACAACCGAGAACCCTTCGTTTGAAGTCATCGCACCGCTTCTTTCACGGACTCGCGTCTATGTTCTTCACGCACTCAGCGAGGAGCAAATCGTCGGTCTCCTCCGCCGCGCGCTCTCCGATGCCGAGCGCGGCCTTGGCCGCGACAACATTCAAGCGGACGAGGAGGTGCTGCGCCGCATCGCGACATTTGCGAATGGCGATGCGCGCGCGGCGTACAACACGCTCGAAGCCGTCGTACGCAGCGCCGCCCCCGGCGCTGTCGGCGCGCGCGCCCTCAGCGTCGCGCTCCTTGAACAAACTCTCCAGCGAAAACTTCTGCTGTACGACAAGGCCGGCGAGGAGCACTACAACCTCATCTCCGCGCTTCACAAGTCCGTGCGCAATTCCGACGCCGACGCAGCGCTCTACTGGCTCGTGCGAATGCTGGAGTCTGGCGAAGACCCGCTCTACATCGCGCGCCGCCTCGTACGCATGGCAAGCGAGGATATCGGCCTCGCCGAGCCGCACGCGCTCGAGGTAGCCATTGCGGCAATGCAGGCCGCAGATTTTGTCGGCCCGCCCGAAGGAAACCTGGCGCTGGCGCAAGCCGCCGTTTATTTGGCGCTCGCTCCGAAGTCGAATGCTTTATATGTTGGCTACGGCGAGGCCGCAGACGATTTGCAGCGCACGCAATCCGAACCCGTCCCGCTGCATTTGCGCAACGCCGTCACGAACCTGATGAAGGAAACCGGCTACGGCCGCGGCTATCAATACGCGCACGATTCAGATGATAAAATCACGGACATGACGTGCCTGCCGGATTCGCTCGCTGGACGCACATATTTCCGGCCAACGGACCAAGGATTCGAGCAATGGCTTCGCCAGCGAATGGAAGAAATTCGCCGCCTCAAATCTACAAAAAAGAAATCAGCCACTACATCGGGCCCCTCCTCCACATGATCCGCCACGCGCTAAAAATCCCGTACCGATTTCTCCCGCCTGTTATTTTTTCATTGGCGCTTCTCCTCGCCTTCTCAATCTGTTCTCCCGGCCCGCGCGCCCAGTCGCCCAGCGACGAAATCAACTTGGAATGCACGGCCATCGCCTTTGCCCCCGACGGCCGCCTGGCATTCTCCACGCGCCACGTTTACACGATGCGCAGCTTTGAAATACAGCGCGACGATATCTGGGTGCGCGAAAAAGACGGGCGCACGCACAAAATTGTAAATGGCGAAAGATTGGTTCAGGGTCAATTTGCCTACGGACCTTTCAGCTATGCAATCAACAAAATCCGCTGGTCGCCCGACGGCCAGCGCCTCACTGCGGAATTATTCTCAAGCCGACTTGTGCGCGGCGGTGGCACGCATGACGAGCACGACCTTTTGCTGATCTCGCAGGAAGGCAAAGAGATCAAATTTCACGGAGGCGACAGCATCATTCCCGATGCGCTGGACGGCACCTGGCTCAGCGACGGCCTCACGATCGGCTACCTCGCGCAGTCCGCGAAATCATCAGTCATGTTTTCCGTTGGCGTGGCTCATGTGGATCGAGGCCGCGGCGGCGTTCTCTATGAAGCCCGCCCGTTTTCCGCTATCTCGTGGAACGCGAAGAGAGATTCCGCCCTCGCGATTGATCTTGGCTCGAATCTCAACGGCACGCCGCAACTCGTCCTGCTGAATCTGGCGAAGGAAGATCACACTCCGATTATTGTTCTGGAGAATTTTCACGGTGGACTTAGCTTTTCACCCTCGGGCGACAAAGCCGCGTACTTCGTGGGCAGCGACGTTCTTGAAGTCCGCGATATCGCGCATCCCAACCTCGTCGCGCGCGCACACGCGCTCTTTGGGCCTATCGTGTGGGCGCCCGACGAATCTCGCCTTCTCATCAAGGAAGGCCTCGAGCGCGAGGACGGTCAACTTTTCTGGGTCACGCTGCCTGCCACATCCGCCGCAGCAGACGCTCCCGTTGCCGCTGCGCCGGCCCAGCCCGAGCTTGGCGGCAAATTAGTCCGCGACTTCGCGCTCTCTCCCGACGGCCACACTCTCGCCGTCATCCTTCCCGGCTCGCGCCACGTCCACATCTTCGATATGAAGTGAAAGCTATTGCTGCACGAATCGCCGGAAAAAACTCCCGGGCTTCCATGCTGGGCGCGCGTCCGCATCCGCCACGCGCTGCAAGAGCAGCAACAAAATGTGATTGAACTGCGCCGCTGCCTCCGCATCCACCGGCTGGTTGATATCGTCAGACGGCGCGTGGTATCGCACGCGGATCCATTCCTGAAAAGTCGCTTCTTCCGGCGTTCCCTTAATCCATCCAAACTTGAACGCGAGCGCGGGAATTCCGTTTTTCACAAAGCTATACTGATCGCTGCGAATAAACCGGTTTTTGTCCGGCTCCTTGTCGGACTGCACTGTCACGCCCTGCGATTCCGCAACTGCGCAGATGTCGTCGCCGAGCGTGGATTCGTCCAGCCCCTGGACCTCAAGATATTTCAGCGTGAAAAGCGGCAGATACATGTCCATATTCAGGTCGGCGACAATTTTGTGAATGTCCACGGTGGGATGGGTTGCGAAGTATTCCGACCCGAGGTCACCCTTCTCTTCCGCCGTCACCGCCGCAAAAATAATGGAGCGCCGCGGCTGCACTCCGGCGGCCTTCATATGTTTCGCCACCTCAATCAGCGAGGCAACCCCGGATGCATTGTCCATCGCGCCGTTGTAGATGCTGTCTCCATTGATCGGTTCGCCAACGCCCAGATGATCGAGATGCGCGCTCACCACCACATACTCATTTTTCAATGCGGGGTCCGATCCCGTCAGCACTCCCAGCACATTTGGCGCAGTAACTTTTGACTGCCGCACAGCAACTCTTGCGCGGACGGAAACTTTCAGCGCAAACTTCGGCAGCGCCGCGTCCATGTTCGCGTCGCCCAGCAACTCAGCAATAGTGTGGTCCGTCCCCAGCAACCATTCATCGGCGTGAATCACGTTAATCGTCGCCAAGATTCGCGGTGCTGGCACAGCCTCAGATTTCGTATCTACGATCGACATCGCCGGTTGAAACCGCGCCTTCGCAAATCTGTCCCACGGCACGTCAGTCGCCTTCGGATTTTGGATTACCGCCTCGCCAATTGCTCCCGCGGCGTGCATGCGCTTCCACCGCTCCTCCGGGGACTGGTAATGCGATTTCAACGCGCTCGGAATTGATTTCGGCCCGCCCGAGAGATAGACGGCGATCTTTCCCTTCAAATCCAGCCCCGCAAAATCGTCGTAATTCATTTCCGGTACTGCAAAGCCGTAGCCGACAAATACCGCGCCGCCGGAAACATTTGTGGCGGGCGTGCCGCGGACGCTCAGCGTCGCGTCCTCGCCGAGCTTCAGCGGCTCCTCCTGGCCGTTGCTCACCAGCGCCAATCGCGAATTCGGCTCGTCCAGCTCGCGCACCTCGAAATTAATCGGCTGGAAATATCCATTTGTCCCCACCGGCATGAGCCCCGCGTCGGCAAATTGCCTTTGCACATAATCCGCCGCCTTCCGATAACCCTCGCTCCCCGTCAGGCGTCCCTGCAAATCGTCGGAGGCAAGGTATTGCACATGCGCCCACCAAGCCTTTCCCTCCGCTTCCCAATTGCTCTGCGCGAAAACCGCCGCAGCGCAAAACGCGCAGATCACGCCAGTCGCCAGCCGTGTGTTGTTCCAAACTCTTCTTCGCATAGAGTTTTTCACCCCAGAAGCCGCTGATGTTCCTTCAGAATGCAGAGATCCATCGTGACAATCAAGCCCGCCGCTCTCGCGCGCGCCGCCGCTGCTTCGTCCACCACGCCCTCCTGCATCCACACCGCCCGCGCCCCGATGCGGATCGCGCCCTCCACAACCTCCGCCACTTCCTCAGACCTCCGGAATATGTCCACGATGTCCACGTGGATTCCTTTGGGGATTTCACTCAGCGAACCAAATGCTTTTTCGCCGAGTACTTTGGTTTCGTTTGGATTTACGGGAAGAATGCGGTAGCCGGCGGTCTTCAGATATTCCGACACGCCATAACTCGGCCGGAATCGCTTCGAGGAAAGTCCCACTACCGCAATTACTTTTGTGGAGGAAAGAAGTTCGCGAATCTCTTCGTCGCCGGAGGATGTGCTCATCGCCCGGCCTCGCCGCTCATTTTCGGGAATTGGTTGCCGCGCAAACGCGTCCGAATGCGGCGAGGAATTTCTCGTTTTCTTCCGCGGTCCCTACCGTCACTCGCAACCCTTCGGGCAGCCCCATCCATCCAAGCGGCCGGACGATCACCCCCTGCTTTTCCATTTTCGCCGCCATATCCGCCGCGCGCGGGCCCGCCTCAATGTATAGGAAATTTCCGAATGACGGCACCCACTTCGCACTCAGCCGGTCCAGCCCGCGCGAAAGCTGCGCCATCCCCGCGCGGTTTGACTCCACCGACCGCCGAATGTGCTCCACGTCTCCCAGCGCTGCGAGCGCCGCCGCCTGGGCAACGCCCGAAGTATTAAATGGCGTCCGCACCTTATTCATTTCCGCGAGCAGCGGCTCAGGGCCGATCCCGAACCCGATGCGCATTCCCGCCAGACCATGCACCTTGGAAAACGTCCGCAGCACCAGCAAGTTCGCGCCGCCGCGCACCAATTCTATGGACCTCGAATAGTTGGGATGCGAAACGTAATCGCAATACGCCTCGTCCAGCACTACCAGCACGTCTTCGGGCACGCCCCTCAAGAACGAATCAAACTCGTCCGCCGTGAAAAGTGTCCCCGTGGGATTATTCGGATTTGCCAAAACGATATAGCGCGTGCGCGGCGTGATTGCTCGTGCAACCGCCGCCAAATCGAATCCGTAATCTTTCAAGGGCAGTGCGACAAGCGTTCCGCCCGTGGCCTGAATCGAAATGTAAAAGAGCGCGAAGGAGCCTTGCGCCGTCAGGCCTTCTTCGCCCGGCCGGATCATCAGCCGCGCGGAAAGATCAATCAACTCGCTCGACCCAAACCCGAGGATCACATTTTTCATCGGGACGCCGTGCAATCCCGCGAGCGCTTCGCGCAAGTAGTGGCCGCCGCCGTCCGGATATCGGTGCGATTCTGCGAGCGCTTCACGCGCCGCTTCCATGGCGCGTGGCGAAGGTCCCAGTGGGTTTTCGTTTGAGGCCAGCTTGACGGCGTGCAACTTCAATTCGCGCTCGACTTCTTCAATCGGTCGTCCCGGCACATAGGGACTGATCGCCCGGATGTATTCGGGGACACGCTCCTCAAACATCTTGGCGATCCGCGTGGGATTCACCTTCGGTCGATCCTCTTTTTTTGTAAGTTTGACGTCCGCTACCTACCACACCCGCTAGTATCCCAGACGCGCTCCGACGTGTGCGCGTTACTTATGTTTTTGTTGCCTGTGAGTTAGTTGCTTCTTCTTATGCTTCGGCGCGCGCAACACCGCTCGCGCCCCCGCTCCCGGCCCGGACTCCAGCCACTTCGGCGGACCCATTCCCAACTCCGGCCCCTGCCCTTTTCCCTGACTTTTTATGCGTTCGAGCGACGCCTTCAGTTTCGCCAGTTCTCCCGGCTGCAGTGCGCGCAACGCTCCCTCCGGCAAATCATCCAGCTCGATATTCGCCACCGCCACTCGATGTAATTTCTCAACCGGATGCCCGCCCTCAAATAAAACGCGCCGCATCATGTCACGCCGCGGGCTCAACATTTTCGCTTCATACCACGGATTCGCCGCCGTTCCTCCGCTTTGCACGGCGGGGATCAGCCGGACGCGCGCACGCGCGCGCGTCCTGAGCTTTTCAAAATCCGCAACCTCAAGCCGTCCTTTGATTTTAATCCAATATGTCTGCGGCAATCGGTCCGCGACTTTTATGATTTGGTTCGCAAGATCGCCGTCATTCGTAAGCAGCAGTAATCCGCTCGCGGAATAATCCAACCGCCCCACCGGATAGACGCGGCCCGGCGCCAATCGCAAATATTCTTGCAGAGAATGACGCCCCTCAGGATCCGAAAGCGTTGCAACCACTCGCGGCGGCTTGTGAAACACATAACTCACGCGCGGCTGCATCGCCTCCACCACACGCCCCGCGGCTTCAATCCGATCGTGCTCTGCGTCCGCTTTCTGGCCGAGCTTGGTCACCACGCGCCCGTTCACGCGCACCTGTCCGCTCTCGATCAGTTGCTCCGCGTGACGCCGCGAGGCAATCCCTGCGCGCGAAATAATCTTCTGGAGACGCTCCAACATCGCCGCTCACACTTTACTAACAATCAGATTTGTGGGAATGAAATAATCTTCGAGATAAACCAGTTTCAGTTGCCGCTCTCAGCCGCGCGCGCCTTCGGCTCTTCCGGCGCGGCCGTTTCAACCATCTCCGCCCGATCTGTCTCGAGACCAGTCTCTTGTTCCGCGGGCTGCTCAAGCGGTTGCGCAAACGAAGACAAATCCTCCGGCTCCACCGGCGCGATCCCCTCATCCGCGCCCAGCGCCGCCCGCGCCATTGCCTCAAATTCCTTCAGGCTCGGCAGTTCTTCCAAATCCGACAGCCCGAATCGCATCAGAAATTCTTTTGACGTGCGATAAAGTATCGGCCGCCCGATCACCTGCTTACGTCCCGCCGTGGTGATCATCCGCTTTTCCAGCAGTGTTTGCAGCACACCCGCGCAGTTCACTCCGCGGATCTCCATAATTTCCGGCCCCGTCACGGGCTGCTTGTACGAAATCACCGCCAGCGTTTCAAGTGCAGGCATTGTCAGCCGCAACGGCGGCCGCAGCGCCTTAATGAATCGCCGCACAACTTCGTGGTGCTGCGCCTTCGTATAAAATTTGTAGCCGCCCGCGACCTTGCGGATTTCCATCCCGCGCTCGTCGGCGGTGTAACTCGCCACCAGCTCTTCCAGCACCGGCCTCAGCTCGGCCTTCTCCACACCTATGGCCGTGGCGATCTGGTCGAGCGACACCGGCTCGTCCGCCGCGTATATCACCGCTTCGATCGCGCCTTTTGTTTCCGCTGGATTCATCGTCTTTCGCTTTCCAATTCCTCGCCGTCTTTACAAGTACTGCTCGTCAATCTCCGTCAGCGGCTTCAGCGACCCATCTTCCGCGAACACAGTATCGAACATCTTGTGCTTCCGCAGCCGGATTTCCGTGAAGTGTTCCGATTGCGTCAGCACCACCGCCTGCAACCGCACCATCTCCAGCACTGCCAGAAACGCCACAATCATCGCATGTCGTGACGCGCACGACTCAAAAAATCCAAGCAGCTCCACGCCGTTCTCGCTCGCTATCAATTCCTTTCGCAGCAGTTCAATCATCTGCGCTACGGTGAATTGCTGGCGGTGCAACTCGATCTTTGTGACCTGCTTTCGCCGCTCCAGCACTTGCGAGAAAACTTTCACCAGCTCCGCAAGCGAAACAATCAGCTCGCCTTCGGTTTCCTTGTCTTCGTACAGCGACATGTCCGGCTTCGACCACACGTGCTGGAAAATCTGCTGCTTTTCATAGAGCAGGTGGGCGGCATTTTTGAATTTCTCATGCTCCATCAACCGATGCGCCAAATCCGCGCGCGGATCGATCGATTCTTCCGGCCCCGCCAGCAAGTCGGGCGGCAGCAGCATCTTTGACTTAATGAAAATCAGCGTCGCCGCCATGTAAATAAATTCGCCGGACACATCAATGTCCAGCTCCTCAAGCTTCCGCAAATAATCCAGATACTGTCCCGTGATTTTCGCGATGGGGATATTGTGGATGTCCATCTCCTGCTTGCGGATTAAGTCCAGCAGAAGGTCCAGCGGCCCCTCATAAATCGGGAGCTGTACATTATATTGCGCCGTCTGCGCGCCCTGTTCCATTCCTAATCCCCCGCCCCGGATCGCTTCCCCGTGGCCGCATTGCCAACCTGCGAAATGCTACTCCGTTTTCCTTCCCAGCCAAACACGGCTTCGCGAACGCGTTTCATAGTTGCACTAGCGGTCACCCGCGCCCGCTTCGAGCCTTCGTCCAGCAACCGCAGCACATTTTCCGGTTGAGCGCTGTAGTCCAAACGCTTTTCGCGGATCGGCGCGATCCACTCGATAAGAGCGTCCGCCATCAGAGCTTTGCAATCGATGCAGCCGATTTCCGCCGACCGGCATTCTCGATTAATTCGCTCAAGACGATCTCGTTTGTCTTTGGTCTCCACTACTGGAAACAATTTGTGCCAGTCATAGACGGGACAAATGTCAGGATTGCCCTTGTCCGTCCGCCTCTTCCGCGCTGGGTCCGTCATCATCGTTTTCGTTTTCGCGCGAATGCTCTCGTCGCTCTCTCCCAGCTCAATCGCATTCCCATAACTCTTCGACATCTTCCGGCCGTCCGTCCCCGGCACGCGCTTCGCTTCCGTCAGCATTACATCAGGCTCTGCCAAAATTGATCGAGCCGAGAAAAACCTCTTAGCAGCTCCCATTTCTTCCAACAAATTCTCGTGCCCAATTTGACGCGCTATTCGCGAGGCAGCACTTGCGATTGACTCGGGTACAAGAGTGTTCTCAACTCCCGAGAGCTCGAGCAGATTGTGTTGTTCTCCATGGCGAGCTAGGCACACCTCAATGTGTCCAAGGTATCCGTGATTCTCATCGTTCATGATTGAGGGATAGACGAACAGTCCACCAAAAATGAAATTGAACCGCCGCACAATCTCCCGATTCAACTCCACATGCGCAACCTGATCCTCGCCCACCGGCACAACCAACGGACGATCCGGCTCGCCATACATCACAATGTCTGCCGCCTGCAGCACGGGATAACCCAAGAATCCGTACGTGTGCAGGTCCTTCCCCTTCATATTCTCAATCTGTTCTTTGTACGTCGGCACGCGCTCCAGCCACCCAAGCGGCGTAATCATCGAAAGCAGCAAATGCAGCTCCGCATGTTCCGGCACGCTCGACTGCAAAAAAATCACTGACTTCTTTGGGTCCAGCCCCGCTGCCAGAAAATCCGTCATCACTTCAATCGTGTTCTGCGCAATTTGTGACGTGTCCGCGTAATCGCTCGTCAGCGAATGCCAGTCCGCCACGAAGAAAAAACATTCGTTCGCTGGGTCGTTCTGCAGCTTCACCCAATTTGCAAGCGCGCCAAAATAATTCCCAATGTGCAGCCGCCCCGTCGGCCGCATCCCGCTCAACACTCGCCGCTTCTTCGTTGTTTCCCCGTCGTTCAATTTCTCTCCCTACCCCGCCACCGCTCGCCCGCTCGCCCCGCCCGCCTGCGCCAGCAAATCCCTTGCAATTATCATCCTCTGAATCTCGCTCGTCCCTTCGTAAATCGAAATCACGCGCGCGTCGCGGTACATCCTCTCCACGTCCGTCTCCCGCGAATATCCCGCGCTGCCGTGCACCTGCACCGCCTTGTACACCACGCGGTTCACCATTTCGCTGGCGTACAATTTCGCGCGCGACGCCAGCGGCCCCAGCCGCGCCCCTCCGTGATCCTTTACATATGCCGCGCGATACACCAGGCACCGCGCCGCTTCAATCTCCGTTTGCATGTCCGCGATCATCCACTGGATCGCCTGAAATTCGCTGATGGCCTGCCCAAACGCGCGCCGCTGCTTCGCATATTTCACGCTCGCTTCAAGCGCCCCCTGCGCAATCCCCACCGCCTGAGACGCAATCCCCACGCGCCCGCCGTCCAGCGCTTCGAGCGCAATCTTCAATCCTTGGCCTTCCTCGCCGAGACGATTTTCCGCCGGCACTTCGCATTCATCGAAAACAATCTCCGCCGTGTGCGAACTCCGCAATCCCATCTTATCTTCATACCTGCTCACGCGGAATCCTGCAAAGCCCGGCTCGACCAAAAACGCCGTCACTCCGCGCGCCCCCGCCGACGGATCCGTTTTCGCAAACACGACCAGCACGCCCGCGTCGCCGCCCGTCGAAACCCAGCTCTTCGTCCCGCTCAAATAATAATTGCCGCCGCGTTTTTCCGCGCGCGTCTGCAATCCCGCCGAATCCGAGCCCGCCTGCGGCTCCGTCAAACAAAAAGCGCCGAGAATTTCTCCCTGCGCCGCGCGCCGCAGATATTTTTTCTTCTGCGCCTCGGTCCCGTGCTTGCACAGCGGCACGTCAATGACCGCGTTCGTCACCGAGAGCGTCACGGCAATCGCCGCATCCACGCGCGCCACTTCCTCCAGCATCACCACGTACGCCAGCGTGTCCATTCCCGCGCCGCCCCACTCTTCGGGCACCAGCATTCCGCAGCAGCCCATTTCGCCCAGCCGCCGCAATTCCTCCACCGGAAAATGTTCCTGCTTGTCGTACTCGCGGACCTTCGGGCGCACTTCCGCTTCCATGAATTGGCGGACGGTGTCTCGAATCAGCTTCTGGTCGTCGGTGAGGGAAAAATCCATCGCGTCGGTGTAGTCGCGATGCTAACACAGCGCTCGCCCTTCCGAAAACGGTTCCTGCCTATCCCCATGCCGCAGTCAAATTGTTTCACGTGAAACAATCGCATCGCCCGCTTCGCGCAATTCGTGACGAAAATGTTTCACGTGAAACATTTTCGTCACAAATCGTTACGCTTCGTATTCGAATAGCGTTTCGAATGCTTTTGTTGCCAGCCGGACACGCCGAAATCGCCTCAATCCACCCTCACATCGTCAATTTGGAATGAAAACTTTCCCGGAGGCGCGCCCGCCGAGAAAAGAATCCCCCCGATGTCGTGACCGTCGGTGCCGAACGCTGAAATCGGCAGCCGGTATTCTTTCCATTCGGGCCCGGCCACAAATGTCTGTGTACCGGGAACCCGGCCAAGGCTCGCCGCGAAAATCATCACTACATACGTTCGCCCGTCGCCGCGCGCCCAGAAATGGATTGTTTTTTTCGACGCGAGGTTCACGGCCCACGTCGGCGCCGTCCCCGCCGTAAACGAAGCGCCCGCCCAAGTGAATCCAGTCCCCGCCGCCAACTCTCCCGTGATTTGCAGCGAGTGCTTGCTCCCGTTCGCGCCGCCAACCACAACCTTCATCTCCGCAGTGGATTTCCCGCCCATGTAGGAATCCGTCGTGATCACCCAGCCGGTGCCGAATTCCACTTTCGTTGTCCCGTCCTCGAAGTCGCTCACCAATCCCGCTTGCACTGCTGCCGATGGGCCGGCGTTTTTTGCGGCCTCTGCGTCCGCGCGATCTTTGTCGCGCGCCGCGCGATATGCTGCGCGATCGTCTTCCACTCCGAGCTTCCACACATGAAGAATGTCGCGCGTCGCGGTGATATCCGTTGTCGGGTCGCCCTTCACCAGCAACAAATCCGCGCGCTTTCCCACCGCAATTTCGCCGCGATCATCCAAACGAAATGCGCGCGCGGGCGCGGACGTCGCCGCCGTCAATGCTTCCATCGGCGTAAGCCCCGCATGAACAAGCATCTCCATTTCGCGATGCATGCTTGCGCCGTGCGCGGTGCCCGGATTCGGCGAATCCGTTCCAGCAAGAATCGGCACGCCCACCGCCTTCAATTGCTGCACCGTCTCTTCCGCGTAAACAAATTTCAGCGGCCTTTTGGGGGGCCCGAATGACGCTTGAAGGCTGCCCTCTTCCGACGGAGAAAAATAAGGCGCAAGCCGCGCGTCCTTCGGCAAATCTTTTCCGCTCGATTCTCCGCAGATCGCGCTCAACACAGTAAGCGTTGGCGCGACAAATATATGATGCGCCGCAGTGAGCTTCGCGAAATCCGGCGCCGGCGCGCTATCCACGAACAAATGCGCCAATCCATCCACGCCCGCCTCAATCGCTTCGCGCGCTTCCTGTTGCGTGCCGATGTGAATCGTCACAAGTTTTCCGCGCTTGTGCGCCGCCACCACAATCGCCGCAATCGTTTCCTTCGTCACCGTCGGCATCACGCGCCCGTATGCGCTGCCGTCATCGGAAATAATCTTGATATAGTCCGAGCCTTCCGCGATCCGCGCATCCACAAACGCCTGCGCTTCTTCCGGTTTTGTTATCGTCGGAATCGCAATTCCGTATTCGGTCCCGTGCCCGCCCGGCGCGGTCACCAGCGTTCCCGCCGAACGCAAATCCGCCAAATCCAAATCCTTATTCGCAGCCTGCTCCGCGCGAATCTGCGCGGCGTACTTGTAGTCGGTGAACATATCCAGCTCTGTCGTCACGCCGAAAATGAGAGCCTCCTTCAGCGCATCGCCCCACGAGTGCGTGTGCGCGTCAATCAATCCCGGCATCAGCGTGTCGCCCGTCCCGTCAATCACGCGCACGCCCGCGGGAGCCTTCACATCCGCTCCAAATGCCTTAATTCTCCCGCCATCCACCCACACGCTTCCCCGCGCGATCACTCGGTGGCCATCAAATATGCGCACGTTTGAGATGACAAAGCTCCCCAGGACGGGCGTCTGCGTCTGCCCCCCTGAAGCGGGCGCGCCAACCAGCAGCAATCCCGCAAGCGTCACGGCAACAAACGTCGCGCACGCCTTCGCAAACACACTTTTCCTCACACGATCATCGCGCTCGCTGGTCATAGTCACCTCGTTATGGTGGACATTTGGGCTTCGTAGATTTAATACGCGTATTCGCCGGATACCGGATAAATGTCACATCTTAATCAGCTCGCGCAACCTCTTCGTCTGCGCGCGGCTTACCGGAATCTCCGTGGCTTTCTTATCGCTCATCTTCAGCATGTAGCTCGACTTAAACCACGGCACCACTTCCTTAATATGGTTGATGTTCACAAGATACGACCGGTGCGCGCGCCAGAAAATCTCCGAATCAAGCGACGACTGCAAATCCTCAATCGTCCGGTAATTTGATGTGCCCTCGATGTCCCGAGCCACCACGGTGATCAATCCGTCCGTGATGCTCGCGAAAACCACGTCCTCGGCGTCCACCAGCAACATCCGCTGCTGCGCCTTTACCAGCAGTTTTGCCGGCTGCGATTTCGCCGCGCTGAGCTGCTTCACCAACATTTCCAGCCGCTCCGCCGACGAACCGCTCGCGTCCAAGATCTTTTTCGCGCGCGCAATCGCCTTCGAGAGCCGCGCCTTGTCGAACGGCTTCAGCACGTAATCCACCGCGCTCACTTCAAATGCCTGCACGGCGTAATTGTCGAATGCCGTCACGAAAATGATGTGCGGCGCGCGTATCTTGCGTTCGGCCAGTTTCTTGATTACGCCAAAGCCGTCCAGCCCCGGCATCTGCACATCCAGGAAAACAATATCCGGCGAATGTTCCTTAATCAGGCTCAGTGCATCAACCCCGTTTTTCCCCTGCCCCACAATTTGAATCTCTGGAAATGCCCCCAGCAAATAGACAAGCTCGTCCCGTGCGGGTTTTTCGTCGTCGATGACTAGCGCGTTGATTCCCATCGCGATCAGGTGAATGACAGTATATGCAGGCCTTCCGTACGTTTCAAACTGCAGGCCAACAATGCACTCGCAGGTACTCCGCTCTTCGCGACAAATCTAGGCGCGGTAACTTAGAGTGAGGCGGGCGTAAAGCTGGAAAACGCAAACCGAGAGGAGTCTATCTCACTTCGCTTTGTGCCGGACAAGACCACAGGTCTCAGCGACATCCGTGACGTCGGGCAGTTCGAACTGCATCTGCATCTGACCCGCGACATACTCACTAGCCCCGATCAGGATCTTGCGAACTTGGGTTCCGGTTCCCTCTTTGTGTGGAAGTATGTGCCCGTACAAAAGATTGTTCACAACGCAATCATTGCAGAGCGTCGCGGACAGAAAGAGGCTCCGCCGATCAGCACTAACGGGCCACGACTCAGATTGAAGCTTTCCGTCATCGAGCCGATACTCGACCGCAACAGACACATTTCCGTCTTTGTCCGCATGCGAGTCCAATACGGCTCCTGTGTCAATCCAAGCACGCATGAAATGACCGTTCGTCTCACGGTGGTGGCCAGGCTGGCAATCCAGCGCTAGGGTCGGCACGCTCATAGACCCGCGCTGCGGTGCCACCAGGAACTTGCCGCTGAGTACGAACTCGACGAAGGAAATTTGATGGAGTGGATCGTTTTTTTCGAACTTGGTCCAAGAAGGGGCGCTGGACGCCGTAGACTGCATAAGCATGACGCTAGCCGACAGCGCCAAGCAGACTGTCCAGATTGCTCTCAAATTCAGCGTCTTAGTATCTCCCAACAAACGCGAGGATGAGTATATTCGCACCTGTCTGCTCTTTCAATCCGTGGTTCCTTTTCTCAATCCATGCCTGCTAAGATGGCGTTTGGGACATTGCTGACATGCTGTCGTTCTTACTCTTTCTGGCTGCATTACTCCCCCAGCAATCACTTCACGTTGACGTCCGCAGCTCCGAGGTCTGGCTCACTCGCAACGGTGTTGACATTCAACTCACGCATGACGGTAAAGCAAAGCTCCAAGCTGAACTCTCGCCGAAGAATGATCGCATTGCGTATTACGAAGAGTTCCCCGAATCGGAAGGCTCCGCCCCCTCTGTCGTGATTCTGGATCTCGATGGGAGGCGCATAAATTCATTTCATGTGAATTCGCAGCAGACTTCTGACCCGAGCCCCTGCATGAGCATTCTTTCCATCGCGTGGTTAAATGATTCCGAACTCGCCGCTGAATGCCACATCAACCCGTCGCTAAGCGAACTTATCGTCAGCGACTTACGTACGGGCCGCATAACAAGAGATCTTTTCGGATTCTCTTTCGCGCCTTCTCCCGACGGCAAAATGATCGCCCACGCGGGCTGGGTCCCGCATTTCTCTCCTGCGTACGAGAGGAGCGAGTACCTCCAAATTGACGACACGCTCATTTACCCTCTCGCTGCGGGCAAGAATCCGGTTGCGCTGAAGTTATTGGAAGTGCCGCCGGACGCCGTTCGCAACGAAGACCTGTCCTACTTCGGTATCCACGAGCTTGCTTCCGGCTTCTACTGGTCGCCGGACAGCAGGCACATTGCGTTCGTGGATTGCACCTACGACTGGAAAGCGAGGGATGCCGAGAGACAAGCAGGAGACGAATCGAATCGCGCTTGCTCCTTGATAGCAGTCTCAAGAGACGGCAAGTTTCAAGCTTTTCCTCTTTCCGAGATAAGCCCCGGCGATCTATACCAGGCAAAAATCTCGTGGAACAGTCCACACGAAATCGCAATCGCCTCCGGTGCAACAAAGAAAACTTTTCAAGCTCCGTAATCCTGTCGACCCGCCGAAGCGAAAACTAGTGCCGGTTCTCCGGCGCCACACTTTTCCCCTGATAAATCACGGCGCGCACGCGCTCCAGCGCGTGAATATCGCTCAGCGGATCGCCATCCACCGCTACGAGGTCGCCTTCCTTCCCCACCGCCACCGTGCCCAGCATTGCATCCAGCCCAAGCAATTCCGAGCTGTGCTTCGTCGCCGCCGTCAAAGCAAATTGCGGCGTCGCGCCATACTTCACCATGGTGATCGCTTCATCGCGCACGGTGCCGCCTCCCGGCGCATATTGCTGGTCCGACCCCGCCGCCATGTACACGCCCTGTTGCAACCCAAGCTTGAAGCTCGCAAAGTGGCGCTCGGAAAGTTCGCGCGCCTTGCGCATCACGTAATCCGGCTCCTTCATTTCCTCGCCGTGCATCAGGATGTTGTCCACCACAAAAACCGTCGGCACATAGAAAGTGCGCTTCTCTTTCATTAATCGAAAGCACTCCGCGTCCGCGCCCGGCCCATGTTCGATGGAGTCCACGCCCGCCACGATCGCGTCCATCACCGCCTCGCGATTCTCCACGTGCGCCGCCACTTTCACCCGCAGCCCGTGCGCCGTCTCCACAATCTGCTTCAACTCTTCCGGTGACACTTGCACCGCGTCCGGCGAATCCAGCGGCGAAAGCACTCCGCCCGACGCCAGAATTTTGATCACCCTCGCGCCGTACTTTAATTGCAAATGCACGGCCTTCTCCGCATCGGCAGGAGAATTGATGAAGCCGTGCAAAGGCGTGTACCAATCTTCGAGCGGAATGCTCGGCGGATACGTGAAGTGATCTCCATGCCCCGCCGGTATTGAGATCGCATGCCCGGCGGGAATCATGTGCGGCCCCGGGATTGTGCCCTCGTCAATCGCATCGCGCAACGCAACGTCCAGAAAATCCGTCGTCCCCAGCACGCGCACCGCTGCCACGCCCGACCCCAGCGCGTAAGCCATGGCCTTCTGCCCGCGCAGCGCCGCTACTCCGTCCGACACCACAGCGAATGGCGGCCCGCTCCAAATATGGATGTGTGCATCCACCAGCCCCGGCAGTACGGTGTAATTCGAGAGGTCCACTACCTCCGCACCATCAGGCACCGCCAGTCCCGCCCCAACTGCCGTCACTTTGCCGTCCGTGATGATCACGTCCGCGTTCGCAATCGGCGCTTTCTCTGCGTCAAAAATTAATTTCCCGCATTTGACGTACACCACCTTCGGCGCCGCCATCGCCGCGCACGCCGCAAACGCCACCACGCAAATCAGCACCGCGCACTTCATCCAATTTTTCATGATTTCTCCCGTCGGCCCAAGCGGCGACCGCAACTCCACCCGCAATCACCGCCGCAAACCTATTTCCCGCCGCCCCAAATGTCAATCGCCACGCTTTGCACTGCGACTCTAATTGCGAATCGCCGCAGGCTTGCGAACAGGGAGATTGACGAGTAAGCACTCCGCACAAAATGACCCGCGAGGCAACTCTGTACGTGACCAATAATTATCTTGAGGTGACCTGTGGAAGCACTTTGGCGCGATTTGGTCTACGCAGGCAGGATTTTCAGGAAGAATCCAAGCTTCACTGCCACCGCGGTACTCACACTCGCTCTGGGGATCGGGTGCGCCACAACAATGTTCAGCTTATTCGAAGGGCCGATTCTGAATCGCCCTCCCGTGCACGATTTAGATCGAATCGCCAACGTGTGGGCCACCAATGAGCAGACAGCTACAGATCGCGGTCTCATTTCGGTCCCTAATTTTATCGACTTAAAAAGCCGTAACACCGCATTCGAGGAGATTGCAACTCTTGAGGGTTCAGACAAAGTGTTGAAGACAAGCGGGGAGCCGCGGCGGGTCGCGGCGTTAATGGTCTCCGCCAACTACTTTCATATGCTGGGCGCGAGCCCAAAACTTGGGCGCGTGTTTTCTCAAGATGAGGAACAACCAGGAGCGCCGCACGTCGCGGTGATCAGTGAGGCGATGTGGCACACGAATTTCAACGGAAGATCAGACGTTCTCGGCGAGAGAATCCGCTTCAATGATGATACCTACGCTGTTATTGGCGTGATGCCGGAGAGCTTCTGGTTTCAAAGCGCGCTAACCGAAGTGTGGATACCGCTCACCCTTGACCCCACAGCGAATCGAGCAGAGGGGACGGTCATGGTCGTTGGCCGCATGAAGAAGGGCGTTTCCGGCGAACAAGCGAACGCAGAAATACGAGTTCTGGGGCGCGCATTGAGTCTTCAATTCCCCTCGGCGAACCGAGGAATGGGAATGCGCGCCGTCACGTACGAGAGTGAGATGAACAAGAAAACGGGGCTGAGCCTTGTATTCGGCATTGGTCCATCCATTCTCGTTCTATTAATTGGGTGTGGAAACATAACGACTCTGCTTTTGGCGCGCGGATTCGCTCGCCAATCCGAATTTGCGACACGCGCAGCGCTTGGGGCGAGGCGTAGCCAGATTGTCCGGCAACTCCTTTCTGAATACTTGCTCATTGCCATCACGGGCGGTTTTGTGGGAATGCTGGCCGCGTATGGCGGTGTCGCGGTATTGCGTCACGCCTTCCAATCCATCCAACCGCATTTAGCAGCAACGCTAAGTTTGAATGGGCAAGCATTCGCATTCGGGATGCTGGCCGCGCTACTGATTCCCTTGATGTTTGGCTTGATTCCGGCCATGCGTGTGACGAAGGCCAGCTTGAATGATGCGCTTCGGCAGACTTCGACGACAACCGGCGCTCAGGTTAGCCTCAAGCGTCTACCTCTGGTCGTACTTGAAATTACGATGTCGATGACCTTGCTCATAGTGACTGCATCGGCTGTGCGTACCATGTCTTCCATTGAGCGGATAACGCCGCCTAGAATTGATACAGGCAAGGTAATCACTTTCAGCATCACGCCGACTCCACATGACCCGAAATTGGATCGGTTGTTCGCTGAACTCAATTCTGAGTCCGGCATCGAAGCGGTGGGATTCACTTCCGATTTCCCCATGACTGCTTCCCGCAGCTCCCTTCATCCGCTCTCGGTGAGAGACAAAGGGGCCAGTATCGAAACGTCGGCGGTCCAATTGAATGTGGATCGCGGTTTCTTCAGTGTATTGCGACTGCCCACAATTCAAGGAGAGCTTTCTCCCAACCGTGAACTTGCTGGCGCGATCGTGTCTGAAACATTCGCGCGGCGCTATGAGAGTGGTGCGATTGGCCTTCAAATTCGTGAACGTGAGGGTCCCTGGGTCACAGTCATTGCGGTCGTACCGGATTGGCTGATCGACTCTCGTTCCGGTGATTCGGTTCCTGCTGTCTATTTTCCACTTTCAAAGGCCGATACTCCTTCTCACGTTGTGGTGCGGGCCGAGGGAGGGCCTGCCGCGATTCCAGCCCTAAAGCAAACTGTTGTAGCGTGGAACCCCGATCAGTCGATGGATGATTGCAAGACGGTAGCTCAATCTGTCAAAGAGGAGTTTGCAGGATCGGATCTCGTAGTCCAAATAATGGCCTCGTTTGCAATTCTCGCGCTTGCTCTGGCCTGTATCGGCGTGTATGGCGTCATGAGCTACTCCGTCACACGCCGGACGCGCGAAATGGGAATTCGTATGGCTCTTGGGGCCACGCCGAGCCGGGTGTTCAAGCTTGTTCTGAAGGAAGCATCGATCTTGATGGTCGTTGGACTTGGCACCGGATGGTTGTTGGGAGTCGGCGCGGGACACCTTATTGCGCATGAACTTGTCGTTGCGCCATCAGATCCTCTGACAGCAATCGCATGCTCGGCAATGATCTTGATTACCGGACTGGCCGCAAGCTACGTTCCCGCGCGGCGGGCGGCTCACGTAAATCCGATGGTCGCCCTGCGCCACGAGTAGATCGCAATCGAGTGTCCATCGCACCTTCCTGTTATGATGTCGCGCTCTCTTCCGGAGGAACCTGTGTCCAAGCCGCACGCAAAAATCCTATCGCGCCGAGTCATCTACACCGGCAAAGTTTTCAGCGTGCGCCAGGATGTCGTCGTCGAGCCCGGCGATATTGAAGCCACACGCGACGTCGTCGTCCATCACGGTTCCGTTGTCCTTTTGCCCATCCTGCGTGACGGCCGCCTCGTCCTCGTCCGCCAGTACCGCCATTCCGCCGGTGATTTCCTTCTCGAAGTCGTTGCCGGTCGCATGGAGCCGGGCGAAAGCCCGCTCACCGCCGCGCGACGAGAACTTGCCGAGGAAACGGGCTATCGCGCAAAACGTTTCGTGAAGATGATGAACGTTTTTCCCACGCCCGGCTTCGTCTCCGAGCGGATGATCGCCTTCACTGCCACGGGACTCACGCCCGGCCCCACAAATCCGGACGCCGATGAGCGCATCGAGAACAGGCCATTTCCGCTCAAGACTTTAGTCAGCATGATCCACAAAGGAGATATCCACGATATGAAGACGGTCGCGTGCGTTCTCTATTATGCCCGCTTTCTAGCGCCACACCGCGCGTAGCGGACATACTAGAAATCCGATTCATCCCGGAGAAGCTAGAACAAAAGCAGGCCACACTTGCAATCTGCCGGCATCAGTGCAGAGGAAACGACACGACTACGTCTTCCAGCGGCATTTCCCTCTTGTGATCCATTGGCTGCTTCGACGGTTGGTACTTGTCATCTTTGTCGGAGACGCCCACAACCGCGAAATTTTCCAGCAAGTACGGTAGCCCTTCAGAATCCAGGACCGAAGCAGCATCCATCAACTGAAAATGCAAATGTGGAGCGTCGGAATTTCCCGAGTTTCCAACAAGTCCAAGCACATCGCCGCGATGGACCCGGTCGCCCTTTTTGACACGCAAGCTGCCGGGCTGCAGATGCGCGTACCCCGCATAGGTGCCATTTCCCAGGTCGAGCAGCACAAAGTTTCCCGCGATTGTCTCCAGGGTAATGGGAACGTCGATTGAACCTGGTTTGTTCTCGGCAATCCCGTCCTTGGTATCCGCAACCACTGCGTCCGCCACGGCAAATACATTCTGACCGTAGCCGTAATAATCTGCGTTTGCCGCTCCATCGGACTTGGTGAGCTTTCCATTCTCGCCGAAACGCACCCAATCGATCGCGAACCGTTGCGCGTCCTTTAGCTGCCCATTTACGATTGCCACCGCCCGCCGATGATCGGAACTGTTGGAGGGACCATTTCCAGCTGCCCAGTTGCCTCCGCGCAAGGGCGCGGAAAGGAGCACCTGCGGCGAATCAAGCGCGGTAGTGCAACAATCCACTACTCTTTCACCCTCTACGGTTTCGAGCGCAAAAGTCACCCGATGCTTTATGGCCGCAGGCACGGCAGTTCCGTCGAGCGTAAGCCACATCCAGACGCTGACTCGCATTCCGCCATTAATCACCCGCACGGCGGCTCCGGGTTCCGGCAATCCTGGATGCAAAAGCATCGCTTCGAGTTCGGCCCCGCTGAAACTGCTGATCGCCGCCGCGGCATTCGAGCCGTCAAAAACGTCAATGCGGTTCACTGTGAGTTTGCGTCCCTTGCGGTCCAAATTCGTGATTACGGCTTCGTAGCAAATATGAGTTTCCCCGTCCGACCCACGAAACGCCACGGTGTGCGCTGGTGTACGAATTTCGACTTGCAGGGTTGAGGGGGTCTGTGCTTGAACCGCGAATCCGAAGGAAAGCATTAGCAAAGCTGTGAGCAATAACCGATGACGTCCCATCCAGTTGTTACCTCCGGGACGCTTACCGCGTCCGCGAATACAAGTACGCGTTGCGCGACTTTAATGTTCAATATAGTTAGAACTCATTTCAATCTGGCTTTCTGGCATGAAAGCCACAACCCTGCTCCAAGCAAATCGAGTGGGGGGCCAGCCCTCAAGGTCAGCCGGGATTCCCATTTTAACTTCCCGCCGGACATCGAGTGATTCGGAACGAGGGCTCAAATTGGAGTTCTGCGTATAAATGGCGAATGTAAACGCATTGTTACACCGTTCCCGCCTCCCAATTCCCCGCCCAACCCCCTTCTTTGACCGTTCACTGACGGTTCGTTGACGCTAAGTATCACGTTGATACACTTCGCAACATTAGCCTGCCACGTAGCGTCTCCTTAGGGGTGGGACCCGTTGGGGTAGTGGACGGCAATTGCAAGAAAAGGGGGAAAGCTCGTTTGAACGGTAAGGTCAAGTGGTTCAATAACTCGAAGGGTTTCGGATTCATCGGCCGTGAGGAGGGTGCTGACGTTTTTGTCCATTACAGCGCCATCACGGGCGACGGTTATCGTTCGTTGCAGGAGGGCGATTCCGTTGAGTTCGAGATCGTGGAAGGGCCGAAGGGGCCTCAGGCGGCTAACGTAAAGAAGTCAGCGGTAGCCTGACCAGGCCATTTCAGCCAAAACGGTTCAACCTCCACGGCCGGCGGCGCCAAGTACCGATCCCATCCAGTTGGGAGCCCGCCGGCCAGAAGTGCCAACGCAGTCCGCGCACATCCAGTTCGCCGAAGGGCCATTCGAGTTTATAATTCCCGCATGGAAAATCGAGAAGTCGCACGCATCCTCCGCGAGACCGCCCAGCTCCTTGAAATTGACGGAGCCATGTACAACCGCTTCCGCAGTTACGAGCGCGCCGCCGAATTGCTCGAAAGCCTCGGCGAGCCCATCGAAGAGATCGCCAAAGACACCGCGAAGCTCACCGAGCTGCCCGGCATCGGCGACCGCATGGCCGATCACATCCAGGAAATCATTCGTACCGGCGACTATGCCACGCGCCAGAAGCTCTTCAAGAAATATCCCGCGACAATTCTCGATCTGCTGAAGCTCCAGTCCATCGGCCCGAAAAAAGTTGCCGTGCTTTGGAAAACGTTCAAGGCCGGAACTGTGGAAGCCGTAGAGAAGCTCGCGAAAGATGGAAAGCTTCGGCTGCTCGAAGGCTTCGGCGAAAAGAGCGAGCAGAACATTCTCCGCGCCGCCGAATCCTTCAAGAAATCCGCCGGCCGCTTCAAATTGGATGACGCCGACGAGACGGCGCAGAAACTTACCGCTTACATCATGAAACTTGGCGCGCAGGTCGAATCCGTCACGCCGGCGGGCTCGCTGCGCCGCGGCAAGGAAACCGTCGGCGATCTCGATCTTCTCCTCACGCTCGGCAAAAAGCACACGCCGAAATCCGTGGACGCGATCGCCGAGCACATCCTCGCGTATCCGGAAATCGAGCAGACGCTGGCGCGCGGTGAAAATAAAGTCAGCTTTCTGCTGAAGAGCGGATTGCAAGTGGACGTCCGCCTTCTCGACAAAGAAGTCTTCGGAGCCGCACTGCTTTATTTCACCGGCTCGAAGGAGCACAACGTCTCGCTGCGCAGCCGCGCGCTGAAAATGGGTCTCACGCTCAACGAATACGCGCTTTCAACATTGAAGGGCGAAAAGCCCGTCGCGCGCGCCACGGAGGAAGACATCTACGCGAAACTCAAGCTCGACTATATTCCTCCTGAGTTGCGCGAGAACACCGGCGAAATCGAAGCCGCCGAAAATCACAAATTGCCGAAGCTCATCGAGCAGCGCGACCTCCGCGGCGATTTGCAAATGCACACCGTCGCCAGCGACGGCAAGAATTCCATCGAAGAGATGGGCGCCGCCGCGCGCGACCTCGGCTACGAATACATCGCGCTCACCGACCACTCGCAGGCCGTAACCGTCGCGAACGGGATGGACGAAAAGCGCACGCTCGAGCAAATCAAAAAAATCCGCGCCGCGCAAAATAAAGTCCCCGGCATTCGCCTCCTCGCCGGAATCGAAGTGGACATCAAGAAGGACGGCTCGCTCGATCTCGAAGACGAAGTCCTCGCGCAACTCGATGTTGTCGTCGCGTCCGTCCACTCCTACATGAATCTCGAGCGCGCTGAGATGACCGACCGCATCCTCGCCGCCATCGAAAATCCGTACACGCACATCATCGCGCATCCCACGGGCCGGCTGCTTTTGCGCCGCGAACCTTTCGCCTACGACCTCGAAAAAATTCTCGATGCTTGCCACAAACACGGCGTCGCCATGGAATGCAACGCCGCGCCCGATCGCCTCGACCTCCGCGACGCATCTCTTCGACTCGCGCGCGACCGCGGCGTGAAAATCGTCCTCTCCACCGACGCGCACAACACGCAGCATCTCAACTGGATGCGCTACGGCGTCCTGACCGCGCGCCGCGGCTGGATCGAGAAGAAGGACGTACTCAACACGCTGCACCTTGACGCCTTCCTCGCCGCGCTCCGCCCAAAGCCCGCGGACAAATCCGCGCCGAAGCGAACGAAGGCCGCGAAATCCAGATGACAACCATCACTTATTGAAAGTGACATTTCCCCTCCCCCCGGCGTCTATTCCATTAAGCGGGATGGCGCTGACCCTCCCTTTTCGGGCTGCCCTATGAATGCGCCAAATCCGCGGAACATTTTCAATTCTATTGCGTATTTGAATGCAGGGAATCCGGAGGTGCGCGCCATGCGCCGATTCGCTCTTGTAGCTCTCGCAGTCATGTTCCTCGCATTCGCGGGATCCGCTCGCGCCGACAACTGGTCCAAGACCTTCGCCATTTCCGGCCGCGGTCATCTTCTCTTCTCCACGCAGGATGGCGAAATTGATCTCGCCGGGACCAGCGAAAAACAGATCAGCGTGACCGTTGACACCATCGGCCGCCGCATCTCCCCGGACGATGTGACCATCGAAGAGCACCAGACCGGCGACAGCGTGAATATCGAAATCCGCGTGCCGCGCGATCGCCACCATTTCATTTCGTTTGACACCGGCCGCCGCTCCATCCACGTCACCATCCATGTCCCCATCGAATCCGATATTGACGTCCATTCCGGCGACGGCCGCATCAGCGCGGCGAACGTGAATGGCCAATCGCGCCTCGACTCCGGCGACGGCAGCATTCACGCCGACCATTTTCACGGCAACGTCCGGCTGCACAGCGGCGACGGCCGCATCGAAGGCTTCGATTTCGATGGCACGCTCTACGCGGACAGCGGCGATGGCCACATCACCGTGCGCGGGCGCTTTGACCGGCTCGACCTTCACTCCGGCGACGGCACGATTGAAGCCACCGCCGAAAACAACTCGCACATGACCGGGCCGTGGACCGTTCGCACCGGCGACGGTCACATCTACATGCGGTTGCCGGAGAATTTCGCCGCGACGTTGGACGCGCACACCGGCGACGGCCACGTTACTGTGGGCTACCCGGTCACCGTTTCCGGAACCCTGGATAGCGGAACCATTCGCGGGAAAATGGCCGGCGGCGGCGAAACGTTGATGCTCCGCAGCGGCGACGGATCCATTTCCATTGACAGGCTCTAAGCCTCCTCCAAGTGTGGCTGGGAAGTTGTCCCGCCTTTAGTTGAAACCTGAACAAGGGAAGCAGCGGCTCTCGACCCGAACTCGGATAGAGTTCGGGTTGGAAACTCTATTTTGAGAGGAGAGCCGCTGTGAGGAAAACCTATCAGGGAACGGAGTACAAGTCCAAGCAGAAGTTCGAGGTGATCGGCAAGCGGGAGTTGCTGGTGGAGGTGCCGCTGCCGATGGTCGAGGTGTGGGAGGAACTGCAAGCCCAAGTCGAACAGTTGACCGGAGAAGCCGGGCTAAGGATCATCGGCACGATTCTGGAAAACGAGGTGACGCGGCGCGTGGGACCTCCGCACCGGCCGGGTCCCGAGTCGGGCGCGGTGCGCTGGGGCCGCCAGCCCGGCTACGTGATCTTCAGCGGGCAGAAAGTAGCGGTGACTCGCCCACGAGTGCGCACACGGGCAGGTCAAGAAGTGGAACTGGATAGTTACGCGCGCCTGCAACACGACGGACGGCGGCAGCGAGCCGTGCGGGAAGGCATCGTCGCGGGACTGACTTCACGGAACTATCGCCGCGCGGTCCAGAGCGTGCTGGACGGCTACGGGATCGAGAAATCCAGCGTGAGCCGCCAGTTCGTGGCTGCCAGTGCCACGCAGTTGCAAGAACTGTGCGAGAAAAAGCTTGACGCTCTCGATCTGGCAGCCATCCTGATCGATGGGATCCATCTCGGCAAGCAAGTGCTGGTGGTGGCGCTGGGCATCGAAATCAGCGGGGAAAAGCACGTTCTGGGGCTGTGGCAAGGAGCGACGGAGAACACCACGGTGGTGAAGGAGTTGCTGGAGGATCTGGTGACGCGCGGTCTCGATGCGGAGCGTCGCTACTTGTTCGTGATCGACGGGGCGAAAGCGCTGCGGGCGGGGATCGAGCGCGTGTTTGGCGAGCGCGCGGAGGTGCAGCGCTGCCAGATCCACAAGCGGCGCAACGTGAAAGAGCATCTGCCGAAGAGCGCCCAGGGTGATACGGACCGGAGAATCCGCAACGCCTACGCGATGACGGATTACGCGGCGGCGAAAGCGGAGTTGGAGAAAATCTTCCGGCAACTGGAACGCATCAACCCGAGCGCGGCGCGCAGCTTGGAAGAAGGGCTGGAGGAAACGCTGACGGTGCACCGGCTAGGCGTGGGCTGGCTGCTGCGCCGAACGCTGGCTTCGACCAATCCCATCGAGTCGTGCCTGTCGACCGTCGAGCGAGTGGCGCGGAACGTAAAACGCTGGCGAGAAGGAGAGCACGCCTTGCGCTGGACGGCTACCGGGTTGTTGGAAGCGCAGAAGAAATTCCGGCGAGTGAAAGGCTATCGGGAACTGGAACTCTTGCATCGCCGGATGAACCCGTCGTTGACTCAGCAGGCGCAGGTCGCGTAACGTGCGGAAAGTCGAGAGCCGCTGCTTTCAACTAAACCGGGGACAACTTCTGTGGCTGGTGACGAGTGACTAGTGGCTAGGCACCTCCATACCCCCCCCCCCGCCTTTTTTTCTAAGTGATAGGCAACACTGGTAGTTATGGGCGCGGGTGTCTGTAAGTGATAGGTAACATTGGGTGATTTTTGGGCCATTTGTAAGAATGCTTGTAAGTGGTAGGCAACACTGGTAGTTACGGGTGAAGGGGACTCGTAAGTGATAGAAAACACAGGGGCCCCTTTGCGGAGTTTTGGCGCAAATCTCGTAAGTGGTAGATAGCACAGGTATTTACGGCTTTGTAAGAAGATCTTGCTAGCGACGGGGGGGTGTACCCCCTATCTTTTCGTAAGAGTGTGCGCCTAAAGGAGTTACAGGAACGAAGAGCGGCAAGAGTAAGCGCCTAAAGGACTTACGGGGTTTTAAGCGATTTGCCCGGTAAGTGATTCCATCGAAAAGATTTACAGGCGCGAGTGCACTGAAATTGTGCAACAGCGGCCGCAAGAGTGTGCGCCTAAAGGGGTTACGTGGGATCGTGTTTCGAGTAAAGGGTTGAGGCGACGATTTCATGCGAGATGATACAACAAGAGTAAACTAATGTCAAGAGAATTATGTAGGAATTATGGGAAGATTTGTTACAAAAGCTATTCGAATGAGTGTTCGAATGGGGAAGCTACGCAATTCGAATCGCGGATTGGACGCAAGTGCTGAAGGCTCGGCTAATTCTTCCCCGGCTTCTCTATATGATCAATAACGATCACTTCCACGGGACCAGTCGAAGATTCGAGTTTCAGCCCGAGCTGCTTATCCACACCTTCCAACACTGACGCCTTGTAGGCCGCCGCAATTGGCGCCGCACTCATTTGTGCCAGTGAAGTGTAATGCTGCACCTGTGGCTGGTAAGTCAACGTGAAATCATAAAAACCCGTCAGCCCCGTCTTGTCCACGACGTTGCGCTCCAAAACCTTCTCCAGCGGCACGCAAAGAGTATCAATCCGCGCTCCTCGACCGGTGAGCACATAGCCGCCCTGGCTGTCCATTTCGACGGTCAGTGCGGCACTGCCTGTATTCGGCTGGGCGGACTCATGAAACTTTGGCCCCTTTTTTCCGAGGACCAGCTCATAGACTGGAATCAGTTTCGTTTCGCGATGGTATTCGAGCTTCAAACGATCAGCCAGAAACGGAATCAGCGCCTCGCGTTCTGCTCGCGCCTTCGCCCCTGGCTGAAGGCTGTTCATCGCATCCGCCGTCGCCGGACTGAAATTAATCGTGAAGTCGTAATTGTCATCGTTCACCCACCCGGGCGTGCCGACGATTTTGTCATGGTCAACGCCGAATGCAATTTGAATCAAGCTTCTGACGGTCACGTTTAACGCGCCGAAACCATCGCAAATCGCGCCCGTGCGAGAGATAATGCGGGCCCTTCCTACTACCTGCTCGTTGGCGGGATCGTGTGGCACGATGCTGGTGCCCTCAAATTCATATGAGGGCAACGCACCGGCCGCCACGTCCTGCGGAGCTGATTGAAGCACAATGTGCGTCCTTGGTTGCGTCGGCCTCTGCCTGCAGGGAATAACGACAATGCCTATGCTGCCCTCGGGCGGGCCCTCTTCAAAACCCTTTGAAGTGATTGGTGGAGGGTTCTGTGTGCCGCTTTGTGCCGTCTGCTGCTCGCCATTTTGCGCGCCACTTTGCGTTCCGTTCCCTTGCACCGACAGGAGTGACAGGGAGGCGCACACCATCGCAATCACGAAGAAAGGAAATACGCTGCGTTTCACTGCATTGCCTCCTACTTCTCACTCGGCTTCACGTGATGGTCCACGACGATCATCTTCACTGGCTCATACTCAGAATGCAACTCTGGCCTTAGCCGTTTGACCATCTGGATGGATTCACTGTGTATTCGTTCCGCGTACGATTCCCCAGCCGTCCTGAACGCCCCATTTATTAATTGTGTCACGTTCACGAAGCGGGACGATTGCGCGTTGCCTGTAGAGGTGACATCCTCGCGCCGTGAAGAAACAGCGCAAATCTAAGAAACGCCCCACCTGGAAGCGCAAGCCCTCGCCGGAAGTGAAAGAACTTACAACAAGCCTGACTGAATGGGCTCATTATCTCGTGGGGGAGGCGAAGGATATTCAAGAGCGCGACAAAAAAGAAAATTGAAGAGGCTTGAAGGTTAGACCACCCGTCAATTCAAAACCCCCAATCTTCGCGAAGCGATGCAGCAGCTTTTTGAGCGACGCTACAAGAAAGAACTCTAGCGGCTCGAATTCGGGAAATCGGTGGTTCGCACATTCACTCCGCAGAAAAAATTCGGCACAGTGCTTGTCGGCATCGGCTTCGCCAGTTACCTCTCGCCGGTATTGGAATCCGAGGTCAAGGTCACTCCCTCCCACAAAGACAAGTCCCACGTGAAGTACACAACGAAGTAGCCCTCCTACGCCCGCGTTGTCATCTGCGGTTTGTCCATTCCGATGCCTTCAATCGGGGCCGAGCACAGTCCCGACTATCGCTCGTCGGGACGTAGCGAACAGACATTCTCTGTGGAGTAGGCGGTTAAATACTTGACATACTAATGTAACAAGTATATCTAGAATTCTTAAGCAGATCTGTGGGTAGATTTCTTTGGGGATGCCAGTTTGCCGGGAGGGGGTGAGCTTTGGATGATCAGAGTAAGTCAACAGAGATCGCATCGTTGAGAGACGAGTGTGAACGACTTAGAAAGGAGCGTGACGGCTTTCGTGACGTCCTAAAAGAGGGGCAAGTGCAGGCCGAGGATCTCTTGTCCGCGAAGCTGAAAGTTTTGGCTCAAGACCTCGCAAGGCAGGTCCAGGAAGAATTTGTGGGTCGGGTTAAGACGCTGCTCTGGGTCGCAGGACTCTTCATTGGGATTGCGACCCTGGGGGGCTTTTTCACGATCAGAGATTTGGCAAAGCAGGCGATTGACGACGCAATTGTGAAGAGGGAAAGTCAGTTTAGTCAACTCGCAAATACTGAATTATCCGATGTCGTGAATCTACGGACACAAACGGCAATGGCGTTGGATGAGACTCGACGGCTGACAGATGCTACGAAGGCTGATGTTCAAAGGAAGGCAGCAGAAATTAGCCAACAAACGGATCAAGCTAAGAAATTGATACTAGAGACAACTAAGTATTGGGAGGCTACAAAAAAATCTGTGAATCGAGTGAAAGGAATTCCGCCAACGCAAGCAGAAAATAACGAGCAAGACTACTCGATAAAGCTGATCAATTGCTTAAAGTCCGCCGGCGTCCACGATGCCGACGTAGACGTTTTCGATGCGGTAATCAGAAATGACATGAATGGCATAAAGGACGGACTCAGTCGTGGAGGCAACCCCAATGTTTCTACGGTTGAATTGATGAAGAGACATCGGGATATCGTTGCAAAATCATGTCCCACATTATTGCGATGATTTTCAGTTGAATGGAATAAGGGACGGAATTTGTCTGGAGAACGAACAAGACCTCACCCGAGTTAGCTTGTGGTCAACGTGAAGGTTCAAACTAGGGCCTTTATCTCTATGATCCAGCAAGCCAACCGGCCCACACCAGTTCCTCCAAATCTCAGGCAGTGCCTCTAGGCCAACCGTTTTCCCCTTCGCCAGGTGCCCCAAACCCTGGTTTGACGGCTAGGCTTTGACTTACGTGCGCTCGAGATTGAAGGCAGAAAATCCCTAAACGCTACTATTACATGTGAGGTACCTACAAGAAGTGACTCTGCGTGGCTGAGAGACGCCTTATTCGGATTTTCGCAGCCTGAATTCACTGATCAGGTATGGGCGCGCCGCCAACAATCTCTCAAGGTGGGTTTCTGGCCACATGCTGATATGCAACGCGCGATCAGATTGGTTGTGGTCCTCAATCAGCTTGATCGCATCGACTGTAAACCTCCCACTGGTAGCAATGATTAGGTAATCAACCCGAGGCGGCTGCCAGAGTTCCATTTGACCTCGAGCGGTGATTACGTCAGGAACGCTAACACTCTTCGACAGCCAGTGCTTGCATTGGACGATAATTCGGTGGCGCCTAACTCCCGCAAGCGGATCATCTTCAACCCTCATGACCGAAAGGTCACGGCCGCGATCAGGCGCATGAGTCTGTTGTAACCACTCCGGATTCTCATACCCTGGTGAAGTAGACAAAATAAGAAACACAAGACGCTCGAAGCCTTCGTCCGACAACACTGACCATCTTAATTGAGCCGTTACCTCGCCCGTCGGTCGACCGGCGACAACTTCGCCAAGATCCTCGACTCCTACGGGGATAGGATCCTGTTCGCCATAAAGATTGGATTGGAGAGTGTACTTGATGGTGGGCCAATCGAGTTTCCGAATGTCCGACAAATCCCCAACCATGGAGAAGCTCAGATGCCGCCGCATGTCTGACCATCGTTGAGGTCGCACACTGCTGCCGAGAAGGATGTCGATCTCGGCAACCAGTTTCTTAAGTTGCGAGCATGTCTCTTCAGGGACAGAATCACTAAGCTTTTTTCCTGCAAGCCTGGAGTCGAACCCCCTCAACACATTATCCACTTCATCGATCAGATTAAGCATTCTGTCTTGGACTAGCTCACGCCGCTTCGCATTCAATTTGAATCGGTACTCTCGCAGGATCCTCCCTTGCTCCTCCACAGTGTCCTCAACGGAGACGTGAGCTGAAATCTCATCCACCTCAAGTGCGTCGACGCGCATTTGACCAACACTGTCGAATTCAAGTAGTCGGTCTTCGACGCGAAAGCCATCGATCGCGGGCAGACCCGGCAACACACGCCGGAAGGCAAGGCACAACTCATCGTATTCCGGGGGACTTCCAAAGGCTGGGCCCCCTTGCAAATGACCTTGAATCTGGGACCAAAGCTTGTCTAGTTTTTCAAGGTTTGCTTCAGTTGCCTCAAATTTTTGTAGCGCAGCGTCAAGGGTCGTCATGCGTTTTTATTCGAACCGCCTGCCCGCAGAGTAAAGACAAGGGTTGATTTCAAATTCCTCGTCCACATCAGCATAGGCCGTTATGAGGCCGACCACCGACTCGCGGGTGGCCAAGGCTCGTAACGCCTGTGTTCTCAGCGAAGCTGCCAAATCATTGCTGAAGCCGTTGGCATTGCTGGGAGTGGCACCGGTGCGGCGGCCGCCGGAGCCCCAAGAGCAGGATCGTAGAATTGAGCCCCATGAGCTTTCAAAAAACCGAAGTTCGTATCTGCTGCTATGTGATCGCCTACTCCAGCATTTGGGCGGGTGGGCCAGCCCTTCTGCTCTTTTTTCATTTGGCTGGATTCGATGATACCACCGAGGGCCGTCAACGAGGGGTAATTAGAATGGGGATCTGGGTGGGAACAGTAGAGCCGACACTCTTGCCGGCGAAGCTAGCTCCAAAAGGTCGAACACGCCGACACTCCTGTGGGCGTGGCTAACCACGAACGGTCAAAGACGCCGACAGGAGTGTCGGCGCTACCAAGTCCTGCGGCGCGCGCAGCGCGGGCAAATGGGTTGACGAGTTCTTCCATATCAGCCACGCCCACGAAGTGGCTCTCGTGGCGCTGCAAAATTCGGAGAAGAAACCTAAACTTTACGCGGAGCGTTGGAGTCGTATAGATAAGTAGGTAGATAGGTTGGATGGTGCTTATGAGGGGATATCTTCCAGCGGCAATAGCCGGCATCGCTGCGCTTGCGGTCACATCGCTGATGGGCGCGACGAGCGCACCGGCCACGCGCGCGGAACCGCAATCGCAAAACGCCGCTCCCGCCAAATACGAATACGACGTCGTCTCAATCAGAGTGCTCGATCCCGATGACAACACAACCGTTCCTGGGACGGGATATTCGCCCAACGGGCTTACCGCGACTCGTGTGAGGATGTGGTGGATGTTTCGCATGGCGTATGACGTGCCGAGAGCCCAGATCGTGGGAGCGCCCAACTGGGTTGACGACTTATGGTTCAACCTGGAAGCGCGGCTGGACGGGGAGACCGCTGCTGAACTGCAAAAACTTTCTTCGGATGAACTCCGGGTCGCCCGGCAGCAAATGCTTCGCGCGGTGATGGCGGATCGGTTCGGTCTGAAATTCCATTGGGAGACCAGAGAACTTCCCGCCTATTTCCTGACCATCGCAAAGGACGGCCCGAAACTGCAGGAAGAAAAACGGATTATGTTGGGAAATTCGACCGGACCGACGTCAATAACAAGCGGCAAATGGACTTCGTCTCAATGGTATACGACCAACAGACCATGCTTGTGGGCCAGGCAGCTTCGATGAAAACCTTGGCGGGGTTTCTGTCGCAACAGGTGTTGGCTGTCACTGGCGACAATGTCCGCCCCGTTTTGGACAAGACAGGCCTTACCGGCAAATACGACTTCGCATTCAAGTTCTCCACGGTGGGTGTCATGATCGTTTCGTCTGGGGCAGACCCGTCAATGGGCCCGCCCGGGACCTACACGATAAATTCTGGCGGCCCGACTCTCTTCAAAGCGCTTCAGGACAATCTCGGCCTGAAATTGGAATCAGGCAAAGGCCCCGTTCCTGTCATTGTGATTGATCACGTCGAAAAACCATCCGCAAATTAGGCAGACTGGAATTCAGTGAGCGCGCGGAGTGGGGCAACCGCGCCGAGAGCACTGCGTTCTAACGCGCTGGCGGGATGCGGCGGTGGTATTCTGCGGTTGTGAGAGTGGGCGGGGGAAAGAGGAGGATGAGTTTGAAGATAGGAATCGCGAGGCGAAGCGGGCTGCGTTTATCGGCGATGATCGCTTTCACGGCAATTTTTTTCGGCGCGATTGTCTTTGGGCAGAACGAAAGCGTTGCCGGTCAAAACGGAAATGTTCGGGCGCAGGAGCAGAGCGACAATGTGGTTCGCGTGAACGTGAACCTGGTGCTGGTTGACGCGACGGTGAAAACGAAGTCCGGGCAGATCATGGCGGACCTGAAGAAAAGCGATTTCGACGTCCGCGAAGACGGTGTGAGCCAAAAAGTGGAGATCTTCAGCCGCGACGAATTGCCGCTGGACGTCGCGCTGGTGCTGGATTTGAGCGATTCGATCGGCCCATTCCTGGGGCCGCTGCGCGACGCCGCCAACACCGCGCTTGCGGCGCTGAAGCCCGACGACGAGGTGGCGCTGTTTACGTTTGCCACCGAGGCCGAAATGCGCGTGCCGTTCACAAGAGATAGGAGCAAAATTACCGAGGAGATCAATTCGTTCAAGGCGCGCGGGGCGACAAATATCAATGACGGCATTTTTGTGGCCGCAAAGTATCTGCTGCTGAACGCGGTGCCGAAGGGCCGGCGGGTGATCATTTTAATCAGCGACGACGTCGGCACAAGCGCGGGCGGCGAGGGGACGCGCGACATCGTGACGGAATCGATCGCCGCGGACGCGGTTCTATATAATTTGAAGATACCCGGCGAGAACGGGCCGGGAACTTACTTGATGCAGAGCATGACTCCCGGGCTGGTGGACATTCACAAAGTGATGGACGCGACGGGCGGAGAAATTTTCGACGTAAAAAATGTGGCAAATCTGGGATCGGCATTTCAAGCGCTGATCGAGCGGATTAAGACGCGCTATACGCTGGGATATTACACGGACGCCCACAGTGTGGACGCCAAGCCGCATAAGTTGGATGTTACTCTTGTGCCGTCGTTTGGGAAAAAGGGGAAGGATTATGTTGTGATGGCGAAAAATGGATTTTTCGTGCATTGAAGAGGGCGGAGGAGGAGTGGTAAGGCATTCCTGCCTTAATGGTGGCGCTGGACGATTTGGAGGAGTAACCTAAACTTTAAGGGCGGCATCGGAGTCTTATAGATGGGTAGGGTGGTGCATATGAAACGATATCTCCCAGCGACAACCATTTTGATTTGCGCGGCGATGCTTGCTCCCGCGGCGGCGCGTGCGCAACGAGGCGGAGGCGGACACGGAGGCGGGGGCGGACACGCTGGTGGTGGCGGCTCCATGCACGGCTCTTCGATGGGCGGCGGCTCGATGCACAGCTCGGGATCTTTCGGCGGCTCACACGGGAGCTCCGCGTCGCGGTCATTTTCCCCGCCGAGGACTACCCCACAACGCGCGCCGTATTCGCCCGGACGATATCCGACGGCGTCAAGGCCGCCGATGCAGACGAGGCCCGGTTTCGCGAACGCGTCGAGTCGAAATATTGCGCCAAGGTCGGGGGCTCCGACGCGGCCGACATACAGTCGCGCCACGGCGAACACAGTGAATAGGACCGCTCAGAACTTTAACTTTCGCCGCCGCGAACCCGGACGCGGAAGATTCTTCGGCAATCCCAGGTTCCGCGGCTTCAACTCGTTTGGCCCAATTCTCTTCTGGGGAGCGCCGTATCTGTACGACTCCTGCTACTACGATTACGACTACTACGGTTACGACAACTGCGGTTACCCCTACTACGATAATTACGGGCAGTATGCGCCGGGGTCGCCGTACGCGGACCAGCCAGACCAGATGCCGTCCGACCAAGACAGATATGCGCAGCCGCCGAACGATTCGGGCGGCGGCGAAAACGCGTTTCGCGAACAGCCGGCAGGTTCAAGCCAGCCGACACCCGGCCCTGACGAGTGGGTGCTTGTCCGCAAGGATGGCGGCCTGATTTTTACGAGCGCATTCACGGTGCATTCCGGCCAAATTGCATACATCAATAGCGCAGGCATCCTCCGCAAGGTAATGCTCGCCGATCTCGACCTCGACGCCACGCACAAGTTTAACGATGAGCGCGGCGCTACGATTTCACTGCCGAACTAAATCACAATCGGGAAGCACAAGGATTTAGTGAAGATATGGAGAAGTGTGTCCGCGCGGGCCGCGCTCCGCGAGGTCATCACGATTTCAGGGGAATTACAAACGCGCCGGGAATTCCTCGGTCCAAAGTTGCAAGCGTTGCCTGGTGCGCTTTTGCGAGCTCAACGAGGTGGCCGTCGGTCGTTTGCTTCGGGCTCTTGACCCATTTCGGAAGGCGCGAGATGTCCTGGTCATCATGGATGAACGTCCAATCAACCACTTTGCTGTTCTTGAGCTGAAGCAATAACTCGCGCGCTTGCGAAATCGAGAGTGCGTATTGCTGCGCTTGCCCCAAGACACGAACGAAACCCAATTCGGTGATTGAGCACGTGGCGAATTCCGGCCTTCCCTTTTTTGAAATGCGATCGATCCAGGCGGCAACCCTCGGATGAAATTCGTGATCGAAAACGCCAAGCGCCAACAACGAATTCACGTCAAGAAGATATCTCATGGAAAATCGGCGACGATCTCGCGGACTTGCTGACTTGTGAGCTTGAGACCTTTTGCGCCGGCTTTCAAGACGGGCAGGCCGGTGACGGGATCTTTGATAATTCGCGCGGTACGGCGGCGTTCGCGCCGCGGCGTTAGGACGATGCGCTCGCCTTCCAAGCGGGCCTCGAGGGAATCGCCCGGTTGAAGGCCGAGCCTGCGCCGAATTCGGTTGGGGAGGACAACCTGTCCTTTCGTGGAAACACGCGTTTGCATGGTAAGACAATCCTACCAATATTTTGGTGACCGATCAACCAATTACGGGCGGGGCGGCGCTTCACGGGAAAGGGCTACTGCTCGGCGGCGGGCGGGGCGGCGTAATAGCCGCGGCGGGCCTGGACGCGGTAGGCACGGGCCTTCGTTCTTATTTCGATTTTGTGGAAACGCGAATCGCGCACGGGGTTGGGCATGTAGTAGCCGAGATAATACTGGCTGTGCAGCTCCTCGGCGATTTCGGCGAAGGCGGAGCGGAGCTTTTCGCGGCCCTTCACTTTGATGACGCGGCCTCCGGTTTCTTCCGCGAGGCGGCTCGCGTTGTGAGGGCCTTCGCTCTGGAAGATGTGCATCACATCGCAGTCGTCGCCGGCTGCGTGTTCAAATTCGAGGACGTAGGCGATGACGTTTGTTTCCTGTAGCTCACGCAGCGCCTGTTCCATGGTTGTTTCGCTGCGAGCGTCGTCGGCAAGCGCAAGGATTACGATGGCCTTGCGGCCAACCTCGTGCGCGAGATAACGATTCACGCCGACGCCGACGGCGTCAAACATGTGGGCTTCGCGAATCATCTTTTCGGGCGAGGGCATCCGCGGCGGGTTCACTCCGGTGGCGGTTGGCCCGATGTCGTTCCAGTTGCTTGGCGGGCCGAGTTTTGCGTCCTTCATGATGCTGAAAACGCTTTTCGAGAGCGCGGCCAATTCCTGCGACGGCTCCTGAATAAAATTTACGCGGACATCGAAGCTGAGGATAAATGCAAGGTCGTTCGGGCGAACGACCTGCGTGAGGAACATGTTGGCCGCGTCGGCTTCGGCGCCGAGAAGAGTAGCGAGGCGAGTGCTGGTGTCGAGAATGACGCCGAGGCTGAGCGGGACGTCGCTCTCGTGGCCGAATGCGTCGATGGGCTGCTCCTTGCCGTCCTCGAAGACGCGGAATTGCTCGCGCGGCAGATTGGTGATGAGGGCGCGCTTGTCGTCGCGCACGGTGAAGTAGACGGGAACGAGGTTGACTTCACTGCGGACGATTCCCTGCCCCTGCTGCGCTGGCGGCACCTTCGGCTGCTTTTGCGCCAAGGAGGATGATGAGCCGGCGACGGTGAACATGAGCGCTGCGGCGATCACAGCAATGGTGACGCTAGTGAGTATTGGAATTGATCGGAGGGATGTAGCGCGCAGACGCATTCACGTTCCTTCGGCGGCAAACTAGGTCACTTTCATCGTGAGTTGATAGATGTACTCAACTGAAGGCGCAGTTGCCTGACCCATGTGCAATACATATTTGATGATGTCGCGTTGCAAAAGTGAGCGCCATCGCGCATAGTATCCGCTTTCGCGGCCAGCGCGCGAAATTAGAAGCGAATGCAGGTCAACGCTATGCAGCGAACCAAATTACGCAATCCAAGGGGAAAGTGAATGCGCCGTCCGACGAGTATCGCAGCGCCGAAGGGAAAGCTGGGCATCCTGACGCCGGGAATGGGGGCCGTGAGCACGACGTTTATGGCCGGCGTGGAGCTGGTGCGGAGCGGGGCGGCGCTGCCGATCGGCTCGATGACGCAGATGGGGACGATCCGGCTCGGGAAGCGCACGGAGGGGCGCTCACCGCTGGTGCGCGATTTCGTTCCGCTTGCGAAGCTTGATAGTTTGGTTTTCGGCGGCTGGGATCTTTATCCGGACTCGGCGTACGAAGCCGCGGCTCACGCCGGTGTGCTAGAAGCAGGGCATCTCGCAAAAGTGAAAAAGTTTCTTGGCGGCATCAAGCCGATGAAGGCCGCGTTTGACCGGAACTACGTACGCAACCTCGACGGCATGCACGTCAAGAAAGCCAAAAACAAATACGACCTTGCGCTGCAGATCAAAGAAGACATCGCGGATTTTAAGAAGAAAAATAAGTTGGACCGGCTGGTGGTGGCGTGGTGCGGCTCAACGGAAATTTTTCTGAAGCCGGGCGAAGTGCATTCGACGGTGGAGAAGTTCGAGCGCGCGATGAAGGAGAACCACGCGGAGATTGCGCCGTCGATGCTGTACGCGTGGGCCGCGGTTACGAGCGGCGTGCCTTTCGCAAACGGGGCGCCGAATCTTACCGTGGATGTCCCAGCGATCCAACAACTCGCCGCGAAACATGGCGTGCCCATCTGTGGAAAAGATTTCAAGACCGGGCAAACGTTGATGAAAACGATTCTCGCGCCGGGATTTAAGGCGCGGTATCTCGGGTTGAATGGATGGTTCTCGACGAATATTCTTGGCAACCGCGACGGCGAGGTGTTGGACGATCCGGATTCGTTCAAGACCAAGGAAGAATCAAAGCTCGGCGTGCTGGAATATATTTTGCAGCCGAAGCTCTACCCTGCCCTCTACGGTCATATCCATCACAAGGTGCGCATCGAGTACTATCCGCCGCGCGGCGATAATAAAGAGGGCTGGGACAACATCGATATTTTCGGCTGGCTCGGCTATCCGATGCAGATCAAAGTGGATTTCCTCTGCCGCGATTCGATTCTGGCGGCGCCGCTGGTGCTGGATTTGGTTTTGTTTCTGGACTTGGCGCAGCGCGCGGGCCTGAAGGGTATCCAGGAATGGTTGAGTTTTTATTTCAAGTCACCGATGTGCGCGCCGCAGCTTTACCCGGAACACGATTTGTTCATCCAGTTGATGAAATTGAAGAACACTCTGCGCTGGCTGATGGGCGAAAATTTGATCACTCACCTTGGCGAGGAATACTACGACTGAGGCGGCAAGACTGTGGTCGTCAACCCAATCTGAACAAGAAATCTTATTGAGGAAGACCCATGCGCCGCAGCAAATCTTGAAATCGTGGATCTGATCGAAGGAGAGTAAACTTTGGCCCCACCTTGAGATAAGTCAGTTGTGGGTCTCGCAGCTCGTAAGCCTTATCCAACCACGCGAACGCCTCGTCCTTCTCGCCCAGCGCCCCAGAGATAATTCCCAGTGACGCGGGCGATACGAAGCCGTGCTCGCGTTTTCTCTTTAGTTTGGCGAAAATCCTCTTGGCCTCAGCCCTCTTTCCCATCACTGCATAGGCGAAACCCAGGTCTACCGACTCCTCAGGGTCGCTTCCGGAAAGAGCCACCTCCTTCTGAAACTCTGCGATGGCTTCCTCATTCATGCCCTTACCTAGGTAGGCCCACCCAAGCCGGTTATGGGCCGGCGCAAAGGTCGGGTCCATCTCCAGAGTCTTCTGGATCTGTTCGATCGCCTCATTCTCCCGGCCAGCAAGATCCAACCTACCGCCCAGCGCAGTGTTGATGGCGAGAGAGAGAGGATCGAGGTCCCGGGCGCGTTTTGCCTCGACAATCCCCTCCTCAAATCGCCCTACATACATCAGATAACCCGCATACCAGTTGTGACCCTCCGCATAACTTGGATTAAGCTCAAGGGCGCGTTTGTATTCCCGCTCGGCAGTCGGCCAATCCCATTCATGAGTCTCCGCAAGGAATGCGAGCGAAGTATGAGCCTCGGCGAGAGAATCATCCAGCTCGATTGCTTTCAGCGCTGCTGCCTTCCCTTTTGACAATGCTTCATTTGATGGCAGATCACCTCGGTACCCCAGCAGCGTGTACGCGTCGGCGATCCCAGAGTAGGCCGCGGCGTAGTTCGGATCTTTTTCGATTGCCTGTTGGAAGTACTGGATGCTTTCCTTTTCCTCATTCTCTTTCCTTTTGCCCAAGTAGTAGCGCCCTCTGAGATAGGCCTCATAAGCCACAGGGTCAACCGGCCGGGCGCTCGCGAGGGGCGGCTGCCTCTGCGACGTTACCTTGATATTGAGCTCATTTGCGATGGCCTGTGCCACTTCGTCTTGCAACGCCAGAATGTCCCGCAGGTCGTTGCGCCTGAAGGTGTTCCCCCACAGGAGCTTGTCAGTTCGCGCGTCAATCAATTGCGCGTTGATGCTCACGCGATCTCCTGAGCGCTGCACCGAGCCTGTAACGACGGCTTCCACCCCGAGTTCCCGCCCGATCTGCGGCAGCGGCTTACGCGTTTCCTTGTATTGCATCACGGACGTGCGCGAGATCACTTTCAGCGAGCTGATCTGTGCCAGGTCGGTGATCAACTCCTCCGTGATGCCTTCGGCGAAATATTCCTGGTCAGGGTCGCGTGATAGATTTTCCAGCGGTAGCACGGCGAGCGAACGAATATGCTGTGCGCCAGTTTTCCCGAACAATCGATCACGCACGTCGCCCGCGTTCAGCGTGATGAGTAGCGCAGCGATGGAGATTGCGCCGACGCCGCCTCCAATGGCCATCCGGAGCCATCGCGCCTGCGTCCGCCTCGGCTTCGCCTCTGCCACCGCAACCGCGCTTGGCGTGCCCAGCCGCCGGAGATCAACGCTCACTTCTTTCGCCGATTGGTAGCGGAGCGAAGGGTCTTTCTCCAGGCATTTCAGGACGATTCGCTCCATCTCTTGTGAAACGCGCGGATTCAGAGCGCGCGGCGGTACAGGTGTCTGGTGCAGGATTGCGTCCATCAACCGCGAAACAACTTCGCCGCGGAAAGGGCGCTGGCCGGTCGCCGATTCATACACCACGGCGCCGAATGAGAAGATGTCGCTCCGGGCGTCCACCTGGTCGTCCTGCAACTGCTCAGGTGACATGTACGGGAGTGTTCCCGCGAGCCCTTGCGTGTCGCTGAGCGTCTCTGCTGTTGTGATGCTTCCGACAGGCCGCAACAACTTGGCCAAACCAAAGTCCAGCACCTTCACGCGGCCTTTGGGCGTCACCATGATGTTGCTGGGCTTCAAATCCCGGTGGACAATCCCTTGCTCGTGGGCCTCGTCCAGCGAGTCCACAATTTGTGCGGCGATTGCAGCGGTTTCTTTTTCAGGAAGTGATCCGCCAGAAAGTTTTTGCGCCAGAGTTTCGCCCTGGACATACTCCATGGCCAGGAAATCCACACCGGATTCGGTATCAAAGTCAAAGATTGTCGCGATGTTGGGGTGATTCAGCTTGGAGAGCGCCAGAGCCTCTTTGCGAAACCTCTTGCGCGCCGCTTCGTCAGCTAGCGCCTCGGCAGACAAAATTTTCAGCGCGACATCGCGCTCCAGACGCTCGTCCCGGGCGCTGTACACCTCGCCCATACCTCCGGCGCCAATCTTTGAGAGGATGAGATAGTGGCCGAGCGTTTTGCCAATCATGAGTGAAAATCACTCCGCCCGGGCATCTTAGATTGCAGGTATGAGCAAGTCAAACTTTGACTTATGCCGGATTAATCGAAGTGCGCGCCGCAGCTTTATCCCGAACACGATCTGTTCATCCAGTTGATGAAGTTGAAGAACACGCAGCGCTGGCTGATGGGCGAAAATTTGGTCACTCACCTCGGCGAGGAATACTACGACTAGCGAGCGGTAGAGAGACAATCCATTGGCTCGATTGGCCTAGCGCGAGTGGCGCTTGACGCTTCGAGGCGCTTGCGTTATTGTCGCGCGTACCTCGGTACGACTGCCACTTCCCCACACGAAGGAGAAAGATGGACCCCAAGACGGTTTTGGAGTTTGCCAAGAAGCATAACGCGAAAATCCTCGACCTCCGATTCATAGATGTTCCCGGCATCTGGCAACACGTCAGCTTCCCGATGGCGGAAGTGGACGCCGACTCATTCAAAGACGGCTTCGGCATGGACGCCAGCTCAATTCGCGGCTGGGCCTCGATCCACGAATCCGACATGCTGCTAATTCCCGACGCGCGCACCCATTTCATGGACCCGTTTCGCGACACGCCGACGCTGGTGATGATCGCGGACGCGGTGGACCCGCTCACCCGCAAACCCTACGCACGCGACACGCGCTTTATCGCGCGTAAGGCGGAGGATTTTCTCGCAAAGAGCGGCATTGCCGATCAGGCGTTTTTCGGCGCCGAAGCGGAATTTTTTATTTTTGATAACGTGCGCTTCGATTCGCAGGCGCAGCACGGTTTTTATTTTATTGACTCCGAAGAGGGCCGCTGGAATTCCGGGCGCGAGGAGCACAACCTCGGCTACCGTCCGCGCTTCAAGGAAGGCTACTTCCCCGTTCCGCCGACGGACCACTACATGGACATGCGCACGGACATGATTATGCAAATGGCCGCGTGCGGGCTGACCGTGGAATGCCATCACCACGAAGTGGCGACGGCGGGCCAGTGCGAGATTGATTTCAAGTTTGACACGCTGCTGAACGCCGCGGACAACATGATGAAGTTCAAATACATCGTGCGAAACGTCGCGTATCAGTACGGCAAGACGGTGACGTTTATGCCGAAGCCGATTTTCGGCGACAACGGCTCGGGGATGCACACGCACCAGTCGCTTTGGAAAAAGGGCAAATCGCTTTTCGCGGGCGATGGATACGCGGGCCTTTCGCAGACCGCGTTGCACTACATCGGCGGACTGCTGAAGCACGCGCCGGCGATTGTGGCATTTGCGGCGCCGACGACGAATTCTTACAAGCGGCTTGTGCCTGGCTATGAAGCGCCGGTGAATCTGGCGTATTCGCGGCGGAATCGTTCGGCCGCGGTGCGCATTCCGATGTACTCGGACAATCCCAAGGCGAAACGCGCCGAGTTCCGTCCGCCGGATCCGTCGTGTAATCCGTATCTCGCGTATTCGGCGATGCTGATGGCTGGGCTCGACGGCGTGGAAAATAAAATTGATCCGGGCAAGCCGCTCGACAAAGATATTTTCGAGATGACTCCGGAAGAGTTGAAGCACGTGCCGTCGCTGCCGGGCTCGCTCGATGAATCGCTGAAGGCGCTCGAAGCGGATCACAAATTCCTGCTGAAGGGCGACGTGTTCGACAAGGAGTTCATCGAGAACTGGTGCGAGTACAAGCGCAAGAAGGAAATCGATCCCGTGCGGATGCGTCCGCATCCGTATGAGTTTTCGCTTTATTACGATATTTAGTTTTTGCAAAACTGAGTTGCGAAATCGCCCGCTGCGATGTATTGGGGCGGGCGATTTCGTTATTAAGGAAACCCTAAGGAAGAAGGGTGCATCGCGTCGCGAGTCCTATGTGTATTTAAGGGCGATGGATTCTCTGCTAAGCTTCGGACCCGGTCATGGGCGGCGCATACTTCTTTGCTCTAATTATATATCTCGTTAGACAAACCCTACACGGATTGAATCGCCTCAGAACTTTCAGATGGCCGGAGCAAAACGCGAAAGTTCTGCTCGCGGCGCATTCTGGTGGGTTACTTGTATGCCCCATTGTAACGATCGACTATGAGTATTCCGCCGAAGGGGGAAAGTACGCCGGCTCTTATACGAAGCCTTTCCTCATTCTGGACTCTGCCAAGGATTATGCCAGCGATGTCAGCGTTCGCCGAAACGTTGACGTGCGCGTCAATCCCAAGGATCCATCCGAGTCCGTTTATCTCAGATACTAGCAGGGTGCCACAGTGGAGCCCACTGGCATTCGGCAACGCCTCTGCCAAGGCAAAGAACGCGAATCGCCCGTCCCGACGTTTCGGAGCGGGCGATTTGCTTTTGTTGGGGGCTTGCGCCAATCAATCTTCAATGCCGGATATGACCCCCGGATTCCCGAGCTGAACTCATCTCGATTTTGCAGTGAACATTGTGCGTCGTTCCGACGTAACATTGTTAGGGGTACGCACCGCGTGGATAGCTGCTCTCCTCAAGTTTAACAGCCGACAAGCTCGCCCGCTTGCCGGCCTTGAATGAAAGCGCCACTACGCTCTGTTGCCCTGTTCGCGTCTCATCTGGTTCGAGGCTCGCGGACTGATCCGGAGGTGAAGTCATGGATACGTTCTTGAAGGATGTGCGTTTTGGGCTGCGGACGCTCGCCGGAAATCTGCACTTCAGTTTGGCGGCCATCTTCGTATTGGCGCTGGGCTTTGCCGCCAACGGTGTCATCTTCAGTTTCGTTGACGCGATTCTTTTGCGCCCGCTTCCTGTCAGCAAGCCGAACGAACTGGTGAGAGTTTTCACCAGTCAGAAGACAAAGCTCGGTGAGGAAATCTACGGACCTTCCTCGTACGCCGACTACCTCGACCTGCGGAAGCAGAGCGCCGCGCTGGCCGGGCTTGTTGCCATCGGACATCGCGGCGCGATTTGGACGAGCCCCCAAGGGCGAACCTTGCTCGCCATAGACAATGTCTCCGAGAACTACTTTGCGGTGTTGGGCGTGCAATCGCGGCTCGGCAGGACGTTTAGCGAAGAGGAAGCTCCGCTGAAGAGTGCGGCCCCGGAGGTTGTGCTGAGCTACGGCATGTGGAAGGACCGGCTGGGCGGCGACCCGGGCATGATCGGGAAAACGATCCAGCTCAACGACCAATTGTGCACGGTCGTAGGAGTGGCGCCGCGAGAATTCCGCGGTACAGACTCCTTGTTCGCTCCCGACGTTTGGCTTTTGCTGGGGAGTCTCCGCAACCAGGCGTCGGAACTCAACGACCGGAACAGCCGGCTATTGGAACTCATCGGACGCCTGCGGCGTGGCGAGCCGATCAGCCAGGCACAGGCGGAAGCGAGCGTCGTAGGCGCTCAACTGGTCCAGGCCTATCCAAAGACGAACACTGGGAGCAAGTTCACCGTGGAGGGGGAAAAAGAAAGCAGGTCGCATGGCCTCTCGATATTCGCGGACATGCTGCTGGGGATTTCCGGCCTGGTTTTATTGATCGCGTGCGTGAACGTGGCCAATCTGTTGCTGTACCGCAGCGAAACCCGTCGCAGGGAATTTGGCATACGCCGCGCCTTGGGCGCGCGGCCCTCGCGCCTAATCCGCCAGCTGCTGACAGAAAACGCATTATTGTCTCTATTTGGAGGGGCGTTCTCGCTGCTGATTTCGTATTGGATTATCCGGGTCCTCCCATCTCTGGTCCCGCCGATTTCGGTCATTCCGCTGGGCTTTGACTTCCGGCTGGACGGGCGAGTCCTGGGATTCACAGTTTTTCTCGCATTGTTCGCTGTGCTGGTGTTCGGCTTGGCTCCCACCGTGCGCGCCGCGAAGGGAGACCTTCTGACGGAGCTGACTGAATCTCGGGGCGCAGGGAAGCCGGGTGTGAAACGAGGCCGGGTGCGCCAGGGGCTGGTCGTGGCACAACTCAGTGTGTCGCTCATGCTCCTTTTAGGCGCCGGATTGCTCGTCCGCAGCCTTGTGAGCGCGGAAGGAATTGATCCCGGTTTCAACCACAAGCAGAACATGCTCCTGGTCGGCGTCCTGTCGTTCGAGAGATTAACGCCAACGCAATTCCGGCTGGGATACGACCGAATCTTGGACCAGCTTGAAGGATTGCCGGGCGTTCGTCAGGCGAGCCTTACTCAGTTCGTGCCGCTCAGCCTGGACGGTGGGGGATTGACGAAGAACATCATTGTCCCGGGAAAAGAACCGCCGCCGGGCGAGGAGGATGGCCAAGCAATTCATTACACGGTGGTCGGACCGGGCTATTTCAGCACCATGGGGATCCGCATCATGCAAGGGCGCGCGTTCGGCAGGGAGGATGGGGAGGCGAGCCCCGGTGTGGTGATGATCAATGAAACATTGGCGCGCCGCCTGTGGCCCGGCGAGGACGCGGTCGGACGCCAGCTTCTGGTCGGCGGACCGAAGGGCCGGGAGTGCGAAGTCATTGGAGTGGCCCAGGACGGAAAATACTGGCACCTCACGGAGCGGGAGGACTCCTATATGTATATGCCTTTCTCCCAAGCAGGGGGCGGCGGCGAGTTGTCCTTGCTGGTGCAGACGGCGGGTGACCCCCGGAACCTGGCGGATTCCATCCGTCAGCGGGTGCAGGGAGTGGACAAAAACATGATGATTTTCAGCGTGACGACGTTGTCCGAGCACATGCGCAACGCCGCTTTCGAGGACCGCACGGCAATGCAGCTCGTTTCCACTCTTGGTCTGCTGGGCCTGCTGCTGGCCGCCGTGGGGCTTTACGGCCTCGTTTCCTATGCGGTGAGTGGGCGCACGCATGAAATCGGCATCCGCCTCGCTCTGGGCGCGCAACGCCGGGACATTGTGCGAATGGTGCTAGGACAGGGCGTGCGGCTCACGCTTCTGGGCGCGGGCATTGGGCTCGCATTGGGAATCGCCCTGATGCGCGTGCTCAACGGGTATGTCTTCGGAGCACAGGGATTCGACGTGCCATCGTTTGTGCTTCCGACCGTGTTGTTGGCAGGCGTGGCATTGGCTGCGAGCTACCTCCCCGCGCATCGGGCCACGCGTGTGGATCCGGCCGTTGCTCTGCGGCATGATTAGAGCGCCGCGATCCGTCTGCGGTGTGGCGCGCCTAGCGCGCGACGATGGCGAGGGCGGGCAATCCGCCGACGCTGATGCTGCGGATTTCTTTCAAGGTCTCGGTGTCAATCATCAAGATGCAATGCTGCTGCGGGGCGATCGCGTAGAGGCGCTTGCCGTCGATGCTCGAGACTGCACTCCAGAACGGCACGCTGGTCTTGATCGTGGCGAGCTTCTTCCACGTGGATGTATCGAAGACGCGAAACTCGTCGGCGATGGCGTTGGGAAAGGTCTCGCCCGCCCAGTGAACATAACCAAGATAGAATTTGTCGCCATCGGGCGAACCGGCCCAGGCGGCGGGAGGAATGTGATCCTCCGAATGGCCATGGACGGCGGTCTCACGAAAGCTGAGCGTGGCGAGGTCCATTTGAAAAATAGCGCCGTCACCACGGACAATCGTAATCTGTTTTCCGTCGTGGGTCGGGAAAGCCTCGGCAACGCCGATTGTGTGTTTCCATGGAATCGCGCCCCAGGTGCTGTCAATCACCTTGGAGGATTCAGGATCGGTGTGAAGAATCCGCACCTTGTTCATCGTCGGGCAGAGAAATTCGACTTCCTCGACCGAGGGCAAGGCAATGAACTGGCCATTGCCACAGTTCCCTACAAACACGTGCCTGCCCAGAAGAGCGCCGGTCTTGGTCACAATCGTATCGAGCTCGAATTCGCCATCATGTTCGCCGTCCGCGAGGAAACGCAAAAACTGGCCGTCGGCGGTGACCGCCATCGTTGAATACGAATCTAGAACCAAAGGCTCGACCCGGTTGTGAATTGTTTCGCCGTGGACGATCTCGCCGGTTGACGTATTGACCGCGGCGAACTCGCTCGTATGAAAGCCCGGGTCCGATGCGATATAGAGCTCGCTTCCGTCCGGAGACAGCGCGAAATCGGGGCGGTAGCCGGTTCGGATGCTTCCTTTTACTTCACCTGTTTCTGGATTGAGCAGCCAGATGCGCCCGGGAGTTTTGCCCGCGTCGGGTCGGGAATCGAGAACATACAGCCAGCCAGGCTCGGGCTTGGTCCAATTTTCCACGTCGATGGAGGTTCTTGATTTTTCCTGAGGCTGGGATGCGGCGATTCCCTTCCATTGTGCGCGAGCGTTTGCCGCTGCGGTTTCGAAAGCGGCAGCAATTGAAATTGCAGCGAGACTGAGTACGGCAGGTATGAAGGATGGTTTCATCAGTGGCTCCAAATCGCCGCTGTTCAAATGTATGCCCACACCTCAACGTGAGACGCATGTGGGCGGGCATTGGGTTTCCTGCCGCTCTGGGAATTCGCGCGGAAGGTAAGTTTTCAAAATTAAGACTTTGTCACGCTTATATTGGCGCCGAGGTTGGGAAGCGGCGGGAGCGGGGTCTTGTCGCCATCCCGATAATCATTGATTTGAATTTCAATTCTGGGCATAGCCACGGCGGCCTCGTCACTTGTCAGAAGAAGGTTGTCCTCCAGCTCTTTGACGACCTGTGCGATTGCATCGCGTTGCGTCTGAATGAATCCCAGGATCTCACTGACAAAAGTTGCACCGTCATGCCACTCAATTCCTCTGCTGACTGTTGCCTTGACCGGTATGTTTTCATCATCGTCGCCGAGTAGGGTTTCGAGAAAGTGCTGTCGAATTAGTTTCCTGTCCGCACGGCAACCGCAACTGCCGGCGGAGCCATAACCGTACAGAGCGTCCACTGTTCGGACGTAATAAGCGGGATCCTTTCCGCCGGCGAGCATTGTTGCACTTTCTCGGCCCGGAGTACCGCAATCGAAAAGCTCGTAGTTCCCTACCTCAGGCCAGCCCTTCTTAGGCTCATGTGAGAAGATTCCGCCACAACAGGAGCTTCCACTTCCAAAACCCCCAATTTGGTTTGGTGTCCAAACGCCTACGTCAAGATGGATCACCATGCCCTTCAAAACCAGTGCCGCAAATCCGGGCGCTCTACGGCTAGCGAGAAGATCGCCCGCAGCCAACCATCCATTCGAGCTGCTCGGTTCCGATTCGAAGATGTGAAGGAGGGCTTCCGTCACTTCAGGTTCCGTTGAATCATCCGCAGAATTGAACTTTGAAAGTAACAGCAATGTTTCGGCCGGGAATTCCGGGTAAAGCCGGGCAGCCTCGGAGACGGGAACTTTCAAATCGAGTTGAATCAATGCGTCAAGAACGGCAACGATGGCGTCATGCTGATCGTTATCAGGAGAATTGTAATCCTTCTCGACGACTTGATGGGCGCTTAGAAGAGCTATGAGGTCAGGTGACAAATCCTTCAAGCGATCACGCAGCACAAAATACGCACCCCATGCTTGCAGACGCGGATCGGACGCGTGAAGCCAGGATGCCGCGAGCTGCGCGGATTGCTGCTGCATGTTCTTGAGTACCGCGGAGGGTTCGATTTGCGATAATGCCGACTGACCCGCAACAGCGCTTGCACCGAGGAGCGCGGCGATTGCGATGCCGGGAAAACGTAATCTGCGCATACAAATACGTTTGACGGCCAATGCGTGCTGTTGCTTGCCGGAATCGCGGCGACAGAACTCTCCCATCTCGAGGTTTGGACAGTTACCTGCGTTTTGTGATGACGGAGCGCGCGGCGCTTGCTGCAAGCTATTTTCCCTCGCTTCGAGCCACACGGGTCCATCCAGCGGGGGCGCTGCGTCACGAGTAGCATCGCGGTCCGGCGCGGGGCAGCTCGCGACAATCAGCTCACCTAAAAGCCGATCGCTTTGATCGTATTCGAGAATGACATTTAATGTGACGGCAGCGGGACGCGAACGTGATGCGGGTCACGGTGCGAGGGATGGGGGTTTGTGTTATCGTTTGTTCGTTTTAATGGCGAATTCGACTCACTTCATTCTTGAGGCGACGGGCATTTCGACCGCAAATCCGCAGGCGAGGCAAAAATCGTGAAAAAATCGTATAACGGCGTGGCAGTTCCTTCCGATGGGCAAGCAATCGAATACGAAAATGGCAAGTTTCGGGTGCCGGACCGGCCGGTGATTCCATTTATCGAAGGCGACGGGACGGGGCGCGACATCTGGAAGGCGTCGCGGCGGGTATTTGACGCGGCCGTGGAGAAGGCTTACGGCGGAAAGCGGCGCATAGCATGGTTCGAGGTTTTCGCCGGTGAAAAGGCGTTCAACACGTTCAAGGAATGGCTGCCGAAGGACACAGTGGACGCCATACGCGACTTCCGCATTGCGATCAAGGGGCCGCTGACGACACCAGTGGGCGGGGGGATACGGTCGCTGAACGTGGCGCTGCGGCAACTTCTGGATTTGTACGCGTGCGTGCGGCCGGTGAAGTATTTGAGCGGCGTGCCCTCGCCGGTGAAGCATCCGGAGCGGATGAACATCATGATCTATCGCGAGAATACCGAAGACGTGTACGCGGGAATCGAGTGGCGCGAGGGAACGCCGGAAGCAAAGAAGCTGCTCGAATTCCTGAACAACGTGATGCTGAAGGGCACCGGGAAACAAATCCGCTGGGATTCCGGCGTGGGAATCAAACCGATTTCGATTACGGGAACGAAGCGCCTGGTGCGACGCGCGATCCAATATGCACTGGAAAACAAGAGACGCGTCGTGACGCTCGTGCACAAGGGCAATATCCAGAAATTCACGGAAGGCGCATTCCGCGACTGGGGCTACGAGTTGGCAAAGGAAGAATTCCGCGCGCACGTAATCACCGAGCGCGAAAGCTGGATCGTGGACAACAAAGACAAGAATCCGAATCTGACTGCGGAGCAAAATGCCGCGATGATCGAGCCGGGGTTGGAACAGGCGACGGAGGCGTTCCGCAAGGAAGTGGCCGCGGAAGTGAAAGGGGTGCTCGATGCAATCTATACTTCGCACGGGCGCGGCCAGTGGAAGCAAAAGCTGATGATCAACGATCGTATCGCCGACTCCATCTTCCAGCAGGTGGTGACGCGCGCGGATGAGTATGAAGTGCTGGCGACGCCGAACCTGAACGGCGATTACATTTCCGATGCGTGCGCGGCGCAAATCGGCGGGCTGGGGATGGCGCCAGGATCAAACATCGGTGACGGGTACGGCTGCTTCGAGGCTACGCACGGGACGGCGCCGAAGTACGCGGACAAGGACGTAATCAATCCCAGCTCCGTGATGCTTTCGGGCGCCATGATGTTTGACTTCATGGGCTGGCCGGAAGCGGCGCGCATGGTGGAAAATGGAATCGCAGGCGCGATTTCGCAGAAGCGTGTGACGTATGATCTGGAGCGGTTGATGGAAGGCGCGAAGAAGTTGAAGACATCGGAATTCGCCAGTGCGATTATTGAGAACATGAACGTCGCCGTGGCGGCGGATTGAGAACAGGCACGCGATAAGAAAGAAAATGCGCCGGCGTCCGCGCCGGCTGAACAAAAGACCGGGAGAGGAAACGTAATGCGGAAGAAAGTTACGGTAGTGGGAGGGGGAAACGTCGGGGCGACGACGGCGCAGCGGATTGTGGACCGCGACCTGGCCGACGTGGTGTTGACGGACGTGCTGGAAGGCGTGCCGGCGGGCAAAGCGCTCGACATGCTCGAAGCAACACCGATTACTGGCTCGGGCGCGCATTCGGCTGGAATTTGCACCGCGCAGGGCGATTACCGCGAAACGGCGAACAGCGACGTGGTGGTGATTACGGCGGGATTCCCGCGCAAGCCGGGGATGAGCCGCGACGATTTGCTGAAGGCGAATTACGACATCCTGAAAGCGGTGGTCGAGAATGTGGTGAAATATTCGCCGAACGCGATCCTGATCGTAGTGACGAACCCGCTCGACGCGATGGCGCAAACGGCGTTCAAGTTGAGCGGCTTCTCCAAGAACCGCGTGATCGGGATGGCCGGCGTGCTGGATTCGGCTCGCATGAGCACGTTTGTGGCGATGGAGCTGGGAGTGAGCGTGGAAAACGTGCACTCATTCGTGCTCGGCGGGCACGGCGACGACATGGTGCCGCTGCCGCGGTATTCGACGGTGGCGGGGATTCCGTTGCCGGACCTGCTGCCGAAAGAAAGGATTGACGCGATTGTGGAGCGCACGCGAAAGGGCGGCGCGGAAATCGTGAACCTGCTGAAGAGCGGGTCAGCGTATTACGCGCCATCGGCGGCGGCGACGGAGATGGTGGAAGCGATCCTGAAAGACAAGAAAAAGATTTTGCCGTGCGCGGCGTATCTGGAAGGCGAATATGGGATTAAGGGGTTGTTTGTGGGCGTGCCGGTGAAACTGGGCGCGCGCGGGATCGAGCAGATCATCGAAATTAAGTTGACAGCGGATGAGAAGGCGGCGCTGGAGAAGTCGGCAGCGTCAGTGAGGGAGTTGGTGGGAGTGTTGGGAGTTTAGGCGAAGCCCTTGTAGTTATTTTTTGTGGCGAAATTAAACAGATCCCTCTCTGCGGGCCGATGAAATGCGTCGGCCCTCCACTCAGGGTGACAACTTTCAAGATTTGAAATTCAGTTCTTAGTTGCCGGGAGTCTTTGGCGCTGCGGCCGCGGGAACCGCTACGATGCGCGCGGTTTTAATCGAATCGATCTTGGGAAAATTCTGAGTTAGATAACTGGTACCCTGTTTCGCGATTTTATCGGGGTCCGGACCGTGACCTCCTTGGCTAGGCATGTCCCCATATCCGGCGTACAACTGGTCGGCAACTTCCATCCCACTCGTAATTTCGCCGAACGGTGAAAAGCCCGTTCCATCAAGGCTTGCGCCATTCCGGTCCGCATAGTTGATAAAAATCTGAGTTGTGCGCGTATTTGCTCCCGCAGTGGCGAAGGTGAGGGTTCCACGCTTATTGCTGCGTTTAACCGGATCATCCTTGAAGGTAGCGTTCTCCCAGACGGCATTCACTTGTGGGTAGCCGCTTACACCAAATTGAGCGACGAATCCGGTCAGTACACGGAAAAAAGCGCAGCCGTCGAAATAATGATGCTTCACAAGATTGTAGAAGCGGTCGGCGCCACGTGGCGCCCAGTCGCGAGTGATGTGGACGGTGAATTCGCCCTTGGTGGTGACAAATTTGACGTCGAAAGTTTCGGGGGCCTTCGCGTTGAGCGCGGCGGGCGTGAGGAGATCGGGATCAAAGATCATGTGCGTCGGACTGGGCTCACGCCCAGATGCTTGGCGCTCGGAAACGGATGAGGTGGATCGTGCGGCGGCGAGCGCGACGGCGGCGCAGAGCATGACAGCAAGAAATGCTAGATTTCGGATTTTCATTTTTCCCCAAATTTGAATTCAGGTCTAACTGGGCGCGGCAAGCAGCGCCCTTACGAAAACAAATCGCGAAACAATTCCCATTTCAGTGCGCACCTTCCAGCTGATGGCTCACGCGTTCGGCCTGCTCCATCACGCGCAACGTATTTTCGCCGAGAATCTTGCGGATGTCGGCCTCGGAATAGCCGCGGCGAAGCATCGCTTCGGTGAGCTTGGGAAGCTTTGAGCAATCTTCCATGCCGAGCGGCATGGTGGCGCCATCGAAATCGGAGCCGAGGCCGACGTGATCCGCGCCGACAAGTTTCACGGCGTGGTCAATGTGGTCCACGATTGCTTCCCAACTTACTTTCGGGAGCTTGCCTTCGGCCATCATCTGGTGCGCGACACGTTCATCGGCGCGGATGGTGGCGGCTTCGTCGCCCTGCACGGCTTTTTCGGCTTCGGCGGTGCGTTTTTTCAACTCTTCACTCTTCAGAGATGCATCGCGATAGGCCTGGCTAAGGAAGCCAGAGTGATAATTAATTTGGATGACGCCGCCCTTTGCCGCGAGCGCTTTGATCATGTCGTCGGTCATGTTGCGCGGCGCATCGCAGATGGCGCGGCAGGAAGAGTGCGAGGCGATCATCGGGGCCTGGCTCGTTTCGAGCGCATCGTAAAAAGTCTTGTCGGAGACGTGGGAGATGTCCACGAGGACGCCGAGGCGATTCATCTCGCGAATGATTTTCCTGCCCAAATCGTTGAGACCGATATGCTTTGCGTCGTCGCCGCTGGAGCCGGCCCAATCGGTGTCGGCCGTGTGAGTGAGCGTCATGTACCTGACGCCGAGCGCGGCGAACTGGCGGAGCGCGCCGAGGTCATTATCAATCATGTGGCCGCCCTCGAGGCCCATGAGCGAGGCAATTTTCCCCTCCTCGTGAGCGTGGCGGACTTCGGCGGCGGTGGTGGCGAGCATGAGATCCCCGGGATGCTTGCGGATCTGCTCGCGGACGGAATCAATCAGGTCAAGCGCGCGCTTTACGGCTTGCGGGCCGGTAACGGTGACCGGCGTCCAGATGGAAAAGAAAATCGCGTTCATGCCGCCATCGCGCATGCGCGGGATGTCAATGTGGCCTTCGGAATCGCGATGGCCGAGATCGAAATTCTCAAAGAGGAAGCGCTGCGGCGTGTCGTCGTGCGTGTCGAGCACGATCGCGTTGAAGTGAATCTTGTGCGCGCGATCCGCGATGTCGTCAGCGGGCACGGTGCGAGTGAAAAGCGCGGCGAGGAGAAGCAGACCGCCGGCGAGAACAGCGTATCGAATTCGCATGGGACCTCACCCTATGAGCCAACCGACCAGCGCGTTGCGAATGGAATCGCGATTGACCTGCGCGAGGGATTCGGTGAGCGGAATGGATTTGGGGCAGGCGTGGGCGCAATTCTGCGCGTTGCCGCAATCCTGCACGCCGCCGGGGCCACTGATGGCGTTGAGGCGTTCGCGCGCATGCATGGCACCAGTGGGATGCATGTTGAAGAGGCGCACCTGGCTGACGATTGCGGCGCCGACGAAATTGCTGTGCGCGTTAATCTGCGGACAAACTTCGAGACAAATGCCGCAGGTGATGCACCGCGAAAGGGGATAAGCCTTTTCCTGGGCTTCCGGGGCCATGCGCGGGCCTTCTCCGAGATCGTAAGTGCCGTCAATGGGCACCCAGGCTTTCACGCGCTTGAGATTTTCAAACATGACGCTGCGATCCACGGCCAAATCGCGGACGACGGGGAATTTTGTCATGGGCTCAATGCGGATGGGCTGATCGAGCTTGTCCACGAGCGCCGAACAGGCCATTTGCGCACGGCCATTGATGACCATGGCGCAGGAGCCGCAGACTTCTTCGAGACAATTCGAGTCATAGGTGATGGGCGTGGAGGGCTTGCCGTCGCGCGTGACCGGATTTTCGGCGATGTCGCGCAGGCAGATGATGACGTTCATGTAAGGGCGATATGCGAGCTCGAATTCCTCCCAATGCGGGCGATCCTTCGGCCCGGCCTGCCGCTTGACGCGAACGATGACTTTTTTGTTTTCCGCCATAATTCCGGGCCGCCTTCCCTACTTTGCCATATCGTAACGCCGCGCACGCGGTGGCAGCAGCGATGTGTCAACAGGTTCATAGGTAAGCTGAATTTTTCCGTTCGCCCACTTCGCGCGAGTGGTCTTCAGCCAATCGGCGTCATTGCGCTCAGGGAAATCGGGCTTGTAATGCGCGCCGCGGGATTCGTCGCGGGCGAGAGCGCCGAGCGCGATGACGCGCGCGAGGACGAGCATGTTGTATAGCTCGCGCGCGAAGGCGAGCGTCTGGTTCGACCACTTGGTGCGGTCGGAAAGATTTATTTTTTTGAAGCGCTGGAGCAATTCCTGAACCTTCGCGCCAGCACGCTGGATACCGGGATTCTTACGTGTGACGGTGACGTGCTCGGTCATTACCTCGCCCATCTCTTTCCAGATGGCGATGGGATTCTCGGAGCCCTGCTGCGTAACGAGCGCGTCATTAATTCCCTGCTGTCGCTTCTGCTCGCGCTCGAAGACGGAGGAAGACACGCTCTCGCAGCCTTTGTCGAGACCTCGGCTATATTTCACGGAAGCGGGGCCGGCGATCATTCCGCCATAGATGCAGGAAACGAGCGAGTTCGCGCCGAGGCGATTCGCACCGTGATACTGGTATTCGCATTCTCCGGCGGCGTAAATGCCGGGGACATTCGTGGCTTGAGTATCGTTATCCACCCAGATGCCGCCCATCGTGTAATGCACGCCGGGAAAAACTTTCATGGGCTCGACGTGCGGGTCCACGCCAACAAATTTTTCGTAGATTTCAAGGATGCCTTCGAGCTTGCGGTCGAGGACATCGCGCGGGATGTGCGTGAGGTCGAGATAGACGGCCTGCTGTCCCGCGATGCCGAGCTTCAACTCGAAAACGATTTTGTGGATGGCGCGAGTGGCGACATCGCGCGGGACGAGATTGCCGTATTTCGGGTACCACTCCTCGAGAAAATAAAAACGCTCGTTCGCGGGAATCGTGAGCGGGGCGCGCGCGTCACCGGATTTCTTCGGCACCCAGACGCGTCCGCCTTCGCCGCGGGCGGATTCGCTCATAAGGCGGAGTTTGTCTTCGCCGGGAATTGCGGTCGGGTGAACCTGGATGAATTCACCGTTGGCGTAGTCAACGCCTTGCTGGAAAAGAGCAGATTGCGCGCTGCCGGTGCAAACGACGGAGTTCGTTGAGCGGCCGAAGATGGAACCATTGCCGCCGGTGCAAAAGATCGCGGCGTCGGCGGGAAACGTTTTCACTTCCATGGTCTTCAAGTCCATGGCGCAGATGCCGTGGCTAACGCCGGAGTCATCAAGGACTGCGGAGAGAAAAGTCCACCCTTCATACTTTGTGACCTTGCCCTCGGCCTCGAAGCGGCGGACCTGTTCGTCGAGCGCGTAGAGAAGTTGTTGTCCGGTGGTTGCGCCTGCAAATGCGGTCCGGTTGAAGAGCGTGCCGCCGAAGCGGCGGTAGTCGAGATTGCCCTCGGGCGTGCGATTGAACATGACGCCCATGCGGTCGAGGAGATCGATGATACCGGGCGCGGCCTCGCACATGCGCTTGACGGGCGGCTGGTTGGCGAGGAAGTCGCCGCCGTAGACGGTATCGTCAAAATGCTGCCAGGTGGAATCACCTTCGCCCTTGGTATTTTTTGCGGCGTTGATTCCGCCCTGCGCACAAACGGAGTGCGAGCGCTTTACAGGAACGATGGAAAAAAGGTCGACGGGAATTCCTGCTTCGGCCACTCGGATGGTGGCCATCAGCCCGGCAAGCCCCCCGCCGACAACGATGATTTTAGGTTGCCTCATTTTTGAGCTTGTAAGTACGCGTCCAATGGATGCCAGCCGAACCGAAAACAGATGACGACGGTTACGCTCATTATCAACAGGATTACGGCAATCGCGACGCCCAGATAACCCGCGGCGCGCTGCGAACGCACGGTGGCTGCGAAGCCCCATTTGCAAACGAAATTCCACACGCCCACGCCGAGGTGAATCGAACAGGCAATGACGCCGAGTAGGAAAAACGCAAAGAACCAGGTGCTCTGCATATCCTGATAGACGATGGCGTACGTGGACATGCCATGCGTGACGAATCGCTCGGTGTAAAGATGCCAGCCGAGAAAGAAGAATGCGACGAGGCCCGTCCAGCGCTGGAGAGCGAACATCCAGTTGCCGACCCACGGATATTGGGAAACGTTAATTTTGCCGCGATACCAAACATAGAAGCCGTAAGCCGCGTGATAAAGAATCGGGAGCCAGATGATTCCAATTTCGAGCGGGAGGCGCCAGGGGATGGTCTGCAGCGCGCGCGACGCCTCGTTATATTTTTCAGGACTGACGAGCGAATAGCTGTTTTCAAAAAGATGGTCGGCCATATATGCGCCGACGGGAATCAATCCGGTAAGAGAATGGAGTTTGCGGAGGAGGAAGCTGTGATCTGGCTGACCAGCCTGGGCGGACATGAACTCTCCGGACTCAAATTCCAACGTTTCAGTATAGGAATTCCGCGAGGGTATTGCAAGGCGCGTACAGATGCGAAATTCACGGGGAGTTGCGAAGATGTTTGGTTATAATACTCCCGCCCCAGAAACGCCACCCAGAGGAGTGGATGAAAGCTTCAACAAAAGCGGTCTCCGAACTGGATGAATTTCTGTCTGCATTGGCGGATAATTCCGACCCAACAACCCCCGAAACTCTTGCTGCGCTTACGACAAAACTTTCGGAAGCGTTCGGAGTAATGCCAGGCGAGGTTGCAGTTTTGGGTCTCGCTGGCAATGGCAAACATCTGCAATTTGTGATTCCCGAAAAACTCCGCGCGGTGGGAACCATCCCGCTCAACAGCACAAACGCGCTGGCATCGCGCACAGCCCGCGAAAAAAGGACGGACGTGGAAAACTCATTTGCAAATTCGCGTCACGCCACCGTATTTGAGGGCGTCCCACTTGGGGTGGGGCAAAACGAGATGATCCAGAAGATCATGAGCGCCCCAATCATTCACGAAGCAGGCGTGGCCGGCGTTGTGCAGGTGTGCCACAAAGGGCGAAACAAGCAAGCGGCAGGGCCGGACTTCAACACCGACGATCTGAAAAGACTAAAGAACATTGCGCCAAAGCTCGCGCCAATCGTTCTTGCCTTTCGAGAAAAATAAATCCTCATGATGAAAAAATATTCCGGAATCCTGATTCTTGGCGCGATCCTCGCTGCATTTGCGCTTGTGCCGGGGCGCGCTCAACAGGGCGCGGCCGCGCACGTCCATATTGTTTTGCTTGGGACAACCGACATTCACGGCAATGTTTTACCGGAGGACTATTACGCGAACCGCACCGCCAACCGTGGACTGGCGAAAATTGAGACGCTTGTAAAACAGGTGCGGGCGAGCGAGCCCAATGTGTTGCTGCTCGATTCCGGCGACATTATTGAGGGAACACCGCTGGCGTATTACTTCGCGCGAAAAGATACATCGCTGCCGAATCCGACGATTGCCGCGATGAATGCGATGGGATATGACGCAGCGGCGTGCGGCAATCACGAATTTAATTTCGGGCTGGACGTATTGTGGAAAGCGAAGCGCGAGGCGAAATTCCCCATCCTGGCCGCGAATGTGAAGCAAGACTATATAAACGGCGTGGAACATTTCGGATCCTTCATCATCAAGAAAATCGGGGGAGTGCGCGTGGGGATCGTTGGATTCGTTACGCCGGGAATTCCCCGCTGGGAAATTCCCGCGCATTATAAAGGGTACGAGTTCGAGCAGATTGTGGAGTCCGCAAAAAAAGTGATCCCGGAAGTGAGGAAGCAGGCGGACCTCGTCGTGGTGATCGCGCATTCCGGATTGGGGGCGGACCCGGCTGCGAATCAGCAAGCAGGTTCGGATGACATTTCCGGTGAAAACGTAATGCTCGCTGTCGCGGAGCAAGTCCCCGGAATTGACGTGATCTTCTTTGGCCACACGCACCGGGAAGTCGGGCAGATGGTGGTGAACGGTGCGTTGATGGCGCAAGCGCGAAACTGGGGACAGTCGCTTGCACGCGCGGATGTGGAGATGGAACGCGACGCGAGCGGCGGCTGGCGCGTGAAGGAAAAACATTCCGCTGTAATTCCGGTGTCGGACGCGACCGCAGCGGACCCGGAGATTTTGAAAGTGGCGCAGCCGTATGAAACGGCGACGCAAAAATATCTTGATACACCGATTGCGACGAGCGCGCAAGAAATGCACGGAGACATTTCGCGCTACCAGGATGATCCGCTGGTGGACTTGATTCACCAGGTGCAACTTGAGGCCGGGCACGCGGATGTCTCGCTGGCGACAATGTTTTATCCGGCGCTGAAGATTCCGGCGGGGCCAGTGACGGTGCGGCAGTTGGCAGGGCTTTACATTTACGAGAACACGCTCTACGTCGTTGAAATGACGGGGGCACAGATCAAGGAAGCCCTCGAGCACGCGGCCAGTTTTTTCCCGCAGTGGCCATTCGATAGTTCAAAACCCCTGCAGATGCCCGGATACAACGCGGATTCCGCGGAGGGCGTGAGTTACGTGATGGACCTCACGCGGCCGGTTGGCGATCGCATCCGCAACCTGACGCGACAAGGGAAGCCACTCGACATGGCCGCAAAGCTGCGCGTGGCGATCAACAATTACCGTTACACGGGCGGCGGACATTACGACGTATTCAAGGGGCTGCCGATTGTGTACCGCTCGCCGGAAGAGGTGCGCGAGTTGATTATTGACTACGTTTCGCGGACGCGGACGGTTCCGACGACTTCCGACGGCAACTGGAGCATCCAGCCGCGCGAAGCGGCGCAGGCGCTGATTGCCGAGGAGCGGCGGCACGGAGCGCCCCAGGCTGCGGGCGCGCCCAACAGTTTCCGGTGAGCTGAGGCTTTCTCCGCGCGCCGGCGTGCGGAATAAATTTCGCGGCGTCGCAATTTACGACGACATCATAATTTACGACGACATCGTAATTCGCATTGACACTGCGGCGCGTTCTTGTTATTTTCGCGCACGCTCGTTCTTGCGAGCGAAATTCTCAAGTGGAGGCACCGCAGACCGGCACAGTCCATGGCGTTCGTCGCGAAAAGGATTTTCCTGACAAAAGGTGTCGGCAAACACCGCGAGAGGCTTTCCAGTTTTGAGCTGGCGCTGCGGAACGCGGGGATTGCCTCGTGCAATATCGTCCGCGTCTCTTCCATTTTTCCGCCGAATTGCAAACTGATTTCACGCAGCGAGGGTCTGAAGCACATTAAGCACGGCCAGGTGGCGTTCACCGTGATCAGCGAAAACTCCACGCGTGAAGCGCACCGGCTGATTGCCGCGGGCGTGGGGCTTGCGCTTCCCGCCGACAAATCCATGTATGGATATCTCTCGGAGCACCACTCGTTCGGCGAAACCGAGGAGATCGCGGGCGAATATACGGAAGAACTCGCCGCGGAAATGCTGGCGACAACGCTGAACGTTGAATTTGACGCGGATCTTTCCTGGGACGAGAAAAAGGAAGTCTATCGGATTTCAAATAAGATCGTGCGCACGATGAACATCACGCAGTCCGCTGTGGGCGACAAGCGCGGTCTGTGGACGACGGTGCTGGCGGCGGCGATCCTGCTCGAAGGCGATTAGTTCCCTCTTCCAAGATTTACTTCATCCCTTCCACCCGCTGACGCAGGTGTTCCAGATTTTCTGACCAGAAAGTTTTCATGGCGATGGCTTGCTTCGAGGTGTCCATCTTCATGTGGTCCACGACAACCTGCGTTTTGCTCGGGCCCTTCGGAGTAAAGCGGATTTCGATGCGGCTCGTGTTTCCGTCCCAAGCGCCGCGGAGAGTTTTGTTCGGCTGGCCGGATGAAATCTCGAGCGAATCGCCTTTGAGCCAGGAGCGGCGCTCCGTAGCGTCTTGCCATGCGGAATAAATCTTGCCGACGCCGCAATCAAACGTGCGGCTCACGGAGGAGCTGAAATCGCCGGCGCAGGTTTCGTATGTTTCGCGAAGCCCATGCTTCTGCTCGTACGCTGTGGCGATTGTCTGCATCCACCACATCGAGACTTTATGCTTTTCATAGAGGAAGCGGCCGATTTCGGAGTGTTTCATTTTCCGTGCGCCGGCTTTGTCGAGAATTGAAAACCACTCCGCCCAGGTTTTCCCGGTTTTTGCTTTCACGGCATCGTCGGAAGGGTTTGGCGCTTTCCGAGCAGCTTTGGCCTTAGCTGACTTTTTCACTAGACCTCTCGAGATCGTCCCTTGCCCTAGTCCGGCGGCACCCGCCAATTCTATTTGCAAGCGGGGAGAATGGATAGTACAAGAATGCACGCGCCTGCGGAGAGCAACGGCGCCCATTCCAAAGGGGTGAAAGATGGTGGCAATACTCGCGATACTTCAAGATATGCATTTCATTGGATTTTCTGTGTCACGTTCGCTGCTCAGCTGGATCGCCATCGGCTTGATCGCCGGGTGGCTTGCGGGCACGCTCGCGCGCGGGCGCGGTTACGGCTGCATCGTGAACATCATCCTGGGGATGATTGGGGCCGTTCTAGGCGGCTGGATTTTCACGAAGTTGAATATCGCAGGTGGCGGGTGGCTCTACAGCCTCGCGGCTGCGACGGTTGGCGCGGTTATCCTGGTCGGAATCGCGCGGCTCTTCAGCGGAGGAAGTGACCGCGACTGAACGGCGCGCACGCGAGCGTTCTCTCCAAATCAGTTTGCGCGCTCCACGCTGTGATACGATGCTCCGCAGACTATTTCGGAGCGAATATTGAATCACAAGTCACTCTGGGCCATACCGCTCGGCGGTCTCGGCGAGTTCGGCATGAACATGCTCGCCTTGCGCTGCGGCGACGACATCATCGTCATTGATGCCGGGATGATGTTCCCCGAAGCGGAATTGCTCGGCGTGGACATCGTCATTCCGGACATCGCCTACCTGAAGCAGAACAAGCAGATGGTGCGCGCGATTCTTCTGACGCATTGCCACGAGGATCACATCGGCGCGCTGCCATACATTTTGCGGGATTTAAACGTGCCGATTTACGGGACGCGTTTCACGCTGGCTCTCGTGAAGCGGCGGCTCGATGAGCGGAACCTGCTCGACCAAGCTGTGCTGAAAGAAGTTAAAGCCAGAGACGTAATCGAGATCGGCCCATTCAAAATTGAATTTATTCACGTGACGCACAGCACGATTGATTGCGTCGCGCTCGCAATCCGCACACCGGCTGGGATCGTGATTCACACGGGCGACTACAAGATGGACCCAACGCCGCCCGACCATCAGCCATTCGATTTGCATGCATTCGCGCGATACGGGGCGGAGGGAGTGTTGGCGCTCTTCAGCGATAGCACGAACGTCGAGCGGCCCGGTTACACGCCTTCGGAGCGAGTTGTCGCAACGCGAATGGAGGAATTATTCCGTGCTGCGCCGCGCAAGGTGCTGATCTCGTGCTTCGCTTCGTCTATTCATCGCATTCAGCTGATCGTGAATCTAGCGGCCGCCACGGGCCGCAAGATCAGCTTTGTTGGGCGAAGCATGGTGGATAACGTCGAGATCGCGCACGATCTGGGACAAATCCGCATTCCGGATGGAATGGTCGTGCGGCCGCAAGACATCAAGGCCTTCGACCCGCACAAGCTTGTTGTTCTGGTGAGCGGGAGCCAGGCGGAGCCGATGTCGGCGCTTTCGCGTGTGTCGGTGGACAACCACCGCCTGATTTCCGTGGAAGAAAACGACACCGTGATTCTTTCGGCGCGCATCATTCCCGGGAATGAGAAGTCCATTTTCCGGATGCTGGATCACATGTTCCGGCGCAGGGCGCTCGTCTATTACGACAACAACGCAGGGGTGATACACGTTTCCGGGCACGCCAGCCAGGAAGAGCAAAAGCTGATGCTGCAGCTCGTAAAACCGCGTTACTTCATTCCGATTCACGGGGAATACCGGCAACTTTTCCGCCACGCGGCGATGGCGCATCAACTGGGCGTCGTGTCGGATGAAGTGATTCTGTTGGAAGACGGCCATCCAATTGAGTTCACGGAAAAAGGCGCATTCCGCCGGGAGCCGCTGCCCGCCGGGCGCGTGTGCGTGGATTCGGGCTCGCTCGAGGAGATCGAGGAGGTGGTCATCCGCGACCGCAGGCATCTGGCGGAGGACGGCGTGGTTGTGCCAATCATCGCGATGGACAAGCACAACGGGCGTCTGGGATCGCAACCGGAAATCGTCACACGCGGATTCCTTCCCAATGATGACGGCGCGGAACTGATGGCGGGCGCGCGCGAAGTCCTGCTGCGCACGATCGAGCAATCCAACGCCGAGGAGAAATCCGACTGGGGCGTGATGAAAGAAAAAATTCGTGTGGAGCTGAAGCGCTATCTGAACAAGCAGACGTCGAAGCGGCCGTTGATTCTCCCTGTCATCCTTGAAGTCTGACGTTCACAATCTATTCACATTCCCTATCGCGACTGAGTTCTTTTGCCTTGCTACAATTCGCCTCCGTGAGCTATTCTCTGCGCCCGTTCGCGTTATCGGATTTTGATGCGCTTTATGCGCTTGACCGCGACTGTTATCCACGCGGGATTGCTTATTCGAGGCGGGAGCTTCATTGGTATCTTTCACAACCGGGTGCAATCCGCTTCGTAGCCGAAGCGGAAAGCAAGTTATCCGGATTTATTCTGGCGGATGCTGACCCACCCCGGGGTCACATCATCACAATTGACGTGGCAGAAGAACACAGGCGCCATGGCGTGGGCACGCTGTTGCTTGACGCAGCCGAACGAGTATTGGCCGATTGCGGGGTCCATACAGTGGAAATCGAAACAGCAACTGACAACCAGGCCGGCCTTCAATTCTGGTATGTTCACAAGTACCAGTTTGTTGGACGATTGCCCGGTTACTACCTCGGACGGATTGATGCAATCCGGATGGAAAAAGCGCTATCCCAAATGAGGGGGACCTAATCGAGAATGTCCATATTTCAGGCAATTGTGCTGGCGGTTGTTCAGGGGCTCACGGAATTTCTCCCAATTAGCAGCAGTGCACACCTTGCGCTTATTCCCTGGTTTGCAGGATGGAAAAACCCCGGACTGGCATTTGAAGTGGCACTCCACGCGGGCACTCTGGTTGCCGTTGTGCTGTATTTCTTGCGCGACTGGTATGAGCTGATCCTGGCAGGAATTGGCATCCGCGCTGCAGCGGGAATGAGCAACGATGACTTTGCATGGAAGCGGCGCCTGTTCTGGTTCATTGTCGTAGCCACGATTCCGGGCGCAATTGCGGGGCTGCTTCTTGAGAAACTCATCGAAGAACGATTGGGCCAGCCCGTGTCCATCGCCGTTGCGATGCTCGTAGCCGGTCTCGTGATGTGGTGGGTGGACCGGACCGCGTCGCTCCAAAGAAACCCGAGCGAGATCAAGCTGGGCGATTCGCTCATCGTTGGCACGGCGCAATCGCTCGCGTTAATTCCGGGCGTTTCGCGGTCGGGGAGCACGATCGTTGCGGGGCTGTGGCGCGGGCTGACGCGCCAGGCCGCGGCGCGCTTCTCGTTTCTGCTTTCAACGCCCATCATCGCGGGAGCCGCGCTGGTGGAATTGCCGAAGGTGATCCAAATGCACCGCACCGGCACGCTTGACATGTCCCTCTCAACACTCTTTATTGCCATCGCTGTTTCCGGGCTGGTTGGCTACGCCGTAATCGCTTTTTTCCTGCGTTACCTACAGACACGCACCCTCAAGGTTTTCGTTGTGTACAGGGTCGCGCTCGGTATACTCATCCTGCTGTTCGTGTTCCTGCATCTGGGACCCGCGCGCTAGCGCCCGCGCCCCCAGGGCTCAATTCATCGCCGCTATCCGCCCAGCCAAGGAGAAGTTTGTGCGCTTACTGACGCCGACTGAAAATCACCGCGTCAACGAGTTGATTGGCTTTCTGGGCGCCACCACGGGCCTGCTCGTTGCGCTGAGTTTGCTTTCCTACAACCCGCACGACGGGTCGTTGAACGTGTCCGCCTATTCGACGGACTCGCATCCAGCCACAAATTGGATCGGGCCGGTGGGCGCGCACGGCGCCGACCTGCTCTTCCAAGGGCTTGGCTATGCCGCGTTCCTATTGCCCGCGGGGATCTTCGCGCTTGGCTGGCGATGGTTCCGCAGCCGGACAGCCGAATCGCCGAATATGAAATTGGCCGGCTGGGTGTTGTTCCTGCTCGGACTCCCTGCCCTGCTCTCGCTGTGGCATTTTCCGGAGGTTCGCGGAGCCGCGCCAGCCGGAGGTTTGCTGGGCGATTTGCTGGCAGCGGGATTGGCGGCGGCGTTCAACAGCATCGGAGCGCAGCTTGTGGTGATCGCGGCGCTGTTGGTGGCGCTGTTCCTGACCACGAAGTTTTCATTCCTTGGCACGCACGAAATGCTGAAGGGCCCGCTCGCTAGATTTGCGTTCCTGAACCGTGTGCGAGAGCGCTGGGCCGCTTGGCGTGAAGACCGCGAACAAGCGCGGCTGCGAAAACGTGTGGAGGAGATAAGAATCGCGGGGCGCCCGCCGGTACCCTCGCAAATATCCGCTCACAAGGAAGCATCGATTGCGGTTGATGAAGATGAGATCGAAAACGATGAAGAAGCTGCGGAAGGAGAACTGAAGTCCGCGAAACGCGCGCCTGTAATTCTCCGATTCAAAGAAAGACTCACTGGAAAAGCTGAGTCAGATCCACCTACGAAGCCCACAACCGGTCCGAAGATCGCGCATGGGCCAGCCAATTTCAAGCTCCCTTCCACCGGGCTCCTTCGCCCTGCAGCGCGCGGCGAGAAATTGCAGGAGGAAGAGCTGAAGAGTTGCGCGCGCGGCATCGAAGAAAAATGCAGGGAGTTCGATGTCGGCGGTCACGTAACGCAAATCAATCCCGGGCCGGTGGTCACCACATACGAATTCAAGCCCGAAGCCGGAATCAAATACAGCCGGATTACGGGGCTTGCGGAAGACCTGTGCCTCGCTTTGCGCGCGGAATCCATTTTGATTGAGCGCATTCCCGGAAAATCCACGGTGGGCGTGGAAGTGCCGAACCATCACCGGGAAACCATTACCTTGCGTGAAGGAATCGAGTCGCCGGAGTTCGCCAATTCGGCATCAAAGCTCACGCTCGCCATGGGCAAGGATCTGATCGGCCGCCACCGTGTCACAGATTTGGCGCTGATGCCCCACTTGCTCATCGCCGGTGCGACGGGAACGGGTAAGAGCGTCTTCCTGAACTCCCTGATTGTTTCCATGCTTTACAAATCCACACCGGACGAATTGAAACTTGTGCTGGTTGACCCGAAGCGTCTGGAGCTCGGGCTGTACGAAGACATTCCGCATCTATTGGCGCCGGTCGTGACGGATCCGAAGGTTGCGTCCAACGTGTTGCGCAACGCAACGCGCGAAATGGAAAAGCGGTTGAAGATGCTGGCGCAGAGGGGCGTTCGCAATATTGATCAGTACAACCGGACATTCAAACGCGGCGAATCGCTCTCGCTCTTCGATGACACGGAAGAGATGGAACACAAGCCGCTGCCCTACATCGTGATCGTTATCGACGAGTTGGCCGACCTCATGATGGTTGACACGAACAACGTCGAGGCCTCGATCACGCGTCTCGCACAAATGGCGCGCGCGGTGGGCATCCACCTGATTCTGGCGACGCAGCGGCCCTCGGTGGACGTAATCACCGGCCTTATCAAGGCAAATTTCCCCGCGCGCATCTCATTCCGCGTAGCCAGCAAGGTGGACTCGCGCACGATCCTCGATTCCAACGGCTCCGAATCGCTACTCGGGCGCGGCGACATGTTGTACCTGCCGGCCGGCTCATCGCGGCTGCACCGCATTCACGGGCCGCTCGTCACCGAGGAAGAAATTTCCACCGTTTGCGATTTCTGGCGCGCGCAGGCAAAGGCGGTATACAACGAAAAGCTGCTCGAAGCCCCCAAGGAAGAAGCCACGCCGGGAGAAGATGGCGAGGGCGGAGAAACCGAGGTGGACGACGATTTGTATCAGGAAGCTGTCCACGTGGTGTGCGAAATGGGCCGCGCCTCCACTTCCACTCTGCAAAGGCGGCTGCGAATCGGCTACGGGCGGGCTGCGCGCTTGATTGACATCATGGAGAAAGACGGCATTGTAGGCCCGCCGGATGGCACGAAGCCGCGCGAACTCCTCAAGAAAAAAGAGTGGATGCGTGAATTCGACGAAACAATGAAGTGAATTCCCGCGAAGTCCGGGAAAGCACCAACCAAACACTCAACTTCCAACGCTGGCGGCTTATGGCGCTGTCTTCTTTAGGAAAGCGGAAAGATTCGCCTGTTGCAATTTTTTCAGCTCGATGCACGCGTTGACGCGATCCAGGGCATTGCGAAGCGGGCGTTCCGTGCCGGGCAGATTCTGGCTTGCAAAGAAATTTTGCGAGTCGTCTCGTAACTTTGGATCACAGAAACGTCCCGCGATGCTGACCAGACCGCTGCCGTTCGATGGGCCCGCCTTGTCATAAAGTTCCGTGAAATGCATCTTGAAGTACTCCCATGCAACTGACTGCGCTTCCGGCTTGGAGAAAAGCCCTACCACAGAACCTACGTTTTGGGGCTTCACGGAAGGGCTCAAGATGTAGTCTATCGTTCGCCGCACAAGGGATGGCTCCTGGAAAAGTGTCAGGCCCATGAAATAAATGTCGTACTCATTCGGAGCCTTAGCGGATTTCATATGCTCAATATATTTATCGTAGAGAGCTGCATCGCCGTTCAGGGCCGCGACAACCACTGCTGTGCGCGCCATTGAGTCAGACACGGAAGCGGGATCCTTCATATAGGCTTCCACTGTCGCACGAGAGCGAGCGATCAGTTCCGGCTGCCTCCCGAAAATGGAAAGCACGGCGATTACTTCCGACCGCAATTCCTGCCGCTCGCCCGGCTCGCCGGGAACGGAATCCATCCCCAGATCGTGCAGGAGCGGAGCGAAAAAATTTCGCAACCACGCCTCGAATGCGGGCTGATCGGCGGTTGATACGATGTTGTCGTGGAGCAGCGACATGTGGGAGAGCATGGCCTCAACGACCGGTCGCTGCCTTTCAGACTGAAACCCCGCGAAGCCGGATAGGTAATCCCCTATGCCAATACGCCCGACGCGGACCATCGCCCAGCCGTCCCCCAGGAAACGGATGCGGTCTTCCGCGGTCATTCCATTATTTGGAGCGGCGCTCATCTTCACATAACCCGCGGCGCCATAATCAACGCGAAAGTACCCGCGGCCGCCCGGGTTGACGAGCACGAATGACGAGCAACCGGGAATATCGAATGATTGACTGCTTCTTGTGAGGACTACATACATCACGTTTTCAGAAGCAGGAGCTCGCACGGCGACGGGAATCTCCCAGATTTCCTGCGATGGTTCGGAGAGTTTCGTGGGATCCGAGAAATAGCGCTGTTGTGCAAGGTTTAAAGTGGTGTGATCACCGCTGCATGATGATTTCACGGAGACCAGGGGTGCTCCGGGCTCGTCAATGAAAGTCGACATAATCTTGTCCACGGGTTTGCCCGAAGTTGCCGCGATGGCGCTCCAGAAATCCTCCGCGGTCGCATTGCCGTAGGCGTGCGCTTGCACGTACGCATTCACGCCCTTGCGAAACACCTCTGGGCCGACGAAAGCCTCAATCATGCGGAGGACGGACGAGGCTTTGTCATATGCGATTTCGTCGAAGAGCGCGTCAATCTCCGCCGGCGTTTCCGCCTTCGCGCGAATGGGGCGGATGGACGCGATGGAATCCGCATCCAAAACGCCATCGGTTTCCTGCACCTGTTCAAGCTGTGTCTGCCATTCCGGCCTCCACACTTGCATGGGCTTCCACGCCATCCATGTCGCGAATCCTTCATTCAACCATATGTCGTCCCACCACTTCATGGTGACAAGATCGCCAAACCACTGGTGAGCCATTTCATGCGCCAGCACACTGTAGACAGTTTCGTGCGCGTCTTCCGAAGCCACTTTATCGTCAATTAGCAAATCCGATTCGCGGTAAGTAATCGCCGCGACATTTTCCATGGCTCCCGCGGCAAAATCGGGGAACGCGATGATGTCCAGCTTCTGGAACGGATATTTCGTGTAGTAGTAGCGGTCATAAAACTGAAGAATGTTCTCCGCCGACTTCAACGCATATGAGCCGAGCGCCTTTTTTTCAGGCACAGCGCACACGCGGATGGGGATTTCGTCCACGGCACCTTCCAAACATTGAAAATCTCCGACCATCATGGCCACGAGATAAGAGGACATTTTCGGCGAAGGGGAAAATTTGAGTGTATGTTTCCCTTCGCCCGGCCCTGGCAAATCGGAAATAATGCGTCCATTGGAGATGGCAGTGTCGTCCTTATCAATCACAAGCGTGATTCGGAAAATGGCTTTGTAGGCGGGCTCGTCAAAAGACGGAAACGCGCGCCGGGCGTCGGTGGATTCAAACTGCGTTACCGCGTATGCGCGGCGTGCCGTTTTGCTGAGATAAAAGCCGCGCATCTGATCATTGAGAATCCCTGTGAACCGGATGTGAATTTCTGCGGGGCCGACCGGAAGTGCATTGGGAACTTTGAGTGTAGCCTGGTCCTTGCTTTCATCGAAGGTCACAGTGGCTAGCTGAGGATGGCCGGCAGCGGTAATGGTGGCGTCCTGAATCTCAATCTCCGCGGAGTTCAACGTGATGGTGAGCGAGGGCCGCTGCAGCTTTACGTGAATCGATTCCTCGCCCGAGAAAGTTGCTTTGGTGAGGTCCGGCGTGAAGGAAAGGTCGTAGCTATCGGGAATAGCGTTTTCCGGCAGCCGCTGGCCGTAAGCAGCCATCGCCGGAAACATCGCGATTACTGCTGCAAGCACGATGCGTTTCATTGGCAAGCCCCCAAGAAGGATACGATTATGACGCAGCAGTAAGATTTGTAGAGCCAGACTTTAGTTGCTTGCCCGAAACTCCCACAGAATGGCGCGGAAATTAGCTAGGACAATGCGATTGCGCGCAGTTCACAATGAGCCCGCAGCATATCCTTTCGTTACTCATCGCGTCCACTCAGGCCCAGTTGTTGCTGCGCCGGCACGCGGACGCATTTCGTTTTTCGCGGCGCAGTGTGTAAAATGTTTTCTCCTCACTGTGCCGGGGTAGCTCATTGGTAGAGCGCAGCCCTGAAAAGGCTGGCGTAGGCAGTTCGATTCTGCCCCCCGGCACCATCCGTATTGCGGGGATAATAAAATCCGCCGAACAAGTTCCACTCGCCTAAAGCAATCAGGGGGTTTTGCCCGATCGTTGTCCTCTGGCAGCATCAAGTCAATTGATTCGACATGCTTCCGGATTTCGGTGTTAGCGGTCGGTATATCCTCGTGGAAAAGCAAGCGGGCATCCTTCAATCGAGACATGGCGAACTGCCGGACGCTTCGGTCACGAGCTTCGTGTGATTCCGCGTCCGGAGCAAGCAGCTTTTCGTGAATGGCGCCGATAGCGCGTTCCTAAGTCGTGAACGCAGATACAATGGCCGCGGATTCTTCAAATGGAAGGTAACGCTCAATGCTATTGATTCTAAAACCAGGCAGACCTGAAATGAATGACAAGCGATAGGAACCAAGGAATGATATATGCATAAGGCCTTGACGTATGTAAACAGGTGTTTTAAACTAGCGTTTGAATATGTCTCGAAATCACAAACGGGCCCGGATACTGGGGATCCGAAGCGGCAGGCCAATCCACTTCGAGGCAACTCGTCAAAAGTTACTTTCGTCAGCGGGCCCAGTCTTTGCCGAGAGAGGGTTTTACTCGGCCACGATCAGGGAAATCTGTAAGCGGGCAGGCGCAAATGTCGCGGCAGTGAATTACCACTTCAAAGACAAGCTGGGTCTATATGCCGAGGTCTTAAACCAATGTGCCCGCACTGCCCACGTTGAGCATATGCGCGACGCGCTGAATCAGATTGGATCGCCTGAAGACATCCTGAGGGATGTCATCCGAGCGAGAGTACAGGGTCTGCGCAGAGGTGCGGTCCCAGACTGGCATCTGTGGCTCTTCGCGCGCGAAGTCACCCAGCCCACGCCAGCGATGTCGCACCTGATTAACAAAGTATCGCGGCCAATTTATGAAGGTCTCTTGGAGCTTGTCGGGAAGATCATCGGATTGCCTCCCGCTCATGAGAAGACACGATTGTGTGCAAACAGCATAATGGGGCAAATCCTTCTCCACGTTTTTGCAGGCCCTGTTTTGGCACGGCTCTCGCCCGAAACGAAGATGACACCTGAAGGACTGGATCGGATCGCAAATCACATCGCGGATTTTTCGCTCGCATATCTTCGCGAGGTTGGCCGAGGTACGGGCAAACCACACATTAAGCACAAACGAGGTGAAGCATGATTGACGAGCAATCGGTCAACAAACCAGCGGACCCCTACAAGCCTCCAACCGAGGCAAAGGACGCCACGCCAGCACCCGTCGGCCCGTCATCCCGGCGCAAGATAATTAGGGTTGTAGTGGTGGTTGCAGTTGTTGCACTGGCGGTCTTCTTCATTTGGAAGGTGTTTTTTGAGGCACCGAAGATTCCCGATAGCATCGTCGTTCTCAGTGGACGGATCGAAGGCGACGATTCCGCGATCGCGCCAAAGACCAGCGGCAAGATCCTGGAAATCACGGTGCGCGAGGGCGATACCGTTACGGCGGGCCAGGTGATCGCCCGCCTTGACGACGCTCAGGTACGCGCGAGAGAAGAGCAGGCCAAGGCCGCGCTGTCAGACGCGGAAGCCAAATCGCAGGCGGCACGCGACCAAATCAGCGTGCTGCAGGAGCAACTGCGGCAGAATCAATTGCAAACCGACCAGTCGAAGACCGATGCCGAGGGCCGCGTGCGGCAAGCGCAAGCGGACCTGACCGCGGCAGAAGCGGATCTCGCGCAACAGCAGGCGGCCTTGCGGCTTGCGAATTTTAATCGTGATGCGTACACACGCCTCGCCAAAACAGGCGCAGTCTCGGAGCAGCAGGGCCTACAAGCTGAATCGCAAGCGGAGCAGCAGGCCGCTGCCGTGGCCTACGCGCAGCGAAAAGTGGAATCCGTGCGCGGCGCGCTCACCACGGCGCAAGCCAACCTCGATAACCCGAAAATTCGCGACTCGCAATTCGCAGGCACACAAAAGCAAATCATCCAGCAAGAGGCGCAGATTGCCGCAGCCAAGGCGGAGACAGACCAAGCGCAAGCACAGCTTGCCGTGGCCCAGGCGGACCGCGCCGACTTGACCGTCCTCGCGCCATTTTCCGGGACAGTGATCACGCGGGCCGCGGAACCCGGTGAAGTGGTGCAAGCGGGAACGGCGATTATCACACTGCTCGATCTGAGCCAAGTTTACTTGCGCGGTTTCATCACGGAGGGAGAGATCGGCAAAGTAAAGGTCGGACAGCTGTCACACGTTTTCCTTGATTCCAATCCCAACCAGCCGCTGGATGCCTACGTATTGCGAATTGACCCCCAGGCGACCTTCACCCCCGAGAATACATACTTTCGCGACGATCGCGTGAAACAGGTGGTTGGCGCGAAGCTGCTTCTAACGAAAGGCATAGGCTATGCCAAGCCCGGTATGCCGGCGGACGGAGAAATCCTGGTGAGTGGCAGTTCCTGGCCGCCGCACAAGCGTGCGCAATGATCAACGTGGTGACAGACCGGAAGCATTTGCGCGCGAGCGAGGATTCGAATGCAGGCGCAGCTATCGAAGTGCGCGATCTCTGGAAGCGCTATGGCGTGCTGGAAGCGGTACGCGGCATCAGCTTCGAAGTTGGGCGCGGCGAGATTTTCGGGCTGATCGGCGCGGATGGGGCTGGAAAAACCACTACATTTCAAATTCTTGCGGGCGTGATGGAGGCTACCTCGGGCGCGGCGCGAATCTTCGGAAAGCCCGCGCGGGAAGCGCGTTCGCAGACCGGCTACCTGACCCAGACTTTCAGCCTTTATCCCGACCTCAGCGTGATGGAAAACATTCGCTATGTCGGCGATTTGCGACGTGTCCCTCCCGCTGAAATCAACGAACGCGGCCACCAATATCTCAAATCCTTCGACATGGACAGGTTTTCTTCCCGGCTGGCCAGCCAATTGAGCGGCGGCATGAGGCAGAAGCTGTCGCTAGTTTGCGCACTGGTGTCGGAGCCAAGCATCCTGCTGCTCGATGAGCCTACCACCGGCGTGGACCCAGTATCGCGGCGCGAATTCTGGGACACAGTAGCGCACCTGGCCGGGGAAGGCCTGACCGTGTTGGTCGCCACGCCCTACCTCGATGAGGCCGAGCGGTGCCATCGGATAGCACTCATTCATCTCGGCGAAATTCAGGAAATCGGCACACCGGATGAAATCCGCGCAAGCCTGAAAGCCAAGCGCATTGAACTGCACACCCCCCGGCTACAGGAAGCGCAGGTAACCATGCAGGAAGCCGCGGGGACCGAGCGCGTGATTTTTGACGTGCAACGTTTCGGGGATCGTCTGGACCTGCTCTCCCACACGCCCGAGAAAGCCCTAAGCGAAGTGCGAACAATTATGAGTGAGAAGGGCCTCCCCATTGACGACATCCGCGTTGACGAGCCCACACTCGAAAACACATTTGTGGCCACGCTGCGCTCACTCGGGCAAGGCATGCACGACGAGCCTTTTCCAAACCGCCGCGATCACACGGCTTTGCGCGGTCAGGTGGCAATGGGCGCCACGAATTTGACCAAGCAATTCGGGTCATTCACGGCCGTGCACAACGTAAGCCTGCAGGTGAAGTACGGCGAAATTTACGGGTTGCTTGGTGCGAACGGCGCAGGCAAGACCACGACCATCAAGATGCTTTGCGGGTTGCTCGAGCCGACGCAGGGCGCCATGCAGCTCGCAGGGATGCAAGACAGCTTGCGCTCGACTGCGATCCGGCAGCAGATCGGCTACATGTCACAGAAGTTTTCGCTCTACAACGATCTCACGATCGCGGAGAACCTCGAATTCTTCGCGGGCGTTTACGGCGTACCGCCCGAGGAGCGCGAAGAAAAGCAACGCTGGGTAATGAGCTTTTCCGGTTTGGAAGGCCGTCAACACCAAATCACCGGCAGCTTGCCCGGCGGATGGAAGCAGAGGGTGGCCTTTGGCTCTGCCATCACCCACGAGCCGGGCATTGTGTTTCTGGATGAGCCGACTTCTGGCGTGGATCCCCTGGCGCGGCGAGCGTTCTGGACGATGATCAACCATCTGGCCGATACGGGAACAGCGGTGCTCGTGACCACGCACTATCTCGAGGAAGCCGAGCAGTGCAACCGGCTGGGACTTATGGTGGCGGGCGAACTACTGCTCGAAGGAACACCGAGTGAGATCAAGGCTCAGCAGAAGGGCCACCTGCTGGAATTCCGAGTGGACCAGACGCAGAGTGCGGCAGACCTTCTGAAATCGGAGACCGATCGGTGGCGCGTTTCGATCTTTGGCCGCCGCCTTCACGTCATCACCAACGATGATGTTGAAACCGCGATTCGCGCAACCACCGAACGGCTAGCCTCCGCAGGCATTCGCGTGCTGGAGGCGCGCGAAGGGCGTTTCTCGCTCGAGGATGTGTTTATCAGCGTAGTAGAGCACGCGCGAGAGCTCGGCAAAATCAGCGCGGAGGACTAAAAAAAATCGATGCGGCGTATTTTTGCACAAGCTCGCAAGGAACTAACGCAGTTGCTTCGGGACCGGCTGGCCATGGGGCTGGCGCTGGTGCTTCCCGTAGTCCTGCTGTTACTACAGACCACGGCCATCTCGTTGACCGTCAGCGATCTCCCCATCCTGGTGCAGGACCTGGACAAATCCATGGCGTCACAAAAGCTCGTGGACGCCTTCCGGAATTCACTGAGCTTTCACATCGTATCGTGGCCCACGGATAAACAGCCGGAGCTCGCGTTCACCGCCAATAAAGCGCGCGGCGCGCTGATCATCCCCGAAGAATTCGGCCGCCGGATCGCCCGTGGCGACCAAGCCACGGTTCAGATGCTGGTGGATGGGTCGGATTCCAACACGGCCCAAATCATTTCCGGAGATGCCGCGCAGATCGTGCGAGCATTCAACATAGAAACAGTAGGCGCCACGCGACCTCAGCCTGTCACCGCCGCGATTCGCCTTTGGTACAACCCCAGCCGGTCGTCCCGGAAATTCTACGGCCCCGGCATATTCGTAATGGCCATGTCCATTTTTCCGCCGTTGCTCGCAACGCTGGCTATGTCCAAGGAGGGCGAGCAAAAAACGATACTGCAGGTCTATGTCTCCAACATTTCCGCGCACGAATTTCTGCTGGGGAAGATTTTCGCCTTTATGTTAGTGGCGACGGCCGAAGCGATCATCATGATGGTCATTCTCTTCACCTATTTTGGGTTGCAATTTGCCGGAGATCCCACCCCCTTTTTAGTGGCTACGGTTCTCTATATGTTCTGCGTGACAACTTTCGGAAATATGATCGGAGCGGCCATCCCCAGCCAGGTCGCCGCCGTCCAGGCGATTGCGCTGACCGGCTTCCTGCTCGTTTACATGTTTTCCGGTTTGCTGTTCCCCATTTCGAATATCCCGGCCTCCATTCGCTGGCTTTCCAATTTCGTTTGGGGCCGGTACTACATCGAAGTCGTGCGGGATGCAATGCTCGCCGGAGGCGGCTGGGCCTCGGTATGGTGGAAGGTTCTCATTATTGGGGGGATCGGTTCGCTGTTTTACCTGATTGCGTGGCGCAATATGCGCCATATGCAGCTCAAGGACTAATGCCGTGAAAAGAAGATTCAGCGCACTCCTCGGCTCGCGGATGCGCGCCCTCGTCTGGAAAGAATTCCGCCAGATTCTGCGCGACCGGCGGCTGGCGATGTCGCTGATTATTCCTCCCACCCTTCAACTGCTCTTGTTCGGTTTCGCGCTCAACCCTACCGTCGCCAATTTGCATTTGGGCGTGGTAGACGACAACAAAACGCCGGAAAGCCGTGAACTCATCGCGCAGATGACCGAGAGCAAGAGCTTTCAAGCCAGCGGCTACTATCTCTCGCTGGACCAAATGTCCAAGGACTTGGCCGATGGCACGCTCGACGCCGGCCTGGTGATTCCCTATGACTATGCGCGCGATCTCCAGCGCGGCAGCCCGGTGACCGTGCAAGTCCTTTTGAACGCCATGAACTCGAACACGGCCACCATCGCCCAGGGTTACACCGAGGGAGTCATCGCCACTTACAACCAGGGTCTCGCCGGCCAGGGCCTTCATGCGCGATTTCAGCAGATTGCCGCGCCCAATGTAAACCATCGCGGCATGGTGGTTCTGCATCCCGCGTATCTCTTCAATCCCGGCCTCGAATCGACTTGGTTTATCGTCTCGGGAATCCTCGGCGTGCTGCTGATCCTCAACGGCTCGCTGATCTCCGCCGCGGCTTTAGTCAAGGAGCGCGAAACGGGGACGCTCGAGCAGTTGCTGATGTCTCCCGCCTCTACTACGCAAATCATTATAGCGAAGCTCTTTCCGCTTTTCTTCTTGCTCTGCATGATGGGTTTCATGGCTTTGGTCATCATGAGAGTTATATTCGGCATTCCTTTTCGGGGTAATGTGTTGCTGGTGGTTAGCGCCGCGGCGCTGTGCTTGCTATGTGGCATCAGCATCGGCACGTTCATCGCCACGTTCACAAAGTCAGCGCGGCAGGCGCAGCTCACTTTGTTTTTCGTGAACCCGCCGCTCACGTCCCTATCAGGAGCTTTCACTCCGGTGGAAGCCATGCCCAAGTGGCTGCAGCCGGTCGCGCAGTTTAATCCCATACAACACTTTGGCCAGATTTCGCGCGGAGCCATGATCAAGGGCAGCGGCATGGCCACGTTGTGGCCCAATTTTCTGGTACTCGCTGCGTTTACGGTGGTGTTGGTGTCGCTCAGCATTTGGCGTTTCCGGAAACAACTGAGTTAACGCAGTCTAAGGGGAATCATATGCAAATGGACATGCAAGTCCGAACCGGCACCAAACTTACCGGCTCGCAGCGCCTCGTCGCGCTGCTTTGTCTGGCCACGCCGTTGCTGTTTTCCGCTTCGGCCGCGGGGCAAGCTGCTCCTCCGGCGCAGCAGCAAGGCACGCAGGCAGCACCGCTCCCGCTTTCAGGGCGAACCGGCCAGAACGGATCGGTGAAGGCAACGCAATCACCCGTTCCAGGGACCACTACGAGCGTGGACACCATCAATCCGACCGTGCAAGTGCAAGGCCCATTTGCAGGAAGCACGCCGAGCACTGCGAAAACTCCGTTTTCAGGCAAGTTGTCTTTGCGGGAAGCGATCCAACGGGGCCTCGAATATAACCTGGGTACCGTGGGCCTGACGCAAGCAATGCGTCAGGCGCATGGCGAAAGCATTGCCGCACGAAGCTCGCTGCTTCCCAACGTGAACGGGAGTTTGAGCGAAACTGTTGAACAGGAAGATTTGAAGGCATTGGGACTGCGCATTAAAATTCCCATTCCCGGCTTCACGTTTCCCACAATCGTTGGACCATTCAATTACTTCGATCTTCGGGCGCGCCTTACGCAAAATGTAATGGACCTCACGGCCCTAAACAATTATCGCGCGGCCAATGAAACGCTTCGGGCCAATCAATTCGCGGCGCAAGATGCGCGCGATCTCGTTATCCTCGCGGTCGGCGGGGTCTATCTTCAAGTGATTGCAGCAAAAGAGCGCGTGGTTTCGGCACAATCCCAACTCGACACGGCAAATGCGCTCTATCAACAAACGCTTCAGAAACGTGGCGTAGGAGTTGTTGCGCAAGTTGACGTGGATCGAAGTGAAGTCGAAGCGCTTACCCAGCAGCAACGTCTTTTATCCCTACAAAACGATTTATCGAAGCAGAAGATTAATTTGGCGCGGATGACCGGTCTGCCTCCAAATCAGCAGTATGAAGTCACCGACGATGCGCCATTTGCGTCCGCGCCTCCAGTCGCCGTCGATGATGCAATCAAGGAAGCACTCAATGGGCGCTCGGATTTGAAAGCAGCGGAAGCGCAACTCCAGGCAGCCGAGCGCGCTCGATCCGCGGCGAAAGCCGAACGTCTGCCGTCCCTCTCGGCGAGCGGTGATTACGGCGTAATCGGCACAAACCCCGCGCAATCGCATGGCACATTTACGGCCATGGCGACGCTCCGCATACCGATCTGGCAAGGCGGACGCGCGGAAGGAGATATTGAGCAGGCGGATGCTACCCTGTCTCAGCGGCGCGCCGAACTCGAAGATCTCAAAAGTCAGGTGGAGGGCGACGTCCGCGAAGCGTTTCTGGACGTCCAAACGGCGGCGAGCCAAGTGGAAGTATCCCGTAGAAATATACGGGTTACAGAGGAAACTCTCGATCTTACGCGCCAGCGCTTTGAGGCAGGTGTGACGGACATCGTTGAAGTCGTGCAGGCCCAGGAATCAGTAACGACTGCAAAACTGGATTACATCAATAGCGTTTTTGCTCACAATGCGGCTAAGCTCAGCTTGGCGCGGGCCATGGGCCGCGCGGCAGAAAGCTTGCCCCGGTTCCTTAATACGAATTTGCAATGAGCCCGGTTAACGCCATCCGACTAGGATCAGCGCATACCGGGGAGTTCATCGCCAAAATGCCAGATGCCTGCCGGATGGCTACACCCCAAAGTGTTGATGAATTTGCGCCCGGAAGAACACTCCAATTCAATTCATCTAATTCCACTTAATAGTAAGGTCACAAACGTTTCCACACCGATTGCTGAGAATTGGTTTGAATTCTTTGATTTTATTGGCTTTTGGATTCTGGTTCGCGAGAATGCTGCCGGAGGAAAGAACCTCAATGGCTTGTGATTGCTTTACTGCCCGGAATCAGTCTCAATTGTTTCTGGGCTTGCCCGATCGATGCTTTTCGGCAGCTCATTTTTAGCAGGTCACATACATAAGGTAAGCAGACACCGCGGACAGATTGTAACCTCGTGTTTTCCAAAGCGGGAAGGCGCGATTTAAGGCCTTCAAGTTCGTAGCCTGCAAAAGACGCCTGTTCTCGCAATCCTATCTCGTTGGTCGAGAGTCGCTTATCCGTCCCATGCCTCAGTAGCACTACTCGTAACGCAGCGCCACAATGGGGTCAACTTGTGTGGCACGGCGCGCTGGGATGTAGCAGGCGATCATGGCCACAAGCGCAATGAGGAGAGCCACGGCCGCAAAGGTCAATGGGTCAAAAGAGGCCACGCCAGACAACAGGCTCTGGAGGAAGCTGCCGCTCATCAGCGCTGTCGCGCTTCCAACCGCGAATCCAACTGCTACTGGCGAGAGGCCTTGCCGCATGACCATCCCAAGCAAGCGCGGGCGCTGTGCCCCAAGCGCGGTTCGGATGCCGAATTCTCGTTGCCGCTGTTCAACAGAGTACGCCAGCACTCCGAATATGCCGAGAGAAGCCAGCAGCAGCGCAGAAATTGCAAAGGAGGAAGTCAGGGATATTTGGAACCGGCGCCCTTCTACGTTCACCGCAACGAGTTGCGACATCGGCCTCATGGCCACGATCGGGACCTCCGGGCCCGCTCGGTGAACCACATCGCGGACAGCGGCGGCAAGGCTTGCGGGATCCTGGGCAGTCCGCACCACGATCGAAGCGAAGGATGGAGCGCTGGGAGCCTGTCCGCCCCAGGAATCGGCGACATAAACCATGTACAACGGAAGCTGATCGAGGCGGGTGTGGATGTCTCCCGCGACTCCGATAACTTCGCTGAGCTGCAGGTCTCCCCATTCGGCGAGGCACTGCTGACCGATGGGATTCGTGTTGGGCCAAAGCCGGTGAGCGAGACCTTGAGAGACGATAACGAGTCTCCTGCCTCGATCGTGGCCGGTGAAGACTCGTCCGGCAACAAGCGGAATTCCCATCGTTTGGAAATAGTCGGGGCTGACCGCACGGTAACTCGCTAACGGTTGTTGCTCCGGGGGAAGCACATTGCCTGGCAGATTGATCCCGGAGATCGAACCTTGACCTTCGAGGGGCAAAATGCTGATCCAGGCGACAGAGCGCACCCCCGGGAGTTTGCGAACATCATCGAGGACGCGGCTGTAAAACTCTTCGCGCGACGCGGGCTTTTCATACGCTGCCGGCGGCATGTCTATGTCAGTGGCGAGGACATGTTCAACAGAGAAGCCGGGATCGAGGTGAAGCAAGTTGAGTAGGCTTCTGCCGAGCAGGCCTGCGACGATGAGCAGCAATGTACACGCGGCTACCTCCAGGCTCACCAGCGTCGCGCGCGTTTGGCGTGTGCGGCGGTTCTCAGTGACGCTCTTGCCGCCTGAACCGAGATTGTCGTGGAGACTGGCGCGAGAGACCAGCCACGCCGGCAAAGCTCCGAAAAACGCGGCAGTTGCAATTGAAGCGAGTACCACGAATCCCAATCCGCGGGCGTCGAGGCTCACTTCGTTCAAACGCGGAAGATCTGCCGGGCCGAAATGGACGAGCCACCGCACACCGAACTGTGCGAGTAGAATGCCAAGACCTCCACCGAGAGAAGCAAGCAGCAGGCTCTCGACAAGCATCTGCTGCATGATCCGCAAGCGAGTCGCACCGAGAGCGATGCGAATGCCTGCCTCGCGCATGCGTCCTGGCACGCGGGCAAATTGCAGGTTTGCCAAGTTCACCCAGATCATCAGCAACACAGCTCCGACAGCCGCCAGCAGCAAAATCAATCCACGGCGCGCGGGTCCCACCACCTCTGACTGAAGCGGGAAAATGTCGGCGCGCAGATCAAGTTTGCTGTCTGCCTGCTTCGCGATGCTGGACTGAATCACGTTCAGCTCGGCGACGGCCTGCGCAACAGACACGTCGGGCTTTAGGCGGCCGATGGCAGTGAAATCGAATTCACCGATCAGGTCTTGCTCGTATGATTTCGGCCCATTCAGTGGCGTGAAGAATTGCGCGCGAGTTGAGAAACCGTTCACTCCTCCCGGCAATCGGAACGATTGAGGCAGAATGCCAACAATGGTATGTGGAACTCCATCCAAAGTAATGGAGCGGCCAACCACAGCAGAATCCGCGCTGAATCGAGAATGCCAGAATGAATCGGTCAGAATTACAACCTGGCCGCGTCCAGTCAAGTCTTCCTCCGGCCGAAACGATCGCCCAAGCGCCGGATGGACACCCAATAACGCGAGGAAGTTGGCCGAGGCGCGCGTACCACGAAGCTGCTGAGCTTCACCCGAGCCGGTGAGGATCATGGTGGTGGATTCAGCGAGGGCGATATCTTTGAAAGCCTGCGATTCCTTCTGCCAAATAAGAAAGTCCGGCAGATTTGCATCAAGGAGAGGATCGGACTTGACCCATTGTGGGACAACCTCGTGAATTACAAAGAGCTGGTCCGAATCGTGATAGCTGAGCGGCCGGAGAAGAACGCTGTTTACGACTGAAAAAATTGCTGTGGTCGCGCCGATTCCTACGCCCAACGTCATTATGACCACGAATGTAAAAATAGGTCGCTTTCGCAACGCCCGCGCAGCATCGCGTAGATCATGGTACAAGCTCTCCAGCACGATTAGCCTCCTTAAAGAGTGGGCAAGCTCAATTTGCAACAGCTTGTTCCGCAAATTTCTCTTAATTGATCCTAATGTCAGTTCCCTCTTCCAAACTCTCAAGAATCTATGTCGGTCCGAGAAACTGCCCGCCATCGACACGCAGAACCTGCCCAGTGATGCGCCGCCCTCCGGGGCCGCAAAGAAATGCCACGGCGGAACCGATATCTTCCGGGTCCAGGAAACTGCCCACAAGGCTTTCGGCCAATGCCGCATCCTGGATTTCCTGCGACACTTTTTCGGTCATGGGAGTGCGCACCCAGCCCGGCTCAATGACATTGACGAGTACCCCCAAGCGTCCGGTCTCGCGCGCCACGCTTTTCGCCAGCCCGAGCAGCCCCGCCTTGCTTGCGGAGTATGCGGCCGTCCCGAATTTTCCCCGCGAGCCATTGATCGAACCAATCAGCACGATTCGCCCCCCGGTCTCATTCTTCCGCATAAATGGCAGCGTATGACGAATGAGCAGGAAAGCGCCTCGAAGATTTACACTTTGGACGAGGTCCCAATCGTCGAGAGACAGTTTCCAAGCGACGGCATCCCGCGACACACCAGCGGCATGGACTGCAAAATCAATTCGCTTCCATTCGTGCGATGCATGCTTAACAGCGGCAGCCACTGAGGAATCATCCCGGACATCACAATGTATCCAAGCAATGCCGGCCGATGAGGGGTGTTCGAGGTCTAGTGAAATTGTCTTTGCTCCCGCGGTCTGGAGCGATTGAATGATGGCAATGCCGATTGCGCCCGAGCCTCCGGTTACAAGCGCAACTTTTCCTGCCAATTCTGTCACCGGGGAACCCCATGAGGAACTGAAGGATTTATCCAAGGAGCGATTTCCTCCACAAGCTCCTCGCTCCAATGAGCTCCCTCAGCCAGGCGCCTTCGCAATAACACAAAATCAACCTCGCGGTTTTTCTTGTCACCAGAGTGAAAGGCACGGAAACCTGCATTGGCTTCGGTCATCATGTTCAGTGATAGCCAGGCCCGATTGGATTCGCGGTTACGGTCCCAGTGCTCAAGCTTGTGTTTCCGGATGCTTTCGATGGTTTTTGTCAAACAGTCGGGCATGGTGTGCAGAAGTTTGATGCATGTTTGCTCGACGGCTTCATCGAGAAGGCTGAGGTCAATCTGCGCAGAGGCAAGCAATTCCTGGGCCTGTTTTTTCCCTTCCCCCGTTTTGAATTCGCCAAAGGCGATTCTCCCGAATTCGTCAAGAATGTGGTCTGTCACGACGAGCGGATTCGCAATAAATGTGCCATTGACGCGAGTCACGGGAACAATTTGGGTCAACCCTCCCAGCCAGTAAAAGTGATGCGCACTCCATGGCTCGCAAAGCGTGGCGCTGTTCATTGCATTCTCTATACCCACAAATAGCGGGAGGAAGTCCGTGCTCCCGCCATCGGGTGCCGATCCATGCTTGGGACCTGCCTGACTGAACACCGCCAGGTCGCTGGAAATGGAAAAGTCGCACGCCATTCCGATTTCTTGCCCTCCGCCGACTCGCATCCCGTTGACGCGGCAAATGACAGGTTTGTCGCAATGCAAAACGGCGGTCACCATGTCATTGAAGAGCCGCATATACTGGCGATATTCCCCCGGCGCGCCGGCGTAAATTTCCGCGTACTCTCGAGCATTTCCGCCCGAGCAGAAAGACCGATTGCCGGCTCCTGTAAGGACAACAGCGACGGCTGCCCGGTCATTGGAGGCCTCCCTCACCGCGAGGATGATCTCTTTGATCATCTCCGTCGTGTAACTGTTCAATTCAGCGGGATTGTTGAGCGTAATCCAGAGGTTATGGAGGCCAGTTACCGCTGAACCGTCGCGCGCATGTGCTGTGCGACGCTCCACGAGAATGTTCTTCCGCACCGGAGTTTCCACCAAGTTGTGGTTTTTCATCCCCGCTCCTTGCTACACAGTTCCATTTCCATTCGGCCTTAGAATAACCCGCCGTCGGATCGCTTTTCGCGCGACGGCCTCAAAAACCGCAGGGGTATTCTCCAAAGAGTGCTCTTCCACGTATGGCTGGACCGCAATCTTTCCCTTGAGGACAAGATCAAGCGCCGCCGGGTATTGGTCCGGCGGACAGCCCCAATTTCCACGTGCGGTTGCATCCAATGCCATTAAATTTGACAGGCGGATTTCTACCTTTTTCGCTGTATATCCCACAACTGCGAGATACCCTCCAAAATCAAGCAGGCTAAAGGCAATCTGCTGCCCTGCCGTTGTACCGCTCATCTCAAAAATCTTTAATCCGATTCCTTGCCTGCCGCTTTCTTTTGCGAAATTCCGCACGGCAGTTCTCACTTCTTTTTCGTCGAGATTCTCCGATTTAATGACGCAACCGGCGCCGTGTTTGGAGGCAAGATCCAGTTTCTCTTGATCGATATCAACGGCGACGACTGCCGCGCCCAACGAGGAGGCAATTTGGACCCCGAAGCCCCCAATGCCCCCCGCACCGACAAAGATGGTCACATCGTCGGGGCCAACGTTTGCTCGTCGAATCGCTTCCCAAGGAGTCGTCACTGCATCGGCGATCACGGATAGGAGTGCGGGGTGAATGCCGCGCGGCAGCGGCTCCGGGACGGCGCACAGGCCCCGCGCGGGGACGCGCACATGAGTTGCGAATCCGCCGTCCCCGTCATTGCCTGGCATGAATTGGTTGCGGCAAATTGTCGGCCGGCCTGCTCTGCAAGCAACACAGTTGCCGCACGGAATCACCGCGGGGACGATGACCAGGCGTCCTTCCAATTTACTCGCGTTCTCGCCAGCCGAGACAACCCGTCCGCAGATTTCGTGTCCAAGAATAATTGGAAGCGCTTTTCGCGTGGGTATACCATCATAGGCAAAACCAACGTCGGTGTGGCATATGCCGCAACCGATGACCTGAATTACGACCTCATCCGGTCGAGGATCCAGTGGAGGCAGCTCAAAAAGTTCAAGCGGCTTGCCGAAAGCCTTCAATTGGAAAGCGTATGCGCCTTCAATTCGCATGATTACCTAGCTTCCGCTGTAGCTTGCAGGTTGGCTAATCGCTTTAACCCTAACAGCCCTGCTCCAAGAGCGCAGACGAAATCACAATCGTGGGGGACATAGACTCGAACCTTCAGCCGATCTTCAATCGCCTTTATAATTCCTGCCTGTTTCGCGACGCCCCCGATGAGCGTCAATTCACTTTTCATTTCGACGCGCTTGAGCAGTGCACCGGCGCGATCCGCAAGCGACTCGTGGATGCCCCTCAAAATATCTTCCACGCTCACACCCGCGCTCACGTGATTGATGATTTCACTTTCTGCGAGTACGGCGCAGACGCTCGAGATCGGCTGAGGGTGTGTGGCTCGCAGCGAAAGCTCTCCTACCGCTTCCAGCGGGATCTCGAGGTACTTGGCAGCGCGCTGAATGAACATCCCTGATCCTGCGGCGCATTTATCGTTGCTCTTGAAATATTTCACTTTGCCTGAATCGGTCACACTGATGGCGCGAGTACATTGCCCGCCGATATCCAGGATGGCTGCGGTCCCTGGATTGAGAAAGTGCGCTCCGCGCGCCCCGGCCGTGATCTCGGTAACCTGAATATCGCGGAAACTGACGCCGTAGCGTCCAAATCCAGTGCTTGATACGTATTCGATTCTGGAGCGATTCACTACCGCGTCATTCAAGGCTTGCTGCAACGCTTCGTTCGCCGCATCATCCACGTTCACGCCGCTTCGAGTCCGGCCTTTGCCGATCACACGTGGAATACCATCTTCCTGCAGCAGCAGCAGAGCTTTCGTGAAGCTCGTCCCGCAATCAATGCCCGCTACGATTGGCATGGTCACCTTTCCAAACGCCGAACTCAAAGCTTTGATCGAGCTTGTCGATGGCGAAGAGCGCCGCACCCAGCGCCCCCATAAAGTGGGCATCCGGGCTGATTTCCATCTTTCGCCCCAGCACTTCTTCGAGTGCACGAACCATTCCAATATTGTGCGCCACGCCGCCTGTCATCATGATCTCAGGCTCTATGTTGAGCCGCCGTGCCAGCGATACCGTTCGCTTGGCGATGGCGAGATGCACGCCTCCAAGTATGTCCTCGCCTTTTTTCCCTTGAGCGAGATAGGAAAGGATGTCGGATTCGACGAAGACCGTGCACACGGTGGCGATTTTCACGGGCCGCGTTGCTCTGAGCGAGAGCGGGCCGATCTCGTCCAAACCGATCCCCATCACTTCAGCCGCGTTGGCGAGAAAGCGTCCAGTGCCGGCGGCGCACTTATCGTTCATCACAAAGTCCAAAACCTCGCCATTCGGGCCAACGCTGATGGCTTTGGAGTCCTGGCCGCCCATGTCAATCACAGTGCGAGTGCCGGGGCACAGGAAGTGAGCGCCTTTTGCGTGGCAACTAATCTCCGTCATTTGCGCATTCCCGAATGAAATCTTGTAGCGGCCGTAGCCTGTGCCGACGACGTATCCGACATTCACCGTCTCAAAGCCCGCTTCAGCGCAACATTTGTCGAATGCCCGCTCGGCCGCCTTCTGGACATTTGCTCCTGTGTCCACGAGCGCCCGCGCCAAAATCTTTATGCCGTCGGTATCCGAGAGGATGACGGCTTTTGTTTGAGTGGAGCCTACATCTACTCCCGCTGCGATTCGCATGATGACTCCCGGCTAGGTCCAGTGTTGGACGGCCGCGGTTGCCTTCGAGTGTTCCAGTGATTCAAAAAAGGCGTCAATTCGGGTTCTAGTTTGCGCCTCGGCAAAGTATCTGGGATCTTCCAAATCGGACTCGATGTAAAGAGTGGGAATTCCGAGTTGTTTTGTGAAGTAGTCGCGCATGTCACCCTGACCGGCCGAAAACAACCGGCAGCTCTTCACAAAATGGATGATGATGCCATCCGCGCCCCATTCTTCGACATATCGGCGGATCTGCTCATAGCGCTGTAAATAATTTCTGTTTGTGACGTTCTGCTGGATCATGTGCAGGGCCACGGACTCAAATGGTTTGTCCGGGTCATGCCGGAAGCCAAACTCCCATAATCCGCCGACAGTCGAATACGTTGAAGCCACAGCGCAGGCCCGCCATTTCGCAAACATGTCCCGGAAGGTACGGAAATAGGGGTACGGGGGAGGGCCTTCCATGACCAAACGGAAATCCTCCTTGTCGTAGACACCTTGCCCGGCGTCGCGCTTCGCCTTCATTTCAGCCAGCGCAGCTTCGAAAAATGCCACACCTTCGGGTTTCGCGCGATACACGTATAGAGGACCCATCAAAGTAATCGCATCAAAGTAAGCATCGAAGGGCGAGGGGCGACTGCGGGCAAGGTGTTTGATCTGCGACCATAGGTCTTCAGTGCGACTGGAACATTCGACCGCTTGTCGGAATCGGTCATAATCGAATTTTCGGCCTATCAGCTCCTCCAATTTCTTGACTGTCTCTTCCAGTTGTCGGACCACATACTCAACGTCTGCTTTCATTGGTTCGTCGGTCCGCATGAAGGGAATGTCAATCACATACAAAGGAGCACCCGTAAGTTTCGCCGTATGTTCGAACCATTTGAGATAGGTGTTGCAGCCGACGAAATTGCAGAGAATCAAGGTGGGTATTGGAAGTTTTCCCCCGGTCGGCGTGATGCCCTTCAGCATGCACCCGATATCCGCCTTCACGTAAGCGCAATTGTCCGCCGCATATCCCAATTCCTCGGCGGCCAGGATGGGCTCGAGCGATTGATGGCGGATCGCCAATTGCAATGCGTTCACTTCCGGATATAGAGGCACAGCGCCGAATCCCTCCAGCAATTCGACGCAATTGCCGGAAATCATCATCGAGACTGTGGGCGGATCGCCAGTGGTTGCCGCGCGGTCTAGTTTCTCGTACCACGCAAGCATTAAATCCTTCTGGCTCTGATGAACGCTGCTACGGTATTCGGTCTTCTCAGTCATTTGTTAGATCCTAGTCAAACACCAGCGATTCCACGAAGGTTTCAACCTCCATGCGCATTCGGTCAAAAGTGAACAGCTTCTCCTCAAATTCCACTTGCAGGTGGGGAATCCCGACTCGCTCCAATTCCTGTTTGAATGGCACATAGTCGAAGTAGGCGGGTTCGCAGAACTTTGCGATCAGGAACAGGACGGCATCGGCGTTCGTCGCTTTCACTTTTTCCGGCAGAGCCAACCATCGTGGCCGCCGGAAATCATGGCGGACAGAGGAATAGACGGAGCGCTCGTTGTAGCTTTTCGCAAGCGCCATAACGGGGTCCTCTTCCGCCGGCACATCACTTTCGAACCACGATTGGCCAATGGTGAAATCATCCGCCACTATGTAGCAACCGGCCTCCTCGATCAGCCGCACGAGTGCGAGCGGGGGCTGCTCGCAAAAAGAGCCCTCTATAACGACTCGGATTGAATCCCGTTTCTTGTTCTGCCGCGCGCGCAATTTCGGCAGCGCTTCTTCCAACAGCTTTATGTGCTCTTCGACGGGGAGCAAGTTTCCGGCTCTAACAAGCAAGTACGATTCCCACGCCCGGACCAAGTGAGGTTCACGGGCCCGGAGTTGGCAGATTTCACGGATTAAAGCTCGACTCCGGTTATAGATTGAAATCGAATTCCGAATCTGGTCATCTTCAATCTTGTGACCGCAAAGATCTTCGAGGCCGCGGAGGATTCGCCGATACTCTTCGGCCAGGAAGGTGCTCGATGCCGGAGAGCTTGGGTTGTGCGGAAGGTGTATGAATTCAATGTATGTGGCAGGAAAATTCCTCTTCATTACAAAGCAAAGATTTCGTGCCGAATCACAAATCGAGGAGAACAAGAACGCGTCGAAGGGCTCCAAGTGGCCCGTCAATCCCATCTCCATGGTGGTCTTTACGATCGAGCAGATGAAAGATCCGAAGCGCGCGTCGGCGTGCTGAATGTCGAGACGGTCGCCGGCGCCACTCAAGCCCACTGGAAGCATGCCCGCCGCATGAATCAGTTCGGCCGGAGCATAGACTGGGAAATAGGCGACTGCTTTGCCGCCGGGGTGTGATTCCTTCCATTTGCGCACACCCACAAAATTGATATCTTCGAGCAATTCCGTGCATTTTTCGAGTAATTGATCCATTCGCGTCACCGGGACGTCTGGCATCACAGGTTAGTAGGTAGCTATGGAGTCATTCTGTGACGGGCATCACTTCCGGGTGTGACAAATGTCACTCAGTCCGACCCAGCGCAAAGAAACAGTTTTGTAGCACGTGTCCCAGGTCACTGCGAAGAGCTTTTGCAGAGAGCTATCCTAACGGGGGGAATCGTATGGATATCCACCCAAAGGGAAGTCGCGCTCGCATGCTGCTGAGTTCAGTTTTCGGGCCTTATGCGAAAGACGACGAATTTGGCAGCCGCGCCATCAATCCGATGGAGCTCTACCACAACCAGGTTACGCGGGCGCAAGGCAGCTTTTCATTGCGTATGTTTCATCGCTCCTGGGGCATCATGATGATTCAGGCGAATGTTTCCGCGCCCTGCTCCGTGCTGGATTTTCCCACGCGCGAAGGCTTTGCCCGCGAATTGGCCACCAATCATTACGACATTGTCGGGATTTCTTCCATCATCGTAAACGTCGGCAAAGTCCGGGAGATGTGCCGGATGGTGCGAGAAATATCGCCGGATTCGGCGATCGTAGTGGGCGGGCACGTCGCCGCCATTCCAGACCTTGGAATGCAGATCGACGCCGATCACATTGTTCGGGGTGAAGGTATTTCGTGGATGCGACAATATTTGGGAGAGGACGCCCGTGCGCCCATCAACCATCCGGCTATCGTTTCAGGGCTTCGAGCACGAGTCCTGGGAATTCGCCTGCCGGAGCGGAAAGGCGGTACCGCGGCCACAATCATTCCCTCCGTGGGATGTCCCATGGGTTGCAATTTCTGCACGACGTCCGCCTTTTTCGGCGGCAAGGGAAAGTTTGTGAACTTCTACGAGAGTGGAGACGAGCTATTTGACGTCATGTGCAAGATTGAATCCGAGCTCAAAGTAAATTCATTCTTTGTGATGGATGAGAACTTTTTGCTCTACCGGCAGCGTGCAATGCGCTTGCTAAGTCGCATGAAGCAGGCGGGCAAGAGCTGGGAGCTTTCCGTGTTTGCATCCGCGAACGCCATCCGGAAATATTCGATGCAGGAACTCGTGGAACTCGGAATCTCCTGGCTGTGGATGGGTCTGGAGTCTCCCGCGGCCAGTTATGGCAAGCTGAAGGGCACCGACACGCTACAGCTTACTCAGGAGCTGCGGGAAAACGGCATACGCGTGCAGGGGTCGACTATCATTGGTCTTGAGCACCACACCCCAGAAAATATTTCCGACGAGATCCAATTCGCCGTCGATTGTCAGACTGATTTTCATCAATTCATGCTTTACACCCCGGTACCGGGCACTCAGCTTCATAAAAACATGGCCGAACAAGGCCGCCTGCTGAATGAGGTGGACCTCGCCGATACTCATGGACAATTCAAATTCAACTTCCGACATGAGTCGATTTCCCGGGATGATTCAAAGAGATTTCTGGATTGGGCGTTCTGGCGTGATTTTGAGTGCAACGGGCCAAGTCTCTATCGCATGTGCCGGACCATTTTTCAGGGCTGGCAGCGCTACAAAGATTACCCGGATCCCCGGGTTCGCGAGCGGTTTGCCCGCGAAGTGAAGAAATTGAGCAGCGCCTACAGTGCGGCGCTCTGGGTGATGGAGCGCGAGTTCCGAAAAGTTAATCGCAGCGTAAGCGAACGGATCCGCGGGTTGCGGCGTGAAATCCAAAAGGAATTCCCCGTGGCGGCTCGCCTCACAACGACACTGCTTGGTCCAATACTGTTATGGTCTTCGCGCCGGGAAGAAAAGCGCTTGGCATCAGGTCACACTTACGAACCACCGATGATAATCGAGCGGAGCAATTGGAGCTCAGCCTTGTAGCTCTCCCAACGGAACTTTGCAGGCAGCCCTTATCCGGTTAAATTCTCTTCCCGGCCACTATTTTGTTTCGCTGCTTCAATTTACATCTTCGGAAACTCTTGTCCCCGCGCGGAGAATTGTAACCAAAGCCTGCGCGGTGTGGCTCAGCTTTTCCTCACGCCGGTGAACAAGGAATAGCCGGCGCGGAATATTGAGCTGCGCGATTCGTAATTCCGCAAGGTCGCCGCGCGAAACCTCATGCCGCACGCACATGGACGGGACAATTGCGACGCCCATTCCCATCTCCACAAACCGCTTGATGCTTTCGATTGTCGGCAACTCCACTTCCCTGTTTAGCGGAACGTGATGGCGTTCAAAAAGTTGAATCACTTTCCAACGATGCTGCGAATCCACGATGTGCGCGATGAAAACTTCCTTGCCCAAGCCTGAAATATCCACGGATCGCCGCTTCGCCAGGCGATGGCCCGGGTGAACGATCAGCGTCAGCTTGTCTTTGTGGAACGGGATCGCAGCGAGCTTGGCGTCTTGGGGAACAAATGAAACTACGCCGAGGTCCAGCTTGTAATTCAGCAGCAAGCCGGGAATCTCGCGCGAAGATGTGCGCACGACAGTAATTTTAATGTCGGGATGCAACCTGCGGAATCGCGCAAACACCGGAAGCAGTGCGTGGATCGAACTCTCGTTCACTCCGAGAGAAAGTCTGCCACGGCGAAGACCGCGAAGGTCTTCCACGCCGCGGCGCGCATCCTCGCGGAGGTTAAGCATCCGCTCCGCATATTCGAGAAGCAATTCGCCGGCTCCAGTCAACCGTCCGGCGCGCGAGCCGCGCACGAAAAGCGGTTCGCCCGCCCAGTCTTCCAGCTTTCGTACGGACATGCTAACCGCCGGCTGCGTGCGAAAGAGCTTCTCCGCCGCCCGCGAAAAACTCTTCTCCCGCGCGACGGTGAGAAACACCTGCAATTCATTGAGATCCATGGATATCCCCGTTTTGCAGCATAAGCAGAACTTATTGTAGGCATAAATATTATAACTTTGACAGAGTGCCGCTGCCAATATGTAATTGTGCCTGGGGGGATGCCGTGGACCGCGTCTGGATATTCGATACCACTCTTCGAGACGGCGAACAGTCGCCCGGTTTCTCGATGAACGTTGCCGAGAAGCTGCGCATGGCGCGGCAACTCGAGCGGCTTGGCGTTGACATTATCGAGGCGGGCTTCCCGATCGCTTCGCCCGGCGACCTGGAAGGCGTCAGTACGGTGGCCCGCGAAATCCGTGGATGCCGCGTGGCAGCTCTGGCTCGCGCATGCCGGAAGGACGTGGATGCCGCGCTCACCGCACTCCAACCCGCCGCGCACCCGCGCCTCCATATTTTCCTCGCGACGTCCGATCTGCATCTCCGCTACAAGCTCCGAATGTCACGGCAGGAAGCTCTGGACTCGATTGACGCCATGGTGCGCTATGGGCGCAACCGCTGCGCGGAGGTGGAATTCTCCGCCGAAGATGCGAGCCGCAGTGATTTGGATTTTCTGTGCCGCGCGATTGAGATTGCGGCGGACGCCGGGGCAACAATTCTTAATTTGCCGGATACCGTCGGCTACAGCATCCCCGCGGAATACGCGGCGATGTTCACCCGAGTGCGCGAACATCTGGGAGACCGCCCGAAGATCACTCTGAGCGCGCATTGCCACAACGACCTCGGTCTCGCAGTGGCGAATTCGCTCGCGGCGATCGGCGCCGGCGCGCGGCAAATTGAATGCACCATCAACGGCATCGGCGAGCGCGCGGGCAATGCATCTCTCGAAGAATTAGCAGTGGCGTTTGCAGTGCGAAATGCGCATTTCAATCTTTCGTCGGAAATCAGGCTGCGTGAAATTTATCCAACCAGCCGCATGCTCGCGGAAATTACGGGCACGAACGTGGCGCCAAACAAAGCTGTTGTCGGCGCGAACGCATTTGCGCACGAAGCGGGCATCCATCAGGACGGCATTATCAAGAATCCGCTCACGTACGAAATAATTTCGCCCGAAGCGGTCGGCGTGCCACAACGGAAGCTGGTGCTCGGAAAACATTCCGGACGCAACGCCGTACGCGCCCGGCTTGTGGAGTTGGGCCACCACGCCTCGGATGCCGAGCTCGACGATTGCTACCGGCGAGTCACGCGGCTCGCGGATCTAAGCAAGGTCGTCTCCGACCGCGATCTCCTCAACTGCCTGCGACAGACGCGTCAGGGGCGCGAAACGGCGGTTGCCGCAACGGTTGGCGAAAGCGCTGCCGCGAGTTGAAGCAGGGCGAGAAATCACCGGAGTCCTCGGAAACATGGCTGAACCCTCCTCGAAACCAACGAAAGCAAATGGCAACGGCAACTCTGTTCGCCGCCGCATCGTCGTCCTTGCCGGGGACGGTATCGGGCCCGAAGTCACCACCTCCGCAGTCGCGCTGCTGAAGAACTGCGCCGCCGAGTCCGGCCACAGATTTGAATTCGCGGAGATGCCTTTCGGCGGGAACGCAATTGACCTTTGCGGCGAACCACTGCCCACCGAAACGCTCGATGCCTGCCGCTCCGCAGATGCGATTCTGCTTGGCGCTGTTGGCGGGCCGAAGTGGGACTCCCTACCGGTCGGCAAGCGCGCAGAAAGCGGACTGCTCGAATTGCGCAAGGAGCTTGGCCTCTATGTAAATCTGCGGCCCGTTCGAGTGAGGCCCGCGCTCATCGGCGTTTCCGCACTGCGTCCGGAGCTCGCCCGCGGCGTGGACATTGAAATTGTACGCGAGCTGGCCGGAGGAATTTATTTTGGCGAGCACCGCTCGGAAGGCGCAAACGGCTCGGAGCGCGCTTCGGACCTCGAATGCTACACCGTGCAGGAGATTGAACGCGTCGCGCAATTTGCTTTCGAGCGCGCGGCAAATCGCCACAACGGATTAACATCGGTGGACAAAGCCAACGTCCTCGCGAGTTCCGGGCTTTGGCGGCGCGTTGTCGCGGGACTCGGCGCGCACCACGCCGGAGTGAAGCTCGAGCACATGTATGTGGACAACGCCGCTCTTCAACTTGTGATCGCACCCCGAAATTTCGACGTCATCCTCACCTCAAATATGTTCGGGGACATCCTGAGCGACGGCGCGGCGGGCGTCGCCGGCTCGCTGGGCCTGATTCCTTCGATGAGCTGGGGCCTTGGGCCGTCACTCTACGAGCCGATTCACGGCTCGGCGCCTTCGCTTGCCGGGCGCGATGTCGCGTGCCCCATCGGCGCGATTTCGAGCGCGGCGATGCTGCTGCGCGAAAGTTTCGGGATGCACAACGATGCCGCGGCAATTGAATCCGCGGTGGATCATGTTCTTGAGAGCGGCGTCCGCACGGCGGGCCTCGCTGCGCCCGGCGACCAGATCGTCGGCTGCTCAGGATTTACTGCGCGAGTCGGCGAAGCGCTTCACGAGCGATTCAGCCAGTCGGAGCGCTACGGCTGGGGCGTCTAGCGCGCTTAACATTTTCCCTTCAGCAACATCGGCTTGATTTCCATTCACCTGAAACGCTTTTCACACAATCATCATCCAACGCTGTAGGCAATTGAGTTCCACCGCATGCGTGAAGAATCGCAAAGTCGGAGTCCGGAATTGAAGAGATCGTTTCAGTGGTGGCTTGCGCTGCTCGACGTAACTGCACTTCCGCTGCTGACCGTCTGGATCATCTGGCTTGAGCCGCCCACTGTGTCGCGCGCGTGGATGATACTTCCTGCGTGGCTCGCCGCAAGCTTCCTGATTCACCGCGACACGCCGAAAACCCTTGGTTGGCGCGCGGATAATTTTCTGCCCGCGTTGAAACGCGCGACATTTCTTCTGGGGGCGATGGTTCTTGCGCTGATTGTTTTCGGCCTGGCGATGGGAATGAAGGCGCCAAGACTGGAAGCGCTGGCGCCGAAACACTATTGGAATTACTTTGCCTTCTGCTTGTTGCAACAGGTCGGGCTGAACTCGTGCCTCACCAACCGCCTTCTATTTCTCGTGGAGCGGCGCGCAGTAGTTGTTTTCCTGGCCGCGTTGATTTTCGCGGTATTTCACTGGCCGAATCCTGTTCTTGTTCCCGCCACGTTTGTCGCGGGGCTGGCGATGTCCTGGCTATTCGCGCGCGAACGCAATATCCTGCCGCTCACATTCTGGCACATGGTTCTCGGCATGATGCTGAATTGGGCGTTTCCGATTGCCTGGCACCACGCCATGCATGTCGGGCCGGGTTATTACACATTTCACTTGCCGGGAACTTAGAGATTGAGGGAATTGTAGCGGCGCTCAATATTTGTTGCGGTGCCTGGTGCCTGCCGCTTCTCACTGACTTCTGATTTCGACCAATAGCCCGGAATAGCGCGCCCACAATCCGGGCAACACCCACTCTTCATGCGGTTCTCAGTCACCTCATGCCATGATCGGCGAATCAACGCGGCGCCGCAGCCGGGGCAGAGCGTATCTTTTGCGCCGCCGTGAATGTTGCCTTCGTAAACAAAGTGCAATCCCGCTTCGCGCGCGATGCGATGAGCTATGTGCAAGGTTTCGGGTGGCGTGCGCGGCTTATCCTGCAACTTAAAATCCGGATGAAACGCTGTGAAGTGCAGCGGGACATCCGGGCCGAGATTTTCCATTACCCAATCAGCAAGCCGCCGGACTTCGCCCGGGTCATCATTCAACGTAGGGATCAGGAGATTCGTAATCTCGAACCAGACCTTCGTCTCGCGCTTCAGCCACATGAGCATTTCGAGCACGGGCTGCAAATGCGTGAGCGTGATGCGCCCGTAAAATCCTTCTGTGAATGCTTTCAGGTCAACGTTGGCGGCGTCCACGTGATCGTAGATGTCGTGAAACGCTTCGCGCGTGATATAGCCATTCGTCACCATCACCGTCGCGATTCCCTGCTCGCGCGCGGCGCGACAAATATCAACAACGTACTCGCCCCAAATTGTCGGCTCGTTGTAAGTAAACGCGATGGAGGGGCAGCCGTGTTCCTTCGCCAGCGCGACGACATCCTCCGGCGGCATATGCGTCGAGCGAACCTGATCCTGCTTCGACTTCGAGATGTCCCAGTTCTGGCAGAAAAAGCAGCCCATGTTGCAACCCGCCGTGCCCATCGAGAACACGCGCGTGCCCGGCAAGAAATGGTTGAGCGGTTTTTTCTCGATGGGATCAATCTGCAGCGCGGCGGGCGCGGCATAGCCGAGACTGTAGAGCTTGCCGCCCTGGTTCACGCGAATGAAACAGAAGCCGCTCTGCCCCTCTCCGATGTGGCAGTGGCGCGGACACAAATAGCAGTGCACGCGCGCGCCGGACATGGGCTCCCACCAGCGTCCTTCGTGCAGCGATTCCGTTTTTTGCAGAATATTCAGGTCTTGCATTTGAAGAAAAATCCTACGGAGGGTAGCAATACTCCGAATTAATTATACATCGCGGCCGGTAACGCCGGAGGCTAGGTGTAGCGCAAGGCGACCATCGGGTCAACCTTGGTCGCGCGTCGCGCCGGAATGTAACTGGAGACCAAGGCAACCCCAACAAGCAGAATCGTTACGGCCGCGAAAGTAACTCCATCGACCGCGCTTACACCATACAGAAACTCTGAAAGGATGCGAGTCGCGGCTACTGCCGCGGCCAATCCGATCACTACGCCGATGGCCACTAATCTTCCGGCTTGAATTACAAGCAAGCGAACCACGGCGCCGGTTTGCGCGCCCAGCGCCATGCGAATGCCGATCTCGCGCGTCCGCTGCGTTACGGCAAAAGCAGTAACGCTCGTGATTCCGACGGATGCGAGAAGCAGAGCAAGCAGGCCAAGCACCGTTGCAAGCGCCGCGCCGATCTCCGAGGGCCAAATCCATGTGGCGAGATTGGCGGACACCGGTATCGCGTCCGCAGGCACAGCCGGATCCTGTTCGTGCGCGAGACCGGGCAGAGCGGCGACCAATGTCTTTACGTCACCGTCGGTGCGCGCAAGAATTGCGAAGTCTATGTACTGAGACTTGCCGGCAACCTCGATCGTAGCAGGCAGGTAAAGATATGGCGATTTGCCGGACCACAGATAGACGTTCCGCGCATCGGACGCAACACCAGCAACTTCGTAAAGCGTGCGGCCCATCCGGAATCGTTTACCCACAGCCTCTTCGCCGGGCCAGAATTTTTTTGCCAGCGACTCGCTGACAACAGCAACATGCGCGCCGGATTCGATATCCCGTGGAGTGAAAACTCGTCCGCGCAGCAGCCGAATCTCGAGCGTGTCAAAAAATTCAGGTGAGACGACGTTAAAGTTCACGATGGGGAGCCTCTGACCCGGCGGCGGCTCCTTCCCTTCCGCAATCATATCGGTTTGTGCGAAGTCTTTGCCAAGCGGGACGGTTGTCGAGAGTGCCACAGCGCGAACACCCGGTAAGGACCTGATCCGGTCAAGCAACTGGCGGTAAAAGATCGTTTTCCTCGTGGCGTCATAGCCGAGAATGCGCAGGTCCACAGACAGAACTGCCACGTCAGCTGTGTCAAAACCTGGATTCGTGTTCTGCGCTTTGCCGAGGGCTCGCACGAGCAGCCCGGCGGCAATCAGGAGGAACAATGACATGGCAACTTGTCCGGCAACGAGCGTGCCGCGCAGGCGCGATCCCTTTCGATAACTCGTTGCGCCGCCCTCTTCACGGACAGCATTAAGTGGGTCCTGTCGAGATATTCGTAACGCGGGCAGCAAACCTGAGGCGAGTCCCGTGAATAGCGAGATGCCGAACAAGAACACCCCCACGTGCCAATCTGGCGACACCTCCAAGGAAAGCGCCGGTGTGCCAGGAGGATGGATAAGTTGCAAAAGGGAAGACGATCCCCACCATGCCATGAAAAATCCCACAACGCCCGCGGCACCCGTGAGGAGGAGGCTTTCCACTACCATTTGGCGAACCAGCCGCCCACGTGAAGCCCCCATTGATGCTCTTATGCCCATCTCTTTTTGCCGGGCCACTCCACGGGCGAGCTGAAGATTGGCAACATTCGCACAGGCGATGAGCATGACCAAGCCGACTGCTATCATGGCGAGAATTGCGAACGGCATGACCGCGTTTTGCTCCCTGGGATCAAGAAAACCACCCGGCGCAACCTGAATCGTCGCCCGGCGAACGCTTGCGCTTTCCTTTGCTTGAAACCGGCTGGCAAGTACGGTCATCTCGGATTGAGCTTGTGCAAGGTTAACGCCCGCCTTTAGCCGCGCTATGACGGAGAGCCATCCGACTCCGCGATTGCTGAACGGGGCCGGGCCGGATTGCACATTTGATGCCATCATGAGAGGCACCCATAAATCAGGCACCTCAGGATCAACTCCCACGAAATCACGGGGAGCGATGCCAATCACGGTGTAAGGCAACGAATTCAAGTTGATGGTTTTGCCGACCAAAGCACTGTCACCGCCGAATCGCCGCTGCCAGAATCCGTAATTCAGAATTGCGACTGGGTGCGCGCCGGGAATCTGATCCTCTTCCGACAGAAACGATCGCCCAAACACCGGAGCGGCGCCGAGCAGATCAAAATAGTTGGCGGAAACAAGACTGGCATGAAGCCATTCGGGCCGTGAGTTTTCAGAACCACCCTCACCACCCAGCAGAACATGTCCGCCAGCGTGCCCTGCAATCCCCGAGAAAACGCTGTTCTGGTCGCGGCAATCCGCAAACTCGGGATATGAAAACACGCCCGGCGAAGGTTCTCCCTGAATGCCGGTGTAAAGATTCACAACGCGCGTCGGGTCCTTCACAGCCAGTGGCCGCAGAACGGCAGCGTTAAACAGGGAAAAAATCGCAGTGTTCAGACCGATGCCGAGCGCGAGAGTGAGCACGGCCATCGATGTAAAACCTGGCCGATTCAGGTGCACCCGTGCGCCAAATCGAATGTCATGCCCTAACGTTTCGAGCCACACGAATGACCACATCTCGCGCGTGGATTCTTTTATGCGCGTCGTGTTGCCGAATTGCCGCCGCGCATCCAGCAGAGATTCTTTTTCGCTTCGCGCTGCCTCGCCAGGCGCGCTGTCGGGTGAATTCTTGCGAATGCTTTCTTCGCGTTTAGAAAGGTGAAAGGCAATCTCGTCCTGTAGGTCGTGGTCGAGCTGCTTGCGGTGGAAGAGCGCTTTCAACCGGAACCAGATCGTGTGCATCCATTCAAAAGCCATCGCGACCTCCCTATTCAATGCTATGCGGGCTGAATCACGCGCCCGATTGCAGCGACCATGCGGTTCCAGTGCGCTAATTCGGCTTCGAGATATTTCCGGCCGGTTGCCGTGAGTTTGTAATATTTTGCGCGGCGATTGTTTTCAGAAACGCCCCATTCCGCGGCGAGCAGTCCGCGTAGTTCCAGGCGGTGCAAAGCGGGATACAGGGCGCCCTCTTCCACGCGCAGAGCGTCTTCAGATCGTGAGTGAATCGCCTCGGCAATGGCGTAGCCATGCAACGCGCCACGCTGCAGCGTTTTCAAGATGAGCATGTCGAGCGTGCCCTGCAGCAGATCGCCGGATTCAGTCACGAGGTCTCCCCTAAATCACTAATGGGAGTAGAACACCCTCTCCCATAAGCTGTCAAGGGGACAATGAAAATTCTTTGGAAGTTGTAAGAAACGAGGGCGGCAGACTCATCTTGGACCGCCGAGATGCTTGATGGCGGCAGGCTATTCGTAACGCAGCGCGACCATTGGATCAATGCGAGATGCGCGGCGAGCGGGAATCCACGCGGCGAGCGCTGCAACGCTCAGCAAAACAATCAGCGCAATCAGCCACGCGTACGCGTCGAATCCCGGAACCTCAAATAACATTCCCTTCAGCAGCTTTGCGACCCAGAATGAACCCGCGAGTCCCACGATCGCGCCGGCAATTGTCCACCGCACGGCCTTGCCAAGAAAAAGAAAAACGACGGACCGTGGAGTTGCGCCAAGAGCCATGCGCACACCGATCTCGCGGGTTTGCCGCGAGACGAGAAATGAAATCACGCCGAGAAGACCAACGGCGGCGAGCAGGAGGCTCAGCGCGCCAAATCCGGTGAGAAGAAGCGCGTCAAATCTTGGCGTGGCAACGAGTTGGTTCACGCGGTCGCGCATGGCGACGAGATTCACGGGAACGCCCGGATCCAACGCGGAGATTTCGCTCCGCACGAAAGAGGCGACAGCCGCCTCCGGCATCGAGGTGCGCACAATTATAGAGGCGTGCAAGGGCGCATTCGGGCCACCGTCGGCGGGGATTCCCGCATCCGGCGCGTGAAGGCGGAGTACGTAGTACTCGGGGTCGTCGGGCGCGTCGATCCCGCCGTTCTTGACGTTGGCGGCCACGCCGATAACTGTGTACCAGCGCGAATCCTGCGAAAGGCGCAGCCTTCGGCCTACTATGTCCACGCTGCCGAACAATCGCTCGGCCAGCCGCGCGCTCGGAATGACGAGGTCTTCACCCGAACTGCGGTCCGCTTCTGCGAACGGCCGACCACGCAGAATCGGAATGTGAAGGGCGGAAAAATAATCCGGCGTGACGGCGCGCCATCCGACCATTCCGCCGGTTCCCGTTTCGGTCTGCGGCTTGCCTTCGGCCTGCATGATGAAGTAAGGCCGCGCGCGCATGGCTCCCGATGGCGGCAGCGAGTCACTGACCGCGAGCGAAGTGACACCGGGAACCCTCGACAGCCGCTGTTCGAGCGCCTCGAAGAAGAGCGTCCGTTTCTCTGGATTCGTCGCATAGCTGCTTCGCCCGAGAGTAATCTGTGCCGCATAAACCTGTTCGACATCCATTCCGAGGCGCACACTTTCAAGGTTCCACAGTGCGTGCAGCAATAAGCCGGACGCCGTGAGCAAGACAAGAGAACCGGCAATCTGAAAACTAACGAGCACATGAGAAAGCCGCGGGCGCGAGCTGCCAACGCTGTGTCCACCAACCAGATCTTGACCTCGTGGCAATGTCCACGCAGGCGCAAGGCCGAAGATAATTCCTGAAAGCATCGCCGCGGCAAAAGCAAACATGAGAACTCGGAAATCAAGAGCGGCTTCCGCGAGACGCGGGACCTGGACGCCTGCCGCGGATCTGACAAGGCGCAACGAAGCCCACGCGAGAGCGCATCCGGCCGCGCCGCCCGCCAGACCAAGCACAATGCTTTCCGTGAGCATTTGCCGAATCAATCTGCCTCGTCCTGCTCCGAGCGCGGAGCGCACAGCCATCTCCGGCATCCGCGACGCGGCCCTCGCGAGAAAAAAATTGGCCACATTGGCACAGGCAATCACGAGAAAAGCAGCCACAGCTGCCAGCAGGACCCAGAGCGTCAACCGGACTTCGTGCGTCTGGTAATCCCGGAGCGAACGGACGCTCAAGCGGATCTCTTTTTGAAAGTTGGGCGGCGCACTGTGGATAATTTCCGCGAGTAGCGGCTGCAATTGTTCCGCAGCCTGTATGGGACTGACTCCTTCCTTCAAGCGTCCGAAAGCGCGCACCACGCGGCCAGCGCCCCCACCCGGGCCAGATTCATCCATTCGTTGGGGGACGAGTAAATCCGCGTGGGCCAAAGTTGGCAGCTCGAATTCACGCGGGAGCACGCCAACAATTCGCGCCTGCTGGCCGTCAAGCATGAATGTCCTGCCGACGATTCCGGGCTCGCCGCCGTATCGCGATTGCCACAAACCAAATGAAAGCAGTGCGACGCGTGGCGAGTTCGGATGGTCATCGTTAGTCGTGAAGTCGGCGCCGAGGAGCGGGGCGATGCCAAACGTGCGAAGAAAACTCGATTCCACCTGCGCGCAGCTCAAGCGAACCGCGCCCGATTCCGTGATGTCGCAATCCGTGATGCCGCTCCATGACGTGACCGCCGAAAACGGCTGCTGCTCCCTTCGCAATGAGAAATAGGAAAAACCAAACATGAATTCGCGCGGCTCGATGGGTACGAGGATGCCGACAGCGGCCAATTTCTCCGGATGCGGATACGGAAGCGGCTGAAACATTGCGCGGTCTGCGATACTGAACGCCGCCGCAGTCGCACCGATCCCGAGGGCAAGAGTGAGAATTGTAATGGCCACAAATCCGGGGCTGCGCCGGAATTGCCGGAGGGCGTACCTCACGTCTTGAGTGAATTCCAACAGCATTTGAGCAGGCCATCGCACGGCGATCCAAGCCTCCATGAATTCATCCGACACCGGAGCTAAAGACAATGTTCCCACAGGTTTATCGCTGTGAGCCAATTCGTTTGCGGTGCATTTCGCGGCGGCGCTCTTCAGACCACTTGAAGAAACTTCGCAGGCGCTTGCGCTTGCGCCACGCGAGACGAAAGAACGTGCGCGCGTCATCCGGCGCGGCCTCGGGCCCGAAAAAAGTTTCCATGCGCCAGCGAATATAGGGGCTGCGCCAGGGCCGCAGCCGGTAGCCCTTGGAAGCAATCCAGTAGAAACGCAGCGCGCTCATCATAGTGTGGATGAAATTGATTTCATTTTTTCGAAGAATGAGCCGAAATGGATGATACCCGCTGGGGAAGCGGAAACCAACGAAAGCTTCAGGACTTTTTGGAAAGCTCCGCGGAAAACTTCTCGAAAAATTGCGCGACGATCTTTTTTGAGGCGGCTTCGATCATACGCTGGCCGACGGCGGCAATCATCCCGCCGACCTGCGCTTCACCCTCGTAATGCAGCTCCGTTTGCTTGCCTTTCGCGCGCAATTCGACACGGCCCTCCCCTTTGACAAATCCCGGGATCCCCTTCCCTTCCATTTTGAGCAGCATCGAATGCGGCGGCTTCTTTTCAACCAGTTCAAGGGAGCCGGCGTATTTGCCGGAAATTGCCGCAAGGCCGAAGCTCACGGCGACTTTAAAGCGATCGGGGCCGTCCGGGTCGAGCCGCTCGCACCCGGGCAGGCACTTCGCGAGAATTGCGGGATCGTTTATGGCCGCCCAAATTCTTTCTGGCGCGGCGGCGAGAGTCACGCTACCGGAAAGCTTCATTTCGCTTTGCCGGATGCACGAGCCGCGGCGGCTTCCAGAGCGCGTCGCGCGAAAACGATGGCCATTTCGCGCCGATAGTCCGACGACGCGTGGAGATCGCCTAGCGGTTCAATGCCGCGTGGAGCAAGCTTTGCGGCACTGGCAATTTCCTTTTCGCCCGGCTTCTTCCCCACCAATGCCTTTTCGGATGCCTCTGCGCGATAGGCCTTCGGCCCGAGTCCGGTCACGCCGATTGCCGCGGATTCGATTTTTCCACTTGCGTTGAGCGACAACCGCGCCGCTATGCCGACAATTGCAAAACCGGATGCAGGCTGATAGAGCTTTTTGTAAGCTGCGCCGGTGCGTCCCTTTTGTATCGGCACGCGCACCTGCGTGAGGATTTCGCCGTGGCGCAGGTGCGTGGTGAGCATGTCCACAAAGAATTCGCGCGCGGCAATCTTTCTGGTGCCACCGGATGTTGCCGCTACGATCTCTGCGTCGAGCGCGAGAATGGACGCTGGATAATCCGCGGCAGGGTCGGCATGCGCGAGGCTTCCTCCAATCGTGCCTCGGTTTCTGACTTGCACGTCGCCAATCTCCATGGCTGTTTCGCTGAGCAACGGACATTTTTGCGCTAGCAATTCCGATGCCGCGACTTCCGCGTGCGTGGTAAGCGCGCCGATGGCGATCATTCCGTCTTCTTCGCGGACGTAGCTCATGCCGCGGAGCTTGCCGATATCAATCACGAAACGCGGCGACGCGAGCCTTAGCTTCATCAACGGCAGCAAGCTGTGGCCGCCCGCGAGCAATTTCGCTTCATCGCCGTGACGTTCGAGGAGGCGCAAGGCCTCTTCCAAAGTTTTAGGTGCGTGGTAATCAAAGGACGAGGGAATCATCGTGCCCTCCTGCGCTTCGCGGCTTTCGGTTTTGCGGCCGCGCGCTTCGCGGGCTTCACGGATTTTGCCTTCGCCTTGCTGCGGCCACCACTGCTCGCCGCGGGCGCGGCGCGTTTGCCTTCGCGCATAAGCCGCCAAATATTTTCTCGTTTGAACGGCATATCCACGTGAGTTACGCCAAAGGGAGCCAGCGCATCGGCAACTGCATTCGCGAGGCACGGCGTCGCGCCAATGGTGCCCGCTTCGCCGACGCCCTTCACGCCCATCGGATTCACAGGGGACGGAGTCACTGTGCGCGCCGTCGTCATCCACGGCATGTCGGAAGCGCGCGGGATCGCGTAATCCGTCAGCTCGCCGGTGATGAGCTGGCCTTGATCGTCGTAAACAGCTTCTTCAAGCAGAGCTTGTCCCACGGATTGCACGATTCCGCCGTGCACCTGGCCATCAACGAGGAGCGGATTCAACACGTTGCCGCAATCGTCCACGGCAATGTATTTATCGAGACGCACGTCACCGGTCTCCGCGTCCACCTCTACGACGCACAAATGCGCGCCAAAAGGAAATGTGAAATTTGTGGGCTCGTAGAAAACTGTGGCGTCGAGGCCCGGATCCACGCCCGCGGGCAGCGACTTCGCAACATATGCCGCCGTGACGCAATCCTGAAACCCGACTGATTTCTTGGGATTCTTTTTCGAGTAAATTTTCCGGCCTTCGATGACCATCTCGCCCGGCTCGGCGCCAGCGAGATGCGCGGCAATCAGAGAGAGCTTTGCGCGCAGTTTCTCCAGCGCTTTGTAAACAGCCGTGCCGCCGACGGCCGTTCCGCGGCTGCCGAATGTCCCGATGCCATAGGGCACAATTGCCGTATCGCCGTGCGTAATCAAAATATCGTCCGGCTCGAGGCCGAGCATATCCGCCGCCATCTGCGAGAATGACGTCTCCTGCCCCTGCCCATGCGGCGATGCGCCGGTCAGCACATTTACTTTGCCCGTGGGCTCGATGCGGACCGTCGCGCTTTCCCACCCGCCGGCAGGCATCGCGCTCGATGGGCCCATCGCGCAGATCTCGACGTAAGTGGAAACGCCGATGCCGATGTAGCGGCCTTCCTTGCGGAGCTTCGCCTGCTCTGCGCGCAGCTTTTTGTAATCTACTTTTTTCATCAAGAGGTCGATTGCGCCCTGATAGTTCGCACTGTCATAGATGAGGCCCGTCGGCGTGGCATATGGAAATTCTTTGGGCAACGGGAGATTCTTGCGGCGGAGTTCGAGGGGATCCATATTCAGCTCGCCGGCCGCGACATCCATTGCGCGCTCGATAATGTACGTCGCCTCGGGACGCCCCGCGCCGCGATACGCGTCCGTAGACATCTTATTAGTCAGCACACCCGTGATTTCAACGCGCGCCGCGGGAATCTTGTAAAGGCCGCAAATCATCAACCCCGTAAGCGTAGGAATCAGCGGAGTGAGCAACTGATAGTAAGCGCCGAGGTCGGCGATGATGCGACAACGCAGGCCGAGCAGCGTGCCATCACGCTTGAAGGCCAGTTCAATCTCTTCAATCTGGTCGCGGCCGTGAATCGCGGTCTGAAAATTTTCGCGGCGCGACTCGATCCATTTCACCGGACGGCCGGTGTGCATCGCGAGGTAGCCAAGCAACGCCTCCTCCGGATACACATTCAACTTGCTGCCGAATCCGCCGCCGACTTCCGGCGTAATCACGCGTACCGAATATTCCGGCACGCCGAGCATCGCCGCCACCTGCGTGCGCAGCAAATGGGGTATCTGCGTCGAGGACCAGATCGTCAAACTTTTCTCGCCGGCCTTGTATTCCGCCACAACGCCGCGAGTCTCCATCGCCACGGGAATCAAGCGCTGGTTGATCATCCTCTGCTTGACGATTTTGTCCGCCTGCTCAAAAGCCTTCCTAACGTCGCCGCCTTCAAGTTCCCAGCGGAATGCGACGTTGTCCTTGTGCTGGTCGTAAAGTGTCTGAGCGCCTTTGGCGATCGCCTTCTCCGGATTAACGACGGGCGTCAGCGCTTCGTAATCCACTTCGACGAGATCCGCGGCGTCGCGAGCTCCGTAGCGATCCTCCGATACGACAACCGCGACTGCCTCTCCCACAAAACGCACACGATCCGTCGCGAGCACCGGCCTCGGCGCGGATTTCATATCCGGAATTACTGCTGCGCAAGGCACCATCCCGATGGACGAGCCGAGATCCCGAGACATGATTACGGCAACAACTCCAGGCGCGGCTTTCGCCTTCGCTGTATCAATCGAACGCACGCGCGCGTGCGCGTAGGGTGAGCGCACAAATGCAGCATGCAGCATCCCGGGAAGCGCGAGGTCGTCCACGTAATGCGCCAGGCCCTGAATCAAGCGCGGGTCTTCTTTGCGCTTGATCGGCATGCCGACGAATTTTTTGACTGGTGCCGTTGCCATCGCTCCCCCTTTGAACTCTTTTCGCTTCCTGCGCCGCGCTTCAGCGCTTGCGGCCGCGCATTTTCTTCGAGGCGTATTGCACAGACTGCACGATATGCTGGTAACCCGTGCATCGGCACAGGTTGCCGGAAATTGACTGGCGGATTTCCGCCTCGCTGGGATCGGAATTCGTACGCAGCAAATCCACCGAACTCAAAATCATTCCCGGAGTGCAGTAGCCGCACTGCAAGCCGTGGCATTCCCAAAAACCCTCTTGCACTGGATGGAGGCCTCCGCCACCGTGAGCCGCGCCGTTCCCATTGCCGTTTCCCTTCCACGTTGCGGCGAGACCTTCGATAGTTGTAATTTCGCTGCCACTGGCCTGCACAGCCAAAATGGTGCACGATTTCACGGCCTTGCCGTCCAGCAGCACGGTGCATGCGCCGCACAATGATGTCTCGCAGCCGATGTGCGTACCGGTTAGGCCGACAGTGTCGCGCAAATAATGGACGAGCAATAGCCGCGGCTCGACCCTGCTCTGATATGACTTGCCGTTGATTTGGAGTTGAATGTCGACGGCCATAGAACCCTCATTTCTCGGCGCTGGGATGATGCAGCGGACAGCAATTGAGGAGCGAAACGTTACTCCCTGAAGGATGAAAATTCAAGCTGAGGCGGTAAAACGCACAGAATCTAGTTGCTTAAGCGGCGAACCCAAATGCGGCTCGTTGCGGGCGCACCTAGATGAATCCGGTGGCCGCCAGAACTGAGCACCATGGTCTGATCATATTCGCGGCGGGAAACGCGCAGGCGCGTGCCGGGCTTGAGTTTCAATCCGGCGAGAAAAAGTAGGAACTTGGGATCGCGCTCGTAAACGCAAAGGATTTCGGCGGTCTGCCCGGCATCGATCTCGCTCAATTGCACGGCTCCTTTGCGGCGCAGCTTGGCGAGGCCGCCGAGCAGCGGCACGCCGTGCGGGCAAGCGCCTTCCGGGCCAAAGCGCGCGAGGAGCAGCGCCTCCACTTCCGGAGAAATTCCGTGCTCGAGTTTTTCGGCTTCCTCGTGAGCCTTCACCCAATCGAGTCCGATGACTTCGGTGAGAAGTTTTTCGGCAAGCTGATGGCGGAGCGCGAGGTGCTGCGCGACCCCGCGTCCCTTGGAAGTAAGATGGATGCGGCCTTCACGGCCGACGCGCAAATAATTGTCGCGCGTCATGCGCTTCAGCGCTGCCGTTACTGCGGGCGGCGTAACGCCCAATTGCTCCGCGACGCGCGCACTGATGGGCTCCTCTTCGTCTTCAAGCATCTCCCAAATTGCCTTCAGATAATCTTCCTGGGAGACGCTGGTCTTTTCGCGACGCAAAAAACCTCCTCAGACCTCCGAAGCGCTAGTTGCAAAAGTGGACGCCCGATGCGCCCTTAAGCGCGCGGCGAATTCCGCCAGGCGCGCTTCAATATCGTCGCACGTATCGCGGTAAGAACTCATCTCCGCGCCGAACGGGTCGGGCACGGGCCAGTCTTCTACCTTGCCGACCCCGGCCGAAAACGCACGATCCGCGGGGCCACCCGTCATGTTGATGATGATATCCGCATTCTGCTGCGCCGCGCGCGTGAGCGGCTTTGAGTTTAAGCCATCCGCTCCGATGCCGCGCTCTTCGAGCACGCGGGTCGTCAGCGGCGCGACAAATCCCAGCGCGATCGTGCCCGCACTTGATGACACGATGATGTCTTCCGCACATTGGCGCGCGATAGCCTCCGCCATCGGGCTGCGGCATGAATTGCCGAGGCAAACAAAAAGCACGCGGTATCGTTTCGTAGGGTTCACGTTACTTGCGCTCGCGGGCGAGCTTCAGGAGATATTCGTGGACGGTGAGGTCGGAAGTCAACTCCGGATGAAAAGTTGCGATGATCATGTTTCCCTGGCGAACCAGCACCGGTTTCCCTTCCGATTTCGCCAGGACCTCCACCTTGGCGCCCGTCCTCTCAATGACAGGCGCGCGTATGAAAACCATTTCGAGCGGATGGCCGTTCAACCTTGACGGGCCTTTGCGGACTTCGCTTGCCAACTGGCGGCCGTATGCATTGCGCGCCACAACGATGTCCGCCAGCCCCAACGATTTCTGCGGCGGGTTGTGGACTTCGCGCGCCATTAGGATTGCGCCTGCGCATGTGGCGAGAATCGGGCCGCCGTTCTTCGCGAAATCCGTAATCGTTTCATCGAGGCCTTCTTCGCAAAGAAATTGAAGTTGCGTGGTGCTTTCGCCGCCGGGGAGAACGAGGGCGTCAACGCCTTCCATGTCCGCAACGGTGCGCACAAAAATTACTTCAGCGCCTGCGCGCCGAAGCGCGGCGGCGTGCGCTTCGTAATCTCCTTGGACGGCGAGTACGCCGACCTTTACCGAAGGCGTCACCTGCGGACTGCTCATATTCCGGCCCTACCGAGGATTATTTGTTGGACGTTGCGCTAAATTACCAACCGCGCGTTTGAAGCAAATCTTTTTCTTCAAGCTGGCGGATATCAAGACCCTTCATCGCCTCGCCGAGTTCTTCACTCGCCTCGAGAACTGCCTTCGGATCATTGAAATGTGTCGCGGCCTTCACGATGGCTTTCGCGCGGCGCTCCGGATCCGACGATTTGAAAATGCCCGAGCCGACAAAGATGGCTTCCGCGCCAAGTTGGCGCACCAGCGCAGCATCCGTGGGCGTTGCGATGCCGCCCGCCGAAAAATTCGGCACAGGAAGCTTGCCCGACTGCGCAATCTGCCGCACGAGTTCCAATGGCGCGCCCAGTTCCTTTGAAGCGTGGACAAGTTCATCGCCGCGAAGCGTCGTTAGGCGGCGAATTTCGCTGGTGATTGCGCGCATGTGTCGCACGGCCTCAACAATATTTCCTGAGCCCGCCTCGCCCTTGGTGCGGATCATCGCCGCGCCTTCGGCGATGCGCCGCAGCGCTTCGCCCAGATTGCGGGCGCCGCAAACGAACGGCACGCGAAAGTCGTGTTTCCATACGTGGTTCTCTTCGTCAGCGGGTGTGAGGACTTCGCTCTCGTCAATGAAATCTACTTCGAGCGCTTCAAGACATTGCGCTTCAGCAAAGTGGCCGATGCGCACTTTCGCCATCACCGGGATGCTCACCTCGCCCATGATGTCGCGAATAATTTTCGTTGAGGCCATTCGCGCCACGCCGCCTTCTTTGCGGATGTCCGAGGGCACGCGTTCGAGCGCCATCACGGCGCACGCGCCTGCCTCCTCGGCGATGCGCGCCTGCGCAACGTTCGTCACGTCCATGATGACGCCGCCTTTGAGCATTTCCGCGAGGCCGACCTTTACGCGCCACAAATCCGCGAGGCTTTGCCCGTTGGCCTTCACTTTTTCTCTACCATTGCTCTTGCCGTCTACTTTTGCCATGTGCCTCTCCCTTGCGTGAATTCCGAATCCCCTGCCCGGCGCCTACTTCGCGTATTTCGCCGGATTAATAATTACGAACCGTCCGCGTCCGCGCGCGAGCACGCGCCCCGAATTGTCGCGAATCTCACCGTGATGAAACAACTGCCGCCCTTCGCGGCCAGTTTGATACGACTCAACGACGATTTCTTGATCCACGTAAATCGGTTTCAGGAATTCGACATTCATTTCCGCGGTAACCGCGCGAACGTCGCTCAGCCGGCAAACTTTTCCCATCGCCTCATCCAGCAGCAGGGCAACGATTCCGCCGTGCACCACTCCAAAGCTGCCCTGATAGTCGCCGCCAATCTTGAACCGGCCAGTCACGTGCCCCGTTTCAGTGTTCGCATCAAACGTCAGCTTCATTCCATGTGGATTCGCTCCGCCGCATCCGAAGCAGGCGTTTTCAGGCCGGGGCGGAAACTGACGCACCGTTGCGCTCATACCAGCGCCAGCCGTGTAGTTTCTTCACGTCGGGCGCCGCGCTGACGCTTGCGCATTTCCTGCCGCAGGAGGTCCGCGAACAGCGCCACGCCGCGCGTAATTTTCTTTTCATCCAAACTTGTAAAACTCAGCCGCAGCGTGTTCGGCTGCGGATTCTGCTGGAAGAAATATCGCCCCGGCGCGAAAAGCACTCCGCGCTCGCGCAAATGGATCAGCAATTCGCTCGCGTCGAATCCGGGAGGCAGTTCGACCCACACGCACATTCCGCCGCTCGGCTCCGTCCAGCGCGTCCCTTGAGGCATATACCGCTCGAGCGCCGCAGTCATCACTGCCAATCGTTTTGCGTAAACCTTGCGCATCTTTGCTATATGCCGCGCAAGGTTTCCGCGCTTGATAAATTCCGCGAGTATCGCCTGCGCAAGTTGGTCGGTGTGCAAATCGGTGGTTTGCTTCACCAGACGCAGACGTTCGATCACGCTCGAGGGCGCGATGCACCAGCCAACGCGCAATCCCGGGAACGCCACCTTGGAAAAACTGTCAATTTGAATTACGAGATTTGTTTTGTCGAGCTGCTTCAGCGGAGGCACGATCGCGGCCGATCCGTGAAGCCGCGCGTAAATGTGGTCTTCCACAATGGGCACCTGATGCCGCCCGGCGATCTCCAGAAGTTTGCGCCGCGAAGCGAGCGGCATTGTCGTGCCTGTCGGATTATGGAAGTCCGGCGTGAGCACCATCAGTTTCACGCGATTGGAGAGCAGTGTAGCTTCGAGCGCGACGAGGTCCACGCCCTGCGGCGAATCCAGGCTCGCTCCCGTTTGCACGGGCACTCCCAGGCAGCGCACCCTCGCCGACGAAAAGATCGCAATCGCTCCGGGATAAGTCGGGTTCTCCAGCAACACGGCATCGCCCGGGCGCAAAAACGCCTTGCAAATTAAATCCAGCGCCTGCTGGCAGCCGCCGGTAATCAGAAGATTTTCGTCCTTAAGCGTGAGACCCTCGGCGCGCAGCATCTCGATCAGCGCGCGCTTCAACGACGGGTAGCCGTCCGACGGTCCGAATTGCAAAAGTTCCGCGCCTTCCCGGCGCATCACCGTCTGGCAACATTGCGAAAGTTCTGAAATCGGGAAAAAGGTTTCGTCGGGACGCGCCGTCACAAACGAAATGCTGTCCGCCATCGCAGGCTGTAACAAACGGCTGAGAGTCTCTTCGCCGCGTTCGTCGGCGAATAGCGACTCCCAGCGTACACTGCCGTTTCCATTGAGCGTCGGTGGCGCGGGCGTAATCGCCGAGCCGTTTGTCGCGCCGCAAATAAACGTCCCGCGTCCTACGTGCCCGCGAATCAATCCATCGGCTTCCAATTCCGCGTATGCGTTCGCGACTGTTGTGCGGTGAACGCCCAGTTGCATCGCCAGTTCGCGCGTTGCCGGGATTCGGTCACCGGGACGCAAATCCCCGCCATGCACCAGCGCGCGAAGCTGATCGCGGAGCTGCACATACAGCGGGATATGGCTTTCGAGCTGTAATTGGAGTGGAAGCATTGGCTCTTTATACTAGGCCAATCTACACCCTAATTATGGGTTGTAAAGAGCCAATTTGTCTATTCGGTGGAAAACTTTTTAGGAGGTCCCGCGCAACCGGAATCGCTGGATCTTCCCCGTCGCGGTCTTCGGGAGGGCGTCGAGGAATTTTACTTCCGATGGACACTTGTATCCGGGCAGGCGGCTGCGCACGAATTCACGCAATTCCTCGCCAAGCGCGGGCGTAGGCGCAACATCCTGCGGCAGAATCACGAACGCAAGCGGGCGCGTTAGTCCCGCCGCGTCAATCACTCCCACAACCGCCGCTTCCACGACAGAGGGATGGCCGAGCAACGCGTTCTCGACTTCGGTGGGGGCAACCCACATACCGGAAACTTTCATCATGTCGTCGGCGCGCCCGCAGTAGTGATAGTAGCCGTCCGGGTCGCGATAAAACTTATCGCCGGTAACCACCCATTCGCCCAGCTTGGTCCGGGCGGTCAGCTCAGGGATTCCCCAGTAGCCGGAAAACGCGCTGCCACCCTTCACCCACAGATTCCCGATCTCGCCTTCTGCGACCGGCCATCCTGCATCATCAATGATCTTTGCGTCATAGCCCGGCACCGGCTCTCCGCAGCTTCCCGCGCGTACGCGGCCGCGCCGCGCGGAAAGAAACATGTGCAGCATTTCTGTCGAGCCGATGCCGTCCAGAATTTCGAGACCGAAGCGCGTCTTGAACCGCTCAAAGATTTCCGGAGGCAGCCGTTCGCCCGCCGAAACCGCCAGCCGCACCGAGGAAAAATCCGTGGCGAGGCCGCGATCCACCTCGCGCAGCAGCGCGGCATAAAAAGTAGGCACCGCGAAGAAAAGCGTTGGCCGGTGCTTGGCTAGCAGCTCCGCTGTGCGCTCGGGCCGCGGTCGCTCCGGATCGAGCACGCAGGACCCGCCCACCGAAAGCGAGAAGTACATTCCGTTCCCCAATCCATATGCAAAGAAAAGTTTTGAGACGGAGTAGGCGCGATCTTCTGCCGTGATTCCGAGAACGCCTTGCGCGAACCCGCGCGAGGTGACCAGCATGTCTTTGTGCAAATGCACTGCGCCCTTCGGAATGCCGCCACTACCCGAGGTGTAAAGAAAGAACGCCGGATCCGTTGCGCGCGTTGTCCGCACGGCAACTATTTCCACGCCCTCGCCAATCCATTCGCGCCAGCGCTTCATCTTTGCATGGCCAGTGAAGCCATCGCCGACAACCACAATGGCTTCCGCAGGAAACCCGGCGGCCGCCGGAAGGAACGCCGCAACCGCGCCTTCGTGGACAATCGCTAGCCGCGCGCCGGAATCGCGCAGATAGTGCGCGTAGTCTGCCTCGCGCGTCATGGGATTCACGGGCACTGCAACCGCGCCAATCTTCGCCGCGCCGAAAAATGCCGCCATAAATTCGGCGGAATCAGGAAGAACAATCAAGACGCGCTCGCCCCACGCAATTCCCTCTCGCGTAAGCGAGGATGAAACGCGATTCGCCAGCGCCGCAAGCTCCCCATAAGTTATCGGCGCGGGTTCGCCCACAATTGCAACGCGATTCGGAAACTCGGCGGCGCGGCGGTCGAGAAAATATTCGGAAATATTAAATTGGTCGGGGATTTGGGATGATGTGGACGAGCCCGCGCCTGCCTGCGGTGGCATGCGGGCATTCTACGCTGCAAGCGCCCGCGGCCAAAGCCAGGTGTGCGCTAGATTACTTCGCGGATTGAGATTGTCCCAGCTTTCGCAAGCGTTCCTGCAGCTTGCGCCGCATGGGCGCGGGAGTGTTCGGGTTAAACGCGACCAGATACCACAGTGGCTGGCTCTTGTCCTTCGATAGCCAGGTAAGCGTCGCCGGATCGGCATTCGGATGCCGCGCGACGTTTTCACGAATCGCGGCGTATGGATGCTTTGCCAAACGGCTCAACGTCTTCGCTGAAACGCGTGGGTGCTCGCTGATTAATCGCAGCAAATAGTAATCGCGCTCAGGAGCCTCTCGCGCGAGCTTTTCAAGCGATTCAGATCTCGCCTCCGAGCTCAGCACCAGACCGACTTTTTCGTCCCAATCCTCATTGATGGAATCCAACTCCTGCGTCCGCGCATGGATTAATTGTTCGATCGAGCGCCGTTCCTGCTCAAACCGCGGCCGAGACACGCTGCTATTTTCAATGGAATCGAGCACGCGCAACAGGTGCTGCCGTTCGCCGAACACAATTTGCGTCGTCCGGTCAGTATGGTGCTTATCGGAATGCTGAACCAAATCAGAGCGTCTCATCTTCCCCTCGCTAAGACGGAAGCACTCGACCGCGACGCCGAATGCGGATTTCCATTATCAAGCTGCCAATCGAGGGCGTCCACAACCCTGCGTCGTGCGGGTTCCTCTGCTGCAATACCGAAATGGGACTCGCCAGTACCGGGACTAGCTGAGGCGCTGGGGGATCAAATAGACGCCACTTGCCGCTCAAAGGAGTGAAGCGTAGTTTGTAAAGGGCTTCATTCACCTCGCCCGGGAGACGCCATGTCCGCCTTTGAAGATCACAAAGACGAATTGGAACACTATGAGCAGATGTTGGGGCGGCACCGCGGGCGGCTGGCGGTTTCGTTGGATCGCGTGACCAACGCGATGGTGCTCGTCGGTCAGCACGGCGTCTATTGCCTCAGCCAGCGAAATCCCACCAAACCCGCGATGGACATTCAGATAATTCAAGAAGAATTGCGCAAGGCGAAGGAGATTATTCAGACCGTGATGGAAGAGTTGCGCCAGGAACGCGAGCAACGACTTCGCGCACAGTAAATGGAATTTGCTGCATTCTGAGCCGCTGCGCTTCGATAACTTACTTTTCCTGTAAGAATGGATTTGACTCGCGCTCGTCGCCGATGGTCGTCACCGGCCCGTGCCCAGGAAATACGACTGTATCATCCGGTAGTACAAGCAACTTGGTATGCAAAGATTTGAGAATGTCTTCCGTCGAGCCGCCCCAGAGGTCCGTTCGGCCGATGCTCCCGGCGAAAAGCGTGTCACCTGCAAATAATGCGCCGGAGTGCGTCAAGTCAGTTGCCTGCAAATTCGCGTCGTCTTTCTGTGGCAAATAAAGGCACACGCTCCCTTCTGTGTGTCCGGGCGTGTGCATGACTCCCAATTCGTAATCGCCCCAGCGAATCCCGCGGCCTTCGCGGAGGAATTCGTCCACTTCCGTCATGGGCGGGGCGGGCATGTGAATCCACTTCGCCTGCATGTCGAGCGCACGGTAAAGCCCCAAATCGCTCTCGTGCATCATCACCGGCGCGCCAGTTGCCTCGCGAATCTTCCGCAATCCGCCGACGTGGTCAATGTGCGCGTGCGTATTCAGGATTGCGCGAACATTCAGGCGATGGCGCGCGATAACCTCAAGGATTCGCCCCACTTCATCGCCGGGATCAATCACAATGGCTTCGCGCGTCACAGGATCGCCCACAACATGGCAATTGCACTGCAGCATCCCGACGGGCAGGATTTCATGAATCAGCTTCGCGGCGCCGTGATCGCCATTCGCGTTCTTTGATTGTCCGCTCAACCTTTTTCCTTTCGCATGCGAGTATAGCATTGGGTGTCGCGCTGCCCTGCTTCGCGCTTCTGTTAAGATAACCGCGAGAGACAATCTATCAATGCCGCCGGGCACTCCAATTGACACTTCGTTGCGCGCCATTCATGAAGCCGCGGGCGCGCATATCGCCGAATACTGTGGATGCCTGCTTCCGGCGCGTTTTTCGGACACGCACGAGGAGCATCGCTTCGCCCGCGAGACCGCCGGCGTCGCAGATAAAGACTGCCGCGCAATGTTCTATTTCACCGGCCCCGATCGCGTGCGCTACTTGAACGCCGTCCTAACAAACAATATCCGCGATCTGAAGCCGGGCGAAGGCACGACTTCCCTTCTGCTGAATCCCCAGGGCCACATCCTTGCCGAGATTGCGACATTTGCAATGCCCGACCGGTTTCTCGCCGTCACTTACGCGGCAAGCCGCGAGCGGGCCGGCACCACGCTCGAAAAATTTATCATCATGGATGACGTCACAATGGAGGACGTGACCGATCAACTCGGCGCGATTTCTGTTGAAGGCGCGCGCACTGCCGATGTTCTTCGCGCGTTTGGCGCGCCGCCGCTCGATTCCCTTTCCGAAATGGGTCACGCGGAAGCGCAGATTGACGGCATCTCGTGCCATATGTTTCGCCGCTCGCCGGGTGGCATTCCGGGCGTCGAGTTTGTCGTGCAACGCGGCGATCTCCCAAAATTGTGGCAATCTCTTATGCAGGCCGCGCGCGCCGTTGGCGGCGGGCCGATTGGCTATGAAGCACTGAACATCCTGCGCCTTGAGGCCGGAATCCCCTGGTTTGGCTACGATTTCGACGAGACCGTGATTCCCCACGAGGCGGGTCTCGAGAATTCGCACATCAGCTATTCAAAGGGCTGCTATACCGGGCAAGAAATTGTTGAGCGCGTGCGCTCGCGGGGACATGTGAACCGCCGGCGCGTCGGAGTTTCTTTTACGGGAACTGAGGTGCCTCCCGCGAACGCGCCGCTTCTCGCGGGTGGGGCGGAGGTCGGACGCGTGACGCGCGCGGGTTTTTCCTACGCGCTCGGCCGGCCCATTGGGATGGCCTATGTGCGCCGCGAAAATAATTCGCCCGGCAGCCGTCTCACCTGGTCCGGCGGCGAAGCCGAAGTAATCGAGTTGCCTCTTCGCGCGGCGCGCGCGACAACTTGATCGCATTACATTCTTGAACGGAGGTTTCCATGCCCTGGCTCCTGCTGCTCCTCGCTGGATTCTGCGAAATTGGTTGGGCGATCTCACTCAAGTACACGCACGACTTCACGCGTTTCTGGCCGAGTGTGGGAGTCTTCAGCGGGGGCGTGGTGAGCGTTTATTTGCTTGGCCTCGCCACAAAACAAATCCCCATCGGCACGGCTTACGCGGTCTGGACGGGCATCGGCGCCGTCGGGACTGCGCTGCTTGGGATTGCGCTCTTTGGCGAGCCGCGCACAGCGATTCGCCTCGGGTGCATCGCGCTGATTGTTGTGGGAATTATCGGCTTGCGGCTTGTTTCACAAACATAATCCGCTTGCGAAAATTAGCTTGCGAGATTGAATGCGCGGCGGAAACTTCCGCGCTCGTTCTGAATTTTTTTCTGTAACTGAAGAATCGCGTAAAGCAACGCCTCCGGCCGCGGCGGGCACCCGGGAACGTAAACATCCACCGGAATCACCTGATTCACTCCCTGCACGATCGCGTAATTGTTGAACACGCCGCCCGACGTCGCGCACGCGCCCATGGAAATCACCCACTTCGGTTCAGGCATTTGATCGTATAGCTGCTTGATCACCGGCGCCATTTTCACAGAAACGCGCCCCGCAATAATCATCAGGTCCGCCTGACGGGGGGATGGACGAAATGTCTCCGAGCCGAATCGCGCAATGTCAAAACGCGACGCTGCCATGGACATCATTTCAATGGCGCAGCACGCCAGGCCAAATCCGAGCGGCCAAATCGAACTCTTGCGCCCCCAGTTGATGGCTTTGTCGAGCTGCGTGAAGATTATGCCCTCATCGGAAAGAAACTTCCCGACGTCCTCTGGCCGCTCGAGAGTTGCGTGTTTGCCAATCGTGATGCTCATAAGGTGTCGGCGCGCCTTTCTTCAACAGCGATTGTCGCACACCAATCCGGCGGGGACAAACAACCTAAATTGAAATATTAGTGAAGGATTGGTAGCGCGAAATGCCCGGCGCATTTCGTCGCCGATTTATTAGCGTTCCGTATCGGTTTTGCGGCGGCTTGTCGGTAGCGGTGCGTGAACACTGTGCGCTGCTGTCGGAGCTTTCGCCTCGCGCGCAATCGCAGCAGCGGGAGCTTCTTCCGCATGCCCGCCTTGGGCAGTTGCTGCCGCGCCGATGCCCGAAGGCGTCAGCGTCAGAGTCGTAGGAATCACGGCGCCTTCGCCCTCGCGCTCGAAGACCAGCCCGTCTTCGCTCGAATTCCAGTCAATGCACAGGACATCGCCAAGCTTTACCTGCTCCGTAGCCAACAAATTCGCCAGCGGGTAGACCAGATGCCTCTCGATGGCCCGCTTTAAGTGACGCGCGCCGTACCGCGTGTCCGTGCCTTCCCTTAACAGGAAAGCCCGCGCGCCGGCCGTCAGCCGGAAAAGGAATTGTCCGCGCGCCGTTTCCAAAACGCGACGCTGCACTTGACCAAGTTCGATTTGCAGAATTTGCTCGAGCTGCTCATCACGCAATGGATGGAACACGACGACCTTGTCAAGCCGATTGAGAAATTCGGGAGAGAATTTTCGCCGCGCAGCTTCCGTAGCAGTGCGCTCAACTTTCACATCGAGTCCGTCCGACGGCTTGTCCGCCGGCTGCACAAATCCCATGCCGCCGTTCATCAGTTCAGTGATTTCGCCTCCGCCAAGGTTTGACGTCATGAAGATTACTGTCTGCGACAAATCCACGCGGCGATTGTCGCCCAGCGTCAGCGTGGCCTTGTCCAACATTCCGAGCAGCAACTGCCACAGTGCGTCGCTCGCCTTTTCGATTTCGTCGAAGAGCAGGAAACTCATCTTCATCTTATCCGTGTGATACTTCGCCAGCTCTTCCTGCGTGATCAACGGATGAGTTTCGCGGTGCCCCAGGTACCCCGGAGGCGAGCCAATCAATTTTGCAATCTCGTGTGAGTGCTGGAATTCCGCGCAGTCCACTTTGATTACGGCGCGTGGGTCACCAAACAAGATCTCAGCCGTGGCTTCGACGATGCGCGTCTTTCCCGAACCGGTCGGGCCCAGGAAAAGGAAGTTCCCCACCGGCCGCCCCGGTGAGTTCATTCCGGCCATAAAGACCTGATACATGTCCACGACGGACTGGACGGCTTCCTCCTGGCCGACGATGCGCGCGCGCAGCGAAGTCTCAAACTCCTGCGATTCGCTGCTCCTAAGGGATGGGTCCAGATAGTGCGAGCGGCTGTTCATATCGCTACCCTCTTACCGGTACATCCTTTCTCCAGGTAGAGTGCGGAATTGGATCTCGCCGAACTGGTCCAACTTCACGCCCACCGTCGAGTGAAGGAGCCGGAGCTGCATTAAAATCTCCCGCCCCACTTCGGGCTTCCCTGGAAGGTTCAACAATGGCGGGAATAGGTCGGCCAAATCAAGATTCAAAGAACGCATTGTGTCCAAAAGCTTCTGTGCTGAAGCAGAACCCGCCTCAAAGAGCTCTACACGGCTGTTGACCTCTTCGCGAAGCTCCGTCCAGTCCAGGTTAAGGAATGGATGTTGGCGGCTTACGTGCCGTACAACGTCATCCGTGATGCGCGGCCGCACGCCTAGCCGCGCAAGGTGAAGCTGCTTCACCTTGCCGCCCTTGCGGACGTTGTGAACCAGATAGTAGGCGTTGCCTTTTCGTCTCAAAAAAGCCATGTTCATCGCTCCTAAGTAAGCGTGGGAGACGTAGTGTAGTGATGTTCCACTACACACGGCAACTGACCTTTAGTACAGTCGTGTCGTATTGCAACTCATCGGTTACGTGCCCAGGCGGGACCGGCCGTCTGAGCGGTTGGCCGGCGAGTTGTAGGTGCGTCCCACGATCATCGTGTATCAGCTCTCCTATTTATCTAACACATTTGATGCGGCAGGGTTGCGGAAGGTAGCCTGAATTTGAAATAGTTGCCTTGCACAAATGAAAAACTTCGGTATTCAAAAAGGAAATCAGGCAAAAAATTCGTGGGAGCCGATATATCGGCAGGTGAAACTCATTCCGCGCGGGCGAGTAATCACTTATGGAGAGTTGGCGCGCATTGTCCGCGTGCGCGGAGGCGCGCGCGTGGCGGGCTATGCAATGGCGGCTTGCCCCCGGGGACGCGGCATTCCCTGGCACCGCGTGCTTGGCGCGGGCGGGCGCATTTTGTTGCGCGATCCGGTGTCCGCTCTTCAGCGGAAATTGCTCAAAAGTGAAGGCGTGCAATTCATCGGGAATCGTGTGGACATGAATCTCCACGCATTCGGCAAGCCGCGGCGCGGGAAGACGCGTTCGCGGGCGCGCCGCTGACTGTGTTATAAAGTTGGAACCCACTTGTGAGCGAATCCATCATCGAAGTCCAGGATTTGAAGAAAAATTACGGCGCCGTTGAGGCGCTGCGCGGCGTTAGCTTTGGCGTTCAGGAGGGCGAAGTTTTCGGGCTGCTCGGGCCGAACGGCGCGGGAAAAACCACCGCCGTGGAAATTCTCGAAGGCTTGCGCCAGCCGGACACCGGGCGCGTTTCCGTATGCGGACTGGACCCGCTGAGTGGAGGCAATTCCTACAAGCAACTCATCGGCGGCGCGCTGCAGTCCACCGCGCTGCCTGACAAGATGAAGGTCGCGGAAGCGCTCGATCTCTTTGCGGGCTTTTACGATCATCGGCGCTCCACCAGCGATTTATTGAAGCGCTTCGGCCTCACTGAAAAACGCGGCGCGTTCTATTCCCAGCTTTCCGGCGGCCAAAAGCAGCGCCTCGCCCTGGCCATGGCGCTTGTCAACGAGCCGCGAGTCATCTTTTTCGACGAGCCGACCGCGGGCCTCGACCCGCAGGTTCGCCGCGAAATCTACGACATCATCGAGGAATTGAAGTCTGAGAAGAAAACAATTCTTCTCACCACGCACTATATCGAAGAAGCCGAGCGCCTCTGCGACCGCGTCGCCATCATGGATAATGGCCGCATCATCAAGAGCGGCACGCCGCGCGAATTGAAGCAGGCTTCCGCGGGTACCACGCGGATCGAAGTCCGCCTTGCGCGGCCCGATTCTGTCGAGACATTGCGGGGATTGGAAGGCGTGGCCGACTGCCGCGAATTTGATGGTTACTACACCGTGCATTCCAAAGCGGTGCCCAAAACGATTGTCGCTCTCGTAAAGCATCTCGAAAGCACCGGCAACGAACTCGCGGGTCTCGAAATCGCCACGCCATCCCTCGAAGACGTTTTCATCGAACTAACCGGCAGGAGGTTGCGCGATTGAAAAACGCGATTGCACTGACGGTTAGCCGCATGCGCCTGATGCTGCGCAACAAACTGTTCCTTTTTTTCAGCCTCATCATGCCGATGACTTTCCTTTTCCTGTTTCTCGGCATTTTCTCGCGCGGCAATGCTTTCGTTCTCCCCGTGATGCTCGCTCAGGTCGTCGCAATCACTGTGATGGGTAATTATTGGGGCCTGAGCGTCCAGCTGGTGATGTTCCGCGAGCAAGGCATCCTGCGGCGTTTCCGCCTGGCGCCCATCGGAGCCAGTGACCTGCTTTTGTCCAGCATCATCGCAAACTATGTCCTCACCCTCCCCACGCTCATTATCGAGTTTGTTTTGGCGCGCCTGGTGTTTCACGTTATGACGTTTGGAAATCTTTGGACGGTCCTACTCCTTTGCACTCTGGGTACAATTTGCTTCGCTTCGATGGGCCTCATCATCGCCAGCGTCACCAACACAATGCAGGAAACGCAGCTCATCAACCAATTGATCTGGTTTGTTTTCCTTTTTCTCTCGGGCGCGACGCTTCCAATTTTCATTCTTGGAAAGCACGTTGCGCAGGTCGCCTACTATTTGCCTGCCACGTACCTTGTCGTCGGTTTGCAACGCTCCATGTTGCATGGCGCCGGCCCGATGGATATGGTTCCCGTATTCCTTTCGCTCATTGGTACCGGCGCGATCGCTTTTGTTCTTTCAGCGCAACTCTTCCGCTGGGATCCGGACGATAAGGCGCCTCGCAAAGCAAAGCTCTGGGCGCTGGCCATCATCATTCCGTTTCTTATCTTGGGTTATTGGGAAAGCGGCCACGCCGATTTGCGCACCGAATCGGAAGCTTTTTTCCAGGTCACCGACAAGTCGCAGACCCAACAGCCGCAGCAGTCCCCGCAAGCGCCGCAAGCCCCGCGCTGAGCCAGCTCGGATCTGTTTCTTGCCGTGGCCGCTGATATATACTCCCGCATTATCTGTGGGGTGTACGATGAAGCGTCTCCCCGGCGTCACATTCTCCGCGGTTCTCCTCATTGTCGGCGGGTCCATTTCACTCCTTCTCGTGCTTATTGCAATCGTGGCCGTCATCGTCGCCCAACTTTCAATGTCTGCCGACACACCCAAGTTTGTGCTTCTCATTTCAATAGTAATTGATTTGATCGCATTGGGATGCGCAGGCTTCGCAATCTCCGCCGGCGTGGGGCTTCTTCGCCTGCGCCCCTGGGCGAGAATCTTCGCCATTGTGTTCGCGGCGCTCCTGCTCTTCGGCAGTGTTCCAGGTCTCGTAATCGTTCCGTTCATGTCATCCTTCATGCCTCAGAGCCAATCCGATCCGGAGTTAAAAGTTTTTCAGATCGCTTTCACCGTGTTTTATGGCCTGCTGACCATTCTCGCCGGTTGGTGGCTCTATTACTTCAACACGCGAAAGGTGAAGGACTTGTTTCGCCCCAGGAATTTTCCAATTGCGCCTCCTATTGTGCAGCCATTAGTTGTGCCGCCTCTAGTGGTTGAACCATTGCCAACTGCTAGGCCGGCCAAAATAAAGCGGCCCGTCAGCATCACAGTCATCGCGGCCATAATGCTCTTGAGCGTGGGATTCGCACCTTTCGCTCTTCTCATGCTCAAATTCATAAGCATACCGTTCCCCATATTCGGATTTTGGTTCGAGGGTTGGTCGGTCGTGGTCATCACGCTCTTGTACGGCGGCGCGGAGTTGATCGCGGGCATCGGGCTCCTCAAGCTGAAGCTTTGGGCTAGAACCCTATCCATATGCTTTTTTCTATTCGGAATCGTTAACGGTGTAGTGTCGTTTGGCATTCCCAGCAGTCGCGCTCATTACGAGAAATCTATTTCTGACATGATGTCCAAGTTCTATTCTCCAATTACTCTGCCCGGGGACTCCAAAGCTGCCTTCTCGTCCATCTCGCACATGACATCATGGTCTATTTGGGTTGGCATAGTATTCGGCCTTGTCCTGGCAGGCGTTCAATTGTGGTTCCTCGTCAAGGAAAAGCCAGCTTTCATCGCCGCAAACCAATCGCAGCCCAACATTTCTAGACCCACCCAATTTGGTACCAGCTAATTCTTCGTTCCAAAACGCGCAACCCATTGCACCCAAATTTCGTGTGCTATAATCCGCCCCGTTGAAGGTACTAATTCCCAACAATTCTTCTCGCGGAGCGCGCCGATGGGCATTCCAATCACAGAATTCATCTGGTACAACGGAAAATTGATCCGCTGGGAAGACGCCAAGATCCACGTCCTCTCCCACGTGGTGAGCTACGGCTCCGCGGTGTTCGAGGGCATCCGCTGTTACAAGACCAAGCAGGGCCCCGCCGTTTTCCGCCTGAAAGATCACATGAAGCGCCTGGTGAATTCCGCGCGCATCTATCGCATGGACATGCCCTTCAACGCCGACGAACTTTGCGGCGCCGGCGCAGAACTCATCCGCGCCAACAAAATGCAGGAATGTTATTTGAAGCCTATCGCGCTGCGCGGCATGGGCGAAGGCGGCGTGAATCCCTTCCCTTCACCCGTTGAGATTTACATGGCCTGCTGGGAATGGGGCAAGTATCTTGGCCCTGAGGCGCAGGAACAGGGCGTGGATGTGTGCGTAAGCTCCTGGACGCGCATGGCCCCGAACACTTTGCCCGCCATGTCCAAGGCCGCTGCGAATTACATGAACTCGCAACTGATCCGCATGGAAGCAATGGTCAATGGCTATAAGGAAGGCATCGCGCTCGATTCCAACGGCACGGTCAGCGAAGGCTCCGGCGAAAACATTTTCCTGGTGATGGATGGCGCCGTCGTCACACCGCCGCTTTCCGCGAGCGTCCTGCCCGGCATCACCCGCCGCAGCGTGCTCAGCATTTGCGCGGATCTCGGCATTCCCGTTTCCGAGCAGGTGATCCCACGCGAAATGCTTTACATCGCCGACGAACTTTTCTTTGCGGGCACCGCCGTGGAAATCACTCCGCTGCGTTCTGTGGACCGCATCCCCGTCGGCGGCGGCTCACGCGGCCCGATCACGAAGCGTATTCAGGACGAATTCTTCGCCCTCGTAACAGGCGAGAAGCCCGACCGCCACAACTGGCTCACTCCCATCGCGGTTCCGGTTTCCGCCGCGCGCTGAACTTAGCGCTGCACACATAGCCATCCAGTCGGAATGGGTGTCTAATAATCCTCGCTAACGTGTCTTCTCAATCAATGCGTCGCATGCTCTTCGTCTGCGAGGTGGCTTGTCTTGCAGCCGTCCTCGCCGCTGGAGATCGTTCCGTTTTCGCATCAAAGATCTCCGCGCAAAAAAAGACCAAACACATAACCGTATCCGCGGAGCGCCCACTCTGGCGTGTGGATCTCCAATCATTCGGATTCCCCACGGACAGTTCTCAATTCCAACTCCGGCGGGGCCTGGACAAATTCAACACAGTTGATTTTTTGAGCGAAACCCTAATTGCGGCGACCTTTCTAACGCGAGAGGCAGTTCCGGATCTTCAGCGGCGCGACGATCCAAATCGCGCGCGCCCGTACAAACTTCATGCCGTTTTCATCGAACTCGCAACTGGAAACGTTTTGAAGACGATGGATTGGCCAATTGACAATCAGTTCGCGGGGATTTTTTCACGCTTTGACGGCAGCTTTCTATTCTTCTCCACCGACCACATTGTTCTTTACTCGGCGGATTGGCGGGAGCTGAAGGAGTTTCCTTTGCCGCAGTTGCGGGACTATTTCAATGCGCTCGGAGGAATCGCACAATCACCTAGTGGCAAAAGTCTTGTGGTCCAATTCCACCGGGGGAACTCGACACTTTGCCTGAGAATTCATACTGATACTTTGGATTCTTCCGAGGGCCCCTGCGAAATACTGGAGTTATTCACAGCTTCGGACGACGGAGTCGCCGCTGCCAAAGATCTGCCTGGAGGCAACTCTGGCGAATTGGGGCCATCTGGCGTGATTGTTGAATATGGCGGTTCAATGCCGGGTCCTCCTTCAAGCCCGCGGACCGGAATTCAGAACCCAGATCACGGAAACACTGCGCGAATGGTTTGCAAGTCGTGCGTCGGCATGCCTCAATTCGTGAACGACCAGACAATCGTGGTTTATTCACCAATTCGACTTAGCATTTCAAACGCAAACGGGAATCTAAGAGACGTGGAGCTATGGAACCCGAGAGATTATTGGGTTGATCTATTTGGAAGGCCGGTTCGTTCGTCGGCGAACGGCAAAAGATTTGTCGTGGCATTCAATTGGTCTCGCCTCCACGTTGACGTGCCGGTTGCGGTTCACATGTCCACGGGAGACATGCCCGCAGCCTTTCCAGACCACATTGACGCCTATGATCTAACCACTGGCCAATGGTTCTACACTTTGCAGATCAAAGGATCACGCCTGAAACAAATCTGGGGCCTCGCCCTTTCTCCAAATGGGGAGAAGCTCGCCGTTGATTCCGGAGGCGTCATCCAGGTGTATGCGCTCCCGCCCGCCGCAAATAACACGAACCCCAATCACTAAGAGCGATCAGGCATTCCCCATAGCCACTGCCGGCTCACGCCGATCGCCGTTCACCTACTTCTTCTTGGCCTGTCCCGCGGGTGACGCCACCTTTGTCGGCGCGGAGGGATCGGTCGATTGCGCCGCCGCGGCAATGTGTTCGCGGATCAATTCCGCGGTGAAACGGCTGATGGTGTCCGCATCGGTGATGATTGATTGCGTGTTGTTTTGCGCTTTGTAACCCGGCCCACCGGCTTGCCCGGCGACAACAAACGTGCCCTCGCCGGACGCCGACCAATTCGTTGATCCTTCAGCGGCTACTTTGCCATCGGCCACAAATCCCTTTGTATGGCTAATCTGGTGCGTGGCGGATTGCCCGATCACAAATTTCGAGGTTTTTTGTTGCTCCGCAAGATCCGCAAGATGCTGGGATTGCGCCCCCGTGACAATCTGCGTATTGAAAGCCGACGGATTCTTTCCCACGTCGGACGCGAGCAGCGCTTTTTCATGCGCGCCGCCGGACTGGCTCTTGTCCAGCGTAATCAGCATCGTAACTCCCGGGTCCGCCGCCTTGGCCATGATGATGGCGTTCAGCTCGTCGTCATCGAATCCAAACATGTTCAGGAAAAGCGAAACGCTTACGCGCGAAAGCACGAACTTCAGGATGTCGTGAACATCGTCGCGCCCGACGTAGAAGAGATGGAAATCCTTGCTCGCATTGGTCGAGTAAACTTTTTCCTGCGTGAATTGTTGGAGGTCGAGCAAATTGAAAGTCTGAAGACTCTGGGTTGGATCGCCGAGCGCGTTGCTCGCGCTCTTTTTCGTGGATGCCATAATGTTATCTCCTGGTGGACGAACCTCCGATATAAATTCCCTTTCGGTGCAAGACAATACTCCCGCCTTCCTCTGGCGTCAAATCCATTATCCGCAGCCGACGAGACGGAGGAACTGGTCCTCGGCTCGCCTCACAAGTCCTCTCGCCTTCCCTAGGCATTTCGGAATTCCTCTTTTGACTGCCGCCCTCCCATTCAGTAGAATCGCGCCCGCGGAATCATCTGGGCCCCTGATTGCGCCATTGGCGCGCTGCACCCCGCCTCAGGAGGGCGACCCATGTATGGAAAGTCGCAGAAGTTGCTCGCGGAATTCGTCGGCACTTTCGCGCTGATTTTTTTCGGCGCCGGCTCGATTTGCACCGCGCATTTCCTCAATTCGAGCAGTCAAGTCAGCGTCGGACTGCTCGGAATCGCGGTGGCTCACGGCTTGGCCATAGGCATCATGGTCACCGCAGTCGGGCATATTTCCGGCGGCCACTTCAATCCCGCCGTGACGATTGGATTCTGGGTCACGCGCCGGCTCAGTTCCCTCGACACAATTCTTTATTGGATTGCGCAACTCGCTGGAGCCGCGGCCGCGGCCTACTTGCTTCGTTATCTTATCCCCGAGGACACGTGGAGAGCTGCGGTGCTCGGCGCGCCCGATCTCGCTCACGATATGACGCGAACTTCAGGAATGATTATCGAGGGCGTTCTGACTTTCTTCCTCGTCTTCGTTGTCTTCGCAACTGCCGTGGATGCTCGTGGAGCATTCAACAAGATCGCCGGCTTCGCCATCGGTCTTACCATCACCATGGATATCCTGATGGGAGGCCCTTTCACCGGTGCCGCGATGAATCCGGCACGCGCATTCGGCCCCGAACTCGCCGCACGATACTGGCACAACGCCGGAGTTTATTGGGTTGGGCCGCTCCTCGGCGGCGTGCTGGCGGCTTCCATCTACGATGTCTTCTATCTGAAGAAGGAATAAGCGGGGACGCACGATGGACCGCGTCAAGCCGGGTAAAAGCCGGCTCAAGAATGATACCAAGCTTTCGCGCCGCGAACTGATTGCGGCGGCGCCGCTCGCAGCCGCGGGACTCGCGGCCGCAGCGGGCGCGGGATCACTCCTTGCGAACCCGGCCGACGCGCTTCAGCGACCGCAAGCTTCCACAAAAAGCGGCGGTCATCACGAAACTCTCCTTCCCTTCAAATTTGACATTGAGGCCACCACAGGCTGGGTTGGCGAAGGCGGCTCCGCGAAAGAAGCGAATGTCGATGAGTTTCCGATTTCGCAGAGCATCGCCGGCGTCTCCATGCGCTTGAAGCCCGGCGGCCTGCGCGAGCTTCACTGGCATGCCATCGCCGCGGAGTGGGCCTACATAATCGAGGGCAACGTCCGCGCGACGGTAATCTCTCCGAATGGCCAGGCCGAATCAGCGGACTTCGGCAAAGGCGACGTCTGGTATTTCCCTCGCGGCCACGGTCACGCCCTCCAGTGCCTCGGCCCAGGCGACGCGCATTTCATCCTCGTCTTCGACGACGGCCATTTTTCCGAATTCGGCACCTTCAGCATCACGGACTTCATGAATCAGATGCCGCCGAAAATTGTTTCGCGTAACTTCAATCTTCCGGAATCCGTAATTGCTGTTTTTCCGAAGGGCGAGGTCTACATCACGCAGGGCAAAGTGCCTCCGGCTGTTCCGGAAAATCTTCGCAACGGCGATCCGGACACGAACCAGTTCCCGCATAAATTTCGCTTGGGGGTACGTCCCCCCGCGGTCTTCGTCGGCGGCACGGAGCGCATCGTCTCTTCCGTTGAGTTCCCAATCCAGACCACAGTCTCGGCCGTGCTCATGGACCTCAAGCCCGGCGGCGTCCGTGAACTGCACTGGCACCCCAACGCCGACGAGTGGCAATACGTCATCTCCGGGCGCACACGCGTCGGCATTTTTGGCGCGCACGGCCGCAGCCTGACCGATGAATTCAGCCCCGGCCAAATCGCATTCATTAACCGCGGCTTCGGCCATTTCGTCGAAAACATTGGCGGCTCGCCCGCGCAGGTTCTGATTCTCTTCAACAGCGGAACGTATCAGGAGATCTCAATTTCCACCTGGCTCGCGGGAAATCCGCCCTCGATCATTGCCGATAATTTTGGCATGACGAAGGAGCAGGTGGATATGTTGCCCAAATCTCATCTCGGCATTCTTGGCTAGCGTCTGAAGTACAAAGTCTTCGCAAATTCAGCCTGCGAATCTCCGGCGCAATAAATTATTTCGCCTTCGCTGGCGTTGCTGCGATTTCCTTCTCAATCGCCGTGAGCTGATACCGGTCCATCAGCGAATTAATATCCACCGCGGCCTCGAATTCCTTGCTCTTTAAATCCGCCGCGCTCCGCCGTAATTGCCTTACGTACTCGGCCACTTTTCTTCGAGCGGATTCATCCAGCCCGATTGCGGCGTCCTCCACTTCGGGAATCCGGTCCTTCTCGAATTGATCCACCGCCGCCGTTAACTTTCCGCGCTCATCCACGGCTTGCGAGCCGCGCGCTGCAAAAAATGCACGGTTTTGCTTCAACAGTGCTTCCAGATCCGAATGCACGCGGTTCGTCGCCGTTTTCCATCCATCCGGCTCCGACGTGGGCTGCTCCGAAGCTTTCGGTTGCGACGACGGTTTCGCCACGCTCGGCGAATCGTAAATGGAATTGAAGATCATCTTGTACGTTCCCAAGGATTGCCCGCGCCACTGCGGCCGGAAACCAAATAAATAAACGCGCCCATCGCCGTAAAAAACTTCCATCGCGGCAGCCTTGCCTTGAATGCGCTCGGGATGCAGCAAATAACCGCTCGCCAGCGGATTTCTGTCATCCGGATACGTCGCCAGAATTTTTCCGTGGAATGCGGCCTTCGCCTCAAACGCCGGCCCGCGCTCAAACATCACGATGGGATCGCGCGGCATTCCTAAAACTCCCGGCAGCGACGGATCGCGAATCTCGACGCGCAGCAGCGATCCCGCGCAATAAAAATCGTCCGCCTTCAGGTTCTCCAGCACATTCGTCACCGGCAATTTAAAAGTCTCAATCGCCATCAGCGACGCGTTGTTGAACGTAATCAGGGTTCCGCCGCCGCGCACGAACGCGCGCAGCGCCTCCACGCCCGCATCGCCGATGCCGCCAACGTATTCCCCGGGCACCGATCCGGGAGGGAAACCGTTCATGATCTGATTTGTGCCGGAGTCGGGAAGAATGATCGCGTCAAACCGGTCGAGCAGGTGCCCCGCCTGAATGTCTCCATTGTGCAGCGTCACAGGCGTGAATCCGTAATTCTCCAGGATCCACCGGGTCCAACCCTCGTCAATGTTGCCCGTCCACGACCGATACAATCCGACGTGGGCCTTTTTCACCACAACCAGATCTTGCGGAGCCTTTTCGACAGCCTGCACAATAAGCGACGTCTTGTTCACGATCTCGTCCATTTTCTCGCGGCCGATTCCCGACACAACCATCGTGCCCGCTTCCGGGCCGCCCGCGTTTGTCGGCGAGCTTGCGGAGAAACCGACTTGCCCGCCCGCCGCGAATACATCGTTCATGGCCTTGAAACTGCTATTCGCGCGCCGGCTAATCAGGAATGTGCTGCCAGTTCCCTTCATGCTCCCCGCAGGCGGCGTGAATTGATCGAGCTTCCGCAACTCTGCGCGCTGCTCCGCGCTCACGGGCTGAATCACAGCCGCGACTTCCACTCCCATTTGCATCGGCAGCGTCCATCCCGACACGTCGTAAGGCCGGATCGGAGGCCCATTTGGCCCCTCGCGCAAATCCGGATACACCTGCACTTCGAGCAGCTCTTTCACCAGCCCGCCGAATGGTTGGTCCATCAAGATCACCCACGAACCCGCTGAATATTTTCGGCCATTCGCCGCAAACGGCTGCGCCGCCTGATGGACTTCGATCCCGTTGATCATCAATTTCTGCACCAGCGTTGCCGCCGTGGGCAGATCACGCTGCTCCGCGGGAATCACATACGCGTACGGCGGATTTTTTTGAAATCGCTCGATGTTGTCCCGGCCCGCCTGATATTTGTTGTAAAGCAGCTCCTCGTGATATTTCGCCGCGGTATCCAGAACGGCCATCGAAGCGCCGACCATGTAATGCACGGCGTCGCCCAATCTCCACCACCCGCCCGTCCACGGACTGCTGTAAAACACTTCCGACCTCAACGGCTGCCGGTCCTTCGGAAATTCATCCACGGTGTAGAAATGCGGAGTCGCGTACCGATAAAGCGCCGTTTCCGTGAAAAAGGAAATCGTGTTCCGGAAAATCCCCGTGAAATCCTGGAAACCGGGATACCAATTGTCAAAACCGGTACGGTTGATCGAGCCTGGCATTTCGTGCTCGTCCAGATACGCCGCCATATCCACACCCAGTGCATTCAGCCATCGGATAAGAATTGGATCGATGTTCGACGAAATTGGTTCGATAAACGGCGGAATAAAAATGCGCGCGGGAAATGGCGCCGTCTGGTGCTGGCAGTAGAAAACTTCCGGATTCCATTCCAGCTCCGATCGCGTGGATTCCTGCGATTCGAGCATGTTGTTCATATAGCCGTCGCGGTTGTTGTCATGCCCCACATATTCCTGAAAAAGCTCCGGCATCGGGCTCACTTCATACGGCGTGCCCAGATTTTTCCGGTACCAGGAAACCACCATGTCCTGCCCGTCCGGATTCAGCGTCGGCCATAGCACCAAAATTACTTTGTCGAGGATGGCATCCACTTCGGGATCGCCCTGCGTCGCAACTAATTTGTACGCAAGCATGATGGAATGTTGTGCGCCGGCTACTTCGGTGGAATGCATTCCTCCGTCAATGTGAACAATCACTTTCCCTTGCCGCGCCAGCGCTCTTGCGGCGGTATCATCGATTCCGCGCGCCTGCGTCAACCGCCTCGAAATATCTTTATATTTGTCGAGCTGTGCCAGATTTTCTGGCGACGAAATCACCGCGATCTCCCAGTTCAAGCCGCGCGTCGTCTTGCCCACTGAAAACATCTTGATTCGGTTCGAGCTGTCAGCCAACTTGTGGAAATACGCTGTAGATTCTTCGTAATTCGCAAGGTAGAAGTCGTCACCCGGCGTGTGGCCCAGCACCGATTGCGGCGTGGGAATCGCCGAATTGACGCCCTGACCGGCCACCGGCCCAACTCGCACCAATAAAAACGCAAGGCATATCGCACCACGAATTATGTATTTGGTTCGCATTCCGCGGATGCTAACGGGAACTTCTGCGAATGTAAACCGGATTATCAATTCATGCAGGCAGGCTGCTTGTGAACGCTAGTGAATCTCAACCGTGCGGTTGATCGCTGTAAGGTGGCCGCTGACGGATTCCTGCACGACTTGCCGAACGCGATATGAGCCAGCAGGCGCTTGTATCGAGAGTTTAGCGTCCAGCCCTTGTCCGGAAAGCTGCTTTAGAGTTGCATCTTTCAATCGCAGGTCCATCACTCCTTGAACGCCGGTCAGGAATTTATCTTTGGTGTCGAAAAGCGCTGTGATGAAGATCAGCCGCTCGACATGCCTATCAGACAAATCCTGGAATGGCAGCTTGCGAATGTCCACATGCACCAACACCTTTAGGGAAAGTTCTCCGCTCGCTAGTGTTTCCGGAGTGGCTGTCAATTCGATTGGAACTTCCGCGGGATCGTCGGCAGCCATCACACTCTGCTGTAGTCTATGAAATCGCTTTTCGGAAGGTGAAGGATCAGGGCTTGGCGCAAAGTAATTGGGACGCGCTCTTACAGTCATGTGCGCGGGCTCCGCAAGCTTCACCTTCAAACTGTGCTCTTTGCCATCGGGCTTCAAGCTTTCGGGCGCAAAGCCAAGCACGTAGGAAATGTTTGGAACCGCGGACAAAGCGTGGAAGCCCGCCCCAATGTCATTATTGTCGTGAATAAACTGGCCGCCAGTTCCGGCGGCGAGGTTTGCCAGAGGATCACTGAGTGGACCGATACCCCTCCCTACGCCGGAACTGCTCAGAGAATTGATGATCACGTTTGCGCGAAGTGCGGCCTCGACGACTTTCTCCAGTTCACGACCAAGCGACAAGGCAAGAAAGCCCGAAGAAGCTAGCACAAGAACGCGGTGGCCCGGCATCTCACCGAGATGGTGAATGACGAAGCTGACCGACTCTAACGTGTCCACTGACCAGCGTTCTGCGCTACCCACAACCAAATCCGCTTCACTGCGAGCACAGATTCCGGGGTCGTCTTTGCAGCCACAACCCTTTGCACTCGACACGGCTGACTGAAATTCAAGCGTCGCCCCTCCCGGATCATGTTTGATCACCCACGCCTGATACTTACCCAGCGCAGGACATGCGAGCGGAGCCTGATCCGGCATCCTCGGGAAGAGACGCAGCTTCGCGAGTGCTTCGAGCAATTTCTGAACGTCATCCGTGAAATCCAGCGTCAACACCGCGGAGACAGTGAAAATGCCGACGCGCTCGCCGGGATCGAGTCCTTTGCCGATGAACTTGATGGCGCCCTCGCGCGCGAAAACCAGGTTTGGAAGTGTCGTATTTACGTCGTCAAAAAATAAAGCCACGTAGCGAGCTTGGGTGGGAGCGGAATTGGGCGCATTGACGAGCGGCAGCGGACCCCCAGGGCCGCCGAGAACCGTAAAGGTGGAAATGGTTTGGGGCGCACCGTTATCGAAAAGGAGGAAATCACCTTTCTTCAAGTTGCCGACGGGTTTTCCTTGCCCGTCGCGCACGACCGTTGGTACTTCAACCAAATCAGATTGCACGCGGATGGCGTTCGCGGCAGCAGGTTCCGGCACGAACGGGCGGCTGCCCCAGAAGTATTCGTCCGATGGGATATCCTGCGCGACCAGCATAACCGCGGCCAGCAAACAACTGCCAAACAAAATCACGATTAGTCTTGCGCGCACGTTTTTCCTTCTGGAAACTGCAATCTGCAGGTCTCGATGCTTGTATATCGGAAGGAGGTTGCATGCAACCATGTCGCATAGCGCCCCGCAGCCTCTCCCGTTACTAGCGCGAAACCCGTCCCTCAGGTCAGCTTGTCCCGCCCCTCTGCCGGTGCTAGCGTGAATTGAAGCAATCCCTTCGGGAGCTCTGCACAATGGCCCTGAGTATTGACGATCTGCTGCGTCGAGCCGTCGAGAATAAAGCCTCCGACTTGCATCTGAAAGTCGGCAACCACCCGTATCTCCGCATGGACGGCGTGCTCTACCCGCAGACCGATGTTCCTCGCGTCACCCCCGAAGAGATGCTCTCGATGGCATTCAGCATGATGACCAACCGGCAGAAGCAGAAATTCAAGGAAACCGCCGAGTTGGACATGGCCTATGGCGTCGCTGGTCTCGGCCGCTTCCGCGTCAACGTTTTCCAGCAGCGCGGCAACGTCGGCATGGTGCTGCGCGTCATCCCCACGAAAATCCGCACCGTTGACGAATTGAATCTGCCGAGCGTGATCGAAAGAATTTGCGAGGAGCAGCGCGGCCTCGTGCTTGTCACGGGCACCACCGGTTCCGGCAAGTCCACCACTCTTGCCGCGATGATCGACCGCATCAACACCGAGCGATCTGATCACGTCATCACCATTGAAGACCCAATCGAGTTTTTGCACCGCGATAAAAAGAGTTTCATCAATCAGCGCGAAATCGAAGTGGACACCGCGAACTTTTCAACCGCGTTGCGCGCCGCTCTACGTCAGGATCCCGATGTAATCCTCGTCGGCGAAATGCGCGACCTCGAGACAATCTCCACCGCGCTGCTCGCCGCCGAAACCGGCCACCTTGTTTTCTCAACTCTGCACACTCTTGACGCGACGGAAACCATTCAGCGCATCATCGCCGTTTTCCCGCCGCCGGAACAAAAGCAGATTCGCTTGCAGATGGCCGCGACGCTCAAGGCGGTCGTCAGCCAGCGCCTTGTGCGCCGCGCGGATGGCAAGGGCCGCGTGCCCGCCGTTGAAGTCATGATGGCCACGGCTTACATCCGCGATTGCATTGTCAATCCGGATAAGACGCGCCTGATCCACGACGCGATTTCCGCCGGCACCAGCCAGTACGGCATGCAGACCTTCGACCAGTCGCTCTACGATCTTTACACGCGCAACCTCATCTCCTATGAGGAAGCTCTGCTGCGCGCCTCAAACCCGGACGACTTCCGCTTGCGTATCCAGGGCATCCGATCAACCGCCGACGCCGCGCGCGAGGAGATGGAACGCCAGATGAATGAGTACGAGCGCACGCTCCGCAAGTAATTCTTCCCACGCGTCGGCGTGATAGTTTCTATCCTGCATCTCTACTTTCATACCTTACTTCTGCAGCTTGCTTACGTAACCTGCTGCTTCTATGCTTCCAATGTGCGTGCACCACGCAAGCTTGGCACCGAAGAGCAGCTCCACGCCGCTGCGATGCTCGCGTTAATGCGGCGGGCGCATTCTGTGTATGAGATGCGCATACTCCTCGAGCGCCGCGCGGAGGATGAGACGATGGTGCGCGCAGTGCTCGACCTGTTGAAGCGCGACAACCGGCTCGACGACGCGCGATACGCGCGCGAGTTCGCGCGAACGCGAGCTGCGCACCGCAAGCAGGGGCGATTCCGCATCGCGCGGGAGTTGCGCGCGCGCGGAGTTCCGGATCGCCACATTGACGCTGCGCTCGACGAGGCGTTTGTGGAAACAAATGAGGAAGAAATGCTTAAGCAACGCATCGAGCGAAAATTGAGATTTGTGCGCGGCAAGCTCGACGAGCGCAAGCGCGCATCGCTTTATTCGAGCTTGCTGCGTTCCGGCTTTTCTTCCGACCAAATTCGCCGCGCGATGCGCGGCGTGACAGGCGGCGTGGCCGACCTCCCCGAAATTGAAGCCGTGGAGGACGAATAGCGGATGGCGCCCGGCACTCCCACAACTCCTGAAGCGCTGGCGGCATTCATCGTCACAAGCACAGGCGCCTTACTCGCCGAGCTTACCGCGAAGCTCGTCGAGTTTGTGCAACCGGGGCAGCGCGAGCCGCAATCCATTGCGGCGCTTGCGCGGCCGCGCACGCTTTCGGCGCTCTACTGCCTTGCGGCGCGCGTGCTTGGCAATGGCGCCAACGCTGCGAGGGCGGGATCAGGCGCGAGCGGCGGTTCCAGCACGGCCGCGGTTGCGAGCCAATTCCCTGCTTACCTCACGGCGACGCGGCAGGAGCTGAAGCGCCTGCATCCTGATTGGAAGGGTCCCTTCACATTCGAGAGCACCGTTCAGCAGGGCGTGGGGCTTTATTTGCGCAATGCGCCGAATCTCACCGAACTGGTGCGCAGCAAACCCGATTACGTGTTCGCCGAAGAACTGGACCGCGTTGAAGCCTCGGGAGATCGGCTGGCGATATTCGCGCTCAAGGCGAAAATCCAATTCCTTGAGGCCATGCGCATCCGGACTCACGAACCGGCATATCTGCCGCTCGATTCAGTGATTGAGTCATTTCTGCGCCGCGCGGCTGATTCACTTGCGAAAATGCAGCCGGAATACTCTGGATTATGATGCCTCCGAGTCGCTACATTTCACCTCCTCACTCGCAAAACTGCTCAGGCTGAAGCCTATGTCCCCCCCCACCCCCCATCTTTTTGTAAGAGTGTGATTCTGAAGGACTTACAGCCGCGAAGTGCGGTAAGAGTATGCGCCTAAAGGACTCACGAGTATACATAGTCAGTACACTAAGTACATTAGATTCAATCACTTACGTTTTCGCGCTGCATATTGTCCGTAAGAGTGTGATTCTAAACGACTTGAAGTCCTTTATTATCATACTCTTACGGGCGGTCCTCAGTAGGAGTAATTCTGGATCCGACAGGGGCGGCAATTCCCATTTTGGGACTGCATTCGGAACGGCCGTCGCAACCTGCTTTCGTGTATACCATAGCGTTATAGCTAAAGTCAAGGGAAAAATGGCCTGGGTAAATCAGAATGCGCTACTGTCGGTTTTTGTCGAAGTCACTCGGCGGTCATTTAAGGGGAGCTTTGGACTTATCTTGAGACGAACGCTTCTCCTCTTGAAGGCAGGTAGCTGCTTTTGCGATCAGGTCAAGGATTCCCTTGTATGAGACTTCGAAAGTTGGGGGCACATCAATCTCGCCACCGGGTTCGATTGGCGTTCCGTTGAATCCTCGCGTGACGTTGACATAACGCCCGCCTAGCAATCCTTCCGTCGCGAGCGTCGCGGTCGAGTCATTTCGAATGTCGTTCTGATAGCGTTTCAGGATTCGCAAATGCACTTCAATCCTACGGTCGTTGTTTGACGATTGCCGCGCCACGTCTATTGACTGAACAACGCCGATCTCGATTCCATCTAGGCGTACCGGCGCACCTGAGTTCAGCTCGGATGCCTCAGGAAGATAGATGCTCAATCTGTATTTTGGGAGGAGCAGGCCTGACGACCATACGTAAGAGCTGATCAAAGCCAAGCAAATCACGCTGAGAATGATGCCGGCAGCTCGCGCGGTCCTTCTTGAGATGCGAATCGCGATTTCCTCCATGGCTTCCCTCCCTGCGAATCCTTTGTATAGTGAGAGTTCTGTTAAATCAAGGGACGCGGCGGCTGCAGAACACCCTTGCGGAGACTTGCGTGAGTGATTGCGTGCCGGGCACTGAGTATATAATGCGGGTAATTTTATGAAGACCTTGCGGAATCCGCGCGACCGGCAAGAAGTGTTGGAGCGTCTCGCTAGAGTACGGGAGGACAGTCAGCGACGCTGGGGAAGCATGACCGCCAATCAGATGGTATGCCATCTGAGCGATTCATTTCGCGCATCGCTCGGCGAAAAGCACATTGCTTCAGCAACGACGCCTTTCAAAAGGACAGCGGTGAAATGGTTCGCGTTATGGGTTCCGCTGCCCTGGCCGCATGGATTCAAGACTCGCCCAGAAATGGATCAGAAGATTGGCGGGACTCAGCCAACGGATTTTGCTTCGGACGTGGCGGCCCTTTGCGTACTGGTGGACCGTTTTTGCAGTTTTGAAAGCGAGTTTGCGCCGCATGGGACATTTGGGCAACTGTCGAGGGGCGAACGCATGCGGCACGCGTATCTGCACATGAACCATCACTTGAAACAGTTCGGCGCCTAAAATCAATTTGAGCCCGATGCGCCGGGCTGGCCGCAAATTTACTTTTGGCGGGGCTCAGCTACCGGATGCATCGAAAGATAGGTCACCAGTTCGAGCGAGGCGGTGTTCATTTCGATTGAGAAATCGTTCATTTTTTCGGTGAAGTAGTTGAAGCACCAGACCGCCGGGATGGCCACGATGAGGCCGAGCGCGGTGGTGAATAGCGCTTCGGCTATTCCAGAGGCTACTGCTGATAGACCTGTCGCATGCGTCCCAATAATTCCCCGGAATGAATCGACGATGCCGATTACCGTGCCCAAAAGTCCTACGAAGGGCGCGGTTGAGGCGATTGTGCCGAGGCCGCTGAGTCTGCGACTGAACTCGGCGCGATTGAGAGTAATTACTTGCCGCGCGTTGCGCTTTGCGGCGTCGATTTTATCGGCTTGCGTGAGCGACGGTTCGGCCGAGATGAATGCGTTTATGCCCGCGGCGACGATTTTTGCGACGTGGCTCTTCCCTTTCGTTTCGGCGATGCGCCGGGTTTCGTCAAGATCTCCCTCGCTAAGAGGAGCAGCGGCGAGGCGCACGAAGGATTGTGTTTGTTTGCGGGCGAGGGCAAAGCAGAAGTACTTGTCGAGAGCGACGATCGCGGCGCGCGCAAGCATAGCAAGCAAAAGGATGACGATGACGCGGGCAATCGGCCCCATTGCTTCGAACTTTCCGACGAGATCCCAAGAGGCGAAGTGGCTCATGACGGTCTCCTTTGTTTTGTTGGACACCGGATACGGGGAATTTGTGCCGAACCATTGAGTGAGCTTGACCCATGAAGGCCCGCGACGTATGGTTCCTGTGCGAAGTTAAGAATGAATTTGGAAAAAATGCGCTGAGTTGGGTTGGAGACATCCACGATGAACTGTCTAAACTGCGGCACGGAGATGACGAACAATGAGGTGGTGACAAAGAAAGACCGCATTTCCTACGACATGTGCGAGAAATGCGGAAGTCTTTGGTTGGATGCCGGCGAATTGGACAAAATGGCTTTCCAGGTGGATGGCGACATCGAGTTTTGCGAACGGGGTAAGGATGCCGAGGCCGAAAAACACAAAAAGAAATGCCCGCGATGCGACAACTCCGACCTGGAAAAGGTGCGGTTTCTGGAATCGGAGGATATCTTCCTGCACTATTGCAGGAACTGCGGCGGATTCTGGCTCGATGGCGGCGAACTCGACCTAATTGACAAGGACCTTGCACGGATCATGCCCGTGAAGGGCAAGGGCTTCTCGGATTTCGTCAACAATGTGCATGTTCCATACTGGTATCAGAGGGTGAAGAAAAAAAGCAGCGAGACGGATTTTCATGTCGAGGCGCCGCCGATTCAGAATGCGAAGCTGGAAGGGAGCACGACGGACAAGTGTCCTGCCTGCGGCAACACTCTAAGTCTTTACAAGGTTTTCTCGATAAAGTTTGAAGGCTGCGACAAATGCAAAGGGATTTTTCTGATTAAAGATGAATTGCGCGGGCTGAAGAACAAGGTCGAGGGGCCATCACTTCGGTGGCTGAACGATGAGATCGAGAACATCGACAAGACCAGCGCGGTTGCGGGCAAGCGCGCCTGTGTGAAATGCAAGACGGAGAAAATGGTCTCGGTGGTTTTCGGAAAATCGTCGATCGTGATGGACTGGTGCCCAAAATGCCATGGAATTTGGCTTGAGCGCGGTGCATTTGAAGCAATCGTTGACTACCTGAAAGACGAGTTGTCTCACATGCACCATAAAGAAATTGAAAAGCTAGCCGCGACGGATTTGAAACGCGTTTGGAGCGGCGGGCCGGAGAGCAGAATTGAGGAACTCCGAGACGCCAGAGCCGCGGTCACCGCAATGATTAACGCGGATATCTTCGAACATTCGAAACTGCGCGATCTCTGCTTGAGCCTCCCCCGCCATGTGTAGCAGGAATAGAGTTTGCTCGTTCCTGCCAATCTATATTCTGCTCGAGTTCAATGCGACCTGATGCTTAATGCCCGCGTTGCGGCGCACGCGCGGGGTCTGACATAATGAAAATTCAACATTGCATGCGATGATTGCATCCGCTTAGGGGGATTGTGATCGGAAACGAAATCCGCGAAATGTTCCTGCGCTTCTTCGAGGAGAAGGGGCACAGGCGCGTGCGCAGCTCGTCGCTGGCGCCGATGAACGACCCGACGCTGCTCTTCACGAACGCCGGGATGAACCAGTTCAAGGACGTGTTCCTCGGGCTCGACAAGCGCGACTACGTGCGCGCGACTTCGTGCCAGAAATGCGTGCGCGCAGGCGGGAAGCACAACGACCTCGAAAACGTGGGCTTCACGAACCGGCACCACACTTTTTTCGAGATGCTGGGCAATTTTTCGTTTGGCGATTATTTCAAGAAAGATGCGATTGCGTTTGCGTGGGAGCTGCTGCTCTCGGAGAAATGGTACGGGCTGCCGCTCGACAAACTTTATTTCACGGTTTTTGGCGGCGCGGACGTCACCGATGCAAAAACGCTGGGCGTAGACGAAGAGGCGAAGAAGCTCTGGCTTGAGATTGGAGCGCCGCGCGAGCGCGTGTTTGCAATCCCGGGCCTGAAAGAGAATTTTTGGGCCATGGGCGATACCGGGCCGTGCGGACCATGCAGCGAAGTCCATTTCGATATGGGCGCGGCGGCAAGCGAGGACGGCCACACGGATTGCATGTTTCCGTGCGAGTGCGGACGGTACGTGGAAATTTGGAATTTGGTGTTTATGCAATTCAATCGCGGGGCGGATGGGTCGCTGAATCCCCTGCCGAAGCCGTCGGTGGACACGGGGATGGGGCTGGAGCGGACGGCCGCAGCGCTCCTGAATTTGCACGACCCAAACAAGGTGTCAAATTACGATACGGATTTGTTTAGCTCTTTGACAGAGCGTGCGCTTGAGTTGTGCGGCACGAATCTCGCTATTCAACCTGAGTTGGGGCCATCTGTTCGGATAATCGCAGACCACGCCAGGGCCGCCACTTTTCTGATTTCTGATGGCGTTGCTCCGTCAAATGAGGGAAGAGGTTACGTACTCCGCAAAATCATTCGGCGTGCTCTTCGACATGCTCGGATGATGAATGCGCCCTATCCGTTTCTCTCCCGTATGTCTGACGCCGTCCGCGGCCAAATGATGGGTGCTTATCCTGAACTGAAAGACTCAGCTTTGCGCGTGAACCAGATTCTTGACGGTGAGGAATCTCGATTTGCAAGTACAGTCAATGTGGGTCTAAAGAAACTAGATGAGGACATAAAAGCGCTGAGTTCGCCTGGACGTGATATCGCCCGGGCCTATTCAGGATTGGATGGCATCGTATTCGACACTTTCCCCGGAGAGAAGGCATTCAGACTGTACGACACATATGGTCTCCCCCGCGATTTTATTGAACTTGTTTGTAGGGACGCTGGCTTTCGTGTTGACTGGGAGAGTTTTGACCGGGCGATGGAGGAGCAGCGCACTAAGGCTCGGGCCTCATGGAAAGGACATTCCAAGGACGTCGCAAATCCCGCATATGCGAAGCTGGCGGAGACGTACAAGACCGAGCCGGGATTTTATCAGGGCGCGGAGGCGCGCGATTGCCGGATTGAGGCGATTGTCACGAAGAATGGCGCGGTGAAAGAAATCCAAGCGGGCGAGGAAGCGGAAATTGTTCTCGACCGCACGTCCATCTATTCCGAGTCGGGCGGGCAGGTGGCGGACACCGGGAAGTTTTACGACAACGCGGAGACCATGGAGTTGGCGGAGGTCCGCGGCGCGTACTATCCGGTGGCGGGATTGATTGCCCACAGAATTCTTGCAAAGGAAACTTTGCGCGTGGGCGACCGCGTGGCGCCCGTGGCGGATGGCGCGCGGCGCGAGCACATCAAGCGCAATCACACGGGCACGCACCTGATGCACGCCGCGCTGCGAAATATTTTGGGCACGCACGTGAAGCAGGCGGGCTCGCTCGTGGAACCGGGCCGTCTGCGCTTCGATTTCTCCCACTTCGCGCCGGTGGACCCGGCAGAGCTGCGCGACATCGAGCAGCAGGTGAACGAGGAGATCCGGCTGAATAGCGCCATAGAAACCGACGTGATGGCGATTGACGACGCGCTGGCCTCGGGCGCACTGGCGTTTTTCGGCGACCGGTATCCGGAGTCGAACGTGCGCGTGGTGACGATCCCCGACGCGAATTCCCCGCGCGGGTTTTACAGCAAGGAACTTTGCGGCGGGACTCACGTGGCGCGCGCGGGCGATATCGGCGTGTTCAAGATTGCGATGGAGTCGTCGGTGGCGGCGGGCGTTCGGCGCATCGAGGCGGTGACAGGCGTCCGCGCGATTGAGGAATTTCAGCGCGCGGAAGACACGCTGCGCGCGCTTGCGGCGAAGCTGAATGCCGCGCCGGATGAACTCGATGCCGCAGTCCAAAAGCTGCTCGACGCGAGGCGCGACCTCGAAAAGCAACTTGGCGTGGCGCAGCGCAAAGCCGCGCAAGGTAACGTGGACGACCTGCTTGCGGGAGTGCGCGAGATCAAAGGAGTGAAGCTCATTTCCGCGCAAGTGCCGACCATGCCGCGCGAAGCCCTTCGCGGGCTGGTGGACACGCTCCGCCAGAAGCTCGGGGCGGGCGCAGTGGTGCTCGGAATGGTGGAAGACGGGAAAGTGGCGCTGATAGCCGGTGTGACCAAGGACCTGACCGCTAAACTCCATGCCGGCAAGATCATGCAGGCCCTCGCCAAGGAGGTGGGCGGCAGCGGCGGCGGCCGGCCCGATTTGGCAGAGGCTGGCGGAAAAGACACATCCGCCCTAAATAGGACTTTAGACCTAGTGCCAGCCCTCATAGACCGGATGCTATAATTTGCCTCGGCGCTAGAAATGGCCCCGGAGGGGTGTATTTGGTTGCTCCGGGAGACTGTTATGGCATGCTTCCGCAGCTCGGTTTAGTCTCCCCCTCCAGAAGAATATATGAGCGTGCGCACACAAACGAGAATCGCTATCTTATTGGCAGGATTGGTGTTAGCCGCGATGCCTGCGCGCGCGCAGGTGGTTTCTGTTCTTGATGACCAAGGGCATAGGATGTACATCAACCTGGCTCCGCCGCCGACGAAGGCAGCGAATCCGTCTGCGACGGGGGACGTCTCGCCGAAGGACACATCAAACGCAGTCAGGACGAATAAATATGGATTTGTGGTGAGGAATGTGCCCGCGGACCCGGATGCGCCGCGTCCGATCTCGCGAGACCGGCTTGAGACGCTGATTCAGACAATAGCAGACCGCCATCATGTGGACCCGGCGCTGGTGCGCGCGGTGATGCAGGTGGAGTCGGGCGGAAATCCGACGGCGGTGTCACGCAAAGGCGCGATGGGGCTGATGCAACTGATGCCGGATACGGCCTTGCAGATGGGTGTGACGAAAGTGTTCGATCCGCAGGAAAATCTGGAAGCGGGCGTGAGGACGTTGCGCGCACTACTGGTGCGGTACAACGGCGATCTCGACAAGGCGCTGGCGGCCTATAACGCGGGAACGGGCGCGGTGGACCGCGCCGGAGGAGTGCCGCGCAACCGCGAAACTCGCGATTACGTGCGCAAAGTGACGAATAATTATTTCCAGAGCGACGCGGGGCAACCGGCGACGGCGCCGGGCACGGCGCAGCGCGTGGCAACGGGCAATGCGACATCGTCTGGGAATGGAGCTTCGGCAACCAAATCAACTCCGTCAACCAAATCAACTTTATCAACCAACACGACATCGCCGAGCAAAACAACATCGTCAGCAAACGCGATATCATCGGCAAATACAACTGCGTCAGCGCCGCCGCATCATATTCATCAGGAACGAGATTCGCAGGGGCGGCTTGTGTGGGTGAACGATTGAGATTGAATGAAAGTGAATGATTCGCGAGGCGTAAAGAATTCTTCCGGTTCGTTTGGGTGTTTCACTGGTAACATTGGGTTCTTGCCGTGATTCGCAGGGGGACAATCCGCAAACGGGTCTCTAGAAGGCCCCTGAGTGGGGCGTTGGCGCGAAGCGCGTGTTTGTGCGGTGCGCTGGCAATGTTGCTTTTGTTGTGCGGCGTTGCGGCACGAGCGGACACGGCCAGCGCGCGCGAAAAAGCGCACGAGCAATTCGACAAGGCCCAGAAAGACCGCGCCGCTTTGGAAGTGATTCCCGATCAGCAGCGCACGCTGGCGCAATATCAAGACTTGGTGAAATCCTACCGGCGCGTAAGCCTGCTCTCATCAAGCGCGCCCGATGTTCCCTTTTCGCTGCTGACCGTAGGCGATCTCTACCGGAAAATGGGCGATCGCTTCGATCCAAAATTTTATCAGTATGCCGTGGACACTTATCAATATTTGCTGCACGAGTATCCGCAGAGCCGCTATCGCGAAGACGCGCTCTTCTCGGTGGGTCAGATCGAAAAGGATGACTTGCATGATTCGGCGCTCGCGAAGAAATCGTTTGAAGAATTCCTGAAGCTGCACCCAAAATCACCGCGCGTGAAAGACGCGCAGGCTTCGCTCGCCGAGATTGCCAGTCCGAAGCAGACGGCGAGGAAGAATGCGGCGCCTGCTCCGCAAACTGTGTCGCAAAGCGCGCAGCATTCTGCGCCGCCTCCCATACCGCAGCAGACGGCCGCAGCCGCGCAGAGCAGCGCGCCGAATCCGGGCGCAAATTCCGCGGCGAGTTCCCCGCCGACACAAATCAGCCCGGCGGAAACAATGGAGGAGCCGGCGCCAGGCAGGATTGCTGAGGTGCGCGAGATTAAGTCGTGGGCGACACCGGACTATACGCGAATCGTGGTGAGCCTGGACGCGCCCGTGAATTATCAGGCGGCGCGCCTCTCGAATCCGGACAGGATTTATTTTGACGTAAAGAACGCGCGGCTGGGCCGCTCGGCAACGAGCGCACCGATTCAGGTGCAGGGTGAAGTGTTGAAGGGCGTGCGCGTGGCGCAGAATCAGGCCGGGGTCGTGCGCATCGTTTTGGAAGTCTCGAAGGTAAGAGATTACTCGGTCTTCCTCCTGCGTGACCCTTACCGAATGGTCGTGGATGTTTACGCGAAGAGGGATCCGTTGGTTGCGCAGAATGCACAGCCGAAAGCGCCGCCAAGTACAAACACCGCGGCGAATCCGCACGCGCCGCCGGCATCGAAAAATCCCCAAAGCACCGCGTCCAACACAGCCGCCAATGTTGCGTCCGAAGGCCCGGGCTCGCGCATAAATACGCGGACAATCCGCACGACGGGCGCGAAGCAGCCTCCCGCGCCTGTGCCGGACGCGCCACGCGATGGCCCACAATCGCTCACACGCGCGCTGGGTTTGAAGACCGGCCGTATCGTGATTGACGCCGGGCATGGCGGCCACGATACCGGCACGATCGGCCCCAACGGATTGATGGAAAAAGACTTGTGCCTCGACGTCGCCCTTCGCTTGGGCAAGATGATCGAGGAACGGTTACCGGGAACAGAGGTGATTTACACCCGGGATGACGACACATTCATCCCGCTCGAGCAGCGCACTACCATTGCCAACGAAGCTAAAGCCGACCTATTTATCTCCATCCATGCGAATTCCAGCCCGGACTCGACCGCGCGCGGCGTGGAAACTTACTACCTGAACTTTTCGCCTTCGCCGGAAGCCATGCAGGTAGCGGCGCGCGAAAACGCCACGGCGCAGGGAAACGTGCATCAACTGGAAGACTTGATCCAGCGCATCGCCAAGAATGAAAAAATCGAAGAATCGCGCGAGTTGGCGTCTGACATTCAGGACTCGTTGACCAAGCGTCTGCAGAAGTCGAATCACAGTATCCGCGACCGCGGCGTACGCAAGGCCCCTTTTGTGGTGCTGATTGGCGCAAACATGCCATCGGTGCTGGCGGAGATTTCGTTCATCAGCAATCCGTCGGATGAATCATCGCTCCGGAAACCGGACGCGCGCGATCGGGTGGCCGACGGTCTGTACATTGGAATCGAATCCTACTTGAAGAGCACAAACAGCCTCGCATTTCACCAGCAGCCGAAGGCGCCAACGAACGGCCGGGCCGGAGTAGCGCCGGGCGGGAACCAGCGGTAGAATTCCGGAGTCTAATTCACAAGAGGATCTTGTGCGGCGAATACTAATTTCGTGCTTGGTTGCGTGTTCCCTGCTGGCCGCGGCGCGTCCGTCGGCGGCGCAGGGATTGCTGCCGCCATCCTTTGGGAGCTGGAACGCCGGTGCGAGGCAGCCCGTGACGCTGGAGCAGATCGCGGGAACAAACGCAGAAGCGATCCGCGAATACGGGTTCAAAGCAATCGAGCGAGTTGAGTATGCGCGCAAGGCGGATACGCTGACCGTTACGCTGTATCGGATGATGGACCCTTCGGCTGCATATGGAGCGTTTACGTATCTGCGTCCTGCGGGAATGAGGCCGCAAGACATTTCGCGATACGCGGCGGGATCGGCGAATCGTGCGCTCGTAGTTGTCGGCAATCTCCTGATAGATGCGAATGGCGCGGCTGTCGCGCTGTCAATGAAGGATATTGGAATGCTTGCCGGCACTCTGAAATCCAGGGCTGACCCGAGCCCTTTTCCTTCGATCAGCGTACATCTGCCCCAAGAAGGAATGGTGCCTGGCTCCGAGCATTATTTTGTGGGGCCGGTTGCACTTCACACGCTGATTCCTGTAGGTTCTGGAGATTGGCTTGGGTTTTCCAACGGCGCGGAGGCGATTTCCGCGCGATACCGAAAGAGCGGTCAGGAAGTTACGCTGCTGATTGTGGAGTACCCGACCCAGCAGATTGCCTCGAAACATTTCGACTCCGCCCAGCCAATCTTTCAATCGAGTTCTAATGCCCCCGTTCCGGGTTATCTCCTTCTTTCATGGGAACGAGATGACGACCTGATATCAATCGTGTTCGGCCAAGCTCCCTCTACACTCGCGAACGCACTGGTAAAGAAAGTCGTCTACGGCCACAACGTTACTTGGAACGAACCGCCCTACAAAGCGACGGAGTTGAGCTGGCCCACATACGTGATTGGAGCGTTCACTGGTGCTGGCATCATGATGGTATTTTCCATTGTGAGCGGGATCGGCTTCGGCATTATTCGAGTTGCAGTCAAAACCTTCCTTCCGGGAAAGGTTTTTGACCGCCATGGCAAAATTGAAGTGATTCAACTTGGACTATCCGGCAAACCTATAGATACAAAGGACTTCTACTGAAACTTCACCTTCGAGCATTCCTTGAAATCTGTTTATCTAAAGGGATTTCTGTGGATATTCCCGTAAGCTCCTGATTCTAAAGGACTTTAAGTCCATTAGAATCAATGCTTTATTTGCTTGACTGCAAAGTGGCGGCTCTTTTATGCTCGCCCCGAGGAAAAAGAGTTCGGGGCCTTCCGCGCATAGGCCTGGAACGATTCTCCCCTCTGGAGAGCCCACCCTAACGGGTGGGCTTTCTGTTTACGCCAAGATTTGGGCCTGCCTTTTTTGACTCTACTACTCTTCCTTCGCGTTCAATTCATTATTCTCAAATTCTCCTCAAAAAGGTGAGACCGACACTTACCAAGCCGAAAAACAAATCTCGGCAGGATGCAATTTCCAAAGTCACGTAACGTTTGCGGGTTTGGGGCGTCAAAAGAAATGAACCCTTCCTGTTGACAATCAACAGCAAGGGGCGTAGGTTCCTGTTGATTTTCTACAGGAGGTGTCCCATTTCCGACCCACGACTCGATGTCCTTCAAGGCACGCTCGATTTAATGATCCTTAAAACACTGGAGACCATGGGCTCGCTGCACGGCTACGGCATCGCACGCCGCCTCGAACAAATCTCCCGCGACATGATGAAACTCAATCAGGGAACGGTTTACCCCGCCCTGTTGCGGCTGGAGCAGCGCGACTGGATCGGCTCGAAATGGGGGGTGTCCGACAACAACCGCCGCGCGAAGTATTACTCGATCACACGCGCGGGCCAGCGGCAGCTTGCCGCGGAAACCGAAAACTGGGAGCTGTTGACGGGGATTATGGCGCGGCTGCTGAGCGCGACCGAGGAATCTTGAAATGGCATGGCTGCGCGTTCAATTGAAACGAATCTCAGGATTGTTCCATAGGAAACAATCCGAGCGCGAACTGCACGACGAATTCAACGCGCACCTGGAAATGGCAGTGGAAGAGAACTTGCGCCGGGGCATGACACTGGGAGAAGCGAGGTCTGCCGCGCGACGCGATTTTGGCGGAGTCGAGCAATTCAAGGAAATTTATCGTGAACGGCGGGGGCTGCCCATGCTGGAAACTTTCCTGCAAGACCTGCGATTTGGCGCGCGGATGTTGCGCAAGAATCCCGGCTTCACTGTAATTGCCGTAATCACGCTTGCTCTGGGCATCGGCGCGAACACCGCGATCTTTAGCGTCGTCAATTCCCTGCTGCTTACTCCGCCCCACTTCAAGCAGCCGGACCGCCTGGTGATGGTGTGGGAGACCCAACCTTCGACGACGTGGCACCAGGGGCCTGTGTCGCCGGCAAATTACTTCCAGTGGCAGGAGCACAACACCGTCTTCGAGCAAATGGCGGTGATGTACGACGATCACGTGAACCTAACGGGCGACTCAGATCCCGAACAGGTCGCGTACCAGGCCGTGACGCCGAACATGCTCGCGATGCTGGGCACGGACCCGATTCTGGGAAGAACGTTTTCGGCGCAAGACGGCGTGCCGGGCAACGATGACGTCGTGATTCTGAGCTATAGACTGTGGCAACGGCGGTTCGGCGGAGATCGAAATGTGGTGGGAAAGAAGATCCAACTTGACAACCATACGAACACGATTGTCGGGGTGATGCCGCGCGGATTTCAGATGTTCATTAAGAGAGGATCATTTACCGGCGAGCAAGCTGAGTTGTGGGAATCCATTGCCTTCACTGCTAAGTCTCGCGTCCCTCGCGGACGCTATCTCACTTCGGTTGCAAGGCTGAAACCGGGAGTCAGCCTCGCGCAAGCCCAGACACAAATGGACGCGATCGCGAATTCCCTTGAAAAACAGTGGCCCGATTTCGACAAGGGCTGGGGCGTGGAACTTGTGCCGCTGAAAGAACAATTGGTCGGGCAGATTCGACGACCGCTGCTAGTCCTGCTAGGGGCGGTTGCGTTTGTTTTGTTGATGGGTTGCACAAATGTCGCGAACTTGTTGCTGGGCCGGGCCGCGGGCCGCCAGCGGGAAATCGCGGTGCGCGCGGCGTTGGGCGCGGACCGAGGGCGAGTGATTCGTCAATTGTTGACGGAAAGTCTGCTGCTCTCGGTGTTGGGCGGAGTCGCGGGACTTCTGCTTGCAGTGCGGGGCACGAAGGCGCTGCTCGCGCTTGGTCCGAAAAACATGCTCGCCGGCACACCGGTGAGTCTGGATTGGCGCGTGATGGCATTCACGATGGTTGTATCGCTCGCGACTGGAATTCTTTTTGGACTGGGGCCATCGCTGGTCGCGCTCTCCTCCAACTTGAACGAGGCTTTGAAGGAAGGCAGCCGCGATACGCGGGGCGGAAGGCGCGGAAACCGTCTGCGGGCCGCGCTCGTGATTGCCGAAATGAGTTTGGCGGTGGTTCTGCTCGTCGGCGCTGGTTTGTGTGTGCGGAGTTTCTTTCTGCTTACCTCGGTGGACGCGGGATTCAATCCTCACAATCTGCTTACCTTGAAAATCTCATTGCCGAACGCTTCTTATGCCGATGATGGAAAGAAGATTGCTTTCTTTCAACAACTGCGCAAGCACATTGCCGCCCTGCCCGGAGTAATCGCGGCCAGCGCCGATAGCTGGTTGCCATTCACGACCATGGGCGCGGCCACGGGTTTTCAAATCGAAGGACGGCCGAAACTTTCCGATGCGGACCAACCGGCCACGGACGTTCGCGTGATCGAACCCGACTATTTTCACGCGATGGAGATTCCGCTGTTGGCCGGACGCGAGTTCAACGAGCGGGAAGCAACTACGGTGTCGCATGTGGTGATTGTGAATCAGGCGCTGGCAACCAGGTATTTCCCCGGCGAGAGTCCTATCGGAAGGCGAATCACTGTGGCGATGGGCGACGAGACGGAGAAAAACCCTTCGCAAATTATTGGCGTCGTTGGCGATGTGAAACATGAGGGGCTGAATACTACACCGGGCGCAATGGTGTACTGGCCGCATCCGGAATTGACTCTTCCATTTACGACCTACGTCGTGCGCACGACCGGCAATCCACTTGCGCTGGTAGACGCGGTTCGGCAACAAGTGAAGCAACTGGACCCGAGCTTGCCAATTTCCGACGTCGCCACGATGGAAGAGCGAATGTCGGATTCGGTGGCGCAGGCTCGATTCAGCACTCTGTTGCTTGGGATTTTCGCAATGGTGGCGATTGTTCTGGCATCCGTCGGGATTTATGGCGTTACGTCATACGCGGTTACCTCTCGCCTGCATGAAATAGGAATTCGGATGGCGATTGGCGCGCAACCCGGCGACGTAGAGCGGATGTTCATCCGGCAAGGCATGATTTTCACGCTGGCGGGATTGAGTGTGGGCCTTCTTGTTTCGTTCGGACTCACGAAACTTATGGAAGGGCTTTTGTTCGGAGTTTCGCCACACGATCCGCTTACATTCCTCGCGATGGCGGGGCTTCTCACATTGGTCGCTCTTTTGGCGTGTTACCTACCCGCTCGCCGTGCGACACGCGTGGATCCGTTGATCGCGCTTCGATATGAATGAGCGGGCTGGAATTGAATTGAAATGACGACACTTCGCGAATTCGGCAAGCGGCTGGCCGGACTTTTTGGCAAGAGCCGGCTCGACGCTGAACTGGATGATGAGTTTGCCTTACACCTGGATTTTTTGGCGGAAGAAAAGATAAAGCAAGGAATGCCATCAGAAGATGCCCACTTCGCCGCGCGGCGCGATTTCGGTGGCGTCGAACAATTCAAGCAAATCTACAGAGAACGAAGGGGGCTGCCCATGCTGGAAACTTTTCTGCAAGACCTGCGTTTTGGCGCGCGGATGTTGCGCAAGAATCCCGGCTTCACAGCCGTGGCGGTCCTGACGCTGGCGCTCGGCATCGGCGCGAATACGGCCATTTTCAGCGTCGTCCATGCGGTCCTTCTCAGCTCACTGCCCTATCGCCAGCCTGAACAGCTTGTGAAAGTCTGGGGACAGTTGACGGGCGAAGGAATTCCGCGGAACTGGTTCTCGGATCCGGAGTGGTTCGAGCTTGTGGACAGGAACCATGCCTTTGGTCAGGTCGCCGCGTATTACGCGAATAATGGCGCAAACGTTGGAAACGAAGACGCAGCCCCTCAACGAATCACACGCGGAGGCTCTACAGCGGGTCTATTCCCTTTGCTGGGTGTTCAGCCGATTTTGGGCCGCACTTACTCGGCCGAGGAAGACCAGCCCGGTCATAACCAGGTCGCCGTCATCAGTTACGGTCTCTGGCGATCACTTTATTCGGGCGACTCGAACGTCGTCGGCAAACCGATCCGCTTGAATAATCGGCCTTACACCGTTATTGGCGTTCTACCAGAAGGATTCGATTTTGCGGGAGACAATCAAGTCTGGACTCCGCTGGCGCTTGACCGCACTCATCCGAATAGCCGTGGCTCGCATGCCTGGGATGTGATTGCACGTCTCAAACCTGATGTGAATCTGGCGCAGGCTTCCGCGGACATGGACATTTTCGCGCAGCAGCTCGCGCGCGAAAATCCGGCCTCCTACGGACCGACGGAGGGCTGGGGCGTATTCGTGGTTCCTCTTCGGGAGGAGTTGGTCGGGCAGATTCGGCCAGCGCTTCTGATCCTGATGGCTGCCGTGGGAATTGTTCTCTTGATTGCCTGCGCGAATATCACGAACTTGTTGCTCGCGCGAAGTTCCGCGCGCGAAAAAGAGATGGCTATCCGCGCATCGCTTGGCGCCGGCAGATGGAGGACGATCCGCCAGCTTCTCACGGAAAGTCTACTGCTTTCGTTGATTGGCAGCGCGGTGGGGCTTGCGCTTGGTGCCTGGGCAATGCTTGCCATCCGTGGCTTGCACACGGCTGTTCTTCCCAGTGTTGGGAAGATCGCGTTGGACCCCAACGTACTCTTGTTCACTCTGGGAATTGCATTGTTCACAGGGATCCTCTTTGGACTCGCGCCGGCATTACACGTTTCAAGTCCGCGACTTCATGACACTTTGAAAGAAGGCGGGCGGGGAGGCAGTAGTGGGCCGGGCGGTCAACGGCTGCGAAGTGCGCTAGTGGTGTCAGAGATTGCCTTTTCATTGCTGCTTGTTATCGCAGCGGGACTCACAATCAGAAGTTTCAACCAGCTCCTTCGCGTGGACCCCGGCTTCCGCACGGACCACATTCTGACAATGCGTATGAACCTCCCCTCGATCACCTATCCGAACGCACCTGCTGTTTCGCAGTTCTATCAAAAAGTTCTCGACAGAATCCGCGTGATTCCCGGAGTCGAAACCGCCGGCGCGATCTCACAATTGCCGATGGGCAATTCGTATTCCTCAGGTTCCGCCTTCGTCGAGGATTCCACGGCGCCAATGTTGCAGCACATCGCAGGGACGCCGTACGGGTATCTTGAAACGGACCAGCGCTTCATAACGCCCGGTTATTTCGAGACGATGAAGACGCCGCTCATTTCCGGCCGGGTGTTTTCCATAGCGGACACGGCAACCTCACCCTTGGTCGCGATCGTGGATTCAGAATTCGCGGCTGATATTTGGCCCGGTCAGGATCCTTTGCAAAAACATATCTCAATCCAAACCGGCGCGGATCCAAACAAACCGAAACCGGTTTGGTGCACGGTTGTGGGCGTCGTAGGGCACGTGCACAACTACAGCCTTGATGTTGCTGGCCGCGTACAAGCTTATTTTCCCCAGACGCAGGATCCATTCGGCAGTTCGTACGGTATGTTTTTTGTAATCCGCACGGCAAATAATCCAACCACCGTGGCAAATTCCGCCCGCGCGCAGGTCGCCGCAATTGACTCGCGAGAGCCTGTGTATGCCGTGAGGACGATGGATGAAGTTGTTGCTTCGTCGGTGGAGCAGCCGAGACTGAGTCTCGATCTGCTCGGGCTGTTTGCGGCGGTCGCGGCCATACTTGCGGCCATTGGAATTTATGGAGTGATGGCGTTCGCGGTTAGCCAGCGAAGCCACGAACTCGGCATCCGCGTGGCGCTGGGAGCGCAGCCGCGAGACATCTTACAAATGGTGATTGGTCAAGGAGCGAAGCTGGCGATCGTGGGCGTCGCGCTGGGGCTTGCCGGAGCGCTTTATTTGGCGCGGTACATGGCGCCGCTTCTTTTTGGCGTTGGCATTCGCGACCCGATTACATTTGTGATTGTGCCGCTCCTGCTGATGGGAGTGGCAATTGCGGCCAGTTGGATTCCGGCGGTTCGCGCCACTCGCGTGGATCCAATTGTGACTCTGCGGCATGAGTAAGCTTGAGCTCTATCAAGGAAGGCTCAAGGAGAACTCAAGCAGGAGCACGAATGAGTTCGAAATGAATTCGAAGAGATTTCGAATGCCGTCTTCGGACGTTGAAAGAGCAGGTTGAGGCGAAAATTGGACTGGCTGCGAATATTTATCGCGCGAACGTCCAAATTGTTTCACGTGAAACAATCTGAGCGGGAGCTCTCCGATGAGTTCAACGCGCACCTGGAAATGGCGGTGGAAGAAAACATTCATCGCGGCATGACGAGGGAAGAAGCAAAGTATGCCGCGCGGCGCGATTTTGGTGGCGTTGAACAATATAAGGAAATTTACCGGGAACGAAGGGGGCTGCCCATGCTGGAAGATTTTCTGCAAGACTTGCGATTCGGCGCACGAATGTTGCGGAAGAATCCCGGCTTCACGGCCGTGGCGATTCTCACCCTGGCGCTGGGAATTGGAGCGACTGTCTCCATCTTTAGCGTGGTGAACGCGCTTCTTCTACGCCCTCTTCCCTTCCCGGATTCCGACCGAATTGTCGTTTTACTGGAATCCATTCCAAAGCTTGTGCCGGGGAAACTCCCGGTCTCGGCGCCGGATGTGGCCGATTTTCGACGGCTGAGTCATGTTTTTGAAGATCTTGGCGCGTTTTCGACAAACCTGATGGACCTTTCCGGAAGCGGTTCGCCAGAGCGCGTTGCGGCTACGCGAACCTCGGCGGCGGTATTCCGAATCCTCGGGACCGCGCCCGCGCTGGGCCGGACCTTCACGGAAGACGAAGACAAATTGGGAAACAACGTCGCCATTCTTGGGTACGCGCTATGGCAGACGCAATTCGGGGCAGACCGCGAAATTGTGGGCAAAAAAATTCTTCTCAATCGCCAGCCTTACACCGTTATCGGCGTAATGCCGAAGAGCTTCGAGTTCCCCTCCAATGGCTTGCCCTTCTTCGCTCCGGCGCAGTTGTGGGTGTCAATCGGGTTCATTCCGTTCGAGCTTGGCGGGCGAGCGGACAATTTTGATTTCGGCGTGCTGGCGAAATTGAAGCCCGGGACGACCTTGGGCGCAGCCAACTCCGACACGATGCTGGCCGCCCAGGAGATTCAGGAGCAATTCTATGCGCCGGAGTTCCGGGATCGCTCGAAACTAGCGTTGGAAGCAAGTGTTACGCGGCTGGCTGAATTGATTGTCGGTCCGACACGCACGCTGCTCATGCTTCTGCTGGGCGCTGTGGGGCTCCTGCTCTTGATCGCCTGCACGAATGTCGCAAACCTTATGCTTGCGCGCGGAACACAGCGGCAAAGGGAAATTGCCGTGCGCGTTGCTATGGGAGCGGGGCGCGGGCGGCTGGTGCGGCAGCTACTTGTGGAAAGCAGCCTGCTGGGGCTTGTTGGCGGAGCGATTGGGCTTTTCGCCGCGTACGCAGGTGTGAAAGGGCTGGCGGTGCTCGCCGACACGATTCTTCCGCGCGCGCAGGAAGTTGCGATGGACCGCACCGTGCTTCTCTTCACGCTCGGAATTTCCCTGATTTCGGGCGCCCTCTTCGGAATTGTCCCTGCGCTTGCGACAACGAAAACCAATCTGAATGAATCGTTGAAAGCAACTGGGAGGAGTCAATCGAGCACGCGTGGACACCAGCGAATTCGGGATGTCTTTGTCGTCGCTCAGATGGCGCTGGCGCTGCTGTTGGTGGTTGGGTCGGGTCTGCTCATCCGGAGTTTTATTCGCGCGCGGCGGACGGACCCCGGCTTCCGGCCGGAAAATACAATCGCTCTTTCGATTTCCCTGCCCGGCTCGCAATACAAGACGATGATTCAGGCGCAGACATTTTTTGACGGGCTCACAACGCAAGCGAGTGTGATCCCGGGCGTCTCATCAATTGGGGTCAGCACGGATTTGCCGCTGAATTCCGGATGGACTCACATCTTCACCGCGGAAGGACATGAGACCGAGCAAAGCAAAGGCGTACCCACAAACTTTCACACACTCGTGGACGGGGATTACTTTCAAACGCTTGGAATCCCGCTCGTGCGCGGCAGGTTCTTCAGCGACGCGGAGATGCATGGGCAGGGTGACGCGGTCATCATCAGCGAGGGGATGGCGAAGCGCTACTGGGCAGGCGAGGATCCGGTCGGTCGGCGGCTGAAGTGGGGGGTCGCAACGGCGAAGAATCCCTGGCTCACGATCGTGGGCGTTGTGGGCGACGTAAAACAAGGGCCATTGGATGCCGCGACCAAGCCGCATACTTATGAGCCATTTCAACACCAATGCCAGAGCCCTGACGCCTTTCCCCTGTGCACGTCTCGCAACATTTTATTGCGTTCAATAGCTTCCCCTACAGGGCTTGTGCCCGCAATGCGAAATATTGTTCAGAAACTAGACTCGCAGCAGCCAATTGGCCGCGTGTTCGTCATGGATGAAATTGTCTCGGCATCGCTGGCTCCGAGGCGATTCAACACCTGGCTTCTAGCTGTGTTCGGCGGCGGAGCGTTGCTGCTGGCGGCCATCGGCGTTTACGGCGTGATTTCCTACAGCGTGGCGCAGCAGACGCGAGAACTCGGCGTGCGGTTGGCACTTGGCGCGCAGCCGGGGGATGTCTTGCGGCTCGTTCTGCGGAGAGGCCTGAAGCTTGCGCTCATCGGTTTGTCGATTGGCCTCGCAGCTTCGCTGGCTGCTACGCGGCTGATGACGAGCCTGCTCTATAACGTGAGCGCGACGGACCCAGTGACATTTGGCGCGGTAGGGGCGTTGCTCGTCGTGGTCGCGCTCGCAGCATGCTGGATCCCCGCACGGCGCGCGATGCGGGTGGACCCGGTGATTGCGCTGCGCTACGAGTGACGGTCCTCGAAGACCGTGAAATTCGTCACACCTGGCTGTGACCTTGGTCACAGTGCTCTTGACCCTTAGCAGTGAAAATGGAGCAGTCTCGGTGATTTATGTCGATCGTCGTTCAGAACTCGCGCTTCCATTTTTCGAGTCGATTAGTGTTTCCCGCAGAGAGCAGGGCAATTTGGCGCGCTTGTGGCTTTACTGCGCTGTGTGCCGGGATCTCGGCGAGAACCTGGTCAGGGGGAATCCAATGATCCAACACCAAGTAGTGCCTGCAGAGGATGCGGAGATGATCCACGAAGAGCACGTCGAGCTTCGGACGAACCTTGGCGAGTTGGATGATGCCATCCGGCGACTGGGTTGCAATCCGGAAATCCGCGCCGATCTCAAAGGACCTCCCAAAGTATGGTCCATGGTCCGCCGTTTTCAAGCATTCCTGCCTTTGCATTTTCAACACGAAGAAAAGGGGATGCTCGATCGAGTGGCACAAGTCAGCCCTGAATTGACGGAATTAACTGCGCAATTGAAGCAGGAGCACCGGTCCCTGGCGGAGTTGTTCGAGTTGTTCGCCGAAGCGGTAAACCATCTCAACGCGGCAGACGACGTAATCGCCGAAGTTTCTCGTGCGAAGGTGCTTGGAGAGAATTTTACAAACCAGATGTTTCAGCATATTGCAACGGAAGAGACTGAGCTGGCTGGCTTTCTATGAGGACATGATCAATGTGCGACTGCCAATCTGCGACAGGCTGTCTTCATTCTTGTTCTGAGGCAGGGATCACAAGGCCGGCCGAAGATTCACGTCCGTTTGATCGCCGGAGGCGATTGCGCGCTGAACCCGTTCATCCGATGAAACGGTCTCCCCAAGACCGGTTGAAGGATTTTCAAGAGGTCAGCCTTCCGCTCACGTTCGATCAAGCAGTGTTGGAAGCCAACCGCTGCCTTCAGTGCGAGCACCAACCCTGCACCATCGGGTGCCCGGCGCACAATGAAATCCGGGATGCCATGTGGCTTCTGAGTCTTGGAGATGTCCGCGGCGCCGCCCTGAAATTCATGGAAAATTCGAATCTTCCAGATATTTGCGGAAGGCTGTGCCCCCAGGAAAAGCAGTGCGAAGGGGCCTGCGTGCTACAAGGATGCGAGGCGCCCATCGCTATCGGTAAATTGGAAGCCTATTGCGCAGACTCATTGCGGGATGTTCTGGGAGGCTTTCCGGTTCCAGAATTAGCTCCCGCTCTTGGGACACGTGTGGCGATCGTCGGCTCGGGCCCGGCGGGTCTAGCTGTGGCCGAAGAACTCGTAAAGCTGGGCCATGCTGTTACAGTGTTCGAAGCTTGGCCTTTCCCTGGCGGCCTGCTCATCTATGGCATTCCTGGGTTCAAGTTGAAAAAGGAAATTGTGGAAGCACACATCCGATCTCTTGAAATGATGGGGGTTGAGTTTCGCTGCAATACGCGCATCGGCAAAGATTTGACTGTTGATGATCTATTGAAGAAACATGGATTTGATGCCGTGTTCCTGGGCCACGGAGCGAGCGCCGGAACCCGCATGAAAATTCCCGGTGAAGACCTGAAAAATATTTATAACGCCACTGAGTATCTCGTGCGCGCCAACTTGCCGGACGAGATGCTGCCTGAAGCCATGCGAGGACGGCCGCATGCAGGGCGCAAAACCGTAGTTGTCGGCGGCGGAGACACCGCGATGGACTGCGTTCGCACGGCGCGCCGGCTCTCGCCAGAGGGCCAAGCCTGGTGCGTCTACCGGCGCAGCGAAGCCGAAATGCCCGGGCGCTTGGCAGAGAGAAAGAATGCGCGCGAGGAGGACGTCAAGTTCGAGTGGCTGACGCTCCCGGTCCGATTTATCGGCGACTCCGAAGGCAAAGTTGTGGCCTGCGAATGCATTCGGATGAAACTCGGAAAACCGGATGCAAAGGGACGCCGCACTCCGGAACCAATTGACGGCTCCAACTTTATTCTTGAATGCGATACCGCCGTAATTGCCATCGGTTATGGAGTGGACCAGGAAATCGCGGAGACGACCGAGCAACTGAAAACCACGAAGTGGGGAACCGTCTGGGTGAATTCCGAAAACGAGAGCGAAACGTCCCGGCAAGATGAGATTTGGGCCGCGGGAGACTGCGCCCACGGCGCCGATTTGATTGTGACCGCTATGGTTCCGGCGCGGAAAGCGGCACGCTCGATTGATCGGTCGCTCCGCGCCCGCATTCAAACGTAACTTTCACCGCATCAGACACACTTTCGTTCGTGGACACTTAAACCAAATTCTCTTTTAGATACTCCCTTGACAACATGATAGTTTGCGGCTAGCTTCGGCTCACTTTTTGGAGTTGCGCAAAATTTGGATTGCATTATGCATTGAGGGCGAACGTCGGGCTATCGTTGCCGCGAAGCTTTCTATGCTTCTGGGAGTCATGTGATCTGTGTTTTTCAAGACTGAAGCCGTCCTTCGGGAGTTTGTTGAGAATGTCGTGGCAGGCGAAAAGCTGCCGCGAATTCTCAGCCCGAACCTTGGCTGCCCTCTCTTCCTCTCCCTTAGTGGACCTGACGCGCAAGAAAACATTTGGCCCATCGTCCTCGCCTGCGGGCCAGACGACATTAATTGGGGCGACTACGAATTCAAGGCTGTCCCGTCGTTTGCCGATGATGAAGGCAATTATGAGGGCGTGGGATTCGCTATCGAGCTTGACGAGCAGCCCATGCCGCTCGACGATGCCCTGCTTCCCGCAGAGTTTAAGGATCTCCTGGAAACCCGGCATCTGATCAGCAATTTTATGCGCAAATCAGTGTTCCCCGAAGCTCGGTTCTGGAGCTTGCGGGCGTGCCCGAAAAACCACGTGAGCGAAAAACACTGCAGACGCGCGCACGATGGTGGCCCGCCATTGCCGACTCTATTTGACCTGAGGCTCACTGTGCGCGGAGTGTTGCGTTCCGAGGCGAAACACGCGATTTGCCTGCGCCCGCAATCCTCCGGTGTTCGCTTTGCCCATCTGACGGATTTGCATGTGGCCGAACGAAACGACATTTGGAAAAAGGAATGGCGTTCTACGATTGGGACAGAACCTGCGGCATCCAACCAAAAATTCGTCAACTTCAACCAGCATCTGCGGACATTCATCAGATGGGCAAACAAGGAAGCCAACGCGGGCAGGCTCGATCTTGTACTCGTCCTTGGCGATCTCGTCGATTTTGTGGCGCAGGGCCTTGGAGATAGTCCCACCGATGAGAGCAATTGGCGTTTCGTTGCGGAGATGTTCACCGGAGCCGGAGAAGAGCCCGGCCGAGGAAACCGTGGTCTCCGCGTGCCTATTTTCACCAGCACAGGCAATCACGATTGGCGTTTTTCCCCATACCCTCCAGACACCGTCGCCATCATCAATAAGAAACCCAAAAGAAATATCTTCGGGATAGAGAAAGGCGAAGCCAAAAGTATTCCCTACCTCTATCACGACTCTTCGGAGGTTATTGGCCAACGCATCGGAGAGGTGAATTGCAAACTAGTTAAAGAAGGCTCCCCAATTCTCATGCGCAGATGGTGGGGCGGGATCGTGGGGTTCGGTTTGCGCTGGGCCGAACTTACTTTAGACAACTTAGGAACTCGTTTCTGGGCGCTTGGAAACAGGGTGCTGCGATCGAGAAATCTGGCGCCGGCGTCGGGAACGGTCTTATTGGCCTATCTAGGGCGGCACCTCCCGTCGGCGCTCGGGATACTGGGGTCAGGCGGGATACGGGCGGCAATCAAAACCCTGATTGGATATGACGCCAAGGAACCATTTCCAGGAATTTGGACTTTGATGCGGAATTGGGGATTGCCCCTATCAATTCTCTTTGGATTTCTGATTTTTTACATCCTTCTTGTACAAATCTTAAAAAGCTACTTTGGAAAGAAAATCCGCGGCGTTATTACGGACATCATGGCAATTGAAGCGGGCGCGGAGGCGTTGACCGAATACTTTCTCCTATTCAATCCGTATTTCAACCATGCCTTCCAACTGGGCAAATGCAAATTCCTGATCCTTGATACCGGGCCCGACTGCCTTACGGGACAGAGTTTTTGGGATGAAGGGGGGAAGAAATTGTCGAGGGTGTCGATTCGCGGCAATATTCTTGGCGGCTCTCCAGACTCCATGGCCTTTTATGAGCCGAATGAGAACTACCCTTACAGTCAAATTAGCTGGCTAGAGGCGGTGCTGGATTGCATTCGCCAAAGGCCGCTCGATTCCGCAGGCCGCGAACAGAATCATCTGGCGGGTACCCGCCGCGGTTTCCGTGTTTTCGCGGGCATTCACGCCCCCGCAGGCAATCTTTCCAGACCCGCCCGTGAAAAAGTGAAGAAACTCTTTGAAAACGCCGGTGAACAGCCCGTACCTATCCCTCCGGAGCGGCGAGGCGGCATTACCATCCATTACGGCTGTATAAATCATTTCTTGAGCCAGTTCTACTACCTGGCGCTTGGACGCACCGAGGAATCGCGCGATAAAATCACCGGGCCCGGCATTGATTATGTTTTGTCGGGCCACACTCACTGGAACATGGAATTCGAGTTGATTCCGCCTGACCCACCGACTAGGGGTCGTCCCGGCGAACCGAAGATCTTATATGGCGCGTTCAGCAAGAATCTCCAGGAGAGGCTCGAACACCCGGATGAATGGCGCCCGCCACTGCTTTTGCAAACGGCTTCTTGCGGCGTGCCGAGCACCACGCAGCAGGAGAATCCGAACTTCCGTTGCATCGCTGTGGATGACTCCCTGCGTGTATTAGAACTGGAGCCATTGAAATGGTCGGCGGAGAAAGACGCTCCCGTTCCGGCCTCCATTGCTTGAGCCGTTTGGGCAAACGCGCGTTCTTTGAGAAGGCAACGCGGCCAAATCGCTATCTGTTGGACTTGTATGAGAAAGTAGTTTCCTCCTCTCAAGTTCGCGGCAGTACAATGCCGCAGAGTCAACCCTTAATTCAGGCCAGTGAAAGGCAGATAAGGCCAGTTCGAGCACGACCGAATGCCACAGCCAGCCGATTGGGACCTTGGAGAAAATAATCGCTTTGCGATTCAGCGCCGCCTGGGTCAGGGCGGCTTTGGAGTTGTTTATCGCGCCTATGACAAGAAAAGGGAGCAAGTTGTTGCCTTAAAAACTTTGCGGCGAATGGATCCCGAGGGGCTCTATCGCTTCAAGCGCGAATTCCGCATCCTCGCGGATATCCTCCACCCGAACCTCGTTGTTCTTTACGAGTTGCTCTCCGAGCGCGACGACTGGTTCTTCACCATGGAGCTCGTTGATGGCGTAAGCATCCTTGAATATGTGCGCGGAGGTGTTCGAGCGGCGAATCCGGACTCCTCGCCAGATTGGCTTACACCGCGCCCTGCTGATTTCCCCCTGCAAAATGTCGAACCGCCAACGCTCGACACTTTGAATGGAGCGCACACACAGGAAATTTCACCACGGAAATCCGAAGGCGTCGGGGTCCCTCCTTCACCGGTCCGCATTGACCGGCTCAGAGAATCCTTTCGGCAACTTGCCGGAGCGCTCTGCGCGCTGCACGAGGCCGGAGTCGTCCACAGAGACATCAAACCTTCCAATGTCCTGGTGGCGCGCGACGGCAGAGTCGTGCTGCTCGACTTTGGCCTCGCGCTTGAACTCAGCTCTGAAGACCTTGCGCAAACCGTCCAAATGGCAGGCACTCCCGCGTACATCGCGCCGGAGCAAGCGGCCGGAGGGCTCACCTCCGCAGCGGGAGATTGGTATTGCGTGGGCGTGATGCTCTACGAGGCCCTCACCGGGCGCATGCCTTTCGCGGGAAGCATGATTGATGTGCTGAATGCCAAGCGGACTCAGGACCCCGCGCCGCCACAAGAAATTGTTTCTGGCCTGCCCGAAGACCTTTGCAAATTGTGCCAGGACCTTCTGCAACGCGACCCGAAGGCGCGTCCCATGGGCCAGCAAACCTTGACCCTGCTTGGCGGACCTCACGCCGGAACTCGCCAAAAATCTGCGCGCGATGCTCCCGGCCAGCGGGATCGCCCATTCGTAGGCAGGAAATCGCATCTCCATTCCCTTGATGAAGCATTTGAAGCGGCAAGGCAGGGCCGCGCAGGCGTCGTACATATCCGCGGCCGGTCTGGAATGGGGAAGAGCACGCTGGTCCGCCGCTTTCTGGAGAAACTCAGGCAGCGGGAGCCGGACGTAGTTCTGGTGGCGGGCCGCTGCTACGAGCGCGAGATCGTGCCCTACAAAGGTGTGGACAGCCTGATTGACGACCTCAGCCGGTTCCTCCAGCGCCTCCCGGCGACCGAAGCAGAAAAATTCATGCCTCGTGATGTCTCCGCTCTGTCGCGGTTGTTCCCCGTGCTCCGCCAAGTGGATTCCGTTACTGCGGCGCGCGGAAGAATGCCGGACGTGGTGGACCCGCAGGAATTGCGGCGGCGGGGTTTCGCTGCCTTGCGCGAATTGCTCGCGAGACTGGCGGACCGCATGTCCGTCGTGCTCTTTGTGGATGACTTGCAGTGGAGCGACCTCGACAGTGTGGCCTTGTTGGCTGAGTTGATGCAGCCGCCGGATCCGCCTCCGTTATTGCTCATCCTGTGCTACCGCAGCGAGGAGGCCGAAGGCAACCCGGTGATTCAAAAACTGTGCGCGGCTGGCGCGGACCCGGCTTCGGCTGCAAGCGTGACCGACTTACAAGTCGTCGAGTTGGATGAAGAGGAAGCGCGGGCCCTAGCTGTCGAACTTATCGAGCGCATTCCAATGTCGGCAGGGATTCACGCGAACGCAATTGCAAAGGAGTCAGGCGGACACCCGCTCTTCCTGGATGAGTTGGTGCGGCATGCCGGCTTGGATGAGGGCACCGGCGTGAAAACGGGGCCCGCGGAAGCCACGCTCGAGGAGATGATTCACGCGCGCGTAAACACTTTGCCCGAGCCCGCGCGGCGGCTGCTGGAGGCTGGGGCTGTAGCGGGCAAACCCATCAGACTTGAGGTGGTTGCGCGCGCCGCGGGCGTCTCAAAAGACTCTAACGAGATTCTTCGCCATTTGACCGGCGCGCATCTGATGCGAACGCGCACGGCGCGGGAAACGCAAATGGTTGAGTCCTATCACGACCGGATCCGCGAAACAGTAACTTCACATCTTACCCTCGAAGAATTGAAAACCACTCATCATTCACTGGCGCTCGCTTTGCAGGAATTGGGCGAAGACGAACCGGAGGCACTGGCAATCCATTTTCGGGAGGGAGGCGAACCCGCACAGGCCGCGCGCTATGCAGTGCTGGCAGCGGCCCGAGCAGAGGAGGCCCTTGCATTCGACCAGGCAGCGCAGCTTTACAAGTTCGCACTGGATTTGCACCAAGCGCAAGGCGAAGAGGCTAGAACGCTGCAGACAAAACTTGGCGGCGCATTGGCCAATGCGGGCCGGGGCGCGGAGGCAGCCAACGCCTATCTGGCTGCGGCCCGCGGAGCACCACCGGATCAAGTCCTCGACCTCGAGCGGCGAGCCGCGGAACAATTGTTGATTAGCGGCCACGTGGACGACGGCCTCGCGGTGTTGCGTCGCGTCCTCTCCATGGTCGGGATGAGGCTTTCCAAGACACCGCGCGGCGCTCTCATCTCCCTGCTGTTTCGCCGCGCGTGGATTCGCTTGCGTGGCCTGGGGTTCCGCGAACGCTCCGTTTCCGAAATATCTGCGGAGGATCTCCGCAAGGTGGACACTTGCTGGTCCGTGGCGATCGGCCTGGGAATGAGTGAGCCGATCCAGGGCGCGGAATTTCAGGGCCGCCATCTCTTGTTGGCGCTGCGGGCAGGCGAGTTGACCCGCGTGGCGCGCGCACTTGCCGTTGAAACGGGTTATTCGGCCCAGCCAGGGGGATTCAGCCACGCGCGCACGCAGGGGCTCATCGCCCGAACGTTGGAGTTATCCAAACGTGCGAACGCACCATACACAACAGGTCTCGCCATTTTAAACAAGGGGATAGCTGGAATGCTGGGAGGCCGGTTTAGCGAGGGAAAGGAGTGCGCGGGGCAAGCGGAAACAATTCTGCGGGAGCAATGCACGGGGGTCACATGGGAACTCGATACTGCGCAGTTGTTCGGATTCTTCTGCATGTTGTGGCGCGGCGATTATGGAGAGATGCTTCAGCGCTACAACGTTTGCAGAAAACAAGCGGAGGATCGCGGCGACCTTTACCTATTGAGCTGGCTGCGGCCACGCATTTCCTATGTGCTGGCGCTCGCAGCCGATGATCCGCAAAGGGCCGAAGAGGAGGAACGAATTGGCATCGCCGGCTGGCCGCGCCGGGAGTTCGACCTCTTGCGATACGAAGATGTCTTCGTCCAGACGGATATCCACCTCTACAAGAATCAGCCGCAGGCGGCGTGGGATTTTCTCTCCGGCCAGTGGCCCGCGCTCTCTCGCTCGCTTGTGCTTCGCATTCAAATCATTTTCATCGAGGCGCAAATACTTCGGGCGCGCAGCCTGCTGGCATTGGCCGCCGGTGAGCAACCCTCCCAGAAAATATCCGTTTCACATATGCTGAGCATGGTGGATGGATGTGCTCGAAAGCTGGAACGCCAGAAAGCGCCTTGGGCCGGAATTCTGGCGACGCACTTTCGCGCCTGCACGGCGGCCACGCAGGGAAACGATCGAGCCGCTCTCAAACTGATAGCCGCCGCAGAAAAAGGGTTCGGCGAAGTGCACATGGCGCCGTGGGCCATGGCCGCGCGCCGCCGCCGGGGCCAATTGGTTGGGGGCGACGAGGGCGCGGCGCTGATTCTATCCGCTGACGCGACCCTCAGGGGCCTCCCCGTGAAAAACCCCGCGCGCGTGATGGAGTGGCTAGCGCCTGGAAAATGGCAGGGTCGGTGATAGGAGCATCGGCAGGAGCCCGCGGAGGCCCAGCCGAAATATCCGGCTGATTCTGCTTGATAATTTGCTCCAAATTTGATTCTGTATGCCCTACCGTTGCCTACCCTTGGAGGTACAAAAATGGTACAGATTGATGTTCCCGCAGCCTTTGCCATCGGGAGTTTCTTCGCGGACGCAGCGCACAAGAAGCTGCAATCGGGCGATGCCGCGCAGCTATATCGAGCGGCGTTCAAGAACAACCTCTTCCAGATTTTCTTTTTCCTTGGAATCCCCCTGTATTTCATCATGAATTTCTTCGGGTGGGAGACCACCTATCTGTGGTGGACTTCAGATTCCGTCGCCGCTTATCCCTTGTTCATCCCGGTTTTCACCCTCGTTTTTCTGGCCGCGGGAAATATTGGATTCTTCCTCGGCGCTTCGCTTATACGGGGCGGAATGGTTTGGGCCAATCGCATCATCTACATCGGGATTGCGATTTATTCGATCATCTGGGTTTTTGGGCAAACCAGCCGCACATTCCAGGTGGGCACTTACTCGGAATGGGCCGCGCACAAATCCGTAATTTTCTACGACAACAAAGATTTCTTGACCGCCTTTGTCATCGTGATGGCCATTTGGGCTATCGGAGTAGTTGGCTTTTTCCTGAACCTGAGAAGCGATAAGAGCAGCGCCTGAGAACGGTTTGCATGAAGTGCCTGATGGCGCAAATTCATGTCGTCTCGGATTCAGCGATGGACTGGATAGGTCGATGACCCGCGTAGAAATGTGGGTGGTTGCGGCGGCTCTGGCTCTTTTCATGTTTTACTTTGTCATCCGTTTCAACTCACTGTGGATATACCGCCTCTTTGATCGCGCTCTCGCCAACAAGAGAGATTGCATTCCTCCAGAATACGAATTGCCATGCTATTTCCGGCTCGACAAGCAGGGCAAGCTCAACACCAACGCGAAGTGGCCGGGCTGGGACGGCTGGTATTTCTTCGTGATCCCGGACGCCGCGCAAGTGCCGATGAAAATGATCCGAGGCAGTCTTATGACCGGTCTCTACGGATTAAATGGCGTGGACAATTACAGCATGCTTCCGCGTGGCATCGGCACATTTCACGCCGTCGAACTTCTCACCCTCACTCCGACAGAGGAATTCCCGCGTCCCGTTATAGAGGATTCCCATTCAAAGACAAACCACCTGTGCCATTCTTACGAGCCAAAACCTGCTCTCCACATGGATCTCAAGCAGCTATCCGTGGAAATCTCCTCGGCTCTAAACGGCGGTCGGTACACTGCTGAACATCCCGAGACTCCCTCTGGGATGATTCGCGGCAAATGGCCCGCCTATCAATTCTCGTTTCGAGATTCCGCTGCGGAAATCGAGTTCGACCTGGCCTACAAGGGTAAAGATCTCATCTGGTGGGCGGACATTCCGGGGATATTCACTTACTTCGCGGCGTTCGGGGAAATCAGCGGCACAATGAGGTGCAAACTTTTGGCGGAGGGCGTGTCCGCGAAATCGGAACCTCGCGAATCCACGTATCAGATTCGCGGTAGCGGCGCATTCGAACATGGATATGCACGGAAGCCGTTCAATTTCGATCTGCTCTACCTACCGGTCCGCGCGGTACAGAAGATTGTTCCTTCGTTTCGGCCCATCCTGTATCACTATCTTCTTTTGATTGGGGATAATGATCTCCACGGCGGCTGCATGTACGCTCGCGGATTCGGAATTGAGTTCCGAAATCGCGGCGGGCTTTACGTTGATGGAGCCTACATCGAAATCGAGGGCATCGAGATTCGGTATCTCGAGTCGGAGGAATACCGAGAAAACGATGCGGCCCGTTCGCGAAGCAGTGTGAGATTCCCCACGCGCTGGACCGTCTCGGGGAAGACCCCGAAGGGAGAATTGGAATTGAACATGACGCGGCCCTGGCCCCCGGCCAGGATTGCCAGCAACATGATTTACTACAACCACTTCTTTGAGGGAACGTTTCAGGGCAAGAAGATCCGCGGAACCGGCTACGGAGAATATTTGAGTATCTGAGAATTTGCAGAGCCTCGCGGCTCTCTGGAGGCATGATAATGGGCGACCGATTCTACAAACCAATGCTCTTTGTCGCGGCAGTGTGGAACGTCATCGGAGGCGCATTCATCATTTTCCGATCGGACTGGATCTTCGGTCGCGAAGGACTTTCCGTGCCGGCCCCACCGCTCTATTACTACGCATGGATCGCGCTTTTCATGACCTTCGGAATCGGCTACTACATCGTTTGGCGAAATCCCTTTGCGAATACGAATATTATTTTGCTGGGGATCATCGGGAAGCTGGCATTTTCCGCGGTCTTTCTTTGGAACATGCTCGCCTTTCCTGGGCAAATTCCACGGCTATTCCTGATCCCAGTGGTGGGCGATCTCATCTTCGTTGTTTTATTCATCATGTTTTTGTTTTATGCCCGTGGCAAAACTAACGCGGGCCCGGACACTGGCCGCCCATGAAACCGCTCTACGATGTTGTTGTCATCGGCTCCGGTTTCGGCGGCGCAATTTCCGCGTGCCGAATGGCGCAAGCGGGCCGTTCCGTTTGTGTCCTCGAACGGGGCAGGCGTTGGGAAAAAACCGATTTCCCGCGCACGCCCGCCGAAGTATCAAAGGCATTCTGGAGAAAAGGCGAAAGCGAAGGGTTTCTGGAGTACAAAACCTTCCGCCGCATGGACGTGATTCAGGGATGCGGCGTAGGCGGCGGCTCACTCCATTATTTCAACGTGCATCTGCGCGCGCCCGCTGAGATTCTGGGTACAGGCCCGTGGCCTCGGGAAATCACGCGCAAGGCGCTTGACCCTTACTACTCACTCGCCGAAGACATGCTCGATTCAAAGCGCCTGACTCCTCCGCCCGGCCGCGAACTCCCGCTCCGTACGCAGGCTTTTTTTGCCGCCGCCACGGCAGTGGGCAAAAAACCAGAAATGGTTCCCATTGGAGTTTTCGCCGGAGAGGTGCGTAAGAATCCGCACAGTGGCATTTCGCAAGTTGGCTGCGACTACTCGGGCAATTGCATGCTGGGCTGCGAGCTGCACGCCAAGAATACTCTCGACCTAAACTACCTCGCGGTTGCGAAAGAAAACGGCGCGGAAATTTTTCCTCTCCACCAGGTTGACAAGATCGAGCCGCTTGCCGACGGCGGTTTCCGCGTGCATTTTGCGCGCCTGTCCAAAGAGGACCCCACTCATTCCGAACCCAGTTGGGTTTCCGCCAAGAAAGTGATAGTCGCCGCAGGCACGCTAGGCACCAGCGAACTACTTCTGCGCTGCCGCGACGTTCATAAAACTCTTCCAAAGCTCAGCCCCGCGCTTGGCACGCGTTTTTCTGGCAATGGAGATTTCTTGCTTGCAGGCACGGCCGGAGCAAATCGCGTGGTGGATCCGAGCCAGGGCCCCAGCATCACCGCGGGTGCGGATTTTTCCACGAAGAACAATCGCATCTTTATTGAGGATCTCGGCTACCCCGAACCCTTCATTTGGGTTTTGGAGGAACTGATTCCGAAGGCGAGCCGATTTAAGGATTTGTTTGATGCAGCCGCCAGCTATTTGATGGCGACTTTCGGGCTGGATCGCGGCCGCGTCAGCTTTGAAGTGGACCGCCTTTTTGAAGGCGGGGTGACGCCGCACCTTCTGCCGTACCTCGGCATGGGCACCGATGCCGCCGACGGCCGCCTGCAACTCCGCGACGGAAACGTTGACCTCGATTGGAGTCACCGCCGAAGCATGGGAATGATCCGCGAACAGGTACAGGCGCTGAAGGAATTGAGCCGGGGCGCGGGCGGCCGCTACGTCAACAGCATCCTGTGGCGCTGGCCCTTCCGAAAACTTCTCACTGCTCATCCGCTCGGCGGATGTTTTCTGGGGGACGCGCCGGAATCGAGTGTGGCCAATGCAAAAGGTGAAGTGTGGGGCTATCCCGGCCTGCACGTTGCGGATGGATCCCTGATTCCTACAGCGATTTCCGTGAATCCGTCGTTGACGATCAGCGCGCTCGCCGAGCGCGGCGCGTTTCGCATGATTCACGGCCGCGAGATGGAGCCGGGAGATACGAATACTCCTAAAAATCATTAGCGCGCTCCCCCGCAAGATTCCATGTGGGGAGCAGGATGCAATCATGAGCGAAAAAATGTACGAAGCCGTCGTAATCGGAAGTGGTTTCGGCGGAGCGATCAACGCGTGCCGCCTGGCGCGGAAGTGGCCCGGCGGCCAAGTGCTCGTCCTTGAGCGCGGCAAACGCTATCCCATGGGCTCTTTCCCTCGCTCGCCGCATGACTTCGCGCGCAATTTCTGGTCGCTCTCTTCCGATTCAATGCGGCGCCCCGCGCACATCCGCAAAACCGCGGGCAACGATGATCTGCACGGAATGTTCGACGTGCGCAATTACGGGCATATGGACGTCGTCATGAGCGCGGGTTTCGGCGGCGGGTCGCTGATTTATGCAAACGTTTTTATGCCGCCGCCCGATTGGGTGTTTAACGATCGCTGGCCCTCAACTTGTAAGAAACCCAATCTCCTTCCCTACTACGAAATTGCGAGGGATGTGCTTGGGTCCAGACCTGTCCCGGTTACACATGATCCACGCCGCCGTCTTCGCAAGACGGAGCTTTTTCAAAAGGCCGCGGCGAGCGCAGGGAAGAAGTCGGAGCTGGTGGATATCAATGTTTTCTTCGGAAATGACTTTGCAAATCCGCTCACAATCGGCACACAGGAGAAAAATCGTTTCGGGGCGCTGCAGACGTCCTGTACGTATTGCGGCGAATGCATCGTGGGCTGCAACTATCATGCGAAAAACACGACGGATCTGAATTATCTTTTCGTCGCCGAGCACCGCTTCAACGCCGAAGTGCGCACCGAGCATGTCGTTACGAAGATCGTCCCGCTCGGCAAAAGCGGGGCCGAAGACACCGACGCCGACGGCGCGAATGGCTACCGCGTCCATTTCCTCGATTTGACGCAGGGAGCGCCCGTTGCGGGGGCCGTCGTGACGCAACGCGTGATTGTCTCTGCCGGAACGCTGGGCACAACCGAACTCCTGCTCCGCGCGAAGCTGCACTCGAAGACGCTGCCGCGCATCAGTAACAAGCTGGGGCAATCATTTTCCGGCAATGGTGATTTCCTGGAATTCGTGCTCGGAAGCCGCGAACCCGCGGATCCTAATTATGGCCCGACGATCACGCAGCGCACTGACTACAATCTCTTCGCAGAGTTTGATCCCAACCACGCATTCATACTGGAAGATGCCAGCTATCCGACTCAGCTTGCGTGGTTTGTGGAAGGCGCGAAGCCCGGATTCCTTTGGCTTGGGCCACTCATCAGGACTGCGCGGGCAATCATCGCAAGAATTCAAAGATCCAAATCGCTGGGATCCATCGGCTTCGCTTTGGCCGACGTATTGATGTCCGACGTGTCTTATCACACCGCCGTGCTCCTCTGCATGGGACTGGACCGCTCGAACGGCGTGATGAGCCTCGATGAAAATCACAATCTGACGATTGATTGGCCATTCAGGGACAGCATGCCGCTTTACAAAGCGATTGAGAATGCGGGAGAAGGATTCCGCAAAGCCGTCGGCGCGGATGTATTTGCAGCACTTCCCACCTGGGATTGGCCGCTTCGAAAAAACATCACCGTTCACCCACTTGGTGGCTGCACCCTCGCAAATGATTCAAATCAGGGAGTCACCAGCGCGGACATCGCTACGTTTGGTCAAGTGTTCGAATACAAGGGACTTTATGTTGCCGACGGTTCCCTACTTCCTACTGCTGCAGGCGCCAACCCTGTCGCCACGATTTCCGCGCTGTCCGAGCGCGTTGCTGAAGGAATCACGAAAATCCCCGCTGACCCAGATTTGGGCGCCTGAGGCAGACCCTGGCTTCTCACGCACCAAGCGCTGGAGATAATTATGAGGTCAACTGATTGAGGGGAATGGACTTACGAAAATGGTGGAGTGGAATTGCGGAGTTGACCCGCTGACCTGCCGATTGCGAATTGAGTGCATCGGCGCCAACTCCTGACGAAAAGGACCCGGTGGAGGAAGCTGGATTGGACCTACCAGCACCTATCAAGAAGCATTTTCTTTCAGAGCCCAGTTGTTGGCTTTGTGCCACGCGTCACAAACGCACGTAATTTGCGTCACATATTTCGCAGCGGAATGGGCAGAGAGTGTGATTTAGTGGATGCCCATTCCATTGTGGAGTTCCGCTCGATCCCCCGGACGGTCGATTCGTCCCAAAAGACGTCAGGCAAGGAGATTTGCCCGGAATGCTGGGGGGCATTCTACAAGTATGGCAAGGGGACGGAACGGTTGCGACGTCCGCCGTCTGCGAAACCGAGGTGAACATGTCCGGCGCTCGAGGAAGAGTCGAGATCACCACTGAAGAATGCAAGGGCTGCGGTCTGTGTGTGGCGGCCTGTCCCCCGAAATGCTTGATGCTGGCAACCGAACTGAGCGCGTACGGCGCTCATCCGGCTCGCTACATTGGCGACAGCTGCACGGCATGCGGCATTTGTTACTACTGTTGTCCCGAACCAGGGGCCGTTACGGTGTTCCGGCGACTGCCGAACTAAACAGCCCAGATGCGCAAAGGAGCGAACATGCGCCAACTATGTAAAGGCAACGTGGCGGTCATCAAAGGCGCGATCCTCGCAGGTTGCCGCGCATACTACGGATACCCGATCACACCGGCTAGCGAAATCGCCGAGTCCGCCGCGCTGTACTTGCCGCAGATCGGCGGAACGTTCTTGCAGGCGGAGAGCGAAGTCGCCGCGATCAACATGGTTTATGGCGCCGCTTCCGCGGGAGCGCGCGTGATGACGGCTTCATCGGGACCGGGGCTGAGCTTGATGCAAGAAGGGATTTCCTATCTCGCTGGCGCCGAGCTGCCTTGTGTCATCGTGGACGTGATGCGCGGGGGGCCCGGCTTGGGGAATATCGCGCCGGAGCAGAGCGATTACTTCGCAATGGTCAAGGGCGGAGGGCACGGGAATTATCACAATCTGGTGGTCGCTCCGCCGTCGGTACAGGAGATGGCGGACCTGACAATGCTTGCGTTCGAGCTCGCAGACAAGTATCGCAACCCTGCGATTGTGTTGTGTGACGGATTTGTGGGCCAGATGGTGGAGCCATTGGAACTTGCGTACGGTGAGGTGACTCTACCGCCCAAGCCTTGGGCCATCAAGGGCACGAAAGAGACACGCGAAAATCTGGTGACATCATTTTTTCTGGAACCGGACGAGCTGGAAGAGCACCAGCACAAGTTGGAAGCGAAGTACGCGCGCGCAAATCTGGAGGAGGCGCGATACGAGGTGTACCGGGCGGAAGACGCAGAGGTTCTGTTAGTTGGGTACGGCATTGTCTCGCGAGTTCTGCGGTCAGCGGTTGAAGAGTTGCGCAACTACGGAGTGCGTGCAGGATTATTCCGCCCCATCACTCTGTGGCCATTCGCGTCGAAGGCATTGGCTCAGATCGCGGCACGCGCGAGTCACGTGCTCGTGGTGGAGCTGAGCAACGGACAGATGGTCGAAGACGTTCGGTTGGCGGTGGGAGACAAGGCACTCGTGGAGTTTTATGGCCGGACCGGAGGGAATGTCCCATCGGTAGAGGAAGTTCATTCGCAAGTAATGGCGCTCACAGGAACGGCGGCAATGGCGCTCGGAAGGGGCAGGCGATGACACAACAGGCCGGCATCATCATGGAAGGGGCGAAAGCGGGCAAGAACGAATACGAGGTCACGCACTCGAAATCGCCGGTTTTCTACAAAGTGTACGAGCGTAAACCGGAACTCAAGCACCAGACGCACTACTGCCCGGGCTGCGGCCATGGAATCATCCACAAGCTGATTGCCGAGGCGGTCGAGGATTTAGGCGTCCAGGACAAGACAATCCTGATCAGTCCAGTGGGATGTTCCGTGTTCGCTTATTACTACTTCGATGTGGGAAACATTCAGGTGCCGCACGGGCGGGCACCGGCTGTCGCGACCGCGATAAAAAGAACATGTCCGGGCGACCTGGTGATCTCGTATCAGGGCGACGGCGACCTGGCTGCAATTGGAACCGCGGAAACCGTGCACACGGCAAATCGAGGCGAGAAGATCAGCGTCATTTTTGTGAACAACGCGATCTACGGCATGACCGGCGGCCAAATGGCTCCGACAACCCTCCTGGGCCAGACGAGCACAACTTCTCCCTGGGGACGCCGCCCCTCAAACGAAGGGTACCCGATTCATATGTGTGAGCTGCTCGCGACGCTCGAAGCGCCGGTGTATATCGAGCGCGTCGCGCTCTCCGACAACAAGAACGTCATGAAAGCGCGCAGAGCAATCCGGAAGGCGCTTGAGATTCAGCGCGACGGCCTTGGCTTTTCGTTTGTCGAGATTCTATCCCCGTGCCCCACGATTTGGGGCAAGGATCCCGTGGAGGCACGCAACTGGGTCGGCGAGCAGATGATTCCCGTCTTTCCCCTGAACGTCTTCCGTGATCGGATACCCGCGCGGATGACCGATAGTCCCCCGCCACAGCGCTCCGTCCGCGATGTGTTGGAGATCAACGGGAAAGCAGGGAGGGATTCCAGCGGTCCGCCGAAGTCATCGCATGCACTTGCTTCGTTTAAGATGAAGATTGCGGGGTTTGGCGGGCAGGGCGCGCTTTTGATGGGGCAGTTGCTCGCTGAAATGGGGCTGCGCGAAGGCCTAGAGGTAAGCTGGCTGCCCTCGTACGGACCGGAAATGCGCTCTGGCAGCGCGCATTGTCACGTGTGCCTGTCGAGGGAGCGCATCGGCTCGCCTTTGATCTCTCATCCGGATGTACTGATCGCAATGAACGAGCTCTCGCTCCGCAAGTTTGCGCGGGAAGTGGCGCCTCACGGGCTGATCTTATACAACAACGGTAGGCTACCGGAAAACTTCGAGACGCCGGAGGCAAACGTGATTTGCATCCCTGCCCAGGAGATCGCGGACAAACTGGGATCGACGAAGGCGGCGAATATGGTTTTGCTCGGTGCCCTACTCGAGGAGACAGATTGTCTTTCACCAGAGACAGCCGCCAGAGTGATCGAGGAAAAGGTAAGAAAGGCCGGGCTTATTGAAATTAACCGGATGGCTTTGCATGCCGGCCGCGAGTTCATTGATAAGCAAGTGTGGATAGGCACCGGGTCTCAGGCCGATGGCTTCGCATGAGCGCATGCACGCCACGGCAGGTTTTCCCCGCAAGCAAGAGAGATGACAGAGATTGCGTTCCGTCAGCCGCTTCTCTTTCCATTAGGCGGGCGAATCATTCGCAACCAATTTGATTAGATGTTCTTACCGAAAAGGCTGTTCGGAATAAAAATGCTGAGCCGATGAAACTGGGAATTATTGGCTGGCAGGGCAACGCCGCAAATGAATCGCAGGAATGTATTCACGGCGTAATCCTCATTTCAACACTGCACGGCACTTTCGCGGCAGTCCCGGCAGCGGAAATGGAAGTTTGCATTTTCGCGAATCCATGCCAATTGGCAAACGGCGCAGCCGTTCCGGGACCGCCGCTCGCAATCAGCGCAAAACTCTACACCCGGCATCGGGGATTCAATTAGATAATCCTGAATCGACACAAGGGCATGGCAGTGGTTGCATTCCACGGTCGCCAGGATCGTATTCGCCACCGCCGTAGTCGACTCATGGCCGCATTTCTTCACGAAGAGATCGAGCACGCGTTTGGCAATGTGCTCCCCCGTTAGCCCAAATGTTTGCACTAGCTCCCAGGGCTTTCCGGAAAGCCCGAAACGATCCTCCACGCCGATCATCTCCAGTAAAAGCGGTCGCTCGTGTTCCCTCCGGTTCCTCAAGACCGCCCCGGCAACCAGATTGCCGAACCCGCCTATCTGGTGCTCTTCCACCGTTACAATGAGCTGCGTTTCCTCCGCTGCCGCCACCAGAGCCGGAGTGTCCAGCGGCTTGATCGTATGCATATTGATCACCCGCGTCTCAAGGCCATACTCTTCCTTCAGGAGCCACGCGGCACGCATCGCCTCCGGCACCATCGGACCGCAGGTCACGATTGAGATATCCTCGCGTTCATTCTTGTATTCTGTCGAAAGAAATGTCTCGAATGCATCCACGAAATGCTTTGCTTGCGCGCGGTACCGGATCAGGTTCGCCCTGCCGAATGTATATGGCGTGTCAGCCGTCGTCACGATGGGTGTGGCCTCTCGCGCAAAACGTAAGTAGACCGGCCCTTCAACTTCAAGCAGGCAGTGCTTCGTAGCTCTCTCAGCCTCCACGGAATCGCACGGCGCCTCCACGTGCATATTCGGTAGCACGCTGATGATCGATATTTCTTCCAGTGACTGGTGCGTCGCGCCGTCCGGCCCCACGGAAACGCCGCCATGCGCACCCGCGATCTTCACATTCAGATTGTTGTAGCAAACAGTGGTACGAAGTTGGTCCCAGGCGCGGCCGGAGGCAAACACGCCGTACGTTCCCGCCACGGGGATCATTCCTTCTTTCGCCAGTCCTGCGGCAACGCCCATCATGTTTTGTTCGGCAATCCCCACGCTGAACACGCGCTTCTGCCGTTCCGGATGTTTTGCCTCGAAATCCGAAATACGGATGGAAGACGATATGTCCGCATGAATCGTACAGACCCGTTCATCGGCGCCGGCCGCTTCGAGCCCACGTCCGAAGCCCATCCGGGTAGGATCCATCTCCGCCTTCATGTCTGGGCGGGCATTCCACCAGTAATTCAAGTCCACCTGCGGCGGAACGCGCTTCGCTAGCTCGGCGACTTGTCGCGCATTTTCCTTGGCCCAGGACAGCATGCGATCGATTCGTTCCCGTGATACGGCGGGGGTCGCTAATTCGGCGATCGCCTTTTCAAATTGCTCCTGGTTTGGCGCCACGCCATGCCAGGAACTCTGGTTTTCCATGAACGAGACGCCCTTGCCCTTGACCGTGTGCGCGAGAATCACCGTCGGGCCGGCCCGGAATTTTCCCGCCGCATCGAATCCCTTCAGGATTTCATCCAGGTTGTGCCCGTCAACTTCGATGGCGTTCCATCCGAAAGCCTCGTACTTTTTCCCCAACGGCTCCACGTTCATTACTTCGCTGACCCATCCGTCAATCTGCAACCGGTTGCAATCCACCACTGCGCACAAATTGTCCAAATGATAGTGCCCCGCCGACATCGCTGCTTCCCAGACGCTTCCCTCTTGCTGTTCGCCGTCTCCCATCAGGCAATAAACCCGGTATGATTGCTCGCGCCTCTTCGCTGCCAAAGCGCTGCCGACGGCCACACTGAGTCCCTGGCCGAGCGACCCGCTGGAAATCTCCACGCCGGGCACCTTCAACCGATTCGGGTGACCTTCGAAGCCGGACCCAAGTTGCCGTAGGAGAACCGTATCTTCGAGTGGAAAGTAACCCGCGCGGCCGAGCGCCACGTAGAGGGCCGGGGCCTTATGTCCCGCCGACCAGAACACCCGGTCGCGCTCCGGCCAAGATGGATTTGAGGGATGGTGATTCAGCACATTTAAGTACAATGCCGCGGCGATATCCATGATCGAAAGCGACCCACCGGGATGCCCCGATCCTGCCGCGAAAATGTCAATGATTGCAATGGCCCGCATTTCCGCGGCGGCCAAACGAAGTTCCTGAAGTCCCAACTGCGGCCGTCCTCCTTCAAGATCACTTTTCATGGGTATCCCTCCTCGCTTGCCTTGCCGTGGAAAATTGCACAGACCTTGCGGGAATTTGCTCCAGGGAATGCATTGAAGATGAGTTCATGCTGTCCCATCTCCTCAGGACTTACCAAATACTCTAAGGCCTTCCCTGCGCGAACTTGAAACCCCGTAAGGAGATACTTTTGAAATCTAAGCGTCTGGACACAAATCCGCCGTGACGCAAATCACATCGTCGAGCGATGCACCTCACACCCAGTGAATCGGCTCTGAGAACCCGTAGACCTTAAGACATCCTCAACACTACAGAACGTGTGCGCAGCCAAAGGTCTCAAATAGTTATATTTAGCACGACGAAGTTGAATGGACGACATTCGAAGAGCCTCGAGTCAATTAGGTCAGCGCCAGCCTTGGATTCCTGCCGCCGCACGGGCACTCGTAGAGCGAATTTAAGGCGGGAGCGTGAATCAGCTAAGGAACCTCCCGGGGGCGCTTTCTGGCTTGCCCAATAACTCCAGCTTCGCAAATTCTCCATTTCCTGAGATCGTGTAGTGGGACAGCCATGTGTAGCTGGTCGGTGGCGGACGAATTTGTAGGGCGACCCATGGCCGGGAGAAAAGGCGGGATGAGCTTCAAGATGAGCAACAGAGAATTAGCCCACTACCTCGAATTTGTCTCTTGGGTATGGAGGTGCTGCTCATCTTGGCTGCTCTGTGGAGCGGCTGCTCCGGTTTTACCCGCCCTGTCTTCCTCGCCGCTAACGCAATGCGCTTGATCAAAACAAGCTCGGAACGATCGGTCGGGCTGTGGCCTCATCCGTATGAACAATACAATCGCTATGTCCCTGCAACAATGTCGACGGATAGTAAGCTGTTGGCTCTGCGAGCAGAGTGATGCGGAAGATCGCCCTGTGACGCTCACCGCCGCGCAGAAAAAGACGAATGCGGCGAGCTGAAAGTATCTCGCGCATCCCGATTGTCACCGCCATCGGCGGAATCAAATGGGACGAACCGCCTGCACTTCCGATGCTTTGTACCACTATCGAGTCGTCCCCTAAGGCCACAACCCGCGTTGTGGAATTCCGCATGTCGTCGACGCTGATTTGATACCAGCGGGAAATCGGCGGCTCATTGAACGCAATGTGCCCGTGGTATCCGATGCCTCCGTAACATGTATCCACACCGCCTGCGGCACGCATCCGTTCACCCATTGCGTCCGGCCGGAATGGATTTGGGAAATGCACCCGCTCAGGATCCGGGCGCAGATCGGCATGGAGCTTGGCAAAGACCTGATTGCGAATGAATCCTTCGAAGCTCAAAGGATGATCCAATGGAAGCGGTCGGCCTTGCCAATCCAGAAACTCATCCATTTGGAAGATATCTGCGCTTTTCCAACTGATCCGTTCCAAGTTACAGGTCTCGACCAACCGAAAATATTGTTTCACAGGGCCGACCGGCAAAATCCAGCGGGTCGGCGCTCCAGCGGTGTTGTTGCATCGAAGTTCATCGGCCATGCAATCCGCCATGTAGTCATGCATTGAATTCTCGTCCGGAAACAATCGGACGCCAAGGCGGGCCCGCTTGAGCATGTCCGGCAATTCTAGGCGCAGGATGTCATCAATTGAATTCACGCCGCCATCTTATAAAGGATTGGGGGGGGAACTCCAGGGCACGCCACGGCTCCAGAGGGTCATCGCTGGGAGGATATTCCCACGATAGAAAGATGAGTGAAATGTAGGCAGCCGGAGTCTGAGCACAAAAGCGAGGGCCACAGGCTCGAGTTGAACAAAGCCCTCGCATGTCACGACTGGAACGCTTTCCGGCGCGGACTCGGTACCAACCTTCACGCTCTCTGTGTGGACAACAAAACGATTAAAACTATCTTGCGGCAGAGCAATATCGGAATCACGATGAATGAGTACGGTAAAAGCCCACCTGCTTCGGGAATTAGCGCGAAGGATCTGCTCGAAGCGGAGTTGCAAAGGGGAACTACCAACAACCTTGGAACAAATGACACTGCCCGGCCAGGCAAGGAGCCGCCAGTGCTTTTTTCTCTGGGAGATGGATGGAGCCGAGGCCCGGACTTGAACCGGGGACCTGCCGATTACGAATCGGCTGCTCTACCAACTGAGCTACCTCGGCCCTCTTGAATCATGTACGCTTTAGAAATTTAGCACCGCGACAGCGGAGCGTCAAACCAAGCGCATCGCGGTCAGTGCGAGGCGGGATACATCAGCCAGCCCATGGCGAAAGCTACCAGCAGGAACGCGAGGAACGCCCAAATCACATACCGGATGCGCGAACCCAGCCGCCGTCGGCTTAGAAACGCAAAAACCAATGACACGACGAACGCAAAAAGCAGCATCGTCTGAAAGTGTGTGAGATTCATCAGTTCTTCTTGCCGCGCGAGACTTCAAGCGCATCGAGCACAAAGAGAAGGTTCAGCACTCCAGCGGTCGCCAGCATTCGCGTTCCGTAGTCACCCGCGGCGTGCGACACGTCAGCGCCGGCCTTTTGAATCGTGTGCGCAAGCAAGTAGAAAACGCCCGCACCCGCGTCAGCGATAAAACCAAGCAGACCGAAGGCGTCGCCCCGCTGCGGCGCAAATACATTCCCACGCATCCACAGGCCGGCGAGCGCCATCGCGCCCACCGCTACAAATCCAATCGCGGCGCGCCCCCAGCGACGCTGAAAAAGATGGCCTAACCCCGGAACAAGCCAACCCGCGAAGGCGATAAACGCAACATAAGGTGCTCGTGATGATTCCTCAATGGGTGGCTCGGAGCCATACTGAACCGCGGGCTGCGACGCGATCGGTTCGGGGCTCGCCCCCGTGCTCCTTATAAGCTCCGGAGATGTCTCCTGCGTGCTGGGTGCGGGTTCGGGCGTCTCTTCCGGCATTCTGTGTCAGGCCAGCAGCGGCAGAATTTCGCTCTGCACGGCGCCAGTAACGCCCGCCTCCTTTTCGCCCACGTAAACATTCACTTCCGTGCGCACGCCAAACTCCGGCGTGTAAATTCCCGGCTCCACCGAAAAGCATGTCCTCGGGATTAAGCGTCGAATGTCATGGCTTTCGAGGTCATCCATGTTCGCGCCCGCGCCGTGCACATCTTGCCCGATATTGTGCCCCGTCCGGTGAACAAAGAATTTTCCGTATCCGGCCTTGCGGATCACATCGCGCGCGGCGCGGTCCACCTGCCAGCCTTCAATCGCGCGTCCTGCAGCAATGGATGCACGCACGAAATTCACCGCGGCATCGCGCGCCTGCCGCGCGACTCCGAAAATTTTTGCATATTTCTCCGGCACCTTTGCTCCCAGATAGCCCATCCAGGTGATGTCATAATAGACGCTGTCCGGCTGAGCGAGCTTTCCCCACACGTCGAGCAGCAGCAAGTCCCCCTCGCGAATCGGCGATGAGCCATTTTGCTTAGGCTCGTAGTGCGGGTCGCCGCTGTGCGGCCCCACTGCGACGATTGGATCGCTATCGGCCGTGAGCCCGTTTTCGCGGAACTGCGCCGCCATCCACTGCTGAAGATCGTATTCGGTAAACGCAGTGTGGCTTCGCACGAGCTTTGCAGCATGCTCGAACGCCGCGCGCGTAATCCTGTCCACCAAACGGCCCGCGGCAACGTGTGACTGATGCTGTTCCGTCGACCACGCCGCCTCAAATAGCTGAATAAGATTCGCGGAGCTTACGACTTTGCGTTTAAAGCCGCGGATCAACTCGACTGTGCCCGCATCAACCAGCGAAATCTGAGGGATGGCATTCTTCGGCGAATACTGCATCGCCACATTCTTCGCCCGCCCCAGCAACCGAGGCAGATTCTTTTCCATCTCCTCGCGCGCCGCGTATTGCATCTTCTCACCAGGCAAAGTGTCGAGCGTGAATGACTCGATGCGGTGCACCAACTTCCGCGGCGAACCCTTCGCCGGAATGAAATAAAACCAGCGCCGCTTGGCCAGGCAGTCCTTCAGCCCCAAAACGCGATAGGCTATCGGGTCGCGGTGCAGGATGTCGTAGAAAAGCCAGCCGTCCAGTTTTTCTTCGCGCAACGCTTTTTGAATTGCTTGAATGTCGGGCATGGGACTGGTCACTTCCTTTGTTCTGATTCCGCACTATTCAGATGCTGGCTTTGGGCTTCGGCGTGATTCAATTATCCCGAGCGCCTGAATCTGAACCATTGAAACGCCGCGCACCTGCACGCGCTTCAAACGACTATGTTCGCCGCTTAGAATCTTAACAGCCGCCGTAGGCACGTTCAAACGCGTCGCCAGTATCCGGCAGAGCGCGTCATTGGCGCGATCGTCCACGGGCGGAGCCATCAAGCGCACCTTCAGCGCGCCTCCCCACTCTCCCCCAACGGCATCGCTGCTCGCGCGCGGCTGCACGTGGACGCGAAACGTCACCGCGCCGCGCTGTTCCGTAATCTCAATCGCCAATGTCGTTGCCTTTTTGGTGGAATCCAGGGCTGCCGCAATCGCTCAATGAATTGGTCCTCCCTACAATGATTGCCGCGGACCAAAGAGAGCGGTGCCCAACCGTATCTCGGTCGCGCCCTCTTCGATCGCGACTTCAAAGTCATGCGACATCCCCATGGAGAGCGCCGGCAGCGCCCGTTCGTACCGAAAAGCCAGCTCATCGCGCAGTTCCCTCAATCCGCGGAAAAACACGCGCGCCTGGTCAGCCACATCAAAGTAGGGAGGGATGCACATCAGGCCGCGCAGCTCGATTTTCTGTGAAGCAAATGCAGCTTTCACGGCCGCCGGGACTTCCTCCTTCTCAAAGCCCGTTTTTGCGCTTGTCTGATCCATGCGAACCTCCAGCAGTATCGGAAGCGGGCGGCTTCCCTTCACAAGCCGCTCAATATCATTGATTTGTTGAATCGAGTCCACGGAATCCACTGTATTAAACAATTGCACTGCGCGGCCCAATTTATTCCGTTGCAGATGACCGATCATGTGCCACGTCGCATCCAAATCATTCAAGTGGTCCCGCTTTCCTTCCCATTCCTGCACGCGGTTTTCGCCGAAGTGCCTGAGCCCCGCTTCATAGGCCGACCGGATCGCATCAGCGGGATGCGTTTTGGAAACGGCTATTATCGTAACCTCGTCCGCATTGCGTCCCAAGCGATCCGCTGCGCGCGCAACGCATTCGCGCACGCGGTGAAGATTCTTCGCAATAGTTTCCACCATCGCTGCCATGGCTGCGATTTTAGCATGGGGCCGCAGCTCTTCCTCCAGCCCGCGAGGCAAGGCAAAACAAGCGCGAGATTGCGGCGCGCGCACCTCTCACGCTAGACTGCGTTGCGGCTCTTTCGCAGGCTGCCACCGGGATTGCGCATGACAAACCGCGGCAAATTTATCGCCATTGAAGGAATTGACGGGTCCGGCAAGCGCACGCAGCTCGACCTGCTCGCTCACGCGCTGGAATCGCGCGGCATCCCCTGCGTAAGCGTCAGCTTCCCGCGCTATGATTCCTCGTTCGGCCAACTCGTTGCACGCTATCTCAACGGAGAATTTGGCCCACTTTCCGCCGTGGACCCGCACTTTTCCGCGATGCTGTATGCCGGCGACCGCCTGGAAGCCAAGCCCGAATTGGATGCGGCTCTTTCCGCCGGTAAGACGGTCCTCGCCGACAGGTACATCGCCTCAAATCTCGCGCACCAGACGGCGCGCGTCACCCCCGAACAGCGCGATGAGTTTCTCCGCTGGCTGCAGCGCCTCGAATACAGTCTTTACGATTTGCCCGCCGAGGATCTCGTTCTATTTCTTCGACTTCCGGTTTCCGAAGCGCATCGGCTCGTGGGGATGAAGGAGGCACGCGGCTACACCGCGCTCAGGCGTGACTTACAGGAAGCTGACGTCCGCCATCTCGAACAGGCCGCGCTCATCTATGAGCGCCTCGCTTGCGCCCCATCTTGGGCGGCGATTGATTGTGTATCGCAGTCTTCGGGTACCCTGCTCGCACCGGAGGAGATTCACGCCGCCGTCCTCGCTACCGTTGACGCGCGCCTGCCCAGCTTCGCCAGAAACGCTAAAGGTGCCCGCTGATGGGCTTCCAAGACTTCCTCGGTAATGAGCGGGTCGTTAATTCCCTTCGTAGCATGCTGGCGGCTGAGCGCGTCCCCAATGCCATGCTATTCCTTGGACCGCGCGGCATAGGCAAATACACGCTCGCCCTCATGTTTGCCCAGGCCGCGAATTGCGAGCGCCTCCGCGACGACTTCTGCGGAGAATGCGCCACCTGCCGCAGAATCGCCCGGCTCGCCAACCCAGTTCCGCTCATCGAGCAAGGTCTCGCCGAGCGCGGCGAGAGCGCCGATTCGGCAACCGTCGAACGCATGCCGCTTCTCCTGCAAACGCATCCCGACGTTTGGGCCATCGTCCCGGACCCGATCCGCCTCCGAAGCCCCGTGGCCCGGCCCGTAATTCATATGGGGCAATTGCGCGCCGTCCAGCGGGCGGCGTACTTCCGTCCAGAGGGTCGGCGTCGCGTTTTCATCTTGGACGGCGCCGAAACCATGCGCTGGGACTGGGCGGGAATCTTTCTAAAGATCCTTGAGGAGCCGCCGGAAAGCTCCACCCTGATCCTGCTCGCACCCAGTCCCTTCCGCCTTCAACCGACAATCGTCTCCCGCTGTCTGCAGTTCTTTTTCGCGCCGCTGGCGCCCACGCAAATGGAAGCGGTTCTCCAGTCCCACGCAAAGCTCACTCCCTCCCAGCGGGCCCGCGCCACGGAGCTTGCCGAGGGCAGCCCAGGCATTGCACTTGGCTCTGATATCGAAGGGGAATACGAGTTGCGTCTGCACGCCCTGCGAATACTTGATAGCTCCGCCAACGGAAAATTGCCCGCCTTATTCGCCCAGACCAATCAGCTCATCAAGCAGCAGTCCGTACCGTTCGATACGTTGTTGGACTCGCTATATAGTCTTCTGGCGGATCTGCTCGAATTGGTAGCTGCCCCCAGCCAACCGCAGCTCCGAAACCCCAGCCTGCGAAAGGAATTGGCGGCCATGGCCGCCAGAGTTGATGCTCACTGGGTCACGCAGGCTGTCCGTGGTGTGGATCAGCTTTCCAGCCGCACTCGCCGCAACATTAACCGCCAATTGGGCCTGGATGCGATGGGTATCTCCCTCTACCAACGATAACCAACACCCCCGCCCGTGAGCCTCTTTTTTTTTCAAGACTTGAAACGCGTTTGCCCCCGCACGCATCTCAGGAGGTACATACCCATATCCACTTGGGGGATTCCAACATCTTGGGGGAAGTTTCGATGGTAAACCGGAGATTATTTCGTCCCACTCTGACGGAAGTAAAGGAGCAGGGCCCGCTCCCGCGTGTGCATCACGCGCCAGTCCAGCCACAAAGCAAGAAGCCCACGCCTCCCGAGCAGACCCACGCCGAGAACTTTTATTGGGTTAAGCAGATGCAGAGCCGCGCGCCAGTCGCAATCGTCCTCTCGGATGGCGAACTGCTTCACGGTGTCGTGGAATGGTATGACCGCGACTGCATCAAGCTCACGAGGATTGGCAGCCCGAACCTGCTCGTTTACAAGCATTCCATCAAGTACGTTTACAAAGATGGCGAAGAAGCTGCGATGGGTGGGACAAACGGGCAGTAATACGCCAAGCAGAAAACTACACCGTTGATAGGCGTTTGCGCGTCTGGATTAAGCGCGTGAGATTGCGTATGTAATCAGGGCTTTCGCCGCAAGTGTCCCAGCGGCATCTTGGATTTCGCACTCTACAACCGCCAGCGTGCGGCCCAGCCTTAGAAGGCTGGCTTCCGCTACAATTTTTCCTCTGTCTACCGGCTCCAGATAATTTATCTTCATCTCGACGGTTGCAAGCCGCGTTTTTCGCGGCAACAATGGGTATGCTGCCAGCGCCCCCGCCGTATCCGCCAACGATGCCAAAATCCCCCCGTGCACTACTCCATGTACTTGCTTGTGCCGCTTGCGCACCTGCATGGTCATCACGGCCGAGCCGCGCTCGATTGAATCCAGCTCGAATCCAAAGAGCTTCCCAGGCACGCTCTTCCGGATGCGCAGGCCAAGTTCAGCCTTGCTCCAGCTTGCGCCTTCTTCCGATGAACGGCTACTCGGACGGCCCGATGAACGCCCGCGCTTTTTGCCCGCCATGATATTTCCCCTCATCCCGCCGACTGACCGCCATCTATAGGCAGCGCTGCGCCCGTCACCCACGCGGATTCCTCCGAAGCCAAATACACCGCCAGGTGTGCCACCTCTTCCGGACTCGCAGCGCGCCCCATCGGTATCATTGCGATGCGTTGCTTGCGCGCCTCCTCAGGGTTCGGCGCACGCGCGAAAAGTTCGCGCGCAATCTCCGTTTCCACCAGCGAAGGACAGATGCAGTTCACGCGGATTTTTTCATGCGCGTGGTCCATCGCCATCGCACGCGTCAGCATCGTTACGCCGCCCTTTGCCGCCGCGTACGCCGCGCGCTGCTTTGCGCCCACAAGCCCATAAACCGATCCGATGTTGATAATTGACCCGCCGCCCGCGCGCCTCAGATGCCTCAGCGCGGCGCGCGAGACGAGAAACGTGCCCTTCAAATTGATATCCACCATCATGTCCCAATGTGCTTCCGACGTCTGCTCCGCATTCCCCGGAGCCATCGCTCCGGCGTTGTTTACCACCACGTTGAGCAACCCATACCGCTCGGCTAATTCGCGAACAGCGCGCTCGACCTGCTCCGTCTTCGTCACATCGCATTGAATGGCCACAGCTGACCCGCCGGCGCTGGAAATCTCCGCAGCCACAGCCGAGAGCGGCTCAATCCGCCGCCCCGCAAGTCCAACCTTGGCGCCCTCGCGAACGAACGCCAGCGCGCATGCACGGCCAATCCCCGTGCCCCCGCCCGTTATGAACGCCACTTTTCCTGCTAGCCTTGTCACCTGGAGTACCCCTCATGCGTCTAATACTGAACCGAGCGACCGGCGAATGTAGCACCCGGATTCCGGCCCCGCAAGCAGGCCCTTCCGCCCACGCTCACGGCACAACATGCGCATCGGAATCACATGCTATCCGACTTATGGCGGCTCCGGCGTCGTGGCCACCGAGCTGGGCATTGAGCTCGCGGCCCGCGGCCACGAAATCCATTTCATCAGCTACGCGCCGCCCATCCGCATGCCCGCAAAGGCCGACCGCATCTGGTTCCACGAGGTGGAGGTCACGAATTACCCACTCTTCGACCATCCGCCTTACACACTCGCGCTGGCCTCCAAAATGTTGGAGGTTGCCGAATCATCCCAGCTCGACCTGTTGCACGTGCACTACGCAATCCCGCATTCCGTCAGCGCGCATCTGGCGCGTTCGATGGCGCTCCCGCGGAAGCTCCCGTTCATCACCACTCTGCATGGCACTGACATCACTCTCGTGGGGAGCGACCGCAGCTATCTGCCCATCACAAAGTTTTCCATTGAGCAGAGCGACGGCGTCACAGCCATCTCCCAATATTTGAAGAAGCGCACGGTCGACGAGTTTGGGACGCGGAATCCCATCGAAGTAATCCCGAATTTCGTAAATTGCGATTTTTATCATCGCAACGATGATCCGAAGGCCCGAGCCGCCTGGGCGCCCAATGGGGAGCCAATCCTCATGCACCTTTCCAATTTCCGCCCAGTGAAGCGCATCACCGACGTTGTCGAAATCTTTGCCCGCGTTCGAGAAAAAATGCCCGCAAGACTGGTCATGATTGGCGACGGCCCCGACCGCGGTGCCGCCGAATGGCTTGTGCGCCAGAAAAAACTCTCGCGAGACGTTTTGTTTATCGGCAAGCAGGATCAAGTTTACGAAAAACTGGGTCTCGCGGATTTGTTCCTGTTGCCCAGCGACCAAGAATCATTTGGGCTGGCTGCGCTCGAAGCGATGGCTTGCGAAGTCCCCGTGATCGCATCGAACGTGGGTGGCGTGCCAGAAGTTATCGAAAACGGCGTGGATGGCTACCTCGTTTCGCCGCGCGACGTCCCCGGCGCCGCGAAATTCGCTCTCGACATCCTTTCGCGCGCCGACCGCGGCCGCTCGATGGGCCAGCAGGCCCGCATCAGCGCCCGCCGCAAGTTTTGCGCCAATGACATAATTCCACTGTACGAAGCCTATTATCAGAAAATCCTCAACGCGACCGCCTCCACCGCTCGGGCCTGAATTCAATCTTGCAGTTAATTTTGATTCCTGAAGTGCGTTTGCAGTTCCGAGATGTATTTCTCTCCAGCTTTGTCCGAATTCAGCGTGAGCCACTCGCTGAGCTTCGTCCACCCGAGCGGAGCCCTCTTCGAAACAAGCACATTCGCGGCGAGACCCTCGATCTCCCACGGCTGAAGAACGATGTCGCCCGTCAGCCAATCGAGCGGCTTGACCATCACACCGAGCAATCTGGGACTTACTCTCAGAATCCGAACTTTCTGGTTAAGAATCTTGCCCAACAATTTAAGCAAATCTTTGAATGAATAGATTTCCGGCCCCACTGCATCCTCAATCGTGTTTTCGGTTTGCGCGCCCGCCCGCACCATCAGCTCCGCCATATCCTCGACAAAAATCGGTTGCATCCGGCAATTCGAGTTATTCGGAATTGCAAAAAATGGAAGACGCCGCAACAGCCAGGCGATGTTGTTAATCAGAATTCCGCCATTGCCGAAAATAACCGTGGGACAAAGAATTCCGTATCTCAGCCCCGATTCCTGAATCGCGCGCACCACCTGCGCTTTTCCGGCGTAATACCCGAGCGGGGAATCATCCGAGTAGTTGGCGATGCTGACGTGAACAATCCTTCGCACGCCGGCATCCTTGGCAGCCCGAATCAGAACGCGCGAATTCTCGACTGCGCGCTCATAAGTCATTCCACCGTAAGCAAACCGTATCCAATAAGTGTTATAGAGGACATCCGCACCTTCGAGACTTTTCCGCAAGCCTGCGACATCCGTGAAATTCAATGACGCAACCTCGACGCGCCCCGAGAGCGGATGTCCGGGCTTCGCGTGATTCGTAAGTGTGCGAACCGCGCGGCCGCGCGCGAGCAACTTCCGCGCAATCGCCGCGCCCGAATATCCAAATGCTCCAGTTACAACATCGAATTCCTTTTCCACTAGAGGCCTCACCTACATCTAAGACTTCAAACAGCATCGCAAATCGGCAATCCCAAACCCGCCCGCCTTCGGCAGCCCTTTCCGGATTTGATCCTGCGTGAACCGCGTTGTGGGCTGGAGATCCGCAGGCAAATAATCGCAAGCAATCGCAGGCTCGACGATCCCTTCCGATAGGATTCGCACTTGCGCTTGCGAAACGAGAGGAATCTTCATCGTAATTTCAGCAAACCACGCGATCACCCGATGAATTACCACCGGCAGACGGATCATCATAGGTTTCTTTCCCACTGTCGCGCCGACTCTTCGCACAGCCTCGCCCAGCAGCATTTCTTCCGGCCCCGTTACAGCGATCGTCTTTCGCGAGAGCCGCGAATCCGTAAGCGATGCCTCTATAATTTCCGCAAGATCTTCAACGGCCAGCGGCCGCACAGGTCTGTCCTTCATTCCCACCAGCGCAAACACTGGGAATGTATGCAACGCGTGGCTCAAGTGGTCGAGCATGTGATCTCCCAACCCGTAAATCACACCCGCCTTAAGAATCGTGTAGTCGAGCCCGGACGCGCGCACAATCTCTTCCGCCGCCCACTTCGATTCGTGATAGCCCGACCAGCAATTTGGCCGCGCACGCAGAAAACTGAGCAGCGCCAGTTTGTGTACGCCCGTACGCCGAGCCGCCTCTACTACATTGCGCGTCCCCTCCACATGCACGCGCTGGTAAGTCTGCATGCCGATTTCGCGATTAATCCCCGCGCAATGCACTACGGCATCGCATCCAGCGAATGCTTTTTCTAGCTCTTCAACTTTGGACAGGTCTTCTGCGAAAAACTTAGCATTCTTCAGTTTGTATATCCCCGGCTCGCGATGATCCACGCCCCGCGCAATCAGGACCACCTCGTGCCCACCCGCAACCAAACGCCTCGCGAGATGTCCTCCAACAAATCCCGTTCCACCCGTTATCGCCACGCGCATAACTTAATCTCCCGTTTCCCTAAGCTACAAGGGCCGCCGCACCATACGTCGCCGCGAGAAACGCCAGCGCTGCGAGCATCGCCGCATCGCCCAGTCGGTTCGCGCGACGCAAGGAACCGTCGTAATAAAAAACTTGCACCGGAACTCGCACCAGCCAGAAAACGCACATCGCCGCGGCCAGAAACCGTCCGAGACCGCGTCCACTCGTCAACTCACTAGCAAATCCGAATGTCACGGCAGCGAAGAGGAGCACAATTCCTACAATATAGCTCGCATGCACGAAAAACGCTTGCCGGATAATCGGCGCTACGCGCGCCAGGTTTTCGCGGTACCGCAGTTTCCCAGGAAGATAGAAATTTGCCAGCACAATCGCCACTTGGATGCATCCAGCCGCAAGAAGACACGACCTTAGAATGTTCATCTCGCCCTCCCAGCCGAAAAATTCCAAACCGCAACCGTCAAGTAGCTCGACGAAAGAAACACGAAGAGAAGAGTAAGTAGTGTGTGCCCGATTACGAATTGCTTCCCCTTCGGCCAGTCCTCATGCGAGTAGTAAGTGAAGTCCACAATGATTCGCAGCAGCCAATAAACTCCAATGAAGAGGCACAACGCCAGGGCAGCCCGCTCACCGCGCAACATCGCGTCGTGAAGCAAAAGCGTCATCACGCCGAACGCGACTATCGTGTAGACCGTGAAGCCTCCGTAGGTCCACATCAACTTGCGATTAAACGGCTCCAGTTTTGCGAGATCTGTTTTCCAATGAAGTTGGCGCGGCACTTGCATGCTCGCGACGAGTACGCAAAAATGCCCGATCCCTGCAAGCCACAGCGCGATGCTCAGTATTCTTTCCATGCTATCGGTTGTATTCACGTCAGCACCCCGCTCCGATAACCCGCAAAAAAGGCACCATCACTCGCATTGCAAACCACGGATGAAAAAGCCAATAAATCGGTCCCGCCGTCAGCAACGCCATCCACGCCCAGCCAACGGTTCCCGTTCCGAGTCCCACGCGTGTGCCGAATGGAGATCGTTCCGCCAACACGCCTATGCCCTGAATCATGAAATATGCGGTTGGCAGTCCATAGCCGCCTCGTGCGGGCAGAGAAATAACAAGGTCGTGAATCAAGCCGGATGCAAGGAATGCGCAGAGCGTGGCTACGGCGACTCCTGTGGTTTTCTGCAGTGGTTTGAAAATCCAGCCGTATGAAAGTTGCCGGAATCCAAGATTCCATCTCTTTCCCCAGAATTCACTGAGCGAACGCGATTGCAGTGGTTTCACCATAATCGGCTCTGCGCAAACTCCTGCGCTTCGCCACGCCACTGATAGCAGATGGAATATTCCGAAGTGTAGAAGGGCGATGAGACCCAGCATTCCCACCCACGCTGCAAGCATGGGTTGCGGAACACGCCTCACCACAATCCAAATCAACGCTGCGCCAAAAATCGTTTTCGCAGCCGCGCTACCCCACTCACGCTTTGTGACCTTTGGCGGCACTTCAGTCGTGTCCAGGAACTTGCTAGCATTCATCCCTGGCCACAGAAACAGGAACGCAAGGCTGCGCTTCCAGCCGGCTTGTTGGGCCGCGAAGCGCGCCTCGTAGAACGATTGCCACTTGCACCCGGCAAAAGTCGCGGCAGAAAGCAACCACATGAATACCCAGGGTTGGATGTGTTCGCGAATCAAAACAACGCTTACGGGAAGGAAAACTAGCGGAATCCATTCAACTGTTGCACGGAACCTGCGGAGATTATTCCGTTCTACCGCAGACTCGACGCTTGATCCCTCATTGGCTGTAGTCATGGCTGTAGCCGTTGAACGCATCGCTGTGCCTCATGCAACTCGCTTTACCGTTCGATTCTCTCGAGCGGGCTTCATCGTGGCGCATTGTGCGGCCGCGCCCTGCGTTGCCGCGCATTTCCGATGCGACGCAACCCATCGGTAGCCCGCACCGAGCGCGCGCATCCCGCCGGGCAACTTTGAAAACCACAGAATCGGCCGCGCCCACCAAATCTCGCGCGCCAGCGCGACCACGGCGTCCGCGCCGCCGTATTGCCTGCCGCTGTCCGCATCGTCTGCGAGCAGTACCTGCATCTCAACCAGCAACGCTTCATCGCTCAGCCCGAGCAACTCGCCCACGCGCGGATCCTGCAACGGAGCAATTGCAATCCCTCGCTTCGCGAGCGCCGGCGCCAACCACATCGCAGTCCGCGTACAAAACCCGCAATCGCGGTCGTAGAAGAGCCACCCGCGCGCGTGACGTCCCTTTGCGTCTGTGAATTCGGATGCGAGCGAAATCATAATTATTCTCCGCTACTACCCTTGCGCCTGCTTCTTCGCCTTCTTCGATCCCGACACAAACGGAATCAGCGACCCGCGAAATACAGACATCGCCTTCAATGCACCGCGCGGAATCAGCCGCCCTTTGTCGTAAATCATCATCATTGTTTGCATGAACTCGATCATCGCCTCGATCCGCTCCCGCGTGTAGGTGTCGGTCGAGTTCTCTTTCTTCACTTCTTCCAGGCACTCGCCGAGCATTTTCACCGTCGGGTCAATCTCGCGCCGCTTCCGCTCTTCGAGGATGATGCGGAACATCTCCCACACATCCGTCAGCGAAACGAAATGGTCGCGCCGGTCGCCGAGCAAATGCGTCACGCGCACGATCCCCCAGCCCTGCAACTCGCGCAAGCTCGTGCTGACGTTGGACCGCGCCACACCAAGCGTCTTTGCAATGTCGTCCGCATCAAGCGGCTCCGGTGAAAGATAGAGCAGTGCGTGCACCTGCGCGACCGTGCGGTTGATTCCCCAACGGGTTCCCATCTCTCCCCAGTGGAGGATGAATTTCTTGTGGACTGTAGTTAGGTTTGGCATCGGCTCCTTCTGTTATTTCAGTCTGTACAGAAATTACCGTAATTTCTGACCTTTGTCAAGTCCTTTTTTCATCTATCCGCTGTGATCGACAAACATGAAATCAGGGAAGCTGGGAGTTACAGGACTACGGCGGGGTTACAGCAACGACGGCGTGGGCACAACCTCAGGTATTTCAATCCGGATGCGGGTCCCTTCCCCTTCGCGGCTGTGGATGTCCATCTGGAAGTCGGCTCCATAGAGCAACTTCAGCCGCTCGTGGACATTGCTGATCCCGATCCCATCCACGTACACCTTTCCAAGCCGCTCTTCGGGGATGCCCGCGCCGTTGTCTTCAATCTCGATGGCCAGCCGACCGTCAACCATGGTCGTGCGGATGCAAATCTGTCCGCCTTCGAGCTTCCCTGCCAGCCCGTGCTTCAGTGAATTCTCAATGATTGGCTGGAGCATCATGCTGGGCACAAATGCGTCAAGCGATCGCTCATCAACTTCCTTATAGACTTGCAGGTTTTCGCGGCCAAAGCGCACAACTTCAATATCGAGGTAGTCGTCAATAAAGCTCAACTCATCGCGCAACGCGACAAACGTCTCGTGCTTGCGCAAGAGGCGCCGCAGAATATTGCTCAGCTTCACGACCACGACGCGCGCCATGTCCGGATCAAATCGAATCAACGAGGCCACCGTATTCAGCGTGTTAAATAGAAAGTGCGGGTTAATCTGGCGTGTCAGCGCGTCCATGCGAGCCTTCAGCAGCAATTGCTGGTGCTGCTCGAGGTTCATCTCAATGCGCGTGTTGTTCCAAATTTTCAGCGGCACCGCGACGGCCATCATCGTTGCCACCACAATCAGTCCGAATTGCCACGCGCCAGGTGCGTTGATGTAGAAAAACCATTGATGGAGGTGCGTCGCCTTGCCCAGCACCTGACGGGCAACTTCCAGCAGGACAGCTACCGTCATCGGCACCATCCCCCATGGAATCTGCCGGTTCCTTACCAGCCGAATGAGCGAACGAGGGATTCCCAAAAATGTGAAAGGGCCAAAACTCCAGATATCCTCTGTGTTCGGCATGAATTGGCGCACCAGCCCACCCACAAGCCCCGCCGTAGCCGCCGCAGGCATCGAAAGCCATTCGTGGCCCAGAAATGCGGGCAGGCTGATAATTGCCCCACCTAATGGCCCCACAACCCTTCCGCCGAGCAATCCGAGAATGAATGCCCCCTCAACCATCAAATCGGCAAAATGATACGCAGGCCCGATCAGGCGCAAGACAACGCCCAAAGCGAGCGGAGGCGTCAAGAAAAGCATCAGCTTGACTTTCAAGTCATAATCGCGGACTTCTGTGTAGAGCACCTTTCGGAATGTCGCCGAGCGGACCACGATCGCGGAGATTGCTGCTGCCGACCCCACTTTCAGCAACAGGGTGAATAACAACTGACCGGTATCGCCGGTAAGAAAATTCATGCGGCCTCGATGCAGGTTACGTTAGCCAATCGCGGCGGTGAAGTAAAGAGCGTGGATACTGCATAATTCCAGCGATGAATCAGGGACGTCGTGCATCTGTGTCATGAACAACAAGCGACTGATTTATGCCCCGAGAACCTTCTTGGCTGCCTGGATCGTCCGCCGGACATCGTCATCTGAAGTCATCCAACTGCTCACGCTCACGCGCATCGCGCGGCGTCCGCGCCAGGTTGTCCCGCCGAAAAACGCTTCACCCGTTGAGTTGATCGCGGCAATAACTTTGTCCGTGCGACGGTCATGATCTTCCTCCGTTGCACCCGGAGCCGGTTCGAGAAACCTTACAAGCCCCTGATTGATCACGGGTTCCCAAATCACCTCGGCGCCCGATAGCTCCCCGATTCCCATCACGATCGAGTGCGCATGTGCGCAGCAGTTTTCGACTATGGCTCTAACCCCATTTCGCCCAAGCTGACGCAGCGCGGCATAGGAGGGAAACCCGCGTGCGCGGCGCGACCATTCCGGATTCCAGTCCATTTCGTCGCGCGCATCAGCCTCGTGCATCAAATATGAAGCCTGGTGAGTCATCGAGCTGCGGTGCGCATCCGGATCTGCCACGAATGCGTAACCGCAATCGTAGGGGACATTGAGCCACTTGTGCCCATCCGTCGCCCACGAATCCGCCTGTTCAACGCCCTTCACCAGATGGCGATATTTTGGACTTGCAGCGGCCCAAAGGCCGAACGCACCATCCACGTGTACCCAGGCATTGTGGCGCTTCGCAATGGGAATCAACTCTTCAAACGGATCAAAGGCGCCGATATTCACATCGCCGGCCTGTAACAAAACAATTGTCGGAACACGAGAATCCCTTCTCAGCTCATTCTCAAGTGCATTTGGCTCCAAACAATCCTGTGCGTCGGACGCAAGAATTTTCACCTGTTCTTTCCCGAGGCCAAGAAGGCGGATCGCGCGCTCAAATGTCCCATGACGCATTCCGCTCGATAAAATTCGAATAGTTGGCGCTCCATAGAGGCCTTTTTCTTCCACATTCCAACCGCCTCGCGCCAGTAACGCATGGCGCGCAGCGGCCAGGCACGTCGTGTGCGCCATCTGGCAGCCGGTCACGAGCGCGAAGCTGGCATGTTCTGGAAGTCCCAGCATTTGCTTCAACCATTTGCCCACTACTTCTTCAACGACCCCCGCGGCTGGCGAGGTCGCATGAATTGCGCCATTCTGATCCCAAGCTGAGGTGATCCAATCGGCGGCCAGAGCTGCAGGGACTGAGCCTCCGATCACCCAACCAAAAAAACGCCCGCCTGCGGAAGCCGTGAGTCCGCCCTCCACGTCTCGTACCAAATCGGCGACAACTCGTTCAGGAAGAGTGCCTTCGACAGAGAGCGACTTGCCGAGCCGCTGTCGCAAGGTTTGAAGATCCGTGGTCGTCGCGACGGACGCTTGGTCAAGATCCTCGAGATACGAGATTGCAGTACGGAATGCGAGATCAAGTGGTTGTTTATATTGTGATTCTATAGTGGCCATGAACCAAGAATAAGTCGACATCGGTTGAAGATTCCATCCGAATCTTGCGGTCAAACTTTTCTGGTTGGGGCCGCATTGGACGGTCATGAAGACATCGGCCTTTGCCCGCCTGCTATACTTAGAACCCCAAATGAAGCGGAAACCAAATTCAAGAAAGAGCAACAAACTTCATCCGTCGCCAAAAGCGCAACGGAAAAATCCAGGGCACTCCCCGCGCATCATCGCTCGGGCAAAGCTGCCAACGCGATTCGGTTCATTCACGATTCTCGGCGCGGAAGGCTCCGGCCCGATGGAAGCGGCAGTCATCCTGATGCGTGGCTCGCCGGCCAAATCCGCACGCAACGGAAGCCCCAAGGCCAAAGCGCCGCTCGTACGCATCCATTCGCAATGCCTTACGGGCGACGTCTTCACTTCGCAACGCTGCGATTGCCGCGCGCAATTGGAATTGGCGCTTCGCAAAATCGGCGCCGCCCAATCTGGCATTCTGCTTTACCTCCCGCAAGAAGGCCGCGGCATAGGCCTAATGAACAAACTGCGCGCCTACGAACTCCAGGATCGCGGCATGGACACCGTCGAGGCGAACGAACAGTTGGGATTCGCGGCCGATTCGCGCGACTACAGCTTTTCCGCTGCCGTGTTGCGCAAATTGGGAATCCGCCGCGTGCGCCTTCTTTCCAACAACCCCGACAAAGTGGAACAACTCGAAAAGGCCGGCATCCGCGTGATTGAGCGGGTTCCCTGCCAGCCGCGCACCTCACATTCGACGCGCATCTATCTCACAACGAAAAAAACCAAGCTCGGCCACTTGCTCGCCGGCCTTTGAATATTGGGGGACACCATGACTCGCGCAATCCAACAATCCGTCGTTCTCCCAGCCTCGCCCGAAGAATTGTTCCGCACATTTCTTGACTCAAAGATGCACTCCGCCATGACCGGCGCGCCCGCCAAAACAAGCGCTAAAGCTCGTGGAAAATGGAGCGCGTGGGGCGGCGCGATTCAAGGTAGAAATCTCTTGATTGTGCCGGGAAAAATGATCGTGCAGGCGTGGCGTTCTTCCGTTTTCAGGAAATCCGAGCCGGATTCAATCCTCGTCCTCACTTTCAGCAAAGCAAAGGGCGGCGGCAGAATTGATCTCGTTCACGTCAATGTCCCGTCATACGATCACAAAGGTGTGCGCGAAGGCTGGCCAAAATATTATTGGAAACCGTGGAAGGCGAATTTGAAGCGCCGGCGCTAACCGCCACCGACAAAGTGGACAATCTCGAACCGATCCCCTGATTCAACTACCGTTCCTTGCCATTGCACTTTCGGAAGAATTGTCAGGTTGCGCTCAATCGCCACACGGTCAACGCGAATCCCAAGATGGTCAAGCAATCGAGGAATGCTGAGCCCCGCAGAAACATTCTTCAGCTCACCATTAACGGTGATCTCGATTTCTGTGGGATTCGCTCTCTGACCCTGTCCTTCAGTCGCGCCGCTCACTGCGATTGCGCTTTCTTCACAGAGCCGGCTTTCGTTTTCAAGCGATAGCGGATTTCGTCCCGTCCCGCCACGCCCGAAGCGCGAATCACCAGTTCTCCGCCTGTCGCGCCAAGCTTCGGCATTGGAAACACAAGCGATACAAGTCCATGAGGATCACTGCCCGCCTGAATGCGAAATGGCGGCTCCGCTCCTTCCAGCACTACCTCCACCGTGACTCCCGCCGCGGGCTTGTTCGTCGCGCGGCCGCGCACCTCTATGTTCAGTGAAGCCGTCGCCAGCACGAGCCACGAACCCGCATTGAGCAACCGGACTTCAATGCCCTTCGGAAACTCTATTGGCGCTTGAGAGGCGATGGGTGCCCCTGAGGTACCCGGTATCTCAAATTTCAACACGCCTGACCGAATGTCTTCGACAACGCTTCTGTGCTGTGTTTGGACGCGCTTGTGCAAAACCGCAGCCGGGTCCGTCAAGCCCGTTTCTTCAAACGCCTTCACACGCCGGTACATCACGCGCCCGCGGACGTAAACCGTCGTATCAATCACAATGTGAGCCGGCGAACCTGTCGACCGAGTTTCGGTTTCAACGTCGAATGCCTGCCCGCCGGCCTGAATGCTGGAATTTGTCCCAATTCCCAAGTGAGAGTTCTTTCTTGTTCCGAGAACTAGACGCCGCAGGGCCTCGAATGGCCATTTGACCGTGCGGCGGCAGGCCGTTATTATAACGTCTCGGCCGATGGGTGGAAATCCTCTAGAAAGTTATGCGCCGCTTCTGATTCACCTGCTCGCGGCGGTGCTGCTTTCGGCAGCGCTCGTAGCGGTTTCTATGCTCGTTGGATATCGACGGCCTTCACGCACCAAACAGCAGGCTTATGAATGCGGCGTCAACCCGTCCGGCGATGCGCGCGAGCCTTTTTCCGTGAAGTTTTACCTTGTCGCAATGCTCTTTATTTTGTTCGACGTCGAGGCCATTTTTCTGTACCCCTGGGCCTTCGTGTTTCGCGCGCTGCGCTGGTTCGGTTTCGTGGAGATGCTGCTGTACATCGGTATTTTGATGGCAGGATACGTCTATCTTTGGAAGAAAGGTGCGCTGGACTGGAATCGCTAGGCCTCGCGCCGCTTACCAAAATACATGCCAGAACTTGAAGATTTGCAGAAGGATCCAATCTCCCGGCGCCTGCGCGCCTGGGACCCACATTCTGTCGCGGAAGTCACCGAATATCGCGGCGAGCGGACGCTACTCGTTCCGAGGTCGCATCTACGGCGCGTAGCGGAATTGCTTGCCGGTGATGCGGAATTGGATTTTAACTTTTTATCCGACATCACTGGCGTTGACCGCTTCCCCGTCGAGCCGCGCTTTGAGTTGAACTACCACATGGTTTCCCTTTCGCACCGCGTAACGCTGCGGCTCCGCGTGCGCTTGCACGGCAGCGACCCCGTCGCTCCTTCCGTAACCCCAGTCTGGGCGACAGCTAATTGGCACGAGCGCGAAATTTTTGACATGTTCGGCGTTCGGTTCGAGGGCCATCCCGATTTGCGGCGCATCCTGATGCCGGACGATTGGGAAGGCCATCCCATGCGCAAAGATTATCCTGTCGAGGGATGCCGGTAATGAGCACGGCGACCGTCAATACAGTCACCGGCGCGGCCAAAACAATGGTCCTGAACATGGGGCCGCAGCATCCTTCCACGCACGGCGTGCTCCGTGTGATTCTGGAACTGGAGGGCGAAACGGTAATAAAGGCTACGCCCGACATCGGATACCTTCACACCGGCATCGAAAAAACTTGCGAAAAATTGACCTACTCACAAGCCATCACACTGACCGACCGGATTGATTACCTCGCGCCGCTTTCAAACAACCTCGGCTACTGCCTTGCCGTCGAAAAACTTCTCGGCATCGAAGTTCCGAAACGAGCGCAATACATCCGCGTACTGCTCACGGAATTGACGCGCATCGCGTCGCACCTCGTCTGGATCGGCACGCATGCGATCGACCTCGGCGCGATGTCCGTTTTTCTCTACTGCTTCCGCGAGCGCGAGGAAGTCCTGAAGATCTTTGAAATGGTCTCCGGCCAACGGATGATGACCAGCTATTTCCGCATCGGCGGCCTGGCTCTCGAACCGCCCCCCGGTTGGCTCGACCGCGTTGAAAAGTTCCTGAAATTAATGCCCCCGCGCTTGGACGAATACGAAACCCTGCTCACAAAAAACCGCATTTGGTGGGCGCGCACAAAAGATATCGGGGTTATCAGCGCCGCGGATGCAATTTCACTCGGGATGAGCGGCCCATCTCTGCGCTCCACGGGCGTGAATTACGATGTCCGCAAATACTTCCCCTACAGCAGTTACGAAGAATTTGAATTTGACGTTCCCATCCGGACGGAAGGCGATTGCTATGCGCGTTACGTTCTTCGCGTGGCCGAAGTCCGTGAGAGCATCAAAATCGTGAAACAGGCTATTCCCAAGATCCCCGCCGAAGGCCCGATTAGGACCGACGCGCCCGGAATCGTGCCGCCACAGCGTGAAAAAATGAAAACTGAGATGGAATCGCTCATCTACCACTTCAAGATTTTCACAGAGGGGTTTTCGCCGCCGCCGGGCGAAGTTTATCAACGTATTGAATCGCCGCGCGGCGAGCTGGGCGTTTTCGTGGTCAGCGACGGCTCGCCAAAGCCATATCGCGTCAAATTTCGCGCGCCGTCATTTGTGAATTTGCAGGCGCTGCCGAAATTAGTGGAAGGCAAGTTGATCGCTGACGTTGTCGCATGCATCGGCACGATTGACATCATCCTCGGAGAAGTGGACCGCTGATGAAACTCCCCGAGGCATTGGAGACGAAATTTCAAACGCTGTTGTCGCGCTACCCCGTCAAACGTTCCGCGCTGATCCCCATGCTTCTCTACGCGCAGGATGCCTATGGCTCCATCCACGACGAAATGATTGCGGAGATCGCGCGCCGGCTGAATTTGAATGACCTGCAGGTCACAGAAACACTCGCGTATTACTCCATGCTGCGGCGCAAGCCCGCCGGAAAGTATCACGTGCAGGTCTGCACAAATGTGGCGTGCATGCTGCGCGGAGGCAATAAGATCCTCGAGCATGTCCAACGAAAGCTTGAGATTGGCCACAAGGAAGTCACGAAAGACGGCGTGTTTTCACTGGAAGAAGTCGAGTGCATCGGCGCTTGCACCGGCGCGCCCGCCATGCAGGTGAATTACGATTTCTACGAAAACCTTTCCCCTGAAACCGTAGACCAAATTATTGACGGACTGGATGCAGGCCGGAAACCCGCCCCCGCGCCGCGGACGTCCGGCTCCGTCCACGAGCGGCATCCCGCGGAAGTCCCCGTAATCAGCCGGCGCTTCGGCATTAAAGATTCGCACAAGATTGACGTGTACTTGAAGAACGAGGGTTACCAGGCGCTCGAAAAAGCGCTGAAGCAAATGACGCCCGAGCAGATTATTGATGAAACGAAGAAATCGAATCTGCGTGGACGCGGCGGCGCGGGCTTCCCCGCGGGGATGAAGTGGAGCTTCGTTCCAAAAGATATCCCCAAGCCGAAATACGTAATCGCGAACGCCGACGAGAGCGAACCCGGCACTTGCAAAGACCGGCCGCTCCTCGAAATGGACCCGCACCAGTTGATCGAAGGAATGGCGATTGCCGGAAAAGCCGTCGGCTCACATCAGGGCTACATTTATGTCCGTGGCGAATATCGAATCGTGCTGGACATTCTCGACGGCGCGGTCGCCGAAGCCTACGCGCGCGGCTATCTCGGGAAGAATATTCTGGGCACTAGTTTTGATTTCGATCTCGTCGTCCACACCGGCGCTGGCGCGTATGAATGCGGCGAAGAATCCGCGCTCATGGAATCACTCGAAGGCAAGCGAGGCTATCCGCGCATCCGGCCGCCGTTCCCCGCCGTCGTTGGACTGTACGGCTGCCCGACAGTAATCAACAACGCCGAGACGCTAAGCTCTGTGCCGAGCGTGATTCTGAAAGGCGGGGATTGGTACGCGGGTCTCGGCACACCGCGCAACGGTGGCACCCGCCTCTTTTCGATTTCCGGCCATGTAAACCGCCCCGGAATTTACGAATTGCCGATGGGATTCAACCTCAAGCGCATGATTGACGAAGTCGCGGGCGGCGTCCGCGGCGGAAAAAAACTAAAGGCTGTGATTCCTGGCGGGAGTTCGTGTCCGCTGCTGGCCGCAAACGAAATTGATATCGCCATGGACTTCGATTCCGTCGCCAAAGCCGGCTCGATGCTCGGCTCCGGCGGCACTGTGATAATTGACGAAGACACCTGCATGGTGGATCTCGCGCGGCGCATCATGCATTTTTACGCGCACGAATCCTGCGGCTGGTGTATCCCCTGCCGCGAAGGCACCGCGTGGCTGCGCAAAATGCTGGACAGGTTCCACGAAGGATTTGGCCGCACCGAAGATATTGACATGGTGGAGGAGCTCGCGAAAAACATGTTGGGCAAGACTTTTTGCCCGCTCGGCGACGCCGCCGCGATGCCCACCATCAGCATCGTGAAAAAGTGGCGCAATGAATTCGAGCAACATTTGAATGGCCGGTGCCCCTTCAGGCCGGCGGAGGTCTTGGCGGCGCACTAAACGATTTGCGGAAAAAATGGCGGAGCAAAAACTCATCACGCTAAAAATTAACGACCGCGAAACGCAGGTCGCGCCGGGCACGCTCGTCATTGAGGCGGCGCGGCGCCTTGGCATTGAGGTTCCATCATTCTGCTATTACCCCGGCCTGTCGCTGCAGGCTGCGTGCCGGATGTGCCTCGTTGAAGTGGAAAAGGCGCCGAAGATGCAGACCGCGTGCACGCTCACCGCGACGGACGGCATGATCGTGCGCACGGACACGCCGCAAGTTCACGCCGCGCGCAAAGGCATGCTGGAATTCCTGCTGACGAACCATCCGCTCGATTGTCCCGTGTGCGACAAGGGCGGCGAGTGCGAACTGCAGGACATGGTCTTCCGCTACGGCGCGGACACCAGCCGCTTCGTCGAGGAAAAATATCACCAGCCCGAAGAGAAATGGTCTGAAGCGGTTTATTACGATGCTCCCCGCTGCATCCTGTGTTTCCGCTGCGTTCGCGTTTGCGATGAAGGAATGGGCGTAAAAGCGCTTGGTGTCGGGCAACGCGGCGTGCAGTCCGTGATTATTCCCAATCGCGAAGATCGTCTCGAATGCGAAGAATGCGGGATGTGCATTGACATCTGTCCCGTCGGCGCGCTGACGAGCGGAACGTATCGCTACAAGACGCGCCCGTGGGAAATGAATTACGCGCCGACGACTTGCGCCCATTGCTCGAACGGCTGCAAAGTCACGCTCGGCGTTCGCAACAATGAAATTCTCCGCGCAAACAATCGCGATCTGAGCGGCATTAACGGCGACTTCCTGTGCGCGAAGGGCCGCTTCGGTTTCGATTTCACAAAGCATCCCGAGCGATTGCGCCTCCCGATGGTGCGCCGGGACGGGAAGTTGCAACCGACCACGTGGGAAGAGGCCCTCGGCGAAGTCGCCTCGCGGCTCGCCGAGATTCGCAAGAAGAACGGCGGGAGCGCAATCGGGTTCATCGGCTCGAATCGCACCACAAATGAAGAAAATTATCTGCTGCAGCGCATTGCGCGCGCCGCATTCGGCACGAATAACGTGGACCATCATCGCACCGCGGATTATGCCGGACTTGTCTCTGCGCTCGGAGCGAACGCCGCTTCAGCTTCAGCAACAATGCGACAACTCGGCGACGCCCGCGCGATCCTCCTGATTGGCAATAACGCGACGAATCAGAATCCACTTGTCGCGTGGCAAATCCGCGCGGCGATCAGGCACCACGGTGCGCGGCTCTATGTGTTGAACGCGCAGCCTTCTGCGCTCGACCGAAAAGCAAAAATCTCGGTAGCGTCACAATTCGGCGAAGCCGCCGCCTTGCACTGGCTGGCAACAGGCGAAGGCTCGGCGCCGGGAGAGCTCGCTGCGTTGAAGGAATCTCTCGCGAAGGAATCCGATGTTTTCATTTTGTTCGGGGCGAATATTTCCGGCGCGGCCGTGCGCGATTTGGTGAGGTACGGCTCGTCGCTCGTCGGGCGAGCACGCTACATGGCCCTCGGCGATTACAGCAATTCGCGCGGCGCCTCCGATATGGGACTGCTTCCCGCGCGTTTTCCAGGTTATTCCATGGTTTCCGACAGCGCGGTCCGCGCGCGATTCAGCAATCTCTGGGACGCTGACTTATCTTCCCGCTCGGGATTGAGCGCCAGCGAAATGCTCGCCGCTGCCCAAAGTGGCAGCTTGAAAGCACTCTACGTTGTTGGCGCCAATCCTTCAAAAACGTTCAACGTGAATAATGGAGAGCGCCCTACTGGGCTTGAATTCTTGGTAGTGAACGAACTTTTCATGACGGAAACCGCGCGGCTTGCGGACGTCGTTCTCCCTGCGGCATGCAGCTACGAAAAAGACGGCACGCTAACGAACACGGCTGGCGAAGTGCAGATTCAGAAACGCGCGATGGATCCCGTCGGCGCGCGGACGGATTTCGATTTGCTCCGAATTCTCTCGCACCAATTAGCGAGGCATGGATTGGGCAGGCCAATTTCAATGCGCTCGCCCGAAGCAGCCTTTGAAGAAATCCGCGCAAACGTTGCTGGATATGACGTCGCACTCCCCGCGCTCCTCACAGGCGGCGAGGCCATGTCAGCTCCACGAATCGCCATTGACGGCGCAGCATCCCCCGCGTCCGCAGGAGCAATTTTCTCGGCACATGACACACTCTTCACAAGCGGCTCGCTTAGCCGCTATTTCACGATGATTCCATCTCTTATCGAAGCCGGCGAAGCGAAGGTCAAGCCGTGAGCGAATTTCTCACCCAGCATTCGCTGCTCGCCACTTCGGTCGTGAAGACTGTCATCATGCTTGTCCTCTTGCTCACGGCTCTCGCGTATCTCACTTGGTTCGAGCGCAAGGTTGTTGCGCACATCCAGTCGCGCTGGGGACCTTATCGCGTCGGCCCGCACGGCCTTCTGCAGCCGCTCGCGGACGGAATTAAATTCATCATGAAGGAAGACCCCATGCCCTCGGGCGTGGACAAATTCGTTTACATCCTCGCGCCGCTGCTGGCGTTTGCTGTCGCACTTACCGCGCTGGGCCTGATTCCATTCGGCCCCGGGAAAATAATGTTGTTCGGCCATGAGACCTCGATAGGCATCAGCGATCTGAATCTAGGCCTGCTTTTCCTTTTTGCAATCACGTCGCTTGGCGTTTACGGCGTCGCGCTCGCGGGTTGGGCCTCCAACAGCAAATATCCGCTCCTGGGCGGCCTGCGCAGCTCCGCGCAGATGGTGAGCTATGAACTATCGCTGACGCTCTCCGTCGTAGGCGTTCTGTTGATGGCGGGCTCGTTCAGCCTGCGCGAAATTATCGAGTCGCAAAGCGGCTGGTGGCATTACATCCCGCGCTGGAATCTGATCGCGGGCCCCGCGCCGCAGATCCTCGGATTCTTTTGCTATTTCATGGCCGCCGTCGCGGAAACGAATCGCGCTCCCTTCGATCTTGCCGAAGCCGAACAGGAACTCGTCGGCGGCTTCCACACCGAATATTCGAGCATGAAGTTCGCGATGTTCTTCATGGCCGAGTACGCAAACATGATTACGGTCTCCTGCCTCGCGACAATTCTTTTCTTCGGCGGTTGGCTATCGCCCTTCCCGGTTTCCGGCGCATGGTCTGCGACAATGTACTTCCCCGCGGCTGTATTCGTGATTTGTGGCGCAATGCTTATATGGGATGGCATCCGTTACATAACGTCGTTGGGCAAAATTGTTTTGCCCGTGCTCGGATTGGTTCTCATCGGAGTTGGCGCGCTCACTTCGATGTCATTCGCGATAATTTTCATACAAGGCCCATTCTGGTTTCTGACCAAAGTTCTCTTCTTCCTGTTTGTTTACGTTTGGGTTCGCGGCACTCTTCCTCGGCTTCGTTATGACCAATTGATGGGCATTGGATGGAAATTATTGCTCCCCGTGTCGCTCGCAAACGTGGTGCTCACAAGCCTGGCGTTGGTGGTGACGCGCAAATGACCACGCTGCTTTTCTTCGCGCTTGCCGCCATCGCCGTTGCTGGCGCCGTAAGCCTGATTCTCCAGAAACACCCAATCCACAGCGCGCTTTCGCTCATCGTCGTTATGGTCGCGCTCGCCGGACTTTATCTTCTGCTCGGCGCCGAATTTATTTCCGCGGTACAAATCATTGTGTACGCTGGCGCAATCATGGTGCTTTTTATTTTCGTAATTATGTTACTCAACGCCGGCGAAGAAGAGCGCACGAACTTCAGCCGCATGGCTGCATACGTTGGCTTGCCGCTCGCCGCGGTACTCGGCGCGGGCCTCGTTTACTGGGTCGCGCACGAAGGCTCCAGCGCGCCTGGCGCTCCTTTGGCGGAATCCGCCACGCGCCCGCTGGCCATGCTGCTGTTTAAGGATTATTTGTTTCCATTTGAGCTGACTTCGATTTTGATTCTCGTCGCGATCCTGGGAGCCGTGGTGCTCGCCCATCGCGAAGGCCAAAAGGATTAGACCAAGAACAAACAATGGTCCCGTTCTCATATTACGTCGTGCTGAGCGCCGTCCTCTTCGGACTGGGAGTCGTCGGTTTTCTTTTCAAGCGCAATATCATCACGATGTTTATGTCCATCGAATTGATGCTCAACGCCGTGAATCTGGCGTTCGTCGCGTTCAGCCGTGTGCTCGGCCAATTGGAGGGACAAGTTTTTGTTTTCTTTGTGATTGTAGTGGCGGCGGCGGAAGCCGCTGTGGGGCTCGCGATTGTGATTCTTATCGCGCGCAACCGGAAATCGCTCAACATTGAGCGCGTGGATCAACTCAAGCTCTAATGTCCGTCCTCAACTATCTCTGGATCATTCCGGCACTGCCGCTCTTAGGTGCGGCGATCAACGGCATTTTCGGACGAAGCTGGCCTCGCGCGGCGACAAATTCAGTCGCGCTGGGCGCCGCCGGATTGTCATTCGCTGCCGCCGCTGAATTATTCCGTGAATTTCTGTCGCTTGCACCTTCCAGCATTCCTTGGGTGAAAACCTACTTTACCTGGATTGCAGCCGGAAATTTCCGCGCCGACTATTCGCTGCAGGTCGATCAGCTTACGATGGTGATGTTGCTTGTCGTCACCGGAGTCGGCTTTCTCATCCACATCTATTCCACCGGTTACATGGCGCAGGAAGGCGGCTACGCGCGCTTCTTCTCTTATTTGAATTTGTTCATGTTCTTCATGCTTACCCTCGTGCTCGCCGCCAACTACCTCGTGATGTTTGTCGGCTGGGAAGGCGTCGGGCTGTGCAGCTATCTATTGATTGGCTTTTATTTCCTGCGCAAGTCCGCCACCGATGCCGGCAACAAAGCTTTCTGGGTGAACCGCATAGGTGACTTTGGTTTTCTGCTCGCAATGTTCTTAATGTTCCGTGCTTTCGGGTCACTCGAATTCAGCGCCGTGATGTCTTCCGCTTCCACTTGGCCCGCTGAATCCTCCGGCCAATTCGGGACGATGACGCGGATCGCACTGCTCCTCTTCATGGGCGCGTGCGGCAAGTCCGCGCAGATCCCACTCTATGTCTGGCTGCCGGACGCGATGGAAGGCCCGACTCCCGTCAGCGCATTGATTCACGCCGCCACAATGGTCACCGCCGGTGTTTACATGGTCGCGCGCTCGCACATAATTTTCTTGCATTCGCCCGCGGCGATGCTGGTCGTGGCGATAATCGGATGCGCCACCGCGCTCTTCGCCGCAACGATTGGCCTCGTGCAAAACGACATTAAGAAGGTCCTCGCGTACTCCACTGTCAGCCAGCTCGGCTACATGTTTCTCGCCTGCGGGGTTGGCGCATTTTCCGCGGGCATCTTTCATTTGATGACCCACGCCTTCTTCAAAGGTCTCCTCTTTCTCGCGGCGGGAAGTGTAATCCACGCGATGGGCGGCCAGCAGGACATCCGCCACATGGGCGGCCTGCGAAAAAAAATCCCGTGGACATATTGGACAATGCTCATCGCAACCCTCGCCATCGCAGGCATCCCAGGTTTTTCCGGTTTCTTCAGCAAAGACGAAATTCTATCCGCCGCATATCTCAGTCCGTACGGCGGCACTTTGCTGTGGGCCGTCGGAATTCTCACCGCGCTGCTGACTTCGCTGTATATGTTCCGGCTGATCTTCCAAACGTTTCACGGCGGCGCGCGTTATAACGAGCACGAGACTCATGTCCACGAATCGCCGATAAACATGCTCGCGCCTCTCGCCATTCTGGCTTTGCTCAGTCTCATTGGCGGCTGGCTCGCCGCTCCCGCCCTGTGGGGCGGCAAAGACCACTTCGCAGGCTTTCTAGCCCCGGTTTTCAGCGCCGCCTCCACCGCAAGCGGAAGTGCCAGTGGGATAGTAGTCACCGCAACAGGCCCCGCCGAAACTGCGGGCTCCATCGAGCTGCAACTCATGGCCGTAGCAATCGCCGCCGGATTGATCGGACTCCTCGTCGCGTGGTGGATGTACATCGAGCGAACCGAATTGCCGGAGAAGCTCGCTGAATCCATGAAGGGCCCCTACCGCCTGCTCGAGGGAAGATATTTTGTCGATGAGTTTTACGCGGCCTCGATCGTCAAGCCCCTCATCTGGTTTTCGCGACGAGTTCTCTGGCAAACGGTGGACGAACGCTTGATTGACGGCACGGTGAATGGCGTCGCGGACGCGGCGCGGCACACCGGCGACAAAACTCGCCTCGCGGAATCCGGCAACACGCGCAGCTATGCCGCATGGATCCTTGTCGGAGCCGTCGCGTTTGTTTCCCTGCTTTTGTGGCGGGCGGTGAGATAGCGTGAATTCGAGCCATCTACTTTCGGTTCTCGTGTTTCTGCCCGTGGGCGGATCGCTCGCGCTCCTTTTGTTGCGCGGTGACGACCATGCCTGGATCCGGCGCCTCGCTCTCGTTGTCTCCGTCGCGGAATTTGTATTGTCGCTGTGGCTGATTCGTGCATTCGACTCTTCCGAACCCTCGTATCAACTCGAGGAAGCGCGCAGGTGGATCTCCTCGCCGCCAATCAACTATCACATCGGCATTGACGGCATCAGCCTGTTCCTCGTCATCCTCACGACGCTGCTCACGCCCATCGCCATCCTTGCATCATGGAACTCTATCAATCAGCGCGCCAAAGGATTCTTCATCTCCCTGCTGATTCTCGAGGCGGGCGTCATCGGAGTCTTCGTGTCTCTTGACCTGTTTCTCTTCTTCCTGTTCTGGGAAGTGATGCTCATCCCGATGTATTTCCTCATCGGCATCTGGGGTCACGAGCGACGCATTTATGCGGCGGTCAAATTTATTTTGTACACGATGTTCGGTTCCATCCTTATGCTCGTAGGAATTCTGTGGCTCTTCAACAAGACCGGCTCATTCGAGCTGCCGGTAATCCAGGCGGCGCTGCAATCCGGCCGCGTTGCGTTCTCGCTGAATGTAGAGATGCTGCTCTTCGCCGCGTTTTTTCTCGCATTCGCGATCAAAGTGCCGCTATTCCCGTTCCACACCTGGCTGCCCGACGCGCACACCGAAGCCCCGACCGCAGGCTCCATCATGCTCGCGGGCGTTCTTCTGAAAATGGGCACCTACGGAATGCTGCGCTTTTGCTTGCCGCTTTTCCCCGCAGCGGCGCATCAACTCGCGCCGGAGATCGCCGTCCTCGCCATCATCGGCATTTTGTATGGTGCGCTCGTCTCATTGGTGCAAACGGACCTGAAACGTCTTGTGGCCTATTCTTCAGTGGCACATCTCGGTTTCGTCGTGCTCGGCATCTTCGCGTTCAATGCGACGGCCGCACAGGGCGCGCTCTACCAGATGTTGAATCATGGCATCTCCACCGGCGCGCTGTTCCTTCTCGTCGGAATGCTCTATGACCGCCGCCACACGCATGACATGAGCGAATTCGGTGGCCTTGCCACGCCGATGCCGGTGCTTGCGGGATTTTTTCTTTTCGTCAGCCTCTCATCGCTCGGCCTGCCCATGCTCAACGGCTTTGTCGGCGAATTCCTCATTTTGAACGGCACTTTCCAGCAGCACGCCCGCTGGGCCATCTTCGCAGCCATCGGAGTGATCTTCTCCGCTCTCTACTTGCTGTGGGCTTACCAACGCACATTTTTCGGCGACGTAACAAACGAAAAAAATCGCGCGCTGCCCGACGCCAACGTTCGCGAGCGCAGCATGCTCTGGGTAATGGCCGCAATCATTTTATTCATGGGCGTCGCCTCGCCGCTCATCACCAACCGCACAGAATCATCCGTGCGCCAGGTATTTGATCAAATGAAACGCACCGACGCTCCGCAGCCCGTTTTCGCGATGCACGGCGCACTGCCCCCAGCGCCAACAAATGCACAAGTAGTTGCCTCAACGCAGGAGGCGCAAGGCCGCTAATGTTTCCCTCGCAACAGGACATGATGCGTCTCGCGCCCGAGTTCGTCTTCTGCGTCGCGGGCATCCTCATTATGGTCATCGAGCCATTTGCCGGGCGCGCCGGCCGGCGTTTAGTCGACGCGATGGCCGCGCTCGGCGCCGCCGCTGCGCTTGTGGCCGTCGTGCTCCCGATGCGCAACTCCGGCACAGCATTCACAGAACTTTTGCGCGTGGACTCATTCAGCGTTTTCATCCACGCCATTATTGGCACGGTCGCGCTGCTCGCCATCTTGGCCGCACCGTCGTATCTCGACCGCGAAGGCCTGCCGCACGGCGAATTCTACGCGCTGGTCCTTTTCGCCGCCGCAGGCATGGGCGTCCTCGCAAGCGCGCAAAACCTCATCACCGCTTTCGTCGGACTCGAAATCAGCTCGATTGCGAGCTACATCCTCGCAAGTTACCGCCGCGATTCTCCGCGCTCCAATGAAGCCGCGCTGAAATATTTCCTTCTCGGCTCGTTCGCCACGGCTTTTTTTCTTTATGGCGTCGCGCTCATCTACGGTGCTAGCGGCACCGTCGCCCTCCCGAAGATTGACGCCGGCACAATTCAGCCCTCGCTCCTCGCGCTCGGCCTCGCGCTCCTTTTCGTCGGGCTGGCCTTCAAAGTCGCCGCGGCGCCCTTCCAGCTTTGGACGCCCGACGTTTACGAGGGCGCGCCCGCTCCCGTGACCGCGCTGCTTTCCACCGGCCCCAAGGCCGCGGCCTTCGCGCTTTTCTTGCGCACATACATGACAGTTGACCACGCGGGCAGCCTGTGGTTCTGGGCGATTTACATTTCCGCGGTTGTCACAATGTTCGTCGGCAATCTCACCGCGCTGGTGCAAACGAGCGTCAAGCGAATGCTTGCATACAGCTCGATCGCCCATGCGGGCTACATCCTTGTTGCATTTGCGGCTTACAGCGCTCTGGGAACCGCCGCCGTGCTTTTTTACCTCGCCGCCTACGCGCTCATGAAGCTCGGCGCGTTTACCGCGCTTTCCTGGCTCTCCGGCCCCGGCGAGCGGCACATGGAATTAGACGATTACGCAGGTCTCGCCGGCCAGCGCCCTATCGCTGCGGCATGTTTCTCCCTTTTTCTGCTTTCGTTGCTCGGTCTACCGGTGACGGCAGGCTTCCTCGGCAAGTTTTACATTTTTGATGCCGCGCTGAAGTCGCACCTCATCTGGCTCGCCGTCTTGATGGCGCTCAACAGCATTATCGGCGCCTATTATTACCTGCGTGTGATCGTCGCGATGTACATGCGCCCCGCAAAACGTGCTTTCCCTGCGGAGCGAGTGCCCGCCGGTGTCGCGGCAGTGCTCACACTTGCGGCCGTCGGCACGATTTTTCTGGGCGTTTTTCCCAACTACGTCATTGACTTCGCTGCCCGCGCCGCAACTATGCTGAAGTAGCTTCTGCTAATCCCTTCGCAACCGGTAAAAGCAGAAGTCCATGAGGACCTTAGTTCAAGCCGGTTGCTCCAAAAGGAAAATGCCCGGAGGCTTTCGCCCCCGGGCATTTGAAGTCTTTGTCAATATATAACATTTAACGAAAAGTATTTTGACGCCCTACTTCACGCGGAGATAGATCAAAGCAAACGTGTAAAGCGCCATCGACTCAATCAGGATGAGCGCTAGAATAAGCGCAAATCGGATTGCTGCTGTTGCCCCCGGATTTCGCGCCATGCTTTCGCAGGCCGCACCCGTAGCTTTCGCCTGCGCGTAGCCGCAGATCCCGGAAGCGATTGCCATTGCGAACCCGGGCGTAATCAAAACCCAGTTCGTTCCCGAAGATGCGCCACTTTGAGCAAATACAGACGGTGCAAGCAAGCTCACCGCCAACAGCACAAGACAAACCGTAGCGAACCTCTTCATCGTGTCGTCCTCCCTTATGAAATTGCCGACAGGTGGTGGCTCCCGGACATCCCTCGTACAGCCGGGATCACACTGAACGGCGATCATGCCGAATAAGCGACTAATGTTCCTCTGCTACTGCGCCACCAATGTAGATCGCGGGCAAAAGTGTGAATACAAATGCCTGCAAAAGGCCGACAAAGATATGAAGCAAAATAAAAACGATGGGCACCAAGGCTGGAATCGGCGCGGCCAGATAGCCAGCAGTTCCCAGATCTCGCGTAAAAAGAAAAAGTGCCAGCGTCAGTCCGAGGAATAGACCATACAGCAACTCGCTAACCAGCATATTCACCCAGAGACGAACAGTGAGCGAAAGAAGTCTCGCAAAATGGCTGACCACTTCGATGGGGAACATGATGACCGCCATCGGTAATACCGGGCCCAAAAATTGTTTCCCGTATCGCAGTGGCCCGTGATGCCGCAATCCGACCCAGTTGTAATAGAGAAAAACAACAACCGCGCAGCCGAGCGGCACGGAGCTCGTAGCCGTAGGAGATTCCAAGCCGGGCACGAGGCTTATCAGGTTGCAGAAGAGGACAAAGAGCCCGATGCTCCCGATCATCGGAACGTAACGGTTCGCGTCATGTCCGACGTTTTCCTGAAGGAGATCGCGGACGCCCACGCCCATTGGGTTGGTTAGCACGGCTTCCATGCATTGCTGAATAGCCCCTGGTCTCTGAACCGAAAGCCGTCCCTTCAGCCAAATGAAGAACAGCGCAGCAAGGACAAGGACAAGAATCTCCATCGCCACGTGATTCGGAATCGGAAATTCAGGGTTAGCAGGCCGAATATGCAGCGCGGCGAGCAATGCCGCCACAGGCTTGCCCAGCAGGAAATTCACCACCTTCGTAATTCCGAGGATGTGCTCTTCCATAAGCCTTTCGTAAGCCCGTTTGGCTCAGACCGCTCCGCCACGCGCAATCTCGTAAATTATTTCCACCATCACGGCCACCACAACCGCAAAAAGCCCCGCAAGCAGCGCCGCGGCGGGAAGGAGCGAACGCGAAAGAATAACATAGACAGCAACAAGCAACAAAACGAACCGGCCGAGGAACTTTATGTACACACTACGCGGCACTTTGGGGGCTTGGTCCCCGACACCAACATTGGAAAGATTCGCAAGGGTAGAAATTCCAGTCTTAAGCCAGCGGAAATTGATCCAGGAAAGTCCTGCGCCTATCGCCACGCCGAGAGCTGCCCGCCAGCCCCAATGCCACAGAGTGGCCATCCCTCCGAGTATCCCAAGAGCTAGAGTCAATCGCTCAATGCGGTGCTCCGCTCCGCGATAGTTATCGCCCGCCATTGCCTTTGTTATTTGAGCTTTCTTCCTCCCGTTTTTCCTCGCGAGACAATCGGCGCAATACTTCGGTGATTCCGGCTGCGAAACCGAATCCACCGAGAACCAGGGTAAACAATGAGTCCTTGTGAAGCCAACGGTCAACGAAGTGCCCCAATCCACCTCCCACCACAACGGCGGCAACTAGGATGATAGGCAGCTCGATGACCGAGGCAACCGTCCGCGCGTCAGATGTAGGTGTATTGCGCGGGGAGCTTGGGGCCGAACCGGTTTGTTTTTCAGCGGCCAAGGGGGCCAAATGGCAGGAAAATAGAATAGTTTGCCAGCTTGATGAACGGCTCGGGATAAATCCCGGCGGCCAAGACAACAAATCCGGAAACCGACAGCGCAATCGTCTGCCACACATTCAACGCGGGCTTCACCGGGTCCGTGCTGTCCTTCAGGAACGCGTGCACAATAATCCGGAAATAGTAGTAAAGCGCTGGAACCACATACACCGCGCCGAAAATCGCCAGGTAATAGTGGCCCGTCTGGATCAGCGAAAGGAAAATGTAATACTTCCCCAGGAATCCAACTGTCGGAGGAATTCCCGCAAGCGACAGCATGAAAATCAGCATCAGCACCGCCGCCATCGGACTGCGATGGATCAAGCCGTTCAGGTCATCCAGCTCATCGCCAATCAATCCTTTTCGCCGCAGGATAATCACCACCGCGAATGCGCCCAGGTTCATAAACGCGTACGCGAACAAATAAAACATCACGCCGCGCAAACCCGTCTCATTGCCTGTCGGCCCCGATCCCGCCGCAACCAGGCCAAGCAATATATATCCCGCGTGCGAAATCGATGAGTAGGCCAACATGCGTTTGATATTTGTCTGGGTAATTGCGGCGAGGTTGCCGACCGTCATGCAGGCGACCGCGACCACTCCCAATAACCCCACCCAATGATCGCGCACGGGCCAGAATGCGGTCTGAAAAAGCCGCAGCAGCAGCGCGAAGCTCGCGGCGCTTGACGCCACGCTCAGGTAAGCGGTCGTCACCGTCGGCGCGCCTTCATACACGTCGGGCGCCCACTGGTGAAACGGCACCGCCGCAATCTTAAAAAAGAGCCCAGCCGCCACAGTTACCAAAGCCAATAGCACCAATGGATTGGTGCCCGGACGGTGGATAATCGCATTCGTTATCGCGTACAAATTTGTTGAGGGGATACGAGGATCGCCCAGAGATGCCCCGAGTCCGTAAAGTAGAGAAAACCCATACGCGATAATCCCGGAACTGAATGCGCCGAGAAGCAAATACTTGAGCGCGGCTTCATTCGAGCGCCGCTCGCGCCGCAGAAAGCCAACCATGATGTAAAAACTGATGGCCATTGTCTCCAAACCAATGAACTGCACGACGAGGTCAAAACCCTCAGCCATGAACATCATGCCGATCGTCGCAAACAGCATCAGCGCGTAAAATTCGCCGTGGTTTTCCTCCTCGACCTCGAGGTAGCGGACCGATAACAAAATCACGAGTGCGGTGGCGGCGAGAAAGATTCCGCCGAAGAAAAGAGAAAAACTGTCCATCTTCAGTGAACCGCCAAAGCCAAGGAGGGGATCCCTTAATTCGTCGTGCGCTGCGACGGCCCCGCGAAGCTGCCACAGCGACCATCCGCTAAAAAACACTCCCATCATCGCCAGAAGTGCGTTGAAAGCTTTCTGGCCGGGCTCGATTAGGAAATCTGTCAGCAGGATGGCGATGCCAAACATGGCGAGCATCAACTGCGGCTTGATGAGAATCAAATTCTCATCTTTCATGAACCCGAGCAGATTGGCCAGCCAATGTAATATTGCGGTCATTCTCTCCCCTAATGCGCCGAAACCGGAACCTGAACTGGAGACTGAGCCGGTGCCGCAGTCCCCGCGGGCAATTGCGCCACCGGGGCTGCCTGTGGCTTGTAATAATCAGGTTGCACTTGCTCAACGATCTGTTTTACCGGCTGTTCCAAAATTGTGAAATACGGCTTCGGATATAGCCCAATCCAAAACGCCCACAGCACCAGCGGCACGAGCGTCACATATTCGCGTAGATTCAAATCCGGCAGATTCGCATTCGCGGGATTCGTCACTTGACCGAACATCGTGCGCTGATAAAGCCAAAGCAAATACGCCGCGCCCAGCACAATGCCCAACACGCCCCACACCGCCCACATCCTGTTCACTTCAAACACGCCGCTAAGGATCGTGAATTCGCCGATGAACCCATTCAACAGTGGCAAACCGAGCGAGCTAAGTGTGATGATCATGTAGATCGCGGCAAAGCTCGGCATCGGCGTGGAGAGCCCGCCAAATTCCGATATCAAGCGCGTGTGCCGCCGCTCGTACAGCACGCCGACAATCAGGAAGAGCGCGCCGGTCGAAATTCCGTGGTTGATTTGCTGGAGCACGCTGCCCTGTATGCCGTTTTGCGTGAACACGAATAGCCCCAGCGTCACGAAGCCCATGTGGCTCACTGAACTGTAGGCGATGAGCTTCTTCATGTCCTTTTGCATCATGCAAACGAGCGCTCCATACACGATGCCTATCAACGAGAGCAAGACAATCAGCGGCGCTGCTCCTCGTGCGGCCTCCGGAAACATCGGTATCGAGAATCGCAGAAAGCCGTATGCGCCCATTTTCAGCAATACGCCCGCCAGGATGACGGAACCTGCCGTTGGCGCTTCCGTATGCGCGTCGGGCAGCCACGTGTGAAACGGGAACATCGGCACCTTGATCGCAAAGGCAAAGAACAATCCCCAGAACAGCCATTTCTGCAGCGCCAGCGGGAACAAATGCGTCCCGGTCATAAGCATCTGGACGTCAAAAGTGTAGACGCCGCTCATCTCATGGAATTTAAAATACATTCCCAGAATGGCCAGCAGCATCAGCACCGATCCGGCCAGCGTGTACAGGAAGAATTTAATCGCCGCGTAGAGCCGCCGGTCGCTTCCCCAAATGCCAATCAGGAAGTACATCGGGACCAGCGTGATCTCCCAGAAAACGTAGAACAGGAAAAAGTCGAGCGACATAAAAACGCCCAGCATTCCTGTCTGCAAAATCAAAAACAAAAGATAAAACTCTTTCTTACGCGGCTGGATTGCATTCCATGCCGAAAGAATCGAGAGGAAACCGAGCACGACGGTTAGCATCACCAGCAGGAAACTGATTCCGTCGATGCCAAGCGTATATTTCGCGCCAATCGAGGGGATCCAATCCACGCTCTCGGTGAATTGATAGCGCTGCGAAGAATGCGGTTGGAACCACCAGATTAGTGGCAGCGCAACGGCAATTCCCGCGAGGCCAAACAGGTTGCCCCAGATGCGATGGAAGTTGTCCCACGAGCGCGGGACGAAAAGCATCAACAGCGCGCCGACAAGCGGCGTCAGCAAGACAATGCTGAGGATGTGACCGTGATAGAACTCCATTCCTCTTCCCTCGCCTTCAGCGCACCGGCAACCGCACCAGGTGCAAGTAATATCCAAGCAGCGCAATCAATCCCAGAACGATCATCAGCGCGTATCCGGAAACAACTCCGGTCTGAATCATCCGCATGGGCCAGCTAAAAACCCAAACAATGCGCGCCGAAAGATTCACCAGTCCGTCCACAATCCACTTGTCGCCCCACATCGAAATCCGCGAGATGATTCGCGTAACCAATCCCGCGCCGTTCACGCCCGCACCGTCAATCACATTGCGGTCAAACGCGCCCAGCGCCGTCCCCAAATCCTTCGTGCGGTTCACGAAAAGCGCGTCGTAAATCTGGTCCACGTAATACTTGTTGTACAGCAAGCGGTAAGCCCGGCTCCAACGCGTGGCAATCTGGTCCGGCACTTCGGGACGATTCACATACCACTGTCGCGCGAGCCAGATTCCGCCGAGCGCGATCAGCACGGAAGCAAGCATCAAAAAATATTCAAAGCTGTTGCTGTGCGCCGCTTCTACGCCACCGGATTCGGCGGCATAATGCACGATCACGGGGCTGAGAAAATTTGCGAAGCGGTCGCTGCCGCCCAGCGACGCTGGCCAGCCAATCCACCCGCCGATAATGCTCAGGACCGCGAGGACTATCAGCGGCATCGTCATCGAGGAAGTTGATTCGTGGATGTGGTGCTCGACTTCATCGTCCACGCGCGACTTCCCGAAGAAAGTCATATTCACCAGCCGGAACATGTAAAACGCCGTCATGCCCGCGGTGATCCAGCCGACCGCCCACAAAATCGGACTGCGCTCAAAAGCCCCTCCAAGAATTGCGTCCTTGCTGAAAAATCCGGCGAGCGGCGGAATTCCGGCGATTGCCAGCGTGGCCACAAAAAATGTTTTCGCCGTCGTGGGGATCTTGCCCCACAACGCACCCATTTTCCTCATGTCCTGCTCTCCGGACATCGCGTGGATCACGCTGCCCGAACCAAGGAAGAGCAGCGCCTTGAAGAACGCGTGTGTCATCAAGTGAAAAATCCCCGCCGTAAATGCTCCCACACCGAGCGCGAGAAACATGTAGCCCAATTGGCTGATGGTCGAATACGCCAGCACGCGCTTGATGTCGTTCTGCACCAGACCCATCGAAGCCGCGAAGATCGCCGTCGCCGCGCCCGTCACCGCGACCACATCCATCGCAATCGGTGAAAGCTGAAACACGGCGTTCATTCGCGCGACCATGTACACGCCCGCGGTCACCATCGTCGCGGCATGGATTAACGCGCTCACCGGGGTCGGGCCTTCCATCGCGTCCGGCAGCCACACGTACAGCGGTATTTGCGCCGACTTCCCAGTCGCGCCGACAAACAGCAGCAGCGCGATGGCCGTCATCACCGGAGCGCCAATCTGAAAATGCCCCGCGGAAATCGAGCCGCTGATTTCATGGAAATTAATTGTGCCCAGAACTCCGAGCGTCAGGAACAATCCGAGCAAAAATCCGGTGTCTCCTACGCGGTTGACGATGAACGCCTTTTTCCCCGCGTCGCTCGCCGACTTCTTCTGAAAATAAAATCCGATCAGCAGATAGCTGCAAAGCCCCACGCCCTCCCAACCAACGAACATCAGCAGCATATTGTTCGCGAGGATCAGCGTGAGCATCGAGAACATAAAAAGATTCATATAGCCAAAAAAACGGAAGTAGCCGCCTTCGTGGCCCATGTAACCCACGGAATAAATGTGGATTAGCAGCCCTACTCCGGTAACGACAAGCACCATCACCGAATTCAGCGGGTCCAGCATCAATCCCCACGGCACGTCGAACCGCATCAACTGCCCCGCGGCGTTGTGCATCCACCCGGCCGGCACCCAATCGAAGAGAATCGTCTGCACAAAACGGTTCTCCGCCGGCATCGCCAGCAATTTCCACACCGCGCCCACAGCAAAAATAAACGACACGCCCACACTGCCCACGCACAGCGCGCTGACGATTGCATTCGACAAGCGCTTCCCAACGAGCAGCATAAGCAGCGCGCCCGCCGCCGGGAAAAGCGGTATCAGCCAGATGTGATCGAGAAAATATCCGTTCGCCATTTCAGGAACCGGCTACCATTTCAGCAAATCCATTTCGTCCGCCAGCACCGTCTCACGATTGCGGAAAAACGCGATCATAATGCCGAGCCCGACCGCCGCCTCCGCCGCTGCATCGGTGATGATGAAAATCGCGAACACCTGCCCGGCCGTATCGCCAAATAACCGTGAGAACGCCACCAAATTAATGTTCACCGCGTTCAGGATCAGCTCGATGCTCATCAGAATAATGATGACGTTGCGGCGCGTTACCACGCCGACCACGCCAATCGTAAACAGCGCCAGGCTCAACACCAGATAGTGTGAAATAGAGAGCATCGTTTACACCCTGCGTTTCGCCATCACCACCGCGCCAATCATCGCAACAAGTAGCAGGATTGACGCGATCTCAAACGGCAGCATGTATTGCCCGAAAAGCGTATCGCCGATTAATTCCGTGTTCGGCTCAAGCGCCGCCGCGGGCGCCGGCTGCATGTGAAAAATCGGTTCCGTCACCCCCGTGTGCGCGTAATGGAACACCATGTATACCTGCGCACCCAGCACCACGGTTAGCAACAGCGCCACTAGCCACATCCTGTTGAACTGTATCTGCCGGATCGCCACGTCCAGATTCACCAGCATGATCACAAAGACAAACAACACCATGATCCCGCCGACGTACAGAATCACCTGCACGATGAACAGGAACTCGGCGTGCAACTCCAAAAAAATCCCCGCCGTCGCCAGCAGCACTGTAATCAAGAAAATCGCGCTATGCACGGCGTTCCGGCGCGTGACCACTAGGATGGCGGAAATCACCGCCAGCCCGGCGAAGAAATAGAATGAGAGCTTGTCAAACATTCATTGGTCCCATCAAATTCATTGTCTCCAAATAAACTTCCTCAAAGTCTATCTGTTGCCGGTGCCGCAGGCGGCTCCTCGTTCTTCTTCAAAAGCCACGCAGCAATAATCAGCGTGAACACCGTCGTCACTCCGATGGAGGACCACATTGCCCATCCATAGCCGCCCTGCTCCGGAGTCCGGTGCAAGTACAACGCGACGCCAAGACTGAACACGTTGATGATGGAAACCGGAATCAGCAGATGCCAGCCGAGCTTCATCAACTGGTCAAACCTGTATCGTGGGAATGTAAACCGCAGCCATAGGAACAAATACAGGTACATCCCGACTTTCAGCAGGAACCAGAACGCCCCGTGAACTCCGGGTTTCATCGCCACAAACGCGCTGCCCGCCGGCGCAAACTGCGGCAGACCAAGTATCACCGCCAGCAGGAAGCACAACCCAGCCACGGCCACCATAAATATTTTCTGCACTGCCACGGGCTGCTTCGGCGCGCGGTAAAGCGAATAACCGGCGACCAAAAGCATGAGCAGCATCGGCACATAATCCAGAAAATCGGCCCGGTGCCAATTTGAAAATGGCCGCAGCCACCCACCCAGAAAAAGTGTCGTCGCAATCGAAGCGACGACGATCATGTTCGTGTATTCCGCAAGAAAATAAAGCGCCCAGCGGAAGCCGCTGTACTCAGTCATGTATCCGGCGACGAGTTCGGACTCCGCTTCCGGCATGTCAAACGGAGCGCGGTTTGTCTCCGCAATCGATGCGACGAGGTACAGGAAAAATCCGACCGGCGCCAGAAAAATAAACCACATATGCCCTTTGGACTGCGCCTCCACGAGCCCGCGCGTATTCAGCGTTCCGCCCAACATCACTCCGGTAACAAGCGCCATGCCCGCGGCAGTTTCATAACTCACAAGTTGCGCCGAACTGCGTAGCGCGCCAAGCAGTGAATAGTGGCTGTTTGACGCCCAGCCGCCCAGCACAACCCCGAAAATTCCCATCGAGCTGACGCCCAGAACGAAAAGCAGCCCAACGTTCAGGTTTGCGATTTGGAAAAATGGCCCGAACGGAAGCGCAGCCATAGCGAGCATCGCTGCAGTCACCGAAAGCAGCGGCGCAAGCCAGAAAATCCATTTGTCCGAATTTTCAGGAATGATGTCTTCTTTGATGAGAAGTTTTAGCGCATCAGCAATTGGCTGCAGCAGCCCGTGCGGTCCCACGCGCATTGGCCCGAGCCGCGCCTGCATGTCCGCCATCACTTTGCGTTCCAGCAACACGACGTAGCCCGCCAGCAGCGGCAGCACGGCCACAATCACCACCGCGAACAGAAGCGGCAGCAGGTGCGGCTTGAAGAATGTGTAAAGCTCATTCAGCATTGCTTGCGTTCAGCTCCCAAACCTCTCATCAAAAGAACCTCAGCGATCCACTTCGCCGAGCACAATATCCAGCGTCCCGATGATGGCGACCACGTCCGCAACCAGATGCCCGCGCGCCATCCTGTCAAACGCCTGCAAATTCACGAATGACGGCGGACGAATCCGCACGCGATACGGCTGCGTTGTGCCGTCGCTCACAATGTAGTAACCCAGCTCGCCCTTCGGCGCTTCAATCGCGTGATACACCTCGCCCGGCGGCGGCTTCAGCACTTTTCCGATGCGCGCCATAATCGGGCCGGTGGGAATATTTTCGATGGCCTGCAAACAAATCCGCGCCGACTGCCGCATCTCTTCCATCCGCACCATGTAACGATCGAACGTGTCGCCGTTCTTCCCCGTTGGAATGTCGAACTCATATCGGTCGTACGCGGCATACGGCGCGGCCTTGCGGATGTCCCATTGCACGCCGCTCGCGCGCAACACCGGCCCGGTCGCGCCCATGGCGATGGCGTCTTCGCCGGAGATTACGCCGATGCCCTTCGTCCGGCCGAGCCAAATGCGGTTGTCGGTGAGCAGCGTCTCGTACTCGTCCACCTTGTGCTTGAAATCTTTGCAAAAGCGCTCGGTGTCCTTCTCCAACTCGTCGTAGGCCTCATATTGCAGGCCGCCGATGCGGAACGCGTGCGTCGTCAACCGAGCGCCGCAATACTTCTCAAAAATTTTGAGGATCTCTTCGCGTTCGCGGAAGCAATAAAAAATCGGGGTCAGCGCGCCAATATCAAGCGCGTGCGTCCCCAACCACACCAGATGCGAAGCGATGCGTTGCAATTCCGTTAGAATTGTGCGGATCACGCGCGCGCGCGGCGGCGCTTCCACGGCCATCAGCCTTTCTACCGCTTCGCAATATCCCAACCCGTTTGACACCGCGGCGACATAATCCATTCTGTCAACGTACGGCGCGAATTGCTGGTAAGTGCGGTGCTCTGCGATTTTTTCAACGCCGCGGTGCAAATAGCCGATGATGCATTCCGAATCAACGATTTTTTCGCCGTCGAGCTTCAGTTTCACGCGAAGCACGCCGTGCGTGGAGGGATGCTGCGGGCCCATGTTGATAATGATCTCGTCGGCCCCGAGAACCGTCGTCTCGATATTTGGCGAATCCGGGCTGTAAATATCCGCCATCTATTGTCCGCTCTCGATCCCGAGATTTTCGCGAATCCACGCAGTGTCTTGCGTCAGGATGTCGTAGTCCTTGCGCAGTGGGAATCCCTGCCACTCATCTGGGAGCAGAATGCGCTTCAAATTCGGATGGCCATCGAACACAATTCCAAACATGTCGTAGACTTCGCGCTCGAGCCAATTCGCAGTGGGCCACACGACCGTAACGCTTGGAACTTTCTCGCCGTCGCCAGTGGACACCTTCAGCCGCAGCCGTTCATTTTTGCTAAACGAGTAAAGGTTCAGCACCACGTCAAAACGCTTCTCGCGCCGTGGCCAGTCCACCGCCGTCAAATCCGAAAGCAAATTGAATTTCTCGTCATCACGGGTGGATTTGGCAATCTCAAGTAGCCGCGCTCCGTCCACGACGAGGATCGCTTGCTTGCGGTCCTGCAACGCTTCGCGGATACCGTCGCCAAAGCGTGCCTTGTACCGCTTCACAAGGTCGTTGTCGAGCGGTTCCGGTTTTGGCGGCGCTTCTTTGGGTGGTGCGGCAGGGTTTGGAGGCGCAGCAGCTCCGGCAGCAGCAGGCTTAGGTGGTATGGCTGATTTAGGTGGCGTCGTTGCCGGAGGCGACGCGCCAGTGGGTGTCGTTGCAGGCGGCTTCGCTACGGCCTCGCCCGATGGCTTCACCGCCTCGGCGGGCTTATCGCCTGGGGCGCTTGCAGGGGGCTGCTTATCCTCTGGCTCGTTAGGCATTTTCCCGGAATCAGTTCAAAAAAGCTGCCGAAGGCGACCACACCCCATCCTGCGCACCGAGTCAGCAGCCGGTGACTAAGAAACCGTATTTTCTAACACATGGCGCACAACTGCGCAACGCATTCCGTGAGAAACACTGGAATAAATCGGAGGGAATTCGCCAGCCAATTGGACTGACAAATAGACCAAGCCTAAACCCACTCGAGCGCGCCCTTGCGATAGAGCCACACGTAGCCGGCTACAAGAATCCCCAGGAAAACAAACATCGTGGACATGAAATAAAGTGGTGAGGGCAAATCTGCGGCTTTCCCTGAGTAGAAATAAATAACCGCCCATGGAAAAAGGAATATCGTCTCCACGTCGAAAATCACAAACAGCATCGCGATAATGTAGAACCGCGTCGAATACCGGCCGCGCGCATCGCTTTCCGGAGGAATGCCGCATTCGTACGGCAAGAGTTTCGCGCCGCCCGAAGTGGACGTCGGGCGTATCAATTTCATAATAATAATCGTTACGGCCGGAAACGCCGCTGCCAGCGCCGCAAAAAAAATCACCGGAATGTATTCGCTTGGCATCGCTTTGCGAGGAGCATCCTATCACAGCCGTCAAGCGTCGGAGCTCGAGATTTCGCCGCCGCTCACTCGTGTGTGATATATCCTTCAAGAAGACGAGGAGGCGGCGATGATTCAGCACAGTGAAAAATCCACGACAGGCATTCACTTAATCAAATTTATATCGGCATTATTAATGGCGGCAAACGCGCTTGTTGCGCTGCTCCCAGTGCTTGCGGCCGCGCCGCCTCCCCCTCCGCGCTACCTCTATCGAACTGAACTCGTCCAAGCGACTCCAGGAAAACTATTGGAGTTGATCGATCTCTACAAACAGAAGGCCGCGGTCGACCAACAAGCCGGTGACCAACCAGCCCTCTGGATGCGGCACAGCCAGGGCGACCGCTGGGATTTGCTGCGTCTCGTCCCAATGAAGAGTTACGCCGACTACTACAATCCGGGGCGGATTGAATCTCGTGATCGCGCAACGGAAAGAGCAGTCTGGCTCGCGCGAATGCATGATGATATCGCCTGGGAGGAAGACATCCTCGTTTACGGCCCTCCGATCAATTCCCTGCGGAACGCATTTGCGGCCGGCGGCCTATTTCACGTGGAAATGTTTGAATCGCTTCCCGACAAGCGCGCTGACCTTTATCACGAGCGCGAGATGGAAAACACCTACTCCGCCGCTCTCAGCCAGCCTGAAAATTTCATCTTTGTCCGCGATCAAGGCGCCGCGTGGGACCTCTTCTCCATCGGAGTTTTCCGTGACATCAAGCATTTCGCTTCGAGCAGCGACGCAACCCCCGAAGCCCAAGCCGCCGCGGCAAAAGCTGCCGGTTTTTCGTCGCCTTCCGACATCGGCCCGTACCTGCGGACGCTCATCCAACTGCACAGGGACACTCTGGCCGTCGCCATCAAATAGATTCACCGCGAAAAAATGGGTTAATCGTGGCGGGCACCGCGAAGCACATCCACGGCGTGCGGTAAAAGGTCGGCAATCGCATCGAGCGATTCAACGGCGCCCTTTGGGCTGCCCGGCAAATTCACAATAATTGTCGCGCCGCGCACACCAACGACGGCGCGCGACAGCGAGGCGCGTGGCGTGGCAGCGCGGCCTCGCTCGCGCATCACTTCCGCCAGGCCCGGCACAAGTTTTGTGCAGATTTCGGTTGTCGCCTCCGGAGTGGAATCGCGCGGCCCCAAACCTGTTCCGCCCGTTGTCAATATCAAACTCACTTCGCTCGAATCCGCCAGCGCTGCCAGCCGCGCGCTGATTTGCGAGCGTTCGTCGGGCAGCACCTCTTCCAGCGCCACGTGCCAGCCAAGCTTCGCGCAGCGCTCGCGCACGGCGGGCCCGCTCTTGTCCGCGCGTTCGCCGCGTGACGCGGTATCGCTGATGGTGAGGATTGCCACTCGTGTCATGAGAATTTTGCCGGAAGGAACTTAGCGTTGAACCTGGCTGTTTGCTTCGTCGAGCAGCCGCATCGCTTCCATAAGCAAGCCGGTGGTTTGCCGCGTAATCGTTTCTCGATCCGATGTCCCGGTGAAATCAATCTCAAATTCGCCTTCGGTCCAGTGCACAACAGGGAAAAACGCCTCTTCGCCTTCGGTCTTTCCGCGACGCGCGTGCTTGCACTGCCCCGAAACAAAAAACATTTCGCATTGCTCGCCGCCGCGCCGCACCGTCAACCGGCCCGACTTCTGCCCCATCTCAAGCGATTGAACGAGGTCCGCAATTCCCATCTCTTCCAGGCGCCCTTGGATCACGCCCGGCCGCGCGGCCTGCTTTTGCAATTTTTCCAGGCGAATCCGGTCCACGATAATTTTTGCGCGGCTGACAACATCCTTGATGAAAAATGGCTTCGGAACAAAATCTTCCACTCCTTCAAGAAGTGGCCGCAGCTTTTCTTCGATATCTCCTTTGTTCGCTACAAAAAGAAATACGATGCTTTTCGTCTGCTCACGCCCGCGCAATTTCTCGAAAAGCTGTCTGCCGTCGAGCCCGGGCATCCGGTAGTCCGCGACGATCATGTCCGGCGGCGCATCAATTGCCTTTAGCAGCGCGTCCGCGCCATCGCCTGCCGGGGTCACCTCGCCGAGCGAAGATAGCCCGTCCGCCAGCAAAGCCCGCACCAGCGGGTTATCGTCCACGACCAGGATACGGATGGATTTTGTCGCCGTCATTTTGGGTTCACTTGCTGCCGGATGCAGTCCGTTTGCGGCCTCGTCCCGAACGGCGCGCACCCGGTCTTACGTAATCTCCGCTCTTGCCGCCGCGCTTTTCCTCGAGATGAATCTCTTTAATTTCCATGTCCTTATCCAGAGCCTTGCACATGTCGTAGATGGTCAGCGCCGCGGCGGAAACGGCCACCAGCGCCTCCATTTCTACACCGGTTTGAGCCTGTGCGGTGGCGCGGGAAACGATTTCAACGCCATTCTTGCATAGCCGAAGGGTCACATCAATGTAACTGAGGGCCAGTGGGTGACAAAGAGGTATCCATTCCGACGTTCGTTTGGCCGCGCTAATCCCCGCAATCCGCGCGATCTCAAATGGATTGCCCTTTGGATTGTCCAGACGGCGAATTTTCGCAAGAGCGGCTCGCCCGATTGCAATGAATCCGCGCGCGACGGCCGTGCGCGAAGTAACTGGCTTGGCGGACACGTCTACCATCGCCACTTCCCCGCCCTTCCGGTAATGCGACAGTTTCGCCAATTCGTTTTCCCGGGTCTTTCTTCGTCATCCTGAGCGTAGCGAAGGATCCGAATCAATCGCTACAAACCGTGCCTCTGGAACCGTCCTGCGTAGCGCCACAGGATTCTTCGCCTGCCGCGGCGGATGAAGAATGACAATCCAACCTGAAACTGTTACAGCTTCCCGCCTCGCGGCAGCACGTCAATCCATTCGCCCGCCTGCCACTGCAACTTTTCCTCGCGCACTACAATAAAGCAATTCGAGTGCGTCAGCGCAACTACATCGCCGGACCCATGCCACGGCAGTGCGCAAACCGCGGATTCGCCATCCGTCCATGAAATTTGCGCGGGCAAAAAATGCGCCAGGCCCGGCTTCTCATTCAACGGCGCGGCCAGCTTCGCGCGCAGAAACGGCAGCGGCCTCGGCGCGGCCCCGCCAAGTATATCGATCGCAGGTTGCACGAAGAGGTCAAACGTCACCATCGTTGATACAGGATTTCCCGGCAAACCGAACACTGGCTTTCCTTGGCACGTGCAGAAAACAGCGGGCCGCCCCGGCCGCATCGCAACGCCATCGAAAAAAACCTCCGCCCCGATTTCGGCAAGCACGCCTTCCACGAGATCATATTTCCCTGCGGAGACGCCGCCGGAAATCACCAGCGCGTCATAACAGAGCCCTTTTTCGATGCGCTGGCGCAACTCGCCGATTTCGTCTCGCGCATTGCCGAGCAACACGGCCTCGCCTCCGGCAGCCGTGACTTGCGCTGCCAACGAAACGCTATTTCCATTCCGAATTTGCAGCGGGCCGGGCGTTTCTTCCGGGCTAACAATTTCATCGCCGGTTGAAAGAATCGCCACGCGCGGCCGCGCCCACACGGAAAGTCTCGGATGGCCTGCGTGAGCTGCAAGCGAAAGTTCGGAGAAGCTCAAACGCATTCCGGGCTCGAGCAGCGCGGCGCCCGCCTTCGCCTCGCTTCCGTGCGGGACGATGTTCTGCCCTGCAATGGCGGCGCGCTCGAAAACAATTTCGGTTTGCGCGCCTGAATCTTCCGCGCGCGTGTACTCGATCATCACCACGGCATCGGCGCCTTGCGGTACCGCCGCGCCCGTCATGATCTGCACGCACTGGCCCCCGCCGACCGCGCCTGAATATTCCTGGCCTGCGCGGATCTCTCCAATCAACCTCAGCTTTGCGCCCGGCGCATGCAGGTCCGCCGCGCGCGCGGCATAGCCATCGCGCGTAGCGCGATTAAAGGGAGGCGATTCGCGGTCCGCTAGAATTTGCTCGGCGAGGATGCGGCCCTGCGCGGCGGCAAGCGCAACGGTCTCGCGCGCGGGCTTGTGCGCGAGACTATTCACCACTTCGATTACTTTTTTCCGGGCTTCAGTGAAGGAGACCATCGCAGAGTCGGAGCGCGTTACGCGCTCAACCACGTTTCAAGATGCGAATCGCGGGAAACAATCGTCGCGTCTCGCTCCGGTCCGGTCGAAATCATTCCGATTTCGCACCCAATCTCTCGAGAAATAAATTTCAGATATTCGCTCGCCGCTTGCGGAAGTTTCGCCGCCTCGCGCACGCCGAATGTCGCGCTCTGCCATCCGGGGATCGTGGCGTATTCCGGTTCCATCGCGCCGAACTTGCCCACTTCAGCAGGCATCTCGTTGATTGGCGAACCCTTGTAGCGATAGCCGGTGCAAACTTGAATTTCACGCTGCGTATCAAACACGTCGAGCTTCGTCACCACGAGCGAGCGAATGCCGTTCAGCATTACGGCGTAGCGAAGCATCGGCAGATCCAACCAGCCGCAGCGGCGCGGCCGCCCCGTGACGGCGCCATATTCGTTGCCGCGGTTGCGCACCTCGTCGGCTTCCAGGTCCGGCATCTCCGTCGGAAACGGCCCGCCGCCCACGCGCGTCGTGTAAGCCTTCGTCACGCCAATCACACCAGTAATTCGCGTTGGCGCGACGCCGCAGCCCGTTGCCGCGCCTCCCGAAGTCGCGCTTGAAGAAGTGACATAAGGATAAGTCCCGTGATCAATGTCGAGCATCGTGCCTTGCGCGCCCTCGAAAAGCACTGAGCGGCCGCCATCCATCACCTTGTTCAAATAGAAAGACGCATCCGTAATGAACGGCCGCAACTTTTCCGCCTGCCGCAGCGATTCTTCCATCAGGCCCGCTGTTCTCAGCTCCACGCCGAACGCCGCGCGGCACAATTTATTTTTCTCCGCGATCACAAGTGAAAGTTTCGCGCGAAAAACTTCCGCGTCCATCAGGTCGCACATGCGCAGGCCGCGCCGCGCCATCTTGTCTTCGTAAGCGGGGCCGATGCCGCGGGCGGTGGTTCCGATTTTCCCTTCCCCCCGCGCGGTTTCCAATGCCTTGTCCATCTCTCGATGGTACGGAAAAATTACGTGCGCGCGATCGCTCACGTGCAGCCGGCCGGTTACGTCAACTCCGCCCTTCGCGAGACTTTCCACTTCGGAGATCAGCGCCGCCGGGTCCACTACAACACCCGGCCCAATCACTGCGTGTTTTTCCGCGCGCAATATTCCACAAGGAATCAATTGGAGAACAAACTTGTGATCGCCAATAATCACCGTGTGGCCGGCGTTATGCCCGCCGGCAAATCGCGCGGTGATGTCAAAGCCCGAGGCAAGATAGTCCACCACCTTGCCCTTGCCCTCGTCACCCCATTGCGCGCCGACAATGATGATTGCTTTGGTCACGTGATTTGTGCCGATTCCTTTGTGTTTAGACCGCACGCCGCCCACCCAAGCAAAACATGGAAGGCAAGGCAGGGCCGCACAGAATCAGCAGATTCTCAATCCTACGCGGCAGAAAGGTTGAACGCAAGCTGACTTCAAGCTTCGGTTGTGACTCATTTTGATTTTCGGTATCTAGTCACCAGAAATGACGTGGTCGCGAAGAGAAGCACATTTGTAATGACGGCGATCCCACCCAGCGCCCAGAGGGACCAATTAGCTCCGACGTTGCCGCGCCAATACAATGCGACTGAAGCCAAACTTCCTGGCAGCAACAGCAGGAAGTACCCAATCAGCATCGATGGAAATTGAAAGAACATGGCACACAAGGCGCCCATTACGCCGATCACCTGTATCACGCCAAAGATCAGCCAGTACTTGCGATTCATGCCGCTGCCTCTATCGCTTGTCCGTCAAATCATCCCACGGGAGTTTGCGCGCATAAACGTGAATTACCTCACGCTCTCACGCTACTTTCAAGCTTGCCTCAAGGTGCCCTTCAATGGTTTCCCAGATTTTTGCCGACCCGTTTTCAGCCAAATCCGCGCGAAATTTCTGCGTGCCGAAAGCAACCAACCCAATGATCGTTCACCATGCCGGTGGCCTGCATCATCGCGTAACAAATGGTCGACCCCACAAACCGGAACTCGCGTCGCTTCAGCTCTTTGCTCATCGCGTCCGATTCCAATGTGTGCGCCGGTACATGGCCGGGCGAGCGCCAGCGATTTTGCCGCGGCTTGCCGCCAACAAATTGCCAGATGAATTTATCGAATGAGCCGAATTCTTTCTGCACGGCGAGGAACACGCGCGCATTTTCAATCGCCGCGCGCATCTTCATCCGGTTGCGGATTAGCGCGGCGTCGCGCAGAAGCGCGCGAAGTTTTTTCGCGTCATAACGCGCCACGCGAACCGGATCGAATCCGTCAAACGCAATTCGATATGCCTCGCGTTTCTTGAGAATTATTTCCCAGCTCAATCCGGCCTGATGACCTTCGAGGATCAGGAACTCGAATAGTTTAGGGTCATCATGCAGCGGCACACCCCATTCTCGGTCATGGTAGGGGATGCTCAATTCCGTTTTTGCCCAGCCGCAGCGCCGCTGCATGGAATCGAATTAACCGAGGTGAGGAGCGAGTGTCTTCGTAATCTGGTCCTTGGGGAGCGCGCCCACGATTTGCTCTGCGATTTGACCGCCCTTGAAAAGAAGCAGCGTGGGAATTCCGCGGATGTTGAAGAGGCCAGGCGTGTTGATGTTGTCGTCCACGTTCATTTTCAACACCTTCAGCTTGCCCGAAAATTCGTTTGCAATTTCGGCCACCGTGGGAGCCAGCGCGAGGCATGGCCGGCACCAAATCGCCCAGAAGTCCACCAGGACGGGCTGCGTCTTGCTCGCCTCGATCACCTCACTTTGAAAAGTGCTGTCGGAAACACTTGCGACGTTATCTGCCATGGATTCCCTTTCCCTGCGAATAGGCCCCTGCGGCCACCGCGTTTTGTACCATCCAATTAGATGAGCTAGCCAGATGAAGGTTTCTGGCCTTGCGCGCGACTTCATAGAGCCCGGCGTACTCGTCCGCCGAGGCGCGCCACGAAAAATCGCGCGCCATGCAGTTGGTCTGCAGATTCTGCCACGCTCTCGAGTTCGCGTAAGTCTTCAGCGCCTGACGGATACTTGCGAACAACGGTTTCGCATCGTACTTCTCAAACTTGAATCCGGTTCCAAGCCCGGTTCGGGCATCGAAAGGCTCGATCGTGTCGTCAAGCCCGCCCGTCGCACGCACAATCGGCACCGTGCCGTAACGCAAGCTGTACATCTGGTTCAGGCCGCATGGCTCGAAGCGCGAGGGCATCAGGAACATGTCCGCGCCGGCCTCGATTTTGTGAGCGAGCGTGTTGTCGTACGCGACCTTCACGCCAATCTGTTTCGGATACTTGCCCGCCAGTTCGCGGAACAGGCCCTCGTAACGCGGCTCGCCCGCGCCCAGCGCGACGATGGCCACATTCTCTTTCACAAGATCCGCGGCTATCTCTTCGATGAGGTCGAAGCCCTTCTGCACTGTAAACCGCGAGACGATGCCGATGAGTGGCCGCTGCAAATCACTCGAATCGAGCTTGAATTGATCGAGCAAATCTTTTTTGCACGCTTTCTTGCCGCTGAGATCTTTCGCGGAATATTTGGCGGCAATCAGCGGATCGATTTCCGGACTCCAGACGCTGTAGTCAACGCCATTTAGAATTCCGCGCAGGCGCGTGCCGCGTTCGCGCACCACGCCGTCCAGCCCGTGGCCATATTCCACCGTCTGAATTTCTTTCGCATACTTTTGGCTCACGGTCGTGAGGTAGTCCGCAAATACCAAGCCGGCTTTCAGAAAATTCACCTTCCCAAAAAATTCCATCGCTTCCATGCGGAATAGACTTTCCGGCAGGCCGAGATCCGCAAGCGTTTCCCGTGGAAAAAGTCCGTGGTAACCCATGTTGTGAATCGTGAAGACAACCGGCACGGCGCGCAGCAGCGGGTCCGGCTCATAAAGCGTCCGCAGCAATACTGGCACGAGCGCCGATTGCCAATCGTGGCAATGGATCACGTCCGCGGGCCAGATGTGCTTGGCAATTTCGATGGCCGCGCGGTTGAATTCGCCGAAGCGGTCGGCGTTGTCGGGATAATCCTTGCCCGCCACGCCGTAAAGCTGGTCGCGATCAAAATATTCAGGGTCGTCCACGAAAAAGTAGCGCACGCCGCTTACAACCGTTCCATCGGCGATTGCGGGAAAGCGCAGTCGGCGGCCGAGAGGGACCGTCATGCTGGGCATGATTACCGTCGCCGCTTTCGTCCCGCGATAGCGCGGCAACACGACGGCTACTTCATGGCCCAGCTCGACGAGCGCCTTCGGCAGCGCTTCGACAACGTCTGCCAATCCGCCAGTCTTGGAAAATGGGAGACCTTCGGGAGCAACAAAAAGTATTCTCATGATTGTTTGCGCGAATTACGTTACTGGACGGAGCGGGCGGCGTCAAGCGCTGCAGGCGCGACGCGTGCATAACAATATTGTTAGACTGGCATCGAACATGTCACCAACACGCCTGGGACAAAATTTTCTAGTGGCCGGATGGCGGGCGCGAATCGCGTCGCTGCTCGCCGCGCGCTCGGGCGAAGCGTGGGTTGAGATTGGCGCGGGCCATGGCGAAATGACGGAGCAGTTTGCCCGGGCGGGTGCGCGCGTGAATGCAATCGAGCTAGACAAGAATCTGGCCGCAACTTTGCGCAGTCGCGCGCAGGCGTGGCCAAACGTGAAAGTAATTGAGGCGGATGTGCTCAAAGTGGACCTTGCTGAAATTGCAGTCGCGCCATCGTTCAAGGTTTACGGAAATATCCCTTACTACATCACCTCGCCGATTCTTCACAGAATCTTCGATGCATCCACGAATCATCCGGGTGCCGTGCTGTCTGCCCATCTGGTGATGCAGCTCGAAGTTGCCGCGCGGCTCACCGCGCGCCCTGGGAAAAGTGCGGGAGGAAAAGAGTACGGCTACCTCTCTGCGGCGACGCAATTCCACAGCAAGCCGGAAATCCTGCTGAAAATTCCGCCCGGCGCATTCCGGCCGCAGCCGAAGGTGGCGTCCGCGCTTGTGAAATTAAGTTTCCCCGGCGAAGGCGTGAATCTCAGCATTAGGGATACGGATGCGTTCCTGACATTTGTGCAGGGATGCTTCGCGCAAAAGCGCAAGACGCTGGCAAATAATCTGCGCGGCATGAATCTCATGCGGCGTTCCGGCAAGGATCGAAATGACGCCCGGCCTCCCGCAGGCGCTGCCTCAAAATTACACTTAGAAATTATGGATGAATCAGGAATTGAAGCGGGCGCGCGCGCGGAACAATTAGGTCTGGCACAATTCGCCGCGCTCTATCGTGCTCTCGAAAAAGTGTAATGCCGCTCGCGGTTTCACTCCGCCAAAAGTTTGGCCAGCCGATCCGGAAAATCCGAAATAATGCCGTCCACTCCGCTTGCAATCAGCGCGCGCATCTCTTCCGGCTCATTTGCAGTCCAGGCGACGAGCTTGAGATCCGCCCGGCGCGCCGCCAGGACCAACTCAGGGTGAATTTTGTTCATCCCCACTAACAGTTGGCGCGCGCCCACTGAAACCGCGTGCTGAATCGAATCCAGCCCCGCGCGTTCCACGATAAGGCCGGTCATCGCCATCGGCTCGATGCGGCGCAGGGAAAGCAGGACCGCGGGATCGAAGGAAATTACCGTTGCGCGCGCGATTTCACCGGAAGTTGCAAGCGCTCCGGCCAATGAACGCTCCATCATCCATGACTCCCTGGTTTTCAATTCCAAATAAAATGATACGTCTGCCTCGTGCGCGAAAGACAGAATCTCTTCCAGCATCGGCACGTTCTCTCCGGCAAATGAGCGTCCGTTCGCGCCGTCAAACCATCCACCCGCATCCAGCGCGCGCACTTCCGCCAACTTCATTTTTGAAATATGGCCGCGGCCATCGGTCGTGCGGTCGACGGTTGGATCATGCATCGCCACAATCCAGGCGTCACGAGTGGCCTGCAAATCTGTTTCGATAAACTTCGCGCCCATCTCCACAGCAAGGCGGTAGGCCGCGAGCGTGTTTTCCGGCGCGTGGCCGGAAGCTCCGCGGTGCGCGATGTTCCATACGGTGTGACGATTGCTCATCAGCATGATCGGCTACAGTTTCGAGCCGGGTAAAAATGAAATTGATTCAGTTCGACATGGAAGGAGTGCCAAGCTGGCGGGTAATCCTTCGAGACGCTTCTCGCGCAAGTTCGGCCACGCGCGGGATGCTGCCGGGATCGAGATGCGACACCGTTCCGCTCAAACCGATCGCCGCCACAACGTTTCCCTTCGCGTCAAATATCGGAACGGCTAGGCAGCGCGCGTCCACACTATTTTCTTCGTCGTCCACCGCGAATCCCTTTTCGCGAACCATGGCAAGCTCGGCGTGAAAGCGCCGCGGCGTTGTAATTGTATTTGCCGTGCGCTTTGCCATTCCGTGTTCGCGAAGAATGGCGTCAATCGCTTGCTTCGGAAGATGGGCGACGAGCGCTTTGCCAACGCTGGTGGAATGCACGAACATGCGGCGCCCGACCCACGTGTCCATCTTAATAAATCCCGGCGCTTCTACTTTCTCGATGTAAACTGCTTCACCGCGATCGAGCACGGCGAGGTGCGCGGTGAGTCCGGTGCGATCCACAAGCCCGCGCATCGCGGTGACCGCAATCTCGCGCAATCCGTAACCGGAAAGCACCCCGCGGCCGAGATTCAACAGTTTGAGCCCGAGCCGGTAACGGCCACTTTCACTTTCCCGGCGCAAGTACCCGCCGCGCTCGAGCGTTCGCAGGATGTAACTCGCCGAACTCTTGGGAATGCTCAGCCGCCTGCTGATTTCGGCATTGGTCAGTCCTTCGCTTTGTCCGGCGGTCGCTTCCAGAATGGCGAAGGCGCGCTCGACGGCTACAGAAGGTGAGATGTTTTCCGCCATGGCTGCTCCAGAGAAGGCCGCCCGCCGATGGAAGGCAAGCGGGTTCTGAATTTTAGTTCAACATATTGAACATGAATGCGGCGGCGGCGTCAATCCCCCGTTCGCGAATCCTGAATATGGGTTCAGTATATTGAACAAGGAAACCTCGGACGGAAATCTCTTATCCCTCCGTTGGAAGTAATGCGCACATTCTTGTCATTGTGGGCTTTCCCAAGTCAAGATCCCCTTTGCGGACGCCTCGTAAGTCCATTGCAATCAATAAGTTAGTGGCAGGTGCAAAGACTCTGTTTGGCAGCAGGCTTGCCTTTCATGCACCAATCTGAAACCCGCGAGTGGCACTTTACACCGCGATTTTCGCCCGGAGGAGTGGCTTTGAACCAATCTGTACAAGGATTCGAGCTTGATGGACCGCGCGGGAATCCCGCCGGGAATTCCCTGGATGCCGCTGGCAGCGCCTCTGTATTGATGGACCGCGTCGTTCCGGTTAATTGCGCTCCTTCAACTTTCGATCCGGGCACGGACCTTACTGCAGGCTTCCTTAGGCTTCTACTGACACTGCATCGCGCGCTCGGTCCTCTGCAGGGATCGTTGATTGCGCGCCGGGCGTCGCGTCTCACGGCAGCCGGGCGCGGCCGGTTGCCCGACTATCTGCCAGCATCACTTGCGAATTCGGAATCATGGCGCGTCGAACTTCCTGATTGGTGCCGCGACCAGCGCAACCAGATGACCGGCCCCGCCGATGAGGCAGACCTCGTCGTAAAAATGCTGAATTCCGGCGCGCCAGGCGTCATGCTCGATCTGGAAGACTCCATCGCGAATTCCTGGTCCAACATTCAGCGCGGAATTGAAAATATCGTTGCCGCGTTGCACGGTGAACTGACCTACGTTGACCGCAAGCGCGACCGCACCGTTTCCATTTCGCCGAGCTCGACTGTCATTTTCACGCGCCCTCGCGGCTTGCACATTCACCAGGCCGGCGTGATCGCCGGGGAACTCATCCCCGCATCACTTTTCGATGTCGCTCTCGTTGCATGGAAAGTGGACGCATCAAGGCTGAAACACCCGCTGTGCTTTTACATTCCCAAGTCTGAATCCGCGGAAGAGGCCGTTTGGTGGAACGCGCTCTTTGACGCAATCGAGAAAGCGCGCAACTGGCCGCACGGTTGGATCAAGTGCATGGCGCTTGTGGAATCGCATCCGCTTGCTTACGAGATCGAAGAGTTTGCGTGGAATCTTCGCGACCACATTTTGGGATTGAATCTCGGGCGGTGGGATTACATGGCCAGCCTGATCCATTTCAACTTGCACGATCCAAATTGGGTTCTGCCCGACCGCAACACCATTCCGCATGATGTCCCTTTCTTCCAGAACATCCGGATGCGAATGCCGGAGATTTGCCACAAACACGGTTTGCTGGCCATCGGCGGAATGACGGCTCTCTATCCGAGCCGCGAAGACGCCGATTTGAATGCACGCGCGCTCTCTGTTCTCGCCGCCGACAAAAAAAACGAAGCCAATTGCCGGATGGATGGCGCATGGACCGGACATCCCGACCAAAACGAAATCGCCGTCGCGCAATTCCCTTTCCCGAATCAACTTTCTGCGGGCGCCTCCGATTCGCATGCCCGCGTTGATTTGCGGCCTGTGCCGCACGGGATCGGCAAGCGGACACTCGCAGGCACGCGCGCTGCGATTCGCACCGTGATCCGCTACCGCGCGGGAGTGCTTGCGGGGCGGGGCGCGAGTCTGCTCGATGGCTACATGGAAGACCTCGCCACAGACCGCATCTATCGTCTGATGATCGCCCAGAGAATACGGCACTACACCAGGGCGGCGATTGTGGACGAAGAAGGCCGCGCGGTGTTGCACACACTCGATCTCATCTCCCAACTTTTTGATCAGGAGCTTGCACGCTTGTTGGCCGAGCTGCCTGCCGGCGCAGATCCGCTGGCGGCCGCAAGATTCCGCGAGGCGCGCCGCATCAGTGAGGAAATGATTCTCTGCGGCGAGTTTACGCCCGCATAGTCTTCCCAGGGTTTGTTTTTCCTTCGGCTCGGTTTCAATTCGGTATGCGCGCGAAAGCGCGGGAGGAAGCAAATGGCAAAGCGCACGAATGGCAACGGGAAATCCAAGCACACGGTCGCGCAGAATCCGTGGGAGAGCCATCCGCGTTGGGCAGGTATCACACGCCCTTACACTCACGATGACGTCACTCGCCTGCGTGGCTCTTTCGCCATTGAACATACCGTCGCGCGGCTCGGGGCGGAACGGCTTTGGGAGCTGCTGCATGAAGAACCGTATGTCGCGACGCTCGGCGCGATGACGGGCAACCAGGCCGTCCAACAGGTTCAGGCGGGATTGAAAGCTATCTACGCGAGCGGCTGGCAAGTGGCCGCGGACGCGAACGACGCCGGAGAAATGTATCCGGATCAGAGTCTCTATCCATCGGATAGTTGCCCGAATTTGGTGCGTAGGCTGAATCGCGCCATGCTGCGCGCGGATCAAGTGGATTCCGTCGAAGGACGCAAGGAAACACACTGGCTGGCTCCGATTGTTGCCGATGCCGAAGCGGGCTTCGGCGGCTCGCTCAGCGCGTTTGAATTAATGAAATCCATGATTGAGGCAGGCGCGGCGGGTGTTCACTTTGAGGATCAGCTCTCCTCCGCAAAGAAATGCGGCCATCTCGGCGGCAAAGTCGTCGTGCCCACGCGTGAGTTCATTGAAAAGTTAGTTGCGGCGCGCCTCGCGGCCGATGTGATGGGTGTTCCGACGATTCTCGTGGCGCGCACGGATGCCGATAGCGCGGGGCTTTTGCTTTCCGACGCTGACCCGCGCGATCATGCATTCATCACCGGCGGCGAACGCACGCCGGAGGGCTTCTTCCCCTTCCGCGGCGGAATCGAAGCTGCCATTGCTCGCGGGCTCGCGTACGCGCCTTATGCGGACATCCTCTGGTGCGAAACCTCGACACCCGATCTCGATGAAGCGCGGCAATTCGCAGACGCCATCCATGCCCGGTTCCCGGGCAAGCTGCTCGCCTACAATTGTTCGCCGTCCTTCAATTGGAAGAAAAAGCTCGACGCCGGCACCATCGCGCGTTTCCAGCGCGAACTGGGCGCGATGGGCTACAAATTCCAGTTCGTCACGCTGGCTGGATTCCACGCGCTCAATCATTCCATGTTCGATCTTGCGCGCGGCTACCGCGCATCGGGCATGAGCGCCTACTCCGATTTGCAGGAGCGCGAATTCGCTTCTGAAGGCGACTGCGGTTATCGGGCCGTGAAGCACCAGCGATTCGTAGGGACGGGATACTTCGACGAAGTGGCACAGACCGTGGCGGGCGGCAAGTCGTCCACGACTGCTTTGGCCGGTTCGACAGAAACCAAGCAGTTCGTCCATTCCAACGGCAACGGGAATGGCCTTCAAGAGAGGAATGTCCCGCCCACACCCTCCAACAATAACTCAAGTTTTGACTCAGTTTCCGCAACGTAAGCGACCAAATGCGGACAAGTAGTCTGCGCAAACTATAGCGTCCGGCGACTCATCTGCCCGATTTTGGGACGACACTCCCCAGAATCGGGCAGTGGCAATTTGGATTTGAACCCTCGGCGCCCGTATCTTACTGAAAACACGGTGTTTACTGCAGCGCCAAGTGGCACCCCGCCTGCCATTCTCTTTACGCAGAGAAATGGCAACCCAACCCATTACCGCTTTCCGCCATGACCCCTCGCTTTTTGAAAGGGCGCGCTCCGGGGACACCGATGCATTCGTCGCGCTTGCCTCCACGTGTGACGCCGCGGTCTACCGCGTGGCACTCCGCATTACGCGGAACCCGGCCGATGCAGAAGACGTTCGCCAGCAAACGCTTCTGAAAGCATTCGCGAATTTTGATCAATTCAGGGATGGTTTCCGATTTGCCGCCTGGATCACCCAGATTGCCGCGAATGAGTCGGTGAGCCTTCTGCGGCGTCGGCGTGATTCCCGTTGGGTAAGCTTGGAGGAAATGACTTCGGATCACGATGGCATGAGGATGGTGCGCGAGCCGCGGTCAAAGCGCGAGAACCCGGAGCAATCGTGCGCGCGTCTCGAACTCCGGAACCGGCTGATCGAAGAACTGCGGCGGCTGGACCCTTCGCTGCGAAGCGTTTGCCTGCTGCGGGACGTGAATAATCTTTCAACGGAAGAAACCGCGGACCAGCTTGGGCTTACTCCGCAAGCGGTGCGCACACGCCTATTCCGCGGCCGCCTCAAGCTGCGAGAACATCTGCGCGGCATCTTCAGACCCCAGCAAAATGAATCGCGATCCGCGCTTCCTGAGGCGGCCTGCGGCGACTAGCTTCCTGAATTCCCTGGTGTTTGCGAAAAACCCAAAAAACTACTTGCCCGTCTTCGGTTTCGGGGCTGCAGCCTTGGGCGCCGCGGGCGGCGGGATCGTGTAGTCGCCTTCCACATCAACCACTCCACTGCCATCCGCGTTCGGCGTAACGGTGTAAGTTCCTTTGCCCGTGATCCCTTTTAGCTTTCCAGTCCCGCCCGTGTAGGACCATGTGCCATGAATCGGCCCCACTGGCGCGCCGTCCTTCACTTTGGTGGAATCATGAAAGCTGACGAAGAACTTGTCGCCGTTGTCCATGTTGCCGACATAGGTTCCTGTGGTTGTGGCTTGTGTGGACCACGCTTCGGCAAAGGCAGTGGATGTGCCGTCTTTTGATTTCGCGCCGCCCATTTCCATGCCGGCTGTCCACGTGCAACTTTGTTTCACCAACGTCAGCGTGTGCCCAGTCCTGTCACCAGCGTCGGCTGTCCCGACCACTTCGGCCTTGGGACAACTCTGCTGGCCGGAAATTTTTGTTTGTGCTCCAACTGCCGAAACAAGCAAGAGCGCCAAACCTGCAACCATCATGATGCGTGCTTTCATCGAGCCTCCCTCGCAGTTTTGAAATGTTCTGAGAATTCACTTGGACTCACACGGCGAGACATCGCTCCGAATCCAATTTCAATTATCTCATCGAGGAATCGTTGGGCGCATCTTCCGCCGTTTTATGAGGGAAGTCAACGAGGACATTCACGATTTCATCTCGCGGAGGGTTGACGGCAGGTCAATCCGCCATTAAATCCCATGTCCGCGCGGCGGGCGCGGCAGCCAACGCGAGACCGTGCGGCAATAATCCTCATACGATCCGTCAAACTTCTCGCGCAGAGTCGGCTCCTCGTAGAAGCAAACGAACAGGTGCGCCGCGAGCCACACTGGTGCGGCCATCAGTAGAATCGAAACCGATCCCTCATAGAACGCAAATCCAGCGATCGCCAACCCCGCGCCCAGATACATCGGATTGCGCACCCAACGGTATATTCCAACTGCAACCAGTTTTCGCGGCGCGTCAAACGGCGCGGGCGTCCCCCTGCCTCGCACGACAAATGTTCCCACGCACGTGAGCGCGAGTGCGAGTCCCAGCGCCATGCAAGCAATCCCCAATGGACGCGTCCAACCGGGAAACACGACGCCAAGCTCGGCATCATAGCGGCGCACCCACAGCGCGGCATAGCCCCAGACAAATATGAATCCGGTTGCGTAAATAATGGAGCGAACCGCGTCAAACAGAATCCGCATGGCATCCTCCACTGGAAATTTGTGGATTGCGAACCGCCCTGATTATGCGCTCAATTCCTGCAAAGGCAGCACGAATGTCTTGAACACTTCAAACGCTTCGCGCAGCATCTCTTTATATTTTTCCTGGTCGTAGCCGTACCAGCCGTCCCACAACGCGAAGGCCTTCACGCGGTCATTTGGCACGCGGGCTTTGGAATTGATGATGATGTATTGGATCGTCTGCCCCGGCCGCAGCCGCACGCCATTGCTGTAAAGCTGCTGCGCGACGATGGCCGTCAGGTTGGCCTTCTGATATTCACGCGGCTCGCGAGTCATCCGCTTGCTGACAATCAAATCCTCGATGGCCACCGCGCCATTTTCCAAATTTTCTTCATAGCGTCGGAGCAGCGCGCGCGCCTCGATGAGCTTCCGGCAGTAGCCGTCATAGTCGTGCGCTTCCGCGAGAATTTCGAGCGCCTGCTTCTGCATGCGCGCGACGAGCGGAGGCGTGTCATGCCTGCGCGACTCCAGCCCTCGCACCTTCAGTTCGCCATCTTCGCTGACCGCGAAAAAGCGGTTCGGCACCGGCACGTCTTCAAATTGCCGCGACGGCAGAAACACCACGTAGCGGTAAATCGCTTCGATCGCGAGCGGCAGGCGCGTCAGATGCTCGATCTCCTGCGCCAATTTTTCATAATCGCCGCGTGTGGCTCCGTGTTTATAAACGTAGAGCGAGTCCACCAGCGCGTGCAGCACTTCGTAACCCCTGTCTTCAGCGGCTTCCTTCGCGACGAGCAGCGTCTCGCGCGCCACGGCGTTGATCGCTTCGTGCGCTTCGATTTTTCCGAAGCGCGCGTTTTTGTAGCCGGTGTAACCGAAGCAGCAGACGAGCAGCCACTTCAGCGAATCGCGCTGCAATTTGTAATGCCGCGCGGTTTCTGTGGACACTTCATGTGTTGTCGCACGCAGCCGCTCCTTCAACTCCCGCCGCTTTGTGATCAGCCGCTCGACCACACGGCTCGTAATCCCGCGCCGCTTCTGGCACACGTGATAGCCCAGCTCCGGCACCGTAGGCGTATCCGCGCAGCATGGGCAATTCACCGTCTCAGGCGAAATATTAAATTTCGCCATGATGCTCGGATATTCGCTGACGAAATCGAGTTCGGCGACGTTCGTAAAAAATCCCAGCTTCGGCGTGAACACCAGCCCGCCGCGATCCGCGAGCATCAATTGGTCCGGCGGCTTCGGGTCTTCCGGCTCGGCTTTTTGCCCCGGGATCAGCACGCCGTCGCGCCAGGCCAGTTCCATCTGCATGTAGGAAATTCCCGTGCCGGTGGTGGTGCGCGAGGCGTATTGCACGGGCAGTTTCGTCACGCGCGCAAGCTCCCACAATCCCGAGAGACCGCATTTGTCCGCGATAAAAGAATTCTGCGTGTCCACGTGCAGCCGCCCGCAGAGAGTCGTGGTGCTGTTCTTGAAAAGGATGCGCCCGTAGCTCATGTAGCTTCGCGCGCGGCTTTGCTGCACTTCGGCAGCGGCGTCGCGGTTGAGCGGCAGCGTCAAGCGCAGCTTTGCGGCCTGCTGCTGCAAACGCGGTAGGATCATCGCGTCGCCCCAGTCGCTCAAGATCAGGTCCGGGTCGTGTCGCTTGAGCAGATGCTCGAAAGTCACGGCGGCGGGCTCGCCCGATTCGTCGAGCTCATATTCCCTGCCCCCTACTTCGATTTCGAGCGGCGCCTGCCGTCCGCCGTGCGCCGGGTCAATCCGCGCGCAACCGCCCAGCCGCACGCGCATGATTTCGAGCGGCGGCAATTCGTAATCGAGCGCCCATTCATCGTCGCGGCACTCGATCGCCAGCACGCGGTTTTCTTCGTCCACTTCAATTTCGACACGCGCCATCGGGAAAATTCCCCGCTGCCAGCAATAAAGCGAGGCCAGCATCAGGTCGCAGTTGTAAAACTTCAGTGAGGAATCGAAGCGCTGCGCCCAGCGCACCCAGGACGAATATTCATTCGGATGCAGCACGGAAATTTCCAGCACCACGCGCGGCTCGCGCTCCCAGATGTCCGTGCGCTCCGTTTCGCGGCACGCGAGCACGTAGCTTTTTTCCGCCAGCACGCGCGCAAGCCGCCGCAAATTTTCTTCGCGGCCGGAAACGTAGAAGCATGGCGCGAAGCGGTCAATCAGCAGGTGGCGCTTCTGGCTCGGCTCGATCAGCCACAGCTTCATCCCCTGCGGGCTGGGGTAAAGGTCGAGGATCCATCCCTGAATCTGCGTGCTCTGGATTTGCATGCCCTGTATTTGCATGATGGTTCTCTTTCTGCAAAACAATCCGCTCGAGCGCATCCAGACGCTTTTCCTGCGCCAGCGCGATGGAAAGTAAAATGGACCGCATCGGATCTTCGTCGCACTGATACGTCGCCGCCTGCGTATAACAACGCACGTAATTAAAGAGGCGGTCAAAATGCGCCTGGTCTTCGCGGCGCAGCGCGCGGCGATATTTTGACCAGCGCTGCGCCGCCTGCTCGATCAACTGCCGGAATGTGGGTATCGTGCGTCCCATGAAATTTTTTCTCAGCGCGCGGCAGCTAGCGCTTTCGGTAACGCCCTTTCTTCCAGCAGCCGGAGCTTGCCGTCTTCCTGCTCGCTGAATCTCCACACCTCGTCCGCCTGCGCGCTCAGCAACTGAAAAAACCTTTGCCGCGGCGTGCGGAATGACGCCGCATCCGAAAAAACCGCCACCGGCAGCCGCGCACGCGCGTGTGCCTTCAGCGCTTCCAGCGCCTCGCGGAATGACGCTGCCGCTTCCCGCTCACGCACGTCCTCATCGAAATACAAATCCGGCAGCGCCGTCACGATCAGCGCCTGCGCTGGAAATTTTTGCAGCAGCCGCGGCACGCGCACCAGCAGCTCCGTCAACTGGAAGCACGTGAACGCGCGCGCCACGCGGATATTTTGATAAAACGCGGAGCTGGCTTTTCCCGAGCGCCGCGCAAAACGCGCGATCAGCAGCGGGTCAAAGCGGTTCGCGCCGTCCAAGCACAGCACGCGCTTGCCCTCCGCGATCAGCCGCGGAAGAAAATAGTGCGAGAGCCGCGGCGCGTCCGAATGCCCGTGAAATAGCGCCAAGCCGCGCACAGGAAGCGCCCAGGGCCTTCGAGGCGATGGCCGCGTGATGTTACAGTCTTGCGGAATAAAAATTGAGCCCATGGCGCCGGGCGAGGACGTTCGGGGAAACGTTCGCGCTGGGGAGAGTATGGCGAACAAAAAGCGAAAAATCAAGCTTGACACTTCGCCTTTTATTCGCCTATACTCCGCCACGGTAGAGGTTACGGGAGGCGGGCGCGGCTAGCGGCCCCATTGTCCTTGCGACTCTCACGGGCCGCCGCTTCGCCCGCCGAACCATCAGCAAGCCGGTTCGGCAATCCAACTCGATAAATTTAATTTTTGGGATTCTCCGTCAATTAGAGGGCGTGCTAAAACTTTGTGACTTCGCTGAAGTGGAACCCGCGCACCTTCATCGCGGGCACAACCATTTCAAAGGATTCTTCGCCGGCCGAGCGGACGGGCTCGCTCATCGCTTCCACGTTTTGCAGCATTTCGAGAATGCCCTGGTTGAAGCGGAAATTGCGGATGCCTCCGGCGAGTTTCCCGCGCTCGATTAGAAATGTTCCGTCGCGCGTCATGCCGGTGAGAACCTTTTCGTAGGGATCTACTTCGCGGATGTACCACAATCGCGTGACGAGGATGCCGTGCTCTGTGGTTGAAATCATTTGCTCGAGTGATGTATTCCCGCCAGCAAACACCAGATTCATCGGCGCTTCGCCGTATTCATTCGGTAGCGGGAATCCGTGCCCGGTCGGCCTGGCTTTGAATTCACGCGCCATCTGCTTCGCGGTCGCGCGCGAATAAACAAGGTTGCGCGGCGTGCCCTTGTCCACCAGCAAAACTCTTTGCCGCGGGATTCCTTCGCCGTCATACGGCGGGCCGGTTTGCAGGGGGTGGTACACGTCATCTGAAATCGTGATATTTGATCCCAGCACTTGCTTGCCGATTCGGTTGTTGAAGCACGAGCGCTGGTCCAGCACCGCCGTGCCCGCAAAATCGTAAAAAAGAAATCCGACGAGGTCGAGTACTGCTGCGGGCTCGAGTATCACCATGTAGCGGCCGGGAGCAAGTTCACGTGGCGTTCGCGACGCTGTACATTTTTCCGCCGCCCGCGCAAAAAGCGCATCGGGATCAATCCGCGTGACATCAGGCGAATTTGCCTTCTGCCAGCCGGAGGAATCCGCTTCGAGCACGGTGACTGAGAATTCGCCGCGCGTCTGCTGGTGCATGGCGAAAAGTCCGCGGCTGTTGATCAGTGCCGTCTGAGTTGCGCCCGTCGTGAAAATGCCCGCGACGGTCTGCTTCCGCTTCGTCGCCGCCGCGCACACGCGTGCGACTGCCTTCGCTCGATCCTGCGCGGAGCACGACGCCGTCGAGTCGAAAAACCGGTTCACGCGCGTGTATTTCTGCCGCCCCGGCATCGGCAACATGTGCGGATTTCTCGGCTGGCTTTTGGCGATGGCCGACGACGCGGCCACCACTCGCGCGAGTGACTCATCATCCATGCGATTCGTTGTCGCGCGCGCCGTGCGTCCACCGAACACAGTGCGCACGGAAATGGACACATGCAGCTCCGCAACATTTTGATGAATGGTGTTATTCGCGAAACGCGTTAGCGCGTCCGACGTGCCGTCAATCATCACTTCGGTTTCATCCGCATCGCTCAATTTGAAGACGCGCTCGGCAATCCGGCGCAACTCGCTCTGCGAAAGCATCTGGTCTTGCGCACTGCCGCCGCGTGAACGGGTCTTCGCGCTTTTCGCTTTCCGTGTTTTCTTCACTGGGCTCATCAGATGGATCTACTTGGCAAAAGCCACTCCCACCTTTACGTTCTTGAAGCGCGCAGGCGACGCGCCGTGCCCCGTTCCCATCGTCTGCATCGGCTGGCCTTTGCCGCAATTCGGCGTGCCCCACAGGGTCCAATGATCGCGCGAACAGATCGCGTCGCAGCTATTCCAGAATTCCGTTGTGATTCCGCTGTAGCTCGGATGTTTGATCATCCGGCCTTTTTTGCCGCGCTTAATCTCCCATCCGATTTCCGTCGAAAACTGGAAATGGTAGCGGCGGTCGTCAATGGACCACGAGCGGTTCGTCTCCATGTAAATCGCGTCATCCGTGTCCGCAATCAAATCGTCGAATTTCCAAGTGCCGGGATGAATGCTGATGTTCGTCATACGGATGATGGGCAGGCGGTTCCAGCTTTCCGTGCGCATCGTGCCGCCGCTTCGATTTAACCCAATCATCTCCGCAGTCTCGCGATTGGAAAGGTATCCCCGGAATTGACCGTCCTTAATAATGTCCGTGCACTGCGCGGGCACGCCTTCGTCGTCATAGCCGAATGTGCCGAGGCCGGAACCGTGCGCGAGCCGCGCATCGGCCACCACGTTTACGATGTCCGAGCCGTAACGCAAATTATTTAGCTTTTCAAGCGTCAGGAAACTCATCCCCGCGAAATTCGCTTCCATGCCGAGCACGCGGTCGAGTTCAATCGGATGCCCGATGGACTCGTGAATCTGCAGGCCGAGCTGCGAACTATCGAGAATAATCGTCCGCGCGCCTTCCGGACATTGCGCCGCGCTGTGCAATGCCACCGACTCTTCACCCACGCGCTGCGCGTTTCCCACCAGATCGAGCGATTCCACCAGCTCGTAGCCCGCGAGCATGTGCTGGCCGCCGAAACTGTTTGGATAGCTGCGTTTCTGAATCTCAGTCCCTGCAAAACTCGTGGCCACAATTCCCGCGCCCGATTGCACTTTCGTCTGATGAATGCGCGAGCCGATGCTCGACGCAAAAAACATGTCCGTCCGCACGAAATTCATAGACGTCTCCGCCACGGTCACGCCCTTTACCTTGCGCATCTCGACGTCGGCGGCAAGCAGGTGGTCAAGCTGCCTCTCCATCGGAATTCGGAACGGGTCTTTTACGTAAGGGTTTTGCCAGGTATCCACGAATGCCTGTTCGGGAACCATTTTCACGTCGTGGATTTTTGCCAGCGCCGAGGCTTTCGCGATCGCAACTGCTTCCGCTGCGCACGCCGCGATTCCCTCGCGCGTCATCCGGTCAGTGGCTGCGAATCCCCACGAACCACTCGCAAGCGCGCGCACACCTATCCCAAGCGACTGGCTTTCAGAAAGATTTCCAACCTGCCCGTTTTTCGTGGAAAGATCGCGGTGCCGGATGTCCATCACGCGGACATCCGCATACGTGGCGCCCCTGCTCTTTGCGGTATCGAGTGCCCAGTCAGCCCAGTCTTGCATCATCCTGCGCGGCCCATTTCCCCCAAGAAGTGTCGCCAACACTTTCCCAGAAACGCGCCCGGCGCGTCAATCGTCCAGTTCCGTGAATGTGTTCGCGTTCGCGATAATGTCGGAAGAAAAAAACGGCGGCCCGGATAGGCCGCCGCGTGAAAATCCTAAATCAAAAATCACTCCCGGCTACGTCCCCTCATCCCACGACGCCAGATAGTGCTCCTGCTCCGGGGTCAGCTTATCGATGTGCATGCCCATGGATTCGAGTTTGAGTTTCGCGATGTGCCTGTCAAGATTTTCCGGCACCGGATAGACCTGTTTCCCGAGCGACGCCGCGTTCTTCACCATATATTCCGCCGCGAGGGCCTGGTTCGCGAAGCTCATATCCATCACCGCGGCTGGATGCCCCTCTGCGGCCGCCAAGTTGATGAGCCGCCCCTCGCCCAGCAAATAAAGTTTTCGTCCGTCGCGCATTGCGTACTCTTCGACGAACGGCCGCGCCATTCGGTGCGCGCTGGACATTTTCTCGAGCGCCGGAATGTCAATCTCCACATTGAAGTGGCCGGAGTTGCACATCACCGCGCCGTCTTTCATTTTTTCAAAGTGTTCCGAAGCGAGCACGCTCTTGTTGCCCGTCACGGTGACGAAGATGTCTCCCACTTTCGCTGCTTCGTGCATGGGCATCACGCGGAAGCCGTCCATCACCGCTTCAATCGCGCGCACCGAATCAATTTCGGTGATGATCACGTCCGCGCCCAGTCCCTTCGCTCGCATCGCAACGCCGCGCCCGCACCAGCCGTAACCCGCGATTACGATCTTCAGCCCCGCGAGCAGCAGATTCGTCGCTCGGATAATGCCGTCAATCGTGGATTGGCCCGTGCCGTAGCGGTTGTCGAAGAAATGTTTGGTCTGCGCATCGTTCACCGCAATCACGGGAAATTTCAGCGTGCCGTCCTTGGCCATCGCACGCAGACGAATTACGCCGGTAGTGGTTTCCTCCGTGCCGCCAATTATGTTGCTGATCAAATCCGTGCGCTTCGTCAGAAGCTGCGTCACCAGGTCCGCGCCATCATCCATCGTGATTTGCGGCTTATGATCGAGCGCCGCGCTGATGTGTGCGTAGTATGTCGCGTTGTCCTCGCCCTTGATGGCGTACGTGGGAATTCCGTAGTCGCGCACCAATGAGGCAGCCACTTCATCCTGAGTCGAAAGCGGATTCGATGCGCAGAGCACGACATCCGCCCCGCCGTCGCGAAGGGTGATGCCGAGATTCGCCGTCTCGCTCGTCACGTGCAGGCATGCGGAGATGCGCAAGCCTTTCAGCGGCTGTTCCTTGATGAACCGCTTGCGGATGAGCTGCAGCACGGGCATTTGCTGATTCGCCCATTCAATCTTGCGCTTGCCCGCATCGGCCAGCGCCATGTCCTTCACATCTCCTGCCACCTTCTGAGTAGTCGTCAAGCGTATGCTCCTAAAATTTGCAATTTTTTTGCTTTTTGGAAATTCGTTCCTAGCGGCGCCCGGCAACTTCCGCCGCAGCCGCGGGGAGTCCGGCGTCACGCCGCAATGCATCGGCGCGATCCGTCCGCTCCCACGTGAAACCCTTTTCGTGGCGGCCAAAATGACCATACGCCGCCGTCGGCAGATAAATCGGCCGCCGCAGATCGAGTGTCTCGATGATTCCGCGGGGGTTCAGCTTGAAATTCGCGCGGATGATTTCTGTAGTCTTTTCGTCCGGAATTAACCCGGTGCCAAAAGTATCCGCCATCACGGACACCGGCTCCGCCACTCCAATCGCGTAGGCAAGTTGCACTTCCACGCGCCGCGCGATGCCGGATGCCACGACATTTTTTGCAACGTAGCGCGCCATATAGCACGCCGAGCGGTCCACCTTGGTTGGATCCTTGCCAGACAGCGCGCCACCGCCGTGCCGTCCGTAGCCGCCGTAGGTGTCCACAATAATTTTGCGGCCGGTCAGGCCCGCATCGCCCATGGGCCCGCCGACAACGAATCGCCCCGTCGGATTGATGTGGTATTTGGTGTTCTTGTCACGGAGCGAGGCGGGGACAACGTGATCGATCACTTCGCGCTTAATCTCATCGTGCAAGCGCTCATTGGTGACGCTCTCGCTGTGCTGCGTCGAAATCACGACGCAATCCACGCGCACCGGCCGGTGGCCTTCGTACTCCACCGTGACCTGCGACTTCCCATCCGGCCGCAGAAAATCCAGTTTGCCCGACTTCCTTACTTCCGCCAGCCGCCGCGCAAGCTTGTGCGCCAGCATGATCGGCAGTGGCATCAACTCTTCGGTCTCATCGCACGCAAATCCAAACATCAATCCCTGGTCGCCCGCGCCGCCGGTATCCACGCCCATCGCGATGTCCGGCGATTGCCGCTTGATCGATGACATCACCCCACAAGTCTCCGCGTCAAAGCCATACTTCGCGCGGTTGTAGCCAACGTCGCGAATAACTCCGCGCGTGACTTCAGAAAAATCAACGTAAGCTTCCGTGGTGATCTCGCCCGCGACAATCACGAGCCCGGTCGTCACCAACGTTTCGCACGCGACGCGCCCCATCGGGTCCTGGGTCATTACCGCGTCGAGGATTGCATCCGACACCTGGTCGGCAATTTTGTCGGGGTGCCCCTCGGTGACAGACTCCGACGTAAACAGAAAATGGCGGTTATCCTGTGTCAAGACAATCTCCTCCAGGAGTTTGTGGTGCAATCCAAATGCCCAAACGCTGCGCGATTGAGAGGACGCCGAAAATGACCGTAGCATGGCCCCATAACACTGTCAACGCATTGAATTTAAAGGCGTTAAGTGAACATCGAGTGGCAGAATCGGAACCCTAAACGGGAGCGAGCTGCGCCATGATTTGACCACATTGTGGAAATAAACTTCATCCCTCGCCAACCGCTATTCCTCGTCATCTCCTTCGGGGCCCATTATTTTTCCCGTCTTCCGGAACAATAGAAATGACCTGATAAATGGATCCAGATCGCCGTCCAGCACCCGCTGGGGTTCGCCCACCGAAAATTTTGTCCGGTGGTCCTTCACCATTTGGTAAGGCTGCAACACATAGGACCGGATCTGGCTGCCGAAACTGATCTGCATTTTCGACTCGTCCAATTTCCGCGTCTCTTCCTGCCGCTTCTGAATTTCCAGATCGTAGAGCCGCGAGCGCAGGAACTTCATCGCCAGTTCGCGGTTCTTGTGCTGGCTGCGCTCATTCTGGCATTGCACCACGATGCCCGAAGGAATGTGCGTGATTCGCACCGCCGTTTCAACCTTGTTTACATTTTGCCCGCCCGCTCCGCCCGCGCGGAAAGTGTCAATCCTGATTTCTTCAGGCTTCACGTCAATCTTGATCTCGTCGTCCACTTCGGGAATCACGAAGACGGATGCGAACGAAGTGTGCCGCCGCGCCGCCTGATCAAACGGCGAAATGCGTACCAAGCGGTGAACCCCGCTTTCCGTGCTCAGCAGTCCGTAGGCGTTCTCTCCCTCGACAAGCACCGTCGCTGCTTTGATTCCCGCCTCTTCTCCGGGCATCGAGTCCATCAATGTTGTCTGAAATCCATGGCGCTCCGCCCACCGCAAATACATCCTCAACAACATCTCCGCCCAGTCTTGCGACTCCGTTCCGCCCGCGCCCGATTTGATCGTCAGAATCGCGTTTGACGCGTCGTTCTCGCCGGCAAGCAGCGTCGTCGTCTCCATCTCTGAAACGTACTCGTCCGCAACTTTCAGTTCACGCGCCGTTTCTTCGAGCAGGTTTTTCTGCTGCGCCGCATCCGACTCTTCCTGCGCGAGATGGATGTACGTTTCGAGGTCGTCGCCGATCCGGCGCAGTTTCGCCTCCGCGGCAATCCGCAATTCCCCGGCCTTGCGCTCTTTCATCACCTTTTGCGCCTGGGCTTTGTTCTGCCAGAAATCAGACTCGGATGCTTTTTTTTCGAGTTCGACTAGCCGCGCGCGGTCCTTCGCGACGTCAAAGGAAACTCCGCACGAGCGAAATGCGGGATTTCAGGTCGGAGATTTGATGTTCGAGGTCTTCGATATGTTCGACAGGCATTTCAGTGAGCCTTGGTAATTATGATTTCGTTTTTCGTGCAATCGAAAGCGCCGTAACCATTACCGCAGCAATCGCACACAGCATCGGGAACCAGTCTCCCCACCGCGTGTACAGCGTCATATCGCTTCGATAGCCGTATCGCGTGTCCAGCGCGCCCCGCGTGTCCGCCGCCAGCCGCGCCGTTTCATGGCCGTACGGATCCACCGTCACTGTGAACCCGTTGTTTGTGCACCGCAGCAACCAACGCCGGTTTTCAATTGCGCGCACGCGCGACATTTCCAAGTGCTGCTGCGGACCGGCGGTGCGTCCAAACCAACCGTCGTTGGAGATATTTATAAAAACTTCGGCCCCGTTCGCGGCAAACTTTCTCACTTCACCCGGGAACACGCCTTCAAAACAAATGTAAACGGCGAAGCGCCGTCCGTCCGGCAGCGTCCCGACCCTGTATTCGCTTCCCTGCTGGAAATCCCCCACTTCGACCGTGATGCTTCGGATGAATTTGAACCAGCTCGCCCACGGCGTGTATTCGGAAAACGGGACGAGATGAATTTTATCATAGAGAAAAGTCTGCTGCCCCGTGGGGTCGTGCAGGACGGCGCTGTTGAAAAATTGCCAGCCCGCGCCCGGCTTCGCCCGCGCCTCAATCACACCCGCAAGAAAACCGTCGCGCGTTTGCTTTCCGATGCGCACCGCGAGCGCCGCAAATCTCGGATCCTGCATCGAAAATGGAGTTGGCTCTTCCGGCCACACGACGAGGCCCGGCGCGTGGCCATCGGCTTCCGGCGCAACACTCATGCTCTCGAGTTGGTTTATGTCCGCCACGTGCAATTTCATCCAGTCTCCCGGACCGTTTTCCTCGGGGAAATTCGGCTGTATCAAGCGCGCCGTGTGATCCGGCTCTTCTTGCGGCACCCAGGCGTTGCCAAATTCAACAATGGCCATAAGCACCGCGGCAAAGCACAACGTCGCGTAAATCGGAGTGCGCCGGCCGCGCCGCAATTGGATCCACGCCCAAATCAGCAGCGCGTTGAACCCGGTGACAGTGAAACTCAGCAGCCAGATGCCGCCAATCGTGGTCATCTGCGCGAGCGCCAAGCTGTGCGACGCGGCGTAACCAATTAAATTCCACGGATAGCCGATTGCCGGCACCTTTGTGCGCCCGAATTCCAGCGCCACCCACAGAAATGGCGCCGCGAAGCACGCGAGCCCGGCGCCGCGCTTCCAAATCAACGCGAAGGCCCACGCAAACGCCGCCGGGAAAAATGACGCCGCCGCCGCAAGCGCCCCCAGCGCTACCGCCGACATGAGCGGGCTTACATCGCCGTGAATGCGAAACGTTGAGTAAAGCCACGACATCGTCGGCGTGAAGAAAACCGCTCCGTGCAAATATCCGCACAGCGCCGCGAACCGCGGCCGCGCGTTCGCCGACACGGCCATCAACAGCGCCACGCAATACCATGGCCCAATTGGAAAATGTTTGGAAGGAAACGCGGCCACCAGGATCAGCCCGGACGCAATCGCAATCGTAATCCGCGCAACTTTAAATGTAACCGGCGCTGCTCCGGCAGAAGGGGGGCGCTTCTCGGCCTTCACCATCAGTGCTTGACGATCGGCTTGAAGCCCTCTTTTTCGAGCGCCGCTCGCGCCTTCTCTGCCGATTTTGCGTCCGCGAACGGCCCGACCTGCACATGATAGAAACGGTCTGCTCCGGGCGCAACCACGAATGCGGGGAACTTTTTTTGCTGCAACTCTTGCGCCATTTTCAGCGCGTCCGATTCAACCGTCAACGCGGATACTTGAAGCACCACCGACCCCTTTGGAATCAGCGGCGCATTCGCGCCGCTCGGAGTGGTCCGCAGTGCGCTCGCAGGAGGCGGCGCAGTCTTATTGTTCGATGGAGCCACCGGCTGCGATTTTGGGGTAACTGTGTTTGCTGGCGGCGCACTCGGCGGCTTCGCACCCGCCTTCGTGGAATTGTTCGCCGCGGGATTTGTTGCAGGCGGCTGAACCCTATTGTTCTTTGCGTTGGCATTCTTCGGGTTGGATGCAGGCGTCTTCGGCGACGCGGACGGCTGTATCACCGGCCCCGACACCGCCGGCGGCACAATCGCTGATCCACCAGCCGCCGCGCCCGGCGCGTTTTCTTCCGTCGCCTCGGACGCGCGCACCTGTCCGGTCACTTGATTGCGCCCGAGTTCGTAGCCGAGCACGAACACTACGCCAAAGATCACCAACATCATCACGAAAAGCCCGATTAGATGGCGGCTCTCCAGCACTACATCTCCGCCGCCTCCGCCCTTTTTCGCTGCGCTTGCCATCTTTTATTTCCCCTGTCCCAACTTCGCCCATCCCGCGAGAATATCTATGGGCAGCGGGAAGACGATCGTCGTATTTTTCTCCACGCCAATTTCCGTCAATGTCTGCAAATATCTCAGCTGGATCGCGGCCGGCTCTTTTTCCAGGATCGCCGCGGCCTCTGACAGCTTCACCGACGCTTCCAATTCCCCCGCCGCGTGAATCACTTTCGCCCGCCGCTCGCGCTCGGCTTCCGCCTGCCGCGCGATCGCCCGCTGCATGGACTCCGGAATATCCACTTGTTTGACTTCAACCTTAGATACCTTGATACCCCAGGCCTCCGTATCCTGGTCAAGGATCACTTGCAGTTTGCTGTTAACCCTTTCGCGCTGGGAAAGGATCTCGTCCAGCTCGAATTGCCCGACCACGCTGCGCAATGTTGTTTGCGCGAGCTGCGATGTCGCGTACATATAATTCTGCACCTGCGAGAGCGCGAAATTTGCCTCCACTACGCGAAAATAACACACCGCGTTCACCTTCACGGACACGTTGTCACGGGTAATGATGTCCTGCGGCGGCACGTCCAGCGTCTCCGTGCGCAGCGGAATACGGTAAAGCGTCTCAATCGGCCAGAAAACCACGCGCAACCCCGCGGGTTTCGCCGACGGCTGCATCCGCCCGAGCCGCAGCACCACGCCCCGCTCCCATTCCTTGATTACATAAAGTGAATTCCAGAACCAGATGAGAAAAACCAGCGCCAGGACTCCCCAAAAAATTCCAATCGTTTCCATCACCGCCTCCGTTTTAATTCCAAATCCTCAATCCCCAGTTCCCGCAAATTCGTATCCGGATTCATCCCCGCGCTGCTGAGACTACTTCGCCGCGGGCTCCACGTAAAGCGTCAGCCCCTCAACCCGGATCACTCGCACGCGCGTTCCCGCAGAAATCGCCTGCCCCGCCGCCGCACTCCACAATTCCCCGTGGACGCGCACCATCCCCTTCGGCGAATCTGCCGCGCCGATCGCCTGCGTCGCTTCTCCTTCGGAGCCGACGAGTTGCTCCTTCCCCGTCGTCTGCTTCCACGACCGTGACTTCAGCACCAGCCGCATCAGGAACACGACCAGCAATGCAAAAGGCAGCGTCACGCCAAGCGCCACGCCCAGGCTCACTCCTCCCGCCGTCAGCGGCGAACGGATCAGCATCAGCGCGCCGAGCAACATCGCCACCGCTCCTCCCGCGCCCAGCACTCCGTGGCTCGTCACTTTCGCTTCCATAATAAACATCGCCAGCGCGAGCACGATCAGCAGCAACCCCGTAAGGTTTACCGGAAGAATGTGCATCGCGTACAACGCAAGAATCATACAGATGCCGCCGACCACTCCCGGCGCAACCACCCCGGGATGTGTAAATTCGGTATAGAGCCCGAGCACTCCTACGATCAACAAAATGAAAAATACATCCGGCTGCACAATGCGCGAAAGAAAACGCTCGCGCGCCGTTTGTTCAAGCGTCTCAATCTCCGCGTTCGCAAGATGCATCGTTGTCGTGCTTCCGTCGAACCGTTTAATCGCCCGCCCATCGAGCTGGCGCAGCAGCTCCGCCTCCGAACTCACCACCATGTCCACCAGTTTCCCGTCCAGCGCTTCCCGTTCCGTGAACGCCTTCCCGTCCGTAACGGCAGTCTCCGCAATCGCGACGTTTCGCCCGCGCGCGCTCGCGTAACTCCGCAGAAAGGCGGTCGCGTCATTCAGGATCTTCCGCTTCATCGTCTCGTCCACGGTCACCTGATATCCGCCGATTTCAAGCACCGGCGATGCCGCACCCGTGTGCGTGCCGGGAGCCATGGCCGCAATATCCGCCGAAAGTAAAATAAAAAATCCGGCGGAAGCGCCGCGCGATCCCGCGGGCTCAATGTAGATCGCCACGGGCACCGGCGAATGCAGGATGTGCTGAATGATTTGCTCCATCGAATCGCTCAGCCCGCCCGGCGTATCCATCGTGATCAACACCAGGCTCGCATTCGATTGCGCCGCATGGTCCATCCCGTTATTAATGTACTCTGCGAGTATCGGCTCGATTTCGTCTTTGATTTCCAGCCGCACCACTCGCGGCCGCGAATCCGCATCGCTGGTACGAGCGAAAACCGGCGCAGCAAATCGGCCTCCTAATCCGCCTGCCATCCACAACGAAATTACAAAAAGCGAAAGCGATCCGACCGTGACAGGCACCCAGCTCCACCGGTTCGACTTATTCATTTCGGGTTCATTTCTCATCGCGCAGCTCCTGCATTCAATTCCTTCCGCACTCGCGCTATCCGTGAAAGCGCGGTCGCGTTCATCTTGGCAATGTCTTGTCTCGGACGCACATCTTTCGGGTCTACCGGAGGCGCGTCTGCTCGAAGCGCGTTTGCTTCCTCGGTTTCGCCGTTGTGATCCAGCGCCACCAGCAGCAGCGCTCTTGCGTCCTGCGCATCCGGCTGCAACCGCAGCGCCTCGCGCAGCGCGCGCGCAGCCGCTCCCCAATCGCCCAAGAGAAATTCCGTCAATCCGACATTGAACCAGTAGTCAGGTTCGCCGGGATCAATCTGCTGTGCCTTCTCGAAATCGGGCAACGCATCCTTATATCGAGCCTGCCGCAGCACCGCCGCGCCAAGATTGTTTACTACCTCCGGCACATCAGTCCGTGAAGCCGGTGCTGACCCCGTGCGCCCCGCAAGCGCGACGAATGCTGCTTCCGCCCCGAGCGGATCGTTTTGAGTCAACCGGCACACGCCGGCCGCAAATTGCGCGTCTGGTGCATGCGGACTTCCCGCCGGCACTCGCGCAAACCAGGAAAGCGCCGAATCGCACTCCATCCGCGCATAAAATGTTTTCCCGATCGCATAGACGGGCTCATCCCACCCCGGATCCAGCCGCGCGGATTCCTGCAGCTCGCGCAATCGCGCATCATCTTCGGCGTCTTGCAAGCCATGCACGTAATGTTCGAGCGCGTCCGGCCGGATGCGCGCCCTCGCGCCCATGAATTGCTGCGCCGCAGGCGAAGCCGCGTCGCACGGAGCGTCCGGCGCAAGCGCCGCATGAATCTGGCAAAGCACGCGCCACGAAATGCGCAAGTTCATCTCTCCCACGTTCTCGAGCGGCCCCGCTTCCTCGATCACCGCCGAAAGCCTCGGCGGATTCACTCTCAGTACGCGCGCCGACAAGTGCAGGCTCGCGCCGTCGGGAACGAAATCGCCGAACACAACATAGTCCGCGTCAATTTCAGCTGCGATCTTCAGCATGGTCGCGCGCGTAAAACGCGAGTACGCGGGAAGCCCCAGCTTTTCAAGCGCCGCAAGCCTTTCCTCGCGTGAAAAAATCACCGGCCCGTGGCCCTGCAGCCGGTCAACGGTCAGCTCCGCGAGTCCTTCTCCGAGCCAATCCTTGCCCGCCTCATGCCCTGCATTTTCAAAAGGGAATACAACGACTGTCTCGCTCCGCGAAGTGGGACTGCTGTTCGCGGGCGCTTGCGCGGCGGCAATGCCGGAAGAACCGGCGGCAATTGCAAGAACTGCCGCGCAGCCCAGCCATCGCCGCGAATGTACGGCCTTCATCGCATCTTCATTCTAACAGAACCTAGCAGGCAGGGATTATCTAGCTCAAATCTGACACAAATTAAAATGGGAACGGGGCGGAATAGCCTCCGCCCCGTCACAACTAAAATTAAAACCGCAATACCTATCCTATATTCTGCCCTTTTGGTGCGGGAAGGTCGGGCAAGCCCAGGATCTCCCTGATTGTCGCATCGTTGAGCATGCCGCTAAAAGCTGGATCCGTTTTCACGTTGTCGATGCCCGAGTAGCCTTCATCCCGCGCCTTCTTCAAATAATACGCGCAGCGCTCGACATTGCCGGAGGAAGCAAACGATTTCGCCACCAGAAAATATAATTCGCCGTAATCGCTCGCCGAGTGGTGCTGGATAACCGTTCCCACCCTGCCCCGGTGCTCGAACACTTCCGGATCGAGTTCCAGCGCATGTTGGAATGCCGAAAACGCTTCAGGCACTTTTTTATTGTTCAGATAGGAAAGCCCCATATTGCTGAAGAAAGTCGCGTTTTGTGGATTCAAGTTAATCGCCTTCTTGTATGCGCGCACGGATTTGTCCCACTTCCGCTCTTGAAAATAGACCGTGCCCATGTTGTTCCACGAGTCCCCATTCTTGTTATCCAGCTTGGCCGCGCGCTCGTAGCTTTTCAGCGCATCCTTGAACATGTCTTGCTGTTGCAGCGCAACTCCCAGGCGGTTCCACAGCATGGCGTCATTGGGCGTCACTTTGATGAGCGCCCTGTAACCCGCCGCTGCGCTCGCGTAATCCTTGTGGATCATGTCGAGCGCCGCTCGCTCGAGCGCCGCTTCTCGATCCGGGTTTTCCACGTTAATTGCGGCGGCTTGCGGACGCGCGGGCCTGTCTGTCTTCGAAAACTGTTGTGCTGAAGCGGGTACCGCCAGGGCTAGAACGGCGCTCGCCATCCAGATGTTTCTCATGGCGATACCTCCACTAAAGTTTGGACAACTTCTTATACTTAATATGGACGCCAGAAACGCCACATATGTTCCCAGCGTCGCTCTGATTCCACCAACAAATGCGGGCACCCCTGCGTTTTCAATGCAACAACACTTGGCTAGTGCGATGCCGCAAATCACGCGCTAGTTGTATCTATCTGGGCTGCGTCAACGCCGCACCCTCCGCACGAGCCGCCCCAACCATGAATCCTTCAGCGCGCCTGCGATTGGCTTACCGCCGTGCTTCTCGCAATACTGCGTCGGCTGCGTCCCCGCGATAAACACCTCCTCGCGCGTCACGGGACACTCTGTCGTCGCAAGCTGCAACGTTTCGGGATCAATCAGTACCGTTGCAATGCCATCCGGCGGTGAGAAGTCATGCACATCTTGATACGCAGGCAGCGCTATCGCGCGCATCATGAATTCCGCCCAGATCGGCCCCGCGGTCAGTCCGCCCTGCAAACCCAAATCGCGGTTGTCGTCGAATCCCACCCATACGATGCACAACAAGTTGGATGTGTATCCCGCGAACCATCCGTCTCGCGATGTCCCTGTCTTCCCCGCCGCCGGAGCCGTGAATCCCCGCGCCCGCACCGGCGCGCCGGTGCCGCGGTTGATCACATCCTGCAGCACATTCGTCACCAGGTAGTTCACCCTCGGATCCAGCACAGGCTGCGAATGCGGTTCGTTGTGCTCCAGCACCGACCCGTCGCTGCTCACAACCCTTTGCAGGTACATTGGATCGGACCGCACGCCTCCATTTGCAAAAGCCGTGTAACCGCCCGCTACCTGCAGTGGCGTCATATCGTATGCGCCGAGCGCGACCGCGGGCGTCGCCGAAAGGCTTGGCTCCTGCAGCATCCGCTTGGCGACATCCACAACGTGCCCGAATCCCACAAGTTCGGCCACCTTCACCGTGGCCACGTTCAACGAATGCGTCAGCGCCTCGCGCAGTGTCACCGTGCCCATAAAATTTTCGCCGAAATTGTCCGGCGTGTATTCCTTGCCGTCAAAAGTGAATGTCGTCGGCTCGTCCACAACCGTCGTGATTGTCGTAACGATTGGCCCGGTTCCCTCCACCGCGTCATCGAATGCTGCTGCATACACGAAGGGCTTAAACGACGACCCCGGCTGCCGCTTCGAGAGCACGCGGTTCAACTGGCTCTGTCCGTAATCGCGCCCGCCGACGAGCGCCTTGATCTCGCCCGTCTTCGGGTCCAGCACGATCATCGCCACCTGCGCCTTCGGCACGGGCTCATTCGAGTGCTGCTTGGCCAATTCCTTTTTCCAGCGCGCGTACCGGTTCGCCAGTTGCGCGTCCACATTCTTCATCCCGATTTCCACCGCCTGCACCGCCGCGCGCTGCAACTGCGGGTCCAGCGTCGTATAGGCGTGGTAATTCTTAGAGAGCAGTTCGGCTTCGTTGAAATGATCCAGCAGGTCGTCCTTCACCATGTCCACGAAATATGGCGCCGCGCCGCTGTCAATTCCGCTGCGCACCAGGCGCAACGGCTTTTTCTGCGCCGCCTGCATCTGGTCCGCGGTGATCATCTTGTCTTCCACCATTTGTGAGAGCACGTGGTCGCGCGACTCCGCCGCGCGGTCCGCATGCTGCTCAGCCGTCGAGTAATGGTTTGGCTTGCGGATGATCCCCGCGAGGAACGCCGCCTCTTCAAGCGTCAGGTCGCGCACATCCTTGCCGAAGTACGCCAGCGACGCTTCGCCGAAACCGTGGATCGCAAAGCTCCCGCGGTTCCCGAGATAAATTTCGTTCGCGTACAGCTCAAAAATCTGCGGCTTTGTGAAGCGGTGCTCCAGCTCCAGCGCCACCAGCGTCTCCGCAAGTTTCCGCCGCCACGTCCGCTCCGTGCTGAAGAAAAAACTTCGCGCCAGTTGCATGTCCAGCGTGCTCGCGCCCTGCGCGGCCTTCGCGCCATGCCGCAAATCCGCCCACGCCGCGCCAAGCACGCGGATCATGTCGAAGCCCGGATGCTCGAAGAACCGCTTGTCTTCCGCCGCCAGCACCGCGTTCACAATCACTTTTGGGAAATCGTCAAAACGCACCGGACGCCGCTTCGCCCGCGACTCATCAAAAAGATTCGTCAGCAGCTCCGGCTCAATGTCCGCGCTATCAAGCGAGCCTCCCGTAGAAATCGCGCGGACGCTTTTGATCGCTTTCCCGGCGAAATCCACGCGCAGCGCGTTCCCGCCGCGGAAATAGGAAACTTTGCCCGGATAAATCTCAAGCGTGCTTCCGTGTCCGGTGTAACGCCCAACGCCGTTCGCGTCGCCGTTCTCCCGGTATCCGCTTTGCTGCAAGTGAGCGGTCAGTTCCCCAATCGAAATGGATTGCCCCGCGAAGATGTGCCCCGGCGCGGTGTAAATTCCTGTGGTGTGCTCGAAGACGTTGCCGGAAAGCCGCTGGTCAATCATCCGGCCGTAAACAATGTAGTAGTAGGTGAAGATGCCGAGGCCCGTAAGCACCACGGCCAGCGCGCCCCCGAGCAGCGCCAGCTTCAGCCTCGACTTCCAGAATCCCCCGCCCAGGCGGATGCGCAATCCGTCTCCTCTCAACTCCCCGCAATAATTCTACATTGGAATTGTACCGAAAACGGGCTGGCCTTGCCGGGCTACCATCACTTCAGATGCTACTTGCGCTGGGAGCTTTTGAGATACCTCGGCTCGAAAGCAAAATCACAAGCGAAGTCAAAAGACCCGCCCTATTTACCAGGGTTCTTCTCGAAGGTCTCAAGCTGCTCTTGCACGATTGGCAACGCGGCCTCGGGCTTCACGTGTTTCAAAAACTCCTGTTTTCCACCAAAAGCGATAGCGTATTTCCTGAACGCGTCTTGCAGCATTCCGGCCAAAACGGATTTTGGAACCGTGATTGGAGTTGCGGTCTTGGCTGGATTGATGCCTTGCGTGAGAAAATAGTCTGCCTGATCCACAAGACATCCCGAGCTTCGGAGCGCCACTACCAAACCACCCCCTTCTTCCGGAGCAATCGTGCGAGCGCCTTCCGGTTTATCTTCGTGGAATTCCATCAAACCTGAAATAAGGAAATACTCCGAATCAGCGGTTTTGAAATGACCATATTCCCAAGCGGCTACATACCTGTCTTTCAGACGCGGACAGCGCTCCGACAGCAGGGGCGGCATTTTTTCAAAATGCACCTTCTCCGGATTATAGAAGATGCCGAAGAGCGGGTCTGTCATCAACCGTTGCGCTTCCAGCTTAACGGCCGAAGCGAAGCAAAACACAACCGCACAGAAAGTCCATATAGATTTCCGGGCGTGTGGCCCGGGCATAATTCCCATTTTTTCTCGTCTGAACACTAACAAAGAATATCACTGTCACAGCTCACCGGAGCGTTGAACTGCGAACGCTGGGCGCGCCGCACCTCGCACCTGTACCTCGGTACAAGTCAATCTGGTGGGACAGGTGTTCGCGAGTTCCATTGCTACCGGAAGTCTACATATATAGATTTCTGTTATGGCGGCGCGAGGAGGAAAACAATGACAGGGTCATCGATAACATTGTCTCGCATCAACCGAAAGTTTCTTTGGACTGCCATCAGGGTCACAGCTGTTCCCCGGTCTCTTCCTTTGATATTTATTGCCGCGCTAGTCCTAGTGGGCGTGTCGTACGTTCCGAACACTCTCGCGCAGTCTGAACCGGGGCGGCTGCCATCCTTCGAAGTTGCATCGATCAAATTGAATAAATCGGCGACACCATTAACGGGCGGTCACCTCTTTGAGGGCAGGTACAATGCGACAAGTCCAACGATAGGGGCAATCGAGTCTGCGTACGGCCAGAATGGGATGCCACTTAGCCCGAGCGAAGTTTCTGGAGGCCCGGACTGGATAAAGTCCGAAGTGTACGATATCGAAGCGAAGGTGGATGATTCCTTAGTCCAGGGCGAATGGAAAAAGCTTTCGTTCGACGAAAAGTTCGATCAAGTCAGGCTGATGATGCGGTCTTTGCTTGTTGATCGGTATAAGTTGAAGGTAAGGCACGAGACGAAGGAACTCCCCGTCTATGCGCTCGTCTTGGACAAGAATGGTCCGAAGTTCGCGGAGGACAACAGCCATCCTGAGACAGCAGTAATCAAAGCGCTTGGTCGAGGGAAGTTGGAGGCGAAATGTTTGGAGCTCACTCCATTTGTTTTTATTCTTTCAAGACAGCCCGAATTGGGAGGTCGAATCGTCCTGGACAGAACCGGCCTTAAAGGCCATTACAGCTTCAAGTTCCAGTGGACGCCTGAGAACCTATCTGCGATGGCCGGGCAATCCGGCGAAAGCGCATCTGCCCCAGATTCCTCGGGAACATCGCTCTTCGCGGCGCTCCGAGAACAACTTGGGCTCAGGTTGGTAGCCAGAAAGGCGCCTGTGGATACAATCGTGATCGAGCACATCGAGAGGCCTTCGGGAAATTAGCAGCAGAAGGGGCCTTAGGGCCGAAAACGCAAGCCCCTAATCGCAGCGCAGCGCAATAATCGGGTCCACCCGCATAGCCCGCCGCGCAGGTATGTAACACGCCGCGACGGCCACAAGTATCAACAGCACCGCGACGCCCGCAAATGTTAGCGGGTCATGAGCACTGACGCCGAAGAGTTGGTTGGCCATCAGTCGCGTCAGCCCCAGCGCGGCCCCGACCCCGATCGCGACGCCGGCGAGCGCCATCCTTCCTCCGTGGCCGATCACCAGCCGGAGCACATCGCCCGGTTGCGCGCCCAGTGCCACGCGCACTCCGATTTCGTGCGTGCGCTGCCCGACCAGATGCGAAATCACGCCGTAAATTCCGACGCACGCCAGCACCAGCGCCAGCGCCGCGAACGCGCCGAGTAAAATCATCGAGAGTCTCCGCGCCGCATATGAGTTAGACACGACTTCGTCCAGCGTTTGGACGTTGTAAACCACTTCGCGGGAATCAATCTCCGCGACTGCGCGGCGAACCGCGCCCATCGCGGCAGTGGGATCGCCTTCCGTGCGCAGCACAACGGCCACAGCCTGCGCCGCAAGCGGCATCAGCTTCTCCGGAAGCTGCATGAACGGATAATCGAACTGCGCCTCGACCGCCGATTTCGCATCGGCGTCGAGCCCCCACTGCTTCACATGCCCCACAACGCCGACGATTTCGGCTTGTACGTTGAACACCACGAGATGGATGCGCTTGCCGATCGGATTCTCACTGGGAAAATAGGTGCGCGCAAAAACGTCGTCAATGTCCACGACCACCGGCGCGTGCTCGTCGTCCTGCGGCGTGATGAAGCGCCCGCGCTCGAGCGTGACTCCCATGGCTTTCTGGAAGCCGGATTCAACCAGTGAGAACATCGCTTGGTGCATGTCTTGGAGGTTGGCGGGTTTCGGCTGGCCGTCAATCCAGAATGGCTCGGATGAGTTATGGATCATCGGGCGCGAGCCCAGCGTGACGGACACGGCTTGCACGCCGGGGATGTTGCTCATTTTATCGTGGAAGAGCCGCAGCCGTGCGCGCGTGTCGGCGGAAGTGGTTGTGGAGTCCGCCGGCAGCGACAATGTGAATGTGATTGCGTGGCTCGGATTGAACCCGGGATTCACGCGCCAAAGCGCCGCGAGACTCCGAACCATCAATCCGGCCCCGACGAGCAAAACCAGCGCCATCGCCACTTCGACGGTGACGAAAACTCCCTGCAGCCGGTGGCGGCCTCCGCTCACGCCGCGGCCGCCTTCCTTGAGTATTTCTATCAAATTCACGCGCGAAGTCTTCAGCGCGGGAACGAGGCCAAAAACAATTCCGGCGAACAGTGACAGCGCCATCGTAAAGAGCAGTACGCGTGAATCAAGCGAGACTTCGCTGGCGCGCGGCAAAGCGACGGGCAATGTGCGAAGCACCGCCCTGGTGCCCCAGAAGGCGAGCAGAAGTCCCAGCGCCCCGCCCAATCCCGCGAGCAGCATGCTTTCGGTGAGAAGCTGGCGAATCACGCGCATGTGGTTCGCGCCCAGCGCCGCGCGAATCGCAAACTCGCGCGAGCGGCCCATCGAGCGCGCCAGAAGAAGATTTGCCACATTCGCGCACGCAATCAGCAGCAGAAAACCAACCGCCGCGAGAAGCACAATCAGGAATGGCTGCACATTGCCGACAATATCTTCCTTCATGGAAACGAGCGTGATGCCTAGTCCCTTATCCGCATCCGGGTACGCCGCGGCGAGATTTTGCGCCACGCCGTCCATGTCGGCCTTCGCCTGCGGAAGCGTTACGCCCGGCTTCAAGCGGCCAACCGCGTGCGCGCTCATGTCAATTCGCCGGTCGCGGAAAGATGGATCGTTCCACTGCCCGATGGGAGTGTAGACATCCCGGTCGTGACCATAGAAGGTGAAACCCGGCGGGATCACGCCCACGATCGTATAGGACGTGCCGTTCAAGATGATCGGTTTTCCGATGATTTCCAGCGAAGAACCGAACTTGCGTTGCCACAGGCCCCCGCCAAGAATCACAACCGGCGCGACGCCCGGGCGATCATCATCGGGGTGAAACGTGCGGCCAAGAATGGGCGCGACGCCAAGCGTCGAAAAAAAATCCGCGGAAATCATGTAACCGCTGAGGCGTTCCGCTTGATCCATGCCGACGAAGTTGTAATCCTGGTTGCGGTACATCGCCATTGATGAAAATGTTTGGGTGTCGCGCTGCCAATCGAGGAAATTCAGGTAGGAAATCGGGGCCTCGTCGTATCCGGGAGCCTTTCCATAAACCGCCACGAGCTGGCCGGAGTGCGGGTACGCCAGCGGATTCAGCAGCACGCCGTTGACTACCGAAAACAGCGCCGTATTCGCGCCAATTCCCAGCGCCAGCGTCAATATCGCAATCGCCGTGAATCCCGGCGACTTCGCCAGCATCCGAATCGCGTAGCGCATGTCCTGAAGAAGCGTCTCCATGCTCCCTCACTTCTTCCAATCAAGGACGACGTGGAATTGTATCGAAAACGGCCTGGCCTTGCCGCGACGCATTCAAATCAGATGCCGCAAACTGTGGATTTGGTTTGACCGCTCTTAATTACTGGACGAGGGACTGATTGTTGGAGGAAGGCGTGAAGCGCAGATGAAGCGTGTACACGAGTAAATCCACGGTCGTTGTGTAATCCACTGAAAGCTTCAGGCCGCGCGCGTCATTCTGCTGAATATGGATGCTGTCCTTGGTCGCGTCAATCCCGTGGGCCTGCATCTCCCTGAAGACGTGGTCGCGGATGGTATCGTCGTTGAACTTTCCAATCGAGAAAAGCGCTTCCTGATGAATATCATCTTCGAGCTGGTAGTTGGCGAAATAAGGGGGAATGATTTTGTAGGAGGTGTAGGCAAACGCCACAAGTAGCGCCGTCACGATGACGACGCGCAGCCTGCTTCCGCCGCGAGCGCTGCCCATTCCGCGTGCTAATCGCTCAATTCGACTTAGGTTTTCTAGTGCTTTCATGCCCTAATTCAGGCTAGCACCCGCCCCCGCGGGTGTCGAGAATCCAGGCTGCTCGTTTACCCGGTAAGTTACCTGTACATTCGCCTGTCCATCCGGGCAGGATTCAGAGTGACGCATTAGACTGCGTGCACCCAAATGGGCTTCTCCCCCGTCCATGTCACAGAGCTTCTATGAGCGTCGTTAATAGAGTGCATATGGGATCAGGCGAGGGCATGCCGGATGGCATTCGGTTGAACCTGCCTCGGGTGCGCTCGGGCGGCGAAGCGAGGCCGGATGCTGCACTGGAGCCCAACGCGGCTCTGGAAAAGGTCTTCCGGGCTCAGTATCCGCGGCTCATTAACTTGCTCGCGCGAATCACGGGCGATCGCTCCCGCGCGGAGGAACTTGCCTCCGAAGTGTTTTGCAAGCTTGCCGCGCGGCCTGCGCTGTTTCGCCCGCAGAATAATCTGGAGGGCTGGCTTTATCGCACGGCCATGAATCTGGGATTGGACGCACTCAAGATGAATTCGCGCCGCATGAGGAATGAGCACGCCGCAGCCGTCGAAGGCGCAGCGTCTGCGGCAAGAGGAAGCGGGCCGCTTGAGAGTCTGCTGCGCGAAGAGCAGCGGCGTCGCGTGCAATCCGCGCTTGCGACATTGAAGCCGATTTCGGCGCGGCTGCTGCTGCTTCGTTACGTCGGATTTTCATACCGCGAATTGGCGAACACATTGAAGATCAATCCGGCGAGCGTCGGGCAATTGCTTCTTCGGGCCACCAGTGAATTCAAGGCAAAGTATTCCGAGCTGTACGAGGAAAAAATATGAGCACGCGCATTCGAGAAGCCAACTATATTCAAGAGAACAAATTGCGATCTTATTTGGACGGCGAGTTGACGGCGAGCGAATCAGAAACTACCGCAAGCCATCTCGCATCCTGTGGGGCGTGCGCAAGCAAATTGGAAACGCTTCGCTCCGACGCCGCAGCGGTAGACTCACTCTTCGCTTCGCTCGCGCCCGAGCAGCCTCTTCCAACCGCGGCGCCCGAGCTGCTTCCATTCGCATATCAGCGCCGCGCCGCGCGGTTCGGATTAACCGCCGCGCTGTCACTCGGCGCGCTTGCTGCCGCAATTATCGCGGCGATTCTCCTCCTGAATCACCGTGCAACTTCGCAAGCACCGTCCATCGGCAAACAACAACCCGCGCAGACTGCTCCGCTTTCCGTTGTGCCCGATCAAAACAACCATACGGTTCTTCCGGCGCAAGCGAAGCAGCCGTCACTTCCTTTGCAGGCCACGCATAAGAATGTTTCTTTCCGGCCCGCGAACCATGTTCAACCTCAGCTGCATTTCATCCGTCTCGATAATGACGGCCCAATCGAATCGGGCCTCATCTATCGAGTGAAATTGCCGGGCACGATCTTTTCGTCACTCGATCCGACCGTGCTTTCTTCCCAAGTTTCGGCGGACGTCATCGTGGACAGCTCCGGCCGTCCTCGCGCTATCCGGTTTTTGAGTTCTCAGATCAAATCAACTCGACTAGGAGAATAAAAAGTCATGAAACGATCACTCGCTTTAATCGCCGTAGCCCTTTTGGTTTGCGCGGCAGGCCATGCCCAGCAAGCGACAGGGGGATGGGTCGTGATGCCCGACGGCGCCACACCGCAACAGGCAGGCATCATGGGCAAAATCGTCAAGAATTCGCCGTACTCCGCGAAGCAGGTCCACGAACGGACGCAGACGCTGAGCGACGGCACGCATATAAACACCACTACTACGACCACGGTCTGTCGGGACAGCTCCGGCCGCACGCGCACCGAAGTGAACGATGAGATTGCGACCATCGTTGATCCAGTGAACGGCGCAACCTATCGCCTGAACATGAAGGCTCAGACGGCCACCACGATCCGCACGATGAATATTGGCATCGCGTTCGACGCGCCCAACAAAGCCGCGCAGGATGCCGCGCAAGCCGATCTCCAGGCAAAGGTCAGCGATCTGCTTCCGCGTGTCACCCTCGACACGGCCGTGACCGAGACTGGCGGCGGGACTGTGACGGTGACGACCACGGGCGGTCGCGGCGGCGCGCCGCTGCCGAACAACGGCGAGTTCACGACCGAATCCCTCGGCACGCAGACCATAGAAGGCCTCGTCGTCGAAGGCACGCGCAACACGCATACAATCCTGGAAGGAACGATCGGCAACGACCGGCCAATCAAAACCGTCGTCGAACAATGGTATTCGCCGGATCTGCAACTCTACGTTATGACGAAGACCAGCGATCCGCGAAACGGCGAAAACGTGATGCGCCTGACGGAAGTCAGTCGCAACGAGCCCGACGCATCTCTCTTCCAAATCCCGGCCAACTACAAAGTTGTTGGAGGCGTTGGCGGCGGTGGAGGCGGAGGCAGACGAGGCCAGTAACTTAGCGCTTAGATTTTCCGTCCCGGGTCGTTCTTCAAATACTGGAGCGGCCCGGGTTCTTTTTTGACTCCTTAAGTTGTACTCCCTTCAAATAGCGTACTCATTTCTTCCACCGATCTCTTCTCAGTAGGCCTTGGCGAAGAGGGCGCGCTCTTTCGCGGAATTTCCGCAGAAAATGCATTTGCCTTCACCGGATTTCTGATCGAGTGGAATGCAGCGCATGGTCGCGCGCGTTTCTTCTTTAATTTTTGCTTCGCAATCGGCGCTGCCGCACCAGAAGGCCATCGCGAAGCCTGATTCCACCGCCGTCTTGAATTCGGCGTAGTCCTTGGGCTCGCGCGTGTTGGCTTCGCGGAAGGCCAGCGCCTTCGCATGCAACGAATGATGAATTTCGTCGAGCAATTTGCCGACAGTTGCGGCGATGCCGTCCATCGAAGCTGGCGACTTCCCTTCCCGGCCGGGCTTGTCGCGGCGCCCGAGCATCGCGCTGTTCGACGCCAGATCTTTCGGGCCAAGCTCGATGCGCAGCGGCACGCCTCGCAGCTCCCAGTGATTGAACTTGAAGCCGGGGCTGAAGCCTTCGCGCTCGTCGGTGATTACGCGGAAGCCCGCCTTCACAAGTTCGGCTTTCAATTTTCGCGCGGCTTCAATTGTTTGTGCGCGCTCCTCGTCCGTCTTAAAAATCGGCACGATCACAACTTGATAAGGCGCGAGGCGCGGAGGCAGCACAAGCCCCTGATCGTCGCCGTGAACCATGATGACGGCGCCGACGAAGCGTGTGGAGAGTCCCCACGAAGTCGTCCAGCAGAATTGCTGCACGCCGGTCTTATCGAGATATTTAATCTCAAACGCCTTCGCGAAATTTTGGCCGAGATTGTGCGACGTGCCGGATTGCAGCGCCTTGCCATCGCCCATCATTGCTTCAATCGCGTAGGTGACGTCGGCGCCGGCAAATTTTTCCGAATCGGATTTGCGGCCGGGGATAACCGGAATCGCAGCGTCCGTGATGGCCATGTCCGCGTAGATGTCCAGCATCTGGCGCGTCTCGAATTCGGCCTCGTCCAGAGTTGCGTGCGCGGTGTGGCCCTCCTGCCAGAAAAATTCCAGCGTGCGCAGAAAAAGTTTTGTGCGCAGCTCCCATCGCACCACGCTGTTCCACTGGTTGATCAGCACGGGCAGGTCGCGGTACGACTGAATCCATTTCGCGTACGCGTGCCCGACAATCGTTTCCGACGTGGGGCGGATGACCAGCGGCTCTTCCAATTTTTCGCCGCCGCCGATGGTGACGACCGCCAGCTCGGGCGAAAATCCCTCCACGTGATGCTTCTCCTTCTCGATAAAACTCTTGGGAATCAGCAGCGGAAAGGCGGCGTTCATGTGGCCGGTGGCCTTGAAGCGGCGGTCGAGCGCGGCGGTGATGTTTTCCCAAAGCGCCCAGCCGTAGGGCCGCACGATCATGCAGCCGCGGACGGGGGCGTAGTCGGCCATCTCCGCGCGGAGCACCACCTGGTTGTACCACTCGTTGTAGTCTTCCTTGCGGGAAGGCAGCTTTTGTTCCGCCATGATTTAAGGGACCGCTCCTCTTTCTTTCTAATTTAGTTCATGTACATTATCACGCCGCTCCGCGGGGTGCATAACCGCCGGTGAGTTCGCGTACCGCCGCCCTCCGTGGCGGCGTCTTGTGCCAAATCCAAACCTGCCGGCAGGGACGCCGGCGGTACAAGACCCCCTCCCCCCTCCCCTTTTTTTCGTAAGTGGTAGGCAACACTGGTAGTTACGGGAAACGATGTCTGTAAGTGGTAGAAAACATTGGGCGTTTTTTGGAGCATTTTGACGAATTCCCGTAAGTGATAGGCAACACTGATACTTACGCGTGATTAGAGCGCGGCGCGTGGTCGTATGCGCTTCCCGTAACACAGGCTTCAGCCTGTGAGTTCCATTCTGGGAAACACCACACAGGCTAAAGCCTGTGTTACGGGGGGAGACAATCGGTACAGGAATGTCCAGCGGCGATTCCATGGGGCATGTTACAACAGGGTTAACCTAATGTCAAGAGAATTATGTAGGAATTATGGGAAGGTTTGTTACAAAACCTATTCGAATGAGTGTTCGAATGGGAGATATATCCAAGACGAATCCTAAAGTCAAATTCGCGACGCTTGGCCAGTGCCAAGGATTGGGGTAACACCGGATCCTCAAGCGCTCGCTTCGACGAAGATCGGCAAAATCGAAACTCGATTAGTTCATCGACCGCAGTGTTTAATTATTAGGTGTACGTGCGCCGCCCTTTTGTAAACGTTTCCACGCGGCTTTGGAAGTATCCGCGGGTCACGGAAGTCATCCCCCAAGTCTTCGTCCTCTGAGCAAAGAAGCCGAACGCGCCCTACGAGCGCAACAGCGAGCACGTGGGGATCGTCGGATCTTAACAGTCCGCTCTGTTCGAAGGCATGTGTGGCTGCTTCAACGTCGGCATTTGGCAGTTGACGAGCGTGGCCACTTTGGTCAAGAATCCGGAGGAGTTTCCGAAATTCCGTCATTCGCGAGTACTCAGCTGTCAGATGTCCGCCGTAAGTGATTGTGGCCTTCCCGGACGTTATTCGGTTGTAGATTGGTAGGAAGTCCAGCTGTGGATTAGGGTAGACCTTGTGAACCACATTTGCATCGATGACAAGGCACATTACCTCGCAGTTCTCCTCAATAGGCTGATTTCTTCCTCAAGAAAGAACTTGCGATATGTCGATGGTGCGCCCGAAATGTTTCCCTCCTTATCCACTGAGAGCTCATGAATTGTTGTGTTGACTTGTTTTTTTTCGAAGAACAAGATGCGGACGTCAGTCGCACTAATTGTTCCGCGGGCAATTTCAGACCTAACTCGATCAATCAAATAATCACTATGGGTTTCGATTACGACCGAGGTACCTTGTGTAGCCACGAGATGCGAGAAGAACGTCCCTAGGGCGGCCTGCGCTCTTGGGTGAAGATGTATTTCGGGTTCTTGCAACAAAAGTAGTGCCTTTCCGCCAGCTCTAAGGCTTTGGACAATAAGCGGAAGTGCTTGGCTTACCCCGTATCCGACATCGATTAGGTTTGCGAAATGCCCAGCCGTAGCGACGCGAATTTGGAAGGGGTCGCTGGGATCTTTGCCCAACAACTTGACATCGACTTTCTTAAATAGCGTGGAGGATTCGCCAAATTTTCTCAATTCTGTAAATATGCGAACGCTTTCAGCGCTGTCTCGTTCTTGCCAAAGTCGTGCGAGAAGAACGAAAACATGATTCCCCTCAGGGTCAAAATCACTATTAGTTTCGTCATAGGTACGGCGGGGCCGCGTTCTCACGGGCGAAAAAGCGAATACCCGCTTGCCAAGGCCTCTCAGCATGTCGACATGGTTGAGTATGGTGCTAAGTTGAAAAGGCCTTTGCCCCTGCTCTTTCTCAAGCCATTCCAAGACGGATATTCTCACCATCGGTCGAATTGCCAAACTGCCTGGGAGGAATTTCTCCAGATTTAGTTGAATTTGTCGTCGTTCTGACCCTTTAAGCTGAAACGCGAGCATTGCGGAGTCTGAATCTGCTTCAAACTGGACAGAGATCTCTCCGCTGCCGTCAGAGCCATGCACTTCTTGAAGTTGTGGTTGACCCTTATGATTAACGTAGGTCGCCAAAAGGTCTCGAGCCTCACCGGAGGGCGACATTTCAGAGAGTCCTATTCCAAAACTGTCTGCTCTTCCTCCGCGACCCCCTTTGAACGTTGCAATTGCTCCAAACGGCCCGAGATCAAAAGGTGGATTGTTAAAGGAGGGACGGAACGATGGGAACTCGAATCCGTAAATATGGGCCAGCATGGAAAGGAAGGTAGTCTTACCTGTGCTGTTCTCGCCAACTACCAGAGTAAGTGGTTTGATGGATATCGGTTGCGGGTTCCAAAAACTTCTAACGTGTTTAAGTAAGATGTTTGTCATTGGGTTGTCTTGTTCAACGAGCCCAAGAAGGCGAAGTACTTCAAGCGCATGCTCATGTGCACCCTGCCGGACCAATTTATGGGCGCAGTGTACTTTGGGATCAGTTTTTTATCAACATGGGGGCGCGCGACCCAATTTCAGGCTCAACGGGCGGGTCGCGCAGCCTTTGACCTGGGTGGCCCTCAGGGCAAAGGCTTCGCCACCCGCCCACTAGAGAGAAGCAGCAATTGCGTCTATTTTTTCCTTCGCTGCTCGCATCTCGTCTTTCATTCGAAGACCGAGCTGCGCAGCCGCCGGGATTTTCACAAACGTGAGTAGACCGGAGATCGTCGTGATGTCATGGTCGAATACCCATGAATAATAATCCAATAGTTGATCCTTGAGAATTCGCCTGGCGCTCACTCGGTCCTGCTGGCATGTGATGCTGTCAAAGAGCTGGAGCGCGCCATTTGCGGCAAAGAGCCTATCCTCTTCATTTGTCGCCATGTTATCCAAATCATGTAACGTGTCAAAATCTATGCCTCGAACGGGCTCTTGCATTGCTCTAAAGTCTTTGCTGAAATTTGCGAAACTCTTAATTTGGGCGCTAAGATCATGAGGATTCACCCGCGCCTGTGAGGTCGCCGACTGTGCACTGAGAATATGCGGAACTACTGACGACGGAAATGCAATCAGGAAGGCAAGAATGGCTAGTTTCATCGGGCGGGCTCCTCTCCCTTGAACAGAATCCTACGACGGGCGCGTGACACAGCCTTTCCACAGATTCTGCTGCTTTCTGCCCGCACGAGAAGATGATACCACCGAGGGTCTTCACCGCGGAGTAATCCGCCACGGCGAGCGGCACGCGGGCTGCGCGCAGCGGTGCGGATAGGGGTGGGCCTCCACGGGAAATGGTGTGACAGGCGGCCTCGTTGAGAGCCACCCGCGATTACTGAATCTCGAGAGAATTGGGAAGAGCGTCTTCGACGCGCTTCCAGGAATCCATGGCGTCGGGCGAACCTGAAACGGCCAGTAGGTAGAGGGCCGGCCATTTGCGGACCAAAATCATCCTGAATTCTATTTTTGAGTTGACAAGAAAATTCAACTCTTTGGCCGGCATGCCGTGAATGGTGAGGTCGCGCTGGCTTTCGTACATGAAGCCGTTCGAGCCAGAAAACCGGGTTACCATTCTCTCCGCGTCTGAGGCGAGCGAGAAGCGCGGATCCGGGAAGAGGGGCCAGAACATTACGGTAAAATCGTAATTTGAAGACAATATACAAAAGCGGTGCGAGGAATCCGGAGTTTTAATTTCATCGGAGTTTACCTTCCGCCAAGTGCCGGGCAGCCGCAAAGTTACGCCACTTGGTGCATTCCGGTAAGTCGTCTCGTGTTCCAGTTCGCGCATCTTCTGCAAATTCGGGTCCGGGCTGATAATAGGAAGACCTCTGAATTGCATTTTGTCCGCCGAATGATCCACGTGGTTGAATTTGCTTGAGTATTCAATCCATTTGTAAATCCCGAACCCGATTGCCACTGCAAGCATTACAACGGAGGCGATAATTATCCGGACGATTTTTTTGGATCCAGCGTCGGCAGGCGAACCAGAGGAAGTACCTTCCGCGAGGTCTGGAGCGGGATCGGAGGGAGAAAGCGGGCCAAAAATACTCAAGACAATTACCTCGGCTCCTGCAACTCGTGCTTCGCAAGAAGCGCGCGCGGAGGTGAATTCGGCGGGAGGATATCATGGCATACCAGCGAAGGCCACGGTGGCGGACGAGGCGGCCTTGTGGCCTGAGCTACATGAGACAACGGATCGAGAAAAGGAAAAGGCAGATCCCTCGTCCGCCACGGCGGACTCGGGATGCCAATGAAAAACGAGGGGCGCCCGGCAAGTTCTTTGTCGCGACGGCAGCAGAAGTGTACGATGTGCATGCGAGAGACCGAAATCGCAAACTCCGGACGATGGCCCTCGGGAGGGTTCAATGAGCGGTCGCAATAAAGCTGCACGCGTTTTCGTCATCTTGGGTAGCATCCTGCTGTTCGCCAACGCTGCGATTCATATTTTCGCCGGTTACACGCAGGTTTTCTCTTTGTACGCCGCGTCGAACTTGAGTCCAGGCCTGAAAGAAGGCTTCCGGGTTATTTTTCTTTCGCTTGGGTGGCACTGGGCCGTGACGGCGGTCGTCGCGCTGCTAGCCGGCGTCACAGACACGAGATTGCGCAAGGTGCTCGTTTTGATTTGCGGCCTGGCCATGCTGATTGAGGCGGGAGTTGGCGCAAGTATGATGGGATTTTTTATAGGCAACGAATTGATCGGGGCAGCCGCGCTGTTGCTTGTTTGCGGCGGAGCGCTGTTTGACCAGTCAGGAGCCCGAACGTGAGCCTCGACGGGTGGGCCGGCCCATTCGAACACTCATTCGAATAGGTTTTGTAACAAATCTTCCCATAATTCCTAAATAATTCTCTTGACATTAGATTGCTCTTGTAGTAACATGCCCTATGAACTTCTCGTCGCTCTCGCGATCCAAAACCCCTAAGTCTTTTGCTGCACTACTCTTACCGCCGGTGTTGCACAACTTCAGTGCACCCGCGCCCGCAAATCGTTCAGATAGAACCACTTATCGGCCAAATTCTGAAAATTCCCGTAAGTCCAATGCTGCGTTACTCTTACCGCTCTTCGTTCCCGTAACTCCTTTGTTGCGTTACTCTTACAAAAAGATGGGGGGGTGGGGGGTACAGTAGCGTCGATATCCGGCGCGGCGGATCGGGAATAAGGGGGTTCCAGTAGCGCGGCCCCAGACCGTAGAATAGGCATCCATGAGCGACTTACGGAAATTAATCGAAGCCATCGAGCGGCGCGATGCGGACCAAGCGAGAGCCATGCTGGACGAACAACCCGGACTTGTTCATGAGCGTGACGCGGCGGGCGCGACGGCTCTTCACTATGCGGCGTTTGAGGGGAATCGCGAGGTCGCGGAGCTGCTGATCGAGCGGGGCGCGGAAATCAACAGCAGAGACGGCAAGTTCAGTGCCACGCCCGCCGGATGGGCAATCGAGTACCTGCGGGAGCGCGGAGGATTTCTAGGCATCGAGCTGCGCGACTTTGCTTATGCCATCGAGATTGGAGATGCACGGTGGGCGGCGCGATTTCTGGAACGCTTCCCTGCTCTTCGGGAGGGCAAAGACAAAAACGGGAAACCATTTCGCGAACTGGCGGAAGAATCGGGAAATCGGGAGATTGTCGCGCTCTTTCGATAGCGCGGCGAGGGGCTGCGACGTGTTTGATCCGCCGCGTGGCTCAGACTCATCAAGGGAAACTTTCCTTTCTGCGCTTGCGTACATAGGGTGGGTAGTGCGAAGCGAAACACCCCGGCCCCGGTCTGCGCCGCCGGATATTCCCCATCTACTGAGGGAACAGAAATACGGCAAGGAGAAATTCCAATGAAACGCACCGTTATGCTTACCATCGCGTCTCTGCTCTCGATCCTCTTCCTGACGCTTCACGTGACGGACGACATCGTTCGCGGGATGGATAAGGCAAGGCCCGCAAACCTAATTGCTTTGCTCGTGCTGGCCTTCTGGATGTACGGATTGCTGGTGCTCCCTCAACGGCGATGGTGGTACGTCATCACCCTTATCGGAGGGATCTTTGCGGCGGGCATGCCCGCGATCCACTTGAGGGGGACGGGAATCACGAACATCGCCAAGTCCAGCGGAGGCCACTTCTTCCTTTGGACGCTGTTCGTGCTCGGCGTGCTCGGGGGCTTCTGCATCATCGCTTCGGTGCGCGGACTGGTGAACCCGGAGTGGGGGCAGTCGAAGTAGGACGACAACGCGAGTCAGTGTTTGCCGACTTGCTGCGGCGTTCCGTCCGACCAGCGGATCACCGGAATCAAGAACTCGGTGATTGGCTCGGGCGTACCCGGAACTTCGAGTTGTCCGTGCAATACCGGAGAACCGTTGAGGCCGGCGCCCCACGCGGTGCCTTTGGGAAGGTAGAACATCAGGTGGGACATGTTGTGGCCGTCGTCATCCGTAAGGTACGCGTCTTTCGACATCATGTAGCAGAGCGCACCGGGCTCCACAGGCGGCAGCTCCTTCCTTTCGGCCAGAGCCTTGACCCGCGCGAGCATTTGATCTTTGGATAGCCCGGCTAATGCCCACTCGGCCCGCTTCGTAATGAGCGGCAGAATGCTTCGCACCGCGGGCGGATTGTAGCAGTCGGCCCCACGCAGCCTAGGATTCCAGAAATCCGGGGAATCGAAGCGGGAATTCCAGCCGCGCTCCACAACGCAGACAAAACCATTCGTGCCGGTGACCGCGGTTTCGTAGCCGCGCTTTCCGAGGACGCGGACTTCGGCGTCGCGTGAGATGGATTCCGGGGCCGCGCTCCGCGCGAGAGCGATTTCGGCGTTTCGGTCCGCAATCAAGTATTGCTCCACGGGGACCATGTTCGGATACGGCGCCTTGGCGTCCTGTGCTTGCTTAGCCCACGCGGCACCCAATACGACGGCCAGCACGAAGGCTGGTAATACGATTGTTCTGACGATTCCTCGCTTCATTGCTGCCTCCTAGGACTTATTTGTCCCCTTGTGATGCGGAGCGAGCCGGGCGGGTGGCTTTGCCTGCCGCGTGCTGAGCAAGATTTGAGGACCCGGTGCATAAGTGGAATGTCACGGCGCGAGGGATGTGCGGATTAGAAATGCACGCGGACGCCGAGCTGTGCGGCGAAGCCCAGGCCCACGGTGGTGCCGGGGCCGAAGAAATCGCCGAGCGCGCCGGCCGGGACGCGCAATTGGTTCAAACTGCTGATGGGCACCGATTGAGAGCAGGATGCGTTCTGGCAAATTGCGGTGGCGTTTGTGAGGCTATTGACGGGCAGTGCGGCAAGATTTGTGACGTAGTTCGCGCCGGGATTGCTGCGGTTGAAGAGATTGAAGAATTCCGCGAAGGGCGTCACAGTCCACCGCTCGTGAATTGTGAACGGGCGGCTGACGCGCATGTCGACTTGGAAGTAAGGAGTGCCGCGAAATTCGTCCATGGTCGTCTGCACACCGTTGACGACCGCGCGGTCGTCGAGAGTATCGCCGAAGCCGTTCACGTCCACAGGAGTGGTGAGCGTAAAGGGGCGCGCGCTTTCCACCTGTGCGAGCGGAGAGATCTGAAAACCGCCGGGAGTGTAGTAAGTTCCCGCGAGGACGAATCTGTGAGCCACATCTTCGCCGGATGGGCCGAAATCGCCCTTGGCAAACGCGTTCAGCGGATTGCAGACACCATTCACATAATCAAATAACTCGCCGAGCACGCAACCCCAGGTCATGGCTTTCGAGAGCGTGTAATTCATGGTGAGGTTGAAATGCTTGGCAACATTTCCTTGCAGGTGGACCATGAGGGAATCGTAGCGCGAGCGATTGTCGGTGCGAAAAAGACTAATGTTGGGAACATTATTCCCCTGCGTGACGGGATCCTGCGCGAAGAGAGGGGAAAAAAGCGTATTGCCCGCAACGTAGGTGTAGCGGCGATAGCCATGAACGCCAGTTTCGTGGGTGTAGTCGGCGCTGACGGCCCAACTGGAATTAAATGAGTGCTGGACTCCACCGACGAAGTGCATGGCGTAAGGCGTTTTGTAATTTGGATCGATCAGCGCGCCCATACCGCCGTTGGCAGCGCCGGGAAGGCATCCGGGATCTCCGGGATGAACACAAGGGCCGGGGGCTGTGTTGACGCCTTGAAACGCAGTGACCCAACCGTTCTGGGCGAGATCGTTGTCGTACATCCCGAAGCCCAGACGAATCACGGTGTTTCCGTTGCGCCCGAGGGCATACGCGATACCGAGGCGCGGCTGGAATTGCAATCTATAGTCATGCGGCGAGCCGTTGACTAGAGAGATGCCCAGCGCCCTCAAGGTCAGCAGCGCCGCGTTTTCCGACTGGTCGCGCCCAGACGCGACAAATAAACCGAAGGTGGTTTCATAACGCAGACCGAAATTAATGGTTAGGCGAGGAGTGGCGCGCCAGGAATCTTGCGCATAGACACCGAGCCGCTGCACGTTTTGTGAAAAGCTTCCGTCTCCGGCGGGCCTGTTGCTGCAGGTCGTTCCGGGCGTTACGGTCAGCAAACCGATTGGAGTGCAGGTAAGGTCCACGGTGAACTGAAGCGGATTGCCGACGTAATCCGCGGGGTTCATCGCGAAGATGGTCAAATTTTCGGCGCTGCCGGGGAGCGCGCCGCTTAAAACAGGTTCATGCAAGAAATTTACGCCAAAGCTTACTGCGTGATGGCCGGCGGAATGAGTGACGTCATACCGGAACTGATATTTTTCCTGATTGCGGAGAATTGGAAAAGCGGTGATGGGTGTGACGAACTGATTGTCGCCAAAGGTCTCAAATCCAGAAATTGTTTGAGAAGTGGAGGTGAAAGGAAAGGCGAGCGCGAAGCCAAGATTGGAATTGGCCTTTTCCGTGTGGCGCAAATAACTGGCATCGAAAGTGAAGACTCCCACCCACGTGTCGCTAAAAGAATAGGTTTGGCTGACCAATGCATTCATATAATTGGAAAATGCGGCGGCGCCAGTGGAAGGAAGCGAAGCCTGCTGCACGAGATCGTTGTGAGTAGTGTAATTGTCGTTTGCGAATCGCAGAGTCCATAGCGAGCGTGACGATTGGGTCCAATCGAGGCGCGCATCGCCCAAATAATCGCGGAAGGGGACGGGAACGCTCGATGGAACGCTGATGGAATTCACGCCGGGAATCAAACCTTGCGAAGCGAGGGTGCCAAGGGCGTTGAATTGAGTAACACTCGCGGGACTGTAGGCAATGCTCGCGTTTTCGGGGACATATTCAAACGAGGAAAAGAAGAAGAGTTTGTCTTTTTTCAATGGGCCGCCCAGAGTCCCGATGTAATTCTGACGTGAGAACGGCTGCTTCGGCTCGGGTGGAGGATTATCAATCGGAAGGCGTGCGTTCAGGGCGGCCGCGCGTTCGTAAAATGCGGCGTCTCCGTGCCAATCATTGGCGCCGCGCTTGGTGGTGATCACTACCGAGCCGGCGGTGGTGCGGCCGGTGTCAGCATCCTCCATCGCAGTGCGGACGGCAAATTCCTGAACAGCGTCGGCGGAAAAATTCTGGAGAAATCCTCCGATGTAATCATCGGAGTTGTCGCCGCCATCCACAGAAAGGTCGACGTTTAATCCGGAGCTGCCGCCGAAGGAAACCGCCATGGTGCGCGCCTTGGTGGGGTCCGAAGGCTCGACGGGCTCCGTGCCGGGTACGAGAAACGCGATATTCGCGAAAGTGCGATGCGCGAGGGGAAGATCGCGCAAATCCTTCACGGAAACAACGCCCTCATGGACGGCCGTGGTTGTGTCCATCGGCTGGGTGGTGATGGACGAGGATTGCGCGGTCACGTTTACTTCCTGATGGGCGGCGGCCGGCTTCATGGTTACCTTGATGTCGTTTACGGAGCTGACGGCGACGGTGACGTCCGACTGCACTTCGGCGAGACCGGGCGCATTCACGGTGACGCGGTAGAGGCCGGGCAAAAGATCGTCGAGGCGGAATTCACCATGGGTGTCGGTGGTTGCGGTGCGCTCAAGAGAAGATCCGACCGACTTGACCACAATTTTCGCGGAGGCGATCCGGCCACCGGTGGAGTCGCTCACGATACCTGAAAGCGATCCACGCGCGTTCTGCGCAGACACGCCAACTGACAAAAGCAGGATTGCCGACAGAAAGAAAATTGTGCGCCTAAAAAACATGGCTCTCCCATACTTCGCTAAACGAATGCAGATTCTTTCAGGGTGGCCAAATTACTACCAGCGCTAGTTGGCAGAATTTTTGCGGCCGCAGATTGATGCGACAGGGATGGAAATTTAGGGCGTTGGGATCGTGACAGATATTTCCTTGGAAAATGCGCTCTCGTTGGCCTTTTTGTCAACGGAGGTCACGACATAGTAGTACGTGACGCCGGCCTGAACGGTTGAGTCAAGGAATGATGTGCCGGTAAGAGGGGTCATCTGAACAATCGTGTACGGCCCACCGGAACGAGTTGCGCGGTAAACTCGATATCCGACCCCCTTTGAAACGCTCGGCTTCCAACTTAAAGTGACGCTGTGAGGCACCGGCGGCGGCGCGGCTTGTTTGTGAGCCGACACGGAGTACCATCCGAGAGCGACAATGCCAAAAAGTACGGCGAGTGAAAGGGGAATCCACACCGCATAGAGGCGGCGAAATGCGGGCGCGCGCACTTCGCGCTCAGCACGATCTGATAGGGCCCAGAGAGGCGCACGAGCATTCAACATGGCGAACCCACGCTCAATAAGATTAGTTTGCGCGGAATCCTGTTGCAAGTGTGTTTGCAGAGATTGCCACCTTGAAGGTAGCTGAGCGACGAGATTGAGAGGCACGGCAGGCGTGGAGGATCTGTGAGGAATGGGATATAAGGATCACGAACGGATTCTGAAAATGAAGTGAAAAAAGGAAATCTGAAATCATGAAGAGAGCAAAGATTGTTGGCATTTTGCTGATCGTGGCGCCTGCGCTGTTTGTGCAAACTATTTTGGGGCAAACACCGGGAGCGACGAAAAGCGAGCCGCGGAACACCAGTCCGCAGAACTCTAATCAGCAGGCCGCAAATCCGCTGAATCCGGAGCGGCATGAATTTATTGTGCACGACTTCAAGACTGAGAGCGGAGTGACGCTGCCGGAAGCGCGCGTGGTTTACGGAACATACGGGCACTTGAACGCGGCGCGCGACAACGTGGTGCTGCTGCCGTCGCACTACATGGCGACGTTCCGCGGATACGAATGGCTGATGGGGCCGGACAAGGCGCTCGATCCGTCGAAACTATTTTTGGTGGCGACGGAATTATTCGGGAACGGAAGATCGTCGTCGCCGAGCAACACGCCGGATCCGTTTCACGGACCGCGATTTCCGGTGATGACGATTCGCGACAACGTGGAGGCAGTACACCGTTTGCTCACTGAGGAACTGAAGGTGACGCACCTGCGCGCGATTATTGGATTTTCGATGGGAGCGGAACAGGCGTTCCAGTGGGCGGTGAGCTATCCGACGTTTGCGGACAGGATTGTGGCGACGTCGGGGACGGCGAAGTGCTATCCGCATGGAGTGGTGCGGCTGGAGGGACAGATCGCAGCGATTACTGCGGACGCTGCGTTTGCGGGCGGGGACTACACGGCCCCTCCTACAAAAGGAATGGAGGCGTTTGGGACGGTGTGGCTGGCGTGGCTTTATTCGCAGGAATGGTGGCGGCGTGAATTGTGGCGGGCGAGCGTGCCGCCGGGGACGACATTTGAGGATTATTTTCAGAACCGGCGGACACACTTTCTTAATCAGGCGGATGCGAACGATTTGATTTTGCAGATGCGGACTTGGGAGAAGCATGACGTGGGCGCGACGGCGGGGTCCGCCGGAGATGTGGAGAAGGCGCTGCGGTCAATTACGGTGCCGCTGCTTTATATGCCTTCGGAGACGGACATGTATTTTCCCGTGGGCGACGCGCGATATGAAGCAGCGTTTATTCCTGGCGTGACGCTGGCGCCGATTCCGTCACTGTGGGGCCACACGGCGGGCGCGGCGAGCAATCCAGCGGATGCGAAATATTTGAATGAGACGATTGGGAAGTTTCTGGCGGGGGGAAAGTAGGAATTAATTTCCGTCGGGCTTTTTGGGTGGCGGAGTTGGCTGCGAGGCTGGTGCTGCGCCAGGAATTTGGGGAGCGGGATAGTAAGGCTTGCCGTTGAGCTTCTGGACCTCCTTTGCGAACGTGGTGCCGTAGTCGCGCTCGGGGTCGGTGGAGAAGAGATAGGCCTGCCGCTTGTAATTCCAATTATCGGGATCGAGACGCTGCGCTTCCTTGAAATGAGGGACGGCTTCCGCGCCGTGGCCTTCGTGATAGAGAAATTCGGCGAGGCCGAATTCTGCGTCGGCCATCAGGCGGTCGGGGCTGGCGGGAGTGAGCCGCTTGCGAAGGTCGTCATCTTTCATGACGAAGGCGCTGCGATCACCGTTCGCGACCCAGTCGCGGATGGCGTTGAGATAGGGCGCGGATTCCAGATGCGAAAAAGTTTTGAAACGGTCGTCCACAAATGCGACTTCGGGCGGGCGGACAATTCTTCCCTGCTCATTAATCCAGACGCCGGTGGGAACGTTGACCATGCCATACAGCTTGGTGACGAGATGCTGCTGGTCAATTAGAACGGTGAAATCTGGATTGGCCTTGGTGATCCAAGGGCCGGCGTCGCGAACGCCCCCGGTATCCTGAGCAACGCTTAGGATTTCAAAATTCTTGTCGTGGAGTTCCTTGTAGAAGACCTGCCAGCCTGGCAGGTCAAGGCGGCAGCCTCACCACGAAGCCCAGGTGACGAGCAAAACTTTCTTGCCGCGGAAATCGGCGAGCGAGTGCTGCTTGCCATTCATGTCCGGCAGAGTGAAATTGGGCGCTTCGAGCGAAGATAGAAATTCATTTTGCGCCGCGGGGCGCGGGCCGAAATACCAGGCGTTGAGCGAGGCGTCGCGTGCGACGGGCTGCTTCAGCAGGCGCGCGAACGCGCTCAGATTGAACCAGGTGAGAGTGCCGCGCCGGGAAAGGAATTCACTCGAGCGGCCCGGCGGAATCGGGAAACAGAGTTCGCGGCGGCAGACCCCCTGCGGCTTTACTTCAAAGCCCGTGGCAAGGGTGAGGTCGGCGAGCGTGACCCATAGATCTTGCGATTGAGTGAAGGGCGAGGCTGAGGAAAGCTCGGTGGATTTGCCGTCGAAGATGACGACGGGATGCGCGGGCGCGTCGGCGAACGTCGGGATTGCGCTGAGCGCGAGAAAGATGCACAGGCCGAGTGATGGAGCGATTCTATTCATAATTCCCGCAAAGAGTTCGAACAAATTCCCAACGGAAAGCAGAGTTTAGCACATCCGTTGGGATGCAATGAAGGCTTCTGATAGAATTGCATTTCGCGTTTCCACGAAAATTTACATGAGCGAATCCGCAGAAAAACCGCGCATCGCAATCGGCGCCGACCACGCCGGATACCACGCCAAAGAAGCAGTGAAAAAATATTTATTGGAGCAGGGATACCCCGTGGAGGACATGGGGACGTGGTCGGATGAGTCGGTGGATTATCCGGAGTATGCGAAAAAAGTGGCGGAGCGCGTGGCGAGTGGCGAGGACAATCTCGGCGTGCTGGTGTGCGGCACTGGGATTGGGATGGCGATTGCCGCGAACAAGGTGGAGGGAATCCGCGCGGCAGTGGCGCACGACGCGATGACGGCTCGCCTGGGTCGCGAACACAATGATGCGAACGTGCTGACGCTTGGCGGACGAGTGGTAAACGACGCGCAGGCGGTTGAAATTGCAAAGGAATTCTTGAGCGCGAGATTCGCGGGTGGGCGGCATCAGCGGCGGATTGACGAGATTACGGCGTTGGATAAGGAGCGGGATCAGAAGTAGGGAAAAAATGATTTACCGCAGAGGCGCAGAGAAAGACAAGGAGATTTGGAAACTGTGACGACGCAGAAAACAATTGAGAGTGAGATGAATCGCGCATTGCGCGAGGTGGATCCGGACATCGCGGAGATCATCGAGCTGGAGACGCGGCGACAGGCGGAAGGGCTCGAGCTGATTCCGTCGGAAAATTTTGTTTCGGAAGCGGTGCTTGAAGCGATGGGTTCGGTGCTGACGAACAAATACGCGGAGGGCTACCCGGGAAAGCGCTACTACGGCGGATGTGAATATGTAGACCGCGCGGAGCAGCTTGCGATTGACCGCGCGAAACAACTCTTCGGCGCGGAGCACGCGAACGTGCAAGCGCATTCGGGCTCGCAGGCAAACCAATCGGTGTACATGTCGGCGCTGCAGCCGGGCGATACCGTGCTGGGAATGAATTTGGCGCATGGCGGGCACTTGACGCACGGACACCCGCTGAATTTTTCGGGGCGGATGTACAGATTCGTGGCGTATGGCGTGACGAAGGAAACTGAAACGATTGATTACGATGAAGTGGCGCGGCTGGCGGCGGAGCACAATCCGAAGATGATTGTTGCGGGCGCGAGCGCGTATTCGCGGATTATTGATTTCCCGCGGCTTAGCGCGATCGCGAAATCGGCGGGGGCGCTGCTCTTTGTTGACATGGCGCACATCGCCGGCCTTGTGGCGGCGGGCGTGCATCCGAGTCCCGTGCCGCACGCGGATTTTGTCAGCACGACGACGCACAAGACTTTGCGCGGGCCGCGCGGCGGGCTGGTGCTGTGCAAGGCGCAGCATGCGAAGGAGCTGGACAAGCTGACGTTTCCGGGAATTCAGGGCGGCCCGCTGATGCACACGATTGCCGCGAAGGCGGTGTGCTTCAAGGAGGCGGCGACGCCGGAGTTTCGCGCGTACTCGCAGCAGGTGGTGGCGAATGCGCGGGCGCTCGCGACGGAGATGGCCAAGCAGGGATTCCGGATCGTGAGCGGCGGAACGGACAATCATTTGTTCCTGGTGGATATTCACTCGAAGGGATTGACTGGAAAAGACGCGCAGCCGGCGCTGGACCGCGCGGGAATAACGGTGAACAAAAATGCGATTCCGTTCGATCCGCTGCCGCCGATGACCGCGAGCGGAATCCGCATGGGCACGCCGGCGATTACGACTCGCGGAATGCGCGAGGCGGAGATGGCTCCGATTGCGGCATGGATTGCGGAGACGCTCTCGCATTTGAATGATGCGGCGACGGAGAAACGCGTGCGCGGAGAAGTGGCGGAGTTTACGACGAAATTCCCGATGTACGAGCGGCGGTATCGCGCGGCGGATGGGACGCCGTATCGGGCGGCGGTTAAGTCGTAGCGAGCAAGATCAAACCCTTACAATTGACGGAAATCCCCGGGTTCGGCCCGCCGCGGCGGGCGGGCTACACACCTTCTCTAAATCACATCAATAGTCAATTCTTCGGCGCGGGCGTTGCGAATTTGGAAGGCGCGGACGGGGGTCTGTGCGTCGGGGCGTGGTGAAACAATAAGGTAGCTCGCATCGGGATAATAGGCGCGCTCGATGTCAGTTGTTGACGGCGCGTTCTCACCGCTTGGATGGGAGTGATAAATGCCGAGAAGTTCGAGACCTTGCGCACGGATTTCGCGGAATAATCGAAAGAGATCATTGGGAGCGATTTCGTAGGCGGTCTCTGGCGCTGCGTGGACATTTTGCGCCGGGAAAATCGCCGAGATGACGCCATCGCTGCCGGCGAGGAGGCCGCAACATTCAAGCGAGGGGTCGCGGCGTGATTCGGCGAGCATTGATTGCAGGACGGATCGCGTAATCCGGACGGAGTCCACGGGGCGAATTGTAGCTTACCGAACGATTTTGCGGCCTGTGAGAAGAGGGTAAGTCACGAGCCGCGTAATGAAGAAAAAACAGATTCCTCGGGCCGAACAAAAAGCGTTCGGTCCGAGGAATGAAAATTGGGTAGAGGTCAAGCGCTCTGGGCTTTGCGGCGGAGGAAGGTCGGGACCTCGAGATCGTCGGCCTGAACCTCCTGAATGATTTCGGCGGTGGGCCGCGGGGCCTCACGCAAAACGTGCTCCGTCTGCGGATCGCGCCCAGCCTTCCAGGTCTTCGGCAAGTAGGACGGCTTCTGCTGAACGGGCTTGCGCGCAACTTCGCGGAAGCCGGCGGCGATGACGGTGATTTTCACGGACTCCTTCATCGCTTCGTCGAGAACCGCGCCAAAAATAATGTTTGCGTTTTCGTGCGCGGCCTTCTGGATGACGGTGCTCGCCTCGTGGACTTCATGGAGATTGAGGCTCGACGAACCGCAGATGTTGATGAGAATTCCCTGCGCGCCTTGAATGGAATTGTCTTCGAGGAGCGGGCTGTTGATGGCGCGGTTGGCGGCGTCAATGGCGCGGTTCGAGCCGGACGCAACGGCCGTGCCCATGACAGCGTAACCCTGGCCGTGCATGATGGCTTTCACGTCGGCGAAATCGCGGTTGATAATGCCGGGCACGGTGATGATGTCGCTGATGCCCTGCACGGCCTGCCGAAGAATATCGTCGGCGATGCGAAAGGCCTCGAAGAAACTCGTGCCGCGCTCGACGGTCTCCATCAGGCGCTCATTCGGAATCACGATGACGGTGTCCACGCAACTGACGAGTTCGGAGAGCGCGTGCTCGGCCTGCATCATGCGGCGCTTGCCCTCAAACGCGAAGGGCTTGGTGACGACAGCGACGGTGAGTGCGCCCAGTTCAGTGGCGAGTGAAGCGACAACGGGCGCGGCGCCGCTGCCGGTGCCTCCGCCGAGACCGGTGGTGATGAAGACCATATCGGAGCCTTCGAGAGCTTCGATGATTTTTTCGGTGTCTTCGAGCGCGGCCTTGCGGCCGATCTCAGGATTGGCGCCGGCGCCGAGTCCCTTGGTGAGCTTGCTGCCAAGTTGAAGCTTTGAAGGCGCCTGAGATAGCTTGAGCGCCTGCAAGTCGGTGTTGGCGGCGATGAATTCGACGCCTTCCACCTTCGCGCGGATCATGCGGTTTACGGCGTTGCAGCCGCCTCCGCCCACTCCAATGACGCGAATCTTCGCGCCTTGCAGGATATCTTCGCTGAATGAAAGCCTGATTCCAGCGTCTTTCGGTGACATAGTTCTCTCCCCCCAATTTGATCTTTAACCGCGTTCCGAACCGAAAGCCCGTCTGGGCTCCGCGCGATTCCGGCCCGGCAAATCCAAATCGTTCTTCAGTTTCTGGCTTCTGCTACTGGCCCGCGAACATCGCCTTAAGTTTTCCAACCAGCGTCGCCGGGCGCGCGGCGACCTGGCGCCGCGCCTTCGCACCGTAGAGCAACAGGCCAACGCTGGCGGAATACTCGGGCTGGGCAAATTCTTCCGGCAAACCGGGCAGGCTGCGCGGCGCGCCCACGCGCACGGGCAGCGAAAACATCCGGTCGGCCAATTCCGGCAAACCCAACAGACGAGCGCCGCCGCCGGTGAGGACAATTCCGGCGGGGATCATAGCGTCAAGTCCGGCGCGCTGCAATTCATCGCGGACGAGTGAGAGCAATTCCTGCGCGCGCGGCTCGACAATATCGTTCAACATTCGCGTGAAGACGGTGCGCGGCGGACGGTCACCGACGCTTCCGATTTCGATGGGCAGGTCTTCCGTGAGCAACTCGCGCCACGCGCAGGCGTAGTTGCGCTTGATGCGCTCGGCTTCCGGCACCGGCGTGCGCAGGCCAACGGCGAGATCATTCGTGAAATGGTCGCCGCCGATGGGGACGACTGCCGCGTGGCGCGCGACGCCTCCGGCGAAGACAACGAGGTCCGTGCTGCCGCCGCCGATATCGAGAAGGCAGCAGCCAAGTTCGCGTTCGTCCTGCGTGAGGCATGCCTCCGCGGCAGCGAGCGGCTCGAGGACGGTGTCCGCGACGATGACGCCGGCGCGATTGGCGGCGGTCACGAGGTTCTGCGAGGACGAAACCGCCGATGTCACGATGTGAACATTGACTTCCAAGCGCTGGCCGACCATCCCAATGGGATCGCGAATGTGGTTCTGCGCGTCGAGGAGAAACTCCTGCGGCAGAACGTGAATGATCTCGCGGTCATCGGGGAGGGTGATGGAGCGCGCAGCATCAATGGCGCGACGGACGTCGTCCTTCTGGACATCACGTGCGCGCTGGCCGAGGGTGATGCCTCCCCGGCTGTTGACACCCTTCACGTGGCTCCCCGCAACTCCAAGAATCGCCGATTCCACAGGCACTCCCGAGGCGCTTTCAGCCTCCTCAACCGCGCGGCGGATGGAACTGACCGTCGCGTCAAGGTTGACGATGAGGCCCTTGCGCAGGCCCTTTGATTCGGCCGCGCCGAGCGCCACAAATCTCAAACCGTCATCATCGAGCTCGCCTACGAGAGCGCAAGTTTTCGTGCTGCCGATGTCGAGCCCGACTAAATACCGGTCTTTCTTTGCCAATCCGCCGCCCCAACTTTCATGCCGCGTAACGCCCCTGCATGGGCAGCGCGCGGCGCAAATTCAACAAGTTCAACGAGTTTTTCCTGGACGAGCTGTGCCGCCGGCGCTGGAAGCCGCGGTCCTCGATTCGGGATTGACCACGACCTGTTTGGAAAAACGCAGATCCACCGAATCAACGCGGCCCGCCGTGGCGCGCCACTGCGCAATGTTGTCCAGCAGCACACGAAACTTCGTTTCAAAATCCTTGTTGCCGAAGTGCACGAGCAATGGTCCCTGATCCTCGAGACCTGCAATCCCCATCTGACTGAGGCCGGCGAGCGTGGCGCGAACATCGGATGCATCGGAGATATCCACTTCGCTCACGTGATCGGACGCGCCGGGCTTGAGCTGATTCATGCTGCGAAGCAGATCCGTGAATAGCCCCATGCGCAGCGCGCGCTGGCCCGCGGGAAGCGATTCACTGACGCCGCTTAGCACCGGAAAATGAAAATCGCCCTCGATGGGACGATCGAGAATTACGCCCTGCGCGTCAATGAGCCCAATATCAGCGCCGGTGCGAAGGAATGCAACGGGCGTCCGCTCCACCAGCTCAACGCGGATGTGATTCGGCATGATACGCGAGACCACGGCGTGGTCCACCCAGGGAATGACTTCCAAACTCTGGCGCCGGTTGTCCAGCGGAATGCGAAGAATACTTTTTCCGACATCGCGCGAGAACTTTTCGACAACGGTCTGGCGCGTGATGTAACGGCTGCCGGTGACTTCAATCTGGTCGAGACTTTGAAGAGTGACGCGCGGTGAATAAAGGAAAAAGTCGCCTACCTCATAGAGAACGAAGCCGCCGGCAATCAGAATTGCTCCGGCCAAAAGTATCCGGCGGTACGCAGGCCAGGTGCGCTTGCCGAATTTTCTTCGGCGCACCTCGACGGGCTTTTGCCGGCGAAGATAACGAGGTTCTTCGTCCGCCAAAACTTCCTGCGGAATCGCTTCCGGATCGGTTGCCGCGTTCGCTTTAACCATTCATTCCTACTTCCATACGATTACTTCCTCTTCGAGAACCACGCCATAGGTCTTGTGGACGCGTTCACGCACATCCGAGATGAGCGAAAGCATGTCCGAGGCAGAGGCATGCCCGGCGTTCACGAAAAAATTTGCGTGGCGGTCGCTGACGCGCGCATCGCCAACGTGATGTCCCTTGAGGCCCAGCTCATCAATCATCCGTCCGGCGCTCACGCCCGGCGGATTCTTGAAAATACAGCCCGCGCTTTTCTGATTGAGCGGCTGGCTGGAACGCCGCTTCTCATTACAGATACGAATCCCGGAGAGAATATCGCGGAAGGGTTTGGAGGGTAGCTCCAGTTTCACCGAGAGCATAATATCATCGGGCGCGAAAGAAGTGTGACGATATTCAAAGGAAATTTGCTCACCCTTGAGGATTTCCAGGCTGCGGGCCGCGGCGCGGTAAAGCTCCACTTCTCGGACATAACTGCCAATCTGCGTTCCATATGCGCCCGCGTTCATGCGAAGAGCGCCGCCAACCGTGCCGGGGACTCCGATGAGGCCTTCCATGCCGCCGAGGTCGTGCTTAGCGCAGAAGGTGACCATGCGGCCTAGGTCGGCTGCGGCGTCCACGAATGCAAAATTCCCTTCAAGACGAAATTCCGGGTCGGGCTTCACGAGATGAAGGACGATCCAGGGCAATTCGCCGTCGGCGATGAGCACATTTGTGCCACCACCGATAAAACGGTGCGGATAGTTTGCCTCGTCGAGAAGCTTGACGAGTTCCGGCAGCGAGGCGTGGCGGTGGATTAGCAGGAAATCGGTCGTGCCGCCGATGCCGAGAGAGGTGCGCTCGGATAGCGCGGCGTCAGCGACGCGTTCGACGCCGAGGCCGGGCAGTGCGCCAAGTATTTTGGGGCTCTCAATCTTCACTCAACAACCTCATTACTTCGGGCTGGTTCAAAAGGACTCATTCCATCGTTCCGGTGGAAACTTTTGCGCTGAGGAGAATCGCCAGCTCGCCGATGGCACGGCCAACATTGCCAGCGCCGATAGTGAGAATGGCGTCTCCCGAGCGCGCTTCCTTGAGCACGTACTCAATTCCATCCTGCATCGAACTGCGATAGGCGAGGTTCTTGTGTCCGGCGGCGCGAATCGCGGCGACGAGCGCTTCGGCCGTGATGCCGGGAATCGGCTGCTCGCTCGCGGCGTAGATGTCTGTAATTACGAGAACATCGGCCTGATTGAAGGCGCGGCAAAACTCATCCCACAGATGCATCGTGCGCGTAAAACGGTGCGGCTGAAAGAGCACGAGCAAACGATTGAACTTGCACAACCGCGCGGCTTCGAGAGTGGCGCGAATTTCCGCAGGGTGATGGCCGTAGTCGTCAATCAAAGTGATTCCGTTGATGACGCCCTTCAGATCAAAACGGCGGCTAACTCCGGTGAAATTCGCGAGGCCTTCGCGGATTAGCTCTGCCGGAACGCTGAGATAAAGGGCAACGGCGGCCCCGGCAGCGGCGTTGCGGACGTTGTGGATGCCCGGTGGCGCGGGCAAGTGGAACATGCCGAGATCCTCGCCGCGATAGGTGAGGCGGAAATCGCTTTCGAGGCCGGTGTGCCCGATATCGGAGATGACGAGGTCGGCCTGGCCGGAAGTGCCGTAGGAAATCACGGGACGGCTTACGTTTGGAAGGATGGCCTGAACGTTTGGCTCATCGAGACAAAGGATGGCCGCGCCGTAAAATGGGACGCGGTTCACGAATTGAGTGAACGCGCCTTGGATTTCGTCGAGCGAGGCGTAGTGATCGAGATGCTCGCGGTCAATCGTGGTGACGACGGCAACGACTGGCGCCAGAAGAAGAAAGGTGCGGTCGCTTTCATCGGCTTCGACGACCATGTAATCTCCGCGTCCGAGACGCGCCGTGGTTCCTGCGGCGTTGACGCGGCCGCCGACGACGAATGTAGGATCAAGGCCTGCGGCCGCGAGGATGGCCGCGACCATTGAAGTCGTGGTCGTCTTGCCGTGAGCGCCCGCGACCGCGATGCCATATTTCAGGCGCATCAATTCGGCGAGCATTTCGGCGCGAGGGATGACGGGAATCTTGAGCTTGTGCGCTTCCAACAATTCCGGATTGTCGCGGCGGACCGCGGAGCTGACGACGATGACGTGCGCGCCAGCAACGTTTTCCGCGCGGTGGCCCTCGTAAATTTTTGCTCCCAGGTTTGCAAGGCGGTCGGTGATGCCAGAAAGCTTCGTGTCAGAGCCGGAGACGGCGTAGCCGAGCGTAAGCAGAACCTCGGCGATGCCGCTCATGCCGATGCCGCCGATGCCCACCATGTGAATGCGCTTGAAGTTGTGGAAGGAAACCATCATGGCCGTGTCACCTGCTCGATCAGTCTAACGATGTCTTGCGTGGCCTGGGGCGCCGCAAACTGGCGGGCCTTCGCTGCCAGTCCGGCAATTTCATCCGGCTTGGCCAGCAGGCTCATGACTTCTTGAGCAAGCCGCGCGCCATTCAATTCGCTCTCCGGAAGCACGCGCGCAGCGCCCGCTCGCTCGAGCGCCTGCGCGTTGAGCAACTGGTGGCTATCCGCAGCGCCCGCGAACGGGATGAAAATCGCGGCGCGACCGACGGCGGCAATTTCAGCGATAGTCGTCTGGCCGGCGCGGGAAATAACCAAGTCGGTCCAGCCAAACCGGTCAGGCATATCTGTGAGGAACGGCTCTACTTGCGCAGTGAATTCGCACGCGAGATAAGCGGCGCGGACGTCTTCATATTCGCGCTCGCCGGTCTGGTGGACGATAAGAATCTCATTCATGCGTTCCTTCAATAGCGGAAGTGCTTCCTTCACGGCGCGGTTGATGGGGCGCGCACCCTGGCTGCCCCCGGTGATCAGGACTCGGAAAGGCGGCTCGAGCCTTCGCAGGGGGACATATTTAAATTCCGGGCGCACAGGGGTGCCTGTGACAACGGCTTTTTTACCTAACCGCCGGGCAGTTTCTTCATAGCCAACCGCAACCTTGGTGGCGTACTTTGTGAGGATTCGGTTGGTCAGGCCCGGCTGCGCGTTCGGCTCAAAAATCACTACGGGAATCCGGCGCATCGCCGCGGCCAAAAGAATGGGGCCTGCCGCATAGCCGCCCAGACCAAAGGCAACGTCAAAATGATGCCTGCGCAGGATCGCGCGCGAATCGATATAAGCGGGGCCGAGCATCGCCAAATTGCGCGCGAGTTTCATGCCGCCCATTCCCTTCAGTCCGGCCGAGCGAATATGTTCGAGCGGAATGCCCGTGGGCGGGACGAGCTTATTCTCGAGGCCGCGCTCCGTTCCCACGAACACAGCTTCCCTCTTTTCTCCAAGCGCCTGGCCATGGCGCAGCCATTCCTGCGCTACTGCAAGCGCCGGAAAAACATGACCACCCGTTCCTCCACCAGCGACTAGCATCTTCATGGCCTCGCGGCTTTCTCGTCTCCGCAGCACATCGGTTTAATTCGTCTGCTGACTGATATTCAAAAGCACGCCCGTGGCCAGCAGCATGACCACGAGGCTGGACCCGCCGTAGCTCATAAACGGTAGCGGGATTCCTTTCGTCGGCAACATGCCGAGCACTACGCACAAGTTGATCAGCGCCTGGCTTACGACCATTACCGTGACGCCGAGCGCGATGAGGCGCGCGAACGGGTCGAGCGACGCAATCGCCGCGCGAAGTCCGCGCCAGGCGTAAACGGCGAACAGACCCAACACAAGCACGCCACCGATAAAACCGAACTCTTCACAGAGGACAGCAAAGATAAAATCGGTATGAGCTTCGGGCAAGTAGAACAGCTTCTGCTTGCTTTCCATCAGGCCGACGCCTGTCAGACCGCCTGAACCGACCGCGATGAGCGATTGCAATAACTGGAACCCGCTGCGCTGCGGGTCAGCGTCCGGGTGACGGAAGCTTTCGAGACGGTGCAAACGCCACGGCACAAAGATAATCAAGTAAAGGACATACGGAGTAGTAAGCGCACAAGCGCCCGCGAGGTAGCGCATTGAGACTCCGGCGACAAAAAGCATCCCGAGCGCAATCAGGAAAATTTCGATTGCCGTTCCGAGGTCGGGCTGCTTGGCAATCAGCGCGACAACGATCAGCACGGGAGCGAGCGCCGGGATAATCGTTTTCTTTAAATCATTGATGCTGGGGCCGCCCGGTCTCATGCGCCGTTCGAGGAACCATGCGAGGTATGCAATTACCGCGAGCTTGGCAAGTTCGGATGGCTGCAGACTGAACGAGCCGATGGAGATCCAACGATGGACGTCGTGGCGCCGGTCGAGAAAAAACACGCCGACGAGCATAGCCAGCACGGCGAAGAGTCCGGTGAATACCACCGCGGGCTTGCGAAGTACGCGATAATCCACATTCATTACGAGAAGCATCACGCCCGCGCCCAGCGCGAGCCAGATGAGCTGGCGCAGCAAAAAGTAATAGGCGTGGCCGTGCTGCTCGCGCGCTGTGACGGCTGAGGCGCTGAAGACCATCACGGCGCCGACCAGACAAAGTACGACCGTGGAGAGGAACAGCCAGCGATCGGTTTCGAGTCTGCGTGGCATTATATGGTGCGCTTAACTCGCGCGTGCGCGGCCGCCCGCTGCGAGTTCCTCCTCAAGCAGGCGGACTCGCTGCTTGAAAACGCGCCCGCGATGCTCAAAATTGTGGAACTGATCAAAGCTGGCGCAGGCCGGCGCCAGGAGAACCGTGTCGCCAGGCTGGGCGAGCTCAGCGGCTCTCGAGACGGCTCGTTCGATTGTCCCGATGGACTCGATGCGAATTGCGCCCTGAATTTGCGATTCAATTTTTTCAGCGGCAGCGCCGATGAGCAGAGCGACTTTTGCGCGCTGGCGAAGCGGTTCGCGCAGCAGCGTGAAGTCGCCGCCTTTATCTTTGCCGCCGAGGATGACGAGCAGGTTGCCCGGAAACGCGTCGAGCGCCTTCAGCGTGGCGTCAACATTTGTGGCCTTCGAGTCATTGTAATAATTGACGCCCTTTATTTCCGCGACGAATTCGAGGCGGTGCTCGACTCCCGCGAAACTCCGCACGCCCGAGGCAATCGCGGAAGGACCAACACCGGCCAGGAACGCGGCTCCGGCGGCGGCCAGAACGTTTTCGACATTGTGCTCGCCGCGCAAGCCAATGTCGGCGCGGCGAAGCAGGACTGTTTCCAGGCCGTCGTCGCGTAAAACAATCACAGCGTCGCGGAGAAAAATCCCACGGGCGACGCGCTTGGTCCGGCTGAACCAGAAAACCCTCGGGCGCGAGGGAGCAAATTGCGCGGCGCCATCATCGTCCGCGTTAACAATCGCAGCGTCGGATTCGACTTGATTCTCGAAGAGCCGCGCCTTCGCCCGCCCGTAGACTTCGAGCGATGCGTGGCGGTCGAGATGGTCCGGCGTGACATTGAGAAGCAGCGCAATATTCGGGCGGAACTTGTCGATCAGTTCCAACTGGAAGCTGCTGACTTCGACGACGGTGACCGTGGCGTCGCTCGTTTCCGAGACGCGGGAAATCAGCGGCGTGCCGATATTGCCGGCCACGATTGTCGGAATATTCGCATTCTCCAGGATGTGAGCAATAAGAGATGTCGTCGTGGTCTTCCCATTCGATCCTGTGACGGCAACTAGCCGGCCGCTGAGGAACCGCGAAGCGAATTCGATTTCGCTCCAGACCGGAATTTTTGCGGCGCGCACGGCCTCGAGGTGCGCCATGTTGGCGGGCACGCCGGGACTGGGGATCACCAAATCCTGCGCGAGAAATGTTTCTTCGTGGTGTCCGCCCAATTCGAGCGCAACACCTGCAGCGCGCAACTTTGCCGCGGTTTCGGCGATGTCCGCTTCGGCGCGCTCTTCGGTCGCAGTCACGCGTGCGCCTCGAGCGGCGCAGAAAAGCGCCGTGGCGATGCCCGTCCGCGCCAGCCCAACAACCAGGACGCGCTTGCCATCAAGTTCGATACCCGGTTTCACTCGTTTACCTCAGCTTCAATGTCGTGAGCGCGAAAAGTGCGAACACCAGCGCTGCGATCCAAAAACGCACGATTACCTTCGACTCGCTCCAGCCAATCAATTCAAAGTGGTGATGAATTGGCGCCATCTTGAAAAGGCGCTTGCCCGTCAGGCGATAGGAGCCAACCTGCAAAATCACAGAAACCGCTTCGAGCACAAAAACGCCGCCAACAAAGAACAGCAAGATTTCTTGTTTGATGATGACCGCGATGATTCCCAGCGTGCCGCCCAAAGAGAGTGATCCGACGTCTCCCATGAACACATCGGCGGGATGGGCGTTGTGCCAGAGAAAGCCGAGGGAGGCTCCGACCAGCGCTCCGCAAAAAATTGTTAGCTCGCCCGCGTTGGGGATGTATTGAATTTCGAGGTAATTTGCGAACCGCGAGTTGCTGGTCAGATAAGTGAGAATCGTGAGTGCGCCCGCGGCAATGATCGTGCAACCGATGGCGAGGCCGTCGAGCCCGTCCGTAAGATTCACCGCGTTCGATGAGCCGACGACAACCAGCACGATGAAAAGAAGGAACGGCGCAAATGCCAGCGGCCAAATGTAATGGTAACCGAGCCAACGATTGACAACGAGGTCGGGATGAAAATTTTTGAAGAACGGCACGATTAACTGTGTCGAGTAAACTCCACGCGTCATCAGCACCAGCAAAACGACCCCGCCCGCGAGGCTTGTCATGATTTGGAAGAAGATTTTCCCGCGCGCTGACAGGCCCTTATTGTGACGGCGGACAACTTTGGAATAGTCGTCGAGAAAACCAATGGCGCCGAATGAGAGCATCGCGCCAATCGAAAGTAAAATGTATGGATTCCTTAGGTCTGCCCACAACAGCACCGGCACAATTGTGGCGATAACAATCAGCACGCCGCCCATTGTTGGCGTGCCCGCCTTGGCCTTGTGACTCTTCGGGCCTTCCTCCCTGATGAACTGGCCGATTTGCATTTGTCGCAATCGGCGAATCACCCATGGCCCGAGCACCAGCGCGATAAAAAGCGCGGTCAGGCTCGCATAAGCTGTGCGAACGGTGATATAACGAAATACATTCAGGGCCTTGAAATACGGCCGCAGTACGTCGTAGAAAAGGTAGTAGAGCATGTCAGTGCCGCTCCGCCGCGGTTGAAACGCTCGCGCCGGTTTCAACCAGCGCATGCCTCGCGCGAATCGCTTCGATCACGCGCTCCATTCGCACGCCGCGCGAGCCCTTCACCAGAATCAGGTCACCCTTCTGAACAATTCCGGCCAGGAATTCGCCTGCATCCTGCGAATTCGGGAAGTATCGCGCATGCGACTCGGGCACGCCTGCGGTAATGGCCGCCTTGATGAATTCGGCGGCATCTCCCCGCACTCCCAAAATGTAGTCGAGTTTTTTCGCTGCGGCATTGCGCCCTGCTTCGCGATGAAGCTCGGCAGAAGTGGACCCGAGCTCCAGCATCTCGCCTGCTGCGAGGATTCGGCGGCGATGGCCCGGAGTAGCGGCGAGCAAATCCGTCACGCTCGCCATGGCCGCCGGGCTCGAATTGTAAGAATCGTTGATGACCGTGAATCCTTCCTCAAAGCGCAGGACTTCGCCGCGCATCGCAGCCGGCTTCATTCGCGGCAGCACTTCCGACGCTTCTCGCGCACCGATGCCCCAAACACTCGCGGTGGCGAGGGCAGCCAACGCATTTGCGACGTTGTGCTTGCCGACGAGCGAGAGCTTGAGTCGCGCGCTGCCCTCAGGCGCGACAAAAGTGAACGCGCTGCCTTCCGCACCAAGATCCTCGATTGCTTCCACTCGAAAATCCGCGCGCGGACTCATGCCAAACATCACAACGCGCCCTGGCGCCACTCCCGCAAATTGGGTGGCGTAAGGATCATCCGCATTCAGCACCGCGACCGTCTCGCGCCCCGGCAAATTCTCAATCAGCTCGCGCTCGGCGAGGGCAATCTCATCCAGCGACGCAAAGAATTCCAAATGCTCAATTGCAATCCGAGTGATGAGACCAACTTGCGGCTCAGCAATTTCCGTGAGCCGCGCCAGTTCTCCGCGCCGCGACATTCCCAGTTCGACAACGGCAGCCTCGTGCTCCGACTCCAGTTTCGCGAGCGTCAGCGGCAGCCCATACTCGTTGTTCAGGTTCCCTTCCGTTTTCAGCGTGCGGAACCTCGCGGCCGCAAGTGCCGCCAAAATCTCTTTGGTCGTTGTCTTGCCAACGGAGCCGGCAACTGCCGCGACGCGCCCGCCCCATTCGCGGCGAATCGCTCGCGCCAATTGCTGGAGCGCCGCCAGAGTGTCGGGCACGGCGAAAAGTTTTTTTCGCACGCCATCTGGGAATTCCCCGAGCTTCGCTTGGGCCACCACAACGGCTCCCGCCCCCGCGGCAAGGGACTGCGCGACAAAAGTATGTCCATCGTGACTGGGGCCGCGTATGGCGAAGAACAGCTCTCCCCGGCCCACGGTGCGAGAATCAATCGACACACCGGCCAACCGGGCCACGGGGTCAACCCCCGTGGGAATCGCAACACCCAGAGCGCGAGCCACTTGATCGTTCGTCCACCGCATGGCGTTCCGAGAGGGCTGGGCCGCACGTCTCGATTAGGCTCCTGCCAAAGCGTTTTTTGCGCCGGCGCGGAAGCTATCCGGCCGGCCTAAATGATTCCCTTTCCATACCCTCGTTCCAAGAGCAACCGCCGCGCCACTTCGCGCTCGTTGAAATAAACGGGGCCATCCTTCATCACCTGATAAGTTTCGTGGCCTTTGCCGACCAAAAGAACAATGTCTCCGGGACACGCTTCGGCGTATGCCAGCGCGATGGCGCGCTCGCGGTCGGGCTCAACACGATACGGCGTGCGCGTGCGCTGAACGCCGACAACGGAATCGTTGATGGTGCGAAGCGGATCTTCGCTGCGCGGATTGTCCACCGTCAGAATGACGAGGTTGCTCGCGCGCGCCGCGGTTTCGCCCATCGCAGGACGCTTTGTGCGATCGCGGTCGCCGCCGTTGCCGAAAAGCGTGATGATGCGCCCTTCGGGATGCAGCTCGCGCGCGGTAACGAGAAGTTTGCGGAGCGAATCATCAGTGTGCGCGTAGTCCACGATGACAAGGAATGGCTGCCCGCAGTCAATGCGCTCAAAGCGGCCCGGCACTGAAGTAAGCGTGGCGATTCCTTTCTCGATTGTCGCGCGCGAAATGTCCATCGCCTGCGCAGCGGCGACCGCGGCGAGGATGTTGTAAACGTTGATGCGGCCAACGAGCGTCGAGCGGACATCAATTTTTCCGCCTGGAGTATCCGCCGTGAATTGAAGGCCCGAGAAAGACAGTTCAAATTTCTTTGTCGTGATTTCCGCGCCCTCTTCGAGACCAAACGTCAGCGTGCGCTTTGCGAGGCCATGCAACTGCCTGCTGCGCTCATCATCGCTATTCAGGACGGCCGTGCCCGGCGCGCCCGCGCCTGTTCCTTCAAACAATCGGCGCTTTGCAGCAAAGTAGTCGTCTACATTCTTGTGGTAGTCGAGGTGATCGCTCGTCAAATTGGTGAAGACCGCCACTTCAAAATGGCAACTCCACAGGCGGTCCATCGAAAGCGCGTGGGAGCTAGCTTCGAGGACTCCTGCAACGCCGCCCGCGTCACGCAGCTCCGCGAAGAAGCGCTGCATCTCGTAGGATTCTGGAGTCGTATTCGTCGCGTGAACTTCTGAGCGAGGCGTGCGATAGACGACCGTGCCAAAAAGTCCCGTGGTCATTCCTGCAGCCTTGAGAATGGAATCCAAAAGGAAGCTGGTCGTGGTTTTTCCCGCCGTCCCGGTGATGGCAATCAGTTTCAGCGAAGCAGTCGGATGATCGAAAAAATTAGCAGATGCAATCGCGAGTGCCTTGCGTGCCTCAGGAACTTGAACCCATGCGACGCTCGCCGAATTTGCTTCTAGGGGCCGCGGCAATTCGCTTACAACCACCGATGCACCGCGCTTTATCGCGTCTGAAACGAAGCGGTTCCCATCCGTGGATTCACCGCGAATCGCAAAGAACACGGAACCGGGCATTGTGTGGCGGCTGTCGTAGGCCATCCCCGTCACTTCCCTCGCGGCATCGGCAAGGGGCTGGGTGGTGGTCACTCCCGAAAGGATGTCCGCGAGTCTCATTCCCCTTGTAGAGATTACAGCGCCCTGCGCGGGCGCGATTGAATCCGTTGCGGCTTGTGTTTTGGCGGGCACTGTCAATTTCACTTCTCTGGCTGCCGTGCAGGCGGAGCCGCGACGGGTGCGGGGCGACCGAATTGCACCGTCACGCGGCTTCCGCGCCGCACAGTAGTTCCAGCCTTCGGATCCTGATCAAGTGCAACCCCCGTGCCAACCAGGACGGGAGCGATTCCGAGCCGCGCGCACTGCTCGGAAACCTCGCGAACCGTCTTTCCTGCCAGCGAAGGCAACGCAACCGCCTCGCCATCCACCATGGCAATCGTCGGCGCGGGCGTGTCCACTGGGGAACGCTGCGGCGGCGGTGCCACAGTGTCCGCAGGGGCAGTCGCCGAATCCATCTGGGTCGGATCGAAGTCGCTCACGTCCGCGTCGGAGCCCTCCGCATTGTTGTGAAGGCTGGCGCGCTGCAGGCGTAGATTCACAGGTGCATCCTGCGGAACATTCAGATAAGCAAGCACCTGCTCCGCAATCCTCTTGAATACCGGCGCGGAGACTTCGCCGCCTTCATGCAGTCCGACAGGCGAATCAAGCGTAACGAGGATCGTGACCGCGGGATTGTTGATGGGCGCGAAGCCGACAAAGGAGGCAATCGTTTGCGACTGCGAATAGCGTCCGGTTGCGGGATCGATTTTTTGCGCAGTGCCAGTTTTGCCGGCAATGGAGTAACCGTCGAGGCGCGCCAACGGGCCGGTGCCCTCCAGCACGACTCCCTTGAGCATGGACCGCATCGTCGCTGCTGTTTGCGCGCTGATGGCCCGCCGCGTCTCGATTTGTTCCGTGGAAAAAAACTTCGCATCGTTTTTCATCCCGAGAACGACGTGAGGCCTCACCCACACTCCGCCATTGGCAATCGAATTCATCGCCGAAATAAGTTGGATAGCGGTGACGCCCACTTCCTGTCCCATCGAGATAGAGCCGACGGAGATTGGCGTCCAATTCTCGAGACGCCGCAGCTTACCGTGGCCCTCGCCGGGCAAATCAATTCCAGTGGGTGCGCCAAAACCGAAGGCGCGGATGTAATCGTAAAGTTTTGGCGCGCCTAACCGCAGCCCCATTTTAATTGCGCCCACATCGCTGGATTTCGCCAGGACCTGCGCGACGGTCAGCAGCCCGAATGGCTTGTGATCGCGGATGCGGTGGCCCGCCACGTAAATCGCCCCCATCTGACAATCCACAACCTCATCCGGATTTGTAATGCCTTCTTCCAGCGCGCCTGCAAGCGTGACGATTTTGAAGACCGAGCCGGGCTCATACATCGCGGTGATGGCGCGGTTCATACGCGCCTCTGACGAAGCTTCGTCGCGGGAATTCGGATCAAACGTGGGCCAGTTGGCAGCGCCCAACATTCTGCCGGTCGAAGTCTCCTCGACAAGAACCGTGCCGCTGATGGCGCGAGTATCGCGAATCGCTTGAGCAAGCTCCTTCTCGGCGATGTACTGGATATTTTGATCCAACGTGAGAACCACATTTGATCCGGCCTCGGCGCCCTTCTCAGAGCTGTCAAACCACCGCTGACGCGCGTCCGCGAGCACCATCATCCGGCCGGGGCGCCCGCGGATTTCCGAATCAAGCGAGTACTCGATTCCCCCGAGGCCCTTTTCATCAATGTCCACGTATCCGAGCACGTGCGACGCAAGCTGTTGCTGCGGATAAAAGCGTTGCCGCTCCGGAACGAAGTAAACGCCTCGCAAGTTCATCTGTGTAATGCGCGCGGCTTTTTCAGGCGAAATTTTCCGCGCAATCCATACGAAACTCGAGGACGCCGCCAGCTTCGCGGAAATGTCTTCCGGCGATGTGTCCAGCACGCCGGCAAGCAGCCGCGCGACCATGTCCTGATCGGTGATCTCCCCGGGCATGGCGTAGCAGGACTCCATCGTGAGGCTCATCGCCAACTCATGAAAATTGCGGTCGTAAAGAATTCCGCGGCGCGGGCTGACTTCCACAATTCTTTGTTGCTGGCGTTCGGCGCGGCTGAGGTAATCGCTGTAGCAGAACAATTGCAGGTAGGCGAGGCGAAAGAGCGCGGCCCCCATCCAGAGCACAACAATGCCGGCCACCAACAACAATCGGACGCGGGGACTGCGCCAATCCATTTGGCTTCCTAAACTCCGCCTAAGTCTTCACGGACGCACAAATTCTTTCGGGGCGAACCAACATTCGCCACTTTTGGGGGCTCCGATTCGAGCGCCCGCGCTTTCTTGCGCCTCTTGATTGCTAACGGGAACTATTGCGCCGACGGAGATGAATTCCTCCGCGCCTGCGCCAAAACCGCATCCGCCGGACCTTGCGAAGGCGCGAGTTGGCTCGCCTTGGGTGACGCAAGCCCGAGTTGCTGCAGAGCAATTGCAGCTATGCGCCCCGGTGATCGCAGCGTGGAATCTTCCATCCGCAGCCGCTGGTTTAATTCCGCGGCTTGCGCCTGTGAGGCTTTCAGAGCCTCCAGTTGATAGCTCATCTGGATCACCTGGAAATGTTGCCACGCGTAAAGCAGCGCAACCAACGCGAGCAAACTCCCCATTCCCACCATCCGCGCGCATGCGCGCAGGCGCCGTGGCGCCGTCCAGCGCACCACCCGGGAATTATCAATTCTTTTTACTGTGTGAAATTCCGTCACTGTCCGTCCGCCATTTTCTCCGCGGCGCGGAGCTTTGCGCTGCGCGCGCGAGGGTTGCTGTCAGTCTCGTGGACGGAGGGCTGGACCGTCTTCTTGGTGAGGATGCGAAGAACGCCCGCGCGCGATTGCTCTTGAAACGAATGCTTGACGAGACGGTCTTCAAGTGAGTGGTAACTGAGGACGACCATGCGTCCTCCCGAATTTAAAGTGGCAGGGGTCCGGCGAAGAAACTGCCCGAGTTCCTCCAACTCTCGATTCACCGCTATCCGCAGCGCCAGAAACGTTTTTGTCGCGGGATGCAGTCTCTGCCTTCCCCCCATCTTCCGAGCCCCTGCCACAACCGTTGCCAGATGTTCGGTGGACCGTATGGGCCGCGCCCGAACAATTGCTCTGGCGATCCTTCGTGAATCGTGCTCTTCCGCATTTTGATAGAGCACATCGGCCAGCTCACTTTCGCGCCAGCCGTTCACAATCTCTTCGGCGGTCATATCCGCCGTTTTGTCCATCCGCATGTCCAGCGGGCCCGCCGCGCGAAATGAAAAGCCGCGCTCCGGCTGATCCAACTGCATGCTCGAAACTCCCAAGTCCGCAAGTACTCCGTCCACTGGCGGCAGCCCCAATTCGCTTGCGACCTCGTCAATTCTTCCGAAATTGGCTTGCACCAGCGTCACTTTTCCCTCGAATTCCTTCAGCTGCTTGCGCGCAATTTCCAGCGCCTGCGCGTCGCGATCAAGTCCGATCAACCTGCCCGTCGTCAGCCGCTTGACTATTTCTAATGCGTGCCCGCCAAGGCCCAAGGTCGCATCTATGTAAGTTCCCGTTGGCAGTATCCGCAGCCAGCTAAGAACTTCTTCGACCAAGACCGGCGTATGCGCCGCTTCCAAGCTTTAGATATCCAGGCCGTCCAAAATCTTTTCGTCGTCTTCTGTAATTGGACTGTTGTTGAGCTGCTCAATGAATCGCGCGTGGTTCCAAACTTCCAGATGATTCAGGTGGCCCAGCACATCCACTTCACCCTTCATCTGCGCCGCTTCCCGCAGCACTCCCGGGATTAGCAGCCTTCCCTGCCCGTCCAGTTCCACCACCTGACCGAAATAGTTGGTCCGGTTCAGGAACTTCTGCTTGGTCCGGTTATGCCCAGAGAGCTTTGCGAGCTTCTCTTCGATCCCGTTCCAAACTTTCATCGGGTAGATGTACGCGCGATCACCGTTTTCGCTAGTCACGTAGAATTTGTCGCCCCACTCCTTGAGGGTGTCCAAATAGACGGCGGGTATCTTCACCCTGCCCTTCTCGTCCACCTTCGCTGGAGAGTTTCCCCTTAGCATTTGGAACCAGGCTCAAAGCTAGCGAATAGCCGGCCAACCTCACCACCTCGTTACACTTGTTGCCACTTTCTCCCACTTTGTGCCACGATTGTAGACAGCTTCGAATCCCTGTCAAGAGGAATCTTCCTTATTTTCAAAGATTTCTGTGGATAAGCTAACGAGGCTCCCGGCGGCAGAACCACTAGGGGTTGGGGTTGGAATGTTAACTCTGTCGAAGGGTAGCCCGGTATATTCCAATGGAAATTGTACGGAATTGTTTCTAATCAGTTAACGGTATTTTGAGAGAAGGCAAAAATATTTCAAAATCAGGATTCCGGCGGGCCCGGCGGCGGTTCCGGCGCTGCTCCCACACGCAGGCGGTAAAGGTATGGAAGCATTCTTTGTTGCTCAGGGGACATCCCCTGCAGGAAGGCAGGATCGCTAAGTTTGGCTCGAGCTTCGGGTGTACTCAGTCCGTAAAGCTGGTTCAAATGTTGCTGCATAAAACGTCTCTGAGCGGGAACCATGTCGCGCCAAGCAGGCATGACTTGCTGTCGCACAAATTGCTGCTCCTGTGGCGACATTTGCTCCAGCGCCTCTTCGCGCTGGCGCCACATGGTGCGTTGTTCAGGAGTAAGGCTATTCCAGTGCTGAAGTCTCTGGCGGATTTGCGCTTGCCGTTCCGGCGACATATTTTTGAAGCGCTCATTGTTCTTCATGAACCGCTCTTGCTGCTCCGGAGACATGTCTTGCAGATGCTCCACGAATTTCGGGGGCAGAGCCAACCCGCCGCGTCCATTGCCCGCTGGGGTTCCTTTTTGTTCGTTGTTTTCCTTTGTGGAATTGTTGTTCTTATTCTTCTGATCATTCGCGGGAGGCTTGGTTTGATTTCCAGAATTATTGGGCGGCTTGGCGCTGCCCTTGTTCCCCTGCCCCGGCTGCTTGTGCGCTGTGCCCTTCGCCGCCGCGGGCAATGAAAAACCAACTGCCAGCAGTAGCAGTCCGAGCCAGACTCCGAATTGTGTGAAGCGTTTCATTTCAATCTCTTTTGTTCCGTGCACACCCAGCGCGATATTGCTGCCCTCTGCGCCGCGAATCAATCTTTCAGCGGTGAAACGGAGGGCTGCGACACGTCAAATCCCGAAAGCACGTCGAAGTTTTCAAGCACCGGCAAATCTTGAATCATGCGGAATTCCGCTTCGGTTCCAACCTGCGCCGGCGGCGGCACCGGACGCGATGACAGCCACACGCAGAATACCGCAAGCACAGTGACCGCCAGCGCGAACCGCGGTGACGGCAATACGCCTGCCCAAAAACCCTGATGAACAGGCTCTGTAGCGAGCCTTGCGCGCAGGCGCGCATCAAACGCACCCGAAGGCTCATGATCCGGAAGCTCGCCCAGTATATTCCAGACGCCTTGGAATCCTTCGACTCGCGCCCGGCACGCACTGCAATCCACCAGATGCGCCTCGACGGCGCGGCGATCAGACTCCTTCGCACGCCCATCCAAATAAGAAACCAACCGCTTTTCTATTCGTTCGCAGCTCATGATGCCCTCTCTGCCCTACCGCTATTAGGGACTACTCGAAATGTCTGATTGCCTCCCATTGCTACAAGAGGCGCTAATTCCACTCGCAATGTCTCGTACGCTCGAAAGAGCAATGACTTCAGCGCGCTTTCCGAGCAACCCAGCGTGCGCGCGATATCCGCATAATCCATTTCCTGATACTTGTGCAACAGCACCGCGACGCGCTGTTTATCCGGCAGGGAGTCAACCGCGCGGCGGATCATCGCGGCTCGGTCGCGTTCCAGGAGCCTGTACTCGACATCCGGCGATTTGTCCGCGACATCAATCCGCGCCTGTTGCTGCTCGCCATCGTCCACCGTTTGATCAATCGAAACATCCATTTGCCGGTGGCGGCCGTCCCGGATCGAGTTTAGCGCAAGGTTCGTCGCGATGCGGAAAAGCCAGGTGGTGAACTTCGCGCTCGGAGCATATTCCTTCCGCGCGCGATATACGCGGAGGAAAACTTCTTGCGCCAGATCTTCAGCCTGCGCTGAATCTCGCACCATTCTGTAAAGGAAATTGACCAGAGGTGTCCGATAGCGGCGGAGCAAGAGCTCAAAGGACGCCTCGTCCCCGGCCCTTACGCCCAGCATCAATTGGACGTCCGACCTGGCCATGACCTCCACAATACCTCAAACCCTAATCCGGTCAAAAAGTTGCGTCCGGGGATGCCACCCAGGGTGCAACCTGCCCCCTAGCCCCCTAACTCCCTCCATTGGGGCTGGGAGATATCACGCTGCCCTGCCCTTCTACCCGATGAATAGCCTGTGCAACAGGAAAACCATCGCCAGCCCGAAAAACACAAGAATCGGCATTACTGGCCCCGGCTCGCGGTTGACCTCGGGAATAAGGTCCGACGCCGCAACATAGAGTGTTACCCCGCCCGCCAGCGGCAGCGCAAATCGCACCTCGGTGCGAAACGCGCTCATCAGCAGGACCCCAGCGATGGTTGCGATACCCAGAATCACAGCGGCCCACAACGAGCTTTTCCTGCTGCGCCCAGTGGCCATCATCAACGACGAAATCGCAAACCCTTCCGGCAGCTTGTGCAGAATGATCGCAAGGAAAATTACCCAGCCAAGCCATGTTGACACCAGAAAACCCGACGCGATCGCGACACCGTCGAAAAATGCGTGAATCACCAGACCCAGCAGCGCGGAAAGTCCAACGTGATGATGGGTTACCGCTTCCGTGTGCGTCTCTTCGCCAAAGTGAAAGTGCGGCACGAGCGTGTGCTCGAAAAGATGAACGAGAAAATAGCCGATGAGCATGCAGAGCACCGCGGCTTCTGTGCCCACAAGGTGCAGCGATTCGGGGAGGACATCGAGAAAAACCACGCCGAGCATGAACCCCGCGCCAAGCGCGAGAAAATATTTCAGGAACTGTCGCGACCAATCGCGGCGCACGACAAATAATCCGCCGAGCACATTTCCAAATGCGGCGGCAAGGCCAAGTCCCAGTGCGAGTGCGATGCGTGAGGCGTCCATCGAATTCGTCTCAGCCGGAGTGGCGGAACAGGATTACATCGCCTTCCTGCACCACGTACTCCTTCCCTTCCAGGCGCAGCCAGCCGCGCTCGCGCGCCCCCGCCCAGCCTCCCGCTTCAAGCAATTGGTCCCAGCGCACCACTTCGGCCTTGATGAAGCCTTTCTCGATGTCTGTGTGGATCACCCCCGCTGCTTTCTGTGCCGACATGCCGTGATGGATCGTCCACGCGCGCACTTCCGGCTCGCCCGCGGTAAAAAACGAAGTCAGTCCGAGGAGTTTATATGTCGCATGGATAACGCGGTCGAGCCCCGGCGATTTCAGTCCGTACGCTGAAAGCAATTCGGTGGCTTCGGCATCGCCAAGCTCCGCAAGCTCCGCTTCGATGCGCCCGCAAATTGGAACAACAATCGTGTTCGGTTTGCCGGCAAGTTTGCCAAGTCCGTGTTTTTCTCCCGCGGTCTCCAATTCGGCTGCGTCCTCGTCGCCCAGATTCAGCACATAAAGCATCGGCCGCTGCGAGAGGAATTTGAAGCCCGCGATTTTTTTGCTTTCGTCCGGTGTGAATTCCAATTCGCGCAGCGGCTGGCCCGCCTCCAGCGCGACCCTGCAGCGATTGATCGCGGCCTGTTCCTGCTCCAGCACAGGGTCCTTCTTTTTTTTGATGTCTTTTTCCAGGCGCTCGAGTCGCCGCATCACCTGATCTAGATCCGCCAGCATCAATTCCAGATCCAGGTTCTCGGCGTCGCGCATCGGGTCGGCGGAGCCCGCCGGATGCGGCACGGCGGCGTTTTCAAACACGCGCACAACGTGCGCCAGCGCATCCACCTCGCGAAGCTGCACCAGAGACGCCGACTCGCGCGCTTTCTCATGCGCCAGCCCCCCGACATCCACATATTCCACCGTGGCATAAGTAATTTTCTTTGGCTTGAAGAGGACAGCGAGTTGCTCCAACCTTTTTTCCGGCACTTTCGCGACGCCGACATGCGACGCCGCCTGCCCGGCGCGCATATCCAAGTGCGCCTTAGTCAAAATCTTGAAAAGTGTGGTCTTCCCTGTCTGGGGAAGACCAATTATTCCTGTTTGCATCGCGCGGAAGTCTAGCACGGCGCGCGCAGTTGCGCGGAATTGCGGATTTCGCCGTAACCTTTCCCCCGCCCGGCAGTTTATATTAATGAAGGCAGGAACCGCGGAGAAACCGTTGACGGCTCGCGAGAAAGAAGCTGACGAGAAGCTCCTCGTTGCAGCGGCGCAGAAGAACCCTGCGCGCTTCGCCGAGCTATACGAGCTTTACTTCGCGCGGGTGTACTCCTACGTCGCGCGGCGCGTCGGTGACCGCGACGCTGCGGAAGACCTCACCTCGGAAGTATTTCACTCCGCACTCGCAAATCTTCCGCGGTTTGAGTGGCGCGGCGCGCCTTTCGGCGCTTGGCTGTTTCGCATCGCGGCAAACGCCATCGCCGACCGCTGGAAGCGCAACGCGAAGGAGCAGGGTTCACCCGCCGCCGAAGAATTCCATGAGGCCGATTACGCGGATGCCGGGCGGTGCGCAACACTTTTTCGTTTTGCAAGTGAACTTCCCGCGGACCAGAAGCGCGTGATCGAATTGCGTTTCCAGGAAGAGAAAAGCATCCGCGAAATTGCTCAGGAAATTCAGCGCACCGAAGGCGCCGTAAAGCAACTCCAATTCCGGGCGTTGCAAACTCTTCGGGAAAGAATGAAAGAAAGCCATGGCTAAGCCATCGCCGATTGAACAACTCGAACTTGCCGTAGCAGCGGTTCTCTCGCGCCGCGATGCTGAGCTCGCTTCCCTGCCCGCGCGCCTTCGTGAGCTCGCCATGATTGCCGCGGATCTCCGCGAAATGCCTCGCATGAATTTCAAAGCTCGCCTGAAAGCCGAATTGCAAAGGAGTGCAGCCATGTCCACAGGAACCAGTCCTCAGAAATCAATCAAGCTCGCACGCGGAATGTTTCATACCGTGACGCCTTACCTCGCCGCTGTCCGCGGCCTGGAGGTCGTCGAATTTGTGAAGCAGGCCTTCGGCGCCGAAGAACTTTTCCGCGCCCAAGGCGGAGCCGGCGGCTACCACTGCGAAGTACGCGTCGGGGATTCGATGTTGATGGGTGGTGGTGGCGGAACCTATCAAGGCCCCGACAATCCCGCGGCAATTTCACTAACCTTGCCCGATGCGGATAGCGCTTATGAAAGCGCGATCCGGCATGGCGCAACTTCAATTTATCCCCCGACGGACGAACCGTGGGGCGACCGCGATGCCGGTGTAAAAGATGTTGTCGGAAATCGGTGGTATCTCCATACGCGGAGAGTGTCCGAGCACTCGCCCGAGGACATGCCCACGGTCACGCCGGCATTTTCTGTGAAGGACGGAGCGAAATTCATCGAGTTCCTGAAATCGGCTTTCGGCGCGACGGAAGCATTTCGTTTGGACGCGCCCGACGGCACAGTCCGCCATGCGAAGCTGCGCATCGGGAATTCAATTATTTCGGTCGGCGAAGCCCACGGCGAATTCCAGCCACTGCCATCCTCTATGTACATGTATGTGGATGATGCCGATGCCGTTTACAAGAGCGCGATCGAGGCCGGCGCTACGTCAATGTATCCGGTCGCCCAACAGCCTTACGGCGATCGCGTCGGCGGCGTGACCGACCCCTTCGGCCACCAGTGGTACATCGCCACAAACGTGAAATCCCACGCGTAGTAACCAACCTCGAAGGCTCAGAACGCAACCGTTCCCTGCCCAGCCTCGTCTATTGTATTGTGCGAAGGGTAGTTTAAGGGGTACGGAACTCAATCGTGAATTCTGCGCCTTCAATCAAGAAAGTGGTAACCCACATTATTGCGGGCGCGGCTGTCCTCCTGACGGCGCTGATCTCTCATTCCATCTTCGCCGCGTCCTTTAGCTCCAACTCTTCAACCGGGAATAGCAGCCGGCAAGCGCAGACCTTGTCACCGGGAACTGTTTCCGGCCACGTTTTCAATTCGGCCACGGGCGAGCCGCTCCCAAAAGCCACAGTGACCCTGTCGCCATCCGCGGATCGCGGTCAAAATCTTGCGAATTCCCAGCAGATGCCTCAGGTCACGCGGAGCATTTCCGACGGCAGCTTTAGTTTTTCAAATGTTGCCCCGGGAAAATACACCGCGAACGCGGATCACGTCGGCTTCCTCGCGGCGATGTACGGCCAGGGAGAGGGCCGGGGAGGCGCTGAAGTCTTTTCGGTTGGCCCCGGCCAAAGCGTGGACAAAATTGATTTCAAGCTCGGTCCCGCCGGAGTCATTTCAGGCACCATCCTGGATGAAGACAACGACCCTATGCAGGACGTGCAGGTTGGCGCCGTTCGTTTGCGCTACGCAAAGAATGGTGCGCGCCAGGAAATTGCTTCACGTTCTGTTTCAACTGACGATCGCGGAGACTACCGCCTCTATGGCCTTGTGCCGGGTTTTTATTATGTGCGCGTACAGGGCGGGCCCATCGGCGCGCAAAACAGTGGACCTTCCACCGGCACAGCCTATCGCCCGACCTATTTTCCGGGCGTGGGATATATCGATGACGCGCAACGCGTGCAAGTCGCTCCCGGCGCGGAAACGCCGGGCATCAGTTTTTCAGTGGGGACGCAATCGACACATACGATTAGCGGCATGGTGATTGACTCAGGGGGACAATCCGATACGAAGCGCTACATGGTCACCGCGAGTCGAGGCACGAGCTCCACAGGCCAGATTGTAATAGGCATTGCGGGTGGACAGATGTCCCGCATGTCAAATCCAGACGGCTCTTTCGCAATTCCCGGTGTGCCCTCCGGAGATTACACTTTGTCCGCACGATCTCTTCAGGTTCAAGTATCCCCCCAAGGCGGTTCGATTGTTTCCGTGAATGCCTCGGTCGCCCCGGAGCAGGACATAGGCTATGCGACCGTTCGAGTCGCGGATGGCGATGCCCGCGTCAACATTCCTGTTTCGCATCCGAGCAGCGTCAAAGGCAGGGTGATTGTGGAGGGCACGAACCAACCGCCGCCGCTGCAAGGCATGCGTTTGTCACTGCAATCGCAGTTGGGCAGTGCTCCCGGGTTCGGCACTCCGGTCTCTAACTTTGACGCGACGGGGGCATTTGAAATCAAGAATATCGGCTCCGGACAATATACTTTCAACATTATTGGCGGGCAGAGCCAGCTCTACTTGAAGCAGGTTAATTGCACGGGGAAAAATTATTCGACTCAACCCCTTTCCTTCGAATCTGGTATCGCTCTGAATGATTGTGTTCTTACCCTTGGCGCCGACGCCGGCGCGATCAGCGGACAAGTGACGGATAGCGGAAAACCGGTCGCGAACCTCGTCGTCGTCGCGATTCCCGAATCGCGAGACTTGCGTCAGTTGGGACGATACACCTTCACAGGTAGGACGGACACGGATGGTAATTTCCTGATATCCGCCGTGATCCCCGGTGACTACCTTCTGTTCGCCGTGCCCGCGAATGATGAGCAGTCCTACTTTGCGCCGGATTTCGCCGAAAAAAATATTCGCGACGCCGAACGCGTCAGCGTCCACGCCAACGAAACGAAGACGATCAATCCCAAGCCTTCTGCCGCTCAATAGCGGGCATCCCAATTCCGGCAACTGGTGTCTAAGTAATCGGGTGCGGTGTGGGACGGGCCACGCAAATGCGGCGATTGCGTTTTCTGTTTGCAATCGCCCTTCGTGTGCTTCCTGGTTTTCTCCTCCTCGTCTTCCTTCCTCTCGCGAACGTGCGTGCGTTTGCGGCAACGCAGTCCGCGGATCAATCCAACGCGAATTCCCAGAAATCTTCACCGCCCTCCGGACAGATCTCCGGCCATGTATATCGCGCCGACACCGGCGCGCCCCTCGCAAAAGTGGTGGTTACACTCGATGGCCGTTCCGATGAGGACGGTTCGACTTCCTTATCCCTGGTAACCGGACCCGACGGATCTTTTGCCTTCGCAGGCCTTACTTCAGGCAAGTACATCTTGAGTGCGGAGCGCTGCGGCTTTATCCAACAAATGCTAAGTGGTTTTGGCTCAAACGGGCAGGAGGGGAGTGTGTTCATTTCTCTTTCCTCCGGCCAAAAACGTGATGGATTGGACTTTCGTATGATTCAAGGTGGTGTAATTTCAGGCGTGGTCACGGACGAAGACGGCGAAGCCGTCCCTGGTCTGCTCGTTTCAGCCGAGGTTTATTCATACAGCCCGGGTGGCGGTCGCAGTGAGAATCCAGCTTCCACAGAGTCGGCTCGAACGGATGACAGAGGAAACTTCAGAGTTGTAGAACTGAATCCCGGTTCCTATTTCGTGAAAGTGGAAAAGGACCAATCTCGCGGAATTTCCAGCGGCAATATTCTGTACCGCGAAACTTTTTACCCCGATGCTTATTCAATTCGTGACGCCCAGGAAATTCGAGTGCCAGCCGGAGGAGAAACCTCCGGAATTCATATTGCTGTCCGCCTGCAGCGGGCCTTCTCAATTAAGGGCAAGGTGAATGGCCCATGCCAGGACGAAGATAGGTCCTTCTGTATATTATCTGCAACTTCCGCTGACGGCCCCGCGCGGGAGCAATATTCGCGGATTGGCACTGGTGAAAACGGTTCGTATTCTTTGAGCGGCTTTTTTTCGGGGGAGTATCAAGTTACAGCGACGGCCCGCCGCATGAATCAAAGAGGATTTGTTGGGAGCGGAAGTGTTCGCGTGCAGTTGTTGGACCGTGATGCCGAGGCTGACATTTCTATTGCTCCGCTTGGCGAAGTTTACGGAGTCGCCTCAAAAGAATCCTCCACGCCGCTGAACCTGCGACACTTGAAGATCGCGCTCTCTCCAGTCAAATCAGCCGAATTTGGAAGTGGCACTGTGGATTTCACCGCGGACGACGACTCCGAAGGCGCTCCTGTCGACGCCAATGGACACTTTGACGTCACGGACATTCATTCCGGCAGATACATTTTCAGTCTTGAATTGAATTTAGACCGCGATCTTAGCAAATCGTCATCGGAAAACGACAATGCGGGTTCCGAGGACACAGACTCGATGTATCTCAAGGAGGTCATTTGTTCCGGGCATGACTACGCAAGGCAGCCACTCGATGTGGGCTCCGGCACGAGACTTGGCGAATGCAAAATAAAAATCGGAAGAGATACGGGGGCTATTAGCGGCATGGTCTTGGATGGGGACAAACCCGTCGCGGGCTTAATCGTCATCGCCATTCCCCAATCCCGCGAACTCCGGCAAATCCCGCGTTACACGATGACGGGTCAAACGAATCGCGCCGGCCAATTCACCATTTCCGGCGTTGTTCCCGGCGATTACTTTGTTTTTGCTGTCTCGAATGATGAGGAGAGAAGTTACTTTTCACTTGACTTCCCAGAAAAAAATCAGCACGACGCTGTAAGTGTGACCGTAAAGCCAAACGAAGCAAAGACTATCAACCTCAAGCCGACAACTTCCCAGTAACGAAATTCCTCTTTTTTTGACCGTTTTCAAAATAATTTGAGTGCTGTGTCCGACCTTCCGAGGAGAACATACTGAAAATAAAGCACATACGCGAAGACAATCTACACAGCAGTAGCTGGCAACCCCAATTGGCCCCAAAAGCGTCTAAGTAAGTGGAATAGAGGTGCGAGTACCCGCCAGACTTTCCTTTTGCCCCCAGGAACAAAATCCCTGATATCCAGTTTTTCTCTGCGGCTTTGCTAAGTGGATCTTACGGTGAAGTAGAGCGCTGCAAGCCCAATCAAAAGCACCGCGCCCTCAAGCCACACCGACACGTGATGCAAGCGATCAAATTGAATAAATAGCGGGTCATCGGCCCTCGTGCGCTCGATCGAACCCATCTGCTGCCGCAAATCGGCCATGTGCGCGGCGACGTAGAATTGCGAGACAACGGTCAGTACGATCATCAGGATTACCGCGATGGCCGCCAGCCGCGCCGCGGACGGAAACTGGCTGCCGCGCAGAAAATGCGCGACGAGATAGATCACTCCCGCGCCGATGCCGATTAAATGCAATCGCCCCAGTGTGAACCCGACCATCGCGCCCGCCTGATCGCGGCTCGCAAGAATTCCAAATGCGCCCGGCGCCACGACAAAGCTCAGCAGGCAAATGCCTCCCAGCCATACCCCCAAACATAGAAACTCGATTGTTCGCAGCGCGTTTGACATCGAAGGTTTTCGCTAGAATGGATTTCTGCGCCCGAATCAACTTCGGGGCGCGGCCAGAAATGGTGGGCGACAAAGGACTTGAACCTTTGACCTCTCCCGTGTGAGGGGAGCGCTCTAACCAACTGAGCTAGTCGCCCACGGTCTGAATACTTTATCAGAACCGCGGGCCATTTTAACAGAAGGCGGCGCTCCAGCCGATGCCAACCACATCCATCCCGCAACCAACTTCACAATCGGCCCACACGCGCGCGGGCAATGACTCGCGCCCCGTCTCGCAACTCCGCCGCGCAATCGCGCAGGTCATCAAGGGCAAGGACGAAGTCATTGACATGGCGCTCGTCGCGCTGCTCGCGCGCGGCCACTTGCTCATCGAAGACGTTCCCGGCGTCGGCAAAACGACTCTCGCCCAGGCGCTCGCAAAATCTTTCCACTGCACTTTCCAGCGGATCCAGTTCACGTCGGACCTGCTGCCTTCCGACGTCATCGGCGTGAGCGTGTTCAACTCCGCTCGCCAGGAATTTGATTTCAAACCCGGGCCGCTCTTCGCGAACATCGTCCTCGCCGACGAAATCAACCGCACCACGCCGAAAACGCAGTCCGCGCTTCTCGAAGCGATGAACGAAGCGCAAGTCACCGTGGACAATCACACGCACACTTTGCCGCAGCCCTTCATGGTGCTGGCCACGCAGAATCCCGTCGAGCATCACGGCACCTATCCCCTGCCCGAATCGCAGCTCGACCGTTTTCTTCTCAAGGTCCGCATGGGATATCCCGGCCGCGCGAGCGAAAAAGAAATCCTGCGTGACGCCGCGGGCCGCGCCGCCTTGGACCAGATTGTTCCCGCGATGGAAGCCGCCGACGTCGCCGCGATGCAAGATTACGTTGAGAAAGTTCGGGTGGATGAAAGCTTGCTCGATTACGCGCTCGAGATTGTCGCCCGCACGCGCACCACGGAACACTTGACGCTTGGCGTCAGCACGCGCGGCGCTCGGATGCTCCATCGCGCAGCGCAGGCCCGCGCGTTCCTCGAAGGCCGCGACTTCTGCCTCCCCGACGATTTCAAGCAACTTGTCATCCCCGTGTTTGCGCACCGGATCGTAGTCAACACGCGCAATCTTTCCACTCAAAAGAAATCTGAGCAGGCGGAAAATATTCTTCGCGAATTGGTCGAATCAGTCCGCGTCCCGCTGTAATGTCACAGCCAATCGCATCTCCACGAATTCTCTCCAACTTGCCCTCCGAGGCAGGAAATAAATCAAGCTCTGGCTGGCGCAATTTCGGAATTGCAATGGTCGCGCTGGCCGTCGCATTTGCGCTTGCCATTTATTCCGGAGCCGCCGCGCAGGTGGGCGCGCTGTGGGCTGCAAGCGCAGCGGCCCTTGCCGCGCTCGGTCTCGCGGGCTGGGTCGCCATTACGATTGTCCCGGCGCTCGCGCGTCGCACGCGGTTGCATATGTTCGCAACCCGCGTGACTTACCGCGTCACGAAAGAAGGCATTATTTTTCTCGCGGCTGTTTGCGTTGTCGCGTTGGCAGCGTTGAACACCGGCAACAATCTGTTGTTTCTGATTCTCGGATGTCTGCTTGCTGCCATCGTAATTTCCGGCGTCCTTTCGCGCACAACACTTTCGGGCATTGAACTTCACTTTGAATTGCCCGAGCACGTTTTCGCGGGCGATCCCGCGCCGGCTGCGGTCGAGCTAAAAAATCTCAAGCACGCGCTCCCATCATTCGCGCTGACGGTGGCAAACCTGGCTGCGTCGAAAAAACGCGCCGAGCCCGCGGGAGTCTTGCTCGACCGTCCCGTTTATTTCCCATACTTGCCGCGCAGGCAGTCGGTGCGGAACCGCGTCGAGCTGCTCTTCCCTCGGCGCGGAATCTATCGCCAGGATGCGCTTGGCCTGCGCACCCGTTTCCCATTCGGTTTTCTCGAAAAAACGCGCAGGATGCCCGCTGCGGCGGAGGTCGTCGTCTTCCCTTCGATTCAACCGACGGACACTTTCTACGAAGTTCTCCCGCTGCTCAGCGGCGAACTCGAAAGCTACCAGCGCGGCCGCGGCCACGATCTCTACGCAATCCGCAACTTCGTTGAGTCGGACAACGCGCGGCACGTGGACTGGAAAGCCTCCGCGAAATCCGGCGCCCTCAAAGTCCGCGAGTTCGCTCGCGAAGATGAACGCCGCGTGCTGATTGCTCTCGACACCTCGCCCGTCTCCGGTGACAAGTTCGAGCGCGCGGTTTCCCTCTGCGCCTGCCTCGCGTGGCACTTTTATGAACTCGAGTCGGTCCTCGGCTTTCGCTCTCCGCAAGCGGAAACCCCGCTCGCGCCCGCCGCCGAAAACGTCTATGACGTGTTGCGCCAGCTTGCGGGCATCGAGCCTGCCGTGTCGCAGCCTTCCCGCGATTTCCTGAGTGAATTGGCCGCCGAACCCGGCGTCTTCAAGATTGTTCTCACCAGCAGGCCGCACGGCTCGATCCCCACGTCACTGTGGACTTCGTCCTACATGGTTTTCTTCGACTCCCTTTAGTCGCAAGCGCTGTGCGAAAATGGCGCGTGCCTCGCGCGCCAAAAGTTCCTTCCGATCCTGCAGAGCTGAATTCGGCGCAGCTTGCCGCTTTTCGCAGAAAGCTTCTCGCGTGGTTTCATCGCGCAAAGCGCGATCTGCCCTGGCGGCGCACGCGCGAGCCGTACCATATCTGGGTTTCCGAGATCATGCTCCAGCAAACGCGCGTCGCCGCCGTCATTCCCTACTACGCGCGTTTTCTAAAGCGCTTCCCGAATGTGCGCGCTCTCGCAAACGCGCGCATGGAAAGCGTTCTGAAACATTGGGCGGGACTCGGCTACTACAGCCGCGCGCGAAACTTGCATCGCGCCGCAAAGGAAATCGTCGCGCGGCACGGCGGGCGCTTCCCGCGCGAATTAAACGATGCGCTCGCGCTCGCGGGCATCGGCCGCTACACCTCTGCTGCAATACTCAGCATAGCTTTTGACAAGCCTCTCGCCGTCCTCGATGGAAACGTCGCGCGCGTGCTCGCGCGTCTCGGCGCGGTGCGCGGAGACCTGCGCGCCCCCCGCCACTGGCGCCGATTCGAGAAAACTTCGGCTGCGTTGCTCGCGCCTCGCGCCCCCGGCGACTGGAATCAAGCAATGATGGAATTGGGCGCAACCGTGTGCACTCCAATCGCGCCTCGCTGCGCGGAATGCCCCATCGCCGCATTCTGCCGCGCGCGCGCATTAGGGATCGAGAACGATTTGCCCGCGAAGCGTCGCAAGCGCGCAACCGTGCAACTAACTCTTGCCGCGGCAGTCTTGCTCGATTCGCGTGGCCGCACGCTTCTCATTCGGCCCGGTCCTCTCGATACAATTGCTGAGGAACGATCTCTGTTTTCAAATCTATGGCAATTCCCCGCCGTGATCGCGCGGGGCAAAAGAATCAAAAGTGATCTCGCCAAACTGTTGTGTGCGCGCTATGAAATGAAACTCGCCGGACTTGAATCTCGATTGACCCCGCTGATTTCAGCGCGGCACGCCGTGACATTCCGCGAAATCACGCTCGCTCCATTTCTAATTCACGTTGAACATCTCCCGGCTCCAAGCGGCATCAAAGTGAAAACCGCCGCGCTGGGCGCAGTCGTAGATCTGGCCGTCTCATCAGCGACGCGCAAAATCGCCGCAGCAGCAATTCAAGCGTTGGCCTGACCCTTTGGCCATAAGAGGTTACTCGTTCGCGTGCCGCGCACAGCGGAGGTCACAGCCGCACCACGCCCGGCTGCTAGAATTTAATCGGCAGCCATGCGCAGCGCCACAACACCAACGGCGTCATACGCTTCGAGTGTCCCTACAAAGGACTCACTCGCTTCCCCGTCCATTCTCTCGTTGTATTTTCAAATTTCTCTCTACCTGTTGCTCCTGACGTCCGTTCTTTCTCTCGTCTCCACGGGCAAGCTCGACATCATCACCACGATTGCCGCGCCCGTCGCGCTCATCGTCAAAGGATTTCGCAAGTGGCGCGGCCACGGCCCGGAGCTTTCCTCTCGCGCGGCCACGATCTGCTTTGTGGTTTATTTCATCTACGCGCCATTCGATTATTTCTGGGCGCGCAGCCGCGCCAGTGACGCGCCCAATCCCGCGCTCTACGCCGCGCTGCTCACCACGATCCACATCATGCTTTTCGCCATGGCCGTGCGTCTTTACAGTGCGCGCACGCGGCGCGACTCCCTTTTCCTGGCGATGCTCGCCTTCGCGGCCATGCTTTCCGCCGCCGTGCTCACGGTTGACACGACATTCCTGATCTTTTTTCTCGTCTTTCTCGCGCTTGGCATTTCCACTTTCATCGGGCTTGAAGTTGAGCGCGGCGCCGAAGGCGCCGCCATTTCGATGGCTGAAGCAGTTGGCGCTCATGGACGCAAAGCAGCCCGCTCGCTCGCGGCCACCTCCGCAGGCGTCGCCGTCGCGGCCATGCTCCTCGGCGGACTTCTGTTTTTCCTGATGCCGCGTTTCACCGCCGGATATTTCGGCGCGTACGCGCTGAAGCCAAGGCTAATGACCGGCTTCACGGAAACTGTCGAGCTTGGCCAAATCGGCGAGATTCAAAAAAGCACCGCCGTCGTGATGCGCATCAAAGTCGCGGGCAGCCCCGACCGGTTCATGACCCAGCGTTGGCGCGGCATCGCCCTCGCGCGTTTTGATGGCTGGCGCTGGTCGGCCGCGCCGGGTGAACGCAGGCGCGTTTACGCCGATGAAAACGGTTGGTTCTTTCTCTCGAACGCGCGTGACGTTTATTCTTCAAATCCGCTCAGCTATCGAGTGTTGCTCGAACCCGTGGCGAGCGATGCGGTGTTCGTCGCCTCCGGCGCTGGTATCGTCCGCGGCAAATTCTCGGCAGCTTCCGGCCTCGGCGATGCGATGCGGCGAAATTATTTGCTCGTGGATGGCGGTGGCTCGATCTTCAATCCGTTCCCAAGCTATTCCGAACTGAGTTACGACGCATATTCGCGGCCTGAATCGGCGACCCCCGCGGAACTGCGCGCCGCAGGCACAGATTATCCGGCGGAAATTCTTTCAACTTATTTGCAAGTCCCGGATCTTGATCCGCGCATTCCGCCGCTTGCACTTGAAGCTACCGCCGCGGCAACAACGCCTTATGACAAAGCTCGCGCGCTCGAAGGTTATCTGCGCACGCATTATGGCTACACGCTCGACTTGACCGGCTCTCCCGGCAATGACCCCCTCGCGCATTTTCTTTTCGAGCGCCGCGCAGGCCATTGCGAATATTTTGCTTCGGCGATGACGGTGATGCTCCGCACGCTCGGAATCCCCGCGCGTTACATCAATGGTTTCCAAACCGGCGAGTACAACAATATCGGCGGCGATTTCATCGTGCGCGCCAGCGACGCGCACAGTTGGGTGGAAGCATACTTTCCCGGCAGCGGCTGGAGTACATTCGACCCCACGCCCGTCGGCGACAGCGCCCCGCAAGGCTGGACCGCATCCGTCGGAAAATATTGGGACTGGCTCGCGCTGAAGTGGGACGAATGGGTGATCAACTACGATTTCATGCACCAGGCTTCGCTCGCGCAGGGCGCCGGACGCAACGCGCGAAGTTGGGCCACAACCGCGCGCGCGCGTTTCGATCGCCTGCATGATTCGATCGTTCATCGTATGCGGATTTGGCAGCTGGAGGCGCAAAATTGGCCCGGCACTCCCTTCGCGATTGTGGCCATAGCCGCCGCACTCATTTTATTTGCGGGCCGGAAGCCGCTGCGCAAGCGCCTCGCGATGTGGTGGATTCTCCGTTCACCCTCCACTGGAGTTCTTTCCGCGGAACGCGCGAGCCAGCATTACTCCGAAATGTTGCGACTGCTCGAGCGCCGCGGCTTTCCCAAGGCCGAAGGCGCCACCGCTCTTGAATTCGCCACGTCTATTCCACAATTGGAGCTGGCCGCGCCGGTAGTGCGGCTTACGGATCTTTACCAGTCTGCGCGATTCGGAGATGCCGCTATCGAACCGCGTCGCTCTGTCGAACTCCTGCGCGAAATTCGCCGGAAACTCTCCGAAATCGGCCGCAAGCGTTCGTAAATTCGCAGAAATTTCCCTTTATCTCTGAAACTCGGCGCTGGTAAGAGTTGACCCGCGCCGTGTGCTAGAATTACTCGCTCCCCAGATTATGTCGAATTCTAAGAACACCACCAAAGTCGGCTTTGTCAGCCTCGGATGTCCCAAAAACCTCGTGGATAGCGAGGTGATGATGGGCATTCTCGCGCGCGAAGGTTACGAGCTGACGCCGCGCGCCGACGAAGCCGAAGTCCTCGTCGTCAACACGTGCAGTTTTATCGAGCCCGCGCAAAAAGAATCCGTCGAGGCCATCATCGAAATGGCCGAGCACAAAAAGTTTGGCGTCGCGCGGCGCCTGATCGTCGCGGGGTGTCTCGTCGAGCGCTATCGCAACGAAATCATCGCCCAGATTCCTGAAGTGGATGCCGTCGTCGGCACCGGCGAAGTTGAAAAAATATTGGAAGCCGTGCGCGGTGAAAAGCATACCAACGGAAACGGCGCGCCTCATGCCAGCGCCTCCGAGTATCTCTATCACGATCTGACGCCGCGCCTCATCACCACGCCGCGCCACGCGGCCTACATCAAGATCGCCGAAGGCTGCGACCACCCTTGCGCATTTTGTATCATTCCGCAGTTACGCGGAAAATTCCGCAGCCGCCGCTTCGAGTCGGTCGCGCGCGAAGCCGAGCAGCTCGCCCGCGCCGGCGTGCGCGAGATCACGCTCATCGGCCAGGACACCACGAGCTACGGCGAAGACCTCGGCCTGCGCGACGGCCTGCCCCAACTTCTCGCGCGCCTCGCGCAAATTGAGGAGCTTGCCTGGGTGCGTTTTCTCTACGCATATCCAAACCGCGTCACGCAACAATTGCTCGAAACGCTCGCCGCGCACGAGCGCCTCGTGAAATATCTCGATGTGCCTTTGCAGCACGCATCGCGCGATGTGCTGGCCTCCATGAAGCGCGGCTCCAATGGCGATGCTTTCCTGAAGCTGGTCGAACGCGTGCGCAAAACAATCCCCGGCGTTTCGCTGCGCACCTCGTTCATCGTCGGCTTCCCCAGCGAAACCGACTCCGATTTCCGCGAACTGTGCGATTTCGTCCGCGCCGCGCAATTTGATTGGATGGGCGTCTTCACCTATTCCGACGTGGACACCGCCCAAAGCTTCGCCCTCGGCAAAAAAGTTGCCGAAGAAGTGAAAACCGAGCGTCGCGACAAACTGATGTCCCTCCAGCGCAAAATCTCTGCGCGCAAATTGAAATCCCGCGTTGGCGAAATAGAGACCGCGATCCTCGAAGGCGCATCGCGCGAAAGCGATCTCGTGTGGGAAGCGCGCCTCCAGGGCATGGCCCCCGACATTGACGGCAAGGTGTACGTCAATGACGTCGCGTCAGTTGAAGGGCAATCGCCCGATGTACAAGCTAGTGATGCCCACATTCCGCAACCCGGCGACCTCGTCCGCATCGAAATCACCGAATCGCACGACTACGATCTCGTCGGCAAAATTTTGGATGTAGTCCGCCCCGCCGCGAAGCGCGACGCCATCGCAGCAGCGGCCGCAACAATGCCGCCGCATGTTCCCGTGCAGCGCATCGCTACGGGCGCGCCGCTTCGCGTTCTTCCATGAAGCACCATTGCCCCATCTGCGGCGCTCCCACGGATTCCCAAACCAGTGCCGACTTCCCTTTCTGCAGCGCGCGCTGCAAAGACATTGATTTGGGAAATTGGGCCACGGAAAAATACAAAATCTCCGAGCCCGCCTTCGACGAAGACGAACTCGAGCGCCTGGTGAACGGCGAACCCGCCGGCGGCGATTCGCAACTCAAGCAGTCCGACTCAGATGCAGAAGAAGACCAATGACCTCCGAGCCCGCACCATCATCAGCATCGAGCCCCGTCAAAAAGCCGCGCATTAGCTATCTAATCGCGACCGCCTTCGGCCTGGGCTACCTAAAACCCGGCCCCGGCACCTGGGGCTCGCTAGGTGGCGTCGCTCTGACACTTGCTATCGCCGTTCCATTCACGAATCGATTTGCTCCCGTATTCGCGCCCATCTTCAGGCGTCTTTCATTTCTGGCACTCGGCGGCAACAACGAAGTGCTTTACTTGGAAATCGCTGTCGCTTTGCTCGTATCTTTCGCTGGCGTTTTTACTGCGACGAAGGTGGCTCGATTCTCCGAGACAAAAGACCCACAATTTGTGGTGATCGACGAAGTTTCGGGAGTGATGATCACCTTTCTCGTGGGGCTGGGTGTCACCAGCATCCCCGCGGGTGACATTCAGACTCCGGTTTTTTTCGGATTCGGATATATTTTTCTCACGCGCATCCTTAACTGGAAATGTCTGCTCCTCGGCTTTATACTTTTTCGAGTCTTCGATATCTGGAAGCCCTTCCCGGCGCGCCAGGCCGAAAAACTTCCCGGCGGCTGGGGTATCATGGCCGACGATTGGATCGCTGGAATTTACGCGGCTCTCGGTCTTTGGGCGGCCCGCGCGCTGGGCCTGCTGGCGTAATTTATGACACTCGCAATTAACGGACTACCGCGCATTGACCGCGTCACGCCGCCCGCGGCCATTCCCGGCGGAGAGATCGTCATCCATGGCCACGGGTTCGCCGCCGCAACCGCCGTGCGCCCGCGTGTGCGCTTTGGCGAAAACGAAGGCGAGCTTCTTTTCCACGCGGATTCCTATGTGATCGCGCGCGTCCCCGAGGGTGGCGGCGACGGCACCGTGCGCGTTGCAGCCCCTAGCGGAGTCAGCCAGCCCTTCGCGATTTCCGTCGGCGTGCAAATCGCGGACAATCTTCACCCGGTCGGAAATCCCGCCGTGGACGCCGAAGGAAATATCTACGTCACATTCAGCGGACAGCGCGGCGAACGCGTCCCCGTTTCCCTTTACAAGATCACCTCGAATTACACGATCAAGCCCTTCACCACGCAGCTCGTGAATCCCAGCGGGCTCGCCGTCGGCCGCGATGGCTTGCTCTACGTCTCTTGCCGCCATGACGGCACAATCCATCGCGTCGCCCCCGATGGCCGCGCCGAGCAATGGGCCGAAGGCATGGGCATCGCTACGGGAATCGTTTTTGATCGCGACGGCAATCTTTACGTTGGCGATCGCAGCGGGACCATTTTCAAAATTGGCCGCAACAAAGAAATTTTTGTTTTCGCCACGCTCGAGCCGTCGCTTTCTTTCTATCACCTTGCGTTCAGTCCAGCGGGCGAACTTTTCGTCGCCGGCCCCACCACGTCGAGCTTCGATCGTGTTTACCGCATCACGCAGGGCGGCGAAGTCACGACTTTTTTCCGCGGCCTCGGACGTCCGCAGGGCCTCGCATTTGACCGCAAAGGAAATCTTTACGTCGCCGCGTCAATTGCAGGCCGCCGCGGCATTGTGCGTATTTCGGATGACGGCAAGGCCGAGCTCGTCCTCGGCGGTCAAGGAATCGTTGGCATGGCATTGCTGCCCACTCGCCGCGCATTTGTGGTGACGACGGGTGCGCTTTTCAGCCTCGATTGGGATGTCGAAGGCCTGCCGCTGCCGATTTAGTTCAGCAAGTCCACTGATGGCATACTCTCTCTCGCCGGAAGCTGAAAAATGAAAGCCGAGATCATCGCCGTCGGTTCCGAACTCCTCACGCCCGACCGCGTGGACACCAATTCCCTTTTTCTTACTTCGGAATTAAATAAGCTCGGCATCGAGGTCACACGCAAGGGAGTCGTCGGTGACACTCCCGCCGACATCCGTGAAGCTATTTCCGAAGCGCTCGCACGCACGGATGTAATTATCGCCACCGGAGGCCTCGGGCCCACCGAGGACGACCTGACGCGCGAAGCCGTCGCCGAACTTCTCGGCCGCAAGCTCGAATCAAACCCCGAAGTCCTGCGCACAATTCAAGAACGCTTCCGCAGCATTGGCCGCCAAATGGCCGAAATAAATGCGCGCCAGGCCATGATTCCCGAGGGCGCGCAAGTCTTGGAGAATAAGCGCGGCACTGCTCCGGGTCTTTGGCTCGAAGCCGACGGCAGAATCGTCATCCTTCTCCCCGGCCCGCCAAAAGAAATGGAAGCGATGTTTGCCCGTCAGGTCGTCGAGCGCCTGGGCAAACGCGCCGGCGACAAGCGCCTGATCGCGCGCGAATTGCGCGTTGCCGGGCTCCCCGAATCGGATGTGGACCAGCGCATCGCCCCCATCTACACAAAATACGCGGATGTGCAGACCACCATCCTCGCTTCGCCGGGTGAAATTGAAATCCACTTGCGCACCTGGTCTAGTGACGCGCGCGCCTCGGAGAAACTCCTCGACGAAATGGTCGAGCGGATTACAATTTCTCTCGGCGAGAATCTTTTCAGCACGCAAAGCGAATCGCTCGAAGAGGTTGTCGCCAACGCGCTCATCGCGAATGAATCCACAATTTCCACGGCGGAAAGCTGCACCGGCGGCCTGTTGGCCGAGCGCCTAACGCGCACTCCCGGAAGCTCGGCTTATTTTCTCGGCGGCGTGGTGAGTTATAGCAATGAACTTAAATCCTCCTGGGTTGACGTGCCCGCCGAAATGATTCAAGCGCACGGTGCCGTCAGCGCCGAGGTGGCGTTGGCTCTTGCCGACGGCATTCGCCGGCGCACCGGCAGCACGCTCGGCGTGGGAATCACGGGTGTCGCCGGCCCCAGCGGTGGCACGCCCGAAAAACCAGTCGGGCTTGTGCACATTGCGTTGGCGGACGGCGGCGCCCCGCGCGAGCACGGCCTCCGCTTCCCCGGCGACCGCGAACGGGTCCGCTGGCAAGCTTCGCAAACAGCTCTCGACATGGTGCGCCGCTATTTTCTGTTCGCCCCCGGCAAACGCGGCGCGAAAGGCTGAGCGCGAGTGCGGCTCTTCATCGCGCTGGACCTCAGTGAGTCCGTCCGCGCCGCGATTTCGGCGTTCTGTGAGAAACTGCGGCGCGCGCTCCCGTCGGCGCGCTGGGTTCGCCCGGAAGGAATTCACGTGACTTTGAAATTTATCGGCGAACTAAGTGAAGATCGTGTTGGCCCGATTCAATCCGCGCTTGAAAAAATCCATTCCCTCGCGCCGGTTGAGATGGCGTTTCGCGGAACGGGCTTCTTCCCGAATGAGCGCCGCCCGCGCGTCTTCTGGGCCGGCATTGAAGCCTCGCCGAATCTCGCGCGGATCGCTTCTGATATCGAAGCTCAACTCGAGCCGCTCGGGATCGCGCGCGAGGCCCGCGAATTCCGTCCGCATCTGACCCTCGCGCGTTTCGATGAGCTTCGCGGCATCGAAAAGCTGCTTGCCGCTCTTCATGAATCAGCCGTTCAGGAATTTGGCGCGCAGAAAACTTCGGAGATGCATCTCTACGAAAGCAAGCTCGGCCGCGGCGGCGCTCAATACACACGCGTTGCAACATTCCATTTTTCACCCGAGGCCAAGTGACAGCGGAAACACTCAATGCGTATTGGTGGCTGCCGCTCGCGGGCTATCTCATCGGCTCCGCTCCTTACGGCTTCCTGATTGCCCGCATCGCCGGGCAGCGCGACATCCGCTCGGCAGGCAGCGGAAGCATCGGCGCGACGAACGTCGCGCGCATTGCCGGCCCCGCCGCTGGCGCGTTGACGCTCGTTCTCGACGCCGCAAAGGGCGCGTTCTCAGTCTGGCTCGCTGCCTGGGTCACGGATTACGCAGCCTTCTGGATGGTCGCCGCGGCTCTTGGCGCAATCGTCGGTCATGTATTTCCAATTTGGCTTCGAGGACGCGGCGGTCGTGGCGTTGCCACCGGCTTCGGCACGTATCTTGTGATTTGCTGGCCGGCAGCAGTCGCGGCATTGGGTATCTGGCTGGTTGTCGTTGGAGTTTCGCGCTACGCTTCGCTCGGTTCTCTGATGGCCACAGCATCGCTTCCCGTGCTGACTTATTTTCTTTACGCGCCGGGCCATGCCCCCGCGCACGCCATCTCGATCGGCACCGTTCTTGGCGCCATCCTGATTATTGTGAAACACAGTCCCAACATTGCGCGCCTCATGGCGGGGACAGAAAACAGAATTGAATTCCGGCGCGGCCGCGCAACTCAATGAAAAAAATCGCCATTCTCGGCGGGGGAAGCTGGGGCACAGCGCTCTCGATTGTGCTAAGCAGGAGCCGCCGCGAGCACGCGCTAGCCCTGTGGGTTCACGACGCGGAACTTGGCACGCGCACGCGCCAGTCGCGCGAGAACGCCGTGTATCTCGCCGGCTTCTCGATTCCGCCCGCAATTGAAGTCACATCGGATCTCGCCATAGCGCTCAATGGCGCGGAAATCGTTCTCGGCGTCATACCATCGGCGCACGCTCGCGATGTGTACACCGCGATGCTCCCTCATCTGAAACCCGGCGCCGCAATCGTCAGTGCGACAAAAGGACTCGAACCCGGCACCCTCCTCCGTATGAGCGAAGTCATCGCCGCAGTCTGCTCTGGTGCAGCGGGCCCTCGCGTTGCCGTACTCTCCGGACCATCTTTCGCCCGCGAAGCCGCCCGCGGCGACCCCACGGCCGTCGTAATCGCGTCACATCAGCCGGGCCTCGCCGCCGAATTGCAGGAAGAATTCGGCAGCGCCACTTTCCGCTTCTATACAAATGACGACGTCGCCGGAGTCGAACTCGGCGGTGCCGTCAAGAACGTAATCGCCATAGCGGCGGGCGTGTGCGCAGGGTTGGGCCTCGGCGGCAACACAATCGCGGGCCTCGTCACCCGCGGTCTCGCTGAAATGACCCGCCTCGCCACCGCCCTCGGCGGGCGCCGTGACACCCTCGCAGGCCTCGCGGGCATGGGCGACCTCGTTCTCACTTCCACTGGCGCTCTCAGCCGCAACCGCTCTCTTGGAGTCGAGCTTGGAAAAGGCCGCCCGCTCAAGGAAATCATCTCCACCACGCGCATGGTCGCCGAAGGCGTCGGCACCACGGCTGCCACGCGCGAATTGGCCCGCCGCTCGGGCATCGAAATGCCCATCACGGACCAGATGTACGCCGTGCTCTACGAAGGCCGCGCCCCCCGCGATGCCATCCGCGAGCTAATGGAGCGCCGCCAGAAAAGCGAATAGCGCCCTGCATTCAACCCCGTATCTACAAGGCCACGCGTAGTACTACCGTCTCACTCAGATTCGGTCCCATCCTCGTAAAATAGATTGGTTAAGCCGCCGTGCGCCCACTCGACCTCAACTCGCTACTTCCTCACCGTGTCCGCATTCTGTGGATTGTGATGGGCGCACTCTTGCTGGTCAGCATCCTGCCAATCGCTCTTTACCACCAGCGAGTACTGCGCCTCAGCCAGAACAAACTCGAAGACACCGAGCGTGTGCAACAAATTGAATTAACGCGGTCGATGTCGGAGCAAGTCCAACTATTCCAAGCGACGCTGCGCCAGCAGCTCGCCAGTGAGGTCCAAATCCTCGCGCTCACCGGCTTGATTGATAGTGTGAATGACCCCGCCAACATCCCGAAAGTGAAGCTCCTGCTCAGAAATTTTGTTGCCAGCACTCCAAACGTTCTTTACGTCACCGCCGTCGGCACGGACGCCAACGGCAGCACCAGCAGCGCCGACGATTTCAACGCGGACCAGGACCCGTTTGTCGGCAACGCGCTGATGCGCGCCTTCAGGGCCTCCGAGCAGTCGCTTGAATCCCACAGCGATCCTCTGGCTCTCGATCCCGGTAACCGCCCGGCATTCGTAATGGCGGTGCCGCTCGAAGTGGACGGCCGCTTCTCCGGGATGCTGGCCGCCGTCGTTTCGCTGGATACTATACTCAACCGGCTCAAGGAAGAGAGCGCCCACGACAGGACCGTTTTCATCGTCGACCACGCCGGACACATCGTCGCGCATCCGGACTCCAAGAATATTTTCCCCGGCACGGACTTCTCTTCGATCTCCCCGCTTGTAGCGAAGATTCGTGATTTGCCGCCCGATTTCCGCTACACGGAAACCGTCCACTTCACGCTCCAGCAGGACGGTCGCGGCGTTCCCATGATGGGCGCGTACAGCACCATGCCGGAATTGAACTGGGCGGTGATATCGCAGCGCAGTCTCGAAAAAGCCCGCGAGGACGCAGGCGTCAATGAACTCAACAGGCAGGCGCTTTCTTTCGTGCTCGTGGTCAGCTTCGCCGCGCTGATTCTCGGATATCTTTTCGCCGTCGCTATCAGCGAGCCGATCCGCAGCCTTGCCCAATCCACGCGCGCCATCAGCCGCGGAGAATTTCACGAACGCACCCCCGTCCGCGGCGCCGCGGAAATCAGCGAGCTTGCCGAAACTTTCAACAAAATGGCCGACGACATCGAACAATACATCGCGCGCCTGAAACAGGCCGCCCGCGAGAATCGCGAACTCTTCCTCGGCTCGATCCGCATGCTCGCCGCTGCCATTGACGAAAAGGATCCCTATACGCGCGGCCATTCTGACCGCGTCGCGAAATATTCGATTCTCATCGGACTCGAATTGAATCTCTCCGATGAAGAGCTCGACCGGCTCCGCATTTCCGCGTTGCTCCATGACGTCGGCAAGATCGGCGTGGACGACCGCGTGCTCAAGAAGCCCGGCGCGCTCACCGACGAAGAATTTGAACTGATGAAGCAGCATCCGTCCAAGGGCGCGAACATCATGCGCCCCGTCCCGCAGCTCGCCGAAATGCTCCCCGGCATCGAGTTGCACCACGAGCACGTGGACGGACGCGGCTATCCCTACGGCCTGCGCGGTGACCAGATTCCGCTGATGGCGCGCATCATCGCTGTCGCGGATACGCTCGACGCGATGACGACGAACCGTCCGTACCAAACGGCGATGGACTTGGAATTCGCGCTGTCGAGGATCCGCACCCTTTCCGGCACCAAATTTGACCCCGTCATTACGGACGCGCTCGAAGCCGCCGTCCAAAGCGGCAAGATCAAACTCAAGGTTGAGCTTGTTACCGCCTGAAGTTTGCCATCTGCGATTCGGCGCCTCGCAGCTCAAGTAAACTCCGCGTTCAATTCATTCGATGTCAATCTGCTACAATCGCCGATTCGGCGGTTTGCGCCGAATCAACCAGATGTTTTCCATTTTCGGCAAAAGCAAATCCGGTGAGGAAAAGCCGGCAAAGTCGCTCCTCGACCGCCTCAAGGAGTCCGTCAGCAAGACGCGCTCGCAATTAGCCGCGCGTGTCGAAGGTATTTTTACCAGCGGAAAAAAGATTGACCCCGCCGTTCTCAAGCAACTTGAAAACGCGCTGCTCGCCGCGGATATCGGAGTGCGCACGACCCGCGAAGTGCTCGATGCTGTCCGCGAAAAAGTGGACCGGCACACGCTCTCCGATGCGAGCGAGCTAAAGGCTGAGTTGAAGCGCCAGCTTCTCGCACGATTGTCGCCCATCCCGCCGTCTGAAAATGGCGCTGCTGCTCGGCCCGCTTCAATTCCTGCTGCGTCTGCCGTCTTTGAACCCTCAATCAAAGGCACGCGCGTAATTTTCATGGTCGGCGTAAATGGGGTGGGAAAAACCACCACCATGGGCAAGCTCGCCAACCGTTTGCGCCTGGAGGGCCACTCCGTTTTGCTCTGCGCCGCGGACACATTTCGTGCCGCGGCAATCGAACAGCTTGAGGTCTGGGCCCAGCGCGCGGGCGTCGAAATCATCAAGCAGAAGCCGGGCGCGGATCCTGCCGCCGTAGTTTTTGACGCCGTGGCCGCCGCGCGCGCGCGCGGCACCGACGCCATAATCGTAGACACCGCGGGCCGCCTCCACACGAAATCCAATCTCATGGCCGAGCTCGATAAAATGAAGCGCACCGCGGCAAAAGTTATTCCCGGCGCGCCACACGAAATTCTTCTCGTCATGGACGCGACCACCGGACAAAATGGCCTCGTTCAAGCGCGCGAATTTACCGGCGCAGTCGGCGTCACCGGCATCGTGCTTACAAAACTTGACGGCACGGCAAAGGGCGGCATCGTCGTCGCCATCACTCGCGAACTCGGCCTGCCGGTGCGCTTTGTCGGCGTCGGCGAAAAAATGGAAGACTTGGTTCCCTTCGACGCCGAATCTTTCGTAAACTCTCTATTTGAATGAGTCTGTAATGGCCGCTCCCGCGCAGAAAACATCTAAGAATCCTGATGATCGCTGGATGCAACGCGCCCTCGCCCTCGCACGCCGCGGCGAAGCGCTCACAAGCCCCAACCCGATGGTCGGAGCAGTGCTCGTGCGAAATGGCCGCGTAGTCGGCGAGGCGTATCACACTTACGCCCGACTGAAGCACGCGGAAATCCTCGCCCTCGAATCCGCGGGACGCCGCGCGCGCGGCGCAACGCTGTACATAAATCTCGAGCCCTGCGTGCATCACGGACGCACCGGCCCTTGCACGGACGCAATCATCGCCGCGGGCGTTCGCCGCGTCGTCGCCGCGATGCCCGACCCCAATCCAAGAGTTTCCGGCCGCGGCTTCAGCAAACTGCGCGCCGCTGGCATCCATGTCGAAGTCGGTTTGCGCGAGGCCGAAGCGAAGCGCTTGAACGAGGCTTTCGCGCGATGGATCACCTCGCGTCGCCCATTCGTCACGCTGAAAACAGCTATGACTCTCGACGGGGCCATCGCCTGGCCGTCCTCGCATCACGGTCAAAATCAAAAGTGGATTTCATCTCCGCAGTCCCGGAAAGAAGTGCAGCGGTTGCGCCACGCATCCGACGCCGTCCTCACCGGAATCGGCACAATTCTCGCCGACGATCCGCTTCTCACGGATCGCACCGGACGCCCGCGGCGGCGTCCACTTCTCCGCATTGTGCTCGATTCGCTTTTGCGTCTCCCGCCTCATTCACAATTTGCGAAATCAGCTAGGAACGATATCTTGGTTTTTACAACGCGAAAAACAATTGAGCCGCGCGCCGAGCCGCTGCGCAAATTGGGGATTGAGATCGCCTATGTGAAGCAGAAAGGCGACATCCTCGATTGGATAGCTGTCCTTCACCAACTCGCCAGGCGCGATATCCAAAGCATTCTCATCGAAGCCGGCACGCGCGTGAATTCCTCCGTCTTGATTACGCGCGCCGTGGATAAGCTGGTAGTCTTTATCAATAAAAGAATGGCCGGTGTTGGCGGCAGGCCCTGGGCCACGAAGGCCGCGGGCCGGCGCATGAAAAATCTTCGCGATGTAGAAACGCACCGCATCGGGCCGGATGAATGTTACACGGGGTATTTTCGCGATGTTTACGGGAATCGTTGAGCACACGGGAATCGTCGAATCGCTCGACATGAGCGACGCTGGCGGACGCCTCCGCGTGCGCGCTCCGGAAATCGCCGGTGCTCTCACAATTTCCGCGAGCATTGCCGTAAACGGCTGCTGCCTCACTGTCGTCGAACATGACTCCGAATCTTTCGCCGCCGACCTGTCTCCCGAGACTCTTCAGCGCACAACCTTCGGCGAAATGAAACCCGGCGCGCCCGTAAATCTTGAAAGGCCGCTCACTGCAGGGAGGGAACTTGGCGGCCATTTTGTTCAGGGACATGTGGACGGTGTGGGCCGCGTCGCGAAGCTTTCAATGATCGGTGCGTCGGGCCTCTCAACCGAAAATGCAAATTGGTGGCTGGATGTTCGCGTGCCCAATGATCTCGCCGCATACGTCGCGGAAAAAGGCTCCATCTCCATTGATGGCATCAGCTTGACCGTCGCATCCTGGCGCGACGGCGTCGCCGGTCTCGCGATTATTCCGTTCACGTACGCTCACACAAATTTGCAGGGGCTTTCCGCCGGCGATCCCGTGAATCTCGAAGCCGACATCCTCGCCAAATATGTCGAGCGGCTGCTCGACGCGCGCCGGACGAATCCTGTCTCTCGGTTTTCTGTTGAGCGTCTCGTGGAAGATGGTTTCTAGCTATACCGTGTCACGCTGCTTCGACCTCGCTCCCCGATAATAGAGCGCCAAACCAATAAGGACAGCAACTACAGTGCCCGCAATGAGTTTTATCTCGAACCCCAATTTATTCGTGGATTCACCCGGTGGGATAAATGAGAGTCCGATCCCCACCAGGACGCAAAGAAGTCCGAGCCCTCCGACGATCCAAACTCCAAATCTTCCGCCCGGAACCAGTACCGCATCTTCATGCGCTGCGCGGTCGTTGCGGTAGGAAAGCTTGATCGCGGCTCCAAACATGTACACGAACGGAATAAAGTAGAGAATGATCGCGGCGTCCACGAGTATCTGGTATGCGTTCCTTGCCGTTTCGTTAACCTGCACAGCGAGCAGAAGGAATGCCGAAATCCCGGCTTGGACCAGAATCGCAACATATGGCGTCTTCCATCGCGGATGCATCTTCCCGAATGCGGCGGGCAGATATCTATCAATGCCCACAACGAACGGCACGCGAGCGACGCCGGCGACTGTCGATCCGACGCCGCCTGCATTGCCAATCGTGACCAGCACTGCCGCCAAAATTCCCACTATTGCCACGCGCAGTACCGTTGAGCCGAACCCGATCGCTTGAAACACTCCGCTCTTTGGATCCACGGTAGCGGCCGGCATGATCGCAAGAACGGCAACCGTCGCTGCGATGTAGATCGCCGCAATCAGAATTCCAGACCCGAGTATCGCCCTTGGAAATGTCCGCCTCGGATCGCGAACCTCGCCACTCATTGCTGACACCAGTTCCAATCCGGCGAATGCAAACGCAATCTGCGACCAGAAATTCACTGTGTCCAGGTTCCAATGCGGCAGCATCGCGGCAAACGAAAAGTGTGTTGCGGACCCGGCCGAGTGGTAAAGGATTATGGCGACCACAACAAGAATCATCAGTGGCAAATACGTCGCCACGCCTCCCGCATTCTGCAGCCATCGGCCGATGTTGAGGCCGATGATGTTGAGTCCCACTGCGACAATCAAAAGTGCGAAGGAGACGCCCAGTAAGAAAGGCCGGTTCTGTGCAAGCCACGCCCATTTCTCGCCGCCGATATACGCGGCCATCGACGCACTTGCGAGCAAGAGCCCCGGAAAATAGAAAACCGTGTAAATCCAATACGTCCACCCGGCGATGAAGCCGTGGAAATCTCCAAAGGCTTCCTTCGACCACACATACAGCCCGCCTTCGTGCGGAAATCTTGTCGACAGCTCCGTAATCACTAGCGCCGACGGCACAAAAAAGATCACCGCCGCGATCACCCACAGGCTGATGGACGATTGCCCGTTGTGCGCCGCCGCCGCAATCCATCGCGGTCCAAGAACAGTGGCGATGTTGAAGAGCAGCACATCCCAGAAACCCATCACACGGCGAAGTTGGGGAACAGCCTGTGTACCGGTGGGATTCGTCGCGCCCATAGTGCTACGCCTGTCTCATGCCTGGCGGAACTCGGCGCATTAAACTGTGGCGTCCAGCGCGGGGATCAATTCATCCTGCATGCGGAAATTGCGGAGAAATGGGTCCGGACTCGCTTCAAAATCTTTCCAGGGCCCGAAAAATGACACGCGCCCATCCTGCAAAAAAATAATGGAGTCCGCCAGTTTTTTCGCGAGGTGTGTGTCGTGCGTCACCACAACGGAGGTCTTGTGAAATGTTTCCTTCAACTTAAGGATCAGGTCACCCGTGTGCGTGGCCATCAGCGGGTCCACCATCGTCGTCGGCTCGTCGTAAAGAATCGCTTCCGGGTCTTGCGCCAGCGCTCGCGCGATTGCGACGTTGCGCTTCATCCCGGTGCTCAGCTCCGAAGGCAAACGGTCGAGCTGGTCCGACACTTCCAGCATTTCCGCAAGCTCCTTCACGCGCGCGTCAATTTCATCGGCGGGCATTCCGTCGCGTTCATTCATCGGGAAAGCAATATTCTCGCCGACCGTCAGCGAATCAAACAGCGCGCCGGACTGAAACACCATCGTTACGCGCTTGCGAATTTCCGCCAGCCGCCGTTCGTCCCAGCCAACAATGTCCTGGCCCGCAATCACCACTCGCCCGGCGTCGGGCTGTAGAAATCCCAGAATATGTTTCAGCGTCACCGATTTTCCGACGCCGCTCTTCCCCATGATCACAGCCGTCTGCCCGCGCTCCACGTGGAAGCTCACGTTGTCGAGCACCAGGTGGTCCTCAAACGCCTTCGTCACGCCATCGAATACGATGTATGGCTCGCCCAAGAAGTCGGCTCCCGAAGGAACGAAAATCGCGCCGCTCTATTCTGTGCGACTCTGGCCGCGGAATCAATTCATTCGTGCCGCGAAGTCATTCGTCCGCGCCGTCCAAGGTTCCTGCCCCTGGCCGGCGAATCCCCAACTCGCGCAGCTTTTCTTGCAAGCTCTGCCGGTGAAATCCAATCGCCGCCGCCGTCCGTGACACGTTCCATTGGTGCTGCTCAAGTTGTCTCGTGATGTACATCACTTCAAACTTGCGCTTCGCTTCACGGAAATCCGGATCCGAAAGCGGCATTTCATTGCCCGTGGACTTCCCTGCCCGCGCGGGCCCCGGCGCGTTCCCCATAATCTCTCCTGGCAAATCCGCTTCAGAAATTTCCTCGCCGCGCGCGAAAATCACGCTTCGTTCCAGCGCGTTTTTCAACTCGCGCACGTTCCCCGGCCAATCATATCGCCCGATTGCCTGCATCGCCTCGCGGCTTAGCCGCTTCGATTTGCCTTCTCGCGCGCCATGCAATTTCAAAAACGCATCTGCCAGCATGGGAATATCTTCTTTGCGCGCCCGCAACGGCGGCGCTTCGAGCGTCACCACCCGCAGCCTGTAATAGAGATCTTCGCGGAATCGTCCCGCGTTCACCTCCGCGGACAAATTGCGGTGCGTCGCGCTGATCACGCGCACATCAACGGAAATCGGCTGCGTCCCGCCCAGCCGCTCGATCACGCGGTTCTCCAGCGCGCGCAGCACCTTTGCTTGCGTCACGGGATTCATGTCTCCAATTTCATCCAGGAAAACCGTGCCGCCGCTCGCCAGCTCGAATTTCCCTTTCTTTTGTTGCGCCGCGCCGGTGAACGCGCCCTTCTCGTATCCAAAAAGTTCGGACTCAATCAGATTTTCAGGTAGCGCCGCGCAATTCACCGCCACAAACGGCCCGGCCGCGCGCGGCGAACGCGCATGAATCTCTTGCGCCAGCAAATCCTTCCCCGTGCCGCTTTCGCCGAAAATCAGCACCGTCGCGTCCGTCTCCGCCACGCGCGCAGCCATCTCGAAAAGCCGCCGCATCTCCGGCGTTGAGCCGAGCATCGGCCCGAATTGCCCTTCGGTCACCAGCCGCTCGCGCATGATCTTGTTTTCCTGCTCGAGAGTTGCCAGCCGCATCAAATTGCCGACGCGCTTTCGCAGCTCTTCGACATCGAAGCCCTTAACCAGATAATCCGCCGCGCCAAGCTTCAGCGCCTCAACCGCTTTGCGCGCCGTATCCAGCGCGGACACAATAATCACCGGCTGCGTATGCCCCTGCTCTCGCATCCAGTGCAGCAGAACCAAACCATCCTCGTCATTCATTACAAGGTCGAGCAGAACCAGCGCCGGCCGCTCCCTTGGAAATGCTTCGCGCGCTGCCGCCACGCTGTCGGCCTCCGCTATGCGGTACGCATGTTCGAGGGCACGCCGCAGCGCGTATCGCGCCGCCGGCTCATCGTCCACAATCAGGATTGTTTTCGTAGCCATCGTCATTTCTCCTGCGCAATCGGCAACCTAACAACAAATCGCGCGCCGCGTCCGTTTGCAACCGGGCTTTCGCACTCCACCGTTCCGCCAAGTTCGGTCACCCGACGCTCGACAATTGCAAGACCGAGTCCAGTACCTCTCGGTTTCGTCGTGAAAAATGGCTGAAAAAGTCGCGCCCGGTTTTCAGGTGAGACTCCCGGCCCATCATCTGTCACCTCAATGAAAAGCTCCGGTCCATCGCGCCTCAATCGCACCGAAACCGTACAATCCTTCGCAGTGGCTTCAATCGCGTTCACCACCAGGTTGGAAAAAATGTCAGCCAGCGCTTCCTCGGTTCCCTGCACTGCCGCGCCGCCCGATTCATCAGCCATATCGAGCCATCCGCCGCGCTCCTGCGCTTCAAGCCGCAGCAGCGCGACAGCCTGTTCCGCAACCGCGCTCACTTCAATTCTCTGCGTCGCCTGCGCCGCACGCACTGTCGGCCGCGCATACCGCAGCAATTCCGTCAGTTTATGGTTCAGCCTGTCCACTTCGATGAGCATAATTGCCAAATCCTTTCGCGTCGCGAGCGGCAGCTCTTCGTTCTCAAGCTGCACCTGCAGCACCGTCTTCATCGAGCCCAACGGATTCTTCAAGTTATGCGAAATACTCGCCGTCATCTGTCCCACAAGCGCCATCCTTTCCCTTTCCGCCAATTCCCTTTCCAATGTCAGCTTTTGTTCGATCGTGCGGCATAGCTCAATAATTGCCGGAAGCTGCTCCGCGAGAATTTCAAGCGCCGCCATGGTCTCGCCGGAAATTGCCGATCCAACAGGAACAACTTCCAACTCTCCGATCTCCGCCCCCGGCTTATCCGGGTTTGTAGGCTTGCCAAGCGGCAACCGCACTGGCTGCCCCGCCCAAGCAGGCGGCAACTTGGCGCGCGGATTCGCCGATGATCCACTTGCTCCGGCATCACTCAAGTGAATTCGGACTTCTTGCAAACCAAATTCGCGACGTATCAATTCCTCGGCAGTTTCCAGCAGTTGGCCCAGACCCCCGGACTGAGCCTCCTTCTGCAATCCAGCGCTAAGCCGCTGAACCGTCTTCACTTGTTCGCGAAATGCTTTGCGCAACACGCGGTTGGCTACTCGCTGCAGCGGCTCAAACAAGCCAACGAGCACAAAAAGCAAAATGGACCACGTCGCCTCCGGCGGCAGCACCGGCTCGAGCCAATCGCTCGCCTTTCGCACCACCGTCAGATAGAGCAACGCAAGAAACGCCCCCGAAACCGCGTACATTAGGTTTCTCTGTGAACTGAACCCGAGAAAATTGTGGCGCACTGCGGCGTAAACTAGAATCGCGCTCGGCACTATCCAAAAATAAATCAAAATCAGATCCAACCAGACTCTCTGTGGCGCTGGCACTTGAATGAATCTCTGATAAAAGCCTGGTATGGACAGCCCGAGTGTCAGGATCGCCGCGCCGACAACGCCAAAGTATCCAAAAAAGAATTTGTGAAGGTGGCTGGAGGCATTTCCCTTTGTGCCTCGGGAAAAACTAATTTGGTAAGCGGCGGATAATCCGAGTGCAATTGATAGCCAGGTATAAAAACTTGCGTCGAAAATGTCTTCTGGATCGGGAAAGCCCTCCAACGGATATCGCGTAAGCCGGAATATGATCTTGGCAATGAAAAATGCCGAAACGATGTAAGAGCACACTGTGAGAGTGGTGAGCCACCACTTTCCTGCTTTTCCAGGCGACGTTTTTCGATAGGCCTGATGCGCGTGGATTAAAAGGCTCGGAAGAAATGCGCCGTTGATGAGGATGAGTAAGTCAGCGAAAACCAGCGTCATTGCCGGAATCGTGCCGCCGTAATAGAGAAAAATGTGTGCCTTCAGCAGTATTCCCGAGTAATAAAGAAAAAGTCCGAGGACGAGAAAGAACAACACCCGCTCAAAATTCCTCCGCCGCCGATACCCGACAATGAGGATCAACATGAACAGATTCAGCAGCGTTCCTGCTGATGGTAAGACAAGCGAAATGTATTGATTCCAGCTCATTCCAGCCAGAGATCCGGAGGAAATCTAAGCACTTCAATCCACGCAATTCAAGCGCCAAGTGGAGGAATATTCTGGCGGTCCCTAACTCATTCTATTTACTGTACTTAGGAAGAAATACGGCCGCCGAAATTGGGCTATGAGTCTGCTACACTCAACTTTATCGCCAACTTTCCCCTTGACATGCAGCCCCCTTCTGCCTATATTAGCAGTCGCGCCCGAGGAGTGCTAACCGCAATTCTCGGGCACCTACTAGCACTAGAACAACAATTCCGATCTACGCGATGGAGGACAGGCAACGATGGCAGTGAATATCACTCCCCTGCACGACCGAGTTCTGGTCAAGCGGATTGAAGAGAAGGAATCCGTTCGGGGCGGCATCATCATCCCCGATACGGCCAAGGAAAAGCCGCAGGAAGGCGAAGTCGTGGCTGTCGGCGCGGGCAAAATTGAGAAGGGCGAGCGCGTTCCGCTCGACGTCAAAGCCGGCGACCGCATCCTTTTCGGCAAGTACAGCGGCAGTGAAATCAAAATTGAAGAGCAGGAATACCTCATCCTTCGCGAGGACGAAATCCTGGCGAAGCTCAGCGGCGCGGCAAAGGCGGCAAGGAAGTAAGTCCACCAGCAATGCGCTCTGCATAGATTGTCCAATTCCTTAGGAGGAAGAAGTCTCATGGCAAAGCAGATTGTTACAGGCGAAAACTCCCGGCAGGCAATTCTCCGCGGAGTGAACGCACTGGCGGACGCCGTCAAAATCACCCTCGGCCCCAAAGGCCGGAATGCGGTGATTGAGAAGAAGTTCGGCGCGCCGGTGATTACCAAGGACGGCGTGACCGTCGCGAAGGAAATCGAGCTGCCGGATCCGCTCGAAAACATGGGTGCGCAGATGGTGCGCGAAGTGGCGTCGAAGACCTCCGATGTGGCGGGCGACGGCACCACAACCGCAACCGTTTTGGCCCAGGCCATCTTCCGCGAAGGCGTCAAGACCGTCGCGGCGGGCGCGAGCCCTACGGCTCTCAAGCGCGGCATCGAACGCGCCGTGGAAGCCGCAGTCGAAAAAATCAAGGAGCTACACCGTGACGTCAAGGGTGACATGATCGCCCAGGTCGGCACGATCTCCGCGAACAATGACAAACAAATCGGCAGCATCATCGCCGAAGCGATGAAGAAGGTCGGCAAGGATGGCGTGATCACCGTCGAGGAATCCCGCACGATGGAAACCACGCTCGAAGTCGTTGAAGGAATGCAGTTCGACCGCGGCTACCTTTCCCCCTACTTCGTCACCGATCCCGAGCGGATGGAATGCAATCTCGAGGATCCCTACATCCTCATCCACGAAAAGAAAATCAGCTCCATGAAGGACCTTCTCCCGTTGCTTGAGCAAGTGGCGCGCGCTGGCAAGCCGCTGCTCATCATCGCGGAAGATGTCGAAGGCGAAGCCCTCGCGACTCTCGTCGTCAATAAGCTCCGTGGCACGCTGCAGTGCTCTGCAGTGAAGGCTCCGGGCTTCGGCGACCGCCGCAAGGCCATGCTCGAAGACATCGCCGTCTTGACGGGCGGTAAGGCCGTCACCGAGGATCTCGGCATCAAGCTCGAGAACGTGAAGATGGAAGACCTCGGCCGCGCCAAGAAGGTCACGATTGACAAGGACAACACGACCATCGTTGAGGGCAATGGCAAGCCCGCCCACATCGAAGGCCGCGTCAAGCAGCTCCGCGCGCAGGTCGAGGAAACCACTTCGGACTACGACCGTGAGAAGCTGCAAGAGCGGCTGGCAAAGCTTGTCGGCGGCGTTGCGGTCATCAAGGTGGGCGCGGCAACCGAAACCGAGTTGAAGGAGAAAAAGGCTCGCGTTGAGGACGCCATGCACGCCACTCGCGCCGCGGTCGAAGAAGGCATCGTTCCCGGCGGCGGCGTAGCTTTGCTGCGCTGCATCCCGGCGCTCGAAAAGCTGAAGCTCGGCGAAGATGAGGCCATCGGCGTAAACATCGTGAAGCGCGCGCTTGAAGAGCCTCTGCGTCAGATCGTCCTCAATGCCGGACTCGAAGGCGCGGTCGTTGTCGGCCGCATCCGCGAATCCAAGGACGAGAATTTCGGCTATAACGCCGACACCGGCGAATACGGCGACCTCGTTAAGGGCGGCGTAATCGACCCGGCCAAGGTCACCCGGCTGGCGTTGCAAAATGCGGCCTCCGTGGCCGCGCTGATGCTCACCACCGAAGCGCTCGTTGCCGACATCCGCGAGGATGATAAGAAGGCTGCAAGCGCCGGCGGGCACGGCGGCCCTGGCGGCATGGGCGGCGGGATGTATTGATCCCCTGCTCCAATCGTTTAAACCCCGGTTAGAAATCCATGGGCGGCCGTTTTCAGGCCGCCCATGTTATTTTGAGGTATCATCAAAGAGTTAGAATTGAATTGTTCGGAGGGGATAACTGAAGTGCCGGAGAACCATCTCCAATTCGCAACTGTCGAAGAAGCGGCCGAGGAATTTCGCCAGGGCAGGCCCATCGTTCTCGTGGACGATGAGGATCGCGAAAACGAAGGCGACCTCGCCATGGCCGCCGAAAAGGTCACGCCGGAAGCCATCAATTTCATGGCCAAGTTTGGCCGCGGACTTATCTGCGTCACTCTCACCGAAGACCGCTGCGACGAGTTAAATCTCCCGCTGATGTCTCCCGTGAACACAGCCGCCCACGGCACCGCCTTCTGCGAAGCCATTGACGCGCGCCGCGGCACTACCACGGGAATCAGCGCCGCGGATCGAGCGCTCACGATCCTCACCGCCATTGACCCGATTACTCACCCGGCCGATCTCGCCCGTCCCGGCCACGTCTTTCCGCTTCGCGCGCGCCGCGGCGGCGTTCTCGTCCGCGCCGGGCAAACGGAAGCTTCCATGGATCTCGCGCGCATTGCGGGCATGACTCCCGCGGGCGTCATCTGCGAAATCATGAATGACGATGGCACCATGGCCCGCGTCCCCCAGCTCGTCGAGTTTTGCCGCGAGCACGGCCTCAAAATGCTCACCGTCTCCGCTCTAGTCGCCTACCGCATGGCGCACGAGCGCTATGTTCACCGCGTCGCCGAAGCGCCGCTCGCAACCGAATATGGCGATTTCCGCATGATTGTTTTTTCCAGCGAGGTCGACCGAGAGCAGCACATCGCCCTCGTCCGCGGCGATCTCTCGGAAGTTGAGCCCGGCGCGCATCCTCCGCTGGTGCGCGTGCATTCGCACTGCCTCACGGGCGACGTCTTCTCTTCCACGAGTTGCGATTGCCGCGAAATTGTCGCGCGCTCCCTGGAAGCAATTTCTGCGGAGGGCCGCGGCGTTTTTGTCTATCTGCATCACACCGGCCGCGGATTTGCCATCGACTCCGCCCCGCCCGTCGCGGGCGCGCTTCCGCGCATCCTCTATCACATGCGGGGACAGCTCGAGCGCGACGTCGCCCGCCAGCGTCTGGTCCAGCATGAAAGCGGGATCGGCGCGCAGATCCTGCGCGACCTCGGCCTCACGGATATCCGTGTCCTTACGAATCAGCCGAAAAAAGTTGTCGCGCTCGCCGGTTACGGAATCACCATCGCGGAGCAGGTCCCCCTCGCAACGGACCGCGCGAATTCCACGCACCAGCCGCTTTAGTTCACATCTTCGGAGTTTTATCTATCAAGGTTTCTTCGGAGGCGTTTTCGGTGGCGCCTGTGCAGGCGCGGGTGGCGCTTTCACCATCACGTACTGCCTGATTTTATCCAATCGCTTGGTGCTGATCCCCTTCACCGCCAGCAAATCGTCCACGCTCTGAAACGGCCCGCTCTTTTTCCGGTAGTCGAGAATCCGCTGCGCCGTTACCGGCCCCACGCCCGGCAGTCGCTGAAGCTGCTCGGACGTCGCCGTATTCAGATCAATTGGCTTCGATGGCGGCGGGAGTTTTTTTCCTGTTGCCTGTGCGGAAAACGCGCCTGCAAAGAGACAAACCGCCAGCATCATTGCCGCGCTCAAATAAATCACTGTGCGCGATGAGCGATAGGGGAAGATATTACTCATAGCTATACTCTATAACGGTAATTATTCACAATGCAAGTGGGAACACTTGGAGGTTGATGACCAACAGGTTTCCGCAAAATGTACGGCTGATGTGCGAAAGCTTTCAGCTAAATCCTATTCCCCTGCGCATCAAACATTTCTACGTCGCCAAACAGCGCTGCTTGCGAAGCCGTCGCTTCGCGGTCGCCTACGACGATAACTTGCGCATTTGCCGCATCGAAATACCGCCGCGCCGCCTCCAGCACGTCAGTTGGCTGCAATGCGCGAACGCGCTCGCGGTATTTTTCCAGATATTCTTCCGGCAGCCCGTCGAGCAGCACGCCGCCAAGCTGTCCCGCGATTCCGTCCTGTGTGCCAAGCCCCAGCGAAAATACGCCGGACATATAGTTGCGCGTGTCCGCGAGTTCGTCCTCTCCCACAGGCAGCGCGCGGATGCGGTCCAGTTCGTAGAAAATCTCCGTAAGCGTGGCCGCGACTACATCATTCCTGACTGCCGCGCCCACGGAGAAAAATCCATATTGACGCAGCGCGTGTACGCTGCTCCGCGGACTGTAGGTGTATCCCTTCTCCTCGCGAATGTTTCTCACCAGCCGCGAATTGAACGCTCCGCCGAAAAGATTGTTTGCAAGCGAGAGCCGCATCCAGTCCGGATGCTTCCGCGTGATGGCCATGTTTGCCACCACAATCTGGGTCTGCACCGCTCCCGGCAGGTGTACAAAATAAACGCGCCGCCCGTGCAATTCCGGCGGAGCCGGCGGCGCAGCTCGCTCCGGAGCCGCACCTTTCCAGCCGCCGAGGGCTCCCTCAATCTCGTTCCACATCTCCAAGGCGGAGAAATCGCCCGCGGCCACAAGAAGCGCGCTCGATGGTGCATAGCTCTCGCCGTAATACGCGGCCAGCGCCTCGCGCGAGTAGGCCTCAACCTGTTGTTCCGTCGGCGAGTAATTGGCGTAAGGATGCGCGCCGAACAGCACTTTTCGCACACGGTCCGCCGCCAGGAAATCCGGTGTCGTCCGGTCAATCCGCAGCCCTTCGATTTTCTGGCGCCGCTCGCGCTCAAACTCCTCCGCGGGGAACTGCGCCTCGCGCACGATCTCCGAAACGAGTTCAAGCAGCGGCCGCGCAAACTCCACAAGCCCGGCAAACGCCACCGAAGTGGTGTCCGCGCCCGCCGAGATGGACAGGTCCGCCCCCCATCCGCGCAGCGCATCCTCGATCTGGTGGCTTGTTCTGCGCAACGTCCCCGTCCGCGCGACTGTCGCCGTCATCTGCGCGAGCCCCGGAAGCGCTGCTACCGCATTTCCGCTGCGGAAATAAAGGTCCGCCGTGAACTTTGGAATTGAACGCGATTCGACAAGCGCGACCTCGAGCCCATTCGCCAGCGTCCGCCGAAATCGCCGCGGCCACACCACCGGCCGCTCCGGGCCAAGCGGCGGAACCTGGGCACGCGAAGGATTTGGCACCGCGGTAGCCATCACGCTGCCCTCCTTCCAACGGGCAGCCGGAAGACCATCGCCCTCTGACTCGGCACAAGATATTTTTCCGCAACAGACCGGACTTGCTCGGCCGTCACGCTCGTATATTTTTCCAGAATCCTGTTAATCCAACTTGGCTCATTGTCGAACAGCGTGAAGCACGCCAGATAATGCAGCAAACCAAATCGCGGGAATCCGCCGCGCCCGCTCTCGAGCGTCGAGACAAAGTCCGAGCGGAACTTCACTTTGATTTGTTCCAGCTCCGCGCTCCCGATTCCATTTTTCCGCACCTCTTCAATCACCGAATCGTACGCAGCAAGTACTTGCCCGTCTGTCACTTCGGGTTTGTAAAAAACGTGCGTCACAATCTGGCAAGGTCCATTCAACTCGATCAGGTCTCCCGTATCCCCCGAGACCTCGACAGCAAGCTTCTGCTCCTGCACCAGTCTCCGGTAGAAACGCCCGGAACGGCCCGCGTGCAGCGCGTAATCGAGCAGCGCCGCTGCATACCAATCCTGCGTGTGCCGCGCCGGCGCCAGATAGCCGATGGCCACTGCCGGCAGCGTCCCGGATTTTTCCTCGACGAATCCTCGCCGCTCATCTGTTTGCGGCGGCTCGCTGACGTCTGCCGCGGCCTGCTGTGCGCCGCCGGGAATGTCCTCGAAATGCCGCCGCGCGAGATCGATTGCCTCGTCCGGCTCCACGTCGCCGACGATCACCAGCACGGCATTTGCCGGCACATAATAAGTTTTGAAGAACGCGCGCACATCCGCAAGCGTCGCGGCGTCCAGGTCGGCGAAGTCGCCGTAAAAATTGTGCGCGTTCGCCCAATTGCGAAAGGCCACTGGCGGAAGGTCCAGCCACGGAAATCCCCCGTAGGGCTGGTTCAACACGTTCACGCGGACTTCCTCTTTGACCACGTCGCGCTGGTTACTCAGATTTTCGTCATCCACCTTGAGCGCGCGCATCCGGTCCGCCTCGAGCCACAGAACGCGTTCCAGCGCGTTCGACGGTACCGCCTCAAAATAATTCGTCAGGTCGTAATGCGTCGTCCCGTTCAATACACCGCCGGACGCATTGATGAGCTTGATGTGCTCCATTTTCCCGGCGTTCTCCGACCCTTGAAACATCATGTGCTCGAAGAGATGAGCGAACCCGCTCCGCCCTTGCGGTTCCAGCCGAAATCCAATCTTGTAATAGACGCCGACTGTAACCAGCGGGGCCGTGTGATCAGGTGACACGACCACACGCAATCCATTTTTCAGCGTCCGGCTTTCCACTGGAATCTGCAATCCCGGCAAAGAAATCCTCCTCAAGCATCAAATTGCAATTGCGCGCTCAATACAACTTTCACTTGGGCCGCCGATGTTTACTTCCTCCATCACCGGCCGTGCTCAGTGCTTGTTCGAGTTGCGCCAGCATCTTTTCCGGTTGCCGCGCAAGCACACGTGCGCCAAGTCTGTGGACCGCGGCGTACGCCTCTTGGTATTCACGCGGGAAGCTTCGCAGCGCGCGAGCGTGCGCTGCAATTGTACCAAAGTCGCCGCGCGCCGCCGGGCCCGTCCACGATGCGGCCGGGCCAAATCTTTCAAAATTCTGCACAATTTGCCTTGTAAGACGGAGTAGCGCGCCCGACGCCTGCCGGCGCGAAAAACCAGTTTGCGAAAGGACGGTCACGCCCGCTTCAAGGAGCGCCAGTACATGGCCGGCGACAAGGACGTTGGCCGCATGGTAGGCAAGCTTATCGCTGCCATGGAGTCGCACCGGCTCGCCGCCGACGCTGCGCGCGATCCGCCGCGCCATTTGGAGCGCCGCAGGTTTGCCTTCCATCACCATCCACACTCCTTCCAGAGGCGGTGCCGTTCGCGAGGAAAAGCTCTGCATCGGATGAAGCGACCCCGTCGCCGCCCCAAGCTTTGCCAGCGGCTCAAGAACGCTGCTGTCGAGTGCTCCGCTCGTGTGCAGGACCACTTTCCCGCGCCACTCATCGCCGCCAAGGTGGGCGAGCTGCTTCGCTATATCTGAAATCTTGTCATCGGGCACCGCAATAAGTACGACACTTGCTCCTAGAATCAAGCGTGTCAATTCGCTGAATGGCTGCCCCGCGCCAATTATGCGCACCGCCTTGCGGGCGCTGGCTGCGGTTCGCGATACCACCACGGAAATATTCCAACCGGCCTCGTGCAAATCGCGGCCCAGCGCGCGGCCCACCCGCCCCGCTCCCACAATCGCCAATGTTGTTGCCATCCTCCAGCACCTCGCTCATTCCCCGCTGAATGCTAGAATACCTTTATAAGCGCATTGAAGCGCGGAAAAGTCACTTTGCATACTATTCATATTGTGCTAATATTTGCAACCGGTATCGTTGCAGTTATCTGGGCGGTCCAGTCCACACGCGCCGCTGTCGGCATCATGCGCCTTCCGCGCCTTCAACGCATCCCGCCGCTCGCCAATGAAAACTGCCCGCGCATTTCCATCATCTTCGCCGCGCGCGACGAAGCCGAAAAACTTCCCGCCGCGCTCGAAACCATGCTGGCCTTCGACTATCCCGATTACGAGGTCATCGCTGTGGACGATCGCTCTGCGGATTCCACCGCCCGCATCCTGGACGGCTTTGCCGCCCGCTACTCCCGTCTCCGCGTTATCCATATCACATCGCTTCCGCACGGATGGCTCGGCAAGCCCCACGCGCTCGACCAGGGTTTTCAGCTCGCCACTGGAAATTGGATCGTTTTCACCGATGCAGATGTTCATTTCGCTCCCGACACGCTTCGTCGCGTGATGAATCTCGCCATTGGTCAGCACATGGGCCAGCGCCTCGATCATCTCACCCTGATCACGCGCCTTGAAATGGTTGGCTTCTGGGAGCGCGTCGCCATGACCTACTTTGGATTGGGATTCTCAATTGGCACCGAGACATGGCGCACCAGCAATCCGCGCTCATCTCGCTACACCGGCATCGGTGCGTTTCAGCTCATCCACAAAGATGTCTACGAAAAAGTCGGCGGCCACCGGCGCCTGGCGATGGAAGTCGTGGACGACATGAAACTCGGAAAAATTGTGAAGCTCGGCGGATTCCGTTCGCAGGTTGGCCTTGCTTCACAGCACATTGGTGTCTATTGGCACTCCGGCCTAAAAAATATCATTCGCGGCACGACCAAAAACTTTTTTGCCGTCGCGGGCTTTCGTGTCTGGTGGGTCGCCTTCCACGTATTCGGGATTCTCTTAATGAGCGTTTTCCCGTGGGTCGCATTAATCTGGCTCTTAATCGAAAGAATACACACCGCAGCGCTGGTCTTCTGCGCAATCGCTGTGGCCATTCCTCTTATCATGCATACCGCCATCGCGGTTCGCGCCAAGATCTCGCCGCTTTACGGTCTCACGCATCCCATCGGCGCGGTGCTCTTCGCATGGATGATCCTCCGCTCAGCCGCAATCACACTGTGGCGCGGCGGCATCGTCTGGCGCGACACCTTCTATCCACTCGCTGATCTTCGCCGCGGCTTGGTCTAGCTTTTTTCTTCTGTCGCTTTGGCTGGTTCCGCAGGATTCGGCGCATCCGATATTGCCTCGCCCGGAGTCGGCGCAAACAATTCACCCAAATCCCGCTGCTTCAGCCCTCGCACGCGGTCTCGCAACGCCGCCGCTCTTTCAAACTCAAACTTTTTCGCCGCCTCGCGCATCTGCGCTTCCATTTGCTGAATCGCTTCATGCAGCTGCGCCTCGCTCGTAATATTGTCGAGCGCGTAATCCTCTACCGGCACGGTCATGTAGTCCGCTTCCAGAATCAACGCAAGCTGCATGTCCACCGGCTTGTGAATGCTCAGTGGAGTGATCCCGTTCTCGGTGTTATACGCCACCTGCTTCGCGCGCCGCCGCGCCGTCTCTCCCATCGCCTTTCCCATGGAATCGGTCATCCGGTCCGCATAAAGGATCGCGCGCCCTTCCACATGCCGCGCGCAGCGCCCAATCGTTTGAATTAATGCCGTCGCGCTGCGCAAATATCCTTCCTTATCCGCGTCCAGGATCGCCACCAGCGACACTTCCGGCAAATCCAGTCCCTCGCGCAACAGGTTGATGCCGATTAACACGTCAAACTCGCCTCGCCGTAAATCGCGCAGAATCCGGACGCGCTCGAGCGTCTCGATTTCGCTGTGTAAATACCGGCAGCGTATACCGACCTCCGAAAAATATTCCGCCAGGTCTTCCGACATCCGTTTCGTCAGCGTCGTCACCAGCACGCGCTCGCTTTTCTCCGCCCGCACCCGGATCTCTTCGACAAGGTTGTCCACTTGCCCCTTGACCGGCCGCACTTCCACTTCCGGATCCACCAGTCCAGTCGGCCGGATCACTTGTTCCACCACAACCCCCGCCGCTTTCGTCAACTCGTAAGGCCCCGGCGTCGCCGACACATACACCGCCTGCGACACGCGATGCTCGAATTCCTCAAATGTCAGCGGACGGTTATCCAGCGCCGATGGCAGTCGAAATCCGTAATCCACCAGATTCTGCTTTCGAGATCGGTCGCCGTGAAACATTCCATGCACTTGCGGAATCGTCTGGTGTGACTCGTCCACGAACAGCAGGTAATCGCTCGGCACATAATCGAGCAGCGTTGGCGGCGCTTCACCCGGCAAACGCCCCGCCATGTGCCTCGAATAATTTTCGATCCCGTGGCAGTAGCCGATCGTGCGCATCATTTCAATGTCAAACATCGTCCGCTGCCACACGCGCTGTGCCTCTACATACTTCCCTTGCTTCTCCAGTTCCGGCTTCCACCAATCCAATTCATCCGTGATTCCCTGGATCGCGCGCTCGCGTTGCTCCGGAGGCAACACGTAATGCGACTTCGGATAAATGGGCAGCCGCACAATCGGCTCGGTTTCACTCCGCAATTCGCCTGTCAGTGGATCCATCTTCCGTATCGCGTCAATCTGGTTCCCCCACATTTCAATCCGGTACGCAAAATCCTCATAAGGCGGATAGACTTCAATCCTGTCGCCGCGCACGCGAAATGTTCCGCGCCGCAAATCCTCCGACCGCTCATACTGTATGTCCACGAGCTTCCGCAGCAGCGCCTCGCGCACGATGCTCTGCCCGCGCTCGAGCATCACCAACATCCCGTAGTAAGCCTCCGGCGACCCCAGCCCGTAAATGCATGACACCGACGCCACAATAATTACGTCCCGCCTCTCGAAGAGCGAACGCGTCGCGCTCATCCTCAGCTTGTCCAGCTCATCATTAATCGTCGATTCTTTTTCGATGTATGTATCCGACGAAGGCAAGTACGCTTCTGGCTGGTAAAAATCATAGTAGCTGACGAAATACTCCACCGCGTTCGAGGGGAAGAAACTCTTGAATTCGTGGAACAGTTGCGCCGCAAGCGTCTTGTTATGCGCCAGCACCAGCGCCGGCCGGTCGAATTTCTCGATGACCTTCGCCACCGTAAATGTTTTACCCGAACCGGTCACGCCAAGCAGCACTTGGTGCTTGTCGCCCGCCTGCACGCCGCGAACAAGCTGCGCAATCGCGGCCGGCTGGTCGCCCTGTGGCTCGTAGGTGCTGGCTAACTTAAATTTCATCGAAAGGTCTCTCTGCGCGTCCGCAGGCGCGCATGCAATCGTCAATTATAACTCGAATGGGGCTTACTGTTTCGCGGGAGGGATCAGCGCGAGTTGCGTGCGGCTTTGCACCACGCCTTGAAACAATTTCCGGTCTTCACCGCTTAGCGATGAAACCGCGAAATCCATCTGCTCGTTCGAGTTCTGCGTCAGGCTAACCAACTGTCCGTCTTTCAACGAAATGTAACTCAAGCTGTCGCCGGTTGCATTCAATGTCCCTTCCGTCTTCAACCCTTGTTTTTTGTAGCTCTCCGGCGTGGCATCGCTACCCGCGCGCGGACCCGTCAGGTCCAGCTTCGTCAGAATCACAGCGCAAATTTCCTCAGACGCGGGGCTCTGGTCGCCTTCGGCATTCGGCAAATGGCACGGTTCGTTTCTCAAATATGTTGAATGAATTTTCCAAACCAGTCCTGCAAGAGGCGGATTCTCGAAAGGAAGGTCTGCCGTCCACGACTCCCCAACTGTCACTCCGCCGCGCGGCGCGCCCGACCCGGCCGAAAATTGTCCCAGCCATGCGCGCATTGCATCCGCCCGGCCCTGCACTCCGCCGCCGCCGAATCCCTTCACGTCCGTCACTTGTCCCGCCGCATCCACCGTGAATTCAAATGTCTTGCCCTCGAGCGCGGCATACTGCGCCTGCATCGCGTCGGTCGCGGGATCGTAGGTGTCGCTCACTGTTGACGCCGCCGACTTTTCGTACGCCGAACGAATCCGCACGCTGCCATCCGGCTGCCCTTTCGCATCCTTTCCCACGGACAGCACTTCCATTCGCACGATCGCGGTCCACTTCAGCGTCAGTTTTCCGCCGCCTTGCGGATCGCTTACCGCGCCCCCGCGTCGTTCCTCGCTCGTCATCGTATTTTGGAATTGGTAGCGGATCACTTGTCCGGCCGCGTAGCGCGGTGTAAGCGAAAGCCGTTCTGCGCCCGATGCGTTGGATTGTTTGGTTTTGTTTTGCGCATATCCCCGGCTAGCGGTTGCCGCCAGAAGCGCCAGCGCCGGGATTGCCAACACCATGATCAGTGCACGGATTCTCATCGCAACCTATGATACGGATTTCCGCCAGAAGGCGTCCTCGAAATTGCGGCGGTTTCGCCAACCCTTCCACAGCCGCCAGAGTCCACACAATCTCGCGCGCCGCTGATCGAGTCGCGCCAAGCAAACGCAAATCCTCCAGCGCCAGCGTGCTCAGTGACTCCGAATGAAAATGCGCCTGTGCCGTCCCCTCGGTGGGTTTCTCGTTCCCCGCCGTCACGGTTCCTGCAATTTCCTGCGTCGTGTGAAGCTGCACCGCTGGCTCGTTCTGCGCTCGCAGCGCAGCCGTCGCGCCAAGCCACTCGCCGGATTCCGAGCCCGTCGTCCCGCTCCATTCCACGAACTGCACCTTGCGCGGCTCCTGCCACGATTGGTTGTATGCCAGTGGATGCGCCGGCAATGCAGCCGTCGGGCGAAGCGCGCGCAGCAACCACGCCGTCAGCACTCGCGGCGCCTGCTCCTCCACCGGCGGCGCAGCCGCTGCCTCAAGCCCAGTGATCTGTCCCGCTCGCGTCTCTCGGTAATGCAACATCCGCGGAGCTTCCCACGGCTGAATCGCGGCCTTCAGGGCTTCCAGCATTTTAGTTGTGTCGGGATCTTTCCCTGAAGAACTCGCGGCATCGGAAAAATTCGCCAGCCGCTCTTCGATTTCCGCTCCGCCAGCCGCGTCCGTGGAACTCACCCGCCTCTCAACATTCCACGCTATCTTCTGCTCGACCCACTCTGACACCGGCTGCACGTATGTCTTCGCGCCAATCGTCGTCGGCTTCTGCCCTTCCACCTCGCTCCGTACGCGCAACTCAACCTGAAACTTTTCTGTCCGCCCCGTCCGCAACACACGCAGCGGCGCGCTCCCTTGCGCGGATGCGATCAGCGCACAGGCGGCGGCCGCGCAAAGCGCCGCCGCCGCGTGCGCGTTGCGCATTTATTGCATACCGGCTGCCGTCGTGCCGCCGCTCGCATTCTTCAGCTTCCTGTCAAAATATTCCGCTTCCGCCTTATACGCTTTCACCCACGACCGCCACATCAGGAAATCGTGCACCTCATCCGGGAATACAATCTGCTCGAATTGCACTCCCTGCCTTCGCAGCAGCGCCACCATCTCTTCCATCTGCTCGAACGCGACGTTCCGGTCGTCATCGCCCTGAATCAGCAGCACCGGCGATTTCCACGTGGAAATTGCGCCCACCGGCGACGCCTCCCGCGCCACGCTCTGTTCCTCTTGCGCCGGATTCGCCACCTGCGTCACGGAAGGCCCCACGTTCGCCACTCGCGCCGACCAGTCATGCACGCCGTGGAAATCCACGCCCGCCGCGAACAAATCCGAATTCCGCGCCAGCCCCAACGCCGTCAGATACCCGCCGTAACTTCCGCCCCACAAGCCGATCTTCGTGATGTCCACATCATCGCGCTCGCGCAAATATTGCGCGCCCGCCAATATGTCCTGATATTCAGATGCACCTTGCGCCCCGCGCCGCGGCGCCATACGGAACGCACGCCCGTATCCGATCCCGCCGCGGTAGTTCACAGATAGCACGATGAACCCCCGGCTCGTTAGCCACTGGTTCATCCCATACGAATTCGAGTAGTAGTAGAGGTAGTGCCATCCGAGCAGCATTTCCCGCACCGGCCCGCCATGCATGAAAATTATCGCCGGACGTTTTTCACCCGGCCGCATATTCGCCGGAAGAAACAATTGCCCGTGAATCGGAGTCCCATCCGCCGCGTTGAATATCGCCTGCTTCGGCGTCACCAGCTTGTCCGCCGGAAATTCCTTCGGCAGAGTCACCATCGCCTGCGCCTTGCCGTTTCCGGGCTGGGCCGGATTCCACGCACGCACCGTCGGCGTGGCCGGATGCTGCGCGTCCGACGCAAAGTATGCCAGCCACTTTCCGCTCGCCGTCACCACCGGAAACCATTCAATTCCCATCCCCGTCGTCACCGCTTCCGGCGCTCCGCCTGCCACTGACACCGACCACAAATGCCTCCGGTCAATGTCGCCGCAATTGGAATTGAACAAAACTTTTTTCCGGTCGGGACTCATGGACATGTATTCCATCTCGCAATCCCCCGGCGTCAACAACAGCGGTGTCCCGCCGCTCACCGGGATCGAGTACAAATGCCCCCAGCCGTCCGACTCGGAAGAAAAAACAAAATGGTCGTCAGCACCCCAATTCAACACATTCTGTCCTGCGACGTTAACCAGGCCTGCATTGGGCCCGCCGCCGCTTTGCCACGCGCGGTGCGCTTCATCACTCGCAATCGTGTAAACCCAGATTGCCACGCCGCCTCCGCCCGCACCGCGGCCGCCTCCCCCTCCGCCTCTGCCAAATCCTCCTGCTCCGCCCGCCCCGGCTGTCAGAGTGCGCAGAAATGCGATCTTCTTTCCGTCCGGTGACCATCGCGGATTCCTGTCGTTATCCACCGTCGGCGAAACCCACGAAACGCTTTTCTTGGCCGTGTCGTAAATCCCGATCAAGCTGTGTCCCGTTCGTGCCGACGCAAATGCCAGCCTTTTCCCATCCGGCGCCCATTCAACCGCTCCGTTCGCTCCGCGCGAATAGATCTCCGCGGGCTTTCCAACCCCGATCGGCGCGAGCCAGATTTTTTCCTCTCTCTGATAAGCAATCCATCCCGCCGCCGCCGTGCTGTGCGGCGAAACATGCGGACTAAATCCGATATCCACTTTGTGAGGAGCGCCCCCCGCCCACGTCACAGTCCACACCGCGCGATCCACGCCGGCAGGATTGCTATCGGGGTTCGGCAGTTCACTGTCCCGGTTCGGCGCGCCGCCCCGGACGTAAGCGATCAATCCCCCATCACCCGAAAACTCCACATCGCTGATTTCCTGTCCATCATCCGCCGTGTAGTGCGTAATCTGCCGTGCCGTCCATGCAGGCGCCTCCGCGCCCCAAATATTTCGCAAGCCCTTCGTGTTCGCCACCCATGCCACGCGGTCACCCGTTGGCGCGGCCACCAAAGAAGTTGTCTCCGGAAAGGAGAAGCTCAGCACCTGCTCAATTGTGAATCCGCCCTGCGCGGAGCTTCCCTGTTCGCGCGCGGATGATTTCTCGCGCGGCGCGATGCCATCTCCGCTGCCGCTGGCCGTGGCAAGCGGCGCGAAGCTCATCACACAAACTCCAATTAGGACAATCAGGATTGAACGGCGAATATTTCTCATCTTTCTCTCCTCTTGCAAAATTGCGGTTGGATGTTATGTCCGCCGGGTCTCCGATGCAACCCCGTCGCCCCACGCGGACTTAGTGACGTGCCGGGGGTGGCACAGGTTGCGTACCCATGTGTGCGGTGCCCTGCAGAACCGCTTCGATGGCCACGCGCGGCGCTTCCAGCGTTCCAGTAATTCGGTATCTTCGGTTTGTCTTGTCGCCCACAGTTCGCTCAACCGTCGCTGTGATCGGATGCGGCCACAATTCAAATTGCAGACCTCGCCCAAAATCTACGGTTCCTCGCCCCTCAAACGGCTCTTTGATATCGAGCAGTGTTATTCTTTCAAAACTGATTTTCCGCGAAGAAACGGTATACTCCGATTTCTCAACCGAGAACTGTGAGTCCACAGGAGTGGAATCTGCGCCGGAGTCTCCGTCGGAGGGAGCCTCGTCGGATAAATAAAACCCTTGAATCGTCGCGCCCTTGGCGGAGAGTGTCCCTGCTCCCTTCAATGAGGCCAACAGGTTCTCCCGTCCAATCCCGTGCATCGAAACTCGCACCTCTCCGGAGAGTTGCCCCGCAAGCCGCGACTCTAAGGCTGGGCTCAAGGCGCCCAGCTCCGCTGCATTCACATTTGTGGCGCTCAAGCGCAGCCAGTAGCTCGGGTCCGCATCCAGATTCAAAAGCAGCCCGCCCGAAATCTCACCGCTGCAAAACTGTGCGCCGAATCTTGAGAAATTTACCGTGCGCCCCTGCATCTCCACGTTGGCACTCAGCTTCTCCACTTCGAGCGGCGCAAGTACGAACGATCCCACTTTCAGATTGCCTCGCGCATGCAAATCTGCCAGCGGCCCTACATGCCCGGCTAGCGCAGCGGAATTGCCTGAAGAAGAGTCTTTCGCTGACGCATCTTGCGGTGATAACAGTCTTGCGAACCACCCCGGCCGTTCTCGCGGCCCGAGCCAACGGTCGAGTTCCGTCGCATCAAGGTGATCCGCCGTCAGATCAAAATCCCATCCTGTAAATCCTGATTTCGCGGCCTCAGAATTCATAGCTACGGATTTCGCCACTCCGGAATTCCTCGTCACGGGTTTCGCCGGCACGGTCCCCGTATTCTCACGCCTGCTGATTGTCCCCTGCCAGTTCGCTCCCAGCGCCGAAGCTTTCTGGACAGTAATGCGCCGCTCAGTCATGTTCAATTCGATCTTTGTATCCCCAATTTCAACCGGCTGGTTCAGCAGCGGCAGCCTCAGCGCCACATCGCGTAGCGTCACTAGCCCTGTTGGCTTCGGGAAGTGATCTCCGCTGTTCCATAACCAATCCAGTTTCGCGGCCAACGCTCCCTCTGCGTCCCAGTTCTTATTCAATGGCTGCCCAAGCGCCTTCGCCGCTTGCAGCAACCGCTCGATGTGGTCGAGCGCCGCGTTTATCTGGAAAAAATAACTCCAATGATGTACATCCGGCGGAATATCAAAGTAATGCATGTCCTGTACGAATCCCGCGCCGAAAAAGAATCCGTGGCGCGGTAAACTTTCTGGATTTCGACTTGTCTCGTGAATTGGAAAACCCGATGGCAAGGGATCTGGGGAAAGCCAAGCGCTCCCTACGACTGTTCCACTGAAGGAGTTTGCCGACGCTTCGAAGCCAACGATTTCAAATAGCTGCGCTCCCCCGATTCTCACACTCGCGCGAGAGGAATTCACTTTCGCATTCATGATTCGGACGGGCCATCCGCGCAATTCCGCGGTAAATCCTAGATTTCCATCTGCGGTAAGCCCCTCTAATACATCTGGCTGAAATGCCCGGTACCAATTGAGGAGGTCGACGTATGCAATGTCCGTCGAAGCAATTTGAATATGGGGTTCTATCTTGCGCGCCCAATCCACGTCGCCCGTTCCCGTCACGTTCGAATGCGGCCCTTCCAAAAGAAGTTTGCTCAGCACAATTTCCGACGCGCCCGCCTGCCATGTGGCCTCCGCGCGAACACTCAATGACGGATCACTCTGTCTCGCGGAAATGTCCCACCGATGCGGCCCGGCGACATTCGCATTCAACGTGAATCCCCAAACCGGCGCGCTCGGTGCCGCACCTTCGGCAACGGGTGCAGTTTGCGCCTTCAATTCCATTTGGAGAGTTCCGCGCACCCCCGGGTCGCGCCCCATCGCCAGCCGCAGCACATCCGCAAGCGACGCATCGCTCCACGTCACATCCAGCTCCGCTGGGTGCAACCGCGCCGAAGTTCCCGCGATAAATCCCGACACGTGAATGATTCCCGTGTCCTGCAAATGGACCGTCGCGCGCAACGGACGCGCATCCAGATCAACGCGCCATCGGCCCGGACTTTCCTGCTCGATCGCGCCCTCGAGGTCCGCCAGTGCAAACGGATGCCGGTCCGTTCCGCGGTTGAAATTAATTCTTCCGCGCTGAATTTCGATGCGCGTAAGCTGGGCCGCCGCCCCCGGGGCATGTGGGCCGTAAAGAGTCGGCGTTGATCGCGGTGCCCTCGGCAGCCAGCTCTCCACATTCCAATTTCCGTCGGCATTGCGAACCAGGTTGAGGCTCGGATCCATCAGATACAGCGCACCTAGCTCTATGCGGCCGGAGAACAGCGCGCGCCACCGCGGACTCGCCGCTACACTCTGCGCCCGCAGGAAATACTCCTGCCCGAAGCGCGGGTCTTCGCCGATGGTGACGTAGTGTGCGACGATTCCCGGCGATGGGAGCCAGCGCCAATCGTAATAGCTCACCTCAACGTCGCGCCCGAACGCCTGCGCGAGCCGCCCCGTGAACAAGCGGTGCGCGCGGCTCGTATGGGCGAGCAGCGAGAGCGCTGCGCTCAAGGCGCCGAACAGCAGCGATGCGGTTACGAACGCAATTAGCCAGCGATGAGAACGCGATTTCGCCACGGAGGAACCTGCATTCCGATTCGGATGCGAGGCAATAGTGTAGCGGTTTTTTGGCGGTTTTGGATAACTGCGTCAGCGAACCTGGTGGAATATCCGGTGCCAGCGCGTACGCGAGGGCAGGTGCATTAACGTGTCCGCAAAGCCCCGCATCCGCGTGCCGAAACTGACGTCCTCGGAGACGTCCTCCGTGGATTCAATGGACCAGTAAATCGCCACCGGCCCGCCCATGATGGCGCTGCGATCCACAAATCCCCAGAAGCGGCTGTCAAAGCTGCGGTCCCGGTTGTCACCCATTACAAAATATTTTTCGGGCGGGACAATCAGCTCCCCATTGGAAACGTGATCCAGAATCTGGTCGGCCCACTCCTGCCGGACAGAGGATCGCAAAATGTACCGCGAATTGGCGGGCGGGAAGGTATCTCCGAACGGGTCGTAGGGCACGGTCGGGTCATGCACAACATACGGCTCGGTCAGCATCTTGCCGTTCACGTATACCTGCTGATCCGCAATCCGGACGCGATCGCCCGGAAGCCCGATCACGCGTTTCACATAATAGGGATGGTCATCGAAGGGGAACCGGAAAACGATGATGTCTCCATGGCGGATCGAACGGTAGGGAAAAATCTTTTCATACCAGGCGCCTGTGCCGCCGAAAATAAATTTGTTGACGAGGAGGTGATCGCCCACCAGCAACGTCGGTTCCATGGATTGCGAAGGGATCTTGAATGACTGGACGACGAAGGTGGTAAGAAAAAGCGCCAGAATAATTGTGACCAGCAGCGACTCGACGTACTCCCAGATGGAAACGCGTTCGCGCTCTTGGCCGCTCTCCGCAGCGGCTTCCGCTCCAATTACGCTGGTGGCGTCTGCCATTCGTTCACTCGACTATCCTTCACTCTACTACTTTGATGCGCCTTCCGCGGGATCGGACTTTGAAAATTCCCGCGAAAGTTGCGCGATCACGCCCCGCGCGGCAGCCTGCTCCGCCTCTTTTTTATTCAATCCCGTCCCGAAGCCGGAGGCGCGGCCCGCCACACGTACCTCAACTTCAAATACTTTCCGGTGGTCGGGCCCCGTTTCGGCGATGACCTTGTACTCCGGGGTTGGCCAGCCGCGCGCCTGGATCATTTCCTGGAGACGCGACTTGTGATCCGGTTCTCCGAGGGAATCCAATTGCCGCGGGACAGCGGCCTCAATCAGCGACCGCTCCACGAATGCGTGTGCGGCTTCCAACCCGCCGTCAAGAAAAACCGCCGCCACGACGGCCTCATAAGCATCGGCAAGGATTGAGGGCTTTTCCCGGCCGCCGGTCTTTTCCTCGCCGCGGCCGAGCCGGAGATGAGCGCCAAGCCCAATACGGCGGGCAGCCTCGGCGAGCGCATTTGCGTTGACCAGGCTGGCACGCGCCTTGGAGAGTTGCCCCTCGCGCCATGTGGGAAAACCCGCGAGAAGCGATTCGCTCACAACCAGGGTGAGGACAGCGTCACCCAGAAACTCAAGCTTTTCGTTGTCCTCGTTCGCAACGGCTGGGATTCGGCCGCCGGGGCTATCTTGAGCTTCGTCGCGCGCGTCGTCCAACTTCGGCGCGGGGTTTTCGGCGAGCCAGGAGCTGTGCGTCAGCGCCCGCTCGAGCCATTCCGCTGATTGGAATTTGTGCCCGAGCAACTCCTCAAGTCCCTCAGTGTCTGCTCCGGCCACCGCCGCCGCCGTTATTGCTTCGGCGCGGGCGGTTGTGCAGGGGCTTTCTTTCTTTCCTCCGCCAGGAGGCCGATGCAGCGCTGTTGCATCTCACCCGTCAGTTTTGGGCAAGCGAACTCATAGTCAGCCACAGACTGCGCGAATTGCCCGGTGGAATCTAGTGCGACGGCCAACAGATACATGTCTAACGGCTCAGGGGGATTTTCGAGCTTGGTCGCCATGGTGAGGTGCTGAACTGCGAGGGGGCCTTTAGCTTCAAACAAGTAGGCAAGTCCCAGGGCGCTGTGGCACATCGCGAGCTTTGCATCTCTTTGCGTTGTGAAGTCAGCATCGGAAATTTCGGGTGACGACTTCGTCAAAGCATTCAGAAGATTGATTCCCTGATTGGCGTAGTTCTCCGTCTGCTGAATCTTCTGCGCTTGGCCGGGTCCGGGGTTTCCGATTTGGTGACCGGAAACCATCGCCATCACGGGAAGCGCATCCGGGTCATTTGCATTAATCTGGAGCGCCTTCTGCGCGGCAGCGCCAGCTCTATCGCCATCTCCCTGCTGGAAGTAGGCCATCGCGAGCTGTGCGTACACCTTTCCAGCGCAGCGGCCGGTCGGATACTTCTTCAAATAGTCGTTGGAATCACTCGCCACCTGCTTCGGGTCGGTTGACTTGCCCATGACTTTCTTGCAAGCGGTATCCTCGACGGGATCCACTGCAGGCGTCGGAGCCGTCTGCGCGGGCGGCGCGGCCTGCCCTTGCTGGGCCTGTCCCATCCCCTGTGACTGGCCCATTCCCTGCGACTGCCCCATTTGCGCACGCGCCACCGGTAAAATCACAACCGCCGCGAGCGCGACCACCAAGAATTTCAGAATCGTATTCTTCATTTTGCTCTTTTCCTTTCCACCCTAAGATTAAGCCCAACCATTATACGACGAAACGAGTACTCATTTAAGTTACGGATTTTTCTGCGCGCAGGGATCACCCTCCGCTTGCTTCGGGACATACTCCTTGTCAATGCCCTTCTGAGCCGCCTGCCGCGCGCGTTCGGGAAGGCCTGGAACGGCCAGCGCCGCGCGATATTCCGCAACGGCTTTCTCCCGGTCACATTCACCGTCATGGATGCGGCCCAAATAGATGTGCGACATTGACAGAATTTCAGGATCGGCAACCGCGCCGCTCACGGAGGGTTGCGTCAGGCTTACGAATAAGTCCTTGGCGCGATCTTTCTGATTCTGGAAAGCCGCCGCGAGGGCCAGGCCGTATGTTGCGCGCGGCGTGCCGGGCCAGCGCTCCAGGACTTTTTCAAAAACGGCCTGCGCGCCGGGGCCATCCTGCGCCGTCAGAAGGCGTTCACCGCTCTGAAGCATGCGATCGCGCTCCGCGGCATCGGCGGCATCCGCGCTGACCGGAGCCGGTTGCACAGCCGGCGAAAATTGAATCGCCTGCACTCGCTTCAATTCCGCAGCGAGGTCAACGCCTTTGGACAGGTCCGGAAAATAATACGACATCGCGGGATCATCCTGCTGGAACTTTACGAGTTGCGCGGCGAGCGGGCGCACGAGAACAAAACCTTCGGCGTCGGCGGCATCCATGGCGCGCTCGCGCTGGCCGGGCGACATGCGATCGAGCTGAATCTCAACCGCTTTGATAAGGCATTCGGCATAGAAGCCGGTGATATCGTCGCGAAACTCGCGAGGCAGGCGGGGGGCGCGCGCGGCGGAAATCATAATCGCGCGCGCGGGCATAACGGCGCCGGGGAATTTCGCGGGCAACGGGTCGAGCAGAAAATGCAGAAAAGCATAGCGGAGATCGCTCAGCGAAACATTTTCACCGTTCAGCACAATCGAGTAGGCATCGCCATAGGCGCGGAAATTAGTGCTCACTCCGGCGAGCGGCTCAACGTACACCGTGAAGGTTCGGGGACTATCCGAATTAAAGACTTCCCGGAGATAGCCCATGGTCTTCTGCACGATTTGCGTAATTGGGCCTTGCAATTGCGCGATGCCATTGACGTAGGAAGGCTCGACGCGCTTCCAAGCTTCGTCCACTCTCGCTTCCTTATAAAACTTCACGAGGAGCGGGTTGAAATCCTCAATGGTGAGCACATCGGGCGGCAATTCCTCGTGGTGGAAGGTGTAGGAAAAGCTTGGCGGCGGGCCGACAACCAGCCCAAATGAAATGAATCGCGAAAGCGTCGCGGCGCGGTCGGCGCTCTGGTGCTTCCCAAGATACTCGTGAAGGTCGTCGGTGACCGGCCCCTGGTGGTGCGCCATCTCATCGGCGACGGACTTCCATGCGGTGGGCAGATCCCCTGACCCAGAGCCGGTGTAATAGCCCGCGGCCCAGAGAGCGCACATGGTGGCGAAGAGTTGCGGGCTGGACTCAATGGTCACCTGCGGCGTGACAGGCCGCATGAGCGGCGGCTGAGGGGCGCCGGGGCGCGCGGGCGGGGCTTGCTTCTGAGCTTGTGCGCGGAGCGGAGCGACTCCTGAGAGCGTTAGCGCGCACCCAAGCGCGGTGGCGCTGAGTGCGACGAGAAAGTGTGCGCGAACGCGAGAGTGGCGCGGTGCACGAATTTGGGGAGACAATTGCGACAAGTTCAATTCCGCCTGCCCGAGTGAGGAAGCGCCATGCAAACTATGATGCAGCTTAGCCGGGCGGCGTCCGTCAAAAAGCAATGTACAGGGCGTGCGGGCTTCCGTCAAGGAAGGGTGGCGATGGATTTGGAGTTCAATCATGGGGGGGTACCCCCCATCTTTTTGTAAGAGTAGTGCAACAAAGGACTTACGGGAAAAAAGAGCGGTAAGAGTAGTGCAATAAAGGACTTACGGGTTTCTGGATGATTTTGGCGATAAATCATTCCATCTAAAAGAGTTACGAGCGCGACTGCACTGAAACTGTGCAACACTCGCGGTAAGAGTGTCGCAATAAAGGACTTAGAGGTTTTTGACGAAATTGAGTGAAGGTAAGTTGCTCGATCTAAAGGATTTACAAAATGAGACGCGGAGATACCTGATCTTCCGGAAGAGTATTCGAATAGTAATCGAGTGTACATTTTTACTTATAACATAGCTTTTGGCGAAATGCAAGGGAAATCTGAAGTTTCTTCGGAGATGCGGTCTTGTTTGCCAAAGTGGGAAAGCGTGGTTCGCCGGGAGGGTCAAAACACCCACTCCTAATGGCTGCGGCGGGGCATTATCTGCTTCACATGCCCTATCTGCCGTGGATTTTCATGTCCACGAGTTCGTCCGGACTTAGATTCTTGATTCCGCGTGCCTGCAGTTCCCTTACCCATTCCGGAGTGACGCCATGAATCCGCATGTTCACCAACTCGTCCGCGGAGAGATGATCGTACCCGGCATCCTTAAATCCTCGAACGTATTCAACGGTGACCCCATGAATTCGCAGGTTCACAAGATCGTCCATGCTTGGCCGTCTGACACCAAGCCCTGCAAGTCCGCGGGCAAATTCCGGACGGACATCATGGATTCGCATGTTCACAAGGTCATCCGCACTGACCCGGTCGTACCCAAGCCCGTGCAAAGCGCCTGCCAACTCCGGCCTGACGTCATGGATCTTAAGATTGACCAGTTCATCGGAGGAGAGCTTTCCGAGTCCCTGTTCGCTCATCGCTTGCGTGTAATCGGGGTTCACATCATGAATGCGAAGATTTACGATATCGTCGGGATCCGGCCTCTTTCCCACGGAGCTCAACATTGCTTTCAAATAGTCTATCGAGACGTTGTGGATCGAGAGATTCTCCAATTGATTGATGCTCACGCTGCTGAAACCTGTAGACCGCACCTGCTGCACGAACGCGATCCCGATGTTGCGCCGCGCGAAGCCGAAACACTCATCAACGGACAATCCGGGATATCCGAGCCCAGACATCTGCCGCCGAAAATCTTCGCGGCACGCGAACCGGAACGTCCCGGAACCGGACTCACCGCTGAAATGCCCATCAAGCGTGACCGTTCCCGCTTCGCGATTCAGGTCGCAGTGCACGACCGATTTTCCGAGTTGGTCCTCGCACACGTGCAGAGCCCGGAACTTCGCGAGGCTGTCGGACTCGCTCCAATTTGAATTTGACGTTGCGGTGTGCATTCGTGCTTCAAACCGGAAAGAATCGCGCGCCTCGCTGTAGGTCATGCGCCATTCGCCACTTAAAGTGTCATCGCCGCTCAGGTGTCCGGTGAATGCGATTGCAAATACCAGCGCCACAGCACCCACGAGGATCGCCGGTCTAATGAGCTTCATTGCTTGGGCCTCCACATATAGAAAGAGACGCTCCGCGATACCGTTTTGTCACACTCCTTTCTGTACGGTGGACAATGAGTCCCGCTGGCAGGAGAACCGGCGGGGGCATATTGTGGGGGATCAGTAGCGCTGGAGTGAAAAGGGTACCCAGCGTTGGTTCGCCCGGGGGATTTCAATTTTCTATGTGCGAGAAAATGAGTTCTCCGGGCGGACTGATTATTTTGACGGAGGCTGTTTGGGGAGTCGCTTTAGTTTGGGAGGGGAGGGGGAATTCACCTCTTCGACTTCCTTCTCAAAGGCAAGTGCGTCATCCAAAGATCGGCAGCATATCTCGGAGTAATTAGTGCCTTTGGTGCGAATTACGACGGCGAAGCTTGTGTGTGGATCGTCCGGCCCTCGCCTTTGCGGATCCGTGGGAACATCAAGAAAACCCACGATCCGCTCGCCGATTATTATCCCGAATTCATTCTTTCTGGGTTTTCGCTCGGTGACCCTCAGCGTCTTAAGCTTTTCTTGTAGATAATCGGTTGCAAAAGGCCCCGTAAACAGGTCCGCGTAGCACAGGATGATGAACTCGCCGTCAGGCGCGGCATGTGTGCTGCCGTAAAAACCAACATAGACCAGCTTTCCATTGTTGTCTTTGATTTTTACGGGGTTAAATCCGTCACCATCCGTCAGGAAACTGTCCCAAAGGCTCCCTCCGAATCCTGATGTTTTCTCCGGCGGAATACATCTAAACAAGGGCGTTGACCTGGCAGCGGTGACCCCAGGACCGAACCAAATTGTAATCATGATCAAGATAAGAAGAGGAACACGGCGAGCGTATTTGAGTTCGCGCAGGTTAGTCGCCATCTGTTTACCTTTCCCAGTGAGTTGGCACCCTTTCCAAATAAATCCTTCTTCGGCCCTCTAAAAGAGATGATACCACCGAGGGTCGTCACCGGGGAGTAACCGTCACCGCCATGAGAAAGAGGAGCCTGAATCCGAACCCCTAAAATCGATGGGTTCGCGTCCCGCCTAATAGACGATTCGACCAGTCGATCGAACCTTTAGCTTAACAGTGAGAATGTGCGCGTGATTGGCGACAACCAAAACGTTGCGCGTGGTGGAGGCTTTGAAGTTCGCCATCTTAATGGTGATCATATAAGTTGCAGGTGGCACATCTGGAACAGAATATGAGCCGTCCGAATTGGATCGAAGCGTGAGTATGGTCTTTTTAGTAGATTGGTTTGTAAGAGCGATCGTGGCGCCGACAATCGCTTTGCCATCTTCGTCAAGAACGAACCCAGAGATTATTCCTGTTGGAAGCCCAGCGGCTTTGCGAAGCGTTTTCAGAATGCTAAGCAAGTCTCCATCATCTGGGTAGTGAAAATTGATGAACTGCCAGCCTTCGCCTTTTTGCTCTATCTCAGCGAACACTACGGGCTCGTCACTCTTCTTGCCTGAGCTCAGGCTGTGGACCCCGACCCAATAGCTGCATTTCATCTGAGTGATCTTCGCCACCACGTAACTTTCATCGGGATCCTGGCTGTTAAGAAAAGGGTCGAAGTCGAGCCCCACAATCTCCCTGGCCTTGGCTTGGGCCTCGGAGTCTTCTTTCAGCGCGCGAAAAAGCTCGGGGCCAAATGCGGCAGGTTTTTCTTTAAGAGCAATTTCCATCGAGGGCTTTGCGTTATCCCTTAAAGCTATGGGGACATACCAGTCATAGAATTCCTGGACGAAGTTCGCGAGTGATGCGGGGGCTTCTTGGGGATTTTGTGCCTGTGCGATTCGCTTTACTTCACTTGCGTCAATGACGTGCCGAACTTCCAACTTAAAACGGCAGCAGCTTTGGTGTCCAAATGTCCGGTAATGTCCGTCGATGAACAACGCGACGATGGTGAACTGTATTTCGGCAGCTTTGTTTTTCTTTAGGATCTTCTTGACTCTCTCGTACAAGGGATCGCCGGGATTGAAGTTGTCTCCTCGAGATGCCGGCAATGCAATCACATCCTCATCACTTGATTTGGATTCTTTGCAGGACGGGTCAAAGTAGATGCAGCCCTCAATCGAGCAAGCTTCCTCTACAGTTGTGGTCACTACTTTCCCGTCGTATTGAGCGGGATGCTTCACCAATTCGCAGAAGCTGATTGGCGGATTCGCGGCAGCGCCTGCTGAAGAACTGCCTTGCGTTGAGGCGATCGCTGATGCGATTAGCGCCAAGCCCAAAAGCAGAATCGCATTCGGCATGTACGGGAGGAACAGCGAATGCAGAAAGGATGTAATTCTCCGCATGAGGAAATAATACCACCGAGAGTCGTCACCGGAGAGTAATGCAATTCAGTGGATGAACGGCTACGCCCGTTTTTCCTGGCGCGGGATTCTTCGCCCGCCACGGCGAACTCAGAATGACAACCAAGACCACTTGCCGCACGAAGATGCGGGCGAGCAGAAAACAAAATAACGGAGTGGGTTATGATAGGGGAATCCGCGGGGCGGCACAAGGAATAGGCTGCTCTTCGCACTTGCCGCGGCGGAAACCTTCGATGCCTCTTGTGGACCTTCGCCAACTGAGCGCCAGCCAACTCTCTCCGCTGCTGGATGAAGAGGCCCAGCTTTGGCGCAGCGAGCTGCACTGGGACTATCAGCTTTCCATCGAACTCATCAAACGATTTCTGGAATTGCATTCGCTTGCCGGGGCCGCGGTGGTCGAGAGCGGCCGCGCGACCGGATATGGCTTTTACGTGGTCGAGGATCACAAGGGGATGCTGGGCGGGCTTTTTGTGACGCCGCGAGTGCCGCAGGTGCCCGCGGGCGAGCAGATCCTCGCGGACATCATGGAGACGATGCGCGGGACTCCGCAGGTGACGCGCATCGAAGCGCAGTTGATGCCGTTTGGCGCGCCGCTCGACCGCGTGCTGGCGTCGCACGGGTTCCGGCTTTACCCGCGGCAATTCATGATCCTGCCGATTGGCGAAAGCGCGGCGGGCGCGGCGCCATCGTCGAAAACGGGGCAGCTCTCGGGATTGCGGCTGGAAAAATGGAACGAGCGGCACATGGGGCAGGTGGCGGACCTGATCCATCTCGCGTACGCGAACCACGTGGACGGCGAAATCAACGACCAGTACCGCAGCCGCGGCGGCGCGATGAAATTCCTGAAAAACATCGTGATGATGCCGGGGTGCGGACAGTTTGAGGCGCAGGCGTCATTCGTGCTGCGCGAAGTGGCGAGCGAGCACATCGTGGCGGTGGTGCTCACGTCAATAGTGGCGCCGGGCGTGGGACACACGACGCAGGTCTGCGTGCTGCCGGGATTTCAGGGGCACGGGATCGGGCGGCGGCTGATGCTGGAATCATTGGCGGCGCTGCGCGGGCTGAAAGCGACGGAGCTTTCACTGACGGTGACGTGCGCGAATCTGGGAGCGGTAAAGTTGTATGAGAGCTTGGGATTTCGCGTGGTGAAGGTTTTTGCGGCGGGGGTGTGGAAGGGATAGAAGCAAGAAAAGAATTCACCGCAGAGACACAGAGTAAACGGAGAATGCCGGACGGGATTCAAAGCACGATACTGGCAAATTACTTTCTTGCGCGGTCTTTTAGAAGGCCCTTCAGTTCGGTCATGAATTCCTTGACGTCCTTGAAATCCAGATAGACGGAAGCGAAGCGCACGTAGGCGACTTTGTCGAGCTTCTTGAGGCGCGACATCAGCAGGCCGCCGACATCGGTGGTGGTGCGCTCGCGCTCCTTCGCTTCATGGACGAAGCGCTCGACTTCCTCGACGATCGCTTCGAGCTTTGCGGTAGCGACGGGACGCTTCTCGCAGGCTTTCAGCAGGCCTTGCAAAAGTTTTTGACGGTCGAAGCGTTCGCGGCGGCCGTCTTTCTTGATAACCATGTAAGGAATTTCGTCAATGCGCTCATAGGTGGTGAAGCGGCGTCCGCACTTGAGGCATTCGCGGCGCCGGCGGATGAGCTCGCCAGTGCGGGCTTCGCGCGAGTCAATCACTTTGTCTTCAACGTGCGAGCAGAACGGGCACTTCACTTTTGGGCGTCCTTATGATGCTTCGGCTTTTCGTGCTTCGCATGCTTCGGCACCGGGCCGGCCAAATCGGGAATCTGTGTCGGCCGCAAATGCCTGCCCACCGCTTCCGCCTGCGCTTCGGCGCGCGCCAGTTGGCTGAGTTTACCGAGCGACAGACCCTGGTGAATCAGCAGCGGAAGCCCCGCTAGCGTAACAGCCGCAAACGAGATTAACCAGAGTGTGATCGCGATGGCGGTCGCCGGTCCTTCGGTGGCCCCGAAGATATTTTTGAGCGCGAGAAAGCAGGCGATCTGTGCGCCGCCTCCAATACCCGGCAACTGCAGGACCGCTCCGACAAGCGTGATCGCAAGCAAAAGCATGGCGCCGGGAAAATTCATGTCGGAATGCGGGAACGCATCCCCAAACGCTTTGCAGACCCAAAGATAGGTGAAGGCGACGAGGGTCCAATGCGCGGCAGTGTAAAAAATGGCGATCAACAGGTCTGGAATACTGCGGATTGCCTGCAGCCCCACGCTGAAACCTGAAATGACACCGGCAACGCGCTGTCTCCAACCCGCCATTCCGGCCCACTCCGCCATCTTTCGATCCAGATTGACGGCGCCATGGAGCCGGTAATATATCGGCAGCGCAATCAAGACAATCAGTCCGCCGAGCATGAGCCAGCCACCCGTGCGGGCCTGGTAAACCAAATCAGTATTCGCCCCCGCGTCAGACAACCTTCCGGAGAAAACGAGAAGGCTCAAAACAGCAAGCGCAAATGCAGCGGCAAAATCGAAGATGCGCTCGAGCACCCATATCCCAAACATGCTAGACACCGGGGCCTTCATTTCCCTGGCTAGAATTAGGGGACGGACAGCCTCTCCCGGGCGTGCCAACAAAAAAATGGCGGTGAAGCCAATCAATGTACCTGAAAAGGTGTCCCGGAAACGCGAAGGACCGAGATACCGCGAGAACCGCTGCCATCGCAACGTGCGAATCGCGTAGCACACGAATATCGCCGCTAGGGAAAGCAGCAAGAGCCAAATATTCGCGCCACTGACGGCATCAATAAATCCTTTCCAGGTAAAATTGGCCAGATTGATTTTGTGGCGAGAGCGATAGGCAATCGCCGCGAGAATAACGAGCACAACGAGCCAGATAAGGATTCTTCGCCAGGAGATTCTCATTCGTGGTGACGGTAAAACTAACCGGAGGCCAGTGGCGTGTCAAGGCGAGAGGAAGAATGGAGAGCGGAGAAGGCGCGGGAATTGTTAACGGATTATGACGGGTGTGATGGATTTTCCGCGGCGTGCAAAAAAATGGGGCGAGTTGGAAACTCGCCCCATCGATCGGATGCTGCGCGGATGAATCAACGCAGGCGAACGCGCTCGGCGACGATGGTCGGCGTGACAGGGGTGTTGAAGAGCAAGCCTCCCACGGAGACGTTGTCGCCCGCGGTCAAACCGCTGAGGCCGGTCGCGTTGATGTAGATCGTGCCGGTGACGGAATCCACCTGAATCAGGCTGATGCTCGCGTGCGCAAACAATGGCGAGAGAGCGACCAGCATGAAATTCGGCGGAGTCCCGCCCGCGTTCACGGAGCCGACGACCCCGGAAATTTCCGAGGCCTCGAGGGAAACGCTGTCCGCGGGAACATTTATGAGCGGCAACGCAGTCGGGCCGGCCGTGACCACGGGCGTTGCGGTCGGATGTACTTCAACCGTCTGCCCGGGCATTAGGCTTGCGACGCCGGTAAATGAAACGCCCGCAGGGAGTGTCACGCCGTCGGAATCCACGCCAAAAGTTGTCGAACCGTTGGTTTGAACGGTGACCACCAAACCGGGAAGGACGCTGGCGAATGTTTCCTGCAAATCCAGAAGCACCATGTCAAATTGATTCTGCGCCGCGTTCACGCGAATAATGATGCCTTGCAAGGATGGAAGCCCCGGATTCTCGAACAAGCGAACGTGAGTGGCGATCAGCGTGCCACCGGGAATCAGATTTAAGGCAATTCCAACCACCTGGCCGTCGGTGAGGCACGAGAAATTATCCGCGACACAGGTGGAACCGAAATCGTAAGTCGTGCTGCTGTTCGTCGTGATGACAGCGGAAAGGTTGCCGAAGCCTGTCTGGATCGTGAAGGTGGGCGAATTGATTGCGGAGATTCGGCCAATGACGTGAAACTGGTCAATGGGAGAAGTCGGCGAAGGCGGAATGACCTGCTTCAAAGTAATCTGCGGCGAAACGGTCAGGTTGCCCTGCACGGAGGCGTTCACGTCAAAATGCATCTCGAAGCCAAGCGGCGAGTTGGCGGACAGCGTGACAGGGAACGGTGCTGTCGGCGATGTGACGGACGCAGTCGTTTGATTTAGAGTAGGATTAAAAATGCAGATTTGATTTGGAGCGCAGGTTTGCGAACCGAGTGTCAGAGTCTGCGCGGAATTATTAAAGACCGTCATTTCCGGATTGGCGAAGGTGGCCGTCAGTCCGCTGTAAATACCGGAAGGAACGTTGATGTTTCCGAGAGGAGCGGTTTCCGTCTGCAAATGAAGCAGCTCAACGTTCAGCGGCCCGAGAAGCATCGAGACCGGAGGCTGAGTAGGATCCATAGGCTGAAGTTCTGCGTCTGTAACTTGGGTCTGGTAGCGCAGGATCGCCACGCCCGCGGGCGGATCATCGCCTATAGTGAGGCTGACGGGGGCTGACGAGGAATTGCTCCCAATTGGCCCGGTGCTTCCTGAATAGGATCCACCGCAGCCTGCGAGTGTAATCGCCAAGATGAGCATGGCGCAAAGTGTGAGACCCAACAAAGCCTTACGCATAACGTCCTCCAAGGAGAGAAGGTAACAAGGCCCAGGCGGAATTCGCCCAGACCCTTTTGCACAAATCCTGAGGGCAACTAAATCGTCACATTATTAAACCCAGAGGCGGGAGAGAAGTTTCGATTCGCCGCCCCAAAAAGATATGTCCAAAGGTACAGGTATGCGCCTGTGGAGGCTTGTCCGCGGCGCTTGGCGCGGATAAGATGCTCGGCACTTGGACAGCACCTGAGAAAGAGATGCCTGCGGAACTTTTTCGTCCCCGAATACGTTCCATCTAGTGGAGGGCGGACATCGCCGCTGGCTGTGAGGCAAAAGCCATTTGGAGCCAGATGCTCAATTGGTCCAGCAGTGCATCCGGGGCGACGGTGCGGCTTGGGAGGAACTTGTGCGGCGTCACACGCGGCGCATTTTCAACTTATGCTACCGCTTCACGAGCCAGCGGCAGGAAGCGGAAGACCTCTCGCAGGATGTGTTTTTGAGGGTGTATCGCACACTGCCGAGCTACCGCTCGGCGTATGGAGCCTTTGGCACATGGGTCACAAGCGTGACGCGAAATCTGCTGATCGATCATTACCGGCGCACGCGCCGCGACCGGCTGACGGACTCGATGGAAGACGTGATGCCGCAGATTGAAGAGAAGGAATCGGCGGGGCGGCGTCCGGATCAAGCCGCTTCACTAGTTGAGCTAAACATGCAATTGCAAAAGGCGCTCGGAAAACTTTCGCCGGATTTGCGCGAAGCAGTGATCCTGCGGGACCTGGAAGGATTGGATTACCGCGAGATCCAGCAGGTGCTGGAAATACCGGAAGGCACCGTGAAATCGCGCATCAACCGCGGACGCATCGAGCTGGCGCGCATCCTGGAACAAATGGGAGTGCGGCCAAATTGAAGAACCGAAACGAGATTGTGTTTGAGGTAGCGCCAAGCCCGGCCGGAACCGGGGGGATACGATGAACTGGAATTGCCAGGAAGTGGAAGCAAAACTGAGCGAGTACCTCGACGGAGAACTTTCCGCAGCGGACGAAGCGGGCTGCGCCGAGCACATCGCGGGATGTGAGCACTGCCGGGAACTCGCGGCGAGCGTACGCGGGTTGGTTGGCGCGATGCACGCGATTGAGCCGGTGGAAATTCCCTTGCGTCTCGTGCCCGCGATTCTCGAGCGGACACTCGGGCCGAAGACAGAAGCGCGCGGCTGGCGCGCATGGTTCGGCTGGCTGCGTCCTGTGTGGCAGCCGCGGTTTGCCTACGGAGCGCTGACGGTCATGCTGACGGTGATGGTGCTCTCGCAAGCGCTGGGTATCCAGTGGAGGAAGCCGACGCTCGCGGATCTGAACCCTGTCAATATCTATCGAGCCGTTGACCGGGAGGCGCATTTGGCTTACGCGCGGGGAGCGAAATATTTTGGCGACTTGCGCGTCGTGTACGAAATTGAATCGAAATTGCGATCCGTGGAGCCCGAGCAGCAAAAAACTCCCGCTTCGCGACCCGGTTCACCGGGAAAATCAGAAGGCCCATCGAACAAACCATTGGACTTGAACCGCGCAGATTTTGGGCGCGGTCATCGGACGCGGCTGGCAAGCATCCTCTCGCCTGCGGCGCTAAGGAGCATTTTATGAAATGCGCAGTTCATCCTGAAGTGGATGCCATCGGCTTTTGCCGGAATTGCGGGAAGGCGCTGTGCCCGGGCTGCTCGCGCGAAGTGCGCGGCATGATCTATTGCGAGTCGTGCCTCGCGGACATGGTCACGGCGCCGCGGTCCGCCACGGAGACCAGGGGAAGCGCCGGCATGGCGACGTTCCTCGGGTTCATACCGGGTTTGGGAGCGGTCTATAACGAAGAGTACATAAAGGCGATCGTTCACGTCTGCGTGTTCATTTCGATCATTGGAATTCTCGTGGCTTCCAATTCGGATCTCGTGCACACCTTTTTCGGGATCTCGCTCGGATTCTTCGTCCTCTACATGGCAGTGGACGCCAACCGGTCATTCAAGGCCCGCCTCAGGGGACAAGTTCCCAGTGACTCGCAAATGGGCAGCGCAAGAATGATTGGGCCGCTTGTGTTGATCGCCCTGGGCTTTATCTTCCTGCTGGAAAATTTCCACATACTTGACTTTGATCGATTGATTGATAATTGGTGGCCGCTTCTTTTGATTGGCGCGGGCGGATTGCTTGCGTGGCGTCAACTCGGCGAAAAGAAATAGGAGAAAGAAATGTCCATTCGATGCCGTTGCCAGCGTTGCATGATTCGGGGATTGATGGGGCCGGCGATTCTGATCACCCTCGGCGCGCTGTTTCTTTTTGGCCGTGAGAATTGGATGTGGGGCTTCCACCGGACCTGGCCGGTGATCCTGCTGGTAATCGGCGTTCTGAAACTGGCCGAGGCGCTGGCGTCTACGGAAGGCCACGGCAATCCGCCGCCGGGCGCCGGCCCGCAGCAGTATCCGCAGCAGTTTCCGCCACAGGGGCCACCGCAGGGTGGCGGGCCGATTCCGCCTCCAACTGCGCAAAGCTGAGGACTGGGAGATACCATGGCAAACGCTTATCCACGCCGCCGCTCGATATTCAGCGGACTTTTGCTGATTCTCATCGGCGCGCTGTTTCTGGCCCGCAACTATGGCAGCACCTTGCCCAACATCCTCTTTCGATGGTGGCCAATGATATTCATCTTGTGGGGCGTGGCAAAGCTCTACGACCACTTCATGGCGCAGCGCACCGGCGAATCCGCCCCGCCTACGGTTTCCGCGGGTGAAGTCCTGCCGGTGCTCCTCTTGTTCGGCGTAATCGGGGGCGTGTGGATACGCGACTGGGGCGTAAATCATTCCGGTGGAGAAGACTGGTTCGACTTTGGCCCCTGGGGCGGGAGCAGCTACACCTTCACTGAGGAAGTGCCTTCACAAAAGGTCCCCGCCAATGCGCACATTGTTTTGAGTACGACGCGAGGAAGCATCACGGTTCACGCGGAAGACGCCGCGGAGATCAAAGTTACCGCGCGGGAAACGGCCCGCGCAGATAGTGAGGAAGAGGGGGAGACTCGCGCGGACCAGGAACACGTTAAGATTTCGCAGGTGGACAACGATTTCATCATTGAACCTCAGGACGAAGGCTCGAGCGGCGGATCGGTAACAGTGGACCTCGAAGTTCAAGTGCCGAAGGGGGCGACTGTCAGCGTCCAAACCACGCGCGGGAATATTGACATTACCGGCGTGGCAGGAAATGTCACCGTGACAGATCGAAACGGTGACACTGCCGTGCGGCAAACTGGCGGCGACGCGACAAGTACTGAAACGCATGGCGGAGCTGTGACGGTGACGGGAGCAGGCGGACTGACCGCGTCTCCGGGAGCGGGAACGAAGTTGAAGTGTCGGATGTGAAAGGAGTCGTGACCGTGGACGGCGAATTCTACGGGCCGTTGCGGTTCCACGCACCTGCCGAAGGGCGTCCACTTTGTTTCAAACCGGTCGGACATTTCCGTTGGAGACCGGACCGGGCGCATGGAAATGAACAGCCCGGGCGACTTAACTATTGAGGACGCCCCCGGCGACGTGACTTTCTACCACGAGGAACACGACCTGACTTTTGAGAATGTGACCGGGCGAATCCACCTGCAGAATGACGGCGGAAATATTACGATTCGCCTTTCGCAACCGCCTCGCGAGGCGATCGATGCTCCCGAACAAGACCGGCGACATCGAAATTGCGATGCCGCCGAATGCGGTTTTTGATGTCAGCGCGCGTGCGCATAATGGCGAAATCGAATGTGAATTTGGCGACCTCCCTGCAAGAATCACGAAGGAGCGCAACCGCGATGCCGTGCTGGAGGGATCCGTCGGCGCGCATGGACCAAAATTGCAGCTCTTAACGGTTTACGGAACGATCCGGCTGCGCAAAGGACAGTAGGCGGGCGAATCGTTTTAGCGTTCGACAATCCGTTCGAGACAATCAAAAAGCCGGGGAACGAAACGGCGGCGCAATCCGCATCGCGGATCGTTGTAGGGCCGCTCGAGCCCAGCGCGGCGATTGCAAATGCCATGGCGATGCGGTGGTCGCCGTGAGGATCGATTTCAGCACCGCGCAAGCGGCCGGCGGAGCGCCCGCCAACGCGCAAGCCGTCGGGCCGCTCTTCGATCTCCACGCCGTGCGGCGAAGGTTCTCGGCAACCGCGGCGATCCGGTCGCTTTCCTTGACGCGCAATTCTCGCGCATCGCGAATCTGAATTCCGCGCTCCGTGAACGGACCGAGCACTGCAAGCATCGGCAGCTCGTCAATCAATTGCGCGACGATGTCGCCCGCGATTTCGCCGCCTTCGAGTTGCGAATGGTGAACGGCAACGTCTCCGACCAGCTCTCCAGCGGCCTCGCGCACGGAAACAAATGATATGGACGCGCCCCACCCGGCAGAGCAAATCGAGCACCGCAGTCCGCGTGGACTTCAATCCAACATCGTGAAGAACGATGTTTGATTCCGGCAAAATGAGCGCGGCGGCGATCAAGAAGATGCCGGAGGAAGACCCCGGAACCGTCAGATTGCGCGGCTTCAATTCCGCGCCTCCCGTAGGCTCGTGTGTGGCCCGAATGCTCGACGTGCACGCCGAACTCTTCGAGCGCCAATTCGGTGTGGTCACGAGTGTTGACAGGCTCGGTCACCGAAGTCGTGCCTCCTGCGAACGACCTGCAAGCAAGATTGCCGATTTCACTTGCGCGCTCGGCACGGGCAATGTGTAGTCAATTCCGCGCAAATTTTTTCCATGAATTTCGAGAGGGGCGAAGCCGCCACCTTTGGCGCGGATTCCGGCGGCCCATTTTCGTGAGCGGCTCGATGACTCGTCCCTTGATTGGCCTGCGCCGCAGAGAAGCATCGCCCGTTATCGAGGCAATCGAGATTTGTCTGGTAAGAATGCTGGACAAGGATAAGCGCATCGTCGTGCCGGAATGACCCGCGTCAAGGTTGCGCTTCGAATGACGCAACCCTTTCAATCCTTTGCCTTGTATCGTTACATTCGACCCGGACTGCTTCACATCCACGCCGAGTGCCTAAGGCACTCAAGCGTGCTCGCGCAATCCGCCGCGGGCGAATATCGCGCAATGCTACTTACACCATCGGCCAGCGCGGCCAGCATCGCATAGCGATGATGGATTTATCGCCCGGCAGCTCGACAGGCCCGTTCACCGCGCTCGGCGCTGGAAGAATCTTTTTCTTCGCCACATTGCGATTCTAGCACGCGCCCCGCGCCGCTCGGGAATTGAGCAACCCACAGGGCGGCGGGGAATCTAACTTTGTGAGATAGAGGGGCCAGCCTGATCGACGCCTCGTCGAATCGCAACACCCCTCACGTGGATTGAAACCCCCGCCTCCAGAAAGCGTAGAATAGAGCAGGAGACAGGAGCCATGATGCAGCGCCCATTTCAGATGCGCCGCCGCGGAAACCTTGGCGGAATTTTTGTGATTGCTGCTGCGCTGGTCCGCAATCCTGTACAGCGGAGTTGCAGGTCGGGCGCACGCTCAGCAATCCTCAGGTTCTCAGACGCCGCTCCCAAAACTAAATCACCTCGCAATCGAATTCAACTTCGTCTGGCCAGTCTGGTTCGTCCGGCCAGTCGGGCCAACAAGGCATGGGCGGATGCAGGGCATGCAGGGAATGGACCACGGGCAAATGAACATGTCGCAGGAAAGGCCAGGCCAATTTCTCGCAAAATGGCCATGCACTCGCATCAGCACGGGCCCGCACATGCACATGACAGCCAAGCGTCCGGCCAGCGCGGAAGACTGGACGAAAGCGGATGAGATTGCTAACACGTTGCGCGACGCCATCGAAAAATATAAGGATTATCACGTTGCTTGCAGGATGGCTTCCGTATTCATGCCAAACGTCCCTCAGCCCATGTATCACTTTAATGAGCAGTGAAAACGCAATTGTTGAGTCCTTCACGTTCGACGCCGCCCGGCCCACTTCCCTGCTCTGACAGAAAATGCCTGTGGCTACTGAGTTGATCGGCGCGATGTACACGATGCCAAAGAGCGCGACGGAAAGATCAGCTCAACGAACGTGTGCCGCTCTGGGCGCGGCCAATGGCACCTGCACACAAACCTTGCATGCCCGCGCGTGGCACGCAATTTGATATGACGAAATATGGCCTGACGGGCTCGATCGCCACGAAGCAGGCCTGCGATGTGGCCAGCGGACGATTTATTCCCGTACTCTTTGGATGGATGGCGCACGTCTATCCCTATGAGCCGACGCGCGAAAGATCTGGGAGCAGTAAGGAGTTGGCAGCATCGGCGAAATTGATTCGCCCAGGAGCAGCCGGTATTATTGGAGTTTCATGCGAGTGAAAATACCCAGCCGCGCAAAATTTTCGCCTCACTGTTCGCGCATTTGTGATCGCTTTCCCTTGATTGGTGTGCTGGTCTGCGCGGCGGCGCCCGCCGATTCGCCGGAGATTTTCCCGCTGGATCAGGTCAAGCCGGAAATGAAGGGCGTGGCGTACACGGTTTCCGCTAAGGGTACAAATTGAAAAAAATCCCGACCTGGTCGTCCTCGGGGTGGTGTGCTACCTGATCGGCCGCGGGAGCCGATCATCCTCGTGCAATTGCTGGGCGAGAAGGTGCACACACGGGCGTGGTCGCGGGACTAGCGGCAGCCGGTTTACATTTGACGGCAAACTTGTCGGCGCGTCTGCACTGAAATTCGGGCAATTCACAAAAAGAGCCGCTCGCGGGCGTCACGCCAATTCAAAAACATGATGGAGGTCACGCCGCAATCCGCCGCGCCCTCCATCGTCGCGGAAAACGCGCCTCTGCGGACGGGCACGAAGTTGCACAGCCGCGCTATGCAATTCCAGAAGAGATTGTCGCCCGAACCGCGTGGCCAAAAACGAATTCTTCGGTGAATGGCGGAGCGTTCCTCATGCCGATCGAGACGCCACTTGTGGTTCCGGAATCAGCCCCAGCGTCCTCGCTGAGTTCGCGGGGCAGTTGCCGACGACGGACTCGTCGCAATGAACGGCGGCTCCGGCACTCCGCGGGCGGATGACGCGAATATCGCCCCCGGCGACATGGTCAGCGTTGTCCTCGTCAGCGGTGATGATTCCATAGCGGCCTCATGCACGGTCACCGCGATCACCGCGGATCGTATTTATGCATGCGGCCATCCCATCACCGGATTTGGAAATGTTCAGTACCCTCTCGCAAGGGGCCGGGCGGCGGAATCCTCCTCCGACATGGACTCCACAAAAATCGTGACCACCGGAGGAACGATCGGGCCACTTTCCAGATCGGCTCACCGCAGTGATGGGCACGCTCGGCGTGGGACCAAAGACGATTTCCATGGACATGACGCTCGTCACGCACAGCAGAGAGAGCGAATTCCATTTTCAACTGGCGCAACGATCCGAAAGCTCTACGCCTCTGCTGGTGGGCATCGTCGCCTCGAAACGGGGTCGACCTCGAACACCGCCTACAGTGACGGGACCACACGGCTTTCCGGCGAAATCGCATTCGTGGGGCATTCGCCCGTGCAAATCGAGAATATGTTCGCGCCCGTGGACGCGCCCGTGCCTGATGGCTAATCGTCGCAGGGACCGTGCAGAATCTTTTCATGCGCGTGTACACGAACCCATACGAGAGCCGGTGATCGAGCACATCCGTCTAAAGCTGGAAAGCCTGCCCGAGCGGCGGAGTCACTTCGATTGACGGCGCGTGGTCGGACACATCGGAAGCCGCGCCGGTGAGACGATTCAGATAAAGGTTCTGATGCGGTCATACCGCGGTCCTTCGGAGTTGCGCACGATCCCAGACCATCCCGCAGCAGGTGGATCTGCGGCACAACCATGCGGTCTTCTGGTGAGTGTACTCGCTCAACGCGGACCGCGCCACGCGCCCGATTTCGGCCTTGGCCACAACAAATCAGGCGGGCGGGCTCGAGCAGCTTATCCATGTGCTCAATCGCGAGCGGCGCAACAACCGCCTCTATGTAACGCTATTGCAGCCGACGACCACGCTGCTGCTCGAAGACAAGGAACTGCCGAACGCGCCACTTTCAACTGTGAACGTGCTTGATCAGCGGCGCGGCGCTCCTATTACGACGGCGTTGCGCGAATCGCTTGCGGGGGAATGGTCGCTGCCGACCGAAGGCGTGGTTTCCGGCGCCGTGTCAATTTCGATTCGTATCAAGTAAGCACCTGGGAAAGAGTTGCGACGGCGAAAATCAGCGGCGAATTTATCCTTCAAGGTTGGCTCCAGGAGAAATTATTTCATGCGAAAGAATCTGCAGCCTGCGCGAATCAGTGTCCGATCGAATATGCGGCGCAGCGCGATCTATCCATGCCCGCTGGCCTGTGCCGCTGTACTGGCCGGAGCAGCCGCGCTGCGCGCCGAGCACACGCGTTACTGGCGCCAGGCAAGCTTTGACGGGTTCCCTGACGCGGCACGGCGCAGTGCGTCGCGCTACGCAGCGATGGGAACGCTCCCGCTCGCCCCGTGCTTCACTCCAGTGGCGGACGTAAACCTCGCGTTCCTGTGGGCGTCGCGGTGTGGACTCCAAGGGCAATCTTGATGCGGCGGGCGGGTCCAGCGCCAAAGCGATAAAGATCGATGCCGGTGGGGGAAGACGACGATCTGGATTGCAATCCACGGAGCTTTCCGCGAAGCGCTGGCCATGGATGCGCAAGGACAATCTTTACGCTCGGGACATCGCCGGACGGCAAGGTTTACAAAACTCTGCCTGCCGGAGAGAAAAGACATTCTTCGACCCGAAAACAAAATACATCTGGGCCATCGCGGTGGATTCCGACGGAACCGTTGATGTCGCGACTGGTGATTCCGGTTTGATCTATGCCGTCGCATCCGACGGAAAGGGCGACGTTTTTTACAAGAGCGATCAGAGGCGCACATCCGCGCGCTGGCATTCGACCGTCAGGGCAACTTGCTGGCGGGCACCGAGCCCGATGGACGCATTCTGCGGATTGCGAAGTCCGCGGGCAGCGGCGCGAACCTGCAAGGATTTGTGCTTTACGAAACGACGAAGAAGGAAATCACCTCGCTCGTCCTGGACGCGCTGGCGCAACCCCGTACGCTGGCGGCAATCGGCGATAAATCGCGCTCGTCCGGAAGCGCTTTCGTACTTCCGGAGTCAAACTTGCAAAACCAAAATGTACCGATCCAGCAGCCCGGCGGGCAAAATATTACGATCGGCGGTGTGCTGGTGCAGGCTCCTCCGACAACCAGTTTCACCCGGATCGTCCTCGGCTACGGCAGCGCCGTTTACCGGCTCGCGCCGGACGGCTCGCCGCAGCAAATCTGGAGTTCGCGATAGATCCTCTGTCTACACGCTGGACTTTTCCGCATCCGGCAAACTGCTTCTCGCACCGGCAATCGCGGCGTCGTCATTCAACTCGATGGCGACAACCTCTTTACCAACTGTGAAAACGGAGTCGGGACAGGTGACAGGATTTGCGCAGGGCGCGGGCGGCAAAGTGTTTCTCTGCACGGCGAATCCCGGAAAAAGTCTTTACGATGGGCCCGGATGATGTGGGCGAAGGCACCTTTGAATCGCAGCCGCTCGATGCGCGCTTTTTCTCCGCGTGGGGGCGCCTGGAATGGTGGGGCGAAAACGCTGGCGCTTCTGGCTCCGGCCGTCCGCACTGGGAGTTTTATTGTTCTGGAAACACGTCCAGTCCGGATGGCAACTGAAGCCCTGGGCGGGCCCGTACACGCAGAGCGGACAAAAAGTGGAAGCGCCGCCGGCGAGGTTCGCTCAGTGGAAAGCCTTGCTGCGAAGCGGAAGCCCATCCCCGGTATTCCTGGGTGAGCCTTTCCTATTTGCCGAAAGATAATTTCGCCGCAAGTGGATGGCATTGCCGTGCAGGACCCTGGGCATTCGTATTCAAGGAGGTGCCGGAACCGGCGTGTCTCCGGGTCCTTCGATCCCGGTTCGATTGCGGCAACCGGATTCGCCGGGGACCGGGACTCCGACAAATTTCGGCGCAACCTCACCTGGTCAGCAGGTCGTTTGAGGCTCCTCCGCAGCGCTCTTTGAAAAGGATTCCAGTCCGCAATCTGGAGCGCGCACGACGACAACGACGACGAACTTGTCTATCGCGTCTATTACCGCGGCGAGGGCGAGAAGGAGTGGAAACTCCTGAAAGAGAATCTTCGCGAAAAATATTATTCCTGGGACAGAAGCCCCATGGCCGATGGCGCATATTACCTTAGAATTGTCGCCTCCGATGCGCCATCGAATCCATCTGGTGAAGCCCTGGAAGGGCAGCCGGAATCCGACCGCTTCATGGTGGATAACATGCCCCCGTCGCTGGAAAAACTGGCAGCCGCTGCGCCGGATTCCTCAGGCGCGGCGCATGTGCGCTTCACCGCGCGCGATTCCGCGAGCGCCATCGCCCGCGCGGAGTTCAGCATCGACGCAGGCGATTGGACGCTCGTCTATCCCGTGGGCCGCTTAAGCGATTCGCTTGAGGAACACTACGACATCGCGCTCAAGGCACTCGCGCCCGGCGAACATACCATCGCCGTGCGCGTCTACGACCGTTTCGAGAACATGACCGCAGGTAAGGGTAACGTTCCGCGTTCCCTCGCCGGGCCGCTGACGAGCGATGACAGACGCCGGGCACCCGAACTTGAACGATATCCGCGAGGTGCACGCGCGCATCGCGCCGCACATCCACCGGACTCCGGTCTTCACATGCGCTTCGCTGACGAAATCGCCGGAGCGAAACTCTTTTTCAAGTGCGAAAATCTGCAGAACAGGCTCATTCAAAATCCGGGGCGCGACGAAACGCGATCCTTTTGCTGTCGGACGCCGAAGCCGCGCATGCGTGGTCACGCCATCATCCGGAAATCACGGCGCGGCGCTTTCTCGCGCGGCGCGCAGCCGCGGGATCAGCTCATGTCGTCATGCCGAATAACTCGCCGATGGTGAAGTGGCGCGCCGTCTAGGCCTATGGCGGAAGCATTACACTCTGCGAGCCAACCATGCAGGGGCGCCAGTAACTCGCGGAAAGTGCAGGCGCGCACCGGAGCGATCCGGATCGATCCCTATGATGACGACAGGATTATCGCCGGCCAGGGAACCGCCGCGAAGGAACTCCTTGAAGACGTGCCGGACCTAGACGTGGTAATCGCGCCCGTTTCGGCTGGCGGATTGCTTTCCGGCACCGCCATCGCATCCAAGGGAATCCGGCCGCAAGTCCGTGTGATCGGCGCGGAACCGAAAAATGCCGACGATGCGTTTCAGTCCTGCGTGCCGGAAAAATCATTCCCTGCCCTCCGCCGGACACGATTGCGGATGGTTTGCGTGCCACTCTTGCGCCGCGCACATTCGCAATCCTGCAGAAATTTGTGGACGAAGTTTCCACCGTGACCGAAGAGGAGATTGTGGCCGCGATGCGTCTGGTGTGGGAGCGGATGAGACTCGTTGTCGAACCTTCGGGCGCCGTCTCCGCCGCTCCGGCTCTCAACCGGCGCATAGGCGCCGAGGCAAGCGCATCGGCATCATCCTCAGCGGCGGAAACGTGGACCTCGCCGCGCTTCCGTTCTCCTGAAACGAAATCAATTCACAATTAGCGTCGCCGTCGTTGTCGCCGTCGTGTTCCCGTTTCCCGTGGCCGTCACCACCAGCGACATGTCCCCGACGGTGTGCCCGGCGGCGGGACCGGAGGAGTTCCCGCCAGGCCGCTGCAGCCCGTGAAGATCGCCGCCACAACAAAGAATCAACGCTGTTTGCACCCAGGCCCGGACGCCAGGTCTTCGTGCATGGCTCCTGCGCATTCGAGAAATTGCTAACGAGATCATAAGCAGCGTAGTAGGCACCAGGATCTCTGCATCTCGCAAGGTTCTGCGACGCAAGAACGGCACAGAATTGTGCGTAGGTGCGACGCTACTATCCACCGTGGTCGTCACCATGAGAAGGGTCTCCTGACGATCCGCCAGTCACGCTCGTGGGATTGAATCCGCAGGGTGGAAACCGGCGGATACCCCCAGCGTAAACGCCACGGTGCCGAAGCGGCGGCGAAAAAGTGCCAATTGTATACGACGCTGTACCCCCGGAGTTGATGGATGTCGAGCTCGGCGAAGCTGTAACGCCTGCGGGCGATGGGCCACCCAAAGTGGAAAACAGTTTACCTCCACACTCGGCAACATTCGGCGTCGCACCACTGCACTGCGACGCATCGTACACGGTGACCATGAAGATAAGTGGCCGTCCCGGAAGTCCCGTTGAATTGCACAAGGGACGCGCCTCTTCCGCTCGCGTCGCGATTGCATCCGATCTCTGAAAACGCGCCCGGCGCGCCGGTCATCACGTCAATCACGGCGTCATAGGCGCTGCCGGAAGTGCTTGCGGTGATCGTGCCGCCGGATCCGGGAGTGAATTCCCACCAGACGGATTTTCCCGTTGGGTTGTGGCTGGCAGCGGCGACACAACTCGGCGTGGGGTCGGTTGCCTCCGATGTCGCGGCAAAATTGTCGACTGTGCTTGTAAAAGAAGCCGCGTTCACGATGGTGGCATTCGCAAAGTTGTCGTTTGGCGGCGGGCCCGCGCTATTCACCGTGAAAATCCGCCCGGGAGATGCCGGCCCGCCGCCCGGCGGAGGATTTGTAACTCCAACAATAAATTCGCCTCCAAATTGCAGCAGGATGTGAGAGACCGTGATCGTAATCTGCGTTCCGCCTGCATTCACTGAATTGATGGTGACTCCGGTTGCTGTGCCATTGAATGTCACCTGTGCCGCCTGTGAGAAATTCGATCCATTCAGCAAGATTTGTGAATCGAGCCGACCCGCGGAAACTGCCGGCGGCTGTAACCCTGTCAATACGGGAAGTGATCCGGGAATGCTGAAGACAAGTGCATTCGTGATGTTTGGCGAATGTGAAGTGTCCATCACTTCGAGCGATGCGCTTCCGGGCTGCGCAAAAAAACTTGCCGGGATGTCCTCAACGATAAACGAAGCCGCCGGAGTGCCCACGATGCTCAGCCCTGTGGAGGATCCGTTCCAGAGAACTATAGAACTCGGAGTAAATCCACGGCCGCTCAGGGTCATCTCCAGCGGCGTGCTGCGCCCCGCCGAAGTTGAAGTGGCGGAAAGCGAGCTAAGTTCGAAGGCGGGCGTGAGCCCGAGACTCGGAAGCGCGTAGTCCCACGCGCTTCGCCCGTGTGTCGCCGCGCGCAGCGTCCTCGAAGGCTCGTGCAACACGAGCGAAAGCACGGGAACATTTGGCAGTCCCGTACCCATCGTGAACCAGGTAGTCCCGCCGTTCGTGGTCACGAACACCCCGTTGTCCGTCGCGGCATACAGCGTATTGTGCGCGGCATCGTCCGGGTCCAGCACGAGATCATTCACAGGAGTATTCGGCAGATCGGCCACCAGAGGCGCGGCGCAATCGCTTGTGTGGCAGCTCACGTCAGTCCAACTTGCGCCGCCGTTCACCGTTTTGAAAATGTGCCCTTTCAAATCAATCGTGGCTCCATTCAAGGACTGATCGATCGCAAACCCAGAAAGCGCAACATACGCCGTATTTCCGGCCGCATCCGTGGGGTCCACGATGATTTTGTTTACGATGCGCGGCGGCAGGCCCGCCGAGATATTCGTAAACGTGGCCGTGGCGCCTTGGGCGGCATTTTTTGTGACTTGCACCGTTGCGTCGGTCGCGCCCACATAAATCACCGCGGGATTTGAGGACGACACAGCAATTGTTGTAAGCGTGTTTCCATTTCCCGAAGTCAGGTCGCCCGCGCCGCTCTGGGAGCAGTTTGCCAAGTGGCAACTGATCATTGCCCAAGTGTTTGCCCGGTCGCTCGTCTGGTAAAGCTGATTCGTCCCGAAGTAGTAACGCCCCGGCGTCGAAGGGTCCGCGATGAGGGGCGGATTCGTGTACACCGGATCCGTGGCGGAAATCCCCGAAGCCGCTGCGAAGAAACTCCCGGTGGCGCCGCTCAAGTCCGAACGAAGAATTGCTGTAGCGGGCGTGCTTCCGCAGGCCACCAAAAACGTAGTGGGAAGAAATGGATCGATGATCGTGAACCCGCCATCGCCGCAAACAAACGTGTTTGACCACGTTACCGGCGCCGACCCGTCGCTCGCATAAATCTGCGCGCCATTTTCCCGCGTACCGCCGAATCCTTCAGCGGGCGTTGATGGATGAATCGAGAACCCGGGATTGAATTGCGCCACCGCGAGGCCCGCATTCAAATTCGTCCATGTCTGGGAGCCGGAAGCGGTTGCGGGGTTCGGTGCATTCGCCGAACTCCACGCGCCGCCGTCGTTCGCCACGTACATCATGCTTCCGTTCGCGGTGAACGCAATCGCATGGTGGCCCGTGTGCAAAAAAGTTCCCTGAACATTTGTTGCCGAAAAGCTTTGCCAGGAATTTCCACCGTCCGTCGAGCGGATCAGCGTGAGCAAATTGCCTTGCGAATCAGCTGCATCCGAGCCGCCCGCAAAAACTGTATTGCCCGTCGAGTCCGCGGGATCCACGCGAAGCACAAGGTAATTCCAGCATTGGGCGTGACAGAAATCGGGCGCGTTGGTTTTTGTCCAGGAGTTGCCGCCGTCAATGCTCTTGAAAACGCCGCCGCCCGGCAGAAGCGAATTGGACCCGGTGGTCGCGTCCGCGATCCCCGCATAGAGCACGCTCGGATTTCCGGGCGCCGAAGCCAGCTCGATGCGCCCCATGCTCGACTTTGTTACCGCCGCGTCAATCCCGGTTACTTGCGTCCAGGTTTGCGTCGTGCATGTCTGGTCCGCATTCCGCGACACATAGACGCCGTTCGTAGAATCGCCGGTTGCCCGCCCGATTGCCGCATAGGCCGATGTGGATGACGTGTAGAACACCGCCGTCGCCATTGCCGTGCTCGCAAGTCCAGTGGGCAGAATCCGCGCCCACGTCGCGCCCGCATCTGGCGAGCAATAGATCCCGGGCTGCCCCTCGGCGCTGGTCACCGTACTACTCGCGAAAATTTGAACTCCCGCGAGCAGCATCCGCGGATTTGCGGGATTCACGGCCAACGATCCAATTCGCGCGCCGCCGCCCGGAAAAAATGTGTTACTGAATGGCCCGATGAACGGGCACGATGAATTCGTGAACGCAGTTCCCTGGCAAGTAAGTGCCCACGTTTTTCCGCCATCCAGGGACTTGAGCACGCCCGCGCCATAATACACATCGAATCCAAGTCCGGCCTGTTCGCCCGTCGCTGCATAGATCACTCGATGACTGGCGTCTTGAGAGTTCGAGGGATCAATCGCGATAGCCAGCGCGCCAATTGCAAGAGAAGGCTGGTTGTCCGTCAGCGGCGTCCACGCAGCCCCGCCATTCACGGAGATGCCGCCGGTAGTCGTATTCCACACGCCGCCCTCGGCGCCGCCGATGAATACGGTCTTGCCCGTCGCGTCCGTGGGATCAATTGCGATCGCCGTTACGCGTCCCGATGTCGCGCCCGGCGTCCCCGTCGGATCTCCCGAGGGCAAGGTCGTCTGCGGCCCAATCGGCGCCCACACTCCCGTGTATTGCGGCGGTGCCCCCTGACTGGAAAACGCGAGCGCCGCAGTCAGTGCAATCGTAAGACCCCATCCAATTTGAATGAGCAGATTCTTCGTGCGGAGCATAGAGGTGTCCCCTTCCCCACTCACGCCGTTCTGCACACTGTAGTCCGAATGATAAGTACTTACAATGAATTTATTAACTTGTATATATATTAGTATAGTGTTCCTAAAGGGAGGCGCTTACTGCGACACTTGAGCAGACGCGCACGAGGTTTCGCTCAGGCTGAAAACAAAACAGGCCCCGGGTTGTCCGGGGCCTGTCTATGCCATGTGGATGAAACTTCTAGTTAAGGTTAAATGTGACTTGCACTGAGTGGGAGCTCGCTCCGCTGGTTGCAGTGACGGTTACGATGTATGACGCGGGCGTCGATCCAGGATTCCCAGTGCTGACCTGGCCGCCACCGCTGCCGCCGCATCCAACCATCGCGATGCCCGTGGTAAGGAGGAGAATCGCAATCACGGCAAATCCGAATCGCTTTCGGGATGGCATGAAGAGAATCAGCAGAAGTCCCGCGAAAAGGATCATTGCGAGAGCGCCAATCCACAAGAGTCCGAAGGGCTGTCGCGGTGAGCCGACCGGCTTGATCCACAAGCTTGAAGCCGCGGTCGTGAACATGGTCACGCTCCCCGTCCCGCTCGTCGTGGCGTTTGTCAACACCACGTTGCCCGGAGCGCTCATGGCACAGGTAGGTGGATCCGAAAGATTTAGCGGCGACACAACACTGCAACTCAAATTCACCGTTCCTGTGAATCCGTTCAAAGAAGAAACGGTGATGGTCGAACTTCCAGATAGGCCCGGAGACGAGATTGTCACCGGATTGGGACTTGGCGGCGTGTTGCCGAGAGAGAAATCCGCTGCGCCGCCCACGGTCACCGTGTATGTCGGCGATGTGGACGGCATATAATTTGCGTCGCCCTCGTACTTTGCGATGATGCTGCCCGTGGCCGTGAGAGAGATCGCAGGGCTTGTAGCCTGCGCCGCGACGAATCCATCCGCATCCTTAGTTGCGGTCACGCCGACGGGGTTTCCAATCTGGGTTGTCCCGTTGAAAAAGGTTATCGTGCCACTGGGGGCATTGCCAACACTTCCCGATGTCGTGGCCAGGTTGGGAGTGGTGTCGACGAACGCGGTGACATTGAACGACACATTTGCGCTGGCAGTCGTGGGCGCGTTGGGAATCGTAGGATATGTCGGAGCCTGAGTGATCGTCAGTTGGAATGGGCTGCCGACAGCAGTTGCGCTCGCCTGATAGCTCGGATCCCCCGGAAATGAAGCACTTAAACTGTGGTTCCCAGGCGCCAGAGCGGGAACCGTGGTCACCACCGCGTTTCCCGGGAAATTAAACATCGGCGTATTGAACTCCGCATACCCCGCGCTGTTAAGCGGAACGGCGGCTAGCCCGGCGCCCGAATCCGTGATGGATATGAGACCGGTCCCCGTCTCAAATTGAAATGGACATGTCTGGTTTGGGTTCGCTTGCGTTGGGCAAGGCACCACGTGAACCGTCGTACCGACGACATCCACGCGCACGGTCAATAGTGTGCTGCCATAGGGCAACGATGTCAGCGATGAAATTGGGGCCGTGTTCCCAGTCGCCAAGCTAGTCTCGAGCACGCTAAGCGTCGTCGTGCTTGCCTCCGGGGTTATGATCACGGGGATGGGGGTCGAATCGCTCACTCCAAAGAGCTGCCCCGCCCCGCCATTAACGCCGGGAAAGTGAGCAGTGATCGAATAAGACCCGCCAACCAGTTCAAATGTAAAAGCTCCTGCAGGTGTCACACCGTTCGCCACATTGTAAATGTCAGAGTTCCCGGTTGCTGCGTCAAAATGATCAACTCCTGCGGTGGGAGTCGTGTTTGGCGGAAACGAAGAAAATGAGCCGTTGCCGATCAGGGATACATCACCAGCATTGACCGTTCCCGAAGTTGGAGTGACAGCCGCATTCACAAAGACCTGCGTCCCATGCGGGAACGTGAATGGTTGAGCTGGACTGCAACTTGTTGGCGGGTTCGGCGTCTGTGAAAGGCAAAGGGTCGTACTGGTCGGAACAAAACTTCCCGCTTCAGCCACCCAGTTTGTAATCAGATTCGCGACGTTCACCGACCCCAGCCCGGTGGCCATGTCATACCCGGGGGTTGTTACATAGGCTGGAGTGCTCGTGAGGGCCGTGAAGGTTGCGTTGGGCTGCGTGAGCGTCAGCGTCGGCGTATAGCAATAATTCGTGCCCGAGAAACAGGGCACAGAATTCGTGCCCTTTGTTATGTCATTGAAACTGCAGTTGGGAGAAAGGGGCGTTGCAGGGGTAAAAAGAGAAGAGTTGCAATTCAGACCCCCCGCCGTTTGAAGGCCGAATAGCGCGTAAAGCATATAGTTGGCATTGCCCTGCTTCGCACTTTTTCCCGCATTCACCATAGCCTGGTTTACAAGCGCCATGATGCCACCAAACACCTGCACGGAGGCGGAAGTTCCGCCTACTTCCAGGAAGGGGATAGAAGGACCCATGCAGGTTGCGCCCGCATCCGACTGGCAGACAACGTAGAAGCTGTTGCTTTCTTCTCCGTCCGACGCAAAAAGGGACACATCAGGGATGTACCGAAACCCGCCCAATGCCGCGTTGGCGGGTGGAACGCCCAACCCGGCTTGCCAGGGCGGTGTTCCATAACCAAAGCATTCGGCACCATTAAAGAAGGCGCAGCCGCTAAACCCACCTGAGCCTCCAACAATGTTCAGGAGGTAATCCTGGTTGGCGGGAAGGTTCGCGCAACTACCGGTTATGACGGAATTGATTTGCCCGCAGGAATTATTCCAAGGGGTCTCCGGAATGTAACTCTTCGCCGAAAGGCCGGTCCCCGCGTTGTTGGCCGCATTCCAATAAGTTGAGGGATAACCGGCGACGGTGTAATCAAAATCGGTGCCTCCCACAGCCACATCGAAGGGCGTTGAGGCGATCCCATTCACATTTACGCCCTGAAATGCCTCTGATTCGCTGTTCTCATCGTCGCAACCGGCGGAGGCGTTATCCCCCGAGGAAATGTTGACGGTGATGCCCTGCGCGGCCGCCTGCTCCCAAAGGGAAAAATAAAAATTATTCCCCGCATTTCCTATGTTTTGTTCGCAAGCCCCAAAGCTCTCGTTCATCACGGGGGCCAGGTTGTTGTCCACAACGCGCATCGCTGCCAGGTCAATGCCCGCGGTAACTTCCGTGTCGCCGGCAGTTACAAATAGCACCGTCGCATTCGGCGCCACTCCCCCGGTCCATTCCGTATCCAAAAGCGCCTCGGTCTCATCGCCATTAATTCCGGGATCGGCCCCATCCACGAACACTTGCGTATGGTTTGCGCCCAAACCGAAGAGAGTGCGGAACGCCACGATGTCGTCTTGCGTGCAGCCAAGCGGAAGCACAGTCTGACTTCCCCCGACCGTACAGATATCCGAATCCCCGATAATCGCAATGGTTTGGCCGTTGCCATTCGCTCCCGCTGGAATGTTGTAAATCTTTGCGAAATCCGCGGGGCCAAGCCCGAAGCATGTATTGTTAAAAATTGGATTGTTAAAAGCCGGGTTGATGCAATTGGGAACTGTGAATTGAGGCTTTCCTTGACCGGTAGTCTCCGCCGCGCGAACAACTTGGCCCTTGCGAATCGCCGGCCTCTTGCGGAAATTATTCATCGTGTTCACGCCCGCGACAACGGACCCCAGCGCGGCGGGAATCGACGGGTCGGACGCATTGGCCCAGTGTTCCTCGCCATTCACGACGTACTTGTGAATCTCCGTATGGAAAGCATTCCGGATCTGTCCGGCCGTGCCCGAGAATTCGATGAACATCTTGCTCGTGGCCACACGGTTCACTTGAAAACCTTGCGACTCCAACCAAGCCGTCACGATCTGGATGTCGGCGTCCGCCACTCCAAATTGCTGCCCGAACTGCCCCGGCGTAAGCCACTGATGGAAATTGGCGGAGGCTTTCGAATGCATGTTATCGATCAACTTCCGAAGCGTGGCCTCCTGATCCGGACTTCGCTGCAATACCAGCAGCATCCGCTCCGCGGGCAGGCTGTCCGGGGCGATGCCTTTGTCATTCTTCGCTCGCGCCAATGGATGTGTATTGCCCTTCAGGAGTACAAGGTTTCCCGCATTCACCTGTGCGGTGATGCGTGGCTGAACCTGGTTGTTCGTTTGTGCGAACGCTTGGAGAGTGAAAGCAAATAGGAAAGCCAGTGCTAAATGAGCCCTCATAGCAGATCGAAAGTATTTTCGCATGACCCCGCCTGATAAGGCGCGGCGCGCCGTAATCCAATACGGCGCGCAAATCGCCTGGATTCGATTCCTGATTGTGACTTTCGGATACAGCCTCTGCCCGGCTACTTGGATGCTGGTTTCTTCCCCAAGGGTGCTTGGATGTGAGTCATTTGGTCCGGAAATGATGAGGACGGGCAAATGCTTCCGCATGCCCCTATTAAACACGAGATCTGAAAAATCGTTGCGGATTAAGAATCGTTCGGCTTCCAGTCGGAGGGTGGGAACGATATATGCCAGAAATCGGCTGAGGGCGTTTCAAATTCAACGGGTATCTGGAATCCATCTGGGGAGCCCTGCCCCTGGCGCGTCACGCGCACGGATTTGCGCTCCTTCGTCATCTTATGTTCGATTTCGCACCGCGCCCCCGCAGGCAAATCCACTGCCGCGCAAATCATGGCGCTGTGGTCGTTGACGGAAACCGTATATGCGGGTATGGATTCCGGCTTCCCCTTTCTGGAGTGGTGGAGCACAACGGAAATGCGAGCCATTACGCGCTGGCTCTGCCGCCTGTCTTCCGCCATTGAAATCCCGCCGCGTTTGGAAGATCCGTGCTTCGTCGTGGACTTCGCAGCGCTCACAGTTCGAGCCCCCAGAAATCCATCTCGGGCTCGATTAGTTCAATGCCGTATTCCCAGCCTTCTACTCGCTGCTTCCCTTTCCATACGATTACGCCAGGATTGGACCTTAGGTTTGCGCGGTTGGTGATTTCCAATTGCTGCTCGACGCCAAACTCTTTGGGGATAACGGCCATGCAGCCGTAAGGGCCTACGACGCGTGTATGCACGTCCAACCGGGTCTGATCCCCTTCGCCTTTCCAGACCAATTCGACAGGAACTCTCGAGTTAACGCGCACACCGCGGCGCTTATTCTGGAACTTCGCTTCTTGGGCTACGACTCGGGAAATTGTCACGACCGGCCTCAATGGGGGCGTGGCCGTCTAGCAAACCCTTGCATAATGGGCGAGATGCAACCCTCGCACGCTGACAGCCATACCCCACCACCAGCTCCCATTCTAGGAACCGGAAACGCGCGGGGTCAATAGTACGCTTGGCCACTGAAAATAAAGGACTTAGCTGCCCGAAAGTTGCACCCTGGTACAGGTTCGCAAAACTGGGTTCTATGCAATCCTGAGGTGTCTTCTTGTTATTCCGGCATTCGGACTCGCGGACTTCCAACAGAAAGCGGTCCGTCTGCGATTGCTGGTTCAGCCTTCCTTGCTCGTCTGCCGAAAAGTCTGCCGGAAAAGCCCTGAAGCTTTTCCATGTAAATGTAAAACACTGGCGTCAAATAGAGCGTCACCACCTGCGAGAAGAGCAGGCCGCCGACTACGGAAAGCCCCAGCGGCTGCCGTGAATCGCCCCCCGCGCCGAAGCCCAGCGCGATCGGCAGCGTCCCCATCAGGGCCGCCATCGTCGTCATCATGATGGGACGGAATCGGACCAGGCAGCCTTCGTAAATCGCTTCCGCGGCGGGTTTTCCCTGCGTGCGCTGCGCTTCGAGCGCGAAGTCAATCATCATGATGGCGTTTTTCTTTACGATTCCGATGAGCATGATGATGCCGACGAAGCCGAACAGGTTCAGCTCTTTGTGAAACAGCATCAACGTCACCAGCGCGCCGAAGCCCGCGGAAGGCAAGCCTGAAAGAATCGTGATGGGATGGATGAAGCTCTCGTACAACACGCCCAGCACGATGTAAATCACTAGGATCGCCATCAACAGCAGCACGCCGAGGCCGGCGAAAGATCGCTCGAATGCCTGCGCCGTGCCTTGAAAGCTTGTCGTCACGTTGCTGGGCAGCGTGCGCAACCCCATGTCTCGAACGCGGTCCACAGCCTGGCTCAGTGAAACCCCGGGCTTCAAGTTGAATGAAATCGTTACGGATGGGAGCTGGCCCAGATGCGTCACGGAGAGCGGGCCCAATGTTGGCGTCAGCGTTGCGACTGTATTCAAAGGCACCAGTTGCCCGGAACCGGACCTCACGTAAAGAAGCGCCAGCGAATTCGCATCGAGCTGGTACTTCGGAAGAAGCTCCATGATCACGCGGTATTGATTGGTCGCCGCGTAAATTGTTGAGACCTGCCGGTTCCCGTAGGCAGAGTAAAGCGCGTCCTGCACTTGTTCCGCGGTCAGCCCGAGTGCGGATGCTTTGTCGCGGTCTACTGCCACGTTTATCTGGGGATTCTTGATTTGCAGGTCGCTTGTCACATCCATCAGCCCCGGCACGTCGTGCAAGGCCATTTCAAATTTCTGCGCCGAATCATAAAGCTGCTGGGTGTTCGTGCTTTGCAGCGTCATCTGGTAAAGGCTCTTGGTAAGCTGACCGCCGATTTGAATCGGTGGCGGGTTCTGCAGGAACACGCGGATCCCTGGAACCGCGGCCATTTGCGGGCGAAGCTGGTTCATGATTTCGTCCACGCTCGGCCTGCCCGGAATCGGCCTGATGAGAAGAAACACAATCCCCTGATTCACGTTTCCGAACCCGACGAATGACATCACGTTCTCCACGTACGGGTTCTTTTGGATGATCGCGTTCAATTCCGCCTGGTGTTTCACCATCGCTTCATACGAGATCCCCTGCGCGGCCTCCGTGAACCCGAAGATGGAGCCGTTGTCCACGCTCGGCAGGAAACCCTTCGGCATTTGCCTGAAAAGGAAAACGGTCGCTCCCAGAATCACGAAAGAAAACATCAGCGTGGCGAAGCGGTGCCGCAAGGCCGCCCGCAGCGTGACGTCATAAACATGCGTAAGGCCATCCTGAATGCGCTCAAAAAAGTTGAACAGCGCGCCATGCTTCTGGTCTTTTGGCGGACGGAGATAGCGGCTGCAAAGCATCGGAGTAAGCGTCAGCGACACAAATCCCGAAACCAGAATCGCGGAAATGATTGTCACCGAAAATTCGTGCAGCAGCCGGCCAATGATCCCGCCCATGAACAATACGGGAATGAAAACCGCGGCCAGAGAGATCGTCATCGAGAGAATCGTGAAGCCGATCTCCTTGGACCCGTTCAACGCCGCTTCGAGCGCGCTTTCGCCGTGCTCCATGTGTCGCACGATGTTTTCGAGCATCACAATCGCGTCGTCCACCACGAAACCGACCGAAAGCGTAAGCGCCATCAGTGAAAGGTTGTCTATCGAATAGTCGAGCAGGTACATCACCGCGAATGTGCCCACGATGGACATCGGCAGCGCAAGGCTCGGAATCACCGTCGCGGAAACGTTTCGCAGGAAAAGGAATATGACCATCACCACCAGTCCGACGGTCAACAACAACGTGAATTTCACATCGTTCACGGACTCGCGGATGGAGATTGACCGGTCATAAAGAGTGTCCAGCCGTATCGAAGGCGGCATCGCCTCCCGGAACGTTGGCAACAGCGCGTTGATGCTGTTCACCGTCGCCACCGTATTTGTTCCCGGTTGCTTCTGGATCCCCAACACCACCGACCGCGTGTTATTGAACCAGCCGGCAATCTTGTCGTTCTCCACGCTGTCGAGCACCCGCCCTAAGTCGGCCAGCCGCACGGGCGATCCATTGCGATAGGTAATCACGAGCGGCTCGTATGACTTCGCATCAAATAGTTGCCCATTTTCTTGCACGGTCACCGCTTGATGCGGACCCCAGAGAGTCCCGGTGGGAAGATTTACGTTGCCATTGGCCACCGCGGAGTACACATCGTTGATCCCGATCTGGCGCGTGGCCATCTCGTCCGGGTCAAGCTGAATGCGCACCGCATATTTCTGCGAACCATACACCTGCACTTGCGCGACGCCGCTGACCATCGAGATGCGCTGCGCCATAAAATTTTCCGCGTATTCGTCCACCGTGGAAAGCGGAAGTGTAGGGGAACTCAGCGCCAAATAGAGGATCGGCTGATCGGCCGGATTTACTTTTTTGAAGGAAGGCGGTGTCGGCATCCCCAACGGAAGAAATGCCGCGGCCTGCGTCATCGCCGCTTGCACGTCCTGCGCCGCCGCGTCCAAATTCCGCTCCAGCGTAAATTGCAGCGTGATCGTTGAGCTCCCCAGAGTGTTTATGGAAGTCATCGAATCCAGGCCCGCAATTGTCGAGAATTGCTTCTCGAGCGGCAGCGCCACCGATGACGCCATGTTGTCTGGATTCGCGCCCGGCAGCAGCGCGGTCACCTGAATGGTCGGAAAGTCCACATTGGGGAGGTCGCTGACGGGAAGCAGACGATAGCCCGCCGCTCCAAACAGGAGAATGGCGAACATCACCAGCGCTGTCGCCACCGGCCGCCGAATAAAGAGTTCCGCGATATTCATTGCTTAGCCCGGTTCCCCGCCGTCATCCCACAAAATCGTGCGGCGCCATCAATTTGCGCCCATTAGGTGCAGCAGTCCGTTTGCGGCAATCAGTGTGCGGTCGTCGAAGCGCCTGGGGAATTTTGCTTCGCTCCGCCCTGAGTCGCGTCCGCCAAAATGGATACTTTTGAGCCCGGAATCAATCGTAGTTGTCCGTCCGTCACAACGGTTTCCCCCGGCTTCACGCCCTTCTCGATCACCGTGAAACCTTCAGTCGTCCGGCTGGTCGTCACATTGCGCGATTCCGCCGTTCCGTCATCGCCAATTACAAATATGAATTGGCCATTCTGCCCCGTCTGCAACGCTTGCGACGGTACCACCGTGGCGTTCGTGATGGCCGACAGTGTGAGCACTGTGTTGACGTATTGCCCCGGCCACAGCCGTCGCTTCTCGTTCGCAAACGTGGCCTTCAGGCGAATCGTCCCCGTCGTGATGTCCACCGTGTTATCCACAAACGTGACCGTCCCCATTTCCGGCGCTCCAGGGTCACTTGGAATCGTCGCCTGCACGTGCAGCGTGCTTTCCAACATATATTTCTTGATGTTCGCCAGATATGTCTCCGGCACCGAAAAATCGAGGTAGATCGGCGAAATCTGGTTGATCACAATCAGCACGGGCACGTCATTCGCCTTCACCAAGTTGCCCGGCTTCACTTGATAGCTTCCCGTGCGCCCGTCAATCGGCGAACTAATTGTGCAGTATTCGAGGTTGAGCTTGGCGTAGTCCACCGCAGCCTGGTCTGCTTTCACGGTCGCTTCCGCCGCATCGGCAGTGCTCGTCGCTTGTTCTGCCTGCTCGCGGGAAATCACTCCTTGGGAGAATAAATTCGAGTAGCGGCCGGCTTCCGCCCGCGCGTTGATTGCCGTCGCTTTGTCCTTTGCCATGTTTGCCTGCGTTTGTTCCAGCGCCGCCTCAAATGGCTTGCGGTCAATCACGAACAGCAAATCGCCCTTTTTTACGTCCTGCCCTTCCGCGAAATGGATGGACTGAAGCTCTCCCGCAACAAGCGGCTTCACCGACACCGTCGCAAACGCCTCGACGTTGCCGATTGCCGTCACTTGTATGGGCACGGTTCGCGTCTCAGCCTTCGCGACCCGCACCGGGATCGCTGGCGGCGGCCCCGCGGCAACCTGCTTCTTCTCGCATCCGCCCGCAAGCATCAGGCAAACAGCCGCCATGGCGACGTTAATGAGATGGGTTTTTCGGTGCATGAAACCTCATTCGCAGGAACTTCCGCCCTTTTTTTGAGCGAATCCATCTATTTTCTTTATTTGGCTCTACTTTGTCGAACTGCGGGAGGCCCGCCCCCTCTGCATTCCCTGCAGCCAGATTTGTGCCAGCGTGCGGCAAACGGCTCGATCGTTGTACCGCTGGAACTCTTTCGCACCAAACAGGTTCTGCATCACGTAGAAATGCCCCACCATGCCCGTAAACGACCGCGCCGCCAGCATTGGATTCACTTTCCGGAAGTCACCCGCGCGCATACCGGCCCGAATGTACTTCGCCAGAACGTCCCAGCTTCCCGTTACATAAGTCCGGAAGAATCGCCGGTACAGCGTATGACGCTCGAGCGCGCAAAAATATAACAACCGGATCAGCGCGGGACGCCGCGCCGCCCGCTCCAGAATCCCTTCCGCAATGCTCGTGAAAAAATCCTCATCACTTGCCGCAGCTTGGCGCTTTGCAATGGTCCCGAGCAACTCCTGCTTCGAGTTCACCGCGCGGCTAATTTCTTCGATCACCGCCCAGTAAAGGGCGTCTTTGCCGCGAAAATGGCGGAACAGGATCGCCTCATTCATCCCCGCCTTGTCGGCGATCTCCCGCGTTGTCACGCCCGTAAAACCCTTCTGGGAAAAAAGGCGCCGCGCCACGGCTAGGATCTGTTTCCGCCGGTCCGCTGATGGAATCCGCTTTTTCTTGGCTTGCACGTAAGTGTTCGCTTACGAAAGTAACTTAACTTGAGGCACTCCGGTTGTCAATCTCGCTTTGTTTGCAGCAACACGCCCCGCGCCGCGCCCCGCAGCGCCGTATTCTCATTCAGGATCACCAGCACCGGGATCGCTTCCAGCAACTGCCGCATCCGCCCCTTCTCGAGAAACGACTCCAGGAATGCCGGCTCTCTCAATTTCGGCAAAATCTTCGGCGCGATGCCTCCGCCGAGATACACGCCCGCTGTCGCCAGAAATTTCAATGCCACGTTTCCGGCCTCCGCTCCGTAAACTCGCACAAAAATGTCCAGCGCCGCAACGCAGAGATCGTTTCGATTCGCAAGCGCCGCTTCCGAAATCGCCGCGGACTCATCTCCTTTCTTCAACTCTTCCGCAAACGCCGCCGTCTCGTTCCCGCGCCCGGTGTCGCGCAGAAATTCATAAATGTTCACCAGCCCCGGCCCCGAGAGCACGCGCTCGCAACTCACGTGTCCGTAACGCTTCGATAGGTATCGGAAGAGTTCTCCTTCCAATTCTCCTTCCGGTGCGTAACTCGAATGCCCGCCTTCCGACGCAAACGGCCGCAGCGCGGACCCGTCCCACTTCATCCCCGCTTCGCCGAGCCCAGTCCCCGCCGAAATCACGGCCGCATTCCCGCGCGGGTCCGGCCTGCCTTTTTGCAGCACCTCGAAATCCGCGGGAGCAAGTGTTGCGATCCCGTACGCATTCGCTTCCAAATCATTCAGCAATTTGATGTTCTGCAGACCGGTTTCCGCCCGCAACTTTGCCGCATCCACAATCCATGGAAGGTTTGTCGCTACGCATCGCCCGTCGCGGATTGGCCCTGCTAGCCCAATCCCGGCTGAATCAGGTCTTGCGGAAGTGCCACGAAGAAACTCGGTGACTATCGTTTCGAGGTTGGGATAACTGTGGCTGGCATAAATCTGCTCAACAATCAAATTCAGTTCTTCGCCGTGCAAATCAAATAACGCCAGCCGCGCGTGTGTCCCGCCGACGTCACCCGCAAGAATCATTATCCGCAGCCTTCCATTCGCGCGGGTTCACGCGACTAACTTTCACACCACACGCGCCCGTGTCCGTCGCGCGTGATCAACTCCGCCGCCGCGGGCGGCCCCCACGTTCCGGCGGCGTAATTGGGGAAATCCGCCGGTGCGTGCGCCGCCCATGCGTCGAGAATCGGCTGCACCACGCTCCACGCCAGCTCCACTGCATCTGCGCGTTGAAAAAGTGTCGCGTCGCCGATCATCGCGTCATATAGCAACCGTTCGTACCCCGTGCTCGGTTTCGCGCTGAAATAATCTTCGTATCGAAAATCCATTTGCACCGGACTGAGTTTCACGATCGGCCCCGGCGTCTTCGCGCTCAGCCGGATTGAAATCCCTTCTTTCGGCTGGATGCGAATGATCAGTTGGTTCGGGGGCAAGCGCCCGCCATCCGTCTGGTGAAACAGCATCAGCGGCGCGCGGCGAAACTGGATCACCACCTCGGTAATCCGCTCCTGCAATCGCTTTCCGGTGCGGATGTAGAAAGGCACGTCGGCCCAGCGCCAGTTTTCAATCAGGATTTTCATCGCGATAAATGTTTCCGTCGCCGAGGTCGGCGCGACTCGCGGCTCCGCGCGGTACGCCGCTGCTTTCGAGCCCTCCGCCATCCCGTCGCCGTATTGCCCGCGCACCACACGTTCCGCCACATCTTTGTCGCTCATCGGCGCAAGCGCGTGCAAAACTTTCGTCTGCTCGTCGCGCACGATGTCCGCGTCAAAGGAGCTCGGGGGCTCCATCCCGATAAGCGTGATGATCTGGAAGATGTGGTTCGGCACCATGTCTCGCAGCGCGCCGGCTTTATCGTAATAATCTCCGCGCAGCTCGACGCCCACCGTCTCCGCCACTGTAATCTGCACGTGGTCAATGTAGCGCCGGTTCCAGATCGGCTCGAAAATCCCGTTGCCGAACCGGAACGCCAGAATGTTTTGGACCGTCTCTTTCCCAAGGTAGTGGTCAATCCTGTAAATCTGCTTTTCTTTCAACGACTTTAGCAATTCCGCATTCAGCGCCTTCGCCGACGCCAGATCGCGCCCGAACGGTTTCTCCACCACTACGCGGCGCCACTTCCCATCCTTTTCCTCCGTCAATCCAATGTCACGAAGTTGATCCACGATTTCCCCGAAGAAATCGGGGCCCGTGGCTAGGTAAAAAAGATAGTTGCCGCCCGTTCCTCGCTCTTTGTCCACCTGCTCCAGCAAACTCTTCAGCGGGCCAAACGTCGCCTTATCGTCGAAATTCCCGCCGTGAAAATAAAGCCGCGCCACAAGACGGCTCCGCACCGCCTCATCAATTCTTCCGCCCAGAAATTCCTGCATCGCATCCGAACAATACTTCCGGAAGTCTTCGTGTGCCCAAGATCGCCGCCCAAATCCCACAACACCGAACTTTTCGGGCAGCAAGTTTTCCGTCTCAAGGTTGTAGAGCGCCGGCATCAGCTTGCGCTTCGCCAGGTCGCCACCCGCACCGAACACAACCATCACGCACGGGCAACTCTCCCCTCCCGGCCCCGACTTCGGGTTTATCTTTGATTCCATATCCCTCGCCGCCTTCTCCGATTATTAAAAGCCGCGCGCCTATTTCCCTGCCACGGCCTCTACGTGCCCGCCGAATTTATTCCGCATCGCACTCAGAATTTTTTCCGCGAATGTATGTTCCTGACGCGATCGGAATCGCGTGTACAGCGCCGCCGAAATCACCTCGCAGGGCACCGCCTCCGCCATCGCCGCCTCAACCGTCCAGCGCCCTTCGCCCGAATCCGCCACGTCGCCAGTGAAATTCGATAGTGTCGGATTTTCCACCAGCGCCATCGCCGTCAAGTCCAGCAACCACGAGCTGACCACGCTCCCGCGCCGCCACACCTCGGCGATATCTTCCAATTTCAAGTTGTAGCGGATCTCTTCCGGCAGCGCACTCGTCCCGGCGTTCCGCAGAATGTCAAACCCCTCCGCATACGCCTGCATCAACCCGTATTCAATCCCGTTGTGAATCATTTTCACAAAATGCCCCGACCCTGACGGCCCACAATAAATGTATCCATCCTCCGATGTGCCCGTCGAATTCCCCGCAATTTTCTCGCGTCCCGGAGTCCGCGGAATCGTCCCGCGCCCTGGCGCCAGCGTCTGAAAAATCGCGTCGAGCCCTTCCACCACCTTCTGCGGCCCGCCAATCATCATGCAGTACCCGCGCTCCAATCCCCACACGCCGCCGCTCGTTCCCACGTCCACGTACGCGATGCCTTTCGGCACAAGCAACGCGGCGCGCCTCACGTCATCCTTAAAAAAAGAGTTTCCGCCGTCAATGATGGTGTCTCCGCGCTGCATCCGCTCCCCCAGCGCGCGCACGGTCTGTTCCGTCGCATCACCAGCGGGCACCATGATCCATGCCACGCGCGGCGGCGCGAGCTTCGCCACAAAATCGTCCAGCGAATTGGACGCCGTCGCGCCCTCGCCCGCCATCTGCTGCACGTTCGCCGCGCTCAGATCGCCCACCACGCACTTGTGCCCGCCGCGCATCAACCGCCGCGCCATGTTCGCGCCCATGCGCCCCAGCCCCACCATTCCGATTTGCATCAGCCTCACCCCTTCTTCAACACAACTTCAATTGCGCGGGTGCAACTCGAAATCTATTCGACCGCCGCGCGCACAGCCACTCCTAGCGCTACCAATCCCGCACTCACGTCCGCACCCAGATGCACGCGCAGCGCCCGCCGCCCGCGCTCGGCCAGTACGGCAAAATCCCCGCGCGCCTGCGCCGCCTTCACCACGCCGAACGTAAATTTTTGTCCCGGAATCGCCACATCCTTCGCGTCATCGCATGTCACTTGCAAAAACACCCCCGTGTTCGGCCCGCCCTTATATGCCTGTCCCGTCGAGTGCTGAAACCGCGGCCCGAATCCCAGGCACGTCGCCACACCCTTTGCATCGCGCACCGCGTGGCGCATTCCCTGCAGCGTCGCCTCGTGCACATCGTTCATCTCAATGTATGCAAGAAGTGCAAAGTAGTCGCCATTGCCCATCCGCGAAAAATGTGCCCGCAAATAATTCGCCAGCGAAGCCGATCCTCCTGCGGCGCGCGCCAATTCGCTAGAATTTCGCCCGTCGGCAAAAAGCTTGATGCCCGCCTCCGCAGCGCTCCCTTGATAGAAAGGTTTCTCCGCAGGCAACGAGCCCGTCTTTTCATATTCCGACGTCAGCTTACGCGTCTCGATTTTGCTCGCCTCCACATCCGGCTGATTGAACGCGTCAATCCCAATCATCGCTCCCGCCACCGCCGTCGCAATCTCCCACCGAAAAAATTCCTGCCCGAGCGCGTAAATATCCTCCACTTCAATCAGAATAACCGGCTGCCCCGATTCCTCGAGCGCCGTCACACTGGCATCCTGCTCGAAGTCCGGCTCCGAATTTAGCCGGATGTACACAAACACGCGGTCGTTGCCATAGTCCTTTGCCGGTCCTAACAATTCCCGGTCCACCGGAATCAATCCCTTGCCCTGTTTCCCCGTGGATTCCGCGAGCAACTGTTCCAGCCAAGCGCCCAAATCATGAATCCCGGGCGAGGCAATCAGCGTCACCTTGTCGCGCCCGTGCGCCGCAAGCGTTCCCAGTATCACGCCCAGCTTCACTCCCGGGTTTTGCTCCGCCGGAATATCCGCGCCGCACCCGCGCACCATCTCAGCTGTGTGCCGTAAAAAACGCACCACGTCAATCCCCTGCACCGCAGCCGGAGCCATCCCGAAATGTGACAGCGCCGAATACCGCCCGCCAATGCTCGGCACTCCATGCAAAATCCGCCGGAACCCCTCTTCTTTCGCCACTTTCTCCAATTGCGATCCGGGATCCGTTATCGCGATGAATCGCTTCGCGGCTTCCTTTGCGCCCACCACCTGCTTCACGCGCTCGTAATAATATTGGTGGAAAATGTTCGGTTCGAGCGTCGTCCCCGATTTGCTCGACACGATAAACAGCGTCCGCGCCAAATCAACTTTCCTCTCCGTCGCAAGCACCTGTGCGGGATCGGTCGAATCAAGCACGAACATCTCGGGAAACCCGTCAACCTGCCCAAAAGTCAGCTTCATCACTTCGGGGCACAAACTGGACCCGCCCATCCCCAGCAGCAGTGCATGAGAGAATTTCGCCGCGCGGACATCAGCTGACAAGCTCCGAAATAAATCCGCCTGCGCAAGCTGCTCATCCACAATCCCAAGCCAGCCAAGCCACTGACCCTCATCTGTCCCCGTCCACAATTTCGCATCCTTCTCCCATAGCCGCTGCACATTGCCCTTCGCCGTCCAATCGGCCAGCGACGCAGAAACGGCCGCCGACAAATCGCCCGGGAGATCGGCCGTCAGGCCCGGCCCCCGTGGTGTCCGGTGTGTGGCGTTCATTCTCCAGTCCCTTTCGCCATAGCGCCCGCTTTCATATATTTCTCCTCCAGCGCCTTGATTTTTCCAAGCTGTCGTACATGCCGCACCTCGCCGCTGAATTTTGCCGCCAGAAAATTCTCGATCAATTCAAATGCCAGCTCTTCTCCAATCACGCGCGATCCCAGCACGAGCACATTCATGCTGTCATGCTCCACTCCCTGATGCGCCGAGTAAGTATCGTGGCACACGCAGGCCCGTATTCCCGGCATTTTGTTCGCTGCCACCGTTGCACCCACGCCGCTTCCGCAAATCATGATCCCCCGGTCAGCGCGCCCATCCAGCAGAGCCCGCCCAACGGCTTCCGCGTAATCCGGATAATCGACCGGAGTTTCATCGTAAGTACCGAGGTCTTCCACTTCGTGCCCCAACTTGATCAAACGGGGGACAATCCGGGCCTTCAGCTCGTACCCAGCGTGGTCGGCTGCGATTGCAATCTTCATTTACCCTTAAACCTTTCCTATGAATGGGATGCTCGACAAAGCTGTTTCGCTACGCCTTTAATTGCTCCGCCACCAAAATCCGCTTTCCAATTTCGACCAATCCAAGATATGTCACTGTGGCGCCCGCCAGGAAGAGATAAAAGATCGCCGGAAGCGGCGTGAAACCGAGCGGCCCGGCCAGCGGAGTGAATGGCAGCACGACGGCGACCGCCACAATCGCGAGCGTCGCGATCGTCAGTGGCGACGATGGCCGGCTCCGGAATGGATTCCGCATCGTACGAATCACAAACAGCACCAGCGTTTGCGTCGCCAGCGACTCCACAAACCACCCCGTGTGAAACTCCGGCTCGCCCGCGTGCAACAGGCGCAGCATCACGTAAAACGTCAGAAAATCAAATATCGAACTGATCGGCCCGAGAAAAAGCATGAAGTTGCGGATCAGCTTCATGTCCCATCGCTGCGGCTTAGTGATGTATTCCTCGTCCACATTGTCCGTGGGAATTGTTACCTGCGAGAGATCGTAGAGAAAATTATTCAACAAAATTTGAGTCGGCAGCATCGGTAGAAACGGCAGGAACACCGACGCCGCCGCCATGCTCAGCATGTTTCCGAAATTCGAGCTGGTGTCCATCAACAAATACTTCATCGCGTTGCCCGACGCTTTGCGCCCTTCCAGGATTCCGCGATGCAGCACGCCCAGCCCCGGCTCGACCAGAATAATGTCCGCCGCGTCGCGCGCCACGTCCACCGCCGTGGGCACCGAGATTCCCACGTCCGCCGAATGCAGCGACGGAGCATCGTTGATTCCGTCGCCCATGTAGCCCACCACCCGCCCTCGCCCGCGCAGTTCGAGTATGATCCGGTGCTTCTGCGCCGGCGATACGCGCGCAAATACTGTCGTGCGCTCGACGAGCGCGCCCATTGCAGCGTTGTCCGTTTTCTGCAGCTCTTCGCCGAGCACCACGCGGCTCGAGTCCAACCCAACCTGCTCGCAGACGTGCCGCGCCACCAGCTCGTTGTCCCCCGTCAGGATTTTCACTTCCACGCCGTCGCTCTTCAGCTCCGCAAGCGCCGTGATCGTGTCTGGCAGAATGGGATCCGAGAACGCCAGAAATCCCGCGAGCACCAATTCCTTCTCATCTTCCTTGGTGTATTTCGCCTGCTCCGGCACTTTCGCAAACGCCACCGCCAGCACTCGAAATCCCTTCCTGCTCAGCGCTTCATAGGTTCCGCGCGCGGTCTGTGTGGCGGCAGCGTCCATTATTGCCGGCAAAGGCCCGCACTGATGTTGCCCGCACAAGGGCAGCAGCCCTTCCGGCGCGCCCTTCGCGACGAGCAATCTCTCTACGCCGCCCTCGGTCTTCTTCTCGACAACCACGCTCACGCGCCGCCGCTCAAAATCAAACGGAATTTCGTCGCGTTTCTCGTATCCGTCGGCCGCAGGGCACGCGCGTTCCAAAATCGCAGTATCCAGCGGACTGCGAATCCCCGTCTCATACTTGCTGTTGATATAGCCAAGCGTTGGCGCCCATTCCGAATTCGTGCCCGCCGGATCCACACTACTTTCAAGCGTCATCCGCCCCGCCGTCAGCGTGCCCGTCTTGTCCGAGCAGAAAATATCAATGCTTCCGAAATTCTGAATCGCGGCAAGGTGTTTGACGATCACCTTCTCGCGCGCCATCCGTATCGCTCCGCTCGCCAGGATCACGGTGGTAATCATCGGAAGAAACTCCGGGGTCAACCCGACCGCCAGCGCCACAGCAAAAAGAAGCGACTGAAACGCATTGTGCTTCAGCGCCAGTGACATCACCAGGATGAACAAAACCATGAAAAAAATTACGCGTAGAAGCAGACTGCTGAACCGCCGCAGGCCCTTCTCAAATTCCGTCTCGCCCGGGGCTTCCGCCAGGCGCGCTGCGATGTCACCGAACGAAGTATTTCGTCCCGTGGCGAAAATGCGGATTTGCCCGGTGCCGCTCACAACAGACGTGCCCAGGAAAACCATATTCGCCGCCGACGGATTCTTGTGCAGCGCGGGATCGTCCGCCCCCGGTTCCTTTTCCGTCGGGAGCGATTCACCGGTCAGCGCGGCCTGCTGCACGAAAAGGTCGCGCGCCGCGAGCACCGCCCCGTCCGCCGGAATCAGATCTCCCGCACTTAGCCGCACTAAGTCCCCGGGCACAACCTTGATGCGCGGCAATTCTCTCCATTCGCCGTCGCGAAGTACCGTCGCCGTCGGCGCAACCTGTTCGCGCAATCTCTTGATCGCTTGCTCGGAACGGTATGTCTGAAAGAAGTTGACCGCGATTCCTAGCACCACGATCACGATGATGATCCCGGCATCCACTTTGTCGCCGAGGAAAATCGAAACGACGCTGGCCACGAGAAGGATGATGATCAGCGGATTTGCAATCAGAAGAAGAATCTGGCGTAAGCCGGAGTGGCGTCGGTGAGGAGTTGGATCATTCGGCCCGTATTGCGCCAGCCGTGCACGTGCCTCAGTAGCGGAAAGTCCCGTCAGGTTTGCAGGCGAAGGCGCGCCGGGCGTCGCTGCCGGATTGCTGGAGGGATTTTTGGTTGCGTCGGCCATTAAATTAATTCACGCGTTTGCTGCATTTCATGCGAAGGCAATTTCTGCGAATTGAGCTCAGCTGCGCGCAGGCTGCTGCTGCGTCATGCAATGAATTGTGCCCAGGCCAAGCACAAGATCCTGCGCCGCAATCCCCACCACTTGCCGGTCGTGAAAATGTTCGGCCAGCGTGTTGAGTGCCACGCGATCGTTCGGATCATTGAATGTCGGCACAAGCACAATTCGATTCGCGACGTAAAAATTCGCGTAGCTCGCCGGCAGCCGTTGCCCCGCAAAATAAACTGGAGCCGGCATCGGCAGGCGCGTGACGCGCATCGGCTCGCCGTCCTGGTCTCGCGCCTCGCGCAGCCGCGCCAAGTTTTCTTGCAGCGGCTCGAAATTTGCTTCGGCTCGATCCGCTTCCGCGACGGTGACGATTGAATCCGCCGCCGTGAATCGCGCGAGGTCGTCAATATGCCCGTGCGTGTCGTCTCCCGATATTCCCCGCCCGAGCCAGATCACTTGCTTTGCCCCCAGGTATTCGCGAAAAACCTGCTCGTAATCCGCGCGTGAAAATGCCGGATTGCGCTCCTGCTCTTTGCTTAGCAAGCATTCCTCAGTCGTCATCACCAGGCCGCGCCCGTTCGCCTCAATGCTGCCACCCTCCAGCACCACTCGCCGCCCGCGATGCGCTGGTTGCACGACGGGAATCTTCCAGCGCTTCCAGTCTTTCGCGAGCCTCGTGGCTACTGCGGCGTCCTTTGCGCCATCGTCATATTTCGACCATGCATTGAAGAGCCAATTGAGCGCGGTCACTCCGCCACTTGCATCGCGCACAAATGTTGGGCCGAAGTCGCGCGTCCATCCGCGATTTGTAGGCACGCAGAAAAATTCCACCGCGGCGAGATCCGCCCCCGCCTTCTTCAAGATGCGCCGCGCGGATTCTTCTTCCGCGCGATGCTGCACCAAAATTCGCACGCGCTCTACGCGCGCGAGATGCCGCACAATTTCCCCGTACACCCACGGAATCGGAGCGAATTTCCCGGGCCAGTCGGTTTTTTCGTGAGGCCACCCGAGCCAGGTCGCTTCGTGCGGTTCCCATTCCGCGGGCATTCGATAGCCTGCGTGTGCGGATGGTTTGATGGCGGCCGTAGGCATCAGCCGAGCCAGCGCTCAAGAAGCGGTGGATAAGCATCAATGCGACGGTCGCGCAGAAACGGCCAGTTGCGCCGCGTGTCTTCAATGCGGAATGGATCGCATTCCGTAACAAGAATCTCTTCGTTCGTGTTTGACGCTTCGGCAATCACTTCGCCGAATGGCCCGGCGACAAATGAATTGCCCCAGAATTCCAACCCCGAATCCGCGGGCCCTTCAAGTCCAACACGATTTGCCACCGCGACGTAAACTCCGTTGGCAATCGCATGCGAACGCTGAATCGTTTTCCACGCATCGAGCTGCGCCGCGCCGAACTCCGCTTTTTCGCGCGGATGCCAGCCGATGCTCGTCGGATAAAAAATCACGTTCGCGCCGTGCATGCTCGCGAGCCGCGCGCCTTCCGGATACCACTGGTCCCAGCAAATCTGCACCGCAATGCGCCCAAACTTTGTCTGAAATGTGGGAAATCCGAGATCTCCCGGCGTGAAATAAAATTTTTCGTAATAAAGTGGGTCGTCCGGGATGTGCATCTTGCGGTAAACGCCGAGCATGGATCCATCCGCGTCCAGCACCGCGGCGGAATTGTGATAAATCCCCGCCGCGCGCCGCTCGAAAACCGACGCGACAATCACCACTCCCTTTTCCCGCGCAGCTTTGCCCATCGCTTCGGTGGTCGGCCCGGGAATCGATTCCGCCAACCCAAACAGGTCCGCGTCCTCCACGCGGCAAAAGTATTGCGAGCCGAACAGCTCCTGCAAACAAATAATTTGCGCGCCGCGCGCCGCCGCTTCGCCGACGCGCTCCGCGGCACGCGCCACATTCGCCGCCGGATCAGCGCTGCAACGCATCTGGATCAGGCCAATCTTGAATTTTTCGTGTGATTTTTCTGCTATTTTTTCTGCCATTGTTTCCGATTGAGCGGGCATTCGCGCTTCTTCCGTCGTCGTTTGCGTCCTTTTTCTTCCGCGTTTTGTTTTTACTATCAATCCGCGTGCATTGCAACGCCAAAGGCGGCGCTAAAAATACGGCGATTTGAAATGAAGGGCCGCACGCGATAGCATATACATCAGACAATTCAGATGCTTGAATTCGCTCCCGGCACATCCATAGTTGACCTGCACTTCCGCGGCTTCGCGGGAGCCATCGCGGCCTGCCTGCTCGAAGGCGGCGGCGAACTTGCCGTGGTGGATTGCGGCCCCGCTTCCTGCCTGCCGAAACTGCGCGAGGGTCTCGCCGAACGCGGACTCGGCGTCGGTGATCTCACTGCACTGCTCCTTACTCACATCCACTTTGACCACGCCGGCGCGGCGGGCTCGCTCGTGCGTGAAAATCCGCGGCTGCGGGTTTACGTTCACTCCGCTGGCGCGACGCATATGGCGGATCCCACCAAACTTCTCAATAGCGCGACGCGCCTTTATGGCGGCGCGATGCAGCAAATGTTCGGCGAGTTCATTGCCGTGCCGCATGAAAACTTGAGGACTCTTGATGGCGGCGAAAGTTTTCGGTTGGCGGGACGGAAAATCGAAGTCGCCTATACCCCCGGCCACGCCGTGCATCACGTCTCCTATTTCGACCAGTCAACCGGGATCGCATTCACTGGAGATACGACCGGGATGCGGTTGAGCGGCAACGAACTCGTCGCGCCAGTGATGCCGCCGCCCGACATCAATCTTGCCATTTGGGACACGAGCCTCGAGGAGATCGCGCGGCGAAAACCTTCGCGGCTGTTCATCACCCACTTCGGCCCTTTCGACGATGTCGGCGGCCACATCGAGCGAACGAGCGAAGGTAATCATCGCTGGGCCGAGCGCGCCAAAGGAATTCTGGCGAAGCATCCGGATGAATCCGCGCAAATTGCGGAATTCAATGCCGCTGCGGAAAAAGATTTTCGCGATCAACTGCCCGCGGACGCCGCCGCGCGGTACTTGATCGGATCGAATCCGACGCTGAGCTGGTACGGCCTCGCGCGTTACTGGCGTAAGCGCGCCGAAGCTGAAAAACCCTCATAAACCCAGCGGCCTCACAATCTCCGCAGCTTCATAACCCCAACAGGCGCGCGGCGTTTCCGCCGAGGATGCGCGATTTCACATCTTCATCCTCACGCAGTTTGTGGATGCTCTCTTTCATTTTTTCGATGCTGCCAATCATGTGCGGGTAGTCGCTGCCGGCCAGGATGTGGTCCGCGCCGGCAAATTCGATGGCGAGCTCGATGGCGTGCGGATCGAAATTTACAGTGTCAAAGTAAAACTCTTTCAAATACGCGCTGGGCTCCTGCGCGATATGCGCGCGGCATTCGGGAAACGCGTGGTACCCGCGATCCAACCGCTCGGCTAAATATGGAATTGCTCCCCCGAGATGGCCGAGCACCCAGCGGATATCCGGAAATTTCTCAACGACGCCGCTGAAAACCAATCCCGCCGCAGCGAGGGTGGTGTCAAATAGAAATCCGACAAGCGCCGTCAGCCAATATTCCTGCATGGCTTCGACGCTGACTGGATTTGTCGGATGAATGTAAAGCACGGCCTCAAGTTCGTTTGCGACTTCGTAGAGGCGCGTGAAGCGCGCGTCGTAGAGCGGCGTGCCGTTGACATTGCTGAACAACATCGCCCCGCGCATTCCAAGTTGGCCCATGGCGCGGCGAAGTTCGGTGACGCTCGCCGCCGGATCGTTCAGCGGAAGCGTTGCGAGCGCGGCGAAGCGCCCTTTTTTTTCAGAAATAACTTTTGCGAACGCATCATTCACCAGTGTCGCGAGGCGCACAGCCATGGCAGGTTCTTCCACATGAGTGCCCGGCGTCGTGAGAGTAATGACTTGCGTATCCACTCCGGCTTCGCGGAGAACCTGTTCGCGATAATCAATGTCGCGATGGCCGGGGACGGCGACGTTGTAGTCGCCGGGATAGTGCAAGGTGGGATTGCCGGCGGCGTCGCGCGTGATGCGAACACTGCTCGGGCCGCGCTCGATGGCGTCGAGATATGCGGGCGGATAGTAGTGATTGTGGAAGTCAATAATGGCCATGATCTTTCTTCTTTTCTCCTGGTTAAAAACGCTCAAGCTTGAACCCAAGCGCTGATGGAGTCTGCTTCATCGCGCGGCATGATTGCAAATGCCGAGGTGAAGGAACAGTTGAAAGTTGACAGTCAAAACTTGAATGCCTCAAGCCGAGGGTTGAGGGATCCTTGATAACTTCAAGGCTAAATTGTCCGGCCGAGTGGTACCCCCTCCCCCCTACCCTTTTTTGTAAGTGATAGGCAACACTGGTAGTTACGGGCGCGGGTGTCTGTAAGTGATAGGAAACACTGGGGCGTTTTGGGCGCAAAATTCGAGAAGCTCGTAAGTGGTAGGCAACACAGGTAGTTAGGGGCGGTGGGGGTTCGTAAGTAGTAGAAAACACAGGGGCCTTTTTGGGGCATTTAGGTGCGAATTTCGTAAGTGGTAGATAAGACAGGTAGTTAGGATCTTGAGGAATGATCTCGCTCGCGTCAGGGGGTGTACCCCCCATCTTTTCGTAAGAGTGTGCGCCTAAAGGACTTACAGGAACGAAGAGCGACAAGAGTAAGCGCCTAAAGGACTTACGGGATTTTGTGAACAATTGCCGATAAGTTATTCCATCTGAATGATTTACGGGCGCGAGTGCACAGAAATTGTGCAACAGCGGCTGCAAGAGTGTGCGCCTAAACGAGTTACGTGGGATCGCAGTTAGCGAGGAAGGTTGATGCGACGATTTCATAGCGAATTATATAACAAGAGTAAACTAATGTCAAGAGAATTATGTAGGAATTATGGGAAGATTTGTTACAAAACCTATTCGAATGAGTGTTCGAATGGGCGGGATTGGGGGGCGAACCTTGAGATCAAGTGCGTCGCCCTTTGCGAGCCGCAAACGATGGGCCGCCGGAAAGGGTCAGAAAAATCAGGTTATATATGGTTGACAGGGCATCATCATCATCATACCTTCACGCTTGCTGTTTTTCCGGGTAAGATAAAGCTAGGGCAAGCAATGACAAAACTAACCATCCCAAAGCGCTATCAGGCCGGTGTAGCGAAGATTCGTGAATTGGATGAGCGGACTGCGCAAGAATTTAGAGACTCGCTTGACCGTTCATTCGCCCTCGGAACTCCAGATCAAAGTGATTCTTTTGGAAAAAGTTTAGACGCCCTCGCGACTAGTGCAATCTCGTCGGAGGCAAAGCCCAGCACGATTGATCTCAAGAAAACCGCTGAGACCATCATTGCCCTTTATCGTGTGAAAGCAATGCGGGATGTTTCGGTGGATGAATTTGCTGAATACGTCACGGAAGCGATGGAGTCCCTTGAGTCCGAGAATTTGAGATTGCCTCATGAAGAAAGGGAGCAATTCAAAAAGAAACTCATTATTCTCCTGGGTGCCACCGCGATTGGGATTGTGACAAAGGCAGCGGATTTACAGATGGAAAATGAACGTCTTTTTTGCAGTGGGCGAATTCTTACGGACTTGCGTCCAGTATTTGGCTTTCGAGTTGAGGACGGGCCACAAGGAATGGTTGTCGTGCATCAGTTGAAACTCAGCTATCACACCGGGAGTGAGGAACTTCATGAGTTTTTCATTTCCCTGAATTCGGAAGATTTGCGATCGTTGAGAGGACTTATTGACCGCGCAGAGGCTAAGGCGAGGAGCATCAAGTCCAGTCTTAAGGATGTTCGTCTTTTTGGTATCACGAAGGAATAGACATTTATGCCGACAGACACGGAGAAAAGCGTTTGTCACGACGAACGAATAAGGGCGAAGGATTGGTTTCCCATTGATGCAACGGCAAGGTGGGAGGGAGATCCATTCTATAGAATGCTTGCGGGGATGTGGCAGATACCAGATCTAGATATGCACGTGCGCGTGCTTGGGGCCGACCAATCGTTAGAAAAACGCTTTCATATTCAAGCGGATAAGTGGGCGAGAGAAACTGGCTCGCTTTCTTCACCGGCCCAGAAAATGTCCCACCCCAGCTACCAAGCGATTCTTGGGATGGGGCGCGAGAACAAAGACGAGGTCACAAGGCTATTGCTTCGTGATCTCCAAGAGAATAGAAGGCAGTGGTTCTGGGCATTGAGTTACATCACGCACGATAACCCCATCACTCAGAAAGAAGCAGGCAAGATAGACAAGATGATTGAATCGTGGGTGAATTGGGGGAGGTCTAAGGGACTCTTGTAGAATGGCCGTAATCTACAGGAACGGCTCAGAAGCATGCGTGAACCTTTATCTCACCTGTCCGAATCTTCAGCACGCGGTTTGGAAAATCAAAAGCCCGCTTGACGATCTTTATCAGTGCATTGCATGGGCGGCATGTCGCATAGACGACTCGCTCTGGCCGACTGAAGGCTATTGGTGGTTTCCAGGACTCCCCCGCGTACAAGAAGCGTTAGAGGCCCCTGTTAGCTACTTTATTGAAGGGTTCGGTACTCTTGGTTATAGGCCTTGTACGAGCGGCTTATTCGAATTTGGTTATCAAAAGGTCGCTATTTTTGCAAACGACGCGGGGGTTACGCACATGGCAAGACAACATTTTTGGGGCCGATGGTGGCTGAGTAAAATTGGCGACAAGGAAGACATTCTTCATAAGGATTTGCGGGATGTTGAAGGTGCAATGCTGCCGGAGGCGTATCAGTATGGGAGTGTTGCGCAGATTCTGAAAAGAAGCTGGTGGTTTTCGATCATAAATTTTTGTGTATTCCGTTCGATCTGGCACACAGCCAAGCATTTTTACTGTCGCCTAACTCACCCCTATTGGGATACAGCCGTGCCTACAAGATGAAATCACCAATCCACGGCAAATCAGAATTCGAGCGCCGGGCGCCCCACACGTCGCGGTTATGTGTGGGCCTGACGCTTGCCTGCCAGTAGGCAGGGCAGGAAGGGGTTTCTGCCTTCAATCTTGAGTACACCGCGAGTCAAAAGCCCCAGACGCGAAACTGGCAGAGGGGGCACCGGCAAACTTGCCAGCGCGGTATCTCTTGGCAAGCCGCCCTACTTATCTTGAAATGTGGCTTTCAATTTCACTTCGCTGTCTTTGAGGACCTCAAGTTGGCGCAGCCACATTTTTCCGTTGGGTCGCGTGACTTGTATCGTGTGTAGACCGGCGCTGAGCGTTAAGGTCGCCGGTGTTTCACCGACAAATTTTGAGTCGACGTATACCTCGTCTCCCTCTTGATCCGAAGTGATCGCGACTTTTCCCGTCCCGGTGCTTTCACCTGTCACGCGCGGACTAGGAGCAATGTCCGGATGAAATCGACTGAGTACAGCAATTAAGTCGTCAGAGCTAAGGGCAAATCCAATTCCCTCTAGTTGCTGGCCGCCATTCGAGAGCACAGCCTTTTGGGTGTTAATTCCGATAACTTCGCCCTGCTCGTTCAGAAGCGGGCCTCCGCTATTTCCGGGATTAATAGCCGCGTCTGTTTGAATCCATGTTCCTGGTTCATTTGGAATGGGCCCGATGCCTCCGACGATCCCTTTTGTCACAGTGTTCTGAAATCCATGGCTTGGATTCCCTATCGCGATGACCCCGCTACCAGTGCGCAAGGAGCTGGTTCCTGTCAGGGTAAGGTGCGGGAACCCAGTGCTATCAATCTTCAACAAAGCGATGTCTAACTGTGGATCGATATAAATGACTTTAGCTTGGAAATTTTGGCCATTAGTGGTTGTGGCAATCAATTCTGTCTGCCCCTTTGCCACATGGGCGTTTGTAACGGCGACCCCCGTATCCGTGACCAGAAATCCGGACCCGGACGCGTCCGCCCCTCTGAGGAACAAAGTGGCAGGGCTGGCAAGGGCGACAATCTGTTCTGTCGTAAGTGGTGATGTGGCCCGGGATGGCGCGGGGCCTGACAGATTCATCTGAACGCTTCCAGTGAATGTGGTCGCTGCCTTTTGGAGTATGAAATCGAATGTGTCACTCTTCAGCAGCCAGTAGTTGCCATGGTCTGTACCATTTAGGGCTACCCACCGCTGGGGTCCATTTGCCAAATCAACGTCTAAGGGAAGATAGCCGTCAAGCGATAGTCGAAGATGCATTTGTTGTCTAAGGAGCTTTCCGAAAACGGATTTTGATCCGTGCAAGTAGCCGCCCGGGATCTCCGTCTGATAAGGGGTCTTCCCCACAGCGATGCCGTCTATTTCAACGGTTGCCCCGGGTGGGTTGCTCCTAATCGTCAGATAGTCTTTGGCAAAAGAAGGGCTTGTGGCCAATAGAAAAAAAGCTAGGCCAAGCGCCGCTTTCAGACGACAGAGTCCCATCATTTGGCGGCATGACGTCATAAAGACTCCTTAATGGTATTCAATGCGGGGTAACTTATTGTCTAGTATTTAAGTGAGATTGGCAATAGGGTTTGCTGGCATCGGTCTCGGCGGCTTCATTACGGATGACTGGGGGCTAGGAGTGCTTCGGCGTGGAGGGAGTGCGAGCGCACAACCAAATGAAAGCGTCCGGAGCGGGCGCTTGGGTGCTGGGGCGCGGGGACATTGTCCTAGAAAGGGTGCCCGCGGAGTTGGAAGCTGCGCCCCGCAGAATGGAGCGGGAGGCAAAAGACGCGCTTCGACTCTTTTTGTGAAAAGAAAAGCAAGAGTCCTCGCCGCTTCGCTTCCTCGGAGTGGCGGCGAGTAAAAGAGGCGGTCCGGAGGCGTGGAGGGTGGGAGGGGGGCGCAGCGAGCTCGCCGCGGCGAGCCCCTACGAGGCGATGGGGAAGGGGCGAAAGGGGGAATGCAAAAGCAGATCCCTGCCTACCGGCAAGCAGGCCTCTCCCGCTTCGCGGGATCGGGATGACAAATAAAAGGATGGGATGACGGCAAGAGAAGGCCAGAACCCGTATACAGAGAAGAGCCCCAGCCCTACGAGGCGGGCCGGGCTACAGGAAATGGAGCGCGAAGAGAGATCCTTCGCTACGCTCAGGATGACACCGCAAACGATGGGATGGCGGATCAAACCAAAGTCAAAATCCGCACCCTTGAACGGCAAAGGGTGCGGCACCCGCCACAAAAATCTATCAGCTATTTTGTAATTCCCCACTGCCAGAGCATGAAGGCGTAGTTGAATGCGGTTTCGTGGAGCGCGTCATAGCGGCCGGACGAGCCGCCGTGGCCGGCGCCCATGTTGACCTTGACGAGGAGCGGATTGTGGTCCGTTTTTGTGGCGCGGATGCGAGCCGCAAATTTTGCGCCCTCCCAGTAAGGCACCTGACTATCGTTGAGCGAAATCTTGATTAGCATCGCCGGATAATTTTGCGCTTTGACATTGTCGTAGGGGGAATACTGGATCATGTAGTCGTACGCGGCCTTTTCATTCGGGTTGCCCCATTCGGTGTACTCGCTGGTGGTGAGAGGCAGCGAGGCGTCAAGCATGGTGTTCATCACGTCGACGAAAGGCACTTCGGCGACGACGGCCTTGAAGAGGTCGGGCCTCATGTTGACCACGGCGCCCATCAGCAGGCCGCCGGCGCTGCCGCCGTTGACGACCATGCGATCCGCGGATGTGTATTTGTTTTTCTCGAGATAGTCGGCGCAATCAATGAAGTCGTTGAACGTGTTCATCTTCTTCATCATGCGGCCTTCCTGCCGCCACTCTTCGCCCATTTCGCCGCCGCCGCGGATATACGCGAGCGCGTAGATTACGCCGCGGTCGAGCAGGCTGATGCGGCTGGAGGAAAACGTGGGTGACATCGAAGCGCCATAGGAGCCATAGGCGTAAAGCAGCATGGGGGCGGTGCCATCAAACTTGGTTCCCTTTTTATAGACGAGTGATACGGGAACCTTTACGCCGTCGCGTGCGACGGCCCAGATGCGCTTCGCTTCGTAATTTTTGGAGTCGAAGCCGCCGAGCACGGGCTGCTGCTTGAGCAATTTGCGCTCGCGTGTGTTCATGTCGTAGTCGTAAGTGCTGGCCGGCGTGACCATGGACTGATAGTTGAAGCGCACGGTGGCGGTGTTGAACTCGGGGTTCGCGCCGAGGAAGAGTGCGTAATCAGGCTCCGCCATGGCGATGCGATGGGACTGCTTCGTCTTCATGTCAATCACTCGGAGATAGCTGAGGCCGCCTTCCCTTTCGGAGACGACCGCATGATTCACGAAGAACGTCACACCATCAATTTTGACGGCGGGATTGTGGGCGATAAACGTCTTCCAGTTTTTCTCCGACGGATCGCTGATGGGCGCAGTGACAACGCGGAAATTCTTCGCATCTTTGTTTGTGGTGATGTAGAACTGGCCCTCGTAGTGATCCACGTCGTATTCGTGGCCGTCCTGCCGGGGGAGGACGACTTTGAATTCGCCAGTGGGGTTCTCGGCGCGGAGATAACGAAATTCTCGAGAGGTTTTTGCGAAGGACGCCAGAAAGATAATTTTCTTGTCTTCGGAACGGCCGACGCCAATGTCAAAGAGTTCGTCTTTTTCATCGAAGAGCAGGTCGTTCTTGTCCGTGCCGACCATGTGCCGCCAGAACTTGTCCCCACGCTTCGAGACGGCGTCTTCCGTGGTGTAGAAGAGAGTTTTGTTGTCGGCGGCCCATTCAACCGAGTCAACCCTTTCGATGTTTTCGGTGAGTGTCTGGCCGGAGCGCAAATCTCTTACGTGCAGAGAATACTGGCGGTAGCCGGTGCTGTCCGTCGAATAGGCGAGCATGTTGCCGTCGTCGCTGACGTTGTACGCGCCGAGGCTCATGAAGGTGTGACCCTCGGCCATCTTGTTAAGATCAAGGACGAGTTCTTCGGGGCCGTCGAGACTGCCCTTCTTGCGGCACAGGTACGGATACTGTTTGCCCTCCTCGGTGCGCGAATAGTAGAAGTAGCCGCCGAGGCGATAGGGCACGCTTAAATCGGTCTGCTTGATGCGGCCGAGCATCTCATTGTAGAGCGTGTCCTGAAGGCCTTTCGTTGGAGCCATCATCGCGTCCGTGTAAGCGTTTTCGGCTTCGAGGTGCTTGATCACTTCGGGATTCTGTTTGTCGCGGAGCCAGAAGTAGTCGTCCTTGAGCGTGTATCCGTGAATTGTGACGGGATGAGGCACGATTTTAGTCTCGGGCGGCTGGAGAGCCGCGCCATTCTGCGCGCGGGTGGCAAGCGCGATTGGAATCAGCAACGCCGCCAGCAAAAAAAATGTCTTCACGGATTTTTTCACGGTTCGTCTCCTGAGGGGATTCTAGATTTGTTTGCCGGACCTGGATAGAACGCTCCGATAAAATGATGTGAGGAATTCTTAGCCAGGCCGGGGAATTGCGCAAGTGTTTTCTAAGGGGATCCATTAGCGTTCGAGGGCGACGGCGTAGTCGCGGCCTTCCCACGAGTTAGCGTTCGTCCAGAAAAAAGTGAAACGAATTGGGGCTTGCTGCGCCGCGGATATCGGAATGTCAATGAACTCAATTCCGAAAGTTGTTGGCGTGGAGGGAGTGGTATTGACCGTGCGCCATTCGTCATTTGTCCAAATGAGACGGCATGAAGCGGGAACCTGGACACGCAACGTGTGACCTTTTTTGACGGCGCGCACCTGGCGATTTGGCTTCCAGATCTCAAATCGTTGGCAGGCCTTGCGATCTCCGAGATAGCGGGCCGCGACTTCGGGGATCAGATCGAAAACGCGGCCATCCGAAACGGATCTGATAAGTTTTATGTATTCCGCGTGGGCCCACATGAGGGGCATAGCCGCGCCGGTCGGCCGGCCGAGGAACATGTAAGCCTCGGGCTGGTCTTTCTCGTCCCAAACTTGCTCCGGCAAAAGCCCTGTCGCAGTGGCGAAACCTTCAAGTGCGCGGATGAGAGGCTTCACATCGTGTCCGGCGGCAAGTTCGAAGTGCGCGCGTTCTCCGGTGAGAAGCGGCCAGGCGCGACCCTTGCCCCATTTGATGTATGGGCCGCCGTCTTCCCGTTGGCCGTAACCATCGTGATTGTAACGGTGCCAGACGGGGCCCATTGGCGTCTCCACCTTCAAAATCGCGTCGACCACCTTCAGAGAATCCGCGACGACTGGATCGTCGGGTCTTTTGATGCCGTAGCGAACCAGTTCAAGGAACCCAGCGTCAACGATTTCCTTGGCAGGAAAAGAATTCGCAACGCCCGGCGGGAGATTTGGAATGTAAAGATTTCCCGCGTTCGGGTTTTCCTCGGGGGAAGGATTGTCCACGGCCTCCGGAAGGATTCGAATGTAGTGGCGCGGGATACCGGGGACGAGAGTCCCTTGCGTGGTGACCGTCCACAAATCCACATGCGCTTCCAGGAAGTCGGCGTATTGCTCAAGAAACTCCGCGGCGGCGTTATCTCCACGCTGACGGCAAAAATAAGCCGCGCCAATCAAGGCAGCGATATTGGAAGCCAATGTGGAGGGGGAATAACCGCTGAGTTCCTCCCAGCGATCCTGCGGGGTCACCGGGCCGTGCGTAAGCAAATAACTTGCGGCCTTCAAAATCATGGGATAGGGATCAATGTCCCGAAGAGCATTTTGTCGGCTAAGTCGCAACGCCAACAAAATGGGATAGGCGACCTCGTCCAATTGAATTCCACGCCAGTACGGATTTCCGTTCACCCAGAAATTCTGCGAGAAGCCACCGTCTTCTTGTTGCGACACTGCAAGATAGATGAGAGCGCGCAACGGCGTGGCAGCCTCACCGCAAGCTAGAAGGGCGGAGGCGCTGTTGACCATATCGCGTGTCCAAACCAAGTGGTATCCGCCCTGGTTTTTGTCACCGGCGGTTTCTCCCCAAGGAATTGAAAGAGACGCGATTAAGGCGCCGGGGTAGGACTTGTCTTCGTGAGCGAGAAGCAAACTGAAACTGCTGTGATAGAGATTGCCGTTGTCACTGGAAAATTTCTCCAAAGGAAGTTGGTGCGAGCAAGTGCGGTGCCATTGCTCTAAATACCGATTGTGATGCTCCTCGAAAGGTATGGCCAAGGCCTGAAAAAGAGTTGTAATCGCCTTATGCTGAGTGTCGCCAAAGGCAAGCCCGAGAGTGAATTCGCGCTGCTTACTCAGATCCAATTCTCCAGTGAGGGCAATGTTTCCGTCATAGGCATGATCGAACTGCCAGTCCATTTGAAAGTTGTCAGCCAAATCCGTCCAGCCATCGCTCTTGCCGACATAGCCGCATGAAACACGGGAATAGGGGACCGTGGCTGCAAGCGCCAGCCATGTTCCTTGCTTTTGCGCCATGAGAATCTTGCGGCCATAGAGCTCGGCAACATACCCGTTGTTCCCCCATCCGCCGACTTCAAGATGCGGGGCGCAAAGCGCGTATAACTTCAATTTTGAAATGAACGATTCGTCGCCTGCCAACTTCGTGCGCTGAAGAACGCAGGCAAGATGTGGGTCCGCGATGATTTCTTTCTCGATCGAGTAGCGGCCATCGGGGTCGGAATTCGTGCAGCGGTAACCGAGCGTGTGGCCGGACAATCGTTCGAACTTGGAGTTGAGGTGGCGCTTCTCCTCGTGGAAGAAACTGCTTCCATCGGAAATCAAGTATTGCAGGTCTCGGAGTTGTGGGCGATCCACAGTTGGATAATAGACTTCGGTGATGATGCCCTTCCAAAACGTAAACCATATCAGGCTGGAGGCGGCGTATGCGGTTCCGACGCCGTCTTTGCCGCCATAGGTCCATCGGGGATGAATCCCGGGGTGTCCAAACGCTGGATTCGAGTTGTTTGTCTTGGTCATTCCGCCCCCCTGCCCGGGTAGACAGATTGCCACATTTTCCAATTCATTTCTTTCACGAGTAACAGAACGGGTTGGAAAAGGGTCAAATTCCAATCCCCGAAAAAAGATCGGCGCGGTAAATCCAAATCCAATCCGGCGGCGTACTAGCGGGTGAAGTACAAATTCAAACTGGAGAGGATTGAGATGAAAACGAAGTCACACATTCTGTTTACGCTGGTCGCGTTGCTGATGGCTGGCGCAGCGCTTGTTTCCGCGCAAAATAACCCCATGGTCGGCGGCGCGGCAATGTTTCCCACCAAGAACATCATCGAGAACGCGGTGAATTCCGCGGATCACACGACGCTTGTCGCGGCGGTGAAGGCCGCGGGGCTCGTGGAAACTTTGGAGGGCGCGGGCCCGTTCACGGTTTTCGCTCCGACGAATGAAGCGTTCGCAAAACTTCCGGCGGGCACGGTTGATATGTTGCTGAAGCCCGAGAAAAAAGCGACGCTTACGAAAGTTTTGACCTACCACGTAGTCGCGGGCAAGTGGAGCGCGAACGAAATCCAGAAGGCGATCAAGGCCGGGCACGGCAAGGCGGAGTTGAAGACCGTGAGCGGCGGCTCGCTGTGGGCGATGTGGCAGGGGGGCAAGATCGTGCTGAAGGACGAAAAAGGCGGGATGTCTACGGTCACGATTGCCGACGTGTTCCAGTCAAACGGCGTGATCCACGTGGTTGACACCGTTCTGATGCCGAACTAAGTGGAAGTTTTTCAAACGCGAAGAAGAAGAATGCGAGCCGGGCGGCCGGAGTTCCGGGCCGCCCGGCTATTTGTTTGAAATCATTGCGGAAGACTGAGGACGGATTTTCTAGTGCCGGACGGTGACGGATCGCGGCAAATCACTTGAGATGGAGAGAAACTGATTCACCAAGGAGGGATCCAGCCACCCCTGCCCCGCTTCCTCCAGCATGATTGACGCCGCGCACTCCCGGGACAATTCCTTGCGGTAAGGGCGATCCGTGGTGAGGGCGTCGTAAACATCCACGACGTGGATGATCCGCGCGTTCAAAGGAATATTTTCTCCGCGAAGACCGTCGGGATAGCCGGTGCCGTCCATGCGTTCATGATGGTGGCGAATAATCGGGAGAACGCTACGCAAAGACTTGAGCGGCGCGCAAATGTTTTCGCCGACGGCGGGATGTTGCTTCATTACATCGGATTCTTCACGACTCAACCGACTAGGCTTGAAGAGAATGGCGTCTGGCACGGCAACTTTGCCGACATCGTGGAGCAAACCAGCCAGGCACAAAGATTCCAAGTCATCTTGGTGCAGACCGAGACTTTTTCCCAGAAGTCCCGCGTAATCGGAAAGGCGCGAGCAGTGCCCGTCCGTACTGGGATCTCTGGCTTCAATGCTGCGCGCCAACGAGAGGACGACCGATTCGGCCTGCTCATCAATATAGGATTTCAAATGCAAGATGGATAGCACGCGGCTCAGGGCTTCCCATAACGAGGAAGGATGTCCCCAGAAATCATCGGCGCCCGCTTCGCGTGCGAGCGTGGCATCGCAGTCCATCGCGTCAGGCGCCATCATAATTACGGGAGTGAGATGATTGCGCGAGTCATTCTTCAAACGGCGGCAGACCTCAAGACCCTGCATGTCCGGCAGGGAAGCCTGGAGCAAAACCAGATCCGGCTGCAGTTGAGGACATCGCGCGATCGCCGAGCTTCCATTGCCGGCCGCGAAAACTTTGTATCCATGATCCTGCAAAACCGCTTGCCAATCGGTGCAATTGGAGAGATCCGCATCTACAAGTAGAATTGTCGCCGCCATGTGATCATCCTCTCGGCAGTCCGCGTGACTTATGACTCAAAGAAAGCAATTCCCGCTCTCTTGCGAGTGTGGAATTACGTTCTGTTTGCTGGGCAACCGTTCCTGCTCACTTCGCTTCGGGAACATACTTTAGGGGGCCCAGTACTTGCTTCCTGCCCTGCATCACGGGGACACTTCTAGACGCGGGCTAAAGAAATGCAGTCTCAGGGCCAAATCGAATCGACACTAAGTTGAGCAATTCCGAAGACTTGCGGGGTGGGTACAGTTACGCAAACTCGCCTTTCTTGCACGGCCAAAGCAAAGACTACCCTGTGCAAAACTCTGCAACATTGGTTTCGGCGGATGTTCGCCATAGTTTTGTGATTGCAGGCCGTTGATGAAATGAAATTCGGTGATCCATGAGGCGCCCGTCGGCGTGTTCTCAGGCGGCCCGGAACGCGTGCTAATATCCCGCCGCTACCTGGGATTTTTGGTCCAGTCGTGCAGCAATGGAGGGAATTATGCCGTGGTATGTGTACGTCGCTTACTTTTTCGGGGGCGCATTTCTTGTGAATGCCGCTCCACATTTTGTGAATGGCGTGTCCGGGCGCCAGTTCCCTTCGCCATTCGCTTCCCCGCCAGGAAAGGGAGAGTCTTCGCCAACAGTCAACGTGCTCTGGGGATCGTTCAATTTGGTAATTGGGTATCTGTTGGTGTTTCGCGGCGGGACGTTTGATTTCCATGGCACACAAGACTTGGTCATCGTTGGGGGCGGGGGCTTGCTGATGGCAGTCATGCTGGCCCGCGCGTTTGGACAGGTTTACGGCGAACAAAAGCGCGCGAGCTGAAGGCGAGACGGATGTCATTCATACAATAAAGAATTTGGCGGATGATCCTGTAATCCGGACAAGGTTCGCTCGACGCCTAACGTACAATTGTGATGTTTCTTCGGATATGATGTCACGGCCGACCGGTTCTTGCGGTGCACCGGGGCGGGCAGACACTCGACAAAAATTTCCGAAGGAGGATTACATGGCAGCGGTTAAATTCTTGGTGCTTTATCCTCGTCCGACCGATATCGACGCTTTCGAAAAACTTTATCAGAATGAGCATGTCCCAATGGCAGTGGAGAAATTGGCGGGCAAAACAAAATTCGTTGCGACAAAGGTTCTTGCTTCTCCCGCAGGAGCGCCTCCCTTCTACCGCGTGGCTGAGATTCACTTTCCTTCCAAGGAAGCCCTTGAGGCCTGCGCAGCCTCAGAGGGTGGGAAAGAAACTATTGCTCACGCCATCAAGATCTCTTCCGGGGGTCCTCCGATAATTTTAATCGCTGAGGAGGAGACGTTCACATTTGGACAGGCGGCAAAGGCCTAAGCTGTCCCTCACAAGTAATCGGGTGTACAAAGGTACAGAAACAAATTGTAGTTGGCGGATGAGCTTACGAGCCGTCCCGATCAGAACCATCGGGACGGGCACTGCGCAAATCTTGGGGGCGAGCTTGTAAGCCGGACTCGCTGAATGGCATCCCTCCATCTCCTAGATTTTTCAACACTTCTGCATTTTGCCGCATAATTCACGACTTCACTTCAAGCTTAAAACGTTATCGGTGTCACGGATGTCAGCTCTCATTGCACATTTTTCGCACACTGGAATGAAAGAGGCGTTTCCCTCGTCAATCACGGTATATCCCGAGATTGTTGCCTGAAAAATCCCAGGATATCGTCGGTAGCCTCGCCGCCGTTTACGCTTAGCGAACCTTCTGTCTCGCTCCTGATTCTCAAGCCAAGTACCTGCTATTAGCCGTCGGATCCCTTACCAACCATTCCGGAACAAGCGTCGTGAGATCGGACCACCTACCAGTTCTTTTGCCAGACACGGAGGATTGGATAGCGTCCGGCGTTGGATGGGGCGTAGTCGGAACGCTGGAACCACCACATGAGGCGCGCTTGTGGATCGGCGGCGAAGGCCGAGTCTGACGAGAGCTTGTCTTCAAATTGTTTGCGCAGGTCCGGATGGTCGAGCATCATGCGGCGGGCTATAGGCTCGGTGAGGTAGGCGCCTTCGCCGCCACCACGGCTTCCGCTGAAAAGAACGGCGTTGCAGAATCCCCAGCGGGCGAGCGAGTCCGGGGCTTGCGGTTCGAGCATGGCGAGAATGAGGCGCGCGCGTCGCTGGTGCATGGGAACCCAAAAAGAGCCCGCGGGAACGGCGATTTTTTCTTTTACGAGCTTCGCATCGAAATCCACCATTACACGGCCTTCGTTTTGCGCGGTGCCGAACTTTATATTTGAAAACCGATAGGTTTCGAATTCTTGATCGAGCGGCATTGAGATTTTTTGCACCTCGACTCCGTGCAGCGCTAACTCGTCGGCAAAAACCTTCCATGCGGCGGGAATCACGTAGCCGAGCGGCATTTGCGCTTCGACGGTGGTGTCAATTTTGTCGTGGATTACGGTGTCAATGTTATCCAGATCGAGGAGATATCCATTCACGTTTGCGCCGGTAACTTCGCTTTTGTACGGGCCGAGCTTCAAAGCGCGATATGTGAGCGGATGGCTTTGCGTCTCACTAACTTTTCCTCCAAGATAAACGGCTGGCGCGTTTTGATCTCCTGCTTGCGCGGCCAATGTCCTATCTGCTTCGCGGACGGCGGTTCGGAGCGCTTCCGGATCGTCCATGATGATGTCAATGGTGTTGCGCATGATATCGAAATCGGCCCAGGCGCGGGTGCGAGTGGACTTTAAGCTGTGCGTTTCGACCAATAAACACGGGCGATTCTGAACTGCGGAATACAGGTGAGAATAGCGCGGTGTGAAAACCTCCATGAAAAATTCGCGCTTATTGGTCGCGGCGTTGTTGCGCAACCCCCCATAGGGGGCGACGCCGTGTCCGTCGGCGGTCATGCGCTTATCGAGCTCGGGAACGTATCGCGAATTGATCCAAGTGCGCACCGGCTCCGCGATATCCTGATTGCGAGCCATATCCCAGGTGACGTCATATTGCATGTCGCTGCCGTCGGTAACGTGATTATCGAACATGAAGTCGGGGAGCCATGCGTTGTAGAGCGCGAGCCAGGCGCGCATTTCGGGCGTATCCGCCTTGATATAGTCGCGATTCAAATTCAGGCCCTGCGCGGTTTCGCGGAGTCCTGTGGACTTGGGGCCGTTCTGGTTGACACGATGATAGGGGCTGAAATAATCGTGGCCGTCGATATTGAAGACGGGAATGACGATGAAGATTGCTTTGTCAAGCCAGGCGGCATAGCGCTTGGTGACAGCCATGTCGCGGACGAGCATAAGAGCAGTGTCTTTGCCTTCGATTTCGCCGGAGTGGATGCCACTTTGTATGAGGATGATGGCTTTATTTGTTTTGGCGGCAGCCGCGGGAGTGAAGGCCCGGTCATTGGATACAATTAGCGCGGTCATGGGATGGCCTTCGGGAGTCGTGCCGAAGTCGATGGATTTGACGAAGCGAGAGGCAGCTTCAAGTTGACGGGAGAGGTCGATGACTTCAGCGTAGGGCCCGGTTTCGTCCCAATTTGTCTTTTCGCTAGTGGTGAGGAGGTTGGGCGGTGAGGCTTTGGTGCTGGCGGTGAGCGAGGCAGCATCTTTGGCGGCGGGCGGTTCGTAGGCGGAATGCGGCATCAAGGTATTTGGGGGATTCTGGGCGGAAACCGAGGCGGCGGCTTTGTATGAGAAGACAACTCCGGTTGAAACGACCACTACGCAGAGAATTAGAAGAACGCGGCGCATGTGTGGCTCCCTGGACTTGGCGAAGATACAGCGTTGGTGGAGGCAGTACAAGTGGGATGGATTCAATCTGCCGACCGGCTCGAAATGCAACATTACCTCGTGGTCGGCCTCTGTTTCGACCACCGTGATTCCTCGGAAACTGACGAAAGCTTCTCATTGAATGCAACAGAACCAGCAATTTGTTGCTTGTCCGTCTGCAGCTCTAATGCAAGCGACAGGGGTTTAGACTTAGCTGTTGTTTGAGACATTAGGTGAAGTTGTCCCCGGTTTAGTTGAAAGCAGCGGCTCTCGACTTTCCGCACGTTACGCGACCTGCGCCTGCTGAGTCAACGACGGGTTCATCCGGCGATGCAAGAGTTCCAGTTCCCGATAGCCTTTCACTCGCCGGAATTTCTTCTGCGCTTCCAACAACCCGGTAGCCGTCCAGCGCAAGGCGTGCTCTCCTTCTCGCCAGCGTTTTACGTTCCGCGCCACTCGCTCGACGGTCGACAGGCACGACTCGATGGGATTGGTCGAAGCCAGCGTTCGGCGCAGCAGCCAGCCCACGCCTAGCCGGTGCACCGTCAGCGTTTCCTCCAGCCCTTCTTCCAAGCTGCGCGCCGCGCTCGGGTTGATGCGTTCCAGTTGCCGGAAGATTTTCTCCAACTCCGCTTTCGCCGCCGCGTAATCCGTCATCGCGTAGGCGTTGCGGATTCTCCGGTCCGTATCACCCTGGGCGCTCTTCGGCAGATGCTCTTTCACGTTGCGCCGCTTGTGGATCTGGCAGCGCTGCACCTCCGCGCGCTCGCCAAACACGCGCTCGATCCCCGCCCGCAGCGCTTTCGCCCCGTCGATCACGAACAAGTAGCGACGCTCCGCATCGAGACCGCGCGTCACCAGATCCTCCAGCAACTCCTTCACCACCGTGGTGTTCTCCGTCGCTCCTTGCCACAGCCCCAGAACGTGCTTTTCCCCGCTGATTTCGATGCCCAGCGCCACCACCAGCACTTGCTTGCCGAGATGGATCCCATCGATCAGGATGGCTGCCAGATCGAGAGCGTCAAGCTTTTTCTCGCACAGTTCTTGCAACTGCGTGGCACTGGCAGCCACGAACTGGCGGCTCACGCTGGATTTCTCGATCCCGTAGCCGTCCAGCACGCTCTGGACCGCGCGGCGATAGTTCCGTGAAGTCAGTCCCGCGACGATGCCTTCCCGCACGGCTCGCTGCCGCCGTCCGTCGTGTTGCAGGCGCGCGTAACTATCCAGTTCCACTTCTTGACCTGCCCGTGTGCGCACTCGTGGGCGAGTCACCGCTACTTTCTGCCCGCTGAAGATCACGTAGCCGGGCTGGCGGCCCCAGCGCACCGCGCCCGACTCGGGACCCGGCCGGTGCGGAGGTCCCACGCGCCGCGTCACCTCGTTTTCCAGAATCGTGCCGATGATCCTTAGCCCGGCTTCTCCGGTCAACTGTTCGACTTGGGCTTGCAGTTCCTCCCACACCTCGACCATCGGCAGCGGCACCTCCACCAGCAACTCCCGCTTGCCGATCACCTCGAACTTCTGCTTGGACTTGTACTCCGTTCCCTGATAGGTTTTCCTCACAGCGGCTCTCCTCTCAAAATAGAGTTTCCAACCCGAACTCTATCCGAGTTCGGGTCGAGAGCCGCTGCTTCCCTTGTTCAGGTTTCAACTAAAGGCGGGACAACTTCCATTAGGTTCACCGGTAGTTGTCGTTCCGGACGGATGGTCGTCTATTCGTAAGCGAACCCCGCGCTTTTCTATTCCCCTTTGACGTCGGCTGCGATCCAACCATCATAACCCTGCCCAAAAATGCTACCTTGCCCAAAATCCCCGATTCCTGAGGAGGCAGAAACGTTGAGAAATGCGCTTGCTCTAGTGCGCGTGTTTGCCGCCTCAAATGAAACTGTTTGCGGGCAGGGCAACAATTGTGTTCGTTCATGTGTGGAAACGGTTTGGGCTGGTCTTGCCACTCGAGACAGCGTGCGTTCGCATGGACGGGGTGGTAAGCGTTGTAATTGAAAGGCTCTTGTTCGACTCCAGCACGACGAATCTAATTGCATCTATTTCATGGGACAGAGGCTATTGCTGTTAAAATGATTCACCGCAATTTTATAACTTGCGCAGAAACCGGCGAAGATGGGGCAGCTTTCCACAGGCACCTTTCACGAACTCGAAGACCCTATCCGCGCGGAGCTATTCAGCACGGACCGGTTGGAGCAACACGCTGAAAGTCTCGCGGCTGCGCAGGCGGCGACGACCGTCGCGGGCCCGGGCCGACCGTTCATCCCACGCGTGCAAGAGAATGGACGGATTCTTCTCGAATACTATCGAACGATTGCGCGGGCAATTCAACATGAGCAGCTCATAACGCCTGCCGCGGAATGGCTCGTTGACAACTTCTATATCGTGGAAGAACAACTCCGCGAGATCCGCGACGATCTCCCGGCCGGCTACTACCGTGAATTACCCAAATTGAAGACCGGACACCTGGAGGGATATCCACGTGTATTCGGCGTGGCCTGGGCGTTTGTTGCGCACACCGACAGCCGGTTCGACCCAGAGGTCTTGCGGCGATTCGTGATTGCCTACCAGCGCGTGCAACCGCTCACCATCGGCGAGTTATGGGCCATTGCCATCACGCTGCGCGCAACTCTTCTGGAAAACCTGCGCAGAATCGCGGAACAACTTGTGAGCAGCCGGAACGCACGCGAGCAAGCCGACACCATCGCTGATGGCCTGCTTGGGACTGGTGGCCGGCTGCCGGTCCCCGCTGAGAAGATATTAAGCCGCTTCGAGAAGAAGCCTTTAGAGAGAGCGTTCGCGGTGCAATTGATCCAGCGGTTGCGCGACCTGGATCCAAAGGTCGGGCCGATCCTGCATTGGCTTGACGAGCGCCTGGCTGCGCAAGGAACCACCGCCGATGAAATCGTGCGCACCGAGCACCAGCAGCAGGCTGCCATGAGCGTGACTGTACGCAACATCATCACGAGCATGCGGCTGACGTCTGCCTTTGATTGGCAGACATTTATTGAAAGCGTCAGCCTTGTGGACGAGGTTCTACGATGTGACCCCGGCTTTGCCGAAATGGATTTTGCAACGCGAGATCATTACCGGCATGCCATCGAGGATTTGTCACGCGGCTCGCGTTATACGGAAATCGAAGTAGCGCAGCGCGCATTGAATCGCGCCAGCCGCGCGCGTACGGAAAGTCCAAGCGCCTCTTCCAACGGCAACCGCGGAGACGATGAACGGCATACACACCCAGGGTACTACCTGATCTCGGAAGGGCGGACGGCCTTTGAGCACGAACTTGGGTTTCGCCTCTCCTGGAAATTCTGGCTGTTGCGACTGCATTTTCGAAGTGCGGCGCCGGGGTACCTGGGAACCATCGCGCTCCTGACGGCGATCATTCTGGGTCTGCCGTTGATCCTTTCCAGAGGTTGGGGAGCGACAGCGTTGCAACTGGTGCTTCTTGGTTTGGTTGCCTCAATCCCGGCATCCGACCTCGCGATTGCCCTAATCAATCGCGCTGTAACTGAATTGTTCGGTCCGCGAATACTGCCGCGTCTCGAGTTGGCTGGCGGAGTGCCCGAAAAACTACGGACAATCGTAGTTGTCCCGGCGCTACTCATATCCAAAGAGGCAATCAAAGAGCAGATCGAGCGTCTCGAAGTCCACTACTTGGCAAATTCCGATGGGGATCTCCGGTTTGCGTTGCTATCGGATTGGATGGATTCCGCAACGGAGAGCTCGGAAGGAGACGACGAGCTCTTGGCCGCCGCAACGGGAGCCATCGAAAACCTAAATCAGCACTACCACTCGCCGCCTGGTGGTGGCGCAAGATTCATGCTACTTCATCGCAAACGCGTCTGGAACGAAACCCAAAAGAAATGGATCGGCTGGGAGCGCAAGCGCGGAAAACTCCACGATCTGAATCTATTCCTGCGCGGCTCGGGGGAGAAATCATTCATGCCTGTCGGCGGGCGCCCTGCGGAACCAATTCCCGGCGTTCGTTACGTGATTACGCTCGATGGTGACACGCGTCTTCCGCGGGGCGCTGCGGCGCGGTTGGTGGGCACGATGGCGCACCCTCTTAACCGGCCATTCTACGACCCACGCGAGGGGCGCGTTGTGGAGGGCTACGGAGTTGTGCAGCCGCGAATTACGCCGTCGCTCCCAACCAATGGTGGCGGCTCCATTTTCCAAAAAGTATTTTCCGGCCCAAGCGGCATGGACCCTTACGCCTCCGCAATCTCGGATGTGTATCAGGATCTTTTCAGGGAAGGTTCGTTCACCGGCAAGGGAATTTACGACATTGATGCATTTGAAGAAGCACTCGCCGGCAAGGTGAAAGAGAACAGCTTGCTGAGCCACGACCTTCTGGAAGGAATCTTCGCGCGCGCGGCGCTTGCTACGAACATTGAGTTGTTCGAGGAATTCCCCTCGCAATTCGAAGCAGCGGCCGCTCGGCAGCACCGCTGGGCACGCGGCGACTGGCAGCTCCTTCCCTGGATATTCGGAAGAGGTGGGGCGCCTCGAGGCGGAGGCCATTCGTTCCACATCCCGGCGATTAGCCGATGGAAGATGATTGATAACCTCCGCCGGAGCCTGTTGGCGCCTGCCATGTTTCTTACCATGCTTGTTGGGTGGCTGGTGCCGGCACTATCGCCGTGGACATGGACGAGGTTTGTCCTCATTGCAATCTCGGTCCCCGCGTTGCTCCCGTTTTTGGCAGGGCTTCACACACGGTTGAGTGGAATTTCCAAGCGAAGTCATATTCGAGCCATCCTTCGGGATCTTTCCATCGGGGCAGCGCAGATCGCTTTGACCGTGACATTTCTTGCAAACCAGACGTGGCTGATGTGCGACGCCATTTTTCGCACGATCGGCCGCGTGCTGATCACGCGAAAGAATCTGCTGGAATGGGTAACCACGGCCCAGACTACGGATGGGGTTCATCTGAAGCTTGCCTCGATCTTCAAACGAATGGTTGGCGGCATAACGCTTGCCATCCTCGCGTTGCTCGCCGTGGCGTTTGGACGCCAGCAAGCGCTGTTCGTTGCTGTCCCGTTCGTTGTGCTGTGGTGCGCCGCGCCGATTGTATCGAGATGGATCAGCCTCCCGCCAAGACCGAATGAGGCGGAGCCGTTGTCAGCCATCGAAACGCAAACGCTGCGTTCGGTTTCGCGCCGCACCTGGCGCTTCTTTGAAACTTTTGTCACCGTCGCGGAAAACTGGCTGCCCCCGGACAATTTTCAAGAGACTCCCAAACCCGTGATTGCGCACCGGACTTCTCCTACAAATATTGGGCTCTATCTTCTTTCCGCGGTCACCGCGCGGGATTTGGGGTGGCTGGGAACCGTGGACACGGCGGGGCGGCTGGAGAATTCGTTCGAGACCATCGGCAAACTGGAAAAGTTCCGCGGTCATTTTTACAACTGGTATGACACGCGGGATCTTCATCCGCTCGAGCCCAAGTATGTTTCATCGGTTGACAGCGGAAATATCGCGGGGCACTTGCTTGCTGTGGGTCACGCGTGCCGCGACTTGATGCAGAAATCATCGGTCGATTCCGCGACACTCGACGGGATAAAAGACGTGATTCAGCTCCTGCGCGAAGCGTTGTCCGGAATGACCGATATCCGGCGCACCCACCTTGTAACGCGGAAGCAGCTCAGCAACGCCGTGAACGGCCTTGCAGCATTACTCGAACCGGCGCCTGAAAGCACAGCGGAATGGGCCAGACTTTTTATCGAGCTGAGGGAACACGCGCGGACAGTCGCAGACATTGTGCACACCATTTCGGCGGAACGTGCGGATGCTCCTGATTCGGAACTGCGTGTATGGGCCGATGCCGTCACAGCCTGTGTGGAAAGTCACGCTCGAGATACTGAGATTCTGATTCCGTGGATGCGGCTGGACTTGAAACACATTGGCGCGCTGGCCCACCGTTCTCCAGAGCATGGAGCGGATTGGGCCGCGATTGAAGCGTTCTTACATTCGCCACAGTCGCTCGCGGATGCGCCCGAACACTTTGAGGCTGCAATCAATGAAATCGCGAGACTGCGAACACGACTCGCGAGCGACCTCCCCGGGTTTTCGGAGGCGATCTTGTGTCTTGATGCCCTGACTCAGGCTTTGAGTAAAGCGGCTACGGAAGCTGCGGCGCTCCTTCGAAGGCTTCTCACGTTGGCGCAGACTGCGGAAAAGATTTTCGCTGAAATGGAATTTGGCTTTCTTTTTGACAACAGTCGAAAACTATTTTCAATCGGCTTTCGCTGCACTGACGGAACCTTGGACCCCAATTGCTACGACTTGCTGGCTTCCGAGGCGCGCCTGGCGAGTTTCATCGCCATTGCCAAGGGAGACGTTCCCTCCTCTCACTGGTTCCACCTGGGGCGCGCACTGACTCCGGTTGGCCGTGGTTCCGCGCTGATTTCGTGGTCGGGATCGATGTTTGAATACCTGATGCCCGCGCTGGTAATGAGTTCTCCGGCGGGAAGTCTTCTAAGCCAGACATACGAGCAGGTTGTTCTGCGCCAAATCGAATATGGAGATGAACGCGGCGTGCCGTGGGGGAATTCGGAGTCTGCTTACAACGCGCGCGATCTCGATTTCACTTACCAATACTCGAGTTTTGGCGTACCCGGCCTCGGTCTCAAACGCGGCCTCAGTGAAGATCTTGTTGTCGCGCCGTACGCCACTGCGCTGGCGGCAATGATTGATCCATCGGCGGCAGTGCAAAACCTGGCGCGTCTCGCGGATGCAGGCGCGAAGGGGACATACGGTTATTACGAGGCCCTCGATTACACGAGTTCGCGGTTGCCTGAAGGCAAAGATGTTGCCGTCATCCAAGCTTACATGGCGCACCACCAGGCAATGCTATTGGTGGCGTTTGCCGATGTGTTGACGGACGGCGCGATGCGGGCTCGTTTTCATGCCGAGCCGCTGGTTCAAGCGGCGTCGCTGCTGCTGCAGGAACGAATGCCAAGGGACGTGCTGGTAGCGCGGCCTCGCGCAGAGGAAGTTTCCGCGGCGGCGCAAGTGCGAGAATTAATTCCTCCCGTTGTTCGCCGGTTCACAACGCCGAGTGAGGGAACTCCGCGGACACAACTTCTTTCAAACGGGCGCTACTCCGTCATGCTGACAGCGGCGGGCTCCGGGTACAGTCGGTGGCAGGATCTCGCGATCACCCGCTGGCGTGAAGACGCCACGCGCGATTGCTGGGGGACATACATTTTTCTGCGGGATGAACAGAGCGGGAATGTCTGGTCCGCGGGCTATCAGCCGACCGGTGCGGAACCTGATGAGTATGAGGCCACCTTTTACGAAGACCATGCCGAAATCAGGCGGCGAGATCGGTCACTAAGCACACTTCTGGAGGTCACTGTTTCGCCCGAGGATGCGGAGGTCCGGCGGCTTTCGATTACGAATCTTGGAGCGCGGGCGCGCAATATTCAGGTGACATCTTATGCGGAGCTTTCGCTGGCGCCGCAGGCCGCCGACCTCGCGCACCCGGCTTTCTCAAATCTTTTTGTGGAAACAGAATTTGTCGCTGACATCGGCGCGGTGGTCGCCACGCGCCGCAAGAGATCCGCGGACGAAACCGCCGTGTGGGTGGCGCATGTACTTGCGGTGGAAGGTGAAATCATTGGAGACCTTCAATACGAAACGGATCGCGCGAAATTTCTTGGACGCGCGCGTGATATCCGCAATCCCGTGTCAATCTTTGACGGAAGCGCGCTTTCAAATACAGTCGGCCCGGTGCTTGACCCGCTAGTGAGCTTGCGGCGAACGGTGCGCGTTCCGCCCTCAAGCACAGTGCGCTTGAGTTTTTCAACTGTGGTTGCTCCCACACGCGAGGAGGTGTTGGATCTCGCGGACAAGCATCGCGATGCCTCAACCTTTGAGCGCGTTTCGACGCTTGCCTGGACCCAAGCGCAAGTGCAGCTTCACCACCTCGGTATCCATGCCGAAGAGGCCCAACTATTTCAAAGACTCGCGAATGCCGTGCTTTATTGCGATACTTCGATGCGGCCGGGTTCCGATTTGCTCAGCAAAAGCTCAGTGGAGCTTCCTACGCTTTGGGCCCAGGGAATATCCGGTGATTTGCCGATTATCCTCGCGCGCATTGATGATCCCGGTGACGTAGAGATAATCCGGCAATTGCTGAGGGCGCACGAATACTGGCGCATGAAGCAGTTGTCCGCGGACCTTGTGATCATCAACGAACAACCGACATCTTACGTGCAAGACTTGCAGAACTCATTGGATGCACTTGTGCGAGGAAGCCAACTCCGGCTCTCACCAGACACCAGCGGGGTCAGCGGCAAGATCATTCTTCTCCGCGGCGATTTGATAAACGCGCAGACGAGGACGCAGCTCCAGGCCGTTGCACGGGCGGTCATCCTGAGCCGGCGCGGCACTCTTGCCGAGCAAATTATGAGGTCTCAGCCACGGCAACAACCGGTCGCCACGCCGCAAAAAGTGATCCGTGCGGCGAAGCATGCGGATGTTCCCGCGCCGAAGGAAGCGCTGCAAGATTTTAATGGCTTTGGCGGCTTCGCCGAAAAAGGACGCGAGTATGTAATCGCGTTAAGCGATGGGCAGCGCACGCCCGAGCCCTGGATTAACGTGATCGCCAATCCATCATTTGGATTTCTCGTTTCCGAGTTGGGCGCGGGCTTCACGTGGTCGCTCAACAGTCACGAAAATCAAATTACTCCGTGGTCCAACGACCATGTCACCGATACTCCCGGTGAAGCGATCTATATTCGCGATGAAGTCACAGGCGAGGTGTGGAGTCCCACCGCGCTTCCCATTCGCAACGAAGCTGCTCAATACGTTGCGCGGCACGGCCAGGGTTACAGCCGCTTTCAACACGAGTCCAACGGGATTGCGATGGACCTGGTTCAATTCGTGCCTCAGGAAGACCCCATAAAGATTTCGCGCCTCACTCTTCAGAATAATTCCGGGCGGAAGCGGCGCCTTAGCATCACTGCCTATGCGGAGTGGGTGTTGGGCAGTTCGCGCGGTGCTTCGGCCCCATTCATCATCACAGAAAACGATCCGGACACCGGCGCAATTTTTGCGCGGAGCGCATGGAATGGCGAATTCGGCGGGCGAATTGCTTTTGCGGATCTTGCAGGAAAGCAAAGTTCTTTTACCGGCGATCGCACCGAATTCTTGGGTCGCAATGGCACGCCGGAATTTCCTGCGGGGCTTGCGCGGGGCGGCCCGCTTTCGGGAAATGTTGGCGCGGGCCTCGATCCGTGTGCAGCGCTTCAGACCACGATTGTAATCGCTCCCGGCGCTCGAACTGAAATCGTATTCTTTCTTGGCGAGGCGGAAAACAGGGAGCGCGTACGCGGACTGGTGAAACAATATCGCGCCGCGGATTTGGACGAAGTATTCCGAGCGATCACTCGAAGTTGGGACGATGTCCTTGGCGCCGTGCAGGTAACCACGCCCGATCCGGGCCTGGATTTAATGCTGAATCGCTGGCTGCTTTATCAGACGCTGGCATGCCGTGTGTGGGCGCGGGCGGCGTTTTATCAATTGAGTGGCGCGTACGGATTCCGCGACCAACTTCAGGATGTATTGGCGCTGACGGTCGCGAAACGGGGGGTTGCGCGTGAACAGTTGCTGCGCGCGGCTTCCCGCCAATTCACGGAAGGTGACGTCCAGCACTGGTGGCATCCGCCATCGGGCCGCGGCGTGCGCACGCGAATATCTGATGATTTGCTTTGGCTTCCATACGCAGTTATCCAATTCATTGAAGCCACTGGCGACGTGAGCGTTTTGGATGAGTCCGTACCATTCCTGGAAGGCGAACAATTGGCTGAAGGGCAGGACGAATCCTATTTCCAGCCCACCGTCTCTAAGACACGTGCAACATTATTTGAACATTGCGCCCGCGCGCTGGATCGTAGCCTTGCTGTTGGCAGTCATGGTCTCCCGCTGATGGGTACCGGCGACTGGAATGACGGCATGAACCACGTCGGGGAACACGGTAAGGGGGAAAGCGTTTGGCTCGGATGGTTCCTGCACACCATTCTTTGGGAGTTTGCCAAGATCGCGGAACTTCGCGGCGAATCGAACCGGGCGGAAACTTGGCGGCTCCACGTCAGCGCATTGAAAGCCGCGCTCGAGCGGGATGGCTGGGACGGAGCGTGGTACCGCCGCGCTTTTTTTGACGACGGCACACCGCTCGGTTCCGCAGAGAACGCTGAGTGCCGCATTGATTCGATTGCTCAATCGTGGGGAGTGATAAGCGGTGCTGCCGAACGAGGACGAGCCTTCCGCGCCATGGCGGCTGTGGACCAGCAACTGGTGCGAAGGCCGGACGCGCTGGTCCTGCTACTGACCCCGCCATTTGATCGCACTCCGCTCGACCCGGGCTACATCAAGGGTTATTTGCCCGGCATTCGTGAAAACGGCGGGCAATACACACATGCCGCCGCGTGGGCCGTGATTGCCTTCGCCGCGCTCGGCGACGGAGACAAGGCCGCCGAACTTTTCCAAATGTTGAACCCAATCAATCGTTCAAATTCGCGCGCGGGTGTGCAGCGATACAAAGTCGAACCATACGTCGTTGCCGGAGACATATATTCTGGAACACCTCATGTCGGGCGCGGTGGCTGGACTTGGTACACCGGCTCAGCAAGTTGGCTCTACCGCGCTGGGATGGAATGGATACTCGGATTCCGTGTGCGCGGCACGACGCTCTCCATTGATCCCTGCATACCTCACGCGTGGCCCGGATACTCGATGAGTTTTAGGTACCACTCATCAATCTATGAAATTAAAGTCGAGAATCCTTCAGGGGTCTCCCGTGGTGTTGCCCGCGCCGAAGTGGATGGGACGTCGCAATCGGGGGCGGCAAATATTCCTCTCGTTCATGACGGTGCGGTGCATCAGGTTCGAGTTATCCTAGGCCGTTGATCGAAAAACTTGTGTCTGTGGGCAGGATAATCTGCGATTTTGGGGCGCGTCAATTCAAGCACTTACGAACCATCGGACAATGGGGATATTGAGGAAGCTACTGATCGACCTCGAAACGTTTCCCGCGTGAACCAGAAAGTCAGGAGTTCGAATCACCCCTGCCTTCGAGGTTTGACTTCTCTTAAAACTCTGGCGGCTCGTTTCCAAGTCGTCCATCTGCTATTTCAGCGCACTCCATGCACTTCGGATTGCCGCTGTGATGGCGCAACAGAGACGCGGGGTACCTACAAAAGTCACTACAGTGGGTCGGGTGAACTGATGAAGACAAACTGTAAGTCGTTGAAAAGAATGGCGCGCCCAAGGGGACGATTTTAGAACTCTCACGCGTGAAATCGTGGCCAGCTTGGAACAGTTTGACGGTCCCCGCGAATTGAGACTCTAGGCGCCTTCGCACCTTAGCCGTCCCACTCATAGGGTATCGGCCCACTTTGCGATGACTTGGGCAACCTGCGCCTCTTGACCGGTATACATGTGATCCGCGCCCTGGATCGCGGCCGTCGTTACGCGACTCGGCCCGGACGGCTGGCGCTGGATCGTGGATTTCAACTTATCCAAATCGGCCTGTGAGCCAACATCGCCCTGCGTGCCGAAGAATGCGAGCAGGGGACAGTGAATACGAGTAATGCCCGCGTTTGGCGTTTGCTCCCCGAAGAAGTCCTTTAGTGCAGCCGGCGAATTCGCGATGTCCAAGAAGGTCGCCGCGCTTATGTAGGATGGATAGGAACGCTTCGGATCTCGGATGAGAGCGTCAGCTTCGCCCTCGGCCATTAGACGCTTTGCCTCCGCCAACTGGTCGGGATCCATGGGTCCCAGCCCAGAGTGCACCTCGCCGGATGCGAGCACCATTCCAATGACACGCGGGTCCTGCTTTTCAGATTGATAACCGCGCACCCCCGCCCATCCCGCGCTGTGTCCCACCAAAATCACTTTCTTGAAGCCACGGCTTTCGGCGAAGTCGATCCACGCAGCGAGATCCCGGACCTCGTCGCGCGACATACCCCAGTAACCGCCTCCTCGGATTCGCGTGGCTCCGCGCCAGGCCTCGACGTTCCCCAAATCGTGCATGCGCGTGTTGCCGATGATGACGGTGTAGCCGAGCGCAGCGAGTTCGCGGCCGATGCCGACATAAGTTGGTTGATAGAAATTCACGCCCCAACCGTGAATCCAGATAATGGCGACGGGCTTCGCATGATCGCTCGCCGGTGTGAACATCACGCCGGCGTCGATGATGTCGTCGCTTGTGTGGGCGAAGACGACCTGTTCGGGAAGTTTCGCCGCGATGACTTCCGGAGGGGTCGACGCCTTGTACCAGATCAGAAATATTACTGAAACGAGAACAGCGACGCTTGCAACGCCAAGGATCTGATGACGAATCCATGTATTCTTGGGCATCATGACCTCCCAGAATCCCAATACGAACCCTCTTGGATACAAACTCTGGTTCTCGCACGGAGGGTTCAATTATTTAGACGATTCGGTGACCACTTTCGTCATATTGCAGGCGAATAGGACGGGAGACCGATCCTTCGCAGAACGAGGGATTCTCTTGGGTCTAGGTGTTTCTCGTTGCTCAATATTTCAATCTTTGGGTGGTGCGCCCGGAGAGATTCGAACTCCCGACCCTCTGCTTAGAAGACACACGCTGATCATACCGCTAGACTAATATAAATTTATAAGTATAATTGAATCATAGACTTACGTTACAGTCTCGTTTGGGGGTTAAACTAGAATTTTCTAGTATTTTAAGATATTTTAAGCCGTAGTTAAAACATCCTTAAAACGGAGGACCGCGACCAATGGTGAAACAGAGAAGGCACGCGACCAAGCGGGTGCACCTAACCGAGCGGCGGATCGGCGCGCTCAAGATCCCTCCTCGGAGAACGACGATCTATGACGCGAAAGTGCCGGCGCTTGGACTCAAGCTCGAACCCTCCGGGCGGCGAAGTTGGTTCTGGTTTCGAGCCGTGAATGGTCGGCCAAAGTGGATGAACATCGGCCCGTGGCCCGACATCGACCTCGACACGGCGCGGCAAAAGGCCGAGGAGCACAACGTCGCGCTCGCAACGTGGCAGAAGGACGGGTCGGTTGGACCGAATCCCTTCGAGCGCGCGCGGCCGAGCCGACAGCCCACGCTCGGAAATCTGGTCGAGGACTACGTTACGCGCCACATCGCGCTGAACTCGGCGAACCCCGCGAAGGCAGAGAAGGGAATCCGGTGGATGGAAAAGAAGTATTTGGCGGACTGGAAGGACCGACGCCTCGGCTCGATCACGAGACAAGACGTTTATGACCTTCACAGAAGGATCGGGATCGATCACGGGAAGATCATCGCCAACCGAGCTGCGACGTTCTTGAGAACAATTTTCAACTACGCAGTGGGCGACGCGGGCCTTTGGCGCGGCGAGAACCCGGCGGCGCGCCTCGAAATGTTTGACGAAAGCAAGCGGGAGAGATACCTAGCCCCCGGAGAACTGCTACGTCTGAAGCAGGCGCTCGACAGCGAACCAAACGCTGACGTCAAAGACTTCGTAACAATTGCGCTCGCGACCGGGGCGCGGAAGGGGAATGTCCACGCGATGGCGTGGGCCGACATCTCTTGGGACACGCAGACTTGGACGATTCAGCGCGCGAAGAATAAGAGGCCGCAGCTTGTCGATTTGCCTCCCGCCGCCGTCACGATCTTGAAGGCGCGCGCGACGCGGCGAAAGAAAGAAAATCCCTGGGTATTTCCGTCGGCGACGAGCGCCAGCGGCCACGCCGAAGACTTCAAGAAGCAGTGGAAGGCGCTGCTCGTCCGCGCTGGACTTCACCATCCAGAAGACTCGGCGCGGCGCGTCACTCAGCACGATTTGCGCCGGACGTTCGCGAGCTACATGGCGATCGCGGGGGTTTCGTTGCAGCAGATCGGGTCCGCGCTTGGCCACCTCAGCACGGCGAGCACGACGGTCTACGCGCGGCTCCACCGCGAGGCTGTTCGGAACGCGATGGAGGCCGGGGATCGGCAGATGACCGCAATGATGGCCAAGGCCAAGAGGAATCAAAAACGGCTGCCCGCCGCCTAGATGATGGGGGTATCTGGAATGAACGCTATCCTCAAGAAATGCTAGATATGCTGGAAATTCTGTTTTAATCTTGTAGCCTACTCAGCAGTTTGACTCTCCTATAAAAGAAGCACCTCCGCCACATAAACCAAATCGAAGCGAGGCGTTACGCCTTGCGGAGGAGCCCGCATGTCGGAAGCAGTTCCTGTTCCCATCACTATCCAAAGCCCGTACTTAACCACAGTTGAAGCCGCGAATTATCTCAAGTTGTCACCATCCACGCTGAACGTCTGGCGGACGAAAAAAAACCACCCGCTGAAGTTCCTACTCGTCGCTACGCGCCCCCGCTACACACGCGCGGATCTCGACGCATTTGTCGCCGGATGCCACGTCCGACGGGTCGGCAACCCCAACGCGGGACGCCCGCCGGGAAGTAAGAACAAAAGGCGGCGCGCCGAAGGCCGCAAGCGAGCGGCGTGATGCCGAAGATGATGCGTTTCGAGAGCGGCGTGCGGATCCCCATGCCGAAGTGTGTCCTGTGCAATCGTCGCTATTGCCAGTCCTTCCTTAGGATTTTCAACGGCCGTCTCACGGTGCCGATTTGCTTCCTCTGTCTCGGGCCGCCCGACGAAGTCGCGCGCTGCGAGCAGAAGATCATAGAGATTTTCAGAAATGAACCCGCTTTCATCATTCCGCAGGAGAAAAAAACGTGAGTAAAGAAAAATTATTCCAAAAACTCGGCACGATGTTTGACGAGATCGCTCGCACCCGCGCGTGGTCCAGCGTCGAGATTGAATTCCGCGACGGCATTGCCAACATGATTCGCACCACCAAGAATGAAAAATTGCTGTCACAGGAGAACACCCGTGGACAAAGAATCGAAGCCCGCTAATATCTCGCCAAACTGCGCCGAGATCCGGAACGCTGCGCGCCTGCATATCGCGCAAGGTCGAACGCCAATCCCCCTGCCGGACGGGCAGAAACGTCCGCTCCTGACAAACTGGCAGACTGTCACAATCACTGACGATCAGGTTGACGCCCTCTTTACGCCGGGCTGCAACATCGGATTGCGGCTCGATAAGCTGACCGACGTTGACCTTGACGCGCCCGAGGCGAGGCTCCTTGCTCAGTACTTCCTCAAGCCGACGTCCGCGCGATGGGGCCGAACGACTTCACGCAATTCGCATCATTTATATCAAGTCGCCGACAGTCGCTACGAAGAATTTCTAGATCCAATGGTGGAAGGCTCCGAGCGCACGCTGCTAGAGATTCGCCACGACAGCGGGCACCAGAGCATGATCCCGCCCTCGATCCACCCGGACGGGGAAACGCTCCGCTGGGAGAGCAGCGGGCCGCTGGCTCCTGAGAAGTGGGACTTCCGCGAGTTGCGTCGCTCCGCCGGAAAGATCGCCGCAGGCGCGCTGCTCATGCGCTACCTAAAGCCGGATAGCAACGTGCGGCATTGGGTTTGGTTTTTTCTAGGCGGCGCATTCGCGCGCGCTGAGTGGCCGCGAGACGAAGCGCTGCAATTCTGCGAGGTGGTGGTCAGTGCTTGTCACGACGAGGAACCTCGCGACCGTCTCGGCGCAGTGGAAAGCTCCTATGAGGAAGGCAAGGCCGAGATAGCTGGGCTGAAGAAGTTGGAGGATTACCTCGCGAAGCCGCTCGTCCGCAAGCTGGCCCAATGGCTTGACCTACGGCGGACAAAATCCGACCCGCTCGACCTCACGGACGACAGCAATGCGCAGTCGTTATTCGTCGAACACGGCGAGGATCTGCGTTATCTGCCGAATGAAGGCAAGGGCGGGCTTTGGGTTTACTGGAACGACGTGATCTGGCAACGCGACCGCATGAGCTACGTTTCACACCTCGCGGCGGGCACGCTGAAGAAAAAGGCAGACGAGCTTACGGGCGGATCACGCGACGCCCGGTTCATCGAGAAAGTGAAGCGCGAACTGCTAAACATGCCCGGCATCACGAGCGCCCTAGACCGATTGAGCTGGTATCCCGATATTGCCACGCCAAGCAGCGCGTTCGACGCAAACCCGTGGCTCGTCGGCTTACAGAACGGCGTCTACAACTTGCAACTTGACCGACTCGAGGAAGGCGCACGCGAGCACCTTGTGTCGCGTCAGATTGCGGCGGCGTACGACCCGGCGGCGAAGTGCCCTCGTTGGCTCGCTTGCCTCGAACGCGCGCAACCCGACGCGGAGGTGCGGGCGTTCCTCCAACGGCTGGCGGGCTCGTGCCTGCTCGGCATGCAGACCGAGCACGGCTTCGTGTTCAACTACGGCAAAGGCGCGAACTTCAAGACCGCGTACTCGGAGGTGATTCGCCGCGTGATGGGCGACGACTACGCCTTGACGCCGAACGAGGAGCTGTTTTTCAAGGGCAACCAGGACGTGCCGCGCAACTACGTGGCAGACATCCACGGCATGCGGTTGCTCACGACGAACGAGAAGAACGAAGGCTCGGAGTGGAACGTCGAATTCATCAAGCGTCTGCTCGGCGGGCAGCAGCTCAACGCCTGCCGTAAGTACTGCGAGTCGTTCGAGTTCGTCCCGACAGCGCGGATAATCGCAGCGGCCAACAATAAACCACGTCTGAACGAATTGGACGAGGCGCTACGCCGCCGCTTCCTGCTCGTGCCGTGGGACGTGACCATCCCGGAGGACGGCGAACAACTTTCCTCGACGGAGACCGACGCCATGACCGTCCTTCGCTGCCTCACGCACGGAGCCCGCATCCCGTTCGAGCAGCTCATGACTCTCCTGCTCGAAGAATGCAACGGCATCCTCGCGTGGATGTTGGTCGGCGCGCGCGACTTCATCGCTCGCGGCCTGCGCCTCGTGCCGCCCGCCTCGGTTCTTTCGGCTACCGAGGATTACTTCGAGGACGAGGACATCATGGGCCGCTTCGTCAAGGACTGTTGCACCGTGCTCCAGATTCCAAGCGAACTGCCCGACGCGGAGATCGCTCCGCTGTTGGCGGAGAAGGGCAGTACCGCCGATCTGCTCCACGAAGCCTTTACCGCGTGGTCGCAGTTCGGGAAGCACCCGTGGGGCAAATCGAAGGTGTCACGTCGGCTCAACAAGGTAGAGAACGTGGTCGCCAGACGTGGAACTGGCAACAGATTGCTGTTGAATCTCGTGTTGAGCGGGGCGGGGCTAAAGGTCATGGACGAGTGGCGGAAGAGTCGGACCCCGTTTTAGGGCCGAGAGTAGCGAGATCCGTGCTTCGTGGCCAGTGGCAAGAGTTATGAATTATGGTTTTAGCTGTTTTCCTGAGAGTTTCTAAAACTACTATATACGTTAAAACTTTCCGAAAAACGCTGTTTTCCGTAATTCATAACTCGGAACGGGGGACCGAACTAACTTTGGGTTCCTGAGCTGGAACGTCCGGCGCGCGAAGTCTCTGGTCTACACCGTCGCGGAGACCCAACTGGCACGCTGTGGCGGACGTGTGGCGGGACTTTCAGCGCCGGGCCAGTGTTTAGATCCCGTCGTGTTTGTTTACCCTTACGGCGCACAGAGTCAACAAATCTCTGTTGTTAGCAAATCGAAATGTCCGCGTTAGGTAGCAAGTGATGTGTCCGCTTTTGATTTTCCTTCTGCTCCTCAAACTACATTCACCGCGCCGTCGTCGGGGCTGTGGGAAAGTGGGGATCCCGCGGTTTGCGCGGGATTCCCAAGCGCAGCGTCTTTTCCACAGCCCTTTTCCGCCGCCGATTTCGGTTCGTTATTTTCGCCAGCAAACTGTCCGACACACTGGGGTCCGTAATACAAACTCAGCCGCCCATCCAGATGTTCGCACACCGTCACCCGGCAACCCGCCAGCGTCCCGCGCCAGCGCACCCGTTCGATCTGCAACGTCCGGCCGCCCCAACTCACCGTGTTGTCTCGGTTCACCACCCGCTCCTGCTGCAGCGAGAAGACCCGGTCCAGATCTTTCCCGGTCGCCGGCACAAAGGCGCTGACCGGTTCCGTCGCCGCCACAGCGAATTTCCGGTTGAACTCCGCGATATAGCTCTCGCCGAGAAAACGGTTGGCTTCTTCGATCGTCGCGATCCCGCGCAGCCGCAACTCTTGCGGCAGCCGCCGCTGCCAGGTGCCGAAGTTCCGCTCGCTTCGTCCACGTGCTTGCGGCGAGTAGGCCGGAATCATCTGAATCCTCAAATCACTCAACGCCCGCCCCACCTGCGTTAGCCGCTGCCGGTCCACCGGCTCTCCGGCTTTCGGGGTTACCCAGAAATGGCTTGCCCGGTCGCTGTAAAGCGAGCAAAACACCCCTTGCCGCTCGACCACTTCGCGCAACGCGATCATCACCGTCGGTGTCGATTCCTCCTCGACCAACTGCGCGTAGTACACCTCGCTGGTCGCATCGTCCAGCACCACGATCAAGTCGTGCCACTGCTGGCCCAGCCAGCGATGCTTGCTGCCGTCGATGTGCAGCATCATCCCGGCCATCGGTCTTCGTTCGCGCCGCCGCCGGTGCAGGCCCCGCTGCCGTTCTTTCGCCACCAGTCCGGCGCCTTGCAGCGCCAGCTTCACCCAGGTGTAGCTGAGCCGGATGCCGTGCTCCTCCTCGAGCTTCTCGTGAAAATGCTTCACGCTGAAATCGGAATACTTCTCCCGGTACAAAACCAACACCTTTTCGACCACCTCCAGCTTCACGCGCTTCGGAGAAGGTGTTCCCGTCCGGCGATCCCACAGTCCGTCATAGCCGAACCGCTGATAGCGCCAATACAGCCGCCGCATCTGCCGCGGACCGACGCGCAACACCTGGGCCGCTTGAAGCCAGGTCATCTGCTTGCCGATCACCCGCAAAATCACTTCTTGTGCTTTCATCGCCCGCTCCGTCGCAGCTCTGGAGTAGCTCATCACGCCCACCTCCGGACCGGAGGTCTACTCCAAGCCGCCTGTGTAAAGCGGACATTTCATCTGCTAATAGACCGGACATATCATGTGCTAACGACACAGAGTCAACAAATCTCTGTACAAACTTAAATCTCTCTGATATATTGGCATTTGATACAATAGTTCCTTCCGCCGCATCATAAATCCTTCAAGGAGAAGCCGAGTATGGACACCCGCGAGGCGAAGCTCGTTCGCTTGCCGCCTGAACTATGGCGCCTTGTAGGTGCGCGTGCGCAAGAAAATCGAAGATCAACCACAAAAGAAATTGAACACGCGCTGGCGGAACGCTACGCCGCGCCGACTCAGCCGCAGCCTCGTGAATAATTCTTGGTAGGGGGATACGGGTACTCATTTCATTTTCGAGAGCCGTCGAGACGCGCCCGCAGTTAATCGTACAAAAAGTCAGATGAAAAAAACTTAATTCACATGGCTTTCAGTTAAAAACCCGTTATGCGCAACAAAACAAAGGACTTTGACCGCGCCGCCGCAGTGTTAGGAGCACGCTCGGGGCGCGTTGTAGGGGTATGGGAAAAAAAGAATGAATCCGCGCGCACCGATTAGCGAATTGATGCTGACAGCGTCGCCGAATCTGCGCCGCGCGCTGAAGCGCGAGCAGAAAAAAGGTGCCCCGCTCACGCCCGCCGAGCGTGACGAGATCGCGCAGTTAAATGAACTCATCGGCCTGTCGCTGCGGGCTTGCAAACGGGGGAATACTCGCGGAGGGAAAAGAAATCCCGCCGTCGCAAATCTAATGACGTTCGTCAAATTGCGGAAAATGCTGATGGAGGGGCGCGGCCCGGAGGAAAAGTCCTCGCAAGACTTGCTGGCTGAAGTGGATGCGCTACTGAAAGGACCAAATTGAAATGACCAACGCCGACGTTGAACAAATGATTGCGATCTTCTCCGCACGTGGAAGACAAATTGACCGCTATGACGCCGGGATTTTTCTGAAAGCAAAAGAACTGTTTTCGCGTGAGCCCCAAAATGAGGACGCGAAAATTGTCATTGAAAATTATATGCACTTCCTAGCCACTGGCGAACACCGCGTGCACATGTCGGAATTTTTCGTGGGCGAGCCAGAAACAGACGAAGAACTCGCAGCGCGCGGCGACGCAAAAAATGACGCGAGCCGCTGCTCCGAGCGGGGGGACGCGAATGCGACGCCGTAGTGGAATGCTCACCGCTGCGGTTGCGCGCGTCGCGTCTCTCTTTCAATTTGCCGTCGTCCGCTGCGGAAACATTATTGTGATCGATGAGAGCTGTTGTCGCGCCTCGAAACCTGAGCGCGTCAAATCCAAACCGAAAGGACAAAAAATAGATGCTTTCACCAAACGAGGAAGCCATTCTACGGAAAATCGCTCAAGAAAAAATGCCGTCGAAGGTGATGAATCCGTCGTGCACAACTGGGTTTGGGCCGTACCCGTCCGGTCCGACGATCCCCGAAAAATTGATGCAGTTGCCGAAGATGAGAGTTAGCGATCTCAATGACGATCCTGAAATTGAGGTGCGGCTGAGATCTGCTGACGTCCTTGAGCCGGGCCAAAAACCGGGCCACATTTACGCGCTGGGAGTCTCGCGCCGCGAGATCTTGACGTTATCGACATCGGCGTTGAAGGTCCGCGTCGTAGCGGCCCGAGCGCGCGCCGCGCAGGAAGCGCCACCCCCGAAAGCGTCTTTTGACATCCTTCCCGGCACAAAGCCTGCCGTGAATCGTCTCGTGATGGTGGGCTGAAACAAAATTTAGCAAGAGGAGAGTAGAGTGACAAAACTAAACCTTCGGCATCACCAGAGCCATCCCGTAAGTGCCGTCCGCCCCAACGCGGACATCAACAAAAAACCGAACTACACGCCCCCAGAGCGGGCGGCGAATGTCAACCCGTCACTGCCCGGCCCTGTTGGCGTTGACGCCGTTAACGCGCGGAGGCCTGCGCCAGCTTCGCCGACGGCTCTGCGTCAAGGCGACGACAATTGTGATGCTGAGATCGACGATGACTGCGATGAAGAACCTGAAATGGATCTGGGCCTCGACCCGCAAGATCGGCGTAAGTAGAGCAGCGCAGCACAAATTCTAAGAGAGGACAGCGATCATGCAGTTTTCACCCGAAGAAATTCGGTTTCTGTTAGCGGGGCACGTCGAGCGCGCCGCAACGACGGCGAGGCCGATACTTCGCGAGGCGGTTGACCTGAGAGAAATTGGATGTCCCGACGTGATCTTCAACTCGGTCTTGGAGCAACGCGCGCGAAAGTTAGGCCGGAAGTTCGTCGAGTTCCGCGCTGCGCACTCGGCGACGGCGATTCCCGGCGAGTTGGCGCTGGAAGATCGCATCAGCGCAGCGAAACTTTTCTAAACCTTCAGCCCGTGTCACGGCGGCGCAGATCCCGCGACAAAAAAAATCAAATAAAGGAAGAACCAAATGTTGAGTAATCTGTGCATTCTTGAAATTGGCGAACTGTCCCACGAAGCAGAACATCTAGCGGGCGGAACGGCGGCAGATCGGAAAAAGGCTGACGTGCTGCTCCAACGCATCACAAACCTGCGTCAGATTGGACTTTCCAGCGGAGAAATAAGGGGGAAGTACGCCTCTGCCCTCTCAGAGTCCCTGACGCCCAAAAAGGCTGTCCAGCAGGCCGAGTACCGCGCGAAGTTCGATGAATACATTTCCGGCGTCGTATCGGACGAGGAGTTCCGCGATTTTCTTGTAGGTTCGCAAAACTTAGTGTACACGCAGGGCGCGACGGGCGGCTATTTCGTTCCCATGGACTACGATGGCGTCGTTCGCGAAGCGATGAGTCAAGTCGACCCGGTGCTGGACGAAGACGTGACATCGTTTTCCATGACCGACGGTCCGTTTTTGCAACCAGAGCAAATCAGCGGCTTCGACTTGAGCACGATCTCCGCGCAACTGATCGGAGAATCCGTCCAGCAAAATCCTCAAACCATCCCGACCGCCCTGGGAGCGGTGCTGCGCAACAATCTGATCTTCAAGGCAAGTTTCGCGGCTTCGATGGAGGCCGAGCAAGATATCCCGAATTTCGCGCAGAAGATCACGCGCGCGGCGAGCGTCGCGCTGGCGCGCACCATCGGGCAGCACGTGCTCACGGGCCGTGGTGGGAACGCCGACATCACCGGAATCGTCCAGGCGCTCGGGAGCCCGTCGGTGTCGAACGCGACGAGCGGGAAGCTCACGGTGACGGACATCAACAGTTTCTATTTCTCGGTGAACCGGTGGTACCGCGCCGCTCCAAAAGCGGGATGGCTGATTACCGACGGCGTGCTGAAGTACCTCCGCGCGGCTGCTGACAACTCTGGCCGTCCGCTGCTCAACGTTGAAAACGACCGCGAGATACTTCTCGGCAAGCCGATCTACGTTTCGCCGAGCCTCGCAACTCTTTACTCGTCCATCGGACTCACGGGCGCGCTGATCTTCGGAGATCTGGCACACATCGTAATCAAGTGTTCTCGGCCTGCTGTCCAACGCTCGACTCAATTGTCGCAGGCAGATATTTCACGCGGCGAGGCTCTGTTCATAGGGCGCGCGCGGGCCGACGCGTCATATTTTGACCCAAGCTCGGGCGTGACGCCGCCGCTGGTGCTGGCTGCGATTAGCTAATTGTACCTCTGACGGCGACTTGCAAAGGCGCTGCTTCTTCGTGCGGCACAACATAAACTTTATCTTCTTATAGACCGCAACTCGGCGCATCATAAGGTAGCAGCAGGAATCCAACAGTGCGGGCGCAAGAGATCATTGGAAACTAAGCCCCTTGACGCGCCTCATGGCGTGGGCCGTGCGGTGAGCCTTTCGTCAAATTGCGCTTGCGATTTGGTCGCTATTCGAACTAGGATGACTGTCCCTGTCGATCGATCCCATTTCTCACGAGGTAACTGACTTGCCCCAGAAAGAACGCCAACAAGCGATTCAGGCAATCGAGGCCGAAAGAGGTTCGCGCGTCATCTGTTATCTGACAGGGGATCGGCAGCCCCAACTCGAAACGAAAATTGGGATGGATGTTTTTCCTTTTTTCTATGACCTTTGCACTAAGTTGGGAAAGCCTCAAAACGTCGATCTATTCCTTTACAGCACGGGTGGCGCGACGATGGCGTCTTGGGGACTTGTGAACTTGTTGCATGAATTCTTTGATAGCTTCTCTGTTTTGATCCCATTTAAGGCTTATAGCAGCGCAACGCTTCTCGCGCTGGGAGCTAATGAAATTGTGATGACGAGGGCTGGACAGCTTAGCCCAGTAGATCCGACTATCACCTCTCATTTCAATCCTACGATCTCATTGGCTCCAAACTCGCCACCTCAGTTCCTGCCAGTGAGTGTTGAGGATGTGATTGGTTTCTTGGACCTTGTGCGAAAAGAGGCCAAAGTAGCTTCTGAGGACAACCTCACTCAGTTGGTCCAGACCCTTGCTGCGGATGTCCGTCCTCTTGCCCTTGGAAGCGTATACCGGGCCAAAGAGCAGATAAAAATGTTGGCACGGAAGTTGCTTGAGTTCCACATGAAGGGTGAGGCTGAGAAACCAAAAATTGACGCAATTGTTGCAGCTTTGACACGAGAGTTGTATTCACATGACTATGTAATCACAAGGAAAGAGGCCAAGGACCTTCTTGGTCTCAAAATTGCTTCATGTTCTGAGAAGCTGGAAACTAATATGATGACGCTTTTTCAGCTGTATGCGGAGGACCTTCAGCTGCGCAATGCCTACAGTCCCGAAGCAGCTTTAGGCTCGCAATCTACAAGGGTGTTGACGCTCGATAGGGCGTTTATCGAGTCAGCAGATAAGAGCTTTGTTTTTCGCACTAGGCGCGAAATCAAGAAAACCCAGGTACGCAGAGAGGGCATCCCATTGGAGGTCTTTCAAGAGCGTGCGCTGGAAGAGGGTTGGACAGATTCTGGTATAAAATAGGGGCATAATAACTATGGCATTCCGTATCCGCATTATTAAAAAAACTTACTGCCAACCTACAGACGGGGCTCAAGTCCAGTCACCGGCGACCTTAATTAGTGGGACCGCAGCTCCGGCGCTCGCGCCTAGTGTCAATACCGCCGCGCTCTTCGGGTGCGATATCATTACCGTGAGTGGAATTGCAGGCTTCGAGAAGAAGCCTGAGAGTAGATCTGGTCACATCATTGTCACTAAACGACATAGTTCTAAACGCTCAAAGATTCATTCCGAAACCCAACAAAATTTCGGTATGATGCCTGCTTATTCTGAGTCGCTTCCGAGTTCGGTGAGCTTGCCTCGGACCGCGCACACACCTCTGACAACAAAAGCGCAAGAGGAATTGAGTGAGTTCGAGCGAGAATATCCGTGGTGAATCAGAGGGTAACAATTTCTACGATGCGGCTCCTCTTGAGCCGCATTTGCTTTATCAGGGAGAAGTTCTTCCAGCAGTACCAATCCTTAGTATGCCAAAAGGGCTTAGATGGCTTTTGCTTCGAACTCGAAGCGGCCAAATGGTCGATGAGGCGCTCAAACAAGGCACTCTAGGTGGAATTGTAAGAGTCCTCGATTCAAACCAAACCAAAGAACTGTGGTACGACGCGACCGAGGGTGATTTTGCAATGGGCCGCCTATCGAAGCGCCCCGTATTGGTTCTCAGTCAGACCTGCGATATCCAAACAAAGCAGTTTGTGCAAGTCGCTCCAATTTATCCGGTGGAGGGAAATGCCGAACATTTAGAAAAGCTGCGCCAAGGAAGAATAATATCCGCGTTTCAGTTAGAGCCGCACCCCCCACATTTTCCGGAGAGCTACGCCGACTTGGAGCTGGTTCAGGCGATCCACAAATCGTATGTCAGCAGACTCCCCCCGACCGAGCACTTCAGACTAGGTCCTATTCACGTACGAGAACTGCAACGCTTTATAACTCGGTACTTTGGCCGACCGAATTCCTTTGATGCGGGATCTGACCAGGCTCCTGTAGAGGGCACGTATCTTTGCGTTTCGTGCTTTTACATGGACGGAAGGGTTTCTTCATCTCTGCGGACCGTCGGGCAGGAATTTGAAATTTGTGCGCAATGTGGAGGACGAGGTTGGATTTTGCAAGGGCGATAGACAACCCCATCACAACCCGGTCACGCGTGAAGGCCCGAGTCGCAGGGTTCGGGCTTTTTGCTTGCATCATGGTCGGTTGAAACTAAGTTCCCATAACGTCCCGACCAAGCACGGGGTTCTTCCATTCCGTAAAGTCGCTCCACAATCAAGACAGGCAAGGCCCGCCCACCGAGTCCCCAAAGGAGGTAGGTAGGTGTGGGCGGGCCTTGGTCTGTTAGAGCCCACTTTGAATCTCAGGGCTTTTAACACTCGCACGGATAACCTGCCAAGTAATATTTTGACTTATTTATCTATTTATTATTCACAACTACTCAGCTCGAATACTGTAGAAATACTTACACGATATAACTTGCATATGTTAATTATATTTCTATATATGTCGCATTGAGGTGCACCGATGTCAAGGAAACAGGACTATAAACCACGCCGTGTCGCCCCGGGCTCCATATCCAACGCGAGGCAAGGAATAGTGACCTGGGGTAGGCATCTTGCGCATGACCTGACAACCGCCGTGGAGGTGATTCGCGACTATCCCGAGCTCGAATGCGAGGAGGATCGCGAGAATTTAGCAATTGCTGTTGGCGATGCTTTTCTTGATCTTCATGAATTGATCGTTGAGATCGAGAAGTTGATGGCGGGAGTAGCCGATCTGAGCGGATGGGATCCCGCAGGTTATCAGGCACCTCGCGAAAAAGGAACTGCGTCGAACGAGAAGATAAGACATGCCCTCAACGGGTCGCCGCGCAGACTCGGCGACGGCGGCCCGCAATCCTAGACCTTCGGGAATCATTTTCAATTCGGAACTGCCGCGAACCGATTCGTTTCAATTTGACATTATACGAATTGAAGGTGGGTCTAAACGCTCGTCCGTATTGAGCTTATGTACCGATGTGAATGGTCACTCGCGTGCATCACTAGTGGCACCCCTTCCTCCAAAGGGCCGGGCGCATGTGACGGCTCAATTCCAATTGGAGGACCGAGAAATGTTAAAGAATTATGTTGTGCCGCTCGTGTTGTTGACTCTCGGCTCAGTCGCCTGCGGAGCACAGAGGAAGCCGGACTTTAAGGAAGCCGCGTGGCGAGGGACGCAAGATGCCCCCATGTGCTCCGTTAAGGTAAACGGGCATTGGGAGTTCTATTTGTGCGGGAGTCCGACCGAAGCGCAACGCCTAAGTGAGGAGCGCTCGGCGGTATGGTTTGATGGCGCGAAACTAAGTCACCGGATCGCGGACAAGAAGTTTTGGCTCATGACCGCGGTGTTCGCTGGGTCAGCGGCTGCCGACGAGTATTTGTCGGTCCGGGCGATACAGTCGGGACGGGGGTATGAAGCCAATCCAATTCTTGGCCACTCGATACCGGGCGGGATCGCAATCAGCTCTGGAGTATTCGCATTCGGAACGTGGATGGCCTACGAGCGGAAACGGTGCACGATGCTTAACAAACAATTTGGCATCGCTAGAGAGAGGGCTTGGGGTCAGTCGTTGCCGTGGTGGTCAATGGGGGTTGTAGCAGCGGGAGTGCACGCGGTGGGAATCGCTTCTGCGCTGCGGTAGGTTTGGCCCACGGGAGACGACGGGCGATGCTAACTCAACGAAAAGGAAGCAGCGGATTCGTACGATGGGCGTTGTGCTTAATCATCCTGTGCGGACTTTCCCGAACTGCCGGGGCTCAGCGGGCAGCACCCGGGATCGTTAACCTAGCGGACATTTATTTTGGCTACGCTTATGTCCGTGCGAATTCGGCGGCCGGTGGCAGTGCCTCCAACCTGCAAGGGGGGAGCGCATCGTTCGCGTACTATTATCATAATTATCTCGGCATGGTTGTGGATGTTGGGGGATACAGTTTCAGTGGACTGCCTACTGGGCTCTCGGCGCATATGTACACCTATCTCTTCGGGCCGCGCATAACTCTGCGGAAAAGTTACCGGTTTTCACCCTATGCGCAGGCGCTTATCGGCGAAGGGCGTCTCAATGCCAGCGCTGGCGGTGTTCGAGCCGGAAAAGATGCCTTAGTAGTGGCTTTGGGTGGAGGAATTGACATCGGCGTGACACACCACCTAGCAATACGCGCTGTGCAGGCCGAAAACATCATGACGCGTTTTGCAAATGTCGCCGGAGTCTCCGTTGCCCTAAACAACTTCCGCGTTTCGGCTGGAGTCGTCTTCCGGTTTTAAGCAACTACTTTGTGCCCGCAAACAGTTTCACGATCCAGGTCGCACGTTGCATCAAAATGGGAAGTGCTTGTATCGCGGGCGGCTGCTCTTGTACTACCAAGGCAAGGCACGTCACGGTTACAGGAGCATGGTAGAATCGTGGCGCATGGTTGAATGCACAAATGTCTTTTCCGTGTGGGTGCCGCTTGCGAGTTTAGTCATCCAAGTTCTACTATTTTCATGTTTGGTTGTGTACACCATAGAAACGTTCAAAATCAGGCTGGCTTCTCAAGAGCAAATTGAAACGTCGCATCAACCCTTTGTGGCATTCTCATGTACGGCACGAGATTTTGAAGCCGCCGTGTTAGAGATGGGCGGTGCAGTTGGCGCGATGATGGTGCTTTGTCCCGAAGGAACAGCGCAGATAGAGAACGTCGGAACGGGTCCGGCCATCAACATTCGCTATAGCATGACACCTGTTGACCCTGAATCCACGCGCGCCAGGCCCAATGGTTACCTTGTTGGACTAAGGCCCGGCGATTCGTTTCGCCTGCCCGTACCTCGAAACATTCTTCACGGACGAGAATGGCAATGCGTGTTTACATACGAGAGTCTCGGCAAACGTCGCTATCAGACCACAGCACATCTGAATGGGCTAGTTTTGACCGACATATGCTTTGACCCTTTGCCTCCAACCAATTAGATCCAATTGCGCACGCGAAAGAATCCAACCGAAAGGAGGTCATTGCATGACAGCCGACAATTTACAGTCCACGCTCTCGGAACTTCGACGTGATGTTGCCAAGTCCAAAAGGAAAGCCGCGTTCTTTAGATCTCAATATTACAAGTACAGGAAGGCCACGCCAAACGTCGCGGCACTTCACAAAGTGATGATGGAGATCGAATTTCGGCGCGAGTCCATCTTGAAAGATTTTATAAAGAAGATTGAGAAACTTAAGAAGCGCGCAGGCAAGAGACTCTAGGAGGATAAAATGGCACAACATGGGATATGCGCACAATGCGGCGACGCCGAAACCCTTACCAGAAAAAATGGTGGTACGTTTTCCAGAACCTCCGGTGGGCAAAGGATGTGGATCGCCGACGTTCACAAGACCTGTAGGGATCCATGGCTTGCCGCGAATGGCGCGGCTGATTTTGAAGGGCTTGAAACCACGGACCGCAAGCTGCTACTCAACGGCCTGCCAAGCGATATCGGCGCGCAATTCTTGAAAACCTCGCCGACGACTCTGCAGATCGGCAACTTGGAACTTATCTTCGACGCGAATGAAAAACTAGATCGGCTTAGAATACACGAGGCGAAGGGTCGTGCCCGGCTGTATGTCGTGCGCGAACCAAAAGAAAATCTAAACGTGTAACGTTGCCAGTCGGACGGCGCGACGCCGACCTGATCGCGCGTAAAAAGAGGCCGGAGCCGAGATATTCCGGCCTTTTCTTTGTGGTCGCAGGCAAGTCTCTTCAAAGTCGAACTTAAGATGCACTTAAAATGACCGCGGCCCAACTGTACACGCAGAATCCAAGGCCCCCCGAAAACAGCATTTTTATTGGGAAAATCGAAGAAGAGTGGCGCGCCCGGAGGGATTCGAACCCCCGACCCTCTGCTTAGAAGGCAGACGCTCTTTCCGACTGAGCTACGGGCACCCTATTGATTCTAAAAGACTTGGCGCATTCGTAGCCATCCATTTGTTACGTTTCGTATCACAACTGTGCCAGAACTGTGCCAAAACCCCCGGTTTCGGGCACAGCCTGTGTCGGCTGCACCGTCATCTCGTTAGCTTGACGATTTAGTTTTTCCAAGGCTTCTCTCTGCATTTTCAACTTCATTTGCGAGTACTTCTTAAACACCTGAGAGTCACCCTGGCGAAGCAACTGAGTGACCCACTCGTCCGCGACGCCCCCCGCGCTTAAGCGAGTAGCGTATGTCGAGCGGAGATCGTAGATTCTGAAATACGGAATCTTCGCCCTCTTTAGAGTGTGTCGCCATGCTGTCCGTAAGGTGTATTGATAGCCCGTTGTGCTTAGCTCGCTCGGGAACAAATACTCTCCATTTCCTGAAAGAGCGATCTGATCTCGAAACGCTTGAACCGCGAGTTTCGTCAACGGGAGTTCGCCAACACCGTTCGGCGTTTTGGAATCGGGAATCCAAATGACTGCATTCCCCAAGTCTACTTGCTCCTTTTTCATGGAAAGGAGTTCCTTGTAGACGCGGAGTCCCGTCTCCGTGATGATGCGAACGACGTTCCGCAAATAGCCCGGCGCGTTCTGTTCGATGCACTGTTGCTCCGACCAAGAGACATAATGCGGGCGGAACAATCCTTTGAGTGACACGGGGAATTCAACGCCTAAACATGGATTCGAAGGGAGCAATTTCTTTCGAACCGCAACATTTAGAATGCGTCGCAGTACCCGTAGTTCTTGGTGAACCGTCGATGGTTTTACCATCCGTCGGCCTTCCACGTTACCGAGGCGAGTCGTTATTCTAATTTGCTGCCGGAGCCGCCCTCGGAGATACAGCTCCACGTCATCTGCTGTTACGTTTGCCAGAGTGCGGGTGGCGAAGGCCTTATTCAAATGCTTCACCGCTCGTAGATTGGCTAGGTGTGTTTTGAAAGCTCGGAATGGCGGTTTGGAATAGCTGTCCATAAATGATTCCGCCCATTGTCCAAAAGCTAGGCTTTCTCCTTTTCGGACAACTTCCAGAATGTTTCCGTCCCTGGCCTGAAGCCGCTCCCGAAGTTTCCTTTGAGCTTCCTGCCAGTCTCCAGTGAAAGTTGATTCCCGGCGGAGTGTCCCGTCACGTTCTCGGTAACGCATCCACCAGAACTTAGTTGCCTTTCGCCGAAAAATGGTGCCGTCATGTTCAATTGGTCTACTCATTCTCCATCTCCTGTTTGAACGACGCACGGAATGAGTTCAATTCCGATCTTAAAAACCGGATATTGCGACCCATCACGCGGAGATGGGGAATCTGCTTTCGCTCTACCCAAAGATACACAGTTTGAGGACTGACTCCAAGGAATTTGGCAGCTTCCTTCACGTTGAGCGGCAGTTCAGAATCTGCGGTTATTGTGATAGTGCTTCTGGTTGAATCCAAAACAGCGGATGATTGACTCATGGAAGTTCCTCTGTTCGCTTACTGCTTGTGTAAATCGGGCCGAGTTCAAACAAATCTTTATCTGCGTCGTAGCGATTGATTTCAAGAACCTCTGAGATGAAGCGAAGTCCGGGGCGGCGTTCGATTTGGACAATGACGTTTAGAGAATCGGCGATGTTGGTCTTGATCGCGCGGTAGGGCAGCTCAACCCCACTTTGAAGTACACAGCTTGTGAATCGGGACAGTCCTTGCTTGGCAGAATTGGCGTGGATTGTGGAGAGCGTTCCCGAGTGGCCTGTGTTGAGAAGTTGAAGCAAATCGAACGCCTCGCCCCCACGAATTTCTCCGAGGACAATGCGGTCGGGCCTATGGCGAAGGGAGGCTTTCAATAGATCGCGAATCGTTACTGCTGGTAGTGCGTTCTGCGCTTGTCGCGCTTCGAATCGTACAAGGTTCGGCTGGCCTAGTTGAATCTCCGCCGTGTCCTCGATAAGCAGAATTCGCTCGTCGTCTCCGATGAATTTTCCAAGGATGTTGAGTAGGGTCGTTTTCCCGGTTCCTGTTCCGCCGCTGATGAGAATGTTCTTTCGTGTTCGGACATAGCGTTCGAGGTGTCTCGCGAGATTCTCATCGAGCGTGCCCGCTCGAATCAGGTCTTCGATATTGAAGCGGCGAGCGGTGAACTTTCGGATTGTGAGTGTGACGCCGCCGAGGCTGCACGGTGGGATGACAGCGGCCACGCGGCTCCCGTCCGGCAGCCGCGAATCGAGAATGGGCTTTTCTTCGGAAATGTCGCTGCCAAGACGCCGGGCGATATTCTTGACCGCGACCATAAGGGACTGTTCCGTGAGACCAATTCCCGGGACTTCCTCCAACATTCCTGCACGTTCGATGAAGACATGGCCAGCGCCGTTCACCATAATCTCGCTGACGGAATCGTCGAGTATGAAGGGTTCAAGCGGCCGGAGGAATGGGAGGATGGTTTCAAATCCGAGCATTAGAGTTCTCCGTCCGCGACCTGCCGGAAGTAGGACTTGTTGGGGTTGTTGTAATAGGGCTTGAGGTAGCAAAGCGTTGGCGGCATGGGATTGAATCCGTCATAGGCAATGGTGATGGACTCTGCATTCTTAAGTTCGGTAAATATCTTCGTGTCGAATCGGAAGTCGATCTGGCTGTGATAACTCTTCGATGCGCTGATGTTGGCTTTGTCTGAGAGATTTCTCCCGGTAAGCCAACTGACGCGCGCATCGTGGCCGCTTTCCGAAATGTTGTAGCTGACCTTTAATTGGTCTTCGCGCCCGCATAAATCTGCGGCGGCGCGGGCCGAAAACTCGTCAGAGAGAGCGAGGAATATCTTTGTGCGAAAAGTCTGGAGCAACGTACGCCAAGCGTCACCGGGCAGGGAGGATTTGAGCGAACTGATGCTCTGCGTTGCAACGATAGGAATACATTTCGGTTGCCGCGAAAGACTGAAGAACTTTTCATCACCCGTGGGTTCGTTCTCGCCGACGGTCGCAAAGTGGTGGTACTCATCGCAGAGGAAAAGGACTTGGCGGAAGTGACGGTCGGGATGAGCTTCCATCTGTGGGACGCGATTGAGGACAGCGCGCTCGAAGTCGAGCTTCATCATCACGCCGAGGGCGCGAGCAAGGCCGGGGTTCATCCCAATCGGAAAATTCAAGGCGCAGACTGCACCATTCTCGATGAGCCAACTGAAGGAAGGCAGCGGCTTGCGGAACTCGCGGCCAGCCTTGTTGACTCCCTCGTAGCTTTCCTTCGGCGGGCAGAAGGTGCGTTTCACATCCGGGTTGTCATCAAAGAGTGATAGGAATACGGAGACACCTTCGACGATGGAAGTTCGGAGCTTCGGTTCGATTCTGCGCCAGTCGTTATCGAACCAGCGCCTCACTGCTTCAAGCTGTTCAATCTTGCGAATCTCTTCGTTTGTTTTGTTCTGAAACCGATCACTACTGCATTCGACTCCGAGGGATTCGAGCGCATGGCGGAGTTTTTCGGATTCTGGTGCCTGATAGATTCGCCGTTCAGAATCTAAAACAAAGCCCAGTTCCTTGAGTTGTGCGACGTGCTTTGCATACACGTCGGGGGTAAGAGAGATTACTGTCCCCTTCAAGAGGCGCTTCTCTGCTTCCTGAAGTTTCCTTTCGACAAGGTCTGGCGATATGGCGCATTCGTAGACATCGAAGAGGGTGACGTAATCGTAGGCGACCTTATGCAGAAGGATGATGAATTTCACGAGGTTCGTGTAAGCCTGCTGCCAGAAGGGTTCTTTGCCTTTGCCAAAGAGATTGTTGAGAAGGGCCGCGATGCTGTAGGCCAACGCGTAGGCGTCCAGATCGTTGTGCAGGGGGTTGTAGCAATACTCGGAGTGGAGACCGATCTCGATGTAGTCCTCGGCTCTGCCGTGGCGTTCGAGAATCCCTTTCACTTTGCGGCAGAAGTCGCCTTTCACTTCGAGCACCAATCCACCTATACGCTCCTTCTTGTCATCGGCTTTGAATGCGAGGATCTGCTCGGCGAAGGGGTACATGCAGCAACTGGTCTTGCCGGTCCCGATTGCGCCCAAGATTGCGATTCCTGTATAGAGGCCGCGTTCAGGGATTGTGAGCCAGCGCGGAGTTTCTGATGGCTCCGGCTTGCGCGGGTTGTGAACCTCGCCGACGACAAGAAACAAGTCCCTACGCTGCCGAGGGTCGGGGTATATAGGAAGATGTGCCGGAGCAATGCGACGGTGGCCCTTAAGAGCAAAGATGTAGAGACCGGAAAGCAGAATTGAAAAGGTGATGTAAGGGGTTGTGAAAAGCATGACGACGTACGAGTACTTGAGTCCTGCGAAGACTTCGGGCGCACGCAAAGCGATGAGCTGGAGAATGATATTGTCCTCAGGGAAGGGAGCCTGGAAGAACAGAATCGTTCCCGTACCTAAAGTGAGAAGTAACGCGATGAAGTTCTTCGAATGTAGCGCCCGTTGGATCATGACTCGGTTCCCGATGCGGCCACTTGAGGTCGCCCTGGCTTGTCGTCTATACCGGATTTCTGAGTTGGCTCATGAGCTTCTTTCTGCGCTTTGAGCCAGCGCTTGAACTCGTAGTCCTTTTTGAAAACGAGTTGAAGCGCTGAAGTAATGATGTGGTCAGAGGTGGTCTCAACGAATCGGCAATAGGCTTGTAGCGTCTCGGTCAGCGGTTCTGGAACGTGAGCTTCTAACGTAACCATCTTTGGCGGTGCTGCTGGTTTCCTGATGATGGACATGGCGTTCTCCTTTGGGTTTAACGACTTGGTCTTGAGGGACACGGGCAAGCGAATTGGAGAAAGGGCGGGAGCGATCCCACGGAGTTCTGGACGGCTGAAAAGCCGCCAGAGTGGGGTCGCTCCCGCCCTTTCCGCGTTTTTTCCCGTGTCCCGATTTGTGCTTTTGGTTCTCGCATCTCGTTCTCTTATCGTGGTTTAGGTACTTCATTGGCGGAAAACCGTAAGGAAAACCGTGAGTAAAACCGACTACTGGACGGTTTTCCGCTAATTTTTGAATTCTGATCGAATAGAAAGTAGTTACAGGGCAGCTCGTAAGTCTTGAATTGGATGTTTCGTTCGTGGCCCAAAAGACGTTGGGCTTCGCCTGCAATCTGTTTATCTCCGAGACTGCCCGCAATCCAATTTGCGTACAGAGACTCAAACGCATCGCCAGCAAAGAGGGACTTCGCAAGATTCAAGAATTCAAGGTCGTCATTTGATAGAACCTCGAATCGTTTGGAGTCCCAAGCCAACCGCAGATGGAAGTACCTGACGGCTTGTGCGGGTTGAAGATGCGCAGGCGCAGCGACGAGATCACGGAAAGCTCGCTCTGCCGCGTGAAATGTTCTTGTGAGCGGACATGCATAGATGAATGCGAAGTGAGGCAAGTGTTTTAAAAATGCGGAGTAGGTGTCTAGATGAAGCCGGAATCCCTTCAAATTCTCGAATCCCGGATCGATATAGGTGAATGTTGGGACGAGTGTGTCTGAGGAGGCTGCCCGGTCGAAGAACATTGGGAACTTATCCACGAAGTACCGCACCGTATCAGGACTTTGATTTGAACCTTTGTAGCTGCGGCCCGGCATTTCCTTGCGATCTATGTCCAGGTTCTCTTCAAAATACCGGACCTTGTCCGGCTCGCCTTCCAGATAGTCGTAGTCCAGGTGCTCCAGAACGAAGTCGAGAATAGCGAGCCGCGTCTTGATGAATTCGAGAGAGTGAGTACGGCGGTTGCGAATATTCTCTTTCTGGATGAATTCATAAATGGGTTTATAGGAGAGCTGATAGACGCGGCCATTGTTCTGAAGCGCGATCTCCTTGAGGTGTTGTTTCTCGGATGCCCTTTCGATGAAGGCGTGAACCGGCCTTCCCGGTTTGCATTCGAGCAGATTTCCAAATTGCCTTTGCGTGAAGTACCCGGAGTGTACTGCGACGATATAAAGAAACGTCGCCTCAGCTTCGGTGTAGCCGAATGTGCGGATCGCTGCGAGATGTTCACTCGAAATGTTCATAACGATAGGATTTCCGTCATGAGGTGTGGGTCTTGTAGTGCTGCGCGCACGCGTCCGGCTTCGTCTGCCGGAGCGTAGATGGAGAATCCCGCCTGGGCTTTTTCGGCCAAGTGATGGCCACGGTAGTCGCTGGTGGCCAACTCTAAGTCCACGCGAGCTTGCTCGTCGTCTCGGTTTTCGTATTCGATCCGAAGGTCCGGCAGGGGAATCTTGCCGTTCACGACCTTGAGGCCGTGTTCCTGAGCAATTTCCTGTCTCCGCTGTTCTTGTTCGTCCGGTGGAAGGGTCTTGAGCTTTGAGAGGTCTCGGTAGAGGTCCTTCTTCAATTCATAGTCGAGGACGACGCGAAGATTCTTCCCGCCGTCGTGTTCAATTCCCTCTGCGGCCTTTTGATAGAGACGGTAGAGAGCCGCGTCGTGCCGAGCTTCGCGGGGTTTCACGAAGCCCTGATGAAAGGCTTGCTCTTTGTGGACGCCGTCACGCCTGTTGTGCTCGATAAAGTTCTTGCCGTCACGAGTAAGCGTGAGTAGTCGCCCTGGATCACGTCCATGCAAAGTTCGCTTCTCAACGAGACCTTGAGCCGAGAGATTCCGTAAGTCTGCTATTGCTCGTTCGCGATCTCCTTTGTACTTGATTTCAATAAGGTCTTCGGTGCGAATGGTTCTAAACTTTGCGATTTCTGTGAGGGACTCAACCTCAGACTCGCGCAGACGGTAGCTGTGCTCTCGATCCCGCTCAACGTGGCGGTGCGCTGTGCGGGAATGCGTTTCTGAATTGTCTTGTGTCCGGTTTTGGGTCGGAGTCGGCGTTTCGTTTGAATCTTGCGGCCCGCGTGACGCTGTTCGGTTGGTAGAGTGCTCGTGTGATTGTGGGGCGGAGCGCGAAGAGACGCGGGCGTGTGCGTCATCGAAGTCGCGCCCGCGAGACATCTTAGTTGTCCTCCGCGTCGTCGCGGGGTGTGGGGATTTGGGCCTCGCCGATTCCGAACTGCTTATCGAGGTGTGAGAGTTTCTTGCCTGTGTCCTTCAGAAAGAATTTGCGGTGAAGGGCGTAGGTCACGGCAAAGAGATTCGCGAAGAGCAATCCAAAGTAGGCGAAGATCAGTCCTGCGTATTGGTTGAGGAGGAGAGACTTGTATGGAACAAGAAATTTCAATTCGCCCATGAGGAAAAAGGCGATGGCGAGAATGATGGCCAGAGTGAAGAGCAATGCTGTTGCAACCATAAAAGTCTCACTTGAACGCCTGGTCTTTGAAGAAGTAAGTCCGGCAAGGTTTTCCCAAACGCAGAGTGGGTGTGGGGAGCGGGCGGGAAGCCGTCAAGCAATGTAGGCCCACTCGCAGCGCGCCTGGGTCGTCGGAGAGCAAGAACGACCGGCTGGGATGTGGCGTAACTTTGGAAGAATCCTGTAATTGGTGAGGCAGTATGGCGCGCGGAGGTTGGGCCGAAGTTGCCAGGCGACCGTCCGCGACTTTCTCGGTTGTGATTTGGATTCCGGCGCTCATTTGAATGCCTGGTCTTCGCGGAAGTAGGTGATGGTCAGACCGAGCGGGTTAATCGGGATAAGTTCGTTCGGGACCTGACTCTTGAAAACGAAGACGAAGTTTGCGGTATAAAGGTCGCGCTTGATCTCGCTGTGGTCGGCGGGCGAGTAGTAGACCATATAGAAGTCCACACGGGCACGATACGGCGGGGTCTGCATTTCTTCGAGCGAGACCTTTTTCACTTCAATATCGATTTCCGGCGCTGCGGTATTCGTAATGAACTTCTTGATGATGTCGTCCTTGCGGTAGGCGTCGAGGATGCCGTCGGCAAGTTTGCCGTCAAGGAAGTAAAGCGCTTTTGAAAAGTCGTCTTGAATCGTGTAGCGGTTTTTGCGGTAGAACAGCGTCGAGAACTGCGAAAGAAAATACTTCGCCTCGGCGTCCTGCGGTTTGTACTCGAAGTTATGGTAGTTGATTGCTTCAGCGCGGCCCAAGTCGTCAATGCGGATGACGAGGGGCCGAAAGTTCTGGAAAGTGCGGATGGTTCGGAGGTCAATCAGACCAAGGCCGACAGCAACAAGCGAAACCAAAACGAGTGCAATCTTCAAATAAGTGTTCGTCACCATTGGATCGCCATACTGTTCGAGGTAGAGGCGCTTGGCGTCCTCAAAGCTGCGGTCGGCGCTCATGAGAAAAGGCCTCCGAGGATGGCCCCTCCCGCCGATCCGCCCGAGCTTCCGCTGAAGATCTGGTTTGTGAGGGCGGGAATCTTAAGCAGCGCATAGATGGCTGCGAGGAAGGTGATGAACAAGACCGGGAACTCGGAGAGTAGCTGGTCGGTCGAGATGTTTCCTTGTGGCTGTAAGCCGAGAATACCGAGAATAAGATTTGAAATGATGAAAACGACTGCGGCGGCGATAACTTGGTAGAAAGCATATTGGATAAAACATTTGAACCAACCCCAGAAGAGCCACTCAAGCTGCGGGACAATGAAAAAGGGAATGAAAATCGGTCCTACAAGCACACAGACAGCCGTGGCGATGAATCCATAAGCGATCACGACGATGGCTATGGCTTGTGCGGTGGCAAGCAAAATCATCACGACTACATAAAGGATGTCGCCCAGGAAGTCCGCGAAGCCGGGTGAATCCATGCGCGCTTCAAAATCGGCGATTCTTTCCGTAACAGTCTGCAATTCAACCTGATTGATTTCGTTTGAAAGAAACTGTGCCTGGTCGGTGATGAGATTGTGAAAGCTCCTGCCGATACCCGGAATGGGCGTGCTGTAGAAATTGACCATCGCAAAACCAAAGCTGATGGTCAGAATTAGGCTTGCGAAGTTGTCCAAGGGAAAGTGTTTGCCGCCAGCAGCGGAGAGCGCCGACTTCACGCCGTACCAGACAATCATGATGGTAGCAAAGGCACGGAACATGTTTTGTCCCATCGCGTCGAAGAAGCCGAGGTTTGACTGAAGGAGATTGTTAACAGCCTGAAAAATGAATTGGAGGTAGTCCATGGTGCAAGCTCCTTCGACGCGTGGGATTTACAGTGTTGCGGTTACGGCATCCTGAAATTCTGGAGAGTGCTGTTCAGCGTGCCGGACAGTTGGGACATATTGCTCGCCAGCGTAGCGCGGCGTGCAATGTCGGTGTTGATGACACTGGTGGCCGCATCGCGTTGTTGTTTGGCAAGAATGGTCTGCTGTTCAAGCAACGAGGCGAGAAGTTTGTTTGAGTCTTGCAGCGTGCGAAGACTGAGGACGCCCGCCGCGTTGATCTTGTTGAGGACAGAGACTTCCGTATTCAGGTCTGGGTCGGAAGACAACGAGTCCTGTTCGAGGTTGGCAATCTGGTTCTGAATGCTTTGCGAGTTGCCGCGAATCGAGCCGATGGTGGACATCGCGTTCGTGTTCGCACCGTCTGAAAGTTCCACCGTCGCGTATTGAGAGCGCACGCGAGCGAGTTCGTTCGCATTCATGCCCGAGAGGTAATCGGGGTTGTAGGACTGAAGTTGGTTTGTCGCTTGTTGATAGCCGGTGTTAACCGTGGGAAATTGGCCGGAGTTGATGCCGTTCACCCACGATCCGGTGTTTCCGTAAGTGTCCAGCGCGGACACATTTCGCCATTGGGAGAACATGGCTTGGTATCGAGCGGGCATGTTCTGAATGTTCTGAGCCATCCGCACGGCAAAGTTGTATTGGGCAACGAGTTGCGAATAGCTATTTTTGAGTTGAACGAGTTGCTGCTGGAGTTGGAGGTAGCGTAAGACGGCGTTGTTGTAGTTGGTGGGATCGAAAACAATCCCGAATTGGGCGGACGCCGTGCCGGCACCAATTGTCAGCACCAGCAAGCCGATGAGAAGTTTGCGTTTCATGGTAGTTCCTGCCTTTCCTGCCTTCACAAATCGGAAGGCATTTTGTGATTGTTGTAATCGGGCAACGTGAGGTCGCCCGAAAGGTAGACCTTGATGCGATGCCCCTCGCGGATCGTGACCGTAGGGAGCACGTTCAAGAACTTGTCGAGAATCTGCGCCGAGGACTGAGCGGTGCTTTGTGCAAAACCCTGACGCATAAGGTCCGTGCTTGAAGTAACGAGTCCGCCGTTCGTTCCTGCTCCTGCAACGGCTCCGAGCGCACCGATGGCGAGTGAAACGCCAAAGATGCGGAGGTAATGGTTGTTCACCTGGTCTCGAAGCCCGGTGTCGCCGATCTGGTCGAGACCTTTGAACTGGTCGAGGTTGACGGAGTATCCGTCCGGCATGAGAAGCCGGTGGAAAACAACAGCCAATCTTGTCTGGCCGGAGTTTTCTACCTTTTTCGTTTCACCGAGAATTTTCGCGCCAGCGGGAATGAGTAAGTGTTGTCGGTCGTGGGAATAAACATCGGTGGTGAGAAGACATTCGACTGGCCCGGCAAATTGCCCTTCGAGACGGTTGATGAGAACAGCTTCGAGGATGCTGCCTTCAAATAGGACGTATGTCTTTCCTACTGCCGCGTCCTTCGTTCCAGTGGATGGGGCGGCAGAGTGAGTCACCTCCTTCTGTTCGTGTTGTTGTTCGTGGTCTTGGTTAGTGGTTGGTGGAGCGGGCATTCCGTGTTGCGTGGATGGAGTGGGAATTTGCTGAACGGGTGCGACTGGAACCTGAGTAGGTGGTGGTTGAATGGCTCTAAGTAGTTCGGCGAATTGGGCTGCGTCGGGATTGGATGGAACGGGTGAAGACCCGCTCGATTGGTTTTGTGAGTCTCTTTCGAGCGGCGCTAGTGGATTGCTTGCGCCGTTGTTGCGATAGCTGAGAGCAACGTTCGAAGCAAACAGTGACAAGTAGGCGCGTTTCTTGCGCTCGTCTTGGATCGCATCCTCCGGGGTTCGTTGCTGCGGCTGTCCATTCCCAAAGCCCGGTTGTGGCAGTTGCCCCGGTAAGGGCTGCTGGCCTGTTGGTGATACTCCGAGAAGACGGGTTTGCTGCGTGAGAGCATTCTGCGCGACAAGTTGTTCGCGCTGAAGCTCCTGGATTCGGTTTTGCAGTTCCGCGATCTTAGTCTCGTTCACTTCTGCGGGTAACGGAACTTGTTGGATGGACGAATTCGCTCGTGGTGTGGTCGGTGGCTTCTTGCCGCCTGTGAGCCACATGATGCCGACCATCAGAACGGCGAGCCCGATAATCAGCCACGATTGGACGTTCTTGGGTAGCAGGCCCGGCGGTTTCGGTGCTTTCTCTTGAATGGACTCGTTCATGGCGGCTCCTTACTGCGCGGTGGCTTGTCTTTGAAACGTGAGCTTTTTCCTGCCAACGGCGAGGTATCCGTTGTCGATAACTTTCGGAGCGATGTAGACGCCGTTCTGAAGCTCGAAGTTAATGAGGTTCGGCTTGCCGTCCTTGACTTCGTAGAGGGTGGGTTTCTCGCGAGCCGCGCACTGAATGTATGTGAAGGCGTCGTCATGGTAGATCACCGAAACCAGAAACGGGTCTTGCGCGGCTTTTGACGAAAGCGAATAGTCGAAATGGAGTCGCGCTTGGTAGTTCGCGCGGAACTTACTGATTTGCTCGGCAAGCTGGGCTTGAGTTTCGCGGATTTGTTTGTCGGTATCTGCGCGCAGGGTTTCGAGTTCCTTCTTGTACGCCTCGGCCTCGCCTGCTCGGACATAACCCTGCAAGGAAGTGTTGCCGGAAACGCCGGAACTCTCTTTTGGCTCGATGAAGAGCTTCAAGTCAGGTTCGGCATTTGGCTCGTTGCTGATCTCTGTCAACAGGAACGAGTAGACGTGACCTGAGGCGGTAATGAGATTCAGGTTGCTGCGAATTCCGGCCTGGGCAGGGTGGATGTAGCAGAGATTGTGCGCACCGTTGATGATCCAAAACTCTTTGTCACCTGTCGTGAAGTCCAGAATTTCCTCGTTCTCCGGCAGGACAATGAGCGTTGAGAATCGAAGTTTGGCGCGGACTGGAACGATGTCTTCCTTCGAGTATTTAACCACTCGCGCGCCATCGGCTGCGGTGAGAGAAGGCGCGTAACCAAGAGCGATGAGACAGAACGCGGCTACGGCGTACTTCAGGATGAAACTAGAACGAAAACGACTTGGGTGGTTCATGGATTTGCTCCTAACGAGAGTGAGGCTTCTGGTCTTCACCAGTGAAAACTTGAACGACACAATGCACTACAAAAATGAGCGCGGTCCCGAGTGCTGCAACTGCGAGAGGCAAGAATGAATAGAGCGATGTCACAGCTTGCCTCCTGCAAGGATTTCCAAGCCCTTCTCAAATCCGTAGGTCTCAAACGCTTCTTTGCGCTTGCGGTTGTCGTAGGGATCATTCGTGTAGAGCCAATAGCTCTTCGCATCCACGGTGAGATTCGCGACCTTCGCCAGCTCCGGCGTTTTGATAAGGAATTGCTGCTTAGGGATGAGCGTCGGAATGATTTCGACTTCGCTGTCGTTCAAGTGGAACTGGCGGCGATAGAGATCGCGATCCATGTCCGGGTTCGCGAGAAAAATCTTGGTCGCACAACTTTCGACGATGATTTCGAGGATGTCCGAGCGGCGCAGTTCGTCGAGTGATTGTGTAGAGAGGATCATCGCGGCATTGTGTTTGCGCCACGTCTTCAAGGCTTCAACGACGTATCGCTGGATACTGGGGTTCTTAAGAAATACCCACGCCTCGTCAATGAAAAATGCTTTGAAGACGGGCGCAATTTGTCTGTCCGTAATGATTGCGTTCGCCCGATGGAGAATGTAGAAGAGCAAGGGTTCAAGAATCTCCGGGTACTGGCTCATTTTCTGGAAGTCGAAGCACTGGAACTGCGAGAACGAAATGGTGTCTTCGGCGTTGTCGAACAGGAATCCGAACTGGCCGCCGCGAGTCCATTTTGCGAGGCGATCTGAGAGCTCGTGTCCGAGTATGTTTGCGAGGACGCCGAGCGTCCGAAGCGATGGATCTATGGCGTAGAGATTCTCGATCTGCTGGTAGAGGTCGCGCTCGGTCGTGGGGGTAAGTTCAAGCGTCCCAGATCCTTGCATCAAAACTTTCACAAAGAGCGCGAGGAAGTCGAGATTCTCTTTTGTCGGTGGAAGCGAAAACGGATTGATTTTGAAATCGCCCGATTCAAGGCCCACTCGCACGTAGGAGCCACTGAATAGTTGCGTGAGATTCTCAAAGCTCCCCCCCAAATCGAAGATGAAAGTGTGCGGGTCATACTTCTGGAGGTTTGTGATGAGGAAGTTCAATAGAAATGATTTTCCCGCTCCGGTTCTGCCCAAAATCATTGTGTGTGCTACGTCGCGATAGTGAAGGTTCAAGAAGTATGGCGTGTGGTGATTGGTTTCGAGGACCGCAAGATATTCTTGCCGAAGATGTTGGTTGCGCCGTTCTCCGCAATGGAGCGTGAATAGGAATGAGAAGTCGGCATAGCTCGTGTTGAGCAAAAACATATACCGCAAGTTGAAGGCGTGATTGCCGGGGACAGCCGCCAGAAACGAGTTCAGTAGGTTGTATTTCTCCTCATGGAGCTGCGCGTCGTGGACGCTGAACACTTTGTAAAACTCGGCGCACGCCCGTTCCACTCTCGCCAAGTCGAGGTCGTAGATGACAACGGTCAGCGAGAACACCCCGAAGTAGTTGCCATGTAACTCGATCTCCTTAATGCCTTCTCCAAGTTCCCGCACTTGCGATTCTTTCGAGTCGTCGGTCAGGAATTCTTGTTGCGGGGCGTCGTTCATGTTTACCTGGCTGAAGAACGACCGCTTCGTGTTGTGGAAATGGCGGCGCTTGGCCTGAATTGCACGGCGGGTTTTTCCTGAGTCTTCCTTTTTCCATTCGGTGACAACGTAGTAGTTGGACTGAGCCTCGAAGAGACGCTGGAAGATCAGCGGAAAGCTTTGCGCAGAGGGTTCCTTGAGTGTGAGGACCCGAACGTAATAATCGTCCACGCGAAGGTATCCGCGATGGCATTCAATCTGCGACTCGGTGAGGTAGTAGTCCAAAAACGTGTCGTGCTTAAGCCGTGCAAGGTCGAGTTTTGCTGGTGTGAAATTGAGCGTCTTCTTGAGAACGCGAAATGCTTCTTGCTTGTCGAGTACTCGGACAGGCAAGAAGTCGCTGACTTGAAGGATAAAGCTCTGCGTCTTCTGCCACAGTTTCGCCTGCGCTTTGCTGAGTTCGCTGTTCAGAACTAGGACTTGTTCGCCAGTCGAAAACTGGTTCCATAACTCCCTGATGGCTTTCCCTGGGTGTTTAGGAAATTCGACCAAGGTGTTGCCGAGCGTTCGCGTGTAATGGAAGCCTTCGTAAAGAACGACGTAGTAGATGGATAGCGAAAACAATGTGTCAGACTTGCTTGCGAGATAGTCGATTCGGCTCTGAATTGCGGCATCTACGACTGGCTTGCCGTAGAGCTTGAAAGGGATCGTCTCGTTGTTGCGCTTGAACAAATATTGGTAGACGCGATAGTTCTCGTCGAATAGCCGGAAGGCCGATTCGAGCCGTTTTGTCAGGCCGTCAATCGTGTCTGCGTCGAGACACTCATAGTCCACCCCGCGCACTTCAAGAATTAAGCCAAGGTCTCCGGTCTTGGTCAGAAACACATGCTCGTCAATGAAACCATAAAGATTAACTTGCGCATTGAGTGAGCCGGTCTCGGCGTAATTCTTGAAAATGCGCTGGAGTCTAAGCATGGTTTACCCTGCGGATCGTGACGGGCGCAAACTTTGCCGGGTCGTATTGTGTTTTGAGTCTTGCAGCTGTGAGCAAGAGCTTCAGAATTTGTGGGTCAGTTTTCGTTGCCCATCGCGCGAAGAAATAGAGCAACAGAAACATCAACAGGCCGCCCGCCAAACTTCCAAGCAAGTTGAATGTTCCTGCACCGATGCACATCGCGAAAAAGAATAGTTTCCGCTCGGCTCCTAGAATGGTCAGGGGCCGTGAGAGCGAGCGATGAACAAGGTTGATTCGCCTGGTATTGGGCATGGAATTCTCCGCCTGATTAGCCTTCATTCAATCTCAGGGAAAGAGCCACGCGATGAAGTTCACGGCGGCGATGGCCATACCGACGCCGAAAAGTACACCGGCCAGAACTCGCTTTGAGCCGCCCTCGCCAAATGCAAACGTGAGTCCGGCTACCACGATGGCGACAAGAGAAAGACCACGCGCGATGGTGCTTGTGAATGCCTGCTGTAACACGTTGACGGCGTTTTCCCACGGTGAGTTCCCCGCCTGCGCGAATACCGGCGCGGCGAGAAGCAGACCAAAAGCTACAACTGCGACTTGCCGCGCCGTTGGCCGGAATCGAGTTGCCTTACGTAAAATAGTTTTCATGTCGGTTGTCCTCCTAAGAAGAGAAATGCGAGCGAAGAAATGAGAGGGAGTTCTTGCCAGACGGTGGAGCGGGGACAACTCTGCGGGGGCGAAGGAAGAACGCTGGGCTGGTTTGATTGCCTCAATGCTCATCGGGGCACACTTGGAGCACATGCTCCCTCCAGTAGGTTTAGCCCTCGCGCCCGCTAGGGTGGTCTTCGAGCGGCGCGCGATGCCCGGCGGCAATCCGTGTGGCTCCGGCGCCGCCGGGCTCGCGGGGAGGATCTGACGAGAACTCCCCTCACTTACATAGAGGCAAAAAATCGGAGAAATCTGACATCGAAAGTAAATTTATTTTGCGTGGATAGTTCTAGTCCTTCGGACTTGACGCAGAGTGTTGCTATAGACGCGGTAACAGGGGGAGCAATGAAAGAGATGGCGAACGAGGGAGGATTTTCCGGCGAGAGGTTTCCGCGCAAGTTGCGCGAGTGATTGTTCGGGAGGACAACCTCTGCGATGAGGATTGGGAAAATCTTTCAATAGGTGCTGCTTTAGAAGATGCAGAAGAGCTTTCTCGGAAGGGGGATTCACTCCCTTGTTCTTGTTCGACTTGCTTGCCTGTGGCAAGGGCTGATGCCCTCCTCAAGCGACTCGCCCTCTCCCCCGAAGTATGTCTCGAAGATGCTGGATCGCCCTACTGTACCTTTGCGTTGCCAATGGTATCGGAATACCGAGATCGCGCTCGATTTCCCTCCATGAAAAACCTTCGAGCCGGTGGAGGATGATTTCCTGGGTCACTCTATCACATGTCCGCAGGAGTTCTTTCGTCAAGACACGCAAGTCTGGATCATCGCTTTCGCGAACGGTCTCGGACGGGATGGCACTTGCGTCCGTTGATGCCTCAACTAGGATTTCCGTCCTTCTCTCTCGGCCAATGCGCCGCAGAAAGGCCCGGAAGAGATAGCCGCGCATGTCGTGGACGCTCGGTGATCCCGAGGCTGATTTTTCTTTCAAGGCGTGACTGACCGTGGCAGCGGCCTCTTCAAATAGATTCATCGCCAACGCAGGATCGCCGAGTAGTTTCTCGGCGTAAAGAAGTGCGCGGGGAGCAATCTCAGTTGCAACGGACAAGACTGTGGGATCAATAGTTCTGCCGAGTCTGTCTACTGAATTCAGCAGAAATGCGAAGGGCCGGTATCGCTTTACTTCTGGCCGCATGGGTTCGCCCTACCGAGCGACGCTGCTAGCCTTGCTGTGCATATGGATGCGTAATCGGGTGTGAAGGGTTTCCTTCGGAGGAACGTGACGCGAGTAACAGTACCCGGAGGATGCTGCATTGGTGTGCAATGGATTTTGGAAGGGACGTTCTCTGTCGCCATGAAAAACAAAAAGGGCTTCGGCGTTCGCCGAAGCCCCTCGCGCGATTTGCGCTCAGTAGGGAACGTCCCCTGCTTCTGCGTCGGGCGGCAGAACATCTGTCGCCTGCGCGCCCTTGACGCGGTTCAGTTTGCGAATTGATTGCGCCTTGACCTGCCAGAACGTGATCTGCACTGAGGTCGCGTTCTTGCCTTTGTTGAGCTTCTTCTCATACACGCTGCTAACGAGCGTGCCTTCGATGTAGATGTGATCGCCCTTCCGCAGTTTGGCCGCAGCGTATTCGCCCAAGCCGTTCCAGGCGATGATGCGGTGCCACTCGGTCTTCGAGTGCCATTCCTCGTCAGCGCCTTTCCACGCGCGCTTCGTCGCGAGCGAAAAGACGGTGTACTTGCGTTGCGATTGCTTCGCACTCTTCGCCTCCGGGTTCTTGCCGAGATAACCGATGAGGTGAACTCTGTTTTGATACATTTTGTTTCTCCGTTTCTGCCCTTGTAATTGGGGCACCTCGGAGCGAGCGGATACTGCTCCCAAGGCGAGCGTCTGCTTTTTGGGAGGGACACAAGAAATCTTCATCGCTGTTTCAGAAGATTTTTTGGGAGGAACCGGAAAAGCAGAAGACGCGAAGTCCGCCGGGCGCAGGAATTATCCCGAAGCCGTGCCCAATGGAAAGGAGAAGAACGGAGAAAATGGACTGAAACAGCTCCCATCGGTGACTCCAAGAGCCACGGCAAGAAAATGAAAACAGAAGCTGTTCAAGTGTGCGTCACGTTCCGAGAAGTCAATGACACAACTGTGGAACGGCTTCTTCAGAAGTAGATGTGCAAGGCCCTAAGGAAGGAAGCGATTCGTCGTGCAGTGATTAGTCGAACTACGGAGATTGAGGCCGATGTGCGAGCGCCGACTCGTCTTCGTTGGAACGAGTCGGACCAATCAAGAAGCTGGTCGCATCAGGGGGTGACAAGGAGTTGTTCACACGTAGACCTATTGCACGATATGCTATACCAATGAATCAAGAGCTTCCCACAATGCGGCTAACAGGCGGAGCCCGTCTTGCCGGGGGAGGCCTACATCTTGGACATCTGGTCGGGGCTCTTCTGCCAATGTTAGACTTTTCTGGGTCCTACGAGTACACCTTCGTTATTAAGGATACAGAACCGCTTTCCTGGAAGATGAAAGCCGAATCGAATGCTACGAAACCCGGAGTGCTGTTCGATATGCTCACCGACGTCCTGTCGTTGCCCTTCTCGGAAAGAATTCGCATTACGACCACCAGCAGAATTCTGCGACACTGCTTTCACCTCTACAGCTTACTTCTCGACTTAGTAACCTTCAACACGCTTGTCACGACACACTTCAAAAAAGTAGAGTTCAGGGAGCGAGCTTTACCAGTAAGTGTGAAGAATTTCTTGTTCCCAGTCGATGAAGTCGCAATTCTGTTTGCGTTACGAACTGACTACCTCGTAAGTAATGACGATAACCTGCGAGTGGTACGCTTTGCGCGAGACATCGGAAGAAGACTTCAAAGGTATGAATTTGGGAATCAGATTACTCTCCCAGAGCTCCGCCACCATCGCCGAACGCCTCGTCTTCTAGGCTTTGATTACCGGAGGATGTGCAAGGCACACCAAAATACGATCGGTGTATCTGCGTCATCGTCCCTTCTGGCTAAACAAGCAGCCCAACTTACATCCTGGAAGTACTTCTTCTCTGAATACGTGGACGTTCTCTCCGCGTACCAAAGAGATGCTTGCAACTTTAGCTTTCCACAGCAATATCTCCCCTTCGTATACGTTGACATACTGACCGGCAAACCTGTATCAGAGGAGGCGGTTGCCGAGTATTCACAAATTCAAGGTCGTGAAAAACTAGCAGCTATGCTGTACTCAACTCTAGAAGAATTAATCGGTCCGATTCGAGAACGTAAATCGCAACTCTACGCGGACCCAGGAGAAGTTTGGGAACGACTAGACCGAGATTCGGCAGTGATTCAGGCGGAGGTGGCAAAAGTCGAATCTGGAGTAATGTCGACAATCGGCGTTTAGCAAGGGTCATTATATATTTTGTCGAAAGGATTGCTCATGGCTGACGAACTGCTTGACTTGTATGATGCAAGCAATATCCCGTTGAATAAAAAGGCCCCACGGTCGGAGGTACACCGACTGGGTCTGTGGCACCGCTCGTTTCATTGCTGGATAGTCTCCAGAAATGAGGCGGGTATTGGTCATGTCATTCTACAAAAAAGATCCGTCAAGAAAAAAACATGGCCCGGGCGTGTCGATATATCGGCGGCTGGCCACTACACAGCAGGTGAGACAGGAATAGAAGGCGGACTTCGAGAGATTCAAGAGGAGGTCGGTATTGCCGTTGAAAAACAATCGTTGCGATACGTTGGCACGCGCGTGTGCGTAGAAGAGGGGCAACCAGGAGTTGTAAATCATGAGTTCCAAGAAATCTTTTTTCTTCGAGATGATCGCCCGATATATGCATACAAGCAAGACCCGGAAGAGCTGGAGGGTCTCCTGACCGTTGCACTTGATGCTGGTCTCGATCTCCTGTCGGGCCGCACTGCAAGCTTGAACGTGGCAGGTGTTGCTCCGGACGGTCGTCAAGTTTCCTTTCACATTGACGAACAGTCATTTATTCCTCACGTGGACCGATATAACTACAAGGCCATGATCTTAGCTAGATGGTTTTTGGCAGGCGAACGGGACTTGCAGATATGACGTGTCGATGGCCGTGATATCAATTCAGTGTAGCACTATATATTTGGTCCGACATGGCACGGCGGTAAAGAATTTGGAGGACAGGCACGGTCGAATGGCGACCTCGCTGACTCGCTCTGCCGGAGTTGAGCTTCGGAGCTTGGCTAGCTGGCTGCGGGATGTTCAACCGCCAACGTCTGCTCTCATATCGTCCCCTGCCAAGCAGTGTTTGGATAGCTCTGCGTTGATTGGCTCATTTCTTGGAATGCCTTACCGAGAAGACAGTCGCCTGAGATCATTCAATATGGGTGCTCTCGACGGTCTGAGCAGCGCAGAAGCTGCCAAAGTATGCCCTGAGTATTTCAAGCGGTTGGAAGCTTGGCGCAACGGCAATTTTCCTGTGCGGGAGATAGAAACACCAGGCTCAGACGACGTGGATGCGTTTGTCGAAATGAACGTGAGTTTTCTCCAAGACCTAAACACATTGGCGCCGACAATCGTAGGAACTCGTTCAACGCTTACGGCGCTAGCGAACATTGTCTTGGATGACTTGGTTGCCTATCCCTATAGAAACTTCCCGAATTCTAGCGTGACGATGCTTATGCGCCATAAAGAGACTTTCACTATTGAGCGCCAGGCAGCCTTCTCTCAAGAAGGATTCTCATAGGAGATGACCATGGGAATTATAGCGGTTATCGGAGTTGTTATAACGGCATTTGCTGCCTGGTATCAGTACAGGTCATATAAAATCGCGCAGCTTGCGAAACTTGAGTCTTCTCAGGTCGTGGGCATTTCACAACTTACGGTGCAAAGCAACATCCCTGCTCAGATTGGGACTTTTGTGGGTCGTGAAGTCGACATGACACATGTCACGGAAAAACTCAATGGACGCTGGCCCATTGTAATGATCGAGGGACTAGGTGGTGTCGGAAAAACTGCTATGGCGATTTCTGTAGCACATAGTTTAGTCACTGCTCAAAATTTCGACGTTGTGGTATGGGCTTCAGCGCGCGATCACCCCTTAACAGTCGAAGAATTGCTAGACACGATCATTTTGCGCGTTTTTGGACATGCGAGGCACGGACTAACGGCGCTGCCTGACAAGGAGGCCCTTGCTGTTCGGCTGCTGCACCAACACAAAACGCTTTTGGTAATCGACAACATTGATTCGATCATTGATGATGGTGTCCGCACTTTTCTAGTAAGTGTTCCAGAGCCTAGCAAGGTGCTTGTAACAAGTCGAAACGCAGACATACCACTCCACGCGGATGTGCACCATCTCCTCGGGTTGTCGGAACAGGACGGAGCGATTCTACTGCGTGCCTTGTGCGCTGACGATGATAGATTGCGACCAGTTGCTGAGCTTGATGATGGACGGCTACGTTCATTGAGTAGGCTCGTCGGCGGCCTTCCTCTTATGTTGCAGTGGTTGGTGGGCCAGGCAAGGACCCTTCCTCTCGATGCGCTTCAAAAGAGTATCGAAACAGCGCAAGGGGAAGCTAGCGACATCTATGAGTTCATTTTTCTAAGTTCTTTCTCCGGTCTCAGTGATACCGCCCGAATGACATTGTCGGCAGTGGCCGTGTATGGCAGTCCGCTGACGTTTGAGGCTATCCATCGCACGACCGGAAAGGACTATTTCGAAGTTCTCAGGGGCATTAGGCACCTCGTTGAGTTGTCGCTTTTAGAGGCTAGCCCCGCAATATCAATCGAAAATCGGTTGTACTCATTACATCCCGTGACTCGCTATTACGTCCGTGGTGTGATGCGAGACCACCCTGAGATGAGCAAAGAGATCCACAACAATGCGGCAGTATGGCTATTGGACGAAGCGAAACGGCAGGCTCTAGACGCTCCTGATACCCATGATCTTCGCGATTACATTGTAAATGTTCTAGCTGTTGCCGATTGGTGCGTCGGAAATAATCAGGCAGAACGGGTGCTGGAGTTTCGGAATATCCTTTCGAGGAGTCTTTGGGTTCGAGGGTTCTGGCGACAGCGACTGGAATTGGGGAAGCTAGCACTCAGGGCTGCAAGACAAGTTCATGACGAGGAAACTTTGGCATCTGTTCTAATCGATGACCTGGGCTGGACCACATTTGCGTTATTAGGTAAATCGGATGAGGCGCAGCGATATATTACTGACGGTAAGGCCATCTCTCATCGTATTGGCAAGCAATACCTTGAGGCAAAGGCAATAAGACATTGCGGCGTCATAGAACGAGAACAAGGAAAATTTGGAGTTGCCGAACTGCTTTTTCGTGAAGCGTTAGAGTTATCAACTCACATCGAGACAGAGAAAGAGCGTGAAGAGATGGCGAGCAATATTCTCGACATGATTGGAGTTTTGCAACTGGACCAGGGACAGCTCGATGAAGCGAAGGAATCCTTTGCGTCCGCGACCCAGGGTTTTGAAAAATTGGAGGATGATGTAAGACTGAGCAAAGTTTGGAATCACGTGGGAAAAACGTATGAGATGCAAAAGAATCTGGTGAGCGCTGTCGATGCTTATTCAGTGGCATTAAAAAAAGCTACGGGAGCCCAGCGGCGGGATGAAAGAGGCAATGCGTTATTTGGTCTGGCCAGATTGGCATTCGAAAAAGGGGAACGAACGGAAGCTAAGCGACTTAGCTCCGAGGCACGTGGCGCATTCGAAGAACTTGGAGAGCTTCGTAGTGTCGAGAAAATTATGTCTTGGGAGCAAGAATCGGGGATATAGCCTAGGCACGCCTCCGAGGAGTACGGCCCGTTCTAGACGACCGGCGCGGAGGTTTCCTCCGCGCCGATAGCGTTGAGAATTCGAGTAGCGGTTTTTTGGATGTGTTCCAAGCTCTCGGTCAATAACTTGGCGTCACCTTCGTAAAGCTGGATGTAATCTTGCGCTGCCGAGCCGGTCTCAAGGCCGATTCCGCTGCACACAACGAATGAGACGGCCTCAGCTTCGGTTTCGCGGACGCGCTTGGTTGTCTGTGAGCGGCGCAGGTCACGATGCAACATTTCGTGCGCCAGTTCGTGTGCAAGCGTTGCGAACTCTTCTGCCGGAGACTGGCCGGGCAGTAACGTGATCTTGCCGCCTGCCGATGTGCCACGCGCCGGAGCGATTTCCTGCGAGTATTCGAGAGCGATGCCTTGCTCAGTGATGAATTTGCCGAGTCGCTCACGGAATTCGCTTGGATCGCCATTCACGCTTGCAAGTTCAGGCAGTTGCCGGCCGTCCGTCTGAGTGATGTCAAACACATACGCCGCACGGAAACCGATGGGCGTTGACGATTCATCGGTTTCGGCTTGTTCAGTGTTTTGATTCTTCGCTTGAACGATAGGAGCGAGAATCATGATGCCCTGCTCGCCTTTCTTCACGAAGCGTCCAAGTGTGCGCCACGCGTGAAAGCCAGCGACGTGTGTAGCCGTTGGCTTCTGCGATGCGATTAGCATTACGTTTCGCAGGCTGTAGCGGTGGAATCGGCCAATGGCCGCGAGGTAGTTTTTGAGGGTTTCGCTTTGGCCCCTTTCGAGGGCCTGGCTGAGTTGCTCGATGGCTTTGTTTGCGATTTGTTTGGCTTGTTCGATTTTCATTTTCTGTTCTCCTGTTTCGGGGAGTTCTTGCTCCCTTCACAAAAGGCCGAGGGAGCAAGGACGCGAAACAGGAAACAGGAGCGGAGAGGTCGGCGCGTTCAGGTCGGAACGGTTCGCACGCTGGAGTGACACAGGGTTATCGTGGCGCGAAGCGTGCTAGTGGAGACCGGAGGCGAATCGTCCTGCGGGCCGGGACGCGGCAATCTCGTAGCGCGGGTTTATCCCGAACAAGCCAAGCCAAAAGCAAAGAACTGCATGGAAGGAGCGATCAAAGCGGTAAATCCATTCGAGTGTCCAGACGTGGGTGGGCTGCTGAGGTAATTGGTAGTCAGCAACACTGCCTGGAACGCGGCGCAAGCGAGTGAATCTTTCGCGCAAGAATCCGCTCCGGTCTAAACCGTAATTTTCCAATATGCGAGCGCAGCCCTCACTTCGTCGCGCGGATAGTAACGACCAGCGTGCTCAAGATCGTGGCGAATTGCGGCCAAGCGCTTCTCAGCGGACGCGCGGATCGTCGGAGACAACTCGATGACGCCAAGGGGTCGCTTTTCATGCGGCGTTTTGGGCCAACTTCCTGGGTAGGCTTCCCAATCTGACCAATTATCAAGCGCCGTGTTCGTTGCCAACAAATTATCGTGATCACATTGCCAGCCATAGAGATTCCGAGCGCAAATTCGCAGCATTGCTTTGACATCGGGCATCGTATCGGTGAAAGCCTTGAACGGAGTAGGAAGCAAAACCATGTTTCCCACGCACGAAAAAAAACGGCGATCCATCACGACGACATTCGAGGATTGATAACTTGAATCATCGACTCCCCAGATATGGCAGCATGACCAGTTCGGGCGGAGCTTTTTTTTCAGTCCTAGAGCAAGCGTTAGCGCTTCGTTCGCATTTAGATTTCCTTCGGATTTATGAACTGAGTGGCCGGTTGCACGGCTCTTGTTCATCTGAGGCTCTGACCAGTTTCCTTTATAGAATAGTCCTCGACGAGCGTGTTCCGGAAACCAGAGCGGCAACAACTCAAATGTTTCTGGTGCCACCCAACGCGCCGTCCGCTCAATGAATGATGCGATCTCGCGAAGACTCATGACGCTACGGAGCGCTTCTAATCCGTCGGGGAACTCGGCCATGTCTTCCTCATTGTGTTTTCATAGTAACAGGCAAGTGGTCGGTTACTCGACACCTGTCGTATGTGGGATGGCCATAGGCGTTGGCAATAGGAGAGACCTCGTACATAATGCTTTGGCTGTCTAACGGAATTCGCTCGAAAATTGGCAAGCAAGAAAGATCCCGCCGCCGTCAAGCTTGGACGGAAGGGTGGGAGGGAGATCGCCAAGCGCGGACCTGCTTACTTCAGGCAGTTACAGGCGAAGCGAAAGAAACGTAAGGGCGGTCGGCCTCCCAAGTCCAAGAAATTCCGCTGAGGAGCTCCTTGAAAAACAACGAGCGCTCGTTGTATAGTTATTAACGGCATGGAGTTACATATAACGGTCTGTCGCAAGAGAGACCCTAAAGGGGGGTAGGCAAAAATGATTATCGGCGACCGCTTGCGAGTTATGCGCGAAGAGAAAGGGTTTTCGCAAGGTGAAATTGAAAAGCGCACTGGCTTGCTACGATGCTACATATCGCGAGTAGAAAATGGTCATACGGTTCCATCCATTGAAACATTGGAGAAACTGGCTCGGGCTCTGGAAATTCCTCTCTATCAACTTTTCTATGACGGCGAAGAGCCACCGGCGCTCCCGAATCTTCCAAAGCCGCGAACTGTTGATGACATTGTGTGGGGCAGCTCCGGCAAGGAGAGCCGTTACTTGATGCGTTTCCGGCAACAACTCGGCAAGATGGAAGAAGACGACCGGAACTTGTTGCTCTTCCTTGCCCAGAAAATGAGGAGTAATAAAAGGAGCAGTTCTAAGCGGTCCGCCGCCTAGACAATTGGTTCGGAATCCTCCTCCCCGCTTATGGGTTCGCTAGCGACTTGCTCGTCAAGAGTCGATTGGCAGATGCAGTGGGCGAAAATCCTAAGGCTGGTGCACTCGCGGAAGGGGACCATTTCTATTTAGATTTTACACAAGGTCATGATGGGCCGTGAGAATGCAACAAGATGTCTGTTCTGTTGCATTCAGCGGAGCGCCCCTGCTCATTTCTCAAGACGTTAGGCTGGTCGATTCGAGTGTGCGCGGCGACATAATGTTGCATTTCGTCGCGCGGCCCCACATTGCGTTACGTCGGATTTTCAAAGACGACTCTGTGTTGCACGATTTCAGAGGTGGGTATATCTTTCGATGCGGCTTGGCCGGAATCTACAGTAAAGTACATTATCGCCCGCGAATATGAACAGCTCCGCCCAACTAACCAATTGGGGATCGTGACTCATGCAATGGGTAGCTGCATCCGAAAAAGATACCGCCAACGGCACCCTGCAAAAGCGCCTTTGGGAAGCTGCCGACGTGTTCCGCGCCAACTCCGGCATAAGGTCGCAGGAGTCCGTCGTGAAGGCGCTCATTTCAATGATGGAGCCGTTCAAAGAGGAGTGTTCGATTCCCCCTAAAGATCGAGCTCCCCTAAAATTATTCTAAGGATAGCGATGTCACTTGAGCGCCAAATTGAAGAGCAGTTGATCGATAAGCTCCAAAGTCTCAAATATGAATATCGTCAAGATATTCGTGATCGCGATGGTCTGATGAAGAATTTTCGCGAGAAATTCCAGGCGCTAAATCGGGTTCAATTGGGGAATAGCGAGTTTGATCGTCTTCTTGATGAAATCATCACCCCGGATGTCTTCGCCGCCGCCAAAATCCTCCGCGAGCGCAACAGCTTCACCCGCGATGATGGCACGCCGCTGAACTACACCTTGGTCAACATTAAGGACTGGTGCAAGAACACGTTTGAAGTCGTCAACCAGCTCCGCATCAACACCGACAACAGCCACCAGCGTTACGATGTCATCCTGCTCATCAACGGCGTGCCAGTGGTACAGATCGAGCTGAAATCCCTCGGCATCAGCCCGCGCCGGGCCATGGAGCAGATTGTTAACTACAAAAACGACCCCGGCAATGGCTACACAAAGACGCTGCTGTGCTTCATGCAGCTTTTCATCGTCAGCAATCGAAGCGATACCTGGTATTTCGCCAACAACAACAGTCGCCACTTCAGCTTCAATGCCGACGAGCGCTATCTCCCCGTGTATCAGTTCGCCGCCGAAGACAACAAGAAGATCACGCATCTTGACAGTTTTGCGGAGGCGTTCCTTCCCAAATGCACCCTGGGTCAGATGATCAGCCGCTATATGGTGCTGATTGCCAGCGAGCAAAAGCTGATGATGATGCGTCCGTATCAGATCTACGCAGTCAAGGCCATTGTGGATTGCATTCACGAGAATTGCGGCAACGGCTATATCTGGCACACCACTGGCAGCGGCAAGACGCTCACATCTTTCAAGGCCTCCACCCTGCTCAAGGACAATCCCGACATCGAAAAATGCGTGTTTGTCGTGGACCGCAAGGATCTCGACCGGCAGACGCGGGAGGAATTCAACCGATTTCAGGAAGGCTGCGTCGAGGAAAATACACACACCGGCGCCTTGGTGCGACGGCTCCTCTCCGACGACTACGCCGACAAAGTGATCGTAACCACCATCCAGAAGCTCGGTCTGGCCTTGGACGAAAATAGTAAGCGCAGCAAGGAAAATAAGAAGCAAGGCAAAGCGACCTACAAGGAACAGTTGGAACCGCTGCGGAACGAACGAATGGTGTTCATCTTCGACGAATGCCACCGATCACAATTCGGCGACAACCACAAGGCCATCAAGGGATTTTTTCCAAACTCACAGCTTTTCGGGTTTACCGGCACGCCGATCTTTGAGCAGAATGCCACCTATCAGCAAATAGATGGTCAGCAGGCCTCCCTCACGACCACTGCCGACATCTTTCAGAGGGAACTCCACGCCTACACCATCACCCACGCCATTGACGACCGTAATGTCCTGCGCTTCCACATTGATTATTACAAACCGGAAGGCAAAAACGTGCCGAAGAAAGGTGAGACGTTGGCAAAGCAAGCCATCGTCGAGGCGATTTTGGACAAGCACGACGCCGCCACCGGCGGACGCAGGTTTAACGCCACTCTGGCTACCGCCTCCATCAACGACGCCATTGAATACTTCAATCTGTTCAAGGCCCTACATGATGAAAAGAGGAAAACAGACCCCACCTTTCAACCGCTGAACATAGCCTGTGTGTTCTCGCCGCCCGCCGAGGGCAACAAGGATGTGCAGCAGATTCAGGAAGATCTGCCGCAGGAAAAAGCCGACAACGAAAAGGAGCCGGAGAAGAAAAAGGATGCGCTCAAGGCCATCATTGCCGACTACAACAAACGCTTTGGCACCAACCACAGCATCTACGAATTCGATCTCTACTACCAAGACGTACAAAAGCGCATCAAAGATCAGAAATTTCCCAATCAGGACATGCCCCTCAAGGGTAAAGAAAAAATCGACATCATAATCGTAGTGGATATGTTGCTCACCGGCTTTGATTCCAAATACTTGAACACACTCTATGTGGACAAGAATATGAGGCACCACGGGCTGATTCAGGCCTTCTCCCGCACCAATCGCGTGCTCAACGGCACCAAGCCCTACGGCAATATTCTCGACTTCCGCCAGCAGCAGGACGCCGTCAATGAGGCTATTGCCCTTTTCTCCGGCGAGAAAATTGATCGCGCTCGCGAAATCTGGCTGGTGGACAAAGCTCCCAAAGTTATTGAGAACTTGCGAAGCTCTGTCAAGAAGCTGGATGACTTCATGAAATCACAGGGCCTGACCTGCAAACCGGAAGCAGTGCTCAATCTCAAGGGCGACGATGCACGCAGCGCCTTCATCAACCATTTCAAAGAAGTGCAGCGGCTGAAAACCCAGCTCGACCAATACACCGACCTCACCGACGAAAACAAAAAAGACATCGAGCAGGTTTTGCCGAAAGAAGAGCTTAACGCTTTCCGTGGCGTCTATCTGGAAACCGCCCAGCGCCTGAAAGAGCAGCAGAGGAAGGGCGACGACCATGCCAGCCCGGAAGTGCAGCAACTGGATTTTGAATTCGTTCTCTTTGCTTCCGCCGTTATTGATTATGACTACATCATGGCGCTGATTGCCCGCTACTCCGCGCAGACACCGGGCAAGCAGAATATGAGCCGCGAACAGCTCATCGGCCTCATTCAGTCCGATGCCAAGTTCATGGATGAGCGCGATGACATTGCCGCTTACATTAACACTCTCAAAGTGGGCGAAGGCTTGAGCGAGACCACCATCCGCGAGGGCTACCAACAGTTTAAGGCAGAGAAAACCGCGCAGGAACTGGCCGCCATCGCCGGGAAACACGGACTGGCCACCGACGCGCTGCAAAAATTCGTGGATGGCATTCTGCAACGCATGATTTTCGACGGCGAGCAACTCACCGACCTCATGGCACCTCTCGCGCTGAACTGGAAAAGTCGGCGGGTGAAGGAACTCGCTCTAATGGAAGATCTCATTCCGTTGCTCAATAAGCGCTCCCAAGGCCGAGAAATCTCAGGACTAAGTGCGTATGAGCAATAGTTCAGAAACTAGCACCATGAAATCTGAAAGCAAACGAGTATTGAAGCCAAACCTCCGCTTCCCTGAGTTCAAGAATGCACCGGGCTGGGAAGAGAAAACTCTTGGTGACATTGCCTCTTTTTACAAAGGGAGGGGCATCTCAAGAGCGGAAATAGATCAAGACGGAAAACAGCCGTGCATACGATATGGGGAACTTTATACGCGGTACGGCGAGGTTATTGATAACGTGTATTCAAGAACGAGCGTTTCTGCTTCTAATCTTTTCCTTAGTCATAAAAATGACGTCATAATTCCCGCGTCTGGAGAGACAAAGCTAGATATTGCTAAAGCATCGTGCGTCGTGTATGACGATGTTGCGTTGGGCGGCGATCTAAATGTTATTCGCACAAACCACAGCGGAGTATTTCTTAGCTACTATCTGAATGGCCCGAAGAAACTAGACATAGCCAAAGTTGCCCAAGGCCACACGGTTGTCCATCTGTATCCAAGCCAGTTGGAGCAGCTCGCAATCGTGATTCCAAAAGTGGCCGAACAGCGAAAGATCGCCGACTGTCTGACCAACCTCGACGACCTGATCGCTGCACAACGCCAAAAACTCGACGCACTCAAGACCCATAAAACAGGGCTGATGCAGCAGCTTTTCCCCCGCGCAGGCGAAACCCTCCCCCGCCTTCGCTTCCCCGAATTTCAAGACGCGGCGGAGTGGGCAACTAGGGAATTGGGCGGGTTTATCACTGAAAGAAATGAGTATCCTAAAGAAAGCGTGCCGCTGTTTAGTTTGACCATTGAGAATGGTATTACACCCAAAACGGAACGCTATGAGCGGTCGTTTTTGGTCAATGATGAAGTAGATGCTTATAAATTGGTGTTGCCTGATGACTTTGCATATAACCCGATGAATTTGAGGTTTGGGGCAATAGGAAGACATTCTGGAAATGAAAATGTTGCAGTCTCGAAGTATTACAATGTTTTCTCATGTGATAACACCGTAAATGCCAGATTCTGCGAAATATATTTCAAAAGTGAGGGAATGGTTGCCTATTATGACGACATGGCCATCGGCTCGCTTATCGAGAAAAGGCGTGTTCATTTTAGTGCTTTTGTAAAATTCAATATTCGTTTCCCTCAACTAGCAGAACAACAAAAAATCGCCGAGTGCCTTTCCTCCCTCGACGACATGGTTGTCGCCCAAACCCAAAAGCTCGACGCGCTCAAGACTCACAAAAAAGGACTAATGCAGCAGCTCTTCCCTTCCGCTGAGGAGGTGGATGCATGAGTGCAACCCCGTTTGCCGATTTGGATGTTCTTGCTGCACATCTGCGCCGAGAGCTGCAGATTAAGAAATTCGTTCTACTCTACGCCTACAATGGCACGGGCAAGACGCGCCTTTCAACAACCTTCAAGGACCTTGGCAAAAAGGAAGACGCGCGCGATACCCTATATTTTAACGCTTTCACCGAGGATTTGTTTTATTGGGACAATGACCTTGAAAATGACCGTGAGCGCGTGCTCAAGATAAACAAGGACTCCCGCTTTTTCGCCGGCCTCGACCAGGTGGAGATGGACAACCGCATCCGTCCGTTGCTCACTCGCTACGCCAATTTCGATTTTAAAATCGATACCAACAATTGGGAAGTGAGCTTCTCTCAGAATATTACGACAGGCGAAGGTGATGCCGCGAAGACCGAGATAGTTGAAGACATTAAGGTGTCCCGCAGCGAGGAGAACGTCTTCATTTGGTGCTTCTTCCTAGCAATCCTTCAACTCGTCTTAGACAAAGCCGAGGCATACAAATGGGTTAAGTACATCTATATTGATGATCCCATTTCATCGCTCGATGAACATAACGCGATCATGGTGGCGAATCATCTGGCGCAATTGCTCCTTAAGTCAGACGATGCACTAAGGACGGTCATTTCGACACACCACACACTCTTCTTCAACGTCATGGGCAACGAGTTGAAGAAGAAGGCAAGAAAATACCACCTTTGCAAAGCCCAAAACTCGCAGAGCTTTTTGCTCCGTGACACGGGTTATACGCCATTCTTCCAACACGTTGCGAACCTGGCCGAGCTGGAGCAGGCTCAAAAGAAAGGCAAGCTTTATACGCATCACTTCAACATGCTGCGTTCGATCATCGAAAAAACCGCCAGCTTTCACGGTTACGAGAATTTTGGTGACTGCATTCGGCCAACTGTGGACGACGCGGACAAAACTTTGCACACTCGCGTAGTTAACATCATGAGCCACGGAAATTACTCGCTCTACGAACCAATCGAGATGCTGGAAGAGAACAAAGCCTTGTTTAAAACGATTCTGGAGGACTTCCGAAAGAATTTTCCGTTCAACCCTGACCCGTTCGAAGAAACGACCAAGGAAGTGAAACCTGCATGAACGACCGAGATAAAACACAACTGGGCAGAACCCTTTGGGGCATTGCCGACGACCTGCGCGGCGCGATGAACGCGGACGATTTCCGCGACTATATGCTGTCGTTCCTATTCCTGCGCTACCTGTCAGACAATTACGAGGCGGCCGCGCAAAAAGAACTGGGGCGGGACTATCCTCAGGTCGAGGGTGACGGCCGCCGTGTGCCTCTGGCCCTCTGGTATGCCAACAATCCTGATGACGTAGCCGATTTCGAGAAGCAGATGCGCCGCAAGGTGCATTATGTCATCAAGCCGGATCATCTATGGGCCAGCATCGCCAATCTGGCCCGTACGCAGAATGGAGAACTTCTCAACACGCTGCAAGCAGCCTTCAAATATATCGAGACGGAGTCCTTCCAAAGCACCTTCCAAGGCCTGTTTTCTGAGATTAATCTGGCGTCGGACAAGCTCGGCAAAAAATACGAAGAGCGCAACGCCAAGCTCTGCACCATTATTCAAAAGATCGCCGAAGGGCTGACGCAATTCTCCACCGACGCCGACACGTTGGGCGATGCCTACGAATATCTGATTGGCCAGTTTGCCGCAGGTTCCGGCAAGAAGGCGGGCGAGTTTTACACGCCGCAGCAGATTTCCAGCATTTTGTCTGGCATCGTCACGCTGGACAGCCAGGAGCCGAAAACGGGAAAGAAAGCCAAGCTGGGGAGCGTTTTTGATTTTGCCTGCGGTTCCGGCTCATTGCTACTCAATGTCCGCAAGCGTATGGGGCCGCAGGGCATTGGCAAAATCTACGGACAGGAAAGCAACATCACAACTTACAACTTGGCGCGCATGAACATGCTGCTGCACGGGCTGAAGGACTCGGAGTTTGAAATCTTCCACGGCGACACGCTGACCAATGATTGGGAAATGTTGCGCGAGACCAACCCCGCCAAGAAACCTCATTTTGATGCAGTGGTGGCGAATCCGCCGTTCAGCTACCGCTGGGAAGCCACTGAAGCCATTGGCGAAGATGTGCGCTTCAAGAATCACGGACTGGCACCCAAATCCGCCGCAGACTTTGCCTTTTTGCTGCACGGCTTTCATTACCTGAAGGACGAAGGCGTGATGGCCATCATTCTGCCCCACGGCGTGCTGTTCCGTGGTGGCGCGGAAGAGCGCATCCGCACCAAGCTGCTGACTGATGGGCATATTGATACGGTTGTTGGCCTGCCCGCCAATTTGTTTTATTCCACCGGCATCCCAGTGTGCATACTGGTGCTCAAAAAATGCAAAAAGCCAGACGACGTGCTCTTCATCAACGCCAGCGAGCATTTCGAGAAAAGCAAACGCCAGAACCGGCTGCGGGACGAAGACGTCGAAAAAATTCTTAAGACCTACCAATTCCGTAAGGAAGAGGAGCGTTATTCAAAACGAATCCCGATGGAGCGGATAAAAGAGGAAGGGTACAACCTGAATATATCCCGCTACATCAGCACCGCAATTGCTGAATCAGAAATCGATCTAGCGGCGACTCATGACGTGCTGGAAATAATCGAGAACACAATCCAAAAAGCAACAATTAAGCACAATAAATTCCTTGAAGAACTCGGCTTGCCCCCATTGCCGTCGCCCGATTCTAATTCGTCGAAAGAGTAGCAAGCAGGCGCTCTTTCGAGACTACGTCTCCGGTGTGAGGCAGCAGGCTAGATGTGGATTCTTTTGCAGTACCGATGCGTTTCTCGCGCACAGCATATTCTGTCCCCGGTTTAATGTCAGATTTCAACATGAACACCACCGCAGCTTGATTTGAGTCTTGTCCGCGCGCTATCGAAGCATTACGGAAGCCTTTTTTGACTCCCGGTTGCTCCAGCTTCTAACGCAACTGGGTCGTGCGTGCCTCTCAAGAATACATAGCTTTCGGAGACGAATTCTTCTGGAGGGTTACCGCCGAGAATCAAAAGTACGGGTTCGGGGCAGTGGTAGCTTTCCGTGCAGGCGATGCTTCTCATTTGATTCGCATCAGTCCCGCTCGGGGATGCGGAACCGTCCGGATGGAAGTGCCACTCTCCAAGGTAGTACCGTCGTCTTGGCCACATCTGGTTGAGAAGTTTTTGGACGCCGCGTATTCCGCGCTGAAAAGAGAGTCTGTTTAGTTTTGAATCGCTGGGAGCAGGCACAAGATCTGTTACATGCGCGAATTTGGAATCGTCCGAATAGTGGCCGACCAAGATGCCGCCTGTCTCCATTGGATATGATCGAGCGCATTGCTCCAGCATCTCTTGAACTATCGGACCCGGCAGTTCAAAGTTAAATCGGCCATCCGCCGACCGCGCTCTTCTTAGTAGCTCCGCCTTAGCCAACCTTCCGCACTCCAGTAAAGATGTCGTCGTCGGTCAATCGCTCGAAAACTTGGAAAATAGGATCAGCGCCTATTAGTGCCTTCTCGCCAGCGGCCTTTAATGCGACGGCAGCCATCAAATCGACATCAACGGCGGAAGCAGGAAAGATCGGATGGTAGCAGCCGATTCCCTCCCGAGGAAGTTCTTCGTCTCCCATTTCTTCCAAATCCTTGGCCAGCCACGGCTGGAGGCTTTCAGCAAACCGCGACGGTTCCACTGGGGCGCGTTGAGAATAAAGAAACAGTCTCTTTGCTCCAAAGGATACCGACACGGAGTGAATTATCGGATTCATTTTCCACGCAAAATGTTCCAATGAACCGAAGACCTCATCATTCGCTGTACACTCCCATACCACTTCCGCTTCGAGAATCTGTCGAAGCTCTATTTCGTTGAGTTCACCAATAGAAGATCCGATTCCAACAACTTTGGCGTAAGGAGAAGCCGCATTCAATCTGGCAGCCAGCGCAGGTGCTTTCTTCTTGCCAAGATTTTGCATGGTTAATGTGTGACGGCTAAGATTGCCAACTTTCAAGGAATCACCATCAACAACAGTCAGATTGTGGACACCGCCTCTCACAAGAAGTTCGGCTAAGATGGAACCAACCGCTCCCACTCCAAAGATGACAGTTTTCTTCTCGGTGAGGTCGGTCGACAAAGTGCCACGAGTTTGGATTTGCTTCTTGTCCCAGTTCTCTGTTGGAACCCAAGTGATCTTGCCGCTCGTGTTGAAAGAAATTTCGCGGTCTTTTTGCCACAACTTATGCGGATCGGCTCCAAACCCACCTCGACCGTGGGGGCGGGCAAGTACTGGGAATTGGATCGCCTGCCAGTGTATCGATTTAGCTGGCTGTCCAATTCGCTCGGGAATAGGGAATCCGATCAGGCAAAAGTGTCGGTTCCCATCCCGCAAGCCTAAACTCGCTGCTTCACTGCAACGCAGATCAAAATCGACATTCTGCGTCTTGAGAGCGTCCCTGAGTTCACCCCATGTTGCCGGGAATCTCCATGGCCGTACCACCGGAATTTGAGGCAGCCGAATCCACATGCCGGTCGAATCGCGATTGGTTGTCCGAGCGAGGTTAGTTCCCCAATGGTTTTCGACCAGAGGCTTGCCAGAGTGAGTCGAAAAAGTCAGCGTATGCCAGTAGTCTAATTCAGAGTCGAGGAGAGATAGTTGGACCAGACCCAAGTGTTCGGGCAGCGAATTCCATTGTTCAAGTTGGACTGTGTTTTCTTGAAACGCAATCAGTCCCGGACCTCGCTTAATCTGAGGTAGTTCAAACGGCTCATTTAATTCAGCAACCCGGTCTTGCGAAGCTGCTACTAGCCACTCAAGGGCGCGGGCGATATTCCATCGAAGTCGTTCGTGCGAAATTCGTGGCTCAAAATCATACCCTTGGTGTCCGAGTTGCTTAAAGTTGGTTGCGAGGCAGAGATCACCCGTTCTCCATAACACTGTGTCCTCGCCGTCACTATTTAAACTCTGATGCTGGAACGTTGCGGTAATTCCGTTCCGTTTCGCGGGGTATAGCTTCACGTCGCCTTGGGGATAACGATTTGTGGCAACCAAATACCACGGCGTAACAGCAGGGATGAATTCAGTCGGTGTGAGCTTGGGAAGGAGCGCAAGATGCAAGCCCCACACTTTTTCCTTCTCGAACCAGACCCAGTCATCGAGAATTTCGACTTCAGGTATTCCATCTAGTGCTCGTCGTCCCGCACGGAGGTCTTCAGTAATCTGCTTCATCATTAAGCAAAACGTCCTCCGCCGACCGTAGAAACGGAAGTCCTTTTAGTGAAGCCGCCTCCCCGATCATCGGACGGCGGTTCTGGGAACTCACATCCAAAGAGTTCTCGCCAAGTTTTGGCAGACTCATGAACAGTACTAGCCTCGCAAGCGCGCTTAGCGATTGCGGCAGCCTCTACACAATATTCATGGAATTTCTTGAAATCTGCGGGCGATAGCCTCTTCAAAACGTTGTGAGAAGGAACTCCGTGATCTAACAGAACAGGTGTCTTTCCTGCGGCAACTTCAGGGGCGAAACGGGTGAGGATATTTGCGAGGGTCAGCCGAACGCCTTGCGCAACGGATGTGATGGAATCCGGACAGCAGACACCAATAATATGTTCGAGTGGATATCCCTTCGGATATTTCGTGTCCGCTCGGAGGAACCGATGCGACCATTTGATCGATTTGACGACATTGACATAGTGACCGTCGCAGTTATTGTTCTTTTCCCACGTCCACTGTATTTGCAATAGAGGATGAGTGGGTTCCCAAATCTTTTTCTCCCGATCAGGAATCATTAGAGGCGAGGCTTTCCATTCTGGCTGTTTGGCAGCTTCGCTGAGGACAGCCCTCTCAGCGAATGTGTTTTTTCGGTCTTCAATGGGAATCCATAGCTTGTTAAGACGAAAATCCTTCACATCTTCGGGAGTGTCAAAAGTCCTAACAGCGGCGGATTTTATTATTTCAACGTCGGCTTCGCATGGTGCCGACGTGATAACAAAGTCGAGATCCACGTAAGACAGTTCAATTGCTATAGACCGGTCTTGGAAGCGGTACTTCTTGGGGTAGTGTTTGTCGAGGAAAGGAACAAACCGGGCCATCGCGTCTGCTGGTTTCTCCTTTTCACTCAAGTTGGTCACAACGATTACGTCCACATCGGGTCGTTTCTCTCCGACTGGTCGGATCGCGGTCGCCCGACGATAGCTCCCTTGCAAAAAGTCGCTCACTAAAATGCGGCTTAGTTTCTCATCGTTATTAAGCCGCTCTCGAAGCGCCCTATGACCCTTCTTATAATCCTCTTTTTGCGGATCGGTGGGCCGAATCGCCGACAAGAAATCGATGAAATAGCTAGGTAGTTCCATGTTTACCTTCCTTCGCGAACGGAAAACGGATACTTGGCTTATACGCTCCCGGAGCATTTGAATCGAAGTCGTACTCGTACAACAAAGTTTTTCCAAACCCTTGCGAAAGCTGACCTAGCAGGAACATGAACCCGTTGGGTGCGGCAGCGAAAACATGCAAGACTCCTTCTCTTTCAGTTCCGGAGCGCTGCTTCACAAGGGTCGATACAGCTTGTGCCAACTGTAAGCAGTGATTCGCATCCTTTATCGCGGTCGAACCGATTGCGGGCAAAGCAGAGAAAATTGCAACTCGGCGAATTTCGGGGCGCTCCTGAATGAGCGCCATGACATCCGCTGTAGCGTCTTGGCTCACATTTAGAACTAACGCGACATCCTTGCTATCGTCGTGCAATACGCGACTTTCAATTTTCCAAACGGACTCCGGCGGCACGGGTTGAGCGTCGAGGGCAGGCTTCCAGAGCGCTTCCCGACCAAGTACTCTTTGTATCGTGGCGACATCCATACCTCGCTTTGGATTTAGACAACGCCCCGCTGCGAATGCTACCGATGAATGCGCGTCCAACCGAACTTCATACGAGACACCTGGCTTAAGCGTCTCGACAAATTCTTGCAATCTTGCTGGAATGGCGTTATTCCATGAATCCTCGTCATTGATTTCTCTCTCGTCAAAGAGATCATCGAGCGAAAGCAACTGCGTGGTGTCATCCTCCATGTGCTCGGCCAACCTTACGAAGCTCCGAATGCCAATGCGTTCTGAGTACTGTTGCTTTTGACCTGCCCAGAGCCCCTCTTTCTTGCACAGGTCGATCAATTCTTCCTTCGTGAAACTAATCCTGTCACCTTGCTGCAATTTTCTAATCAAGTCATCGTATGCATTATGATGATGCGCATCATCTAGCGTTACCAACCCAGCGCTGTGAAGGCTCACATTTAAGTGTGATCTGAGATTTTCCAGCGTCAGTCGATTGGTGTCCATACGAATTGGCCTCACCGACCGCTCAAGCGCCACGTGTTCGGTCAATTTCAAATGTCCAGCCCAGTGTTCTCTAACTTTTTGCATCGCAGCATCGTCGGAAAACAACTTTCTCAAGCGAATTTCACCACCTGTGCAACTTACCAACTTATTGAGCGGATCGCCGTCCTCAATTCCCCAAGGAGCGATGATGTAAAGTCGGCAGGACTCATTGTGAGAACCGACAAAATTATGAACTCGCTGCAACAAGGACATTCTCTTTACACCGAGAAAGGCGGGATCGGTGAAGCTCTGGTAGGAAAATCTGCCTGAATGGTCCACATGAAACTTAACTTGGTAATGATCTGATTTGCAGTGTTCGCCACGCTCAATTGCAACTTCACACTTGTAGTACACGGCAACATCATCGAAGTAGAGCGTACCGGGATTTTCGTAAACCACGCGAACTACTTGAGAATTAGGCATCAAGAGACGGCACGCTTTCAGCCAGAAGAATCCTGCCTGATAGTCGTCGCCCTGTGTTCTTGCTCCTATAGCGCGTACCATGTTTGCCCGTTGACAGGTTAAGAGAGTGTTGCCGCCTCGACACCCATGAGTAGATTTTATTATACAGTATTCGCTTTTACTTCGCCATTAATGGCAACGAGCGAATGCGCAGGCTATTGCTGCAACTCCATCCACTGGAAAATTCGGTAGACCAAGGCGCGTTCCACAACTAGAATCCGCCGATGCGTGAACCTGACAAATGGAGAATTGAAAAGAATGACGGGTAGGGTAAAATCGTTGCTACCGTCATGAGTCTCGCTACGGGCGCTACAAGACCGAATCATTTCGAGAGATTAGCATATTTGCTTTGTATTCGCTGTCTACCTGCCACGCAAGCAAGACCACCTAAGAATCAGGTTATAGCCTGACGTTAATGAGTAAAACTCAGCATATACACTGTTTTCCTAATCTAGACGACAGGTTATAATTGTATTCTGGAGATTCACCCATGAAATCCGAGTTTCGGGAATTACGAGTCGATCAAATTGACCGCAGTCTAAAACCTTTCGCTGGAGCACAAGCCGTTAGTCGGCCAAAGCGTGGATGGCTTCGCTCCATTCGGGAAGCTCTTGGGATCAGCATGCGCGAGGTCGCGCGCAAAATGCGCAAGACTCCGCAAACCGTTGCTTCGTTCGAAAAGTCCGAGGCCGCAGACCGGATCACCCTGCAAACTCTACGGCATTATGCCGAGGCGATGAACTGCGAACTTGTGTATGCCATCGTTCCCAAATCCGGTTCACTGAAACAACTTGGCGAAAAGGGCGCGCGGCAAAAAGCAGAGAAAGACGTGCGCGCCGTCGAACACACGATGGCGCTGGAAGATCAGGCCACCAGTGGAGTCCAAGACAAAATCGAACGCGAGACCAAGAGGCTGTTGAAGAAACGTTAGGGGGATAGAGTCGGATGCCGAACAATCCAAACCCGGATGCCAATACGCCCCTCACTCCCGAGGAGCAGGATGGCCTCATTCCCAATCTCGCGACGCATGAAGAGTTGAACGAATGGGAGCGCGATAACATCCTGCAAGCGCGGCAATGGGCGCTGGGGGATCGGCAGTTGGCGCGGTTAGACCCGATGAGCGAAAACTATATTCGAGAACTCCATCGTCGGATGTTCGACCAAACATGGACGTGGGCGGGAACATATCGAAAGACAGAAAAGAATCTCGGCGTTCCTGTCGCGCACATTCGCGAACGACTTGCGCAATCTCTGGGGAATGCGAAGTATTGGCTGGAAAACAAGACGTACGATATAGACGAATGCGCCATCCGCTTCCACTACGAACTTGTCGTGATTCATGCTTTTCCGAACGGAAACGGCAGACACGCCCGCCTGATCGCCGATATCGTCACGGCAAAATACGGATGCCCGGTCTTCTCGTGGGGCAGCAAGGATCTCATTCCGGCTGGCGAAACGCGGGAAGCGTATTTGACAGCTCTACGCACTGCCGACGACGGAGACATTCAAGGACTTCTCAGATTCGCCCGTTCATGAGCCAAAAGGGTTCCGTTCGTTCCCAACGACCGAGAGACTAGCGCACTACGTCTCGATGCCGGCGAAACGTTCGACATCCAGCCCACGACAACTGCACATCTTCGAAGTGAGATTTTTTACCAAGCTGAAACTTAGCCCACAGCTATATCTTGATTCCAAGTTTGTGTTAGCCTTTGTGAGCAGCGGCGTTGGCGTATCCAGCTTTCGCATTGTTGAATACTTCCAAGCAAATTTCAATGTCGCAGAGGTCAACTCAGATGGATGCCGAGACGGCAGCTGCCCTTAACGAGCTTAAGGAGCACACCAGAAATAGGCGGGAGGAGTGGTCAATTTTTCTGGGAGCGGGAGCGACAGCAGACCTCGGGTACCCAACCATGGTCGCCCTCGTGGATGAGCTGCGAGCTGGATTAGAGCTAGCGAAGCCCGAGGACAACCTGATCTCAAACGTGATATCCGCGCTGGGCGAGGCGTGTACGAGGACAGGACGGTCATTGAATATCGAAGCAGTATTGCGAGACTTGTACCAGATTGTCGACATGCTGGAAGGCAAACCAACGCTTCAGATCGCTTATGGCGGCGGCATATCTGTCGATTCTACCGTGGCAAAGTCGGCGATTGAGAAAATCAAGACACTCTGTAGGACGCGTTACGGAGAGCCTCCGACAGGTACCGTATTGCAGGATTTTCTTGCTTACTGGATGTCTGCATATAGGGTCCTAAATATTTTCACTACAAACTGGGATAAGGCCGTCGAGTTCGCATGTGACGAGATACAGGCCTCAGAAGAATATGATGTTCGTTTGTGTGACGGATTCAAAGGCTATCAGGCATTAGTGTTCGATGCGGGGCTGTATTCAAGAACTCTGCCAAATGAACAATTCGAAGATATGCGCCTCGTGAATCTTTATAAACTGCACGGGTCGATAGATTGGCATCTGCGATCAACGCCTGGCCCCGGTCGCAATATTCGTTGCAGTATTCCCGGCGTGGATGAAGATGTCATGATCTTCCCAACACCACGGAAGCACGGCGAGATTCTGGGTCCGCCTTACCTGGAGTTACATCGGTTATTGGCGGACGCTCTGGAGCGGAGTTCGCGTTATGTACTGGCGGTCGGAACAAGCTTTCCCGATGAACACATAAACACCGTCATCGCGAGCGCGCTTAGGCAGAGCACCTTCAATCTCTTCGTAGTCAATCCAAGTATCTTGAAGACTGAAGTTGAATCTAAGTTGTCCTTTTCTTCGCCTAGGATTCATAGCCCCATTCGACTGAACTTCAAGCAGTTCGTATCGGAATTATCTCGGAGGACCTAATCCGTTGCCACCTCTTCTGATTGGAAACATCAAGAGTGTAGTCGGGTATCGATGTGAGGTACTGCTGCACTCAGAACTGAAATCAATGCATGTGACGCACGACGGTCGACTCTATAGCATCGGCCAGATGGGCTCGTACGTCATTGTCCCCAACGCATTTGACAAGATTGTGGGTATTGTGACGGAAACGCGGCTTCTAGAGGTAGTTGCAGGAAAAGAAGCGGACCAAGTGATTCTGTCGGATAAGAAAGTGTTGAAAATAGCTTTAATCGGAACCATTACAGAAGGGAAATTCGAGCGCGGTGTCCGTGAGTTCCCTCTCGTCAACGATGACGTCTTCTTGGCCGATCAGGACGATTACAACACAATGTTCGGAGGAGCGCCCGAGCCCCAATGCGTGGATGTAGGATGCCTCGCTGATATGGAGAGGTTTAGGGTCCCCCTCGACGTAGACAGACTGCTGTCCAAGCCGGTCGCGGTGGTCGGAACAACCGGGGCAGGAAAATCGTATGCCGTGGCGCGTTTGCTCCGTTTGTTTCTAAGGTACGAGCAACCCCACATTCTGATTCTTGATTTACATGGTGAGTACACGACGTGCTTTGGGGATGACGCAAGGGTTTTGTCTGTCGAAAGCGGATTAGAGATCCCGTACTGGCTTTTTAATTACCAAGAGCTTCAGGATCTTTGCATAGATCGAAATGAGCGCGAGGCCCCGAATCAAGCAGTGATTTTTAAGCAGAAGGTACTTGAACAGAAGCAATCGGCGCAAGCAAGCGAGGGGCTGAATCTGGGTGATTCTTTTTCGATTGATAGTCCAATTTACTTCGACATTCAAAGGGTATATCGCGAAATTAAAAATCTAAATGAAGAAATGGTTCAGGGTTCGAGGGGGCCGAGACAAGGAGACTTCTTTGGACAGTTCAATCGATTCTTAGTGAGGCTAGAGGCGCGGCTGGCTGACTATAGATATCACTTTATCTTTAGACCGACAAAGTATGTCTCATCCGCGTCGTTTAAGACCTTCCTTCAAGAAGTATTTGGTCGAGGGGATGATCCAAAAAAGGTCACGGTCCTGGACATGAGTGGCATGCCCAGCGATGTCATTCAATCGGTTGTTTCCCTCCTTTGCAGAATTATTTTCGATTTCACATTTTGGAACAAGGAACGAGGGAAGTCTCCGTTATTGCTCGTCTGCGAAGAGGCTCATAATTATGCAGCGCGAGATCGGGAATCAGAATCACGTCGAGCAATTGAGCGATTGGCAAAGGAGGGGCGAAAATATGGCCTGGGTCTAATGGTCGTTAGTCAGCGACCGTCAGATCTGTCTGAAACCGTATTATCCCAGTGCAATAACTTTATTGTGTTGCGCCTTTCAAATCCACGCGACCAAGAATATATCCGTGCGTTGGTGACTGACCAATATGAAGACTTGATGCAGATTCTCCCCGCATTGCGACGCGGGGAGGCCTTAATTCTTGGCGATTCAACGCTCATGCCTCTCCGGGTAAAGATTGACCCATTTAATGATTCCTCGCACATTCCGCGGAGTCAAGATGTCAGTTTTTATGGCGCGTGGAGTTCAGTTTCTGACTTGAATTTTGACGAAATCATTGAATGCTGGCGGAAGCAGCGTAAGGCCAGCACGACCTAACTCGGACGGGCTCGAACAGGGCTTGGGGCCGACTCAATCCCTTTCCCAATATTTTCAAAACATAGCGACCGTTGCGGGCCGTGTCCGGCGTAGTGATTGTTGGCGCAGGCGTAGAATTTTGCGCCTCGGCGGATGATTTCGCGGCAGTACTTGACACACTCTTGCATTTCCCCGGCGAGATCACTGGCGTCAGAGTGCGCACGAATAAGCTGCGCATGGTAAATTTGAAATGTCGCGAATTCCCCGGCGAAATGGAGCCAGTAACCTATGACAGAGTACAACGTTTTTGTAAGCCATAGCATGAGGCAGGAAGACCTCAGCATTATTTATTCAGCCGTGCATGACGCGAAGTTTCGCGGAATCAATTGCTACGTGGCAGAAAGAGATGTCCAGTTGGGACATTCGCTGCCCGCAAAAATAGAAAGCGCGATTCGGAACTGTGACTGCTTCGTGGTGTTCCTTACTCAAGGCGGCGCTAGTTCGGAATGGGTAAATCAAGAAATCGGCCTTGCTAGAGGTTGTGGCAAACTGAGAATTCAGGTCGTCGAGCAAGGAGTTCAAATTAAAGGGTTCGATATCGACAAGGAGTATATCGAGCTAGATAGATTGAATCCCGCTTCCGCGATATCAAGATTGAGCGACCATCTCGGGCGGCTCAAGGATGAAAAGGAATCGAAGCAAAAGGTTGCGCTCTTTGTTATTGGCGCGCTTGCATTATTGGCGTTGTTAGGGGGCGATTAAACGGATACGGTTATGTCCAATTGCATCTATTGCGGAAGCTCGGACGTTTCATTGGAGCACCACTCCGATTTACCTAAGCGACTTCAAAGGTTAAGCACCGTTAAGTTGCACCGAATCAACCGCCTGCTAGTTCAGATCAACCTCGTAGGCTCGTATAGTTCGCGAAGTTTTTGCTCATTGCAAAATATCTGATACCACGGGATAACAGCCTTCATGATTTCTAATAGCGATAGGTACCGTTGACCAATTTTTGCGGTGTGCCGATTCGTTGCCCATGCAAGTAGGTCAGCAGCTTGCAAACCGGGTTTGTGCCTCATTTCGGCTATGTTCACCGTTTTTATCAGCGACCAGGTCATATCTAATGCACCTGGCACAAGTACCCTACTTTTCTCTTGAGTCCATGTTTTTTCAAACGATTCCTTAAATGGTTCGTCTTTGTCAAAAAAATAATCCAGAGTACTGATTATTCCTGGATATTTGTCAAAGTACCAAGCCAGAAACGTCTTGGGACACAATTCATTGCATATGTCTACCGCCTCTGGGATTGGTAATCCTTCGTGCTTCAGTTTCTCGCGGGCTGCTAGGTCCACCGTGCAAGCAGACATCCTGAATCGTTGTTTATCTACCGTTTGGAGATAGAACAAGAGGTCTTGAACCAACGCTTCGACTTTTTTGGCGTTCCATCCATTGCGCGGAGAAAACTCCCCTTGAAGCGCGTTGGCCTCCCTCATGTGAACATATTTCGCTGCGGGCCGTTTCTTTGAGTCGGTCAAAATGGCGTTCCATCGTTTATCAAATTCAATCCATATTGAGTTTTCTGCCGCGAATCCGGCAAGAGTCAAGAGAGCAGGCTTAGTGCTAACACTGCCGTCGAAATACGCTTCAAGCGCCACGAAAGGTTGCCTCTCTTCAGTTAGGAACACCGGAATTCATTCGCCCACACAACGGCACACTCACCGGATCTGATTATGCCGCTCCGCGTGTTCGTTGACACGGGCTTTTGCTGGTGCAATACTGCGAACAGTGAGGCAAGCAATGGAACGGCGTCTCAGATTCGGACGTTTTGTCATTGATGCAAAGCCTGCGCGACTGGCATTCGGGCGCGGTTGGGTAGGGAATTTCATTATCGAAGAAGACCATCTGTCATTCGTCGAACACACGATGTTCTATGGCGTACAGGTCTTGCCAACCGAAGAGGACGCGATACACGCTTGCCATGTACTTGGGCTTCGAAGAATCAATCACTATGTTGTTTCACAGTATCCGGACGGCACGATCATTGAGACGACTGTGTTCGGAGTGATTCCACACCCAGGACTTCTCGATCATGCGGCTGACGGAACCCCAATCGTCTACCATAACTCAAAGGAGCACGGCGAATCAGTTGCAACCTCGCTTGGAGAGTTTGCAGGCGACGGCGTAATCCGTTTGGTGTCCGCACCGGCAAATCCGGAGCAATCGTGGGTGCGCTTGAGTAGCGCGCGGCACGATGTTGCACTGAGAGTGCCGTGGAGCCCCGACAATAATTGTCAAGACTTCATCAGCCGAGCGAATACAGGGCATGACGGGAGCCCTACCCGTGATGCGCTCGTTGCTGTTGGGGTCGTAACGTTCGCGGCATGGTTAGCCTCGCGGGATTGAATCGCGGGCAATACGGATTTGTGAGGGGGGCGAGAATGAGCAACGAAACTGAATGCCCGAATCCATCTCGGTTTGTCGAAAGCGAAGCCGGTCAGGGGATGCATTCCGGAATTAGGAAACCCCGCAGCCTTTCTGGTTTTGCTCTCCGTGCGGGCCAACGCCGCAAGCGTCAGACGGGTCGGAAATCCTCTCGCAAAAGTTCACGCAGGTAGTTCAAGCGTTTGCAGCACACCCCCCGGCGGAAACACTATCCAGCCGCTTTCAATACCTCCCTGCGCGGTATTTTCGCGGTTAAGCAAAGCTGTTCAAGATCCTTTTGTTCGTAAGTACCCAAGTCGCCCGGCTCGCGTACTAACGTGGACAACCGCTTCAACGGATATCGAAGTTCCTCAAAGAACTCTATCCCCTTTTCAAAGATAAACCTGTGCCCCTTCAAAATCTCGTAGGCAAGCAAGTCTGCCGCCTGCAATGGAACGCATTCTGACTTTTTCTTGAAGACCGGGGATATCTTTTTGTCTCGCAAAATGCGTTGCTCTAATGTTCCCTTTCCTTGTGAGCCGTCCTCGAATACAAAACGTATTTGATTTTCGGGGATACCTCGGCGGCGCGCCCAATTGCTCACACTCGCAACGCAAGTGCGCCCACATAGGGCGTATGGGGTCAGTTCGTATGGATCGTCCATTGCGTACACGGCGTTGACAGCGCGGTAGTCATTCATCAGAACGCCATGGCCACAAGCATGGCTGACGCGCAGGATGATGTCAGCGATGAGCTTCCGTAAGAATACTTCGCGGTCTGGCTTGTTTTCCTTAAAGCGTGAGAATTCCCCACGCGAGCCTGCAAATTCGTTCATGTGGAACAATGAAATGCCGAACTGGCGAAGAGTGTCGTTCCAATTGCGTTCAAATTCCGTCCACTGCGCATCGGAAGCCACAAACCCGGCAACGGCCACAGCCAGTGTGTCGTCTGGTGATCCGCTGTCATCGTAGTATGCGGTATACATGCAGCAATTCTACTCGCATCCGCACCGGCAAATCGAGATTGATCAAAGTTCAATACTGTTACCGAAAATCTTATGAACGGATTCGGTTCACCCGACGAGCCAAATGCGTCGCTGCGGAAATGGACTGCACCCTTGAAATGAGACAGAAAGAATGGGCACACTTTGCGGGGAGAGGACTGCAAAGTGAAGCGGAAGCGATACTCACGGAAGTTTCAAAGGATGGCCGTCGAGCGCCTGCGGACCAGCGAAGATGTTGGTGAGTTGGCGCAAGAGCTGGGGGTGACCCGGCGATGTCTCTACAAGTGGCGCGCTAAACTCGAAGCAATCGAGCCCGGCGAAGATGCGTCGCGCCCCAGCACGCATACGTCGCTTTACCGTAAGCAAATCCATCAACTCAAGCGGCTGCTCGCCGAAAAAACTATGGAGTTGGATTTTTTCAAAGGTGCCTTGCAAAAAGTCGAGGCTCGACGCCAGAGGAAAAGCGAAACTGGCGAAATGACATCTACGACCAGATCCGAGAAGTGATGTCATTGCAAGGCAGTTTGAGTATCGAGCGCATGTGTGAGCTCGCGCGAGTCAGCCGGGCTAGCTTCTACCGGTCTATGCGGGAGCAACGACCCGCTGAGGAAGAGATGGAAGTGCGGTCTGCGATTCAGAAGATTGCCATCGAACATCGCCGTCGTTACGGTTATCGACGGATCACGGCGGAGTTGCGTCGTCGCGGAATGCAGGTGAATCACAAAAGGGTTTTACGGATGATGCGGACAGACAGCCTGCTGGCGGTGCGACGGCGACGGTTCCTGGTCACGACGAATTCAAATCACAGTTTCGAGGTGTATCTCAATCTAGCGCGCCGAATGAGTCTGACTGGGATTGATCAGCTTTGGATCGCGGACATCACCTACATTCGATTGAAAGCTGAATTCGTTTACTTGGCGGTGATCCTCGATGCGTTTTCTCGCAAGGTGGTGGGCTGGGCGCTGGATCGAACGCTGGCGAACCGACTGACGATCACAGCACTGGAGCGAGCGGTCGCGCGGCGGCAACCGCGAGCAGGCTTGGTTCATCACTCGGATCGCGGACTGCAATACGCTCGCGGCGAATATGTGGGCGTGTTGGAGAAGCACGGGATGGTTCCGAGCATGAGCCGGCCAGCCAACCCGTATGACAACGCAAGCTGCGAGAGTTTCATGAAGACGTTGAAGAGGGAGGAAATTTACGCGAACCGATACGATGACATAAAGCATTTGCGGAAAAACATCGAAGAGTTCATCGATGAATATTACAATCGGCAGCGATTGCATTCGGCGCTGGGTTACCGATCTCCGGAAGAATTCGAGCAACAAAGCAAGAGTTCGGTGACAGACTCTCGCAGCGCAACGTTGAAGTTTTTTGAGAACGGAGTGAACGAGATGGGGTCTTCTACAAGGTGTGCTGGGGAAGGGGACTCAAACACCGTCCCCTTCCCCAGGCCCCAACCCCTGCTACAAGATGCAAGGAAGGCTAAATGAAATCTGCAAGTGTGCCCAAAGATTTTGTCTCACTCTAGGGGTTCAACCCAAAAGTTGGGAACAACTTGGGAACAATAACCGCCAAATATCCCCATAAACCGTGATATAAGATGCGCGAAAAACATAGACGAACCAACTACATAGCTATTTGACGTTTACCTTGGGCGCAGGCGACTGTATCAAAATGAGTCGAATTTGGTTTGATTATCGACTGTCATAAGAATGTCATAAGTCTAAAGTTTTGTGAAAGTCGTGAAACCGCTGTCAGGACTCGGTTGGTTGTTCTGCCAGTGTTTCTTTCTAAGCGCATCCAATTCTGGGTTATAAAGAGTTTCCAGAATTTTCTTTGCCGGGACGATGATGCTCACGCCCATATTGACTGCCTCCGCTTGTTCAGTGGCAGAGAATGAAACGGGCAAGTCCCAATGCCCGTGAACCAACCCTAGTAAATGGGATTGTCCAAGTCCCGATAAGTACGCGGGTTTTCTGTCCGCAGTTTGCGTTGGCATCTTTACGGTGTTGCGCACGAATACAGGCGAGCCACTTAATCCTCCGATTGAGCGTCCCTCCGCCAGATATGCTTCCATATCTCCGAAGTCTCTGATTGGTAGCTTGTCCTCGGGCATCATTGCGATATTGCCAGTGCGAACCAGAGGCGTCAGTTTCGTGTGCCCATAGAACCGTGTGAACAGTCCGATGATGACTAGCTCGTCCCCGAGTCCAATGTCAAATTCGGCGAGCCTCTGGTCGGTAGCGAAAATTTCTTCTGGAATCCATTCAACGTCGTACTCCGTAAAACGAGGACTTCCGAAAGGCATCACCGCAACATCAACGGAGTCTCTCTCCGTGGGGTGGTAGAACCATTTCTGAGCGCCAGTTCGGAGAAACAACGGCATGCCGTCTTTGCCGTTCATGGCAATCACCGCCTCACCAGGTTCTATTGCATCGGCGACGTGCCTCGCTGTAACGAGGTGTGCCAATCCAACGTTTCCCTCCATAAGCACGCCAACGATGAAGGCAGTACCGCCGAATCTAATAAACGATCCACCGTCATTATCCGCCTCGTAACGAGAAACAAATGCAACGCAGTTTCGCAATCGGTTAGGTATTCGCATCGCATTCCTCAGTGTCAAAGTACAAGCACTTGCTGTAAAGTATCCTCCTTTGTTAATCCAGGTGTCTAATTTGACCGCCCCATCGTGGTAAAATCACGTTTGAATGACCCCGTAGCTCAATTGGATAGAGCGCCAGCCTTCTAAGCTGGATGTTGTCGGTTCAAGTCCGACCGGGGTCGCCACTTTTGTTTGGAGGCACAGATGGCGGTTCCTAGTGGTAGATGTGAAATATGCAAAAACCCTACCAACACGAGTTTCGGCTTCGGGAGTGGTATTCATTACTATTGCGAAGCCCACAAAGATGAATTGTTTGAAAAAGTGACTGGCAAAAAGCACAAAACCGTCTCCAAGCCTAAGTGACAATGGCGCAAGTGGAGGGGTGATGTCCGAAGTTACCGCAACAATAATTGCCGCACTCATCGGAGGCGTTTTCGCTTTGGTGGGTGTGTGGATTGGCTACTATTTCAGCAAGCGTGCAAGCGAGGGCGACCGCCATTCCGAGTTGCAGTACAAAATATACCAAAAAGTTGAGAGTCTCAAAAACCTACTGATAGCTTTCCAAAAGGAGATGATTACCCGAGAGGAAATCCACGAAAAATCGGCGCGAGCCTCCGAGGAAGTACTGGTTGCCATTATCCGTTCGGGGCTGAGCAAGGATGAAAAGAAAAAAGTACTCCACGCTATCAACGGCAAGTGGGAGAACCCGGAGAGCGTCAAAAATCTACAGCGGGTAGCGGATGACCTGCTCAAGAAACTCGACCCGGAATTTGCTGACGCTGCGAACGAACTGCTCAACGAATTGGGCATGAAGCCAGAGGACATAGACCCGATCATACTTACCAAGAAGTGATGGCTCGCTTCTCTTCGAGGATTCCCTCCACGAGTCGTCGTCTCTACCCAGCTCGAAAAGATTTCATCGACAGCAAGCGCGGGAATTCCAGATTGCTGCGCAAGTGTGCCAATAAAACTGATTCACTACGGGGCGTTCATCCCTGGGCTTCGCAACCCCGTGGAGTGAACCCATAGTTTGAGACAGGTTTCGCGGCCACACGTCCGTGATTAATTCCGAGTTGCCGACAACACATCCGGGACGTGCCAAGTGCGGAGAACGGTTCAATGGGCTGGCCCTGTCTATTCGAGCGCCGTGCGTCTAAGGCGTACAATGGCAGCTATGCGGATACTGCTCGACGCGAAAGACCTTATCAATGTCGTGGAACACTCGAATCCCTTTAAGCTCTCGGAGTTCGACGGCTGGCTCCGGACGAGAGGCGCCGACCTCGTCTATTCACTTGTGAATATTCGGGGGCTGGCAGCACCGCTTGCTCTTGGGAGCTCGTTCCTGCCTCAAGTAAAGGACTATCTGGACAGGTTGGAAAGCCTGCCTCACTGCTTCGTCACTTCCGGGATCGACCTCTTGGAATTGCAGCGTGCGCTGGATTGCTTCGACGCTGGCAAGGAATACGTAGCGATTAACCCATACGTGCCCCGCTTCGACTATGTCTTCCCGCCGTTTGCAAACCCGGGCAAACTCTACTATCCGATGCGCGAGAGCGTAGTCGACCTGTGGCGGGCGTGTCCAAATGTCTTCCAGCCACAGCCGAAGTACCACAAACTTCAGGCGCTCGGCATGTCAATGGACCGCGACAAAATGGCAGCGAGGCAGTCTAGGTCGGAGCCACCCTCGGAGTGGATTGTCGAAATCCTGATGCTAAAAATGAATGTCGAGGAAGAACGCGCAACGCAGGTCGCGTCGTGGATCGCAGCGAATCCGCTTCGATGCCCGGCAATGTGGCTGGCGCGGGCTGTCGGGTTCTCCATGTCTCAGAATCAGAGTTATGCGGCGCGGAAGGACGACACTTTCGACATGGCCGAGATGTGGACAATTCCTTACACGGACGCTGCTACCGTCGACAGGTGTATGCTCGATTTGTTCTCGCGTGCAAGGCGAATACTCGGACGTAAAGACGACTCTGCTGGCCCTCGAGCGAAAGTGTACAGGAGTCTGAGCGAACTGATGTCTGCGGGGAGCTTCGCAGCGGTTGCAGGAACAAGCGGGTAGGGGTTCACCCTGGGCTTCGCAATATCAACTGTGCCAGAACTGTGCCAAAACCCTTCTGATTCGAGCGGTTGGGGTTAGCTTTGAGCGAAAAGCAGATTCCCCAAGTTGTTGGAAATATTGAAAAGCCAAATGAACAAATGGAAGGTTTGGAATGGAGCATTGCGCTTAGAAGGCAGACGCTCTTTCCGACTGAGCTACGGGCGCACTGCAATTTAATCTAGAGCATCTCCCGTCACTTGGCAACGCCGTGTTCCAATTCCCGTGCGCACCGGGCAGGCATTCCAATCTCATTGCCCATCGGCGTGACTTCCGGTATCGTGCAATCTATTGATGTCTTGGCGAGCTATTTTCGGCCACGCCCCTGGCGAATCGACCGTGAGACTACTCTCGTTTTTTTTCCTGGCTGCCATGCTTTGCGCCCCGGCCGCCTTCGCGCAGGCGCGTCCGGAAGAAGGCGGCCATGAACTCCAGCTTTGGACCAGTGGCGGGGGCAGCGTGTCCGGCGGCACGTCGGGCACAACCCTTTGGAACATTGGCGTGCGTTACGGTTTTGTCTTGACGAAGCCCCACGGCCCAGGTCCGCTCCGCGGCACATTTGAATTTGCCGTTGACGCGGTGCCTGCCTTCTTTGTATTCCAGCCTGCGAAGACCGCGTATGGCGCTTCGTTCGATCCCGTCGTGTTGAAATGGAATTTTGCCGCAGACCGGCGCGTGGTCCCTTACGCGGAACTTGCGGGAGGGGTGCTCTTCACGGATCAGACCGTACCTTCAGGCACTTCGCGCGTAAACTTCACGCCGCAAGCCGCCCTGGGCCTGCACATCCTGCATCGGCGATTCAATTGGAGCATCGAGGTTCGCTACGAGCACATTTCAAATGCCGGACTGACTTCACCCAATCCCGGCCTCAACACGATTCAGGGGCGCATCGGAATTGGCATCTTCACGCGCGGCCACCACACCGATCACCGGCCGTAACATTTTCCAGTTGCGGTTATTTCAGATACTTCCCCAGCCAATCCAAAAACAGCTTGTACCAAAGCTCGCTGTTCTGCGGCTTCAGGATCCAGTGGCCTTCATCAGGGAAGATCACGAGCTTCGAAGGCACTCCCTGCCGCTGCAACGCCGTGAAAAATTGCAAGCCCTGCGTGTACGGCACGCGGTAATCCATCTCGCCGTCAATCACCAGCGTCGGCGTTTTGTATTTGCCGAATTCGCCGGCGTAGGTCGAAGGCGACCACTTTCGATAGCTGTCAGGGTTTGTCCACGGCGTGCCCGCCATGTCGTGCTCCTCAAACCAAAGCTCCTCCGTCGCGCCGTACATGCTTACTTTGTCATACGGCCCCGCGTGGCTGATCAGCGCTTTGAAGCGCCCCGTGTGTCCCGCAATCCAATCGATCACGTATCCGCCATAAGAACCGCCTGCGGCGGCGACGTGATCCGCGTCAATGAACTTGTAATTGGCGATGGCGGCGTCCAATCCCTTCATCAAGTCCTCATACACCTTGCCGCCCCAGTCGTCCGTGATTTCGTCTGTAAATTTCTGGCCGTATCCAGTAGAGCCGCGCGGATTGATGAACACCACCACGTAGCCCGGCGAAGCAAACATCTGCTGGTTCCAACGATACATCCAGTTGTCTTCCCACGCACCCTGTGGCCCGCCGTGAATTAGGAACAATGTCGGATATTTGTGCGAAGCATCGAAATGCGGCGGACGAATCACTGCGCCGTGAACACGTGTACCGCCCGCGCCCTCAAACCAGAACCATTCCGGCGCGCCGAGATCGAGCTGTGCCAGCCGCGCATCATTCAAGTGCGTGAGTTGCCGCGCCCTGCCGCCCCCCACGCCCACCGTGAAAACCTCGGCAGGCTGCGTCAGGCTCGATCGAGTGAAAACTAATGACCGGCCGTTTCCCCCGAGTGAAAGTTCTCCGTTGAATCCTTCCGGGACGATTACAATTGGGTTCGCGCCTTCGCGCGGTTGAATCGCATAGATCGGCGACTCAGCATGCTCCTCCGCCGTGAAATAAATCGTCCGGCTATCCGCTGACCACGTCATGTTGTCCACGTTGCGGTCAAGATTTGTTTCAGTGAGGTTCGAGCTTTTTCCAGTCGCTCGGTCGTAGAGCATCAGCCGCCAGCGGTCGGCCTCGTATTCCGCTTTAAGCTGCGCGCGGTACGCGATGCTTTTGCCGTCCGGCGAATAGACTGGATGCGAGTCATATCCCGGATTGTCAGTGATGCGCTTCGGCGCGGCGGACCCATCGGCGGGGACAATAAATAGATCGGCGTTCGTACTGATCGCCTCCATCGGATCGGTCACCGCTGTAAAACACAGTTCACGGCCATCCGGCGAGAACGCGATGTCATTTGCATCGCCGCGAAAATCCGGCGGCGCATCGTAGTCGGCGCCGGGCATCAAATCACGCGCTGTGCCGCCCGCCACGGGCATTACAAATAAATGACTGCGCCGCCCGTCATTCCAATGCGTCCAGTGCCGGTAAAGCAGATGGTCGTAAACGCGCGCCTTTACCTTGCTTTTGGCCGCGTCGTCCATGCGCTTCTTGTTGCACGGATTGTCCTTGCAATCCGGAAACACTCCTGTCGTGAATGCAAAGGATTTGCTGTCCGGCGCCCAATAGAAACCGTCCACGCCCGTGGAGATGCTCGAAGCTTTTGTTGCCTCGCCGCCATCCACGGAAATCAAATAAATTTGCGACTCACCGTCGCGAGAAGAAAGAAACGCAATCTGCTTGCCGTCGGGGGACCATCGCGGCGAATTGTCGTGCCCGCTGCGCGTAAGCGCCATCGCTTCGCCGCCCGCCAAGGGAACCAGCCAGATATTTGAAGCGTTCCGGTTTGCCTCTTTGTCCGGCGTCGCCACGGTGAACGCAACCCACTTCCCATCCGGTGACGCGTGGGGATCGCTCACACGCTGCATCGAAATCAAATCATCGAATGTGATGGCGCGCTTCGATTGCGCATACGCGAGCGGCTCAATAGCAATGAGCGTCAGGCACAGTGCTGCAGCAATAATCAGGGTTTTGCGTTTCATCTTGGCGATTTCTCCATGAGCAAGACCATTCACACTTTTAGTTTTTATTGAGCTTGAATTTCGACCCCGAATGCAGCGAATCATGGCACGTTCGGCTCACGTTGCCAAGCCGCTTAGCCGGGCTGGTCGGCGTTGCGCTCACGCATTTCCCGGCTTAGACTCTCGCTTCGCGTACTTCCCTAAGAAGGAGAAAACCAATGAAGCGCTCCCATTTGTCTCTTGCAGTGCTCACGATTGCAATTTTCTTCGCAGCTCGCGTTCTCGCCCAGCAAAACCCGCCCGAAAAGCGCGCCATGACGTTCCTCGACATCATGCAGATGCGCGCCGTCGGCGGCGGGACGATTTCGCCCGACGGCAGGTGGGTACTCTACACAGTCTCCACGCCGAATTGGAAATTGGGGAAAAATTTCACGGACATATACGTCGCGCCCGCCGACGGCTCCGCGCCTCCGCACCAGCTCACGTTTACGCCAGACAAAAATGAAACCCAGCCCCACTGGGCGCGCGACAGCCGTTGGTTTGGTTTTCTTTCCGACCGCGACAGCACGGGCGCCGAAGCCAGGACGCAGCTCTACTTGATGCGCCGAGACATGGGCGAAGCGCGGGAAGTCAGTGACGCGCCAAACGGCGTTGGCAATTTCGCTTTCAGTCGCGACGGCAAGTGGGTCGCCTTTTCCTCGGGCCGTGCGGAAGCGCGCCAGCTCATGCTCCTGAGTCTTGATGGCGAACAGCGCCCCGTCCGGCTCACTCATCACTTGACTCCCATTGGCGCCTGGGCCTGGAGCCCGGACAGTTCGCGCATACTTTTCCTAACACGCGACAAAGTGGACCCCGACGACCAGAAGCGCCGCGAGAAGAAGTTCGATGTGCGCATCAACGATCCCGTCGAAGCCCCTGAGCATCTCTGGTCCATCACCATTGCCGACAAGACCGAGAAACGCTGGACGCAGGGCGACGCCTACGGCGTACTCGAGTTCACTCAATCGGATGACAACAAGTGGGTCGCCTTCCGCAGCGCTTCCACCGACCGCCATGCCAACACGCTCGATGAAGTGGACTCCGAGGTTTATTTGCTGAATCTCGGTAATGGCGAGATTCGCCGCATCACAAACAATCACATCGCCGAAGGCAACCCGGTCTTTTCGCCGGACAGCCGCTCGCTTGTCTTCACGGCTCCCGACGATTTCGCCTATGACAACAACCGCAAGCTCTTCGTCGTCTCCGTGAATGGAGGCGAGCCGCGCAAACTCCTCTCCGATTGGGATCATAGCGCCAACAATCCCTCCTGGAGCGCGGATTCGAAGACGATTTATTTCACCGAGGGCCTAGGCGTCAACGAGCACGTCTTCGCCGTCCGTGTCGCTGACAACAAGCTCGACCAGCTCACTCACGAAGTTGGAGTGATCGCCGGCCCCGGTTTCGATCACGAAACTGGAATGTTCCTCATAACATTTGCGAATCCTGAGCATCCCAACGACTACTACGTCGCGCGCCCCGATTCCATCGGCGATCGTGCGCGCTGGGCGCGTGTCTCCAACGCCAACCCGCAAGTCGCGGGCTATTCGCTCGGCAGCTATGAAACCGTGCACTGGAAGAGCACGGACGGCGCAACCGTTGAAGGCATTCTCATCTACCCGGTCGGCTACCAAGCGGGGAAGCGCTATCCGCTTATTGTTCAGCTTCATGGCGGCCCGCAATCGGCCTACACAAATACTTTTTCCGGCGGCTTCGGCACGTACATCAACATTTACGCCGCCAATGGCTACGCTGTCTTCCAGCCGAATTATCGCGGCTCCGACAATTACGGCCAGCATTTCCGTGTGCAAATTGCCGGCGACTACTACACGCAGGCCTTCGACGACATCAACACCGGCGTGGACGATCTCATCAAGCGCGGCATCGTGGACCCCGACAAAATGGGCATGATGGGTTGGAGCGCCGGCGGCCATTGGTGCGACTGGACTCTCACCCATTCCACGCGTTTCAAAGCCATCTCTACCGGCGCGGGCGCGTCCGACTGGATCTCCATGTACGCCCAAACCGACACGCAGCAGCCGCGCGAGTTTTATTTCAAAGGGAAGCCCTGGGAAAACTGGGACCACTTCGGCGCCGAATCGCCCATCAAGTACATCGCCAACGCGAAGACTCCAACTCTCATCCACGCAGGTACGGCTGATCAGCGCGTCCCCAAACCGCAATCCGATGAACTCTTCATGGGCCTAAAAAAGGTCGGCGTGCCGGTTGAATACATCAACTATCCGAATATGCCCCACGGCATCAGCGACCCGCGCTACCAGATGGTGAAAATGGTCTCCGAATTCGAATGGTTTGAGAAATGGATCAAAGGCAAGCCCGGCTGGTTCGAATGGAAGGTCTTCCTTGACACCCTTCCAGCGGATTCAAGAAATGCCGATACAAACCAAGCCGCAGGCTCGGACGACGACGGTAACTGAAGAGACTCCAGGTTTGCCAAAGGGTGAGTCGCGAATCTACTCGGAAAGATGAAAACCCCGGCCTCCGGCGAACCCGAAGGCCGGGCTGGGAATTTGAAGGAACTCAGTTAATTCGAATCGCCACCACCACCCATGAATCCAGCCAGCAAGCCAAGCAGGCCCACTGCAAGGTGGATGATGTTATACGTCATATTCAGATTGAGCATGTTGACGACGTACGCGACATTAGCAAAGCCAAGGATCGCCACGAGGGTGTAAACCAGACCAAATACCTTCGCAAATCCCTTTCCACCCTTCTCCCCGCCGCCCAAGCCGGCTGCCAGGCCGATTAGACCCGTCGCCAGGTGGATTACGTTGTGGATGGTGTTGAATTGCATCCCCATCATTTCTGCGGGGTGTACAAAACCGAAGATCCCAACAACGGTCAATACGAGCCCAACCACGACAGCGTAGGTCTTGCCCATATTCAGGCCTCCTTCAGGATTAGGGTCCAAAGCCAAGGGTGCATATAAGGGTAGGCACCCTAAACTGGGGCGAAGCGTATCCGTTGACCCCCTGCCTGTCAAGCAATTCCTAAAAGGGTACACGGGTCCGGCGAAGGGCATCCGGGGGCCCTGATTGGCATGGAATCCCAATTTACAAGTGTTTCAAATCAAACTACTTAGGGGACACTCCAGTTTGCCAGAGGAGGAACATCAATGAGTCCGTCCCATCCTCCACCTGCTTCGTCACAGGTGTCCCGCCCGAATGGCCCGCCTCAGTATCGTATTTTAGAAAGATTGGTCGCCCCGGACCAGCGGAAGCCTGCATCAGCGCCGCCATCTTCCGTGCGTGCAGCGGCGCAACCCGAGTATCGGAATCTCCAGTGATAAACAGCACCCCCGGGTACTTAGTCCCCGCCTTCACATGCTGGTAAGGCGAGTAGGCGTAAATGTACTTGAATTGGACTTCTTGCTCGGCTGACCCGTATTCCGGCACCCAATACTTCGCCACAAGGAAATTCTGGTATCGCAGCATGTCCAGTAGCGGAAACGCGCACACGACCGCAGCGAATAGATCCGGCCTCTGCGTGATCATCGCTCCCATCAGCAATCCGCCGTTGCTCCCTCCCCGAATGGTCAGTTTGGAAGGGCTGGTGTAATTCTTCGCAATCAGGTATTCGGCCGCGCCGATGAAGTCGTCGAACACGTTCTGCTTCTTTTCCATCATCCCGGCCTGATGCCACTTTTCGCCGAATTCGCCTCCGCCGCGTAGCGTGGCGACGGCGTAAACGCCGCCCTGCTCCATCCAAACGACGGCTGATGAACTGAAGCTCGGCGTTTCGCTCACGTTAAAGCCGCCATATCCGGTCAGCAGCGCCGACGCCGAGCCGTCCATCTTCAGTCCCTTTTTGTGCGCCACAAACATGGGCACACGCGTCCCGTCCTTCGAGTTGAACCACACCTGCTCCGCGGTGAACTGGTCGCTATTCACCGGCACCTCGGATTTCGACCAAACGCTCTGCTCGCCCGTATTTACGTCGTAGCGATATGCGGTCCCCGGCGTAAAGAATGAGGTGAACTCATAGAATGTCTCGACGCTCGCCCACCGGCCAAAGAGTGGGGATGCTGTACCTACAGTTGGCAGCGTCACGTCCCGCACTAACTTTGCATCGCGCCCAAAAACGCGCATCTGCGAACTCGCATTCCGCGAATAATTCACACAGATTTTTCCACCCACCAGAGTTGTCCCCTCGATGTGCGCATCGCTCTCTGGCACGAACTCCCTCCAGTGGTCTTTGCCCGGATTCGCCACGTCGGCAACCATCACCTTTTCCATCGGCGCATTCCAGTTTGTCTGGATATAAATTTCTTGCCCGCCAATGTCGGCCTGGAATCGCGCGTTCACATCCGTCACTATCGGAACGATTGGTCCGTCGTGCGCGATATCCTTTATGTACAGCTCGGTCCGATCCGCCGAGGCGCCGTAGGCCACCTGAATTAGCAGATGTACGTCATCCGATGCGAGCCCCGCGCCAATGATCTTTTCCGGCCCATAGCCTTCACCGAAAATGATTTTGTCTTCGCCTTCGGGTGATCCCATTTTGTGGAAATAGACGCGCGGACCCTTGCCGGACTGTTTCGCGTAATACATTCCGGTTTTATCCGGCGTAAAGTCGCCGCCAAAAAAGAGCGCCTTTGAAAACTGATCCGGCAGATTTTTTCTGGATTCCACGTTCATCACGTGCATCGTGGTCTCGTCCGCTCCACCTTGCCGCACGAGGTAGGCGATTGTGCCTCCGTCATGGGAAACCATCGCCAGATTCACAGTTGTGCTGTGATCCGCACTCATTGGCAGCGGGTCAATCAGTAATTGGTCTTCGCCCTTCGGCCCTTGGCGGAAATAAATCTTTTCCTGGTCCTCGTCCGCGCGGCGCTTGCCGAAAAAATAGCGGCCGTTGCGTTCGATGGGCAGCCCCGTCTCGTCCACTTTCAAGAGTTGTCCCAGCCGCGCGCTCACCACGCTGCGCCCCGGCAGCTTCTTCAAAATCGAATCTGTGTAAGTGTTCTGCTGCGCAATCCACGCGCGCGTTTCAGGCGAATTCTGGTCCTCAAGCCAGCGGTACGGGTCCGTCACTTTCGTTCCAAAATATGTGTCCACCACGTTGTCCACACGCGTTGCGGGCGGCCCAGAAACGTGCATCGGGTCCGGCATGCTCCCGGTCATCCCGCCGTTCTGCGCGGATGCACCATGCGAAATCAGAGTCGTCGCGCTGGCAGTCACGAAGAGCAGCAGCGCAACTTGCAACTGGCGTCCCACGGCCCAGCGCTTCGCACTTGACCTGTTTGTCGTGTTCATGAATTCATCCCTCTCTCGTGAATCTTCTCGATCTACCCAAAGATTAGCACATCGCTCTCTGCTAGAATTATCCCGTGAACCGCTCGCACCGCCGCCGGCTCATCGCGTCTCTCTGGCGCTCGCTTTTCTTCTCCGCGGCAGGTCTCTGTTTTTTCGGCGCGCCTCTATCTGCCCAGACTTCCGGCCCACCGCAGCTCACGGACGACGAATCCGCCGTCTATACCGTCCTTTTCCAGGATCTCTACGACGCCTCCAAAGACCGCCCTATCATTCTTATAGAGACGACTTCCATCGGAGTTCCGCCCGGCCTGATAACCAAAGTCTCTGTCCAAAGTGAGCAGACCACCCGATTCCTCGCGCGCCTCTCGCCCGAAACCAGGCAGGACTGGACCGACCGCAACAAGGAGCATGCGCGCCTGCCTTCGCCCTGCCATCTCGCGCCGGAATGTCTTGTCTTTGATGTCGCCGACATCGCGCGGCTCGTTAAGAATGACCGCGCCTGGCGCCGATTCCTGAATAAACACCCAAATGCGCCCGGCGTGGTCGTCGTCTCGCGCATCGGATTCAATCGCGACCGTACCGAAGCCATCGTTTACGTGGGCCGCGCTTGCGGCTCCATCTGCGGCGAAGGCGAATATGTCCGGCTCCTCAAGCTCAATAATTCCTGGACAGTTGACGACCACACCGTAGTCTGGCTCTCCCAGAAATAAATCTGGGGAACGCAAGGTAGGCCCCCCTCCCACCTTTTTCGTAAGTGATAGGCAACACAGGTAGTTACGGGAGAGTCGGCTCGTAAGTGATAGGAAACATTGGGCGATTCTTGGGCCATTTTGAAGAATGCTTGTAAGTGATAGGCAACACTGGGGGTTACGAGAAATCGTGTAACCCAGATCCCTGCCTGACCGGCAGGCAGGCTTCTCTCCGCTCAGGACGCGAAGGGCGCGGTTACCAAGACGGGGCGAGGGGGGTACGTAAGTGGTAGAAAACACGGAGGCCTTTTTGGGGCAGTTGGGCGCAAATCTCATAAGTGGTAGGTAAGACAGGTAGTTAGGATTTTGATGAATGATCTCGCTAGCCGCAGGGGGGGTACCCCCCATCTTTTTGTAAGAGTAGTGCAGCAAAGGACTTACGGGAACGAAGAGCGGTAAGAGTAACGCAGAATTGGAGTTACGGGATTTCTGACCATTTTGCCTATAAGTGATTCCATCTAAATGATTTATGGGCGCGGGTGCACCAAAGTTGTGCAACGTCGGCTGTAAGAGTAGTGCAACAAAAGGGTTACGGGATCTGATCCGGGAGAGCGGCGAGCAGTTCATGGGGCATGTTACTATAACGTTAAATCAATGTCAAGAGAATTATGTAGGAATTATGGGAAGATTCGTTACAAAATCTATTCGAATGAGTGTTCGAATAGGAATGTAGAGGAAAAGCGATTCATCGAGCGAACTTCCGCATCCTTTGCGGGGCGCGACGGATGGGCGACGCCTAAAAGTTGAGCCGCTGAGTCTGGTCGGTATAGTGATTTCTTACCAGGCCGGATAGAGCGTGCGGTCGAAACCCTTCACTTCTGAGATCGTCATTGATTTAACGTCGAAATGCCGTCCACCGCTCAGAGGATGCCATACGCCCAAGTATTTGGCGCACAGTATGACGTGATACGTCTGGTGGTTAAAGAGGGAGAGCAAGCAAACGATCCCCGTATTTGTCCTGTCCCAGTCAAGCACGATAATGTGACCATTTGTCTGCCTGTAGAAGGCGTCATCTGCATGCAGAATTGCAAAATTTGACGCCAATACGGGCGGTAGCGGTGGTTTAGTCCCATAGCGAATGAAGTTGCGAATGGGATCGAATTCGGGTCGAAGGACGAAGTCCGGGCCTTTCAGATATGCCAAGAAATTGAAACCAATCTTTGCGACCCCGCGAAAAATGATCTCGTCCAAAACCGCCTCCGCGAGGACTTCAACGTGGCCGCCGCGTTTCTCAAAGTTCCGGCGCTTCTTGAAGACAATCCCCATTTTGGTGAGTTTGTCCGCGAGGCGCTGTACAGCTATATCCGGTTTGCCGACAATTTTTGTGTCGGCATCTGTGCGGTAGCGCTCCCAATCTTTGGTCTGATCCAGTTCTTTTTCGAGAAACCACTTCCATTCGGTCTCGCCAAATTTGCGGAAGGCTACTTGTGGAAGTGGTTCAGCGGTGAGGGCGCTCCCTGTGGGGTCCCGTTCCACAACAATTCTTGCGCCTTGCCAGAGCCCTGGCGAGACCACTTTGACGATGAGCCTCGACTGGCCTAGTTTGCGCCGACCGCTCTTGGGCTTGACACCGTATCGTACTCTTAGGAGCGCCTCGACACTGTCGCGCGTTAGGAACAGTTCCAGTTCTCGGTCGAAGAATGCGTTACAAACCCCACACACGCTGCTTAGGGTCAAGTTATCCCGAAATCGTCCAAAGGCCTTCGGAACGACGTGCTCCTTTGGAAACGGGACAACGCTTTTCGTTCTGCAGTAGATGCAAGTCAAATCTGACATATTTTCCGCCGGGAAATCCTACGGTCGGCTATTAGGGCGGAAGGTGACTCGCCGAAGTCAGGCCCCAATGTGTCGTCGTGATTAAGGCGGGGCCACCGATTCGCAGTCCTACTTAATGAATGCGCCGCCAGCGTTTGAAGGCCGTCACGTCAGAGGGGGTTAGATCAAACCACTCGCCACTCATGCGCTTGGAATCAAATCTTTTATGCCAGTACGCTTCTACCCCGGCGGGGTCGTCGGTTTTGATTAAATGAATTAGACGCACCTTCTCTGGCAGTTGGATCCGGATCTCGCTTCCTCGACGGATCGCGTCATTGGTTCTTCCGATCTTGAAGTAGCGCCCGGATTTGAAAAGATATACTTCTCCCGCAAATCCTTTGCTAGCTCGGTCGCTGGCGGGTTCCCTTTGGTGGAATTGTTTGAGCGCGAAGGAGCAGATCGTTGCAACGTCGGCTAGCTCGTCCTTGGTCGCGCAGAATTCCATTAATTTCTTGGCAAGTTGTCCCTTCGAGCCGAGGCGTTGGAAAATCTTCTTGTTGGGAAATTGGGGATCGTTTGTTCCTTCTACCGTGATTTCTCTAAAAGTCGGCAGTCTCCCGAGCTTGCGCACCAGTCCAGCCAGCTTTTCAAGGAGGAATCCATCTGGATGGGCCATTTTAAATTGATTAGGGGCAAAGCCGGCCTCTTTGACTGCGTCCCCAAACCGAGCCCAGAACCTCTCCCAATCGTACGGTTTTATTCCCGTTTCACCTTCAAATCTGTCGACGCCAAGCGCCTTCCCCCCGTTCTCGGTAGCTGTCCGCTTTATTTCGTCCAAGATTTCCTGTTTTGTAGTCACGTTTGGTTCACTTATCTGAATCCTACCGCACGCCCTTAGGAAAATCAAAAACTGGACACCGCGACTGGGGCGGCGCGGTGGGCGACATTTCGGTCGAGGTTTATCAGGCGCGACTCGCGCTCATTGTCCGCGGAGCTTCGGATACGGGAAAATTGCTGGATCAGGGTCCGAGAAACTGAATTCGATCCAATCATCGTCTCGCTGCGGGTCGCCTTCGATCCGCGCATCTTTCAGCATGCAGCCTTGGCTGAGCGCTCCGGCAAATCTTTCTTTCACATGAGGGTTGTCGCGAATGAAATCCTCCTGCTTTATTCTCCCCGATAGCAGCTCCATGATCGCTCGGCAGGACATCTTGATTGAATGACCGCTCACTGTTCCGCCTCCGTTGTGGGATTTTCCTTCCGTCTCCAAGTCATAAGCGCCAAACGGATTATTCTCGGGATTTGGAAGCGCTTTCGGCAGGTTTTCTCGCAAGTAGCTTGCAAGCTGCCCAGCAGCGCTGTCCACGCGCGAGGAATAAGGTTTGGCGACCACCCTGAGATGATCGGGGCCTGAGTATCCGCTGCTATCGCCCTCTATAAGCAAAGAAAGAACGAATCCAATTGCCCCGGTGTCATGCAAGAATCTAGAGATGATGTCTTTTGCGCCAAAATTGAGCCCTCTTTGGCCGGTGCGACTTAGAACGTCACACCCCCCATCGCAAAGGATGATTCCTCTTATACCGCTGAATTGCGATCGGTCTAACTGATGAGCCTTGTCTTCGAGCGCGTTGTAAATGGTGTTCTGCGTATGCGAAAAGGGAACCGTATAGGCCAGGTAGCTCATCGAAAAGAACCTCTGAGTCGGGTCATACGTAATAGTCACTTTCGCGTCAAGACCGGCTGGCATGAATTGCCGCTTAGCTTCTGGCGCGGCGAGAATCTGGGCTAAAAAAGCATAAAAACTCTTATTAAGGATAGCTCCATCAAACTCTTTTGCCCCGGGTATGGAGAGGTGCGCCTTAGGCCCGCCTAGATGGAGTTCATGGTGATTGCCTTTCACATATAATCCGAAACGATCAGGGTCTAGGCCGCGATTTCGCACAATCTCGACCAGCCGATTCTCCAATCTGTGAATCGGATTTTGCTGGTCGAGTCCTCTGTCGGAGACGGTAGTTATGTCCATTAGTGCCGGGCCCAAGGGATGAGTGAATAGGACGTCTGGTTTGGTGGGGCCGACCAACTGTTGTGGTTCGTGATCGACAGTGCCAAGTTTAGAGAGACCATTTAAGACAACAACTTCCCATTCCGCTGTGACTCTCTGGACCTGGTCATTTCCATTGAGACGGCCGATGTGTTGGGATAGCTGTCGATTGCGGACAAACTGCGCATTCTCGGAAAGCATTCGGTAAAGGTTACGTCTAGAGAAGATTCCCATAATTTGAGGATGACTCTACTCGCTAGTATTACATGATGTTCGCTTGCGTTGTAGTTAGGCTCCCTCACGGTACACGCGCGCGAGGGATTTGTGTAGGCGAAGGGCTCAACCGTGAATGCGGGTGGCGCCCGAATTTCATTGTGAAGTTATTGAAATGATTGGTCGGGGGGAGGATTTGAACACTCGAACTCGTTGTCCTGCACCCGGGGGTTTTTCTGTGTCTCCGCCACCCGTTTCTTTGCGGTGAATGCTTCTTTTCTTTTCGCCCCAATCTCCCATTTCACGGTAAAATGAAATTGGCGGGTGGGCTGGGCGATCGCTGGTGCTGCGCTGAAAAGCGCGGCGCGGGAGGAAAGTCCGGACACCGATGTTTCCGCCGAGAGGCGGAGACGTAGCCCTGAATTGAGAGATTCGGGGCCCAAGGGCAACGCGCCTGGTAACGCCAGGGGACCGCTTCCGCGAGGAATCGGTCACGGAAAGTGCCACAGAAACTAGACCGCCGGTGCGATAGCTCCGCGGATCGTTCGCCTCAGTGGCCGGTTCGGAGGGAAACCTTCTTCCGGCGTGCATCTGGATCGAGCGCCCGCGCGCTGCGCGCAGGTAAGGGTGAAACGGTGGGGTAAGAGCCCACCGCGCTTCGAGCAATCGAGGCGGCACGGAAAACCCCGCGTGGTGCAAGGCCAAATAGGAGGGGAGGCTGGCCCAAGCCTTTGCCCTGAGACGTTTTCGGTGAAACGCGTTTCATTCGTACACCGAATCTGGACTTGGGGTAGCCGCAATCCCGCAAGGGCTTGCGGTATCAACCCTCGGGTAGGCCGCTCGAGTCGTGGCGCGAGCCACGACCTAGAGGAATGATCGCTGCGGCGATTTCGCCGTACAAAATCCGGCTTACAGGCTCACCCGCCACTAAGTCTTTTGTTTTCATTGCACATGGCCGCTCCCTCCAGGTTGGTGTGCAAAAATTGCGCAATTTTCCGGCGGCCTTTCGATTCCGTCCGGGCTTTCCATGATTCGCCGAGTGCGCTCCCTGAGTTCCTTCACAAAGGGCGCATAGTGTTCCTCCACAACCGCGACGGTGTCGCCCAGCGTCTTTGCAACGTCATGAGGAAAGTGTCATCGAAAAGTGACGGGGCATTTACAAAATGCTGCGTCCACACGTGTCGCGGGGCTAGTTCAATGGGTTCGTATCCTGAGGGTTGGAGGACGCCGTCAAATGTGACATCGAGAAGTGGGGCGGGGCTGGGGCTCCGCCGCCATGTTCAGGATTGTTCACGCTTTTCTTTGCGGAGAGTTTTTCTGCAGCACGCCGAGAAGGTCATGCGCGGCTTCTGGAGTTTGAATCTCCTGGCTAGTCATGATTTCCCTCGCGGAGACAGAGCGTCCATAGAGGTTCTGGTCGGCGCGGCCATCGGGACGGAGCGTGGAACCTTCGAGCGAGACTCCGGCAAACGCGCCGCGCGTGCGGGAATAGCTCAGGATTTCCGAGCGCATGTACGCGTCGGTGTCCGCGGACGCATCTCGCCCGAGCGGGCCGGCAGCGATAGAGAGATCGCCGCCGAGTTTCACTTTGGAGTGCATCAGGCTTCGCGCGCCGCGATCATTCATCACGAGCAACACGAAGTCAGTGGCTTCGCCACCAATCTGGAGACCGAAACTGCCACCTTCGAGCGCGACCATTACGGGCGCGCCCCACTGTCCGGTGAAATCCTTGCCGGAGCGGCAGACCATCGCGCCGCGGCCGAAACTTCCGCCGACAACAAACGCGGCCTTGTAGACAGACGGCATGACTATCACGCAACGCGCGTGATCGAGAAGGTCGCGCGGAATGTCATCGGGAACATTCATGATTTCCCGCATGACTATGCCGGCGTTTTGCAGGCGGGCGCGTTCGTCTTTTGCCCGGTCGGGATTGTCCGCGAAAGAAAGCGGAGCGATGGTAAGCAACGTGAGTGCGACAGCAAGAGTTCGTTTCATGGCACGATACCCCCGGGAAAGTTTTCCCGTGAATTGTTGGGCAAGATGAATGCCATTGAGGCACGGAATTGATAAGTTGAATGAATTGAAAGAGTTAGCTAGATCAGTGCACCTGGGTGAGTGAGGTACTAGTCCTGTAAATTTTTCGCGTGACGCGGCGGTGCGGTACTTGAGGAATAAATGATGCAACGAAATTCGCGACTCAATTCAGAAAATTGCGGGATCGTTTGGAACTGGCTCTTCGAGCTTGTTTCGGTATGCATCTGAAAGGGTTTTGGTCTTCGGCCTTCCCGATGGGGTGCCACTCTGTCCCTTTTTCCGGCGGTATGGCTTGCCTACGTCCGGGCTGGGGCCACGAAAGCCTGTCTCTTATTTGTTCTCAGGCACATTCGACGCACTCCTCTGGGTGAGCTTTTCTATTAACTTCGGATCATTTGGATGCCTTGCATATTCCGCAGGCCGTCTGATATTCAACCGGGCTGATCCCAAGGCTCCTAAACCCCGCCCCCATCTTGCAGCACGGCGTCCACTTCGGGGGGCACGGGCCGCGCAAGACCTAAATTCACATAAATCGGGCGGGTTACCTTTCGCACCGCCTTGAGTCGCGTGAAAAACCAAATGGCCCCCGCCAGGCAGCACGCTCCGCTCAACATCACCGTATGTGCCGCGCCGATCGCATTGGCGAGAGTGCCTGCCACCAAACTTCCAAATGGCGCCATGCCGACGAGAGCAACCGTGGAGTAACTCATCACACGCCCGCGCTTATCCGCTTCCACAATGGTCTGAATGATGGTGTTGCTGGCCGCCATTTGTTGCATCATCCCGAATCCGCATATCGCCAGCACAACAAGGGAAAGCCAAAAATTTCGCGAGAGGCCAAAGAGAATCAGCCCCGCGCCAAACAGGCCGGAGGAGATCGGAATCATCTTCGTCAATCCACGCACGGTGCGGCGCACGGCAAGCGAATAAGCCGAGACAAGCGCGCCCACGCCCACGGCCCCCATCAAGAACCCGAAAGTGTGCGGCCCGCCGTTCAGTACTTTCAAGGCAAACACGGGCATCAAAACCGTGAAAGGCCAGCCCATCAGGCTGACTACCGCGAACAACAAGAGAATGGTCCGAATCGGCGTTGAGCCCGCAACGTACCTCCAGCCTTCTTTGAGTTGCTGAAACATGGAAGTCGCTGCACGTGGGACGAGCGACGGCTTGAGCACCATCATCAGCAGGGAGGCAATCACGGCAAGATAAGTGACGCCGTCAATCAGAAAACAATAGCCGGTGCCGAATAGCGCGATGACTACTCCTGCGAGCGAGGGCCCAAGAAGGCGCGCCATATTGACCATCGAAGAATTCAGCGCGATGGCATTGCCGAGATCCCGCTTGTCCTCGACCATTTGCACCAAAAAAGCGTGCCGAGCGGGCATATCAAATGCGTTGATCAATCCTTGGAATGCGCTCAGCGAGATGATTTCTTGAATGGAGATGTGGCTGCTTAAGGTCAGAACCGCTAGCGCCAGAGACTGAATCATCGCAAGAATTTGAGTGACAATCAGCACGCGCCGGCGGTCCAGCCGGTCAATCCACACGCCTGCAAAAGGCGCCACAAGCAACGTGGGGATCTGGCCTGCAAAGGCGACGACGCCGAGCAGCAACGGCGAGTTCGTGAGCTTGTATACCAGCCAAAGCGTGGCGACGCGCGTCATCCACGTACCAACCAGCGAAATGCTTTGCCCAGTAAAAAATAGTCGGTAATTGCGATGACGCAACGCGCGCCAAACTCTGGCGCCGCCCGATTCTTTTTCTGCATTATGGATTGGTGCGCCGGCGGATTTGCTCAACTACTGTTTCTCCCACTTCCCTTACGATACTAAACACTACTCTTAATTTTAGGACGAATTTCCAATTTCGGCTTTCTGGTCGCCCTCGATTATAGATGCAGATTGCGGCCCATGAAGTTGTTATTCCTAATCTGGTGAATCGTGGTTTGGAGGCAATTGCCGGGGGAAATGATCGCAAGCGCAGCCCAGTTCTGTAACGCAGTTCAGTAACCCTTATCCTTGTCCACAACATTTAAGAGCGGCTCGCCCGCTGCAAAATGACGGATATTCTCCCTCAACAATTCAAGCACGCGGGCTATAGCGACGTCTGACGCGCCCGCGATATGCGGCGTGATGACAACATTTTCGAATTTCCAAATTGGGTGATTACTGGGCAGCGGCTCCGGTTCCGCCACGTCCAACCCCGCTCCCGCCAGGTGATGGCTGGTCATTACTTCCACTAAAGCGTCCATCGAATAGACAGCGCCGCGCGAGACAGCGATGAAGTAGGCCCCCTGCTTCATTTCCCGGAACTGTGTTGCACCCATCATCCCTTTCGTCGCTGGCGTCTCCGGCACTGTGATAAAAACTACATCGGCCAGCGGCAGCACGGTATCCATCTGCGCCGGCTTCACCATCTGTTTGACAGCAGGAGAAGGCGCGGCGTCCTTCGGATCCACGCCGATGATCGTCATGCCAAACGCGCTCGCCCGCTCTGCGATCTGCGTTCCAACGCCGCCGACGCCGATAATCACGGCCGTTTTCCCGCGCAATTCGGTTAGCTGATCGAAGCCGCGCGGCCTTTCCCATCTGCGCGCGGGGATGGTTTGATACAAGCCTCGAGTAAGCGACAGCAGCAAAGCCATCGCATGATCCGCGACCTCGGGACCCAGAACGACTTTGAGGTTGGTAAGGGTTATATCCGTGCCCTTGAGCACAGGGGCGACGCCCTCGACGCCCGCGTTCAATATATGGATCCACTTCAATCGCTTGGCAGCGTGAAGCATGTCGAGCGTAAGTTGTGGAGTGATCAGCGCATCGGCATCTGCGAGTTCAGCGCCAAGTTGGCTTAGCGACGGTGCGACGATTTGAACATTCGGTGGCGCTGACCTTCTCAAATCGGCGATTGCCGAATCGCCCAGTCCGAGGATGACAATCTTTTTCGTTTCTGTCTGCTGAGATTGGTCTGGCTGCGCCGTCTGCCCACTTTGCCCGAAAGCGGCTGCGATAAGCAGGACCAAGAGTATCGAACGGGCTATAAACTGGATTTTTGTTTTTTCCATCTGGCCAGCACGAATTATACATCCAACCCCTCAGAGGGAGGCCTTCTCTCTGATTGCTCACATCCTGGAGAATCTCCGGCGGCTGGTTTTGCCAACCCGCATTGGCGACGGGGCGTCGATGAACGCGCGGCGGGGATTCGTAAAGACTTATTCGATGACGGTGTCGTCTCCTTCTCTCAAGCTGCCTTGGTAGCGGTTGAACGACCAAGGCTCGGAAGAACGAAGCGGAGCAAGGAGGACTAATTAGGATGCGGTCTTCACACGCGCTACTAGCCGCTACCCACGGCCCACAATGGGACCGGTGAGCTTATGGAGCGGCGGCTGGACCATGAGGGCCGCGAAGCTCTCACCAGCGGGTCCGTGCGACCATTCACTTGGAGACCGCGCTACTTGCTCTGCAAACTAGGCGACTTGCGCCTGCGCATGTGTCTGCACATGTGCCGGCGCCTTGCGGCTGCAGCATGAGCAAGGGGGTAGCTTAGTTAGCCAATGCGCACCCAGATCGTTACGGGACATTGGGCTCTTGGTTGACCATTTCTCGCCACATTCCGGGCATTTGGAAAAAATAAACCGGCGGTGGCCATTCGATTTTCCGTCAATTCGGAGGTCGAGGACGAAGCGGCACTTGGGGTTGCTGCATTCCAAGTAATGATTCATTGGGGGGCCCTCCTTTAAGGGGGGCTATGGGTACCGCCGTGAGGCAAGCCAGTCAATACAGTAAAAATACCTACATATGCGGAAGAGGTAACTATCCCGCGGGAAGGTAATGTTTGGTCAAGGTTTAATGAGGTTATTTCGGATCGCGTAGCGCACCAATTCGGCCACGGAATGGAGGTGTAGCTTAAACATGAGCCTGGCCCGGTAAGTCTCTACGGTCCGGATACTTAGGTTCAGTACAGCGGCAACTTCCTTATTGGAATTGCCTTCGGCCAGGAGCTGTATTACCTGCAGTTCCCTGTGGCTCGGACATTCGGCGGGGCGTTTGCCCTGCACGCGCGATTCAGATTTGACGGTTAGACCCTGATGGATCTTTGGTGGTGCGGAGAGTTCAATCGATTCCATGCCTAAAGGCATGTTCTCCCCAAAGGCAGCCTTCTTCTGCCTGCTGTTCAGATCTCGAAACCGGTCATGCAGCTTTTTTTTGTTTGTGATTTCGCAAAAAATGATACCTATCATTCGGAGGTCCCCAGTATTGTTTCTAAAGGGGCAAAAATTCACGACGAATTGGGTTTTCTCCGAATGGCCCGGCAAACTAACAGTGAACCCTATGTCCTGCAGAGACTTTCCGGTGGTCCACACGTTTCGAAATGCGGGCTCCAGTTGCGATGCATAGACACCCAGTGTTTGACGGATTGTTTTTCCGACATATTCCTTGGCGGGGTTGCCGTACATTGACGCCAGAGCTTTGCTCATGAGGACGCAACGGCAATCGTGGTTGAATATTGCGATCCCTATGGAGGAAGTGTCGAGACCAGCAGGAATAGGCACTCCTAGAGCCTTGACAATCGCGTTCTTTTCAGTCTTCGCCCACCATTCGATATTCTGACGCTCTATCTGGCGGGAACTTGCCATTTCAAATCTCCTAAGACTACGCATTCTTATATGTTATTCATATCTCTCATGTCAATAACACAGAAATATTCACTTACGGGGGGACCTTGAGGCAGAATCACCAATGGTGGATTCTCGACTCTGACCGATCTTATTGCACAAGCCAGTTGTATTTCTTCAGAATATCGCGCAGTCGGTCGTGTGGAAGCGCGATAACTCGATGATTCTTGATGCCTGTCATTGTGTCCGCTGCCACCATTGAGTTGATTAAGGCCTCTTCCGTTGCCGTTCTCCGAAAACCAGCCAGCGAAAACGGAATTGTTCATGGACTCCAGGCCCCACGGGAATACCGCAGTGACGCCTGTCCGGACGGGCCCTTCCCTACTTGTAACTTCCCCTCCCCGGAGATAAGAGTCATATGGCCAACCGTGACGCCGGGAATGTCGGTAATTGCATTGAATGCGCCGGGAGTGCCATCAAATGGAACGCCAAGGTCGCGGGCGCGCTGTTTTGCTACAGCTTTTTCTTGGGGCGGGGATGGCTTACCCAAAACACAAAACGGTAGTGAGAAGTACCGCGAAGAGGAAATTAATGCGACGCATCATGTGAATCCTCCATTGTTGAGTCAACCTCAAACCGGGCCTCAAATTCGAAATGGGTCTCCGTTTTGTTCATGAATTAGGCGAGGAATATACACGCGGCCGCTTCACTATGAAATCGGCGCGGTCTCTCATCCATTGAATTTTTATTCCGTCGCGGAACTACTTTACTCGCCGCAACATCCATTTCAGCCTCCGATTGCGGTATAACTGGTCGCCATGTCGGGGAAAAAAACAGACCATCCGGCCAAGGCAAGAGTTGCAGTCCGCGGGATCGCTGAAATACGTTGCGTGAGAAGTCCTGCCATCTTTCGAATAAGGCAATCCAGCAATCCACCATCGTCCAGTGACAACCTAACTTTCCTTTGATAAAGTCTGGCCGATGACTCCCACTGATACAAATATTTGGGAAGATGTTCTGTGGGACGACCTCCTTCCGGCCATTGAAGAGGGACAGGTTGTGCCTATCGTGGGGCGCGACTTGTTGATGGTTGATACCGCTGACGGCCCTCAGCCGTTTCACCATCTGTTGGCGGAACGGCTGGCAGCAGAGTTGAAAATCCCCGCCGACCGCCTCCCGCCCGATTTCGAAACCAATGATGTCGTGTGCGCCTACAAAGAATTTCATGGCGACCCGCTGGCGGTCAGGCCTCAGTTGGTGTTGCGAATCATCAAAGATTTGCAAGTCCAATCCCCCGAAGCGCTTCGTCTTTTGGCGGAGATTCCAAACTTCCGTTTGTTCATCAGCACGACTTTTGACACGCTACTTGAAGACGCTATAACAGCGGCCCGCGGCCGCAAACCCGCTGTGGTCGCTTATCCTCCGGCATCAAACCTGATCGATTTTGACGATGCGCTTCTTAATGAATCCGGCAGTTTGGTATTTCAGATTCTGGGGAGGGTGTCCGTCTCGTCCACTTTCGCGGTGACCGAAGGGCAGATGCTCGAGCAGATGCACGATTTCATGGCGGGTGAATCGCGACCCAAGAAACTAATCGCCAAGCTGCAGCAGAGCCATTTACTTATTCTTGGTGTCGGATTCCCCGATTGGCTGAGCCGTTTCTTGTTGCGTCTTTCCCGCGCCAGGCCTTTATGGGATTCGCGCATGATCACGGAAGTGATCGCGGATGGCAAGTTCATGCCGCCGAAGTTTGCCGAGTTCCTGCAGCGGTTCAGCCCCCAGCAAACTCACGTTTACACGGACGGATCGCCGGTGGATTTTGTCCGCGAACTCCACCGCCGGTGGTTCGAGAGACATCCCAAGACAGCTCCGGCAGCAAGCCCGGCCCGTACTGCGACAGAGAAGCCCGCCAACATGTCTTCCGGCTCGATATTCATCAGTTATGCTCACGAAGACGAAAAAGCGGCGTTTCAACTTGCCGACGACCTTACGGCTGCGGGCCTGGAAGTTTGGATCGACCGGCGGCTCAATCCCGGCGATGATTTCCAAAACATCATCACTCAATACATCCGCGATTGCTGCGCTTTCGTGCCGTTGCTTTCTTCGAATACCCAGGACGATTCTCCGCGTTGGTTCCGCAAGGAATGGGCGCAAGCAATTCAGATTGCCAGTTCGTATTTCGGGACGGATAGTAACTTTCTTTTCCCGGTAGTGATTGACGCCACGCCAAGCAACGACCTTGTCGAATTCCGACGCAATCTCTTCGGACGCACGGCAGTGCGAGCTCTGAGCGGCAGCGTGCCTCCCGAGCTAATCGGGCAACTGGACGCTGCGCAAAAAGCCTACCGCAAGCGAAACACCCGACAATGAATCCCGCCACTCCGAATCTTGCAGACCTTTCGCCGCAGAATCCCTGGCCCGGCCTGCGCGCATTTACCGAAAACGACCAAGAGTTCTTCTTTGGCCGTGAGCGAGAGACCGCGGATTTGCTAGATCTCGTCCAACGCAGCCCGGTGGTGGTCCTCTACGGGCAATCAGGGCTGGGCAAGACCTCATTGCTTCAAGCGGGCCTTTTCCCTGGACTGAAACGCCTCGATTTCCTCCCGATCCACTGGCGTTTTGACCACAGTGACTCCGCTCCCCCACTCGCAGACCAGATCAAGATTGCCTTTTCGTCGGAATTGGAGCGTGCGAACATTAAGGGGCCTCTTCCATCTCCGGGAGACACCCTGTGGGAATACTTCCACAGGAATGACGTTGATTTCTGGGGCCCGCGCAACCGCCTGATTACGCCCGTTATTGTGTTAGACCAATTTGAGGAGGTCTTTACACTGGGCCAAAGAACGGAGGAGACCAGCAGACGCGTTGCCGATTTCTCCGCGGAACTTGAAGCCCTCCTCGAGCATCGCCCACCTGAGGCCGTGCGGGAACGCCTCGAGGCGCATCCTGATGAGGCCCAGCAATATAACTTACGCAGGCAAGCAGTGAAGTTTGTGATCGCCCTGCGCGAAGACTTCCTCGCGGACCTCGACCCCTGGCGCGTTCGGATGCCTTCGTTATTGCCAAACCGTTTCCGCCTGGAACCCATGACCGGCGCGCAAGCGCTTGACGTGGTTCAACGTGCAGGGAGCGCTCTAACCGAGCCAGCGATTGCCCGCGAAATTGTCGATTTTGTCTCCACATCGCGGCGGAGACAAGCTGCGCGCGCGATGGAACAGCGCGACGTCGAGCCGGCCATCTTGAGTGTGGTCTGCGACGAATTGAACCGCAGGCGTGCAAAGCTTGGCCAGTCAAAAATCACAGCGGACCTTCTTTCGGGCGAACGTGAAGGCATCATCCGGAGTTTCTATGAACGCGCATTCGATGGTGTTGATCCGCGCGTCCGCAATTGGGTGGAAGATGAACTTCTCACAGCCTCCGGCTATCGTGACCGCGCCGCGCTGGAAGACGCCCTTCGGCAAGGGCTGCCGGAAGCTGATTTCGATCAGCTCGTGAACCACCGGATCCTCCATCGAGAGGAGCGCTCGGGCGTGGTCTGGCTGGAACTCACTCACGACCTATTGACAGACCCGGCGTCCGAGAGCCGATCGTTGCGTGAGCAGCGCCGTCAAGCGGAAGCGGCGAAGAAGCAGGCCGAAGACGCCAAAAAACAGAAAGAAAAGTATGAACATGACTTGAGGAAGTCGAGATTGGTCACCGCAATATTTGGCGTATTGTTGATTGGGACTGCCGCGCTACTTTATTTTGCTGTCGTGGCGAATCGCCGTGCCAACCAAAAGGAGGCGGAGAGGGAGCGCAGTTACCAGGCAGCGGGGGAAATGGCAGAACGGCTCAGTTTTGGAATTGGCGGAGGTTGGGTTCCCGCGGCGACCGTCTTTCAAATAATCCGCGACACCGAAAAATCGTATGTTGATCTCTCAAGCCAGGACACTTCCTCGCGTGATCAAAAAGTGCGTCTGGTGCAACGCCACGCACGGTTCCTTGCGAAGGCTGCTGACGCGCTCTACCAAATGGGCCATTTCGAAGAAGGAATCAAAGACGCTCAGTCCGCGCTCACACTTCTCAAGACACTCACTCCTCCGGAGTCTTCCAATCCACTGGTACAACTCACTCTCGCAGAGTCAGAGTACCAAGAAGGATTTGGCTTGTTGGCGACTGGGCAAATTGGCCGCTCCAAACAAGATTTTGATAGTGCAGGAAGCTTGACTGCCTCTCCTTCGAATCCTGAAGTGAAATTGGACATGATCCGTGTTTCCGTATTATCGAAAATCGGACTCGGCCAGGCAGAATCGCAAGGCCTTGCGTATGACCAGGCCATCCTTCATTTCAAGGATGCGATGGACTCCGTCGATAAAAACGGAGGAGAGACCGACGATTCCCTTTCATGGAAAGTGAAGGCGCTCATCGGTACCGCATCGAGCCAGTGGGACGACAATCAGGCATTGAGTTGGTATGGAAAAGCTTCTGACATCCTTCGTCCAATTGCGGCGCGGGACAGTGGCAACCCCCAGTGGAAAAGAATGTCCGCAGAACTTGCGTACGACCAGGGATTCTCTGCGATGCGGCTTGGACAATACGACACGGCAAAGAATTATTTTGAACAGGCACAAACCGCTTCGGATGACCTTTACAATCGGGATGCGGATAATCTGTTGTGGCGATTGATCCGCGTAAGAAGCTGGCGCGGATTGGGATTGATCCACTATTACCTGGGCGAATGGGATTTGGCGCAAAGCCTTCTGAATCAAGCTGAACAGTCAGCCAAGGAATTGACCGAAGCGCAGCCGTCCTGGACGGGAGCCGGCGTATTGCGGGGCGTTTTGTTCATGGCGCTCGGGGATGTCCAAGAATTCAGATACATCCAATCCACCGGGTCATTCAAGGACATACATGATCTGGACGCGGCCTACCTGATGTTTTCGGAGTCGCGCGACCTGTTGCGGAAGAGTGAGGCGTCTGCACCCGGGAATCTAGATTTCGTGCGGGACGTGGAACTGGCCCTGGCCAGGCAAGGATATATTTGTTCTTTGCAGGCGGGCGCAATCACCGGGACAAATAGCAGCGACAAGAATGAGCAAAAGAAAGCGCAGGATAAAGTCGATCAGAAAGAAAAGGAAGCGATTGATTTCTATTCGCAAGCCTTTAAGGAATTGGAGCTTGTAGAAAGCATCTCGAAAGATAGTCCGGAAATTATCGGTGATAAGGCTTCCCTTCACAGGCAGACCGGCGACGCACTTCGAATTCTGAAGCGGGCACCGGAAGCCAAGTCCTCTTACATTAAAGCAGTTGCGATGCTGGCGGCTCTCGTGAAAAAAGCCCCGTCACCCCGCAACTACGGCGACTTGTCGACAGCCCGGGTTGCGCTCGGCGACATTTATGCTGCCGACAAGCAATCCGCGGAAGCGTTCGGCATGTATCAATCTGCAATGCAGGCGCTGACGTTTGCTCTCAAAGACCAGCCGCAGGATTCCGACCTCATTAAAAGTAAGGCCATGATTCAAAGCCGTTTGTCAGACGTCTGGTTCAATCGTGGCGATTTGAAGAAAGCCTTGGACGAGCTTGAAAACGCGTTCACTACACTTTGGGGAGCTCTGCAGAAGGACTATTCCGATGAAACCTTGAATGCCAGTCTTAAGAGTTATGTAACAAGCCTTAATCGAATAAAGAGTGCGCTCACCGATCCCAAAGCAAGTCCCGTCCCGCAACAGCCGGCATTGTCGGCCGCCGAGTCGAAGGCACTACTCGACCGCGTGAATACGGTGGCGACTGCACGAGACCCTGTATTGTTGCTCTCACATTATGAACAAGCCGCGTGGTCACTTCCTCCTTTAATTGCGGGAGGATGGCGGATGCTCTCCGGGAGAGAGCACGATGATGTCCTTCATCAGCTTGCGCCAGTGAATAGGAATTTGACTCAGAGCCAAGTCCGGGGAATTCGCAAGCTACCGCTGGACTTTTATGACAACGCGGCGCTTTATGAATTGGAGGTACAGGCAGGAGGTGGCTGGAACGGTATCGTCACGTATGTCCAGCGCGGTTCAGATTGGGTCCTCTTGGACGGCAGTTCCAACCCTATTCATGGCATGAATCGGAAAACTCCTCCCAAACTAGATACAACTGACCGCGCTATCGCGTATCTGCGTTTCTTCGTCGCGGCAATCCAGGCCCCCGATGAGGGTACCTTTAAGCTCATCGATCAGCCGGAGGACATTGATTGGCTTGCAGCCGCAACCTCGGCGCAGCGCGCAAGTATCGCCAGCAGGATCAAACCATTGATCGTTGAGGAAAGCCCGGACCATGAATGGCAGGCAATCGGAACCGTCGAGCTGGGCGGAACTCTTTCCGAAGCGGATTTTCGACTCTCTCGAGTCGGCATCGTAAACCTTCAGCACGATAGGACGATTGGTCTGGATCTCCCCATATTCGTGCAAATGTTTTCCGATGGCACTAGGGTCCAGGAGACGATGGAGACATTGCAGCATGCAAAAATGGAACGCGACCTTAGTGAAGACCTGGCGATTCTGCAGAAGAACCCAAATGACGCGGAGGCGTTGCAGAAATTGCCCTCTCTCCAGAGCAGCTTGCACCATTGGAAAGAGGCTGCGGATGCGGAGAAAGCTTGGATAGCATTCGTTCAGCGCGAAGAAAAGAACGAGGCAGATCTGCGGACAGCTCTACTCCGCGCCTACCAGTCTCTTTCTTGGTATCAACTCTTTTCGCGCGATTTTAACGGCGCGTTGGTTACCACCGACTCTGCGAAGAAACTGAATCCAACTGGCCTGGATATCGATGTGAACCGCGCCCACGCTCTCCTTTTCCTCGGAAAAACACCCGATGCGGACAAAATCTATCTCGGAAATAGCGGCAAGAAAATGTCACCTGGATCGGACCAAATTTGGAACGACGTAGTATTGAAGGACTTCGATGACCTCGAAGCGGGCGGTCTCATTTCGCCGGAGTTCCCGCGGCTCCGCAAACTCTTGCAGCCGCAAACAAAGTAAGGTAGTCTGGCCTCCGTTTTGATCGCTAAATTAGGCGCAACAATAAATATGCGATTTGCCGATAGCGAATTCAATTTTTAGAAGTGCGGCAAACTTGGTCGGAATGCAAAACCAGCTTCGGATGAACGTCCACTTTCACTTGCCCTTGTTCCCTTTCTCAAATCGCGGAAATGGCGCGGCTGGAGGCCTTGCCATTTTGATGCTTGCACTCTCATCCCTTTCCGGGTGTGCAGCATCCAGACTCCGGATGGACTACAAAGGGTATGAAAACTCATATGCGGAGAGTTCCAACCGCCAATTGCTTTTGAACCTCGCCCGTCTCAACCAACATCATCCGACATACTTTTTCAAGCTTGGCCCTATTAGCACCACATACAGAATTCAAGGGACTCTCTCCGCAACCGGCTCGCAGGTGGCCGGACTCTATACCAATCCTCTCAACAAAACTATTACAGGTGGCGGAACACCTGGCACCCTTCTGGAGCAGGACCCGACGTTCACCTTTATCCCCGTCAATGATGACACTGTAGCGAAGCAATTATTGACACCCATTCCCGACGAATTTTTCTATACATATTTTCAGGAAGGGTGGCGGATAGATATGCTGTTTCGTTCGATGGTAGATCGCATCGAATTCCATCAAAAAACGGAGTCGGGAGGCGACTCTCTGCAGGTCATTCGCAATGTGGCTACTGCTGATAATATTGCCGGGTATCTAACATTTTTGAGAATCAGTGCGGAGTTATACGAGTTCCAGCGTCGCGGCCATTTAGTAATCTCGGGCAAATCAAATTTCCGATCGATAATGACAATTGAGGCGACTGCTGATTTTAAAATCGCTCCAAAGGACATTACAGATGCACAGGCGAAGGGTTTGATTTGGAAAAAAACAGCCGATGGCAAGTCTTGGGAGCTGGGCCAAAACGAGTTCGAGCCCGAATTCAAGTTGAATCTTCCGGATTTGAAAGATTCAAAAACAATCTGTCCCGACCCAATGCCCAAGGTTCCTGATTATTTCAAGGCAATTACACCGCAAGAGCAGTTGTTGGTATGTCAAATTTTCTACGACAAAGATGTTTCTATATTGACGGAGGCGGCTTCTCTGATTCCTACTCTCCGGCTTCTTGAATCTGGAATCTCAGTAAGTAACTCGCCGGAGGGAGGGGGCGCCCGAATCGTGCTGCGATCCCTGATTGGCGTCATGGCGGCTGCTGGTCAGGAACAAAATACTTACAATGACGTGATAAATGACAAAGTTGCTGGGGCCCAGGATCCCCTACCTGCGGTAGAAAGCCGGCCGCTGCTAAAGCTTATTTGGAGCGAAGAAACAGAACTCACGTCTTCTCTCGTCGATCTAGACTACCTGGGGAAACATTACCGAGTGGCGGACGAGCATTCGGACACTGCTCTCAATGAGTCAACTTGGAACCGCGATGTTTTTCGCCTGATTGCTGAGCTTGCTTCGCAAATCACAGTGGATATTTCCAAATTCCCATTGCCGACGGTTTTGCAAATACGTCCACAATAAGTTGTGTATGTCTTTCCCAGATCTCGCCACTGGAACAAGTACGTCAACAAACGACATGAAGGGCAAGGTTATCTTGCCTTCCGTGCTGGCCATCGGATTCACGGGGCACCGCCATCTCCCCGATGAAGCAAAATCGCGCGCCCAAATTCTCCAGCTCCTCGAGGAGAAAAAGGAACAAACGCAGGGGATCGTCTATGGAGTTTCTTCCGCTGCCGCTGGTGGAGACCTATTATTCGCGGAGACCTGTATTCACCTTGGTCTGCCTTTGCGGATTCTCCTCCCCATGCCGAAAGAGCAATTCCGGAAAGACTTTGATGGGCCTACCTGGAAGCGGGTCGAGGATGTCTTGCGGCTCGCCATGTCGGTCGAAGTCACGGGGGGAGAGCAGGATCGCGATGCGCGATATTACGAGTGCGGCATCGAAACAGTTCTGCAGAGCCGCTTGCTTCTCGCATTGTGGGACGGTGAACCATCGCGCGGCTTGGGCGGAACAGAACAGATTGTCAGTTTTGCAAAAATAGAGGGCCGGCCGATCGTCTGGATCCATAGTCATACGGGAGCTATCCAGTATTTCAACGAAGACCGGGAATTGCTGAATGATCCGGAGCTGGATTTCCTAAATACGCTCGCTGAATCCAAATCGGAACCCGACATAGGCACTCCGGGAAAGCTCGCACAGGCATGGTTCGAAAAGATTGATACCAATGCGACTCACGCGTCACCAAGGGTTCGCCGCCTGGCGTCGATCCCGATACTCTGCACTGCCGCTGCGTCCGTGCTTAGCACAGTAGGTTCTCTTGCTGGTGGCACCGCGGTATGGGTTGGTATTGGATCCGGGCTTGGATTCACAGTTGGCGCTCTTCCCGCTCTCTTGAAGATGCACCAGCAACAAACAATATGGGCGAGAATCAGGGGCGCGACGGAAATCTGCAGATCGAATCTTGCTTTTTGGAAAACGCCGTCTCCTTACAATGTAATCGGCCCGGAGGTTGTTCCCGAACTTGACGGAATGTTGATGTCGCTAAATTTCCTGAAAATGTCGGATCGCATGAGCCACAAAGCGGATCTCGAGGAATTCAAACGTGAATATCGTGAGGTTCGCGTGCAGGGCCAGATGGACTTCTTCTCGAAGAGTGCCGCCAAATCGGGAAAAAAAGCGCGTCAATATCAAATTGCGATTATGGGTTCGACTGCCCTTGCGCTGGTTGCCAACATTTGGATGCTTTTGAACTCCGTGTGGTTGAAGGGCGTATCTCAAGCCCCGTGGAAACAGATCCTTCCTCTTTCGGGATCCGTGTTTTTCCAAGTTGCCACAATTGCCGGTGCAATGATCGTGGTCAACGATTACCAGCGGCGCCGCACACGTTACCGGGAGTTGCATCACCTGCTCAAAGAGTGGGATAAACAACTGGAATTCGCGAAGACTTGGCCAATTGTAATGCGGATCGCTGAAATGGTGGAAAAAGCCTTGCTGGCGGAGGTGATCGAATGGAAGTCGCTCATTCTGCATCACAAGCTGCCGCGCAGATAAAATCATGAAGCGAATCCTTTCCCTGGATGGCGGCGGAATTCGCGGCGTTTTCAGCCTGGAAATCCTATTGCGGATGCAGGAGATGCTGCGCGCCCATACTGGTTCACCCCAACTTGTATTGGCGGATTACTTTGACTTTTTCGCGGGAACGAGCACTGGCGCCATCATTGCCACTTGCCTCAGTTGGGGCATGGACGTCGAAAAAATCCTCGAACTATATGTCGAACATGGCAAGACGATGTTCCACCATGTCCCCTGGTATCATCCGATCAAGCGAATGTTTGTTGCTCGCTTCGACCCCAAACCTCTGTCAAACTTTCTTCAGCGCATGTTTTCAGAGGATGGAAATGGCGAGTCCCCTGCTCTACTGAGCACAAAACGCCTGAGGGGTACCTTGCTCGTAGTCGTCCGTAATCACACTACTGGTTCCGCGTGGCCGCTTACGAATAACCCGAATGCTAAATACAACGACCCCAAACTTCCCGACTGCAATCTGAATATACCGCTTTGGAGAGTCGTGCGCGCCAGCACGGCAGCGCCTGTTTATTTCGAACCGGAAGAGATTATGTTGGGTAACCGTAAGTACGTTTTCGTAGATGGTGCCATAACACCTTATAACAACCCGGCCTTGATTGCGGCTCTTACCGCGGTACTTCCACCCTACCACCTGGGATGGGAACCGGGCCCAGACAAGATCCGGTTGATATCCATCGGAACAATTCGAGTGACCTCCGCGGCATTCCAAACTTCCGCTCGCCAGATGTGGCTTGGCTATCATCTTCCTCGAATTCCTGCTGCTTTGATCCAGGGTATTGCTCTGCAGCAAGATTTTCTTTGTCGATGCCTGGGCGATTGCCTCTTCGGCGAAGAATTGGATCAGGAGGTCGGTAATCTCATAGGTCTGGAGCTTCCGGGGCGCAAATGGTTTAGCTACGTCCGGTACAACCAATCGTTCCTCGGAAAAGAAGCGGAGGCAATGCTGGCCAAATCCTCAGACGTTGCAAAGCTCGATGCTGTTCAGGCGATTCCTCTCTTGCGTGAAATGGGACGGGAGTATGCGAAGAACATTCTGATTGATCACCTAATTTGAAATGCGATTCGGAGCGTTTTATGACGGCATGTTCAACGCGATTTTGAGCTCCACTCTTAACCTGCTTGTACCTCTCGACTACGCCGCCGCGAAACGGCGTTGGCACCGAAAATGACGAATTTCATCGGCACATCCGCGCCTCGCAAAGAAGGCCGCGAAAAGGTCACCGGCCGCGCGAAATACGTGGACGACCTCACGTTTCCGGAAATGATCCACGGGACGACAGTACGTAGCGCCATCGCGAGAGGACGCATCACAGAGATTCATTACGAACCCGGCATTCCGTGGAATGAATTCACGATTGTTACTGCGAATGACATCCCGGGGAAGAATTGCATCGCGTTGATCTTGGAAGACCAGCCATGTCTCTGCGCCGGTCAGATTAATCATCCTGAAGAGCCGATCGTGTTGCTTGCGCACCCGGATCGCTACCTATTGGAAGAGGCGCGCCGCTCAGTACGCATCGAAACTGAGCCACTCCCGCCTGTATTCACCATTGATGATTCCCTCGCGCGCAAACAGGTGATCTGGGGCGAAGACAATCTCTTCAAATCATTTCTCGTGAAGCGTGGCGACGTAGATGCTGCTTGGAAGGCGGCGGATTTTATTGTGGAAGCAGAGTACCTGACGGGCGCGCAGGAGCAGCTCTACATCGAGCCAAATGGAATGATTGCTGTCGCGAATGCCGCGGACGGCGTCACGGTCTGGGGCTCGATGCAATGCCCGTTCTATGTGCACAAGGCGCTCGTGGCGCTTTTCAATATGCCAAGAGAAAAAGTCCGCGTTGTGCAAACGGAAACGGGCGGAGGCTTCGGGGGCAAAGAAGAGTACCCCTCCATGATTGCCGCGCACGCTGCGCTTCTGGCGTTGAAATCCGGCAAGCCCGTAAAAATGATCTACGACCGAGCGGAAGATATGGTCGCAACCACGAAGCGCCATCCTTCACACACTCGTCTGCGAACTGCGGTCACGCGCGATGGCAAGCTGCTGGCCATGGATATTGATTTCACTATTGATGGCGGCGCTTACGAGACGCTTTCGCCCGTTGTCCTTTCACGCGGCACGATTCACGCCGCCGGACCGTACGTGTATCCGAATGTTCGAATCAATGGACGCGCAGTTGCCACCAACGCACCCCCGCACGGCGCGTTTCGTGGTTTTGGCGCGCCGCAAAGCATTTTCGCACTTGAACGACACATGGATCGTGTCGCGAAGGCTGTGGGGATCTCTCCAGCGGAATTCCGCAAGCGTAATTTCATTCAACAGAACCGGACAAGCGCGGTGGGGCAGGTGATTCGCGAAGCCGTTGACATGGATCATCTTTTGAATCGCGCGCTCCAGCTTTCTGGTTACGAGGCAAAGACTCGTCGCTTTGCGGCGGAGAATCCCGGGAATCCATTGAAGCGAGGCATGGGCCTTGCTGCATTCATGCACGGCGCGGGATTCACGGGGTCCGGCGAGGAATATTTAGCATCCGTTGTCGGAGTTGAAGCCACATCAAAAGGCGCGATTCGCGTCCTCTCGGCAAGCACTGAAATCGGCCAGGGAACGAACACAATTTTTGCGCAAATTGCCGCGGACGCGCTCAGTATCGACTACCGCTCCGTTGAAGTTGCTCAGCCGGATACTACAATTGTGCCCAACAGCGGCCCTACGGTTGCATCCCGCACATGCATGGTGGTCGGGAAACTTGTCGAATCAGCCGCGCTTGGTTTGAAGCAAACACTTCTCCGTAGCGAATTCCTCCGCGAACCTTACAGCACTGGTGATTTCACCGAAGCCTGCAAACAATATGTCTCGCGCCACGGGCTACTGACATCGGTCGTCCAATACAAACCCCCGGCCGGTATTCATTGGGACGATCAGACCTATCAGGGCGACGCCTATGGCGCTTATGGCTGGGCTGTTTACGTCGCGGAGGTGACCGTTGACACGCGCACATTCGAGACGCGCGTGGATGATTTCGTCGCGGTGCAAGAAGTCGGAAAAGTTGTGAACCCCGTCCTTGCAATTGGCCAGATTGAAGGAGGCATCGCGCAGGCGATTGGTTATGCGCTTTACGAAGATGTTGTTTGGCGCGAGGGGCGCATGGTGAATTCACAAATGACGAATTACATCATGCCGACCTCTGCGGATCTTCCGCGCATCCGAGTCTATTTTGAAGAACATCCGTATGCCTACGGCCCGGCGGGTGCGAAGGGTCTCGGCGAACTTCCGATGGACGGCCCCGCGCCCGCGATCGTAAATGCCATCGAGCAGGCAACAGGCGTGAGCATCGCGAGAATTCCGGTGACGCCGGAAGTGCTCATGGAAGCCATAGAGGCGGTCCATGCCTGACGCCGCTGGAAAAGTGAGCGTCGTTTGCACCGTCAATGAAAAGCGCGTGACGTTGCGCGTGTTTCCAATGGAGCGACTGCTTGATGCGCTACGCCGAGATCTTCTGTTGACGGGCACGAAGGAAGGCTGTGGTGAAGGGGAATGCGGCGCCTGCTCCGTCTTGATGAACGGCGAGCTTGTGAATAGCTGCCTCGTCCCCGCGCTGCACGCCGGAGGTGCGGCAATCACTACAATCGAAGGAATTGCCCACGCCGAGGAACTTCACGCCGTACAGCAAGCATTCCTCGAATGTGGTGGAGCGCAGTGTGGCATCTGCACCCCGGGAATGGTTCTTGCGGCTGTGAATCTGCTCGAGCGAACGCCTTCGCCAACGGACTCGCAAATCCGCGAAGGCTTGAGCGGAAACCTTTGCCGTTGCACCGGCTACATGCGAATCTTTGAAGCTGTCCTGCACGCTTGCCGCGCATCGGGGATTCACAAATGAGGTCAAACGCTTCCCGCTTCCAATTGAAGAGCCTTCCGGACTTGTCTTCGACATTGGAGAGGATGGCGCGCGAGCCCGGTGTTTGGCGGCCCTTCGCAGGCGGAACGGATCTTATGGTCCTCTTCGAAGCAGGAAAGTTGGAACATCAAGACTATTTGAATCTATGGCACTTCAGTGAGCTGCGCGGGATTGAAGAAACTCCCGAATTCATTCGAATCGGCGCGCTCACGACTTATTCGAAAATCCTCGCTCACGCAACCTTGAGGCGCGAATTCCCTCTGCTGTGCCGCGCGGCGGCGGAAACTGGCAGTGCCGCCACACAAAACCGGGGCACGATTGGCGGAAATATTGCCAACGCTTCGCCTGCTGCCGATTCCCCTCCCGCCCTACTCGTTTACGACGCCGAATTGGAATTAATCTCGACTGCGGGTTCACGTTGGGTTGCTTATCATGGCTTCCATTCGGGCTACAAGATGATGGATCTTCGGCCGACGGAACTCATTCGCACGATTCGAATTCCAAGGAACAAAGTGGAATGGCGTCAGCATTACCGCAAGGTCGGCGCGCGAAGAGCGCAGGCGATTTCCAAAGTCTGCTTCGCGGGCGCGGCGGATGTGGATGGTGGTCAGATTCGCGATGTCCGCATCGCGCTCGGGAGCGTCGCGCCTATTGTTCTCCGTTGCACAAAAACAGAGGATTTGTTACGCGGACGAACGATTTCACCTGAATTGATTCAAGCGGCGCGCGATGCGCTTGCACGTGAGATTTCTCCGATTGACGACATCCGTTCAACGGCGCGTTATCGTTCACGCGTCGCGCAGAATCTGCTCGAGGATTTCCTCGTCGGACTGGGCGAGCGCTCATGACGACCGTAGTCGTCCGCAGCCGCCGGGTTGTAACCCCCACCGGCACGCGCCCAGCCTCTGTTCACATTAATGATGGGCGCATCTCGGCGGTTACTGATTTCAATGTACTCGCGTCGGGCTCGGAAATCATCGAAGCCGGCGATTCCGCCGTCATGCCCGGAGTTGTTGATACTCACGTCCACATCAATGAGCCGGGCAGAACGGACTGGGAGGGATTTCACACAGCGACGCAGGCCGCCGCGGCAGGCGGCGTCACAACTCTCATCGAAATGCCTCTCAACAGTATTCCCGCCACAACAACGGTTTCGGCATTTCAAGAAAAAGTTTGCGCAGCCCGCGGCCATTTATTTGTGGACGCCGGTTTCTGGGCCGGCGTTGTTCCGGGTAATCAACAAGAGCTTCGCGGCCTTCACGAAGCCGGTGCTCACGGCTTCAAATGTTTCCTTGTCCCGTCTGGTGTTGACGAATTCCGGAACGTCACGGAAGCCGATTTTCGCGTCGCAATGCCAATTCTCGCGGAACTCGGCGCGCCTCTGCTCGTCCACGCCGAATTGCCCGGCCCTATCGATCGCGCTGCGCCTGCCCCCAAGGAATCTCGTCCAAACAAGTATTCCACTTGGCTCACGTCCCGTCCCCGCGCCGCCGAAAACGAGGCGATCGCAATGCTTATCCGCCTCGCGCGCGAATTCGGCGTACGCACACACATCGTGCATCTCTCCTCCTCCGATGCACTTCCGATTCTTCGCGCAGCGAAGAGTGACCACGTGCCCATCACCGTGGAGACCTGTCCTCATTATCTAACTTTCGCTGCGGAGGAAATCCCTGACGGCGCGACAAGTATCAAATGCGCCCCGCCCATCCGCGAACGCGAAAATCGCGACGCGCTCTGGATTGCCCTGCACTCCGGCTTGATTGACTTAGTCGCCTCGGATCACTCGCCCTGCCCGCCGCACATGAAATGCGCTGACACTGGCGACTTTATGCGCGCCTGGGGCGGCATCAGCTCGCTTCAACTTAGCCTCCCCATAATGTGGACTGGCATCCGCCGCCGCGGTGCCACTCTCGAGCAATTATGCGAATGGATGTGCCGCGCGCCCGCGCGTCTCGCGGGCCTTTCGCAGTGCAAGGGCACTCTCGAACCCGGCCTCGACGCCGACATCGTCATCTGGAATCCTGACGCTCGATTCCAAGTGGAGCCTCACAAACTTTTTCACCGCCACAAAGTCACGCCCTATTCCGGCATGACTCTTTTCGGCGTCGTTGAAACAACGATTGTTCGCGGCAACGTCGTCTACGACCGTGGCATAATCTGCGGCGCCCCCATCGGGGATGTTCTTTTGCGGGGCCGCAATTGAGCGACTTCACCCAACTCGTAGACCTTGCTTTCGAGCGTCTCGGCGGTGCTGTGCTCACCGCGAATGATGATTTTTTCGCGCCGAAGGAAAATCTTCTCAAAGACGCGAAGCCAATTTTCATCGAAGACAAGTACACCGATCGCGGCAAATGGATGGATGGCTGGGAGACGCGCCGCCGCCGCACACCCGGCCATGACTGGTGCATCATCCGCCTGGGCCTGCTAGGAATTATTCGCGGCGTCATCGTGGACACGAGTTTTTTCCGCGGAAATTTCCCCTCGCATTGCTCGATCGACGCTTGCGCCGCCAGCTACTCGCTCTCTCCCGAAGAGTTGCAAAGCCCCGGAATAACTTGGAGAGAGTTGTTGCCGAAATCCGAGTTGCGTGGCGACGCGCAAAATCCGTTCGCCATTGCCGACCCATATCGCTGCACGCATCTTCGCTTCAACATTTTTCCAGATGGCGGCGTCGCCCGACTCCGCGTTCACGGCGAAGTGCTTCCCGATTGGCGTCAAATCCTAGCCGCAAACTCAGAAATCAATCTCTCGGCAATAGAACACGGGGGGCGTGCTCTCACGTGCAGCGACATGTTTTACAGCGCTCCACAGAATCTCTTGATGCCCTACGCTGCTGCGAATATGGGCGACGGTTGGGAAACAAAGCGCCGCCGCGGCCCTGGCCACGATTGGACGATTCTGAAGCTCGGCGTTGCCGGCGAAATTAATCGCATCGAATTGGATACCGCTCACTTCAAGGGCAACTATCCCGAGAGTTGCTCACTCGAAGCGTGCGCCGTTTCCAATGACGCAAGTCCCGATTCACTTGGTTCGAGTGCCTGGCATGAAATCTTGCCGCGCACACAGCTTTGCCCTGACCGACTTCACTTATTTGAAAAGGAATTGCGCCATTCTCCCGCCGCAACGCACATTCGCTTCAATATTTTCCCCGACGGGGGCGTCAGCCGCCTTCGCATTTTCGGCCAGCCAACAAAAGATGGCCGCTCTTCGGAGGCGCTCCGCTTTTTGAACTCGCTCGATCCCGCTGCTGCTCGCGCGGAACTGCTGAATTGTTGCGGATCATCAGCATGGGCGGATGCAATCTCAAAGGGCGCTCCATTTGCAAGTTCGCACCACATTATCGAAAGAGCGGAAGCCGCTTTTGCAAGTCTGAAAAAAGAAGACTGGCTCGAAGCCTTCCGCCACCACCCTCGCCTCGGCGAAAAGGAATCGTCCGCGGAAACTTCAAACCAGGCAAAATCGATTTCGGAGCAGGAGCAATCCGGAATCGCTGGCGCGCAGGCCGGAGTTATGGCAGAACTAGCTGCGGCGAATCGCGCCTATGAAGAGCGCTTCGGCCATATTTTCATCGTTTGCGCGAGCGGAAAAAGTAGCGCGGAAGTTCTGTCAATGCTTCGTCAGCGGATGTCGAGCAATCAGGAAACCGAACTTCGCGTCGCAGCCGAGGAGCAACGCAGGATCACACGTTTGCGCCTCGAGAAGCTTTTGAACTTATGAGCACCATCAGCACGCACGTTCTCGACACATCGCTCGGCAAGCCCGCCACCGGCGTGCCTGTCTCTCTGGCCATGCTCCAAGCGGACGGCTCATGGAAAACGCTTGCTCACGGCGCAACGGACGCCGACGGCCGCTGGCGCCCTTCCGCGGCGAATGAGTTCTCACTCGCGCCCGGCGCTTACAGACTCATGTTCGACACCGCTGCTTACTTCGTCGCGCGAAACACAGAAGGTTTCTATCCATCAGTTGACATCACTTTCACAATCCGTAACGGAGCGGAACATCATCACGTCCCGCTGCTCTTGAGCCCGTACTCTTATTCCACTTATCGCGGCAGCTAGCGCAAATAGCATGTACTCATCACTCTTTGAGTGGCTCAACCTTCTTGTCCGCTGGTTTCACGTTTTCGCAGGCATCCTTTGGATCGGCACAACCTATTATTTCACCTGGCTCGACGGCCAATTGCGCCGCCTCGAAAACGCGGCAACAAGAGGAGATTCGCCCGCACCTCTCTGGATGGTGCACAGCGGCGGCTTTTACACGGTGGAGAAGCAAAAGCATCTCGGCGTCCCGCCAAACCAACTGCACTGGTTTCGCTGGGAGGCGGCGTTCACCTGGATCAGTGGAATGGCGCTGATGTTTCTCGTTTATTATTTCGGCGGCGCGCTCATTGATAAGGACGTCGCGAACATCTCGCTCACCGAAGGCATCGCAATCGGCCTAGGCACGCTCGCTCTCGGATGGATTTTCTACGATTTCGCCGTGCGCTCTCCACTCGGGAAGTCAGAGACCGGCTTCGCGGTTTTCGCTTTCATCCTCATCTCGGCGATGTCTTACGCGCTCGCGCACGTTTTCAGCGGCCGCGCCGCATACATGCACGTCGGCGCGGTGTTCGGCACCATCATGGCGGCCAATGTGTGGATGCGCATTCTGCCCGCGCAACGCCGCATGATCGCCGTGGCCCAAAGTGGCGCGACGTTCGATCCCGCGCTCGCCGCACAGGCGAAGCTCCGCTCCAAGCACAATACCTTCATGGTGGTTCCCGTGGTTTTCATCATGATTAGCAACCACTTCCCTATCGCCACTTACGGCAACTCTTATAATTGGGAAATCCTGCTCGGACTGATTCTCTTAGGCTGGCTGGCGGCAAAAATTCTTCGCCGCGGATAACTCATCTTATTCAGACTGCGATGAGCTTCCGCCCTTCGGTTTCGTTTTTCGATTTTCGAGTATTTTCAAGAATGAACCCGACCGCAGCTCATCGAGCGACAACCCGCTCCGCGTCTGTGCTTCTTTTTCGGTAATTGCTCCCGCGTGCATCGCCCTCAGAAAATAATTTAGCAATCCCTGCCCCGTCGCTGCGTCGTCAAACACTTCGCCAACAAGCGTCGCCTGCGCCGCCTTCTCCACAAAATTACGCAGCCGATCCGACGCGGAATCAAGCCCCGCCAGAAAAAAATCGTAAACCGCCGCGTATCGCGTGATGAGTTGCGCCGGATGTAAGTCCCAACCTTGATAAAAACCATTCATCAGTGAGTGGTGGATGTGCTCCGCGTGCAGCTTCCACGCGCGGTGCACCGCGTCGCGATTTTCCGCCGCCTGCATTTGTGAAAGTGGCGCCCCATCCTTCACCGCGCGGTGAAATGGCACCGGCAAAATATTTGTCGCGCCATCCGAAAGCCAGATGCCCGTGCCCGCCAGCGCCACTTGCATTACCGACCGCGCGAAATCGCAGGCCGGATGCGTCATCGTCTGGTGCGCCGCCGTGATTCCGCACGCCGCCGTGTAATCGTAGGTGCCGAAATGTGCGCCGCGGCAACGCCCTCGCGTGGCGGCAACCAATTCCGGCAGCGCGCATTCGCCCTTTGCGTTGAACACGGACTCCGTCGTCTCGATCATCAGCTCAATCTGGATCGCGCCCGGCCGCAGCCTCACCGCGTCTTCCAATGTTTCAAGAAAGTCCGCCATCACTGCCACCTGCGCGGGTGAAGTGATTTTCGGTAGCGTGACTACAAAATTCGCGGGCAATTTTCCACCACCGCGTGCTGCCAGCGTCCCTACGAAAATGTCGAGCGTGCGAAAACTTCGCCCGCGCAACTCCGGATTCAGCGGCTTGATGCGGATCCCGGTATAGGGCGGCAATTGGTTCGCCGCCATTCCATTCGCTACTTCAATCGCTGCCGACTCCGCGTGGCCGTCTTCATCCGCATCCGTCCGGTTGCCATAGCCATCTTCGAAGTCCAGCCGGAAATCCTCCACCGGCTCGCGCTTCAATTTCTCCACAACGCGCGAATGGATCATCTCCGCGCGTTCGCTTGAAAGCCCCGCTGCCGTGGCCAGCGTCGCCGCGTCGGGCGCGTACTCCTGCATCACGCGCAAGGCCGTGTCGCCCAGCTTTCTCGCTATGTCCGCACGAAAGAGATGCGCCCCGCCATATACCGTGTGCACCGGCTGGCGTTTCTCCGGCGCGCCATGCCCTCGCGGCTGCTTGCCCGGAGTCATGTCCAGCCGCAAGAAGAGTTTCGCGACCATCTCCAAGCTCACTGCTGTTTTCTTCAAATCACCCATCGCTTCTTTCTCGGTTCATTTGATAAAATTCAGTTCGCGGCTCTCGATTGCGGGTGCTTCCACAAATATTCAGCGCGCCAACACTAACATGCCAAAACGCCCGGCGAAACATTCTCGTAAAAAACATAGAGAGGACCCGCGCCTCACCCGCGTGACCAAGCTCGCTCTTACACTCCCTGAGGCCACGCGCACGATCCACGGTGACCATGCCGCCTTTCTCATCCGCAAGAGAACTTTCGCCTATTTTCTGAACGACCATCACGGAGACGGCATTGTCGCTGTCACATGTAAAGTCATGCCCGCGGAAAACGCCGCGCTTGTCGCCGCCCAGAAGAATAGATTCTACCTTCCCGCTTACATTGGCCCGAAAGGCTGGGTCGCTCTCCGCCTCGATATTGGGAAAATTGATTGGGACGAAGTTTCGGATCTGCTCACTGCCAGCTACATTCTTATTGCGCCCAAGCAGCTCGCCGCTCTTGTCACTCCGCAGACCTGAAGCACAGGTTCCATTCTAAGGTGCTATAGTTTCGAGCTTCGCGGAAATAACTTAGGCGTGGAGGACTCAAAATGAATTCACGAATCGTTTTGTCGGTTAGAAAAGCCGCTGTCATTGCTATTCTTCTCGCGCTGCTCGCCGCCGTGGGGCAAGCTCAAACTGCGCCAGCCAACAGCGCCGCGCAACCCTCCCTCAAACCCCTCACCGCGCAGCAAGCCATCAACACGCGCGCCATCTCTGATTTACATTTCTCTCCCGATGGCGCCCGCATCGCAATGGTCGTCTCTGACCCACCCAAAGGCACAACACGCCTCCGCCACATTTGGCTGCTCGATGTTGCGTCGCACGATTTGCGCCAATTCACCAACTCAGCCAAATCCGAAGATTCGCCCCGCTGGTCGCCCGACGGCAAACGCCTCGCATTCCTTACCGACCGCGAGGAATTCCAGCAAATCTATTTGCTCTCGATGGACGGCGGCGAAGCGCTTCCTCTCACCGAGGGCAAGCGCAGCATCCAATCTTTTTCCTGGTCGCCCGACGGAAAGCAAATCGCGTTCCTCGCTCCCGAACCTCGCACCGACGCGGAGGTTAAGAAGGACGCTGACAAAGACGACGCGCGCGTCGCCGACAAAGATGTGCATCTTACTCGGCTCTGGATTTTTGACCTAGCCACACGCAAAGCGCGTCAGCTTACGTCCGGACGTTGGCGCATCAGCGAAGCCATTTGGCAGCCCGATGGCTCCGGTCTCATCGTCTCCGCCACGCAAACGCCGGAATCAGACGAGAACACGAATCGCATCTACTCCGTAAATCTTGCCGACGGCAGATTGACGGAAATCTCCGCGCCTCGCGGCCCGTTCGGCCAAATTAGGATTTCGCAGGACGGCAAGACCATCGCGTACATCGGCTCGCGCGTGGATGGCCCCAGCCCGCACGATCTATTCGTCCTCCCGGTCGCAGGCGGAAACGCGCGCAATCTTACGGCCAGCTCGCTCGATCGTCCGGTGCAGGCAATTCTATGGCGCCCCGACGCAACTCTAGTCGCGCATGCGCAGGATGGCTTCAAATCGAGAATCGTATCCGTTTCCGCCACCGGGACGGTGAAGCCATTGCAATCATCCGCCGCCAATCCACGTGCGTTCGATATTTCCACGTCGGGCGCGATTGCCTTCACGGGAGGAACCGCCACCGAGCCTGATGAACTCTGGTTCCAATCCGGAACAGCACCTGCGACGCGGATCTCCAAATTTAACGATAGCTGGCACGACTTCGCTCTCTTGCAGCCCGAAATTATTCGCTACAAAAGTTTCGACAACCTCGAAATCGAAGGCGCGCTCTTGAAGCCCGTCAACTCTCAGCCGGGCGCGAAGCTGCCGCTCATTGTGCTCGTCCACGGCGGGCCCACCGGCGCATGGTCCGATTCCATCGAGACCTGGGGACAGCTTCTTGCCGCACACGGATTCGCAGTTTTCTATCCGAACATTCGTGGCTCCACGGGCTATGGCCACCGCTTCATCGAAATGAATAAGAATGATTGGGGCGGCGGCGATTTCCGCGACGTAATGGCCGGATTGGATTATCTCGTCGCGCAGGGCATCGCCGATCCAAATAAACTTGGCATCGGCGGCTGGTCTTATGGCGGCTATATGTCCGAATGGGCGATCACGCAAACGCAGCGCTTCAAAGCCGCGGTCAGCGGCGCGGGCCTCTCGAATCTCGCGTCCGAATTCGGCACCGAAGGCGGCTCATCCTATGACGAGTGGTTCTTCGGCACGCCGTACGAAAACCTCGACGGCTTCATGAAAAGTTCGCCGGTGAAATATTTGAAGAACGCGCACACTCCAACGCTGATTCTTCAGGGCGATGCCGATACCACCGATCCCATCGGACAGAGCGAGGAACTTTACCACGGCCTGAAGCATTACGGAGTCGAAGCGGAAATGGTCATCTACCCGCGCGAGCCTCACGGCCTTCGCGAAGAAAAACATCTCGTGGATCGCCTCAACCGAATCGTCGCTTGGTACGAGGCGCACTTGAAGTGACGCGGAAAAAGTTCACGAAACTGTTTCACGCGTGAAGCAAACTCGCGTCCACGCATAGCCCCGCAAGCCCCTCGATGCACGACGGCGGCCCCTGCACCACAAATCGCCGGTGATAAAGGAGCAGCGCGCGCAGTCCCGCAAGTTCTTCGCCCCCGCCCGCGCGCCCCGGCCCTCCGTGCAAACAGCTCGGCACCACATTTCCGTGACCCGTCTGCTGGCCGCCCACGGAGCTATCCACTACCATGATGCGCCCGTGCAAATCGCCGATGCCGAGCACTACCTCGCGCACAAAAGCAGCATCGTTAGAAAATATTGAGCCGACCAGCGATCCGAGTCCGCGCCGCACCAGCGCAATCAAATCCTCCGTCGAGTCATACGCGACGACCGTCGCTGCCGGGCCGAACACTTCCACGTCATGCACAAATTTCGCGCCGCGTCCGTTCTCGCAGGCAAGAAGCGTCGGCGGCACAAACGCGCTCTTCTTTGGATCGGCGTCAATTGGTTGGAAATTGCTGCCGCCGTCAAATATCACTTTGCATTCCTGTTTCAGCTTTGCAATCCCCTCAAAGCACGACGCCTGCTGCGCCTTATTCACCACAGGCCCCATTTTCACTTCCGCGTTTCGCGGATTCCCCACTTTCACGCCGCCAAGCCGCGCCGCAATCGCTTCGCCGAGCGCAGTAAATTGTGCACGCGGCACAAACACGCGCCGAATGGCTGTGCACTTCTGCCCCGCCTTCAGAGTCATCTCTCGTACAACTTCCTTTACCAGCCCATCGAACACGTCCGTTCCGGGCGCGGCGTCCGGTCCGAGAATGGTCGAGTTGATGCTGTCCGCTTCAATGTTTACTCGCACCGCGGCCCGCAGCACATTTGCATTTGATCGGATCCCGATTGCCGTCTGCGCCGAACCTGTAAACGAAATCACATCCTCTTCGCGCACGTGCTCCGGAAGGTCGCGCGCCGAGCCGCACACAATTGAAATCGCGCCCGCCGGCAAAATATCCGCCTTTACAATGTCTTCCACCATCCGTTGCGTGAGCCATGACGTCGCTGTCGCGGGCTTCACCACAATCGGCACGCCAGAAAGCAGCGCCGGTCCCGCCTTTTCACAGAATCCCCATGCCGGAAAATTGAACGCGTTGATGAACACCGCCGCGCCTTTTGCGGGCACAAGGAAATGCTGCGCCGCGAAGACGCCCGTTTTTGAAAGTGGCAGCGTCGCGCCTTCCTTCAACATTTTCCCGTCCGCAAGCGCCTTTCCGATCTTGGCGTAATACTTCACCGTATAGATCGCGCCATCAACGTCAAACGCTGCATCCGCCTGTGTCGCACCGGAATTAAGCTGTGAAATCCGGAAGTACTCGTCGCGGTTCGCGGTCAGCACGTCGCCAATCTTCGCCAGCATCTCCGCGCGTTCGCCGTATGACCGCTGCCGCAACGCCGGCCCGCCGTGCATCCGCGCAAATCCCAGAGCCGCCGCCGTATCAATCCCTTGAGATGTCGCGCGCGTTAGTTCTTCTCCTGTCGCCGGATCAACAAGCGCATCCCCTGCGCTGGCGCCTTCCACCCATGCCCCGCCAACAAAATTTTTCAGTTTCACGTTTCCTCCCGCCCTGCTTGGCCCCCGCCAATTCTCTCAAGAATTCGCGCAGCTAGTAGTAACGGCGCGCCGCCGATAAATCAAGTTTCCTGACAAGAATACAATATGCATCAGAATGCATGTTCCCATTGACAATTTCCCTGTCCCATGCATTATACTGCATTCATCGGGGATTTAATTTTATGGCCGAGACAAACAACTCGCAGAACTCTGCATTCAGTGCCAATCGCGGCGCCGTTACTGAGAATGCGTTCCTTTCGCTGCTCGGAACCCGCATCCGTGAGTCGCGGGCGCGCCGCGGAATGACGCGAAAGCAACTTGCCGCCGAAGCGCATGTTTCCGAACGCCATCTCGCCCAACTGGAATCGGGCGAGGGAAATGTTTCTATCGTTTTGCTGCGACGAATTACCGCGGCTCTCAGCGTTTCACTTTCAGACTTTTTCACGACCGCGGCCGAACAATCACATGATGGCAATCCGCATGACGCAACAAATGGAGCGGCAGGCAGCACAATCGCGCGAATTCTTGACCGCATCCCTGCCGCAAAGCGCGAACAAATTGCTGCGCGACTGATGCGCGAATTCGCCGGAGCGGATTCCGCCCGTCGCAGCCGGATTGCACTAATCGGATTGCGCGGCGCTGGCAAATCCACTCTCGGCGCAAAGCTCGCCAAAGAAATGAAGGTCCCTTTCATCGAGCTGGATCGCGAGATTGAGAAAGACGCACGCATGCCGCTCGAAGAGATTTTTTCGCTCTACGGGCAATCCGGATATCGAAGGATAGAAAAGCGTTCGCTCGACCGTGTACTCCGCGAAAAAGAACGCGCAGTAATTTCCGTCGGCGGTGGTATCGTTTCTGAAAAAGAGACCTACGACGCGCTGCTCGCGAACTGCTTTGCCGTTTGGGTCAAGGCACAACCGGAAGAACATATGTCGCGCGTGGTTGCGCAGGGAGATCTTCGTGCGATGGCGGATAACAGTGAAGCGATGGAAGACTTGCGCCGGATTCTCGATGCGCGCGAACCTTTCTATCGCAAGGCGGACATGCACGTCGATACATCGGGAAAGACCGTCGAACAGAGTTTTCGCGAGCTAAAAAAATACTTGCTTCAGAAAAACAAGTAGGAGGACGAGTGGACGCAGGATTGGCTTCCGAAGCGCAGACAAACATTGCACCCGTGGACTATAGGACGGATCCATCGCAGTACCGGCATTGGAAACTCACCTTTGATGGCCCGGTCGCCACGCTCACCATGGACGTGAATGAAGAGAAGGGTATCCGTCCCGGCTACAAATTGAAACTCAACTCCTACGATCTCGGCGTGGACATCGAGCTGTATGACGCGTTGCAACGGATTCGCTTCGAGCATCCGGAAGTCCGCAGTGTAATTCTCACAAGCGCCAAGAGCCGCATCTTCTGCTCAGGCGCGAATATTTATATGCTCGGTCTTTCCACTCACGCGTGGAAAGTAAATTTCTGCAAATTTACAAATGAAACGCGCAACGGAATCGAAGATTCCAGCGCGCATTCCGGATTGAAATTCCTCGCTGCGTTGAACGGCACTACTGCCGGTGGTGGATATGAGCTTGCTCTCGCCTGCGATGAAATTATCTTGGTGGATGATCGTAACTCCGCCGTCAGTCTGCCTGAACTGCCGCTCCTCGGCGTTCTGCCCGGCACGGGCGGCCTTACGCGCGTTACCGACAAGCGCCGCGTTCGTCGCGATCACGCCGACATCTTCTGTACGAATCCCGACGGCGTGCGCGGGCAGCGTGCGAAGGACTGGCGTCTTGTAGATGACGTCGTCAAGTCGCAACAATTCGCCGAGCACATCAAGCAGCGCGCGCTGAAGCTCGCCAAAGAAAGCGATCGCCCCGCAAATGCGAAAGGCGTCGCGCTCACTCCTCTCAAGCGCGCCATTGACGATGCCGGTTATCACTACGAATTTGTGGACGTTCAACTCGACAGCGAAGCTCGCACCGCAACCTTCATAGTTCGCGGCCCAAAAGCGGACGCACACAAATCAGTGGATGCGGCTTTGGCTGCAGGCGCAGCATGGTGGCCGCTGCAAATGGCGCGCGAATTAGACGACGCCATCCTCAGCCTGCGCACAAACGAACTCGAACTCGGCCTGTGGATTTTCCGCGCAATGGGTGATTCCGCAGCCGTCCTCGCGATGGACGATTTTATCCTTGCCCATCAGGAAAACTGGTTCATCCGCGAAGTGCTCGGCATGATGCGCCGCACCTTCGCGCGCCTTGACGTTACCTCGCGCTCGATTTTCGCCTTCATCGAGCCGGGCACCTGCTTCACCGGCACGCTCGCGGAACTGGCCCTCGCCGCGGATCGCGTTTACATGCTCGATTCACAGGAAGCACAAGCGCCCGCCGCGGTCACACTTTCCGGCATGAATTTCGGCCCGCTGCCGATGGTCAATCACCTCTCGCGTCTCGCTGCGCGTTTCCAGCGCGACCCCGGGCAGATGGAATCGCTGCGCAAATTAATCGGCAAGCCACTCGCGCCCCGCGAAGCGCTCGAGGCAGGCGTCGTCACGGCCGCGCCTGACGACCTAGACTGGAAAGATGAGGTGCGCCAGGCCATCGAGTCGCGGGTCGCGCTCTCGCCCGACGGCCTCACAGGCCTCGAATCAAACTTGCGCTTCGGTTTGCCCGAAACAAAGGAATCCCGAATTTTTGGGCGCCTTTCCGCGTGGCAGAATTGGATTTTCATCCGTCCGAATGCGGTGGGCCCGAGCGGCGCGCTGAAGGTTTATGGCACCGGAGCGCCCGTAAAATTTAATTGGGAACGTGTTTAGTCCCCGGAGAAAAAATGATCGACTATATCGATAAGATTCCGAACAACGTGGACCTTGGCCGTGACAAGGTGCTCCAACGCGCCCTCGAACACTGGCAGCCCGCCTACATGGGCTGGTGGTATGACATGGGCCCGAGCGAAAGCCACGCGCTCGAAGTGTATTTGCGCACGGCGATCAGTGTGGAACCGGACGGCTGGGCGAAATTCGGCTATGTGAAAATGCCGGAATACCGCTGGGGAATTTTCCTCCAGCCGCGCGACGAAACGCGCCGGGTGAATTTCGGCACGCACAAGGGGCAGCCCTCGTGGCAGGAGGTTCCAGGCGAATACCGCTCGACGCTGCGCCGCATCATCGTCACGCAGGGTGACACCGAGCCTGCCTCCGTTGAACAGCAGCGCATGCTCGGCTTCTCATGCCCTTCCCTCTATGACTTGCGAAATATTTTCCAGGTCAACGTGGAAGAAGGCCGCCACCTCTGGGCCATGGTCTATCTGCTGCATAGATATTTCGGGCGCGATGGCCGCGAAGAGGCCGAAGCATTGCTTGCGCGCCGCTCGGGTGACGCGGACAACCCGCGCATCCTCGGCGCATTCAATGAGCCGACTCCGGACTGGCTCGCATTCTTCATGTTCACATTCTTCACAGATCGCGACGGTAAGTATCAACTCTGCGCCCTCGCCGAATCGGGCTTCGATCCCCTCGCGCGAACCTGCCGCTTCATGCTCACCGAAGAAGCGCACCATATGTTCGTTGGCGAAACGGGCGTAAGCCGGATTGTCCAGCGCACCTGCGATGTAATGAAGGAAAACAAAATTGATAATCCCTCCGATGTCCGCGCAATGGGCGTAATTGATTTGCAGACCATTCAGCGCTATATCAATTTCCATTTCAGCGTGACGATTGACCTCTACGGTTCGGACGTCTCTTCCAACGCTGCGAATTATTATTCCAATGGCCTGAAGGGCCGCTTCGAGGAGACGAAGATCAATGATGACCACGTGCTCGCCGAAGCGGATTACCCCGTGTGGGAAGTCATTGGAACCAATGTCGTCATGAAAAAAGTCCCCGCGCTGACCGCGCTCAACGAACGGCTGCGCGACGATTACATCAAGGAAGTCGAAGGCGGCGTGGGCCGCTGGAACCGAATTATCGAGAAGGCCGGGATTCCATTCCGCCTGCGCCTCCCGCATAAGGGCTTTCACCGCGCCATCGGCAATTTCGCCGGGCACCACATCTCGATTGACGGCGAAGTCCTCACCAAAGAGCAATGGGAGAAGGGCGCATCGGAATGGCTGCCAAGCAAGGCAGACCACGCCTACGTGCAATCACTGATGGCGGGGCGTGTGGTCGAACTCGGCAAATTCGCGAACTGGATTGCGCCGCCTGCGCGCGGCATTAACAATAACCCGCTGAACTTCGAGTACGTCCGCTTCAACTAATTCATAGGTTCCGTAATGGGCGCGCTTGGCCGTGCCCCCCGCGGCGCAGGCAAAATTCTGCGCTTGCATCGCCGTTAAAAAAAGTACATACCGTCACTCTGAAAAGGTGCCTTGTTCATGCCGAAGGTGATTTATGTATCGCATGCAGGAGTGTCGCGCGAAGTGGACGTGCCCATCGGCATGACGGTGATGAATGCTGCGCTGAAAAACGGCATTGACGGCATCATCGCGGAATGCGGCGGCGTGTGTATGTGCTCGACATGTCACGTTTACGTGGATGAGAAGTTTTTCAGCAAGCTGCCTCCCGCGCAAGACACCGAGGAAGCCGTGCTCGAAATCGCCGCCGAGGAGCGCAAGCCCACCAGCCGCTTGAGTTGCCAGATCAAAGTCACGGAAGACTTGGACGGATTGATCGTTCGGCTTCCTGAGAAGCAGCGATGATGCGCGCCGGAACTATTATTGTCGGCACCGGGCAGGCGGGATTTCAAACCGCCGCGTCCCTGCGCGCCGATGGCTACCTCGAGCCGATCACTTTGATCGGCGAAGAACCGCACATCCCCTACCAGCGCCCGCCGTTGTCAAAAGGATTTCTCCTCGGCAAGCAGGATGCCGATAGCATCGAGCTGCGCCCTGCCGCATTTTTCAACGACCATCAGATCATTCTCCTCGCTGGCGAAAGGGTCCGCGCGATTTCAAGGGGCAGGCGCATGGTTGAAATCGAGTCCGGCGGCCAGCTTTCCTACGATTCTCTGGTTCTTGCGACCGGTGCGTGCAATCGGTTGTTGAAAGTAGACGGCGCGGAACTGGATGGAGTTCTGTATCTGCGTTCGCTCGCAGAAGCCATTCTTATCAAAGAGCATCTCGTGGCCTCACAGAAAGTTGTCGTCATTGGCGGCGGCTTCATCGGCCTCGAATTGGCTGCCGTCGCGTCGCAGCTCGGAAAAAATGTCACGGTCGTCGAAGCATTGCCGCGCCTGATGTCACGCGTTGTCGCGCCGGTCATTTCTGATTTCTTCCGCGAATATCACGCAAGCCAGGGCGTAAGAATCCTTTGCGGCAAATCGGTCACGCAGATCTTCGGCGACGGCGGCAAAGTCCGCGGAGTGCGCCTCGCCACCGGCGAGGATATTCCCGCCGACCTCGTGCTAATCGGAATCGGAATCATCCCAAGCACTGAATTGGCGGCCACAGCCGCGCTCCCCGTCTCGAATGGAATTTCCGTGAATGAATTCCTGCAAACCGCTGACCCGGACATTTTCGCCATCGGTGATTGCGCCGAATATCCAAACGAATTCGCGGGTGGCCGGATCCGCCTCGAATCCGTGCAGAATGCCGCCGACCAGGCCCAATGCGTTGCCGCGGCAATCGCCGGGCATCCTGCTCCCTACAAAGCCCTTCCGTGGTTCTGGACGGACCAATTCGAGATAAAACTTCAAATGGCCGGGATTTCCTCGGGACACGATCGCGTCGTAATGCGCGGCACTGCTGAATCGCGGAAATTTTCCATTTTTTATTTCAGGAGAGAGAAGTTAATCGCGATTGACTCCATCAATCGCCCGCTGGATCACATGATAGGGCGTAGGCTCATCGCCGCGGGCTCCCCGGTGACACCGGAACTGGCCGCCGACGAGAACGCTGACCTGAAGAAACTCGCCATCACATCCGAGTTCGCGCCACATGGCAATTCCCCCATTTAGCTTCTGTAAGCGGCGGCAAATGTGTGCGGTTCCGGGCTCGCCCGATCCATCAGAAACTGCCGGCGGATGATCGCGCCGTAAGTCACCAGATCGCGCGCCATCATTTTGAACCTTTCCTCGATGCGCGGGTTGGTCACCACTCCATTCTTGTCGAAATCCGAGTCTCCGTCGAACGAAACTCCGTAAGGCATGCTCCATCCGTAGCATTGCCGGACGACGGTGCGCATCTGGTCCATCACCGTCAGCCCCTTTTCATGCGACGAGCAGATGTACCCAAAAAGTTTTCCCGCGCACTCCTCCCAATTGTAATCAAGGAAGTTTTTCATCGCGCCGGACATCGAGCCATGATAATCCGGCGACGACAGCACGATTGTGTCGGCCCACTCCATGTCCTTTCCCAGCGCATCTTCCGCGGCGGAGGCTTCCTCGCGGTCCGGTCTGTAAAACGGTAAATCCAATTCGCGCAGGTCGAGAAGGTGCGTTTCGGCGCCGCGAATTTGCGCGGATTCCAGCACCAGCTTCAGCGCCCGCGAACTGCGGGAATGCGATCGCAGACTCCCGCTTACTCCCAAGACACGAAGTATTCGCTCGGTCATTTCGATTCCCTTCCCGGCGCGGATCTATAACGCCGCTTTTTGCAGGAATGGGTACAAGCCTCCAGAGCAGTTTATCTCGAATTGTATGGAGCCCAATCCCCTCATTTATTGAATTCCCCGAAATCGCCCGCCCCTACTGAAACTTGCCGTCGCGCTTGACGTCTTGTAAGGTGTTTTGACCTTCAATGGTTGAATCAAATTGAGATCGGGCCTGGCTTTTAGCCAGCGCGGGATTACATTTGAAATTCAGGCACTTCACAGGTCGTCAGTGGTCAGTTCTGATCATCCTCATGTTGATCAATTTCATCAACTATGTGGACCGCCAGATTATTTTCTCGCTCTTTCCGTCTTTGCGCGTTGAATTCGGCTTGACCCGCGAACAAGTCGGCTCCTTTGCAACGGCATTCACTATCGTCCTCGCACTTATGAGCTTGCCGCTCGGCATGCTGGCGGACCGCATCTCGCGGCGTCTGGTGATTAGCGCGGGAGTCATCTTCTGGAGCATGGCAACGTTTTGCAGTGGGTTGGCTAATTCATTTCACACGCTGCTGGCCGCGCGCGGATTGGTCGGCGTGGGAGAAGCGGCGTATACGCCTGCGGGGACTGCCGTCATCAGCGCTACATTTCCAAAGGAAATCCGGGCGCGCGTCCAGGGCGCGTTCGATGCAGCGATGTTTGTCGGCGGCGCAACGGGCATTGCTCTCGGAGGAATCGTCGCGCAAGCGCTTGGTTGGCGCGCGGCCTTTTTCATTGTCGGCGTTCCAGGCCTTATTCTTGGTTTGATCGGCCTAAAGCTCCCCGAAACAGCGGCCGCGGAACCTCATGCGCGCTTTCCATTGCAGGACTTGGCTCGAGTCCCTGCCTACATAATGATTCTGGCGGGTGGATTGTTCAGCAGTTTTGCCGGTTATGCGTATGTGGCTTGGGGCTTTGACTTTGTCCGCGAGTATAGAGGCTTTACCGCTCGAGAAGCGGGACTCATCTTGGGCATTACAGCCTTGACGGCCGGCGCTTCAGGCATTCTGGCGGGGGCTACTCTGGCCGACTACTTGGCGCGGAAGTGGGCTTGGGGCCGCTCGGTCATCGTACCCTTCGCATTCGCAATGGCCAGTCCATTCATCTACTTTGGATTGCACTCTCACAGCAAGCTGAACTTCGCGATTCTATTCGGGACTGGTACGTTTTTTCTGAGCTGGTATCACGGCCCGGTAACGGCCACGATTCACGATGTCATCCCATCCAGAGGCCACGCCACTGCCCTGGGGCTATATTCATCTTTCGTGAACTTATTTGCCATGGCGGCGGCTCCGGTGATGATTGGCGCGATAGCGGACCGGACAGGTCTGGAATGGGCGCTCCATACGGCTATCGTTTCTCAATTGATTGGCGGCGCGCTATTCTTGGGTGTACCATATTTCATACGCCGGAATGGCCTGCGCCACCCCGCTCTGGCCAAATACTGGGAAACGGAGCCTGTGGGGGTTGTTAGCGTTTTTAGGGGGTAGTCCGCTTTTAGGGCTAAACACTGCTTGCGCTTTGTGATATAAGTCACAGGACGGTATTATTGACCGACGGAATTGGTGTATCTCGCCGGGGGGCGAGCGCAGTCTAGCAGCACTGCCTGAGAGGAGGCGGACCGTGGGGAATCTTCAAACGATCCAACCTATAGAGAATATTCAGAACATCAAGCCGGTGAAGCACTATATGGCCTATAAGCCGAAACCCTTCACACGTGCCCAGAGGGAAGAGACCACGATTCTCTTCGGGGGTCTGACTTGGAAACACGAGCGCCTCATCCAAGGCGCCATGCACAATTTGAAATATAAGGCCGAGCCGCTTCCGAATATCAACCGCGCCGACCTTGACGCCGGCAAAGAATTGATTGACGTCGGCGCGTGCTGCCCCACAATCTTCACCACCGGCAGCCTCGCGAGTTTCCTGAAGGAAAAGACCGCCCAAATGGGTAAGGAAGAAGTCGCCAACAAGTACGTCTACCTGACTGCGGGCGCGTGCGGTCCATGCCGATTCGGTCAGTATCATGAATCCTATTCCATGGCTCTCGGCGGACTCGGCCTGAACGACTTCCGCATGTTCCTTTTGGCGCAAGACCAGCTCGATCAGGGCGCGAGCGGCGGCGGCGGACTCGAGATCAATCTCCCGCTCAGCCTCGGCCTTATCTGGAGCATTCTTATCGGTGACATTCTCACCGACTTGGAATATCAGGTGCGCCCCTACGAAGTGAAGCCGGGCCAGACCGACCAGGTGCTCAAAGAAAGCGTCGAGTACATCTACAAGACTTTCCTGAATCGCCCGGTGCAGAAGAACAAGTGGAGCGTAATCGGCTGGCACTTGACCACCAGCTATTTCACTAAGGCAATCCGGCACGTCCGCAAGATGTTTGACGCCATTGAAGTGGATCGTCTGCGCCCGCGCGCCAAAGTAAAAATCACTGGCGAGTTCTGGCTGCAAACGCACGAAGGCGAAGGCAATTACAACATTAAGCGGTGGCTCGAAGCCGAAGGCGCGGAGGTAATTCCTCCGCCCGTCGCCGTCTGGCTGAATTATCTGATGCATCCGGACATCCGCAAGCTCGAACACCGGCAGGAAGTAAGCCGCAACCAGAAGATGAAGGAAGCCCTCCTTCGCACCATCGAAAAGGTTTTCCGCGGCACGTATAACCGCTTCCGCAAAGCTGCCGGCAACATCCCTTATGAGTTGCCCGATCAGGTCGAACTCCGCAAACTCGCCGAGCCCTTCTACCACTATGAGCTTCGCGGCGGCGAAGGCCACATGCTTGTCGGCAAGGCGCTCTACGCTTACCACCACAAGAAAGCGCACATGGTTTGCGAGCTATCGCCTTATTCCTGCATGCCCAACACAATGTCCATCGGTTCGATGGCTGGCGTGCTCGGCAAGTATCCCGACATGCTCTACGCCCCCATCGAAATTAAGGGCGATGCGGAAATTCACGCGCTGTCCCGCACTCAGATGATTCTCACGGAAGCCAAGCGCCGTTCGACGAATGAATTCGAGCAGGTGCTCGAAAAGCTCGGCGTCACCGTGGAAGACATCCGTGCCTATGAAGCCAAGCATCCCGAAGTGCGCCGCGCAACCTATAAGGTGCCGCACCTGGGCTATGCCGGAACTTCTGCGAATTACGTCACGCACCTCGTTCAAACGGGTAAAATTAAACCCGGCAAAGCGCAGCCGGTTCGCTCGGCGGCGACGGTCAATTGACGTTCAACGAACCCGCGCGTAACTTAGCGTGAGAGGGTACGTGGACTCTTTTCAAACGGTCCCTGGAGATCCTGAATGGCTAGCAATGGCCTCGTAAGCATTAAACCGTTGGCGGCTGTACCTCCGCCCACGGTCGCGTCAATCCCTGTCGGCCCAACCGTCGAGCCGGGAAGCGCGAAAATCTGCGCCATGGATGTCGGCAGCACCACCTGCAAATACGTGCTCACCACACCGTCGGGCGAAATCCTTTCGCAGTCTTACGAGCGCCACAACACCAAGCAAGCCGAAAAGGTTCTTGAGTTCCTCACGCGACTTGAATCCCAGTTCGGCTACTCGCCGGAATCGGACCGCCTTTTTTTCACCGGCTCCGGCGCGGGAATCATCGGCCCGCTGGTCGGTGCTAAATTTGTACAGGAAGTGGTCGCCGTCGCCGCTTCAGTGGATAAATTCCATCCCAACGTCCGCTTCGTCAGCGAAATCGGCGGCGAAGACATGAAGACCATCTTCTTCACCGGCCAGGGCGATGCCAAGAGCAAGCAAGTGCTGATGCAGAGTGCCTGCTCCGGCGGCACGGGCACCTTTATCGAAAAAACTGCCCGCAAGCTCGAAATCCCTTCCGAACAGCTTGCCCGCATGAAGTATCAGGGCTACACGCTCCACAAAGTCAGCAGCAAGTGCGGCATCTTCGCCGAAGCCGATTCAAATAGCTTGCTCAAGGCCGGCGTGCCCATCGAAGAAATTATCGCTTCCCTTTTCGAGGCGGTCGTCTACCAGAACCTCGGCACACTCACCCGCGGCAACACGCCGATGCCGGAAATCCTTCTCCTCGGCGGCCCAAATCTTTTCTTCAAGGGACTGCAGGAAGCCTGGCGCCACCATCTCGCGAAGCTCTGGAAAGAACGCAAGGTCGAATTCGATCCAAATAATCTCGCTGCACTCATCAAGGTCCCCGATGACGCGCTTTATTACGCCGCGCTTGGCTGCATCGAAGTCAGCCGCAGGGACGATCCCTCCGTCGGCATCTATAAGGGCACCAAGAAACTCGATTGGTGGATCAACGAAGGCCAGTACGAAGAAAAGAAAAAGCAGGGCCGTGGCGGACTCTGCAAGAGCGACGCCGACCTCCAGGCCTTTAGGGATGAATTCACCGAGCCGAGGAATCCGCTCGCGGATGCAAAGAAAGCAGCCGCTGCATCTGCCGCAGCCGCAGCGATTGCCAATGGAAATGGCCACGCGAACGGAAACGGCCATGTGAATGGCAGTGGCCACACGAATGGAAACGGCAATGGCAATGGTAACGGCCATATCGCTCCCGCTCTTGCCGCGCAAATCGCCCCCGTCGCGGAAAAACTCACCGGCGTAGTCATCGGCTGCGATTTCGGCTCCACCACCGCCAAAGCCGTCTGCCTCTCGCCCGATAAAGAGATCGTTTTCTCCTGCTACGCGCTCAGCAAGGGCAATCCCATCGAGGACGCCAAGTCGCTCTTCGATCAGGTTCGCATAGCGCTTGACGGCACTCCAATTCTCGCCACCGCCATCACTGGCTACGGCAAGGATCTCCTCAAGGGCATCATTGGCGCCGACTGCGCCATCGTTGAAACCATCGCCCATGCCAGCGCGGGCCTGCATTTCTTCCCGGACGCCGATTGCATCTGCGACGTCGGCGGCGTTGACGTCAAGATCATGCTCCTCAACAACGGCACGGTTTCTGACTTCCGCCTTAACTCGCAATGCTCCTCCGGCAACGGCGCATTCCTGCAGGGCGTCGCCGAGCGCTTCAGCATCCCGCTCAGCGAAATGGCGGACAGCGCCTTCCGCGCCCAGGCCATGCCTCAGCTTTCCATGGGTTGCGGCGTTTTCCTGCAAAGTGACATCGTCAACCAGCAGCGCAAGGGCTGGCAGGCAGAGGAAATCCTCGCCGCGCTTTGCGCCATCCTCCCGCTCAACGTTTGGATTTATGCCGGCGGCCTCAACAACCTCAGCGTTGTCGGCAAGAAATTCATCCTGCAGGGCGGCACGCACAAGAATCTAGCCGTAGTGAAAACGCAGGTGGATTTCATCCGCTCGAAGGTTCCCGATGCCGATGTCGTTGTCCACCCCTATTCCGGCGAAGCGGGGGCCATCGGTGCCGCTCTCGTTGCCGTTGACTGGGTCGATGCGGGCGGCAAAACAAAGTTCCGCGGCTTCAAAGCCATCGACGAGTTGAAATACAAGAGCACCACCGCCGTGGACACCGTTTGCCACTGGTGCCCCGTGAATTGCCAGCGCAGCTTCATTGACGTTGAATTGCTCGGCGCGCCCGGCCGCATGTGGAGCAAGATTCCGCTCGAGCAAAATTGGGAGCGTGTAATCGTAAACAATTCATGTCCCAAGGGTTTGGTTGAAGACATCAACGAAATGAAAACCATCAAGGCCGAAATCGAGAAAACAAAGAATGCCTTTCCAAACGTTGCAGACCTGGTTCGGCAAGAAGGCTTCCGCCGGACCACCGCCACAGCCTAAAGACCGTTCGCAGGTCCGAGTCGGGATCCCGAAGGTCCTCAACATCTGGAACACTCATCAGTTCTGGGTGGGCTTCCTGCGCGAACTCGGCATTCAGTCCGAAAATATCGTTTTCAGTTCAGATACCAGCGAAGAGCAGGGCCGCGACTTCGGCAAAGGGCGCGGCACCGTGGATTGCTGCTACCCCGTAAAGTGCATCAGCGGCCATTACGGCGAGCTCGTCTTCGGCCAGAAGAAAAAAATCAATATCCTGCTTTCACCTATGATTTATTCGCTGCCGTCGTTCCAGCGCGGCCACGTGCAAGACACCCTCACCTGCACTCGCGTCATGGCCGGCCCCGAAAACATCAAGGCCGGGTTCCTCAAGGAACGGGACATCTTCGGCGAAAACAATATCGTTTACGCCTCGCCCTTTGTCAGCCTGGGCGACCGTGAAGTTGTCTCCAGCCAGCTTTTCGGCTCGCTCAAGGACGCCTTCGATCTCACGCAAGAAGAAACCGACCGCGCCGTCAAGGCCGGCTATCGCGCCCTTGACGGGTTCAATGACAAGGCTCGCGCGAAAACCCGCGACATCCTCGAATGGTGCGCGCGCGAAGGCAAGCCGTGCATTTTCGTCGTCGCCCGTCCTTATCATATGGACACCGGCATCGGCCACGAAATCGAAGGCGATCTCCAGGCCCAGGGCTTCCCTGTCATCTGGATGCAGTATTTCCCCACCGACCCGGACATCCTGAATTGGCTTTTCGAGGAAGACCTTCGCGTCGGCCGCATCAAAACAGTTTTCGACATCGCCGACGTTTGGACTTCGTCCTACAGCAGCAACACCAATGAGATCATGTGGGGTGCCAAAGTTGCCGCGCGCCTTCCGTGGACCACCTGCGTCCTCCGTCTCTCCAGCTATGAATGCGGTATGGACCAGCCCACCTACACCCCGGCGCAGCGCATCGTCGAAGCTACGGGCACGCTCTTCTTCAAATTCGGCGATCTCGATTCCACCAAGCCCGCGGGCAGCGTAAAGATCCGCGTCGAAACCATCACGCATTACATGCGCAAGTATTCCTCCGACATCATTGCCCGCAAACTCGCGATGCTCGGGCCCAATAACCCGTTCCGCTCGGTGATGGCTGGCGCCACCGCCCCCGTGATTGCCACCGCCGCTCCGCAAGAAACCGCCGCCGTCGCCTCCGCTTCCGGCGACTAAATAAATTCACTTGCCTTGGCTTTTGACTTCGTAGAGCTCGCCTTCAGGTGGGCCTTTTTCTTTGGTTGTCATCATGAGGCCGCCTTGTGGCCGAAGGATACTTGTGCGCAGCAACAGACATAATCCACGCCGAGGATTCTCCGTTCCCTCTGCGCCTGCCCGCCGTGGCGGGTCTCTGCGTTGAATCCCCCTCCAATCAATTTGCCCCTCCGCGCCGCCCCCGTTATCATCCTTGTTCCGCCCAATGACCACCCAACCCGCCAACGCCATCCAAACATTCAACCTCACGCGCCGTTACGGGCCCATCACCGCCGTTGACGCGATCAATCTCCGTGTTCCGGGCGGCCAGATCTTCGGCCTCCTCGGCCCCAACGGCGCCGGCAAATCCACCGCCATAAAAATGCTCACCACCCTTCTCCCGCCAACCGCGGGCACTGCGCTTGTCGCGGGATTCGACATCGTGAAATCCCCCGCCGAAGTCCGCCGCCGCATCGGCTATGTCCCGCAACTTGTTTCCGCCGATGGCGCGCTCACCGGCTTTGAAAATCTCATGCTCAGCGCAAAGCTTTACGGCATGCCGCGCCCCGATCGCAAGCCGCGGATCGCCGATGCGCTCCAATTCATGGGCCTCACCGGCGCCGGCGAGCGCCTTGTCCGCACCTACTCCGGCGGGATGGTGCGCCGTCTTGAAGTCGCGCAGGCCATGCTCCATCGTCCCGCCGTTCTATTTCTTGACGAGCCCACCATCGGCCTCGACCCCATCGCCCGCCGCACTGTTTGGGACCGCCTCCGCGACTTGCGCCGCGATTTCGGCATGACCGTCCTCATCACCACGCATGACATGGAAGAGGCCGACGCGCTTTGCGATGAACTCGCGCTAATGCACTTGGGAAAGATTGCCGTCACCGGCGCCCCCGCCGAATTGAAAGCCGCTCTTGGGCCTGCAGCTTCGCTCGACGACGTCTTCATTCATTACAGCGGCGCGGCCATCCAGGAAGGGGGGTCCATCTTCGATGTCCAGCGAACTCGAGGCACAGCCAGCCGCCTTGGCTAGTCCTTCTCTCATCCCGGATTTCTTCCGCGAAACCGGCGCCATCGCTCAGGTCGAATTGCGGAAACTTTTCCGCGACCCCGCCGAACTTTTCAGCCGCGCCGTCCAGCCGGTGCTTTGGCTCGTGATTTTCGGGCAGGTCTTCAGCCGCGTTCGCGGCATCCCCACGGGAGATGTCTCCTACCTCGCCTTCATGACGCCCGGCATCCTCGCGCAGAGCGTCCTCTTCACCGCCATCTTCTATGGCATCGCCGTCATCTGGGAGCGCGACCTCGGAATCGTCCACAAGCTTCTCGTCAGCCCGGCCCACCGCGCCGCGCTCGTCGTCGGCAAAGCCGTATCCGCAGGATTCCGCGGCGCCGTGCAAACCGCCATCATTTATTTCGTCGCCTTTTTGCTGGGCATTGATATTCAGTGGAATCCGCTCTCGATTGCCGGGGTACTCTTTGGCGTGTTGCTTGGCTGCGCGATTTTTTCCACGTTTTCGCTCATCATTGCCTGCATCGTGAAATCCCGCGAGCGTTTCTTGGGCATCGGCCAGGTGCTCACCATGCCGCTCTTCTTTGCCAGCAACGCCATCTATCCCATCGCGATCATGCCCGGATGGCTCCGCGCCGTCGCGCTCGCAAACCCGCTCACCTATCTTGTCGATTCCCTCCGCGGCCTCATGATCACGGGAGGTCAAACCATCCATTCCCTCCCCGTCGATTTCGGAGTCATGGCCGCCATCTTCCTCGTCCTCACCGCCATCGCCGCCCGCCTCTATCCCACCCTCATCCAGTGATTCTCCTCAGACAGTCCGCCACATCCCCATCTTCGGCATATTGACCTTATCACCTGAATTGGCTAATATAGCCATTGAGGAGATAAACCCTTGAAAGCCTCCAATGCACGCAAGACCCGCTCCCTTCTCGCGAACCACGAGGCATTCGTTCCCATGTCTTCCATCACTGCCACCGAGGCCAAGAATGAGTTTGGCCGCATCCTTGAAACAGTTATTCGAGGCGGTAGGGTGATCATTACCAGACACGATGCTCCAAAGGCGGTTTTGATTTCCGTGGAAGAGTTCAACAGTCTCTCGCAGGCCCCAACGGCAAGACTCAACGCCCTCAGTGGCGAATTCGATGCGCTTCTCGCCAGGATGCAGACTCCAAGATCTCGAGCAGGGATGCGCGCGGCCTTCAATGCTACACCGCAGCAATTGGGAAAAGCGGCGGTGGCAGCCGCCCGCAAGCGCAGTTAACGCGGCCCTCAATGTCCTGTATCTACGTCTTGGCGGGTACGAATGGTGGTGGAAAAAGCAGCGTCGCGGGCGCAATGTTCATGCAAGAAGGGGTTGAGTTCTACAATCCGGATGAAGCCGCGAAGCTCTTCCGAGCCGCCGATCCCGTCATCACCCAATTCGAAGCGAATAGCAAGGCTTGGATCGAGGGTGCTCGTCTTCTCCAACGCGCCATTTCGGATCGCCTCGACTTCGCGTTTGAGACGACACTCGGTGGCAGAACGATCACTGCTCTACTCGATTCGGCCCTGTCAGCGGGAATCGAAGTCCGCGTTTGGTATGTTGCCTTAAGATCCTCCGGTCTACATATTGGGCGGGTCCGCTCCCGTGTTGCTCTTGGCGGCCACGATATTCCACCCGAACAAATTCGCGCACGCTATGACAGCAGCCGTCTGAATCTGATACATCTCCTTCCTCGTCTGACTGAGCTTCGGGTCTATGACAACAGCGAGGAAGCCGATCCGCGCACCGGTGCAAGCCCTCATCCAATGCTAATTCTTCATATGTCTGACGGCAAAGTAGTTGCCACTTGCGATCTCCCCGCCGCTCCAGACTGGACCAAACCAATACTCGCTGCGGCCCTAAAATCTCCCCAAAATTGATATCATGGTGCATGCAGGAACTTGGCAAAGGTCTTTTCGTTTTGCTTCGCGAGTCACTTGAGTATGTCCGTCACCTTTTCCACCGTCCGCCAAGTCGCCCTCTCCCTCGACGGCGTCGAGGAGGTCAGCTCCTATGGCACTCCCGGTTTCAAAGTCCGCGGCGCGCTCTTCGCCCGCTTCCATCAAGACGGCAAATCCCTTGTCGTCCGCATGGACATTGACAAGCGCGATGACATGATCGCCGCCGACCCCGACACTTACTTCATCACGGATCACTATCTGCATTACCCCTGGATCCTCGTCCGCGTCGCAAGGATCCAGACCGAGGCCCTGCGCGACCTCCTCCTCAGCGCCCAACGCTCCGCCGCCGCAGCAGCCGCCAAGCCCCCAACCAAGCGCCGAAGGCCCACCCTTCATCCCGCCCCTCGCCCCAAGCCTCGCCGGTAAAGCCCGTCGCAATGCCCTACCGTGTAAATTTTTCCCCCAGAATTCTATTGACACCGCCGGTAACTCTATGGTAATCTGCAGCGCAGATTGCGACGCCCGTTTCGAATTCAGTTCCAAAATGGGAAACCTGCCTGCATGTAGGCACGGAGTCGCCCCTGCCGAAAGCGAGAATTACTCTTATTTGAGCCACCTCGTAAGAGTATGATTCTAAACGACTTTAAGTCCTTTAGGCGCACACTCTTACATGCCAATTCTTCAGCGACATCGTAAGTGATTGAATCCATTATGTTTAGTTTACCAAATCGGAATACAAGTAAGTCCTTTAGAATCACACTCTTACCGCACTCTGTTGCCGTAAGTCGTTTAGAATCACACTCTTACAAAAAGATAGGGGGTGGGGGGTATCGCCCCATTGAGAACCAGTCACTTGCGGCTCCGATTGGGGTATCATCCGCCGCTATGAGGAACCGCTTCGCAATTATCGCCCTCCCCTTCTTGGTTGCCGTGGCCGCCACCGTCGCGGCTCAGAGCTTCACCGACATCAAGCCCAGCCCGCAGCAGTCGGCCTGGCAGGACCTCGAAATCGGCGTCCTCATCCACTTCGGGCCGAACTCTTTCATGGCCCGCGAATGGGGCGACGGCGCCGCCGATCCGAAAGTTTTCAATCCAACGCAGTTTGATCCCGCACAGTGGGTTGCCGCCGCGAAATCTGCCGGAGCAAATTATCTCGTCTTCGTCGCAAAGCATCATGACGGCTTCTGCCTCTGGCCTACCGGCCAGACCGATTACAGCGTGAAGTCCAGTCCCTGGCGCGATGGCCGCGGCGACGCCGTCCGCGATGTTTCAAACGCCGTTCGCAAAGCCGGAATGAAATTCGGCGTCTATCTCTCGCCGTGGGATCGTCACGAGCCGTCTTACAAGGACAGCAAGAAATATGACGACCACTACGTCGCGCAACTCATCGAACTCACTTCGCGCTATGGCCCGCTCGAAGAATTCTGGCTCGATGGCGCCGGCAGTGAGGGCCACGTCTACGACTTCGATCGTTACGTTTCCCAGTTGCGTGTCTATCAGCCGAACGCGCTCGTCTTCGCCGACGCGGCGCTCCTGAAATATGACGACATTCGCTGGGTCGGCAACGAGAGCGGCTTCGCATCGGAGGAGAATTGGAACGTGCTCGACCTGCACGGCTATCTGCGCTGGCGCCCCGCCGAAGCCGACACGCCCCTGCGCAAAGATCACTGGTTCTGGCATCCGAATGACGAAAAAAGTTTAAAGTCCGTCGCCGAACTTCTAGATACATACGAAAAGACCGTCGGCCGCGGCGCGCAACTCATGCTCGGTCTCGCTCCCGATAGCCGCGGTCTGCTCCCCGATTCCGATGTGCAGCGCCTCGCCGAATTCGGCGATGTCGTCCGCGACATCTACGGCCCGGACAAAAATCTCGCCCGCAATGCGGCCATCACGAATGCCGCCGCCGCAAACGATGGTGACCCGGACACTTTTTGGAGTGCTCCGCAAGACGCCCGCTCCGCCACGCTCAACTTTGCTTTTGAAACGCCGATCACCATTGATCGCGCGCTCACCATGGAATGGCTCGGCGATGGCCAGCAAATCGAGAAGTATGCAATCGAAGCGATGGTTGAAAATAAATGGACGACGCTCTACACCGGCACATCCATCGGCCACAAGAAAATTGATAAGTTCGCGCGCACAACCACGGACCGCGTCCGCCTCGTCATAATTTCCGCGGCCGCGCCGCCGCGCATCCGCGAATTCCAACTCTTCGACGGCGCCGCTGCCGAAGCCGCTCTGAAAAAACAATGATCACGCGCCGAAAAGCAATGCAACTTCTTGCAAGCGCCATGCCTGCGGCTCTCGCCGCTCGCTTAGCCCGCGCGTTGCCGTTCTTCGGTCAGGCTGCGACCTTCCCCAATTTTCGAATTGCCGATGGCCCGTTTAAAGGCACCCTTGAATCGTTGTCGCACTATGTAATTCCCGAATGGTTTGGTAAAGCTAAGTTCGGAATCTGGGCACACTGGGGACCGCAGTCCGCCGCCGAAGCCGGCGATTGGTACGCGCGCAACATCTACATCCAGGGTTCGCGCCAGAACAAATATCACGTCGAACATTACGGCCATCCCTCGAATTTCGGCCACAAAGATTTGATCCCAACCTGGAAGGGCGACAAATTTGACCCTGACTTTCTCATGGGTCTCTACAAAAAGGCCGGCGCGAAATATTTCATGAGCATGGGCGTGCACCATGACAACTTCGATCTCTGGAATTCAAAGCACACGCGCTGGAACTCCGTGAACATGGGCCCGAAGAAAGATATTGTCGGACTGTGGCGCGATGCCGCTCGAAAACACGAGTTGCCTTTTGGAGTGAGCGATCATCTCTGGATCAGTTACAAATGGTTCGGTGTAAGCCATCGCAGCGATAAAGATGGCCCGCTCGCTGGTGTCCCATACGACGGAGCCGACCCGAAATTCGCGGACCTCTATCACGATTACAGCGAACTCATCGCGATACCTCCGGTGGATTTCGGTTGGAACGAAGTCGGCATCCCGGAAACTTGGAAGCGACATTGGTTCCTGCGCATCAAGGATCTGGTTGACCATTACCAGCCGGACATGATCTACAGCGACGGCAATATCCAGTTTGAGGGCTACGGCCTGGGCCTCGTCGCGCACCTCTACAACACCAGCGCGGCCCGGCACGCAGGCTTGTGCGATGCCGTTTTCACCAGCAAGCGCCGAGAGGATTCCGATGCTGGGATTTGTGTCCTCGATGTGGAGCGCGGCCTCGTGGACAGTATCTGGCCACGCCCTTTTCAAACCGACACTTGCATCGGCGATTGGCACTACAACCGCGACATCACCTATAAGACTCCCAAGCGCGTGATTGACATGCTCGTGGACGTCGTCAGCCGCAACGGCAACTTGATGCTCAATTTTCCTTTGCCGAACAGTGGAATGCTGGATGACCGCGAGATGCACATTCTCAACGAGATTACAAAATGGATGGACATCAATGGTAGTTCACTCTACGGAACGGAACCCTGGGGAATATTTGGATCCGGCCCGGCCACGCAAATTGCGCCCGGCTCCGCCAGCTTCAATGAAAGCAATCGCAAAGACCTTACGTTTGACGATGTCCGCTTCACGAGGACCCGATCTCATCTGAATGTATTTGTGATGGGCTGGCCTGACCGTGGATCTCCAATGGAAAAAGTTATACCCGAATTGGGAGCCAAAAGCCCTTACGTGTCATCAAAGATTAGGTATGTCTCCATTCTCGACCGTGGCGAACTCAAAACAGTGAAGTGGGTTCAGGACGACTCTGCACTGCGGATCCAGTTGCCGGAAGAAAAACCATCCGAGTACGCGGTGTGCTTTCAAGTGATCGGGGCGTTTCCGGACGTCGTATAAGTAAAGCGATTCATCGCTAGGATTTGCCCCCGGTTGGTTGCCGAAATTTTAGCGGAGTGCCCGGGCGAATCGCGTCTGTCGCGCGCAAAACAACTTGGTCGCTGTCTTTCAAATCGCCGAAAACTTCGACGAGCGTCCCGGAAGCGGTCGTAATACTTGCGCCGGCTTTGACGTCAACCCATTCGGCTTTGCCAGCGTTCGCGCCGGCTAACGGAATGCGGATCACGAATGTCCTCTCCTGGTTCGTTGCGATCGCCGATTGCGGAACGAAATTGGACGGCGTTGCGCGTCGCACCGGCCATTGCACCTGGCAGAAAGACCCCGGCGTCAGCTTTCCCGCGGCGTTCGATACTTCGAGTTCGACCGGCATCGTCCGAGTCTTCTCGTCAATCGCGTGGGAGACGCGCGCGACCGGCGCCTGAAACGTCTCGGTCGGAAACGCGGGGACGGTGAATTTGATCTGCGCGCCCTGCGGCACGTTTGCGACATCGGTTTCCGGCACGGGCACGACGAGCCGCAGCCGCCCGAGCATTTCGATGCGCACCATTGGTGAGCTCGCCTGCGTACCCGATTGCGCGCCGCTCGCGGGCCCGACGAGCGCGCCGGGATGGACGTTGCGCTCCGTTACAATGCCGTCAAATGGTGCAGTGATTCGCAGATAATTTTCTATTTGCGCGACTGAATCGCGCGCGGAGCGCGCGGCAGCAACGCCGCCTTCCAGCGCTGCGACGCCCGCGCGGTCCGCGTCCGCGGCCTTGGATGCAATTTGCAAATCGTTGCCCGCAACAACGCCGGGAGTTTTCGCGGCGGCCGAAAGCCGCTCATAGGTGCCCTGATCCGCGGCGAATTTTGCCTGCGCCACACCAAGTTGCATTTGCGCTGCCTGCAATTTCGATTCGGCTTCCGCGCGCTGTGCGACCAATTCCGGAGCCTCGAGCTGCGCGATCTCTTCGTCTTGCTTCACGCGAGATCCGCGATCTACGCTGATCCATTTAACGTATCCAGTGACTTTCGGATAGATGGCGACCATTTCGTAGGGAGTCAGTTCGCCCGGCAGCGTCACGACAGTGTCCAGTTTTTGCGTGGCGACCTTGACGACATCCACGTCGGTTGGCGCATTGCTGGCCTGCGGGTTCGCGCCCGGCGCTGGCGCATTGCTCTCCGAGCCGCAGCCGCTGGTCATGACGCCACTCGCGGCAAATGCGAGCAGCGGAGTGATTATCAATATGCGTTGTATTTGTTTCATTGCGCGGCTCCAGTCATCACGAAACTTTCCCGGCGCCATCAGAGTACTTGCTCGCGGGGTCGTCGGGATCCAGAGAACCCGAATCGATCCTCGCTCGCGCCTGAACTATTCCGAAAACCGACGGCAGAATGATTAATGTCGCTAGTGTTGCGAACAGCAGTCCACCGATGACGGCGCGAGCGAGCGGCGCTGTTGCTTCGTTGACGAGCGCCATCGGAATCATTCCAACGATCATCGCGAGGCTGGTCATTAATATGGGCCGCAGGCGCGTTTGTGCGGCGCGGATTGCAGCGTCCGCCGATGTCACACCTTCGCGGCGAAAGCGTTCGGCGAATGTAACCAACAAGATGGAGTTTGCGAGTGCGACGCCGATCGCGAGAATCGCGCCCATGAAAGATTGCACGTTGACGGAGGTGCTGGTGGCAACGAGCGCGACGATCACTCCGCAAACCACCGCAGGAACCGAGGAGAGCGCCACCAGTGAAAGGCTCAACGATTCAAAGTTAGCCGCAAGCAAAAGAAAGACAGCGACAACGGAAACTCCCAGCCCAATCGCCAGATTTCCAAAGGTGTCGCGCATCGGGGCAATCTGCCCGCGCTCCAGCACGGTGACGCCGCGCGGCGGATCTCCGGCTCGCGCAATCGCTCGATCTATCTCTGTGGCGGCGCGCCCCAGGTCGGAGCCCGCGACATTGGCGGAAAGAGTGACCATGAACTGCCCATTCACGCGGTCGTATTCTCCGATTACATTTCCATAACTTGTTTTCGCCACATCACTGAGTAGTGGAAAAGGAGAGCCGCCGGGGGTGACAGGAATGTTTGCGACGTCTTCCTTGGAACTGATTCGAGGCTGCGGGATCTGAACCTGCACCTGATACGAAACTCCAGTGCGCTGGTCCGCCCAATAATTTGGCGTAACGAAACGGCTCGACGACGTCGCGGCGACGACGGATCTGCCCACTTGTTCGACCGTAACACCCAGTTGGCCCGCGAGCGCGCGATCCACGTTCACATTAATGCTCGGATAATCGAGCGATTGTTCGTACTGCAAATCACGAAGAGAACTGATGCCTCCAAGTTGAGCGCGGATTTTCTCGGCAAAAGCGCGGTCCGTGGCGAGATCGCCTCCGACTATGGCGACCTCGACGGGCGTAGGCGCGCCAAAGTTCATGATCTGGCTGACGATGTCGGCGGGCTGAAAGGAGAATTCACAACCAGGAAATTTCGGCGGCAGAGATTTTCTCAAATCATCCTCGAGTTTATCGATGGAAATGTTTGCGCCGGGCTTGAGGCCCACATTCATCACAGCGTCCTGTGGCCCGCTGGTCCAGAGATAAACCGTGTTTATCGGATAACTTGATCCCTGTAGGCCGACGTAGCCCAGGGTGATGGAAACATTTTCCGGTCCGGCGGCACGGCTAATGCCATCGAGCACTTGCGTGACAAGCTGCTCGGTGGTTGCCACGCGAGTACCTGCCGGTGCGCGAAATCGCAACTGGAATTGTCCGGCGGCCGCGCGTGGGAAAAGTTCGCGTTTTGCGAGAGAGCCTACGCCAAAGATGACCGCCGCCGCGGCCAGCACATAAACCGCGACCAGGGCAATTCGGAAGGGCATAAGAAATTCGAGGACGCGGCCAAGCCGATTTCGCACGCGGTCAAACCGGGTTGGGCCGCCGCCTTCGTTGTGTTTTGGCGATTTTAGGAGCCAAACGCACATCACCGGCACAAGCGATCCTGAGAGCAGATAGGAAGCGGCCATCGAGAAGCCGACGGCAAGCGAAAGCGGCACGAAAAGAGATTGAGCGACCCCGGTCATGAAAAACGACGGCACGAACACAGCGAGGATGCAAAGCATCGAGAGAAAACGCGGAATCACCGTTCGCCGCGTTGCGTCAATCACCGCGCGCGCTTTCGTATTCGCTTCACCCAGGCTCACGTGAATGTTTTCGATTTCTACGGTGGCCTCATCCACCAGAACGCCCACCGCCAGAGCCAAACCACCGAGCGTCATGATGTTGATGGTTTGGCCCGCTGCCCAAAGCGCGACGACTGCGGTGAGCAACGCCAGCGGAATCGTGGTGATTACGATGAGTGAGCTGCGCCAGTCACCAAGGAACAGAAAGACCATCAGCCCAACCAGCAGAGCGCCGAGCGACCCTTCGCGGACAACAGACAACAATGCGCCTCTGACATAACCCGACTGGTCAAATTCGTAAGTGATTTCGATATCCTGCGGCACGAGAGTTTGAAATCGCGAGATGCTTTCCTTCACCTGTTTTACAACGCTCAGCGTGGAAAATGTCGGCCGCTTGGTGACGGGGATGTAAACGGCGCGGCGCCCATTCACCAGCGCGTATCCGGCAAGTATGTCCGTCGAATCGTCAACAGTGCCAACGTCCCGGACAAAAACAGTTGGGCCTGAACCGGTGCGCAACGGCAAATCGAGCAGTTCCTTGTAATTGGGGACAACAGAATTCATTGGGACAATTCGCTGCAAATCACCAGTGTCCACCGTGCCCGCGGGCATGATGATATTTCCGGAACTGATCGCTTTCACAACGTCATCCGGCGACATGTTGTATGCCTTCAAGCGATCTGGATTGACGTTGATGACGATGGTCCGTTGATTTCCACCGAAGGGCGGCGGCGAAGTGACGCCGGGCAGCGTTGCGAAGACGGGGCGCACGCGGTTGAGGGCGAGATCCTGGATTTCGCCAACGCTCCGCGTCTTGCTGGAAAAAACCAGATAGCCGACGGGAACGGTCCCGGCGTCAAAGCGCACGACGAATGGCGAAACGGTCCCGGGCGGCATAAACGCCCGGGCGCGATTCACGTAGGAGATCGTTTGCGCCAACGCCTGGCTCATATCCGTGCCGGGGTGAAACGTAAGTTTGAGGAGGCCCGCGCCCTGGATGGATTTTGATTCGACGCTTTCAATTCCGTTGATGTAGAGGAAGTGATATTCGTAGTAGTAGACGAGATAGCCTTCCATCTGCTGCGGCGACATTCCGCCATAGGGCTGCGCGACATAAATTACCGGAAGATTCAGATCCGGAAAAATGTCAACACGCATCTGGCGCACGGCCAGAATGGAGCAAAGCGCGACCGCGATTACGGCAACAACCACCGCAATCGGACGCCGCATCGCCAATCGGATCAACCACACGGAATCATTTCTCCCTTTTAATTCCTAAGATCGCCGCGCTCATCATCGCTCCGCATCTGCGCATAGATCCGGCTAATGGCCCGCCTTCTGCACGATTTGCAAAAATGGCTGGAGGTCGCCCTGCGCCGCCGCGACTCCTCCCATGCTGCGCCACACGCCAAGGCGCGCGAGGGCGTCATCAATTTCAGCTTGCACGAGCAGCGCCTCGGCGTCGGAGACTTCAACAATTGTTGCGAGGCCCGCCTGATACCGCGCACGGGCTTGGCGTTCGGTGTCCTGCGCGGCGGAAAGCTCGACGGGCGTGTTTTGTGAGATTTCGCGCGAGCCTTCCAATTCGGCGCGAGCCTGCGCGACCTGGCCCGAAAGATCCTGCACCGTCTGGTCATAGCGGGCGCGTTCCGCGGCTTCGTTCGCGGCTTCGACGCGTTTTTGTGCGCGAATGGTGAAAATCTGAAGGACAGGAAATGTGATCTGAATTCCTGTTGCCCAGTTCATCCGTTGCAACGCGAGACCCGCCGCGCCGGGGTCCACCGATCCACTGATCTCCGCTCCACTTCCGCGCCCCCAGAGCGCGGCCTGAAATGCGAAAGTCGGGACGTAGGATTTATCGAGGACTTTTTCGCGCGCATGGACAAGATCCACGCGGGCTTTTTGCGCGGCAACGATAGGATTGCGCGCGGCAGGCGCATCTTCCAGCGGCGGTTGTGGTGTATCGCTCAAAAGCGGGCCGGAAACAACTTCTACGTCAGAGGCGGACAATCCAAGCAGCGAGGCAAATCCAGCGCGCGCGGACTTCTCCGCGGTCTGCGCTTGAATAAGGCGCGTGCGGGCCTGGGCGAGGTCCGCCTGCGCGCGCGAATAATCGGCGCCGGGGCGAAGCTGGTTATCAACGAGGACGCCGACGGACATCGCAAACGCTTCGCGGCGCTTCACGTTCGAGGCGGCGGCAATCGTGATTTTTTGCGCGGAGACGACATTAAAGTAGAAATTCATCACGGTGATGGCGACGTCAAGACGCGTGATGTTTGCCTGCGCGGATGCATTTGCTTCACCCACGCGCGCAACGTTTACGTAAGCGCTGCGGTATCCGAAATCGAATGGCTGCCAGTTGAATAGCGCGCCCGCGGCGCTGTTCCAAGTATTGTCAGTGTCGCCGTTGGCGAAGACCGGCCCGGTGATTGAGGGAAGAACGGACTGCGGCAAAGTCTGGCCAAAGATGTTATCGAGCGTGGAGCGGTTCAATTGATAGAGGGTGTTCAGTTGGGGAATGTACGCAGTTCGCGCGACTCCGATGCCCGCGTGCGCCGCGGCGATTTGGCTGAGCGCCGCGCGCACGGCGGGATAATGAGCGAGGGCATAGTCAATCGCTTGCTGAAGTGTGCAGGATTGAGGCTCGGCGGGCGCTGATTGTGCGGAGCACGCGGGAACAGGCGCCAGCGCAAATAGAATAAGAAGCGCGGCCGCGACTAGTATTCTCCACATGATGCTGCGATTGGCGGTAGACATCGGCCCTCCTTCACTTCACTTCAAAAATTTCTCCGAACAACTCCCTTACGCGTTTCTTGGCAATCTTGAGCAGGTGATGGCCAGCAGGTGTCGCTGTGTATTCGCGGCGCGTCCAGCGCCCGGCGCGCACCGGGCGGGACCGCAGAAGGCCCTTTCGCTCAAGACCGTGCAGGAAGGGATAAAGGGTTCCCGGGCTGAGCTTGTATCCGTGGCGCTGCAGCTCTTCGATCATGCCGAGGCCGAAAATCGGCTCTTCGCAAGCGTGGTAGAGGATGTGGATGCGGATCAAACCAGAGTAGATCTCGCGCCCAATCGTTTCGGGAAGGCGGTGATGCGAATTATTATCGTGTTTCGACATCGAAAGACGATAGCGATAGTAGAGAAAGAGGGCGCGCGTGTCAACGATATTTATTTCACGGTGATTGTGTGAATGGGCCCGAATTGCCCGCAGGCTCCAGCTGCGGGAAAATTTGGAGCCTTGGGAAGTTGCGCGAGTTGATGCGACGCAAGCTGCATGTTTAAGCCGGGGAGCGTTTGTGCGTCCCACAACCGCCAGGCATTCAAATCCTTGTCGAGCGCGGCGCACAATTCCTGCACGCTGGATTTCGCGGTTTCCGAGGGGCGCATGTCGCCGCTTTCGATCATCGCGAAGGTGCGCGCGAGTTCCCTGTTGATCGGGCCGACGCCGGGTGTTGGCAAGGTTCCAGGCGGCGCATCGGCGGGCGGGCGAGTACCTTCGCGAACCTCAAGGATTTTTTCACCAGCCAATTTAAGCGCCGCGGTGAGATCGGCATCCAAAGCGGCGGATTTCTGCCGATCGGCAATGGCGTCAAGCAGCACCGAGAGTTGGTGGTAGGCGCCCGTCGCTACCGACAGGCCGCGCGTGGCTTTCTGCGCCCAGGCGAGTTGTTCTTCAAGATCCGCTTGAGTGGCTTTGACGCGCGGGTCAATGGTCACTGTGAGTTTTTGCTGATACTTCTGCCCGTTGACGGAGAGCACGGCGGTGTAAGTGCCGGGCACGGCGAGCGGGCCCTGCGGCTGCACTCGCGGCGTATCGAAGGGGATGGCGTGATCGGCGAGCGTGTATTCGATGTAGTCAAGAATATTTCCGTAGTAGCTGTAAGGCAGCACGTCCGGATCGCCATAGCGCAAATCCCACACGAACCGCGTGGCGCCGGGAGTTGTGGTCAGAACGCTGGGCGGCGCGAACCAATACTCCGGCACGTTCGCTGGCAGCGTGGGCAATGGAGGCGGAACGTTTGTGTAATGGCGCACGAGATTGCCCTTGGAGTCTAGAATGTCGAGCGACATTTCACCGGACGCCGCATTCTTCAGAAAGTAATCGAAGATTGCGCCGTCGGGAGGATTCGGGCCGGCGGCGGTGCCGAGCGGAGTTGGCGTGTCCTGATTGACGTCCCAGCGTGTGCGCACAGCATTTGAGGGAGGAAATAAAAACGCATCTTTGGCGGTGACCTGCGCGTCAGCCTGACGGAGCGGGCTGATATCGTCGAGAATATAAATCGAGCGTCCGTAGGTGCAGAGCACAAGATCGTTGCCGTGAACAACGAGATCGCGCATCGAGGTGACGGGCAGATTCAACTGCAGCGATTGCCAGTTGTCGCCGTCATCGAATGAAACCCACATGCCGGTTTCGGTACCTGCGAAGAGCAAGCCCTTGCGAACCGTGTCCTCGTGAACAAAACGCACGATCGCGTCGGGAGGCAACCCATTAACTATTTTTTGCCACGTGACGCCGCCATCATGCGTGCGATAAAGCATTGGCGCGTCACTATTGAAACTGGTGATTGCAGCGTAGGCTGTGCTGGCGTCGTGATGCGATGCGTCAATAATCTGCACCGTCGCGGGGAGCGGGGCGCCGTTGGGTCCAGCGGGAAGATCCTTTGGCGAAACATCCGCCCAATTCTTCCCGCCATCTTTGGTCAGCTGAATGTGTCCGTTTGACGTGCCCGCCCAAATGACATTGCTGTGCGGCATGGGCGAAGGCGCTAGCGCGAAAATTGCGCCGCCGCGCCCACCGCCTGCTCCGCCCGCGCCCGGATTTGCGCCCGCAGGCGGCGCAGTTGGAGGCGCGAGATCGGGGCTGATCTTCGACCAATTCATACCGCCGTCGGTAGTTTTCAAAACGTATTGCGTGGCCAAATAAAGTGTGTGCGGATCCTGCGGTGAGAAAACGAGCGGCGGCATTTGCACGACGCGATCTTCCGCGCCGCGAACAAAAACGGTTGCGACTTGCCCGGTGCGGCGATCGAAGCGTATGACGCTGCTGTACCAACTATTGGAATAAATATAGTTCGGATTGAGCGGGTCCGCGGCGAGATAGGAAAACTCAAAGCCGCCTACGGAAATGCGGTCGGCGTCCGTAATCTCACCGTTCATGCCGCGGCTGGGAATTCCGACGGTGCCGCTATCCTGCTGCGATCCATAGACCATGTAAGGAAATTCATTGTCGGTGGTGACGTGATAGAGCTGGCCCGTGGGCTGGTTGTACCACGAGCTCCAGGTATTGCCGCCATCTTCGCTGATGATTGCGCCTTGATCCACGCCTTGAATCATGTACCGAGGATTTTCCGGATTCACCCAGATAACGTGAAAGTCGTCGCCGCTGGGCGCGCCGTTGAATGCGTACCAGTTGTGGCCGCCGTCGGTGGATCGGTACATCGAAGTTTGGCCGATGAAGATGTCGTCGGGATCGCGCGGGTTGGCAAAAATTTTTCCGAAGTAGCCGCTGCTGACGATGCGAGGGTCGGTGGTCGCGCGCTGCCAAGTGGCGCCGCTGTCGTCGGAGCGGAAAACGCCCTGATTCACAATGGTGTACACGCGCTGGCCGTTCGTGCCGGGCGCGACGACGATGCCGATGCGGCCGAGGTCGGCGGCAGGCAATCCGGTTGAGTTGAGCGGTAGCCAATTGACGCCCGCGTCGGTGGATTTGTAGATTTCGATTTGCAGGCCTGCAGCGGCGCCGCCGCGACCCCTGCCGCCGCCGCCGCCGCCGCCGCCACCTGGTCCGCCGGGGCGGCGCTGGAATGCGGCGAAGACGATGCTGGGCGCGCTCGGGTCATAGGTCATGTCAATCACGCCGCTTGTTTCGTCGCGATAAAGAGTGCGCGCCCAGGATTTGCCGCCGTCGGTTGTGCGGAACACGCCGCGCTGATCGCCGGAGGTGCGGTCGCCAAGAGCGGCGACGAGGACAATATCGGGATTTTTCGGATCAATGAGGACGGTGGAGATGAAATGTGTTTGCTCGAGGCCGATGTGATTCCATGATGCGCCCGCGTCGATGGACTTCCACATGCCGTTGCCGACGGTCTGCTCGCCGGTGCCGACATATATGATGCTTGCGTTCGTGCGCGCCACGGCGACATCGCCGACGGAAGCAACGCGCGCGTCATCGAAGATTGGCGTCCATACCGATCCACCGTCAACGGTTTTCCAAACACCGCCGCCGGGCGTGCCGATGTAATACACGGCCGTGTTGCCGGGAATTCCGGTGACGGAAGTGACGCGGCCCGCGCGGAACGGGCCGATGAGGCGCCACTTCAGCTTCGAGTAAAGCTCCGGAGGAATCTGCTGGGCGCGAACGGCGTGCGCCGCGCCGAGCGCCGCGAAGACCGCGAGCGCGCAGGCGAACGCGAATCGCGTGAACCGTTTCATGCGCGCAATTCTTGCAGCGATATGCCGAGCGGAATTAGAAATCAAATTGCGAGCGTCGCCAATGTTCACCGGAAATCCTCCATGAAACCGGGAAAGTGTACCACTGCGGCGAGCGAACCCAACAGGTTCCGTTGTTGCGCATGACCGCATTCCTCTTTGCAAACGATTCGAGCGCTAATCCCGTTCCACGGAACCAGCTATTTCGGAGCCGGGAACCGGACGAGCGGCGCGCGCGTCAATTAAGCTAAGATATGTTGGTTCAAGGGCTTGCAGGCGGCCTATCGGTGGTAGGTGTGGGAGCCGCAGCTGTGACCCTGTTACCGGGCAGAGCGCCAAATTTGATGGAGCGGTATCCCGATCGAAGGCCTTCCCGGCGCGGGGTTCGAGGGACATAAAGGAAGTCGCCAGAGCGGTCATAAAACTGTATGTGGATAGTACGTCTCGCACTCAACCGGCCTTACACGTTCATCGTTTTCGCGCTGGTTATTTTGTTCATCAGTCCGCTGGTGATCCAGCGGACGCCGACGGACATTTTCCCCGAAATAAATATTCCCGTTGTGAGCATCGTGTGGAATTACAGCGGCCTTTCTCCGACGGACATCGAGCAGCGGATCGTCTCGGGCTACGAGCGATCGCTTACGACGACGGTCAACGACATCGAGCACGTGGAATCGCAGACGATGGAAGGGCGCTCGATTATAAAGGTCTATTTCCAGCCGCATGCGAATGTCGCGCTGGCCATTGCGCAGATTACGGCGATCTCGACCACTGCGATCCACAACATGCCACCCGGCACAAGCCCGCCGCTGGTGATTACGTACTCCGCATCGACGGTCCCGATCATGCAGCTCGGGTTGCGCGGTGAAGGTCTGAGCGAACAGCAATTGAACGACCTTGCGGTGAACTTCGTGCGGAACCGGTTGGCCGTGATTCCCGGCGCGGCGATCCCCTATCCCTACGGAGGAAAGCAGCGGCAGGTCTCCGTGAACATTGACATCCCCGCGCTGCAGGCGAAAGGGCTTTCGCCGGTTGACGTGATCAACGCGGTGAGCGCGCAAAACCTGATCCTGCCGGCGGGCACAGTGAAGCTCGGGCCGATTGAATATCCCGTGGAAATGAACGGCAGCACGAATACAATCGCCGAACTGAACGACCTCCCCATAAAAACAGTCAACGGCGCGACTACTTATCTGCGCGACGTCGCCTACGTGGCGGATGGATTTTCACCGCAGACAAACATCGTGCGCATGGACGGCCAGCGCGGCGTGCTACTGAGCGTATTTAAGACGGGCGGCTCTTCCACGCTGGACATCGTTCAGCAATTGCACGATCAGTTGCCGCGGTTAATGACCACCCTGCCCCCGGAGCTCCGAATCGCGCAAATGTTTGACCAGTCCATTTTCGTGCGCGCGGCGGTGCAAGGCGTAATCCGGGAAGCGCTGATCGCGGCGTGCTTGACAGCGCTGATGATCCTGCTCTTCCTCGGAAACTGGCGGAGCACGCTGATCATCGCCATCTCAATTCCACTCTCGATCCTCGTTTCGATTTGCGTGATGAGCGCGCTCGGGGAAACCATCAACATCATGACGCTCGGCGGACTGGCCCTGGCCGTGGGCATCCTGGTGGACGACGCCACGGTGGAAATCGAAAACATCAACCGCAACCTCGCGCAGGGCAAGGAAACCGTCCGCGCGATTCTGGATGGCGCACAACAAATTGCGGTGCCCGCCTTTGTTTCCACACTCTGCATCTGCATTGTGTTTGTGCCGATGTTTTTCCTGACGGGCGTGGCGAAATTCCTGTTCGTGCCGCTGGCGGAAGCGGTGGTCTTCGCGATGTTGGCGTCCTATTTGCTTTCCCGGACGCTGGTGCCGACTCTGGCGATGTATCTTCTCCGCGGACATCACGGAGAGGAACACGCAACAGGTAATGATCCTTTTTCGCGCATCCAGCGGGGATTCACGCGCGGGTTTGAGCGGATGCGCCATGGATATCGCAATTCTCTGGGATTTTGTCTCGATCACTCAGGGACTTTCGTAATTCTCTTCCTAATGCTCTGCCTGGGTTCCGCGCCCATCGCCATGGTCTTGGGGCGCGACTTTTTCCCCAGCGTGGACGCCGGCCTGATCCGGTTGCACATGCGGGGCCGCGTGGGGCAGCGCGTGGAAGAGACGGCGCGCGAATGCGATGAGGTCGAAGCTCTGGTTCGCCAGGTGATTCCGCCGGAAGAGTTTTCCACCATGCTCGACAATATCGGGCTTCCGTACAGCAGCCTCAACATGTCATACAGCAACTCGGGCACGATCGGGACATCCGACGCAGAAATTTTAATTTCGTTGAAAGCGGACCACCGGACGCCGACCGTCCACTACATCAACGATCTCCGAGGACGGCTTGCACAGGACTTTCCCGGCACGCAGTTTTTTTTCCAGCCAGCGGACATTGTGAGCCAGATTTTGAACTTTGGAGTGCCGGCCCCGATTGACGTGGAGCTGACGGGCCCCAACCTCCGCGCGAATTATGTTCTAGCGCAGCAATTTGCCAACCGGATCCAAAGGGACGTCCCTGGCACAGTTGACGTACACGTTCACCAGATGTTCGAGCAACCCACGCTGCATTTGGATATAAACCGGAGCCGAGCGCAGTCGGTGGGACTCGGGCAAAATGATGTGGCGCAGAGCCTTCTCCTCACACTGAGTTCGAGCTTCCAGACGTCACCGTCATTCTGGGCGAACCCACAAAACGGCGTCAACTACACCGTGGCGGTGCAGGTGCCCCAATACCAAATTGATTCGATGCAATCGCTCAAGAATATCCCAGTGTCGTCCACCAGCAGTGCAATGCCGCAGGTGTTGGGAAATCTTGCCGATGTCCAACTGACGGCCAAACCAGCGGAGCTTTCTGATTATGACGCTCAGCCAATGGTCAATGTTTATTCATCCTTGGAAGGGCGCGACTTGGGGGGCGTGGCAGATGATGTTCGAAAAATCATGGCGGACTTCGAGCCGAAACTGCCGCGCGGAACCACGATTGAGATGCGCGGGCAAGTCCAGACGATGACCACATCCTTTACAGGGCTGGCTGCCGGCCTGCTGGTGGCGATCGCGCTCGTGTACCTGCTGATTGTCGTGAATTTTCAATCCTGGCTCGACCCTTTCATCATCATCACTGCCCTGCCGGGCGCGCTGGCGGGAATTTTGTGGATGCTTCTGCTGACGAAGACAACGCTCAATGTTCCGTCGCTGACCGGCACAATTATGTGCATGGGCGTGGCAACGGCCAATAGTATCCTTATGATTTCTTTCTCGCGCGAGCGGTTGCGTGAGGGGCTGAACTCAACGGAAGCGGCGCTCGAAGCGGGCTTCATCCGTATCCGTCCGGTGCTGATGACGGCCCTTGCGATGATGATAGGAATGCTCCCGATGGCGCTGGGATTCGGCGAGGGCGGCGAGCAGAATGCGCCTCTGGGGCGCGCCGTGATTGGCGGGCTGCTGTTCGCCACTTTTGCGACGCTATTTTTCGTGCCCTGCATCTTCAAGATGATCCATAAAGGCTTCAAGCACCCGATCACGCAGGAGCCAGCGAATCCACCGGGAAGTCAGGCATAATCAATTAGAGAAGGCAGGATGACGGAACCCTTGAGCGAGCAGCAGCAGAATTCACCGGGAACCCCGCGCCGCAGTGGGCGAGGCAAACTTGTTTTGCTGTATCTCGTGCCGTTTGTAATTTTCGCGGCGCTCGGGTTTTACACCATAACGGAAAAACGCAATGCGAGCCGCGTACTGGCGCAGCAAACTACGCTGAATGCCATTCCCATCCTGGACGTGGTCCACGCGACGCCGCTGGACGCGGCATCCGATCTCGCGCTGCCGGGCTCGCTTGAAGCGTATGTGGAATCGCCGATTTACGCGCGCACGGATGGATACCTGAAAAAATGGTATCGCGACATCGGCACTCACGTGAAACAGGGCGAACTGCTGGCGGAAATAGAGACGCCGGAAGTGGACCAGCAGCTTTCACAGGCGCGCGCCGACCTCACGACCGCCCAGGCCAATCTCACTCTTGCAGCAATCACAGCTTCGCGCTACCAGGATTTGCTCAAGACAGATTCGGTCTCCAAACAGGAAGTAGACAACGCGAATGGGGATCTCGCCGCGAAGAAGAGCATCGTCCAATCGTCCGAAGCAAATGTGAAGCGGCTGGAAGACTTGGAATCGTTCAAGCGAGTTTACGCCCCATTCTCCGGCGTAATCACCCAGCGCAATGTGGACCCCGGAACGCTGATTAACGCGGGCAATGGCGGCGCGGGAAAATCATTGTTTGCGCTGGCGCAGGTGGACCCGCTGCGAGTCTTCGTCGCCGTCCCGCAGAGCTACGCGCCTTCCGTGCGCATTGGCGAGCGCGCGTGCCTCGAGCTGACGGAGTTCACTGGAAAAAAGTTTTGCGGACAGGTAGCGCGCACGGCCGATTCGATGGACCCGGCCACGCGAACCCTGCGCACGGAAGTGGATGTGCCCAACAGCACTGGAACCCTCTTGCCCGGTTCGTACGCAGAAGTCCATTTCGATTTGAAAATCAGCGGCGGCAGATTGTCACTTCCGGTGAATGCGCTGTTGTTCCGGCCCGATGGAACGATGGCCGCGGTTGTAAGTGCGGACAATCACATTGAATTGAGACGACTGATTATAGGACGCGATTTCGGCAGCAGCGTGGAAGTCCTGCAAGGCATCGAACCGTCAGATGCCGTCGTCCTCAATCCGCCGGACTCGCTGGAGACCGGAGAACCGGTCCACGTAAAGCAGCCCGCTCCGAAGCAGTGATATGCGAATGAGACGCAGCTGCTGCAAAGAAGCCCTATCCGGCGCGGTCCTTCTTGCTCTGCTTTGTGCCGCTTGCTCTGTGGGCCCGAATTATCACCGTCCGGACGCGCCTGCTGCGCCCGAATGGAAAGCCGAAGACCCCTGGCGCCCCGGCGAACCACGCGATCAAATCCCAAAGGGTGAATGGTGGAAAATATTCGGCGATGCCGACCTTGATGCGCTGGAGGCACAAGCGACGGGCGCCAATCCCACGCTTCAGGCGGGAGCTGCGCGGCTAGAACAGGCGCGTGCAATGGCGCGGCTGACAGTCGCCGGGCTTTATCCACAGGCCGGCGTGGGCGCATCTCCATCACGCGCGCGCGAATCCGGCAACCGCCCATTTGTTTCGGCGTCGGGAACGGGCATCACGCCGATAACGCAGAGCACCTACCAGCTTTCATTCAACGTGATTTATGAAACGGATCTATTCGGCCGTGTGCGCAGAAATATTGAAGCCTCAAACGCTTCCATGCAGGCCTCCGCCGCGGATCTCGAAAGCCTGCGGCTGCTGATCGCGTCGGAGATTGCCGCCGATTATTACACCGTGCGCGAAATTGACGCGGAAATCGGCGTGCTGGACCGTACCGTCGTTTCCCTTGAGAGGGGGTTGCAACTCGTCGAGGAGCGCGCAAAGGGCGGCGTCGCCTCCGGCCTCGATGTGGCGCAGGAGCAAACGCTGCTCGATTCCACACACACACAGGCGATTTTGCTGCATCAGCAGAGAGTGCAATTTGAAGACGCGATCGGCACGCTGACTGGTCAGCCCGCTTCAAGCTTCAAGCTCGCTGCAAAGCCAATGCCGTCAACCATCCCAGCGGTTCCCCTTGGCGTGCCTTCGGATCTGCTTGAGCGCCGCCCCGATATCGCCGAAGCCGAGCGCGGCATGGCCAGCGCAAATGCGCTGATCGGCGTGGCCAAGAGCGCCTACTATCCGGACCTGAGCTTGAGCGGCGGCGCAGGCTTGCAAAGTTTGGCTCTCTCGAATTTGGCTACTCTTTCGAGCGGTTACTGGGCCATCGGTGCGGCCATTGCCGAAAGCGTGCTGACGGGCGGCGCGCGCAAGGCGCAGGTCCAGTTCGCGGAAGCGGGCTATTCCGGAGCTGTGGCGAATTATCGCGGCGCGGTACTCGCGGCGTTTCAAGAGGTCGAAGACAACCTCGCAGGCCTCGGGATTCTCGATCAAGCTGCTAAATCGCAAGGGCGGGCAGTGAATGACGCGCGCAAAGCGCTGGAAATCGCGAACAATCGCTACGTTGGAGGATTGGTCAGTTACCTTGACGTTGTCACCGCGCAGCAGACTCTGCTCTCCAATGAGCAACTGGCCTCGGAAATCGAAGGCCAGCGACTGGTGACGTCAGTTCTGCTCGTGAAAGCGCTGGGTGGCGGCTGGGACGCCGCGAGCATTGCCTCGATGCAAATCAAGCCGTCCGTGAAGCAAGCGCTGCAGCCGTAATTCATGTTGAAGCTCAATCTGAAACTGGCGGTTTGAATTCCGCCCAAAGCGCACGAGTTCTTGGGTGACTTTCCCCCGTCCCGCGCGTCTTATCATGTGTCCGGCAAATTGATGCTGTGGTACGGAGGTCCATGGATACGCTTCTGCAAGACATTCGGTTCGCGATTCGGGGCCTGCTCAAAAATCCCGGCTTCTCAGCTATCGCAATCTTGACGCTCGCACTCGGCATCGGCGCGAATACTGCGCTTTTCAGCGTGATGAACGCGCTGCTCCTCCGCACATTGCCGGTGCATGACCCGCAACAGCTTGTCGTGCTCTCCGATCCGGAATCCTCAGGGATGCAAAACGGGACCAACAACGGTGACCGCGATCTGTTTACGTTTCACGAATTTGAGGGGCTACGCGACAACAATCAGGTTTTCTCGGGTATTCTCACTTTTGCGAGCCAGGTTTACCAGGCTCCCGTCGCTACGAGCGATTCTGGCGATGGCACGCAGACCGGAATCAGCTTGGTGAGCGGAAGTTATTTCTCAACTCTTGGCGTCGAGCCGATGATGGGTCACGCGTTCGGCGCGGAAGTTGACCGGGGCCGCGGACAATTCCCACAAGCGATTCTGAGTTACGCGTTCTGGCGGCAGCATTTGCACGAAGACCCCGGCGTCATCGGCCGCAAAATCCGCATTCGCAAAACTTTGTTTGAAGTAATCGGCGTCATGCCGAGGGAATTCACTGGAATCGTCGTTGGGTTTTCGCCCGAAATCTGGGTTCCGCTCACGATGCAGCAGGCGGTCGTCCCCGGCCGCGATTGGCTCACTCAACCACCAGGCTCCGTGACCAAAACGATGTTCCTGCACATTGTTGGGCGGCTCAAGCCTGGCGTCACACTTTCGCAGGCAAACGCCTCGATCAACGTCACATTCCATAATGTCTTGAAAGCCGAAGGGGACACCATCCCCGACGCAAGCATCCGCGGCAACATCACTGAAGGCCGCATCATCACGCGCGATGCACGCCACGGCCTTTCCGTATTGCGCGGACAATATCAGAAGCCGCTGGGTGTCCTCATGGGGCTGGTCGGACTGCTTCTGCTTCTTGCGTGCGCGAACGTCGCAAACCTGCTTCTCGCGAAGTCCGCCGCGCGCCAAAAGGAGTTGTCCGTGCGCGTCGCGCTGGGCGCAGGCCGCGGACGCCTCGTGCGCCAGTTGCTTACGGAAAGCGTTTTGCTTTCGGCGGTCGGGGCCGCGGTTGGCCTTCTCCTCGCGCGATGGGGCGACCAACTTCTCCTCCGCATGGTCTCCGGCACTTCCACGCCCGTGCCGCTCGATGTCCATTTGGATTGGGCGGTGATGGCGTTCACAATCGGCGTTACGCTGCTCACTGGCGTGCTCTTCGGCCTCGTCCCTGCACTGCGCGCTACGCGAGTGGACCTGAATTATGTGCTTCGCGGAGCCTCGCGCGGCATTTCCGGGGGCGAGCGCGGTTCCGGGCGCCTCCCGATTGGCAAGGTTCTGGTGGGCGCTCAGGTGGCAATTTCGCTTCTGCTGCTTGTTGCCGCCGGGCTCTTTGTCCGCAACATCCAGAATTTGACGCACATCCCGTTGGGATACGAGGCCGAGCACATTTTGATGTTCCGCATCTCTCCGGGAGCTAATGGCTACAAACCTGCCGCGATCGCTCCACTTTTTCAAACGCTTCTCGCGAAATTCAGCGCCATCCCCGGCGCGAGCGGAGTGACGCTTTCCGAAAACGGACTCTACTTCGGAACGGATTCCGGCGATGAGATTTCGATTCGGGGCATGACTGCAAAGAAAGGCCAGGAGATGGATGCCGCTTATGACCAAGTCGGCCCTCACTACTTCTCCACAATCGGAATCCCCGTACTCATGGGCCGCGATGTCGAAAAGCAGGATGAATCCGGCGCGCGCCACTGCTGGATTAATCAGACGATGGCGAAATATTATTTCGGGAATGACAACCCGCTCGGCCGACGCATCTTAGATATGTACCCCGAATCGCACTACGAATATGAAATTGTTGGGGTCGTTGCGGACGCAAGGCCGAACGCGCTGCGCGGCGATATCACCCGGCGGTTCTTCGTACCGTTTTTCAATCCGTTGGACGCGGCGCCGAATGCCGTATTCGAGGCGCGGTTTGCGGGAGACAGTTCGGCGCTGAGCTCCACTATTCGACAGGTTGTGCGGGAAACCGACGCGGGCCTCGACCCTCTCGTTTTCCGCACTGTCCCGGCGCTGATTGACGGGCGCCTTGTCCGCGACCGCCTTACCGCGAAACTTTCATCCTTCTTCGGATTGGTGGCGTTGCTGCTCGCCTGCATCGGACTCTACGGCGTGCTCTCTTACACCGTCACACGCCGCACCAGCGAGATCGGCGTGCGCATGGCGCTCGGCGCTCAGCGCGGTAACGTCCTTCGGCTGATCCTGCAGGATGCTTTGGCCGTAACCCTTATCGGCACTGTGGTGGGACTCGAGGTTACGCTCGGTCTGACGAAACTGCTCGAAAGCTGGAGCCTGCTCTCCGGATTGTTTTACGGGCTTTCCGCGCGCGACCCATTGACGCTTACGGTCGCGTCGGTCGTTCTCCTCGCGGTCGCAACGCTGGCGGCTTTCGTCCCAGCCTGGCGCGCCTCGCGCACCGACCCAATCACGGCGCTGCGATACGAATAGATCTAAACCTATTTAATTGATCCTCCAGGCTCCCGCCTGGGGGCGGCGTGATTTTCTCGGGGAGAATTGACAGCGTGAAATTATTTCTTCGCAGCCGGCTTCTTTGCGCCGAGCGTCATGCGTTTTGTCCCTATAAAACGCCCCTTCTCGCGAATCTCATCGAGCACAAGCTTTGCGGCGGCTTCGTCGCAAAGGATCGTCCTCTTCCCGTCCGGCAGTGTCACCATCTGCGCCGGAATCGGCGGATCGGCCATGCCGCTCAAAGTCGCATATAGTGCTTCCGCTTTTTCCGGCCCGGAAACCAGAAACAGAGCGTGGTGCGCGGCATTCAGCACTGGAAGCGTGAGCGTCATTCGGCGGCTGCCGATTTGCGGCACCAGGGGCGTGCTTACCCAGCGCGATGTGTCCTTGATGCCGCGCTGGCCCGGAAAGAGCGAGGCTGTGTGGCCTTCCGGCCCAAGCCCGAGAAAAATTAAATGGAAGCGCGGAAACCCGCGCGAATCGAGCGGCATATATTGCCGCAGAATGTCCTCGTAATCTTGAGCCGCGCGTCCAACGTTGGCCTTCTCCGCTTCCATCCGGTGGACGTTGGCTGTAGGAATTGGCACGCGGATCAGGAGTTCGCGCCGCGCGAGTCCGTAATTACTCTCTGAGCTTTCGGGCGGCACCGGGCGCTCATCACCCCAGAAAATATGCACCTTTGCCCAATCGACTTGCCCGCGGAAATCCTTTGACGCCAGCACGCGAAAAAATAGCCCGGGCGTGTGTCCGCCGCTCAGGGCTGCGCAGAAGCGGCCGTCCTGGGCGATGGATTGCCACGCCCATTCGACGAAGAAACGCGCGGCATTGCGCGCAATGCCTTCGGCGTCGGGGCAAACCAGCACGCCCTGCAGAACTTCGCGCGGCTTTACAATCGTTACGCTGCTCGGTGGAGCGGGTGGGTCAGCGGCCTTCAATTGTTTCCTCCTCGAAGTTCACACATAAGAGTTAACCATTCTTGATTCCGCGGCTCATCAGCTCTTGCGCGAGTTGCTTGGCGTCCTGAAATACGATTCCATCCATACCAAGTTTCCGCGCGCTTTCCACATTAATGGCGCGGTCGTCCACAAAAATGCATTCGTCCGGCGCGCGCTGGGTCACCTTTAACGCCAGCTCGTAAATCGGAGCGCTCGGTTTCCGCAAGCCTACATAGCACGAGCTGAAGAAAGTGGCAAACGTCCGCCGCAGAGCAAATCGCTCGATGCGATACTCATTTATTTCCGCGCCCTCATTATTAATGGCCGCCATCAAGTGGCACCCCGAATCCGCGATGCGATCCACAATCGCTCGGGGTTCCGGCAATTCGCTCGACCGCGCGTACATGAAATCCTTAAACTCGCTTGGCGAAAACGAGCGCTTGCAATAAAAAACCGTGCGCTCGAGATATTGGTCCAGCGTCGCCCGCCCCACTTCAAATGCCGGATTCGCCAGCTCGTGCCGCTCCTCGAATTCATCCGCATCGAGCGAGAATATCGCCGCCGCCTCGCGCCGCGCCGCGAGATCCCATCCATTTGTCAGGATGACGCCGCCAATGTCCCAGAACATAGCTGTGACTTTGCTCATGAGTTCATTTGCCTGCACATGAATCGAACGCAGTTTTATTGAATTGCGCCTCGCAGATGTGCCCTCACGCCCGGCGCTCTTCCGCCGGAACTACCTTTGTCGCAGAAATGTCCCGCCGCCGCAACAATCATGAGCGCGCAAGGTGCCACACCCTTATGCGCCAAGCGGCTACCAATTCCGCACGCAATCGCGTATCCTTGAAAGGAAAGAAAATGTAGTTCCCCGCGGAGGTTTTCCTAATGGCAGGCGATTCTTGTTGTGGAGGCGGCGCGACGCCAACTCCTGTTACCCCGGCCAAGCCTGGTTCGAGGATCGTCCACTGCGTCAAGTTTGATAAGGACATGGAGGGCCTCGACCGCGTGCCCTGGAAGGGCGATCTCGGCAAGCGCGTTTACGAAGGCGTCTCCAAAGAAGCCTGGAAGCTGTGGATTGAGCATTCCAAAATGCTCATGAACGAATACCGCCTGAACCCGCTCGACCCGCAATCCCAAAAAGTTATGGAAGACCAGATGGAGCAGTTCTTCTTCGGCGAAGGCGCGAAGCTCCCCGAAGGCTACGTCGCCCCCAAAGCCAAGGGGTAGAGAGTAAGAAAGAAACCCTTGGATGGCGTTCAGTTTTCCTGCCACCACTAATTCCCGCCTCGGGGCAGGCCCACCGTTAATTTCGGAGCAATCGCACAAACCGCCGTTTCACAAGCGCCTTGAAGCAGACGCCTTTCTCTACTCCGGGCCGCCCGTCGCATAGGACGAACAACGCCCAACCTTTGAGGAATCCCCGCAAAGGTTGGGCGCCGTGAAAATCCTCGCTTAGCGGGGGGACCGCTTTTCGTCAACATCGCCGAGTTTATGGCCTTCACTGTGGATCAGGGCTGGGACGGGCCCAGGTGCGTTGGGAGGTTGGGCGGAATAGACCGTGGTATGGATGGCGCGGCCTTTGTTGCTGAGGACGAACCTCAGCTTGATCACAGCTCCCCCCGTACCTATCGGGGGAAAGTTGATCACCATTTCCCCGGTGCAATCCTTGAACACTGTGTACGTGCCCGACTCATTGACATTAAAGCTGGTCGTGGCATCCGGCGGATCGCCGTTCGGTACGGGCGACGAATTCCCCGTCATATCGGGATATTGCATGACGAAATCGACCTGCGTGAAACCGCCCTTGCCGTCGAAGTGGGTCATGGCAATACCATCGCGCGTGATGACCGGCTTGCCCGGAGGAAAAATCTGTCCGTTAATCGTAAAAGCGTAATCCCCGTGGAGAGTTGCGTTCGTGCAGCCATCGTTGTCAGTGCTTTGTGCGCGCACCGCCCCCGGCAGCGCGATTACTAACGCAAGCGCCCCAAGGATTCCTTTGCAAAGCCACATTTTCATGTCCAACTCCTTTGAGTGAAAGTATGCACAGCCGGTATCAGCTGCGACGCCCGCAAGTTATCGGATCGGCTCTGCCATGTCCTGTACCGAGCCTGAAGGATTCCTGAAATTTATCTGTCCCAACGTGCGGGGTATCGCGTAAGCTTGGCCGCACAATCGCACACACACTAGGAGACTTATGTCCCCCGGCGTCTTTCATTTCGGGCCATTTGAACTCGACCCGGAAAACTTTGAGCTTCGTCGCGCAGGCCGCCGAATCAAACTTGATCGGACGCCGCTCGAGCTTCTTCTATTGCTTGTAAGGCGGGCCGGGAAACTGGTCACGCATGAGGAAGCGATCCAGGAGGTATGGGGAAAAGACATCTTCATTGAAACGGACTCGGCCGTGTATACGGCCATCCGGAAAGTGCGGCGAGCACTCGGAGACAATCTCAAGCGGCCTCGCTTCATCGAAACCGTGGCGCGCAAGGGATACCGGTTCATCGCGCTGCACGCAGCGCAAGTGGCACATGCTGCCGCACCGGAAGAAGGAGACGCGCCCAAACGCGTAATCCTGGCCGTGCTACCGCTGGAAAACCTGAGCGGCGACTCGCGCCATGAATATTTTAGCGACGGCCTCACAGAAGAGCTCATCAGCGAGCTTGGGCGGTTCTCGCCGCAGGAAATGGGTGTGATCGCCCGGACATCTGCGATGCGTTACAAAAGAACTCGAAAAGGCGCGGCGCAAATTTGCGCGGAACTAGGCGCGGACTTTTTGATCGAAGGGAGCGCCAGGCACGAGCGCGGCCGGGTGCGAATCACTTTGCAGTTAATTCGCGCCAGCGATCAATCACATGTCTGGGCGGAGAGCTTTGAGAGGCCACTTGGGCACGTCCTGCGGGTGCAGGAGGAAGTCGGCAAGGCAGTGGCGGAGAGGATCCGGTTGAAACTCGCGGCCGCTCTTCCCGCCCGGTCGGCCGTGGATCCAGAGGTTTACGACTTGTATTTACGCGGGCGTTATCTCTGGGACCAACGCACGGCCCCCGCTATACAACAAGCGATCCATCATTTCGAGAGGGCGCTCGTCCGTGATTCGGCGTACGCGCCGGCGTGGGCCGGACTGGCGATGTGCTATGCGATGCTGGCGATTACAAGCGACTTCCGTCCGGCTGATTCCTTCCCGCATGCTCAGGAAGCCAGCGATAGGGCCCTGGCACTGGATTGGGCGCTGCCTGAAGCGCACGTCTCGCGAGGAATCGTTCACTTTTGGTTTGACTGGAATTGGGAGGCTGCCGAACGGGAATTTCGTCACGCGTGCGAGCTCAACCCGAGCGACTCCGGCGCCCGGATGTACCTGGCCCATCTGCATTCCAATCTTGCGCGGCACGTCGAAGCCATTTCGGAAATCCGGGCGGCGCGGCGGCTTGATCCACTTTCGCACGTTGTGAATACACACGAAGGACACTTTCTCTACAATGCGCGGCGATACGCCGAAGCAGCCGCTCCGCTGGAACGAGTGCTGGAATTGGCCCCGCGCTTCTGGGTTGCGCATATCGTTCTCGGAAAGCTTCTGGGCGTGCGGAGTGGATATCGTCAGGCGCTTGGTGAATTCGCCAAGGCGCAACGATATTCATTCGGGAACACCGAGGCAGTGGGACTCCGTGGTTACACGCTAGGCATGATGGGCAACGAACGCGGGGCGCGCCGAACACTCCGGGAACTTGAATTGCGGTCTCGACGTCACTACGTTCCTCAAATGCACCGGGCCCTTGTGCTTTTGGGACTCGGGGAACATCGAGCAGTTTTCGAGGCCCTGGAAAATGCGGTTGGCGAGCGCGACGTGCGTCTGACTTTCCTCGCCGTAGAGCCGCGCTGGGATTCGCTTCGGGCCAAGCCTCAATTCGAGAGTATTCGCAAGCAGGTCGGTCTCCCGCGAACGAAGATATCCACCCATAAATGATTTGGCGCGTTGATACCCGGTGAGGCATTCCTCTGTTGCAAGAATGCGGATTTGCTTATGTTTCAACGGAAGCTATCACGCCCGCACGGGCAACTCACCCGTTGCCGGATGGCCCACGGGAAGCTCGGGTGTAATCGCGAAGCGGAGCTTTGTATGTGCTGAGCGCAGCGCTTGCTCAACTTCTTCCGGCTTTTCGCCACGCGCGAAAATAAAACCCGGATAACTGGAGCCTTCCGGCCACGCGACAATGGTGTCGTGCAGGCGCGCTGCAATCTCGATTGATTCCACACCCGGCGTCATCGCGGCGTCTTCCAGCCCGTCAATGCGCTCCAGAACTCCGGTCGCGGGCACGGGGATCATCATCACGCCGCTTGATGCGGTCTCGCGCTCCAAATCGCTGCCGGGCAATTCCAATGCGTGGCGTACGAGAAGCTCTTCGAGCGAAGTTCGCTCCGGCCCGAATCGCAGTGCCCGCGCGCACAATCCACCAATCGGACGCGGCGCGATTTCGAGCGGCCACACGCCGCTTTCGTTTACGCGAAATTCCGCGTGGATCGGCCCGTGAATCAGCCCCAGCGCACGGGCAGCTTCCGCGGCTGCGCGCGAAATCGATATTTGATCCGCTTCGGAAAGACGCGAGGGCGTTACGTAAATCGTCTCTTCAAAAAATGGGCCTTCCAGCGGATCGGGTTTGTCGAATATCGCGAGAACGCGAAGCACTCCCTCGGTCAACAGTCCTTCGACGGCCACTTCCCTTCCTGGGATGTACGCTTCCGCGAGCATTCGTTCGAGATTCGGGTCACGCTGCATTCTTAATTCCGGTGCGCGCAACAGGCGGGCAATTCGTTCCGCAGCAGACTTAAACTCCGCCGGATTATTCGCGCGCATTACGCCCTGGCTAGCCGAAAGGCACAGCGGCTTCACGACGCAGGGAAACTGGACGCCCGCGAGCGCGGGGTCGGGCACGGGATTCAAAGGCAGTGTGCGAAACCACGGCACATGCATTCCGGCGTCGCGAAACGCGGTGCGCATGTGTTCCTTATTTCGGCATGCCTCCACTGAAGCCGGATGATTGTAGAAAACGCCGAGACCGCGCGCGGCGTATGCGGCCGCGATTACAGAGCGGTCGCCCAGCGCGAGAATTCCATCCGGTTCATTGCCGCGCAGCGCTTCCAGTAAGTCCGCCGCGGCGGCTTCCGGTGTTTCAAAATGCACGGGGATTGCGCGGTCGTTCCAGGGATCATCCAATTGATGGCAGCGGTCAGTGGCATAAATCAATTCGACGCCGAGTTTGCGCGCGGCCTCGGCAAAGCTGCGCGTCTGATAGCCGAGCTTGCTTGTAAGCAAAAGCAGTCGCTTCGGGCGAGGATTTCGATTTGGATTTGCACTCATACCATCACACGAAGGCATCCGGCTGCGGCATCGAATGTTCTGTTGGCGCGGCGGGCGACGCGCTAGGCAACGAACTGTTTGGTGCGCCAATCGAAACCAATTGCTCGCGCGTGGGCTCGGCGCAGCAATACCACGGCTCGTTCATGTGCGGAATCGAGGCGCGTGTTTTGCCGTTCTGCGTGAAATCCAGTAACGCGACTGAAGGTGAAGAGGAGCCGGCAAGTGTGCCCGCCGCAAGTGCGGCGGCTTCCCAAATATGCGCGAAGATTTCTTCGCGGCTGCGGCGCTCCTTTTCATCGTGCTCTACAATTCGTGAGACATTTTCAGCTAGCGCATCCACACGCGGATCACTGTGCACCCACGGATACATCAGCGCCGCTGCGTCAAACGCTCCGACGCGGCTGCGAATTTCCAGCAGGTCCAGCATCCGCGAGCCGGCCGGAATCAGCAGGCGTATCGCAAGTTGTATCGGCGCGACATTCTCAATCAAATCCTGCTGCGCGAGAACTTCGAGAAGATCGCTATAACCGTCGAGCGTCGTCCAGGGCGTGAACGGCATGAATGTCGGCTGCAACACCAGTCCGGTTTCGCGGAACAATTGCACCGCTCGAATGAAATCCGCTCGCGTGTGCCCCTTGGCAAGTTTTACGAGCACTGCGTCATCCACCGACTCGACCGCGCTCGTTACAAAAATGCATCCGGTGTCACGCAGCTTCGGCAGATGCTCGCTATGATTCAGCAAATGCTCGATTTTGATGGTCGCGTCATAACTCAATTGCGGGAATTCGCGATGCATCTCTTCCACGATGCCGAGTCCGTGCGTGGGCCCGTTGAAAAAATCGGGATCGCCGAAACTGATGTGTTGCGCGCCCGCCGCAACCTGCCTGCGGATATCTTCGAGCACGATTTCGCGCTGCACGATGCGGAACGCGCCGTCGTACACCGGAACAATCGGACAGTGACGGCAGAGATGTTTGCATCCACGGCTCGCCTCGGTGTAACCCGCGACGCGAAAGCCGCCATCCGGCAAGATCAGGTGCGCATACTTCACAAGCGGCGGCAAACCGCCGCGCTCCGGCACCAAAAATCTTTGCCTCGCGAGAGAAATCTCCGGCTCCGCCTGCCCCATTGAAATTGGAATGGCTGAGTGCGAAGTCGCTCCTTCCGGGTTCAAATTCGCCTTTTCAGACCCTGAGAAAAACCCCATCTTCTCGCTGCTAGAATTATTAAGTCGATCGACCAAATTTTCTAAACCGGCCTCAAATTCGCCGCCCAGAATCGTCTGGGCTCCAAGCCGCCTCATAAACCCAGCATTCACAGGGGCATACAGCCCATAGAAGCAAATGTGGGCACGTGGGTTGAGGTCCTTAATCTGCGGCAGCAGGGCTATAGCGAGCCTGGTTGCGGTGTGCATGGGAACGTAAAGGGCGACCAAATCTGCGCTATGGACGTCGTTTTCGCGGAAGTCTTCGCGCGAAAGATCCATGCAGGCGACGTTCGCGCCGCGGGCGGCAAGCCACGCCGCGGGAGAGGCCAGTCCGAATGGCTGGTGGCCGAGCTCGTATGTGGAAATTAGGACGACGTTCATCGCGGAATTTCAAATCCTTCCTTCAATCAAAGCAAAATGCATTCCTCTGACGCAGCATTCATGCGTACAGCTCGACATCCATTGTGCCTACGCAATATCTATTTTAGATGATTTCACCGTGGCGCGCCGGGAAGATCGATACGCATCAGGTCGTGGCCAACGATTATCTTTCCGTGGAAAGTTTTCGCTGCTTCAGCGCTAAAAATGGAATCGGAATCGCCGGGGCGGTGCGGAATTAGATGCGTGAGCACAAGAATTTTCACGCCCGCTCGCGCGGCATCATCGCCAGCTTCCGCCGCGGTGGAATGGTAGCGAGTGAACCACGCGCCGTCGGCGGCGGTGTCCGTCGGTGCGTTCGTTTGTGGCAAATACGCTTCGTGTATGAGAATGTCGGCGCCTTTTGCGTAGCGCACAAGATTGTCATTCGGATGCGTGTCGCCGGAAATCGCGATGCTGCCGCCCGCGGTGTCAAAGCGAAAACCGAAAGCGGGAACGACGGGAAAGTGGTCTACGAGAAATGCGGTGACGCGGAGATAGGCATCCTGATAGACGACGCCTTCTTTCAAAATATGAGCATCAATCGTTGCGCCTGCGGCGGGAAGTTTTTCCGTTAGGTCGCGGCGGATGTGAATATCGGCGGCGTAGAATTTCATCATTCCGTCTACGACATCCTGCGTGCCTTCGGGACCGTACAACTCAAACGGCGTGCTACGGCCAAATTGCCAGGTAGAGTGAAAAACGTCGGGCAGTCCATCAATGTGATCCGAGTGGAGGTGAGTGAGGAACACGGCCTGAATGCTTTTGGGCGTGAGGCCGGCTCCAGCGATGCGTTGCATCACACCGCGCCCGGCATCTACGAGAAACACTTTTTCGCCAACGACGATAGCCGTGGATGGGCCCGCGCGATTTGCATCGGGGCGCGGGAACCCTGTGCCGAGGAGAATCGCATACATTTTTGCGGCAGGCTTGGCGGGTTGCTGATCTGGAGGAGGCTGACCCGGGTGACGCTGCACGGCAAATGAATTGGAAAACGCGGCTAGTGTTCCGAGCAGACAGATTGCGACCAACGGAGTGGTGCGTTTCAGAATGATTGAGCGCTGGCGCATCCGTCGTCTCGCTTCCGCAAATTCACAAGATCGCCGCGTCAAGCCGCCGTGCATGGCCGATGCGGTTCAGCTATCATAGAAGGTTCGCAATCCTAATTGGAAGAAACCGCACAGGAAAGGACTTCGACACGATGTGTCCCGCTCGCTTGAACACCTTCCGCAGCCAAAGCCAATTGAACGTGGCCGGAAATACCTATGATATCTACCGCCTGGACTCGCTGGAACGAAAAAGCATCGGCCACGTGTCGGAGCTTCCCTTTTCATTGAAAGTGCTGCTCGAAAACCTGCTACGGCAGGAGGATGGCCGATTCGTGCGAGCGCAAGATATCGAGGCTCTGGCGGAATGGAAGCCCAACGACACCGCGCGCAAGGAGATTTCGTTCATGCCCGCGCGCGTGCTGCTGCAAGATTTTACGGGCGTGCCCTCGGTGGTAGATCTAGCCGCGATGCGCGAAGCAATGCGCAAGATGGGCGGCGATCCGAAAAAGATCAATCCGCTGCTGCCCGCGGAACTGGTGATTGATCATTCGGTGCAGGTGGACAAGTTCGCGACGGCGGATTCGTTTTCTGTGAACGCGCTGCTTGAATTTCAGCGAAACGTCGAACGCTATGCGTTTCTGCGCTGGGGCCAGCAGGCATTTCACAATTTCAAGGTGGTGCCGCCGGATACAGGAATCTGCCATCAGGTAAATTTGGAATACCTGGCGCGCGTTGTCTATGACGCACCTGCTGACGGCCGCAGGGTTGCGTACCCGGATTCGCTGGTGGGCACGGATTCGCACACGACGATGGTGAACTCACTCGGCGTGTTCGGCTGGGGCGTTGGCGGAATTGAAGCAGAGGCAGCGATGCTCGGCCAGCCGCTTTCGATGCTGATTCCGGATGTGGTCGGATTCAAATTGCATGGGCGCCTGCCCGCGGGCTCGACGGCGACAGACCTCGTGCTGGTTGTGACGCAGATGCTGCGCACAAAAGGCGTCGTCGGGAAATTTGTGGAGTTTTACGGAACCGGGCTTTCAAGCCTTTCGCTGCCGGACCGCGCGACGATTGCAAACATGGCGCCGGAATACGGCGCAACGATGGGCTTCTTCCCAGTGGATGCGGAGACGCTCAATTATTTGCGCTTTACGGGACGCGACGCAGCGCGAGTGGCGCTGGCGGAAGCGTACACGAAAGAGCAAGGGCTTTTCCGCACCGACGAAACATCCGATCCGATTTTCACGGACAGACTGGAGCTGGACCTCAGCACGGTCGAGCCGACGCTGGCGGGGCCGAAGCGTCCGCAGGACCGCGTGCCGCTGCGCAGCGCAAAGCAATCGTTTGAAAAAAGCGTTGAGGGTCAGCCCGTAAAACTTGCGCACGTGAAAAACAACGGCGACCAGTTCGATCTTTCGAGCGGGTCGGTGGTGATTGCGGCGATTACGAGCTGCACGAACACGTCGAACCCATCGCTGATGATTGGCGCCGCGCTGCTAGCCAAGAAAGCGGTTGAGCGCGGGCTGACATCGAAGCCGTGGGTGAAGACGAGCCTCGCGCCCGGATCGAAAGTGGTGACGGACTATTTGGCCGCGGCGGGGCTGACTCCTTACCTTGAAAAATTGAAGTTCCATCTGGTCGGATTTGGCTGCACGACTTGCATTGGCAACAGCGGCCCGCTGCCGGAGGCGATTGGCGCGGCGATTAAAGAAAATAATCTGGTAGCTGTCTCCGTGTTGAGCGGCAATCGAAATTTCGAAGGGCGCATTCATCCCCTGGTGCGCGCAAATTATCTGGCGTCGCCGCCGCTGGTTGTCGCGTACGCGCTTGCGGGGCACATGGACGTGGATTTGACAACGGAACCGCTCGGAAAAGACTCGGCAGGAAAGCCCGTGTTTCTGCGGGAGATTTGGCCATCGCCGGAGGAGATTGAGCGGACCGTGCGCGGCGCTGTGACCACTGCGATGTACAACAAAGAGTATGGCGAAGTGTTCGAAGGCGACGCGCGCTGGAAGAGCTTGCCCGTGCCGGATGGCGACCTGTATGCGTGGGACGCGAAGTCCACTTACGTTAAATTGCCTCCATACTTTGACGAGATGCCGCGAACACCAGCGCCGCTTGCCGATATTCGTCGAGCGCGAGTGCTGGCGATGCTGGGCGACAGCGTGACGACGGACCATATTTCGCCGGCGGGCTCGATTCCGGTGGACAGTCCGGCAGGTAAATACTTAATCGCGCAAGGGGTGAAGGCCGGCGACTTCAATTCCTACGGCGCGCGGCGCGGTAATCATGAAGTGATGATGCGCGGCACGTTTGGGAATATCCGTTTGCGCAACCAACTTGCGCCCGGCACGGAGGGTGGCTGGACGAAGCTTCAACCAAGCGGCGAGCAAATGACGATCTACGACGCGGCGCTGCGCTACAAGGGCGAGAAGACCCCGCTCGTGGTGCTGGCCGGAAAAGAATATGGGTCCGGGTCGTCGCGCGACTGGGCGGCGAAAGGCACGATGCTGCTAGGAGTGCGCGGGGTGATCGCGGAGAGCTTCGAGCGAATCCACCGGAGCAATCTAGTTGGCATGGGTGTGCTGCCGCTGGAATTTGCGGCGGGGCAAACGCGCGAGTCACTCGGCTTGACAGGGCGCGAAGAATTCACGATTGTGGGCGTGAGCGCGCTGAAGCCGCGCGCGAAGACACGTGTGGTGGTCCGCGATGCCGCCGGTGGCGAGAAATCATTTGAAGCGACGGTGCGCGTGGATACGCCCGAGGAATTCGCCTACTACCAGCACGGCGGAATCCTGCATTACGTTTTGCGACAGATGATGTGAGTGGGCAAAACGTTTTTTGCTTTTGCGCGTCTAAGTGCGCTAGGGTCTGAATGGCGGGGGAGTGCCCGGAGCGGTCCGAGACCTAGGACACACCTCAATTCCAGTGAATAGTGGTCACAAATCAGGCTCTGCCGTCGTTTAGATTGCGGGTGGGTGTGCATGGTTTGAGTATGGGAGAGACACGAGCGATCTCAGAAGGGGGAACCGTATGCGAAGGGTGAAGCAAATTGTTTGTCTGATAGTGTGCGCGATTCTGGCCGGAAGCGCACTGACGCTGGGGATGCAGGCACAATCGCAAGGGACAGCATTCAAGATCCCGATTCGCCAGGAAAAACTTAAGAACGGGCTGCGCGTGATTCTTTCCGAGGATCATGCGGCTCCCACATATTCGATTGCGATTGCGTACGACGTGGGTTCGCGGAATGAACGCGAGGGCCGCACAGGATTCGCACACCTCTTTGAGCACATGATGTTTGAAGGCTCGGAGAACGTGGGCAAGGGCGAGATGGATTTGTTGGTGACAAACAACGGTGGCGGAATGAACGGCACGACCGACGAAGAACGCACGCTTTACTACGAGAATCTTCCCTCAAACCAGATTGACCTGGGACTTTATCTGGAAGCGGACCGCATGCGGGCGCTGGTGATCACGCAAGCGAACGTGGATAACCAGCGCAGCGCCGTGCAGGAAGAGCGGCGGCTGCGTGTGGACAATCAGCCGTACGGCCAGTTGGCCGATGCGCTTCCGGAACTTGCTTACGACAGTTTTCCGTACCACCACTCTGTGATTGGCTCGATGAGTGACTTGAACGCGGCGAGCCTTGAAGATGTGGTGAACTTTCACAAGATCTATTACGCGCCGAATAACGCGGTGCTTTGCGTCGTGGGGGATTTCAACCCTGATGAGTTGATGGTGAAGATCCGGAAGTATTTCGATGCTATCCCTTCGCAGCCGGCTCCGGCCCCAGTGGTTGTGCAAGAGCCGCCCCAGACGGCCGAGCGGCGCAAGACGCTGACGGATAATTTCGCGCCACTTGCGCGAATTGACATCGCGTATAAGATCCCGCCGGGAGACACGCCGGATTGGTACGCGCTTGATGTGCTGAGCGACATTCTTTCTACTGGACAATCGTCCATCCTCACACAAAAACTCGTGCGCGATAAGGAGGTCGCTACCGGGGCCTTTGCTTTCGTGGGTGAGCAGCGCGGACCGGGATTATTTCAGGTGATTGCGATTATCCGGCCCGGACACACGCCCGAGGAAGTAGAAAAGATGATTTACGAAGAGGTCGAGCGAGCGAAGCAGGCGCCCTATAGCAGCGAAATAATGGCCAAAGTGAAGATGCTCAACCGGCGAAATCAGATCTCCGGAATGTCGAGCACGCTAAATCGCGCGGCGATCATGGCGGATGACGCAGTGCTCTTCCATGACCCGACGCTGATTTACACCGATGTTGAGAAATTCAACGCGGTCGCGCCGGCCGATGTCCAGCGAGTAGCTCAGAAATACCTGACTGAAAACAACCGCACCGTAATCACTACAAACCCCAAACCGAAGGCCGCAGGCAACAGCGGCTCGGGCGAGTAAGGCAGGAGAGGAAAAATGAAAATGAAAACACAACAAAGCTATCGCAAATTCGCGATTCGCATCCTGCCCTCACTCACGCTGGCCGCAGCGCTGTGCTTCATCGCAGTGCCAATCACACGGGCGCAAGCGATGGGCGCCGGACAAGACAGTAAGAACATACCGCTTAGTCAGGTCGAAAGGAAAAACCGGGCGCCAGTGTCGAAGGACGTTCTCAAGGTGAAATTCCCGAGGCCGTTCGAGACGAAGCTGCCCAACGGGATAACTGTACTTATTCTAGAGGATCGCCGACTGCCAACCGTCAACGTCAACATGCAGATCTTTGGAGCGGGAGGACTATACGAGCCCGCAGACCAGCGCGGGATTGCGTCGCTGACGGCAACAATGCTGCGCGAGGGCACGAAGACGCGTTCGAGCAAACAGTTCGCGGAGGCTGCGGATGAGATGGGCGCGAATGTCAATGCCAACTCCGGTTTCGGCGTGTCAGTCACCGCGTTCAACGCTTCCGGGCTTTCTGAAAACATGGACGAATGGTTTGGATTGCTTACGGACATGCTATTGAATCCAACTTTTCCCGCTGACGAGCTGGCTAAGTTAAAGCAGCGACAACTGGTGAATTTGCGGCAGCAGCGCACGAACCCCGGATTCCTGGCGAACGAAAGATTTTTTCGCGCCGTCTACGGGAACAACCCCGCGGCCGTGAATTCCATGACTGCTGAATTCGTCCAGTCTGTGACGCCGGAGATGCTGGCGAAGTGGCGCGCAGACCACTACCTTCCACAAAATGCGATCCTGGGTATTTCAGGCGACGTCAGAGCCAGCGATCTGGTTCCCAAGCTGACCAAGTGGTTCGCCGCGTGGCAGCAAACCAGCACTAAGCTTGACCCGCCGACCGGCGCAAAGCCAGTGACAGTGGGCAAAGTGCTGCTGGTGGATCGTCCCAATTCAGTGCAGACCACGTTGACGATGGGCAATATTAGCGTGGATCGTCGCGATCCCGACTACATTGCTCTCTGGGTATTGAACCGCATTTTTGGTGGAAGCGGCGCTAGCCGTCTCTTCCGGATCATCCGCGAGGAAAAGGGATTCACTTACAATCCGTACAGCGGGTTTTCCGGGACGCTTATCCCCGGCACATGGACGGCGGGGTGCGATTGCCGAACGGAAGTAACGGATCCGGCGATGGCGGAGTTCCTAAACCAAATCAAGATACTTCGCGATCAAAAAATACCGACGGACGAGCTGGAAGATGCGAAGCGTGGAGAGGTGGCTAGATTCGCACTGCAGCTTGAGCAGCCGGCCGCGGTATTGAACAATGCGCTCACGCTGAAGATTTACGGCTTCCCCGCCGACTACTGGGACACGTATCCAGCAAAGGTGTTGGCGCTTACGGCCGAGGAACTTCAGCGGGTAGCATTGAAGTATTACGACCCGGCAGCGATGCAGATTGTCGCGGTTGGCGACGGAAGCAAGATCAAGCCGGTGATGGAGAAATATGGGCCGGTTACGGTGTACGGGACAGATGGCAAGCCCGTGACTGCAACGGCGCCTGAGTCAAACTGAATTAAAGATAAGAACGGGAAGCTGGCGTTCCCGGAAAACGAAGCGGCGGCCATTCGATTTTGAGTGGCCGCCGCTTTTCGTTTTGGAGAGAGCTCTAAGCCCGGCTGCCGGCAGCGAAAATCCGCCTACATGGCGGGGGAGTCATCATCGCGCGGGGTGGCGTCAAACAGCGATTTGGCGGCGCTGGCGGAGCAAAAGAAAAGCTCCGAGCAGGACGCAAGCGATGCTGGCGAGTTGTGCGTTGGTCAAACCGAAAAGAACGCGCGGGTTGAGGCGAATGAACTCGACGAAGAACCGCGCGACGCCCGTGAGAATTAGATAGAGGGCGAAGACTTTACCGATGGCGCGATCATCGCGCATGGTCCGCGCGCCCAGACGCCACAGAACATAGAAAATTGCGAGCGCAGCAAGGAATTCGTAAATGGGCGTGGGATGAACGCGTTCGGTGGTCGGGACGATCCCGTTCGGAAAACTCATTCCCCAAGGCAGTGACGTAGGAGTGCCGTAGTCGCCGTCGCCAGAAATCAGGCAGCCGATGCGGCCAATGCCATAGCCGATGGCCGCGGCGGGGGCGGCGATGTCCATCATGCGAAGCAGCAGGATGCGATAGTGGCGCGCCAGCAGGACCAGCACGATGAATCCGGCGATGAGGCCGCCAATCCAGGTGAATCCACTGCGGCTGAAAAGCATGGACCAAGGATTGGCGAAAAATTCCGAAGGCGTTTCCAGGCAACTATACAGCCGCGAGCCGATGATCCCTGCAATTCCGGTGTAGCCGACGATGGCGTAGGGGTCGGCCTCGATTGCGCTGCGGCGCAAGTCCTTGCTGAGAACAAGCGCGGCGACAAGCAGCCCCGTGACCAGGAGAATGCCGTAAGTTCCAAGAGTTAGCGGGCCAGCGTGGATGTAGGGCAGCATAATGAGTGCGCGCTAAGTATACACAATGACTGTGAAAAGCTGCTTCCAGGAAAATAAGAACTAATGAGTGAGCCGCTCCAAGAGTTGATGAACGGATTGAAGCGCGCTGGGATGCACGAGAAGAAGCGTGAAGAGGATGAACATTGCACTCGCGGCCACGCCGGCGACGGCGCGCATGCGGCGCCAAGTCTTCAACTCGAACGATGGCGGGAGCAGCAAACGATTCACGCGCGCGGAAAGGTCCTGGTCCGGAGGAATGAAGGAAGTGAAAAGCGGCAAGGGCCGCGGCGCCGCGCCCATGCGCGCCACTTGGACGAGCGATTCAGCGAGCGAAAGAGAGCGCTCGAGATCATCGCCGGATGCGTCGTCGTCCGCAGCCCATTCGGAGAATTGGGCCCAGGCGCGGTCAAGCGAACTGAAGCCGCGAACAAATGGAATAATTTCCGGCGACACCAAAAGAAGCAAGCGCTTGAAGTTGTCGCGGGACGCGCGGTGGGCCTCTTCGTGTCCAATTGCAGAGTTGAGTTGTTGCGGAGTGAGCGTGCGCATCACAACGCGTGAAAGAACGAGACGCGGCTTGATTACCCCGGTTAAGAGCAGGACCGGGGCGTCGGACTCGATAATGTCTATCGGCAGATCCGTGCCGGGGACGGAGGATCGCGTACAAGTCTTACCGCACGTCCGACTAAATTGGCGCGCGGCGGAAACGGCTTTGCCTGCACGAAGCAGGGAGGAAATACAAACTAGGGCGCCGCACAGCGCGGCAAAAATAAACCCCATGCCGACATTTTCCTGGGTCGCGCCGGGCTCGAGCCTCAGGTAGCTAGGCAGACATATACCGAGCGATATGATTGCGCTGCCCGTAAGCGGCAGGAGCCGAAGAAGCAAAAGGAAACGCGTGGCCTCGCGCGGCTTCATCCGGTGTGCGAACCGGACTATCGAGCGGGACGCGAGGTGCAAGGCGAGCCCCAAAACCGCGTGAACGAGAAAAAATGACGCTGCGCAAAGACATATCAATCTCAAGAAATAGGGGGTGGTCATAGCTGCCCCCTTCGGCGTAGGCGCTTGCGCTGGTCGTGAATTTTTCTTTCCAATTCGCCGAGCGCTTGGTCGTCGTGCTGCCCCACGGCATCGAGGAAGCAAGAGACGAGAAGTTCCCGCGAAGGCTGCGGGCCGGCGAGGAAGCCCGCGATGAGATCACCGGCGCGCGCGCGCGCGAATTCGTCGCGCGACAATTTCGGCGAATAGAGGAATGCCCGGTCGGATTTCCGGCGCTCTAGAAGGCCTTTTTTGTAGAGGCGGTCGAGCGTGGTCATGACCGTGGTGTAAGCAAGGGGCCGGTCGAGATGATCAGCGACGGCGCGGACGTTGCTTTCACCGGCCACCCAGAGAATTTCCATGACGCTCTCTTCGAGGTGCCCGAGGAGTGAAGACACGGCTGTCTCGCTGCGGTTGGCAGTCCGTTTTTTCCAAAGCTGAAACATTCGTAATTTCCCTTTATCGCCTCCGCACGAGTCCGGAGCCGGCCCGTCAGAATCTCTCCGGGCATTATCAAGTCGCCCTCCGAGGCAACCGCAGAGTTGCATTCTATAACGAAAAACGGCTTTCGCGGGAATCTGTGGGCTATTTCGCGAGATCGAGACGAAATGCGGCAGGTCCGGCGTCAGTGAGAAAAAACATCCCTCGGGCGGCCGCATCAGGAAATTGGGCGCGGTAGCGTTCATGCCACATTCGGAGAAATTCGTCCGCGGAATCGCGCGAAACCAGCGCCCAGACGCTTCCACCAAAGCCTGCTCCAAAAGATGATGCCGCCCGGGCGCCGGATTCGCGGGCCATCCGTGCGAGTGCAACTGATTCGGGCACCTGATTTCCGAGCAGCTTCTCGGCGGCCGCTTGCGAACGATCCATCAGGCGGCCAAGCGCGCGCCAATCTTTGCAAGCGAAGGCATCGCTTGCGGCCGGGACGAAAATCTCGGACTCTTGGGCGAATTGATCGTAACGGTCCAAAAGCGTCTTCGCGGAGAAGCCTTCGAATTCATTTTGTCTAAGCAGGCTGCGCAATTGCGCAGATGCGCCGGGTGAAGAATTGTGCGCCGCGGCGAGCGTTTCATCCATTCGCCCGGCGGCGCGCCGCCACAAATTGAGAATTGCGTGCGCGGCTGCGGCGGTGCGATTGTAGCGGTCGAGCGCGGCGCCTGTTTTTTCGGCGGCGATGCCGCTGGCTGCGATGGCGAAGATGCACTCCGGCGGAAATGCGATTGCATTCTCTTTGCGCGTTGGGCAAAAAGAGTATTGTGCAAGTTCGCGCGGGGTAGAGCAAAGGATTGCCGTGTGATCTTCGGAGCCGCCCGTGGTTCCTACGCCTTCATCACCATGCAGCTCGCCATAGCTTTTTCCGCTTTCGATCGCGGCGAGATAGGCGGCGAGATCTTCCCTGGAATGAATGTTTGCGGCGTAGCAGGGGAACTGTTCGAGAGAGTTGCTTTCCCAAAGCGCTAGAAAGATTGCGATGATGAGAGCGCTCGAGCTGCTCAATCCGGCGGCCGGTGGGAGATCGCTCGCGAAAGCGATGTCCGCACCTCGGCGCGCAGACGGAAAATTCCGCGCGATGCGCCGGATGACCGTGCGTGCGTAGCGCGGCCAGCGAAGTTGCTGCGAGCCCGGCTCCGCGGAAAGATGGAGAGAGGCCTGCTCTCCCGATTTTGCATCGCAGAGATTTACTTCCGCGTCGCGACGGGTTCGCGCCACTACACAAAACCCTCTTTCTACAGCAGCAAGAAGGCTGCGCCCACCCGCATAATCCGTGTGCTTGCCGCAAACTTCCACGCGACCGGGAACGAACCATGCGACTTGAGCGGCGCGCTCGGCGCCGGGGAGCTGGTGCAGGCGTTCCTCTGCCATTTGAAAAAGAGATTGCTTGGAAACGGCTTCGACGATGCTGAGGCCTGCGGCGAGAAGTTGATCCCTTGAGCTCGGCATCAGAGATTTACATCAACGCCCGCGAGGCGGGCCGCTACGGTTGAGACATCCGCGCGGGAGGAGAGGTCGAGAATGCCTTCGTGGAATTGTAGAACACGAAAGCGCTCGCCCAAATTTGAAAGCGCAAATTGAACCGCAAGCGGAAGTTCCAATTCGCCGCGAGGCGAAGGTGCGACTTGGCGGCAGGCTTCAAAGATTCGCGGGCCGAAGCTCCATAAATTGGCGCTGAGAAACTTTGGAGCGGGCCATGCGGCAAATGTTGCGGCGTCCGGTTTCTCGATGATTCGCCTGAGAAAACCATCCGCGTCGACTTCCAGTAATGCATAGCTGGCAAAGCGTTCGCGCGGGATATTGCTATTCCGGACGAGGGCATCGAGCTCGAATGCGGGAAGACCGGGCGCGTTCAAATCCTTCAGCGCCTTGTGCGCGGCGACCGGATAGAGATTATCGGAATTGAGCGAGAGAAAGAATTCGCCTGCGGTGAACCCCTCCGCGCAGAGGAGCGCATCGGCGGTGCCGAGTGGTTCCCGCTGAATGGCGAATTCGATTTGAATGCGGTCCGTGCGGAGATGATCACAATAGTCGCGCATCTCCGCGTGTTCCGGGCCGATCACGAGGCACAACTCTCGAATTCCCCCGTCGGCGAGCCCGCTCAAAACGTAGTCGAGGAACGGGCGGGATGCGAACTGGATCATCGCCTTAGAGCCCGAAGCAGCGGCGACGGCCTGCTGCGGCGACAACACGGCGGATGGGTCCGCCGCGCGCATTCGCTTGCCCAAACCGCGCGCCAGAATCACTGCTTTTTTCAATGCGGACATCCTCCCGGGCGTTTCCTAGCATCATCCATCGTATCTCAACTTTACCGGATGCCCGCATTGAGTTCAGACGAACCGGGAAGTAAGATGCCGCCGATCAGGTTGGGTGAGATTAGATCGGCCACAAGAGAAGGGACATCGAAATTGCGCCGCACGAAGAAAGACACGATTTACGCAATCGCATTGTTCGCTTTCATAGCCGCAGCGGGAGCTTCCCTGCTGCCCGCCGCGCAAACCCACCCGCAGCGGAAAGTCCAAATCGCGGGCCCGCAGTTCACGGTTGACGGCCATTCACTGCAAATTATTTCCGGCGAGATGCACTATCCGCGAATTCCGCGCGAGTATTGGCGCGACCGCATGAAAAAAGCCCGGGCGATGGGCCTCAACACAATTTCCACATACGTCTTCTGGAATTTGCACGAGCCACAGCGCGGCAAATACGACTTCACGGGACAAAATGATATCGCCGCTTTCATCCGTATTGCGCAGGAAGAAGGACTTTACGTTCTGCTGCGGCCCGGCCCTTACGTTTGCTCGGAGTGGGATCTCGGCGGCCTGCCCGCGTGGCTCTTGGCAAGCCCGGACATCGTGCTGCGCAGCACCGACGCGCAATTCATGCGGCCCGCGGAAGAGTATTTGAAGCGGCTGGGACAAGAACTGGTTCCATATCTGGCGACGCGCGGCGGACCGATTATCGGCGTGCAAGTTGAAAACGAGTACGGGTCATTCGGCAAAGATGCGGCGTATATGCAGAAAGTTCGTGATGCGATCGTGGCGGCGGGGTTCGGTGAAGTTCCCCTCTTCACCGCCGACGGCCCCGAGCAACTTCCGTTTGGCACGCTTGCCGATGTGCCCGCGGCGGTGAATTTCGGGCCGGGCAGCGCGCAGCGTGCCTTCGCCACGCTTGCGCAATTCCGTCCGCAAGGGCTGCGGATGAATCAGGAATATTGGGCGGGCTGGTTTGACCAGTGGGGCAAGCCGCACCACAAAACAAATTTTGAACGCGAAGCTAGCGAACTCGACTGGATGTTGTCGCAGGGTTATTCCGTGAACCTCTATATGTTTCATGGAGGCACGACATTTGGATTTATGAACGGCGCGAACTGGGACGGCGGGTACAGGCCCCAGACGACGAGTTACGATTACAACAGCGCGCTTGACGAGTCCGGAGTTCCCACGGCAAAGTTCACCGTGTTCCGCGATGTGATCGCGAAGCGCCGCGCGGGCGAACAGTTCCCTCCTGTGCCTGAGGAACCGCCGCAAATCGAAATCCAGGAGTTCGCTCTAACTGAGTCCGCCTGGTTGTGGTCGAATCTTGGATTGCCAGCAGAATCGCAAACGATAAAACCGATGGAATCGTTTGGGCAGTCTTACGGATACATTCTTTACAGCACGACGATTCATGGGCCCGCCGCACAAGAGTTGGCGCTGAAAGAGTTGCGCGATTACGCGGAAGTTTTCATAGACGCAAAACCGGCGGGCACGATGGACCGGCGGCTAAATCAAGACCATCTGATGCTGGACATCCCCGCAGGAGACCATTTGTTGGGCATCCTCGTGGAGAATTCGGGGCGCATTAATTTCGGCGCGAAGCTGCGCGATGATCGCAAAGGGATCACGCAATCCGTTTCTCTTGGGGGACGCGAACTGAAAGGTTGGCAGATTTTCTGCCTGCCGATGAATAATCTCAGCTCGGTGCGGTTCTCAAAAGGACTTTTAGACGGGCCCTCTTTTTACCGTGGCTATTTTGAGCTTTCGCAAACTGGCGACACATTTCTTAACACACGCAATCTGGGCAAGGGCGTGATCTGGGTGAACGGCCACAGCCTTGGCCGTTTCTGGAACATCGGCCCGCAGCAGACTCTTTATTTGCCCGGCGCGTGGCTAAAGATTGGCCACAACGAAATTATTTTGTTTGATCTTGTGGCGCACTCTACTTCACCAAAGATAGCCGGGCTGGCACATCCGATACTGGATCAGTTGAACGAACCAGTTGCGGCAACAATTGGCGGACCAGTTTCCAAATTTGGCGCGACTAATCCGCAATGACGTTTACGGCGCTCGATTGGGCCATTGTTGCGGGCTACCTGGCCGCGTCTGTCGCCGTCGGCCTTATCGGCAAGCGCTACGTCGGAAACCTTTCCCACTACCTGGTTGCGGGGCGCGAGTTAGGCACATTCCTCGGAATCGCGACGCTTGCCGCCACTGAAATCGGCACGATCACTTTCATGTACAACGCGGAGCTGGGGTACCGCTACGGCTTCGCCGCATTTGCCGCAGCGCTGATTTCCGGCGTGGTGATGATTATTGTCGGGCGCACGGGATTCGTGATTAAGCGATTCCGCGAACTGCGTCTGATGACGGTGCCGGAATTCTTCGAGGTGAAATACAGTCTGGGCCTTCGCCTGTTGACGGGAGTGCTGGTGGCGGTAGGCGGAATCTTGAACATGGGAGTGTTTCTCAAAATTGAAGGAGAATTCCTGACGATCGTGACGGGAATTTCATCGCGCTATTTGGTCGCGGCGATGACAGCAATCCTCTTGCTGGAATTAATTTATACCGTGCTGGGCGGAATGGTGTCCGTGGTGATCACGGATTTTCTGCAATATGTTTTACTTTCGATTGCGACGATCCTCATCTCCATTTACGCGGTATATCACACCGGGTGGAGCGCCCTTGTCAGCAAAGTTGCTGTGACCATGGGCCGCGCGGGATTCGATCCCGTCGTCAGCCCGAAATTCGGGGTGACGTTTTTGTTGTGGCAAGTCCTGCTGTGGTTCGCGATTCACACATGCTGGCAAACGACGGCCATGCGAATGTTCTCCACGCGCAGCCCGGAAGTTTCAAAGCGCGTGATGACGTGGACGGGCTTCATTTTTCTCGGTCGCGGAATGTTGCCGATGCTCTGGGGAATTGCGGCGCTGACCCTCTTTGGTACCGGGCCTCTGCTGAATGGAGTGCCACAACCGGTTGTCGGCGGTCACGTGGTCGCGCCGCTGGATGCAATGCCGTCCATGCTCGCGCACATTCTGATCCCCGGGATCAAGGGAATCGTTGTGGCGGGCATGCTTGCGGCGACGATGTCCGTGAACAGTTCGTATCTGCTCGGATGGAGCGCGATCATTTCGCAGGATGTGGTGATGCCCATTCGGCGATTCATGCGGCGCGCGCCGCTTAGTTCGCGTGCGCAAATACTTGTCAACCGCATCGCCAATCTTTTTGTCAGCCTGTTCCTGATGTTCTGGGGCTTGTACTACACGCCGCCGGGCGCCGTGTACCTCTATCTGAATATCACCGGAACGATTTTTCTGGCGGGCGCGTTCGCGGCGGTGCTCGGCGGGCTCTACTGGAAGCGCGCTAGCATCGCGGGCGGCTATCTTGCGATGCTGTGCGGAGCCGCGGGCGCAATCATTCCATTTTTCTTCCTGCATTGGAGCGAGAACATCACTGGTTTCACGGCGTTCGGGCTCGCCGCGGCGGGGATGATTGCCGGATCGCAATTGATTCCTCGGAAAAATGCGGCGGGGCTGCCCGGGCTCGATTTGCCTCAGATTGACGCGAAGGAATTGCGATGAACGCCTGGAAAATGTTCTGGGAAGCGTGTCTGATTGTTGCCGGCGCAACATTCGCGGGTATTACGGCGATTGTTGCGGTACGCGGATTTGCGGACTTGCGCGAAATGTTTGCAAGCCTGGCGCGGCAGAAAAAGTCAAATCCCGACACTAAGTAAATTGAACAAGCAAAAGGAGCTATTTCGGCGGCCCATTCTGGCGAATGAAATAGTGCTGCTTATCCAGCGTTGCCGGAACGGCAATATCGAAAAATCCCACCATCATTTCCTCGTAGGTTTGATCACCCCAATGTACGGCCTGGGTGGGATCGGGATTGTGCGGATTGTTTTTCGAATTGTCGAACACGCCGATTGCTTGCAGATCCGTGCCTGCTTTCAGCAAACGTGGTGTGGCCAGTTTGTAGCTCAATTGCCAATAGAAATTGTAATTCACGTGCAGCAGAGCCTCTTTCGTATGGTCGGGATGAACGATGTTGTACTCAAACGCTTTGCCGCGCAAATGCATGTGCGGAAAAAAACTGAGCAGAATCGCGTCATTCGGGAGCGTGCCGTGAACTTCCACGGGAAAATTGGCGTCACCGGGAGGAATCTCAAAGTGGTCGTTTGTGAGCTGCAAAGTAATCACGCGCTTTTCGGGCGGCCGCTTGGCAAACACAATTCCCACGCTGGACTGATCTTCTCCGGGAGTTCCATTCGTCGTGTAATGCATTTGAAAAACCAGATCCGAGCCCGCGGGAATGAATTTCGCCATGTCGGCGGGCCAATTGTCGGGCGAACTGCCCGGCGCATAAACGAGCAGCATGTCGCTATCGGTCCAGTGGGCTTGGTGGCTCAATGCTTCGTCATGAAGGCTCGAGGCTGTGAAGGGCGTGCCAACGGGCGCTTCGCGCAGCCAATTCGAATCTGGCGGGCGAATGTAAACGACGGCGTGATGAACATGCTTTGGGCCGGATGGCAACACTTGCGAGATCTGCGCCCATTTATTTTCGGTGAAACCCGTCGGTACAATTTCGTAGGTGTACTCGACATCGCCGCGCGCGGGAATTTTCACAGGCACCGGCATTTTGAGAATGACGTCCGGTTTCGGAATGTTCCACGCGCCTGACCACATGCGGGGTGTCGGCGCGTCATGTGGATCTCCCTCGGCCACACCAGAATCCACCCATGCCTTGATAGAGGCAATCTCATTCACCGAAAGCGATGGATCATTCGCGAAGTGTCCGACACGCAGGTCGGCAAACCACGGCGGCATTGCGCGCGAGACGACCATACGGAGAATGTCGCTCGCGCGTCGCGCGGCCTGCTCGTAATTTTCGAGCGGCATCGGGCCGATGCCTTCCGCGCGGTGACACGTTTGGCAATGTTTTTGCAGAATCGGCAAGGCATCGCGATAGAATGTCGCGTGAGTAACCGGCGCCGACGGCTCGCCACGGCTCTGGCTGGACGACGCTCGCGCTAGGAAACTTGCCGCGAGGACTGCCAGTGCCAGCAATGAAAGAGCGCTTCGCATAGTTGATATTGTCCGAGGTACGCCCCGCAGAATTATCCCGCCCTGCAGCATACGGTGCAAATTTAGAATCGCGCCGAATCACGCGGGTAGGGAAGCCTAGGGAGATCGTATCCCCCTGAATCATCCAGGTAATAATCCAAGAAGACGGGTGGAAGCAAGCAGAGTTCGAGCGGCGCGCGGGGAGCGAGCCGCTCGATGATTTGCCACGGCGTTTGATTTTCTTTGTGGGTGTTGGGGCGCGCAAGATTGAAGTAGAGCTGGTAGGTGTGCACCTTGGCCAGAAAGTCGCCGCGGCTGGAGAAGGTTTCCAAGTCGAAGAACTCATCTTCTTCCAACCGGTGCACGGTTTCCACGTCGCTCTGATAGGTGTGGGCCGCGGGCGGGATGCGCACGTGTCGGCTGTCAGCGAGCGCGGCGGGAAAGCCGGTTCGATTTCCCTGTTTGTCGTGGCCGCCGATGAACTCTGAGCCGTTGTCCGTTTGCCAGATCAGATCGCGCAACGAGATGCCGTAGCGATCCAAGTGCTGCTGAATGCGGGAAGCAAAGACGGCGCTGGCTGCGGCGGTGCGACGTTCCGCGAAAGCCCAGAACAACAGCCCGCTGCGGACTTCGCGAGCCGTGTATTGCACGGCGGGCAGGCGGTGCCGCCGGGCTTGCGGCCAGTAGTGAGGAATATCGTCTAGATCCTTGGTATCGGCGGAGATCTGCTGGAACAGAGCCCACTGCGCTTTGATGTGTGCCAAGTCTTGCTTGCGCTGATATTTTCGGCGGCGTTTTTTCAGCAGGCCGTGCACCCGCCAGATGCGCTCCAGGGCGCGATGGCTGATGGGCAGGTCGTGTTCGCGAATCAGACGGCGGGCGCCGAAGGTGGGGAGCAACTGGCGGAGTGCAACGACTTGCTGCTCGATCGCGGGAGCCGTTTTGCGGGGCTGGTGATGCGGAGCCCGCGACTGTTCGAGCAGCCCGGAAGGTCCGTGCTGCTGGAAGCGGCGGAACCATTTGCGAACGGTGGGCACGGTGGTAGCGAACAGACGGGCGGTGGGCTTGATGCCGCGCTGGCGGACCGACTCGACTAAGCGCAGGCGATGGTTGTAGGCGTCTTGCATTTCCCGAATCAGATCGAAGTACCGAGCGGCGGCCATGGGGCCGCAATATTAGCGGCGCGTGCCGCCCGGCTCCTCCCCCCTCCGCCGGGCGGCGAGTTCTTCCCAACGCTTCGGACTGATGCACTTCAACTTTGCTAGGGGGATACGATGTGAGTAGGCTCTCCCACCGAATCACGCGGGTTGCCCCAGAATTGGAAACCGAGTACGATCGGGCAGCATATTGAAGGCGATGGAGTTCGCCTGAACCGCCCGAAAGGGCTGATGACTCCTGGCCGCCCCCGGCGCTCAGGAGTTTTTTGTTTGCCGGGGTGGCGCGCAGAATCTGGAGAAACGTTGCGCATCGCATTGCTTGTCGTTTTTGGAGCCGCAGGAACGCTGGCCCGCTACGAACTGCAAGGAATCGTTCAGCAGCGCGCCGGCTCTTCTTTTCCCACCGGGACTCTCGTCGTCAATCTTCTTGGATGTCTTTTACTTGGCGGCATCACACAATACGGTTTACACCGGTTGACGCTTCCGCCCGATTGGCGTGTGGGAATTTCAATAGGATTCCTGGGCGCCTTTACGACGTTCTCAACTTTTAGTCTTGAAACTCTCCGGCTGATCGAAGACGGAGAATGGCTGCGCGCAGTTCTTTACATGGGAATCAGTCTCATCGGCGGGCTGCTCGCGATCGTAATGGGCATGCGATTCGCCGATTCTATTTAGGAGGCGAAATGGGCCACGAAAAACTTGAAGGCGACCGGACATTGATGCGCATTCACATCGGCGAATCGGATAGGTGGCACGGGAAGCCGCTTTACGAGGCGATTGTCGAGATGTTGCGGCGCGAAGGGTTTTCCGGCGTCACTGTGCTTCGCGGGGTCGGCGGCTATGGGTCCACGAGCATCTATCACACGGAAAAAATCCTGCGCCTTTCGCAAGACTTGCCAATCGTCATCGAATCGGTTGAATCCGAGGAGCGCGTCGAACGCATGCTGCCGCGTCTCGACGAAATGATCGGCGGAGGGTTGGTCACGCTGGAAAAAGTGAGGGTGATTCTTTACCGGTCAACGCAAGAAAAGAAAAAGTGAGGATCGCGATTATCCCTTCAGTCGGGCTCTTGCGTGACGATGTGGACATCCACAGCGGGAGCGCCGCTCAGAAACCGGTTTATGGCGTGCATGTACAGAAATTTTCGCCAACCATCCACGGCCGACCGTCCGAAAATTACCTGCGTCACGTGTTTGTCGCGCACAAACGCGGCGACAGCATCGGCGATCCTCTTCCCTTTTAACCGCGCCACTTTCGCGCCAAGACTTTCCGCGAATTGCACGTTTGCCTCGAGCGTCTTCTGACCGTCCGCGCTCGAATCGAGGCCTGCTTCAACGTACACGGCGTAAAGCTCGGCATCAATTCGCCGAGCCATGCGCGCGGCGCGGGCAATCAGATACTGCGACCGCGGATGGGCGCTGATACAAACGGCGATGCGTTCGCGCACCGCCCAATTCTCTTGAATGTCCTTCTGCTCCATGTAGGATTCAAGGGATTTGTCCACTTTTTCAGCTACCTGGCGCAGCGCAAGTTCCCGCAACGCAATCAGATTCCCCCGGCGGAAGAAATTCTTTAGCGCCTGATCCACTTTTTCGGTGGTGTAAATATCGCCGCGGGTCATGCGGTTCTGCAGCGCCTCGGGAGTTAAATCGATCATTACCGCCTCGTCTGCCATTTGCACGATCCAGTCGGGCACGGTCTCTCGAACTTTTATGCCGGTAATCGCGCCGACAGTTGGCGCAATGCTCTCGAGATGCTGAATATTTACGGTGGAGAGCACGTCGATCCCCGCGGAAGTGATTTCAATCACGTCTTCATAACGCTTCCGGTGTTTGCTGCCGGGAATATTTGTGTGGGCAAGTTCGTCCACAACGGCGACCGCCGGCTTGCGCTTCAGGATGGCGTCGGTGTCCATCTCCTCAAAGACGGTGCCCTTGTATTCGAGCTTCGTGCGAGGAACCGCTTCGAGCTGCGCGGCCAGTTCACTGATGCCCTTGCGTCCGTGCGTTTCGACGATCCCGATGACAATGTCTTCGCCCCGGCTGCTACGCCGGATGGCTTCGCTGAGCATCGTGAAAGTTTTGCCGACACCCGGCGCGTAGCCAAGAAAAAGCTTCAAGCTGCCGCGTGTTTTCTTGGGCGGCGAGGCAACCTCCAGCCATTGTTCTGGTGTCTTGGGCATCGGTGTGCTCTTCTAGGGTACTCGATAAAGCTAGGCTAGAATAAGCTGGTGCACGGCCTTCTTACCAGCCGCTTCCCCGGCTTTGTGACGTCGTTCGCGGCGGTGGCGGGAATCACCGCTATTTATGTCGAAGTCGTGCATGTAAACGCGACGACCGTCGCGCTCACATTTCTCCTTGCGATTCTTGCAGTTTCGACAGTTTGGGGCGCCGCGGTTTCAATCGTCATGTCGGTTGAAGCGATGCTTGCGTTCAACTATTTTTTCCTCCCGCCCGTCCGCAAATTAACAATTAATGATCCGCAGAACTGGGTCGCACTCTTCGCGTTCCTTGTCACCGCGATTGTCGGCAGCCAGCTTTCCACACGAGCGCGCATCAAAGCCGAAGAAGCCAACCGCCGCCAGCGAGAGACGGAGAAGCTCTACGATTTCAGCCAGCGACTTCTCAGCTTCGGAAATGTCATCGAACTCCTGAATGCAATCCCGGCGCTTGCAGTGGACCTCTTCGAGCTTGGCGCCGCCGCGCTCTTTCTTGCCGACAAAGAGAAAGTCTACCGCTCCGGCACTCTGATCCCCCAGCTTGGCAAAGAAGAATTGAAGACCGTGGCTGCGCGCGAGGAGTTGCAGGTGGATCAAGCGCAAAGCTTGTGCTTTGTTCCATTGCGGCTCGGAGTGCGCGTGATTGGCTGCTTCGGTACTTCCGGGCGCATCCTTTCGCGGCAATCGCTGGAAGCGCTGGGCACGCTCACTGCCGTCGCTATCGAACGAGCGCGGGCCATCGAGCAACTTGGCAAGACCGAAGCCACTCGCGAAGGCGAACGCTTGAAATCGGCGTTGCTCGATTCCATCACGCATGATTTTCGCACGCCGCTGACTTCGATCAAGGCTTCGGTCAGCAGCCTTTTGTCGGATGATACGCGCCTGGATGCGCAGCATCGCAAAGAATTGCTTACCGTGATTGATGAAGAGACGAACCGCCTCAACTCGCTCGTCGGCGAGGCCGCGGAAATGGCGCGCCTGGAGGCCGGCGAATTCGAGCTCGACCTAAAGCCACATCCGATTTCCGCAATCATTCAGGCCGCACTCAATCAATGCAAATCCCAGCTACACGGAAGGCCCATGAATGTGCAAGCGCGTGATTCGCTGCCGCTGGTGCGCGCGGATCTCGATCGCGCGAAGCAAGTCCTGACGCATTTGGTGACGAATGCAAACAATTATTCACCCTCGGGGCGGCCAATCACAATCAGCGCGGAATTGAGCGGTGACTTCGTCGCCACCAGCGTGGCCGATAACGGCAATGGCATCGAGGAAGTCGAACTCGGTTTGATCTTTGATAAGTTTTACCGTGGACGCGACAAACGCTTCATCGTACAGGGCAGTGGGATGGGACTTCCCATCGCGAAGGCCATCGTGGAAGCGCACGGTGGGGCGATTAGCGTGGTCAGCCAATTGGGACATGGTTCCGTTTTCACTTTTACTTTGCCGGTTGCGCGAGATCAGGCGGCGCGCAAATGAATTCCGCGACAATCCTGGTTGTGGATGACGAGCCGCAGATTCGCCGCGTGATGCGCACAACGCTCGCGAGCCACGGCTATGTAATTGACGAAGCGCAAACCGGCGAGGAAGCCGTCGAGAAACTCGATGCCGCGCATCCGGACCTCATCCTTCTCGATGTAAATATGCCGGGCATGGGCGGGCTGGCCGCGTGCCGGGAAATCCGCGAGCGCTCCGACATCCCCATTATCATGCTTACGGTGCGGAATACGGAGAAGGACAAGGTCCGCGCTCTGGATGCGGGGGGGGACGATTACGTCGTAAAACCATTCGGCATTGAGGAACTTCTTGCGCGCATCCGTGCTGCATTGCGGCGCGCATCGCCAGCGGAACCGCTGCCACCATTTGAATCGCCCGGATTGCAGATTGATTTTGAAGCGCGGCGAGTAGTAGCGCAGGAAAAAGAGATTCGACTCACGCCGAAAGAATTCAGCTTGCTTCGCCAATTGGTGAGCAACACAGGAAAACCAATTTCACACCGCAATCTCTTGCAAGCTGTGTGGGGCCCCGACTACGGCAAAGAGACCGAGTATCTGCGGGTATTCATCAATCAGCTTCGCAGGAAAATTGAACCTGACCCAAAGCATCCACGATACATTCGCACGGAACCGTGGATTGGCTATCGCTTTGAGGCGCCAGCGCCCGCAAATCTCAAATCGCGCAAGTAGGCGGTGCAAATTTCAGTGAAGCGGATGTCGTGCATCCAAGTCGAGATTCAACTCCAGCACGTTTACTCGAGGCTCGCCCAGAAACCCAAGCTGCCGCGCCAGTGTGTGCCTTGCTACAAAAGAACGGACTTCAGCCTGGCTAATATTACGCTCGCGGGCCACACGCGGGATCTGAAACTCTGCGGCAGCGGGCGAAATCTCCGGATCCAATCCCGACCCTGACCCGGTCACGAGGTCCACGGGAATCGGAGTGTTTGGGTTTTCTTTTTGCAAGTCCTGCACCGAAGCAGCGACGCGGTCAAGCAGGACTTTATTTGTCGGCGCAAGATTGAAGCCGTTTGAGTTGGTGGCATCGTATCCGGCTGGTCCGGCGTTGGACGGCCTCGAATGAAAATAGCCCGGCGCCGTGAACGGCTGACCGATCAAGCTCGATCCGACAATCCTGTCGTTGGAACGCAACAAGCTCCCGTTCGCCTGCTTCGGAAAAATGAGTTGCGCGATTCCTGTGACCACGAGCGGATAAATGATCCCAAGCAGAAGGGTCGTCACCAGAGTCATCCAGATTGCAGTGAGAAAATTTCGCTTCATAGGATCCTCACGAACTCACGCCAAATGAATCCGAGTGATTAGCATGTCAATCAGCTTGATAAAAACGAACGGCGCAACAACCCCGCCAAACCCATAGATAAAAAGGTTTCGCCGCAAAAGGGATTCCGCTCCCATGGGGCGGTATTTCACGCCTCGGAGCGCGAGCGGGACTAGCGCAATAATAATCAGTGCATTAAAAATTACGGCCGATAGAACAGCGGATTCAGGCGTCTTCAGCCCCATGATGTTCAACACATTTAGCTGTGGGAACGCCCCTGCGAACATGGCCGGAATAATGGCGAAATACTTCGCCACGTCATTCGCGACTGAAAATGTTGTCAGTGCGCCGCGCGTAATCAGGAGCTGCTTGCCGATCTCGACGATCTCGATCAGCTTTGTCGGGTTTGAATCCAGGTCAACCATGTTGCCGGCTTCCTTGGCAGCCTGCGTACCGGCATTCATCGCCACGCCGACGTCGGCCTGGGCGAGAGCAGGGGCGTCATTTGTCCCATCGCCCGTCATTGCGACGAGCTTTCCCTTCGCCTGCTCGCGGCGAATCAGCGCAAGCTTGTCTTCGGGCCTCGCCTGCGCCAGGAAGTCATCCACGCCGGCTTCTTTTGCGATTGCCGCAGCGGTCAAGGGATTGTCACCGGTAATCATCACCGTGCGGATCCCCATTGCGCGCAGTTGGTCGAAACGTTCGCGCATCCCACCCTTGACGATGTCCTTCAGATAAATGGTCCCAAGAACGCGGTGATCTTCGGCGACCAGCAGTGGCGTTCCCCCGGCGTTGGAGATGGCTTTTACGACCTCATCCACCTGCGGCGGCATTTGATATCCGCTCTGCGCGCAATACTGGAGGATTGAATCGGGCGCGCCTTTGCGAATTTCGCGGCCGTCGAGGTTCACACCAGACATCCGCGTTGTGGCAGAAAAAGGAATGAATGTTGCACCGTAAGCAGAAAGCTCCCGTCCACGAAGTCCATACTTTTCCTTGGCCAGCACGACAATCGAACGACCCTCGGGTGTTTCGTCCGAAAACGAGGCAAGTTGCGCGGCGTCAGCCAAGTCCCTCTCAATCACTCCGGGCGCCGGAATTAGCTCGGTAGCCCTTCGATTTCCAAGTGTAATTGTACCGGTCTTATCGAGCAGCAGCGTATCTACGTCACCCGCTGCCTCAACTGCACGCCCGGACATAGCCAGGACATTCTTCTGTACCACGCGGTCCATCCCGGCTATGCCAATTGCGGAGAGCAAGCCGCCAATCGTCGTGGGAATCAAACACACAAGCAACGAGATCAACACAAAAACGGACTGGGGCGATCCGCTATAAATGGCCATCGGCTGCAGCGTCACGACAGCCAGAAGGAAAATAATCGTGAGGCCGGCAAGGAGAATATTCAGCGCAATTTCATTCGGGGTCTTCTGTCGCTCGGCTCCCTCGACAAGCTTGATCATTCGGTCGAGGAAAGTCTCTCCGGGATTGGAAGTGATGCGAACTTTGATTTCATCCGAAAGGACGCGCGTCCCGCCGGTTACTGCGGATCGATCCCCGCCGGACTCGCGGATTACAGGCGCGGACTCTCCCGTGATGGCCGACTCGTCGACGGATGCGACCCCTTCGATGACCTCGCCATCGCCTGGGATGAAGTCGCCGGCGGACACGACAACGATGTCTCCCGTGCGAAGCACCGATCCGGAAACCTTGAGAATCGTAGCGTCGGGCATCAGCCGGTTTGCAATTGTTTCGGAACGTGCTTTGCGCAGCGTGTCCGCTTGGGCCTTACCACGCCCCTCCGCCATGGCCTCTGCAAAATTCGCAAACAAAACGGTGAACCATAGCCACAGGGTGATCTGCAACGCGAATCCCACGCCAGGCAAGTGCCGCACAATGTACCGAATCAGATCCACGGTGGTGATGACGGCGCCGACTTCGACGACAAACATCACGGGGTTTTTCATCAACGTGCGTGGGTTGAGTTTCCGCAGACAATCCCATAACGCGCGGGTTATGATCCCGGAGGTCCAGAGAGATTTCTTGCCCTCTCGGTTCCGCTTGGCCTCACCGCCGGGGATCGGCATCACAACCGGATTCATAGTCATTCCAGTGCTCATTGGTCATTGCCTCAGAAAGCTTTCCCGGCGTGCATCAACAAGTGCTCCAAAATCGGCCCCAGACTGAGCGCCGGGAAAAAAGTCAGCGCGCCAACAATCAGGACTACGGAAGCGAGCAGCACGGTGAAAAGTGGCGTCGTGACCGGAAATGTTCCAAGCGACTCTGGCACGATCTTCTTTCGTGCAAGGCTTCCCGCAATCGCCAGAACCGGAATCACCATGAAGAATCGGCCAAACAACATGTCAAATCCGATGCTCACGTTGTACCAGAGCGAATTCCAATTCCCTCCTGCAAACGCTGATCCGTTATTGCCGGCGCCGGAAGTATACGCATAGAGAATCTGCGAAAGCCCGTGAGGGCCGGGATTGGAAATCCCAGCCTTGCCGTAGGAAGTCACAACTCCAACGGCGGTGAAAGTCAGAATGATTAGAGGAAAAACCAATACCGTGAGCATCGCCATCTTCACATCGTAGGCTTCGATTTTTTTGCCCAGGTATTCCGGCGTGCGCCCTACCATCAGGCCGGCGATGAATACAGACAGTATTACAAAAACGATCATTCCGTAGAGACCGGATCCAACTCCGCCAAAAACGATTTCGCCGAGCATGATATTGATCAACGGAATCATGCCGCCCAGCGGAGTGTAAGAATCGTGCATTGAGTTTACGGCGCCACAGCTTGCGTCCGTCGTCACCGTGGCGAAAAGCGCAGAATTGGCAATTCCGAACCGGACTTCCTTGCCTTCCATGTTGCCGCCCGGTTGAGTTGCGCTGACCTTTTGATCCACGCCGACGAGCAATGGATTGCCCTGTGATTCCGCGGAGTATGCCGAAACCACGCCCGCCGCGAATAGCACTGCCATCGCAGCCCACACCGCCCATCCGTGCCGCCGCGATCCCGTCATCCTGCCGAGCGTGTAAGTCAGACCCGCTGGAATCGCAAAAATAAGCACCATCTGCAGGTAATTGCTCAGGGGGGTGGGGTTCTCAAATGGGTGAGCGCTATTGGCATTAAAAAAGCCGCCGCCATTCGTGCCCAACATCTTGATCGTCTCTTGCGACGCGACCGGGCCCTGCGCGATAACTTGATCTGTAATGGTTTGTGTCGTCGTCTTACCGTCCGCACCCGTCACTTGTACAGTCTGAGGATTCAGAAGCTTCGCGGTATCGTATGGATGTAAATTCTGGATCACTCCCTGTGAAACAAACGCCAGGGAAATCACCAGGCATGCCGGCAAAAGTACCCAGAGAAAGCACCGCGTCAGATCCACCCAGAAATTCCCAATCGTCTCCTGCTCGCGCCGCGCAATCCCGCGAATCAGGGCGATGGCCATGACGATCCCTGCCGCCGCGGCTGTGAAATTGTGATAAGCCAGCCCCGCCATCTGGGTGAAATAGCTCATCGTCGCTTCAGGAACATAGGACTGCCAATTCGTATTCGTCGTGAACGATCCTGCAGTGTTGAAAGCGAGATCGGTTGGCACGTTTGCCAAATGCTGTGGATTCCACGGCAACAAGGACCAGTGCTGGACGCGCTGAATCAAGTAGAGCAGCGCCATGGAAATGCCGCTGAAGAGCAGCATCGAAATGGCGTACTCCGTCCAGCGCATTTCGCGCTTCGCGTCCACGCAGGTCAGACGATAGATCAATCGCTCGACCGGCCGCATCGCCGGATCGAGGATTGTCTTCTCGCTGGAGAACACGCGCGCCAGATAAATTCCAATTGGCTTGGTGATCGCCAGGATGATCAGCAGGAACAGCCCGATTTGAAACCAACCATTAGAGGTCATCGTCAGAACCTCTCCGGCCACAGCAATGCCGCCAGCAGGTAGCCAAGAAGAAGTACGCAGATGGCCAATAGAATGATGTTCCCGAGCATATGTCGTCTCCTACTTCAACTTCTCGCACCCGCGGACATAAGCGATGGCGAGAGCAAAGAACGCCACCGTGGCCGCAATGAAAATGAAATCCATCATCGTTGTGCTCCTACGCGTCGAGCTCCCGCATGTCGAACGACTGCCATTAGAATTTCACCAGCAGTGCAAGATTGATCCGGCTCTCATCTTTCCGCAGGTCCGGCGTGAAACCAGGGACCAGAACTGAAGGATTACCTGTATTTCCTCCGGCTGGCGTCACACCGCCCGGCCCGGCGAAGTATGGCACGTTTGCATGGCGATAATCGTACTCCCAGCGGAAGGTGATGAACTGTACCGGCATATAGTCAAACGTCGCGGAGGCGTCCCAAGCCTTGAACGGATCCCCGGGATTTCCTGTGAAATACGGCGTTCCGGTAATTGCCGTCGCACCATTGATGGGTGGGACGAGCACAAGATAGCGTCCCGGGTTATTTATTTCGCCGCCGCCAATCGTCAGACCGAGCGTGTCCCTGCGAAACCAGAAGCGGTTGTACGCCATAAACCCAATGAAACTCTGCTTGGGACAATTGGTGTAGCCGACGAGAGGTACGCAACCGCCTCCACTTCTGGTTCCCATGCAGCTCACGCCGCCGCCATATTCGCATCCGGCGTCGCCGGTCAGCGAAAACGCCATTTTGTCCAGCCAGTTGTCCTTCTTGTCGTAGTACTTCACCTCCACGCTGTAGTCTGCGTGGATCCGGGATCGTCCGGGATTTCCCAACGTATCCGTCCCAAGTCCATAGTTGTTGAACACGAATGCCAGCCATCCCTTGGGGCGGTAGGCGATCTGCCCGCCTGCGCCCGGATAATGATTGAATTTGCCGTAGGACTGCCATCCGTTGATAAACCACGGCTCAATCTTCAGCTTATCGCTAGGAAAAATTTGAATGCGAACTCCCTCGAAAAACCACGGCGTGTTTGACGAAACATACGAAGGCTGATACGCCCAGTTGTCGAAATTGTAGTAGCTGAACAATCCGATATACGACATGAAGATTCCAGCGTCCACATTGACGCCGTGCAGAACGTTGAAGTGATACCCGCCATAAGCCTCGGAAATGTAGCGGTAGGCATCTGCGAGGTTCCATTGGCCAACTCCCGGGCTGCCATCATTTCGGGGTGTCATCGTCGAATACATTCCGAACTGCGTCATCAATCGCCCTCGGACGTTGCCCACCTGAAAATCTCCGCCAATTCCCAATTGCTGGAGCTGCACCTCACCCGTTCTTCCGCTCTCTGATGACCCGACGAGGGTATGGTCCGACGGATGGTTGAAGTCTTCGATGTAACTCGTATCCGCCCGGAATTCCGGCGTGAAGTATTTGGTCGCAAGTGGTGACTCCGTCGTACGGCTATTGCCGTTCAGCCAGGTGAAATCCGCGAATGCGAAGGGAGCCGAGACCTCAGGCTTTTTATCGCCTGTTTGCAAAGTTATGGGAGCGACAGGCGGCTCGCCTGGAGGCGCCGTTGGCGCCGCAGACGGTGGTTGTTCGGAGGATGCCGAAGTCGGCGCGGCGTTGTTTGCCATGATGGGTGGCGCCACCGGAACCGTAGCGGGCGCATCGCCAGACTGCGCCTTCAATTGAGCTTCAAGCTCCGCTATACGCGCGCGCATTCTCTCAAGCTCCGCGAGGATTTCCGCATTGGCGGGGTTGCTCGTACCCTTCGCGCTAGGATCAGTTTTGCTCGGAGGGGCCGTAGGAGGATTCGCAGGGGTCTTGTCATCATGCGGCGCGGCCTGCGCTTGTGAATCGTTCGGCTTCGCGTTGTTCTGCGCAAAGCTCGGGGCCTGCCAGAGTATCAGCGCGGCGAGGCAAATTATCCCGATCCCAATTATTCTTGATTGGATCTTCGTCATTGGAATTCTCCCCTCAACATGGGCTATCTCATTCGTCGTTTCCTGCTGGGGACACTCTTCCCTGTTCCTGCAGGGGCTGATGTGTCCTAAATCACTTCTCTTTGTGACGAGGTACCCAGGTGGTCGCCAGCTTGCCGATTTCGACAATGCGTCGATTGCCTGACTCGGGGCTCCCGCCACTATTCTGAATGGAGCGCTTCCCCTCACGCACCCATCCGACAAATACAAAAACAAAAAAGGCACATGCGAGAAAACAAGCCAAAATGAATAAGAACTGCGACATCTGAGCCGCACACGTAATCCTGCTTCACAGCAATATGCCGTTCACAGGAATCCGAACCCTTTCCAAAAATCAGGCTACAGACCGCGATATTAGGAACGCATAAAGAACGTATAAGGATTTTGTAAGTGAATGCCGTCTGGAATCGTCGCGCAGAGGTCTCCCTGGGAACCACACGGGGACTTCCCCTTTTCCAGACGAGACTGATAGGATTGACGCGGAATCGAGGGAACGAGAATGAAACGGAAAAATTTGATCGCACTGATCTTGCCAGTTTTTTTCGGGGTCTTCGTGTCCGCGCAATCCTCGAGGACACAAACGCCCGCGCCGGAAACACAATCGGTGCCACCCGCGCCGTCTTACACGATCGAAGCCATCCGGTACGCGACCATCCCCAATTTTCCTCTCTCCGGATTAATCATCGGCGCGCCGCGCGACCAGCAGATTGACATCGCCATGGTTATTTGGCTCATCCGAGGCAGTGGCCGCACGATTCTTTTTGACTCCGGCTTTCACCGTGACAAATGGTTCACTCAATTCAACGTGAGGGATTTTCTTTCGCCTGACAAAGCAGTCCAGCTTGCCGGCGTTGATCCCGCGCAGGTCACTGACCTCATCATCAGCCACGCGCACTGGGATCACATGGACGGCATTGACCTTTTTCCAAACGCGATGATCTGGATTCAGAAGGCGGAGTACGAATATTACACAGGCGCGGCGTGGCAGCCCGGCGGACGCCACGGTGGAATTGACTCCGATGACGTGCAGGAACTTGTCCGCCGCAATCTTGCGGGCAAAGTCCGCTTTGTGGATGGCGACGACAAGGAAGTCCTGCCCGGCATTCGCGCGTACACCGGCGCGCGCCACACTTACGCCTCGCAATACATTCGCGTGGATGGGCAGCCGCCGTTCGTGCTCGCCTCCGACAATTGCTATCTTTACGAGAATCTGAAATCACATCGGGCGGGCGCCACATTTGACCCCGCCGACGCCGCCGGAAACATCGCTGCGCAGCAAAGAATGATCGACCTCGCCGGCTCACCCGACCGCGTGGTTCCCGGCCACGACCCGGAGCAATTCAACCGCTTCCCCACCAAAGGCCGCGTCGCGCGCATCCGGTGATTGCGAACGGCTATCGCTTCTCCAGCGTAAACGCCACAAAACTCAATTTCGCGTCTCGCTGAATTTGCAACACCACCGGCGCGCCATCCGCCAGCGCCTTCAGCGAAGCATTCAGGAATTCAACCGACCCCACTGGATTTCCATTCACAGTACGGATCACGTCTCCCGCTGAAAGCGGCACTTCCATCGCAGCCCCGGCTGCTTTCGCAAGTACAATCACGCCGTAGTCATCGCGCAAATCATCAACCATCGCCTTCACTTTCGCATCCACGTCAAGGCCAATGATTCCCAGATCGCGCACCAGATTCTTTGCGGGGTCCGCCAACGATTGCATCTCGTCAATTTGATGTTTCGGCTCCTTCACCGGCACGTCCAGCGCGATTTGCTGTGCCCCGCGCAGCACGCTCATGTTTAGGGTCTCGTCTCCTTCGAGAGTCAATAGAAGGTAAGAGATTCGCGGCAGGTTTTCCGCCGCCACTCCGTTTACGGACAAAAGGATGTCTCCCACTCGCAGCCCCGCCGCAATTGCCGGGCTTCCCGGCGGCACGTCCGACACAATCACGCCGTAATTTCGTGCCAGCCCGAGGCCCGCCGCCATCGTCGGCGTCAAAGTCTGCATGCTGAAACCCGTTTCGACGCGGTGCATGTGACCGAATCTTTTCAATTGGTCAATCGCCAGGGAAAGCATTGCGCTGGGTATCGCAAACCCCAACCCTTCATTTCCGCCCGACTGCGTGAGAATAAAAGTGTTCATCCCCACGACTTCTCCCCGCGCGTTCACCAGCGGCCCGCCCGAGTTCCCCGGATTGATCGGCGCGTCGGTTTGAATGAAGAGCAGCCCCGAATCCGGATCGGCCTGCCGCGCCACGGCGGAGATGATTCCGTGCGTCACCGAATTTCTTAATCCTTCCGGGCTTCCAAATGCAAACACCGCCTCGCCCTGCTGCAAATCTCTATAATTTGCCAGCGGCAGCATCGGTAAATTCGCCAACTCGACTTTGAGTAGCGCGACGTCATTTTGCTGAGACACACCCACCACTCGCGCCGACACGGTCTTCGTCTTCAGCGACAGCGCCGACGCGGCCGGGCTATCTTCTTCGGGCGCCGGAAACGTCACCTGTACGAGTTCAGCCGCCTTCACCACGTGCGCGTTCGTCAGAATGTATCCCGAAGCATCAATCACAAATCCGGACCCAATCACGTTCTGGCGCCCGAACACTGTTGACGCGTTGCCCGATTCAGCGCTTTCCGTTGGCCCATAAGCCGTCACCTGGATTTGCACAACGCTTTGCGAGACTTTTTTCACCAGCGCAACCACGGGATCTGTGATTGTCGGCGAGCTCGCCGCCGGATTGCTCGTTTGTCGCTGCGCCAACGCGGTGGTGCACGCTGCGAACGACGCCGCAACAATCGCCAACACCATTAAATTCTTGGTCAGTCTTCTGATGAGTGACTTGCAGAGGCTTCGCATGAAATGCACCTCGATGAATATGCGATTAATCTCAAATCTCAATGAGGCAGAACCGCAGTTCCGCACTTCCTATTTGATGTCGCCCAACGGGCCTCAGTTATTCTTGGATGCGTTCAATTCTTTCCGCAATGCGTTGTTCTTGCGGAACCATGGCCGCTCGACCCGTTGCACGTATCGCGGCGATGTCCGCCTTTTTTCCTCCAGCTTTTCCGCCCATTCACGTGACTCGTCCAACCTGCCCTGCGATTTCAGGAACGCCGCGTAGCTATACAACATCTCCGGCGTGCTTGAAAGCTGAGCCGCCTCGGCGAACAGAGCCGCCGCATCTTCTTTGCGTCCAACTTCCGCGTACGCTTGCGACAAAAACATTGCCGCGCGGTAGAAATCCATTTTCGGTTCGGAGTGCACTGCAAACTCCAGGTCCGTCACTGCCGGCGCGAAGTCGCCCAACATGAACGCACACATCCCGCGCCGGTAAAAAGTTTGCGGCGCGTCGGCCTTGGTGGCAATGGCGCGGTCAAATGCTTCGCGGGCGCGGGCATACTGTTTTTCGTCCCAATAAAGCTCCCCCAGCTCTTCCAGGTTCGCCACCGAGGGATTTTCCGCCACCGTCGCTTCGACCACGGAAATCCGCGCCCTTCTTCCGTAGCCCGCAAAAGCCTTACGGGCTAACCCGGCATCCGGAATCACCTCCGCAATGATGTACACCGCTGCGCCGATGGCCCCGCCCATGAAGATAATCAGCAGCCAGTACCATTCCGGCCGGCGCCGGAAAAAATGCACCAGCGCAATGATCTGGACAAAGAATCCCCACGGGTAGAAAAGGTGGCTTACAAACCCCATCGCGGACGCCCTCCGAGCCTTCCGCGCTCATAATCCTGCGCGGTGGTATTCATGGGAATCGACATTAAACCACCGATGGGAACAGTTGTGAATGGGCTGGCGATATACAATCGAAATGGTCAGTGTCCATCGGAATCTGGCTTACTCTCAAACTCCATTCCTAAATCTAGCGGCTTATAATCCCCCAATGCGCAAGGTTATCCTCGGCCTCGGCATCAGTCTTGACGGATACATTGCCCGTCCCAACGGCGACGTGGATTTCCTTTTCATGCCCAAGGATTATTCGATGGGCCCATTTTTCGCCACCATTGACGCCACCATCATGGGCCGCAAGACTCTCGACGTCACATTGCGAATGAGTCCCAATTCTTTCAAAGGCTCCAAGATGGCCACATACGTTTTCTCGCACACGATGCCGCCCGGCGAACGCGATGGCCTGATCTTCACAAATCAACCCCCCGCGGCCCTCGTCGCCGAGTTGCGCAAGCGCCGCGGCAAGAACATTTGGCTGATGGGAGGCGGTGAACTCGCGCGCGAATTCCTGAAAGAGGATTTGGTGGACGAACTCTATATCGGCGTCGTGCCCGTACTCATCGGCGAAGGCATCCCGCTTTTTCCCCCGGGCTTCCCACAACGCGAATTCAGCCTCCTCGAAAACAAGACCTTCTCGAAGGGAATGATCACCCTCAAATACGCCCGCTCCCGTGCCAAAGCAAAACCGTCGCCGGAGCGCAAAGCCTGACCCGCCGAAGCCCCGGCCCAATCAGTCCGTAGTTTTTTCCATTCGCCTACAACTTTTGACCACTCGCTGCTTTTCTATTATCAATTTCCCAAAGACGTGAGATCCTCGCGTGGTTTAGAAGTGCGTCCGTCATGCGGAATACAATTCACAATTCGATGCCCCGCAGCCAAGAGTGGCCAAACCGCCTGGCTTTGAAGAGGACACACTTCTCCGTCTCCTTCAGTTAATTCCCAGCGTCCTTTTCGGTTCAGCGCCGATTTTCACAGACTCGTCCGAATTCTTGGCGGGCTCCAAGATTTGCTATTAGCCCGTAAACCCTTTTCCCGTGCCGCGCAAATTGCGCCGCACTTAGAAAGTGTACAGACATGTTGACGCTGAAGATCAAAGACGGCACTCCCGTGAGCGGCGTGTCTTTGTGCGACTCATGCGCCTGGGGACTCGTCGTAAAAGGTTATCGCGAGACCGACGAGATCGTTTATTGCTTGCGCCCGTATATCGACGTTCGCATTCCCTTCCCTGTGCGCGAGTGTTCGACCTACGTAAACAAGAACGCTCCGTCTATGGACGACATGGAAAAGTCCGCCTGGATCCTGCTCACCAAGCGCATCGAACGCAGGCTCGGTTTCGTGCGCGCGGATGAGTTCCGCCGCATCCACGGCGACGACGAACCCATCACGCCGTAAAACCAATTGCCGCGGCTGGTCAAGGATCTTCTCAATCCATTCCGGGTCCTTGCGGTACTCTGCGGCCACGTCTCGTAGTGTTATACTCAGCCGATGCTCCCGTGCCCAGCCGTTCGCAATCGCATTCTGTGCCGCGCGCCGCGAACAAAGATCTGCTGGTCGCGCGCAAGAACGTGCGGAGCAACCGTTATCGCATTTTTCCTTGCGTCGGCGGTTTTACCTGCCTTGTCCGGTTGCACACAATTCGCCGCGGGCTACTATGTCAGCCAAGGAAAGGCTAAGTATGCCAAGGGCGATTTCGAGCACGCGATTCAGGATTTCAATACCGCGATTGGCTTGAATCCGGACCTAATGGCCGCGTACAACGACCGGGGTCTGGCTTACAACGCCAAAGGAGACCACGATCGCGCCATTCAAGATTTCGATTACGTATTGAGCAGGACTCCACACGACTCCTTGTCTCTCAACAACCGTGGGTTTGCCTATTATTCCAAAAGAGATTATGACCGCGCGATTCAAGATTATGACGCCTCAATTCATCTGAATCCAAATTTCGCTGTAGCATTCAGTAACCGTTGCCTTGCTTACTATCAGAAGGGTGATCAAACTCGCGCGATCACTGACTGCACAGAGTCCATCCGGCTGAATCCCAATGAAAGCCGTGCATTTAATAATCGCGCCCTTGCGTATAACAAATCAGGCGATCACGCTCGCGCCGTACACGATTACGACGAAGCGATTCGACTTAACCCAAACGATGCTATGTATTATTCCAATCGTGGCTATGCATACTATTCAGAATCCAACTTTAGCCACGCCATTCAGGACTACGATGAGGCAATTCGATTGAATCCACGTTATGCGGTCGCCTTCAACAACCGTGGCCTCGCTTACCATGACAGTGGGGATCTTGACCACGCATTGGCGGACTACAATGAGGCGCTCCGACTGAATCCGAATCTCGCTGCGGCATTTAACAATCGCGGCCGACTTTACGATGCTAAAGGAGACTACGACCTCGCCATCCAAGACTATTCGAACGCAATTCGCCTGAATCCGGACGACGCTCTCGCGGTTATGAATCGCGATACTGCCTACAACCACAAAAACGGACGGCATCACTAAAGTTCAATCAGCGGGAGAACTGGCGCGCCCGGGGAGGTTCGAACTCCCGACCTCGTGCTTCGGAGGCACGCGCTCTATCCATCTGAGCTACGGGCGCGGCGATTGGGAAATTGTAGCGCGAATCCGTGCATGAGGCCAACGGAAGCGAATTGCAATCGCGCCAAAAAAACGGCCCCGCGAATCCCATCTACAGAACCTGCGGAGCCGTTTCTAGTTACAGTCTTCGTCCGCTTCACTGCCGCCCGGGAACCATCTTTGGAGGATTCTTCGCTAGCTCCGCCTTCAGCACCTCCACGGCTTTTTCGAGTTGTGCATCCCTTCCGGCCATATCATCTGGTGGAGTGTTGTCCACCCAGAAGTCCGTAGGAACTCCGTAATTCTCGAGGTTGTGCCCATCGATGTTCCACAGACCGGTGCCGGGCGTGCGCACCATTTCGTTGTCAATCAGCCGGTACGCGCCCGTCCCAATCACCGAGCTATTCGTATTCGTGCCGACGAGCTTGCCGAGCCCGAGCGTCTTGATACCGTCCGGGAAAACTTCGGCGTCGCTGAACGACCGCTCGTTCTGCATCACGACAATCGGTCCGAAGAATGCCCGCTCCGGCCGCGTGACGTAAGTGGAATCGCGCCCGCGCGTGTATTGATACTGGTGCTGTTCGAGAATCTCTAGCAGCTCCTGATCAATTCCGCCGCCGCCGTTAAAGCGCTGGTCAATAATCAGCGCCTTTTTGAAGTGGTTGTCGGCCAGATCGCGTTCGAACTTCGCGAGCGACGGCGCATTCATCGCCCGGATATGCAGGTAGCCGATTTCGCCGTTCGACATTTTCTCAACCATCGCCGTGCGATCCGCCACCCACTTCTCGTATTGCAAAGTGGTGTTGGCCCCCGCGTTCACCGGCGTGATTCGCACGGACCACGCGCCATCCGCCGCCGGACGCGAATTCACCATGAACTCGAATTTGCGGCCCGGCGCCATGCTGTAGTACTTCCAGTAGTTGTCGCCGGAATGCAACGGCATGCCATTTACGGCGATGATGTAGTTGCCCTGCGAGATTTTCACGTAGTCGTGGTCCGCAGGCCCGTTCTTGTAAATCGTTGTTACTTTGTAAAAGCCCGAAGAGTCCGCCGCAATTTCAAATCCCGGGTAGCGCGTCTGCAGCGCGTCGCGGTTCGGATCGCCGCCGCCGCTCATTCCCGTGTGCGACGCGTTCAGCTCCCCGATCATTTGCAGCGTCACGTTTTGAAGCTCCTGCCGGTCGCCAACGTCGTCCAGCAGCGCTTCATAAACGTGCTTGTAATGCTCCCAGTCAACGTTGTTCATCTTCGCGTCGTAGAAACGGTACTTCAGCGTGCGCCAGGCTTCCTCGAAGATCTGCTTGCGCTCGGCGTGCTCGTCCACTTCCACGCGAACGGTAAAGTTTACGCGCCGACGTCCACCGCCGCCTTCGCCACCCGCCGCAGCTGCACCGCCTCCACCGGGACCAGCAGCCGCGCCGCCTGCTGCACCGGCTGTGCGTACGGCCCAGATGCCGTTGCGTTCGAGGAAATAAAGTGTTGCGCCATCGCGCGAGAATTGGAGGCTTGATATGCCTCCTCCTCCCATGCCTGCAGCCGCCGGTGGGGCGTTTTCATCTTCGGCTGCCGGGGGCGCTGCCTGCGAAAGACGCCGCAGCGCAGAACCATCGGCCTGAATCACGTAAAGCGTGGGAACGGAGCGCCCGTCCACATCCACCGCTGCAACGAAAGCGTAGCTGCGGCTATCGGGAGATGGCACAGCAGTGGAAATATTTTCAGTGAGGTGAGTGATCTGGGTTATGCGCCGATCCATCCCCTCGAAGTCAATCTTCGTTTCCGGGGGAGCCGCGGCCGCGCCTCCACCCCCGCGCCCGCCGCGCCCTGCCCCCATCATGGCGCGCGCCTGTTCCTCGGTGTCAACGTCGCGGCTCATAGAGTCCGTATCTTCCTTTGCAAGCGTGACGCTATAAATCGAGGCCACGTTCGTGCGAAGCGTTGCGGAACCGGCCTGAACGTACCCGCCGAGGAAGATCAGCTTTTTCCCATCGGCCGTGAATCGCCCGTCGTAGCTCGCATATTGCAAATCATCTTTCAAGCGGTGCTCTTCTCCACCGGCCGAGGCCTGAAAATAAATATGCTGCCGGAAATCGTGATCCGCTTTGTTGTACGCAATCCACGCGCCATCAGGCGACACCGTAACGCCGCTGACACCGCTCGAATCGTTCGTCGCCAGCGTGCGCGTCTGTCCAGTTTCCACGTTCACGCTGTTCAATTTGTGATCCGAAGTCGTGTAAAGCACTGACTTGGAATCCGGCATCCAGTTCAAGGTCAACTTTTCGGAGTCTAAGTCCGAAAGCTTCTTTGCACCCATTCCATCCGTTCCGGCCACCCACACCTCCGGGCGCCCGGTCTGATCGCTCACGTAGGCGATCCACTTCCCGTCCGGCGACCACGCGGGATCTGTATCGCGGAAGTAGCTGTTCGTCACGCGCGTTACATCGCCGCGGTCTGTCGCAACAGTGAAAATTTCTCCGTGCGTGGTAATCGCCGCGCGCAGCGTGGAGGGCGAAAGATCATAGCTGTCTGTTTCTCCGTTCACCGTCAGCACTCGGAAATTGTTGGTCTTGTCGTCCGCGGAGATATCAACTTTCACCTCGGAAGTCCGCCCGCTCGCCACATCGAGTTTCCAAAGGCCAAAGTTTTCCTCGAACACGATCACTTTTCCATCCGAGGATATGGACGGGAAGAAGAGCGACCCGTCCGTGAAATGTGTCACTTGCGTAGGCGCGCCACCCGTGTCTGCAATCTTGTAGATGTTATACGTAGATTTCCAAACTTTCGGATCGCCGGCCTTCGCCATTACGTCGCGGTCCGAAACAAAATAAATCGTGCCGTTCGACGCATACTGCGGCCAGGAGTTGTAGGGTTTCATCTGGTCATCAACTTCCGTGTCCAGAATCCGCTTATAAGTCTTCGCTTTGACGTCCATCACCCACAGATCCGTCGCGCCGCTGCCGCGATAGTGTTTGCGCCACCAGATGGGCACGTGACGATTGAAAGCGAATTTCGTGCCGTCCATCGAATAGCTGCCCCAATATCCGGCGTCGGTGGGTATCACCGTCTCGAGCCCGCCATCAATGGAAACTTGATGGAGCATCGCCACGCCCGGAAATCCGGCTCCGTCGCGGTTCGAAGTAAAAATCACGTTCTTGGAATCGCGCGCCCATCCAACCACGGTGTCCGGCGATGAATTGAACGTGAGCTGCTTCGCCTCCCCGCCTTCGGCCGGGATCACAAAGACGTCGTTGTTCCCGTACCTGTCCGACGAAAACGCGATCCATTTCCCATCAGGGGAAAAGCGCGGGAATTCGTCGTGGGCGGAATGAACCGTCAGGCGGCGCGGGTTCGACCCGTCTTCATTCACTACCCAGATGCTTCCCAGGTAGCCGAATACGATTTTGCCGTTGTGGTAGTCGGGTGTGCGTGGAATGTGAATTGGTTTGGCCTGTGCAGCAGCCGTGGCAAAAAGTACGAGAGACGCAAGCATCAGCGCGTAGCGCTTGAACACGATCTCCTCCTGTTTTCGGGAAAAAGTGGGAACCGTCGTCCGGGCCCTTGCCCGGACAAACTTTCTCGGCTGTAGTGACGCAACGGCCAGCGCGCAGGTTTCAACCGTGGAAAGTTCCAGGCGAACCTTACCTCTGCGCTCAGCCCTTTGCAAGCGTCGCGATCTGGTGGGCCAGCTTTTCGATCTCCTGCGTTTTCTTAAGCATGTCCAAGGAAAGGACTTTTGTGCTGTCTGTGCTCTCCACTTGCTTCTTCAATTCCTGGGCCAACTCTGCAAGTCTTTCGATGTCATGCTTCATTCCGCTCTCATTCGCTCTTAACGTTTTCGGGTCCGGCGCCGGCACATCCGGAAGGTTCCCATGGGACTTATGCGTACCTGTGTCGATTTGCATTGTGTTTGAAGAGTTTGTTGTCCCAGCGGACCCCGAACCAGAACCAAATCCGGGGAGTGCGCCGCCGTTTTCATCCTTGGGAGGAGGCGGCGGTTTTGGTGGCGGTGTCCCGGTGCCCGGAGGCGGATTTTGCGCAAATGCCTTGAACGCCAGCACGCTGGCAATTGCGCCGGGAATAATTCTTAGAAAAATCCTCCGCGAGCCGTCTTGATTCATTGTTACCTCCCGCACGGCCCCGCAAGCCCGGTCAAGGGTGGCGGCGTCCGGCCGGATGCTATAGACTACTGATGCCCTTATTGTATGATGAGTTTCCTCTCCCGGTGGACAGAATTTGCGTTAGGGCGGGGTCTCCGCCTTGCCGGCATCCTTTTGCTGGCTATCATCCTCTTGCGCCTGCTGAAGTCCTTTATCAAGCGCTTGATCTACAAGCCAGCCACCGACGGCTCGAGCCGCGCCGCACGGATGCGCGAACAACAAACGCGCACGGTCGCGGGAATTTTAGAAAGCGCGGGCTTCGCAGTCATCGTCACGCTGTCCATCCTGATGTCTTTGCGCGAGTTTGGCTACGATGTGACGCCCCTGGCGGCCGCTGCAGGACTGGCAAGCCTTGCGGTGGGCTTTGGCGCCCAAAATCTGGTGCGCGACCTGATTGCCGGACTATTCGTCATTGTCGAGGATCAGTACGTTGTGGGAGATACGGTCCGCATCGGGCAGACAACCGGACGCGTTGAACACGTCACGCTGCGGCGCACCGTCTTGCGCGATGATCAGGGCGCAATCGTGACCATCCCCAATGGCCAGGTCCAGCAAGTGGCCAATCTGAGCCGGGATTGGTCGCAGGTACTGCTCGGCGTTACCGTGGCTCCCGATTCGCCGCTGGAAGCCCCCCTCTCTGCGCTTGAGCGGCTCGCCGCTGAATTTCGCGGCGACAGCGATTGGGCCGCCGCGCTGGTTGACGGCCCGCGCGTCCTCGGCGTGGACGCCATCGGCCCTCAAGGCGCCAAGATCGTCCTGCAAGTGCGCACAGCGCCCACGCGACAGGACGACGTCGCGCGTGAGCTGCGCCGCCGCATCAGCGCAATTTTTGAGAAAGAAGGCTTTCGCACCTCAGGCGTTCAACGCTTTGAGGTGCAATACGCTGCAAAAGAGGAGGAAATACATCATGGGTGAAGTCACGCACGATCAGGCAAATTTATTGCTCAAACTTTACGATCTCCGCCGCGAGCCACGGCTGCGCGAGGCCCGCGCTTGGTATATGGGCCAATTTTTCGCGGCGTCGGTCGAAGAACTTTTGCAAAAGTACCCGCCGAGCAGTGAGGCGAACACGAGCTTTCGAATGGTTGGCAGTTATTGGGAAATGGCCTGTGGCCTCGTGAATCGCGGGCTGATTGACGACGAATTCTTTTTCGAGAGCAACGGCGAAGTCTGGTTTGTTTTTGAAAAGATGAAGCCGATTCTCGCGGGCTTGCGCGCGATGTATCACAATCCGCACGCATATCGCCATATGGAAGCGGCAGTCGCGCGCCTCGAACAGCTTTGGAATCGCACCTCTCCGGGAATGGTTGAAGCTCATCGGGAGCGGATCGCGCAGATGCGGAACCAGGCCGCTAAAGCCGCGCGTGCCAACTAATGACGATTGACGAAGCCCTGCTCTCCGTCTGGCGGCAGGCGCTGGAAGAAAACCTGAACCTTGTCGAATTGGAAGGGCGGCGCTTCCCGGTGCATCGCACACAGCGCCGCCGCCTCCGTCAGGTGGATTTTGAATTTGAGGGGGAATCCTTGCGCGGCCTTGAACAGAATCCCGAGACGCGCTCCAAGTGGGCCGAACTCGCGCGCGGGGGGCAGAAAGTGATGCAGTTTCTTTCCGGGGGGCGCTACATCGGAAATGTTTCCGAAGGTAAGCTGACTCTTTACCGCAAGACCGTGCCGGGCGAAAAGAAAGCCGCTGCGGCGGCGGCTCCGCGCGCGAAATCTCTTTAGAGGGCTACTTCAAAGTCACAAGCCGCGCTTCCGCTGGTTCGTGGACTTCCTCACGTTTTGCAATTTCGGTGCGATCGCGTCCGCTGCGCTTCGCCCGGTACAATGACCCATCCGCACACCGCACCAGCGAATCCGGCGTCGCTTCCGGCCAGTCCGCCGACGAAGCCGCGCCCATGCTGACAGTCACTCGCAGGGTTTCTCCAGCGGCTTCAAATGAGCGATCCCGGAAAGCAGCAAGTATGTGCTCTGCACGATCGCGGAGAGCGGTGGCATCGCAGCCCGGCAGCACTAGCAGAAACTCTTCCCCTCCGTATCGGCCCACCGCATCGTATCCACGCACAGCCGCGGTCAGGCGTTGGGCGGATTCACGAAGCACTTCATCTCCCGCGGCGTGGCCCCGTGAATCATTCACCGCCTTGAAATGGTCCAGATCGGCCAGCACTACGCCACAACAGGAATTTTCGCGCGGTGCACGCGCCAATTCACGGCGAAGCAAGTCCATGATCGCCGCACGATTGAGGAGCCCCGTCAGTGAATCGTGAGTGGCTTTGTGAAGCAGGACTTCTTGCGCGGCCACCAGCTTGTCTTCCAGTTCGAGTATCCGCACACCCACGCGCAGCCGCGCGTGAAGCTCTTCCGGATGAACGGGCTTCGTCAAATAGTCATCCGCTCCTGCATTCAGGCCGCTAATCACATCTTCTTTCCCTTCCCGTGAGGTCACCAGCAGAAGGTAGGTGTAAGGCCGCCCGACGCGCTGGCGGACTTCGTGGCAAAGTTCCGGCCCGGTAAATCCGGGCATCATCCAATCCAAAACGGCCAGTCGTGGCGTGTCATCCGCCAGCAGGGCCTGATGAGCGGCGTTGCCGTCAGAGACGGACACCACGTCGTAACCCCACTTCTTGAGGGACCGCTCAACCACCAACCGCGATATGGGATCATCGTCGGCGATCAACACTTTCATTTTGCAGCTCCCGCACAAATTGTGGAGAGCTCCAACTTAAGCCGCTCCCATTCCTGTTCGAGTTCGGAACAAAGTTCGCCGGAGCCATCCAATCGTTTCTCCCGCGCCAGCAATTCTAGTTTTCGCGCGCAGGAAGTAAGAGCGGTCGCGCCAAGCGTTGAAGCGCTTCCCTTCAGGGTGTGAGCCGAGTACTCCAGCCGCGCGGCGTCGCCTTTGGTCTGCGCATCGCGGATTTCCTGGATCTGTTTTGGGGCGTCATCCAGAAAAAGCTGGGCGAGCTCGGCCATCAGGTCGTCGTTTCCATCCAGCCGAGTGCGTAGCTCATCGAGATTGATGGCGTGCTCGATTTTTATCGCCGGTTGCGAGGATAGCACGCGCTGAATCTCCGACTTCAATATCGGAAGTGAAATTGGTTTTGACACATACCCATCCATCCCCACTGCGAGGCACCGCTCGCGGTCGCCTTTCATGGCGTGCGCGGTCATCGCCAATATCGGAATATGTGCCCCCGTTTTTTCTTCGCGGCGGCGGATTTCCATAGTGGCTTCCATTCCATCCATCTCCGGCATCTGAACGTCCATGAGAACGACATCGAAACCGTGCGGGCCGGCTTTTTCCAATTCCTTAAGAACCTCGTGGCCGTCATTTGCGACCACGACACTGTGCCCCTCCCTTTCCAACAGTTTCACGGCGAGATGCTGATTGACGGGATTGTCTTCGGCCAGCAGAAATCGCCGTGTCTCGCCCGGTGGCACGCTTTCCGCAGGTTGCTCCGGCTCGGGATGCTGAACTTGAACCGGGCATGGCCGCGCGAGGACTTTAACGATCGCATCGAGCAATTCCGATTGGTGAATCGGTTTGAGCAGTATGGCGGTTACTCCGAGCGCGCGGCTGCGTTGCCTGTCGCTCGCGGTGAGATCGGACGTCAGCATCATTATGGTTGCGCCGGCTAGGCCGGGATCCTTGCGAATCTCTTCCGCAACGGCAAAGCCGTCCATTTCCGGCATGTGCCCGTCGAGGAGGATGAGCGGATAGGGATAATGATTGGAGAGAGCATTCCTCATCTCCGAAAGCGCGGCATTGCCGCCATTCGCTGTGTGCGGCGACATTCGCCAATTCCGGAGCATTTGTGAAAGGATCCGGCGGTTGGTCTCATTGTCGTCCACCACCAGCACCGGAAGCCCATCCAATTCCGGCGGTGCCTGCGGCAGGATGGCCGATTCCTGAGGCGCTAGGCCGAATGAGGCGGTGAAATGAAAAGTGCTTCCCTTTCCCATTTGGCTCTCCGCCCAAATGCGGCCGCCCATCAGCTCGACGAGGCGAATGGATATGCTCAGCCCGAGTCCTGTGCCGCCAAATCGCCGCGACATCGAACCGTCTGCCTGAATGAACGGCTCGAAAATCTTATGGACTTTGTCCGAAGGAATACCGATGCCGGTGTCGCGCACCGCAAAATGAAGCAGAACCGATCCCGAATCCGATTTCTCCGTTTCCACTCGCACATTCACCTCGCCATGGTCCGTAAACTTGATGGCATTACCCACAAGGTTCACCAGTATCTGGCGCAGGCGGGTCACATCACCCATCAGGTCCTCGGGGATCAAAGGAGGAATATCAATCGTCAACTCGATGTCCTTCTTGTGTGCGCGAAAGGCAAGAGTCTTTAACATCTCCAAAAGAGCGATCCGGAGGCTGAAAGGCGCGGATTCAAGGTCCATCTTTCCCGCCTCTATCTTGGAGAAATCGAGAATGTCATTGATGATCCGCAGGAGGCCGTCCGCGGAAGCCTTGACCATTTGCAAATATTCGCGCTGCTCGGCGGATAGCTCGGTATCCAAAGCCAATTCGGCCATGCCAATGATCCCGTTCATGGGCGTGCGGATTTCGTGGCTCATGTTGGCAAGAAACTCGCTCTTGGCGCGGCTGGCGGCTTCGGCAGTTTCCTTCGCACGCTTCTGTTCCTGCTCGGTGGCTTTTCTTTGTGTGATGTCGCGCATCTGCACCATAAAAGTCAGCGCGCCCTTCACGTGAATTGGCGTCACAATCATGTCGACAGGGAGTTCCTTGCCGTCCGCGCGGTTCAATGGAACTTCGACAAGGTGGCCAATGAACTTTGAGGATCCCTTTTTGGCAAACATCTCGTAGTCGCTCGCAAACTCATCTCGCTGTCTGGGCTTGACCATTACGTCAAGGAACGACTGTCCCAGCACTTCTTCTTTTCTTCGTGCGCTCAGACGTTCCATCGCCGGGTTGAATTCCGTGATGCGACCATCCGCCCCATAGGTCACGATTCCGTCAAGCGCTGCCTGGTTGAACGCGATTCTGCGCGCCTCGCTCAGCTCCAGTGCTTCCTTTGCGCGGCGTTCCTCCGTCACATCGCGATAAAGCCCAAATCCACCCACTACTTCTCCGTGGAGGATCAGGGGGACAATTTGGATTGCCGCGTCGAAGTGCAATCCGTCTTTACGGTACCGGGTTGTCGTAATCTGCGTGGACTTCCCTTCAAAGGTTGCCTGCGTTAGGTTGACGGACTCCTGGTCGTGACAAATCATCGGCGACAGATCGCGGCCTTCCAATTCGGCCAGCGTGTAGCCGAACATGCGTTCGAACGCGGCATTACAAAACGAAACTTTGCGCTCTCTGTCGAGCGCAACCAATCCCAAGGGAATATTGCCGATGAGTGCGTCCAGGTATGCCGTTCGTTCGGCGAGATGACGCTCCGCCTCAGCGCGAACCGATACCTCTTTTCGCAGCTCTTCCGTTCGCTCATCAACGCGCAGCTCAAGGTCATGGTGGGCTTTTTGGAGAGCGGCATCCCGTTGCTCGACTTGGCCGAGCATCTGATTGAATCCATCGACAAGGTGCCCGATCTCGTCGTCGGACTCCCTCTTTGCGCGAATTGCGTAGTTTTTTTCCACCGAAATCATTTTCGCCGTCCAGGCCAAATGGCGAATTGGCCCCACCACCACATCTTGATATCGAGCGGAAAAAAAAGAAGCAGCGATTAAGGAAACGATGAGGACGATAACAAGTACCAGCATGTCTTCCAGGATGCGCGAGTACAAATCCGAAAGGTCGGATTCAAGATAGAGAGTTCCTATGAATTCGCCCTCGTTACGGATCGGTTGAAAAAGGAGAAGATGCCCTTTTGAAATGTGGTGCCCTTCCGGCTGCACGGGAATAGCACGATACTCTGAGTTTCTAATTCGATTGTATGTGGCTAGAACTTGGCCATCTGCACTGTAAATACTCGCGGTGATAATCTGTTTCTTTTGAGTTAAAGCGCTCAGCAGTTCGCCAGCCGATTTCTGATCCTGAAAAATCACCGCCGCAGAGCTGTTCGTGCCCATCACCGCCCCGAGAGCCATCAGGTCGCGCACCCGCGCGTTATAGATGAAGTAGACATCGAAGCCCTGATGCACAACGCCTGCGACGAGCAAGGCCAGCGCGCACGTCCGGAGAGTCACGCTCCGGATGCGATCGGTGATTGGCATCTCCCGCAGAGACTTCATGCTAGTTCGCCGCCTCCGCGGGCAAATCAACCACGTGCCGCGCCAGCGCAAGCAACTTGCTGCTCAGCTTGATCTTTGCGCGGCTGACGGTGGCCATGTTGATGTCAAACCTCATTCTGTTATCGTCCACAAGAAGTTGAATCATTCCTCCTGAGCTGAGAAAGTCCGGGCCATCGCCAACCGTCAGCGCGCCCACATCTCGCGCGGTTTTCAGCAGCTCGGCTTCGCGGTTGTGTTTTGAATCGTTCGCGAATACTGCCTGGCAGGTTCGCGCATCCGCCGGAGAAGTGATTTTTCGATTGACGATCTTCCGCTTCCCGATTTCCTTTCCATCGGCAAGTGTTTGAAAGGCGATTCGCACATCTTCGGCGCCGTCAAAGCAAAAGAAGAGCAGCGTAGATGTCTCCGGCACTGCCATCGGAGACCATTCCGCAAATCGCGCAAAGTTCAGCAAGAACGCAGCTTTTATCTGGGCTTCTGAGGGCGGTCGCGAATCTTGTTCAGATATGGCCAGGGCCGAAAGAGTCGGCCCAAGTGGAACAACCGCCATCCACATGGACAATGCGATTGCCGGGACCATTACGCACCAGCCACATCGTGCGTTGTTGCGGCCTCTTCCGGAATTAATTCCGCGAAATTTCAGTCGTTTTAGAATTGGAACGTCCATTTGCCGTAAACGCTTCGCTTCACCAACGAATTGTCGAATGGCCCAACCTGCGCGGGGAATTCGATATGGCGCGGCGAAAGCAAGTTTTGACCCACCACGCTCAACTCCTGCCGTTCTTTGAATTTCCAGCCGAGCCGCACATCCAGCCGTGGATATGCCTTAATGTCTCCAAGGTCGATTTGGCCGGCGTAATAAAACGCGCTGTCCAGTTGAAATCCGCGCGGGAGGTCAACATAGGAACGAATATTAAATTCGTGGTGAGGGGCGCTCAGGTTTGTCGCGGTTGGATTGCCCACCGCCCCGGGCGAATCGTCGCGGAAATCCCCGTTGAGCCATGTGTAGCCTCCGCCCAAGCGCCAGAACGAATATGGTTTCCAATTGGCGCTCAACTCGATGCCGTGCGTTTCCCCTGAAACCAAATTGTTGAAAGTGAGCGGGATGATGAGCACAGGTCCTCCCGGGTCGGTCTCGATAAAGGGAGTCCCTATGCTTTGCCCGCGGACATGGCTATGAACATTAAAATATCCGGCGAGGTCCAAATCCAATTTCGTGGAAACCTGTGTGCGGTACCCCGCTTGCCAGGAATTCTCCGCCTCATCCTGTAAATTCGGGTTCCCGAAAATAGTCACGGCTTCCGTGATTCCCCCGGGGCCGGTAAAAGCCTGCTCGATAAACCGCAATTCAGTATCCGCAACAGATATGCCATGAATGGCGCGGGAAGCGGCGAACCAGATTGAATTCTTCTGTGAGGGAGTCCAGAGGAGCCGCGCGTCTGGCTCAACATCGAGTCCGAGTTGCTTGTTTCCCTCTAGTCTCAACCCGAGCGTTAATTGAAGGCGCGATGGAACTAGAGCAATTTGATCCTCTACAAATCCGGCGAATAGCCTGCCCACTGAGTGGGCCGGCGTGAATGAGCCGACCAGCGTTCCCTTCGTTCCTATGCCGATATACCGAAGGTCGGTGCCCCAGGTAATGTCCTGGCGGGCGCCCCAAACGAAATGGTCTTCAATCTCCACATCGGCGGTGTCCACGTCGCCGCTTAAGAAGGATGCCGATTGCAAAGAGTCGTCGAAATAGATTTGAACGCTGAATCCTGCGCGCGGCGAAAATGTATGTGTCCACTGGGCCATCGCATCCTCACCCTTCAGGTCCCGATGTTCCTGCCCGAATGTGGAGATGAGTGGTGTCAATGATGTGAGGGTTAAACCCAAGTTGCTCGCACCACCGAAGTGAATGTCCCCTTGCACGGAGAGCGAATCGTGTTTTGAAAATGTCCAATCCGTCCGAAAACCGCCATGCGACATCGCCCAGGGATCTTGAGCCGTTTGTCCGTTCGGGAGCTGCATGGCGCTGTCTTGGAATCCATTCGCGAAAATGCGATAGAACCCATCGCTGCCTGCCTTACCGCCGAACTGAACCAACCCGAAGCCCTGATCAAGATTTCCGCCGCCAGCGGAAACCAGCCCACCCTGCGTGTCGCCCGCTTTCTTCGTGATGATGTTGATCACTCCATTCACTGCGTTCGTGCCCCACAACGCCGCGCCCGGTCCGCGGATCACTTCGATTCGATCGATATCCTCGAGTACGACGTCGAGATCCTCCCAGAATACGCCGGAGAATACAGGCGAATAGATCGTCCGCCCGTCAATCAACACCAGAAGCTTGTTTGCATATTCACTGTTGAACCCGCGGGAGGAAACAGCCCACGTCGTTCCACTCGTTTGTGCAATGTCCAGACCCGGAACCATGCGAAGCAAATCGGGAATGTTCGTCGCTCCCGATCTCCGGATGTCTTCCTTCGTGATCACGAAGATCGCCGCGGCGGCGCGCTGAAGAGGTTCTTCTTTCTTGGACGTGGAAGTGACGTTAAGGTTCGACAGGTCTTCAATACTCATTTGACTGAGGTCTTTGGGCGGAGTCTGTGGATACGCGCATGGCGCTGTCAACACACACAAGGCAATAGCGACGCCCTGAATTCTTCGTCTTGCGCAATTCTGCGTTTGAATCATCGGTGCTCTCCCGGGATCCGTGGGCTGCATCTTCAAGAAATAGCGTCACGCGGCGCTCTCACCTTTGGCGAGACCGGCCGCCCAAGATTCTTCAATCTCAAGAAAGGCACGGTTGTGACCACTTGCTTTGTGGCGGGATGCGCTTCTGGTTTTGATTCAACGACTTAGGCGTGATTCAAAGCGAGAAAATTGCATTCGTTGTCGCAAGATGTGCCAGAACCAACAGGGTTGAGCCATTCCGGTACAGATGCGCAAAGCATATGGAAAACGCAGGGAGAGGTGCTTCCTCATTCCACTTCCATCATGGGAATGGCTTCTTCAGAAACCGAGCAGGTTCGGCGCCTTCACTGAAATTAGGAAATCGGATTTGTCGGCTTCGAGCTTCGAGGCTTTCTTCATCATCTGTCCGCTTGAATTGTCACGGACATCAATGTGCAGCAGCAGTTTCTTTTTCGGCTGGAAATTCGCGCGCACCGTATTCGAGTCACCCACGTGAATCCCGCCCTGCGACGTGATCACGCGGAACTCGTGATCTCCGGGAGGCACCGACAAATCATCGCGCGTCGGATCGGACTCATGCTCCCCAAGCGCCTTTCGCTGGAAGAAAACTTTGCCGTCCATCATCACTATAAAACTCGCGCCCAAGGGAACGCGCCCATCGTCAATGTGAAGTTTTGCGACTTCCGTTGGAGCAGTCGCCGGTGCGCCTCCGCCGGGCGCGGGCTGAGGCTGCGCCGCCGTGTCTGACGAATTCGTCTTGGGCGGCGTGGGCGCGGGCGGGGCCGATGGCTGAGCCTGATTTGCCTGCGTTTGCGTTGTAGGAGAAGCGGTCTGCGTCGGATTCGCCTGCGGCGGGTTCGAGGCTGTGGAAGTTGGAGCAGGCCCGGATTGCGCCGGTGACTTCGCGGGTCCCCGGCCCGGCGGCGTCTTTGTCGCGGGCTTCTTGTCAGCAGTGGATCCTCTCGTTGCTCCACCTACCGTTTGCGGCGAATTCGAATTGCCGGAGCTGCCCGCCGCCGGAATTGCATTAGCGTTGAACTGCGTGCCCGGTTGACCTGCGGGCGCCGCACCCGCACTCTGGTCTGCCGCGGCTGGCGCCGAAGCGCCCGCGGCCTCTTGCTGTGCCTTCTGAAGCTTCGCGAGGGCATCCAGTTCGGCCTGCTTTTGCTGCTCCACTTGCAATTGAATTTGGGCGGCGGCCTCTGCCTCCGCGCGCACATCCCGACGATGTTTGACTACGCGCCAGGCGAAAATCCCGATGATAAGAATCAGGACCGCAGCGGCAATTCCAATCAGTCCGCGCGGATTCTGCATCAGCCCGGGCTTTGACGTGGGAATGGGCTGAGGACCCGCGGGAGATTGACTCTTTGGCGCCATCTGCATGCGCGCATCAGAATCCAGCGTGGTATTCGGATCGCCATCCATTATGGACACCGGAGCCATCGCCGTGTTCGCCGTGGCCTGTGACGTCGTTGCGCCTTGCGACGCGGGCATCCGCCCCGCGCGGCCCGCGGCAAGATCCGCAGCCAGAGCTTCGCCAGTTAAATAACGGGCCGCAGGATCCTTCTCAAGGCACTTGAGAATGATCATCTCAAGCGCGGCGGGCACTGCGGGATTGATTCGCCGGGGAGGCGCCGGAGAAGAATGAACAATCTTATACGACACTGCCGTGATCGTGTCGCCCGCGAAAGGCTTGTCGCCGGTCGCCAGCCAATAGAGAATCACGCCCAATGAAAACAAATCCGCTCGGCCGTCAATCGTCGCGCCGGTGAACTGTTCCGGCGGCATAAATGCCGGAGTTCCCAGCAATTGACCCGTTGTCGTAATTTGTGACGCGGAAAGTTTTGCCACGCCGAGGTCCGCGATCTTAGCGTGCTCGGGTTCCCCGGGTGCGCCTGCGGCGAGCAAAATATTTGCGGGCTTGATGTCACGATGAATCACTCCGTTGCGGTGCGCATAGCCCAGTGCATCGGCAAGTTGCCGGCCCATCTCGAAAATGTGATCGAAACTGAAGCGAACGCCCGAATCCATCGCCGTCGCCAGTGAACGGCCATCCACAAATTCCATCACCAGATACGGCGTGCCATCGAGTTCTCCCACGTCATAAACGGTCACAATCCCCGGATGCGTCAGCCGGCCCGCGGCGCGCGCCTCGCGCGTAAACCGCTCCCGATACTCCGCCGCCATCGGCCCGCTCAGCGCGCCGGAAAGAATCGTCTTGATCGCCACCGTGCGGTCCATCAGTGGATCGCGCGCTTTGTAAACCGAACCCATCGCGCCGTGGCCGAGTTCGGCGAGAATTTCGTACCTGCCGATTGTTTGAGGTTGAGACATGATCGTACCGAACGCCGTACTCTATCACAACGAGGTAAAACGTTTCAGCGGGCGCCACGATCCTCCGCGCGCCCGCTGAATTTATTATCTAAGTCAGGAATGTGTGGATCTAGTGCGACGAACCCGCGTATTTCACCGTGCAGCCATACGGTCGCGTGGCCGGTTCGCTGACTGGCCGCCCGGCAAATGCTTCCGTGAGTGCCGCGGACACATAATTCTTCGAATTGGGAATGTCGCTCGCGTCTGAACTGACATGATCATCAATCGCGCCGTCGTAAATCACTACGCCTTGCGGATTGATGATAATCATGTGCGGCGTCGTCTTGGCATCGTATAGATGGCCGAGATCGCCATTCGGGTCCAGCAGCGCAGCGGTCGGTGTCGCGCCCATCTTCGCGAGATAGGCGTTCTCCTGGTCCGCCGTCATGTAGCCCTGCGTGCCCGGTGCGGAAGAAATCACGGTGAACCATGCGACGCCTTTCCCTGTCCATTCCCTCTGCAGACGTTGCATGTTTCCGCTTTCATAGTGTTTCCGGGTGTAGGGGCACCCGTTGTTGTGCCACTCGAGCACCACGTACTTTCCGCGGAACTCGGCTAGCTTATATGTCTTCCCGTTGCTCGCCGTCGCCGAAAAATCAGGCGCGGGCTCGCCGATTTTGATGGCCGACATTATGATTGGCGCAATCAGCAGCGCGCCCGCGATGGCAATCAAACTAAACACAGAACGCTTCATTTGCGATCCTCCTGATTCAGTCTTGAAACAAGAATAATTGCAACAAATCCTTGGCCGTCAACTTCACGCTATCAACTGCCCGTTCGTCCGGCAGCAGGCCCTCCTGCCGGTACATCCAAAAGATAAGCCTGTCCGTCCGCCAAAACAAGCACCCCCCTCAATCGAGTAAAAGGCTTCGCCGGTTCATTCGTTTTTCGCATCGTTATCTGGAATCCGGAAGCGCTGGTCACGTATTCCTGCTTCGCTGAGTAGTCAACGGGAGAATCCTCCATCGGAAAGAAGTATGGCGCCGCTAGCCCCGTTGAAGTTTTGCCGGTTATCCGCGCGCGCAACACCAGCGAATTCTGCTTGTCGGTCCAGGTGAATTGCCAGCCTGCGGGAGCGGGCTTCGGCAAATGCGCACGCGTCGAGGAAAAAAGCGCAGCCACCGTCGGGTCCGGCATCGGCGGTTGATTTTTCACCGGCAGCGAAAGCGAGATCTGCGCCTTCGAGGGCACGCACATTTTTTCGCTGCAAATTAACACCCTCACGGACGCGTCGAGTTTCGCTCCGCTCTGCGCCACGGAGAGACCCTGCGCTGCCTGCATTGGAACAATCAGCAGGACTTCGCCATCGTAAACGTAATTCATAATCGTCGAGGCCAGCATCGTATGCGGAGCAGGCCATTCGATTTCGCCCGCTGTAATTCCCGGCGGCAATTGCCAGGTCACGTGCGGCGGCTCCCCCGAATCGCCCGGATTTTTCCAATAGATGTGCCAACCCGGATCCATCTTGAATCGCAGACCTATGGTGAAGCTTTGCCCCGGCGATATCCAGGCATTCTCTGCAACCAACTCAAGCGTGCCATGCTGGATGCTCGCCCCTCGCGCCGGAGCCGCAAGCGTTCCAATGAAAAGAGTAGCCGCAATAAAACTAAACAAAATGTGTGCGAAGGAACGGTGCTTGGAAAGGCCGTTGGAAGGAATTGTCTTCAAGGAAAGTCTCTGAACCATTGCAGTTCTCAGGTCTGCATGCCTCGAATCATCACGGTTCGCTTGCTTCACAAATCTCATTATCTCATAGGACGGCGGAGCGCCCATCTGCGTTAACGCGCTGCACGCCATCGGACGCCGCGCCGCCAGCCATTCTGGCGGCCTCTGCCTGGAAAGTTACTGCACGTTCAGTGTCAAAACGAGGGTGTGCGTATCGTTTCCCGCCGTGCCTGAAACGGTGGGGTTGTAAGTTCCTGAGGGAGTGGACCCCGTTCCGCCGCTAACGGAAGTGGCAGCAGGACCTTTGCACCCGATCATCAGCGATGCGGAAACGCACATTGCAATCACGACAGTCGCCAGCGCGAGTCTGCCAAACGCTTTCACCCGCGCCGATTTATCGGTGTTCCGCATGAAGATCAGCACTGCAAAGAGCGCCATCAAACTTACAGCAAACACAAGCACGACTGGGCCCTCAACGAGGGGCGGCAATGCCGAGTGCGCCGTGGTGGTAATCGTGAGCGTGAAATTGCCCGCCGCAACGGGTGTTACGTTGAGTGTCGTGTTCGGGAAACTGCATGACGCGCCCTGTGGCACGTTGCCGCAAGTGATCTTCACACTAACCGTGTCTGTCGCAACCGATCCACCCACGGCAGTCACCGTAATCGTATAGGTCGCTGTCGTTCCGGCCGCTACAGTTTGGGTATCGCCTCCCGCCGCCGAAGCCATGATCTGGAAGTCGAGCCCGGTACCGCTAAGCGTAACTGTCTGCGGGCTGTTCCCGGCGCTATCGGAAATATTCATCGTTGCGGTACGCGGGCCCCCGCCCTGTGGCGTATACGTTACTGTAATGGTGCAATTCGTTCCCGCGAGTACCGAGGCGCCACAGGTATCCGTCTCGGCGAAGTCAGTTGGATTCGTGCCGCCAAATGTGATTGAAGAAATGTTCAAAACGTCTTTCCCGTTGTTGGTCAGCGTCACAACCTGTGTTGCGGCGGCGGTACCTTCCAGTGTTGTGGCGTATGTCAGAGAAGTGGGAGCAAGGTCCGCCGTCGCCGCTGTTCCCAATCCAAATAGCGCCGCAGTTTGCGTTGTGCCGGGGGCATCGTCGGTAAAGGTAACCAGGGCTGTATTAGTGCCCGTTACATTCGGATTAAAAACTATGCTCACCGTGCAATTTCCGCCGGCCGGGACACTCGCTCCGCATGTGTTTGTTTGCGAGAAACTCGTGGCGTTCAGCCCTCCAATCGCGATGCTCGTAAAATTCAGCGCAACGGTCTGATTATTCGTCAACGTAATGGACTGCGGTTGGCTTGAGTTCCCGTTAATCTCCAGCGCGAAAGAAAGGCCGGTGGGGTTCAATACAACAGGTGAAACGCCCATTCCGGAAAGCGCCACAAGCTGCGGGCTGTTTGGCGCGCTATCGGAAATGGCAAGGTTCGCCGCGAGAGCGCCGGTCGCTTGCGGAGTAAAGGTCACATTGACTATGCAACTCGCGTTGATCGCCAAGCCCGTGCCGCAGTTGTTGGTCTGGCTAAAGCTCGTGCCGTTCGTTCCCGTGGAGGTAATGCTGAAGATATTCAACGGCGCCGAACCACTATTGGTAAGCTGAACGGGCTGCGAGCCGCTCGCCGTTGTTATCACCTGATTATTAAAGGTGACCGCCTGGACGGAAAGAGTCATCGTCGCGATGGGCACAAGCCCTGAAGCATCCCGGATGCGGTTATTCGCGGTATCGGCAATAAAAATTCCGCCCAAGCGATCGAGGGCCATGCCCGCGGGCGAATGCAGTGACGCGCTTGTCGGCACGCCACCGTCGCCTGCGAATGCCGCTACATTGTTCCCAGCCACTGTTTGAATCTTGTTTGTGCCAAACGCAACTTCCCGGATCACGTGATTGTTCGTATCCGCAATGAACAAGTTGCCGGAGGGATCAACCAGAACTCCCTTTGGCCCGTTGAGTTGAGCCGCGGTGGGTGGACCGTTATCGCCGGAGTACCCCGGCACCAGCGCGTGGTCTCCGGCAATCGTGGAAATATTGCCGCCGACTCCGCCTGTCACTTCGCGTATCACATTGTTTCCGGTGTCCGCGATGAAAATATTGCCGAATCCATCCAGGTAAACGCTCCCCGGGAATGTGAGGTGCGCCGCCGTTGCCAGTCCCGTGTCGCCGCTATAACCGGGGATTGTTCCAACGCCCGCAACCGTCGCGATCTTGTTCGCGTTCGGCCCCGTGGCCGGGACTTCCCGGATGCAATGATTGCCCGTGTCCGCGATGAAAATGTTTCCTGCGCCATCCACAAATACGCTGCCGGGCGAATGTAGTTGCGCCTGGATGGCGAAGCCGCCATCCCCCGAAAATCCAGGTGTGCCAATCCCCGCGACTGTAACGATATTACCGGTGGAGAACACCACCTCTCGCACCACATGATTGCTCGTGTCCGCGATGAAAATGTCTCCCGATCCATCCACAAACACGCCGGAAGGCGCGCACAGCAAAGCATTGGTAGCGGAGCCGCCGTTGCCGCTGAAATTGCACGCCGCGCCGCCGCGTCCGGCCACCGTCTGGATCAATCCCGTGCCCACAACCACCTGGCGGATCACGTTATTTGCCGTGTCCGCGACGTAGATATTTCCCGCGCCGTCCGCGGCCACGCCCCCCGGAATATTCAACGAAGCATTCGTCGCCGTCGCGGAATCGCCGCTGAATCCAAGCGTCCCGTTGCCCGCATAAAGGTGAATGTCCCCCGTCAGCGCGGCCACTACGCGCACGAAACTATTTCCCGTATCCGCGATGAAAATATCCTGGCTGGAGTCAACGTAAACTCCACGCGGCGCAAAAAGCTCGGCGACTCTTGCCGGACCGCCATCGCCCGTAAATCCGGGCAGTCCGTTGCCCGCCACAGTCTGAATTTTTTGCTGGGCCGTCGGCAGAGATGCAATCACATCGCGTATCGCGTGATTGCCTGTGTCGGCGATGTAGAGCTGGCCGGTCGGAGAAACGCCGGAAAAGGTTCCCGTCACATAAACCGCTGTCGGCCCATTCAATTCCGCTGACGTAGCTGGGCCGCCATCGCCGCTCGCTCCGGAGGTTCCGTTTCCTGCAATCGTCGCAATATTTCCGCCGACCGTAAATGTGCGTATGCGGTTGTTGAGGTGGTCGGCAACGTACACAGTCCCGGACGTATCCAGGAAAACGCCCTTCGGATTATTCAATTTCGCGTTGGTCGCCAGGATGCCATCGCCGTTGTAACCCCCGCCGAGCGCAAAGTTTCCCGCGACGGTCGTAATCATCGGTGTCGCCCCGGCCACCACTTCGCGGATCACGTTGTTTGCGCTGTCCGCGATAAAAAGGTTGCCGGAGCCGTCCTCGTAAACAGCGGTCGGATTGCTCAACTCGCCGCTCGTTGGCGCTACATTGTCAACGAAACCCGCGGTCCCGTTTCCCGCGACAGTCTGAATAAAACCCGTAGCAAAAACCACTTCGCGTATCACGTTGTTTCCGCTGTCCGCGATAAAAACATTTCCCGTGGAGTCCACAAAAATTCCCGCGGGAGAATTCAGCGAAGCTTGCGCCGCCGCCGCGCCATCGCCACTGTATCCGGCCGCGCCATTGCCCGCGAAAACGCTCAGCGTCCCCGCGATGGAAACCATGTAAACCGTGTTGGAATGCGCGTCCGCGATGTAAATGTTTCCGGTGGAATCCTGCGAGACGCCGACTGGGATGCCAAGGCTCGATGAAAGCGGAGGCAATTGATTCGGGCCGCCGCCCGCCACTGTGTTTATCGTCTGCTGGGCCTGCGCCGATACGCAACAAAACGCCACACTGAGTCCAACTAGGGCTAGTTTCCTCAAAATCCTCATCAACCTCTCCAAATGGCGTTTTGCGGGCTCTCTAAATCCAATCTCAATTTGAAACCTAAGGTTCCCGCACACCTTAGGCTACTCGCCCCCAACCTTCGTTTAGAAACGGACTCACCTTTCACAATTTCCCACCGCGGGATGAGTGCCGCGAATGAACCCCCTGCCAAGTCGGCGAGCGGGAAGCATGCCCCAATTGCATTGTCCGGAAGCATACCAATGAATTGCCCATTCTAGCAGACATGGCCGTTTCTGACACGCAATTGACTGGCCCTCTTCCGACCCTCCTCCGAGTGCTCCTCATCAGAAGTAGGATCCTTCTCCGCTCATCCCGCGGCCAGCTCTTCCACCCGGCCTCATCGTACCGCAACCTTTTTCCGCCGCAGGTCCTCTGCCCCCAGAACGACCCGCGATTCCTTTGCGTACTAAGAGATGACCGCCGCTCATGAAGTGTTGCCTGGCCGGGCCCAGGAAGCCCGGAATCGTTTGAGACTATGGCACGCCCCTCTCAAACGGTCAGGGAAAGCGTGCAGGATTGGGGGCTCAGACTGGAAAATGCCCATTGGAAAATTGAGTTCCGTAAAATTCAAGGGTGGCGCTTCTACCGCGACACAACCTATTTCAGCGCTTCAGTTAGTGCGTCCACTTCTTCGGTCGTCGTATACACATTACACGACGCGCGTACAGCCGCGCTCACACCAAATCGCTTCAGCAGCGGCAACGCCGCCATGTCGCCCGCGCGCACCGCAATTCCCTTCGCGTCGAGCGCCTTCACGATCGCTTGTGGATCGCGCCCCTCAATCACAAACGTAAAGACGGGTACACGGTCTTTTGCGGCCATTGGCCCGATCATCCGCAGCCCCTTCACCTCGCCCAGCCGCGCCAGCGCGTGCTCTGTCAATCTCCGCTCGAACTCCAATTGCTGCGCGTTGCGAATTGATTCCAAAAATCCAATCGCCGCCGCAACCCCGACTGCCCCGCAAACGTCCGGCGTCCCCGCGGTGAATTTCAGTCCGCCCTCCGCGAAATGTTCCGGCGTCACATTTGCGTCCACTTCGTGCACCATAATGCTTCCCGATTGGTACGGCGGCATTGCATCCAGAATTTCCCGCTGCGCCCACAAGCCGCCTGTGCCCATCGGCCCGCAAATCTTGTGGCCTGAAAACGCAAAGAAATCGCAGCCCAGCGCCTGCACATCAACGGGAAAATGCGGCAGCGATTGCGCCCCATCCACAAACGCGAGCGCGCCCGCTTTGTGCGCGATGTCGCAAATCTCCCGCACTGGATTTACGAGTCCCAGGACATTCGAAACTTGCGTGAACACAACCAGCTTCGTCTTCGCCGTCAGCAGGCGAGGCAATTGGTCCACGCGCAAGCTGCCGTCATCCGCCACGTCCAGAAATTTCAGTTTCGCTCCCGCGCGCTTCGCCGCAAGCTGCCACGGGACTAGGTTCGAGTAGTGCTCCTCAATCGTCAGCACAATCTCGTCGCCCTCCCGCAGGTTTGCGCCGCCCCAGGAGGTCGCAACGAGATTGATCGCCTCCGTCGTTCCGTGCGTCCAAACAATCTCAAGTGGCGACCGCGCGTTCAGGAATCGCGCCACCGTCGCGCGCGCCCGGTCATAATGCTCCGCCGAACGTGCCGCGAGCGTGTGCGTGGCTTTTGACGGATTCGCGTTGTCGTGAAAATAAAAATCGGTGATGGCATTGATCACCGCCAGCGGACGCTGCGTCGTCGCCGCGCTATCCAGAAAAACAAGGTCGTGCCCGTTCACTTTCTGCGCCAGCACCGGAAACTGTTTCCGGATCGCGTCAACCCCGCCGCCCATTTGCGCCGCCCTTTCCGCACGGCCCCCCGAAAGCGCACTCTCTGCTCGAAGCAACGGCACCGACATCGCCACCAATCCCGCGCTTGCCGCATGCCGCAGGAAATCTCGCCTGCCCTTAGCAATGGGCTTTACAGTTTTCATCGCCCCTCCAATCCGAATTCTTATTATAGGGCCTGTCGCTGCCGCAGCCGCGGCAAGTGCTCGGCAACCTCGGGCCGATTGTGCACCGGGATGCGGCTCTGAAATTTGAAGGTGTTGGGGAAAATCTGGAGGCGCGGGCCGGATTTGAACCGGCGAATGGAGGTTTTGCAGACCTCTCCCTTAGGCCGCTTGGGTACCGCGCCCCTGAATTGAAGCTGCCAAAATTATAGCGGATTAAGCGGAGTGCCGCACCCTTCCAAATGAAGCGTGGAAGGCGCACCATCTAGGTTATTGCTGGCCCTGGCCCGATACAATTGCAGGTTGCAACCCAAGGCTCTTGAGGTCGCTCATCAGCGCCGTCATCGCCATATTAAAATTCTTCTCCCGATTCCCTTCCAGGTTCGCAGGCTCCACATATTCAGTAATGGCCCAGAGCACGATTCGCGTCCGGGGATCGACGATCATGAGTCTGAATTCTGGATAAAGTAGGTTTGTCCCTCCACCAGATCTGACGACAAAATGTATCTCGAACACCAGGTCGGCGTCTGCGGGCGCGCCAACAATTTCATACTTTCCCCAACTCTTCATCGCCGCAAAAAACTGGTTGTAAGGCCGGTCGGTTCCGCCTTTCACCTCGCCGTTCTTTGCCGTGAAGTAGTCGCTCTCATCTCCAGCATTGGAAATGAACACTTTCGTGGCCGTGCCGATTTGCGACGGAACGGGAACCGGCGCCGGCAAGCCCGGTTGTTGCGCTTCCACTCTCGGAGCAAATAAAAGTGTCATACCAAGCGCCGCGCCACACGCGATCAATTTGATCTTTTTCATGGGACTCCTGGAATTGATGAATTGAATTTGCGATCCGATCTTCTCCATCATACCTTGCCGGTCGGATTTAGAATTGGTTTGGAAGTCTTACAATTCCGAGAATTTATTCCTAGGAGTGCGCCAAATAATCGGTTGCTAAGCCGTTCGCCGTTCGGTATGCGGGTTCCTCGAATGCAAGCTAACTTCGACCTCCGCTCGCCCGGACGGGCGACTTGATTTCCATTGCATTTGATTGAGCTTTGAGCTATCCTTACTTAGCTACTCCGACTTAGCTAAGGCAGCCCATGAAAACTGTGACGATTCATCAAGCCAAAACCAATCTATCACGGCTGATTGAACGCGCTTGCCGCGGCGAAGAAATCATTATCGCGCGCGGGTCCGACCCCGTCGCCCGCCTGACCTCGTTGAAGGACAAAAAAGGCCGCCGCAAACCGGGCAGCTTGAAGGGTAAATTGGTGGTCGGTCGCAAATTCTTTGATCCCCTGCCCTCCGATGAACTTGAGGCCTGGGGGCAAGGATCCTCGAAATAGGATTCTCGTGCGCCTCCTGCTTGACACCCATGCTCTGCTCTGGTGGATCGCCGACGACCGTTCTCTCCCTCCACCGGCTCGCAGATTCATAGCTAGCGCAAGCAACGAGGTTATGGTGAGCGCAGTGTCCGCGTGGGAAATTGCAACTAAGGTCCGCCTGGGAAAACTCATCGGTGCGGAAGATTTGGCAGGGGACTTTGCCGGATTCCTCTTGCGCGAAGGGTTCGAGCAATTGCCAATTTCAATCGAACACGGGCTTCGCGCCGGCCTCCTAACCGGCCCAAACAAAGACCCGTTTGATCGCATGCTCGTCGCCCAATGCCAATCGGAAAACCTGCCAATCCTTAGCAACGACCGCATATTCGATTACTATAACGTTCGGCGCCTCTGGTAATCCTGCCCTCAATTGCCTCGGTTTACCCTTCGATCTTTCGGCCTTCAGGGTGCGAGTTCTCTTGCTCTCAGCTACAATGTCGCTTCTCAATCACACGCGGAGGAATCCCCCATGCCATCGCCCAAAACGAAAATTGCCCGCCATTCGCAGCGCGTCGCACTCCACTCCATGCAATTCGCGCTCGTTGCCATCGCGCTGCTGATCGTTTTTCCAAGCGTGTTCCTCGCCAAGTCTCATCAGGCGACCACACTTGTATATGTGCCCACAACACACTTCCAGGTCTTCTTCGAAACCGATTTGAGTTCCACTCCACTCGATGGCCGCATGTTCGTCGTGCTCTCAACATCCTCGAACCCCGAACCTCGCCTCCAAATGAACGAGCAGGAAGCGCGCTCTGCGCAGTTTTTCGGCGTGGATGTTGACGGGCTCATTCCCGCCCGCGAGGCGGCGTTTACCGAGGAGACTCTCGGCTATCCCGCGCGCAGCTTCAAAGACATCCCCGCAGGCGATTATTACGTCCAGGCCGTCTTCAACAAGTACGCCACGTTCCATCTCTCGAATGGCCACACAGTAAAGCTCCCGATGGACGAAGGCGAAGGCCAACATTGGGATTCCAAGCCCGGCAACTTCTACAGCAAGCCCGAAAAAATTCATTTTGATCCGGCATCAGGCCCCATCATCCGAATCCAGCTCACCGAAACAATCCCGCCCATCACCCCGCCGCAAGACGCCGAATGGGTGAAGCACATCCGCATCCAGAGCGATCTGCTCACAAGATTTTATGGCCGCCCGATGTTTCTCGGCGGCATCGTCGTGCTCCCCGCGGGCTGGAACGAGCATCCGAACGCGCGCTACCCGCTGCTCGTCAATCAGGGCCACTTCCAGCGCGACTTCAACGGCTTCCGCACCACGCCGCCCGACCCCAACGCCACTGGTCCCGCCGCGCAGCGCGCGCAAACCATGTACCAGTTTTATCAGGACTGGACCTCCGGCAAGCTCCCGCACATGCTTCTGCTCATCATCCAGCACGCGAATCCGTATTACGACGATTCCTACGCCGTGAATTCCGCGAACGTCGGCCCTTACGGTGACGCCATCAACAAGGAATTAATTCCGTACGTCGAAAAAGAATTCCGCGGCATCGGACAGGGCTGGGCGCGTGCGCTTTACGGCGGCTCGACCGGCGGGTGGGAAACTCTCGCCACGCAAGTTTTTTATCCCGATGACTACAACGGCGCGTGGGGCGCCTGCCCCGATCCCGTGGACTTCCACGCCTATCAATCCGTGAATATCTACGACAACAAAAACGCATATTGGGAAATCGGCCCGTTTGGCAAAGTCCCGCGCCCGGACATGCGCGGCCTCGACGGCCTCACCGAAGCCACCAACGAAGGCGCGAACCGCTACGAATTGGTGATGGGCACGCACGGCCGCAGCGGCGAACAGTGGGACATCTGGCAGGCCGTCTTCAGCCCCGTTGGCGACGACGGCTATCCAAAAGAGATTTGGGATCAACGCACCGGAGAAATTAATAAAGACGTCGCCGAATACTGGCGCCAGCACTACGACCTCACCGCCATCATGCAGCGCGACTGGAAAACGCTCGGCCCGAAATTAAACGGCAAGCTCCATGTAATGGTCGGCATGGCCGACACCTATTTTCTCGACAACGCCGTCCACCTGATGCAAGCCATGCTCGACAAAACCACCGACCCACATTACGCCGGTGACTTCGACTACGGCCCCGGCCAGCCGCATTGCTACACAGGCCCTCCCGGCGCCACCGCGCGCGAAGGCGGAGCCACCTTCACTCAGCGAGTACTAAAAGCCTCCGCCGACTGGATGCTCAAGACCGCGCCCCCGGGCGCCGACACCACCAGTTGGAGGTACTAGCGGGCGGTTTGCGTCAAGCGCGCATCACTCATACCTCAGCGCAATAATCGGATCCACTCCCATCGCCCTCCGCGCCGGAATCCAGCACGCCGCCAGCGCCACCACAATCAGCACTCCCGCAGCCGCCGCGAAACTCAACGCGTCAAAATTACCGATGCCATAAAGCAGCGTATTCACGCTGCGCGTAAGGAACACCGCCGCGCCCAGCCCAATCACAATCCCCCCGCCGACCATCGCCATTCCATTGCCAAGAATCAGCCCCAAAACATTTCCGCGCTGCGCGCCCAGCGCCATCCGTATCCCAATCTCCTGCGTCCGCTGGTTCACTGAATACGACATCACGCCATACGTCCCAATCGCCGCCAGCAGCAACGCCAGCGCTCCAAATCCCGCCAGCAATTCCGCCGCAAATTTCGGCGCGGCGAGCAACCTGTCAATATCCGACGAAACCGTGTGCCCCAACCCCAACTGCATCGCCGGATCAATCTGTTGCACCGTGCTCCTCACGCTCGGCAGCGCCGCGCCCGGATCGCCCTTTGTGCGCACGTAGAGAAACGCATTCGGGTAATAAAGCTGCTTCAGCGCCATATAAAGCGCCCCCGTCGGCGCTTCGCCAAGCGTAATCACTTTTGTTGTCGCCACCACGCCGATCACAGTCGCCTTCCACGGCTGCGCCGAAAAACTCAGCCGCCGCCCGATGGGATCCTTACCCTTCCACAATTGATCCGCCAGCGCCTGATTCACCACCACTACGTGCTCCACTTGCGCGTCGTCGTGATCCGTAATATCACGCCCGCGCAGCAACGAAATTCCCGCCGCGGAAAAATATCCCGGCATCACGGCCACCAGCGGAAACGGCGTCCCGTTCCGCGGATCGCTCGCATCCACATCTTCGGGAAACGATGTGTATCCCACCGAAATGCCGAATGGCCTGCTGTTTGCCACGCCCGCATCCACCACCATCGGCAACGCGCGAACTCTTTCCGTCGCTACACGATAAAAATCTTCACCGCGCGCCTGCGTGTAATGTTGGCTCGCGGGACTCATAAGTAAAATCAGCTCGTGCTTTACCTCGAATCCCGGGTCCAATTGCTGCGCGTTCCGCAAGCTGTGAATAAACAGCGCCGACCCCACCAGTGCGATCAGCGAGAAAGCGATCTGCGCCATCACCAGCACGCCGCGCAATCCGTACCATCGCCCGGTCCCGCTCGGCGCGTCCGTGCGGTCCCGCAATGCTGACATTTGTCCCGGACTCGACGCCTGCAGCGACGGCACCAGCCCAAACAGCAGCGTTGAGACGACCGCGAGCGCCATCGTGAACACCAGCACCCGCCAGTCCAGCGAAAAATCCAGATTCGGCGGCGCGCCTCCCGGCAGCAACTTCCACACAAGTCCTCGCGCCCAATAGGCGCACATTATCCCCAGCCCTCCCGCCGCAATTCCGGTCAACAAATTCTCCGTCAGCAATTGCTGGATCAGCCGTCCGCGCGAAGCCCCCAGCGACAACCGTATGGCCAGCTCGCGGCGCCGTTGCATCACCCGCGCCAGCAAAAGATTCGCCACGTTGCCGCACGCAATCAGCAGCACCAACCCGACAATCCCCATCATCAGCGCGCCCGCCAGCGTGAAGAGATCGCGCTGCTGCGGCGGCACGTTCGTCTCGCTCAACGGCAACAACACCGCCGTCCTCCCGGTATTGTCGGTCGGATATTCCTTCTGCAGCCGCTGCGCAAACGCCTGCATCGACACGTTCGCCAGCGCCAGTGTCACGCCCGGCTTCAACCGCCCCACCAGATTCACCTCGCGGGGCCTGCGGCTCTTAAACCAATCCTTACGCTGGTCCACGATCAATTCGTCATGCATCATCATCGGAACCCACAGGTCCGGGCTTCCGATCTGGCCGGCGTCATGAAATTCTTTTGGCGTAACTCCAATCACGGAGTAGCTCTGCCCGTTCAGCAAAATATTTTTCCCCACAATGTTTTGGTCAGTGCCGAACCGGCTTACCCATAGCGAGTTGCTCATCACCGCCACGGGCCGCGCGCCCGGAACGGCATCCTCATCCGGTCTGAAGAATCTGCCGGCGAGCGGCCGTATTCCTAGAATGTCAAAGAAATCCCAGTTCGCCAGTTGGACGTCCACGTCAACTTTGGTTCCCGAGATATCCAGATCCGCGTCCGTGTCTATGTACATCGCGAGCCCGGAGAAAACATCATTCCCCTCGCGGTAATCCTTCGCGTTCAGGTAGGCATTCTGCAGGTACGAGATCACGTTGCCGCCCGCGGTCGTCTGCGTCGAGTAAACGCTAATCAACGTCGCGGGGTCCTTCACCGGAATGGGCTGCAGGAAAACCGCTTTCACCAGCGTGAAAATCGTCGTGTTCCCGCCGATGCCCAGCGTCAGCGAGAGCAGCGCAATCGCCGTGAACCCCGGCTTCTTCGCCAGCGTCCGCACCGCATACCGAACGTCCTGCCAAATTGTCGCGAAAATTTCCATGGCGCGCAGCCCCCTATAAAACCATGCCACCAGCGACCACTTATAAAGACGCTTTACGCAGCCAAATGTGACTCTCTCGGCACTCAGAAAATCTTGTCATCCTGAGCGGAGAGCCGATGAAGTTTATCGGCTCGCAGAGAAGCCGTGCCTGCCGGCAGGCAGGGATCCGTAGATTATCAAGACTGCATCCAATCATCGAGGAAAGTCTGTTGGTTGCGCCATCCTCCGCCTCAAGTGTCCCCGCGCGCCTTCCTCAAATACTCGCCCATCTCAATCCGGCTCCAGTTGTCTTCCCCAAGCCTCTCATTGAAAAATTCCTCGACGTCATCATCGGTGCCAGGCCCTTCCCCCAATTTCTTATAGCACGCGGACGCAAGCCTCTCCGCGCGGACGTCGTCATCCTCCTCATCATAAAAACAAATCGAAGCCTTCCCCGATTTCCCAAACGCGCGAACGTGCGCGGCAATCTCTTCGAGCACTGCAGGGCGCCCATTCGCGTCGCCAATCTCCAGCAAGAGTCCGCCAACGCGCCGGTCGTCCCGCGCCGCATCTATCGCACTCGTAATTTCTTGCATCGTCGCGCCGCTGCTCCCCGCTTGCGCCCGCTCTTCAATCGGCCCGCGCATATCAATCTCCACCACCGAATTAAACGCCACGCGGTTCCTCACCTCCAGCCACACCACTGCGGCAATTGCCGCCACAATCAACGCGCACCAAATAATCTTTGAGCGCACTCTCACGCTCCCCTCCAGCGCGCAATTGTACGCCGGGGCAATTCCTTCTGCTTCTTATAGGAAGATTTGTTTGCGGGTGACGCACCCTTCGGTTCTAAGGGCGTGCGTTTTCTTGATTTTTTCCTGTGGATATCTGCAAATACAAAATTGCAATGATCTAACTCTTCGCCGGCTCCGCCGTCACCTGCGCCTCGCGCAAAAACCTCGCCGATTCCTCCGGCGGCGTGGGACAAATATAAAACCCGCTGCCCCACTCGAACCCGGCCACTTTCGTCAGCTTCGGAATAATTTCGAAGTGCCAGTGGTAATGCGCGTTTGACTCCTCGCCGATCGGCGACGTGTGCAGCATCAGGTTGTACGCCGGGTTGTTCAGCACCGCTTCCTGCCGCATCAGGCAATCCTTCAGCGAACGCGCCAGCGACGCGAACACCGGGCTCTGATTATTTTCAAATGACGAGCTGTGCTGCTTCGGCAGCAGCCACACTTCAAACGGGAATCGCGGCGCATACGGCGCGAGGCCGATGAAATCCTCCGTCTCGTTGATCACCCGCACGCCCTCTTCGCGCTCCTGCCGGATCATGTCGCAGAAAATGCAGCGCTCTTTTTCGCCGTAGTAGCGCTTTGAGTTGTCCACTTCCTCGCGCACCCTCTTCGGCACAATCGGCAGCGCGATCAATTGTGAATGCGTGTGTTCGAGCGAAGCGCCCGCCGCGTCACCGTGGTTCTTGAAAATTAAAATGTAGCGGAAGCGCTTGTCGTTCTTCAAATCAAGCATCCGGTCGCGGAACGCGTACAGCACTTGCAGAATCTCTTTGTCGCCCAGCCGCGCGAGCGTCATGTTGTGGTCGGGCGTCTCGACGATCACTTCATGCGCGCCGACACCGTTCATCCGGTCGAAAAGTCCCTCGCCCGTGCGGTCCAAGTCGCCTTCAATTCCGAGCGCCGGAAATTTATTCGGCACCACGCGCACCGTCCAGCCCGGCGTGTTCGGCCCGAGGCCGTTGCGCCCGTAGGTCAGCAGCTCCGGCGGCGTCTTGTCTTCATTGCCATAATCGAAGGGGCACACGCCCTTGCCGCGGATCTCCACGCTTTCATTTACGAAGTCCGATGGCCGCTTCGCGCGGCCGGTGGAGATAATCACCCAGCGGTTGGTGATCGGGTCTTTGCGCAGCTCAGGCAATTCTTCCTCCCGTGTTCATTTTATTTGCACGAAGGGGAAACGCGGGCGGCTGGTGCTTCGCCCGTCTTTTCATTGTATTCGGTAGAGGAGCCCCGCGCAACGCGCCATCGCGCCGCGCGTTTTCTATCTATACAGACGCCGAACTCCCAAACGCGTCCTTATGTAATCGTACAACAGGAGCCGCGCCCGCCCGCGACTCGATCGCCAGCACATCAAACCGGCACTGCGCTTCCTTAATCCGCCACTCCGCGAGGAACATCCGCGCAATCCGCACTAGGTGACGCCGCTTCGCGCCCGTCACCGCATCTTCCGGCAACCCGCCGCTCATCTTCTTTTCTGCAATGCTTTTCCCCGCGCCGCTCTTTTCTTCCGCCGCAATCGTCCGCGTCTTCACCTCAATAAACGCCAGCACCTCGCCATCATATCCCGCGAGATCAATTTCACCCTTCATCCCCGGCACCATAAAATTCCGCGCGATAATCGTGTATCCGCGCCGCCGCAAATACCAGTAAGCAAACGTCTCGCCTCGAATCCCCGTCCGCCGCGCCGCATGTTTGGCATTTGAATTCCCGCTCGCACCTCCGCGCGCACCCGCCCCCGCATCCTCGGCCAGCCCCTTCCGCGCCGCCCAATTCACGATCCCAAACACCGCTCGCGCCACAATCGCCATTTCTCCGCCATTCTACATCCGCTACGGATTCGCGCCCTCCGGCATTGACATCCCACCGATAATCCGCCAGTCCACTCCCTCCTTCACCCACGTATGCGTGATGCGCGTCTTATATGCTTCTCCTTTTCCATCTTTGCCCAGCCATTTGCATGTCACCCAGTAGCAGGTCACCGCGACGTTCCCCGTAATCTGAATCGCGGCGGGCGTAAGCTCGGCATTCTTCATTGCCAATCCCTTGCCGGTTTGCGATGTGATCCAGTCCGTGATGTGGTCCTTGTGAACCGGCGTGGCGCTCACCGAAGGCCAACCTAGAAAATTCTCGCTCCACAGATTCAAATACGCATCCAGATTATTGTCCTGCACGTGGCGCCAATACGCGAGCTCCAGGTGCCAGATCCATTTTTCATTTTGTGAGGCCTGCGCTTGCGCCGCGTTCGTTTTTCGGCCCGCGTGCGATTGCATCGCCCCTTTGGACGAAATTGCCGGCGCGCCGCCCAACAAACACGCCATCACGCAAAGCGCCACCGCCATTGGATGTTTTGACTTGAACATCTTCCCCTCCACATAACCGTCTTCAGCGGCGTTTCGCCGGCCGCGCCAATGGCTCGCAGTACCACCGCCGCAGCTTCCCGAAAATGAAACGGCAGAATTATCTTTGCCTAACGAGTTTCTCGAAGTCGCGGAAACACAATCATATACGCATCCGGCTGACCCGGCCGCAATATGCGCGGCATGTCCACGGAGGACGGCGGCGATCCAATATCCTTGTCCGTCGCATAGGGCGCGTAGAACATCAGGTGCGCCGGCCCGTGAACAATCTGATTGTTCTGTGCGAAGTAAATGTAATTTTGGTCGGACATCATATAGGCGATCCCGGGTTTTCGCGGCGCGTGGAACCGATTTGTTTTGTAGCCGTTTTGGATCGCCACGGCGATTGACTCCTCACTTTTCCCCGCGGCCCGCTTTTCTTCCGCAAAAATCCTCGTCTTGAGCGTCGTCGCGCTTCCCTCCGCGTCAAAGCAAGTGGGCTCTTGGTTCAACGGCGTCTGGCGATCCACGATGCACGAGAATCCGTTCGTGCCTTCCCGGACTTTCACGTATCCCGTCCGCTCCAGCAGATACACCGTAGCCTTGCTTGAAATCTCAGGCGGCGCCGCGCTCTCCGCCAGCTTAATCCTGTCTTCGCGCGGCAATCCGAAGTCATAAGCCGGCTTCGGGCTTTCCGTCTGGCCGTGCAAAACGCTGCTGCCACCAATCAAAATAATCGCCAAAACCAATCTGCGCATAAATCCTCCGCCTACATCCCCTTCTCCACTTCCGTGATGCACGCCTCCAACACTCGCGCCGCAAAATCCGCTTGCTCCTCGTCAATCAGCAGCGGCGGAGCGATCCGCACTGTATTTTCCCCCGCGCCGAGCAGCAGCAAGCCTTTCGCAAACGCCTTGTCCACGACCTTGTCGCGCAAATCGTGCGCTCGCTCCTTCGTCTTCTTGTCCAGCACCAGCTCGACGCCGATCATCAACCCGCGCCCGCGCACGTCGCCAACCAGCTTGTGCTTCACGGGCCATTCCGCCATCCGCTTCAGCAGAAATTCACCCATGCGCGCCGCGTTCTGCATGTAGCCGCCGCCTTTGGTTGAATCACCTTCGATCAATTTAATCGTCGCCAGCGCCGCCGCGATGCACACGGGATTCCCGCCGAATGTTGACGCATGCGCTCCCGGCTTCCAGTTCATCACGCTCGCTGGAGCAATCACCGCCGAAAGCGGCATCCCGCTCGCGATCCCTTTCGCCACGCAAACAATGTCCGGCTCGAATCCTGCGTGATCCCCTGCCCACCACTTCCCGGTGCGCCCCATGCCGCATTGCACTTCGTCGGACACCAGCATGATTCCGTGCTTCTGTGCGATGTGCTGCAGGCCCGTCAGAAATTCCGGCGGCGCGGGCGCGTACCCGCCCTCGCCTTGAATCGGCTCGACAAATATTGCCGCCACGTCGCTCGGATCCACCAAATGCCTGAACAACTCTCGCTCGATAAACGCGAGGCATTCCGCCGGCGTCACGCCGCGATACGCGTGGGGGAACGGCGCGTGAAACACTCCCGAAAGCAGCGAGCCGAACCCCTTGCGCTGCACCGACTTTGACGCCGTCAGCGACAGCGCGCCCATCGTCCGCCCGTGGAAGCATCCGTAGAACGCGATTATTTTTTCGCGCCGCGTGTGGTACCGCGCGAGCTTGATCGCCGCCTCGATCGCCTCCGCCCCCGAATTTCCGAAATAAACTTTCTTCGGCTCCGTGCCCGGCGCGATTTGCGCGAGCTTCTGCGCCAGCTCCACCATGTTCGGAATATAAAAATCTGTCCCTGAAATGTGGATCAGCTCCGCCGCCTGTTTCTGAATCGCCGCAACAACTTCCGGATGGCAATGTCCCGTCGCGCACACCGCGATTCCCGCCGCGAAATCCAGAAAAATATTTCCGTCCACGTCTTCAATCGTCGCGCCGCGCCCGAATTTCGCAACCAGCGGATACCCGCGCGTGTACGACGGCGAAATATATTCATCATCGAGCTTTAAAATTTTCTTCGCATTCGGCCCCGGAAGGGGACCAACCAGCTTCGGCAATTTCGGGCTGCTCTGTGTTTGCGTCATGGTCTTCTCCAGGGAATGTTCTCGCGTGAACTACATTTTGTGTATTTGTTTGTGTAGCGCCACTCTTTAGAGTGGCAGGTTTTGCTTTTTGCGCTGAGTGGCCTTCGCGAAAAAAACGCAGTTCTACCGCACAGGAAGGAGAGAGAAGTTACGCCGCGCCGAAAAGATTTGGCCGCTCGTTTGCCGGAAGGGTGTGTCGTGAAGTCATGCGCTTCGATACTTTCATAACACCGATACTCATTCTACGCTCGGATCAACGCCTTGTGTAGCTCTGGTCCCCCTGGGGTTTCTTGCAGGTGGACCTGAGGCCTTCTCATCCAATATCTCCGGACTATTTCGCCAGCCGCGCCGTTTGTCTTGAACCTAATTCCCCCTCTTCATGCTGATGATGCGCGCGTCAACCTCGGACAGCCGCACCTCGGAAACCGGCCCAACACAACTATTATTCTTGGTGCCCGGGGCCTGTGCGCTCGCGCACCACAGCGTGCTGGTGACCGTCCACACCTCGCCCGTCAACTTGGCGTTGTAGGGTCTTTCTCCCTCGACCAGCGTCTGCCCGTAAACCGGAATCAGCACCGCTTCAGCAATCTTCGCCGCAGTGGCTGCATCGGGAACGTAATTTCTTTTCTGCGCGCGGTTTTGCGCCAGCGCAAATGTCGCAACCAGCAGCAAGCCGCCAATCGTCGCGGATGTTCTCATGCCTCCACCTCCGAATATTTTGTATTTGTAACCAGCCCTACCGCCTCTTCCACCTCATACTCCCATCCTTCGTATCCTCCAACACCACCCCCCCGCTCCGCCAGCGAATCCCGTATCCGATCCGACTCCGTGAAGTTCCGCGCCTTCTTCGCAGCCGCGCGCTTCCCAATCAGCTTTTCAATCTCCGAGTCCGAAATCTCTTCCGCCTCCACCCCATCCAAACCGACACGCTCCCTTAGTATTCTACCCTTGCCGAAAATCAGTTTGAATCGGAATACGGGACATGTAAAATCAGCATTGAAACGCGAGGCCACATGAAACTCCGCCGGCCATTTGCCCTCACAACGATTGCCGCCCTGCTCGGCTTCTCGGCAAGTCCGCGCCAGAAATACGGCTTGGAGCCTGCCTACCAATCCTTGTTCACGCGGAACCATCTCTCCACTCCGTGCGATCCCCCACCCACCACTGGAGCGCGGCTGGAGTTAAGTTCATCGAACGACCCGGCTCACACGGTCTGGCGCAGAGATCAAATGATCCTCCCTCGCGCAGACCTCCCAGTCTTTACGATGCACCTCGAGCGCTCTTTGCTCGAGATCTCAGGCGACGCCGACGCCTCCGACGACTATTCCGTGCAATTGTGTGCCGAGGCAGGCGCCGCTTCGGAAAGCGATGCCAAGGCGCTACTCGAGGAAATCAAAATGGCCTTCGACAACAAAATCCTTTCGTTGTCAATGCCGGAATACGTACAGGAGCGGCCTTCGTCCTCGTTCTTGCAAGTGCAGGCGCCGTTGCAAACGCCCATCACACTCAATGGCATCTATGCTGCGGTGCGGGTGATTGGAGTGAATGCGCCTGTCCATCTATCAACAACTCACGGCCGCATCACCTTGCTGGAAACAACCGGGGACGTGGATGCCAGAGTCGAGTCCGGCATCATCGATTTTTCGGGGCGTCGCGGGAATGTGCAACTGGCCGCGGACTGGGAGATCAACTTGAACTTCACCGCGCAAGATTTCGATGGATCCCTGGATGCGAAGGCGCAGGGACCAGTTCGCGTGCTGTTGCATTCGGGATTTACTTCGGCATTTGAAGTAATCGTGCAACGCAAGTCGGATTTCGTCTGCCGCGCTGACGTATGTGATCGCGTTTCGTCTCACAAGAGAGATGGCAAGTGGGTCTTTACATTCGGCTCGGGTGACCCGTCATTGCACTTTACTTCGCTGGGCGGCTCCGTCGTGATGGACAACTCTGATCGTCTGAACCCAATCTACCGTTAGCATTAACCTTGCTTGGTGTCTGAAGCTCTTGCCCTTTCTACCGCCTCTTCCACCTCATCCCGCCATCCTTCGTATCCTCCAACACCACCCCGCGCTCCGCCAGCGAATCCCGAATCCTGTCCGACTCCGCAAAATTCCGCGCCTTCCGCGCCGCCACGCGCTTCGCAATCATCTCCTCGATTTCCGCCTCGGAAATCTCCTCCGCCTCCGCCGCGAATCCCAGCGACCGCAACCGCGCCGCGTCATCATCCACCAGCACGGCGAATATCTCGTCGAATTTCTGCATCGCCGCCTGCACGCTCGCCGCGTCGCCGCGCTTGATCTCGCCGCGATCCATCGCGATGTTCGTGTCGCGCACCAGATCAAACACCGCCGCCAGCGCCTGCGCGGTGTTTAAATCGTCGGAGAGCCCGGCGTCGAAATCCTCTTCCGCTTTCTTCACGCGTTCGCCAAATCCCTTCGTCGCGCCCGCCGCCAACTTTTCCGCGCGCAGACGCTCCATGAAATTCCGCAGCCGCTCCACCGAACTTGCCGCCTGCTGCAATCCTTCCATCGTGAAATTCAGATGCCGCCGGTACGGCACCGACGCCAGCAGCAGCCGCAGCGACGACGGCTTGTGCCCCTGCGCGAATAAATCCCGCAGCGTGTAGAAGTTCCCCAGCGATTTCGACATCTTCTGCCCGTCCACCAGCAGGTGCTCCGCGTGCAGCCACAGCCGCACAAACTGTTTTCCCGTCGCCGCTTCCGACTGCGCGATTTCGTTTTCGTGGTGCGGGAAGCACAAATCCACGCCGCCGGTGTGGATGTCCAGCGTCTCGCCGAGATATTTCATGGACATCGTCGAACACTCGATGTGCCACCCCGGACGCCCCGGGCCGATCCGCGTCTCCCAGAATTGTTCGCCGGGCTTTGGCGCTTTCCACAGCGCGAAATCGCGCGCGTCCTCTTTTTCGTAGCGGTCCGTATCCACTCGCGCCCCGGCCTTCATCCCGCTCACGTCAATCTTGCTCAGCCGCCCGTACGTTGGAAATTTCGAAATGCGGTAATAGATCGAGCCTTCGCTCGAATACGTGAAAGTTTTCTTCTGCAACCTTTCAATCAGCGCGACCATGTCTTCGATATGGTCCGTCGCGCGCACCAGTTTGTCCGGCGGCTCGAGCCCCAGCGCGAGGCAGTCCGCCACAAACGCCTCGATAAATTGCTCCGTGTACTCGCGGATGGATTTTCCGGACGCGGCCGCGTTCGCAATGATGCGGTCGTCCACGTCGGTAAGGTTCATCACCTGAAACACGCGGTAGCCGCGCATCTTCAGGAATCGCTTCAGCACATCCTGAAACATAAACGTGCGGAAATTTCCGATGTGCGCGAAGTCGTACACCGTCGGCCCGCACGTGTAGATGCGCACCTCCGGCGGCTTCTGCGGCGCAAACGCCTCCAGCTTCCCGCCCATCGTATTGTGAAATTTTATCTCCGCCGCCATTGCGCTACTTTCGTTCCCCCGGACACATTACTCATTTTTGTCAACTTTTCGTGTTTGCCCGGTTTCGCCTTTGAATTCGCTTTTGATTTCGCTTTTGACTTCGTAGGGCTCGCCTTTAGGCGGGCCGCTTTTGTTTTTGGACGTTGCGCACGGTTAGCGCGCTCGCGATTCAACGTCGCAGCATTCTAGCCGACGCATTGGACACCCGCAATCGACGCGCCAATCTGCTGGATGAAGTAGCTCTAGGTATCGGTCCCAAATGAAACTAGGAATTCTTCTTTGCGAGCCAGTAAGCCTTTATTTTTTCAAACTTCCCGATCCGCTTGTTAAGTTTGGCAATTTCCCGCGGGTAGAATTGGAGGACGTTTTCGCATAAATCCAGCATCCAACTTCGACGTGTCCTCTTGGACTCAATTACGATGTGCTTTGAGTTGGCGATTTGAATTTGCCCTGCCCCGAGCGCGCCGAGCGTCAGGCAACTCCAATCCAAATATTCAATGGGCACAAAATGAACTTTGCGAACAATGACTTTTGTTCCTGTGACGCTGTATTTCACCATCAACATGACAAAGAAATTAGCGTCATCCTCATAAAATCGCGCCAGCCGATCCACGGAGATCAGATTCGGCATGTTGAAAGAAGTTTCTTCCCGATGAGTCTTCACGTCCACGACATAGTAGTTACCCTGGGTATCTTTGAAAGCCAAATCAGCCATTGCGCGGCGGGCGAACCCGGCCGAGTACTCGCCGCCATGCTTACCAAGTATTTGCTCGAATTTGTCCTCAATGATGGATTGGATGGCGTCGCCAGCCGCGCGAGTGCTTCCAGCCGTCTTTGCGGACAGGAAATCTTTCTCTTTGTTCAACGCGAGCAGAATTCCCTCCTCAATTGTCTTGTGGGCATTGGAAGTGAAGATGGGGGATTTCATTTCTTTTGCTTCATTCCAACCTTAGACAAAGTCGGATTCTCGAATAAATACTCTTGAAAAGCCAAATTCATTTTTGTGTCTCGTCCCTGCAAATTCAACGAATTGCGCTCCCAAAAAATACCACCAGAATAGCCCTGTATGCCTTTGTTAAATTCTGCAAGATCCACGCGCTTGGCGGCCAAACAAGCAAAAGACTCATCAATTTCGACGCCCAAGAAAGATCGCTCAAGTTTTCTTGCGACCGCTGCGGTGGTTCCCGCTCCAAGAAAAGGGTCGAGAACAAGATCACTCTCTTTTGAACTGGCGAGAATCAGCTTTGCGATCAATTTTTCGGGTTTCTGTGTCGGATGATCAGTATTCTCGGGCATCGACCAAAACGGGACAGTCAAATCCGTCCACAGATTTGAAGGGTGGGTCACCCGGAAATCTCCATCATCGGTTTCTTCCCAATCTTTTGGCAGGCCATTTTCCTTGTACGGAGCGATGACTTTGCGTTTAAGCTTCACCGCATCTACATTGAAATAGTAATCGTCGGACACAGTGCAAAACCAAATGTCCTCACTCGCATTCTTCCAATTCGTTTTCGCTCCACGGCCCTTTTCTCGTTCCCAAGTGATACGATTGCGGACGATGAGGTGGCGGTCCAGCACTCTATGCAAAGCTGCGGAGGACTTCCAGTCACCACATACATATACCGTTGCAGTGGGCTTGAGCGTTCTGAGTAGTTGCGTGAACCAGCCTTCAAACCACCTTTCATAGTCCGTGAGCGTCTTTTCTCGAAAGGTTTCGCTTCCAAAGGTCTTAGTAAGATTGTAGGGGGGATCGAGAATCAACAAGTCAACAAACGCCTTCGGCAACAAAGGGAAAACTGCAAAAGCATCACCGCAGATAATCTGGTTAGACAGGCTCTTCGGGTCCTTAGACGGAGGCGGACGCAAAAGTTTGTTTCTATAGACGGTTTTCTCCGAATCCGACAAGATCAATGTACGGTTGCGCGGTGCGCGCTGCTTTGAAGATATGAACATTAACGAAATTAAATCACTTTTTCGCAGCTTCCGCGAGCAATTTTCAAAACCGCTAAAGTGCATACAAACGGCTGCGCGATTCCCAAATCATATCCCCGCCACCATAAGAATTAAATACTTGACATATTCGGCCATTCTGGTAAGCTTATTTACGGAATAGAGGTGTCACTGGCCCGCCCCCAAAAGGCGGGTTTTTTGTTTTCTGGACCGGTCGCCCCCCACTGCTCCACCGCGCCCCCGCAGGTGTATAATCCCCGCGAAAACACAGGGGATTCGTCGAGGTAGGCGCGCCCCGGCCGCGCGCCAGAATGTGGAGCGTTCCCCCAATGCTTACCCGTAAACGCCCATTTTCGGATGTATCGTTTTTACGCTTTTTCAGGGCGTCCAAAATAATTTTACAAATATTTTTGGCTGCTGGCTTGCTCGCAGCGGCCTTTGTGAACGCCGCCATTTCGCGTGCTAACGATTCGCCCCCAGGCTTGCCCGCCACGCCGCCCAGCGCCCAGCAACGGCCAGTTCCAAAGCGCGCCGCCGCGCCCGAGACGTTCCTTCCGGTCGTAATGTTCACCGACTGGCGCGACCCGAAAGAAGGCGCATTCACCATCAGCGTGCCGCAGGGCTGGCAGGTCACCGGCGGAGCGTTCCGCCGCTCCGACATTGACATCACGCACTCGATCCACGCAGGCACCGCCGATTCGCGCGTCAGCATTTTTATGAATGACCCGGATATAACTCCGCGCGAAGTGCCCAACGATTTGACCGATGCGCTCGGACAAAAGGAAGGCCAAACGATGACGGCCGCATGGGGCGGCCCGATCCTTCTCTCGCAATTTCAGCAGGGCCAGGATTTTGTCCAGTCCTATGTTCAAAGCAAGGTTTGCCCCAGCGCGCAGATCACGCGCAGCGGCCAGCTCGAAAAGGAAACCGCCGAGATGGATCAAACTGTCGCGCCTTATGCGGTGAAGGCCAGCGCAAAAGCGCAGTCTTCCGTCGGCGAAGTTTTCTACCGCTGCGGCGATGACTACGGCTACGCCACCGCGACCACGCTTGCCGTGTGGCCCGCGGTGGGCCGCGGCGTCACGCTCTGGTTCGTCTACTCCGTCAGCGGCTTCACCGTGAAGAAAGAAGTGGACGCCGCTTTCGCCATGTACGTCCTGCACACCGCGGTTTCCAGTTTCAAGCTTGACTCGCAATGGGAAGCGCGCAGCCAGCAGGCAGCGCAGGCGCTCACCGACAGCGTCACGCAGATGCAAAACGCCATCGCGCAAAACATCCGCCAGCAGGCCACCGCGCGCGCCGACGTCGAGCGCCCCAGCGTCGTCCACGGAAACAGTGGCAGTCTCCTCTCGAGTTGGAACGCCGCCGCTATGCCGAACAATCCATCATCGCCGGGAAATCAGGCGAGCAACTCGCAAGCCAATTCGCAGATCGCTTCCGCCCGCCCCCCGCAAACTCGAGGCAGCGCTGAAACAAGCTCGTCATCTGGCGGCGCGGCAAGCTCAGGAAACTCAAGCGCAACAATCTCGGCCGGCGCGACAAACAAATCAACCACTACAAAAGCGCCAAGTTCAGCAGTCGCCGAAGCGTCCGACGACCCCGTCTGGGCCGAAGGCCATTCCAATGCCGGCAAATTTAATTATTATTGGACGCGCGCCGACGGCTCCATCATCGCCACCGCAACCGGCGCGACGCCCACCGCTCGCGGCGGCGGCTGGCACGCATTGCCATCTCACTGACACCCAGCAATTAATTTCACTTTGCGAAACGATCCGCAATTCGCCGGAGCATCTATTCCGGCTCAGGCGGATCCTGCCCAGCCGCCTCCGAAGAAGCGCGACGACATCGCTGCCGACGTCAAACACATTAGCCGCGGTGGCGCAGGCAAGCGCGGCGGCATCGCCAAACGCGACTACTACGCCCGCCTCGCCGCGCGCTTCCTGAAAGATCCGCTCATCTCGCCCGACGCGAAGCTCCTGCGCGCGCTGCTGGCCGCCTTCGCCGACGAGCGCACCGGCCGCACGTTCGTCAGCCTGCGCCGGCTCGAGCGCCTGATGCGCTGTGGACGCAAGCGCCGCTCAGCCGCCCAGAATGAGCTGGTCGCCGCCGGCTGGCTGCAACTGGTCCGCGAACGCGCCTACGGAGGCCGCCTGGGCCGCCTCTCCTTCCGCCTCTGCGAACCGCCTCCCAGTGAGCCGCCAGTGGGCCGTTCCGCCATAGTGGTGGCGCAGCCCAGTCCTAATACATCCATGCCCAATAGAATCATGATCAAGCCCTGAGCGAGGTTGGTTTTTAATTTTTTCAGTTTTGCAAGCTCTAAGGCTTGCAAAACTGAAAAACCTTCACCCAGAACCGTCAAAATTCCCCGGCACTCTGTGCAACAGTGCTTAAGAAAGACCCGTTGCCCGCATCGAAATAAGTGCGAATGTTTGTTGCTCCGGTGCGGGGCGTGTGCTACTTTTCTGGAGTACCGCCATGCAGCGCCAGGCGGCTGGGCCACTGCGAAGCGACCCGCCAAAGTTTTTGTCGGCAAACGTCCCTCCAAATGAGGCTAAGGACCGCGTATCTCTATTCGCCATGCCTATCGGCAGGCGAGCGGATGCGTTTCCGCGATCCCGCGCGAGCTTGATCTCCGGCAACGGAAAGGGCCGACTTGCTTAAACTTCGGAAAGTAGACATCGTAGGCTTCAAATCGTTTTTCGAGCGCACCCACGTGACCTTCAGCGGCACGGGGCTGACCTGCATTGTCGGGCCAAACGGCTGCGGCAAATCCAATATTGTTGATGCCATCAGCTGGGTGCTGGGCGAGCAGAGCCACAAGAGCCTGCGCGCCGAGCGGATGTCGGACTGCATCTTCAACGGGACCGCGAAGCGTCCTCCGCTCGGCATGGCCGAAGTGATCATCCATCTCGAAGACACCGAGCTGGCCGAAGCGGGGCGATTTATTTTTGAGCAGACGGATGAGAGCGCGGATCTTGCAGCACAAGCGGGAACGTCCGCAGTCGGGAGCCTGGGGGCTGGTGAAATTAACTCGGGCGCGCTGGTTCCCGATGGTCCGAATGCAGGGGAAGGTGCGGAAGAAGGCGTGACCGTAGCGCACGACGGCAATGTTTTTGCACAAGACAAGAACGCCACGATGGAGATGGCCGCGGATCCGGCTCCGCCCAGCGCGGACGCGGATGAGATAACCGAGCTTCCCGCGGAAGAACCGCCATCCAAAGAAAATCCATTCAGCAAAAAGAAAAAGGCCGCGAAGCCCGCGATGAACGTGAAGCCGGGGCAAGTGGTGATCGGCCGCAGGCTGTATCGCAGCGGGCAAAGCGAATATCTGATCAACGGGCGCGTGGCGCGGCTGCGCGATGTGCAGGAACTTTTCATGGGCGTGGGCCTCGGGCCGGATAGTTACGCCATCATCGAGCAGGGCCGCATCGGGCAGATTCTTTCCAGCCGCCCCGCGGACCGGCGCGCGATTATCGAAGAGGCCGCCGGCGTGACGAAGTACAAAACGAAAAAGCGACTGGCGGAAGCGAAGCTGGAAGCCTCGAAATTAAATCTCAATCGCGTGAACGATATTGTTGTGGAAGTCGAGAAGCAACTTGCTTCGCTGAAGCGGCAGGCGAGCAAGGCGCGGCGCTACGCGGAAATCCGCGAACAGATGCGCGGGCTGCTGCGCCAGGTGCTCGCGAGCAAGGCGCGCGAACTGGATCAGGAAGCCGAGCGGCTCACGAAATTGCTGATGGAAACTTCGTCCGCGGAAGCGAGTGAGGTGCAATCCGTCGCGGCGCTCGAAGCCGAGCACGAACAACTTTCCATCCGCATTGACGAGCTGGATGCCGAGCTGCGGCAAAATCAAAACTTGCTGGGTCAGACGACGCTCGAACTCGACCGCGCGGAAAATCACATTGCGTTCAACCGGCAGCGCGGCACGGAACTCGATTCGCGCACGGGACAACTCTCATCGCAGATCGAGCAGGCCGACGCGCAAACAAATGAGGCGGCAGCGGCGGCGGCAACGCACGCGGAGAGCGTGCATGCGCTAAGCGAAGCGGCGCGCGCGCAAGAAATGCTGGTTGGCGAACTCGCCGCGCACGGCCAGCAGCTTTCCGTTGACACGCAACTCACCGAAGAGCGGATCGCGGCGCTGCGGCAATCCTCCGGCGAATTGACGGATCAGCTTTCTCAATTGCAGACCGAGCACGCACAGGCCGAAGCATCGCTCGCGCTGCACATCGAGTCGCTGACACGCAGGCAGGTCGCCGAGCAGCAGTTGCTGGAAGATTCGCTGCACCACCGCGAGCGCGACCAGACCGCCGAAATGCATTTTGCGAATTCGGGCGAGCGGGCGCGGACCGCCGAGAAGGAAGTGCACGCGCTGCAAACGCGCATCGGCGAGCTGCGCCATTCGCGGCTGGAACTCGAAGCGCGGGCGGAGGCAGCGCGCGACGCGGCGGCATCGGTTCGCGCGCGGCGCAAAACGCTCGAACAGGTGCTGAACGACCGCGCGTACACCGCCGATTCCGTGAAGAAACTTTTTGCCGCGAACGCGGAAGCAGCGGCCGGCGGCGGGAAGAATTTCCGCGCCGTGGGATTGCTGGCCGATTACGCAGAGGTCGCGGAAGCGCACGAAGCGGCCGTCGAACAATTTCTGAGAGATGAACTGGAATACGTGGTGGTGGAAACGTTTGACCACGCGCGCACGGGCATCTCGATGCTTCGCGAAGAGCTTGGCGGGCGGGCGACATTCTTCGTGGACTCGCTGAACAAACTGAACATCATGCCGGAAGAAAACATTATTCCCTTCCCCACGGCGGAGGGCGTGATCTCGCGTCTCGATCGTCTTGTGGAATTCAAGGACCCGCTCGGCAAAGCAGCGAAACATTTTCTGCCACGCTTGAAGTCGGCGTGGATGGTGGAGACGGCGAGCGCCGCGGAAAAACTCGCGCGCGAATATCCGGCGTACTGCTTTGTGACGCCGGACGGCACGACGTATCAGGGACGCATGGTGAGCGGCGGGCGCGCCGTGGAGGCCGGGCCGCTCGGCATGAAGCGCGAGCTGCGGGCGCTCGAAGGCGAATTCGTGCAGCGTGAACGCGAACTGGTGGAAGCGCAAGAGGGGCTGGAGCGCGTGACCACGGAGCTGGCGCAGCGCGAAGCAGCGCTCGAACAAGTGTCCGCCGCGCACGTAGAGGCGGAAAAGAATTTTGTGGCGGCATCGCATCAGCGGGATCAGGCGCGGGCGGAACTCGTGCGCATGAGCATGGAGCTGCGCGATTGCCAGGACGAGATTGCGCGCTTGCAGCGCGAAGTTGCGCTATCCGAGGGCCGCGCCGCCGCGGCGAAGACTCAGCGCGAGGACGCGTCGCGTTCGCGCGCGACAGGCGAGAACGAGATCAGTGCGTTGGGCGAATGGCTGGTGGAAATGCGCGCGGTGGCGGAGACACACCAGCAGTCACTGGCCGCGAAGCGCGAAGAATTGGCGGCGATGGCCGAGCGTCTTGGAAGCGCCGAAATGCTGGCCGCGCGACTGGAAGAAGAGCGCACGGCGGCTTCGGCTCGCGCCGAAGCGTTACGCGCGCAATTGGGTGAGCTAGAGGGCGAGCGCGACCAGATTGAAGGCGAGAGCGCCGAATTTGCGCGGCGCGCGGCAGCGCTCGGCGAAGAAAAGAAACGGATCGACGAGCGCGCGCAATCGCTTGATACGGAGTGGAATCAGGCGCGCAACCGCACGGCGCAGGTGGACGACACGCTGCGAATGTCGCGGCAGAAACTCGATGAGCTGCGCGAAGCGCGTGGACACGCGGAGGTGGAGCAGGCGAAAAATGAATCCGAGCGCGCGCACTTGCGCGAAAGCTGCGTAAACGAACTGAATGCGCAGCCCGAAGATCTAATTGCAGAATTCCCCGCGCTGCTTTCGGGCGAGGAGTTGGCCATCGCGGACACGAATTACAAGGAGATGAAAGCGCGCATTGATTCGATGGGGCCGGTGAACATGATGGCGCTCGAGGAATACAACGAGTGCGACCAGCGCTTCACTTTCCTGACGCGCGAGCGCGACGACCTGCTCGCTTCGATTGCCGATACGCAGTCGGCGATTACGGAACTCGACGAGGTTTCGCGGCAGAAATTTGAAGAGGCGTTCACGAAGATCAACGCAAATTTCGCGGACGCCTTCCGCACTTTATTTGGCGGCGGCACCGGCGAGATGCGCCTCACGGAACCCGATAGCTCCGGCGACGCGGGCATTGACGTGGCTGCGCAGCCGCCGGGCAAGCGCCTGCAAAATGTGCTGCTGCTTTCGGGCGGCGAAAAAGCGCTGACCGCGCTCGCATTGCTGATCGCGATTTTCCGCTACCAGCCGAGCCCGTTCTGCATCCTCGACGAAGTGGACGCGCCGCTCGACGAAGCAAACGTCGGGCGCTTCGCGGACATGGTCGCGCAGATGGGCGCGCGCACGCAGTTCATCGTGGTGACGCACAACCGCCGCACGATGGAAATGGCGCCGGTGATGTATGGCGTGACGATGCAGGAGCCGGGCGTGAGCAAGCTCGTGTCGGTGCGCTGGAACGAAGAGGCCACGCAGGCCGGAGCCGGCAGCGCGAACGCGCGAGCGGCAGCGGCCAGCGCCGCGTAGACGCGCACGCCAAGCGGCTTGAGTGGAGCATCTAGTGAATGAAACGCCCCGCCCTGACCGGTACATTGGCGAAACCTTTGCTGCAGCGTACTACCTTTCCAACTTCTTTCTAGCAGCACAAACCATCTTGTCGTATTTCATGGTAAGGCAAGCGTTCTACGATTTCTCTTTTTTCGATGGGCGCACAATCTTCTCCGTAGTCCGAGGCCTGATTTGTCTGGTCACCGGCATTGGCATTTTGGTCCGTGCGAAATGGGCAATGATTGCTGCGGTTGTGATCTCCTCCGCCTTTGTGATTTGGATTCTGGGGATATATGTAGTTGTTGCGTTCTCGAAGGTTTGGAGTGATTTGCCCCACACCATTTGGCAGACCATTCCGCCGCTGGCAATCGTCCTGCCTAACCTGGCTGTCGTCATTTTCTTCGTGCGTTCCTGGCTGCGCGATCGCCGCGACCGTTCGCGCGCGGCAGCTGCCAGCGCGGCGTAGGTTCATCCTTCCCGGTGTTGAGATCAAGCATTTACATGAAGGGCCATCCGTCGGCGCGGCGCGGAGGCTGAGAACCTCTTCACGCGCAGCTTTTTGACCCGGCGCTTGGCTTGCCACAGATCGTAGGCAAGCTGCATCTGCAACCAGTGCTCAGGCGTGCTCCCGAACGCTTTGGACAAGCGCAACGCCATGACCGCCGTGACGCCCGAGCGTCCGTTGAGAATTGACGATAGAGTCTTGCGCGTAACGCCCAGGCCCCTCGCCGCTTCGGTTACGGTCAGATCCAGAGCCTTGAGGCAATCTTCCCGAACGATTTCGCCGGGATGCGGAGGATTGTACATATCCATTTTTCTGTTCTCCTGTGGTCAGTGGTAATCAACCAAATCAACATCGGTTGCGTCTTCACCGTCGAATCGGAACACCATCCGCCAATTCCCCGATACCGAGACCGCCCACTCGCCCTTTCGCTCGCCCGAAAGCGGATGCAGCTGAAAACCGGCGATATTCATGTTCTGCGGGTTCGTGGCGGCGGAAAGCGCCGCCAGCAAACGGCGCAAGCGCTTCGCATGCTGAGGGTTCACGCCCCGCGCGTCCCCCGAGGCAAAAAGCCGTTCGAGCCCTTTATGACGAAAACGGATGATCACTGTCGTGTAGTGTAACTACTCGGGTTACAGAAGTCAAGTCCCGTGGGACCCTCCGAGCTCGCCCGTGCCGGGGGAAAGCTCCAGGCGGCAACAAGCCCGGCGCAGTACTATTTCGATCGGAGGCAATCGATCCGCCAGCGCAGTCCAGCGCGGCGTAACAAGAATATCCTCACAATCGTCGAATATCTGTCCCTCGATTTGACATCCGGTGGTGGTGCGGTAGAATACGCGCCGCTTCGCTGAAGCCCAGCATCGGAGAGAAAATCCAACGTGGCATCGCCCGGCATGAGCCCAGTCGTGTGGGAAACCAATCTCGAAGGAGCGCGATTCCGGTCGCGCGGGAAAGTGCGTGACATCTACGAGGTTGGCGACAATCTGCTTCTTGTGGCCACGGATCGGCTTTCGGCGTTTGACGTGGTGCTGCCCACGCCGATCCCGGACAAGGGGCGCGTGCTGACGCAGCTTTCGCTGTTCTGGTTCAATTTGCTGCGCGACGTGGCGCCGAACCATGTGATTTCCGCGACGGAATTCCCGCCGGAATTTGCCGCGTACCGCGACGTGCTCGACGGGCGCGCGATGCTGTGCCGCAAGACGAATCCGCTTCCGATTGAATGTGTTGTGCGAGGATATCTGGCGGGCTCGGGCTGGAAGGATTACCAGAAAACGGGCATGGTCTGCGGCATCAAGTTGCCGGGCGGCATGCGCGAATCCGATGTGCTGCCCGAACCGATCTTCACGCCCGCGACGAAGGCGACGTCCGGCCACGATGAAAATATTTCTTTTGGCTATGCGAGAACGCTGATCGGCCCGGAGCTTGCCGAGCGCGTTCGCGATTTGAGCATAGACATTTACAAGCGCGCCGCGGCGTATGCCGAGCCGCGCGGCATCCTGCTTGCCGACACGAAATTTGAATTCGGGCTCATCGGCGAGGAACTTATCTGGATTGACGAAGCGCTGACGCCGGATTCTTCGCGATTCTGGCCCGCGAGCGAATACGCGCCGGGCAAGGCGCAGCCTTCGTTCGATAAACAGTATGTACGCGACTACCTTGAGAAAATTGGGTGGAACAAGCAGGCGCCGGGGCCGGAGTTGCCGGCGGAAGTGGTGGCGGGAACGCGGGCCAAGTACCGGGAAGCGTACGCGCGGCTGACAGGGCACGAGCTTTCCTGACGCTGCGAGCGAGCCGGGCTGTTAGGCCATTAGTTGACTCAGGGGATCCACTCGAATTCATGCGGAGTGTGCTGCGATGATGAAGGATCAACTGGAAAATCTCGTCGGAAGAATGGTGGAGAACGGAATCCTGTTCCCCGAAGCGGTGAACGAGTTCGAAAAGAAGTTTATCAAGCGCGTGCTGGACTACACCAACGGCAATCAATCCCGTGCCGCACGGGCGCTGGGAATTCACCGCAACACGCTCAGCCGGAAGATTGACCTCTACAAGCTCGCCTTGCGGCCGCGCCGCGGGCGGGGATAACGCGCAACAAAACTATCCTCTACCAAACAAGAGCGGCTCTGGATTGCGCCAGAGCCGCCGAAAAACAATAGAGATAAATTCAGATTAATTCGTAGCGGGCAAATTTCTTACCGCGCTAGTGTGTGCCGCTCTTTTTCTTGGGAGGCGTTTTCCCGACGGGCGGCAAGTCATCTTCCGGATGGCCGAGCTTGCCCTTGTCCCAATGGAGCATGAAGGGGCTGGGGTCATAAGTGGAAAGCGTGGCGGTGAAGCGCAACTCGTCGCCCGGCTGAGCGCGCTTGGCGTCGGGCTGGCCGATAATCTTCACTTCCATGTCCGCGGTGGTACCCGCGTCGGTATCCTCTTTCGTCGCGCCCGTGTACAGGTGCAGCACGACGGGAGCATCGGGCGGGGCATCGGCGGCAGGAGCGTCAACGGCAATAATCTTTGAGACGAAGTCGGTGTACTCAAGACCGCAGACCGCGAGCCACATCAGCTTGCCGTGGTCGCCGCCTTCCTTGAGGTAGGGAATAAAGTTCGCGGTGTCCTGCTGCGCTTTTTGCAATTCGTCACCGGTGGGCAAAGTGAATGACGCGGGACGATCCGCCGATCCCGCCGCGAGTGCAATCAACTGATTGACCTCTTCGTCGGTCAGGTTGTCGCACTGCACCGCCCCGCCCTGATACTTGATGATGAGGTTCCTCAGGTAAGTCCTAATTTGGGCCTCGCCCTGGACCTTCAGCGCGATGGAGCGCGCGATGTTCCAGAAGGCGTCCAGATATTGCGGCGGGTTCATCTGGTAGTAGGCGTTGCCAATCTGGTAGTAACTGGTCCCGTCATTGGGATCGATGGTCAGTATTTGTTTGTAGGCTTCAATCACCGCGGGGTAATCCTTGAGTTTCAAGCTCGCCGTGGCGATCACGGACCAGAGATATCCCGAGCTGTCCTTCTTGGCCTTTTCCCAATCGGCGTCAGAGGTTGCGTCGGGCTTCTTGCGCGTGTCCATAACTTTCAGCGTTTGCCTGGCGGCATCGCGCGCGGCGGTCAGCGCTTGCGGAGTATTCAGCTCCTTTGTCCCAATGCCAGCCATAAAGAGGGCGGCGCGAGCATAGAGATATTTAAACTGGTCGTCCGGAACAAGATTTGGAAACGCCAGCAATTTGTCCGTGGCTTCCACGGCCTTGGGATAGTCCTTTAGGAGTTGATAGGTCTGGATGTAAAGCAAATCGACATATGGAAGCAGGCCCGAATCCGTCTTGGCATACTTATCCATCCACTTGTCGAGGCACCCGATTTTCTGCTCCGGCGCGGTAGTGGTGTTGCAAGCGCCATAGGCGTCATAGGCCTCACGCGAGTAAGCGGGCGCGGCCTGCGCCGGGGCCTGCGCGCCAGCGGCGGAGGCAAAAGCTGAAGCGCTCCCCAAGAGCGCCACACCCAATAAAAATCCTGTTGAAAATTTTATGATGCGACTCATCTTTCGACCGCCTCCTCCGCAGGATTGCGCACTGCCCACACACGTGCGCTGCCCGGCAACCAACCGGAAAAATCGCCCCGTATTAAACTTCGGGATTATAGGTAATCGGTGCTGGCCACGCAAGAGCGTTTCGCAATCAGGTGCGGGTATCCGCCACCCCTGTTTGCTAAGATGAGGCCCGCACGGGAAAGGTCGCCCACCGCGCCCCGTCCATCGCCCCTCCAAGGGCATGCCACGCGGTATGCGCGCCGGACACTATGACACCACGGGCGGGGATTCGGTTCCATCAATATTTGAAGAAACCTTCGGGCGCGGAGTCAATCAAATTTCATCGTTGGATTCGATAGCAGGAGGGGGAGAGAACATGGCATCGGAGAAACAGCTTTCGGGGCAGGTCGCGCTGATTACCGGAGCGAGCCGCGGGATCGGGCTGGCGATTGCCGAGCGGCTTGGGGAGCTGGGCGCGCGGCTGGCAATCTGCGCGCGCGACAGGGCGCGCATCGAAGGCGCGGCGGCGGGGCTGCGCAAGCGCGGCACGGAAGTGTTCGCGACTGTGGCGGACGTCACGCGCGCGGCGGATGCGACGCGACTTGTTGAGGAGACGCGCGCGGCGCTTGGGCCGGTGGATATTTTGGTGAACAACGCGGGCATCGGCTGGTTCAAACCATTCTACGAATTCGATGAAGCGGAGTGGGATTCGATACTGGATACAAACCTGAAGGGCGTGTTCCTGGTGAGCCGCGCGGTTGCGCCGGAGATGATCCGGCGGCGCACGGGGCAGATCGTGAATATCTCGTCGCTATCGGGGAAAAATACTTTTCGGGATGGCGGAGTGTACTGCGCGTCAAAGTGGGGATTGATAGGGCTGACCGGCTGCATGATTGAAGATTTGCGCGGGTACGGCATTCGCGTGTCGGCGGTGTGCCCGGGAACGGTGGCGACGGAATTTTCGCCGCATGCGGGGCGCGACCAATCAAAACTTTTGCAGGTGGAAGACGTGGTGCACGCGGTGGAGATGATTCTTACGCAGGCGCCGACGAGCTTTATCAGCGAGATTCAGATGCGTCCGGTGGCGAAGCCGTGAGGTGCGAAGCAGGAATTCCGGGCGATCGAGAAAATGTCTGAAGTGAAGCTAAGTTTGCTTGCGGAGATACTCGACAACCACATACCCAGTCAGCCCGGCAACAATGCCTACCCCAAGATTGAAGGGAGAGAAAATGTCCTTGACGGCGAAAAGCAGGGTCTTCCCCTGCCCATTGGTGCGGGTAAATTCCCCCATCAGAAGGTTGGAATAGAAGAGAAAGAGGATGAAACCGATCTCGACGATCGTCCTCTTGATCGGGGTCGATTTTCTGGAGTTGTTGGGGTCGGAAGGCATTGGGAAACTATAGCAGGAAACTATTTGGGCGGTTCGTGGCGTTTTCTGATCCCGTCGAGAACAGCCAGAAGGCCACCGACGATTGCGAAGCCCGCCCAGAAGAGTGAATGCTCTTCCAAGTATTTGCCCGTGCTGAGGACGCCATACCGGGTGAAGAAATGAATTTTGGCGCCTATGTAAAGCAAGCCGAAGATGACGAGGAGGAAAATTTCAATTCTTCTGGTCCACTTTTCCATCTCACTAGTTTAGCAGGGGGGAGACACATCGAATCCAATCACCGTGCACACCCTCAGGTCCCCCGCACCGTCAGCGGGGACCTGAGCTACACAAAGCGCGGGGCGCGGATTGACAATAGTCGTTACAACGAATAATATTCGGGGATGCCTGCAAAAAGGATTTCGCGCGGCGGAGTGTCGCTTGAGGGCCAAGCGTTTCTCGCCCTGCTGCGCTCGGCCGATTCCCTGCTGCGGCAGGCGGAGGAGTTGCTGAAGGGCGCGGGGCTTTCGCACACGCAGTACAACGTGTTGCGGATCTTGCGCGGGGCGGAGCGAGAGCCGCGGGGCAAAGCGGGTCGCGCATCGAAGGATGGCGGGTTGCCTTGCGGCGAGATTGCCGCGCGGATGATTACGCGCGATCCGGACATCACGCGGCTGCTCGACAGACTGGAAGCGCGCGGGCTTGTGGCGCGTTCGCGGCAGAAGCAGGACCGCCGCGTGGTGCAGGCGCGCATCACTCCCGCGGGGATGAAGCTGTTGCGCGAGCTGGACGCGCCGGTCGAAGCACTGCACAAGCAGCAATTGCGTGGGATGCAGGCGGGACATTTGCAGACGCTGCTGCAATTGCTGGATGAGGTGCGCGCCGCGTCCAGCGCTATCACGAGCATTTCCCCCCAATGACCGGAACGCTCCAATTTCTTTTGCGATACGGATACCTGCTGCTGTTCGGCTGGGTGTTCTGCGAGCAGATGGGCTTGCCGATTCCCTCGATGCCTCTGCTACTGGTGGCGGGTGCGCTCGTGGGAACACACAAAATGAATTTCGAGATAGCAATTGCGCTGCCGATTTTCGCGGCGGTGACGGCGGACGTGATGTGGTACGAACTTGGGCGGCGCAAAGGAATCCGCGTGCTGCAATTCCTGTGCAAGATTTCGCTGGAGCCGGACTCGTGCGTGAGGCAAACGGAAAGTGTTTTTGAGAAGCATGGAGCGAGTTCGCTGCTGGTGTCGAAATTTGTGCCGGGCTTCGGAGCGGCGGCGGCGCCGCTGGCGGGCGTTTTCCGGATGAAGTTCGCGCGGTTTTTCTGGCTGGACCTGGCCGGCTCGGTTATCTGGGCGGGAACATTTTTCGGACTCGGCTACATTTTCAGCGACGCGATCGAGCGGATTGCGGGTGACGCGAAGCAGCTTGGCGCGTACGCGCTGGTTCTGCTGGCGGCCGCGCTTGCCGGTTACCTGGCCTGGAAATTCATGCGGCGGCAAAAATTTATTCGCCAATTGCGAATTGACCGCATCACGCCCGAAGAATTAAAGAAAAAGCTCGACAAAGGCGAAGACGTGGTGATTGTGGACCTGCGCGGCTCAATGGATTTCGAGGCCGAGCCGGACATTATTCCCGGCGCGCGACGCATGAAGGCCAGCGAAGTGGAAGCGGCGAAGGACGAGCTGGCGAAGGCGCGCGAGGTCGTCCTGTACTGCACTTGACCGAATGAAGCGTCCAGCGCCCGTGTGGCGCTGCTGCTGCGGCGAAAGGGAGTGCAGAAGATTCGTCCGCTGGCGGGGGGATTTGAGGGGTGGCGGAAGAAGGGATTTCCGGTGGCGAAGCAGAAGAAAAAATCAGCGGCACAGGCGCACACATAAAAAGCAGATCGTTCTCCCGCAGAGCGGGATCAGGATGACAACGTAGCCGCTATAGGCGCGGGAGGACGATTCCTATCTGCGCCTGATACTTCCCCTTTTTATCTTTGTAGGAAACTTCGCAGGGTTCGTCGCTTTCAAAGAAAACCACCTGGCAGAGGCCTTCGTTGGCGTAAATTTTCGCGGGCAGCGGAGTGGTGTTGCTGATCTCGAGTGTGACGAAGCCCTCCCATTCCGGCTCGAACGGCGTCACGTTGACGATGATGCCGCAGCGCGCGTAGGTGGATTTGCCGACGCAGAGCGTGATGACGTTGCGCGGGATGCGGAAATATTCGATGCTGCGCGCGAGCGCGAAAGAATTCGGCGGGATGATGCAGACGTCGCCCTTGAACTCAACAAACGAGCGCGCGTCAAAGTGCTTGGGGTCCACGATGGTGGAATTCACATTGGTGAAGATGCGGAATTCGTCGGCGACGCGAATGTCGTAGCCATAGGAGCTGACGCCGTAGCTGATTTTTCCTTCGCGCACCTGCCGGTCCTCGAATGGCTCGATCATTCCGTGCTCGCGCGACATTCGGGTGATCCAGCGGTCAGGCTTGACGCTCATCATGGTCTCCGGCTGAGAAATTTCATTTTGAAAGCAGCGCATCTTAGTACGCGGCGGCTTGCTTGACAACCCGGAGGGTGGTGCATAGCATAGGCCACCAATTGAAGCCCCTGGGAGGCCGCGTGATCAAGGTTGATATCGTGGACGCTGTGGTCAGCAAGATGGGTGTGACCCGCACGAAAGCGGAGCAAGCTGTGGAAACTATTTTTGAGACGCTGAAAAGCGCCATGGCACGCGGGGAACGGATCGAGCTGCGGCGCTTCGGCGTCTTCAGCATCCGCGCGCGCAAGACCGGGATCGGCAGGAATCCCCGCACGGGAAAAGAGGTGATTATTCCGCCGGGAAGCGTGGTGCGGTTTAAGCCCGGGAAGGAATTGCAGGAGTTGTAAGGCTTTTTATTGCAGCATCCCCCCTCGCAAATCAGGCGCGAAGCGCGCGAAAACACGCTAGACTAATTCCTCCATGAGCTTTGGAAACGGCAACGGCCGCGCGCCGGTAGAGATTCTGTCGGCGGAAACGCCGCGCGTTTACGTTCCGCCGCGAGTGTATGTGCCGCGGGGGAATCAACGAAGGTCGCTCGCGATCGCGATGATTTTATTTGCGATTACGATTGTCACCACCCTTGCGGCGGGCTCGGAATTCGGGCAGGCCTACGCGCAGGATAAGGCGCCCGCGTTCGACAGTTTTTTCGGCGCCTACGTGGGCGCTTATCACAATCCGCGCTTGCTCCTCGCGGGACTCCCCTTTGCGGCCACACTGCTGGGCATTTTGCTCGCACACGAGCTCGGCCATTTTTTCGCGTGCCGGCACTACAAACTTTCCGCGAGCTTTCCCTATTTTCTGCCGTTCCCCAGTTTGATCGGTACGATGGGCGCGTTTATCCGCATCCGGTCGCCCATCATGAACCGCAAATCTCTTTTTGACGTGGGACTCTCCGGGCCGGTGGTGGGATTTGTGATTGCGATTCCGGCGCTGGCGTTTGGAATCCTGAACTCGAAAATTGTGCCGAACGCTTATGCGGATTCGCCGTTCACATTCGGCGTGCCGCTCGTGATGCGCTGGATGCTTGCGCTGCTGCGGCCGGGAGTCGCGGCGGAAAATCTCTTATTGAATCCGGTGGGACGCGCGGCGTGGGTGGGACTTTTTGTGACGTCGCTTAATTTATTGCCGGGCGGGCAGCTCGATGGCGGCCACATTCTCTATTCTCTGGCGAGCAGCGCGCACAAGCGCGCGACGCAAATCGTTGCACTGGCGCTTCTTCCGCTGGCGTATTTCTGGCCTACGTGGGCGCTGTGGTCGATCCTGATTCTGGCAATCGGATTCCAGCATCCGCCAGTAATGAATCTGCGAGAGCCGCTCGATGTAAGGCGCCGCGTGTGGGCGACCGGCGGCGTGGCGATATTCATTTTGAGTTTTATGCCCGTGCCATTTATTTTGCCCGAAAACATGTGGAAGCTTTTGTGGAGTTCGGTGTTTGGACATTAACGCGATGAGCGCCCCCGCTTCCCCCAACACGCTGGTCCGCACCCTGACGCTGAAGGACATCTATTCCCTTTTCACCGGCGCGGTGATCGGCTCGGGAATTTTTCTGGTGCCAGCGGCGATCCTGCGGCAGGTGCATGGATCGGTGGGGCTGGCGCTCGGCGTGTGGGTTGCGGGAGGATTGCTTTCGCTGCTCGGCGCGCTGACCTACGGTGAATTGGCGGCGATGAATCCCGCGGCGGGCGGGCTTTACGTTTACATCCGCGACGCGTTCGGAAGGCTGCCCGCGTTTCTTTACGGCTGGACGCTATTCCTTGTGATCAGCGCGGGAACGATGGCGACGCTGGCGGTGGCGTTCAGCCTCTACTTGAAACCGGTCCTCCAGCCGCGGATCAATCTCTCGTCGATCGAAATGAAAATTATCAGCGTGGCGATGATTGCCGTGCTGACTCTAGTGAATGTGATTGGCACACGGCATAGCGCGAACCTGCAGAACTGGACGACGCTGATCAAAGTTTTGGCGATCCTGGCGATGTGCGGCGGGCTGCTGTACCTCGGCCGCAACTATTCCGCGAGCTATGCCGCGCTGTGGCCGGCGCAATTCAATGGCGCGATTGCCGCGGGATTCGGGCTCGCGATGATCAATGTTTTGTGGGCGTATGAAGGCTGGCAGTGGGTGAGCTACTCCGCCGGAGAGATGGTGAACCCACAGCGCGATTTCCCGCGCGCGTCGCTGGCGGGCGTGCTGACGCTGATCGCAATTTATTTGCTGCCGGTATGCGGATACCTTGCGGTGCTCGGGCCATTGCGGGCCGCGAAGGAAGACACAATTGCCGCGGCGGCGGTTAGCGCGATTTGGGGGCCGAATGCGGCAAAAGTTGTCGCGCTGATGATTCTCGTTTCCGTATTCAGCGCGGCGAACAGCACGATCCTGATGGCTCCGCGCGTTTTTTACGCGATGGCCAAGGACAAATTATTTTTCCGGCAGCTTGCAGACGTGCATCCACGATTTCGGACGCCGGCGATTGCAATTGTTACTTCGGCGGTGTGGGCGTCCGTGCTGGCATGGACGGGAAAATTCGAGCAGTTGCTGGCCTACGTCGTATTTGCGGGGTGGATTTTTTACGGGCTGGCGGGCGCGAGCCTGTTTGTGTTTCGCGCGCGAATGCCCGATGCGGAGCGACCGTATCGCGTGCCATGGTATCCGGTGACTCCGGCGCTGTTCGTCGGTGCGTCCGCGGCAGTGGTGCTGAATTCACTGTTCGCGGATTGGGTGCATTCGCGGTGGGGGCTGCTAATCATGGCGATTGGTTTGCCGGTGTATTTGATTTGGCGGGAAAAGAGCTAACCTCCTGTTTATGAAGAAACGCGCGAGCTGGAGTATCCGTCCATATAGATAGGTCGTCGGCGGTGTCACATAGCTATACTGTGACAACCGCGATTGAGAGGTACCCCAAATGCTGGGACGCATGGTCTTGCGTATCCTTCCTTTTCTTCTTCTAACTCAAATAATTATCACTGCGCCGAACATTGGGCCCGTCCCCGATACACCCAAAGGATTTGACGAGCAATATCAGAGAGTGCTCGGCGCCTATGATAGAGGCGACGACGGAGCTCTACAATCATTATTGGATGACTTTAAAATTCCATCAGGCTGGTTCGTAGAAACATTCGGGCCGGATCAAGGGCCGCTGCTCGAAAAAGCATATGAGGAGCAATATCGAATCTTTAGGCAACTAGATCTGGATAGATTTCAATTCGCTGAGAGGGCTAAGGGGTGGGTTGCGCCCGAGCATCGGTTGCTCACAATGGTTGTGCATGGCAAGGCAAAGGAGTTTCTGGGAGGCCCTCCCCCCAAGTTCGTAAAACCGGTTCCCCCATTGCAAAGGTTTCACATGGTTTACTTCGGCCCTACGCCTCCGCCGCAAATCTATACCGACTCGTTCATCTTTTTGGATGGAAAGTTCCGATTCATTGGGATGAATGGAAGGGGTTTTTGGGACCCCACCAAGGTCCAACCTCCCAATGACTCCACCGTTTCAAACCGTTCCGCCGTTACAGACCTTTCCAACCTTTGCAGGAAAGACGTAAAGCAAATAACAATTTGGTACCCCGAAGATCAGATCATTCACCGAGTGGATCCCGTGTATCCGGATGAGGCCCGGAAGAAGCTACTGGAAGGGGACGTTTATTTGCGCCTAGAAGTCGCCAAAGATGGATCCGTGAAAACAGCTGATTATACGGAAGGATGCGAGATTGACCCGAGCGGCGCATACAATCGTTTTTATGTTGGTGGCCCTGGTTGCGACCCTTTACTTGTGGGTGCGGCAAAAATAGCTGTGAAGCAATGGCGCTTTAAGCCGTTCACAAATTGTGGCAAGCCGGTTGAAATGCAGGTGCGGGAAGTGGTGCATTTTTCGCTGAAGTGAACGGGGGCAGCAATCGCTGCCGAATGGTGCACAAATGTGGAAATACTTGGTCTTGAGTCTGCTTGCAATTCTTCTTCTGCATCAACTTAATGTCGCCGTACCTAACAGGGGGCCTATCCCCGATACACCACAGGGGTTTGACGCGCAATATAAGTGGTTGCTCGCCACTTACTACAAGGGTGACGACAAGATGCTTGAGTCCTTGTTGGACGATTTCAAGATTCCGTCGCCATGGTTTGAAGAAACATTTGGGCCTGAAGAAGGGCCGAAACTTGAAAAACTTTATGATGAGCAACAGGAGCAATTTAAGAAACTAACTGTGCAGAAACTTCATTTTTACGAAAGACTATTAGAGATAAACCGCTACTCCATTAATTATCACATGCGGACGGTGTTGTTGAAGGACCCGTCAAACGACTTTCCGGCCGCCCCACCTCCCGCGTCTTTTAAAACCTGTTCCACAGGTCCTACGGTTTACTATCAGTTACCAACTGGGCGCCCAGGATCCATATGCATTGATTCCACCTTCTTTCCCGCACGCCCGTGTTTGGATGGAATGTTTTATGTACTTGGACGGAAAGTTCCGATTCGTAGGTGAGGATGGAGTTCCCTTTTGGGCGGATCCCGCTAAAGCCCCACATCCAAACCTTAACGGCTTTAATCCTTCTAGACTTTCCGCGCTTTGCGTAAAGGACATCAAGCAAGCAACAATTATGTACCCCGACGATCAAATCGTATATCGGGTGGAACCCATATATCCAGATGCAATGTTGAAGAAACACTTAGAGGGTGAAACCGAGGTGGTTTTGATGGTCGGTATTGACGGGTCTATCAAAAAAGTTGACGTGCTGGGGTTATTCGAAACTTCCCCTTACAGATTGGAAGGTGGCTCATCAATTACGAAACCTGTGAAAAAAGCTGTAATGCAATGGCGCTACAAACCGTTCACGAATTGCGGCAAGCCGGTCGAGGTGCAGGTTGGGGAAACTTTGCACTTTCCGCCGAACTAGTTGGGCAATTTCCAATTCATCTAAAACAAGCTGAGGGGATCGACGTCGAGGATTACGGCGCTGTCGGGGATATTTTTCCTGGCGCAGAAATCGAGGCAGCCGGTTAGGGCGGCGAATGAAACGCGCGGCGTGGAAGTCACATCCTATTAAATAGATTACCGGCCGTGTAACATATTGGAAGGATTACGGTCGCGATTGAGAGGTGCCGCAAATGCGAGGTCGCATGTTCATGCAAGTGCTCCCTTTTCTTCTGCTGGCGCCTGCGATTGCTTTGTCCGCTGACAACGGGATCATTTCCGACACACCGAAGGGGTTTGACCGGCAGTACAACAAACTTTATGAGGTCTACAGGGACGGGGGCCAGAAGGCATTCCAGGCAACGATAGGGGAATACAGAATCCCGGAGGCTTGGTTTGTTGAGACATTCGGGCAGAACAAGGGGCCGCAACTTGAAGAACAGTACACGAAGCAATACGAAAAATTTAGCCGATTGACGCTGCAGAGGCTTCAAAGCATTGTGGTGATTGCGCCTGTCGTGCACTCCAACACTCCCGGTTTCTTTCCATTATCGGAATACCAGGGGTGGCAGGACTCTCCTGGTTACTTTCCATTTCCAGACTATCATTTGAATACGCATCTACTGGCGGCAAGTGCGACGGCCATTTCGTTCGATCCGCCGGTGATGCCACTCAAGCCTATCCCTCCGATTCTGAGATTTATGATCGATTATCCGAGTGGCCCAACAAATTTGGGAGCTGGAGGAACCACGCAATTTTCACCTTTCCGATTGTCTATGGACGCATTCATCTATTTAGACGGAAAGTTCCGGTTTATTGGGATGAATGGATCTCCCTTCTGGGGCCAAGCCGGAGTGTCGAATATCAAGACTTCAAGCCCGTGCGTTAAAAGCATAAAGCACCTGATATATGTAAACCCCGATGACAAGATCATCGATCGAGTGGAACCCAATTATCCGGACGAGGCTCGGAGGCGACACCTAATAGGGCACGTTGACCTACTTATTGAGGTGGCTCTCGATGGGTCTGTCAAGAAAGTTGATGTTGCAAATATGTGCGAGCCTTTGCTTGCCGATTCCGCAAAAAAAGCCGTGATGCAATGGCGCTTCAGGCCATTCACGAATTGCGGCAAACCAGTCGAGGTGCAGATTGGAGAGACTTTGTATTTCCCGCCGGGTTAATCGAGAGAATTCCCATTCATCTAGAACAGACTGAGGGGATCGACGTCGAGGATCACGGCGCTGTCGGGGATGTTTTTGCGGGTGCAGAAATCGAGCGCGCCTGCGAGAGCGTCATGGAGTGCGCCGCGGCGCGGGGATTTCAGAAGGAATTGGAAGCGGTGCTCGCCTTTTAGTTTGGCGAGCGGGGCGGCGGCTGGGCCGAGGACTCGGATTTCGCCGCGGGCAATTCCGCGCACAGTGCCAAGGGCTTCAGAGCGTTTATCACCGCGGGATTCCGTGCGATTGCCACTGCGGCTTTCGCCTACGCCGCTACCGCGACTGTCGTCTTCATTGAGCGGCGCGAAATAATCGGCGAGCTGGCGCGACCAGCGGATTGCGTTTTCCACTTTGCGGTCGCGAACGAGAATGGTGGCGAGCGCGGCGAACGGCGGGTAGTGCAGCGCGCGGCGGAAGCGGACCTCCTTTTCAAAAAATCCCTCGAAATCCTGGCGGACGGCGTCCTGAATGGCGTAGTGCTCCGGATAAAAAGTTTCGACGAGCACTTCGCCGGGCAGATCGCCGCGGCCCGCGCGGCCAGCGACCTGCGTGAGCAACTGGAAAGTGCGCTCGGCGGCGCGGAAATCGGGCATGCCGAGGCGCAGATCGGCGCTGACGACGCCGACGAGCGTGACGCGCTGGAAATCGTGTCCCTTGGCGACCATTTGCGTGCCGACGAGGATGTCCGTTTTGCCTTCGGCGAACGCGCCCAAAACTTTTTGATATTCGCGCTTGGTGCGCACGGTATCGCGGTCGAGGCGCGCGATGCGGGCGTGAGGAAAATCGGCGCGGAGGGACTCCTCCAATTTTTCCGCGCCCTCACCGACGAAATAAACATGTTCGGAGCTGCACTTGGGGCAAATCTTTGTGACTTGGCGCGAAAAATTGCAGTAATGGCAGACGAGGCGCTGGCGCGATTTGTGAAAGGTGAGCGCGATGCTGCAATTTTCGCACTGCACAGTGGCTCCGCAGGCGCGGCAGAGCGCGAACCAGGAATAGCCGCGGCGGTTGATGAGGATGAGCGCCTGTTGCTTGGCGGCGAGGCGGGCCGCGATGCCGGTTAGGAGCGCGGCGGAAATTGCGGTGGCGCGATGCGTCTGCTTGAAATTTTCGCGCATGTCAACAGTTTCCACGCGCGCGAGGCTGCGGTTGGCGACGCGCGATTCGAGGCGCAGGAGCGCATATTTTCCGGCGCGCGCGTGCTCGTAAGTTTCGATGGAAGGCGTGGCCGAGCCGAGCAGCACGGCGGCGCCTTCGAGCTTCGCTCGGAAGACGGCGGTGTCGCGCCCGTGATAGCGCGGCGATTCCTCTTGCTTGTAGCTGGCCTCGTGCTCTTCGTCAACGATGATGAGGCCGAGATTTTCCGCGGGCGCGAAGACTGCGGAGCGAGTGCCAACGACGACGCGCGCCTCGCCCTTGCGAACGCGCCACCATTCACGGGAGCGCTCGGCGTCGGGCAGCGCGCTGTGAAGGACGGCAACGCGGTCGCCAAACCACGCGCGGAAGATGCGGCCGATCCAAAGTGTGAGCGCGATTTCAGGGACGAGCACAATTGCGGAGCGGCCGCGGGCGAGCGCTTCGTGGACGGCGCGGAGATAAACTTCCGTTTTGCCGCTGCCGGTGACGCCGTGGAGCAGGCCGGCCGCAAATTCGCCGCGCGCGAGCCAGGCGTGCAATTCGGCGACGGCGCGCTCCTGCGCGGGATTCAGAATGTTGGATGGCGCGGAGTAGCCTGCGTCAAAGGAATCCTCTTCATCGGAGACGGCGGGCTCGTCCCAGGAAGTGAGCTTGCCTTCGCGGAGGAGGCGGTCGACGGCGGCGCGGGAGGCTTCGGCGCGCGCGAGGAGCTGCTTCAGAGGGAGCGGGCCGCTTTCTTCGGCGAGGACGCGGCGGATGCGCTCTTCGGCGGCGACCATGCGGGCGGAAAGTTTTGCGGAGGCTACGCGCTTGCGGGATTTGCCCGGCGGCTTGGAAGGTGCCGCGGCGGAATCAGGCGCGTTGGCGGGAGGCGTGAGACTCCACGCGACAATTTTTTGCATGCGCAATTTGCGCGATTTGTGAATTTCCTCGGCTTCGAGCTGGCCTCGGCGCAGGAGTCGCGCTGCGGCGGCTTCGCCGCCCGGCAATTTGCGCAGGCGCGAGGCGGCAAAGGGCTTGCCTTCGATGTCCATGAATTCGAGGAGGGCGCGCTCGGAAATTTCCGCGTCGCTGCGGCCTTCCATGGCGGCGAGTTCGGCGTATCGCGCGCGGCCGGCGGGAGTGATGCGGAGGATTCGCTCGGCGCGCAACTCGGTGAGCGGCGGGAGCATGGCGCGGAAAACGTCACCGGGCGGCGCGAGGTAATAGGAGCCGACCCAGCGGCCGAGCTCGATCAATTTTTCCGGGAGCGCGGGGAGCGTGTCGAGGACGTGCGCGATCTCTTTTATTTGCGCGGATTTTTCCGCGGCGAAAGCGGGCGCGTCATTGGAAAGAGAGAGGACTACGCCGACCATTACTTTATTGCGGAATGGGACAGCAACGCGCGCGCCGGGCTCGACGACGCCATCGAGCGCATCGGGCACCGCGTAGGTGAACGCGTTGCGTAGCGGGACGGTGAGAGCGACTTCGGCGAAGCGCGGCATGCGGGGAATAGTTTAGCAGCAGGGGGAAGCGAGCGCGTTAGCGCTTGGGAAGGCGGGCGGCTTTTAGGCCGAGGACGGCCATCACCTTTTTTAGGTCGGTCCAGACATCGCTTTTTGCGGCGGGATTGCGCAGCAGATACGCCGGGTGATAGGTGGCGATGAGGCGCGAGCCACGGAAGTCGAACCATTGCCCGCGGAAATGCGAAATGGATTTGTTGGTGCCGAGGAGCGATTGCGCGGCGACGTTGCCGAGGCAGACGACTACTTTCGGGCGGATACATTCGAGCTGGCGCAAAAGGAACGGCGAGCAGGTGGCGATTTCGTCGTGCTCGGGCGTGCGATTCTCCGGCGGGCGGCACTTCACGACATTCGCGATGTAAACGTCGGAGCGCTCGAGGCTCATGGCCTTGATCATGTCCGTGAGAAGTTTTCCGGCGCGGCCGACGAAGGGCTCGCCCTGCGCGTCTTCATCGCGGCCGGGGCCTTCGCCGACAAAAACGATGTCGGCCTTCGGGTTGCCGACGCCGAAAACAATTTTGTTGCGCTGCTCGCAGAGGCGGCAGCGAGTGCAGTCGCCGATGTCGGCGCGGATGCGCTCGAGAGTTTCATTGGGCACGCGCTCAAAGGCCTCAAAGAGCGATGGGCCGTGCGCGACGGGAAGCACGGTGACTTTGGATGTGGATTGCGCGGCTGCGGCTTGCGGCGGTGATGTCATCGCAGAAATTTGAGATTTAGTGGGAGCGGCGGGCGTTCTCGAAGGCTCATTTACTGGAACGGGGCGCGGCGCCGCGGCGGCAAATCTTTTCGCGGCGGCGGCTGCGGATTTGCCGGCACCGCGATTGCGGTAGAAGCCGCCGATGCGAAGATCGCTGAAGTATTCCAGCCAGGCAACAACGCGCTCTTTTTCGGGAGGAACGCCTTCAGAGGGCATTCGGGAGGCTCCGCAGAGGAGTCACTTTTTCACCGTTGCGTGGGCCGAGCGAAGGCGCGCGGCGATTTGATGGGCTTCGTCGAGGACGCGAGTGGCGACATCGAACTTGCTCATCTGGGGCAAGCGGACTTCGGTCTCGCGATTTTCAGGCGCTTCGCGGAAAATCAGGGTGACGACATTGGTGTCGCCGTCGAAACCTGCGCCCGGCTCGGTTACGTCGTTGGCAACGATCAGGTCCGCGCCCTTGGCATTGAGTTTCTTGCGGGCGTTGCCTGTGACGTCATTGGTTTCCGCAGCGAAGCCAACGATTACCCGGCGCGACTTCCCTTTCGCGGATTCGGCCGCCACTTCGGCAAGGATGTCCTGCGTGGATTCAAGTTCGAGTGAAAGTTTTCCCGCGGCGCGCTTGATCTTTTGCGTTGCGGCAGCGGCGGGTCGGAAATCGGCGACGGCCGCGGCCATGATAACGACGGTCGCGTCGGCGAGATGTTCGCGGACCGAGCGGCGCATTTCGTCCGCAGTGCGCACCTGAACAAACTCAACGCCATCTGGCGATTTCAGCGCGGTGGGGCCGCTGATCAATATCACGCGAGCGCCGCGGCGGCGCGCGGCATCGGCAATGGCGTAGCCCATTTTTCCGGACGAGCGATTGGTAATGTAGCGCACGGGGTCAAGGTCTTCGCAAGTGGGCCCGGCGGTGACGAGAACGGTTTCGCGTTCGAGATCGTGCTTAATGCCGAGCGTGCTGAAAACTTCGGCGGCAATCGCTTCGACGCCGGCGAGGCGGCCCGCGCCAACCATGCCGCAGGCGAGATAGCCTTCGTCGGGCGCGACGATGCGCACGCCGCGGGCGCGAAGAGTTTCGATATTCGCCTGCGTGGCGGCGTGCTCAAACATGTTGACGTTCATCGCGGGCGCGACGATGAGAGGAGCGGTGGTGGCGAGCGCCAGCGTGGAAAGAAAATCGTCGGCGAGGCCCTGCGCGAGCTTGGCAATTGTTCCGGCGGTGGCGGGTGCGATGACGAGCACGTCAATGCGCTGCGCGACGGCGATATGCTCGATCGCGCTTTCCACGTTCGCGGGCCCGGCGTTTTCCGCGGCGAACATGTCGGTGATGACTTTGCGTCCGGTGAGGGCGGCGAAGGTGAGCGGCGTGATGAACTCCTGCGCGTGGCGCGTCATCACGACCTCAACTTCGAGGCCTTCCTGCTGAAGACGGCGCACGAGTTCCGCGGCCTTGTAAGCGGCGACGCCTCCCGTGACTCCGACGGCTACGCGCATATTTTTCCGGTTTCCCTAGCCCTTGCCGCGCTTGGTTGGATCCACGGGTTTGGTGTAAAGCGGAATGTCAAATTCGAGTACGGAATTTTGCAGCTCTTCCATTGCGACCCGTGTGTTCTTGAGCGAATGTGGGTTGGCGATCAATGGGCCGGCGCCAAGCATCAACTGGCGTGCGCGGCGCGAGGCAACTACAACGAATGCGAATCTGCTTTCGGGTGGCGTGTTGTGGACTGTCATCAGTACCTTTCTCCTTCAAAAGTCTTCAGGATGCGTTCAACGGACGGACGTGCGATGCCGCTGCGGCAACGGGTGCCCAGGCCGATGGCCTGAACTTCACGTCCGGCGCGTTCGAGATCGTCGTTGACCACGATAAAGTCATAGAGCGAAAAACTTTCCATTTCCAGCCGAGCCTGGCGAAGACGCCGAGCGATTTCATCGGCGGAGTCCTGGCCGCGTTCGCGGATGCGCCGTTCGAGTTCCTCGCGCGAAGGCGGCAGGATAAAGATAGAAACGGCGCCGGGAACTTTCTTCCGGATTTGCGCGGCGCCCTGCACGTCAATTTCAAGTACGAGGTCCAAATTCTTTGCGCGGGCCTCGTCGAGCCACTTCCGCGGCGTGCCGTAGGAATGCCGTCCGAAGAGACGAGCATGTTCGAGAAAGGCGCCCTCGCGCACCATGCGCTCGAAGTCAGCTTCGGATACGAAATCATACCATTTTCCGTGGTTCTCCGTGCTGCGAGGGGGCCGCGTTGTAGCGGAAATAGAAAGCATCATTCCCGGAAGGTCGAGCAGCTTCTGGACGAGCGTGGACTTGCCCGAGCCCGACGGGCCGGAGACGACAAAGACGATGGATTCGCGGTCAGCCATTCCTGTTCGGCGGATATTACTCGATATTCTGGGCCTGCTCACGCAGCTTTTCAATTTCAGATTTGATTTCGAGCGCGAGTCCGGTGATCTGCAAACCTTCCACTTCGACGCCCGGCGTTTTCGAGAGCAAAGTATTGGCCTCGCGCTGCATTTCCTGCAAGAGGAAGTCGAGTTTCTTGCCGACTTCGCCGGAGCCGCCGAGGAGCTTGCCGAATTGCTCGACGTGGCTCGCGAGGCGCGCGAGTTCTTCGCTGACGTCGCTGCGCTCGGCGAGGATGGCCGCTTCCTGCGCGAGTCGCGCGGGTTCGACAGCTTCGGCGATCAGGTCGCGCAGCTTTTCTTCGAGGCGCTGCGCGAACATGGGGCGGGCGCGGGCGGCCAGATCGGAAATTGTATTGGTGTTCTTGCCGACGTGGGCGAGATGCGCGCGCATCACTTCGGCGAGCGTGCGGCCTTCGACGAATTGCATCTCTTCGAGTTTGGCTACGGCCTGGGCGACGCAGCTTGCGGCTTGCGCGTTGAGGCGCGCGAGGCCTTCCTCGCTGAGTCCGCCAACGGGCATTCCGGCGGCGCCGACGACGCCGGGCAAGCGCATCAGGGCGACGAGGTCCGGCTCATTCTTCAATTTAAATTTTTTGCGCAAATCATTTGCGGCGCGCACGTAAGCCTGCGCGAGTTCGCGATTGATTTGCACGGCGGTTTCGCCGATGGGGTCCACGCGCAAGTTGAGATCCACGTGGCCGCGATGCAGGTGCTCGCGCAGCACGCGGCGGATTTCGGTTTCGAGCGATTCGAGGCCTTCGGGGAGGCGCAGGTGAATGTCGAGGAACTTGTGATTGACGCTGCGGAGACCGGCACGCAGCGCCCAGCCGTCGCGCTCGACGCGGGCTTCGGCGAAACCGGTCATGGATTTGAGGCCGGAGGGGCGGGATTTTGCGGGAGATGCGGCGTGGTCGGTCATGTTCAGGCGACTCCTTTCGGCGACATCTTCACGCAACCCCGCCTACCGCTCCCGGTTGAGGAGCGCCTTGTGAGTCGCCTGTCCGGCGCCGGAATGTTGATTCGGCGGGAGAATCCACATCCGCAAATTGCAATTCGTAGAGGCGCGTATAGAGACCACCGGCCGCGAGCAATTCCTGATGCGTGCCAGATTCGCGGATGGCCCCGCCTTCGAGAACGATGATTTTATTTGCGCGGCGAATGGTGGAAAGCCGATGCGCGATTACGAAGACGGTGCGGCCGACCATCAGGTTCGCGAGGGCCTTCTGGACGTAAAGCTCGGATTCGGTATCAAGTTCGGAGGTCGCTTCGTCGAGAATCAGGATGGGCGAATTTTTCAGGATGGCGCGCGCGATGGCCAGGCGCTGGCGCTGGCCGCCGGAGAGGCGCTGGCCGCGGTCGCCGAGCTGCGTTTGATAGCCCTGCGGCATTTCTTCGATGAAATCGTGAGCGAGCGCGGCCTGCGCGGCGGCGATGACGCGCTCTTTGGGCTGATCCGGGCTGCCGTAGCAGATGTTGTTCCACACCGTGTCATTAAACAGGATGTTCTCCTGCGTGACGATGGCGATCTGGTCGCGCAACGATCTCAGCGTGACGCCGCGGATGTCATGACCATCGAAGCGCACGACGCCGGAAGTGGGAGAATAAAACCTCGGGAGGAGATTGACCAGCGTTGTCTTTCCCGCGCCGCTGGAGCCGACGATGGCAATCACTTCGCCGGCGTGCGCGCGAAGATAAACGTCCTGGAGGACTTGCGTCCCGGTGTCATAGGAAAAACTGACATCCTCCAATTCGATTTCATTCGAGAAAGCAGGAAGAGCGGGAGCGCCGGGCTGATCCTGCTTTTCCTCCTCGAGAGCAAGGAGATCGAACACTTGCGCCGTGGCGCCACGAGCCTGCTGAAGCTGCTGGTAAAAGATGCCGATTCGCTTGATGGGGGTATAGGAGGCAAACAAAGCGGCGATAAAAACGCCAAAATCACCGGGCGTCATGCGGTTGTGGTGAATCGCGTCGCGCGCATACAGGAGCACCAGTGAGATAACAACCGCGGCCAGAATATCCATCACAACGCCGTTGAGGACGTAGGCGCGAATCCAACGCAGGTTTTCACGCAACAGCCGACGGGCCGTTACCTTGAATTTCCCGACTTCATAATTCTCCGTGCCAAAGGCCTTCACAACTCGATTCCCGGATACGGTCTCCTGGATAATCTGGTTTAACTCGCCGAGGCGGTCCTGCGAGCGCGCCACCGACTTGCGTATCTTCCGGCCAAGTTTGCTGAGGGGAATCGCAATGGCGGGCATGAATACAAGCGATAGCAGCGCCATTTTCCAGTTGATGATAAAAAGTACGAGCCCAAACGCGACAAGAGAAAAGCTCTGCAGAAGAAAATCCGCAAGATACTCGGACATAGCGAAGCGGATGCGTTCGATGTCATTGATTGTGGTGGACATCAGCCGCCCGATCGGGTTGTGCTGAAAAAAACCAATCGGCTGGCGGATGAGCTTCCCGAATACGCGGTTTCGCAAATCGGTGACGGCCGAGAGCCCCGCGAACTGCGCGGCCATCGTGCCTGTGAATTCGGCGATGCCCTTAATCAAGAAAAGCGCCAGAAGCGAAATCGCGAAGATGGTCCAGGCATTTTGATGCCGCCAAGGAAAAAACGAATTGAGGTCCACCGGTTGCTTGGTCCATGGATTGTTGAAAAGGACGAGCGGCTGGCCTGCCTCGGGACTATTGGGATTTAGAACACGGTCAAATAGCGGACGAACCATGAACATGGTCAGGCCATTGGCGGCGCCCGCGATGGCGAGGAGCGGAGCCGCAAGCGCGAGCCAGCCGCGGTAACCGCGGGTGATGGCGAAGAGACGGCGGTATTCTTCGGAAAGCATAACCGGGACCCGGGTTGCGGCCTTGCGCCTCCCCAGACGAGAAAACTGCGAAAACTCGACACCAAAACTGCACGTTGCGCGACCGCGAAATTGTAAGGCCGCGGCGCTAACGGTTCAAATCACGGTGGTGCACCTTCGCGTGAAAGCCGCGCCGCGCAAGCGCGCGAGCCAGTTCCTCGGAAAGCGTGACGCTGCGGTGGCGTCCGCCTGTGCAGCCAATCGCAATTGTGAGATAGCTCTTCCCTTCCCGGATATAGTGCGGGATCAGGTAGGCAAGCAAGCTGTCAATCCGGCGCAAAAATTGTTTTGTTTGCGGGAAGGAATCGATGTAGCGAGCCACGCGCTTGTCTTTGCCGGAAAAAGGACGCAGGCGCGCCACGAAATGCGGGTTGGGAAGAAAGCGCACGTCGAAAACCAGATCCGCATCGGGGGGAACGCCATACCGAAAACCAAAACTCACGAGCGAAACGAGGAGCGGGCGCTTCCCCCGGCTCTGAAAACGCTTCTTGATAAATTCGCGCAGTTCGTGGACGTTGAACTTTGAGGTGTCAACCACAACATCCGCGAGTTTGCGGATGGGAGCGAGGAGCTTGCGTTCGCTGCGCACACCTTCGCGGACGGGCCGATCATGCCCCAGCGGATGCGGGCGGCGCGTTTCGCTGAACCGCCGCAAAATCGATTCCTCGGTTGCTTCGATGAACACGAGTTCCGCAGCCTTGCCTTCGCGGCGAAGCTGGCGAATTGTTTCCGGCAATTTCTTGAGCTGGCCGCCTTCGCGCGCGTCAACTACCAGGGCGGCGCGTGAGATTTCGCTATCTCCGCCAAAAACCATTTCACTAAATGTGGGAATCAATTCGACCGGCAAGTTGTCCACGCAGTAGTAGCCGAGGTCCTCGAACGTCTTGAGAGCGGTGCTCTGGCCGGAGCCGCTTAATCCGGTGAGGATGACCAGTTGCCCGTGCTCGCGGCCGGCTTGGCGTTTCATGGGCGGAGCTTATTCCTTGACACTATTCTTTAACCCGGCGCTGGTGTGTGCTTGGGATGCGGAGGACCTCGCGGTATTTCGCAACGGTGCGCCGCGTGACCTGAATTCCGGCTTCGCTGAGTTTTTTTGCGATGGCGTCGTCGGTGAGCGGCTTGGACGTATCTTCTTCCTCGATCATTTTTTTCACGAGGCGCTTGAGCGCGAGCAATGACATGTTGCCGCCCTCGGGGCCGTTTACGGATTCGGAGAAAAATGACCGCAGTTCGACAACGCCCTGCGGCGTGTGCGCGTATTTACTGGAGACGGCGCGGCTGACGGTGGAAGGATGCACGCCGACTTCTTCGGCGACTTCCTTGATCATCATGGGCTTCAAATGGTCGGGACCGAAATCGAGGTAGTCGCCCTGGCGGCGGATCACGGACTGACAGACGCGCAGGATGGTGTGCTTGCGCTGCTCGATATTTTTCAGGAGCTGGAGCGCGGCGGTGAATTTTTCCTTCACATAATTTCGGACGTCGCGATCGGGGTTGTCGCGCGTGAGCAGACGGCGATAGACGGGGCTGAGGCGAAGCTGCGGGAGATCGTCCTCGTTGAGGAAGACCTGCCAGCCGTCGTCCATCTTGCGGAAATAGACGTCGGGCTCGACCAGCTTGGGTTGCGTCTTGTTGAAGCGCATGCCGGGGCGCGGATCGAGCTTGCGAATCACGTCCATGGCGCGCTTCACAAGTTCGTAAGGGCGGTTGAGAGCGCGCGCGACTTCCTTGAGCTGATTGCTTTGCAAAAGCTTCCAGAGATGGGGGTTATCTTCAGGCTCTTCTTTCGCGTCACCCTTGTGTCTAGCGGAGCTGGACGGCTCGTCGCCATTTTTGGAAGAGGGCGTGGCGGCGAGGGCGGCGGTCGCATCTTTCTCCGCTGGGGCGGGTGCGGAAGCGGAATCATGGGTGGCGAGGGAATCGGCACGTGCGAGCGGTTCGTCATCTGAAAGGACGGACGCGTCAGCAGGAAGTGATTCGTCTTCCACAAGGGCTTCCTCTGCAACGGCGGGAGGCGCGACAATCGCTTGCATCGCGGCGGCTGCGCCGCTGGCGATCAAGCGCTTGGGCAGGCATTCGGAAACAATCTGGTGCGCGAGCGCGTTCTGCGGGTCGAGCACTTTCAATTGAGTGAGCAGGCATTCGCGCAAATTCCGCGCGGCAACGCCGAGGGGATCGAATTCCTGCACAACGGCGAGCGCCTCTTCCACGTCGTCCATCTCGTAGGTGCCGTTCTGCGCCAACTCCTCGAGCGTGACGGTCAGGTAGCCATCCTCATCGAGATTGCCAATGATGATTTCCGCGATTTCGCGGGCCTTCTCGGAACAGATGGCCGAACCCAATTGCCATTCGAGATGCTCGGTGAGCCCGTGCGGAGAAGAAAGAAATTTCTCGAAGGAGGGGCGCTCGATCTCTTCGCGTTCGTGGTTCATTGACTCGTTGCCGCCGGAGTCCAGATATTTGTAAAGGGCGGCGACATCAAATTCGTCGAAAGGATTTGCGGCTTCGGTTTCCGGGAGCTTTTCCGTTTCCGCTTTGAGGAATGTTTCGTCGCTGTAATCTTCGGTGACAGGGACTTCTTCGGTGACTTCCTCGAGGATGGGATTCTCGACCAGCTCCTGATTGAGCATCTCGCGCAATTCAAGGCGGTTCAGCGCCAGCACGCTGACCATCTGCACGAGACCCGGAGTAAGGATCTGTTTCTGCGAGACTTTGAGATGGAGTTTTGGCTGGAGCCAGCTCATGGCCGACAATCGCGGGTTGTGCGAGTCCTCCTGAAATCCAAAAAATCTAGTGCAAGCGAAACCGCTCGCCCAAGTAAACGCGGCGGACTTCGGTGTCGTCGCTCAATTCCTGTGGCGTGCCGGAGCGGAAGATGCGACCGCTATTGATGATGTAAGCGCGGTTCGTAACGGAAAGTGTGGCAGGAACATTGTGATCCGTCACTAGTACGCCGATACCGCTCGCGCTCAATTCACCAATCAACTTCTGCAGCTCGACGACCGTGAGCGGGTCAATTCCCGAAAACGGTTCGTCGAGCAAAATAAATGCCGGCTTGAGGACCAATGACCGCGCAATTTCCAGGCGGCGCCGCTCACCACCCGAAAGCGAGTAGGCCCGATTGTGCCGGACGGCGTCCAGCCCCATCTGCGCAAGAAGCTCTTCCAGGCGGTCGCGCTGCTGTTCAGGCGTGAGAGAGAGGGTCTCGAGCACTGCCAGCAGGTTTTGCTCGACCGTCAACTGCCGGAAAACCGAGGGCTCTTGAGGAAGGTAACTGATTCCGTTTCTGGCCCGGAGATACATGGGGAGATCGGTGATGTCTTCCCCGTCCAGCAAAACATGGCCCGAATCCGGCTGCGCCAGGCCGACCAAGATGTAAAAAGTGGTCGTCTTGCCCGCGCCATTTGGCCCCAAGAGGCCAACTACTTCACCCTGCTGAATCTCAAGGCTAACGTCGTTAACTACCCTGCGCCCTCTATAGGCTTTATTGATCTCGACGGCCTGGAATTTCAGCATCTTGGGGTCATTTCTGGACCCGGTGCCGTGTCAGAGTCCGAACACCTTCCTCCGACTCGACGAGAATCGTATCATCGGCCTTAAAGAAGGTCAATTGGCGGCCAGCAACTGAATTTCCATCTCCATCAAAAAGTATTGGTTTTCCACCAGAAAGTACAAATTTCCCTGCGGCGGCGGAGTAATCGGCGCGCTCGGCCTGGCCGTGGCGCTCGTCCTGATGGACCACAACGTGCCCGCGGGCGATGGCGTGGTCAATTCCGCCGGAGGCTCCGGGGGCGCGTTGAGCGGGCGGGACAAAATAAATATCGCAATTCTGACCCGCGATGGAGCTGCCCTGCGATTCCGCGGTGAAATTGTCATCGAGGTGCGCGCGGGATTCGGCGTCGTAGTAAGTGAGCTTCGCGGTGCGAACGTTCCAGAGCGCGGGCTTGGCATCGGCGGCTGAACTTGAGCTTGATTGCGAGACTGGGGATGAATTTGAGGCGGGCCTCGCGGAAGGAGCGCCCGGCGCGCCATTTGCGGGATTCGATGGCGCGGACTGGAATACGGCCTTGACGTTGCCGCGCGCGTCGAGCTGCCTTGTCGGCCGATTGAGCTCGATCTCATCGGCTTCCATGATGGAATCGCCCTGCCACATGCGCGCGTGCCCGGTGTAAACGGCGCGGCCAGCGGTGGAATTGCCTGCGAGATGATCGGACTTGATGTGCGTAGGGCCCGAACCGAGGGTTAGCGATGGGCCCATGCCGGAGGAGCTCGCGACGGGGCTCCCTCCTCCGGAAGTTCCGCCAGAATTTCCGGCTGTGCTGGCGCTTACCCGGGAATTTCCTTGAGGGCTTCCCTGGGCGCTTCCCTGCGCACTTCCTGCCGCGCTGCTGGTGTAGGTGCTTAGGACGTTGCCTTCCGCGCGAATTTCTCCTGTGCGTTGATCAAACGTCATACTGTCGGCTGTAGTGTGGGAGGTCGCATCAGTTGCTTCCGCGGGGCCGGAGAGGGTGACGACGTCCGTAGCGCGATTGAAGTGCGCTCGCGAGGCCTGGCCTGAGCGGTCGGCCTGGCGCAGCCGCACGGTGCCGCTCTGATCGAAATTGGTCCACTGGCCTTGCGCGTCAAAATCCGCTGCGAATTCTTGCGAGGTGGAAGTCTGGCGCGCGTGACCGGGCAGGTCGCGATCCAATTGAGTGCCACCGTGACCCTGCATGCGCAGCATTCGATTGTGTTCGCCGAAGTCGGCTTCCATGCGCTGGGCAGTGACGTGATCTGTGTGCAGTTGTGAGGATTGTTGAGCTTGCTGAGACTGCTGCGTGGTGGGCCGGCCCGGTGCAGCAGAGGCGGCCGTGATTGGAGCGGTCATCGTAACTGTTGCGGGAGCGAGCGAATGCGCGTGGCTTAGTTGAGAGCGCGGCCTGCCTCCGGCGCGCGCGGGCGGGCCGGGAATAAAATCGAGAGCGAGCGCGGCAGTCTCGATGGTGCGCGTGGAACTTCCGCCCACGGAATTGGGGCCGCCAGAATTGGCGCGCGTGGAATTTGCACGCACGGCGCCGGTGGCGGTGACAGTTTTCGGCTGATTTTCCTTGGGCAACATATCCGCGTCAATGCGGGAAGCGGTGATGTGAGTCATATCCGCAACAGTTTTGTAATCGCCAACGACGTTGCCGACTGCTGAAAGATGTTCCATCCATCCGGCGGGCGCGAGGTCAGCGCTGAATTCGTCGGCAGTGATTGTGCCGTTTCCTTTTGCGCCCCTGCCGAGCATTTGCGGGCGGTTGTTAGCGTCGCCGGTGGCAATGACTTTGGTCGCATGAAGCTGGCGATCGAAATTTACGGTCAGCAAGCTGGCGTGGAGTTCGCGCTCTTCACCAGTGTTTTGCGTTGAGGCGGTTTGCGATGACGCGCCTTGTGACGGTGCAGGGCCGTTTTGTTGACGCGCGGTGACGGGGCCGCGAAGATACATCACCTGGGCGTGGCGCTGGAATTCGAGGCTCGTGCCGTCCACTTCCACCGGGAGCGGCGCGGAATTTATGACTGCGCCTTTCGGCGCCGGCGGGGTGAGTTTCATGTGGACGTCGCGGAGCAAATTGAGCACGCCGTCATTGGAATCGTAATGCGCGCCAATGGCGCGACCTTCGCCGCCGGGAAATTGAAATTGCACTGGCTGGTCGGTCACTGTTTCCCCGGACGCTTTGGTGAAAGTCACTCCACTCGTGGTGATGTGGACAATTTTCGGTGCGACTGGGCTTCCCTTCGGCGCTGCGGAAACGCGCTTGGCATCCTCGGCGCTCTCGAGGTCCATGATCACTTCGCCGGCGCAGACCACTGTTCCAGAAGCGGTAAGAAAATCGCATGAATGAGTGTGAATGTTATCGTTTCGATCCCCCTTTTTTCCGTAAACCGTAATCGAAACGTCGGTCGCGAGGCTGCGATCGCCTTCCTTGTAGGCCGTCATGTTCGAGGCGCGCAAAGTGAAAAGAATGCCGGTTCCGGTGGTTTGGGAGTAGGTGAATCCCTGAGAAGTTCTTTCCACCGTGGTAGGAACGGGAGGAGGAGCCTGCTTTCGCGCCTCATGGGTCTGCATCGAGCGGCGCACGTAAATCGCGAGCACAACCGTGGCGAGCAGCGAAGCGAAAATCGCGGCCCATCGTGCGTAGCGGTTTGCCTGTCGAGTGCGCATGGATTGAGTGGCTTAAGCTGCGGGGTTCATTTTAGCTCGAATTGGGTGGAGTATCGCTTTCTCTGGCGATTCTGTTTATAGGACGACGATTCGCCGCATGGATGTTGCCTGGACTCATTTGAGTCAGCGGCTTTCCGCAATGGTTAAAGGATGGAGTGGATCATACGGATCATTCCATGCGTCCCGATAAAAACCACCGGGACGCCGCTCAAGGTGAGAACTTTTTCTCGCCGCAACTACTCAGAGGCCGCGGCGGCTGGCTTCGCGGGGACTACGCTTGTTAGGACGAGTACGTCATCGGCGCCTGCTACATCGCGGGCGGAGGGAGTCAGGATTGTTTTCGGGCCGATCAATAATTTTTCGCCTCGAGTTACAGCGCGGCGGACATCGCCTTCGCTGACAAATTGGAGGACCGTGGGCTCGGATGATTTGTCTGACCCTGCAGGTTTCGGCGGCGCTGGCTTTTCGGCGGAGGCTGCGGGTGTCGGTGCAGGAGAACCCGCCGCAGAAGCGGCGCGGGCGCTATCACTTTTTGCTGCATTTGCTGCGCCTGCAGTCCCGCGCGGAATTCCTAGATGCATCATAACGTGTTCGACGGCTTGGGCGATTGCGGCGCGGCCAGGTGATGGCGAGGGGCCTGACATCGGCGCCACAGCCGGAGCTGCTATAGGCGGTGCCTTCGAGGGCGCTGGCGCTGAGGCTGCTGTGCCTGTAGTCGCAGTGGTGCTGGCCGTCCCGCCTGCAGCCGTGGCGGCAGCGGTATTGCCGGCGGGGCCTTCGAGGCGCTGGGCCGATGGCACGGTGCGATGAGCGACTGGGCGCGATTCCCAGGCGATGCGGCGAATGTTCATCAGATGCTGCGGGCCGATATTATCGGACGTTATGTTTCCGCCAAGCGCGCCGCAGCCGAGCGTCATCGCAGGAAATAGATTCGTCGAATAACCGATGGAGCCGTGGACGGAGGCGGTGTTCACGCAAACGCGGAAGGCAGGGACGCGCTCGCCGAATTCGCGGACGGCTTTGGTGTCCTGCGAATGGATCGAGCAGGTGTGGCCGAGGCCGCCAAACTTCAACAATTGAGTGCACCGATCAATTCCCGCGGCGAGATTCGCGACAGAATAAAACGCGAGCACAGGTGAAAGTTTTTCGGCTGAGAGCGGGACGCTGCGGCCGACGGCGTCGAGCCGCGCGATGAGGACGCGCGTTTCCGGCGGCACCTTGATGCCCGCAAGCTCCGCGATGTGCGTGGCGTGGCGGCCGACGAGCTTCGAGTCCGCAACATGGCCGCCGCCGGGAAACAAAAGCCCGGCGACGCGCTTCATCTCGTCATCATTCAAGAAGTAGCCACCCTGCTTGCGGCATTCTTCGAGCGCTGATTCGAGGAGAGGCTCTTCGACGACCATTGCTTGTTCCGAGGAGCAGATCGTCCCGTAGTCAAAAGTTTTTCCGGCAAAAATATCAGCGACGGCTTTTCGGACGTCGGCGGTGCGCTCGATGAACGCCGGAACGTTGCCCGGGCCGACGCCGTAGGCAGGCTTCCCTGAACCGTACGCGGCGCGGACGAGGCCCGTGCCGCCTGTGGCGAGGATGATGCCAACTTCGGGCGCGCGCATCAGCTCCTGCGTGCCTGCAAGCGTGTTGCGCTCCATGCAACTGACGAGACCTTCCGGCGCGCCCGCCGACACAGCCGCGCGAGCGAGAATCTTCGCCGTCGAGCAGATGCAGCGAATCGCGGAGGGATGCGGGCTGAGGACAATTGCATTTCGAGCTTTGAGCGAGATGATCGTTTTGTAGATGGCGGTTGAAGTCGGGTTCGTGCAAGGGATGATGGCACAGACGACTCCGACCGGGACCGCGACATCAAGAATTTTCTTTTCCTGGTCTTCGCGGATGATGCCGACGGTTTTCATACCGCGAATGGCGCGAGGGACATCCACGGCGGCTACAGAATTCTTGATTATTTTGTCGGGAACGTTGCCGTATCCGGTTTCCTCGACGGCGAGGCGCGCGAGGCTTTCGGATGCGGCGACTGCGGCCTTGGCGACCACTTCCACGACGGCGTCTACTTGTTCCTGGGAGAAGCGCGAGTACTTCTGCTGGGCGGCGGCCGCGGCAGCGGCCAGCTCGCGGGCTTCCTGGATGGAGATGAGATCGCGGTCGCGCAGTTGCAAGGCGATTTACCCGGCGAAAAAACATTGGGCGGGTCTAAAGACCCGCCCCGACAAACATTCGAGCCGACGCGAAGCCAAGCGCTACTTTTTCACAGCGCCGGGGAGAATCTTTTCGACGTGCTCGTGCGGGCGCGGGATAACGTGCACCGCGACCAGTTCGCCAACGCGGCGTGCCGCGGCTGCTCCTGCGTCCGTGGCGGCTTTTACGGCGCCCACATCGCCGCGGACCATCACGGTGACGTAGCCTGCGCCGATATACTCCTTGCCAGCCAGGACGACGTTGGCGGCCTTGACCATAGCGTCGGCGGCTTCGATGCTGGCCACCAGGCCTTTGGTCTCAATCATTCCCAACGCCTCTAAGGACATGCGCTACCTCGCTCGCGGGACATTTTCCAGAATATTCTCTGGAATTTCCGCTGCCGCCGAATCAAAAACACACCGCACTGGCGGCCGTGGGCCTACCAATGCGGATTGAGACTAGCACGGGCACTCGGGTGAATCAAGGAATGCGCGAATCGTTTCGGCGGCTGACTGTGGAAATCCTGCAAAGGGGGACGGGCGGCGCGCGGCGCGGCGCTATTTCGTTACAAGACGGCTCGGTACTGCGGCGGCGACGCTGTCGCGCGTGGTGTTTTTCACGTTGTACATCGCTTCGTCAGCAAGTTGAAGGAGCTGGACTTTGGTGTGCGAATCGGTCGGGTAGGAAGCGACTCCAATGCTCGAAGTAATGTGAATGTTCAAATCTTCGGCCGCCGCCCACACGGATTCGCGGATCAACCTGTGCAGCCGGTTCGCGACCGTTAACGCGCTTTCCTTGGCCGTTTGCGGCAGAAGGATAACAAACTCATCTCCGCCATAACGGAATGCGAAATCAATCAAGCGGCAATTTGTTTTCAATGCCGCGCCGATTTCACCGAGCAGTTTGGAACCAACAAGATGGCCATGTTTGTCATTCACATTCTTAAAATGGTCGAGGTCGATAAAAATTACGGAGAATTCATAGCCGTAGCGCTGCGAACGGTAGATTTCCGTTTCGAGAATGAAATGAAGGTGGCGCGAGTTATAAAGATTGGTGACGTCATCAGTGATGGTGAGGTCGTGGATTTTCTTGACGTGGCGCGCATTCTCAATGGCAATGGCCGCGAAATCGGCAAGCGCCTCCAAGAGCGCCATGCTGCGTTCGTCGAACCCTTCCGGGCCGACGCAATTCACCAGCTCGATGACACCGAGGCAGTGGTCGCGGAAGCGCACGGGCACGGCGACGATGGAACGCGTCTCCATCTTTGTTTTTTCGTCGATCTTCCCGAAGAAGCGGGTGTCCTGGCTGACGTCGGGAACGACGACGGCTTCGCCGTGCTGCGCAACCCAACCGGCGATTCCCTGACCAATCTTAATGCGCACTTCTTTGAGCGCCTGCGAGCCTTTGCCGATGGCTAGCTCGAAATAAAGTTCCTGCTTGGATTCATCAACGAGCAGCATGGACCAGGTGTCCGGGCGGAGAAACTCGTCAATTTTTTCCATGATGGTGCGCAGGACCTGCTCGAGCTCGAGGGTGCTGGTGAGCGCCTTGCCTAGCTCATGGAATACGGTGACTTCGCCGGGCGGACGTCTGGTGCCGGTAGGAGCGGGGTTGCGGCGGCGTTCGATGCCGCTGAAATTGTTCGTTTCGGACACAGTTTTTCCAGACCCTGGGTTCTGCGTAGGGCCAAGGGCAGAAGCCCGCGGGGGGCAATTATTTTTTAGCACCGACGCTGGGCTGGCGCAATCACCTATTGGTGTGCGTGTGACTACGCGGCACACACCGGGGGCCGCATTGACACCCTTTCCAGCCCCGCCTATATTGGATTTCTGACTGCGCTGAGTTTCTTTCACTCACAAACTGAACGCCTCAGAATTCAGATGAAGAAAGCTCCATCCGAGCGTGGCGACGACTAACGAGAAGAAGGGCGGCTTTGGCGAGCACCTGCGGCGCGAGCGCGAGATGCGGGGGATCTCGCTTGACGAGATCGCGTCCGCAACGCGGATCAGCACGCGTTTTCTGGAAGCGCTGGAAAACGAACAGTGGAGCCAATTGCCCGGCGGCGTGTTCAACCGCGGATTTGTACGGGCCGTGGCGCATCATCTGGGGCTCGACGAAGAATCGGTGGTGGCCGAATATGCGCTGGCAACGGGCGACCTGCCTACAAGTACGAGATCCCCGCTCCGCAATCCACTGGAGGAAAATACGACGGGGCGATGGGTGTCACTGGTGATGGTCGTAATACTGATCGCGGGGATTGGGATTGGCGCATGGTATTTGTGGCACCGCCATAGAATGCACAAGAATGGGCCGGTTTCGCCAGTTTCAGTGATCGCGGGCGCAGCGTTTACGCGAATTGAAACACAGAATATTTCGCGCGTGGATGCGCAACGAATTTAACGGGTAAACTCATCCGCGGCATCGGGAGAATCACAAATCAGTGAGAGCTCCGATTTCCGGGAAATGATCCGCAGCGGGCGGGCGACGCTCGAGCGAAAACTTGCGTTGACCGCGGGCACGGCCTCTCTGGAGCCCGCAGACCGCGCGGAAATTCTTGCGCTGCTCTCGGCGGATCCGGATGAGCGAATTGCGGAGCGCGCCGGGAACGCGCTGTTGGCACTGGCGCCTCCTGATTTCGCGGCAGCGCTGGCCCGCGCCGACACCGCGCCCCAGCTTTTCGAGTACTGCGCTAAACATCTTGCCGACAAACCGGACATCGCAGAGTTGCTGATCGCGCATCCCGGCTGCCCTCCCCAGGCGCTGGCACATGCTGTGGCACATTTCCCCGCCGATACAGTCCATGCAATCGCGGACAATCTGGATTTATTGAGCATGAGGCCCGAGATTGCCGTCGTGCTGCTGGCCTCTCCCGCAATTAATGCCGAACAGCGGCGAAATCTGGAGGAGCTTGGCCAGGGCGCGCCGGACGAGGCGGCCCTCATCGAGGCCGTGAAAGAGGCGGAACCCGATTTCGGAAAAAGGCAATCGTTGCTGGTGCGGCTGTCGCGGATGCGCGTTGTCGAGCGCGTACAGCTGGCGATCAAGGGGGGACGCGAAGAGCGGCTCGCGCTGATTCGCGATCCGTGCCGCGTGGTGCAGCGCGCCGTGTTGCAATCGGCGCGGCTGACCGAGCGCGAGGTGGAAAGCTTTGCGGCGATGGCAAACTTAGGCGAGGAAGTGCTTCGCGGGATTGCCGGGAACCGCAAGTTTCGGAGGAACTACGCGGTGCTCAAGAATCTTGCGAACAACCCGAAAACACCTCTCGATGTTTCGCTGCATTTTGTACAACACCTGCACACACCCGATCTCCGCACACTGGGGATGAACAAAAACGTGCCGGAAACTTTGAGGACGGTTGCGGTGAAGACGTTCCGGCAGCGAAAAGCAACGAACCCGGGGGGGTAAAGCGGACCGGACTAAAACTTCAGCTAGAGATTTGAGGAGTCAAACGGGTGCGGGAGAAGCGACGCCATCCGGTGCACTTCCGTTTTGCCCTTCATGTTGCCGAGGATGACTTCGGCATCACCGCAGAATTCCCAGATAATTTGCCGGCATGCGCCGCAGGGCGGCGTGAGCCTGTCTGTATCGGTGACGACCGCGACGGCGCTGAATTCGCGCTCGCCTTCGGAGAGGGCCTTGAAGATGGCGACACGCTCGGCGCAAATGGTGAGGCCGTAGCTGGCGTTTTCAACGTTGCAGCCGGAATAGATTTTGCCGGATTTCGTGCGGACGGCGGCGCCGACCAAGAATCTCGAGAACGGTGCAACGGCGTTTTCGCGGGCGCGGCGTGCGGCGTCTAAGAGAGCTTCCTGTGCATTCATGAGTTGGCCTCTTGCTGTGGATCGAACTGATTGCTGGGAGACGATTCCGCGTATTTGCGCGGGAGACGGTTGGCAATAATAGATACAAAAACGAAGACATAAATCACAAGAACGATTACTAAACCGATTGTTGCCGGGCCCGGCCCATAATCCCAGCCAGGTACGAATCGGAACCAAGCATATACAAAACCCACCGCGGAAAAGGAATACATCCCGATCAAGAGAATCCCTCCTGTAAGAATCATAGCGCGCCAAAAATGAAAGCCGGGCGGATACTTGAGAACTCTCAGGTTTGAGGTAGCGCTCATGGGCGGGTTCGGCTGCCTGCATTCATAGCGTCGCGGAAATCCGCGGTATCACGCCGCGCAGGAGCGCGATGAACTGTCCCTTCACTCGCTCGCCGGTTTCTAGAACTTCTTTGTGATTGAGCGGCTGATCGAGAATGCCCGCGGCCATGTTGGTGACGCAGGAGATTCCGAGAACTTGCATCCCCATGTGGCGCGCGGCGATCACCTCGGGAACTGTGGACATGCCGACGAGATCGGCGCCGATGGTGGCGAGATATTTTATTTCCGCGGGGGCCTCGTAGCTCGGGCCGCTGAGCGCGGCGTAGACGCCTTCGTGAATTACCATGCCGATCCTAGCGCCTTCTTCGAGAGCAAACTTGCGGAAATCCTTGGCGTAAGCGTCGGTCATGTCCGGAAAGCGCGGGCCGAAGCGGTCGTCATTCGGGCCGATGAGGGGATTCGAGCCTTGCAGATTGATGTGATCGCGCAAGACGACGAGCGCGCCTTGCGAATATCCGCGATTGATGCCGCCGGCGGCGTTGGTGAGAATCACGGCGCGAATTCCCATGCGGGCGAAGACTCGCATGGGGAAAATAACTTCGTTGAGCGAATAACCTTCGTAAAAATGCACACGGCCCTGCATGGCGGCGACGGCGACGTCGCCTACTTTACCGATGACGAGTTTTCCGGCGTGCCCAACGGCCGTCGAGCGCGGGAAGTGCGGGATGCGGCGGTAGTCAATCTGGGCGGCGGAGGAGAGATCGTCGGCGAATGCGCCGAGGCCGCTGCCGAGGACGAGGCCGATGCGCGGGCGAAGTATTGTTTTGGCGAGGATGAATTTGGCCGCGGCGGAAGCGCGGACAAATTCGAGCGACGGCTTGGATACGGATTTCATTTTAAGAACATGCCGACGATGGACGCGGACATCAAGTTCGCCATTGTGCCAGCAAGCATCGCGCGGATGCCGAGCTTCGCGAGTTCGCTGCGTTTGTTTGGAGCGAGCGCGCCGATGCCGCCAATTTGGATGCCGATGGAGCTGAAGTTGGCGAAGCCACAGAGCGCGAAAGTGGCAATGGTGAATGAGCGCGGGTCGAGAATGCCTTTCATCGGGCCCATCTGCGTGAATGCCACCAGTTCATTTGCGGCCATGCGGATGCCTAGCAAATTGCCGATGGAGTGGCAGTCTTTCCAGGGGATGCCGATTACGAATGCGATTGGCGAAAAAATCCATCCGAACACCTGCTGAATGGATTCCGGAAACCAAGCTGCGTAATGATGAATGCCGCCCATAATTCCATTGAGCAGAGCAATGAGAGCAAGAAACGAAATCAGCATGGCGGCGACGTTGATGGCGAGATTCAATCCGTCCGTGGTTCCGCGCGAGATCGCCCCAAGAAAATTTTCGCCCTTGTGTTCGGCGTCTTCCGGCATGGTGACTTTGCCGGCCGTCCGCGCAACTTCTGTCTCGGGCACAATCATTTTTGACATGAGGAGTGTGCCCGGAGCCGTCATGATAACGGCGGCCAGTAGGTTCTTTGGCTCCGCTCCGAAGGCAATGTAAGCCGCCATGATTCCGCCGGAAACGTGGGCCATGCCGCTGGTCATTACAGTCATCAACTCGGAGCGCGTCAGATCGGGGAGAAACGGACGAATCGTGAGCGGGGCTTCCGTTTGCCCCATGAAAATGCTTGCGGCGACGTTCAATGATTCCGCGCCACTTGCCCCCATGATGCGCTGCATCACCCATGCCGCGACTCGGATGATGAGCTGCATAACGCGGAGGTAATAGAGAAGGGCGAAAAAGGCGGCTATGAAAATGATTGTCGGCAAAACCTGAAAAGCAAAGACGAAGCCGACCGAAGAGGCTTTCGCTCCGAGCGGTCCAAAAACGAATTCGGAGCCAACGAAGGAGAAATCCAAAAGGCGTTTGACTCCATTTCCTGCATATTCAAAGGCGTTACGCGTCCAATCGATGCGCAAAACGAAAAAAGCGAAAACGGTCTGCAGGCCCAGGCCCCAGAGAATTGTTTTCAATTTAATGGCGCGGCGGTTTGACGACATCAAGTAGGCCAGGCCCAGCATAGTGGCCAGGCCAAGCAGTCCGGTGAATCGCCCCATCCTGTGCCTCCCTTTAACCGCCGATTACTTTGTGAACAAGCGGGCGCGCCGCGGGCGCCTTGTCTCCGATGCGATAGCTTGATTCAACGAGTTGCCGCGCTTCCTTCAATCGCGTGTCGCTGTTGTAATGCAAGGTGACGAGCGGCGCGCCGCGTTCAACTTTGTCGCCCAGGCGGCGATGGAATTCGAGGCCGACGGCCGGGTCAATTTTGTCTTCCTTTTTTTCGCGACCGCCGCCGAGAACGCCGCAGGCGATGCCTAGCTTTTCGCAATCAATGTGCGCGACGAACCCCGCGTTTGCGGCGGTAACCTCAATTTTCGCGCGCGCTTGAGGCAAGCGCTTCGGCTCGTCCACGACGCGCGCGTCGCCGCCTTGCAGGCGCACAATCTCGCGGAATTTATCACGTGCGCGGTCCGATGCAATCATTTCCTCGGCAAGGCGGCGGCCTTCAGCGACGTTGTGCGTGCGCTTGCCGAGGAAAAACAGCCAGCCGCTTAATTCGAGGCAGAGTTCGCGCAAATCGGCAGGGCCGGCGCCTGCAAGCACGTCAATGCACTCGGCGATTTCCATCGCGTTGCCCGCGGTGCGGCCGAGCGGCTGCTCCATATCCGTGATCAGCGCGACAACATTCTTTCCCATGCGCTTGCCGGTTTCGACCATCAGGCCAGCGAGATATTCGGCGTCTTCGATTTTTTTCATGAACGCGCCGGAGCCGGTTTTGACGTCGAGGACGAGGGCGTCAATTCCTTCGGCGAGTTTTTTGCTCATGATGGAGGCGCAGATTAGAGAAGGATTGTCCACGGTGCCGGTGACGTCGCGAAGCGCGTAAATCTTCTTGTCGGCGGGGGCGATTTCCTGCGTTTGGCCAATGAGGGCGCACCCGCAAGCTGAGAGCACGCTGCGAAATTCCGCGAGCGAGAGATTTACATTGAAGCCGGCGATGGATTCGAGCTTGTCGAGCGTGCCGCCCGTGTGGCCGAGGCCGCGGCCGCTAATCATGGGGACGTAAAGTCCCGCGGCTGCAACTATGGGCGCGAGGACGAGGGAAGTCTTGTCGCCTACGCCGCCGGTCGAGTGCTTGTCCACTTTCGGCGCGGGCAGGTCGCTCCAGTCGAGAACGCTGCCGGAATGCAGCATCGCTTCAGTAAGTGCGGCAAGTTCGCTGGCGTTGAGCCCGCGAATCCAGGCGGCCATCAACCACGCAGCCATTTGATAATCGGGAATATCGCCGCTGGTGTAACCGACGATGAGAAACTTTATTTCGTCCGGAGAGAGCTCGCCGGAGTCGCGTTTGCGACGGATTAAGTCAACGACGCGCATGGGCGTCGAGGCTAGCACCCGCACTTGGGTGAGTCAACGCAACTCAATGAGGGAACGAGTCTTCAATCGCTGGCATGCAAGCCTATTCCTCGCGGACTTCGGTGGGAGTCGCCTCCATCTCGGAGACTCTCGCGTAGTGACGGATTTCTTCTTGAAGGCGCTTTTGGTCCACCAGGTACGGAGAAAACGACATAGTCGGACCACTTTTTGTATAGACGAGGATATATCCATCCGTGTCACGGTAAACAACGGAGGCAACATCAGTCCAAGGAACTAACCGGCGATTGCCCCACCAAAACCTCTTATGAATCCCTAGCTGATCCAACATCGCCGTGCCCGGTAATGAAAACAAAATAGCCGCGAGAAGTCCGAATGGGATGAGTGAAACTGCGAGGGCATCGGGCTCATGTGCAGAAGCGGTAAAGAGAACTATGCAGAGTAAAGAAAGGGGAACGCATGCGACCGCAACGAGAACTTTAATGCCACCGTAAAGACCGAAAAAAATCTGCGATCCGTATTGAGTGGCGGGCTGTCTGCGCGCGGCGCGTCGAGCGCCGCCAAATGACACCCTGGCAAACACTCCGCGGAGCATATTTCATCACTCCTTGCTTTTAACCTCGCGATCCACTGGCCGATTCCACCTCAGTAGCCGTCGCCTGCATCTCCGCGTGGATCGTTGTGTTGGATGCGAGGAGTTCGCGCGCGCCTAGCTGATAGGGCTGGCCGGCGAAATCGGTTACGGTGCCGCCTGCTTCGCGGACGAGGAGCACGCCCGCAGCGGTGTCCCAGGCATTAAGGCCGAATTCCCAGAAGCCTTCGAAGCGGCCGCATGCGACGCTCGCCAAATCGAGCGCGGCGGAACCGGCGCGGCGGACTCCGTGCGAGCGCAGCGTGAAATTCCAGTAGTAGTGAATATTCGGATTTTGCGCGCGCTTGTGGGCCGGGAATCCGGTTCCGAGAAGGCTTGTGGCAAGCTTGTCAATTTTGGAAACGTGGATGCGCTTGTTATTTCTGTATGCGCCTTCGCCCTTCGCGGCGGTGAAGAGTTCCTGAGTGACAGGTTGATAGACGACGCCCGCGAGCAGCTCTTCTTTCCCGGCCGCTGCATTTCCAGAAGCGCCCTCACCGGGCGCAGACACCGCGAGGCCGATGGATACACAAAACCAGGGGAAGCCATGCGCGAAATTTGTGGTGCCGTCGAGCGGGTCAACGTACCAGGTGAATTTTGAGCCGGATGTTTCCGCGGTTGTGGCGGATTGCGCGCCGCCTTCCTCGCCTACGATGGCGTGTTTCGGGAAATGCGTGCGCAAGCGGCTGACGATGGCCAGCTCGGAGCGTTTATCCGCCTGCGTGATGATGTCCACATCGCCTTTGTAGGCGATTTGAACGGGGCGGTCGAGCTCGGCGAGGAGAATGCCGCCGGCCTCGCGGGCGGCTTCGATGGCTACTTCAAGATAGGAATTCATCACGCCAATCGTAACAGAGGCAGAGGCGAAACGTCAGGAACGGCGAGGAATTGCTATTGGTGATCCTCGCTCGGGGGAATATATGCCTGGCGGTAATGCACGTCGTAGTCGCCCTTCACGCGGATCTCGATTTTGCGAATCGCGCCGCCCGGCTTGTGCTCGGGGTAATAGCCCAGGCGATATTGGGTGCGCAGCTCGAGATTAATTTGCGAAAAGATCGTGTCGAGCTGCTCGGGGCCGCTCGGATATGAAACATAGCCGCCTGTGGTTTGCGTGATTGTCTCCATCGCGTGTTCGCCTGCGGTGTTGCGTCCGCTTTCGCCTTTCACCGCGCGGAGAACAATCGTGTAAAGCAATGCGCCGGAGCTAATCGCTTCGCGGCGCGCGGTATCAAATGACGCCTTGCTGGACGATTCGCCCGCGTCGGTGACGAGTACGATTACGCGTCGATGATCGGACTTTCTTTCCATCAGGCGTTGCGCGCCGAGGTAAACGGCGTCGTACATCGCCGTGCCCGAGCCTTCCTTCATTTTGCGAACGGCGTTCTGCAGAAGCGGCACTTCGGCGGTAAAGCCGGTGAGCTGGCGCACGTCATCGGAGAATGCAAAAACGGCCAACCCGTCGCCGGTGTGAACCACGTCCTTGATAAATTTTGCCGCCGCTTGGCGCTCGGTCTGGAAAGCAATTCTGGCGCTGGCGCTAGTGTCGATCATCAGCGCCATATCCAGCGGAAGATGGGTTTCAGGCTCAAAGATGGCGATTTGCTGCTGCGTGCCCTCATCGAAAATCTCGAAGGCTTCCTTGGGCAGATTCGTGATGGGGCGGGCGCTGCGGTCCATGACGTTGGCAAGAATGTTGACGAGATCCACCTGCACGCGAATGGGCTGCTGTTGCGGTGGTGAACCGGCGAGCAGCGCAGATGGAGAAACCGGCGCGAGCGCGAGGATGGCGGCGAGCGCAAGTATCGCGAAACGCGTAAGGCTGGGAAATGGTTTTTTCATCTCTAGATATAGATTCACTTTATGGCGAAAAGGTTTTCGACGGCTTTTCTTCCCCTTCGGCCCAAACCGCGCCATCGCGGAAAAACTCCTGCTTCCAGATGGGCACCGTGCGCTTGAACGTGTCAATGGCGAAGCGGCAAGCGTCAAACGCGGCGACGCGGTGCGCGGAGCTTACGGCGATCAGGATGCTAGTTTCGCCGATTTCAAGGCGGCCGAGGCGGTGCTGCATTAATAGGCGATCAATTGGATGCTTGCTGCGAATTTCAACGCAGAGCTCGCGCATCACGCCGAGCGCCATGGATTCGTAAGCTTCGTAAACGAGATAGAGCGTTTCCTTGCCGCGCGAATTGTTGCGGACGATGCCCTCGAAGACGACGAGCGCGCCGTCCGCGGGCGCTTTGAGCTGCTGCACAAGCTCGGCAGTGCGAATCGGGGTGCGGACGATTTCACAGATGTCGCGTGGGGCGGAAATTTCGGCGCCGGTTCCCTGCCCTCCACTGACGGGCGGGAGAAAGGCGACTTCATCGCCGGACGCGACGGACGCGTTCCATTCCGAGTATTGCTGATTTACTGCGGCGGCGACCGATGGGCGAAAGCGTTCGAGTTCCGGGAAGCGGCTGCCGTAACGCGCGAAAACGTCAGCGACGCGCGCACCCGCCGTGAATTCGGCGCTGTCTTCGCCAAGGCCGACGATTTCTTTCAGGCGGCCGAAGAAGAGAACTCGAACGAGCATGAAGCCATTCTAGCTGTGAGCGCGGACAATGCCAATTGGCGAGTTCGGGATGCGGCGCGAATTCCAACGAATTCGTTTATTCTGAAATGAAGGAACCCAACAGCACGGGAAATCTCCACGAATACCACGAAAATGATGCCCACTGAGGCATTGCTTGACGCGGTGGGCAACGGGGCATAGCTTTCTTAAAGGGGCTCTGACCAAGTGAAGGCAAAAGAGTTTTCTGAGTGAAAAGGAAATACTGAGTGCGAATTCTGATTTCAGGGTCGTCGGGACTGATTGGGTCGGCCGTGGGGCAATCGCTGGCTGGGCAAGGCCACGCGGCTTCGCGGCTGTTGAGGCCGCAGACTCGTGTTTCCAGCGGTGAAGGCGATGTGCGATGGGATCCGTATTCCGGCGATTTTGATTCGCAGGCGGCCGAGGGAACGGATGCGGTGATTCATTTGGCCGGCGCGTCCATCGGCGAAGGGCGCTGGACCGTTGAGCGGAAAAAGATTTTGCGCTCGAGCCGCGTGGAAGCGACACGCCATTTGGTGAATTCGCTGGCTGCTCTTACGTCCAGACCGAAGATTTTTATTTGCGCGTCGGCGGTTGGCTACTTCGGCGACCGCGGCGACGAGAAACTCACCGACCATACGGGCCCCGGAAATGACTTCCTCGCCAAGCTCTGCTGCGATTGGGAGAGCGAAGCGGGGCGTGCCGCGGAGTTTGGCGCGCGCGTGGTGATGCTGAGATTCGGGATCGTGCTGAGCACGCGCGGCGGCGCGCTGCCTCGAATGCTGCTGCCCATCAAAATGTTTGTTGGCGGGAGGATTGGGTCCGGCAGACAATGGGTGTCATGGATTTCGCTCGCGGATGTGGCCGGCGCGGTGCGGTTTGCGCTGGAAAATAAATTTGCGACCGGGGCGTTTAACTGCGTCGCGCCCAATCCGGTGCGGAACATCGAATTCATCAAGGCAGCCGCGCGCGCGCTGCATCGCCCGGCGATCTTCCCCGCCCCGGCGTTTGCGTTGCGGGTAATGCTGGGAGAAATGGCGGACGCGCTGCTCCTGTCGAGCCAGCGTGTAATGCCGGAGAAAATGCAATACCTGGGCTATGAATTTGGCGATTCTGAGCTGGGCAGAACGCTCGGGTATATCATTGCCGAAGGCAAGTGACCGCGCGCCGGCGTGGATGTCGCAACCACAAAAACGAGAGGCGCGGCTTGCGGCCGCGCCTCGAAGACATTCCGAAGGATTGAGCCCAGCCTCGGACGCTACTTTTCCACATTGATTGTGATTAAGACCTTCAGCACGCGGCCATTCAGCGGATTCGTGACGGCGGTGGCTTCCTGAGTTTGCCCGTTTTTCATTACAAGGAAGAATGAGGAATTGAAAGTTTGGACGACCGGATTGCCTCCAATACCCAGCGCGACCTTATTCATATCCATCGCAGGTTTTAGCTCATCGGGCGTGAAAAGAAATGTGCGTTGAACATTTAATTTAAGCTTGTAGGAACCATCATCGGTCATCCAGGCGTTACAGTCTATGTTCGCTCCAACATCCATGTATTGAAACTGTGTGTTGGCGCCGTTGGTTGAGCCACCGGTACTGACAGGAACTCGCAGGCCATCGCGGATACTTGAGTTATTCCCGTTGGTAACCACGAGGAAAGAGTAGGGCAAACTCGCGATTTTCTTTTGCCCATCGTATTCCTCAAACACCACGGCAACTCTCAACGGAATCTCCCGCTTCGGTTCCGCTGAAGGCTGCTTCTCCTGCGCCTTTGTAGTGAGCGAGAGGCCCAATCCGAGAACCACAAGCAGAGCGAGCGCACACATCACTTGAATTCGTTTCATTTTCATCCTCCGAATTGGAAAACTTGCACAAACAGGAGCTTCTATTGGACACACCCTTTGTTCATAAATAATTCGCCACGGTCATTGGTGATTCGCATCCGTCTGTCCGCTCGATTTTTTCTCTTCGAGCGGAGTGATCTTGATTGGCGCGATCTCGAGAGGCTTCAATTGCTGCTGCTCAGTTTCTTTCAGCAAGCCCGCCACATCCACGCGTCCGCTTTGCATTGCCGCTACGAGCCGCAGGACGGCTTCACGCTGCCCCGGCGGAATGATGATGTTGAATCTTGGCGCGCCGGCTGCGAGCGAAGTCGCGGCAGGGGCTGCGTCCTGCGCGGCAGCAACTTGAGCAAGGCGCGGAGATCGTTGTCGCAAGGGCGCTGCGTGATTGGCGGCATGCTTCTCGACAGTCGCGGGCACGGATTTGGTTGACGGAGCATCCGTCGTAACGCTTGAGCTTTGCGCTGATTGGTTTGGCGCGCTTATCTGCGGAGATGGCGTTCCCACGGCAGTCTGCGCGGGCTGAGGTCCCGAGACAGACTGCCGCGAGAGCGCATGTCCAGCGAACCAAATCGCGAATCCCGCAAGAGCCGCGGCAGCGACGCCGCCGATGGCCCACTGCATCCAGCCGGCACGGAGGGGGGATTCTTCCGCGTCAATCTGTTGGCGCACGCGAGCGAGCAGCGCCGGGGAAGGCTGCCCCGCAACCATCGCAGCGATGCTTCCGGTGATGCGATTCTGCAATTCACGCTGACGCGCGAGTTCAGAGCGGCAATCCGGGCAGCCGGGTAGGTGCGCCGACAATTCAACGTCACCGCCGGGGGCCAGAGCTTCTTCAATTAGCTGCGCTTCGTATCTTTTACAAGCCATGACAATTTCTCCGCCATTTGTTTCCGCGCCAAATGCACGCGAGACTTTATGGTTCCTTCGGGCAGGTCGAGCAACTCCGCGACTTCTTTCGTCGTGTAACCCTCGATGGCCGCGAGCACCAGCGCCTGCCGCAGCTTTTCGGGGAGTTCGTCCATCGCCTTCGCGACGTACCCCTCAAATTCGTTTGATACGGCGATCTGCTCGGCGTTGAGCACCGGCGCATCCAGCACGGCCACCACTTCGCGTTTTTCGCGCCGCCGCGTGCCACGCTGCTTATCGAGAGCAAGCCGCCAAGCGATCCGACAAAGCCAGCCGCGGAACGCCCCCCGCTCGCGCAACCGGTGGAACCCGCGGTAGGCGCGCAGCAACGCTTCCTGCGCGACCTCCTCCGCATCCGCGTGGTTGCGGAGCACACTCATAGCGAGGCGAAACGCCAGCGAGGCGCCATCGGCCAACTGCTCTTCAAACTCGCGCCTTAATCTGGCCGTCTCGTTTTCGCCCTGCACTCGGCTCCCCGGTAGGATCGCTTCGAGCGCTTGCATCGTGGCTCCACTAGATAGACTCCGCCCCCTGTCCGGTGGTTCAGTGACCAAGTTCAATTTGGCACGTTGTTTCACGGCACGGCTTTCCGACTACAGATCGAGCTTTTCCAAGAGCGAGGCAATGTTGGTTTCATCCACGAACAGATCCGGGCGTGTGGCGGCTAGGTTTTCGATTTCGTCGAAGCCTTGAAAAAGACGCATTTTTGCGACAGCGTATTCTTCAGTGCCACTGAGCTTGCGGTTCTCCTTCTTCGACCATTTTTCAACCGCTGATTTGCGAACGAAAACGGCCAGAGGGAAATTTTCCTGGCGGTCAACAGAGACAACGTAAATGAACTCGGTGCCCGCCGAAAAACCGCGCCGCGCCTGCCGCACTTCAACAAAACAATACTGGTAAACGTAACCAGTTGCCGATGAATAGCTCTTAATGCGGTGCGCTACCTCGGGCTTTGCCATGGAATGATTATTTGCGGCGCGGGTGGTGAAGTCAATTAAACGAGAGTGCAGGCCTGTGCCAATTGGGAACAGCAGCTTTGACGCTCAATTCCAAATCGGAACGGCATTTTGCCGGAGCTCTGCCCAATAGACTCTGCCAAGAACTTCGATTGCGACGTTCTGTGATTCGCTGCCCCCGTAAGTGCATTCGATTGAAGGACTTCCCGATGGCCAATCTTTGTTGCGATTTGATTTCTTGGCGCGGCGCTGCGCACGTTGCAATGTGGAAATGACATTGCTTTCCGTGTATGAGTGCTGAAAAAGCTCGATTCGTATTCCGTTGCTGGCCATAGCCCAAAGTTCGCGGCCGCGCGCGGTATGTGGATGCTGACCGGATTGCTTGCAATGTCAATTTCAGGCTGCGCTGGTGTGGGTGGCTCTGTGCAGCCCCCTCCACCACCGCCGCCGCCGGTGACCGTTTTAGTTTCTCCGAGCGCGGTATCGGTGCCACTGGGGGGGACAAGTCAATTCAATGCTGTGGTTAGCAACACAACGAACACGGGCGTGACATGGTCCGTGAATGGCGTGCCGGGTGGAACCTCGACGGCAGGCACGATTTCTGCAAGCGGCCTTTTTACCGCGCCACAGAATATGCCTCAGGCAGCGACGGTGTCAGTGATGGCCACGAGCCTTGCCGATCCGACAGCGACCAGCACGGCTTCCGCAACAATTACAAGCGACATTGCGGTAAGCGTGTCGCCGGCGAACGCGAATGTGGAACTTGGCGCAAATCAAATCTTCGCCGCGCACATCACAAGTTCGGGTTCACCGAACGCGGCAGTGACGTGGAGTCTTGCAGGCGCAAATTGCTCAAACGGATCCTGCGGCGCCTTGGATGCAAGTGGGAATTACACTGCGCCGCAGATACTTCCGACCGCTCCAAGTGCTTCTGTTATTGCTCGAAGCGTGGCGGACCCGAGCAAGTCCGGCACTTCCGCGATTACCGTTACAAGCCACTTCACCTTCTCTGTTTCAGGGCCGACGACGGTTGATACTGGAGTTACGACAAATTACGCGGCGACGCTCACGCCAGTGGTGAATTCAAATCCAAGCACCGCGATTAGCTGGGCGGTATCCGGGGCGGGGTGCACCGGAGCATCATGCGGTTCGATTTCAGCCAGCGGAGCGACGGCTGGATTCATTGCGCCGAGCGTGGCGCCATCCCCGAATATCGTCACGATTACGGCGACGCCAGTTGCGGATCCGACGAAAGCGGCTTCCATCAACGTCACGATCCAGGGACAGATAACGGTCGCCGCGAGTCCGCTCACCGCAAACGTTCCTCTCGGCGCGACGCAAGGTTTCTTGGCGCAGGTTACAGGTTCGGCGGACACAAGCGTTACCTGGGACGTGAATGGAATTCTTGGAGGAAACTCCACCTTCGGGTCAGTGACGAATATTCCAGGGACAAACACAACGACTTACACAGCTCCCGCTGCGGTCCCGTCGCCGGCAACCGTGACGGTGCGTGCAACGAGCCATGCGAATACGAGCGTGTCCAACACAGCCAGCGTGACGATTACAAGTTTGGCGAGCATTTCGCTTTCCCCAATATCAGCAACACTCGCGGTCAATCACCGGCAAATGTTTACGGCGGGCGTTTCCGGAAATGCCAATACAAATGTCACCTGGCTGGTGAGTGGTATTGCTGGCGGCAATGCGAGCGTCGGGCAAATCTGTGTGGTTGCATCGAATCCGTGCGTGGTTGTCACAACGGCGTCTGCGGGCAGCGTGGAATATCTCGCACCGTCCTCTGTCCCAACGCCAAATCCCGTGACGCTTTCGGCGGTGAGTGCTGCAAATCCGTCGCAAACCGCGAGCGTTCAAATCACGGTGCTCGCACACATCGTGGTTTCGGTGTCGCCTGCAAGCGCGAGCCTCGCGCCGGGCGGGACGCAATCCTTCGTTGCAAACGTGCTCGGCACAGACAATCAGAGCGTCACGTGGAACACAACTGGCACGGCCTGCGTGGGGGTTGGATCACCTTGCGGCGGGATTACTTCCGCGGGAGTATTCACCGCTCCCATCTCCGCGCCAAATCCTGATTTGATCAGCATCGTGGCGACGAGTTCCGAAGACACCTCGCGCACCGGCAGCGCAAGCGTGACGATTGCGACCACTGCCGCAATCACGGGCCTGCTTCCCGCAAGCGCACTTTCGGGCAGCGCCGGCGGCTTCACGCTTCGCGTGCAGGGCGGAAATTTTGTGGTGAGCAGCCCCGGCCCCGGTTCCGTGATCCGGGTTGGCGGCACCGCGCGCACAACGTTCTGCGACACGAACGGCGCTTGTACGACGACGCTTGATGCAACAGACCTGGCGTCCGCCGGTTCCGTGACCGTTCAAATGCAAAATCCCGACGGGACATTTTCAAACATCGTGAATTTTGTTGTGGCGCAGGACGTTGCGACGGTGGATGTGATTCCGTTGACGCTCGCGAATCCCACCGTGAGCGCACGAGACATCATCGTAGTCGAATCTTCCACTGCGGGATCGCCCGTGCCGCAGGCGGACGTGGCGCTCACCGTTGCGGCGATGGGAATTTTTTCCGTACCCAACAACTCGTGCACGCTTGGAGCCGCGCCGGTTGTATTGCCGCGCCCAGCATCCGGCACTTCGATTGTGGACATCTGCGTTTTCTCTGTGAGCGGACTTGATCCTTCGATGACATTCACGGTGACCGGGCCGGGCGCGGCGGACGTAGCAGTGGTCGGAAAGCAGCCCCTCGGTCTCGGCATTATTGATTTGACGCTTTCTGTGCCGAGCAGCGCGATTGCCGGACTTCGCTCGCTTTTGGTGCAAAACGCAAATAAGGACAAAGCCGCCGCGACCGGCGCACTGGTGGTGAAATGATGCGAATTGGACAAACAATCTTTGCAGCCTGCACGGCACTGTTGATTTCCTGCTTGTTTGCGATGGCAATATTTTCGACGACGATCGCGCGTATGGACTTACGGGAACTCGCGCAATCCGCGCAAATTGTTGTTTATGCGCGTTGTGAAGGTTCGCAACCGCGATGGGAAAGCGGGTCCATCTGGTCGGATTACGAATTCACGGCAATCGAAGCGTTGAAGGGCGCGCCGCCGCATTTATTTCGCGTGCGACTGCCCGGAGGGCGCATTGGTCATCTCGAAACAAAAGTTGATGGCGTCCCGCGATTCCGGACTGGCGAGGAAGTGGTTCTCTTCGTGGAGCCGATCTCGGGCGGTGGTTACAGCATCACGAGTTGGGCGCAAGGGACTTTTCGCGTCCACCGCAACGCTGTGGGTGAGGCTCGCCTCACACAAGATACGAGCCACTTCGCCGTGTTCGACCCAGCCACTCGCAATTTCATGTCAGCGGGCATCCGTGACATATCGCTGAGTGATTTCCGGAAGCAAGTTGCAGAAGCGCTGCGCGTAAATGCGTCGCGCCGCTAGGAGACCGAGGGTGAAAAAATCAAAAGGCATGAGACGGATCACGGGGCCACTGATAATTCTTTTCGTGCTCTATCTCTCAACGGGCGCGGCGGTGGACGCCTACTCATTCGCGTACACCGTGGCAGACATGCGCCAGCCGCCGGCGCAATCAGGCGCGACGGCCTGCCCGCAGCGCGACCATTGGAGCACGACACTGCCCGGCGGCATCAACCGCCGCTGGAGCACTTCGCTTGGCACGAATCCAGTGACAATACTCACGCAAGACCAATCCGCCGGAGGCGCGCTCAACGAAATCGAATCCACAATTCAGACAGCATTCGGTGTGTGGACCGGCGTTTCGGGAACCGTGCTGCTGCCGAATACATTCGCCGCGCTGGCGCGAACGAGCGACGAAGTCGCGTGCAATTCGCTCGACGGATTGAATAGCGTCTGCATGAACCAATTCGATCCAGCGTTCACCACGGGCGTGATCGCGTTTACGCGCGTGACCACGGCCGACACCATTGGAGATGACGCCGTGCAAAATCACCCGCCGTCAGCATTTGTGGGAGAAATTCTGGATGCGGATGTGCTCGTCAGGCCGGGCGATGCCGGGACTACATTCGCGACGCCCGCAGCGCTGCCGAGCAATCCGAGTTCTTATGACCTCGAATCAATCTTGACGCACGAACTCGGGCATTTCCTGGGCTTCGAGCACTCGGGCGTATGGAGCGCTGCAATGTTCCCGTTCTCGCCTGTGCCCGGGACATTTCTCAATACGCGTCCATCGGTGAATGCTCCCGATGCGCCGCTTTCCGATGATGATCGCACGGGCCTGCGCGCGCTCTACCCGGACCCGAATGACGTGACGCACGTTGGAATAATCAGCGGACAAATTCTCCCAGCAAATCCACTCTCACTTGCGGGAGAGCCCCGCGTGACAGGAATTTTTTCCGGACAGGTCGTTGCCGTGGACAATGCGACCGGCGAGGTGATAGCGGCGGCGCAGGCGGGGTGGTCTTGCACGACAGCAGGTCCGACGGTATTTGACGGGTCCTACATGCTCGAACGGCTTCTGGTGGGTGCCGCGCAGTCTTACCAGATTTATGTTGAGCCGTTCACCGGGCCAGAGGACTCGTCGGATGTGTCGAGTGCTCTGGCGAGCCTTTGCCGGAACGCCTTGACGGATCTCGGCTGGCCGGCGCAATTCTCGTGCAGAGTGCCCGGCGTAAATACAAACTTCATGGCGCGAATTCGGCCACCGGGTTAGGTGAAAAGAGAAACGCCGCCGGGTCTCTAATGCCCGGCGGCGCTTGTATTCGGGAGGAAATATTTTTGCGAAGCGCGATGCGGCGAGCTAGCCGCGCCACGCAATGCGGTTTATTGGCACGATTTGCACACCCACTGCAGACGCGTGATGGTCGGGATGGTGGCCGTCGAAGTCTCGACGCCCGACGGAGTCAATGTTACGGTTGTCGAGGGATACCAGGGGGGGGCAAAGTTGCCCTGTGAAAACCGGCGGTCGAAATAAATATTTCGCGTGGTGGTATTACCGCTCAACGCCTGATTGGCGATTCGCCCGCCGATAAGATTGAGTGTATTGATGTGTGCACCGGTGTTGATCCATCCCCCGGAACCTCCGGCGGAAATCATGGCGATCGAAGCGTCAATTTCCAGGTTGCTGTTGCTCTGCAGGTTATTCATCTGAATTTGGCCGGTTGCCGTAAAAATCCCGAAGACCTGTCCATAATTGTTTCCGGGGATAAGTGTGTCCGCGGGCGTCCCGGGAATCTGGTTCTGAGTGAATGTGACTGGCTCCGTCACGTACCGGATGTCACCGGTAATCGTGACATTGTCCGCGGCCGTAATGGTGAGCGCGGTCCCGTTCTGAATGGCCGGTCCCGTCGATGCTGCACCTCCACTTGATTCAGGGCCGGAGAGCGATGTGATATTCCCATTCACGTAGAGCATTGTGGCGTCGGCAGTAACTGAGCCGGGAGAACAGTTCTCAGGAACGCCCGTAATTGTCTTGGTCGTGCCGCCCTTCGTGAGGATCGTCTGATTCGTGGTCGGGTTAATCGTGACTGTATAAGTGGTTCCGCTTTGAACAATCGTGTAAACCTGCGCCGTGGTGCTCCCGGCAAGCGGCGCGACGGTGACGGTGGAATCGCCTTCGACATAGATTCCACCAGCACAAGTCGTTGCGAGACTGCCAACGCCTTCCGCGCCCAGCGGGGTGCCTAAGGTTGGCGTGGCCCCGACCATGTAATAGGGGAGGTAAACGCCGGGCGTCGCGGAACTTCCCGTCGGATACGCATTACCATTCGCATCCTTCAAGATTGTATTAAAAACTGCGTGCTCCGCGGTTGCGGTGCCAGGAATGGGCACATCAAAGGTGCAGCCCGAGGCGCCCGCACACCCCTTGCCATCCAAGACCGCCTCTAATTGGTTGTAGGAGTTGGAAGGCAGCGGGACCTTGTTTTGCCCCAGATTAAATCCTGCCTGGAATTGCGGCTTTATGGTTTCGCCACCGTCGGTATCGGAAGTAGCCGCCGCGTTTACGCACGGACTGCCGCCCTCGTTGCTGAATATGTAGCTTGCGGTGGAGGAGGCGCTTCCGACGGGGTCCGTAAAAATATACGGGCCTGTATCGCCAAAATTCCAGCTCCCGTTGGTGAAAAAGGGCCCGGTCAAGGTGCCCGGCACAAACATGGAGCTGCACGCTGCATATTGGTCAATGAATGTCCCCCAAGCGGCAAAGCTTTGGTTGACCGTTGTCCCAGCTGGCGGGGTGATATTTACAGTGATGCTGATGTTGCCGTTTTCCGCCAATTCCGATTGCTCGTTTCCCTTCACCTCGCCCAGAACATCCAGCGTGTATTGATAGGTGTACTGAAAATTATTAATGACGTAGCAATTGGTCAAAAGCCCCGCGGCGGTGGAGCACGTCGACGAAGCGGGGGGCGGATTCGCACAAGTATAGGGGCCACCGGCGGGCGGTGTCCCGACTGTCGAAAAACTTGGTTGGCAATTCGTTTGCGCAAAGGTCGCGGGGTTGGAGGAGCTGATCTCAAATTGCCCGGGCCACGAATTCGTAGCCTGCCCGCCTCCAATCGATGTCCAGGCGCTGTAGTTGGTGTTGACGTACGTCTGCACCGTCGTTGCAGAAGCGGCCGTAAGGGGCTGCGAACCCAGAGTCGTCGTCGCCGGAACCAGTGAAAGGATCTGGTTGACCATCGCCTGCCGGGCGATGTTCAGGCCCGAGTCAGACGAATAGAAAGCGCCGCGGAAATTACGGTAGTACCCGCCGATAAAAGTCTGCGAGCTGAGCGCGATGACCATGCCGAGCGAAAGCACCATCAAGAGCGCAAGAATCAGCAGCGTGAAGATTAAAGCCACGCCGCGCGTGGATGTGCGCTTCGCCGCCGGTATTTGGACTCTTGTGATTTCATAATTAGCGTTCATTTTAGACCTCAATCAGCCATGCTGAGATTGCGCGGATTAATAACCACCGAAAGACCTTGAATCATGTACGGCCCTGAATCGAATGCATTGCGATAAGTGCTGATGCTTCCCGACGAATTCGGTGTCGTGCGTCCGATGACGGATACGCGGATCGAGCGAATGATGGAAAAATCGTAAGTCGGATTGTGACTGTTATTCCATTCGCCGAAGGAACATGCATTGTAGTTGTATGCCATATAGGTAGTTGTGCCCGATGGGGTGGATGAGTCCGAGCTTGTCGAGCACTGCGATGTGGATCCAGACGAAGCCATGTCCGAAGTAGCGGTGGCGCCGACTGGATCATTGAAAAGAGCGGCTCCAATGCGGAAACCGATCACCTGCGTGGCGATTACATCCTCAGGCGCTCCAATACCATCTTGGCGAACCAGTTTGGGATTCGTGGGGTCTGTAGCATCCACAGAGTAGATGATCGGTTTGAGACGCAGGACCCAGTCCGAATTGCCATAGAGGACACCGAGCTGGGCGTGACCGTTATTGTCTGCCTGTCCGTTGTTCGATGTGACGGACAAGTAGTCGTTCGCGGCAATGTTCGTGCCATCCGCGTTCGTCGAATTGAAATGGAGCGTGACAGTGGTGCCGGCTGCCGAGCCATTCGCGGTGAGCGATATTGTGGTCATCTGGGAGCCGTCAACCTTTAACATGAGCAGTTCATCGCCGGAGTGATAGTTCGCTGCCAGCGCCGTGGCCTGAGCCGCAGTCGTTATTGTCGGCGTGTAGAGGACCATGGAGTTGGCGGTGTTCGTGTTCACCTGGCCACCTGAGGCGCCCAGATGTTGCGGAGGAGTGTTTGGATCAACCGTAATGAGATTCAGCGTGTCGAAGCAGGTGGAATTATAAATAAAGGTTGCGTTGTCGCCGCAGTCGCCGGCTACCGGCACTTTATTTACGATGGTGATCCCGATGGGCCAATTGGGGATATTCGTGCCCGGGTAATATCCCGTGCCTGCGTTGACCGCATCGATTTCCATTTGCGTGACGGCATTCTGCAACGCCAGGTTGACGCCCACCATGTTTTGCTGGTTGTTGAAAAGGGGATCGTCCTTACGGAACAGTGTGAACACTGCTCCCGTCACGATGATGAAGACGGCCATGGCGACAAGGAATTCGAGAACGGTGAAGCCGTTCGGTTTCCTGCTCCGCTTCGCATGACGCATAGTGATTTTTTTCATGGGCGCACCAAACTCATCTGAAACGAAACGTCGGGAGCCACGGACAGGTTTTCCAGAAACACGTAAACAGTGATACGGCGAACTCCGTTCATCGTAACTCCATTAATCGTGGGATTCAGTTCAATCACCCAGCGGCGCTTGAAATAAATGGCTCCGGCCGTCAGGGCAGTGCGCGAACTGGATTGAGACATGACGACAGTCCCGTTTGGCTGCTGCGCAGTGGTTGTGTACTGCACGTTTCCGCTGCCATCCAGCCCGCTGACGGTTTCTGACAATGACCCGGCAGTCGGAGACATGAAAATCTCATCGAAGTAATCTATGTTGACAGCAGTTGTGCTGTTGCATGTAACGGAAGCGGAAGTGTCGGCGGTGATGCTGCCCGCCGTCGTACCGGAGGGCACGCAGATATTGGGGTCCCCTCCTCCGCCGCCGTCGGCCTGAAACCGATTGAGGTCCTCGAGTTTTTCCGAAGCGAGCGTGGCGGCCTGCGTCATGTATTCAGTTGCGGATGTGCTCTTGGTGGTCGAAGCGAGCAGCGCGGCGACCGAAGAAAGTCCAATTGCAAGCACGAAGAGCGCGACCGCGACTTCGGTGAGCGTGAACCCACGAATTGTTTTCCTACTGAACGGTGATTGAGCCATAGTTGGATACCGTGATCGTCTTTGTCCTTCCCGCATAGCTGACGGTAATCGTCTCAGAGTTTCCCGCCGTTGCTGCCACGCTGCCATTTCCTTTGAACTGCAACACCGTGCCCGCGCCTAGTGTGATCGGATCCCCTGAAATTGGGATTGCCGATCCAATGTTTGTAAATGACCCTGCTCCCGTGGGCTCGCTGGCCAATTGATAAGTCTTATTGGCCGCATTGATTGTGAGCTGATACGGATAGCCCTTCATGATTGCCTGGTAGCGGGTGGTCTGGATTGCCCAGGTAATGCTGTCCGACGCCGCGTTCAATTCAAAAATTTTCATGGTGCTGAACAACGAAGGAATTCCGAATGCAAGAAGAATTCCAACGATCGCAACCGTAAGTGCGGCCTCCATCATGGTGAAGCCGGCCGACTTGCTCCGCTTCGAGGAACTTTGACTCCGCGTCATCACGCCACCCATTTCCTGAGGTCCTTATGTTTCCAGCTCGAACGAATTTTCTTAGGCATTGCGGGTAGACCTGCAGGCCAGACCCATGGAGGTTCATTGGGGTCCTATACCCACCAATCCCACTCAAGAGGGTGCAAGTGCCGGGCCAGACTCGAGGGCGTCTATCTAATTGAAAACACGGATGTTACAGGCCTCGTCAGGGCTTGACAAAAATTGGCATCTAATGCGCAGGGTAGAATCGTAACAAAGGGGCGCGCAGCAGAACCTCAACTTGGTTTGGCAGAAAGGGCCCGGTACCATGCAATTCTATGTGAAGAATTGCCTGAACGCATGTTCAGGTAGCCTCAGGTTGCCCCACAAATGGTTGGTCTCGAATGAGACGACACAATCCGCCTTTTGAGAGCGGAATCTGGTAGCCCCGACGGGAATCGAACCCGTATTTCGGCCTTGAAAGGGCCGCGTGCTAACCGTTGCACCACGGGGCCGCACGCCGCGGTGAAACACGCCCGCGGAAAACTTTGAGAATTAGAGTAGAGGAAACGCGGACGGTTGGCAAGGCGGGTTATCCGGCGAGCTTTTGCGCCGCCTCTAAAAGACCTAGCGGTCGTTACGCTCCTCGAGCCAGGCCATCTGAATAGCCTCCAGCTTGCCTTCATTGGAAGCTTTCGGGTCGCCGGCAAAACCTTCGAGCTCGGTGACCCATTTATGCAGATCCGTGAATCGAACGGTGAGGGGATCCGTCTCTGGAAATCTGTCCGTCAGCGCGATAGCGATGTCTTCCGTTTCGTCCCAGCCAAATTGATGTGGCATCGTGATTCGCCTCCGGCGATTAGTGTTCGGCTTCCTTCGCGAAATTTTTATTCCATTCGGGGATTTCAACAACGAGATCCTTCGTGCCGTCAGGCACGCACTGGCAGCCGAGCCGCGACTTGGTGGTGAGGCCGGGAGCGTCGTCGAGCTGATCGAGTTCCGCATCCGTGGGCTCGTTGCAGGATTCGAGACCCTCGTGAACGATTACGTGACACGTGGAACACGCGCAGACCCCGCCACAGGCGTGGTCGAGTCCGAGGTGATAGCCCTGAGAGATGTCGAGGATGCTGCCGGGAAGGCCATCGTGGCCGAGCGGAAGTTCTTCAGGGTCCACTTCGATGGTCTTGCCTTCGCGGACGAATGTGATTTTATATTTTTTCGTCGGCAGGGTGTATTTAGCCTGCTCGATATACGGATTGCTGCCGCCCATGATTTGCCCCTTCTCTCTTCACTATCAGACGTTTTCGAGTTGCTTGCCTTCGAGCGCGGTGGAGAGTGCGCGGTTCATGATGCGCTCGGCAAGCGCGATCGTCGCTGCGTTCAGCTCGTCCAACCGCACGCGAATTAATTTGTAATCGCGCCCGGTGATGGACTGCTGCATCGCCGCGACGGCAGCGTCAATTGCGCGCCGTTCGTCCGCACTGATTTCCACTTCGGGGTTGACGAGCGATTTCTCGGTAGCGCGAAGGACAATCGCAGCTTCCTCGCGCGCTTCGATGAGCTGGCGCTCGGTGAAATCCTGCTCCGCAAATTCGATAGACTCTTCGAGCATGCGCTCGATTTCCGTGTCAGAAAGTCCGTAGCTTGGCTGGACTTCTACTGAGCTTTGCTCGCCAGTGCGCAGATCACGCGCGGCGACTTGAAGGATTCCGTTGGCGTCGATTAGGAATTTTACCTCGACGCGCGCGAGCCCCGGGGGGCCGAGCGCGACTTTCAATTGGAAGCGTGCGAGTGAACGGCAATCCTTCGCGAGTTCGCGCTCGCCTTGCAAAACGTGGATGTCAATCCCCGTCTGATTCTCGACGCCAGTCGTGAACATTTCCTGCGCGCTCGCGGGAATGGTCGAATTGCGCGGGATGATTTTGGCGACGACGCCGCCCATGGTCTCAATGCCGAGAGAAAGCGGCGTCACATCGAGCAGGAGCATATCTTGCACGCCGGTTTCGAGAATGTTCGCCTGCACAGCGGCGCCCAGCGCGACGACTTCATCAGGATTGAGTTCCGTGTGGGGTGAGCGGCCAAAATAATCTTCGACCACTCGGCGCACGAGCGGCATGCGCGTGGAGCCGCCGACGAGAACAACTTCTTCCATTCTGTCGGGCTTCATGTGCGCGTCTGCAAGCGCCATCTTCACTGGGCCCATGGTGCGCGCAACGATTGGGGCGGCCATTTCCTCTATTTCCGTGCGAGTGATCGCGCGCGAGAAAACCATCCCGCCGGGAAGATACAAATGGATTTCCGCGCGATCGGAATCGGAGAGCTCATGCTTCGCGGAGATCAAGGCCTTGCGAAGTTCCTGCGCCATGGCGGATTGCGCTGCAACGTTAACACTGAAGCGAGCATGTATCTCCGCGCCGATGATGCGTTGCATTTCATTGTCAATGTCATCGCCGCCGAGATGCGTATCGCCGCTTGTGGAGAGAACCTGATAGATGTCGCCTTCGCCGGTGGAGATAAGCTTGAGTACGGAAATATCAAAAGTTCCGCCGCCAAAATCGTAGACGGCCACGAGGCCGCGCTGCTTTTCGTGCAGGCCATAGGCAAGCGCGGCGGCCGTCGGCTCGTTTACAAGACGCAGAACTTCGAGGCCAGCGAGACGGCCCGCGTCTTTTGTTGCCTGGCGCTGGGCGTCGCTGAAATATGCGGGCACGGTGATGACTGCCTTGTCCACCGTTTCGCCGAAATAATGCTCCGCCCAATTCTTCAATTCGCGCAGGATGAACGCGGAAATTTCCGGCGGCGTGAACACGCGCTCGCCGAGCCGAACGCGGATGACATTTTCGTTTGAAGGGTCAATGCGAAAAGGAAATATCTTCAACTCTTCGGCGACATCGGCGGGGCCGCGTCCCATCAGACGCTTCACGCTATAAATCGTGCGCTCGGGCTGCGTCAGCAGACGCCGCCGCGCGGGCTCGCCGACAATGATCGAGCCGTCCGCATCGAGGCTTACGACCGACGGACACAAGGTCGAGCCATTCGGGCCGGGGATGCACTTCGGCCGGCGCGTCGCTTTGTCCACGTACGCGACGAGGCTGTTGGTTGTCCCAAGATCGATTCCGACTGTCTTGCCCATGCTCGGTAATTCCCCGCTTGCGAATATTTCCTGCGAACTATGCTGCAAGCTCTTCAGTAACTTTGTTGACCAGGTTGCGGATGTAGGAGCGCCGGTTTAGGACTTCATTCATTGTTTCCATGACGGCTTTTTGATCTGCTTCCCCCGCGCCGGAATCGAGCGCCGCGTCCCATTCGCTGGCGATTTGGTCTAGCTCCCCGTCCACATCGGCGAGCTTCGATTCAAAATCTTTTGCGGCAGCTTCGAGCCGCATGCGAACCGTGCTTGATTGCGAAGCGTTACCGCCCGAAGCGCGCGCATCGCGCAATTCGTCGAGCGATTCGTTCAGCTCGAAAACTTCTTCGAGCAACTCCGGCGGCGCCTGCTGCTTTTGCGCGCCTTCCTTTCGCATCCCGGCATGTGCGAGCAGGTATTCCATGCGCGAGAGTGGTTCCCGCAAAGTCCGATATGCGTCATTCACCTCTGAAGAAAGCGCGAGCGACAACTCACGCTCTTTTTCGCTCGCACGAACGAAATTGTCCGGATGCAGCTTCCAGCTCAATTGATGAAACCGCCGCTCGAGGTCTTCCCCGTCAATCCGCAGCCTACGCGGCAGTCCAAAGAGCGTGAAGTAATCCGTGCCGCGCGGAAGCTGCTGAATCTTCCCGCACGCCGCGCAGAAATGCATAGAATCCGGGGAAGCGCCGCAGGACCAACAGGCCGCCGCGGCACTCGCGGATGCGGCGGACGCCTTCATTGGAGCGGCGTTCATCTTTGAGTTCCCAGCCATCGCAATAGAATGGGGGTGACTTACGCCGTGAAGGAGCTGCCGCAGCCGCAACTCCGCGCGGCTGCGGGATTCTCGAAGACGAACCCCTGCCGGATGAGCGTCTCCTGATAATCCAGCGTGGTGTTGGCGAGGAAGAGATAGCTTTTCGGGTCCACAAAAAGGCGGGCGCCGTTCTCTTCAAATATTTTGTCGCGGTCGCGGGCCTGCGTATCCAACCGCATAGCATACGTCAAACCCGAGCAGCCGCCCCCCTGGACGCCGACGCGCAACCCCCCCGTCGCCTCCGGCACGCCCTCCTTGGTGAGCAACTGGCGGATCTTGTCCGCCGCTTTCTCTGTGACGTGAATCATCACTGGCGAGTGCCCGACGCTTACTTCGCTTCGGCGCTCTCCCCCTTCTTTTTCTTCCAGTCGCCGATGGCGGCCTTGATGGCGTCCTCAGCAAGCACGGAACAGTGGATCTTCACGGGCGGCAGGCTCAATTCGCGGACGATGTCCGTGTTCTTGATGGCCAGCGCCTCGTCAACGGTCTTGCCCTTGACCCATTCGGTCGCGAGCGAGCTCGAGGCAATCGCCGAGCCGCAGCCGAAAGTCTTGAACCTCGCCTCTTCGATCACCCGCGTTTCGGGATTGATCTTCATCTGCAACTTCATGACGTCGCCACATTCCGGCGCGCCGACGAGACCCGTGCCGACATTTGGATCTTCTTTCGGCAAGCTGCCGACATTTCGCGGATTGTTGTAGTGATCGATTACTTTGTCCGAATAAGCCATGTCTTTCGCCTCTCTCTACTTGATTAGATGCCGTGCAAATTCCCCGGTCTCAAGCCTATTAGTGATTTCAAACTTAGTGGCCGCCCGCAGTGGCGCCCCACTGCATCTTGCTGATGTCTATGCCTTCCTTCGCCATTTCGTAGAGCGGGGAAAGCTCGCGCAGGCGGCTGACAACTTCCACCATGCGGTTCGTCACATAATCCACTTCCTCTTCGGTGTTAAAGCGGCCGAGGCCGAAGCGGATTGAGGTGTGCGCCAGATCTTCGCCAACACCCAGCGCCTTCAGAACGTAGCTTGGTTCGAGTGTGGCGGAAGTGCATGCTGAGCCACTGGACACTGCGACGTCATTAATTCCCATGAGCAACGATTCGCCTTCAACGAATGCAAAACTCATGTTCAAATTGTTCGGCAGGCGATGCTCCATCGAGCCGTTGATGTAAACCTCATCGAGCTTGGCTTCGAGGCCCTTCTGGAGCCGGGTGCGCAATGAAAGCATGCGGACCGCTTCAATAGGCATTTCCTGCATGCAGATCTCGCAGGCCTTGCCGAGTCCGACGATTCCCGTCACATTCAGCGTGCCGGAGCGCATGCCGCGCTCGTGCCCTCCGCCGTCGATAATTGCAGAGAGTTGCACGCGCGGGTTCCGGCGCCGAACGTAAAGAGCCCCGACACCCTTTGGGCCATAAATTTTGTGGCCGCTGATGCTGAGCATGTCAATGTTGTCGCCCTGCACGTCCACGGGAATTTTTCCAGTGGCCTGGACGCCATCCACATGGAAGAGCACGCCCTTTTCCTTGGCGATTTTGCCGATCTCCGGAATGGGTTGGACCACGCCAATTTCGTTGTTGGCGTACATGATAGAAATGATGATGGTCTTTGGTGTAATTGCGCGGCGCAGGTCGTCAAGATTGATGCGGCCGTCTTTTTCAACTGGAAGGTAGGTCACTTCGTAGCCGTACTTCTCAAGACGTTTACATGTGTCGAGAATGGCCTTGTGCTCGGTGACCTGCGTGATGATGTGATTGCCCTTCTCCCGATACATTTCGGCTGCGCCTTTGAGCGCTAGGTTGTCGGATTCCGTCGCCCCACTCGTGAAAATTATCTCTTTCGGCGTGGCGTTAATCAGCCGGGCGATCTGCGCGCGGCCGTTCTCGACGGCCTCTTCCGCTTCCCAGCCGAATGAATGGTTGCGGCTGGCGGCGTTGCCGAAGAGCTTGGTGAAATACGGCATCATCGCTTCGAGAACGCGCGGGTCCACCGGTGTCGTCGCGTGATAATCCATGTAAATCGGAGTCTTAACGGCCATTTCGCTTCTCCTGTTTGAAATCGATTAGCCTTTTCTAGTTAACTCTGCAACGCGACAAACGTGGGCTGTTCCGGCTCATCACTCATCTGCGAAATCGTAACGGTGCTGAGCACCTGCATAATGCTTTCATTCACCCGGCGCAATGGTTCGCGCACTGTGCATTTCGGCGATTGGAAGCATTCCCCCCGAGTCGTGGTGCAAGAAGTAATGAAAACTGGCCCGTCAACCGCACTGATCACATCAAGCGCTGAAATCTCGCTGGGATCCCGCGCCAGCCGATAACCGCCAGCGGAACCGTGCTGCGCGGTCACCAGACCGCTGCGCGCCAGCTTCTGGAGCACCTTGGCGAGAAGCGTTGCGGAGATGCCATAAACCTCAGCAATGTCTGCCGCGCTCTGCGCTGCTTCGACCCCACGGGTCGCAAGGTGCTTTACCGCTATCAAACCGTAGTCGGCCTTCTTGGAGAGCTTCAGCATAGGCGAAATACGACCAATTCAGTCGCATATGAATCATAGGCCCCAATTGGGCCTAATGTCAAGAGGCCCAGCAAACGGCCGAAAGCGCGTCCTGCATGAACAGGGCAGATAAGGCCTTTCCGTGCATTGCCGGCTAATTACGACTCTTATGATCGGACTTGTCAAACACATGCCAGCGAAGGCGCGTTCTGACAGGCTGAATGGGTGACATTTGAAGCGGAATGGGCAGCCAGATTGGCACGATGCCGAGGGCCACCTTCCCATGTAGGTGTCTGGCAGCGCCGCTCTACAATGGGGTAGAATCCCGCCTACGGTGCGAGTGCATTGAATAAAAACGTCCTGGCAATTTACCCCGGATCGTTTGACCCCGTTACTAACGGCCACCTCGATTTGATCGAGCGCGGCGCGAAAATTTTTGACCGTCTTGTCGTCGCTGTTCTGCGCAACATGGAAAAGGAACCACTGTTCTCCACGGCGGAGCGCGTGGAAATGCTGCGCGAGGTGAGCCGTCCGTGGGGCAACGTGGAAGTGGACGTATTTGATGGGCTGCTTGTGGACTACGCGCGACAGCGGCAGGCGCAAGTAATTCTTCGCGGCATCCGAGCGATCAGCGACTATGAGTACGAATTGCAGATGGCCTTGATGAACCGGAAACTTCAGCCACAAATCGAAACCATTTTCATGATGCCCGCGGAGGCCTACAGTTATCTCAGCTCGCGGCTGGTGCGGGAAATCGTGCGGCTCGGCGGGCCGGTGCAAGGATTAGTTCCGCCGATTGTGGAGCAGCGTCTCAAAGCGAAAGTGCCGTAGAAAAGATTCGCGTGATATTTCGGAAGCCGGAGCCAATGACTAAATTCGCGGATCGCGTTAATCGAATCCAATCTTCGCCGACACTGGCCGTGCTGATGGCCGCTGAACAATACAAGGCCCGCGGAATTGACGTGGTGGACTTTGGCCCGGGCGAACCTGACTTCCCTACTCCGGACCACATCAAGCGCGCCGCGGTTCAAGCGCTGGAGCAAAACTTCACAAAATATACCGCCGCGGCTGGGATGATGCCGCTGCGCGATGCAATCGCGAAATGGCACGCCTCGGAGTTCGGATCAAAATATGAGGCTGCGGAATGTTTGTTTTCTTCCGGGGGCAAACACGCGCTATTTGACGCGCTGAACGCACTGATTCAGACCGGCGACGAAGTGCTCGTGCCGGTACCCTACTGGGTGAGCTTCCCGGAGATGGTGAAATATACAGGGGGAGTGCCTGTCTATATCGAAACGCATGCGGATGACGGATTCAAATTGCGCGCGGCGGCAGTGGAAAAAGCAATCACTCCGCGGACGCGGATGATCATCGTCAACTCGCCGGGAAATCCGACCGGCGCTGTAATTCCGCGTGAAGAATTCGAGCGCATCCTTGCAATTTGCAGGAAGCGCGATATCTGGGTCCTTGCCGATGAATGCTATTCGCATTTCATTTATGACGGCGGCAAACCCTACTCGATTGCGAGCGCGGCGGATGCGAAGTCGCACGTGATCGTCGCTGGTTCACTCTCAAAGACTTTTGCGATGACTGGATGGCGCGCCGGATTCGCGCTGGCGCCGAAAACCGTGATTGACGTGATGACGCGACTGCAAAGCCAGTCCACCTCAAATGCAAGTTCAATCACGCAGAAGGCCGCGCTCGCCGCGGTAACGAGTCCGATGGACAGCGTCCGAGCGATGCTCACGGAATATGCGCGGAGGAGGGAGCGCATCCTTGCGGGCATTCGCGCGATTCCGGGAGTCACATGCACCTCGCCGCAGGGAGCGTTCTATATTTTCCCGAATGTTTCAAAGCATCTCGGACGGCCCGGGATTCCCAAGGACACGGCGGCGCTGGCGGCGCAGATGCTCGAGCAATGCCATGTGGCGCTGGTAGCGGGAGAGGCGTTTGGCGCTCCGGGATACGTCCGGATTTCTTACGCGACTTCGATGGACCGCATCGAGGAAGGTCTGCGGCGGATCGAGCGATATTTCGCTGCGGCCGCATCAGCGGCGTGACACAAATTCCTCCGCTTTCTCCCGCGCGGCTGGAACCCACTTTTGTGCCGCGCATCTGGGGCGTGGGATCACTCGCTCCGTTGTTTCCTGAAAAACAAAACCTGCAAGAACCCATTGGTGAGGTCTGGCTTAGCGGCAATGAATCGCGGTTTGCGACGGGCACGTATGCGGGCTGGTCGCTCGCGGATGCGTGGCGTGCGATGCCGCCGGAATGGGCCGGCACACGATTGAATACACGCGAGGCGTTTCCAATTCTTGCGAAATTCCTTTTTCCGGGCGAGAAACTTTCAGTGCAGGTGCATCCGGATGATGATTACGCTCAGAAACACGAGTCTGCCGCGGGCGGCGTCGGAAAAACGGAGGCATGGTACATCGTAGCAGCGGACTCCGGGGCTTCGGTTTACGTTGGCGTTCGGCCGGACGTTACCCGCGAGAGTTTCCGCCGTGCAATTGCCGAAGGCACGGTGGAGGATTGTCTCGCCAAGATACAAGTGGAGAAAGGCACGACTGTGTTTGTGCCGGCAGGCACTGTGCATACCATAGGGCCTGGAATGGTAATTTGCGAGATTCAGGAGAGTTCGGATCTGACCTATCGAGTGTACGATTACGGGAGGCGCAATGCGGACGGAAGTGAGCGCGCGCTTCATGTTGAGAAGGCTCTCGAAGTGATCAATTTCGGCGTCCAGCGGAGCGCCATCAAACAGCCTCCTCCAAGCCTTCCCGCAGGTGACGCGACCGGACACATCATCGCCTGCCGCTACTTCGCATTGGAGAATTGGGACTTCACAACTCCGGCGCGACTCGCGACCGAACAAACCCACTTTGAGCTGTGGATCACTCTCTCAGGCCGCGGGAAAATTCGATGGGAATCCACAGCGAATTCCAGCGCGGGATTTTCTGATTTTGGCCCGGGCCAAATCTGGTTTATTCCTGCCGCGCTTAATCAGTGGATGGTTGACCCTGAGAGACCCGCGTGTATATTGCGCGTGTATCCTCCGGACTTGGATTTATATGCTCAGCAGCTGAAACAGTACGGCCTTTCGGCCGGCGCTGTAGCCGGAATCATTCGTAGATAGAGCGCAAGGACGGCGCAAGCTTGGCGCACCAAGGAATTCACGGAATGGCTCGCGGAAAACTTCGCGCATTTGCGGTGATCCTGGCCGGAGGGCGCGGCACGCGCTTCTGGCCTCGGAGCCGCACGCGCACACCGAAGCAATTGCTTGACATTGCGGGAAATGAAACGATGCTGCGACAAACAGCGGCACGCATCTCTCCACTTTTTCCTTCCGCGCAAATTTGGGCGGTGACCAACACGCAGCAAGCGCCGGCCGTGCGAAGGCAACTTATCAGAGTACCGATGTCGCAGGTACTTGCGGAACCCATGGGGCGCAACACCGCGGCTGCAATTGGATTTGCCGCAATTCATATTCGGCACGCCATTCGGCGCACGTCCGATGACGGCGTGATGGCCGTCCTGCCAGCGGATCACTACATTGCGAACGCCGCAAAATATCGCGCGCTCGTGCGCGCGGCGCTTCAAGTTGCGGAAACGCCGGGCAACTTGGTCGTGCTCGGAATTCCGCCCACGCGTCCGGAGACAGGATTCGGGTATATTGAAACTGGCGGGGCGCCGAAGAATGCCGGCGGAACCAAGGCATATTCGGTGCGCCGGTTCACGGAAAAGCCCCCGCTTGCCACCGCGCGCCGATACGTTGCGTCCGGAAAATACTTGTGGAACGCGGGAATGTTTTTCTGGCGCGTTTCGACATTTATGGACGCGCTGCATCGCTTTCAACCAAAGATTCACGCGCTGCTTGAGGACTTGGCGGCGACGATTGGGACTCCTCGTTACGACCGTGCGCTGGAGAATATCTATCCGAGGATTGAAAACATTTCGGTGGATTACGCGATCCTCGAACCTTCAACGCAGCAGAAAAATTGGTCGAGCGTAAGCGTGATACCCGCACAAGTCGGGTGGAGCGACATTGGCTCATGGGAAGCGGTTTACGAATTGCTCGCAAAGCAGAAGGGCGCCAACGTTACCGAGGGCTACCACTTTCTACTTGACGCCTCGGGCAATCTCATTTGGAGCCCGCATAAGTTTGTGGCGGCTATCGGAATACGAGACATGGTGGTCGTCGAAACGCGTGACGCGTTGCTGATTTGCCCGCGCAACCTTGCTCAGGATGTGGGCAAAGTTGTGAAGTGGCTTGAGCAGAATAATCGCGAAGAATTGGTCTGAGCCACTGCCGTTTTTGCTCTTGGTCGTTATGGGACAATTTGGCTGTAGGTTTCTCGCGCGTTTTCCTTATACTTCCAACGCATGCATTCGATTCGATTCGGCACCGATGGCTGGCGCGGCGTAATCGCCGAGGACTTCACGTACGCCAATGTCCGCACCGTCGCTTATGCGATTGCGCGATACGTAGTGCGCAATGAGCAGCCGGGCCGCGGCGTGATCGTCGGATTCGACACCCGATTTGGCGCGGAGCAGTTTGCGCGCGTGGCTGCGGAAACCGTGGCGATGACGGGCACGCCCGTGTGGCTTTCCGATGAACCTTGCCCCACGCCGGCGATCTCGCTTCTTGTGAAGCGGCGGAACGCCGCGGGCGGCATCGTCATTACCGCTAGCCACAATCCTTATCGCTGGAACGGAATTAAATTCAAGGCGACGTATGGAAGCTCGGCGCTTCCGGCGATTGTCGCGAGGATTGAAGCCGAGCTTGAAAAAGTTTTGCGCGACGGCATTCCCGCGCTGCCGCCGCGCGATGAACTTATCCAGCCACTCTCATTTCGCGGGCCTTACCTCGATGCCATCGAGAAGCTGGTGGACTGGGACCGGATTCGACGCCGCCAGCTGCGTCTAATCGTGGACCCTATGCATGGAGCCGCGCGCGGATTGCTGCGCGAATTGCTTTCGCGACACGCCATTCCATGCGACGAGATCCGCGGGACTCGCGATCCGCTTTTCGGCGGCGTGAACCCGGAACCTATTGAGCCGAATGTTGGGGCTTTGCAGCACGCAGTCCGAGAGGGCCGGTATGACGCCGGTTTTGCAGCGGATGGCGATGGCGACCGCATCGGCGCGGTGGATGGCGACGGCGCCTTCGTGACGCCGCACCAGATTTTTTCTTTGCTGCTATGGCATCTGGCGGGGACGCGAAAGCTCGGGGGTGACGTCGCGAAAACGTTTTCGTCCACCAAGATGCTGGACAAGATCGCGGCAAAATTCGGGCGAAGCATCTTTGAAGTCCCCATCGGCTTCAAATACATCTGCGAAATAATGTTGGAGCATGACATTTTGCTGGGCGGCGAAGAATCCGGCGGCATCGGGACGAAACTCTATTTGCCCGAGCGTGATGCGACTGTAACCGCGCTGCTCCTGGTCGAGTTGATGGCATGGCACGGCAAAGGGCTCGGCCAGTTGGTGCAACAGTTGAACGCCGAATTTGGCGAACATCACTACGGCCGCGTGGATTTGGAATTGAAGCCGGGGCAAAAAGAACGGGCCATCGAACATTTTTCGAGCAAGAAGCTCACTCGCTGGCTCAACTGGAACATCGCGAAGCGCGAGGAGATGGACGGAGTGAAAATTACTTTCGGCGATGGAGGCTGGCTGCTGGTGCGCGCTTCGGGCACCGAGCCGATGCTGCGGCTTTACGCGGAAACTCCACGCGCGGATGCGACGCAGCGGATTCTTGACGAAGCAACGAAGCTCGTGAAAGCGATTTGATGTGAAATTCATGGCGGACAACTTATTGAGTGAGTTCTATTTCAAGGATGATTTCCTCAACGCAGTCAAGGGAGCGACATCGTGAAGCGACGCCTTTACACTTTGGATGTTTTTACAGATACACCATTTGCAGGAAATCCGCTCGCTGTGGTTACCGACGGCGACGGCCTTTCCGGGCGGCGCATGCTGGACATCGCGCGCGAAATGAATCTTTCGGAGACGGTGTTCGTGCAGAAGCCGACGAGCGCGCAGGCTCTTGCGAGATTGCGAATTTTTACGACGCAGAATGAGCTGCGGCTCGCCGGGCATCCGGTGATCGGCACGTGGTTCCTTCTCGCGCAGCTCGGCGTGGTGCCCGCGCAGGAGGGCCCTGTGCACGTGTGGCAGCAAACCGGCGCCGGAATTCTCCCGATTGAGATTTCATTTCGCGATGGGCGGCCAACACGTGTAACCATGTTGCAAAAGCCGGCAGAATTTAAACCGGCGCGCCTCTCGAAGCCTGCGCTGGCGCGCGCGCTGGGACTAAAACCGGGCGACTTAAATTCCGAGTTGCCGATCGAGTCGGTTTCCACCGGCATCTTCAACTTGATGTTGCCGCTCGCGAACCGCCGCGCGCTTGCGCGGATCAGTTCGGACCCGCGCGCGCTGCTTGCCGCAATGCGCGGTGCGGACTCTGTTGCATATTGCTTCGTGATTGCTACGCGCGGACAGGTTTTTTCACGCGGAATGCTGCCGTGGTCATTGTATGAAGACCCGGCGACTGGTTCCGCTGCGGGATCGCTCGCGGCGTATCTGGTCCGCCACGGAAAGCTTCACGCGGGAGAACGGCTCGCGATTGCGCAAGGGCTTGAAATGGGCAGGCCGAGCCGGATTGAAGCGGTTGTCGAAGAGCAACGCGGGAAGCTGGTGCCGCGCGTCAGCGGATCGGCTGTCGTGATTTGTGAAGGGCATATCGAGGCGTGAGGGCTATCGTGGAACGCCAAACCGGATCCCCTAAACGGATGCGGCGCTTTTTTTCGGGTGACTTGCCGCGGATTATATTGCGTTGGAGTTTTTGGCAGCGGCAGATTTTTGTACCGCGTCGAGTTCCACACGAATTGCATCAAGCACGCCGTTGATGAACGGCACGGCCTCGTCGGTAGAATACTTCTTCGCAATTTCAAGCGCTTCGTTGATCACCACTTTCGGAGGCGTGCCAGTGGTGCGCAACTCCGCGACGGCGAGACGCAGAATTGCGCGGTCGATTGCGCCCATGCGGTCCACGCGCCAGTCCGTGGAGTGGCGCGCGAGAAGCGCGTCAACCTGCTCTGCCTGCGCGGCTGCCGCCTCAAACAATTGCATGGCAAATTCGCGCGTAGGCGCCGCTGCGCGCGCGTTTCGCCAGAAGCCAGCGGCAATCTGCGCCGGAGAAATGCGGCGCATCTCCCACTGAAAAATCATTTGCAGAGCAAGTTCGCGAGACTTGCGGCGGAGAGCCATGCTAGCGGCGTTTCCGCAGGGCAGAATCCTTCGAGGAAATCCACGCGCCTGCGGTGAGTTTGCGCGAGAGCGTGGCCATCTCAATTGCCGCGATGCCGGATTCGTGGCCTTTGTTGCCGCCCTTGAGCCCGGCGCGATCAATCGCCTGTTCGAGCGTATCGCACGTGAGCACGCAGAAAATTACGGGGACGCCTGTATCCATCTGCGCGAGCTGCACACCGCGCGCCACTTCAGAACAAATATGATCATAGTGCGACGTTTCGCCGCGCAGAACGCATCCGACGGCGATGACGGCTTGTACGCGGCCCGATTCGGCCAATTTCTTTGCAGCCAGCGGGATTTCAAATGAGCCGGGCACGCGAACAACTTCGATCTGTTTTTCAGACGATCCCGCCGAGGCCAGGGCGTCGAGAGCGCCGCGCAATAATCTTTCCGTGATGAAACTGTTGAAATTGCTCACGACAATCCCAAACCGCAAGCCCTTCACATTCAGATTTCCAGTTGCCGGCTTCGGGTTGAGTGTTTGAGACATATAGTGGATTGAATTTCGCGGCGCTATCTATTTTCCTTTGAATTGCGCGGGGCGCTTTTCGAGGAAGGCGCGTGTGCCTTCGCGCATGTCTTCGGTCGCGCACAATAACCCGAACAGCGTTGCTTCCAGGAAGAGGCCCTGTTCCTGCGGCATCTCCATCCCGTGTTCGGTTGCTTCCATGCAGTACTTCACCGCGAGCGGTGCGTTGGCGATAATTTTTTTCGCAATCGCTTCGGCGGTGGGCATCAATTCCGCTGGCTCGACAACCCGATTCACGAGACCGATGCGCAGAGCCTCGTCGGCGGAAATCATGTCGCCGGTGAGGGTTATTTCGTTTGCGATGCCCTTGCCGCACAGCCGCGCTAGCCTTTGCGAGCCGCCATAACCGGGAATAATTCCGAGCTTTACTTCCGGCTGGCCAAGGCGCGCCGTCTTGCTCGCGATACGCATGGTGCAGGCCAGCGCCAGTTCACAACCGCCGCCGAGAGCGAAGCCGTTAATCGCGGCGATGCTCGGCTTCCCCATCAATTCGAGCGCCCGCAGTATATTCTGGCCATAAATCGAAAATTCCTTGCCGTCCACGGGAGTGCGCTGGGCGAGTTCGTTGATGTCCGCACCGGCGATGAATGCTTTTTCTCCGGCTCCAGTGAGGATCAGGACCCGCACGTTTGGATCCGCGTGGGATTGCCCGATGGCCATGCCCAGTTCATTCATCGTCTGGCGGTTGAGCGCGTTCAAGACTTTCGGACGATTGAATGTGATGTAGGCAATCGAGTCGCGAACTTCGTAAAGGATGTTTTCGAGGTTCATGAGCGGCGTCTCCGGTTTTTTCAGGTGAGCTGCATCGGCTTCGGATTTTGCGGGTCGGTGTAATCGTAAAAACCGCGCCCCGCCTTTCGTCCATTCCACCCCGCCATCACCATGCGCTTCAGGAGCGGCGGCGAGGCGAATCGCTTTTCGTGGAATTCGTCAAACATGATCTGAGAAATGTAATACGTCGTGTCCAGGCCGACGAAATCGAGCAGCGTGAGCGGGCCCATCGGATGGCCACAGCCGAGCTTCATGGAGTTATCAATGTCCACGATGTTGCCGACGCCCTCTTCGAGGGCGCGAATCGCATCGAGCAAATAAGGCACCAGCAAACGATTGACGATGAAGCCTGTGCGGTCTGTTGTGCGAACGGGCGTCTTGCCGAGGCGCGATGCAAACGCGACGAGTTCTTCGTAGACTTTCGGATCGGACGCGATGGTGCGGATTGCCTCGACAAGCTTCATCACAGGCACGGGATTGAAAAAGTGCAGCCCGAAGAACCGCTCGGTGCGTTTTGTGGAAGTGGACATTTCCGTGATGGAGAGCGAGGACGTGTTGCTCGCAAAAATTGTGGCGGGCGGGCAAATCTTGTCGAGCGCGCCGTAGAGCTCGCGCTTCACGGACAACTGCTCGATGATCGCTTCAATAATGATTTCGCGGTCGGCGAAGTCTTCAAGCCTCGTGGTGCCGCGCACACGGCCGCGCACGGCATCGCGGTTCGCTGCGGTGAGAGTTCCCTTCTCCACAAGGCGCGCGAGATTCTTCTCGATGCTCTTTAGACCTTTGTCCACGAGTTCCTGGGAAACTTCGCGCACGATTACGTTGCATCCAGCATGCGCGGCAACTTGCGCAATGCCCGAGCCCATCAGGCCGCAGCCCACTACGCCTACCTTTTCAATTGCCATCCGAAATCCCCCCGGCAGATTGTACGCGAAAAATTAAGTGAGAGCCCGCTACCCAAGCGACTCAACGATCATGGCAATTCCCTGGCCGCCACCGATGCAGGCTGTCGCTAAACCGTAGCGCAGATTTGTGCGGCGCAATTCGAGCAACAGCGTCAGCACAAGACGGGTGCCGGATGCGCCGAGTGGATGGCCGAGCGCGATCGCGCCGCCATTCACATTTGTCTTATCGCGATTAAGTCCGAGCGCTTTTTCGACGGCAAGATATTGTGGCGCAAAAGCTTCGTTCACTTCGATGCGGTCAATCTGCGAAAGCTTTAGTCCCCCGGAGGCGAGCGCCTTCTGTGTAGCGGGCACGGGCCCGATTCCCATGACGCGCGGTTCTACGCCGACTGCGGCCCAGGAAATGATTCGGCCGAGCGGTTTCCAATTCCTCTCGCGCGCAGTCTTTGCGTGCGTGACTACGACGGCAGCGCCACCGTCAACTATGCCGCTGGCGTTTCCGGCGGTGACAATCCCGTCCTTGCGAAATGCAGGCCTTAATTTTTCCAAGATTTCGAGTGTCGTGTCCGGGCGCCGATGGTCATCTTCTGAGAATAACTCGGTTTTGCCGCCCTTCTTAATCTCCACCGGGACGATCTCTTCGCGCATGCGTCCCGCGCGATACGCCGCCTCCGCGGCCTGCTGGCTGCGTAATGCGTACTCGTCCGACGCGCGGCGCGTGATCCCGTATTCCGCGGCGACGTTTTCCGCCGTCCCGGCCATGTCAAAGCCGCAGTAAGTGTCCGTCAATCCCGTCATCAGAGAATCTTCAAGTTTGCCTTCGCCCAATCGAAATCCCGTGCGCGCGCCGCGAATCACGTGCGGCGCCTGGGTCATATTTTCCATGCCGCCTGCGAGTATCAAGGCCGCCTCCCCGAGCAGAATCCTTTGCGCCGCTTGCGCGATGGACTCAATGCCGGACCCGCAAAGCCGGTTGACCGTGACAGCGGGTGTCTCAACCTTGAGTCCGGCTTTCAGCGCGACGTGACGCGCGCCGTAGAGCGCGTCCGCGCTCGTCTGCATTACGTTGCCGAAAATGGCGTGGTCGAATTCGGCGGGATCCGCGCCCGCGCGGCGAATTGCCTCGCGCGCGGCGATCGCGCCGAGGTCTATGGCCGGAATGTCTCTAAACGCGCCGGTATAACGCGCCATCGGCGTGCGCGCTCCTGCAAGAATCACCACATCGGTGGGAAACATTGCTTTGCAAGCTCCTATGACCGATTAAAAGCTGATCCAGATTTGAAGCGCAACCCTGAATAAGGAGGAGTTGGCCCGTAGAGAGTAACGCGAACTAGAAAGCGGCGGCAAGCCGCCGCACGTCAAGGGACATTCGGAATTAGAGGATGCGCTAACTAAAAGGGTTAACCTGCCTTGGGTGTGGAGAGCGAAATCACGGAATCGCCGCCGCGTTTCCGAGCTTCGTCCAGGCTGGCTTCCGCCCGGTTCATCAAATCGGTAACGATGTCTTCAGTGTCGTAATCTCCTCTGGCGATTGCCTCCACCACGCCCGCGCTCAGCGTCATATGGCCCATGGCCGCGGCTTCAATGTCGCCATTTTTCGTCGCTGCGGCCTCGCGCATTTTTTCCACGAGGCCAAGCGCACCCGCGACGGCGGTATCCGGCAAAATAAACGCGAGCGACCAGGCCGTATATTTCACGGGCAGATCCGACGGACGCGCGATGGGAAGGACAGCCTGCGAAATCTGTTCGATTGTTTTTTCCACCAGCGCCTCTCCATGCTGGCGCAATAATTCCGGGCCGCGGTCAAGCTGCAGGATTGCCAGGGAAAGCACCGAACCCTGCGATTTGGCGCGCTGTGCCTCGCTCATCAAGCGGTCAGTGTACGCGCTTCGTGCGAGCAAACCCGTCTTTTCATCGGGCACCGCAAGAGTCTTCATCAGCGACCGCAGTCGCGTGTGACTTACGCTCAACAGCATCTGGTCGCCAACCGTTTGCAAGAAATAAGTCTCATTCGGCTTCCAGGTATAAGTCTCCGCGCGGCCAACGATGAGCATGCCCGCCGCAGTCTGCGTGTCCTTGTCCATCAGCGCGACCGCCAATGCCGTTGCCAGGCCGATTTCTTTCAGCACTGGCGCCGCGGCGACTTCGAGGGGCAATCCTCCCATCGAATCCGGAGCTGCGCGCTCCATCTGCGCGATGAGGCGCATCACCTGATTTCCCGATGCGGGAGCAATCCCGGGCGCGCAATATTCCGCGGCGAGCTGCGGCGGCTGTCCGGGCGCTCCGATAACCGCGAGACATCGCGACGCACGCAAGTGTTTGCCGACTTCATTTACGGTAAACGAAAGCATCGCACGCGGGCTGGCCTGCTTGTAAATTCCCTGGCCAATTTCGGAAATTTTGGCGAGGTCGCGCATTGTTTCGGGCGAATAGACGCCCGAGGGCGCGGACGGTGCCGCGGGCGGCGCGGGTGCTGCGGGCTGGCCAGCGGCGGCGGACTCGACTCGGCGGGCAGGCGCTTTCCTGCTCATGCCAACAGGCCACCAGTTCGCAAGCTCGCAGAGATTGCGAAATCGCTCATTCTCTTCCGCGTCATTCGGGAAAAGGTCAGCAATTTTTTGGAGGCGCTCGAGCGCCTTTGGCATCAGCGCGTATTGCAGGAAAATTTCCGCTTGCACAAGCAAATCATCCAGCGCCGTTGCGCCTGCCGAGCCGGCCGATTCGGATGGATCCGCCCCATCGCCGAAGCTCGTGCCCGCCACACCGACTTGCGCCATTGTGACGCCGAGGCGTGACGCGACACGCATGAGATAGTCCTTATCGGCGGTGTCGCGGAGTTTCTCGAGACGCTGCTGGTTGCGGAAATCGTAGGGGTCAATATCCACCATGCGGTCGAGGACGTCGCAAGCGCCCTTCACGTTTTCATTTTCCACGTAAGCATCGAATAGCCGGACGAGCGTTTCAAAATATTTCGCTTCGCGATTCAGGCCGCGGTACACCTCGCTCCAAAATTCCATAAGCGAGAGCGAATGAGGATGCGCTTCGGCCATGCCGTCAAGGCGGCCGGCAAAGATGGCCGCGCCACCGGAGTCACGGTAGTTCTGGCGGACGGAATTCAGTACCTCGACGCCCTTCGCGTCCTCTCCGGCGGCGATGTACGACTCGGCAAGCTCGAAGAGCATGGCGCGATCTCCGCCAGTCTTCCCGTAATAATTGATTAGCTCTTCGCGTGCGCGATCCAGTTCGCCTGAGCGCATTAGCGCTTCGCCGAAACATTTCCGGAAGACCGCAGCGGATTCCGCTTGCGCGAATGGCGTAAGTTTCTCGACGGCCTGCGCGGGATCGCCAGCGATCAAAAGCGCCTGGGCGTAAAGCAAAGCGACGTCGCGTTCATCGGGTGCGGCGCGATTTGCATTGCCGAGCAACTCGATGGCCTTCGGAATTTCGCCCTTGCCCAGCGCAATTTGCCCGGCGCGGACATACCCGCGCGCGGCAAGATTGCTGCGTCCGCGGGCTTCGGCCAGTTGCGCCAACGCAAGCTGCCGCTCAGGTTTTTCCGGATCGAGTTCGGCGATCTGTTCGAGGCATTTCAGCGCCTCGTCATCTTTGCCGCGCGCGAGAAAATGTTCCGCCGCGACGGAATAATTTTCGATGGCTTCGCCTGCTTTGGTCTGGCGCTGCAAGAGCAACGCGTAGCGCGCCTGGCGCTCCGGAGGCTGTTCTGAGAGACGCAGAAATCTTGCATAGAGTGCCGCGGCTTTGGGCTCTTCGCGCGGCTCGATAAGACGGTCAAATAATTGGCCGTAATAAACGGCGGCCTTCCCTGTGTCGCCACCGCGCGTGTGAAGATCGCCGAGCGACTGCAACGCCTCGATATTTCCGGGCGCGGCTTGCAGCACGGATTGGAACGCCTCGATCGCGTCCGCCGGCTTGTTTTTCTCAAGCAGGTGCTTCGCACGGGTCAGTAATTTGTCTACGTCGTTCGCCATTGAGTTTTGCTTTCGCAATTGTGGGCACCCGCGCAGACACAATCCCTGCCTCGGCGCGGCCCACGCACGCGTCACTTCCAATATATACCCGCAAGCGAGCCGCCTAACGAGCGAGAAAAAACCGTGTGTCGGCTTAGGCGACTCCCACGGGCGATTCGGGGGGCTCATGGAGCGCGTTGGCCCGTGGCGCGAAACTGTGGCACACTCAAAGATTCTGGAACGCCCGGAATTCCTTCCGCGGGAAATCAGGCGATAGAGAAGGCGAATGGACCCCAGGTTCGTACGAAATTTCTGCATCATCGCGCATATTGACCACGGCAAGTCCACGCTCGCCGACCGGCTGCTCGAACGCACCGGCGCGCTTACCCAGCGCGAGATGCACGAGCAGGTGCTCGACTCAATGGATCTGGAGCGCGAGCGCGGCATCACTATCAAAGCCAAGAGCATCCGTCTCCACTATCAGGCGAAGGACGGAAACATCTACCGCCTGAACTTGATCGATACTCCGGGGCACGTGGATTTTTCTTACGAAGTTTCGCGCGCGCTATCCGCATGCGAAGGCGCGCTGCTTGTGGTGGATGCGAGTCAGGGCGTTGAGGCGCAGACGGTTGCAAATACTTTTCTCGCCGCGAAGCACAACCTCACGATCATCCCGGTGATCAATAAGATTGACCTGCCTGCGGCGCAACCTGACGTTGCAAAAGAGCAGATCGAAAACGTGCTGGCGATTCCGGCAGCGGATGCACTGCTGATCAGCGCGAAGAGCGGCATCGGAGTTGACGAGTTGCTGGAGGCCATCGTCGCGCGCATTCCAGCGCCCAAAGGCGATTCCGAGGCGCCGTTGCGCGCGCTGATATTCGATTCGTGGTTTGACGCCTATCGCGGCGCGGTCGTGCTTGTGCGTGTGATGGAAGGCCGAATCACGATGCGCATGCGCGTCAAACTCTGCTTCAGCGATGAAATCCACGAGGTCGAATCGCTCGGCGTGCTCACCCCCAAACCTGTCGTACTGAATGAGCTTGCCGCGGGAGATGTCGGTTTCATGGTTGCGAATATCAAACAGGTTGCTGACGCGCGCATGGGCGACACGGTGGTCGAAGTGGACCGCCCCGCGGAGCCGCTGCCGGGCTTTGAGGCCATCAAGCCGATGGTCTTCGCCGGACTTTTTCCGGTGCTGGCCAGCGATTACGAGACCCTGCGCGACGCGCTCGGCAAGCTGCAGCTCAATGACGCCGCGTTTTTCTACGAGCCGGAGAATTCCGTCGCGCTCGGCTTTGGCTTTCGTTGCGGATTTCTCGGACTGCTGCACATGGAAATCGTGCAGGAGCGGCTCGAGCGCGAATTTGGGATCAACCTGATTACCACGGCGCCTTCGGTGCGCTACCGCATTACAAGTGTGACGCACGAAATCATGGAAGTGGATAATCCGACGAAATTCCCGTCGCCGGGCCTGATCGAGAAAATCGAGGAGCCAATTATCCGCGCGATGATCATCACTTCAGAGGACTCCGTCGGCGCAATTCTGCAGCTTTGTGAAAGCAAACGCGGCGTCCAGAAGAATTTCGAGTTCCTCTCGCCCACGCGCGTGATGCTGACGTACGATTTGCCGCTCAACGAAATCGTGCTCGACTTCTACGACCGGCTAAAGAGCGTTTCACGCGGATATGCTTCGCTCGATTATCAGCTTGCCGGTTACCAGGAGGCCGATCTCGTCAAGCTCGACGTGCTTGTGGGCGGCGAGCCAGTGGACGCGCTCACGCTTGTGTGCCACCGCGACCAATCTTACGAACGTGGACGCGAACTTGTGACGCGCCTGCGGAAATTAATTCCCCGGCAGATGTTTGAGGTGCCCATACAGGCGGCGATCGGCAGCCGCGTGATCGCGCGCGAGACGGTCGCCGCGATGCGGAAGAACGTGCTCGCCAAATGCTATGGCGGAGACATTACGCGAAAGCGAAAATTGCTCGAAAAACAGAAAGAAGGCAAGCGGCGCATGAAGCGCGTGGGCCGCGTGGATATCCCTCAGGAAGCGTTCCTTGCAGTGCTTAAGGTTGCCAGCAGCAGCGACGACGAGTAGGCCTTCTATTACGCGCGGCGCTTGATTTCAGCGATTAAACTGCCGCGGGCGAGGCGGACAGAGATTTCGTCACCGACAGCGACCTGATCGGCGGCGCGGACGACTTGTCCGGCGGAATCGTAAACAATCGCGTAGCCTCGATCGAGCACACGTAGCGGGCTGCGCTCTTCCAATTGCAAGACAAGGCGCTCAAAACGCTGGCGCTTGACGACAAGAAGACGCTCCACTCGCCGCGTGAGCTCGACATTTCGCTGGTCAATGCGCGAGCGCATTGCCTTGAGGCGCGTGCGGAGATCAAAGGATGCGACACGGGCGCGCGCGTCAATGAACCGCTTGCGGAGGCGGTCAAGCCGCACACGCAGCGCCTCTCCCAAACGCAATGAAAACTCGTCGGTGCGCTGGCGATACTGGCGGAGGATTTCCTCCGGGCGTCGCCAGGCGCGATGGGCGAACAATTCGTGGAGGCGGTTGCGCTGCTCGAGAATCGTGCGTTGCGCGCGTTCACCGATTGATTGCACAAGCTGGCGAATGTGATTGTCGAAAGCCTCGCGCGTCTGGACGACGATCTCCGCGGCGGCGGAAGGGGTGGAGGCGCGGACATCGGCGACAAAGTCGGCGATTGTGAAGTCGGTCTCGTGGCCCACGGCTGAAATCACCGGAATGTGCGATGCGGCAATCGCGCGCGCCACTTTTTCTTCGTTGAACGCCCAGAGGTCTTCGAGCGAGCCGCCGCCACGCGCGAGGATTAATACGTCGGCGGCGTTGCGTGCGGTGAAAAACTTCAACGCGGAGGCAATATCGCCTGCAGCGCCTTCACCCTGCACGCGGACGGGATAGATCAGCACGCGAACATTAGGAAAGCGGCGGCGCAGGATGCGAAGAATGTCGCGCAGGGCCGCGCCGCTGGGCGACGTGATCACGCCGATGCGCCGCGGGAGCATCGGCAATGGTTTCTTGCGCGAAGTATCGAAGAGTCCTTCATCGCCGAGTTTTTTCTTGAGTTGCTCGAAAGCAAGCTGCAACTCGCCAACCCCGACCGGCTCAATATGCTCGACGTAAATCTGATATTCCCCGCGAGGCTCGTAAACACTGATGGAGCCGCGAACGCGCGCTTTCAGTCCATCTTCGGGACGGAACTTCAGCCGCATCGCGGAATTGCGGAAGCAGACGCACTTCACTTGCGAAGAGTCATCTTTCAGCGTGAAGTAGAAATGGCCGGACTGCGCTTCCTTGAAATTTGAGACCTCGCCTTCGACCCAGATCCCTCCGAAAGCCGCGGAAAGGACATCGCGAATCCGCGCTGTGAGCTGCGTGACCGTCCAGATCTTGCGCTCGGGGATCAGATTAAATTGCAACTGGGACACGCCGCGATCACCTCATCGCTGAAAATGTTCTATCTGGCAGCTTTCTTTATGTCCTCAACCTTGAGGAAAGTTCCCTTCTGAAGCTCATCGAAGGCCTGGCGGAGCTGCTCTTGAGTGTTCATCACGATTGGGCCATACCACGCGACAGGCTCCTTCAGCGGCTTCCCGGAGACGAGAAGAAAACGGATGCCTTCTTCGCCGGCTTGCACGGCGACTTCGTCGCCGCGGTCAAAGAGAATGAGCGAGCGGTCCTCCGCATCTCTTGGCGGCGCGGTGTCCAACCAACCCACGGATTCAGTGGGGACTTCGAGCGGCTTGGACGCGTTGCAGAATTTTCCCGCGCCCGCGAAGACGTACGCGAATGCGTGACGACTCGTTTCAACGGGAAGAACTTTGCGCACGCCGGGGGGAACGGTCACATCAATGTAAACGGGATCGGCGGCGATGCCTTCGACCGGGCCTCTCTTTCCCCAGAATTGGCCGGTGATGATGCGGGTGATCGTGCCGTCGTCATCGGTTACTTCGGGGATTTCGTTGGACTTTACTTCCTGGTAGCGCGGCGCCGTCATTTTTAGCGCGGCGGGAAGATTCGCCCACAATTGGAACCCGTGCATGCGGCCTTCCATATCGCCTTTGGGCATTTCCTGGTGGATGATGCCGCGGCCGGCCGTCATCCACTGAATGTCGCCGGCGGAGATGGCTCCCTTGTTGCCCATGCTGTCGCCGTGCTCGACGGTTCCGGCGAGCACATAAGTGATCGTCTCGATGCCGCGGTGCGGATGCCACGGGAATCCGGCAAGGTAATCCGCTGGCACGTCATTGCGGAAATCATCGAGAAGCAGGAATGGATCGAAGTCGGATGTGCCGTGGAAACCAAATGCGCGGCGGAGGTGAACTCCCGCGCCTTCGATGGTCGGCTGCGATTTAATAACGCGCTTGATAGGACGTAGGGACATGAGTGCCTCCTGTGGGGAGCCGCGAATTCCACGAATCAAAGTTCACGGCGTGTACCGCTGAGAAATTTTACAAGCTGAAACTGTACTCCAATCCGGCGAGAAATCACACAGGCACCGGGTGACCCCGCGATTGGGTGAACCCTGAATTCAAACTCTGGGGCACTGCGTTAGAAGAGCTCCATGCCGGAGAAAAAGTAGGCGATCTCGAATGCGGCAGCGTCGGGGGCGTCGGAGCCGTGCGTGCAATTGTTGCCGATGCTGGTGCCGAGGTCGCGGCGGATGGTGCCGGGCGCTGCCTTCGCGGGGTCGGTGGCGCCCATTGTCTCGCGCCACTTGAGGATGGCGCCCTTGGCCTCGAGTACCATGAAAATCGCCTTGCCAGAACTCATGAAGTCCGTGAGTTCGCCGAAAAATGGGCGCGCCTTATGGACGGCGTAAAATCCTTCCGCTTCACCCTTGCTCAATTTCAAAGATTTGATGGCGATGATTGCGAATCCAGCCTTGTGGATGCGGCTGAGGATGTCACCTTGGATGCCACGCTTTACGGCGTCTGGCTTGATGATTGCGAGAGTTCTTTCAACTGCCACGATTTCCTCCCAGGAATGTTTAGCTGCGTTCTCATTTGCTGCCGCGCGAATTGCTCTTCTCCTGTTTTTTCGCTGCCTTAACTGCAACTTTCTTGCCGCGCGATGGCTTGCTCTTGAGCATTTCCGCCATGTTGTGTCCGATTTCGGCGGGGCTCTGCACGGTGCGAATGCCAGCGGCTTGCATCGCGGCGTATTTATCTTTAGCCGTGCCCTGACCGCCGCTGATGATGGCTCCCGCATGGCCCATGCGGCGGCCCGGAGGCGCTGTCTGCCCGGCGATAAAGCCGACAACGGGCTTGCTCACATTTTTCTTGATGAATTCCGCCGCGACTTCTTCGGCGTTGCCGCCGATTTCGCCGATCATCACGATGGCTTCGGTACCGGGGTCGTCATTGAACAGGCGAATCGCATCGAGGAAATTTGTGCCGATAATTGGATCGCCGCCGATGCCGATGCAGGTGGATTGCCCCATGCCGAGCTTGGTGAGCTGATCCACGGCTTCGTAAGTAAGCGTGCCGCTGCGGCTCACAAGACCGACGTGGCCCTGCTTGTGGATGCTCCCGGGCATGATGCCCATCTTGCATTTTCCCGGCGAGATAATTCCCGGGCAATTGGGGCCGATGAGACGCGTCTTCCCGCCGCGCAAAATTGCAGCGACGCGGACCATGTCCAGCGACGGAATGCCTTCGGTGATGCATACGACGAGCGGCAATTTGGCGCTCGCGGCTTCGAGGATTGCGTCCGCGGCATACGGCGGCGGTACGAAAATAATCGAAGCGTCGGCTCCGGTTTCTTTCACGGCCTCGGCGACGGTGTTGAATACAGGCCTGTCAAGATGCTTTGTGCCGCCCTTGCCGGGCGTGACGCCGCCAACGATCTTCGTGCCGTACTCAATCATTTGCTGCGCGTGGAAAGCGCCTTCGCGTCCGGTGAAGCCCTGAACGATGACGCGAGTTTTTTCGTTTACAAGCACGCTCATTTCACACCCCCGACGGAGGCGCTCAGGCGGGCGAGCTTTACGATTTTTTCCGCGCCGTCTTTCATGTCGTTGCCAATCGTGAAATTCAAGCCCGAATCGCGGAGGATCTTGCGGCCCTCCTCGACGTTAGTGCCTTCCATGCGGACGACGACGGGAACCTTCACGCTCAAATCGCGAGCGGCGGCGACGACTCCGGTGGCGAGGACGTCGCAGCGCAGGATGCCGCCAAAAATGTTGATGAAAACGCCGCGGACTTCGGAGTCGCTCATGAGAATGCGGAAAGCGTTTTTGACTTGTTCGGCATTTGCTCCGCCGCCTACATCCAAAAAATTCGCCGGCGAGCCGCCCGCGAGCTTGATAATGTCCATCGTTGCCATGGCGAGGCCCGCGCCGTTGACCATGCAGCCGACAGTTCCGTCAAGCTTGATGTAATTCAGATTGAAGCGCGAGGCTTCGACTTCAAGGGGATCTTCTTCGTCGAAGTCACGCAACTCTTTTAAGTCCTTGTGACGGTAGAGCGCGTTGTCGTCGAAAGTTATTTTTGCGTCGAGAGCGATGAGTTTGCCGTCGCCCGTTACGACGAGCGGATTGATTTCAACGAGCGAGGCGTCAAGCTCCACAAAGGCGTGGTAGAGCGCCTGGAAAAAGGGCGTGGCGTTTGTGGCGGCGTCGCCGGAAAGTCCGAGGCCGAAAGCGAGATTGCGCGCCTGGTAAGGCTGAAGTCCGGCAATGGGACTGATCGTTTCACGAAGAATCGCCCCGGGATTATTTTTGGCGACCTCTTCGATTTCCATGCCGCCAGCGGCGCTGGCCATGAAAACCGGCGCGGCGGTGGAGCGGTCCACGAGTACGCCGAGGTAGAGTTCACGCTTGATGTCGAGGCCTTCTTCAATGAGCAGGCGCTTGACGACTTTTCCTTCGGGCCCGGTTTGCGGTGTAACGAGCCTTTGGCCGATCAATTCCTTTGCGAGCGGGGCGGCCTCGTCGGGCGACTTCGCAAGCTTTACGCCGCCAGCTTTCCCGCGGCCTCCAGCGTGAATCTGAGCCTTTACGACGGTGACGCGCGTGCCGAGCTTAATGGCGGCGTTGCGGGCTTCGTCTGCGTTGAAGGCCACCATGCCGCGAGGCACGGGGACGCCGTATTTGGCGAGGAGTCCCTTGGCCTGATACTCGTGAATCTTCATCGGGTTCCTATCGGTGTTAGAATTTTCGCTCGTGCAAAACATTGAAGTTTAGCTGGTCTGCGACGGTGGAGCAAGGAGGCCTTGATGTGGGGTACTGTCCTAATTTGAATTTCCGCAAATAAAGGAGAAAGAAAATGGAAAAATCGTTGAATTTAGAGCTTGACAATAACTTAAGGCTCCTGTATAGTTCCTTACGTTACAAAGGGGGTACGCTCTTGGCTATCAAATTCAGCCATCGGGGAAAGCGATTCGAGGTAGATACACCCGAGGAAGCGACTCGCTTGCTCCAACACCTAGAGGAAGAAGATAGAAATGAAGTAGAGCAAGGGGATATGACTCGCGAAGATCTTCTACGCGAGAAAACGAAATGGACGGCGGATCGTTTCGTTGATCTCGTTCAACATATCGGCATAGCTCAGAAAACATTTCTGGCAGCTTTGCTTGATTCTTCCGGCGGAGTACGCGCTGAGATCGTTGCAAGAAAAGTCGGAGCGCCCTCCTCAATGGTGCTAGCGGGCATACAAAGCGGTCTAGCTAAACAAGTGCGTGCGATTGGCTTGGAACCTATAGATTTGTACCGAGTGCACATAACTTGGACAGAAGGCGAGCGAAAACGGTTTTTGACGTTGGATGAAGGCTTTCGATTAGCGGCAGAAGATAGCGACTGGCCGCCGCAAGACATTCAGAAAAGGCTAAAAGAAGTGAAGAAATAAAAGGGCTAAGACAGCTATCAACTGTCTTAGCCCTAGAAAACTGGTCGCACCTTGCAAAGACGCAACCTTCATTTCTATTTATACGCTCGTCCGCCGCCATTTGCAAGGGGCGAAATGCCCTATGGGTTACGAATCAAAAATCTTGCGAATGGAGACAGGACGATGAATGTACTCAGCACAGAACAAAAACTAACAGTGATAAGCGCGATGGTGGAGGGAAACAGCATCCGTTCAACGGAGCGCATGACTGGAGTCCATCGGGATACCATTATGCGGCTTGTGGTGAGTGTCGGGCAGAATTGCACGCGCGTATTGGACGAGCGAATGCGCGGCCTACAATGCCGCATTATTCAGGCAGACGAAATATGGACCTACGTCGGCAAGAAAGAGAAGCGAATCCGCCGTGACGACAATCCCGAAATTGTAGGGGATCAATATGTATTTGTTGCGATGGACTCAGAGACGAAGCTCATCCCTAGTTTCCGTGTCGGCAAGAGAACTGCCGCAACCGCATGGTATTTCATGCAGGATTTGAGCGCGAGGCTGGCAACGCGCGTACAGCTAACGACCGATGGATTCCCTCAATATCTGAATGCTGTAGAAGATGCGTTTGGGGCCAGCATAGATTACGCAATGCTCATTAAAACCTACCAAGAGGCAGGCGAACGCGATAAGCGGTACAGCCCTGGCGAAATCGTCAACGCGCTGCCGATACTGACCAGCCCGAGTTTTTGTACCACGGCGAATGAGAGAGTTTACATCACAGCCTCTGACTGTGAAACTTGATTGAGGCGAGTCCAGGGGCTACAGGCCACCGGCGCCGGTGGCCTGTAGCCCAGCGCCGAGTGCGGCCGCAGCGTATTGTACAGCACCCGCCAGTTTTCGATCACGATCTGCGCCTCCTTCAGCGAGTAAAAAATCTCTCCATTCAAGCATTCATCCCGCAACTTCCCGTTGAAGCTCTCACAATGGCCATTTTCCCATGGACTTCCCGGCTCGATGTACAACGTTCCCGTTCCCACTTTCGCCAACCAACTCCTCAGTTCTTTGGCCACGAACTCCGGCCCGTTGTCCGAGCGAATATGCTCGGGCACTCCCCGGAGCAGCATCACATCGGCCAGCGTCTCGATCACCTGGTATCTACCCAGTCTTCTGGCTACGCGGATCGCCAGACTCTCCCGCGTGTACTCATCCAGCAGCGTCAACATCCGCAGCGTTCTTCCGTCGTGCGTCTTCCCGCTCACGAAGTCGTAACTCCACACATGATTGGCTCGCTCGGGCCTTAACCGGATGCACGACCCGTCGTTCAGCCACAACCTTCCTCGTGGCCTTTGTTTCTGCGGCACTTTCAGCCCTTCGCGCCGCCAGATCCGCTGCACCCGGTCCTTGCCCACACTCCAGCCCCGGGCTTTCAATAGCGCCGTGATCCGCCGATAGCCATAACGCCCATACTCGCTGGCGAGTGTGATGATCTCTCGCGTCAGCGCATTTTCATCGCTTCGAAAAATCACTTCGTAGCGTTGCGTCCCTCTCCACTGCCCCAGCAGCCGGCAGGCATGCCGCTCCGATACTTCGTAACTCTCGCGGGCATGCCTGACCGCGCCACGCCGCCGCTCAGGGCTTAGAAGTTTCCCTCCGCCACATCCTTTAGAATTTGCTTCTCCAAGGACAGCTCCGCCACCAACCGTTTCAGCTTGGAGTTCTCACGTTCCAACTCCTTCAGCCGTTTCGCTTGATCCAATTTCAGACCGCCGTATTCCTTCCGCCAGCGGTAGTAGGTCTGTTGGGTGATTCCAGCTTCTTTGCAGGCTTGCGGGGTGGTCTTCCCGTTCGCGATTTCCACTTCAATCTGCCGCAGCAGTGTCACGATCTGCTCCGGCTTGTATCTCCTCATCGGCATGACCGGTACTCCTCCTCAGGTGAATTCTCTCTCACTTCACCTGGTACAAAAACCCCCGGTCAGGTCATGGGATTATAGGAGCTAACACAACTATGGAAGAAATTAAGGATAAGAGGTTTGGGCTTGGGAATGCGGTTTTCGCTGACGGAAAACATTTTGTGAACTGCATTTTTGATGGTTGCACGATTCATTATAACGGGGGCTTTGTTCGATGGGATAATTGTCATTGGAACAAGCCTACCACTTTGATGCTCGGCTCCGTTGCTCGCCAGATGATAGACACTTTTATTGCGATGGGTTTTACTCTTTCGAGTGGAAGTGTGGCTCTTGGAAATTGATCTCATAGTTCGATTATAAAAGGAAAACCCATGAAAAGAGAAATTGCGATCTTACTTATCATCTCTGCACTCTTGAGCGGGTGACGCTTGCAATGGCAGCGAACGTGACTACTAATGTTTGGGAATTGGACAAACTACTACTATGATGACCCTTTATGTCGTTGTTTCGCGCTGTGAAAGATGCAAAAAGCCAGTTCTGGCATATCGCTTGTTGCCAGAAAATTTGTCTGAACACGATAGAGCCACAACTGCTGTACCGTTGTCATGCACTAAACAGTGTGGATGGCATGGGGCGATAAATTTTCCCGATGCTCTGAAAGTGTTTGAGTTTCCTTGGGCAGGATAATATGGTTGACCTCTTTGCACTTGTTACAACCAAGAAACTCATCTACTCCTGGCTCTCCAACTTCCACCATAAACGCGCCACAGGAATGACAGTACCATCTCCAAAGTTCGCGGCATGGAAGCATCGTTCGATTATAAGAGAGAACACATGAAAAGAGAAATTGCGGTCTTACTTATCGTCGCAGCACTCTTCGTCGGTTTCCTAATCGGACGCAAATTCCCAACGCATCGCTTCGTATACTACGAGCAAAGCGGCCTTACCTTCGACACCGCAACAGGCCAAGTATGCAATCCAATTGCCAGTCGGAATCTTACGATCCCGCTGTGCAAGTGAAATTAGGACAGTACCTTGATGTGGCGCTCGAAATGAAGGTCCGATGCATGCATTGCGAGCGGCCACTGGCGGCGGACGGCGAGGCATACATCTGCTCGTTTGAATGCACTTTCTGCCGAGGGTGCACTGACAATTTTCGGAAGGAATGCCCGAATTGCGGAGGCGAATTGGTGGCGCGGCCGAAGCGGAAGAAGGGCGCAAGCGCGTGAACCTAATTGCCTTGCTGCAACAAGTCGAGACGAAGCGTGATCTTTCGCGCGCGGAAGGTGACGCGGCGATGGAAGAGCTGCTCTCCGGCCGAATGTCGGAGGATGAAATTGTGCGTCTGCTCGCCGCACTGCGAGATAAGGGCGAAACGGTCGAAGAGATCGTTGGTTTCGCAACGTCGATGCGCCGGCACGCGAAGAATGCTTTTCTCGCAGGGCACACGGCGCCTGAAGGAATCGTGGATACTTGCGGCACAGGCGGCGGGACTCCGGGCACATTTAATATTTCCACTTGCGCCGCGTTCGTCGCGGCGGGCGCGGGTGTGCGCGTGGCAAAACACGGGAACCGGTCGCATAGCTCCAGGAGCGGTTCAGCCGACGTATTGGAAGCGCTAGGCGTGCGCGTGGATCTGCCGATGGAACGAGCGGGCGCGGCAATTGAGGAGATTGGCATCGGTTTTCTTTTCGCGCAGGTGGCGCACACTTCGATGCGGAACGCGGCGGGTGCGCGGAAAAAGCTCGGCGGGCAAACGATCATGAACTTGCTCGGGCCATTGACGAACCCGGCAGGCGCCCGAGCACAGGTGATGGGCGTCTTCGCGGCGAAATGGGTCGAGCCCGAGGCGCGGGCGCTGGCGGAACTCGGTGCGCAGCGCGCGTTCGTGGTGCATGGCGCTGACGGGCTGGATGAGATTTCGCTGAGCAAAGAAACCTTCGTCAGCGAAGTGAGCGAAGGCAAAGTGCGAAGCTATCGTGTGGCGCCCGATGATTTTGGACTGGAGCGCGCGCCGCTCGAAGCAATTTCCGGCGGAGACGCGGCCGAAAATGCGGCGATACTCCGCGCAATCCTAAACGGCGAGCGCGGCCCTCGGCGGGACATCGTGATTGCCAATGCTGCAGCGGCGATTGTCGCAGGCGGGCTCACGGCGAGTTTCCGGACCGCCGCTCAACTTGCAGCCGAATCGATTGATTCGCGCGCGGCGTTTGAAAAAATGAAGGCGCTAATTGAATTTACGAACTGGAAGTAGCCCGTCTTTCCTCATTAGAAACAACCTTTTCCGCGAGAACCCCATACGGCCATAGAGCGGATACAATCCTCGTCAGGGTTCATCAATCTTGTTCCACAAAGTATCTCTGGAGGAAAGAAATGAACGTGAAAAGAATCTCATGGGTTTTCGTGGTTGCGCTGGTGATTTGCCTTGCCGGCGCGTCACAGATTTATGCGGCGGTTGATGCGTTCCTTACAATCGAGGGAACAAAACAGGGGAAATTCAAAGGCGAGGCAACCGGCGCTGGGGCCGGTAAGATCTCAATTTCGGATTTCAGCTATATGGCATCCGCGCCAGCGGACAAAAATACGGGGATGGCATCTGGCAGGCGAATGCACAGCGCAATCACCATCAGGAAAACAATCGACCAGGCATCGCCGCAACTTATGCAGGCCTTGAATTCGAACGAAGTTCTCAAGTCCGTGGATATTGAATTTGTGCATCCCGGACCGAAGGGACCCGAGGTTTACAAAACGATTCACCTAACGAATGCAATTATTTCCTCGATCCAGTCTGCGACCGGAGGCGCCGGCTCGGGAAGGGCCGAGACGATCACTTTTACCGCCGAGAGCCAGAACGTAGAGATGAGGAACAAGAACGGCGGGAAATCTGCGACGGATGACTGGTTGGCGCAGAAGTAGCTCTTGCGCAAGGAACAAAATTCTTGACGGCGGGCAACTGTAAAGTTGCCCGCCCTTATTATCTGAAGGCCACATTATTCTTGGCTGCGCAGGCTCCGCACCGCAAGAAAAAATACAATCACGGAGAACACTGCGAACGCGGCGGCCTCCACCATCATCTCTCGCGGATTTCCCATTCCAATGGAAGCGTAGCGAAGCAGGTCCACCTCCCACGTGATGGGGTTTGCGCGCGCGACGCCGCGGAACCAGGCAGGCAATGTGGCCAGCGGGTAAAACGTCGAGCTGACGAAGATGGGAACAAAATAGATGACGGAGGTGATGCTGTTGTACACGTCATTGCGGCGAATGCGCAATGCGAGCGTGGCGTAAAAAAAGAACCAGCCCGCGGCGCAACCGATGAGTCCGAGAAAAAGCACAGGGAGAAGATCGGCGCGCAAGTGAACGCCGAGAACTGATGAGCAGAGACCGATGGTCAGCGCGGCCTGAACCGACACGACAAAAAGATTAAAAACGACTTTGCCGATCAGGTATTGCGCTCGGCTGAGGGGGTAAGTGAGCATCTCGTAGAAAATGCCGTTGTCGCGGTCCATGAAGAAGGACCACGCGGTATTCGATGCAATGGCAAAACCCGCCATGGCGAGAACTCCGGAAAGAAAAAACGAATTATAATTTGCGCCGAGCGCGGATTCAGGGACGCCGAGACCGAAAGAAACTCCGACGCCGAAGATAAGCATGTAAAGAAGCGGGAAACAGAGGTCCCAGAATACAAAAGTGACGTTTCCCGCGCGAAGGCGCGCTTCGCGATAAATTACGGCGGCAATTGCGCTCATTGCTGGTTCTCCTTCTTCGTGAGTTCTATAAAAATGTCTTCGAGGCTCGCGCCGGAAAGCTCCGCGTGCAAGAGCTTGCCGCGGCGCGAGAGGCTGGACACCCATTCGAGCACCTGCGATTCGCTTGCGCGCAACGCGGCTTCAAGGGTGGTCTGATCAATGTGGCTGCGCAGAGGATGGAGCGCGGCCATCTCGCCTTCGGCGCCATCGGGAACGCGATCGAAAGTCAAAGCGATTTCGTAAACACCACCAGATAGCCGCTTGAGTGTGTTCATATCGCCGCGGGCGACCTGGCGGCCGTGGTGCATGATGAGGATATCGTCGCAAAGCTCCTCGGCTTCGTTGAGAATTTGCGTGGTGAGCACGAGTGTGCGTCCGCGGCGCGCCTCGGTGCGGAAAGTGTCCATGATTTCGCGCTTCAGGATGGGGTCCATGCCGGTGGAGAACTCGTCGAGAAAAAGCACGGGCGTATCCACCATGAAAACTTTGGCGACCTGGACGCGGCGCCGAAAGCCTCCGCTGAGATCCATCACCTTGCGGCCGGATTCAGAGGTTAGTCCGAATTTTTCCATCACTTCGGCTGCGCGGAGTTGCGCAGCTCGGCCCCGAAGTCCGTGGAAGCGCGCGAACGAAAGTAGATTGCCGCGCACGCTAAGAAACTGGTCCACGGCGGTTTCCTGTAAGACGGAGGAGATGCGCCGGCGCACGTCGAGCGGCCGCGCGACCACGTCAAATCCGAGCACTCTGGCTCGCCCTGCCGTTGGACGGACGAGCGTGGTGAGCATCTTGAGGAGAGTGGTCTTGCCGGCGCCATTGGGGCCGAGAAGACCGAAGATGCTGCCGCGTGCGACGCTGAAGCTCATGCCGTCCACGGCGCGAACTGGATTGCCGCGCCGGAAAATTCCGCGCGGGGCGTAAACTTTTGCTAAGTTTTCAACCTGCAAGGCAAGTTCAGTCATGGCTCAATTCCCTGCCTCAATGTGAGGCGCGCAAAAAATTGAAAAAGCCACCACCCGTGGCTGGGGAAAACTATAATGTCCACCCGGAAATACAGTGTACGGTGAGCGGTCCCTTAGAGCGAGTTAGCGGAGGGCAATCATGGTTCGCATCGGCGTCTCGATATTTCTGATCGCTTCGTTAGCGTACCCGGCGAGCGCGCCGGTGTCAAACGCGGCTGTGCCAGCAAATGTTGCGACAACTTCGCCTCAAAGCGCCGCGCAGGACGCGGGGCGGACCGCGCACGAAGTGCGCGCGTGGCGCGAAGCGAACGAAACGCGCGTGATGGATGAGTTGCGCGCGTTTCTGGCAATCCCGAATTTTGCGAGCGATACAGCCAACATTCAGCGCAATGCCGCGAAGCTTGTCGAGATGCTGCACGCGCGCGGATTCGAGACGCAGCTTTTGCCGATTGAGAATCGTGGGCCGGTGGTATTCGGAAAGCTGGCCGCGCCGCGCGCCGCGCGCACGATAATTTTTTATATGCACTACGACGGGCAATCGGTCGACCCGTCAACGTGGACGGGCACGAAACCGTACGAGCCAGCGCTGCGAAATGCACCGCTGGAAGCCAACGGAAGAATTATTCCCTTCCCCGCGTCCGGCGAGCGGTACAACGACGATTGGCGGCTGTACGCACGGTCGTCCGGCGACGACAAATCGCCGATTATTGCGCTGCTTGCGGCGTTGGACGCGCTGCGCGCGCGGAATATTCCGCTCGGCGTAAATGTGAAGGTCGTGTTCGACGGCGAAGAAGAGGGCGGCTCGCCGAATCTCGAGCGCACTCTGATGGCGCACCGCGACCTGCTCGCGGGCGACCTGCTCATCAACGGGGACGGGCCGGTGCACCAGTCGGGGCGAATGCTGATTACGTATGGCAATCGCGGCGTCGTGTCTGCGCAAATCACCGTATACGGGCCGCTGCGCCCGCTTCACAGCGGACACTACGGGAACTGGGCTCCGAATCCGGCGATGCGGCTGGCGCAATTGCTCGCGACGATGAAAGATGAAAACGGCCAGGTGCGGATCGCGGATTTTTATGATGGCATCGCGCCGCTGGGTTCATCGGCGAGGAAGGCGCTTGACGAAATGCCGAATAATGACCGCGACCTGGAAAAAGATTTCGCCATCGCGCAGCCGGAAGGAGACGGAAAGAAACTCGTCGAATTGCTGACGCAACCCTCGCTGAACGTGGATGGATTGCGCAGTGCGGACGTAGGCGAACAATCGCGCACCGTAATACCGGATCAAGCGACGGCGGCAATTGACATGCGCCTGGTGAAGAATATTACGCCGCGCATGCAATTCGACCGGCTTGTTGCGCACATCCGCGCGCAAGGATACTTCGTAACAGACGAGGGGCCAACGGTGCAAGACCGGCGCACGCATGCCAAGGTCGCGCGCGTGGTGATGTCAAAAGGCAGCTATCCGGCGGCGCTGACTTCGATGGATCTGCCGGTGTCGAAAGCGCTCTCCGATGTTGTGGATGCCGCAGTGGGCGGAGGACTCGTGAAGATGCCTATTCTTGGAGGCAGCTCGCCAATGTACATCTTCGAGAACCTAAAGCTCCCGGTGATTAGCGTCCCGATCGTCAACTATGATGATAATCAGCATAGCCCGAATGAAAACCTCCGCATCGGCCACTTCTGGCGCGGGATGGAAGTCTATGGCGCGATAATTGCCGATCTGAAATGGTGAATCGCCCGCGATTAATTCAAAGAGAGAAAGTTGCGGAGAAGATCTTTTCCGACGCTTGTAAGGACGGATTCGGGATGGAACTGCACGCCTTCGACGCGAAATTTGCGATGGCGAAGGCCCATGATTGTGCCATCGGATGTTTCGGCTGAAATGGTGAGTTCACGCGGCAAGGACTTGCGCTCGACAATAAGTGAATGATAGCGCGTAGCTATGAATTGCCTCGCCAGGCCACGAAAAATTGTTTTCCCGTCGTTTTTTATTTCGCTCGTCTTCCCGTGCAGAATGGCCCTGGCGCGAACGACTTTGCCGCCGAAGGCTTCGCCTATCGCCTGGTGGCCCAAGCAAACTCCGAGGATAGGAATTTCTCCAGCGAAGCGGCGGATTAGCTCGACGGAAATCCCTGCTTCTCGCGGCGTGCACGGGCCAGGCGAAATCACGATGCGCTCCGGTTTCATGCGCGCGATTTCATCGGTCGAGATTTCGTCGTTGCGGCGCACTTCCAGCTTGCAGCCCAGCTCACCGAGATACTGAGCGAGGTTGTAGGTGAACGAATCGTAGTTGTCGAGCAGCAGGATCATATTTTCATTTTAGCGGCGCGGTCGCCAAACGTCACGCGCCGGTCCTCGCGTTATTCCTCCCCACCGTGAGCGATTTCGATGGCTCGGAAAAGCGCTTTCGCTTTGTTAACACTCTCCTCGTATTCGCGCTGCGGCACGGAGTCATACACGATGCCGCCGCCGGCCTGCACGTAGGCGATGCCATTTTTCACCACCAGCGTACGAATTGCGATGCAGGAATCGAGGTTCCCCGCGAAATCGAGATATAAGATCGCGCCGCCATAAACGCCTCGGCGCGTGGGCTCGAGCTCGTCAATTATCTCCATGGCCCGGACTTTCGGCGCGCCGCTGAGTGTGCCCGCGGGAAAACACGAGGCCAGCGCCGAAAAGCAATCTACATCGGGCCGGAGCGTGCTGCGAAGGCTTGATACGAGATGCATCACGTGGGAATAGCGCTCGACGAACATCAACTTTTCCACGCGGACGCTGCCGTATTCGGAAACGCGGCCGAGATCATTGCGGCCGAGGTCCACAAGCATGATGTGTTCGGCGCGTTCCTTGGGATCGGCGAGCACTTCCGCTTCGAGCTTCTGGTCTTCGCGCTCGTCGCGTCCGCGCGGACGAGTGCCCGCGATGGGGCGGTAAAAGGCGTTGCGTTCCTGCACTTTCACAAGCATTTCGGGCGAACTGCCCGCCACAGAAACATCGCCGAGCTTCAAATAGTAAAGGTATGGTGATGGATTCACGACGCGAAGCGCGCGGTAAATTTCAAATGGGTCCACATGGATGCGCGTGGAAAATCGCTGGCTGACCACTACTTGAAACGCGTCGCCCGCGCGGATATATTCCTTCACTTTGCTGACAGCGGCGAGAAACTTTGGTTTTGTGAAATTGGACGTGACCCTTGACGAAGCGGTTTTTTTCTTTTTGCGCGGCGAAGGCTTCTCCGCAGGCACGGGCTGGTTGAGCGCCCGCCGGAGCGCGGCGATTTCCCGCACGGCGGCGTTGTACTTCGAGCGCAGGCTGCCCGGAGAACCTGTGTAAACGTTGCGGACAATCCAGACGCGGTGCTGCACGTGGTCGAAAACGACAAGTCCGAGGAAAAACATCATCACCACTTCATCGAGATTCACATCGTCGCGGCCCGATTCGGGGATGCGCTCGAACTGCCGCACCATGTCATAGGCAAAGTAGCCGACGGCTCCGCCGACAAGTGGCGGCAGCCCGGACAAGCGTGCGGGCTGATACCGCGCGACCATTTTGCGCAGGAATTCCATCGGCCGCGTGTATTCCACGCGCATGCGGCCTTCCGATTCGACGACACAGGAGCCGTTGCGAAACCGAAACACTTCCGCGGGATTTGCGCCCACGAATGTGTAGCGCGCGAGTTTTTCGCCGCCTTCCACGCTTTCAAGCAGGCAGGCGTAGCGCGCGTCTTGCGCGAGACGCAAATAAGCGGAGACGGGAGTCAGCAAATCCGCGCGAAATGTTTCATACACCGGAACAAGGTTTCCCTCTTGCGCGAGCTTGGTGAACGATTTGTAATCGGGCCGAATCATTTGTTTCACTTGGCGGAACCCTCGCGCCGCAGCGCGGCGAGAACTGTGCGGCGCATAACATCCGCCGGCGCTCGCTCTCCCATCCAAATCTCCCATTGCGCGGTGCCCTGTGCCAAAAACATTTCGACGCCGGAAACCGTTTCAATGCCGCGGCGGCGCGCCATTCGCAGCAGTGGCGTTTCCATGGGACGGTAAATCATGTCCATCACCACGCGGCAGTTCAGTTCGTTCGCGCGTAAAGGCGAACCATCTCTTGCGCTCATGCCGACTGGCGTCGCGTTGATGACGGCGTCGAAGAACTCGCCGCGCAGGCGCGGCCGTGGGATCACTTCAGCGCCCGCCGCACGCGCCAACGTCTTTGCCTTTTGCGCGTTGCGCGCGCAAATGTTTACGACCGCCCCGGCTTCAGCAAGCGCGAAAGCTGCTGCTCTCGCAGCACCGCCCGCACCAAGCAAGAGCACTCTGCTTCCCGCCAGACGCACGCGGCGTTCGATTGCGCGAAGCACGCCGACGTAATCTGTATTGTATCCGTAGAGCTTCCCTGCTCCACGGACGATCACGGTATTCACTGCGCCAATTTGGGCTGCCAGTGGATCGCATCCGTCAACGTATCGCAGGATCTTCTGCTTGTGCGGGAGCGTTACGGCGAAACCGGCAACCCCGAAATCCGCGCGCGCGTTTAAAAAGTCCGCGAGATCTCGCACGAGGAATGGGAGAAGGACAGCGTTCACGCGCCGCGCAATGAACGCCGCGTTGTGCATTTGCGGGGAGAGCGAGTGCGCGATGGGGTCCCCGATAACTCCATAGATGCGCGTGCGGCGATCAAGCCGATCGGCCCGGAACTCATCGCGCATCTCGTGAACTGAGAGCTGGCCGGGCGCGGTGCTGGCCGCAACCGAGGCGTAGGCAAGCGCGCTGCCTTCACGCAATGCGAGGATTCGCGCGGCCAACCCAATTTCGCCCATTGGCACGACGACGACATTCTTGCGGCGCCGCGACGCGGCGAACAGCTTTGCGGCATCCCCGAGATTGTTTGTTTGCGCGGCAATCTTGATGGCGGCGCCGCCAAATTTGGCGAGGCGCCGGACGACTGCCTCCGGGCGTGTCGGCGTCCGGCGAAAATCGTGGAACGAAATAATCACTCGCGCACCCAATCGGCGCAAAGCCAGAATTGCGGCGAGATTCACTTGCGCGGCGGATTCCACTTCAAGGTCACACCAAGTGCAACCCGCCCGGGCGGCCTCCTCCAGCAATGCCATTTGCTTGCCGACGCTTCCGTCGTACCGGCCCCCACCCTCCCTACGCCGCAAAGTAGCGATCAGGCACGCCTGCTTGCCGTGGACATGAATCCGGCGAATGAATCGCTCGATTTCGCGATCATTCCGCAGCCAATCAAGCCGTACCTCAGCCGTTTGGGACTGCCGCAACGCCTGTTTGAGCGCCCGCAGCATCCGGGCGGCGGTTGGCGCGGCTACAACGGCACAAATATTGTCCCTGCCAAATAGCAAGGTTTCTCCCTGATCCCAACGAGATTGTGACAGGTCCTTGCTTCTAGCATGCGGTATCGAATGTGTAAAGTCTTGTCCCGGGGTTCCATTGACGCTCTCCAAGCCCTTTGCTAGCGTGACAACAGGCGGGAATCCAAGAATTTCAAGGGCCCGTAAATTCCAAGGAGTCAAGCACATGCGAGGAAAATGGGCGGTTTTAGCCGTACTGGTCGCGCTGGTGGCGGGGATTGCCATGGGGCAGGCCCCTGCGCAGATGAGCGTGGATCCGGCCACAATGTACTGCTCCGGTTTAGTGACTACGGAAGCGGTCCCGAATGATAGCTACATTATCTCCGGGGAGCAGTCCGACCCATACTTTGTGTTCCAGGCAAACGATCTCGTTTACATCAATCGTGGCTCCGGACAGGGAGTAAAAGTTGGCGACGAATATCTCGTCATCCGGGCAGTGAACGATCAACTCAAGCAGGACTGGTTTCATTCCCAATCGGAGTTGATGCGCGCGATGGGCCAAACGTGGGCGGACATCGGCCGAATCCGCGTGTTGCATGCGGATGCAAAAGTCTCCACAGCACAGATCGTCTCCGCGTGCGAGTACATGCAGCGGGGAGACCTCATTCGTCCGTTCGTTGAGCGCCCCGCGCCGGCGTTTAAACCGCTATCCACCATGGTGGACGCGTTCGCGCCAGCAAAGGGAAAAACCGGCATGCTCGTGACGACAAAAGATTTCGGCCAGGTGGCTGGGAACAAAGCCGTCGTTTACGTGAACCTCGGCTCCTCGCAGGGATTGCAAGTGGGCAGCCTCATCCGTTTCTTCCGCCGCCAGGGCGATAATCGCGAGTACGCCTACCAGACGGCTGGAATGCAAGACCAAGTCTACGGCTATGGCAGTTCACCGGCGCGTTACACATGGGAAGGCCTGCCACGTGATATCGTCGGCGAGGGAATCGTGGTGCGCGTTTCCAACAATTCCGCATCGGTGATGATTACCGCGACCCGGCACGAGATTTACGTTGGGGACTACGCCGAAGTAGAATAAAGCGGGATCACGAGTTGCGGTAAGAGCTTAACCGAGGGCCGGCCCAAGCCGGCCCTTCTCTCTTAATGTCCTATGGACGAGGGGTGTATTTCCTTCCAACCATTTTGTGGGTCCCACGAGAGGATTCGCCTGGGGCCGAACCGGTCTGGGCATTCGCGTCGTGTATGATGGATTGCGGCCAAGGCCTCAAGCTGTCTGTGGGCCTCCCAATATCTGTCTGAGTAAGCGGCCCGCATCAACTCGATACCGGGTGAGAAAGTCACGATTCCCTCAGCCGAGTCATAATTCCCGGAACCTCTTGCTTCCTGTGTCCGACAGAGGATCATCCCATTTGATTGGTACAAGTAGGTGAAGCTCAACTCCACCCCAACCACAACATTGACCTCAGATCGCGGGAAAATGAAGTACTTCAGGGGACGACCTGACCCGCAGCTTTTGCATTCATAGATTGTTCCAGCGCGTTCTGGAGAACTCCCCGCCAACTTAGCCGGATCAAGGACAGCGAACATCGCTCCATCTCCCGAATTCGATGTACCTCCAATGAGCAACAACATTCCCGAAGGTACTCTCAATGCTTTCAGTGAGTAAATCCATCCCGAATTCACAAACGTTCCAACACACCGGCCTTGAGAATCGAGGAGGACAACCATGCTTGGCCACCAGACGTCGTGATGCATCGCCACGGCAATCCTTGCGTGGCCATTAACGCGAAAAATCTCCGAGTCCTGTGCGCGCCAGGGTGGATTGAATGTTTGGGTCCCAAAGGTCAGTGTTTCGTTGAGCCTATAACTCCACATTAAGGATCCGGTATCAGAGAAGCAATCAAGTTCATCACTTTCGCCTTCCTTCCACGCCACAGATACGAGTGCGTCAGCCTCCTCATCGTGGCAAGTCCCCGAAGATGTAGGGGGATAAAGATACGACGCGACCGGAGGATGAGAGTAGGTGTGGCTCCAAACTCTTGTTCCGGCGGAGTTCAGAGCCACTAGCTGATTTCCGGAAAGATACACCGACGATACGGGAGGCCTGTATGCGTAACGCCCTGGACCCCATAGCAGAGTGCAAACCAAGCCTCCGATCAAGAACAAAAACAGGATCCAGAGGGGGATAGGAATATTCCTTCGGATCCATTGCGGCAGGCTGAGCGGCATTCGAGATGGATCTTGTTGAAATGGTTCGCTGATAGTGGCAGGGGTGAATTCACCGACCGCGACTGTATGCGTTCGATGAGTTGCGGATGGCGCGCCGCACGCCGCAAGCGGGGCGGCGTCCGAGTCCATGCGGATTGCCGATGAGTGATTGTGCCACCAAGCGTCCAGCTCTGACTTGTAGGCGTAAATAGATCCCAGCGTGCGATGCAGATGCCTGTGGACAGGCAGTCCTTCGTGTTCCTCCCAGCGCTGGACTGTACGAACATCCCTTTTCAGATAAGCGGCTATCTCTTTCCAGGAATCAAGGCGATCCGACACAGGCCTAAGAGCCGGATTTTCTTCGATTGGCGGCTGGGCGACCACATGTGCTCCTGCGGTTCTGTGAGTTCTCTATGTGTGGCGAGGGTAGCTTTATCTATATCTATTGAAGTTGTTAACGATTGCAGGCTCGAACGGCAAACTGCGACATTGGTGCGCCCCCGCTCTTTGTCGCTTGCGCTCTCCGACGAGGGTGGCTAGGGTCGCGGACAGCTTTCGACGATCTGCTTGCGCAGGGCAAAAGAACGATCACGACCGTCCTAGGCGAAATTCAAGACGCCGCGCCGCTTGCGGTTGGCACAAAGAAACAGGAGGGCCGGGCCTATCCGCGAAGGGAAACCAAAGACGGAAACTCCGGTTGGAGAGTTTTAATTTCAGTTTTTCCTTGGCGTAGCTGTTCGAGGCCCTTTTCGGTTGTCGTTCCGTCCCGCATTAGGTTTCAAATACTTCGGCTACAAGAAAGGAGATTCAAAATGCGAAATTCAGATTGCGTATCCTGGGTGGTGCTGATTCGACGAGTATTCTTGATTTCTCGCAACTCGTCTTCTCTGGTGTCCCGGGCACTTGCGATAGTTTTCTTAGTGGCGTTCGCTCGTCCCCTCGCCGCTCAAACGTGGACCCCCACAGGCTCGATGATTGCCGGTCGGGCGAACTTCACTGCGACGCTGCTTCTCAATGGGAAAGTCTTGGTCGTGGGCGGCAACAACGGAGAGCCCGGCGTCGTCCTTTCAGACGCCGAGCTGTACGATCCGGCAACGGGGACGTTCACGGCCACAGGAAGCCTGATCACTGCCCGTAGCGGTCACGCAGCCGTAATCCTGAATAACGGCCAGGTGCTGGTTGCCAGCGGACAAAATGGCTCGGGCGGCAACCTGTCCAGCGCCGAGCTGTACGATCCGGTAGCGGGGACGTTCTCGGCCACGGGCAGTCTGATCACCGCCCGGAACGGCCCCTCGGCAACCCTGTTGGCCAACGGCGATGTCCTCGTTGCCGGAGGTGATGTCTTCCCCTTTCCCCCGAGTACGATTGACAGCGCAGAGATTTACGATCCGGCGACCGGGACGTTCAAGGCCACCGGCTCGATGACCACTGGCCGCGTCGGTCATACAGCAACACTCCTGAATAACGGGCAGGTCCTGATTGCTGGCGGATTTAACGTGTGCTGTGTCGGGCTTGCCAGCGCCGAGTTGTACGATCCTTCAACGGGAGAGTTCACTTTGACCAGCAGCATGAATAGCATCAGGTTCGCCCATACCGCGACAATTTTGAGCAATGGCGAGGTACTGGTTGCGAGCGGCGAGACGGCCGGGGCCGGTACGACGTCTACGGCTGATCTTTATGATTCTGCGACAGGTATCTTCACTGCAACCGGCTCGATGACTACTGCCCGCTCCATCCACACGGCGACACTCCTGAATAACGGCCAGGTACTGATTGCTGGCGGGACCGACTCCAGCGGTAACTTCACCGCCAGTGCGGAGCTGTACGACACTGCGACAGGAACCTTTGTCGCAACCGCGAGTATGACTAGTGCTCGCGCCAGTCACCAAGCAACGTTACTGAATAGCGGACTCGTGCTTGTCGAAGGGGGGAATAGTCCGAGCGGTGCCCCTAGCCTAGCCAGCGCCGAGCTGTACCATCCCGTAGAGACGCCGACCCAGCTCGTAACCGAGTTGGTCAACACAACTAACAGTCTCAACCTCCAACAGGGGATTGACAATAGTCTGGATGCCAAGCTCCAAGCCGCCCTGGCTGCGCTGTCGGCCGCTAAGGCAAACGACATCACCACCGCATGCAGCCAAATCAACGCGTTTCTTAACGAAGTCATGGCGCAGTCTGGCAAGAAGCTTACAGTGGCTCAGGCCAACCAACTGATTGCCCAAGCTAATGCCATCATGACCGCGCTGGGCTGCACATGATTGCTTTTCTTGATTTGGCATCCGATCTGGAAAGGCGATACCAAAAGCTTTCCGACAGGCGCTTGAGTTCAAGCTCCAATTGCCGTGCCGGACGTGTGTAGCGGCGGGCCAGTTGACCTTCGAATGGGGGGACGTTCTCCGCTGGCGTCTCTTCCACCGACACCAAGGAAAAGGTAAACGTTCGCTGGCACTTTAGCGGCGGCGCAGGTAGTTGGAGCGGCACCAAATCGGTGGTGCCGAAGTAGCGGTAAAGGGCCGGCGCGAGCCGGCCCTTTTGTTTCCTGGCTTGACTGCTTACGAGTGCGCCTCGCGGGCTTTGCGTACAGCATGGCGCCAGCGGAGAATGCCGATGGCCGCCACCAGAATCAGGCAAAGCTCGATATAGACTTTTTCGCCGTCAAGGAAATCCGTGGGCGAATTCTTCAATTCGGAGTCGGTGAAAATGCTGTGCCAGAAGAGCGCGATCGCGGCAGCGTAAATCACGAAGTGAAATGACTTCCAGGTATGGCGGCCGAGGCGCACGCGAAAATACGAGGTTATGACGACGACCATCACGAGATAGAGGGCGATTGCGCCGATGGTGTTGTCAAGCGGCTGGCTGGGCGAATGAACCGGATAGATGATGTCCATTAGGCGGAACCGCGCCGTGGGTGAGAAAAGCAAAATCACCGGATGCAAAATGGATGTGCCAAGCAGCAGATAGCCCGTCCAATTGTGGAGGCGGAAGTAGTTGAAGTGCCTGTGCGGCCAGTAGCGCCATGGGCTGTAGCGCAGCGCCATCAGCAACCCCAGCAGCATGTTGGCTGTGACCAGCCCGACGGCGACCAGTCCTACATAAGCGCAGAGATCAATCGCTGTCATGGAACGTTCTTGTAGCTCCTTAAACGGTTTCGAGGAATTGTCCGGTTAAGTCAGACGCGCGGGGATGGGGAGCACGTTTCATGGAATGTGAAGAGTCGCGCGTCAAACCGCGCCGCGGCCGGATGGTTCACTGGAAGATTTGGAAACGGCGGCGGGGAAATCCGCTTCCGAAAACAACTCCGATGTGAAGCCAAGTAGCTGCGTCTCGGGCGATTTCCATGCGCCTTCGGGCAGGCCGGCTTTGTCGCAAGTTTCCTGGATGAAACGCTCACGCGTCCAGCGATGCTCGACGGCCACTTGCGGCAAGAGAAGTCCGCGCTGCCGGCCGCGCAAAACCATGAGACCGTGCCTTCCAATTTCAATCTGCTGTGAGTGAATTTCTTCCATGGGAGAAAGAACGGAAATTTCAATCGTAAGCTCGGCGACTTCCTGCGGACGAACGGGAGAAAAGCGCGTGTCATCGCGCGCGGCCGCGACAGCGCAATATGCAACTGCCTGCGCGAGTGGATCGGGTGCGGTGATCTGCCCGACGCATCCGCGCAATTTGCTGCGGCGGTCGAGCGTGACAAAAACGCCGCGCTGCTCGCCGAACGCACCTTGCACAATTTCGGGCTTCCAAATATGAGCATGCACGACAGCTTCGACAATCGCGCGCCGTGCAATCTCCAGCAGGATGCGCTGGTCTTCCTTGCTGAGGGATTGGCTAGAGTATGGGGGCATCCTGCGTTTTTTTGCGCCGCTCGGTCAGGCGCAAGCGCCGGCGTTGTTTGATGCTGCTATCCACCTGATTCCAGAACTGAAGAAAGTATTGCACCGCGGAAATTGTGGCGCTTACAACCACCAGCCCAAGCAGCACAAGCGCGTAGGGCTTTAGAAATTCTTGCTTAGCGCGTAGGATTTCCGCGGTGACCGCGACAACTTGCAATCCCATTTTAACTTTGCCCAGCGCGGAAGCCTTGATTGTGAGCCCCTCCGCCGAAGCGATGGAGCGGAGGCCGAGAACGATGAACTCGCGTCCAATGATAATTACCACCACCCATGCGGGTACGAGATGCATTTCCACGAGCGAAATAAATGCGGCGGAAATGAGCAGTTTATCCGCGATCGGATCCAGCAAGATGCCTAGTGTCGTCTCCTGCCCGCGACGCCGCGCGAAATAACCATCCGCCCAATCCGTGGCCGCGGCGGCCCACAGAATCAGTACACCCCAGATGACAAATGGAATGGATACGCCCCAGAGAATCACGTTTGGCTGGCGCGTGAGAAGCACCACAACGAGAAGCGGGACGAAAAAAATTCGCAGGATGGTGAGCGCGTTAGGCAGATTCATTGGTTGCCGGGGCGCATGGCCCCGCTTGCCAAACTTCCCTACCGCTGGGCCAACTATAGACTTCCGTAATACCGCAGTCAACGGGAGTGAAGACCATGTCGGCCATGAGCGATTCCGATGAAAGGTCACCGCCCGCAAGTCAAAGCAGGATAACCACTTGCGCATGCGAGTGCTGCGAAACTGTGCAAAACCCAAGTGTCACGAAAAGTTAACTTTGTTGCGGCGTCAACACGGGCAAAACACCCTACTGACTGTAACTTGCTGAAAACACATAGGTTAGCGGCCAAACGAGGCGCCTGTTTTCTGGACGGCTAGCGATGTCATTGGAAAAGCAAGACTTAGTGGCGCGGCTTTCCACAGGTTTATCCACAGGCGGGGATTTCTCCGTCGAAGCGGTTCCCGAGCCAAAAAGTGCGGGTGGGAGGGCACTAAGTTCACTCTTAAAAGCGGTTTACGGCGAATCACACCTTCGGTGCCTCCGAAAGAACCGCGCAAGATCTTAATTCACCGCCGCTGGGCTAACGCCTTCGATGGCGTAAAAACTTACCCGGCGAGCGAGGGATTCGGGAAGATCTGCATCGAGATTCATGGAAGTTTCCTCGACGGTGGAACTGAGAACCCGGCCCAAAGCGTGGACGAGCGCGAGAGTGCGGCCGTCGGAGAGAGGAATTCGGAGACGGAGACGCACGACGGGATCTACTGGCATTGCAGCGTCCATGCGGGTGAGCAAATCGGTGAGCCCGGTTCCATTCAATGCGGAGACAAACGCTTTGTTACCGTTTGCGGCGAGAAGTCCATCGAGTTCTTCAGCCGGGAGCTTGTCAATCTTGTTGCACACCTGGAGACGCGGCCGATCGCCGACGCCAAGTTTCGCGAGGACCTTCTCGACTTCCGCATCCTGCTCCGCATGGTAGGGATTGGAAATGTCGGAGATTATCAGCAGAAGCGAGGCTTCCTGCACTTCTTCAAGGGTCGCGCGAAAAGCCGCGATAAGCGCGGGTGGCAAATCGCGGATGAAACCGACGGTATCCGAAAGTAGCACGCGGCGGCCCGAAGGCAGGCGGACCGCGCGAACCGTGGGATCGAGCGTAGCGAACATTTTCGGCGAAACGAGAACTCCCGCCCTGGAAAGCGCGTTGAAGAGTGTGGACTTGCCTGCATTGGTGTAACCCACAAGCGCGACCGTGCCGAGCGGGACAGCCTGGCGCGCTTCGCGACGCCTGGCACGCTGCTTGCGCACGTCCTCGATATTCTGTTTGATGCGGCCAACGCGATCGCGAATACGCCGGCGGTCCGTTTCGAGTTTTTGTTCGCCTGGGCCTCGCGTGCCGATGCCGCCGCCGAGACGCGAGAGTTCGGTGCCGCGTCCGGAGAGGCGCGGCAATAAGTAATTCAATTGCGCAAGCTCCACTTGCAACTGGCCTTCGCGGCTGCGCGCATGGCGGGCAAAAATATCGAGAATGAGCTGCGTGCGGTCAATCACGTGGCAATCGAGCGCTTTTTCGATATTGCGCTGCTGCGAGGGCGTGAGGCTTGCGTCGAAAATTACGAGCGGCGCCTTGTGAGTGCGCGCCTCGATTTCGATTTCTTCAAGCTTGCCTGCCCCGACGAGCGTTGCGGGATCGGGCTTATCGCGCATTTGCAGAATGGAGCCGGCGACAGTGCCGCCCGCGCTGCGGACGAGTTCGGCGAGTTCGTCAAGCGACTCGCGCTCGGCATGGCCCGGCTCCGTGCCGGGCACGCGGGATGGGCGCTTGCGCCCCAAGCCAACGAGCAGCGCGCGCTCGCGGGAGTCTGTTGTACGGACAGATTTCATGGAATGGCCGGGGCCTTCATGGATTTCCGGGAGTTGCAGTTTTGCGAGCAATCCCCAACTCTTCCTGCAAGTGCTGCAGCACAGCTTGCATTACTTTCGCGTCATCCCCAAACCCCTCGAACCAGCGAACGTCCGGCTCTTTGCGAAACCATGTCAGCTGCCGCTTAGAATAGCGGCGCGTGGCCTGTTGTGTGGCGGCGATGGCTTTTGCCAGTTCGAGCTTTCCTTCGAGGTGCGCGCGCAATTCCTTGTAACCGATGAATGAAAACGGCTTGGCTGTGGCGGGGATTCCGTTCCCCACTAGCGCGGCGACTTCGTTGAGCCATCCGTGATCAATCATCTCCGCGGTACGGCCCTCGATCCGTTCGTAAAGGGCATTGCGATCCGGCAGGAGACCGACCTTCACAGGGCGAAAGCCCTCGAGCCGCTGGCGGCCTGAGCGATGAACTTCCGTGATTGGTTTCCCGGCGAGGACGCAAACCTCAATTGCACGAATGAGCTTCGGCGAATCCTGTGGCGCGATTTTGGCGGCTGCCTCGGGGTCCATTTTATTCAGGAGCCGGTGCAAATAGCCGGGGCGGCGGCGATCCGCGCGGGCGATTAAGCGCGTGCGCAACTCGTCAGAGCGCAGAGGTGCGTCGGATAATCCTTCGAGCAGCCCACGGAGATAAAGGCCGGTCCCGACAACCATCACGGGAAGCCTGCCGCGCTCCTTCAAATCCGCGAGTACGGCAACCGCACGGCGGCGATAGTCTCCCGCGGTGAAAACCTCATTCGGTTCGAGCACATCAATCAAATGGTGTGGCACGCTGCAACGCTCAGCTTGTGTGGGCTTGGCGGTGCCGATGTCAAAGCCGCGATAGACCTGCGTTGAATCGCAAGAGACAACTTCGCCGCCGAGACGATCGGCAAGCCACGCACCCAGAGCCGACTTCCCGGAAGCCGTCGGGCCGACGATCACGGCCAGTGGCGAAATATTTTCAGTCAATGATGACGGCATCAAAAAATCTTTCCATACCGCAATAGCAAGAAAATGAGCGCGACGAACCCGAGAAGGATCATTCCCAGGACCTGATTGCGCGTTGGTCTCACTGTACGCCGGAGGGCGGAGTTATATTGTAATAGAAAGCGAACCTCAATTTGATGAGAGGACCACCAAAAGCCCGGGGCAGCGGCTCGAATGGACTTGAGGCGCGAATCGACGACATTGCGGCGTGGTCAAGCGGATCCTTTCCGCTCGTCATCATCAAAATGGGTTCAGATCCTGGAACCGAGCCGTCACGCAAGATTTCAAAGTCTATGTACACTTTGCCCTTTTCGCCCATCCTCGCAGATTCAGGGATGATTGAATACCAATTGCGCCTCACGCTGTCCAGAACGCGTCTTAGATAACTGTCGAAGTCGACGCCTTCGGTGGGCGTCAACATTGTAAGACCGCCGCCCATCTCTTGCCCGGAGCCTCCGCCTCCCGCGCCTGGAACTACTCCATCAAAACCTACACCGGTTGGGCCGCCGCCTCTGCGGGCGACATCGTCAAGCGATTGTTGAATGGCGCGGCCGGGCGAATATCGTGGAATTGTCAGGCCGCCATTAGTTGGTTCCTGGATTGGCTTGATCGGCTCAAGGTTTGGTATTGGAGATGGAGCGTCTAGTCGCGGCGTGGGCGCGGGCGGGAGACTCGGCGTCGCACTCGGTCCGGGAAGTGGCGAAGGTTCCCTCGTGTCTCTTGGCGGATTCATGACGGGCGCCTGGGTCGGGCCCGGGGGCGGCTCCGGAGGAGTAAGGCGCCGGATCACATTGGGATCTATGTGCACCGCCGGAGTGTTTACTACCGGCGTCTGTTGCCGGAGAGATTTCATGTCTGGGGGCAAGTACAACTCTCCGAGCGAACGCGCCGCCGTCTCGATCTCTTCCTGGGTGGGAGTGTGTGCCGGGAGGAACGCGGAAATGAAAAGAATCAATGCGATCGCAGCCGCATGAAGAATGGCGGACGCCCCGCGAAGTACCCACCGTTTTTCTTCCTGAAAAGCGCTGGGCGCCTGTGGAAACAGGTTTACTTCGCCTGTTGTCATGACGTCCGGTTCGAGCAATTCCGGCATTTCCGCCGGATGGTGCAATTGCACGGGCCCCGGCGCAATTTGCGGCAGCTTCGCATCCTTCGGCACAGCCACTGGAGTGCCGAGCACAGCGAGTGGTACGTATGATGGAGTTGTGCGCCTTGTATCCAACGGATTAATCGGCAAATCGCGCGGAATTACCTGGCGGTTCGACAGGACGTCAAGCGGCATGTACGCCGGGATATTGGTTCTGGCGTCCAGCTCCATCTTTGGCAGGTCGGCGGGAATAATGGTGCGCAGGTCGAGCGGAGTCTTCCGCCGCTGGCCATTTTCAGGGGCCGACTCGGACAAGGCGCGCGAATTTGAAGGAACCAGTAATCTGCCTATCATTTTCCTGCCATTGGAGACACAAATGCACTTAGTTGGACGCGCCGGCCATGTTCGAGGATGCTTGCGGCAACTCGTTCCGCAAGCTCCAGCGCGCTGCGTCCCGCGGCGCCATCCACCCGCGGCGTCCTGCGGGTTTGCACAGATTCCAGGAACGCTTCCAGCTCGGAACAGAGAGGTTCCTTTGGTTCTGTCGCCAGTTTTTCAAAATCGAAATCCGGCTCCGGGCCAGGCTTCTTGACTCGAACGCGCAACGCATCCTGACGAGTGTAGTCCAGTGAAACGTACTCCTGCTCCTGAAAGAAACGCATCTTTCGCACTCGCTCGGTGGAAACGCGGCTGGCCGTAATATTTGCCACCGCGCCGCCTGCGAATTCAAGGCGGGCGTGGGCGATGTCAACTTTTTCTGAGACGACAGGGATTCCCACGGCTTTCAAGTCCGTGACGGGTTCCTTTACCAACGCCAGCAAGATGTCCAGGTCGTGAATCATCACGTCGAAAATTACGTCAATATCCAGGCTGCGCGGCGAAAAAATGCCCAGCCTGTGAACTTCAAAGAAAAGCGGGCGGCGCATGATTTTTTCCACGGCGATGATGGCCGGATTAAAGCGCTCCAGGTGCCCGACCTGCAGGATGCGCTTCGATGGCCGCGCCGCAGCGATCAATTCGTCGGCTTCGGCGAGCGAAGCGGCCATGGGCTTTTCGACGAGGATGTCAATTCCGCGGCGCAACAACTCGCAGCCGATGCTCGCGTGGAGCGCCGTGGGCACTGCAAGGCTGACGGCATCTGCATGGCCTTCAAGCGCCTCGATGTTTGGCAATACCTCGGTGCCAAATTCCGCGGCAACCCGGACGGCGCGCTCGGCATTCTGGTCCACCACGCCAACTAGCTCAGCGTGCGGCAATTCGCGATAGACCCTCGCGTGATTGCGGCCAAAATCGCCAACACCGACAACCGCTACGCGAATGCGGCCTGCGCTCATCGTTTACCTGCCGTGGTGATCGCTATGGTCGCGCCCGGCGCGCCGGCTGGCTCGGCGGCGGGCTCAAATGCCTGAATCGTAATGCCGCTTGCGTCGGCAGCATCGATAAGCTGGGCGCGATCGAAGAGCAATGTCCGCGCAGCATCAATGGCCAGTGCGGTCGCGCGAGAACGCTTCATTACTTCGATGGTTGGGAGGCCGATTACGGGAACATCGAACCGCATGTCTTGGCCCGGCTTGCTAACTTTAACGACAGTCAACTCGGCGCCTCCGGTGATTCGCGCGGCGCGCTCAATAGTTTCGTCGGTGCCCTCCATAGCCTCGATGGCGACGCAGGCCTGGTCGCGCACGACGACGGTCTGCCCCAGGTCCATCGCGGCGATATGGCGCGCGACGTCAAGACCGTATGCAATATCAGCGGCTTCGCGCTCGCTTGGCGCGCGTCTTGTGAGCACGCCGGGGTCCGGAACGAGCGGCTTCAGGAATGCAGTCGAATCCACGAGAGTGATCCCCTCGGATTCAAGCACGCGCGCTACGGCGCCAATCAACGAATCTGTGTTCTTGCGTGGGAGCGAGAAAAGCAATTTCGCAAGCCGCCAATCCGGGCGAATCGAAGCAAAAATTTTGTTGTGTTTCACCTGGCCCGCCATCACGGCCTTGGTGACGCTTTCCTTATGCAGCAGATCGATCGTGCGGCTGAGTTCTCCCAATCCGACCCAGTGTACGCGCTTCGCGACCTTCTCCAGTTCCGGCGAAGCTTCTTCGCGCAGCGCAAAAACCGCCATTTCAATCCCCTGGCTGCGCGCGCCTTCCAGCACGAGAAACGGGAAGCGGCCGTTCCCGGCGATAAGCCCCCACTGAGGGGCGGGCGCTCCGGCGAATGTGTTGGATGAATTAGGCATGCCCATTTGGGCGACCTACTTGGTTACACCGCGCGCAACAGATTCGATGAACGCGATCATCTCTTGGACGTCGGCGGAGCCCCCGAGGGTTTCGCGCATGCGCTCGACCGCCTGCGTAGTGTTGAGCTTCGAGCGCAGGAGCAGGCGGAAGGCGCCTTCGATTTCGCGAATGCGTTCCCCGGAAAAACCGCGCCGCTCGAGCCCAATTTTATTTGCGCCGAACAGGTGCGTCTCTCGCTTCGAGACGACGAGACTGAATGGCGGAACGTCCTGCGTTACGACCGTGAAGCCGCCGATATAAGCGTATCGCCCGACGCGGCAGAATTGATGCACGGCGCTGAATGCGCCTATGGTGACGAAGTCCTGGACGGCGACGTGGCCGGCGAGCGTGGCTGAGTTCGCGAATACCGTGTGGCTGCCGACTTCGCAATCGTGAGCGACGTGCGATTGCACCATAAAAAGATTATTGTTGCCGACGCGAGTCGTTGTATGCCCTTGCGCCGTGCCCCGGCTTACGGTGACGTACTCGCGGAACTGGTTGGCGTCGCCAATAACAACGTCCGTGCGCTCGCCGGCAAATTTCAAATCCTGCGGGTCGGTGCCGATCGAGCAGAACGGATAAAAAACATTTTCGCGTCCAAGGCGCGCCGGGCCTTGCAGGAACGCGTGCGGCATCACGCGGCAGGCGTCGCCTAATTCCACGTCATCGCCGACCCACGCCCACGGTCCGATCTCGACACCTTCGCCGAGGCGCGCGCGCGGCGACACAACGGCGCTCGCGTCAATCTTCACGCCGGCGGGCCGGTGAACTGTCTCGACTGCTCCTGCTTTGCTCATCCTCGAATGGTCTTCTCTGAAGGGTCTTCCTTGATTGAACCCATGCGGCCAATTTTGGTTTCGGTCATTTCTGGTTTGGCGCAGGAATGGCCGCGCGATCCACGACCTTGCACATAAGTGTCGCCTCAGCCGCCAGTTCGCCATCCACTCGCGCTTCGCCGCGCATTTTGAAGAAATCGCCGCGCCCGTTGAGGACGGTGACGCGGAGGTGAAGCTGATCACCGGGGACAACCGGACGGCGAAAGCGAGCCTCGTCAACCGCGACAAAATAGAGCAGCTTCTTATCGCGGTCTTTAAATTCCTGGAGCAGCAGGAAGCCACCGGTCTGTGCGAGGGCTTCGATAATCAGCACACCCGGCATAATCGGATTGCCGGGAAAATGCCCTTGAAAATATGACTCCTCAATGGACACATTCTTCAACCCGACAATAAACTTACGCAGCTCCATCTCCAAGATGGCATCCACCATCAAAAAGGGATAGCGATGCGGCAAGACTTTCTGGATGCCGTTTGTGTCAAAAAGCATTGCCACTCCTTTTCCGCGCGCCCGCCGCGCTGCCGCCCGGGTACGGGGAATGCGTCATATCTGGATAGAGCGTTTCGCCCAAAGGAATCAATGAATTATACGCGAATCGAGAGGGAGCGCGAAACCTTGCGGCTGCCAGGGATGAGATTTTCGGCAAGGAATGCGGCCTAAAATGAAAAACACCGCCAAGTTCCGGCGGGAGCATACATTTTTGTCGTGTCCATCCTTTTCTCAGAAGTTGACAGGATTCTCAAGGGGAAAATGATCCATCGCGAAAATGGCGCCAGACAGCAGGCTTGTGGCGCGTGTGCGGGCTTGTTAGCATGACTTCGCGATGCTCGCCAATCCTGAACTGCGGAGCCTGATCGCCGTCCTTAAGTCGCGGCAAGGAGAGACGTTGAGGCTCCTTGGGCGGTTTGTTCGCGCGGAATCACCTTCCTATGACAAGAATGCGGTGGACAGCTTCGGGCGCATTGTGGCCGCAGAGTGGCGCAAACGTGGCGCACACGTGCGCATACTGAAGGAAATGGAACGCGGCAATCATTTGCTTGTGACGTTGTGGCGCGGGCCAGGGCGCCCTGCAGGGCGGATTCTGCTACTCGGGCACCTGGACACGGTTTACGACAAGGGCGCGCTTGGTGCGACGCCCTTCAAAGTGGCGCGTGGGCGGGCGTGGGGCCCCGCGACGTTCGATATGAAGGGCGGCCTGGCGCTGGCACTGGCTGCGGTGGATGCACTTTCCAGCGCGGGAATTCGTATTCGCAAAGAGATTGCGTGCCTTTGGACTTCAGATGAAGAGATCGGCAGCTTTGCTTCTCTCCGGGCGATCGAACGAGAGGCGAGGCGCAGCGACGCCGTGCTCGTATTGGAACCATCCGGAGAACCACGCGGGGCATTGAAAACGGCCCGGAAGGGCGTGGGCGAAATCGAATTGCGCGCGGTTGGGCGCGCGGCGCACAGCGGACTGAAGCCCGAGGAAGGCATCAATGCGGTGCACGAATTGGCTTTGCAAATCGCGAAGATCGCCAAGTGGAATCAGCCGAAGCGCGGGATCGGCGTCCATGTGAATGTGGCCAGCGGCGGCACGCGCTCAAACGTGATCGCCGCCGAAGCGCGCGCGCAGGTTGACATCCGAGTTTCGCGCGCGAGTGACATGCGCCGTCTCGAAAAACGCTTTCACAGCTTGCGCCCCATCCTGAAGGGAGCGCGGCTGGGAATCCGCGGCGGATTCTCACGACCGCCTATGGAACGCAAGATGACCGGAGCGCTTTATAAGCATGCAGTAGAACTGGGAGCGCGGATGGGAATCCCAATCAGCGAAGTATCTGTTGGCGGAGGATCCGACGGAAACTTCACCGCGGCAATCGGAATTCCGACGCTGGATGGGTTGGGCGCCATCGGAGAAAACGCTCACAGCATGCGCGAGAATATATTGATTCGCGCACTGGCGCCGCGCGCAGCGCTGATCGCCGCACTTCTCGCCACACTCTGACCGAATCTCAACGCTAATAGGAATAAGTTCTGCGGAGGTAGTCCGCTGTCTGCTGTTCCAGTTCCGAGTAGGTCACGTGGAGAATTGAGTGGACGGCCGCCTCTGCGGAACTCCCATTTGCGAGGGAATCGAGAAGGCGCGAGACATCATTCATGTTTCCGGTGGAAAGAATCGTTTCGACAACGGCCAGCGACCATCCGTAGGCGAAGCTCGCGCCCGTGCCGGAAAGATTCATCCACGAAATCTCCAGGTCGCGAAGTGGAATGGCGGCTTGCTGGTCGTAGGCGTTCAGGAGCGCGCGAGCGGCGGCGCCGACGCGTCGCCCTTCCACCCATTGCGCAACTCCTTCTTGTATCCAGGCGGGACAGTGGCCGCGCGTTTTTTGTTGCAGAAAACTGTGCGTAAGCTCATGACGCAATTCGCGGGAGAGCTCGTCTGTGACGGAATTGAGACCCTGAATGGGGATGCGGATGCGCCCGTCGTTGATAGCTCCGGCCCAGGATGGCGCCCGCGTAATATCCAGAAATTGTTGTTCGGTGTAAAGGATTACGCCGATTGGCTCCGGCGGAGTGTAATCCAGCAACGCGCTGATTTGCCCGAAGTGGATCTCGAGTGTGTGCAGGATCTCGCCCGCGAGCAGCGGCGCGGCGCTGCCTGAATAGCGAATCATGAAATGCGTGGTTTGCCCTTCGCGGAAGCCAACCTCCGCGCGAGCGTCGCGTTCAGCCTTTTCAAGCGCCTTGGCGACCTCGGGGTCCGGCTGAAGTTTTTGCGCGCGCTTCCATTCGGCGACAGCTTCGGGGATGCGGTTCAGCCCGTACTCCGCCCAACCCATCAGCTTGGCGACGTCGGCTGAATCGGGGGCGGCGCGCTTGGCCCTCTCGAGATATTCGAGGGCGGTGGAGAACTCGCTGAGGCGCAGGTAGCCGTAGGCAACGTTTAGGAGGAGTGGCGCACTCTCAGGTTGAAGCAGGAGGGCCTGGCGGTCCTGGTCCATCGAAGCGTTTACGTTTCCGCGCGCCATTTCAAATTGCGCGGCGGCATGATGCGCGACCGAAGCGCGAAAGGCAGCGTTGGGGGCGCCGGTCAACGCCTCCTGGTCGAGCCGGGATATGTAAGCGGTATCAATCGCGCCGTCGTGAAGCGTGTTGGTGATTACGGCGGGGTCGAAAGCGCCGGTCGGAGTTGTCGCGGGCGGGGCGATGGGCAGCGAACTTGCTTCGGGATTCACACTTGCTGAAGAGATTTGCGCGACCGGCGAGTGTTCAATCCGCGCGACCATGGACTTCGGCAATGAAATTTCGCCTGCCGAAGTAACTCCTGTGACGCGCTCGCCGGATTCCGTCGCGGTGTCAACGACGATGCGACGGCCATTTTTGAGCACAATGGTGTCCGCATTCGCCGGAGAGAGTCCGGCGGCAGACACCAGTACGATGAATGCACCAAAGGCGCTGCGGAGGCGCATTCTATTATTTTACGTGCTGCGCCCCGGTAGATGGGACTATGGTTGCGGGGGCTTGCTTTAAGTTGCTACAGTCAAAAACTATGGGTGGGGTAGTGCGGGTCATGTTTTGGGCCACAGTTCGAGCCATGTTTCGCGCCACGTTGTTTTTAGTGATTGGGACTGGTGTGCTTTCCGGCAGCCTTCGTGATGCGGCCCGCGCGCAGAGTCCGCCAACTCCTCCGGCACACGCGATTTACAGTGCGTTGAACGCGCTGCGCGTCAATCCCGGCCAAATCTACAACGTAAAGGACCTCGACCTGCGCCGCGACGCGGTACATATCACCTTTATCGAAGGAGAGATCGCGTTTCTCGAACCCTTTGAAGGCAAGGTGACGGGGTTTGTTTTTTCAGGCCGCGGACACATCCTAGCGATCCCGCGCGACCCAATCGAAAAGGCGTCCATGGCCCGGTTTCTCGGCACGCCTTTGTTGGACCAAGAATTCACAAAGACGTATGCGCGCTTTGACGATGGAACCGCTGAAGAACTTCACTCCGCCCTTCTAGCGGCGGGAGCGATAACCGGATCGGACCCGGACCTTGCCTCGGAATGGGATCCCCTCATTGCTTCCCTTAACCCCGGACATTCCCTCCGAGTTCTCACGGACCTGCTGGCTTCGCGGCCCCTACCCTATTTCTACGCCGGATTCGTCGGGCAGGTTTCCGGCCCATTTGACGTGTTGATTGATAATCGCCGCCCAGAACAGGTCTTGTTGGGGCAGCCGAAGATAGTTAACGACCACTTGCTTTTCGATATATGGACGTCTTACCGCCGCCCAAATGTGGCGGACAGCAGCGCTCCATTTTCGCCGTTGAGCTATTCGCTGGAAACAACAGTTCGGCCGGACTTAACCTTGTCGGGCGTAGCCACTCTCTCTCTGGGAGCGGTCGGCACAGGAGAACGAGCGGTGTCCCTGGAGCTTTCCAACCTGCTCCGAGTGGATTCCGTGGCGGATGAAAATGACCGCCCCCTGGAATTCTTTCAGGGTGAGCCGGTTGAGGGACAGGATGCCGCCTCCCCCGACGACGACTCCTTGATCGTGGTCCTCCCGGAAATCGCTCAGGCGGGCAAGGAATTTAGATTGCGTATTTCTTACCGCGGGCAGGTGATTCGCAACGCCGGCAATGGAGTTTTCTATGTCGGCGAGCATGGCACCTGGTATCCGCATGTGAGCGGTCTGGATACATTCGCCACGTTCGATATGAAATTTCGCTGGCCGCATTCTCTCCGCCTGGTGGCGACCGGCCAAAAACTGGATGAACACGAAGATGGAGACTGGCGCGAGGGACACTGGCGCTCTGAAAAACCTGTGCTGGTGGCAGGCTTCAACCTTGGCGCTTACAGCGTGAGTAGTGTGGATTCCGCCGGCGTGAAGATAAATATGTATGCCAATTCGCAACTGGAACAAGTGCTTGAAACGCGGCCGAGCCGCCGGACCATCCTTACGCCCGTGCCAGAAGAAGCCAGCCCGGGCGTAGTCCATCCGATGTTGAATGGGTCTTCTTCAGTTCCGAACGTCGCGCCGAATCCGGCGGCCGGTCTCCACCAGCTCGGTGAGGAGATTGCGCAGGCGGTACAGTTTTTCGGGCGCTTCGGCGGGCCGTTTCCATTTGAGCATCTGGAGGTTTCGCAGATTCCCGGGACATTCGGACAGGGATGGCCGGAACTTCTATATCTGCCGACGTATTCTTTCCTGTCAACCGAAACGCAGCGCCGCATCGGCTTGAATAAAGTTGTGCAAGAACATTTCACGGAAATCGTCCCTTATCACGAGGCGGCGCACCAGTGGTGGGGAAACACGGTGGCGTGGCACAGCTACCGCGACCAATGGATCAGCGAAGGAATTGCCAACTATATCGCGCTGATGTTCGCCGAAAGCCGAAAGGATTCAGGGCACGCGCTAAATATCTGGCTGAACCGGTACAAGGACAGCCTGACCGCAAACCTTCCCGGCAAAGAAGACCCGGTGGATTCGACGGGGCCATTGGCGCTCGGGTACCGATTGCGCTCATCGCTGAACCTTGACGGGTACGACGAAGTGACTTATGCAAAGGCGACCTGGGTGTTTCACATGATCCGGATGATGCTAAGGAATACCTCAGCCAAAGACCCGGACGAGCGCTTTGTTGCGTTGATTCGATCACTCACCGAATCACACCAAAGAGGATTTCTTACGACAGCAGACCTGCAGGGCGCCCTTGAAAAAACGATGCTGCCTGCCATGAATTTGGAGGGCGACCACTCCATGGAATGGTTTTTCGATGAATGGGTCCGCGCGACAGGGATTCCCCATTACAAGGTTGAATTCACGGTCCAAAAATCGGGCGAGGAATACGTGGTGAAAGGCAGCCTGAATCAATCGGACGTGCCTTCTACTTTTCTGGAAAGCGTGCCACTGTACACACAAAACGCACTGGGAAAACCTGAACTGCTCGGCCATGTGACCACCAGCGGGGAGAAAACTTCCTTTCGATTCGTCACGCGATTTGCGCCCAAACGAATTCTGGTAGATCCATTCAAAACACTTCTTTGCCGCACGGATTAGTTTTTTCGCGCCTGCCAAACGAAACTCATCCGCAGGGAATATGCATACCCAAAAATCAAATCGAGCGGGACTCGTTAAAGTCCCGCCCGATAAATAAAAAGTTTTGAATTAATTTCCAGGCGTGCTGGGGCTTTCAAAAACGAGAACGAGTGGGATGACAACAGCCAATGTAACTAAGGCAATCGGGAACCAAATCCAAAATGCGCCGCGCCTTCCGGGAGAGTTGTTGGACCCGCCGTTTGCATCATCCATGCTGACTCGATAGGCCGTAGATTCCGCCACGACGTGATCGGCGCCGTCAATGCTCACAGTGAGATCGCCTTTACTGCTCCCGACCTCAAACAGTGTTGGGCCAACGAGGGTCAACTGGCCAACCACCTGTTTGTCGCCCTTCGCATGAATGACAAGCGAATCCAGAGCTCGAACTTCAAGAGGAGAGCCCGGCACACTAGAGAAACGCACCATACCGCGCAGGAGTGTCGCGTAGACGCCTGTATCCGTCTTGTGCAACATGACGGTGGAATTGCCCGCGAGCACTAGCTGGGATTGCCCCATCCGGAGACGAATGGCACCTGTTGGCTGAGTAGATATGATATCGCCGTCATAAACACTAGTACCATCTACGGCAGCTACCCGAGCAACGTTTGCTTTGTCCGCTCCGGTAACCACACCAAGGGATGAAGAAGGTCCGGCAATTGCCGGAATAGATGCCAAAGTAAGTGCAAGTGCAACAATCGAAACGAGTTGTGCCTGTCTACGCACAGTAACCTCCGAGAGGTATCCATGGCTATCCTAGGGGGCCCTCACAAACGTGTCAACCCCAAATCCCTCGGAATGTGCAGCGATATGCAACATTGGGCACAACCACCCCGGAGATTTCCACAGGGACTAGGACTTCGTCCCGGGGTCTGCAAAACCCCCCATTTTAGGCCTCTTTTGAGCAGAACTTGCGGGCGGACTCCACTAGGACCCTGGCGCAGGTTACGACTGAATCCAGTTCTGCCCATTCGATGGCTTCATGGGCACCGGCGCCGTCCGCGCCATAGTTGACAGTTTCCATTCCGGCGGCGGCGAAAAGGGCGGCGTCCATCCAATAGGCGACGCCGCCTTCCTGGGGTGTGTTGCCAGTCACTTTGGCGGCGGCATCGCGCACGCATTGCGCGATGCGCGCGTCACGGGAACACACTAGCGGCGGCTGCGTCAGCATGAGGCGCACGGCCGCTTGCTCTCCCGCGCTTGCGATTATGGTGCGAAGCTCATCGAGCACCTGCTCCGGGGTCTCGCCCGGGAGCGTGCGGCGCTCGACCTCGAGCGTGCATGTCGGAGCATACGTGCTCAGGCCCGCGCCGCCACGGACTGTCGAGCAGTGTTGCGAGGCGGGGCCTACCAAAGGATGAGTGCGCGCGCGAAGCTGCTTGCGGTCAAATTCATCGAGCGCGGCGATGATCCGGCCCATGCGCGCAATGGCGCAAATGCCAATATCCCACCGGCTGCCGTGCGCCGCGTGGCCTTCCGTGGTGATTTTCGCCCACACGAAACCCTTGTGGGCCAGGATGAGTTTTTTGTCGCACGGCTCCGTAACGATGCAAGAGTCCGCTCTGTGATTTGCGACGAAGTGTTGCGCGCCGATACTGGCGTATTCTTCATCGGCGACGAGCGCGGCCGTTACACTGCCATGCAGCGGCTCCTTCGCAAGCTTCGCCATTGCGCAGAGGATCGCCGCGGCGCCGCCCTTCATGTCATAGCTCCCGCGGCCGTAGACGCGGTTGCCATCCACGCGCGGCTCAAAGGGCGGGATGGTCATACCCTCCGTGCTGACTGTATCCATGTGGGCGCAGAGGACCAGCGCAGGTCCCTCGCCACTTCCCGCGCGCGCGACTGCGTTTGGGCGGCCGGGAGCGGCTTCTTCAAGCCAACATTCCACTCCGTGCGCGGCAAACCAATCGCGAATCGCGGCGGCGATGGCGGCTTCGCCCTTGCCTTCGCCGGGGGCAAGAGTGGGGTTCACGGACGGTGTCGCAACAAGAAGCTGAAGTGTCTCCAGGACTTCGACGCGGTCGAGTGGGTCGCGATGATCCATGGTTAGTTCTTCTTCACAGGCGGCTTTGGAGCGGGCGACGGAATTTGCGGGGTTGCATCCATCACGAGCACTTCAAATGGCGCGAGCGTGAACCTATGCGGCTGCCCTCCTGCAAGCAGGACTGCTGGGCTCTTCCTTGCATCCTCCTTGAATGGGCTCTGGGCCGAGTAGCGCTCGGGTGCGCCCTTCGGTAGCTCAAATGCGCGCGCGACATCAATGTCGATGCCTTGCTCCTTATCGCTCGGATTCCTCAACACTAGAATTCCCTTCGCGGGAGACCACGAAGCCCAGCCATAAACCTCAAGCTCAGCGGGATCGCCCCCAATCCAATGCGTGTCTACGAGCACGGCGGCATTCACGGCCGACCACTTTGCCGCTTCTGCCAGGTTGTCCCAATCGGCTGGCTTGAGCAACGCTGGCGAGATGTACATTTCCTGAAGCTGTGTGCCCGACCCGAAGTAGTCGCGAATTTCGCTGGCGAAATCACCGTTTGGATCTGAATCGAGTTTGTCCGCGTGTTTTGCAAAAATCATTCCATGCAACATTAGTGAGTTCAGTGGAAAAAGAGAGCCTTCACGTACGACGTAACGATAGGTGGCGGCGTCGCGATACGTGATCCATTTCTGCCGGTTCGAGCCTACGCCGGCGAAACTGTGGTCTTCGCCGCCGCGCCAGATGGAATCGGCGTAACGGAGCCAAAATGGCGAAGGGTATGTCCCGGTCGTGAGGTTGATGAAGAGGCTGAGCTTCGCCGTGCGGAGTTCACCAATTAAGTTGATGGCGGCGTCAAAATCACTGTCGTAGTCGCTGCCCGGGAAAACTTGGTTGGCGTTTCCGGTGCCATCAAATTTAAATTGGTTGATGCCAAAGCGCTGCACCATGTCGAGCGCGGTTTGGCGGAAAAGATTGAAATACTTGGGGCCCGAAAGCGCGAGGCCCGAATTATTTATTTCGTAGCCGGCGGCCTTCGCGGTGTCAAGGCGCTTTTGCCGAGGCTGGCCGTAGCCGCCCCATGGAGATAGCCACACCCCGGGTTCCGCGCCGTACCGCTCGGCTGCGCTCCGGAGCGCGGTGAACCCCTGCGGAAAACCGGCGCCAAATTTCCAGAGGGACGATGGATTATCCCAGCCGTCGTCAAATAGAAACGAGCTGAGCTGGACTCCACGCTTTTCGTGCAATTCCGTGCCGAATGCATTGATCACACCAAGCGCGTCGGCTTCCGTATATGGCGTGAAGTAGCCGAGGTCGTACCACGAGTTGTAATGGAGAAATGGGCGGTACGGATGCGCGCGCTCGCGCTCAATGTAATAGAGGAACGCGCGGCGAAGCTGTCCTTCGGGCGAAACGCCGACAACGGAGGAGTAAGTGATTTGCCGGCCGGAGCGCACAGGCAACTGCCTCTCGAGCGCGCAAATCGCACGATTAATGGAGACGCTGCAGAGCGAAAGCGGGTGCTCGAAGCCCAGAAAAAATGTTCCCGCGACCACGGGCGAGCCGCGCGCGTGGCCGGAAACGTATGCGCCCGGCGCCGACAAATCAAGCAGACGAATCTCGCGGATCGGCGCGTCCTGTTTCTGGGCTTCGATGGTGATTTCCTGGCGGATGTAGTTGGCGCCGTCGCGAAGAATTGCGTGCCAGAGGACGTGAACCGTGTCGGCGTCATCCGCAAGTTCGCCGCCAACGGATTTCCCAGCCATTCTCGCGGCGAGCTGCGACGTTTCGGAGTCACTATTTATCATGCGAACCGAGGGCTCGCGAACAAACTTCATTTGGGAAGCGCGCAGCACGCGGCCATCGCTGAAAATTAGGACGAAGGCGTCTGCTCCGGGCGTGATTCGTTTTGCGCCGATAAGATCGCGCACACTTGCTGCTGCAAGGTGTCCGCCTTCCACGCGCCAGGTGGCTTCGATCAGTGAATTGCCGAGACGCGCGACGCCTTTTTCAATCGTCGCTTGTGCGACGCCGGGGGCGGGCCGAAAATAGACAGCGTCCTGCTGCGCGTGCAATGGAGCGGCGCCGAAGAGAAACGCCGCTAACAAAAGTCCCGATAGCTTTAGGAGCTGCTTGAAACTGCGCTCGATTTCACTCATTTTCACAGTTCCCCCAAATTCCCAACCTTGAATCTTGGGCCGTGCCTGGGCATTCTAATGTATCGCAGGGTTGCCGGGATTTTCAGACAATCCATCAGAACATCAATCCATCGGCGCGAGGTAGAATACATCCATGGCAAAAGCGACTTTTGCAGCGGGGTGCTTCTGGGGCGTGGAGGCGAACTTCCGCCGGATAATGGGTGTGACCTCGACCGCGGTTGGTTACACCGGCGGCCAGCTTGCGAATCCCACTTACGAAGCGGTGTGCACCGACCGCACGGGCCACGCCGAAGCAATCGAGGTTGAGTTTGATCCCCAGCAGGTCCGATACGATGATCTGCTCGAGATCTTCTGGGCCACGCACGATCCCACGACGCCAAATCGTCAGGGGCCGGACGTGGGCGCTCAATATCGCAGCGCAATCTTTTTCCACGATGCCGCGCAGGAAGCCGCGGCGATTGCTTCCAAGGAGCGCCAGGAAAAGTCCGGGCGCTTTCGCCGACCCATCGTTACGCAAATCGCACCCGCCACCACTTTCTATCGCGCCGAGGATTACCACCAGCAGTATTACGAGAAGCGCGGCCTGCGCGGCTGCGGGATTTGACACAATCGAATTCCAGCTATTTTTCGATATGCCCGATTATAGAGCATCAACTCCGCTTGGATTTTGCACCGCGAAGTTTCACAGCGAACGAAACAATCACGGGAAGTACAAAGAGGATCGCCAGTGGTGACGTGATCATCCCGCCGACAACGACGCGCGCCAGCGGCTGCTGAGCCTGAACTCCAATTCCGCTTGAAACTGCGGCCGGGAGCAACCCGAGCCCCGCTGCAGCGCATGCCATTAATACCGGCCTCATTTTTTCCAGAGCTCCCTTCTCGACGGCTTCTTCGATGCGTCCTTCCCTCTTTTCAGCTTCCCGAATGCCGGAAAGGAGCACAACCCCTGCGAGCGTGCACACGCCCAGAACGGACGCAAATCCCACCGCGGAAGAAATGCTAAACGGAGTTCCTGTGATCAGGAGCGAAAGAACGCCTCCAATCGCGCCAAACGGAATGACAACCAAGATCAGAAGCGCATCCGCCCAGGAATTGAAGGCCACAAACAAAAGAGCAAAAATGATCGCAAGACACACCGGGACAACCACCAGGAGCCGGTGCTGTTCCTGTTTCAAGCTTTCATACTCACCGGCCCAGACGTAATGCAGCCCATCAGGCAGATGGACCGTTGCCGCCAAGCGCGATTTCACTTCTTCCAGCGTCCCAGCCAAATCACGTCCGCGAACGCTGAATTTAATCGGAATGTAGCGCCGCCCGCCTTCTCGATAAACCATAAAGGCGCCGCTCTGTAACTCGATGTCGCAGAGCTGGCCAAGTTGAATGTTTCCGCCTTCGGGTGTGGAAAGCAGGATTCGGCGAATTGCATCGGGTGTGCTCCGGAACTGAGGCAGGAAGCGAACGACAAAATCGAACCGGCGGTCCCCTTCGAGGATCTGTGTAACGGCCTGGCCTCCAATCGCAGCCTGCACGGCGGTGTTGACATCTGCTGCGGTGAGACCAAACCGCGCGCTGGCCGCGCGGTTTACGCGAATCAGGAGTTGCGGCTGGCCCAACTCCTCGAACACACCCAGGTCCGCGACACCCCGTACTGAACCCATGACAGCCGCGATCTTTTGCGCATTATTCTCAAGTGCGTTCAGATCGTCGCCGAACAGTTTGAGAGAATTCTCGCCCTTTACACCGGACATAGCCTCTTCCACGTTGTCCTGAATATTCTGGGAAAAATTTAAGTCAACGCCTGGAAAAGTGCCCAGCTTGTCTTGCATGTCACGCACCAGATCGGGTTTTGAAACACCATGAGGCCATTGCGCAACCGGATGGAGCAAAACCATAAACTCAATATTATTGAACGTGGTGATGTCGGTTCCGTCGTCGGGACGACCCATCTGCGAAGTCACCTTCATTACCTCCGGAAAGGTAAGGAGCGTTTTCCGAAATGAATTGGCGATGCTGGTGGATTGTTCAATGGAAACCGACTGAGGCAGCGTTGCCCGCACCCATAAGTTCCCTTCCTCCAGAGCGGGCATGAATTCACCACCCATAAGAGGCAGTCCAACGCCGGTTCCTACCAAAACCAGAAGCGCGATCGCAAGCACAGTCTTGTGATGTTCGAGGCTCCAACGAAGACTTCGTTCGTAAATGTAATGCAGTCCGCGGACCAGCAACGTCTCCCGCGCGCCAATCTTGACGAACTTTGCCGTCCAGGAAGCCAGCACAGGCGCGAATAGTAGGGCGAATAGCAGCGCCCCGATGAGCGCATATCCGTAAGTTAGTGACATGGGCGCGAAGATCTGTCCCGGGACACCTTGCATCGTAAACAGCGGTATGAGTGCCGCGATAATTACAAGTACGGAGAAAAGAACAGGGTGCGCAGCCGATGCCGCGCCGTCCACGATTGCTTCTTCAATGGTTTGCCCAACCTTCCGCATTTGAAGGCGGTGGTGAATGCTCTCCAGCACGATAACTGAGGCATCCACTAAAATGCCGAAGTCGATTGCGCCAATCGAGATGAGGTTCGCCGAGCGGCCAGTAAAAACCATCACTGCGAATGCGAGTAGCAAGGCGCTCGGAATCGTGAGCGTGGCAATCATGGACACGGGGACATCGCCCAAGAAAATTAGAAGGATTCCCAACACTAAAACCAACCCGAGCAGGACCAGGTGGCGCACCGTCGTTGTCGTCATATTGATCAAGTCTGTGCGGTCATAAAGCGTTTGCACCTGCATCCCTCCGGGCAGCAGACCGTTATTCAAGGCATGGATTCTTGTTCTCAGAACTTCGAGAGCCGGTAAGGATTGTTCGCCTCGCTGAAGCAAAACAATTCCTTCGACTGCGTCATCGTCATGATCCACGCCGAACCGGCCCAGCCGCTGCTGAATGCCTTCGTGGACGGTGGCGATGTTCTGCAACATCACGGGCACGCCGCGCCGTTCCGCGATGACCACGTTCTTCATGTCTGCGATGGACCGCATCAGACCCAGTCCGCGGACATTCACGCTCTGGCCCCCGAGCGTCACATAACTGCCTCCTGCATTTGCATTACTCGCGCCGACTGCGGCAAGGACCTGCGGCAGAGTTACATTGAATTCGACAAGTTTGCTGGGGTCCACCTCCGCCTGGTACTGACGCGTCGTGCCGCCAAATGTGGTGACATCAATAATGCCCGGCACCTGTTTGACTTCCCGGCGCACAAGCCAGTCCTGTGTTGCCTTCAGTTCATTGAGCGAGTAACCCTCTCCTGTCAGTTGGTAACGATAGATTTCGCCCGTGGGAGACCACGGGGAAAGCTGCGGCATTACATTTTCCGGCAGAGTTAGGCCCTGCAGGCGGTTGAGTACTTCCTGCCTGTCCCAGTAATAATCGGTGTTGTAGGCGAAATAGAGTTTGACGTCACTCAGACCGAAGATCGAAATGGATCGCACGGTTTGCAACCCGGGGATTCCGAAGAGCGCGGTTTCGGTGGGAACAGTAATCTGACGCTCCATTTCCTCGGCGGACCAAGAGGAATTCTGCGCGATAACTTCAACCAGCGGCGGAGATGGGTCCGGGTACGCCTCGATGTCGAGTTTGGAGAACAGATAGAAACCCGCACCGAACCAGCCCAGCAAGGCCAGCACCACGAGCGCGCGATACCGCAATAAATAGGAGACAAGATTCCGCATTTTATCGAATTGCGCGGCTTCTTCCGGGCCGCTTTTCTAAGACGGGTTGATTGCCAAAGTGGTTCCCATTCAAAATCCGTGATGATAAAAACCAGCCCAATCATCCGACATTTTTTCGAAATATCGTCTTTATTGTAATGGACAAGCAACCAATAATCACCTTAAGGGAATGCTCGCGTGGCAACGGTTGCACAAATGCGCGGCGGTGTAGTAAGTTTTCTCTATGGTGGAAGCGCTGCTCAATCTTGCCTGGCTTGTAATCGCAATCGCCACGATCTGCGTATTCCGTGGCGTTTGGCGCAAGCGCAAAGCGACGACCTTACTTGAGTGGGTGGCGTTAGGGACATTCCTATTCCTGCTTTTCCCCGTCATATCGCTCACCGACGATCTCCACCCAGAGTTGGTTTTGGCTGAAGCTTCGACGAGTAAGAAGCATTTCCTGATTTCGAGCGCGCGCGGCCCTGCCACGCAAAGTCACGCTTCGGGGCCCGCTGGCTCGCATCCCGCGGTTTTCTGGAGTTGCAGGTGCCCGGTCCCCATGCCGGAATTTACGCAACCCGTTGATCTGACCGCGTTCGCGATACCCTCGGCACCACCGCGACTCACATCTGGCCGCTCACCTCCTTCCGTCTCCCTCTAGATTCATTTCATATTCGTTTCTGCTGATTCTCCACTTCTTCGTGGGTTTTTCTGAAAGCGTCATCCACGAAGGTCACCATTAACTTAATTTCGGAACGCGCCTGCTTTGAGCGGGTGCTGATTGCAGCATCCCATGTCGCGAAAATGACTCGATTCGCTACCGGGGAAACCTGGCTGGAAAAAAAGACGAGCAAGGGGTCGGTGATGCTCCCAATCAATTTTGAAGTTTCAGGCGAGGGTTTTCGATGAAACGAGCGGGCTTTGAATTCGTCGGTGCCGCGGTGGCCGCGATCTTGATCTTGGTCGGCTGCGGCAACAACAAGGCAGACCCGGCAGCGGAGGCTCCTCCGCAGGCGCGAGTCGAGCGTGAGCAGGACCTCAGTGTGATCCAGGTGGATCACCCGGAGCAGTTCGCCCTTGCCACTGCTACGGAGCATTCATCTGCATCGCAATTGGTTGTGACCGGGGCTGTGAATCCCGACATTGCCCGCACGGTGCCGGTAATTTCCCTGGCTTCCGGGCGCATCGTGGAAATCGGAGCGCGGCTTGGTGACACGGTGAAGAAAGGCCAGGTGTTGCTGCGCGTGCGGAGTGACGACATTTCTGCGGCCTTCTCCGACCATCGGAAGGCTGTCGCGGACGAGGTTCTCGCGAGGACTCAGCTTGAGCGATCGAAACTGCTTTACGACCACGGAGCAATCGCCGAAAACGATCTCCAGATCGCTCAAAACACCGAAGACAAGGCCAAGGTGGATGTCGAAACCACCGCGGAGCATCTCCGCCTGCTCGGCGGTGACCTCGAACACCCAACTGGGATCGTGGACATTGTCGCCCCTGTCTCGGGCGTGATCACCGACCAACAAGTGACGAATGCCGCGGGAGTGCAAGCGCTCGGCACGAACCCATTCACGATTTCGGACCTATCCTACGTCTGGGTCGTTTGCGACGTTTACGAGAACGACCTCTCGAATGTGCACCTCGGGGAAACAGCCGAAATCCGCCTGAACGCATATCCCGACAGAGTATTCAAAGGGACGATCAGCAATATCGGAGCGGTTCTTGATCCAAGTCTTCGCACAGGAAAAGTCCGAATAGAGGTGCCCAACCCCGGACTCATGCGCGTGGGCATGTTCGTTTCGGCTACTTTTCACGCCCAGAAGAAAGAAATGCGTGCGGCGGTCCCCGCTTCGGCGATCTTGCATCTCCACGACCGTTCCTGGGTGTTCGTGCCGGCAGGTGATAAAAAGTTTCGCCGGGTGGAAATCGTCGCCGGAGATATGTTGCCGGACAATATGCAAGAGGTTGTCTCAGGAATTCGGCCGGGGCAGCAGGTAATTGTGAATGCGCTCGTACTCCAGAACGCTTCGGAGCAATAGATGATTCGCAAGCTTGTTGATTTCGCTCTGGAGAATCGCTTCCTCGTCCTTTTGGGCGCGCTTGCGCTGTTTGGCTGGGGCGCAATCTCCTTCCATCAGCTTCCCGTCGAAGCATATCCGGATGTCGCGGACAACTACGTAGAGATCATCACGCAGTGGCCGGGAATCTCCGCGGAACAGATCGAACAGCAGGTCACGATTCCGCTTGAGATTGTGATGAACGGTATCCCGCATGTCACATATTTGCGCTCGTTCTCTCTTTTCGGTCTCTCTGACCTGAAGCTGATTTTCGATGACGAGGAGGAGAATGCCTGGAACCGGGAGCGGGTGCTGGAGCGCCTTTCGCAAGTTACTTTGCCTCCGGGAGTGTCGCCCCAAATGGGCACCGACTGGAGCCCCGTTGGCCAAATCTACTTCTTCACTTTACGCAGCACGAATCCCCAATATGACGTGATGGAGTTGAAATCGCTCGAAGACTGGGTGGTCGAGAAAAGCTTCAAGGCCGTGCCAAACGTAGTCGATGTCGCCAGCTTCGGCGGGCCCACCCGCGAATATCAGGTTCGTGTCGATCCCAATAAACTGATTTCGTACGGACTCAGCCTCGCACAGGTGGAGCAACAGCTTACAAACAACAATGTAAATGCGGGTGGTAGTTTCATCGAGGCGGGACTTCAGCAGATCAATATCCGGGAGGTGGGCCTCGTCAAAGACGTTGGGGATATAGAAAACACAGTCATTACGACCAAGAGCGGCACGCCGCTCCGGGTAAAAGATATCGCCCTCGTTTCGCAAGGCCCGAAGATCCGCCTCGGCCAGTTCGCCCGTGCCATTCATTTCGAAGACGGCAGGATTGTTGACAACGATGATGTGGTTTCCGGAATCGTGCTCTTGCGGAAGGGTGCCAACGCAGACGAGGCGCTCGTGGGAATCCACGCAAAAGTCCAAGAACTGAATGATCACATCCTGCCTACTGGGGTAAAGGTCGTCCCCTTCATTGACCGAAGTGACTTGGTCCACTTTACAACGCATACGGTTCTGCGCAACCTTGCGGAAGGGATGTTCCTGGTTGCGGTTATCCTTTTTCTATTTCTCGGGAATGTCCGCGGAGCGATGATCGTCGCTCTAACGATCCCATTCGCCCTTTTGTTCGCCGCCACTTGCCTCAATTTGAAGGGCATCCCCGCGAATTTGCTTTCTCTCGGCGCGCTGGATTTCGGAATGGTTGTGGACGGCGCGGTCGTCATGGTCGAAAACATTGTCCGCCATCTGACTCATCGCGAAAACGGTTCCAAGACGACGATGGAGGTAATCCGCACGGCTGCGCATGAAGTCCAGCGGCCCGTCTTCTACGCGATCGGCATCATCATTACGGCATACATGCCGATCTTTACTTTGCAGAGTGTCGAGGGCCGGCTATTCAAGCCGATGGCCTGGACGGTAGCATTTGCCCTGCTGGGCGCATTGGTTTTTTCGATGCTTATCGCGCCGGTTCTCTCCACCCTGGTCTTTCGGAAAAAGGTCCGCGAATGGCACAACCCCGTTTTGGTCTTTTTGACAAATCGTTATCGCAAGGACGTGCCCTTTGCTATCAAACACCGCGCCTTGACGCTGGGGGTCGCAATTGCCGGCTTATGCGCCGCGGGTTTTCTCGCCTATGGCGGCGTAATTGGTTCTGAGTTTCTTCCCCACCTGGATGAAGGTGCGCTCTGGGTGCGTGGGACGCTCGCGCCCAGCACCGGGCCTACCGAAGGTGTCCGTTTGGCGAACCAAGCCCGAATCGTGCTTTGCTCTTTTCCAGAGGTCCCTCAATGCACCAGTCAGGTGGGGCGCCCGGACGATGGAACGGATACGACGGGTTTCTTCAACACCGAGTACTTCGTGGATTTGAAACCCAAGGAACAGTGGCGGCCCGTTTTTCATCAGGACAAGGATGAATTGATCGCCGCCATGAATCGCGAACTCAACAAGATCCCCGGAGTTGTCTGGGGATTCTCTCAACCCATCGAAGACAATATGGAAGAGGCGGTGAGCGGAGTAAAGGGTGAGCTGGCAACAAAAGTATATGGCGATGACTTGCCGACTCTTGAGGAAAAGGCCGATCAGATCGTGAACATCATGCGCCAGATCAAGGGAATCGAGGATCTCGGCGTAATTCGAGTACTCGGACAACCTAACGAGAACTTCGTGGTGGATCGCAAACAAGCCGCGCGCTATCAAATCAACGTCGCGGACATTCAGGATGCCATTCAGACTGCTGTCGGAGGAAACGCTTTCACTCAGGTGTTGCAGGGCGAGGCGAGATACGACCTGGTTCTGCGGTATCTCCCAGAGTACCGCACCACGGAGGAAGCCATCGAAAACATTCGATTGGTGTCTCCATCCGGCGAACGGGTTTCTCTCGCGCAGCTCTGCAAAATCGAAGAACGGGAGGGCGGTTCCGAAATCTACAGGGAAGCTAATTCGCGGTACATCGCGATCAAGTACAGCGTGCGCGGCCGCGACCTTGGCGGCGCGGTGGGGGAAGCGATTCAGAAAGTAAACTCACAGGTTCAACTCCCGCGCGGATACCGCATCGACTGGGAAGGCGAATACGTCAGTCAAAAGCGTGCTGCAGCGCGGCTGCTCATCATAGTTCCGTTGACCATCCTCATCATCTTTCTCATTTTGTACAGTATGTTTCGTTCAGCGAAGTGGGCTCTGCTGATTCTCGGAACGGTCGCGACCGCTCCTCTCGGCGGGCTGCTCGCATTGTTGATGACCGGCACGCATTTCAGCGTGTCGTCTGGGGTCGGTTTTTTGGCTCTTTTCGGAGTAGCTGTTCAAACGGGCGTCATCATGCTTGAGTACATCAATCAGCTCCGTGCACGCGGTTATTCGATTCAAGATTCCGCGGTCGAGGGCGCTGTTCTTAGGCTTCGTCCCATTATGATGACGATGCTGGTGGCGACTTTAGGATTGCTACCCGCGGCGGTCTCACACGCCATTGGATCGGATTCGCAACGGCCATTTGCGATCGTTATCGTCGGCGGGCTGATCGCCGCTCTTCTAATAAGCATCTTCCTCTTGCCGACGTTGTATGTGTGGGTTGCAAGACCGGGTGACAGGCTACCGGGGTCCGAGAAATCTTCGGAGGTCTAGGACACGGTTCGGCGTCACCGGCCCGCCAAAGAGCGCGCGCTTCACTTATCTGAATTTCGCTTATATGATGGCGCTCCTTCGGCGGATGTGTATGGCATCGCCGATGCAAACTCGACTCAATGCCTGTTTCAGTCGCAAATTCGCGCACCATCTACGAAGGGCTCAAATCGTGCGGCGTGCGCGTTGTCTCCGCGCTGCCGGAAACGTGGCTCGTCCATTTAATTCGCATGGCTGAAGACGATCCCGAAATGAAGCTCGTGCGCCTTGCAAAAGAAGAAGAGGCCGTTGGGATTTCGGCAGGAGCGCATTTTGCGGGCGTGAAGTCGGCAATGCTGATGCAGAACCACGGTTTTCTTGCTGCTGTGAATGGCATTGTCTCGTTCGCACAGCTCTATAAGATTCCCCTACTGATGCTGATCAGCTACCGCGGGACTTTCGGCGAGCGCGATCCCTGGCAGACCGAGGGCGGGCGCGCAACCGAGCCTGTGCTCCGCGCGCTGAATATCCCGTATGAAAAGCTCGATAAGCCGGAAACCGTCGCGCGCCAAATCAATTGGGCGCAAGCGCTCGCCGAAAGCAGCTCACATCCCGTGGCACTGCTCTTGATGCGCGAGTTGATGTGGGAGGAGTAGTGAAGAAAATTATGCTGCGGCTCGATTGCTTGCGCGCAATCTACGGCGATCTCGAATCGTGCATCGTCGTCACGATCATGGGCGCCGTTGCGGCTGAGTTGCAATCGCTGGGACATCGGCCGAATCATTTTTATTTGCAGCACTCGATGGGGCTCGCCTCATCAACGGGCCTCGGCCTCGCGCTTTGTGTGCCCGATTGCAAGGTCGTCGTTCTCGATGGCGATGGCTCTCTTTTGATGAATCTTGGCACGCTTACGACCCTTGCGCGCTACAGCCCGGCAAATCTCATCGAGGTTGTCTTCGACAATGAAAGCCTGCTTTCCGTTGGCGGCTTCCCTACTGCGACATCAACCGGCAGCGATCTTGCCGCCCTCGCACGCGCCGCGGGAATCGAACGCGTGTCAACGGCAGGCAAAACGGAAGATTTTCGAGCACAATTCACTGCGGCGATGCGCGGGAATGAACTCGCAACCATCGTGGCCAAAGTGGATGCCACGGGCCCCGCGAAATACGTCACGGGCCTCGGCCTGCTCGAAAACCGCTTTGAATTTGCGCGCCACATCCGTTCGCTTCGGAAAACATAGCGCTCGCGGCATTCATTTTCATTTGGGGTGCACTCATGTCACAGCTGCTCTCACAACTCCTCGCTGAACTTGCTATAGGGCGGCTGCGCATTGTGGACCTCACCGCGCCGCTCAGCGCGGAAACTCCCTTGCTTCCCTTGCCGCCGCAATGGAACAACACGCCGCCATTTCAACTGCGCGAGCTTTCGCGCTACGACGACCGCGGCCCCGCCTGGTATTGGAACGCTTTCGAGACCGGCGAGCACACCGGCACGCATTTCGACGCGCCCGTGCACTGGATCAGCGGAAAAGATCTTGCGGACAACACGGTGGACCGCATCCCGCCTCGAAAATTTGTCGGCCCCGCTTGCGTTTTAGATGTGACGCGAGACACCGCGCGCAACGCTGACTTTCTCGTGACGCCGGATACGCTGCAATCCTGGGAGCGCGATCACGGTCGCATCCCCGCGGGCGCATGGGTATTGCTCCGCACCGGATGGTCGCAACGCAAAACCGCAGCCGACTACATCAATTTGAAGGATGACGGCCCGCACAGCCCCGGCTGGACTCCTGGGGCTTCAGAATTTCTCGCGCGCGACCGCGACATCCTCGGCGCGGGAGTGGAGACGGTGGGAACGGATGCCGGCCAGGCGGCGAAACTCGATCCGCCATTTCCAAATCACTTCATCATGCACGGCAGCGGAAAATTTGGATTGGCGGGATTGTGCAATCTGGATCAGCTACCCGCGACGGGCGCCATTGTAGTCGCGGCGCCGCTGAAAATTGTCGGAGGCTCCGGCAGCCCGCTGCGCGTTTTCGCGATTACGCCTTAGCCGCCGCGGGCGCGAGACACAGCGCCGCCGCTCCGGCGATGCCCGAATCCGCCACGTAGCGCGCCAGCACCAGCGGAATTTCCACGCCGCGCTTGATAATGCACCACGCAGGCAATTTGCTCCGGATGTGGTCGAACCACTCGCTTGCGAGTTCGCCGATCCCGCCGCCGAACACGATTACTTCCGGCTCGAGCAAATCAATTATGTTGCCGAGCCAGATCGCGAGAAGGTCCATCCGCTCCGAAAGAATTTCCGTCGCCAGCCGATCGCCTGCGCGCCACGCGGCAGCGACATGTTCGGAATGAATCGCGTCCGCCTTGCCGCCTGCCAGTTCAATCAGTTTCGCGCCGCGCGGTCCCGCCGCGGCCGCCACGAGCTGCGCGCGCGCGGCAATGGCGGGTCCGGAGGCAATCGCTTCAATGCAACCATACTTCCCGCAGCCGCATTTCGGGCCTCGATAATCAATCGTGACGTGCCCGCCTTCGGTTGCGGACCCCGTGCGCCCATTGTAAATGCGTCCGTTCAGAACGAGTCCAGTGCCGATGCCCGTGCCAAGCGTGGCGTAAAAAACGATTTGATGGCCGCTGCCTGCGCCCCAAAGATATTCCGCGAGTCCCGCCGCGTTCGCGTCGTTTTCCACGTTCACGCGCACGCCGCGCTTCCTGCTGACTTCCTCCGCCAGCGGAAAATTCCGCCAGCATGGAAGGTTTGGCGGATTGATCACCACCCCCGTGCGCGGGTCCAGCGGCCCGGGGGAGCAAATTCCGATGCCCGCAACTTGCAAATTTGGCCGCGCCTCACGCCCAGCCTTCAGCGCATCGTCCATCGCCGCAAATACAGACGCGAGCCCTTCTTCCGCCGTCCCGTGTGCATTCATCGGGGCACGGCCCTTGCAAATGATTTCGCCCGACGCGTCCACCAGCCCCGCGGCAACTTTCGTGCCGCCGATGTCCACGCCCAAGTAAAAGGAATCCGCTGTCATACCTACGTCTCCGCTCCCGTTGCTTGTGTTAGTGGACCCACTGACCGGCAAGCTGAAGGACGATGACGGCAATGATCAGAACGGCCACGCCACCCAATTGAATTCGGACTGGTGTTGTGCCGGTTCCCTTCCACTCCCCTGTGCGGATGCCGTGCACGCTCGCCGTAATCACGATCAACGACATGAACGCGGGCCACGCGACAACTGTTCCCCAATGAGCGGGAAAGTACCCAGTTGACATCCCATACATCACCGTGCTTCCAAACCAACAAATCGCCATCACAAACGCCAGGGGCCAGTAGCCCCCCGTTCCAGATTCCGAAAATTTCTTGCCTGTCTTATTCTTTCTCTGAAGGTACAAACAGTAGATGAGGTTCGGCACACCCCCGGCAACCATCAACGGAAGCCACGCAGCCATCGGTGCCCAGAGTGCACTGCCGCCTAGGTGCTGGCTCGCGTCCGAAAGACCCTTGCCAGCATCAAACCCGATCGCGACAAGCGCCGACCCCAGCCCGCTGAACAAACAAAATAGCAGTCCACGGCCGACGGAAGCTTTTCCGCCCTGCGGACCGGTGCCAAGCGCAGCTTCGCGTCTGCGGCCCGCAGCTGCGCATATGGTGACGCCAGCAATCACCAATCCAACGCCTATAAGTACGCCGATGCTCCCCTGCGTAAATATTTTGTCGAGATGATCTCGGAACAAAGGGACCAGACTTCCCACTGCGGCCGCAATTCCTAGAATCACCGAGAATGCCAGCGCGATTCCAACCGCCTCTACCGCCAGCCCGAAGAAAACCTGCGAGATTCCCCAACCCGCGCCGCACGCGGCCACGATCAGTATCGGCGTCCACGACGATTGTGCGTAAACCTGATTCACTTCAGGCAGCGCGATAAACGTAACCGCCGGAGGCAGCACGAACAAAGCGAAGATTGTCCACGCCAGCCAGGTGTTTTCCCACGCCCAGCGCTTGGTGTATTTCATGGGCAGCGTGAAGCTGCCATTCATCGCGCCCGCGATGATCAGCAAAATAAGTCCTAACGCGGTGTTCTGCATTTGCATCGGCATTCCTCCCGCCGCACGAATACAAACGAGCGGTCGCGGCCAACGCGCGCGAGACTATCACAAGCTTGCGCGCTGCGCAGCCCGTTCACTCAACCCGCGCGATTTGTGGTATGAAGATTCGTCTCGAATTGCCCGTCAAGGAAGAAAATGACCGCCGAACAATCCAACCTCTTCGTGTCCCAAGTCCCGAAAAAAATCTGGACGCTCAGCCCATCCGAATTCGGTTTTCTATGGCAGGAATGCAAACGCTGCTATTTCCTGAAGGTCACGCGCAAATTCGCCCGCCCGAGCATCTTCCCGAAAATTTTCACCATTATTGACGGCGCAATGCGCGACCGCTTCGACCGCCAGCGCACGGAGCAAGCCGCGCCCATGCTTCCGCCGGGCGCATTCGATTGCCGCGAGCAGTGGGTTCAGTCCGCGCCCATCTCGCTTCCCGGCCGCGGCGTCCAACTCGTTCTGCGCGGCAAGCTCGACGCCAACGTCCGCTTCGACGACGGCACATTCGCCGTCGTGGACTTCAAAACTTCGCAGCAGTCCGACAAAAATATTGATACCTACACGCGCCAGCTCAGCGCCTACGCGCACGCCCTTGAAAACGCCGCAGCGGGAATGCTTTCTCTGAAGCCGGTAAAACGCCTTGGCCTTCTCGTCTTCGAGCCAAAATCTTTTTCCTCGGCACGGGAATCCGCGCAATTCACGGGCTCGATCACCTGGGCGGAAATCCCGCGCGACGATGCAGCCTTCCTGAAATTTCTCGGCGAAGTCGCGGCTATCCTCGAACTCGCCACTCCTCCGCCGCCCTCGCCGGGCTGCAACTGGTGCACTTACCGCGAAACCGCCCGCCAATTCGGCTTCTAGTCAACGTGGATTCGGCTTGCCACGCACACCTACGCCCGCTGCTCGTCCGGCTGCCAATTCTTCACCATCTGCTTGATCGGCTTGCGCGCCCCAATCTTCTCATCGAGCACTTTTCGCGCGAGCGCGGGCAATTCCTCATCGCTTGCAAATCGCAAGGCAACGAGCTGATTTACGGTGAACTCTGGAATCCGCCCGCGCATGTCTTGCGGCAGCACGCTCGCCATCCGCAGGCGCATCTCCAGCCGGATCAGCCGGTCTTGCACGCTCAACGCGAAGAGCCGTCCAAACAATGCGGCAATGAAAAGCGCGAAGGCCAGCAGCGTCGAAATCACCGTGTCTGCCGAAAACCCCTTGATGAGGTGATAGATCTGCCAGCCAATGTTCACCAGAAAAACCGGCAGCGCGAAAAAGTGATAAGGCGGCACCCACCGAGTGTGATTTGCATAAGTTTGACTCATTCAATTTCCTCCATAGAAAATTTGTAGGGACACTTGCGGTCAGAAGAGCCGCACGGTTCCCGGGATTCTATCAGGAGAGTTGCCGCGAAACGAAATTTCCTATCGCCGTTGAAACTCGGGCGTCCCCAGCACCAACCCGGTGATTACGCCGAGGTCCACTTGCCGCACCGGATCGTCCAGCCGCGCGTGGATCACTTGCGGATCTGTCGTGCTTGCTTCAAGAGTCGTCCGCGTTCCCGCGGACACTTGCCCACCGAGAAAAGTATTCACGGCGCGGTCCAGCGCGAGCTTCGAATCGCTGCCACAATCGTCACCAAGCCGCGAAGTCAGCTCCACCGAGGTCCCGCGCACGTGGTTCCCAGCAAGCGTCATCGCAAAATTAAGGCGCTTCAGCAACCCATTCGTGTTCACCCAGGTTTCCGCATTGTCTTTGTAACCCGTCGGCGCCTGATATTGATAGAGCGGTTCGCCGATGTTCGCGACCCACTGCACGAGCGGCGTCGGCGAATCCACCTCTGCGCCCAGCGCGCGTGCGGAAGAAGCCACAAGCTCGTAAGGCGTCTTGATCTTCGCGCGGTAGGCGTCGCGCGACCAGAATTCCGGCGAGTAAATCATCGTGCGCACCACTTCGCGCAAATCGCCCTTCGATTTCTGAAATGTCTTCGCCATCCGGTCCACCAGAGCCGACGGCGGATTGTCCGACACGAAGTGTTCCGCCAATTGGAATGAGATGTGGTGCGCCGTCGCTTTTTGCGTTGCCAGCATGTCGAGAACTTTTTCGCCGTCGCGCTCGCCGCCATCCTTAATTTTCTTGCCGAGCACTTTCTTTGGCTCCGCATCGTGCAGCCGCGGATCGAATACAAATTCCGGCCTGGTCTGCGGCGCGCGCACCGTCCATCCCGTAAAGCACTTCGCCACTTCGATCACGTCCTGTTGCGTGTAGCCGCCGTCCACGCCAAGCGTGTGCAACTCCATGATTTCGCGCCCGTAGTTCTCGTTCAATCCTTTTTTGTTTCCGAGCGGCGGCAAATCCTTCCACGCGCGTTTCTGTTCCGCCGTCGCTTGCTGCGCGCGCTTTACAGCTTCCGGATCCGCGCTCAGCCAATTGTCCAGATAGACGAGCATTGCCGGGCTGTGCGCTGTCGCGTCCAACAGGTCGCGGAATTTGCCGAATAAATTCGGCCGGATCGCGTCCCGCTCGAACGATGTGATCAGGTAAATATCGTCATCCTTCTGCGCGAAAATATTGAAGTGGTTGAACCAGAAATCATCGAGCTGCTCTTGCAGTTGCCGCTCGCTGTACACCGCGCGCACCAGCTTCGCCATCATCAGTTCGTTGACGATCGTCTGCGGGCGGCGGTCCTCCGCCGGACGCACGCCTTGCGGCGGGTGCAACAATTCCTGCTCGCGCTTGTTGTACTCGTCCAGCGTAATCTTCATCCGCTGCGCCGCCTGTTGCGGCCGCGGATATTCATTCATCAACGTTGCAGGCGCCATCGCGAGCGTCCTGTATTCGCCGAGCCGCGCCTCCGTCGCCTTGTCGTCAATCGTTTCCGGATGAAGTTGTTTCTGTATCCACGTCTCAAGACCCATTTGCCGCACGCGTTCCGCATCCCCGGGCCTCGGGCCGTATCCGAGCCGGTTCAACGCGTGCGTGATTGCTTCGTCTTCCGTGAGGTCCTTGATAGGGAGCTTCCCCGCCCAGCGCTGGTCGCTCGCAGATGCGCTCGCCGCCGGTGGAAGAACATTTTCAACTCCGGAGTGGAACACAACCGAATGCGGCAAGTTTGCCGCGGATATATCAGGAGAATGCCAGGCCAAAATCAGCAGCAACGCAGCAGCGCAGGAACCAATCGCGCCAACCCGTGCTATCTCGCGGAAATAATTGAGCGACTTACTCGCTCGCATGGCGGAGAACTCCTTCGGACGCCAATCGGAGCTGGGCACTCCTTACAATCAATACTCTTTGCGCCTTCTTACTTCAACCCCATGCTTCCCAGGAAGTTCCGCCGCTCAATTCTATTTGTTCATCAGTGCGCCAGCCCGTTCTTAAACACCCCGCCATCCTTCATCACAAATCCCACATTTTCCAGCGCCTTGATGTTCTGGAGCGGATTCTCGCTCACCGCAATGATGTCGGCGTATGCCTTCGGCGCGATAACGCCGATCTTCCCTTTCATATCGAGCATGTCCGCCGGGCGCGAAGTGGCTGACCGGATGGCCTCCATCGGCGACATCCCCAAATTGACCATAAAAGTGAATTCTTTCGCGATGGATTCCGTCCACGGAAATCCGCCCACGTCCGTCCCGAAAACAATCTTCACTCCCGCCTTCATTGCTTTCTGGAATGAGGGCCCATGCACGTCCACACGCTTTTGGTCGCGAACCCCATCCGGCGTATTCGCCGGCGCGTGGTTAAACGTGTAGACCATCAGCGTCGGGCAATACCACGTGCCCTGCCGCACCATTTGCGCAACGTTTGTGTCCGTCAGCTCCAGCCCGTGCTCGATCGAATCGCATCCGCCATCCAGTGCCCGCTGCATTCCGGACCCGTTATACGCGTGGCACGCCACTTTCTTGTGCCACCCGTGCGCTTCATCTACGATTGCGCTCAACTCCTCAACCGTAAGCGTTGGCTGCGAAATCAAATTCCCCTTATCATCGACCCACGAGCGGTGCGTCATGTAAACCTTGATCCAGTCCGCGCCGTGATCGAGCTGCTCGCGCGCGGCCTTTCGCGCTTCCACCGGCCCATCCACAATCTGCGCCCCCTTTGGCACCGTAATTTCCGGTGCATAGTCGTCGAGTGAATAGCCGCCCGTTGTGGAAATCGCGCGCGTCACGCCGAATATCCGCGGCCCGGGAATGATGCCCTCGTTCACAGCTCGCTTGATTCCCATGTCGCCGTAACCCGCGCCCTCGGTTTCCAAATCGCGAATAGTAGTGAAACCCTGCTCCAGCGCCCGCCGCGCGGAAACCGTCGCCCGCGCCGCGCGATACGATTCCGGATACTTCAGCAATTGGATGTCGTAGCCTCCGAGCGCTTCGTCCTCGCCCTGCAAAAAAAGATGCGTGTGCGATTCGATCATTCCCGGCATCACGGTCGCGTTCGAGAGATCAATCACCCGCGCGCCCGCGGGAATTGGCGTCGAGGCGGCATCTCCCACCGCTACAATCTTGTTGTCGCGAATCACAATCACCTGATTCATCCGCGGCGTCCCGCCCGTCCCGTCAATCAGCGTTCCAGCTTTGATGGCCGTCAATTTCGGAATTGGATCCGGGCCGCCCGATTGATTGCTCTGCGCTTGCAACCCGATAGTTGCGCATACCAAAGCCACCAATAGCCCTGCAATCAGCACACGATTTCGCATGGCCGTCCCTCCTTTATTCATTTGTGGAAGATTGTGAAGCACAGATCTCACGCGGCGACGGGCTGCTCCGCGGCTTTCGCGCCCGTGTAGCGGAGCAACAGCAGCGTCACATCATCCGCCTGCCGCGCGCCGCGCGCAAATTGCCGCACCGATTCAAGGATGCCTTCTTGCAGCTCCTCGAGCGGTGCCTTCGTGCGCGCCGCTACAGCCTCTTTCAATCGCGCAATGCCGAACTCTTTCTGCTCCGGGTCCATCGCTTCGCTCACGCCGTCGCTGAAGAGCACCAGCGTATCGCCCGGCGCGAGAGTTACCGTCGAACTTGGAAATTCAATGTCGGGGATTAAGCCAACCGGGCAGCTCGCAGCGGGAAACGGATCCTCCACAGTGCCGGCGCGCAGCAGCAGCGGCGATGGATGCCCCGCGTTGATGAACTCGAGTGTCCCGTTCGCCTGCAGCATTCCGAAAAACATCGTCGCGTAGCGCTCGACTTGCGCGTGATCGCAAAGGAATCGGTTGATGTGTGCAAGCATCTCCGGCGGTCGCTGCCCGATGGACGTCGCCGAAAGCGACCCTTGCAGCATCGTCGTCATCAGCGCCGCGCCCAACCCTTTGCCGGACACGTCCGCCAGCACAAACGCCATTCGGTCCGGCCCCAAATCGAACAGATCAAAATAATCGCCGCCGACTTCCAGGCAAGATTGATTCGTCCCCGTAACCTGCACGTACGGATAGCTGTGGAACTCGCGCGGCAGCAGCGCCTGTTGAATGTCGCGCGCGATTCCGATCTCCCGCTCCAGCCGTTCGCGCTCGCGCTCGCGGTCCATCAACCGCGCGTTTTCCATTACGCTCGCCGCGTCGCCCGCAAGGGCATCCAGAATTTGCCGTTCGAGTTTTGAGAAAGCCGCCGGCCTCCGGCTATCCATATAAAGGACGCCAAGCAATTTCCCGCGTTCTTCTCCATCGGCCATGCCTTCCGCGCGCCGCTCTCCGATTCCGTACAGGGGAATTACCACCACCGTGCGCAAACGCTGCGCGATCACGCTGTGCGCCGCCTGCAGATTCTCATCCGCCAGCGCGACGTCTTCCGTCACGATCCCGCGCTTCTGTTCCAATGCCAGCCGGATCGCCGTCTGCGTCGGCGAAACGCTGTCACCTGTAAGCGTCACGCCGCCCTTCTGGCGCGCGAGCCGGATCTTCATCGCGCCGTCCTCGCCCGGTTCGAGCAGCAGCCCTCGGTCCGCGTCAATCAATTGGATCGCCGTGTCCACCATGTTCGCGAGGATGGTCTCGAGCGGCATGTGCGAGTGCAGCAGCGACGTCGCTTCCAGCAGTAAATTTAATTTCCGCAGTCCGCCCGCGCCGCTCTCCGTCGCAGTGAGGTGTTCCATCCGGTCCAGCAGTTTCGGCAACGATGCCGTGTCCGACCGGAAGACAATTTCATACGAATCCGGCAGACCAAAATTAATTGCGTCGCCGTCGCGCAAAGGGGCGCCTTCAGGAGCCTTTTCCCCGTTGATGAAGAGTCCGCGCTTTTGCCCGCGGTCTTCCAAAAGGAAGGCCTTTCCGTCATACACAAGCGCCGCGCATTGGCGCGAGATGCGCCGGTCATTCAATTGCAAATGATTTCCGGTATCCGCTCCGCGCCCAATCAAAAATGGCGAGCGGTCCACGCGCACGAGCGTGCGCGTGCCTTCTGGTGAGACAACTTCCAGCACCGCTTCGGGCATCCGCGCCATGAAAACTGTTTCAGACATTTAGGGCACCAAGTGCGGACATGTTAGCACGTCTCCGCCACGGTGGAACCACGCGGGATGTCCGCCCAAAGCCTACATTTGACTCCGGGATTTATCCTACCAATAAAAAGGCGCGCCCCCAATTCGAGAGCGCGCCTTAATCCATCCCTCACTCCAGCGAAAAAGAAAATTCCGCCGGCGCTGAAGGCCAAGCTTTGTTCAGGCTTAGGACTTGTTCTTCGCCGCCGTGAAGGGGCGTGGCTGCGAGCCTTCCATGGTCGAGGTCTGCTCGCCCTTCATGGTGTCGCCGTCCACTGTTGCCTTGTAAGTGAAGGTGACATCCGTGCCGCGCATATTGCGCTTCACGGTCCAAGTTACCGTATTGCCAGAAACGCTGCCGTCGATGGCAACATCCCCTGCCCGGCCGCCGGTTTGTGTGCCTGTCAGCTTCATCCCGTCCTGTTTAAATGTAACAGTCGGTGGTGCAGGAGGTGTTCCTCCTCCGCCGCCACCGCCGCCAGGCCGTCCTCCTCCTCCGCCTCCCCCACCTCCGCCACCCTGCATCGGAGCCATGGTGAGTGTCCATGTGCCTGCGACATTAGCTGCGCCCTGGGGAGCGGCGAATGACGCCACACCCGCGAGCAGCAACACACACGCACATAGCGCCGCTAACCAAATTGCTGATTTCTTCATCTTTGTTTCTCCTCAGTTTTCGAATTCATGCATGAATTGGGCAAGAACCCAGCGGCTGCCTTTTGCTGGGTGCAGCCCCCATTGGGTACCCGGCATTATAGACGTATGCCGCCGATTTCGCGTTCCCCTTTTCGTTTCCGCTAACCCTTCCCTGCAACCGCGGCTCGCCTCTTCGCAACATACTCCGCCACATACGCCGCCAGCGCCTTTTCCAGCTTCAGCGTCACCGGCCCTGGCGCACTCGGTATTTTGCGCCCCGCAATTTCGCCTACGCCGAGCAGGTTTCTATTCGTAGAAGACATGCACACCTCTTCCGCTCTGTACAAATCCTCCGGCATCAGCGTCTGCTCTGCCGCGGAAACTCCCACGCTCGCCGCAATCTCCAGAACCACGCCGCGCGTGATCCCCTCCAGGCACCCCGACGAAAGCGGCGGCGTCAGCACGCGCCCGCCGCGCACGCAAAAAATATTCGCCGCCGTGCACTCGGACACTTCCCCGCGCTCGTTCAACAGCACTACTTCGTCGAATCCCGCTTCCTGCGCCTCCGCGAGATTCCAAACATTATTCAGCCACGAGGTCACCTTCACTCCCGCGAGCGGCGATGCCGCATGCCGACCGTGCTCGCGCAACCCAAGCCGCACCGGTTCTTTGTAATTCGGCATCCCCGCGGAATAAAGAATCAAGTCCACTTGCGGTTCGGGTTCATCGCTCTGCCAGAATCCCGCCTTGTTGTACACAACATAAATCCGCGCCGTGCCTTCGCGCACATTGTTCGCGCGCAATACCTCGTGAAGCTGTCCTCTTACTTTCTCCGCTTCAAACGGAAACGGCACATGCGTCCGCCGCGCATCCTTCTCCAACCGGCGCCAGTGCCGCTCGTACGCGAACAATTCGCCCTCAGCCACGCGCAGTGTAGTGAATAGCCCCCAGCCCGAGAGCAATCCCGCCTGCCCCGGCGAAAGCCTCACCTGCTCGATGGGCAGCAGCCGGTCATTATGGAATACATAGCGGTGAATCACTCTCGCCTCCAAAAATCACCACAATCTCATCAAGCTTGGGGACGGCACATTCTACCGCACTTCGTTCCGCCTTAATCCCGCTATTGGAGGTCCGCGCCTGCCCGTGGTCACACCCGCCTGTGACCGACATCACGGCCTACCGCGCCCCTTCTGATTTCAAATGTGAAGTGATAAATCGGTGGAGGAAATACACTCATGATCACCGCGCGAGTCACTCTCACTCAGCCTCACAAAAACGACCGCCAGTTTGTCGGCACCACCGGCAGCGGACATCACATCTTGCTTGACGATGCTGCAGGTGCCACCGGTCCCAAACCCATTGAACTTGTCGCTGTCGCGCTGGCTGGTTGCACGGCTTTCGACGTCATTACCATCTTGCGCCAGAAGCACCATCAGAGAATCACCGGCTACGAGGTTCTCGTCGAGACTGACCAGGCCGAGCGCCCTCCGCAAGTATTCACCGCCGTGCGAGTTCACCACGTGCTGACTGGCGTTGACATTGACAAGTCAGCAGTCGCTCAGGCGATTCAAATTTCCGAGGAAAAGTATTGCTCCGTGGGAGCAATGGTTAAGCAGACCGCCAAACTCGAGACGACCTTCGCTGTCCACGAGGAGACGACAACCTGGATTCACGCCGGCGCCGCCGAACTCGTCGCGTCCTGATTCCCCATCTGTCACATCCATAAAGATGAGTTGAGTTCCGCCGGTGCAGGTGGTTTCTCATTCCCTGACAGGCTCTGCCTTCTCAATCAACCTTTCTATCGCCCATCTGTGACTCGGTGGCGAAAGTTTTCGCGTCGCTTCCTCAAGGCTCACCCACATAAGTTCGTGATCCTTCTCGGTCGGCACGAGGTTCCCGACTACTTGCGCTGCGACAAACGTGGAATGTTTCTCAAAATATTGGTGCTCCTCATCCGAATACACAATGTCCACCGCTTTTAAAACCAATCCGCCAACTTGCGCCGGGCAAATCTTTAACACCAGCCCGCACTCTTCGCGGGCCTCTCGCACTGCGGTCTCTTCAGCAGTTTCCCCCGCATCCATACCGCCTCCGGGCAAATATCAGCCGCGCATCGTGCGCGCGACGGCTAGCGCACCGTTTGAGTCCCTTACCAACGCGTAAGCGCTCGGCCGAATGGCGTAGGCTTGCCCCTCGATCCGCTTTCCAAACGACGGGATCTCCTCTATTCGATTTCTTAGGGTCTTGAATTTGGCGTGCTTCATTTCAACCCTAATGTTTCTCGGGGAGCGTGTAATCAAATTCGTAGGAATGGTTCCCAGCGGCGTCAATAATGAACTTGAAGGATCCCGCGATCATCGTGATGCCGGCGAGCTCGCCGGTCCCGGAATCCGGCACCACTGTCACGCTCAATTGATAGTTCCCGTGAGCCATCGTTCCGGAATGCTGCAAGGTGAAGCTGCCGCTGCGCCCATTCAATTTCCCGGTCACGCGCTCAATCGCGACGTAGCCTGCCGAGCCTTTTACTTCCGTCATGGCGGTCAGCCCCTGGCCGATGCTTCGAGCTTCCAAGTCGCCATGGTATTGCTTATCCATCGTCATTCTTCCGAGACTCGCATCGGCGCCCGGTTCGGGCGGTTGCGGAGTTTGCTTAACTTCAAATGTCCCTTTTGCACGAATCGTCACAACCGTCTCCTTTTGCGTCCCGCTCGCGGCCGGCGATTGCATCCGCGCATTCCCCAAAGCCCCAATGCCAAGGCACACGCAGACACCCGCGATAGCGCCCGCCGCATTTCTAAATCGTCTTTTCATTTTCGCTCCGTAACGCTCTTCGCTCGCGCAATTCTACGCCAAATCGCCTGATATTCGCGCCCCACTTCGTGCGTCTTATATGTATGGTCGTTCACACACAGCCCTACTCGTCACATTTCTCAGGCCGTCAACCACTGGCTGGCCCATTCTGGCACCCGGAGGCTATCGTATGAAAAAGGTCACATGGAGCTCGATTGCGTTGTTGTTTATGGCAGCGATCGTTCTAGGGCAGGCACAAAAATCTGGAGAGCGATTCGACAACATTGTCCGCGACGATTTCTTCGCTGGCATGAGCGGCGACTATGAGCGCTTTGACCGCGCGATGAAAACCTGTGAAGAAGCGCTCGCCAAGGATCCCAAGAACGCGGGCGCGCTCGTTTGGCATGGCGCTGGCTTGTACGTTCGGGGTGGCGTTGCAATCAGCAAGGGCGACTTCGCCACAGGTAAACCGATGGCCGCTCGCGGTTCGCAAGAAATGGCGGACGCCGTGGCATTGGACCCTGAGAGCCTCCAAACGCGAATTCCACGCGCGGCAATTTACATCAGTTCTGCACGCCACATGGACGACGCCCTCAGCAAACCTATTCTGGAGATTGCGGTAGGCGATTACGAAAAGGTTATGCAAATAGAGAAGCCCGATTTTGATTCACTGCCGACTCACAGCAAAGGTGAACTCTTGGGCGGTCTTGCCGACGGCTACCGCCGGCTCGGCAATTTCGAGAAAGCCTCCAATTTGCTAGGACGCATGGTAAAAGAATTGGCGGGCACTCCTTACGAGACGCAAGCCAGGCGGTGGCTTGTTAATTTGCCGAAAGTTGATAAGCAGGAACGGTTCTGTATCGGATGCCACATGGGCGGAAATTCCTAAGTCAATTCGATAGAGGATGCCTGATGGCTCCGAGCAAAGACTCAGCGGCCGTTTCCGGAGAAACTTGCGCGTGGATTCCCTCGGAAAGTCATAACATTTCCGGGACGAATCCCGCCTGGCCTTACGGCTTCCGATTCTCAAGCATGCAGTAGCACGCGCTTGCGATCGCTACCACAAACATAAGCAACGCGAACTTATAGAAGCTTTCGTACCCAACCGTTGCTCGCAGAGCGAGAGGGATGCCGGCCACGGCCAATGCACGCAACACCACAGACACGACAACGGACAAAATTCCCAGCCAGTAAGACCCTTGAAATATCATTTTCACCATCGTCTTGCTCCAATCGGCTTTGCCGGGAGGGACTTCGGCTCGCCTGCCTGCCGGTAGGCAGGCCTGCCCGCCACGCTAGCCTCTCCATTCCGCAGTGTCAAGTCTCTCTTCTCCCTCACCTCTCCCACAAACTTCGGAACATCTCCACCGTCTTCGGCCCGAATCCCGCATAGTGATTATTCGCAAACGCCAGAATCTGAATCTTTCTCTTGTGTACTTTCTTCAGCGCCTCCACCCAACCCTCCAAATCCGCGCGGCGGTCCACAATCACCTTGTCCCACGTCTTGGTCTTCTCCTCGATCCCTTTGCGGTCGCCCAGCCAGCGCACATAGGTGAGGTCCGCCGTAATCGGGTCCATCTTCGCAAATACCTCCGCCGGACGCGGCATCCACACATGGTCCACCAGCGCCAGCGCCACTCCGCGCGCGCGCAACGCGTCCACGAACTTGGGCACCAGCCAATTTTTGTTTCGGATCTCCACCGCGAACCGGTAGCCCTTCGGCAGCTTCCCCAGAAACGGCGCGAGCCGCGCCAGAAAATCGTCCACGCTCGCGAAGGCCTTCTTGTTGAAATATCCGAACTGAAAAAGCAGCGGCCCCAGCTTTTCCCCCAGAGCGTCCATCACTTTCAGGAAAGCCGCCAGATCGTCCTCCGCGCCGCGCAACATTTTCTCGTGCGTGATTACTTGCGGCACCTTCGCCGCAAAAAGAAAATCCTTCGGCGTCTTCGCGCACCACCCGCGCACCGTCGCGAGCGACGGCGTCCGGTAAAATGTGTTGTCCAGCTCCACCGCGTCAAACTGCGTCGCGTAATACGTCAGGTAGTCCGCCGGTTTCATCCCCGCCGGATAGAACGCCTTCTCCCACCCCGCCGCGGTGAACGCGGAGGTTCCTAGCCGAATTCCTGCTAGCTTGTCCATCGCCGGATTCTACCTCGACCGCCCTGAGTCGTCATCGTTGGACTCGTTGGCCTCGTCATCGTTGGGGTCGTCGGATTCCTCGGCGGCGGCGCCGCCTCCATCGTCATCAAGTCCAAATTTGTGGATGATTTCCGGCGGAAGATTGAAGCCGCAGTTGTTTAGAATGGTGTGTGCGTCGTCCACTTTTTCCTTCAATGAGGCTTCGGGCTTCGGGACTGCGGGGAGGCAAACCTCGGGCACTTCATCGCCGAGACTATCCACGGCAACTTTGAGAATGGCGTGCATGCGGCCCCTCCACCCCAATTCCAAGGATTCCTCCTTAAGAGGATGGAGCGACTGGAGGAGCAACTGGCAGATGTAAGCCATGGCCACCGCGTTGCGAACCGGGATGCGGTTCTCGGCGGTGATGGTGAGGAGCCTGCCGAGGGAGCGGTTGATGGCGAAGGCGGAGCGGAAGTCGCCGAGCGGGCCGAGGATTTCTTCGGTGACGACTTTTGAGTCGTGGAGTTGAAGTTCCTGAAGGGCATGCTTGGCGCAGAGGGCTGTGTGGTTTGGAGCGAACGGCATCTGGCAGCGGCGTCCGTCGGCGGTGCGATGGGTGCAGCGGGTTGGTTCATTTAGTTTGGGCTTGTGAGACATGGTTCATTTTCCTTAAGTGGAGTGGATGCAGCCTCCCGATAGAGAACATCGGGACGCAAAGTGCGCGCCCCCTACCCCCCGTGTTTTTTGTAAGTGATAGGCGATACAGGTAGTTACAGGAACGGTGGTCTGTAAGTGATAGGCAACATTGGTGGTTAGGGTTCTTAGGATCGAAGACGAGCGGGCGCAGTTGTCCCGGAGGGGGTTAAGGGACTGCGCAGACGCGAACATGGATCTCTCAAAACGTTATCCGAGGGATTCGCTTGCAGGAATTCCGAGTGTACTTTGTAGGCTAGTTTGCCATAGATGAGAATGTTTGTCAATAGATAATTACGGGATTTATCCATTTAAGTCCCTACATTTAAGAACGAAGCATTTTTGTATGCTACCGACGGAAAGGGTATTTTGACTGCATACCTGCCATTTCAGCGGTGCCTTGGCAAAAACTACTCTCACCTCAAACACATACAATCCACCGAAAGTAACGGCGTCTTCCATGTGTCGGGCAAACCACGTGTTGGGCTTAAACCCTCGCTCAAGAATCCGCGCGGCATTTTTTGCCGATGTCCCATGAAACCAAATATTCTGTCTGCTCATTTCGCTCTAAAAGGGAATTAACTGGATAATTCCCATAATTACAGGAAAATGATGGATTTTTGTGGAAGCCATTTCGAATGGCGGTGGAAAAGTATGGAGTCTATTCGAATGGGATCGGGGGAATGTGGGGGAAGAATGCCAAAACTCGAAAACTGAGCCCGAAAAGCCCCACCCTTCGCTGGTCGAAGGATGGCCCACCCGGAAGTGCTTTAAGGCTTGGCCACCTGCCCAGTTAACCAGTTGCTATAGTCAAGTAGTCGCCCTAGACTATATCAATCGTGGCAAAACCCGAGCATCTCGAAATTCTGATGCAAGGTCGAGTGGCATGGAACAAGTGGGCCGTAAAACATAAGCGCACGGCGGTAGACTTGAGCCACGCCAAGCTATTCAGGGCGAACCTCGTACACTTCGAATTGGCTGGCGCTGATCTAAGCCACGCAAATCTGCGTGCAGCATGCCTATGGTTTTCAAATCTGGCCAATGCTGACCTGCGGGGCGCAAATTGTCGTGTCGCGAACCTCAGTAGTACAAACATGCGGAAAGCGAAGCTCAATGGGACAGACCTGCGGCGGGCGAATTTGTCCCACGCAGACTTGAGTGGCGCTCAACTTGTTGGGGCGAATCTACGAAACGCATACCTCCGGCGGGCGAATTTGAGCGCAGCCGATCTTACGGGGGCGGAACTCAATGGAGCGGGACTCATCGACGTAAACCTTCGGAACGCAAAGCTTAACCATTGCCGCATTTATGGAATCTCCGCGTGGAATGTTGACCTTAGGGGCGCAGAGCAACGAAATCTGCTGATTACAGATTCGAAGGATCAAGAAATCACAGTCGACAACTTGGACGTTGCACAGTTCGCCTACCTGCTCCTGAACAACGAACACATCCGGGGCGTGATCGAAACCATCGGAAGCAAAGGAGTCTTGATACTTGGGCGTTTCTCTGAAAGAAAGCATGTTCTTGACGCCATTCGAGTAAAGCTCCGTCATCTGGGGTACGTGCCTTTTGTTTTCGATTTTGAGCGTCCCACGGACAGAGACTTCAGCGAAACTGTTATGACTCTTGCCGGATTGAGCCGATTCATCATCGCCGACATTACCAAGCCGAAGTCAGTGCCCTTGGAACTGGAGGCGACGGTCCCGAACTACATGATCCCCTTCGTGCCAATCATTGAGAAAGGAGAAAGGCCATTCGCGATGTTTCAGGATTTGTGGAAGAAGTACCGCAACTGGGTGCTCAGCCCGCTTGAATACGACACCGTAGAGAATCTGCTGAGTGTATTAGACAAAGCGGTGGTGGAGCCGGCAAATGAGATGTTCCTCGCGCTGCGGGCGCGAAAGGCTGAGCAACTGGTAATGCGGCAGGCCTCGGACTATCAGGGCACATAAAAGTAAAGTCAGATTACTGGGGTTGTCGTCATTCCCTACGCGTCGTGGTCAGAGGTGGGGATTCTCCGTCTTCAATTCCGGATGTGGTGAGAGTCAAAAACCCCAGACGAGAAACCGGCGTCTGGGGCGCCGACGACAATTTTCAGCGCTTTTCGTAGACCACCCGTCCCGAAAGTGGCCACCCTCAACTCACAGGCTTGGCCACCCTCTATGACGTTGCCGGCTCTGTCAAGAGACACGTAGAGTTTGCGAATCGCATGCGGTTCGCTTTCTTCTTTCCTAAAAGGATCTCTTCTCTCATGCCGACCAAGGCTCGCTTGTGAATCCAACGGTGGAATTTGGTTCCACCAACCATCTATTCGATCACCGACTTCCGACCATGATTCGTTTTTCAGACGCCGCGATCACTCGCGGGAGCAAGGCGCCCAATCAGCCCAGCGATGTACTTTCGTTCACCAGGGTGGCCCCCGGGCTGCCTTGCATGCGAACCAGCTGTGCGTAATCTGCTCCACTGCGCAGCATCCAGTACATACGCACGGCCAACTTGCGCGCGATGGCCACCTTCGCCACCGCGCCTCCTCGACGGAACTTCAACCGCTGATAGTCCTGACGCAGCACGGGATCCAGGCGCGACGTGTGCTGCGCCGCTTCGATCAGCAGCCACCGCACCATCGTGTTGCCCTGCTTGCTGATGGCCCCCAACCGCTGCTTTCCACCGGAAGAGCGTTCGGTCGGATTCAGTCCGAGATAACTCGCAATCTGCTTGCTGCGGCGAAAGCGAGTCACTGGACCGATGGTCAGCACAAACGCCAGGGCGTTGACCGGTCCAATCCCCGGATGCGTCATCAAGCGAGCCGCATCTTCGCGGCGTTTTGCTTCTTCCATCACCGCGCGATCCAATTCGTCAATCGACGGACCGAGCTGGTCAAGCAGCCGGAGAAGTTCGGCTCGCCGGCGGCTGGCCCACGGCCCCAGCGAAAGTTCTCCGAGTTCAGCGCGGCCTTTCTTGGTGAACAGCTTGCTCTTGCGGCAGAGCCCCTGATTCATCGCCAGAAAATGGAGCTGGTTGCCGAGCATCGTGCGCATGCGCACGAGCTTGTGCCGATGCCAGAGCAATTGCCGGAGGTCGCGTTCCGCCGGAGTGGGAACCCAGATCCGCGGAAAACGATTCGCCAGAAGCAGATCGAGGATGAGCAGAGCATCGCGCTGGTCGGTTTTTTGCAAACGTACTTCACTGGCGCGAATCTTCGCGGAGTCTCCGATCCACAACTCGTGGCCGAGTTCCGTGAGCAGGCGCTCGAACCACTGCATGGGCCCGGTCGCTTCAATCCCCACGCGCACCGGACTCAGCAAACTTCGGTAGAACGCGTCGGCTTCACCGTTCTCGTGCTCCAGTCGCCGCTCCGTCAACTCTCCGGTCGCTTCATTCATCATCGCGATCTGCTGGTAGCGCGTGTGAAAATCACAACCTATAATCATCATTGCTCGGCTCCCTTCTTCCGAGCCTTGGTCGTCTACAGCTACCAAGTCTACTCGGAAGGAGGAGCCGACAACGTCATCCAATCAGCCTTGAAGTCTTGTCAATTTGGCTTATCCGTGTATGATGGCACTCATGCCAATCAATCATAAATATACACTGCTGTGCGACGAAGTGAGGCAGGAAAACAACGGGAAATTTCTGATTATAGGCATGTATACACCGGACATTGTCCTGGCCACACTTCCAACCGTGATGCCGCTCACGTTTTTCAGTGTGTTCGACGCGGACAGAATTGGTCACTTCGCGCTTACTATGAAACTGCAACATGCAGAAAGCGGCTCAACACTGGTGGAAGCACGCGGTGGCCTAATCGTACAACGACCGGGGATGACGGTCGTAAATGCTCGACTTCCCAACATCATGTTTCAAGCGGCGGGGCCTTATCAATTCATTATGACGATTGAAGGAGAAGCGGAGCCGATTATTGCTCAATTTCAAGTAATGCTCGGCATCCGCCAACCGCTCCCTAATCAGCCGCGATAAGCTGAGGAAGGTTGAAATCCTTCGGAATACCTTCAGTGCCTAAACATCTGGCGTTGCCGCTGCGTTCTTCTTTTGTAGGCAGAGTTGCGACCACCGCCGATTCTTCCAAATAAATCAGCGCAACGTTCGGGCCGCAGTCAACGTTGACCAGCCTTCCAATTTGTTTCAAAGGATTCCAGTTCTGAGGTTGGGGATCAGTGGGGCTCCACCAGCTAGGGCCACTGCGTAACCAGTTAGCTCGGAGGTTGTCAACGGTGGCATTCACGTCACTGACGCCAAACTCTGTCCCACAGGAGGGACAGATATTGTAGTCGCGGGCTGGGTCATCCATTTCGTATCCACAAATAGGGCACATATTTTCGATTACCATCGCTTGGACTCCATTCTGTAATAAATCAAATTTGTTGCATACTTATGGCACTTCCCTGCCTGTCTTTGGGTCTCACGAATGGCGAATGGCAATGATGAGCAAGGCACTGGTTTGAAGTAAGACCGGATTACTCCCCGCCCATCAAGTATGCCATATTCGTCGGTTCTCGGGTCAAATCGCATCGTATCTCCCAGATTCCGAAGACATTCAAGTACTCCTATTGGCGCTGCCCCGCTCAAAAACTTATCCGCCTGCTCCTCGTATTCAATTGCATTTGATGCGCCAAACTCCGTTCCGTGTTTGGTGAAATGGCGATTGCGCTGCCTACCATTAAGAAACCCTCTAGTTCTGAGCGCCATTGGTGGCGCATCATACCACAGCACCCGTTATTTCATTCGCCAAGTATCGCCGTCAATAGACCTAGACGCGTCGATCGTGCATTTGGTTATCCCCACCCATACTTGACGCTAGGGGATAGTCGCCAAATCATATTGGGCAAAGGGGCGTGCCCTCCGAAGCATTGCGCTAGGAGCGTTTGCATGCTTCCCTGCTCCAGCGCAAATCAGTATGATGCGCGTTGCCTGCCGGCACGGTCGGGAAAACTGATCTGGCAGTTGGAGAGAAGAAATGATTGCCAAACAAAATGAATCGGGATTGGGGAAGCATGTCGCCTATGTGGCGATGGCGGCGATGTGCGCGGCGGCGCTGATTTGCGGCCTCACCTTAATTGGATGCTCGTCGCCGAGCGCGCCGGACGCCGCGCTAAAATCTTTCAGCTCGGACGCGTTGCTTGCGCACATCCGCACGCTTTCCTCCGACAAATTTGAAGGTCGCGGCCCCGGCTCGAATGGCGAGCAGCTCTCCATCCAATATATTCAGGACCAGTTCAAGCAGGCGGGGCTCGAGCCGGGCAATCCAGACGGATCGTATTTGCAGAATGTTCCGCTGGTGGGTATCACGCCCGATCCGGCGATGAAGCTCACGCTTTCCGGGCACGGCGCGACGCTCACGCCGAAATTTCAGGATGATTACGTCGCGTGGACCAAGCGCGTGACGGACTCGGCATCCATTGATAATGAAATGGTGTTCGTTGGCTACGGCGTGCAGGCGCCGGAATTTAACTGGGACGATTTCAAGGGCGCGGACGTGCGCGGCAAAGTGATTGTCGTGCTAGTGAACGATCCTCCGGTGCCCGATCCGCACGACCCATCGAGGCTCGACCCCGCCGTGTTCGGCGGCAATGCGATGACCTACTACGGCCGCTGGACTTACAAATTTGAAAAGGCCGCGGCGATGGGCGCGGCCGGCTGCTTCATCGTCCACAACACGGAGCGCGCGGGATATCCCTGGCAGGTGGTGCGCAACAGTTGGGGCGCGCAGCAGTTCGATCTTTCCACTCCGGATAAAAACATGAACCGCGCGGCAATCGAGGGCTGGCTGAGCGAACCGGAGGCCACGAAGCTATTGAAGCTCGCGGGACGCGATCTTGATTCGCTGCGCAAGGCCGCTGTGAAGTGCGATTTCAAGCCGGTCCCGCTCGGCATCCGCGCAAAGCTCACGGTGAAAAACACGCTGCGCACGATTGATTCGCACAATGTGATCGCGAAACTTACCGGCAGCGATTCAACCCTGAAGAATGAATATGTGATTTACACCGCGCACTGGGACCACTTCGGAATCGGCCCGGAAGTGAATGGCGACAAGATTTATCACGGCGCGAAAGACAACGCCTCGGGCGTTGCAGCGCTGATTGAAATCGCCAAGGCGTTCAAGCAATTGAGCACGCCGCCGAAGCGCACGATGCTGTTCCTGAGCGTGACGGGCGAAGAGCAGGGCCTGCTCGGCTCGCGCTATTACGCCGAGCATCCGCTCTATCCGCTGGCGCGCACCGCGGCCAACATCAACATGGACGCGATGAACGTGCTCGGGCGCACGCGCGACATTGTGATGGTCGGCATGGGCGCGTCGTCGCTCGATTCGCTCGTCGCGGATCTCGCGCGGCAGCAAGGCCGCAGCGTGAAGGGCGACCCCGAACCCGAAAAAGGATTCTTCTACCGCAGCGACCACTTCAATTTCGCGAAGCACGGCGTCCCCGCGTTCGATCCCGATCCCGGCGTGGAGTTCGTCGGCAAGCCCGAGGGCTGGGGCATGATGATGCGCGACCAATACACAGCCGAGAATTATCACAAGCCCTCGGACGTGATTAAGGATTACTGGGATTTATCGGGATTGGTTGAGGATTGCCAGCTATTCCTGCTCGTCGGCTACAACGTGGGGAACACGGAGCAAACGCCCACGTGGAATCCGGGCGCGGAATTCAAAGCCGCCCGCGACGCTTCGCTGCGCGAAGCGGGCGGAAAGTAACATCGAAAAGCAGATTCCTCACCCCGCGAAAAACGCGGGGATTCGGAATGACACCAGGAACTGCAGCCCTTCCCGCTAGGGAACGGCCGGAGATGGAAGTTGCGGATCCGTTTTCGGAAAATATTTCCGATACCAGGCGATGCTGCGGTTGATGCTGTCCACAACGTGCGCGACTTCGCTGATGCCGTGGCCTTCGCGCGGATAGCGGACGAAGATGGTGTCCACGCCAACATCCTTTAGCGCGATGTAATACTGCTCGGCCTCGGCGATGGGAACGTCGGGATCGTTTTCGCCGTGCATGATCATGGTGGGCGTGGCCGCGCCGGCGATGTGCTTTATCGCGGAGCGTTCCCACAAAAGATTCATAAAGTCACCCTGATGCGGAAGCTGGCCGAATTCCATTTGCTCGTACTGGTTGTAGTAGGTCATGTAGTTGTAGCTGATGAGGTTGGAGATTCCGGCGATGGGAATTGCGGCGCGGAACATCCGCGTTTGCGTGATAAGCCACATGGTGAGCTGGCCGCCGTAGCTGACGCCTTCGATGCCCATGCGCTCGCGATCCAGCCAGAGATAACGGCGGAGCGCGGCGCTGACTCCGTAGAGAACGTCCTGCGCTTCGTTGCCGTTCTGGTCGCCGAAGACGGCGTCGGCGAATGCCTGGCCGTAGCCAGTCGAGCCGCGATAGTTGACGTGCAGCACCGCCCAGCCCTGCGCGGCGTAAATCTGGTCCTTGAAATTAAAGGCGGGGCCGTTTTGCCCGTGCGGGCCGCCGTGAATATTTACGATGAGCGGATGCTTCGAGGTGGCCGTCATGCCAAGCGGCTTCACGAGGAAGGCTTCGACTTCGTATTTGTTGTCGTTGCTTACGAAGGTGAAGGACTCGATAGGAGCGATTTGTTTGTTGGCGAGAATATTGGCGTTCAAATTGGTCAACGGTGATCCGACTGGATCGGGACTTTCGGTTGTGATCGGATACTGAGGGTGGTTCTTGTCGAAAGGTGAATACATCATATACAGCTCGGCAAGATCGTGTGGAGTGGTGAGTGAATAAGCGACGAAGTTGGATTTTGAAACGGAAAAGGCGCCGACTGAGCCGCGTTGTTTGAATTCTACCTTGGGCGTCCGGTCCGTAATGCGTTGCCAATAGACCTGGACGCTTCCGCGCTCCTGGCCGGTAAAGTAAATTGCACTGCCGTCGGGCGACCATTGTGGCGGGCCCTGACGAGCGTCAAGAGTCGAGAATTCGTGGCGATCCGTCCCGTCAGCATTCATGAGCCAGACATGCGTATCTTCCATTGTGGTTTCGCGGTCGGTGAGGCCGCGCTTGGTGGCAAGATACGCGATCATTTTTCCATCGGGCGACCAGCGCGGATAGTATTCCGCATTTTCGGTGGCTGTGATGCGGCGGATGGAACCGTCGCTGGGCTTCACGGCGAAAATGTCGTAGTTGAAGAACTGATCGGCGTTGGGCGAGCGATCGGAGATGAAAAGGATTTCGCTGCCGTCGGGCGACCAGTCAATGGAGTGCTCGTAGTATTCGCCGTCCGTGAGCTGGCGGACATTTTTTGTGGCGACATCAACGATGAAAATGTGCAGGCGGCGATTGTCATTGAAGTGAGTGAAACCCTCGCCCGCGTCGGGCTTGTACATGTAGCGCGTGATGACGATGGGATCGCCGGAGGCGTCGGCGGTTTCCGGGCCGGGCGTGGAGGAGACGAACGCGATCTGCTTGCTGTCGGGTGACCAGGTGATGCTGTCGCCCTGCGAAGGGAGCGGAGCGTTGGTCCCGTGGATTTCCGAAAGAAATGTCGCTCCGGTGCCATCGGGATGCGCGATGACGAGGCCGCTTTTGCTTTCGGCGATGCCGTTGTAAGCGATCCACTTGCCGTCGGGCGACCAGAACGGGTTGCCGGATGGTTCGTTTTCGCCGCCGAAGCGGACAGATTTTTTCGTGGCGAGGTCCATCACGTAAAGCTGGCTCCACGGACGACCGGGGTGATCGGCGGGGCGGTCAAAACGAATGACGGTGTAAGCGAGCAGCTTGCCGTCGGGCGAAAACTTCACCTGCCCCGCGGAGCGCAGCTTCTGATAGTCAGAGGCCTGCAGGCGATCAGACTGGGCATTTGCGGGTCGAGCCGCGCAGATAAGCACCGATGCCAGAGCGCAAAGTGCAAAAGCGATTCGGATTCGCATGGCGATTCACCTCACGGGGATCGAGGCGCATTCTATCGAAAAATGGCCTTCGGCGATTGCGAATTTGAAGGATTGGCCGCACGATAACCCAGGCCTATAATTCGAGTGCCCGATGCCTAAGCTGCCGAGAATCAATGCCAAGAAACTTCTGCGCGCGCTCTTGCGAGCTGGATTTTTCATCCACCACCAAACTGGCAGCCACGCCAACTTAAGACATATTGAGAAGCAGCACTTGCATGTTGTAGTTCCAGGGCATGGCGGGGACTTAGCGCCTAAGACGCTTAAGGCGATTATTGTTCAAGCGGAATTGACGGTTGAGGAGTTTCTAGAACTGCTTTGACAACATGACAAGCGATTGTGGGAGCAGAGGTTCGGAGGTTATAATCGAAAAATGAAGAATGGAAAGAACGGGAAGAGCCGCGTGTACGAATACACGGTCTTCTTCGAGGCGAATGAGAATGGCGGGTATACCATCACGGTTCCCGCTTTGCCCGGACTAGTTACTGAGGGAAAGAACCTGGAAAACGCACGGGCCATGGCAAAGGATGCCATTCGTTGCTACGTTGAAGGTCTCAAGAAGGCGAAAGAGAAGATTCCGGTTGAGAGAGAAACCGCTCAGCTCAAGCTTTCCGTTGTCGCCTAACAATTCCAAATGATCTACTGATTTGCCCCTCGATTCATTCAAATTAATGGAACCCGGGAACAATTCTGCGTAATTGGCCTCTAACTAATGTGGGGCTTTCATGCGTGAAAGCAACAGGCAGGGCATGGCAGGCATCGAGGTTAGCAGGGGATGTGTCCACCGGTGGTTGGGAGGATGAGATGAGTGACCCAGCACCAAATCAATCAAGAAATATTTCATGGGGCCTAGTGGGAATTCTGGCGGTGTGCGCGCTTGCGGCGATAGCGGCGGCAATGGGAATTGGGGCGGCAGCTGTTGATGCAAATGCGCCGCAAGCGGACAAGGGGATGGTTGAAAGTTGGCGGCTGATGGAGCCGGTGAGGTATGAAAACCTTTCCGTGTTCCCGGTCGTGAGCAGGAATGTGGCGGAGACAAGCGCGTTCCTAACGCTGGATGAAGGGCTGAGCACGGGGCAAGTGGCAGTGACGGAGCGCGGAAGCGAAATAATACGGCGGACGCGCGACGGACAGCCGAGCCCGGTGCAATACCAGGACGGCGCGTCGGTGAATCAGCTTGTGCTGATCAACCGCGGCAAAAAGCCGCTGATTCTTCTGGCGGGGGAACTGGTGAGCGGCGGCAAGCAGGACCGCATCATCGCGAAAGACCGCATCGTGCAGCCCGGCGCGCCGCCATTGCCGCTTGATGTGTTCTGCGTGGAGCACGGCCGATGGACAAACGGCTCGGCATTTTCGAGCGCAAATGTAATTGTTCATCCGAGCGTGCGCGAAAAAGCAGCGGTGGATCAAGCGCAAGGGCAAGTGTGGGATGCGGTGACGTCTGGAAGCACTTCGCGAGGAACGGCAGGCGGCCTCGCGGGAGCGCCCGCTCCAACGATTCTCGCACAACCGACAATCTCCGCGGGATCTATCAACATGACCATCGGTGGTGAGGCGCGGACGCAAGCCTACGCCAAGGTTTACGACAATTCACGCGTAAACCAATCCATTGACCCGTTTGTGGAAGAGGTGCAGAAGCAATTCGCGGCGGCGACGGCGAACCTGAAAGGCGAACACGTAATCGGAGTGGTGATCGCATACAACGGCGAAGTGGCGTGGAGCGATGTGTTTGCTTCGCCGGAATTGTTTACGCGCTACTGGACGAAGTTGCTGCGGAGTTACGTGGTGGAGGCGCTGGCACGGCCGCGGATGAAAGAGCAAGCCACGCTGGCTGATGCGCAAGAATTCATGCGTCCGTTGAAGGGCACGGAAAAAACGGAAAGCGTGCCGGACGTGTACCGCTGGCGCGAAGTGACCGAGGGACACTACGCGGAGATCGAGTTGCAGTCGCTGCGGCCCGCGGATTTACTGCTCCACCGGCTAAAAATTCACCGGACGAGCTAGCGCCTCGCCAAATCCACATTCACCACCTGCCTTGAACCCGCGGCCCGCGCGAAATTGTTTTCGCGCGGGCCGTTGCGGTGTACACTCCGGCTGCGAGGGGCGGAATTCGCGTCCCTCGTCAAAAGATTCCGCAATTCATTTGCCCGGAGGAATGAAATGATCCGCAAGATTCTGCTGGCCGCCGCCGTTTTGTTGCTGCCCATCCTATTTCTAAATGCCGCGCAGGCGCAGACGCGGCTGCTACGTTACCCGTCGTATTCGCACGGGAAAGTGACGTTCAGCTACCTCGGCGATATTTGGGTGGCGAACGAGGATGGGAGCGGAGTGCAGCGCATCACGGACAACCGCGCGCGGGAAATTAATCCGCGGTTTTCTCCGGACGGCAAATGGATCGCGTTTTCTTCCAACCGCGAGGGCAATTACGACGTGTACGTCGTCTCGGCGCAGGGCGGCAAGCCGAAGCAGCTTACGTTCCACAGCGCGGACGACACGGTGGTGGGATGGACGCCGGACGGGAAGAAAATAATTTTTACGTCGTCGCGCGGCGTGGGCGTTTTCCCCGGCGTGCTGACGCTCTTCGAGATCTCGGCGGAAGGCGGAATGGAGCAGGCGATCTCGACAGACTGGGGCTCATGGGCCAGCTATTCGGCGGATGGAACGAAGCTGGCGTTTTCGCGTCATCCGGGCGTATGGTCTCGGCAGCATTATCGCGGCAGCTATGCGGTGGACCTGTGGCTGATGGACGTGGCCGCAAAAAAATTCACGAAACTCAGCGACGACGATTACAAAGGCAATTATCTCTGGCCGATGTACGCGCCAAACGGCGAGATATATTTCGTCGCGGACCGCTTGCCGAATGAGAAGGGCTTGCAGTTCGGCGGGCCGGCAGCGATGAAGAGCGTCAACAACATTTGGAAAATGTCCGACAAGGGCGGCGCGCCGGTGCAGGTGACGCACCACACCAGCGGCAATCTTTATTTCCCGAGCATGTCCGCGGACGGCAAGACGATTGTGTACGAAGAGGATTTCGGGTTGTGGAAGCTCGACGTGGCCAGCGGCAAGAGCGCGGAGATCAAAATTGACATCAAGTCCGACACGAAAGAGAACGATTCGGAATTGCGAACCATCACGAATGAGGCGCAGGGCTTCAGCCTTTCGCCTTCGGCGCGGCGCGCGGCCATCGTGACGCACGGAGAAATTTTCACCGTGGCGACGGACCGGGGCGAAATCCAGCGGGTGACGGAGACGGCGTGGCGCGAGGGAAACCCGCAGTGGTCACCGGACGGGAAGTGGATTGCGTTCGTTTCCGACCGAACGGGGCGCGAAGAGATTTGGATCGCCGATGAGCTCGGAAATAATTCGAAAAAAATCAGCGACGCCGACTGCGACAAGTCATCCCTCTTGTGGGCGCCGGATTCGAAGTCAATGCTGTGGACCGGCTCGGACCATTCACTGCGGCGCGTGGATGTCGAGTCAGGCAAGACAGACGTGCTCGCGTCGAGCGATACCGGGCCCATCGGGACGCCGCAGTTCTCGCCCGACGGCAAGTGGGTTTCCTACTCGAAGCAGGACGCGCTGCTGCGTTCACACATTTATGTGAAGCCGCTGGACGGCAGCGCGGAACACATGATCGGCTCCGAAGAATTTCTGGTCGCCAATGGAGCGAAGTGGACTCCGGATGGGAAAAAACTGTTGCTGCTCGGCGGATTCGGCGCGCCGGCGATGTCCGCGTTGAACCGCACCACATTGCAGCTCTTCGCGATTTCGTTGACGCACCTGGACAAAAACCCCGACGACCGCGACATTGACACCGAAGCGCAGGCGCAAGCCAGCGCGGAAGCAGGGCGCGGCGGCGGACGAGGCGGCAACGCAGCCGCTGCTCCGCGGCCCGAAGTGAAGATTGAGTGGGACGGCCTGGAGCGCCGCATCCGGCAGTTGACAAACATGCCCGGCTCCGTGACGAGCGTGTTCCCTTCGCCCGATAGCCACACATACGCGTTCATGGCCGCGGGCGGCGGTGAAGAAGGAGGTGGGCGCGGCGCAGGCGGCGGGCCGGCGCTTTACGCCATCGCGGATGACGGCACTCGTCTGACAGTTGTGGTGCAAGGGCCGGCTCCGGATGCGGGTGGCGGAGGACGCGGCGCGGGCGGAGGAGGGGGTGGGCTCGGCGAAGTCCAATGGACGCGCGATGGGCGCAGCATTTATTACATGCAAGGCGGAGGAATTTATTCGGTTGCGGCGCCTGCGATGCCTACAGGTGAAGCGGGGGGCGCGCCCGCTGTTGGAGGCGGAGGACGCGGCGGGCGCGGAGGGGGTGGCGGCGGAGCGGCAGCGGCGACGGCAAGTGCGCCGACTTCATCGACGCCGCGGCGCGTGACGTTTACCGTGCGGATGCAAGTGGACTCCGTGGCCGAGCGGCAGGAAGTTTTTGAAGAGGCGTGGCGCGTGATGCGCAACCGCTTCTACGATCCGAAGATGCACGGCGTGAATTGGGACGCGGCAAAGACGAAATATGAATCGCTGCTTCCCAACATCGCAGATAGCGAAGAGTTGCACAACGTGGTGATGGAAATGATTGGAGAGATCAGCGCGTCGCACACGGGGATTTCCGGGGGGCCAAATCCGGGTGCGGAGCAGGACCGTGTGCAGACGTTTTATCCCGGCTTCGACTTGGAGGCGGACGCGTCCGGCTATTACAAAGTGGCATTCATTTACAAAAACGGGCCCGCGGACCACGACTACGTAAAGATCGCCGCGGGAAATTTCATCATCTCGGTGAACGGCAAGCCGGTGAAGACCAGCGACAACTACTGGAAATTCTTCAACCTGATACCGGGCAGGAAATTTGAATTCATGGTGAATTCCAAGCCACAAGCAGATGGCGCGTGGGAAGTCACTGTGGATCCGGTCACGGGGGCCGCGCAAACAAACCTGGAATACGAGCGCTGGGTGGATGCGCGCAAGGCGATGGTGGACAAGCTTTCGAACGGTGAAATCGGATACCTCCACATCCGCGCGATGGACGCGCCGTCGCTCGCGAAATTTGAGCGCGACCTGCTGGACAGCCTCGGCAAGAAAGCGCTGATCATTGACGAGCGGTTTAACGGCGGGGGCGGGATTGACCAGGAGCTGCTCGAGATACTGAACCAGCGGAAACAGTATGAGTCCTACGTGGGGCGCGACTCGGTGCGAGTGCCCCGACCCGTGCAGGCGTTCTTCGGGCCGATGGTTGTGCTTGAAAATGAACGGTCGGCGAGCAACGCGGAGATGTTTCCCGAAGGCTTCAAGACGCTCGGGCTGGGCAAAGTGGTGGGCGTGACCACTTACGGCGCCGTGATCGGGACGGGAGCGTACACGCTGCTCGACGGCTCATCCATTCGCACGCCAAGTTTCGGCGTGTACACCGCAAACGGAACCAACTTTGAAAACTACGGCGTGCCGCCGGACTTCTACGTGGACAACACGCCGCCGGACTTCCTCGCGGGCCACGACCGTCAGATCGAAAAGGCGATTGAGGTGCTGCGAGCGCAGATGAAGTAGTGGGCGTCTGGCAAATTATTGTCTGCGGGCGGAAAACCAATTTTCGAGATCGTGCGACATAGCATTCATGAAGTATCCGGCCGTGTCTGCGCCAAGAATGCATGCCGGCACCGCAAACATGGCCGCTAAGAAAGTGAAATGCTTTCTCGTCATTTCGATGGTGATAATAACATCAGGGAAGGGAGTGCTTCGACAAATCAAATCGCGCGTGAGGTGCAGTTTAGCTTCTCAAGAATGAATTCGCAATTCGCTTTCGACGATTCGCGTCAACTCACGAGGTCCATTACAGGCTCGTGCAGAGTTCCATATTCTGCGTCCCCCGGTCATCTTTATGCTCAAGACCGAACGAATTGCCGGAGTCACTCTTTTTGGGGAGCGGTTCTCTGCTGAGATCTGCCACCCATTTATCCAACAGGCAAAGGTGCTCCAGATCGGCGTTAGTGAATTTCAGGCCCATGCCCATATTAACGAGCGAATAGACGACCTGTGCCTCAGCTTCGAAGGAGCGCGCACCCATCGTGAGGCGAATCTTCACAGTTGCTCCTGTGGGGAAGGAACTAATCGTATCCATATAGCAACCCCCGAGGCTCAGATCGCTCGTGCGCCCCTGAATTCGAGCTTGGGACTTAATTTCCACGGCTTCGACAGTCGCCGTGAATGGGAATCGCGTGTATTTGCGGCGTTCGTGGATGGCCGGCTTTGTTGAGCCTTCAGTTTTGTTGTAGGTTTCTTCGCTCATTTCAATTACTCCCTTCTCCTCTTCTCTTCTCTCTTTGCTGATTCTCACCTTTATATATCGCACGTTGGGTGCCTTTGGTACACTCGAAAACACCTTTAGAATCAATGACTTACACGGGGTCGGATATGTCGCAAGGGCGATACTGTATGTGTGGCACACCTTATGTACGTGAGGAATACAGTCGGGGATTGGCAGTGATGGGGGCTCGCTGCAATCGCTCCGAAAAAGGAAAGGGCGGAGGCTTTTGGCCTCCGCCCCGCTAACGCGTTTGGGTGTTGAGATGGCTGTGGCTTACTGCAACGGAGAATCGGTCGCTGTCGCGGTCAACGCGGCGTTGAAGCGGATAACGCCCGAGGCGTCCGTGAAGAAATGGCGCACGCCGGTCTGGTTCACAGTCACGGGATCCGCGTGAACGGTGTAGGTTGCATTGCTCGCGCCCACGGCATACGTGAAGTTGTAGCCGCTCTTCTGCGGAACGCCGCTGGCCGGAGCAAGCACCTGGTCGAGCAAGTCAGACTGTGTGCTGGTCGGGATGGACCCTGAGGCCACAGGACCGAGATCGGAAATCGCCGCGGGATAGGTCCCGTAAGTCGAGTTGTAAGTGATGGCAGCGGTGTTGATTGTGCGGAGCGAGCTGACTGAGGACGCTTCGTTTGCCGAAATTCGCGCCCGAAGCAAGTTCGGGATGGCGATGGCGGCGATAATCAGGATGATCGCCACGACAATCAAAAGTTCGATAAGCGAGAAGCCCTTTTGCGTCTTTCGCATTTCGTCTTTCCTCCGACAGAGATTTGAGCCCAAGCTCAGTTTGCCGTTTATTGTCCTTTTGTTCGGCATGCCTATATATCGCAAGCGGCAGGCCTTTGGGCGGTCGGAGAACATGCTTAGAATCAGCAGGATACAGGTGGCGGAAAACGGCAAGTGGGAGTCGTTGTCCAGTGAGCGGATTCCGTGTACGTAACGAATACAGTAGGCTGAAAGAAGAGCCCTATATTCCCGTGCTATCGGATACCTCGCTGAATGTCTGAATCACGGGAGGGGAGTCATTCTTTTGGAGGGAGACAATAAGGATGGAGGAATTTGGTGTTTGTTGGTATGAAGAGAGAGTCGCGCCACTTGGAGGGGCGGGGCGATACTAATTTGCGTAGCCATCACGCATCATTCGGAGTTTTTGGTGTCACAAGTTTTGGTTCCGCAGGCTCGCTACTTGCGTCCTGCTGATCTTGATCCGGGGTTTTCTTTTTGAGCAGTTCATAAAGATATGTGCGGCTGATCCCCAATATTTCCGCCGCGCGTACTTTGTTCCCGCCGACATGAGCCAACACTCGCTGAGCATGCAAACGCGCGGCCTGATCCATCGAAAGTTGCACATCGCTCTCCGCAATCTCCGCGGGCCGCAGGTTCTGAATTTGTGAGGGCAAGTCGCGCACATCAATCACGTCGGATTCGGTCATCATGCAAGCGTGTCCAATTACATTCTCGAGCTCACGAATATTGCCGGGCCACGTATACCGGGTTAGGACGGCCTGCGCGCGCCGCGTCAAACCCGCCAGTGGTTTTTTATATTGCGCCGCGAAGCTTTTCAGGAAGTGCCGCTGCAACATGGGCAGGTCCTCGCGCCTTTCCGCAAGCGACGGCACTTTTAGTTCGATCATACAAAGCCGGAAATAAAGATCCTCTCGAAACTTGCCTTGACTCACCATTTCGCGCAGGTCCTTGTTTGTGGCCGCGACTACACGAACGTTTACTTTACGAACTGCCGGCGAACCCACTCGCTGTACCTCTTGGTTCTGAAGAACACGCAGCAGTTTGGCCTGGAGCGGCAACGGCATTTCGCCGATTTCATCCAACAGCGCCGTCCCACCGTCGGCGTATTCAAAAATACCGACCTTGTCTTGATGCGCACCGGTAAAGGCGCCCTTTACATGGCCGAACAATTCGCTCTCGGCCAACGTCTCCGAGATGGAAGAGCAGTTCAGGGCAACAAAATTTCCCTTCTGTCCGGGGCTGAGGCGGTGCAAGGCCCGCGCGACAAGTTCCTTACCGACTCCAGTCGGACCCGTGACGAGGACGCTGCGAAAATGTGGAGCAATGCGGCGGATCTGCGAAACGAGCTCAAGCATGAGCGGGCTGCGGCCAATCATCCCTTCAAACTCGAAGTTTTCAAGAAGTTCGTTATCCAGCACTAAACTGCGCTGCCGGTGTTTCGAGTCCTCCTTGATTTGCCCGATCCTCTCCCGGAGTTTCTCGGGAGAGAACGGTTTGGGAAAATAGTCAGCGGCGCCTTTCTGAATTGCCTCCACCGCTGATTCTGTCGAGTAGTAGCCCGTCATGAGGATGACGTCGATGCCCGGATCGAATTCCAATATTTTTTGCAAGACCTCCATTCCTTGCACACCGGGCATCACAAGATCGAGGAGGACGATTTGCGGGCGCGTTCGCTGGATAAGCTCCAGGCCGCTCTGCGGGTCGGTGGCGGCATGAATATCAAGACCCTCATTCGCCAAAATAAAGCGGACGAACTTAATGTTCGCGGGATCGTCGTCAATGATTACAAGTATCATGCCCGAGCGTTGCCTTTTCGCCGCAAATGCTGCGTTCTCTCCATTTGAAAAACCTCTTAACCAGCCACGCCGACTGCCACATCTTCAATTCGCCGAATTAGTTCATTTCTCGTGAATGGCTTGCGAAGAATTGATATTCCGGATTCGTTGAGGCCATGATTTGCAATCACGCCGTCGGAATAGCCTGACATGTAAAGCACTTTCATGTCCGGGCGTTGAGGAGACAACGTCTCAACCAAAGCCCGCCCGCTCATTCCGGGCATGATTACATCCGTCAAGAGCAAATCAATCGGGGTTTCTGTTTGCTTTGCGATTTCGATTGCCTGAAAAGCATCCTCAGCTTCCAGAACCGTGAGACCCATTTCCAGAAGCATCTTGCGAGTTAGGTTGCGAAGAGCCCGTTCATCTTCCACAAGAAGGACAGTCATGTGTTCCAGGATAATCTTTCCAGATGGCTCCCCTTCCTGGACCTTATCCGCGGCGGCAGCAACCCGAGGAAGATAAATCCTGAAAGTCGCGCCTTTCCCCGGCGCGCTTTCCACCGAGATGTCGCCGCCGCTCTGCTTAATCACTCCGTAAACGGTGGCGAGCCCCAACCCCGTGCCGTGCCCTTTGGTTGTAAAAAACGGCTCAAATATATGAGACTGCAACTCGGCGTCCATCCCACATCCCGTATCCGAGATTTTCAACATGACGTAGGGACCAGGTGCGACGCTGCGATCCAGGGACGGGTTTGTTCCATCTAATTCAACGTCCGTCATTTCGATGCAGATCTTTCCGCCTTGCGGCATCGCGTCGCGCGCGTTAACCGCGAGGTTTAAGATCACACGTTCGATGTGGCTTCGATCGCCTTTCACTGTTCCGATGTTTGGAGCAGAAATAATTTCCAGCTTGACGTCCTCTCCAATCACCCGTTCCAGCATTTTGGCGGCTTCGGAAACAATTTCGTTAAGATTGAGCGCCTGTGGTTCGAACGCTTGTTTCCGGCTGAATGCCAGAAGCTGTTGCGTGAGAGAAGCGGCCCGTTTCCCTGCATGCTCAATTTCGTCGACCGCCTCGCGGTATGGGTCGTCGGGCGGAATGCGTTTCTTCAGTTCCTCGGAATAACCGAGGATCACTCCGAGCAGGTTGTTGAAGTCGTGTGCTACTCCGCCGGATAGCCTGCCGATGGCTTCGAGTTTCTGAGAAAGAACAAGTTGCTTCTCTAAATCTTTGCGTTCCGTTATGTCCCTGTTCACAATCACTAGTCTTTCGACTCGCCCGCTCCAGGCCCTGACCACGCTGGCGGTCGATTCCAATGTCACCCAATGCCCGTCTTTGTGGCGGATGCGATATTCAAGGCTGTGCCCCACTCCTGAGCGCTTTGCTTCGGCGGCGGCCTCCACTACTTTCGGACGGTCGTCAGGGTGGATTTGGTCAAGGCCTTTGGTCTGTCTTAATTCCTCCTGTGAGTAGCCAAGCAATCTCTGGTAAGAGGGGCTGTTGTAAATCCGGTTGCCGTTCACATCCACGACCGCAATCATGTCGGCGGCGTTTTCAGTGATTAGCCTGAAAATTTCTTCCCGTTCCGCATTCTGTTTGCGAATCCGATACAGTTGAACTTGCTGAAATACGACGTAAAGATCAAACAACAGGACGATAGCCACCAAACCATGCGCAGCGAGGCTCTTATCGAGCGAGTAGCCCCCCAGCCCCGGAATAAATTCCGGGAGCACAAAGGACACAATTCCCAATGTCAGTGCAAGGGAGACAATGATGCCGGTTGAAGAGAGCCACCATTGACGGCGCTCAATCCTGCGCCAGTTTGCCGGACTTGAATCCGATGGGTTATTGGCAGGAGATGATGGGGCCTTCATCGCGGATTCTCTCAGGGTGAATTCAGAACGGTCGTTCTTCGTACTTACAATTTTGCAACAGGTTGGACGGTGCCTAAACTTTCTTTCGTGATGGCATGTCTTGGAAGTTATTGACCGGACGGACGGTTCCGATATCTGACGGACAATTTCAGGGCGGTTCAGTTGGTCGTGCGCCTAAAGACTCCATCCGAACAGAGGTAGGCTGTGTAGAATCGAACGGTGGCACCGCTCGGCCTTGACCGCGTGATTTCGTGCAAGTACGATGCGCGCTTAGTTTCGGCATCCAAAATCTGAACGCCCCACGGAGGGGAAATGTATTGTTCAAAATGCGGGGCGCAGCTTCCAGACAACACTGCTTTCTGCTCAAGTTGTGGTGCGTCAACCTCGGCGAAGCCAGCGGATCCGGCTGCGGCGATGCAGGCGCCTGGCGCACCTTACGCCGCGCAGCCAGGCGCTTCTGCTCAATCCCCTGCTGGCGGATTTGTGTGCCCATTCTGCCGGTATCAAGGCGCTCCGGTATTTGAGAGGAAGCTTTCAAGCAACGGGTGGATTCTGTTCGTGGTGCTGCTTATTGTTTTCTTTCCACTTTGCTGGCTTCCATTTGTGATTGATGGGTGCAAGGAGAATGTCAGGAGTTGTCCATCATGCCGCGCGAGGCTGGGTTGACGAGCCAAGCTTTTTTCCTCAGGCGTGCCGTCAAATTGTGTTGAGGATGGTGGGGCTGGGGAGAGTCGAACTCCCGACCCGCGGTTTAGGAAACCGCTGCTCTATCCATCTGAGCTACAGCCCCACAGAGCATCCAGTTTATCGCAAGCTAGTGCGGATTTCTCTCTTCAGAACGCCAGACATGACCGAATCCTGAGAAATCGGCGTAGTTTGCTTGTCGAACGCGGCGGTTTGTGGCATTGTCAAGTGACAATGAAACTCGAACTGCTCAAGCGGATAAGCATCGAACCCGACAAGTGCGGGGGGCGCCCCTGCGTCCGAGGCAAGCGAATCCGCGTGGTAGACATCCTGCAACTTCTCAGCTCAGGCGCTCCGTTTGAGGAAATCCTTGCCGACTACCCGTTCCTGGAGCGGGACGACATACTGGCGGCGATTGAATACGCAGCGTTGCAGACCGACCATGTCGTGCTTCAATCCGCGTGAAATTTCTGGTGGACAACCAGCTCCCTATGGCATTGGCCGAGCTTTTCATTTCGCGTGGACACGAAGCTCACCATGTCTTGGATTTTGCGCTCGATGAAGCGAGCGATTCGGAAATCTGGAAGTTTGCGGCGGAAAACGGATTCGTGCTGATGACCAAGGACGAAGACTTTGCTCAACGCGCCTCGCTCCCCAATGCAACAGTACAGATCGTTTGGGTTCGTTTGGGTAATTGCCGAAAAGACGTCCTACTCGAAGCCATCGACTCCGTGATGTCTCAAATGCATTCGGCATTAGAAAGCGGGAACCGAGTGATCGAAATCCGCTAATCCCTCTAATAGATCGAGCGCGGCAAGGATTCACATTACTATAGAACCGCTACCCAAACTCCTCCATCCGTCGTAGCATCCTCCGCGATAGTCGTGGCTCAAACCAACAGTTTCGAACTCCAGCAAACGGGCGTGCGCCCCACGCAGGTGCGCTGGGCGATTATGGGCTGGCTGACGCTCGTCCAGATGCTCACCTACCTTGACCGATTAAATCTGAGCATCGCGGGCAAATTCATTCAAGACGAATATTGGTTCAGCACGCAGACCATGGGCTGGATTCTCAGCGCGTTCTTGCTGGGCTACGCGCTCTTCCAGATCCCCGGCGGCTGGGCCGGGGATCGCTTCGGGCCGCGCAAGATGCTGACGGCCGCGATTCTCTGGTGGTCGGCGTTTACGGGGCTGACGGCAATCGCGGCGCAATTGCAGCAGTCACTGCATGCTGCGCGGTGGCTCGGCGTTGTGGGCTCGCTCATGATCGTGCGATTTCTTGTGGGCGTGGGTGAAGCGGCGAGCGCTCCGAACGCGAACAAGATCGTGTCGCATTGGATGGGCGATTCACATCGCGCCATTGGCACGAGCTTTACTTTGCTGGGGATTGGATTAAGCGGCGCGATGACGCCCCCTCTCATTACATGGCTGATGCAGCGCGATGGGTGGCGATCGTCATTTGGGATTTGTGGTGCAGTGGGAATTCTGGTGGCCATCGGGTTCTACTGGTTTGTTAAGGACCGGCCCGAACAGCATCCACGCGTGAATGCGGTGGAGCTGGCATTGATTCGCGCGGGGCAAACGAGCGCGACGGCGGAAGCGAGCGTCTCAGAACAAAAGCGCAACGCACCGTGGGCCAAGATACTCGCGAGCCCTTCCGTTTGGGCGCTGCTGATCGGATATTTTTGCCAGGGCTACCCCATCTATATTTTTCATACCTGGTTTTTTATTTACCTGGTGCGCGTGCGCGGACTTTCGATTTCGCAGGGGGGCATCTGGGGCGCGACGCCATACCTCGCGATTGTGTTGCTCGCGCCGCTCGGCGGACGCTTCTCCGATTACGCCGTGCGCAGATTCGGCAAGCGGCGTGGCCGCCAATACGGAGTATGGATCGGCATGCTGGCATCGGCGGCGCTGCTCTGGTTCGGCAGCAGCGCGTCAAATAGATGGACGGCGATCTCGCTGCTCGCCGCGAGCTGCGGATTCAACATGTTCGCTGCATCGAGCTTTTGGGCCGCTTGCATTGACCTTACGCAGGAATTCACGGCATCACTCTCGGGGCTGATGAATACGTTCGGAAACCTCGGCGGCTGGCTCTCGCCGATTCTTACGGCTTACATTGCCACGCACTTCGGCTGGCAGCGCGCGCTCGGCTTTGCCGCCGTTGTTACGCTAGTCTCTGCGGGGTGTTGGATTTTTGTGGATACTTCAACGGCACTTGAAGAGCGGCAGTTCTTTGCCTCTCCGATCGAGTGATCCTAATCACATATATTTGTGACGGGCGCCGTAGTGTCGAATTTCGCCATAGCGCAGCATGTCTTCGAGAGGAGGTGGCCAATGTTCACTGTGGAAATCAAGAATCGAGTTGCCCTTAAAAGTGTTTTGTTGGCAACCGATTTCTCGCCAGTTTCCGAGGCCGCCTTTCAATATGCGGAGGCTATTGGCAGGAGATTTGGTTCCAAGCTGCATGTAGTCCATGTTTTTCCGCCCGACGCGCTTAAATATGTGCCAGGCGGCGCGGGGGAAGTTCCCTGGGATGTGGATGAGCAACAAGCCAAGGAGAAGATGAAACACCTGGAAGACCGCATGAATGATCTCCCACATGATGCAACTTTGGTACGCGGAGATGTGGCGGAAACGATTCAAATGCTCATATTCGCCAAGAATGCCGACATGGTCGTAGTCGGCACACATGGCCGGAGTGGACTGGGCCGCGTTCTGTTCGGTTCGGTTGCGGAGCGCGTTTTTCGGAAGTCGCCATGCCCGGTGCTCACCGTCGGGCCAAGAGTTGCAACCGACGCACCCCACGAAATCGGGTTCAACCGGGTACTCTTTGCCACCGACTTCAGCGAAGCTTCTCTGGCCGGTGCACCTTATGCATTTTCACTCGCACAGGAATTTCAAGCTCGCCTGACGTTGATGCATGCGGTGAAGCTGCCCCTGGAACCGATGGAATCAGCCGAGGTGATCACGTCGCAGCGCGAAAAGGAACTTCGCAACCTGCTCCCGGCGGAAACCGACCTGTGGTGCAGGCCGGAATTCGTCGTTAAGTTTGGCGATCCGGCTCAGAACATTCTGAAGACCGCCAAAGAGCAAGAGGCGGATCTGATTGTGCTCGGGGTACGGGGCGCCACAGGGGGTGTTGGCTTGGCGACTCATGTCGCGGATGCGATCGCACACGAGGTGGTGGCTCAAGCAAAGTGCCCGGTGCTGACGGTACGCGGGTGATAAGCGGCGTGTCACGCCTTGCCCTATGAGGCAGTGAATCCAGGCCGCAGATGAAGGGCCTCGGCTGATCTGGCGGATTTCAGCGCCCGGCAAGCGCTCAGCCGAGGCCCGAGTTTTGCTAAGCGTTTGTAGATACCTACGCGCCAACCCATGGCAAGGACTTTGACTGCAAACAGATAGCTCGATTTAATTCGAATCACAACGAATTGTGACTATCGTCACCGAATTCAAATACCGATCAGCGCAGAATCCAAGACAACTTTGGATTCCTTCCCTGGCGGCGTGGGGTCATGACGCCGCCGGGGTCGGAGTCATTAAGGACGCGTAGGCGTCCTGTTCGACACAGGTCCAAAAGGCGTGTCTCGGCTGTAAGGGCAGAATGGATCGCCCAACGAACAGCCAGCCGAGACCCGCCTTCATTCGTTTCGGCAGCCTCTCTGGTACAATCTTAAATTACCTCTCTGACCCAAAATATGGCCGAAACGCCGCCGCCGCGGAACATCAAATTGCGTAGACGCTTGCGCTACTGGCGAACGCGTTTTCGCGAGTTGCGCAAGCTCGGATGGCGGCTTGCGTCAACTCACAGCCCGATTCTTGCGCACATCATCCCCATCCGCCGCTGCAATCTTTCCTGCACCTATTGCAACGAATTCGACGACTTCTCAAAGCCCGTGCCGCTTGATGAAATGAAGCGCCGCATTGACAAGCTCTCAGAACTCGGGACGGCTATCGGCACCATCAGTGGTGGCGAACCGCTCCTGCATCCCGAGCTCGACGACATCATCCGCCACATCCGCCGCCGCGGAATGATCGCGGGGCTAATCACAAATGGCTATTTGCTTGCGCCGGACCGAATCGAGCGGCTGAACCGCGCCGGGCTCGACCATCTGCAGATCAGCATTGATAACGTGAGGCCTGATGAAGTCTCCAAAAAAAGTCTGAAAACCCTTGATCAAAAACTCGAGCTGCTCTCTCGCTTTGCGATCTTCCACGTAAATATTAATTCTGTATTGGGGAGCGGTATCAACCACCCGGAGGATGCTCTCGAAGTCGCTCACCGGGCGCTGGCTCTCGGCTTTACGAGCACCGTAGGGATCATCCACGACATGAACGGCCAACTCCGCCCGCTGGGGCCGCACGAACAGGAAATATTTGAGTCGATCATGTCGCTGGGCAAGGAGTCCTACGCGCGCTTCAATGGTTTTCAGCACAATATTGCGCGCGGAAAACCGAACCAGTGGCGCTGCCGCTCCGGGTCGCGTTACCTTTACATCTGCGAGGATGGCCTTGTGCATTGGTGTTCACAACAGCGCGGAATGCCGGCGGTGCCGCTGGCGACGTATACAAAAGCAGACCTCCGCCGTGAATATTTCACAGAAAAACCGTGCGCTCCCTATTGCACGGTTTCCTGCGTGCAACAGGTTGCAATCATTGACAACTGGCGCGGCGTGCAAACGCTGAAGCCAAAAGCGCCACCGCCTCACCCAAGCATAATCGTCCCGCTTTCGAGCGTCGGGGTCCCCGCACGATCCACCACAGTGGACACTTCTTCTCGCTAATTCGAGTTCATACCTGCCCTACCCTGAATTGGCTGTATCTTTAAGTTGAGTCGAAATTCTTTGCACCCTCTAAGTTATTGATTCCAAAGGAATTGTAAGGCTCTATTGCGCTTGCGGAACACTGTACCTCAGCATGATTGACGCTTCCAAAATGGGAAGTTAGCCTAAGACCACGGGCGTTTTCGGGTTGTCTCTACCTGCCGACTCGCCGCTGGGCGTCGCGCGGTTTCTCGCCAGTTTCCGCGTCGCGCTGGAATTACTTCGCAAGCGTTCCGCCTGCACGGTACAATGCGGCGGCCCGCCCCCTTACCTGCGCGGTAGGGCGCGCGCCGCGCTGATCGAATCCCCGTGACGAGTCAGACAAAAGCCGGCCGCTACCAGCTCCTCGGTGAGCTTGGCCGTGGCGCTATGGGCGTTGTCTACCGCGCCCACGATCCCGTCATCGGCCGCGAAGTCGCCGTCAAGACGATGCATCTCACCATCGGCGACAGCAATCTTTCCCGCGCCGAATTGATTCAAAGATTCCAGACCGAAGCACGCGCCGCGGGCATCCTCACTCATCCAAACATTGTGGTTGTTTTCGACGCCGGTGAAGAGGGCGGCCTTTTCTACATCACCATGGAATTGGTCGAGGGGCGCAGCTTGCAAGCGCTTCTCGAAGGACACTTGGCCTTCCCGATGCCGCGCGCGATTCGAATCCTTGAGCAGGCGTGCTCCGCACTTGATTACGCGCACAAACACAACATCGTCCACCGCGACATCAAGCCCGCGAATTTAATGCTCACGGACGATGACATGCTGAAGATTACCGACTTTGGCACCGCGAAGATCCTGCGCTTCAATGTGACGCAAACGGCGCACGTCATCGGCACGCCGTCCTACATGTCCCCCGAGCAGATTAAGGGCAAACCCGTGGACGGCCGCTCCGACATTTTCGCACTGGGAGTGATCCTCTACGAAATGGTCACCGGAGAAAAACCATTCCCCGGCGAAAACATCACCACCGTCATATTCAAAATTATTAATGAAGAGCCCATCCCGCCGCGAAAGCTCGACCCTTCGATTCATCCGGGCCTGAGCGCTGTGATCACGCGCGCTTTGGCGAAAGAGCCGACGGCGCGCTTCCAGAATTGCGCCGAGATGCTTGCGGCGCTGCGCAATTACAGGAACTTCGGCGGGAATCACGCAGACGATCCGCAAGCGACTTTACTCGACGCCAATGGCCAGTCGGGACTCGCCTTGCGTCCCAGCACCCCATTGCCGGCGATCTCGAACACCGTGCCACTCACGGCCATGGGCCACACAGTTTACGAGCCTCCCAGGCCGCGACGCTTCTGGCCTTCGTTCTGGCTGACTTTATTCCTGCTTGGAGTGATTGGGGTTACTGGCTATTACGTGCTACCGAACGCACGCGATGTGTGGAATACGGTGAAGACAAATGTTTCGCACCCCGCGCACCCTGCAAAACCCACGAGTCCCGCGCCTGCGAATACAGTGCCCGAGAACCCGCCCACGGTCACACCGCCGCGGACGAAATCCGTAAATCCTCCGGCCGCCACTCCGGCGAGTAAGCAACAACCGGCCGCGAATGCCGGGAGCACACCGCCGCTGAAAACCAAGACGGAAAGCGCGGCAGGCCCAGTAAAGGATTCCGCCGCATCCGCGCCGCAGACAGACGCAAATTCCACCCCTGTAACCCCAACCACGCAGCCCGCGATCTCCAGTGCGCCCTCGGCCGCAGGTCTTTCGGAATTGAAAAGTCACATCGAACAGAAATTGACTGCAGCCAACGTCACAAACCGCGTTCACGTGAGCGTTGTCGGGGATGGCCTCGTTCTCGACGGCCGCCTGCGCGCGGGCGAGCATCAGATGCTGCTGAATCAATTGCGCCAACTTCCGGACTGGGCGCACGTAACCGACGACATCCTTTTCGACAATACGCCCATCGCGACTCCGGCAGGCCCCGCGGGTGCGGCGGCGGGCAGCACAGGCGTCCACATCATCAGTCAGCCCGGCCAGGCAAACATCTTTATCAACGGCGAGCGGCTCGCCAGCACGACTCCCACGACGCTCACGCTTGCGCCCGGAAAATACAACGTGATTATTCGCAAGCCGAATTTCGCGCCTTACCTATCGCAAATTGAAGTCAAGCAAGGCGAGACGGCGCAAGTCAACGTTTCACTTTCTCCACGCGCGCAACCCGAAGGCGCGGGATTTGGATTCGTCAACGTGACTTCCACTCCGCCGGGGGCCGAAATCCACGTGGACGGCAAAGCGACCGGCCAGCGTACGCCCGCGCAAATCGAAATGACGCCGGGCCAGCACACGATTGCACTCTGGTCGGGCGGCAAGGTCATCTATCGTCGAAATGTGGTCATCCAGGCCAATCAAGTCGCGCAATTTGCCGGCCCGTCTCAGCAACCTTGAGCTTGCGTCAGGACGTTATCCCTTCCGCTACATCCTCTTCGCAATCGTTTGTGGCTACACGGCATCTCAAGGCAATCTGTGTTCATACGGTCCGGCTGCATTTGAGCAGGACGCGTGATTTCTGAGGCCGCAAAATGGCGCACAACGCCCTGGCGCACCCCATGCCCGCCGGCGCACGGCGCGCTCGGAATTCGGCACCCGTCCCGCAAAACGCGGCCGAAACGGGCGTCGCTCGCTTTCTTCGATCGTTGCAAGCGCTGCTCGTCGCAACGCGCCTTTACCAGAAAAATCACCCGCTCGCGCTCTCCGCTCTCGAGGGAACGGAGCTGCACCTGCGCGCCGCGCTTGTACATATTTCTCCGATTGCAATTGGGGTTGAAAACGGCGCGGTGGTCTATTCCCCTGCGAAGGGCGCCGACCCGGTGGCGCTGGAAACAGGTGAATCCTGGGCGACGCTCGCCGAAGATTGGTCGCGGCGCGGTCTGCGGTCGCTGATTTTCCTACCCAGCACAAATCTGAGCGAATTGGACTCCCTAGCGCGCTTGTGGCATGCCGCAACGAATTGGACGGGGCCACACGCAATCGAAGACTGGCCCACACAATTCACCGCGCTCCGCATCGCAAGCATTCGCGCCAACGTTCCGCTGCGCCAGCGGCCCGGCACACTTCTCGCGACGCTCGTCTCCGTGCTCGTAGCACACGGCGGCGGTGCGGCGGAATCCGCGCGCAACGCTGGCAACACAAACGAAAGCGACGCGGCTTCTCCGGCAAACTTTGATGATTTAACCGCGGCGCTGCGCATCCTCGCCCGGCTCGTACCAATCGCAAGGCGCGCCGGGCAGAGCACGCCGCAGCAGACTGCAGAAGTTCTTCACACCGCGCTTGGCGACGCCGAACGCCGTACGCTCACCCAGCTTGTGCGCGCGATGTCGCGCGGCGTCCCGCGCGAAACCGAGTCCGTCGAGCGCTACCTCGCTCGCCTCGCCGAATCGCTTCTTATCGAAACTGTTGCGGCGCAATTCCTCGCGCGCCGCATTCCCGCCACGGATGTTCACGGAATTTTCAAGAACCTCGGCGATGCCTTGGCACAGGCGCTCAGCTCGCTCGGCGAAGAGGGCGAACTTGGCGAATCCACGCGCGCCGGAAACGGCGTCCCCACCGCGCTCGTACATGCGGCGCGTGCTCTTGTGCCGAACATGAGCAAGGATGACTCAGGGGCCGCGGAAGTTTACGTCGAAGGCCTTCACGAAAGATTTTGGGATGAGCTGCCCGGGCGCGAAAAAGCATCGCTTCTTCGCGGGCCGGATGCATGGTGCGTGCCGGTGAATGTGGTGTCGCGCCATATCGAGCGGTTGCTCGATGCCGGGCGCAGCAGCCACGGTGACGCGCCGGTGCGCGAATCGCGCATTGTCCTCGTGAATTACGCGCGCGCGTTGGAATCAGCGCAGCCGCGCGCGCGCCGCACCGCGGCCGCCGGACTTGTGGAATTGCTTCCGGTCATCTCAAGACTTTGGAGAGATTCGAGCCCAGTCGAGTTGGACCGTGTAGCCTCGCGCTCGCTCGTCGCCGAAGAATCGCCCGGCATCGCCGGTATTTCCGTCTTGCTGGTGGAAAAGTTGGCGGGTCACGCCGCGAGCCGGGGCGACTTCGCTGAATTCGAGCGCATTCTAGCGGCCGTCGAATCCGCGCCACGCGATTCGGCGCATGCTCATCTTTCCGCGTTGTCCGTGCGTCTCGGGGTTGACTCAAATTGGTCCGCCATGCTGAACGCTTCACTCAAGGCCGGCCGCCTCGATCCCGCGCTTCCGCGCCTGCTGCGTCGCGCCCCGGAGCGGCTCATCGAAGATCTCGGAACCCGGCTCGCTGCACCCATGGGACTCGACGCGCTTCCCGCGATGGCGCGCCTCGCTGCCGCCGCGGGAGAGGCCGTGCTCGGCGCGCTCGAATCGCACCTTGCAGACCCGCGCCGACAGCGCGCAGGAACTGCAATCAAATTGCTCGCAGCGACGGAGCCGCAACGTCTGGCGGATTCCCTGCCGCGCACGCTTCCCGGCTGGGACTGGAATTTGCAGGACCTCGCCGTGGCGGAACTTTCGCGCTGCGACGCGGCCAAGAAAATCGAAGGCGTCGCCCGGGTGTTCGCCGCAGTGTTGCCCGAAGCGCATCCGCTGGTCGCCCCAATGATGCTCGATGAAATTGGGCTGGCGGGAGAATTGGATGCCGTCCCGCTGCTTTCCGAAATCGCCGCCGGAAATGTCGAAAGCCTGCGCGACGTCTACATCCGCATAAAGGCCATCGAGGCGCTGGGCCGTTTGCGCGCTGCGTCCGCCGCGGACCTGCTTCGCACCTTGCTGCGCCAGCGCGCCGGGCTTGTCCACACGGAGCCAGCCGGGCTGCGCGCCGCCGCGGAAGAAGCCCTCGCGCTAACTGAAAATCGCCCATCGTCTGCGCGCGTCCGCGCCGCACGCGATGCCGCTGACAAGGCGAGCGTTTCTTTTGCGCGCCCGCGCCGATACGTTCGGCTCCCTCTCAAGCGCCCCTTCGCCGTGCAAATCACTTCTCCGGTCGCGGCAACCGCGCGCGTCAGCTCCATCAGCCTAGGCGGAGCATTTCTCGAATCGAGCCAGCAACTCGCTGTCGGCGATCACATCCGCATGGACATCCGCGCCGGGCTGCGCCACATCCGCTCGACCGCCGTCGTGCGCAACGTCAGCCCCGCCGGCGGCGGAGTCGAATTCCTAAAAATGCCCGGCATTGACCGCGAGAGATTGCGCCGCGTCGTCCGCCGACTGACTTCTTAATTAAGGAAAATTGCTAATTGCGCTTCTGGGAGATTTCAACTGGAGTGTACTTCAATACGGCGTGGCTTGGGACTCCCGCCGGCAGGCTTCTCAACAAATAAACAAACGGGCGCGGTCCCTTCATCTGCATGCAAGACTCGATGCGGAAATAGCGCTCGCCATAGAGCATGAGTTTCCCCACTTCCCATTTGGGTTTCGCGCGCGCGGCTTCGATTTTTAATTGCCAATCTTCGCGCGCGTCATCCAGCTTTGTGAGATCCGCAACAACGGGGTGCGCCACTTTCCAAATCCCTTGCCGCGCGGAGTAAACTGCCTGATCTAGGAACAACAACAACACGGAGCCAGCACTCTCGCTGTTGATGAATGAGTTGAATGCGCGCCAGCCACCGTCACATATAAAATAGATGCCGATCCAGGCCAGCACCGGGCTCAGCTGAAACACATACCACATGCAAAACAGATTTATGGCAAGGGCCAGCTCAAACACTCCGGAGATTGTCGTGGCAATTCCCCACGAGGCAAACTTTTGATTGAAGTTTCGGCCGCGCCACCTTTCCGGCAGGAATGACAGTGCCGGCCCGTAGAAAAGAAACCAGGCAGTCTGCGCCCGAATCTTGCCAAAAGTAGATTCCATATAGACCAGTATAAGAAATATAAATCGCAGGTCGTCTTTGTGCGCGCATGCGTGTAGCGTAAGTCTAAGCGGCGATCAAATGTGGGGCGCGTTGGTCACACCAAAACTAAGGTAGCGCGGTTCTATGGAGAATCGCACTCGGCCAGCCGAACAATAATCAGACTAGTTGTTCTCAGAACCAGATGCAGTAGCCGCGCGCGCCGCGGTTGACGTGGATTCCGGCGCTTCGCCCTCGGATGTGGCGCCCGCCAGAGGCTCCGGCAAGCTCTCCACCGGCTCGAGCGCTTCGATTTCCTTCGTGCTGGCCACGCCCAGTTCACGGAATTTATTTGCGCCCGGCATCAGTCGCGAATTAAATGAGCGCACCGACTTCGTGTAAGCCTCATTCGCGCGTTCAAGCGAGCGCCCCACGTCGCCAAGGTATTCAGCGAACACCGAAAGCCGGTCGTAGAGATCCTTCCCAAGCGCGCTGATTTTTTCCGCGTTTTCCGCCAGCATCTCCTGCCGCCATCCATACGCCACAGCATAGAGCAGCGCGATCAGCGTCGTAGGGCTCGCCAGCATGATGTGGTTCGCGGACGCTTCTTCGATCAACGTCGGCATTTGTTCCAGCGCCGCGCTGAAGAACGATTCACCCGGCACAAATAGGATGACGTAGTCCGGCGTGGGCTGGAATTGTTTCCAATATTCCTTCCGCGAAAGTGACTGGATGTGGTCGCGCATCAATCGTGCGTGGCTCACGAGCGCGGCTTCACGGTCTTCCGGATTACGCGCCGCCGCTGCGGCCAGGAATGCGTGCAGCGGAACTTTCGCGTCCACCACAATCTGACGCCCGCCGGTCAGGTGCACGATCAGGTCCGGCCTCTGCGAGCCGCCATCCTCGGTCTGCACCGATTGCTGCTCGTCAAAATCGCAATGCGAAGTCATTCCTGCCAATTCAACGGCTCGCCGCAGCGTCAATTCGCCCCAGCGGCCCTTCACCTGGGGCTGCTTCAGCGAATTCGCGAGCGCGCCCGTTTCCACCCGCAATTCCTTGCTCGACTCTGCAAGGTGCTGCACTTGCGAGCGCAATTCGCCATACGCTTCCTGCCGCGACGATTCCACCTGCAAAAGCCTGTCGTTCAAATTGCCCAGCGTTTCGCCGAGCGGCCGCACCATCCCCTCGATGGCTGTCTTGCGCTGGTCGAGGTCGCCAAGCGCCTCGCCGCGCAGCGATTCAAATTTGGCATTCGCCAAATCCAAAAATTGCGCCGAACTTTTTCCCAGCGCCTCAGACGCAATCGCGGAGAACGCATCGGAAAGCTGCACGCGCGCCTGGTCCAGCAATTTCTTCTGCTCTTCCAGATTTTCGCGCGCTTTTTGCGCCGTGGTTTCCGCGCTCACGCGCCGCTGCGTCTCCTGGTCATATTTTTCGCGCAAAATGTCGCGCTCGGCTTTCACTTCAAGCGACTGCCGACGCAGCTCCGCCTCGACCGATTGCCGCCCGCTGCCTTCCGCCTCAAGTTCGCGGATGCGCGACGACAACTCGCGCGCCTGCACGCGGCTCCAGAACCAGGCGAACGCCGCGCCTGCGAAGAACAATAGAACTGCAATGCCAATCGTGGTGGGAGAAATCGTAAACGCTTGGCTCATGGCTGCCCCTTCTTCCTAAATCGGCTGGGTAAACGGATTCTAGCACACCTGCGATTCAACGATGTCGCAAGGGGACGAGCGCCGGCGGATCGCTGCCCCGCTTACAACCTCACGGATAGAGCAGCGCGAGCCACGCCGCTTGCAAGTGCCGCGCCATCTCCTTCGGCGGATCGAGCGAAAAAAGCCCCGCTAGGTCCTGAAGCATCAGTGCGCTGCCGCGTGGATTATTTTCAACCTGATCCAGTTTCTGGATTGTGCCATCCATGCGCGCAACCCATTCTCCCGCGGCCATGCCTCGCGCGGCCAGAAGTTCGCGGCGCACCAGCGTCAAATCGGGCGCGCCGGAAGCGGTGGGCACAAGCCGCACGCTCACCGAGAACTCTCCCTCCCGCACGCCGCGCATTCCGATAACCGCTTTGTTCTGCGAACCGCCGCTCGAAACCACCCGCTGCATGTTGCCACCGATCAATTCGACACTCCCCGGTGAAAGATTCCGCAATGCCAGCGCAAGCTTTTCTTCCGTCCCTTGAATATGCACAACGAGTTGAGATTTTTTCCCGCGCGCGAGCTTCCCGGATGGACCTTCCATCTCGAGCGCGACGAGCGTCAGTGGCAGCGGGCCGCGCTTGTGATCGCTTACTTCCACTGTGAAATCGGCCGGACCCGGCGTGGCGCTTGGCCCCGCCATCATCACGAGAGAAACCGTGGATGACGCAAGCACCAGCGCAGGCTGCCCCTGCAGAGTCACGTGGTTTAGATCCGCGTCACCTCGAAAACCGGCTCCGCGAACCGCGATGTGATCCTGGATCGCAGCAACATGAGGATAGTTTGTGACCACGATCCCTTCGGGCGGCGCAGTTTGCATTGCAAGCACGTCTGCTGACGCGCGGACTCCGCCCCCTTCAATTTCCGCGCTGAAGTTTCCGGGCCCTGACATGACCACGAACCGCGCCCGGCCCGTGGAATCCGTGGTAACCCGCTTGCCGTTGGATAGCACCACCGTGACGCCGGCCATCAGGCGGCCGTCGCTATCCAGCACGGCGAGCGTCGCCGGTTTTTCAGTTTCAAGCTGTGGCGGCAGCACGATCTCCGCCACGGACGCTTTCTGCTGTTCCTGCGGAGCAGGAGCCTGCCGCGCTGCGAATCCCGGCAGCGCGCACAATGCCGCACCAATGCAAACCGCCGCGGCATTCACCGCGGCGGTTGCTTTTGCGTTTCGCATGGCGCAATTCTACCGCGGCTTCCCTGCCACCGCGAGCGTCACCCGAATCATTCCAGTTCCCTGCTTCCTAGTGCTCCTGCGAACCAGCAGCGCCGGTCGAAGTCGCCGTCCCAGTGGGCGGATTCTTCACCCACTTATCGAACCAGTTGAGCTTCTCCCAAAGAACGTGTTCGATCGTCTCCTTCGCGGCATAGCCGTGCGCTTCGAGCGGCAGCGTGACGTATCGTACCGTCCCGCCATTCCCCTTGATCGCGCGGTACATCCGCTCGGACTGAATCGGGAACGTCCCTGGGTTGCTGTCCGCCTCGCCGTGAATCAACAGGATCGGTATTTTGATTTTATCTGCGTACATGAACGGCGACATTTTCAAATAGAGATCCGGCACCTGCCAGATCGTCCGCCGCTCATTCTGAAATTCAAATGGAGTCAGCGTGCGGTTGTAAGCGCCGCTTTCCGCGATGGCCGCGCGGAAAATGTCCGAGTGCGTCACCAGATTCGCAGTCATGAACGCGCCGTAACTGTGCCCGCCGACTCCCACTCGCGTCGGGTCAATCACTCCCATGCTGTCGGCCTGATGGATTGCGGCTTTTGCATCCGCCACGATCTGTTCAACATATGTATCGTTCGCATTCTCCACGTTTCCGCTCGCCGCGATCACCGGCATGGCATTGTCGTCGTCCAGCACAACGTATCCATCCAGCAGAAAAAACAGTTCGGAGTATCCCCGCATGATTGTGAAGCGGTACTTGGAGCCCGTCACCTCGCCCGCCAGATCGGCGCTTGCGATTTCGCGCGGGTACGCCCAGAACACCGCGGGATACCGCACGCCCGGCTTGTAATCGATCGGCAGGTACACCCACATCGAAAGCGGGATTCCGTCTTCCCGCTTATACTTCACGAGTTCCCGGTGGATGCCGCGGATTTCCGGCATCGGATCAGCGAACTTCGTAAATGCCTTGGCATCCGTGGAGCCAGCGGTGCGAATAAAATAGTTCGGCGGATCCGTTGGAGTTTCGTGGCGCGTCATCAGCCGCGACCCGTCAGGGCTGAGCAGCGCGACGACCGTTTCGTACGCCTCCGCCGGACATTCGAAGAGCCGCTCGGCCTTTTGCGTTTTAATATTGAAGCGATCCAGGAATGGGTGATCTCCATCCGCCCCCGCGCCCGTGCCCTCAAGGAAAATGTCGTCGCCTTCCTGGCGAACGGCTGCGTGGCCATTCGGCAATACGTGCATCATGGGAGTGCCGGGATTCTTGTAACGTTCATCCGTGTTCAAATCCCAGACCAGCTTCGGCGCTTCCGATGGATTCTGCGGATTGAAGAAAAATGTGCGGCTGTGCCGCGCCCGGTTGTTGTTGTCGCGCAGGATCGCAAAGTCCGGGCGCTCGCCCCACGAAATCCCGCCGAACCTCTGCTCCGTGCGCAATAGCTCCGCGGGCTGGTCCGTGAACGGCGCTTTAATCCACATTACTTTGTCGCGTTGCGGCACCTGCTTGCGCGGGTCGCCGCCGTCCAACGTCTCCGCCCACACGAGCGTCGCCGGATCATTCGGCCTCCAGCTTATATCCCGCGGCCACGTCGCGACGCCGCCAACTCGCAAATCGTCTTCAAGTGGCATGCTCGCAACTTTATAATCAACCTTGCCGCTCATGTCCCACACCTCGACGTCGCGCGGGAACGATGTCCAGGTCAGCAGAAACGAGTAATGCCCGTCCTGCCGGTGCAGCCGCGTGACAAGAATGTGCTTCCCATCCGGCGAAGGGTTCGCCCCCGCATAAAGCGCGGGCTTCCCAACTGGAGTGATCTTTCCGCTCGCCAGATCTACCGTCGCAAGCTGCGACCGCGCGTAGTAATCGAACACGTCCTCGTCATGCGCACTCATCAACAAATCTTCAAACGTCGCTACCGCCGTCTTGTGTCCCGCGCTCTCCTCGATGTGCGGCCCCGCGGGAATTTTCGGCTCCGCTGGTGGATGAGTTGTCGCTCGGTCCGATGGCACCGTCTTGCAAAGCATCTGCGCGCTGCCGCCGAGCCAATCGCATCCGCCGCCACCACCTCCTCCTCCGCGCCCCCCTCCTCCGCCGGGAAGCACGGTGTTGATCTGCAATCCTTGAATCACGTGCACCGCTCCCGTCGTGTCGCCCATCCACATCAGCGTTGCTGTGTGGGTCGTCTGCGTGAACAGGAAGTGCTTGCTGTCGGGCGACCACCGTGGACCGCCGAATCTTCCGTCCGCCGGCAACGTGATTTTGTGCTCGCTGCCGTCCGACACACGCTTCAGCACGAAATCATTTACAGCCGGGGGCGTGTGCGGTGCGCTCGTCAACGGATTGATGCGCAGGCCCGCAAGCCGCAACATTGGCTGCGACATGTCCGCAATCGTCGGCGATCCAATCGAGCGGTACAGCAACACGTATTCTCCATTCGGGCTGATGCTTCCCGCAGGCACCGCGGGCGCGTTCAAGATTTTCTCAATGTTTGCGGGCGGCTTCTGATACTGCGCCGCCGCCGGCGCGCTCACTAGCGCCACGCACATCATTACGCACAGAGCGGCAAACGCCGCCACTCGAACTCGGCTCAAACTTTTCAGGATCATCCCACCACTCATCGACGCACCTCCGCGGTGAAGTCTGCCACTTGAATGTGTTGATTAGCAAACACCGTCGAGGTGAAAGACGAGCGGCGGGGGCGCGTGGTTTCGCGCTCTGCACGGCAAACCGGAATTCAGGGAGCCTTCCGCATACGCTGGTAAATCTTTGCGTCCACGAACAAATTGAAAAGCGCCGGGTCCAGCTCTTTATCGCGTACGGACATCCCCAGGATTTCGATCGCCCGGTCCGGCGAAACGGCCTTCTTGTATGGACGGTCCGACGCCGAAAGCGCGTCAAAAATATCGCACACGGTCATAATCTTGGCCTGCACCGGGATTTCGTCGCCCTTCAGTTGATAGGGATAGCCCGTGCCGTTCAGTTTCTCGTGGTGCGCGCGTGCGATCTTCGGGATACCCCGGATTTCGCGCGTCCAGGGAATCTGCATCAGGAAATTAAAACTGTGCACCACGTGTGATTCAATCTGCTGCCTTTCCGCCGGATCGAGACTCCCCTGCGGTATGGAAAGAAATCGAATCTCCTCCGCCGTTAAAAGGTTCCGCTGCAAACCCCGCGGGTCCGGAAATGTATAGCGGCCGATGTCAATCAACCGGTCAAAATTTCCTTCGGGCAGCACGGTCGGCTCGTTTGCCTCCAAAACAAACTGATATGCGCCATCCAGCTCCGCCAGCTTTTCACGCAGTTCGCTTTCAAGCTGCTCGATTTCCAATTTTGAATGTTCCGGCCCGCGGCGCAGCACCGCATCAAGCTTCTGCTTCTCGTATCGAGCCTCGAGGTCCTTCCGCACATAATCAAATCGTGTCTGCACCACCGTCAACTGCCCGGGGTAAAGCTTTCTCTCCTTGACGAGCACTTCCTCCGGCACCGCGACCTTGCCGAAATCGTGCAGCAGCGCCGCGTAGCGGATCTCCTTCATCTGCTCCCGCGTGAACCGCACCTGCGCGTAGGCGCCCGTTTGTTCCCGGTCCACCGCCTCCGCCAGTCCGCAGGTCATTTCCGATACGCGATAGGAATGCCCCGAGGTTGTCGGGTCGCGCTGCTCGATGGCCGTCACCGCCGCTTGCACGAATCCTTCAAACAACGTCTCGATGTCTTGATACAGTTTGCTGTTCTCATAGCTGACCGCCGCCTGCGAGGCGAGCGACAACGCAAACTGCACTGCGCGCTCGCCGAACGGTTGCACGTAGCGCAAAGTCATCGCTGGATTTTTCAGCTTTACACGCGCATCGCGCTTGCAGTTGATCAACTGAAGCACGCCCAGCACTTCTCCTTTTGCGTTCTTCATCGGCAGCGTCAGCACCGACCGCGTGCGGTATCCGAATTGCCGGTCAAACTGGGTATTCAGCTTGTAAGGCGCGGACGCCGGAATGCGGTATGCGTCGCGCAAATGCAATGCCTCGCCGTGCAGCGCCACATAGCCAGCGATGGACTCCTCTGAAATCATCATCGTCATTTCCCGATTGGGAAGTTCCACGCTGTCGTTTTGTGCTAGCTTGAATTTCAGAAACCTGTTCTCCACTCCGGGCGGATTGCCGTCGGCTCGCTTTTCTTCCACCAGATAAATTGACCCGGCGTCCGCGTTCGTCATTTCGCGCGCCTTGCTCAGAATCAGCTCAAGCACCGCGTTCGCGTCACGCACGGACGAAAGCGCTATCCCGATGCGGTGAAGCTGCTTCATTTCGTTTTCGGTCCGCGACACTTCATCATTGGCCGCGGCGTGCCGTTCCGCCAATTCCAAATTCTCAAACGCCGCCGCCACCGTCTTCTCCACAACCGCGCGCGATGCGTCCCGCGGCAGCCACGCGAACCACTCCGCCGCGCGCGTTTTCGCGGGCGCCTGCGCGCCAATCGTCCCGATAAACCGCATCGCGCCGAGTTGCTTCCCCATTTTTTGAAATTTGTTCAGGTCGTGCCGCCCGGGATCGGCCACGCAAACTATATGCGCCTTGCTTTGATTTAGATGCTCTTGCGTTTCAGTGTCAGAGGGAACATCCGTGAGGACCTTGTATTGCCTCTGCAGCCATCCGGCCCACTTTCGGTGGACCTTTCCCGGCGTGAACCAGACTTGCTTGAGAGAGGGCATATTCCCGGACTTTTCTTGCAGACGATTTCAGTATAGCGAATCACCCAATACCCGAAAGTGTTGATACTCGCGTCTGTATCCCGCCTGCTACCCCGGCTTGCGCCTCGTGCGTCCCTTTGTTAGCCTGCCATCCGGAAGATGACTGCCCTGCCCATTGATGTTGGCTCGCGCACCGACATGGGACGCGTCCGTGAAAATAACGAAGACGCTTTCCTCGTCGTCGCGCCGCTGGAGCTGTTTATTGTCTCCGACGGGATGGGCGGCGAGGCCCACGGCGAAGTCGCCAGCGCCATCGCCGTCGAGACCATCGCCGAACATTGCCAGTCCGGCGGCGCTGATTCTTCCGCTCCACTTTTTGGCGAGCCGCGTCCCGAGCTCTCCGCGCGAACGAACCGCCTCGCAAGCGCCGTCCATCTTGCGAACAGCCGCATTTACGAAGCTTCCGAACGCGACCCCGGCCGGCGCGGAATGGGCGCCACGGTTGTCGCGGCATGGCTCGATGGGCTGAAGCTCAGCCTCGTTCACGTCGGCGATAGCCGCGTTTATCTCCTTCGCGCGGGCGCTCTCGTACAATTGACCGCCGACCATTCGCTCGTCGCCGAGCAGGTCCGCCGCGGATTCATCTCGCCGCAGCAAGCCGAATCGAGCGAGTTGCAAAATGTATTGACGCGCGCCCTCGGCCCGCACGTTGAGATCGAACTCGACGCCGCGGAGCATATTCTCAAACCCGGCGACACTCTCATCCTCTGTACCGACGGCCTCACGCGCATGGTCAGCGATGAGGAAATCGCGAGCACGCTCCTCACCACCACCGGCGCGCAAGCCGCCGCCGATCGCTTGATCGAACTCGGAAACGAAAACGGCGGCGTGGACAACATTACCGTCATCATCGTCAGCATCCCTACCGAACACGACGGCCTCCTCGACAAACTCAAACTCTGGCGCCGGGACTAACGGGAAATTTCGGAGTCCGCGAGATCGCGATCTGAATCCTCGACGTTTATGCCGAACGAACCCACCGCAAACGCTGGACTAAATTGGAACCGGACCGGCATCCTCTTCTATTCATTGATTGCGGTTTACGCCGTCGCGAGAGTCCTCCAAATCTTTCCAGATAAGATTCCGATGATTGCAATCGTTGCCTTGCACGTCCTCCCTCCACTCGTCTTCGCCTTGATTCACGGCGCCATTTCTTACCGATGGCGGGGCATTCTCGCTTTCTTCGTGGTCAGTCTGTTGATTGGAAACATCATTGAGAATATCGGCGTTGCCACCGGCTTTCCATTCGGGCGCTACTATTTCACGCATCTGATGGGACCGAAACTCTTCAACGTCCCCATCTTTCTCGGCCTCGCCTATCTCGGAATGGGCTACCTCTCATGGACTTTGGCTCGCGTGATTTTGGGAGGGATGTATAAGCCGCTTGCGGGAAATCGCATCATCTTGTTGCCCTTAATCGCAAGCTTCATCATGGTCGCCTGGGATTTCTCGATGGATCCCGTCTGGGCCACCGTCATGCACGCATGGATTTGGCTTCAAGGTGGGGCCTATTACGGCGTACCGGTCACAAATTTCCTCGGCTGGTTTCTGGACGTTTTTTTAATCTATCTGGCGTTTGCGCTCTACCTGTGCCGCCGCCCAACCAATCCGCAACCGTTGCCGCCCGGCTATTGGAGCAGCGCGGTGCTTTTCTACGCGATTTCCGCCTCGGGAAACCTGCTCCTCGCAATTCCAACCGCGGTACCCTCCGTGACGATCGATCCTGTCGGCGTGCAATGGAAGGTCAGCTCCATCGTAGGCGCTTGCGCGCTGGTCTCCATTTTTTGCATGGGCGGGTTTGCTTTAATCGCCTGGGCCCGGATCGAAGAAGATTCAACAAATCCTCGCGATCGATTTCGACTTTGAATTCGTAGGACATAGGTACTCCACCAATACATCCACCCTGCGCTGGAATTCGGCGCCCGTTTGCACCGCGTTTGGGCAACTGACGAAGGTCTTGCAGTTCACGCGCGCTTCTTGCGCAACGAAATGACAGTCAGGAAGACCAGTCCTGCAACGCACCCCCATGCGAACCAGTCTCCGAGCAGCGCGTAAATCGTCCGTACGCCCTTTGTCGGAACTTGTGAGACCATCGCGTAATCCGAAGTCTCGTAATGATCCATCGACGCTATCCGGCGGCCCTGGTAATCGAACGCCGCCGAAAGCCCCAGACTTGTTTGCCGGATCAGGTTGAAGCCCTGCTCGACGGCACGGAAGCTCACCATCTGTGTGTGCCACGGGTCGATTGCCCGCCAATCATTGGAGGGATCGAGCATCACGTCCGCCCCTAAAGCTCCTGCCTGCGCCAGCAATTGGGGGAAGTCTCCGTCGTAACAAATGATCGAGCTTACCCTTCCGTATGGCGTGTCCAAGCCCCGCAGCTTGCCGTCCCCCCGCACTTGCATTGCGGCCTCGGTGCCAGGCACTGGCCGCGACTTGTTGTATTCCCAAGCTACATGACCGTCCGGCTGGATCAGGACCAGCTTGTTCTCCAGTGAGAGTGACTTTCCTTTGTTCAACACACCCAGAGCCATCCCAAGGTAGACGTGGTACTTCGACGCCAAGTCGCCGCCGCGTGCAATGAATGCGGCTTCATCTTCCTTCAATACGGGCGCATTGGACTCGCCCCAGAATACGATCTTGGCTCCCGCTTGCATCTCTCGTTCCGCACGCGAAAGTAAGTCGTTGTCCATAGCCAGAGCCCATCGTTGAATCTCGTCCATATCCTCGCTCGTAGCTTTATTCTGAAACAACCGCCCTGAAGTTTCTGCGCTGGGATGCGGCTCGATGATCCTCTTGGAGATCGAGGCCACTCGGACAGTCTGCGAGGACGGTGGAAAGAACGCCATGCGGGCGCCTCCCAGCAGCACCACAGTCGCAATCGTTCCGGCGCAGAGCCATGCGCCCCTCCGAGCTCGTTGGGAGTTGAATCCTTCATCCCATAGCCAATTGCACACCGCCGCGAACCAACCAATCAGGAATGTGATGCCCCACAAACCGGTCACGGAGAGAACCTGGAGTAGCGCCAGATTCCCATACTGCGAATAGGCAGCCGAGCCCCACGTGGCATAAGGCCCTCGCGACAAGATGTATTCGGTCGCGGCCCATGCGGCTGGAAACACAAGAGATGCCGTAATGCCCGTGAGCTTGTGCGCCACCAGCAGGTCAATCGCGTATGGGAGAACGAGCGGGATTCCCCACACTGCGAGAAAAATGTAATACGCGACACCCGGAATTGGCACCATTCCCCGGAACTGAAATGCAAACGCCGCGGTGAGCGCTACGTAAGCGATTGGCAGCCCGACTTTCTTACTCCGCCCGCGCACAAATCGCAGCATAAATACCGGTGCCAACCACGCTGCGAGGGAAATGTTATTCGCTCCGTTGGAAAACAGCAGAAGAGCTGCCGCCATCGTCAGCCACACCCACGAACGCAAATCCGGCTGGGCGGGTCGGTCTGATCGGTGTTTCAATTCTGCCACTTGCGCTCCGTCATAGGCCTCTAATGTTTGCATGATGATTTCCCGATTCTGCCGTCGCGCCCGGTGCTGCCACCAAGCTCTCAATGGCGTTGCCGATTACATGTGCGATCAATTCTTTCTTCGGGACCCAGGGAAATGCCGGTCTCTGTATCAACAACGCCGTGATCCCGTGAGCGGATGCCCAGAGAGCTTGGGCCGTGGTCTCCACATCTACCGCTCGAAACCGCTTCTCTTTCACACAGCGTCTCACGATGATCCGCAGCGCCTCAAATGCCTGATGCACCTTGTAAGGTCGCTCTTTCACGGGCGGCCTCAGCATGAATGCGAAACGGTAATCGTTTGGATTGCGCAGCCCGAAATCCACATAGGCCAGCAGGCCCTTCTTGAGTTCTTCAATTGGATCTTGCCATTCGTGTCCATTTCGAAGATTCATCAAGGTCTTAAGCAGACGCGCGAAACTCTCTTCCACCAGGCACTCGAACAGCTCTTCCTTGCTTTTGAAGTGCAGATAGACACTCCCCGGGGAGTACTCGATCTTTCGAGCCAGCTTGCGCATGGAAAAGTTCTCGTATCCCTCGCGCGCGAAGATCTCTCGGGCGGCGTCCAGGATGACCCTGCGCAGTTCCTCTTTATGTTTCCGCCGGTGTGATTTTGCGCTCATAGATATGAACTGTGTTCAGAGTACTGAACAACGTTCAATATGTCAAGCCATTTCTCAAAAAAATCCGGATGGCCCTGGCTGGGGATCGCACTTCCGATCAATCGGCGTCCATTGTCCGGCTAAACCGTCCTCTATCTTTCAAGCGCGGGTAATCGAGACCATCAACCACGTTCCAGATGAACTAGCATCTTGCGGCTGCGCGCTCTCATCGCAGGCGTTCCGTTCCGGCTAGCCTCGCGCAGCATCTCAATTACTTTGTGTCGAAGGTTTGCGTCATCTTGGGCCAAGTCGGCCAACCCCTGAAGCGCAAATGTTTTTACGATTGAGCTTCGATCTTCGAGATAGCCATTCAACAAAGACGCCGCAAGTTCACGCTCACTCGCATTCAGCGTCAGCCGTGGAATCATCACCGCCAAATGCCAGCGCATCTCCTGTTCGTTGGCCTCGGCCATCAATCCCATCAATTCCTTTTTGCAAGGCTGGAGCAACTTACGATTCTTCCGCGTGACCTTCTCCGTCGCGTCCGCGGCCCGCATTCGCACCAAGGGATTTTCCGACCACAATCCCGCGATCAATTTCGGAAACAATCGCGGATTCTTGGCGACCATCGCCGCAACTTCGTCAGAGCGGCCAATCATCCGCCGGTCCCCACCCTCTAGTAATGTGAGTATGTTTTTGGGAGGCATCGAGAGGAATCGCTGCCGGGCGATTTTCCTGCTTCGCTATCCCGGCGGCCAGCGCATCGCGCGCCCGCCGAGCAAATGTAAGTGGAGATGGTCCACCGTCTGCCCGGCGCCTGCGCCATTATTAATGATCGTTCTGTAACCACCCACAATCCCGAAGTCGGCGGCAAGCTGCTTCGCCGCGAGCAACACTCGGCCAAGCAGCGCCGCATCTGCGGGCTCCGCTGCGTTGAGTGAAACCATGTGTTTGCGCGGACAAATCAATATATGCGTTGGCGCCTGCGGATGAATATCTTCGAACGCGAAAATCTCGTGATCCTCATACACAAACTTCGCGGGGATTTCTTTCCGCCCGATTTTGCAAAAAATGCAGTCGCTCATCTCTTCCCGGTTCACCGCGGCGACACTGAGAGCGGCGCGTCATCCAGCCGCACGACAAACGTCTGGAATCCGCTCTCCGACTGCAAACGTGCAGCAAGTTGTTGCGCCGCGGCTTCGCTGTACACGCTGCCCACACGCACACGGAACAAATGGCCCGTGGGCGAGTCATATTCCTGAATGAAAATCGGCTGGTATTTCGGACCCAATTGGTTGCGCACGCGCTCGGCATTCACGCGTTCGGCAAATGCGCCAATTTGAACTGAGAAAGTTCCCGCCGCAAGAATCGGCGTGCTCGAAAGGATTTCCACTCGCACGCTCGCCGTTCCCAGCGCCACCATGTCAATTTCCCGCGCCGCCGCAAGCGACAAATCAATAATTCTGTCCTCCACGAATGGCCCGCGGTCCGTGATGCGCACGTCCACTTGCTTGCCATTTGTGAGATTCGTCACGCGCACAACCGTGTTGAACGGCAGCGTGCGGTGTGCCGCCGTCAGCTTATACATGTCGTAGATTTCGCCGTTCGATGCGCGCCGCCCGTGATATGGCACGCCGTACCATGACGCGATTCCCTGCTCCACCTGCGCGCCCGGCATAACAGAAAGCGAAGAGTTCGGCCGCGCGCGCGTCGCCTCATCCGGATTTCCCGAAGAAGTCCCCTCAGTGGGTTGCGTACTTGGTGGAGGAGTTGTGCTCGCCGGCTGAGGATTGCCTGTCGAGCGCGGAGGCGGCGGAGTGTTTGCAGTTGTGTGGTGCTGCCCGCAGCCGAGGACGAAGCACGCCACTAGAAATAGCGCGCATAGGAATACTTGTCTCGCGGAATTAGAGCCCGTGCGGCTCGTGCTCGAATCAGATTTGGTTCGCGCCATCTTCTCAGGCGCCCGACCGCTTGCGGCGCTCCTCGAGTTCTTTCGCAATCTCCGCCATCTTGGCGGAGGCAATTCGCAACGCCGCAGCCACTTTCTTTTCCGCGGTCGGCTGAATTTCCGTCTTGACCACGTGCTTCACGCGCTCCATCTCTTCATCAAGCCAGCGCCCAAAATCTTCAAATTCTTTCATGGTCATTCGCCTCCGTCCCAAGCTTGTCTCGCGCTTCACGCGGCGTTTTTCGATTTCAGCTATTATAGGCGCTCGGCGGAAACGCCCGCAAGGAGACTGCTTGCCGCTCTCACCCCGCTTGCAGTGGAAGCTCGACCGCATTCGCGACAGTGTGAAATCTTTTTTTGGCGGCGGCGATTCAAATCCACGCCCGCGCATGTGCCCTTCTTGCGGCACGCTCGTCGGCTCGACGGCCACCAAGTGCCACGTCTGCGGCGCCAACGTCCGCTTCGGCATCGCCGCCGCTGGAAAATCCCTTGGCCGGATGTTGCCAACCAACTCGCCCGTCACTTACGCCGTGATGAGTGTCTGCTGCTTGCTCTACGGCATCAGCCTTTTGCTAACGCTGAAGGTTGGAGGAACGCCCGCTCCGCAAGGCGGCATGCTTGGCACACTTTTCGGCATCGGCGGAATTGATACCACTGTCAACATTATCCTCGGTGCGTCACTTCCTTTTGCTTACAACCTGCAAGAACCCTGGCGGCTCGTCACCGCCGTTTTTCTCCACGGAAGTATGCTCCACATTCTCTTTAACATGTGGGTGCTGATGGACATCGGCCCCATGGTCGAAGAGCTTTACGGCTCCGCGCGCTACTTTGCGCTTTACATCGCCACAGGCGTGGCGGGCTACGTCTTCAGCTCCATCGTAGGCCACGTCAGCGTCGGCGCCTCGGGCTCGCTGCTCGGACTCATCGGCCTTCTCATTGCCGCGACAACTGGCGCGCGCAACGCGAGCGCTCAAATGCTTCGCAGCCGCCTCATCAGTTTTCTTTTTTACATCGCCATCATGGGCTTGATGTTTTCCAGCACGGACAACTACGCGCACGCCGGCGGCCTAATCGCTGGCTTCGGCCTTGGCAAAATCGTGCGCGACCGCCCACCCAGCGGCCCCGACGAGCAGCGCCGCGCGCGCGCGGTCGGCTGGCTTACTGCCGTTGTCGTCCTTGCCTGCTTCGGATTTATGGTGGCGTTCTTCCTTGAAAATTCCCAACGCCTCTCACGCTGACAGCCGCCGCGCCACGATCACGCTGTAGTGCAATCCCGAAAATGTCGTTATCGCGACCACCGCGTATTTCAGCACCACGGGTGTGTAAGAGAGTTTCAGCGCCGGAAACGCCGCCTGCGTCACCGTCGCGAACACCAGCAGAATTTGCAGAAACGTCGTCCACTTTCCATAAATGGTCGGCGGAAACGGCCGGTAGCCCACCACCAATATAATGACCACCGCCGCTGTCAGCATCAGCACGTCGCGCGTCACCACCACGGTCGTCAGCCACCACACAATTTTCCCCTTCAGCGACAGCACCAGGAATGACGACGTCAGCAGCAGCTTATCCGCGATGGGATCGAGATACGCGCCCAGCGCGGTCCGCTGATTCAAGTGCCGCGCAAGCCATCCATCGAGAGAATCGCTGATCGCCGCGAGCAGCAGCACCGCGAGCGCCCACTTGTAATGCTCGTTCATCACCAGCACGAGGAACAGCGGCAGGAATCCCAGCCGCAGAAACGTCAGTTGATTGGGTACGGTAAAAAACTTGGGAGCCATCGCGTGGGGAGATGGTATCGCAGGTCAGGCAAAGAGAGCCAGATATTCGCGAATCGAGCGACCCGCTCTTTTCTCAAACATCGCCGCCACCGACGGGATCGACCCGGTCGGCTCGTCCAGCGAAACGCGCTCGATGCGGTGCATCGGCAAAAAAACAGTGGGCAGTCCCACGCGCGCCCCGTCGGGCTCGTTCACCTGCCGCACGAAATCGTCGAACGAATTCAGGTCAATCCCGCGCAGCGTGACTCCGGCGGCCTGAAGCTGCACCAGTTCGCCCCACAGTTTTTCCTTGGGGCTGTGCAGGCTCACGATGACAATCGAATTCAGCTCCACGATGTTGTCTTTCTTAAGAAAGGTGTTTTCCTGTTCTTATTCAATCCTAGCGCATCACCACTGTCGCGTCACCCCATCCTCTTCAAATCCTTCGCCACAATCAACCGCGGCTCCGTCGCCGCCTGCACCTGCTCCGGCGTCACGCCCGCCGCGACCTCCCGCAGCACCAATCCCTCCGCCGTCACCTCGATGAGCGCCATCTCGGTAATAATCACATTCACCACTCCCACGCCCGTCAGCGGCAGCGAGCACTCCCTCAAAATTTTCGGCTTCCCGTCCCGCGTCGAATGCTCCATCGCGATAATCACCCGCCGCGCCCCCGCCACCAAATCCATCGCGCCGCCCATTCCCTTCAACATTTTCCCGGGGATGGCCCAGTTCGCCAGATTCCCTTTCGCATCCACTTGCAGCGCGCCGAGCACGGTCAAGTCAATGTGCCGCCCGCGAATCATCGCGAACGATTCCGCGCTCGAAAAATACGACGTCCCGGGAATCTCCGTCACCGTCTCTTTTCCCGCGTTGATCAGGTCGGGATCCTCTTCGCCTTCCCACGGAAACGGCCCCACGCCCAGCATTCCGTTTTCCGACTGCAGCACCACCTCCATGCCCGCCGGAATGTGATTCGCCACCAGCGTGGGAATCCCAATCCCCAAATTGACGTAAAACCCGTCGCGCAATTCCCGCGCCACCCGCCGCGCAATAAAATCCGTCTTCCCTATCTCGCCCGCCGCCGCGCCGCTCGCCCCTCGCTTCCTCACCGTCCTCTTCTCAATCCTCTTCTCGTACCCCGCGCCCTGGAATATCGCATTCACATAAACGCCCGGCGTGTGAATCTCGTCCGGCTGCAGCTCGCCCAACTCCACAAGCTGCTCGACCTCCGCCACCACGTAATCCGCTGCGGCCACCATCACGGCGTTGTAATTCCGCGTCGTCTTGCGGAACATCAGATTGCCCCAGCGGTCGCCCTTCCACGCCTTCACAAACGCGAAATCGCCGCGCAGGCTGCGCTCCAGCAGATGTGGTCGTCCGCCAAAATCGCGCACCTCTTTTTTCTCCGCCACCAGCGTGCCGACTCCGGTTGGCGTGAAAAACGCCGGAATGCCCGCGCCGCCCGCGCGCAGCCGCTCGGCCATCGTGCCCTGCGGATTCAACTCCACTTCAATTTCGCCGCTCAACACAAGCTGTTCGAAAAGTTTGTTCTCGCCCACGTAGGTCGCGATCATTTTCTTAATCTGCCGCGTTGCGAGCAGCAAGCCGATGCCGAAATCGTCCAGGCCGGCATTGTTGCTCACCACCGTGAGATTCTTCGTCCCGCGCCGACGCACCGCCGCAATCAAATTCTCCGGTATCCCGCAAAGTCCGAACCCGCCCATCAGCACCGTCGCCCCGTCCTTCAGCTTCGCAATCGCCGCGTCCGCGTTCGCTACCCGTTTATCCATGGTTGAAGTCCCAATTCATGATGCGGCATTCGCGCAGATAATGCCACAGGAGGCCGACCCATGGATGGATGTCACTAAGAGATTGATTACTAAGCGCCATTGGGTAGCATCTTTGAAAGCGGAATCCGAATTGAACCCATAGAAGCCCGCCAAACCCGCACCCCCCTTGCAACCATTACGTCCCGTCCTGCCACCGTGATATAACTTCACCCAAGTTGTCGCAGCTTGCGCGCTGGTCCAGCGGCGGCTGCGAAATGTAATGCAAACTTAAGTGACTCGAGAACAATTCAGGCATGGCATACGATTCGGTCGACAAACTACAGAAAGTCCTAGTTAGAGACGTATTTCACTACGCTAAGGACGCAAAGAAGGCTGCGGGTCGGGCTCTTGGCACGCTTGTTGAAATCATCACTTTTTACCTATTGAAGTCCTGGGGATTCGAACATTCTGTAGCAATTGAGAGATCCTTGGCCGAATACGGGAATCCGGAAATCACACATAATGTCGAATACTCACTTCACCCCATATTACGCGCAATCAAATTTCCCCTTACAAATCCCAAAATGCCCATTACGTCTGGGCGCATTCTTGAATCAATAGATGGAGAGAAGTTTTCACTCGCAGGGTTTGAAAAGAGCGGAACAACTCTACTTACTACCGGCGGCATTCTGAGGAACTCGTGCGTAGTCGCTGATGGAAAGATTTCACGCCTTGTGGCCACATTGGGCCAAGTAAACAAGGACAAGTTTATCGTAGTTCTCGCTGAACAATTCTCGAAACCATACGCAATCTTTGAGTGTAAGCGAGTTGGGATCGAAGAAGGAATGAAGAAGGGCCCCCAGACTATCGAAAAGGCTAAACAAGGGGCATATGTCGCAAAATCAATCTCTGCGCTGCACAAACTTCGCACACCTACTGGCGAGCTTCGCGGGCTGATTTATAAGACAGACGGGACATTATATTCAAAGCCATACGCAGAACTTGTGACAGAGATAACCTCTTCAAGTGACGCGGACCTACTACGCGATTTTGTCCTCACCGTCGGCGTGGTCAGCAATCATGGCAATTGGTTTACTTCGGAGGACCATAATAAGGAACTGAGGGTTTTAGCGCAATCCTACGACTGGCTACTTTTCCTGACCGACCAGGGGCTCTCTGAGTTTATAACCGAGCTGCTGCTTCGTCCTTCACGCCTTTTGGAGCCGGCGAGGAACGCTTTTCTCGCCAGCTATACTGGGAAGAGAACCAAAAACCAGTTCACCAAAGTTCAGATGAACTACGAGGCAGATCGGGTCTTACAGAAGTATTTCAGTGACAACAGCGCACGAATCGAAAATTGGTTTAATATTATTGGGCCTACTCGCAGCTCACTACGAAAACTACGCGCTGAACTTTCTCAGTTGCGGGACAAGAACTGGGGCAGACTTCACTCACTATGACAGCAGGAAGAAAAATAGCTGGAGATAACAAAGACTGGGGCACGCCGAAGAAGTATGTCGACGCCGTAAAGGAATGCTTCGGCGGAGAAATCGAGCTAGATCCCTGCTCTAACCCCTTTTCTATCGTTCATGCATGTGTAGAGTACTTACTGCCCAAGCAAGACGGACTGAGGGACTCCTGGAATTTCCAAACCATATTCGTAAATCCTCCATATGGGATAGACAGTGCTCGCGGGCGATCCATCAAGGATTGGCTAAGGAAATGTGAGGAGGCCCACAGATTCTCTGGGGCCGAGGTGATTGCTTTGGTTCCAGTTGCAACAAATACGGGCCATTGGAAGCGTTTCGTGTTCGGCAGAGCCACCGCGATTTGCTTTCTCTACGATACGCGACTTCGTTTCCTCGTGCGTGGCAAAGACGAGGGCAAGGGAGCCCCGATGTCATGTGCAATGATTTATTGGGGAAAGGATTTCGACCGTTTTTCAGAAGTTTTTACCCCATTTGGAGCCGTCATTAACATCCAGGACCTAAAGGGCAAGAGAATCGGTCACGCCCATAGCAAGAATGGGAGCCAAGAATTCGAATTCCCTGAACATGTCGAAGGGCACAAACCACGCGCGGCTACTCACGTCTAGCCAACTCTGCAGCCTTCGCTTGTTTGATCCGAATACGCGAAACTCCGCCATCTAAACTTGAAATGTCCAGTGCCTAAGTGTCCACTTTTCCGTACGCCAAGTTCGAAACATCTGGCCCCATTTATGGGGTTGCCTTCTAACCGGTGAGTAGAACCTAAACCCTTAGATACACACTTCTTTGGTACACTCCAAGCGAAATAGTCACCGAATGGCGCGGTCCGCCGCGTGCGCGGTCCTCACACTTCGGGCCACGTGACCGATTCTGCGATGGAGAATAATAATGGCAAACCTGTTCTGGAAATGGGGAAAGGGCAAAACACTCAATCTCCTTTCAGTTCCATTCGCTTCTGAAGAGGAATTGGAACGCGCTGTATTTGAGACGAAGGGACTAATGGCCGAAGTCTATCCCCTCAAACGACAGGTCCGCGGGGGCAAGAAGCCCGGTGTCCCTGACATCATAGGAGTAGATAAGGATGGAAACGTCTGCATTGTCGAGATTAAGAATGTGCGCGTAGACGCATCCATTCTTCCCCAAGTCCTAAAGTACGCTATCTGGGCAGAATCAAATCCCGATTCAATTAAAAACCTCTGGCTAGAGGCAGCAGCACAACCCGAAGATGTTCAGATTTCATTCGAGGAATACGAGGTTCGCATTATCATAATTGCACCCTCGATCGATCGCTCGACTCTTAGCCTGGTTGGTAAGATCAACTACCCTGTAGACCTCGTTGAAGTCATCCGTTGGTCCGAAGACTCAAACGAATTCCTTCTCGTCAATCGCCTAGAGCCAGAAAATACTGCCAAAGTCCGCCCTGCCCGCGGGCTCGCGGTCTATGACCGAGATTTCTACGAGGCACACTACAACAAGAACAGCGTTGGATATTTCCTCCGCTATATAGAAGACACGAAGAGATTTGTTAAAAAGAATGGATGGCCACTAGAGCCGAAATTCAACAAGAATTATTGCGGCTTCAAATCTGGTTTCTTCAATGCGTTTGGAATTAAGTGGATTGGCTCAAAGTCTTTCGCATTCTTCTTCAAGCTTTCCAAAGAAGTCGCCACAAAGCTATCTCCGAAAGGGATTCTGATGACTCGCTATGAGAGTCAATGGAAGGAGGCTGTTTTCAAGATCGAACCACACAAGACCCGCGTTGAATCACTAGCTCCACTTTTCAAAGCGGCCGTAGAAACACTCACAGGCAAGAAGTAGCTGCCAGCGGGCAGCCAACCCTTTGCGGCACGCAAAGGGTGAGGCCTTTCAGTCCGCAGTACCCAGAGTCAAAGTCCCCACGCCTGGCTCCGCCAAACATGGGGCGCATATACACGACTTATCCCGGCTGCTCACGACCGCGATCGCCGGAGTCACTTGGGCCAAGGTTTGCGGCCAAAATAAATTGCCTATACGAGTTTTCGCCCGCGGTCTGGCTTTTCGCCGCCTCCGGCCCCTTTCATTAGGATCACCGTTTCGGGCTTTTCCCCGCCCCCGGCCCCCTTCGCTTGGGTATTCCTCCCCGGTTTCTCGCCTCCGCCGCAACCTTTGAGGTTTAGCTCGGTATTGACTAAAATCGCTTTAAATGGTCTGCGCCTAGTCTTCATATATCGCCTCCTTATTGTTGTTTGATGCAGTTTTGGAATTCCGTGTTCTTGGATATTGGATATTTGTCGAGAAACGTTTTTGGTATGCGATCAAGTGATTCCTGCGCCTTCGCCGCCAATTCAGAATCGGACCGCAATTGTGCCAGGCGGCAAAGGCAGATCGCGTTCAGATAGTTCGCCCTTTCCTCTGTTTCGCCCTTCTGAATAAGGTGCATTGCGATCATATACTTCTCGTCGCTCGTGTACAGTTGCTTTATTTTGGCAATCAATTCGAGAGTTTTTGCCCCTGCGGCCAAGCCCTGATTCGCGAATTCCTGTTTTTCCTGCTTATCTTCGTTCGTAGCGCTTGGATAGACCGAAGCAGCCATCGTGAATGCGTACAAGGCATACTCGTATTTTATAAGCTGCCATGACGGTCGCAGATTTTCGTCATCGATCGAAAGAAGTGCACGTGCCAATTTGGGAGCCTCCTCAATGACTTTGGTCTTATCTGCAGGGCTCTGATCCGTATTTTCCCAAGCGCCTTTCAGTATCATCACTTCGTCCTCAAGGTGGCTTACCTCCTGTTCGGAGAGTGATAAGTCGTCTGGCTTTTGCTCCGGATTTGGATACGTGGAATTTGCCAACAAGAAGACAATTACGAAGACAGCGATCCCCCCAACTACGCTAAACTGAACAGGCTTGTCCTTGAGCAAGGGCACCTGGAGTTGACCCTTCGCGACCGCGTTACCTCCCAAGAAAGCCGCTGCCATCGCCACTCCCAGTGCCAATGCGGAAATGGCAGGAAACTTTGCGTTGGAAGGCAAGGGATGCCCGAACATAGTAAGCAACACCAAAACCATAAAGAAGAGCAATGTCGCCCCCCCAGAGATAGCGGCTGCACTGAGGGCCCAAGTGGGAAACCTTCGAACCCCTTCATTGTTCAGGTCTTGTTTCATTTGTGATCGAGAGTGTTCTCGCAGGTCCAATTGAGGCAACTATCCATCCGGTGAAGGTCTCTGCGAGGCCCCAGATGACCGTCAGGATGCTACGCCTCAGTACACTATTGCGTCAATTCCTTAAAAAGCAAAGGCTAGCCCGGGTGGCCCTCAATAATAGCGAAGCGTGGGGCCGTTGACTTTAGGACTCCATTCACCTCGCCCAACCATTCGAACACTCATTCGAATCGCTTTTGTAACAATTTCTCCCCTAATATCTACATAATTCTCTTGACATTAGGTAACTGTTGCGCTAACATACCCCATGAACTACTCGCCGCTCCCCCGATCCGGAACCCCTAACTCCTTTAGGCGCACACTCTTGCGGCCGCTGTTGCACAACTTCAGTGCACTCGCGCCCGTAAATCATTTCCACGGAATAACTTACCAGCGAAATCGTCGAAATTCCCGTAACTCCTTTAGGCGCTTACTCTTACCGCTCTTCGTTCCTGTAAGTCCTTTGTTGCGATACTCTTACAAAAAGATAGGGGGTACCACCCTCCCTATCGGCAGCCGTGGTCATGTAGCGCCGGGCCTGCCTGCCGCCTGCCTGCCGCCTGCCTGCCGGTCAGGCAGGGTCAGGCAGGGTAGGCACGGCTTCAGCCTGGCATGGTTCTTCGGACCGAGGGATCGTTCCTCCCTGAAGGGACGGCCCTACACGCACTGCGCCCCTACCGCGCCCCTGCTAACTCCTTTGTTTTCAACACTGTCAGCAAAACCATCCACAATTTCCGACCCACCTAACTCCAATGACGTCAATCACTTCCAGACCCCGCAAGAAAGCGCCCCTGGTAAGTCCTTTAGAATGATAGCGTTCCAGAACTCGCCTGTTTTTTTTGCGGAGCATCATGGGGAAGAAGAAGGCCCGGCCCGCTATTTGCGGACCGGGCCATTCTACCGGCCACTCACCATGCGCAGTCGCGCGCTGGTTGGCGGCGTACTACGCCGCCACTTGCTTCACAAATGGCACCGTCTTGATTTCGATCTTCTTCGGCAGCGCCACTTCCGCGACCGGCGCGGTGATCTCCAGCAAACCGTTCACGAACGTCGCGTTCATCTTGTCGGGAATCACGCCCTCGGGCAGCTCGAATTCCCTCTCGAACTTCCCGTAAGTGAACTCCTTGTAGAAGTAGTCCACTTCCTTGTCCTTATAGGTGAGTTTCTTCTCACCCACGATGTTCAGCACGTTCCCCTGAACGTGGATCTGGACATCCTTCGGCTCGATGCCCGGCAGTGCGATCTTGCAGACATACTTCTTTGTATCCTTGTCCACAAAGGACTCCATGGCCGGCACGAAGTTGAACTCAGTCCACGGAGAAACCATCTCCTTGTTCAACGGCTTCACAGTCAGCATCCGGTTGAAGATCTTGTCGAATTCACGGCGAACATCGAAGAGATCCTCAAACAGGTTGTCACGCAGAATCAGATTCGTCATCGCACACCTCTTCTTTTTCTCTGTACGTTCTGTTTCATGAATGGAATCTGTTTTTCGGTAATCGGTGGGCGGCGGCTGGGGCCTCAGCTATTCCGGCCGTTTACGGCCGGTGCGTCGGAAATCCGGGCGCTTTTTATACGCTTGGTGCCCGGTCGCCGCCCCCGGAAGAAAAGAACGAAATCTGGCGAGGGTCAAACCTTTCGCACTCACCACTCCAAAATCTACTTCACTTTCCACCAGGCACCGGGAAAGGTGGAGCTGCGATTGCCTTCGGGATCTCTCATTACCCCGGGCTTTGCCAGCTCACTCCCGTCGCGGTCTCGTTCCTCCTACACGATGGTGGTAGTTCTCCTGGACGCCAAATGCAGTGACGTCCGATACTCACCCACGTGTTCAGCGTCACGCGGGTTTGAAGTGATGGCGAAAATCGTAAGCCGGGAAGAGCTGGTCAGGAACGGGAGACGAGGTTGCGTGGTAACACCGCACCACCCGATGCAGGGCGAGGGGCGGGGCGTGGATCGGGGCGCGGTTCCAATCGCTTCAGGCGGTCAGAGACCTCCGCGATGGCCTTGCGCAATTCGTCGAAGTCAGTGGAATTCGGCCCGACGGAATTGACAGCGGGGTTCGCAGAGTCTTGGATGCGTGAAGGCGGCTTGGCGGACGCGACGTCGAGATCCGCGGCGATTTCGCGGCAGAGTTTTGTGGCTCGGCGAACGCGCTCGATGGCGATCTCTGAGTGCAAATCGTTATCGTCCCGGCCGCGGAGCTGCACTTCGCGCAAATGCTGCGCGACGGTGGTTACGCCGCGAATGTATTCCACGGCGTCGCGAAATTCGCTGAGAAGACGGAGATCCACACCTTGTGAACCAAGGGCGGTCTCGAGCTTTCGCAATTCGACGGCGGTTTTCTTTGCCTGAAGGTCCACACCCCAGAACTCTTCGTTGGGAATGACCAGCTCGACGGCTACGCCGTGAGAGACGCCGGCGCGGGTCTGCGGCGTGGCGAGGACGCGCGCTTCGACGGTTTGCGCGGAAAGAAAATTTGTAAGGGAGATTCGGCTGCCGAATTCGGGCAATAATTCCATTTCGAGGAAGCCGCCGCGCGCATTGACGTGGCGGGCGACCGCATCGGCCTTGACGGCCTTGCCATCAGGCCCGCGCCAACTGACTTCCACGGGAACCAGTACGGCAAAACGGTGAGAGGTCCTTTTATCTACCTTCGTGCCGTCGGGATTCGTGGATCGCCTGTTAATTCGCAATGTCGCCCTTCCTAAAGGAACCGCGGGGGTTCAGATTGAGACTTGAATTTAGTGAGATTTCAGAAGAAGAACAATAGTACTTGGGGACAGGTGGCGAACAGAAAGTAAACTCAGAACCAGTCACTGCGGTAGGCGATCCACCAACTGGCGGCGCCGATGGGGATCGTTGCGAGGAGAGCCCACCAGGTCGGCAGAACTACTTCGGCCGCTATGCTCAAGACGGTGAAAGTGCCCCAGAAGACCTTGCGCTGCATTCCTCCATCTTAAGCCTGCACAAATTTTGCGCGCGAAAATCGAAGTCATAGATTCCGAAGAATGACCGCCAAGCGGCGCAGCGCAATGTTTATTGGAGTTGATGGTGAAAAGTGGCCGGATCTGGATCGCCGACGTATACGCCGGAAAGAGGAACGCCGAGGGAAGAGGGGTCCATCTTCATGGAGGCGGAGTGATTGTTCACGATGACAAAGGAGATATGGCTACGCGGCGAGGAGCGCATACCAAAGCTGCCGTCGTCCTGCTTGAGGAGCCGCTCCGCGGGTTCGCCTAGCGCCTGGATCATCAGGCGGCCATTCTCATCGAACACGCGATAGGTGCGGCGATACTGCGCGAAGGAGTCGTGGAGATCGGGCGAGAGACGGTCGGGTTTCAAGACGTATGTACCTTTGAGCTGGGCGCGTTCCTCCTCGGAGATGGGATTGTCAGTAAGAACCCTTTCCGGGATTTTCTTAGCCGGAGGGAATGGGGGGAGGCCAAGGACGGCATGTGCCAGCTCGCGAGTGATCGCATATGCATTCTGGCCTTCGGTGTTGGTGAGCACGGCGATGGTGAGGCCGTCGGCTGGGAAATCATAGAGGCTGCCGCTGTAACCGAATAGAGAGCCGTGCTGGCCGATGCGGCGGTGATTTTCTTCATGATTGATGCTGACGGCGAGGCCGTACTGGTCGAGCGGGTCCTGGGGATTCTTTTTAGCGGCGGCGCCTTCGGCGGTGGTCATCTGCTTGAAAGTCTCGGGGCGGATGAGTTTCTTATCTTGAATGGCGCGCCAGAGCTGGATGAGGTCACCTACAGTGCTGCAAAAGCGGAGGTCGTAATTGTAGGCCATGTCATTTTCATTCGCGGCGACGAAGCCCGCGCCAAACCTGCGGTAGGCATGCGACAGGCCGCGGACGAGGGTGTAATCGTCACAAAACGTGGTGGATTTGACGCCGGCGGGAATGAAGATGTTTTGCTGGACGTAATCGGCGAAGCTCTGATGAGAAATACGCTCGATAATTGTGACCAGGAGTTGAAATCCGGAGATGGACCAATCCCATTTCGTGCCCGGCTCATTGACCCAATTTTTGCCGGCGTAAAGGGCCATGACTTCATCGAGAGCTTTGGGAAGGCGGCTGGTGGCTTCGATGGGATCGCCAAGATAGTGATAGTCCACGATGCCGGAGGTGTGATTGAGCAAATTGCGAATTGTTACGTGGCGCCCTTGCGTCGGAAATTCCGGGATGTAGAGGGAGATGTCATCGTCGAGCGAGAGCTTGCCACGATCGAAGAGTTGCAGGACGGCGACTCCGGTGAAAGGCAACATGGGTCCGACGATGTGATAGACGGTTTCGTCTTTTGTCGGCGCTTCGAGGCCGAGGTCAGAAAAGCCATATCCTTTATGTAAGAGGACAGCGTCCCCACGCATCACGATTACAGAGGCGCCGACGACGTGCTGGTCGGACATGACCTGCCGGACGATGGCGTCGAGATCGGGGGTTTGGGCGCCGGCAACCCCGGCGCAGGCAAATAGAAACGCGAAAACGAAAATGAATTTCAAGTATCGCATAGGGGCGCGATTGTAATGCGAGGGGCGGCGCGGAGGCCATTGAAAAGTGGAGCGACACACAGGGTTGGTGCCACGCGGAATCCCGGTGCATCATTTGGCAGGTGAAGTACTGGAAGGGGGCTTTTCCACACCCGCGAAAATAATGCTTGCAATCCGTTCCGGACGGGGCTACCCTCGCGCATGTAAGTGAGCACTTACTTACAGGCGCAAACAGAGGAAACGCAAACCACCGGGGGGACGTCAATCAAGTTGGGCTCCTATTCCAGCATAGGGGGATTACAATGCGAAACGCGATGCAGGGGGCGGTACAAGGAAAAGTTCGAAGCACAATCCAGAAAAAATCAAGTAAACTTACTTCCCTTCTGATTTTATCGACACTACTTCTTCTGACGGCAACAAGCGCCGCAGCGCAAAACAAAAAGAAAGTCCAGACGGAACCCGAAATTGTGAGGATCAGCGCGATGCAGGGCGACGTCCGCTTATCGCGCGGCGAAAAACAGCACGCGGACCTGAATAAACCATGGGAACAAGCCGAAACGAATTTGCCAATGGAGGCAGGATTCAGCCTCGCAACCGGAGCAGGCCGAGCGGAAATCGAACTCGAAAACGGCTCGATGATCTATCTGGCCGACAACTCACTACTAACATTTGAGTGGCTGGACGACAACGACGGAATCCCGGAGACATCAGTCCTACTGAGCACCGGGACGATGACGCTTTACTTTGACCCAGCACCGAAAGAGACGCTCTTTGTGCACACACCGCAAGACGAACTGACGTTCCGCAAAGAGTCGTACCTTCGCGTTGACAGTTTTCTCGATGCGACGTCGGTGACGCCGCTCCTGGAGAATGGCGAAGATGTGGTCCGGGGCGGGCAACGGACAATCCGTCTCGCAAACGGACAAATCATCACGATAATGAGCGGGCAACAGACCATGCATCTGGCGAAAGGACAAACCATCACGACGCAGAACGGGAGGATTTTGTCCGCTCCCGGTTCAACCACGGGGACCGCGACACTTGATTTGGGTGGACTCGTTCCGTTGATCAACTCGCTGACGGGACTTTCAGAGGCGGACAGGAAAAAGCTATTGGCAACAGTGACGGCGACTCTCAGCAGCAAGGAAGCCCACGCCATCAATGTGCAAAACACATCTCCGAACCAACCGGTTCCCTCCCCCGCGCCCGCGGACTGGGATAGCTGGGTGGACTCGCGGCTGAAAACCCGCGAGGCGGAAACGGCCGCAGCGCTCAAAGTTACCGGGCTTACGCAATTTGTGCCGGGATTGACGGACCTCTACGAGCAGGGTGTTTTCTTTCCGTGCGAAGGGTATGGCCAATGCTGGGAGCCAAAGGATCAGCACGACGCGGATGCAATTGATGACACGGGCCCAGCGGAGGATTTGGATGCTGTGGAAATGCGAAATGTAAGCGAACCGCTTGGACACGCGCTTGAGCGCGGGCAAGCTACATCGCAAGCTCCGGGGCAAGCGCAGCAGAACCAGGTAGTTCAACCGAAGAGCCAAACGAATGGGCAAATAAACCAACAATCCAACCTGCCGCCGAATTTGCGGGTGGAGTACGTTCCAGTTCTGGACTGCTCGAACAGAGTCCAACGAATTACTTACGCGATAGATCCAGTAACTCGAAAAAAGCGCGAAATCATGCGGGAAGACGTTTTGAGTGGTCCGTCAGGGCGCACATGGCCGTGGGCATATTGCTATTCGGGCGACTTCGTTCAGAGGCACGGACGATACGTGTTCGTCGCGAGGCGCGCGCACCATCATCCGCCGGTGCATTGCGTGAAAATAGGCAAAAGAATCTGCTACGTTCCGCGACACCCGAGCGACACGAAGGGCAAGCCGCCCGTCAATCTGAAGCACGGCGTGCTCCAGCCAACGCAGAAGAATGGTGGCACGGTGACACGCGTGGCGTTCAATCCGTCGGTGAAATATAAGGTGTTGCCGCAGACTCCGAAGGGACTCCAGGGCCAACCTTTCAGGGATCTCCACCCCGCGGAGAGGCCGGAGATTACAGTGCACTTCCGTGCTGACAATCTGCCGAAGACGGGAACTGTGGCGAAGGGGATCGAACCTGGAATTCTGCATGGAGCTCAAGCGCCAAAAATTCAATACGACTACAAATCGCACCAGTTCATGCAGCCGGGCCACCAAGTGGCCGGGCACACGACGCCTCCGATCCCTGTGGGTGCAATGAATCCACGTGGAGGAATTGTGCCAGGAACAGTTCGGAACCCGTCAACCGGAGTGCGGACTGATGGAGGCTTTTCGGGAGGAGGTTCGGCGGGGAGCCATGGTTCAGGCGGGGGGGTTAGCGGAGGCGGGGGGCACACCGGAGGCGGCGGATATAGTGGAGGCGGCGGGAGCGGCGGTGGAGGAGGAAGTCACGGGGGCGGGGGCGGGGGCGGAGGCGGTGGTGGTGGTGGCGGAGGAGGAGGGGGCGGGAGTCACGGCGGCGGAGGAGGTGGTGGCGGAGGTGGAGGCAGCGTTGGTGGTGGCGGTGGCGGAAAAGGCCGCGGCGGAATCTAAGAGGTGGTCCGCACAATCTGAAATTAACTTTTGATGATCGGCCCCGGTAATACCGGGGCCGATTTTTCGTGATGTATCTGAAGATGGGTCAAGCCGATTGAGTTGGGGAAATATTCTTGGAGGCCGCATGATAGGTGGGTAGAATCGTCAATCTTGAGGACAGAGCGGAGGTTTCAATGGCAACTCGAAATGTATTAGCACGATTTGCAGTCCCATGCGCGCTGGCGATCATTTGCGTTTGTGCAATTACGCGCGGCGACGGAGCGCCGTTGCCAGCACCAGAGTTGACGCCCGAGCAGATATCCAAGATTGATGAGTATGTGACCGCAGAAATGGGCCGCGAGCATATTCCCGGGCTGGCCATCGGCGTCTATAGCCGCGGGCAAATTCTATTGGCCAAGGGCTACGGGCTGGCGAATATCGAGTTAAATGTGCCGGTGAAGCCGGAGACGATTTTTCAGTCGGGCTCCGTGGGAAAGCAATTTGTTTCAGCAGCGGTGATGATGCTGGTGGAAGAAGGAAAGGTCGGGTTAGACGACAGCATCGTGAAGTATTTTCCGAACGCGCCAGAAAGCTGGAAGCCGATCCTGGTGAAGAATCTGCTCTCGCATACGTCAGGGTTGGCTGAATATGAGAGCGATCAACGCACCGGGCCAAAGGGTCCATTTTATCTGCGGCTGGATTTCACCGAGGACGAGCTCGTGGAAAAAGCCGAGGCGATGCCAATTGATTTCAAAGTGGGCGAGAAGTGGGCCTATCGAAACACAAACTACCTGCTGCTTGGGATTATGATTCACAAAGTGACAGGCAAATTCTACGCAGACTTTCTGGCGGAGCGGATTTTCAAGCCGCTGGGGATGAATTCAACGCGGCTGATTAGCGAGGCGGACATTATTCCGAACCGGTCGGCCGGCTACAGATTGGATGGTGAAAAGCTTCAGAACCAAGAATGGGTGTCACCGACATTTGATTCGACGGCGGACGGTGCACTCTACTTTAACGTGCTGGACCTGGCGAAGTGGGATGAAGCCTTGTATGGGACAACTCTGTTGAAGCAATCCAGTCTGGACAGGATTTGGACTGCGTTCCCGCTAAATGACGGCAAGCCCAATCCCTTTCACTATGGATTTGGTTGGCGAATCGATGCAATGAACGGGCACAAACTGATTGAGCACGGTGGCGCGTGGCAGGGGTTCACCTGTTACATCTCGAGATTTGTAGACGACGGTGTGACGGTTGTTGTGCTAACGAATCTAGGTTCAGGGAAGGTCGATCCCGCGCTGATCGCACGGACGGCCGCAGGCTTGGTGAGTCCAGCGCTAAAACCGCCAACTCCCAAAGAACGGAAAGAAATCGCAGTCGACCCGAAACTTTTTGATGGGTACGTTGGGCGTTACGAGTTGAGGCCGGACCTCATTCTGACCATCACGCGGACGGGTGATCACCTCTATGGTCAACCCACGGGGCAACAAAAATTCGAATTGTTTCCAGAGGGTGTGCGGGACTACTTCATGAAAGAGGTGGACGCGCAAATTACTTTCGTAACCGATAGCCAAGGCCGAGCGAATGAGCTGATCTTGCACAGGTTCGGCGCGGACCAACACTTTAGACGCATAGACTGAGGATCCGGCCGCAAAATAGATGGTCTAAAAACCCGCGCGACAACTACTTTTGTGAATCCTTCAAAGTATCGTGCAAGCGATTGGCTTCGGTGAAAGATTGTTCGAGATCGCGCGAAGTGAGATGGGTGCGGAGATGGTCGATTGCCTGCGCGAGGCGATCGAGAGCGCGGCGCAGATTGTCGGAATTTGAGACGGCGATGTCGCGCCAGGTTGAATAAGGACTGCCGGCGAGGCGAAGCATGTCGCGCGCGCCACGACCTGCGAGAGATGCGGGGAGGCCGGACTCGTCGGTTTCGGCGGCGATGACCTCGGCGAGGGCGATTGCGGTCATTTGCGGAAGGTGCGAAATGATGGCGGCGGCCCAGTCGTGCGCGTCGGCGTCGAGCCACGTTACGCGCGCGCCGATGGATTCGACGAGCGCGGCGAAGGCTGTGATACGCGGATCGCGCGGCGATTCATCGTTGCCGATCAGAATGTAATTTGCGCCGCGGAAAAGTTCGGCGTCCGCGGCGGCGATTCCCTGCGATTCCTTGCCTGCCATGGGATGCCCGCCAAGAAAAATTGCTCCGGTTTTGAAATGCATTGCGGCTAAGCGACAGACCGAGCGCTTGGTGCTGCACGCGTCGGTGACGAGCGCAGAGGGCGCGGCGTGGCGCGCGATTTCGGGCAGGGCTTCCATTGCGGCAGAGATGGGGAGAGCGACGTAGACGAGATCCGCTCCTGCGACGGCATGCGCGATGTCCGAAGCGGATTCGTGGATGGCGCTACGCGACTGGGCTTCGCGCAAGACTGGTTCGCGGTCATAGCCAATGATTCGCGCGTTCGGAACGTACTTGCGCAACGCGAGGGCGAATGAGCCGCCGATGAGGCCGGCGCCGAGGATGGCGACGCGGTTGAAAGTATTATTCATTCACGAGATCCCTAGCCGACGCGGCGGCCGACGGCAGGAGCGATGATGCGCAGCTCCGTCATGAGTTGAGTGAACTGATCCGGAAAAAGAGATTGGGCGCCGTCGGAGAGCGCGTGCTCGGGATCGTTGTGGACCTCGATGAGCAATCCATCGGCGCCGGCCGCAACGGCGGCGCGCGCCATGGGCGCGACTTTGTCGCGCAGTCCAGTGCCGTGCGAGGGGTCCGCGACGATGGGGAGATGCGAAAGTTTTTTGATGATTGGGATGGCGGCGATATCGAGCGTGTTGCGCGTGTAAGTCTCAAAGGTGCGGATGCCGCGTTCGCAGAGGATGACGTTGTAATTGCCGCCGGCCATGATGTACTCGGCGCTGAGGAGCAGCTCTTCGATGGTGGCGGACATGCCGCGCTTGAGGAGGACGGGTTTATTGATTTCGCCGAGCGCGCGAAGAAGATGATAGTTCTGCATGTTGCGGGCGCCGACCTGAAGAATGTCAACCATCGGAAGCATCATTTGGACCTGGGAAGGATCCATCACTTCGCTGACTACAAGCAGATGATGGCGGTCAGCGGCGTTGCGCATCAGCTCGAGCGCTTTTTCGCCCATGCCCTGAAAGCTATAGGGAGAGGTGCGCGGCTTGAACGCGCCGCCGCGAAGAATTTTCGCGCCCGCGCGAGCGACCTGGCCTGCGACCAATTCGATTTGCTCCGCGGATTCAACGGAGCACGGCCCCGCCGCAACGACGACTTCAGGGCCGCCGATTTTGACGCCATGAGGAAGTTCGATGATTGTGCCTTCGGAGCGAAACGCGCGGCTGACGAGCTTGTAAGGCACGGAAATACGAACGACTTCGCGCACGCCTTCGAGCAACTGGAATTCGCGCGGATCGTAATCCGGGCGGACGCCGACAGCGCCGAGGACCGTCTGCGACGCACCGGTCGAGCGGTGGACATCAAAACCAAGCGCGACGAGGCGGTCAATCACATGCTGGATTTGCTCGTCGGTCGCTCCCTGCTGCATGACAACTACCATGGATTCCCCCTGAGTTTGATACCTGCTGCGGCTACGGGCCGCTGGTCGTCAATTGCTAATCCCAAATCAATCGTGCTTCGGCGAATCTTTCTGCGAAGGACCGCCGGGCTCCATCGCGTGCCGCTCGACGGAGCGGGCTTCGTCAAGGATGCGCTCGAAGAGGCGGCGAATCGCGGTGTCCGGAAGCGGGCCGTGATTATTGCTTTCGGCATTCGCGATGACTTCTTTTTCGCGATCCGGCTGATACAACGGAATGCCCGCCGCGTGCTTGATGTGGCCGATTTCCATCGCGCAGCGCGAACGCTCATTGAGCAGCTCAACGAGCTGGCGGTCAATTTCATTGATGCGGCGGCGCCAATCCTCGATTGTGCTCACGGACGCGCCTCCCTGCGGCTGAGGCCGCGGCCCGCGGCTTCCTTTAATGAGCGGATGCGCGCGGCCACGTTTGCAGCCGCGGTGGCGGGCGTGGCGGCGCGCTCAATTTCTTCGACGAGCGCCGACCCGACGATGGCGGCGTCCGCGAGTCCGCCGAGAATCGAGACGTGGCCGGGGAGCGAGATGCCAAATCCGACGGCGAGCGGCAACGAAGTGGCGGCGCGCGCGCGGCGCACCAGCACGGGCAAATCTTCCGGGAGATTCTCGCGCGTGCCGGTAACACCCGTGCGCGAGACAAGGTAGAGGAAGCCGGAAGTGGCTTCAGCGATGCGCTTCATGCGCTCTTCGGTGGTGGTCGGCGCGGCGAGAAAAATCGTGTCGAGGCCGCGAGAGCGCAACGCGGCGCGGTAATCGCCGGCCTCTTCGGGAGTGAGGTCGGTGACCAGCGAGCCATCGGCACCAACTTTTGAGGCGCATTCGGCAAATTGTTCGAGGCCCATTTGGAGGACGGGGTTGAAGTAACCGAAGAGAACGATAGGAATTTGGCTGGAGCGGCGAATTTCGGCGACGAGATCGAGGACACCGGCAAGCGTTGTGCCGCCGCGCAGAGCGCGTTCGCTGGCGCGCTGAATCGTGGGGCCGTCCGCAAGAGGATCGCTGAAAGGGACGCCAAGCTCGATGATGTCCGCGCCCGCTTCTGCCGCCGCGAGAACGATTTGGCGCGAAGCGTCGAGCGACGGGTCTCCCGCGGTAATGTACGCGACGAGGCCGAGTTCGCCCACGTGCGAAAGTTCAGCGAAGCGGCGCGCGATGCGCGTTGGCTGAGCTGCCGTGGATGGAACCGTGGGAGTCATGGCGGATTAAAGATTACGCGCGTAGGTCTCCATGTCCTTATCGCCGCGACCGGAAACATTGAGGATGACCGCGGAATCGCGCGGCATTTTTGGCGTGCGCGCGATTAATTCCGCGATGGCATGCGCGCTTTCAAGCGCGGGGATAATTCCTTCGAGGCGAGAGAGCGTGCGCGCGGCGTCGAGCGCGGCTCCGTCGCTGACGGCGGTGTACTCCGCGCGGCCTTGATCCATAAACCAGACATGCTCGGGGCCGATGGCCGGATAGTCGAGGCCGGCCGAAATCGAATGCGTCTGCGCGATTTGGCCGGCGGCATCTTGCAGAACATAGGTATAGGTTCCGTGAAGGACGCCGGGCCTTGCGCCCAAATATCCCGCAGCGGCGGCGAGACGTGCGGCGTGTTCGCCGAGAGCGTGACCGCGACCGCCGGCCTCGACGCCGATGAATTTCACGGCGGTGTCATTCATGAACGCGTGGAAAAGTCCGATGGAATTCGAGCCGCCGCCGACGCACGCGAAGAGGGCGGCGGGCAGGCGGCCTTCGGCGCGGAGAATTTGTTCGCGCGCTTCGACGCCAATGACGCGATGAAAATCGCGCACCATTTGCGGATAGGGATGCGGCCCGAGCACGGAGCCGAGAAGATAGTGCGTGGTGCGGACGTTCGTGACCCAATCGCGCATGGCTTCGTTGATGGCGTCTTTTAGCGTGCGGCTGCCTGAATCCACTCCGACGACCTGGGCGCCAAGCATTTTCATGCGCGAAACATTCAGGCGCTGGCGCTCCATGTCTTCGGTGCCCATGTAAACGACGCATTCGAGACCGAGGCGCGCCGCGATAGTCGCGGTGGCCGTGCCATGCTGACCCGCGCCGGTTTCGGCGACGATGCGCGTTTTCCCCATGCGCTTTACGAGCAGGCCCTGTCCGAGACAGTTGTTGATTTTGTGCGCGCCGGTGTGGAGCAAGTCTTCGCGCTTGAGATAGATGCGCGGGCCACCGAGATGTTCGGTGAGGCGCGCGGCAAATTGAAGCGGCGTGGGACGGCCGGCGAAATTGCGGAGCAAGTCTTCCAACTCCGCCGCAAACTTAGGATCACGCCGCGCGGATTCGTAGGCGAGTGTGAGTTCCTCGACAGGGGCCATCAGCGTTTCGGGCACATAGCGGCCGCCGTATGGACCGAAGCGTCCGCGCGTGTCAGGCCAAGTTTTTGCGGCTGTGCTCATTTTCTATTTAGTTCGATGCGGCCGATTCGCGATTCACTTCTTCGACGGTGTGCATGAAAGCTCGGACGCGCAAGGGATCTTTCTTCGCAATCTTTACTTCCAATCCAGTCGCAACATCCACGGCAAATGGCTGCGCCGTGTGAATCGCCTCGGCGACATTTTCGGGCGTCAAACCGCCGGCAAGTACGATGCGCGCAACGCGTCCGGCGCCGCGGGCGACCTGCCAATCCATCTTCGCGCCGGCTCCACCGTGGAAGCCGCGGCGAAATCCTTCGAGCAAGATGGCGCTCGCGGCGCGATAACGGCGAAGCGATTCAGGTTTGAAGCCCTCTTTAACCGCGAATGCCTTCACCACCGGCACGTGCTTCGCGAGCATGCCGACATCGCCTGCGGGCTCATTTCCGTGAAGCTGAACGCCGGTCAGATGGATGGCGCGAGCCAGCGCAAGCATCACGGAGGGCTTCCAGTCAACGAACACGCCCCACGCTTCGATATAAGGTGGGAGGCGGCGAATGATGTCCCAAGCCTCCGCCGGGGAGACGCAGCGCGGGCTCGGCGGGAAAAAATTGAACCCGAGAGCGTCCGCGCCCGCGTCCACGCAAAGCTTCGCATCCGCCCAACTTGTGATCCCGCAGATTTTTACCCGGACCATGCCATCCCCACGAAAATTACGCAGCCGCAAGCAACTTCAATAATTCATCCGCCGGATTGGGCTGAGTCATCAGATGCTCGCCAACAAGAAACGCATCAAACCCCACCTTACGCAGCGCGGAGATTTGAGAGGCATCCCGGATTCCGGATTCGCAAACTGCGGTGCATTCGGCGGGAATCGCCTCGATTAATTCGAATGAAGTTTCAAGCCGCATTTCCAGAGTGCGCAAGTCGCGATTATTTACGCCAAGTATTTTGGCGCCCGCAGCAAGGGCGCAGTCCAATTCAGCGCGCGAGTGCACTTCGACCAAAGGCTCCATTCCCAATTCGCGCCCCAGCAAAAGCAATTCGCCAAGAGCCGCATCCGGGAGCGCGGCAACAATCAGAAGGAAAGAGTCTCCGTCCGTCGCGCGAGTCTCCCAAACTTGCCACGGGTCAATGATGAAATCCTTGCGAAGCACGGGGATTTCAACTTTTTTGCGGGCGTCCCGCATATTTTTTAGGGAGCCCTGAAAGAATTCTTCTTCAGTGAGAACGGAAAGTGCCGCGGCACCTGCGTGTTCGAATGCCCGGGCGAGGTTCTCCACATTGAAGTCTTCGCGGAGCACGCCGCGCGAAGGCGAAGCCTTCTTCAGCTCACCAATGACATTCACTCCCCCGCGTGTGAGCGCAGATTCCAGGTCACGAACGGGCGCAGCCTTCTTCACGCTCATTTTCAGCACAGCCTCAGGCAGAACGCGCTTGCGGTGCTCGATCGCCGCGCGCCGCACCTCAAGGATGCGGTCTAAAACACTTCCGGATTGGGTGCCCGGCTGCATAGACACCCTACACTGCGTCCCGCACAGTCATAGGGAATTCAGTAATGCTATGCGGCGATGTGGGTGATGTCAATTTGAGGAGTGTAAAGAAAGCAGTCCAAAGTGGCTTCCGGATGCTGTTCGCTTTTGCGACGGGCATTCCCACAAGCGGCCAAGAAGCCCAGCATTGGCCCATTCAGAAATTGGCTAACCGTAGTATTTGCAGTAAGATAGGGTCGATGTGGCTAGGCCCAGCAGTTGCGGGTCTCCTAGTGTGAATTCCCTTCGTTAAGGACAAATTAATTCAATGGATATCGCTCGACCAGATCAAAAAAGGAAGAAGCGGATACGCATGATCATGATCCTGGGCGTGATTGCCGTGGGTGTAGGTGGATTGACAGTAGTGCTCGCAAAGCTGAAGCCCGCCGCGCCCGTTATGGACGGCTCCATCGCGTATTCTGGCACGGTTACGCGCGGCAACATGATGATTGAAGTCCACGGGCTGGGGACGCTGGTCCCCGAAGACATCCGCTGGATTCCGGCGCAATCAAACGCGAGGATCGAGCGCATCCTGCTGCGTTCCGGCGCGTCTGTTAATCCGGATACCGTGATCCTCGAACTCAGCGATCCCCAACTTCAAAACGACTTTGTGACGGCGCAAAACACGTACAAATCCGCGCAAGCGGATTTCGATAGCTTGAAAGTGCAACTCGCCAGCCAGCTGATGCAGCTCAAGGAGGCGAATGTTGGATTGGAAGGCCAGTACAAATCGGACCGACTTCAGGCTGAAGTGGATCAGCAACTGGCCGATCAGGGGCTGAAAGGAAAAATTATTGCACAGCAATCTTTGTTAAGAGCAGACCAGGAAGAAGCGCAACTGAAACTCGATAATGAAAAAATGAAAATTGCGGAAGATTCCAACAAGGCGCAGATTGCTTCGCAGGCCGCCAAGGTGGAATCCGCACGTGAGCTCTTCGAAATGAAGAAAAGTCAGATGGACGCACTCCACGTAAAGGCGGGACTCAAGGGCGTGGTGCAATGCGTGTGCAGCGCGTCAGGCGTTGACGTGCAGCAGGGGCAGCAAGTGACGCTTGGAACGAACCTCGCGCGCGTGGCGGACCCGACCAAATTGAAGGCGACTGTGCAAGTTCCGGAGACGCAGGCCAAGGACGTTCAGCCAATGCAGAAAGCGACCGTGGACACGCGGAATGGAATCGCTAAGGGACATGTGACCCGCATTGACGCCGCACCAATCAACGGCACCGTGGGAGTGGACATCAGTTTCGATGAAAAGCTGCCCGATGGAGCGCGTCCTGACCTAAGTGTAGACGGTACCGTCGAAATCCAAAACATGACGAACGTGCTCTTCGTTAGCCGGCCAGTGCATGGCGAGCCGAATAGCACGGTTGGACTTTTCAAGGTCAGCCAGGACGGCACCGAAGGCTCTCGCGTGCAAGTGAAGCTGGGGCGCGGCTCAGTGAACTCGATTGAAGTAGTCGCCGGGCTGAAGGAGGGAGACAAGGTCATCCTCTCCGACATGTCCCAATTCGACGCCGTGGACCGCGTCCAATTCTCGCCGCGCATTCAGGGCGGATGACGCCGAATGCTCGAGGTGATCGCAGTCAAGCGGTCCGAGGATGGCTGCGAAGTCCAATCCAATTGTCAAAAGATTTGTGGGAACTTGCTGACGCAAACCGCGGGGCCGCGTCCAATTGATATGGAAAGCAGCCTGAGGCCCTGAATCAAACAGTTTCAGAAATGAGGGGGACGGTGGGCACTTTTTGGCAAGACATCCGCTACGCGGTCCGAACGCTGGTGAAGAAGCCAGGTTTCACATCTGTTGCCATACTTTCGCTGACACTCGGCATCGGCGCGAATACAACAATTTTCACGCTGGTGAAGGCGATATTCCTTCAGGGCATACCGGTTAAGGATCCCAGCCAGGTTGTGGTGGTTTTTTCGACGCAACAGAGCCGCGGCGGCGCTGTTCAGCAGTTTTTGCCAATCACCGTTCTGAACGGAAAAGACTATCGCGATCAGAATGACGTGTTCTCAGCCACGTCAGTCGTCGTGTTCGCGGGCGCCCCGCTGACGCGCAATGGCAAGGACACGCCCGCATTTGTCGAATTGGTGAACCACGAGCACTTTGGCCTGCTGGGAGTGCATATGATGCAGGGTCGCGACTTCACGCCCGATGACGACCGGACAGACGGGAGAAACCCGGTCGCCATCATCAGCTACGCGAAGTGGAACACGGACTTCGGGTCGGATCCAAAAATCCTCGGGCAGACGGTGATCCTCAACAGTCAAAGCTTCACTGTAATCGGCGTTACGCCTCCCGAATTCCAAAATGTCGCCACTCTCGGGAGCCCGGACTTCTGGATCCCCACGACGATGCATGACCTGATTCTGACCGGGATCCAGAAGGATTGGTACAACCAACGCACAGCGCGTATAGCACTGGCTGTGGCGCGGCTGAAACCGAACGTGACGCTGGCGCAAGCGGCGGTCTCCATGCACGCGCTGGGTAACCGTTTGGCCCAGGAGTACCCCACGGAGAACAAGGGCCGCAATAATGATCTTGTGCCGCTCGATCAAACGAATATCCCTCCCCAGCAAAGAAGCCTGTTTGTTCGCGCTGGTGCGCTGATGATGATTACGGTCGGGCTCGTGTTGCTGATTGCCTGTGCGAACGTGGCCAACCTGCTACTCACGCGTGCGACGCAGCGCCGGCGCGAGATTGCCGTCCGACTTTCACTTGGGGCCTCTCGGGGGCGCATCATTCGCCAGCTTCTGACCGAGAGCTTTGTGATTGGCCTTGCGGCGGGCGGACTCGCGATACTGACGGCAAACTGGGCCAAGCGCCTGATTCTTGGACTAATTCCGGGCGGGCCACCACAGGGCCTGGATACTTCCACGGATGTCCGCGTCCTACTTTTCACGCTCGCGCTCGCGCTTTTTGCCGCGACGACATTCGGACTTGTTCCTGCGTTGCAAGCGTCCAGTCCACAACAAATGAGCGCGCTGCGAGACCGCACGGACGCGCCCGGCGGAGCGACGCGATGGTACGGGGTTCGCGGCGTGCTAGTGATGGCACAGGTGACGCTTTCCCTTGTCGCGCTAGTGGGAGCCGGATTGTTCATTCACAGTCTTAAAAACGCGCAAGAAATCGATCCTGGATTTGAGGTTAAACATGAACTGGCCGTGGGAATCAATGTCGGCTTGCAACACTATGATCAAGCTCGCGGTGAGCAGTTCTATAGAGAATCGGTTGAACGTATAGATGCGCTTCCCGTAGTGGCGAATGCGGCGATTTCGGACACGCCCCCATTTAGCCAAAGCTTTCAGCGCACGACCTTTCCGGAAGGAGTGGATACTAGTGACCTGCAGAACGGCAAGCTGACACCAACAATTTCGGTTTCACCGGGTTTTTTTGGGGCAGCGGGCATCACGCTGCTGCGCGGGCGCGAATTTGATGATCATGATGACGCGCAGGCGCACATGGTCGCCGTCGTCAATCAGGCGTTTGTGGATCGAACGTGGCCCGGGCAAGACCCCCTCGGTAAACATCTGCGTTTCGCGCTGCAAACTTGGGACGTCGAGGTCGTTGGACTTGTAAGGACAGTCAAGTACCAAACGCTGGGCGAACCGCCGCAGCCGATCGTTTATTTCCCGCTGAAACAGCACTATACGCCAGCGGTGACGATGTTCGTCCGAACGAAGGGCGACCCGAACGCGGCCCTTGGCGACGTTCGGGCGACCTTGCAAGGAATGGACCCCACTATCCCCCTGAGAAACTTCCAAGCCGTGCAAACTGCGCTCGATCAAACGCTTGGGCCCCCAAAAGTCGGAGCTGAGCTACTCGGCGCGTTTGGAGGACTGGCGCTGCTCCTGGCCTCGATCGGGACATACGGCGTGATGTCGTATTCCGTGAGCCAGCGGACGCAGGAAATCGGGATCCGGATGGCGCTGGGTGCGCAGCGGGGCGATGTCTTGACGCTTATCCTGCGGAACGGAATGGCGATGGTTGGCGCCGGGATTGTCGCGGGGCTGCTGCTGTCCATCGCGTTGACGAACAGCATGAATAGTCTGCTGTTTGGGATTGGTCTGTTTGATGCTGCGAGTTTTGGCGCGACGGCGGGAATTCTGCTGATCGTTGCAATGATTGCGTGTTACTTGCCGGCGAGGCGCGCGATGCGGGTGGACCCGATTATCGCGCTGCGGTACGAATAGGGCGAATAGAGCAGCCATGAGAGGCTGGCCCGGCAGAGAAGGCGAGAGGCGAAAATGGGGGTAGCGCCCTGCTAACCATTGTGGCCTTTGTGGCGTCTTACTTGCCAGCGCGGCGGGCCATGCGGGTGGGCCCCAATATGGCCCAAAATCACGAATAGACCGTGGAACGAATTTGGTGTTTCAGGCGTATACATCTTGTAGAGTGGCATTTAGGATAGGGACTCATCGGTAGGCTCAAAAAGGAGAGCGTTGCCCAATGGCTGAAAACAATAATGAAATCCTGATTCTTATGGAGAGCGTGAAGAAGGTATTCCTGACCGATGAAGTGGAGACGCACGCTCTCGCCAACATCCACCTTCAAATTAAGCGCGGCGAATTCGTGGCCATCAATGGCCCGTCCGGCTGCGGCAAGTCAACCCTGCTCTCGATCCTCGGGCTGCTGGACTCGCCCTCGGATGGCAACTACGTGCTGAACAGCAAGCCGGTCGCGAACCTGTCTCTTTCAGACCGGACGCGCATCCGCAACCGGGAGATCGGGTTCATCTTCCAGGCGTTCAACTTGATCGGCGACCTGAACGTATACGAAAACGTCGAGCTGCCGCTCACCTACCGCGGCATGGGCTCGGCGGAGCGCAAGCAGCGCGTTCAGCAGGCGCTGGAAAAGGTCGGGATGGCGCACCGTATCAAGCACTACCCCTCGCAACTGTCAGGCGGCCAGCAGCAGCGCGTGGCAGTCGCGCGGGCACTTGTGGGCGATCCTTCGATCCTGCTGGCGGACGAGCCGACGGGTAACCTCGACTCGAAGAACGGCGAGGCGGTGATGGAATTGATGACGGAATTGCACCGGGGCGGGGCGACCCTTTGCATGGTGACGCACGATCCGCGTTATTCGGCATTCGCGGACCGGAGCATTCACCTATTTGACGGGCGCATCGTCGAGGAAAATTTTGAAGAGAGCAGCAGCGCGGCCGGGCACTGAGTTCGAAGCGGCAAACTCCTTCTTGAAACTGACCGGCGCTCGCGGTTTTTCACCGCGCGCGCCGGTTTCTAATTTTGAGTTGAGTGGAACATATTCATCCTTTGCGCCGTTCCTTCCATGTAGTTCTGTTCTTAACCTGGGATAGACAGGTGGAGGACCAGCATGGAGACTATCTGGCAGGACATTAAGTACGGCTGGCGCATGCTGGTGAAGTCACCCGGCTTCACCGCGATTGCTGTGGTTGCTCTCGCGCTCGGCGTCGGTTCGAATACCGCGATCTTCAGCATCGCGGACGCTTTCCTTCTGAAACCCATCAATATCCCAGACCCCGAACACCTTGTGATTGCGGGAGAGATCGCTCCGAATCAAACGAATGGCCTCAATTCAGTCTCGCCTGCAAACTTCACGGATTGGAAGCAGCAAGAAAAATCTTTCGAATCCATGGCCACGTTTCAATGGGACGAAGTGAGCCTGACCGGAGTGGGCCTGCCGGAAAAAGTGCAGGGCTTCCAGATTTCTTCCAACCTCTTCGAATTGTGCAATGTCCGGCCAGTCTACGGCCGAGTATTTCTGCCGGAAGAAGAGCAGCCGGGGCACGACGGCGAGGTGATTCTGAGCCAGCGGCTTTGGGAGCGGCGCTTTGGCTCGGACCAGAATTTGATCGGCCACGATATTCACTTAGATGGCCGGCCTTACACGGTTGTAGGGATCATGCCGCGGAAGTTTGACTTTCCCTTGACCGCAGAGTTGTGGATCCCCATGGCGCTGAAGCCCGACCAGTTGGGCGATCGCAAATCTCACCTCTTCTTTGTGCTCGGAAGGCTGAAGCCGGGCGTGGCAATCGGCAGCGCGAATTCGGAGCTTCAAGGGATCGCGCAACGACTGGCCTCGGCGTACCCCGCTACGAACCGTGGATGGGGAGCGCGCATCCAAAATATTCGCCTCTACGAACTTGGCGATGATACGCGGACCTATACGCTCATCCTGATGGGCGCGGTCGGATTCCTGCTGTTGATTGTGTGCGCGAACGTCGCAAATCTCCAATTTGTGCGAAGCGCGAGCCGACAGAAAGAAATGGCTATCCGCGCCGCACTCGGGGGAAGCCGCTGGCGTGTCGTAAGGCAATTGCTGACGGAAAGCATAATCACCGCAATGGGAGGTGCGGCGCTGGGTCTGCTTTTCGCTTATTGGTCCATCCGGATGGTTCTGCGGTACATGCCTCCGGAAATCGCCAAATACCTCCCGGGCTGGTACGACATCCGCCTCGATGGGCGCGCTCTTCTCTTCACAATGATTGCTGCGGCTGTGGCGGGAGTTCTAGCCGGCGTTCTCCCCGCGCTCCAAAGTTCGCGCGTGAACGTGAATGAGACGCTGAAGGAAGGAGGCCGCTCCAGTTCAGGTTCGCGCGGCAGGCACCTCCTGCGGGATTTCCTGGTCGTTACGCAGGTCTTTCTCGCCGTCGTGCTCCTCATTGGAGCAGGTCTCTTCGCGCGGGGATTCCGAAACCTCCTCGACCTCGGGACCGGGTTCCGGCCGGAATCGTTGCTCACGATGAGACTGGACTTGCCCCCGGCGCATTATGCTGGTCTGCAACAGCAGCGAATGTTTTTCGACCAAGCGCTCGAACGGCTCTCCGCGCTCCCCGGCGTCCAATCCGCGGCGGAAACATCCTGGATCCCTTTTGGCGATGGGGGCGGCCGGCAACAGTTCCTTATCGAAGGCAAACCCTGGCGCGACCCGAGTGAAATCCCAACTGCGGATTCCCTCGTTGTAAGCTCCAATTATCTCCAAGTGATGCACATTCCCTTGATTCGTGGCCGCGAGTTCACCGATCGGGATGGCACGGACACGGAACGCATCTGCGTCATCAGCCAAAGCCTTGCGGGCGCCTTCTTCCTCAATGAAGACCCCATCGGTCATCAGATCAAAATTACGACCGACATTTCGCCCAATCCCTGGATGAGGATCGTCGGTATTGTCGGAAACGTGAAAATGGATTGGACGAACCGCCGCCCGACCTACGCATTCTACCGGCCCTATAAGCAACTCCCGCGGAATTATGGATCGTTTGCTCTGCGAACATCAGGCGACCCGATGAAGCTGGCCTCCGCGGCTCAGGCCGCCATTGCGGCCGTGGATAGCGAAATGCCCGTAGCCGATGTCATGCCGATGTCCAAGGTCATCAGCAATTCGGTCCTTGGTCTTGCCTACATGTCGGTCATGATGAGCGCGGTCGGCGGATTGGCTCTTCTGCTTGCGGCCGTGGGAGTTTATGGAGTGATGGCCTTCACCGTTACAGAGCGCACTCATGAAATCGGTATCCGCATGGCGCTCGGCGCTCAGCCGTCTCAGGTCTTGCGACTCATCGTTGGCGGAGGTCTGTTGCTCGCCGGCATAGGACTCGCGGCAGGGTTACCTGCGGGATTGGGAGCATCCTATCTCATTGCCAATTGGATCTATGGAATTGGGTCGGGTGATCCGATAACTATTGCCGGCGCGACAGTGGCGCTTTTGGCTGTCTCCGCGCTGGCAAGCTGGATTCCGGCAAGGCGCGCGATGCGCGTGGACCCGATTGTCGCGTTGCGCTACGAATAAAAGAACGCGCCATCACTGCAGCGCCCGGAGCGCAGGTAAGGTTTAACGAGGAGACCCGCAAATGGAAACTCTCTGGCAGGATCTGCGGTACGCGGCTCGAATGTTGTTGCGCAGTCCCGGGTTCACCGCCGTTGCGGTGTTGACACTTGCCTTGGGCATTGGCGCCAACACCGCCATCTTCAGCGTGGTGAATGCCGTGCTGTTGCGGCCGCTTCCTTTTCGCGACCCCGATCGCCTGTTCTTGCTGACAGAACACACGCCAAAATTTCCATCCCTTTCCGCTTCCTATCAAAATTTCAACGACTGGCGAAATATGGCGCAGTCCTTCGAGGGCGTGGGCGCGGTCCACAACGATAGTTTCACGCTTACAGGCGAAGGCGACCCCACGCGCTTGACCGCACAAATGACCACGGCGAATATCTTCCCGCTGCTTGGAGTGAATCCAGAAATCGGCCGGACATTTTCACCTGACGAAGACCGGCGCGGCGGCGAGCACGTAGTCCTTTTGAGCGCTGGCTTGTGGCGCAATCGCTATGGTGCTTCGACGGATATTCTTGGCAAGAGACTTACGCTGAATAATCTGCCCTATACAGTCGTGGGTGTGCTTCCTGCAAACTATCTGTTTCTCCAGCCTGCCGACGTTTTCGTGCCGTTCGAGCCCTGGACAGCGGGATTGCCCGATGACCGTGGATGGCATCCCGGGATAATTCCTGTGGCGCGGCTGAAGAAGGGTTTGACGGCCGAACGTGCGCAAGCGGAGATGACCACAGTCGCAAAGCAAATTGAAAAGCAGAACCCAATTACGAATCTCGATGTCGGCATCAACGTGACGAGCATGCGCGAGCAGGTAATCAAGAACGTTCGCGGCGCGCTTTGGACGCTGCTCGGCGCGGTGGGATTCGTGCTTCTGATTGGCTGCGCAAATGTCGCAAACCTGTTTTTGGCGCGCTCGGCTGCACGCAGGCACGAGATGGCCATCCGGACCGCGCTGGGCGCAAGCATGTGGCGGATCCTGCGCCAACTCATGACGGAGAGCATCATCCTTTCCATACTTGGCGGAGCGGCAGGGCTCGCGATTGGGACCGCAGCGATGGGCCCGCTCCTCCGGCTTGCGACGGGCAGCATTCCCCCCGGAACAGTAGTAGGAATGGATTCTACGGTGCTCATTTACACGGCGGCGATCGCAATCCTGACGGGAATTTTCTTTGGACTTGCCCCGGCACTACAGGCGTCGCGGCTCGAATTGCGCGGAGGGCTGAATGACGTCACGCGGGGAGGGTCGGGGTCCGGCGAAGGCAGGCGGCTGCGGTCCGCGTTCGTGGTTTCCGAAGTTGTCCTTGCGACAGTGCTGCTGGTTGGCGCGGGACTCCTGGTCAGGAGTTTTTCACGAATGGAGGAAGTGTCGACAGGATTCCGCCCCCAGGGATTGCTGGTCGCCGACATTCCGCTTTCGCCCACTTCGTACAACCAGCCGGCGAAGCGCCTCAATTTTTATGACAATGTTCTGGACAAGATCCGCGCCATGCCAGGCGTACGTTCCGCAGGCGCTGCTTCGTTTCTGCCCGTGAGCGGCGCGGGCGGAATCATTCATTTCAATATCCAAGGCCACCCGCCGAAAGGCCCAAGTGAATTCATTGTTGCCGGCTATCGCAGCGTCACACCAGGCTACCTTTCCACGATCGGCTTGCCGCTGCTGGCGGGCAGGTTTATCTCTGAGCAAGATACCGAGCGCGGCGCCCCCGTTGTTGTGATTAACCGTGCGATGGCGCAGCAATTTTTTCCCGGGCAATCGCCAATTGGCCAGCACTTCCAGCTTGGGGCTCTGCCCGAGAATAGTGTGCCGTGGATGGAAGTTGTCGGCGTCGTGGGAAATGTAAAGCAGGCGCTGACAACCGAACCTCAATCGGAGATGTACGTTCCGTTCCGTCAAGTGGACGCATTGCTGCCTCAATTCTTCTTGTCTGTCGTGGTCCGGACGGATGGAAATCCGAAGGCGCTTTCTTCCGCGTTGCGCGACGCCGTCCACCAAATAGATCCGGGCCAGCCGGTTGTGAAAATGCGTACCATGGAAGAAAACATTTCCACCTCCGTTGTTCAGCCGAGATTCCGGGCCACGCTCTTGAGCGTATTCAGCGGGTTGGCGCTGGTGCTGGCGGCAATCGGCATCTACGGAGTGATCGCGTATTCCGTCACGCAGCGGACGCGGGAAATCGGCATTCGCATGACGCTGGGAGCGGACGGGCCGGCGGTGCTGCGCATGATCCTCAAGCAGGGCGTATCGCTTGCGCTGCTGGGTGTCACCCTGGGGCTTGTGGGGGCATTCGGGCTGACCCGTTTTCTGGAAAGCTTTCTCTTCCAGGTGAAGGCGTTTGACCCGCTGACATTTGCGGGGGTGGCGGCCGTGCTCATTTCTGTTTCGCTCGCTGCGTGTTGGATTCCGGCGCAACGCGCGACGCGAGTGGATCCGATTGTCGCGCTGCGATACGAATAGGGTTGCGGGGCGGAGCAGTGCGGTCACATAAAGACACTCGCCCAATCCTGTACTATCGAGTAATATACGCAACGTGGGTTCCCTCTGGAATGACATCCGCTTCGGCCTGCGCGCGCTGCGCAAGTCTCCGGGGTATGTGGCGGTTGCCCTTCTTGCGCTGGCGCTGGGAATTGGCGCAGGCACGGCGATTTTCAGCGTTGCGGATGCGCTTTTATTGAAGCCGGCCAATCTGCCGGATACTGAACACCTTGTAATTATGTTGGAACAAGCGCCGGGTCAATCAGGTAATGACGCGACCGGAGTATCTCCCGCAAACTTTCTGGATTGGAAGAATCAGACCAAGACTCTTGACGAGATGTCATTGTGGCTGTGGGATTCGGTGAGCCTTACGGGAACGGGGGCACCGGAAAAGGTTCAGGGATACGCCGTTTCCTCGAATTTTTTTTCCATTGGCGGCGCCACGCCCTTCCTAGGCCGGACGTTTCTGCCCGCAGATGACCAGGAGGGACACACTGATGTTGTAGTCCTGAGCCATGGATTCTGGGTGCGCCGTTTTGGGTCCGATCCGCAAATCGTCAACAGCACGATTCATCTTGATGGAAAACCGTACACCGTTGTCGGTGTCATGCCGCCTTCATTTCTCTTCCCGAATGCGGTCGAACTGTGGCTGCCGCTTTCTTTGCCGGACAAACTTTGGGCGCGGCGTGATTGGCGCGGTCTCGTCGCAATCGGCAGAATGAGACCGGGAATCAAGACCAACAAGGCATTCGTGGAAATCAACGGCATCGAGCAGCGCCTCGGAGAAACCTATCCATCAACAGTCCGGGGCTGGCACGTTGAGGTGGCACCGATTCGAGAGTTTGAGGTCGGGAGTCAGGCACAGAGCTATATTTATTTGCTGCTGATTGCGGTTGGATTCGTGCTCCTGCTGCTGTGCGCGAATATTGCCAACCTGCAATTTGTGCGCGGCGCGGGGCGGTCAAAGGAGATCGCAATACGGGCGGCGCTGGGAGGGAGCCGGTGGCGCATCGTCAGGCAATTGCTTACGGAGAGCATTTTGCTGGGTCTTGGTGGGGCGGCACTCGGGCTTTTAATCGCCGAATGGACGGTGCGTTTGATCGTCCTGGATATGCCAGCCGAGGTATCGCGCACAATAGCCGGCTGGGACTCGATACGTCTGGATTGGCGCGCGCTTGCCTTCAGTATTTGTGTCGCCATAGCAGCGGGAGTTTTGGCGGGACTCCTTCCCGCGCTTGAAAGTTCGCAAGTCGCATTGAGTGAAACGCTGAAGGAGGGTGGGCGGGCGAGCACGAGCGGGCGCGCGCGCCATCGGCTGCGCAACGTCCTTGTCATTCTCCAAATTGCATTCGCGGTCGTACTGCTTGCGGGCGCCGGATTGCTCGTCCGAACATTCGAGGGAATTCTCGACGCCAATCGGAGCTATCGCCCTGAAACTTTGATGACCATGGTCCTCAACTTGCCGGCATCGAAGTACGCAACTCCGATCCAAATCCAGCAGTTTTTCGATCAGGCGCTTGGGAGAATCGCGGCGCTACCGGGCGTGGAAGGAGCAGCCATTACAACCACTCTTCCTCATGCAGAGGGACATTCCACCCACGTTTTCAGCATCGAAGGGCGGCCATGGACAAATCCGGCCGAATCTGAAAATGCGGATTTTGAATCTGTCAGCCCAAGCTATTTCCGGGTGTTTGGCGTCCCGCTTCTGCGGGGGCGGGAGCTCACTGTTCAGGACGTGTCAACTGCACCGGGTGCTGTGGTGATCAGCCAGAGCCTGGCTCATGCGTACTGGGCAAACAATGATCCCATCGGCCATCGAATTCGAATTGGCGCGGCGGATGACCCTAAGTACCCGTGGATGACGATTGTCGGCGTGGTGGGCGATCTGCAAATGGACTGGACCAATCCCGCGTTGAATTCTGTGATTTACATTCCGTACCCACAGTTTCCGCGGGTGTATACGTCGCTCGCCGTGAGGACTTCGGGAAATCCTGGGTCATTCGTTTCCGCGATCCGGTCCGCGATCGCTACCGTGGATCCAGATCAGCCCGTATTCGCGGTCAAGCCAATGAACGAACTGATCCGCGAAGGTAGCATCAACGTGGTTTACGCCGCGCGAATGATGGGAGCACTCGGAGTGCTGGCACTCGTGCTTGCGGCCGTCGGAGTTTACGGTGTGATGGCATACGTTGTGGCGGATTCAAAGCACGAACTCGGAATTCGAATGGCACTTGGAGCGCTTCGCGGCAATATCATGGGATTGATTATAGGGCGCGGAATGATGCTTGCCGCTGCGGGTCTTGCGATAGGGGTGCCGATCGCGATTCTGATGGTTCCATTGATGGGAAGCTACATCTCGGGCCTCGGCCACACGGACTTTTGGAGTCTGAGCGCGGTATCGCTTCTATTGGCTGGGGTCGCGTTGGCAGCTTGCCTTTTGCCAGCGCTACGCGCTACACGCGTAGACCCAATCACCTCTCTGCGACACGAATGATTCCCTTCCGAGAGCCTCCGTTTTCGCTACAAATTGTCCCAATATCGGGCAGGAAAAGAACGGAAATACAGATATCGGCTGGTAACCGTAATGGTTTCAGGTAGTTACGACCCTATTGCTGGGCCGCAACTTGCTCATAGCAAGCAAGGAATTGTGCGATTAGGTGTGCCTGAAACAATCGAGGATTGAGTTTCGTTTCTATCTAACAAGCTCGAATAGTTGGCTCTTGGCGGCGTATCCGCCTGGATGGAGGAAAACATGGGATCGCTGATGCTAGACATCAAATACGGCATCCGAATGCTGGCGAAGAAACCCGGCGTCACAGCTATTGCGATACTGACGCTCGGGCTTGGCATTGGGGCAAATACTGCGATTTTCAGCGTCGTGGATGCTGTGCTCCTCCGCCCACTTCCCTATCCTCACCCAGATCGGATTGTGTTCCTGGGTGAAAACTCCCCTGAGCTTCCGGACATGAGCATTGCAATGGAGAACTTCAACGACTGGCGCAAAATGAATACGGTGTTTGAGAGCATGGCCCCGTACCGCGCAAATGTCGCGATCCTGACGGGCGAAGGGGAAGCGGAAAGCCTTCCAGTGCGACAGATTACCGCGGGTCTTTTTCCGACACTTGGAATTCAGCCGATCCTCGGCCGGGCTTTGACACCGGACGACGACAAAGTCGGCGCTGCGCCCGTCGTACTCCTGAGCGACGGCTTCTGGGATCGGAAGTTCGCGCGAAATCCAAATGTAATTGGAAAGAAACTCAATTTGGATGGAGAGCTTTTTACAATCATTGGAGTCCTCCCTGCGAGTAAATTCCATGGGACCTGGCGGCAATATGCGCTCTTCAACTCACTCTGGAGATCAGAAGATAAAGAGGGGGGCCCTGCGCGCCGGGACCAACACCCGGGAATTTATGCGTACGCGCGGATGAAGCCAGGCGTTGATCTGAAAACAGCGCAGGCAGAGTTGAATAGTATTGCTGCGCAGCTTGGGCGCGAAAATCCGGATACGAACGCCACGCACGGAGTCACGGTGGACTCATTAATGAACGCCTACGTCGGCGACATCCGCAACTCGCTGCTGATCCTTCTGGCGGCGGTTGGATTTGTTTTACTAATTGCCTGCGCCAATGTCGCGAATCTGATGCTGGCGCGAGCCACGGAACGCAACCGCGAACTCGCGATTCGGACGGCGCTTGGAGCCACCAGATTCCGGCTGATTCGCCAACTTCTCACAGAGAGCCTCATCCTCTCGACTCTCGGGAGCCTTTTAGGATTGCTGATTGCTTTCAACGCTTCGGGAGCACTGGCGAAAATTTCAACCTCGAGCGTTCCGCGGATCGACGGAGTTTCCGTTGACACGAGTGTGTTGCTTTTTACATTGGGGCTGTGCCTTTTGACTGGGTTGTTCTTCGGGGTTTTCCCGGCCTGGCATGCATCGCGAACCGATGTTCAGGAGTCGATGAAAGAGGGTGGCCGCGGCGGAAGCGCCACTTCGAGCCGGAAAAGATTGCGGTCTGCGCTTGTTGTGGCGGAAATAAGCGTCTCGCTTGTCCTACTTGTCGGTGCGGGGCTGGCGGTAAAAAGTCTTTACCGCGTATTGCGGTCAGATTCGGGATTTAATCCCACCGGAGTCCTCACTGGTTTTTTCACCACCCCTGGGACTCAAATTCAGACCGATGCCCAGAAGCGTCAATTTCTTTCCGGGTTACAGGCGAATCTGGAAAGAATTCCGGGCGTGCAATTTTCCGGGATCATGAGCCCTCTACTCGGAGGCAATCAGACCAGTTACATCGTAGAGGGAAGGCCCAAACCGGACCCGCGATCATTGCCCTCAACCGATATTTCCAGGGTGACGCCGGGCGCCATGGAGGCGATGGGCGTTCCACTGTTGCAGGGGCGATATTTTACGCCGGCTGATACCTCCAACTCCGAACCCGTTTGCATCATTGACACAACCATGGCCAAGGCGAATTGGCCGAATGAAAGCGCTATCGGGAAGCACATTGCCGTTGATGCGCGCAATAATGATCCAAATGATCCGATCTGGCGCAAAATTGTGGGTGTTGTTGGACATGTAAAGAATTATGGAGTGGACCGACCTTCGCGCGTCGAGACATATGTTGATTTCGCACAGATACCCGGCGGGGGCGGCTTCATACTCCTGAGGACTTCCGGCAATCCATCGGACCTTTCCGGGGCGATGCGAGCTGCAGTTCAATCCGTGAATTCAAACATTGCGGTGTCACGAATCCGGACGCTCGGAGAGATCGTGGACGAAAACATCGCGCCCCGGCGATTGACGGTCATCTTGCTAGGCTCCTTTGCCGGGCTCGCACTGGCGCTGGCGGCGATTGGCATTTATGGAGTAATGTCCTATACGGTGATGCAGCGGACGCCAGAGATTGGGATTCGTATCGCGCTCGGTGCAGCCCGCGGCGACATATTCCGGCTCGTGGTTGGCGGCGGGATGATGTTGCTTGTGATTGGAATTGCTATCGGGCTTGGCGGGGCGGTTTACTTGAGCAGGTTCCTTGGCACAATGCTATTCCAAGTTGGGCCAAGAGACTTGCTGACGTTTGTAAGCGTGCCCGCGGTACTGGCAGCGATCGGACTCGCGGCGTGTATTCAGCCAGCGCGGCGCGCGACCAGCGTGGACCCAATTTTGGCGCTGCGAATGGAATAGAGTGAGCCATAGAATAAACTATCAAGAGACGTTGCAGCGCGCGGCGAGTCTAATGGAGCGAAGGAGATTGCGGATATGCCCGAACCATTGATTGAATTGCGGAGTATTGAGAAAGCGTATGACATCGCCGCTGGAAAATTCTTCGTGCTGCGGCGCGTGAACATTGACGTTCAGGCCGGCGAGTTTGTCACCATCATGGGGCCTTCGGGCGCGGGCAAGTCAACTTTGCTCTCGATTATCGGAATGCTGGACGGAGCATGGACTGGCGAATATCGCTTTCTCGATCAGCCGGTTCACAAGCTCAGCATCAAGCAGCGCAACGAGTTGCACAAGCGTTATATCGGATTCGTGTTTCAGAGCTACCACTTGATTGACAACCTTACTGTCTTCGAGAATCTCGAGATTCCACTTTCATACAAGAACGTGCCGCGCGGTGAACGCACCAGTTTGGTGTGCGACATCCTGGATCGCTTCAATATCGTTGGGAAAAAAGATCTCTATCCAAACCAGCTCTCTGGCGGACAACAGCAGCTTGTTGCAGTGGCGCGTGCGGTGGTGATGAGCCCACGGCTTATCCTTGCCGATGAACCGACCGGCAACCTGCATTCCGGTCAGGGCGACGAGATTATGCAACTCTTCAAGCGGCTGAATGACGCCGGCACGACCATCATTCAAGTGACGCACTCGGAGCGCAATGCTTCCTATGGTGACCGGATCATAAACTTGAAGGACGGCTGGGTCGTGGACGAGACGCGGCCAGTCGCTGCGGGCAACCGCGCTGCCAGTTAGAATTTCAATTTCCGTGTAGGAAAAACTGCAAACCCGGTTTCGCAACACGGCGTCCCATTTCCGGGCACTGTGCCGTGTTCGAGTGTCGCCTCCAGACGGTAAGCTCAATTAAATCAAATACTTACGGACTCACCATAGGGCTGTGAATTTGCATATAATTTGGGTAATCGATTGATCCAGGCGCGTGGGCTTATGTGCAAACATTTGACTGTCTTTGGACAGTACATCCAATAAAGCATGCGCCTTGTGGCGAAGAATCCCACCGTGGCCGACACGATGGGCGTGGCAGCGGGGATTGTGGGAGCACCGGCTCTCACAAGATTTCTACATTCGCTTCTTTTGGGCGTTGAGCCGACGGGCTTGCGGACGATTGCCGGTGTAACGCTGCTGCTGACCTTTGCCGCGTTTCTCGCGTCCTACATTCCGGCACGACGCGCGACGCGGGTGGACCCGCTTGAAGCGCTGCGCTATGAATAGCCCGAAGACCAGGCTACACAGGAGGTTGGACAAATGAGAATCGCAAGAATTTGGGGGCCCGCGATTGCGGTGGTGGCGATATTCCTCGCCGTGACCGCGGAGCGCCCGGCGCACGCTAACTCGTGGGACGACAACTACGCCGAAGGACAATTCGAAAAGACATTGAAGGTCAGCGGCGCGGTGAATCTAACGGTTGGCACGGGGTCCGGGTCGATCAGCGTACGGACGGGGGATGGCACGTCGGTGCATGTGATCGGCAGAATCCGCGTGCATGAGAGCTGGGGCATATCAGAGGCTTCCGCGAAGGATAAAGTTCACAAACTGGAAACGAATCCTCCGATCGAGCAGGACGGCAACACCATTCGTATCGGAGAAATCCGTGACGAAGAGCTCCGCCGAAATGTGTCCATCAGCTATGAAGTGGTGACGCCGGCCGAAACACAATTGCATTCTTCCACGGGATCGGGCAGCCAAATGGTTGAAGGCGTACGCGGCCCAGTCGAGACAACCACCGGCTCCGGGAGCATCAACGTCAGCCGGATTGGAAGCGAATTGCGCGCCAGCACGGGCTCCGGCACGATCACGCTCGAGGAAATTAAGGGTGGCGTGCGCGCGACAACGGGCAGCGGCAACATCCGCGCACACGGCATCGCGGGGGGAATCAGCGCGCACACGGGAAGCGGGGCCGTTGAATACGAGCAGACGGCTCCGGGTGACGTGGACATCGAAACGGGATCGGGCGGAATTGAAGTCCGTGGAGTGCATGGCGCGGTCCACGCAAGAGCAGGCAGCGGCCACATTGAAGTAGAAGGCTCACCCACTGGAGACTGGCGACTTCATACGGCCTCTGGCGGCGTAACGCTGCGATTGCCGGCGGATGCCGGCTTTGAACTCGACGCGAGTACGGGGTCCGGAAGCGTCTCCACTACACATGAATTGACTGTCAGCGGAACCCTGAACCGGCACGAACTACGCGGCAAAGCTCATGGCGGGGGGCCGCTCATCTTCGCGAGCACGTCATCGGGCAGTATTCGCGTAGAATAAGGGCGCGCGGATTTGGGCTGGGGCGGGCCGAGGAAAGGCCCGCGCGAACCGGCCCCGGAGATATTGCGACGAAGGACGCGCGCCAGACGACTGAATGAGAACATCGAACCCGGCCGCAGCGCGCGTGCTAATCGCGGATGATCAGCCCGATGTGCGCGAGGCGTTGCGGCTGCTGCTTAAGAACGAAGGCTACGAAATCCAGACCGCTGCGTCTCCCTCCGAAATTCTGGCGGCGCTCGAATCACGCGAATTCGATATAGTCCTCATGGACCTGAATTACGCGCGGGATACCACCTCGGGCGCCGAAGGCCTCGATCTCCTTATGCGCATCCAGGCGATGGATAGCGCCCTCCCGGTGGTGGTGATGACAGCATGGGGCAGCGTTCAGGTGGCGGTTGAAGCGATGCGCCGCGGGGCGCGGGACTTCATCCAGAAACCGTGGGAAAACGCGCGGCTGCTCTCCATCGTCCGCACACAGATCGAATTACGTACTTCGTTGCGGCGCCAGATGCGGCTCGAAGCGGAGAACAAACTCCTGCGCGCCGATTCTCTTCCTACAATGATTGCGGAGTCTGGCGCGATGCGTCCCGTGCTGGAATTGATCGCCCGCATTGGACCATCCGATGCGAATGTGCTCGTCACGGGCGAACACGGGACAGGCAAGGAGGTCATCGCAAAAACTCTTTACGCGCTTTCCCCGCGTTCGGGCAAGCCGCTAGTTACTGTAAATGCAGGCGGCCTTTCCGAAGGCTTGTTCGAAAGCGAGCTATTCGGGCACGTCAAAGGAGCATTCACGGACGCGAAGATGGACCGTGTGGGGCGATTTGAATTGGCGGACGGCGGCACGCTGTTCCTCGATGAAATTGCCAATGTGCCGATGAATTTGCAGGCCAAGCTTTTGCGCGTGCTCGAAACAGGCGAGATGGAGCGCGTCGGGTCGTCAAAAACTCGAAAGGTGGATGTGCGAATCCTGGCGGCGACGAATGCTGACGTGAATGTTGAAGTGTCCGCAGGACGATTCAGGCAGGACCTGCTCTTCCGGCTGAATACAATCGAGATTCACCTGCCGCCGCTGCGCGAACGGCGTGAAGACATTCCTCTGCTGGCAAACCACTTTTTGCGTTCGTATGCGCAACGCTATCGAAAAACTCTTGGCGGGTTCGATACCGCTGCTTCGCAAGCATTGCTCGAACATCCGTGGCCGGGGAACGTACGCGAGCTGGATCATTCCATTGAGCGAGCGGTTTTGCTCGCACAGGGAAACCAAGTGCGCGCCTCAGATCTGGGCCTTCGTCCGGCGGCGGCGAGCGGCGGGGCCGCACGGCTGGAAGAGATGAGCCTTGAAGACGTTGAGCGCTACCTGGTGCAGAAAACGCTTTCTCGATTCGATGGCAACGTGAGCCAAGCAGCTGGTGCACTGGGCTTGAGCCGCAGCGGACTCTATCGCCGCATGCAAAAGTATGGGCTATGAAAGAGCTCTTTCATGAGCGGCGCGTACTGCTGCTGGCGTTGATCGCAGGCCTTCCCGGCTCCGTCATCGCGCTTATTTTTCTTTGGACGGAACCTTACTCCACGCGGAATAGCATCACGCTGACCATTTTGATAGTCGTCGTGTGGCTGGGCTTTGCCGCATCCACTCGCCAGCGAGTCGCCTTTCCTTTGCAAACCCTTTCGAATCTGCTCGCGGCCATGCGCGAAGGTGACTATTCCATCCGCGGGCGGGGCGCGAATGCGCCGGATGCGCTTGGCGACGTCATCCGCGAAGTCAACGCGCTCGGGCAAACATTGCGCGAACAGCGGCTGGGCGCGGTCGAAGCAACGACGCTACTTCGAAAAGTCGTGGAAGAAATTGATTTCGCAGTTTTCACATTTGATGGGACACAGCACCTGCTGGTTGTGAATCGCGCGGGAGAGCGATTGCTCGGGTTGCCGGCCGAACGAATGCTCGGCCGCACGGCGGCGGAACTGAATCTGGCGGGCTGCCTCGAAGGAGAGCCGGCACGCACGCTTGAAGTGAGCTTTCCCGGAGGCACGGGGCGATGGGGAATGCGCCGGAGCACGTTTCGCGAAGGCGGCCTGCAACATCAACTGCTCGTCCTTTCTGATTTGAGCCGCGCGTTGCGCGAAGAAGAGCGCCAGGCATGGCAACGGCTCATCCGGGTGCTTGGCCATGAGCTGAACAATTCCCTCGCGCCGATCCAGAGCGTTGCGGAAAGTATGGAGACACTTCTCGGACGGCTGCCGGAACCATCGGAATGGCCGGCGGACGCTTCCGCCGATATGAAGAGCGGGTTCGGCGTGATTCGCGCGCGGTCGGAGGCGCTCGGACGGTTCATGAGCGCTTATGCGCGATTGGCGCGGCTGCCTCAGCCGCAGCCGGCACCCGTTGATGTGGCGCGGTGGATCGCGCGGACAGTGAGCCTCGAACAGCGGTTAAATGTTACTGTCGTGCCGGGCCCGCGCGTGATTATTTCCGCGGATGGCGATCAACTCGATCAGCTCCTCATCAACCTTCTGCGCAACGCGACCGACGCGGCGCTCGAAACCGGAGGCGGCGTGCGGGTTGGCTGGTCAAAAAACGGCGAATCCATTGATGTGTGGGTTGAAGACGAAGGACCGGGACTCTCCAACACAACAAACCTTTTTGTGCCGTTTTTTACGACGAAGCCAGGTGGGTCGGGGATCGGTCTTGTGCTGAGCAGGCAAATTGCAGAGGCGCATGGCGGCAGCTTGATGTTAATGAACCGAAAGGACGCTCGCGGGTGCCGCGCACGGCTGCGCTTGCCGATTGAAATGCAGTAAAGTTTTCTCGTGCCCGGCGAATTTCGGCCTCAATGAAACAAACCTCAACTGCAGATTCCCTGAAAATACTGGATAAGCGCATCGTGAATTGCCGCAAGTGCCCGAGGCTTGTGCGTTATCGCGAGAATGTTGCACGGGTGAGGCGGCGCGCGTACCAGGAACAAACGTATTGGGGACGTCCCGTGCCGGGTTTTGGAGATCCACATGGTGAGTTATTGATCATTGGCCTCGCGCCCGGTGCACACGGAGCGAATCGAACGGGCCGCATGTTTACCGGAGACCGAAGCGGGGATTTCCTTTACGCGCAGCTCCATCGAGCTGGATTTGCGAACCAGCCGACATCCGTGTCGCGAGATGACGGACTGGCGCTGAAGAATGCGTACATCAGTGCGGTCGCGCGATGCGCGCCGCCAGCGAACAAGCCAGCGCCAGACGAGATCTGCAATTGCGTGCCGTATCTCGAAGAAGAATTGGATTTGCTGAGACCGCGAGTGATTCTCGCGCTAGGGCATATTGCGTGGATTCAATTTTTGCGCATCTTGCAGCGGCGTGGAAGGATCCTACGCGCCAGCACTTTCAAGTTTTCCCATGGAGCCAGCTACGCAATGCCGTCTGGTCTGCCACGATTGTTCGGCTCCTATCATCCGAGCCAACAGAACACGCAGACGGGGCGGCTTACACCAGCGATGCTTGGGAGTGTCTTAAGGAAGATTCGCCGCACGCTAAATAAATGACAGTTTAGCGCAATAGTGAATCATTCATGACGTAGAGCAACCATCGGATCGACTCTGGTCGCGCGGCGAGCCGGGACGACACACGCGACAATCGTCACCAAACTAAGCAATACCGATAGACTGGCGTAAGTAATTATGTCGGTCGGCGCAACTTCAAATAAGAGAGTTCCCATCAAACGTGTGAGTATGAATGCGGATACAACACCCACAGCCACACCAGCAAAGGCAATCTTCAATCCCGGCCCGATCATTAGGTAGATGATGTCTCGGCGCTGCGCGCCAAGGGCAATGCGGATTCCGACTTCACGAATGCGTTGATTCGCGGCAAAACTCATCACGCCGTATGTCCCCAATGCGGCAAGCAACAGTGCCACCACGGCAAATGCACCCATCAAAAACAAAACGAATTTCCTACGCACCTCGGAATCCGCCATCAGGTTTTGCAACGTTCGCTGGCCGAAGACAGGCAAGGTCGGGTCCACGGAATGAATTGCCTGTTCGACATTTGTATTGAGTCCGCGCGGATCCGCGGACGAACGATAATACAAGGTCAGCGAATTTCCGGAGCGCTGATAGATAGGAAAATAGACACGCGCGGGAACAGGCACGTCAAGTCCATCGTCATGAATGTCTCCGACGACTCCAACAATACGGGAAGGCTGGGTCTGCCCAAGCAGGGAGATGCTTCTGCCTACTGGATTTTTCCCCCGCGAATAAGTTCTTACGAGGGTTTCATTGACGATGACTACTTTTTCGGATTTTTCAGCGTCGGAGACGGAAAAGGCCCTTCCACTCAATATCGGCGACTTCAGGGCAGTGAAATACTCTGGGCTGGCAACCTGGAATTCCGCGCGCCTGACATCCGAAGCAGCGGTGGATTCACCGGCAAACACAAACCGCTGCGTGACTCCAGTGCCGCCGAACGGAACGCGGCTGCTATTTCCCATTGCGGCGGATTCGACGCCCGGTAATTCGGAGACGCGGCTAAGAACATCGCTTACAAGGGTGCTGCGCTGCGCGACAGTGGCGTAGGGGTTCTTCGTTGGATCGTTTGGCACCGGAATCCAAATCTGCGCAAATCCGACGTTTCCAATATCGAGACCCGGATTCACGTGAAGCATGCCCCAAAAACTTCGCACTAGTAGCCCGGCGCCGATCAAGAGCACGAGTGAAATGGCAATTTCGGCTGCGACAAGTGCGCCGCGAACCCGGGCCTGATGAAGCCCACCGCCGCTCCACCTGCCGGCTTCCTTCAAGTTTTCACCGGGGTTGATCGCAGAGACCTGAATAGCAGGAATTGCGCCGAACAATAGTCCGGTTACAACTGATAACACGAATCCCGTACCGATAATCCGTGCGTCAAAGTGAATTTCCGAGATGCGCGGCAAGTCAGCGGGGATCATTCGCACAAGCCAACCCTTCAGCCAGTCAAGAACAAGGAGGGCCGCAGTGCCGCCGGCAATTGAAAGCAGCAAGCTTTCGGTAAGGAGTTGGCGGATGATCTGCCCGCGTGAAGCGCCGAGCGCACGGCGAACGGCAATTTCCTGCGTCCTTCCTGATGACCGCGCGAGCAGCAAATTCGCGATGTTTGCGCACGCGATGATGAGGACAAAACCGACGGCGACCAGAAGAACGGAGAGAATCGGACGTACCCGGGCAGTCAGGTTTTGCTGGACAGGATCAAGCCGCAACGTCCATTGCACCGCGGCAGGATAATTTGTTGGATAGGTCGAACGGAGTTGGGTGGTTAGAGCACCGAGGCGCGACCGTGCTTGCTCAATGGAAATGTCCGGCTTCAATCTGCCGATCACGCCCGGAATAAAGTTCTGCGTGCGCTGCGGCGGGTTCACGAATGGACTCCCGGTGAAACCGCACGCGGACCACATATCCACGTCACCTTGGACGGTTTCGCCGGGATGACGGAAGTCGGGCGGCATCACTCCAACAATGGTATAGGTGTCGGTGTCCATGATTACTTTCCGGCCCAGAATGTCACCGGAAGCGCCAAATTGCCTGCGCCATAGACCGTCACTAATCACAACCGCATCCGAAAATCCGGGAGTGGCATCTTGCGAGCCGTATACGCGCCCGATTTGTGGATTTGCGCCCAACAAGTGAAAGTATCCCGTGCTTGTGGCGAGGATCTCGATGCGCTCCGGACGCTCACCGCCAAGCAAAGATGCGCTAATCGGCCAGATCGCCGAGACATCATCGAATAAATCGGAACGCTGGCGCAGGTCATCGAGTTCAGGTTCGGAAAGTCCGATGTTGCGGCCGCCGGTTCCGTTAGCGTCGGCAGTAACACGAACGAGTTGGCTGGGTTGCGGAAACGGGAGTGGATGCAGGAGAACAGCATTCACTACAGTAAAGATGGCGACATTTGCTCCGATGCCAAGCGCAAGCGTTAGCACCGCTACGGCTGTGAATGCAGGATTCTTGACCAGCATGCGAATGCCATATCGAATGTCCTGCAAGAGCCTTCCCATATTTACACCTCGGGGAAAATGTTTCAGGAGGATCGCCTACACGAATATTTTGAAAAGGCGCTGCCTGCGGTCGGCCCATTCATCACTCGTGAAAACTCGTGGGCCAACTTCGATCATGCGGGGAAGTAAATTGAACACGGCGACAGGATCCCACTTGCCGCCAGACCGCGTGCGAAAGCCGCGCTCGTTGAGTTCACCGGCGATCCGCGAGAAGGGGTAGTCCTGCACAATCAGCTCGAGCATCAGCACAAGCGCTTCCTTTTCGATGCGGTTCTCCTCGAGATGCAAACAATCGCCGGAAACTTGTAGGCCGTAAGGCAGTTCGGTCTCCATTGTTCCGAACGGGCGATCTACTTCGCCATCCGCGGGACGTTCCCATTCGACTGCAAACATATGCCACCCCGCCGCCGCCCTTTGGCGCAAATGCTCATCGTCGAGCGGTCCTCGCAATACTTCCCGAACGCGTTCCATTTTCGCCATAGCCCCTCCTTATCGAAGCGATTGATTCAAATTGGATCCAAAGCCAGATTCGGCCTAGTCCCCCTTGCCCGGATGTCAGGACGCAAACGCCAAGGAACCGCAAGCACACCCCGCCCGGGCGCAAAATCCCGAGATTGTCGCGCAAATTCGGGGCCGTCCAGGGGTGGACATAACATCCTTGTTTTCATAGACTTATGTGGAATCCTAGGGCATTGAAGGCGATAGTCTGGCCGTTCATGGGATTTCGCGTATCGGAAGCGAACATAGTAGGTTGACTTTGCTAAAACGCGCAACGCCGCGGGCTCCATATTCGTCAAACACTAGGTGCAGAAATGTCCTTAATACCAAACGACATTTCGAGAATCAAGGCATCGAATGGGTTATTATTTGCCGTTCACGGCGAGGCTTGAGATAAGGAATTTCCCTGCGGATACGCCATGCCAACTTCCACGGAAGAAGAAAGAGAACGCGATTTGAGCTCATCGGGAAATGATAGGAATTCCGGCCCCCCACGCAGCAATTGGCGTTGGTTGATCTGGCTGGTCGTCCTCGTCGCAATCGGGTATGCAGGCTGGCGGTATCGTGGAGTTTTCGCCAGCAGTTCATCCTCAAGTTCAACCTCTGCGTCGGGTGCCGGGCGTGGGGGGCGCGGAGGCGGCGGAGCGATCCCGGTGTCCATTGCGACGGCTGTACGTGGTGACATTCCAGTTTACTTGCGAAACATTGGCACTGTGACGGCATTCAACACGGTCACGGTGCACACCAGAGTGGACGGGCAACTTATAAACGTCGCATTCCAAGAAGGGCAATTTGTTCATGCGGGAGATTTATTGGCCGAACTGGATCCGCGGCCATTCCAAATGCAGCTTGAACAAGCGGAAGGTACGCTTGCACACGATACGGCGTTGCTAAACGACGCGAAGGCAAACCTGGCAAGGTATGCGGAACTGTACAAGGAAGGAGTCATCCCAAAGCAGCAGTACGACACGCAGGGGGCAAGCGTCGGACAATACGACGGCGCGATCAAATCCGACCAAGCGCAGATTGACACCGCCAAACTCCAAATCATTTATTGCCACATCACTTCACCGATCTCCGGCCGCGTAGGCCTGCGGCTCGTGGACTTAGGCAATATTGTCCACGCGACGGATGCGAACGGACTCGTTGTCATCACACAAGTCCAGCCCATCGCAGTGCTTGTCAGCCTGCCTCAGGAAAGCCTTCCCGATGTATTCGCACAAGTCCGCGCGGGCAATCAACTTCCCGTGGATGCCTATGACCAGGACGGCATAACCAAAATTGCTTCGGGAAAATTGCTCACCATTGACAATGCGATTGACCCAACGACCGGCACATACAGGCTGAAGGCTGAGTTCGACAACGAAGACAATCACCTGTTTCCAAATCAGTTTGTAAACATCCGCGTTTTGGTGGGCAAGAAAGAGGGCATTACCATTGTCCCCTCGACGGCGATCCAGCGCGGGCCCCAAGGCACCTTTGTTTTTGTCGTTGGCTCAAGTGGAATCGCCTCGATCCGCACAGTGAAGGAATCAATTACGGAGGGAAATCAGGTAGGTCTCAGCGACGGACTTCAACCGGGAGAAAATGTAGTCGTTGACGGCCAGGACAAATTGCAAGATGGAACGAAAGTAGACGCGCACGCGAGTTCTCCGGCTCCGAGTTCTTCGACTCCGAATACTCCCACCCCGAGTTCTAAAGCTCCAAGTTCCAAAGCCCCGGCTCCCGCGCCGGGCAACAGCAAAAAATGAGCATCTCCAGGCCATTCATTCTTCGCCCGGTCGCAACAAGCCTCTTGATGGTCGGGATCCTGCTCGCTGGCTTCGTGGCTTACAACCAGTTGCCTGTCTCCGCGTTGCCTGAAGTCGACTATCCAACAATTCAGGTGCAAACATTTTATCCGGGTGCGAGCCCGGATGTGATGTCGTCTTCCGTAACCTCCCCGCTTGAGCGGCAGTTCGGTCAGATTCCCGGGTTGAATCAGATGACCTCGATGAGTTCCTTCGGAAGCTCAACGATTACGCTTCAATTCACGCTGGATTTGAACATCGACGTAGCCGAGCAGAGCGTTCAGGCCGCTATCAACGCCGCCTCGAATCTTCTGCCGACGGACCTGCCGAACCCGCCCATCTACAGCAAGATTAATCCTGCCGACGCACCGATCCTGACTCTTGCCCTTACGTCGAATACGCTTCCGCTCTCCAAAGTGGAAGACCTCGCCGACACAACTTTGGCTCAGAAAATCTCGCAGCTAACGGGGGTTGGACTCGTCAGTATCAGTGGCGGGCAGAAGCCGGCGGTTCGAATTCAGGCGAACCCGACTGCACTTGCCTCTCATGGCATGAGCCTTGAAGACCTGCGGACAGCGCTTGGCGCGGCGAATGTGGATCAGGCCAAAGGAAACTTTGACGGGCCACACCAGGCATTCACGATCGGAGCGAACGATCAACTGTTAACCGCCGACGCTTATCAACCACTTATTGTGGCTTACCGGAACGGCGCTCCCATCCGGCTCAAGGATGTAGCGACGGTTATCGATAGCGCGGAAAACGTGAAGATGGCAGCATGGGCAAATGAGAATCCCGCTGTAATCCTAAATATTCAGCGGCAGCCCGGCGCAAATATTATTAATGTGGTTGACCGAATCCAGAAGATACTTCCGACGCTGCAGGTGTCCCTGGGCTCCGCCATCAACGTCACCGTGCTAACCGACCGCACCACGACAATCCGGGCGTCTGTTTCGGACGTCAAGATGGAGCTGATGCTGACTGTCGGGTTGGTCGTCCTGGTCATCTTTCTCTTTCTGCGGAGCGTGTCGGCGACGGTCATCCCAAGTATTGCGGTACCGCTCTCGATTGTTGGGACTTTCGGCGTGATGTATCTGCTGGGCTACAGTCTGGACAATCTTTCACTGATGGCGCTGACAATTTCCACCGGCTTTGTGGTGGACGACGCGATCGTGATGATTGAAAACATCAGCCGCTTCATCGAGCAGGGCGATACGCCCCTCGAAGCCGCCTTGAAAGGGTCCGAGCAAATCGGTTTCACGATCCTCTCGCTGACCGTTTCTTTGATTGCCGTGCTCATTCCGTTGCTCTTCATGGGGGACATCGTTGGGCGGCTGTTCCGTGAGTTTGCCGTCACGTTGGCCGTGACGATTCTCGTCTCCGCCATTGTTTCACTGACGCTCACGCCGATGATGTGCGCCCGGCTGCTGAAGCATACCAAGGAATCCGAGCGGGGAAGGTTCTACCGATATTCCGAACACGCATTTGAATCCATCATTGCGTTCTACGGCCGGACATTGCGCTTTGTCCTTCAATACAGGACAACAACCCTGCTCGTTACGGCCGCGACGCTTGTCTGTACGATCTTTCTTTATATCTATGTGCCCAAGGGCTTCTTCCCTGTGCAGGATACGGGGGTAATCATGGGCGTATCGGAGGCAGCGCAAGATATCTCATTCGCCGCGATGGCCCAACGCCAGCAGTTGCTCACCCATGTAATTCTGCAAGACCCGGCCGTCACCAGCCTTTCCTCCTTTATCGGCATTGATGGGACGAATACGACGACAAACACCGGCCGGATCCAGATCAATCTGAAGCCGGTGGAAGAGCGAAAAATATCCGCGACGGACGTAATACGCCGGCTCCAGCCACAACTCGCCAACATCGAAGGTATCTCGCTCTTTCTTCAGCCCGTGCAGGATCTCACGGTGGAAGACCGCATCAGCCGGACGGAATTTCAATACAGCGTGGAAGATGTTGACGCAAAGGAGCTTGCTGTTTGGACTCCCCGCTTGATTTCGAAGCTCCAGTCGCTCCCGGAGCTTCGCGATGTTGCGAGCGACCAACTAAATGGGGGGCTCCTCACAACTCTCGTGATTGACCGTGACACCGCGTCGCGGCTTGGCATCCTTCCTCAAACGATTGACAACGTTCTCTACGACGCGTTCGGCCAGCGGCAAGTGTCCACGATGTTTACGCAGCTCAACCAATATCACGTCGTACTCGAGGTGGACCCGCGCTTACAAATAAACCCCGATTCATTGAAGGACATTTATGTGCCCTCCGCAAATGGGGGGCAGGTGGCGCTGAGTTCATTCACGCACGTCGAGGAGGGGGCATCGGCGCTCGTGAATAATCACCAGGGTCAATTCCCCGTCGTTACGATCTCATTCAACCTTGCTCCGGATGCCTCGCTTGGCGACGCTGTGAACGCCATCAACGCGGCGAGTGTTCAAGTTGGCCTTCCGCCCAGCATTCAGACGAGCTTCCAAGGCACGGCGGCAGCCTTTATGAATTCTCTTTCGAATGAGCCGCTTCTCATTCTTGCGGCAGTGATCACCGTCTACATTGTGCTTGGGGTGTTGTACGAAAGCTACATTCACCCAATCACGATTCTTTCCACGCTGCCCTCCGCGGGCGTGGGAGCGATTCTTGCGCTGCTCCTTTTCAAAACGGAGTTCAGCGTGATTGCGCTGATTGGATTGATTCTATTGATCGGCATCGTGAAAAAGAACGCCATCATGATGATTGACTTTGCGCTCGAAGCCGAGCGCAAAGAAGGCAAAGCCCCTCTCGACGCGATTTACGAAGCGTGCCTGCTGAGATTTCGTCCGATTATGATGACGACGATGGCCGCGCTTCTCGGCGGGCTTCCGCTCGCGCTCGGATCGGGAACCGGTTCCGAGTTGCGGCGTCCCCTCGGAATTTCGATTGTCGGGGGCTTGATACTCAGCCAACTGCTCACTCTTTACACGACCCCCGTCGTCTACTTGGCATTTGACTGGCTGGCACGGCGGATTGGCAAGCGATTTCACATTAGCAGCGAGGAGCAACAACCCGCGTCTGCGGATTGACGATTGGAATTCTCGTCAGGCGGAATGAAATCCGCCGATGTTGAGGTCATATTTAGCAAGGGATTCTTCATATGCTCAGGGCAACTCAGGGCGTGTTGAACATCTCGGCACCGTTCATCAGGCGCCCGGTGGCGACTACCCTGCTGACGATCGCGCTATTCATGGCTGGGAGCCTCGCGTTTAAACTGCTCCCGGTTTCGCCCCTCCCCCAGGTGGATTTTCCTACCATAAATGTGTCCGCCAGCTTGCCCGGAGCGAGCCCCGAAACAATGGCCTCCTCCGTTGCCACGCCACTCGAGCGTCAATTCGGCCGCATCGCTAGCATCACGGAGATGACGTCCACAAGCCAGCTTGGCTCGACGAGTGTGACACTGCAATTCGATCTGAGCCGAAACATTGACGCCGCCGCCCGTGACGTCCAAGCGGCCATTAACGCGGCGCGCAGCCAACTCCCGGCAGGCTTGCCAACTCAACCGACATGGCGCAAATCCAATCCTGCCGAATCGCCAATTATTCTTCTCAGCCTCACATCAACTACGGTGCCGAAAGCCCAAGTGTATGACGCTGCTGATTCGATCCTGGCGCAGAAGCTTTCACAAATTGAAGGGGTTGGCCAGGTGTCGGTTGGGGGCGGCGCGCAGCCCGCGGTACGCGTGGATGCGAACCCGACCGAGTTGAATAGCTACGGCATCAGCCTCGAACAGGTTCGGACAGCGCTTGGAGCAGCGAACGCAAATAGGCCCAAAGGTGAACTCGCTGACCCGAGTCAATCCTGGAATATCTCTACCTCCGACCAGCTTTTCAAAGCCTGGGAGTACCGCCCGTTGCTCGTCACTTATCACAACGGCGCAGCCGTCAGAATGCAAGATGTGGCCAATGTAGTGGATTCCGTCGCTGACGTCCGCACATCTGGCTACGCCAACGGCGAACCGGCTATCACCATCGTGATCTTCCGCCAACCCGGCGCCAATATTCTCGAGACAGTTGACCGCATCCGCGCCATGTTGCCCTTTTTGCAAGCATCGATCCCCCCGACGATACATCTCGGCGTGATTCTGGACCGGACCCCAACAATTCGCGCTTCGATCCATGATGTGGAAATCACGCTGGTGATATCGATCTGCTTGGTCGTGCTGGTCGTCTTTGCATTTTTGCGGAGCCCCTGGGCGACGGCGATACCGAGCGTCGCGGTCCCCCTTTCTCTCGTGGGCACTTTTGGCGTGATGTACATGGTCGGCTACACGCTGGACAATCTCTCTTTGATGGCGCTCACCATTTCAACGGGATTTGTCGTCGATGATGCGATTGTTGTTATCGAAAATATTACGCGCCACCTGGAAGCCGGCATGAAACCGATGGAGGCGGCCTTGCGCGGCTCGCGCGAAATCGGTTTCACGGTTCTCTCTATGAGCACATCACTGGTGGCGGTGTTCATTCCGATTCTGCTGATGGGCGGGATCGTGGGGCGGCTCTTCAGGGAATTTGCCGTTACGTTGAGCACGGCAATCGTATTTTCCTTAATGGTATCTGTGACCACGACCCCCATGATGTGCGCCCGCTTTCTGAAGCCTGAGAAAAGCAAACATGGGTTTGCTTATCGGGTGGCTGAAAAAGGATTTAATTTCTTGCAGAGGACCTACGAATCCTGCCTTGGGTGGGTTCTGCGCCATCAACCGTTGGTTTTGGCCCTTACGCTTGCCACCATCTGCGTGAACATCTATCTCTTCATCATTGTGCCAAAGGGATTTTTCCCTCAGCAGGATACGGGACGGCTGAACGCCAATATTGTGGCCGATCAGGACGTCTCGTTCCCGGCGATGGACGCGAAACTTCGCGAATTTGAGGAAATCGTTCGGGCAGATCCGGCTGTGGATACCGTTGGCGATTCCACGGGGGGCAGCGGTTATGGCGGTCCGACCAATACCGGCCGAATGTTCATTCAATTGAAGCCCATCGGGCAGCGAAAGCTAACAGTGGATCAGGTGATCGCGCGCATTCGCAACAAAGCGGCCAAAGTCCCGGGCGCGACACTTTATTTGACGGCCCAGCAGGATGTAAGTGTCGGCGGCAGGCGGAGCAACTCTCAGTATCAATACACGCTTGAAGCAGACAACTTGGATGATCTCAACAAGTGGGCGCCAATCCTTTTGCAAAAAATCGCAGTCATTCCCGAAATCAAAGATGCGAATAGCGACCAGCAAATTCATGGACTGGAAGCTTCTCTCTTGATTGACCGCGACACTGCTTCACGGCTCGGCGTTTCAATGGCTTCGATTGACAACACGCTGAACGATGCATTCGGGCAGAGACAAGTCTCAACGATCTACAAAGGACTCAACCAATATCATGTTGTGTTGGAGGTTGCTCCTCAATACCTGCGCAACCCGGAAACGTTGAAGCAGATCTATGTTCCAACCAATACGGGATCCGTGGTCCCACTGAGCGCTTTTTCCCATTACGGACCTTCCCTGACCCCGCTCGCCGTGAACCACCAGGGGCAGGTTCCGGCAATCACGCTTTCCTTCAATCTTGCCCTCGGCGCTTCGCTGGACAAAGCGACGTTGGCCATCAAGAACGCCGAGCGCCAGGTCGGTCTGCCCCCAACAGTCGTCGGCACTTTTCAAGGTACGGCGGCAGCTTTCCAGGACTCACTAGCGACAATGCCGATGCTGATCCTCACGGCGCTCGGCGCCGTTTACATTGTTCTTGGAATTCTTTACGAAAGCTATATCCATCCAATCACGATTCTTTCCACTTTGCCTTCCGCCGGCGTCGGCGCATTGCTCGCGATCATGCTTTTTAAGACGGACCTCAACATTATCGCGGTGATTGGCATCATTCTGTTGATCGGGATTGTAAAGAAGAATGCAATCTTGATGATTGATTTCGCCTTGCAAGCTGAGCGCACCGACGGGAAACCGCCCGTAGAGGCGATTCATCAGGCGTGTTTATTGCGTTTCCGCCCCATCATGATGACAACCATGGCCGCGTTGCTGGGTGCGGTGCCGCTTGCCATCGGCGGCGGCACCGGCTCTGAGCTTCGACAACCGCTTGGCATTACGATCGTGGGCGGTCTCATCCTCAGCCAGATGCTAACTCTGTTCACTACTCCCGTTGTCTATCTCTATATGGACAGGCTTCAGACCTGGTTGCGCGGCGGCAAGCGCGTGCAAGCGCCTCACAGCGCTCCCGCCGACTAATCGCGACGGAGCTATCGGTTCACCCGACCTATGTTTTCTTTGGTGCTTCACTGAAAATACAACCGGCGCGGCGATTCATTTAAGAACCAGCCGCGCCGGTCGCTCTTGTGGGCAGAGATCGTTTAGTGATGATGCGAGGACCCGCCTCCGTGCGATCCTCCACCTGAACTCCCATGAGAACTTCGACTGGAATTGCCGCGTGAGCTGCCACCACTCGGGCGGCTCGGAGGCGCCGAGGAACGCGGTGGCGGCGAATATCGTGGAGGCGCAGTGTTTCTTGGTGGCGGCGGTGTGCGCTGGCCCCCTGCACTTGATGGCCGGTCATTCACCACCGGTCTGCGAAGATTCAGCGGGGGACGCGAATTACCCGGCTGTGAATTGCCTTGATAGCGCGGTTGCACGGGCTGATTTCCAGGTGCTGCGCCGCGCGCAGGCTCATTCGGCTGCGGCTGAAAACGTTGCCACCCTCCGGAATTATTTCCGGTCTGGGATGGCTGCTGCGTATGCTGTTGTCCCTGTTGCCCTTGGCCCTCGAACGTTCTCACTGGTGGCTGCGAAGTCCCGGAGTGGTCAACGCCTCGGTTCGGTTGTGTCATTACGCCGTCGCCGCGATTCAAACTAGGTGCCGGTCCGCCGTTGGTGCGCAGTGCTTGCTGCATTTGCCGCGACTGCTCACCAAATGAACCGCGAGTTGAATTCGTAGGCCGAGTCGATCCGAGAAAGTGCTGTTGCCCCCCGTTCCGAACCGTTGAGGGATTTACGGCCCGGGTTGTCGGGCTCAAGCTTTCGCGCGTCGGCGCGACCGGCACGTGGCCAGTCATCATCTGCCCGTCGCGGAATTCGTTTGTCGAGATTCCCGCTCTAAAATTGCTTCCACCATGGCCGAATTGCTCCGACCGGGCAGAGGTCACGAAACGCGAATCGTGCTCGGCAAGCCGGGCATTGGAGAACCGCTCGTCAAATCGCCCGCGGAGTGGCCCAATTGCGCCGGGGAACCGTCGAGCATCAAACCGGTCCCGGAACCCAAAGAAATCTGCAAAGCCAAACCGAATGCCAAATCCAAACCAAGGAAAGAACGGATCGCACGGGCCTATCGGAAACCACCCAATGGAACCGAAGCCGACACCTATACGCCCGCCAAACCCGAAGAATGAAACATAGGCAGGCGCCCAAAGGGGGCGATATCCGGCGTACACCGGCCCCGGCCACCAGGACCACCGCGCATTCCACCGGAACCAGCGCCCATAGTGATATGGCGCCCAGCCCCACGGCTCATAGCCAACCCAAGTCCAACCGTAGTATGGCTCCCAGAGCCAGTTCCCATCGCGATATGGCGCCCAATCTGGCGGGACGTTTGGCGTCCAAACGTCGCCATAATCGGGAACATTTTGCCAGTTGCCATTGGCATCCAAGTCGCTTGTGCCCGTGTAGTACGAATTGGTGTGGCGCGCTGAGTCCGAATTCTGAATGAGCTGGTCGCGGTCCGCACTCCACTTGTCCCATTCGTCACCGGGCCGCGCGTCGGATTTTTTAAACTGCACATCCGATTCGGTCCCGCGAACCGTGATCATCTCGCCCTTCCCGACTTTCGTGCTGCCATCAGGCGTGGCGATTTCCGCTTCTCCATCGCGGACGATCACAATCGTATCGCCGTCGGCGTTCACTTCGATGCGATACATTCCTTCGCGCGACGGATGCACTGAAACATTGGGCGTATCAATTTCCACGTCGCCTTCGGCGCCCTTGAATATGGAATATTCAACAAGGCCTTGCGCAATTTGAATTTGAATGTGGCCGTTGTCCATTGCCGCAATGTCGGCTTCAGAATGTCCGGAGAGGCGGAGAATATTCGCGTAGTCGAGTTCCACTTCCGCGCGGGCACCGTCAGCAGTCGTAATCTTGTCGCCGGCCATCAGCGGAGTATTTAAAGTCAGCGCGACCCAATCACCAGAATCCCCGCGCTTCATGGAGACATCTCCGCGGATAAAGCTCATGCGCGCAACGGCGGGAGCCGGGCCTGTCTGTTGTTGCTGCTGTGAGTCAGCGCCAGCGGGTGGCGGTGGCGCACCTTGGGCGTCCGTTTGCCCCGCAGCGAATGCCGCCAGTGCGAGAACCCCAAGGAGTTTAAGAGTAGTTTTCATGGCCCACCATTCCTGGCCTCCCGCATCCCCTCGGCAATCCAGCGGGATAGCACTCTAGCCCACAGTATGTAATGCATGGAAAATGCCAAACAATCTTGAAGGGTAGTTTAAGGCTAAGTCCAATCAAATCAACCGGTTACAGGTAGGCATGGATTGGGGACCGAATGTGAAATTCGCTTTCAAACGGTGACTTTCAACCAGAGGTGGTTGAATTCAACCAATCAACGACTTTGAATGCTAATCCTGATTTTCAGGGTCATCGGGAATGCCGATCTTTGAGAGACGGTATCGTAAAGCATTCCTGGTGAGGCCAAGCAATCGCGCCGCCTGACTCTTATTGCCATTTGCACGGCGAAGAGCTTCGCGGATCATTTCATCTTCCCAACTATCAAGCGTCATTCCGGCGGGCAGAAATCCCTGAGCGCCGGAATATCCCTTTGAGGGCGCGGAATCCAATTGAATGTCGCCGGCCTCAATCTTATCGCTTCTTGCGAATGTGACGGCCCGCTCAATAATGTTCTGCAGCTCGCGCACATTTCCCGGCCAGTGAAAACTCATTAGCGTTTGCATCGCCGATGGCGCGACGCCGCGGAGTTGCTTCCCATTTTCGGCGCTGTACTGTTCGAGGAAATGTTCGACGAGGCCGGGGATATCCTCCTTGTGGTCGCGCAGTGGAGGCACGTCGATGGGTACGACATTCAATCGGTAATAAAGGTCTTCGCGAAATGTGCCCTGCTCGAGTGCGGCGCGAAGATCGCGGTTCGTCGCTGCAATCATCCGCACGTCCACTTTGATTGTACGCGTCCCGCCGAGCCGCTCGAATTCGCGTTCTTGCAGGACGCGAAGAAGTTTCGCCTGTGTGGCCGTCGGAACGTCGCCGATTTCATCGAGGAAAAGCGTGCCTTTGTCGGCTAGCTCGAATTTTCCGGGCTTGGTCGAGTTGGCGCCCGTGAATGCGCCCTTCTCATAGCCGAATAGTTCGCTTTCCAACAGATTTTCAGGAATCGCAGTGCAATTAATCTTGATGAACGGTCCCGCCGCGCGCTTCGAGTGCTGGTGAATCGCCCGCGCGATCAATTCTTTTCCGACACCGCTTTCGCCCCCGATCAGCACGGTTGAGTTTGTGGGCGCGACCCGCTCGACGGCGGCAAGCACTTCTTGCATGCGGGCGCTCTTCGCGACAATGTTCGGATAGTCGTAGCGCTTCCCCAATTCCTCGCGCAGAGTGCGATTCTCAGAGAGAAGCTGGCGGACATCCAGTTCCTTGCGGACGACGAGCTTGATCTCTTCGAGCGAAAATGGCTTCAGCACGTAGTTGCTCGCACCGTTGCGCATCGCCTCAACGGCGGTCTCAACGCTCCCGTATGCGGTCATCAGGATCACTGGCACTTCGGCGTTGACCCTCCGAATCGACTGAAGGAATTCGAGCCCGTTCATTCCGGGAAGTTTGAAATCCGTCAGGATGAGGTCAATCGCCTCGCGCCCGAGGATCTTCAGGCCTTCCTCCGCGTCCCCCGCGGAAAATGTGGACCAGCCCTCCTCGCCCAAATTCAATTCGAGCAAGCGCCGCATCTTTGCTTCGTCTTCGACGATTAAAATCGATGCCATTATCAATGTTTCCTAATCAATGGGCCTTACGACCGCGCGGACTGCGCGCCGCCTGCGACCGGGCCAGCCGCCGCGGGAAAGAATACTCGAAAACAGGCGCCTTTCCCCGGCTCGCTTTCCACCCGGAGCGACCCGTGGTGCTCGTCCACAATCTTTGAAACGATCGCGAGCCCCAGTCCCACGCCCGACTTTTTTGTCGTAAAGAAAGGATTAAAGATTTGCTGGCTTAACTCCGGCGGAATCCCCGGCCCGGTGTCTCGAAGAGTTACTTCGACCCCCGCAGTTCCAGTGTGTTGCGCGCGTGAGATTTCAACTCGCAACTTCCCGCCATCCGCTTCCATTGCATCGTAGGCATTCAAGGCCAGATTCACGAACACCTGCTCACACAACTGCTCGTCCATCGGCACGGGCGGCAATCCCGCCGCGTATTCCCGTTCTACTCGAATCTTCGCCTCGGGTCGCTGCGCGCGCGCTGCTTCGAGCGCTCGATCCATTATCTGCTGCAGATTTCCGGGGACAAATTCAAGCGACATCGGCCTCGCGAAATCGAGGAACCTTGCAACGAGTGCGCTCAGCCGGTTCGTCTCACTCAAGATGTAGCCCGCAAGCTCGCTCGCCAGCGGATTCGCATGTTCTAACTTCTGGTTCAGGATTTCCGCTGACCCGCGGATTACACCCAGCGGATTCCTGATTTCGTGTGCCAGCCCAGCCGACATCTGTCCGAGCGCCGCGAGCCGCTCCGAACGCCGCGCCTCCTCCTGTGCTTCTTCGAGCCGCCGGTTGGTCTCCGCCATCTGCTCCGCAAGGACTTGATAGGCCGCCGCGCGTCTTCGTATCTCCACTGCGAAACGATTCACGAACATCGCGGCCAGGAAAAAAAAGAGCACACGGCCGGCGAGCTCGCCGATGCTTTCAACGGTCAGCACATAGTACTGCAGCGCCTGATATAGGTACGAGCAGTACGCCGCCGATGCAACTGTTGTCCAAAATAGCGTGCCCCACGGGCCGAAATAAGTGGCTGCCGTAACGACAGGTAGCAAATAGATTGGCCAGTAACTGCTGTTGATTCCCATCTCGCCCGTGTGATCGAGCAATATGGTCGCAAGAACTATTTTCAGTATGACAGCGTACGTCATGCCGCGCTGCGGCGACCACGCCAACATCCTGCTTTCCAGTAGTTGGACGATGACGATCGCAGCGAGTATGAGCTGCTTGTGGTATTCCCGAATCGGAGGGAGAACGGCAAGCCCGGCGACGAATAACAAAAGCAAAACGTCAAACCACTTGAGTGTATGGCGATGACGGTTGCTCAGATCTTGAGGAGCGACTTCTCCTGCCCTTCCGGCACCGGCTTTTACCACAGCTTTGGCCGGAAATCCTCGCTGGGGGTCTGGTTTCTGCACGCCCCGATTATGCGCCATCCGCCATGCCACTCCAAAACGGAGAGTCTGCACTAGAAGCGAATCTATTCCACTGGTTTTTTGCCTGTGATTTTGCGCTTCATGTCGGGCCAGAATTCTTTTAGAAAGTTCCCGAGGGCATCCACTGCGATTTGCGTTGCATACCGGCTCAGATTGCCGGCCACATAGCGGTCCTCGGCCGGATAATAAATGTTTGAGAGACCCGTGGCCGCAGCGTTGCCGAGGAATTCTGAATAATTGAATTGCGCGTGACCCGAATCTGTCCTCGTTATCACAAGCCGTGACATTGAGTACTTAAATCGGCGCTTAAATCCTCCCTTGCCGAGCTGAAAGTATCGCGGGTCTTCACGAAGTAGTGAGGGAAAAAGGCCGGTTGACATCAGCGGCCCTACCGTCTGGTCTCCCAGCGCAGCCGCGTATCTTTTTCCGAATCCCTTCATTCCCTGGCCCCATGAATTGTCGTCATCAGCCGCCTGTGATTCGCCCGCCAGAATTCCGACGATGCCATAAGTATAGGGGTCTCCAAGATTTGCAAATGCAAGCTTGAATTTTTCCTTTGGAGAAATGGGATTGATATCGATCGCGCCTTCCACAGTGTTGTGATTGGGAATGATGCCAAAGATGCGATTGTTTTTTTGCGTCCCGGTCTGCTGGCCGGTTAGCGCATTCGGGTCCTTCGAATCCTTCTGGCTTTTATCGGCGGTAGTACTTGCATCCGTCGTTGGCGGGTTTTGCGGCGGTGGGGTGCCTGCTTGCTGCTGGGCTGAAATGGGAATCGCAAGCAATGATAGAGCGGTCAGCACTAGTTCAAAGACAAATCCGCCCCTGATTCTGTTCCATCTCCACATGAATTGAATGTCCCCCTCACCCGCCCGAGCCGACAGGATAATGACCGTCTCTAGTTACGCTCCGACGCCCCTTTTGGTTTGCTAATTTGACGCTAAACGGGCCCCTGAAGTTGCATGGCTACTCAAAGTATGTGGCGTTTTACAAATGGTAGCGAAACCGGGTTCGACCCCAGATTTTGGGCTTGAGAAGGCCGCCTTCTAGGCAATGCGAACAGACCCCAGCATTCGTTCCGCATGAATGGCGCCATCGGGCCGCTCTTGGTGCATGAAATATGCGAATACGTCGCCTTTCTTGGTTAGCTTTCGGACTCGACGCGCGATGAGAGAGCGCGATCTGACTGAATAGTTTTCTCTTCGTAATCGAAGATAATACCATTTTGCCGTTTGAACATCCGGCGTCACGAGTTTTTCGCTCTCCGCCAAGCACAGCGCCACTCCTGTCCTGCGCAAAAGGGCGTAAGTGTCATCGTTAAACCAGGAGGCGTGTCGAAATTCGATCGCAACCCGGCGCTTAATTGGCAATTCATCTAGAAAATCCTTCAGCAATTCCAAGTCGCACTTTAAGAACGGCGGCAGTTGAAAAAGGACAGGCCCGAGTTTTCGCGCTTTCTCCAAGGGCCGCAAGAGCGAGAAAAAACTGGCAGTCAGTTTCCTCGTATTACGTAAGCGCTTAATGTGCGTAATCATCTGATGGGCCTTGACGGCAAACTGAAAGCCCTCCGGAGTAGACGCTGCCCAGCTGTTCAATAGGTTTTCGGTGGGTAGGCTGCGAAACGTGTAGTTCACCTCAACGGAATTCAGGCGCGTGCCATAGTAGCTGAGGAACTTGTCCGAGCCGAGTTTTGCAGGATAAAACCCGGGACGCCATGTTGGATACGCCCAACCCGATGTGCCAGCATAGACCTTACCCATCGCACCGCCGGTGATACCGGAAATTGCTGCCGAGGCTGCAGCGCTGGTAGCGATACCGGGATTCGAACCCGGATTTTGGCCTTGAGAGGGCCACGTCCTAACCCTTAGACGATATCGCCAACGTGAAAAAACCGCGGAAGCAGCAATGAATTTTCACACGTTTGGAATACGCGCGCAAGTTGAGCAGCCGCCTCGCAGTTAGAAGCGCCCTGAAAATGTGTAGTCCTTCGAGAGGTTTTCGCGCGCTACGAGGATCAGTTTTTTCCCAGCGCGCCATCCACGAGCCGCCAGATACCGAGCGAATTGCCGTCTTTCAACTCCTCCGGCAGGGCTTCATTCGGGAAATTCTGGAAGCATACCGGTCGCGCGAAACGATAGATCGCCTGGCTGCCTACGGAAGTGGATTGCCCGTCGGAGGTCGCGGGGTATGGCCCGCCATGAATTATCGCGTGGCTAACCTCAACGCCTGTAGGAAATCCGTTGAACAGCAACCGCCCTGCTTTTTGCTCCAGGATTTCAATGAGTTCGCGGTACTCCCGCAAGTCTTCTTCTGTGCCGTGTATCGTGGCCGTCAAATGTCCGTGCAGTCCTCGCGCGATTTCGAGCATTTCTTCCTTGCGGCCGCAGCTCACTATCAGAGTCGCAGGGCCAAAAACTTCTGCAGCAAGATCCGGCTGCGCGATGAACTCGCGCGCTCCCGTGGTGAACAGAGCCGGCGTCCCTCGCGCACCCGGCTGACTGCCGGCCGGCTTCCCCTCCGCCGTGAGTGTGACGCTCGATTGTTTCGCGCGTGCGGCCACCAGCCCGGCATACGCCGCTTGGATTTGCGGAGTCAGCATCACCGGTGCCGGAGACTCTGCCATGCGACGCGCCAAACTCTGCGAGAAAGTTTTCGCCTCCGCTGTCGGCGGCAGAAACACAAGTCCCGGCTTGGTGCAGAATTGTCCCGCGCCAAGCGTCACCGACCCATGCATCCCTTCGGCGATTAGCTCCCCCCGCGCGGCCAGCGCGCCGGGTAACAGGAACACGGGGTTCGTGCTGCCCATTTCTGCAAACACGGGAATCGGCTCCGGCCGCGCAGCTGCGATATCCAACAGCGCACGGCCGCCACGCTGCGAACCAGTGAAGCCGACCGCGCGGATGAGAGGATGCCGCACCAGCGCCCCCCCCACTTCAGTTCCCGCATCGAAGAGGAGCGAAAAAATCCCTTCGGGCAATTTGCACTCGCGCGCGGCGGTGCGAATCGCGTCGCCGACCAGCTCCGATGTTCCCGGATGCGCCGGATGCGCCTTCACGATGACGGGATTTCCCGCCGCGAATGCCGACGCCGTGTCCCCTCCCGCGACGGAATACGCCAGCGGAAAATTGCTCGCGCCAAACACCACGACAGGCCCGAGCGGCCGCCACATCGAACGTAGATCCGGCTTCGGCGCGGGCTTGCGCGCCGGGTCAGGACGATCCAGTCGCGCGCGCACCCACGAACCTTCTTCCACCAAATCGGCAAAGAGGCGCAACTGGAAAATGGTGCGCGCTGCTTCGGAGCGAATGCGCGCCTCCGGCAATCCCGTTTCCTGATTGACCCTTACAACGAGGCCATCGGTGATTCCTTCGAGACCCTTCGCAATCGCGCGAAGGAAAACCGCTTTTTCTTTTCCGCTGGACCTCGAATAAGAAGTGAACGCCTGGGCCGCGAGACGCACGGCTCGGTCCACTTCCTCGGGTAACGCGGAGATGTAAACTGGTTCGAGCGAGGTGTTTGTCGCCGGATCAATCGCCGTAAACTTTTTTCCACCGTCCCCACCGCTCGCCCATCCGATGAACGACTTGCCCCGCAAATCCATGTATGCCCCTTTTTTCCTCGAACCAATAGTATTTGCGCTTGCAGAGTCTGCCGTTACGCTTGCGCCGCCAGTCGCGGCCTCTCTACGAGCGCGCGCTTTATTATCTCGCGTGCTTCCACAAGCTCGGCGCCGGTCACCTCAAGCCTCGGCGGACGCACCCGCGCATTACCCTTTCCGCATTCTTGCTGCACCAATTTTATGAGCTGCACAAATTTCGGCACGGTGTCCATCCGAAGTAACGGCAGGAACCAGCGGTACAATTCGAATGCCTTTGCGCGATCACCACGTGTTCCGTATTCGAAGAGCGCGACTGACTCGCGAGGCATCGCATTCACGAGACCCGCGACCCAGCCAACCGCTCCGGCGCCAATCGCTTCCAGTATGAGGTCATCGACACCCGCGGAGATTTGCAGCCGGTCGCCTACAAGTGCGCGGATTGCCGTGATGCGGCGCACGTCAGCGCTTGATTCCTTCACCGCGTGAAGATTCTCATGTTCTTGTGCGAGCTCGGCAATCTGCTCCGGCAGAAAATCAGTGCCGTAGGAAATCGGGTTGTTGTAAAGCATCGCTGACTGTGGCGTCGCGAGAAGTACAGCCGCAACGTGAGCTTTCATTTCGCGCCAGTCACCTTTGTAAACATAGGGCGGAAGCACCATCATTCCCTGCGCGCCGTGATCGGCGGCCGCCTTCGCCAGCTTGACGGCATCCGGCGTGCGCAGCGCCGAAATCGCCGGAGCAACGGGCGCGCGGCCCGCGGCGCCTTTCACGCATGCGTCAATCACCTCGAGCTTCTCTTCAAATTCAAGGGTTGCGCCTTCGCCGAGCGAGCCGAGCGGAATAATCGCTGTGCATCCGCTCTCCACAAGCCACCGGCTATGATCGGTGATAAACGCCGCGTCCAATTTCAATGCGGCGTCAAAACAGGTCGTAATTGCGGGCATGACACCTTGCCATTTCATTCCGGCATCCTTTCACATTACCAAGCCCCATTACATTCTTAATGTGCCGATTATTCTCTCGCGCTGCCGAGCAGCGCAAGTGATTCTACACGCGCCGGAAAAATTGGCGGTCGTACCGAGTCCACCTTCCAACCAAAAAGAAATTCAGCTGCTGGGCCGCAGACTCGGCCCTGGCATGGCCCCATGCCGCAGCGTGTGTGCAGCTTGGCGTCGCGCCAGCCGGAATGCTGCCTCAATCGCGCAAATGTCACGTCCTCGCACCGGCACACGAAGGTATCCGGTGCGGGCAATCCGCGCAGCTCCTCGCGCAATGCAAAAGTTTCCTCCAGCAATGCCGCGAACCGCCTCGCTGCATCTCGCCTGTTGAAAAACTCTCGGGCGCGCTCGGCTTTGCCCGCAGCCGCATGCCCTGCGATCTCGCCTTCAGCTAACGCCGTTTCAACCCCGCCGATTCCCACCGGCTCACCCGCGCAAAAAACATTTGCGACTGTCGTCTCCTGAAACTCATTCACGCAAACGAATCCGCCGCGCAATTCGCAGCCGAGCAATTCCGCAAGCTCTGTATTTGGCACGAGGTGGAAACCGCAAGCAAGATAATCGCATGAGACGCGCCATGTATTGCGCCCGTTCGTCAGCTCGACCCATTCGAGCTTTGCCGCGCCTCCGGCGCGGACAGGCCATGTCCCCGTGCGATACGGCACGCCCGCAAGCGCAATTCGCAATTGCAATGCCTGCAAGAGTTTCTTTCCGTGCCGGATTAATTTCCAGGCGAATGATCGAATCCGCGCGGCAGACGCCTGCTCGGCAATCATGACTAGCCGCGGCCGAATTTGTGGCGGCTGCTTGCGGATAAATGCACCTACGGCGAGCAGCAACGGCCCACTCCCAGCAATCACAACTCGAATCTGATTGCCCAGCGGAAGGCACCCGCTCTTCACCATTGCTTGCCAGCCGCCCGCACCCATCACGCCGGGCAAAGTCCACCCGGGGAATGGAAGGAAGCGTTCGCGCGAACCAGTGGCGAGAACCAGTTTCTTGTACTCGAGTGAAATCGTCTCGCCGTATGTCTCCGCGATAAGCGTTCCCGGCGCCGCTTGCGCGACAATCCTCGTTCCATAGAAATGTTCCACGTGTGCGTGACGCAATCGTGAGAGCCAATTTGCTTGTTCTCCAGCATCGCCTGACCGCGATGCGAAATCTTCGTCCGCAGGCAATCCTCGCCAAATCTGGCCGCCGGGCCCGGGATTGTCATCCACGATTCCCACTCTCGCCCCGGATTCGGCGCCGGCGCACGCAGCTGCAATTCCCGCCGGCCCCGCGCCAATAATTAGGACATCGAAACTGTTCGCGCCGCGGTCAGTCATCCGTCTTCACGTCCATCCCTTCGACACAAAGTATCTGGCAGCTTCTCGCGTGCGGACGTCCGTCAATCGTCACGCGACATTCGTAGCAGATGCCCATTCCACATAGCGGTCCCCGGGGCTCGCCGGAAACGGACCGGCGGAACCGCGCTGGCTCAGCGCCAAAAGCAGCGTAAACAGCGGCGGCGACTGTTGCGCCCGTTGGTATTTTCACTTCGGCGTCGTTAACGCGCAGTTTGATTAATGTCGCGGATTGCGAGTTCATTTTATCCATCACCGAATCTAATGCACTGCCTCAGCAAACTTTCGCCCGGCCAAGTACGGTGCTTGGGGAATCGCGGACGGCCGCATGAGAAGCTGGTCCACGAGCAATTTCGCTGTTCCGAGTGAGGTCGTAATCCCAAGGCCTTCATGGCCAGCCGCAAGATACAGCCGGTCATGTCCGGGCCACGGCCCAATTAGCGGCATCTTGTCAGGCGTCGCCGCGCGGAATCCAGTCCACGTGCGTATCGCGGAAACTTTTCCAAGCGATGGCATGAAATCATTCACACGCGAAAGCATGCGCGCAAGCATCGCCGGAGAAACCGCGCGGTCTTCGGCGCCATATTGGCGCGAGGACCCAATCAATAATTGTCCGGTCGCGCGAGGCTGCACGTTGAATGCAACGGAATCCGCGGTGGTCGAATGCGCGCTCTTCAAATAGCCAAGCTCCACAAGCTGGTGCGTCACGAAAGCTGGATAGCGATCCGTGATCAACAAATGCCCTTTCCGCGGCCGAATCGGAACCCCGGGCGTAAGCTTCGCGGCCGCTGCCCCCGCTGCATTCACGATCGCGCCCGCGGAAATGCGCGAGCCATCTGCCAGTGTTACGGCGTCGCGCTCGACCTCCGCGACACACTTGCCGATAACGAGATTCGCGCCGAGAGCCTGCGCCCGCTCAAGAAAGTATCGCGCGGCACACGGCGAATAAATCACTCCGTCATCCGGCACAAGCAAACCGCCCGGCAGACCGGCGCGCAAATGCGGCTCGGCCGCGGCGAGCGCGCGCGCGTCTAATATTTCCGCGCGCACGCCGCGCAACACATAGTAGTCGCGCTTCGCCGGCAATAAACTCATCTCCTCTTCATCCGCGGCCACCCACAAAGTGCCGCAATTCAGATACTCGACATCCGCGGGAAGCTCCTTCACCAACATGTTCCAGAGTTTGACCGAATAGCGGCACAATGCGAATTGCTCCTCGGAATCATCCAGCACAACAAGGTGTCCCATTCCCGCCGCGGTTGCGCCTCCGCCCACAACATCCGCTTCAATGACGGTGACGCGCATCCCTTCGCGCGCGCACTCCCACGCGCACGCCGCGCCAACAATTCCGCCACCGATAATCAACACGTCGGGCGCGGGCACACTCTACTCCGGAATTCCGTGGCAGAAGGGATCGCTGGGATCGAAAATCAGATCGGATTCGCCGGTGATATACGCGGAGCCTTTAACGCTGGGGATAATCTTGCCGTCGCAAATTTCCACGCTGCCTTCAAATATGCTTCCGATAATGCCCTCTTGCCGGTAAATCTGGCCTTCCTTGAATTTTCCGTCGGTAAACATGCACGCCAACTTCGCCGACGTGCCGGTTCCACAGGGAGACCGGTCGTAGATCTTGCCCGGGCAAAGGACGAAATTTTTGCTGTCCGCATAAGGGCGTTGTGGCGGTCCGTAAAGCTCGATGTGATCGATCTCCGCACCATCTGCTCCTGTCACGCCCTGAAGCGGGAGAGCGTGACGCACTCGCCACGCGAAGTCTGTAAGCTGTTCCACATTTTTGTGCGAGATGTACAAACCATGATTCTCCATCAAGTAAAACCAGTTCCCTCCCCACGCAACGTCGCCAGTGAAAATTCCGAATTCTTCCACTTCCACCGCCGCATCTTTGGATTTCCGGTAGCTCGGGACATTCCGGACCTGCACCTCGCCCGTATCAAACAGCCGCGCCTCGACAATTCCGACAGGAGTCTCAATCCGATGTATACCAGGCCGTATCCGCCCAAGATGCGCCAGGGTGACGACCACTCCAATCGTTCCGTGGCCGCACATCCCCAGATAGCCCACATTGTTGAAAAAGATCACGCCGGTTGTGCAGGAGCTGTCATGCGGCTTGCAAAGCAACGCGCCAACTATTACATCCGACCCGCGTGGCTCCGTCACCAGCGCTGCTCGCCACGAATCGTGGTCGTCGCGCAATTTCGCAAGCCGCTCCGCGAGCGGCCCCGAACCAAGCTCCGGCCCGCCTTCGATAACAACGCGCGTGGGCTCACCTCCCGTGTGGGAGTCCACCACGCGGACGCGCTGGGGTTTATCGTTCATGGACAGGTGTCCATGTTCTTTCATGGAAGAGAGTCTATACGAAAGGCGCGCCGAGAGCAGTCTCCGCCAGCTCTCTGCGAAATCTGCTTATTGTGCAGCCTATCCCGGCCTATTTGTCAGGCGTTTCCGCAGCCGCATCCTTCTTTTCCGCTGTAAGAGGAATCGTAGCCACCAGCGGCGTGACCCCATGCTCCAAAAGCGACTTGTTAAACGCCGGTAGATCTTTCTCCATCAAGCTGCGATAGTCCGCCGCAGCCCCGGTCAAGTCCTTCTCAATCATGTCGAGCAAGTTGCGCGATGTGTCGGTCGGGGCAAAATCTTCGCCGCCCGCCACATCGCCCGCCCCCGGCCCAACTTCTCCATTGAGCCATAGCAGATTGAAATAGACCTTGTAGGCCTCGATGAAATATTTGTCGTCGCTTGTTGTCAGCGCCTTGTTGAGGATCTTGTACTCGACTGTTTGCATCTTCTGATCCATTTCCTCAACGGCCTTCGCCACTTCCGGCGGAGTTTTCCTGGTTTGCAACGACTTCGAAATTACTTCCAGTTGTTTCCGCATCCATTCGAGTTGATTGACCATGTCCGAAGACTTGTTGATGTCTTCGCGAATCCGTAGCTGCATCTTTACGGACGCATCCAAGTCCGCATCGCTCGCCTGCACCTTCGGGTCGCGCACTATATCAAGCGTCTGCGTGTAGGTTTGTCCGTCCACAGTCAGCTTCACTGTGTATTTGCCCGGAGCGACGAGCGGCCCGGGCGTATTCGGCGACATTCCCCAGTGCGTAATCGGCCGCGAATCCAATCCCCGGAACCGCGGCTCTTCCCAAATGTGCGGATTGTCTTGCGGAGTTGTTCGCAGTGCAATCAAGCGCGGGCCTTCGTAATGCATGTCCCAACTCGTGCGGTTTAGCCCTGCCCTGCCTCCCCCGCGCAATTCGCGGACAACATTTCCGCCCGCATCCAGGATTTGGATTTGCGCCGGCCCTTGCGCCGCCTGCTTAAGCCAGAAATCAATCGTGCCCCGCCCCCCGCGCGAAGAACGGTAAACCGAGCGCGGCGCGAATAGCACTCCATTCGCATCCGGTTGGCCCGACGGAGGCAATTGTTCGAGCGGTGTGACATCGTCCAGAATGTAAATGCCGCGTCCATAAGTTGAAACAACCACATCGTGATATTGCTTCTGCACGGTGATCCACGAAACGGGCGAATGCGGCAGACCAACTTGTAAATTCGTCCAGTGGCCTCCATCGTCCAACGAATAATAGAAGCCGTTGCCTGTGCCCGCGAAGAGCAGCCCTTTTTTGTTTGGATCTTCCGCGATGCTTCGCACATATGCGAGCGGATGTTTCGTGGGCAGGTTACTGCTGATCTGCGTCCAGGTCTGTCCGAAATCGCTTGTCTTGTAAATATACGGATCGCGGTTGTCCATCATGTGGTAGTCCACCGCGATATACGCCGTGCCCGCGTCGAAATTCGATGGTGAGATACACGAGATCGTGCCCCATGCGGGCATGCCCGTGATGTTTTTCGCGACGTTCGTCCAATTCGCGCCGCCATCTTTCGTGTACCAGACTTGCCCGTCGTTCGTTCCCGCCCAGATGAGCCCTTTCTGTTTGGACGAGGGGGCAATCGCGAAAACAACTTCGCCGTAAAACTGCCCAAGGTTGTCACCTACAATTCCGCCGGAAGGCACGATGAACTTCGGGTCTTTTGTCGAAAGGTCCGGACTGATCACTGTCCAGCTTTGCCCCGCATTTGACGTTTTCCAGATCACCTGACATCCGTAATAAACAGTGTTGTGGTCGAAAGGATCGATCGCCAGCGGCGGCGTCCAATGGCAACGGTACTTCGTATCGTTCGGCGGCGAATCGAGCGTGTGATACCACGGGCTCACCGAACGCGCGACGCGCGTCCGCGCATCCCAACGCGTTACCTCATCTCCATAGCACGTCGCCCAAACGATATTCGGGTCCACCGGATCGGGAATCGTGAAGCCGGATTCGCACCCGCCGATTGGATGATCCCAATCCTGGTCGCCGCCAGCCCCAAATCCGCGGCCTCCCGCGGTGCTGATGCCGCGCATTGAGCCGTCGTCCTGCATGTTTCCGTAAACGTAGTACGGGTTCTGATTGTCAACGGCCACGTGATAGATCTGCCCCACAGGCAATTGCACGCGATGGAATCCGCGGCCATGGACAGTCGTAATATTCAATCCGCCATCGTCGGTGATTACGAAGCGATCGGCATTCGTCGGATCAATCCAAATGTCGTGGTTGTCGCCGCCCCACGGCACGGGCCGGAACGTCTCACCGCCATCGGTCGAATGCAGGAATGAGCTATTCGAAACGAGGACTTCGTTATCGTTAGAAGGCGAAACCGCAAGGTGGATGTAATACCCCGCGCGGCCAATCAAAGCGCGATCCCAACTTACCACGCGCCAGATATCGCCACCGTCATCCGATCGCCACAGCGAACCCTGGTCCGCCGTCTGAATCAGCGCAAACACACGATTCGAACTTGACGGCGCAACTGCCACGTCCACTTTGCCAATCGGCTTTCCCGCAGGCGGCCCAGGCAGTCCGCGTCCCTGAATCTTTGTCCAGTGCGAGCCGCCGTCGCGCGAAACATACACGCCGCTCCCCGGCCCGCCGCTTAATTCTCCATACGTATGCATCTCCACCTGCCACATCCCGGCAAAAATCACGCGCGAATTATGCGCATCCATAGAAAGCCCTGAGCAGCCGGTGTTTTCATCCGCAAAGAGAACCAGCTCCCAGGTCTTGCCTCCATCCATTGTTCGGTAAACGCCGCGCTCTTTTTGTGGCCCAGTCATGCGTCCCAGCGCGCAAACGAATGCGATGTCCGCATTCTTAGGATCCGTGATAATCCGCCCGATGCGTCCGGCTTCTGCCAAGCCCGTGTTCAAGCTCACGTTCGTCCAAGTTTTTCCGCCGTCCGAAGATTTGTAAACGCCGTCGCCGGCCACATCGCTATCGCGAATCGCCCAACCTTCACCCGTTCCCGCCCACACAATATTAGGATCCGATGGCGCGACTGCGAGCGCCCCAATCGCTTGAACCGGCTGAGCGTCAAATATGGGCGCCCAGTTGTTGCCGCCGTCCGTGGATTTCCACACGCCGCCAGAGGCGCCTCCGGCGTAATACGTGCTCGGATCGCCTGGAATCCCGGCGATGGCGGAAACACGGTTGCCAACTGCCGGGCCTACAAAGCGAAAGCCGAGCGAGTCGCCGCCGCCCCTGCCCCGGCCGCCACGCTGAGCGAAGGAAGGCGCAGCGCAAAATAGAATTGCTGCTACTCCAAGCACGAAACCGCGTGTCATGCGCACGTGACCCAAGCAATTTGTTTTATGCATTCTCATCTTTCTCCACTTTCGCAGAATCTGTATTTGTCTGGAAATCCACATCGCCGTACGAAGATTGCTTAATTGCGCGCCAAATATCCAACATACTCCGGAGAGCGTCAAGAGATTCCTCGAGGGAGCAACCGTTACCTTGGGCATCCAATTCGGCAGGGGGGAAATCAGCTTGCAGCTGACGTCACATTTACAGTTTGATTGGCTCGGCGGTTGCGCATACTGAAGAATCTTCGCCGGCATGGCGCGCAGCGGTACACAGGTACGTGCAACATCTTCCAGAGAAAACGCAGCGTGCCTTCTCCGTATTCACCTGAAATCCGGTTGACATCCAGATTCCCGCACTGCGGACAGTGTGCATATTTCAAAAACGAGAACGGCACGGCCCACGCATAAAAGCGGTGGTCGCACTCCCGGCATCGCCAAGGGCGTAATTTGGCGATTCCTACCACGTAATCGCGGAACCCACGGCGGCGCGACCTTCGGCAAGCGGTCAGTTGGCAGCGCGGACAAATCACGTTGCTTCCTCATCTGAAATCATTACGGAAAGCATAGGCTCACGCCCGCGCTCGTGCAAGCGATATTGCGGCATTGAAATTGGTTCGTTAACACGAAAGCCCGATCACGCGCGAATGAGCAAGCCCGTGTAGAATATCCTGCTTCAGGGAGATTCCGATGCCTTCCTATACAACCGAACATGCACGCGCCGGTATTCAGGCGAAGCTTCCGAAACTTGAGGTGTGGCCCAATCAATTCCCGGGTTATCGAATCACCACGCGCTTTCCCGAATACACATCGGTGTGCCCAAAGACCGGGATGCCCGACTATGGCACGATCATCATTGAATATGAGCCTCGCAAGTCGTGCCTCGAACTCAAATCACTGAAGCTCTATCTGCTGGCATACAGGAACCTCGGCATCTTCTACGAAAACGCTGTGAACAGGATGTTGCGTGACATCGTCGCGGCAGCGCGGCCCGTCTCGTGCGCCGTCCGCGGTGAATTCACTCCGCGCGGCGGCCTCACCACCACCGTCGAGGCACATTGGCCACACCGCCGCGCTCGGGCGTAGACAACCCGTAAGCTCTCAGTGATAATCCAATCTGCCTGCGGCGCGGAGTGCGCGCCGAAAACCATGGAGGGTAAATGAGCATCACAGCCAGTCCTAATGTGTCTCCCAGTGTGCCGCCGCCGCAACCCTCTCCCCTGCCGCGATGGATCTATTTTGTGTTTTTGGTCCTGTTGGGGGGAATCGGCTACCTTGCTTACGCCGGATATACCGCACGCCAGCAGTTCACGGCCGATCTCGCCAAGAGCAATGATAACGCCGCGCAGCTATCCGCCAGGCTTGATCAGGCCAATGGCCGCATCGCGGAGCTCCGCGGACAGCTTGAAGTGACTTCCGGCAAGCTCGGGCTCACTCAGGCGGAAGTCGCTCGAGGGCAAAGCCGCGCCTTGCAAATTGAAAAGGAACAGAAGGATAGCGATGTTCAGCTCTCCGCGAAAATCGGCCAGGTGAAACAGGAAACTGACGTGAAGATCGGGCAAGTTTCCAGCGACCTTTCGGGCACAAAGAGCGACCTCGACGCAACAAAGAAAAACCTACAAGACACGATCAGCAAGCTCACCAGCGCAACCGGGGACATCGACAAACACTCCACGCTGATTGCCCGCAATGCGGAGGAGGTCGAAGCTCTCAAACACCTTGGCGACCGCAATATTTATGACTTCACGCTCACGAGGGCCAAGGCCCCGCAGCGCGTAGGTCCCGTCCAATTCCAACTCACCAAGGTGGACACCAAAAAGTATAAGTACACGGTAATGTTGGTCGTCGACGACAAGCAAATCGAAAAGAAAGACAAAACGGTGGACGAACTCTGGCAATTTATCGTTCGCGGTTCTCAGAGACCATATGAAGTTGTGGTATTCGAGGTCGGCAAGGACCGCGTCACCGGCTATCTTTCCACGCCAAAGGACGCTTCCGCCGCGGCGCCGGCGCCCAAACCCACTTCGTAGGTTTTTCGCGATTTGATTCTTGCAATCCGGCAGCCCTGTTTCTCCCGAAACATGATGACTTTAGGAGAGACAGGGCTGCCTCTTTTTATGCTAAATTCTTGAAGGGACAATCACCGATTTCATTGACCTCGTGTGGGATTGATTCACATCCGGAGGAACTTCTTAATGCGTCACTTTGCCCGTATTGCGCCGATTGCCATCCTTCTTATCCTGACGGCGGTTTCTGCATCCGCGCAGGAGATCACCCCGGCTATTCTTCCCGCAGAAACTTCATTCGTCGTTTTTTCGCATAGTAGCGCGCAGATTCGAGCGGCAGCTCCCTCCAATCCCATGGTGCAAGCATGGTACGGCCCGCAATCCACACAGGTCCGCAGGCTTCTTCTCCAATTCGTCGTCAACAAGATGGACCCCAAGTCAAACGGCCAGAAATATAACCTGACCCCGGAGAATGCCGACCGCTTGCTTTCCATCCTGGAAAACTCTTTTGTTGTCGGCATGTCCAAGGGGCCTGACTTCATGACCTTGGCAGCACAGGCTTCCGGTCCCCCGCAAGCCAACGCGCTTGGCATGCTGGGAATTTTTTTTATCCTGGACATGACTGGGAAGGAGGCGCAATTCAACCTGCTCTGGCCCGCGGTGGTTGCCGCGCTTCCTAAAGAAATTGCGCACACGCAATACAGTTTCGGTGGAGTATCCGTTGAAAAATTCAAGGGACCCAACAGCTCCACATTTGCGGCCCGGATCGGAACCCATTTTGTCTGGTCCACTCAACAAAAGGTGACGGAAGATCTGATTGGCCGGCTGAGCTCTGGCGCTCCGTCCGGCAATTCCCTCGCTGAGAATCCTGACTTCCAGCATTGCTCGGCGCATCCGGCTCCCGGATCAGTCATGGATGCTTTTTTCCGGTTCCCTGACCTCTCAAAAATCCCCATTCCTGCAAATCCGCAATATGACATTGGCGCCAGCATTCAATCGCTGCACCTCGATTCACTCCACGGTTTTTGCGGCAACATCACAATGACGCATGATGGCGAACTTGCGCGTTACACGTTTCTGGGAGACACAACTCCAGGCAATCTCCTCTCGTGGTTCGGTTCGAATCGGGCAAAATTTGAAACTCTCGCGCTTGTGCCGCCATCTGCGATTTCCGTCTCTGTGGGGACTTTTGATCTCCAAGCCCTTTACAAGATGCTAAAGAGCGCAGTTGCGGCCGCGATGCCGGGGCGGCAACAGGCAAGCGCTGATTTGGTGGAGGGAATGGTATCCATGCAATTGGGGATGCCGCTCACGGACGCTCTTAGCGTGTTTCGCGGTGAATTCGCCACCATAAAATTCACCACGCAATCCTCCGGCACTCACCAAGTGTTTGCGCTTACGGTTGCGAATCCCGACCGTATTCTGGATTTGCTTCACAAATTTGCTCCCACGAGTATCTCGGGCGAATCGCAGGAAAATGGCGTCACCTACTTCAAAATGGGCATGGCGATTCCCTCCGCCATATCGTCGCAACCCCAATCGCCGGACAGCTTTGTCGCGCTCTCGCCCCAGCTCTTGCTCGTGAGTTCGGACAAGCAAGCTCTGCGGGATTTCATGGCGCACGCTGGCTCTCCCGCCGGCGGAGCATCACTTTTTGACAATCCTGACATTCGCCACCTTCGCGCAACGTTTCCCGCGGAAGTGCTGGGCCTTTCCGTCACGGATTACACCAGCGCCGAATGGCAAAAGAGTATGACGGACGCATTTGCGATGATCGGGACCCAGGATAAAAGCAAGGTCACTCCGGAAGAGACCCAACTTATGGAAAGCCTGAAGCGCATCCCCTGGTTGGCATTCATGGGAGGTTTTCATTGGGGCGTCGGCGCTTGGTGGAGAGATACCGACGGAATTCACTTCGAAAGCCGCATTCAATAAATTCGCGCCCCGGAGCGCAACTCACTCAAATGTTTTCAGCATTTTTGCCATTTCGCGCAGCCGTGCGTCCGCGAGCGCGAATACGGTTCCCGGTTCAAATTTCCCATTTGTGCCGCGCCCGCCCGCGGGTTTGCTCATCAGGATCTCGACGCCTTCCTCAATCCTCTTCACCGGAAAGACGTGGAATTTTCCCGCGCGTACCGCTTCCACCACGTCCTCGCGCAACATTAAGTCTTCCACATTTTCCGATGGAATGATCACTCCCTGCGTCCCCGTAAATCCCTTCACGCGGCAGATATCGTAGAACCCCTCAATTTTTTGGTTCACGCCGCCGATGGGCTGAATGTCACCCTGCTGGTTCACAGACCCTGTCACGGCAATGTCCTGCCGGATTGGCAGATTTGAAAGCGCTGAAAGCAGCGCATAGATTTCGGTTGAGCTGGCGCTATCGCCATCCACTCCCGAATACGATTGCTCGAAGCAGATGCTCGCCGCGAGCGATAGCGGTTTATCTTGCGCGAATTTCGCGCGCATAAACCCCGCAATGATCTGCATCCCCTTGTCGTGAAGGCGTCCGCTCAAATTCGCCTCGCGCTCCACGTTAATCAATCCAGCCTTGCCGAGCGCCGCAGTCGCCGTAATCCGCACCGGTTTGCCGAACATGTAGCCGCCGATTTCGAAGACGCTCAGCCCGTTCACTTGTCCAGTGCGCGCGCCGTCCACGTCCACCAGCAGCGTCCCCTCCTCGATCATCTCTCGCAACTTCGTTTCCAGCAGGCTGTGCCGCTCGACCTTCGCCTCCAGCGCCATTCGCACGTGTTCGGCCGTCACTGGCGATTCGCCGCATTCGCGCGCCAAATAGCACGCCTCGCGCGCCAGGTCCGCCAAATCCACGAAGCGCGACGTCACTTTGTTGCGCCGGCCCGCCTTTCGAACGCCATACTCAATTAACGCCCCTACCCCGCCGCGATCGAATGGACACAATCCTTCGTCGTCGCTCAGTTTTCGCAACCGTCCGCCGAATTCCCGGATCACCTCATCGGCCATCGGCATCTCATCATCGAATTCCACGCGTACCTTGAAAATTTTTCGGAATTCCTCTTCAAATGTGTAGAACAACTCGTAAAGGTCGCGGTCACCGATTAGAATAATTTTCACCTTCAGGTCAATCGGCTCCGGCTTGATTCCCGTCGCGCCCAGCGGAAACATCAGTTCCATAGGTTGGATTTCAAGTTTCCCGTGGTTCATCGTCCGCTTCAGCGTTTTCCACACGCCCGGTTCCGTCAGCGCGTCAAACGCGTAGAGAATCAAGTACCCGCCATCCGCACGCAGCATTGAGCCGCCGCGCAAATCCATAAAGTCCGACGTCCAAGATCCCCGCCAGTCGTAATTCCGTTGGATTGTGCCGAACAGGTTTGCGTATGTCGGCGTCGTCTCAAAGATTACCGGCGGTGTTCCATCTTCCGTGTGCGCCAAAATTACGTTTACGCCATAGACGCGGAACGGGTCGCGGTCGCTCGTGGATGGCCCGCGCGGCGCCGCCTCCGGCTGCGCCTCATTGTCCTCTTCCCCTTCGCGCTCGCGGAATGGCTCCAGGTTGTCGAGGATGTTTTGCCGCACCTCTTCGAGGTACTCTGCCGCCGGCTGCCCTGTGTACTTTTCCTTTAGCTCCTCGATCACTCCATCCACAAGCACCGATCCCGCTTCCTGCTCGAGGTAGCTCAACTCACTCGCCAATTCGCGCGAAAGCGTCAGCGTCTTCCGGTAAACGACTGTGAATTCCTGGCGGAACTGTTCGTACCGACGCTCCAAATCCTCCGCCGCCGCGGTTTCCAGCTTTCCCTCATGGACCATCTTGGGGATGTCTTCGATGGGCACCATCTGCCCTTCGAGCACTGGAAAAATTTCCGGCAGCGCCACCGCACCCACCTGCATGTGGCCGAGCGCGAAATTATCGCGCGCGATTCGCCGCGTGAAATCGTCCATCAACTCTTTTTCGCGCGCCGTGTACCGGTCCACAATCCGCGCCTTCTGCCGCTGGAATGGCTCGCCTTCGAATACCTGTGGGATCCGCCGCCGCAGGAACTCGATCCCGGATTGCACATCTTTCTTGAATGCATTCGCGCGACCGCGCGCAAGCATCAGCAGCCGTGGCCGGTCAGGATTCTTGAAGCTGTGGACATAGCAGCGGTCCGGTGATTGGCTGGACTCCGGTCGCAATTCCTCGAGGATGCGGACAATCGTGTTGCCCCGGCTCGTGCCCGCGAGGCCGCACACGAACACGTTATACCCGGGCGCGGGTATCTCGATGCCCATTTTCAGCGCCCTCAGCGCGCGGTCTTGCCCGATTACGCCTTCGAGCGGCTCCGCCTCCGCCGTCGTCTCAAACGGCATGCGGCTGGGGTCGCAGCGCCAGCGAAGCTTCTCAGCGGGAAGCGTCGTATAAGTCGTCTTACTAGGCATTGTATGAGTTGCGCCAGTTTTGCGTTTCATGGCAGCGTGTTTCAAGCGCGCTACTCTAACACAACCCACGCCGCTGCAAACCGCTCGAATCAAGCAACTTGAGTCACCACCCATCATAAACACACGCTCCGCGTAAAAACTTCTAGTCCCATATGTGGGATGCCCCACAGCAGTCCTTACCTCTTGCCGCAACCCCTCTGTTCGCAATTACTTGTGGGCGCACGGTACCGGGCTACTTTGGCAAGGGGCTTGCTCCCCTAACCGTGGGGGAGTCGATTCAAATCTTAGGGGGGTGAGATGACAAACGAAAACGAGAACATTTCCAACGGTAATCACGGTACTCCGGGATGGGTTGTTGCCGCTGTAGTGGTTGCGGCCCTGGTTGCGCTGGGCGGACTGGGCACAGGCTGGTGGGCTTCAACATACGCTCAGGACACGCGCACGGGTCTGACCAACGATATCCAAACGCTCAAGCAGGGTTACGCCAAGGACATGGACGCCGTCCAGCAGCGCCTTGCAGCCACAGAGAAATCCAATACGTCGCTGCAAGACGATTTGACTACAGTAACCAAGCGTCTGCGCATCACTCAATCGGACCTCAAGAAGGCCCGCGATGAAGCGGCGCAAATTCGCGATGATAGCGCTCAAAAGCTCGCGGCCATGGACACCGATGTCCAACAAAAGCTTGCCGCTAAGGCAGACACCACTGACGTCCAGGCCGTAACGGGCACCGTGACGGTTGTCCGCACGGATCTCGATGCCACGCGCTCGGATCTCGAGGCCACCAAAGAGAACTTGAACATGGCCAAGTCCGAGCTCGGCACGCTCATCGCTAAAAACCATGACGAAGTCGATGAGCTGCGCCGCCTCGGTGAGCGCGATTACATCGAGTTCACAATCGAAGGCAAGAACAAAGAGGCAAAGGTCGGAAACATCAGTGTGCAGCTTCGGGGCACCAACCCGGGCAAGAATCAGTTCAACGTCATGCTCGTCGTTGACGACAAGCGCACCGAGAACAAGAGCCGCAATATCAATCAGCCCATCTTTTTCACCACGCGCGGCGGCAAACAGCCTCTCGAGTTCGTCGTGAACCAGGTGGAAAAAGACAAGATCACCGGCTACATCAGCATTCCGAAGTCGATGCAGCAGGCCGCCTCGGCTTCAACAGGGTCGGGCCGCTAGTCGAATAGTTTTAGACAGAGGGGGAAGAATAAACGGGGGAGTCGGGATTGCGGGCTCCCCCTTTTCGCTTTCATAAATGGAATTACGTTGCGGCGCGTGATTCGGTATACGCGTTCACCACTCCCACCGCCATCGCCACAAGAATCGGCCCGAGCACCAGCCCGATAACCCCGAATACCGCCACTCCGCCCAGCACGCTCACAAATACCAGCAACGCATTCAGCCGCGCACGTCCGCTCAGCAGCATTGGCCGCAACAAACTGTCCACGCCCGTCGTCAATCCCGCGCAAATCGCAACGAGCACGATCGCTTTGCCCCAATGTCCCGTCGCCAAGAGCCAAACCGTCGCGGGAAGCCAGATCACCGCCGATCCGAGGATTGGCAGCAAAGAGCAAAATGCCATGCCGGCTCCCCAAAACACTGCCGCGCTGATCCCCACGAGGGCAAAACCTATGCCGCATAAGACTCCCTGTACCGTCGCAATCACCAAACTCGTCGATACGGTTGCGCGGATAAGCCTTTCGGCGCCTTTGATAATTTTCTCCGCGTGCTCTTCTTCAAATGGCAACACGCCCCGGATCCCATCCATAACCTTTCCGCCATCGCGGAAAAAATAAAAAAGTGCGAAGACCGTGATCAATAGGTCGAAGAAGAACATCGCCGTGTGTGTCAGCACGGCGCTCAGCATCCCAGCCGCGCCCGTTCCAATCTTGTCGCCTGCCTGATTTAGCAGCGACGAAAGGTCGCGCCCCGACCCGCCCGGCGAATGCGCCACCAGCCAGGCCCACGCGCTGTCCACCCACGGCATTTGTCCTTGCGCGAACGCGTGTTGCGTGTTCACCGCCGCCTGCACCGCTTCGTGCACGAAGAGCGTAGCCAGCGCGAGCGTTGGCACGATCAAAAGAAATGTGACGCCAACCGTGCTCAACGCTGCAGCGCGCTTCTTGCCCAGGCGCCGCGTCAACTTCAAATGCCATGGATGGATCAGCACCGCAATTATGCCGGCCCAGCCAATCGGCACAAGAAATGGCACGAAGATGAGATAGACGAGGTAGCCCAGCAGCAACACCATGGCATAAAGCAATATTGTGTTGAGCCGTTCTTGGCTCGCTTCAGATCGTGATGCCTTTGTGGAATTCGGCGACATCGGCGTAAGGGCGGGCAAGCCCGCCTAAAGAGGGGCCTGCGCAGCGGGGCAAGTATATAATCGTTTCCAGCCGCGCGTAGCGGCACGCTATGTCCGACCCTGCCGATAAAAAACCTGTTGCCGAATCCGCGGGATCGGCGCCCTGCGCGCATCCGCGCACGCGCGTGATCGCCAAGGATGAAGACGCCGAGTACCGCGAATGCCTAATTTGCGGGGAAATTTTCGAGTCAGGCGAGCAGCCGCCCGCCGCGGAAGCTGCCGGCTCCGTGGACGGCTCTCTCTCCGACGCCTGACGCGCCCTGAGCAAGTTATTTCCGTCTGTAATTGTCAGAGCAAACGCGCCGCTTGCTATTCGTACCGCAGCGCGACTATCGGGTCCACGCGGGTGGCTTTGCGTGCGGGCAAAACGCTTGCCAGTAAAGTTACCGCGGTAAGAAGAATTACCGTCATAGCAAATACAAATGGGTCGCTGGCTTTGACACCGAACAGCAGCGATTGAACAAGCCAGCCCACACCGAAGGCCGCGGGCAAACCGATGACAACGCCCAATGCAGTCATTCGAAATACTTCGCGCAGCACGAGCCAGCCGATATTTGGCCGCGTCGCACCCAATGCCATGCGGATCCCAATTTCGCGGGTGCGGCGCGCGACCACATAGGCCATCACACCGTAAAGCCCGACTGCTGCGAGTAAAGCCGCAAGCAGGCCCATGGCTAGGGATAGCGCGGTCACAAATCTGTCGGAAAACATGGTTTCATTCACCTGCTCCACAAGAGTCTTGAGGCCATACACCGGCAGATTGGGATCAATATCCGCGACGGTCTGCCGAAGCGCTCCAGCCAAAAGTGCAGGGTCTTGTTCTGTTCGAACATAAACAGTCCCGTTTCCTACTTTTTTGTCTTGGGCGTAGGGCAAGTATGCAAACGCTATAGGCTTGTTGCGGACATCGGAATACTTGCTGTCCCGCACAACTCCTACGATTTCGATATCTGGACGCACTTTATCGCCTGACCCAAAGGCAAAATGTGCGCCGATGGGATTGCGACCAGCGAAGTAGAGACGTGCAAAGGTCGCATTAATAATGGCCACCTTCTTGGCCGTAACGGTATCCCCCGAGTTGAATTCACGTCCCGCGAGCAACCCAATGGACATAGTGTTGAAATAGTCCGGTCCTACCCAGTTCTCGCCTATATCAAGGCTTTCTCTTCCTTTCGTGGCATAGCCCTCCACCGTAATGTTGCTGACGGAATCGTTGTTGGCGAGGACTGAATTCTCCGCGGCGCTTACTGAATGAACCCCCGGAATCACACCGATGCGTTCCCGAATCCCGTCAAAAACAGCGGACGTTTGAGCCGGCGTATATTTATTTAATTCTGGCGACACAGAAAATTGCAGGATGTGGTCGGTGCGAAGACCCAAGTCCAGTTTTTCCAGATTCATTAGACTTCGCGTAAAGAGTCCCGCCCCAGCCAGCAGCACCGCCGTTAGAGCCACTTGCGCGATGATCAGTCCCTTTCTCAAGCGCACGCCGGCCACGCCGCCTGCCCCGCCCGTCCCTTGATCCTTCAATGTGGTTTGCACATCTGGGCGCGTTGCACGCATCGCGGGAGCGAGACCGAAGAGCAGTCCCGTCAAAAGTGAAAGGCCGAGGGAAAAAACAAGCACCCGGTAGTCAAGCTTCGCGTCAATTCCAAGCACACCGATGTCCGGTGGAAATGATCCGACAATGGAACGTAGCGTCCAATAACCGACCAACAGGCCTGCGGCACCGCCTGTCACGGCTAACAACAGGCTTTCCGTCAGGAGCTGCCGGACGAGCCGGCCGCGGCCCGCGCCAATGGCAAGGCGGATCGCAATTTCCCTCTGGCGCGCTTCCCCGCGCGCGACGAGCAGGCTAGCCAGATTCGCGCAAGCAATCAGCAGGACAACACCAACCATAGCCATCAGAAACCACAATGGCTGGCTGGCGTCTTTCTGGAGAATTGGTCTACCGTGCTCTCCCACGTCAAGTATCAACTGACGGGCGAGGAACCTCTGGTGGTCGTCCGCATCCATCTTGAGCAATGGCCATTCGGCTTCAAGTAGTGCGTGGTACGCCGGCTGCGCTGCATCTTGGGCTTTCTCGCGCGTGTCACCTGGCTTCAGCCGGCCGAGGATCGCCAACCATCTGGTGGAATGCTCCGAGAGACCGTTCCAATTGGGCGTCATCTGCGCCTTCATTGTGACGGGAATAAATATATCGGGCATGAAGCCAACTTGAACTCCGGCAAATCCGGGCTGCGCAACACCGACGACCGTTATGTCCACTCCATTTAGGCTGAGCTGCTTGTTGAGGATCCCAGAATCTCCGCCGAAATGGCGCGTCCAGTAGCCGTAACTCAAGACAGCCACAGGATTTGCGCCGGGAGCCGTCTCGTCATCCATACTGAAAACACGTCCCAGGAACGGGCGGACCCCCAGCACTTGAAAGTAATTCCCGGAAACAAGTTCTCCCTGCCCCCGCTCCGTACGTCCCTGTCCAGCAACACTTAAATCAACGGAGAATTTGGCAATGAGCCCCGAAAATGTGGGGACGTGGTCGCGCAAGTCCTTGTACATTGGATAAGAGAAAGACATTGAGGAATCGCCGTCCGCCCAAATGCTCCCAGAAAACGGGCCCGGATTGCGAAGAACCACAAGTTCCTCCGGATGGGACACCGGCAGCGCGCGAAGAAGGATCTGGTCAGTGAGTGAGAAAATCGCGGTGTTGGCGCCGATACCAAGCGCGAGGACGAGAATCGCAATTGCCGTGAAGCCGGGATTCTTCCGCAGTGTCCGCAGTCCGTAAATTACGTCTTGACGCAATTCAGTGAACATTGTGAATCCTCTCCGCTTCTCAATGATTCTGTCTTCAGCGCGCTGCTGCCACTGCTCTACTCGCGTTAGTCTCTCCCTCGGCGAATCGGACAGCTCACGCGACAATGCTCCCCAGTTCGAAACATGCTGCTTCGCTTTCCCGGCTGCCTCGTCTTCTGTCATCCCCGCGTTGATTGCCTCGCGATATGCATCTTCCAGTTGCCTCGCGAGATCCTCCACAATCTCCGCCTCACGCTCCGGGCGCGCCGCATTGAGGCGCAAGTTCGCCCGTACGAATTCCGCCCAATCAGGCATGCGGTCCGCCTTCAATTACCCCGCCAATCCGCTAATCACCTTTCAGGTCACGCGCCTTCTGCCGCCCTCGAAGTCCGGCGCAATCCTTGTTTTATTCGTATCGCAGCGCCGTAATCGGGTCTGTCCGCGAAGCGCGCCACGCCGGTATCGCTGCAGCAAGCGACGCCACAGCCAAAAGCACGCCTGCCGCCACCACCATTGTTGTTGGGTCGCGCGGCGTCACCCCATACAGCAAGCTGGCCATCACTCGCGTCGCAGCGAGCGCCGCTCCAATCCCCAACACCGCTCCCAGCAGCGTCACAATTAACGCCTCCCGCAGAATCAGCCCGAGAATATTTCCGCGCTGCGCCCCCAACGCCATGCGCACGCCGATCTCCCCCGTGCGCCTCGTCACGTTGTATGACAATACGCCGTAAAGCCCGATGCATGCCAATATCAATGCAACGCTACCGAAAAAGCTCGAGAGCCGCGCCGTCAGCTTGTCTCCCGTCAACCTCTGTTCGATAAATTCGTGAACGGTGTGAAAAATAAGTGGATCCAGGTTTCCGTCTGTTTCTCTCACAACCCGACGTATCTCGGATGTGATCGTGGGCGCATTTCCCACATAGCGAACTTCAAACACGCCCCAGGTCGGCTTGGTAAACGCGTCAAAGTATGGAAGGTAGCTTCGCCGTTCCTGAGCGGTCCGAATTGCAATGTTTCTCGAATCAGCCACTACTCCCTGAATCTCGTACTCGGCGTCCCCGGACGAGTAATGCATCACCATGTGCCTTCCGATTGGGTTTTCGTCGCCGAAGTAATATCGGGCCATGGTCTGATTGAGCCATGCTGCTTGCAATCCGTTCGAGTCTCGCTCTTCCACGTCGTGCCCGGCCAACACAGGAATTCCTATGGTCGCGAAATAGTGCGGCGCAACCAGATCAAAGTGAACGTTCATGTTTAGGCTTGGCTTCACCGAAGATCCGGGGAACGTAACTTCATCGCCCGAGTCACCTCCATAAAAGAAACCGTTTTGCGAAATCGTCGTGCCGCGCACGCCCGGAATGGCGCTGAACTTTGCAAGAAGCTGCTCAAACAGCGGGCGAATCGTTGCCAACTTGTAGCCCGCCGTTGTGGGCTCGATTTGGAACATCACGAAATGTTCGGTCTCATATCCCAGAGGAACCGACGTCAGCTTTTGCAGGCTCCTCACGAAAAGTCCTGCCGTCACAAGAAGCAGCAGCGATATCGCCACCTGCACTCCCACCAAAACCTTGCCGAGCGCCAATCGGCTCGCACCTCGCCCGCCTCCGGAGATGCTCCTCGATGCCCCGCGGAGTACTTGATTCAAGTCGATCCGCGTCGCACGCAACGCAGGCAAGAGCCCGAACAAAACGCTGGTGACCAGCGTCACTCCCACGGCAAACAGGAGCACAATCACATCAGGGTGGACGTCCAGCGGAACAGGCGCCGCTGTCTCGGACACCATTCGCAACAATCCGCGATCCGCCCACCAGGCGAGCAATATTCCCATTCCCGCTCCCATCCCTGCCAGCATCACACTTTCTGTCAGCAACTGGCGCACAAGCCGCCATCGCCCCGCGCCGAGCGCGACGCGCACCGACAATTCGCGCTGCCGCCCTGCCGCCTTGGCGAGCAGAAGGTTTGCGACATTTGCGCACGCGAGCAAAAGCAAAAGCCCTACAAGCGCCATCAGTATCCCGAGCGGCTGCGCGTAATCCCCACGCAAGCTGGAAAGCCCGTGCCGCGCGTCTCGCGCCACCACGCGCGAATCAAGCAGGTCATGCCGCCGCGCCGGATCGGCAATCGACGCCGCCTCTGCTTCAATCCCCAGCCGGTACGCTATGTTGACCGCCACATTCGCCTGCGCCAAGTTCACTCCGGGCTTGAGCCTGCCAACCACGTGCAAAAACATCACGCGCCGCGCCGTGCCCGGCTCCTGCGTCAACACGTCCGGCCCGGGCCGCACCGCCTGCAGCATGGTGATGGGTATCCAAATGTCCGGCGCCTCTCCCACGACGATTCCAGTGAAATCCGGCCGCATCACGCCGATTACGTCAAACACTGTGCTGTAGAGATGGATTTTCTTTCCGATTACGGCCGGGTCTCCCTGCATTCGCCGCTGCCAGAAGGAGTAACTCAACACGGCGACCGGATCCGCCATGCGTCCCCGATCCGCTTCCGCGCCAAATGTGTGGCCCATCAGCGGCTCCACGCCCAGCGTCGAAAAATAATTGCCGCTTGCCAAATTTACATCGGACCTGTTGCCTTCATCTGATTCGTTGATCCGCACCGGGGGATCAAACATTGCGCTTGAGAAGGCAAAAAAACTTGTGAAAACATTTGTGTTGTCACGCATCCCTTCAAACTCGTGGTAACTGAAAAACCCCCGGTCTCCGCTCTCAACTCCACTGCCCATCCCGGAAGCTTCCGGATCGGAGAGCACGACAAGCTCTTGAGGATTCCGCACCGGCAAATTGCGCAGTACCAACGCATTGATCACGCTGAAAATCGCCGTATTCGCGCCGATTCCCAGCGCGAGCGAAAGCACCGCGATCGCCGTCACGCCGGGACTTTTCCGCAGCGTCCGCAACCCGTAGAGCACGTCTTGCCGCAAGTCGGTGAACATGGTGAATCCCCCTCGCCTCTGCACAGTTCGATCCTCGGCGCGCTGCTGCCACTGCTCCACATGCGTCAATTTCTCGCGCGGCGTTGCCGATAATTCCCGCCGCAGCGCATCCCAATCCGTGATGTGCTGCTCCGCGCGCGTTTGCGCCTCGGCTTCCGTTAGACCACTGCTCAGCGCTTCGCGATAGGCGTCATCCAGTTGCCGCGCGAGATCTTCCACAATCTCCGACTCGCGCTCCGGGCGCAGCGATGGCAGTCGCAGATTTCGCCGCACGTACTTGGTCCAATCAGGCATGTCTCCTCTTATCAAATTATGATCCGCCCGATCAGGCATTGCGCGCGCTCAAGTCTTCTCCAACGGACAACGCAAACCCCTCCAATACTTTCGCCCCTCTGCAAGTGCCTGCGTCTTTGAGAGTTTCCGCGTCACTCGTACCGAAGCGCCACCATCGGGTCCACGCGCATAGCCCGGCGCGACGGAATGTAGCAAGCCAGCAGCGCTGCCCCGACAAGGAGCAGTGTCACCCCGCCGAAAGTCAGTGGGTCGGTGGCAGTGACGCCAAACAGCAGCGACTCCACTGTGCGCGTCAGGGCCAGCGAGCCGGCAATCCCAATCGCTACGCCAATGAGGATTGTGCGTAATCCCTGCCCCAGAATCATTTGCAGCACGTCACCAGATGAGGCCCCAAGAGCAATCCGCACTCCGATTTCACGTGTGCGGCGGCTTACCGAATAGGCCATCACGCCAAACACCCCTCCCGTTGCGAGCAGCAGGGCAGTGATTCCGAAGAATCCGATGAGAATGACATTGAATCTCCGCGAGCCCAACGACGCGGAATAGATTTGCGAGAACATCCGGAACCTCGTCGGAATCTCTGGATCGAGGTTCTGCAAAATACCTCGCGCCGCGGATGTAACCGAGCGCGTGTCGGCATCGGTCAGCATTGTTAAGGTGGTTTCAAAGCGCGGCCGCTGGAACAGATTCACGTAAACCGTCGGGCGTGGCGGCAAATCGAGGCCATATTCGTGCGTGTCGCCCACGATCCCGATGATCGTCAGCAATCGCAAGTCGCCATCCATGTTTCCAAACTCAATCGTGTGGCCGATGGGATCCTGATTTGGCCAGCGGTCATTCGCGAGGGATTCACTGATCACCGCAACGTGCGGAGCATTCGCGCCGTCGCGCGCGTCAAAAATTCGCCCCCGAATCAGCGGAATCCCGAGAACCTCGAAGTATCCGTCCGATGCGACGCAGAAGTCCGCGTTGCCAATCCGGTCTTTTTGTTGTTGCAGAACCTCTAGACCCTCAAATGTTTTGGGGACTTCATTTTGAGTCATTAGCAAGAACATTCCGTCGGGAAGGCCGCCATCCATCGGCAGGCCGCTCGTCGCGCCAACCTTGTCCACACCCGGGATTTGCTTCAGCCGTTCAATCAGGTTTGAAAAGAAAATCGCCTGACCTGCCCTTACTTTGATGTCGTCAGAATACGGAAGTGAAACGTCCATCGTGACAATCTTGTCGACACGGAAACCGGGATTCACTGCGAGCACTTTCATCAGGCTGCGTCCGAACAATCCTGCTCCGACCACGAGAACCAAGGTGACTGAAATCTGCGCTGCTACGATTGCCCGGCCAATGCGCTGGCCGCCTTGCGATCCCGCGTGTCCACGCCCTCCCTCCACGAGGCCCTTGCGCAGGTCCCCGGAGGTCGCGCGCACTGCAGTAAACGCTCCGAGGCCAGCGGCGACCGCCGTGGAAAGGAGGAACGCGAACACAAGAACTGGAATACTGATCGAGACGCTATCGAGCCGCGGCAGGTTTTCCGGCGCCAGTGCGACTAGTCCCGCCACTCCCCAAATCGCCCCGAATACCCCAAGGCAGCCGCCGGCCAGCGACAGCAGGAATGCTTCAGTAAGAAACTGACGGATCAGCCGTCCGCGCACAGCGCCAAGCGCGCTGCGAATAGCGAGTTCGCGCTCTCTAGCCGTCGCCTGCGCCAGCAGCAAATTGGCCACGTTCGCGCACGCCACCAGCAGAAGAAAGCCGACCGCGCCGAGCAGGATCAGCAGCGCTGGCCGAGCCTTGCCCGTGATGGAGTCCTGTAGTGGGACGACAATTCCGTCCTTGAGGAGATAATCACCTTGCTCGCTTGAAGTATCGTGAATACGCCGGGCTATCGCGCTGATGTCTTGATTCGCCTGCTTGACGGTCACCCCGTCGCGGAGGCGTCCAACCGCTCTGTAGTTATGAGACGTTCTGCTTGGATTCTCGCCGTCCAAATCGGCCGGCAGCCACAGATCCGCGTCTTCTGGGAAACGAAATCCGTCCGGGAGCACGCCGATAACAGAGAAGACCGCGCCATCAATCTTCAGGTGCGACTGCGAGAGATCCCGCGACGATCCGAGATTCTGCCTCCAGTATCCATAGCTGACAAGAACAGTGGGGGCGGCCCCTTTTTTCGCATCGCTGGCGCTGAAATCCCGCCCGAGGATCGGCTGAATGCCAAAGACCTTGAGAAATTCGAGCGAGACGTCTCCAATCGTTGTGCGCGCCGGTAGCGACGCTCCAGAAACTGACGCGACTCCGCCAATGTACTTCGCAATCGCCTGGAAGCTGCGGTTTTGATCGCGAAAGTCATCGAAGTTAGGGTCCGCAAGTCGCGACGGCCTGCCTTCTGAGGTGACCTCGAAGACGGCCATGATCCGGTTCGGATCGGGATACGGTAGCGTCCGCAGCAAAACGCCATATACCACGCTGAAAATTGCCGTGGTTGCGCCGATGCCTAGCGCAAGCGAAAGTACCGCGATCGCCATTACGCCTGGACTCTTTCGTAATGTCCGCAGTCCGTAAAGCACGTCTTGCCGCAAGTCGCTGAACATGGTGAATCCCCCTCGCTTCTGAACAGTTCGATCCTCGGCGCGCTGCTGCCACTGCTCCACGGTGGTTTGCTTGCCGCGCGGCGTTGCGCATAATTCTCGCGCGAGCGCGTCCCAATCCGTGATGTGCTGCTCCGCGCGCACGCGCGCCTCCGCTTCCGTCAGTCCGGAGCCGAGTGCTTCGCGGTACGCATCGTCTAATTGCCGCGCGAGATCCTCCACAATCTCCGCCTCGCGCTCCGGGCGCAGCGTTGCCAGCCGAAGATTCCGCCTCACATAGCCCGCCCAATCAGGCATGGCGCACTCTCACGATTTCACGCTCACGACGTCGCCTTCACAATCCCATTGACAGTCAATACAAACTCTTTCCACACGCTGCGCTCTCGCGCCAGCACCTTGCGGCCTTCCGCCGTCAGTTTGTAGTAGCGGCGGCGGCGCTCGCCCGCGCGCTCAATCCACCGGCCCGTGATCAACCCACGGTCTTCGAGCCGGCAGAGAATGGGATAGAGGGACCCGATACGGAAGCGCAGCTTTCCGCCGGAGCGAATCTCGATCAGCTTGCCAATTTCGTAACCGTGGCGAGCGCGCTGGTCGAGCAGAGAGAGAACGAGCAATTCGGTGCTGCCCTTCTTGAGTTCGCGGCTAAACATAATGGTCGGCAGTATACTGGTATACAGCATATGGCTGCCATAAAATAAGACGCGCGAACCGCAAAAACGTCACGCGTGTTTTTTTGAAATTGTCAGTTAAGCTTCAGGCGGCCAATCAGACGGGAAACTTCGGCGTGGGGCACATCGTAAAGCGCGTGCTCGTCTTCTTCTTCAAGGCGCTCGCGGAGATATTCCGCGGCGATGTAGCTGGCTTCCCGGTCGGTCAAATCGCGGCCGGTGCGTTCCCGGAACTCGTAGAACGCGGTGTGCGCCAGCCCGACGAGCACCGCGCGGCCATCCACGAAAAACTTGGTGTCAATCGTGTCCGCGTGGCGAGTGGCTGTGCCGTTCCACAGGTGCGAAAAATTGCAGCGATAAACCTGGTCGGTAAGTTTTGAGGGCACATCAAATGAGGGGATGAATTCGCTCATCCCGCCCGCGTTTGCGATGGTGAATGTTTTTCCGGGCATTCTCGGTCAAAAGAAAAGAGATTTATTTCTGCGCGCCAACTGGAACAGGCTTCGCCGCCGCTGCCGCCGGCCTCGCAGTCGTCGGCCCCTGCGTATAACTCCGCACCGCCGCGCCGACTCCCGCGCCCGGCGCCGTGCGATGGCCCTGATCCAGCAACACTTTTTCGAGTGAAGCCAAAAAGAGCAGCACGTTCGTCCGCTGGCTCGCAAATCCCATCAGCCCAACGCGCCACATCTTCCCCTTCAGCGCGCCAAAGCCGCCTGCGATTTCAATTCCGAATTCGCTCAACAGAGCGCGGCGCGTCTTCACGTCGTCCACGCCTTCCGGCACATTCACCGCTGTCACCGTCGCAAGGCGGTCGCCCGGATTCTGCACAAGCATCGACATCCCCATCGCTTCAAGACCGGCGATAAGCGCTTGCTGGTTCTGCCGGTGGCGCTCCCATCGCGCTTCGAGTCCTTCTTCGCTCACCATTCGCATCGCCTCTCGCAGCGCATACAACAGCGAAATCGGCGGCGTGTGGTGGTACAGCCGTTCGCTTCCCCACATGCTCATGGTGTTTGTAAGATCAAAATACCAGCTCTGCACTTTGGTCTTCCGCGCCTTGATCACTTCTTCTGCTCGCGCGCTCACCGTAATCGGAGCCATTCCCGGCGGCGCGCTCAACGCTTTTTGCGAGCCGCTGAAACAGATGTCCACGCGCTGGCGGTCGATGTCGAGCGGAATTCCCGCGAGCGTGGCGACCGCGTCCACCACCAGCAGCGCACCCAATTCGTCGGCAACTTTTCTGTAGTCGTCAATCCGCTGTACCACGCCTGTGGAAGTTTCGCCGTGCGCCAGCCCGATGATTTTTACTTTCTTTCCCTTCCCCGCGCGCCGGACGTCCTCCGGATCCACGGTTCGCCCGTAAGGCGCTTCCACGCGGATGATGTTCGCGGGTGTGCGCTCAGCCACCAGCGCCATGCGCTCGGAAAACCAGCCGTTCACACAGATAAGGGCGTCGTCGCCCGCTTCCAGCGGATTCAGCACGGCGGCCTCGATGCCACCAGAGCCCGACGCCGAAATCGGAAACGTAATCCTGTTGGCCGTCTGGAAAACGTACTTTATCAGCACTTCGATATCGGCAATCAGCACGTCATTGAACCAGGGGTCCATGTGCCCCACAAGAGGAGTTGAAAGCGCGCGGTAAACCCGCGGGTCCACCGACGATGGCCCCGGCGTCAGCATCAGCCGGTTTGGAGGAGTCAAATCACCGATCTTGGGTTTCATCATTGCGTGGTTTCCTCGCCCGAAATCCCGGGCCATGAAGACTTGTCTTGGTTCCTATGGGCACGGCGGCGAGGCTGGACGGCGCGGCTCGGTCGTGCGGCTTCTTAGTGTCTCTAAATCCGTGGTTTAAGGTCAACCGCCAATTTGGTGGTGTCTCTCGCCCTTCCCGGTGGGGTCCTTGGGACGGAAGCGTGTCGTGACCCATTTCTCGCGGCAGGCATCTAATTCCATAGGGGCATTGCGCAGCGGAGGCTCTATGAGACGGGCGCGATTGAATGATTTCAAACTCTACTCCGCTCCGGCGACGATCCTCGTCGCAACTCTGCTGTGTGCTCTCGCAGTGCTTGGCGGCGCCACCAGCGGCGCACGACAAAACTCAAGCCAGGACAAAGACCAAGATAAGAACCAGAAAACTAGCGAGCAGGGTTTTCACGCCGCTGAATTAGTTTCTGTGGGGGATGTTTTCATCCCTATACTCAGCGTTGCGAACGGATTGACAGTCCTAAACGTTTCGATCGGAAACGACGGCAAGATCACCGACATCGCAGTAGTGCGCGACCTGGCATCTGCCACCGAACCATCCATTCGCGCGGTGAAAAACTGGGAATTTACTCCCGCAAAGCTCGACGGCAAGCCCATTGAATCTAGCGTCACCGTGGGCGTTGTGTTTTGCCCCCTCTACGGCCCTTCGCAGCAAGTCACGTTGCCCCCGGTCGAACCGCCCGGCGATGCCGGGGAAAAAATCAAATCAGCCAACCCCTTTGCCCCCCCCGAAATTACCGCCGCGAAATTTCCCGCGGGGCCGATTCCTATGAATTACGTAGGCCCATCCTCCACTGTAATACTTCAGGCAATCATCGCGGCTGACGGCAGCCTCTCGTATACAAAAGTGGTGCGCGAACTTGATGGCAAAACGGTTCCCGCGATCAACTCGATGAATGACTGGGAATTTAAGCCCGCGAAGTTTGCCGAAAAGCCCGTGCGTTCAATTGTGGTGGTTGCATTCGGGTTTCGACCGTATCCGCAGGACTCAAATTAGTGGAGACAATTATTGCGGCGGACGAGCCGCTCCTCTGGCGAGCAATCTAAAACCGGCTAAGGATGTAATACAGCGTTGACCCAATCAGCGCCGCTCCCGGAATCGTCAGCACCCAAGCCCACATGATGCGCCGCGTCACTCCCCAGCGCACAGCGGTCAGGCGGCGCGAAGCGCCCACGCCGACGATCGCTCCCGTGATTGTGTGCGTTGTGCTGACGGGAATGCCGAAATGCGCCGTGCCAATCAGCGTGAGCGCGCCCGCAGTCTCCGCGGAAAAGCCGCCGAACGGAGTGAGCTTCGTGATCCGCTGGCCCATCGTTTTCACCACCCGCCAGCCGCCCGCCATGGTTCCTCCGCCCATCGCGACGTGGCAGGCGATAATCACCCAAAACGGCACAGCGTAAGATTTCAGCACGCCGCCCGCGACGAGCGCGGTCGTAATGATGCCCATGCTTTTTTGCGCGTCATTGGTGCCGTGGCCCAGACTATAGCCCGCCGCGGAAATGAGCTGTAGTCGGCGAAACCAGCGGTCCACCTTCGCGGGAGAATGATTGCGCGCAAACCAGCTTGTGATCACAGAAACAATTATCGCCACAAACATTCCTATAAATGGCGCGATAAAAATAAAAATCACCGGCTTCGTCCACCCGGAACCGATGAGGGCGCTGAAGCCGGCTTTGGCCACGGCCGCCCCGCCGTAGCCTCCCATCAGCGCATGGGACGAACTGGTAGGAAGGCCCAACACAAGCGTGAATAGATTCCACAGAATCGCGCCAAGTAGTCCGGCGATCAGAACTTTTTCGTTTACCAGCTCGATATGGACCATCCCCGTGCCGATGGTCTTCGCGACCGCCGTGCCAAACACAAACGCGGCAATGAAATTCCAGAATGCCGCCCACAGTACAGCCTGCACGGGGCTGAGCACGCGCGTCGATACGACGGTGGCGATCGAATTAGCGGCGTCGTGCCAGCCATTTGAAAAATCAAATGCAAGCGTGATGGCGATGATGAGAACGAGGAGGTGAAAAGCGGACATTTTCTATTTGGCGGAGATTCAGAGCCGGCCGCGCCTCATGCGTTTTTCAAAGTCACAGTTTCGATCACGTTGGCCACGTCTTCACACTTGTCCACGGCCGTTTCGATCACCTCAATAATTTCCTTCCACTTGATAATCTCCACGGGGTCTTTTTCTTCCACGAAAAGCTTGGCCATCAGATCGCGGCTCACACGGTCGCTCTCGTTTTCCAACCGGTTGATTTCGATGCAATAGCTCAGGATGTGATCCTGCTTGCCGAGTGTGCGCACGGCGGCGGCAACCTGTCCGGTGGCTTCGTGGAGGATGGCGGCCAGATCCGCGACGCCGGGCATCACGCGGTCAATGCGGTAGGTCACCATGCGGCTCGCGGCGGCGTCCGTCAGGTCAATCACGTCGTCGATGCGGCTGGAAAGGAGCTGGATGTCTTCGCGGTCAAACGGCGTGATGAAAGTCTTGTTCAGGCGCGTCATGAGCGTGTGCGTCATGTCGTCGCCCGCGTGCTCGATGTCCTTGATGCGGTCCGCGTACTTGGCCGCTCCGTCGCCCTTCTGAAACATCTCGACGAGCACCGCCGATCCCTTGTGAATGTTTTCGGCCAGAGCGATGAACATCTCAAAGAAGTTGTCCGCGCGCGGCATGATCCGCTTCAGCCAACCCGACATGGTCTTACCGTCCCTGGAAGGAAGTTTTGAGGGCCTGACTATAGCCGAAGAGCCGGGGGGGCAGCAAGCCGAGCGAGCCGCGCAAAGCTTGGGCGAGCTAAATGCGCTCATCCCTCCCACGGAGGGGCTAGAGTCGGCCGCGATATCCCGCTTTGAAGGCTATTATTCCGACCAAACAGCCAGTTCGTTGCCGCTGGGGTCCGTGAAATGGAAGCGGCGGCCGCCCGGAAACTCAAAAATAGGCTTCACGATCTTGCCGCCCGCAGCCTTCACCTTCGCCTCGCAAGCGGCCAGGTCACTCGCGTAGAGCACAATCAATGCCCCGCCGTTCACAACTCTGCGTTCCTTGGTGAAGCCACCCGAGATGCGCCCGTCTTCAAAGCTGGTGTAATCCGGCCCGTAATCGGTGAATTTCCATCCGAAAACCTTTATGTAGAATGCCTTCGTTTTGGCGATATCCGTGGCGGGGAATTCAATGTAGTCCATGCGTCCGTTGTTTTCCTGAGTCATCACGGCGCTTCTCTCCTGTTGTGTACCTGGTCATGCATTTTTCTTCGTGTTCGCCCAACCTTGAATCGCTGCCCATGCCGAATCGATCACGTTGGATTCATTTTGGCCGGGAGCAAATCCTTCATAAACCATCAAATTGCGAAGCGAATTCAATGTAAGCATCATGCATGCGATTGAACCAGGCAAAAGGGCTTCATCCCTCATTCGAGACACCCTGCCTGCTAGCCCTTCTTCCCTCTTTCCAATTCCTTCAACTGAGTTAAGCATCTCGACTATTTTTCTGCGTATTTGGTCAATCTTAGCTGACGCGTCGTGTATAAAAAGTGCGTTGGACTCACTAACCTTCCTATCTGTCTTCGGTTCATCGACTTTCTTCGCAGTTGCCCGGTCAGGAAGACGATTAACCAGTTTTAGTGAATGGCAAATGGGACAGTTTTCTTTAGCTCGCAAAGTCGTCCTTCTTTGTGCGAGTCCATTACAAATCGTGTTCACCTGCTGCCTAGGGGTCACGTTCGTAAACCGTGAGAGACAATCGTCGCACAGGCCCAACTGATGTTTTTCCAAAGATTCGAGGATGCGATCAAGCGAAGTGTTCATTTTCGAGTCTGATGTGTCCAAAGATGCTCATTCATGACTAGAAGCCGATACGTCATTTACTCCGCCAGAGAATTTCCCAGCCATTTAGGTACGGTTCTAAATCCGTTGAGTGTTCGTCCTGATCCAGGGTCCTCTTCTTGTTGGTTGGGTCGTGAGCCTGCCCGTATTTACCAGGAGCTTCGACCCATTTACGGTAGTCAGCGTTCAGCCAGAGGTCTACTTTTCGGGTTGGAACAACAAAAAACTTCAAGTCCTTGTTGTCGATAGCAAGGTCTACGAGCACTGTAAAGTCATCCTGGTCAGAAATGGAACGAAAGATTGTACCGTCTTTTTTTACCACCCATTGCCATTGGGAATAGGCTGAGGATTTTGTCTTCACCCTAATTCTGATCGTCCGATCGCTGCTTGTCGCAAGAACATCAAAAGCAGGTGTGTTTCGGGGAACCAATGCTGCAATCACTCCGCGCTTCAGGAGCTCCGCCACAACGTAATATTCTCCAGCGTTGCCGATTAGCGAACCTTCGCCAGCCTTAATCCTGCCTTTTTCTTTCCCTTTCAGCATGTACGTCTTTACTCCATTGACTCCCCGACAACCTTCCACAACGCGGAACAAGGATGGGGCCAATTCGCTACCGACTGCAACAGCGATCATCGTCGGGTGGCGGAGGCGGCGTCTGTCCAGTCCCTCCGGCTCCGCGCCCACGCGCCGTGTCGCCCAGGTTGGCGCGTTCGCGCTGAAGCTCGATGAGATCCGCGCCGTCTTCCGATGAACCAAGCAGCCAGCGGCTGAAATAATTCATCCGCTGCCACATTACGTAATCGCCGTCCGTGGTGTAACCGTGACGCTGCCCAGGCAATACAAGCATGTCGAATCGCTTGTCGGCACGAATGAGCGCATCGGCCAGCCGCATGGTATTGGCCATGTGGACGTTGTTGTCCATGTCACCAGTGGTGAGCATCAAGTGGCCTTTCAAGTTCTTCGCCAGCTCGGAGTTCTTGTCAATGTTGTAAAGGAATTTGACGGTGCCATCCTTCTCCGCCTCTTCCTTGATGCCGTGATATTTCTCGCTCCAATACTTGTTGTAAACCTGGTTCTCGTGGTTGCCGGATTCTGACCACGCCACCTTGAAGAAATCCGGAAACTCGAGGAGCGCCGCCGCGGACATGAATCCACCGCCGCTGTGCCCCCAGATGCCGACGCGGTTGATGTCAATATAAGGATGGAGCGCGGCGAGTTGCTCGGCGGCGGCTTTCTTATCCGCGAGGCCGTAGTCGCGCAGGTTCCCGTAGCCGAATGTTTCGTACCACCGGTCGCGGTTCGGATTGCCGCCGCGGTTGCCGACTTCGATGACGATGAAACCGACGTTGGCAAGCGTGCCGCTGGCATTCCGCGCGTTAAAGGTCTTCGTGACGCTCTCCGTTTGCGGCCCCGGATACACGTATTCGATGAGCGGGTATTTCTTGCGCGCATCGAAGTCAAACGGTTTGTACATCACGCCGTAGATGTCCGTGATGCCGTCATCCGCTTTGATGTGAAACGGCTCCGGATATTTGAAGCCGGCTTCGAGTAGACGGTGGACATCAGCTGTCTCGAGTTCCGTGACGACCGTGCCCATATTGTCCACCAGCGTTGACTTCGGCGCGGTGTCCACGCGCGAGAAAGTATCAATGAAAAGCCTGCCGTCGTCGGAAGTGCTTACCGCGTGATCGAAACTGCCGGGTGTGAGAAGTTTCAGGCCAGTGCCATCGAGGTTCGCCTTGTAAAGATGCGAATAATACGGGTCCTCATCGGGCTCGTGTGAATTCGCCGTGAAATACATCGACCGTGCCTTGCCGTCCACCGAAACGATGTTGTCCGTCATGTACTCGCCGGAAGTGATCTGGCTCTTCAGCGCGCCTGCACCGTCGTAGAGATAGTAGTGGCCCCAACCATCGCGCTCGGACCACCATAGAATTTCGGCGCCGTTGTTCAGGATGTGCACGGGCTTCACGTCAATGAAAACGTTTGCGCGCTCCTGGATGAGTGATTTCACCGTGCCGGTCGCGGTGTCTGCAACGCAAAAATCCACGCGGTGCAGGTCGCGGCTCGAACGCTCGAAATAAAGCTTGTCGTTGGTGTCCGCGAGCCAGATGGGCGTGATGCCGCCGAACATTCCGCCGCCACCACCTCCGCCTCTTCCTCCTCCTCCGCCGCCTTCGCCATCGTCGCGTATTTGCTGCAGTTCGCGCGAGCGGTACGTCACGCGGTCAGTGGAAACTTGAACCGTCTGATCCTTGAATGATTCAGCCTTGATCGTCACGCGCGCCTTGGAAGCCACGTCGAAAACGTACATCTCAAATTGCGGCGCGTTCTCGTCGCCCGCCATTGCGTACCGGTAAGTTTCAAGAATGGGCCGCGGATTCGCGAGCGTATGGATGACCCACAAATCTGCAACCTTGCGCTCATCGGCGCGGATAACGCTGAATTTTTTCGAGTCCTTCGACCATTCCACTCCGATGGCGGGCGTGCGCGGGCCGGGCTTCACCTTGTCATTGCGCTGGTCGCGCTTGAGCATCTGCTGTTCTTCGTCGAGCAGGACTCGCGCGTAACTGAAGTGCTCTTCACCATCGGTGGTGAGTTGCGTTTCAACGACGGTTGTGTCGCCGGGATTCTTCTGCGCCTTCTTGTAGTTGGCGTCGTCCATCATGTATAGGTTGAATCCGCGCGCGAAAAGAATCGTTTTGCTGTCGGGCGAAATCGAAGATGCCCATCGCGGACGCGCGGTGTTCGGCTCGAATTTGTCGAGGCGCGTGATTTTTCCGGAAGCGATTTCCAGCTCGAAATAAATTGTGCGCGTTGTTTCCGGCGGTGTTGCGGGAGCGCCTGCCGCTGCGCCCCGTCCGCCGCGGCCGCGTCCTCCCTGCTGTTGCTGCTGTTCGGTCTGGTTCTGTTCCTGGTTCGTTTCGTCGGTCTTTTCTTCCTTCTTTTCCTCGTTCGGGATCACCGCATCTTTTGACACCATCACTTCAAACGTGAGCACGGTGTCCTTTTTCCCAAGGTGCAAATTGCGAATAGGCAAATGCTGCGCGTCATAAGCAAATCCGGTAAGCAACGAAAGTTGCGCCGCGACCTTGGCGTTGTCGAAAAGCGGCGTCTTCGTCTTCTTCACCGGGTCCACGATCCAATAGTGCGTGCCATCCGTCGTCTCAAAGCTGTACCAGAAGCGGTTGGATTCCATGAACCAGTGCGGCGTCACGCTTGTATCAAATATTAGCTTGCCGATTTTCGCGGGCGTCCAGCGCGCGGCCATATCCCAGTTCGGTGTAACAGGCGCGGCCTGCGCGCCGCCGCCCTGCATCTGCGGATTTTGCGCGAGCAGGTTTGTGACAACCACAGTCGAAATTATCAGTGCGGCCAACAGGATCGGCCACGCAAAACGGATTTGCTTCAATGACTTCCGCGAAGAAAGGGCTTTCATAATCGAGCTGCCTCCTGAGCAGATTCAAACCTGTTGCCTCGCGCAAAGGCGGGCACACACCAGCGACGGCTCGTGAATGTATCGCGGATGCGCGCTTTTCGCCAGAGGCGAACGCAACGGAACAGCTAGTACTTCGCGGCGCCGCCCGAATTCCACAATGCACGCGCGCGGCGGATTTCCGATTCGATGTAGAATGCAAAGGAAGAATCAATCACGGAGGATTTCGGCATGACAGCCGTTCCGGGAAGCTCATTGCAGAGCAACTCAATCGAAACGATTCGCGAGAAGGCGCGCCTGTTGCGCATTCACTCGATGCGCATGACAACGGCCTCGGCAAGCGGCCATCCGACCTCATGCCTTTCCTGCGCTGAATTGGTTGCCGGCATTTTTTTCCATGCGATGCGCTTCGACCCGAAGAATCCCAACGCGATCTCCGGCGACAGGTTCGTACTTTCCAAGGGGCATGCCGCGCCGATTCTCTACGCGGCTCTCGCCGAGTCGGGCGTTTTCCCCATTTCTCGGCTGATGACTTTGCGCCAGCTCACGAGCGAACTCGAAGGCCATCCGACGCCACTGATCCCCGGCGTTGACGCCGCGACCGGCTCGCTCGGTCAGGGACTTTCCGTCGGCGTGGGACTCGCGCACGGTGCGGAAATCGCAGGCAGCGATGCGCACGTTTACGTTTTGCTGGGCGATGGCGAAATGGCGGAAGGCAACGTGTGGGAAGCCGCCGCGTTTGCGGCGCACGCGAGCATCACCAACATCACTGCCATTGCCGATGTGAACGCGCTCGGACAAAGCGGGCGCACGATGTATCAGCACAACCTGGAAATCTACCAGCGCAAATTCGAGTCCGAAGGCTGGCGCGCCGAAGTGATTGAGGGACACGACGCGGCAGCCGTTGTCGCGGCGCTCGACCGCGCGTGCGCGGCATCCGACAAACCCACCGCGATCATTGCACGCACGGAAAAAGGTCACGGCGTAAGTTTTCTTGCGGATCGAGACAACTGGCACGGCAAGCCGCTTTCGCCGGACCAACTCGAAAAGGCGCTTGCAGAAATGGGATCGTTGCCGCCGGTTGTGCCGGATGACGGCCGCTCGTACGCGCGAACGTCGCTGCCCGTACCTCCTGATTTTCCGGCGCCCGCGCCGCCCGATTACCCGGCCGGAACGCAGGTGGCGACGCGCGAAGCCTACGGCATCGCGCTGAAAAAACTTGGCGCGGTGAATACCAAAGTCGTGGCCGTGGATGGCGACGTAAAAAATTCCACGTTTTCAGAAACACTGGAGAAGGCTTATCCGGAGCGGTTGATTCAGGGCTATATCGCCGAACAAAATATGGTCGCGATGAGCGTCGGCCTCGCCGCGCAGGGAATGGTTCCGTTTGCCGCGAGCTTCGCGTGTTTTCTTTCGCGCGCTTACGATCAGGTCCGCATGGCGGCGGTGAGCCGCGCGTCAATAAAACTTTGCGGCTCGCATTGCGGCGTGAGCATCGGCGAAGACGGGCCATCGCAAATGGGCCTCGAAGATCTGGCGATGTTTCGCGCGATTCCCGGCGCGGTGGTTTTCTATCCTTGCGACGGAGTTTCCGCGGAACGTGTTACGGAAATCGCCGCGCGGATTCCCGGCATCACATACATCCGAACGTCGCGCCCGAAAACGGCGCTGCTTTATTCCGCCACCGATGAATTTCCCGTGCCCGGCTTCAAAGTATTGCGGCAAAGCGCGAGTGACGCGGTAACAATTATCGCCGCGGGAATCACGGTGCACGAATCGTTGAAAGCGTGCGACCAGTTGAAAGCAAAAGGAATCGCGGCGCGTGTTATTGATTTGTATTGCGTGAAGCCACTCGACGGCGCGAAACTCGGCGCGGAAATTCGCGCGGGACAGGGAAAACTCGTCACCGTGGAAGACCATTACCACGAAGGCGGCATTGGTGAAGCGGTGCTCGCCGCGCTTGCGGACGCGGGCGCGCTGCCAACAAAGGTGAAGCGGCTGGCGGTGGATCGCGTGCCGCATTCCGGGAAGCCGGATGAATTGATCGCCAAGTTTGGAATTTCCGCGCGGCACATCGCCGCGGCGGTTGAATTGTTAAAGTAAATCGAGGCCCAGAGAGATGGCGGAGAAATTAGTTCTTGTCGGAGTGATTCCTGAAGTTGTTGTCATCGGGCCAAACGATCAGGTGCTTTGGCTTTCGGATGCGGGAAATTTAAAAATTGAATTTGATCCCAACCGCTGTCCATTTTCCTCCAACGTTTATCAAGCTCCCGCCGGCTCGCGACTTTTGAGCGGTCCGCCGCGCCCGGGAACAAATCCCGGCTCCTTCAAATACAAACTTTATTTGAATGACCAGCGGATTGGCGCGGGTGAAGTCGTGCTCCGTGAGGCTTCGTAGGAAATTGGTTATAACATTTCGCGGGAAAATCGCTTTGGAAATCGATTGCTTGGCCCAGTGGGAAACGCCCGTATCCTATTGTAAATAAAGGCTTTATTCACTTCAATTAACCAGGCACATCCACTGAGAAAAAATTGAGTAGGTCAACCTACTCAATTCCAGGAGTAAAAAATGACATATTTGGAATCGGTTACTCGGAACGAGATGATCGCCGTTCGGGGGAGAGCATTCGAATAGACGGCAAATTCACTTATTGGGCGGCGGAAGCGCAGAAATCGGGCATAGAGAACACAACTTATTCATGTGGCCGGGGTTCAGATTGTTTAGCCCTTAAATTAAGGAAGCGTATAATAGTTGTAAGTGTTCGCTCGCTTGTGGAATTGGAGTCGAATATGCGGCGGTATTTAACCGGAATGCCAGCCGTCTTGGCGCTAGCCGTCCTTGCATTTACCACCTTGAGCGTTCGCGCGGAAGACTTCTGGGTGAAAACCGACTGGAAGAATTGGTCCAAGGATGACTGCATGAAAATGCTGTATAACTCGCCCTGGACGTTTCAGTGGCAGCAGCCAATCATAATAGGCGACGCATCTTCCACCCAGCCAGAGAGCATGACTTCAATGCGAGCCACACACGCCGCAAGAGATCCCTCCGTACACTATTACATTCAGGATAGGTCCTCCGTTCCAGTGCGGGAAGCCTACATCCGCTATCTACAGATCGCCAACAAATACAACAAGATGGACGATGCGCACAAGAAAGCGTTTGATGCGCAGGCGGAAACCATTCTGGATCGGACGTTTGATGAAGTCATCCTGATCCATGTGGATTACACAGGGCCAAGTCCATATCAAAACGAGTTGATGGAATACTGGAACCACATCTCGGAAGACAAGATTAAGAATAATATTTTCCTGATCAATCAAAGGGGCGACTACATTCCGCCATTCAGGTTCGACAGACTAAACCCTGCGGATCGGGCATTCGAGATATATTTTCCGCGAACGAAAAACAACGAGCCCATTATTCAAGAGGCCGACAAGATGTTTACCGTCGAGTTTCCGAGTCCATCGATTGTTGCGCAGTTAACGACGAGCCTAAACGATCCCCCGGCTCCGAGGATCCCGGGCGGAGTTGGAGTGGTGGCTGAATTCAAGTTGGAGAAGATGGTGTGGAAGGGGAAACGCAGTTATTGACCCTCAAAGGTGGTGGTGCGTCATGGTCTCGCTTTTTCTTTCGCAACGAGCCTCAGATCGAAATCATAATCATGTGTCCTGGAAGCTGAGCGTTGCCGCGGCTATATTTTCAGCCGGTCTGACGGCCGCAGTGTTTGCCCAATCCGTGCAATCTCCTCCACCGCCGCCACCCCCGCGGCAGAGCCAATCCACTCCGTCACAATCCACGCACCCGCCGATACGCGTTGTCCGCCAAATGATCCAGGTGGATGTTGTCGCCAAGGATAAGGACGGCAAGCCGGTGGCAAATCTGAAGCAAAGTGACTTCAAGGTTTTTGACGAAAGCAAGTTGCAGCAAATCGCATGGTTTTCGCTGGAGACGAAAGAGTCGCGTTCACAAGAGGCCCAACTGCGAGAGTTGCCTCCCAATACTTTCACCAACCTGATCGAACAAAAGGCGGGCGTGCCGGGTAACGTGACGCTAATTCTTTTGGATTATGAAAATACAAAGCAGTCGGACCTGATTCCGGCAAGAAACCAACTCGTGAAGCTGCTCCATCAGATGCAACCTAACGATCGCGTGGCGCTCTACGCCCTTGCGGGCCGCCTGTATGTTCTCCATGATTTTACGAGCGACATGGCCTCACTCCTGAAAGCAATTGACACGTACTGGACACCCGATTCCGTGGACGCCTCCTATGAGAATTTTCGCCCAGTTTTTAACTCCGCTGTTCACGATCAGGCGATGGACGCATTTATCAACATGTCAAATCAGAAGATGTCTGACTTCTCTGCGATTAACAGGGTGGAAGCCACGTCCACCGCATTTGAGGCGATCGCAGAACACCTGATGAGTATTCCCGGCCGGAAAAATCTGGTCTGGATTTCCTCTGCTTTTCCGCTCAGCATCGGACTAGATAAAGAGGGAAACAATTCGGGTATGTCAGCCTATCAAGCGGACGCGAGCCCCGCAGGCTTGGGACCTTCGAGCTATGGTGGGACCGGAGGCACCGGCGGCGAAGGGCTCTATATCCAGGAAAATCGCCAGTTCAGCCAGGAAGCGGACCGCGCCGTTCGCGCGCTGGGCAGCGCCAATATCGCCCTCTATCCTGTAGACGCTCGAGGTCTGATCGGCTCTGGTACTTCAGATATGGCTGTTGGTGGGGATCAAAATCCTTATTTCAGCCCTACCACTTTTAAAGCGCAGGGCTATCGAAGCGAGGTGTATGCGAATTCCTTCGACACTATGAATGCCCTTGCGTCGCGGACCGGCGGGAAGGCGTACTACAACACCAATGACATCGGCGGCTCAATCTCGAAGGCTATGGACGACGCGCGCGTGAGCTACATGATTGCCTACTATCCGGATCACGATGACTGGAACGGAAAATTCCACAGGCTGCGCGTGACCACGACTCACCCGGGCGTGTCACTGCATTACCGCAGCGGATATTTTGCGCAGCCGCCGGACTACGTTGAAAACCTGAAGACCGCCCAAGTCTGGAAAACAGCGATGTCAAGCCCACTGGACGCGACGGGCGTGGGAGTGTCCGTGCATGTCGAGCCCAAAGAGGCGCTTGAGGCGCGGACGATGGTGATGGAGGTGGTGGTGAACGAATCCGACGTGAGCTTCGGCCATGAGGGCGACCGGACCACAGGCAGGCTGGAAGTGGTTCTGGCGCAATATGACAAAGAAGGCATCCCGGTCGTCAGCGAAACCAGCGAAGTGAAAATGGAGTTGGACAGAGATACTTATTCAAAGGCCAGAAAAGAAGGGCTGCACTTCGGGCGCATCCTGCCGATTTCCGCGAAGGCTGCGGAGGTGCGCGTTTTCGTGCGAGACACAAAGAGCAATGCGATTGGATCCGTGTCACTTCCCGTGAACTTGGTTTTCAAGCCGAAAGCAAATCAATAAATTTGCACGTTGCAACCAATTCCAAGGAAAAAGGCTCAAAGTAATCGCTGGGAATTCGCGGCTTTCGAGAAAATGGATTTCTTTGCCGGACGGCATTACAGGCGTAGAATTCACTCATAATCAAGTAGAAGAGGTGCATCATGGAATTGCTTCATCCTTCCCGGAAAGGCTCGAATCGGAATCATACTCATCGCAGCTTAAAAATGTGCGCAAGCACCTTGCTCCTCACGGCAGGGATCGCGGTTGCAGTCCGCGGCCAGTCCGTGCAATCCGCTCCGCCGCCGCCACCGCAGCAGAGCCAGGCTCCGGCACAGCAATCGACCCATCCGCCGCTGCGCGTCGTGCGGCAGATGATCCAGGTGGATGTTGTCGCCAAGGATAAAGACGGCAAGCCGGTGGCCAACCTGAAGCAGAGTGACTTCAAGCTCTGGGACGAAGGCAAGCTTCAGCAAATCGCGTGGTTTTCGCTGGAGACGAAAGAGTCGCGTTCACAAGAGGCCCAACTGCGAGAGTTGCCTCCCAATACTTTCACCAACCTGATCGAACAAAAGGCGGGCGTGCCGGGTAACGTGACGCTAATTCTTTTGGATTATGAAAATACAAAGCAGTCGGACCTGATTCCGGCAAGAAACCAACTCGTGAAGCTGCTCCATCAGATGCAACCTAACGATCGCGTGGCGCTCTACGCTCTTGCGGGCCGCCTGTATGTTCTCCACGATTTTACGAGCGACATGGCTTCGCTCCTTAAGGCAATCGACACTTACTGGTCGCCGGATTCGGTGGACGCTTCCTATGAAAACACCCCCCCGGTTTTTGGTTCCGCTAGAAATGATCCGGGGATGGACGCATTTATAAATTTGGCCAAGCAAAGGTTTTCGGATTTCGCCGCAATTAACAGGGCGGAAACCACCACCCAGGCATTTGAAGCCATCGCGGACCATGTGATGCGGATCCCCGGACGAAAGAATCTCGTCTGGATTTCTTCCGCCTTTCCCCTGAGCATCGGTTTGGACAAGGAAGGAAACAACTCATACATGGCGGCTTATCAGTCGGACGCGGGCGGCGCTGGTATGAGACCTTCGAATTTTTCAGGACCCGCCACAAGTCTTACCACGGGCTCCGAAGGCCTTTATATTCAAGAGTCTCGCCAGTTTGACCAGGAATTGGAGCGCGCCGTTCGCGCGCTGGGCAACGCCAACATCGCTATTTATCCCGTCGACGCTCGCGGCCTGATTGGCTCCGGAACCGATTCCGCAGTTATCAATGGCAATCAAAGTCCCTATTTCAGTCCCACCACTTTTCAAGCGCCGGGCTATCGAAGCGCGATATATGCGGATTCCTTCGATACCATGAATGCCCTTGCGACGCGGACCGGCGGGGCCGCGTATTACAACACCAATGATATCGGCGGCTCGATTTCAAAGGCGATGGACGACGCGCGAGTGAGCTACATGATCGCCTATTACCCGGACCACGACGATTGGAACGGAAAATTCCATAGGCTGCGGCTGACCACGACGCGCCCCGGCGTTTCCCTGCATTACCGGAGCGGATATTTTGCGCAGCCGCCGGACTATGTTGAGAACTTGAAGACCGCACAGGTCTGGAGGACGGCGATGTCAAGCCCTCTGGATGCGACGGGAGTGGGCGTCTCCGTGCATGTCGAGCCCAAGGAGGCGCTCGAAGCGCGGACGATGGTGATGGAGGTGGTGGTGAATGAGTCGGATGTAAGCTTCAACCACGAAGGCGATCGGACTACGGGCAGGCTGGAAGTGGTTCTGGCGCAATACGACAAAGAGGGCATCCCGGTCGTCAGCGAAACCAGCGAAGTGAAGATGGAGTTGGACAGAGATACTTATTCAAAGGCCAGAAAAGAAGGGCTGCACTTCGGGCGCATCCTGCCGATTTCCGCGAAGGCCGCGGAGGTGCGCGTTTTCGTGCGAGACACCAAGAGCAACGCGATTGGATCCGTGTCGCTGCCGGTGAACTTGGTTTTCAAGCCGAAGACGAACTAAAGTTTGCCGGTTGTCGCGCAGAAAAGGCTGAACCTCTTGCCACTCCACTTCAAAAGCCTGTTGTGCGCCGCAGGTCAGTGAATTGCACCCTGCTGAAAGATCATTCGAATCTCAAGGCGACCATCGGATTTACGTGAGCCGCGCGCCGTGCGGGAATGAAGCTCGCCGCCAACCCCGTGATTAGAATCGTTGCCGAGCATACGATTGCCGTCAGAGGATCGGAGGGCGCGACGACAAGCTCATGCGCAAGGAGGTGCCCCGCGCCTACTCCGACCAACCACCCAGTGCCAAGGCCAACAGCCATCAAGATGGACGCTTCCTTCAGAACAAGCTTGAATAACCCGGTCGGCGTGGCGCCAAGTGCCATGCGAATTCCCATTTCGCGCGTCCGGCGGGTGAGGGAGTAACTCATAACGCCATACACGCCGATGCATGCCAGAGCAAGAGCGAGAATTGCAAACGAGGCCATTAATTGGACCACGAGATCCGATCCCGCGAACTCTTCTTTGATAGATTGAGCTACCGTCTTGCAATCATCCATTGGCTGATCGGGGTTCCACGCCACAACAGCTCGCTTTAATGCTGGAATCACAGCGGGCCCGCCCTCGGCCCGCACCACAACATGCGACGTGGTATCGGCCTTTGAAAGTGGAAAATAGACGGTCGGAAGCGAGTCACCCGAACGGGCGTCGGTCAGCCAATCCGGCACGACGGCAGTGACCGAGACCCAAGGATTATCGCCAAGCCGAACCTGGAGTCCCACTGCGTCGCTGCCGTAGCGGCGGGCAAATGCTTCCGAGACGACCGCACCCCCCAGACGGTTGGGAGCAAGCTCTCCTTGAATTGTGGGGAGCCGCAATACATCGAAGAAACCGCGATCTACACTCAATTGGACTGCGGACGCTTCGACACTAACCCCCTCGTGCCTCACCGAAAGCGGATGAAGGGAACCGCGGGAAGCACCCAAAGGGAAGTCGGAAGTGAATCCCACGGCCTCGACGCCGGCTGCAGAACTTAGCTCGGCTATCAACCGATCTAATTTCGAGTCAGGTGGAGTGGGTGTGATGGTGAATGTGATTACCTTGCTTGTATCAATTCTCGGGGGCGCAATCCGCTCAATGGAGGACATTGTACGCACCGCCGATGTGGTCACTATCAGCAAGGTCATCGACATCGCAATTTCAAGTACGACCAAGGGTAGACGCTTGAGGTTAACTTGAGCGCCGGTTGTCGTCGAAGTCTGCCGAAGCGCATCGTTCAAGGTGCTCTTCGTCACGCGCATCGCAGGAATCAAACCAAACAACAAGGGAATAAATAGCGCCGCCAACATGCCGAATGCGAGCGCATGTCCGTTCAGACCGAGGGTTGCGGCTAAATGCGGCTGCACGGATTCAAAAGCGCGTCGCAACACGGCAACGCCGCCGTACGCGGCCAAAATCCCTACAAGACCGCCTGCTATGGCAATCAGCAAGTATTCGGAAAGTAGTTGCCGCACAATTCTGCCGCGCCTTGCCCCCAGTGCCGCGCGCGTCGCAAACTCGGTTTGGCGAGCGAACCCGCGCGCCAGGAGCAAGGTCGTAATGTTTGCGCACCCAATCAAAAGTACAAGGATCGATGGACCGATGCCGAATGCGAGGCTCAGCCCCGTTCTCTTGTTCATCTCACTTTCGTAGGTGACGGCGCGCATTCCCATGCCCCGGTTCGCCGAGGGGAATTGAAGACTCAACGCGCGTCCCAGAACTGCCATTTCCGCGTTCGCCTGTTCGCCGGTAACGCCTTTCTTCATGCGCCCAACGACCATGACGGTCCCCTCACTTCGGCTCGCAGAGGGGTCGAGGGTGAGCGGCATCCATACTTCATTTCCCTGACTTTGAAACCAGAAGCTTTCCGGCATCACGCCAATCACGGTGTAGGTATCGTCATTGAAGCGGATTCTCTGGCCGAGTACGTCTGGTCTTGCGCCGAAATTCGTGCGCCACATCGCCTCACCGATCACGGCAACGCGCGGCGCGCCCGGCTGTTCCTCACCTTGATTAAACACGCGTCCAAGTTTTGGGATTGCGCCCAGCATGTGAAAGTAATTCGCGGAGACCATTAACGCCGCCACTCGGTGCGGCTCCCCCGTTACCCTTAATACTTTGTCCGTGCGTGCAAGCGCTGCCACTTCCTCGAATCCTGTGTTGCGGCTTCTTAAGTCGAGGAAATTAGGGATGGAAAAAAGACCGCGATCCGTTCCCGTCTGATCATTGACGGCCCACACGTTGGCGATTCGGTCTAAATCACGCACGGGAGGGCGATTCAGAATCGGACCCTCGAAGAGGCTAAACATCGTCGTGGCGCAGCCGATCCCCAGCGCGAGAGTCAGTACACACGCGGCACTGAAACCGCGCGCCTTCAGCAGCATGCGGAATCCGAATCGTAAGTCTTGAAGTAGGGAGTCCATATTCATCGATTGCGCGGATTGGCTAGAATCCACATGCAGGGTACTCCGCTTTAGAACAGCTTACCAAGCGACCTTCACCGTTGGGGGCAGAACGTGTTGCATTGTGATGGGTAAGACAAACCATCTGCCAAGTCAAATCATCAAAGACAAACCAATGTAAGTGCGCGTGTTCGTGCGAGACACGAAGAGCAACGCGATTGGATCCGTGTCGCTGCCGGTGAACTTGGTTTTCAAGCCGAAGACGAACTGAACGATTGCCTTGCTTTTGCTGATCCTGATTCCAAGCTAAGAAAAAAATAGCAGTGGGCCGCTCTCCTGGGCCTGCGACTTCGGCCAAATGGATTGCCGCCGAGGGCGCCGTCGCTCGGGAAGAATCGCCAGAGATGTCCACGAATCAGGTTTGCGGGATGTCCATCCACTTGGGTACGAGAGAGCCATCGCAACTCCCCGTGCGCTTATATGGTATTGATACAACGAAAAGATTGTGAATCTTTTGCGCGAAGGATTATTCGTATTTCAATGCGACCACGGGGTCGACGCGGGTGGCTCGGAGCGCGGGGATATACGACGCAGCCAGCGCGATAATCGTCAAGAGAACCGCGACACTGACGAATGTGACCAAATCTGTTGCGCTAACACCAAATAGCAGGCTGGCCATCAGACGCGTCAACGCAAACGTGGCTGCGAGGCCGATGGCCACGCCGAGCATCGTTATCTTCGCGCCTTGCCCCAGAATGAGGCGAAGCACATCTTTCCGCTGCGCGCCAAGCGTCATCCTGATTCCCACTTCATGTGTGCGCCGCTTGGTGCCATAGGCGATCACGGAATAAATTCCCGCCGCGGCGAGCACGAGCGCGATGATGCCAAAGGCCCCCACAAAAGTTCCCGCCATCCGCTGGACGAACGAGGAAACTCCGATTCGCGCAGTCATCAGGGAGACGTCGAAGACGGGCAGGTCAGCATTTAATTTGTGAACGGCTTGCGCAATTGCGCCGGATGACGAGAGAGGATCGGTTGCCGTGCGGACGTGAAGAATCACGGCGGAGGAATAGAACTGGTAGAGGGGGAGATAGAGGAACGGCTGCGGCCGCTCGTTCAGATCGTAGTAACGCGTGGTGCGCGCCTCACCGATGATGATGGCCCATTTTTCTTCAACGCGAATGCGCTTGCCAATGGGGTTCTGGTTGGGCCAATACTTGCCGGCCAAAGCGTCGTTGATGATTACCACGGCCTGTGAGTCCGACGAGTCGTGCGGTGTAAAGTCGCGGCCAGTGAGGAGCGGAATTCCCACCGTCGCAAGGTAGCCCGGACTTACGCGTGCAACTCCAGCACTGACGGCCTCGTGAGGGCCGGCCACATAGCCCTCGGGGGTGAAACTGTCGGAGTTCGAGACAAATCCAAGCGGCACCCAATCCGCAAGCCCGGCCGAAAGAACTCCGGGAACTGCCTCAATATTATCGAGAACTTGCCGATGGAATCTCACGCCATCCGCTTGTTTGTATCCGTTGGGAAAGAGGTCGTACGACGCCAGCAAGACATTTCGCGGATTGAAGCCGGGATCGAAGTTCTGCGTGGCATGGAAGCTACGGATAAACAGTCCTGCTGACACAAGCAAGGTCAAGGAGAGTGCAATCTGAGCGACCGCCAGACTGGTGGAGAGCCGCGCCTTGCTCCGCCCGCCAGCCAGGGCGCCGGATTCGTCCTTGAGCGCGCTTGCGGGATTCATGCCGGATGCCCGCAGGGCAGGCAGTATGCCGAAAAGCATCCCGCTGGCGAGCGTGACGGTAAATGTAGCGAGAAGAACTCGATGATCGACGGCCACAGAAATCCAGATAGGGAAATCTGTCATGGGCGCGAAATCCATGAAGTGGCTGGAGGTCCACATGGTTATGGGCAGCGCGATTCCGCCCGCGGCGAACGAGAGCAGCATGTTTTCCACGAAAAGTTGCCGGATCAACCGGAAGCGCCCAGCGCCCAGAGAGAGCCGAATGCACATCTCCTTCCGCCGAGAAAGGCCTCGCAGCAACAGGAGGTTTGCAACGTTGGAGCACGCGAGCAGGAGCACGACACCCGCAACGCCCATCAGGATCGGCAAGAGCGTGGAGAAAAAAGCATTCGCGCCATTCGGCGCGCGCCAAAGCGGATAGAGCGTGACCTGGTTTACGCCCCGGTGCGAATCGGGGAACTGTGACGCAATCTGCTGCAGAATGCCTGTCGATTCTGTCTGCGCTTGTTCGCGGCCCAACCCCGGATTCAATCGGCCCAACACATTCAACCAATCGGTGCCGCGCATGTCCAGTAAATCCTTGCCGCCTTCCGCGAGTTCTCTAGCGGCCGTCAACGGCACCCAGAGATCAAAGCGAAGACCGCTCGTGCTGCCCTGAAATTCGGGCGTGGCGACGCCGACAATCGTAAAAGGGCGAGTGTTGAGGTGAATGATCCGTCCCACGATAGCTGTATCGGCCCCAAATCTGCGCTGCCAGAGGAGGTCACTGATGACCGCGACCGGCGCGCCGTTCGGGGATTTGTCTTCCCCCGTGAGGAAGCCGCGTCCAAAAGCGGGCTTCACGCCAAGGACGTCGAAGTAGTTGGCTGTGACCATCGTGGCCCAGACCCGCTCGGGCTTGCCGTCTCCCGTCAGACTCGCCGGCGCGAAGGCAAATGCGGTAAGGCCGGCAAAACTTTTTGTGCGGTCGTGCAGGTCCAGAAAATCAGGATAGGAAAATGAGCCTGCGCGGCCGTTTTCGACCGCGACAATTTCACTTGGCCGAGAAACCCCGGGAATAGGAGTGAGCAACGTTGCATTGATCCAACTGAAGATTGTGGTGTTCGCGGCAATGCCGAGGGCGAGAGTGAGGACCACTACAACTGTGAACGCCTTGTTCCTCGCCAGCATCCGCAGGGCAAAACGCAAGTCCTGAAGCGGAATTCGCATCTTATGTTTTAGTTGGCTCTCGCGCACCCTCAAGTTCCGTGACCAAGGTCACAGGTTGATGTGACGTACCCTCGTGGACAAAATAGCGCCTCTCGCAGACTAACCGACTACTAAGAAGTTAGTCGCTTGCGACGCGCAGGGGTTCGCGGGCGGCGGCGAGATCGCGGCGCACCGGCGCCAGCAGAGTCGCTACGATTGGGCTATCGGGAGCGAGGAAGATTTCGGAGGCCTTCCGCGGAAATTCTGCCCGGCGGTCGAGTTTAAGCGAGTCTTCGTCGAGAAGTTCGGCCGCGAAATTCGGGTCGTCGGAGCGGTCCACTCCCCAGAACCACAACCGCTCTTCATTCTCCTGCAGGAAGCGCAGCGATTGTTCGAGCTTCCTGAGGGAGTGATCCCGTGAGGCCGCCAGAAAATAAACGGAAAGCTCCCAGCCGCGCCGCGCAAACCGCGCGCGTATCCTTACGCAGTATTTCCCCGTCTGGTTTTTTTCCATGCTGCAGCGGTAATGATTCATGCGGCCATTCGTTTTCGCTGCCATCTCGCACCTCCCAGGACCTTTGCGCCTGTGCCAATCCTGTGCAAATGAAGTTCCTGCTGCTTACGTGTTAAGGCTCTTCGCGATGCTCCAAGCCGCTTCGCGGAGTCAGCGGGCCTGCGCAAGTCAATTTTTTCAAGACGCCTAGTTTTCTGAGCCGGACTGGGAAGGCTATAGCTACCTCTAAAGCGCCCTTCTGGCGAAAGGACATTTGCTGCGGACACAAAATAGTTTATCGCAAAGCGGGGAGAAGGACAACCGCGAAGATGTTGGCGTTAAGTCCTTATACATCAACGACTTAGACGGTGGTTTAGGTCGTCCCGACAAACTTGCTGAGCGCGTCTTTGTTGAAGTTCAGCTTGCCTTCGGACCTGAATTGGTCTTCGAGAGCAAAGCGGAAGCTGTCAAATGCCAATTGGCGCTTGGAAGACAAAAGCGCGTCTTCGATGTCCTTCTTTTGCTTCTCGAAATCGGCGGGGTTAGCGGCCTGATGGTCGGCAATGCGGTAGACAAGCCAGTCATTTCCTAGATAAACCGGGTCGCCCGTTTTGCCAGCCGGAATGCTGAAGGCAGCCACGAACTGCTGGGCTGTGCCCGCGTTCGGGATTGAGCCTTCGCGCGAGATCAGGTCGCTGGTTTTAATTTCAATGTTGAGCGCCTTCGCGGCCTTGGCAAAGTCCTCGCCGCCCTGCGCGCGCTTGGCAAGCTCGGCGGCGCGCTGCTTCGCCATGTCCACAGCTTTTTCGTGGCGGAAATCGCCGGTGACTTTGGCGCGGACTTCGTCGAGCGTGCCCTGATGCGCGGGAATGATGCTCTTGATGGAGATCACAGCATGGCCGCGGTCGGAGGGAATGGGCTGGCTGACTTCGCCGATCCGCAAAGTAAACATGGCGGAGCGCAATTCCGGCGAAGCGCCGAGTTCGGGAGTGGAATCCGTGCTGGTGATCGGCTTGGTTTCGCCAACCGTCAATCCAAATTGTTTCGCGATGTCATCGAGCGATGGATGAGCGGTGCGGCGGATGAGGTCGCTGATCTTTTGGACTTCATCATCGGCGAGCGCCCGCGCCTTTTGCGTGCCCAGAACATCCAGGATGGAAGGCAGCACCTCAGCCAGCGTTTTGGTGTGCGCCACTTCCCGGTCGGTCACCTTGATGATGTAAAAGCCGAGTTGCGTCTGTATCACGTCGGAAACAGATCCCTTGGGCAAGCTGAATGCGGCGCGCTCGATTTCCGGCATTGTCTGGTGGCGGACGATCCAGCCTAAGTCGCCGCCCTTGTCCTTCGTCGCAGTGTCTTCCGAGTATTTCTTGGCCAGCTCGTCGAATTTCGCGCCGGGCTTCTTCACTTCTTTCAACACGTCTTCGGCCTTCTTGCGGATCTCCGCGATTTCCGCGTCGCCTTTGCCCATGGTCTTGAACTGTATTTGGGAAATTTGCGCGCGGTCCTCGACTTGGTAGGAATTCAAATGCTCGTTGTAATAGGCCTGAATCTCGGCGTCCGGCACGGTTGACTTGGCCTGCAAGTCGGAGGGATCAACCAAAATGTAGCGCGCCACGCGCTGTTCGGTGACTTGATACCTCGCCTTATTTTTCTCGAAATAGGCGGCGAGGTCTCCGTCAGAAACTTGCACCAGCGATTCCAGGGAATCCGGATGGAGCACGGCGTAATCCATCTTGATCTTTTCATTTTTTCGGAGGAATTCCGCCTGAACCTCGGCAGGTGAAACCGAAACGGTGGAAGTCACCAGTTCCTGAACTTTTTGTTCCAGCAAGCTCTGACGGACTTGTTCCTCAAATTGTTCGATGGACATCCCCGGAGCGTTCACCGCCAGTTGAGCAGTGTAAAGATTCTTGTCCAGTTTGCCGTTCACCATGATGCCCGGCAGATACATCTGAACCCGGTCCGCCAGTTCGGAATCTGAAACAGAAATGCCCAGACGCTTTGCCTCAACCTCCAGCATCCTTTCCAGAACAAGCGAATCGATAATTTGCCGGGCGTAATACGCCATGAGCTGTGGCGCCATCTGCCCGCCATTTGGCAGGCGCGTCAATTGCGTGCGAACTTCGTCCACACTGATGGGCTGGCCGGCCACGTTGGCCACCACCTCGGAATTATTCATATCCGTGCTGTTCATGCCGGGGACGAGATACAGCAGCATGCCGATGCAGATGACTCCAATAATTACGCCGAGTAAGATGCGAACGCCTAGCTTTTTATTGTCCAACTGGTTGACCTCTCTGGCAGTTCTCCGCCCCTGAACCGAAACAATCATTATATGAGAGGGCTCGCCGCGGCTCAACTCCAATCGGCCCGACACCAATCGGCCCTGGGTGCTAGAGCAATTTGTAAGGCGATTATTTGATCTCTTCCAGGTTGCCGACCAACCGCCAGGATCAAGGAAGTATTGACTTCAGAACGCCTCGATGAGCGAAATGATCTGTCGGGAACAAATGGTTTCAAGGGACGCGGAAAGAGAATTTCGGTAACGGGGTGCGGCTTTCTTCTTGCGAATCGAACTAACTATTGGGGTCAGTGCCGCGCCAATTCACTCCTCGCGGAGCAGCGCGACGGGATCGAGCGACAGCGCGCGTTGCGCTGGAATCCAAGTAGCCACCACCCCCAACAATGCCATCGCCAGGACGACACCGGCCAATACCAGCGGGTCGCGCGGAGTTGCCGTGTAAACAATGAAGGACAGCACACGCGCCGCAAGAATTCCGAGGAGCAACCCCGCAGCCGAACCAAAAGCCAGTAGTTTGACAGCCCGTCCCACCGCGGCCTGTAACACTTCCCTGCGCTGCGCGCCGAGCGCCATCCGAATTCCCAGCTCCCGCTTCCGTTTGGTCACGGAGTAGGCTGCCATTCCAAAGATGCCGGTTATAGACAGCATCGCGCCCATCGCGCCGAGGACACCCAGCGACAGAGTCGCCATACGCGGACCAAACAGAACTATCGTCATTGCCTGGTCCCACGTTTCCATGAAAAGCGGCAAGCCCGCATCCAAGTCCCGCAGCGTGGTCTTCATCGTGTCCCCCAATTGCTGCACTTCGCCATTCGAGCGCACCACCAACCAGGTATCACTCGAAGGCGATTGCAGGATGGGGAAGAACATCGCCGGCTGTGGATCTTCGGTGAGGCCCATGTATTTTCCGTCCGCCACGAGGCCGACAACCTGAATACGTTTTCCGTCGCGCATCTTGAAGTATTGGCCCACTGCGTCTGTCGCGGAGCCAAAGAGCTTGAGAGCGAACTGACGATTCACTATGGCTACGCGAGGCGAATTCTTGTCGTCATGCCAGGAGAAAGTCCTGCCAAAAAGCAGTGCTGTTCCTGCCGCTTCAAAGTATTCGGGAGATATGTCGTAAAGAAAGGGTCGCGCAGCGGCATTCCCGGGCCTCAGGTCTGTCGTTTTGTCGGAGAAGACACCGGCGCTGTCCCCCCCCCCGATAGAGGCGGCAAGTCAACCAGTCCCACGGAGGTTACGCCCGGAATCGTCTGGGCAGCGTTGATCATACGCTTCTGCATCGCGGGCACTTCATCACCGCTGTAACCAGCCATGTTCAGTGTGGTATTTATCAGCATGACGTTCTGCGGTTCAAAACCGAAGTTGCTGTGCAGCGAGCGAGTCAGTCCACGCACGGCAACCATCGAAGAGGTAACCAGCACGGCGCAGACAGCAATCTGCCCAACAAGCAACAGGTCTCGGACCGAAATGCGCCGCCCAACCCTGCCTGTTAATCCCGATTTGACGATCTCATAAGGATTCGTATGGAGTACCTGTCTTACAGGAACAGCGCCAAAGAGGAATCCACTCGCTAAGGTCAGCAGCAAAGCGACTGCATAAACATTCGCGTCCGGGGTCACTGGCACATGGAGGGGAAATTGGGCAAATGGCTGCCAAACGCTCAGCCCTCGCAGAAGTACGACGCTACCCGCTAGCCCGGCAGCGCCTCCGATCAGCGAAATGAGTATCGCTTCGGTAAAAAGCTGCCGCAGAATGCGCAGGCGGCGCGCGCCCAGGGCGAGTCGTAGAGCAACTTCCCGGGAACGGTCAGCGGCGCGCGCGGCAAACAGGCTGCCCAAGTTGGCACACGCGGCCAGCAGAATTAAGCCCGCCAGGAGCATCAGTCCCGTAACGAATGCACGGATCGGTGGGCCAAGGACATCGCCAATCAGACTCGGGCGCGTCAACGTAAAGGTCATATTACCGTCGTCTTTGGGGTAGGTCTTTTCCAGATAGGAGCCAATCGAGTTGAGATCGGCCGCAGCCTGTGCCGGAGTGACTCCCGTTTTCAGATGTCCCATCACCATAAAAACCCAGCGACTACCGCGGTCATTCAAGTTATTTTCTACGTCGATTTGCCCGTGGTTGACAATCGGTGTAAACAAATCAGGAGCGAAAAACAATACGGTCCCGTGGAACTCGGGCGGCGCTACACCGATGACCGTGAAAGGATGCTTGTTCAAAAGAACCGTACGGCCCACCACGCCACGATCGTCCTGAAAATTGGAATGCCAATACATGTATGTGAGCACGATGTACGGAGCGCTGTCGGGGCCATGCTCATCGGAGGCGTGGATGAACCGGCCAAGATACGGCTGGATGCCCAGTGCGTCGAAATAGTTTCCACTCACTTCGTAGGCCCAGACGCGGGACGGATGATCACCCGTGTCCAGCCCTGCCGCGTTGAGATTGAAAGCGGCCAGGCCATCAAAGCTGGGGTTGCGATCCCGCAAATCGAGATAGTCAGGGTACGATTGCATAGGATATTTTGAAATTGTACGCTGGATTTCGTAAAGGCTTTCTGAATGAGGCACGTTCAGAGGGCGCAAGATGAGCGCATTCAATATGCTAAAGACCACGGCGTTTGCGCCGATGGCCATTGCCAGCGTTGCGATGGCCACAAAGGCAAAGCCGGGAGATTTCCGCAACAGCCGGAAAGCGAAGCGAATGTCTCCTATGAGGGTTTCAATAAAATTCCCGCCAAACGCATCGCGGGATTCCTCTCTATAACGCTCGCGGCTGCCGAACTCGATCCGCGCGCGGCGTTCTGCTTCACCGCGGGGAAGTCCGGAGCGCTCCAAGTCATCAGCGCGGTGCTGGATGTGGGAGCGAAGTTCATCCTCCATCTCCGCATCCATCTGGGAACGATGAAAAAACTTGGCGGCAAGGGAGCGAAAGTAGGCCAGAAGTTTCATACTTCCTCTGGCCGCGCGGCGAGAGCGGAAGCAATGGCCGCGGCAAGGTGGTTCCATCCATCCGTTTCCTCGCGCAGGCGCTTGCGCCCCGCGCGCGTAAGTTCGTAGAACTTTGCCCGGCGATTGTTCTCCGACGTGCCCCAGTTTGCTTTCAGAAGGCCCTGGCGCACCAGACGGAATAATGCGGGATACAGCGCTCCCTGCTCGATGAGCAGCGCTTGCTCGGAGATCTGCCCGATGCGCAAAAGGACGCCGTAGCCGTGAAGCGGACCGAGGGAGACTGCTTTCAGGATCAGGAGATCGAGTGTGCCGGGAAGAATCTGAGCATGTTCATTCATGCGTCCTCCTAATATGATTAGGAGAATACCGCGCCCTTTCCTAAGCTGTCAAGGAGAAAAAAGGCCTCCGCTCGCTCGAGGCCCGTAACTCTCAAAACGGCCTCAACGCAGGCCCCTTTGCGTCGAGTAAATGGTGTTGCGGGGCGCGACATCGTCATGGCCCAGTTTTGTTGCCGGGCACCATTCGCTATGCTAGATTTCAAAATAGAGCAAAATCTGACGATTTGCGTCCATGCGCGACCTAAAACAACCCGGCGTCCAGCGGCACAACGTGTCCCGCGTCGAAGTCTATTGGACGAACGTCACCTATCGCCAGATTTTTCTTTACGCGCTGATGGCGATTGGCGTCGCTGTGGCCGTGGTCTACTTGATGAATCCCACCTGGATCAACTCCGCACTTGACCATATCGGCCGCGCGGCCAATGGTGACAATGGATCTCGAACGCCCGCAGCACCGGGGCAAGTGCGCTTTGTGAATCTTGATGGCACGGTGCAAGTAAAAAAAATGAATTCGGTCACATGGCAAAACGCCAACCTCGGCATATCACTCGACAAAGGCGACCTGATTCAGACCGGCCCCGACGGCCTCGCAAAATTTGAATACCCGGATGGAACCATGGTCACGGTAAAGGGAGACACACTTGTAACCGTCGAGGAGAATTCCATTGGCCGCGACCACGCGACAAATGTTTCGGTTAGAATCAAGTCCGGCGCGGTGGACCTCACGACGCCGACTTGGGATTCCCCGGGATCGAAGGCCCAGGTGAAGGTCGCGGATGCAACGGCTTCGATGAATCAGAACACACGCGCGGCGGTGCGCAGCGATTCGGGAGGCACCCAGGGCGAAGTGACGGTTCTAAATGGCGGCGGCCAAATTCAACAGGGCAATCAAATTGTGCCTCTGGACAAATGGCAACGCGCGACAATAACCTCGGGTGGAACGATTACAAAGACAAATGTGCTCGGCCCGCCGGACCTCGTGGCGCCGCTCAACTTGACGCCGTTTATCGAACCCGATCCGAAGCTGGCGTCCCTGCACTTTGAATGGAAAAAGTCGGAAGAGGCGACGGAGTATGTGCTCCACATCAGCTCGAATTCCACATTCAACAAACCGACGGAGCGGCGCGTCTCCGGAACGAGCGCGGATATGACGGGACTCGACGCGGGCGATTATTTTTGGAATGTGACGGCGATTGGCGCGAACAAACAGGAAAGCGAACCGAGCGACACTTACAAATTTACTCTGGTGGCGCAGGGCAAAGGCCAGGAGATGCTCCTAACGTTGGAGCAACCGGTGCTGCATGGGAATGTCGTCGAAATCATCGGGCGGACCGAACCGAGCGCGGCGCTAATCATTAATGGCCAGCATGTGGCGGACATCTCTCCTGACGGACGCTTCCGGTTTTTCACTGAGCAGATGACCAAGGGCAGCCATACTATCGTGGTTACTGGACAGAACCGCAGAGGCGGAACGAATACTCAGAGCGTTACAATCGTTATTCCGTAGAAGGCAGTAGCGCGGCGGGCGCAAAGAGGGCGGCGTGGATGCCCTCTACCGAGGGGAAGCATGTCGAAGAACGGGTATAACTTCAGGTCGGTGTTCAGTTTGTTTTCTTCCGACCTGGCCATTGATCTGGGCACGGCGAACACGCTTGTCTATGCCAAGGGCAAAGGGATCGTCGTCAACGAACCAAGCATCGTCGCAATCAATAAAAACACAAGTGAAGTGGTGGCGGTCGGGCGCGAGGCGAAAGAAATGCTCGGGCGGACTCCGGGCAACGTGGTCGCCATCAAACCGATGAAGGACGGCGTAATCGCCGACTTCAAAGTGACCGAGAAAATGCTCACCTATTTCATCCAGAAGGCGCACAACCGGCGCGTTCTGGTGCACCCGCGCATCGTAATCGGCGTGCCGAGCGAAATCACTCCGGTGGAAAAAAGAGCGGTGCAGGACTCCGCATACCGCGCGCACGCGAGCGAGGTGTATCTCGTCGAGCAGGCCATGGCCGCCGCGATCGGCGCGGGCCTGCCGATTGAAGAGCCGTCGGGCAACATGGTGGTGGACATCGGCGGCGGCACCACGGACATCGCGGTGATTTCAATGAGCGGCATCGTCTATTCGCGTTCGGTGCGCGTGGCGGGAAACGAACTCGATGAGTCGGTGATGCACTACTTGAAGCGCAAATACAATTTGCTTGTCGGCGAGCGCACCGCCGAACAAATCAAAATGGAAATCGGATCGGCGTATCCGCTGGAAAAACCGCTGACCATGGAAGTGAAGGGCCGCAATCTAATTGAAGGCGTGCCGCGCACCGTGACGATTGACGACAGCGAAATCCGTGAAGCGCTGGCCGAACCGATTGCGACAATCCTCAACGCGATTCGCGTCGCGCTCGAACGCACACCGCCCGAACTTTCCGCTGACATCAGCGACCGCGGCATCGTGCTCACCGGCGGCGGCGCGCTCATCAAGAACCTCGACAAGCGCATCCGCGAAGAGACCGGCCTGCCGGTATCCATCGCGGACGATCCGCTCGCTTCGGTTGTACTCGGCACGGGCAAGATGCTCACGGATTTCCGCCTGCTGCGGCTCGTTTCCTTTGACTGAGACTCCGTTTCCGAAAGAGGGATGCTGATGCCCGCCGTCCCCATGCGCCACCGGTCGCTTACATTGCTTGGCGCCGTGCTGCTCGCGCAGGTGCTCGCGCTTGCGGTGCAGATCCGCACGAATACTCACGGACGTCTTATTCGCGTGTGGGTCGTGGAAGTTGTCTCTCCATTGGAGCGCGCGGGCACATGGACGATTACGAAAGTTCGCGACGTGTGGAATGGATACTTTGCGCTCATCCACGTGCGGCGCGAGAACCAGGAATTGCAAGCGGACGTGGACCGGCTGCGGCTCCGCAACGCGGAACTCGAAGGCAAGTCCGCGGAATCGGCGCGGCTGGCGGCGCTTCTCGGTTTCCATGACGCCCACCTTGATGTGCCCATGCTGGCGGCGCGTGTGATTGCCGCGAGCGCGGACAGCTCCAGCCACGCCATCTTCATCAGCCGCGGCGAGCGCGACGGAATCCGCCGCAACATGGCGGTGATCACACCCGACGGAATTGTCGGCAAAGTTTTCGAGGTCTACCGCGGCACAGCGCAAGTGCTTCTGCTCACGGACAAAGAGAGCGGAGTCGGCGCTTTGCTGGCGGGGTCGCGGACGCAAGGGCCGGTTGGCGGAGTCGGCGAGCCTCTGATGGTGATGAAATACATCAGCAACGATGAGAACGTGAGTGTTGGCCAGGAAATATTGTCCTCCGGGCAAGACCAGATTTTTCCGAAAGACTTTCCGGTTGGGACCGTCGCGGAAGTGAAAGCCGGATCGCCATTCAAAGTGATTCGAGTTAAGCCGGCCGCGCATCTTGACCGGCTGGAGGAAGTGCTCGTCCTGCTGACACGCCAGGAACTGATGAAGTCTTTAAATGCAGAAACGCCTGCGCCGTCCAATGCGCCGGGCAACGCGCCGACAACTCCGGCGAAGCACCAGGAATGATGGCCGCCTACTCTCCAATTAAATCGCACATTGAAGTCCACAAATTCCGCGTCGTCGCCGTAATCGCCGTGACGGTGGCGGCGCTGCTGATTCAGAGCTTCCTGCCCGTCCGATTTCCGCGCGCCCGGATGCTCGACCTTCCGCTGCTCATCACACTTTACTTCGGCTTCAGCCGCAGAAATCCTTCGACGGGATTGCTGCTCGGAATGGTGATCGGGCTTGCGCAGGACAGTCTGGGGCGATCGGTGATCGGGCTCTATGGCATATCGAAGACGTTGACGGGTTATCTCGCTTCCTCCTTCGGCTCGCGGATTGACGTGGAGCATCCGCTGAGCCGCTTCGGGCTGACAGTGGCCTTCTACATTTTTCATCAGGGCGCTTACGCGCTGACGCAACGGCTGTTGCTCGCGCAGCCGGAGGCATTTTTTACCACACATCTGCTGATCGCCGCGGGAGTGAATGCGGCAGTTGCCGTCGCGCTGTTCCCGCTTCTCGATAAGCTGCGACTGCCGAGCTGACCTTCGGATACCCTGCCTAACCGGCAGGCAAGCCCCCTACCCCCCATCTTTTTGTAAGAGTAGTGCAATAAAGGACTTACGGGAAAAAGATGCGGTAAGAGTAACGCAGTAAAGGACTTACAGGTTTTTGGGCGATTCTGAAGATAAGTTACTCCGCCTAAAAGAGTTACGGGCGCGACTGCCCTGAAACTGTGCAACGGTCGCCGTAAGAGTATGGGCCTAAAGGGGTTACGGTGTTTCGGCAAAAATGGAGAGAGGTAAGTTATTCGATCTAAAGGATTTACAAAGGCCCGTTGAGAGAAGCTAAACCGTGTGAGGGAGTATTCGAATAGTAATCGAGTGTACATTTTTACTTATAACATAGCTTTGGGACAAAAAGCAAGAGAAATTTGAAGAATTCTTCGAGGAGAATGGGAGGGGCGGGATTAAACAAACCAACGTCCGCACCCTTAAAAACCAAAGGGTGCGCCACCCGCCCCTACCAGGCAGGGACGTAGTCGTTGCTGGGGCGAAACAGAGCCGAAGGAATTCCCTCCGGAATTCTCAGACAGAAGTGTTATCGCTTGTCTCATTTCGGAAAGAGACTTGAGCCGGGGTCACTCGCACCTGAATACTTGGGTCGATATGGTTCGAGCCGAGGCGACATGACTCTGTTGAGAAGGAAAGTAAGAATAAGACCGACCGGGAACCACATCACGAATGTCGCTAGGAATAGCCGAAAACCGCGGATCCCTAAGAAATAAAAGAAAAGTAGAGTGATCGTTATTGTTGTCCATGCGAAGACGTTTTTGTATGTTCGCGAGAGTTGAAATTGTTTAGAACAATTAGCACAGGCCCATGGCTTTCCGGCCTTGTATTGATCTGCTGGCATGGTCGCGCCACAGGCTGGACATCTCGTGGTCCTGAAACTGCCCAATTCCCCTCCTATACTAAGTTCGAATCGGCTTTAGCGTGGCACGTATGGGATTGGATATCCGTATGTGTAATTTACAGGTCCTGTGGGACCGAATATGCCACGAAGTGCGCCGTAAATGTCGGAACCGTTGTCAATCAAGTCGCTCACTATTGTACCAAGAATTGCTCCCCAAGTTGCCAAGCCTCCGGTTAGGTCGGGCCCGAAAGCATTGAGGAAGTCAAGCCCGTCAACTACAATTCCTGGGTAGGGAGCAGCAAGTTCCTGTAACACTTCAGTGGAATTTCCAACTACGTCCACACCCGCCGCAATCACAGGAGCAGCAACTGTAAGTCCCACTTCTCCCCCTGCGACTACCCCCATAATATTCACAGCCGTTCCGGCGCCATTCCAGATGCTGTTGCATCCATCTGGGCAGTTCCAAATATCCATTCCGACTGCTCTATCCTCTCCTGGGCCAAAATCAGGCGCATCGCCTAGGTAAAGGTTTCCCGCGTCGTCAAAATAATAGAAGTTGTCCCGCCTTTAGTTGAAACCTGAACAAGGGAAGCAGCGGCTCTCGACCCGAACTCGGATAGAGTTCGGGTTGGAAACTCTATTTTGAGAGGAGAGCCGCTGTGAGGAAAACCTATCAGGGAACGGAGTACAAGTCCAAGCAGAAGTTCGAGGTGATCGGCAAGCGGGAGTTGCTGGTGGAGGTGCCGCTGCCGATGGTCGAGGTGTGGGAGGAACTGCAAGCCCAAGTCGAACAGTTGACCGGAGAAGCCGGGCTAAGGATCATCGGCACGATTCTGGAAAACGAGGTGACGCGGCGCGTGGGACCTCCGCACCGGCCGGGTCCCGAGTCGGGCGCGGTGCGCTGGGGCCGCCAGCCCGGCTACGTGATCTTCAGCGGGCAGAAAGTAGCGGTGACTCGCCCACGAGTGCGCACACGGGCAGGTCAAGAAGTGGAACTGGATAGTTACGCGCGCCTGCAACACGACGGACGGCGGCAGCGAGCCGTGCGGGAAGGCATCGTCGCGGGACTGACTTCACGGAACTATCGCCGCGCGGTCCAGAGCGTGCTGGACGGCTACGGGATCGAGAAATCCAGCGTGAGCCGCCAGTTCGTGGCTGCCAGTGCCACGCAGTTGCAAGAACTGTGCGAGAAAAAGCTTGACGCTCTCGATCTGGCAGCCATCCTGATCGATGGGATCCATCTCGGCAAGCAAGTGCTGGTGGTGGCGCTGGGCATCGAAATCAGCGGGGAAAAGCACGTTCTGGGGCTGTGGCAAGGAGCGACGGAGAACACCACGGTGGTGAAGGAGTTGCTGGAGGATCTGGTGACGCGCGGTCTCGATGCGGAGCGTCGCTACTTGTTCGTGATCGACGGGGCGAAAGCGCTGCGGGCGGGGATCGAGCGCGTGTTTGGCGAGCGCGCGGAGGTGCAGCGCTGCCAGATCCACAAGCGGCGCAACGTGAAAGAGCATCTGCCGAAGAGCGCCCAGGGTGATACGGACCGGAGAATCCGCAACGCCTACGCGATGACGGATTACGCGGCGGCGAAAGCGGAGTTGGAGAAAATCTTCCGGCAACTGGAACGCATCAACCCGAGCGCGGCGCGCAGCTTGGAAGAAGGGCTGGAGGAAACGCTGACGGTGCACCGGCTAGGCGTGGGCTGGCTGCTGCGCCGAACGCTGGCTTCGACCAATCCCATCGAGTCGTGCCTGTCGACCGTCGAGCGAGTGGCGCGGAACGTAAAACGCTGGCGAGAAGGAGAGCACGCCTTGCGCTGGACGGCTACCGGGTTGTTGGAAGCGCAGAAGAAATTCCGGCGAGTGAAAGGCTATCGGGAACTGGAACTCTTGCATCGCCGGATGAACCCGTCGTTGACTCAGCAGGCGCAGGTCGCGTAACGTGCGGAAAGTCGAGAGCCGCTGCTTTCAACTAAACCGGGGACAACTTCAAATAATATGCAACGTCATCGTAATTGAAATATTGCAGAATGCCTCCATTCATCAAGGGGCCGTTTCCAGTGTCGGGATCTAGGTAGCCAACGTCCCAAGTGCAACCCGTACTATCGCACCAAGCCCCGCCACCTTTAACGCAGGTGGACGGGTCCGCCCCGCCGTCATCAACTGAGCCGTCTTCCGAACCTCCCCACCAACAATTACCTGCCTCCGCATCTAGACCAAGAAGGTCGACCATATTGATCGGGTCGTCGAGTGCGTACGCGTATCTGTTGAGTGATTGAGGGATGATCAGGCGGCCTGAGTGCAAATCCGGCGAACTGAACCTGCCCAATCGGCTGACAATGTACCGCGCCATAGCGAAATCGTTGGCGGATTCCGAATCACGCTCGTGGATGGAGAATTTCCACTTTTCGCTGCCGGTGTCGTACCAGGTCTCGCCATAGGGATAGTGTCCCAACTGCTCGATTACGGTACCGCTCGAATCAGTGATGACGCGATTGGAAAGATGGTCCCGGAGATAATAATTTGTGGCGCTGCTCGTAAATCTGGCGACTAATCTATTGCCGGAATAAATATACTCACGTGTGGGTGAGGGCGTCGATCCTGATGGATTGTCGTATTCAGCGATGACCTTCGATCCTGCAAAAATGTAAACGGATGTGGTTGTGGGACTCGTGCAATTCGGAACGCATTTTTGAACGCGGAGGCCGTGGCCGTCATAGACGTACGCGCCGACGCCAGTGCCACTTACGCTGGCGGTGATGAGTTTGCCCGCGGCATCATAAGTGAGCGTATTGACGCCGTCGTTCGTCATATTCCCGCTGGGATCGAAGCTGTGGCCGTCTGGATGATTGGTATACGCTCCGTTGTTGGGATACGTTGTCCCGTAGGTTTGCGTGTCTGGATAGGCGCTGCCAGCGGTGACAGTTTGGGTCAGGCGGTTGCCGTAGCGATCGTAGGTCCATGACAGACCCCACGCCGGATAGCCCGATGATCCGCTTGTAATGGCTGACGAAAGTCTTCCAAGGCCGTCGTAGGAATAGGCCACTGAGCGGCCGTTGTCCACACTGTCGTAGATGCCGGTGATCTGACCGTTGTTGCTTCCCGACGAGCCGTACGCGTAAGTAAGCATGAATTTTGCAGATGAATCCTTCGTGCAAGGATTGTCGATGCCGGTAGTGTCGTACCGCAAGCATTGGAGTTGGAGGCGGTCCGGGGAATAGCTGATGTTGGCTACCACGCCGTTGCCATAACTCATGTTTGTCACTTCTTGCGCGGTATTGTAACTGAATCCAAGGTGCGCGCCGCAAGTGGAAAGACTGGCCGAGGGAAAAGTCATAAATTCAGGAGGCTTTGGTGTCGCATGATCCACCCTGCGGATCTGGGGGGCAGGTCAACTCGGAAAAAAGGGAGGGACAACTTAGTCTAATCAGCCAGGAGTTTCACTATTGCGACAGCACGCTATCCGAGTATTCACCCTTCGATAAGACAACAATGGCATCTTCTCCCGGATAATGAGTGAGATACTGGTGGCCGGCAGTTTGGCTTTGCGCCAAGCCGTCGATCAACTCTGCAAGATAATCCCAGCCTTCAGCCGAACGCGTCCACTCGAAATGAGATGGATTGTCCTGCCGTCTAAAAATGCCTTGCCGATTTCCGGAGCTCTTCTTATCGATCACACTCCCTGAACACTTAGCAAGCACTTGAATCCCCCGGAATGGGACAACAAATTGCTGCTGGTCGAGCTGGACTTGCCCACATTCTCGACTCAACTGGCGAAAGACCTGCTGCAATGCACCGATGTCTACGTCCATTGGGCCAAATAGCATGATACGTGGTCCATCCGAGGCATTAAGGAATGTTAGTCGAAACTTCCGGTCTAGAGATTCCATGATCTCCTCCTTATGGCTTCGGCGGATAGATGTTCTGCCACTTCGAGTTCCACTCTGTCCACGGGTTATAGTCCCAATGTCCGTCCGTATGCCAGTCGTCGGGTGCGTGCCAGCGCCACTCACCTCCGTTTTCATCAAACCACCTCGGTGAGGAGGGACTGCCACCTTCCGATTCCGGATACCGCCATTCCCAGTTTTCGTTCCAACCGGGTGGCGTTTCTGATACCACAAGTGAATCATGGAACAGCTCATTAAACATCAGGATAGCTGCCAACGTATCGGCTACCGTGGCCCCAGCAAGTGCACCGCGAGTGCCATAGTAACCGACATATTTGTTGAATGGGTCGCAGCTGTTCGCATACTTGGCGGTCAAGCCTAGGGGATTATTGTCATAAGCCCCCCCAACCTTCTTCCAATCACCCGTTACCGTCCCAACAGCAGCATCCCAAATTGAATTTGCTTCCTTATAGAAGGTCCCATTCGGATTGAAGGGATTCAATTCCTGTGGCAACGTGCGGTATGTTCGAGGGTCCCACCAATCACCAGGTTGAAGTCCAGACGGGTCAGCAAAGCGAATTGGGTTACTCGCTGCATACCGGTAAAAATCTACTCCTCCCCCGAAGCCGATCGGGTCTTCACTGAGGAATTTACCGGTCCATGAATCATAGTATCTGGCGCGGTAGAAGTAGAGGCCGGTTTCCTGATCGAATTCTCGGGCGGTGTAGCGGAACGGGTTGGCCACAGAGCCGGTCGAAGTCACGAGATTCCCGAAGGAATCGTACGTGTACGTTTGCGCCAGTGCTCCCCCAGCATTCGTCAGCGACGTGATGGAGCCCAAGCCGTCGGCGTGGTAATAGGTCGTGGCCCCACTTTGCTGAATTGCCAAAGGTTCGTCTATGGCTTCTCCCTGCGCGTAACTCGCTACAACGTTTCCGGAGCCATCCGTAGTTTCGGTTATGTTCTTGCCATCGTAGGCGTAATTGGTTGTTGTGGTGCTCGTCCCTTGAGTGAGGACCTTCTGGATACGTCGCCCGAACGGATCGTATCTAAAAGTGACCGTTCCGCCTGTGCCGGGGAGAGCGACACTCGCTAGCCGATTCTCGAAGTCCCACGTATAGTTGGTTGTGCCAGAAGAATTTGTTTTGCTTGTAGTGTTCCCATTGCTGTCATACGTGTAAGTGGCGTTTGAATTGGAGGTGAGTTCGTTCGACGCGTTGTAACTGGAGGTGGCCGCCATGAGCGAACTCAGCCGGTTGCCCACCGGGTCGTAGGTGTAACTCTCGGTTTGGTTTGCGGCCTGATTCACTTGCGTCAGCTCGTAAATCGAGTCGTAGCTGTAGTTCGACGTCACGCCCGCCAACTGATCCGTCTTCGACGTGCGGTTTCCCTCGCTCGAGGCCACTTTTGCAAGTCCGAACCAAGGGTTACCCGAGTCGCCCAAAGTTGCAGTCACGAGTAGATGACAAACTAGGGAACGTGAATTCGATCAACAAGTATGAAGTTATTTCCTGACAGAACTTCGACTTGAGGGTTTTTCGGAAATCCTAACTTTTCACCATGCTTCCCGACGACTTGAAGAACCGAAGGTGGCTGGGGAGGCTCAGTGACTGTCGCAAAGACGATGTCACAAACGAGATTGTGCTGAAATTGGCTGCCTTTCGCTGGGTGCAGGTTCGCCTCGAAGAACCCGTCCTCGCCCACAACAACAGAGGCTCTCTCGTTTATCGCGCTGCCGCCCTCTCCGATATAACGATATACGTTCAGATAAAACCGAGCGCCGTTAGGCAGGTTAGAAGCGCCAACCACATAAAGTTCGTCTGGACGTCCGTCATACGCAGCTCTCGCGGCGATGTAATAAGTCGGCGCCGACAGTCGTGCCTGTGCCGCTGGAACCGTCCTCGCGACACCACCTACCAGAAGGCATAAATTCGCCAGGAGCGAGACGCACAAACCGGAATATCGCATATTCCTCCTTGTCATTGCGGCATGCTGGCAGACTTCAAACAATCAAAGAACTTTCGGAAGGCACCATCGAGTTTCTTTAATGATCGGCTACGCGACGGTCTATATTGGGGCGCGGCATACCTTTCTGGATGGCTTCCGAGAGATCGCAAGTACAGGGCACCGGTCATGGTGTTTGCAAAGGGATCGCCGTTGAAGGCCGCATTTGGAGCCGGGAAATACCCTTGAGCATCCGTGAGCGAGCCAGGAAAGAGATGAAAGCCGCCGTTGTTAATGGTGTCTGTGTTTAGTTGCATGGGGCCGATATCTATCGACCCGTTGGAGTTTAGATTGGTCGCCGGATACAGATTACTGTTTGACTCAAACGCCATGGTTATAGCCACGGTTGGAGCATCCGCGCCCACAAAAAGGGAGGCCTGGAATACATCGAGAGCGGCCTCGTAGCCTGGAATGCTCCGATCACTTCCGGGAACGTTTCCTTGCGTCCTCCCAAACGCTTTTTTGGCGCAGTCCTCATAATTCTTTCTACAAAACCCCGGAAGCCCAGGGGCCAAGCCGGAAGGATCGTCCAAGTTCACTGGACTATTAAATGAGTAGCGGTAAACGTTGATGTCACCTGAGAACCCAATGGGATCTTCCGAGATAAACCTGCCGACTTGCGGATCGAAATAGCGCGCTCTGAAAAAATAAAGTCCTGTTTCGTTGTCGAACTCGCGGGCGGTGTAGCGGAACGGATTGCTGAGCGTGCCGGTCGAGGCCGTCGTGTTTGCGAATGAGTCGTACGTGTAGCTCTGCGCGAGCGTGCCATTCGATCCCGTCAGCGACGTGATCGAACCCAGCCCATCCGCTTCGTAGTAGCTGGTCGTGCTGGATCGCAACTCGGCTAGCGGCTCATCGATGTTTTGCGTCTGCGCATAGCGAGCCACCACAGCGCCACTGGAATTAGTCGTTTCGGTCAGGTTGTCGCCATCATACGCAAAGATGCTGGTGAACGTTGGGGACACTTTCTCGATGCGCCTTCCAAGCGGATCGTACTTGAAGCTGACCGTGCCACCTGTGCCCGGTAGCGTCACACTGGTCAGGCGGTTCTCGAAGTCCCAGGCGTATGTCGTCGTGTTCGAGCCGGTGACGCTGGTGAGGGTGTTACCGTTGTTGTCGTATGTATAGGTGGCGTTTGAATTTGAAGTGAGCTCATTCGACGCGTTGTAACTAGACGTGGAAGCGGCGAGCGAACTAAGCCGGTTGCCGACCGGGTCGTAGGTGTAGCTTTCGGTTTGGCTTGCGGCCTGGGTCACCTGAGTCAACTCATAAATCGCGTCATAGCTGTAGTTCGACGTCACGCCCGCCAACTGATCCGTCTTCGACGTGCGGTTCCCAGTAGCATCGACGGTATAACTCGCCCCGTCAATAGTACTTCCCCCCGCCTGGTGCAACACGCTTAGAAGCCGCGAAAGCGAATCGTAAGTGTAATTGGTGTTGATCCCATTCGGCCGTGACATCTGCGTCCCTCGGCTCAGTGAGTCATAGGTGAATCCGAATGACCCCGCCCAAGAATTCGCGAGGCCCGTCAGCCGGTTCAGCGTGTCGTAGGTGTAGGTGTTCGTGCTGCCGTCGGGAGCGGTGTAGCCGGTGCGGTTGGATGCGGCTCAATATGCGTAGGCCACGCCCGGGGCAAGAAACTTCGAGGTGACAAGTCAGAATCCGCACCCTTTCACAGACCGAAAGGATGCGCCACCCGCCTCGTAGGAGGCCACTTCAAGAAATAATCGTTGAGGGAATCAGTTGTGTGAGCTTGCTAGACTCTCCTACTTCCCCAGGTGTTTCCACGACTTCACCAGCGCGTCAAGCACGGCGCGGTCCTGCTCAAAACGATCAGAGTGAGCAAAGAGGGTTACCTCGTACAGGTTGCTCTTGTCAGGACTGATTGCAACCATAGAGGCCCTTACGTACCGCTCCGTCGATCCGGGACAAGTGTATGTGGCAACTAAGAAAGCGGCCCTCAATGTGCCGAGTTTAGACTCGGTAATTTTGGAAGATTGGACCGTACTGCCATCTCTGCGGAGATATTTCAAAAATCGGGACGCAGCGTCAGACGGACTAGCGAACTCAAGGCTATTCGGCTCACCGTCTACGAAAATGTAGCTCTTCGGCTCCGCACCTAAGGCTATTCCGAAGCCATGCTGGTAGAGCGGATTCACATCGTCATACCCGACAAGGTTCGTGGGGATCACGATAGAGTAGCCGTATGCCCTATTCTCATAGAGGTTCTTGTACTCGCGGCGTTCACCCTGAGTGAGGTCTTTCGGAGGAAAGTTACAGTCTTGTGCCTGAGACCTGGGCGCAAAGACCAAGGACGCGGCGACAAGAAAGGCAGCACTTAGAACCATGTGATTGTTCATTGCTTAATCCCACACAACTTCATAAATCGTACGACCGAATCGTAAATATCTTGAAATTCGTTTTCATACGTGGCTATGTGTTGCGTGTTGTACGGCTTGCCCGGCGGATCGGGATGCTCAAGTCCGTAAGCGAAATCATCCGGACTCTGAGTGCCTCCAACTCGGCTACCGTAGGTTTTCTCCCAGTAAGCTATAGCCGCTGCAAGGGTCGGATAGTTTACGTTGCCCACAGCCTGGCCGTTCTTAATCTTGTTGACGCCGAATGGATTGTTCAAAGGCATGTTGTGATCAAGAGCTGGCTGCGTCCAGCCGCCCTCTTTTGCTGCCATCGTGAACATCAGCGCTTTCGTCGTGCTGAGGTCTTGCGCCGCCTGACCTAGCGGACCGTCCAACCAGTTGAAGAAACATCTCTTTTCTTTGGGGCACGGGTCTACGGGCGGCTTAGGTTTCTTCTTTGAGTTTTGTTTTTGCAAACCCGTCGCGTCAAAGTAGTTCGTCGCATTGTTTTCAGCGTACGGGTAAAAATTCATTCCGCCTTCGAAAACTGATGGGTCTTCGCTGACGAACCTGCCAGATGAGGGATCGTAGTAGCGCGCTCGCAGGAAGTAGAGACCCGTTTCTGTTTCGAACTCCCGGCTCGCGTACTGGAATGGATTCGTGAGTGAACCGGAAGAGGCTGTCGTCTTGCCGAATGAGTCGAACGTATACGTCTGCGACTGCGCACCGGCACCGTTGCTCAGCGAAGTGACCGAGCCCAGACCGTCGATATGGTAATAACTGGTCGTTCCTGAACGGAGCAACGCCAACGGCTCGTCGATATTTTGCGTCTGAGCATAACTGGCGACCGCCGTGCCGGAAGAATTCGTCTCCTCGACCAGATTCACGCCGTCGTAGGCATAGATGCTCGTGCCGCTCGATGAAGATTTGTAGATGCGTCTTGCGAACGGATCGTACTTGAACGTAGTTGTGCCTCCACTGCCGGGCAGTGAGGCACTCGCCAATCGGTTCTCAAAGTCCCACGTATAGTTGGTTGTGCCCGTAGAATCGGTCTTGCTCGTCGTGTTCCCATTCGCGTCGTAAGTGTACGTGGCGTTTGAATTGGAAGTGAGCTGGTTCGACGCGTTGTAACTGGATGTAGCGGCGGTGAGCGAACTCAACCGGTTCCCCACCGCGTCGTAGGTGTAGCTCTCGGTTTGGTTTGCGGCTTGGGTCACTTGCGTCAACTCATAGATTGCGTCGTAACTGAAGTTCGACGTCACGCCCGCCAACTGATCCGTCTTGGACGTGCGGTTCCCAGTAGCATCAACGGTATAACTCGCGCCGTCAATGGTACTGCCCCCCGCCTGGTGCAGCACAGAGAGCAGCCGCGACAAGCTGTCGTAGCTGTAATTCGTGTTCACCCCGTTCGGCCGGGTCATTTGCGTCCGGCGGCTCAGTGCGTCGTAGGTGAATCCAAACGAGCCCGCCCACGAATTCGCCAGCGTGATCAGCCGGTTCAGCGTGTCGTAGGTGTAGGTGTTCGTGCTGCCGTCGGGAGCGGTGTAGCCGGTGCGGTTCGACGCTGCGTCGTAGGTGTACGCGTTCGTGAACGTCGTCCCCGTGAGGAACGAATACTGCGCCGTCGTCCCGGTCAACCGGTCCATGTTGTCATACGAGAATCCGTACGTTCCGCTGGGATCGTTTACCTGCGTCACTTTTCCGGCGAGGTCGTAGACATAAGCCGCCGTGGACGAATCCGGATAGCTCTTTTGCGTCAGCCGGTTCAGCGCGTCGTACACATACTGGATCGTTTGAGCCTTCCGGTCGGTTTTGCTCGTCAGGTTGCTGATGGCGTCGTAGGCGTAGAATTCGGAAAGGTTCGACGGGAAGGTAGTCTGCGTCACCCGGCCAAACGCGTCATAGGCGAACGTAGTTGTGTGGCCGTTCGCGTCCGTGATGCTCAGCAGGTTGTTCTCTGTGTCGTAGGCGTAGGTAGTGACGTTCGTAGCCGCGTCGGTCACGCTCGTCAGCCTGTCGGCGTCGTCATAGGCGTAGCTGGTCGTCTTGCCGTTCTGATCCGTCGCGGACGTGCGCCGCCCGCGCGAATCGTAGGCGAAGGTCGCGGTGCTGCTGCCCTGTCCTGATTGAGCGGGCGGATAGGTGATGGTCGTGAGCCGGTCCCCGGCGTCATATGCGAACGTGGTCACGTTCCCTGCCGGGTCGGTCACCGATGTGCGGTTTCCGTGCGAGTCGTAGCCGTAGGTCGTTACGTTGCTCTGCGCGTCCGTGATAGTGGCGATCAAACCCGCTGCCGTACGTCTTCAATCCTTCAGGCACTGCACTCAACAAGTGTGCTTGACAACACCTTTGTCCCGCAGCGACATCCGCGACGCAAAGGGTATGCTCTTGTCGAGGGGCACTTAATCCAAATGCCAAATCGTTTTCCTACAAAAAGTAGGCCACGCATCGGGTCAAGAAACTTCTGGAGGAGAAGTCAGAATCCGCACCCTTTCAGAAACCGAAAGGATGCGCCACCCGCCCTGGAGCGCTCCAGAACGCCGGAGATTTCATAAGCTGCGTGACGTGAGGAAGTTAACCCAGAGCGCCAGACGGCGCTCTGCAGCGCCCAACTTGGGGTGACGTGTCATACCCCCTCCCCATGCCGTAGGCATGGCTCTGACAGCGCTACACGGCGCTCGGCGGCGCGCTGCACGGTAACCGGCGAGAAAGCCCCCCAAGGGCCTTGTCAGGCCGACTGCGGATCACATGTTGAGACACGTTTCTCGACTTTTGAACGCATGGGTGACGGCCAAGGAGGCCGTCCACCCATGGCTCTCATAGCATTGATAGTCAGCATTGCTCAGCTCATCGTGGGCATCATCGCCCTCGGCATCCTGATTCGCAACCGCAAGTAGCTGGGGCTAGGTTAGCGGCGGGCTCTGTCGGGGGCTGGTGCCGCCGCATAGCGGCGCTCCGACCATTGGCTTCTAGTCAGAGAGTTGAACCTTCTCCACGTCTTTACCGGTCCAAGCGTAAAGGACCGACCACGACCCGTATCCTGCGAAAACGATGACTGGTTTCGTGGCTTGGATCACCTTTTTGCCGTCGAGATCGTCGTACTTGCCGGGGCCTTCGCGCCAGACTACAGGCGTTCCATCGGTTGTGTCCAGCGTGCGAGTTTCCCAGTTGTCACCCATCTGGCGCGCCACAACGAGTTCCGCTTTACGTTTCGGGTTCTCTCCCGAGATTAAGACCACAGCCCACGTTGGCTTTCCGTCGCCGTAGAAGTTAACTCGGGCAAGACCAGGGCATCGTTTGCCGTGGTCCTTTTGAAACAGCCGCCTGTCTTCCTGACTCAAGTCCGCCAAGCTGACGACGCGTGTACCCGGATACTTTTTTGAAAGTTCCGCCTGTAGACCAGGTGGAAGATCGCAAGGATCATTCGGTGCTGCAACGGTCTGGATTGCAGCAACCGCGCAAAAAATTATCAAGCACACAAGCGCTGACTTCAACCGCATAGCCATGATCTCCTCACTACTTGTTCGCGTCACACTTCTGTCCGGGCTTGCACTCGGGTGTGTCCGGGATCGAATTTGGCGCATTCGGACTCGGATGCAGAGGCGGGACAAGCTGGATGTGATAGTGAGGTCCAGCACCGTATTTGGTATGGAGTTTCCTTTCGTCCAGCAAGTATGGGGCTCCACACTTTCCCGCACAGCAGTAGACGCCATTCGGTCCTTGGGATGGCGTACCGACGGGCCTGATATCCACAGTGGTGCCGGCTGCGTGGCCGGGATCTGAATGTTTTCCGTTCGTTGTAGCGTTGACGTGCTGTTCTCTGCCGGTACAGCCGTCCATGCACTTCATGAATTTGTCCAGAGCCGGTGGAAGGGGCAATGGGACTTCAGGCGAGGTTGTGTAAAGACCAGAAGGATCAGTGAAGTTAATCGGATTATTCCTGACGTACGTGTAGAAATTGATTCCGGCATCGAACCAAGCAGGGTCTTCGCTCAGGAACCTTCCAGGTTGTGGATCGTAGTAACGCTCTCTGAAATAGTAGAGATTCGTCTCGGTGTCGAACTCGCGGCTCGTGAACTGAAACGGGTTGATCAGCGAGCCACTCGAAGAGACTTGCTTGCCGAACGAATCGAACGTGTACGTTTGGGCGAGCGCACCCGCTGTGCTGCTTAGTGACGTGATGGAGCCAAGCCCGTCAGCCTGGTAGTAGCTCGTCGCTCCTGAGCGCAGCATTGCCACAGGCTCGTCGATCTTGTCCGTCGTCTGCGTGTAGCGAGCGACGACTCCGCCGCTTGCGTTCGTTTCTTCGATGAGGTCGTCGCCGTCGTAGGCGTAGACGCTGGTTGTGCCTGCGGAGAAAGATTTGTAGATGCGCCTTCCCATCGGATCGTACTTGAACGTGACCGTCCCGCCGGTTCCCGGCAGCGTGACGCTCATCAGCCGGTTTTCGAAATCCCATGTGTAGCTGGTAGTGCCGGTGGAGTCGGTCTTGTTCAGCGTGTTGCCGTTGTTGTCGTAGGTGTACGTAGCGTTTGAGTTTGAAGTGAGCTGGTTCGACGCGTTGTAACTGGATGTAGGCACGGTGAGCGAGCTCAAGCGGTTCCCCAATGGGTCGTAGGTGTAGCTCTCGGTTTGGCTTGCGGCCTGAGTCACTTGTGTCAACTCGTAAATCGCGTCATAGCTGTAGTTCGACGTCACGCCCGCCATCTGATCCGTCTTGGACGTGCGGTTCCCAGTAGCATCAACTGTGTACGTGGCTCCGTCAATAGTACTTGCACCAGTTTGGTGCAGCACGCTCAGCAGCCGCGACAGCGAATCGTAGGTGTAATTGGTGTTGACGCCATTCGGCCGCGTCATCTGCGTTCTGCGCGAGAGCGCGTCATAGCTGAAGCCGAACGACCCCGCCCACGAATTTGCCAGTGCCGTCAGCCGGTTCAGGGTGTCATAGGTGTAGGTATTCGTGCTGCCGTCGGGAGCCGTGTAGCCGGTGCGGTTCGATGCGGCGTCGTAGGTGTACGCGTTCGTGAACGTCGTCCCCGTGAGGAACGAATACTGCGCCGTCGTCCCGGTCAACCGGTCCATGTTGTCATACGAGAATCCGTATGTCCCACTTGGGTCGTTCACCTGCGTCACTTTCCCGGCAAGATCGTAGACGTAGGCAACGGTGCTCGAATCCGGATAACTCTTCTGCGTCAGCCGGTTCAGCGCGTCGTAGACATACTGGATGGTGTTTGCCTTGCGGTCCGTCTTGCTCGTGAGATTACTGATGGCATCGTAGGCGTAGAACTCGGAGAGGTTCGAGGGGAAAGTTGTTTGGGTCACACGACTGAACGCGTCATAGGCGAACGAAGTCGTGTGGCTATTGGCGTCCGTAATGCTGAGCAGGTTGTTCTCCGTATCGTAGGCGTAGGTGGTGACGTTCGTGGCCGCATCGGTCACGCTCGTCAGCCGGTCGGCATCGTCATACACGTAGGTGGTCGTCTTGCCGTTCTGATCGGTGGCCGAAGTGCGCCGCCCGCGCGAATCGTAAGTAAACGTCACGGTGGTGCTGCTCTGTCCTGATTGAGCGGGCGGATAGGTGATGGTCGTGAGCCGATCCCCAGAATCATAAGCGAACGTGGTGACGTTCCCCGCCGGATCGGTCACTGACGTACGATTGCCGTGCGAATCGTAGGCGTAGGTTGTGACGTTGCTCTGCGCATCGGTGATGGTCGCGATCAGCCCCGCCGTTGTGTAGGTCAGCGTCGAAACATGACCTAGCGGATCGGTAATCGTCGTCAACTCGCCCAGTGAGTTGTACGTAAAAGTCGTGACGCTGGCCGCGACGCCGCCGGCTGGCGCAGGTGAAGTAACCGTGAGCAAGTTCCCGTGCGAGTCGTATGTGTTTGTCGTAACGTTCCCGAGCGGATCGGTCGCAGTCAACACTTCGCCAAGACTGTTGTAGGTGTAAGAAGTTGTGGCCGTGGTATTCGAGTTCAGCGGTTGCGAGGACGAGAGCACGTCGAAGTTAGAGTCGTAGGTGCGCGTTGTTGTGTGTCCCGCTTCATCCGTGGTTGTGAGAAGGTTTCCGTTGCTGTCGTACACGTCTTGCACCACGCCCCGCACCGTGCAGCTTGAGCAACCCGTTCCCGTTGCGCTGGTGAGCAGCCATTGCCCGCCAATCAGCGTGACGGTGTAACTCGATGTATTGCCAAGCGAATCCGTCGTCTGCGACGTCGCATTCTGAGTGAATGAAGGCCCATACGCAGTCTGACCGGCGACAGTTATGCTCACCGAGCCAGAGCCGGCTACTGTGGGGACAATCGCCACAATCTGAGTATCGGACCAACTCGTTATGGTCGTTGCGACCCCTCCGTAAAAACTAAAGCTGCTGGTGCTTTGCGTGGCCCCGAATCCCGCCCCGGAAATTGTCACCGAAGAGCCAGCTGGTCCAATGACCGGAGAAATAGAATTGACGGAGAGTGCTTCGAGTACCGTGAATTGGGAGCCAGCACTTGTGACCCCATTATTGGTGACGGTGACTGGGCCGGTCGTGGCACCCATCGGGACCATGACAGTAATGCTCGTGTCGCTCCAAGAAGTAACATACGTGCCTGTGGTTCCGTTGAACGCGATCTGGTTACTTTGACCCGATCCGAACCCGGTGCCGCTCACAGTTACAGTTCCTCCCACTTGGGCGGCGGGTGGCGTAATGCCGGAAATCACAGGGTTGTACACGGTGAACGTCGGATTCGACAGGCTGGGCACGCTGGCAACCGTGACGCAGACTTGTCCCGTCGTCGCTCCAGTGGGAACCAGAGCTACGATTTGCGTGTTGCTCCAACTTGTGATGGAAGTTGCATTCGTGCCATTGAAAGCGACCGTACTGCTTCCCTGAGATGCGCCGAAGTTTGCGCCGTTAATGGTGACCGAATATCCGAGACCTCCATTGGTCGGCGAGATGCTCGAAATGGCTGGCGCGACAGGGGAAGTTCGGCCTGGAACGGATGAAACAGTGTCGAGCGTCGAGGTGGCAATTTGGGAGGTGATAGCGCTGTCTGCTGGCAGCCCGGAGTAAGCGCTTGTCGCCATGCTAATCGTCTGATTTGTCCCCAACTGAGTCCAGTTCAGCCCGTTAGTGGAAGCGTAGGCAGCAAATACATTTCCGCTTCGCACGACTTGCACCCAGCACGGCAACGCGCAAGCCATATAGGAGACGCTGGTTGCACTTCCTCCGGTGGTGGAGCGGACTCCGAAGTGCGCATTTCCGCCGTAATAGACAAGCGAGGCCTCAGTTGCGCCTGGGTTCACACTCTCACGAATCATTACTCCAGCCGCCTCATAGCTTGAATTCCCGCCGCTTTCGCTGACGACTCGTGCGATAACGCTGCCGTCACCGGATAGAGGCTGATACACAAAATGGATCGCATCCGCAGTACCCTGTCCAATTGAAGCCCCTGCCGCCTTTAACGTGAATGTGCCGTTTGAATACCCCGCGCTCCCATACGCACCGGTGACGCCAATATCTTCATCCAACCATGGTGACGGCAATGGAGTCGTCTCTACTGTGAACATCACAAAATTACTGTCGTTCATGCTAGGCGCAACTGCCACTAACAATTCTCCGGAAGTGGCACCTGCGGGAATCGTGAACGTGATGGAGGTGGCGCTCCACGAATTGATAGTCACTGCCACACCATTCAACATCACGACGCTGTTGCCTTGCGATGCTCCAAACCCAGAACCGGAAATCACTACTTGGCTCCCCACCGAGCCCGTTGTAGCAGAAACACTTGTAATGACGGGCGCGGGAGAGGCAGTCGAATTGATCGACACGTTGTCAAACTTTGCCGTGGCGACTGCCGAGGCATCGGAATCCATGTCAAGGCCAATGTAAACAGACTGCGCCATGCTGACTGTCTGACTCGAACCCAGTTGGGTCCAATTCTCGCCGTCTTGTGATGCGTATCCCATGAACGAGTTTCCAGTTCGCGTGAGCTTTACCCAGAACGGCAACGTTCCGCTCATCGAAGTTCCACCTCCGGCGTTTGATCCCGTGGAGGATCTGACGGTGAAAACCGCTTTCCCGCCATAAAAATTGACATAAGCGTCAGTCGAGCCTGAATTCAACGTTTCACGGATCATCACTCCTGCTGCTCCGTAATTTTGATTCCCGCCTTGATAGCTCACTACTCGGGTCACAATGCTCCCATCACCCGAAAGAGTCTGATTCGCAAAATTCATTGAGTCAGCTGTGCTGCCTATCCATGAGCCTGATCCGCTTGCGGTAAAAACTCCGCTATTGAATCCCGCACTTCCAGAATTGGCCGGGCTGCCGACATCCTGATCCTGCCACGCGGTGGGAAGCACAGAAACCTTGATGGGATTAGAGTCATTCATGGCCGGGGCGAGGGAAACAAGCAATGACCCAAATGCATTACCTGAGGGGACTACGAACGTAATAGAAGTATTGCTCCAGGAACTCGTTGAAACCGGCGCACCATTCAACGTCACGACGCTGCCATTTTGCAATGTCCCGAATCCTGACCCTGTTATCACCACCGCGCTGCCTGCCGGCGCAGTTGTGGTCGAGAGACTTGTAATCGCCGGTGCAGGAGCTGCGCCGGAAGTGACCGAAACGCTGTCAATTTGCGATGTCGCCAAGGATGAAGGAAGTTGTCCCGCCTTTAGTTGAAACCTGAACAAGGGAAGCAGCGGCTCTCGACCCGAACTCGGATAGAGTTCGGGTTGGAAACTCTATTTTGAGAGGAGAGCCGCTGTGAGGAAAACCTATCAGGGAACGGAGTACAAGTCCAAGCAGAAGTTCGAGGTGATCGGCAAGCGGGAGTTGCTGGTGGAGGTGCCGCTGCCGATGGTCGAGGTGTGGGAGGAACTGCAAGCCCAAGTCGAACAGTTGACCGGAGAAGCCGGGCTAAGGATCATCGGCACGATTCTGGAAAACGAGGTGACGCGGCGCGTGGGACCTCCGCACCGGCCGGGTCCCGAGTCGGGCGCGGTGCGCTGGGGCCGCCAGCCCGGCTACGTGATCTTCAGCGGGCAGAAAGTAGCGGTGACTCGCCCACGAGTGCGCACACGGGCAGGTCAAGAAGTGGAACTGGATAGTTACGCGCGCCTGCAACACGACGGACGGCGGCAGCGAGCCGTGCGGGAAGGCATCGTCGCGGGACTGACTTCACGGAACTATCGCCGCGCGGTCCAGAGCGTGCTGGACGGCTACGGGATCGAGAAATCCAGCGTGAGCCGCCAGTTCGTGGCTGCCAGTGCCACGCAGTTGCAAGAACTGTGCGAGAAAAAGCTTGACGCTCTCGATCTGGCAGCCATCCTGATCGATGGGATCCATCTCGGCAAGCAAGTGCTGGTGGTGGCGCTGGGCATCGAAATCAGCGGGGAAAAGCACGTTCTGGGGCTGTGGCAAGGAGCGACGGAGAACACCACGGTGGTGAAGGAGTTGCTGGAGGATCTGGTGACGCGCGGTCTCGATGCGGAGCGTCGCTACTTGTTCGTGATCGACGGGGCGAAAGCGCTGCGGGCGGGGATCGAGCGCGTGTTTGGCGAGCGCGCGGAGGTGCAGCGCTGCCAGATCCACAAGCGGCGCAACGTGAAAGAGCATCTGCCGAAGAGCGCCCAGGGTGATACGGACCGGAGAATCCGCAACGCCTACGCGATGACGGATTACGCGGCGGCGAAAGCGGAGTTGGAGAAAATCTTCCGGCAACTGGAACGCATCAACCCGAGCGCGGCGCGCAGCTTGGAAGAAGGGCTGGAGGAAACGCTGACGGTGCACCGGCTAGGCGTGGGCTGGCTGCTGCGCCGAACGCTGGCTTCGACCAATCCCATCGAGTCGTGCCTGTCGACCGTCGAGCGAGTGGCGCGGAACGTAAAACGCTGGCGAGAAGGAGAGCACGCCTTGCGCTGGACGGCTACCGGGTTGTTGGAAGCGCAGAAGAAATTCCGGCGAGTGAAAGGCTATCGGGAACTGGAACTCTTGCATCGCCGGATGAACCCGTCGTTGACTCAGCAGGCGCAGGTCGCGTAACGTGCGGAAAGTCGAGAGCCGCTGCTTTCAACTAAACCGGGGACAACTTCATGGCGAACCCTCCAGACGCCAGCGCGAAGACAAATAGCCCTATGTGCCAAATCCTTTTCATCGCAAAATCCTCCTTCCAATGGTGATCACTCATCTTCATCGTGAAACTCTCAAAGCACTTCGTCTCGAACCGCATACCCTAGAATCCCCAATTGAGGTAATCCATCGACTCGGCACGGGGCACCTCCATGGGCAACTACGCGGGAAGGTACTCGCCGCGATACTCGTCGTCAAGTAAAATTACATTAATAATGTATTGCCCTGTGGATAACGCGCGTGAGTGAGGGTCAGTTAGCTGGTCTGGGAGTAAACCTTATTTAGCGATTCGGGCTGTACCCGGAGCAGTGGAGGACCGGCAGGCGCGGATACTTGGGGAACAAGGAGTCGAATTCGGAGAGGGCGCAGAGGTAGAAACTCGAGCCGCGGTCGGACTCCAATTTACGGGCGTGGCGGCAATCAAGGCAGAGGCCTACGTGGGCCTGGACCATGCGAGATTGCTGGGCGCGGGGCTTTTCCGGGTCGTTTTTGCTGCTTTCCGCCATACGCAGAGAATACTCCAGACCAATCCTTCTATGTATCAACCGGACAGGCGCAAATGGGGTAGGCATTTGCCAGGTGGCAGTGCGCAAATGGCGCACCTGTACGCGAGGTCATATTGCACCGCAATGGTGCAGGTGCTACTGTGAATTACTCTGTGCTGGATTTCTTACCTGCCTGCCGCCTACCTACCGGTAGGCAGGGTAGGCAGAGGGCAGCTCCAGGGCGCAAACCTGTAGCGGGAACTGAGCAAGCGTGTCTCTCTGGTTCGGCAGCGATACAAAATTGCCGCAAACGCGGCTGGTCGTCATTTCCTACGCAATTGTGGGGTTGACGCTGCTGCTCCTCATCGGCTTCTGGAAAATCCAAATCATTGATTCCACGCGGTATCAGGAAGCGGCGGAGCGCAACCGCGTGCGCACGATTCCGCTGATCGCGCCGCGCGGAAAAATGCTGGACCGCGAAGGGCGCGTGATCGTGGACAACTATCCTTCCTTCAGCGTGCTGCTGTTGCGCGACGACATGAACCAGGTGACACGCGCGCTGCCGCAAATTTCCGAAGGGCTGGGTCTCGCGAAGGATGACATCCAGCAGCAGATTGATGGTGCGAGGTGGCTCGCGAAATACGAACCCATCATCATCAAGCCGGAGGCGACGCAGGGCGACATCGCGTTTATCGAATCGCACCGGCCCGACCTGCCCATGCTCGAAATGGTGATGGTGCACCGGCGGCGTTACCCGGCAAATGGATTTCTTGCGGGCGCGATTGGCTACGTGGGAGAGGTTAGCGAGGCGGATATCGAGCACAGCGAAGACGTTTATCGTCCGGGGGACATGGCCGGTAAGACGGGGCTCGAGCGCCAGTACAACGAAATTCTGAAGGGCACGGACGGCCAGCGGCGCGTCCAGGTCAACAGTGTGGGCAGAGAGACGGGGCGCCTCGATCAAGTGGAACCGATTGCCGGAAAAAACATTCAACTCACAATTGACCTCGACCTGCAGGCAGCAGCGGAGGAGTCGCTTGGCGCCCGGAAAGGTGCGATTGTGGCGCTTGATCCGCGCAGCGGAGAGGTCCTTGCGTATGTGAGCCATCCGGCGCCCGACCCCAATGCGTTCGCGGTGCGAGTTTCGAAGCAAGAGTGGCAGCGACTGAATTCGGACCCTGATAAACCATTGATGGATCGCGTCATTCAGGCGCAACTCGCTCCGGGTTCCGTTTTTAAGGTCATCATGGCCGAGGCAATACTGGAATCGAAGGCGGTTCCCGAAAGCACAACCGTGTTTTGCCCCGGGCAGACAACCCTGATGGGGAGAGTGTGGCACTGCTGGGACCCGAAGGGACACGGGACAGTTGACTTGGAAAAGGCGGTTGTCCGGTCATGCGACGTCTTTTTCTATAACATGGGCATCCGGCTGGGGATTGATAGGATGTCATATTATGCGACGCAAATGGGCCTCGGACGGTCCACTGGAATTGATCTTCCGGGGGAACAGCCCGGATTGATGCCTTCGGCGGAGTGGAAGGAACGAAGGTTTCACCAGCCGTGGTATCCGGGAGAAAATATTTCCGTTGGCGTGGGTCAAGGAGCCATCGAGACGACGCCCATACAACTGGCGCGCATGATGGGCGGGCTGGCGATGGGCGGGGTCTTTAAGCAGCCGCATTTACTGAAATCTTCCGATCCCGCGCCGGAGACGCGCTTTGCTATCTCGGCGGACACAGTGGAAAAACTGACAGGCTACTTGGAAGAGGTTGTGAACCCCGGCGGGACGGCGAATGCGGCGTATGTGCCGGGCGCGGATGTTGCCGGGAAGACCGGAACGGCGCAGACGATCAGCGAGCAGGGCCTGCAGAAGGCGGCCAATCGAAACGCGCACAAGTACTCGACATGGTTCGTGGCATTCGCGCCGCGCAAGAATCCCGAAATTGTCATCGCAATCCTGGTGCAGGACACGTGGGAACATTCGAGCGAGGCCGCCGTGCCGCTTGCGAAAGAAATCGTAAAAACATATTTTGACAAGAAGGCCGGCAGATTCCATCCACAAATAGTGGCGACGAATGGAGGAGCGCCGGCTCCCGGTAATGCGCCGGCTGCGCCCCGCGAGCCGCAGCCAGCGGCGCCGAATGTACCCCACCAGCAGGCGCCTGCTCCGCTGAAACGATCCAACCCGACTCGATAGAATGAGAGAACGCGCAGGAATCCGCGAATACGACTGGTGGCTGCTGGGGATCGCCGGCGCCATCTGCGCGCTCGGCACGCTGGAAATCTATTCGGCAACGCACAGCATGCACGCGCCGGGCACGCCGATGTACCTAAAGCAGATCTGCTGGCTCGGGTTGGGCGTAATCTGCATGTTGGCGGTTTCCCGAATTGACTACCATCGCATTCTCGAACAAGCGCCCATACTTTATTTGATTGGCCTTATTTTGCTGTTGGCGGTGGCGGCGGTGGGCGCAACGCGGCTGGGAGCCAAAAGATGGCTTCCCATCCTGGGCGCGTTTTTTCAGGTGTCAGAGTTAGTGAAGTTGATTATAATCATTGTGCTGGCACGGTTTTACAGTGAAGTAAGAACCGACCGACTATCCCTGGGTGACCTGCTCAAGGTAGGAGTCCTGACAGGCATTCCGCTGGTGTTGATTTTGAAGGAGCCGGACCTTGGCACCGCGTTGGTGCTGCTTCCGGTGGCGGTGCTCGGCGCGTTTCTGGCGGGCATCCAGTGGAAACATGCCGCGGCGATTGTATTGCTCGGCGCAATGATGCTCCCGGTCGGCTGGCATTTCATGAGCCCGTACCAGAAGCATCGTGTAGATACTTTTTTGCGGCCGGAGGATGATCTCAAGAAGACCGGCTACCAGGTCCAGCAATCGAAGATCGCCGTTGGGGCAGGCGGGTTCTGGGGAAAAGGCTTGGGACGCGGAAGTCAGAATCAGGGGTCGTTTGTCCCCATCGCATATTCGGATTTTATTCTGGCGGCATTCGCGGAAGAAACGGGTTTTATCGGCGTCCTGTTGACGCTAACGCTTTACATGGCATTGCTGCTGCGCCTGGTCCATAACGCGACGCGCGCGATGGATCGCTCCGGGATGTATCTGGTGATGGGCGTGGCGGCGGTCTTGGGGTTTCACGTTTTGGTCAACGCGGCCATGGTAATCGGCTATATGCCGGTGACCGGAATTCCGCTGCCGCTGATGAGCTACGGCGGATCGGCCACGTTGTTCATATTTCTGGCGTTGGGCCTGGTGATGAATGTTCGTATCCGGCGCTTCGTCAATTAGATCTATCGGGATGAAATCTCCGGCCTGCGGCTGGGCCCTGGCGGCGACTGTGGCCGGCCAGCATTGCCGGGACGCATCCCTTCTGTTTGAGCCGCACCGCATGGCGAGCACACACAAGATGCCATACGACCGCAACGCCGACTTCCCGCAAAGCGGGACTGCCGCGGACTCCGTGCGCGTGGGCGTTCTACGCCCCGCCGTCCCGGTGCGCTCCGAGGAGCATTCATGTCTAAAGAACTGGTTATATCAGCGACCGCCCATGAAACACGGGTCGCCATATTAGAAGACGGCCATCTTTGTGAAATTTACATCGAACGCGAAAAAGAATTTGCATTAGTCGGAAGCATCTACAAAGGCCGCGTCACACGCGTGCTGCCCGGCATGCAGTCAGCCTTCGTGGATATCGGGCGAGATACCGACGCCTTCCTCTACGTCAGCGACTTCCTTGAAAATCTCGAGGAGTACGACCACGTGCCGACCGAAGAGGAGCGCGGGCAGAAGCACGCGCCGGCGGGAAATGGACACGCGCAGCAACCTCTTCCGGTTTCGAGCCAGCACGCACCTGCGCCGATTCGTGAGCACGAGGCCGCCACGCAACCTCCGGAACATTCCCTTGAAGCTCCGATTCATCAGGGATTTTCGGTCGAGATAGATGACGGAGGTACGGAAACAGCTCCGGTTGTGCCTGCTGAAAGCGGCGTGGCCGCGCCAACGGAACCCCCTGTTCAACCAACTGGCGAAATATTGCCGGGTGAAACGCGCGTGGCGCGGGACGCCTCGGACGCGCTGCCATTCCGGGCGCCGATTTCGAGTCATCATGACCGGCCCCGCGGAGATCGCGGAGGATTTGGCAGAGGACGCGACCGCGATCGCGGCGGACGCCGCGGCAGCAGTGGTGGTGGCGGCGGACGATTCCGGCGCAGCGGCCCCGGCGGTGGCAGCGGTGGAAGAGGCCCGCGTGGAGATCGCCGTCCCGGCGGACGAGATCTGCCTCCGTCGAAATATGCATCTCCACACTCTACACACTCTTATGCGGGCCACGAAGGCAGGCACAGCGAACCGCCCGCGTCACCAGCCGAAGGATTCGAGCCGATCCTGCTGCCTGGTGAATCGCTTGCGAAATATCAGGAGCGGGCCACTGCTCAAGCTTCCGGCGTGATTGACGGCGAGAACTCAACGGAACACGCGGCGACGCCTTCAACACACTCCGCCGATTTCAGTACGGGTGAAGAGGCCGCTCCGGAATTTCCGGGCGCGCTCTACGCGCATACCGAATCGCATGAAGAAAGCGCTCATGAATCGAGTGATTCCTCCGCCTCAGGAGAACACTTTGAGACCGCGGCGCATTTCATTGAAGATCGGCCCATCGAAGACCAGGTGACCTCCGAACCAGAGCCGTCCCATCCCGAGGAAGCTGCCGCCGAATCCGGCGACGACGAGTGGATTGAGTTCGGTGCGCCCAGTCCCGCAGCGGCGCACGAACATCACCCTGACCTGACCGACGAGCAGGCGCGGACGCTCACGGAAACTTTCGCGGAGGCCAAGCAGGAAGAGACGCACGAGGAAGCCGACGACGAAATCGCGAATGAGATCAGCGGCGCGGAGTTCGTTGAAGAAAATGGCGCAGTGGTTGAAGCCGAAGAGGATGCGGAGGGAACGCATGAGGACGCCGCGGAACATCATGATGAAATTCATGATGAGGTGGCTGAAATCCAGGCCGCAGCCGAGTCCGAACCCCGCGAACCCTCGGATCTCCAGCAGCCAGCGCAGCCCTTCAACCGCGAGCCGCGCAGCGGCGCTCGAATGGATGACAACCGGCGCGCGCGTTTCCAGCGTCCGATGCGCCGCGGCGGCAGCGGACGCCGCACCGGCGGCCGCCCGATGCGCCACAGTGGCCACGGCCGCCCGCAAGACCGCCTTACGCCTCAGCGCCGGCCGCAACTTATTTCGGAGATGCTCAAAGCGGGCCAGGAAATCATCGTGCAAATCGCCAAGGAGCCGCTCGGCAAGAAAGGCGCGCGCATCACGAGCCACGTCGCGCTCCCCGGCCGCTTCCTGGTGTATATGCCGACGGTGAACCACATCGGCGTCTCGCGGAAAATTAGTTCGGCGGAGATGCGTTTGAAACTTCGCAACGTGGTCGGCGAATACAAGAACACGTTTCCCGGCGGATTCATCGTGCGCACCGCCGCGGGCAATGTGACCGAGCAGGACCTCCGCACGGACATCGAGTTCCTCGGAAAAATGTGGCAGGGCATCTGCGCGAGTTCCGAGCAGCGCAAAGCGCCCTCGCTGCTGCACCGCGACCTCAACCTGGTTGAGCGCGTCCTGCGCGACTACGTCAATTCCGATTACAGCTCGATCTGGATTGACAACGAAGAGGAGTTCAGCAAGGTCGTCGAATTCGTCAGCCGATTTCAGCCGGAGCTGGCGAATCGCGTAAAGCTCTACACCAAAGAAGCGCCGATCTTCGAAGAGTTCGGCATTCAGCAGGAACTCGACAAGGCGCTGCGGCCGAAGGTGTGGCTGAAATCCGGCGGGTACATCGTCATCAACCACACCGAAGCGCTGGTGGCGATTGACGTCAACACCGGCAAATTCGTCGGGCGTGGTTCAACGCGGCTCGAGGACACCATCGTCAAGACAAACCTCGAAGCAGTGAAGGAAATCGTGCGGCAGATTCGGCTGCGCGACCTCGGCGGCATCATCATCATTGACTTCATTGACATGGAAGAGCGCCGCAACCGCGACAAGGTCATGCACGCGCTCGATGACGTGCTGCGCGCGGACAAGGCGCCCTCAAAAGTACTTTCCTTCAACGAATTTGGTCTCGTGGCCATCACGCGCAAACGCACCAAGCAGGCGCTGGAAAAAGTGCTTTGCCAGCCCTGCCCGTATTGCACCGGATCGGGCATGGTGAAGTCCATCCCGACGATCTGCTTTGAGCTTCAACAGGAAGCGAAGAAGATGGCGGGCGACCTCGATTCCGCCAGCGTCACGCTGCGCGTGAATCCGGAAATCGCCAAGGCGTTGAAGACGCGCGAGGCTCCCCTCATCGAAGAGCTGGAAGCTGCCACGCGCAAGAGCGTAATCATTCAATCCGACCCGACACTGCATTGGGAGCAGTACGATATTTTCTAGGCGGATTGAATTAGCGAATTAGGAATGGAAAAGCGCCCGGGCTGCGGCTTGGGCGCTTTTATTTTCTAGCCCGTGAAATATTTCACTCATCCGTATCGAAGCGCTGCTCTTTAAACGGATCGCCGTACATGTGGTAGCCATTCTGCTCCCAGAAGCCGGGCTGGTCTTGCGCGAGCAGTTCGATCCCGCGCACCCACTTCACACTTTTCCATGCATAGAGATGCGGCAGGATGAGGCGCACGGGATAGCCGTGCTCGGCGGTAAGCGGCTCGCCATCGTGGCGGAACGCGAAGATTGAGTCAGGCCGCGCGAAATCGGCGAGCGGCATGTTCGCGCTGAACCCCGCTTCCGCGTGAACCAGCACAAACTGCACCTCAGCGCTTACCTTTACAAGTTTCAGGACTCCGCTAACGGGCACGCCCTGCCAGCGATTGTCGAAGCGGCTCCAGCGCGTGACGCAGTGAAAATCGGCGACCTCTTCCGTTTGCGGCAATTTGTTGAATTCTTCCCAACTTAAGCGCACCGGCTTTTCCACGAGTCCGCTAATCTGAAAATCCCAGCGCGCGGGGTCAAACCGCGGAATCGAACCGTAGTGCAAGACCGGCCACTTCAGCGTAAGTGATTGACCGGGCGGAAGGCGGCCCGCATCGCGCATTTGCCGCTCCTTTTCACGCCGCTCACTCGCCTCACCAAACAACATTCCGCAAGATCTCCCAGAACCGCCCGGCGCTCAGCTGATGTCGACTTGCAGGCCTCCGACCCAGCCAGCCGCTAAATTGTAGATCGCCGCGCTGATGGCAGCAAAGATGGCCCCAATGATCCCGTAGCAGATGGGGAACACAAGGATCGAGAATGTCCCAAAGAATATTCCGAAGCCCCCGGCTGCACTCCCGCCCGCTATACCCGCTCCAATGAGCGAGAACAAGGAGACAAACGCACCGAAAATGAGCCCGATAAATCCATACACAATCAGCCCCACTTTGAAGGCAGAACCCGGCCCGACTCGTTTCAAAGTTGCCATGGCAACCTCCTCTGGATGGAATCGGGCCGGATGCTAGCAAGGAAAACCGACTCCGACAAGCCGGAATATGGCGGAACGCAGCCGAGCGCAGGTCCCCGGCGGCCTGTGGTACGATGCAGTTGAGCGCCGCAATATTCACAACCGGACAAGGACCTAAATGACCGCACGAATCCTGAATGGAAATCAAATTCGCGATGAAATTTACGCCGAGCTGCGCGGCGAAATTGAGCGGCTGCGCGCCGCGGGCATCCAGCCAGGCCTCGCCACTGTGCTCGTCGGCGAGAATCCAGCGTCCCAAATGTACGTCGGCAGCAAGATTGCCGCGTGCGAACTGCTCGGCATCGCAAGCTGGCGCTTCACGCCGCCTGCCTCCGCCACGACAGATGAGTTGCTCGCGCTTGTCGCTGAGCTGAATGCGAACGAAGACGTGGACGGCATCCTCGTGCAGCTCCCTTTGCCCGCGCAGGTGGATTCGAAGCGCGTGCTCGAAGCCGTGTATCCATCGAAAGATGTGGACGGCTTTCATCCCATGAGCCTCGGGCACCTCGTCACAGGCCGGCCCGGACTTGTGGCATGCACGCCGACAGGCGTAATGGAAATCCTGCGGCGCAGCGGAATCGCCGTTGAAGGGGCAAACGCCGTGGTCGCGGGCCGCAGCGACATCGTCGGCAAGCCCATGGCGCTGCTGCTGATGCACGCGAACGCGACCGTAACGATTTGCCATTCCAAAACGCGCGACCTCCCCGGCGTAATCCGCGGCGCGGATATTCTGGTTGCCGCGATGGGACGCGCGGGCATGATTCTCGCCGACTGGATCCGTCCCGGAGCCACAGTGATTGACGTTGGCACGAATTCCATCACTGACGCCGTGCTTGCAGAGCGCCTCTTCGCGAATTTCCCGGAGCGCCTTGCAAAATTCCGTGAGAAGGGTAAGACGCTCGTCGGCGACGTCCATCCCGATGCTGTAAATGTAGCGGGCGCCATCACGCCTGTGCCCGGCGGCGTCGGCCCGCTTACGATTGCGATGCTGATGAGCAACACAGTCAAGGCCGCCCGCCTGCGCCGCGGAGAGAGTTCACGCAGCGCCACCGCTTCCCTCGCGAAGGGCTAATGCTGCGCGCCGGACTGACGGGAGGAATCGGCTGCGGCAAATCCACCGTTGCCGCAATGATGCGCGAATTCGGCTGCCGCGTTCTGGACGCCGATGCACTCGCGCGCGACATCGCCGAACCCGGCCAGCCCGCCCTCCAGGAAATCGTGCAAGCCTTCGGCAATGAAATCCTCGGGGCCGATGGCCGCATGGACCGCTCGCGCATGGCTCACCTCGTGTTCGGCGATGCGTCCAAGCTGGCGAAGCTCAATGCGATCCTGCATCCGCGCGTCATCGCCGAACAGCAGCGGCAGCTTGCCGAAATTGCACGCACCGACCCGAAGTCCGTAGCGATAGTGGAGGCCGCGTTGCTTGTGGAAGCCGGATATCACAAATCATTGGACCGGCTCATCGTGGTCTGGTGCCGTCCCGAGCAGCAAATGGAGCGGCTCACAAAGCCGGGCGCGCGCGCGATGTCTCGCGAAGATGCGCAACGCCGCATCGCTGCGCAAATGCCGGCGGGAGAAAAGCGCCGCCTGGCGACCGATGAAATTGATAACTCCGGCTCGTTGGAAGAAACGCGCGCGCAGGTCGCCGCGTTGGTCGCGCGGCTAAAAGGGCTGGCCGCCGCCGGAGCAAACCTATCCGCAAAAGAGGGGAAAACGCCATGAGCACAAATCCGAGAACTGCAAACATTGTCCGCTTGCTCGCTGTCGGCGCCTTAATTGCACTTGCCGCTTACTGGGCGGGTGCGCGATGGGGCGAGCACGGGCCCGCGAACGTTTACGCGCTGCAAACGCAGCGCGCGGCCAGCCGGCTCGCGCCCGGCTCTGCGGGACTGACCGAAGATGAAACGCGCACGATTAATATTTACCGGCAGGCTTCACCCGGCGTAGCCAACATCAACACGAAGACGGTGGAGACTGACGTGTTCATGCGGCCCGTCGCGATGGAGGGCGCGGGGTCCGGGTTTGTAATTGACGCGCGCGGATTCCTTTTGACGAACTACCACGTGATTGAGGGAGCTGAGTCAATTGAAGTGACGCTCGGAGACAAATCGCAGTTTTCCGCAACCGTCGTCGGCTTCGACCCGCGCAATGATGTGGCGCTCATAAAGGTTGACCCCAAGGGCAAGCCACTGACGGCGCTGCCGCTGGGTGATTCCGCGAATCTTCTGGTGGGGCAATCCGTCCTCGCCATCGGCAATCCATTCCGATTTTCTTCCACGCTTACGACCGGCGTGATCAGCGCGCTCGGACGCCAGGTGCAAACCGACGAACAAACTTTCATTGATGAAGCCATTCAAACAGACGCGGCAATCAATCAGGGAAATTCCGGCGGGCCTCTGCTGAATTCGCGCGGCGAGGTGGTCGGAATTAATTCGGCGATTTACACCCCCTCCGGCACGACGGCCGGCATCGGCTTCGCCATTCCCATCAACACGGCCAAATCCATCGCGCATGATTTGATGACCGATGGGGTCGTGCATCGCGCCTACATGGGTGTCTCTTCGCTGGAATTGTGGCCGGATCTCGCGGAAGCGTTGGAACTTCCAGTGAACGCGGGCCTGTTGATTGAAACTATCGACCCCAACGGGCCCGCCGCGAAGGCGGGGCTGCACGGAGGCAATCGCCAGGTGGTGGCCCGAATGCAACGGCTGATTATCGGGGGCGATGTCATCGTCGCTCTCGATGGGAAAGATGTCGGGAATCAGCTTGACCTAAACGTCGTGCTAAATCACAAGCGGCCCGGGGACACAGTGCGCGTGACGTATTATCGCGCTGGAAAGAAAACCGATGTCACGGTGACGCTCAGTGAACAAACGAGGAACCCCGGCGCGGATCTGAAACGCTAGGACGCGCCTGACAAATTTCGGCGGCTCTTTTATTGACTGGAACGCTTCATGCGTTCCACTTCTCCCGCTCGAGCGCCTGCTCGGCGGGAGATAGTTGAAACCACGATTCGCCAAATTCACGCGCGCGGTCGAGCGCGGCTTGCAACTCCGCCTGCTTTGCCTCCACGGTCGCGCGGTCCGCATCGGGCGGCACCACGATCGGCGGCGTGAACACCATCAGAACGCGCGTGAATGGCCGCGGCACGCGAAAATGATCCCAAGTTTTCTCAAATGTTTTCGCGCGTTCGTAGACGACATGAAAAGGAAAAATCGCCTGCCCGCTTTGCCGTGCGAGCATCACCGGGCCCTGCTTGGCAACGAAACGCGGCCCGCGAGGCCCGTCAATCGTGAAGCCGGCATCGCGCCCCTCGTTCAGCCGCTCCGCCATCTCGTTGAGCCCGCGCAAGCCCCCGCGTGTTGAGCTTCCGTGCGCGGTTCCATAACCAAAACGCTTGATCACGCGCTCCGCCCATTGCCCATCAAAATTTGTGCTGTTCAGAATTACAACGCCGCGTCCGCGCCCCCACCAGAGCACGCCCAGGATTGCCTGGTGCCAGAAAACCCAGATGCACCGGCCCCCGGCCGCATAGGCGCGCTCGGCGTGTTGCCAGCCGAGGACCTCATAGCGCAGCGTCGGCCCAATCGTGCGAACCATCCCCACAACCGCAATCGCAATGGCCCTTATTTGCATGCGGCGCCACAGTGAGTATTTCGGCTGCCGTGCGTCAAAGTGGCGCGTTGATTGCGCCGTCTCCTCCGCGGATTTTGCCTCTTCTTCCATCGGCGTATAGTATAGGGGAACCGCGCGAGTGCCGCAGCGTTGAGGATTTCCAGCCACCGATTATGAACCATGCCCCGCGTGCAACTGAGAGAATGAAACCGTCAAACCGCTTTCGTCTAGTGCGTTGGCTGCTGTGCGGCACATTTTTCGCGTTGGCGATGGCGACGCCGCTCCATTCCTTTGCGGCGCAACTCTCTCCGGAATTTATTGGCCGCATTGAAGGGCTCGATTTCACCATCGAGCCGCCGGGCGCGACGCCGTCGAAAGGCGATGACTCAAATCAATTGATGAGCGGCAGCAGGATCGTTGTGCGCAGCGGGCAGGCGCGGATTATTCTGCATGAGGGCGACGAAATTCTTGTTTGCGGCGCAGCGCGTCTTCAACTCTTGATGTCGCGCGATTCTCTGACCATCGCACTCGAATCCGGCGTGCTGCGGTTGTACCTCGCGAGCGCCTCGCCTGTCGCCGTCTTCACGCCCCAAGTGATTGCAACTGCCGTATCCGTTGGCGGAGCTCGCGACGCAACCATCGGCCTCGATAAGGATGGAAAGATGTGCATCCGCGCAGGATTGGGAGCCGTGCGCGTCCAGCAGCAGTTCAGCGATCAAACTCTACTCGTGCCGCAATTTGGCGCTCTCACGCTTTCCGGGTCGGAGGTCTCGCCCGTCACCGCAGCCGCTTCGGGCTGCACGTGCAATCTTGACGCCGCGAAGCTCTATCCGCCGCGCCTTGATGTCACCGTTGGCGCGATTGCTCCATCGGGAATTAGCGCGCGGCGTTCGCCAGTGCCTCCGCCGAACGCACCTGCTGCAAATAGCGGCAGCCAATCGAACATCGTTCCTCCTTCCTTTAGTGAGCCGGTTTATAAAGTGCTGATGCCTCCGCTACGATTTGACGTTTCGTCGCCCGAGCCGCCAGACGTCCCGAGTACGGAGACAATTCTCCTGGTGAGGACCGTTGTCGTCCACGGCGAGGTCGTCTATCGAGGATTCGTTGCCTCCGGTAAGAATCACGAAACGAAGCTGGTCGCAGCTCAGGCGAATCCGAATGCCGCTTCCCCGCCGAGCCAACCAGGCGTGTTTGCAAAAATTGGCGGTTTTTTCCGCAGATTATTCGGTGGAAAAGCCTGATTTGAATCGGAGTGATTTGTTGCCTTTGCTTTCCGCGAGCGTTTACATCCCTTCGTAATTCGGCCCGCCCCCGCCCTCCGGCGGCACCCAGTTGATGATCTGGTATGGGTCCGCGATGTCGCATGTTTTGCAGTGAACGCAATTTGACGCGTTAATCTTCAGCCGCGGCCCGTCTTTTTCGCGCACCATTTCGTAAACTGCCGCCGGACAAAAGTACTGGCAGGGATTCCCGTATTCGCGCACGCAGCGGTCTCCGCATACATCCGGTTCCAACACGACAAGGTGACACGGCTGATCTTCCTCATGACGCGTGCCGGAATGAAAAACATCCGTCAGCCGGTCGAACGTCTGCTTTCCATCACCTTTGAAGCGCGACGTTTGGTCAACCAGCTCCGCGCCGCGATTGAGCTTTCTGTATTCTTGATATCCGGCGCGCGTGTGCATCGGGTCAATCAATCCGCGCCCGCCGGAGATCATCTGCAAGCCGGTGTGAAATGCCCCGCGGAAAAACCCGTGCTCATATCCCTGGTGAAAATTCCGCACGGCCCACAACTCGTCGCGCACCCAGCTCGATTCAAGTTTCTCCGTGTACGCTGACAACTTCTCCGCGGATGTGTCCCCCGCGCAAAGCGAGTCAAAAATTGTTTCAGCAGCAAGCATACCGCTCTTGATCGCCGTGTGGATTCCCTTCAGCCGCGCCGAATTCAACAGGCTCCCGGAATCACCGATGATCAACGCGCCCCCAATGTGGCTCCGCGGGCGCGAATACCATCCGCCATACGGCACCGTCTTCGCGCCGTAACGCACCATTTTTCCGCCATCGAGGATGCACCGCAGAAACGGATGCGTCTTGTATTTCTGAAACGCCTCGTGCGGATCGAATAGCGGGTCGCGATATTCGAGCGCGATCACCATGCCGAGCGAGACGCGGTCTTCGCGCAGCCCGTAAATCCATCCGCCGCCATATTTATCAAATTCAATCGGCCATCCGAGCGTGTGCGCAACAAATCCCGGCTCGATGCGTCCAGCCGGCACTTCCCACAACTCCTTGATGCCGATTCCGTACGTTTGCGGGTTCACGCCGTCAAGCTTGTAATGTGAGACGAGTTGCTTCGTGAGCGATCCTCGCGGCCCTTCGGCGAGCACCGTCACCTTCGCGCGCAGTTCGTACCCCGGTGTGAAGTTGTCCTTTGGCTTCCCTTCCTTATCGAGACCCTTGTCTTCCGTGATCACGCCCGCGACGCCGCCATTCTCGTAAATCAAACTAGCGCCCGCGAATTGCGTGAATAGGTTCGTTCCCGTTTTTTCGACGAGTCCGCCCATCCATTTCACAAGTCTGTTCAGCGAGATGATGTAGTTGCCGTGGTTGTGAAACATCGGGGGCGTGATGGGCGACTTCCACGCGCGGCCCTTCGTGAAAAAATAGAATGCGTCGCTGGTGACGGGCGTATCGAACGGCGGCGCCTTCTCGAAATCCGGCACCAGCTCGCGCATCGCACGCGGGTCCATGATCGCGCCGGAAAGCTGATGAGCGCCGATCTCGCGCGCTTTCTCCAGCACGTAAATATTTTCAGAGGAAAGTTCCGGCTTCGCGCCGCCTTCGTTGTGTTTGCGAATCAGGTCGGAAAGATGCAGCGCGCAGGCCAGGCCCGCCGGCCCCGCGCCAACAATTAATACATCAGCATCCAGCCGCTCTCGCTCGATCGTCACGGCGACATTCTAGCAGAGGTGCGTAATTCGCCTTCGCTGTTCATCGCGATGGTTGGGCCGCAGGCCGCGGCTTCTTCGGCAATCGCTGCGCAGGGAGAATCTGGAGCGGATTCAAGCGCGCCTCGTTCACTTCAAGCCCCCAGTGTAGATGCGGCCCGGTCACGCGCCCCGTCGCCCCGACAAGCCCAATCAAAGCGCCCGCGTCAACAACATCGCCTTCCTTCACATCAATCTTTGAAAGGTGACAATAGAATGTGTACACACCCATGCCGTGATCGAGAACGATTGCGTTCCCCGCATAATAAAGCTCTTCGGCCAGCGCCACTCGGCCGCGCTGCGCTGCGTGCACGGGCGTCCCCGTGGGCGCATGGATGTCGAGCCCGCTGTGCGGCGACCGTGCTTCGCCGTTCAATATGCGGCGGCTGCCAAAGTTAGTTCCCCGCCTCGGGCCACTCAGTGGAAAGCGAAAATCACCGGTCCAGAATTTCTCAGGGGTGCGCGTGGCGTAGATCTCTTGAAGCCGCTTTCCCTCTTTTTCGGCGCGCGCCGCATCTTCAGGACTCGGTTCCACGAATTTCTGGTCAACGGTGAGCTTCTCAACAACAAAATGCCCGGCTTTTACCGTGATGTCCGCGCTGCAAGTCACGCTCTCCCCATCTTGCAATTTTGCAGTGACCGTGAATTTGCCGGGGCCCGGCGCTTGTTCCAAATCAACGCCCAGGAATGCCTTGCGAACATTCGCGTCGGCGCCATCCTGCCAGAAGGAGACTTCGTGGCCCGCCCATTCACCTTTGACTTCCATTAGAAGTGATGCATTGCGGAGTTCGATGCGCATCAAACTCCCCTGCAATGATTGCGTGGCGCTGATTTTCAGTTCAAGGCCCGCCGGACAGACCGGCGGCGTCTGCGCATCCAATGCGAACGGAAATAAACTCAGGACAACAAACGCGGTGGGCAGCACATGCGCGCACTTTCTCCATTTCCCGTGCGCGAGTTTCATGCACTTATTCTAGCAGGAGCGCATCAAGGGGCTGCGTGGTGAACGGCGGAATTTAGTGCCCGCGCTGCGAGAGGGTTACCTAGCGGGTGAAGAAATTAGCTCTACCCAGCTTTCTGCTTCTCAAGTTCTTCCGTCAGTGCGGGAATAATCTCAAATATGTCACCGACGATCCCGTAATCGGCCACCTCGAAGATCGGCGCATTCTGGTCTTTGTTGACCGCGGCAATCGCGCGCGATCCCTTCATCCCCACCACGTGCTGGATCGCGCCGCTAATTCCCAGCGCAAGATACAGCTTCGGCGCAACGGTCTGCCCCGAGCTGCCGATCTGCCGCTCCATTGGCAGCCATCCTTCATCGCAAATCGGGCGTGACGCGGCAATCTCACCGCCGAGCGCTTTTGCGAGCTTCTCCGCCATCGGAATATTTTCCGGCGCCTTGATGCCGCGGCCAATCGCCACGATGATCGGCGCCTGCGTTAGGTCCACGGCCTGCTTCGCTTCGCGGAACAACTCACCCGGTTTCGTGCGGATCTGCTCGGGCTTCAACTCAACCGCCGCTCTTCGCACCGGAGCCTTGCCACTCGAATGCGCCGCCATCAAATCCGCGCGAAAGGCACCCGCCTGAAACGTCGCGAACCACGGCCCCGCGCCCGCAAAACTCACATCCGCCGCGGTCTTGCCCTGAAACATTTGACGCACAAAAATCAGCCGGCCGTTTTCGCACCGGCACCCGATGCAATCGCCGATCATCCCCTTTCCCAGCGACGCGGCCAGCTTCGGCGCGAAATCGCGCACCTGATACGTGTGCGGCAGCAACACAAGGTCGGGAGCCGTCTGCGAAATCACCTGTTTCAACGCCAGCGAGAATCCGTCCGGTGAGTAAGCGCCAAGCAATTCGTGCTCGACCAGCAACACGTCGGTGACGTTTTTCCCAGCAATCTCATCGGCAAGCGCGGCGACACCATTCCCAACCACCGCGGCCGAAAGCGTCCCGCCCGTGTCCTTCGCAATTTGCTGCGCCGCCGCGAGCGTCTCAAAGCTCGTTTTGTTCCATTTCGCGTCGCGCTGCTCGGTGATGGCCAGGATCTTCATCTACGCTCTTTCCTAAAGCACCCGCGCCTCATGCTTCAATTTCTCCACCAGCTTCGCCGCAATTTCCTTCGGCGTTCCGGTGATGAACTCCGTCTTCTTGGTTTTCTGCGGCACGTAGATGCGTTCAAGTTTTTGCGTGAGTTCGACGTTTACGCCGAGCGACGCGCGGTCAATCGTCGCAATCTCTTTTTTCTTCGCCGCCATAATTCCCTTCAAGGTCGCGTACCGCACCTTATTGATGCCCGACTGAATTGAAAGCACTGCGGGTATCGGCAGCTCGACCCACTGAAACCACCCTGCCTCCAATTCCCTTTTTAATTTCAAGTGGCCTTCCGTCGCTTCAATTTGCATGATGATCGTCGCGTGCGGCAGCCCGAGCAGTTCCGCAAGCAGCACGCCCGTCTGCCCGAAGCCGTGGTCATCACTTTGCAGTCCTGTCAAAATCAGATCAACTTTTTCTTTTTGCAGCGCCGCTGCCAGCGACCGCGCCGCGCCCAGCGGATCCAGTGCGAAAAACTTATCGTCCGCAACGTGAATGCCGCGATCCGCGCCCTTCGCCAGCGCTTCCTTGATGGTCTGCTTCACGCGTTCCGGCCCCAACGAGACCGCCACCACTTCTCCGCCGTGTTTTTCCTTCAGCCGCAACGCCTCTTCCAGCGCGTAGCTGTCCGGCTCGTTCATCTCGAAGCCGATGTCGGCCTCGCGAATCCACGTGCCGTCCGGCGCAATCGCCAGCGGCGCGTCTTTTGCCGGAACCTGTTTCACGCAAACAAAAATATTCACCGCTCAGCTCCCGCGAATTCTATTTGCCATCCCAATGCCTGAACACCAGCGCCGCATTCGTCCCGCCAAATCCAAATGAATTTGAGAGCGCATACTCGATCCGCGCCTTCCGCGCATGATTCGGTACATAGTCCAAGTCGCACGCCGGGTCCGGCTTCCGGTAATTAATCGTCGGCGGCATCGTCTGGTCGCGCAACGCCATCACGCTGATCCCCGCTTCAAGCCCGCCCGCGCCGCCCAGCAAGTGCCCGGTCATGGATTTCGTTGAGCTGATCGCGACGCTCTTCGCATGTTCCCCGAATGTGCGCTTCATCGCCACCGTTTCGATTGCGTCGCCAATCTGCGTCGAAGTCCCGTGCGCGTTGACGTAACCCACCTGCTTCGGCTCAATCTTCGCGTCGCCCATCGCTTTCCGCATCACGCGGAACGCACCGTCCCCGTTTTCGCTTGGCTGCGTGATGTGATACGCGTCGCCGGACATTCCATAGCCCGCGACCTCCGCCAGAATCCGCGCGCCTCGCTTCTGCGCGCGCTCGAGTGTCTCCAATATCAGAATCCCCGAGCCTTCGCCCACAACAAAGCCGTCGCGGTCCGCGTCAAATGGGCGGCTCGCCCGCGCGGGCTCATCGTTGCGCGTTGACAAAGCCTTCATCGCCGCGAATCCGCCGATGCCCATCGGCGTAATGGAAGCCTCCGCGCCGCCGCAAATCATGATGTCCGCGTCGCCGCGCTGGATGATTTTAAACGAATCGCCGATGGCATGCGCCGATGCCGAGCAGGCCGTCGCCGTCGCGGAATTTGGCCCCCGCGCTCCATAACGAATGGAAATCTGCCCCGAAGCCAGATTGATGATCGTGGAAGGAATGAAAAAAGGTGAAATGCGGCGCGGCCCGCCGCTCAGAAGTTTCTGGTGTTCCCGCTCGATTACATCGAATCCCCCGATTCCGCTGCTCACATACACGCCTGCGGCGTCGGCTTCCTCCGGAGCGATCATCAACTCCGCCATCCGCGCGGCGAAATCGGACGCTGCCAGGGCCAGTTGGATGAACCGGCCCATCTTCTTCAGTTCTTTTTTCTCGACCCAGTTCAACGGATCGAAGTTCTTTACTTCACCGGCAACCCTGCAATCGAACCGCGCCGCATCAAAGTGCGTAATCGTCGCGATTCCGCTACGCCCCGCGACGATATTCGCCCAGGACTCTTCAGTCCCGATGCCGCAAGCGCAGACCAAGCCGACACCGGTGACCACTACGCGTCGGTTCAAGAGGGATTCTCCCGCGGATTTCGGATGCGCAAGGACCTACTTCTTGCCATGCTTCTCGATGTAAGCGATGGCGTCCTTCACCGTCGCGATCTTTTCGGCGTCTTCATCGGGAATTTCCAGCCCGAATGCCTCTTCAAACGCCATCACCAGCTCGACCACGTCGAGCGAATCGGCGCCCAGATCGTCCACGAATGAGGCGGTCGGCGTCACTTCGCCTTCGTCCACCCCGAGCTGCTCCACAATGATCTGCTTTACGCGTTCTTCAATACTTGGCATTTTTCCCCCTGCCTGCTGGTGGGCAGGCCTGCGGCATTTCTTGCCGCCATATTCGCCGTAGCTTCATCCCCCGGCGCATTCCCCAATGGATATTTGACCCGCTCATTCTATGCAGGCACCCTAGTCTAGGTCAACCGCCCCCCGCTCGGGCAACAAAATCGCCCCAAACCCCAAACCAATCCACGGTGTTGAGCTTCGCTCTGGAAACGCCTTTCCCGGGAACAGAATCCGGATGCATGGCGTCTATCCCATTTGCGGAAAATCGCATGCAACAACTGTAATATCTCGGCCATAAAAAACGTCCCTCTATTGAGACTTGAGAGAGGCGACATTCGATTGGGGAGTTCCGATGAAACTGCTAGCCCTTGCCTGCTTGATGCTTGCGTTTGCCGTTCCCATCACAACTGAGGTCGGGCCCGTTACCACTTCGCAGTACGACAATATGCGTACCGGCGCCACGCTGAACGAGAAGATCTTGACTCCCAAAAACGTCAATGCAAAACAATTCGGCAAACTGGGCGCTTTCAAAGTTGACGGCGCGGTGTACGCGCAACCGTTGATTGTGCAAGCGCTGGAGATTCCCGGTAAAGGGAAACATGATGTGCTCTTCGTTGCCACGGAGCACGACAGCGTCTATGCCTTCGACGCGGACCGCCCCGATGACGCGCCGCTATGGCACGTCAGTTTTCTTGATAGCCAGCGCGGCGTAACCGCAGTTCCCGCCAGAGACGTAGAATGCCCTTTTATTCAACCGGAAGTTGGAATCACTCCTACGCCCGTCATCGATTTGAAAACGGGAACACTCTACGTTCTCGCGCGGACGATGATCGGCCATACGCTCGCCAGCAACGAATATTTTCAACACTTGCACGCGCTCGCGATTACAACCGGCGCGGAGAAATTTGGCGGCCCAAAATTAATCTCCGCATCGTTCCCCGGCAAGGGCGATGGCAGCATAAACGGGCAAGTGAATTTCAATCCCTTGCGTGAGAATCCGCGCGCTTCACTGCTGCTTGTCAACAACGTTTTGTATCTCACCTGGGCATCGTCCTGCGATGTAAATCCATACCACGGCTGGGTCATGGCGTACGACGCGGCGACACTGGCGCAAAAAGCGGTGCTGAATGACACACCGGATGGCAATGAAGGCGGAATCTGGGCGAGCGACACCGGTCCCGGCGCCGACTCGGACGGCAATGTCTACATTCCGACAGGGAATGGAACTTTCAACGCAGCCTCGGGAGGCCGGGACTACGGCGATTCCGTTCTCAAGCTGGCGCTGGAAGGCAATTCACTCACCGTGCGAGATTACTTTACGCCCTTTGACCAGGCTCACTTGAGTGACGCCGACGCCGATCTCGGATCCAGCGGCCCGCTGCTTGTGCCGGATCAGCCGGGCCCGCATCCTCATTTGCTGTTGCAGCCGACAAAGGGTGGAATGATCTATGTGATTGACCGCGACCACATGGGAAAATTTCATCCCGATGGCGACGCAATCATTCAGAAAATTCACATGGCGGGAGGCGGTTACGGCGCGATGGCTTATTGGAATCATCATGTCTTCTTCGCATGCGATGGCGATTATCTGCGCGATTACATCATCACGAACGGTGAGTTGAAAATGAACGCATACTCATCCACAAAATTCGCGAATCCCGGCGCAACGCCATCTGTATCCGCGAATGGACTAAAGGACGCCATCGTGTGGGCCATCGCCACCAAAACCTGGAACGGCCCGGACCAGCCGGCGGTTCTCTATGCGTATGCCGCGAGCAACATCAGCCAGCCCATCTACAGCTCGGAACAAAATAGCCAGCGTGATCGCGCGGCGAAAGGGACGCGTTTCGTGATTCCAGTCGTCGTGAGTGGGCGCGTTTACTTCGGTGTGCGTGGCGAAGTGGAAGTGTATGGCCTCCTAAAATAGCCCTGGAACTTGAACTTTTTCGGTTTTTCCGAACGGGTTTCGGCGACGAAAGCTTTGACTTCCATTCTGTAGCGCCCTAACATACGGCGACCCCGAATACCGACGCCGCAAATGATTAATCAGACTATTTCGCATTACCAAGTAATTGAAAAGATTGGCGGCGGTGGCATGGGCGTGGTTTACAAGGCCCGGGACACCAAGCTCGATCGCCTTGTTGCCCTGAAATTCCTGCCCGAGGATGTCGCGAAGGACCCCGGTGCCCTAAGCCGGTTTCAGCGGGAAGCTAAAGCTGCTTCCGCGCTGAATCACCCCAACATCTGCACGATTTACGAGATTGACGACCAGCATGGCGAAGCATTCATCGCCATGGAGTTTCTGGACGGCCAGACTCTGAAGCAGCTCATTTCCGGCAAGCGGCTGCCTCTCGATCAAACGCTCGAGTTGGGGATAGAGATCGCCGACGCACTGGACGCAGCGCATGCCAAGGGAATCGTCCACCGCGATATCAAGCCCGCGAATATTTTTGTCACCGAGCGCGGGCACGCGAAGATTCTAGATTTTGGCTTGGCCAAGCTGGCGCCCGCGGGCGGCACCGTGAATCTTTCGGAGATGCCAACGGTCAGCGAACTCGAACTGCTCACCCGGCTTGGCGCTGTGCTGGGCACCATCGCGTACATGTCTCCCGAGCAGGTGCGCGGCGAGGAGTTGGATCGTCGCACGGATCTCTTCTCATTTGGCGCCGTTCTCTACGAGATGGTGACGGGCGTAATGCCCTTCCGGGGCGAAACCTCCGGCATGATTGCGGAAGCGATTCTGAACCGAGGGCCGGTCGTGCCGGTGCGCTTGAATCCGGACATTTCACCAAAGCTTGAAGAAGTGATCAACAAAGCGCTGGAGAAAGACCGCAAGCTGCGCTACCAAAACGCCGCGGATATTCGTGCAGACTTACAGCGCCTGAAGCGCGACACCGGCTCCGAGCGCACCGCTCAACAGAGAGCGCCGGTGGAGAGTGGCGCGGCATCCATCGCCGCGCGGGCGCAGACCGGCCCATCGCAAGCCGGAAAGTCACTTATCCTCAATTGGAAATTCAACGGCCCCGCAATCGTTGTTTTGGCGGCCGTTGTTGCAATCGCATTCTACTGGCGCTCCACAAGTGTTCATGCCCTCACAGAAAAAGACACCATACTTCTGACGGATTTCTCGAATACGACAGGCGACGGCGTGTTTGATGAAACGCTGAAGCAGGCGCTGGCCGTTGACCTGGACCAATCGCCATTCCTAAACGTGTTTCCCGACCAACGGGTACAGCGCACGTTGAAACTGATGGGCAAAACGGCGGACGCGCGCGTGACGCAGGAAGTTGGCCACGATATCTGCGAGCGCGAGGGTATCAAGGCCATGCTGGTGGGTTCGATCGCGAACCTCGGCTCGCAGTACGTGATCACGCTCGAAGCTGTGAATGCCCGTTCCGGCGAATCGCTCGGTCGGACACAGTCGCAAGCCGCAAGTAAGGAGCAGGTACTGAAGGCGCTGGATAGCGCGGCAAGCGAGATGCGCGGAAAACTGGGAGAGTCGCTGGCGACGGTGCAGAAATTCGATAAGCCGATTGAAGACGCGACCACATCCTCGCTGGAGGCCTTAAAGGCCTATGCGCTCGGCGGGAAACATCTCCGCGAGGGGGACGGATTAGGCGGGATCGCATTGTTGAAGCACGCGGTCGAGCTCGATCCGAATTTTGCCATGGCCGACGCGCGCATCGCCGTTGCGTATAACAACCTGAATGACCTGCCGGAGGCGGCGGAGTACAGCAAGAAAGCGTTGGAGCATGTGGACCGCGTAAGCGAACGGGAGCGCTACTACATTCAAAGCCAATACGAAAACATCGTTACTGGAAATTCAGACAAGATGATCGAAATCTATCAGCTTTGGACCCAGAGCTATCCCCGTGATTCTGTGGCGCTGCATGATCTCGGCGTGCAGTACTACTTTCTGGGACAATATGAAAAAGAGTTGGAATACGTCAAAAGATCAAACGAGCTGGACCCGGGCTTGGTTGTCAACTGGGCCGTCCTAATCGGCGACTACACAGCTTTGGGCCGATTTGATGAGGCGCGCGAGGCCGGACGCCAGGCCATCGCACATGGTTTTGATACCTCTGTGATCCATATCTTCCTCCTGTCAAATGCACTCAGTCAGAACGACTCGCCCGGTTACAACGCGGAAACGAGTTGGCTTTCTCAACATCCTTCACAGGTTGGAGACTTCTACGGTGATTTTTTCGTGGCCCACTCTGCCTCGTTCGGGCAATTGCGGATGAGTGAGGACGAAGCGCGAAAAAGGGCGGAAAAGGCGCAATCTTCCGGATTGAAGGGTGCGGCGGCCGATGGTTTGGCAAGGGCGGCGGAACTGCAGGCAGTGTCTGGACGCAAGGATCGAGCCCGCGAAATGGCAACACTTGCCCTGAAGACTGGCACCGATTTTAATACGTCACTTGATGCGGCGCTGGCCTATGGTTTGATCGGCGACTTCCACTCGGCCCACGCATCGTTCGATCGCTTGTTGTTGAGCTATCCCGAGAATACGATTCTCAAACAAATAAATGCGCCGGAGATTCGGGCGCTCGAATCTATCGAGCGACATGATGCCACCGGCGCACTGGCCGCGCTCGATGGGTCGCGTGCTTATGATTTGGCGGATCTCACCCTGCCCTACATTCGGGGTCAGGCCTATCTTGTCGCCGGGCAGGGTCAGCAGGCAGCAGCGGAGTTTCAGAAGATTATTGACCATCCGGGCATACTCCCTGCCGCACCAGTACATAACCTGGCGCACCTCGGTTTGGGCCGCGCGTATGCAATGGCGGGTGACAAAGTCCGCGCGCGCACCGAGTATCAGGATTTCTTAGCGTTGTGGAAAGACGCCGACCCCGATGTTCCTATCCTCATTGAAGCGAAGGCGGAATTCGCGAAGCTGCAATAGTCGGCGATCAAATTTCTGAGATTGGTTGGACCTATAGTTCTTGCTACAAACTCTGAAGCTGGCAACAATCTACTGTCTCCGAAGTTACAAATCGACTGCAAAGCCCTTAGGCTGGCTTACGACCACTCTTTCAACCTGCTTCGGTATCATCCGGCCCCCGAAACAGCCAGGCCTCTGCTTCAGGACGTTTCCGGAACCCGCGAAAAGCAATCCCCTGCTCCTCGCAATGTAATTCAACCATTCGAGAGATGCCAAACGCCAAATCGCTCGAGGCAATCACCGCGCAACGTGCTGTGCGCTTAAATGGCCGCGTGCGCAGAAGACGGTCGGTGGAAAGAGAAGTCAGTCGCACAGTCTTCAGCGTTGTTGCGTCCATCAATTGGGAATATTCTGGATTGAACTTCGGATCGCGCAACAATCGTTCTTGGTAATCCTTCACATCTTGCTCGGTCAATTCATCTGAAACAGTAGTAAAAACCACTTTCCGGGCCGGGTCAATCGTGAAGCTCATTGGCATTTTGACCACCCCCCAATGCACGCAGCCTTTTACCGTCCCGTCCAATCCACACTCAACCCATATACAGCCCGCCGTTCACGTTCAGAACGTGCCCGGTAATGTATCCCGCCTCTTCGCTCGAGAGAAAAACGATTGCAGCGGCAATCTCCGCATCCGTCCCCATCCGCGCTAGCGGCACGCGGGCAAGCATGGCGTCTTTCACCGGCTGCGGCAGCGGGTCCGTCATAGGCGTGGTAATGAAGCCCGGCGCCACTGCATTCACGGTGATATTCCGCGATGCATACTCCATCGCAATGGCACGCGTCAAGCCGATGAGCCCGGCCTTCGCCGCCACGTAATTCGCCTGACCCTGATTCCCCATTTGCGCAACCACCGATGTCACATTGATGATTCGCCCGTACCGGGCCTTCATCATCACGCCCAGCGCCTGCTGGGTGCACAGGTGCGCTCCCGTCAAATTCGTGCGCAACACCGCTTCCCAATCATCCAGCTTCATCCGCAGCGCCAGGTTGTCTCGCGTTACCGCGGCGTTGTTCACGAGAATGTCGAGCTTCCCAAACTTTTCTATCGCCTGCTTGAATCCGGCTTTAATCTGCTCGCCATCCGCCACATCCATTTTCACTGCAATGGCTTCGCCGCCAGCCGCGGTGATCTCCTTGGCGACCTTCGCCAGCTTCTCCGCATTTCGCGCGGCGCACGCAACCTTCGCGCCCGCCGAGGCAAGCGCGATCGCCGTCGCCCGCCCAATTCCCTGCGAGGCTCCCGTCACCAGCGCGACTCTATCTTTTAAGCTGAACAATTTTTTCGCGTCCTAATTCTCGCCCGCTTCCGCGCGAATTTGCGCCAGCTTCTCTTGCGTCGCGCGCAGGCTTGCCTCGTCTTCCACGTTCAAGCTGTGCACCGAGCGGTCAATCTGCCGCAGCAACCCGCTCAGCACGCGCCCCGGCCCAACCTCCACAAATGTTTTCACGCCCTGCTCGATCAATTCGCGGATGGAATCCTCCCACATCACCGGCAGAGTGATCGCCCGGATCGCTGCATCGCGCGCCTCCGCGCCGCTTGATGTAACTTCCGCGTCCGCGTTCGTCACCACCGGCACGCGCAGATCGCGGAACGCCGCCGCGCGAAGCGCCGGCTCCATCCGCGCTTGCGCCGGCTGCATCAGCGCGCAATGGAATGGCGCGGACACCGCCAGCACTACGGCGCGCTTCGCTCCGTTTTGCGAAGCAAGCTCCACCGCGCGTTTCACCGCCTCCGCATTTCCTGAAATCACGGTCTGCTCCGGCGAATTCAAATTCGCCGCCGAAACCACTTGCCCATCCGCCGCGCGCTTGCAAATATCTCCCACCGTCGCGGGAGAAAGCCCGAGGATCGCCGCCATCGCACCTTCGCCGGCAGGCACGGCCTCCTGCATAAACGCGCCGCGCATCCTTGTGAGCTTCACCGCCTCGGCGAATTCCAATGCGCCACCCGCCACCAGCGCCGAGTATTCGCCCAGACTGTGGCCCGCGACAAAATCCGGCGCGATACCCTGGTCAGCTTCTAATACGCGAAATGCGGCAACAGACACCGTAAGGATCGCGGGCTGCGTGTTTGCTGTCAGCTTCAGATCCTCTTCCGAGCCTTCAAAGCACATTTGTGAAATCGGAAATCCCAGCGCGCGGTCCGCTTCATCGAACACCGCGCGGGCCGCCGGAAATTTATCCGCCAGGTCTTTGCCCATCCCGGGCTTTTGCGACGCCTGCCCCGGAAATATGAATGCGACTTTCCCCATTGAAATCGCTGCCTTTTCGCGGCGCTTGCGCGGTTAAATCACCGCACCCGCCTGTGCGTGCTGACGCACAGCCGGAATGCTTAGCTCCTGCTCGATTTTTTCGGTCAAATCCGCCCCGGCCAGTTCGTTCGCCACGCGGATTGCATTCTTGATCGCGTTCGCGTTTGACCGCCCGTGCCCGATCACCGTCACTCCGTGCACGCCCAGCAGCGGCGCGCCGCCGTATTCCGAATAATCAATCTGCTTTTTCACTTGCTGGAACGCGCTGCGCGCCAGCATCGAGCCCACTTGTGCCGCGATGGTGCTCTTCATCGCCGCCTTTAGCAACGCCCCAATCTGCTGCGCCGCGCCCTCGCTGATTTTCAGCGCGATGTTCCCGATAAAGCCGTCGCACACGATTACGTCCACATTCCCGGCGAACACGTCTTTTCCCTCGATATTTCCCGTAAAATTCAGCGGAGTTTTTTTCAGCCGGTCGTGCGTCTCGCGCACCAGCTCATTCCCTTTACCTTCTTCCTCGCCGATGCTCAGCAAGCCCACCCGCGGACGCCGCGTCCCGAATATCACGCGGTAGTAGATCTCCCCCATCACCGCGAATTGCACCAGGTGTTCCGGGCGCGAATCCACGTTGGCGCCCACGTCGAGTAGCACGCTCGTCCCGCCGCGCGCTGTTGGAAACGGCGCCGCCAGCGCCAGCCGGTCCACGGAAGGCAGCGTTCCGAGCACGAACCGCGCCACCACCATCGCCGCGCCTGTGTTCCCCGCGGTCACCATCGCCTGCGCCTGCCCGTCGTGCACCAAGCGCGCAGCCACATGCATCGAGCTGTCTTTCTTTTTGCGGAATGACTGCATCGGCGCGTCCTTCATCGCAATCACTTCGCTTGCCGGCGCGATCTCAACATTTGCGCCGCGACGCACGTGCCGCCCCAGTTCCGCCTTCAGCGCCGCCGACTGCCCCACAAGCATTACTTTCACGCCGTACTCGCGTGACGCCTGCAACGCTCCTTCGATCTCCGGGCGTGGAGCGAGGTCGCTTCCCATCGCATCCAGGGCAATCGTGTTCATTGGCGCTCCGGCGGGGGCAGGATTACTTCCAGGCGTGAGTGCGTCAGGCCTTCGTTTCCATTACTTCGCGGCCCTTATAATAGCCGCAGCGCGGACACACCTGGTGCGGCGGCTTGGCCTCATGGCAATTCGGACATTTCGCTATTGCGGGCGCCGTTAGAAAATCGTGCGCTCTGCGTTTGCTCGTTCGAGCTTTTGAATGACGCCGCTTCGGATTTGGCATAGTTGCTCCTAAGGTTGATCCACGGAAGGATCATTCTACTTGATTCTTACTGTTTCTTGAAACTCTCCCTAGGCCCGGTGGTGTAGTCGCTCGGCTGCGGTGTCCATCGCTAGTGGTGTCTTACGCTGGTTCGGCGGTGGTGTCCAGTGAAAAGAGGACACCGTGGGCGATTGGTGTCTCTAGGTTGTGGAAAACTCCGGGCCGCTATATGTTGTGGTGTCCTCCGCGCCGCGCGTGAGCGCGGCGCGGAGCGATGGCCCGCCCCACGGATGATTGGCGAGCTGGGCGAGAATATGGCCGTGACAGAGATGCGGCGAACAATAACAGCCCAGAATTTTTCCCCGGAGCGATGGAAGCGCGGCCACGAGTTGAGGCTGAGACCACAGCCAGCACCGATATTTTTCGACGACTTCTTTTCGAGTGCCATGCTTGCCGATGATGAATGGATTGCCCCACGGACCACCACGACCGATATACACATCGAACCGACGCGCGCGCACATGAACCACGAGCGAGCGAATGAAGCTGCTGATTTGCATTGGACTTCTCCTTTCAATTTTTTTTCCCTTCACCTTCACCCGGTTTAAGGTGAAGGGAAAAAAATGGATTGGAGTCTTGGCCGGAACCGGTAGTCTTTTTTCATGCGCGTGGCCACGGTCTGTGTGTGGCCACGCGCATGATCTGTAGCCGGTTCCGGTGGTTTTGACTTTGAATTGCCATCTTGGTTTGGACTTACATTTCTTGCCGCAGAAGTGCGGCAAGTGTGTTCCTAATGATCGAACATGAGCCCGCCTGTACAGGTGCGCCGTCAGGCGCAACCAGTGGGGCCGGACACACTTCGGCCGCCGCGGCGCCCCTTCGGCGCGCCGTGTTTGAGCGGCCGATTTTGTGTGGAAGGCCACACGCAGGGCAGCGAGACATTTGCCGCACTTGATTTTCTGCGACAAGAAAGATTGCCGGGGCCACACGGCCGCGCGCGTGTACTGCGCGCGGCTGCTGCATTCGGATGTTTTTAGGTGCCGAATGCAGCAGCCCCGGATGACCGGCGCCGCAGGCATTTCAGCGGACGCGGATTTTTCGCGGCCGATGAAATGCGGCGCGGTGCCGCACCTTGCTTTCCGCAGGCGTCGAACAGATCCACCGTCACCGAGGACACAGCAGCGGCTTGAGGCATGCGGCGCGGTCCCCAGCGCGCATGCCGATGCCGCTGCGGAAAGCCGACAGGAGTGTCGGCTCTACCGTCACCGAGGACACAGCAGCGGCTTGAGGCATGTCCGCCGCGGCGGATCTGCGACGCCGCGGCCAGCATGCCGATGCCGCGGCGGATGCAGGGCCATCAGAGGCGCGTGCGGCCGGTCGGCGCGCGCGGTCCGCGTTTGCGCCGGATGAGGACACCTGCGAGTGCGGCGCGGAGTTCGTCTGTCGTTAGCCGCTGCAGCTCTTGGCGTTGCAGCTCGCCACGGCGGGTGTTCCACATTCCAGCGTCGATGCTGCGGGATATCTCCGCGATCAGGCGCTGGCGCTCTGCTTGTTCCTTTGTTGCCGCCCGGGATGGGGGTACGGTCGTTTTGTTTTTCATGTGTGGGTACCTCCTTGGTGTCCGCGCGTGACGGGAGTTACTATGTGGGTACCCTTTTATCGTGTTGGCGTGGATATACTTTTTTGCGGCCGTTTTCGCGCTCGATCTGACGTCTGGCGGGTACCCTTTTTTTTGAGCTCTGGATCTGGCGCGCCGCAAGCGCGGCGGAGCGGCCTGCCCGCGCGCGATTTGCGCCCGCGCGGTCCGCCACGGCGGACTGACGGTGCGGGCGCGATTTCGCGGGTGCGCGTGCTGGCCAGCGGAGCTGTGCTGCGGTGCGCTGTGTGGTGTCTACCAGGGGCGGAAGGGGTGCCATGCGCCGCGCGCGAGGTGGCGCGTGGGGCTGAGACTTCCGGGGCCGAGATGCCAGTAGAGCCACTTGAACAGGCCGACTGCGGCGCTGATGGCGATGCCGAGGGTGAGGGTGTACAGGAGGAGTTGCATGTGTTCCTTTCTCTATAAGCCGACAGGAGTGTCGGCTTTACGTGCCGACAGGAATGTCGGCTTTGCGTTCTCAGGAGGGCGCGGCGAGCAGCGCCCCTACGTTCTGAAGCGGATGCCGCGCGGGAGGCGCACGCTGACGATGATGTCGTGGCGACGGGGCTTCAGGACTTCGATGACGCTCTCCAGCAGGCGCGGGTGTCCTGACGCTGCTTCGACTTCGGCGCGTTCGAGCAGCCGCATGGCGACGAGCGCAAGGGTTTCGTTGGCGGGGTGCTTCCGCGCGAAGCGGCTCATCTCTGCGAGCGCGGGAGCAAATATCTGTTTGTGGCGTAGCGAGTAATGAGCCTCAGCAGGGCTGGCTTTCCCTGCCTTGCCTGCCTTTCGGCCAGCGGCAGGAGCCGGGCGAGTGAGCTGGCGAGCTCGGCTTGCAGGTGAACGGTGCTTACGGCGCCGCTGATCTGGATGTTCTTCAGTTCGTTCTTGTTTCTTGGTTTTCGCATTTTTCATCGGCGGTCTCTTCGAGGTGTCCTCTGTCGTTTTTTTCGGTTGCGAGCCGCGCTTCTCGGTCTTCTTGCTCGGCGCGGAGCTGTGCGTAGTAAACGGCCGTTTCGCGCGCGAGCTGACACGGCCGCGCTGGCGTCCCTTCGCAGGCGGGGTGCATGCCTCCGGGGCCGGAGGTTTGGCCGCACTGTGCGGGCTCGTGGGCGATGATGGTGTCCGCGTCGGGAACTGGTTCTGCTTCTTCTTCGAGGGGTTTGTTGCCGTAGAGCTCGTCGAGGATGTCGTCCATCTCGCGGTCCGGCATCTTCCGTTTCATGAGGTCCTCGAGTTCGAGCGCGGCGATTCGGAACTGGCTGTGGGTGCGGAGCGCTGGCCCTTCGGCGGCGATTGGGTCTTGGGCGCGTGGCGCGCCGCGCATGAGGATTTGACTGGTTTGCAAGTTGTCTCCTTTGAGAATGGCGTAGCCGTCGCGCCGGGTTTTCCATTCTTCGGTGTATCTTCCGGCGGATATGAATGTGGGGAGCTCGAGGAATTCGCGGGCCACGTGGTGGACGCCCCCCTCTGCGAGGTCGAGTGATTGTTCCTTTTTGACGTGGCGCTTCTGGCGCTGGTACCAGCGGGAGTGCCTGATGGCCTGTGCGAGTTTGTAGGCGCGGGTGCGCCTGCGGGCGCGCGTGGCGGCGCTGTGGGGCTTGCGGTGTTTTCTTTTTCGTTCCCGGTCGTTCTTCTTGGTTCGTTCATGGCGGTCTATTCCTGCGCGGATTTGTGCGAGTGTCTGCATGGTGTCCTGCGATTGCGGTGCGGTTTGTGCGGCGGGGCACGCGGGGAAACTTCGGGCGGGCTGCGCATGCCGTACAGCCCGCCCGCGCGGATAGCGGATCGGCCCGGATCAGGCTTCCGGCCTTTCCCCCTCACGTATGTTAACACTACCCCTTGTGGTTGTTTGGGGCAATGGCCCTATAGGTTGTGTTGTTGTTTCCGTCTCTCTGCCCTGCGGGCTTCGTGCTGGCGGACGGATTCGAGCGCGGCGCGGAGGAATGGGGTGGATTGTTCGGCGAGGGTTTGGCTCTGCAGATCGCCGGATGGGTTGTCGGGGAGGCGCGAGCTGAGCTCGGCTAGGAGCGTTGCGCGTTCCATTTCGTCGATTGCTTGCTTGGTTATGTATCGCTTTTGCATCTTGGTGTCCTTTCTTTTTTTGGTCATCGTTCGCCCCAGCGTTTTATTCCGTATTCGCGGAGGGTTTCTTGGATGCAGTCCTCGCAGAGGGTGTGGGTTTTTCCTCCGTTGCCTTCGGTGAAATGGTTCCTGCAGGCGGCGCAGCGGAAGACGGCGGGGTAGGTTTGTTGGGCGTCGGGGAGCTTCGAGACTTCGAGTGAGCCGCAGTGGGGGCATTTCTCGCCGAGATATTTTTTGCACTTGGCGCATATTCGGGTCATGGCTTTGGCCTCCCGCCTTGGCGCGCGTGCGACCAGCCGCCCGGAGGGGCGGTGTTGCGGATCGCTTCGAGGACTTTCTGTTCATCCCAAGGGGCGAGATAGTGCGCCGTGGATGCTATGCTTTGGTGTCCCGCGAATTGCTGTGCCAGTTTGACATCGAGTGTTTGTCGATAGACCTCAGTGATGCGCGTGCGCCTGAGGTCGTGGATGGTGAGCTGCGGGTTGATGTTGAGTTTTTTCCGCCAGCGTTCCCACTTTGGCCAGAGGAAGGTTTTTGGGTTGCGGATGAGCTCGCCTTTATGGGGGCCGAGCCTTGCGGGTTCGCCGTAGAGCAGGAAGATGAACGGGGTTGTGGGATCCTGATTGGCGCGCGCGGCGACGGCGAAGAGTTCCTCGAGCTCCGGAGTGGTGGGTAGGAGCCGGGCGTGGCCGCCTTTCGCGATTACGGCCAGCGTGTGGGTGTCCTGTCGCCAGTTGGCGGGGTTGGCTCGGGCGGCTTCGTTGAATCTGAGGCCTAGCTGGCCGCAGAGGAGCACGAAGCATCTGAGCCACGTTGGTGTGAGGCTGAGGAGCCGGTTCATTTCTTCCGGGGTGGCGATGACGGTGCGGAGCTGGTTTGGCGGTCGGCGCGGTACGGCGCTGCGCAGGTCGTTGCGGTTTAGGTGGTTGAGGAGGCGCAGGAGAATGGTGAGCTTGTTCCTGCGGGTGTTTTGCTTTAGGGGTCGCCACGCATCCGCGAGCGCGGCGATGTGGTCGGCGGTGAGTTGCTCGATGGGCTTCTCTCCGGCGATCTGCCCCAGCTGGCGCGCGGTCACTTGCGCGTGCGTCGAGTTTTGAGTTTGGGCCCATCGGGACGCGGCGGTGCGGATGGTTTCGCCGTTCCCGGTTTGTTTTTTCGGTCGCGGGCAGCGCGCATCTTGAGCTGGTGCGCGATGGCGTCTTTTTTGTTCTTGAAGGCTCTTCGGAATCGCTTTTTGCCGATGTTCCAGCAGGCGTAGAACTTGCCGCATTTGACCAGCATGAGGACACCCTGTAGGACACCGTGTTGCGGCGACGTGTATTTATGCGGGTTGGAGGGGGAGGATTACTGTTTCTTGAACCAGTCCTGCTTCAAGCGGGCCAGCGGAGCCAGCCGCGGGTCGGATGACCTCCCTTCGCAGCGGCAGTCTTCGCTGTTCAGATTTACTCCGCATTGCGGGCACAGGCCGCGGCAATCGCTCCGGCAAATGACCTTGAAGGGGAGAGCCAGCAGCACCTGCTCGGCCAGAATGTCGGTCAGGAAAATTCCTTCGCCTTCAAAAAAACCAATTTCGGTGTCGTCATCTTTCAGGCGCTTTTCTTCGCCGGTTTGGTCTTCCTTCGCGGGCCGGTAATAAAGATCAAACTCGCGCGAAATCTCTTCCGTCACTTCGTCCAGGCACCGCGCGCACACCATTTCCAGCCGGGTATGCATCGTGCCCGAGACGCGAATCTGTCCCTCGACCAGCTCGGCTGTGGCACGCACCTCAATCGCCTCGATCTGCCGGAAGTCCTTCGTTTGGAAATCGATAGACCCCGGCGCGAAGCCCTTGTGGATGCGGACCTTGTGGACCGCGAGTTCGTTGATGTCCAGAAACATAAAAAATGGCCAAAAATCAGCCTATTTCCATGATAAGGCCCGCTCTCAGTCAAGTCAAGAAAGCCTCGAAAATGCAGTTTCCATGTTGATTTTGGTGAGGCGCTTGGACGGTTACTGCGTGGCTTTCTTTGGCGGCACCGGCGCGACGAATAAATCGACCCCCTCGCAAGCTTCTCCGCCCACCTTCACTGTCTGCGCCGTCTTTAGAAATTCCTCACCCAGGGTCAGGCTGACGCGATAACTTCCCGGCTGGAGCCCCCACAATTCAAAGGTGCCGTCTTTCTTAGTGACCGCCGTAAGCCGAAGCGCAACGCCGGAAATAACCACGGTAATACCAGGCGCCGGGCCCGTAATCTGAAGCTTATTCTGATCATCCCGTTTCTCCAAATTGACGACGCCAACAATTCCAAATGCCCTTGCAGGATCATCTTTCTTGTTCAAATAATCGAGATCATCCTTGGCTTGGGAAAGCAGTCGCGTGCGCGTACAGACGCTCGTCACTAACATTCCAGTTCCAAGATCCGACGAAGCGTAGACCAGGTAGCTAATTCCTTCAGTGAACTCAAAGCTGCAGTCACTTTCCCGCTGGCCTGTCATTACCTCGACAGCCTTGTCTGTTACTCCGCGAAAGGCCTGCGCGACGTCGAAGGTGACAATGCGCCCCAAATTCGGTCCGGGCACGATCTTTACTACCTTTCCAGAAAAAACCGCCTGACTTGCAGCGAACGACTTGCACGCCAATCTCGAATTACTCGAGACGGCTGTGCAGCCGCACGCGCGCGCTGCGGACGGTAATGCCGCCCACGCGAGCAGAGCAATAAACGCAACGCGATAAAATCTCTTTGCCATTCTCACGCCCCCATGACGAAGCCCGGAGAGTTTACACCACTTGCTCGCGCCCTTTGATTACCCCTCCCTGCAGCTTCCACACAATCTGATGCAGGATGCCGAGCCACACGTCGGCGTCGCGCGCGGGCAAATTCAGCCGGCGCACGAGCCGCCGAATGCGCTCCTTCACGTCCGGAACTTTGCGGAGACCGAAATAGCCGCTGGCCTCGAGCGCCTCAAATAAATATCCCGTCATGCGCTCGACGATGGCCGCCTGCGCGAGCTCCAATTTCTCCGCTGACTTCGCTGCTTTCGGATCGCGCGCCTGCCTGCCGTGGCAGGCCAGCTCGTAAAGACAAACCGCCACGGCCTGCCCCAAATTCATCGAGATATTTTCTTCGTGCGTCGGAACGCGCATCAGCCAGTGGCAGTGGCTAAGGTCGGCGTTCGAAAGTCCGCGCTTCTCGCTCCCAAAAAGCAGCGCAACGCAATCTGTTTTACTGGCTCGCGCCGCTTTGCTTTTGGAATTCATTGCGAGCCGCTTGCGGATCAGCCTCGCGCCTTCTTCCAATCGCTTCAGTTGATGCTGCAATTCCCGGTGGCGCACCGCCGTCGTCCCCACGACGAGCGTGCAATCGGCCACCGCGTCCGCAACGCTCGCGAACACCTCAGCGTGCTTCAGCACGCCCGACGCGCCCACCGCCGACTTCGCCTCGCGAAACGCCGGATCGTACGGATTCACGACGCGCAAATGACGCACGCCGAAGTTGCTCATCGCGCGCGCGGCCGCCCCCAGATTCAGCGGGTTCCGCGTTGCCACCAGCACCACGCGCAAGTTGTCGAACGGCTCATTTGTTTTGCGCGCGGGCGGCATTTTCTTGGCTACTGCCTCGCGATCACATCAATCTCGCTGTAAAACGTATTCCCGAAATCGTCGTCCATCTCGGTCTCAAAACAATCGAAAAGCAAATAACGATATTTCCCGATGCTGCCGCTCACGTGGCTGATGCTCACTCCATACTGTCCGCCGAATACGTCGCCGGCGCCCGCGCTTCCCTGTTTCGGCCGCGTGTCCACCGAGGCGATGCGATGCCATCCAACCGTCGTCGGGTCCACTTTCGTTTTCGGCGCGGGATCAAAATTGGGATCCGTGCCGTCGCTGGCATAGACCACATACACCTGCGGCCCGCGCGTGTTCGGATGCCACGAATACGAATTCACCTGAGCGATCTCGATCACGCTGCCCAGATCCATGCGGAAGCGCCCGCCCCAGGTGCCCGCATCGAAAAAGAAATTCGCCTCCGGCTCGTCCTCCTCGGTGGGCAAGCGGCCGTCGGTGAGCTTGTAAATTCCGCCGCTGTTTGGGTCCTCTTCGCCCGCCACGATGGTGAGCGTGGCCTTCCCGGCCGCGTCATTCCCCACCGGCGAAGGCACATGCGCGAATTTGAATGAAGGGGTCGCCGCGTCCCCCGTATTGTGGTCCGTGATGATTTTGATGCCGTCCGCATTCGCGCCAGCTTGTCCATTAGCTTGCGCCGCGCCTCGTGCCGGGATTCCGCTGATGGCGCTCAGCGTGACCAGCGCAACCAAAGCCATCGCAATCGCCGGCGTCGCTGGCAAGAATCGTCTCGATTTCAATTCGCACCTCCTTCTTTGGTTGTCATCCCGAGCGCAGCGAGGGATCTGCTTTCTCTGCGTTACTCTCTCTGTTTCGCTTCCTCTGTTTTTCTCTGCGTTAGCGCTTTTTCTTTCTTCATTCCTACTTCTTCGCCACCACATCAATCTCACTGTAAAACGTGTTTCCCCAATCGTCTTCGGTCTCCGCCTCAAAAATATCGAACAGCAGGTACCGGAACTTTCCGATGCTGTCGCTCGCATGTGTGATGCTCACGCCATACTGCCCGCCCAGTTCGTAGCCTTCCTTAATCACCTCGCCGTTTCTCATCGGACGCGTGTCCACCCGCGCGATCCGCCGCCAGCCCGCCGTCGTCGGGTCCACGTCCGTCTTCGGCGCGGAATTGAAATTCGGCGCGGTGCCGTCGCTCGCATAGAGCACGTACACCTGCGGCCCGCGGTCGCCGTAGTGCCACGAATAGGAGTTCACCTGCGCGATTTCGATCGCGCTTCCGAGGTCCATCCGGAATCGCCCGCCCCAGGTGCGTTCGGCAAAGAAGAAGTTGGCCCCAGGCTCGTCTTCGTCGGATGGGACGCGCCCATCCGTCAGCGCCGCGAGCCCGCCGCTTTCGGGATCTACGATCCCGGCGATAAGAGTCAATTTCGCGTGAGCGCCTGCATCGTCCGCCGCCGGCCGCGAGACGTGCGCAAACTTGAACTCCGACGTTGCCGCGTCGCCTTCGTTGTGGTCCACCGTGACCTTGATTCCGTCAGCGTTTGCGGGCCCCGTGTTTTGCCCCGCGCCTTCCGCGCGGGTCACCGTGATTGCGCCAAGCGCGCCCAGCGACATCGCAATCGCCAGCACCGCTAGCAGCCATGGTCTCGATTTCAATTCACCCCTCCAAACCTCGGCGGAGAGTTTACACCCGGTAGGTGTCACAGCTTCCCTCCCCCCACCCCCCATCTTTTCGTAAGAGTGGTGCAACAAAGGACTTACGGGAAAAAGGTGCGGTAAGAGTAGTGCAACAAAGGACTTACCGTCCTTCCTCACTTTCTTTGGCCGAGACGCTGAGAATAGTTGGGGCTTGAGGGATCCTTGATAGCACTCAAGGCTAGGGTTGAGTGCGACGCCCTCCTTCGCTAAAGCTACGGCGGGGAGGCCCCCTACCCCTATGAATTTGTAAGAGTGTGATTCTAAAAGACTTACAGCGACGAAGTGCGGTAAGAGTGTGATTCTAAAGGACTTATGAGTGTTTACATTTAGTATACTAAACATAGTGTCTTCAAGGGCTTACGTTTTTGGCTACGAGGTGGCTTGTAAGAGTGTGATTCTAAACGACTTAAAGTCCTTTATTATCATACTCTTACGGGGGCCCTATAAAATCAGCCGATTCTCGCTTTAGGCAGGGGCGACTTTTCCCGTTTTGGAACTCAATTCGAAACGGGCGTCGCAGTCTGCAAAGCAGGTTACCATAGCGTTATAGTGAAAGTCAAGGGAAAAATGGACGGGATGGAATAACCGATAAATATTATTGCAAAAGTGCTTATCTGGCGGTAGATTCCGGCTATGCGACGAGCGGTTGTGCTACTTGTTTTAGCGTCATCTGTCTTGTCAACAGGAAACTCCGCGCAACACAATTCCAAACGCAAGATTCCGTGCAAGACGTCGGCTAATTCGGCCACGTGTTACTGGACCCATGGCCGATTGATGGTGACCAACGGTACTCCCGCTTTCCGCCTCTGGAAGATCGGGACCAAACGCATACTGGCAATCTTTAGTGGCCCGGATGCCGAAAAACGCGACGAAGGGGATAATGAGCGCCCAGAACTTCCCCAAAATGTTGCGCGCACATTGCGGCCGTTCGAAAATTACATATTTGCTGATTTCGAGATATGCCCGCTGGAACCGGAACGGCCCGGAGTGATGCAATCCGCGTGTATAGAATCGGCGAGGAATATCGTCGTGGGAAAGTAGCAAGTTCCGGGTGCTCTGTTTCGAATCTTCGCTGAGTGCGTGACATACAGAAAGCCAAAAAACGAAAACTGTCAACAACTCTGGTTGCGGACTAAACTTAGCCGAATGATTGATGCCTCTTTTTTTGATGAATCAAGTGAGCAATCTGAAGTCAAATCTCGGATTGTCGCCAAGTACTTTTGGGCTTGGGCAAAAGTTGTGATTCCAAGTGCGAAGACCCATGGCAATCGCATCGCGTACATTGATCTTTTTGCAGGGCCGGGCCGATACAAAGATGGAACTGACTCGACTCCAATACTGGTGCTGAAAAAGGCGATCGCCGACCCTGACATGAGGAAGATGTTGGTGACGGTCTTCAATGACAAAACTGAAGAGAATATCAGCTCGCTTACCAAAGCAATCGATGCGCTGCCGGGAATCGAACAATTGAAACACAAGCCTCAGGTGCGGAGGGAAGAAGTCGGGACAGAGATCGTAAAGATGTTCGAGCATACGAGACTTATTCCGACACTTTTCTTCGTCGATCCGTGGGGCTATAAGGGGCTTTCGCTCGCGCTCATGAACTCGGTACTGAAAGATTGGGGCTGCGACTGCATTTTGTTTTTCAACTATAACCGCATCAATATGGGGCTGACAAATGTCGCCGTTCGTGAACATATGAATGCGTTGTTTGGGGATGATCGGGCAGACCGCATCCGAGGACAGTTGGACGGATTAAATCCGGATGAACGCGAAACTTTCGTGGTTGAAGAGCTGTCCCAAGCTCTCAAAGAAATGGGCGCCAAGTATGTCCTTCCTTTCGGTTTCGAGAGCGAGCATCGTAAGAGAACTTCGCATCACCTGATTTTTGCAACCAAGGACTTCAAAGGGTACAAGATCATGAAAGAGATTATGGCGAAAGAGAGCTCTGACCATGATCAAGGGGTGCCATCATTCACGTATACACCAGCATTAAGAAAATATCCGACCCTGTTCGAGCTTTCCAGGCCGTTGGATGATCTCGAGGACATGCTACTGGCGGAATTCGCGAGCCAAGAACTGAATATGCGTGAGATATACGAGCGGCACAATGTGGGCAGGTCTTATATCTCGGGCAACTACAAGAAAGCTCTCATAAAAATGGAGAATGAAGGCAGAATAAAAGCCAAGCCACCAGCCAGCGAAAGACGCAAGTTGACGTTTGGAGATGATGTCATCGCAATTTTTCCTCGTGAGGTCAAAAAATGAGTTCTCAATCCAGCATCGAATGGACGGACGCCACGTGGAACCCAGTGCGGGGATGCACAAAGATTAGCCCTGGGTGCAAGCATTGCTATGCCGAAACGTTTGCGGAGCGATTCCGTGGAGTTAAAGGCCATCCTTACGAGCAGGGATTCGATTTGCGTCTGGTGCCGGAAAAGCTGGGGGAGCCACTGAGATGGCGAACCCCTAAAATGATTTTCGTGAATTCCATGAGCGACCTGTTTCATGACGCGGTGCCGGGTGAATACATTATCGCGGTCGCAAAAGTGATGGTCGCGGCGAATTGGCATACGTATCAGGTTTTGACGAAGAGGTCCGAACGCCTGCGGAAACTTCTGAATTCGACGCTTGGATTTGCCGCGGAGCAGCCGCATATCTGGTGGGGAGTGAGCGTCGAAGATCGAGAGTACGGCGTACCTCGAATCGAGGATCTTCGAGAGGCCGCAGCCGAGGTACGATTTCTGTCGGTTGAGCCACTACTAGAAGATGTGGGCGAGTTGAATCTTGACGGAATTGCGTGGGTGATTGTTGGTGGGGAGAGTGGGCCTGGTGCCCGGCCAATGAAAAAGGAATGGGTAATCTCGGTGAGAGATCAGTGCCACAACGATAGGGTCCCATTTTTCTTCAAGCAGTGGGGTGGAGTCAGGAAAAAACAAACAGGAAGAAAACTGGATGGCAAAACCTACGACGGCTTTCCCGAGCGCGTTCAGAATCCGATACTCACTCCGGACGAGTGTAATTCGCTTGCCGCAAGGATCAGCTCAGGCATTCGAAATCCTGAGTTGGTGGCGTGCCCGGGGTAATAAAGAATTCCACTCCTTTAACCAAGGCAAAAACAAAAGTCGTTGTGGTAGAGAGCAGCGGCCCGACTCCCGACTGGATCGGGATAAATTCCGCCGAGCCCTACGAAGGCAAAGGCAATCTACTGAGTGGTGGCGGGGCCGAGGAGTTCACGGTGGAGGCGGAGGAGGAAGTGGTCGGTCATGCCCGCGATGTAGTCGGCGACGACGCGGGCGCGGCCATCGGTCCTTTCGCGGTCGAGGAAGAATTTCGGGATCGTTTGCGGCTTTTCCATGTAGTAGTGGAAAAGTTCGCTGAGAGAGGCGACGGAGCGCTCGCGGTCTTCCACGATGGCCGGATGGTTGTAGAGACTGGCGGAAAGGAATTTTTTCAGATGTTGAACGCTGATCTCGCTGGCCTTGGCGCTAAAGCCGGCCAATTTCGCGGCGTGCTTGCGAACGGCAGCAACTGAATTGATTTTATTTTCTTCCAAGCGCGCGCGTGTGGTTTCAATCAGGTCGGTGGCAAGGAAATCGAGCAAGCGCCGGTTGGCTTCGCTGAACACGACCTTGACGGCCGCGTTGGGAAACTGGCCGCGAATCGCCGCGAACGCAACACGGAGAATTGGAATTTTTCCGCAAGCCTCGGCAATTGAAATGAGGCCGCCTTCGATGCCGTCGTCCATGTCCGCGGTGTTGTAAGCAATCTCGTCCACGAAATCGATCAACTGGGCTTCGAGCGGCGGGCGCTCGCTGAGCAAATATTCCGAAAGCTCCGGATGATCCGCGGCGCTGTACTCGTGCGAATGCCTGACGATGCCTTCGCGCACCTCGAAGGTGAGATTCAGGCCGAGGAAAGCGACGTAGCGCTGCTCGAGCAGCTCGACGATGCGGAGCGCGTGCAGGTTGTGGTCAAAGCGGTGGCCGAAGGGCTGCAGGAGTTCGTCGAGCTTGTGCTCGCCGGCGTGGCCGAATGGCGGATGGCCGATGTCATGCACGAGCGCGAGGGCTTCGGCGAGATCGGTGTTGAGGCCGAGCGCGCCCGCGACGGTGCGCGCGATCTGCGCGACCTCGAGCGTGTGCGTGAGGCGGTTGCGGAAGTGGTCGGAATAGCGCGTGGTGAAAACCTGCGTCTTGGCTTCGAGGCGGCGGAAGGCGCGGGCGTGGATGATGCGGTCGCGGTCGCGGGCGTAGGCGTTGCGGTAGGGATGCTCGGGTTCGGGATATCTGCGGCCGCGGGATTGGACAACATCCATTGCGTACGGAGCCAGTGGGGGCGGGGGCATGGGGAGATTCTATGCCATGAGTTGGGAAAGCCGCAAAACGCGGAGAGAGGGCGGCAAACCGCGCCGGTAATCAGGAATGGCCGGCAGGTACGGCGGCGGCTTCGAGGCGCTTATCGGCTTCCTGGGATGCGGGGGATTCTGGAAATTCCTGCTTCACCTGAAGGAGGAGCTTGGTGGCCTCGGCGGGATTCGACTTGCTGTAAAAGTCGGCGAGGGCGAGCATGACGAGCGGCCTAGAGACGAGAAGGGTCGGCTTGGCCATGAGGTCCTTATAGGCTTGCACGGCTTCGGCGCTTTTGCCCATCTTGGCGTAAACGCCGGCGAGGCGAAATTTTGCGAGCGGCGCGAGGTCGGTGTTGCCGCTTTTGGCGAGAGCATCGAGTTCGGAGACGGCGCGGTCATTGCGGCCAAGCTGCTCGTCGCAGAGCGCTTCAAAGTAACGCGCTTGCTGGCCGGGGAGCGTGCGGCCGTAGCGGTCGGCAACAACGGCGAGTTGCTTTGCGGCGGTATCGTACTTAACTTTTTCGTCGAAGAAAGACGGTGAGTTGGGATCGGACGGCTCACCAGCGGCGCGGATGGGGGCGTCGTAGATTTTCATGGCGTCGGCCAGCTCGATGGAAGCCTTGCCGGTTTGCCACTGCGTGTACCAACGCCAGCCGAGAACGGCCACAAGGACAACAAGGACGACCGAAACGATTTGCGAGACGAGCTTCTTGTGGGAAGCGACGGCTTCGCCGCCGTGGACGAAGGCCTCGCGGAAGTCGTCTTTCTTCAGATCCTTGCGGGAAATATGTTGAGACACGGTCCGGTTCCTTGCACGAGCGCGAAACGGCAATCTTATCACAAACGGAAAAGGCCCCGCCCGGAGACGCCGCGCAGGGCCCTTTGAGAAGGATGGTCTTGCCGGCTGCCTAGGAGGCAGCGGTTACTTTGTCCGCCTGAAGGCCCTTGGGGCCCTGCTTGACCTCGAATTCGACGGTCTGGCCTTCGGTGAGGGACTTGTAGCCGTCCATTTCGATGGCCGAGAAATGCACGAACACATCTTCGCCCGACTGGCGCGAAATGAAACCGTAACCCTTTGCTGCGTTAAACCATTTTACTGTGCCTTGTTCCCTGCTCACTCGCGTTCTCCTGTTCCGAGGAATTGCGAATTCTGGGCGTAACGCCAATCGGTGGTACAAAAAACCCAGCTTGCTACTGCCCTCGGGCAGGCAGGCGAGCTTCCGTTCACCTACGGAATTACATGACCCACAAACGCGGCGACATGCTGGCATAAAATTTATGCAGGTGTAAAGAAGATTTGTGAGGGAGGGCCGAGGAAAGGGAGAGCGGGAAGAGTTTGGCGGAAGATGATTAGCGGAAGCTGGCTACGGCTTCGCCCTCGTCGGAGTGAATGTCAAAGATGGTGTAGAGCTTGGTGGCGAGGAGAGCGTTGTCCACGGCGCGGCTGAGTTTGAGGAGCTTTACCTCGCCGTCTGCGCGTTTGGCTGTGGCGTAGGCGCTGACGAGTTCGCCGATGCCGCTGCTATCGAGATGATCGATATTCGCGAGGTTGAGAAGGATGCGGCGGTGGCCTTCGTCGAGATATTTGCGGATGGCTCCGCGGAATTCGGCGCTGCCTTCGCCAAGTTTGAGCGTGCCGCTCATGTCAACGATCAGGACGGCGCCGGAAACGCGTGGTGTGGCCCGGAACTTCACCGGGAACGCTCCTTCTGCTCGGAAACAAGCATGAAACTTCTAATTCGCCTGCGTCTCGGAGTTTATGGTTCCGATCTCGCCCTCCGACTTCCTGGCCCGCACATTAATTCTTGTGGTAGTTCGGATAGGGAGGATGATCCGGCAATACCACGGGATTCTTCTTCAGCGCCTCCAATGTAACCTGGACGGCTTTTTCAAGCTGCGCATCATGCCCCGCAGCCACGGAAGCGGGATCGTTTTCGACCTCGATATCCGGTGCAATCCCGTGATTTTCCACTTCCCATTCGCCGTGCAAGCCGTAGATTGCTCCGCGCGGCGCAGTGACATCGCCGCCATCCATGAGGGGAGGATAATTCCAGATGCCGACCAGACCTCCCCAAGTGCGCGTTCCAACCAGCGGGCCGACCTTGTCCTGCTTGAACATCCAGGGCAAAGCGTCACCGCCGGAGCCGGACATTTCGTTGATGATCATGGTCTTGGGGCCGTAAATCTGGGCCAGGGGCGAGCAGAAATTTTCACCATTTCGAGTGGCGACACAATTGCGCAGGGGCCGCTCAAGCTCGTCGATAATAAAGTCCGCCACTTGTCCGCCGTGGTTGTAGCGCTCGTCAATAATCGCGGCCTGTTTATCCACCTGGGCAAAGTAGAAGCGGTTGAAATTTAAGTAACCGCCGACGTTCGTATCGGGCACGTGGACATAGGCGATCTTGCCCCCGCTCAATTCATCCACTTTGCGGCGGTTGTCTTCCTCCCAGGTGCGATTGCGCAACGCAAACTCGCTCGCCACAGGCACCACGGTAACTTCTCGAGCATCCTTTCCGTCCGGGTTGGGGCCGACCTTGATTCGCACCTGCTTGCCCGCCGTGTTTTCCAAATAACGGCTGATATCCGCCGGGGGCCGCACATCCGTTCCGTTTATTTCCAGAAGATAATCTCCGGTTTTCACGTCAACGCCAGGCTGTGTAAGCGGCGCGCGCAAATTGGGGTTCCAATTTTCTCCATTGTAAATCCGCGCGAAACGGTAACGGCCGCCCTCGATTTTGTAATCGGCACCCAGCAAACCGCCTCCCACCCGATTCGGCTGTGGAATGTCGCCTCCGGAAATAAACATGTGACCGATGGTGATTTCGCCGAGCATCTCGTCAAACAAATAGTTGAGGTCGGCACGTCCGCCGATCCCCTTCAAATAGGGCGCGTATTTCTTCTCCGCAGCGACCAGATCCAGCCCGTGATGGTTTGGGTCATACAGGAAATCGCGCTCGATGCGCCAGACTTCGTGGTACATCTGATTCCATTCGGCGCGTGGATCGACGAAGACCTCGACCGCCGCGAGATTGAGGGCGCCGTCACCGGGTTTTGGGGCGGAGTCTGTCTTTGAGATATGCCAACTTTGCGCTTGTGCATACAAGACCTTCTCACCATTTGCTGAAACCGCGATTCCAAAATCCGTGATACCACTAAGAAATGGCTCCGTCTTGCGCGAAGTCAAATCGAACTTCGACACGGTGACAGGATTCATACCAGTAAACCGAGGAACGTCGGGTATCTCCGTTAGAAATAAAACGCCGGCTTTGCCGGACTGGAGGTTCACGTAGTTCGCCGCTCTAACGGGCAGCCCAACAATTCGCTGACCGATTCCATCCAAATCGATGGTGACCTTGACTCCTTCGTCCTTCTTCTCGTCCTTCTTCTCGTCTTTCTTCGCGCCGTCGTTGGTCTTATCTCCTTCATTGTTGGCTTCAGCGGACTTCGTCTTATCGGCGTCGCCTTTCTTTTCTTCAACCACCTTCTCCTCGTCGCTCTGTGGAACCACCGGAGAAACGTCGCCTTTTTTCAACACAACGGCATAGATGCTCCGCGTAACCGGGTGCTGGAAGCTGGAGAGATCCAACCACCCGGCTGTGAGTCCAAGGTCCGTGCTGGCCGTGAAATATAACTCCTTGCCGCTCTTGTCAAAGACGGGATAACGCGCATCGCCCAATCCGTCTGTAATCTGTGAAGGCTTTCCCGAGTCGAGCGAGTAAACGAAAACCGCGCGAAGGTGATTGGGCAGAAACTTTGAGTAGGTCAACCATTTACTGTCCGGGGACCATGCTGCACCCAGGGTCACGGTGGGATCCTCGAACCGGTCCGAATCCACTTTCACAGGCGTGCCCTTCTCCACATCCACGAACCAGAAGTTAAGTCTCTTGTCGGTGTAAGCGATCTTCTTACTGTCCGGGGACCAAACGGGACCATAAAAATACGAAGGCGGATTCCCGAGATTAATCTTCTTTACCGGACCCGAACCGGATTGATCGACTATGTGCAAAGCGTACTCGCCAGATTCATCCGAGAAGAAAGCGATCCACTTCCCGTCGGGGGACCAAGCGGGGTCGCGTTCAGCGACGGCAATCGTACGCGTAAGATTGCGAGCATCGCCTTTTTCCGCCGGGACGGTGAGGATTTCCCCGTGAGCTTCAAATACGGCGCGCATGCCCGTCGGCGAGATTGCGGCGTTTTCGATTTTGTCCGCTACTTTTTCATAATGGGGCCGAGTAGCCGGCAAATCGCCCGAGATTTGAATGTTGACCCTGACCGACTTTCCACTCTTCGGTTCAAACAAGTAGATGGCGCCAAATTGTTCGTAGACGAGCGCGTCTGGACCTGCTGAGAGTTTTTTCAAATCCAGACCTTTGTTTTCGACAACTTGTTTTACGGTCTTCGAATTTGTATCGTAAGCGAAGAGGGTCACAGAGCCGTTGCGGTCCGACAGGAAATACACTGTGTCCCCGAGCCACACCGGATGCGAATCATTGGAGTTCTGACGAGGAATCTTTTCCAGAGCCAAATCGTTCAACCGCACGATGTAGATAGGCGTCGTCTGCCCGCCGCGGTATCGCTTCCACGACGTTTGCCACTTCTGGTTGGGTACGTATGCGATCCTTTTGGCATCGGGCGAAAACCAACCATCTTCGCCGCGCCACATCGGCAAGACTTCGGGCCATCCACCTTCGACGGGCACGGTGTAGAGGCGGTCTATGTCCGCGTATGCTTCACGCGGTGAGCGAAAAAGCACTCGCTTGCTGTCCGGCGTCCAACCGATACCGACGTCCGGGGCGGGGTGCCACGTCAAGCGGCGCGGTTCCCCCCCTTTTGCCGGCATCACGTAGACATCGACATTGCCGTCGTACTGCCCGGTGAATGCGATCCAATTCCCATCGGGAGAAAAAATAGGGGCGCCCTCGTGCCCACCAGTTGTCAATTGACGCGCCTCGCCACCTTCCCGCGGGACGCTCCAAAGGTACCCGCCGTATTGAAAAACGATTTGCGTGCGGCTCAAAGTGGGAGCCTGCAACAGTAAGGGCGCCTCGTCAGCGGCGGCCACACAGATACCCGCAAATGCCAGGAGTGTTGCGCCCAGGATTGCGATTCGATTAGACATGTTCCCTTTCATAAAGATGTCATCTCGCTTTCTAATCCATTTCGAGCAGGGATCGTTGGTGGTCTTCGTTGAGATATTTGCGGATGGCTCCGCGGAATTTGGCGCTGCCTGCGCCGAGTTTGAGCGTGCCGCTCATGTCAACGATGAGAACGGCGCCGGAAACGCGTGGTGTGGCCCGGAACTTCACCGGGAACGCTCCTTTTGCCGGGCGACGCTAGCGTGCGTGCGGCTCGGACTGAGTCTCGTGGTGCAGCCGCTTGGCCATAACAATTTCCGCCCCACCCTCGCGGGGAAGATGGACTTCAAATTCGTCCATGAAAGAGCGCATGAGAAAAATGCCGCGGCCGGAACTCTTCAGGAGATTTTCGTCGGCGAGCGGGTCGGGGACATTTTCGACGTGGAAGCCCTTGCCCTGGTCGCGGACATAGATGACGAGTTTTTCGGGAGTCAGCTCAAAGGTGAGAAAGATTTTTTTTTCGCGCTGCTTCTGGCTTCCGTAATTGTAAGCGTTGATGACGCCTTCGCGGACGGACATGCCGATCTTGAAGCAGTCATCGTCGTCGAAACCTGCGGCGCCGGCGATGCGTGTACACATCTCCTCGGCCAGACTGACACTGTCGAGCAGCGATTCGAGTGTGACTTCGATGCGCTGAGTGCCCGCGTTGGAGCGGCCGTTGGGAGGATGACTCAAAGCGTAAGTATGGGTAGCACAGGGTTCCGGGGGAAGTCAATCGTTTGGCAGGCGGGAAGCGGGCTTGCGGGCGACTACGAATTGCGCAGATAGAGTTCAACTCGATCCGAAGTCCAAGTGGCAATTCCAGCACCAAAGAAATCCGGGTCTTCCGTCCAAATCGGAATATCGAGGAGGAGTGCCACAGCAACGATTGGCCAGTCGGATGGGTCGCGAATTTGAACACGTTCGCGCGCAGCCGTTTCGTAATCTTCGTAGAGCGCGCGATCTACTGTAACCACAATGCGCGCAATTTCATCAAGAATCGCTAAAGCAACATCAAGATCGTGTCCCCTACGTTTACAAATGTCCGGGATATACGTTCTTGCATCCTCAAAACAAACTTCGGGGGAAAAGAAAGCCCCCAATTCCTCGTAGGTTTTTAGGATTTGCCGGACACGAACACCGAACACAGCGCGGATAAGGATGTTCGCGTCCAAGACGAGGGCTTTGCGGGCAATCATTTATTTTTCGCAGAACGCCAACGCTTGAAGTCGCTCACGATTTCGTCCTCAGAAATACCTTTCGCGGCGAGGATTTGCTGCAAGCGAGCAGCGGCCTCCTCGAGGGCGGCTCGTTCGGTTTCCGTACGCTTGCGGCGAACGGGAATATAAAAGCCGACGGTATCGCCGTGGCGAGTAATGGCCAGCGGCGTGTCCGCTTCGAGGATGAAGGTTGCCAGCTTCTCCCGGAATTCACGGATTCCGACTTTGAGGGTGCTCATCGAATGCTCCTTGTGTACGTCTGTGTACACAATTATATCAATCCGATCAGCAGTCCGCAAGCGAGTTTGGAATTCAGCGGCGAATCTCATACCCAATAGCTGCGATCGAGCGTTCGATACTGGATCGCCTCGCCTAGATGTTTGGGCTCAATGTTGGGGGAGGGTTCGAGATCGGCGATGGTGCGGGCGACCTTGAGGATGCGGTCGTGGGCGCGGGCGGAGAGGCCGAGACGGGTGATGGCGTTTTCGAGAAGTTTTTCGCCGTCGGCGGAGATGGCGCAGTGCTTGCGGATGAGGCGCGAGGACATTTGCGCGTTGCCGTAAATTTTATCGGCGGTGAAGCGGGCGAGCTGGCGGTTGCGCGCGGCGACGACGCGGGAGCGGACGGCGGCGGAATCTTCGAGGTCGGTATCACTGCGCAGCTCTTTGTACTTCACGGCGGGAACTTCGATGTGGATATCAATGCGATCGAGGAGAGGGCCGGAAATTTTGCTGATGTAACGCTGGATTTGCGGAGGCGTGCAGCGGCACTCGCGCGTGGGATCGCCGAAAAATCCGCAGGGGCACGGATTCATCGCGGCGGCGAGCATGAAGCGTGAAGGAAACGTGACGGAAAGCGCGGCGCGCGCGATGGTGACGTTGCCCTCTTCGAGCGGCTGGCGCAGGACTTCGAGGACGTTGCGCTCGAATTCGGGCAGCTCGTCGAGAAATAGAACGCCGTGGTGCGCGAGCGAAACTTCGCCGGGGCGCGGGATGGCTCCGCCACCGATGAGACCTGCGTCAGAAATGGTGTGGTGCGGCGAGCGGTATGGTCGCGTACCAACGAGGCCGTAGGATGAGTCGAGGACGCCCGCGACGCTGTGGATGCGGGTGGTCTCGATGGCCTCTTCGAGCGACATCGGCGGAAGGATGGTGGGGATGCGTTTCGCGAGCATCGTCTTCCCCGCGCCGGGTGGGCCGAGGAGAAGGATGTTATGTCCGCCGGCGCAGGCGATTTCGAGGGCGCGCTTGGCGGCCATTTGGCCGCGGACGTCCTTGAGATCCACAGGATATTGCGCGGCCTGGGTGAGCATGCCGCGGGCGTCACACTTTACCGGTGAGAAGGATTCGGGCGCGTTGATGAGGTCCACAGTCTGCGGGAGCGAGCGGACGGCGAAAACGTCAATGCCTTCGACGACGGCGGCTTCGCGCGCGTTTGTTTCGGGGACGACGACGCGCTTGATGCCCCGTTCACGTGCGGCGAGCGCGGCGGATAACGCACCGCGCACGGGACGCACGCCGCCATCGAGAGAAAGTTCACCGAGAAAGACATGGTTGTCGAGCGCCTTGCCGAAAAAAGTGCCCTGGCAACCGAGGATGCCGAGCGACATGGGCAGGTCAAACGCAGAGCCTTCCTTGCGAATGTCGGCGGGGGCGAGATTTACGGTGACGCTTTGCGGCGAGGGAAAATCGAAACCACAATTCTTGAGAGCGGCCTTGATGCGCTCGCGGCTTTCCTTAACGGCGATGTCGGGCAGGCCGACGACGTTGAAATCGCCCATGCGGGTCGAGCCGACATCCACCTCGACTTCGACGAGGTAGGCGTCAATGCCATAGACGGCGGCGCTGAAACTTTTGAAGAGCATGGCACGGGCGCGCGGCGCGAGATTGTCGCAATGGGCGCGAGCGAGAAAGATAACTCATTTGGTAATAAATAGGCAAGGACATGTGCAGCGTTAGCGCGTTCGACAACGAGCCACCGGGAACCATGCACGCGGGGGGCGGCGTTGGCTAGAATCAGTGCGAGCCGGGAATAGGGCCGGAAATAAAAATACGGCGAAAAGAAACTTTGCGAGACCATTTGGCGTATTAGCAAGAGATGACAAACCCAGCCATCGAAACGCAAGATCTTCACAAGAAATACATCACGCTTCGGCGGAAGGAGATTCCGGCGCTGAATGGCGTGTCGCTGAGCGTGGAGCGCGGCACGGTATTCGGCCTGCTTGGGCCGAATGGCGCGGGCAAGACAACCCTTGTGAAAATCCTGCTGGGACTGGCGGCGCCGACAAATGGCTCCGCGCGGCTGCTTGATAGCCACCCGGGCGATACGAAGGCCAGGCGACGAATCGGTTACTTGCCTGAGCAGATGCGGTTGCCGGATTACATCAAGGGGCCTGCATTCCTGCGATATATGGGTCGGCTGAATGGCGTGCCGTCTGGCGTGTTGAAGACACGAATTCCGGAATTGCTCGAACAAGTTGGGCTGGGCGGCGTAAAGAAACCTGCGAAGGCATATTCCAAAGGAATGCTGCAGCGGTTGGGGCTGGCGCAGGCACTGCTGAATGATCCGGAACTGCTGATCCTCGATGAACCGACTGACGGGCTCGACCCGCTTGGTCGCAAGCAAGTGCGCGACTTGTTGCTGGCGCTACGCGCGGCGGGCAAGACGATCTTCCTGAATTCCCACATGCTTTCGGAAGTGGAGCAGGTGTGCGACCGCGTGGTGATTCTGCATCAGGGGCTGGTGGCGCGAGCGGCAACGCCTGAAGAATTCACGCGCGGAACGGGCGAATACATAGTGCGAGTCGCAGTAATGAATGATGCCGTGCGCGCGGCGGCTGCAACCGTGGCGAGTGCGGGCACCTGGCAGGATGCAACGCTGCGTTTTGCTCCACGCGACCGGGCGCAATTAAACGCGCTGGTGGACAAGCTGCGCGCCGTGCCGGTGGAGATTGAAGCGATCGAGCCGGTGAAAAATTCGTTGGAGCAATTCTTCCTGAAGGTTGTGACCGGGGAGGATGCGTAATGTTCGCCGCCTATCTGCATACGGTGCGTGAATCGATCAATCGAAGGATGGCGCTCGTACTGATCGGGATGGGGATCCTTATGGCGGTCATCCTCATCCTGGTATTTAAAGTCGTGACCCTGCCCAACGGGCAGACCGTAATACTTCTGGGCCGCCATATGCTTGGACCGGCAGAATTTGCAGTGCCGGCTGCAATGGTACAAGAGGTGCAAATTACAGGTGGGTTGTGGCTGTTCCTCGCAATTTTCGGATCGACGCCGCTGATCGTTTCAATGATGGAAAAAGGGTGGGTGGAGCTCACGTTGACAAAGGGGGTCGCGCGCTGGCGGGTCTTGCTTGGCGCTTACTTCGGCGGCCTGACTCTCTATGCGGCGACGCTCACAGTTGCGACAATTCCGCCCGCTGTGTGGCTGTATTTCAAAACGGGAGTCGGATTCCAGTCGCTCATCGTTGCGATTCTCATTCAGGTGTTTGCTTTTGGCGCTTTGTTGTCGGTGGTGGCGCTGGCGTGCATGACTCGAACGGGAGCCGCTGTGCCGATCATGCTGGCTGTTCTCGTGGACATTCTCTCCCCTGTTTTGGCCACTCGCGAACACGGGCTGTTTCAAGTGATCACATCTGATTTTTGGCGAGGGTTGATCAGTTGGATTTATCGCGTTCTGCCGAAGGATTTTGAAATCGTGGGGGCAGCCCAGAACTATATTCAATTCCATAAACTTGGCCCCTGGTGGCCATTCTGGTCGACCGGAGTCTTCACCTTAGTGACGCTCGGGCTGACGATGTGGCTGCTGCACCGAAAATCGCTGTAGCAAGCGGGATTGACCGCGTGGCTTAGACGATTCCGCTCTCCTCGTTTCCTTTACAGAGCTAAGAGCAAAGTATAAAGTGAACGCAGATTTCGGATTGCGCTAGGAATTCGCGCGGAAAGAGGGTCGCTGATGTCCATCGCCTGGGTTGTGCTGATTGCGGTTGGACTGGTGGTAGTGCTTGTAATCGGTCTGTACAACGGGTTGATACGGCTGCGAGTGCAGACGGACAACGCATGGTCGGACATTGACGTGCAGCTCAAGCGGCGCTACGACCTGATCCCAAACGTGGTGGAAACGGTGAAGGGCTACGCCGGACATGAAAAGGGCACACTCGAAGCAGTGATCCAGGCGCGAAGTTCCGCGATGGCGGCGCAAGGGCCCGCGGCGAAGGCCGACGCGGAAAATATTCTTACCGGCACGTTGCGGCAGTTGTTCGCGCTTTCAGAGTCATACCCGCAATTGCGCGCGGTGGAAAGCTTCACGCAACTGCAGAACACCCTTTCGCAACTGGAAGATTCGATCCAAAACGCGCGGCGGTATTACAACGCCGTGGTGCGCGACCTGAACACGAAGATCCAGGTGTTCCCCTCCAATATCATCGCGGGGATGTTCAATTTCAAGCCGCGAGAATTCTTCGAGGTTTCGGCGCCGGCCGAGCGCGAGGCTCCGAAGGTGAGCTTCGGAACGCCCGCAGCGTAACCGAAATGAACATCCGCCCGAAACGTTCCGCACAGCGCGCGTTGCTGGCGCTGGCTTTCCTCGCGTTGGCGGCAATCCCAGCGCTCGCCCGCACGCTGACCATCCAGAAATTTCACACCGAAGTGACGATCACGCCGGATGGAATCGTGGATGTCGTCGAGACGTTTCAGGCCCATTTCGCAGGGTCGTGGAACGGGCTCTACCGAACAATTCCCGTGGAATACGCAACGGCGCAGGGGCTGAACTATTCTCTGTTCGTTGATGTGTTGGGAGTGACCGACGAATCGGGGAACAGCCTGCGATATGACACGAGTCACAGCGAAGGATATTTGAAATTAAAGATTTACGAGACGAATGCCACCGATGTGACGCGGACGATCATCGTGCATTACCGCACGAGCGACGCGCTGAAATTCTTCGAAGACCATGACGAACTCTATTGGAACGTGACCGGCAATGACTGGGATATGCCGATTCAAAATGCGTCGGCGAGTATTGTCCTGCCGCAGGGAGTGACCGGATTGCGCGCGCTGGCGTTCACCGGAACGTACGGGTCGAAATCGCAGGATGCGAAAATTGAAATAAACGCTTCCCGCGTGGATATCGAGATGACGCGGACGCTGGAATTCCACGAGGGGCTGACCGCAGTGATCGGGTGGGACAAAGGCTTTGTGCATGAGCCGACAGCGAGCGAGAAGTTTGTGCAGTTTTTGCGCAGCAATTGGCCACTGGTGATTCCAATTGTCGCGTTCTTGTTGATGTTCTGGATTTGGTGGACGCACGGGCGCGACCCGCGGCGCAATCCGATTGCGGTGAGGTACGACCCTCCGGACGACCTCACACCGGGAGAGGTCGGGACACTCGTGGACGGATCGGCGGCGATGCGAGACATCACCGCGACGCTCGTGGACATGGGAGTGCGCGGATACATCACCATCGAGCAAATAGAAAACAAGCACATGATGGGGCTTTATGCAGATAAGACTTATACCTTTCATTTGAAAAAACCATATAGCGATTGGAAGGGATTGAAATCGCATGAATTAAGTTTGCTTGCGGCGCTTTTTACGAACGGGGCGGTGGATGCGGTGAGCCTCGCGCAGCTGCAAAACCATTTCTACAAGGACCTCCCCGCGATCAAGGATGGCTTGCTGGATTCGATGCTCGAGCACGGGTATTACCTGCACCGCCCCGATAATGTGCGGGGCGGATGGATGGCGGGCGGGATCATCGTGGGAGTGATGCTCGCACTGTTTGGAAATTGGATCGCGGCGAGTTTGGGGATGGCGCCGCTGCCCTTCATTATCTCCGGAATCGCCACGGGACTTGTGATGCTGGTGTTCGGCTACTTCATGCCGGCGCGGACGGACAAGGGCGAGCGGGCTCTCGAAGGGGTGCTCGGATTCGAGGATTTTCTGCAGCACGTGGAATCGGACCGCATCGAGCGGATTGAGAAAACGCCGGAGATGTTCGAGAAGTTTCTGCCGTTTGCGATGGCGCTGGGCGTGGAGAAAAAGTGGGTGGGAGCTTTCGGGGACATCTGCAAGCAACCGCCATCTTGGTATCAGGGCGGAGTGTATGGGCCAAACTTCTACCCGATGATGTTTATTGCCCAAATGCACATGATGTCCGTGCAGGCGAGCGCGGCGATGATTTCAGCGCCGAGGAGTGTGAGCGGCGGGAGTGGGTTCGGCGGCATGGGAGGCGGAGGAGGATTTTCCGGCGGCGGATTTGGCGGCGGCGGGGGCGGCGGGTTCTAGGATCGCGCTGCAAAGATTATTTCGTTTTGCTCGCCACTTTCCTGAGCGCGCAGGCGGCGAATGGCGAACAGAAGAATTAGCGCAACAATCAAAAAAATTAGGAAGAATCGGGCGCGGGCGCTCCGGCGTTGCATAACTGCATCTTGCATGGGGTGCGGGCGATGAGCAAGGCCCCGGGACGGAATTGCCACCGGCGGAAAACTTTCGGGGCCGGAGGCAGCGAGATCAAAACTTTATTTTGCGATCTGCATTGGGTGCGCTACGAAAAACTTCCAGATAATTTCGTCCGCGTTGAAGCCCGCGTTCGTTTTCCCGATGCGGTTGGCGGAAACGTAGGGCTGTTCGCCGCCGGGCCAGAAATGGCCGCCTTCCTGAATGCTGTACAAAGTAACTTCAGTCCCCTGCTGGCAATCGGAAAAAGAATCCACGCGAGTGTCGAGGTCTCCCTGCACCGGAGCAGCGAGCTTTGACTGTTGAGACTTGCCGCTGCAACCATCCATCTTGGACCAAGATTTCATCGTGTCTTCCGCGGAAAGCGTCGGAAGCGGCTGGGCGTGGCCCTTGTAAGGCATGACCGGGTCCGCGGTGCCCTCAATCATCAAGAGCGCAACGGGGCGAGCGTTCCAATTTGTGCAAATATCGGCTTCCGATTTGGGTAACGTGGCGCCAACGGGTGCGATGGCGGCTATGCGGTTTGATAGGTTGCAGCCGAGCTGAAAATCCACAAACGCGCCTTCGGAAAAACCTGTGGCATACACGCGGGCGGTGTCAACGGGATATTCCGTCTCAACCTGGTCGAGGAGAGCGTTGAAGTAAGCCAATTCATTGCCAAGTTGAGCGGCGGACCTTTGACTTCCCGGGCCACCGCGACCTGAACCTCCGCCACCCCTGTGGCCGCCGCCACCTCCCCAAACGCCACCGCCGCCGCCGATTCCGCCTCCACTTCCGCCTCGTTGGCGGCCATATCCACCGTTATTTGCAGAATCCCTTTCGCCATCCGAAAGCCAGCGTTCGTGAACGGCGTTGGGATAGATAACAATCGCGCCGACCTGGTCGGCAGTGGAGTCGAAGCGGGAAATTCGGGACATGTCCGCGGCATCGTTGTCGCGATCATGAACTACAAGCACGACGGGATATTTTTTGTGAGCGTCAAAGCCATTCGGCAGATGGACGAGGAAGCTTCGCGTAACGTCTTCAACCGTAATCGTCTCCTGTTTGTCGGGCTGCGCTTGAGAAGCAGGAGCCTGAACTCTGGCAGCGGGTGAAAACGCAAGAAAGAGTATGGCAATCAATGCGAACTTCTGGACGGCGGTCGATCTCATTTAGACACTCCTACACAGCTTTGGAACGCATGCGATAGATTCCGGGTTGCCTGAGATTACCCTGCATAAGCCCATTGAAGCCGGAAATGATTCTACTGCAAGGTTGGCGGCATGGGATGCGCGGCGAAAAATTGCCAAATTGCTTCGCCTGCATTGAGGTCGTTGCTAGTCGCGCCAGCGCGCCGCTCCGGCATGTAAGGATCGCCGCCGGGCCACGTGTGGCCGCCTTTGACGACACTGTAAAGAATCACGTCGCCTCCTTCTTTGCAATCGTTGTAGGTGTCAATTTCGGTTTCCATGCCTCCGGATGCGCGAGGCGGAAGAGTGGATCGCACCGGCTTGTTGCCACAGCCATTCATCTTTGACCAAACTTTTAGAGTTTCCTTTGCCGAGAGAAGCGGGAAGCGAACATCGAGGCCGGGGCGGCCTCGGTAGTCAATTATTGGATCGGAAGTGCCGTTGATCATGAGCAGCGGAACCGAGCGCCAGGCCCAATTCGCGCAAGTACCTGAAAGACTGAACGGGAGCGTGGCCGCGACGGTGGCGATTGCGGCAAAGCGATGCGCCATGTCACAGCCGAGACGAAAAACCATGAATCCGCCGTCGGAAAGGCCAGTGGCGTAGATTCGCGAATCGTCAACGCGATATTCGGACTCGAGCTTGTCGAGCACGGCGTCGAAATAAAGCGTGTCATTGATGGGCTCGCCGCCGGGCTCGCGTTCCTCTCTTCCCCTACCTAATCTGGGGAAATCAAAAATACCGGGCCGGCGTCCTACCCCGACCTGGTTGCGCGGGTCAAGGACGGTCCAGCGACCCTCATTGGCATTTGGATAGACAACGATGAAGCCGAACCGGTCGGCGGTTTCGTCGAGATGCGAGACGCGCGCCATGACCCGTCCGTCGCCATCCAGTCCATGCAGAGCGAGAACAACAGGATAACGCATCCTCGCGTCGAAACCCGCGGGCAAGTGAACCAGAAAAGTGCGAGGGTAGGTGTTGATGCGGACAGTCTCTTCGCGATCCGGCGCGGGGGCGGGCTGCGCCTGGAAAAAACAAAGAACCGCAGCGACGGCAACCGAAGTGCGATAGATCGAGCGCAGCGCCATGCTCCTAATTTGGCACGAGCCGCGCGCTACGACAAGAGAACGTTCAAGAGGGGTTTGGGGGACCGACGCCGTAGGACTTCAGAATATCGCGCAACGTGATTACGCCTTCGAGTTTGTGAATGTCGGCGCGGCTGACCACGGGCAGAAGTTCGAGTTGCGCGGCACCCATGCGGCTGAGCGCGAGGTCGAGCGAATGATCCGAATGAACGTGGGGAAAATCGCGTGGATCCAGGATTTCGCGGAGATGCTTGTTCGCGGATCCGGTCGCAATTTCGCGTTCGAGCATTGCCCGGTTGACCACGCCGATCATTCCCCGCTGGTCTTCAACCGGCCATGCAGGGAGCTCGCTTGATCGGGTGCGGTCGAGCGCATCTCGAACCGTTATATCGGCGGAGAGAACCTCGGCCGCCGGGCGCATCGCTTTGCCCGCCAGATGGCGGCCTTGCTCGTGGCGCGTCTCGGCAGCGGGCAAGTGGATGCCATCCTGGAGGGAGAGGGCGTCGTAAATCGTGCGAGGCTGCAAACGCGAGGAGATGAAGAGACTGACGAGATTCGAAATCATCAGAGGGACGATGACGGCGTAATCGCGCGTAGTCTCAAAGATCATCAAGACGGAAGTCATGGGAGTGCGCACGACACCAGCAAAAACAGTTCCCATGCCCACCAAAGCATAAGCTCCCGGTGTGGCAGTGAGGGTAGGCATCAAACGGTGGGCAAGGCTTCCGATCGCACCGCCCAACATTGCGCCAATGAAAAGGCTGGGGCCGAAGATGCCGCCAGCATTTCCTGAAGCGTAGCTCACCGCAACAGAAACAAGCTTTAGAATCACGAGCAAGGCCATCAAGCGAAAAACCATTCCGCCATTCAAGGCGTCGCCGACGTAACCGTAACCTACGCCGAGGACTTGTGGGACGAACCACCCCATCAGACCGACTGTCAGCCCACCCACGACTGGTTGGAACCAAAGGGTTTTCTTGGGGAACCGAAGGAAGCGCTCCCGCAAACCAAGCAAGAGCTTGGTGAATGCCACGGAAACAAGGCCACCGGCAACGCCGAGGATTGCATAAACGAGGAGCTCGACGGGGTGTCCCAGTTTGTATTGCGGAACCTTAAAAAGCGGGTTATCACCAAGAAGCAAACGGAGTACGACCCATGCCGTCGCGGACGAGAGGACAACAGCGCCGATCATAGGCGTGTGGAGGTCTCCTACAATTTCTTCCAATGTGAAGAGCACCGCGGCCAGAGGTGTGTTAAATGCAGCAGCGATTGCCGCAGCCGCACCGACGGGGATGAGTTTTTTTACTTGCTTGGGCTTCAGCCCCAGGGCACGCCCCAGAACGGAGGCAATGCCGCCGCCAACCTGGACGGAGGGCCCTTCACGTCCGAGCGGAATTCCCGAGGCGAGAGTGGCCGACGTGCAAAAGAACTTTCCCAAGACTGTACGAAGAGTGATGACGCCGTCGCGCGCGAATAGTGCAGCCTTTGTTTGCGGTATCCCACTGCCGCGGGCGTTTGGGAAATAACGAAAGAGCAGGTACCCCGCACCCAATGAGCCCAGGACGGGGATGAGCACGCGCCGCCATGCAGCGCTACCCACGGGATAGAGCCGCATGCCCAAACGCTCCGTCAACAATATGAATGCAACGACCGCCAAACCCGTCAGGGCGCCGATAACGAGCGCGAGGAAAAGAATCAAGCGGTCTTCGCGCTTTTTGAACGGAAAGATCCACGCCAACCATCGGTACGCACGCGAGGATTCGTTTAATTTGTCAGTCGTGTCCGTCATCGCTCAAGGCAACCCTTCATGATCAGCGGGAACTTCCGAGTTTCGTACGACGCCGCTCCGCGCGAACGACCTTCCCGAGCGCGCGAATCAAATCGGGACCGCTTCGGCGAAGCTCCGCGAGGCGTTTTCGCGCGAGTGTATCCAGAAGGCGCACGCCCCTAGCCCGCAATGAAACATTGACTACTCGCCCGTCTACGCTGCCCCTTGAGCGGCGAATGTATCCGGGGCGAGCGAGACGATCCACGCGCTCAACGACGGTGTTGTGGCGAACACAAAGTTGTTTGGCAAGAGCCTGAATCGTAGCTTGCCTTCCCGGGGGCATCCCGCGAACGGCCAGGAGCAATTCGTACTGTTCGGGCTCGAGTCGCAAAGACCGAGCGGCCTTTGCGCTGCCTTCCAGAAACATGCGAATGCGGTAACGGAATTCCGCGAGCGCATAGTAATCCGCGTTGGTGATTGCGTGAACCATGGAAAGCAATTATATCGTTAACCGATATTGTATGCGAATTGACATAATCTAAATGTTGAAAGAGATACGGAGGATTCGCCGGACGGCGATTAAGATTTCGAGGACCTCAAGTTCTTACGGAATGCTTTCTGCGTTTTGAAATGTTCATAGCCGAGGCCTTCATAGAAAGCGTGGGCGGCTGCGCGCGACATCTTTGAGCGAAGATGGACAAACCGGCAGCCGCGTTCGAGGGCCCATTCTTCGGCGCGGGCCATCAGCGCGCGGCCGACGCCCTGGCCGCGACAGTCCTCCTCGACAACCAGCGCTGCAACCTCTGCGCACGGGTCGAACTCGATCAAATGCTGATGGATTAAGTGGATGAAGCCGGCAACGCCACCTGACGCCCGCTCCGCGACAAAAATCACCGCAGTGGGGTCACGAAGAATCCTTTCCAGCCGTGGGACTACCTGCTCCGGCGTGGCTGGATAGCCCAGCTGTGTGGAAAGCTGCGCCAGCGCTGCTGCATCTTCGATCCGCGGGGCGCGAATCCGAATCTCTTCGCGTATTTTGGGCGCGTTCATGGAAGTGCTTTAGAAAAGCTTTTCCGAATCGAGCAAGATGGTCACGGGCCCGTCATTTGTAAGCTCGACTTCCATGTGCGTTTGGAAAACACCTGTCTCGACAGGCACACCCAGCCCGCGCAAAATGCGGACAAACTCTTCGTAGAGGCGATTGGCTTCCTCGGGCGGGGCGGCGCGCGTGAACCCGGGGCGGCGCTGGCCGCGCGCATCTCCATAGAGAGTGAACTGCGAGACGATGAGCGCCGCACCGCCACAATCCACGAGTGAGCGATTCATTTTCCCTTCCGCGTCGGCGAAGATGCGGAGATGGGCGGTCTTTTCAGCAAGGTAGGCGGAGGCATCGGCGGTATCGTCCTTGCCTACGCCGAGCAATACGACGAGGCCCGCGCCAATTTCCCCAGTTGCGCGGCCCTCAACGGTAACGCGCGCGCAGCTGACTCGCTGGATGACGGCTCTCACTTTTCCACTGCCTCCGGCGACGCGGCCATTCTACCTGTTTTCTCCAGCGGCATTCTGTGTTAGAACTTCGCCGTGCCTCATTCGAGGGTCCGTCATTTGAAACTCGCTCTCATCGGTACGCATGGCGTCGGCAAGACCACTCTCGCTTATGAAGTGTGCTCACTGCTGAAAAAGGCGGACTATAACGTGGAGCTGGTGACGGAAGTGGCGCGGCGCTCGCCATTCCCCGTGAATGAGGGCACCACGCTGGAAGGGCAGCTTTGGATCCTGCACGCGCAAATTGCGGCGGAATTGGAAGCCGCCGCGCGCGCGCCGCACGTGATCTGCGATCGCGCGGTGCTCGACAATTACGGCTACCTCGTAAATAAATTTGGAAGGCAGCAGCAGCTTGAAGCCTGGCTCTCCTGGTGGATGGACACGTACTCGCTGCTGGTAGCCGTGCCGCCGATGGCGGACGGAATTCCGCCGGACGGGTTCCGCTCTGAAAATTTAGAATTCCAGCAACGCATCCACGACCAAATTGAAGAGCTTCTAGAGGAATCTCCCTTTCAGAAGCTGCATGACCGTGTCTTATGGCTTGACCGCCGCGACCGGCGTGTATGGGGCGAACTGATTTTTGCCAACATCGCGCCCCGGCTTCGTCCCGCTGAAAAAACGCAAGGAGCGGCAGCGGATTGAAGCGGGATTCCAATTTCAAAAATTACAAATCAGATTAGCGATTCCGTCGTGAGCGCGGTGCGGGCTGACAGCGGGGACAAAAGTAACTACTGCGGCCGGCGACGATGACGCGGCGAATTGCGGTCTTGCAGCGAGGGCATGGCTTGCCCTTGCGTCCATAGACGCGGTGACGGCTCTGGTATTCGCCGGGACGGCCTTCGGCATCCAGATAATCTGAAATCGAGGAGCCGCGCAGCTTGATTGCCGCTGACAAGACCTGACGCATGGCGCGATAGAGCGCTGAAAGTTGTGGCGCTTGAAGATGAGCGCCGAGCCGAGCAGGATGGATGCGCGTGCGCCACAAACTTTCGTCCGTGTAGATATTTCCCATGCCTCGCAGAAAACTCTGGTCGAGAAGCAGCGCCTTGATGCGCGCGCGGCGGGCGCGAATTTTCTCGATGAATTTTTTTTCGCTGATCTCCAGCGGGTCCGATCCTAGATTTTCTTGAAAGCTTGCGATACGTTCTTGTGATACGAGCTTCATTTGTCCGAAGCGACGAATATCGGTGTAGCGAAGCTCGAAGCCGTCGTCCAATTCGACGAATGCATGCGTGTGCGCCAAGACCGGCTCGTAAGGCTTGCGGGGCATGAGCTGGCCCGTCATACCTAAGTGGATGAAAAGGTGAAACGGCGCGCGAGTGTCACTGAGCGGCTCGAGGGCCATGGTGACGAATTTGCCGTAGCGCTCGACGTGTGTGATTCGGCTACCGGGAAGCTGCTCGCCGAGCGCGACTGGATCTTCGATGAAATCGGTTTTGCCGAAGCGAACACCGACTATGCGGCGGCCAACGAGCGAACCTCGCAGTCCGCGAACAACAGTTTCTACTTCAGGCAATTCAGGCAACGCGCGATCTCCCCTCAATCACTATACTCGATGCAGCGGAAAGCAGTTGGATGTTGCGATACAATCCGGGAATGAGCACAAAACAAAGGTTTTTGATAATTCCCGCGCTGGTGGCGTCACTTGCATTCGCGCCAGTTGGCAAGGCGAAGAGCGCTGGGGGGCAACCGCCGCCGGCCGCCCGTGGCGCTGCTGTGGGAACTTCGTCGGGAATCACACCGGGCGCCTCCGCCAGCGATGCCGACATTGAGCTTGCGGTGCCAATGTTCTGCCCGAAACGCGAAATCCTTCGCGGAAAGGATGGAAAAATCAGCGGGTGCAGCAGATGCCCAACCGGAACGGATATGTACGGGACAGGAGTCCGCACCCAGTGGGAGCTGCGAAGCGGCACGATGTGGGGACACTTTACTTCTCCAAGCGCTGAAAATCTTATCGTTAGCGGATACGGATGCGATTCCCACGCGCACAACTTTGGCGGGAGCTACATGTTCACGCGCAGAGCGGGCAAGCTTCGGCTGCTGAAATACGACCCGGCGCTGTTCGTGAGTGACTGCCACGCATTCCCTTATCCGGACGGGCGGGATTTTTTGGTGTGCAAAGGTGGATGGTTCGGAATGGGAGAGGGCAGCGGGTTCGTATTCCACGTCGCGTTTGGGGCCACCGGTGAAGACAGGGACACAACGCTATTTAACGTGAAAGACACAACGGGGACGTGCGGCTCAAGCCGCGCACAAGTGGTGCATTCTTCCGATATTTCGAATCTCAAATTCTCCATAAAAGAAGACGGTGAGTTGGCGGGATTTACAGCGACCCTCGCGACTACCCAGTGCGGCCAGATCGCCGATTCACAAAAAAGCAAGACGACGGCGGCGCCTCTGAAAACATATGAGATTGAATACAAGTTTGACGGAAAGTTATTCCACGTGACGCCCGGAAGCAGAGCGGCGCTCGCGCTTTTTGAGAGTGACTAATCTCTTCGCCTCAAACAGGAAATATCGCAAAAACTCGACACGGACCGCCGGACCCACCCTCAAGCTTGATTGGCGCGACAATCAGCCGCGCGCCTGATTCCGGCAAGGCGCTCAAATCCGAAAGATTTTCAATTTGAAATAGATCCGAGCCCAGGGCGAGGTGATGGACTTCGTAGTCCTTCGAGTTGCCCGCATCAACACTCATCGCATCCGCACCGATTCCGCTCACACGCTTTGAGATCAGGTACTGCGCCGCTTTCACGGAAAATCCGGGAAAGTGCATGGTGCCCGCGGAATCCATTCCGCGATAACGGTTGGCGTTCGGCCAGAACGATGCCCTTCCGGTGCGCAGCAACACGATGGCACCGGCGGGGATATCGCCGTGCGCTTCCTCCCAGGCTTGGACGCGCGCAACAGGCAAACGATAATCGGCGTCGCGCTCGCCCTCTTTGCGCACATCGAGCAACACAGCAGGGCCGATGAGCCGCTCAACTGGGATGCGATCCACTGTGGTCTTACCCGGCGGAAAATGGATGGGTGCATCCAAATGTGTGCCGTAGTGCTCGAGCATCCAGAAACTGCGCGTGAAGTGGCCGTCCTTTTCGACACTAGCGTTTGGGATGGCCTCGAATGACTTTGCGTCGCCGGGCCACGGCGGCAGATTCTCATTGATGGCGTGCGTAAGGTCGACGATGCGCGCCCGGCCCAACGACACCTCTTTCAGCGCTTCGATGAGCGGTTTGTGCTGAAATTTGTTTGATTGCGTGGACATGAGTGAGCCCTAGTATCGCGCAAGTCGCTGCCGCCGCGCGAATTTGAATGAAGGAAAGAGCCAGTAGGCACCGAAGGCCCGCTCTATGGAAGCGGCATGCCGGGAGAGGCCACGATACCCGCCATGCGCAGAAGCTCCTGATATTCCTCTTCGGTCAGCGCGGAAATGATCAGCCTAACGTTCTTCAAGAATTTTATTTTGCGGACGAGCGGGTTCTCGCGCACCTCGTCGAGTGTTACTTGACGCGGAAGCCGTTCGAGTGCGCGCAAATCCGCTACGAGATTCTTCCCTGTTGGATCGCCGGGATCGGGATACGGCGTGCGTGTAACTTCAGCAAGAGCGTAAAGCGATCTCTCCGGAGCGAGGTGGTAGCAAAGCACACGGTCGCCACGATTGATTTGTTTGAGGAGGCGCTGCGCATCGGGCTTCGCTTTTGCACCGCGCCACATCTCCTTGCCTTTTACGAAAAGAGTGTCCCAGTGATAGTGGTGCGGGTCAGCGCTGAAGAGCCAAAATCGCCGCTTGGGAGGGGGCGTTGTGGACTTCTGTTCCTTTGGGGGTTTCGGCTTATGCCGATCTCGTTTGCTGGACACTTTCGGGGGCAGACTATACACAAACGATTAAGGCTTGTCGAAGATTATTGAAGAAAAATTGAGGATAGGATTCCAAATGAAATGGGGCAAGTAAGGACCTTCGATGCGGACTTCCTAGAGGGACAAGCATGTAAGGTCTTTAGAATCAACAGCTTAGAGGTGCAATGCGCCTAGGAAAGGTCAACGAATATGTCGTCGCCGCGGACTTCCACCGCATGGCATTGGACGCCCGCTGCGGGGTTCATGGTGAGCTTGCCAGTCTTAACGTCGTACTGCCAACCGTGCCATGGGCAGGTCACCACATTGCCATTTAGCTCGCCTGAGCCAAGCGGGCCTCCGCGGTGCAGGCAAGTATTGTCGATGGCGTAGAACTGTCCTCCGACATTTGCGAGCGCGATTGTCTTCCCTTCTACGGCGAATTCTCGGATTGCTCCAACGGGGAGTTCGTCTTTGCGGGCGGCTCGCAGAAAGGGCATGCGGAATCTCCTTGGCTTGTGATTTGGCGCGCGAATCAGCGCGGCGTAGGCGTCTGCGCGACCATTACGCCGCGCTTGAAATCATCCACCATGCCGGGTTGCAGGCGGACTTCGGTGGGCCGCTTTGCAAGCGACATCCGGTCAATCTTGTCTTGCAACTTTAACAGGGCAAAGAAGAGCCCTTCGGGGCGCGGCGGACAACCGACGACGTAAACATCCACGGGCACGACTTTGTCTACACCCTGAAGCACTGAGTAGGCATTGAATGGGCCGCCGACGCTGGAACACGCGCCCATCGAGATGCACCACTTCGGATCCGGCATCTGATCCCACACGCGCTTCAGCACCGGCGCCATCTTCAGCGTAACCGTGCCGGCGACGATCATCAGGTCGGCCTGGCGAGGCGACGGACGGAAGACCTCAGCGCCAAAGCGGGCGATGTCAAAACGGGAGGTCGTCGAAGCAATCATCTCGATGGCGCAGCAGGCCAGGCCGAAAGTCAGCGGCCAGATCGCGCTCTTGCGCGCCCAATTGAAAACATAATCCACCGACGTAATCAGGAAATTCTTTTCAAAGCGCTGGTCGAGTACGCCCATGAGCCAAACATGCCTCCATACTGGAAAATCGGAGTATATCTGCGCGGGCGGTGGCAGTCAAAGGCAACGATTGAATGCAAGGACGCGCAGATGGCAGATGCGGCGAAAATTGCTAAAATACATGCCGTGCGATACATCTTGCTGATTTCTGTGATTGGCGCCATCGCTATGGGGAGCGGTTGGTCCAACGCGCCAGCTGACGATCCCTCATGGATGGTGCAATCAATTGGAATCCAGACCAATCTGCGCGGGATCAGCGCTGCCCATTCATCGCGGACGGACAAGACACCCGTTGTGTGGGCTTCGGGCTCGAGTGGCGTGGTGATTCGCTCCCTTGACGGAGGTAAAACCTGGCAGCGAATCCACGTGGAAGGTGGAGATACGTTCGATTTCCGCGGCATTCAAGCCATCAGCGCCGATACAGCCTACTTGATGGCCAGCGGAGAGCGCGATCAATCAAGGATCTATAAAACCGGGGATGGCGGCCAAACCTGGCAGCTCGAGGTAATTGATATGCGCGCCGGATTCTTTCTCGACGCGCTGGTGTGCCTGGACGAGTTGCGTTGCTTTACGCTAAGCGATCCCGTCGGGGGAAAGTTCCTCGTACTTGCAACGGTGGACGGACAACATTGGGAAGAATTGCCTCGCGCCACAATGCCCGCGGCGATTCCCGGAGAAGGTGCGTTTGCGGCTGGCAATTCGGCGCTGACGGTACTCGGCGATGGCGAGATTTATTTTGGGACGGGCGGAGGAGCGACGTCGCGCGTGTTCCATTCCGCGGATATGGGGCGGACTTGGACGGTAACGGCAACGCCTGTCACCGCTGGCGTCGCTTCAGCGGGAATTTTCTCGATAGCGCGCAGTGGAGACGCGGTGATTGCCGTTGGCGGCGATTACCGGCAGGCGAATCTGGCTTCCTCCGTAGCGTCTTGTTCAATGGATCGCGGCGCAACGTGGCAACTCGCGGAGCCCCAACCCAGCGGCTACCGTTCTGCTGTGGCAAGCGTGGACTCCAAAACATTTGTTACCGCAGGGCCGAATGGCGAAGACATCAGCCGCGATGGCTGCTCGCACTGGACGCATTCGGGATCCGTGAATTTGAACGCGATTACAGCGCTAGACGCAGCGACTGTTTGGGGCGCCGGAGCCAACGGCACAGTGGCAAGGTATGCAGTCCCTCAGAAATAAAACTGCAAAATATTAGCGAGTGGATTTCGTTCCGCGGATAAGAAGCGCGCCTTCACGGCGAAATGCGGCGAGTTCTGCGGCATCGCGAAACCACCGGCCTTTGTAAACTTCCGGCGCGGGCGTGGGATCAACAATGCGTTCGTGCGCCACTTCCACGAAGCCTGCATCGCGAAAAAGCCCCACCCATTCCTCCGCTGAGAGCAGCTTGGCTGGAATCGCAAGGAGTGAACCCCACTGGTGGCAATATGGGTTGTCGCGATAATAGTTGATCAGAATCCACGCTTCGCCGCCCTCATGCAGCACGCGGAAAATTTCGCGGAGGCCGCGCGCAGGGTCGGGCCAGTAGTAGGATGACTCAACGCTCACCGCGCGCGTGAAAAAATTTGGCTCCCAGGGAATTTCTTCTGAAGCGCCCACGATAAATAAGGCGTTCTCTACGTCGGCGCAAACGCGCCGCGCGTGGCGGACCATTTCGTCCGATATGTCCATGCCAACGATGCGGCCTTCCGTAACTTCACGCGCGATCAAACGCACGAGCCAGCCCGCGCCGCATCCAACATCCAGCACATTTTCATCTGTGCGCAGAGCCATTTTCGCGAGCATCGGCAACGCGATCGGAAGATGGTCTTCCTCCATCGCTTCGCCCTTGCCGGATTCGGCCCAGCGGTTGAATTCGGCGCGAAGATTTTCGTTTGAAGGCGCGTCAGTCATGCGGAAAAACCAGATCTCCCTCGAAGCTACCGCGGAAAGCGCTCCGCCCTCGCACTAGAGGCGTTTCCACGTGGTGAAAGCGCGGCCATCGCCGCGATTGGAGGCGAACTCTGCCGGGCGGGGCTTGCTGGGGGCGGCAACGCAGAATTTCAGGACGTCGCCCTCAAACTCGTAGATGCCTTGCTGGCTCTTACCTTTATTTGCGCCGGCGAGATTCACATAGTCAATCGTCTTCGGAGATTTCGACGGATCGAGCGTGAATTCGACTTTCAGCATGGTTTCAGGACCGGCAACCACGGTGGACTCGTTCCCATGCGTGATGCGCTTGACCCACTCCAGCATAGATTTATCCATTGCAACGCCATCCATGATGCCCGAAATCATGGCCCATTCGCCCTCTAATTCGTTAACTGGCCCGCCGGACTTCTTTGAACCGGCTGCGCTTTTCGGCGCATTGGCGGTGGAGGACTTTGCAGACGCTGCAAGCTTGGAGCCTTCAGGCGCGCGCTTCAGCGTTTCGAGCGCGTGGCCGCTGCCGGGATTTGTTGTGAATGTCTTGGGCCGGTCTTTACCAGTTGTGTTGAGGCAAAGCTTCCACGAGTCGCGCCCCACTTCGTAGATGCCGTGGTTCGTCATCCCTTTCGCGTGACCCTCTGTAAATAAAATGTCAAAATGCTTCGGTTTTTTTGCAGCGTCGATCACAACCTTGCCACGATATACCCCTCCCATCCCGAGGGACTCGAACTGGTCACCCTTAATTACAATCTGCGCGCTGGAGAACATGGTCTCGGGCAGCTTGGTACCGTCCGATTCAAGTGCGGTGATGTTCCAAACTCCTTGGAGCTTTTCGAGGTCACCTTTCATTTTTCCTCCGTTTTCGGAGAATCTTGGAGCGATCAACGACTTTATCGTGAAAGAGGCCGGCCGCCACATGGCGCCGGCCTCTCGCGAAACTAAATCCCAGCAAGGAAGAGAAGGTTTACATTTTCCCTTCATCGGCGGATGGCCCGTAAATCGAAGGAACAGGCACGTTGTTGAGTCGCAGATAAACGCCAAGCTGCGCGCGGTGATGGACATTGTGGCTGAATACGAAGGCACGCACGACGGCGACCTTGGGCATGCTGAATACGGTTTCATTGCCCCTCTTCATTGACCAGGTCTTCATCCAATTGCCGTCGTCGGTTGCGGCAACCAGCGCCGCGCGGGCAGAGGCGACATTCTTGTCGAAGAGCTCCAGCAATTCCTTCCGCGATTTGATTGGCGGTGGCCCGCTATAGTTTGAGATGTCAACCGTGTCCTTCTCCAGCGTCTCTTTCGTCCAACCCGGCATCTCAGCAAGATGCATGGCGAGCTGGCCCATCTTCATCGACTTCGGGTGGGGTGCCCAGTCGAATTTATCTTCTGGGACGCGTTCCAAAGTTTTTCGAGTCCCTGCCATTTCTTGGTCGAATTCACCGAGGAATGCTTGGTTAATCGGCATATCTTTTTCTCCTTGGGTAGAGGGGCCGCTAGTTTCGCTTTAGATTCGCCTTATGTCAAGCCCGCCCGCGCAGTTTACTTAGATGAGCGGGATTTGCTGTGGATACAGGCGAAGTTGTGAATATCGTGTTACTGCGCCTGAACTTTTGCGAGCAACTTTACGAACTTTTCCTGCCGGTCGGCCTGATCCTGCCCGGCATGTCCCTCGGCGACTTGCGTAATGTTCATCGAGCAGAACTTTGGCCCGCACATGGAGCAGAACTTCGCATCCTTGTAGAAATCGTCGGGGAGTGTTTCGTCGTGCATCCTGCGCGCCGTCTCGGGATCGAGCGATAGATCAAACTGCTTGTTCCAGTCGAAAAGGAATCGCGCGTAGCTGAGCGCATCGTCACGGTCGCGCGCGCCGGGGCGGTGGCGGGCCACGTCTGCCGCGTGCGCGGCGATCTTGTAAGCGATTACTCCCTGCTTGACGTCTTCGGCGTTCGGCAATCCGAGATGTTCCTTCGGCGTGACGTAGCAAAGCATCGCCGCGCCGTACATGCCAATCATCGCGGCGCCAATGGCGCTGGTGATGTGGTCGTAGCCCGGCGCGATGTCGGTGACGAGTGGGCCGAGTGTGTAGAACGGCGCTTCGTGACACAACTCAACTTCTTTCTTCACTTGCAGCTCGATCTGGTCCATCGGCACGTGGCCGGGCCCTTCGATCATTACCTGCACATCGTGCTCCCAGGCTTTCTTCGTCAATTGGCCAAGCACTTTTAATTCGGAAAACTGTGCGTCGTCGCTTGCGTCGGCAAGACAGCCGGGACGCAAACCGTCGCCGAGCGAAAAACTGACGTCGTGCTTCTTGAAAATCTTGCAGATGTCGTCGAAGCGGTCGAAGAGGAAGTTCTCCTTCTTATTGAAATTCATCCACTGCGCCATGATTGCGCCGCCTCGGCTCACGATTCCTGTGATCCGCTGGCGCACCATGGGAACAAATTCGGCAAGCACGCCTGCGTGGATCGTCATATAGTCCACGCCCTGCTCCGCTTGTTCTTCGATCACTTCCAACATTATTTCGGGCGTCAGATCTTCAGCGCGCTTCACGCGCGAGATTGCTTCGTAGATCGGCACGGTGCCGATCGGCACGGGCGAAACCTCAATAATGGCTTTGCGAATGGTGGGAATGTCACCGCCGGTGCTCAAGTCCATCACCGTATCCGCGCCGTAATGCACGCTGTGGTGCAATTTTTCAAGCTCCGCCGCGATTTCACTGGAGACGGCGGAATTCCCAATATTCGCATTGATCTTGCATTTGAAAGCGACGCCGATGCCCATCGGCTCAAGCGACTTGTGGTGAATGTTCGCGGGGATGATGGCGCGGCCGCGCGCGACTTCGTCGCGAACGATGTCGGGTGAAATCTTCTCGCGCCTGGCGACATACTCCATCTCTTCCGTAATGTTGCCCTGCCGCGCAAAGTGCATCTGTGAAACATTGCGAGTGCCGTTGTTGCCGGCAGACGCGAGCCTCTTCTCAATCCATTCGTCTCTCAAACCCATCGAGTCCCCCTGAAACAATTCGCCGCCGCGCGGCTTCAATGTGAATGCGATTATGTCACTCGCGCGCGGGCGCGGCAACCATGTGCGAGTCGCACCGAACGCCTGTATCTCATTTCGCGATACCGTAAACGAGTGCCGATATTTGGGCATTCGAATGGAATGCGCTAAAGTCTGCCGTTTCAACAACTTAAAATTGTTTCACGTGAAACAATTTGGTTTGGGGGGCAGCGATGAATGCGAAAAGCACTCATCGTGACGGCAGTTTCCTAATCTGGACGCGCGGGAGGCGGGCATGCTAGCCTCGCACCAACACTTTTCAGTATGAATGAGCCAATCACAAGGAGAAATAAACCATGCAGCGTTTTTCACGATTGCTGATCGCGGCAATACTTGTAGCGATAGCTGGAGTCGGCATCTACGGACAGGGACTGTCGCAAACGCCGCGCCCGGTGGGATCAAAATCGGATGAGACCCTGCGGATGTGGAACAGCATTGGCGACAGAGTTGTTGCGATGGCGGCGGATTTCCCCGAAGACAAATACGATTTCAAGGTACAGAAGGACCAGAGGACATTCGCGGAGAACCTGCTGCACATCGCCGGAGTCGATTACATTTTGATGAGAGCGATTTCCGGGAAAAACATGGGGCCTGACCTCGGGAAAGATCCTGAGAACCCGCCGCGCGAAATGTTTAAGACAAAGGCCGACGTCGTGAGATTTGTTAAGCAGGCCGTGGCGGATGGAGCCGCGCTCATCAAGGAGCAGGGAGACGCGGGGCTCGATAAAGCGTCGAAGTTCCCGTTCGGAAACATGATGGTGCACAACTCCTACAATTGGACGGTGGCAATCGAACACAGCGGTGAACATTACGGGCAGCTCGTGGTCTATTACCGCGCGAACAATATGGTGCCGCCGGCTTCGCGACAGCAGTAGCTGCCGCCAAAGAAAATTTAGCGGACTAACAATTGGAATACAAATGAAGGAGGGGAAATGCGGAAATATCTTTTGCTGTCGTTGGTTGGCTTGTGTCTGTTCTTCGCCGGGTGCGGAGATACGGTTTCATTATTTCCCCTTTACAGCAGCAACGTGCTGGTGAACGACGACACGCTGGTTGGACGCTGGGAAGATGTCGATGAAAGCGGGAAGCCCGAGAAGAGCCCATCCCTTTTTGAATTCACAAAGAATGATGACGGCTACCTGCTAGTCGTTCAAGACAAAACCAAAGATGAAGCCGATACCATCGTAATTCAGCTCCACCTATTGCGACTCGGCGACAAAATGTTCGTCGATTTCGGAACGCCAAAAGACAGTGATCTTAAGTTGAAGCGTTCTCCTTATCCCTCCATTAACGTTCATACATTTGGAAGGATCTGGATTGAGAAAGATTCCATGCGACTCGAGCTCTTGGGTAGTGATGACAATTTGAAAAGCGCCGAGGTTACAGGGAAAGTTAAGCTCCCGTACGTCAACGCGGAAAGTGGATTGGTGATTACCGCAACCACGGAGCAGCTTCAAGCGTTTGCCCGCGAGCACGCGGACGACACTTCCCTGTTTTCAGACGAGACAAAGCTTCGGCGCAAGCGCTAGCGTGAAGCGCCGGATGCGGCGCCCGCTGAGCCATTCAGCAGCATCGCGCGCAATGCATCCGGCTCAGTAACCGGCGGCTGGCATGTGGTCCCCGAACAAACAATTGCTTGCGCGACCTTGGCATTCAAATGGGGCAGAGTTTCTGCGAGCGCGGGAGCGAGCCATCCCTTCGATTGCGTTTCGGGCGTGATTCGCAGCAGGGCTTTCCCAAAGCGATAAGTTTCCGCCGCGGCGCGTTCCAGCTTCTGCGCGGCAAGGTCATCTTCATTTCCCGTGACTACAATTTCAATCGTTCCGCTTGCGTGAAACGCGACGGCCAGCGCGTAGCTTCCGGCGAACAATCCATATTGAGGCGCGACTCCCGCGAATGCCGCGAGAGTTTTCTCGGCGCGATCGCGATACATCGCGTTGCCGGTGAATCCATAAAGGCGATCGAGCACCACCGCCGCGATCGAATTCCCGGCGGGCGTGGGCGAATCCTGAAGAGGCTTGCGGCGAACGTCGAGCCCGCCCATCGGCGGCGCATCGGAGGCACGGTCAAAGAACCCGCCATTTTCCGGGTCCCAATGTTGTGCGAGGATGCGCTCGGCGGCGCGCTCGGCGGCATCGAAGTAGCGGCGGTCGAGCGTAGCCTCGTAGGCGTCGAGCAAGGCCTGTGCCATGAAAACATGGTCATCGAGCGTGCCATACAGCCACGCGCCGCCCAGACGATGAGAGAAGCCGAGCTTGTCATCCCACGCGCCTGCGAGAAGCCGATCGAGAGTTTTCAGCGCAAATGCGCTGCAACCCGCGCCGATGTCTCCGCCAAACGCGCGCGCGGCATCGAGATACGCCGAGGCAAACATACCGTTCCATCCGGTGTAAATCGTTGTGTCCACGGCAGGCGTGGGCCGCTTCACCCGTGCAGCGAGCATTTTCCGCGCGGCGTTCTCAAGCAAAGCTTCAGCTTCCTTCTCACTGATTCCGATTTGCGCCGCGATCTCAGCGGCGCCACGCGCAACCCACAGGACATTTTTCGCCGGGTTGTGATGCATTTCGCCGTGCGCTTCCACGTCGAAGTGCAGTTCGGCGACGCGGGCTTCTTCGGGCGACAGCACGGCGCGAAGTTCCTCCAGCGTCCATGTGAAATAATCGCCGTCGTCGTCGAGAGAGTAGTCAGCATCCTGGCTGGCGTAGAAGCCGCCCTGCTGCTGGTCGGAGAGCGTGTGGTTCACCCAGCCGATGATGTTCGTTGCGACGCCGCGAAAGAATGGTTTCTTCGTTACCTGCCAGGCGTGAACGTAATTCTTCAGCAGCTCCGAATTGTCGTAGGACATTTTCTCGAAATGAGGCACGAGCCAGCGCTCGTCCACTGAGTAGCGGTGGAAGCCGCCTGCGAGCTGGTCGTACACGCCGCCGCAGGCCATGTTGACGAGCGTGCGCTCAACGATATGTAACAGCCGCTCCTCTCGCGAGGCTTGATGGCGCTCGAGCAGCAGGTCAATCGCCTGCGAATGCGGGAATTTTGGCGCGCGGCCAAAGCCGCCGTACTGGGGGTCGAAAAGTTCGAGTGTCGCGTTGACCATATGATCCACGAGATTGGGATCGAGATTTCCGCACGCGCTCGAAAATGATTCTGCCTTGGCGACGGCGTCGGAAAGTCCCACCGCTGCGCGCTCAAGTTCTTCGCGTTTGTTTGCAAAAGCATCGGCGACTGCTTGTAGGATTCGCGGAAAACCTGGGCGGCCCATCGCGTCTTGCGGCGGAAAATAAGTGCCGCCAAAAAACGGGCGGCCATCGGGCGTTAGAAAGCCAGTGAGCGGCCAGCCACCCTGTCCAGAAACCGCGCTGACGGCGGACTGATAGCGCGAGTCCACATCTGGCCGCTCATCGCGATCCACCTTCACCGGAATGAAATAGCGATTAATCAGCGCGGCAGTCTCGGCGTTTTCGTAACTTTCGCGGTCCATCACGTGGCACCAGTGGCACCACACCGCACCGATGTCGAGAAGGATGGGCTTGTTCTGCTCGCGCGCGCTGGCGAAAGCCTCCTCGCTCCATTCGTACCACTCCACGGGCTGGTGCGCGGCGGAACGCAAATAAGGACTTGTGGACCCGGCGAGGCGGTGCGCCTTCGCGGGACTTTGCTTCAGATTCTCGTCGGACAAGATGGACCCTTTCGAGGTGGGCGCGGATACTTCGCGCACGTCACTTGTAACAAATTGCAATCATGGAATAGCCGGGCGTTACTGGACCTGCGGGCTCGGACCCGGATCGCGCGGATCGATTGGCCTGCGTCCCGAGAAACCCTCGTCCTGCCTGTGAAAATAACGGATTCGATCTTCGCCCAGCCGCCAGCAGAGATAAACCTCTTCACCGTCAATGCGCGCCGGGAAATCAAGCAGGCCGGTGTCGAGGTCTTTCACAACGCAACCCGTAGCCTGGATTGTCTCAAGCGCATTGCGGACGAGCCCGACAAAGTGGTCATGCTCGCTGCGAAGCTCCGCCGCAGCCTGCGTGTTGATCAAAATCCCGCCCATCACCATGATGCGGCTTACAATTCGGGCAAGCTTCTCGTCGGCATCGGCGAGCTTGCGCCGCGAATCCATGGCTTCGAGCAACAGCGGCTCGATCTCGCGCCGCGTGCTTTCCGCTTCCTTCAGCGTAAAAATCCGCTGCTCGTTTTCAGGGTTCGCGTCCTGGTCAGACATAGTGTGCGCCTGTTCCATTCTCGCTTGACTGGCCATATTTTTCCAGCAGGTTCAAGCAGGGAGGTTCGCTCCTCTATTGGATGCGGCGCCACACACGACGGTTAACTCCCGCGGGGGTTGTGATAGAGTTTCGCCGCAATGCGAATCTTTGTTCTAGGCGCGGGCGCGACCGGCGCTCTTTTGGCTCAAATGCTGGCCCGCCAGGGCCACGAAGTGGTTTGCGGTGATAAGAACCTCGAGCGCGCGAAGCGTTTTCTAGGCAAGCGGAGCGCTCTAGAAGTGCGCGTGGTGAATGCGCGCAATCTGTGGGGCATCGTCAAAGCGGCGCGCGGAAGCCAGCTGATCATTAATGCCTCGGCGGCCGTATTCAACGAGATTGTCCTGCGGGCGGCGCTGCGCTTACGCGCGCACTACCTTGACATGGCAACCCACATGACGCGGAATCCGTTCAAGGCCGAACAGCTTCGCTATTCGAGGCGATTTGAAGACAAACGGCGCACGGCCGTGATTAATGCGGGCGTTGCGCCGGGCCTCACGAATCTGCTGGCGCGTCGCGCTGCGGACATGCTGGACCACGTCGAAGCGATCCACATCAGACTATACGAGAGCACCGACAGCGACCACGCTGTCTCGCAGTGGTCGGCGGCGGGAGCTTTCGATGAAGCGGTATCGCGGCCCCGTGTGGTTCGTGGTGGAAAATTCAAGCTAGTGAAACGGTTCAGCGAGCGCGAAAAATTTCGCTTCCCGCAGCCGGTTGGTGAAGCAGGCGTAGTGCTCGCAGCGCAGGATGAGGTCGGCACAATTCCATACTTCATTCCGTTGAAGGAAATGGACGTGAAAATTGGCGGCAATGAAATTGACCGCCTGCGCCGCTGGTACCATCAGGGGAAGCTTTCCAAGTCGCGCGGAATGGTGAAGGCCAGATTCCCCCACACAGTCTCGCCGCGGCGCGTGGCGCGCCTGATCCGGCGCGGCGTTTTGCAGAACGCGCGGTTTGCGGGGTCGGTGCTCGTCACCGGCATGAAAAAAGATCACCCGATGCGTATTCGCTGGGATTGCCAGTTCCCAACGCTCTATCAAATCCGCCAGTGGGGGCTGGCCGTTTCGCCAGTTGCGTATGCCACAGCAACGATGGCCGCGCTCTTTGTCCGCAATTTTCCCAAGGATGAGCACGGCGTCTTCGCACCAGAGGCTCTTCCACCTGAGACGCGCCAAGCCATTCTCGCGGGCGTCCGCTCGCGCGACATCCGCATCACGCAGAAAATCACGCGCCTGAAGAAACATGACGACGAAGACTTTTTTTAAAATATCCCGCTGATCCCACTTAAGAGTTTGGCGGCCGGCACTCCTAAGATTTTAGTTGACAAGCCCCACGTGAGAGGCGTAGTCTCCTAAGTGTTTAGGAGGCCAAGCGTGACCCCGCGCAAAATCGACCAACTCACACCGCTCGAACTCGAAATCATGAACGTGTTATGGGAAACGGGCGCCGCGAATGTCCAGACGGTGCAGCGCGAACTTGGGCGCGAACTCGCCTACACCACCGTGCAGACGATGCTCAATATTCTTCACCGCAAGGGAAAGGTAACGCGCACGCTGAAGGACCGCGCTTATTTCTACAAGCCCGCCGTCAGCCGCAATAAAGTAATGCGCCAATCTGTGAGCGACATCATAGAACGCTTGTTCGGAGGCTCCGCGGAAAGCCTGGTGATGACGCTTGTGGATTCAAAGCAGCTAACCCCGGCGCAACTCGGGCGGCTGCGAAAGCTTCTGAAGGAATCACAGGAGGAACGCGATGAGGATCGTTAGCCAGGAATTGCTCACGCTGCTCTTCAATTCCCTTTGGCAGATCGCGCTGATTGCCGCGGCGGCGACGCTGTGCGCGCGGCTGCTTCGAAACACAAAGGCGGGTACGCGGCACCTGCTGTGGGTCGCCGCACTCGTCGCGCCAGTGTTTCTGGCAGCAGTCACTCTATGGCTTGGGGCGAGGCAAAGCCTATTCCCGCTTAAGCCGGCGGCAGCAAATCTTGAATTCAGCCAAGCCGTGTCTGCGAATGGGCTCCCATTAAGCCTTTCTACCGACGGAACGCCGCCGATGCCATCGCCGGCAAAAACGATTCCCGTCAGCCGAACTGTGGCATTGACGCTCCTTGTGGGCTACGGATTGCTCTTCGCGTATCGCAGCATTCAGCTTCTGCGAGCATGGTTGAAAACACGGGCGATCGTGCGGGGCGCAAATGAAGCCGATGTGGCTGGTCACATCAAAGAGATTATCGGCCGATGTGTTGAGACAATCGGAATCGCGAAGATCCGCGTCCTCTGGTCGCCTTCCATAGCTGTTCCGGTGACGATTGGCGCGATGCGGCCGGTGGTCATTCTTCCCGAAAAGATGTTAGGTGAGAGAGACGCGGATCTCTTGACCACGGCTCTTGGGCACGAATTAGCTCATGTTCGCCGAAAAGACTACGCGCTTAATTTGCTCTACGAGCTGCTCTACGTGCCGATCTCATTTCATCCGGCGGCCGCATGGGTCAAGCGCCGCATCCGCCAGACGCGCGAGCAGCGCTGCGATGAAGTGGTCACCGAAAAACTTTTGAATGCGGCGGCTTATGCCCGGTCGCTCGTTAAGATGGCGGGTTGGGCAACGCGCATAAATTATTCAACACCGACGATATCCGTTGGCATCGCCGATGCCGGAAACCTGGAGGAACGCATCATGTCTATTCTCCGCAAGCCAAGAAAGGCGCCAAGCACGAAAATTCTTATGATTGCGGCCGCTTCGCTTCTCTTTGTGGTTCCGTGCGTTGTCGCAGCTCAACATGCCATGCGAATTATCATCTTGCCCGATCCGCCTGCCGTTCCGGCGATTGGAATTCCGCCCTCAGAAGAGGTCAGCTTTTCGATTGTGCGAAGTTCAAACGGCCAATTAGAAGAGCGCGTGAACCCAGTCGTGATCTACAGCACCCGGCCGGAATACACCAAGGACGCGCGCAAAAACAAGATACATGGCGAAGTCAAGCTCGAGGTGACGATCGGGACCGACGGCGTCGCGCGAGACATAAAAGTCACCCAGCCGCTTTATCCATCGCTTGACGAGAGCGCCGTCACGGCAATCCGTGAGTGGAAATTTGCGCCGGCCATGAAGGACGGCAAGCCAGTTGAGAAGCGGATTCCCATCAGCGTAAGCTTTAATCTCTTTGATGGCAACGGAGACGGCGATCGCGGTTACGCGGAGCGGGTGCAACTCGACAATGAAGCCCGCGAGAAGGCCGAGCAGGCGTTGCTGGAGGCTCAGCGGCAAGAGATCAATGCGCAACGCGAAAAGGAAGATCAGGCCGTCCGCTTGGAACAGGACCAAAAACTGCGCGCCCTAGAGCAGCAGATTCAGGACTTGGAACGCTCCAAAGAGAAAGCGGCGGCGGCTAATGACACCGAAGCGATGCACCGCGCCGAAGACGAAATCGCGCAGATTGAGAACATGCTGACCAACCAGAAGCGCGAAGAAGAATTGCTGCAGCAAGAAACGGCGCGGGAAAAAGGCGTTGTCATGTATTTCACCGATGGCCAGAAAAAGCTGGGCAAGTTCGTAATTTACGGACCTGACGGGAGAACAGAGATAACAGACGTCGCTCAATCTCAAGCCGAGCTTGCCAAACGAGTCAAGATCCCTATGTCAAAAGCCATCGAAGTCGCGACAAAGGATCATCCGGGCACAGTCGTGAATTGCGAACTCCGGGGCGGACCGGATCAAGTTTTCTATGCGATTACGATTGTCTCCGGCGACGAACATCTCGGGCATCGCGTAACCGAGCTGGTCAGCGCGATTGATGGAAAGCTTTTGGCTGGAAGAGGTAGGTAGGGTAAGAAGAATTTTTCGGGGCGGCCTCGGGCGTGTGTGCAGATTGCGCCGCCCCATCAATATTCAGATCTCGCCAAGCGGCGTCAGGGTCTTGCTTCGTACACCAGATTGAACGGCGTTTGCGTTGCGCGGCGGAACCGCGTGAAGCCGCCGGACATCACGACTTCCTTCATTCGTTTCTCGCCGGATTGCGCGCCGAGCGCCAACCCAACTTCCTGCGCCTTCGAGCACGGCGTGCAAAGAAGCGTGGACGCGGAGTAAAAGATCCGTCCAATGGGATTCAGATTGTCCTCCAGCTTGTCACCTGCAAAGGGCTCGACGATCATCCAGGTCCCATCTTTCTTGAGCGACTCGTGGACGTGCTTCGAAGCGCCCACGGGATCGCCCATATCGTGCAGGCAATCAAAGAACGTGACAAAATCATAGTCCTTGCCCGGGTAGTTTTTTGCGAGCGCCACCGAGAATTTCACGCGGCCGTCCACGTCTGCCTTTTTGGCACGGTCGATCGCGGTGTCAATTGAACCCTGGTGATAGTCGAAACCGGCAAAGCTCGACTTCGGATAGGCCTTGGCCATCAGAATGGTTGAAGCGCCCAGGCCGCAACCCACGTCTGCCACACGCGCCCCGGCGCGAAGCTTCGCCTCCACACCCTCCAAGGCGGGAATCCATTCCTGCGCGAGGTGTGCGGCGTAGCCAGGCCGGAAAAAACGTTCTGTGCCTTCAAAAAGCTCATGATGGTGCTCGTGCCAACCGAACCCGCCACCTGTCTGGAAAGCTTCCTTGATGGTGTCGGCTGCACGGGTGGCCGCCAGCGCGACTTGAAACGCTCCAGGAAGAAACGCAGGACTGTTCTCATCAGCCATGGTGAAAATTTGCTCTTCGGTCAAGCTGAAAAGACCCGTCGAAGCGTGATAAGTCACATACCCGCCTGCGGCCTGCGACGACAGCCATTCGCGGACGTAGCGTTCATTCGTTCCGGTTTTTTCGGCAAGTTGCGCGGGAGTCATGGGCCCTCCCTTCGCCAGAGCTTTGTAGAGGCCGAGTTTGTCGCCGATGGAGACGAGCGCAGCATGAAACGTCGCGCCAAAATCCACGATTCCCTTTCCGAGCAATTCGTCAAGTTTCTGTTGGTTGAGAGCCATGATTTTCCTCTCCTGAATTCTTTCCCGTATTTCGGTGGGCCTGTGGCACGAGATACTACTGGCTTCGCGCGAACCACGCAAGCCCCCAACTTCCTCGCAACAAATGATTAGCCGGTGGTGCGCACGGCGCTCAGGAGCAGCGGCACGCCGAGCTTATCGGAATAATGTGGGCGGAATCGCGCGACATTATAAAGGCTCGGGATATCCACCTTGCGCGGTCCGAGTTTTGGGTCCGGCAGCGGCGCGTGCGTGTATTTGCCGTCCTGCACGGCAATGAGCCGGCCGTGGATCCCCTCGCGGAGAAGGTCCATGGCCAGGTTTGCGAAGGTCATCGCCACCATTTGGTCGAGTGCGTCTGCTTCTCCGCTGCGCAGATCGTAGGTGAGGTCGCTCGACATCGTCTCCTCGCCGGTGCGCTGGCGGATCTCCTCGGCGAGCGCGTGGCCGATATCAATTTTTTTGCGATGGCCGTAGGCGTCGGCCTCACCAAATTCGCCGACATTCTCGCCTTTCCACACAGCGCCCTCGGAAGCGATGACGAAGGCGTAGCGGCTGGGATTGTTCTTCTTGTCCTCGGCGAGGATCTCGGTCAGACGCTGGAGATCAAATTCCAGCTCGGGCAGCACGCACCGCGCAGAGGTGACATAGGCGGTGTAGAGCGCCGTGAACCCCGAATCGCGGCCGAAGATGCGGAAAACGCCGATGCGCTCGTGCGAGCCGAGAGTCGTGCGCTGGCGAGTAATCAAATCCTTGGCGCGCGTGATGGCGGTCGAAAAGCCGATGCAGTATTCCGTTCCCTGCACATCGTTATCCATCGTTTTGGGGATGCCGAGCAGCGGCACACCCGCGCGCTCCAGCACCTGCGCGAAGCTCAGCGTGTCGTCGCCGCCGATGACGACGAGGTAGTCAATTCCGAGAGCGGAGATATTGCGAAGCACGACCGGAGTCAAATCGTAGCTGCCGTCGCCGCGCTCGAGTTTTTTGCGTTCGGCAGTGATGATGTGAGCCGGCATTTGCGCGGCCTTGATCCGTTGTGGATTCGTGCGCGAAGTGTGCAGCACCGTCCCGCCGGTGCGGTCAATCCCGCGCGTTTTGATGCGGTCGAGGGGCCAAATATATTCCGCGTCATGCTCCGCGCCGGGCCGCATGTGCGTAAGGCCTTCCCAGCCCCTGCGGATCCCGATCGCCTCGGCGCCCATTTCGGTCGCTTTGTAAACCACGCTCTTGATGACGGAATTCAGGCCGGGGACATCTCCCCCGCCGGTGAGGACTCCAATGCGCTTCTTGCGAGTCATTGAGATTGCTTCGTGAGATTCGGACTCAGGCAAAAAGTCTAGCACGTCGCGGGGCGCTTCGCTCGCGGAGCAAGAGCCCTGATGGTGTCCCAGACTCTGAGAAATCTTTCGCGGGAGTCAGCAACACCGGCTAACCCGCGAATAACGCCGGCGCAGCGAATCAAGATAGAATTCCGCGGGCGAAAGCGGTGCAGATGCTGAACCGCCCTGTGTTGTTTCATCTCGCGCGCGGGCGCTACGGAGGTAGTTCTCATATGCGGCGTCGCCAAAAATCTGGCGTACCGCCCACCACAATCGCGCCACCGCGAGCCGCGCGTCAATAAACGTGCTTCGCAACAATCTTTGTGCAAAACCTTTCATCAATCCCCCTCCGCCCATCGTGTTTCAACAAATGGCGCTTCGTGCAGCACTGGCGCCTTCGCGCCGCGCCAGATCCGGATCCACTCGTAAAGTGCTTCCGCCACAAGTGCGAGCACCATCAGCGCGAGCGCGGCTGTCACTACGGCATCGAGGCGTTGATTGAAAATGAGCCGCGACACCTCCGCCAGCCTGGGCAAAGACACGGCGCCACTTCTGAGTTGCGCGTCCATCTGATTTGCCGCTGCAAGAAACCCGAGCCGTGGATCGGCGCTGAAAATTTTCTCGAAGCTGGCCGTCATCGTCACGGTGACGAGCCCCGCCGCGGGCACGAGCGTGACCCACAACCATCGCCGCTTGCCCATTTTCAGGAGAATTGTGGTCGCTACAACAAGAGCGACCGCCGCAAGCAACTGGTTTGCGATGCCGAAGAGCGGCCAAAGCGAATTAATTCCACCGAGCGGGTCGAGCACGCCTTGATAGAGAAAGTAGCCCCATACACCGACGATCAGCGCGCTCGAAAAGAGTATGCTCGGATACCAGCCTGCGCGGCCGAGCGGCTTGCTGACATGCCCGAGTAAGTCCTGCACCATGAATCGGCCGACGCGCGTGCCCGCATCGAGCACCGTCAATATGAAGAGCGCCTCGAACATGATCGCGAAGTGATACCAGAGCGCCATCAACCGCGGCCCGCCAATCGTGTGGCTGAAAATTTGCGCCATGCCCACGGCGAGCGAAGGCGCGCCGCCAGCGCGGTTTAGCAGCGTTTGCTCGCCGACCATGTGCGCCAGGTCCGTCATCGTCTGCGGAGCGAGAGCGTAGCCCCAACCGGAAACCGTCTGCGCCGCGGATTGCACCGTCGCGCCCACAAGGGCGGGCGGGCTGTTCATCGCGAAATAGACGCCGGGCTGCAGCGCGCACGCCGCAACCATCGCCATCACACCGACGAATGACTCCATCAGCATCGCGCCATAGCCGACAAGCCGCGCGTGCGTCTCGCGCATGATCATCTTCGGCGTTGTGCCGGACGCCACGAGTGAATGAAAGCCGCTCACCGCGCCGCATGCAATCGTAATAAAGCAAAATGGAAACACTTTCCCGGCAAACACAGGCCCGGTGCCGTCCGTGAAGCGCGTTAGAGCAGGCATCTGAATCATCGGGCGCACGAGCAGGATTCCGGCGGCGAGCGCCCACACGGCGCCTGCTTTGATGAAGGCGCTCAAATAATCGCGAGGCGCCAGCAGCAGCCAAACCGGCAGCGACGACGCCGCAAATCCGTAAACAATAATTGCGACAGCGAGCGCGGGCGCGCTTATCGAAAATGCATCCGCCCAAGAAGGCGATGCCGCCACCCATTGCCCGGCGACCACATCGAGCGCGATCAGCACAACGCCGATCGCCGAAGCTTCCAGCACGCGCCCCGGCCGCCAATAGCGCAGGTACACGCCCATCAGCATGGCGATGGGCACCGTCATTGCTAGTGTGAACATTCCCCATGGCGAGGCCTTCAGCGCGTTCACTACCACCAGCCCGACCACGGCCAGCAAAATGATCATGATTGCGAGTACGGCAATCTGCGCGATGAATCCACCGCGCCGCCCGACCTCTTCGCGCGCCATCTGACCAAGCGATTTGCCATTGCGGCGGATCGAGCAGAACAGTATGACGAAATCCTGCACGCAGCCGCCGAGCACCGCGCCGACAATCAGCCAGAGCGTCCCCGGCAAATAACCGAACTGCGCGGCGAGCGTTGGCCCGACAAGCGGCCCCGGCCCGGCAATCGCGGCGAAGTGGTGCCCGAGCAGCACCCACTTATTTGTCGGGACGAAATCACGGCCATCATCCAGCCGCTCCGACGGTGTAGCGCGCCGCGCGTTGAGCACAAGGACTTTTGCCGCAATGAACGAGGAATAAAAACGGTAGGCAACGAGAAATGTGCAGGCCGCGGCGACGATGAACCACGTCGCGTTGATCGGCTCACCGCGGTCGAATGCGATGGCGCCCAGCCCCGCGGCGCCGGCCAGCGCAACCGCGGCCCACACCAGGACCCGGAGAAGCTTCATTTAGTGTGCGTAGCTCGCAATGATGAATTCATCCACGTCTTTGTGCAATTTCGCGTGCGCCTTCTCGTCAATGTACACCATGTGCCCGGATTCGTAATAAGTGAAGCTGATGTTCTTTCGGATAGCGGGCTCGAGCCCCATGTGATTCACGGTGAATTCAACCCCGTGAAACGCCGTCGCCACGTCGTAATATCCCGCGACGACCAGCACTTTCAGATATGTCTGCCTTGACATCGCACCGCGCAGCGTCTCGGAAACATCCGCGTAGCTGTTTTGTGGATAATTCCACGGTTGCACTTGGCCGGAGACGAACATTTCCGCATCGGTTTCGAACTTCAATTCGCGCCGCAGATAATCTTCAAAGCACGCGACGAACGCGCCCTCATAAGATGCTTCACTCGGGTCATACTCCGGCGCTTCGCCGGCGGCGTCGGCGTCAATTCCCTCGAAGCGGGAATCGAGCCGGCCCATCGTGCGCCGCTTATCGCGCTCGAGTTCCTTAAACCAGCGCCTTGGATTGATGCGCATGTCCGTCTCTTCGATGTACTTCGGTGTAAGCCCTGTGAATCGCGCAATCTGCTGCACCGTTTTCTGGTGCTCGGCGGGCGAAAGCGCGTCGCCCTTCATCAATGCGGTCGCGTATTCGCCGTCGGCAAACTCGCGAGCCTGCTGCGCAATTTGCTCGACGGACAATTTCTGCATATCTGCGGAAACCAGATGGTGATACCACGCCGTCGTCGCGTACGTCGGGAAGTAGGCCAGATACGGAAGGTCGTTACCCGGCGCGGGACGCAACGTCTGGAAATTGAGTACCGCCGACACCAGCACAATCCCGTTCAGATAAATTTGATAGCGCTGCTCGAGCGCCCCTGAGAGAGCCGCGGAGCGCGTCGTTCCGTAACTTTCGCCGATCAAATATTTTGGCGAAGCCCAACGCGAGTTGCGCGTGATGTAAAGCCGGATGAAATTCGCGAACGCGTTCGCGTCTTCCATCAGCCCGTGGAATTGGTTGGGATTTTCGCCCGGCGCGGGACGGCTGTAACCAGTCGAAATCGCGTCCACGAAAACAATGTCCGTGGCGTCAAGGAATGAATCCTCGTTGTCCACGATGGAATACGGCGCGGGCATGCCGTGGCCATCGGGCGTCAGCACCACGCGGCGCGGCCCGAAGCCCATGTGCACGAAGAGCGACGCCGAGCCCGGCCCGCCATTATATGAAAACGCGACGGGGCGCTTCGAGGGATCCTGCACGCCATCCTTCGTGTACGCCACGAAGAAAACGCTGGCGAGCGGTGTGCCGTCATCCGCTTTCAAGACATAAACTCCCGCTGTCGCCGTGTAATCAATCTGCTGCCCGCCGATGCGCGCGCTGTGATGCGTCACCGAAAGCCTGTCTTCGGGCGGCGGCACGGGACGCGCCGCGTTCTGCTGTCCTGTCGACGGCTGTTGCGCCGCGCCTTGTTGGGCGCCACCGCCTCGGCGCCCTTGCTGCGCCTGGTCCGTTTCGTCGCCGCCGCGTCGCCCGCCGCCTTGCGCATTGGCGGGCTGTGCCGCGACAATCAGTGCGGCTGCTGCAAGCAAACTCATCGCTGTGAAAATCCTGCGAGTCAATTTCATCGAGATGCCTCTCCTCTCAATCTATTGTTCGTCGAAGACCGAATTTCAGCCAGGAATCTACTCCGATTCGTAAGCGCTTGGAAAAGTTTTTTGGAATCGCCAAGAATCGTAGCGGTGGATTAAGGTTTCCATTTTGGCGACGACGCGAACGCGCACAGCGGCGCCAAATCGCGGAACACTCGAGTCACCTCAACGATAAATGCCGGCTTCGTCGCCACCGCAGGATTCATCTTCCGGCGCACAATCCACGCGCGCACAATTTTCCACTCGTCCGGCGACGCGGGCCAGCCTTCGTGTTTCGTCCATTCGCCTTTCTCCATTGCGTGCCAGTAGCTTTCGTACTTCCGCCCGAGCCGCTTCTTCTGCTTCGCCACCCATGCGGGATGCGCAATTGCACGCTGAACGCCGTATTGCGCGAGCGGTGACTTCTTGAAATCCGAAATGGCGTAGATGCGAAATCCGGCCGTCACGGTATCTGGATTTATTCCGACATAAAGCTCCGAGCCTTCCCCATCCGCCGAATTCGGCAGCTTCAGATACATCCGAGTGTGATAAGGCGTCTTGTCTTTCGCGAAGCGGATATCGCGATTGATGCGTGAAAAATTCGTGCCGCTTTTCCCGGTAATCACGAACACGCCATTCAGTTTCAATGCGCCCGGCGTCAGCGCTTCAAGCAACCCCCGCATCGCCTCAACCACATGTTGCTGGTAGCGCTCGCGGTTCGCGTCCATCCAATCCTTGCTGTTGTGCTTGGCGAGGTCCTTGAAGAATTTGAACGTCTCCTTGGTGATCCCCGCCTTCAATCGATCCGTGGCCTTCATGTGCGCTCCTCTTCGCCGAATTGGGACGCCATCTTACTACCGCTCGTTGCAATTCTGGACTATGCTTTCATGCTTTGCCGGGGACAGCGGAACGCCGCCTCGGTTATCCATTAGACTGTTTTCCATCAAACTTTAGGGGAGTACTCATGCTCAATCGTAAACGCAAAATCGGAATCCTGCTCGGCCTCGCACTGGGCGGGGCCTTCACGCTCGCGGGCGTCCTGCCCGCACTTTCCGCGCTGCAGGGACCCGCGCAGAATCCGCCAGCCAAATCAAGCGGCAGTTCGGCCATGCCCTGGTCGCCCGAAGACATCATCAATGCTGAGACCGCAAGTGGCTTCCGCATCTCCCCGGACGACAAATGGGTCGTATGGTCGAAGAGCATCACGAACAAAGAAAAAGATGGCCGCCTCTCCAATCTTTTTCTTTCAAGCCTCACGGAGAAAAAGGAAGTGCAGCTCACGCGCGGCACGGACACCAACGGCGGCCCACAGTGGTCGCCCAAAGGCGATTTGATTGCTTTCACCAGCACAAAGCCCCTGCCCGATGCTAAGCCCGGAATGTCCCACTCGCAGATTTGGCTTATCAATCCCTTTGGCGGAGAGCCCTGGCCGCTCACAAACTTTGAGCGCGGCGTCCAGCGCTTCGATTGGATCACCGACGACACCATCATTTTCAGCGCCGAGGAAGACGCCACTCTCTTTGAAAAAGAAACCGAGCAGCGCAAAGACGACTCACGAGTGGTTGACGACGAAGCGCACGCCGCGCCGGTCCGCCTTTTCAAGTTTTCTGTGAAGGACAAGAAGGTCACACGGCTCACTGCAAACAATGACCGCATTCAGAATTGGGCGGTTACAAAGGACCTCTCACACGCAGTGACCGTGCACAGCCGCGAGCTGAGCTACGCCTGGGACCAGAAGATCGCTCCGGTAACTTTTGTGTGGGATCTCCGTACCGGCCAAAGCAAACAGATTTTCACCGACGGAAGAATTCGACCCTCCGGTGTCGAATGGACGCGTGACGGGGCAGGATTTTACGTGACCGCGCCTTATTCATCCGATCCGCGCTTCTTCACCGCCACCATTGAGCTGCTCTATTTCTACGACCTTGCGTCGGGCGAAACACACAAAATTGACATCGACTGGGAAAACGGCCTCGCGGGCGGTATTGACGTCACGCCCGACGGATTCATCTCATTCCTCGCCGCAGGCACGAAGCGTGTCCCCGCGCGCTACACCATGAACGGAGCCGGTGCGTCGCGAAAATGGACTCGCGCAGCGCTCGAAGGCGATCATGCCAACAATCTCGGCGGCCTCGCCATCAGCGAAGATGGCACGCGCGTCGTTTACAACTATTCGACGCCCAGCATTCCGGCGCAGTGGTTCGGCGCGACGCTTGACGGCACGCACATCACTGGTCCCATGCAGATCACCAACCTCAATCCATCTTTCGCCAAGAAAGAAATCGCAAAGTCTGAAGTCATCCACTGGAAGGGCGCGAATGATGACGACGTAGACGGGATTCTCTTCTATCCGCTGCATTATGTAGCCGGCAAACGTTACCCGCTCGTGCTCGGCATTCACGGCGGCCCGGCAGGTTCCGATCTCGACCTGTGGTCGGAAAGCTGGGCCTACCCGACGCAGCTTTACACCGAACGCGGCGCGTTCGTACTCAAGGTCAACTATCACGGCAGCAGCAACCACGGTCTGAAATTCGTCGAGTCCATCTGCTGCGGCCACTATTACGACCTCGAAATCCCGGACATCGAAAAGGGCGTGGACGCACTGATTCAACAGGGCAAGGTGGACCCAGATCAAATCGGCACCGCGGGATGGTCCAACGGTTCGATTCTTAGCATTGAACTCACTATCACCAATCCCACGCGCTACAAAGCCGCCATGTGCGGCGCGGGTGACGTCGAATGGATCAGCGATTGGGCCAACGTGGATTTCGGCCACTCTTTCGACGCCTATTACTTCGGCAAATCGCCTCTCGAGGACCCCGAGCTATACATCAAAAAATCACCTGTCTTCCAGATGGACAAAGTCCGCACGCCGACGCTGATTTTCTTCGGCACCAACGACCGCCAGGTGCCTACGGAAGAAGGCTGGACGCATTACCGCACTCTCTATACGATCAACAAAGCGCCGGTGCGATTCATCCTCTTCCCCGGCGAGGCGCACGGCCCCGCCAAACTTTCGCACCAGCTTCGCAAAGTAAACGAAGAGATGGCCTGGATGGATCGCTATCTCTTCAAGACGGAAAAGTCGGAAAACGAAGCCTTCAAGAAAGATTCGCCGCTCGGCGAAGCGCTTCGCCGCCGCTCCATCGCGCGCAATGGCGCAGCTTACGGGAATCTGATTAAAGTGGCGGGCTCGGGACCTGTGCTCGCGCCGGAGGTCGTCAAGCGCGGCAATCTTGAAGTCGGCCGCTTTGAAGTCACGCGCGCGCAATACGCCGCATTCGACCATACTTACAAAGTCGAGCCCGGCACCGAAAATTATCCTGCCAATGGAATCACCTTCGAGAAAGCGAAAGCGTTCGCCGCATGGCTTTCCACCATGACGCACGAGCAATGGCGCGTGCCCAATGAAGACGAAGTCGCATCGCTCTACAATGGCCGCAGCGGCGAGAACACCCTCGACTACTGGGCCGGCTATGCGCCCAATCCCGATGACGCGGATCGCCTGATGAAACAGATCGCTGAGCTTCCGGGCGATGCGCCGCTGCTCCGTGAAGTCGGCAGCTTCCACGGCCAGGGCGATAAGGATGACGAGCTCATCTTCGATCTCGGTGGAAACGTCGCCGAATGGGCAATTGCTGCCGACGGCTCCGGCAAAACGCTAGGTGGCAGCGCCGACCGTCCGGCGGACAACAAGACCGCATACCACCCGGCGTCACTGCCCTATACTGGATTCCGCGTGGTCCGCGAGGCCCCGCAGCCGAAGAAGTGACGCCACTCTTAGCATTTCGCCGTTTTGCATTTCACCGGAAGGTGACGCATGGAGTTGCGCTTGCGGCGTTGCTCGCCGCTTGTTCCGCTGCGCCTGCGCAAGCGCCGCAGACACCAGAGCCGCAGACCTGTACCGGCGAAACGCGCGAAGAAACGCCGCTCGCCCCCGGCGTTACCTGGATTCACCTTTGCCGCGAAGCTCCAGCCAATGCAAACGCCGCGCCCGCCGCAGGGCAACCGTTGGGCGCGCCCGCGGGACCTTGGTCCATTCACATCCTTGAAGTCGCGCGACACCGCCGAGATATCTCCGTGCGCTCGCATGTCGGCACAGATAAGACTGGCCGCCTCGTGCGCGTCCCGCTGACTGAACTCGCCTGGCAGGCCAAGACCGAGGACCAAGAGGACGTCGTCGTCGCCGTCAACGGCGATTACGACATGGCTGACCCCTACCTCGGCCTTCCCATCGGCCTCGCAGTCAGCAATGGAAGGATTTGGAGCGCCGGAGGCCCTCCCCGCCCGGCGATGGCCATCCTCGGCTCCGGAATTCCTTTCATTGGCGTCCCTGCCTACACATTGCGATTGCACGTGAAGAACAAATTTTTGCCGGTTGATACGCTGAATAAGCCGATGGGCTTTTCACCGGGACGCAACCTGCGCGCATACACGCGCGCCTTTGGCACTGAAGTGAAAGCTCCGAAGCCTTTCCGCGCCATCGTCATCACACACCTCAGCCCGGGAATTCCAATTCAGATATTCGGCGGGCTCCGCGGAATGATTACAGAGATACGCGCCACGGGTGAAGTACAGCCAATCCCAGAGGATGCTCTTTTGATCGCGGAGCCGCCCGACGTGGAAACCTCCAAGAGTGTTTTCAAAAACTTCAAGGTTGGCCAGCGTGTGATTCTGTGGACGTCCGTTCGCATGGGCGATGAAACCGGCATTCGTGAAGCAATCGGCGGCCTTCCAATGCTAATTTCGGGCGGAAAAATCTCCATCGAGGGCGAGGGCGAACCCGGCGATTATTTGAAGGCCCGCCACCCGCGCACGGCCGTCTGCTATACAAATGAAAATTACATCTTCGCGGTGGTGGATGGCCGCCAGCCGAAACTCAGCGTCGGCATGACGCTCGAGGAACTCGCCGACTTCATGCTTTCCCTCGGCTGCTCCGACGCGATGAACACCGATGGCGGCGGCTCCACGGAATTGGCAGTGGCTTTGCCCGCGAATACCGCGCGCCCCTCCACGCTTCCCGCCGCTGTTGGCTCGGGTCTAACGATTGTGAATTCACCTTCTGATGGCCACGAACGCGGCCGCCCAAACGCATGGCTCGTCGTTAGAACGCATTGAGTTATCGTAAGCGCACAAGTTCACTCCTCTGATTTCCCGGAAGCGGGCAATGCTAAGATTTTCGCTGGGAACCTGCTTCTGAAAATCAAATCGCCATGAATGGAGTCCCCATGAAAAAACATTTGCTCGTAACTTGTGCCCTGCTGGCTTTCGCGATACCCATGCTTGCTCAGCAGTTCAGGTGGGTTCCGTTCAAGGAACCTGACCTCAAATTCGCCATCTTGTTTCCAACTGACCCGGTCAGGAATGCGCCTGACGTTAAGAAAGCAGACGACGGTTCGGTGCAATCCACCGGTTATCTTTTCGTTTCATCAACTCAGGGCGTCTATGTGGCGATTGCCGGCCGCACCGATTACAACTTCACCGTAAATGCAGAGCGCGAACTCATCGCCGACCGTGACAATTTTGTGAAGGCAACGGATTCGAATTTGGACAACAGCCGCCGGTATGATTTCCAAAGCGGCGATGAAAAACTTCCCGCGATGGAATTCGCGGCGGAGAACAGTACGTGGTTCTACAAGGGGGTTTTCGTCGTCAGGGAAAACAACGCCTATTGCGCGCTCTTCGGTTACGTCAAAGGGCAGGACTACAGTAGCGCCACGGCAAAATTCCTGGATTCATTTGAGATCACGAAATAATCGGACGATTGAATCGCCCCCACTAAAATGAAACTGGCTCCGACAATCCCGGAGCCAGTTAAAGAATTGATTGGAAATCCTCGAAACGCTCAGTCCCCGGCAACACTCTCGGCAACTTCAGGTTTCGCTGCGCCCTTGCCGTTTCCGTTCGAGTGACCGTTGGAGTGGCCATTCCCGTTTCCATTGCCGATGACCACCGGAGCCGAATGCCCCGCCGGCGTCGCTTTCTTGATCTGATCCAAAGATCCGATCGTCACGACGGAAGGTGCGGGCTTCTTCAGCACCATCTCTTCGTAAATCTGCCGGACCTTGGCCGCTTCCTGCTGCGCCTGCTTGCGGCGCATCCGGTCTTCTTGGGCGGCGGTTTCCGGAACGTTGTCGAGATCCTTCACACGCACGCGCGCGGCATCGCCCTCGTCAATCACGAGCGAGTGTTCATACGTCCCCAGGTTGACCTTCTTCCCGGCGGCGTAAATCTCGTGTTTGCCGTGTTCCTTGTACCACTGCGCGACGGTCGCGTTTTTGTACATGTTCTCGATGATCTTCCGCCAGCCGATGCCCGTGTTGTACGCGCAGAACGAAATCTCGCCCTGCTGCGTCGCGTATGGGATGATGCACATCTCGGTGCGGCGGAAATCGTAGTTGAACAAATCCTGGAACCACATTCCCGCGATAAACAGGAAGTTCCACGGATCCTGGCGGCGCTTCATCGCGTCTTCGTACGTTCGGTCCGGGCTTGAATCGCCGTACTTTTTCCTGTGGTCCTTCGAGAGGCCCCATGACTTGTCAAATTTCCTCCACATATCCACGAGCGCCAAACTCTTTGGTCCCTGGAATGGCTTGTAATTCTTCAGCAGCGCAAGCCCCATCATGGTTTTGGACCAGCGCTTGCCGCGATTCCGGTCCGTAATGTACGTAATGTCCTTCACAAGTTGCGGCACGTTCAGGAAGCGCGGAACCGGCGCCCATTCCTTCGTGTCCTTGTTGATCATCACCGCGGTTCCCACGCCGCAATTCGGATGGCAGCCGCAGGATACCGAGCCCCACGTCGCTTCCGGGCCGTGCATCAAGTCGGCAAATCCCGAAAAGACGCTGATGAGCGAAATCGGGAACCAGTCGCGCGTCGGCTCAACCTTGCCCACCTGCTTGCTTACGTCCTGAGCAAGGTGGGAAAGCGTGTAGCGCTGCTTCAAACGGCGCTCCGGCGTGATGTCTTCGTCGCGTCCAGTAAACGAGACCGGTTGGAACGCCACGAAGGCGATCTTCTTCGGGTTTTCCATGGCGAACTTCACGATCGCGCCCACTTGATCGTTGTTCACACTGTTGACGATTGTCACCACGAGAATGATTTCGATGCCCGCCTCGTGCATGTTTTCAATCGCGCGCAGCTTCACATCGAACAGGTTTCCCACTTGCCGGTGGCTGTTCGCGTCATTGCCGATGCCGTCGAATTGCAGGTAGGCATACCGCAAACCCGCCTCGAAGGCCATGCGCGAAAACTCTTTGCTCTTGGCGAATTCAATACCGTTCGTGGCTGCCTGGACGCTGTTGTAACCGAGCTTCCTTGCGTATTTCACAGCATCGAGGAAGTTGGGGTGCATCGTCGGCTCGCCGCCCGAGAACTGCACGGACATCTGCCTGCGAGGCTTAATCCGGATGGCGTTGCCCAGGATTTCCTGAATCTCTTCCCAGCCAAGTTCGTGTACGTATCCCACTTGGTTTGCGTCCATGAAGCAGGGGTCGCACATCATGTTGCAGCGGTTGGTAAGGTCAACCGTCAACACTGAGCCGCGGCCATACCGCACCGTGCTTGAGCCGTGCTTGTGAAGGTCTTCGTCGTTGTGCGCCGGGATGTCGCGCCCGGGGAAGTTCTTCTCAATCCAGCCGAGGAACTTCTCATCGATGGCCATCAGGTCTTCATACTTCCCATGGATTGGGCATTCCTTCACCATCCAGACCTGGCCATCGCGCTTAATGATCTGCGCCTTAATCTCACCGACCTTCTCATGCATCAGGTCGCGCCAATCTTTGTCGCCCTTGAATATGGACTCGCGCGCATCCTTCACGCAGCCCGGACAAAGAGAGTCCGTCTGTCGGGGCCAGCCCAGCGTGGGCTTTGTCTTCTCCCATGACTTCAGGAGCGGCTTATCCGACCAATTCTTCGGTGTAAACGACGGATTAAACTTGTCGCCGCTGAAAAACTTGATAACGTTGAAGGCTCCCCCCGCGGTTTTGACCGCCATAAGATCCATTGCCTTCAACGCCTTCGTCCCGAATTTTCGGGGCATATCGTGTCCTCCCTTTCAAAATCTGCGGGTGATTCCCAAAAAACGGATGTGCCGAAAAGCCATCCCCCGAGGTGCCCAATTCCAACTCTATACCAGTGCGAAACTAACATGTCCCCCGGAAGGGTGTCCAGCTAAGTCTTTCCCCCGCCATAGCTTCCACCGTATCTGACCCCCCGTCCAGTCACTTCCGTCGAGCGGGGTAAATAGGAGGCTGAACGGTGTCTTGGAGCAGTTAATGGCGGTATTCGGCTCCCTAAAATCCCAAAAATGGGAGTAACCACTAAGCTGCAGAACCTCCGGAAAGTGGGTCAAAAGGGGCTATTAAACGTTCACTGCTGGGCGTAGGACCGCAATTGCAAAGTGGGCCACTAAGGGCGCCTCGTCATCCAGTTGGATCCACCGGACGGCGCAATGCTGCTTCAGGTACTTTGACACCTGAGATTCGGTGATTCCCAAATGTTCCGCCAACTTCCCTCGGATGTTCTCGCCCTCGCGCGTCCGGCCCGTTTTGACAATGTTACCGACTCCAATCCGCAGCGTCTGGCACGCTTCCACATAGTAGTGCTCGTGCAAATCCGCATCTGACAGCACAAAAACTCCCGGCCCGGCCGGAGCGCTGTCTGCATCATCCAATGACTCCGGCAACGCCGAAAGCAAACGCCGGAGCTTCGATTCCAATTGCGCCAACCGCGAAGCCAGCGCTGGTTCCCCAGTCGTGTGCCGGCGCGACTGCCATGCTGCGGGGCCGACGCCGCCGACGACTCGGGGTTCTTCTTCAGGTTCGGGCGCATGCCTGCGTGGTTCCGGTGGTGGCTCGGATGGAGGTGGAGATCGCCGCACGGACGGGCGAACCGAAGGTGCAGGTGCAGCCAGCCCAACCTTTGGAGCACTCGTGCGCGCGGCAGGAGCGGCGGCATCACCCTTCTTGCGCCGTCCGCGTCCGCCACGCCGCCCGCGGCGCCTTTTCTTCTTGGCCAATTCGCTGGCCGCTGTGTCGCGGGCTGCGACGTTTGTAGCAACGCCTTCATTGCTTTCCGGCATTGCAGGATCCCGGTCTGCTGAAGGTTCTTCCGAATCTGGCGCCGCCGGAGCCTCGGAGAATGCATTTGGTGATGCACCTTCTTCGCCGATAACCCCTCTCGCGTCAGACATTCTGTGCATCGGCGCCTGCGATTCAGCCTCCGTCGCGGCCAAAGGCGCCTCGACTCCAAGCCGCGCCAATGCCTGCTCGGCCTTCAACTTCCACTGCGCGCGCCGAAACTTTTGCGCTGCCGCTTGGTACCACTGCGCCGCATCCGCATGGCTCCCGGCTTTTTCATGGAACTGCGCCAGCTCAAATGCAACCATCGCGTCATTCGTGGTTTGATAAAGAGCTGCAAGTTCCGCCGCAGGATCCTTGCTCGTTCTCGCTTTTCGGATTCTTCCCTGGATGTGTCGCCAGTCTGGCATGGCAGGCATTCTATCAGTGCAAACCTCTGCGAGCCAATCGAGACCGCGGTTCTTGGCGGCTGGCGCGTCTTGCCAAGCTCCCATCGTTCCACGCATCATGCTGCCCGCGGCGGTTGGCAACTCTCACCAGTCAATTTGCATCTCCCAGGTGAGCAAACGCGCATAAGGTTTCAATTTCTACCCGGAGGGGTCATGGCGCTCTTCTCCAGCATCCGCTTTTCACTTCGGATTCTCCGCAAACACGCAAAGCTTTCCTGCATCGCTGTTTTTTCCCTGGCAATTGGAATGGCTGCTGCATCCGTCGGACTCAGCACTTTCAACGCGCTGCTGATTCGGCCTCCCGCCGTCCCGGAACCGAATCGCCTGCTGACGATTTACACGATCGCGCCGGATTCGCCCTTCAATCAGGTCTCCTATCCGGATTACAAATTCTATCGCGACAACAATCGCGTTTTTTCCGGCCTCTGCGCGATGCCTTTCAGCATCAGTCTGCAGACCATCATCTTTGAGAAGCGCGAAAGAAACGGCCTGATCAACGCCATTTCCGACAACTATTTCTCCGTTCTCGGCGTTCAACCTTTTCTCGGACGTTTCTTCGCACCCGGCGACGATGACAAAGCCACCACCTCCGTCGTTCTGAGCTATCCCTACTGGAAATGGCTCGGTTCAGACCCGGGAATAATTGGCAAGTCTCTGAAAATGAATAATGTTTCGCACACTATCATCGGGGTAGCGCCGCAGCGTTTTGCAGGGACCATCTTGACCGACCGCCCGGATCTCTGGTATCCGCTCTCTGCCTCAACACCTGCATTCGGAGCGCCTGCTGACTGGCGCACTGATCGCACCAACCACAGCTATTCCATGATTGGGCGGATGAAGCCAGGCGTCACGCGCCAGCAAGCGCTTGCTGACGTGCAAGGTTTGTCGCGACAGCTTGCCGTTGCTTATCCGGAAGCGGACAAGGGCCACATCGCCGCCGTCACGCAAACATCCATGCTCGCGCCCGATTGGGTTTCCGACGCGAAATTGTTTGGCGCACTGATCCTTGCCGTTGTTGGATTGGTCTTGTTCGCGGCGTGCGCCAATGTTGCCAACCTGCTTCTCGCGCTCGCGAGCGCTCGCCGCCAGGAAATCCTAATCCGCGCCGCGCTCGGCGCCACTCGTGCGCGGCTGATCCGCCAGCTCCTTCTTGACAGCACCATTATCTCCGCGGGCGGCGGCCTTCTCGGCTTCGCTCTTGCTTACTATGCGCTTCACCGGCTGCTCGATTTCAAGCCGTTCATTCCGGGGATCGGCCAGCTCCCGCTTACGTTGGATTTCCGGCCCGACTTCGCAGTTCTATTTGCGATTGCGTTTGTGATTTTCGCGGTAGGGATTGCCACCGGCCTCGCCCCCGGCCTGCAAGCCTCTACGCCCAACCTCGCGGGCGCCTTAAGCGGTGAGGTAGCCATCGGCGGCACGCGCAAAGGCCGCATTCGAAATCTTCTGGTCATCATGCAGGTTGCCGCTTGCACCGTTGTCCTTGTTGGCGTCGGCCTGTGCCTCAAGAGCCTGCACAATTTGAAGCAGGTCGATCTTGGATTCTCGGCTCACAATGTTGCGATCATCACGATGAATGACATGCAGACCAACGGTTACACGGAACAGCAGGGACGCGCGATGTACACCCGCCTTCACGAATCGGTGTCCCAACTTCCCGGAATCGAGTCGATCAGCATTGGGAGCACGTACCCGCTCGCCGACAATGGCACAACTGAGTTGGTAACAATTGATGGAGCGGCGGCAGTTGGAGATCGGGGTGTGACAATTCCCTACGGAGTTGTGGACAGCAGCTATTTCTCCACATTTGGCATTCCAGTCCTCGCTGGACGCGTGTTCGCCGCATCCGATACCGCGAAGTCTCCCGAGGTGGCAGTCCTCGGTCGAAAAATGGCTGAGAAATTCTGGCCGGCTCAAGATCCGATTGGCAAAACCATTCACATCTTGAACGGAAAGCGTCTGGTCACCGTAATCGGCGTTGCGGGCGACACCAAGTATTCGGATGTTGACGAAGCCACACAACCTTACATGTACTTAGCGCTTTCCCAGCACTATCTGCCCGGATTCAATCTGCTGGTGCGAACACAGAGGAATCCCACTCAATCGATTGGGATGATTGGCGAAACAATTCGCAAATTGGATTCAGACCTCGGCTATCTCGCCGTTACGATGGATCAATGGCATGACTTCGCTTTGTATGTCCCACGCCTAACTCTCATTTGCATCAGCGCCTTCGGAGCGCTGGCATTTTTGCTCGCCGCCGTGGGGCTTTACGGCGCCGTCTTCTATTCCGTGAGCGAGCGCACGCGCGAAATGGGGATCCGCGTGGCACTTGGCGCCGAGCCGTGGGATTTGTGGAAATTGATCCTTCGCCAGACGAGCGTGATCACGGCAATCGGAATCGTCCTGGGAATTGGCGGCGGAATTGGCGCAAGCGTTCTCGCGCGCGATCTGCTTTATCGGGTTCAGACAATCGAATGGTTTGCTTTTTTTGGAGTCGCAATCGTCATGATTGTAATGACTCTGGTCACCGCCTACTCAGCCGCCCGGCCCTGGATGCGAGTGGACCCGATGCAGGCCGTCCGCCACGTTTAGCGCACCTTGATCAAAGCCCTTGAAAACAGAAGCTGGCCGCGTTTCCGAGCGCAGCCAGCTTTTCAATCCCTCCAGGTTTTCGATCAATCAAAAGCCGCCGCAACAATGCGCGGCCGTCAGGACTTGCTACTTACCCGCCTCGACCTTGGAAATGTGCAGCGACCCATCGTCCCTCAGGTTGCCCATCACCTTCACTTCCATGCCGAGGTCATCCTCTTTCACTGCGTCCTGATTCTCGATCTTCACAACTTTCTTGTCTTTCGAAACCACGAAAACGTACGACGCGCCCCGCTCTTTCACGCACTTGATGATGCAGGCCTTGTTCGACCACATCGCCTCTTTGGCCGAGCAAGCGCTGTCGACGATCCACCCGTTCCACGACATATCCGGAGTGCGCGCCTGTGCCACCGAAATTCCAATCACCGCGACCACCGCAAACAATGCAACTACCCCGGCTAACTTCCTCATGTTTTTCACCTCATGTCGTTGAATGATTCCCCAACCCGCACCGGCCCGTTCGGCGAAGTTCGGTCCGCCGACCTCCAAGCCGCTGCATGCACATAATACGCCTGAACTGCCCTTGCTGGATGAGAAAAAGAAACCCTTTGCGGCATCACGCCAATCAACACTTTGGGGCCCGTCGGCAGCGGCATTCCCCCCGCCGGCTCGAGTGTCACAGCGAATGCCTTCGCGGACGTTCCCGCTTTCACGTCTGCCATCCACATGTCGTCCGTCCATGCCATGTTCGCACCAAAAACGCTCGCGCTCACGGGATCGCCCGTCATCGGCACAAGCCACAATTGGTAGCTCTTGTCCGGCGGAGGAGCTGTCAGATGCGTCGAGCATGCCAGCCTTCCCAGCCGCGCGTTGTAACAGACCTTCCCGCTTGCCTGCGGCACATCCGAAGAAGCCAGAGTTATCATCGTCGAATCCGGCGCTTGAAGGACTTCGATTATTTTCTGCGCATTCTGTATTTTCACTTGAGCTTCCGCAGCCTCTTTCAGCGCCTGTTGCATTTTATTTTTCAGCTGTAGATCTTGATACCACAACAATCCCGTCGCAAGCGCCAGCACCGCCGCCGCCGCGGCCCACGCAAATGTCCATCGCCCAAACAATCCTCTCGGGCGCTCCTGCCTCCGCGACTCCACACGCTCGTGCGCTGGGCTGCTTTCCGCGCGCAATTGTTCCATCAAACGGCTTTTTACGGCAGCGGGCGGCGCCATCGGCTTCGCCGCCAGCGCCAGCAGTGAAACGCGCCCGCGCGCCTCGGCCAGCTTGGCCGCGCACGTTGCGCAGCCGGCAATGTGATCTTCCATCGCCTTCCGCTCTTCGCCTTCCAGCGCGCCTAGCGCGAAAAGGTCGAAATCTTCTTCGTGTTGTGGATGCCCGTTCATATTTTCAAGCTGGGTTCAAACTCTGTTTCAATGTCTCCATCGCCGTTCGCAATCTTGTCTTGATTGTTCCCAGCGGCTCGCCGGTACGCTCCGCGATCTCGCTGTGTGTCAGTCCTTCGAAGTAAGCCAGCTCCACAACCTGCTTTTGTGGCGGGGGAAGACTTTCCATCGCTCCGGTCACCTTGCCAAGCAACTGTTTCTGCGCGATGGAACTCTCGAGATTGTACGGGAGCACCACGGTGTTCTCGTTCAACTCATCCGACAGGCCCGTGCCTTTTCGGCGCAGCCGGGAAATCGCGCGGTTCCGCGCGCTTACCATCAGGAATCCCGGCAGCGACCCGCGCTCCGCATCGAACCGCGACGCGTTCCGCCAGAGCTGGTGGAAAACGTCCTGCAAAATCTCTTCCGCTGCCTGCGAATCTTTCACGATGCGCATGGCCACGGAAAACACCATGCCGGAATAGCGGTCATACAGCGCTGAAAGCGCTGCCTCATCGCGCGCCACTACCTTCTCGATGAGCGACACGTCCGTTGCCCGCAATTCTGTGCCAGTCCCTGGACTCACGCTTCCTCGGCCGGCTCACTCCAATGTACGCATTTCGGAGCGCTGCCGGATTGCTTCGCCGCTTGCATCGATTGTCCGGGGACGCAAGAGGGCGATTCCCCGGAGCGGCCTGTCCGCAAAGAGTAATTCGCGCGGCAACAGCCGTCAACGTCGATGTGGAATTCAGGGTTGGGCAGGTTTTGGGCGCGGCTAGACATTCAATAGTGCTTTTGGATCTCTCATCGCAATCGCCAACAACTTAAGGTCTGCGCCTTGGGGGCGGCGGGTTCCCTGCTCCCAACTGCGAATTGTGTTCGGGCTCACATTAAGGTAGCTGGCGAAAATTACCTGGCTGGCGTTCAGGGCGTAACGGATCTTGCGGATTTCCCGAGGAAGCAGCCGCCGTGGAGGCGGAGGCAGCTTGGTAACCCGCAGGTTTACCTGTGCTCCTTTTTCAAATGCCAGAGCGTCCTGCAAAGATTCACGCAAGTCATCGAAAACGCTTACTTTGATTCGCTTAGCCATCATTAATCTCCCGTGTCCTTATTCCTTACTCCTTGACTCGTCCAGCTAGCTGGCGAAGAACAGTGCGTTGCTCCGTAGTCAAGTCTTCCTGTTCGTTTTTATCCAAAAGATAGAGCAGGTGAATGTGGTCCCGCTGCGCGACATATAGATAAAGATACCGAAAACCGCCGCGCTTCCCTTTGCCGCGCCCCGGATTTGGCGTGCGCGCTTTGCGTACACCGCCCAACCCTCGCACAACCGAACCGCTTTCGGGCATTTGGAGGAGATCCCGCTGTATGCCACTCAAGACGTCATCGGCGGCAGCCCCGGCGAGTTGATGGAGCCGCCGGGTAAATACACGCGATTCGATGAATACCACATTGTGATACTACCACATCGTAGTAGTCAAGACAAGAGAGAGTCGTGGCGCAAGAATTAGAATTGATTGCTAGCGGCGCGTATTCATCGCCCCGCCTTCCCAAAATTCTTAATCGCTTCAATTGTGAAATCCGCGGCGGGCAGTTGCAGGTCCCTCTCGGACTTCGTCCCTTCGAGCACTGTTTGGGTCTTGCCGACCACCGGAAGAACTTTCACCGTCGCTGCCAGCCACAACTTTCCTTCCTTCACCACGCGGTCGGTTGTCACCGTCTTAACAAGTTTTCCATCCCGCCCGTAAACCTGGATCTTCATTGCCAGAGAAATTTCCGGCGCCACCCAAGCCTTCACCATCGAGTATTGCGTCACAGTATCCGGCCCGGGCCGCAACTCGACGATCATGCAGCGGCGCTTATCAATCGTTTCCTCGCCCGCGGATTTGCGCGAAGGCCAATACCAAAAACCTTCCACTGCATCTTCAATGTGAATATCCGATCCGAAGAATTCACCCTCCAGCGACTGGTTCGTGAGCGGCGTCGCCGCCCCATTCCTGAAGAGGAAGCCCTTCACTTGATGATCGCCCGAATCTTCAATGAGGATCGCCTCGCCGGCGAATTTCGTCGGCCACAGCACTTGGTAAAGAGTTTTGGTTGCCTCGCCGTCGCGCCGGCTCTTGATGAGCAGTTGACGCACATCTTTGGCGGAATCCAATGCGGCCGTGCTTCGCGTCAGCTTCGCATGTACGCGGAAACCGGAAGTCCGTCGCGCCGCGATTACTTTCTCGATCACCTGGTCGGCGGTAAGCGCCTGCGCGGTGGATTGCGGTGCCGCGGCCTGCGCTGTGGTGGGATTTGTTCCTGCGATCAAAAAACTTGCCGCGGCAAATAAATTCGCCGCAAGCACAGCGATTGCGTGCGTGCGGCTCACCCGGGGAATCATTCGTACCTCAGCGCCTCGCTCGGATGCATCCGCGAGCCGCGAATCGCGGGATACAGTCCGCCCAGCGCGCCCAGTCCAATCGAAATGATCATCGCCAGCGCAAAGAGAAACACGCTGAACTCGCCTTCAATCTTCCCGTGCAACAGCGGAGTCCTCTCCAGCAATTTCACAGCCACCGTCCCGACAACGCTCCCAAGAATTCCGCCCGCCGCGCCCAACATGATTGACTCATACAAGACCATCCGCAGGATCCGGCTCCGCCGCCAGCCGATCGCCAGAAGTATGCCGATCTCATGCAACCGCTCGAACACGCTCATCAACACCGTGTTCATCACCCCGATCGCGCCAACGAAAAGCGCGATCCCCGATGTCGCCCAACTCATCGCCTTCGCAACTTGAATCGCGGTATTGTTCTGCGCAACTTCTCCCGCCGTAAATGCCTTGAACCCCGTCATCTTCGCCGCGATGGCGTGCCGAATCTCCTCGATCTGCGGCTGTGTCGTGCCGGGAGCCAGCTTCACGTTGATAAAATTCACTTTCCCGTCCTGCTCCGTAATCCGTTGCATTTGCGGGAGACGCAAAATCACCGCGCCATTTTCGGCAAGCGCCGAGCTTTCAAAAATTCCGCACACCGTGAACGTGCCCGTCTCAATCTGCACGGAGGACCCGATGGTTTTGTTCATCATGTCCGCCGCCACGCTGCCCAGCACCACCACCTTCTCTTCATCATTCGCGGGCCAGCGTCCGTTCACGAGCTTCAGGTGATCCCACAGAAACGCATTTGACTCCCACCCGAACACCAGCACCGTCGGCGCATCTTCGATGCTGATTAAATCCGTAAGCAGCCCGCTCGCCTGCACCACATGCGGCAGCGCCATCAAATCGGCCACGCGCTCCTGCGCGAATGGCGCCGGGATCGGACTCTGGCTCGTCACCTTGGTTACGATCATATCCGTGCCGCGCGCCGTGTACGTGCGCACCCAGGTTGTCTCGAATCCCCACGCAAGACTCGCCAGCGCCACCACCGCGCCGATGCCGATCGCAATGCCTGCGATCGTCAGCAGGCTCCGCGTCCGCCGGCGCAAAAGGTTCTTACAAATGATGGTGATGAACGTCATCTCGTAATCTCACATCACCGGCCGCGCGGGACTTCCGTCGGCCACGATCTTCCCGTCCAGCATCTTCAACACTCGCCGAGCATAACGCGCAACCGCCGGATCGTGCGTCACCACCACCAGCGTCATCCCTCGCTCCGATTGTATTTTCTGCAGCAAATCCATAATTCGCGCTGCGCTCACGCTATCCAGATTCCCCGTCGGCTCGTCGGCCAGCAACAGTGCTGGCTCATTCGCCAAACTGCGAGCGATCGCTACGCGCTGCCGCTCGCCGCCGGAAAGTTTTGGCGGCAAATGGTCAAGGCGATCCCCCAGTCCCACCGCCTCCAGCAGCGATTTCGCGCGTTTGCGCCGTTCGTGCGCGGGCCATGGCATCTCAAACATCGGGATTTGCACATTTTCGACCGCGGTAAGCGTGGGCAGAAGATGAAACGACTGGAAAATGAATCCGACCGCGCGCGCGCGAAACGCCGCCATGTCGCCCAGCAGGTCGAATGAGTTGCCGCGAAAATGCAGCGCGCCGCCGGTCGGCGCATCCAGCGCTCCGAGCATTTGCAGTAAGGTGGATTTTCCGCAGCCGCTTGGTCCCTGGATCGCTACAAATTCGCCCTCCCCAATCGTAAAGCTGACGCCGCGCAGCGCCTCCACGCGCCCCTCGTCAAACGTCCGGCGAAGGTCGTGCGCTTCCACTAGAACCGCTTGCGTAGGAGAGGTCGTCTGGGCGTCAGTCATGGCACAACGCGGATGCAAAACTAAAACGCCGGTGTAAGAAATTCTCAAGGAGATGATTGAATTCTATTGGCCGCTCGATCGGCACGGCATGCCCGCAGCGGTCTATGAACTGAAGCTCCGCGTCGGGCAGGCGGTCCGCAAATTCCTGCGCCATCTGCGGAGGCGTGATCAAATCGTTGTTGCCCCAAACCACCAGCACGGGACATTGAATCTTCCCGAGCGATTCGCGCAGGTTGTTCCGCTTCGCCGATGCCGCAACCCGATAGACGCGCCCCATTCGTTTCCGGTCGTAAATCGTTTGACTCACTTCTTCCATCAGCGAATCCGTTACATGCGCTGCGTCGTAGAACACCTCGCGGATTCTCTCATACAAGTACTCGCGCGAAGGCCGCCGCGGAACGCGCCCGTGTCCCCGCTCAAACAAACCCGAGCTACCTGCCAGCACAAGAGCAGAGACCCGTTGCGGATACGTCAATGCCAGCGCGAGTCCCACATGTCCGCCCAGTGAATTCCCGCTCACGATCGCGGTCTCAAGATTATTCTGGTCCATCAGGTCACGCGCGTATGCGGCTAGCCCTGTTACGTCGATCCGTTCGGCGGGAAGGTCGAATACCGGAAGCTCAGGGGCATACACGCGCCACTGCGGCGAAAAATGTTCTACGGAAGCCTCCCAGTCGGCTGGTTTCCCAAATAGACCATGAAGAAACAACAATCCTGATGGGCGCGCGGTCCTCAATTGAGACGCGCCCTCGAGCGATAGCCTCGAAGTTTCCAGCATTCGTCCGGCGGTGTTAACTGACATTGACAATCCATCATACCGGAATTCAAAGGTCGAACCGCATCTATGCGCGAGACCGTAACCCCTGCTGCCATGCCAATCAATGTGTCAGAATCCGATTGTGACAATCTCAATGAGCCCTGCCGGGCGTACGGATTTGATCCTAAGGTATGCTCGCGCTTTGGAATTCAATCTCTGCGGAGTCGCGCCCGCGCAAGATTGGCCGGAGCTCGGGCGATTGCCCGATTGGCTCGGTCGCGGCCATGCAGGCGAGATGCGTTATCTCCATGACGCGCGCCGCCAATCCCTGCAAAATGCATTGCCCGGCGCGAAGAGCGTCATCGTCTGCGCCCTTACCTACAACACGCCGCTCCCTCATTCAACAGAAGTGCCCTCTGACAATTCAGAAAATGGCTCGCCTCGCGGCTGGATTTCCCGCTACGCATGGGGCACGGACTACCACGATGTCCTCGGCGCCAAACTCGAGGCCCTAGTCACTTCAATGCGCGCCGAATTCGCGGAACCCTTTGATGCGAAGTGGTATGTGGACACCGGCCCCGTTCACGAACGCGCCGCCGCGCATCATGCCGGACTCGGTTGGCTCGGCAAGAACACGCTGCTGATCAATCCCGAAATCGGCTCGTGGTTCTTCCTCGGCGTCGTTCTCACTACGCTTGACCTTGCACCCTCCCTCGCGCCCGCTGAAACACTCCCGCCCGACCTTTGCGGCCAGTGCACTCTCTGCATTGACGCATGCCCCACCAACGCCATCGTCGAGCCTTACGTTCTCGACGCGCGCTGCTGCATCTCCTATCTCACCATCGAGCTGCGCAGTGATATCCCCGAAAGTCTGCGCCCGCCAATGGGGCGCCACGTCTTCGGCTGCGACATTTGCCAGGACGTCTGCCCGTGGAACCGCCGCGCGCCATCGAGCGATGATTCCTCATTTGCTCCGCGGGATGGATTGCTCGCGCCGGATCTTGAATGGCTGGCTTCGCTAACCGTAGAAGAATTCAGGAAGGTGTTTCACGAAAGCCCGGTGAAACGCACGAAGTGGCGCGGACTTGTTCGCAACGCTTGTATCGCATTGGGCAATTCAGGCGTAAAACCCGGCACGCCCGCTCATGTTCGAGTAACAACATTACTTTCGCGTCTCGCCGCTTCCGGCGACGCAATTATATCGAAGCATGCGGATTGGGCTATTGAACAGCTTCGTCGGACGTAGAAGGCCGTGAGAGAGCCCGGATTCGGCTCTCATCATTCTTTGGCTTCGGGCGGGCCATCGGGACGCTGACCACTCCTTTATGTCCCCGGGAAACGAAATTGTAAACCGCGACAGCGATCTTCATGATGACGCGAGTGGAGAGCTTCAGCTTCCTTGCCTTTACACCATCGGCCGCCATGCCTTGCCCGCCATAAATTCGCCGGAAGGTCAAGCAGAAAATCACGTACGTCCATCTCTCCTTAAATGACCACCGCGCCCTCTTCCCTATCCGCATCCGCTTGAGGGCTTCGCGAACCGAATAAAACTCATCCCAGCACTCCCGATTCTCCTCGATAAGTTGTTGGGTAGTGATGTTCGGATGAACAATCGCAGCGGCTTCGTTCACTGGCTTCAGCCAGAACCGCTCGTCGCGCATGCGCGCTTTGTGTTTGGGAATAAAATTCGGTTTCGTCAGGTTCTTGATGTCGCTCGTGAATTCGTGGAAATCCTTGGTCCCCGGATAGGGATGATAGAACGTGAATTGCGCGAGCATCGTGCCCGATTCCAGTGCGAACTTCCTCATCGTTCGCAGCGTATCCACGGTGTCGGATTCGAGCCCGGTAATAATCGAGCTCAGCACCAGAATCCCCGCATCCTGAATTATTTTGATGGTTTCCACCATCTTTTCCCCGATGGGATTCCATTTCTTATTCGCGGATTTCAATCCTTCTTCCGAGAACGACTCCACGCCCACAAGCGCAGCGCGGATCCGCATCTTGCTGTACATCGCCGAGAGATACTCTTCATCACTCGTAACCTCAACCGTCATTTGCGTGAAGGCGTACATATCCTTTGGCACGGATCGGTCGTACTCGTCAAAAAACTGCAGGCGCTCTTCGCGGATTCGCTCGAGTTCCTTGCGGATCCCCGGGCTCGTCTCGCGGGCGATGCGCCCCAGTGTCGAGGGATTGAAATTATCATCGGCAAAAATAACGTAGCGAAACCCGAGCCCGTACAACTCGTTCACTTCCTCGATGATCTTGTCGGTCAGCCGTTGGCGTGGTTGGCGTCCCTCTGTCACCCACACCGAACAAAAGCTGCAATTCTCCGGGCACCCGGCCACCGTTTGAATGCTGGCGAACATGTATTGCCTCGGGTCCACAACATCCCATCGGGCCTTTAACAATCCTTCGCCGGGCACGCGTCCGCCGTTGTACCGCTTTTGCAGCTTGTCGTTCAGCGCATCCCTTACGACCTGGCTCCAAACAATGTCACCGTTGCCTGTTACAACGGCATCTGCTCCAAACTCCAAAGGCTCGTCCGGAAAAATAGTTGCATGGATCCCGCCCACGATTACCGTGGCGCCCTTTGCCTTCGCCTCGCTCAGTACGCGGTATCCGGCCTGGCAATTCCCCGTGCTGATTCCTATTCCGACGATATCTCCCGGCCGGACAATGCTCGCGTCAAATCGGGCGAGCGATTCGTCAACAATCTTGGGGTCTCCTACAAGGTCGGTTGGCGTGGCCATCGCCAGAACAAATAGCCAACGGGGCGTGATGATGCTGTATCCCATCGATGAATTCGCCGGGTTCACCAGTATTACTTGGGGCATCTGGTTCCTCGCGCTCCTAGGCTATGATTCCCAATGCCTGACAAGATGTCGGGCAATTGGATGCTATATTGAATTAAGAAGTGACACAGCCGCTTAGGCTGCCTATCAAGACACTGCTCCCCTGAAGGTCCCGATGTTACCACTAAACCCCGAACTTGCCGGAACGGAGGAGCGCCTGTGCCTCCTCCATTGGCCGATACGGCAGGTCGATTCAACTCTCTTGCTTGGATCCTCACGCTTTTCCTCTGCAACAAATCAAGTATGGAACGTTTTTCACGTGGAAAGCGTATCTACATATAGCTGTCTATGGGAGCAGCCTTCAATCTTTGCTGCAAGGATGTTCTGGAGGGTGCGCACGCCGTAGATCGTGTGCGATTCTGGGCTCCCCCAGGGCATCGCGGAGATTAATAACAAATGGCTTGGATCGCGCGGTTGCGCAGACTTTGGAATCGCGAAAAATTAGGGCGGGAACTGGATGACGAGCTGCGCGCGCATCTTGAAATGCGCGCTGCTGAAAATGTTTCGGCCGGAATGCCGGAAACGGACGCGCACTTCGACGCGCTGAAGCGGTTTGGAAACGTAACGTTGATGAAGGAAAGGACACGCGAAATGGACCTCATCGGCTGGATTGAAACTGCGGCGCAGGATTTGCGATTCGCCGCGCGAATGTTGCGGAAAAATCCGGGATTCGCCGCCATCGCCGTGCTGACGCTGGCGCTCGGGATTGGCGCAAATACAGCCATGTTCACCGTGGTGGAAAGTGTGATGGTGCGGCCTCTCCCCTATGCGCACGCAGAGCGAATGGTCGCCATCGGAAAAGGTGACCCGACCAGCCCTGCAAATATTTCCTATTTGACCTTCCGGGACGTCCGTGATCAGACGAAGCTCATGGATGAAGTGGCGTGCTACATGGCGGATGTGGGCGTGGTGCAAGGCAGGGACGAATCGGTGAGCGTAACGGCTTCCCGTGTCACTCCAAACGTGTTCGAGATACTGGGAGCCCAACCCATCCTGGGCCGCACATTCTCGGAAGCGGAAGGTCAGGCGGGGGGCCCGTTCGCGGTCCTGCTCTCGGAAAAAATGTGGCTGGATCATTTTGGCGCTGATCCTCAAATTGTCGGCCAAACGGTGCGCGTAAACGGGCAGGCGAGAACTGTGGTGGGCGTCATGCCGCTCGCTTTTCGCTTTCCGGACAATGGCGGCTCGGTCGTTTCGAAAGGTGTTTGGCTGCCGATGCAGCCGACGCAGGAGATGGAAAAAATACGCGGATACAACTTGTTCAGCATGATGGGCGAGTTGAGACCCGGAGCAACCCTGACACAAGAAAAGTCGGAAATCGCCTCAATTGTCGAGCAAATCAAAAAAGCGAATCCAAAGAGCGCGGAAGGTCTGGCGCTTTTCGTTGCGCCGTATCAAACGATCTTGACCGGCCAGCTGAACTCCGTGTTCGTGGCCCTGACCGTGGCGCTCTGCCTCGTGCTCCTAATTGCCTGCGCAAACGTCGCGAACCTCTTGATCGCGCGGTGTGTGGGACGCCAGCAGGAATTTGCAATCCGCGCCGCGCTGGGTGCCGGGCGGCAGCGCCTGATGCGCCAACTCATTATTGAGGGCGGGCTGCTAAGCGCGGTTGGCTGCGCGGTGGGATTTGCAATCGCGTGTCTGGCCGTGGCCCTCATCCATAAGTTGCCTCCGGATACGATTCCGCGGACGGAAGAAATAACGGTCCACTGGACCGTGGTGCTGGCGCTCGCGGGGATTGCGACGGCAACAACCATCATTTCGTCTTTGCTGCCGGCGTTTCTCGTTGGGCGAACGGATCCGCAGCGTGCGCTACAGGCGGCGGTCCGCTCCACGGGATCGCGCTCGGTTAAAAGCAAATTGAGCAAGTCGCTTGTCGCGGGCGAGGTTGCGCTTTCGGTTTTGCTTTTGGTCGCCACCGGGTTGCTGTTCCGCACACTCTTGAATCTGGAACATGCGCGGCTGGGGTTTGTGACAACGAATGTGACCTCATTCACAGCCATGCCTGCGGACGCCGCGGGATTCGCGAATCTTGCAGTTTCCACGGAACAGAAGCAGCCTTCGTCTTCGATAGCCACTTTGACCTATCAGCCGGCCCTTGCGCGGATTCGTGCCTTGCCAGGGGTCGAGGATGCCGCTCTCGTCTCGGCACTTCCCCTCTCCGGCGTAGACCTGGGCGGTGATTTCGAAGTTGTCGGCCGGCCAAAAGATCCGGCGAATAAGCCGGAAGCCCGGCTCGCGGCTGTCAGCGGAAGCTATGCGCAAGTGATGGATACGCCGCTGATTCGCGGACGCATGATTAATGAGGACGATTCCGCAAGTTCACCTTTTGTCGCAGCTATTAATGAGACGCTGGCGAAAACTTACTTCAAGAATGAAGACCCGCTTGGCAAGCAGCTTGATTTGGGAGGGGCAGAAAGTGGGGTTCGGGGCACGGCCACGATCGTGGGAGTGATCGGTGATCAGGTGGATGACAGTGTCCAGGGAAAGCCGAAACCCATGCTGTTGCTTTCCTACCAGCAGATTCCGGTGACGTCGTTGTATTACGCCGCCTTGGTCAAAACCGCAGTGTTTTTTGTGGTGAAGACGAAGGTGAATATTCCTGTCGCTCCGGCGGTGAGGACCGTGTTCCACGATGTCGCGCCGGGCATGGCGCTCGACAATTTTCAATCCCTGCAAAAAACCGTGGATGACAGCAACTTCAGTTCGCGGCTCGGATTGTATCTGATCGGCGCGTTCGCGGGATTGGCCGTGGTCATGGTAATGGCTGGTTTGTACGGAGTGCTGGCCCAGATTGTGAATTATCGCAGGCGGGAAATTGGCTTGCGGATGGCGCTCGGAGCCAGTCCGCAGAATATTTTGGCCACGGTGTTGCGGCAAGCCTCTATGCTCGTTTTGGTGGGATTGGTCGTGGGATTGGGATTGGCGGTATTCGCGGCGAAGTTGTTGAGTGATTTTCTCTATCAGGTGAAACCGGTTGATCCTTGGACGTATGTGGGCGTGTCGGTTTTATTGATCGCGGTGGGGACCATTGCTGCGCTAGTTCCAGCGCGGCGCGCAGCAGCCGTTGAGCCGATGCAAGCGCTTCGAGAGGAGTGAGGGGAGCCACCTTCCTCTCATTCCTCTTCGCTGTCTACGGAATCAATTGCGTCACACCTGGCACGCCTTCAGCGCACTCATAGCTTGGAAGACTTCATCACGCGCACACCGCCTGCATGATCGGGGGTTATTGTCCTCGCCCGCCTGCTGGCGCAGCAGTCCCGCGCCCTGCTGCAGCCGCACCGCAGGGAGGAGGGATGGGCCCTTTCATCGGAACAACCCTCGACCCCGGAGCGTCCAAACAAACAGGCGCTGGCATGTCCGATGCCGCGAACCGCGGCACCATCTGGTCGGCCATTGCCACGGCATAAACCGCCGACGCAATTTCCACCGCGCCTTCGCGCACGTCTTCTTCGTATATCCGCTCGACGGTGTCGAAGTTCGTGTGATGCGTCTCGGAGTTGTAGTCAAACCCATCCTGTGCCAGGCCGACGCCCGGCAGACCTGCATTGTTGTATGACGTGCTGTCCGTCCCGCCGAGGTTGCGGCTGGTACTCGGGTTCACGCCATTGAATCCCCAGTCCTTGTAATACGGCAGGAAGAAATCCCGCAGCATCGCCGCCGCGGCCGGTGGCCCGAAGATGCTCGCGCCGCGCGGCTTGCCCGTGCCGGAGTCAATGTTGAAATACACATCGAGCTTCGCAAATTCCGGCTTGGGGTTTTCCGCGCTGCCGAAATGCTGTTGCACGTAAGCGAGCGAGCCGAGCAAACCCTCTTCTTCGCCGCTCCACAGTGCGACGCGAATCGTGCGCCGCGGCTGGACGTGCAGTGCCGCAAGAAGCCGGATCGCTTCGAGCATCATGGACGAACCGATGCCGTTATCCGTCGCGCCCGTCGCTCCGTGCCATGAATCGTAGTGCCCGCCGAGCATCACCACTTCATCGGCTTTATCCGTGCCGGGAATTTCTCCCACCACGTTGTAAACCTTCGTCCCTTCTGGAAATAAAGTGTTCTGGATGTTGATCCGCAGCTTCACGGGCAACTTGTCGATCTCGAGGGTGCGCGTGATGCGGCCATAGTCTTCGTTGCGCATCAACAGCGTGGGCACCACTCGAGTCAGATCGTAATAGTTGCTCTGCTGCGCCACGATCAGCCCGTACGGCCGCGCCGCGTCATTGATTCGCACTAGCGCGCCATTTTCAACCAGGAAATTATCCACCGCGCGCGCCACTTCACCCGGCGTCAATTGTCCCGGCTGAAGTGGATTCGCTCCGCCGCGTCCGCCGCCTCCACCACCGCCGCGCCGCCCGCCGCCTGCATTTGGACTATTCGGGTCATACGCCGCGGCCCATTGTTCATCCGTCCTTCTCTGGGAAACCGCGACAGAATTAGCGGGATTGTTATCTATTTCGACGTGCCTGCCGACGAGCACGATGTGCCCGCGCACTTTATCCTTCATCGAGTTCAGATATGCGTCGAGTTCCTCTTGCGTCGGCTGCTGCGCGGTAGTTGGCGCTGCCTTCGTCATCGGCGGTCCCATTGCAGGAGCAGGGGCAGGAGCGGCCTGCTCGCCGCCACGGCCGCCGCGACCTCCTCCGGCGCCCCCGCCGCCCAATCCCGGCGGAAGCAACAACACGACATCCGCGGTCACCGTGCCCTTCGTGCTCGGCGTCCACGCGAGTGGCTTCACTATCAACTGCCCAGTGAATGGCGAGACCGCGTCGGCGACGAGTTCGACATTTGCCCAACCCGGAACGGGCTTCGCCGCGCTCGGCGGCTGAAATGTCCAGGGCTCGAGGTGCGGATTCGCGAGTCCCCAACTCTTCATGGTTTCAATGGCCCAGTCCTGCGCGCCGCGGAGGTTCGGCGTTCCGGTCAATCGCGGCCCGTGAACGTCGGCGATTTCATGGATGATCCAAATGATCTTGGAGTTGTTGGTCTCTTCCGCGCGGATCTGGTCATATACGCTGGTGAGGCTGGGCGCTTGCGCTGCGGACGGAAGCGCCGCGAGCAGGCCAATGATTAGGACAATCGCACGCAATCTGAACATGATTCCTCCTGAAGTAGTGAACCGCGCGACATTCTAATCCGAATCGAGAGAAATGGAAGGCGAAATTGTGCAAAACGGCGGCGGCATTGCAGTGTTGAAAAAGCTCTGGCCACTTTCGCGGCGCGCGCCGCGAAAGTGGCCAGAGGAAAATTTGCAACCGCTGCTAGATGACGGTCTTGGGCGGGAGGCCGTGCCTGCGCATCTCAATCAATTCATCCAGGGTCGCGTTCTTATAACCGCGCGACTGGACTTCACGGATGAAATCGATGCTCACACCTTGCGAGCGCAACTCGATGAGTTTTTCCACGGGGACGCCTTTGTACCCGAGATCTTTCAAATCGCGAACGTATTCCGCGCTGACTCCGTGGTTGCGAAGCGATACGAGTTGGTCCACGGAAAGGTGATCCATGCCCTGCACTTTGAGATCGCGGATGTAATCCGCGTTGACGCCGCGACTGCGCAAGGTAACGTAATCGTCCATGCCGAGCGAAGTGTAACCGGCGGCGCGGATGTCACGAATGAAATCGGGTGTCACGCCACGACTGCGGAGGTTCACGAGTTGATCCACGCTGAGATGAGATATCCCCAAATCAGTCAAACCCTTTAGGTAATCCGAAGTGATGCCGTGGTTCCGCAACGTGATTAGATCGTCCGAGTTGGACGTCCCATATCCTGCCGCGCGCATTTCCTGGATGAAGTCGGCGCTGATGCCGCGTTCGCGCAGCCGGACAATCTCATCGATGCTCGAATTCTTGAACCCGAGATCGCGCATCTCTTTGATGTATTCCGGAGTCACGCCGTGATTGCGCAGCGAAACAATTTCATTCAAATCCGATGAAGTGAAACCAAGTTCCCTCATCCCTTGAATATATTCCGCGGAAACGCCGTGGTTGCGAAGATTCAAAAGCTGATCCACGTTGAGATCCTTGAATCCAACGGTTCTCATTTCTGCTATGTATTCAGGCGTGATGCCGTGATTGCGAAGGAGCACGAGCTGATCGGTGGAAAGCGGTCCGAGCCCCGCGGCCTTGATGCCCTTGACGAAATCGAGGGTCACGCCATGATTGCGCAGGCGGATGAGCTCATCGGAACTGAGGTCTTTGTATCCCTCATCACGCAAACCCGTGACGTAATCCAGCGTGACGCCGTGACTGGACATGCGGATGAATTGGTCGATGGGCAGGTCGCGATAGCCGAGCGATTTCATCTGCGTGATATAGGTGCGGGAGAGGTCGAACTCGGTCATCTGAAAGAGCTGGAGGATTGTGAGGTCGCCGTACCCCATCCCCTTCATGGCTTGAATGAATTCACTATTCGGTGTGAATTGGAATTGGCCGATGCCGACGCCCTTATCGAAGTCGCCGGTGAACGCGATGGTTCCCGCGTCGCGGCGCACCTCAAACTTCACGCCGGCGTGAGTGCCCATGGAGAAACCGGGATCGAGCCCCCAGATTTCGCCAACGGGGCGGTCAAAACCCCAGGTGTTGATTCCGTCACCATTCGTCCAGCGCAACTGCAACCAAACTTGTTCGGCGCCGGTCTGGAATTCCGCGCGCCATTCGCCCTTCGGCACGTCCTGCGCCGGGGCGGCTTGAACCAAAACCGCAGTGAGAATCAGAGCTAAGAGAAGATGAAGTCCGCATTTGCGCATTGTTTTACGCTCCCTTCGTGCACATCCACACTTCGAGCAGCGAATTGCCCCGGGCGTGCCGGAGGCGCCACCCCATGCGTATTCAGACGCCACAGACATGGAAACGTCACCCTGGATTGGCATTTAAACGGATGCAGCCGTCCCAATGGAATTCCGCCATGGGGAGCAAAACCCATTTTACAGGTTGCCGAGTGATTGTTTCCGTGATTGAATGCATTCGTTATAGGCCCTTTCCCGATTATTGGGTGAACATTCAATATGTTAAGTGGATGGTGGAATTTCCTTTTGTCCGTAGACAAGGGGATCAGTGTTTTCTTTAACAGCGTCGTCCTGAAAAGCCGGGGCTTTGACCAAATCCTTGTACTGATCTCCTTAAATCCATTGCTCAAAGGAATGGTGCTAATCGCAGCTTTCTGGAGCCTTTGGTTTTACAACACCAAACAGCCGGACCCGGCATTGCAAAAGGATTCACGCACTACACTGCTCACTACACTCCTCATCTGCGCCCCGATGTTGGCTGCTGTTCGCATCTTGGCGACATTGCTGCCCTATAGCGTGAGACCCGTGCTTGTTCCAGAGCTGCACTTGGCGCAGGCGACTTCTCTCGACGTCAACAACCTGGCAAAGTGGAGTTCTTTCCCGAGTGACCATGCGGCAATGTTTCTCGGTCTTGCGACGGGCCTTTATTTGGTTTCCCGGCGAATGGGCATCGCCATGTACATCTACACCTCCATTTTTATCTTATTACCGAGAGTAATCCTTGGCATCCATTACACATCGGACATCGTGGTAGGCGCTCTCATCGGCATTCTGGTGATCCAATTGGTGCGCGTAAAGCAGGTGCGCTCTTTCATGACCGGCCTTCCATTCCGGATTTTGGATGTTGCCCCCGGCGCGTTTTACGCGGGATTATTCGTTCTGACTTTCCTGACCGCGGACCTTTATGATCCGGCCAGAAACTTTGTGAAAGTATTGCTCAACGTTTGTGGATTCATTTCCTCTTAGGGTTCTTGCGCGGACCGAATGCCGATTTGAAATTCCTCAGATCTGTAGCGATTTCCCTCATGCTTAATGACACCCCCCCACCCCCCATCTTTTTGTAAGAGTGTCGCAACAAAGGACTTACGGGAACGAAGAGCGGTAAGAGTAACGCAGCATTGGGCTTACGAGCTTTTTGATGATTTTGGCGGTAAGTTATTCCATCTAAATGATTTACGGGCGCGAGTGCACTGAATTTGTGCAGCGATCGCCGTAAGAGAAGTGCAACATTAGACTTACGGGAAAATTCCCGATTTGGGAAAACATAAGTTGTTTCATTTGAAGGATTTACGGAATCGGGCGTTGCAAGACTGAGCCGGGGAGGTGAGTATTCGAATGGTAATCGGCAGTACATTTTTACTTATAACATATCTTTTGAGGAGAGTCAAGGAAAATCTGAACTTTTTTTGAAGGACGCCACAACTAACTAGATCGGCCCAAGGGAAGGTGAGATGGAACGGTACAAGTGGGGACGCGCCCAATTCAGGTGAGGAAATAGATGTCGGGCTTATCGGTTACGCCGGACTGCTCTTTGGATTGGGGGACATCGGGCGAAAAGACAAAGCCGCGGGCCCCCTCGATGGTTTGAGCTTCAAAGAAGAGGACGACCTCGCTGGGATCATCCGCGTTGCGGAGGATGTGTATGATTTTTAGGCCGGCGCGTTGCTGGGCGGCGGCGTGCGAATCGAAGACGCGCTTCCACTGATCGAAATCGGATACTTTGTGACGGACGAGCAGGTGTGGCAAGGAAGGTTCCCCTCTCTCGCTTTTAGTATGCCATGCCCGTTGTGGAGAAGAGGGGGCCGGGGCTTTGCCTCTCTGCGCTAGGCCTAACCTCGTAGTTATTGCTCGGGCTCTTTTGTGTGAGCATCCTGCGCGATAAGTTCAAAGGTCATTTTTTGACCTGGTTCGGCGACGATGGCCTGGCCCTTGGAAACGAACCGTGCAAGAAAGGCAGGGCTTTCCCATTCGAGATTCCAGGGGTTATCGAGCGCAAGAATCACGTAGTTGCCGGGCGGGACGTTGTGCATGGCAAAGCTGCCATCTCCATTGGATTGTTGAAAGCGAGCCGTGACGGTGTCCCGCGTTGCACCTTGAGGAAGAAGAACCAGGAGGATTCCGGCCGCACGCTTTCCGTCGCGCAAAGTAAATCCGCTAAACTCTGAGAACGAGCCGGAAATCGTGGCGCTGAGCTGCACATCTTGAGAGCCGATTTCGATGCTGCGCCCCGAGACGCGCGCGCCGGTGGCGGAGAATTTCGTCAAGAAATGAGCGGGCGCCCCATTTACAACCAAATTGTACAAACCGGGAGAGAATTTTTCGCGAAACTCGAAAGATCCGTCTGGGGCGACATCGGCGCTATATTGGGCAACGCCAGTTTTGACTAGCAGGATGTGGGTACCGGTAATGCGGAAACCAGCCTCACCAATGAGGACACCTTTCACACTCGCGCCAGGTGGCGCGGCGCCGACACTCAATTCAACATCATCCCCGAGCTCAAATGTCTGAACGCGCTGCGATCGGCTATCGGGTTCATTGGTATGGATCGTGGCGGTGAAATGGCCCGGAGGAATTCCCGCAAGCTCATAGGCACCAGGCTCGATTTGAAACTGCTGCACCGGGACTGCGCCGAAGTTGGGTCCGAGTTCATTTTGCAGACCAATTTGCAAATAGGAGTTGGGATTTTGTGCCGTACTGACAAGCACATTGATTCGCACGTGGCGTGCGGGGACCGGCGTGAGCCTGACATCCGCGGTTTGCGTTTCGCCAGCCGAGATGCGGATTTGCTGCGCGTCTGCCAATCGCGTTGCGCCGCCGAAAAACGTGATCTCGTAAACGACATCGAGCTGGGGGTCCGGCGAACCAACTTCAGGAAGCCTTCCAAAAAAAGAGATGGAACCATTGTTGTTTGCATCGACGACTGGGGTGGGCTCATGCGACATCATCGTTTGCGGATGGCGCGCGTACCACGGTTGCGCCTGAACAGCTATAGTGTATGCGCCAGGCAGCAATCTCTCCGCGCGGTAATGGCCTTCGTCGTCTGTCAACACCGTCCCGCGAATGACCGGTTCAGCCGAGGAATTGGATGGGTCCCGAAAAAAAACCATAACTCGCGCACCGCGAATGGGTTCCCCCATTTCGTCCAGAACTTGTCCGGCGATCATTCCCAATGGAACAAGCCTCAGGAGAATGTGGGCCGTGTCAGAATCTCCACCGACAATGAGAGCAGAAAAAAACGAGCCATGCTGCAAGTAGGACTGCGCGGAGAACCCACGGTGCGAGGCGCTGAGAGTATAACGGCCTGCGGCGAGGCCGGTGAAGACAAAATTGCCGGAGGAGTCCGCGGCGATGGTTTGGGATTCGACTCCTCGCACTTCCGGGTTGAGAATGACTTCCGCCTGCGAAATTGGTTCGCTCGAAACAGAATTAACAACCGTCCCTGAGACCGTGAAGCCAGAAGTATCTTGCGCGGCGGGAGCGGATTGCGGCGGCGCCAGGCTGAAACATGCGCAAAGCAGGAATGTTAGTAACACTTCGCTCTCAATTCTCGCGATGCAGGACCGGAATTGTTACGGAAGCCTCGTGTTTTGCCGGGACGTTGACTTCCGACGCGCGCAAAAGAAAATTGTCGAGCGCACGGGGCGCGCGATATTCCAGCCCATCGGCGTTATCCAAGGCGAATACTTTGTAGACGCCAGGGGCTAATCCGAAGAAATACGCGGCTCCCTCCTGGCTGGTCAGGGATAGCTGGACATTCCTTGGGTATTCTTCCGAGACAACGATGACAGAGATTCGGGATTTGTCACCGCTCTGAGAAACCACAGCTTTCAGCGTGCCGCCGTCCTCGCGAACATAGACTTCAATAGTGTCCGAATCCAAATCGGAACCGATTACGAGATCGTCGCGGAGAAGGTCCACGTGTCCGAAAGTCGCGGAAGCGACATAGAAATTAGGACCATTCGAACGAAATTCAAGTTGATAGCGCCCCGGGTCAAGATCACGCAGGGCGAGCTTTTGCGTTCCTTCAAGGCGGGGGCTATTGAATGGCTGAATCACGTTGCTGCCAGCGAATGGATCGGTTGAATAAAGCGTGGGCCATGCCGGGACGAACTGCGGGTTATTTTGTTGAGTGGTGAAGTCAAGACGGAAATTGATCGCGATGGTTTTGACGGGTGCGAGGGTCACGGTAAGGGTGGTGTTCCCGCTTAAGTTGACATCGGCGTGCGCGGTACGCTGAGTAAGATCCACGGGGCTTGGGGGATTGCGGACGTCGCGAGCCGTCAACTTAATTTTATATGCGCCGGACGGCATGTAATTTGTGCGGAAGATGCCGGTCTTTTGATTGAGGCCAAATGCGCCGTTATTGGTGCCGAAAGCCCCCTGAATCTGGTAAGTCAAACTGTCCCCGGCATTCAGGCCATCCACAGTACCGGAAATTTGGTAGAAAGGCTGGCGAGCAAGCGAGAGGTGAACTTCAAAATGTTTTCCGGGCGTGATCTCGATAGGGGAAGCAATGGCGCGATCCTGACCGGAGGGATAGTACAAGAATGAATATCCCTGAGCTGGTCTACCCGTTGCGGCGGCTCCGATAAGTGCAACGTTTCCGCTTGGGCCGGCGCAGAGGTAGTAGTTACCGGGCACTAAGTCCGCAATGCGGAAGCGGCCTTCATCGTCCGTGCGCACGTTAGATTGGTGCGTTCTTGTTTTTCTGCCGTCTTGGACACCGAAGGCCGTTAAGGTGATTGGGATGTTTTCGAGCGGCTCACCATCTGTGGATGTAATTTGACCAAAGACGATTCCCTCAGGAATCAACTCGACGGTGACAGGTTGCAAACCGGGAGCGACTTTAATGAGTGGTGGCTGCCTCACAACGCCCGGTACCTGTTGCCTATCGAAATAGCCGGGCTTTTGCGCTCTGACGTAAACCGACATGAGCGGCACGCCTTGAAACGCGAAATTGCCTTTGTCGCCGGTGAGCGCGGCGAAACCTGCAAGCTCGACAAGAGCGCCGCGAATCGGTTGCTTTGTCACCGCATCCACAACAGTGCCTGAAACGGTAATTCGCTCAGTATCAGAACCGTTGAGCGGATTGGATTGCGCGGCGCAGGGCCGCAGCGTCACGAACAAAACAGCCGCGAGAATCAATGTTTTTGAACGGAGGGTGTGGGTCATGTCGGGAATCCTGATTCAAACCTGCATGAATAGAGATGATTTTGCCTGGCCTAAGGTTGGTTGGAAAGAGTTCATTTCTGGAATGGAGGTCAATACGCGAGGCCCGTTGCGGAGAAGAGGGGGCCGGGAGTTTTTCCTTCAGCGGCGGATTTGAGGCGGAACATCAGGCCGCCCCAAGTGGTGTTGCAGGAAGTGAAGTAATCCGATTCGGATTGCCAGTCCGCATGCGTGAATTGAAGCGTGGTCTTGCCCGCGTTCTCGGTGAGCTTGAAATTGATTTTCGTGTTGGCCCACTCCTTGCCGGTTTCGCAGAGCCAGTCTGCTTCGCGGGGCGCGGCCATGCTGATCGGCTTCAGGCGATAGATCGTTGAACGCTTGAAGAAACCGAGTTCGACAGTTTTAGCGGAAGCGTCTTCGGTGACGTCAGCAGCCCACCATTTTGCGAGGCCGGCTGCGGTGGAGACGAGGGCGAAGATGCGGCCTGCTGGTGCGTCAATTTGGATTTGGTGGCGGATATCGGGCATGGTAATCCCCTTTCAAAGGGAGACGCGCCATGCTACAGGAAGAATCGAAATTGGGGGAGTGCGATCAGCGCCACCCTTTACCTAATGATTTGGCGGCGGCTTCACCGGTTTCGACTGCCCCTTCCATGAAGCCTGACCACTTCTCCGAGAGATGTTCCCCGGCAAAGCGAAGTCGCCGGTATAGCCGGAGCAAAGCCGGCCGAACCGTGAACCACTGACCGGGGCGGTAGAAGGCGTAGGCGCCGCCGATCCATTTCTGACTTTGCCAAGGCTGGGTTTTGATAGCGATCGGGGCGATGATTATTTTTGAAGGTGGCTGGACGGCGCTGGCGACGTCTTCCGTGATCCATTTCATCACGTTGTTCAAGTTTCTCTCGCCATCCAAATCGTCTGCTTTGTCACCGACGGCGTAGCTAGTGATGATTCCCATGGGGCCGGGCTGGAGGAACGTACTGTCAAAGCAAAAATCGGAAACGCGGTTGGTGAACATCGCGAAACCGCTTTTCTTGCCGGACTTCCAGAATCGGTGCTGGTAAAGGATGGCCGATTTCATGATCCGGGAGTACTGCAGTTGCTCCGCGGCACGGCTCTTATCCTTGGGGAGGGGCGGGCTCCATGTAATTTTGGTGAGGCAGTGCGCGGGAGTGGCGCAAATGCAGTAGTCTGCGCGAAACGGAATTCCACTCCCGCGGACGTAAACCTTGACGCCCTTCGCATCCTGGTGGACGCGGCGAACTGTCTTCTTTTTAAATACTTTGCAACCGTGCCCCTTGTTGATGTGAGCTTCCAATGCGTCGATGAGGAGACTGTTGCCTCCGACAATCTTGGAGTCCATTTCATCAGACTCATCGCTGTGGGCGTATTCGGATGCAGCTACGAACGCGGAAACCTGGCGGATCGATTCACCGAAATCGGTGCTATCCCCCATATCGCGCCGGACCAGTTCTTTGGGTGAAAACCGAAGTTCTTTGCTCTCGAGCCAGGTCCACCAATCCAGTTTGTCGAGAGCTTTCCGTTTCGCTGTGCCAAATCTCCTGGGGTTCCTAAATTTCCTGCAAAAGGCCTCAAATCTATTCTCAGTCTTCCTGGGAAAACAGGATGTCGTTGGACCGTATTTAGGTGATCGCGTTGTGCCATCCCAAAAAAAAGAAGAATACTTGTGATCCTGAAGGTCCAGGCAGAAATCGCCACATAGCTGGAGCATCTTCTTGTGATCATTGCCGATCCACTCGCCGCCCAATTCGCAGTTGAGGTGCGGAGCTTCTTTCTCAAAGTGATGGGTATAGACGCGGCCGCCGGCTCGCTTTAGGTTTTCCAACACGGTGACGTTCCAACCCTTATTCACAAGGATGCGAGCAGCAGCAAGTCCCGCGAGGCCGGCGCCGATTACGATGCAGCTCCGCTGTCTCTTACGAGTGCGCGTTCGTTTCTTGCGATTGCGGGATGCTTTTGGGCGGGGCTTTGGCATTTGAACTCCCACGATTTCGCGACCGCTGTCAAGGGGCTTTGAAAAAGCCCGGGGTGTAGGCGCGAATTTCCGAACCGGGGGCGAACGCTATCACTCGCTTAGGGAAGTGTCAAATTGATTAGACGAGGCGATGGATAATCTGGATTGAGTGGCGAATGTCGGGGATGGCGATGATACTCGCGTATGGTTTGCAAACCGCCGGTGCATCCTAATGTAAGATGCGCGGTGGCAGAAACCCCAGATGCAGCAGCGGCGTCGGTCATGGCGGGCTGCGCGAAATGGAGTAGAATCCCTGCGCGCCAGCGGAGTTCAATGTATCCGAGACGGGCGAGGGTGAATCTGATTATACTGAGGAGGCTTTTATGACACAGCAGGCAACTTCACCGAAGGAGAGTCCCGTGGCATTTACACTTCCCGCGCTAACCTACTCATTTGACGCACTCGAACCGTACATTGACGCGAAGACGATGGAAATCCATCACGACAAACATCACGGCGCCTACGTGACCAATTTGAACAAGGCGCTTGAAGGACAAGCGACGCTGCAATCACTTTCCATCGAGGCGCTGCTGGCGAAGATTGACACGGTGCCCGAAAACATCCGCACGGCCGTGCGGAACAACGGCGGCGGCCACGCAAACCACAGCATGTTTTGGAAAATCATGAAGAAGGGCGGCGGCGGAGAGCCGAAGGGCGATCTGGCGCAGGCGATTACCTCGTCGTTCGGCACGTTCGCGGAGTTCAAGACGAAATTCGCCGCGGCGGGCATGGGCCGGTTCGGTTCGGGCTGGGCGTGGGTGGTAATCAAAGATGGCAAGCTTGCGATTGAGTCCACGCCAAACCAGGACAACCCAATCATGAGCGGCGGCAAGCCGGTGTTCGGACTGGATGTTTGGGAGCACGCCTACTATTTGAAGTATCAGAACCGGCGCGCGGATTACATCGAAGCGTGGTGGAGCGTGGTGGATTGGAACGCGGTGGCGGACCATTACGCGGCGGCAAGGAAGTAAGCAGCGATCACCCAGTAGAAAACGCGCGTCCACCGATAGAGACGAAATACCCCAGACGCAACAACGGCGTCCAGGGCATGCACGACTCCAAAACAAAAAAAGGGCGTGTCTGAGGACCCGCCCTTCATCCCGACATAAAATCCCCGCAAATAACCACCAAGAACGCTAGCCTGCCTTGGCAGGGATGCTTGCGCGCGAAGGCAGACGGAAAAGCCCCGCGCCATTTGACGACTCTGCGAATTTTTGCGGCTCCTCTAAGAACACATTCCGAACAGGGTCCGAGGACTCATCCGTGTCCGGATCGAGTACCGGCTGCCAGCCGGGCGCGATGGTCTCCTGCCCGGCGAAGCGAACGAGTTCTCCCCTGCGGTTGACGCCGAATTTCGCCAGCAACGACGAAACGTGAAACTTAACGGTCCGCTCACTGAGGCAAAGCAGGGACGCGATTTCCTTGTTGGCAAGATTGTTGGAGACGGCGGCGAGGACTTCGCGTTCGCGGCGGCTCAGGGCAACCAAGGAAACGTCGAGACCCGCCGCGGCCATCAAATTTCCGGCGCGGGCTACGACGCTTTCGATGAGGTTTTCGCCGGTGGCGTATACAAGGTGGAAATCCTCCGGCGAGCGGTGATGGGCGAGGCAGTGAATCGCCAGCAGACTGGCGGCGCGGTCCACCGGCATGCCACCGGTGGAATCAGCGTCAATCTGGAAGCGAGCGGCGCCAGTTTTTTTGTCACAGAAAATGTAGGAAAGGGGGCGCAAATCGGGATTCTTCTTCGTTTTGCACCTCGATTGAGAAACTTGTAAGAGGTTCTGTAGGTTTTTCAAACCGATTTTTCCTTCCTGTCAGCCGCAGGACGGGCGAATGGAACAGTGACTTCCGAAACATGGTGGCTGGGTTGAATGGGGTGAGGGCGATTGAGAGTGCGTGTGAACAGTGTGACGCGAGATTCAGCGTGCGCTGTCAGAGTGAAAGTCCCCCATTTAAGAACACTGCGCCAGTGAAATGATGGGCAAGGCGGGGGCCAATCGCGAATTGAATTTTTTCGTTGCAAACAAGCGACTTAGAAGCGCGCTACGAAAAAAATCGGGCGCGAGGCATGCAGCGATTTCACGGTATGGGAAAATTTTCCCTTCACGGCGCGGCTGTGCCTCACATAGAATCCCCTAGCCCGGAGGGTAGATTCACCCAAGCAAGGAGAAAAAAGAATGACGACGCTCGTGCAATGTGCCGCGGCAATATTGGGAAAGCTGGACGTTGCGTTCCCCGAGGGAGGGCCGGCGATGGAGCAGATTGTGCTCCGGTGGGTGCATATCTTCGCGGGGATTGCTTGGGTTGGGTCGATTTATTACACGGCGGTGGTTGCCATACCCGCGATGATGAAATTGGATCCCACGATACGCGGCAGGGCGATGCTAAGCCTAATGCCGCGGTCGGCGTGGTTAGGTCGGTTTGGAGCAGCGGTGACATGGCTCGCCGGGTTCCGCTACTTTATGATTTATGCGCAATCCGATGCCGTGAACGCAGGAGATCCATCGCTGGCGTGGCGATGGATCGGGATCTGGTTCGCGTGCTGGGTGGTGGCGTTTGGGATTTTCATGGGCGCGCTGCAGATGGGGAAACTCTCCGGGGCGGTGCTGGGCGTGCTGGCGGGGATTGTGACGGTTGCGGCTGCGTGGGCGAACCTAGCGCTGATTGCCGGGCCGGCGACGAGCAACAAAACCCTGTGCATTAGCATCGGCGGAGGAATCGGGACGATGATGTTTCTGGCAGCGTGGGGGATCGTGTGGCGCTGCCAGAAAAAACTGATTCGGTGGACGCGCGCGGCAGTCGAAAACGGGACGCCGATGCCGGCCGAGGCGGCGCAGGTCCAGCGTATGCTCGCGCAGACGATAACGATTGGATGCTGGCTCACGATTCCGCTGCTGTTCTTCATGGAGGCGTCAAGCCATTTTCCGTTTTTGTCGGGTAAGTAAGGCGCACGGCGTGCCGGATGCGCAACGCGCGCGAAACGCGCATTGGCGGCGCGGCGTGCAATCCGCGACAATTTCCACGACATGACAGATAAGCCGCAAAGGTCGCTCGGGCGGCAGATCGCATTCTCCACCGGCATTGTGATGACCAGCGTGCTGCTGAGCCGCCTGCTGGGCGTGGGCCGCGACTGGGCCATTGCACATGAGGTGGGAGCGAACGCGGCGACGGATGTTTACAACGCGGCGTTCACGTTGCCGGATTTCCTGAATTACCTGGTGGCGGCGGGCTCGCTGAGCGTCACTTTCATTCCGGTGTTCTCGAAGTACCTCGCGGAAAAAAACGAAGAAGAGGGTTGGCGCGTTTTCTCGATTGTCGTGACGTTCATGGGGATGCTGCTCGTCTCGGTGGTGATCCTGGCGGAGATTTTCGCGCCGCAAGTGGTGGCGGCGATTTCACCGGGGTTCGGGCCGGCGGAGAGATTGCGCGCGGTATCGCTGACGCGGCTGATGCTGCCGGCGCAATTCTGTTTTTTGATGGGCGGAATCCTGAGCGCGGTGCAGTATGCGAAGAACCAATTTATTGTGCCGTCGCTCGCGCCGCTGATTTACAACATCGGGATTATCGCATGCGGAGTAGCGCTCTCACCGCGGATCGGGATCACAGGATTCGCCGTCGGCGTGCTAGCAGGGGCGATTGCCGGGAATTTTCTGCTGCAGGTGTATGGAGCGAAGCGCGCGGGCGCGAAGTTTTCCCCATCACTGCGAATCAGGCATCCGGGCTTCAAAATGTTTGTGAAGCTGGCGATTCCAATCATGCTGGCGCTTTCCCTTCCCTTCACCGACGACTGGATCATCCGCTGGTTTGGATCTTATTTACAGGCGGGGTCCATCACATGGCTCAGCTACGCGAAAAACTTGATGCGTGCGCCGCTGGGAGTGGTGGGACAGGCGATTGGAGTTGCGTCATTCCCGGTGCTGGCGAAACTCTATTCGGAAAAGCGATTCGAGGAATTGGACAAAATCCTAAGCGGGACGCTGAAGGGACTGATCCTGCTGCTGACGCCGATCGCGGCGTTGACAATTGCGCAGAGCGTGCCACTGGTGCATCTGGTGTATTCGCACACGCGCTTGCGCGAAACTGACTTTCTGGCGACGGCGGGGACGCTGGTGTGGTTTTCGGCGGGGATGTTTGCCTGGGGCGCGCAAAATATTCTGGCGCGGGCGTTTTATGCGATGCGAGACACGATCACGCCGGCGGTGGTTGGGACGTCACTGACAATTCTGAGTGTTCCTGTGTACTGGCTGCTGTCGCGGAAGGAGCAGCACATTGGTCTGGCGATGGCGAGTTCGATTGGGATTACGGTGTACACGATTATTTTGTTTGCGCTGCTGCTGCGGAGGACGCATGGGGCGGGCGGGCGCGGGCTTATCGGGTTTTTCTGCAAGGTGCTGCTGGCATCCGTGGCAGCGGGCGCGGCGAGCTGGAAACTTGTTTCGGTGCTCGGCGAACATTTTTCGTGGCTGCGATTTTCCGGCGCGTTTCTGGATTTGTGCGTGGCGTCGCTCGCGGGGCTGGTGCTGACTGCGCTGGTGTGCAAGTTGCTGGGCGTGAAAGAGATGGACTCTTACTTGAAAAAGATACTGTCGCTGCCCGTATTGCGAGCGTAAGGATGAGCCGCGAGATCGAATCAGTACGAAAGAATTTTTGTTTGGCCAGCGGAGATGAGGCGATAGCGAACACCGCGCCATTTTATGTTCCGCCGGAATATTGAGACGATGAAATTTATTGTGTAAAGGAACGGGACGAGAGGCGCGAGAAGAGACCACGCCCAAGCATAGGACAAAAGCTTATGCCGCCACGCCGGAAGCAATTCGTTGACGGCAAGCCAGCGAACCAAGCCCTTCAACGCTACGAGAAGCATGACCAGAATTAAGATCAGCGCGGTGGTGAGCCAGAGCTGCCCAACCATCCACGCCTGAACGATCAGCAGCAACCCCAATACGAAACCAGCGCAGTAGAGCAAGTGAAACAACAATCCTTCGAACCATGTCCGCGGCGCGTAAACGCGCGTGATGGTGATCTGGCGGTTGGAGAATTCGAGAAGGCCGCGCAAATTTGCGTCACGTATCGTCGGCACGAGGCACTCGGGGACGAACTCGATGTGGCGGCCTGCGGCGCGGAGCGCGCGCGTCATGGCCCAGTCATCGCTGACGGCGCCGTTCCAGTGCGTATTGACGGCGGTCTGCTCGAACGTGGCGCGGCGGATGGCTGTTGCGCCACCCCAGCAAAAATTATGATTGTGCGCGCCCTGCATGGTGGCGATGCCCGCGTCCCACGCCGCGCCAAATGCGCTCCAGAAGCCGCCGCGGTCGGGAAGCCACCAGCGGAAGGAAGTAGCGGCGCCGAGCTGCGGGTTGTGAAGCGGAGCGACAAGATGCTCGAGCCAGTGTTTATCGGGGCGGCCATCGGAATCGGCGAAAACAAAAACTTCAAAGCCAAGGTCGAGCTGCTCGACCGCGACGCGGAGATTGTTGACCTTCTCTCCGCAGTCTACGGGCTTCCCGGCGATGACGACGTGCGCGGGGACCGGGCTGGCATCCGCGGCGAATTTGACAGCGGAGCGGGCGGGGTCGTCGGAGCGGGCCAGGACGAAGAAAACTTCAAAGCTCGGGTAGCCCTGCTCGGTCAGTGCAGAAAGGTTCAGGTCGATGCCGGGCTCGAGACCTTTGCAGGGGCAAATCAGCGCGACGCGCGGTGCGTAAAATCCGGCGTGGCGCAGGCGGCTCCGCCGCGCCAACGTGAACCATTGAAATCCGCCCCAGAGCGACCAGAGCGCCAGGAGCAAATTCAAGCCGGCAACAATATAGAACGCCTCATCCATCGAGAAGGGCGACCCCACTGGAACGATTCTGACATGCGCGGCGCTGCGAATGCGGTTAGAATCAAGCGCACGTTTCGGCAGGAGAAAGGGGGCGGAATGCCACTGAGAATCGACCCCGCAAAAGTGACAACCGCGTTTGAATTGGATGGATTCCGCGTGGTGAAAACGATCGGAATCGTGCGCGGAATCGTAGTGAGGTCGCGCAGCGTGATTGGAAACCTAGGCGCGGCGCTGCAGACAATCGTCGGGGGAAACATTACGATTTTTACGGAGCTGTGCGAGAAGACGCGCGAGGATGCCTTCGAATTAATGGCCGATCACGCGGCGACGCGGGGCGCGAACGCCATCGTCGGGATGCGTTACGACGCTTGCGAAGTGATGAATGGCGTGACGGAAGTGCTGGCGTACGGCACAGCGGTTGTTGTCGAGCCAACCAACTAGGATTTTGCCGCAAGCGGAGTCGAGGCAAATGGCGCTGTGAATTGCCCGAAGTGCAAATCGGAAGTCCCTGATACAGGCAAGTTTTGCCTGCAATGCGGAGCTGCGCTCGACATCGGTTCGACGCCGACAATCCTGGCGACCGATGCGACGAGCGATCCGCAATCGCCAGCGGATATGCCGAGGACGACGCCGCGTGCGATTCGGCGCGCGGACTCCTCTGATTCCGCGAGCAGCTCGAGCTGGTCGGGCAAGGGCCGATTTGTATCGGGGACGGTGTTGGCCGGGCGATACCGCATTGTCGCGGCGATCGGGCGAGGCGGGATGGGCGAGGTGTACCGTGCTGAAGATTTGACGCTGCAACAGGAAGTCGCGCTGAAATTTCTGCCCGCCGAATTGACCGGCGATCCTGCGGCACTCGAACGATTCCATCGGGAGGTGCGGATCGCGAGGCAGGTATCGCATCCAAACGTTTGCCGAGTGTTCGACATCGGCACGGCTGAGGGCGCGCCGTTTCTCACGATGGAATATGTGGATGGCGAAGACCTCGGCGTTCTGCTTCGGCGCATCGGGCGCTTCCCCGAAGACAAAGGCCTGGAGATTGCGCGGCAGATTTGCGCGGGGCTGGCCGCTGCGCACGAGCAAGGTCTTCTGCACCGCGATTTGAAGCCCGCGAACGTGATGCTTGACGGACGCGGCCGAGTGCGCATCAGTGATTTTGGATTGGCAAGCATTGCCGGCGACGTGCATGGAGCTGATGTGCGCGCGGGAACGCCTGCGTACATGGCGCCAGAGCAACTCGCGGGCGCGGGAGTCACGCAGAAGAGCGACATCTATTCGCTCGGTCTCGTACTCTACGAAATCTTCACCGGCAAGCGCGCGTATGACGCGCAAACAATTGCGGAATTGAACCGCGTGCGGGAATCTTCTGCTCCCGCCAGTCCATCCACACTTGTAAAAGATCTCGATCCGATTATTGAGCGCGTGATTTCGCGCTGTCTGGAAAAAGATCCCAAGAACCGGCCAGCGACAGCGCTACAAGTGGCGGCCGCCCTGCCCGGCGGCGATCCGCTCGCGGCGGCGCTGGCGGCGGGAGAAACGCCGTCACCGGAAATGGTAGCGGCGGCGGGAAGCAAAGAAGGAATGCGTCCGATGCATGCATGGATTTGCCTGGCGTTGATTGCAGCGGGACTGGCCTATCAAATTGGACTTAACGGATACTCACGGCTCTACCGGACTGTTGACCTGTCGAAGTCGCCGGAGGTGCTGGAAGATAGAGCGAAGCAACTGGTTCAGGAATTTGGTTATACAGCGACGCCGAAGAGCAAGGCCGCTGGTTTTGATCTGGACGGCGATTATCTGGACTACGTCGAAAAAAATGATAAGTCCAAAACGCGATGGAATCATGTTCCGAGCGCCGTCCAATTCTGGTACCGCCAGAGCCCTGATATTTTTTTGCCGCTCCAGATTTTGGCGGACAACACATCCATCGGCCGCGTGAAGTCATTCGATCCACCCGTGGAGGATCCGGGGGAGATCCTGCTGAAGCTGGACCCGCAGGGACACTTGAACTATCTGCGCGTGATCCCGCCGCGAGCGAGCACCGCGAAGGAATCCACGCCAAGATCCGCGGACTGGAACCGCGTTCTTTCGGAAGCTGGATTGGTCCCCGCGCAATGCAAGCCCGCCGATCCTCGATGGAACCCCCTTTCATTCGCCGATGCGCTGGTCGCATGGACGGCACCGATGCCGGAGCGGCCGGACCTTACGCTGCATATCGAGGGCGCAAGCTATCAGGGTCAACCTGTTTACTTCCGTATGGACGGCCCGTGGGTCGAAGTCCCCGTCCCGGGAGGCAGCCCCGCCAGCTCGGATAATTCCGGCCTCGTCGACCAGGTCTTTACCATTTCCATTCTCTTGTCTGTGCTGGTGGCGGGTTTAGTGCTGGCGCGGCGAAACTTGCGGCTCGGCCGGAGCGACTTGCGCGGCTCATGGCGCTTGGCAGGATTTGTTTTTTGCGTCAGCTTGGTCGGCTGGGTCATCGGCGCGAACCATATTTCCGGGCCGCTGGAAGCATATGTTTTCGTGCTGGAACTGGCGTGGGCTTCGCTGGCGTCGTTGTTTCTCTGGATGCTGTATGTGGCGATGGAACCGTTTGTTCGCAGGCGTATGCCAAAGCTTCTGGTTTCCTGGAGCCGGTTGCTGGCCGGGCAATTCCGCGATCCAATGATTGGACGGGACATTCTGGTGGGGGCGGCGGTCGGCCTGATGGGAGGCGTGATTGATTATTTCCCTTACATCTGGAATTGGTTGAGGGGATTGCCGCCGGTGCAACCCACTGGCGACGGTTTTGGCGAACTCGCAAAAGTTCAGTACGCATTCGCTGACTTTTTATCCAGTCTGAACAACGCCCTCTTCAACAGTCTCGCGATTTTGTTCCTGCTCATAATTCTTAAGATCATGGTCAGGAAATCATGGGCCGCCGGGGTTTTGCTGGTGGCTATATTCACGCTGCGCGCTGTCCTGCAGCACAACTCGTCCATCAACGCTTATGTAACCACGCCGCTCGGATTCGGGCTTTTTGCTTTCTTGATTCTTCGTTATGGGATCCTTGCCACTACCGTGGGGCTCATCGTCCAGGCGCTTCTGCACGCGCCATTTACGACGCAGGGGTCGGCCTGGTACGCATGGATCGGATGGTTCTGCCTGGCCATCTTTGCCGGACTCGTGTTTTATGGTTTGCGAAACGCCTTGGCCGGTCAATCCCTTTTCAGCCCACGACTCATCGCTGATGATTAATGGCTGACGCCGGATTCTTTAATAGGCGCGCTTGAAATGATGGTCAACTCTTAACGGGTGGGTTTCAGACTTTCTTCCGACAGATGATCCGCAAGTGAATCAATTCGCAGCAGCAGTTTTGCCGCCGCGCGGCTGGCGTTCTCCAGCATGGATGGATCAAGAACAATCGCGCAGCGGTCAACGAACGGGCTGCGATGGCGCGCAACCTGATTGCGGCTTGAGGCGGAACGCGGTGAAGCGGGCTGCTTTGACAAGCTCAAGTAAATTTGCAGGTCACCCTGAAACTCCACAGAATCGCCAAGCGTCCAGCCCGATTCGCGGGAAATGGCTGCGGCAAGCTCGCGAATAAACGTGCCGGCATTCCAAAGTAATGAAGGCCGGGCGCGCCGCCTGATGCCGCGGCCACGCCGGGGCGTGTTGCGCTCTTCGAGTTTGAGCGCGATGCGCGCCGCAATCGCGAGAAGTATTTCACGGCTGAGGATGCCTTCGAGTTCGCGGCGGCGCTCGGGATGAGCGACTACATCCGCGCGGTTGAACTCACGGGCGTAACCATCGAGAAGGGTAGGGGCGAATTTCGCGCGAGACATCTCCGCCACGATGCGGCGCGCCAGTTCGCGCGGGGGTGAATCGTGTTTTGATCGAGCAGGCATTTGTCTTAGTAAAGTGTAAGGGAAAAAGGTCTACGCGAACTCAAGCTGGAGCGCAAGAGGCGGACCGGGACTTCGCCTCAACCATGTGCTGAAAAGAAAACGGCGAAGACTGCCCTTCGGCAATCTCCGCCATTTGTAAATTGGCTGTTACGCCCACTACTCAGCCCGCATTAGTGCAAGGGCGGAACACTGGATGGCGCCGGGCGATCCACGGGGGGTTTCTTTACCGTCGCCGGCTTGGCCACAGGCAGTTTTTCGAGGGCCAAATCGAGCGCCTGATCCACGGTGCGAACGTAGTGGATCGTAATCCCCTCGAGCATGTGCGGCTGCAAGTCTTCCTTCACGTTTGGCTCGTTGTCCGCCGGCAGAATCACCTCGCGGATGCCCGCGCGGCGCGCGCCGAGAACTTTTTCCTTGACGCCGCCGATGGGCAGCACGACGCCGAGGAGCGAAATTTCGCCGGTCATCGCCACGCGCGGCCGCACCGGCCTGCCGGTCAGCAGGCTCACAAGCGCCGTAACCATGGCGACGCCCGCGGAAGGGCCGTCTTTCGGCACCGCGCCCGAGGGCACATGAATGTGGATGTCCTGCTTGCGGAAGAAATCCGGGTCAACGCCATAGCGGTCCGCGTTGGCGCGCACCCAGGAAAGCGCAGCGGTCATGGACTCCTGCATCACTTCGCCGAGGTGGCCGGTCATCGTGAACTGCTTGCCGCCGCGCATGCCGGTGGCCTCAATGAAAACGATGTCGCCGCCGACGGGCGTCCAAACCAAACCGACGGAAACGCCGGGGCGCTTGACGCGCTCTTCGGCTTCCTTTTCGGAGTGGAATTTCGGCACGCCGAGAACTTCGCGCACGACCTCGGGCGTGACTTCGAGCTTTTCCGTTTTGCCTTCGGCGATGCGCCGCGCCTGCTTGCGCACGAGCGTGGCGATCTCGCGTTCGAGATTGCGGACACCCGCCTCGCGCGTAAAGCTGGTGATGAGTTCGCGCAGGCCTTCTTCGGTGAAGTCAATTTGTTCGCCGACCTTAATGCCGTGCTCCGCGGCCTGCTTGGGAATCAGGTAACGCCGCGCGATGTGGACCTTCTCCTCTTCGGTGTAGCCCGCCAGTTCGATGATCTCCATACGGTCGCGTAGCGGCTCCGGGATCGGGTCAATCCAGTTTGCCGTGCAGATGAAGATGACCTTTGAGAGATCGAACGGCACGTCGAGATAATGATCGCGGAAAGTACCGTTCTGCTCCGGGTCGAGAACCTCCATCAGCGCCGAAGATGGGTCACCGCGGAAATCGCGCCCGAGCTTGTCCACTTCGTCGAGCATAAAGACCGGGTCATTCACTTCGGCGCGGCGCAACCCCTGAAGAATCTGGCCGGGAAGCGCGCCGATATAGGTGCGCCGGTGGCCGCGGATTTCCGCTTCGTCGTGCATGCCGCCGAGGGATATGCGGGCAAATTTTCTTCCCATCGCACGGGCAATGGATTTGCCGAGCGAGGTCTTGCCCACGCCCGGAGGCCCGATAAAGCAAAGGATCGGCCCCTTCATGCCGGGCTGAAGTTTTTTCACGGCCAAATAATCGAGAATCCGCTGCTTGACCTTCTCGAGGTCGTAATGATCTTCGTTGAGAATAGTCTGCGCCTTCGGGATGTCAATCTCTTCCACGCCCGTAGACTTTGCCCACGGCAGCGAGGTCATCCATTCGAGATAGGTCCGGGCGACCATGTATTCCGCTGAAGAAGGAGTCATGCGTTCGAGGCGCTTCAATTCGCGATCGCACTCCTTCTTCGCTTCGGTGGTCATGCCGGACTCGACAATCTTCTTGCGCAATTCTTCGATCTCGGTCTGGCCATCTTCGCTTTCGCCGAGTTCCTTCTGGATGGCCTTCATCTGCTCACGCAGCAAGTATTCGCGCTGGCTCTGGCTGACTTGTTCCTGCACTTGCTCCTGGATCTTGTTCTTCAGCTCGAGGACTTCGAGTTCCTTGCTCAGTTCGCGGATCAGCGTTTCGAGCCGTTTGCGGACAGACGCCGTCTCCAACAATTCCTGTTTGATGAGCGTGTTGAGTGAAGGCAGCATGCCGGCGATGAAGTCGGCGAGCCGGCCGGGGTCATCAATATTTGTCACGACGGTCTGGAGATCGTCAGAAAGCTGGGGCGAGCGCGCGACCACGTCCTTGAACAATGTTTGCGCGTTGCGTTCGAGCGCGGTCAACTCCGCATCCAATGGTCCGGCGATATCCGGCTGAGCTTCCACGCGTGCGCGAATGTAAGGGCGCAGGCTCACGATTTCCGCGATGCGAATGCGCTGCAATCCTTCGAGGAAGATGACCATGTTGCCGTTGGGCATCTTTACAGTCTTGTGAAGCTTTGCGGCCGTGCCCACGGAATGAAGGTCGGCACCTCCTGGGTCGTCAATGCGCGGATCGAGCTGCGCAACGACGCCGATAATTTTTTCTTCGCCCTGCAGCGAATTCACGAGCGCGATGGACGTCTCGCGGCCAATGGGGAGCGGCGTGACGCCGCCGGGAAAAAGGACAATGTCCCGCACTGGCAAAATTGCTAATTCATTTGGAATCGTGGTCTGTTTTTCCGTCATGGGGTCCCTGGAAAGCGCTCAGAAATGAAGGAGCACTTTGCCTACCATCAAGTTAGATGCGGCTTCTCGAGAATCGTTGCGCGATACTAACTAAGCCAAACTCACTTAACCTTAGTGCGTTACGCTAAACATTGTACTCTTCATTCGTTCCCGGATGCAAGTGAATCCATTCATCCTTAGTCACTCCAAGTAACTCATTTATATTCAATGACTTACAGAAGCGCCGTAGAATCATTTCTCTTGCCCGCTGCAGCTCCCTCTGACGGAGCGTTAGAGATCCTGCTAAATTCATCCTTCACGAACAGCACGGCTTCATCTTTTGTTTGCACCCTGCCATCGAGTTGGGCGTCTTCAAGGGACCGCAATACGATTTTGAATGCCGGCCCAGCCTGGAATCCCATTGACTGCAGATCCTCGCCAGTAAGGAGACGAGGAGGACGCACCTGTTCCGGGGGAGTCTCGGCAAGGAAGCGCCGGACATAATCCCAGCTGCCGAGCATTCCGTGGCTTGAAAGGCAATCGATGCGGTGAAGCTCGAGATGCTCGTCGAAATTTGGGAGCCGCACGAAGCGCTTGAGCGTGGATGGTTTCATTTGCGGAACATCTTTGAATCGCATGTGACTCGCGACAAGAGCGGCAATCTGCTCGGTCTCTTCGCTGGAAAAGCGCAGGCGGCGGCAAAGCTCTTCGGCCATTTTCGCGCCGATCTCGTCGTGACCATCAAAACGAATTCGGTCGCCGGTCTGGCTCGCGGAGCGGTAAGTCGGCGGCTTGCCGATGTCGTGCAGCAAGGCTCCCCAGGCGAGAGTCGCAGAGCAGCCTGCCGGCAATTTCTCGAGCAGCATCCGGGTGTGAATCCAGACATCTCCTTCGGGGTGAAATTCCGGCGGCTGCGGCACGCCATTCATGCGCGCGACTTCAGGGAGCGTGACGGCGAGAAGTCCGGTATCGTCGAGCAACTCAAAGCCGACGCGCGCGGCACCCTCGGTGAGAATCTTCGTCAATTCATCGCGGAGGCGCTCACCGGAAACCTGAAGGATTTGTGGTGCGAGCTGTTGAATCGCGGTGAAAGTCAGCGGCTCGATGGCGTAACCAAAACGCGCGGCGAAGCGCACGGCGCGCGCCAGGCGAAGCTTATCTTCGCTAAACCGCAAAAACGGCTCACCGATAGTGCGAATTACACCAGTCTTCAAATCGTTGCGCCCGCCGACGTAATCGCGGACTTCGCCGGTTGCGGGATCCATGAGGAGCCCGTTGATGGTGAAGTCGCGGCGCTTCACGTCTTCCTGCGGAGTTTTCGAGAAAACCACTCGGTCGGGATGGCGTCCATCGGAATGGCCGATGTCGGAACGAAACGTCGCAACTTCGACCTGGGCGGCGTCGCGCGGAACGATCACGACGCCGAATTGCGCGCCGACAGTGAGGCTGCCGGGAAACAACTCCTCAATTCGCGCTGGCGTAGCGTCGGTCGAGACGTCGTAGTCGGCGGGCTCGCGGCCGAGCAACAAATCGCGCACACATCCGCCCACAAGAAAGGCCTGATGACCGTTCTCGCGGAGGGTGCGGCAAATTTCCTCCGACAGTGCGTGCGAATTGGACCCGGAATTCATGGGGCGATTATCCGCGCGGCGCGGCGTCGCGCCAAGCGCATTGAATGGGCACTGTGCCTGTGTGGGTATTTCAAACTTCGCGACCGCCGGAGCCCCCGCCTTTCTGGCCGAGCGAGCCGCCATATTGAAGTTTTTCAAAGCCGAAGCGGTCGCGCAGGCGGTCGGCGGCGCGGGCGAGCCTTTCAAGTTTTTGTCGGCGCTCTCCTTCGAGCAGATCCAGTTGCATTGCGCCGTGGGAAAAGCCGGTTAGCGCGACGCCGACAAGGCGGACCTTTTGGCGGCGGTCCCACCGCGCTTCAAATAATTCGCGGATAGCCACAAGAACCACGGTGTCAAGGTCGGTCGGCTCGGAAAACGTCCGCGCGTGGGTTGTTGTGCGGAAACTTTGATAGCGAATGGTTAGCGTGACCGTGCGCGCGGAAAGGCCGGCGTCGCGGAGACGCTTCGCGGCTTTCTGGCAAAGATGGCTCAGCATGGTGCGGAGCGATTCCGCATCCGCATCCGAAACGTCTTCGCTGAACGTGTGATTATGGGAAATGGATTTCGGCTCTGCGTCGAGGAAAAACTCGAAGGCGTCCTCGCCCCGCGCTTTGCGATAGAGCGCGGATCCCCACAGGCCGAAAGAGGTCTTGAGTTTTTCTGAAGGCACGGCAGCCAGTTGGCCCACGGTTTCGATTCCCAGGCCGCGCAGCGCTCCTTCCGTCACTTTGCCGATGCCGGGAATGCGCCGCACGCTGAGGGGCGCGAGGAAATTTTCTTCCGCGCCGGCCGGCACCCATAGCAGGCCGCGCGGCTTGGCTTGATCGCTGGCTACTTTGGCGACGAGACGAGTGGAAGCGAGTCCGCCGGAACACGGCAGGCCGGTCGTGTGCGTGATATCGCGAAGCAGAGAATGAGCGGCTGCGAGCGGCGGGCCGTGGAGGCGTTCTGTGCCGCTCAAGTCGAGATAGGCTTCATCAATCGAAGCCATTTCAACGATTGGTGAATACTTGCCGAGAATCGCGACGACCTTGTCCGACCACTGTTCATAAAGCGCGTGGCGGCAATCGAGGAATACAGCGTGTGGGCAAAGCTTCGCGGCGGTGCGCAGCGGCATCGCGGAGTGAACGCCGAACGCGCGCGCCTCATAGCTCGCGGCGGAGACGACACCGCGCTGGTCGGGGCGGCCACCGACGATGACGGGCTTGCCGCGCAAATCGGGGCGCTCGAGCAATTCGACGGAGACGTAAAACGCGTCCATGTCGAGATGCAGGATGGGCGTGGAATTGCGTGCGGGCGCGCCGGATCCATCGCCTGGCTCGGCGTGCTTTGCGCGAAAAGTGGCCAGCTTTGGCATGGGCGTTCAGTCTCTAACGGCGGATATTACGCGGACGATTCCGGCGAGGTCTTGCTTTGCGCTGACGCGAGTCCAGCCGCGCGCGGCATCGAGCAGATCGCCGACAGCTTCAAATTGATTGATGCCGAGTTCGAGAATGAGCAGTCCGCCGGGCGCGAGTCTTGCGGCTGCTTGCGCGATGAGCGGCGGATATAGCGCCATGCCGTCCTCTCCTGCGAAAAGGGCGTCGTGCGGCTCGTGATCGCGAACTTCTCTGGGCAATGATTCGCTTTCCCGCGTGCCAATGTAGGGCGGATTGCTTACGATGAGATCGAATTGCGCCGGCTCGGCGACACCTTCGAGCAAATTGCATTCAACGAATGAGACGCGATCCTCGACTCCATGGCGTGCGGCGTTGCGTCGCGCGATTTCGAGCGCCGCGCCGGATACGTCGGTCGCGTGAATTGTTGCGGAAGGAAGCTCTTTCGCAAGCGCAACGGCGATGCAGCCGGAGCCGGTACCGACGTCGGCAACTCGGAGAGGTTTGTTGCGCCGCGCGCCGCCCAATCTTTCGAGCGCGGCTTCAACGACGTGCTCGGTTTCCGGGCGCGGAATCAAAACATCTGGCGTTACCTGGAATTCAAGGCCCCAGAATTCCTGCTTGCCGGTGAGATACTGCGTGGGCACGCCCGCGGCGCAGCGTTCGATTAGCGCGAGGAATTGCGCGCGCTGCTCAGCGGATAGTAAATGCTCGGGATGCGCGTAAAGAAATGTGCGGTCGCATCCGGCGGCATGCATCAGAAGCAGCTCCGCTGCGAATGTGGCCGAAGGAACCGCGGCTGCGGCGAGACGCGCGGCGCCTTCGAGTAGCGCGTCGCGCAACTGCAGTGCTTTCAATCCGGGCGTGGCATGCGGCATCGCGCGCTTCCTCTTACGCTTCCACCAGCTCCTGCTTCAATCGCTCCGCCTGAAAGTGAGTGACCAGCGCGTCCACGAGCGCGCCAAGCTTCCCGTCCATTACTTCCGTGAGTTGGTGGAGTGTCATGCCGATGCGGTGATCGGTGACGCGGTTCTGCGGAAAATTATAGGTGCGGATTTTTTCCGAGCGGTCCCCGGAGCCGATCTGCCCGCGGCGCTCGGCGGCGATCTGTTCGTGCTGCTTGGATTGCTCCAACTCGTAGAGCCGCGTGCGGAGAACGCGCATGGCCTTCGCGCGATTCTTGATCTGCGATTTTTCATCCTGCTGCGAAACGACCAGGCCCGTCGGCAAATGCGTGATGCGCACCGCGGAGTAGGTCGTGTTCACCGATTGTCCGCCGGGGCCCGAGGAGCAGAATGTGTCGACGCGGATGTCTTTCGCTTCGATCTTGATGTCAATGTCGTCGGCTTCGGGAAGCACGGCCACGGTGGCCGCGGAGGTGTGGATGCGCCCCTGCTGCTCGGTGGCGGGCACGCGCTGTACGCGGTGCACTCCGCTTTCGTATTTCAGCTTGGAGTAAACCTTTTGCCCCGAAATCGCCGCGGTGATATCTTTCAGGCCACCAAGCGAAGTGGGCGAACTCTCAAGCACTTCGACTTTCCACCTCTGCGCTTCGGCATAGCGCGAATACATCCGGAAAAGTTCACCGGCAAAAAGCGCCGCCTCTTCCCCGCCCGTGCCCGCGCGGATTTCGACGATGACGTTTTTATCGTCGTTCGGATCTTTCGGCAACAGAAGCATTTTCAGATCGTTTTCAACCTCTTCCATGTGCGGTGCGAGTTGTTTTTCTTCGTCGTGCGCCATTTGGCGCATTTCGGCATCTTCGGAGTCGGACGCCATCTGTTTTGCTTCTCGCAACGCCTGGTCAATCTTCTTCCACTCGCGGTACTTCTTTACGATTTCGCTCATCTCCGAATGCATTTTGGCGAGCTTCTGGATGCGCGCGGAATCGGCAAGCACCTCCGGCGAGGAAAGTTGCGCGGTCATCTCTTCGTATCGCGATTCCACCTGATTCAATTTTTCAAATAGCGTCAGTGGAGCCATGGCTCGGTTCTCCCGCGGGAACGAAACAATTCACTAAACAACAGAAAGAAGAAACACCCTGGTAGAGGACTGAGCGCCCTTTGCAAAGGGCGCCGGGAAGGAAAAACCTAATAGAACGATGAAAACATTCGCGCCAATCCTAGATTCAGAATAGTCCCCTGTTCGATTCAAGTCAAACGGGTCAAGTCAAGCTGCCTTATTTTGCAGCGGGTACTCGCGCGTAAACGCGCGGTTGACCGCGAAGAGCACGAGCGCGGTAAGCGCACCCGCAGCTAATGCTTGCCAGATGCCTCCATGTAGGGAATCCGCTGCTTGGCTGAATACATACTTGCCGAGCGGCTCGATGCGCGTCCCGCCTGCAACTCGATTGAATGCCACGCCAAGCAAACTCAGCGCATACAGCACCAGCAAAAAGACACCGGCTCCTCCGACGGCCCAGTGCCACGCTTCCGTCCATTTGAGCGGCGAGGCCAGGCGGCGCAAGGCAAACGCCGCGAGCAGTTGCGCGGCGCAGCCGAAAATCGTCTCCAGGAAAAAAGCGAAGAGAAAGCTGCTCGCAAGATCCCTGACGCCGCCTTGATTCGCGCGGCCAATAATAAATTGCGCGAGCGTGAAGAAAAAACTGCCGCACACGACCGCGGCCAAATAGTAGGCGAGGCTTCCCGTGCGAGTCATGCGCGCCTCAAATCCTCCGCACGATGCCCGGGAATTTCTCCCACACCTTCACACCGCAGAAATGCGAGCCTTCCGTGCAGATGGGCGTTGCGATCCCGGAGCGGAGATGGCACGGCGGCCCGATGTATTTCGCAAGTTCCGGCGCGGCGGCGTCCAATTGTTGCAACTCATCCATCGAAGCGTTGTAAATCTCTTCCTGAGCGTTGAAGCAGGTGCGCATGGTCCATTTGTGCAGTAGGTGCAGCAGTGATCCAGTTTCGATCAAGCGAATGGCTTTCGCGTTCGGCAGCAGATAGAGCGCGGCTTCGCGCGGTGCGCCGCGGTCGAGCAATTCATTTTTCGCATTCCATGCATCGGCCATCGCATGCGCAAACACTTCCTTCGCGCGCGCGTTCCCGGCGATCAGCATTGGCGTTATGAAATCCGGCTCGCGCGTATCCGCGAGCGTTAGCAGCGGTCGCGACCCGGGCACCATGCGGTGACGCTGGTCCTGGCTATCGGCCGTGTGGCTGATCTTTTTGGCGAATGTGAATGTCGCATGTTGCAGCGCACGCATCATGGGCGCATGGACTCCAATGTTGAGCGTTTCGAGCCGATACGCATTCCGCGCCGGGTCCAGCAGCCGCGCAATCGCTTCTTCGTCGGAACATTCGGCCACCGTGAGCCCGACAACGGCGCGGTATGCATCGGCCAGCACATATTTCGCTCGATGCGACCAGTCAATGAGCCGCGACACGCGCCCGGCAAGCTCCTTGTCAAATTCACGCGCAAATGCTTCGCCGTTATTTCCCGAGACGGTCGCGTGGGTTGCGCCAACTTGTTCCCATTCCAGAAGCGATTCGAGCGGTTCATTGTCAAAACGGTCGAAGAATTGCGGATCGAGTTCGCGGACGCGCGCGACCATCTCGCCCACAACGGCGCGCGACTCCGCCGGCGTATCCGACGCAATCTGCATCCGCCACAAGCGGTGGAGCACGATGCCCGAAAGGGTGTGCACCATCGTGGTGGCCGCCGCCACAGGCAAAACGTAGCGGGCGACTTCGATGGCGCGCTTCTCGGCTTGCCTCTCTACCTTTTGGACGCGGCGCGGGTGCGAAAGTTTTCCGACGTGCCAGATGTCGCCAAGAATTTCACGCGCTTCGGGATGCAGAATCGCGGTCAACTCGCGGTAGTAATCCCAAGCGCGCGCGATGGCGCGCGCGTAAATTGCGCGCTCGGCGGCGCCGAAGCCGGGCCCCGCGGACGGGATGTATGCCACAGCGCGGTCGAGGCGCACGTAGCGTTGGCTCTGCTGCTCCGAGTTATAAAACGGATGCGCGTGCAGAAATGACCAGACGAATTGGCGGCTGACGTTTTCCAGCCCGAATTCAAAATGGGCGTGCTGGTAAACCGTGTGATGGCCAGAGTAAAACGTCGCCGCGCCGATGGTCAGGCGCTGCTTGTCAGTGATCTCTTCCGGATTGATGAGCTTTGGCGCGTAGCACGTGCGCGCGGCGGCGATGGCGGAATCGTATGCGTGTGCGAAAGCGTTGCGCAAAGTTACGCGCGGCGCGGCCGCTTCGACAGCTACGCCTCCAGCGCTTTCGTCATGTGGAAGAGGTTGCGTGGCCATCGCTCGCGGGCATTCTACACCGCTTTCAAAATGTGGGCGCGGCCTGTGCGACCGTCGCACATTGAGAGCAGCGGGTTGTGCGCTACTTCTTTGCGGCTTCGGCGGGCTTCGCGGGTTCGTTTTTGGCGTATTTGCGGTTGAAACGCTCGATGCGCCCGGCCGTATCCAGCAGCTTTTGCTTGCCGGTGAAGAACGGGTGGCAGTTCGAGCAGATTTCGACCCTCAGCATGTCGCCCTTAATGGTCGAGCGAGTCTTAAAGGTGTGCCCGCAGGCGCAATGTACGAGAACTTCGTGGTAATCGGGATGGATGCCGGTTTTCATGATTGCCTTCCTCGCGGCCGGTCTGCGCGGCGGGGGTTGGGACTCCACAGCCGTGTCGCTAAGCCACGGACAGCGATTAGATTACGCGAATCGCGCCGTGGATGCAAAAGCTCGGGGGATGGGGGCAGCCAAACCCTTCGTATGTAAATCCGCGATTCGAGAAAAAAAGACTTGACAACAATTAGCTTTCTATGCCAGAGTACGTGCAATGCAAGATAAAGTGACATTGCAAGTAAACGACTGGAAGTCCCAGCTCAAGAAGGGCGCCCTGGAATTTGCCGTCCTGGCCCTGTTGAACGCGAATCGTTCCTACGGCCTCGAGCTGCTCGACCGCCTCAATGAACTCGAACTAGAGGTCAGCGACGGCAGCATCTATCCCCTGCTGTCCCGGCTCCGCAACGAAAAAAAGGTCTCAACGGAATGGGTCGACGAGGGTCAAGGTCATGCGCATAAGTATTACACCCTCACACCGCATGGCGAACGCATCTTGCGCGGCATGCTCGCCGCGTGGTCGGACTACGCGGCCGCAATCAACCGCCTGGCCGGAAAGGTTTAGGAAAGTGAATAGTCCATCAACCAAAGAAGTCGACGACTTCCTGCGCCGCTTCCGGCGTGGGCTCACAACTCTTCCCTCCGACATCCGGGAGGACTTGGTGAGTGAGGTGCGCTCGCACATCGAGGAGCGCCTCTCGCAAGGCAAATTGGACCTCGCAAGCGCATTCGGCTCCCCGGAGGAATACGCTTCTCGTTTCGTAAACGAAGAAGCTCTCCGGAGTGCGGTGGCGGGAGGGAGACCTTGGCAACTGATTGGGGTGCTGTTGGGCAGGGTGCGCGCAACGGCCCAAGTCGTTTTCGTCATCCTGCCTTTGGGGGTGATCGAAATCATGGGTTTGGTCCTCGCGGCGGCTGGAGTGTGTAAGCCGTTTAGCCCCGGCCACATTGGCCTTTTTCTGCGGGCGAACGGAGCCTTCGGCTTGTTGGGCTATATCAGCGACCCGGGGTCGATGCACGAAGTGCTCGGCTACGCGGCAATGCCGATCTTCATTTTTGGGGGCCTTCTGCTGTTCTGGGCCAGCCACCGGTTGCTCTTAGGCGTGGCGCGTGGTGAGTTGGGCCGCATTCGGCTCAAGCGATAGTTCTTTATGATCAGGAAGGAATCTCGAATATGAAAACCAAGACCCTCATCTTATTCCTAGTCCTCACCTTCTCCATCGGATGGCTTTTTCAAGGCCTCGCAATCGCAGGGGGCGTCACGCAAAAAGGGAGCATATGGTTGATGGCTGCCATGTGGGCTCCGATCCTGGCCGCCCTGCTTGCCGGCGCGGAAACGCGGCGGTCCGTGTGGACGCGCATACGGCAGACCGGATGGAAACTATGGCCAGTTGCGCTCCTCGTCGGATTCTCCTTTTGCATCATTCAACAACTCTTGCTCCTGGCTGGGCGCCAAGGGCGCTGGAATGACGATTTCTTCCGTCTCAGCGGAAATGGCCAAAGCATTGATTCAATCCATCACGTCGCCACGCTGCTGGGCACTGGACATCAGACCTTCGGTTTTTTTGCGCTCAACCTCTTCCTAACGATAAGCCTCGCCTCAGTGATCCTGATGTTCACAGGAGGTATCGGTGAGGAAGGCGGCTGGCGAGGCGTCCTCCAGCCTGAAATGGAACGCCGCTGGGGCCCTTTCAAAGGCACTCTCTTGGTAGGACTGGTCTGGGGATACTGGCACTTGCCGGTGAATTTGGCAGCCTACAACGGTGCGCGACATCCGATTTTGCAGGCTCTACTGCTCTTCCAGGTCGGCACGATCGCGATGAGCTTCGCATTGGCGTGGCTGGTGCGGTGGAGCGGCAGCGTTTGGCCTGCCGCGCTCGCTCATGCGGCCAACAACGTTTTGCAATCCGGCACACTGATCGTGCCGGGCAACTGGGGAGCGGATCAGGTAACGGGTGTACTCGCTTCGGTCTTGGTTGGCGTTGCCTGCGCTTGGCTGCTCATTCGCCGCAATTCTCGCATGAGCGGGATCATAGGAAGCACCGCCAAAGAGCGCTCAACTGGCCTGCCGAACAACGCATGAGGCTCTGTCCCATAATTGGATGAAGGACGTAATTCTCTCGGGCCTTTCCTCGCGGTCCCAGATCTTCCACGGCGAAATTCTCCGGTTCAGAAAGCCTCTTCCGGGGGAACCCTTTTGATGTATTGAACGTATAGGAATGCAGAGGCAAAACACATGGGATCACTATGGCAGGACCTTTGGTACGGCGCGCGCATGCTGCGCAAGCATCCGGGCTTTACCGCAATTGCGATATTGACGCTGGCCCTCGGCATCGGAGCCAATACGGCGATCTTCAGCATTGTGGACTGGATCCTGCTGCGGCCACTGGCAATCAGCCAGCCGGAACGCATGACATTTCTGACCATTCAGCAGAAGGGGCGCAACAGCAACGGCTTCTCATTCCCGGATTTTGCCGACATTCAAAAGCAAACCACTGCCTCGTTTTCCGACGTCGCGGCATTTGATATTGGACAGGATGGGTTGACGGCGGACGGCAAGACCGAGCCGGTCACGACCGCCTACGTTTCAGGCAATTTTTTCCAGATGATGGGGATTCGTCCCTTGATGGGACGATTCTTATTGCCTTCGGAGGGCGCGGTTGCAGGCGCCGATCCCTTCCTGGTGCTGAGCTATTCATCGTGGGTGACGCGATTTGGCGGCGACCCGTCGGTGATTGGAAAGAGCGTGGCCGTAAACGGACGCCACATGACGGTTATAGGCGTTGCGCCCAAGGGATTTCAGGGGCCAAGCGTGGGGCTTGATTTCCAGGCTTATTTGCCGGTGAGCATGCAAACACAAACGCTGGAAGGTGGCCGGCCCGCGGATTTCATGACCAATCGCGAAACGCGCAGCATGTTGTTGTTCGCGCGATTGAAAGACGGCGTATCGCTCGAGCAAGCTGGGGCGGAACTGAAAGTTGTTTCGCAGCGTCTTGCCCAGGAATATCCGAAGACCAACGAGGGAATGGTCTTGCATGTTTGGCGGCTGACACCCGCGGGGCCAAACTCGAATCCCGCGAACAGTCCGATCGCCACGCTGGGTGCGCTGTTTCTTGGATTGGCGTTCCTTGTGCTGGTGCTGGCGTGCTTGAACGTTGCAAACATGTTGCTAGTTCGGGCCGCAGCCAGAGGACGGGAGATGGCAGTACGCGCGGCGCTGGGTGCTGGGCGTGGCCGGCTGATTCGCCAATTGTTGGCGGAAAGTTTGCTGCTTGCCGGACTGGGATGCGTTGCAGGTATTGGGGTTGGATTGGCCGCGAGCCGCGCGATGAGTTCCATTAATTTGGGATCATCGTTTCATTTCGTGATGGATTTTCATTTTGATTGGCGCGTGTTTACATTCGCGTTTGGCATAGCGCTGCTCACGGGAATCCTGGCAGGCATCGTTCCGGCACTGCGCGCATCGCGCACGGATCTGAGCACAATGCTGCACGATGGCGAACGATCCATGACGCGCCGGCGGCAGCGGATGCGTAGCGCGCTGGTTGTAGCGCAGGTGGCAGGATCGCTCGCGCTGTTGGTTGTAGCGGGATTATTCACGCGAAGTTTGGGAAATGTGCACTTTGCGGACCTCGGATTTGATCCCCAGCACGTAATGAATTTCACGATGGACCCGCACGCAGTTGGTTACAGCGAAGCGCAAAGCCGGGAGTTTTACCAGCAATTGCTGGCACGCGTAAGCGCGGTTCCCGGCGTGCAGTCCGCCGCGCTGGCCGCCACGGTTCCGATGGGCGAAGTGGAACTGGGAGGATCCATCGAAATTGAAGGGCGTCCGGTGTCCAGCGGACAACAGCATGATTCGGCCAGCGACAATTTCGTTTCTCCTCAATACTTCGACGTGATGCGCATTCCAGTTTTGCGCGGGCGCGGGATAACCGATGGCGACAAGCAGAATACGCAGCGCATCGCGGTAATCAACGAAACAATGGCGCAACGATATTGGCCCAAGGAAGATCCGATCGGCCGGCGGTTCACAGTGCTGGGGGCGCCAAAGGAGACGCTCGAAGTTGTGGGCGTCGTGAAGGACAGCAAGACCGGCGCATTGACCGAGGCGCCCGAACCATTTTTCTATGCGCCCATGACGCAACATGATTCTTCGCTGGCTACGCTGCAAGTTCGCGCGGCGGGTTCCGCGGAGTCCGTCGTACAGGACACCGAACGGACCATTCAGGCGATTGAGCCGACAATGCCGGTCTATGCGGTGCAGACGATGTCTGAAGCGATGAAGGGCGTGGGCGGCCTATTCCTGTTTAAGGCTGGCGCGGTTCTGGCCGCATCGCTGGGGATGTTGGGGCTGGTTCTGGCAACCGTAGGCGTCTATGGCGTGGTTTCGTATACAGCGGCGCAACGCACACGCGAAATCGGAATTCGGATGGCGCTTGGCGCGCGGCCCGCTGAAGTGCTCCGCATGGTATGCAGGCAGGGGATGGTCATCATCGGCGCGGGCCTGGTAATTGGATTGGCGGCGGCGCTGGCGATTGGCCGCGTGGTGGGCAGCTTCCTGATTGGCATCGGCGGATCCGATCCGGTCACTTACTTCACAGTGACATTGGTGCTGACGCTCATCGGAGTCACGGCGTGTTATTTGCCCGCGCGGCGCGCCGCGATGGTTGATCCGATGGTTGCGCTGCGGCATGAGTGATGACTGACCCTGGTATCCTATCAGGGGTTCCAACGAAACCCCTCGAAAGGCCGCCCGACCAAGAGCTGCCGCTTCGTTGCAAGCAGAGCTGGTCCCGTTTAGATAATTTATCGTCCGCGGAGTTAAGACAGGAAGACCGAATTACACGGTGGCATTACTGTCATTTCAAATTCTTGGAGCACAATCAATGAAACTCTCCACTGCACTTCCCTGGCGTTTTGCATTTGTTCTGATCCTTTTCTTCACAATTGCGCCCACGTCGCAATGCCAATCCGCACCTGCCGGCAACGGCGTCGTGGCTGATTCCTGCGGCAAAATAACGCCTCGAGATTGTGCGATGCTCGCGCTTGACGCGATGGGCGGGCGCGAACGCCTCGAATCGCTCAAGTCAATCCGGGCCGAAACCATCGGACACATTGCCATCATGGAGCAGTCTTACCGCCAAGATCCCTTCTTCTCTTCATATCAACGCTCGCATGAAACATTGGATTTGGACGGCCGGCGTTTCTATCAGCAGGCGCATATGACATGGCCGGAATCTGACCTCGGGCAAGCGGATAGCGATGCCACACTCGTAGTGGGTGTCAACGGTGGCGTTTATCGCGGCGAAAAGTCCGACCAGCCTTGCACGCTCGGCGATATTGAAACCCTGCGCGAAACGCTCGCCCTCGGCCCCGCGCGATTGATGCTCACGGCTCTCCAGTCCGCGGATCTGCATTTCGAGAAACCCGAAATGCTCCGCTCCACTCCACACACCGTATTGGCTTTCACCTGGGGCAAAGTGCCCGTGCGGATTCTGGTGAATGCACTTAACCACCTCCCTGATGCGGTCGAGACCGTGCAGGCATTCCAGGGTTTCTGGTCTTACTGGGGTGACGTCCGCCAGCGAATTTATTACGACAACTGGATGCTCATCCATGGCGTCGTCTATCCGACGAATGCCATCGAGGAACGCAATGGCACGATTTGGCAATCTACGCAGGCAATCAATGTGGAGTTCAATGTCGCGATAGACGAAAAGCAGTTCACAATGGACGAAAAGGCCGTCCAGCAAAGTGCACAAAGGAAATCTTTCACGAGCCCTTTCCGCGGCGATAAGAGCACAGTCCTCGCGCCCGGCGTGGATCTCTTTTTGGGCACCTGGAACACCACAATTATCAAGCAAGACGATGGAATCGTGATTCTCGATGCTCCGATTTCCGGCATTTACACCCAGGGAGTGATTGACAGGGCGAAGCAGCTTCATCCTGGGCTGCAAGTCAAGGCGGTTCTTTCCACGTCTGATTCCTGGCCGCACGTTGGCGGCGTCCGCCAATCCGTCGCGGACGGTTTGCCCGTATTCATTCTCGATCTCAATCGTCCGCTGCTCGATCGCTTCGTCAACGAACCGCGCACGCTGAACCCCGACGCACTCGCGCAATCCCCGAAGAAGCCGGACTGGAGGATCGTCGCGGGAAAAGTGGTTGTCGGAACTGGTGACAATCGAGTGGAACTTTATCCGCTTCGCGGCGCGGGCACGGAACGCCAGTACATGGTCTACTTTCCCGCGCACCACATTCTCTACGCAAGCGACACTCTTGTGCTCAATGGAGACGGCTCGCTCTATGATCCCGAGCTGACTTACGAGGTCTTTCAGGCCGTCAAACGCGAAGGGCTCGACGTGACAACCGTTTTCGCCATGCACCAGGCGCCCGTCCCGTGGGCGCAGGTCCTCGCGCTGCTCCAAAAAGCGCAGCAGCCCGCGCCACCGAATGGCGGTTCACCTTCGTGATTTGCCGTTTAAGACTTCGTGGTTGGTTTCCTGGAAGGCATTCTGGCGCCCATTTGACGATTGGGCCAACTTGAGCTATCGTCTTTGCGGGGTAAAGGTTTAGCCATTCCAGTGCACGCAACTGATTCCAACCAGGCTTCGACAGCTCTCCTACTGAATTCCTGCGTGTGCCCGCTAACCGTTGAGGTCTGCCTCTGTTGTATGTCCATGTGTAAATCTCCCACAACTGGACGGGGCGGCCCTGCAATCTAGCTAAGACACCCAGATTAGAATTTCCAAGGCCGCCCCTTACCGGGCGGCCTTTTTTATTTTCCAAGGAGCATCACAATGAATCCGACACACGCTGAAAAGACGCACGACAAAGAAAAGAACGGCAAGAAAAAACCAATCGCCATTTATTACGAGCACCCCGACTGGTTCCGGCCGCTATTCGCCGAGCTCGACCGCCGCGGCACGCCTTACGTCCGCCTTGACGCGCGGCACCATCATTACGACGTCGCCTCGAAGAACGGCGACTACTCGCTGCTCTTCAACCGCATGAGCCCTTCGGCGTACACGCGCGGAAACGGCCACGGGATTTTTTACACGCTCGGCTTTCTCGCGCACCTCGAAGACACCGGCACGCGCGTCGTGAACGGCCATCGCGCGTTTACCGTAGAAACGTCGAAGGCGCTGCAGCTTTCGCTGACGGAGGCGCTTGGCCTGCCCTACCCGGCCGCGCGAGTGATTAATCATGCGTCGGAAGCGCCCGCTGCGGCGCGCGGCCTGCGCTTTCCCGTCGTCGTGAAGCCGAATATCGGCGGCAGCGGCGCAGGCATCCGCCGCTTTGAACGCCCGGAAGATCTCGAACAGGCCGCCGCTGAAGGCCGGCTCGATCTCGGGCTCGACAACACCGCGCTGGTGCAGGAATTCATTCCCGCGCGCGGCGGATACATCACGCGAGTAGAAGTTGTTGGCGGAAAGTATCTCTACGCAATTCGCGTTTATCTTTCCGGCGAAGGATTCAACCTCTGCCCGGCGGACATTTGCCGTACGTCCGATGGCCAGGAGCTTGTCCGCTCGGCTTGCCCGGTAGACGCGCCGAAATCCGGGCTGCGCGTGGAAGGCTACACGCCGCCCGCTGAAGTAATTGACGCCGTCGAACGCATCATGGCCGCCGCAAAAATCGAAGTCGGCGGCGTGGAATATGTAATTGACGACCGTGACGGCAAGCTCCTTTATTACGACATCAACGCGCTTTCCAATTTTGTCGCCGACGCAACTCGCGTGGTCGGGCTCGATCCGCACGCGCGCCTGGCCGATTTCCTCGAACGGGAGGCACGCTGATGCGATACGGATACTGGCTTCCTGTTTTCGGCGGATGGCTGCGGAACGTGGAAGATGAGGGAATGGCGGCAAGCTGGGACTACGTAAGCCGTCTCGCCCGCCGCAGCGAAGAGATCGGATATGACATCACTCTTATCGCCGAGCTCAACCTAAATGACATCAAGGGCCCGCTGGCTCCGTCGCTGGACGCATGGTCAACGGCGGCGGCGCTCGCGGCAGTTACGCGGAAACTCGAGTTGATGGTCGCCGTGCGCCCGAATTTCCATCTGCCCGCGCTGCTCGCAAAGCAGGCTGCGAACATTGACCACATCAGCGGTGGCAGGATTTCGCTCAATGTCGTCTCGTCATGGTGGGCCGACGAGGCCAAGCAATACGGCGTGCCCTTCGAACTGCACGACGACCGTTACGCGCGCACGGCCGAATGGCTTGATGTGCTCGACAGCGTTTGGTCGCGCGAGCGCACCACCTACTCCGGCAAATATTTTCGCGTGGAGAATACGGCGCTCGAACCAAAGCCTGTCTCGCGTCCACGGCCGGTGATATATGCGGGCGGCGAATCGGAGGCGGCGAAGGATCTCATCGCGCGCACGTGTGACGCTTACGTGATGCACGGCGATCCTCCGGACCGCATCCGGCAGCGTGTGGAGGATCTTTCCGCGCGCCGGGAACGGTTCGGCTTGCCGCCGATGAAATTCGGCATGGCCGGTTATTTCATCGTGCGCGAAACGCCGGAAGAAGCGGAAGCCGAGCGCACGCGCATCACAAACGTCAATCAAAACGCCGCGGGATTTGAGAACTACCAGCAATGGCTTGCGGGCACCAAGCTCGAACAAAAACTTTCCCTTGAAGATTATTCCGTCTCGAACCGTGGGCTGCGCGCGGGACTCGTAGGCACGCCGGAGCAGGTCGCCAACCGAATCGGCGAATACGAACGCGCGGGCGTTGACCTGCTGCTGCTGCAGTGCAGCCCGCAGTTCGAGGAGATGGAGCGGTTCGCCGAACAGGTGATACGTCCGCTCGAATCGCGCCAGCCGGCCTCGGTTCGGCAAACGACAAGTGAGGCTTCGCGCGTTGAATATGGGGATGAAACCTCGGCGGCTGTTGGGGCCTAAGGTCGCTTGAATCTTTGCGATGCGCGAAGCGGTTTTCGCTTGTCGTGCGCAGCGTGACGCGATAACTTTTCCGCTATGCGCGTGGAAGCCGCGAATCTGCTGAGCGACAAAACCGCTCGCATCGAATTCCCGTGGAAAAATGCGGCGGGCGAAGAGTATCTCGATCTTCGCGAGAACCCGGGCGCCATCACGCAAATCGCGGCGGCGCGTGAGAATCCTCCGCTCGCCCGCCTTCTTCTGGAATTAAATGAGGAAGGCTCTCTATTCCTTACTGTCCGCGCAAAAGCCTGGCCCACGCCCTCGCAGCAAGCTGGCGGCGAGGATTCCTTCCACTCACGGATTGAATTGATCTTCGCGGACGTTCGCTTCAACGCCATGCCGGAGCGGTTTGAGGATGTGGTTGGGCGGCTTGTTGAATTGTGGATGAAAGATTTTTCCGCGGATACACTTGCGGCCCGGCTCGAAATCCTGCCATGCAGTTACAAAGCATCCGGACGCGATGGCGCGGCCCTGAGAATCTCGCTCACCGCCCACGGCGCGAACGCGGATCAAGCACGCACTCGCTGGTGCCTCGGCCTCGTGCGCCTGCAACAAGCGCTCTTATTTGTTTCCCGCGCGATAAAGCAGAAGATGGGAATGAATGGTTAGCAAAAATGAGATCGGTGGCTGTTCAACTCTGCTGTGGGAAATCTAAACCAACTCGCACTAAACGATAAACTGGCAGCCGACGCGTGACTGCGGTCCCTTGCCGGGATAGGTGTAAAGTTTTTTCAGCCTCACGCGCGTTGCCGGAAGTATGGGCACGTGAAGCACGGCGTGGAACGCTTCGCCCAGATTCATAGTTCCCTCTGCTTCCAGGGCAACGCCGCCGTGGCTCATGTCAATCACTCGCAACCTCAATTCGGCGCCGTTCCCCACTGTCGCGAATGCTTTCTTCCCGGCGAGGGAAATGCGCTCCCACCTGCGCCTTTCCACGCTGGATGACTTAGCAACTGAGGCGTTTTCTGCCGGCGGTTTCTGCGGGATTTCTTTTGCAGGCTGACTTGGAGATTGTTGCGGCCGCGAAGGCGATGGAGTTGCTTCGCCTGCCAGACCCGCGGCTGGTTGAGGCTGAGACGCGGGGGGCTGCAGGCGATCCATCGCACGGCGCGAGGGAGCCTGCGGCGCAGCGGCTGCTCCCGGTCCCGGTTGCGGCCGATTCGCATATTTCATTTGATAGAGCCGCTCATCCGCAACTTTCATGAGGATCGAAGTCTGGTCTCCATCCTGCGGATATACAGCGAGCCCGTAGTCGAGCCCGAGCGGAAGATCCATTCGATGTGGTTGCAGGACTGCGGAAAAATTCGTGTGGATGCGGCGTCCAAGCGTTGCCGCTTGTTCTGCATCCGCTTGCGGCAGAAGCAAAGCAAATTCGTCGCCGCCGATTCGGAAAGCATAATCCGAAGTGCGCATCGAATGGCGCAGAGTGCTGGCGGCCATGCGCAGCACTTCATCGCCGCGCGGATGACCGAAGCGGTCATTGACATCTTTGAACATGTGGAGATCCAGAACGATCAGCGCCAGGCTCAAGTCATAGCGCCGCGAGCGGTTCAGCTCTTTCTCGAAATACTCCTCAAACAATCGCCGGTTATAGAGCCCCGTGAGCGGGTCCGTCGCCGCGTTGACTTGCAACTTCTTCAGTTCCTCGTACTCCATCAGGATCGGCTGTCGAAGATAATTTGAGGTGGTGAGTACGTCCATCATCGCCGTTTTCAGCGCGACGGGTCGTCCAACCAACATCTTTAATTCTGCGCGCCGGTCTAAAATCCGCTCCCAAATTTCCAGGCTGAGCGATTCCGTAAAATCTATCTGTGTGAGTGATTTTAGAAGTCTTTGGAGAAACAATCCTCGGGCGGGCCGATCCAGACCCTCAAGGGTGTCGATCAGCAATTCGAAGAAGCTATCTTCAACGGGCAGAGACATGCCCAAAGGGCGTCCGGGACCGGACATCGCCATTAAGTGGTTCCGTCCTGATCTATCCCAGCGGGGAGCGGGGACAGCGTAGAATCAACACTTATAGATAGCACTCGCGTTGCCATAGAGCAATCAATTCCGAATCCAAGAATAAGTGCACTTTGTGCGTGTCGTTTCTTGCCGGGCAGATAGATTTATCCATATTCGGGAAGAAAAAGGGACACGAAATCGAGAAGTGTGTAATTTCTTGCACATTCTTTAATGATTGGGGTAATTCCTACTGGAAGGGTAATTATCCTTTACTGGCAAATTCCTGGCTTTACTCGAGCGCCTTCAAGAACTCAACACCCACCAATTGCGCATCTCCGTCTTTCTCGTGACGCCGGATCCTCGCTTGGATTGGCGGGGTCTCTGGCGGAACGCGGGAGTAAATAGACGCGGAGGGAGACGGCGCCGGAATTGTCAATTGGACAACAGAATCCTGGCTAATCGCCCGGGGGCTCGCCAAAAAAGCGCCTGTAGAGCTGATATCAAATGTTTTTGTCAAATCAAGAAACGTCGATCCGGAAGCATCCACACCCCGGATGAACATGGGAATTTGCAGTCTTATTCGCGGTGAACGACGCCGCTCGGCGGGGGTCAAGCGTTTGTCATCCCTTCGTTTGATTGGAAAAAGTCTTCCCGGCCATTAGTACTATTGGGCCAGTACTCAACGGAAGGAGCATATAAGGTGCCAACCTCTTCCTCACATGTGGAAATCTGCAAATGCTTGTAAATTAAGGAGATAGCGGTCTAGCACAGATCTGGGAAATTGCTTTGACGATTTGATTTGGCCCATTCTGTCAATTTCTTTGGCACTTATGTGAAGTACGGGACTCCTTTACCATTGACACTTGGAACCTTGTTTGCCACTATTTGCCGTCCTCGTTGCATCCCTGCCTGAGAGTAAAAGATTGGAGTGGTGCCTTCCCACCCTCCACTGTCCCAGCACGGGAGCCTTAGGAGGCAGTTTTGTACAAGGGAGTCGTTGCCGAGAATCTGAGCGCGGTAGGTCTCTCTTCGAGCATTGTGCAAAGCCTGCTCGATGCGCTGGATCGCCCGGTCATCATCGCGGAGCGGGGCGGCCGCATCGTCATGGCCAATCTGCACGCCCGGCAGTGCATTGGATCTTCCGGCGGAACCGATCTTGGCGAAGTGAACCTGTTCACACATCTGCTGCGCGTGGACCCCGGCGTTTTAATCGGCCAAATCGAAGGCGGCGAATCGGAGATCTCACTCCAATTAAATTGCCGCGGGGAAATGGCGCAGGCGCAAATACGCTGGTTGCCGGAACCGGATTGGCTTGTTGTCCAGGTGGATGCCACACCGACCGAACAAGAAACGGACCCCAAGGAGCAGCACACTGTTCAGGCGCTGCTGCAGGAACGCGAGATTACTTACCGAAATTTGTTGGCGGCCTATCTCCGTTTGCAGGAAGTCAATCGGCAGAAGACGGTGTTTCTGGCGTCGGCGGCCCATGAGTTGAAAACACCGCTCGCGGTCATCAAGGGTTACTACGATCTGTTGCTTTCCGGGTCCTTGGGAAAACTAGCCGACAAGCAACGCGAGATTTTGCAGGATTCCAAAGAGAGCTGCGAGCGGCTGGTGCGGCTGGTCTCGATGTTCTTGAATTACTCCGCGCTGGAAAGCGGAAAGCTCGTGCTTCATCTCCACGAGAATGATATCCGCGATTGCCTGACGGATTTGACGGACCGGTGGAACGAAGCATTTCAACGCAAGCAGGTGCGTTTGGAGGTCCGGCTCGCGGAAAATTTGCCGTTCTTCCGTTTCGATTACCAGAAGGTGCAGCAAGCCGCCGCAAACCTGTTGGACAATGCTTTGAAGCACACTCCCTCGGGCGGGAGCGTCCTGCTCGCCGCGGAGCCGTATTTCTGGGAGCGCCGGAGTTCAGGAGAGCCTTTGGAAGCTGAACGCCGGAAGCAGCTCCTCCGCCACCCGAATAGTGTAAAGGTTTTCGTGACGGACACCGGCCGGGGCATTTCCGCCGAGCACCATCAAGAAATCTTCGAGGACTTTGTCCGCGTGGACCGCACGTCCTCCGGCATGGGTCTGGGGCTGGCAATTGCCAAGCGGCTGGTCCAGGCGCATCGCGGAAAAATTTGGGTGGATAGCGAAATGGGCCGCGGCGCTACCTTTACAATCCTGCTGCCCTTGGAAAAAATACAATGAGACCTACACGAAGAGAAAGCGCAGTAACAGAAAAAGAACGCATTATGGTGGTGGACGACGAACCCAGCATCCGCAAATATTTGCAAACGCTGCTCGAAGTTGACGGCTATTCCGTCGAGACGCTCAGCTCGGGAGTCGAAGCCATTGAGCGCGTCGCCGGAGGCGAAACCCCCGATTACATCATCCTGGACATCTTTATGCCCGAATTGAACGGGCTTGAAACGCTGAAGCGGCTGCTGCAGGCAAACCGCCAGCTCAACATCATCATGCTCTCGTGCACCAACGAAGTCGGCACGGTGGTGGAAGCCATCCGCCTCGGCGCACAGGACTACATCACGAAACCCTTTGAAAAAAGCGAATTGGACGCCGCCCTTCTAAAGTGCCAACAGAAGAAAAAACTTCGCGAGGAGAACACCGCGCTCCGCGAATATTGCGATCAAATCACCGAGGATCTCAGCTTCCTGGCAGCCAGCCCGCAAATGGTTCGCATCCGCCAGCAAATTCTCCAGATCGCGCCGGTTGACGTGCCCGTTTTCATAATGGGGGAAAGCGGGGTGGGCAAGGAAGTGGTCGCGCGAATGATCCATCTCCGTTCTGTGCGCCGCACCCAGCCTTTTGTAAAGGTCAATTGCGCAGCGCTGCCGGGCGAGTTGCTGGAATCGGAATTATTCGGTTATGAGCAAGGCGCATTTACTGGAGCCGTGCGCTCAAAGCCCGGCAAATTTGAGCTGGCCAACAAGGGCACCATCTTCCTCGACGAAATCGCGGAGATGAGCTCGCACATGCAGGCCAAGCTGCTCCACGTCCTTCAGGACCACCAGTATTCCCGCCTGGGCGGCCGCCAGCTCATCGAAGTGGATGTCCGCGTCCTTGCCGCAACGAACGTGGATGTGCAGGAAGCGATGAAGTCCGGACGCTTCCGCGAGGATCTCTACTACCGCTTAAACGTCCTATCCATTCAAATCCCGCCGCTCCGCGAGCGCAGCCAGGAAATCCCGATGCTCTTCCGGCATTTCCTCCAGCAATACAGTGAGAAATTCAATAAAGAAGCTCCCGTGCCATCGCAGCATTTGCTGGATGCCGCGGTGCGATACGAGTGGCCCGGAAATCTCCGCGAGCTCGAGAACTTCGTCAAACGATACGTCATACTGGAAGACGATGAAGGCAGCCTGCGCGAATTGGTGGAGATGTCTGCCGCAAGGCAGCGGACGGCTCCGCGGCCGGAATCGACTGTGCCGAAAGACATGGGCCTGAAAGCTCTTGTCCGCGGCTTGAAGGATGAAGCCGAAATGGAAGCGATCGCAGTGGCGCTTGAGAAGACGCGCTGGTGCCGCAAGGATGCCGCAAAGTTGCTGGGCATAAGTTACAAGGCCCTCCTTTACAAGATGCGGCAATTCAACCTGGATAGCGGGCGCGGGGCTCGGGCCAAAGCCGACAACGCCGCAAAGGAGACGCCACAGAGCGCTACTCCGGCGCCTGTTGGAGCCGTGCACGAGTCATAGGACTTATGGGCTGCAACTTATTGCAGCTTCTAGACATGTGGCTGGGGCGTCTGCCTTCAAGCCTCAACAGCCGGGGGAATCGGGGAAAATGCAGCCCGAGTTGGCGGGGAAATATGAGCCTTCATAGCTCTCAATGATGATAGCTTTATTGAGTGTATGTCACTGATATGCATGGGGTTAAGGGCAGTGCGCGACCTACATACCAGAATGAAAAGGGTGCCTACCATTCAGGATAGTAATAGATTGCCGAAATGGTCTTTGGCATCCTGATTGCACTTTACATCCACCCGGTAAGGCTTGTGCTCTTCCGGAAAAGTGAATCAGGGGGAATATGACAGAACGACGAACATCTCGCCGTTACGACTTGTCCTTGCCGGTCGTAATACGTGTTCCCGTTGACAAGACCGCGGATTCGCAAAATGGCCGTACGCGCGACATCTCCACGCGCGGGGTCTATTTCACTTTGGACAAGGATCTCGAAGCGGGGGCCGAACTCGACATCACGCTGACGTTGCCCTCTGAAATCACGCGCGGCACGGAGGTTCTGGTGCGTGCACAAGGCCGCGTGATCCGGGTTGAACACGATGACCAGGAAGATTCCAGGCGCGTAGGTGTCGCTGCGGTGATCGAGCGCTACGACATCATTCGCGGCGAGCGATCGAACTCGCACTAATTCTGTTTTCTCAACTCCTCATCATTTAGGGAACGTGCTGACAGTGGAGGCGGAGCCTGTCTGGACTTGCTGTCGCACCAACACTGTCCATGTGAGAAAGGTGTTAGCCGTGAAAACTTGGCCGCACGGTCACTTGCTTGGAAAATCTCGCTTCCATTCGCGCCACCATTCGGTATCGCGCAGTCCCAACGCATCCCAATATAAGTCGCGCATGTGCGGATCGCCTGTGAGAATTCCCTCGCGAGTCACACCTTCCGGCGGCGGAATAAATTCGGCTAATCGGTCGAAAACGTGCGCGCGGTCGTTGCCATCCGTGCGAGAGAGAAGGTGCCAGAGCGTGATTGCGTCGCGCGGACGTGCGAATCGCACCAACTCTTGTAGGAATTCACTATGAGTCACACCAACGCCATACGGTGGATTGGATGTCGTTACGTCAAATGAAGCAAGCGCACTTTGAAATTCCTTTGCGGAATCCTCGTAGAAAGGTGTTCCGGGGCCCGACCCTGAGTGAATCAAACACAAAGCGCCCACCGGGACGAATGACTCGCGTCCACCGTGCTGGAATGCGACCCAGCCCATGGTGACACGCATCCACCCTTCGCCATTTGCATCCACGTGCAATGTGTAACTGCAGCCGAGGTCCACCGCAACGGCAGAAGATGTCTGCACTGAGAAGCGCCGGGGCGGCGCCCAGATCAATGCCTGAATGGTGCCTTGATACAACGCCAGGCTGCCGTCCTGACTGCGCACTTCCAAAAAGCGCACGCGGGATTCCGGCCCCACTTCAACTTCGCCGATATCTCCAATATCAATTCGCGCTCGTGAAGCGGAATCCGTTTCAAGTGTTTGCCCTGATTGCAGCTTGAGGTTTTCTCCAACCGATTGCAGCCCCACGCGCGGCGAGCCCTCTAAACGCGCGACCCGCCACGTCTCCGCTGGACTGCCATGCCATCGCAAAGCTATCCAGGCTGACGCAATGATTACTGCGGCTGCGGTTGCGATCGCAATCGGCGTGCGCCAACCTGCAAGCGAAAATTTGCGCGGGAATATGCTAATCGAGGATGGCTCCGCAAAAGGTCGATCGCTCGCCGCAGGCGCGCGAAACTTACCAAGAAGTTTTTCCAGCCGCGCGACTTCCGCGTCCGGCTGGACGTTTGCATTCTGTGGATCCCAAAGGTAGTCGTTGCTCATAGCAATCATCATCCCTTGCCGAGAATCTGGCGGAGTTGCGCCATCCCGCGATGAAGATTTACGCGCACCGAGCCGGGGGTGAGTCCTGTGCGGGCCGCGATCTCCGGTCCGCTCATTCCTTCCACCAGCCTCAGGATTAATGTTTCCCGGTACGCTTCGGGCAGGCGGCGAATTGCTGTCAATGCCGCCAGAGCTTCCGCGTCCGGCTTCCCTGTTTTCGCAGTAATCGTTTCCGGCAACTCCACGTCCACGCGCGCGCCGCGGAAGAAATCGTGAGCCCGGTTGCGGGCAATCGTGGCGAGCCACCCGCCAAACGCCGCGGGATCCCGAAGTGATGCAAGCTTCCGTAGCGCCTGCAGGAAAACTTCTTGCGCGAGGTCATCCACATCGGCGTAAGGAACACGTGAAAGCAAGAGTCCGTGCACCATTGGAAGGAAACGGGCGTAGAGGCGGCCAAAAGCTGCGCGATCACCCGTTCGAGCCGCAATCACATCCGCTTCATCCATAGGCACGGGACGCGTTTCCGCTTGCCGAGAGCGACCCGCAGAATCAGTGAATGGCAACGAGTCCAAAGTAACTCCGATTCCCGGATAGTATCTCTCGCCGTTCACTTTTCCATCCGCAAATTGAGCCCATTCAATTCGGAGACTAGACAATCACCATGGAGGATGACGGTTCTTCGCCTGCAATCGTTAACAGCTGCCATGTGCGGGTTTGACCCCACCGTCAGTACTAAGTCCGATCCGGAATTACGTTCTACAATCGATTTGATCGCAACAAATGTTTCCAATTGAAAAGAGAGTCCGATCGTCCTACTATCGCGGCAATCGCCCACCCGGGAGGTTACTGATGCGCGTTGCAGACCTGATCAGCTCACGCAAAGACGTCTATTCCGTTTCGGAAAATGCCACCGTCCATGAAGTGGCCCGGTATCTGCGCGATCAGGAAGTACGGTCTGTTGGTGTGCTCGATGCTTCGGGCAAGCTTACCGGGGTCGTTTCTCAAAGCGATATTTCCGACCGCGTGGCCGCTGAGAACAAATGCCCCGCGTGGATGCGAGTTACGGAGATCATGACGCGGGACCTTGTGACGGTGTCCCCGGAAATGGGTCTCGAAGAATGTCTCCTGCTAATGGAAAAGCATGGGGTTTTCCACCTGCTGGTTGTAAAGGAAGGCGGGGAGTTTCGCGGAGCGATTTCTGTGGCGGACCTATTGCGCGTAATCTCGTCAGACCAGAAGGCGCGCGCGGACTTGCTCGAAGCCTTTGTTTTCCCCAAGCGATAGGCTGCGCCTGAATATCTACAAAGCTTGCAGGCGGCGAAGAACCTGCGTCAACCGCGCGCGCGCTTCGGGCTGCATGGCCGTAAACTCAATCCCCATTCCTTTGCCGGTCAACACACTTCGCACTACCGCGCGCGCGCGAACTTCTCCGCCGGGAACGTCGAACACGAGTTTGAGAACTTCACCGACAGCAGCCGGCTGCTTCGTGTAAATGAAAAGGCCGCCGAGGCCCAGCGTACCGATGCGCGATATGATGCGCGCGCCACCGGCCTGCCATGCGACCGTCATTCCCTTTGGCAAGCCGATCCTCGTGTACCGTCTCGCCTTTTCACCTGTTTCCTGCGGCATACTACAGATTCTATTTCTCTTCTCGGAAACGTAAAGCTACTTCCTCAGGAGGTTTCCTTAGCAATTAGCCCCCTCGGGAATCCTGGATTGTCACCAGTTGGAGAACCCCTCAATCATTGCGTCTGTGATCTTGCCATTCAGGATCCGAGGTAACCTTTGTACCCATGTGTGAAACAGGTTTTCCATTCTTGAGCCCGCACCTGGCTGATTTCTTCTTCGAATTCGCTGGTCCCGCACCTCTTTTCGATGAGTTTGTTGCCTCAAGAAATCACGTAACTCACACAGAACAAGAGACTTAATCAGATTTCAGCTTCAAATCAGGAAAAACGGCCCAATTTGGCAATCAGGGTGCGAATCCTCAAGTCTGTTTGGGGGGGACTCAGTAAGTTCGTTTCCATGGCTGCGCCCGGCTTCCAATTCGCTTCCAATGGCAATAACGGGTCGGAGGAATTGCCCTCCGACGCGGTTATATTTGGCCGCTCCGAGGCCATGCGTGCGATCCGCCAAAAGGTCGAAAAAATCTCAGCGACCAAGGTACCCGTCCTTCTGCAAGGTGAAAGTGGCACGGGCAAGGAACTTATCGCCCGGATGATACACCGGCTTTCGGAGCGCGCTGCCGGACCATTCGTGAAAGTGAACTGCCCCGCAATTCCCGGAACGCTGCTTGAGTCAGAACTTTTTGGGTATGAGAAAGGGTCATTCACCGGGGCCTACGGATCGAAGCCCGGCCGCGCTGAGATGGCGGACAGAGGAACGCTTTTCCTCGACGAGATATCCGAGATGGATCTGGGGCTGCAGGCCAAGCTATTGCAGCTCTTGCAGGATAACCAGTTCTGGCGCATCGGAGCGCGCGAGGAAACGCACGTGGATGTGCGCATAATTTGCGCGACGAACCGCCAGCTCGAAGACGAAATTCATAGCGGCAGATTCCGCCAAGATCTTTTTTACCGCATCAATGTGCTGAAAATTCAGCTCCCGCCGCTCAGAGAGCGTGGGGAAGACCTGTGCGAATTGATTGAATATTTTCTGGGGTTCTTCTCACGCAAACACAACGTCAATCCACCAGCGCCATCCGCCACTCTGATCCGGCTCCTGCAAAAGCACCTCTGGCCGGGCAATATTCGTGAGTTAAGCAATCTGGTCGAGCGCTATGCGATTCTGGGGTCCGAAGAATCCGTCTTAAATGAGCTGCTCGGCGCGGCAGAGGCAGCAGAAGGCGAATTGGAGTTCCCATCCTCAGGCCCGATGCAGCTCAAAGTTGTTACTCGACAGACAGTCCAACGACTCGAGAAGAAAATTATTCTGCGCACGCTGATCGCCCACCGTTGGAACCGAAAACGCGCTGCCAAAGACCTGAAGATCAGTTACCGCGCGCTTCTTTACAAGATTCGGCAAGCAGGTCTTCCTTCGCGCCGACTTGCGCCGGCGACCCCAGTCGAAAGCCTTGCCACGGTGATCCCCAAGACTCCATCATCAGACTGATGACGACCACTGGCCAATCAGAACCGGATTTGCCCTAATCGCACCGCCCTATGCCCGAATCTTCTGAACCAAACTTGCGAGTCGAGTTCCCTCCTTCCGAATTCGGTCAAGTTAGCCCTGATTCGATTTTTATCCCGGAATCGTGGGGTACGTTCATTAAGAATCAGCAGGTTTTTGTCAATGAAATTGGGCCCCTGATTCGGGCAAAATCACAGAATTTCACTCCAAAGTAGGGGTCAAGAGTGGTGGATAACTCTTTTCCGCCAAGTGGAAAAGGTTTGGAGTATCAGAATGGTCCAGGGCATCTTTCTACTGCCAAAAATGGCCACTAAGCCGTTTATCTTCAATTACTTACGACTGATTCAGGACACTACCCGCCACTACCCCCTCATGGTATCTACCGTGCTCTTCCACTACTCGGTACAGAAATGGTCTTTAGCAGTGTTTCCGGTGGACCCCCTTGGAGGAGTAATGCGGGTAAGCCCATACGACTCATCGGCGATTGAGCCAGAAGCCAGCCTGTCTGCTCCTATTAACCACATTTTTGTGTGGGGAATGAGTCCAGCGATGCTAAGGCTGCGCCGGGTCGTGACTGATACGGCGCGTACCGATATTCCGGTCCTGCTGACTGGGGAAAGCGGAACGGGGAAGGAAGTCCTCGCGCTTCAGATTCACCAGCTTTCCGACCGTCGAAATGAGCCTTTTACCAAGACGCGGTGCCGGACATTGATACCCGACCGGCTTACCTCACGGCTCAAGGATCCCGTTAACGGAGGATTTTCGAACGGGACGTTCCGCGGCACGGTTTTTCTCGACGAGATCAACGAACTTGATTCCGATGGACAGCGGCAGTTGCTGGATCTCTTGCCGGAGGGAAATGGGGTCCACAATGGCGACCCCGTTGGCGCCCGGCTCATCTCGACATCGCGTCGCAACCTCGAAGAAGAACTCAGGGCCGGAAGGTTCGCTGAAGAACTTTATTTCCGGCTAAACGGCGTGTCCGTCAGGATTCCGCCATTGAGGGATCGCAAGGAAGACATTTCCGACCTGGCGAATTTTTTCCTGACGAAATATGCCACGCTCTTCGAGCGTGAACGGCCAGTGATGACGGAGGGATTGTTGGCGCGACTGGCCGCCTATTCCTGGCCGGGCAATGTGCGCCAGCTTGAGAATGCCATGAAAAAGATCGTCGCCACCGGAGACCCGGACGTGGCGCTGGCCGATCTTGTTGAGATCTCCCCGGACATCGCGAAATCTGGTGGTGGCTCCATTCCTTCCCTAAAAGCGACCGCGCGAGCGGCGAGCCGCCACGCGGAGCGGGAACTTATTTCCCGCGCGCTCACGCGCACTCATTGGAATCGGAAAAAGGCCGCACTGGAATTGCAAATCAGCTACAAGGCGCTTCTTTATAAGCTCAAGCAATTGGGACTGGAAGATTCCGAAGGTTCTTAAGAAGAGTTTTGCAGGAGAGGATTATGAGCCGAATATTAAAGTTCGCGATGGTTGCGCTGGCCGCGGTGCTGGCAGTCCCGGCGTTTGCGCAAAAAGAAAATCCGAAATCGAATAACCAAGACAACCGAGGCTCCGCTCCTTCTGCCAATGCTGGACAAGCCCAACCCGCTCCCACGGCCGCAGATTCCACCTACATTATCGGCGCGAGCGACGAGCTGAGCATCAGCGTTTGGAACGAACCGAACCTGACGCTCGCCGCCGTCCCGGTGCGGCCCGATGGGATGATTTCACTTCCCTTGATCAATGACGTGCAAGCAGCCGGCAAGACACCCGCGCAACTACGGGTGGAGATCACTGAAAAGCTGACCAAGGCACTCATCAAAGATCCTCACGTGACCGTAATCGTTACAGCCATGAACAGTCAGCGAGTGTACGTCCTTGGACAGGTGGCGCGCGCGGGAGCCTATCCCATGTTTCCCGGCATGACTGTCCTGCAGGCTATTTCAAGCGCGGGCGGCCTGATCCTTTGGGCTAAGGAAACGAACATCGTGGTTCTTCGCACTGAAAACGGAAAGCAGATTCGCCTGCCGTTCAATTACAAGGACGTCGTCAATGGGAAAAACGCGGAACAGAACATTGTTTTGAGGGCTGGCGACACCATCGTCGTGCCGTAAGCAAGGAGAAAGAAGCTAATGTTGAGTTTTTCAAAACGCATGTGGGCTCCCATCCTCGCCGCGGCGGTGTGTGTGGCGTCAGCTCAAGCACAGCAGCAACAGCAACCGCCGCCGCCGCCGCCGCCAACAACAAACCCGACGCAGCCGGCGCAGCCAACGACACCAGTGCAACCGATTACGAATCCCGATGGCTCGCAATCCGGATCCAATGGCGATACCGCTTCTCCCATACAAACCACAGCAAGCGTTGTGACCGGCGGCCTCGCGCCCAGCGTTGGCGAGAGCAATGAAGAGCGCAGCCAGATTCGCATTGGTGTCCAGGCAGCCGAGTCCTTCGACTCAAATTTTCCGGGGGCTGCGACTCCAGGTATGTGGAATGAGATTTCGAATTTCGGAGGACATTTGGAGTTGCATCACACAGGCCGGACCTCGGAAATGATGTTCCGCTACGCCGGAGGAGGCTTGTTGGATGCCCAGAATTCGGGATTCGATAAGATGTATCACCAGTTTGAAGTCGCGGAGGCAGTCCAGTTCCGCCGGTGGTCACTGCGGCTCGACGACCTATTCAGTTATCTACCGGATTCTTCTTTTGGATTTCAAATGCTTGGAATAACGCAATCGAATCTGGGGAATGTGAGTTTTCTGAACCCCTCGGTTCCGCCGAGCCAAACGATCTTGACTACACAAGACATGCGCGTGAGCAATGTCATCCTTGCGCAAATACAGGTTGAGGCCAGCCAGCGCACCGCATTTACTTTCACTGGGGGCTATGGCCTGCTCCACTTCACGACCCCGGGTTTCCTGGATCCGACAAACTATAATTTCGGCTTCGGATACAACTACGCGTTGAACGCCCGCGACGTTCTCGGCGTAAGCTACCAGTACAATAATTATAGCTTCAGCTCGACAAATTCCACGATTAACGACAGCCAGGTTTTGGTCAGCTACGGGCATCACATTACAGGGCGTCTGGCTTTTCAAGTGGGAGCGGGCCCGGAACTGAATTACGAAACGCCTCCGGGCAGCTCAATCGTAATTGGGAGAACTCTGTTTGGCGCAAACGCCGGCCTCAACTACCAATTCAAAGAGTCGGCGATTTCCGCCTCATTTTCACGCGGCGTCACTGGGGGCTCTGGGATCATCGCCGGGGCCAGCGGGGACACGGCACAGATTTCAGCGAACCATCAGTTGGGACGCAGGACGACAATTTACGGGAACTTTGGCTACTCGTTCAATCAATCCCTGCCTCAACAATCAGTAGCGACGACTACATATCAAGGCCTCTACGGGGGGGCGGGTGTGGATTATAAGGTCGCCCAGAGAGCGGATTTCTACGTAAATTATAGTTACCTGCACCAAAACGCGAATGGTCCTGTCTGCGCCGGCCCTGCCTGCGCCGTGAGCTTTAACCGCCATCAAATCTGGGTCGGGATCAACTTTGACTTCCGTCCAATCCCGCTTTACTGAGCTGGGAACGTGGCGAAACTGGGGGAGAATTAATGCTTGGACACCGTGATATGACGATGGAAGACTACATCGGGATCGTGCGCCGCCACATTTGGCTGCTGGTTTTGCCGCCGATCGTGCTTTGCGTGGGGGCGTATATTGCCGCGCGCATTATTCCACCCCGTTATTCATCTACGACGCAAGTTCTGATTCAAGGACAAAGCGTGTCCCAGGAAATAGTGCCTACGATGATCACGGGGCAATTGAATGACCGCCTCGCTTCGATGAAGGAACAAATCATTAGCCGAGCATATCTGCAGCCGCTGCTTGACCGGTTTAATCTATTTAATAATTCAAAATTAAGCTTGGAAGGGCGAGTCCAGAAACTCCGCGAAGCGATTCAGGTGGATGCCATTCACGCCATGGAAGATACAAGGGCTTCCCAGCTTCCTGGTTTCAAAATCACAGTCACACTTGGCACCGCGCGTCTCGCACAGCAAGTGTGCTCCGAAATCTATTTGATGTTCTCGGAAGAATGGGGGAAGAGCCGTGAAGCTACGGCGGAAGGAACAACGACATTCCTCGACAAGGCACTGGATGACGCGCGAGCCAAAATGAACGAACAGGATTCAAGGTTGGCTGCATTTAAGTCGAGATATACCGGGTCGCTTCCAGAAGATGAGCAAGCCAGCCTGGGCATGATTTCAACTCTCAGCACGCAATTGGATGCCGCTACCCAAGGGTTGGACAGAGACCTCCAGACCAAGACTTTTACAGAATCCATGCTGCAGCAAGAGCTTTCGACTTGGAAGAATTCGCAGAATTCCACGAACGGCGTGAATCCGGAAGCACTGCAGGATGAGCTTAAGAAGGCGCAGGAAGAACTTGTAACACTTAGGTCTAAGTATTATGAGGAATGGCCCGACGTCAAGATCAAGCTGGCGGAAATTGAGCAACTGAAACAGAAAATCGCCGCGGCACAAGAGATCAAACCAATGACCAAGCCGCAAACCGAGACTGCTTCCAACGACTCAATCCCAGAACCTCTGGCAATTCGGCAATTGCGCGCGACTCTTGGCTCGCTCGAAATCTCGATTCAAGACAAGACCAGACAACAGCAGGACTTGCGGAACAAGATTCATACATACGAAGCGCGCATTCAGCTCAGACCTGTGGTCGAACAGCAATACAAGGAACTCACGCGCGATTTCACGACGGCTCAACTGGAGTATGAGACTTTACTGAAGCAGCGGGGCACCGCGGCGAGAGGCGCCGAACTCGAGCGCCAGCAACAGGGCGAACAATTCCGCATTTTGGACGCAGCCAACCTGCCCGAAAAACCGGTCTTCCCGAACAAACTTTATTTTGTTGTCGGCGGTTTCGGCGGAGGATTCGTGCTGGGAATCGGGCTGGTCCTTGCGCTGGAGATGAAAGACAAGTCTCTCCGAACTGAATCCGATGTTGAGTTGTTTTTGAAGATCCCTACACTCGCAATGGTCCCGTTAATTGACAAGAAGTCCGCTGCACCAAAGCGTTTCGTCTTTGTAACTGGCAAGGATGATGATTCGCTTGAGGCAAATACATAAGGCTCGAAAGGATCCATGTACAAGGAATTCTTCGGGCTGAAAGAAAGCCCGTTTAACGTAAACCCGGACCCTCGGTACCTGTATCTGACCAAACAGACGCAGGAGGCCTTCGCATGCCTTACGTATGGCATCCAGGAGCGCAAGGGGTTCATTTTGCTTACCGGCGAGGTGGGCACGGGCAAGACGACATTGCTCAATCGTCTCCTCGACTGGCTGAGGACGCAGCGCGCGACGACCGCGTTCATTTTTAATCCGCGGCTCTCCTCCTCTCAACTTCTTGACTTCATGATGACGGACTTCGGCATCCCCTGCGAATCCAAGCTGAAAAGTCAGGTCCTGCTTCGTTTGAACCAATGGTTGCTGGAAAGATACAAAACCGGAGAAACCGCAGTCCTGATCATTGACGAAGCTCAGAATCTCTCTCCACAAGTGCTTGAAGAGATCCGTCTTTTGACCAATTTGGAGACTTCAACCGAGAAGCTCCTGCAGATTGTTCTTGCCGGCCAACCGGAACTCGAGGTCAAGCTTTCTCAGCCGCAATTGCGGCAACTTCGTCAGCGGATCACACTGCGGAGCAGGACATCCGCGCTGTCGCTCGAAGAAACGAATGGTTACATACAAGAACGCCTGAAGATTGGCGGCGCTTCCGGCACCGAGATTTTTTCGCCGGCCGCCGTCGAAGCCATCCACAAGTTCGCACGTGGAATTCCCCGTGTAATCAACCTGCTCTGCGAACACTCATTAATCAACGCGTTTGTGGAGCACCAGAAACCGATCCAAAAGGAGACCGTGGAAGAAGTCGCAAAGGAATTCCAGCTCGACTTGATTGACCCTGTTGCCCAGGCCGTGACTCAGTCACAACACAATGAAGCGGCTCCGCTGGTCCAGTCGCTTCTGCAAAACCTCGCCAATTTGATTGAGCGAATCGGGGAGCAAGAGCAGACCATGGAAACAACGCGCGAAAGGAAGCCATGAGCAGAATTCATGAAGCTCTAAAGAAAGCGCAGGAAGAACGCGCGGCTCAGCAATTAACTAGGAATGCAAGCGTGCCGGGTTCGGTGATGGACGTTGTCTCTCTGCCTTTGACGCCCACGGCGGTGCTGGATGTCCCCGCTCTTCCGCAACCCCTGCTCGCAGAACATAGCGCTGGGTCTCTTACATACGAGATGCTCCATGCAAATTGCCGCCAGGTTCGCTGGACCCCGGATCCAAAGGCGCTGCTCTTCGCCAACGCGGATGAAAATGCGATTGGGAAAGAAGTGTTCCGCACGCTGCGCACGAGACTCTATCAAGTTCGCGCCGTTCAGCCCTTGAAGATCGTACTCATCACCAGCGCCCTCCCACATGAGGGTAAGACCTTTGTTACATCGAATCTCGCTCAATCCTTGATTCGCCAGCGCGAGAAGCGCGTCCTGCTTATCGACGCAGACCTCCGCGTGCCGGCTCTCCATACGCCCCTGGGCGCTCCGTTGTCGCCGGGACTTTCCGATTATCTGCTCGGCGAGAAGGATGAAATCGGTGTCATGCAACGTGGCCGCGATGAAAATCTTTTCTTCATTGCGGCGGGAAAATCAGTGAAGAATCCAAACGAATTGTTGGGCGCGGGGAAGATGGAACGGCTGCTACAGAGGCTCTCGCCCATTTTTGATTGGATCCTCGTGGATTCTCCGCCGACAATTCCGGTTTCTGACACAACAATTCTCGCCAAGATGTGTGACGGGTTGCTGATGGTCATTCGCGCCGGCTCCACTCCATTTGATCTTGCCCAGAAAGCGTGCCACAACTTCAGCGACCGCCCATTGCTGGGCGCAGTCCTGAATCAAGCCGACAGCCGCTCCGGACACGGCAGCTACTATTACCAGGGCTATTCCAGGGAACAGCAAAAGGACGGTAAATAAGCGTTCTCGTTAGTGCCACCTCTTAACAGTTCCTTCAATCGTTTTGGCCAATTGCTCAAATTGGACTCCCTCCTTTCTCCATTTTCACCCAAGAGTCCCCCACTTAACTCCAATTGAACACTCCCTGCGCGCGCGCCTTGCCCGGTGCGGCTAAATCCGCTAGCCTGCTATGTGGTGATTAAAGACTCCAAGACCCGTTCGCTGAAGGTGTGCATTCTTTCTCCGCATCCGCTTGTTTTGGGGGAGTTTGAGCGGCTCCTGACCCGCCCTGGTTTCAAACCGGTCATTCGCCAATTGGACCAGCCGCCCGGAGCTGATCTTGCAAAGATGGAATTGCCTGAAGCGGATATTTTTGTAGTCGACGCCCACTCTGCTCGACCCACCACGAACTCACTCATCGCGGGGATTCTGGATCGCCAGATGGAAGCCCACGTGATTGTCGTGTGTGAAAAACTTCCTGAAGCTACGAGCCACACGCTGCTGCGGCTCGGCGCCAAGGGGCTGCTCACGTATGCCGAAGCGGTTGAGCAACTGCCGCGCGCCCTTCCGCTTGTAGCTGGAGGAGGGTTCTGGGTGCCGCGGAATGTTCTTTCGACATTTGTGGACTCGATCCTGACGGATCAACACCGGCGCCGCCTGAAACCCGAAGGGCAGGCGTCTCTCAGCCGCCGCGAGCGCGAGGTCCTGGATTCGCTGCTGGAAAATGTTTCGAACAAAGAAATTGCGGCCAAGCTGAATATTTCCGAGCGAACCGTGAAATTCCACGTTTCCAAACTGCTGAACAAGTTCGGCGTCCGCCGCCGGGCAGACCTGATCCTGCTCTGTTACCAGCGGAAAGAAGTTACAGTCTGAAGGCCCTCGGTCCGGAATTCGCGCGGAACATCATCAATTCGACCTTCTCCAGAGCAGGATTTCTTAACGCTAAAATCCCATGCTGACAAGTTTGTTTCAACCTGTTAGCCTTTCGCGGGCACGCACAGAAATCGCCGTAGTTTCCACGCACACGTTGAGGCGCAACGCATGATTGTCGCGATTACCGGGGCCGCCGGATATGTGGGGAGTGTTTGCGCTGAAGTTTTGCTCGCGCTTGGCCATAAGGTGATTGCGTTGGACAACTTGGCAGGAGGGCATCGCGACGCTGTGCCGGCGGGGTGCGAATTCCATCAGTGCGATTTATTGGATTCTGTCCGCCTGAACCAATTGTTTCGCGCTTCTAAGATCAATGCGGTCATGCATTTTGCCGGAAGAATAGAGGCGGAAAAATCGGTACTTGAACCAAGCGAATTCTTCCGGGTAAACGTCGCCGGAGGGATTGTCCTTCTGGACGCGTTGGTGCGCAACAATGTGAAGCGATTCGTCTTTTGTTCCACTGCTGCCGTGTACGGCGAACCGGAGAAGATGCCGATCACAGAAGATTGCCCGAAATCTCCAATCAATCCCTATGGTCAGACAAAATGGATGTTTGAAAACATTCTGGCCGATTACGCCCGATACGCCGGCATGAAATACGTTTCTCTGCGCTACTTCAACGCCGCAGGGGCCTCGCAAGACCGCGGCGAGGCCCATCGCGTGGAGACACATTTGATCCCGCGCGTGCTGGAAGCAGCGGCCGGGCAGCGCGATTATTTCGAGATTCGCGGCGATGACTACCCCACCCCCGACGGCACTTGTGTCCGCGACTACGTCCATACCCTGGACATCGCCGATGCCCACGTACTTGCGCTCGATTCACTCGACCGAGTCTCCGGCGAAGCGTTCAACGTCGGCACCGGCCGCGGCCATTCAATTCGCGAAGTACTGGAAACGGCGCGCCGCGTTACGGGCCGCCCGATACCGGCAAAGTTAGCTTCACGCCGGCCCGGCGATCCTCCCACTTTGGTCGCCAGCGGAGAAAAGATTCGCCGCATGTTGAAATGGTCGCCACGTTATTCGACGCTGGAATCGATTATTCAGTCCGCATGGGACTGGAAACAAAGGCATCCGCACGGCTACGCGGAATCAGCAGGCGGCGCTGGATGAATTACCTGGCCGATTTTCAGGAAGGGCGGAATAGAATCGTCCCTGAATCTGGTTGCGGGTTGCACACAGTTCCATTCGGCAGGCACTAGCTCCCGATTGCGTTCCTGATATATTGTGACTTCGCTTTAAGCGCGCGGACGGAATGAATGTCTGCCGCGGAATCAATAGAGGATAGACGAAGGAAATGGCCACAGAGCGCAAGGCGGAATACTTCAAGGGCGCACATCTGAAGGTTGGCATCATAGGCTGCGGCTATGTCGGCTTGCCGCTCTCGCTTCGTTTCGCCGAAGCCGGGCACCGGGTAATCGGCTTCGACGTTGACAAGTCAAAAGTCGAAAAGCTCAATCGCGGCGAGAGCTACATTCAGCACATTCCAGTCGCCAAAATCCGGCAGTACGTTGCTTCAAAACACTTTTCAGCATCAAGCGACTTTACAAAATTAGTGGAAATGGACGCGGTCATCATTTGTGTCCCCACGCCCCTCGACGAACGCCGCGAGCCGGACCTTTCCTACGTCCAAAATACCGCGGAGGCTATCGCCCCGAACTTGCAACCGGGACAGCTCATCGTACTCGAGTCCACCACTTATCCGGGCACGACCGAGGAACTTGTTCTGCCTGTTCTTGAGCGGGGCGGCATGAAGTGTCCCATTGCGCGCGGTCCGGACGCCGAGAATATCCCCACGGACTTCTTCCTCGCGTTCTCGCCCGAACGCGAAGATCCTGGAAATAAGCAATACGGCCTGGCGCAAATCCCAAAAGTTGTCGGCGGCATAAACCCCCCCAGTGGACGCGCGGCTGCCGCGCTCTATGCGCAAGTCGTTTCACGCGTGGTGCCGGTCAGCTCGACGCGCGCCGCCGAAATGGCAAAGCTCCTTGAGAATATTTTCCGCTGCGTGAATATCGCGCTCGTCAACGAGTTGAAGCAACTTGGCTTGCGCATGGGAATTGACATCTGGGAAGTCATCGACGCCGCCGCTACGAAGCCCTTTGGCTTTATGCCCTTTTACCCGGGGCCGGGCCTCGGCGGCCACTGTATTCCCGTGGACCCCTATTATTTGTCGTGGAAAGCGCGTGAATACGATTTTTCAACGCGGTTCATCGAACTCGCAGGCGAAGTCAACACAGCCATGCCCTATAACGTGGTCGAGGCGATTGCCGAAGCCCTGAACAGCCGGCGCAAGTCACTCAACGGTTCGCGGATCCTAGTCATGGGTGTCGCGTACAAAAAGGACGTTGACGACCTGCGCGAATCGCCTTCCCTTAAGATCATTGAACTATTAACCGCGCGCGGCGCAGAAGTGGACTACAACGATCCCTATTTCGCCAAACTTTTCAAAATGCGCCACTACGACTATTCGCATAAGCGATCTGTGCCGATTGACGCCAAGTCCCTTGCTTCATTTGATTGCGTCGTCATCGCCACAGATCATACAAGCTACGATTACGCCGCCATTGTTGAATCGGCTCAGCTCGTCGTGGACACCCGTAATGCAACGCGCCGTCTCCTTCGCCATCGGGAGCGAATTGTCCTCTGCTGACCCGGTTTGATACACCTTCAATCCTGGCGAAATCCTATTGGTTACTAATTGGGATGAGAAATCCTTCGACCTATTGCTCACAGCGACCTCATCTCCTAATCTCACTTCGATGCCAAAGACGGAAGTAGTCACGAATAAGAAGATAGCCCAGCGGCGCAGCCAAAGATTGTTGCTCCGGGTGCAAGTTCTTGTCGAACGGCAATTGGCCGGGGGTCAGCCCAAGAACGAAGACACGGAGACCCTCGCGGTCAATGCACATGGGGCATTAGTCCTGCTGACTCCGCCGGTTACGGAAAGTGGACAGCTTTCGCTCACAAACAAGAGAACAGGGGAAATGCAGACCTGTAAGGTTGTCTATCTCGGCCCGGTGGAATCAGGAAAAATCCAGGTGGGCGTTGAATTTATGCAGCCATCGCCCCAGTTTTGGAGAATCGTCTTCCCGCCTGAAGACTGGGCAAGCTACGGCAAGGAAACTCGCCCGCCCACGAAGGTCTAGCCCGCCGCGCCCGCACGCAGCAGTTCCACACGGCCAGTTCCAAACGGTAGCACGACTTCGATCAACACCGGTGTGTGCGCAGAATCCTGTGCGATCCAAACCGTCAGCTTGGTATCCGTAAGTTCTGTGCCGCGGTCGAAGACCCGCAGTGCGATGGCCGTCGCGTTGAATTTTCCTGCCTTGACGGAAACTTCCGCGCGCGGCGTTGTCACGCGCGCGCGCACTTCATAGATCTTTCGCCCGTCAAATACGGGCGCGCGCACTTCCGGGGTTTTCTCCCAATCCACGGTCCGCAGAAAATAGGCGAAACCAAGCGCGTCACGCGTATTTGGCAATACCTGCACTTGCGTGGCTCCCCTCGGCGCAGGAGAGGGAGTGCTGGAAAGCCGGAGGATGTGATTTTCTACTTTGCCTTGCTCGTGCAGATACATCTCAAATTGCAAGCCGGTGAGATCCATCCGGCTCGCATAGGAATCAAATTGGTCGTCGACGGTAAAGACGTATCGCAACGGGTTGTTCGTGTGTGCCTGCGCCTGAACGTGCCAGGCCGGCTTACCGTAGAAATCCTGCTCCCCTACAACGGTAAGCCGCGCGGACACTGCGTCACTTACCAGGGTCCATTGAATCGTATAGTTGAGGCTCTCTCCGGCGCGGAAAGGCGCGGCCGGGATCGCAGGCGCGGGCGCAATTGGTGTGGGGCGCGGCTTATTCGAGCGCTGCGGCGCAGCAATTAATGCCAATGCCGGAAGCGCCGTGAGAGCGGCAATCGAGCAAGCTCGCGCGGCACTTCGGAGGCGCCGCAAGTTGAGCGTTGAGGCAATCTTCGCGCGAATCGCCATATGGAAGCCAGTGTTGCGCACGTACTATGGAAGCGTATCGAAATTTAGTTGGCGACGCTACTGATGCAGCCCGGCGGAATTCGGAAACACCCTTTCGGCTTTTTCGATTAGGTGGAGAATAGAAAACGCATATGCGTTACTTGGTGACTGGCGGCGCGGGATTCATCGGCTCAAACACTGTGGATGAGCTCGTGCGCCGTGACCACAGCGTCGCGGTGTTGGATGACTTTTCCGCGGGTAAAGAGCAAAACCTGCGGGACGCGGTCGGCAGGATCGAATTGTTCCGCGGCAGCATCACGGACCTCGCCGCTGTGCGCAAGGCGTGCAACGGCACGGATTATGTCATCCATCTTGCCGCTCGCACGTCTGTCCCGGACTCGGTGAAAGATCCACTGGAAACAAATCGCACCAACATAGAGGGGACGCTAAACGTTCTCGTCGCCGCACGCGACGCAAAGGTTCGCCGGGTGGTCTATGCCGCTTCCTGCGCCGCCTATGGTGAAACGCTCGAGCTGCCAAATCGCGAGAGCATGACCCCCGCCCCAATCTCACCCTATGGCTTGACGAAGCTCGTTGGCGAACTTTATGCGGGAGTCTTCGGCCGCTGCTACGGACTGGAAACCGTCTCTCTTCGCTACTTCAACGTTTTCGGCCCGCGGCAGGACCCGGGCTCTCCGTATTCGGGCGTGCTCTCAAAGTTCATGCTGGCGTTGATTGAAGGCAAGCAACCCGTGGTTTTCGGCGACGGCGAGCAATCTCGCGATTTCATTTTCGTCGGAAACGTGGTGCAGGCGAATCTACTCGCTTGCGAAGCCCCCGGCGTCACCGGCGGCGTTTTCAATATCGGCAGCGGCGCCCGCTTCACCCTCAACAAAACTCTCCGGTTGCTCGAGAAAATTTCCGGCAAACACGCCGCCGCGAAATATGAACCTCCCCGCGCTGGCGACATCCTGCACTCCCAGGCCGACATCTCCATATCCCGCAAAATGCTCGATTACAATCCAAGCGTCGGCTTCGAGGAAGGCCTCCGCCGCACCTGGGATTGGTATTCCTCCCCATTTCGAATGTAGCTAACCTTATCACGTGGGGGATTGTTGAACTGAATCCACCGTGATGATAGGGTATGTCCTATTGCACCTTCCTCGATGGAGGTTTCCGATGCTTGCCTGCCGTGGAGTGCAAGCCTCTCTTCTCTCGTTGTTTTTCCTCTTGCTGGCGCCATGCGTCTTATCTCAGCAAGCCTGTCCTCCTCCACCCGTGCCAACAGACAGGGGCATCAATCTCTTTAATGCAAAACAAGAAATGGACTTGGGCGATATCGAAGCCGAACATCTCCAGCGGGAATTTCGTGTGATCGACGATCCAGACGTCACCGCTTTTCTTCAGCGAGTGGGTGACCGTCTTGTCCAGCATCTTCCCCTCAGTTCGGTAAAGTACCAATTCTTCCTTTACGACCAGCCGGAGTCCAACGCATTCGGCCTCACTGGAGGGCGCATTTACGTTTCGCGAAAACTCGTCGCTTTCATGAAGAGCGAAGATGAATTGGCCGCGCTTCTCGGCCACGAGCTTGGCCATATGGCCGGCCATCATTCAGTAATCGATATGTCTACTTTCTTCCGTCTTGTTCTCGGCGTTGACTCCGTTGGTGACCACAAGGATATCTTCGAAAAGTACAACCGGCTTCTGGACAATTTCTTTAAGCAGCCGGATGTCCTCAAGACCATTTCCAAAAACGAGGAACCAGATCAAATCGTAGCGGATACTCTGTCGCTTTATCTTATCTCTGCTGCAGGTTATGACGCACAGGCGCTTATCAACTTCTGGAAACGCTACGCACAACCAAAAGGAAAGTCCGGCGGCATCCTTTCAGCGCTTTTCGGAATAGCCGGTCCCGATGAAAATCGCCTGCGACAGATGGAAGCCCAAATTGGAAGAATACCGGGAAAGTGTGGCGACTCATTGCCGCCTCCGTCGCCGGGCGATTTCGCAGCATGGAAATCAGCCGTACTCAATTACTCCGGGGTTGGCCATCGAGAATCGTTACACAACGTCACTTTGCGGCACAGTTTGGAACCACCGCTTCGGGGAGACACTCACCACATCCGCTTTAGCCCGGATGGAAAGTATATTCTCGCGCAGGATGATTCGAGCATTTACATCATCACGCGCGATCCATTCGCGCCGCTCTTTCGCATTGATGCCCCGGAAGCTCTCCCCGCTGTTTTTTCTCTCGATTCCCAAACGGTCTCTTTTTACACCAAGAGTTTTCGCGTCGAGACTTGGAATTTGCCCGACCAGGAGCGCGTTGGCATTCGCGAGCTGGCGATCAAGAATGGCTGCATTCAATCGGAGCTTTCTCCCGATGGGAATTATTTGGCCTGCTATGGGAACTTCGACCAGTTTGACTTGGCTATTTATGAAACCTCGACCGATAGTTCTGTCTTTCAGAAAAAGGGGTTCTATGAGCCTCGCTCGATCGTGGAACTCCTGTTGCTTGCCACCGGCTTGGTTTCCGATGACGTCGGAACCCGAATTGTAACTATGCGGTTTTCGCCGGACTCCCATTATTTTGTCGCCGCTTCACACGACGATACAGTATTGGCGCTCGACATGACCACCAAGAAGCCGGTGCCCCTTCCCGGATCTATCAAAAAACTTCTCGGCCTCGATTTCGAATTTCTCGCGCCGGACAAGCTCGCGGGAATCAACCGCGAAAAACTGGATAAATCAGGCGTGGTCAGTTTTCCACAGGGAGCGATGATTGAGGAAACATCTTTGGGTTCCCGGGAGATTGAAGCAGCGTCTCATGGCAACTATATCTTGATACGTCCGGTCAGTAATAATGCCGTCGGCGTTCTGGATTTGAACACCAAGAAAATCATTACGACGAGCAAGGAGTCCAATTTCGACATTTTTGAAAACGTTGCCGTGGCCCAGCGCCTGGACGGTGAACTTGTAATCAAACAAGTCTCCGACGATAAGGACATCGCCATGGTCATGCTGCCTCGCGGCCCGCTCGCGCCGTTGCGTGCGATCGCAGTTTCACCGGACCTGACGTGGCTTGCTATTTCCGACAGGTCGCGAGGAGGCGTTTGGAACCTCACCTCCAACCAACAAGTCATAAATGCCCGTGGATTCCGTGGGGGTTATTTTGGACCGGATGGAATGCTCTACGCCGATTTTCATGGCTTGCAAGGAGTGAACCGCTCGATTGGGAAAGTAAACCCCGTGGCTCGTGACGCAAGTGTCGCTTATAAACTTGAGGATAACTCCGCCCATCAGGCCGGCGCTTTCTTGTTGGTGACAATCCACGACAAGCGGCCGGGGAACCGCCATGAAAATTTCACTTTGGATGTCCGTGACACCGTTTCCGGAAAACCCTTGTGGACTCGCGTTTTCCCACAGGAAATGCCGGATACTTATGTGGATTCGGAAAACGGCACTATCGCGCTCACATGGTCCATGTCCGACAAAGCCGCACAGACTGAGATTGGGGCAAATCGGGATTTGGCCAAGCGCGCTCAGGGTATTAAGAAGGAAGAGGCGAATCTCCTGGTTGAGGTTTTGGATGGTCGTTCGGGAAAATACCAGGGCGGGATTGTGGTGAATACCAACAAGGGATCATTCGCCGCCGCGGATGTTTTTGCTGCGCGCAACAGTCTGCTCATCGGCGACTCTGAAAATCGAATTCTTGTTTATTCGCTCGCCACAGGGGAGCAGACCGGCAAAGGTTTTGGCCACCGGGCAGAGGTCTCCGCAGCGTCTGGCCTCGTAGCATTGGAGAACGAGGATGGGCAGGTCTTGATCTACGATCTCGCCACGATGGAAAAGCGGGATGAACTCCGTTTCACAAGCCCGGTCTCCACGAAACGGTTCAGTAGTGACGGCAAGCGCCTATTTGTCCTGACGGCATCCCAGATGGCCTACATAATCGATGTTTCCAGTGATGCACAACCTGCAGCGAAGAGCACCCCTGCGACGCAGTGAATCCTCCCGTTCACTGAAGTCAATCGTCATATATATTGGGTCATTCCTTCGACTACCCAACAACCTCAGGCAATTCCGCCAGGCTGTCGACCATCACATCCGGCGCGAATTCTCCCGTCAGCCGGTCGCTCCCTAAGCCATAACTCACGCCGCATGACCAGGTATTGGCGTTGTGCGCGGTCTGCACATCCACTTCGGAATCGCCGACCATCATAGTCTCGCGCGGCGCGGCGCTCATATCCCGCAGCAGAGTTTCCATCCCCATCGGATCGGGCTTTTTTCGCTCAAAGCTGTTGCCACCGTGAATGTATTGGAAATACCGCGCCAGCCCAAGGCCATCGAGAATCATCCGGCTGATGCGCGTCGGCTTGTTCGTCAGCACGGCCATCGGCAGGTGTGCCAGCGCGGCCAGCCCCTCGCGCACCCCTGGATAAGCCACCGTGTTGTCCAACATATGCTCGCGGTAATAGTGAAGGAAATGTTCGAGCGCGCTGCGGCAATCATCTTCCGTGGCGCCCTCGCCGAGCGCGCGTTGAATCAGCATCGGCGCGCCGTTTCCCACGTAGCCGTAAATGCGCTCGTGCTCGATCGGCGGCCGCTTCATCCATTCAAGCGTTGCGTTCACCGCCAGCGCCAGATCGAGCTTCGAATCAATCAGCGTTCCGTCAAGGTCGAAGACAACGACCCGCACGCCGGCAAACTTTCCGTTTGTTGCTTGCTTGCTCATAAAGGAGTTCTCATTGTAACGAAGCGCGCGCCGCGGCGCACAAGAGAGCGCGATCCTTTGCGGCCTGTTAAAATGCATCTCCACGCTCTGACGAGGCGGGAACTGAGTGGCGCAACTCTTTCCATTTCGCGCGTATCGGTACAATCCGGCAAAAGTGGATCCCGCGCGCGTCCTCACGCAGCCTTACGACAAGATCACGCCGGAAATGCAGCAACGTTATGCGACGTTGAGCCCTTACAACCTGATCACAGTCGAGAAGGGTCTCGCCCGTGCCAGCGATTCCACTTCCGACAATGTTTACACTCGCGCGGCCCGCGCCCTCGACGATTGGATCGCCGCGCAAGTTCTTGTACGCGATCCCACTCCCGCCTTCTACGCCTATTTCCAGGAATTCACTGCGCCCGGTTCGACGGCGTGCCAGGTCCGCAAGGGCCTCATCGCACTCGGCCGCGTAGCGGACTACTCCGAAGGCATCGTCTTCCGCCACGAGCAAACCCTCTCCGGCCCCAAAGCCGACCGCCTCGAGTTGCTGCGCCACACCCGAGCGCACACCGGCCAGCTCTTCATGATTTACGACGATCCTGCAAACCGCATTGACGCGCTGCTGGAAACGGCGGCATCCGCGCCGCCCGACATGGAAGTTCGCGACGAATACGGCGTCGCGCACGAAATCTGGCGCATCGCGCAGCCGGAAAAAGTTGCTGCGATCCAATCCGCCATGGCAAATAAAAAGCTCGTCATCGCCGATGGCCACCATCGCTACGAAACCGCGCTCGCCTATCGCGATGAGCAACGAAATGCACAGCGCGCCGCGCGCGGAATCTCGGCGGCATCTGCTTCCGCCGACGCCCCCTACGAAAAAGTGATGATGACGCTCGTCAATGCGTGCAGTAAAGACCTCGTCATCCTCCCGACGCACCGCGTAATCGCGGGCCTAGCCAAATTTGATTTCGCAGCATTGCTCAATCGCCTCGCCGAGTACTTTGATGCTCATGAAATCTTGCTCTCTGCCGACGCCACTCAGCGTGCCTCCTCCGCGCGCGACCAACTCGCGGCAGCCGGCCGCTCCACCCACGCCATCGGCGCATACGCAGGCGGCGATCGCCTCACGATTCTCTCGCTCAAGCCGTCGGCAAATCTCGCCGCCGCATTTCCCGGCGCTTCGCCGCGCCAGCATGAACTCGATGTCATGCTGCTCCACGGCCTCATCCTCGATAAGGGACTCGGCATCACCGCCGAAGCCGTCCGCGCGGAACAAAATCTCCGCTACGAACGCAAAGCCGCTGCCGCGATTGCAGCCGTCGCTGAACGCCGCGCGCAAATCTGCTTCCTGCTCAATCCCGTTCGCGTTGAACAGGTCATGGAAATGGCGCTTGCCGGCGAAGTCCTCCCGCAGAAATCCACTGACTTCTATCCAAAAATGCTCAGCGGCGTCGCGATCTATCGCATGGAAGATTAATCGAGAACAAAATCATAGAAAAAAGAAAAGCGGCACACCCTGCATGAATCGCAAGGCGTGCCGCGTCAAATTTTGTGAGTTAAATCGCGCGGATTACTTGCTGAAGCTCTTGATCGCCGCCGCCTCGGAATCGTACACGTCGAAGACGGTGAGCAGCTTGGTGACCTGCAGCACTTCCTGGAATTTTGATCCGAGGTTGCACAGACGCAGTCCCGCGCCCTGTTGCTTTGCGCTGTGGTGCGCGGCCACAAGCGTCCCGAGGCCCGCGCTGTCAATGTACGTAACGTTGTCCATGTTGAGCACGATTTTCTTCTGGCCCTTGGCAAGATGCGCCTTCACCGACTCGCGCAGCGCATTGCTCTCTTCGCCGAGCACGATGCGTCCTTCCAGCGCCATCACCGCCACCCCGTCTATCTCCCGCTGATTGATCTTAAGTGCCACGTTCCGACCTCCTCGCTTGGCCGTTCAGTTTATGGATGTCTTGGACTCCGGCTTCCTTCAGAATGTTCCCGGGCCGCGCGCTGGATTCAGTAGTAGTCCGAGCAGGACATATAATAGCCGCAAACTGCGCAAATCATCTTGCACTTGCGCGGCGTCAGCCGCTCGGAACACACCGGACAATAGAGGGAAGCTTGTTCAGCAGCCAGTACAGGCTCCTTTTCTTGCTTGCTTCCAGGAGCTAACCCAGCCGCATTCCCTACCAATCCTTCCACGGCCCGAAAGTTATAGCACATCGCGGCAGGGGTGGGAAGCCAGCCCTATCTCAAATTGGAAGGTCGCAGGCAATTCTCACGGACCAAAATGTAAGCGAATTACTTCAGGTTTTGGACGACGCTGTCTGACGTATCGCTGATCTTTTTCAGCACGTTTGACAGCGTATCAATCAATTTGGACCGCCGGTCCATCGTCATTTGCAATTCCAATGATTGTGTTTCGCTCGATTCATTCATGGAATTAACGGCGCCTTGGAGCTGAGCCTGAATCCTGGCCAGATCGCCATAAGTGAGGCGCTCGGGAGCTTGCAGACTCACAGGATGGGGCATCTTGCTGGTCGCCGCGCGCAGGTTTGCGAGCCTCCCAGGAAGCGACTTGCACAATGCGCTCGCGCATTGCGCGCTCCCATTTTGTTTTGCATTTTGGGCGGCATCCCGATTGGTCTCATCGGCTAGCTGGCGAAGCGCTTGCTTCTGGCTGTTGATGGCCTGCATTTGATTCATCATATTCTGCAGGTCTCCCTCTCCGTCTTGCACGGACTGCATTAACACCACAAAAACGATGGCATTCATGTCCGCATCAGACAGATTCTTGTTCGAGTTCGCAAATCTTTGGCGAACCGCCGCATCCAGCCCCGGCAAATCCGGGGCCGGACGTTTCGCCTCGATTCGCGCTTGTTGCTCGATCCAGGACCTCGCGGATGGCTGCAGTTTCAACTGCATCGCCTCGACGCGTCGCTTCATCTCGGCAGGGATGGGACGCATCGCAACTGGAGCTTGAGTCTCAAGCGCTTTGGATTGCGCGGATTTTGGCGGTGCTTGCGCCTCAGAAATTACAGCGATCCCAACCAGCAGAGCAACAAGAGTCCCAAAAAGGAAATCTTTCATATCGCCGATCTCTCCTTGAACGCGATTCATTTCGCCCGATACGGCTCTGGCATATAAAACCCGGCGTTCTGCGGCAGCCCGGCCCGCTCAAATTGGATTGTCGTGTGCGTGATGTTCAGCTCTTCAGCCAGACGCCTCCGCACCTCCGTGAGCAGCCGCTCGCTTTCTTCCATGTGCATATCCGGGATGCGCACGTGGCACGAAAGTGCGTGCAGATTTGTCCCCAGCGTCCATACATGGATGTCGTGCACCTCCTGCACGCCGGGCACGGCCAGAATCGTCTTCGCCACCACTTCCAAACTCAGTCCGCGCGGGGAGCCTTCGAGAAGAATGTGCACCGCCTCGCGCAAGATTCCGATGCTCGACCACAAAACCAGTGCGCCAATCGCCGCGCCCAATAATGGATCCACCCACTGCGCGCCCGTCGCGCGAATCACCAGCGCGCCCCCAAGAATTACAACATTTGACATTGCATCGCCGAGATTGTGGATGAACACGGCTTGAATGTTCAGGTCGCGCCTACCGCGCGCCACTGCCAGAGTGATTCCACCATTCACCACCAGCGCCGCAAGCGAGATCCATATCATCACGTTCTCGCGCACCGGCTGCGGCTGACGGAAACGCTGCCAAGCCTCCACAAAAAGAAATCCCGCCACGATCATCAGCAGGATCGCGTTTACAAACGCGGCCAGAATTCCCGCGCGGTGATACCCATAAGTTCTTCGTGAATCTGCTGGACGCTTCGCCCAGCGTATCCCCAGCCAGGCGATCAGCAGCGACGGGACATCGCTCAGGTTGTGTACGGCGTCGCTCACCAGCGCCATCGAGCGCCCCGCGAGCCCGCCCGCGAGTTCCACTGCAACGAGGAGCAGCGTCGCACTCACAGACCCCGCGAGTGCGGCGGAGCCCGGCGCTGTTGTATGCGGGTCGCCATGCAACGCGTGCCCGCCCGCGTGGGCATGTCCGTGCGCCGTGCTGTGCGAATGGGAGTGCATCACGGCTTTTCTAACTCCTCCCCGGGCGCATCATTCGGTCCCATCTTTCCTTTCCCGCCTTCCTTGGACAAGTCCTCCTCATTCCACTTCTCGCTTAAATGATGCATCTCCGCGAGAACCTTTTCGATGTCCTTCATTCGATTTGTAATGCCGTAAGTAACCTCCGGTGGAATCGTGGGTTTGTAATCGCGAAAGATAAAGCCCTTTTCTTCAAGCGCCCTCAACCGCTCGGCCAGCACGCGCGATGAAATGCCCGCCACGTTCCGGCGTAGAGCCCCAAACCGTGTCGGCCCATTCGTACTCAGCACCCAGAGGATTTGGAGCGTCCAGGGGCGCGCCAGCGACTCCAACATCCCCGCAATTGGGCAAATTGCTGCGGCTTGCGGCTTGTCGCTGCCCGCGGCTGGTAGCGCCTCAGCAACCATCAAGGCGGCTCGTCTCACACGTTTACGCGAAGCTTGGCTCACAATATTCCCCTTCGGGTCACCAAGTTACTTTACAGTGCCTACTTTACAAAAACAAGTGGTTATTTAATGTAACCAAACGTCATTGCCTACATCGAATGCTCTGGAGGAACCAATGTCAACCAAACCACTTTCCCAAAATTCTCAGCTTAATCCAGCGGCGGACATCCACACTCGGAACTCCGCAGGCGCCATGTCGCGTGTGGTCGTGGTCCTGGGGCGGATTCTGTTTGCGGCCATCTTCCTAATGTCAGGTCCAACTCATTTTTCGCATCAGACCATCGAGTATGCCGCGTCGCAGGGCGTACCGTTCGCGGGACTGCTGGTTCCCTTCTCAGGTGTGCTCGCGTTCCTTGGTGGACTGAGCATCCTAGCAGGCTATCGCACCCGCCTGGGCGCGTGGCTCATTGTGCTTTTCCTGGTGCCGGTCACACTGACTCTGCATAAGTTCTGGGGCATTGCGGATCCGATTGTGGCCCAGATGCAGATGGCCATGTTTATGAAGAATATATCCATGTTGGGCGCTGCGCTGCTCTTCACTTACTTCGGAGCGGGCCCGATCAGTTTCGACGAACGCCGCCTCACGCGTCAGGCGCAGCACGCATGAGAGCAAACCGATTGGGTGACCATTTGCGTAGCTATGTTGTGCAGGAAAATGCATTCAGAAGTGGTGACGAGTAGATTTGAAAGGACCGCCATGTTTCTCTTGATGGGCATTTTTGACTTGATTATTTTCATTTTAGTGTTTGATCCCTCCATAAAAAAATACAGCCGCCCTGGGCGCTGAGTCGCGGCGTCCGGGGGTGCAAGTGGCGCATATTTCGATATGCCCTCATGAGAGCCCGATCCGAAGTTTGAGCAAGGCCAACTATCAACCAGCTATTTCCCTCCCCCCGTTAACACATATTCGACGACGTACTGTCTCAACTTATCCCGATGCTGTTGTAGATAGCTTGGGTAATCCATTGCAATCCCCGCATCGGCCTTGGCAATCAAAATGTAGGCTTCCAGCAGGCCCTCATCATTCAATTTTTTCAGTTTCGCAAGCGTTGGGCTAAGGGTCTTCACTTTCTTGTCCGACATTGCAAGAGAGAGCACCGCCTGTAATGCGTCTATCTCTTCGGGCAGGCTGTGACGGTAGGTCGTCTCATTGGGAAAAGTCTTGGCGAATTTTCCATCGATCCAAGCCGTACGTGTCGTGGCGTAAAGGATCCATGCGAATGATCCATCCTGAATTTTTGACATCAGAATGCTCGCATCCAAATTGAAGTTTGCCTTCCCGTTGGCATCTTTCGTGACCGTCACCGGAATATCAATCCGCGGGTGCGCCAAAGGTGTTTTTGTCGCCTGTCCCCATCCGACCAAACCCGCCTGCGCAAGCTTGCTGTACGGTTCGGTTATGTACGCCTCAATGTAACGGTCCCTTACCTCGACCGCTTTCCCCTGTTTCTCCAGCGGTGTCGCGGAATAGCGATACGCAATTTCGCGGTTCGGATCGATTGCAATCGCTTTCTGATACCAAACCTCCGCTTGCGCGTAATCGCCCTTTTGCAAGTAAACGTCGCCGCAGAACAGCGCCGCTTCGTACAGGTGCGGATCGACTTCCAATGCTTTTTGATAATTCACCAGTGCTTCATCCATCTTGCCCTGGCTGAAATCGGCCTCGGCGGCGGTCATCAACCGATCAGCAGTCACGTTCGGTGAAAACCGCGCACCCTCTGTTGATCCGTCTTCGGGGATTCCTTCAATCAATCCATCGATTCGTGCCTCATCCGTACCTAGTTCTCTTGCCTTGATAAACGCATTCCGCGCGCGCACACGCAATTGCTTCGCTTCCGCCGCATCCTGCGTACTTGCCGCCAGTGCCAAGAGCCCGAAGGCCAGGTTAATTTGGTGCTTTGGGTCCTTCGGCTCGGCCACCACAAGCTTTTCGAGAAGCGGTACGGTCTCGGTGAGCCTTCCGTATTTGATCAGGTCGGCCACCTTCTCCTTCATCACCTCGACACTGTCGTCCGTCTGCGCACGGAGTGTCGCAGACGTGAAACTCATTAACAGAATCAGCGCCGGCAGCATGAGCAAAGTTGTGATCTTGCCGTGCTTATGGCGGACCATCATGGTTCCACTCCTCTCATATGGTCGCATGTGTGTGCTTAGCGCCGAGTATACTGCTTGGATGCATGGCCGTCAGGAGTTGAAATGCGTAGTTGTGTGACTTGGCAATTGTTGTCGTTTGGAAACAATACTCCCATCTATTCGCGCGCAGCGTTATCCTTGATGCAGACACACCCTGTGCCATTCTGTAAAGAAAGCGTGCAGAAATTATGAGTTCTTCCTCTCGAATTCCATTGATCGCCCTGGCCGCATTGCTCGCCTGCCCCGCGTCGCTGGCGCAATCATCAAGTTCATCGTCGCGCTCCGCGGATGCGTACCACGAACCCACGCCGCGCGAGTCAATGAGGCAGGCGTTTGCATATGCAAATGAAGACTACGCAGCCGGCCGCTACGACGCCGCAATCGAGGGCTATGACCGCGCCCTGAGCATCGATCCGTCCCAATACTTAATCTGGACGAGCAGGGCCATGGCTCTGCGGATGAGGGGAATCAGCACATACAACAAGGCTTTGGCCGGCCAATTCCAGGATGGCAAAAACGTTGCCAAGAAGGACTTCCTTGCCGCCATCGAATCGGCAAACAAGGCGCTTGCCTTAATTGAAGCTCTCCCCGTACCTGCGGATGAACCGGGACGCACCAACCTCGCTCTAGCACGGGTCTCCGCGCTGGAAGAGAAAGGTATAGACCTCCAATTCATCGGAGAGGGTTTCAATGATCCGTCCGCTTTTGCTGATGCCAGCTCAGCTTACAAAGCCGCAGCTGAATTTGCGCCGGACCCGGGGAGAAAGAACCGATTGCGAAACAAAGCAGCGGCAGTGCTTGCCCAAAAGCTCGACTTCCCAGCCGCGATCTCGATTTACAAAACTGTTCTCGATTCCGATCCTGTTAATGTGGAAGCGTTGCTCGGCGCCTTCTTAGCCACTGTCAGCCTGCCAGACAAGGACGTAAAAGCCGCGCGCGAATACGGCACTCGCTATCTCAAGGCCGCCCCTGCCAACGATCCGCATCGCCAATCCGTTCAGGAAACTCTCGACACCCTGCCAAAAACCTAAGTCCTCGGACCCAGACGTTCGGTCTATCGGCCAAGAGCCCCCCGCAAAAACCGCTCTGTATCGAAGCTGGTGCCTCGTGCATCCAATCCCGAGTGTTTCGCTTGCGTGCTTCGCGGGAATGAGCCCGCTGCGGAATGTGTGCGGAACTCTTTTGAAATTCACGCGCGGACTTTCCAGATAGAAAGGAATATGCGATGGCTGCAATTCTAACTCCCAGAACCACGGCTCCGGACTTCACCCTTCACGTCACCCCCGATCAAAGCCTTTCTCTCAGCGAATTGCGCGGGAGGCCCGTTATCCTGGCCTTTTATCCGGCGGACTTTAGTCCTGTGTGCGGCGATCAAATGGGCCTGTATAACGAGATTCTTCCCGAATTCGGGAAATTCGGAGCAGAGCTGATGGGAATTTCTGTCGATGGCGTTTGGTGTCACGAAGCTTTCGCGAAAGACCGTCATTTGCATTTTCCTCTGCTCGCGGATTTCGAGCCCAAGGGAGGGGTCGCGCAAAGGTACGGCGTTTATCGCAAAACGGACGGCCTTTGCGAACGTGCGCTCTTCGTAATCGACAAGAACGGAATCATCACTTGGAGCTACTGCTCGCCGGTCGCGGTGAACCCCGGCGCGGACGGAATTCTTCAGGCGCTTGACGCCTTGCCCAAATAGGAGCGATTCATGAGCACACTTAAAGTTCCGGTCGGTCCAGCAGATCACATTCAGGGCGACGAAACCGCAGGATGCACGCTAGTGGAGTATGGCGACTACGAATGCCCGTATTGTGGGCAGGCCTATCCGATCGTCAAGCGCGTTCAGAAACATTTCGGCAAACGCCTGCGCTTCGTATTCCGGAATTTCCCTTTAAGTGAAATGCATCCCCACGCCGAGTTCGCCGCGGAAACGGCCGAATTCGCGGGCGCCCAGGGGAAATTCTGGGAAATGCACGATGCCCTGTTTGAAAATCAGGAGCGCCTGGGTGGACCACTTTATCAGGAGCTTGCAAAGGGCCTGAAACTCACGCCGCCGGATTTGCTTGCATCTCTGGAAAAACGAGAATACATGCCCAGGGTGCGCGCCGATTTTTCCGGCGGAGTTCGCAGCGGCGTCAATGGCACGCCGACCTTTTTCATCAACGGCCAGCGCCATGACGCGCCATTTGGATTTGAAGATTTGGTCGCGGCTATCGAAGCGGCACTCCCCAAACCCTGATCGGTGGCCCTTCTCAAACTCCAATAATTTCGCCGGAGTCGTCCACGTCAATCGAAACCGTGCGCGACACTTTCGGCAGGCCCGGCATTAGCATCTGGTTGCCGGAAATCACCACCACAAATCCTGCGCCGGCGGAAAGCGACGCATCCGTCACGCGCAATGTCCACCCTGTTGGCGCGCCCAGAATTTTGGGATCGTCCGTAAATGAGTACTGCGTCTTCGCGATGCAAATGGGAAGTTTCGCGTAACCCCATTCCGCAAACTGTTGCAGCTTTGCCTTGGCTAAATCCGTGAAGCTCACCTCGCCTGCCCCGTAGATCTTCCGCGCAACCTTCTGTATTTTTTCAACGATCGGCTCATCTAGTGTGTACACAGGCCGCACCGCTGGATTGGGATTCTTGGCGATCAGCTCAACCACTTTTTCCGCGAGTTCTTTCGCTCCCGCCGCGCCTTTTGTAAACGCCTCGGAAAGCGCGGTTGGCGTCTCATGTTCCCCGCAATAATTGTCGAGAAGCTTCAAGTCCGCATCCGTGTCATTCGGGAACCGGTTGATCGCCGCAATCGTCGGCACGCCAAACCCTCGCAGGTTGTCAATGTGCCTGCCCAGGTTCGGCAGCCCGCGCGTGAGATCGCCTTGTCCTTGATTCCGGATGCTCTGCACGGTGGTCACGAGCACAGCCGCTGAAGGTGTGATGCCCGACTGTTGCATCACAATATCGAAATATTTTTCGCCACCAAGGTCCGCCGCGAATCCCGCCTCGTTCACAACGTAGTCCGCAAGCCGCAGCCCCATCTGCTGGCAGAGAACGCTGCTCGTTCCGTGTGCGATATTGCCGAATGGCCCCGCATGTACAAACGCCGGAGTGCCATCGGTCGTCTGCACAAGATTTGGCTGAATGGCGTCCGCGAGCAGCGCCATCATCCCGCCGACTGCTTGCATGTCCCGCGCGTACACCGGCTTCCCATCGCGCGTCACGCCAATCAAAATGGACCCCAGCCGCGCCCGCAAATCCTTCACGTCCTTCGCCAGCGCGACAATCGCCATAATTTCCGATGCCGCCGTGATCACGAATCCGGTCTTCCGCCCGCCGCCGTCCTTCTTGCTGTCCAGCGAAACGGCGATCCGCCGCAGCGCGCGATCATTCATGTCCAGCGCGCGCGGCCAGGTAATTCGCTCGGGGTCGAGATTCAAATCGTTGCCGTGAAAAAGGTGCGCATCAATCAGCGCTGCCAGCAAATTGTGCGCCGATGAGATGGCGTGAAAATCCCCGTGAAAATGGAGGTTGATCTTCGCGGCCGGCTCGATCTGGCTGAGCCCGCCTCCCGCCGCGCCGCCCTTCATCCCGAATACGGGCCCGAGCGACGGCTCGCGCGATGTAATCACCACTTTCTTGCCGATGAGCGCGAGCGCTTGCGTCAGCCCAATCGCGGTGACGGTCTTGCCCTCTCCGCTCGCGGTCGGCGTCGTCGCCGTAACCATAATCAGTTTCCCGCGCCGCATGAACGCGGGATCGGCGAGCAGTTCCAGGCGCACCTTCGCGCCATAAGGCCCGACCTGCTCAAAATATTTATCAGGAATTTCTAATTTGCGGGCGACATCATGAATCGGTAGCAGTGTTTTGTGCATTTTGGTTTGTAGTTGCGCTCAGCGCTTTGAATTCCGCGCGACGAAATTTCGCGTGAAAGATTACCACAACAGCCCATCCCTTCTCCCCTGTTTTGCGCGCCGGGCGCCATCGCGCCCTACAATTGCGCAGTATTGAATATCGCGCTCAAGCCGTCCACGACGATCCGCCCTGCGCACGATATCAACATCACTTTTCCCATTCTTTCGGTCTTCAATGTGAGTTGCATGCGCGGGAACATATCACAACTCAACCGTTCCGCAATTCCGGGCATGCGCCCCGAGCGGGTGGCTCACTTATTTTGAATGGCATCATGGGGCTGCCTCTGCAACTGGGTTTGAATCGGAGGTTGGGGCTGCGTCCGATTTCTCCTCATCAGATGAGTCGGAGTCGGTCGTTCCGTCGATTGTGTTGACGGCATCAATGATCATGTTATTCCAAACCTCATCCTCGAACGTGGTTTGGATCTCCCGCTTTACGCCACTGACAGAGTGAAGAAGTAAGGACGCTTGATAGGTGAGGAGAGCGGCCTTGCGAGTAGGGATGCGATCGTTTATGGTCAGTTCAAATAGTTTCGCCAAGACATAATTAATTCCGATGGGCGTATCGAGTTTCGGGGCTCCACTGATCAGCTCGCCGGCGACGGCTTCGGCGTCGAGAAGCATGCGCATTTCTGTGGCGTGGGCGAGGCAAAGGCCGGTCTTTAGCCGGGAGGCATCTTTGCCGGTGGGCCTGAGAGCGAGGTTGCGGCACTGGCGTCCGGCGAGGTCGGTGTAGGTGCAGCGGATGCCTTCGGGAGGAACAGCATTCTTGGATGGGCTGGAGTTCTTTCCCGATCCGCTGCATCGGGATGCAGACGACGCACTTCCAGTGACATGAGTGTTCTTATCAGACATATGAGGCTCCTTGAGGTGAATCAACGTGTGGGTTGAGTGGCGAGTGGTTAGTGACGAGCTTTCTGGACTGCCCAAATATGGGCACGAGGGGGGTACCCCCCATCTTTTTGTAAGAGTATCGCAACAAAGGACTTACAGACAAAACATGCGGTAAGAGTAACGCAGCATTGGACTTACGGGTTTTTTGAGCGAAGAGACAGGTTAAGTGATTGATCCGGAAGGAGTTAAGGTGCTTCGACGTTGCGAAAATCATGATCGCCTCGCAACGCTGGGCGGGATTCGTGTATTCGAATGCCCAAAATTAACGCAACGTTGCAGACAAGGGTAACATAGGTGAGAATGTTTGTCAATAGGTAATTGCATGGACATCAAAGAAAAAATAGTGAAAAGCTATTCGAATAGAATTCGGAATTTGGTTCGATGCGCAGGTATGCATGCAAGGAGTCGCTTGCTCTCAGGTCTCCATCGAAAAAGCAAACGATTGCATAGCAGGAGGCGGTGGTAGTATTAGTGGAGACATTGGAGACCTGAGAGGACTGCCTTCGTGACCGCGCCCTACAACAAACTCTACGAAGAACCTGCCTACGGAGTTACCGAGGCGGCGGTCTATCTGAAGGTTCCCTACCAGACCTTGCGCTACTGGCTGAAGGGACTCCGAAGAATGCCCGCAATAATTCAGCCCGCAGAGACGGAACCGGTGAGACTTTCTTTCCTAAACCTTCTGGAATGCCAGGCGCTCGCAGGCATGAGGAAAATCTACAATCTGAAGGTTCCGAAGGTACGCAGCGCTTTGCGAAATCTTAGCGAAGAATCTCCTCAGCCTCATCCTTTGGTCAGCCAAGTGTTTTTGACCGACCGAAAAGATCTGTTCATTGAAAAGCTGGGCAGGATCATCAATGTATCGCAGTATGGACAAATGGGGTTGAACTTCTATCACATGCATCTGCAAAGGGTGGATGTTGATCCCGCGGGACTTTTCCGATTCTTCCCATTCGTCAATCAACCGGGACCCTCCGAGCCGAAAACGATTGAGATCAACCCGATGGTCGGATTCGGGAAGCCGGTACTCGCAGGTACAGGTATCTCTACTGCTATAATCGCGTCGCGATTCCGCGCACGCGAGTCCGTTGTGGAGCTCGCCCGCGAATATGAGTGCACGCCGCAACAGGTCGAAGAGGCCATCCGATGGGAGCAAACGCTCCCCGCCGCAGCCTGAAGAGTTCACGCTCTATCTTGACGAAAACCTATGCAATTCCGCCGCAATCCTTGAAACATTGAAAACGATTGGTGTGCGCTGCGAGCAGCACCTTACTCATTTCGCTCGCGGCGTGCCCGACGAGACGTGGTTGCCGCTCGTGGGAAGGAATGGCTGGGTCCTGCTTACAACGGACAAGCAACTGCGCTACAACTTTCTTGAAAGACGAGCGCTGCGGAAAAATGCGGTCCGTGAGTTTGTGTTTGCTTGCGGCAATATGTCGGGACAGGAAATGGCTGAGGCGCTGGCACTCGCCGTTCCAAGAATGCGGAAATTCTGCCGGAGGTTCGCTCCACCATTTGTGGCGGCCATCACGAGGAAGGGCGAAGTCCATTCACGTTGGCCAAGAAAATGAGGCCTGAGAAAAGGCAAAGGCTATTTGAATTGTTTTACGCTTACACAGACGAGAGTGGCGATAACAGAACAAATCTCTTCACGCTTGGTTCTGTGGTGATCCACGGTTCAACGCGGTGGTATTTTGATTATCAGTGGGATGATTGTCTTAAGAAGAAGAACTTATCGTTGGCTACGCAGGGCAGACAGCAGTTGTCGCGCTATCACGCCAGCGATTGCAGCACTTTCCACAACGAATTTGCCGACTGGACGCAAGAGGAGCAAAGAGATTTCACGAAACAACTCTTGCGTGTCTTTCGACGGAACCCTGTACATACTTTTGCATTTACGCTGAACTTGAATGATTTGATATCCACCTTTCCTGAGATAAGAGCAAACCCGCATGGTTTTGCCTACATTTTGCTTTTGCATTACACGTTGCGTGAAATTGGTGAGCGCACCATGCGCCTCTACCCAGGGGATCGGATTGCTTGTTTTCACGACATGTGTGATTTTCCGGGAGCAATTAAGGAAAAATTTGCACAAATTAAGTCGGACGAGACGTTCGGATTCCGGAAGCAGTTCGACTCCATAAGCCAAATTGGATGGAAAGATGATGTGCTGCTGCAGGCAGCTGATTTCGCAGCTTACGAAGCCTTCAAAGAGGTGGAACGGCGGGCTGCTGGTAGGAAGCGCCGGAAATCTCTTGAACTTATTTTGGAGATGGACTCATTCAGTGGGGTTTCAAAGTCGGTTGAAAAACAACAACTGGAAGAGATCAAGAAGACTATGGACGGCATAGATCAGAAAACAAAAGACATCCTACTTTCAAACGGGGGAGGGAGAATATTCGCAAGACCAAGAACAACGTTGGTCGCGGAAAGCGAAGCAGACCAGTAGCGGAGACCTGATCATTTTCACTTGCCTGCCGCGGGCGACGTCGGGTTCGGCACCACGGGTGCCAAAGCATGAGCGACTACTTGCCAGATTGGTTGTATGGGTAGGATTTCCTGAATTCTTCGAAGGCTTGGTTATCAATAGCCGCGACCTGCTCGCGTACTATGGAGTCGATTTCGTTTTCGGCCCCCATGCTGAGCTGCCTAGGTGCCAAAGATTCTGTCAAATACTTCGGTAATGGAAAGTCGGGAACGTTCCAAAGTGCCTCTGCGGAGCAGGAAAGCAAATAACCAGCCAAATGCCCATCCTTGAGCCGAAGAGGAATGGATGCGATTTCGAGGATGATGTCCGGTTGATGACTTTCGGTCAGTTCAATGTCATTAAGGGAGCGTATCTGGCTCCGGAAGGCGGATTGAACGATAAGCGGGGTTTCTGGGGCAAAGTGTAGATACACATATATGTGTTTTGGAGAGCGACTCGCGTTAGGGTAATAGATGCGGCTGGCCTTTCTTGAGAAATGCCAGTCGACCAGCTTATTGATTTCCCCGCGGGTTAGCGTGCACAGCCCCGCGTCCTCGAAGGTATCTTCATCCATCCCGTCTAGGCGTAGGAGGGAGTCAAGGTTTTGTTTTTCTTCGTCGCCGCCGCAGACGACAGGCGTGGCGATGGGCGGATTCGATGGAGGGACAGTTTGTATTATCTTGCACTTCGTCGGGTCCGTAGGATGCTCGCTGCAGTACTTGGTGCGGTCGGATTGTGCTTGGGTGGGCAAGGCGAAAAGCGACAAGGCAAAAACAAGTGTAAGCTTTTTCATTTCTCTCGCTCCGCGAAGATTACTTGATCGGGCTAGAATCCAAGAACTAACACTATGCATGTTCAACCAAAGATATATCAAGGGCGGCAATTCATGAATGTATTCATTCTAGCTATTGACCACGGGGTGCAACTTGCTCCGGGCGAGTCCGACACTCCCGGAAGCCGTGCGGAAAAGGCCAAGCTTGAATCTTTAGTGAGAGGTGCCATTAGCGTGCGCGGGGTTCAGGCAATCTGCGAGGAGGCAAACACGCAGCGGCTAACAATCGCTCAGGGAATTGCCTATGAGAACCGACCCCGCATTCCTTGGAGGAATATCGTTATGACGGCGCAGGAAAGACTAGAAGCTGGCGTCTATGATGCGTTACTTGGACGTCCGTTCCATTGGATCCTCGTTGACGAAAGAGATGAAGAACGTGTAGCGATCGAACACCGCATTCTTGAGGACGAAATCCGGGAGCAGTTCTTCGTGGATTGCATCGTGGAGACTGCTGGAGCCTGCGGTGCAAAGGACGTCTTGGTGCTATGTGGAGATATGCACGCGGACGCATTGAAGGCGCGATTGGAGGCGCACGGGCATCGCGCGGACGTCGATCATACATTGATCCCTGAAAAGCGCTGGGAGTGAACCTGGTGCGTCTTTAAGAAACAGGCGCAATGGAAACCCCGACTTAGTGGCTCTTAGTTAGATCCGCGCCGGGCGAGGGCGCAGCCTTCGTTGGACGGCGAGGCTGGGGAGTTCTCGGAGTGCTTCGGCGTGGGGGGTGGGACGGCAGCCTCCGATCTGGCTGCAGATTGCGCCCGGCGCACCAGCGGCGGCAATCTCAATTGACTTGGGTGGATGCGGCTTCTAACATTTTTGGAAGGAGATGCTCTTCCCTACCCTGACGAGGTTCAAGGTCGTCCTCCTAGCTGGCTCCGTTTAATTTACTGGGTCCAGCGTTGAACGACAAAGGCGCGAGACGTTAATAACCAGCTTTGCTGCTCGCGCTGTGAAGGCGCTCGCAGCGGCAGGGCAGGAGTGATTATGCTACCGACGGCGAAAGCGGAAGGCGCACAACCCCGCCGCGGCGGGTGGTTATGCCTGCCTAACCGGCAGGCGGGCTACTCACGGCAAAAGCGGAAAGCACACAGACTGAAGTCTGTGTTACCGACAGCTTATGAATAGAAACACTGCACAAATCCGGTTCTGGGGAGTACGCGGGTCGACGCCCACGGTGGACCAGGCGACCACGCGCTACGGCGGCAACACGCCCTGCCTTGAGCTGACCACTCCGCGCGGGACCAGATTTATTTTGGATTGCGGCACGGGCGTGCGAATGCTCGGCAACCAGCTTGCCGGGTGCGGGATCTCCGTTCAAGGAGACCAAACCATTCAGACAGACCAAAACGTAGATGCGGCGCAGAATGAAATCAGTGGAGCTGGGGTAGAGAATCCACTCGCAAAGACGGGGAATGGGGCACAGGCGAAAACCGCCAGCGCGGAGCCTTGCCTGCCGGCAGGCAGGGCTGGCGCTACACGAGAATCTTTCAGCAAAGGCTCGGCGAAGCGCGATCCGGATGATACGGGAGAAGTCGCCGTGCTTGCCACTGCTGCAAAAGCCAAAGCCGCAACGGCGACCACCAGTGGCAGCAGTCCCGACGGGATCACGCCCGAAGAAAAAGGAGAGGCTCCGCTCCGCGCGCACATTTTGCTGACGCACTATCACTGGGACCACATCCAGGGCATCCCTTTTTTCGCGCCGCTGTATTCGCCCCAAAATAGTTTTCACTTTTACAGTTTCCGCTCTAAATTTTTGGGGCGCGACAGCTTGAAGCAGGTGTTCGAGACGCAGATGGCCCATCCTTACTTCCCCGTGAACGTAAACGCGATGACGGCGAAGCGCGAATTTACGGAGATTGCCGGCGGCGAAACATTTCAAATTGACGACGCGAAAATTTCCGTCTACTGGCTGAACCATCCGCAGGGCTGCCTCGGATTCCGGTTTGAAACTTCCGCGGGCGTGATCGCCTACGCGACGGACAACGAGCCGGGCGACACCGAACTCGACAAGAATTTGCTGAAGCTCGCGGCGGACGCGGACATCTTCATTAACGACGCGCAGTACACGCCCGAGCAGCTTGCAGGGCCGCGGCGAGGCTGGGGACATTCGTCATGGCTTGCGGGCACGACCGTAGCGCGCGAGGCAGGCGCGCGAAATCTGGTGCTGTTCCACCATGATCCGGATTCATCGGACCGCGCGGTGGATTCGCTGCTGCGCCACGCGCGACAACATTTTGACAACGTGTGGGCCGCGGCCGAGGGCATGGCCATGGGACTCGGCGCTCAGCAAATGGACGTGCATCTGCCGACGGGACGCAGCGGCCAGCGGCGCGACGGAAATTTGCGTGCGGTCATTACCGGGTACACAACGGATGGCCGCGCATTTCAGGAAGAGACGGTGATCCGCAACCTGACGCTGCAGGGCGCGATGATTTATCTGACGCATAGCCCGCGGCTGCAATCGGAATTGCAGGTGGAGATGGGCGACCCGGGCAAGGAAAATCCCAACGCGCATCCGATGAAGATGCGCGGATACGTGGTGAAGCTCGAGCCCGGGCCGATGTCGGGGCACACGGCGGTCGGCGTGGTGTTTACGGAATAGCGGCCGATCGCGCGATCAGGGTTTGAGCGCGGGGACTTCCCTCATGCGCGCGAAAGCTCGGCGCAAATGCGGGATGACGATTGAGCCGCCAACCACGAGCGCGACGTTCATTGCGTCAATCACTTCGGCGCGCGTGCAGCCCTCTTCGCCGCAGCGGATGACGTGGTAAGTGATGCAGTCGTCGCAGCGAAGCACCATGGAAGCGACGAGGCCGAGCAGTTCTTTCGTTTTGGTGGGCAATGCGCCGGGCTCGTAGGCCTGGTGATCGAGCGCGAAAAAGCGCTTGATGCCGAGATGGCCGCAGCCGAGGATCTCTTCATTCAGGTCCGCGCGAAATTTTTGAAACTCATCCATTTTTGCGCCGCTCTTCGCGTCACTTTTTGCGCCACTGCTTGCGGACTTCTTCGCGTTCGGCATATTTCCTCCTCGCGTTTTCAGGGGATTATCTTCAATGCTTGGCGAGGACAAGTCAATGCGTGACATAATGGCGCCGCGAATCAGACCTTCCGCGAATCCAAGTTACATGCGAGGAATTGAACGATGGATGCACATCCATTTGCAGGGACGAAGACCGAGTTCAGACTGCGCGTGCTGTTCATCACGCTGGTCTTCTGCGCGGCGTACTCCTGCTACTTGTTCGACCACCTTCCCTCCGGCGTAGTGATCGGTTTATGGCTGCACCGCATGTTCGGCCGGCTGTCCGAGGACGCTTGGGTGCGCGTGGTGTTCTTCTTCGGCGCCACCCTTACGTTTCTGGGCGCGATCATCCGTACGTGGGGCACCTCCTACTTGAAAACAGCCGTGATGCGCGATTACAAATTGCACACGGAAAAACTGGTGGCGGACGGGCCGTTCCGCTACGTGCGCAACCCGCTTTATTTCGGAAATATTTTGATGTCCATCGGAATGGGATTGACGGCAAGCCTCGCGGGATTTTTCGTCCTGGTGATTGGGATGACGATTGTGGTGGTGCGGCTGATTCTGCGCGAAGAAGCGGAATTGCGCGAGACGCAGGGAGAAGGCTATCTCGCGTATTGCAGAGCGGTGCCGCGGCTGATTCCGTCGCTAACGCCGCGCGTGCCGTCAGGAGGCGGGGTGCCGAACTGGCCGGACGGATTCGTCGGCGAAATAATGACATGGGGATTCGGCGCGGCGATTGTGGTGCTGGCGCTGACGTTTAAGTGGACCCTGTTCATGATCCTGGTGTGGGGATCGTTTGGGGGGCAATGGATTATTTTTGCGATACAGAAAAGCAGGGAGAAGAAAATTGCGGGCGGCTGAGGCAACACGGATCAATTTTTGAGGTGGGCGAGAGCGGGTTCGATGAACCGGACGCGATCAACGTCGAGGGAGTCGATGGCCTTGAGGATGTCGGGCCAATTGGCGTTGAGGCGACGGAGTTCGGCGAGCGCGGATTCGGGATGGAGCGAGATGCGGCGGCCGGTTTGGGCTGCGTCGAGAAGGATGTCCGGGGCCCAGCCGCGATCCCAGGAGCCTTCGAGGATGTGCATGGCACCGTGGAGGCGCGCGATTTTCCCGGCGACACCGTTGAGCAGGGCTTCATCTTCAGATTTGTGAGCGGAGAACTTCACCAGGACTTCCACTTTTTCAATCACAGAAAATTTCGGCAACTCGATGATGGCAGTCGTGGTGTCTCCATCGTATCGCCAGCCGGATCGCGCGGCTTCGGGGCCGGCGTAGGCGACGGGACGACCGTTGACTGTTACGGATTCGGGCGGGAAAGAGGCGGCAAGGCGGAGTTCGTAAGAGCGCGTGGCAATCATGCCGGAGAAGCCACCCTGCGCGGGAAGAAATTCGATCTTGAGAATGCCGTCGGCGGAAAGTTGTTGTCGAAAATTTGCGCGGGTGAATGCGGTTCCTTTGTAGTCGAGGGAATTACCGGAGTCTTCGTAGAGATGGCCTTCGCCGGATTTGCCGGGGAAAATTTGGAGGACGAGGGGGTCGGGCGAGGGTTGCTCGGGCGGAGCTGCACTTGATGTGGTGGAGGGCGGAGCAAGCGCCGCCCCTACGCTCGATGAAACGGCGATTTCGGTTTTATTGGCCAAATTCGCAGCGGATTCCGTGGCGGATTGCATGGGGATGATGGCGCCGGGGCGGACGTATACGGGAATTTCGTCGAGACGGAAGGAACGGTCGAGAGTTGCGGGGCCGTGAAGTCGCGCGCCCGTGGGCCACTCGATCCATTCGCCGGGCGGGATCCAGATGGAGCGCTTCGCCAATTGCGATATTGGATCGAGCGGTGATGCGATCGGAGCGACGATCATGCTACCGCCGAAACCGTATTCGCTATTCGCGTTCGCGTCATAGGCTTCGGGCGAATCGGGATAGTCATAGTAGAGCGGATGGCAGATGGAGATTCCGGTGTCGTAAGTTTCGCGCGCGGCGGTGTAAATGTACGGGATGAGCGAATGGCGCAGGAGGACCGAGTTGCGCATGACTTCGGCATACGGCTCGGGAAAAGCCCAGGCGCGGCGTTCGGCCGCGGGATTCTTTGTCATGTGCGTGCGAAAAATTGGACTGAACGCGCCCCACTGGAGCCAGCGCGTGTACAGCTCGGGCTCGACAGTGCCGGGGAGATGGCCGCCGATGTCATGGCTCCAGTAACCGTAGCCGACATTCGCGGCGGTGGCGGTGAACTGCGGCTGGAAGGCGAGCGACGACCATTCGGAATAAACGTCCCCGGAAAAACCGATCTCGTAGCGATGATTGCCGAGGCCGCCCCAGCGATGGTAGATGAGCGGGCGCTTGCCCTCGCGCTCCATATCCGTGAAATGAACGTAGTTGAGCCACCAAGTGGGATTGAGTCCGGGGAGGCTTGTGGTCTGCTCCTGCTGCCAATCGAGCCAGAAAAAATCCACGCCCTGTTTCTCTAGGGGGTGATGAAGGAAATTCATGTAGTTGGTTGCGAATTTTTTGTTGGCGATGTCGAAGGGGACGTACTGCTTTGTGGTGGGGTCAATTCCCATCGCGCGCGCCATTTCTGGATAGGCTTGCTCGAACGGCTGGACGCCGGATGCGGGGTGCAAATTGAGCGTGACGCGAAGGCCTTCGCTGTGCGCCCAGCGGAGAAATTCGGGCGGGTCCGGGAAATAAAGATTGTTCCAACTGTAGCCGGTCCAGCCGAGCGTGTGGCCGGAGTCGTCCTTTTTATTTTCCCACCAGCGAATGCTGAAGGTGGGGTGCCAGTCCATGTCAATGACGAGGACGTCGAGCGGGACATTGTGATCGTGGAATTCCTGGACGAGTTGCTGAAGCTCTTCGTCGGTGTAAGCCCAGTAGCGCGACCACCAGATGCCGAAGGCAAAGCGGGGCGGAAGCGGGATGCGTCCGGCGACTTGGGTGAAATCGCGGAGGGCGGCGCGGTAGTCATGGCCGTAGGCGAAAAGATACCAATCGACGCGCGGGTTCGCGGCGTCGGCGTCAGGCGGACGCGGCATAGCCCAGGGCCAATCGGAACTGTCAAAGAGCGGGCGCGCGGAGTCGTCAACGAGAACCCAGCCGTCGCGCGAGAGGAGGCCGGGGTCGAGCGGGCGCGGGCCGCGGGCGCCGTCGAGAGTGCGAATGGTGCCGCCGAGATTGCCGGTGTCAATGAGGCCGGGATGCCAGATGAATTTGGCTGAGCCAATGGAGAAAGCAACTTCGAGATTTTCGGCGGTAAATGCGCCGGATTTTATTTTGTAGCGCAAGGAAAGCTTGCCGGTGTCAATGGTGAGCCAGCCCTTCTGCGTGGATTGCTTGAAGGGGGGGACAGGCATAAAACGATTGGTGAAGACCAGGGAGGCGTGGTCTTCAAATTTGGCGTCGGCGGCCCATTCGATGCGGATGAGCTGCGGCGCGAGGACACTGAAGCGCGCCTGGCCGGAGATGACGACGGCGCGCGGATCGGCGACGGGATTGGGCGCGGCGCTGGGATTCACCTGCGCAGAAGCGGTGTGCGAGATTGCCGTGCCGAGAAAAATGAAGATTGCGAGGATGCGAATTAGCGCTGGGCGGGATGTGAGCAATCGCATCGCTGGATGGCGCGCGGGGATTCGGGCGCGCAGAGAGAATCTACACTAATGGAGAATGAAATTCAGTGGTGGCGTTGCGCGATGTGATGGAAAAGGTCACACAGGAAGATATACTTCGGCGTGCGTGAAGACAGATGAGTGAAGAACGACGCGTGACGGATTTGAAGCTGACGTTTGAGCGGCGCTTTGGCGCGCGTCCGAGGATATTTCGCGCGCCCGGGCGCACCAACTTGATTGGAGAACACACGGATTACAACGAAGGGTTTGTGTTGCCGGCGGCGATTGACCGGTGGACGTGGGTGGCGATTGCGGCGCGTGAGGATCGAGAGCTGCACGCGCATTCGGAACAATTCGCAGAGACGGTGGGATTTGATTTGGGTGACGCTTCACCTGCGCCGCGGCGGCACTGGAGCGATTACGTGCGCGGCGTCGCTCTTATGTTGGTGCGCGCGGGATGCCGGGTGAGAGGGGCGGACCTGATGATACGGAGCGACGTGCCGATGGGGGCGGGAGTGAGTTCGTCCGCGGCGGTGGAAGTAGCAGCGGCGATGGCGCTGGCGGCGATTTCGGGATGCGAAATCCCGTGGCTGGAGCTTGCGAAGTTGTGCCAGCGCGCGGAAAACGAATATGTGGGTGCGCGATGCGGAATCATGGATCAGTTCATTGCGTGCGCGGGCGAGGAAGGGCGCGCTGTGTTTCTTGATTGCAGGACGCTCGAACATGAAAGCGTGGAGCTGCCGCGCGATGTACGGCTGGCGCTGTGCAACACGATGGTGAAACATGAGATTGCGGGCGGGGAGTACAACCAGCGTCGCGCGGAATGCGAGGAGGCGACGCGGCGGCTGGCAACTGTGATGCCGAATGTGCGTGCGTTGCGGGATGTGACGCCGGGACAGGTGGAGGAGCACCGGACACTTTTGCAGGGCGCGCTTTATAAGCGGGCGCGGCATGTGACGACGGAAAACGCGCGGGTGCCCGCGGCGCGGGACGCGCTGAAGCGCAGAGATTTGGCGACGATGGCGCGGTTGATGGCTGAATCGCACGCGAGTTTGCGCGATGATTACGAGGTGAGTTGCCCGGAGGTGGATCTTATGGTTGAACTTGCGCGCGGAATTGAAGGCTGCCATGGGGCGCGGATGACGGGCGGAGGATTCGGCGGGTGCACGATTAATTTAGTGAATGCAGACAAGTGTGATGGATTTGTTGGACTGATGGGCGAGGCATACCATCGCGCGACGGGCATCACGCCCGAGATTTATGTTTGCAATGCGGCGGGCGGCGCGCGCGAGGTTGCAATATGAGGAGCGTTGATATGCAGATTGTGAGGACGGGGGGCAACGGCTTCCGGCTGATTCTGGATTTGTTTGAAACAAAAAATGTTGGAACGGGCATGGCAAGAGAGATTCCGGGCCGCGCGGAGATTATCCTTGGTGGCTCACCCACGGCCTTGCTTGGCAAAGAGGATGCCGCAGTCATTCTGATGATGAACTTGACGGACGAGAGCGAGGTTGCCTTGAAGGCCATCTCGGATTGGTTTCGAGAGAAGCTGGCGAAGCGAGAGGGCGTGAAGATTATGATTCGGGAAAAGGAATTTCGGTTTGAAGATGGGGAGTTGAAAAAATTGTTAGAGACGAAGACAGATTGAACCGAAAGAGCGCGGAGATCCCTATTATGAGAAGCAAGGGAATCTGGAAAATCACGCTGACTTTGCTAATTCTGCTGGCTGCTGTGTTTGGAGCAGGAACTTTTCAGCCGGCGAAAACATCCACGTATAAGGACGCCGGAACCATTGGCGATACTCCCGCAGAGACACCGGCGGAGGCGCTGCTGGCGCTTTCCAAGACGGATCGAACACTGGCGATTGTGAATCCAGCGACGCTCGAAGTAGTCGCGCGAATTCCTGTGGGCAATGATCCGCACGAAGTGATCGCATCCACTGATGGAGCGACTGCGTATGTGTCAAATTACGGCGGAGGGGCGTACAACACGCTGGCGGTGGTGGACCTGGTGGCGCAGAAGGCGCTGCCCAGCATTGACCTGGGGGCTTTGCGCGGGCCGCATGGGTTGACGTTTGTTGGCGGAAAAGTTTGGTTCACGGCGGAAGCGGCGAAGGCGATCGGCAGCTACGATCCGGCGGCGAAGAGCATTGATTGGATATTCGGCACGGGACAAAACAGAACGCACATGATTTATGTTTGGCCGGATTTAAAGAGGATTGCGACAACGAATGTCAGTTCGGCGACTGTGAGCATCATCGAAAAGGTTGCGGGCGGAGGGGCGGGGCGCATGGGGCCACCGGCGGGCGCGATGGGCGAACCGCCGCCCGGAGCACCGGGCGCTCCTCCACCGAGGCCCCCGACGGCAGTTGCAAATGGTCTAGGCGGACGCGGGCCACAGGGCGCGCCGGGAGGCGACTGGAACCAGACGGTGATAAATGTCGGCGCCGGCTCAGAGGGATTTGATGTGTCACCAGACGGCAAAGAGATTTGGGTGGCGAACGCCGGGGATGGAACCGTGTCCATTATTGATGTTGCGAGCAAGAGCGTGACGCAAACGCTTGCAGCAGATGTGCGCGGCGCAAACCGGTTGAAATTTACGCTGGATGGAAAGCGAGTGCTGGTGGCGGGTTTAGGGGGCGCGCCTAGCGGCGGTCAAGGCGGCGCATCGCTGACTGTGATTGAGGCCGCTACGCGCAAGACGGTCGCGCGCATTGCGGTTGGGCGCGGCGCGGCGGGCATCGTGATGCAACCGGACGGTTCCCGCGCATTCGTGGCGTGCTCTCCGGACAATTATATTGCTGTGATTAATCTCGCGACGCTGGAAGTGGTTGGTCACATTGACGCCGGCGGGAACCCCGATGGGCTTGCGTGGGCGACACGGCGGTAAAGGATTGGCATGAAGAAATCGCGCGTAAATCGTACATGACGCGCTTTCCCCAACGACCTCCGAATGCTCTTCGATTTTGATTTCTTCAATGAAGATGCTTCCGCGCGCGGATTGCCGGGGAGTTTCAATTACACCTTGCCAGATGGATTCAATGTGCTCAGAATGGGGCGTTTTTGCGCGAGATGATGTCTTTGCCGCCGGTTCCATGCCGCGGCGACCAGCAAGGAGGCTCGAATGTTGCATCTCGATACTGGCAATACCGGATTCATGATTTTGTGCAGCAGCCTGGTGATGTTGATGACGCCCGGGCTGGCATTTTTTTATGGCGGACTTGTGGGACGAAAAAACGTGCTGGCCATCATGATTCAGAGTTTCGTGTCGATGGGCTGGACGACGGTGCTCTGGTATTTGTACGGCTTCTCGCTGTGCTTCAGCGGCGACTGGCACGGCATCATCGGAAATTTCAACAATGTGTGTCTGCGGGGAATCGGCCTGCACACCGCGTCACCGAACGACACGATCCCGATGATGGTGTTCGTTGCATATCAAATGATGTTCGCAATTATTACGCCGGCGCTTATTTCGGGCGCGTTCACAAACCGGGTGACGTTTAAGGCGTACATGCTTTTTCTGACCGGATGGCTGACGTTCGTTTATTTTCCGTTCGTGCACATGGTGTGGGGCGGCGGAATGCTGCAGCAGTGGGGCGTGAAAGATTTCGCCGGCGGAATCGTGGTGCACAACATCGCCGGGATCGCGGCGCTGGCATCGGTGCTTTACGTGGGCAGGCGCCGCAGCCGGGACAATGGTCCGCACAGCATTCCGCTGGTTGCGCTGGGAACCGGCCTCTTGTGGTTCGGATGGTACGGGTTTAACGCAGGCAGCGAAATGCGCGTGGACTCAGTGACGGCGTCGGCGTTTCTGAACACGGACGTGGCGGCTTCGTTTGCCGCGATTGCCTGGCTGGTGGTGGCATGGATGAATGAGAAGAAGCCGAAGTTCCTCGGACTGCTTACGGGAGCTGTGGCGGGGCTCGCCACGATTACGCCCGCGGCGGGCTATGTATCGCCGACAACCGCCGTGATCATCGGCATCACCGCGGGAGTTGTGTGTTATTACGCGGTGGAGCTGAAAAATAAATTGCGGTGGGATGACGCGCTGGACGTGTGGGGCGTGCATGGCGTGGGCGGCTTTCTTGGCATCGTGCTGCTGGGGCTCTTAGCCGAACAGCGATTCAATCCGGACGGGGTCAATGGGCTGCTTTATGGAAATCCAACTTTCTTCTACAAACAGCTCGCCGCCGTGCTTTTCTCGTCCACATGGGCGTTCATTTTTACGTATGGCATGTTGAAGGTGATCAACATATTCACGCCAGTGAAAGTTGATGAAGCGAGTGAGGAGGCCGGGCTCGACGAGTCATTGCACGGCGAGCGCGCGTATGAGGAGGGATTGACGCGAGGCGCCGCGCCGGGGAATCTATGAAGGGAGCAATTTTGTCGGTCGCCCTTCACGCGCGGCGATTGCAAGAAAGTGGCGTGCGGTAATACTCAAAACTTTTTGCCGTAACCGATATAAAATTGTCAGGCTAATCCGAGTGGGGCCCGTAGCTCAGCGGTTAGAGCAGCGGACTCATAAACCTTTTTTGCCTCTGCGCCTAGTTTCGCCTCGACGCGTCAACACACGACATTTCAGTGAGATGCGCAAATTCCCATTTGTCACGACGCGTCTTCTCATGCCCGAAATTGACAAACCAACTGCCACCAGAACTGCCACCGAGACTTGCTCGCCTCGTGCAGCATAGCCGTACCACGACGTGATCGTTCAAAAGTGGACCCTTGGTCCCGACTATGAATGTGAATTCCATAAACGCTGCATCTGAAGGATGCCTGGGGTCCGTGGCCAACCTGTTCGGCGGCAATGTGCAAGATTGATCGTCGCAGCCGGGAGTGATAAGCTGATTAGCGGATAAGCGAATGGGGGGACACGAATGGGGCAGACACTTGGCCAAGTGATCCGCGAAGGTCGCGTGGCGAAGAAAATGACACAACGTCAACTCGCCGAGAAAATAAGAAAAGAAGACGGCAATTCAATTACCCCTCAATATCTCAATGACATTGAGTTCGATAGGAGGACCCCTTCCGAAATCATTACTAGGGAAATAGCCAAACCACTGGACCTCGACCCTGATTTCCTTGTGCTCTTGGCAGGGGCTGTTCCCCAACACATTCTGAAGTCAGGAATAACAGAACAGCAAGCGAAGCAGGTAGTTAGCCTCTTCAGGAAGAAGCGTTCAAGCTGATGAAGTGGGTACCAGACACGACCGGGCGATTCGACAAACGTCCTCACTATAGCCCTGGCGAGCTGGACGACGAATGCGAAGGGATCATCACAAAGTTCCTTTTGGAAAAATACCACAAAGCCGAATACCCCATTAAGACCGACGATTTGGTGTGCTTGCTAGAGCAGGAAGCCAACCTGGACCAATTCGCCGACCTGACCTCCCAAGGAGCCGGAGACATTTGGGGGCTGACGGATTTCTCTCCAGACCAAAAGCCCCTCGTAAGGATAAGTTCGAGATTATCTGGTCATCTGAGATTCGAGAACCCATTCCGAACAACTCTGACTCATGAGTTTGCACATGTCCGCCTCCACGGTTTTCTTTTTGCCGAGAAATCAAGCCGTCCAACGTTGTTCGGGGCTGCGCTAAAGGAGAGTCACAGTTGTCGGCGTGAACAAATCGAGACTGTTGCCGAGTATGACTGGGCCGAATGGCAAGCCGCCTATTGCTCTGGGGCGCTCTTGATGCCTAGAGGCGCAATTCGAGCACTCGCTGCGGGTTTCGCAAAGCGGTGCGCCCTCCCGGCCCCTCGCCACCACGTTGACTCGGTCACGGGCCAACAGCTCATCGATGAAGTTGCGAAGGGCTTCGGTGTCTCTGCACTGGCTGCCAAGGTCCGTTTGTCCAAGATCGGGTTTATTGCAGAAGGCCGAGAGGTTCAAAGAACCCTCTTGACCTGAAAATTTTTTCCCCTTATACTACGCTTGCAAGCTGATAAGGCGACCAGCTTGCAAGCCATTACAAATTGAAAGGGGAGGCATTAGCCATGCAGACTGAACCTCACACAAAAGTGATTCACATATTTGTGCAGATCGATAAGCAGAGACAGGTTGAGGTCGAGTTCAACACTGACCACGTCACTGGAGCAGCCATCAAGGAGAAGGCTGGCGTCCCTGCCGACTACGAACTGGCTATCGTCCGTGGTAACAAGCGTGACGTAGTGGCCGATAATCAGACGATTGAAATCAAGGACGGCGAGCACTTCATTGCCGTGCCGGGCGGCACGGTGTCCTAGAAGGAACCGAATGAAACCCGAAACGGTGGAACGACTGGAGAGCGAACTGACGCAAGCTTACAGCGGGGCGATGTCGGCGTCCGATGCGGCACGCCGACTCGTCAAATTGCCAGAAATACATTTTCCTGCTGGCTGCCGACCCGGTGTCGCGCGTGCCCTGGTGGTTATTGATCCGGCATCGGACAAACCTGAGCTTTACCTCAGCGACATCCCCACCCTAGCGACCGGAAACAAGCCTGCCACTGGCCAGGTAGTTATTGCTGGGGAGACTTGGAATTCTTTCTCATTTGCGCTCCGTAATTGGGACCCTGACACAAATACAGCCGAGCAGTTTGTGGAAGGCAAACTACGCAGGTTCTCCCTTGCGGCGTAATATCCAGATTCGAGTTCCCAGCAACCTGGCAATAGATCTCCGACGAATCCTAGCTGAAACTATCGCTTACCACGAGCCGGTAGTGTTCGCAATGGCGAGTTCCGCAGTTACAGCGGGCCGCGAACTCGTACTCATTAAAGAATTGATTGTCCCGTCGGAAACGGTATTCGTTAGAACCAATGCGCATGGCGCGAAATGGACTGGACGGTTCAACATTGAATTGATGAATCGTTGCGCCGAGAGTTCGTGCGGACTGATCATATTCCATCGCCATCCGGGTCGAAGTGTTCATTTATCCGACGATGACCGTCAAAGCGCGGAAGCACTCATTCCATACTTCCAGTCGGCGGTACCCCAGCGATACCACGGCTCTCTGGTGCTGGGCGACGACAGCGTCGCCGGCATGGTCTGGCGACCAGCTCAGCAGAGCGCCACAGAAGCAGTTGACGTGCGGTTCCTGGGTGGTCAGACCCTAACCTACTCAGCCCACTCCTTCTCCGACGTGGACCAGAATGCCTTCACGCACGTACCACTCGCGTACGGCACCATAACGCGCCACTTGCTTGCGAGCACAAGCGTCGCCGTAGTTGGCCTCAGCGGCGGCGGAAGTCAGTTGGTCACCCAGCTTGCCGCCATCGGAATCGGCGGCATCGTCGCTGTTGATTCCCAAAGATTCGACTCTGAAAACCGGCTCTCGACCGATGCGCCTCGCTTCTTTGACATTGCGCTTCATCTGCACAAGACCTCCGTTGTTAAGCGCCAAGTCCTTGCCATCAACCCGAGATGCTCGTTTCGTGCTATCCGAGCCGCTGTTCCTTCGAAAGAAACGATTGCGGCTTTGCGAGAGGTTGACATTGTGATTGGATGCGTAAACAACCTTCAGGCGCGCGCCGACATGCTGGAAATCACTGGTCGCTACGGTATCCCGTACATTGATATTGGGTTCAACGTTGGAGTAGACGACGCAATTGAGTGCGGCTCACAGCTCATCTCCTTGCCAGGGAATGTTTTTACGATCATCCCCGGGTCCGCCTGCATGTGGTGTTCTGGCTTTCTAACCAAGGCGAAATTACAGAAAGAAATGGGCGGAGCAGATCGCTCTTATTTCAAACTGAAACGCGGGATTCGATCAGACGCTGCGAAGGCACTGGTCGTTCCATTCAATGGTGTACTGGCAAGCAGCGCTGCAACCGAAGTATTACAACTGGTTGTCGGCTTCAATGCCGAACGCTCAGGTTCACTGTATCGCAAGTATGACGGTTTCAGTGGTGAAATCTCTAACTGGGGCGTGAAACGAAATGAGGACTGTTGGCATTGCAAGAACGTCGTCCATGCCGGGGACGCGCTTTGGTCTTAAGCCACAGTAGCCAATTGCGTGAACGAAGCGTTGACTGCTTGACGGAGCAATCGCTGCTTGATACACTAAGCACCATGGGAAAAGACGCGAAACCTACGCTCGGCACATATCTCAAATCGCTCCGCGAAGCCAAGGGCCTCTCGCTGCGCGACGTGGAGGAAAAGTCAGGCATCTCAAACGCCTTCATCAGCCAGCTCGAGTCCGGGAAGGTCAAACACCCCTCCCCGATTAAGCTCTACAAGCTAGCAGAAACCTACGGCGTCCCGTACGAAGCTCTTATGGAACGGGCCGGTTATCCCGTCCCCGAAAATACCGTCCCTGCAGGGCGCTTTGCGTCAGTGGTATTCCACAGGCTCGGAAAAATCACTGAACACGAAGAGCAGTCGCTACTCGATTACTTGTCGTTCCTCCGATCGCGGGCAAGAAGGGAGGAACGGAAGAAATGATTTGGTCCTTCTCTGCGCACGGCACTTTCCGCAAGTGCCCCCGACAGTGGTTTTACAAAAAGGTGTACGCCAGCTCGCGTGCAAATGACCCCATGCGCCGCGAGGCCCAGCGACTGTCGAAGCTCGAAGGGGTGCGCGCCTGGCGAGGCAAGATCGTGGACACCATCATCAGTGAAACCATCATTCCTTCCCTGCGGTGGAATGGGCCGTGCAGCATCGACCAGGCGAAGAAGAAAGCAGATCAGCTCTTCGTCCAGCAACGCGCCCAGCGGATGGCAAGCAATGGCGAGGCGACCTTTTTCGAGGTCGAGTATGGCCTGCCCCTGACGGAGGAGTTGTTCACCAATGCTCGCGACGAGATCCACACCGCGCTCGATAACTTCTATAAAGCAGACCGCGTGTGGGCACTACTAAAACAGGCGAAGACTCTCGTACCTCAGCGTCCGCTATGTTTCAAACATGGCGCGGTCAGCGTCCGGGTGGTCCCTGATCTTATTACCTTTCAAACATCGCGAGCACCGGCAGTCCTCGACTGGAAGGTGAACACATACCCAATGCGAGACTACTGGCTACAGCTAGTTACGGGAGCCATGGGCGTGACGCGGTGCAATGCTCACCGGGACTGGCCCATCGGCGGTGCCATGCGGGACGCTCACGAGCTTGAACTCCTTGAGGTACAACTCCTCACAGGCGACGTCCGCGTGCATATTATTTCTGAAAGTGACGTCCACGATGCGGAGGACTTCATTGCTATATCCGCCGCCGAGATCGAACTCGCGTGCGGCGGTAGCAAGCCGGGGGATCTTCGACCCGAGGACTTCCCTGTCACATCCGAGCCTAAGACTTGCCAGATGTGTCCGTTCAAGAAGCTTTGCTGGGGAGCAGGATCATGAATGACTTGGAAACCAACATCTTTCCGATTACAAACCTCCGCGACTTAAAGAGCCGATACCGGCTGTATCGAATCCGGGGACTCTCCGCAGAGCAAGAAGAGTATGACCCCAACATTCAAACGCTGATCCGTAAGCTCAGCTACTCCATGCGAACTCCGGTGGCCGTCATTCACCAAAACGGTGAGCCTCACCTTGTTCTTCAGGAGGACGCTCCTGAACCAATCTCGCCCTACGCGCTCGTCCGCGCGACCGCCATCTTCGAAAGGACTGACCAGGTTTTCACGCTCGACTACGAGAACCCGACACCCGAAACCGATGGCCTTCGGGTGCGCTTCCTCCAATTCGCCATTGAGGGCGAGCTCTTTAAGAACCCCAACTTTTGGCAACCGGGCGCTGGAAATCCATATTTCGAGAGACGACCCGTCATCGAAAAAGAAGGCGTATGTGTGTACCGCGGATACGCTGTCCGCGCCGTCCCCATCGATGGAGGAAAGGTCGGCGTTTGCATCGACGTACAGCACAAGTACGTCTCAAAATTCCCTCTCCCGGCGAACCTCAAACGGGAGGACTTTCGGAAGTACAAGAACGGGCGATGCATCTACCGATACGGGAACAGCTGGTACGAGGTCAAGCTCCAAGACCACACTGGGCTTAGCGTCACTGAGCAGATGCTCTCCAACGGAACCGCCAAGGCCATTCCCCTCTTTCAGTACATTATGGACAATGCGCCCAAACCGCTGCCCCGCGAGGTTGCTGACCTTTCCCCAACCAGCCCCGCTGTAAAGTACATGACTGGACGCGACGAAGTGCGATACGCCGCTGCAGCCCTCTGCTACCCCGTCTTTGATACGAGCGATTTCCGAATTAGGCGGACACACCGGGAAACCATCCTGGCACCTGCTGTCCGCCGCCAGTTCATCCACGCGTTTGTGACAGGTCACCTCACGAAAGTTCGTTTCAAAGACACGACAGTTCATATTTCACGCACCCCTCTGACAACGCCGAAGCAGATGTTTCTCCCGCCAGACCTCGCCTTTGGCAATAACACGATCTATTCCGTTCGGGGCACGCCAGGAACGACCTATGTGAGCCTCGAACAGCTTGGGCAGACCCGCATCAACGCACTGTTTAACCCCAAGGTCGGTCCCCACGCGAACAAACCACTCGACCGGCAGTACATCATCCTTCCGAAGTCGGTGTGGGACAGCCACGGCAACGCGTTCCTCAACGACCTCAAAGCCGTGATGAACGAACTCTACCCGCAAGAATTACCCTACAATCCCGTCCTCATCATTTACGACGACCTGGGCGCTAAGACCTATGTCGTGCAGGGCCGTGCCATTCTCGGTGCCGTCGAAGCCGAGCTGCGAGAGCCCGGCTACGGAATCGTCATGATCCACGAGACGGTTGACCGAAGGAACCGTGAGCGCGACCAACTCGCCGCCATGGTTATGCGGGAGCTTCGCGCGAGAGGCTTATTCGTTTCCGTGATCCATACCACGGTCACCAAGGAATGCTACTACTTGCCACAGAACGCCCCGAGCGGAGCGGATTACCGGCCACTGCCTGAGAAAAAAGGCAAGCTCAATGGCTATCTCCGTAATGTCGGTATCACGAAAATTTTGCTCACAAATGAGCGCTGGCCATTCGTTCTCAACACCCCTCTGCATGCCGATTTGACCGTGGCCATCGATGTCCAGCTAAATACTGCTTGTTTCGCGTTCATCGGCAAGTCCGGCGCTGACATCCGAACAGTCCAAAAAACATCGAATCAGAAGGAAAGGCTGTCCAAGCCTCAGGTTCGACAGACCATTCTTGAAGTCGTGCGTCAGGAAGTCGACTTTGGCAAGAAAATAACATCCATCGTTGTTCAGAGAGACGGCAGGCTTTTCGCCACTGAAATCGCAGGTATTAGGGAGGCCATCGCATCGCTCAAGGCCGAAGGGGTCCTTCCGGCGAACGTCTCCCTGAACTTCATCGATATTCCAAAGAAATCCGCTGCGCCGTTCCGTCTCTTCGACATCAACACGCGGCCTGGCGGACAACAAACCCCAACGAACCCGCAAGTTGGGTCTTATTACATTTCTACTGCTCACGACGGGTATGTTTGCACGACTGGAAGGGAGTTCTCTCATCCTGGCACGGCTAATCCTCTCCACGTGAAGTACGTTGACGGCATCATGCCCTTCAAAGACATCCTTGAAGATGTCTATGCCCTCACCTGCCTCGCATGGACACGCCCCGAAGACTGCGCGAGGCACCCCATCACAATTAAGCTCGCGGACATCCGCCTCCGAGAGCACGCGGGTGGGTATGACGAGGACGCCCTCCAATATACGGATGAACCCCAAACCGAAGAGGTCGAAGCCGAATGAGTGATACTGGACTATACGGAAGCGTTTACGAACAACTCCGAACCTACGCCGAAAGACTGGACCGCTCCCTTGTCGACTTACGAAACCCGCGCGCTGACTTGGCGCTCAATGCACGCTCGGAGATTGCGAAGCTTCTCCGTGAAATCACCAACAAGAATTCCATGAACCCTGCTACACGATTCGTGGCGATTATTCTCAAGCAGGAGCTCCCCGCGATGTCTGGGCAGGGCCTCTCCCTCTGCAACTCGCTCGCCAATGTTCTCGACCAACGCGCCCCGAATCAGGCCGAACTCACCCAACTGGAACAAATCGCGGTAGCTCTTGACAAGGAATGTTCCATCACACTGGCGCGCGTCAAAGGCAAGAGATGATCGAATCGTACCTCGACTCGGCCATCCGCCAAACTCGCGAACGCGCCAAACTTCTGAAGGGGAAAATCCCCCATCCTGTGAAGGCGGCAGAACTTGTCGCGCTCCAACGTCTTTGTGAGGACCGAATTGATGTCATCATCAGCCAGCTTGAATATCTGCTGAACGACGGCACCATCCTCATGAAGGAGCTGATAAAGGAACGTATAAGGATCTTCCGCCGAATCTACGCCGATGTCTCACAGCTGGAAACTACGGCGATTGCCGCCCTGAGTAGGGTTCACGACGACGACATTTTTCTCAACAAGCTGGTCTTCCAAATCCACAGGGAAATCAACTATCCACTCTCACCGCCTGTCGTGAGCTGCCTTTCCAGAGACTACTTTTCCATTAACACCAGCCTGCATCTTCTCGAGGTACCCCTCGCCGAGTCAGACTTCCTCCTGCACCTGCCTGACCTCTACCACGAGATTGGCCACTTGCTCATCGCTGCCACGAACAACCCCAAGGTCGAGCCTTTCCAGCAGCAGTTCAGCCAATTCCTCTTCGCCGTCGCCGAATACTTTGAGGCTGAACACACTGCCAACATCCGCTCAACAGGCCCCACCGGATACTTCACGCAGGTCCTTGACCTTCTCGAACGCTATTGGATTCACTGGGCGACCGAAATCTTCTGCGACCTCTTCGCCATTTTCACCCTCGGGCCAGCCTACGCCTGGGCACACTTCCACCTCACGGCCCTACACGAGGGCGACCCGTACGACGTTCGCGTTGCACGCTTTCTGTCGCATCCCCCGGACCAAGCCCGCATGGAAGCCATGCTCATTGCCCTCGACCTCATTGGCTTCCAAAAGGACGCTAAAGCGGTCCAGCAGGAGTGGGATGGTCTCGTGAAGTCCACGGGCGCCGTCCAGTCACCCCTTTACCGGAAAGCGTGCCCTCAGCACCTCCTTCGCCAGGCCGCGAATCGTGCGCTCGAAGGGACCAGGATGATTGGTTGTCGCATCGTGCAGAACAACACCACAGACAAAGTTCATGACCTCCTGAACACCGCGTGGCACAAGTTTTGGACCTCACCGAACGACTACCCTCAGTGGGAACGCGAGTGCATCGCGAACCTTAAGCAAATTCCCGCAGTGCCTTAGTGACATTCGCGGAGCCTTTAGGCAACTAACACCGCTTGCCTTCCAACCCAGCCAGGCGGAAGAACTTTTGGGTTTTCCCGAAGATTGTTTCCAGTTCCCTTTCCGGCAATCGCCAGATATATTCTCATCGGAACAGTAGGAGCTTCCCTAGCGATGGCAAGACGGAGCACTGAGGCGACGAAGAAGCCCAACAATGGGGCCAATCTCGGATTTGAGCAGCAGTTGTGGCAGATGGCAGACAAGATGCGTGGCCACATGGACTCTGCCGAGTACAAGCACGTCGTTCTCGGCTTGATTTTCCTCAAGTACATCTCTGACGCGTTCCAAGAGCGATACGAGGCTCTAAAGAAAGAGTCTCATGCCGACCCTGAGGACCGTGACGAATACACCGCTGAGCATGTCTTCTGGGTGCCGAAGGTGGCACGGTGGTTGGACCTCCAGGGCAACGCCAAGCAGCCTAGCATTGGCAAACTGATTGACGACGCGATGGTTGCCATAGAGAAGGTGAATCCTTCTCTCAAAGGTGTTCTGCCTAAGGATTACAACAGACCTGCTTTGGACAAACACCGCCTGGGGGAATTGATTGACCTCATCGGAACAATCGGCCTTGGCGATAGAGAAAATCGTTCGAAGGATATACTCGGACGAGTCTATGAATATTTCCTCAGTCAGTTCGCCAGCGCTGAAGGGAAGAAGGGCGGCGAGTTCTACACCCCGCGTTGTGTGGTCAAGTTGCTCGTGGAAATGATCGAGCCGTACAAAGGGCGCGTTTATGATCCGTGCTGTGGCTCTAGCGGCATGTTCGTGCAGAGCGAAGAATTCATTCAGGAACACGACGGAAGAATTGGGGACATCTCCATTTTTGGACAGGAATCAAACCCAACAACGTGGCGTCTTGCCAAGATGAACTTGGCTATCCGAGGAATCGAGGCGAACCTCGGACCAAATCATGCCGATACATTCCAAAACGATTTGCACATGGATCTCAAGGCCGACTTCATCCTTGCGAATCCCCCCTTTAATATGAGTGATTGGGGAGGCGAGCGCCTACGCGAAGACGTGCGCTGGAAATACGGCGTCCCTTCTGCAAGTAACGCGAATTATGCATGGGTCCAGCACTTCATCCATCACCTGGCTCCCAATGGCGTTGCAGGATTCGTTCTTGCCAATGGCTCCATGTCCTCAAATCAGTCCGGCGAAGGCGACATTCGAAAGGCCCTTGTTGAAGCCGATCTCGTCGACTGCATGATCGCATTGCCAGCCCAACTTTTCTATGGCACTCAGATTTCGGCCTGTTTGTGGTTTCTGGTTCGTAACAAATCGAATCTAAAGTTCCGTGACCGCCGGCAGCAGACGCTGTTCATCGACGCCAGGAGCCTCGGTTATCTCGTGGACAGGACGCATCGGGAACTATCAGACGAAGAAATCGCCCAAATCGCGCGGACATACCACGCTTGGCGCGGAGAAAAAAACGCAGGTAGGTACGACGATGTGCCAGGATTCTCCAAGGGCGCAACAATCCTCGATATTCGTTCGCACCAGTATGCTTTAGTTCCTGGACGGTATGTCGGATTCGACCGCAAGGTCCGTCCAATTTGGAATGTCTCACAGCTGCGAGAGGAATTAGTCGAGATCGAGAGAAGAATATCTGAGGCCGACAGGGCCTCTTCTCAAGCAATCCAAGTTCTGCGGGATGTGCTCAATGGCTGAGCCTTTCTTGGAATGCCCTAAGCATTGGCTTCGTGGCACGTTGGAACCCGATCCGTTGAACCGCCTCATCGCACAAGTCGATAGTGGTGGAACTCCGAGTACCAGCAATGCTGAATACTGGGACGGAGACATACCCTGGCTTACGCCAAAAGAGATTACCGGGTTTGAGGATGGTCTCTTTATTTCCCGCACAGAGAGGACGATCACAGCGGAGGGGTTAGCCGAGAGCGCAGCAAAATTGTTTCCGGCAGAAACTGTCATGCTCACCAAACGCGCGCCCGTAGGGGCAGTGGCAATAAACGCGGTGCCGATGGCCACAAACCAGGGGTTTCTCAATTTCCAGTGTGGACAGAAACTACGGCCGGTTTATCTTGCCTGCTGGTTTCGCGTTAATAGACCCTATATGGAGCTAGTCGCTAACGGCTCCACGTATCCTGAACTTTACAAGTCTGACCTCTTTGAATTCGAAATCGCCGTGCCTTCACTTGAAGAACAAGATGTAATCATTAGCGTAATTGGTGCGCTTCAGTATGTGAATCTACTCGGGATGCCTTTGGAACAATCGGTTTCTTCATCCGCAGCCATGATTCGAATTCAGGAGCAAAATCGACGGCTGCGTTCCATTCGAGATTCAATAATGCCGCTACTCTTGTCTGGCGCTCTTAGCGCCCGGAAGGCCATGGCATTCTCAGAGAGGATCAAACTTTGACACCGGCTGCATTGCCCCCTCTCTGTGGGGATCACGGTTGTAGACTCCTGTCTGGTCATACCGGAAAGCACAATCCATGCCCAACTGAGGCGTGGGCGTTTATGTCCGAGAAAGACCTTAACAAACTCACTAAAGCCGGATTCGCAACGCCGAGAGGTGGAGCAAAGAATGCCTATCAAAATCATGTTCTTCGCAATGGACGCGTCATTATTCCCTATGAAAAGCTGGGGCAGATCTCAATCGGACAGTACAGCGATGGTTTTGTAATTAGGCTTTATCCGGAGCAATTTTTCGAGGCTAGCGGAAAAGCCAAAACGCAATTCGACGCTGTTGATAAAACCCTCGGTCAAAAGATTGAGATCGGAAAAAACGCATTCATCCTATACAGGAATTATGACTCATTCGAGGCGTATCCACCGCTAGCGGACTGGACGGTTGCTCGCCTTGAAAAGGATGGAAAACAGGTCAAAGACCGGCAGCCTGGCGTCGATGACGTAGGCCATTATGTTCTCCGGCTGTCTCCCCTTGGCCCAAAACCCAAGCGATACGACGGCCCTCCCCAAGGTCTATTTGCTCCTGAGTATGCAGATGAGGAGACAAATTATCTCTCAAAATGTGTTCTTGCCTGGCTTATTGTGCATACCGAAAAGAGTCCGTACACCACTACTCAAGCAGATCACCTAAAAGCGATACTGGCCCAGGCGGGCCTCTTTGATGAGGCACAATACGAGTACAAGGGCATCATAAGACACGGATTAACCGCCTGCCCTCTCTGCCTACGACTGATAACTTATGATGAACTACATGAGATGGTTAGATTTGAAGAAGGCCTCGGAACGGCCAATGCCGCCGGACAGGTCGAAGGCTCTACTCGATCCACAATCGTTAACCTTTTTCATCTAGTCCCGTTGACCTACGATTCGATGAATCACATCCCCTCGAACATGGCCTGGGGACATGCGACCTGCAATACCCGCCTTGGCCAAAGAATATGTAGGTCGGTCGAAGAGTTGAAGAATATTGGAATGAAGGTTGGCATCATTCTGCCCGAGGGGGTGGAGACATTCGGGTGGATGAGCAATGATTGGGAAATGATTCGGTCACCTAAAGGCGCGGTATGGATAAAGATAAGCCGCGACCTCGACGAACCAGCCCCCGCTGATCCAGAAGTTGATGTACTCAGCACAGAGGTGCTGCGGGATGATGCCATCCGAGTGGAGCTAGAGGCCGCCGCTGGTGACCCTGCACCGGAAGACGAAGCATGAAAGGTGCTTTCGCCGAATCCACTGTTGAAGACGCCGCTCTCGAAATCTTTGAGGGGATTGGCTACACGATTCTTCATGGCCCAAACATTGCTCCCGGCGAAATATTCGCCGAGCGAACCAATTACTCCGACGTTTTATTGATCGGGCGTTTGCGGGAGACGCTGACACGGATCAACCCCAACATTCCACCCGAGGCCGTTGAAGAAGCTGTCCGTACAATCGTTCATCCAGATAGCCCAAGCCTGATTGAGAACAACCGGCGATTTCACCGCTTTCTCACAGACGGCGTCACCGTGGAATACCAAGGCGATGGCCGGATCGTTCACGACCAAGTACAGCTCTTCGATTTTGACAATTCCGCGAACAACGACTGGGTTGCCGTCAATCAATTCACCATCGTCGAAAACCGGAGCAATCGCCGACCCGATATCGTTGTGTTCCTCAACGGCATCCCGCTTGGAGTCATCGAGCTAAAAAACCTGGCGGACGAAAACGCAACGATCCGCGACGCATTCAACCAATTCCAGACTTACCAGAGGGATATCCCCAGCTTATTCCCTTACAACGAAGTCTTGGTGCTTTCAGATGGCCTGGAAGCACGCATCGGTACGCTGACATCCGGCTGGGAACGGTTCATGCCCTGGCGGACGATTGAGGGCGACGCCATTGCGCCTAAAGGATCTCTCGAAATGGAAGTCCTTGTCCGAGGGATTTTCGACAAGCGGCGCTTTCTCGACCTTGTGCGCAATTTCATTGTGTTCGAGGATGACGGACGCACACTGAACAAAAAGATTGCGGGCTACCACCAGTTCCACGCTGTCAACAAAGCTGTGGAATGCACGCTCACAGCGGCCTCCCCCCAAGGCAGTAGGCGCGTGGGCGTCGTCTGGCATACACAGGGTAGCGGCAAAAGTTTGACGATGGCCTTCTATGCCGGAAAGATTATCCAGCAACCGGCGATGACAAATCCCACCTTGATTGTGTTGACTGACCGCAACGACCTAGACGACCAGCTCTTTGGGACGTTTGCTTCCTCCCACGACCTTCTGCGCCAGGCTCCCGAACAAGCGGAGAGTCGCGAAGACCTCCGAAACCGCCTGCAACGCTCTTCCGGCGGAGTGATTTTCACTACCATTCAGAAGTTCTTGCCCGAAAGAGAGAGTGGCCGAGACCCACTGCTTTCGGATCGTCACAATATCGTTGTCATTGCTGACGAGGCGCATCGCAGCCAGTACGGTTTCATCGAGGGGTTCGCTCGTCACATGAGGGACGCCCTCCCACGAGCCTCTTTCATTGGTTTCACGGCGACTCCACTTGAGTCAGGGGATCGCAGCACTCCAGCCATCTTTGGCGACTACATCGACATTTACGACATTCAGCGCGCAGTTGAAGACGGTGCGACCGTTCGCATCTATTACGAAGGTCGCCTCGCCAAGCTAGAACTCAAAGAAGAAGAGAAGCCGAAGATCGATCCTGAATTTGAGGAGGTTACCGAGGGAGAAGAGGTAGGCAAAAAAGAGAAGCTCAAGACCAAATGGGCACGCATGGAAGCGATGGTGGGCACCGAGCGGCGAATTGGTCTGATCGCTCGGGACATCGTCGCACACTTTGAGCGACGCCTCGACGCCATGGATGGGAAAGCCATGATCGTCTGCATGAGTCGCCGAATCTGCGTTGATCTGTACAACTCTATTGTAAAAATCCGTCCGCACTGGCACAGCGAAGACGACGATAGGGGAGCGATTAAGATCGTCATGACTGGTTCTGCTGCGGACAAACTGGAATGGCAGCCACACATTCGGAACAAGCCTCGCCGGGAGGCCTTGGCCAAGCGGTTCAAAAACCCATCAGATCCGATGAAAATCTCAATCGTCCGTGATATGTGGCTCACGGGCTTCGACGCTCCCTGCCTCCACACGATGTATGTGGACAAGCCCATGCAGCGGCACGGCCTAATGCAGGCCATCGCGCGTGTAAATCGCGTGTTCAAGGACAAGCCGGGCGGATTGGTTGTGGACTACCTCGGTCTCGCAGACCAGCTACGCAAAGCCCTGGCGGATTACACAGAGAGTGGAGGGCAAGGTAAGCCCGTCTTTGACCAGGAGGAAGCGGTCGAAACCATGCTCGAAAAGTATGAGGTGTGCACGGGCATATTTCACGGCTTTGACTACTCAAAGTACAAGACCGCCAGTCCAAGAGACCGTGCTGCGATTATCCCACCCGCAATTGAGCATGTTCTCGCTCAAGATGACGGGAAAGACCGCTTTTTGAAGGCTGCATCTCAACTATCAAAAGCGTTTGCCTTGTCCGTGCCCCATGAAAAGGCACTTGCAGTGCGCGACGATGTCGGCTTCTTGCAGACTGTTCGAGCTGGCCTTGCCAAGACACTCTCCGCCGCCGGGAAGGGTGAAGAAGAGTTAGATACAGCAATCCGGCAGATCGTTTCGCGCGCGGTTGCTTCGGATCAAGTGATTGACCTCTTTTCCGCTGCTGGCCTCAAGAAGCCAGACATATCGATCCTCTCGGACGAATTTCTGGCCGAGGTCAAGGATCTTCCGCACAAGAACCTGGCGTTTGAAGTTCTGAAGAAATTGTTAAGCGACGAAGTCAAAACGATTTCCAGCAAGAATCTCATTCAATCGCGTCTTTTCTCAGAAATGCTCCAGCGCACCATATTGAAATATCAAAATCGCTCCATTGAGGCTGCGCAGGTCATTCAGGAGTTGATTGATCTTGCCAAGGACATGCGCGAAGCCAACAAGCGGGGAGGGAATCTTGGTTTCAGCGATGAGGAGCTCGCGTTCTACGACGCTCTTGAAGTCAACGATAGCGCGGTGAAAATTCTAGGCGACGACACGCTCAAGAGCATTGCCCGCGAACTTGTGCAAACTGTCCGCCGTAACGTAACTATTGATTGGACGGCCAAGGAAAGTGTCCGCGCGAAACTGCGGACTATGGTTAAGCGCATCCTACGCAAATACGGCTACCCACCAGACAAACAAGAGAAAGCAACCCAAACAGTGTTGGAGCAAGCAGAACTACTCTGCAAAGACTGGGTCGCCTAAAGACATCTCGTTCTTTCGTGACTGATCTGCGAGATATCCGAGATTCGGACCCGCCGCACCGTCCCAAAGATAGCAACGCTCTAGCACCTCCAGACATCTACTCATACTAAGGGGGTGAATTCATGAAAAAGAGTCTCCCTTGGTTGATCGTTTTCGGCGTTTTGCTGCTGGTGAGTTGTGCAAGCAAGAAGGACGCGAACGAAAAGAACTTCTCAGAAGCGTTGAACTCTTACCTGGCCAAGAAGGGCCAGACCTGCCTTGGCATTCCTTCCGCGTGGCCTGTCGATCTGAATGAATCCGAGCGCCGAAGCGGTATGGGCAGGGCAGCGGAAATGGCCGTTCTGGAAAAGGCGGGATTGGTGCGCTCTCACGAGACGGAAACAGAATACACGCCGCCGCTTAGCAGCCGCCCTATAAAAGCAAGAGTTCTTCGATACGAACTGACTGACAACGGTAACACATTCTATCGGGAGAAAGACCGCCTCGGCTTAGCCGGAAACAAACAGGTTCAGGGCGACCTCTGTTACGGACAACAAGCGTTGGACAGAATCGTCAAGTGGGAGGGGCCGACTGTCGCTGGCGACTCCAAAGAAGCGTCAGTTTTCTATACATACAAGATCGAGAGTCTTGCTGAATGGGCAAAGAACCCGGACATTCAGAGAGTTTTCCCCGGAATTGTTTCGACCATTAACGGAGCCGGAAAGACACAGATGAATCAGGCTCTGACGCTAACCAACCAGGGATGGCAGGCCAAAGGGATCGGCAGCCCGCCGTAAGACTAAGTCCACGCGGCCAACTCGATACGCCAGCGACAGCACCGATAGTCGCCACCAATCCCACACCGGGATTGGCGCGGCCCAGGAGTCACGAAGTGGCTTGCTATCCTACGCCGAAGCCTCCAGACGCTTCTCGAATCTTCCCCACTCCTTACGGAACTTAGTCCGTACTTGTTTTCCAGGTCCACCCAAAAACTTTTCGAGGTCTGCGGCAAGACCCCTGCGACGGAAGAAAGAAGACACATCCTGTGCTGTTGCGCCCTTTCCTCGTTTTGCACGATAGAGCTTCAGGGCGGAAACAAAAGCAATACTGATGGCCCTAAGTAGATATGTAATTGCCGCTGTATCTCTTTCACAATTCTGCCGGAACCGCTGCGCACTTCCATGAGAACGGACAAGCGGTTGCAAATGCCCCCAAACGTGATGCAGTGCCAACCATTTGGCGTAGGCCCGTTCTGGAAAGCCCCGCGAAGCGTAAGTGACCAAGCGCATAAGCCGATACCTGGATAAATAATAGTTCGGGTCTCCTGTAGGGAAGATTTGCTCGTACAACTGCTTCTCGAAAAGCGCTTCCTTACCTTCCCTCACAATCGCCGGATCTAGGTCGCAAGCGGCCACTGCCTGAGCAATTTCCTCCTTCTTCACCAATCGCTGATGGATGCCTGCAATTCTTCTAGCTTCCCCCTTGCTTTGTCTCTTTCTCAGATAGAAATAATCGATTTTTCTCAGCGCTCGTTCGAGTTCTATCTGACGCCTGTCATTTGACATCAAATCCGATGCTCGAATCGCGTTCTGAAAGTTTGTCGCCTCAACAATTCGAGAGACAAGAGTTTCAAATCTGTCCGAATCATTCTTGGAGCTTCGTGGAACCACTATTACACGAACAAGAACTGCGGCATGTGAACCCTCACTTGTTTGGCTGTATAGCGTGCGAGTAGTCTGCTGACCGTTGATTATCTGCGGATTGGAGACTCTTAAGAGATCACGGCCTCCCTTACCGACCTGTTCGGCTTCGTCACATATGATGGTGATCCCGTTGTTGTAGTACCAAAAATAGAGGGGATCGTGATTCAGCGTTGCCACCATTGCTTTGTTTACTGCTGTGTCTTCAAGAAAGCCTCTTATGTTTCGCGCAAACAGACGAATTCCGGCCTGTTGGTATAGGTCTGCAACTGCAACAGCGGTCATCGAAAATACCCAAGAACTAATGCCAGTCGTACTGTCGTGACGGCGGAGGGTTTCGCTTCGCACTCCATGTCCGGTTTCCATCTCCAAATCGAGCGACGGTACAGGTGGGGCCACGCCATCCAAATAGTCTCCGAGACACAGCAAAACCTTTCTTCCATCGAAAACTTCGATGCTAGCTCCCCCATCGGCTGTCCGTGCGATGTGGCTTGCTTCCTCCCGGAGACTACTACTGCATTTCCCCAGCGTGACAAAATACAGTTTCAACCGGTAGCTACGTTTCTTGAGTCTTTCTCTTGCGGTGGAAAGCCTCTGGTGAGTTGCAGGATTCATCTTTTCGGAGAGCCGCTGGAAGGTCTCGGAATCTCCCCACAGCCCGTGCGCCAAGTTGGCGAAGCTCACCACGTCGCTTCTGGATTCGTTCTTAGAATTTATCTTTTGGCGGTACTTTCCTTGCAGTATGAACACGGTCCGCGTACTGTCGTCGATCAACACCCCGTCTATGCCCTTGTCACCTGCGCCGCCTGTAAGGGCGTTTGCGGCTTCTTTTTCATCGTCCGTTACAAAAGCGCGGAGGAACCACAAAACAAAAAGATGATCGTCAGGGAGATTAGGGAATCTCTCTCGCCAATCCTCAATTTCTCTTCTGAGGTCTTTCTCTGTCGCAAGAGTCTGGGCCATTACCCTGCACCTCGCTCACGTGGCTACGTTCAGTAGAGCAGGAAAAAGAAATCTGACTTGAGACCCCAAAAGCCTCGCGATGATAGGACAAATCAATTGATTTGCGACGGTCTCACCACATGTATATCACATACGATATTCACCAATCATCGAAACCCCAAACAACCGGCCATCGTTTGGCAAGCAATTGAGCCCTTCGAAAAATCCATCTCTTACGTTGCTCTGACCGATAATTCGAGTCACCTTGCTTAGCCAATAATCCCTCTCTCTCTCCTGTAACCGCTTCGAAATCGCCCCGTCCCGGCGTGCAAAACGTCCGCCTCCGGTCTCCACTAGCACGCTTCGCACCACAAAAACCCCGTGTCACTCAGACGTGCGGCTCGTTCCGACCTGGACGCGCCAATCTCTCCGCTTCTGTCCCCTGTTTCGCGTCCTTGCTCCCTCGGTGTGGGTGAAGGGAGCAAGGACTCCCCGAAACAGGAGGAAAGAAAATATGAAAGTCGAACAAGCAAAACAGATCGCAAGCAAGGCCATCGAGCAACTCAGTCAGGCCCTGGAAAGGGGCCACAGTGAGACGCTGAGGGAATACCTCGCTGCAATGGCGCGGTTCCATCGCTACTCGTTGCACAACATTATGCTCATCGCGTCGCAGCGACCGGACGCAACTCACGTAGCCGGATTCCAAACCTGGAAGCAACTCGGACGCTTCGTAAAGAAGGGCGCAAAGGGAATCTTGATTCTTGCGCCGGTGCTGCTACGCAAGGACGCGGAGGCATCCAACCGAGAAGAAGACACCGAAAGAACAGTGGTGCACTTCCGCGCGGTTTACGTGTTCGACGTAGCCGACACTGACGGCAACCCACTACCCGAACTCGGAAACGCTCAAGGTGACCCATCCGGGCACACGCAAAGGCTAAGGGAATTTGTCGCGAGCCGTGGAATTCAGCTTGAATACTCGGACGAAATCTATCCGGCGCAGGGCCAATGTTCACCCGGAAAGATTGTGTTGCTGCCCGGACAATCGAGCGCTGAGGAATTTGCTACGTTGGCCCATGAGACTGGACACGCGCTCCTTCACGGCCAGGATCGCCGCAGAGAGACGACGAAGTGTGTCCGTGAGACCGAGGCGGAAGCCGTAGCGTTTGTCGTCTGTGAAGCCATCGGCCTGAAGGCACAGAACTCCGCTGACTACATCCAACTTTATTCGGGCGACAAGGAAACGCTTGAGGAATCGCTTGGGCACGTGCAGCGCGCCAGTGCGGAGATTCTCGCCGCGATCACCCCGAGCGATTAGCTAAATTCTCACGCGGGAGGCTCGCTTCGGCGAGCCTCCCGTTCTCATCTGCTCTGGTGATGCAACCGGCTTACTGTTTCGGCTTGCTTTGATGCGAGAGCCTCGTCTGGCGTACACGCTGGATAATGTTTGCTCCCCTGTAGCGTTGCTCTGACGTTGCCGGTCCCTGACACGGACGTGTCGCGCTTCGCGCCGGGCCTCCGCTTGCATACGCTCGCGCCAGTCGCAAACGTCTCTCCTGTCACTCGCGTTGCTACCCGCATCCGCCCGGACCAGCAACGCCTTCGCCCGTTGTTCTCTCCATGTCGAGATTTGTTCCCTCGTCTTTGGGTGAAGGGAATCAAATCCCGACACTAAGGAGAGAACTAAAATGAACATGGAGCAGAGCAAACAATTCATCAGCGGGCCGCAGGCGAATACGGTTCTGGAAGGCGATTGCATCGAATTTATGCGGCGATTCCGCAGTTGCAGCGTCGATTTCGTGCTAACCGATCCCCCTTATCTCGCACACTATTGCTCGCGGGACGGTCGGAGAGTCGCCAACGATGGCGATGCCGCTTGGTTGAAACCGGCGTTCGCTGAAATCTTCCGCGTACTGCGGCGTGACTCGTTTTGCGTAAGTTTCTACGGCTGGCACCAGGCCGACAAATTCATCGCGGCGTGGCGCGAGGCTGGATTCAGACTCGCCGGGCACTTGACGTTCACGAAGCAGTATCCTTCAACAGAGCGGTTTCTGCGCTACCAACACGAGAACGCATACCTGCTTGCGAAGGGCAATCCGGCGCAACCAGCGCAACGGATTCCCGATGTGCTCGAATGGAAGTACTCCGGTAACAGGTTGCATCCGACGCAGAAACCGCTCTGCGTTCTCACCCCACTCATTCAGTGTTTCTCGCGCCCTGGCGATGTCGTTCTCGACCCGTTCTGCGGCTCCGGCTCGACGTTGCTCGCAGCCAAAGAGCAACGCCGCCGATTCATCGGAATCGAGCTCGACCCTCGTTACTACGCCATTGCAAACGAACGTCTGCGAGCGCAAGCTGCATAAGAAAATCTGACGCCCGCGCTTCGCTGCGGGCCGGTCCGCTTGACCCTTTCGCATCATGGAAAACCATCGCGCCTTCTCAGTTTTCGCGGCGAGGTTGCCGACTCAAAGGTCGGGCGAAAATCAGCAATAGTCGCGCTAGTACGAGGTAGTACGAAAGTACTATAGAATCAATAAGTTCAGAGGAAACCATCGGTCTTCTCGTCACATCCAAATCAGCAGATTCGCGGCGACAAAGAGATGGGTCCCCATGCGCCCGAGCCGAGAAACGAAGCCCGGTCCTCCGTTCTTGTTGAACTCGGTTGACCGCTTCGGCAGGCAAATCGCTCCTGCGGTGTTGTCTGTCTCGACGGAAATTGGCCCGCGCGCCCTCGCGTACGCCCAAAACCTGATCGGTGATCCCGCCCTGGCTATGAACTACTTTGAGGAGGCAGCGGCCTCCGTGTCTGCCGCAATTGAGGAGAAGAAGGCTTCTGGCGCACCCGCTGTGCGGAATGTCGCAGCATATTTGTTCCGCACCTTCATTCGCATGGTGGATGACGCCAAGCACAAAGAGAAAATTCTTGAGGAATCTCTTAAGGAATCCGGCGAAGCGCGGATTCCCTTGACTGAAGAGGCCCGAGTGGAAACTGCCGTGCTTCTGAACGAAGTGATGGAAACCTGTGACAGGGCGTCGCGAGAGGTTATTGTCCTTCGTCTGGAGGGTTTCACCTGGAAAGAGATCGGGAAACGATTTGACATTTCAAGCCATGCGGCAGAGGCTCGATTTAGCAAAGCACTTGACCACGCCAGAAAAATGCTCAAAATACGGAGGCGAAAGGGTTAGGAGGGCGTCACCCTTGCCGTCTGTCAGGCGCAAGTCGAAGGGACACAAGCGGAAACCATCCGTGGACAAAGCCTTTCTTGAACTTGGTAGGAAGCATTTCGCCCACGATTTTCCCAACCCCACCCGCCAAGGATGCCCCCAGGACGATGTATTAAGACTTTTGGCCGAACAACCAACGCAGGTCGAAGACTCAGTTCTGGATCACATAACCTCGTGTTCACCGTGTTACACGACCTACAGTGGCTTCCTCCATCGGATGAAAGCAAGAAACTCACACCGAAGGTCGCAAACCCGATCCCACAAACGACCAAGAGTATAAAAAACCAAAAAATTGCATTTTGTTGGTGAGGTTTTTCCGTTTTTTCCCCTCTGTATAGATGAGGGGAGTTTTCACCGAATTCTCCCGTGAGCCTGGTGGGGCCGTCCCACTTCGGTCAACCGCCTGGCGTAGTAGCGCGCCGCTCGAAGGTCCCGAGCCGGACGCGAAAGTAGAAACCCTCTGGACGGAGCGCGTGCTCCACGTGTGCCTTGAGTCAGATCAAGGCCAAAACAAACCAGGACAGCGGCCCTTCTTTCGCGCTCGTGATTCGGCCCTGCCAGACGCGGGCACGGCGAGAACTCCCTCGGACTTAAAAAAAGAAATCGGCGAAGGAGACGAACGGACATGAAAACACTCTGGCGCATAGCATCCCGGCTCAGGCACACGCCTCGAACCCTCGCGGCGGTCGCATTGGGTTTGCTTCTCGCGGCCCCCGCATTTGCTCAGGGAACCTCTCCCTGGGAAAACGCAGTCAACGTCCTTCAAACGGCTTTCACCAGCACGATCGCACGCGGCCTGTCACTGGTCGCGATTGTTGTGGCGGGCTTGACGTTCGCTTTCGGCGAGGGGGGATCGAAACGCATTCTCGCGGGTGTGCTGTTCGGCGTTGGAATGGCAATCGCGGCGGTGAATTTCCTCGCGTGGCTGTTTCCCGGCTCCTGACCCACGGAGAAACCTGGAGGAGTGCATGGCAGACGTAAGACGGGTCAACAGAGTCCATCGGTCGCTTTCCCGGCCACTTACGATCCTCGGAGCCGAGCGGAAGCTTTTTTTCTTCGCCATGTGCCTCGGGGCAGCCACGTTCAACCTGCTTGCGAGTCTGCTCGGGGGAATCTTGATGTTCCTGCTCTTGTACTTCGCCGCGCGCTGGGCGACTCAGACCGACCCGCAGATTCTCAGGTTCCTGCTCTCCGCAGCGAAACTTCGCAACCAATACGACCCGGCAAAATTCAGCCCGATTTCGGTACGCAGGATCAGCAATGCTTAAACTTCGACGGATTTTCAAGAATTACCAGGAGACGGGCGCATTCAACGAGCAGGTGAACCTATATGGCTTTATCGATTCCAACGTCTTCCTCACGAAGTCGGGGGAACTCGGCGTCATCCTCGAAGTGCGTGGTGTTGACTACGAATGCCTCGATGGTGCCTCGATTGACGGCCTCACGAAGCGCCTCGAATCCGCGCTGAAACTCTTTGACGAAAACTACCGCGTCTATCAGTACATCTTCAAACGAAACAACGAAGCCATTCCCTACAAACTCTACGGCAATCCTGTCGTAGACACCGCCATCAGAAACCGCATCGCGTACCTGGCTGCCAAGGCCGACACCCTCTTCTCACTGTCGGTCTACTACGCGATCTTTTTCGAGGGTTCACGTCCGAAGCGCAAGATCGGAAGCGTGCTGGCGAAATTCCCCGAGCAGCCAGTGAAGGCGCTCGGCGAGCTCTGGACGTACTTCTCAACCAGAAAACAGGTTGTCTTCCTCGACCGGGAGATCACCAAATGCCAGGCCATACTGCTGCAGAAGACCGACAGTTTCATTTTGCAGGTCAGCGACTTCCTCACGGTACGCCTGCTCGAAAAGCAGGAAGCCTTCCGAATTCTGAAAAAGACGCTGAACTTCGCCCCGGAGAAGCTCGAACTGGCGAAGCTCAAACACGACACTTTCCTCGACTATTATCTATGCGAGTCGCATCTCGAATGCCACCGGGGACATCTTCGTCTCGACGATTACTACGTCAAGATACTCACGCTCAAAGAACCGTCAGCTCAGAGCTTTCCTCTCATCTTCAAGCGACTGCTTGAAGTTGAGGTCAACTACTACGTCGTCACGGAATGGAAGAAGGAAGACTCGGGCAAAACCCGGCGGATCATTCAGGCCAAGCGCCGCCACTTCCACAACACCAAGCGTTCGTTCATCAGCCAGGTCAATCTGAACGATGCCGCTCCGCAAGATGTTCTTCTGGATGACTCGAAAGAGTCTCAGGTCCGCGAACTCGGTGAGGGCATCAAGGAGATCGAGCTTCACGGAAACTACTTCGGCCAGTTTTCACTCACCGTTGTCATCTACGACCTCGACATTGCCAAAGTGGACCGGGCGTGCGCGGAGTTTTACAAAGTGTTCAGCGTTCACGACGCGCAGCTTTACGAAGAGAAATACAACCTGCTGAATACATTTCTCGCGGCGGTTCCCGGTAACCACGCTTTCAATCTCCGCTACCTCTACCTGCTCAACACGAACTACGCCGACTTTTCGTTCCTCTTTACCCTCCACTGTGGTGAGCCTCGCAATCAGCACCTCCGGCAAGAATATCTCGCGGTTCTTGAGACGAATCACCACACTCCGTACTTCCTGAACCTCCACTACCGGGACGTAGCACACACGATGATTCTGGGGCGAACCGGCGCGGGAAAGTCATTCCTGCTGAACTTTCTGATCACGAATCTGCAGAAGTACGCCCCGCATACGTTCATCTTCGATCTGGGCGGGAGTTTTGAAAGCCTTACGCATCTCTTCGGCGGCTCCTATGTCCGTGTCGGACTCGAATCCGAGGACTTCAAAATCAATCCATTCTCGCTGCCACCAACCAAAGAGAACCTCGACTTCCTGGCGCTCTTTCTGAAAGTCCTGGTTCAAGGCTCCGGGACGGCAGAACTTGACCCCGCGACCGAGCGAGATCTCTACCACCAGATCGAGAACCTCTATTCCGTAGACCCTGCGCTGCGCACGCTTGGCGTGCTCACGAATACGCTCAGCCATGAAATGTCGGAGCGCCTCGCCAAGTGGACTCGCGGCGGGCAATTCGGGTTTCTCTTCGACAATTCGCAAGACACGATCTCGTTCTCGCGGTTCCAGTGTTTTGACTTTCAGGGGATGAGCCAGTACCCGGAAATCCTTGAACCCCTGCTCTTCTATATCCTCCACCGGGCCAACGCCCTTATCGCCGACCGGCAGATCACACAAGTCTTCAAAGCCTTTTTCATCGATGAGGCATGGGTGTTCCTGAAGAACCCGAGCATCCAGCGGTACGTTGTGGAAGCGCTGAAGACCTGGAGGAAGCACAACGCGGCGATGGTGCTCTCGACGCAGTCGCTCGACGAACTGCGGCGCTCGGACATCCTCGACGTGATTATCGAGACCTGCGCCACAAAAATCTTCCTCGCGAATCCTGACATGGACCGCGAACTTTACCGCAGGCAATTCCACCTGAACGAAAACGAAGTCGAGCTGATTTCGAACCTGATCCCGAAACAGCAGTTCCTCATCAAGACGCCCGAGCTGGCCAAAGTTGCCAACCTCACCGTGGACCGGAAGAGCTACTGGCTCTACACGAACGATCCCTACGACAACCGGAAGCGGAGGGAAGCGTTCGAGAAGTACGGCTTCGAGCGAGGACTCGACGTGCTGGCAGGAGAGCACGCATGATTGCGCCGCTTATCCTCGCCGCCGTCCTCTGTTTCCTTGAGCCGGGATTCACGTTTCTCCTCCACCGTTTGCAATATCAAGTCTGCCTAGAGCCTTTGCTCCTGTCTTGGCTCCCGTTGCTAGTGGCAGCGGTTGCGACTGCTCTCGTTATCGCGGTGAATTCCCTCATTCAAAGCATGTGCCAGGAAGACCGCCTTTCCCCGAACGACAAATCCCAATTCAGGAGTGAACAATGAAACACAGAATCTCAGCTTCTACGAAGCACGCCCGTATTCAAATCGCCGCTTTAGCGGTCCTTTGTCTCTTAGGCGTGGGCTTGGCACCGGCGCGCGCCGGCGCGGATGCGGCGCGCGTCGTGAAGTATTCCAAGGAAGACATCGTCCCCGTCCGGGCGAAGCTCCGCTTTTCAACTCTCATCGTCCTTCCCGAGACCGAAGAGATTCTGGACTTCACGACCGGCGACAAGGAATTCTGGATCATTAACGGTACGCATAACCTCTGCTACGTGCATCCCGCCCAAGCGGGCATTCGCAGCAATCTGAATCTCATCACCGCAAGCGGGCATGTCTATTCGTTCCTGCTGATCGAGATCAGCAAGGAGCCGAATGCCGAACCGGACCTGAAGCTATTCATCGAGCCGAGAGACGAGTCAAGCATTGCCGGAAACACCGGCTTGCATGGTTATGTCCGCGCGGGCGAGGCTGAAGCCTATAAGAAAGAACTCGAAGCCCTGCGTGCGCAGACCGACCAACAGGTCCGCAGCGCCCAGGCGCAGGCCGCCGAAAGGATCAACAAGTTTCGCGCCGATTACCAAGCGAAGCTCCAGTTCGACTACACACTCGACTCGAAGGCCGCGCGCGCGCCGTTCCTGGTTTCGGCGATTTACCACGACGACGCCTTTACCTACATCAAGTGCGCCGCCCGCGAAAAGCCGACGCTGTATGAAATGAAAGACGGCAAACCCAATCTCATCAACTTCCAATTCGAGAACGGCGTGTACATCGCCCCGAAAATCATCGACAGCGGATATCTGGTTGTCGGCAAGAAGAAACTCACATTCTCACGGCAAGTTTCCTCGAATTGAGAGGTAAGTCATGAACGAACCGATCCAGGAAAAGGCACCCAAGCCACCCGGTCTCGTACCGAAGAACGTTCAATCGTGGCTTCTCATCGGTCTGGCCCTCTTGATGGTCACCATCATGTGGCTCACAGGCGGAAAGAAGCCGCAGTCCGCCATCAAAACCGCGAACCCAACTGCCCCCGCACAGGCACCGCTCGAAATCAATGAGACCCAGATTAACGAACTTCAGAACCGTATCCAGGAATTGCAGCGCCAGCAACTCGTCGCCCAAAGCGCTCTCGCGCAGCAGACCCGCTTGCTCGGGGCCATGCCCCAGGACTCCCCGCCTGGCCAGCAATCGAACGCGTCGGGCAATCAACCACCCGAACGCGCCGAAGACGCCATTCAGTCTGAGCGGAAAAAGCGTGAGTACCTATCCCTGTTCGCGTCAAATGTCGCCCTGAGCTACCGCAAGTCTACGGGCACTCCAACGCCGACGGTGACAGAACCAGGTTCGAACCCCACAGTTGCAAACCCTCCTCCCGAGGGTCCAGATGCCGCACAACTCGCACAGCTTCTGAAGGAGTTGCAGCCAATTGCCCCTCCGCAAACGGCGGCATCGCCACCCGCTCCTTCCATCTCCACCCCAACGCAAAACCTTTCTTCGGAAACAAATAACGGCAGAAAGGAGGGAGGCCCACGCCCTGCCGCCGCGCCAAGTGGGACGCATAACGCGGCGGCAGGGAAAACCTACGTTCTATTTGAGGGAACTGTTCTTGAAACGGTTCTTATCAACCGGCTCGAAGGGCAGTTTTCCGGTCCCGTCGAATGCCTGCTCTCGACCGATGTCTATTCACATGACCGCCAGCACCTTCTGATCCCCGCCGGGACGAAACTCCTCGGCGAGACCCGCAAGGTTGATAACTCCGGCCAGACCCGTCTCGCCGTTGTCTTCCACCGGCTCATCATGCCAGATGGTTACTCGGTGAACCTCGATCAGTTCAAGGGCCTCGACCAGATCGGCGACACTGGTCTTCGCGACCAAGTCAACAACCACTACCTACGAATCTTCGGTGTTTCCCTTGCCGTTGGTGCTCTCGGAGCAGTGGCCCAAGCCGGTACCGGCAGCGCATTCACGGCATCCGGCAGCGACCTCATGCGCCAGGGATTCGCGTCGAGCACGGCACAGTCCTCGGCCCAAATCCTGGACAAATTCCTGAACATCATGCCCACCGTCACGATCCGTGAGGGCCACCGAGTCAAAGTGTATCTCTCGGGCGATCTTGCATTGCCCGATTACAACAACCACGAGATGCCTTCAAATCTCTGAAGGCGACAAGAAAGGAAGGAATCCGATGAAAAAGAAAATTCCAGCAGTTCTCTTGGTTCTGATTCTCTGCGTTGGTACTGCCTCCGCGCAATTCGGGAGCGGTATCGTGTACGACCCGACCAACTACCACAACGCGCTGTTGCGCTACTACCAGTTGCAGCAGCACCTCATTCAATTACAGAAGAGCTACGCCAAGATCACGGGCCAGCTCAACCTCGCTATGCAGATGGCGAGGTTCGTCCAAAACATGCCTGCTCGTTACCGCGCTGTGTTTTCGCAATGGAGAAATGTGACCTCGCTGAACACTTTCGGAAACACCGGCTCTTGGATCAGCGGCATCAACTCGGGCCTCCTTCCCAACATCAACACCGGCTACCAGAGGTCCACAACTCAACTGCTCCCGTACAACCCGGACCAACTCTCGGGCATGAACGCCTTGGAACTAGCGCGCGTACAGTCCCAGTATGCGTCCGTGGAACTCGCGGACGGTGCGAACATGAACGCGATGGCCACCATTGGCTCGATCCGTGGCAACGCCGAAAGTGTCCAGACTCAAATCGCAAACCTTGAACGCGACTCGTTCTCGGATTCCCCCGATCTCAACACGGAAGTTTCCGTCCTGAACAAGATCAATGCGGCGGGAGTCTTGACCCTGCGCACCCTGCAGGATTCAAACAAGCTCCTCGCGTCGCTTCTTGAACAGCAAACCATCCTCGCAAAGCAGCAGCGAGAGGTCACAACCAACACGATCAACGCCGAGATCCAGCGGCAGGCGAGCCTCGCCGGAAACATGGCGCAGGTCACCGCCACGATGACTGATTCACTTCAGAACTTCCGCATGCCCTGATGCGGGCGGGGGAGCCGACCCACTGTCGAAGGAGCCGACAATGCAAACCGACTTTTTGCAGTTCATCTTTCAGGCCATCAACAATCTGCTCACGCAAAACCTCGGCTTCTTCGACGGAATGGGCCGGAACCTGTTCCGGTCCTTTGCCACAATCCTTGTCGTTTGGTATGGGGTGAAATCCGCGCTCTCCGCCGCCAGCGGCAGGCACTTTCTTCATTTCGATAACTTCGCGAGCCTCCTACTCACCATCAGCTTCGGGTTCGCGATGGTCAACTACTACAGCACTCCGATCCCTGGCATCGGCACGAGCTTCCACAATTTGGTGACGGACGAGGCGCAGTTCCTCACGAACCAAATCAATCAGAACGAGCTGCAAACCGTTGTCGAGCGGGTCGCCGACTTCGAAACGCGGATGTCTTCCCCCGGTGTAGCGGACTTCCTCGGGACCATCATCTATGTTGCCGTCACCATCCTGCTCGCCGCAGCCCAGGCCATCGCCATCGTTGTCATCGCTTACGGATTTATTGCCACCGCTGTTTGTGTTCTCGTGGGGCCAGTCTTCATACCTTTCTTCATCGTCCCCAAACTCGAATGGCTTTTCTGGGGCTGGTTCCGATGTTTCATTCAATATGCCTTCTACCAGGTCATCGCGGCGGCTGTTGTATACGTCATCGGGAATCTGATGCTTGGAGCTCTCCGCCTTCCGCCCGGCGGGACCATTTCCACGGTCGAGCTCATAGGGTGGTTTCCAGTCTTGTTCATCACGTTTCTCGCTTCGATCTACGTGCTTCTGAAGGTTCCCTCCTTGACCAACCACATCTTCAGCGGCACATCGGGCGGCTCCTCCGTGGGGATTCTGGAGAGGATTTTCTAATGGGCAGCGATGCGAGCTTTCACGATGCCAAGAGGCTTTACCTCGAACAATACGGCGATCCCATGGTGACGAACACGTATCTCAAGATTGCGCTGGTTCTGGTCTCTCTTGTCGCCATCGGTCTGGCTCTCGTTGACCTCCGCACCATCCGCACCTTTCAGAATTTCCGACCGCTTGTAATTCGGATCGACGACCTGGGCCGCGCGGAGGCGATCAACTACCACAATCTTGAATACAAACCCCAGGATGCCGAGGCGAAGTATTTCCTCTCTCAGTTTTGCGCGCGCTACTATCGGCGTAACCGCTACACAATCCAGGACGACTTCTCGAAGTCCCTCTACTTCCTCGACGGAAAACTGGCGGATGGCATCCTCGACGCCTACAAGAAAGACGACATCATCAAGAAGTTCCTCACGAACACAGCGGTCCCGGAAATCGATATTGACGTGAAGAAGGTCGCGCTCGAAGACATGCAATCGCCGCCATATAAAGCCCGTGTGGACTTCTACATGGTCTATTACTCGCCCGCCGACCATAGCGAGATCAAGCGCGACCTCTATACCGCCAACTTTGTTTTCGTCTTCAAGACCCACGTTCCGAACGAGCTCATCCCGATTAATCCGCTGGGCCTGAGCATCACCTATTTCCGTGAAGACGAGGCTTTCAAATGAGAGGTCAATCCCACATTCAGACCCAAGAGGTCGCGGGCGGTCGCCTGGCAACATCGTCCCAACCTCCGCGCGCCACGCCGACTCACACAGCAAGAGGCTCCTACCAACGTACGCCACAGCCCATCCGGTCGGGGTTGCTCCTAGACACCCCAGGCGCGCTCCGGGAGGGCCTCCGTTGCTCACCGGCTTCCCGCCCGCTTCCCACATCGACTCAGGGTCAAGGAAAAACCCCGCCCATTTTTCTTGACCGATCAAGGAGAGTCCAATGATCGCCAACGCGCTAATCGTCACGGTTGCTCTCCTACTTGCCCTCGGCTTTTGGCTTATGGGTGAGCTGAAGTTCCTCATTCCGTACAGATCGATCCTTTACCACCAGTACGGCAGTGTGATTCTCACCTGGATTGTCATCGTGTTCGTGAATGTCTTCGCTGCCGTGTATGTCATCCAGCGCAAGTTCTTCCTGAAAGACACGGGCCGGAAGCTATCGCACCTGGACAAACAGGTCACGGCGGGCCACTCGCCGGTACCGCCTCCGATGGGGGATGAAGAGCACTGAAATGTCCCGTGATTTCACGCCCGGTGAATTTGAAGATCTTCGAACGGACGAATCTGCCTCCCGTGGGCGAACTCCTGAACCGGAAACGAAGCGCCCCGAGCCACGCCACAGCCCAGGCGGAAACCCTCAGATTGATCGGGACACTGAGACCCCACGCGACGCTCGCCCCGACAGTGCGCGGTCCCAGGACTCGCGCACCGTGTTTTACGAGCGGGATCGGGCGTACCACTTGCGCGGGTCTGAAGTACATACCCTCAGCGAGTTGGGGAAGTTCCGTGTGATCGCCACCGAAGACCTCGCGACACATGCCTATCAGGGTCATCGGGAAGAAATGGAGCACGACATTCGGAATCTCGCGCAGCAGGGCCTCATACGGCATGGAGCATTTGAAGGACCGGAAGCGAGCCGTCGCGAGATGCTGACCCTGACGAAAGAAGGGCACAGAGTGCTCCGCGCAAACCGCTTTGCTTCCGATGGCCAATCCACTTATTACGGCTTCGTCAAGCCGAAGGAAACGAACCACGACGCGGACATCTACCGGCTTTATCAGAAAGCGGCGAGCAGAATCCTCGACCAAGGAGGCAAGAATCTCCGCGTCGTTCTCGATTTTGAACTAAAGAAGAAGCTCAACCGGGATTTTGCGACGTTCGGGGCCGAATCGCGCCAAGAAATCGCATCTCGTCACGGCCTCCAAGTTGTGGGCGAGAAAATCCCCGTGCCCGACCTCCGCATTGAATTCGAGACACGCGATGGAGAAATTGCCCGCGTGGACCTCGAACTCGCGACCGAACACTATCGCCCAAGCCAGTTGGCCGAGAAGGTGCGCGCGGGGTTCTCCCTTTACGCTACGCGCAGCGAGGCCGACCGCTTGCGCCGCGTGCTCGACCAGCGAGAACTGACGGCGGAGATTCTCAGTCTATGAAGATCGAAGAGCGCGATATCGCTGCCATCAAAGCCCTCGGCTATACCGGGGACGAAGCGTGTTTCCTCTATATTGTGGCAACACATTCGGGGTACTTCGTTCCGCGCCAGTTCCTGGACCTGACCGGTGCCAGTTGGGGCTACCGAACGGATCAGCTCTCGAAGAAGCTCGAAAGCCGGGGCCATGCAACTTGGCGCGAATACCAAGACACTGGCGGCGTCTATCATCTCTTTTCGAAGAAGCTATACGCTGAGATCGGAAAGGAAAATCTTCGCAACCGCCGCCGACACTCGGTCGAATTCATTAGGACCAGGCTCGTCCTGCTCGATTTCGTCATCGCTAACCAACAGTATGCCTACCTCGAAACGGAAGAGCAGAAGGTTCGGTATTTCTGCAAGGAGCTTGCGATTCCAAAGGCTTGTCTTCCGACCAAGACTTACGAAGGGAGGTCGAGCAGCGAGCCAACACTCCGATATTTTGTCGACAAATACCCCCTCTTCCTTGACTCGTCACGCGGCTCTTCCTCCCCTGTGGTCACGTTGTCGTATGTAGACCCCGGCTACCCCAGTGTCGCGGGCTTTGCGAACCACCTGAATGCCTACAGGCCGCTCTTCCGGGAACTCACTGAATTCCGGCTCCTCTTCATATCGAATTCTGCGGTCCATTTTAGCGATGCGGAGAAATGCTTTTCCTCGGTTGTAAGAGCACCTATTTCAGCGAGCATCGAGGGAGACCTTCTTCGCTACTTCCGCCTTCGGAAAGCGTGGGACCTGAAGAAGTACGCCCTGTTCTCGAACAACGAGATCGAGTGGTTGAACGCGGCCACGCGCCGCTTCCAAGGCGACCGCTTCGACTCTCTCCATGCGGCTTGGTGCTCGGGACAACTCACAGACGATGATGTGCGCCGACAGTTTCCACCGGCCACTCCTAACCGAAAGGCTGAGTTTCAAACGTTCCTCGTCCGAGGCAATCGCCGCGAGGATGGTGCCGTGCAGAAGGGCCTGAAGCGCTCTTCAGTACCAGACTTCAGAAGCAACGATTTCTCGCTTCAGCCCTTGGCTGACGCGAACTCAAGAGGAACAAGAGAGATACGCCGTGACGAGAAAGCCCGGAAGGACGCGGCCAAATTCGGATGAGGCGGGAGCGACCCCACCCTTTGACGCACGGTGCGTCACTGGAATTCGTGGGGTCGCTCCCGCCTCAGTCACGCGCAACGCGTGACACATTTGGCCGCGTCCAGGATTTCGAGCAAGTAACTGAACCACAGGAGGAAAGGAAAATGGCCTACATCAAGAAACCACCAGAGTTGGTAAGCCGTTCGATCAAGCTCGAACAGCCCACGAACGAGCTGCTCGACGAATACGCCCGGTTCGTCGAATGCACGCCCGACCATGTGGCGAACTCTGTCCTGAAAAAGATTCTTTGGAGAGACCCCGAATACAGAAAGTGGCGGGCCGAGCAGAAAAGCGCCGCGCAGGGCAAGCCAACCGGCGACACCACGGCCATTCGGAGAACGGCATGATCCAACGGATTCTCAACTCGAAGAACTTCGTTGCCTGCCTCCTGGCAGCGGCGACAGGGATGGTCCTCTATATAAAGATGCCTTTCCCTGAGGGAAACCTGTTCTTCGAGTTGATGTTTCTCTGGGCGCGGCCCGTGTTCCTGGGATTCAAGTATTCCTACATCGTTTTCCTTTACACCACACCCTACATCGGCTACTCGGTTTTGCTCTCAGGTCTCTACATCTTCGCCCTCAAGATTCCGCAACGCATTAGGCCAGGGCGCTTGCCTGCCTACCCCGATCCGCGCAAGCGCCCTGATCTCTCTCTCGTGTTGGGTGAGGTTCACAACCCACGCAAGCCTGTACCGGCAGCCGTCCCGCACTGGCTGGTCGTACCCGAGCGCGGACTGTTCACCGGAATCGCCATTTTCGGAGCGGTAGGCACCGGAAAAACGAGTTGCTGCATGTACCCCTTCGCGGAACAGATTTTTGCCTATTGCGCTGGCGACAAAGAAAAGAAGATTGGCGGTCTCGTTCTCGAAGTGAAAGGTGACTTCTGCCATAGGATCAAAGAGATTCTGGCTCGTCACGGCAGAGAGGACGACTACATCGAGATCAGTCTCGACTCCCAATACCGTTACAACCCGCTTCACAACGACCTCGACGCTTATGCTCTGGCCTACAGCATCGCGTCGCTCCTAAACAATCTCTTCGGGAAAGGAAAGGAACCCTTCTGGCAGCAGGCGTACACAAACCTCGTCAAATTCATCATCCTTCTGCACAAGATTGCCTACGACTACGTGACTTTGTTCGATGTCTATGAGTCCGCCATTTCGCCGGACATTTTGGAGAGGAAAATTCAGGATGCTGAGCGGCGGCTCGAAGAACGGTATTTCCTGCTCGTTTCCGCGCCTGACTACAGGGCACACTTCGACGACCTGAAACTCTTCGAGTTTTCGCTCGACGAACCCATCGAGATGTATCGGGCGAAGGACACTCCCGGAGCACGGCGGTTTCTGCAGAGCAAATCCATCGATTGCGAATATCTTAGCGAAGCAGGTTTCGATAAGGCCGATCCTGACCGGCTCGAACAACTACAAGCCGTCAAGCGCTGGTTCTACAACGACTGGCGGCGCATCGAGCCGAAACTGCGGACTTCTATCGTCGAAGGCATCTCGGTTTTCCTGTCGCTGTTCGACGACAACCCGGCTGTAAAAAGAACCTTCTGCCCGCCGCCCGAGTGCTACGACCCGAAGGCCAACGCTGACTACCGCTTTGGCAAGCCCCTGCCGTCATTCAGTTGGCTCATAGAAAGCGGAAAGGTCTGCTGCCTGAATTTCCCTATCGGAATGAATCCCGGTCTTGCGAAGGCCCTCGGCGTCATGATGAAGCTCGATTTCGAGCGGGCCGTTTTGAACCGCGTGCCCATGATCGAAGCCAACAAGGACAAATACTTCCGTCAGGTCCTGTTCATGTGCGACGAATACCAGCACTTTGCGACAGTCGGAGAGAACGAGCCAACTGGCGACGAAAAGTTCTTCAGTCTCTCGCGTCAGCCCAAGTGCATTCCCATCATCGCCACTCAGAGCATAAGCTCACTGAAATCGGCGCTCCCTGGAGAGACTTGGCGAACGCTGGTTCAGACCTTCCGCACAAAGATATTTCTGGCGCTGTCGGACGACTTCTCGGCTCGCACCGCAAGCGAGCTCTGCGGACGCGAAGATCAACTCAAGGTCAGTTACAACCTTTCCGAGAGCGGACACGACGCGAGTGTAAGCCTGCTCACCGGCAAGGCCATCTCCCACAAAGCCAATATCACTGCCTCGAAGAGCTACTACCCACATTCCGACTTCCGTTTCGACATGAAAACCTTCACCGAACTCAAGAATGCGCAGTCCGTTGCCATCGCATACGACGGCTTCAATCCAATGCCGCCAACATTCTGCTACCTGAAGCCCTACTACAACGACTCCAACAAATCCTATTTCAAGCAAGTCGCCGACGGAGAGCTATGACGAACGGAATGGAGAACCAACAATGAACGGATTCGAAATGATCCTTCCGTTCCTGAAACCAATCGAGCACCTCATTCTTGATGATTCGATCAGCGAGGTCATGGTGAATGGGCCGGACCGGATCTTCATCGAGCGAGCCGGTCTCCTTCAGCAAGTACAAGACGTGTCTCTCGGGGAGAAATCCCTCATGGTCGCTGTGAAAAACATCGCCCGCCGCCTGGGTGACGACATCTCGGAATCGAAGCCCATTCTCGATTCGCGCCTGCCCGACGGAAGCCGCGTTGCCGCAGTCATTCCGCCATGCAGTTTGAGTGGGGTCACATTGACCATCCGCAAGTTCAATACAAGGCATTTCGAAATGGACGATCTAATCAGAGCCGGAACACTCGACAACAATCTTGCAAACCGGCTCAAGGACTATGTCCTCGTTCGGAAAAACATCCTCATTAGCGGCGGAACCGGGACCGGCAAAACGACGATGCTCAACATCCTCGGCAAATTCATACCTCAGGATGATCGGGTCCTTCTGATTGAGGACACCGCTGAGATTCATTTGGCTCAGCCGAACCTCGTCCGATTCGAAGCGCGGCAGGCTCAGAATGGCCTGCCGGCAGTCGCGATCCGTGACCTTCTGAAGGCTGCTCTCCGGCATCGACCTGACCGCATCATTCTCGGTGAGATTCGCGGCGGTGAAGCCTTCGATCTGTTGCAACTTCTGAACACGGGGCACTCTGGCACGCTTTCAACGATTCACGCCAATTCCGCCAAGCAAGGACTCGCCCGCTTCACGAGCTGCGTGCTCCAGAGCGGAGTTGACCTCCCGTATCGCGCCATCAAGACCAACATTGCCGACTCACTGAACGTGGTGATTCAGGTTGAGCGGAGGCCGGGACGCCGGTACATCTCCGAAGTCCTCGAAATCAACAGCTATGACCCGGACGCGGACCTCTTCGACTACTGCGCCATGCATGTCCATCAGGAAGAGACACCATGACAATCGAGAACCCGGACAAGAAAGACATCAGCGCGCCGGACTACGTCCGCGCGAACTTTGATCCCTCAGACCGGCTCGCCGTCCTGGTGCGAAACCGGAAGCGCGGCGAAACGCTCCAGCGCATCAGCACGGCAGTACGGATTGCGGCTCCCCAGTTTCAGGAGTGGCTGCGATACAAGAATGAGCGAGACGGCTGCGATATCTATCTCGGCATGAACCCGCTGAAACCCGAAGCCCACACGCGAACGAAGGACGACATACAAACGATCAAGCATCTCTATATCGACCTCGACCACGAGGGAACCAAATCCCTCGCGGCCATTCAGCAATCGGATCTTGTGCCGCCCCCAAGCTACGTTCTCAGTACGTCACCTGAGAAGTTTCAGGTGATATGGAAGGTCGAGGGAGTCACTCAAGAGCAGGCCGAGGCATTCCTCCACGCCTTGGCGCGGGAATTCGATGGCGATCCCGCAGCGACCGATTCGACGAGAGTGCTCCGCCTTCCAGGTTTCGCAAACAAGAAGTACGAGGAAGACTTCCCCGTAGTAGTCCACTCGCACACAGATCGCACTTATCATCCACGCGACTTCAGAGTTCGCACCGAGCCAGTGGACTCCGGCCCTGGGCGATGGAATGCGTCTCGCGAGCGTGCAGCAGCGACAGGCCCTCGCGAATTGAGCCAATCGGAGCGCGATTGGGCTTACGCCAAGCGGGCTCTGGCAAGAGGACTCCCGCCTGAAGAGGTCATGCGCGACATCGCGGAATTCCGCGCCCACGAAAAGTACGACCCGACTGACTACGCACGGAGAACTGTGACGAAGGCGCAGGCAGACCTCAACGCCAGGGAAGCAAGATCTGACTCTGCCCCAACTGAACCGAGCGACCTGAGCCGGGAGCAATAGACAGGAACGATTTGCGGAGAGGAGAAAATAATGGCAACCAACGTAGCAACAACGGAAGCCACGAGCGAGCCAATTGCAGTTAACAAACTTGAGGCGGCGCAGATGCTTGGCGTTAGCCTGCGAACAATCGAACGGTTAATCGCCCTGAAGGAGCTGCAGGTACGCCGTCTGGGGAGGCGAGTGCTCATCCTACGGACCTCTTTGGAAAATTTCTTACGGCACGATCATCCGACACAAATAACTTGACTAGCCGCTAGCTATGTAATACGGTCGTCGGCACGGAGGCTTTCGAGTGACCGACGAAGCGATACGAGAGTACCTGCGAGAAATTGGAAGGAAGGGCGGGAAAGCGCGAGTCAAGAAGCATGGCGTCGAAGTTCTCCGAAAGATGGGCCGTAAGGGAGGGAAAACCCGCGCCCAGAAGTATGACAAAGCGACTCTCAGCACGTGGGCGAAAAAGTCTCGGGGTACCCGGCGGCGAAAGAAGAATTGACAATGAAACTACGTGGAATATTCGAAAGAGAGCCTAATTCGGGCGTTTGGTGGATTTGTTACTTTGACCATATCGGTCGCAGGCATCGTGAAAAGGTGGGAACCAAGAGCGCGGCTATCCTGCTGTACAGGAAGAGGAAGCAGCAGGCGCTCGAAGGCAAGAAGCTCCCCGAGAAGCTGCGTCGCCCGTCTGTTTCTTTCGTAGAAATCGCCAAAGATGCTCTGGCTTACTCAAAGGCTCACAAGCGCAGCTATGGCGACGATGTCATTCGCATGGAGCCTATCCTTTCCTGGTTTCGTGATCGGGCCGCAGACTCGATAACCGCACAAGAGATCGAGCAGAGACTGAGTAAATCGGCGGAAGAAAATCAGTGGGCACCCGCTACTATCAATCGCTATCGCGCTCTGCTCTCGCTCGTGTACAGTTTGGGCATTCGCAACGAGAAGATAAAGGAAAATCCGGCTCGGCTCGTCAAGCATCGAACCGAGAACAATGCCAGGATTCGATTCCTTTCTCCCGAAGAGGAAGTCAGGATACGGGCCGTGATTCAGGCAACTTGTCCTGAACACTTGGCCGAATTTGAGATCGCACTGAATACAGGACTGCGCTTGAGCGAGCTCTACAACTTGACCTGGGATACTGTGAACCTGTCTCGAAGAATTCTGACGGTGCCTCGCTCGAAGAACGGCGAGGTTCGCCACGTCCCACTTAACAAGCCTGCGCTGGAAGCTTTTCAGACCCTTCGAAAGGGCACTGACCATTGTGGGCCAATCTTTTTGAACTGGCGCGACGACCGCCTGACGGGTCCTCGCTATTGGTTCGAACCGGCGTTGAAAAAGGCAAGGGTCCGCAATTTCACTTGGCATTGTCTGCGACATACATTCGCTTCGAGATTGGTGATGATTGGGGAGAACTTGCGGACGGTCCAGGACCTTTTGGGACACAAACAAATCTCGATGACGGTCCGCTACTCGCACCTCGCTCCTCAGCACCAACTGGCGGCGGTCGAGCGTTTGGCGGCGGCATCTCCGGTGCCTCAACCTGACAAACCAAGTGCCACCAGAACTGCCACTGGCCAAAATGAGCCTTCATCAAACGACGCGACTTTTGTTCACTAAGTCTTTGCCGTGTAGTATGTTGTGAAAGCGTGGGGCCCGTAGCTCAGCTGGTTAGAGCAGCGGACTCATAATCCGTCGGTCCCAGGTTCGAATCCTGGCGGGCCCACCAAATGTTTTTTAGGTCCTGCAAACACAATCAGTTGAATCTTCCATCTTCTTACTTCGACATCCAAATTGAGAACACATGAGAATAAAAATTCGCTGACTCGCTGCACAGCACGACGTTGCGAGTCCGGAGGAACGTGATTTTGGTGAGAGACAACCACCTCGCCGCGCGAGGCGGTTATTGTGTAACCGTGAGGGTAAGCGGCACAGTCACTCTGTTGGAGCCTGCCGATACTGTGACATTTATTGTGTAAGTTCCGGCCGGAGTTCTATTGCCACCAATGTTCGATGAGTTGTTGCAGCCGGATATTCCGCTCAAAACCACCGCAATCAGGAAGCCTGCGACATATAAGAGCCGCGGCCGCGCTCGCTTCTGCCGGGCCAACTGCAGCGCTGTCAGCATTGCCAGGAGCGCACCGAATCCGAAGAGGAGCAACCGCCAGTGTTCGCCCAGTGGCCGGCGATCTTGGAGTGGAACGCTGCTGCCGTTTCCTCCAAGCGTGACCGTGACCACACCGGAGTAGACACCATTCAAAGTGAGATTTTGCATTAGCGTGGGGACGCACAGCGTATTCGGGGGGCAGCCAGTCACCATGATAGTCGGATTGTTCATAAACCCCGGAAGATTCAAGACATCGCCCGCAATACAGGTAATAGAAACAAACGTTGTCGTCCCTCCCGTACCCAAAGTCTGGGGTGGAGGCTGGATCCCGCAGTTTATGATCTGCACAACTTGAAGCGTGTTCGGACTCGATGTGCTCGAAAGAAGTTGAGGCGAATTTGCGTCTGGCGTAAATGTTGCCGACAGCGTCGTGCTACCCGGCCCCGACCCCAAAATTACCAATGGGCATGACCCCACACCGTTGGTCAACTGAGCTGAGCATGTATCCGGTGTGCTGTTTGAGTCCGTTATTGTGACGGTGCCAGTGGGGATGACGATGGGGCCGCCAGTTGGCCCTTGAACTGTAAATGCCACGGTGACCGGGGCTGTGTTTCCCACCAACGTGAAGTCCGCAGGCAGAATAATGCCCTGGTCGTTGGAATTCGCTCCCGTAATGGTGGTGAGAGTAAGAAGTGCCGGTGCGATAACCGCCTTCGGAGTATCCGTGACCGTGATTGTCTCCGGGTCTATAACCTGAGCCGCAGGCATCGCGCCCGGCGTGTCCGTGATGGTGATCGTCTCAGGATCCATAACCTGCGCCGCAGGCATCGCGCCCGGCGTGTCCGTGACGGTAATCGTCTCTGGATCCATAACCTGCGCTGCAACAATCGCGGTCGGCGTGTCGGTCACGTGAATCGTCTCAGGGTCATTCACCATGGCGTAACCCGTAATCGTCGTCGTTGCGGATGACTGACTCGAATCACTCTCCGAGTCGCTGACGTTGACTGTGAGAGTCAACTGGCCCGCCGTATTCGGCGTGACGACCAACGTGAGGCTTTCGGAAGCTTGCGAGGAGAGCGTGCCAATATTGCATTGGAATGTAGTGGTCGGAGTGTTTCCTGTCGGCGGCTCGCCGGTACAGGGCGGGTTCAATCCTGCCAAGCTGTCGAACGTGACAGCGGGGGTGAAAACGAATGCGACAATTACATTTGTCTCGCTCGAGGGACTGCCATTCATTACATTGACGGTGTACGTCAACTGGCTGCCGACAAAACCCTGAGTCGGGCTTCCTGGCAAAGTAACTGTCAGGTTCGTTCCTGCTGTGCCCGTGCCAGTAAGCGCATAGGTGTGAGTGAAAAGCCCGGGGTTTTGCGCCGATTGCGCTCCGCTTGGAGAATTATCGAGGAAAGTCAGTCCACCAGAGTTTGCCCCAGCTGCGGTCGGCGTAAATGTTGCGTTCACGGTGCAGAATTGTCCCGGAGTAGTAAGGGAGTACGTCAGTCCGGCTGGGCTGCCGGATGGAGCCGCCGGACAAGTGCTGGCGTCGAACGTGAACGGAACGGAAAGCGGAGTGGTGGTTGAGAATGGCGTGATTCCAAACAACAGGTTTGGCCCACCTGTATTGGTCACCGTGAATGGTTGCATCGCCGGGCTGCCTACCGCCACGCTTCCGAATCCAATGCTGGGAGGCATGAAGCCGATTTCCGGATAACCGATGCCCGGCACTTCGTTGAGCAGCACGGCGACCATATTGCCTGATCCTCCGCTACTGGCGCTTACTCCGTCGGCAACAGCAATGTCCGGCTTGCCATCCCCGTTGAAATCGGCCACAACCAGCGAAGTCGGATTCAACCCGGCGGCGAATGTCGGCGGGTTCGTGGTCGCAAAATTACCTTTTCCATCTCCGGTGAGGATCTGCACAGTGTCAAAGTCAAAACCGATTGGGACCGCCAGATCCAAGTTGCCATCGCCATTGAAGTCGGCGGTGGCAATCGGGCCGATGAGAAAAGAAAGCGGAATTGTAGCACCGGCAGTGTTGGGAAAAACACCGCCGCCCTGGTTCAATAGAATGGCAATCGCGCTTGGGTTGAGTCCGAATGGAGATGCCACGGCGATATCCGGTTTACCGTCGTTATTAAAGTCACCAACCGTCATTCCAATAGGTTGGGTGAGCCCGGTTGGGTAGCCAGCGAGGGTTGCAAAGCTGAGGGGGGCGGCAGGGCAAGCCGAAGCATTGGCGTTGTTAATTAGGATCCCGACCTCATTGTTGCCCTGATTCAGGACGGCGATGTCCGGCAAGCCATCTCCATTGAAATCGGCAACCGCAAGCGCAACCGGATCCGCGCCCAAGCCGACGAAAATCGACAGCGGAGGGGAATTGAAGGTTCCAGCTCCGTTTCCACTGAACACGAGTACCTCGCTGCCATTGCCGATGGCGAATGCCAAGTCGGTCTTGCCGTCGCAATTGAAATCCCCAGCGGCCATGGCGGTCACGGGTGGTTGCGAGGACAGACCAGCGTTTGAGATGAGGGTGGGAGAGGAAGGGCCGCTCACTCCACCCGTGATGATATAAGCAGCCGCGACGTTTGTGGTCGAGTTGAACGTTGCGAAGGCGACAAATGGAATTGCGCAAGGGTTGGAATTGTCCAGACACCCGGAAGTTAAGGCCGTGATATTCCCAGCCCCGGCTGGAGCGGGAATCGGCCCAAATATCTGGGGGAGCGTGCCATTCGGCCCGCTGGCAGGCGCGCCGAGCACAGTGACTGTATCGCCGCCACCCTGTGCGACGGCCACGTCCTGCTCGCCATTCCCGAAAAAATTCTGAAGCAAACTGATTTGTGATGGAGCCGTCCCCGCAGCAAACGCTTGTGTTCCCTCGAGGATGCCAGCCGTGTTGTTCAGAAAGACGCTCAGGTAGCCCCCCCGGGGAGGGAGCGCGGCAAGGATCACATCCGGAAACCCATCATTATTGAGGTCCCCTGAGACCGCTGCGGTAGGGTTCTCGCCGGCGACGTAGTTGCTGCCTGTCGTTTGAAGGATTCCTCCCGCGGAGTCGAGCAGCACAGTCATTCCGTTGTTCGTATTCGAGAACAGGAGGCCGGGAAAGCCGTTGAAATTCGCAGTAAGGAAAGCCCGGGAGGGATATATCGGCAAGCCGGTAATCGTCTGCCCTGCCATCGGTCCTGCGCTGGTCTGGCACGACGTGATGGAGGCCGGTGTGCCCGAAGGAGAACAAGACGATAGATTGCCATGCCCGTCGCCATAGAGAATAAAAATCGCGCCGTCGGCGGAGTCTTCCGCTGCCACGTCCGGGTTGCCATCACCGTTAAAGTCCGCCACCGCGATACCGTTCAGCGGGCCTGTGTTCGGCGTCTGTGGCAGAACGATAGCAGACTGGAGGACAAACGTTCCTTGACCGTTGTTATTCCACACTTCAATGGTATTCGTGTTGCCCCCCGCAGCTTTGGGAGAGATCGCCACGGCCAGGTCCTGCGTGTTCTGCGCGGCGGCTTGCCCGTTAAAATTGCCGGCAGCCAGACCTGTGACCGTCTGGGCGGACGACGCGACCGTCGGGAAATTTTGGCTGAAGCAGACCAGCCCGGGGGAGCATTTGCCCATATTTGTAGTATTGAGTAATACCGTTAGGGAGTGATTGGTGCCAAAATTATTCTCGAGGACGATGTCATTCTTACCTGTGCCACTGAAATTGCCCACGACGAACGGCTCTGCAGCGAAGCCGCAAAAAATACCCGGAGCTCCACTTCCTTCAGGGATTTGGTTGGGCACAGTCTGGAAAGTTCCGTCACCGTTCCCGAGGAACACGTTCACATTGCAATCAGCATCGGCGGTCACAAGATCCAGCTTGCCGTCGCCATTCATGTCGGCCAATGAGATTTGGAACCCAACGAGGAGAATCCCATTCGGATTGGTACCATTAATCGCGGTGGTTACCGGCGGGTATCCAAAGGTGCCATTGCCCCCCCCAAGAAAAGTATCAATGTTCGAGCCGCAGATTAACACGAGGTCCTGCTTGCCGCGATTCGCGGTATCGCCCAGGGTAAATGGGGCGTTACCCGGCGAGCATGCCGGCGGAAGCGTAATAGTCGGAGCATTATTGAACATCGGTGGAGGCGGAGGACCCTGGCTCATTGCCGGCGCGGCGAGGAAAAGCGCCGACGCTGCCGCCAGAAGCGCCATGCCCAGCCGGGCGAGAATTATCCGCGAGGGAGCCATCAGAAGGCCCACGCGGCGGCGCGACGCCAGCGACTTGGTCCGGCGAATACGGCCAGCCGGATTGGGCTGTAGGCTATTCCCGCCGCAACTTTCCGGTGATCCCTGCTTCACTTTCCCCACAGCTTCCTCACTCCATTCGCTCGGCTAAATCCCTCAGCCAAGCCGACAGGCCCAGCTTTTCAACGCGATTCTGCCGTTTACGAGAAGCTAAACGTCACCGTGACCTGAACGATTTGATTGGCCGCCACAGGCACGCCAGAGCCAGGAAGCGGGGCGCTCGAGAAGGGATTGGTAATAATAGAGCCAATAAACCCAGTAGTGGGGACTGGGTTCGCGAGGCACATCGGGACGGTTTGCGCATTACCGCAAGATCCAAGTGTGGTCTGCACTGACGTGATGTTTCCGCCGACGCCGACCGTAAAAGTGCCGGTAAGTGAAAAACTGGTTGAATTTGAATTATAGTTGACGGCCAGGTTGGGGGAGCAGACCCCCGGGGCACCCGGCGAGGCTAAACATGGAGCGACATACCCGGTTCCGGCTTGGACAATCACGCAGGAGCCTGCACCTAGACACGGGTTAGTGAGGGTGCCACCGGAAAAGGCTATCGCCCACGGCCCCGGTACAGAATTTTGTCCCAGGATGCTTGCCAGGACAACTTTGCCACCCGCTGTAATCGTATTCTCGAACTCAGTAAGTGAGACAACCTTGCCATCTGGGTTCTTTACGACGATGGTCCAGTGGCCATGCACCGTGAGGCCTTCAGTTTGACCCTTTGGCGCGGTCGGCTCTGCCGCGGGCCTCAGCGTTGTTGCCTGTGCCGCTGGAGCGGGATTCGCGGACGCAACCTGCGCGGATGTAATGGAGCTGGACGACTTCGCGGTGGGCGAGGCGCCGGAACTCGCCACCGCGTCCGTCTGTGGTGGCTTCGATTGCGCCCGGGCTGGCCCGACGCAGATCAGAGCCAAAGCTACAATTCCGGCGAGGCTAAGAATTCTCCTTGCAGTGCGAAGAACATTTCCTTTGGTAATGCTAAATGTTGCGTTCATCTGGTGTCTCCCTCTTTCCCGCTCGTTTTTTGCAAATCTGGCCCAGCTTGCGATACGTCCGAATCAGGGTGTGTACGCTCCTGTGCGAATTGCTTAGCCCGCGCGGCAAGAAGCAATTACTCGGAGTCTATTTCCGCGTTTTCCATCCGAACAGACCCCATTGGCGCACAGCTCCCTAGAAACGTTGCGCGAGACTTTGCACCAAAGGCACGCCGGGCGTCAATGGACGGAAGCCGGATTGTTTCTGAACTAATTCTGAACCCGTAAGCCGCGTTGAATCAGCCTCTTACGGTGGGGGCAAAATGCGACAGATTGGGAAACCTTTCCTTAAATTTAGAGGATCCCTTCGTCCCCGTGCGGCCGTGAAACGCCTTCGCGTCCGCACGGGTCTGATGGGAGTTCCTCCCCCGCCGCGCGAGGCGGCTAATTTGTCACCGTCAGGGTCACGGGCACGGTCAGGCTGAAGGCGCCAGCCGTCACAGTGACGTTTATGGTGTAGGTACCCGGCGGAGTTCCAGGCGCACCCGTTCTCGATGAGTTGCTACAGCCGGATATGCCGCTCAACATCAAAGCAATCAGGAAGCCCGTTGCATACAAGAGCCGTGGCCTCGCTTGCTTCTGCCGCGCCAATTGCGCCGCCATCAGCAATGCCAGGAACACCCCGAACACAAAGAGCGTCAGCGGCCAGGGTTTGCCCCACGGCTGGCGGCCCACCGGTGGAACGCTGCCGGCGGTTGTGGTGATGCTGACTGATACCAAGTAAATGCCCGGTGTTCCCGTCTGAGTGATGGTGACCATCGTGACAGTGCAGCCGGTCACCGTACAGTTGGTGGCAACGGTTGGCGTAGTACTCACATTACCAGCGAGACAGATATCAAATGTAAATGAGAATGTCGTGCCCGGAGGGCCCGGGATAATATTAAAGGGAGTGCCGCAGAGAGAGATCTCCAAGACCAATTCGTTGAACGGAATCGAAGCGCTTCCGGTAAGGCTACTCGAATTCGAGTCCGGAGTGTAGATCGCCGTTATTGGCACAGTTCCCGCTCCCATAATATTCAAAGTGCACGAGCTTTTACCGCCGTTGGCTGAGGTCAGGATCACCGCCGAGCAAAACTCGTCGAGGCCGTCCTCCACAACGACGGGGCCAGTTGGCGTCACGCTGCCCGTCACCGGTGCAACTGTAAAGTTCACCGTTACCGGGGTGGTTCCCGCCAATGCAATGTTCGTCGGCAGTGCAAAGCCTTTGTAGCTGGAACTCGTCGACGTGATGGTTGTAGTTGTAGCGATTGCTGTGACGCCGGTGGCGGTAAACGACACGATTTGAAGGTAGGGGTTGCCGGGTGTGCTTGACAGGTTGCTTTCTCCCGGCCCGGCGTTATCGGCGAATCCCAGGGAGACGGCCGACGCACCCAAACCGGTGGGGGCAAATTTGACGGTAGCAGTGCAAGAGCTGCCGGCATTTATCGTCAATGGGACAGCACACGTAGTGGTATAGCTGAATCCGGGAGACGAAGTAAGGCCGAACGAGACCCCGCCGAGGGAGAGGGGGCCGTCGCCCGTGTTGGAAAGAGTGATCGTGTAGGTTGGGCTCTGCCCCACAGCGACATTGCCGAAATCGTAGGTGGGGTTGCCTGGCGAAAAGGTTGCAAACGGCGCGACACCGTCTCCGATGAGCAGAATGGACTGCCCGGTTCCGCTGGGTCCTGCGCTCGCGTTGCTATTTACAGCCGTCGTCGCAATGGTCAGGAGTTCGGCATAACCGTTCTGATTGAGCGTGGGAAGGAACTGCAAATTAATTGTGCACGTTCCCGTGGGATTCAGGGTTACTGGGGGGGAACTCGAATTAAATGGGAGAGGCACATTGCTGCCGTTGCAAGAGACACTCGCAATCGAGAAATATGCCGAGTCCGACCCTGAGAGGGAGATGCCGTTGACCGCGAACGGAGAATTATTGCCCGTGGGCGGGGGCGGATTCGTCAGCGTAAGCGAATATGTTCCAGTCGTATTTACAGTCACGGCCCCAAAATCAATCGGCCCAGCGTTTGAATACAGAGCATATGTCGAACTCGTCTGCGGACCATACACAAAAACCGCGCCCGCATCAGAGTTGTTTCCGGGGACGGCGACGAGAATCGTGCCACTACCCGTAGCGGCGGACGCATTTCCGCTGACTTTTCCGTGCAATGCTGTGTAATCACCCTTCTCGTTCGTGATGGAAGGTATCGCTTTAAAGGGATTACTGATGATCGGTGAGGTGGTACCCGTCGGCCAACCCCCGGATGGTTCGGAGAAGAGATAGACGCCGCCATTGTCTGAACCAGCTGAGATCGTGCTTCCGTCATCACTGATGGAAAGATCTTCGGCAAACCCCGAGCCTATAAATGTCGCATAATCGCTTGGCAATAGCCGAGTGGACTCAAATTGCGGATTTTCAAGCAAGCCCCAGCCATAAGGGAGAGGGGGCCGGATGTATATGTAGGCCTCACCAATGTCGTTATTCTGGCGGAGAGCTCCGACGACGACCGTATCCCCCTTCTGGTCGACGGCGGCCGCAAATCCAAGTCCGCTGTTAGTGGCGGCATCTGTACTTAGCAGCTTTGCGGTTTCAATCTTTATTATCGGCGTTGCAGGCGGATTCGGGTTGCTTGGATTCAGGCTACTCCACCCCGCATTGGGTTCCACGAAGACATACGCCTCACCCTTGAATGAATTTGCGCCAAACGATCCGGCAGCAACGGTGCCATTATATTTGCCACTGCTATTGGCAATCCCAAATCCGCTAATGGCCAGCCCAGCTCCAAAGTTGTCGAAAGGGGCCACGTCAGAGGGCTGCAGTTGGACATCTTCAGTGGTGCTCACCCATCCTCCGGTGGTTGGCTGAACGTAAACGTTTAGGTGGCTCACGCCATTACTTGGATCATATTCCCGGGCGATGATCGTAGAGCCGGTGTAATCTACTGCTAAATTGCTTCCTGGGAAAAAGTCTCCAATAGCCGGGACACTGGGGGTGAGCACTGGCACTGCCGCATTCGAATTCGTCCAGTTGAGCTCGCCACCGCCCGGCGCGGTAAACACATAGGCCTTACCCGTGCATTCCAGCGCGGATGAAATTGTCTCGCACGTGTGATAAGGCGCTGATACGACAATGGTCATTCCGTCGCCGCTAATCGCCACGCCATCGCCGAACCCGTCCCCGGATGCTCCGTCGAAGGCCGTCAGTACTGCTGGCGTGGCCGAGTTGGCCCATCCGCCAGTTGGCTGGACGAACACGTAAGCCTGTCCCTGGGCGGGCGTGGTGCACGCGGCAGTGGGGCCACACCCACCAGCAACAACGACCATGCCGTCGTCACTAATCCCAGTCGAAATACCAAGGAGTCCAATGCCGCCGGGCACGCCGCTCACAGTTAATTGAGCGACCTGCACGAAAGGATCAACGACCACCGGATAACGCGCACCGGCGGTGTTGACCCGCAGCCGGAGAAGGCCACCGCGCTCCTCAAGCCACGATTCCAACTCGCGGCCGGAGGCGTCGTAGGCCACCAATGGCCCATACCGCAGCGCTTGCAGACCTTCCTGATTTCGCAAAGTGACCGCATGTCGTCCGGGATCAACGGATGCGCTCAAATTTCCGCGGAGGCGCAAAGCGATGTCCAACGCGCCATTGTGCGAATCTGAGAGCGCAATGGGCGGCTGCGAAATCGTAAAGCCTTGCTCAATCCCCAGCGGACCATTGACGTACCACTCAGTTAAAAGACCACGCGGGTATTCGACTCGGTTGGCGTTCGCAAGGGGCGCGATGGCGGACTTGCTTTCATTGATGAAACGGTCGCCGTAGCCCCATCCCTGGAACGCCAAATCGAAATTGGCATTCTGAAATCGGATGTCCACGCCGCCGGCGGTGTATTGGGCGGCGAGGTGATCTGCCGGGTTCTCAGTAGCGTATCCTTGTGCGGAGGCATTTGCGCGATAGCCTCGATAAGCGTTCCCCAGGGTCGCGGAGACGGCGGATTGGGCGCCTACGGGGATGTCGGGGCGCGCGATCCCCGCGGAACGCGCCGCCGCGTCCGTCTGTGGCGGCTTGGATTGCGCGCGGGTCGGCCCGGCGCAAACCAGCGCCAGAGCAGCAATTCCGGCGAGGCCAAGAATTTTCTTTGCAGTGCGGAGAACATTTTCTTCGCTGAGTGTTGTAATCATCTGACGTCTCCTTCTTTCCCGCTCGTTTTTTGTGAATCTTGTCCAGCTAGCGATTCGCTCGAATTAAGGTGCGCGCGCAACTGCGCGGATTGCTTTGCCCACGCGGCAAATAGCAGTTCCTCGAAGTCCATCTCCACGCTATCGATCACAACAAACCCCGTTCGCGCATGGCTCGCTAGATACATCGCGCGGGACTTTGCAGCAATGGCATGACGGAGGTCAATGGACGGAAGCCGGATTATTTCTGAACTATTTCCGAACGCGTAAGCCGCGTTGAATCAGCATCTTAGGGGGAACGAATAGCAATGGATTGGCAAAGCCTTAGGGGTATAATTGCCATGTCGAGTCCCCTGTTGACAGAATCTGGAGTTTGCGTTGGGTACCCAACCATCAACCCACCCGGCTATGCGCTTCGGGCCATTCGAGTGGGACCCTGAGTCGGCCGAATTGCGCCGCGACGGCGTCCACATCCGCATTCAGGACCAACCGCTGAAGTTGCTCGCTGTCCTGGTGGAACGCCCCGGGCGGCTGGTGACTCGTCAGGAGTTGCAGAAGCTGCTCTGGCCCGACAACACGTTCGTAGACTTTGAGGATGGCTTGAATACGGCCATCAAAAAATTACGCGAAGCGCTGGGCGACGAAAAGGACCATCCCCAATTCATTGAGACTGTGCCTCGCCGCGGATACCGCTTTATTGAACATGTGGAAATTTTGGACGCGACGAGTCCCGACGGGCATCACGCGGCCACAAGCGTTTCTGCGCCGGGAGTCCTATCGAAAACGCAAAGCCGGCACAGGTTGTGGATTGCTATAGGCGTGGCGGTTTTGATTCTGGGCGGCCTCGCTTTGTGGCTGACGGTTAGCCGGCCGGCTTTCTCGTTTGGGTCTCAAGATTGGGTGTTGGTTACCGACTTCGAGAATGGAACTGGAGAGCCGCAACTGGACAACGCTTTGCGGACCGCATTCACAGTCAGTCTCGAACAGTCGCGACACTTCAATGTATTTCCGCACACGCGAATCGGTTCGGTGCTTCAGCTCATGGGCAAACCGAGTGACAGTCGGATTACGCCGGCGCTGGGCCGTGAGATTTGCCAGCGCGAGAACATCCGGGGATTGATCGCCAGCAGCATCGCGCGCACGGGGCAGGAGTATGCGCTGTCGGCGGAATTAATCGACCCGCAAACGGGCAACACCGTTCGCTCGTATAGCGAGCGAGTCAACGGGGAAGACCACATTCTCGATGCGCTCGACCGGATCTCGAGCGAGGCGCGCGCGGACCTCGGGGAGTCGCTATACCAGATTCATACCGCGAATCGCCCGCTGCCCCAAGTGACCACTTCTTCCCTTGTGGCGTTGAAGGACTACTCGGAGGGGGCTTCTCTCTGGCACCAGGGCAAATATAAGGATGGCGCGACCCTCTTGCGCGCTGCGGTTGACGCTGATCCCGGTTTTGCCATGGCCCATGCCGCGCTGGGCGGCTATTACTTCAGCTACATTGATAACAGCCAGCCCGCCGGCCAGCGTGAATACGAGAAAGCGCTGGCGCTTTCAACTCGAACAACCGAGCGCGAACGTCTTCACATTCAAGTGGACTATGAAGCCGATTTGGATCATGCGAATTCCGCCGATAGCCTCTATCGCGTATACCTCGATCGTTATCCTGACGACTGGCAAGTCCTCTCCGACTATGCCCGCTTCCTTCGCAGACATGGCCGGCAGCTGGACGCCATCGCTCGATACAAGGAAATCCTGCGCGTCGCGCCTGACGACGGCAGGACGTACGTGGAAATGGCAACCGCATACCAATCTCTAGGAAAATTGCCGGAGGCCTTGAGCGCGTATTCAGCGGCGTTCAAGCTCTATCCGCAATGGCTGACCACGGGGAATGTTAATCGGGAATACGGTTTCACGCTCGTTCAAAACGGTGAAGATGGAAAGGCGGAACAAACATTTTCAGCGCTGCTCGCCGACCCGAAAACGAAGGAAACCGGCCTGCGCTCTCTGGCCCTTCTGGATTTGTACCATGGCCGATATGCAAGCGCGCGAAGCAGATTTCGGGACGCGCTGTTGCTCGATGAAAGCCCCGCCATACCCCTCAGCATGGCGCGAGTGCATTTGTGGCTGGGCATCGTCGCAGAGGGCCAAGGTGACACTCGGGAGGAGATGCGGCAGCTTGATGATGCCGCTTCCCAAATCAAAAATGTCGGACCCAAGGTTGTATTCGGCGCCTTCGTTGGCCTTGAATATGCGCGTGCAAAAGCAACGGCGCAGGCAAAAGGAATCGAGAATCTAATTGCTCCACTGGTTGACGCGAAAAGCGCCGAGCAAGCCGGTTATCTGCACCTCCTGCAAGGAGAGATCGCTCTGGCAGAGGGACATTTCGATCAGGCGATTGATCTCCTCACGCTTGCGGATCACGACAACAGCACCCCGTTCTCCGTTGAAGCCTTGGCCAATGCTTACCAGCAATCCGGAGCGAAAGACAAGGCGATTCTCTGGTATGAAAAATTGATGGCAGGCCCGGTCCGATCGCTTTCCTGGGAACCTCAGCAGCGTTGGGTAGCCGCACATTGCACTCTGGCGGAAGACTATCTGGCTCGTGGTGACCGAGACAAGGCAAGTCAGGTTCTCACAAAACTGCTCGGCATGTGGAAGGACGCCGATCCGGATTTGCCTCTGCACAAGCAAGCCTTGGGATTGCGCGCTCGGATTTCCTGATCCATCGGAAAACTCGTTCGCATAACCCATTCTGGGCAATGTAGCAATCGAAAGGTCTCGAGGACCTTTCATCTGAACTCCCGGTCCCGAAGTGAATGCCAAAACCTCTTGAAATCCATGATTTCTTTTCATTTGAATCAAATTAATCAATTCAAGAAAAGCCATACTGCGATTCGCTACAATCGAGCCCGAGTGCAAATGCTGCAAATACCATGAGAGTCGCGATTACAGGGGCAAAAGGACTGCTGGGAAATGGACTCGTGCGCGTATTCAGCGAGCGGCACAGCGTAGTGGGGCTATCGCATGCCGAATGTGACATCACGGATGGCGCGAAGGTGCGCGCAGTGTTTGAGAAGAATCGAGTAGAAGCGGTGGTACACGCAGCGGCGATTCCGGATCTGGATATTTGCGAGGCCGATCCCGCGCTGGCGCTAATGGTGAATGTGGAAGGGACTCGAAATGTGGTGGCGGCTGCGCGCGAGCTTGGAGCGAGCGTTGCGTACATTTCAACGGACGCGGTCTTCGATGGGGAGAAGCGGACTCCCTACACTGAATCCGACTCTACGAATCCGCCGACGGTGTATGGGCAGACAAAGCTGCAGGCGGAGGAGATTGTTCGGAGTATGCCCGGCCACTTCGTTTTCCGCGTGCCGGTGCTATTCGGGCCGGGGAAAGAAAACTTCATCAGCAGAGGTCTGCGCAAACTGACGAGTGGAGAGACGTATGAAGTGGCGTCTGATCAATTGGGCGGCGCGCTATACACATTGGACGCCGCGCGGAAGATGATGGAAGTGATGGAGGCGAGCCGCATCGGCACGTATCACTTGGCAAACACCGGTACGTGCGATCGCCTGGAGCTCACGCGGCAGGCGGCGATGGTCGCGGGCCTTGACACAGGAAAACTCATTGGAAAACCATCGGCAGAAATGGGACGGCGGGCGAAGAGGTTGAAATATGCAGTGATGGAAATGCGCGCATTGCAGCAAGCGGGACTTGCGCTGCCGAGGCCGTGGCAAAAAGCTCTAGCGGAATACGTTTGCGATTGGCGAGCCGGCCAAGCGAGATGAATAATATTCGGACCAAATGGCCGTCGGGAACCGCGCGCGTCGTTTCACACTGAAACAGTTCATACAAATCATGTGTGACGATAATTGCCGGACTTATCCAATCGCCTTCTGATTCCGGACTGTTTCAAAATTGCAAGTAGCTGAATCAGCGTGATTTATCTTTGGACACTTGAGTGCGATCCAATGGCATCTAGAGGATCGCGATGGGGACACGAGTAGCTCTTCGAACGATAATACTCACAATCATTGGAGTGGTAGCGATAGCCAGCGCAGGAGCCGATTCACTAGTGCTGACAAGCGTTGGAACCAGCGCCAATCCCAGGCAAACAAATTCCAACGGGGCGACGATACCTATAACAAAAAATATTGAGTGGGCGCCGGCTTTGAGGGGTTCGTCATGGGTGTCATTTGCTCAGACTGGCGATCCTGCAAACTCGAAGTTTACGGTTGTCCCAGTCGGGACTGTCGTTTCTTTCTTCGACGTCTTCACTCTTGACGAGACTTCGACCGGAGGAACACTTCGGATCATGTCGGATGATCCGACAACCGTGATCTTGAATGGCACCGCCATTTGCGCAGAAAGATCGCATAAGGGTGAAAATGACGCGGACTGTTCCGACACTGAAATCGCGTTTAAGAAAGCGGTGAGTATTCATATCGCCGCGAACCTATTGCATCTCGGGGCGAACACGCTGGAATTCCGTGTCGAGCAGCGAAAGGGTGTGGGCTTTGGTCTGGACTACACGGGCACGGTAAATTTCATGACTCCACCCTATCAAGGCTACATATTGCCATATGCGACTAGCACTAAGAGTCCAGTGACAGTGCCCGAGCCTTCGTCCCTGGCGATGCTCACCGCAGGGATCGTAGTGCTTCTGGCTTTGGTATTACTAAGCACGAAAAAAACCGCCGGCTAAACAGACGGCGCCGCACGCGCGTCATACCTCTCATAATTGAGTTACATAAAATCGGCTATTTTGGCTCCATGACAAGCGGCAACCCGTTTTTTGAATTGCCGATGATGACGATTTTTGTGTTTTCACTCATCGCGATTTTTTCAGTGGCCTCGATTCCCTTCCATTCAAGCAATTGAGGGCTGATTCCCTTCGCAACGATACCCTGAAAATCCGATATGCCCTGGGCTTCAATGCGCTTCCGTTCGGCTTCCTGTTTTTCCTTCTGCAAAACGAAATTCATGCGCAGGGCATCCTGCTCGGCCTGCTGCTTGGCCTCAATGGAGGCCTTCAGCAAAGCGGGAAGCTGGACATCGCGCAGGAGAACGCTTTCCACGACGATTCCGCGCGCACTGAGAGTGGTGGCCAATTCGTCCTGAATTTTTTGGGCGACTTCTTCGCGCGCACCCGTGTAGAGGGCATTGGCGCTGTGCGCGGCGGTGACGGCGCGAATAGCAGAGCGCAGGTTTGGTTCAATGATGATGCTCGCAAAGTCCGGGCCAACACTGCGGAAAACGTCCGCGGCCTTGGTGGCGTCCAGCCGGTACAAGAGCGAAGTGTCCAGAGTCATGATCAAGCCCTCGTCGGACGGCACGGTGGCGGTTTCCTTGGTCTCGATCGTTCGCACGGAGAGCGTGTTGTTCACGTTGAATGGATTTACAAAGTGAGTTCCCTCTGGAAGGATATCGCCGGTTACGCGTCCGAAAAGAGTAAGTACGCCGACGTGGCCTGCAGGGACATATGCGATGGACATGTAAAGGAGTATCGCGACGACGACACCGGCCGAAATCTTCAAGATGCCGGACCGGAGCCAGTTTCTGGCTACCGCCATTTTCAACACTGAATCTGAATCGTCTGAACCTTTGCCTGAGAACGTCATGTTGCCTCCAGTGAGATGAGATGGGTGAACCTGTTGGGCGGCCATTCTACATCGCGGAGACCTGAGAAGGCCGGATGAAACTGGAGGCGAGCGACTGCGAGCTAGAAAAAAGGATATGAGCGCTGACTAGAACTTAAGTTGGGAGTCCCGCACAAAAGAAGGCGGAGGCATGCGGCCTCCGCTCTTGCTGTTGCTTCTTCGAGGGTAAACTGTTTATTGCAATGGAGAATCGGTTGCGGTGGCGGTTGCTGCGGCGCTGAATCGGATAACGCCCGAGGCGTCCGTGAAGAAATGGCGCACGCCGGTCTGGTTCACCGTGACCGGATCCGCATGGACGGTGTAGGTCGCATTGCCCGCGCCCACGGCATACGTGAAGTTGTAGCCGCTCTTCTGCGGAACGCCGCTCGCTGGAGCAAGCACCTGATCCAGTAAATCAGCCTGCGTGCTGGTCGGAATAGAACCGGCAGCCACTGGGCCGAGGTCGGAAATCGCCAGCGGATACGTCCCGTAAGTCGAGTTGTAAGTGATGCACGCGGTGTTGATTGTACGGAGCGAGCTGACTGAGGAAGCTTCGTTTGCCGAAATTCGCGCCCGAAGCAGGTTCGGGATGGCGATGGCGGCGATAATCAGGATGATCGCCACGACGATCAAAAGTTCGATGAGTGAGAAACCCTTCTGGGTCTTTCGCATTTAATTCGTCCTCCGACGGTGAAACGAGCCTTGGCCCGTTTTGAACCAAGAGGTCTTTCCTGCACAAGCAGAGAAAGCCTCACCTGGTTTTACACTTCTATACGAGCACTCATAAGCCCAGTAATAGATAGCTTGATCGCAGAGATGGCGTGCGGGGCTAACGCTTTTATTTGTGGCTAGTTACAATTTTGAGACTCAACTGTTGTGCAGGAATGGGAATGTGCTAACGAGGTTTCGCGAGAATAGTGACTGTTTATGGCGTAAGCGAAAGCCGCATTCTGTCGCTAGTGACAAGGAGCTGCTTGGTGATCAGTTTCAAATGTGAACAACAATTGTGGGAGATAATCGCGGGCGAATAACTCTGACATGAGAGGACAGGTTCGATAGAATCGCGCGACGGGACGGCAATGCGTGGGACTGTGAGGCAGATGCGATGAAGAAGCGGAAGACGCTAAGAACGCTGCTTGTACTGTTGGCAGCGATCGCCATTCCTTGCGGGACTGCGGACGCCCGTTTGGATCTCGCGAAGCATGGTAACAATGGGCATCAAGGGCAAAAGGACTCGACGCAGAAACCGACGGTGATTGTTTTCTGGGAGGACGGATTCCCAGCGGTGGACACGGCGCAGCCTTCGCGCGGTCAATTGAGCGCGATGCTGCCGGGCGCGGCGTTTACAAATTTGGATCATTTGTCGGAAGCACTGAACGCGGATGAGACAAAGTTGCTGGTGATGCCGTTTGGGTCGGCGTTTCCTGAAGAGGCTTGGGGCGTAATTCACGGATATCTGGCGCGCGGCGGCAATTTGCTTGTGCTCGGCGGGCGGCCGTTTACGCGAGCGGCTTATAAGGAAAAGGGAAAAGAAAAGGAAGGGTGGAAACTGCGGCCGGCGATTCAAGCGTTTGCGCGGAGCCTTTTTCTGAATGATTACGCGGAGACGCCGGGATCGGATGTGGCGGCGTTTAGGGCGAACGAAGACTATTCATTCCTGGCGTTGCCGAAATTTGAGTGGAAGCGCGCATGGAGCGCGACTATTCGGCTGACGGATGAGGACCTTTACAAACGAGAGGGATCAGCGGGGTCTCTCGATGCGCGGCTGGACACGCTGGCATGGGGAGTTGCGAACGGACGGAAATTGGCGGCTCCGATTATTGAGATAGACCATTTGCAGAACCAATTTGCCAGCGGGCGGTGGATTTTGGTTTCGTGCGAGTTGGGCGACGGATTCTACGCGAGTGGTCCTGCAAGGGATCTTGTGGGGAAATTAGCGAAACGCGCGGCGGACAGCGCGGAAGATTTTTCGGTGCAGCCATCATGGCCGGTGTTTTTGCCTGGAGAACCGCTAACATTCACGGTGCATTGGCAGCGATTTGGAAAGATGCCTGGCAATGGCTATGTCATGATGTCGAACTTAGCGGAGACCAAAACGCCTCCTGTGGAAGTGGACGTGACTGTGAAATCCGAAGACGGAAGAGAGGTAAAGGAATCGTTTGGTTTTTCGCCAGGAAGCTCACCGTTTACGACACAAGTCACGATGCAGAGTCCAGGCGGACAGGGCCTATATGAAGTTAGAGCCAGGCTTGATGAGGCCGCGTGGATGCATTTCACGTATCACACCGGGTTCTGGGTTCATGACGAAAAAACCCTGATTTCAGGGCCGAAGCTTGGCAAGTCCGGCGATTACTTCACCGTGGACGGCACGCCGATCGTTGTGGCGGGGACGACGTACATGGCGAGCGATGTGCAGCGGGAATTTTTTCTGCGGCCGAATCCGTGGCTGTGGGACCGCGACATGGCGCAGATCCACGCGGCGGGCATCAACACGCTTCGCACGGGCTGGTGGACGGCGTGGGATCAGGTGATGAAGCAGAGTGGCGTGATGCATGAAGAGATGTTTCGCGCGCTGGAAGCTTACCTGCTGTCCGCGCGGAAAAATGGGCTGGCGGTGCAGTTCACATTTTTCGCGTTCACGCCGGAAGTTCTCGGCGGCGACAACCCTTATCTCGATCCCGAGGCAGTCCGGCGGCAGAAGGAATTGATTGGAGCATTTACCGAGCGATTCCATGACGTGCCCTATTTGGCGTGGGATCTGATTAACGAGCCGAGTTTTTCCAATCCACAGAAAACGTGGCAGACGCGTCCGAATGGCGACGTGCACGAATTGGCGGCGTGGAACGCGTGGCTCGGGAAACACTACGCAGATCATGGCTCGATTGCGGAGGCATGGCGAAATATTCCGGTGGCGAAGGACGCGATGGTGCCGCTGCCGACCGAGCCGGAGTTTTCGTCGCGCGCGGCCTATGAAGCGTGGCCCAGCAGCAACTCGTTGCGCGCGATGGACTACGAACACTTTGCGCAAGATGCGTTTCGTGATTGGGCAGCGGAAATGGTTAAGACAATCCGCGGCACTGGCAGCCGCCAGCTCGTTACTGTTGGGGAAGATGAGGGAGGCGGCGAAGAACGACCGTCGCCCACAGTTTTCGGAGACGCGGTGGACTTCACCACAACGCACTCGTGGTGGGCGAGCGACGCGCTGCTGTGGGATTCGCTTGTCGCCAAGTTGCCGGGCGAGCCGATGCTCGTACAGGAGACCGGAATCAGCCACGAATTGAGGCTCGATGGAGAGGCGCATCGCAGCCTGGCGCAGGAAACCGCGCTCTTCGAGCGAAAGCTGGTAGTGGCAGCGGGAACGAGCGCGGGTGCGATTGAATGGCTGTGGAATGTGAACGCGTATCAACGCGACGACCGCGAGGCGACGATTGGCGCGATCCGTCCGGATGGAACGGAAAAACCAGAAGCGGAATTGATGCGGCGCTTCGCAAAATTTGCGGGCGAAGCGGGACCGCACATGACGGGCGCGGCGCTGCCGGATGTGGCCATCGTGACTTCGCAGGCGCTGCAATACTCGCCGTTGCAAAATCTTGCGACGGAGGCGCAGCAGAAATCGGTGCGCGCCCTTCATTATTTGTGCAACGTGCCGGGATACGTGATCACGGAAAATCAGGCGGCGCAGCTTGCGCAGATGAAGCCGAAGCTGGCGATTTTGCCCGCGCCGCAGGCGCTCAGCGATGATGCCTGGAAATCGCTGATGGATTATGTGTCCGGCGGCGGGACGCTGCTCGTTACCGGCTCAATTGAGCGCGATGCGCACTGGCGCTTAACGCAGCGATTGGCGGCGCTGGGCGCGCCCGCCGCACCCGAAGCAATTCTGCTGCGCGGAGCAATGCAACGCGTGGGCGGGCAGGATGTGGCGCTCAACTTTGGATTTGACAAGCAGCAAGCGGCGGAGATGCTGCGTTTCGCAGATGGTGAAACGTCGCACACGATTGCTCACGGCAAGGGACACATTCTGATTGCGAGCGAGCCCGTGGAATTCGCCGAAGGATTACGCGCGACGGCTCAGCTTTATGCGTGGGCGCTCGCGCAGGCGAGCGTGCAGTCGCCGTATGAAGGAAAAGTGCCGGAGGCAGTGCTGGTGCGTCCCGTGATGCTGGCGGACAGCGTGCTTTATCTGATCGTCTCTGAGTCAGCGAATGAAGAAGAGATTGCTGTGCACGACCGTGTGACCGGCGCGGAGATAAAGACGAAGCTCGCGCCGGGGCGCGCGCAACTTTGGCTCGTCAGCAAGAGCGGCGGGCAAGTGGTAGCGCGATTCGGCGAGTGAGTGAATTGAAATTGCGCGGGTCAAATCTTCGGGGCAACGCTCGAGTTAAGTTTTTGGGCCGAGCGTCGCGAGCTTGGCGTCAATATCATCGAGCGCGCGGGTCAATTGTTCGCGGTAACGCGAATTTTCGGTGGAGTCAAATTTTTGCTGAATGTTGATGCGGTGAAGCCGCAGGAGTTCGCGCTCACGGTCGCGGGCTAATTCATCAGGATTTTTTCGCAATTGTCTGGAAGCCCCAGGATCCTCGCGGGCGGATTCAATCTGGCTTTCTACTGACTTACTTTCCCAGCCGCGTGCCACGAATCCATTATACAGGCTCGCGCCGACTCATGCGGGAGAATCAGCGGCGTAAGAACAAAATTGGAGGAAGGGCGGCCCAACGGCCGCCCTTACATCACAATTTGCGTACGCGCCTTAGCGAAGACGAAAAATTCTCGCCTCTTAGCGGATGGCCTGTTCGAGGGCGGTTGCGGCCGCATCTATCGCGGCGGACTCCTTGTCAAGGACCCCGGAAACGCGAACGATCTCCCTATCCGCCAGAGCCCACTGCTTCTGTTCGATGGACTCGCGCACGGCGGGAATCGTCTTCACGCCGTAGCCGGTATAGAAACCGGGTGCGTAAAGCATGTGCTTAAACCACGGCCTGCCGGAAAGCCCCTGCGCATCCGTGAGCGCGCGTTCGCATTGAAAAACCATCTGGTTGACGGACGAGAGCGACGCGGTGGCGAGTTTTGCTCCGCCGCCTTGCATGGCGCCGGCATGCGCGCGTGCATAGTGTTCGGAAGCGTGCGTAAGCCTTTCGAGCGAATTACGCATCGGCGCAAAATTCAGGAATGGAGGCACGTCTTCGCGCGGCGGCGCAAAGGTTGGATCCTTGGGATCGCTGATCGCCTCGAAGACGTGGTCGTCAATCTGGCGATTGCGTTCGATGATCTGGTCGCGTTCCGTTTGCGCGAGCGTTTCGAGTTCGGTCTCGTAGCGCCGGACGGTGTTTGTCATCGCGTTGAAATCAAATGGCAGCAAATCGGCATCGGCCATTCGCATCACGACCGTGCCGATGGTCTGCGAAAGCGCGCGGCCGTATGCGAAATCCGTGTCGCCAAAATGTGTTTCCCAGTAAAAGTCATCGTAAACGGAGTGGTAGACGCCGGCGCTGCTGGCCTCGCCGCCGAAACGCAGATCCATTGATGCGATGCCGAGGAAATCGAGATACACGGTGTAGTCGGAACCAGAGCCGAGTGCGCCGATGGTAAAACCTCCACCGCCCTGGGCCGGAGCGGCATCGGCTGCAGGCGCGCCGCCGCGGCCTCCGCGGCCTCCCGCCGGAGCGCCACCACCCCCGCCTCCGCCACGCCGCGCGGTATCCCGTTGAAGAACATTGAGGTTGGGCTTTTCCGGGTCCATGATGCTGCGCGCGACGTCACGGATAAACGGCTCAAGCGAGTGCGAGCCGGAAGCGTTCAGGAAACCGCGGCTGTTGTTATCCGAATTGACGTAAACGACGGCGTGCTGGCGCAATTCGTCGGCATGAGTTTCCGCCCATTCGGTCGAGCCGAGAAGTCCGGGCTCCTCCCCGTCCCACGCGCAATAGATGATAGTGCGCTTCGGCTTCCAGCCTTGCTTCACAAGTTCGCCCATCGCGCGAGCTTCTTCGAGCAGCGCGACTTGCCCTGAGATGGGATCATCGGCGCCGTTGACCCAGCCGTCGTGGTGATTGCCGCGAATGATCCACGCGTCGGGATCGCTCGACCCTTGCAGCTTGGCGATTACATCGTTGACCGGCTTCAGATCCCAATTCGATTTCACTTTCAGATGCACTTTCGCGGGGCCGGGGCCGATGCGATATGTAATCGCAAGGGCGCCGCGCCAGGCTTGCGGAGCCACGGGGCCGCGAATAGCTTCAAGAAGCGGCTGGGCATCGCCATAAGAAATCGGCAGCACGGGAATCTTCGTGATCGTCCTTGCTTTGCTGATGTCGAATGGCCCCGGCTGCGTGGGCGAGCCCACGCCTTCCGTCAACGGGTCACCGGGATAAAGCGGCATGTCGGCGACGCTGCCGCGCTGTACACCATCCTTCGGGCGATACGGTCCATCAGGGAAAACGGGGCCTTCGAAGTAACCATCATCGCGCGGGTCGGAATAGATGATGCAGCCGACGGCTCCGTGTTCCGCGGCGACCTTTGGCTTGATGCCGCGCCAGGTTTGTCCGTAGCGCGCGATCACGATTGCGCCTTTCACTGAAATCCCGTGGCGGTCGAGCTCTTCGTAATCAGCGGGGGCGCCGTAGTTTACATAAACGAGCGGGCCGGTCACGTCGCCGTCAATGGAATAGGCGTTGTAACTCGGGAGCTGCTCGCTGGTTTGCGCGGCGGTGGCGGTTGGATCGCCGGGGACGGGCGGCTCCTGAAGTTTCGCGACGAAGTGCGTGGGTTCGAGAAGTTCGACGGCGCGCTCCTTCGGCGTGGGAAAGAGAACGTAGAAAGTTTCGATGTGCGCGTCCCAACCATAGGACTTGAATTGAGCCAAGAGCCAATCGGCGTTGTCTTTGTCATATGGCGAGCCGACGTGATGCGGATGCGCGGTCAGGCGCTGCATCGCGGAGCGCATGTTGTCAGCGGAAGGGATGAGCTTAAACTTCTGCTCCCACTGTGATTCGGCGCGCGCGGAGTCGGCGGAAAAACCGTCGATAGCTTGCGCGCGCTCCTGCGTGAGCGCCGGAATAGCGAATGCCGCTACAACAATGATCCCCAACGTAAGAAGCCGCTTCATCGTACCCTCCGTGATATTCCGCAATATTCTGGTGAACCACCGAGGCCCATCCATTTGACCGGGGCGATCCCCACGTGCGCGGCGATTATACCGATGCCAGATTGCGAATGGGACATTCTATTTGGCGGGCGCGCTTTGTGAGCAGTCATTTTGGCAGGCGGAGAAATTGCCTTCGCCCTGCGCGAGTGGTAGAGACGGTGAAGGAAAGGACTCCTCACGTTAAATCGAAAGGGATCGGATTGCCAAAGCTACGGGATGCAGTTTTCCAAGGATGCAAAGGGCGGAGGGACAGAGGCGGCGGACGCTACTACCACTTCCAATACACGATTCACTTTTTCGGCGATACGTGTGTCTGTTAGCATGGCATCCGATTCACATTGGCGGAAATCCGTGTGCAGGAGACCAAGATGAAAAAATTTCGAGGCGCGGCAATTTCAGCAATGATGGGATTGGTCCTGCTCGGTGGAATGCTGACGGCGAAAACTCTTACGCCACGACAAAGCGCGCAAACGCCGCCAGCCGGCGGAGACTGGCAATTTACTTTTTCCGGCGACTCCCGGAACTGTGGAGACGTCGTGATGCCGGCGATTGCCGCGGACGTGCAGAAGATTCATCCCGCCTTTTACTGGCATCTGGGCGATTTTCGGGCGACTTACAATTTCGATGAGGACATCACGCACCAGCCGGAACACGTTGCCAAACCGCTCTCGATCAACGATTACCTGAATGTCGAGTGGCAGGATTTCCTGGACAACCAGGTTGCGGCATTTGGGGATGTGCCGGTGTATCTCGGCATTGGAAATCATGAGCTTGCGCCGCCGAAGACGCGCGATGATTTCATCTCGCAATTTGCGGACTGGCTGGAAAAACCGGAGCTCCGCGCGCAACGTCTGAAAGACGATCCGCGCGACCACAAATTGCACATCTATTACCACTGGCGGCAGGGAAACGTAGATTTCATCAACCTGGACAACGCGTCCACGGACCAGTTTGATGCTCCGCAAGTGCGGTGGATCGAGCGTGTGCTGCAGCGGGACATGGCGGATCCGGAAGTCGCCACGATTGTGATTGGGATGCACGAGGCGCTGCCGGACGGCATTTCCGACGACCACAGCATGAGCCAGTCAGCGGTCGGAGTGGAAAGCGGGCGGCGCGTTTACCAGGATTTGTTGAAGGTGCAGCGAGATGCGCACAAACACGTTTACATCCTGGCCAGCCATTCGCATTTTTATATGGCGAACAATTTCAACACGGATTACATCAGTGCGCATGGCGGCGTGCTGCCGGGTTGGGTCGTGGGGACCGCGGGAGCACAGCGATACAAGCTGCCGGCAAACGCAAAGGACGCGAGCGCGGCGCAGACAAACATCTACGGCTACATGGCTGCAACGGTTCACGCCGATGGGACAATTGACTTTGAGTATCACAAGCTGGAGGAGAAGGATGTCCCGCCGGCCATCGTGGAACGCTACAAGCAGGATTTTGTGCACTGGTGCTGGGTGGAAAACACACAAGCGAAGTAAAAAGACCGCGGAAAAATTCCAATGGAAGAAAAGTTTATGCGGCGGGCCATCGAGCTCGCGATTGAAAATGTGCGCAACGGACGCGGAGGGCCGTTTGGCGCCGTAATTGTAAAGGACGGCGCGGTGATCGCCGAAGGGGCGAATTGCGTGACGTCGTCAAACGACCCCACGGCGCACGCGGAAGTGGTTGCAATCCGCGAGGCGTGCCGGAAGCTCGACAGTTTTCAGCTCGATGGTTGCGAGCTTTACACCAGTTGCGAGCCCTGTCCGATGTGTCTGGGGGCGATTTACTGGGCGCGGCCCGCGCGCGTTTTCTACGGCGCATCCGCTGGAGACGCATCCGCGGCGCAATTCGATGATGCGTTTATTTTCCGCGAAATCGCGCAGCCCGCGCGGCTGCGGAAAATCCCAATGGCGCAGGTGATGCGGGACGAGGCGCTCGCCGCGTTCCGCGCGTGGTTGGACAAGGCAGACCGCGTCCGGTACTAAGGCGCTCTTCCTGTAATCGAATCACTCGCCCTGCCTGCTTCCCGGAAATAAATAATCGCCGCGAATGGGCTAGACGCGCTGCTTGCACGAGCGGTAGCCCGAGCCCAGAAACATCTTTTGGTATTGCGCGAAAGTGAACGCGTGGGCGGAGGGCATTGCAGCCTTTCAGCACTGCCGGATTCGCACGCCCGGCCTTGCGCGGCGCGTTCGCAGGGCGGATAATCTGGCCGATACAGCATGCGGGATGTTCAAGGAGGCAGTGATGAATGACCATGGCATGAATCGCCGGCAGTTCGCGCAGGGCGTGGGAGCATTGGTTGGCGGGACGCTGGTTTTACCGGAACTCGCTAGGACCTTTTCGGGCGCGCCGCAACACGCGCCACGATCCACCGACGGCGCCATACAAATTGATTCCAACGAGAATCCCTACGGTCCTTCGCCGCTCGCGCGCGACGCCATCACCAATTCGGAGAAGATCGCGTGCCGGTATCCCGACGTGACGGAATCGCGGATGATTGACGCCATCGCAAAGTATCATAACGTTTCGACCGACCAGGTTGCGCTCGGTTGCGGCTCGACGGAAATCCTGCGCATGGCGGATACGGCGTTTCTTGCGCCGGGAAAGTCAGTCATCGTCACGGACCCAACTTACGAAGCCGTCCTCAGCTTCGCGCAAGTTCTGCATTCAAATCCAGTGAAGGTGCCTCAAACGCACGACCACATACAAGACCTCAACGCCATGGCGGCTGCAGCGAACGATTCGACAGGTCTGATCTACATCTGCAACCCAAATAATCCTACGGGCACCATTGTCTCGAAGGCCGCGCTCGGACAATTTATGGACCGCGTGCCGAAGACAGCGATTGTGCTGGTGGATGAGGCGTACTGCCACTTCGTCGAGGACCCTTCATACGGCAGCGTGATGGATTGGGTGGGAAAATATCCGAATTTAATTGTCGCGCGGACTTTCTCCAAGATCTACGGCATGGCGGGAATGCGGCTGGGCTACGCCATCAGCACGAAAGAAAATATCCGTGCAATGCGTGCGAGTAAGCTGTGGAGCAGCACGAACGCGGCGGTGATGACCGCAGCGATTGTGAGCCTTGGCGACCCGGACCACGTGACCGATCAGCGCCAGAAAATCAACGGCACAAAAAAATGGCTCTACGCCGAACTCGACAAGGACGGGCGGCGCTATATCCCGTCGCACGCAAACTTCACCATGATTGACGTGGGCGGCGACGTGACGCCGTTCATTCACGCCTTCGCTGAACGCAACATTCTCGTCGGACGCAAGTTCCCTTCCATGGGCACATGGATGCGCGTTTCGATGGGCACGCCCGAAGAGATGCAGAAATTTATGGCGGCGTTCCGCGAGATCGTCCCCAAGAGTGCGAACAAGGCCGCTTAATCGCCGCGTTTCGTGGAATCAGTCTGTTGCGAAAAAACTTCGGCCCTTCGATCCTCCCTCAAGGGACCGAAGGGCCGCTTTGCATTTGAAGATAATTTCAGTTGGCGAAGGATACCCGCAGCTTACGGCGCAGCCGAAGCGAAACTCCAGCGTTAGCTTCCGGCCAAAACTCCCGCGTTCCTTGCGCTTCCTCGACTAGACCGGCGAGCCCGTCGAACGCCGCTGCTGAAAACATTCGCGGCAGTAAACGGGCCGCCCCTGGGTCGGTTTGAAGGGAACTGTGGTTTCCTTCCCGCACTGCGAACAGGTGGTTTTTGTCTCGGAACGCTGAAACCCGCCCCCCGAGCTTCCGCCCTCTGCGCGCTTGGACTTGCAGGCCTTACAGCGCTTCGGCTCGTTCTTGAAACCCTTGTCGGCGAAAAACATCTGCTCGCCGGCAGTGAAAACGAACTCCGCGCTGCAATCCGAACATTTCAGGACCTTATCGTGATATTCCATGGATGGCTCCGAAGCCCCCCACACCAGGGCTTACAGCTTGCGATCCCGGGCGAGATTCCGCAGAGAAGAGCTGCGCAGACCTCCAAGTCCCGCGCAACTCTCGCCTGCCCAATCCCACAGACTGCCCGAAACCTCAAGAACCTACCAAATGGGCCTGATCAATCCTGTTCGCGGCGCTGCTTTTTCCGGAGTCGCTTTCGCGAAAGCGCTTGTTTCACGCGGCGCTTTTCTCCGGGCTTCATATAGAAGCTATGTTTCTTGATCTCCTTGATGATGTCTTCCTGCTGGACTTTGCGCTTGAAACGGCGCAAAGCGTTCTCCAGCGATTCACCCTCCTGGATAATTACTTCGGCCACGCAGACTTCACCTCCTCATCCCCGTATCCCGCACTTTTTTGGGCTGTCGCACCCTGAGAGGATTCCCTATGTTCATTATTGTCCGCCACTTCTAGCGAACGCGCAACCCGATGTCAAGGTTTGTTTTTGGCGGTGCGGTAAGATTCCGACGGGTGCCGCACCCTTTGGTTTTTAAGGGTGCGGTTTTTGACTTTTGCTCTTTGTTGGAATTGCATTTTCCTTTGATTCCTTTTCCTCCCCGAACGGATCTATGCAAATCAATCCTCGGCCACTTCCTTCATAAAACGACCAGCTACTCCATGGCCAATCCTTCGGGTGACGCACCAATTTCCGTTTCACCGGGTTGGCATGCATGTATTCAAGTTTCTCCCGGACTTTTGGCCAACTCCAGACGTTGAAATCGTAAAATCTCCTTTGCCAGAGATGCTTTGCGTCCGGCGAGGAATCTCTGAACGCCAACTGCAATTGGCCGTGCGGAATTTTCCTCCTCCTTCTGCGCAGGGTTCGCGACACTTTTTGTTTGAGCACCTGAACGGCCTTGGACGGATTGCCTGTCTTAGGCTCGCTGATCAGCAGGTGGACATGCTCCGGCATTACCACATATCCGGCCAGTCGGAATCCCTGGCGCGTTCGCACCCAATCAAGAGTCCTAACAAAGCAATCCCGTGCGCGGCGCGTGCCAAGAAATGGCTGCCGCCGATAACAACTGAATGTGATGAAATGAAGATGACCCTTCCCGTAGTAGCGTCGCAAGGGTTGTCGCATGTTGTTAAAACTCGCAGGATCCCGGAAGAACGAAGGGCAAAGAACAAAAGTCAAAAACCGCACCCTTAGAAGCCAAAGGGTGCGGCACCCGCCGCCCCTGCCTATCTGAAGTAGTATCTGGATGATATACTGTGTCCGTACAATGTAGACATGAAAACAACAGAAGCGATTTCTCTGCTCCACCCGCCGTCGATCTGTTTCCTCCCCTCGAACGGCGGCTTCCCGGCGACCATCCAAGTCTCGGTCGATTCAACTGGCGCGGCTTCGGTAAAGGGATGTAGTTTATGAGTTACAACTAGGATTTGAATTGGAGGTATCTGTGAAAAGATGCAAGTTGGATCAGAGTATTTACAGAGCGAGTCTGTCTCCTCACCAACGTGTCCACAGGTGGCGACAGGCCACGCTAATGTTTTCTCTCGGACTGATCCTTTTATGTACGTCCTTGGCGGCTCATACCGAAAATCAGCCATGGATTCAAAAAGACTGGACACAATGGTCGGCAGCGGATTGCGACCTTGTTCTAAATAAATCGCCATGGGTAAAGGTGAACCCCTCTGATTCGCCACGCCCCTACGCAAAGAGCGCGGACCGCTGGTCGGATACGCAAACCATCATACGAATCCTCTCGGCTTTGCCGATTCAGCAGGCCCTCCTCAGGCGGATGCAGTTGAAAAAAAAATATGACGAGATGAATCCCGGAAATAGGTTGAAGTTCGACCAAAAAAACGCCCGCGACTTCGGGGCATATGACAGTGCCATTGTGATTGAGATTGTTCATACATTCTCGCGCCCTGTACCGAACGAAGTTCCCGATCAATCGCTCGTCGGAGAATTCGTATCCGAACAAGCCGCACTAAGGCGGCCCGATGGCACTCGTGTTCTGCCCGTCCGGACTACCATTTTGGAAAGAACGGTCACCATAAACAGGTGCGAGTACGTTTTCCCTCGCGAGATTGACGGTAGGCCTTTGTACACCACAAACGACTCGTCCTTGCAGTTGGAACGCGGAGGCACTCTCACGGTTGATTCGAGGACTCGTACGGTGGTGCAGGAAGCTTTTCGACCGTCTGGCCAGGTTTTCTCTTTCAGAATCGCCGATCTAATATACAAGAGTCATCTGGAGTACTGAGGTCGTTATCTATGGCCATGCGCACCTGGACTGATTAGATGACGTTGTCGGCTCCTCCTTCCGAATAGACTTGATAGCCGCAGACGATCAAGGCCTGCCTAAGCCAGGCCCAGATTTCCCTGTTGTTAGCAAATCGAAATGTCCGCGTTAGGTAGCAAGTGATGTGTCCGCTTTTGATTTTCCTTCTGCTCCTCAAACTACATTCACCGCGCCGTCGTCGGGGCTGTGGGAAAGTGGGGATCCCGCGGTTTGCGCGGGATTCCCAAGCGCAGCGTCTTTTCCACAGCCCTTTTCCGCCGCCGATTTCGGTTCGTTATTTTCGCCAGCAAACTGTCCGACACACTGGGGTCCGTAATACAAACTCAGCCGCCCATCCAGATGTTCGCACACCGTCACCCGGCAACCCGCCAGCGTCCCGCGCCAGCGCACCCGTTCGATCTGCAACGTCCGGCCGCCCCAACTCACCGTGTTGTCTCGGTTCACCACCCGCTCCTGCTGCAGCGAGAAGACCCGGTCCAGATCTTTCCCGGTCGCCGGCACAAAGGCGCTGACCGGTTCCGTCGCCGCCACAGCGAATTTCCGGTTGAACTCCGCGATATAGCTCTCGCCGAGAAAACGGTTGGCTTCTTCGATCGTCGCGATCCCGCGCAGCCGCAACTCTTGCGGCAGCCGCCGCTGCCAGGTGCCGAAGTTCCGCTCGCTTCGTCCACGTGCTTGCGGCGAGTAGGCCGGAATCATCTGAATCCTCAAATCACTCAACGCCCGCCCCACCTGCGTTAGCCGCTGCCGGTCCACCGGCTCTCCGGCTTTCGGGGTTACCCAGAAATGGCTTGCCCGGTCGCTGTAAAGCGAGCAAAACACCCCTTGCCGCTCGACCACTTCGCGCAACGCGATCATCACCGTCGGTGTCGATTCCTCCTCGACCAACTGCGCGTAGTACACCTCGCTGGTCGCATCGTCCAGCACCACGATCAAGTCGTGCCACTGCTGGCCCAGCCAGCGATGCTTGCTGCCGTCGATGTGCAGCATCATCCCGGCCATCGGTCTTCGTTCGCGCCGCCGCCGGTGCAGGCCCCGCTGCCGTTCTTTCGCCACCAGTCCGGCGCCTTGCAGCGCCAGCTTCACCCAGGTGTAGCTGAGCCGGATGCCGTGCTCCTCCTCGAGCTTCTCGTGAAAATGCTTCACGCTGAAATCGGAATACTTCTCCCGGTACAAAACCAACACCTTTTCGACCACCTCCAGCTTCACGCGCTTCGGAGAAGGTGTTCCCGTCCGGCGATCCCACAGTCCGTCATAGCCGAACCGCTGATAGCGCCAATACAGCCGCCGCATCTGCCGCGGACCGACGCGCAACACCTGGGCCGCTTGAAGCCAGGTCATCTGCTTGCCGATCACCCGCAAAATCACTTCTTGTGCTTTCATCGCCCGCTCCGTCGCAGCTCTGGAGTAGCTCATCACGCCCACCTCCGGACCGGAGGTCTACTCCAAGCCGCCTGTGTAAAGCGGACATTTCATCTGCTAATAGACCGGACATATCATGTGCTAACGACACAGGCCCAGATTTCCCTTGACTTTCACTATAACCCTATGGTAATCTGCGAAGCAGATTGCGACGCCCGTTTCGAATTTAGTTCCAAAACGGGAAACCTGCCTGCCGCTAGGCATGGAGTCGCCCTGCCGAAAGCGAGACTCGCCTGTGTTGAGGCTGCCCCGTAAGAGTATGATAATAAAGGACTTCAAGTCGTTTAGAATCACACTCTTACAAGCCACCTCGTAGCCAAAATCGTATGTCGTTGAAAACGTTATGCTTAGTATACTAAATGTGAATGCTCGTAAACTCTTTAGAATCATACTCTTACCGCATCTTTTTGCCGTAAGTCCTTTAGAATCACACTCTTACAAAAAGATGGGGGGTAGGGGGGCCTCTCTGCCGGTAGGCAGGGCGGAGGGATGGGGAACGGTGGGCGGCGCAGGCCCTGAGGGCCGCATTCCACCCACCTGTGTTGCACTATATCAACTTGCCGATGCTTGCTTCGCTTTCTTACGTCCCCATGTACTGGCAGTGGACATACACGCCGGTATGGACGTTGTAGAGCAGGTACCAACCCGGATGGTCGGGATCTTCGTAAACGACGAAGTCATCACCGCAGGTCCAGCACCAGTCCGCGCAGAGCGTCCAATCCCAATCCGCGACCTGAAAATAGAAACCGCCGGTAAACCAGAAGCGGTGAAGGCCGGCGTCGAACCGGGTGACTCTGTACCGGTAGCTTGGCCCGAAATGCGCGAAGTGGCCGTGCTCAAACGGATGATCGAGGTGGAACCGCGCATCGTTCGGGGCCTCGTGGCCGTAAAACGTGTTGTGGTTAACGTGAGGCGTGTCGTTAGTATGCCCAGAGGGCAATTTCTCTGGCGCGCGCGGCTCACTCGGATTCGGTCTTGCCGTGGGTGCCGGTGGAATATGCCCCTGGTTCGCGCGAGGCGGATTGGCTGAATGTGCAGGCGGTGCGCTATGCGCCGGTGGGCCGCCGCGTTGACCATCCGGCCGTGCTGTGCCGGGCAGCACCAGAACAAAAGCCGCAGTTAAAAAAAGAGCTGAAGCAAGAATCAGAGCCAAACGTGTTTTCATGAACCACTCCTTTGAGTTAGGTCGTTCACGCAGGTACGGTCTCTCCCGTTCCTCCGAATCAGTCGATCCCGGGCCTGGTCTAATGCATTGGCCGGTACGCATAATGCTACTCTCTGAAGGGCGCGAGGGCAAAGGCAAGTGGGCCGCACTCTTCGCGACCGCGTGCGGACTTGCTGCTAGAATGGTGCCGCAATGTCGCTCATGCGGGAAGCTATCGGCGTTTTGCTGGCCGGCGGACAGGGCGAGCGGCTGTGGCCGCTGACGCGCGATCGCGCCAAGCCTGCCGTGCCCTTCGGTGGAATCTACCGCATTATTGACATCACTCTCTCGAATTGCATCAACAGCGATCTGCGCCGCGTTTTTATCTTGACTCAATACAAGGCGCTCAGCCTGAACCGGCACATCCGCCGCGGCTTCACTCCGATCATGGGGCTCGGCGATTTCATCGAAGTGCTCACGCCGCAGATGCGTGTCTCGACGAACTGGTATCTCGGCACGGCGGACGCGGTGTACCAGAACATTTATTCCATCGGCAGCGAGCGCTCGAACTACGTGATCGTGCTCTCCGGCGACCACATTTACAAAATGAATTACCAGAAGATGCTCCAGCACCATGTGGACGCAGGCGCGGATGTGACCGTGGCATCACTGGAAGTGGACGCCACGGAAGCCGCCGATCGTTTTGGCGTGTTGGAAACTGACAAAGACTGGCGCATCCTGCGATTCGAGGAAAAGCCGAAAGATCCGGCGCGCTCGCGCATCCATCCGGACAAAGTGAATGCCTCGATGGGGATCTACATTTTCAACACCAAGCTGCTGATTCCCATCCTGATTGCCGATGCGGAAGACCCGATGTCATCGCATGATTTCGGGCGCGACATCCTGCCAAAGGTCCTCGCGAAGTACCGCGTGTTTGCCTACAACTTCGAGGACGAGAATAAACAGGGGCCGCAATACTGGCGCGACGTCGGCACGCTTGACGCCTACTACGAAGCGAACATGGACCTCGTCTCTGTTTCGCCCATATTCAATCTTTATGACGGCGCATGGCCGCTGCGCACCTGGCAGCAGCAATACCCGCCGGCAAAATTTGTATTCGCGGACCCCGAGCGCATGGGCGTGGCGCTGGATTCGATTGTCGCCAGCGGCTGCGTGATCTCCGGCGGACGCGTTGACCGCTCGGTGCTCGGCCTTGACGTGCGCGTGAACAGCTACTGCCACGTTGAAAATTCCATCTTCTTCAATCACGTGAATGTCGGCAGGTATTCGCGCATCAGGAATGCAATCATTGATCGCCACGTGACGCTGCCGGAGCGCACCGAAATCGGCTATGACGCGGAGGCCGACCGCCAGCGTTTCCACGTGAGCGAAAACGGCGTCGTGGTCGTTGTCCGGCAGGAGTCTATGATTGAAGAGCCGGAATAAAATGTCACGGGCGCCATCCCACAAAAATTAGGAGAGAGAATGTCCACAAAGATTGCACAGGTGCATGGACGGCAGATACTCGATTCGCGCGGCAATCCCACCATCGAGGCGGACGTGACGCTTGAAGGCGGAGCGAAGGGCCGCGCCGCCGTGCCGAGCGGCGCATCCACCGGCGAGCACGAAGCGCTCGAGCTGCGCGACGGCGATAAGTCGCGGTATCTCGGCAAGGGCGTGCTGAAGGCCGTCGCGAACGTGAATGGCGAAATCGCCGCCGCAGTCCGCGGCATGGACGCCTGCGAACAGCAAGCGCTCGATCGCCGCATGATCGAACTGGACGGCACGCCGAATAAGGGCAGGCTCGGCGCAAACGCAATTCTCGCGGTCTCGATGGCGGCGGCGCGCGCAACCGCGGCCGGCTCGCATTTGCCGCTCTATCGCTATCTTGCAAAATATTCGAGCGTGGGCGCCGCGAACATGCTTCCCGTGCCGATGATGAACATCCTGAACGGCGGCATGCACGCGGACAACTCCGTGGACCCGCAGGAATTCATGGTCATGGCGATCGGCGCGCCGAGTTTCAGCGAGGCGCTGCGAATGGGCGTTGAGGTGTTTCACAATTTGAAGGCCGTTTTGCACAAGCGCGGCTACTCGACGGCGGTGGGCGACGAAGGCGGCTTCGCGCCGAACCTGAAATCGAATGAAGAGGCGCTCGAAGTTGTGCTCGAGGCAATTCAGAAGGCGGGCTACAAACCGGGAGAAGAAATTGCCATCGCGCTCGACCCGGCGGCGAGCGAGTTCTACGACAAGTCGAGCGGGAAATATATTTTCAAGAAGTCCGACAAATCATCGCGCACTTCGGAGCAGATGGCTGATTTCTGGGCGGGCTGGGTGCGGCAATATCCAATCGTTTCCATTGAAGATGGGATGGCCGAAGACGATTGGGCCGGCTGGAAGCTGCTCACCGAGCGCATGGGGAAGAAGTTGCAACTCGTTGGAGACGACATCTTCGTGACAAACCCGGCGATTTTTTCGCGCGGGATTGCGCAAGGCATTGGCAACGCGATCCTGATTAAACTCAACCAGATCGGCACGGTGACGGAAACCATCGAAGCCATCGAGATGGCGCGCAAGGCGGGCTACGCCTCAATCGTGTCGCATCGTAGCGGTGAAACGGAGGACACTTTTATCGCTGACTTTGCCGTCGCCATGGGCACCGGCCAAATCAAAACAGGATCCGCATCACGAACCGACCGCATCGCAAAATACAATCAACTCTTGCGCATTGAAGAAGAGCTTCGAGCCACCGCGCGATTTCCCGGACGCGCCGCGCTGGCGCGGGGATAGCGAAACTCAATGGCCCGCCCGCGTCCCATCGTTCTTACTGTCCTTGACGGCTGGGGCTATCGCGCCGAAACGCGTGGGAACGCTATCGCGCTTGCGCGCAAGCCGAACTACGACGCGCTGCTCCAGAAATTTCCGAACACGCTGATCCAAACTTCCGGCCACTGGGTGGGCTTGCCCGATGGACAAATGGGCAACAGCGAAGTCGGCCACATGAATATGGGCGCCGGGCGCGTGATTCAGATGGACATCACGCGGCTTGACCTGATGATTCAAAGCGGCGAATTTTTCAAGAACTCCGTATTGCTCGATGCGATGGCGCGAGGTCGCGAGCGGCAGCTTCACTTGATCGGGCTGCTCAGCGACGGGGGCGTGCATTCCCACATCGAGCATCTCTTCGCCCTGCTGCGCATGGCGCGACAGCAAAAGGTCGCGCGCGTGTTCATCCACTGCTTCATGGACGGGCGCGACACTCCGCCGCACAGCGGCGTGGACTTCCTCGCGCAGCTTGAGCAGAAATTGCGCGAATACAACACGGGCCGCATCGCAAGCGTCACAGGGCGCTATTACGCGATGGACCGCGACAACCGCTGGGAACGCATCGAACGCGCGTACCGCGCGATGGTGCACGGCGATGCGCCCGCAAAATCCAGTGACCCAATCGCCGCCGTGCGCGCCAGCTACGAACACAATGTGACCGATGAATTCATCGAGCCCATCGCAATCACGCAAGCCCCCGCAGGGGGCGCACAATCAAACGCCCCGCCAGTGGGCCTGATTCGCGATGACGACGCGGTGATTTTTTTCAATTTCCGCGCTGACCGCGCGCGACAGATCAGCCGCGCGCTCGCGGAGCCGGGCTTCAACCTATTTGCCGACACAAAGCGCCCGAAAAATATCCACCTCACTGGAATGTCGCAGTACGACAAGACGTTTACCTGGATGCGCTATCTGCTCGGCCAGCAGAAGTTCGAGCACATCCTCGCGCAGGTTTTTGCGGAGCTGAATTACAAAAACCTGCGCGTCGCGGAAACGGAGAAGTACGCGCACGTCACATATTTTTTCAACGGCGGCGTGGAGAAGCCATTTCCCGGCGAAGAGCGCATCCTCGTGCCTTCGCCAAAGGTTCCAACCTACGACCTGAAGCCGGAAATGAGCGCCGCGGGTGTGGCTGACGCGGTGACAAACGCCATTCGCAAGGGCGATTTTGACGCCATCATTATGAATTTTGCGAATGCGGATATGGTAGGCCATTCCGGAAATCTGGAAGCGGCAATCAAAGCCGTGGAAGCCGTGGACGAATGCCTCGGTCGCATTCGCCAGGCGATGCACGACGCCGGAGATACTGCCTGGATTATCACCGCCGATCACGGCAACGCCGAAACGATGATTGACCCAGTGACCGGAGGGCCGCACACGTATCACACGACGAATCCCGTCCCGCTCATCCTCGTCTCCAACGATGCGCGCGCAACCCTGAGGGCTGGAGGCGCGCTACAGGACATCGCGCCAACAATGCTTGGCGTGCTAGGCGATCAGGAACCCATCGAAATGACGGGCCGCGATTTGCGGATCGCACGCCCATGAAGCGCTTCCGTTTCAGCCGACCGCCCAGCGTTTACACGGTTTACATCGCGAAAGCCGCAGGCGCATACTCTTGTGCAGAGAGCAATTCCGATGCAGCTCGGTCGTATCTCAATCCAAAGAATTCGACACCGCACAGACGAGACTCGTCTTCGCCCCGAACAGATGGGCACGGTTATCGTTACAGAGAGTCCCGTCGCTTTGGTGGTCACTGCGATTCTCGTCATGATGATGATTTACAAGGTTCCGGAATCAGCGGTGTTTTTCCTCGGAGTTTTGGCACTGGGCGCCCTCACGGGATTAGTCCTCTGGTGGCGCCACCGTTCAGGGTTTTAAATTCTGCAAAATCCCATTCGCTGTTTTGTTTCCCGCGATGAATCGGTCCTTGCCTCGTGAAACAAAAATAATCTTCTGCGTCCAATTCCATTTCTCGTTCTGGCGGATTCCGCCGGAGCTGCCCGCAGCCGTGCAAAACCGCTGGCCGGAACTGCACATCGCGCATCTTGAAAGCTACGATCAACTTCCATCGGAGCTTCCGGACACGGACATTTATATCGGCTTCACGCTAACCCCCGCGCAGTTGGCGCTCTCAAAGAAATTGAAGTGGATTCATGTGACGGCGGCGGGCGTCGCGCAACTGATGCGCCCCGATGTGCGCGCGAGCGGAGCAATCGTCACCAACTCGCGCGGCATCCACGCCATCCCCATGGCCGAACACACCATGGGGCTGCTCATCGCGCTGGCGCGGAAGTTTCCCGCTTCCATGCGCTACCAGGCCGCGAATCGCTGGGCGCAGCAGGAAATTTGGGAAATGCACCCGCCCCCTTCGGAATTAAATGGCGCGACGCTGTTGATCGTCGGGTTCGGCGCAATCGGCAGCGAACTGGCGCGGTTCGCGCGCGCATTTGGAATGCGCGTGCTGGCCGTTACGCGCACCGGAAAGGGCGATGGCTCGCTCGCCGAGCGCATTTTCCCCGCAGCGGATCTGCTGCGTGCGTTGGGCGAAGCCGATTACGTCGTGCTCGCCGCACCGGACACGCCGGAAACGAATCACATGATTGGCGCGCGGGAATTGGCGGCGATGAAGCGGACCGCTTGCCTCGTAAATATCGCGCGCGGGACGCTGGTGGACGAAGCCGCGCTCGTCGCTGCGCTCGAGCGCGGGACCATCACCGCCGCGGCGCTGGACGTGATGGCGCAGGAACCGCTGCCGCCGGAGAGCCCCCTCTGGCGGCTCGAAAATGTTTTCATCACACCGCACACCAGCGCGGTGAGCCGGCAACTCTGGCCGAGGCAAACCGCGCTCGTCATCGAAAATCTGGAGCGCTGGTTCAGCGGGCGCGATCTCATCAACCGCGTGGACTTTGCGCGGGGATATTGAGGCATTCACATGATGGCGGAAGTCTCACAGTCCGGTTGGACCCGAATCCGCACGCCGCATGGCCGCTACGAATATCAGTTCCAAGGGCGCATGCCTGCGGTGCGTGGCGGCAAGTATGAAGACGCCGCCGACTATCAATTTTTGGTAATGGACGAAGAGGGATGGCTCTTCAAAATTCCCGTGCGGATTTCGGTGGGCGCGGAATTATTCTTGAAGGCATCAACCCAAAAAGCGGAAAGCAAGCCACCGGGCGATCCGGTCCTTCTCGCAGCCGAAGCGCAGTTGCGCGCGGGACTCGAAATCTACCGACCGAAAGCGAACGCGCCCTACGCCGAACTCGATGAGCAGTTCGCAATTGAAGCCGCGCGCGCGCGCGAACTCGCGCGCGGAAACACCCGCGGCTAATCGGCTGCGCTTGCCTCTTTCGCGGTGTATCCCTGCCGGGCGTACACAACGAGCTTCTTTTTCTTTCCCTTCTGATCCGTGAACACGTAGGGCGTCCCGTCCGCATTCACAAGCTCCACTTTGATCTTGTGGTATTTTCCGTCGAGAGAGCCCGGCCCGGGGTTATAGCCCAGGCTATATTGATTGCGCAGGCTCATCGCGATCGAGCGCATGATATCCGGGACTTCCGCACTAAAATTCGGATTCCACGCCTGCCCTCCAGTAAGTTCGGAGAATGCGCGCATTTGATTGAAATCCTGCGCGGTATTTATGTTGCCCGAGCCGCCGGGCGAGTTCCCCGTAATATTGGCATTCAGCACGTTCTGGGTGAGGCAGAGAGAGTAAATGGATACATCGGATTGGCGGACGATTTTCAAAGTCTGATCCAGCGTGTGCTTGCTGAAAGTGTCGCGGCCTGAGGCAATCAGCAGAATTGCCTTCTTCCCGTGAACATCCTGAAGCCGGTCAAGAGTTTCGACAACCGCGTCATAAATGCATGCCTCGCTAAAGAGTGGAACCTGCATTTGACGCAGCTCATCGAGAATCTCATAGGTATTCTGAGTGAAGTCCTTATCGACGCGCACCTTCAAATCGAAGTCCATGAGCGCTACCCAGTCGTTCTTCTTGACGTTGCGCAGGAACTCCGGCGCCCAGTGGGTTGCGACATATGAGGCATAGTTGTAGGTGGCCATGTTGGCGCGGAATTCCAGCAGCAAAACAATCGTGATGGGCGCCTCGCCAGCCGGCGAAAAACTGGAGATGATTTGTGGCTTGCCGTCCTCGAGGATCCGGAAGTTTTCTTTCTTCAACCCGGAAAGAAAATTGCCGTCGCTATCTGTCACCACCGCATCCACGCTCACCAACTGGGCGGACACTGTGATTTGCGCGCCCCCCGGCAATTGCGGCGGGGGCGTCTGTTGTTGTCCTTGCTGCTGTTGCTGGCCCTGCTGCTGTTGCCCCTGCTGAGCCTGGTGCGCTCGCGCGCCTGCCAGTGCTTCCCTGCTGATGGGCGCAAGCACAATCGCCAGTCCAAGCGCGCCCAGTACGATTACGTGGAGAATTGCTCGCCGCATATGTCCTCCTATTTGCCTCCCACCACCTTATTTAGATGCTGCCATGATAACCCACGATGTTCAATGCTAGGACACCCGCGCCGGGCCCCGCAAATCCCCGTGGTAATATGATTCGCTTGCAATCGAACAACAGAGTCTTCACGGAGGCCCGCCGGATGCTTCGCCGTCTTTGCTGCCTATTTGTGTTGGTTGCGCTGTCGCTGACGGGCGTTGCCCGTGGCCAAGCGGCGCCCGCACTCCCCGCCACCGCCGCGCCACAAGGCTCCGTGGACTTGACCGCCCTTTCGCAGGAGGCGCTCGGGTGGCTGCAAGCGCTCGTCCGGATTAATACGACAAACCCGCCGGGCAACGAACTCGCCGCGGCAAATTACATCGCGGGCATTCTCGAAAAGGAAGGGATCAAGCACGAAGTTATCGAGATTTCGCCCGGGCGCGGCATCGTCATTGGGCGGCTGGGCAATGCGCCATTTCCCGACCCCACGCGCGCGCTGCTCCTTCTGGCGCACCTCGATGTTGTTGGCGTCTCCCGCGACAAATGGAGTGTCGATCCCTTTGGCGCAATCATCAAAGACGGCTATCTCTACGGGCGCGGCACGATTGACGACAAAGGATTGGTGGTCGCCAATCTTGCCGCTTTTATCGCGCTGAAGCGCAGCGGCGCGGTGCTCGACCGCGACGTCATCTTCCTCGCCGACGATGATGAAGAACAGTTTGGCGATAGCAGCCTCAAGGTGGTGGTCAGCAAGTACTGGGACAAGATTGCCGCGGGGTTCGCCATCAACGAGGGCGGCCGTGTGATGTTGAAGGACGGCAAGGTCACTTATGTCGGCATCCAGATAAGCGAAAAAGTGCCGGTTAATGTGACCGTGATTGCCACGGGAACCTCGGGACACGCCTCCATGCCGCGAGCCGATAACGCCGTGGTGCACCTTGCCGCCGCCATCGGGAAAATCGGCGCGTACCAGCCGCCATGGAAATTGCAATCCACCACCGAGCGCTATTTTGAGGCGCTTGCGAAGGTTGAAGACGATGACACCGCCAAATGGATTCGCGCGCTCGAAATGGCGGATCGCAAAGAAAACGCCGCCAAGCATATTTCGGATATGAGTCCGGCGTGGAACTCGATGTTGCGCGATACCATTGCGCCGACCATGCTTACCGCGGGCGTGCGCGCAAATGTGGTGCCTTCCGAAGCGCGCGCGAACCTGAACATCCGGCTCCTCCCGGGCGATTCCGTTTACGACGTGATCGCGGACATGAAGAAAATTGCGGACGATCCGCAGATCCGGTTTGAGATTGCGCCCGACCAGGGGATGCCGTCCCCGCCATCATCCATGGATACTCCGCTTTATCAGGCGATCGAGCGCGTGAGCGGGCAGGTATTTCCGGGCGTCACGGTGATGCCGCTTCTGAGCGCATTCGCGACGGATTCCGCGCAGCTCCGCCTTCACAGCGTGCAGGCTTACGGCTTGGCTCCTTTCCCGCTCACCGATGGCGACGACCTGCGCATGCACGCTGATGACGAGCGCATTCCGCTCGATTCATTTCAAAAGGGGATTGCGTACGTTTACCGCATCGTGAGCGAATTTGTTGTGAAGAAATAGCAGCCGGAGTTTTTGGCCTGCCCTATGAATTTCCGCCGATCCAAAATCGTTTGCACGCTCGGCCCCTCGAGCGATTCTCCCCGGAAAATCGAGCAGCTGATCCGCGCGGGGATGGATGTCGCGCGCGTGAATTTTTCGCACGGCACGCACCCCTGGCATGGACGGACTATTGCGCGCGTTCGGCAGGCTTCGATGCGGCTCGAAAAACCTGTCGCAATCCTAGCCGATCTGGGCGGGCCGAAGATACGCACGGGCAGTCTTGCGGGCGGCGCGCCGGTGAAGCTGCGCACTGGGCAGCGATTTACGATTTCCGTGGGAGACCGGCCCGGGACAACGGATGGCGTTTACACATCATTTCATCAACTTCCGCGTGAGGTAAAGCGCGGCGACCGCGTCCTGCTTGCCGATGGGTATATCGAGCTGCGGGTTAAGGAAGTGCGGATTAGCGAAATAGTTTGCGAGGTGGTCAACGGAGGCGAACTCAGAGAGCATCAGGGCATAAACCTGCCCGGCGTTGAATTGAAAGTGCCGTCGCTCTTGCCCAAGGATTATGACGATTTGGCATTCGCGCTTGCGCGCGGCGTCAACTATGTGGCCGTGAGCTTTGTGCGGCGGCCGGAAGACGTGAAGGCGGCTCAGCGCGCGATTCGCCGCGCCGGCATGGATACGCCGGTGATTGCCAAGCTGGAAAAACCTGAAGCGATTGCGAGGCTTGACGACATTCTGGAAATCGCGGGCGGCGTGATGGTCGCGCGCGGCGATTTGGGCGTGGAGATGAGCCCGGAGGTTGTGCCCGTCGTGCAGAAGCAAATCATCGCCAAGGCGCGCGACGCGAGGCGGCCGGTGATTACCGCGACTCAGATGCTCGAGTCCATGACGCAGAACCCGCGGCCCACGCGAGCGGAAGCGTCGGACGTGGCGAACGCCGTCCTCGATGGAAGTGACGCGCTGATGCTGAGCGGCGAAACCGCGCGTGGGCTCTATCCCATCGAGACAGTGGAGATGATGGACCGCATCATCCGTGAAGCCGAATCAAGCGTTGTAAATTTTCAGCATCCCTTTTTACGGCGCTGGGATGTCGCGGAAACAACCGCGGAACTTGTTTGCCACGCTTCCGAAGAGCTTCAATTGAAGGCCATCGCCGTTTTCACGGAGACCGGCTCGACCGCGCTGCTCATTTCAAAGCATCGCCCGCGCCCGCCCATCGTTGCGTTCACGCCATTTGCGGAAACGCGCCGCCGGCTCGCGCTGCTCTGGGGAGTGCTGCCGCGCAGCATCGCGCGCGTCCGCGATATTGACGGCCTCGCCGAACTCACCGAAAAGCGGCTCCTCGAAGAAGGATTCGCCAAGCGCGGCGACGTGGTGGGCATCGTCGCGGGCACTCCGCTCGGCAGGCCCGCCACCACCAACTTCATCAAGCTGCACGTAATATCCAGATAAAATAATTCATCCATGATTCGTTGTCTCTTCTGGTAGCATTCTGCGCCGGAACTCTGGGAGGACATACATGGTCTGCCCCACTTGTGCAAAGGAAATCCCACCCAACACACTTATGTGTCCGTCCTGCGGTGTTTTGATTGTTGGGGCGGCTCCTCACGCTTCACCCGCCCAGTTTGCAGGTGGAATTCCCCCTCAGCAACCGGATGGTGAGTCCCCAAGTGGATGGACAGTTTTTCTTTGGATTTCTTGCCTGATTTTGTCGATTTTGATTGTTTTTCTTAACTTTGCAAGCACTCGACGGGCGTATCCAGAATTCACTTCGGAAGCTCTGGGATACTTTGTTGGGAGGTGCCTATTTGCGTTTGGACTAGGCCTGATTGGTCTTCTTATTTACTCGAAGGCAAAACGCGGAAAGAAGAATCCGGCGATGAAGGCGTTCGTCACCGTCTCCGTTGCGTTCGTACTTACATTAATTGCTTTTGTCGGTAGCATGGCAAGTGCCTCCACAACACAAGACACAGGTGTGAATGCCCGAGTGGGGGAATTACTCAAAGAATCCGCGGGACAAGCGCCGAAATCTCCTAACCAGGGGCAATGGGAAGAACCAGTTAGAAGTTTCTTTCACGACTTGCTTGAATTCAACAAACAATATGCCGCGGAGGCGGCCCAATTATCGGACCCGACTCTTGCGCCGATGTATTCTGCAACTTCATATGCAAGTAAGGCGCAGATACAAGGAAGGGTCGATCTCTTAAACAAAACATCTGAAGTAGAAGAAAAATATTCTTCGATTGATCCGCTGATTACAAAAATGAAGGAGAGAATCCAAGCTGCTTCCATGCCTCAGCGAAGCAAGGATGCGCTCATCAATGGCTTTGTTAAAGGCGTGCAAGGATCTCTCGCACCGAGAGTTAAGGTATTTGACTCTGAAAAACGGTGGCTCGTCGCCTCCATCGATCTCTATCAGTTTGCACTGAGAGAAAAAGACAATGTTTCCATTCAAAATGGGAAACTTGTGTTCCGCAATGGTGACTCAAAAGAATTTATTGATCGACAGAGCCAGGCGATTAAGCTCCGGGACGACTTCCTGCAATCAAAGAAAGAATTCGATGCCGATGCGGCTGACATTCTTTCCCAACTTGGCCTCAATAAATCGGACATAACTGGAAAATCCGGATCCGGTACAACTGGCCATTAGCCCTGTATTGTTTTAGAAGGACGGATCGATTGCCAGAACTGCCATAAGCACCCGATTCAAAACTCAAACCACTCAAAATTGTTTCTAAGTGCACTTTTTCGTTTCGAATGCATTCGAATTGCATTCGAATGGAATTCGAATGCCGCAATAGGCTGGGTTGAGGTTTTCAAGGTGAGATTGTTTCACGTGAAACATTCCTGAACGCATCCCGATGCCAAATTGTTTCACGTGAAACAATTTGTGCGGGGATGGACGAAAACGGGCCATACGGGTGCGCGATACTCACCCGCGAAAACTTAGAAGGGAGGGATTAGTTGACCCAGCGGCCGGGGCGGGAGGGTGGGTCGCCGCCACGATTTCGCATGTAAACGTCAAAGCGGCGTTTCAGGCGGCGCCGCTTCCAGTCAGAGACGGTGTTGCGCATGCCGTAAAAAAAAGAGCCGCGGCGGAGATAGATGTAGCCGATCAACATGCCGCCGAGATGGCAAATGTGGCTGATGCTGTCGCCGGGCGCGCCCAGTTCGCTGAAGAATTCGATTCCACCCATGATGGCGACAAATATTTTCATGGGAAGCATCACTGGAAATGGAATCAGATAGACGGGGCGATCAGGAAACAATACGGCGCAGGCAATCAACACTCCGAAGATTGCGCCGGACGCGCCGACCGTTGGAACGTCCGAGGGTTGATGTCCCCAAATCAGCGGGAGAAAACCCGCGGCAACGTTGATGATTCCGGCGCCGACGCCGCAAACGAAATAATAATTTAGAAATTTTCGCGCGCCCCAGATCCGCTCGAGATCGCGTCCGAACATAAACAGCACGAGCATGTTCAAGAGCAGGTGCAAAAGCCCGGCATGCAAAAACATGTATGTGAACGGCTGCCAGATGCGAAGGCCGGGAATGACGGAGCGCACACCGAGTCCCAATTCGTAATAGATCCAATGCAGTCCCGCCTCGTGGAAAAACATTCCGACGAGCGTCTGGCCAACGAAGGCCGCGGTGTTGGCAATCAGAAGAAATTTGATGGCGGGCGTGATGAAAAATCCGCCGCCGCCCCAGCGCGTCTGGACGTTGTATCTGCGGGACTCCATTCCCATAAAGACAGTCTAAGAGCGTGCGAGCGAGGTTGTCAAAAAAGTGTGGCGTTCGGTTTCTTCGACGCGCTATTCAAGCTTCTTGCGCGCGAATACAAAGAGCGACGTTGCGAGCAGGAGGAACATAATGACGCCCGCCCAGGAACTTGCCGCAAAGCTGCCGAGAATTTTCGGACCGAACAGGAATAGGTCCTTCGGCATCCAGTGAGCGTCTTCCATCACTTTGAAAATGATGGCGAGCAAACCGAAAACGCCGCCGGCGGCGATGAGTCCGCTGGAATAGAGCGAGCCGGGGCTGACTTCGCTGTTCGACGCGGAGTCTTTGTCGCGGCCGCGCTCGGCGAGCCAGCGCACAGCTCCGCCCGCGAAAATCGCCATCGTGGTGGCAATACTTAAATACGAGCCCACGGCAAATGGTAGCGAGCGAATCCCGAGCAGCTCCACGGCAATCACGAGAAACACTCCGAGTAAGACGAGCCGCCACGGCAGCCGCTGATTCAGTATTCCGTTTATGACCGTGGCCATCAAGCGGGCTTGTGGAGCGGCGGCCTGATCGCTGCCGATTCCCTGCACCCACTGCGTGGTAATTTTTTGCGCGGACGCGTCGTACAAATATTTTCCGTCAGGCACCTGCGATGAACCGATCGAGTTTACGAGGACAAACGTTTTTCCCTGATAGGTGTAATTCTGAGTCTCAACGGCAACACCGGTGGGCAGTTGTTGAATGTTCAGCGGGATGTCCACCGGATTGTATTTCGCGAGGCCCTTATTCATCAGGATAAGCGTGCCGCCGACAGCGACGGTGGAGATCGTCACGCCGATGATCAAACCGATCTGCTGCCACACGGGCGTCGCGCCGACGAGAAATCCGGTTTTCAAATCTTGCGACGTCGCGCCGGCAATCGCGGACGCGATGCAGACGACGCCGCCAATCGTGATCGCGAGCACCGCGTACGGCGGCTGCTTCCAACCGGCAATCAAGAACACAGCGCAGGTCGCCATCAGTGTTGCGATGGTCATCCCACTCACTGGATTCGAGCTATTGCCGATCAGCCCGCTGATGCGCGAAGCGACGGTGACAAACAAAAAACCAAATGTGACGACGATGAGCGCCGCGAGAATATTCGCGAAGACTCCGGTCTGCGCTCCGGGGATTGGACGGAACGTGAGCATCAGCCACATCAGCACTACAATTCCTATGGAGCCGAAGATGAGGAATTTAATCGGCAGGTCGCGCTCTGTGCGCGAGCCGCCCGCGGTCACGCCGCGTTCCTTGCGGACATCTTTCATTCCCTGCGTGAGCGCGGAGACGATCGTTGGAATTGTCTTAATCAATGTGATGAGCCCGGCCGCGGCTACCGCGCCCGCGCCCATCGGACGAATATATGTTGCCCACAAATCACTGGGCGACATTTGATCAATTGGAGCAGTCCCGGGATAGATGGGCGCGGTAAGGCCATGGCCAAAGAACTTTATCGCGGGCATCAACACCAGCCAGGAGAAAACTCCTCCAGCAAAAAGAATTCCTGCCACGCGCGGTCCGATGATGTAGCCCACGCCGAGATATTCCGATGTGACCGCCGCCCGGAATGACGCGCCCGGCAACCAGCTCGGCCTGTATTCCGGCTGGCTCGGCCATACACCCACGCTGTTCATCAGAAAAGTGTAGACGCCGCCGAGACCGAGGCCCCAGAAAACGCGGCCGGCAAACGAACCGCCGCGTTCGCCCGCGACGAGCACGTCCGCGCACGCAGTGCCCTCAGGAAAAGAAAGTTGGCCGTGCTCTTTGACGATGAGCTGCCGCCGCAAAGGAATCATGAAGATCACACCGAGCCAGCCCCCGAGCAGCGCGAGCATGAAGATGCGCGAGTACTCGAGCGGAAAGCCGAGGAAAATCAGCGCGGGCAGAGTGAAGATCACGCCCGCCGCAAGCGATTCGCCCGCGGAGCCGACCGTCTGCACGATATTGTTTTCAAGAATTGTCGCGCGGCCGAAAGCGCGCAGAATGCTGATGCTCAGAACGGCGATGGGGATCGAAGCGGAAACTGTGAGGCCCGCGCGCAAGCCGACGTAAACAGAAACCGCGCCAAATAAAATTCCAAAGAGCGCGCCCAGGACCACAGCGCGCAAACTGAATTCAGCGAGTGATGTGCCGGTGTCCACAAACGGGTGAAACTCTCCCGCGGGGGCGGTCGAACTCCAGGGCTTAGTGGCCACGCGTCACCTCCAAAGGTCCGCGAATTTGCAATGCAGTTCCGCTGCGCAAGTCCAGTGCAAATTGCTGATGCGCAAAAGGCGACCGGCAAAGTGCGCGCCGGGCCGTTGCGGCAAGCTAGCACCAGAATTGCGCAAGGGCAAGAGTTCCGCGGCCGGACAAGTCCGAATCTCTGGTTGCACCACAATAGTGCAGCCTGGCTCTTGACACGAATCCAGCAAAGGGGTAACGTCCGCGCCAATATACGGGTAACGACATAGCTTCCTACTAGAATCTTCTTCGCTGCGGATCCGCGGCAGGCCCGCTGGCACTGTAGGTTGCGCTGTCGTTCTTACTCCGATGAGAAGGAGAGCCCAGCGATGCGACGCCTTCCGAATTTCGCAGCTTTTTGCCTGATTCTGGCAGGAACGATCTTTTTCCTTGCTCCGAGGGGACGAGCGGCTGCGGACTGGCCTCCCATTTCACAGGACGAGCTTGCGCTGAATGACAACCCGGCCGAACCGGGCGCGACGGCAATGATCCTCAATCACGAAAACGTAATCAACAACAGGGACTCTCGCGAGGATCAATATTACAGAATCAAGATATTTACGGAGGCCGGAAAAAATCTCGCGAATATTGAAATCGGCTTTGTAAAGGGTCTTTTTGACGTCAAAAACGTCGAGGGCAGAACAGTTCATCCCGATGGAAAAATCATTGAGTTCGACGGCCAAGTTCTCCAGAAGACCGTGATTAAATCCGGAGAATTCAACGTTGATGTGAAGTACTTTACTCTTCCTGATGTCACGCCCGGCAGCATCATCGAATATAGATACCGCGTTCAGTTTCCGCAGTTGATTGTGCGGGGCGCCAATTGGATTGTTCAAGACAAGATTTACACGAAGCATGCCCACTTTGTGTACTTTCCTCCGTCCCCTCCTCAGGGTTATACCTTTTTGAGTGGCGTGCTTTGGCGGACATATAGACTCCCGAACAATATTGCCCCTGAAAAACAAAAGGATGGTTCCTTTACGCTGGACATGAACGATGTCGCCGGTGTCCCTGAAGAGGATTATATGATGCCGATCGACGAACTTCGCGGACGCGTTGAATTTTTCTTCAGCGGCGTAACACATCCCAAGATCGCGAAGGAATATTGGGACAGCACCGCAAAGGACTGGGCCGAGGAAGACGAGAGGTATATCGGCAAACGCACCGCGATTCGTGACCTAGTGGGCCAAATCACAAAGCCCGAAGATTCGCCCGATGTGAAACTCCGGAAGTTCTACGACCGGGCGCAGGAGGTTCGCAACCTGAGCTTTGAATCCAGCAAGACAGAGCAGGAGGAAAAGCGCGAGAACGCCAAAGACAACAACAACGTTGAGGACGTCCTCAAACACAACTATGCCGGCAAGATTCAAATCAATCTCTTTTATGTGGCGATGGCGCAAGCCGCTGGTTTTGACTCGAGCCTCCTGCGTGCCGCGCCGCGTGACAAGGGCCGCTTTCACCCCGATTTACAGGAAACCAAAGAACTTTCTTCCGACTTTGTTTGGGTTCACGCAGGCGACAAGGATTATTTCCTCGACCCGGGGGAACTCTACTGTCCTTTTGGCTTGTTGCCATGGGCCGAGACAGCCATCCCGGCAATGCGATCGACCAAACAAGGGTCGTTGATGATCCAGGTTCCCCCTATTCCAAGCACGGCCTCGGGGATTGAACGGCGCGCACAACTCACGCTCGACGGCGAGGGATCCCTATCTGGCACTTTGACAGTTCGCTACACAGGCCAGCGCGCGCTTTCCCGCAGGATCCAAGGACGCAATGAGGACAGAGAGGGGCGCAAGAAGGAATTGGAAAGCGAAATCAGGCACACGCTCCCCACCGACGCACGGTTTGAAATCACAGATATCACGGGATGGGAAAAAGCTGAGGAGCCGCTTACGGTCGAGGGGCGTCTCGTTCTCCCCGGCATGACCGAGACGGCGGGCCGTAGACTTTTAATTCCTATCGGTCTCTACGAATCCACCCAGCGCCAGCTCTTTGAACCATCTTCGCGCAAGCAGGACATTTACTTCTCCTATCCATATCAGGAATTGGACGATATTACCCTGCAGCTCCCTTCCAACATGAAGGCCGTGACACTGCCTCCGCCACAGTCCCTCGATCCCGGCGGCAATTTAAAATATGAAATAACGGCTGGCCAGGAAGGCGACAAGATACATATCCAGCGCAAGCTGATTGTTGGGTCCATGCTGTATCCTGTGAATGCGTATCCCGCAATCAGGAAATTCTTTGGGACGGCAAAATCCGATGATGAACAACAAATTGTCATACAACTCGCGGCTGCTACCGGCAACAACTAGCGCGTTTCTACTATTGCTTGCCTGGCTGGTGGTGACGCGACCCGCCCGCGCCATCGACGTGCCGACATGGGTCGAACAAGCCGCAGCGTCTCCGCTACCGCATGTGACGCCCGAAACGGAAGCGGTCATGCTGTACGATGAGCAAGATACGACTGTATTGAACAATGGCGATACGGAAACGACTTACCGCCGCGCATATATGATCCTGCGGCCGGACGGCAAGAGATATGGATCCCTTGCGGTGCCCTTTGACAACGAAACCAAAATCACTTCGATGAAGGCGTGGTGCGTTCCCAAAGATGGCAAGGCATATGAAGTCAAGGAAAAAGACGCGATTGAAAGCGGGATGACATCGAATTTTTACTCCGATCTGCGTGTAAAAATCCTGCAAATACCCGCAGCGCTGCCTGGCAACGTGATCGCCTATGAGTACCAACAGAAGAGGCGTCCGTTCTTTCTCCAGGATGAATGGAACGTCCAGCATGAAATCCCTGTCGTGCGGACACGGTTTGAGTTGGACCTCCCCGACGGCTGGGAACACACTTCCAAGTGGATCAATTATCCAGAGCAAAAGCCCGACGAGGACACACAGCGGCGCACAACCTGGACGGTTGAAAATGTGCCTCCAGTAAGGAGAGAGCCGTCGATGCCCGCGATGCGAGCGGTCGTGGCTCGCATGGGAATTACCTACCATCCTCCTTCGGGCAGAGGCACCGCATTCGGGCCTACAAATTGGGACCAGATTGGAGTGTGGTATTCCCAGTTGTCGAGCGGCTCCGTTCAATCTACGCCTGAAATTCAACAGAAGGTCAAAGAGCTCATCGCAGGAGCATCAAGCTGGCACGACAAAGTCCAAGCGCTCGGCTCCTATGTCCAAAGTCAGATCCGTTACGTGGATATCGAAATCGGCATCGGCGGATTCCAGCCGCACCCCGCCGGAGACACCTTTCGCCACCAGTATGGCGACTGCAAAGATAAATCCACTCTTTTGAGCGCAATGCTCCGCGAGGCGGGGATTCCATCTTACCTTACGCTCGCGCAAACCCAGCGCGGAATCATCGCGCCGCAATTTGCATCCGCCATTACGTTTAATCACGCAATTCTCGCCATTCCTGTGCCCTCCGACGCGTCATTCCTGGGAGCAACGGCCATTGTGGACGTTCCGAAACTTGGGAAGATCCTCTTTTTCGATCCAACATTTCCCTACACGCCGGTGGGCGACTTGCCTTTTTACGAGCAGGACAACTACGTACTGGTTTCCTCACCGCAGAGCGGTGAACTTGTCCACCTTCCGCTCACCGAACCCGGTGTGAATAGACTGGTCCGCACGGCCAAGTTGGAGCTGCACGCGGATGGTTCGATCTCAGGTACAGTGGTCGAAACCCGTTCGGGAAACGAGGCGTCCATGCAACTGGAGATGCTCTTAAACTCCAGCGGCACCGATCGCACAAAGCGGCTCGAAGCGTTCCTGGGCACCTTCCTTCGCGGTTTCCATTTGACGCAGGCTTCCGCCGAGAACATGGACATGTTTAAGCAGCCGATTTCCCTACACTATGAATTTACTGCTGACCGCTATGCGAAAACCGCGGGCGACTTGCTGATCGTCCGCCCCCGGGTACTGGGCGAAAAGGCCACCGATGTGGCCGAGCAGAATGGGCGGAAATTTCCTGTGGAACTGGACAACGACACTTCCATTCAAATCGATGACTTCGAGATTGCGCTTCCGCAGGGCTATACCGTGGACGACCTCCCGCGGCCCACAAAAATCGAAACGGAATTTGGAAGTTATACGAGCCAGACGCAAGTCACTGGCAACACAATCCACTACACGCGAACTTTTCAAGTGAAGCAAGTGCTTGTCCCGCTGGACAAGATGGACGAGTTGCGCAAATTCAACCGTCAAATTGCCGGAGACGAGCGCGCGAGCGTCGTACTGAAGCGCGCCGGGCAGTAAGACACTTCCGCAGAATTTAATTTGCGCGGGGGGAAACAAAAACAATTTGTGGAGGTGTGCCGAGCGCCTGAATCGCAGCGCGCAGATTGCGCGGGGCGAGGCGGGCGGCGTCACGAAGGAGAGCAGCGGACTGCTCGGGCGAGAGACGAAGGTGGAAGAGGTCGGCGCGGCGCGCGTAAGAGTAGCCGGAATAGGTGACGGCGGCTGGATTGGCGGCGAAGGCGAGAAGACAATCCCAGAAGCTTCGCGCGGCGAAGAGCGGTTTGCGCTCTGCTGCGACGCGTGGGATTTCGACGGGCAGGCGACCTGCCGCGGGGCTTTCGATTAGCACCGCGGCGCACCCTTGCGCGGAAAAAATCCGGCGTGGATCGCCGGGTGGAAAATCAAACGGGAAATCAGCGAGGAGAGTGGAAATTTCTGCGGTATCCGCGTCAAAACCCTGCCACGTGTAACGATAGAAATGGTAGACGATTGTGCCGGAGTGAAAAATTTTCTGGATACGCGCAACGTCGCGGCCAGTGACCGAAAGGACCATATCCACAAGCTCGCGCAAGCGGAAAGTTTGCCGCTTCACCGGGCGGACGCTGACATATTCGGCGTCTTCTTCGGTGAAACGAACGGGGATGGTTTCAGGCAGTGGCACAAGTCAACGTGGAAGGCGTCGTGAAGGTCAGCCGCCGAGGCGGGCGCGAACGCGGTCGCTCAACGCTTTGCCATCCACGGTCTTGCCTTCGAGGCGCGAGCGCGCGGCTTTCATTGCGGCGCCCATTTGCTTCGGTGAATTCGCGCCGGTCTCGGCGATAGCGGCGTCAATGGCAGCATCCATTTCCGCGGCACTTGCCGCGGCGGGTAAATAACTTTCGATGACGGCGATCTCTAGCGTCTCTTTATCCGCGAGGTCGGTGCGGCCGCCCTTCGTAAACATTTCCACCGACTCCCTGCGCTGCTTCACGAGCGTGTTCAGCACTTGAAGCGATTCGGCTTCGTCGAGAGGTCGGATTTTTTCGATTTCCTTATGTTTCAGCGCGGACTTGACCATCCGCAGGACGCTGAGGCGCAATTCTTCTTTCGCCCTCATCGCGTCGGTCATGTCTTTCTGAATGCGTTCGACGAGCGTCATCGCGGAAATTCTCCGTTGCAGGAAAACCAACTATAGCACAGGAAATCCGCCGCGTTCCGCGCAGAATGCGGGCAAATCGCAGATCGTCGGCAAAATTTTAATCACGAGGCATTACGGCAGGCGACGGAACCGTAGCTGCCAGGTAGGGTTGACACGTCGTACGCCTGCCCATAGGCTGGGCTCCTCATGCGTATCGTGGTCGCCGATCCAATCAGCAAGCGCGGGATCGAACTCCTGCGAGCGCCGGGCTGGGAAGTCCTGACGCCCGCGCGCGAATCGCTTCGCGACGCGCTCGCAACCGCTGACGCGCTCATCGTGCGAAGCACAACCCGGGTCACATCGGAAATATTTGAATTGGCGCCACGGTTGCGCGTTGTCGGACGCGCGGGCGTGGGTGTGGACAACATTGATGTGGACGCGGCAACCGCCCGTGGTGTGCTGGTGATGAATACACCCGGAGGAAACGCCGTGAGCGTGGCCGAGCACACGCTGGCATTGATGCTCGCCGTTGCGCGCCACATCCCGCAATTGAATTCGGCAATCCACGCGGGACGATGGGAAAAGTCCGGCGGCGTGGGCGTGGAGTTGCGAGCCAAGACCCTGGGACTGATTGGACTTGGACGAGTGGGCAGCGAGGTGGCGCGTCGCGCGCGGGCATTCGGGATGAGTGTGATTGCACACGACCCCTTCGTGACGGAAGAAGCTGCGCGTGACGCGGGTATTGACCTTCTACCTCTAGCCGAGGTTTTGGGACGATCCGACTTCTTGTCGCTCCACGCGGCGCTGAGCCCCGCGACGGAGAAACTCATCCATGCCGAGACGCTCGCCAAATGCAAGCGAGGCGCGATTCTGATAAACACCGCGCGCGGGGAACTGATGGACGAGATGGCGCTCTCAGAAGCGCTTCGATCCGGGCAACTGGCCGGCGCAGGGCTCGACGTTTTCGCGGAAGAGCCGCCGGTGCGATCCCCGCTCATTGGGCTGCCGAATGTGGTCGCAACCCCCCACATTGCCGGGTCAACGCACGAAGCGCAGGAAGAGGTCGGAACGCTGATTGCGGAGCAAGTGTTCAGCTATTTGACGGAAGGCGCAATGCGCAATGCCGTAAATCTTCCCGCGGTCGGCGGAGAGGAATACCGGCGCGCGCGTCCATGGATCGAAATGGTCACACGGTTGGGTGCATTTGTGGCGCAGATTGCCGGTGGGCACTTCGAGCGCATGAGCCTCGCATTTGCCGGCGAGGCAGCAGAGATGGGCACCAGCGTTTTACGCAACGCCGCACTCGCCGGGCTGCTCAATACAGTTTTGGATGAAAAAGTGAATCTCGTGAATGCAGGCAAAGTCGCCGCCGCGCGCGGCCTGACAGTGGAAGAGCGTGCGCGACACATCGAGCAAGGCTATCCGGACACTGTCGAAGTTGCCGTGCGAGCCGGGCGAGGATCGCGCGGATGTAAAGCGGAAGCGACCGTACTTCACGGCGTTTCACCCCGCATCTTGCGCGTAGACGGCATCGAACTGGAAGCCCCGCTCGCCGGCACGATGCTTTTTTTCCGCAACAAAGATGTTCCTGGCGTCATCGGCGAAATCGGCACCATACTCGGGGCACATGGCGTGAACATCGCGACGTTTGCACTGGGGCGCGACACTGCGGCCAGCGGCACAGAAGCGATGGCGCTCGTGCGGCTTGACGGCGCGGTTCCGGAAGAAGTTCTGCAGCTCATCCGTGGTATCGGCGCGATCACCGAAGTGCGGCTGGTGCAGCTCCCAGACTAACTCTCGCCGCGGAAAACTCTAGCCCTTGATGACGCCCATCGGGCGCAGCCGCGCTACCTTGCGCGCGAGGCCCGCGTTGTGGACGACGTCCACGACGGCGTCAATGTCTTTGTACGCTTCGGGGACTTCTTCGAGAATTCCATTCCTCGTTTCCGACCGCAGGATAATTCCCTGCGCTTCGAGTTTCTGCGTTTCCACGCGCGCATCGCGCCCGCGTTTGGCGGCGGTGCGGGAAAGCGCGCGGCCCGCGCCGTGGCACACGGTGCCGAAGGTTTCCTCCATGGCGCGCGCGTTGCCCGCAAGAACGTAGCTTGCGGTGCCCATCGAGCCGGGGATCAGCACGGGCTGGCCTGCGGCGGCGTAGGCTTCGGGGATGTACGGCGAATGCGCGGGGAACGAGCGCGTGGCCCCCTTGCGGTGGACGAGGACTTCTTCTACGGCGCCGCCGTTTACGCTATGGCGTTCGCGCTTGGCGATGTTGTGCGCGACGTCATAGACAACGCGAAGTGCGGCTTCCGGCCCGAATATTTTTGTGAACGCGCCGCGTACGGCGTGAGTGATCGCCTGGCGATTCCCCCACGCGAAATTCGCCGCGGCGGCCATCGCGGCCAAATAATCGCGGCCCTCTTTTGAATTTGAGGGCACGCAGGCGAGCTGGCGGTCGGGCAGCGTGATGTCGTAGCGGCGCATGGCTTCGTTCATCAATTTCAAATAGTCCGTGCAGACCTGATGACCGAGGCCGCGCGAACCGCAATGAATCAGCACAACAACCTGGTTTTCCGCGAGACCAAAGATAGTAGCGGCTTCCGCATCGAAGATGCGTTCAACATATTGCACTTCGAGAAAGTGGTTGCCGCTGCCGAGCGTGCCGAGTTGGGTGCGTCCGCGCTGCTTGGCGCGGTCGGAAACTTTTGAAGCGTCGGCGCCATCCATCTGGCCGGACCCTTCACAGAATTCGATATCGGCGGCTTCGCCGTAGCCGTGCTCGACCATCCACGCCGCGCCGGTTTCGAGCACGCTGTTGAGATCGTCATAGCTGCACGGAATTGTGCCTTCGGAGCCTGTGCCCGAAGGTACGTCGCGAAAAAGTTGGTTGACGAGCTCGCGCAATTTTGCGCGGACGGCTTCTTGATCGAGATTGCTCGCGAGCAGGCGGACGCCGCAGTTGATGTCAAATCCAACGCCGCCCGGTGACACGACGCCGTCATGTCCGCCTGTGGCCGCGACACCGCCGATGGGAAATCCATAGCCCTGATGAATATCCGGCATGGCGAGCGAGCGGCCAACAATTCCGGGAAGGCAAGCGACATTCATGGCCTGCTCGATGGAGAGATCGCCGAGGATGGCCTCGAGCAGGTGCTCGTCGGCGTAGATGAGCGCGTCGGTGCGCATATCTTCGCGCGTGGAGCGCGGGACGAGCCAGCGATAGCGGTCAAGTTTCCGAAGTTGGGTCTTGGCGATAGTCACGTGAATTTGATGTCGCTCCAGTATAGCGGGATCGCGCCTAAGACGATGCGTGCCTAGCCGTATCGCGGCGCGCTGTGCTAATCTTTAATTCCCGCTTGGCTTGCAAGCACCCGCTTGATATTTGTGGCCAAGCTGCCCATGTCGGGGCGTAGCGCAGCCTGGCTAGCGCGCCTGGTTCGGGACCAGGAGGTCGGTGGTTCAAATCCACTCGCCCCGACCATCTGTTTCCAAACATTCACGACGTTCAGGAGGTCGAAGTTTTCCGCCTACGCCCGCTAAAGAACCACGCTGGCTTCGGCGGACTCCAGGCAGCAAATCCTTTCGCCCCGACCATCTGTTTCCAAACATTCACGACGTTCAGGAGGTCGAAGTTTTCCGCCTACGCCCGCTAAAGAACCACGCTGGCTTCGGCGGACTCCAAGCAGCAAATCCTTTCACCCCGACCATCTGTTTCCAAACATTCACCACGTTCAGGAGGTCGAAGTTTTCCGCCTACGCCCGCTAAAGAAGCACGCTGGCTTCGGCGGACTCCAAGCAGCAAATCCTTTCGCCCCGACCATTTCATTCAGGTCCATCCCGAAGACATCTACTTGCCTCGACATCCTGCCCGACATCCTGCTCGGCATCCTGCGCGCCATCGCCATCCATTACATCTAGTGCGCCTTGCGCCATGGCTTTCAGGAATTCGGGGCCGTATGCGCCGAGGACATCAGTTCTTACTCCGCCGAGGCTGTTGAGAAGCAGCGAGCAGGCGTAGACGAGGACGGCGCCCTTGCGGAGAGGGATGCGGTCTTCAACGATTATCCTTAGAAGTTTCCCGAGCATATGGTTGACGGCGACCGCGGTGTCAAACGCCGGGGGCGCGGTGCTGAGGAGTTCCTCGGCGACGGCTCGCGTGTCGAGGATCTGGCGCTCATGGGTGGCGTGGTTGGTACAGAGGCCGGACTTGTTGTGGTCGGTGCGAGATCCCGTGGACCTGAGAGCGAGGTTGCGGCACTGGCGTCCGGCGGCGTCCTTGTGGGAGCAGCGGTTGCCGGGAGCGGGAACGCGCTGCCGGGGAGGACGAGAGGTGTTCGATGATTTGGAAACGATAGTAGTTTGTTCAGACATCAGAGGCTCCTTGAAGAGAGAGTTGAAGAGTGAGTGGCGAGTGGCTAGTGGCGAGAATGCCGAAGAAAGATTTAACGCAGGGAACGCAGAGTAAACGGAGGACGCGGAGAGGTGGGTCCTCGAGGAATGGGTTGAGAGAGCCTTGATAAACCTCAAGGGAGTGGTTGATTGGGAGGGACGAAGTGATGGGTGGGGGGTACCCCCTATCTTTTTGTAAGAGTGTGCGCTTAAAGGACTTACAGGAACGAAGAGTGACAAGAGTAAGCGCCTAAAGGACTTAGGGCGAATTGGCGTCGCGATTTTCATAAATTTCTCGCAACGCTTGCTGGCGATTCAGGTGCGCTGACCGCGGAAAGCTAAGGGCTACGTTGATAGCCATTATAGAATAGGTGAGAATGATTGTCAATAGATAAATGAGGAATAATGAAAAAAGATCTAAGAAAAAACAAAGTGGTATTCGAATAAACTTGTGGAAAAGTCTTCGGAGAAATGAACCCGGATTCAAAAACCCAACACGTAACTACGACGTGTGGGGCACCCACAACCGCGCATTCTAACGCCACGGTGAGTTGCGACAGTGGTATCCTTCGATTGTGAGCTACCGAGAAAAAACGGGACTTGTACCCGAGCCACCCACCCGAGATTCAGGTCTTGAGAAATCGTGAATGATTTTTTCGCCGACAGTGACTACTTGGACCACATGGTTCTACGCCCTCTATCGCACATACGCGCGAACTGGGAACTCACTTGGGATAGAAAAACGGGGACCTATATTATTGAGGGTGACAGTTACGCCGGATTGTTGAATAATCTGCTAACTGAATTGGACAATTGCAGCCCTCCATCGCGGTATCACGACAGTGAAGATTGCTTAGCCAAGTATGTGGTCGAGCGCTTAAGGTGGCCGATCAGCAAAATAGGCAATCGCTGGGTTGGCGCGGACTACGACTCAATCCTTGAGCAAGGGGGATTCGACGATATCGATCAGGCAAACCTCCTATTAGCGGCTGCCGGGAGAATCCAAGTTGCCAAGAGGCTAGGTCAAGCCCACTTCGACGAAATGGAGGAATCCCACCGACGCATGCTGGGTGCAGTGCTCGCAATAATCCTTTATTTTCGAACTGATCTCACTTCTACATCAGAGTGAACCAACGCGACAAAAGGCCCGGGAAGGAGGGCCTCAGTCCGTCGGGAAAATTTTCAGCGTCGGCCTCGGTAACGAAACTCGCCCAGGTCGGCTCGGTGGTTCATCCGCCGCTCTAAGTATCTAGCATGTCCCAATCGTCGCCGAGCACCCAGCGCAGGGCCGAGAGCTTGCCGCTGACGAAGCCCCAGTCCCAATCGGTTTTCATGTTGTCCATCAGGCTCTTTTTGCCGAATCTCTTCTCCGCGTCGCGCTGCGCCCTGAGGGCTCCCTTGATGATGCTCTTAGGAGTTCCGTCCATGCGATACCGCGGGATATCGCTTCGCCCATACCAAATCCGCGTGAACATCTCATTTTCGGCTGCGAGTATCTGCTTCACCGTCCTAATCGGGATGTTAGTGAGATTGTACTTGTGCTGCAGGACCATCTTCCTACGGAGCATACGCGCAAGCTGGGGCTTCTCCCAGCACCTGATCTTGAACGGCGGTTTGTTATTCCTGCGATAACTCTCCAGGTAATCTTTCGCCGGGTTGCTCAGGAAGTTGCTCACGGCGAACAACGCGACAGCTGGCCGTTCGGCCTCAGACCACGCCAGCAGGTTCCTCAGTTCCTTCGGCGGAACGCCCTTCTTGAAGTGCTTGCAGTCGACGAACCATTTCTCGAAGTGCCGGCTCCCATCCGGCTCGGTCCGCGACTCGTCACACACGATGTCGCGGCCCTTGTCCGCGGGGCTGCTGTTTAGTCCCGTTCCCTTCCGCCAGTCGATGTTTACAAAGCCTGATGTACCTAGTAGGTCGAAGCAGAATTCCTCGAATCTAGTACTTGAAAGACGATCGAAACTGATGTCCAGCATGCCGCGATTTTACTACGAAAATCATTGATCGTAACCGGGTTACTCCCTGGCAACAGGAACTGGACCGCCGTTTTCTCGACAGACGGCTCGAGGAATTGATAACGAAATGGTTCGCCTCTGCTGTTTATTCTTCCTTTGCGCGACGACGCATGTCCAGTGGCGCATTGTTGGCCGGAAATGCGGGGTATGGCCCGTCTGTCCCCTGTTTTCCTATTAAGAACAACGTCAAAAACAAAGTCAGAGTCAAAAACCCCACCCTTTGCGTGAATAAACGCCGCAAAAGATGCCGTGCCTTCCGGCAGGCAGGGGCCACCCCGGGCTGCACCAATTCCGGCAGCCCGCGATCTTCCTACAGCCGCATATTACTCCGCATCAATAATACCCGGTGATATCATCTGCTCGTTAGGAATGAAAATGAAAAACCAGGCGAAAAGCTGGCCCACCCGCCACGGCCACCCGCGGTTTGTCGAATCTCGCACCGTAAACCTCCGCATTGGCTAAACGAGAATGGCCTTGCTGCGATCCGCACTCCAGTGATATTCTCTGCGACACGTACCTTCCTAGCATTTCGGCATATCGGTCCGAAAGGAGAGCCTTCGATGATCTGGAGCCACCACGGAACCGGAAGAAAGCTTTCAAACAGGCCCTACACGATACCTCACGAGAAGATCCGGCTCGGGAGAATTGGGCGCTTAGGGATTCGGAGACCGGTGCTTTTCTGTTTTTTCGTGTCCTTGGCAATGTGCACAACGCTTTGGAACGGCTGCAGCACCACCAAGGTAAAACCCTACAACCTGATCTTGTCCACCGATGGAGCCGATCGAAACGGGTTGATGCTGAATCCACTGTGGGGTGAACAATTTAATGGACTCAACGGCAACACACCGGGACCCGGCCCCAAGCCAGAAGGTTCTCCGAATGAACCCTGGAGTTCATCGCAAACCGACTGGGACATTGCAACCACCGCTAGCGGTTCACTAATTGCTGGCTTCGCTTGCAGTCACAAGAACTGGCTTGATTCTGGCGGCCGCGATCGCCTGCGAGCGGCCACATATACAGGGATGCTTACCTGGGAGAGCCACAGCGATGGCTGGCCCATTAACGACGACGACTACTCGTTCAACCTTGTTCCGATGAGCCTAACCGGCGGACCGAACGGCGCCGGTCTGCAGTTGAACGAAGACCACATTCATGTGGAGTACAACTTTTCAGAGGTCGGTAATCGCTTTGACCAAGAGACGCCGTGGTGGAGCGCATTTCACAAAGCCGTGGACAACAGCGACCTAGTGCCCACCCCCTTCGACATGCTGACTTCCCGCACGGCCATCGTCACGGGACTACTCGGAATGGATACGGGCCACGAGCCGCCCGGGGCGCCCGACGACGTCGGGGGAGAAACCGAGATTCATCCGATCTGGGCAATGGCCGCTCGCGTAAAGGACGACTCAGGTGTCCGGACCGATATCGCCAACGAGACTTGGATGTTCATGGCGCGGAACTGGGGCGACGAAGGGTACTGCGCGGATGGGACGCAGTGGACTCTGACCACGGACAAGATCTCCATCTTGATTCCTTGGAGAGCCGGGGCGACCAAGATCGTCGGACTTACGGGTGAATTCAGTATCGTGAATCCCCCGGACTCGAATCTGCAAAACAACGTTTCCGTGACTTACGCTGGCACTGCGGGGGTGCTGTTGACGTTTAAGCTCAATCAACCCGACGATGAACCCGATGAGGATGGGACCGTAACCGAGGGAGAACTGACCATAAGCTGGTCGCGCGGCGGGTTGATCAATAACGCTAACGCTGCGACGAGTGCGCCGCCAGTAATATTCAGAAAAGGGAAGCACGACAACGCACCCGACAGTCCAGTACCGGGGTTGTTGGAAAAAATGACGCCGAAGCAGCGGGCAGCGTTCCTGGCGCTCGCGCCTCCTAAACCGGTTGCGCACGGCCACTTAGTGCAGATGGCGCCCGCAGTACAGTTGACCGCGTTGCCCGCACGCCCCGAAAACGCGGCGACAATCAAGCCTGTAGCGTCAAAGCGCTGGTCTCAACTGGAGAAATCCCGTCTCGCCGCTCTGCACGCAATTTTCGGGGCCACCATTCCACGAGCAAAGGACCCAGAGAAAAAGTAGACGCGCCAAAACGCCGGTGGGACTCGCCTAAAGCGACATCATTCTGAACGAGAACACCACGCGCAGGGAGGATGGGGCGGATGGGGGCGGATGGGGACAGACGGGACGTTTTCTAAAACTGAAAAACGTCCCGTCTGTCCCCGATTCTGCGGTGTTTTCATTCGTTTGACGCGATCACGCTAAACAAAACTTCTCGGAAGGGTGCGCCACCCGCCCCCCCACACGTAACTACGACGTGTGGGGCAACCGCATGCTAGGCGGGGCGACGTCGCCGGCGCTGCGTGGCCGATGTCGAACGGATGACTACCGACCCGCGGCCAGCGCGTGCGAACGGCACGCGATTGCGAGCTATGGCCTCGTCGATCAGGCGCGCGACCTCCGGGCGAGCGAGTGTGGACGCGCCCTCCATGTTAATCGAGCGCACCTGAGTGCCGGACCCCTGCAACAATTTCGCAGGATCCGGCAATTCCTTACCACGATTAAAATACAGCCTAACGGCGTTCGCGCTCGCGCGGATTGCAAGAACGCCCTCGTACCCGCGCTCACTCGGTGAATAACTGATGACGAAGAAGTCGCGATATTCATACACCAACTCCAGGGCGGTGGGCAGGCGCTTTCGCAGCCGCCGTCGCATTGCGCCTATGAGCCGTAGATGCGCGGGCGCGAACTTGGCGATAAGCGTACGCAACTGGGCTTCCGCCGATCGTCGCGCCACCGCAGACTGGGTGCTGCCGGGGACCTCGACTTCGGCTTGCACGGAACGGCGTCCGGAGGTTTCTTTCTTCAAGCTCATGACGGCTCCTTGGGATTGGACGGGGGGCACAGCCTTTGACGTGGGTGGCCCCAATTCGCGCAGCCCGCGATCTTCCTACAGCCGCACATTACTCCACATCAATAATACCCGGTGATATCATCTGCTCGTTAGGAATGAAAATGAAAAACCAGGCGAAAGGCTGGCCCACCGGCCTTATGACGCTTTCCAGGTTTCATCGAACTCCAGCTTTCGTAGTTGGTCTTTTCTTTGCCGAATTGGCGACAATCGCGGCGCCGGTTATATTTGGCTTTGCGAGCACGCCGCCGAGCCGCGGTCACTCGCCATCTCAAAACACAGCCGCGATTGGCCCCGAATTTAAGTACGAGACTGTCTCGATCAAATTGCTGAAGAGCAAGGCTACGCCACAGTCCATAGGAGTCATAGCGGACATGGAGCCGGATGGGATACATGTTCGAGCCGTGACACTTGCGTCTCTCATACAAGTGGCGTATTCCGCAATCGATAGGAACTCGATGGGATTTTTATTTGGATTAAGGCGTAACCAGATCATTGGAACGCCAGACTGGGCCATTACCGACCAGTACGCCATTGATGGGAGGATCGAACCCTTTGTAGCGGATGAACTAGGTAAGCTCAGTCCGAGTCAGCAAGAGCTCGCGCGGGCGCAAATGCTGCAAGCGATGCTGGCAGACCGTTTCAAATTGAAAGCTCATCCTGAAAATAGGGAGGGTCCTGTATATTACCTGGTCATCGCAAAGAACCGCCCTAAGATGAAACAGGCAACGCCTGGTGAAACGTATCCAGGGTCCGGCTTCGGAGGAAGGCCTTACCAGGCTGGCTCGGTTGCGATGGCTCCGTCCGAGCCAGGATCGACAAAACGCCTGGGTTTAGGCGCTCCGATGTTGGAACTGCCAAGGACGTTGTCGGCATGGCTGCACTGCCCCGTAATAGATAAGACTGGACTGACGGGAAAATATGATTTTCAGCTCCAATGGACAGCAAACGAAGACGCAGAGTCAGGGCCAGAAACAAATTGGCCTTCACTCTTCACCGCAATTCAGCAACAGCTCGGTTTGAAATTGCAGCCGGCGAAAGGGCCAGTCCCGGTCATGGTGATCGACCATGTCGAGAAGCCATCGGAAAATTAGCGATTATTTGTCGGCAAAGCTAACAACGACCGGGACAATGGGATCATCTGCGACTGTAGATAATTTTGCAGACGCGAAAGCCTCCAACTTCAACAAAGTTCAACGGAGTTCTACAAGCAGGGCGAACGCGGGCCTCCCTCGAGTACTCTGCCGATGCTTTCTCTGATTTTAGACTTCTGTGGTGGGCGCTCGATTGGAAAAACACGGGATAACTGCGGCCACCCGCCGTCGCGCGAATGAAATTCCTTCTGTTGCTACAGGGCGGTGGCGTCGCATAACGACAAGTCACGGCGGCTAACTCTTTTGCCTTGACACATAGTGTACTAGCTGTCATAATACAGTTGTGATTCCGCTCCGTGTCTCATTTCAACCGGGTATCTCGCTCTACGAGCAAGTGGTCTACGCCGCCAAGAAGGCCGTGGTCTCCGGACAAATGCGCGCCGGTGACGCCTTTCCTTCCGTGCGGGAACTCAGCAAGTCTTTGAAGATCAATCCCAACACAGCTCATAAAGTGATTACGCAACTGGTGGACGAAGGCGTTCTCGAAGTTCATTCAGGCATCGGGACCGTGGTGGCGAAGCGCGCAAGCTCGACTGCGGCGGATCGCGGCAATCTGCTCAATACGGAGCTGGAACAATTGATGGTCGAAGCCAAGCGCCTCGGCCTGTCATTGGACGACGTGACATCGGCGGTCGCTCAACATTGGAAGCGATTAAACGGGAGCAAGAAATGACCGACATTTTGCGAACGATTGATCTATCGAAGCGATTCCGCAAGACGGTGGCCCTCGACCACCTGAACATGATCGTGCCGGAGCATAGCGTGTATGGCCTCGTCGGCCCAAACGGAGCGGGCAAAACTACAACCATCAAAATTCTTTTGAATGCCCTCCAACCAACGGAAGGGACGGCGGAGCTATTCGGACGTGACTCGCGACGGCTCTCCTCGCAAGACTTCACGCAAATCGGTTACGTCTCAGAGAATCAGCAGATGCCCGAGTGGATGACGGTCGAGTACCTCATGAACTACCTAGAACCGTTCTATCCAAATTGGGACTCCGCGCGCGCTCACGAACTGCTGCGCCAATTCGATCTCCCACTCGATCGCAAGATCGGGAATTTGTCGCACGGGATGCGAATGAAAGTAGCTCTCGCCTCCTCGCTTGCCTACCGGCCGCCGCTGATTGTTCTCGACGAACCATTCACAGGACTCGATGCGCTCGTGCGCGATGAACTGATTGAAGGCATCTTGGAATGCGCCGACAGCGCGACAATTCTGATCTCCTCTCACGATCTTTCGGAGATCGAAACTTTCGCCAGCCACATCGGGTACCTCGACCGGGGCCGCCTGCAGTTCTCGGAAGAAATGTCTTCATTGACGGACCGCTTTCGCGAAATCGAAATCACGCTCGAGAATCCCGCGCACTCACCCACATCGTGGCCGGAAGCATGGCTCAATCGGGAACAATCCGCGACGCTGGTGCGCTTCGTGGACTCTCATTTCGATCGGGAGCGGACGATTGCCGAAGTTCAGGGCGTGTTCGGGACTGTCCATCAAATCAGCGTCAATCCCATGCCGCTCCGCGCAATTTTCGTGACCCTGGCCAAAGCCGGCAGAAAGGCAGCGTAGCCAAAAATGCGACAAGCGCTTCATATTTTCAAAAAAGACGTCAGGCACCTCCGCTTGGAAATCGCAATCACGATTTCCGTTATCGCGGCATTCGCCTCTATCGAAGTGCGGCACGCGCTTTGGCTGGGGGATCCCATTACCAGGCGTACCGCCGCCTCGACTTTGGCATTGCTCCTTTTGCCTCTCGCTTGGTGGACGCTTATGGGCCGCGCAGTTCACGACGAGGCGCTGCCCGGCGATCGGCAATTCTGGATCACGCGCCCCTACTCACGGCGTAGCCTGCTCGGAGCGAAGATACTTTTTGTTTTGGCCTTCATAAATCTCCCAATGTTCCTGGCTGATTTGGTGATCGTGCGCGCGTACGGACTGCCGCTCGGGCCAGCGCTACCGGGGATGCTCTGGAGCCAAGTCCTGCTGACGTTCGTTTTCCTGTTGCCGGTATTTGTTTTGTCCGCTCTCACTAGCGGATTCGTGCAGTTGATCGTCGCAATCCTCGCGCCTTGCACAATTGCATTGCTTTTCGCCATGTTTCGGCCCGGGATTGTGTTGTTTCGCTCCGTGGATATTCTGGACGGCTTCGCAGGTGGGTACGTAGGCGGGAATGCAGGCCAGTATGAATGGGTTAAGTCTTATTTTGCGTTTCTGATCATTTCTGCCGCTGGGTCGGCGATCCTTTTGTGGCAATACCGACGGCGCGGAACTACCCTTGCTCGCTGCTTTGCTGTCGCGACGGCGATTCTCCTGGTTCTCGGAATCGGGCGGATTCCGTGGACTGCGGAATTCAAGATTCAGTCGTTGCTCACTAAAGACCGTGTGGATCTGTCCGCGGCTCATGCGGATTACGATCTGACGAACAAGTTGCTGCCCCGCGTCATTCACTGGAACTGGACCGAACAAAGGGGCGTCGAGCTGCCGCTTCAAATTACAGGACTTCCTCCCGGCGTCAGCGCGCAAGTGGACGGATTCTCCGCGGAATTCGACGCCCCCGATGGGTCAGTCCGGCGGGCAGACCAGCTTCCCTTGCAGTCCTTTGTCAACATGGGCCAGCACTTCTACTTGCGGACCACTCTGGACGCCGCGTACTACAAACAGGTTAGAGATGAAGCGCTGACAGTGCGCGGCGAATTGTATTTAACGGTTTACGGAAATCGGCAATCAAAGCGTATCCCCTTCGGAGATCGGTCCGTTCTGGTACCACAGGTCGGTGTGTGTTCAACGGGGCAAACAACCAACAAACGAAACTATTTTTTGATTTGCAGCTCCGCGTTTAGGAATTCGTCTGCGGCGGCGGCCTATCGCTTTCTTGAATCGCCAACGGAAATAAGCGAACAAATAAGCGAACAAGAGTTCTCTTTGAGGCAACTTCTACGCGTTTCCTACTCCCCTTTCGCCGCCGATGTCGGCATCAGCCCCGTCTACCAGGACTCTATGTCCGTAAGCAATAAATCATTTCACTTTGAGCCCGCCGATGATGAAGGGACGGCGCCAACATACGAAGGCTCCGGTTCTGTGCCATGGAAAGAATTTGTCGTCGGCACGATGGAACCGCTCGGGCACATCCGCCTGAAGTTTGAAATCAATAGCCTGCGCCTCGGCGATTTTGAAGTGCACCAAAAGCCCGCCTCATCTATCAATTTGATTCCGTCGCCCGAAGGGTCTCCCAGGAACTACATCATCGTCTCACACTAAATGATTTCGATTTCAGACCGCCGATTGAAAGAAGACGGCGTCAACACAGGAGGGCTACAGAAATGAAAACACCTGGCCGCATATTCCGAATTCGCAGAATACCATTGCTGAGTGCGGCCGGATCGCTTGCCGTCGCCGTATCAATCGTGTTCGGCACGGCAAACGCCGCGCCAAGCCGCGCTCAGTCGCAGGCCCAAAGCCCTTCCGCGACCTTGCCTGACTTCAAGTACGACGTGGTCTCGATCAAGCCGAGGCCGGGTACACCTCCCCCTGATTACCGGGGAGGGTTCGTGTTTGACATGCCGCCCGACGGGCTCAGCATTAGGCGCGCGACGCTCGAGGCTCTCGCTCGGGTTGCCTACGCCGAATTTGGCAACCCGGGATTCCGAGACGATCAAATCATTGGAGCACCGGACTGGGCAAACAAAGAATTCTACGCTATCGATGCAAAAATGGATGAAACCACGGCGGATCAGCTAAGCAAGCTTAGTACAGTTCAGCAAAATCTCGCGCGAACAAAGATGCTCCAAGCGATTCTGGCTGACCGCTTCAAGCTGTCTTTTCACATTGAGAAAAGAGAGTTTCCTGTTTATTTCCTGGTTGTCGCGAAGAACGGCCCCAAATTCAAAGAAGCGACCCCCGGCGAAACTTATCCGAAGAACTATCCCGGCATACCTGCATTGACTTATCAAGCGGGCTGGGTGGTGATGGCGCCAGCAGATCCGGGAGCGGAAAAGCGCATGAGTCTGGGTGCGACGATGGATGCCTTGGCATCGAACCTGTCGGCGCGATTGCACACAACCGTAGTGGACAAAACAGGGCTCACCGGAAAATATGATTTCACACTTCAATGGTCGGGCATCGATGCCGTACCGACTGAGACCGAGGCTCCTCCATGGCCTCCGCTTTTCACGGCGATTCAGCAGCAGCTTGGACTGAAATTGGAATCGGGAAAGGGCCCGGTCCCCGTCTTCGTGTTTGATCATGCCGAGCGCCCTTCGGGAAACTAAGAGAGTATGTATGGCGATTCGCCAAAATCCAAAACGGCCGTGAAATTTGCACTCTTCCGAAGTGCAGACAATTATGTAGCTGCGAAAGCACCCAACTTCAACAGGCTTCAACAAACTTCAACAAGCAGGCCGCAGAGCATTCAACAGCAATCACTTAGAATCAACAAGAATCCATAGATTTCAACAAGTGTTGGCACCTGGTTCGGAACCAGGAGGTCGAACGGTCAAATCCTTTCGCCCCGACCATTTGTTTCAATGACTTACCTATGGCTCCTAATCTTTTATCCACACGAGTGTAGATAATTTAGACGCTTCCTCGTTGACAGATTCAATGCTTAAGGCTTTATTAGCATCGCCTCGACGCCGCGACCTTCGTCCAATTCCACATTGCACATCAAATATACCTATCTGACTGCATTATCCGCCTCGCCGAGGCTCTAGACTCCTCCGGCCCGCGTGTCCCGTCCGCGCACACGGTGAGCGCACGCAGGTCGCAATGCACCTTCTTTAGATACTTCCCTCGTACCACTCTGGCACTCGATTCCTGGCTCAAGTTTCGTAGTGGGAAAACCTGCCGCGCATGCATCTGAGCACATCTGCAAGTCACTGATTCAATGCAAGTTACGCGAATGTCGATGGCAAGTGCAGTGCAATAGCCTTCCCGGAGCTTCAATGTTTCGACAAAAAAGGTTTGTGCGGAGGGAAATTTTTCGCACAATCGCACACCCAGCCGGGGCTATTGGAATTGCCGTGCTTGCAAGCCGCACAGTCCTTGGCGCCAGTCGAAAGCGGGGATCCTTAATACGCTGCGCGGGAAGCACAGTCCCGCAGGAAGGTGAGCATGTTTCTGAAATTGACATTCTGGGAGCGCCGGACCCTTATGCCACGACGCGGGATCGTTCTCGCCGCCGCGGCAGTGGCGTTAGCCTGTTCCGCCGCCTGGGCTCAGCAACAAAGCACCGCCAATGGTGATTCGTCGGCCAAGACATCGGAGCTGACACAGCAAAACCTATATCGGGTGGCTGCATCGGCCGCGCAGATCTCGGCGGTTCTGACCAATGAGCCGGGGCTGATGGTGGAGTTGAAGAAGTGGATAGCCAATGACGCAACCGTCCACGGGCAAATTGTTGAAGACAGTGAACTGACCGACGAAGGCGTATTTGACCGGCTGAGGCGGAACCAGATGTTTCGCGGGGTGGCCACGAGACTTTTGCAACGTTACGGATTCCTGTTGCCAAAGCCTATTCCCGGCTCCGAGGCGGACTTCAATGACCAGCTTCGCCGACGTGCGTTGCAAACCCAAGTCGAGCGCGCGTCCGCGCAGGAGAACCCCCCCACGGAGCCGGGTACAGGAGCGCAGACAAATCGAAGCGCCCCCGCGCGGCGCATTCCCGGCGCGGATGCGCAGCCCGGTGAGAACCTGGACCTTCCGGGAGCGCCGCCGCTTCTTCCTTCCACGCCTGCCTTGGTGAGAGCTTCCGTAACGGATTCCTCACCGACCCAAACCGGAGCTCCACTCGAACCAAACACGATTCCAACAACTGGAGTCGGTTCGACCAATCCGGCCAGGCTGGACAGCGAACGGGCGCTGATGAACAGCGAGTTGAACGAGCGAGCGAGTTTGCCCGCAGGCGCAACCTCAATAAATTCCGCGCCGGGACAACCCAGCCGCAGGATTGGGGGCGACTCCTCGAGCGAATTGTCCGTTCCAGGGCAACCGTCAATCATTCACGAGCCAAACCCGTTTTCCGACGTGCCTTCGCTTTATGATCTGTACCAAAAGGTATCGACAAATTCATCCGAGCTGAAGCGATTCGGCGCTGACGCAATTCGATTGCACGGCGATGAAACCTCGGCTCTGCCGACGGACCTTCCCGTCGGGGCTGACTATATCGTCGGGCCTGGCGATGGCCTCGAAATTGACCTCTGGGGCAGCGTCGCGCAGCGCATCTACCGCGTAGTGGACCGCGAAGGGCGTGTGGCATTGCCGGGAGTCGGGCCGCTGCTCGTGAGCGGCCATTCGATGGGGGAGGTTCAGCAGGCCGTGCAGCGGTCACTGCAGACGCAGTTCCGGGACGTCGGCGCCGATGTCGCGCTTGCGCGCCTCAGGACGATCCGGGTGTATGTCGTTGGCGAAGTCGAAACCCCCGGCGCGTACGACATCAGATCGCTTTCGACGCCGCTCAATGCAATTGTGAGCGCGGGAGGCACGACTCCGCGCGGCTCGCTTCGCCGGGTCCGGCACTTTCGCGGCCAGCAACTCATTCAAGAAGTAGATGTGTATGAGCTACTCTTGCGCGGCGTTCGCGGCAACATCCAGCGAATGGAAACCGGGGACACCCTGCTCGTTCCGCTGGTTGGGCCGGAAATCACTATCGAAGGAATGGTCCGCCGCCCCGCGATTTACGAGCTTCGCGGTGAGACGAATCTCGCACAGGTGTTGGAACTGGCCGGAGGGATTCTTCCGGCGGCGTCGCTCCGGCACATTGAAGTCGAGCGCGTCGAAGCACACGAGAAGCGCACCATGCTGGGTCTCGACTTGCCCGCCGACGATGCCGCAGCAACGCGTGAATTGGAAGGATTCAAAGTCTTCGACGGCGATCGCGTCCGCATTCTTCCCATTGCGCCGGCCACGCAGGACGCAGTTTACCTGCAGGGCCACGCGCTGCGGCCGGGCCGCTACTCGTTCCGCGCGGGGATGCGCTTGACGGACCTGATCTCTTCCTACGCGGATCTGATGCCCGAACCTGCCCAGTACGCCGAGATCATTCGCCTCGCGCCACCCGACTATCGTCCGGTGGTCGTGAGCTTCGACATCACAGCAGCACTTGCCGCCCCCGGATCGGCGCCCGAGCTTGCTCCGCTCGACACCGTTCGCATTTACAGCCGATACGATTTCGTGCCGGTCCCAACGGTTCTTGTCGGCGGGGAGGTGCGCAGCCCGGGAAACTATCGCATTACGGGCCAAGAACATTTGCGCGACGCGGTCTATGCCGCGGGCGGCGTTACGCCTGATGCGTCGCTCGATACCGCGCAGCTTATCCGCTACAACGCGGATGGGACGTTGCAGATTACAACCGTCAACTTGGCACGCGCGCTCGCGGGGGATCCGACCGAGGACCTCATCCTCGAGTCGCGCGACAACATCCTCGTTCAGCGAAACCCCGCGAGGGTGGATCCGCCGACGGTTTACATCCGCGGCGAAGTCCCTCAACCGGGCCGCTTTCCCTTGACGGCGAACCTGCGCGTCGCAGATTTGATCCGGATGAGCGGCGGCCTGAAGCGGAGTGCATTTGAGCAGACTGCAGACTTGACGCGTTTCAACCCTACAGCCGGCGAAGACAAGTTGGGCGAGCACGTTGAGATAAACCTCGCGACAGCGCTGGCCGGCGATCCCAAACAGGATCTCCCTCTCCACGATGGAGACGTGCTGACAATCAAGCAGCTTGCGGGGTGGAATGACATCGGCGCCTCGGTAAGACTCACTGGAGAAGTCGAGCACCCAGGAATCTACGGGATCCAGCCGGGCGAGCGTCTCAGTTCCATTGTCAAACGCGCGGGCGGCTTCGCTCCGCAGGCTTATGTCTATGCGGCAGTATTAACGCGGCCCGAAGTTCGAGAGCTGGAGGATAGATCCCGTACAGAGCTGATCCAGCGGATCCAGGCCCAGATGGAAGAGTTGAAGGTGACACCCCAGACCGATCCGAGTAAGAAAGCTGACCAGGAAGCAGCTGTTCAACAGCTGCGAATCATGCTCGAGCGTGTGGAATCGACAGTTTCACCCGGACGAATGGTCATCCGCATTTCTCCGGACCTCAAATTGTGGCAGGACACTCCCAACGACGTCGTTCTCCATAGCGGAGATTCGCTGACAGTTCCGAAGACGCCCAATTTCGTTCTAGTGAGTGGAGCAGTCTACAACCAAACTGCCATTACCTACAGGCCAGGAAGGAGCACACATTGGTATTTGGCGCAAGCAGGGGGCGCGACTCACATGGCAGACAAGAGCGGCATCTTCGTCATTCGGGCGGACGGGTCCATCGTGAGTGGGCCTTCCTCTTCCGGCTGGTGGGGAGGGAATCCGCTTAGCGCGCCTCTGCACCCAGGCGATATGGTGGTGGTACCAGAGAAAGCCCTCTCAGCGAACCGGAGGTGGAACACCGTCATGCAAACTGCTTTGACGGTTTCGTCTATCGCTACGTCGGCGGCCATCGCGGCTAAGTTCTAAGCGAACTTCTATGTCATCGAAGGCAATTCGAGTGGGTGCTGTCTCGACGCTTCTTATTGCAGCAATGTTCGCGCCGCAGATGCAGGCTCAAGGGTCGGAAGGACAAGAGAGGACGTCAAAGGATCCGGTGGTTGCCAGCGAAGCTCAATCCAGCAGCAAACAGCAACAGGTGGTTGCTTCCTCGCAGCGGAGTTCGTTCAGTCTATTCCCGGAAGGAGGAGAAGGATTCTCCGAGACTCGGCTCGGGTATCCCTTGTTGAAAAACTTCGTGCTCGATCAGAAGGCCATTTGGACGAGTCCAACCCAACTAGAGCTGAATGACATTAACTGGCTCGTGCCGCTGGCGGGACTAACGGCGGCCTTTGTGGCTTCCGATAGCAGCATCTCGCAAGCGCTGCCACATTCACCATCTTTTGTGAGTAAAAGTACCACCTTCTCGAACTACGGGATATCTGCTCTGGGCGGTGCTGCCGGCGGCCTGTACCTGTGGGGCAAGATCACACATGACGATCACAAGCGCGAGACAGGATTGTTGAGCGGCGAGGCTGCGGTGGACGCGCTCGGGGTGACCTCGGTGCTGCAGTATGCACTTGGCCGGCAGCGGCCACAGAGTGCCACGGGTGGAGGAGAATTCTGGCATGGCGGAACGTCTTTTCCCTCAGACCATTCGGCCGCTGCATGGGCAATTGCAAGCGTCATAGCTCACGAGTACCCGGGCACGTTAACCAAAATTCTTGTTTATGGGCTCGCTGGGGCTGTGAGCGCCTCACGTGTTACGGGCAGAGACCATTTCCCATCCGATGTCATCGTCGGCGGCGCGATCGGCTGGTTCGTGGGTCAGCAAGTGTACCGGACTCATCACGATTCGGATTTGGGTGGGAGTGCGTGGGGCGGGACTGATAAAGCCGGCAGTGACGAGCAAGGAGAGAATCCATACTCCTTGGCTTCTGTTTTCGTTCCGTTGGACAGTTGGATCTACCCTGCACTCGTACGCCTGAGCGATGTGGGCTACGTAACAACGGCAATTGAGGGCATGAAACCGTGGACGCGCATCGAATGTGCCCGATTGGTCGATGAGGCTGGGGAAGCTATGACTACTGCCGTGAGCGAAGGCGGCGATTCGGACGAGGAGGCAATCAGTATACAGAAGGCCCTGGAGATTGAGTTCGCCACTGAAATCGATGAGTTGAACGGCACGGCGCATCGTACATTCTTGCCCGAGTCGGTTTATACACGCGTGGTGTCCATCAGTGGGCCGCCACTGACAGATGGTTATCATTTTGGCCAGACAATTTCCTACGATTTTGGGCGGCCGTTTCGCCGCGGCACCAACGTTCAAACAGGAGGATCATTCCGCGCATCCTGGGGACACTTTGCCCTCTACGTGCGGGCCGAATACCAGCACGCACCGTTTGCTCCGCCCCTGTCTGATTCGGTTCGAAGCGTAATTTCGAATGTGGATTTTCTACCGATCCAGCCAGCGACTCCTTTCCTGGCTGTAAACCGGCCAGTGTTGCTTGATACCTACCTTACTTACGACTTGGAGGCCTGGCAGTTCTCCTTCGGAAAGCAGAGCCTAGATTGGGGAATCGGAGAAGGCGGCGGGATGCTCTTGACCGACAACGCCGAACCACTGCTGATGGCAAGGGTCACGCGCACCGTTCCCATGGAACTCCCCGGATTCCTCAGCGAATTGGGCCAGATGCGGGCTGAACTCTTCGTTGGTCAGATGGAAGGCGGCACCCTTGTCCCACACCCTCTCCTCTATGGGATCAAGTTGAGCTTCAAGGTTCGCCACGATTTGGAGATGGGCTATGGGCGAACGACAATTCTGGGCAAAGGCGGCTCTCCGAATGGAGACGCCTTCACGTGGGGCAGCTTCTTCCACAGCTTTTTCGGATGGAAGTACACCACTACTGTACCCGGGAACCACATCGAGGGCGTACCGGGCGATCAGCGGGACTCGCTCGATTTCATCTGGCACCTTCCCCGAACGCGGAATGCCATCTCCCTTTATGCGGATCTGTATGCGGACGACAAGCCAGTGATGATCGTGGATCCGCCGCGTGGCGCATACCGTTGGGGCGTCTATGTCTCTCGTGTTCCGAAACTGTCACGCCTGGATTTCCGTGTGGAAGGGACATCGACCGAGTCCCCCTCGTTCCCGAGCCGCGTGCCAACACTCAATTACTTCAACAGCGAATATCGTGATGGCTACACGACCTACGGGATGTTGATGGGGAACACCGTGGGGAGAGAAGGACAGGCATATCAGATTTGGAGTACCTACCGTTTCAGCCCCAAGCACACACTCGAATTCAGCCTAAAGAACAGTCGGGTAGACCGGGGGTTCATCCCCGGGGGCGGGGATTGGCAAGACTTCAGCGCGCAGGATTGGGTCGTTTTCCATTCCGGTCTGTACGTGAAGAGTTTCGTACAGTTCGAGCACATTCGAAGCTTCCCGCTTTTGTTCTCTGGGAGCGTGAATAACGTAACCGCGACATTGGAGTTGGGGATGTTTCTCGATCACTTGAGGCGATGAGGGAGTTGACTGGAACAACCTGGGCGAAAACCGCTTTTGCCGGACTATGAAAGCAGGGAACACGGTATGTGCTTAGTGTATATCACGTAGTATTTCAATCTAACGATAGCTACTTATATATAAAAAAAATTTGGACTCATGACCAACACGCTTAATAAAAAGGGGGAGAAAGTTGCCGGGCTCTCCGACATTTCCGGAGCGCTCAGAACGCCGGACGACTTGGAATTGGGCCACGGACGCGGGAATCAAGTGAAACGGCTGCGCCCGCTCTGGGAGCATCGCCGGTTGGTCTTCCAAGCCTCGGCGGGAGGCCTGATTGTGGCGACTCTCATTGCTTTCCTAATTTCGAAGCACTATACGAGCACGGCGCGGCTTATGCCGCCCGATTCCCAGTCTACGTCCAACATGATGATGCTGGCCGGATTGGCCGAGAAAGCCGGGAACGGCATCGGAGCAATGGCTGGGGATCTGCTTGGGCTGAAGAGTTCGGGCGCCCTCTTCGTTGGAATGTTGCAGAGCCAGACGATTCAAGATCGTCTGGTTGAGCAATTTGACTTGAAAAAAGAATACCGGACGAAGCTCCTGGAAGAAGCACGCGAGGAACTCAACCAGAACACCTCCATCCAAGAGGACCGAAAGAGCGGCATTATCTCCATTGCGGTCACCGATGAGAGTCCTCAGCGGGCCGCCGCGCTAGCCAATGCCTACGTCAACGAGCTGAACTGGATGGTTTCCCATCTCTCAACTTCCTCGGCCCATCGCGAACGCGTATTTTTGGAGGGTCGGCTTCAATCAGTGAAAGTGGACCTGGAAGACGCCGAGGAACAACTCGCCCTATTTTCCAGTAATAACAACACGCTCGACATGCAGCAGCAAGGAAAGGCAATGCTCGAAGCGGCCGCGACTTTGGCCGGGCAGATGATCACGGCGCAATCCGAGCTCGAGGGGTTGCGGCAAATTTATACGGATAGCAATCCGCGCGTTCGGTCGTTAAATGCACGCGTCAAAGAGCTTCGCAAGGAACTTGATAAGCTCGGAGGAATCGACGGCCAGCCGGTGAACGCCGCAGGGAGAGATGCCGACCCGCCTGTTGCTGATCGGCCCAGCGACCTTAGAGTCGCTGGTCTATTGCCGGGTATGCCCTATCCCTCGATCCGAGAATTGCCTTTGCTAGGCGCGAAGTACGCAGATTATTACCGTCGCGCAAAGACCGAGGAAACTGTTTCCGAATTATTGACCGAACAGTACGAGCTCGCAAAAGTAGAAGAGGCGAAGGAGACACCCAGCGTGCAAGAACTGGATCCGGCACACGTGCCGGAGAGGAAGTCGTTCCCACCACGACTTTTGATGATGTGTCTCGGAACCGCCGCTGGCTTCGTCAGCGCTTCTATTTGGGTGCTAAGCCAAGCGCGATGGGTGCAGACAGCGGCAAACGATCCGCGGAAAGTCTTCGCCGCTGAAGTGTTCGAGACCGTTAAAGTCAGTCTGCCGTGGGCGGCCACGAACGGTGAGGAATCGAAGAACGTAGGGCAGCGAGTTTGGAATCGGCTCCGGCGCACGGACGAAAAGCAGGCTGACTAGAAATAATCGCGAGCGCGCCGCAACAGATTGAATTTGTTCGAGTTAAGTCACATCGCTCCCTGTAAGTGACGGGGCGAAGCTGTGTACAACCTCAACGCAGTTGGACGAAATGGAACCAGTTACCCAACAGAACGAACCTGATTTCGCGGCCACCGTTCTTCCGGCCGCATACTTGCAGCCACAGTGGTATGTCGCGGTGACTCGCGCGCGGCACGAAAAGACGGCTGCAATGCAACTGGGTGAGCGTGGAATCGAATCCTTTTTGCCGCTCTATGAGTCGGTCCGGCGCTGGAAGGATCGCCGTGTCAAACTTGAGTTGCCGCTCTTCCCCGGATACGTCTTCGTGCGGCTACCGTTGAAAGATCGCCTGCGCGTTCTTCAGATACCGAGCGTGGCCCGCTTCGTAGGTTTTGGAGGCTTGCCCGCACCTTTGGGCGACGCGGAACTCGAATCATTGCGGCAAGGACTTGGGGACAAGCGGCGCGTGGAGCCGCATCCGTACCTGACCGTTGGACGGCGGGTGCGCATTCGGAGCGGGCCATTTGTCAACCTGGAGGGCATCCTGATCCGCAACCGGGGAAATCTTCGTGTTGTGGTTTCAGTTGAGTTGATCCAGCGCTCTATCGCAGTTGAGGTCAGCACTTTGGAGATTGATGCGATCGGAAAACCCGCTTGAACGATTTGAACAGAATGGAAACTAACACACTGAATGTGACTTCGGAGGGCGTTGCGCTGGCTGGTTCTGAGTTGAAGACTGCAGAAACAGTGGGCCGCCGCTCGGTTGAGTCGCCTGTGCACCGCACGATCGGCGCCGGCGCGCTTTCGGTCTTCAACCTCGGGCTGAAAATAGTCTCAAACTTCATTCTGATCTTGGTTGCATTGAAGTTTCTTGGCCGCGAGGAGTATGGGCTCTGGATCCTGCTTCAGAGTTTGGCGACCTACTTGGCGCTCTCTGAACTGGGAATCAGCCAAACGGTTTGCAATTTTCAAAACGTGGCGTTTGCGAGGGGCGACTACAAACAGGTGGGCCGAATCTTAGTCTCGACCTTTTGGCTTTACTGCTTGATTGTGGCAATCGCTGCGATTCTTTTTTCAGGAGTTGTCCTCACACAACCCGTAAATGTTTGGTTCCTGAAAGATCCAGGGAGCGTGTCTGCCCCAAAGTTCGCCATGTATTTATTCCTTGCCGGCACCTTCGCACTCCTGCGAGTGCCCTTGACTGTTTTCCCGGTCACTCTCGTCGGCCTCCGGGAAGTGGCCCTGCGCCAAGTGCTTGAGACGGTGTCCGCAATCTCTCTGCTTGTTTTTACACTTGGAGCCCTCATTGCTGGTGGGAAAATACTAGCCCTTATTCTGGCGACGAACTTGGCCTATATGCTGGCTCAGGTCCTGGGTTATGCCCTCACGCGGACGCGCCATCCAGAAGTGCGATTCTCTCTCTCTCTGTTGGACAAATCACTGATGGGTCCGATCTTTGGGAATTCTATTTTCTTCTTTCTCTATGGCCTTGGCTTGCTGTTCCAGCGGCTGGCGGGAACCTTGATTGGCGGAAAATATGGCGCTCTAGGCGACGTACCTGCGCTCTTCGTTCTGTTGACTCTATTCAGAATCGTGGGCTGGTCGCTGGCCGAGATCCCATCTCAAACGCTCCAACCGTACGTCATTCTCTTCTCGACACGCGGGGAGCATGACCGTGTGGTGTTCCTGGCAAGGCTATGCACGAAGCTGACTTTCGCCATTGGTGCGGCGTACGTCGCGGGCGTCTGGATTTTTGCGGACATGGGCATCCGGGCCTGGCTCGGGCCGGGAATGTTTTTGGGGTACGGCCCTCTGATCTGTTTGGGCGTATCGTTCCTAATCGACATTCTCTTTCTCTCCACGAATAACTTTATGCGCGGACTGAATGAACACCGAAAACTCTCGATCGTGATGGCGGGCTATGCCCTGCTGAGTTTCACGTTCGGTGTCGCCGGAGCAAAATGGTGGATGCCGAACCAACCACTCTACGGTTTGTGCGTGGGGCTACTGGTCGCCAGCGTGCTCGGGCAAGCACTAACGCTGCCATGGATCGCGAAAGCTTGGCTGCGCGTTGATTGGCAAGCCTACGGGGGGTCATTCTTATTCCGCCCGGGTCTCTCGATCGTCTTCGTGATCCTCGCAGCGCTGTTCGCTGAACGCAGCCACGGTTGGTGGCGGTCCGCGGGATTCATCCTTGTCCTGCTCGGCTCTTTTTCCTTCATGAGTTGGCGTTTCGTTCTCGATCTAGGCGAGCGCTCTTGGTTGACATCCAGAATCGGGTTACAGAGGCTGTTGATGAGGCGTGCGCCACTTTCAGACCCAATGTGTTGAGCTAAGTCCGGACGACGATGACTCCAGGAATTGAAATTCGAATCCTCGTTCTCGTGATTCTTCTGGTAGGTCCTTCGCTGATCCGTATTGCGCGGGGGGAGAAGTTCGACCCGTTCTGGCCCCCCCTAGTGTTTGCTTTTTCGGTGTTTCTTGCGTATCTATCGCCGCTGCCGGATTTCCTCGATGGCAGTGATGCGATAAGCAAGGTCTGGGGGGCTGATTTCGCGCACTTTAACGAGTCGTTGGAATCCGCTCTAACTCTCGTCTCAGTCGGCGTAGTTGGCTTCTACACGGGCTATTTTCAACACAGCAGATCTCTTCGCGGGGGCCATCAATTTGGGTTGTCCACCGGGCCGAGTTTGATCGACGCCGCACAACTGAAGCGCCTCGGCCTGATATATGGAATCTGCGGTGTCGGGTTACTTGGGGCGGGAATCATGATGATTGGCGGCTGGGGCATGTTGGTTGCAGGTCTGAGCGACCGAATCCGCGCATTCCAGGGGCTGAATTACTTCTTCTCAGCGATAAACCTGCTTTTGGTGACAGCGCTGCTGTGGTGGGTGTATGTTTTGACGAAGAAGCGACCCCGCGATAAACGTTTCTGGATCTATACCACCCTTGCGGTGCTTGCGGCTGCCCTTCAAGGCAATAAGTCTACACTCTTAGTCTTCTTCCTGAGCCTGATGATGTTATACCACATACTGTACCGACGCATTGGCCTCGCATGGGTGTTCGCAGGCTGCCTCACACTGGCTGTCGTGCTGACGACGTACGCGCTGTACGCCAGAGAATACTTAGTCTTGGGCCAAATCCAGACTCTTGACGTTGCTGAATCTGCTCCCAGTCTAGTGTATGACGCACTCAGGAGCGAATTTGCTGGCGACTGGACCGGACTACAAGCTATGTCCCTGTTGGTGGACCACATGCCAAGAGACCTGGGCTACCAGTATGGGAAGACATTCCTGCCACTGATAACCACACCCATCCCTCGGGGTCTCTGGGCTGGCAAGCCGCTCACAGCGCCAGGAATCCTCACGCTCGCACTTTGGCCGGACCAGTGGCTTGATTCTGGCACCACCCTGCCTCCTGGATTGTTTGGTGACTTCTACATGAACTTTGGGGGTATTGGAGTCGCAGGGGGCGCGTTCTTGTTTGGCAAACTATTGTCGGCGGCGCGGCGTCGCTGGCTGGAGGAAAAAACCGATCCCATCCGGGTGATTCTATATTGCTTACTAGTGTCCCTCATCCCGCACTATATTCGAGGAGAGTTTTCTTCTCCCACATTGATGTTTTTGATTTTCGCGATTCCCTTGTGGGTTGCAAGCCGGTATGTGCTCGTTCTTCCGAGAATGCAAGGATCGGCATCGCCCGTTCAAGCTTGAAAGGATGAGTACAAGATGCGGCGCGCGTGTTTCTTCGTGAATGCAGCAGATCCGAGCGTTCTTGAACGATTTGAGTTCTACAGTCAAGATGTCCGAATCCTGCGTGAGCTCGGGTTCGAATTGCGAATCGTGACTTCTCCATACGGCCTTCGACCAGCGGATCTCTACTTCGTGTGGTGGTGGACATGGGCACTACTTCCTGTGTTTCTGGCAAGGATGGGGCACCGCCCTGTAGTCGTAACCGGCGTTTTTGATCTCTGGGCGTTTGACGACCGACCGGCTTGGCACCGGAAAATGATCCAATACGCTCTGGCCCATGCGGATGCAAATATTTTTATCTCAGACATGGAGCATCGCGGCGTTGCCCAGCGATTTGATGTGCGGAATCCATGCCAAGTCCCTCTTTCCGTGGATTCAGAAGTCTACGTTCCAAACGGCGCGCGTTCGGACGAGATCATTTATTCGGTGGGTTGGCTCAACGGTGCGAATGCCGTGCGAAAAGGCATGCCAGAGATCATCCGCGCCGCTCCGTTCGTACGGAAGGCGCGGCCCAACGTTCGTTTCGTCATATCGGGGGGAAAAGGGAGCTACTACCCAGAGCTGGCCCGGCTCGTCAAAGAAGTAAATGCAGAGGACTGCGTAGTGTTCACCGATGCGGTTTCAAAAGAAGAAAAGATCCGCTGGATGCAGCGATGCGCCATGTATCTTCAGCCCACACGATTTGAAGGATTCGGCTTGGCAATTCTCGAGGCCATGAGCTGCGGCGCGCCGGTGGTGAGTTGTCCAGCAGGCGCGGTCCCCGAAGTGGTTGGAGACACCGGCGTTCTAGTGCCATCCGGATCCCCTGAAGCGGTCGCTGACGCCGTGATCGAACTCCTTGAGAACCGAGATAAACGCAAGTTTTTGGGCGAGCAAGCCCGGCTCCGTGCCCGAAACCTCTTCTCCTTTGAGAGGCGCAAGGAAGCGATCCGGGTAGTTCTGGAGGGAGTTCTCTAGGTCGGCGAAACTCTTCGCCCCTAATCATAGGGTCTGACGGTTGGGCGCCGATAACCAGCTTCTGACTCACACACTTACATTGCAGGGAGCAACAATGAGGATTCTTGTCACCGGCACAACTGGGTTTATTGGCAGCGAACTGGTCGTGCGTCTTGCGGAAGAGGGCCACGAGGTTTATTCACTCGAACGGTATGTGACGGGGCGCTATGTCTTGTGCAGAACGAGAAACGTGCGCTCCGTATTTGCGGACCTGCGCGATGCATTTGCGGTGCGACAAGCCTTGCGCGAGACGCAGCCGGAGGCCGTGATCCATTTGGCCTCGGTAAGCCCGGTTTCGTACAGCTACGATCACCCGAACGAGGTGATGGACACAAACCTTACCGGCACCATCAATTTGATCGAAGGGTGTCTGCGTGAAGTGCCACATTTCCGTCATTTCTTGTTTGCCTCGACCTCGGAAACCTACGGGAATGGGCCGTCGCCGAAGATAGAAGAAACACCTCAGCTTCCAAACAGCCCTTATTCCGTTTCCAAGCTGGCCGCGGAAAAGTACGTTCTTTACATGAGAGACGCATATCGGCTGCCGGTAACGATTCTGCGACCCTTCAACACGTACGGCCGAAAGGGAAACACTCACTTTGTAGTCGAACGCATGGTTGTGCAGATGCTCTCTGGCACGGAGGTACGTCTGGGTTCGCCTAACCCCGTCCGTGATCTACTGTATGTGGACGATCACGTCAGCGCGTACCTAACCTGCCTATGCAATGAGAAAGCGGTCGGTGAGGTCTTTAATTTTTCCACCGGACGGGGAGTCACAATACTCGAACTTGCCTCGATACTCCAAAAACTGACGCGGAGCCCGCGAGAGATCGCCTGGGACACGATCCCTCGTCGGCCGCTCGACATTGAGGAGTTGATCGGCGACTCCAGCAAGGCGGAACGGTTGTTAGGCTGGCGACCAAGAGTGACTCTGGAAGCGGGGCTTGCGCGCACCGTCGAGTTCTGGCATGGAAGGATCGATCGTGCGGAGACGCGCGCGGCGTCAGCCACGGTCGCGTAGACATTGCTCACTCTGGGGGAATAATCGAGCGCATACTTTCGCGTATCTCCTAGATCTTCTTCCTGAATTGCATCCAAAAAAATGCGAATCGTTCATGTGGTAGGCGCGCGGCCGAACTTCATGAAGCTGGCGCCGGTGTGGTCCGCTCTCAGCCAGCACACTGTAGTGAAACAGACGCTGGTGCACACGGGTCAGCACTACGACAGGGGAATGTCGGAGGTTTTTTTTCAGCAGCTCGAAATACCGGCACCAGACCACAACCTGGGCGTAGGCTCCGGCACTCACGCCGAGCAGACGGCGCGCATCATGACCTTGCTCGAACCGCATCTGCTGCAATTGAAGCCGGACATGACGCTGGTTTACGGCGACGTGAACTCGACGATAGCCGCGGCTTTAGTCTGTGCAAAGGAGCGCATCGCGGTGGGGCACGTGGAAGCCGGCCTGCGCTCTTTTGACCGTTCGATGCCGGAAGAAATCAACCGCATCCTGACCGACCAGATGAGCGATCTCCTTTTTACGCCATCGCAGGACGGCAATGAGAATCTGGCGCGCGAGGGAATCCCGCGGGGAAAAATCCACTTGGTGGGCAACACGATGATTGACACGCTGGTCCGCGCGCTGCCTCAAGCGAAAGCTTTGTGGAGCGATGGTCTCGCAGCGCGCTACGGTGAGAGTCCATATCTGCTCGTGACCTTGCATCGGCCTTCAAACGTTGACGATCCTGATTCATTTGCGAGGATCCTGCGTGCGCTCGAGTTCATCGGGAGGCAGATCCGCGTTCTCTTCCCGGTTCATCCGCGTACTCGCCAGCACATCAGGGATCTCAGTCAGGAACTTCGCTCTGTCGAATTATTGGAGCCACTTGGCTACTTGGAGTTCCTTGCCCTGCAAACCCGTGCCGTCGCAGTGGTCACTGATTCAGGCGGCATTCAGGAAGAAACTACCTTTCTCGGCGTACCCTGCCTGACGGTTAGATCAAACACGGAGCGGCCTGTCACAGTTACGCAAGGAACCAACATTCTCGTGGGCGGCGATCCAGAGCGCATGCTGACGGAAGTGCGGCAAGTCCTCGCCGGGAACAGAAAGCGCCGAAACGTTCCACCACTTTGGGATGGATGCGCGGGGCAGCGGATTGCGCAAATCGTCCGGGCATGGGGTGCGGTAAGTCACGAGAGATCGCTCGTGCGTGAAGAGGCTGTTCAATCGGTTGCAGTTTGAATTTGGAGGAGGCAATTGCAGAATGAATTCGGAAATATTTCGTGACGTGCTCGTCACTGGTGGAGCGGGGGCAATCGGTTCGCGGCTCGTTCGCCGTCTACTGGACGATGGCGCCCGGCGCGTCACTGTTCTCGATGATTTTTCATCGGGGTACCGCTGGCTGCTTCCCAATGATCCTCGCATCGAATTGATTGAAGGCGACGTTGCCAACCTGCTGGATATGGACCTAAGGAGGAGTGCACCTGTCGTTTTCCACCTCGCCGCTTTTTTCGCCAACCAGAATAGCGTGGACCATCCGCTGGATGATCTGCGGACAAACGGGCGTGGAACCCTGACGACACTTCTCTGGGCAAAGGAGAACCGAGCGAGGCGAGTGGTTTATGCCTCGGCGGGCTGCTCGATCGCGGGTCACGGCGCTGAAGCGCCTATCCACGAGGAAATGCCGGTGAGTTTGTTCCTGGACACGCCGTATCAAATCACCAAGGCCCTCGGCGAGTTCTACTGCAACTACTTCAACGATCAAGTGAGCACGGTTCGCTGCCGTTTTTTCAACTCCTATGGCCCCGGTGAGGTGCCCGGTTTCTACCGCAACGTGATTCCCAATTTCATTTGGCGGGCGCTGCAGGGTGAACCGCTGGTCATCACCGGTACGGGCGAAGAAACGCGCGATTTCATCTTCGTCGAAGACTTGGTGGATGGACTGGTTCGTGCGGCTCAGACGCCGGCGGCTGACGGAAAGGCCTTGAACCTGGGCACTGGAATCCAGACGCCGATCATGGACTTGGCCCGAATGATCATCCAACTGTGCAAATCGCGAAGCAAAATCGAGTTCGCTCCGCGCCGCGCGTGGGATAAAAGCATGCGACGCCAGGCCGATATCAGTCGCGCGCAACAGGTCCTTGCCTTCACGGCAGCAGTGCGAATTCCGGATGGGCTTCAGCGAACAGTGGATTGGTTCCGCGAGAATATGGGGAAGATCGAAGCGGAACTTGCCGCGGGCCGGGAAATGAGGGCCGGCGCATGAAAGTTTTGGTGACCGGCGCCGCAGGCTTCATCGGCTCCCATGTCGTGGATACGCTTTGTTCTCGCGGCGCGGAAGTTATCGGACTGGATAGTCTCGATCCGGGTGTCCATCATCAGGTTCCCAGCTATTTGAACGCACAAGCAACCTACTGTTTCGCCGATCTGCGGACGTGGCAACCCGACGATCGGTTCGACGATGTGACCGGAGTCGTGCACCTGGCTGCCCTGGGCGGCGTGGGGCGCGCGTCGCGCGAACCGGTAAACGTTTTGGAAGCGAATGGCCTCGGCACGGCTCGATTGGCGCAGGCTGCCCGTGCGTGGCCCAAACTCAGATCGATTGTGTTGGGGAGCAGCTTCAGCATCTACGGAAGCAGTTATGCATATCGTTGCGGTTCGTGTGGAACTGAAACTGACGGGACGCGCCAATCAACCAAATTGGAGAAGGGGATTTATGAAGTTCTGTGTCCGCAATGTGACGGCGTTGCGGAAATTCAGCCCATCACGGAATCGGCTTGTCCTGCTCCGCTGGAAATTTACGGCGTATCCAAATACATGCAGGAACTTTGCTTTCGCGGATTCGATCACTGCCCGGTGCGCATTCTGCGGTTTTCGTCCGTGTATGGCAAACGGCTCCGGTTAGAAGACGGAGAAGCAACAATCATTGCCCGATTGGCAGGGTGGATCCAACAGGGAATCTCCCCGAAGCTGCTTGAAGACGGACGGCAGATCCGCGACTGGGTCTATGTGGGAGACCTGGTGGACGCCATCGCAGCGATGCTTGTGACAGATGTTGCACCGCCCATTGTGAATGTTTGCTCTGGCATTCCCACTCGTCTTGGAGAGGCCTGCGAACACATTGCTCGTGCCGTCGGCCATCCGTGCAGAGCTGAAATTGTGGGCGGCTATCGCGCGGGAGACATGCGCCACTGTCTCGGTGATTCGTCGCGATTGGAACACCTGATTCAACGCAAACCCATCTCCCTGACCGAGGGAGCTCGACTCGCCTTCGGCGGTTGACTGGATACCCAAAGAAAAAGGAAGGATTGCTCGATGTGTGGAATCCTGATTACCTCAGGACTGAAACGAGCATTTCACCATCGCCAACTGGCGGGCTTGAAGAAACGCGGCCCCGATGAAATTGGCTACTGGATTGACGATCGCATCCAGATCGGGCATACGCGTCTTTCCATCATTGGGCTCGACGATCGCAGCACCGAACCGCTTGAGAACGACACACACGTTCTGGCCTTCAATGGCGAAATTTACAATTTCATCGAGTTGCGCGAAAAGCTTGCGGGCCAGGGAATCCCACTGCCCGGCGCCAACGATGCGGCAGCTCTTTTGCATGCGTGGGGACGTTCGGGCCCCGAGATTCTGAAAGAGTTGGACGGGTTTTGGGCATTTGCCATCTATGACAAGCGGTCACGCGTGGTAACGCTCGCGCGGGATCAATACGGCGTGAAGCCCCTCTACTACCATCAAAATGGAAACCAGCTTTGCGTCTCCTCACTGATCCGGACGATCGTGGAGGTGCTTGGCGCTTCGCCGGAACTCGATTACGCCTCACTTTCTGAATACGTCCGATACCAATTCACATTCGGCGACAAAACATTTCTGCGCGGTATTCGCAAAGTACGTCCCGGGCATTTCGTGGAGATCAATTTGGAAACGGGCGAATCGAAGTCCCGTTGTTACGAGGACATCTTCGAGCCCCCGGATGAATCCCTGGCGCCTCTCACCGGGGATTGGATTGAAGAAACGCGCGAGCTGCTCAAGCGCTGTGTGGTCGAATCAACGATCAGCGACACTTCGTTTACGACGTTTTGCAGCGGCGGAATTGATTCCAGTCTCATTACTCGAATCGCCGCGCCGGAGATCGCCTATCACTGCAATTACTCCGACCCCGACTGCAATGAAACCATTTATGCCAAGCAAGTCGTCGAGGGCACGCCCACCCGGCTCTTCGTGGTGAATGCGCAGGAGTCCTTCGACTTGGTCGAAAAGCTCGGCGACATTGTCCAGGACTTCGACGAACCCTCCATCGGTTCCGTCATTCTCCCTCTCGATGATCTCTTGGCTCAGGTTAAGCGCCGCTACAAGGTGATTCTGACCGGCACCGGAGGCGATGAACTTTTCGCCGGATACGTGCGCTATCAGCTTGCACTCGGAGAATGCTATCAGGACTCGTATCGGCCGCTGTTCGACAGAATGAAGCGCCTTCCCAGAGTCAGTGATCGCTTCGAGATGTTCCACCACAAAGGAGACATCTCACTCTATAGCTTCTATCAGCCAGAAACGGCACAGACCTTTCGCGATGCCTTTGCCATCTGCAGGAATGGCTCGGGCGATCTTGGCGCGATGCTGCGATTTGACCGGCGCCACTTCCTCGCGGGACTCCTGAATATTGACGACAAGATGTCCGGACGGCACTCCCTCGAAAGCCGCCCGAGCTTTCTGCATCAGAAGTTCGTCCGGCATATCGTCAAGTTAGAACCCAACGCGTTTCTCTCCAATGGAGACATCAAACCCATTCTCCGCAGCATTGCTGCCGGGATTCTGCCGAAGTCGATTACACATCGCGCCGACAAAATGGGATTCACGACTCCGATCGGCACGTTTGTGAATCAGAATGCTCATCGTATTCGCGAGCAACTCCAGAATTCGAGATTCCGCCACCTCTACAACCTTTCCAAGATGTCTCTTTCCGCAGAAACGAAATATTCGCGCGAAGTGTTCGGCTTGCTCATTCTCGATCTCTGGCTGAATCGCTACGCCGCATCGGCTGCCAGAGACCATCATCAAGTGCTGGCGGCGGTGGTCTAGGCTTCTAAGAAAGCCCCAGTGCGAATACTTTTCATTACGCAGTGGTTCGATCCCGAACCGGGAGCAATTCGAGGGCTGCCTTTGGCACGATGGCTGCGAAACCGAGGCCATGACGTCACTGTCGTGACCGGGTTCCCAAACTATCCCAGCGGAAAAGTATACCCGGGCTATCAGATCCGGTGGCGGCAGTGGGAAGAAATTGATGGCGTTCGCGTCCTGCGAGTTCCGCTATATCCGAGTCACAATCGCTCTGCGCTCGGGCGCATCGCGAATTACGTCAGTTTTTCTGCGTGCGCTTCAACGATTGGCGCTTTGCTTTGCGGCCCAGCGGACGTGGTCTACATCTACCATCCCCCGGCGACCGTAGGAGTGCCAGGGATCGTCCTCAAACTCTTCCGTGGTCTCCCGATCGTCTACCACATCGCCGATATGTGGCCCGAGAGCGTGATCGAGTCTGGAATGCTGGGGACAGGTCTCCGAAAAAAGATGGTCGAATTTGCTTTGGCGCGATTGTGTAATTTTCTCTATCGGCACACGGACTGCATTACGGTCATTTCGCCCGGCTTCAAGAAGCTCCTCGAAAAGAGGGGCGTGCCATCCCGGAAAATTCATGTGATTTACAACTGGACGACGGAGGATGCCTTTTTCCCCGTCGAGAAAGATTGTGTTCTATCCAAGGAACTCGGATTTGAAGGCCACTTCAACGTTCTCTATGCCGGCAACCTCGGCCTCTTCCAAGGATTGGAGACAGTCATTCGAGCTGCGGTGTTGTTGCGCTCGATTCCGGAGATCCGTCTCGTGTTGGCGGGAACTGGCGCGGCAGAGCAACGCCTTCGAGAAATGGCAAGGGAGCTTGGCGCGAACAACGTCACTTTCATCGGAAACCGGCCCTATCGGGAGATGGCGAAAGTCAATTGCTTGGCTGAGGTCATGCTGGTGCACCTTCGCGATCTCTCTTTCTTTGCGAGCACGATCCCGAGCAAGACGCAGGTGGCGCTTGCGTGCGGCCGTCCCATTTTGATGGCGGTTCGGGGGGACGCAGCCGCTCTGTTGAATCGCGCACGCGCAGGTTTGTCGTGTGAGCCTGAAAACGAGCGAGCGATGGCGGACGCCATCCTGCAGTTCCACCGGATGCCTGCCGAGCGGCGCGAAGAATTGGGAAGAAATGGCCGGAACTTCTACAGTAGAGAAATGTCCCTCGAGATTGGCGGCCAGCACATGGAAAAATTGTTACTGGAACTGATGCCTCCCACGTCTGCACCGGCGCCAGTTGCTGCGCCGGATCGAGTCCGTGAATGAACTGGCTTTTCTACGCATTCGAATCGGGCCTTCCTCCCCCCAGCCGCATGCCGTTGGGAGGTTACTCTGTGAGTGTATGGAGGCCTTCGGGGGCGGCCATTCGGCCGGACGGGTTGCCACTCTACCCCTCCTTCGTTTGGTGGCTATTCCACTTTGCGCGAGTCTTCAAGAATCCGAGTTATTGCATCGTCATGATCAGCAATCGAGATAGAGTCGTGCACCGGTCCTGCGTCTTTCCAGGCTACTTTCGTTTCCCTTTTATGGCAGAAGATGACTTGCAGGTCGGCGATACCTGGACCCATCCGGAGCATCGCGGAAAAGGCTTGGCGAAGGCGGGCTTGAGGGAGTCCCTTGCCCTAGGCGGAACTCATCCTCGCCGGTTTTGGTATGTGGTCGAAGAAACCAACACTCCTTCGATTCGCGTCGTAGAAAACGCCGGGTTTCGGGTCATTGGATATGGGCAAAGAAGTTCACCATGGGGATTGCGGCTGTTCGGCCGATTCCAAATCGATCGCATGAGCCCCCCGAGTATGTCGAGACCTGTGACGCGATCGGACTCAATCGCAAGATGAACTCAAACGCTTATCGAATCTCGAAACGCTTGTTCGACATCACGGCAGCAGGAGCCGGCCTGATCATTCTCTCTCCTCTCTTCGTGGTCGTGGTGATTTGCATCAAGCAGGACTCACGCGGACCCGCGTTCTATCGTGGCCTCCGTGCAGGACTGCATGGCAAGCCCTTCCGGATCTTCAAGTTCCGCACCATGCAACGGGATGCGGACAAAGGAGGCCCCAGCTCTACTCCTGCGGATGACCCTCGCGTCACTCGGATTGGGCGGGTTCTTAGAAAGTACAAGATTGATGAGTTGCCTCAGCTCTTGAATGTGATTCGTGGCGAAATGAGCCTCGTTGGCCCGCGTCCGCAGGTTCTTTGGGCAACTCACTTGTATTCGGAGGAGGAACGGGAAATCCTGAGCGTTCTGCCAGGGATTACGGATCTTGCTTCTTTGCGATTTGCCGACGAAGGAGAAATCCTTCGCGGCAGTTCAGACCCGGATGGCGACTACCTGGAGAAGATCCATCCTGAAAAGAAAAAACTCGAATTACTGTATGTGCGCACGCGGTCTTTCGAGCTGGACTGCAAGCTTTTAGCGCGCACCCTCTTCACCGTCGTACTCGGGAAGACATATGCTGACAGGATTTCCAAAGAGCACAGCGACGCCGATCTACACACAAATCTCTAGCGAGGCGGACCGAGACAACCATGGCTCAAATGTCTTTCAAGACCCCAGTTGAACAAGAGGTCGGCAAGAGAATTGCCGAGATTTTTCTGGGATGTCCGGAATCGATTGAAACCAAACTCGAGAATTTTACTAAGTATGTCCGACGCCAGCACCTCAAACGATTCCTCGCGATGTATGAAATCTTTAAGCTTATTTTGCCGGTGAAGGGCTCTATCGTGGAATGTGGTGTGTTCCGTGGATTCAGCCTAATGGCATGGGCGAAGCTAAGTGCAATCCTGGAACCTGAAAACCTTACGAGAAGGATCTACGGCTTTGACACTTTCGGTGGTTTCCCTTCCCTCGACGAAAAAGATCGAACGTCTAGAGCCGAGGTTGAGCTGGGGGACTTCGCGACTCCAAATTCCTACAATGAGCTCCTTGAGTTAGTCCGCGAACATGACCAGGACAGGTTTCTTGGTCACATACCAAAGGTTGAACTCATTCGAGGCGCCGTTGTTGACACACTCCCGAAGTTCCTGGCCGAGCACCGACACCTCCTCGTGAGCCTGCTGTTCTTGGATATGGATCTCTATGAGCCGACCAAGGCAGCGCTTAGCCAACTACTGCCTAGAATGCCTAAAGGCTCTCTCCTCGTTTTCGATGAACTCGATAATCCAATCTGGCCCGGTGAAACCGTAGCGTTAATGGAATCCATTGGAATAAACCGAATCAGGATCCAAAGACTCGAGTGGGATCCATACATCGGATACGCCGTTATTGAATAGAAGACCGCCTCATATCCGCCGCGGCAAGCATGTGATTCGGAAGGGATCCCTACATGAAATCTGAAGTGAGTCGCCAGGAAGAATGGAAACGGCTTTCGCGGTCTGTCCGTGCGCAAGTCCTGCGCATGACCCATCGCGCGAAAAGCTCCCACGTGGGCACTTGTTTTTCCATTGTTGAGCTTCTGGTTGTCTTGTATCACCGGATCCTGCGCATTGACCCGGCCACCCCACTCTGGCCCGGGCGCGATCGATTCATTCTCAGCAAAGGACACGGAGCCGCGGCCCTGTATGCCGTGCTGGCGGGTCGAGGGTTCTTTCCCGAGCAATGGCTTGAAACTTTCTATGGCGACGGTGCTCAACTCGCGGGTCACGTCACGCATCGTGGCATTCCGGGTGTCGAGCTCTCGACAGGATCCCTAGGGCACGGCTTGCCCGTCGGGTGCGGCATGGCTCTCGCCGCAAAGCGTGACGAAGCCGCCTCCCGCGTCTTCGCCCTCCTGAGCGATGGCGAGTGCGACGAAGGTTCCACGTGGGAGGCGGCGCTTTTCGCCCCTCACCATAAGCTGGACAATCTGACGGCCATCGTGGATTACAACAAGATTCAGAGCCTGGGAACCGTTAAATCGGTGCTCGATTTGGATCCGCTGCCTGAGAAATGGCGTGCATTCGGCTGGGCCGTCCGGGAGATCGACGGCCACGATTGCGTTCAAATCGAGGAAGTCTTACGTAACGCGCCATGCGAGCCGGGCCGCCCGACCTGCGTGATTGCCCACACGGTAAAAGGGAAAGGGGTCAGCTTCATGGAAGATAAGCTCCTCTGGCATTACCGCTCTCCGGATGCGGATGAGATGCAGAGGGCGATGGCCGAGCTTGGGGTGTCTGAATGAGGACCGCATTTTTTCAAGCCCTCATGGCCGCAGCCGAGGAGGATGAGACGATTCATCTAGTCGTCGGGGATCTCGGATTCGGCGTCGTTGAGCCTTTCGCAAAGAAGTTTCCAAACAGGTTTCTTAATTCGGGCGTGGCCGAGCAGAACATGACCGGCATCGCCGCCGGGCTGGCGTTGATGGGAAAGACAGTCTTTACCTACTCGATCGCTAATTTTCCCACCCTGCGCTGCCTCGAACAGATCCGCAATGACGTCTGCTATCACAATCTGCCGGTGAAAATCGTGGCATTGGGAGGCGGCTTTGCATATGGCGGATTGGGGATGACGCACCACGCAACCGAAGATCTGGCGTTGCTTCGCGCCATGCCGGGGATGACGGTGGTCGCACCCGGGGATCCGATTGAAGCTTTCCACGCTACTCGCGCGGTGGTCTCTCACCCGGGCCCTTGCTATTTGCGGATTGGCCGCGCCGGCGAGCCTGTGATTCATGAGCGAGGAATCCAGTTTAAGATCGGGAAGGCATTGCTCCTGCGCGACGGCACAGACGTTACTCTCATCTCCACCGGAGGAATACTTCAGGTTGCTACTCAGGCTGCAGATTTGCTTGCGCGGCGTGGTGTCGAGACCCGTGTGCTGAGCATGCCCACACTGAAGCCTCTCGATGAAGGCGCCATTCTCTCTGCGTCGCGTGAAACTTGCGCAATTCTCACAATCGAAGAACACAGCGTCATTGGTGGTCTGGGAAGCGCCGTAGCCGAGGTTCTTGCAGAGTCCTCCGGAACCCGGGTGCCCTTCCGGCGGATTGGGTTGCCATCCGAGTTTTCCCTCGTAGCTGGGAGCCAGGACTACTTGCGGGGAGCCCACGGTTTGACCGCTGAGGAACTTGCCGGAGCTGCGATGAATCTCTTTTCCGCGGTTCGATCAGGCCGGGTGCCGCGCGCGGCGATTACGACTCAATGCGCCAAGACTTAGCAGCGAACCCTTTGCGCGATCTCAGGAGGATGGAAGATGGTCTACCGCGTGCCATTTGTGGACCCAAAGGAACAATATCGCCGGTACAAGAACGAAATTGATTTTGCCGTCACCGATACGCTGTCCAAGGGTGATCTTGTTCTCCGTCAACAGCTCCACGATTTCGAAGCCCATCTGGCCGAATTTGCCGGCGTCAAGTACGCCGTCGGGGTCAACTCCTGCTACCACGCGCTCTTCTTCTCCTTGGTTGCCGCTGGCGTTGGTCCGGGCGACGAAGTCATCACGGTCGCTCACACATTCCCGGCCACCATTTCCGCGATTGTCCATACGGGCGCGCGACCAATTCTGATCGATGTCGCCGCTGACTACAACATGAACCCCGACCTCATCGAAGCAGCGATCACTTCCCGGACAAAGGCCCTGCTTCCCGTACATCTGAATGGCCGCGTCAGCGATATGGACCGAATCCTAGCCATCGCCGACCGGCACGGGCTTCTTGTCGTCGAGGATGCCGCCCAATCCATCGGCGCCGGTTTCAAAGGCAGGAGGGCGGGTTCCTTCGGCTTGGCGGGTTGTTTCAGCTTTTATCCATTCAAATCACTGGGTGGGCTTGGAGACGGCGGCGCAATAACCACCAACGATTCAGGCGTTGCTCGAATAGCGACACTTCTCCGGTTCAATGGCGAAGACCGTCAAACTCATGAGTTTCACCATCACGGCTACACGGCCCTCCTGGACAATGTCCAAGCAGCCGTTCTCGATGTGAAGCTGCGTCGTTTGCCGGATTGGATCGAGTACCGCCGCTCGATCGCAGACCTTTATAAGCACGGCCTAATGGGCGTTGGCGATTTGCGGTTGCCCCACTTTAGCGAACCGGATTACCGCGACAGCTTTCAGAACTACGTCATCCGCACGCATCACCGCGACGATCTTCACCGTCACCTGGAATCTGTTGGAGTCGAGACTCTGATTCACTGGCGCAAACCGATTTGGGAACATCATGGACTGGGCCTGGCGCCGCAAAATCTGCCCGAGACAGAAAATATCTGCCGTGAAGTTATCTCCCTGCCCATGAGCGCCGAGACGACTCTTGAGCAGGTTCGAATCGTCGTGGACTCCGTCCGGCAATTCTTCCATGTTTCACAGGCGGCCGCTGCGCATTCTGCGCAAGCGGATTGAAGCCGCGGCCGCGGCCATTCGACTGCGGAAGAGCTGACCCGGCTCCTCCAGACTTCACAGAACAATCAAGCAAGACACTGGAGCACGAAACTCCCGAAGGACGACCGCATGCGTTATGACCCTTACTCGAAGACTAATCGGCTGATCTTGGACGGCATGGTCCTTGGGTTTTCGTTTTGCCTCGCGTATTTCTTGCGGTATGAAGGGAGTATTCCTCCTAATTATGCCCACCAGATGCATTTGCTCGTGCTGCCGATGATTGCCAGCCGGTTGCTAATGGGTTATGCGTTCCGCGTGCATCGCACGCAATGGAAATACGTCAGCGTATTCGACGCCACGCGTCTCACTGCGGCCTACGCTTCACTTTCACTGGGATTACTGGTACTCCGCTTCACTCTCCCACAGAGCCTGAACCTGTTTCGCATAGGCGGCAGCGTAATCGCGATTGATTTTCTTCTATCGACGCAGGGTGCGCTCGCGTTGCGACTGCTCCGTCGCTTTATCTACGAGCGTCACTCCCATAAGCTAACAACAGATGACGGACTGGAGCCGCGCCGCGTGCTCTTGATCGGCGCTGGTTTGTTGGGCGCCTCGGTTGCGAAGGAGATGGCGACCCGCCCGGGGACGAGGATCGTCGGATTCCTCGATGATGATATGCGCAAGATTGGCACCGATGTCGCGGGTGTACCTGTCCTCGGACCGACGACGCTCCTCTCGGAGTTTTCCCGGGCGCGAAAGATTGATGATGTGCTCGTCTGTGTCCGTATGGCGTCGCCGGAAAGACTCCAAAGGCTGCGGACGACCCTCAAGAATTTGACTGTTCGGAGCCGATTCATCCCGACCATTGACGAAATCATGAAAGCGCAGGACTCCATAGCGGTAAACGGGGGAAAAGCCCCTTCACCACATGGGGATCGCGAGGGACACCCGCCAATCGTCGAAGCCGGGCAACGCGTACGGACCGAGATTCGCAATAAGGTCGTGTTGATCACCGGCGGCGCAGGTTTTATTGGCTCCAGCCTTGGCGAACGGCTCGCGGACAACAATCACGTCATCCTGCTTGACCGGACGTTCCGAGACCAGCCTCTTTCGTTCACTTCCCTTCCGTCGCATCGCAACGTGGAACTTGTTGAGGCGGACATCATGGACGAAGCGAGTCTGCGGAAGTATACCGCGACGGCGCAAATCGTTATTCATGCTGCCGCCATCCTGGGTGTGGGCCGGGTGTGCGCGTTTCCGCGAGAAACTCTGGAGACCAATTTTATCGGCACTTCGCGGCTCCTCCAGGCAGTGAAAAGGAACCCCCACATCGACCGCGTCGTCTATTTCTCCACGAGTGAGGTTTTTGGCGTCAACTCCTTCCGCGTGCACGAGAATGCTCCGACTGCGGTGGGCCCGGCCGCGGAAGCCCGGTGGAGCTACGCCATCGCAAAGCTCGCAGGCGAGCACCTGGTCAAGTCCTATCATCGGGAGAGCGGCCTTCCCACTACGACGGTGAGGCCCTTCAATATTTTCGGCCCGCGCAGACTCGGTTCCTACGCCATCCGGCAGTTTATTCTCTCTGCATTGGAGGGAAAACCCCTCGAGGTACATGGCGACGGTTCTCAAATCAGATCCTGGTGCTATATCGAGGATTTCTGCGACGCGCTAATGGAAATGATAGGCCGGAAAGAAGCGATCGGCGAGGACTTCAACATCGGCAATCCGCAGAACACCCTCACGGTTCTGCAGCTTGCCCAAAAGATTATCGAAATGACGGGGTCAGAGTCGCCAGTCAAGTTTGTCAAGACGGACATTCCCGACATTGAGATTCGGGTTCCCTCTCTCGAGAAAGCGCAGCGAGTCTTGGATTATGAGCCGAAGGTCAACCTGAATGCCGCGCTTTCACTTACGATTGACTGGTACCGACAGAACTATATGGCCTTCACAAGCGATAACATGCACGCAGTTGCGGGTACTTGAATCGTGTGCAACGATTCGCAGTTCATGGAGAGAATATCCCGCAATCGCCGGCAGGGTGCTCGACGTCGCTCCACCTAAGTTCCGCCCCGCTGGCGCAGCATAACCTGTTCTAGACTTCCCTCAAGCCGGGGCATGGCAATTTTGCCAAGCTGCTGGCTCCATCCATTTGCTTCCGGACTCGTTTTTCCCACGCCCGGTCTCCTGCCACACCGCTGCAGATGAGTCTGTCTGATTGACCATATGAAGAAAGGAGGTTCCGGAGGAAAGACTTCAAGATTAGAATGCATGCCATTCCAATCGAATGGCATCACGAATCAGTCCGAGAATTTTGAGGTTGGATCCCAACAAGGATTTTGTGCACCCCGTCCCTTCGCACTTATTGCAGAGCGGACTGCGTTAACTTCACAGCACATCCGATGCCAGTGACACCGTTGCACTTTACGGTCACATCCGCATTTGTCCCATAAGAAAAGTAAATGCTGGATGCCTGCGGTGAGAGCGTCGGATCGGCAACGTTGTCCACAACGATTCCGCTTGTGGAACTTGGAGTAGAGCCCTCATTGGGTAGAGGCGGCAGCGGCATCGAAACCGCGGTGATTAAAGTCGCAGCCGTAACAGACGTAGGCGGCCAGGTTGCCGGAGTGGCTCCTTCGAAACTTGTCACGTCCATGGAAATGAGGCAGCCTTCGTTGTCGCCATTTGAGGTGTTGATGTTGCAGGGACTGGTAACGGGTATTGGATCGGCAAAATTGGGAAATGCTCCCACGCTGAAGAAAATAAAGTCCTTCGCGCCTCCGGTGATGTTGGTGTTAAAGATCTCGGTCACTGGAGAGCACGCTTCAGGGCTGGCATCCACTAAACCACTCAGGGACGTACCCACTCCAGTCAGGTTTCCGGTGGCGGCAGCGAAGGTGAACTGATAGAGAGCCGGTCTATCTGTCCTGGTGTTATCCTTCCCGCAAGCATACATGTGACCAGCGATATTCGGCGTGGAACTGTTTAGATAGTCGTTGTCAAAAGCGCCCGCGTAAAGAGGTGAGCAGACAGAAGAGCCATTGCAAGCCACGCCATTACCGCCAATCCAGAATGAATTTATGCTATTCAAGGCCGTGTCCGCCTGCAAAACGGTGCCCAGCTTGTGGATATTGCCACCGAAGTCACCATTACCATTGAAGGCGAGCACTCTTCCGGTTGAGCCGTCTACTACGGGAGCGTCCACATTGGCGGACGACGGTGGCACGGGGTTTTCTGTGCCAACTTGTTGGGTGGCTGAGCCAAGACACGGCGGGCTGCCCGAACCGCACGTACCAGTAGTGCTGCCTGTTTCCAGGATGAAGCTGAGGAGTCCAGTACTGTCTTCAACGAACAGGTTTCTGGATACAGTATCGAAAACGGGTCCGCTGAGAACTGTTCCCGAATCGACTGCAATTGGCCAGCTGGTCGTGACCTCGATTGGCGTCCCATTGAAAACGCCTGTGAACTTATGCACGCTGCCGTTGTCATCACCCACGTAAAGAATGTCGTCGTTGAAATCGTAGAAGGGCGCCGAATTCGTGTCCGGAGCGGAGCCGTTGAACGGGATACTTACAACGCAGGATTTTCCGGCCGGGCATGTTGACCAAGCCGAGCCCGAGATGTCCTGATCCACGTTCGCCGGGGTGCCCGCGCCCGTGCCTTCGCCGGATTGCCACTCCAGAATGCGGAGTGTCGCGCCGCCTGGGGCGGTCTCAACGAATGCCACTTTTTTCCCGTCACCCGAAAGAGTTACGGAGGTCACTGCCTGGCCAGTGCCTGTGAAGTACGACCAATACACGGATGGTCCGTTCTGGGCACACAAGCCGCCCGCGACGCCCTGCGTCGAATAGAGTTCATTGAATGCCATGATGTTGGCCGCTGTTCCAGAGGCGCCTGTCAAGCTGGTGTTGTAAACAACGAAATCATTCGTGCAGTCCGGGGTGGCTGTTATGTCAAACGTGAATTTGGCAGGAAACTGTCCGGGTCCAACGGTTCCGCCGCTGAGTAGCGACATACCCCAATCCTCACGGGGTTTCGCGGCATTTCCGCCACTGCCACTTTGTGCCGCTCCTTTGCATCCAGCGATCGCAAGCGCAAAGCAAAGCGCGGCTCCCATTGCGACTCGCGCGTCAATTTTGAATCTCATGACCCGGTTCTCCTTATTATGGCTTGCCGCCCAGTTTTTCTCCCTACAGGCGTCATTCAGTTGCGCGACAGGCGCACCTTCAACGATCATCGAGCGTCCTTCACCTGCGGAACCTTGGCATTTCGCTGCTTCAGCTGATTGAGATATCGCGGCTCTGCCTGGAGTCTCTGCGCTTGGGCCGCCGAAGCGGGTGCGGAATAGACCATATGCCTGTTGCTCCAGTCAGATGTCACAGGGACGGGGGTATGGTCTCGCGTGTTGTTTTGGGCATGAGTTCGCATGCTCCAAATGAGAAGAAAAAGGACCGCCGCCAACGCACAAGCTGGGGCCAGACCAAACTTGGCCATCCACCTTCGGACATGATTTGTGTTCATGTTACTCCTCGCTGAAGAAAGAAGAAGATAGCTCGCGCCCGAAGCCCGTGAGCTTTTGTGGGCACCATTCAGAATCCGCGCTCGCTATGCCAAAAATTATAGTGGGTACGCGGTATCGGGCAAGTGCGACGTGCACATAGCATGCCAAAGTGATAACAAGCAGAAAGGGTACTGAGCTCCGTTGGGGGTGGGGCAGGCTATGGTTGGCCGAGAATTCAAGGCGCCTGAGTGATCGTGGGTTCAAAGAGAACCGTTGCTCTAACGACTCCGGCGCTCCTGTTCCAAAATGAACCTGTCAAACGCCTGTGGAAGTCCTTCGCGGGTAGAATAGGGGCCAGGTTCGTAGGCTCGAGAACTGATTCCCTTCTGCGACAGCTCCGAAATCTCCCAATCCTCGCGGTTGGTGGCGTCCCAGAACTCAATCGCGTCGTCCGCGTCGAAATCCGGTTTGGCCATTTCTTTGGGATGGAAGTACCACTCGCAGGCCACTTGCGTCAGGTCCACGGCGCGCGGCCACAACCTGTGCGCCATCACGTAATCCGGATGCAGACTGAGAAGCAGGTTTGGATAGATCGCGTAATAGAGAACGCGTTGGCGCTGCGTCTCGCTTAAGCCCGGCAAATATTCACGGCGGCGCTGGCCGTCCACGCTCATGGTCTGCGCTCCCCCGCGAAATCGCATCGACCCGCCGATATATGTTGCCTGCGGTGGATCGTTGTCTCCGCTCATCGGATCTGATACGCGGCACAACAGCGGATGAAGGATCGGGCAATGCAGGCATTCATTGTAATTGGAGATGATCAGCTTCCAATTGGCTTTCACTTCGTACACATGCTGCTTGTGCAGGCGAAGATCCTGCATCCCCCAAGCGGCAAATTTCTCAAGCAGATCCGCCAATTGCTCCACGAGGGGCCTCGGGTGTGGCGCCAGGTTAAGGAAGACGTGTCCCGCCCACATGTCCACGTGAACTGCATGAAGCGGGTAATCCTCCCGGTGAAACGAGCCTTCTTCCATGTGCGGGGCGCCTAGTAGCTTGCCATCCAATCCGTAGGTCCAGCCGTGGTACGGGCACTGAATGTGCCCGGCAAATTTTCCGCGCTCTTCGCGGCAAATCCTTGTCCCGCGATGCCTGCAAACGTTATAGAACGCGCGCACTGCGCCGCCGTTATCTCGCGTAACGATAATGTTTTCGCCGGCCACTTCGCAAAGATGATAATCGCCGGGGTCTGGAATTTGCTCGCAACGCAAGCCGGAAAACCACATGTCGCAAAAAAATGATTCCATCTCTTTTTGGAAAACATCCGGATCTGTGTAATAACGCCCGGGCAATGTTTTCGCTTGCGTGCTCATCGTCGGCTCCGTGCCGTACAATCTATTCCCGCTGTGCGAGTTATTGCAACACGCCCGGCGAACGCGCTGCTTTGGCGGGTGATTCAACTTGAATGATTCCCAAGCCATGAAAATCACACGCCCGGCTGCTGGCCGGCTGCTACGAATTCTGGGGATGGGCTTCGGGATTGCAGTCGCGATCGGGACGACGATATCCGGCGGAATCGTTCGCACCCCAGGAGAAATTGCGGCGCGTTTGCCGGTCCCTTGGCTCTTTCTCGCAGTGTGGATAATCGGCGGGCTCTATGCGCTAATCGGCGCATTTTCACTTTCAGAACTGGGTGCGATGATCCCGCGCGAGGGCGGTCAGTATGTATTTGCACGCCGCGCGCTCGGTGACTACGCCGGATTTATCGTTGGCTGGAGCGATTGGATCTCCTGCTGCAGCTCTGTCGCATTCATTTCCATAGTCATTGGAGAGTACAGCGGTGACCTTCTCCCGGCACTGCGAAATCACAAAGTGGCCGTATCGCTGGCAATTACGTTCATCATCGCGTCGCTGCAATGGCTCGGCGTGCGCTGGGGCAGCCGGATTCAGGAAATCACGGCCGTGTTTAAGACTCTTGGCTTCGTCGCGATTGTGGTGCTGTGTTTTGTTGTGGGAGGAAAATCGGGGGGCTTTCCCCACGCTGCCCTGGTTGCCCCGCACGGCATGACTTTGCTGGTCGGGTTCCTTCTTTCAATGCAGGCGGTGATCTACACCTACGACGGCTGGGATTCCATTGTGTATTTCCTGGAAGAGGTGCGCGATCCGGGGAGAGAGGTGCCGAGGGCAATGATCGGCAGCGTGCTTTCCATCCTCGGGATCTACCTCCTGTTAAATCTCGGGCTCGTATACGTCTTGCCGATGGAATCTTTCGCCGGAAACAACTTCGCACTGGGGCTTGTCGCCGGAAGAATTTTCGGAGCGCACGGAGATACGGTGATTCGCGGCGTGATGATCGTGTCGCTCATCAGTGGCCTAAATGCATGTTTGTTGGAAGCGAGCCCGGTCCTTTTCGGCATGAGCCGCGACCGTTTCTTTTCGCGGCGCGGTGCATCAATCAATTCCGGTGGAACGCCGAATGTCGCACTCTTCCTGAGCACGGTGGTCACAATGGCGTTCATTGCCACGGGTAGCATTGAAAAAGTATTGGCAGTCACCGCGTTCTTTTTTGTGGCCAACTACACCCTATCATTCACTTCCCTTTTCGTTCTGCGGCGGCGCGAGCCGGAAGCGCTGCGGCCGTATCGTGCGTTGGGATATCCGTGGACGACGGGTTTTGCGCTCGCGGGATCGCTCGCGTTCCTGGCCAGCGCGATTACGGGCGACACGAAGAACAGCTTGTGGGCGCTCGTTGTGCTGGCGGCAAGCTATCCAATCTATCGCGCGAGCAAGATGCTGGTCCCCGCGGCAGATTGAAAGACTACGGCCCGCACCTTAATGGAGCGGGCCGACAGGCACTTCGCAAATTCGAATAGTGTCCTTTACTTAACGCCGAGAAGTTCTACGTCGAAGATCAATGTCGAATTTGGCGGGATTGGCCCATTACCGGGGGCCCCGTAACCCGATTCGGGAGGAATCCGCAATTGGCGTTTGCCGCCGACTTTCATTCCCACGACACCCTCGTTCCAACCTTTTATTACACGCCCGCCAAGGACGAACCCGAATGGTTGGCCGCGGTCTACGGAACTGTCAAATTTCGTTCCGTTGGCGAGCCATCCTGTGTAATGAACTGTGACTGTCTTCCCGGTGGCGGCTGTGGTGCCAGTGCCAACTTTGATGTCCCAATACTTAGTGCCAGATTCAGTACTTTTGCCGGGACCTGTGACTTTTGTCGGTGCGGACGTATCCGGCTTCGGGCCGCCCTGTCCGAACAGCGCCGCCGCTGCGAAAGACAACACAAGAACTGATACTCTAAACATAGATCCCCCTTGAATTTGCTCGCTAAATCGGCAAGACAATCTCTGCTACCGACACCTCTTTTTTATCAGCACCAAGCCGAATAAACAACTCCTGTGGTTGCTTTCGCGGAAACAATCTATCATTACTCGCCGTATTCAATCGGGGAGGGGTGATGTCGCCAGCGGCAATCGTAACGCAAGGGCTTACGCGCACATTCGGCAGTTTGGTCGCGGTGGATAACGTCAGCTTCCAGGTGGAAGCCGGGCAATTCTTCGGATTTCTCGGCCCGAACGGCGCGGGAAAATCCACTACGATCCGCATGCTGACAGGACTGCTTGCGCCAACCGCAGGAAACATGCAAGTGCTGGGACTGGATTTTCAACAAAACCCCATCGACGTGAAGCGGCAGATCGGCGTGGTGCCGGAAGGGCTTGCGCTCTATGACCGCCTGACCGGCAAGGAGTATCTGAATTTCGTCGGGCGCATGTACGGCCTGGAACGCGGGACCGCCGCGCAGCGCTCGGCGGAACTGCTCGACTTCATGGACCTCGCGGACCGCGAGAAGACACTCATCGTTGATTATTCGCACGGCATGAAGAAAAAACTGGCGCTTGCGGCAGCCGTAATTCACGGGCCGAAGATATTGTTCCTCGACGAACCATTCGAAGGCGTGGACGCCATCGCCGCGGGCACGCTCAAGAATATGCTGCACAACATGACGTCGCGCGGCGCGACGATTTTTCTTACCTCGCACGTTCTCGAAATCGTCGAGCGCCTGTGCAGCCACGTCGCGATTATTTACAAAGGCAAGATTGTTGCGCAGGGCTCGCTCGACGAATTGCGTGCGGGAGTTGCCGCGGCCCACCCGGATGGGTCGGGGAGCGCTACGGCTGAAAAACTTACGCTCGAACAGATCTTCCTTGCGGTCGTAGGACAGGAAGGTGCGGTGACGAAATCCGAGGATGAGCTTTCATGGCTGAAGTAGCGCACGTTTCCGGAATTGGCGAGCAGATCCACCTGGTGGTGGGTTTGCGCTGGCGGCTTTTCCGCAACGGTCTTCGCAAATCAACCGCAAAGATGAATTTCATCATGTCGGTCGTTACAGAAGCCATCTGGGGATTGATGGCCCTCGGCTCTGGAGCTGGCCTCATCATCGCGGGTTATTTTCTTGCGGAAACAGGTAAAACAGGCGTCCTCACAATCATCGTCTGGGGTTTTGCTTTTTTCTGGCAATTTATTCCCATCATGACAGCGCAGTTCGCGCCGGATTTAGACATCAGTGGTCTCTTGCGTTTTCCGATGCGGTTTCCGGCGTTCTTCGCGCTGTCTGTGAGCTATGGGCTCGCCGACCCCATCGCGTTGACTTGCGTCTTCTGGCATATCTGCCTCGGCATCGGCATCAGCATCGCGCGTCCGGATCTCTCAGGTTGGATGGTCCTCGTGCTCGGCTCTTCCATCCTGATGAACCTGCTCTTTAATCGGATGCTCTTTACTTGGCTCGATCGTCTGCTCGCAAAGCGCCGGACGCGCGAAATCATGGTTGTGGTGTTCACGCTTTTTATTATCGGCATGCAATTCTCTCAGTTTCTCTTCAGGCAAGAAGGAAGCAGAATCGCGCGAACGCTGACGAATTGGATGCCGGTCCTCACGACGTTGCCGCCGGGCCGAGTCGCGGCGAGCTTGGTTGCCGCGTTCAACGGGCGCTCCACGGACGTCTTTATAGCTGCCGGGGGCGTGTTGGTTTACGCCGCAGCATTTGCGGGTTTGTACACAATCAGATTGCGGGCCAAGTTTCGCGGAGAAGATCTCGGGGAAAGTGCGGCGCCTTCGGCGCGCAAGCCCGCTGCGGTGCGCCCCGTGACTCCTGTTCCAGTTGTAGTTGCGCCGGATAGCGGGATTCATTTCCTGCGCGCGCCGGTTGCGGCAATCCTAGCCAAGGACTTCCGCTATTTCTATCGCAACACAGCAATGCTGATGAATTTGTTTATGCCGCTGATTATTATCGTGCTGTTCCGGATGTCCGCGATGAACATGGGCAGAGGGGGAGTGCCGCGATCTTCTTTCATCACTGGAGATTTTGGATACCCGTTTGCAATGTTTTATGTATTCCTGCTGAATTCCCAGCTTTGCCAGAACGCTCTGGCCTATGAAGGCCGCGGCATCGAGCGGCTTTTTCTTTCGCCGATTTCATTTCGAGACGTGATGATGGCGAAGAATATTTTTCAGGGGACGCTGATAGCGGTCGAATCGCTGTTCATGTTTGGACTCATCCTCGTGATGGGCCCCACTCCACGGATTGAGGTTTTGCTGGCCACCTGGGCGGGCTTGCCTTTCGTAGCCATCATCACCTTCATCGCGGGGAACTGGCTTTCAATCCAATTCGCTCGGAAATTTGAGTTTGGCGTACGCCGGCAAAGCGCCGCCGGCATGAATGTCCTTATGTCCATGGGAATTCTCCTCGGGACCGTAGGGATTATCGCCATAACCGCCGCTCTTACCATTTGGCTCGCAGAGCTTTGGCTCCTGCCAATCATTTACCTCGCGATGAGCGCCGCCTCGTTTGCTGTCTATCGCGCCGCGCTTGGGGCAACTGCTCGTCTCGCGCTTGTGAAACAAGAAGCTCTGCTCGAACAACTCGCCAAGTAAGAACAATCCCCGCTAACGAAACCCGGTTGCTGCGACGGGCGTCTTTCTTTCGTCCGGCACGGCGCGGTTGCCAGCCGCCGCCGGGCGCGGTAGAGTCAGCGCCGCGCGGCAAGAGCGCGCACTCAGGTCCCGTCATTAAAATGAAAAAGGAGTCGTCCATGAAATTTCGTCACGTTGCCTGTGTAGTTGTGCTCGCCGGATTCGCGACGGGGCTGGGCACTCGCGCATCAGCGCAGGATTTGCGCCAGGACCTCGCGAAATTTGTCGAAACGCCCGCGGTGTCGGGCTACGAGCAAACCCTCGGAAAAGAAATCAAGGCGAGGCTGGCGAAGTGGAAGCCGCAGGTTGACACCATGGGCAACGTAATCATCGCCATCGGAACGGGCGCGCCCGTCCGCGTGATTGCAACTCCGATGGACGAGGTCGGATACGTCGTCAGTGGAATCACCGACGATGGATATCTCCGCGTGCAGCGCGAACCGAATGCGGCTCCTTTCGCCTATTACGACGCGTTCTATGCTGCGGCGCCCGTGCACATCCAGACTCGCTCGGGGAAGATGGTTCCCGGAGTTGTGGCTGGACTCTCAACGCATTTGCAGGGCGGCCGCCTGAATCCGCCGCGGGCTGATTATCTGGACGACATTTATGTGGACATCGGCGCCGGCTCCAGAGCCGAAGCGCGCGCGACAGGCGTGGACGTGCTCGACCCTATTTCGATCAACCGTCATCTTTATGAAATGGCCTATGGGCGATTTACTTCACCCGCGATTGGTGACCGGTTCGGCTCCGCGGCGCTCGTGGAAATGCTGCGAAATCTGAATCCCGCGAATGTGAAGGGAACTCTTGTTGTCGCATTTCTCGGACAGCAATTAAGTGGTGCACGCGGAATCGACCGCCTGATGCAAACGCTCTCCACATCTGGGAAACCCGATGAAGTGATCTATGTCGGCCGCATGATTCCCCGGCGCCCAACGGCCGCGCAGCTTGCGGCCATCGCAGCGCGCGGAGGATCACAAGCAGGAATCGACGCGCAAGCAGCCCAGGGTGGCCGCGGTGGCGGCCGCGGCGGAACCCAGCCGGTTGAGCCGAAACAACCCGATGGCAGCGGCGCCTTGATCGGAGATACAGGACCTGCGGCAACCGAGGGCGCAAAGGCGTTTGCCGCCAGCCTGAATAATCTTGCGCAGCAAAACGGGATCAAGGTTGCCACGGATGTCACCGTCCCATTGCCAAGGGGACGCGACGCCATCGCAGTGCCACTCCCCGAAAAAGTCGCACAATTGGGAATCCCCGTTGATTGGCCGTCCACACCCGGGGAAATTATCGACGGCGATGATCTCGTCGCGTTGACGCGGCTTCTTGAAGTTTATGCGGGCGGAAGCGCGGCAACGCAACCGATGCAACATTCTTTCGCGCCGCTGCAGCGCCCTGCCCTGCCCCCGGCGCCAATGGTTGCGCCAACGCCGGTGGAACTCGTCTCCAAGCTGACGGAAGCATATGGTGTGAGCACGTACCGGGCGAGTTGGCACGAGGATGATATGCGCTCCCTCGTTATGAGGCTCCTGCCGCCGTGGGCCAAAGCGCAGTCAGATCCTGAAACCGGCGATATATGGGTGCATGTCGGTGACGGCGGGAAGAGTTCGAAGACATCGCATCTTGCGGTCGTCGCGCACATGGACGAGATCGGGTTCGAGGTGATCGGAGAGACAGACGATGGACGGCTGCAGGTGGTGTCACGCGGCGGCGGAACCATGTATTTCTTCGCGGCGCATGCGGTGCTCGTGCATACAGTCAAGGGGGATCTCCCGGGAGTGATTCAGTTGCCCGCAGGTTGGTATTTGCCTGGGTTTACTTTGGCGGGAGGAGGAGCAGGAGCTGCGGCGGGAGGAGCCGGTGGCGCGGGTGCTGCCGCGGGCGGTCGAGGCGCGCCTGCAGGCGGTGGCGCCGGCGGTGAGGCGGGAGGTGAGCAGGAGGCGGGTGGAGGCGGCGGACGCGGCGGCGCGGCGGCAGGAGGGATGCGCTGGCTTGTGGACATCGGAGCGCGAAGTAAAGAGGAATTAGCCACGCTAGGGATCACGGTAGGCACGATCCTCAGCGCAAACACGGCGGCGAACCCCAATACGATCCCCGGGGACTACGTCACGGTTCCGAAGAAATATATTCCCCTCGCGGGCCACAAAGCGAACGCGCGCAGTTTTGACGACCGCGTTGGCTGTGCCGCGGCAATCTCGGCGATCTGGGCGCTGGGCCCGCAACTTCCCGGCCGCGACGTCACTTTCATTTTCTCGTGGGGCGAAGAATTGGGCCTTTTCGGCGCCGCCGCGGCAGCAAAGAAAATGGCTACTGACAATCACGCCCCGGATTATGTTTTTGCGATTGATACATTCGTGAGTTCGGATTCGCCGCTGGAATCCAAACGGTTTGCGGACGCGATTCTCGGGCACGGTTTCGTTGTCCGCGCCGTGGATGGATCAAACATCACGCCGCGCGACCTTTCGGACAAGGTCGTGAAAATCTGCGAGCTCAACCACATCCCCGTGCAATACGGCGTCACTGGCGGAGGAAATGACGGCGCGACATTCCTGCCATATGGAACGCTCGACGTGGGAATGGGCTGGCCGCTGCGCTATTCTCATTCGCCCGGTGAAGTGATTGACACTCGCGACCTCGATGCGCTGGCGCACGTTCTCGCGGCTGTCGCAAAGAGCTGGTAGCGCGGGACAACTAGAATGGCGGCATGAGACTGCCTGAATCATGGACTGAGCGGTTGCCGTTCCTTGAGAACCTTGGAGAGGATTGGCGGCCAATCCCGCGCGTTGCTATCTGGATCTGGATCATTTTCTATGCAACATCCCTGGTCGGATTGGCAGCGGGCTGGGAATTCCCGCGCTTGATTGATCTTGTCTTTATCCCCGTACATGAGGGCGGTCATTTGTTGTTCCGCTGGTTCGGTGAATTCATAAGTGTTGCCGGTGGAACATTTCTTCAACTCGCAGCCCCATTTGCCTTGGCGGTTTATTTTGCCTTTCGCCGGCAACCGCAGGGCGTCGCCTTCTGCATGTTCTTTTTCTTCGAGCAGTTTCTTCCCATCGCCACCTACATGGCTGACGCCCGCGCACAGGAACTGCCTCTCCTGACCGTGGGCGACTCCGAATACGTGATCCACGATTGGAACTATCTTTTCGGCAAACTCGGGTTGCTTGCCCACGACACGCAAATTGCCTCTGCTATGCGCATAACGGGATGGCTTGGTATGATCGCCGTTGTGGTCTGGCTCGCGAGCAAAGGCTTGAAACGCAATCAGCTCTCTCCCCCGCACAGCTATTGAAGTGGGGTCCGGGAATCGCGAGGACTCTTTCCATTCCCCGAAGATTGTGTTTCCATCATCCTTCCACGACTTCTTACTATGGCAATCAAGACCATCATCGAGCCATTTCGCATCAAGTCCATCGAGCCGATACGTCGCACAACGCGCGACGAGCGGCGCCGCCTGCTTGAAGCCGCCGGATGGAACCTCTTTCTTGTCGCTGCGGAAGACATCTTGATTGACCTGCTGACCGATTCCGGAACCGGCGCAATGTCCACCGCGCAATGGGCCGCCTTGATGCGCGGTGACGAATCCTATGCGGGCTCGCCGAGCTTTGCGCGCTTCCGTGATTCCGTGCAGGCCATCTTCGGCTTCCGTCACGTCATCCCCACGCATCAGGGGCGCGCCGCGGAGCGGATCCTTTTCAGCGTGATGTGCAAGAAGGGCGACGTTGTCCCCAACAACACGCACTTCGACACCACCCGCGCGAATTGTGAATTTGTCGGCGCGGAAGCGGTGGACCTGCCGATCCCGGAAGCGCTGGAACCAGCCCGCATTCACCCTTTCAAAGGGAATATGGACACGGCGCGGCTCGCAGAATTGATCGAGCGCGTCGGGCCGAAGCGCGTGCCTCTTGTGATGATGACGGTCACAAATAATTCCGGCGGCGGCCAGCCGGTGTCTATGGCGAACATCCGTGAAGTGAAGCAGGTCTGCAAACGCCATGGAATACCGCTTTACATTGACGCATGCCGGTTCGCGGAGAACGCCTACTTCATCAAGCTCCGGGAAAAAGGTTTTGAAACGCGCACGCCCCGCGAAATTGCGCAGGAAATGTTTAGTCACGCCGATGGTTGCACGATGTCCGCGAAGAAAGACGGCATGGCAAATATCGGCGGCTTCCTTTGCACCAATGATGACGTGCTCGCGCGGCTCGAAAGCGATTTGCTGATTCTCACCGAAGGCTTCCCCACTTACGGCGGCCTCGCTGGACGCGATCTGGAAGCTGTTGCCGTCGGATTGAATGAGGCGCTTGAAGAGGACTACTTGAATTACCGGATCGCCTCGACCGCGTATCTTGGAAATCATCTCGCCGAGGCCGGAGTGCCCATCGTCCTCCCCCCGGGAGGCCACGCCATTTATATTGATGCGCGCGCGTTCCTGCCAAATGTTCCTCCGGATCAATTCCCAGGCGTTGCTCTCGCTGGCGAGCTTTATGTTGAAGGCGGAATCCGTTCCGTCGAAATCGGGACGCTAATGTTTGGCAACAACGCAAAAATGGATCTAGTGCGGCTGGCAATTCCGCGCCGCGTTTATACGCAGAGCCACATTGATTACGTCGTGGAAGTCATTCTTGAAGTTTGGCGCAAGCGCGCTGGAGTCCGCGGGCTGGAACTCCTTGAGCAGGCGCCGATGCTTCGCCACTTCTCCGCGCGGTTGCGGCCCGTTGCGGCGGCATCCGCGCGAACCTGAGCGCCGCCCGGCCCTGCCTTTGCTATAATCGCGATCCGTGCCCGCCCCCAAACAGAAGCTCGCACCCAAGCCTGCATTTAAGCCGCCCCGCTACATTGTTGTCGAGGGTCCGATCCGCGTGGGCAAAAGCACGCTCGCGCAGGTCCTTTCCGACCGCATGCACGCCCGGCGCATTTTCGATTGTGAGGACAATCCCTTTCTTGCCGGCTTCTACAAGGAGGAGCGCGGCGCGGCGTTCTCCGCGCAGATGTATTTCCTTTGGGAGCGGCAACGGCGACTTCGCGAGGCGGGCATCGGCGAAACACCGGGCGCCGTAGTGGCGGACTTTTTGTTTGAGAAGGACAAAGTATTCGCATATCTGAACCTGAGCAATGAAGAGCTGAAGCTCTACGAACGCTATTACGAGGCATTCGCGGAGGAATTGCCGAAGCCGGACCTGGTCATTTATCTGCAGGCCACGCCGGAGGTTTTGCGGTCACGCATCGCCAAAAAGGGCGCCCAAGCTGAATCGAGAATCTCTCCCGAATACTTGAATGAAGTCGCGCGCGCCTACGAACACTTTTTCTTCCATTACACCGCGTCGGACTTGCTCGTCGTGAATACTTCGGAGATTGATTTCGTCGAGCGCAACGATGACCTGCAACAATTACTCCGCCGAATTCAAGAACCCGTTAAGGGCACGCAGTACTTCCTCCCGTTGACGCAGGAGTAGACAGACCTCTCTCACACTTAGCGCTCCGCAAGCAATCCCGCCTTGCCGAAATGCGGCCCGTCGGACTATGCTGCGCATATTCTGGAATTCGGGTGCGCTGGAAATGCAAACACGCATGCGGAAAAACGAATAGTCTTGTGAGGTACACCGATGAATATTTGGACTCGTCGCAAATTCTTCTTGACAACGCTCGCGGGCGGCGCGGCTGCAAGCGCGCAGAAACTCTTTGGCTCATCGCTCAGCAATGGTTATAGCAAGGGACCTGACGCGGACTCGCTCAAACCATTGCCGCTTGCTCCGCAGGCTGCCGCGAAAGGCACGCGCCCAATAATCATTTCCGCTTCAAATGGATTCCGCCACCTAGACAAGGGTATGGACATTCTCAACAAGGGCGGCGATACGCTCGACGCTGTGCTCGCCGTTGTCGTCGAGGTCGAGAACGATCCGAACGATCACTCGGTTGGCCTTGGCGGGTTACCAAACGAGGAGGGCGAAGTCGAACTAGATGCGCAAGTTATGCATGGCCCCACGCGGCGCGCTGGCGCTGTGGGAGCCATCCGTCGAATCCAAAATCCATCGCTCGTCGCGAGGCGCGTAATGGAGCGCACCACCCACATCATGCTCGTCGGAGACGGTGCGATGCGATTCGCCGCGGCGCAAGGATTCGAACTGAAGGACGACATGTTAACCGCATTCTCGCGCCAAGCCTGGCTGACATGGAAAGCCAAGTCATCGGCAAACTGGGCGCCGGGAATTGACAGCCCGGATTGGAAAGCGCAAGTTGCCGCACTTTTCGATACGCCGGAAAAACTGGCGATGAAGGATGCTGTTCTGGAGGTAGTCGCGCATCCACCCACGGGGACGATCAATTGCCTTGCGGTGGACAAAAATGGAGATATTTCCGGCACAACAACCACGTCGGGCCTCTCGTGGAAGATCCCCGGCCGCGTCGGTGATTCGCCGATAATTGGCGCGGGGAATTACGTCGACAATGACGTGGGCGCAGCCGGCTCTACAGGTCTCGGCGAAGAAAATATCCGCATCGTCGGCGCGCACACCGTGGTCGAGATGATGCGAAAAGGAATGTCTCCGACGAACGCGTGCCTCGAGGCCTTGCAACGTGTTGTCCGCAATTTCAATGATGACAAGGCGCGGCTCGCCATGGTGGACCTCAATTTCTACGCGCTCAATAAAGACGGCGTCCACGGCGGCGCAACTCTCTGGGGGCCACTGGCAGGGCGAAACCCTGCCACTTACGCCGTCCATGATGGCACACAGGCGCAGCACGTCCCGTTGAAACAGCTGCTCGACCGGACGGCGTAGGGCGAAGCGCTGAGGACGGCCAAATCAGAATGACTCTTCCGGCGGAGAGGCAACCAGTTGTTTGCCTCTCCGCCTTATTCATGTAATACCCTTCTCTTCTTGCGGACGCGGATTGTTCGCGGCCATCTTCAATGGAACGCGCAAACATCGTCATCATCGGCGGCGGCGTTATTGGCTGCGCCATTGCGTACGAACTCGCCTCTCGATGGCAGGATGTGTTCCTACTCGAGCGCGCGCCGAAACCCGGCATGGGCGCAAGCACGCGCAACAGCGGAGTAATTCACTCCGGCATTTATTACACCAACGGTTCACTGAAGGCGCGGTTCTGCGTTGAAGGAAATCGGCTCCTCCACGAATTTTGCGCCGCGCACGGCGTGCCCCACCGCCGCCCGGGAAAACTCGTTGTCGCTGCCCATTCGAACGAAACCTCCAAACTTGAAGCGCTTGCAGCCAACGGCCGGCGCAACGGAGTCGAAGGCCTCGAATTGGTTGATCGCGCCGCGATCCGCGCGCGCGAACCTCACGTGGATGGCGCAGCGGCGCTTTGGGTTCCTTCAACAGGAATCGTCTCGGCGGAAGATCTCGTCAAGACGCTCGCGAGGCTGGCCACGGATCGCGGCGCGCACATCCTAACGCACGCGCTCGTGACTTCGCTTACGCCTCGCTCGAACGGTATTCTAGCCGGATTGGAAATCGAAGCTGCGGAGGGAGGGCGCACCTCAATCCACGAATCCGTGGAAGCGCGCTGCATAATCAACTGCGCCGGGCTATATGCCGACGAAGTTGCTGCAATGTTGGGCCTCACCGGCTATCGCATCTATCCGGTTCGCGGCGAATACGCCGAAATTGTGCGCGGACGCGCGGATCTCGTTCGCGGACTTGTGTACCCTCTGCCCCATCCGGAGGGCATGAGCCTCGGCGTCCATTTGACGCGCACGGTGTGGGACACGGTCCTCGTTGGCCCGACGGCGCGATACGTCGCGCGTAAAGACGATTACGAAAGCGATCGCCTGCCCATCGAAGAATTTGTGCGCCGCGCCCGTCCGTTGCTTCCGGATTTGAAAGCGGAAGACATGCGGCTGGCCTACTCGGGACTGCGCGCAAAGCTCGTCCCGCCGCGCGACGCCACTGGAAACGAGCCTGCCGGTTCTTCCCCGGATTTTGTGATTACACGAGACCCCGCCGTCCCATCCGCGATTCATTTGATAGGTTTCGAATCGCCCGGGTTGACATCCTGCCTTGCTATCGCGCGGCACGTTGCACAACTCGCAGCGGAAACTTTGGACTAAGGAACTCTCGCCTTCATCGCAATCTAGTGAACAACTTGAGAGGCAAACACAATCTCCACGCCCTCGCTTTGAATTCGCGGAAGGGAGTCCTGCAAAACCTGGAGCGTGGCCGGGTGCGGGTGCCCGATGGCGATAGCCTGCCCACGCAACTTTGCGTCACGCACTGCCAGCTCGAGCTGCTTACCAATTGCCGCCGCGTCCTGATCATCATCAAGAAAAACGTCGCGTGAAGCGGCAGGCACGCCAGCGCGACGCGCGGAGGTAAAGGCGATACTTGCTGGCGTCGTGCGGCTATCCACAAAGAAAAGGCCGCGCTCGTGCAGCGCCGGCATGATGGCATTCATCAATGAATTGTCGGCCGTGCCGAGCGAGCCTTGGTGGTTGTTCACTCCGAGCGCCTGTGGCACCGTGTCCAGCATTCCTTGCAGCATTCGCACCGCGTCATCCGCACTCATCCCCGTGCGAAGTTCGATGGTTTCCGCCTTCTCGCCGCCATTCGATTCCACCGGCATGTGAAGCAGCACCTGATAGCCGCGGCGCGAGGCTTCCTCAGCAACAACCGATGAGAGCGGCAAGTGGGGGAGCACGGAGACGGTCAGCGGATATGGAATTTGAAACAGGGTTTCGGCGGCTTCGCGGTCATAGCCGAGATCATCAATAATAATCGCCAATTTGGGCAAATCAGTGGCCCGCGCCTGTTGTGCGCCGTTTCCAACAATCGGCGTGACCAACTCCACTGACTGCGTCCGCTGCCCCCCGTAGAAGTAATCAAAGCGCACCATTCCCGGCGCGCCTTTCCTTTCCGCGCGCGTCAGTTGGTGAACCACCGCCACGCGGTCCATATCATCCAAGATCGCAGTGAGCGCCGCTTCATCTGCCTTGCCTTCATTCGTGCGCGGCAAAGTTACAAAGATGAAGTCGGCAGACGGACTCGGTGGCGCGCCGCTTCCCCGAGATTGTGGCGGGCCGGCCTGGCGCTCCGGAAACATCCCCGTTTCGGCGCGTCCCTTCGATCCGTTCTTCGCTGCCCGCACAAGGTCTCGTGTGATTGCACGGATCTGTATTCCGGTCAGCGGCTGTGGCTTTTTTTCGCAGGCGATAATGAACGCGCTCCATGCAACAAGGAGACACAGCATCGCCCTCGCCACACGCGTGAAACGAATAGGTTTTCTGAATTGTTGGGAAATAATCAGCGAGGCGGGATCCACTTCCGCACTAAGTGATGATCGGGAAATGTGAATGCGCGCGCCGCAACGGGGTCAGGCGCTCCGCTGCTTTCTGACCGCCATTGAGGAGCTCAAGCGCCTTCCCGAGGACCGGATCATTCTTTGGGTCGCCCGGTGTAAGCGGTGGATTTTCCGCGTGACTGTAAACGAGTGGATCGTCCGCGGTCGTTGGGACTTCGGTCGTTGGCGCAACGCCGTCTTCCGGAATTGCCTTCCCGCCTGGCGTGTAGTAATACGCGATGGTGATATTTATTGCGGCGCCGTCGTCAAGTTGAATCAGTTTCTGCTGGCTCGCGCTGCCGAATGTCCTCTCACCCACCACTTCGCCTCGCTTGTTCCCGCCGATAGCCGCGGCAAGAATTTCCGCCGCGCCGGAGGTCGCACCGGAAGTCAACACTGCCACGGGATTCTTCCACACTACCTTGCTTGCGTCGGCGGCGAATTCCTGCTTAGAGACGGTCTGTCCGCGCAGCGTGGCGATTGTGCCGGATGGAAGGAAGAGTCGCGCTGCCGAGATACCTTCGGATACTTCGCCAAGCGCGCAGCCGCGCACATCGAGGATCACCTTGTGCACACCTTCGCGGTCCAGCTCGACGAGCTTTGCGCGAAGTTCGTCAGCCCTCCCCGAGTCGAGCGTGGGGATTCGGATATAAGCGACATCCTGGCTAAGTTTGGTCACCGTGACGTGGACAGGTGCGAGCGCCTCGCGCGTGACTTCGCGTGTTTCTGTTTGCGTCTGCGCGCGCCCGCGGCTCACAACGCCGACCTTCACGACAGTGCCCGGCGCGCCGCTCAGCATTTGCGCTGCTTGCTCTGTAGACATCTCAGTGGTGGTAAACCCGGCGACAGCTTCCAAGAGATCACCCGGCACCAACCCGGCTTTCTCGGCGGGGCTGCCCGGAAGAGTGGAAACAACCATCACAAAGGGAAACCTCTTGGAGAGCACCGCTCCGATTTGCCCCGCGGGCTTCGCACCGGCATTCTTCTTAAATTCCGAGTATTCCTGCGGGCTCATATAACTGGACATTGCGTCCAGCGATTCCAGCAATCCGTGGAGCGCGCCCGTTGTCGCCTTCGGGATGCTCGGCTCTTCGACGTATTCATCCTGGACTTTTTCCAGAACCTCGCTATAGACCGTCAAGGCGCGGTAGGACTTCTCGTCGTCCGACTTGAGCACGTAGCCCAGTGCGGCGTATGAAAACACCATCAAAGACAGGACTACGATTGCAATTTTTGTAGGACGGTTCATGGGTCGCGGCTCGCTAGATTTTGAAATCCGAACTTGAAAATTAAGTATAGCACCGTCTTCATTTCGGCACCACTTCAGCAGGGGGTAGTTGCGAATCAGGCAGGAGGTGCGTGCGGTGGCGTGCCATGACCTTCTGCAGTCAGAAGTGCTTCGGCGGACGTGATGTAGGTTTGCGAAATCCGGTCGTGCCAACTCAGTTGGTCCTCATCCCAAAGCGTGGATAGGAACCCCATAAACACGGTGCCGCCGGAAATAAGGTAGCCGAAACTGCGCCACGCCAGTTGTGCTGGCCTGGGCGCGGTCCCGTCAAAACTGACCAACCGCAGCCCCCCAATCATCATTCCGGGAGTGGCTCCCCCCATTACCGTAAATAGGGTGAAGTACTGGGTGTAAAGTAGCGCTGCAATTGCGCCGCAGACCACCGCGTCTATTTTCGCGAGAGCCAGGCGGCCCCCAAACGCTGCAAACAATCCAAAGATCCCCGCGAATGCCAATGTCAGGCACGCCGCATCAACAAGACCCGCTCGGCGGCGCGAGGAAATGTCGGCGACAGGCATAAGCTGCGAATCGAACGGCATCGTGAAGCTTGCCAGTCGTTGAACAACCTGTGATTCCTCAAGCTCTGCAGGCCGGGATACATCAATGACGAGGTGCTCGACGGCGTCCCGGTTTGTTTTGGAGGCCGGTGTGTAATACTCGGGATCCGTGTCCTCCATCGAAATCCGCGTGGCAGCGGCGGCCAGCGTTGCTTGAAGCGGGTCTTCATATTGATCTTCGTCAAGGCTTGGCGGGTCAGAGCTTTCCGAAATGACGGAGTCATGGGTGTCATGCGGAAATCCGCCCGCGGATTGCTGCTCGAATGGAAGAGCGGATTGCGAATCAGGGTCGCCTCCGTTTGCGCGCTCGCGCTTTGCGCGGTAGGTGCGAACGCGGTGCGTCAATTCTTGGCGCCATTCTTTTTCAACTGCGGGGCTCGTAGTGTCTGCCGCATTGGATGTGTGATTAGGCGTAGCGACAGCAACCGTCTCCGCCGGTGTGTTCAAGCGGGACTCGCAATAGCAACATTTCTCGGCGGCGTCCTCATTAATGGCGCCGCAATTTTTGCAGGTTTGGATCACCTATCCGTTTTGCGCTGCGAATGGCTTTTCCAAGGAGACAGTTTGAAATTCTAGCAGCCGGCTGCGCCGCCGCCATTGGCAACCGTAGACCGTTGTCACGAATCGTACAACCCGCAGGCAAATGAGACCCGCCGGCCCGAGGGTTGATTCGGCCCCTTTGTGTCGCATTGCGGCGGTCTGGGGGCGGTGTTAGGCTACCAGCCTGTTTTTTTGTTTCTGCGACTGAGGCCTCGCGGGACGATGCGCTTACCTACAGCGGCATGGCTTCGCCGTGCCGCAATCCAAATCTTCGCATTCGCCGCGCCCCTTTGCGTCCTCACGCCGGGCGCGCATGCGCAGACCCGTGTCCCCGCCCGTGAGGGGTTCGCCGTAATCAAAGCGAATACAGTGAAAGACAAAAAGGGGGATGTTGCATCCTTCGAGGGGGATGTCGAGCTGACCTATGAGGGCAAGCGGATTCAATGCGACTACCTGGATTTCAACGAAAAGACACGTGTCGCTAATCTTCGCGGCCACATCCAATTTGATTTCAGCAACCAGCACGTCGAAGCTGACGATGCAACCTACAACGTGGATACAGGAAGCGGCGTATTTCACAATGTCCGCGGCGCTATCAAAGTCCAGCGCCGCGCGAATGTCGAGGTGCTGCTCACACCCAACCCTCTCACTTTCGAGGCCCGCGAATTGGATCGCGTGGATGAGCAGACATACAAATTCCACGATGCCCATCTCACGGTATGCGATCCCACTAAACCTTCCTGGATGTTTTTTGCGCCCTTCGCCACGCTTCACGTGGACAACAAAGTCGCGCTGCTCAATGCGAATTTCCGTCTTTTTCGCATCCCGTTGATCTGGCTCCCTTATGCCACCGCACCCGCCGGCAAGGATGTGCGCCAGTCAGGCTTTTTAATCCCCATCGCTGGGCAAAGTTCTGTAAAGGGATTCATCCTGGGCGATGCTTACTATTGGGCGCCGACTCAGTGGTTTGACAACATGCTCGGCGGGGAGCTGATGAGCCGCCGTGGATGGAGCCTGACGGATGAAGTTCGCGCGCGCCCGTGGGATAACATGAATCTCGATGTCCACTATTTCGGCGTGCAGGATCGCGGACTTCCCGGCCCCGGCGGGGTCCTCCAGCCTCAGGGCGGCCACGAAACAAGAGTTCGATTTGACGCGCTGCTTCCCGACGGTTGGCGCGCCGTCGCGGATGTGGACCAGCTCAACTCGCTCACATTTCGGCTGGCGTTTGCGGAAACATTCGGTGAAGCTGTTAACGCGGAGGCGAATTCCACCGCCTTCTTAACCAATAATTTCAAGGGCTTCAGCGTAAATTTCGGATTCCTTCAAAATAGGGATTTCCTTACAGCGCAGCCGCAAACTCTCGTTTCGCTGCGCAGCACGCCGCAGGTGGACATTGGCTCGGTCGAACGGGCGCCCTGGGCGGATCTCCCCATTTATCTTTCTTTTGACGCCTCGATCGGCGGGATGTACCGCAGCGACCCGAATATCACCACCCCCGCAGTTGTTCAGCGGTCTGAGGTTACGCCTCGCATTACTATCCCGTTGCATTGGGGAGCCTGGCTCGGTGTGACTACAACCGCCGCGCTCCGTATTACGCGCTACGGTGCGCAGGTGGAAGACGGCGGCATCGTTGACAATCCATTCGTCCGCACGACCGGAGAACTCACACTCGATGTCCGCTTGCCTTCCCTCGAGCGTACCTGGGATCACGGTGACTCAAAGTGGAAACATTCCATTGAGCCGGACATTGTCTATCGCTACGTAACCGGCGTAAACGATTTCGGGCGGTTCATCCGCTTTGACTCCGACGAAACGTTGACCGACACGAATGAGGTCGAATACGGATTGATCAACCGGCTTTATCACCGCACCTCAAAAGGCTCGACGCAGGAAATTGTCACTTGGCGTCTCGTTCAAAAATATTATTTCGATCCCACATTTGGCGGAGCCATCGTCGCGGGGCAGCGAAATGTATTTCAGGCCTTCGATTCCATCAGCCCGTTTGCATTCGCCGACGGCCCTCGCCGGATCTCGCCCCTTGTCAGCGATTTTCTCGTCACGCCCGGCGGCCGTTATGACGCCGAATCACGCATCGAATACGACACCCAACGGCACCGCCTTACAACCATTGGCACGCTCGTCAAAGTACATCCCTATGAGAAAATCACTCTGACGCTCGCCCACTTCGACATCAACGAGAACCCCGTTGTCTTGCAACCACTCTCCAACCAGCTCCGCGCTTTGGTTGGTTACGGAGATCAGTCCCGCCAGGGTTGGAACGTCACCGCCGGCGTCGGCTATGATTTCGAGCAGCATTTCCTGCAAAACCAAATTGTGCAGGTCGGCTATAACGGCTCCTGTTGCGGCTTACAATTCGAGTATCGAAGGATCGCGCTCCCAACCATTCGAGAAGAAAACCAGTTCCGCCTTGCGCTGGTGATCGCGAACATCGGATCTTTTGGCAATATCAAGCGCACGGACAAAATTTATTAGGAGATCGCCAGCCCTTTGAGCGCTCGAAAGCAATTCGCACCCGTGGGCTCCGCGGATGCTCTTGCATTTGCCTCTGTCGAAGAGCTCTCCGATCTTTTGGCCCGCCGGAAGATTTCGCCTGTCGACCTTGTCACTTTGTTTCTCACACGAATCGAGCGCCACAACCCCGCGCTGAACGCCTATCTCACCATCACCCGTGCCCGCGCATTCGCCGACGCAAAAAACTCGGAGAAGCTGCTGCTCCGGCGGCGTCCGCGCGGCCCCCTGGAAGGCATTCCAATCGCAATCAAAGACAATTTGTTCACGCAGGGCGTCCGCACCACGGCTGGCTCGAAAATTTTGCAGGACTTCATTCCGCAATATGACGCCACGGCCGTCGCTCGCCTTCGCAATGCCGGAGCCGTCCTCCTCGGCAAGACAAACCTCCACGAATTCGCGTATGGCATCTCAACGGGAAATCCTCACTTTGGCGCCGCGCACAATCCCTGGGACCTTTCACGCATCCCCGGTGGCTCAAGCGGCGGTTCTGCCGCGGCAATTGCCGCGGGACTTTGCGCAGCTTCAGTCGGCACGGACACCGGCGGCTCCATCCGCATTCCGGCATCGCTGTGCGGTATCTTGGGAATCAAGCCCTCCTTCGGCCGCGTAAGTTGCTACGGTGCTGTTCCTCTCGCGCCAAGTCTCGATCATGTGGGGCCATTGGCGCGAACCGCCGCCGACGCGGCGCTTATACTCGGCGTCATCGCCGGGGCGGATCCGCATGACGCCTCCACTTTCGCGCAGCCGCGTCTCAATCCTTTCTCTACCGCGCACGCGATTTCTTCGCGCCTCCGCCCACGCTTTTCGAAGAATCGCCCGTTGCGGCTCGGTTGGCCAAAAGACTATTTCTTCGACGCCGTTGATTCGGAGGTTGTCTCCGCGATAGACGCCGCCGCGCGTTCATTCGAGGAACTTGGCGCCATCATTCAGGAAGTCTCGCTTCCCCACGTGCATGATGGTGACGCGCCCTCCACGGCCATCGCCCTCGCAGAAGCAACTCACGTGCACGAATCCGAAGGCTGGTTCCCAACTCGCGCCGTGGACTACGGCGAAGATGTCCGCAAGCGGCTCGAAATGGGCCGCGACATCCGCGCCGCGGATTATCTCGCCGCTCTTGATGCGCGCAAACGCGTTCGCGCAGATTTTGACGCCGCCTTCGAACTCGTGGACGCGATCCTCGCTCCAGCCACTCCAATTGCCGCACCGCGAATCGGCGAAAATGTTGTCATGATTGGCTCAACGGAAGAAACCGTACGCAGCGCCTTGATTCGCACGAATCGCCCCGCTAATCTCACAGGTCTGCCTGCCCTCTCAATGCCCTGCGGTTTTGCGAAAAACGGAATGCCGATTGGACTGCAACTGATCGGCAGGCAATGGGGCGAGGAAAATCTCCTCGCGATTGCCCATCTATTTGAAGAAGCGCACCCGGAATTTCGCCGCCGCCCGCCCGGTTTCTGAAATACCGTCCTCGGACCTGCGAATCATCAAGACAATTTCCGTCTCCGTCGCAGAATCAAACTGGCTGAAAACCACCAACCCCGCTGAAAATGCACCACTGGCCGGGGTTCCCAGAAATCAATCTGCAAGAGCGAGTGACCGCATCCTATTGAAAATAAATAGTTTGGGAGGATAATGAAACCAACGGCCCGTATGGCATTCAGCCTGCTTTATATTGTTACGGAGTATGGGATTGATGTCACGGTTTTCAGAAGGAGGCCAGTCATGAAATATCTAAGGCTTCTCGCAATAACCGGCGCGTGCTTGCTTACAGCGTCGTTCGCAAACGCGCAAAGAATTCGCGTCGGTGTCGGAGTTGGATTCGGCCCCGGCTACATTGGCCCAGCCCCAGCCTGCGCCTATGGCTACTATGATTATTACCCGTATGCCTGCGCACCTTATGGTTTCTACGGCCCGGAATGGTTCTCCGGCGGAATCTTTATCGGCGTCGGCCCGTGGTTCCGCGGCTTCCACGGACGCCCCGGCTTTTACGGTCGTCCGGGATTTAGGCCGGGCTTCGCTCCTCGTGCTGGCTTCGCTGGTCGCCCTGGCTTCGCCGCGCGCCCCGGAATCGCACCGCGCGCTGGTGGATTCGCACGCGGGGGACCTGTCGGCCGCGCTCCGGCTGGCGGTGGCTTCCGCGGTAGTGGCAGTTTCCGCGGCGGAGGCGGTGGACACGGTGGTGGCGGACACGGTGGCGGTCACCGTTAATTTTCCTCTCAGGTGAATCACTTTCACGGCCGGCAGCAACTTTTGCCGGCCGTTTCATCTTGTAGCGGGACATGCCCCGCGCAGGCGCATGAGACGCTGGCCAAACCAGAATCCAGCCGCGCCGGTAATTAATCCGCCGAACACGTCCGCGGCGTAATGGTTCCTCACGTACACCGTCGAAACGCACATGCAAAGGAAAAAAGGCAGAAAGCTCCAGAACATCCACCGACGGTAACGCCACGCTCCCAGCAGCGCCACAAACGATCCCGCCACGTGTTCCGATGGAAATGCTCCGCCGTGCACACGCCCAAGATGCTCGATGAGATCGCTCAGCCACGTAAATGGCCCGCCTTGCAACGGCGGCAAATGCATCGCCGCCAGCGAATAGTAAGGACTCTCGACCGGAAAAAAGATTGAGACAACGTATCCGATCGAATACGCAACCATCGAGCCTGTCATCACCTCCCAAAAAGCGAATCGCTCGTGCTGCCCATTCGCATCGGGATCCGTGCCGCTTCGATAGAGCGAGATGGCCAGAATCGTCAGAAAGAAAAAATAACTCAGGTAAGCCATCTGCATGAAATCCGTAAGCGCGGGCCGCGCAATCCGCGCAAGGTACACGGCTGGTTGCACGCCCAGTAGCCAGTGGTCGAAGCGCAAGAGCCACTCGTCGCACCACCCCTTGCGAACCAGGTGCATCAGCGCCCCTAGCTCTTCAAAGCAAAAAAGGAATACTGCTTGCGGATACCAGTGGCGCACTGCTTGCTGCGCACGCCCCCACTTTGTGCCGGCCGCTCCAGTCAAGGTTGCGCGCCGCGCCGCAGCCAAAAGCCCGATGATTGCGCCGAAGAATCCAAGATGGATCGAAATCAATCGCCCAACGCGCGGCAAGTTCCTCCAAAAAAGCATCATTAAGAAACCGCTCAATCCCAAATAGGAGAGCGCCACCCACTCAAACGCGCCGCAGCCTTCGAGAAATGCCACCACCGGCGCGCGCGCGCGTTGCACTCTGCTTTGCGGGTATTGCCATGAGGCGTTTCCTGCTCGGATTCCCAGTTCTGTAATTCCCATCACGATTTCTCCCACCGCGGAATCTGCCGCTTCGCTGCTTCCGGCATAATTTCGAACCCGGGCTCCACTCGCGACCAATTTGCAACACGCCAGCCGCGCCGCCGCGCAAGCCACATCAGCCGCGCGCCCGGATTCACGGCAGTCGCATTTCCCACAGCGGCGAGCATCCAGCGGTCCGAGAGCGAGTCACCGTAGGCATAGCTGTGTTCGAGATCGATCTCGTGGCGCGCGGCCAAGTCTCTTACCGCGCTTGCTTTCGCGGCTCCGCAAACGCTCGCCCCCGCCGCGCAACCGGTCCACACCCCGGCGAAACTTTGCATTTCCGTCGCGAACACTCCGATTTCGTCGCCTCGCGCAATCCTTTTCGCCAGGGCCCGAGCCAGCGGCGCCAGCGTCCCGCTTACAAAAAAAATGGAGTGGCTTTGTTCGCGATGCCACTCAATACGCGCGAGCGCGTCCGCATAGCATTCAATCTGGGTAACTTTCTCCCGCGCCCATTCCGCTGCGGCCTGCTCGCGGACTCCTGCGAGATAACTCTTGTTTTCATCCAAAGCCTTCAAACGCGCGGACGTCCCCCCTCGTGTAACCAGTGCCTTCATTCCTGCTTTCAGTAAATCTCCCAGCCAGGAGAAAACGGCCGCGCCTCGCAACTCACCCCGCCGCGCGAGATAAGCCGCAAAGCGGAATTCCAGCGATGGCGGCGCAATCACTGTTCCGTCGAGATCAAAGAACGCTGCGACTTTGCCCGATTCTTTCATGCGCTCCCCGCATCCTCACCGCGCCACCGCAACCGGCCGCGTATGCGCTGCTCCCGGTTTCGCTGCAGTCGATTTCGCCGCTGTTGCATGGCTTCCCGCTGGCCGCGCCATCGCGAGAATGTCCCGCCAGCATTCCCAGAAAACAGGCACCGCCCGCGCCAGACAAAACACGACTGTCACGGCCACAAAAACACTAACGCCCGCGCGGATCATCTCCGCCGACCTGAGATTCAAATGAAGGTGGGAGTGGAATAGCGTCCATTCCAGCCCCAGCGCCACGAAACACACGCACTTCATCGCGGCGTATGCTCCGCGGCTGAAGCGCGACGCCACCAGCCGTTGGCCCCAGTGAGAGCGAAGCATCCAGTTCTGGTGAAATGCTTCGGCGTTTTCTCCCGCGCCCGGCCCGCGTGTTGCCGCAATGCATCGCAAAAAATCGGCCAGCGTTCCTCGCACGAAGAAAATCACCGGTACCCACAGCGATATCTGTCCGCAAACCGCGAAGTAAATGAAAAAAATGTTCTCGATCACCCGGTCGCCGAGGATGTCCAGTTGCGCTCCGAGCGGCGTCGCCAGATTGAACCGCCGCGCCAGGTATCCATCCACGCCGTCGAGCGCAATCGCGCCAATCGTCAAAGCGAGCGCTGCGAATCCAATCACTACGGCGTTCTCCCGTGCGTCCGCGGCATAAAGCGCTACCGCCATGCCGCCCAAGATCGTTCGCGCCAGGGTCACTTTGTTCGGTGTCATAAGTTTCGCCATCGCCTGCCCTCGTGTTTCGCTCGGCCCGCGCCGGGCCAGCGAAACTTGAAGTGGCATGCCGCAGTCCAATCCAAATGGTGTTCCCGAGGCGTATATCTCTTGTATTTGCTGTAACTTACGCGGACTGCACTTGCGCTCGGCCTGATCGCCTGAGCGGTTAAATCCGTCACTTGGCGCCATTTTCTTGCGCGCTTCGTGTTAACGGAGTGAAGCGCTAACAGGTCAAGTTGAAAGCATCTGGAAGAATCGCTACAGTTCTCAAGTCGGGATGTTGAGCGCGATAGAGATTGCTCGAGACAGAATGATTTATTGATCAAGCGAATAGGCGTTCTGGTGGGATGTCCACGGATTCAAAGGAGAAGCGGAATTAATGGTAGAAGTTTTTGCGGCTTTTTCCGGGGGCTTGATTTCGTTTCTCTCTCCGTGCGTGCTCCCTCTCGTCCCCGGCTACATTTCCATGCTATCGGGTATCGGCGTTGAGCAATTGCGCCAGGGTCAAAGGCCGCGCAATAGCCTCATGGCCTCCGCCCTGGCATTCACTGTTGGCCTCTCCGTTGTATTCATCGCGTTCGGCGCCTCCGCCAGTGCCGTCGGACAATTCTTGAAACACAACCGTTCTTTTCTCGCGCCAATCGCCGGCGCTCTCGTTTTTCTATTCGGGCTGCACCTGATTGGCGTGTTGGGAAAAATCAAGCCTGTCGTCGGAATCGTGCTCGGCGCAATTCTTGTTGGATTGGCCCTTTTTGCACAAATGCGGCCGGGCGTTTTTGGCGAATCGCTCGGTTCCAATCAGCTCGTTTCGCTTGGCATGATTCCACTTCTTGGCCCGGGGCTCTCCCGCTGGTTGAATCGGGACCTTCGATTTCACAATCTGGGAGGGGAGCAGAAAAAGGAATCTAGTTCCCTGGCGGGGATTGTCAGCGGGTTTCTTATGGGCTTCGGATTCGCATTTGGCTGGACGCCGTGCGTCGGTGTCATCCTTACCCCGATTCTGGCCTTAGCCGCCTCGAGAGCAAGTATCATCCACGGGATGTTTCTGTTGGCTGTTTATTCTGCCGGCCTGGCCGTTCCATTCCTGCTCGCGGCGCTTGGCCTAAACCAGTTTCTGCGTTTCTATCAGAAATTTCGCCGATATTTGAATGCGGTGGAAATTGGCAGCGGCGTGTTATTGCTCGGTATCGGTTTTCTGATCTTCACGAATCAACTTACCTGGCTTTCAGGTAAACTGAGTTTCTTGAACCGTTTCATTCGCTAGAATGACGAAAGGCTGCGGCACACTGTCCGCACTGGGTATTCGGCATGAAAAACAAGCTTACGGCAATCGCCACCGTCGTCATTCTTGGCGTCGCACTGTTTGTGTTTGCGCGTAATTTGAAGCAGTCGAGCCAGGCCGATAGCGGATCCAGCGTCACGCAGGCGGGCGTACCCGGCGCGCAGCAGGAAAACAGCATCATCTCCCGGCTCACATTCAAGGATCTCAACGGAAAAGTCGTCAACATTGAGGACTACCGCGGAAAAGTCGTCTGGCTCGATTTCTGGCAGACCTGGTGTGAGCCCTGCAAAATTGAAATCCCCTGGCTCATCGAATTCCAGACGAAATACGCATCGCGCGGATTCACGGTCATTGGTGTTGCGGGAGATCCCGAAGGTTTGAGTAAAGTCGCTCCATTCCTGCAGAAAGAAAGATTCGACGTCAATGGCCAGCAGTTGGCAATCAATTATCCCATCGTCCTCGGGACCGATGCGATCGCTGACAGATTCGGCGTGGATGCGCTTCCCACGGGCTTGCTTATCTCCCGCGATGGCCATCTCATCAAGACTACTGTCGGCCTCGTTGACCGCGACGAAATCGCAAAGGACATCGAAAGCCAGTTCTGAAACCGCGCCGCGCATTACCCGCGCCGCCCGCTGAAACTTTCCGCACCCGCTGGCGTAGTAATGAGAGAGGGTATATTCTCTCTACAAATTCGCCTTGAAATCAGTTTTCCATCTCCGTGAAGCGAGCGGCATCGCCTTGCACACCTTGCGCGAGCATAAGATGCGCTCGTTCCTCACACTTCTCGGAATCATTCTCTCCGTCGCCACGCTGATCGTTGTCGTTGCGCTTATCGCAGGGACGAACCGCTATGTCGCTGAACGCGTCGCCACCCTCGGCACCAACGTCTTCCAGGTCACGCGGTTCCCGCTCATCACCAATGCCGCGCAACTCGTAAAGGCGACCCGCCGAAACAAGATCATTACCTGGGAAGATTACGAGTATCTCCGCGATCATCTCACTCTGCCCCTACGCGTCGGCGTGCAATCCAGCTCCAGCGGCCGCACCAGTTCAGGCACAATTTCGCTCGACCAGATCTCCGTCCGAGGCGTCACAGCCAATATGGGTGACATGGCTCTCGTGGAACCCGCATCCGGCCGCTACATCGTGGATAGCGACAACGATCATCGCGCCGCGGTCGGCATGATCGGCCCCGATGTCGCCGACAAGATTTTCCCTGGCCTCGATCCCATCGGTCGCACCGTAAACGTTGATGGCAGGCCGTTCACTGTGGTCGGCGTTGGCAAAGCGCTCGGGAATGGTGTCGGTGGTATTTCGCAGGACGCCTACATCTACATTCCAATCCAAACCTTCGTAGGAATCTATGGCAGTCACGCCAGCCTTACCGTCGTCATCGAGGCGCGCGCCGCTGATTGGATGGACCGCTCGCAGGAAGAGGCGCGCATGTTGATGCGCGCGCGCCGCCATCTGAAACCAAACGAAGAAGACACTTTCGCCGTTCTCTCCTCCGATGCGTTGCTCGACCTATTCCACACGCTCACCGATTGGATCGCGCAGGCCATGGTCGGAATAGTCTCCGTATTCTTGCTCATCGGCGGCGTCGTGATCATGAACGTGATGCTAGCGAGCGTCACCGAACGCACCCGCGAAATCGGCATGAGGAAGTCAGTCGGCGCGCGTCGCGCGGACATCATGATGCAGTTCATGGTGGAGTCGTCCGTCCTCGCTGGCGTAGGTGGCGCGGTCGGTGTGGCATTCGCCTGGCTCATTGCCCAACTCGTCCAGGCCGTTTCCGGCGTGCCGATGTTTGTGTCGCCTCTCGCGGTATTGGCCGCGCTGTTGGTCTCCACGGCCGTTGGTTTGTTCTTTGGAATCTATCCGGCGCGCAAAGCGGCGCAACTAAATCCCATCGAAGCTCTGCGCCAGGAAACCTAGGGGAAAACTCGATGCGGATGGCTCTCGGTGAAAACGCGCGGATGGCGTTAGACACGCTTCGCCAAAACAAATCGCGGTCATTCCTGACCGTTCTTGGCGTCGTCATTGGTGTGACCACCCTCATCGCCGTTTCCTCTGTGCTTGTTGGCCTTGATTCCTCCATCCGCGACTATCTCAGCGAATTTGGCACCGACACGATCTTCATTTTCAAGTTCAGTCCCGGCATTCGCACCACACGGCTTACGCCCGAAGAGCTCAACCGCCGCTCTTTAACGATTGACGATGCCATGGCCATAAAGACCGAATGCCCCGCTGTCATCGAAGTTGATGCCCAGGCCCTCGCCCGCATCACCGGCCCGTTTCCTCCCACGGCTTCCGCGCGTTATGAGGGTCGCGAGGTCAGCACGGTGAATTACCGCGGCACGCTGCCCACGGCCGTGGATGTCTACTCATTGCGATTCCTCTATGGACGTTACTTCACCGAGGCGGAAGACGCTCATCGCTCCGATGTCGCTGTCATCGGCTACGATATTTACAACTCGCTCTTCGCGGGCGAGGACCCTGTCGGGAAAGAGGTGCAGGTTCGCGGCTCCCTCTATACCGTCATCGGTGTTCTGGACAAACGCAAGGGTGGGTTGAACGCCGGGCAGTCCGTGGACATTGATTTCTGGGTTCCCTATCGCTCTTACCGCAAACACAATCCACAGGATGACGAGCTCCTCGTGTCCGCCGCCGCCGCTCCCGGCAAAGTGGACGAAGCCGAGGACGAAATCCGCGGCGTGCTGCGCCGCACCCGCAAACTCGGCTACAACGAGCCGGATAATTTTGGCATGACCAGCGCACAGGAGATTGCCGATCAGTTCCGCCAGATTGTCGGCTCCGTCGCGGGACTAATTATCGCGGTCAGCTCGGTCGGGCTGCTCATTGGTGGCGTCGGGGTAATGAACATCATGTTGATGTCCGTCACGCAACGCACGCGCGAAATTGGTGTCCGAAAGGCTCTCGGCGCGCGCCGCCGTGACATCATCTGGCAGTTCCTCACTGAAGCGGTCACATTGACGGGCGCCGGCGGACTCGTCGGAGTGGCCTTCGGCTGGGGCGCGAGCAAGCTGATGCGCTTCGCCCTTCCTTCACTGCCGTCGGCCGTGCCGCTCTGGGCCGTGATCACCGCCGTCGGTGTTTCAATGAGCGTCGGCCTTTTCTTCGGCATGTACCCCGCCATCAAGGCCGCGCGCCTCGATCCCGTTGACGCCCTTCGCTACGAATAAATATCTTCTGAAAATTGGATCGGGATGACTTGTCAGGAAGAGGCTGAATGAGATTTTGGCGAACCACCGCGCACTTCGGTTCCCGCCACAACTTCACATACTTGAACCGTCCGGTTCTCATAAGCCGACTTCGTTGCGGCGAGTGAGACTTGAAGCGCTCGAATCCCGTCGTCAATCGTTATGCTCGGCGGCTGGCCCGCGAGCACCTTCCTTCCAAAATCATCGAGTTGTGCGACGTAAGCCTTCTCGAATCGCTCCATGAAATAAGGCACCGTGTCATGCGCGACAGAATTCTTTGTCATCACATCGATCGCGGTTTCCCGCAAATAGCCCATCCGCAAGGTTCCCTTTGACCCCAGTATCTCCGTGGCGATGTCGTATCCATAGATTCCCGTCCTGGACAGATCCACCATCCCCAGCGCACCGCTCGCAAATCGCAGCGTAACCACCGCGTTGTCAAAATCTCCGACCGTCGCAAGCTCCTTTGCGCAAATCACTCCGGCTGTTGAGTGAACGGACTCAACGCTGCCCATGAACCATCCCGCCAGATCAAAATCGTGGATTCCCATGTCCGCGATCATCCCGCCGCTGTGCTTCGGGTCGGCATATTCAAGTGATGGCGGGTATGGATCTCGCGACGTCGACTTAAAAAGCAGCGCGTCCCCAATCCCCCCATCCTTCAAACGCGCCATCCCAGCCGCATACGCGGGATCGAACCTCCGCATAAAACCAATGTTCAGGAATCCGCCTGTCCGCACTGCCGCCTGTTTCATCTCGTCGCATTCCGCAAGTGAAAGCGCCGGTGGCTTCTCGCAAAACGTCGGCTTGCGGCGTTCGAGCGATGCAATGCTGTATTCACGGTGCGTGGAAGTCGGCGTGGTTATCACGACCGCGTCCACTTCTGGATCGTCCAGCAATGAGTGGGCATCGAAGTGCCTTCGCTCCACGCCAAACTCCTCCGCCACTCGGTCGGCGGCCGCACGATCCGTGTCGGCGATAGCGGTGAGCCGGATGGACCCAACGCGTCCGGAAAGGAATTGCGCATACAGGCGCCCCAGGCGCCCCAATCCAATCAGTCCGACCTTCAGCCGCGTTTTCATCACTTCCTCCTCGGCGCCGGCCCGCTTCGATCACCGCTGGAATGCAGCAAGACTTTATACTTCGATTTGCTGCCCCATGCAAAGCGCTCAGAAATTTTCGATTTGGCGGCTTGCTTGCTGCCGCGCCGCTGCTGTACGCTCAAAACCTCATGTCAAACGAATTGAGCGAACACGAATTCCGCGCGCGCTGCGACGCCGCGCTTGATACCCTACGCAAGCGGCTGCTCGATCTTTCCGATGAGCACAGTTTTGAGGTGGAAGGACAGTCCGACCGGCTCGACCTTTTATTTGAGGACGCCGACGAAACGCGATTCGTCATCAGCCCCAACGCGCCCGTGCGCCAAATCTGGATTTCCGCGCTGACCACGAGCTTCAAACTGGGCTGGTCGGATTCCGCGGGAACCTTCGTGCTGGAGAAAACTGGTGAAACGCTCGCGCAGGTGATGAGCCGAATTCTAAGCCAACAACTCGGCAGTGCCGTAACCGTTTAGCCCGCCGCCTTCATGCTCATGGCCGGCAGCGCTCGGCGCAGCCGCTCCACAACTCTTTCACGTCCGAGCACCAGAAATGTTTCAAAAAGCGGCGGCGCGACGGCCTGCCCGACAATCGCCACGCGCGTCGCGTTAATCAGCAGCCCTGCCTTCACTCCTTCCGATTCAGCCAGCGCGCGCAGCGCGTGCTCGCACGCATCGTGGTTCCATTCTGGCAATGTTGAAAGCGCATTCGCGAGTTTGCCCAGCATCGTGGGCAGCCGCTCGTCCTTCCAGAATTTTTCTTTCGCTTGCGGGTTGTAATCAAACGTATCGCTGAAAAACGCCCGCGCCCAGAGCGCGAAATCCGGCAGCAATCGCGTCCGCGGACGCAGCAAATCAACAGTGTGCGCGAACCACTCGCGCTCCGCGCCTGCCCATTCCGCGCGCCACATTCCCGCCCGCTCGAGTTCTCCCTGCACCTCAGGCAGCAACTCTTCCACCGGCAACTGCTGCAAATACTGCGTGTTGAACCATTCCAGCTTTGGCCGGTCGAAAACAGCGTTCGTGCGGCTCACCGCATCCAGCGAAAACCGCTTCACCAATTCGCTCGTGCGCAGAAACTCAGTATCCTCTCCCGCCGACCACCCCAGCAGGCACAGAAAATTTCGGAACGCCTCCGGAAGAAATCCCTCCTCGCGGTATTGCGCAACGCTTGTCGCGCCGTGCCGTTTTGACATTCGCGTCCGGTCCGGGCCCAGAATGAGCGGCAAGTGTGCGAATGCGGGAGCCTCCGCGCCCAGCGCTCGATAAAGCAGCACCTGCTTCGGAGTATTAGAAAGATGATCCGCGCCCCGGATCACGTGTGTGATGCGCATGTCAATGTCGTCCACCACCGCGCCAAGCTGATACGTTGGCAGTCCTGATTCCCCGCCGGCTTCTTTCGGCGAACGCAAGAGAACGAAGTCCTCGATCTCCTCATTGGAGACTTCACGCCGCCCAAAGACGATATCTTCGAATACGGTAGTTGTCCCAAGGGAGGTGCGGAAGCGAATCGCCGGTTTCTGATTCAGGTCCGTAGGACGCCCTTCTCGGCATCCGCATCGCGTCACTCGGCGCACCGCGTGCGCGCCGCCCGCCTCGGTCTCATCCGCGGCGTCGCCGCCCGCATATCGCTCCGGCGGGCAATAGCAGAGATACGCCGCACCCGCCTGCAGCAATTTTTCGCCCGCGGCGCGATACAGCGCCATGCGTTGCGACTGGAATATCGGCCCCTCATCCCAGCCAAGCCCTAGCCACCGCAGCGACTCGAGGATCCCGTCCACCAGTTCCGGCCGGTTGCGTTCCGTGTCCGTATCTTCTACGCGCAGGATAAACGTGCCGCCCTCTCGTTTGGCAAACAGCCAATTAAACAGCGCCGTTCGCGCCCCACCCACATGCAGGTACCCCGTCGGTGAAGGCGCAAAACGCACCCGCGGACCTTTAGCTGTGCTGGAAGTCATGATTACCTTGCTCTCTTAGCCCCAACCCTCATACCCGAAACCGCCAGTTTAGCGGAACCCACGGGGTTGAGTCACGCGGCATCCCCACATCAATTCCCGCGAGGGGAGTTACGCTGAGGGACACAGGTACGCGAGTACCCTTGACCCCATGAAATGCTAGCACCTATATTGACTTAGAAACCGCGAATCCAACTCAATCTGTTGGGTTTACGGGAGATTTCTGCGAGGCCACTAAAGCGGCGCTGACCATCACAAACTGCGCCTCGCACTGGGAACGGTCGGTCCAAACCTGCGCTTTGCGCACGGCACTGGAATAGCGGATTTCGTTGGCACACGAGAGCACTCTCGCCTTCGCCCTCTTTGCTGCAACGGCGGTCATTGCAGCGTTGTACGCCTACGTCTATATCCTTAAGCGCCAGCTCTATCTTTTGCTTTGGGCCTTTGGCTGGGCGCTAATCGCGCTTCATTTCAGCGGATTCGCACTGCAAAGGTGGATCGGCCAAACCCCCTGGCAATCCTGCATTGAGACCTGGTTTATTGCCTGTGCGGCTTTGCTGTTCCTCATGAGCGCGCGGCTATATGTTCAGAAAAACCCGTGGACCTATGGCATTGCAGGTGGCGCCGCCGCATTTGCATTGTGGTCCGCACTTTATTCGCAGGGCCAAATCGGCGTTTCCCCAAACTTTGGCATTGCCCTGGTCTTTTTTGTCACTGCCTGGATCCATTGGCGATCGAGTCGCAAACAGGACACCGTGACGGATGGCGCCTTGGGGATCGCGTTCGCCATGTGGGGCGTGCTTGGCATCGCAAATGAATTCACCGCGCATTCTGGAGCCAGTTTGCGCAATCTTCTCTCCACGCTCTTGGTAGTTCCGCTCGTCTTCGTCGCCGTGCTGATGGCCATGGCGCTTTACGAAGAGGAAAAACGCCGCATTGAGCGCCACATGCTCGCGCTTTCGAGCCTCAATCTGGCCACCTCCGGCGTGATCGGCACTGAAGTGCAGAAAATGCTGGCACAGGCCCTCGATCGCATCCTCAACGTTGTCCGCATTCCCTCCGGTGCGCTGTTCCTTCATCACGGCGATCCTCAGGGGCCGACGGCGGTGGTCGCCGCAGGGTTGAGCGACAACTTCTGCAACGCATCGCAGCAGGAAGGCCTTGATGATCATCTTGTGGATCTCGTCGTCCGTCTTGGCGGGCTCGCGGTCTTCCGTGACCTCCATCGTGACGCGCTCTGGGTTACACTCGAAAAAGAAGACGCCTTTCGCCGATTCCGCCAGCTCGCGCTCCAGCAGGGCCTTCGCACCGTCGCGGCAATCAGTTTGCAATCCAAAGAAAGAGCTTTCGGCGTGCTCTTGCTCGGTTCCGCTGACAGCCGCAGGTTCACTCCCCCGGAGCTTCATCTCTTGCTCTCGCTCGGCCATCAGATTGGCATGGCCGTTGAGAATAGCTATCTCATACAGCAGACATCGCGCCGCAGCGAGGAACTTCACATCCTCAACGAAATTGGCCGCGTCCTCAGCTCCACTCTGGATACCTACGCACTCTTCGGAAAAATCCAGTCGGAAATGCAGCGCCTGATGGATGCCAACAATCTCTTCATCGCCTTTTATGACGCCGGGCGCCACCTGCTGCGGTTCGAGTTGGAAATCCGCAATGGGCAGCGCATGCCCAAGCGCACTCGCCCGTCCGGGAACCACCTCACCGAATACATTCTGCAGAATGCACAGCCCCTCTTGATTCGCGATAATGTTGAGGAGACTGCTCGCCAATTGGGCGTCGACCCCCTGCAGGCGATGGGATGCTTTTGCGGGGTCCCGCTGATGGTCTATAACCGGGCCGTCGGTGTCATGGCCGTTCTCAGCAAACATGAACGCGCCTTTGACGAAGGCCACCTCGAATTGATGCGCGTACTCGCTAGCGAAGCTGCCGTTGCGCTGGAAAACGCCCGCCTCTTCAAAGGTGAGCAAACCAAATCGCGCCACCTTACCTTGCTGAACAACATCTCGCGCAATGCCATCGCCACTCTCAATCCCGATGAAATGCTCTCCCGGATTGCGACCGAATTGGAGCAGGGCCTCACCTACGACCACATCGGCATCGGCATGTTGGATTACGCAGCCAAGGTTGTTGTAATCCAGGCCGAAGCGGGACGCCGTCGTGCAGGCCTCCAAAAGCAGATCCCGTTCGGAGAGGGCCTCGTAGGCCGCGTCGCGCGCACTGGTGAAATGAAAGCCGTCCGCGACTTCGCCGCGGAAGTTTCTGCCGGAGGGCCCGTCCTCGAAGATTCATCCTCCGGCGTCGCGCTTCCCATTCTTTACGGCGATCAATTGCACGGCGTCCTTTACGTCGAATCCCTCGAACCATGCGACTTCGCCGACGAAGAGCTGCAGTTGCTCGAGACGCTTGCCGACCTCATCTCCGGCGCGCTCCACAGTGCACTCGCGTTCCAGAAAGCTCAGGAGCAGGCCATCACCGATGGGCTAACACATGTAAAGACGCACCGCTTCTTCATGGAAACTCTTTCCGCGGAGTGGAAGCGCGCCACGCGCGCCGGCCGCCCATTCTCCCTTGTTTTGATCGACCTGGACCGTTTCAAGTTCGTTAACGATTTTTACGGCCATCTCGAAGGTGACGTCGTTCTTCGGCGCGTCGGCCAAATCCTCGAAGAGAATTGCCGCCGGTCCGACATCGTCGCCCGCTATGGCGGCGACGAGTTCGTCGTCCTCATGCCCGAGACCAATGCCGAACAGGCCCGCCAGCTCACCAACAAGCTCCGCTCTTGGGTTAGCGCGGACACTTTACTTCGCGAGAAAAACGTCACCGGAAGTTTTGGCATCGCCACTTATCCCGTGCACGGCTCCACGCCGCAGGAACTCATTCAGGTCGCGGACGCCTCGATGTATCTTTCCAAGCATCAGGGCGGCAACGCGGTTTCCACCGCCGACCATTTTGATCCCGACGAAGCGAAGCGCTGGAAGCGCGATGTTCTCGAAGCCTACATCGGCGTAACGCTCAAGCGCGTTTTCACCACCGGCAGCGAAGCGCTCGAAGAAGTTTGCCAGCGCTTGGACCAATTCTCGAAATCGCTCGATTCGACCGAATCGCCTGAATCCGCAAATGCAAATGGTAATCCGGACGCCGATTACTCCTTCACGGATATTCTGCATCCCCTCCTGGTGGAAACCCTCTCCTCGCTTGCGATGGCCGTGGACTCCAAGGATCCCTCCACGCAATGCCATTCGCAAAAGGTCTCTTCCTATGCTGTCGCGCTCGCCGTTGCCTGCGAACTTGACGCTGCTGTTGTGAAGGAAATTAAGCTCGCTGCACTTCTCCACGACGTTGGAAAAGTCGGTATTCCGGAAGCCATCTTGAATAAGTCCGGCCCCCTGGATCCCGATGAATGGGATCTCATGAAGCAGCACGTCAATTTCGGAGGCAGGATTCTCCAATCCTGTCGGGGAGCCGAGCTAATCAGGGAAATGGTCCTCCACCACCACGAGTTCTTTGACGGCTCCGGATATCCCAACGCCCTCGTGGGCAATCACATTCCGCTCGGCGCGCGAATTATCGCCATCGCTGACGCCTATGACACCATCACCTCGGCGCGTTCCTACAAGCGCGCGCGCTCCGCCGACGAAGCCCTCGTTGAACTTGGCCGCTGCGCTGGCGCGCAGTTTGACCCCAAGCTCATCTCCCTGTTTATTGCCGCCATCCGCAAATTCCCGCGCCCCATCGTTGAAATTGAAGAAATTCCCATCCCTGCTTCCGTCGAATCGCCCGCGAGCTAACCCCCGCAAGCCTTTCCTCATTCATTCCTCTCTGGTAGTCTCACCTTTTGTCTCATCAGACGGTTGAAGCGCTGGAGAAATAATTCATGCACGATTCCGCCACTAAGTCCGCAAAAGTCCGTTGGGTGGGAGCAGAACAATTTGTTGCCGTCGGCCCATCCGGTCACGCTGTCCCGCTGGATTCCGACCGCCAGTCAAACACTGCTCCGGGGCCGATGGAGTTGTTGCTTCTCGCGCTGGGCTCCTGCACCGCCACCGACGTCGTCTCCATCCTCAAGAAGAAACGCCAGAAACTCGACGCGCTCGATGTGGAGGTCACTGGTGAGCGCGCCCCCGAGCCCCCCATGGTCTGGACCAAGTTGCAAATCGTCTATCGCTTGCGTGGAAAGCTCGACGACAAGGCCGTGCGCGACGCCATCGAGTTAAGCGAAACCAAATATTGCTCCGTCGCAGCCATGCTGCGAAAAACGGCGCAAATATCCTTCCGCTTCGAAATCACGCCTTCCTGAAAATTGTCGTGGGACAAAACGGAATATGCGGTGGGACTACTGTGCCCGGCTTGCACCTTCATGCGTGTCCGCAACCCTCTGCGATATCTTCGGCAGCGCGTGCGCTTCCCACGCGTCAAATCCGCCGGTAAGGCTTGCGACCGTCGCAAACCCGGCCCGCTCCAATAAACTCGCCGCGATCGCGCTGCGGTAGCCGCTCTTGCAATGCACTGCCAGAGGCCGCGCGGGATCAAGGTCCGCAAGAAGTCTTTTGCTTGCCTCTCTATTCGGCGCCAGCAAAGCCGCGAATTGATTGAGCGGCTTTAAGTGGCTCTCGGCGATGTGCCCCGTCTCCCACTCAGCGGGACGCCGCACATCCAATACCTGAATCTCATTTCCTGCGGCCAGCAAATTCCGTAGCTCGATTGCGCTCACTTGCGCCGATTGCGCCACGCGCCGCCCGCTGCGTTGCCACGCATCAATCCCGCCTTCCACATAACCCATCACTCGCTCGATCCCCACACGCGCCAGCCGCATTCGCGACTCCTCGACCCGCTCCTCATCCTCCGCCAACAGCACAATCGGTTGGTCCAGTCCGATAATCGCGCCCGCCCACGAAGCATATTGTCCCGAAAGCGCGATGTGTACCGAGCCCGGAATGTGCGCCGCAAAATAGTCCCCCGATGGCCGCGTATCCAGCACTATCGCTCCCCCCTGCGCAATGGACGTAAGCCGCCCCACCTGTTCGGCCGTCAACGCCGCGAGAGGCTTCAATTCCTCCATCGCCTCCGCACCTTCGCGGTTTATTTCCGCGTCGCGGCTAAAATATCCCGGCCGCTCCGGCAAATCCGTAGTCAACATTCGGACGAATGCTTCTCGCGTCATCGCTTGCAGCGCATAATTGAATTGCTTCTCTTTGCCAATCGTCGAGCTTCGCTCGCTCCCAATGCTCCGTCCACACAACGATCCCGCTCCGTGCGCCGGAAAAACCTGCACGCCATCCGCAAGCCGCAGCAATTTCCCCTGCAAACTGTCGTAGAGCATCCCCGCTAGTTGCTGCGCCGTAAATTCGGGCGAAAGGTCGGGCCTGCCCACATCGCCGATAAAAAGAGTATCGCCCGTCAGAACCGCCCAGGGCTCCCTGCCGCGTTCATGATCCGTCACCACCACGCACATGCTTTCCGGCGTGTGCCCCGGCGTCTCAAGAAATGTAAGCTCGCATTTGCCAAACGCAATCTTCTCGCCATCGTGCATCGCGCGATGCCCAAACTTCGCGCCTGCTTTATCGCTGATGCAAATTGTGGCTCCTGTCCGCGCCGCCAGTTCCGTGTGCCCGGAAACAAAATCCGCGTGCAGGTGCGTCTCAATCACATAAGCAATGCGCAGCCCTTGCTGCTTCGCCTCTTCCAGATAGATCTCAACGTCCCGCTGCGGGTCCACCACCGCCGCGATCCCCTCAGACCCAATCATGTAGGAAGCGTGCGCCAGGCACGTCAAATAGAACGGCTGAAATTTCACGAACATTCCTCGCGGATTTTTCGTTCTGGGGAGCCTTCCACTCGAAAAAGTCTAACACACTTTCCCCGTTCATTCTCTGCGTCGCGCCGCCTTGTCTGCCCCGCGCCATTCCCATACAATCACCATTTGCGTATTTCGGCTTGCAATCATCAGAAGGACGGACACGAATGTCCCACAGGATTCAAGCGAAGATCACCGGCGTAGGCTGCTACGTCCCCCCGCGCGTAGTCACAAACGTCGACCTTGAAAAGATTGTGGAAACCACCGACGAGTGGATCCGCACCCGCACCGGCATTCGTGAGCGCCATTATGCCGACCCCGGCGTCGCCGCCTCTCACCTCGCCACTGAAGCCGCTCGCCAGCTCCTTGCTCTGAAACAACTCGACCCCGTGGAACTCGACATGATCATTGTCGCCAGCGTCACGCCCGATATGATGTTCCCCGCCACCGCGTGCCTCGTCCAGGACCGCATCGGCGCGAAAAAAGCCTGGGGATTCGATCTTTCCGGCGCGTGCTCCGGCTTCGTCTACGCGCTCACCGTCGGCGCCCAGTTCGTCGGTGCCGGCTCGCACAAAAAAGTCATGGTCATCGGCAGCGACGTTATGACCTCCATCCTCGATTTCAAGGACCGCGCCACTTGCGTCCTTTTCGGCGATGGCGCAGGCGCCGTCCTCCTCGAACCCGCGGATGACGACAACTGCATTCTCGATTTTCGCCACGACATCGACGGCTCCGGCGGCTGCTTCCTCTACATGCCCGGAGGCGGCTCGCTGAATCCTGCCACGCATGAGACCGTCGAGAAACGCATGCATTACGTCTTTCAGGAGGGTCAAAACGTTTTCAAGTACGCCGTGCGCCGCATGGCGGATGTCTCCGCCCAGATCCTCGAAGAAAACGGCTTCACCAGCCGCGACCTCAAGCTCGTCGTCCCTCACCAAGCCAATCTGCGTATCATCCAGGCCATGCAGCAGCGCTTGGGCGTTGCAGACGAAAAAGTGGTTGTGAACATCGACCGTTTCGGAAACACGACTGCGGGCACCATCCCCCTCTGCCTGCGCGACGCCCTCGACCAGGGCCGCCTCAAGAAGGGCGACCTTATCCTCCTCGTCACCGTCGGTGCGGGCTATACCACCGGCACCGTTCTCCTCCGCTGGGCGTACTGAAATCCCTCACGCGGAACGCCAATTGAAAGCCCATGGAAGGCTCACGGAAAGCCTCCTTGCCAGTTCCAAATTATGTGATTTGCACTGCCTGGAAGAAAACGGGGACTGTTACCGCGATCGCATCTCGGCCGCGTAAGCCAGGTTTTGCGTCAATCGCTGATCCACCAGCACCGCGACATATCGTGAGCACGTCGCCAATTCCCCTTGTGCCCATTCGTGAAGGGCTGGCAGCTTGCACAGTACGCTGACTGCCGAATAGTAGGCGCGCAATGTAGTCAGGCTGTCCTGCCGGGCGCCTAGTGTGGGCGTAAGCCGGTGCAGGCTCATCAGTGCTCCAAAGTCCTCTGCCACGGGGGTTTCGTGGTCAAGGCCCGAAAAGAGCGGGAACCGTTCTGAGAGCGGCTGGGAAGCGTATCCAGCAATCGTTGAACGCCAATAATACAGGCCAAACTGCGCCGTGGCGCCCATTGCCGCGATAAGGATGACTACGCTGATCATTTCCCTCAGCCTCTGCGTACAGAATGCCTTCTGCGTCCGCTCACAACAATAGAGCCTTCGTACTACCGGCCGTCACCACTAGTCCTGTGTCGCATAATAGCCAGTCGGAAGGCTCGGGCGTAAAAAAGCGAAAACCGGGCGAAACCCAGTATCGACGCCAGCAAAATCGCGATGGAACGGGTCACCATGATCCAAGCGTAATGGTAAACAAACCATCAACATTCCCACAATAGAACATCCGTACCAATCAGGCGAATACCCGTGGATACTGGTCCAATGTTGAACAAGCATACGAATTCAGCCTGATAAGGCGAGAAAACGCAGCCTAATCCTCGTTTTTCGGAGAACCCGGAACCCTGCCGCTTTCCCAGCAATGCGGTCACGCTATCGCCCAAAATCATCGCTCGCCGTGTTGCAGCGGGAACCCCGCCCAGGCATTGGCCAGCCCGAGCACTTCCCGAAGGACGTCCTGCGCATCACCCGTTCTCCGCCACCAGTGTGCCCCGTCGTAGCCGTCCTCGCGCGCGTACCGCACAATCAGCGCGGGATCGTCCCCCACCAGTTTGCGCCACAGAGTGTGCACCCGTCGCGTATGTGCCTTTGACGTGACAATGATTACCCGGTGGATGCCCGCTTCACGCGCGGTCTTTGCGATCGCGCGCACTTCGTCCTCGGTGTTGTAAATTGGGGGCTCCAGCACTCGGATTGCTTCGACGGGTACGCCAAGCTGTATCAAAACTTTCTGGTTGTAAAAAGTCTCGCCGAGATAATCAATCCCCAGTTCGTGCAGTTCGGCGGTTGCGTCCTCGGGACGAGTCACCCAGATTTCCGGCGCGAAGTTGCCGTGATAAATTTCCGCCGCTTCGCGCGCGCGCATCGGGAGCCCGCCGCTCAACACCACGGCCGCGCGCGAAGGCTGCAGCGCATCTTCCACCACCAGCCACTGGCCCACGCCACGGAAAATCCACGTGCCAATCACGCCGAGTACGGTCAGCACCACCAGCGTCCACAGCAAGCGTCGGCGCCAACGCCGGGAAATTCTCAACGCGGCACCGCCGCCCGCGCCACCCTCGGTGTCCGCTCTACCACTAGTTTTCCCATCACTCTCTGTAAATGATCGGCGCGGCAAACGGATTTCTTACTTCGATTCACGGGATGGTCTCTCCGTCGCCGGAAGCGTCTCGCAAAGGATCATGTTGTAGTGGCGGCGGTCGCACATCTCGCACCGGAACGGCCGGAGCAACACCAGCGGGAGAAACAATACTTCTGACAAACCGCGGCGGTGCGAGCGCCGCACGTCGAAGCTGCCGCAATAAGGACAAATGGCGACGAGCAAACGGCGCCGGTGACTCATACCAATCCCCCTTGCCTTGCCGAATCCTACCTTTCGCTCCCATCCCGGTCAATACGCCGGTCAACGTCACCATACATGTCGCGGTCAATTGACTTTGCCGCAACGCCGTCACATCTGGGCTTCTGCAGCGGCGCGACTCACGCTAGAATCATCGCGCCATGCATTCAACAAACGGCGCGGCACGCAGCCCGCGCATCTGCCAACAAAGTCGGAATCCATGCGCGCGGTAATCACCGGCGGCGCGGGTTTTCTCGGCTCGCATCTCTGCGACGCCATGCTCCTCCGCGGCTGGGAAGTTCTCTGCATAGACAATCTCATCACCGGGCGTGAGGAAAATATCGCGCATCTTGCAAGCGACGCAAGATTTAAGGCGATGGCGCATGATGTTTCCCGCTACATCGAAGTCCCCGGCCCCGTCGAAGCCGTGCTGCATTTCGCTTCACCCGCCAGCCCCGTGGACTACCTCGCGCATCCGATTCCAACTCTAAAAGTCGGCTCGCTCGGCACGCACAATGCGCTCGGCCTCGCGAAAGCAAAGGGCGCGAAATTTCTGCTGGCGTCCACTTCCGAATGCTATGGCGACCCCGAAGTGAGCCCGCAGCCGGAAACTTACTGGGGCCACGTGAATCCCATCGGCCCGCGCGGCGTTTATGACGAAGCCAAGCGATTCGCCGAAGCCATGACCATGGCCTACCACCGCTTCCACAATCTCGACACGCGCATCGTGCGCATCTTCAACACTTACGGCCCGCGCATGCGCCTTCGTGACGGCCGCGCACTGCCCAACTTTGTGCATCAGGCTCTGATGGGCCAGCCGATTACCGTATATGGCGATGGCAAGCAGACGCGCAGCTTCTGCTACGTCAGCGATCTCATCGACGGAATCTGCAAATTGCTCGATTCCGATGAGCACCTGCCCACCAACATCGGCAATCCGCAGGAAATTACCATCCTCGAATTCGCCGAGCGCATCCGCGCGCTCACCGGCGCCAAAGTCCCCATCGAATTCCGCCCGCTCCCGCAAGACGACCCCAAGCAGCGCTGCCCCGACATCACCAAAGCCAGGCGCATCCTCCACTGGGAACCAAAGGTCTCTCTCGAAGAAGGCCTCCGCCTCACGCTCGCCTACTTCAAGCGACAATTCGCCGCCATTTCATAATCCTGCACGGGCTTTAACCTGTGTCTTTGCCGGGGTTCGCACTCTTCGTTCTGAAGATTGCGAATTCGCGGCGAGCTCGGAGGTTTTCGTGTGTCAATGCGGCGTCACGTTGCCTCGGGTGATTCCGTTTCCTCGCGAGTCTTTTTGCCGGGCAGAAAAAATCTAAAGTCGAGCGTTCTTTCACGCCGGCGCTCTTCCTCCAGATGCCGCGTGCGCGCCTTTAGTAAGTCATTCAGCGAAACCAGTCCCAGAAATTTTCTCGTGCCCCGCTCCACAACTGGCATTCGCGTGAAACCCGTTTCTGCCATCCGGTTCACCACCACTCGCAGCGGTTCGTCCGGGAACGCTTCCACTGCATTTGTTCGCGCCAGATCACCGAGACGTCGCGCAAGCGCCGCGTCTCCCTCCTCTTCCGTCCGGCGCTTGATATCCCCCCTCGTCAACACGCCGGCCAGCTCGCCTCCCGCGTAAACGACCGGCAGCAACCTTTGGTCCTGACGGTGTTCCATGCGCCATGATTTCCCGATTTCTCCCAGCGTCCTCTCTGCGGGCAGTACCGCGACCTTCGTCCGCATCACCTCGCGCGCATAAAGAATTTCCAATGGATCCACGGCATACTCGCGGCTCAGGTGAAACCCACGCCTCGAAACCTTCTCCGTCAAAATGGATCTTTTCAGCGTCAGTACGGTGAAAGCGTGTGCGATTACGCTGGCGACCAGCAACGGCAAAAATACGTTTGCGTCGTGCGTCAGCTCAAATGCAAATACTATGCTCGTGAACGGAGAGCGCATTGTTCCGCCAAGAATCGCGCCCATGCAGATCAGCGGCCAGAAACCAGCGCCTTCGTTCGGCAGAAACATCCCGAGGAGGCCACCCAACGCTCCGCCCATCATCAACAGCGGCGCTAGGACTCCCCCGGAAGTACCGGACCCGAGCGAGACCGACCAAATGAACCATTTGACGAATAGTACGCCGAGAATCACGTGGGTTGTCACGCTCCCCTGAAGCAGCGCTCCGATGGTGTCGTAACCCACGCCCAGAGCCTGCGGAAAAATCAATCCTCCCAACCCGATCACCAACCCGCCGATTGCCGGCCACCACATCCAATGAATTCTTAGCCGCTGGAAGACGTCCTCCGCCGCGTACACCGACATCGTCAGAAGTGCAGATAGTCCCCCGGCCAAAACCCCAACGAGTACGCAGCCGGCCAGCCCTTTCAATCCGATGTACAACGGATGGGCGGGAACAGGAAACAGTGGCCCAAACCCAAGAAGATACCGGCGCGCCACGGCAGCCACCGCGCTGGCCAGCGCCACAGGGATCAAGCTGCGCGGCTTCCACTCGAATAGCAGAAGCTCGACGGCAAGAAGAACCGCTGCAACCGGCGAGGCAAACGTCGCGGACATTCCTCCCGCGGCGCCCGCCACCAGGAGCGTCTTGCGCTCCGCGCTCGTCAGATGGAACAGTTGGGCGATCATTGAGCCAAAGGCCCCGCCCGTCATGATAATCGGGCCTTCCGCGCCGAACGGGCCGCCCGACCCGATCGATATTGCCGAAGAAATTGGTTTCAGAAGCGCGACCTTCGGCTCGATACGGCTTCCCTTCAGCAGAATGGACTCGATCGCCTCGGGTATGCCGTGCCCCCGGATCCGCTCCGAGCCATACCTTGCCATGATCCCGATGATGAGTGCCCCGCCAATGGGAATGAAAACGCTGTAAATTCCCAGGTGGTTCCCCGCCGGTGAAACCATCGCCGTGCTCCACCTGCCGAAATAGAACAGGTTTGTGAATAGTCCGATTAAGCGCAACAGCGCCAGCGCGACAAACGCGCAGACCACGCCAATCACCATGGCCAGCATGGAGATTGGCGCAACGCGCCAAGTTGTCGTGAAGTCCCCTAGCACATCATTGCGTTCCAGTCTTTTCACACTACTCGCGATATCAATTGGATTCGCTTTGTTTTCCTTACCCACGATTGTGTCGCACCGCTTTCTTGGTTTTATTCCCCGCTCTTTTTCTTCCGCGTTGTTGCCGCTTTCGCCCCAAGACCATTTCAATTGCGTTCACCAGCGCCGCCCCGCCCCCCCGCAACTCTGTAATCCTTTGCCGCGCCACCTGTTCAAGCAATTTCTCCCCGCGTGGCAGCAGAGTCACGAGGACGCACCGCCGGTCAGCCGGGATTCGTTTCCGCTGGACATACCCGTGCTTCTCCAGTCGGTCGATTAGCTCAACCGTGGTGTTGTGCTTCAGCGCCAGCCGCTCCGCCAGCGTCCGGATAGTCGCTTTCGCCCCGCTCGGGAGCCCGCGCACCGCAAGTAGTAGAAAATATTGCTGCGGTTCGAGCCCCGTTTGGAGCGCTGCGGCATCCCCTTCCCGAAGGAAATGGAGTATCCGGTAGCGCAGCTCGGCCAGCGCCTGAAAGTTCGCGGTCGCAATCTTCAGTGGCACGATTCAATTATATCGTAATACGATATGTAAGCAACTGACACGAGTAGCGGAATGCGCCTTATCAGTTACGAATCAGAAGCAGTTGAACCCGCTGGGCAGAAAATCAGGTGGAGGTACTAAATCTGCTTTAATAGCCAATGGATATTCTGTCTCTGAATGGCGCAAATAATGTTCCTATCGAATTCCGCCCGCTCCCGTGAAGCAACCTTGACTCCTTGACTTACATTTGCCTCGCGACGAAAATCGCGCCCCCCTCACAGTAGAAGAGTGTGCCCTGGTCCATTCATAGAGAGCCGTTACAGTGGCCACGGCATATCCCTCCCTCTCTTGGGTTGACATTTTACCCAAACATCCGTATGCTCGGGTTATATGTCTACCCAAGAAACAGAAAACCGGCTCGAACTGTTGCAAGGCACCTTGGACCTGCTGATCTTGCGCACGCTGATTTTTGGATCACAGCACGGCCAGGGCATCGCACGCGCCATCCAGCAGACCTCGGATGAAGAGCTCCTGGTCGAGCACGGAGCCCTTTATCCCGCGCTCCAACGCCTCGAGGAGCGCGGTTGGATTTCCGCGAAGTGGGGAATCTCCACAAATAACCGCAAGGCCCGCTTTTATTCAATGACCTCTGCCGGGCGCAAGCAACTCGTAAAGGAAACCACGAAGTGGAACCGGCTGACAGCAGCCATCGGCCGCATTCTGGAGTCTGAGGGGGGTTAGGCCATGTTTCGACGCAAGCGCAAGGCAAGCGATTTCAACTCTGAAATTGAAGCGCACATACAGCATGAGATGGAACGCTTGCGGGAGCAGGGAGTAAGTGAAGAAGAGGCCCAAGGCGCAGCGCGCCGCTTATTCGGCAACGTCCTCCAAGCTGAAGAACGTTATTACGAATCGGGCCGCTGGCTCTGGTGGGATCATCTCTGGCAAGACATTCGTTTTGCCCTGCGAATGCTGCGCAAATCTCCCGGCTTCACCGCCGTCGCTGTCTTGACCACTGCCTTGGGCATCGGAGCCACGACAGCGATTTTCAGCGTCGTTGATGCCACTCTGTTGCATCCCTTGCCGTACCCACAACCTGAACAACTCGTGAGCATCCAAGATGAACTTGCCGGCGTGGGCGCGCACGACGTAGGAATGTCCGTGCCGGAATGGCACGATCTCGAGTCTTCCGGAATTTTTGAATATGTTTCGCCGCTCGGTGGAGGCGGGTCCGTGAATCTTACAGGCTCATCTCAACCTACCCGCGCCAGCTTCCTTGCCGAAGCGCCAAATTATTTTGCGCTGCTGGGCGTAAAACCGCAGTTAGGCCGCGCGTTCAACCCTGAGGACAAAACTCCAGGATTTACGCTGGAAGTTATGATTAGCAACGGGCTGTGGAAGCGAGCCTTTGGGGGCGATCCGCACATCCTGGGCAAGAGCCTGCGGCTGGATAATGACTTGTACACCGTGATTGGCGTTATGCCGGCCGGTTTTCATGACCCGGCGCGAACTCCGGAGGAAAGAAACACGGAAGTTTGGGCCGCAGCTGGTTTTGCCGCCCCGCCTGCCCCTCTTCCATTGCGCAATTCGCACTTTCTTGTGGAAGCAATCGCTCGACTCAAACCGGGACTGACGATTGCGGCCGCGCAGAGCCGGTTAGACGCGCTCGTTGCCGCCTTGCAGAAACAATTCCCGGCCGATTATCCGCTGCAGAGCGCATGGACGGTGCGCTTAGTGCCGCTCAAGGAGACCGTGGTCGGCAATGTTCGTCAGTCGTTGATTCTGCTGCTTGGCGCTGTGGGATTGGTCCTGCTGATCGGCTGCGTGAACGTTGCCAATCTCCTGCTCGCGCGCGCCAGCGCGAGAGGGCGCGAAATGGCCATTCGCCAGGCGCTTGGGGCCGCGCGGTCGCGGCTGATCCGGCAGTTGCTGACCGAAGGCTTTTTACTTTCTCTGCTCGGCGGAATCTGCGGTTTAGCAATTCTCTTCTGCACCAAGGGATTTCTGCTCCAAATCGTGCCTGACAACCTGCCGCGGCTCAATGAAGTATCAATTAACTGGGTCGTTTTGCTTTTCTCTTTCATCGCCTCGCTCGTTGCTGGCGCGATTTTCGGTCTGGCTCCCGCTCTGCATGCCGGCCGCCTGGATTTGATTCCTATGCTCAAACGGGAAGGGCGCGGCTCGACAGGCTCCGGGGAACAGGCGCGCACACGCCGCGTGCTTGTAGTAACGGAATTTGCTCTATCTTTGGTGCTGATGATTGCCGCGGGCCTTCTGCTGCGCAGTTTCTGGGATTTGTTGAATGCGCCGCTGGGATTCAATCCGCAGAACGTGATGGCGGTTCGGACGTGGCTGCCCATTCCAAATGATCCTAGTACAGACATCTATCGAACCCCTGCTCAGGAGGCGGCATTTATCCACGAAGTGATTCGACGTGGCAAATCGCTGCCCGGAGTGGAAGAAATAAGCATCGGTGATATGGCGGCTATTCCATTAGGACATGGTCAATTCGACCTAAACCCTTACCCGATGATCCTCGAAGGCCTTGAGACGCCGCTCACTCAGGCTCCTTTGGTTGACGCTTTAGTTGTCACCCCGGAATATTTTCACTTGCTGGGCATGACGCTGCTCCGCGGCCGTTTATTTGTTGAATTCGACGACGACAAAGCCCCTCCAGTCGTGGTGATCAATGAGGCCTTTGCGCGGATGTACTGGCCGAATGAAAATCCGGTTGGCAAGCGCGTCAAACTACCGATTCCGGGGAACAGGACTTCCCTTTCCCCGAACACCGTTATCGGCGTGATCGAGGATGCTCGAACGGAATCGTTGGCGGACTCGAGCATTCCACAAATGTATCTGTGCATGTACCAGAGGCGGGCTAAAGATCTGGCTATATTTTTGCGTGGGCGGCTGGACACCGCTGCGATTCCAGTAGAGCTGCGCGAGCAGGTGCAGTCCGTCAACCCGGAAATTCCCGTTTTCGGTGCCCAGACGCTCAACGAAATCGTATCCGAGTCTCTCTCTGTGAGGCGATTCTCGATGGAAATGATCGGTCTGTTCGCTCTGACCGCTTTGCTTCTCGCGGGGCTTGGAATTTACGGAGTGATCTCGTACATCGTAAGCGAGCGCGCACACGAGATTGGGATTCGCCTCGCACTTGGGGCGCAAAGCCGGAACATCCTGCGCATGGTTCTGCGTCAAGGATTGGGGCTTGCCATTGCTGGCGCTGCGGTTGGGCTTGTTTGTGCGCTGATCGTGTCGAACTTGATGGCAGAACTCCTTTACGGCGTGAGGCCGGCAGATCCTCTGACGTTTGTGGGCGTCGCCGTTCTTCTCCTCGTCGTTGCTCTATTCGCCTGTTACATTCCCGCGCGGCGCGCGATACGCGTCGATCCGCTGGTCGCGCTGCGCTATGAATGACCACAGAGAGATGACGCCGCTATCGGTCATCAGCCGGGATAATGCAGAACTCCATATTTGCCTTACGAGGTGTATTCCAATCTCGACAATCGCGTTGTTCGGGGTAGTGCTTGTTCGCACAAACTCACAGGAGGAATGAATCCATGAATGCGAATCACAAACTGGCGTTGGCCGTGCTGGCCGGCGTCTCGATCGGCGTTGCTGGCGCCACGGCGATTCATGCGCGGCAGGTAAAGGTGCCGCCTGCCTACGTCATCTCGGAAGTCGACGAACTCCAGGACCTGCCTACCCTTCAGAAATATGGGGGGAAGGTGGAGGAAACTCTGGCGCCTTTCAATCACCACTTTATCGTTCGTAGCGGCAGGACCCAGGCTCTCGAGGGCGAACCGCCAAAGGGCTTCGTGGTGCTCGCTTTCGACAGCGCCGAGAAAGCGCGTGAGTGGTACGATTCGCCGGCCTATCAGGCAATCAAGCCGCTCAGGCAAAGCTCAACGAAGGGCCGCTTTTTTATCGTCGAAGGCGTCGTCCCCCAGTGAACGCACATGACAAACGGGACAGGACAATTGGTTTTGAGTTGTCCTGTCCAGTAACGCGCCTTTCCGAGCGGCCCACTCCTTTATCCGCAACGGCGGTCAAAGGGTGAGGAATTCCGTCCTCGAAAAGTTTTCCCGAATCCCATTCGAATAACTTTCCGGATATTTCTTTCATTCGAATTAAATTACCTATTGACAAATATAATCTCATATTATAGAATTCGCCATAACGTAGCCTTAGCTTTCGGCGGTCAATCCCTTGAATCGCCAGCAAGCGTTGCGAGACGACCATGAACTTCGCGACGCCGAAGCGCCTTAACTCCTTCCCCACCAATCACTTAACCTGTCTCTTCGCTCAAAACACCCGTAAGTCCAATGCTGCGTTACTCTTACCGCATGTTTTTGCTGTAAGTCCTTTGTTGCGACACTCTTACAAAAAGATAGGGGGTGGGGGGTCCCTACCCCAATATCAGCATCAAGTAACACAGGCTTTAGCCTGTGTGCTTTGGGAAGCCCCTCTTTCAATCCTCAACCCTCAGCTTGATTCACCTCAAGGAGCCTCTAATGCCTGATACCAACAGTCCGACCACTGAAAATCCCAGGTCTCGCCCATCGAAAAACGCAATCCCGCCCGACGGCATCCGGTGCGCTCACACCGACGCCGCAGGACGCCAGTGCCGCAACCTCGCTCTCCGGCCCACCGGCAAAGATGCGGCACGCGGGAAGTCCGGCCTCTGTCTCGCCCACTCCACAGAGGAGCGCCAGCCCCGCGATGCGGAAGCCGTCGCTAAGGAGCTTATGGGTTCTACGCCCCAGCTCGATACGGCGCTCGCCGTCAATCACGTTCTCGGGAGACTTTTTGAGTTGACCGCTTCCAACCGGATCCCTATTCGCAATGCGGCACTGCTCGCTTACATCGCATCCTTGCTTCTATTCGGCATGGGAGGTGTCAAAAGCGAAATGATGGGAGTCGGGGGATCCGAAGCCTTAAAGCTGATGGCCCGCCATGCCCTTGAAATCATCGAGTCCGAATCCGGCTCAGATTCCAATCCGGATTCAGAATCAGTCTCATCATGAAATCCACTTGCACACGGAGCCCCCGGGCTCTCGCCCCGGTGTGGCCACAACTCGGGTTATTGCTTCGCGGCGGTAAGGACGGCGGCGCCGGGGCGGCCGAAGGAGTAATACTCGAAGCCGAGGGCTTCCATCTTCGCGGGGTCAAGGAGGTTGCGGCCGTCAAGAAGCAGCGGGCGGACCATGGCGCGCTTGATGCGCTCCCAATCGAGCGCCTTGTATTCGGGCCACTCGGTGAGGATGAGCAGCGCATCGGCGCCCTTCGCGACATCGTACGGATCGGCGGAGTAGCGTACATCGGGGAAAAGCGCGCGGGCGCGCTCGATGGCCTGCGGATCGGTGGCGGAAATTCGCGCGCCTTCCGCGCGAAGCCGTCCGATCACTTCGATGGCGGGCGAAAAGCGAATGTCGTCAGTATTGGCTTTGAAGGCGAGGCCCAGAGCGCCGATGCTTTTGTCTTTGACGATCCAGAGCCCGTGGCGCACGCGTTCGACGAAAGCGTCAACGCGGCTTTTGTTCACGCGCTCGGCTTCCTTGAGCATGCCGAAATCCACGCTGGATTTTTCGGCCAGCCGAATAAACGCCTGCACGTCTTTCGGGAGGCAGAAACCGCCGAAGCCGATGCCCGCTTTCAGGAATTGCGGGCCGATGCGCGGGTCCATGCCCATCGCGCGCGTGACTTCCTCGATGTTTGCGCCAAGTTTTTCGCAGAGGTCGGAAACAAGATTGGCGTAGGAGATTTTCAGCGCGAGAAAGGAATTCGACGCGTGCTTGATCAGCTCGGCGCTGTTGATCGTGGTAACGACAAATTTTGCCGGCGCGAGCGGAGGACATTTGCAGCTGTGCACGGGGCAGTTAAATGTGCCTTCGAGAATCGGCTGATAGATTTCGCGGAGCAGGGCTTCGCTTTCAGCGTCATCAACGCCGATGACGATGCGGTCGGGATGCAGGAAATCGCTGACCGCGGTACCTTCGCGCAGGAATTCAGGATTGGAGGCGACGCGGAATGCCGCGCCATGATTCTTGCCGTACACATAGAGTGCGCGCTTGAGCTGCTGGCCAGTGGCCACGGGCACGGTGCTTTTTTCGACGATGAGCTTGGCCGTCCCCGCGATGGATGCGATTACGCGCGCGACGTTTTCGATGGCGCTCAAGTCCGCGTCGCCATTTTCCAGCGGCGGAGTGCCGACACAGATGAAGATGGCGTCGCCGGATTGCACGGCTTCAGCGACGGTCGCGGCAAACTTAAGGCGTCCCGCGGCGCGCGCTTCGGCGATCACTTTGTCGAGATGATCTTCGTAGATGGGGATTTCGCCGGCGTTCAGGCGGCGAATCTTCGATTCGTCATTGTCGCAGCAGGTGACGTGGTGGCCGATGCCTGCAAGGCAGGCCCCGGAAACCAACCCTACGTAGCCGCAGCCGATGACGGTGATGCGCAACCTCGGTCCTCTTTCCGCGTTGAAGCAGGAAGTCCCGAAAGCATTTTCGCCCAAGCGGAGCGCGGACGAAAGAGATATTCCATCGGTAGTTCATGCGAGGCAACGCGCGAAGAATACGCTAAGTGCGCGCGGCCGGAGCGAGCGATCCGCGCATCAGAAGGCCTCGCATGCCGAGGAGAAGAAGCCGCGGCTGATTGCGGCAGATGTTCCAGAGGACGCGCGCGGCTTCGTCGCGTGTGTAGACGCTAAGCGATTCCTTGGCGGTAGCGTTCAGAAGATCCACGAGCCGGCTGTAATCGGGCTGCTGGAAGCGGTGCAGCGCGCGGCGAATCAGAAGATGCAGGCCGAGCTCGCGCCGAAGGGCGGAAAGCTTCGGACTCCGCCCGCCGTTGAGAATGGCCTCGGCGACGCCTTCCGCACCGCGAATGCCGGTGACGATACCGCCAATCGTGGTGACCTTTACCTGGCTGGCCGCGTCGCCGACGAGATAAACCTCGCCCGCGCCGGCGGCCCGTTTCACGGGAACCCAGCCGGTGTACACAGGGATGCGGCCGCCCTGAAAGCTGATGGGATCGAAATGCTTCTTTTCGAGGAATCGTTCGAGTGCGAGTCGAGTGCGCGCGCCGCCTTCACCAATGATGCCGAGCGCGCCCTGGCCATTGGATTCGGGAATCAACCAGTAGAAATAGGGAGTGTCATCGGGAACAAACCAGACGCGCACGGTTCCCGCGGGATAATCGGATGGAAGGCGCACGATGGCCTGCACGAGCGGCACGGTGGACTGGCGCGGCCAGCCCGCGGCTTCCGCGACTTTACTGTTGGCGCCATCGGCGCCGACGAGAATATTCGTCTCGTGCGCTTGCTGGCCGCCGCCGTTGTTAGTGGTTTCAGTGAGAAGACGGACGCCTCGTTGCGTGCCTTCAAGTCCGACGAACTTGTGGCCGAGACGAACGCGCACGCCATCCGATTGCGCTTGCTCCGCGAGACTGCGGATGAGGGTGGCGCGCTCGATGATGAGATCGGGGCGCTTCAGATCCACGGTGGCGGCGCGGCCGTCAGTGAAGAGCTCGAAGCGGCCGACTTGATTGACGACGGAAGGTTCGCCAGCCGCGCCAAGGATGTCGCGCATGTGGCTGGTGACGATAAGGGTGCGGTGGACGGGATCGAGGCTCTCGGCGCGCTCGAAAAGTTCGACGCGCGTACCACGGCGAGCCAGCAGTGAGGCTGTGTAAAAGCCCGCTACCGAGCCGCCAACAATTGCAACGGTTCTTGAGGCGACGTTTGCCTGCGCCACCGTTCCCCTTTCAATTCTTGCCGCCCTTCACCGAGAAGGTGGGCGAAGGCGGCGCAATGCCCGGAAGTTGAGCGTGAGTATAACCGAATAGCGGAACCGGGCAAACAAGAGTCGGTGTGAAAAGTGGGTATAGCGAGGATTAGCTGTGGACAGCGGGTTTCTTCTGCTGCCGTTCGTAAGGCGCGCGCTCGAGAAGGATCACAGCGATGCCGATGGCCGCGAGAGTTCCGGCACCCAGGAGATAGGCTCCGGTGATCGAAAGTTTTCCGAGCAACAGGGCCAGAGACCCGAAGATACATCCAGTAGCGTAAAGCGCGAGGACGGCGCCGCGCTGGCCGAGACCCAGATTTGAAAGACGGTGCGAAGCGTGGTCCTTGCCGGGAGTGGCGAAGGGGAGAAACCCGCGGCGAGAACGGGAGATGGTTACGAGCAAAGTGTCAAAGATTGGAACGCCGAGAATCAGGAGCGGCATCATCCAACTGATGCGGTGATGAAGATTCACAAAGCGCATTTTTGCGCCGAGCGCCGCCATCAAGAAACCAAGCAGCATTGCGCCGCCATCACCCATGAAGATTTTGGCGGGCTTGAAATTCCAGCGGAGGAAACCGAGCGAGGCTCCCATGACGGCTGCGGCGAGAGTCAACACGAGTGACTGGCCTTCCCAATAGGCGTAGGCCGCGAAGAAAAAAGATGCGATTGCGGCGATGCCTGCGCAGAGGCCGTCCATGTGATCGAAAATGCTGAATGATGCGGTGATGCCGACAACCCAAAGAACTGTGAGCGCTCCATCGGCCAGGATGGCATTGGGGCCGGGACGAAAAGTTTCAAAAAACAGGACGCGCACGCCGGAGGCAAGAAGAATCAGCGCGGCCGCGGGCATGCCGATGAAAAGTTTCACTTGATGATGGAGCAGGCCGCCGTCGTCCATTACGCCGACGAGGCCAACCAGCGTGGCGCCGAGAAAAATGCCGAAGGTCTGCGAGCGAGCGGAATGCGGCATGGCGATCAAGAGGGCGATGACGACAGCGCAGTACATTGCCAACCCGCCGAGAAGCGGCATGGGAGCGAGGTGCACCTTGCGCGGGCCGGGATGATCCACCATGCCAACGCGAACAGCCAACTGTCGGACGGGAGATGTGAGAAGGAGGGAGGCCATCAGCGCGATGCCAAATGCGAGAAGGCCGGATGTCATTCGATGTCCCTCATTTGCGGCACCGGCTGTCTCCTACCGCTCGGTGAGTTGGTGGTTCAAAATCTTGGCGACTTGTTCGCGGTCTTTCGTGGCGAAGTACCAGTCCATTGTGCACTTCAAACCGTCGCGGAAGGTAAATTTCGGCTCCCATCCAAGAAGTTTCTTGGCGAGTGAATTATCCGCGACGCGATTGAGCGGGCCCGTGGGCATATTCGGCAGCAACTTAATTTGTGGCTTGACGCCGGCGAATTCGCAAACCATTTTCACAGCGTCAATCACGCGCACGCGTTCCATGGTGCCGAGATTCACGGCCGTGCCGTCGTCAATTTTTTCGCCCGCGAGGATGGTTCCCTCGGCGATGTCGTCAATATATGTCCAGTTGCGAATCTGCGTGCCATCACCCCAGACCTCGAAAGGATCCTGTTTGATGAAGGCGCGCGCGATCATGGCGATCACGGCGTGATTTTCAACTCCACGTGGACCGTAAACCGTGAAGTAACGGCACGACGCGGCTTTCATTCCGTGCTCACGCGCATAGGCTTGGAGAGTGAATTCCGCCATAAGCTTGGCCCAGCCATACATGTTGTCGGCGTCGTTGGGACCTTTGGTGAGGTCTTCAGTAAGGTAGACTTCTTTCTTCGTGTCGGACTGCATGAAATTCGGATAGACGCAGCCGGAAGACGCAAATACAACTTTCTTGACGCGAGCTTTCAATGATTCAGCGAAGATGAGTCCGTCGAGAAAAAAGTTCGATGCGGGCCCGGCTTGGTGCAAGTCAACATAACCGCGTCCGCCGTGATCGGCGGCGAGGTGGATGACGGTATCAATTCCCTGAACTGCTGCGCGTGCGACACCCGGCTCGCGGAGGTCCGCCTGGAGGAAATCAATCTTGCCGCTCACGAGATGGCCGCGAATATTTTCGAGGCGTCCGCTGGAAAGGTCATCCACGACGCGAACCTTGGCGCCACGGTCAATCAAGCGGTCAGCAATGTTTGAGCCGATAAAAGATGAACCGCCGGTGATTAACACCCGGCGCCCCGACCAATAACCGTTTCCCGTCACTCCTGGATGACCCCCTCGATCACTTCTAGAAAGCGATTCAGCTCAGTAAATTTATCATAGTTGTGCGCGATGGCTCTGGCGCGATGTGCCATCTCTGCAACACGCTCGGGGTGCGCGGCGAGATCATCAATTGCTTTCGCGACGGCGTCGGGGTCGTCGGGGTCCACAACGACGCCGCAATCGGCTTCCGTGATGATGCGCGCGACATCAGTTTTTGGAGTGGATACGGCGAGAACCGGCTTCCCCGCGGCAAGAATTCCGTAGAGCTTGCTGGGGACAATTACACCTTCGAGTCCGCGTTTTACCGTGATGATGTGAACGTCGCCTGCGGCGAGGACGAGAGGAATCTCTCCGGCGGGACGAAAAGGAAGGAAACGGATTGCGGGCACGCCGGCTGCCGCGGCAGTGAGCCGGGCTTTCTGCGCACCGTCACCGACAAAAACAATTCCTGATCCTGAGGCGCCGAGCCGGCTAGCGGCTTCAAGGAGTGTGTCCCACGCGCCATAAAACCCAATGTTGCCAGCATGCAGCGCAACAAATTTAAAACCGCCGCGGATTTCTTGCGTTACTGAATTTGCTGGGTCGGGCAATTCCGCCGGAATCATGACGCCATCGCGGACAACGGAAATGTGGGAGGGGTTTACGCCCTTGTTGATGATGCGCTCGCGCATGTCGTCACCCAGAACAATCACGCGCGTAGCGCGACGCAAAGCCCAGCGGTGCATTCGCTCCCAAATCCGGGCGGCGAGCCCCGGGCGCATGATGTGTCCCCCGACGGCCATATCAGGATAGAGATCGCGAATGTTGTAAATGAAAGGACGGCCGGTGAGCCTCGAGACGATCGCGCCGGCAATCCCGGCGATGGGTGGATCGGTCATGGCGAGGACAACGTCAGAACGAATCATGATTGCGCGCGGGATCGCGAGAGCGAGATATGTGAGGTAGTTGGTGACTCGGCGAAAAATTTTGAACCGCGGCAACGCGGTTGACCCAACGCGTTCGACGGAAATATTTCCGTTACGTTCGCGTCTCAGCAGGCACCATGAAAACCTTTCCGTGGGATCGTATGAGGGGCGGCCCGCGATCACCGTGATGCGATGCCGCGAGGCCAGCTTTTCCACAACCATCGCTGCCATCTTTGCCGTGGCGGAGGTATCCGGAGGGTAGTACTCATTCAAAAGTAAGATGTGCACGCTGAGTTTGCCCGAGCCTCCATGATTTACAAAATTACCGGATTCACCAGTAGCTTAGTATAACTTCCAATCCATTCCACACGATTTGATTGGGGTACTTGTTGCCAATGGATCCCACCATCCCCGAATTGAGATCAAGTTGCGTTGGCTTTCACTTCGGCATTACATCTTGTGAGATTCCAAGCGCATTAATCTCTGTTTTTTCGTGTTGAGATATATCGCGTTGGCCGAAATGATCGCAGCGAAACAGACGAAAATCTCAAATCCGAATGCGGGTTGAAGGCTAGATTTGAAGGTAAGAGCGGACGAAGAATGAAAGTACCACCTTCCATCGCAACCGTGTAAGCCATCCCCAGAATGCCCATTTCCGGGCGAAAAATGGAAATAATTTGTCCACATTGTGTATCGGCTCTCTCGAACGGTCCGGAGTCCTGGAAGCGTTCTACGCAACGATAATCGGACGTCCTAATCCACTGAAAACAAAGCACTTACAACAAACATTTCAGAGGCTGCCCCCGAGAATGGTTTGCCAAGTGCCCCATTTAGAAACGCGTTGGGGTGTCCTTTCTTCTCTTGGGAGCTTTTGGTTGAACGGAATGCGTAAAGGTAGCTGCAGCAGTGACTTGGGGACTGCCTGCCCGACAAGGGAGTCTGTGCACTCTCTACGGCTGCTGTTCTTCGTTTTTTATTCGCTAGGCATTTTCTTGTTTGGCTGCGCAGGTGGAGGCGGCGGCCCACAGACAAATCCGCCACCTACCCTCTCTGTTTCGTCCTTGAGCGTAAACCCGACAAGCGTGGCTGGTGGAAATTCCGCAACAGGGACTGTAGCCATTAACGGATTTGCGCCTTCGGGTGGAGTGTTTGTTTCACTTTCAAGCAGTTCCTCAACATCGGCGACAAGCCCTTCGGGAATCACCATACCCGCTGGCTCCAGTTCCGCCACGTTCACAGTGACAACCTCGCCTGTTAACACGTCAACGCAGGTCACACTTACAGCGAGTTACAACGGCGTTCAAACCACGGTACTTACGGTGATGCCGCCGGGCATCGCCTTATCGTCTGTGGATGTGAATCCGATCTTCGTCGTGGGCGGAACTTCATCCACCGGAAAAGTAACGCTCAGTGCCGCGGCACCAGTGGGAGGTGCGGCGGTGACACTTGCAAGCAGCAACACTTCAATTGCTACCGTGTCATCGAGTGTCACGGTGGCGGCTGGCGCCACTACAGCGACTTTTACAATCAATACGTCAACCGTGACAACCGCGACTCAGGTCACCTTTACTGGAACGTACAACGGCAGCCAGAACGCTTCGCTCACGGTCAATCCCCCGGTGGTTTCTTCGATCTCGGTGAATCCGTCGAGTGTGACCGGAGGAGTGGGATCGACTGGGACGGTGAGCTTGAGTGCGGCGGCGCCTGCGGGCGGCGCGGTGGTGACACTCGCGAGCAGTAACACTGCAGCGGCCACGGTCCCAGTAAGTGTGACCGTGGCAGCCGGTGCGACTTCAGCGAATTTCCCGGTCGCAACATTTTCTGTTGGAACGGCGACACAGGTGACGCTGACGGCAACCTACAACGGCAGCCAGAACACTTCGCTCACGGTCAACCCCCCGGTGATTTCCTCGGTCTCACTGAATCCAACGAGTTTGACCGGAGGTGCGGGTTCAACGGGGACAGTGACACTAAACGCTGCAGCACCAACGGGCGGCGCAGTCGTGACACTTTCGAGTAGTAACACTGCAGCGGCCGCGGTCCCAGCAAGTGTGACCGTGGCGGCCGGCGCCACTGCCGCCACTTTCCAGATCACATCGTTTTCTGTCGGAACGGGGGCACACGTAACGCTGACAGGAACTTACAACGGCAGCCAGAACACCTCGCTTACGATCAACCCCCCGGTGATTTCTTCGGTCTCAGTGAATCCCGCCAGCGTGACCGGAGGAGTGGGATCGACAGGGACAGTGACGCTAAACGCTGCAGCACCAACGGGTGGCGCGGTGGTCACACTCGCGAGCAGCAACACTGCAGCGGCCACGGTGCCAGTAAGCATGACGGTGGCGGCGGGTGCGGCTTCAGCGAATTTCCCAGTCACAACATTTTCTGTCGGAACGGCGACGCAGGTGACGCTGACGGGAACCTACAACGGCAGCCAGAACACCTCGCTCACCGTGAATCCCCCGGTGATTTCATCAGTATCGGTGAACCCAACCAGTGTGACTGGAGGAACGGGTTCAACGGGTACCGTGACGCTAAACGCTGCAGCACCAACGGGTGGCGCGGTGGTGACACTCGCGAGCAGTAACACTGCAGCGGCCACGGTCCCAGTAAGTGTGACCGTGGCAGCCGGTGCGACTTCAGCGAACTTCCCGGTCACAACATTTTCTGTTGGAACGGCGACACAGGTGACGCTGACGGCAACCTACAACGGCAGCCAGAACACTTCGCTCACGGTCAACCCCCCGGTGATTTCCTCGGTCTCACTGAATCCAACCAGTTTGACCGGAGGTGCGGGTTCAACGGGGACAGTGACACTAAACGCTGCAGCACCAACGGGCGGCGCAGTCGTGACACTTTCGAGTAGTAACACTGCGGCGGCCACGGTCCCAGTAAGCGTGACGGTGGCGGCCGGTGCGACTTCAGCGAACTTCCCCGTCTCAACCTTTGTGGTGACCACAGCGGTTCAGGTCACCGTTACCGCAACGTATAACGGCTCACAGAATTCAGTCATCACAGTAAACCCACAAGCGATCAACGTCTCTTCTTTAACCGCGAATCCCGCCAGCGTGACCGGAGGAGTGGGATCGACAGGGACGGTGACGCTAAACGCTGCAGCACCAACGGGTGGCGCGGTGGTGACACTCGCGAGCAGCAACACTGCAGCGGCTACGGTGCCAACAAGTGTGACGGTGGCGGCCGGTGCGGCTTCAGCGACCTTCCCTGTCTCAACGACTGCGGTAGGAACGGCGACACAGGTGACGCTGACAGGAACCTACAACGGCAGCCAGAACACCTCGCTCACCGTGAATCCCCCGGTGATTTCATCAGTCTCGGTGAACCCAACCAGTGTGACTGGAGGAACGGGTTCGACGGGAACAGTGACGCTAAATGCTGCGGCGCCAACGGGCGGCGCGGTGGTCACACTCACGAGCAGCAACACTGCAGCGGCCACGGTCCCAGTAAGTGTGACCGTGGCAGCCGGTGCGACTTCAGCGAACTTCCCGGTCACAACATTTTCTGTTGGAACGGCGACACAGGTGACGCTGACGGCAACCTACAACGGCAGCCAGAACACTTCGCTCACGGTCAACCCCCCGGTGATTTCCTCGGTCTCACTGAATCCAACCAGTTTGACCGGAGGTGCGGGTTCAACGGGGACAGTGACACTAAACGCTGCAGCACCAACGGGCGGCGCAGTCGTGACACTTTCGAGTAGTAACACTGCGGCGGCCGCGGTCCCAGTAAGCGTGACGGTGGCGGCCGGTGCGACTTCAGCGAACTTCCCCGTCTCAACCTTTGTGGTGACCACAGCGGTTCAGGTCACCGTTACCGCAACGTATAACGGCTCACAGAATTCAGTCATCACAGTAAACCCACAAGCGATCAACGTCTCTTCTTTAACCGCGAACCCCGCCAGCGTGACCGGAGGAGTGGGATCGACAGGGACGGTGACGCTAAACGCTGCAGCACCAACGGGTGGCGCGGTGGTGACACTCGCGAGCAGCAACACTGCAGCGGCTACGGTGCCAACAAGTGTGACGGTGGCGGCCGGTGCGGCTTCAGCGACCTTCCCTGTCTCAACGACTGCGGTAGGAACGGCGACACAGGTGACGCTGACAGGAACCTACAACGGCAGCCAGAACACCTCGCTCACCGTGAATCCCCCGGTGATTTCATCAGTCTCGGTGAACCCAACCAGTGTGACTGGAGGAACGGGTTCGACGGGAACAGTGACGCTAAATGCTGCGGCGCCAACGGGCGGCGCGGTGGTCACACTCACGAGCAGCAACACTGCAGCGGCCACGGTCCCAGTAAGTGTGACCGTGGCAGCCGGTGCGACTTCAGCGAACTTCCCGGTCACAACATTTTCTGTTGGAACGGCGACACAGGTGACGCTGACGGCAACCTACAACGGCAGCCAGAACACTTCGCTCACGGTCAACCCCCCGGTGATTTCCTCGGTCTCACTGAATCCAACCAGTTTGACCGGAGGTGCGGGTTCAACGGGGACAGTGACACTAAACGCTGCAGCACCAACGGGCGGCGCAGTCGTGACACTTTCGAGTAGTAACACTGCGGCGGCCACGGTCCCAGTAAGCGTGACGGTGGCGGCCGGTGCGACTTCAGCGAACTTCCCCGTCTCAACCTTTGTGGTGACCACAGCGGTTCAGGTCACCGTTACCGCAACGTATAACGGCTCACAGAATTCAGTCATCACAGTAAACCCACAAGCGATCAACGTCTCTTCTTTAACCGCGAATCCCGCCAGCGTGACCGGAGGAGTGGGATCGACAGGGACGGTGACGCTAAACGTCGCGGCGCCTGCGGGCGGCGCGGTGGTGACGCTCACGAGCAGCAACGCTGCAGCGGCTACGGTGCCAACAAGTGTGACCGTGGCGGCCGGTGCGACTTCAGCGACCTTCCCTGTCTCAACGACTGCGGTAGGAACGGCGACACAGGTGACGCTGACAGGAACCTACAACGGCAGCCAGAACACCTCGCTCACGGTTAACCCTCCGGTGATTTCTTCAGTCTCGGTGAATCCGACGAGCGTGACCGGAGGGACGGGATCGACGGGAACAGTGACGCTAAACGCTGCAGCGCCAACGGGCGGCGCGGTGGTCACACTCGCAAGCAGCAACACTGCAGCGGCCACGGTTCCAGTAAGTGTGACCGTGGCAGCCGGTGCGACTTCAGCGAATTTCCCGGTCACAACATTTTCTGTTGGAACGGCAACACAGGTGACGCTGACGGGAACCTACAGCGGATCGCAAAGCGCGACTCTGACAATTGGCGCCCCCAGTGTCATCTCTCTGGCGTTGAACCCTGCAAGTGTGACGGGTGGCGCGAGTTCGTCGGCTACGGTGACGCTGAACGGGCCAGCGCCAAGCGGTGGTGCGTCGGCAGTCTTGAGCAGCAGCGACTCAACAGTTGCATCGGTTCCACCTAATGTACTCGTCTCTCCTGGCGCGACTTCAGCAAATTTCCAGGTGACGACTACGGCGTCTGGGACAGCAGCACAAATTAATTTGACTGCTACCTACAATGGTACTCAAAGCGCCACTTTCATAATCAATATACCTGCGGCTGCAATTTCGTCCCTGAGCATGAATCCAACCGTTGTAACAGGTGGGACGGGATCAACAGGGACGGTGACGCTCAGCGCTGCAGCGCCAACGGGCGGCGCGGTGGTCACACTCACGAGCGGCAGCACTTCCGCAGCGACGGTGCCATCGAGTGTGACCGTGGCGGCCGGTGCGGCTTCAGCGACCTTCCCTGTCTCAACGACTGCGGTGGGAACGGCAACACAGGTGACGCTGTCAGGAACCTACAACGGCAGTCAGAACACCTCGCTCACCGTGAATCCCCCGGTGATCTCCTCGGTCTCACTGAATCCAACGAGTTTGATCGGAGGGACAGGTTCGACGGGAACGGCGACGTTGAGTGCGGCGGCGCCAACGGGCGGCGCGGTGGTCACACTTACGAGCGGCAATGCGTCAGTTGCCTCCGTTCCGGCCAGCGTGACCGTAGCGGCGGGTGCGACTTCAACGAACTTCCCGGTCACGACATTTTCAGTTGGAACGGCGACACCGGTGACGCTGACAGGAACCTACAACGGCAGTCAGAACACCTCGCTCACGGTCAACCCCCCGGTGATTTCATCAGTCTCGGTGAACCCAACCAGTGTGACCGGAGGTGTGGGATCGACAGGGACGGTAACTCTGGGATCAGCAGCACCAACGGGCGGCGCGGTGGTGACGCTCACGAGCAGCAACGCTGCAGCGGCTACGGTGCCAACAAGTGTGACTGTGGCGGCGGGTGCGACTTCAGCGACTTTCCCGGTCACAACATTTTCTGTTGGAACGGCGACACAGGTGACGCTGACAGGAACCTACAACGGCAGCCAGAGCACCTCGCTCACGGTCAACCCCCCGGTGATTTCATCAGTCTCAGTGAATCCAACGAGTGTGACCGGAGGGACGGGATCGACAGGGACGGTAACTCTGGGATCAGCAGCGCCAACGGGCGGCGCAGTCGTGACGCTTACGAGCAGCAATATTTCGGCAGCTACGGTGCCAACAAGTGTGACGGTGGCGGCCGGTGCGACCTCAGCGAATTTCCCGGTCACAACATCCGCCGTAGGAACGGCGACACAGGTGACGCTGTCAGGAACCTACAACGGCAGCCAGAACACCTCGCTCATGGTGAACCCGCCGGTGATTTCTTCGGTCTCGGTGAATCCAACCAGTGTGACCGGAGGCGCGGGATCGACGGGGACAGTGACGCTAAACGCTGCGGCACCAACGGGCGGCGCAGTCGTGACACTCGCGAGCAGTAACACTGCAGCGGCTACGGTGCCAACAAGTGTGACGGTGGCCGCCGGCTCCACTTCAGCGACCTTCCCTGTCTCAACGACTGCGGTAGGAACGGCGACACAGGTGACGCTGACGGGAACCTACAACGGCAGCCAGAACACCTCGCTCACCGTGAATCCCCCGGTGATTTCATCAGTATCGGTGAACCCAACCAGTGTGACCGGAGGTGTGGGATCGACGGGAACAGTGACGCTAAACGCTGCAGCGCCAACGGGCGGCGCGGTGGTCACACTCGCAAGCAGCAACACTGCAGCGGCCACGGTTCCAGTAAGTGTGACGGTGGCAGCCGGTGCGACTTCAGCGAATTTCCCGGTCACAACATTTTCTGTTGGAACGGCAACACCGGTGACGCTGACGGGAACCTACAACGGCAGCCAGAACACCTCGCTCACGGTCAACCCCCCGGTGATTTCATCAGTCTCGGTGAATCCAACCAGTGTGACCGGAGGGACGGGATCGACTGGGACGGTAACTCTGGGATCAGCGGCACCAACGGGCGGCGCGGTGGTCACACTCACGAGCAGCAATATTTCGGCGGCTACGGTGCCAACAAGTGTGACGGTGGCGGCCGACTCCACTTTAGCAAACTTCCCCGTCTCAACGACTGCGGTGGGATCGGCAACACAGGTGACGCTGACAGGAATCTACAACGGCAGCCAGAACGCCTCGCTTGCCGTCAACCCGGCGGTGATCTCCTCGGTCTTAGTGAATCCAACGAGTTTGACCGGAGGAACAGGATCGACTGGAACAGTGACGCTAAACGCTGCAGCACCAACGGGCGGCGCGGTGGTCACACTTACGAGCAGCAATGCGTCAGTTGCCTCCGTTCCGGCCAGCGTGACGGTTGCCGCTGGCGGCACTACCGCCACCTTCCCTGTCTCAACGTCTGCAATAGGAACGGCGACACCGGTGACGCTGACGGCAACCTACAACGGCAGCCAGAACACCTCGCTCACGGTCAACCCCCCGGTGATTTCATCAGTCTCGGTGAACCCAACCAGTGTGACCGGAGGGACGGGATCGACTGGGACGGTAACTCTGGGATCAGCGGCACCAACGGGTGGCGCGGTGGTCACACTCGCGAGCAGCAACACTGCAGCGGCCACGGTCCCAGTAAGTGTGACGGTGGCAGCCGGTGCGACTTCAGCGAACTTCCCGGTCACAACATTTTCTGTTGGAACGGCGACACAGGTGACGCTGACGGCAACCTACAACGGCAGCCAGAACACTTCGCTCACGGTCAACCCGCCGGTGATTTCCTCGGTCTCACTGAATCCAACCAGTTTGACCGGAGGTGCGGGTTCAACGGGGACAGTGACACTAAACGCTGCAGCACCAACGGGCGGCGCAGTCGTGACACTTTCGAGTAGTAACACTGCGGCGGCCACGGTCCCAGCAAGTGTGACCGTGGCGGCGGGTGCGACTTCAGCAAATTTCCCAGTCACAACATTTTCTGTCGGAACGGCGACGCAGGTGACGCTGACGGGAACCTACAACGGCAGCCAGAACACCTCGCTCACCGTGAATCCCCCGGTGATTTCATCAGTCTCGGTGAACCCAACCAGTGTGACCGGAGGTGTGGGATCGACGGGAACAGTGACGCTAAACGCTGCAGCGCCAACGGGCGGCGCGGTGGTCACACTCGCAAGCAGCAACACTTCCGCAGCTACGGTTCCAGTAAGTGTGACGGTGGCAGCCGGTGCGACTTCAGCGAATTTCCCGATCACAACATTTTCTGTTGGAACGGCAGCACAGGTGACGCTGACGGTAACCTACAACGGCAGCCAGAACACCTCGCTCACGGTCAACCCCCCGGTGATTTCATCAGTCTCGGTGAACCCAACCAGTGTGACCGGAGGGACGGGATCGACTGGGACGGTAACTCTGGGATCAGCGGCACCAACGGGTGGCGCAGTGGTCACACTCACGAGCAGCAACACTGCGGTGGCCACGGTTCCAGTAAGTGTGACGGTGGCAGCCGGTGCGACTTCAGCTAACTTCCTGGTCACAACATTCGCCGTAGGAACGGCGACACAGGTGACGCTGTCAGGAACCTACAACGGCAGCCAGAACACCTCGCTCACGGTCAACCCCCCGGTGATTTCATCAGTCTCGGTGAACCCAACCAGTGTGACCGGAGGGACGGGATCGACAGGGACGGTGACACTAAACGCTGCAGCACCAACGGGTGGCGCAGTCGTGACACTTTCGAGCAGCAATACGTCAGTTGCCTCCGTTCCGGCCAGCGTGACGGTTGCTGCTGGCGCCACTACCGCCACCTTCCCTGTCTCAACGTCTGCAATAGGAACGGCGACACAGGTAACGCTGACAGGAACCTACAACGGCAGCCAGAACACTTCGCTCACTGTCAACCCCCCGGTGATTTCATCAGTCTCGGTGAACCCAACTAGTGTGTCTGGTGGAACGGGATCGACTGGAACAGTGACGCTAAACGCTGCAGCACCAACGGGCGGCGCGGTGGTCACACTCACGAGCAGCAATACGTCAGTTGCCTCCGTTCCGGCCAGCGTGACCGTTGCCGCTGGCGCTATCTCGGCAAATTTCCCCGTATCAACAGTGGCAGTATCGACCACGGTGCAAGTCAACTTCACAGCTTCATTCGGAGGGAGTAAAGCAAACACATCAATAAGCGTGCTCGCTGGAGCTCCGATTATCGTCACGCAGCCACTAAGCACAACAGTCAACGTGGGCCAAACTGCAACTTTCACTGTTGTTGCGACTGGGGCAGCGCCACTAAGTTATCAGTGGCAGGTGAATGGCAATACTATTGATGGAGCCACATCATCAAGCTACACAACTCCAACGACCGTGGCAGGCGATGATGGCTCGACAATCACCGTGATCGTGACGAATTCGGTTGGAAGCGCCACAAGTAATGGTGCAAACCTTGCAGTGAATTTTCCACCCCAAATACAGGTACAACCTTCAAATCAAACCGTGATGGCTGGGGAGACAGCAACTTTCGGAATTTTTGCGGTCGGCTCCGCTAATCTCAGCTACCAGTGGCTAAAGAATGGGGCGAATATCCCAAGCGCCACATGGCCGACTTATACCACACCGCCCACGGTAATAACCGACAGTGGCGAGCAATTCTCAGTGCTGGTAACTGATTCTCTCGGGAACTCGACAAGCAACGCGGCGATATTAACTGTTGTCCCCGTTCAATCTCCTGCGATTTACTACGTCGATTCCAATTTGGGAGCAGATTCAAATAGCGGAATCACGAAGGATTCGCCGTGGGCGGATGCACCTGGAATGTCGGGCTGCTTTGGAAATTGTAACTCGATTGTTCTTCAGGCCGGAGACCAGGTCATTTTTAAAGGCGGGACCACATGGAATTCGACTGGTTTCCCAATGACCATCAGTTGGTCAGGGACGAGTGGACAGCCGATCTACTTCGGAGTGGATCCAACATGGTTTAGCGGGACTGTATGGACCCGCCCAATATTTGATCTTAGCGGTGCAGTGTCGACGACCGCCCCAATTCTGGCAAGTTACGTCAGCAACGTTACGATTGATAACATTGAGATCAAAAATGAACAGGTGAATAGCCTCAATTCATGGCCGCCCCTGGGAAGTATCACGATAGCTGGTAGCTCCAATGTGATCATTTCGAATTGCTACATACACAGCTGGAGCATCGGGCAGCCAACAACCGGAAGTGACAAAAATCCATTTGGCGGGATCGCATTCTACGATAGTTCCCAGCAGGGGCTTGTTCAAAACTGTGTCATCGATGGAAGCCCCGCAAGCAACTCGGGGACTGGAATCTACGGCGGTACGACCTTGCAGGGAAACACCATCGAAAACATGCCCAATGGAATAAGGATTCCGGGTCAGACTCCAAACCTTGTTATCGACCAGAACCAAATTTCAAACGTCACGAATTCAATTGACCCTTCCATTTCTGGAAATGCAATCTTCGTGACATCCGGCGGGAGTGTGTACAACAATATTGTCCACGACCTCTCGACCAATGCATTCGGAATTTATTTGCAACCTCCATTTGCGGTGACTGGTTCCATACAATATCTTTATAACAATCTTGCGTGGAACACCGGGCCGAATCCCGCGGTATCGATTGGGCCAGGATTCGGGACAACTGCGAGCGACTTTGTTTACAACAACACGATAGTCGCCGGGCCGGGAAGCTGTTTAGCAATCGCGCCGGCCCCTCTGGTGCAATTGAGTTTGACCGTTGAGAACAACCATTGCGTCTCTGACCAAACGAGCTCTCCGGCATGGTGTTGGAATAGTGCGGGAAACAATTCCAGCTGTGGTCCCGCGCCATCGCTAACGCTCTTGAACAATGTTTTGATGACGACGCCGACTGCGCTTTCTCAGGGGTACACAGTCCAAAACAGCTTCCAGCCGACAGGGACCACCAATTCAACCGTTGGCGCGGGGCTGAATTTGGTTACAAGTTGCATCGCGGCCGGATCAGCATTGTGTAATGACCGGCTTGGCATCGCTCGTCCAGGCGGGATTTCCGCGTGGGACGCGGGCGCATATGAATTCCAATCGACAGGCGGCGTTGCCTTTGCACCTTCGATCACCTCGCAGCCCGCAAGCCAGGCGATTTTGTTGGGGCAGACAGCAACCTTCAACGTAATTGCCGCCGGAACGCCGACACTGATGTACCAGTGGACGCGAAATGGAACCGCAATCTCAGGGGCAAATGGGCCGAGCTACACAACTCCCGCGACAACTGTCGCGGATGATGGCTCCACATACAGCGTTGTTGTCAGTAATGCGGCTGGAAGTGTTTCCAGCAGCCAAGCAGTGCTGACGGTAAATTCTGGTTCGGGGCAGTTGACCGCAAGCACGAATGCAGTGAATTTTGGAAATGTCGGCGTGGCCGCCAGCACTCAGGTGAGCATAACACTTACGAACACCGGAGCTTTTCCGGTTCACATAACCGGAGTCAACGTATCGGGCGCGGGCTTTTCAACGAATGGCGTGGCTGCCGGTCTTACGATAGACCCCGGACAAGCGGCCACTTTGATTGCTGTGTTTAGTCCGGTGGCCCTCGGAAATGCCACTGGATCGGTATCCGTTTCGAGCGATGCGGTAAACCCCAATATCTCGATATCTTTGCAGGGGACCGGCGGCCATTCAGTGGTGCTGACTTGGGTGCCCGGTGATTCTACACCGGTATTTTTCTATAACGTGTATCGTGCGTCCGTGAGCGGCGGGCCGTATACATTAGTGAATTCGCTGCCCATCACAACAAACGAATTTGTTGATACAACTGTCCAAGCTGGCCAGACTTATTTCTACGTGGTCACCACAGTCAACATAGATGTGATCGAGAGTCTTTACTCCACGGAGATTTCCGTAACAGTTCCAAGCGATTTGGCCAGTCGATGAGGATTTCGGTCTCTTCTATATTTGAAGGAATTCTTGTACATACCAGTTTGTTCGTTGGCGCCTGAACGGAGGGTTTATCCGCCGGCCGCAGCTTTAGTTATCAACGTATTGCCAAGCACCAGTACATCCATGCGAGTTCGCAGAAAACAGTTGATGGCCTCTTCCGGCCTGCAGACGATGGGCTCGTTGTCATTAAAGGAGGTGTTTAAGAGGACGGGCACGCCGGACAAATTACCGAATTCGCGGATGAGCCGCCAATAACGTGGACTTGCCGAGCGGCTTACGGTTTGCAAGCGGCCGGAGCCATCCACGTGGGTCGGCGCGGGAATCGCGGAGCGTTTCTCGGGGCGAACGGAGTAAGCGAAAGTCATGAATGGCGATGGGTCGCTGCGCTCAAAATATTCTCCGACAGACTCCTCGAGAATCGAAGGAGCGAACGGGCGAAACATCTCGCGGTGTTTGATGCGCGCGTTCAGGATTACTTTCATTTCGGCGCGGCGGGGATCTACGACGATACTTCGGTTTCCGAGCGCCCGAGGGCCCCATTCGGCGCGGCCCTGAAACCACCCGACGATGTTCCCTGCGGCAATCAACTTTGCAGTTTCTTTCGCCAAATCCTCTTCAGAAAGTTCGCGGATTTGAAATCCAGGGGATTTGATTGAGCTCGATTCGATGGCTGTTCGAACCTGTGCATCCGAGAAACCGGGCCCCCAATAGGCATGCTCCATCACAAATCTGCGTGGCTGACCAAGGGTTTGGGAATGAACATAAAATGCGGCGCCGACGGCAAGACCGGCGTCACCGGCAGCGGGCTGAACGAAAACACGTTCGAATGGAGTCTCCTGAAAGATTTTGCCATTGGCGACGCAGTTGAATGCAACGCCGCCCGCGAGACACAAAGATTTCTGGCCTGTGCGCAGATGAAGCGCGCGCAGCATCGCGAAGAAAACTTCTTCGAGCCGGGCCTGCATTGTGGAAGCAAGGTTGTAATGCCGGTTGGAAAGCGGCTCCTCCGCCGGACGTGTAGGCCCGAGCCGGCGTTCGAGATGTTCTGAAAACATGCGGCCGAGCACGGGCGTCTTATCGGATTCGCGCCAGCTCATCTCCGGGCCGGTGCGATGGTGCGTGAAGTAATTCAGGCCGAGGCGAAAACCGGGGCCGCCATTCGTCTGCACGATGTGGCGAAATTCATCCAGGAATTCCGGCTGACCGTAGGCAGCGAGCCCCATTACTTTGTATTCGTCACCGAATTTCCAAAACCCCAAGTACTGTGTAAGCGCTGTGTAATACATCCCGAGCGAATGCGGGAACGCGATCGCTCCCAGGACACGAAGACGGTTCCCTTGTCCGGAGGCCCACATCGTGCTCGCAAAATCACCAAGGCCGTCCGCGGAGAGCGCGGCGGCATTTTCGAATGGCGAGACGAAAAACGCGCTGGCGATGTGCGCTTGATGGTGTTCCACGCGATGGAACTTCGCGCGAAGGCTTTTCGGGTCCAGGTCAAAAGCCCGTCCAAGCGCCTCCGGTATTCCCGTAAACTTCGCAAGAACCTTGGCGCGCTCGCGCGCAAAAGAGGGCATTCGGATCGCGTAAAAGAGTTTTGTCGCCAGGCGCGCCCAGGGATTGCGTGGAATTGCGATGTGATCCACTTCGGCAAGGGCGATGCCCGCAGTTTCGAGACAATAGCGGATCGCGGCGGACGGAAACCCCGCGGCATATTTGACGCGATTGAAGCGCTCTTCCTCAACAGCGGCAATCAGATTGCCATCGCAAACTATCGCAGCGGATGCATTCCCGTGATAGGCGTTGATTCCAAGAATGTTCACAATTGAGATTCTATCTTCTTGAACAGGATTGTCACGCGGAGGCTTGTGAGCGTGCCGCCAGATCCAAAACGCCAGATTTCACCTGATTATCTCCGACAGGCTGAACCTCTAAATTTCGATGGCACCATTCGTTCAGGACATAGAGGCTCCACGGGCGCGACCAGTTCGTATGGGCCGCTTCAAATGCAAGCCAAACAGCACGGACTGTCGCTGCGTCGAGATGCGCGGCGAGCGCCGGCGCAAGGTCCGCAAGCCCAGAACGAAGGCGCGGTGCAAGCGAACCTCGAAGCCAGCGTTCCCATGGAAAAGTGAATGTGCGCTTGCGCTGGCCGAGAATCTCTTTGGGCAGGATGGCGCGCAACGCCTCTACCAGCAATGCTTTGTTCTGGCCTCGCCGCAATTTCGCCGCTGCCGGAAGCTGCGCTACGAATTCGACGAGGACATGATCGAGCAGAGGCACGCGCACTTCAAGGGAATGGGCCATGCTTACCGAATCCGTGTCACGCAGAAGCGTGTTGACCAGATATGAGCGCGCTTCAAGACACGAAACCGCGGTGAACGAGTTAAGAGTCGCTGCCTGCCGCGCAGATTCAGCCAGCCAAATCCACCAGGGCGAGGATTCCGCAAACAGACGCGAATTGCCTCGCAATGCTGCAACGTGATTTGGCGTAAAGAGAGAGCGAGTAAAGAAATACGGATGTGGCAACGCGTCGGCATTGGTCCACAGCGAAGCAATTTTTCGCGCGGCGTCGCCGCGGCCTCCGCCCGCGCGTCCCACTGCGCGTGCGGTGGCGGAACGCAGCGCGCGCGGCAATCGGCGCCCGATGCTGGCCAAGCGAGTTGCACGCGGCGCGGAGCGAAACGTCGAATAACCGCCAAAAACTTCATCGCCACCTGTGCCGGAGAGCGCCACTTTCAATCCTGCGCGATGCGCGGCCCACGAGACGAAGTAAGTGTTGATTCCGTCCATGGTCGGCTGATCAAGGGATGCGACCGCGTCATCTAAGTGGGCGAGCATTTCTTCGCCGCCGAGCAATAGCTCTTCATGATGCGTGCCGAAGTGTTTGGCCGTGGAGCGGGCGACCTTCGCCTCGCTGAATTCCTGTTCGGGAAAAATGACGGTGAAAGTCCGCAGATCTTTTTGCGCACTGCTGGCAAGCGCAACGATTGCGGCGGAATCCAAGCCACTACTTAGAAAAACACCCAGAGGAACATCGGCAATTAGATGTCTGTTGACCGCATCCTCGAGAACAGGCAATAGATTTCGGGCGGCGGAATTAAGCGTGATTTTTTCACTGCGCTCGCGATTCCCGCTCGCAGCGGCTTCGCCGAAAGTCCAATATGGCGCCGGAGCGCTTGCCCGCTGTGGAGCTGCGGCTGGGACACTCATCGAGTGGCCCGGCGGAATTGAGAAAACGCCCTCGATCAGAGTGGCCGGCTCGCTGACTGATCCGAAGAGCAAGTACGAGTCCAGCGCTGATGTGGAAAGCCTCCGCGGGACTTGTCCGCTGGCCAGGAGCGCACGGACTTCTGAGGCAAATATTAGTTTGTCCTTTGGAAGCGTGTAATAGAGCGGCTTGATCCCGAGGCGATCTCGCGCGAGAAAGATGCGCGGGCCGGTAACGCTGTCGCGCCGCATATCCAGTACCGCAAGGGCGAACATCCCCCGGAGATGCCCAACGCAAGCGTCTCCCCACTGCTCGAATGCGTGGACAATGACTTCCGTATCGGAGTGTGTGCGAAACGCGTGGCCTGCGCGCTCCAATTCAGCGCGAAGATCGCGAAAATTGTAAATCTCGCCGTTATAGAAAACGGCGACGTCATTCGTCTCGTTGAAAACAGGCTGATGACCGCCGGGCAGGTCAATGATGCTGAGGCGGCGCATGCCGAGCGAAACATTCGGCGCGGCGGGCGGGGAGAATAGAAAACCATCTTCGTCGGGGCCGCGATGGAAGAGGGCGGCGGTCATCCGCCGGACGGCACGTCCAGCTTCCTCGGCACTTTCCAGCCCGACAATTCCACAGATTCCGCACATCGCTTACCGGCTTTCCTTGCGAAACAAAAAACAATGGACATTTTGCTTTGGGTTCGCGTCATACCGCACCAAACGCATGCCGTTCGACGCGGCCCATTCCTCGATCACCGCCCTGGAAAGGAAAGCAACCTGAGGGGAAGCGAAGTAATCGTAGAACAAATTCTTGGCGCCTCGCCAACCAATTCTCCCCTTGGATTTCACTCTGTGAACGAGGTAATAGAGCGGCAAGGCCGTCGAGTGCGCGATCAATCGAGTGCCGCGGGACTTGACCAGCATGCGGATGAACCAACCCGGGTAGCGGTATAAGAACTCGTAGCGCCCCCCGGGTTTGTAAACGGCGAGGTAGAGTTGTCCGCCTTTTTTCAAAACTCGGCAATCTTCTGCGAGCGCGCGCGGCGGGTCGCCAGTGTGATGCATCACACCATCCGTGATCACCACGTCCGCCACGGCATCCTGCACGGGCAAGCGGCAATTGTCCGCGACAGCTCCCGGCAACATATGGCGGGTCGTTATGATTGCAATCGAGCTGGCGCTGCGATCGAGGCCGATGCAACTCAGGCCTTTGTATTTCAGGTAGGCCATGACGCGGCCTGGCCCACATCCAACATCCAGCACGAATGAATTCGCAGGCAAGGCATCAATGAATTCAAGCAAGAGAGGAGAAATAACTTTACGCAGGTCTGCCCCTTGGAGATTCTCCACCCAGTCAAAAGGATGCTCATCGTAAAATGTAGCCTGCTTAACGAGACTCATTCTTTGCCTTGCACACTTGCGCGTACAGCTCTTGTTGTTTTCCCAGGAGCTCCTGCCAGCTTAGTGCCGACGCCACCTTCGGACACTCTTTGCGAAATCTTTCATAAAGCACGGAATCGCCGAGAAGTTTCCGCAAAGCATCCGTCAATGCAGATATTTCGCGGGGGATCACCAATCCCACGCGATCCAAAACAAATTCGCTTACTCCGCAGTGTTCGGTGACAATTGCCGGAATCCCGCACGCGATTGCCTCGGCGACACCATTCGCAAAATTTTCATAACGAGATGGTAGAACAAAAATCTGACTATCCGCCAACACCGCCTTTTTCTGATCGGCATAAAGCGGCCCGGTGAAAACCGTGCGGGATTCAATGCGCTTTTCGCGCGCCAATTCTCGCAATTTTGCAACGTAGCCGATTTCGCCTTCCGGACCGGCGATCACCAGACGCCCGCGTACGGGGCAAGCCACCGAAAAAGCGTCAATTAATAAGTCCACGCCCTTTCGGGGAATCAGGCGGCCCAGGAAAAGGACAATCGGCTCGTCAGGGGGCAACGCCCATTCCGACCGGAATGTTCCCCGGGGAGGAAGACTGAGAAATTCTTTCAGATCCACGCCATTGTAACGAATGACTACTCGGTCGCGGGGAAATCCATCCGCAAGCAATTCCTTCTCTTCCTGCTGAGACGTTGCAATTAAAAGTGCAGCATGGCGGAGCAATGGCTTGCCCATAAATGCGTGCCAGATCTTCTTCATTCGAAAACTGCGGTCAATCGGGCGCACCATGCCGAGCGGTTCGACTACATAAGGAATGCCGGCCTTCGAACAATAGTGAGCGACGACCGGTCCGAGGAGATCATACAGACCGTAAATGTGGACCACGTCAAAATCCCGGAGGCGCTTCCGGCAAAACGAGAGCAGGCCGGAATTCAAAGTCGTAGCACGATAGGTGGCGCGAGGCCGCAGATAAACAACTTCAACGCCGCCTTGCTGCACGTGACGCGCCGCGAAAGGGCGGCCGTACCAAGAAGTCAAGACCGTTACGCGATCCCCGCGCTGCGCAAAACCTTCCGCGATGGCGCGGACTTTGACTGTTGGGCCGCCCCTCTCAAGAAAGGGATAATAGGTCTGTGTGACATGAAGTATTCGCATCGAAATCAGGGTCCCTGTGGCCTTACCTCCAGGATTTGCACGGAAATGCTTTCCCTACCACCTTCGACGCGCCAACCGGAGAAATCGTTTGCAACCGCGGAAGCGAAAGGCTTCAGATCGCCCGATAATTCCAGTTTCTGGAGGGGTTCACGAATTGGTTCCGGGTAGTCCCCCGTTCGAATGACCCATCGCACATCCGACTTCCGCAGAAACGCCAGCATGGATTCAGGTGTACGCAAATTCTCAGGATCCACCAGCCAGCTCGATTGCGGGTCGCCATCCACCATATTTACACGCAGATAGTACACATGGCGAAAGAAAACTAGGGCGGCGCCCGGCTTGCCCTCCAGTGCTGAATTTACGAATGAAACCTCCTGATAGTTCGGCGCGAGCCGCTTCAGAAAACGCTCTCGCGGCTCGATGCCGAGACCCGCGGGCAAGAAATCGCGTGCATACAGTGCGTAGGAGGCCGCTCCAAAAACGAGGAAGACCGCGATGGTCGCAATGCACACCCACCGAAGGATCGGGCGGCCATTCTTCACAATTGCCATGGCCCCGGCGAATGCAAATACGAGAGCGATGGCGAACACCGGCAAAAGAAATCTGGCCATTTGCGAGGTGAAAATATTGGTAAGGAAAACCGCCGCCCACACACCCAAACCCACCCGGAACAATGGCGTGGGTGTATGGACAAAAAATAGCAGCGGCGCGAAGACGAGCACTAGCGGGCCAAAATAATGACCCACACCATAGGACTGGCCTTCCAATACCAATCGAAACGGATACTCGATCCAGGAAATAAATCCAGTGTGGCGCGCGGCAGGGTGGGTGTCCGCAAGAACTGACGCAAACGTATAGGGATTAAAATTGCCTGGCGCCAGCCAGCGAGAGAGAAATGGGAATACCGGATCGCCCGTCCACCAAGCATTACGCAAGAGCGGCCAGACGCCGGCGACAACCGCCGCAAGGGCGCTTGCGAAAGAAATCTTAAGCGAGCGAGTCTCCAGGAGCAGCAGGAGGCATAGCGCGATGGGAATCACCATCGCGGGATATTTCGAGCCACCCGCCGCTCCCGCAAGAAAACCCGTGAGAAGCGCCCAATTTGCGGAATGCGCGGAGATGCTGCGCGCCGCCGCAAGAATAGCGACCGTGCAATAAAACACCATCCAGATATCGGGCGCGCCCGCGACTGTCATTTGCCAAAAAACCATTGGCGTGAGAAGAAAGGCGAGAGTCACGGCCAAACTTCCCTCGAGCGACATCCACTCGCGGGCCAAACGGTAGAGCGCCGCCGCGGAAAGCACGCCTCCGAGAAAAATCAAGCCGAGCGAAATGTGATCAGAACCAAGCCCGAGACCCAACAGAATAAGCATATGCGCCTGTCCAACTGCAAATGAAAGGGTCAAGTCAAAGAGCGGGTGAAAACCGTGTTGGAGCCAGAGCGACGGCACTGTGAAATGATAGTGCAATGCGTCGGAGCCCGTAAGAGGAGCCATGGCCATAAACGCATCTGAAAGCAAGAAAAGCATGATCAGGATGGCAAGCAAGGAAGCGAGACGCGACTTTTTCAATTGAGCGAGAAAAGAATTTCCAGCCACTGCGAATTCACCGAAAATCTTCCAACTCTTGCCTGCAAGAAGCGCCATTAAAACAAACAATCCCAGCAGCGTTCCGCGACCAAGCCATCCGGCTGCAATCAGGCCGTGAACGGCCACCTGGATCGCCGCAAACGAAACTCCAGCAGAGATAAGAGTTTTTTCCAGGACAGCTATCGTATTCACACGAAGCAGATCAAGGACGCGCGCGCCGAAGGCGATGGCCACAACGGCCAGCAATGCAACGATTGCGAGCCAGCCGAGCGCGCTCAGGAATGCCATAAATGAAGAAGCGCACGGATGCGCGGCGCAAATTGAATCCAGAATTGATGGTAGTAAAGAACGTTGACAACGATCACCCAGAGAAGAAAGAAACCGTCCACTGGGCGGATTCGGGCGTTTTTCATTGCTCGACGCAGATTCTCGATTGATTTTCCCAGACTATCTGGTTGCCCCGTGGGCGGCACGGCCGGTGCGGACACCGGCCAGTTTTTTTCGCCAAAAATCCATCGTCCGGCGAAGCCCTTCTTCCAAACTTACTTTGGCCTGCCAGCCAAGAACGGATTTTGCTTTGGCCGCATCGCCATAAAGGACTTGAATGTCGAGCGGCCGGCGCGGGATCGTGTTCCACAGGATTTCGCCGTGAAAGCCTGCAAGGTCGCGCATTTTTTCAGCGAGCACCTGCACCGTGATTCTTTCTCCCGTCGCGAAATTGAATGTGCCGCCAATCGCCTTGGTATTGTGCAGGCATGTCAGATAAGCATCCACATGATCGTCAATGTAAAGGAGATCCCGTTCCGGGGTTGGATCGCCCAACTTCACGGTGTTCCCGCGCAACATTTGGAAGAGCATGCGTTCAACGAGAAAGTGAGTGTTGTCACGGCGGCCGTAAGTATTGAAGGGCCGCAGCACCGTCATTGGGAATTTGTATGCTTCCCACATGTAGAGAATGTATTTCTCAGCGGCATGTTTGCTGACGGAATAGGGGCTGTTAGGCGCCTGCGGCGTGTCCTCACGCTTGGGGAGTGGCCCGTTGCCAAATGTCTCCGAAGTGGAGGCGAAGAGAAAATGTTTGAAGTGAGGGACTTCTCGCAAACAAGATTCCGCGAGATTGACGGTGCCAGTAAGATTGGTGTCGAGCACTTCGTTCGGGTGATCGTAGCTGTAAGACACGGGGCTGACCGCCGCGAGGTGAATCACAGCCTCCGGTTGGACTTCACGGATCGCGGCGCGGACGGCAAAGTGGTCGCGCAGATCGCAAAAAACGGTTTTTACGCCGTGGTCCGCGCCCAGGACGTAGCGTCCCGTAACGTATCGCTGCAGCGTGTAAAGGTCATGCCCGCCTTGCTCGATTAACCGCTCGATCAGGCGGCTGCCGACAAACCCTGTAGCTCCGGTAACCAGAATCCGCATCTTGCGAGTCTCCCTCGATCAGTGAGTTTTTTCTTTGATTCCCGCTTTTGTTTCAATAATTTCCGCAAGCCGCTGGCGAAATCTCTCCTCGCTGAATTCTTGAATCACCCAGGCCCGCGCTGTGCGCCCCATTTGCGATGCACGGTCTTCGTTTTCCAGAAGTTCCACCAGCGCTTTCGCGACTTCGGTGGCATCGGCCGGGTTCACCAGCAGCCCGTGCTCCCCCGAGCGGATGAATTCGCTCGGCGCGCCTTCGCGCGGCCCCACGACCGGCTTTCCGCGCATCATCGCTTCCAGAAAGACTATTCCGAAACCTTCGCCGCGCGGCGCGCGCGGATCCAAATCCGTGCGGGCCGGCATGGCAAAAACCCGGCACCGATGATACCAGTCTCGAAGCTCTTTATTGGAAACAGCCCCGGCGAACCTGACGGAATCAGTAACCTTCAATTCCCGTGCTCGTGCTTCGAGTCTAGGCCGGTCATCACCGTCGCCGACAATACAATAGATTGCGCCGGGAACGCGCTTGAGGACGGCGGGCCACGCGTCCAGCATCACATCATGTCCTTTGTATCTCTCCGAGGCAACGAGCCTTCCGACGGTTAACACGATTGGAGAACTAGTCTTAGAATCGGAAGAAGTCGGCGCGGGTGAATTTTGATCGTTTGTCACGTCAATGGAAGGTGGAAGCAATGAGACGTTTGTATTGGTTAGGCTGTGACGTAATTTGGCAGCGTTGAAAGTAAAATTGCTGATGGTCACAAGCCGTTCGGCGTCGCAAAGCGCTCGGACTTTGGCCGTCCCGATATCGCCCCAGACTTCGATTCCATACAGGATCACCCAATAAGGGGCGCCCATGGCCCGCTGGATGATGCGTCCAATCGGAGCGATGCCGACATGCGCGCAGATCACGAGTTGGGGACGCCAAGAAATCGCCTTCGACACTGAACCCGCAAGGAATCTGGCCTTCACGAATGGAGAGAGTGAAAACTCGCCATCGGGACTGTGTCGCGGCTCCGCGGGCACTGCGAGCAGACAAACATTTTCCACCCCGAGAATTTGCTCAAGCGAACGAACCAAAGTCTTCGTGTAATTCTGCACGCCGCCCGTGGCTCCCAATGGCGGTGCGAGAACGAGAACTTTCATTCGTTACCTTTGCTCCGCAATACAAATGTCAGATTCCGAAACATCATTTCTTGCATGGGTTTGGACTCAGAAGAACAAATAAAACTAAACACAATGCCGTAGACTACACCAAAGCCTGGGGAAGCCCGAAGTAATTACGCGCTCTTGACTACTAACCTGAAGTGATTACGAACTGGGCTTTCGGGAAAAGAACATCGTGCGCTTATCTTTTCCGCGCAGGAGTCATATGAACGACATGCCACTTCCAGACTTTTGCCAATGAAAATCCGGGACGGAAAGTGAAAGCGAGTTGGCGCTGTTCACTGGGTAGATAAGCATACGAGGCAAGATAAAGAACCCCCGCCAAAAGCACGAGAGAGCGGATCCCTGTCCACATGGACGCGGCTTCGAGCATCCCTCCCACGACTGCCCCGAAGAGGTTTGAGCCCAGAGCTTCCGCGCTAAAACCGGCGCTCTCAAAACTTCGGATGAAAACAATAGACGCGAAAGCTGCCGGCAGGCACAACACAAGTGTTCCGGCAAGCGCTCGAGTCCAGAAAGAATCGAACATGAGAGCGCTGGTCGGCAAGAAATAGGAAACTAGAACCGTTGCTCCTATTCCGAGGTAGGCAACTTGGACGGAAACCCGCGGCCAGGTGGCCACAACCGAATTCGCGGCAAGGATGAGCAGGAAAAGAACTGCGATTACGACTGCGTTGACCAACCATGTGGTTCCAAACAATAATGCCATCCGACTGATGATTTGTGATTCGAGCAGAAGAAATCCCGCGCCCAGAAAGAAGAAGTGCCAGTGAATTGGGCGGCCGGCCATTCCCGTCCGGCGAATCAGGAAGCGCGACAATCCTATGATCAACAACGAAACGATAATAATTACGAGCGGCAATCCCGGCTCGTGCTGGTAGAAGTAAGGCCAGTCATCAGTGGTCGGTCGGGCATATTGTTTTGAGATTTCTCGGTGCGCCTTAAGATACCCCGCGATCTCCGGCACTCGGAGGGCGCTTTCAAGCCGTTCGGAAGAGCCGGCGACAAAAAACCTTCCACCCGTACTGTAAGATGACGCCGGCGCCCAAAAATCCAAGGGCGGCTGCCCAAAAACTCTTTCAAGCGAATTGGAGAGACGGCCCGCAATCCAAGGGGTATTGGCTTGGAATTTCAGAACGAGCAGTCCATCACGGTTCAAGAGGCGGCGCGCGGCCTGCAAAGCCTCGATGGTGTAAACGTAATTATCGATTCTGACGGCGGAGTAATGCGAGAGATTGGTATGCGAATCGAGTAAGGAATAAACAATCAGGTCGAACCGTTCGCGGCTGTTTTGAATGTAACTCCTCGCGTCATCAGTCACAACAGTTACACGCGGCGACGAATACGGATGCTCGAAGTGCAGCTCGCGCCCCAATTCGAGAATGAGTGGATCGATCTCAACCGCGATTACGCGCCCCGCGCCGTTGCGTACCGCGGCGGCGACGTCGTTCCCCATCCCCGCCCCGAGCACCAAGACCGAAGATGGTCTCTGGTAAAAATGATAAGGGATGTTGTAGGCATCCCACTCGCTCGGAACCTGTGAGAAAAATTGTGGATGCGATGCTGTGAATTCCGGTGAAAGGTTGACCACCCGCTGGAACCACGTGTGATTCGTATCGAGTTGATAGGAAACGGTCTCCCCCGCCTCAATGCGGGGAATCAACGTCAACATCTGATAGGGAGACCAAAACTGTTTTTGATTCCCGCTTTGCCCCCCTCCAACGATTGCTATGCAGATCGCAAATGCGATCGCGGAAGTCCAACGCAGAGCGGCAACACGATACACAAGAATGAATACCAAGACACCCGCAACGCCGAACCAGACAATGGGCGGTTGAGATCGAAAGCTGAGCAGCGTGAACAGAAGAATGCCCGCCAGACCACCCAGGATATTGAAGGAATAAGCTGCAATCCCTCGCGGAGCAGCCTCCAGAAATCCGCCGACTATTTGCCCGATCGGCACAAACACCATGGCATTCAGGATGAATAGAGGAACGGTCACTGCGATTGCGGCGAAAAGTCCCAGCAAGGAAAGCCAGGTCAAAGGGATCGTCGGGATTCCGAAATAATCCACTTCGGAAGCGGTGCCGAGATAGGAGGGCAACGCACTCATCAAATTGCGAAGAGGCTCCCACGGAAACTTGAGAAGGAAAACAAGGGTCAGCACAGGAACAAGAAAAGCGATCAGATTGATCTTCCTGCGGCACAAATAACAACCCAGGGCAAAACCGAGAAAACATGAGACCAAGACGTAGTTCTTCAAATAAGCAAAGACCCTGATCTCCGAAGAGATCCAGCGGATCATCAGCAGCTCAAGGAACAACCCCAGAGCACTGACGAGGACCAGACGAAAGTTGGAATAACTTCCCACAGATTGGAGGCTGAAGTCCCATCTTGATGTCCACTGTTTTGCCTGTGCGTCCGGACGGGTTCGTGCGTCATCGCGGTAAAACCTCATCACATACAAACTGACGAGTCCGCCTGTTGACAGAATTAGAAAGAAGGCTACATAGGAACTGAAATGCGATAGCTGTTCGTGCATTCGTGTTGTCCTCGCGGAACCGGAACAATCGGATTCTTGAAAGTAGAATGGAGTATATATATACAGTAATACATGTCAAATGATATCTGAGTGGTTTATCATTCGTACAGATAAACGAAGGAGTACGTGCCAGCTTTGGCCGTCGAGGGGCGTGGTTGCTAAGATGGGTGGCGGCCTACTGAATTATTGTTGAATTGCTAGAGGAGCGGGCCACTCAAGCACGTTGATGCGTCCGTCTGGCAAGCGTTCAATGGCCGGGGCATAAAGGCCGAGCAGCTCCCTTCGCCACCAAATTCGCTGCGACCGCCTTTCTTCCAGTGTAGAGAAGCGGTATTGCCACAATACTGCGCGGACCTGACGCGGTGGGGCGGATGGAAACGGATTCCCTGCAAAAAGCGCGAGCACATCCGAGTCGTTCGACAATAGGTGTTCCTCGGTTCGAGGCACAATTGAGGAATCGTTCCACGGACCAAGCGATGCAAACCAAAGATTCCAATCAAACCGTGGCTGGTATGGCGCGTAGATGCCTGGCGGTGTCGAAACATCCTGTGGTTTAAATCGGAATGGATACGCAACCCACGTATCCCCGTCATTGGATCCCTGGAATTCGATTTCGTATCTTGCACGCGTCATGTAGGCGAATAACCCGTAGCGGTTTGCAATTCGAAAAGGTTCGAGTACTTCAACGGGAGATACGGGCAGCTTCAGACTGGGCGAGAACATCCAGAGAAGCTGGGCCGCAGTCGAATAGAACACGCACCCAAGCAAAACTCCGGCTACAGAGAGGCGCAACGCTTTCCAGTGGGGGCGGAGAGTGTCCCGCCAGCTTGATTGGGTGAGTTTTTCCGGCGGCTGCCGATTGTTTGACCGAGGAGAGATGGAACTTCGCCAGCGGTTCGGAACAAATGGCGACAAAAACTCGTCATCGAGCAACAAAAAGCCGAGCACCAGGACAAGGTAGTTCAGAAACGTGTAATTCGCGGTGAGGATGATGCCCACCTCAAAGGGCGTCACAATCAGGAAACAGACAATCCTCCAGCGCCGCGGCAGGAACATCAGCCAAACCAAACCGAGCTCGATGCAGAGCGTCGCGCCAGCGGATGCCGCGTGAAACCAGTGCGGAAGATGCTGCGCGTACCAGCCGATCCAGGTGGGCAGCGGGCCATTCTGATAATACTCATCCATCGCGGTCAGGTGGCGCCACTGAATATCTCCGCTCGCGATCTTTGCGACGCCGGATTCAAAATAGATGCGAAACCATTCCCATTGTAAAACGAACAAACTGATGCGCGACGGTGGGCCTGCCGCTCCGAGTCCAGGCCGAAAACCGGGCGGCGCGAAGAAAAGCGAGATAAATCCTGCTTCGAGCAACATGCCGTCGGATTGATATCCAGAAAAATCGCGCGCGGCGCACACGAAAGAAAGAAAAAAAACGAAGCACAGCGCAAGTGTTGCGCGCGGCCACAGGTTGAGCACAACAAGAAGAGACGCCGCCATCCCGGCCCAGCAAAGGAAAACAAGCATTTGCGAAGTGCTCGAAAACCAAAGCAACGTGGGCGCAAACCAGATGCGCGAAGGACCCATCACGCGAGCGACAGCTTGCAAGTACTCGCCCGCCGGAAGAATCCCGTTGGGACCGATCAAGCCGCGGATTTGGAATGCCAGCGAGAAAAATGCCGAGAAATAGATGAGGCCAAGCGCGCGCAGGAAGATCCATCGCGGCAGCAAGCGATTGGATGGGCCGCGCTCAGAATCGAGCAGCCAGCGCAGAGCGGAAGAGGGATTCCACTTCATCGGCGGAGGTCATTATAAGGCGAGCAGCGTTCAATGGCGCTCGGAAGGCGGATGCGCATGACGGTGGGGGTCTTCGAGATGCAATTCGCACGAGCCGTCGGCGCAAATGTCCTTATTCCAGCGATACCGATTTCGCGCGACCCAGGAATAGAATGCGCCCGCAACAAAATGAATTCCGGGGACCAACAAAACCCACGCCAAAAGTTTCCAGCCGGGCAGCGAAAGTCCGATGCGCGCCCAGGCATCCACGCCGCTATACACGCGGCCCGCGGAGTCCACAGCTTGCATCAGGCGCATTGCCTCTTCGCGGTTGACCTGGGGAAACCGCACGGAAGCTTGGGGATCGTGAAGATCCAGCAGCGCGACGCGGCCGCCGCGATCCATTCGGCGCAGGCGCGCGACGCTCGCGCGGCAAAGCGCGCAGGAGCCGTCATAGAGAACGGTCAACATGGATTACAGCATCACTCCGTGGACAGCGGTTGTCCAGATTTTCGAGAAAATTACTTAAGGCTGGCCGCCGCTGGAGCCGCCTGCAATTGCCAACATCAGCGCCTGAACGCGCTCGGGAGATCCGGTGAAAATATTTACCGGACGGCGGCGATAGCTGATCATCTGGCGGTAAATCACGTCCTCCATTGTGGAGTTGATCCCCCAACCAGCGATGTATTGCAGTCGCAGGTCGCGATCGTGATTGATGGCCGCGCCCTGAAGCCATGCGGCGTAGTCGACTTTCTGTCCGGCATACGTCGCGAAGAGGTCCAGCACGGACCCAATCCCGATCTCGCGAAGTGATTGCGCGACGGGTGCGTAGTCAGGTCGAGCCAGGCGCTGCTCGATTTCATCAATGTTGATCTTCAAGGGTTCGGCTTGCCCGAGGAACACCATGTCATAGCCCTGACCGTTGATGGTGTTCGCCCACACCGTCCCGTAAGGAAAGACCTCGAAGAAAGTCGCAAGCTCGCTTTTCACCGTCCGAACATCGCTCTCATAAAGCGGCACATAGAGCGAGAAAAAACCGCCGGGGTTTAAGTGCTGCTTCACCGATTCGAAATATTCCTTCGAATAAAGCGCAGCAGTACCTTTCACAAAAACGTCAAGCGGATCGGAGGCGATGATGTCGAATTTCTCGGTGGTTGTCAGGACGTAATGGCGCGCGTCATCGTACACGATCCGGGTGCGCGGATTGTCCATTACGTCGTAATCCTGCTGCGCGAAGAAGCGGGTGGAGATGGGCGGAATCACAGGCTCAATCTCGCAGACGGTGATGTGCCCGATGCCGGGATACGTCGTAAATGTACCGGCGGAAACTCCCGCTCCAAATCCGATGCCAAGAACTGATTTCGGATTGGGGTGCAGGAGCGCCGGAAGATGGCCGACCATCCGCTGCAGCTTCATGTCGAAGATTTCCGTGGTGGCTTCGACGTGCCCATTGACATCGATTTCAATCGCGCCGTCATTCCACTGCGTGATGGCTACGGAAGAGTTGCGGCCTTCTTTCGTAAACAGGACGTGCGATTTGCCCGAGTTGATGGCCATGCGCCGTCCGTAGGCGATCAGTTCGCCGGGAATCGGATCTACCCACCGCGTAAGTAGTCCGGCTATCACCAGTGATGCTGCCAGGCCTGCCGCGCCAATCAGCGACTTGTGTTTCGAAATGAATGGGACCAACACAAATAGCGCGCTCAACGCGGAAAGAGCCAGAATCACGCGCTGCGAATCCTGCGTGCCAATCCAGGGAATCAGCACCAAGCTTGTGATCAGCGCGCCGAAAATCGCGCCCAGCGTGTTCGCCGCATAAATACCGCCGACCACCTTGCCGGAATCCTCTCCAGGGGAAGCTACCGAGGCTAGTGCGAGAGGAAAGCTTGCGCCCCACAAAATCGTAGGCGGCAAAATCGCCCATAGGCACCGGACCAAATCGAGTTGAAATGTGTGCCACGGACTGATGGTGAGCAGCGGATTGATCGGCCAGTAGGGCAAGGAATCCGCAATCATGTACGCAGTCCATGCGATGGCTGCGGCGAGAAGCACCTGGCACCATCCAAGCGCTAGCCGCGGACGAACCGCGCGTACCAGCCATGCGCCTCCAGTGCTCCCGATTGCGAGGCCCGCAAGGAAAACGGCCAGGATGATCGAAAATACATAGACCGTCGCACCCAACATCATGCCCATCAGGCGAGTCCAGATAACTTCGGCGCCGAGAGCGCACGCGCCGGAAATTCCGATTGTTACGTAGACCGTCCAGCGGTTTGCGCCGGTCTCGTCATTTTCGCGAATGCTTTCAGTCTGGGTGGCGGAGGCGGAGCCTGACTCACGCGGAGCAGCGTGAAACGGAGTCCACTTGGCCAAAGCAAAACTGAGCAACGCAACAACAACATTGATCGCGGCGGCAACATAAGTTGCCACGACCGTGTTATAGATTCGGAGAAGATAAAAGCCCGCGAACAGGCATCCGAAAACGGCGCCTGCCGTGTTACCGCCATACAGCAATCCCCACCACGAAACGCCCCGCGGCGTGGACTCAATCCACCGGACGATGGCGGGTAACGACGCGCCCATCAAAATTGTCGGCGGCAAAAGGCACACGGCGGCTATGAAGCCGCGAAGCAGCATGCCTGGAAGTCCGTGCTCGGCACCCGCGACGTAGATGCGGTCAATATAGGGGAGGCCAAATAATACGAGGAGTCCGCACAATGCGATTCCCAGTTCGAGGAATGCGTAAATCTTAAGAGGATGCTGCCGCGCAAGTTTCAATCGCGGCAGGCCGATGCTTCCGATGCACAGCCCCCCCATAAATGTTGCGAGCAGCACGCCAAGCGAGACGGCTGTGGAGCCAATCGCAAGCTGAAGCAAGTGATACCAGACAATTTCGTAGATCAGCGCCGAGCAACCGCTGCCGGCAAACAGGAGCAAGAGAATGGGGAGGAAACGCGAAGGATTAAAATTCCCGGTCGAAATTGCGGATTGACTCGTCATTTTTCGGCGCAGCCTCCCAATAACATGGTCGTACGATACTCTATTACGCTTGCCCTGTAAGGCCCTGCAAGGAAAGATACGGAATGGACGCGGGAAGAAGTCCCCTGCGTTACGCTTATTTTCTAAGATCCTGCCGCAAACAGCCCCCTGCGGCTTCAGTTCATGGAACTCAATTGATTGAAACTCAGTTCTCGGAACTCAGTTCATTGACGGATCGAGCTTGCCATCCGCGCCGTTGGTCAAAGACACGAAAGTGGCGTCCTGCCGCAAAGAGAGGAACACGGCATCCACTCGCGCTTCCATCATCTCTTTGCTGCGGACGGCCTGGTAGCGCTCGTATTCAAAGAAGTGCCGCCTGAGAAGCGCGAGAGCCTTCTCCTTTTGTCCGGCCTGGGCATAGATGGCTGCAAGATTGTAGGAAGCTGGCAGAAGCGATTCGTTTTCTTTCGCGATCTTCAGCGCTTCATCGCCGCGACCATCGGCGGCCATAAACGTGGCGGCAAACACGATGTTATATGGATCCGTCGGGTCGAGAGCAAGCGCCTGGCGGACGTATTCGTTTGCCTTCGCGGCGTCACCTTCTGAGTTCCAATAAACAGCCAGGTTGCGGTAGGCCAGAACGAGTGGATAGGTCCGGACGGACTCTTCCATCATCGCGAGGCCCTTCTTAAATTCTCCCCCGTGAATCGTCATCTTCCCAATGCCGTGCAGGGCGACGGCGCGAGACATTGGATCGGACGGCATGTCCAAAATCTGCTGGAACACGATTTGTGCTTTAGCCCAGTCGCCGATTTGATGGCGGTAAAGCTCCCCAAGGTAACGCAATGGCGCGGGATCCGCCGGGTCCATCCCATGTGCCTGCGCGTAAAACTTTTCCGCTTCAGGATATTTTCCGGACATTTCGGCTCTCAAGCCTTGGCGCATCACCTTCTCAATTTGAGCACCCTTCGCGCGATCAAAAATCGGCGGATTGGGGATTTCGACGGCCTCGTTGACGCCCAGCTTCTTTAAAGCATTCACAGCGTCTTTTGCTTTGTTTGGGAAGAGACACTTCTGTTCAACAACAGCGCGATAAAGTTTTATGGCGCCATCGTTGTCGCCTGACTTGGCCTTATTCTTCGCATCATCCATCTGCTGCTTGATGGTGTCTTCCCGATGCTTCAATTCGGTCTCGACCATCTTTTCCACTTGGTCGACCTTCAGGAAGCCGTCCTTATTCTCCGCCCTGCCGATAATCGTGCCATCTGGATTTGCCAGGACGGCAATCGGAAGCTTGGTCTCAGTGCCGAGCTTTTGGGCAATGGGCGATTGCATGTCGGAAACTTGCATTGAGACGCATTGTGACGCGTAGAGAGAGAGTGTGCGCGATGTTCGGAGGCTCGACCGGCTCAATTCCTCCTTGGAAGAAGGAAACCAATAGAGGATTAATCCCGCCGTCACAGACGGGTCCTGCGGCCTCAAGATCTTCCATGGCACCATATAAACCTGCGCGTCCGCCGACGGGCCGGTGCCCATCGGGCCCGCGCCCATGCCTCCAGTGCCACCTCCACCACCGCCACCACAAGTCGCCCATTCAACCGCCGGGACTGAAAGGATCATCAACGCAAGAACCACACTACGCAGGATGGGTTTTTTCATGGCGGACATTTTAGGGCAGACCAATGCCTTCGGCCAATAGATGCGGGTCTGCTCCTCCTTTGATTATCTATGATGCTGGTATTTCGTCTCGCGGCTAGTGCCCGGGGTAGATATTTTGTCATATATGCCGCGATGCGACAGCGTTCGTCAATATTCGAGCTTGCCGCCGAATGACATTTTGTCGAGCTTGAATTCGAAGGTGATCATCTTCTCCTTAAAGTCACCAATCTTCGGGTTTTTGATCATCAACTTCACGGATTTTGCGCCCGGAGCTACGACGGGTTGGTCGTTTGAAGATCGGGGAAAAACCAGATCAAATTCATTTTCTGCCATTTTGACGGTGTACGATCGCGGCAGAATTCGCGTTCCGCCATCCGTAGTTATGTATACGTCCTGGGGAATCGCATCTGAGGGGAACGATTCCCAATACGTGGCCAGACTCGTCTTCAGATTTGCGGTATTTCCTTCGAAAATTACATGGATTAGGATCGAATCCGGGTGTTTAGCCATCTTTTGATCCATTTGTGCGTCGAAGGACTTCTTTTGGTCGTCAGTCATCTTGTCGTAGTTTTTTTCAATCTGCTCCTGGCGGATCATTGCTTCGCGGACGGGCTCGGCGGAAAGAAGCCGAACTCGATATGTAACCTCACCGGCTCCAAGGTTGCTTGTACCACCCAGCGATGGATCAACTGTCCGGGATGCAGATGGCTGGCTGGTGAGGGCGCTACTATTTTCGACGATCTTTCTTTGCGCCCACGGCGAGTCGTCAAGGATCTTATTACATTCGCCCTTGCTCCATTCCTTCCAATTCTTCTTTGCCCAAAAATCATCCGCCCAAGCAGTGGCAGCCGCCAATCCCACGATTAATAGAATTCCAGCAATATACCGGCGCATGTTCTCCTCCTTGATAAGGGTATGCCCCTAGATGCGGAAGATACCCTCTCCGGTATTCCGCGTCAATGACTTCCATCTTGTCGCATGCACCAATTAATGAAATGTTTAGCACCTCCGTCTTTTTCTCCCCCGATTGGACGTAGAAGTTCCGGGCCATTCATTTTATGGAGCAAAATGCATCAAGAATCCTTTTTTGCGGTAAGATACGGCGCTTTCAATCCTAGCTTCTCCGAGGAACTATGCGCCGAATCATGATTAGCTTTGCACTTTTGGCCGCAGCCGTGGTTTCACTCACTGCGTTGTCCAGCGAGCGCGCCGCGGGCTCGCCGCAGCAGTCCAAATCAAAGAATTCGAAAACAAGCATGGCGATGAACTACGGCAACTCCGATGCGATCACGCAGGATGAGCTGAAAGTCTATGATTATTTTCTTGCGTCGGATCAGCTCGAAGGGCGGTACTTCCCTTCCCGAGGCTACGACACCGCGGCTCTCTACGTCGCGAGTCACATGGCCGAGTGGGGCTTGAAACCGCTTGGAAGCACATCGGGAACGAATGGGCCGCTGCAACCCTATCTGATGCCGATTGAAATGGTCAGCCGCCAAATCGTTTCGGAGGAGTCGAAGGCTTCGGTTACGGCGCCCGCGCCGGCTGGCCGCGGCGGACGAGGCGGTGGTGGGGGCGGAGGCGGCGGTGCCAGAGGCGGAGCCCCCGCGCAGGCACAGCTCCGCACGACGGATTTCGAATACGGGAAAGAATGGACATACGGCGGGGGTGGCGGAGGTGGTCGTGGCGGAGGTGGCACGCCTGCGGCAACTCTTGACGTTGCGGGAAACTTGGTTTTCGTAGGCAACGGATATGTGGTCAACAAGACAAACACGAATCCGTACGAAGGCCTGAATGTGAGCGGCAAGGTCGTTGTTGTTGCCGGGATTCCGCCGGACCTCGCCGCGTTTCAAGCAGCGCAATTGGCTGCAGGGCGTGGAGGACGCGGTGGCGGGACTCCGCCAGAAAACCCGCTGGGGAAGGAGCCCTGCAAGGACTACCTCACGCCAGAGCAGGCTGCAGCAAAAAATGGCGCGATCGCTGTCATAACGATTGCGACCTATCAGCAATTGACCGGAATGGCGAATGCCAATGCCGCGGGTGCTGGGCGCGGCGCAGCGGTGAACGGCCTTCCATTCCAAGTGGCTAAATTCCAACCTGCACCGGCTTGCGCCGTCGTTCCCAATGTTGCCGCTGGGATGACGCTCACAAACGCAATTTTTCAGGGCGAGAAGATGGCTGCGGCGGATGTGTTTTACAAAGGCGGAAGCAATTCGAAAATGGATTCATTCGAACTGACCGCGGAGAAAAAGGTCAGCTTTCACGTTGCCGTGCACAGCGAAGGCGGGCACGGGGAAAATGTAGTTGCCATGCTCGAAGGCAGCGACCCGGTTTTGAAGAACGAGTACGTCATCATGAGCGCCCACCTTGACCACATCGGGCTCACGGCGACTCCGCTGCCCGATGGTCACAACGTCAACAACGGCGCTGACGATGACGGCTCCGGTTCCACGGGTTTGCTGGGCATTGCTCACGCGTACGCGACGGGCGCTGCCAAAGGCATGCGACCCAAGCGGAGCATCATCTTCCTTTGGAATGGCGGGGAAGAAAGAGGGCTTTGGGGCTCGCAGTATTTCAACATGTTCCCCCCGATTGACCTTACAAAGGTCGTCGCGGATCTGAACATGGACATGATCGGCCGCACGAAGAATCCGGCGTCCCTGGACCCCGATCCATCGCACTTCCTTGTAAATCCGGGCGAGATGCTGATTGTGGGGCCGAATATCAGCAGCGACGATCTGGAGAAAACAATCGAAACCGTCAACAACAGTTATGAGAAGTTGAAAATCAACCATTTCTACGATGTGACGGCTCCAGATGCAACTCACGACAACCTAGGCCCAGGCGCGCAAGGCCAGCGCATCTTCTACAGGAGCGATCATTACAACTTCGCGAGGAATGGCATTCCAATCGCATTCTTTACGATCGGATTGCACGTGGATTATCACCGCCCCACGGACACTCCGGAAAAGATTGACTACGAGGAATTACAGAAAATTTCAAAGACCGTGGCGGGCGTGTGCTGGGTTCTTGCAAACCAAGCGGGTCGTCCAGCCTTAAACGCCAAGCTGCCAGACCAACTAATTACTGACATGAAGGCCGCGCAAGCTCAAGGCTGGGGCAAGATCACTCCGGTGCTCTCACCTCTGCCTGGAATGCCTTACTAGAAGGAACTTGGAAAGAGAAATCCCGGGTGTCTGCGCCGATTCGCGCGGACACCCGTTTTCTTTAGGGGCGCTTCCGACCGGATTCGCAAGGCCGAACATTTGGTTGCTGTGCCCGTTCCGGAACACTTGACAATCAGCGAGGTATGCGGAAACCTTCGTCGGGCGGATGAACGGATGAGGGCATCGTGAAGGGCGGAATTTCCCGGCGAGAACTCTTGAAGACCGCGGCCGCTGCGGGTGCTTCCTATCTGGCTTTGAAAGAGGACCAAACTGCATCGGCGATTCCTGCCGATGCTGCCACTTCTCAAGGGTTGGATTTCGTTTCGCCCACAGGCGCGCGTCAATCTGCCAATAAAGTCCTACGTCTTCTTTCGACAAGCGAGGTTTTTGTTCCGCCGCGGGGACGGAGCTTCGTCAAATTCAGCTTTGATTTCCCAGAACCCTCGGTCGAATTTGCGGGCCTGCGCTTCTCATTCCGCCTGTTCACATTTGAAAACGCATACACGTTGGATGCAGGACTCACAACGGTCACGGAAGACACGGATAGCCTGGGACTCCACAGCACTGGATTCATGTGGGCTGGCGGCCAAGAAAAAGCGCCGGGCAAGCTGAGCGCGAGATTCCGGCGCAACGGCTCGTTTATCGAATGGGACGCATCCGCGGAGATAGATCAACCGATCAAATCCATCGCGGCTGTTGTGCGTGACGTTCCCCGCGGGAAAATGGCATCTGGCGGCCAGAACTTTTTTGACACAAGGGACGACGAAATTCTTTTCGGCTACCCCTTCGGTGGCGGCGCGCTATTCACTGCAAGAACGATGGACACGCCGCTGGTAATCGTGCAAAGCGGCGACCAGGATTTCTTTTTTATCTCAACTCTTTTAGACCGCGTTCGCGCCACCCGTTTCTATTTTCAACCGGGAGAGAAAAGCTATCGCGTTGAATTGATCCATGAAGCAGCAGGCTGGGAGAAAAGCAATCGTCTCCAGAGTCCCACCTGGCGCGTGGGGAGAGCGCACAGCCTGGAGGAAGCATCCCGTCCGCACTTCGAGCATGTTGAGCAAGCGTTTCAGTTGCCTGCATGGGAAAAGCGGCCGGATGTGCCTTCGTGGTTCCACGATGTTGCGCTTGTCGTGGCGCTGCATGGAATGCATTGGTCCGGCTACGTCTTCAACGATTTCGAGAAAATGTCCCGTATCCTCGAATGGGTAGCGACGCAAATCCCCGGGCAAAATGTAATGGTCTTTTTGCCCGCCTGGGACGGCCGCTATTACTGGAATTATCCGCTCTACAAACCTGACCCCAGATTGGGTGGAGAAAATGGATTTCGCGCGCTGATTGAAAAAGGACACAAACAAAAGTTTCGTTTCCTGCCGATGTTCGGACTCAACTCCGCCAACCTGCGGCATCCAGAATTTGCGAAATTCGCGAATGCTGTCACCGAACAAATTGACGGTGACGCCTTCAACTTAAACTGGGTTGATTGGGACAACGACCGCCACAATGAAGGGTGGGGCCCGTATATGAACGTCGGCGTGGATTCGTGGCGGCATTGGCTTTCGGATCGAATTGCCGAGACGCTCGAGCGATACCACGCGGATGGATATTTTTTGGACATCGCCGGGGGTTGGGAGAACAACACCAAAGCGGACATGCACGAGGGCACGCGGCGCCTCGTGGCGGATTTGCGCTTGAAATTCCCCGATGCGCTTGCTGTCGGGGAGATGTCCTATGACGCTCTGCTCGGCGTTCTTCCCGTGTATCACGTTTATCCCGCCGCTGGTTATCGGGCGGCTTTCACAAAATATGCGCGCGCCTTCCAGCACCTGAGCTTGCCGGCGCCCGGGCGCGGAAGCAGCGGCGTGCATGAATCAGGCTTCGGGCGATTCAACCCGCAAACTCTTTCGCTCTCTCCAAACCAAATTCCGACGATCACCGTCGTCGACGATACATTCGAGAAATACCGAGATGTTATGGCGCAGATAATCGTTCTGGCAAAACAGCGGGCAGGGATATCTTAAGAAATTATTTGCCGAGTGAGTTTCCCGGGGCGAGCATCTGCGGAGCTGCTTTCGAGGAGAATTACAATGAAGACTCACGCTGAAATTATTTTGCTGGTGGTTTGCCTGTCGCTTGCGCTGGTCTGGAGCGGTGACCTTGGAGCAGCTACGGCAGGCATGAAGAAACAGCCGTTTGGAAAAACCCCGGATGGAAAAGAGATCTCGCTCTTCACCCTGACAAACAAAAACGGTATGGAGGTCGCCATCACGGATTTCGGCGGCATCGTCGTTTCAATCAAAGTACCTGACCACTCGGGAAAATTTGCCGACGTGGTGCTGGGATACGATTCGCTTGAGGGGTACCTCACAAACCCTTCTTACTTCGGAGCGATCATTGGGCGTTATGCGAATCGTATCGCGCACGGAAAGTTCACACTCAATGGAAAGACTTACACGCTCGCGCAAAACAACGGCGAGAATTCGCTGCATGGCGGATCAATAGGATTCAACAAAAAGGTGTGGACGGCCCGCGATATTTCCACTCCGGATGTTCCCTCGCTGGAATTGAAATACGTCAGCAAAGACGGCGAAGAAGGATATCCGGGAAATCTTTCCGTCCGAGTGGTTTATACACTTACAGCGCAGAACGAGTTGAAGATCGAATATTCGGCGACCACCGACAAAGATACGGTCCTAAATCTTACAAACCATTCCTATTTCAATTTAGCCGGACAAGGCACCGGAGATATTCTCGGCCACATGCTCACAATTCACTCGGACAAATTCACGCCGGTGGACGCAGGCTTGATCCCAACCGGAGAACTGCGCGGTGTGCAGGGCACGCCATTTGATTTCACCAAGCCCACTTCCGTTGGCGAGCGCATCGGCCAAGACGAGGAGCAACTCAAACTTGGCCGTGGCTACGATCACAATTGGATATTGACCCATGCCAATGCCGGGGAAATCTCCCTTGCCGCCCAAGTTTATGAACCGACATCCGGGCGCGTCCTGGAAGTATGGACGGACCAACCGGGCATTCAGTTCTATAGCGGAAATTTCCTCGACGGGACGATTCACGGCAAGGGCGGCACCGTCTATGGTCAGCGGACTGGCCTGTGCTTGGAAACCCAGCACTACCCGGATTCCCCCAATCATCCGGCATTTCCTTCCACTCTGTTGAAACCCGGTGCGCGATTTCATTCGACGACCATTTTCAAATTCTCGGCCCGGTAGATACATAGAGTCCGAATCCAGCAACCACCGCAGTCAAAAACCGAACGAAATCATTGACAGGACATCGCGAGCGTCGTAACTTGCGCTTGCTCGCCGTGGCAATTGCCGCGGCTCACTAAGCACGTCTCCATCGAATGAATTTACACTCACTTCATTCCGCGATTGTCCTGGTGCAGCAGCCATCCCGGCTGATCACGCTGCACTTTGTGGACGCCGTGATCATCCTGCTGTATTTCGCGGTCGTCATAGGCATCGGCTTCTATCTCAAACGATTTACGAAAACGGGCGACGACTTTTTCCTGGCGGGACGGCAAATGACAGCCTGGGTGGCAGGTCTCAGTTTTCTGGCTGCCAACTTAGGGTCGCTGGAACTTATGGGATGGGCCGCGGCCGCCTACCAGTACGGAATCCTGGCGACTCACTGGTATTGGATTGGCGCAATCCCCGCGATGTTGTTCCTCGGCATCGTCATGATGCCCTTCTATTACATTTCCAAGACGCATTCCGTGCCCGGCTACCTGAAGCTGCGTTATGGCGAACACACGCGCGCACTTTCAGCAGTTACATTCGCCGTAATGACTGTGCTCATGAGCGGCGTGAACATTTATTCGATGGCGCTGGTAATGAAAGTTGTCCTTGGGTGGAATATTAATTTCAGCATTTGGGTTTCTTCAATTACGGTCGGGATCTACGTCGCACTTGGCGGCTTGCTTTCAGCGATTTTTAACGAAGTCCTCCAATTTGTTCTGATATGGCTCGGCGGGCTCTTGATCCCCATTCTTGGATTGATTGAGGCGGGCGGTTGGAGCGGCATGACGGCCCGAATTGCCAAGAATTTTCCCGACCAACATTACACGCATCTCTGGAGCACGCTCGGGAGCTTCAGCGACAATCCAATGGGCATTCACTGGACTGGGATTGTGTTCGGTCTGGGATTTGTAGTTTCCTTCGGTTACTGGACGACGGATTTTCTTGTCGTGCAACGAGTGCTGGCGGCAAAAGACCTCCGCGCCGCGAAGACCGCTCCTATTATCGGTGCGTCATTCAAGATGCTAGTGCCATTCATCGTTATCCTTCCCGGCTTGCTCGCGCTCGCCGTGCTCCCCCAACATCTTGTGGGCGAATCACAAGCCGTCGCAACAGGAGCCCACAGTTACAACGAAGTCCTCCCGCTGATGCTTGCTCGATATTTTGGACCCGGTTTGCTTGGCCTGGGCATTACGGCATTGATGGCGGGATTCATGTCAGGAATGGCGGGCAATGTGAGCGCCTTTGCTACGGTATGGACCTACGACATTTACCGGGCGTTTATAAAAAAGGATGCGGAGGACCGGCACTACGTCACAATGGGGCGATGGTGCACGATCCTTGGAATATTGATCAGCATTGGAACCGCGTATGTCGTGATGCAATTTGCAAGCATCATGGACTACGTGCAGGCCCTCTTCAGCTTTTTCATTGCGCCGCTCTTCGGAACCGTTTTGCTTGGGATGCTTTGGAAACGCGCCACACCCGCAGCCGGATTTTGGGGGCTTCTGGCCGGCACGCTTTCTTCGATTGGAATGTGGGCCTGGGTGCAATTGGACCACCGCGCCCTCTCGTACATTGCTTTGTCATCCAGCGCGAAAGACATGGCCGAAAATATGTACCGCGGATTGTGGTCGTGGCTCATTTGCGTCGGCGTAACGGTGGCCGTCAGTATGTTCACGCGGCCAAAGCCCTTATCAGAACTTTCGGGGCTTGTTTACGGCGCGACGGAGCTTCCGTCCGAGGGCCATCTGCCGCTTTATAAGAGGCCGATTTTCTGGGCCTGCATAGTGATTGTGATTTTCTTTGTGCTGAACATTGTGTTCTGGTAGGAGTTGCCGATGCATCCTGAAGGTACTCGCATTTCCATTTGGTTTTTTGTCGGCGGGATCGTATTGGTCTTTGGAGTGCTCGTTCTTGGCTCGGGAATCTACGAATTGATTTCCCCATTATCTCCTCCGGTAGTGCTGGCAGAGCTTCATGTGGGCATCTGGTGGGGCTCTCTGATGATTGTCCTGGGAGCCATTCCAGTCTTCAAATTTTTCCCTCGGGCAAAGGAGTAACCTCAGTGGCCTCCCGCCGAAAGATGACGCTCGGGCTGATCGTGGGTAATCGCGGATTTTTTCCCGACCACTTGGCGCGCAGCGGACGGCAGGAAATGAAAGCGACGCTCGAGTCGGCAAGCGTCGAAGTGATCTGTCTTGGTGAAAATGATTCCAAGCATGGCGCGGTGGAAACGCGCCAGGAGGCGGCGCGGTGCGCGGAACTATTCCGCAAGCACGGCGGTGCAATGGACGGAATCATTGTCACGCTGCCGAACTTTGGCGATGAGCGCGCGATTGCGGACACGTTGCGCATGGCGGACTTGCGTGTGCCGGTGCTGGTGCAGGCGACGCCGGACACGCCATCCAAAATGTCCATCCGAGACAGGCGCGACAGTTTTTGCGGAAAGATGTCCGCGTGCAACAATCTCGCGCAATACAAAATTCCTTATTCGCTGACATCGGTTCACACGGAAGATCCCAAATCTGAAGCGTTCCGGAAAGACTTAGACTGGTTCCTGGCCGTGTGCCGAGTGGTGAAAGGACTGCGGCGGCTTCGCATCGGAGCCATCGGAGCGCGGCCGGCAGCTTTCAACACCGTCCGCTACAGCGAAAAGATTTTGGAAGCCAGCGGGATATCCGTCGAAACGCTGGACCTGTCTGAAGTGCTCGGGCGTGTTGCGCGAATGAAGGATGACGACGCAAGCGCGCAGGGTAAACTCCACGCAATCCGCGATTATGTTTCCACGCAAGGCATTCCCGATACCGCGCTGCTCAAAATGGCCAAACTCGGCGCCGTGATAGATGAATGGATGCGGCAGACCGAAGTCACTACCAGCGCCATCCAGTGCTGGACCTCGCTCGAGGAATTCTTCGGCGTCGTTCCCTGCACAGTGATGAGCATGATGAGCAACATCGGGTTGTCCAGCGCGTGCGAAGTGGATGTATGCGGCGTAGTGGGGATGCACGCGCTGCAACTGGCGTCGGAAACGCCGAGCGCCCTGCTCGACTGGAACAACAACTATGCCGACGACCCCGACAAGGCGGTTTGCTTTCACTGCAGCAATTTGCCAAAGCATTTTTTCCAGGGTGTCCGCATGGACTTCCAGGAAATCATCGCCGGAACAGTCGGCAAGGAAAACACATTTGGCACTTGCGTTGGCCAGGTGAAACCCGGCCCCATGAGCTTTGCGCGGTTCTCAACAAATGATGCCGATGGCTCCATCCGCGGATATGTGGGCGAAGGCGAATTCACGAATGACCCGATCCAAACATTCGGCGGCGCGGGCGTCGCACGGATTCCACACCTGCAAACTCTCCTGCGCTACATTTGCGAGAATGGATTCGAGCATCACGTCGCGGCGAATTTTTCCACCACTGCGGCTGCGGTGCATGAAGCCTCCACGCGCTACCTCGGCTGGAACATTTACTGGCACAAGCCATGAGCACGGTGGTCGCCGGAGTTGATTTCGGGACGCTGAGTGTCCGCGTCTCCCTGTTCGACAGCGAAAGAGGCCGCCTCGGTTTCGCCTCTGCTGAATACCCTCTTCACCGCAAGCGAGAAGATCCCGATTTCGCCACGCAAAGCCACGCGGATCACATGAATGCGTTGGCCCAGGCCACGCGCAAGGCTCTCGACTCGGCACAAGTGGATGGCGGGAAGATCGCCGCAATCGCGCTGGACACAACCGGCTCGAGCGTTATCCCAGTCGGAAAGAATCTTTTTCCTCTCGACGATTACTATCTCTGGTGCGATCACCGCGCCTGGAAAGAAGCCGCGCGGATCACCGAAGTCGCGCGCGAACGAAAACTCGAAGCGATTCAGTGGCGCGGAGGCGTCTACTCTTCCGAATGGGGCTTTGCCAAGCTGCTTCATTGGCTGCGGAACAATCCGGATAAACGCAAGGAATTCGTTACGGCATTCGAACACTGCGACATGGTCGCGGCCGTTCTAAGCGGCGTCACTGATCCGCAAAAGGTTTCCCGCAGCATCTGCGCAGCAGGCCACAAATGGCTCTGGAGCAAGCAGCTCGGGGGATTTCCACCCAATGACTTTTTTAATGAAGTGGACCCGCTCCTTTCTGGCATCGTGGAGAAAATGCCCGGCCAATTCGCGATGTCCGATAAGATCGCAGGAAAATTGTGCCCGCAATGGGCGGAGAAGCTGGGCCTCAAAGCAGGAATTCCGATTCCAGTGGGAGCTTTCGATGCTCACTGGGACACAATCGGCGCTGGCGCCCGGCTGCACGATATGGTCAATGTCATCGGCACCTCCACTTGCATCGTCGGAATCACCGACAGCACGAAGTTGGTGCCGGGAGTCTGCGGGGTCGTCCCCGGATCGGTGCATCCTTTACACACAGGCATTGAAGCGGGCCTTTCGGCCACTGGGGACATCTTTGACGCCATCGCTAAACGCGCGAGCATTCCTCTGGCGGATCTATCGTATGGAATCAAAAAATATCGAGCTGGCGAAACCGGCCTCCTGCGCATGACTTGGGACAATGGGGATCGCACAGTCCTCGTTAACCCCGAGCTTGGCGGCATAACTCTGGGCTGGAAGCTGCTGCATACAGCTCAGGATGAACTCTTCGCCGCCATCGAGGGCACAGGCTTCCACACGCGCGTGATTTTCGAACGCATGGAAGATTGCGGCGTTCGAATCCAGCGCGTGATTCACGCCGGCGGCATCCCACAGAAAAACGAAAAATTGAATCAAGTTTATGCCGACATCCTGAAAAAGCCTGTCCTAGTCCCGCAGGGCGATGTAACCAGCCTCGGCTCTGCTATCTTTGCGTTCATGCCGGCAGGCGCATTTCGAACCATTGAAGAAGCGCAGGACGCGCTCTGCCCCGCGTACAAAGTCTTCGAGCCTGAATCGGAGAGCGTATCCGTGTATCAGGAGCTCTTTCCGTTGTATAAGAAGCTTTACTTTGGTTTCGGACAGCGGAATTCCGCGGCGACAGAAATCGGCGATGTGCTACCTGCAATCCGCAAGATTGCCGCTGAAGTGAGGGCATCCTGATGATGCTGGCGTCCCTGCGCGCGCAGGTCTTGGAAGCAAACCTCGAACTCGTTCGCCGCGGCCTCGTCGTGGACACCTTTGGAAATGCCAGCGGAATCGACCGGAAAAAAGGTCTGGTCGTAATCAAACCGAGCGGCGTCCCTTACGAAGCCATGAAATCGAAGGATCTTGTCGTCTCAGACCTGGACGGCCGCATAGTCGAAGGCAAATTGAGACCCTCGTCGGATCTGCCCACCCACGTCGCGCTCTACCGCGCATTCGAACAGATCGGCGGAGTGGCGCACACGCATTCCCGGCACGCTACGGCCTGGGCGCAAGCGCAGCGTGAAATCCCCTGCCTGGGAACAACACACGCTGATTATTTCCGCGGCGCGATTCCCATAACCGAATCACTTCAGCACAAAGAGATTGCTTCCGAATATGAGCGGAACACGGGGCAGGCCATCGTAAAGCGATTTTATGGAATGGACCCGATGTCCATGCGCGCGGTGCTGGTTGCGGGGCACGCGCCTTTCTGCTGGGGAAGCTCCGCACACGAAGCTGCTCATTTGGCATGGATGCTCGAGGAAGTGGCGCAAATGGCATTCATGAGCCTGGCAATCAATCCAGCGGCGCGACCGCTCGCCGATGAATTGCGCGATAAACATTTTCTCCGCAAACACGGGCCAGAAGCGTCTTACGGACAGCCCCGCAAGAAAAAAGGGTAAAGGTGTTCAAACAGATGACTCGCGCGATCTCGCGTCGTCAATTTGCCTGCAACGCTGCAACTCTTGCCGTATCAGCGCTGATTCCTCCCGGTCTCCTGCAAGGTTCGCCAGTCACCAAGCGATTCGCAATTCGTGGCGATGTTGAAATTGGCGCGATCCATGCCGAATTGCACGGCCAGTTCGCCGAACATCTCGGCTCATGCGTTTACGGCGGCTTGTGGGTCGGCAAGAATTCCCCGATCCCCAATATCAACGGGTACCGCAAGCAGGCCATTGATTACTTGCGTGATTTGACCATTCCAGTGTTGCGCTGGCCGGGCGGATGCTTTGCAGACGATTACCACTGGCGCGACGGTATCGGCCCCGCGGAGCGTCGGCCAAAGCGCGTGAACATTCATTGGGGCGGCTATGTGGAAGACAATAGTTTTGGCACGCATGAATTCATCGGCCTTTGCCGGCTGATCGGCGCACAGCCGTATCTCGCCGGAAATGTCGGAAGCGGTTCCCCATCCGAATTGCGAGATTGGATTGAGTATTGCAATCTCCCATCCGGCAGCACACTTTCCGATGAACGAGCCGCGAATGGCTCGCCCGATCCATTTGCCGTGCGCTATTGGGGCGTCGGAAATGAAAGCTGGGGTTGCGGCGGCGACATGCGCCCGGAAGAATACGCCGCGGAGTTCCGCCGATTTGCCGTTTACCTGCGCACGTTCGGGGAAACAAAACCATTTCTCATCGCTAGCGGCCCAAATGGAAATGACGCCAATTGGTCCCACGGCCTACTTGGCAATTTGAATGGACATATGCCGGATGGCTTCGGGATGCATTTCTACTCAACCGGAAAAGACTATCCAACGCGCTTCACCGCCGCGAATGTGGATGAACAACTTTCAAGTTTTGCAAGGATTGAGCAGGCAGTGATCCAGCAGCGTGCGTTGCTCGATGGCTACAGAGGCGGCAATCGCGTCGCCTTATTGTTGGACGAATGGGGTGTGTGGGACAACCTCGATCGGAACGAAGAGAATCGCCTTGGCCGTCTCTGGGAGCAAATCACGATGCGCAGCGCGGTTGCAGCCGGACTCGGACTAAATCTCTTCAACCGTCACGCTGAAAAGCTGTCCATGTGCAACATCGCGCAGATGGTAAACGTGCTCCAATCTTTGCTACTCACAGATGGCCCGCAGGGCAAGGAGTGCATACGAACGACGACATATCACGCCTTCTCTCTTTTTAAGGCGCATCGTTCGAAAATGGCGGTTCGCGTTGAATCCGACGATTCCGCGCCGCTTGCCGTGTCCGCGTCAGCTTCAAAGGGAGAAGGTCAATTGATCGCCAGTTTCGTAAACCCGCGCACAGATGCGGATTCGTCTATCGATTGCGAATTGAAGGGTGTCTCCGCGAAGGCCGCGACTGCGCAAATAATTCATGACTCGGACTGGAACGCTTGCAACACATTCGAAAATCCCGACCGAATTATCCCGCGCCCTCTTACAGCGGAAATCGATGGAGGCAGACTCCGCTTCGATCTCCCAAGGATGTCAGTCGCCACGATCTCGCTTCAAACTTCGTAGATTTCGCGCAGCGCCGGATAAATCCGCCGGTAAACCTGATAGCCCTTCTCCATGATTGCCGCGCGGTTGGCATGCGGCTTGATTTGCTGCGTTACATGAACCACCGCATCGCAAGCCTCATCCACTGATTTCCATCCGCCCGCGCCCACTCCCGCCAAAATCGCCGCGCCATAGGCCGCGCCTTCCTCGGCTTCCAATAGCTGCACCTTTTGACCGTAAACTTCGGCCTGGATTTGCCGCCACAATGCGGATCGCGCTCCGCCACCGCCCAAACGAATCTCCTCAACAGGAACATTGATCTCCTGAAAAATGCTCAACGAATCGCGCAAGCTGAATGCGACCCCCTCAAGAATCGCACGAATTATGTGTGCTCGTGTGTGCGATGCAGAAAGCCCCAGCAATGCGGCGCGCACATTTGGATCGCAATGCGGAGTGCGTTCTCCCATTAAATACGGAACCCAGAACACGCCTTCCGCGCAGGCCGGCGATTCGCTTGCTTCCGCGACCAGCCGCTCGTATGGATCCTTGCCGTCATCCTCTCCTGCTCCAAAGGTGTCGCGATACCAGCGCAGCGAAAGCCCCGCTGCTTGTGTTACTCCCATCATATGCCAGCGACCTGGGATCGCGTGGCAAAACGTATGCAGCCGGCCGAGCGGATCGAGCGACGGCCGGTCGGTTGCGGCAAACACAACTCCAGAAGTTCCAATGGTCGCACTTACAACGCCGGCGCGGACAACTCCCATGCCGACCGCGCCCGCCGCTTGATCCCCAGCTCCCGAAACAACCGGCGTACCCACCTTTAAGCCTGTAGCTTCAGCTCCTTTCCGCGAAACTTTTCCGCAAATTTCCTGCGACTCGCGCACAGCAGGTAGCATTCGCTCATCGATTCCCGTTCTGCGCAGGACTTCCGCTGACCATTTGCGCCCAGCAACATCGAGAAGCAGCGTGCCCGATGCGTCCGAAACGTCTGTAGCAAATTCTCCCGTCATCTGAAATCGGACATAGTCTTTCGGTAGCATGACGTGCCGCACGCGGCTCCATTTTTCGGGCTCCATCTCGCGAACCCACAGCATTTTAGTCAGTGTGAAATTCGTGAGAGGAGGATTGCACGTGAGTCTAATCAATTCGTCCCGGCCAAATAATTTCTCCAGAGCCTGAGCTTGCGCCTCCGTCCGCTGGTCGCACCAGATCAACGCGGGGCGGACGACTTCCCCCTGCGCGTCGAGGAGGACTGCGCCATGCATCTGCCCGGAGAATCCAACGCACGCAATCTCATCCACCGAGGCGCCACTTGCTTTCAACGCTTGCCGAACGGCTACGCCACACGCGCGCCACCAATCGCGTGGGTCCTGCTCCGCCCATCCCGATTCGGGCGACGCGAATGGGCGATGCTCTTCGACTCCGACAGCCAACACTCTCCCATCGCCATCCACAATCAATGCGCGCGTTCCGCCTGTCCCAACATCTATTCCGAGGAGTTTGATATGGCCCTCCGGATGTCCCGGCCTCAAATGATCGGCCTCAACGATAAGCATCCTAAGCCAAGACCGATTCTGTTCAATAATCATTTCTGAATGCTCCACCGCCGCCCCAATCGGATGTAGCGCATTCCATCAATTCTGTTGAAATTGACTCCGTACCGCGATTTTGGAATCATCTCTCGACCCTTTGATCTGCTTCCCATGGGTCTGAGCTGGCCCGGGACAATCCGATTTAGTGAATCCGCCGTAAGGGGAAACACGGAATGGCTGTTGGCATACGCACTCAGGATTTGAGGAAGGTTTACGCGTCTGCGCCGCCGCTCGCGGCGGGCGCCGGAGGTTTTTCGTTTGCTCCGCCGCGTGGCAAGCGCAAGCAGCCGAAAACGGAGGTTGTTGCACTCGACGGCGTCTCGCTGGAAGTAATTCCCGGCGAAATTTTCGGATTGCTCGGGCCGAATGGCGCGGGCAAATCCACAACTGTCGGCATCCTGACCACGCGCGTTCGCCCGACCGGCGGCCAGGCCTGGATTGCTGACCTTGACGTTTGGAAGGAACAGGTCCCCGTCAAGCGCTTGATCGGCGTCGTGGGCCAGCGCCCCAACCTGGATTTCTCGCTTACCGCCCGCGAAATCCTGGTCTTCCACGGAGCCTACTTCGGGCTTGGTTCGCACGAACGCACAAAGCGCGCGAACGCTCTGCTGGAAAGATTCAAGCTCACCGACCGCGCCGACCAATTGGTTCGCGGGTTCTCGGGCGGGATGATGCAGCGGATGTCCATCGCTCGCGCCATGATGCACGACCCGCAGGTCCTGTTCCTTGACGAGCCGAGCGCCGGCCTTGATCCGCAGACGCGCCTGCTTCTATGGGAAATCATCCGCGAATACAACCAAGCCGGCAAAACGATATTGATCACTACTCATAACATGGAAGAAGCAGACGCACTTTGCCAGCGCCTGGCCATCATTGATCACGGCCACGTAATCGCGCAGGGCTCGCCTCGCGAATTGAAGGCTTCAGTGCCCGGAGGATATCTGCTGCGGCTCCACTTCGGCCAAACTTCGCCGGACTTGTTGAAGCGGCTGGAGGCGCTCTCCGGCGTCCGGGAATTACGCCCCAGCGAACCGAATGGCGCAGATTTGTACGCTGACCGGGGCGGCTCGCTCATCTCGGAAATCGCCAACCTTGCGATAGCCACGGGCGTTGAGTTGTGCGACGTTCACATTTCCGAACCCAGCCTGGAAAATCTTTTCCTGCACCACACCGGAAGGAGCCTGCGCGAATGAACCGCAAAGCGTTCCTTGCCATGCTGGCGCGCGATGCGCATGTCGCGCGCCGCAACACCGTGCCGATTGTGTTGCAAACTTTTATTCAGCCTCTGATGTTCGTCTTCATTTTCGGCCGCGTGATGGTTGGCAGCGGATTCTTGCCTCCGCAATACAAGAGCATGCTTCTTCCGGGCATCATGGCCATCACCATGGTCGGCACCGGCATCTGGGCCGTGGCGATGCCCCTCATCGCGGAATTTCAGTTCACGCGAGAGATTGAAGACAGGCTTCTGGCTCCCATGAATATTTCCTGGCTGGCGGTGGAGAAAGTTGTCGCCGGAACTCTGCAGGCTTTAGCGGCCGGGCTGGTTGTGATTCCCATCGGCTGGTTGATGCTCCGGCCGGGAATTGATTTGAGCCTGCCACATCCTCTTATGTTCGTCGCTGTGGCTTTGCTCGTAGCTCTTTTTTCTTCTGCGGGTGGCCTTGCTCTTGGTTGCAGCGTGAACCAGACGCATATCGGCCTCATGTTCGCTCTGGTTGTTGCTCCGATGATTTTCTTCGGATGCACGTATTACCCCTGGAGTGGATTGAGCAAATTTCCGATAATGCAAAAAGCGATTCTGGTCAATCCTCTCGTGTACGCCAGCGAAGGCCTGCGCGGCGTGCTTGTGCCGCAGTTTCCGCACCTTTCCCTTGCGGCGGTACTGCCTGCATTGTTGGGATTCAATGTGCTTCTATTTCTCGTGGGCCTTCGGCAATTCCACAAAAAAGCAGTTAGTTGAACTTATCGCCTCACACATTCCCGGTTATTTCATTTGACTACTTGCGCGTGCGCGCTCTTCGGCGGAGGAATTGACATCGGCGTCACCCGCCACCTGGCGATCCGCGCTAGTTTCGCTTGCTGGGAACCACGGAGCCGGACTCATCGCCTCCTCGCAAAGGAAATGGAGCCATCACCGCGGGCAGCTCAATCCGGAATTGAGCGCCCCCGCGCGGCCGGTTGGCGCACGTGATCTGCCCCTTGTGCTCTTTCACGATCCCGTAGCAGATGCTCAGCCCAAGCCCCGCGCCTTTGCCAACAGGTTTTGTCGTATAGAACGGATCGAACACGAGATGCGGCTCCCGGATGCCCGGGCCAGAGTCGGAGAACTCGATAATTACGTGTGCCCTTTCAAACTTGGCGCGCACCGTCAACACCCCGCCAGCCTCTTCCATCGCATCCACCGCATTGCTGATAATATTGAAAAAGACCTGCAGAAGCTGGCTGGCGTCGCCGCGGACCCCCGGGATGTGCCCTTCCTTTCGCAGTTCGATACGGATGTTCTTTTCCAGCAGGTCCAGCCGCCGCAGGTCCAGCGCGCTGGATAGCACGGATCCGATATCCAGCAGCGTCCGCTCAGCGGGCTGTGACTGCGCGAAGCTCAGCAGGTTTTCGACGATCGCCTTTGTGCGCCGCGCCTGCTCTCTGATTTTCTCCGCGACGCTCCTGCTTCGCTCCGTCGCTTTTGGGTCATCCGCAAGCAATTCGGAATAGCCGAGGATTGCCGCCAGCGGGTTGTTGATTTCATGCGCCGCGCCCGCCGCTAACTGTCCAAGCGACGCCAGCTTTTCCGCCTGCACAAATTGTCGCTGGATGCGTTGAACGCGCGTCAGCGAATCCCTGGACGCCTGGAGAAGCCGTAGACGGTCGTCGTCCACCAGCCGCAGCCGGAGGAACACAAGCGACGTCATCACGGCCATTGCGATGAGTGTCGTCAGCAGCCGGAAACGCCGCACATCTTCAGGTGCATCGCTTGCCAGCACTGACCATATTGCCAGCGCCGGAAGCGAGAGCGCTGCGGACATCGCCATGCGCGCGGGCCACAGGTTCTCAACGGGCATCACCTGCGAATCCAGATCCGGCGGGGCGGTTTCCACCCTTGCCGCCGGTACGGCGCGATGCGCGATGACACCCGCGGTGCCGAACCACAGGAACGATGCAATAAACGGCAGGTCGTACGCGCTCCCGCGGTAGTAATGCCCTCGGGTCACTGCCTCATAGATTAGCTGCGAGCTGAGGATGTAAAGCAGCGATGCTCCGGCAAGATGGGCGTACACCTTTCTCCACGGCCCTTTCGAGCGGATCACCAGATACAGCAGCAGGCACGCAAATGAAAGATTTTCTACAACATAAAGCCGGCTAAAACTGATCCGGTATTCGTTGATGTTCGGCGTGACGTATTGCCAGGGGATCACCACGAAGAGATAGAGGTACACCCACCACGAAAGCAGCAGTAGAAAATCCAGATGCGCGAAGCGAAGGTTTCGGTCCGCCTGCGCGGCGTGCGGCCGCAGCGCTAGTGCGCTCAGCAAAGGAACCGTGTGCAGAAAAAATATAACGTCGCCGGGAAACGGCGCCGGCACAGCTTCCCGGCGGATTACTTCAAAATAGGTCCACAGCAAATGTCCCGCGAACCACAGTCCGAACCCAAGGCCCAGCAACATCCAGAATGAATTGCGCCGCCAGTCGGACGATGCGGCGTTCCGCAATAGCCCGGCGTTGGTGCACAGCACGGCCGCGCAGACCGCTACGTCCGCGAAGGCCGTGAGATGTGCGCCCCGTCCCAATGCCAGGGATACGGCCGCATAGCCGCCGGTGAACGCCAGCCAGACAAATAGCAGTCCCGCGTTTTTACGCAGTGTGCTCAAGATGGATGCCCTGCCTATATTCTAAGATGCGCCGGAGCCGTTGCCTGAATAAGAGGACTTCGGAAAGTGGCGTAAGCATTATGAATCGTTGGTACTAGCGGATTGATGCTTGACTTGAGCGGGCAAGCGTACCCCTGCAGACCACGTGGATTTGGTCTGGTTTTTGCGCGAAATCAGCAATGCACGATCACTTGCAAACGCGCGGTAACTGGCGTGATGGGTTGAATTTGTATGCGGCGCCGAATTCAAAGAAACTTAAGCGCGTTGGTCAGGGTTTTTCTGGCGGAGGGGGGGGGATTCGAACCCCCGGGACCCTTTCGGGCCCAACGGTTTTCAAGACCGCCGGTTTCAACCACTCACCCACCCCTCCGCTTTTGATTTTAACCCGGAACAAGGAATTGCCGCGCGTTTGCAGTCAATCACAGTTCTTTTTGTAAGGTTTCGGAAGAGGACTGCGATCCCGCGCTAGTTCGCGCTGGATGGTGATGGAGCCGATGGTGCTGAGGGTGAATTCCAGTCCGATGGGGTGAGCTCAACACCCCAGAAATGCGGCGCGGGAGTGAGGAACTCGACGCCGACCCGCTGCCCTTTTTCGCCGAGCTCGCCGAGGAAAACCACGCGGCATTCCAGCTCATCCTGCGTAAACGGATTTGCAAGCACGAGCATCGCGCCGGACTCAATCTCCTGGTTCAGATAGAGCAGCCCTCCGTGCGCATTGACGACGATCGTGTGGCACGACTCGCGGAACTTCCGGCCGTGGATGTTTTTCCCATCCACAATCACGCGGATGCGCATAAAAACGCGGGAACTGCGCCGTGGATATTCATGTAGGACTTCCGCCATAACATGAATATGTTCGGATACGCGCTCGTTCCGGTCAACGGGACTTGCGTACAGTTGTTTCTGAAAGGTACGGGTGGCGCGTATCCAACGGAGTACCCCCGCAGGCCATTCTTCCCGCTTGCGGTGCCATCCCCTAACTCCTTAGAATGCAGGGGTTTCCGGATGCCACGGCCAATGTTTGCGCGCCATCCCCGGGTGCAGCCCCGGATTTTCGGCTGTGTTTGAAATCGCTCAATTCCAAGGAGGCGCAAGTGAACCCCGCACAGGACGCCCTATCGAACTACATCGAATCTCACCGCGACGCGCATTTGCAGGAACTCTGCGAACTTCTGCGCATCCCGAGCGTAAGCACAAAATCCGAGCACAAGGGCGACATCGAAAAGGCCGCCAACTGGGTGGCGAATAAACTGCGCAGCGTGGGAATGACCAAGGTCGAAATCATCCCCACGAAAATGCATCCTCTTGTTTACGCCGAATCGCTCGTCGCGCCGAGAAAACCCACCGTGCTCTTCTACGGCCATTATGATGTGCAGCCCGCCGAGCCGCTCAATTTGTGGACCTCGCCTGCGTTTGAACCAACCGTCCGCAACGGCAATCTCTTCGGCCGCGGCACCGCGGACGACAAAGGCCAAGTGCACATTCATCTGGCCGCATTTGAATCGCTGATGAAAGCCACTGGAAAATTCCCGATCAATATCAAAGTGTTGATTGAAGGCGAGGAAGAAGTTGGCAGCGCGAATCTTTGGGACTATGTTCAGAACAACAAGGCGCGCCTCGCGGCCGATGCCCTGATCGTTTCGGACACCTCCATGCTTGCGCTCGGCGTGCCTTCCGTGACGTACGGCCTGCGCGGCCTCGTGTATTACCAGGTGGAGATCACCGGTGCGGCGCAAGACCTTCACTCCGGCGTGTTCGGTGGCGCGGCGCCAAACCCCATCACGATTCTCTGCGAGCTCTTCGCAAAAATGCACGACAAAAACTTCCGCGTAACCGTGCCCGGGTTCTACGACAATATGGCGAAGCTCAGCGCCGCGGAGAGGAAGTCGCTCGCGAAGCTGCCGTTCAAACCCAAGGATTTTCTGAAGACAGTGGGCTCGCCAGGGCTGGCCGGCGAAAAAGGCTTTTCCGTCGCCGAACAGGTGTGGTGCCGGCCAACGCTCGAACTAAACGGCATCTGGGGCGGCTACACGGGCGAGGGATCGAAGACCGTGATTCCCGCCAAGGCGTACGCGAAGTTTTCCTGCCGGCTCGTGCCGAATCAGGATCCGGACAAAATTACCCGGCAAGTCGAAAAGTACATTCGGAAGTTGATGCCGAAAACGGTCACGCATAAGTTCGAGGTGCTTAGCACCGGCAAACCCTGGGTCGCGCCCTTCACTCATCCCTTTTTCGAGGTAGCGCACAAAGCGCTTGAAAAGGGATTCGGCAAACGCGCCGTATTTATCCGTGAAGGCGGTTCAATTCCATTCGTGACGCAGATGCACGACACCTTCAAGGTCCCGTGCATTTTGATTGGCTTTGGCCTGCCGGACGAAAACGCGCACGCGCCGGACGAACATTTGTCGCTCGAAAATTATTTTGGCGGCATTCGCGCGATGGCGCAGTTTTATCAGGCGCTGGCGCAGTTGAAGTAGGGCTGGACAACCTTCACCCACATAATCTTTCGGAGTGTGTCATGTTTTGAGCAGTTCCGAAGCGGAACTTCGCGGAGCCGCATTTTCTGCGGCTTTTTTGAGGTTTTTGCTTGCCTTGCTGAGTAACAGCAGCTATAGTCCCTCTGGCTGCAGGGCGGCGTCCTGCCGAGCCGGAAAAATTCAAACACAAAACAAGGAGATTCAAGTTAGATGGCAAAACCACTGAGCAAGTCAAAGATCATCGCCACCCTGGCGGAGAAGTGCAGCACCAAGGAAAAGCCGGTGTCGAAGAAGCAGATTGCGTCGTTTTTTGATCAGCTGTTAAGCCTGGCCGTGAAGGAATGTAAGGGCGGCGCGGGCAAATTCGTGATTCCAAACATCGGCCGCGCAGTCAAGGCGCACCGCAAGGCGCGCGAGGGCCGCAACCCGCAGACCGGCGAAAAGATCCATATTAAGGCGAAGACCGTTGTGCGCCTGCGCGCTTCGAAGGCGTTCAAAGACGCAATTTTGTCTTAAGTCGTCTTTGCCGACGGGGTGCTTCTCGCTGCAGCCCCGCGGCACTTGAAAGAATTTTGGCGGGGCGCTGCGGCGCGGGATTCCGCGCTTGGCGCTAAAAAACAGAGATTTCACAGCTTGCGCGCAATTTACTCAAGGGTCTGACTCGCGCGGTTGTCTCTGCAAAGGTTTCAGAGGCCTTCGGATTTGCGGTAGAACACAAACTCCGGCGAGCGCCGGGGTTTACGCCGCAAGTCGGAAGGCCTTCTTTTTGCGGAAGATCTTTTTTAGGAATTTGGCCCGGCAGGCGCTTCGATCGGCTTCACCAATGCGTTGAATACTGTCATCAGCGCCGCGGTTGCCATTCCAATTCCCGCAATCACCAGCCAGACGGCGCGCGGCGCCTGTAGTGTCTCTCCCAGGTAGTGCACCATCCGCCCGCCGATCACTCCGGCTACCAGAAAGCCAATGGCAATGGGAAGGAACGCGAAGCCCATATAGGTACCTTGCTGCCCCTCAGGCGCAAGCCGCGAAATATATTCGTAGTAGCGCGAGACCTGGATCATTTCACCGACCGCTAGAACAAACAGCATCACGCCAGCGGTCCACGGGCCCGTGTGCGCCGCGAGGATCAGCCAGGAAATCCCGGTGATCAAGATCCCCAGCGTCATCGCAGGAAATGTGGCGAGCTTGCGCGTGAGATGCGCGATAGCGACTTGAAATGCGATAACAGAAAATCCTTCAATGCTCAGGATGCGCGCGATGTTCACATTTCCGGGCACAAAGGTCGAAAAGTAGAGCGGCAACGCGATGTAAATTTGCCAGAAGACAATATAAAAGCCGGAAAAAATTAAGAGAAATGCCATGAACTTCACATTTGAAATGACGGTTATGAAATTCCGCGCCACGTCCCCAAGCCCCGTGGTTTTCGCGCCGGTCTTTTGTCCCGGCTCCTTAAAGAAAATCAGCACGACAAGAAACATCAGAAACACGGATATAGAGGAAACGCGAAACACGTTTGCTTCGCCATAGCGCGGCCCGATAAATGAAGCAAGGAGCGGGCCAAGCGCGCCGCCAACATTCACGAGCGTGTAGTAAATCGAATATCCAATGCTACGGACGTTTTCCTTGGCAGAGCGTGCCGTTGTTCCCACCACGCAAGGCTTCACAATCGCCGGGCCCAGCGCGGGAATGAAAAGAATCACTACCAGTAAGTGCGGCATCGTCATCATATGCCGCAAAGGCGCCATGAACGGCGCCGAAATCGACCCAAGTAGGAAGTATCCGATTGCAAGAACTAGATAAGCAAAAGCAAGTGAACGCTTGAAACCAAACCAGTCCGCAAGTGCGCCGCCGATAATGGGGAGAAACCAAACGACTAACCCGAAGAACCCAATCACATCACCGGCCTGCGCCTGCGAGAAGCCAAGTGATTTGTAGAGATAAATCGCCAGCACGGCCTGCACGCCGTAATACGCGAGCCGTTCGAATAGCTCCGTGATATTCGCGACCCAGAACGGCCGCTCGAATCCGGTGCGGATTTCTTGCCAGCGTTCGGAAACGCTCAAGTGATTCCCCCTCAGTCGCTCGGATTGTAGCGGAAGCAAGGGAGATGCGCCGCTCAAATCTCTTCAGGCGGCGTAGAATGGGCAGCGCTCGCGACTCTGTCGCGGCCAGAGGCTCCCATGCTGAGAAAATGTGCCATGGTGATTTGTTTGATTGCGTCGGCGATTCTTCTTCCTCATGTCGGCTTCAGCCAAAAACCGCCCGCCAACGCCGCAGCCCAAGCGCCTCCGCTTCTCACCAGCGCAGAAGTGGCCGCATTCGATCAGGAACTTTCCGGCGAGACGGCCGAGCGCAATCTCGAATTCATCACGCGCGAGCACCGCATGCGCGGCTCGCGCGGATTCCGCGCCGCCGCGGATTTCGTCGCCGAGAAAGCGCGCTCCTACGGCTTAACCGACGTCACCATCCTCAGTTTTCCCGCCGACGGGAAAACTTTCTACGGCACGCAGAAATCGCGCCTTGCCTGGGATGCCGACTTCGCCGAATTGTGGGAGATGCGCGGGGACGGCGCCAAATGGACGCCCTCCGTCCTCATGGCGAGCGGGGACGCCAGGCCCATCACTCTCGCCGAAGACAGCGAAAGCGCCGACGTGACAGCCGACCTGGTTGACGTGGGCGAAGGCACGCATGAATCCGACTACTCCGGCAAAGATGTCCGCGGAAAAATTGTCCTCGTCTCCGCGCAACCCGGAGCAGTCCAGGAATTTGCCGTCGGCAAACACGGCGGCGTCGGAATCGTAAGTTACGCGCAAAATCAAAAGCAGGCATGGTGGGGCGAAGACGAAAATCTGATCCGCTGGGGCCACCTCGAATCTTTCAGCAACGTGAAAACATTCGCCTTCATGGTCTCGCTCAAAACCGGGCGCGCCCTGCGCGAACGCCTCGCGAACGGCGAACAGATCCGCTTGCACGCGGTAGTGAAGGCCGGCCAGCATCCCGGGGAATTGAACATTGTTACCGCCATAATCCCTGGCGCCGATCCCAAGCTCCGCGACGAAGAGATCGCCTTCAGTTGCCATCTCGACCACCAGCGCCCCGGCGCAAATGACAACGCCAGCGGCTGCGTCACCATCCTCGAAGCCGCGCGCACCCTCCAGAAATTAATCAGCGAAGGCAAGCTCGCTCGCCCCGCGCGCACGTTGCGATTTATCTGGCCGCCCGAAATCGAAGGCACCACCACGCTCCTCAACGCCAAGCCGGAATTCGCCAAGCGCATCAAAGCTGCCATCCACATGGACATGGTCGGCGGCGGCCCAGCGACAAAAGCCATCTTCCACGTCACGCGCGGCCCGATGAGCCTTCCTTCATTCGTCTATGACGTAGCCGAAGCCTTCGGCGATTTCGTGAATCGCGAAAGCGATCAGTACGCCAGCACCGGCGACGCGCTCTATCCGTTCGCCTCGCCCGAAGGCGGCAAGGAAGCGTTGCAGGCCGACTTCGCCGACTTCAGCATGGGCAGCGACCACGAAGTCTACGAAGAAGGTTCCTTCCGCATCCCCACTATTTATTTGAACGATTGGCCCGACCGCTACATCCACACCAACGGCGATGTCGCCGCAAACATTGACCCCACCAAACTCAAGCGCGCTGCCTTCATCGGCGCCGCAAGTGGATACTTCCTCGCAACAATGACCACAGAAAACACTCCGGAAATCCTGAGCATCGTTAGGCGCTCCAACTATCGCCTTGCACTAAAGAAGATGAGCCAACATCCCTTCAGCAAAGATGATGACTACTCAACCTTACCCAAGTGCGAGTTTGAGCCAGATAGGAGGGTGATTGAATCGATTGCGAAATTCGTTCCCCTCGATCCATCGATCAGCAAGAACTCTGATCTTGCACTCGAGAATTGCCTAAAACCCTTGTTTGATGCGTGGCTTAAGTCCATGCCTTCCGGCCTTTCCGCTCCAGTGAGCGAGGAAGAACTTCACGAGATTCAAGAAATGCAGAAGCCAATAGTTTTTGGACGAAGCACCTATCCCAAGGGCCCCATGATTGTCTTTGGCTACGATTACCTCGCTGACCATTTGGCCGCAAGGAACCTCCCACGCCCCAAGCTGCTCGACTATCAAGGTATGTGGGGCTCCGGCGAACAATACGCTTACGAAGCTCTCAACTTCGTCGACGGCAAACGTGACTCAAATCAAATCGAGCACGAACTAAGCGCCGAATACGGCCCTGTCCCCTCCGAACTCGTCCTCGAATACCTCAAATCCCTCGAATCCATCGGCGTCCTTCGCCGCGTGCCATCAACTCCATGACCGCATCCAATTTGGGCGCGCCTCACGCCTGTGCTAGCATGGCCCACTTGCCGCACAGGGCACGAATCCGCGCATGACTACAGCGACAATGCAGGCTCTTCGCAAGCCGCGCCCGGAGAAGGGCGCCGCAATTGGAAAGGTGCCCATCCCTGAAATTGGCCCGAGTGACGTGCTCGTCCGCGTCCGCGCCGCTTCCATCTGCGGCACCGATCTCCACATTTACGGTTGGGACCGCTGGTCCGCCTCGCGCATCAAGCCGCCCATGACTTTCGGCCACGAATTCTGCGGCACCGTCGAGCGCGTCGGCGAAGAAGTTACTTCCGTGAAGCCCGGCGAATTCGTCAGCGCGGAAATGCACGTGAATTGCGGCCACTGCCGCCAGTGCCAAATGGGCCAGCCGCACGTTTGCCAGAATTTGCAAATCATCGGGATTGATCGCGACGGCTGCTTCGCCGAATTCGTCCGCATCCCGGCCGCAAATATTTGGAAAATTGACCCGGCCATCCCGCCGCATTTCGCCGCCATCCTCGATCCGCTCGGCAACGCCGTGCACACCGTTCTCTCCGGCCCCATCGAAGGCCAGACGGTCGCTGTAACCGGCTGCGGCCCCATCGGCCTGATGGCCATCGCCGTCGCGAGGGCTGGCGGCGCTTCCACAATTTTCGCAACGGAAGTAAACGCCGACCGCCGCGCGATGGCGCTTAAGATGGGCGCCGATGAAGTGATTGACCCCAGCGCCGGCGATCCTGTCGCCCGCGTCCGCGCTGCCACCAGCGGCGCTGGCGCCGACGTGCTCCTTGAAATGAGCGGCCATCCCGCCGCGATTCGCCAGGGCTTTCAAATGTTGCGCGCCGGCGGACGCGCCTCTCTGCTCGGAATTCCTTCCGATCTGGTGACGCTCGATCTTGTCAACGACATCATCTTCAAGGGCGCCACAGTCTACGGAATTTACGGCCGCCGAATGTTCGAGACCTGGATTCAGATGACCGCGCTTCTAACGTCGCACAAGTTAAATTTGGACCCGCTCTTCGGCGAACAATTCCCGCTCGAGCGTTTTGAAGAAGGCTTCCGCCTGCTTCAAAACGGCTTGCCAGGAAAAGTTCTTCTCTACCCAAATGGCGCGCAGCCTTTGAAGTTCTGAATTAATGCAAAGCTCTTGAATGAACGGAGGTCTTATGGGCACAACGCAAAATCCACTTGCCTTCCTTCACGATCAACTCGCGGAGATGCGCGCCAAGGGCGCCTATCGCAAGCTTCGCGTCCTCGAGGGCGAACAGCGGCCATCCGCAACTTTTGACGGCCATCATGTCATCAACCTCAGCTCAAATAATTATCTCGGCCTCACCACGCACAAAGCTCTACGCAAGGCCGCCATTGACGCCATCCGCAAATATGGCGCGGGCGCAGGCGCAGTCCGCACCATTTCCGGCACCATGACGCTCCACATGGAACTCGAGGAGCAAATCGCCAAATTCAAGGGCACCGAAGCGTGCGTCGTTTTCCAATCCGGTTTCACCGCAAACGCCGGAACAGTCTCCGCCATCCTCGGCAAAGACGACTTCATCATCTCCGATGAGCTGAACCACGCCAGCATCATTGACGGCTGCCGCCTGTCCCGCGCGACCATCAAAGTTTTCAAGCATCGCGACGTCGCCGATTGCGAGCGCATCTGCAAGGAAACCGAAACCTGGCCCGGCCACAAACTCCTCATCACCGACGGCGTTTTTTCCATGGACGGCGACATCGCCCCGCTCAAGCAACTCTGTGATCTCTCCGAAAAATATAATTGCATCATGATGATTGACGACGCCCACTCCTCCGGCGTCCTCGGCCGCGGCGGGCGCGGCACGGTCGACCACACCGGCACGCACGGCCGCGTTCACATCCAGGTCGGCACGCTCAGCAAAGCAATCGGCGTCATGGGCGGCTACGTCTGCGGTTCGCGCGATCTGATTGACTTCCTCTACCAGCGCGCGCGGCCGTTCCTTTTTTCGACTTCCCATCCGCCCGCATCCGCCGCGGCCTGCATGGCGGCGTTCACGCTGCTCGACTCGCCCGAAGGCGAACGCCTCGTAAAAAAATTGTGGGCCAACACGAAGTTTTACAAGCGCCAGCTAAAAAAACGCGGCTTCAAATTCGGCGCCAGCGAAACGCCCATCGTCCCGATTCACGTCGGCGACGCCAACAAAGCTCATGAATTTTCAGCGAAATTATTTGAAGCAGGTGTGTTCGCGCCCGCGGTGGGTTATCCGGTCGTCGCGGAAGGCAAGGCGCGCTTGCGCACGATCGTCACCGCCACTCACAAGCGCGCCGAACTCTTGCAGGCTTGTGACATCCTCGCCACCGTCGGCAAACAGCTCGGCATTATCTAAGCCCCGGTCTCAACCAGCGGCGCGGCAAAGCTCCCGCGCGTGTGGAAGCGCTTGTACATCGTGAAGCAGATCGCGCCCAGCCCCCAAACATATACAACAACCGTGAATAATAGACCGACATACGGCAGCATGCGCACACCGTACACAATCAAAAGTCCAAGCATTAATTGTCCGACCGCCTGAGAAGCCTTCAGCACCCAGCGTCCGTTCACCGTAACACCCATGTCAAGCATACCTTTCTCACTTTTCCCGATCGTTAGGAGGCGCTGTCCAATCCACGTCGCCACGCACATCTTTCCGGCATAGCCGGCTACGATCCAAAACATAAATGTACAGATCCCCACGGACAAACCGACCACCGTGACGCACGCAATAATCGCCGCGATAAAAATTCCAATAAACAGCAGAAACCCGATTCCGATGGATACCCCATAACGGCCCGAATTCGCCACGGTTTCGCTAAAGAAGTCCGGCATCAGCAACAAGAAAACGAGGCCGAATATAAATCCCGCCCCCCACCACAAAAACTTATGCCACAGTGAAACTCCACGATACCAGTCGGTTGACGATTCTTTGATTTCCACCACTGGCGCGCTCGCAAGTTTTGCCCCGCTTTCAACGACTGGGTGCTTTGACCCTTCGTATTCGATCTTTCCCAGCACCTGCGCGTTCGAGCCAATCTCCCCTTCTTCGCTTACTTCGACCTTCACGTTCCCGCCGATATACCCATCCAGTTGTAGATGTCCCACCGCCGCCAGAAAATCCCGCCCAATCCGTCCTTCAAAAGTCGCGTCGCCGCTTGCGATCGTCGCGCCCCATCCAATTTCAGATGAGGAATCCGCCATCACGGTGCCGGTGCCTACCATTAGGTTCTTGCCAATCTTCCCGTGCAACGTAAGCATGCTCCCGCCAAAGCGGACGGTCCCATCCACGGTCCCATTGATCTGCAGCGTAGTCCCCGCGGAAATCACATCGCCAACCACGTGCCCGTTCACCGTCACGTTCTGTCCGAACGCGATCAGGTCCCCTTCCACGGTCCCGTCAATCCGTATGGTCTGCCCAAAAACAATCAAGTCGTTCTTCACCGTCGCGCCGGTGGGCAGAGTGTAGCTGGTTTGACTTTTATGCACCTCCGCCGCGCCCGCCACGCTCGGCACAAACAGCGCCACCAGCACCGCGCCCATCACCATCGCGATCGTACTCATGCGACGCAAGCTGCGCCGCAGCAGGAAATATCCCACCGCGCACATTGAAAGCACCGCCAACGCCTGCACAAGAGTCCACATGGATCCCCACCCTTTCCACAGCGCGCCCTGGAAGAAAAGCAACGTCACCAGGTTCGTCCCTCCGAATCCCGCTTCATTCAACTGCCTCTGCCACGGATCAATGATCGTCGTCCACAGCCAGTACGCTCCCGCCGCCGCCATCCCAAATGAAATGATCCACGCCCACGGCATCCGCTCGCGCGCTGGCGCAAATAATCTCGCCGGAACCGGCTCGTCTTCCTCGCGCACCGCGCGCGTCAGCAATCTCGATTCGCGCTCCAACGCACCAAGCAGCGCCCTGCATTCGCCGCACCGCTCCGTGTGCGCTGAAAGCTCCAGCGCGCGCGTCCGCTCGAGCTGCCCTTCGAGATATTGCAAGCACGTCATTTCATCGAAGTGGTGGTTCGGTTGATTTGGATTTGCGTTCATTGGGTCCTCCCCGCGGCCATTCCGCGGGAACCGTGCCCGGCCAGCGCCTCGCGCAACTGGTGGCGCGCCCGCAGTAGCACCACCCCCACAAAGTTGCGCCGCACCCCAAGCGATTCGGCGATTTCGTCGTAGCTCATATCCGAGTAATACCGCAGCACCAGCGCCATCCGCGACCTCGCCGGCAATTTCGCCAGCGCCCCGCGCACGTCCTTGCTGCTGCTCTCCTCCAGCAGCCGGTCGAGCTGGTTCGCGTCCGGATGCTCCAACGGAGTTTCATCCACGTCTTCGGTTTCCAGGTCTTGCCGTATCTTCCTTCTGCGTAGCGTGTCCCAACAATGGTTCGCCGACACTTTGTAAAGCCACGCCTGAAATGGCCGGCTGGGATCGTATTGCCCTAGTTTGTCGCGCACCTTCATAAATATTTCCGTCGTCGCGTCTTCCGCGTCTTCCCGCGCGGGCAGCGCCCGCCTGCAAAAACGGAAAATCGGCCCGGCATATGCCCGATAGAGTTCGCCCCACGCCTCAAGGCTTCCCGACCGGGCGCGGGCGATGCATTCCGCCAGCTGCTGCTGGTCCGCTGCGTTCATGCCCTCCCGCCGCTTCCCCGCTTCCATATATAGATACGCCCCGCGCACCCGGAATCTTTCAATCCAGGCAGGCCCCTCCCCTACTGGTCACCTTTTGCTCGGAAAGCCAGCAAAAGGCTGCCCAACCGACCTTTGTGGCCGCACTTTATCAGAGTGATTTGGATAATGCCCAGGAATTGCCTGTGTAGCTTCACGCTTCGGAGCGGCAGCCGTTAGGCTTCGGCCCAATACGCTCCTGCCCTTACCGCCCCGCCTCCAGCACCAGTTTCTGCACGCGCCAGTTCAGTATTTCCGCCACGTAAACTTCACTCTCGCTTGGGCACGCCATCTCATGGATCCATCCAAATTGCTTCAGTTGTTTCCCCGATTCGCCGAACACGCCCAGCACCTTCCCATCCAGGCTCATCTTGTAAATCCGCCCCGGAAACGCGTCTGAGGCAAACAGCACCTGCTTCGGCCCCGGCGTAATGCAAATCGCCCACGGCGCTCCCGGTGACATCGTTCCCGTCGTCGCTGTCGGCTTGTTCCCGATTGCTGGACGCGCGTTCGCATCCACCGGCACATCAATCGTCATCTGCCTCAAGAATTTTCCGTCGCCGTCGAATACCTGAATTCGCCGGTTGCCCCGGTCCGCCACGTACACATTTCCTTGCGCATCCACTGCGATGCTGTGCGGCACGCTGAATTGCCCCGGCCCGTCGCCCGGCTCGCCCCACGATTTAATCCAGTTTCCATTCTTGTCCACCTTCGCCACGCGCGAATTGATGTACCCATCGCTGATGTATGCGTTCCCCGCCGCGTCCCACGCCACATCCGTCACCTGGCGGAAATATCCGTCCACCGCCGGCAGCGGCGGTCGCACATGCTTCACCGGCCCCGTTCCTTCATCCGACGCCTCTTGTTTCCGTCCGAACACCATCATCACGCGCCCTTCTGGATTGAACTTCACCACCATGTCCGAGCCCTTGTCCGTAACCCAGATGTTGTCCTCCGGATCAACCTTCACCGTGTGCGCGTACGACCACGCGTACAAGTTGTGCCCAATCTCGCGGATGAATTTTCCGTCCGCGCCAAACTCCAGCAACTGCGCCGCGCTCGCCCCATACGCAGGTCCGGTCGTATTCCCGCGCGAAAAAACAAACACATGCCCCTTGGAATTCACCGCCACTCCCGACACCTCGCCTAGATTCATGTCCGCCGGCAGCTTCAAAAAATCCGCCACCGAGCGGTACCGTATCTCCGGCACCGTCCCCTGCTGGGCGTTCGCAGGCATGACCCCTTGCATCGCGACACAGGACCCAATCAACAAGATCATGAAGGCAATCAATACGCGTCTCATCTTCCCCTCCTGCTGTCATTTCGAGCCCGCTGCGGCGGGCGAGAAATCTCGTTTTTTCGATCCCTCGCCGCGTAATCCCGCGCCTAAGATAACCTGAAATTATCGCCGCAACGCAAATGCGCGTCTGAAATTTTCCGCAACAGGAGGGGAACCGCTTCGGGCGAATTATCGCGGCGTGTTTCGGATAGCCGTTTCAAGCTCCGGGGCCGCTCTCCAAACCGGCCCGTCCCAAAAAACCGCTCCGCGCATTTCCTTCCACTTTGTATGCGGAGAAAATACCAGCGCGTCATCCCAATAAAACCCTTTTTCCTCGCAGCAGCTTGGCTCCGGCTGTCCCGGCCGCGCGGTTCTGCTCCGTGTCAATTCCAATGACACAAGGTGCCTGGGGTCCCAGAATTGTCTAGCTCGCGGATCCGAAATCCGCGCGAGCGCGCTCCCGCTCGGCGCGCCCCAGTCGGAAAATAGGATCGGCTCCCACACCACCAGCACACGCAGCCTTGTGTCGGGATTGCGTTTCAGAATTTCTCCAACTGCGGAGGCCCCCCGCAGACATGCGGGTCAAGTCGGGGACACCTGAATCACCACGCGCGGCCCGTCCGCTGCCGCATCGAATGCTGCCTCGAATTCAATGAAGTTTGCCGAGGAAAGTCTTGTAAGCGGCTGTTGCCCCTCCGGAGCCTTGGAAGGTCCCCACAAATAAAATCCGGCCGCACCCGCAACAATCACGACAGTCGCGAGTATCCAAATCCTTTTCCTCATTTCGGCGCCCACGAAAGGTGATCGGCAAAAAAACCGGCGACTTGCTGCGGAAAAAGGATCATCCCGGCGACAACCACTACCGCAACCCACAGTAGCGCCTGCCCCACCCATCCTCCCTTAACCGCGCATTGCTTTGCCCGCCGCTGCTGCCAGAATCCCAGCCCCAGCAACAAAACCGATAGACCGAGCAGCCATGGACGGAACCTCTCCACAAATCCGCTCGCCCCCGCCGCCCCAATCGCCGCCGCAAATCCCAGTGGCAGGCAACACGAAATCGTTGCCAGCGCACTCACAATCGCTGTAACCGACGCCGAGATTCCGCTCCCCTGTCTCATCTACGCCTCATCAATCCCTGCCGCCAACATATCGCCGCACAGCGGCTTGAATCATTTCCTTGGGCGGAACGCCCCGTCGAGTCTCTCCCGAATACAACCGGCATGCCATTCCAAAGTTTGTCGGTTCGCTCGTCTCGCCTTCGATATCGAGGCCGTCAATCCGGATAGTCGGAGACCCGCGAAATCGTGCCGCCTCGGCTGCACGCAAATCCGTAATCGCCACATGACGGATCTTCAAAAGAACGCCCTCCATTCTCAAAACCTCTTTTAGGTTTGCGAGGGCCTCTTCAACATGAGGGCACTCCGGCACGTAAAAAATCTCAATCCTCAATTTGCGGTCCCCAATCTTTTCCTGGCCGTCCGTCGAAGAACCGGGCAATCAAGTGGGCTCCTCTGGAGCTGTCTCTTGCAGCCGCGCAGAGTCGTTCGCAATTCGTGTTGAAGCCGCCGAAGATCCGCCAGCTTCCCGCCTATCTCGGCAAGCTTGTATTCCAAGCGGCGGCACACCTGCGCGCAGGGTTGCCGTTGGCTCCGCTTCAGTTCAAGAAGGCCGCGAATCTCGCGGAGACTGAAACCAAGCCCTTGCACGCGCTGAATGAAGCTGAGCGTCTCCAAATCGTCTTCGCCGTACCGGCGGAAGCCGCCAACCGTCCGAGGCGGTCTTCGAAGTAGAGAATTCCGCTCGTAAAACCGGATGGTATCGGCTGTAAGACTGGTTCTCTTTGCCACAACGCCAATCTGCATCTTGCACCCTCCTAAACCCTACACCCTGGAGTATAGTCCAGAGTCAAGCCTCTGCCCGCATCGCCGCCCATCCCCACCGCCGTCATTCCGAACCCGCCGCAGCGGGTGAGGCCTGCCTGCCGGTAGGCAGGAATCTCTCTTTGCCAGCCGCCGCCTTCGATCATGAGCACCCCGTGAAAAACAAAAACCCTAGGCGCAAGTCCGCCGCCCGGAGCACCTAAAGCCACCCCAGCGGATTATCTGCGGAACCCGCCCACACCGAAGACATTCTTACGAATTCATTGGTGCGCCGGCGTCCCGAACTGTGTGGGGGGGCTTCAAGGGCTTTCCTAGACGGGTCTTGGGAATCGGCACTCGACTTGCGAAGTAAGAACGAATGAGGGTGTCATGAACGAGACCACAGTTAATGGAAGATTGCCCGAAGGTAGTGACGGAAATGATTGGAATCAGCTATATTACGGCTCTGACCCAATGAGGACCGTCACTAATTTTAGGCGCCCGAAGGATAAGGATTCCGGTCTCTCTTTTCCCAATTTGAAACTCGTCGATCTCTTTGCGGGAATCGGGGGAATTCGCCTAGCCTTCCAAAGAGCCGGTTGCAGGTGTGTGTTTTCATCAGAATGGGACATGTTCGCCTCTCTTACATACGAGGGGAACTTCGGCGACAGGCCGGCCACGGACCGCAAAGTGTAAGCGATACTGAAAATATTCTCATCGGTCCAAAGGTGTGTAACTCGTCCGACCCGAAGTCCGCTCAAGTGGATCGAATTCTTTCCACCCATTTCGTGACTCACTCGCGACTTCGTTGACAAATTCGGCGAATGTCCGCCCATATAGATCGCTTGGTGTTTCTCGAGTCTCTTTGACTACCAAGAACTCGTGGTAGCAATGATCGTCTGAATTCAAGTCCCATTTATGAAAAAGGAAGACCTCTGGTACTCGAACTTGATCCGCCACAAACAACCCGTCCACCATGAACGCCTTTCGCAGTGCCTTCGTGACGGTATCAAACGCCAGTTTTTGTGGGTTCGGAAATACGATCCCCCCAAAATCTTTATGATTGCTGCCGTCGCGGTACATGTAGCTGAATTTGAGATTGCACATGGTGAAGTCCCAACCTTTAGGAATTCAAGAAAACCTCTTCGTTATGGTACCGCAGGAACTCTACGTCGGGCGCAAACCGTTCGGGCAAAGAAATTGGGACACCCTCGTAGCGCAGCAGAAATCTACCAAGGCTAACGTCTGACTTGTTCTTCCCTCTTAATGTGCGAGACACTCTAACCTTGAAAGTCGGAGTAACTGTCAACAAGCCGGAGTCGAAAGCCCGGTCGTGCAATGCGTTCAAGCAAAGTCCGTTTCGCGGGTTAGTTCGATTGGCCGCGTCAATACTCCATGGAACAATGTGGCTTGCAATGAGTAACTGCGGGACGGAAAGACCCGTAATACAACACCGCAAATCATAGGCCGCCAAAACTGCTGCACGAAAGAAGCCTTGATTGACACGGGCGCGGACTGTGGTGTCGCGTGCAATCCCCGTTGGAAAATCTTGTCCCAGCTGAGAGATTTCCATGTTTCCCTTCGTCATCCGGCTCAATAGGCGTTCGCTTTCAAATGCCAGTTTGCTCCAATTGTTGTTGAACTCATTCCAAATCTCAATCTCACCTTGTCCGCCATGCACTGCGCCTGCAATATTTCTTTTTTGGAGCGCCGGATCAAGCCGTGCAAAGTTTGCAAGTTTCCACGACAGGGCGGATGGGGAACGGCCAATTGCCTTCGATAGTTCGATGATTAAAGGGTTGCGATTATGGATTCGTCCGAATGGAATTTTGCAATAGAGATTGAACGCTACTGTGAGCTCTTCACGAGTCCAATTTCGGCGAAGCATGGCAAGTATGGGAAATGATACTGGAAGATCGCATTACAGGGCAAAGTCTATTTCAGAGGACCATTAAGAAAAGAAGTCTAAGTCATGAGGGACACATCGAGTGTTTTGTTGCCGGGTGCCGCACCCTTTGGTTTTTAAGGGTGCGGTTTTTGGCCCCCTCGCATTGACCCACCAGAAAGCCTGTTGTCTGCGCTTCGAGGCATTCGAACAGTCATTCGAATACTCTCCTTAAATATCTAATAAATAACCCTGTTGTTAGCAAATCGAAATGTCCGCGTTAGGTAGCAAGTGATGTGTCCGCTTTTGATTTTCCTTCTGCTCCTCAAACTACATTCACCGCGCCGTCGTCGGGGCTGTGGGAAAGTGGGGATCCCGCGGTTTGCGCGGGATTCCCAAGCGCAGCGTCTTTTCCACAGCCCTTTTCCGCCGCCGATTTCGGTTCGTTATTTTCGCCAGCAAACTGTCCGACACACTGGGGTCCGTAATACAAACTCAGCCGCCCATCCAGATGTTCGCACACCGTCACCCGGCAACCCGCCAGCGTCCCGCGCCAGCGCACCCGTTCGATCTGCAACGTCCGGCCGCCCCAACTCACCGTGTTGTCTCGGTTCACCACCCGCTCCTGCTGCAGCGAGAAGACCCGGTCCAGATCTTTCCCGGTCGCCGGCACAAAGGCGCTGACCGGTTCCGTCGCCGCCACAGCGAATTTCCGGTTGAACTCCGCGATATAGCTCTCGCCGAGAAAACGGTTGGCTTCTTCGATCGTCGCGATCCCGCGCAGCCGCAACTCTTGCGGCAGCCGCCGCTGCCAGGTGCCGAAGTTCCGCTCGCTTCGTCCACGTGCTTGCGGCGAGTAGGCCGGAATCATCTGAATCCTCAAATCACTCAACGCCCGCCCCACCTGCGTTAGCCGCTGCCGGTCCACCGGCTCTCCGGCTTTCGGGGTTACCCAGAAATGGCTTGCCCGGTCGCTGTAAAGCGAGCAAAACACCCCTTGCCGCTCGACCACTTCGCGCAACGCGATCATCACCGTCGGTGTCGATTCCTCCTCGACCAACTGCGCGTAGTACACCTCGCTGGTCGCATCGTCCAGCACCACGATCAAGTCGTGCCACTGCTGGCCCAGCCAGCGATGCTTGCTGCCGTCGATGTGCAGCATCATCCCGGCCATCGGTCTTCGTTCGCGCCGCCGCCGGTGCAGGCCCCGCTGCCGTTCTTTCGCCACCAGTCCGGCGCCTTGCAGCGCCAGCTTCACCCAGGTGTAGCTGAGCCGGATGCCGTGCTCCTCCTCGAGCTTCTCGTGAAAATGCTTCACGCTGAAATCGGAATACTTCTCCCGGTACAAAACCAACACCTTTTCGACCACCTCCAGCTTCACGCGCTTCGGAGAAGGTGTTCCCGTCCGGCGATCCCACAGTCCGTCATAGCCGAACCGCTGATAGCGCCAATACAGCCGCCGCATCTGCCGCGGACCGACGCGCAACACCTGGGCCGCTTGAAGCCAGGTCATCTGCTTGCCGATCACCCGCAAAATCACTTCTTGTGCTTTCATCGCCCGCTCCGTCGCAGCTCTGGAGTAGCTCATCACGCCCACCTCCGGACCGGAGGTCTACTCCAAGCCGCCTGTGTAAAGCGGACATTTCATCTGCTAATAGACCGGACATATCATGTGCTAACGACACAATCTAATAAATAACCCTTGACACGTATATATAGCTGTGGTAACATGCCCCATGAAATCGTCGCTCCCACCGCCCGGATCGTTCCCCAGCATCCTAAGTCCTTTGTTTTCTATCTCATCCGGGAAAAACGCGTGGCTGGGTCAGGCGGGAGGCAGGAATAGGGAAACATGGTCAGTCACCTCGCCCCTGTCTAAACCATTTAGATTCAGCTTGTTACGAGGTTTCTGCGCTTCGCGCCCCATTCCGCCCCTGCTAACTCCTTTGTTTTCAACACTGTCAGCAAAACCTTACACAAATCCGCCCCTGTCTAAATCCTTTAGAATCAGGCACTTCCAGACCCCGTGCAAAGCGCCCCTGTGTAACTCCTTTAGAATGATAGCGTTCCAGAAACAGGCCCTTTTTTTTGTTCAGACGGGGCGCATCACCAACAGATCAGGAATTCCCCCGGCCGCGCGGCGCTTGCATCCCAGCGCTTCTAAGCTACAGTGTCTGGGCCATCTTATGACAACCGCACTCCCATCCATCGTCATCGCCGGGCGGCCCAATGTGGGCAAGTCCACGCTCTTTAATCGCCTCACCAGCTCGCGGCGCTCGATCGTCAATGATCAGCCCGGCATCACCCGCGACCGCATCTACGGCATCGCTGACTGGCAAGGCCGCAGGTTTGAAGTCGTGGACACCGGCGGCATCGTCCCCGACGATCGCGCCGCGATCCCCCACGAAATCATGCGCCAGGCGCAAGTGGCCTTCGATTCTGCCACGCTGATCGTTCTCGTTGTTGACGCGCGCACCGGGCTCACTCCGCTCGATGAAGAGCTGGCGCGCTTGCTGCGCCGCACCGGCAAGCCGCTCATCCTTGCGGCAAATAAGGTGGATTCGCAGCAGCAGGTCTCGCTCACCGGGCCGCTCCATTCGCTGGGCGTGCCCGTGTTTCCACTTTCCGCCGAGCACGGCTTCGGCGTGGATGTCCTTCTCGATTATGTGAGTGAAAAAATTCCTGCCGCGCCAGTGGAGCCCGAAAATTCAGAACCGGAAGCTGGTAACGCAGAAGATGAGATCAGCGCAAGCGCAAGTGATGCACCCGGAGAAGGCGAAGCTGCTAAATCGAAGGAACTGAACATTGCAATCATCGGGCGCCCAAACGTCGGCAAATCCGCGCTGCTGAACCGCCTTGCGGGTGAAGAGCGCAGCATCGTTTCGCCGACCGCCGGAACGACGCGCGATTCGGTGGACACCGTTGTGAGCCACAACGGCAAACTCTACCGCTTCGTGGACACCGCCGGCATCCGCCGCAAGGGCAAAACAAACCTCATGGCGGAAAAACTCAGCGTGATGATGGCGCGCAGAGCGCTCGAGCGCGCCGATATCGCTCTGCTCATCGTGGACTCAGCGCTGGGCGTCACCGCGAATGACGCGACCATTGCAGGCTACGCGCAGGAGTCCGGCTGCAGCGTCATCATCGTGATGAACAAATGGGATCTCTCGCTCGAAGCAGCGAAGCGCGCCATAGTCGAAGAGCGGATGAGAGGCGGTCAAATGCGCGTGAAGGCGCGGCCCGTGCGCGCGCCCAGCGGCAAGCGAACCGAAGAGGTGCCGCAGCAGCGAATGTTGCGCTCGCTCGCCGATCCCGTCCTCTTGATGAAGGAATACGAAACGCTGGTGCGCGACAAACTGAAATTCCTCGCCTACGCGCCCATCGTCTTTCTTTCCGCTCTTACCGGCGACCGCCTTGATTCTCTCTATCCGATGATTGAACGCGCCGCGGACGCGCGCCGCCGGCGCATCTCCACGGGCGAACTCAATCGCTGGCTCGCCACCGTGGACCTCGAGCGCGGCACTTCGCCGGCCACGCGCAAAGTAAAAATCTTTTACATGACGCAGGCCTCCAGCGCCCCGCCGACTTTTGTCCTCTTCACCAATCAACCGCTGCGCCTGCACTTCAGCTACGAACGGTTCCTCGAAAATCGCCTTCGCGAAAAATTTGATTTCACCGCCGCCCCGCTGCGTTTTCTCCAGCGCATGAAGGAGCGCGGCCACCGCGAACGCGGGCGGAAACCAATGAAGCCGCGCCGCGGCCGAATCAAGCGTCACGGCAAACCAAGCAAAATGAGGCATTGAGATCCGCGACATGACAATTCAAACATGGGATTCCCGTGTAAACGCGCTCACTGCATTCGGTCTTCTTGCCGTAACGGCGATGGTGGTGTTTTACACACTCGAAAAGCGCAGCCGCTGGTTCATCCTTGCTTTCGCGGGCGCGTGCGTCCTCGGATCCATTTATGGATTCCTTCAAGGAGCCTGGCCCTTCGGCATCGTCGAGGCCATCTGGTCGCTGATCGCGCTGAACCGCTGGCGGCAAACGCCGAAGACGTAACTAGGTATCTGTGGAAGGGTGGATTGACAGCGCTATAAAAGGCGATACGATAGTGGCGAGCGGACCAGTCCCCCGTCGCAGGAAAAGTCGCAACCCATGTCTGAAACAGGTAACGGTCACGCGGCGCTTTTGCCCGATAAGAGTTTTTTCCGCATCGGCGAAGTGAGCCGCCTTACGGCCACCAAAGCATTCGTGCTGCGCTATTGGGAGACGGAATTCCCGATGCTCCAGCCGGAGAAAAGCCCGAAGGGCCATCGCCTTTACCGCCGCGAAGACGTGCAAACGGTGATGGAAATCCGCCGCCTGCTCTACGACGAGGGCTTCACCATCGCCGGCGCGCGGCGCCACTTGCGCGAATACGCCGGCCACGATGCCGCGCACAACGGTGGCGCCTATGGCGGCCACGGTGGCGGAAATGGCGTCCCAGCCAATGGTGAGAATGGCTCAGAAATCGGCGAACACGCCGGTGAGACGGCCCGTCCCGCCAGTGGTTTTTCGGGCGTGGCAGGCATATCCCCCGGCGATCCGTTGCCGGCAGTCAGCCGCAAAGTGCTCCAGGATTTGCGCGACGCGCTGCGCGCATTCTTGACGCTGCTCGAAACCGAGTGATACCCTGATTTTCGCGCTGTTACGGCGGTTTTCCGGGCCGGGCAGCGCGCAAAGCCGCCCGCCACGGGCGTGCTTCAGCCGGTCGGGACGTGGCGCAGCCTGGTAGCGCGCACGCTTGGGGTGCGTGAGGTCGCTGGTTCAAATCCAGTCGTCCCGACCATTCAAATCGGGTCGCTCATCGGCCCGCCTTTTTAGGGGCTTGCAAACGCCCCCTTGCAAACTTTTTAGAACCTTGGGGGGTTGACGCGTGACTTCTCGTTATTCAAATCGTCTAAAAAGACTATGCGGAATTTCGCAACTCCAATTTGGTTGAGGACCGTGCGACGGACGGCCAGCCTTCTACTGTTTGCTCTATTGATTTGGGGCGGTGGCGCTTCCGGGATGCCCGCCGATCGATCTAAGGAGATCGATAATTTGATGTCAACGCTGTATGAACGAGGTCAGTTCAACGGTGTCATCCTCGTCGCGGACCAGGGAAAGATCATTTACCGCAAGGCATTTGGAAAGGCAAACTTCCAGACAGGTACGGATTTCACTCTTCAAACCCCGTCCGACATCGGCTCCGTCACGAAGCAATTCACGGCCATGGCGATCATGATTCTTGCGGAGCGGAACAAGCTTAACTATGACGACTCTATCTCGAAGTACATTCCGGAGTTCTCTCGCTCCCCGCATCTCAGCAAAGTAACCTTGAGGCATTTGCTGACCCACACTTCCGGCATCCCCGACTATGGCGACCTGGCGATTGACGATTCCGGTCTATCTCAGAAGGGACTCATCGCGGCGTTATTGGAAAAAGAAGAACTTTTCTTCAACCCCGGCCAGAAGTACCGGTACAGCAATCCCGGATACTCGCTGCTGGCAATCGCCGTGGAAAAAGTATCCGGGAAATCGTATGGCGATTTCCTGGAACAAGAGATTTTCAAGCCGATCGGCATGAGCAACACCTTCGTCTTTGACAGCCCGCGGAAGAAAGATACGCGGGCAGCCGTCGGTTACGACCAATTTGGCCAGGTGGACGACGGTGCGTCAACTGCAATCCCCGGTGATGGCGGCATTTATTCGACAGTTGATGATTTATTCAGATGGGATCAAACACTCTACACAGATAAACTGGTGCGGCAGTCCACGCTGTCCGCGGCATTTACACCCGGCAAAGTGGAAGAAGGCAGCTCGACCTATGGTTTCGGATGGAATGTGGTGGGAAATGGCGATGACAAGTACGTCTGGCATACGGGCAGTCATGCTGGGTTCAGGGCGTTTATTGAACGCCGTCCTGTGGGGAGAACGACCGTCATCATGCTGACGAACAGAGGGAACAGCAAGCGTGTGGATATAAACAACGCCGTCTTGAATATCCTCGCTGATAAACCTTATGTTTTGCCAAAGCGATCAGGTGCGGAGGGTTTGTACAAAGCCATCCACGAGTCGGGGATTCAGGGTGCATTGCAAATGTATGATGCGCTCAAGAATGCGAAAACCAGCGACTATGATTTGGGAGAGTCCGAGTTGAACACCCTCGGGTATCAGTTGCTTTACGGAGATAAGAGTGCGAGCGACGCGATTGCGATTTTTGGATTGAACACGACGGAACACCCCTCTTCCTCGAACGCATTCGACAGTTTAGGCGAGGCTTATTTAGGAAGCGGGGAAAGGGACCTCGCGATTACCAGCTATCAAACGGCCGTCAAACTGGACCCAACGAATGGGCATGCGGCGGATATTCTAAAAAAGTTGAAACCGCAAGAACATTGACAAGGCGGCAGGCCGAGTTGATTGGGCGCATTGCCATAACAACAAGGTAGTAAGGTGCGCGGCATACCGACATGGTCCTGTTAACATCTCAATTCGAGGACATCCGCAACCAGAGTTCCAAAATCGCCCGCTAGAATCGTCCATCCCCCGGCAGGCGCAATCGCCAAGCGCAGATACAAGGGTTTCCGGGACGCGCAAGTTTTTTGACGCACAATTTTTTGGACACGCGCCACGATACGCGCAAGCAACGCACGCGCAGTTCCTGTTATTCTGGTTATTCGCTATGCCGCACATATTGATCACAAACGATGATGGAATCCACGCCGAAGGCTTGCGCGCGCTGGTTGACGCGCTGCGCGACACCGCGACGCTCAGCGTCGTCGCGCCCTTGCACGAGCGCAGCGCCTCCGCACAGGCGCTGACACTGCGCCAGCCAATATTCGTAGACCAGATCGCTGAACGCGAATGGGCCGTGGATGGCACACCCGCCGACGCGATAATCGTCGCGTTGAATAAATTGCTGCCGGAAAAACCGGACCTGGTAATTTCAGGAATCAATCGCGGCGGAAACATGGGCGAGAACATTTATTATTCGGGGACGGTGGGCGCGGCAGCGGAAGCGACGATCAACCGCGTCCCCGCGTTTGCGATTTCGGTGGTGCATCGCGGCAAAGGATTCCGGTATGAGAAGGCCGCGAGTTTTGCGCGCGACCTCGCGAATATTATTGTGCGCGATGGGATGCCTGATGGAGTTTTGCTGAACGTAAACGTGCCGCTGGATTGGATGGGCGGCGTGCGGTTCACGCGGCAATCGGAAAAAGTGACGCGCAATATTTTGCAGGAAGGGAAAGATCCCCGCGGCCGGACTTATTATTGGCTGCACGAGCAGCAGGTCACGGATGGCCTCGGAGAAGACACCGATTACATGGCGGTGTTTGCCGGGGATGTATCGGTGACGCCGTTGCATCTCGAGCGTACGCACACGAAATCGCTCAATCACCTCTCGCACTGGGCGAAGGAACTCGCTCGCGCAAAGAAATAGATCGTCCCTTCCTTCATCGCTCCGGAATGATTCGTGCGGCGAACGAATTGTTAGAACTCAACGTGAAAGCGCAGCCCCGGAACTACCACAGGGCCGCGGTCGCGGTTATACCCGGGGTCGGCGATGTATTGCAGATTGAATGCGCCGTACAAACCGCGCCAGAAGTGAGCGTTGTAAAACGTTTCCAGAATATTCTCGCGCCCGTAATTCAGGTTTCCATCTCCCAAAAGAAATCCCAGCCCGCCAAGCCGCAAATATTCCTGATGATCTTTTGAAATGCCGTTGCTAACAAAGGCCAGCCCAAATTTGTCCAGCGGGCGTCGCCATTTTTCTCCGTGCACCCACCCGCCGAGCTCGACAGTTTCATCCACCTCGGTATAAACAAAGGATTCGTTGCGGCCGTCGTTCCATCCAAAGCGCGCGAAAACAGCAATCTGCGAAGTGAGCTCCTGCTCGAGATTTACACCGAAGCCGTATTTCACACGGCCCTGCATACGAGTGGCAACGATGTTCGGCGTTGATGTCTCCCCGTCCAGAAAGTCGACGATCGCCTGCCGATAGCTGCCCATATTGGCGTGGTTCACGTAACCGAGGACGCGTACAACGCCCGCGCGTTTGGGAATCAAGCTGCCGTTGTATTGGCCTTCCACATTTTCCGAGTGCGCGCGGAGAAGGTCGGCGTCGAGATTGATGCCGTTGGCAATTTTCGGCATCATGGCTTCGGCGAAGCGCACCGACCAGTTGTGGTCGTCATATTCCAAGATCGCGCCATCCGTGTAGCCGCGTGTGTTCGCCGCATAGTCCCACGCGCCGTTGTTGTCCACGGTCCAATTCAGAAACTGCAGATGGCTGTCGCTGCCACCAGAGTTGTTATCGAAGAAATCCGCGAGGTCGAATTTGCCGATGCGGAACTCGATGCGCCGAACCGGCAGCGAAGTCGCAAGGCCCATCGGCCCACGAGTGGCCGGGGCGCGTTCGCTGCTGAGCGGAATTATCTGGTGCAGCATCAACCGCGCCAGATAGGGCGCCCTGGATAGCTGAACGCCCTGTACGGTACGAACGTCATCGAGGTCGGTGATGCCACCCAACCCAAGGGCGCCACCGATGCCGCCGCCTGTAGCGTCCTCCAAATCCGCAAGAATTTCCGTCGTGTGGGTAAGCTGGAAGCCGGTGAAGAGCGTGAGGATGTGCGTTGTCGCGCTTTGGGCCGGGGCCGTCAGGCTGTTCGGGCCGCTGTACTTTGCTGGAAATGCCGGATGCCATTGAAAAATAATGTTCGCCTGTCCGGAAATCCACCAGCGCGTGCTGTCGGGATGAGGGAAAAGTGTTTCGGGGCCGCCGGGGTTTTCAGCGGGTGGTGTAGAAGACCCTGTATCCTGCGCGCATAAGGAGGCCGAGACAGCGGCTACGAAGCACAGGAAGACAATCCATCGTGCGGCCGATAGCAGCCGCGCTGCGGTTTGGGGATTCATGGGGATCGTCTTTCATTGTGTTCCGCTCGTCAGAAAAGACTTTCTTTTTCTCCCAAACCTTGGTACCATACCCCCCTAGGGTAGTCAAGAAAAATGTCACATCTATCGAAAGAAAAATTGGACCTGTTGAACCGGACGAAGAAAGTAGTGGGGCAGTTGGAGTCCGTGGAGCGCGCGCTGGATCAGGATGAGCCATGCGTGGACGTGTTGCAACGGCTCGCCGCCGCACGCGGAGCGATTAATAGCCTCATGGCGGAGTTGATGGAAGACCACATCCGTTATCACATCGGGAAGAGAACGAAAAGTGCGGAAGAAGGCGCCGAGGATTTGATTGAGATTGTGCGGTCGTATTTGAAATAGCGCGAAAAATTGGGCGGGCCTGAGGCCCGCCCAATTGGTTAAATTTAAATTACATCGTATGGGAAACGACTCGCGTTACATCCCTCCGCGGCGGCCGCCGCCAGCCACCTGGCATGTGCCCAACGGTTTGCGCGGGAACATATCGTAGCGGTTTGCGGCCTGGTAGACGAAGGTGGCGACAATCGTGGCCATCTGTTTCAAGTCGTCCGCTTGGACGCGATCAAAGAGATCCATGTTGCTATGATGCGTGCGGGTGTCGTATTCAAGCGGGTCCTGGATGAACTGGAAGCCGGGGAGGCCGACGGCATCGTAGGATTGGTGATCCGTGCCGCCGGTGTTGCGAATCGTGATGGTATTCATTCCCATGGGCTCAAACGGTTTCATCCATTCGCGGAAGATTGGCCCTGCGGCTTCATTCCCTTGAAGATAAACGCCGCGGAGCTTTCCGCTGCCATTGTCAATATTGAAATAGACGTCGAACTTGTCGCGTTCGCCAGGCTTCAATTCCCATGCCCCTGTCGTGGTGTTGCATTGGCCGAAGTGGTCCGCAACGTACGCGTGAGACCCGAGCAAACCCTCCTCTTCTCCTGTCCAGAGACCGACGCGGACCGTGCGCCTCATATCCAAACCGGAAGCCCTCAGAACACGCATGACCTCAAGCATGACGGCGGAGCCGACGCCATTGTCAGTGGCACCTGTGCCCGCTTGCCAAGAATCAAAGTGGCCGCCGATCATGACAATTTGATCCTTGAGTTTCCGGTCCGATCCGGGGATTTCGGCAATGATGTCAAAAGACTTTCCATTGTTATCGATGAACTTATTCTGGATGTTGAGCTCGACGGTGACGGGAACATTTTTTTGCAGAGTGCGGTAGATGCGGTTGTAGTGCTCGGCTGCAAGCATTACCTGATTCAGCGTCGGCGGAGCGCCTTGTTGGGCATAGACAGCAGGCCCGCGACCACCGCCTCCTCCCCGTCCGCCGCGACCGCCTTCGCCAGGTGGCGGCACGGGCAAGACGCCGGCTGCCTGCTGCACAAACACGGTACCACCATCCCCACGGCCCTCCTGAAAAACCGCGACGACGCCTTCGCTCAAGTACAAATTGTTGAACTTCTGGCGAATCCGCGTGGTCAATGCTGCGGCTGCGGCCTGTGCTTGAGGAGAAAGCGCGTTAAAGCCCGGCGCGGCTGCTCCTCCCCGGCCGCCCCGTCCGGGATAATCCTGCTGGGCGATTTCGTCCAATTCGGCCTGCGTATAGCGGTGGGAGAGCGGCTCAGTGCTCATGGGAATGTCGCGCGCGGGGTCCATCATCACGATCTTGCCCTTGAGTGTGCCTGTCAGGCTCGCGATCATGGCGTCGGCGGCCTCTTCCGTGGCGGGAAGTGCTATAAATTTCACTTCCGCAGTGACCGGGCCGTCTGTGCCTTTCGTCCACGCAAGGGGATAGGCAATCAGCGGATAGGTGACAGGTGAGATTACATTGGCGTAGAAGCGCTCATTGACCCAGCCGCGGCCGAAATCCCAATATTCGTAATGAGGATTGGCGAGACCCCAATCCCCCATCGCCTTTAGGACCCAATCGCCGGCGAGCTTGACGTTGGTCGAACCGGTGAGGCGCCCACCGTAAACATCCGAAATGTAACTCAGGGTATCCATGACCTTGGAATTGTTGATGGCCTCGCGCTTGATTTTGTAAACGGCGTCGAGATTCACAGAGTCACTCGAAATCTGCGCGGCGATCGGCAACACCACCAGCGCGAGCAGAGCCAACAATCCGCAACGATATGCCTTACGCACCTTCCACCTCCGCGTGAACTAAAAAGTTTGTTCCGAGGATATCTCGCGCAGACCTGTAGGGCAGGCCAATGCTTACGGGAAACCACTCGTGCACATATTGACGCGTCCTGCTCCGCAACGGTTTCCACAAGGGCGGCAAGGAACCGTAGCGCCGCAAGGCGGGGTACATTAAACTGCCGCCGCAGCTGGAACGCAACCGCGCGACGCGTTCCAGCGCGAAAACTATGGCGGCAAATCCAACATACGACGTTGCGGTGATCGGTGCCGGGGTGTTCGGCTCATGGACGGCGCTGCATCTCGCGCACGCGGGGCGGCGCGTGGCGCTGGTGGATGCATACGGGCCGGGGAACGCGCGCGCGAGTTCCGGGGGCGAATCGCGGCTCATCCGGATGGGATATGGGCCGGATGAGCTGTACACGCGGTGGTCGGTGCGGTCGCTGGAAATGTGGAAGGAGTTTTTCGCGCGCGTTGGCAAGCCTCTCTTTCTCAAGACGGGCATCCTGTGGATTGCGAACCAGGAAGAGGACGCGCAGGTGAGCGCCACTCTGAAAGTCCTGGCGAAGGTTGGCGTGCCGCACGAGAGGCTGACGCGCGCGGAACTCGGGCGCCGGTATCCGCAGATTGCGTTTCGCGCAGCTAGCTGGGGATTGCTCGAGCCGGAAAGCGGCGTGCTGATGGCGCGGCGCGCAGTTGCAGCAGTGGCGGAGGCGGCAATCGCCGAGGGCGCGGACTATTTCAACGAGCGCGTCTCCGCGCCGCAGGGAGCAGGACGCGCAGCGCTAGTGAAAACCGAATCCGGGCGCGAGATCCGCGCGGAGCAATTTGTATTTGCGTGCGGGCCGTGGCTCGGAAAGGTTTTCCCGGAGCTGCTGGGCCAACGGATATTTACTTCGCGACAGGAAGTTTATTTCTTCGGAGTGCCCGCGGGCAATTCGCGCTTCGCACCGCCCGCGATGCCGGGTTGGCTGTGCCAGAGCGAATTAATGTACGGCATGCCGGATTTGGAGAGCCGCGGATTCAAGATTGCGCATGACCAACACGGGCTGCCGTTCGATCCTGATACTGGAGCGCGAGTGCCGAGCGCCGAAGGCATCGCCGCGGCGCGCGCGTATATTGCGCAGCGATTTCCCGCGCTTGCGGATGCGCCGCTGGTGGAGGCGCGCGTGTGCCAGTACGAAAATACTTCGAATGGAGATTTTCTCGTGGACAGGCATCCCGGGCACGAAAATGTGTGGCTGGTTGGCGGCGGCTCCGGGCACGGCTTCAAGCACGGACCGGCGATGGGAGAGCACGTTGCCGCGCGAGTGTTGGGAAAATCAGCGCAGGAGCCACGATTTTCGCTTTCTACGAAGGCAACGGCGCAGCGCAGGACGGTGTATTGAACTGGATTGTTGGACTGAGCTTCCCAACCGGGAATTCCGGAAATGCCTTCAGGCAGTGGCGCGGCGAGCGCTGAGTTTCTCTTCCGAATCTTCCGTATCTTCCTGATTGCCGGAGTAGCCGTAGGCGTAGTCTTCCCCGGAAGTATCCACCTGATTCAGAACGACTCCGATCACCCTGCCGGGAATATTGCGGAGGTTGGCGCAAGCCTGTTTCACAAGTTTGCGGGGAGTGTGGCCGCTGTGTACCACAAGGGCGACTGCATTCGCGTAAGACGCGAGCACGCGGCTATCCGCCATGTTGAGAAGTATCGGTGAATCCAGAATTACAACATCATAGACCATCGCCGCCTGATGAAGGAAATCCTCCATCCTCGCCGAGGAGAGAAGCTCGGCGGGATGCAACGGCCGTTCATCGCCGGCAATGAGGTCCAGGCAAGGAACTCCCGACGGACGAATGAATTCCTGCCAATCTCCGCGGCCTTCAAGGTAGCTGGCCAGTCCGGTGCCCGCATCGCCGAAGAAAATTTTGTGCACGCTGGGGCGGCGCATGTCGGCGTCCACAAGAAGGACGCGTTTGCCGAGTTGCGCAAGGGCGATGCTGAGATTGGAGGAGATGGTCGTTTTCCCTTCCGAGGGCACGGCGCTACTGATGAGCAACGAGCGAGGAAGCGCGCCATCCAACGCAAAGAGAAAAGAGGTCCGCAGGTTTCGAATAGACTCGGAGAGAACAAATTGGTCGGGCCCGGACCTGTCAAGCCGGAACCAATCTTCTGACACCTGCGGGCCAACCGCCCCGATGCCATTGCTTCCTAGGCGAATGATTACGCGGAATCTGGGATGGCTTTGGCTGGATGCGGCATCGCGCACAAGGGGAGCGGCGGGAACAACACCAAGCAACGGGATATTGAGGGAGGTCTCCACGTCCTCCTGAGTCTGGAATGTGTCGCGCAGGTATTCCTGCGTGAATACAAAACCGATGCCGAGCGTGAGCCCGATGAGCGCGCCGAGGATCAGGTTGTAGGACATGCGTGGGCGCGAGGGAAACGCCGGGATCTGCGCTGATTCGAAGATGCGCGCATTCGGCGCGTCAAAACGGGCGGAGACGCCTGCCTCGTTCATTTGACGCAAGAGACCCTCATAGAGCTGTTTATCGAGATCGACTTCATGTTTTAGAAAAGTGTCCTGCAACAACTGCTGCGATGTGCTGCTGACAAGCTCCTGCTGCTTTTGAAATGCCTGAAATACGAGCGCTTCCTGCCGGACGGAAGTCTCAAAGTCCGCGAAAATCTTTTGCAGAAGGCGTTTGCGTTCTTCTTCCTGCGTCACGCGGACCTGCTTTAGCTCATCCTGAAGCTGCACCATCTGGGGGAAATTCGGGCCGAATTTTGAGGAGAGGCTGGCAATTTGCGCGGCGAGCTCCGCGTCCTTCTTCAGCAACTCATCAAACAATGTGCTCCGCAGAATGGAAAGGTCGCCGGATTGAACCTGCCGGTGGAGCGATTCCTTTTCGATGCGCGCCGTCTGCACGCGGGTGAGTTCGGCCTGAAGTTGCTGGAGGCGCTCACTATCAACATTTTGCTCCACGCCACCAACAGTTTCGAAGAAGAACAGGCGGTGCTCTATCTCATACTGCTGCAGAGCGAGTGTGTCCTGCTCAAGCTTCGATTTCGTTTGATGGAGTTGGTCGAGCAGCCAGGTGGACGCGGACTGAGACATCGCGGACCGGCGATCCCGCACCTGGTCAATATAGAAGTTCATGAGTTGGTTCGCGGACTGCGCCGCCACTACCGGGGATTCCGAATCAAAACCGATTTCAACGAGTTGCGTGCCTTTCAGAACATTGACGGAGAGACGGCGCTGGAAATCTGCCGGGGCCATGGGATTGGGCGGTGCATCATGGGAGCCGGAAGCCATCAATCCGAGATGGTCAATCACGCGAGAAGCAAGCTCGCTGCTGCTCAGAATCGCGATTTGCGTCTGGAGATAACTATCGGGCACCGCTTGGTTTTGAAAAAGCTCGCCGAGGCTGGCCACGCTGCTCTTTGGCATTTCAATCTCAAGAGTGCCCTTGGCGAGGAATGTGGGCTGCTGCCGGAGCGTGCTGAAAAGAAAGAGAAGGAAGACGGCGAGGACAATCGGGAGAATCGTCCAACGCCGCTTCCAGAGAAGATGGCAGTATGTCGCGATGGAAGTGCCGCTTTCCGCGCTGGGATCATCGAGCGGAAAGGCATCGCGCGGCGCCGGGCTCGCCGGCGCGGGGAGTGGGTGATCCAGTTCCGGCAGGATTCTCAAGATCGCCTCCAGAGAAGACCAAGCTCGATGATGTCGAATGAATTGGGAATGATTGAATTGGTTCGAGCGTGGGGCCGGCCGTGCGCGAGATTCAGCGAAGCCAAACGGGCGTGTGAAAAATTACAGTGTGCCAAAGAGTCCGGGCTGGGAGGGGTGCGCACGGAATATTCTCGCTTAGTAATTATAATAATGTATATATCTATAGATAAATACGCACCTCGTGTCAAGCACAATTTCCATGGAAGGCGCGGGGGGGCTGTAGCGATGAAGGCGCGGCCGGAAGCTCCGCGCCGCTCCCGTTTTACGGGCCGTTGCGCCCTGAAATGCAAATGCCCCACCCTCCCGAAGAAGAGTGGGGCGCTTGAATGAAATTGCTAGAACGTAAGGCGCCCGCCGAGTTGGAACTGTCGCCGGTTGAAGTCCGACGTGAAAGCGAGCGGGGTGTTGGGCAGAAACGACACGATTCCGTGAGGGTTGGCCGGTATGTTGGCAAACCCGTTGAAAGTGGGCACTTCATTGTTCACGCTGGAGTAGTTCGTCCGGTTGAGAAGGTTAAAGCTCTCAGCGGTTAACGTGAGGCCCATCTTCTCATTGATATGGATCTCCCTGCTCAGCCGCATATCCCAGGTAAAGAAATCCGGGCCGATCCCGGTGTTGCGGCCTACTCCGAGCGGGCGGTCATTGGTGTAATGGCGATCGCCGTTGATGTCCGTGCTGTCCGCGAGAATATTAAAAGGATGGCCGCTGTTGTAGCTGATGATCGGGGTGAGTCCAAAACCGGACAAGAGCCAATGGTGCCAGGGGCTTTGCATGACGCTCGAGAAAACGACCGAATGGCGCTGGTCAAAATCGGAAAGCCCCCTTTCTCCAAAGAGGTTCGTATTATCTTCAGGGCCATAGTCACTGTTGAAATCGGTGGTCGTGTCGATCGCTTTGCTGTATGTGTAGCTGGCCATTATGGAGAAATGGTCGCTGAAGCGCTTTTTGACTTCGAGGATGCCGCCCGTGTAAATCGCCGATCCTTCGGAGGAATAAACGTTGTTCTGAAGGGTCAGCGGATTGGCGAAGCAGGTCACGATGGCAGCCCCCGCACATGGAGCCACGCCGGTCGGGTTCGGTAGGCTGGCATTCCAGTTCCGAATCGTTACCTGTTGTCCGGTGAATGGGGACGTTAACGTAGTGAGAGGCGCCGTGGCGAGATCGTTTGTATCAATTGCGACTGGCAGAGCGACCGTGTGGACCCAGACACCGCTCACGGAAACGGTCCAATTTGTAGCGAACTCGCGCTCAATTCCCAGAGAGGCTTGCTGCGAATATGGACTCCGGTAACCGGTCTGACCGGAGAAAACTACGCTGAGCGGAGGAAGTGGTGTGTTATGTGAAACAGTGATGCCGAATTGGGTTAGGTTTGCAGGCGTGATGCAGGCAGCATTTCCGGCTGTGGGAGTCGTGCATGAAATGAGGCCCTGCGCAAAAAGTGTTTGGAAGATTGCCGCTGAAGTCAGCGATGGATTTCCGGGCGCGCCGGTCAACGGGACAAAGACTTGAGCAATCTGCTGGACGCCGTTCACGATGCCGAGAGTCTGTACCACATCAGCAATCTGGCCGTAGATAGGCGAATAAAAGATACCGTACCCGCCGCGAACAACGGTCTTGTGGTCCTTGAACGGGTCCCACGAAAAGGAAACGCGCGGGGCGGCATTGTGCAGTTGGGAAGCCAGCGGGCCGTACTGCGCATCCATTTCATATCGAAGGCCATACGTAAACGAAAAATTCGAAGCCATCTGCCAGGTGTCTTGGGCATAAAACGCACCAAACGGCCTCGGATAATTGTAAACGGGGTTTCCAAATCCCTGCTGGTAGAACTGCGGCGCCCCCAGGGACACGGACTGCAGGGCGTTGATGCCCGCGGGATTGATAGTTGCAGAAAGGCCGCAGTCGGCTGCTGGCGCCGCCAAGCACGGGCTCAAGACTATTCCCGGCAAAGTGCCGAACACAAAACGGCCTGGAAAAAAGGTGTGCGATTCGGTGTGGTCTCCGCGTTCGAGGAAATAAACTCCGGCCTTTATGGTGTGGTGGCCCCGGCTCCAGGTGATGTTATCCGCAGCTTCATAACGGCGCATGATGGAAAGACTCGGCTGGAAGATGTTGGTGCCGAGCGAGGCGTACCCTGCGATGTCAAGTCCAGCCTCTCCGGGTACGTTTGGAAGGACATTGAAGTCGTTGTAGCTATATTGCCCGCGCAATTCATTTTGTAATTCCGCGCTGAAAGAGTGATACCAGGCCGCCTGAAGAGTGTGGTCGTAGGTATTGATTGTATTCCCCCGCGAGACGCCTGTCAGACCCAGAGCGTCCAAGTTCGCTTGATTGTCATACCCGTACCGGTAAGTGAGGTACGCCTGGTCGTGGTCACTGAAAGAATGGTCCAGCCGGGCGGACGCGAGGTACTGGTGCTCATTAAATGGAGCCAAGCCACTGTTGGCCTCAAACTGGCCGACGATGAATGCATTACGCGCGGTTTGGAGCGGGCCGGCAACCGGGCCGAGGATCGGCACTAAATTTGCCGTCGGATTAACTGTCAAAAGGGCCTGAAGGACGCCTGCGCACATGACCGCGGGCAGCATGGTAAACGGATTTGAGAGGCACGGTACAGATGGGTTTCCGGGCAGCGCAGCCAAACCACCGATGATGGCATTCTGATTATCCAATGTGAAAGTGCCATTATCCGGGCGGAACAGAGCCGTGCTGTTTAGCATCGGAACGCTGTTCTGAGAAGTTTGGAGCAACCCTTCAAAGGAAACAAAGAGAAATGTTTTTTCTTTTTGGAGCGGCCCGCCGATGGAACCGCCGAATTGCTGACGATTGAGCGCATCCTTCACGGGCGTTGCCGAACTGTCCGGATTCGCGGGATTGAAAGTTGCGCCTACGGCGAGGGCCGGCGCGAAGGAAAAGGGATCTTGCGCATCCATTCCCTGATTCCGAAAAAGACCAAAGAGGTTGCCGTGAACATGATTCGTGCCGGATTTGCTCACGATGTTGACGGAAGCCCCGCTGGCGGATCCCAGGTCCGCGCCGTAGTTACTGCGGTTAATCTGGAATTCCTGGACGGCATCCTGACCCAGATTCACGCGAACGCCGCCCGAATCATCATTCGCTTCGCCTCCGTCCACCGTCACACTATTCCCCCTGCCGTTGCTCCCGTAAAGCGAGAGGCCGCTCTGTGGCGTCTGTACGACGCGAAAATCCTGGGAGTCCACGAGTTTTACGGAATTCGACACGCCCGGCGCAAGCAGGGTGAACGTAAGATAGTCACGGCGGTTGATGGGCAAATCCTGAATTTGCATTTGATTGATGGTGTTCGCCTGAGAGCCGCGAGTTGTTTCCACGACCGGAGGTCCCGAAGTCACTTCCACAGTTTCCGCGACCTGCGACAATTTGATGTGGAAATCGAGCACAACGGTCTGCCCGACATTCACCACGACGCCCTTTTGAATCTGGGTCTGGAAGCCGGAGATTTCAATCCTGACGTCGTAGATCGTGGGCGAAAGTCCGCTGATCACGTAATCGCCGGATGTATCCGATTTCGCCGGATGCTTGAGACCCTTTTCAACATCCGTTGCCGTTACGGTGGCATTTGCGACTGCCGCGCCGCTTTGATCCGACACCTTGCCCTGGATCTGTCCTGAGGCGCCAACGCCCTGCGCGTGCACTGTAAAGGCCGCCAATGTCAGGCAAAAGAAAATCGCTGAAAGTAGTCTGATTTTCATTGTTTTACACCCCCGGCTTTCATTTCCTTGGAACTTCTCACCCCGTCGGAAAGGTTCCGACATCTTGGAGGTATAGTACTTGGCTCAGTGTTCTTGACGCAAGATTTGCAATGCAAGAATTGTTGTTAATGCACAGACTGATTGGACTTCCATAGTTCGTAAGGACTACCCCGTGGCGGAGTCGAAGATTGGATTCACCGGGGCCAGTGGAATTAATCAGGAGCGCCGCATTAGTCCGAGATAGACGAGACCCGCGACGAAAAACCCTACGAACCATGCATAGCGATACAGAGGGTAAAGGGGGTGCCAGACGAGCCCCACGAGTGCGATGGCAATTCCCGCAGCCAATGCTACGACAGCGCGCCAGTTGATGCCGCGTGAGTAGGCGTACGCGCCATCGGCACGATAAAGGTCATTCACATCCAGATTGCAATGCCGGAGCACAAAATAATCCGCGATCATGATTCCCGCGATTGGCCCGAGCAGCCCTGAATAGCCCACGAGCCACCCAAAAATATAAGCGCTGAAGCTGCTCAGAAGCTTCCACGGCATCATCAGCACGCCGATCACGCAGGTAATCAGACCGCCGGTGCGGAAGGAGATGCGCCGGGGATTCAAATTCGAAAAATCGTTTGACGGAGAGACGACGTTTGCGGCGACGTTGGTGTTCAGCGTGGCGATGAGCAATGCAACGAGCGCCACTAGAGCGACGACCGGGCGGTTGAAGCGGCCCAGGAGCTTGACCGGATCCCAGATCGCTTCACCGAAAATTACAACCGAGGCCGACGTGACTGCGACGCCGATGAAAGAGTAGAGCGTCATGGCCGCGGGCAAGCCGATGGCCTGGCCCAACATTTGCGCGCGCTGCGATTTTGCGTAACGCGTGAAGTCGGGAATGTTCAACGCGACAGTGGCCCAGAAGCCGACCATGGCGGTAAGCGATGGAACGAAGAACCGGAAAAATTCCCCGCTCGTGTGGAATTTGCTCGGAGCGCTGAGCACCGGCCCAAGCCCGCCGGCAAGCGACGTAATCCACCAGAGAAGGAGCAGGCCGACGCCGAGCATGAAGGGTGCCGCAATGCCTTCAAGAAATTTGATGGCCTCGATCCCGCGCCAGATAACAAATACATTGAGCGCCCAGAAAGCGAAGAAACAAATCCAGAGCCACGCCTGCGAAGTGCGCGCCGCGGGCCACACGATTCCCAGCATCGTGTAAATCGCCTGGCCGCCAATCCACGTTTGAATTCCAAACCATCCGCAGGCGACGAGCGCGCGCAGCACCGCCGGAATGTTTGCTCCCCGCACTCCGAATGACGCGCGCACAAAAACCGGAAACGGAATCCCATACTTCGTGCCGGCGTGCGCGTTCAAAAGCATCGGCACGAGAACGATCAGGTTGCCGAGAAGGATGGTGCCAACGGCCTGCCACCAATTCATGCCGCCGGCAATCAGTCCGGATGCAAGCATGTAGGTGGGAATGCAAACGCTCATGGCAACCCAGAGCGAGGCGTAATTGTAGACGCCCCAGGTGCGGCGCTCGGCGGAAACCGGCGCGAGGTCTTCGTTATAAAGTGTGCGGTCTTGGCTGGGGACCATTTGGCGAGCGCTCGTCTATTGCTCGTTCATTGCAGGGGCTATTGCCACGCTCCGCCGCGCGCGGCGCGTTTCAGGAAACTGCCACGGCCCGTGCGGCCGAGGAATTTTCCTTCGTCCACCACCACTTCGCCGCGGGAAAACACCGTGCGTGCATTGCCCTTCACCTGAAATCCTTCGAACATGGAGTAGTCCACGCGCATGTGGTGCGTTTTCGCGCTGATGGTGTGCGCCGCGTTCGGGTCCCAGATGACGATGTCCGCATCGCTGCCGGCGGCGAGTTCGCCCTTGCGCGGGTAAAGTCCAAAAAGTTTCGCGGGCGTCGTCGAAACAAGTTCAACGAAACGGTTCAATGACAATTTGCCTTCGTTTACGCCGTAGTGAAACAGCAATTGGAGTCGATTCTCAACGCCCGGCCCGCCATTGGGAATTTTGGTGAAATCGTCCTTGCCCAGAATTTTCTGGTCTTCAAAGCAGAACGGGCAATGGTCCGTGGATACAACCTGCAAGTGATCCTGCTTCAACCCATCCCAGAGTTTCGGCAGGTTATGTTTTTCGCGCAGAGGCGGCGTAAAAACATACTTGGCGCCTTCAAAATTGGGGCGCGCAAGTTCGTCAATCGTCAACAACAAGTATTGCGGACAGGTTTCCGCGAAAACCGGCACGCCGCGGTCGCGAGCCGCGCGGACTTCGTTGAGCGCTTCCTCGGATGAAAGATGCACGATGTAAATTGGCGCGCCGGAAATTTCAGACATGGCCACGGCGCGGTGCACCGCTTCCGCTTCGGCGGCCACGGGACGTGTAAGCCCGTGATAAATGGGCGCCGTCTTGCCTTCGGCGATGGCGCGCCGGACAATCACGTCAATGATGCCGCCGTTTTCAGCGTGAAGGCAGATAAGCGCTCCATTTTTCGCCGTGCGCGAAAGCGCCTGGAAAATTGTCGCGTCATCAACCATCAGTACATTCGGGTACGCCATGAACAGTTTGAAGCTGGCCACGCCCTCGCGCACCAGATCATCCATGTCCTCAAGGCCGGCCGTGCCGAGATCCGTTGCGATCATGTGCAGGCCGTAATCAATCGAAGCGCGGTTCTCCGCTTTTTTCCACCAGGTGTCGAGCGCATCCCGCATTCGCGTGCCCTTTGGCTGGATCGCGAAATCAATCAGCGTGGTCGTGCCGCCGAACGCAGCGGCTTTGGTGCCGGTCTCGAAATCATCGCTTGAGGTCGTGCCGCCGAAGGGCATGTCGAGGTGCGTGTGAACGTCAATTCCGCCGGGAAAAACCATCATTCCCTTCGCGTCAATCACTTTTTCGCCGGACGCGGGCTGCAAATTCGCGGCGATCTCCTTGATGCGTTCGCCTTCCACGCGAATATCCGCCGCGCGAGTCTCCTTCGCCGTGACAACTTTTCCGTTTCGGATCAACATTTCGAGGCTCCCGTGCGCTGCTCCCAGCTTTGCGATGGCACGCCGGAATCAACGCGCTCCATGGTGATGCAATTTTCAACTGGGCAAACCAGCCAGCAGAGATTGCAGCCGACGCATTCATCTTCGTCCACGCGCGGGATCCGGATGGGCGGCGTCGAATTCAATCCGGCAATTTCATGTTTTTCGACAGGCGTGAGAGTGATGCGGCTGCGGCTGGCCTTGATGAGGTCTTCCGGCGTCTTGAATCCTTCGATGTGGATGCACTGGTGGGCGCCGTCCCAGCAGGCGATGTAGCAGAGGTCGCAGCCGATGCACTTGTCATGGTTGATGCGCGCAATGATTTTGTAATTCAGGTTCAGGTGCTTCCATTCCGTGACGTTCGGCAGGCTGCGGCCGCGGAAGTCATCAATCGTGCGGAATCCCTTTTCGTCCATCCAGTTGCTCAGGCCGTCAATCATGTCTTCGACGATCCGGAAGCCATAGTGCATAGGCGCGGTGCAGAGCTGCACGCTCTGGCAGCCGAGCAGCAAAAACTCAGCAGCGTCGCGCCAGCCGGAAATTCCGCCAATCCCGGAAACGGGCAAAGCGGATTCAGGGTCTCCGGCAATTTGCTGCACCATGTGCAGCGCGATGGGCTTCACCGCGGGGCCGCAGTAACCGCCGTGCGCGGATTTGCCGTCCACAAATGGCCGCGGCACAAACGTGTCGAGGTCAATACCGGTGATTGAGTTGATGGTATTGATGGCGCTCAATCCATCGGCGCCGCCTTTTTTTGCCGCACGCGCGATGCGGCGAATATCGGTCACGTTCGGCGTGAGCTTTACGAGCACCGGCGTCTTCGCCACTTCCTTCACCCACTCGGTGATCATCGTGCAATATTCCGGCACCTGCCCGACGGCGCTGCCCATGCCGCGCTCGCTCATTCCGTGCGGGCATCCGAAATTGAGTTCCAGGCCGTCCGCGCCCGCGTCTTCCGACCGGCGCACGATCTCGTGCCACGCTTCGCGTTTTGAATCCACCATCAGCGACGCAATCACGGCATGATGCGGATAGCGCTTCTTCACTTCGTAGATTTCGCGAAGGTTTACATCGAGCGGACGATCCGTGATGAGCTCGATATTGTTGAGGCCCATCATTCGTACGCCGTTCAGATCCACCGAGGAATATCGCGAGGAAACGTTCATGATCGGGTCGCCAAGAGTTTTCCAGACGGCGCCGCCCCATCCGGCGTCAAACGCGCGCATCACTTGATCCCCGCAATTCGCGGGCGGCCCCGATGCGAGCCAGAACGGGTTCGGGCAGCGGATCTTCCCCGCAAATAGAGTGGTCAGATCAGCCATGCTGACCCTCCAGCCACTTCGCGATGCCGATGCCCGCGCGCTTCCCGTCGGCAACGGCGTCTACAACTTCGCGGCCGCCGTTCACGCAATCGCCTCCGGCGAAATATTTTGGATTGGCCGTTTGTCCCGTTTCCCGATTGATTGCCACACGGCCCTCGCGCAATTCCACGCCACGGGTGCGCGAAAGAAACTCCACAAGTTTCGTTTGCCCGATGGATGGAATCACCATCTCACACGGAATTGGAAAATTGGATCCGGGGATGGACGCGAGCTTTGCATCCACGCGCACGCATTCGATTTCCTCCACTGCATGGTTGCCGTGGATGCGCACGGGCTGCGTGTGCCAGTGGAATTCGATGCGGTCGAGCTTGGCGATTTCGTATTCGTAGTCGAAAGCGGGCATCTCGTTTTCGCCGCGCCGGTAGAGGATGTGGACCTCTTCCGCGCCGAGCCTCCGCGCCGCTGTCGCGGCGTCAATCGCGGTATTCCCCGCTCCGATCACCACAACGCGCCGGCCAACGGAGATGGACGCAGTCTTATAATCCGCGATGAATTTAATTGCGTCCACTACTCCGCCCAGATCTTCGCCCGGAATTTTCAGTCGGTGCGTCGAACCCAGTCCCACACCCAGAAATATGGCGTCATATTCCTTCTCAAGCGATTCCGGTTTTGCTTCCGAGCCCAATCTGAATTCGGCGCCCATTCCGCGGACCAACTCCACTTCTTTCAAGCTGTCGGCGGGCCGCAATTTGTATTCAGCGATTCCGTAAGTGTTCAAACCACCCGCGAGTGGGTTCTTGTCAATCAGCGTTACGCTGATTCCGCGGCGGCGCAACTCCGCAGCGCACGCGAGCGAGGCCGGGCCCGCGCCAATACAGGCGACGCGCCCGCGGGCGGCGCTCTTCGCCACGGGCACCGCTGGATTGTGCGAGTAGAAGTGGTCCATCGCGTGGCGCTGCAAGCGGCCAATCTCAATCGGCTGTTTGTTGTAGCGATGCATCACGCATGAGCCCTCGCACAATACATCCACGGGACAAACGCGCGAACAACTGAGTCCAAGAATGTTCGATTCGAGAATCGTTAGCGCCGAACCGCGCAAATTTCCAGTGGCAATTTTTTTGATGAAGCGAGGAACGTCAATGTGCGTGGGGCAGGCGATCGTGCAGGGCGCATCAAAACAGAAAAGGCACCTTGAAGCCTCAACCGCCGCGGCCTGTGCCGCATAAGGCGGATGGATCTCCGCGAACCGCGCCGCAAATTCATCTTTTGAAAGCGGAGGAGCGACGTCGCGCATGGGTCAGGCCTTCACAAGATCGCTGTAGGCGTCCGGGCGGCGATCGCGGAAGAATTGCCAGGTCTGGCGAACCTCTTTGATTTGATCGAGGTCGAGGTCAGCGGTCAGGACTTCGTCCTTATCGCGCGAAGCCTGCGCGATGATCTGGCCGCGCGGGTTGCAAAAATAACTCTGCCCGTAAAACTCGCCAATTTCCCATGGCGGTTCAATGCCCACCCGGTTGATCGCGCCGACAAAATATCCATTCGCCACCGCATGCGCGGGCTGCTCGAGTTTCCAGAGATATTCGCTCAGTCCGGCTACGGTAGCCGAAGGGTTGTAGACAATTTCGGCGCCGTTCAAACCAAGGGCGCGCGCGCCTTCAGGAAAATGGCGGTCATAACAAATGTAAACGCCGATTTTCACGAACCCAAGATCAAAAACCGGATAGCCGAGATTCCCCGGCCTGAAATAAAACTTCTCCCAGAACCCGGGCGCAACGTGCGGGATATGGGTCTTGCGGTATTTGCCGAGGTAGTTCCCGCCGCCGTCGATCACCGCCGCGGTGTTGTAATAGACCCCTTCCTGCTCGATTTCATAGATCGGCACGACGAGCGCCATTTTGTGTTTCTTGGCAAGCTCTTGCATGCGCTTGATGGTCGGCCCGCCGGGGATTTGCTCTGTGAATTCATACCATTTGGTTTCCTGCTCGGCGCAAAAATAAGGCCCGTAGAAAATTTCCTGCAGGCAGGTGATTTGTGAGCCGGCCTGCGCGGCCTGCGCGATATAGGTCTCGTGTTTATCCATCATCGCCTGTTTCACTTTGGCGAGCGGAGCGTCCGGCGGAGCAGCGTTTGCTGCCTGAATCAAGGAAGATCGGACAATTCGGGGCATGGCGTTTCCCCCTGGCGATTTCTTACGGCAAGTCTACTCTACTAGAGGCGGGCAATTATGTGTCTTTCGTGTGCTGTTGGCAACAATTCCAGCGTGCGCGATGTGCATCGCGGCAACTGCCGTTGACAACGCTTTTCGCGCGGCCTAATATCCGCCCAATTGTTTAGAAGAGGACTAATCACCGGGAGGCGGTTGTCGTCATCCCTCCTGCTTTATGGAGTGTTTTTTTTCCCGAGACCAGTTTTTCGATGACTCGTTGAAGTTGCCGAGCGTTTTCGTCCCACGTGTATTGCGCGGCGGTCACCGCGGCCGCTTTTCCCATTTGCGCGCGAAAGTTTGGATCATTCATGAATCGTGCGAGCCAACCCGAAAGTGTCTTTGAATCTTTGGGGTCCTCCAGGATCATTCCGTCCACGCCGTGATGAACGATCTCACTCACGCCCGCGGCGCGGCTCGTAATTGCGGGCAGCCCGCAGGCCATGGCCTCGGCCGGCGGCATTGAATATGTATCCTCGATGGAAGGCCCGGCGTAAACATCCGCCGCTGCGTAATAGAACTCGACATCATGCCGCATAGGCAAAAGCTTCACCTGTTCGGTGAGCCTAAGCATGCGGATCAATTCCTGATAGGAAACCGGGGAATCATCGCCTACGATTAACAAACGGATTTTGGGATTGGCTATTTTCCCGACCGCTTCGAGAAGGCACGTAAATCCTTTCTTCTTCAAGTCATTGCCAATCAGGAGAATCGCAAATTCATCATCGGCAAGTTTCAACGCGGCGCGCGATGCGGGACGGAGCACAAGCCGGCGGGCGGGCGCAAATCGCGCGGTATCGAGGCCGTGATAGATGACGGTCAAATCCTCGCGCCGCCCATAAAGTTCCTTGGTCTCGCGCGCGGTCTTTTCGGAGACGGTGACAAGCTCGACGTTTTCGTCGCTGTAAACCCTGCTCTCCAGGAGTCCGAGGAATTTGTAATAGATCCTGCGATGAATCAGCACCGGCCATGAAAGCACGGGGTTTTTCCGCAAGCTGAGTTCGCTTCGCATCTGCAGACGAAAACTCTCGAACAGCATGTGTACGCCAATCAGATCGGCGTCCAGGCAATTTATTCCGGGGGAGTAAATTAGATCGGGGCGGAGGCGGCGCCACCACCGGTGGAAGCGGTTGGCGAAGAGCCACCAGATATAGCTAAACAAGTGCGGGCCGGGAGGAATCCAAATGCGATGCCAGGTGATTCGCGAAAGGTCCAGGTCTTCGACACGGGAACTGTAAAGGTGAATCTCATAATTTTTTGCGAGACGCTCGATTTGTTCGGCGATGCACCGCTCCGTCCCATGGCGTTTATCAATGAACGGCGAAATGACCGCAATGCGGGGCCTATCCGGCGTGGGCGTGGGCATCGCGGGCGGCGGCAGCCTGCTGCTCAGATAGCAGGCCGGGAAGGCGGAACAACATTCCGAGCGTTAACCAAAGGTAGGCATTGGTGAGGTAATTCTGATAGGCACCCATCCCGTAAAAGGTGAAGGGCCCCAACAACATGAACGCGTACCAGAAAATGGCGAAGCCAATTGGGAAAAGAGCAGTCTGTTTAAGTTTTCGGACGACTCTCCATGCGGCGATCAACACGGCGATCGTCCAAGCCGTCCAGACAATCGGGCCGATGACTCCGAATTCAAGGACGAGTACGCCGTACCCACTTTCCGTGCCTATGCGCAGAGTGGGAACACCGATCAATTTTTCGACATATTGAGACCCAAGAGAGGCGACACCTATGCCATTGCCGATTTGCCAATTCGGCTGGGAAAAAATGGATTCAAAATTATCTAATGGATACTCCCAGCCACGAAACCTCAACTCAGAAGTCTCGCTCGTAGGTGAAAGCGTTTCCGAATAGAGCGCCCAGCGGGCGTGGACGTCCTCAGGAAAAAAAGTAATAGCGATAATGATAGCAATGCCTGCAAAGGTAGCAGTCAATCGTATTGCTTTACCCAAACGAAAGGCTTGGCGCTGACGCCAGGGAGCTCCCCAGAGAACGGCAAGACTCATCACGGCACCATCCACAATCAAATAGACAAATGGACCGCGGGAGCCGCTCATGACGGTAGCCAGTGCAATGACACCGAGGGCAATGAATACGAGCGGGCGGCCTCGCCGGGTTCGCATTACGAGATAGCCCGCGGTGCCGAAGGCCAGAATGAACACTAGGAGGAGGAACAATCCAAAGCGGCCATCACTGACGAAAACGGAATTGGGACGGCTAAGTAGTATATGGGACTGGGGGGTTTCGCGGGAGTCATGTGATAACAGGTATAGCTCCGACGCCATGTCAGTCGGGTTCATGAAATCCTGTCCCACGAAGGATTGGACAACTCCCAAACCTGCCACAATCACCGCAATCCACATATTCAGTTTCAATACTTTTTGGAGGTCCGCCTCATCCCGAAGGATCGCGTACCCCGCAAAGAGCAAGGGCACATAAAAGAAATAAGTCTTCATGCCAAAGATGCCGTAATAAATGCTGGGGGAATTGGGGTTGAACATCTGGATGGCCCCCAACCAGAAGAAAACGCCCAACCAAAAAAGAAAGGGCGGCCTGAAGGTGAGAAGTTTTTTCCTGCGGTAGGCGACGAACATCGCGACGTAGGTGAACCCAATGATCACATCTTTCGCAAAGAAAATGAAAAGGCTATTGCCGGCATACTTGCGAATCGAATCCTCGAAGATCAGCCAGATGAGAAAAAGAAAAACCCCCATGCGCCAATCCTTCAGAATCGTGTTCATCACCACAAATCCGACGGCGGCGGCAAGGGTTAAGATCAGATAGACAGATGCGCCCTGGGTTACCCACCCGGAAAGCTGCCAAATGAGGGCAAAGAACCCAAGCATAATCGCAAGGAGCTTGAGGGTTCTCCCCTGCATGAAGCTGGATCGCAGGCTTAGCATTTGGCGGCTTTTCTCATTTGTGACGAAGGAACCACACTGCTAGACGCAATTGTACTGAAGCAGCTTTTTCCCCCTCGCGAATGAATTCTCTCACGAACGATGCCCCGTGAATCGTGGTGTTGCGTACTCGTCATAACCCATCACTCTCCCCCCCACCCCCCACGCTTTTTGTAAGAGTGTGATTCTAAAGGACTTGCGGCAGAGAGATGCGGTAAGAGTAGGACTCTAAAGGACTTACGAGTATTCTCATTTAGTATACTAAGCATAGTGTTTTCAGCGACTTACGGATTCGCTCGAAATCGGCTTGTAAGAGTGTGATTCTAAAGGACTTAAAGTCTTTTGTTATCATACTCTTACGAGGAATCCTCAACACAAGCGCTTTTCACTTTCGGCAGGGGCGAAAATTCCCGTTTTGGAACTGAATTCGAAACGGTTGTCGCAATCTGCACTTCTATATACCATAAAGTTACAATGACTGTCAAGCGGAAAGTGGATGTGGAGGGATTGGGAGGCTCTCTTTCCGCGGCGAGGACCGGCCGGAAAGATAGAGGAGATAGATTCCCAGCAAGCACATTACGGCGGCAATCACGATTCCAAGCGACCTCGGAAGGTGCGCCACGGGCAGGACCCACCACCAAACGGCGACGATTTGCAGCGCCCGTGAGGTCTCAATGGATTGGCTGGGTGCTCCACGAAGATTGAATAACTCCACGACGTCATGATGAGTGGCGTCTTGATATTCATGTATGGCGGCAGGCCAGGCTTGAAGGAGCGCGCCTTTCGTGGGCGACCAAGTCTGTTGAAATCCAGAGACGCCCTGCTCCAATGCTTCCGCATTGTACCGTTCCGAGAATGAAATCAGGGTCGGTGCATTGATCAAAAAGCCGAGTATGGCCAAACCAATCAGCGCCTTTCGCCACTTTGACTCGAGCAGCGCTGCAAGTGTGACCAGGGCGGGAATCGTGGGAAGCAAGAAACGCGGCCCCCAGGTCCATCCTCCTCCCCACCCCAGCCAAAACGAGTGGAGCATCAGGAATCCCGCGAATATGGTTACAAGCAGAAGAGCATCGAGGCGGCGGGCCTTCTTGAATCCTACGATGGCAAGAACGACGCATGGACAATACCAAATGATTCCGTGCCCCGGACTTATGAGCAACCCAAAGAACGCCGCAGGGACCACGGATGGAGAGAAAGCCCAAGGCTGGCCGAAAGTGAGCGGGTTACCAAACCGGGCGAAATTATATATGCAGTAGATGAGCAGCCCCATCGCGCCTCCCAAACCGGGAAGCAGGCTCTGCCATAGTGGTCGCCGCTTAGCGAGAAGGTAGGCTGAGAGGACGGGGCCGACGATGATCCCGGTGGGCTTAGCCAGAACGGCGAGCATGGACAAGATGGCGGATCGATTGTCGAATTTCAGAACGAGGTAGATGCTCGCGGCGGTCAAGAGTGCTAAGAGAGGCTCGGCGAAAAAAGTTCGAGCGTAAGCGAGCGCAATCGTACCGAATGCGTATGACAATGCCGCTATCCATGCGCCCTGCTCGTCTCCGCCGAGCTGGAGAACAATGAGCGCGACGAGAGGAACGGCGGCGGCGGTGCAAAGGCAATCAAGTATGGTGGCAAGAAAAGCCTCGACGTAATGTTCCGGCAGATGAGCATGATGTGCGACAACCCTGCCTGCAGCGACGAATGGGACAGCGAGGAAAGATTGCAGCGGATACCATCTTGAGTATTGCTGGCCGTCGCGGCCGGTCATACCCATGCCCGGAAGAACAGTCGTGTTGTGATGAGTGATCAGGGAGTCCGCGACCTGAAGCATTTCATTTCCGTCAATGGAATAGATGCCGGGGGGGAGAAAAGCCAGGTAGATGAGGAATGTTCCCAGGAATAGAAACAAGGAGCGGTGGGGCGTAGAGATTCCCTTAATCATGCTCGCCCATGAACTCATTGAGGAGGGTTCGAGTGGATGTGAGCCGGATAATCGGAGCGGCGAACTCGTCCTGGTCATTGAAGCTGATCTGATGTGTGCCCCATGCCGAGAGGAGGCCGAGGAGTTCTTGCACGGGATAGGCCTGCGGGTGAACTTCCATGGCAAAGGAATCTGTTGTAGAGATGTGCGCCGGTGAAAGCGAGCGAAGAATGGCGAGTTCCGAGCCTTCCACGTCCATCTTGCAAAGGCGAACGCGAGAGAGCGAGAAGAGATCAAACACCTCGGATAGCGTATGGCAAGGGACGCTTACGGTGCGAGCCAAATGCATACCGGTTTTTTCAGAAAATCCAGGAACGATGGTGCTCATAGCTCCGCCAAGTTCTTTGGAGACGAGCAGGTCGGCGGATCCAGCATGGTCGCTGATGGCCCAGGGTTTTGCGACCACGCTTTCTGAAAAGCCATTGAGTTCGACATTGGAGAGAAGGCGCTCAAAGCTCTCCGGATCAGGTTCAAAAGCATAAACGCGAGCACCGAGATGTGCGGCAAGGCAGGCGAAGAATCCCTGATTGGCGCCTATATCGAGGACGACATCGCCGCGGCGAATTGGAATGTGTGGGACGGCGTACTCACGTTTGTACCAAACGCCCACAAATAAGTTGTAGGAAGCAACCTTTGTGCGGCACCGGATTCCTGTTTCTCTGTCAACGATCAACATTTCGTCTTCCGGTTTGCCAAAAAAACGTTTCCGAAACACGTGACCCGGGTTGGAATATCTCCGTGCGAATTCCAGTGCGCTTGTCAGTCGGGGAATTGCGGAGTTTTTTTTCATACGCTAACAACTCTCCGCGCGAGAACCCTGCAGATAGGGTGAGCGAGAGCGGCATCTCTCTCGATGGGCGATCCGTCAGAGCCAAACAAGCGATAGCCTGCCCGCTGAAGTTCGTCAAGGGCTTCATTCGGGTTTCCACCTTCTGCCCGAACGAAATTGTTGTGCAACTCAACGAATAATATTGGGGAGGCCCTACTTAGTGTGGAGCGCGCGCCACGCAGCACGGCCGCTTCGTGGCCTTCCACGTCTATTTTTATGTGAGTGGGAGCGCCGAATTGCGCGGCCATTGCGTCGATCGTTGTCGAAGTGACGGTTTCCAGCTCGCTTGGTGGACGGTCGTGCGCGACCTTGAAATAGCCATCCGAAAAGACGCCGCTCGCAACCATGGTGACCTTTTGCCCTGCATCACTTACCGCAGTTTGGAGAATCCGGATACGGCCAGCGCAATCGTTTAGACGGGCCTGCGTCTCGATCATCTTGCAGGCAATCGGCGAAGGGTCAACGGCAACGGCGGCGCCGTAGTAGCGCGCGACCACGAGACTGAATAAACCAAAATGAGCGCCAAGATCGAAAAGGTGCATCCCTTTGGAGCAAAGCCGAAGGAAGCCCTGAAACTCCTCTATTTGCTCGGGGTCAGAAAACTGGGCGGCGCGAGCGACCTTGTAGGCCCGCGGGTGACAGATAATCTGCATGTCATTATCCAGCCGCAATTCATTCTTGCCGCCGAGCGCAAAACGACCCGAGTCCCACAGCCAGCCGATGGATTTGGACGGCGACCGAACCGAATTCCGGATGCTTCGGGGAATCGCCTTCCGGATTAAGTTTGCGACTGAATCTTTGCTCATCAGTATGAATACCTGTGGCCGCGGCGGATTAATGGGTGCTCGAAGAACCGCCAGGAAAGTTCCGCGACGGTTATCGTGGCGACAAACGCCAAAACCGAAATGCCAACCGCGGGCCAATTATCAAAGCGCGGCTCGGCGTGCCGCAGGAGCCTGAACATCGTCCAGACCGCCGCGCCGTGAATGATGTAAACACAGTAGGAGATCTTTCCCAGCTCCCGCAATGGACGCCATCGAAAAATTCCACCGAGCTTGCTCTGAGGGTTCGCCAAAAGGATTGCGAGCAGGGAGACAAAAAAAAGACCGTATGTAGAGCGGCCAAAGGTTGCGGCGACAAAAGAGTTTGGTTTGACCAGCCAGTACAACAGGATGAGAAGAAGCGCCGCAAACGTGTAAAGGGAGGCGTATAAATACCGGAGGTTTCGCTGAATCCACTGTCTGACTTGTGGTGTGGACCAGGCAATGGCAGCCAATACGCCCAAGGCCAGATCATCGGCACGGCTTGGCGTCCAAAAATAGGCAACGAGCATCCCCCAATAGTCGTGTTGCGGGCCAAATTGAATGCCCATGAAAAACCGGAATAAGAAGGAACCCACTACTACGCCGATCAAAACCCTTGCCAGGCTTCCCCGGGAAAGATTTCTTACCAGCGGGGGGGACATCAAATAAAACTGCTCCTCGACGCAAAGCGACCAGGTTGGAATCAACCAGTAGGCCTGGACTGCCGTTGAGCCGAAAAAATAGTTTTGAATGAACAGGAAATAGGCCCAATAAGGCGTGACCGTGCGAAAATCCGCGCCAACGGATCCCCCCCATTTTGGGGCGGCGAGCCAGAGCAAACCGAAGAGAAGAATCCATGCGTAATAGAGCGGAATGATGCGATGAAAACGGCGCAGGTAGAATGTTTTGTAGTAGCGGGGTGATTCCCTCGTATTCAAAAGAATCCCGCCAATCAAAAACCCGGAAAGAACGAAGAAAAGATCCACGCCGACGCCGCCTTGACCGAGGATGGTGGCCATCCGCGACAGCAACGAGTGAGAGGCGCCGTGGGGAGGATATCCGATGTAGTGATAAAGAATGACGAGGAAAATGGCCAGACCCCGCAAGCCGTCGAGTTCGGGGATGCGCTTGTTCGACGCAGCTTGGCCGCCGCCACCGCTCATGTTTTGGGTTTCATCCGGAGAAAGAGATTCTCGAAGTATTTTCGGGACAGCCAGGCGAGCAGAATTGCCGCACTCGTAGCGCAAAAAAAGCGAGCCATCAGAACTGTGAAGGCACCGTAGCCTGGCTCGAACAGATGGGCGTGATTCTGCAGACGATCGAATGCATTGAATACGAGTTCGTGGATGAGGTAAAGCCCATAGCTGATGTAGCCGAGGAACCGCAGCGGCCGCCACAACACAAGCCATTTCCACCGAGTTGTCCCAACGAGCAGAAAGATTCCGACCACCGCGAAAAAAAGGAATTGGAAGGGAGTGACCTGGAGCGCCGCTCCGAGCGAACGGTCTCGGAACATAATGCCGAATCGCCACCCGATTGCCCATAAAGCTGCCGCAAGTGAAGTAGCGATCAAACATGCCCGATACAGTCTGCGGCGGTCGCCATGGGTGCGCCGGACGAAGAGAGCGAGAAGCGCGCCGCACGCGAGGCCATCCGCATTGTTCCAAGTGTAAAACATCCAATTTAGATCGTTCGGCGTAGAATGCCGAAAACTTATAAGCCGCGCCAACGGAGAGAGGACAATTATTCCAATTACAACTCGCTCGAGATTTACCATCGAAAGCTTGCGGACAACAAGTGGCCAGACCATGTAGAAATGCTCTTCAACGGCCAGAGACCAGAGGATCAGGTAGGCAAATGGCACTCCGAACAAATTAACGAAGTTTGTAAGGTACACCAAACTCAGGAGGACAAAGGAGGTCGGATACCCGACGGCTGCGAGGATAAGCAGAACAGCGGTATAGGCGGGAAGGATTCTCAGGGCGCGCCGGATATAAAACCTTTTGTAATAAGATTTTTCCCCGCGCGCTTCCAGAAGGATGCCGGTGATTAGAAATCCGGAGAGAACGAAAAAGAGATTCACGCCTAAGCGGCCGGGCCAGGCAAAAAGAGCTAGGGTCTGCTGCCAATGGGGTAGCGCTACGATCGCGGCACGATTGTAGAATTCGTGGTAGAAAAGCACGCCGAGAATGGCGAGGCCTCGAATGGTGTCAAGTTCCGGCATGACCGGCCGCAGGATGGGCTCGGGTCGAGGCGATTGGGCAATTGGGATTTCCGGCGGCGGGGTCTCAATCGCGTCCAGAAAATCCAGGTCTTTTTGCGCTAGCGCACCCATGCATCCTCTTTCTTGCGTGCCATCACAACAACGGTAGAGGGATGGTAGTCACCTCTTCTTCGTCCCTCAGAACCAAGCAAATGATCCAAGTAACCAAGCCAGCTTAGAAAAATGGGGGCCGGCAGGTGAAACCACCGGCGCCATCGCTGCACCATTTTTTCAGCGAGCCGCGAAAACTTGAACTGGGCAAAGCCGTAATCGAGCACCAGGAAGCCGTTGCTCTCAACGAGCGAGCGAATTTGGTCAAGCTGATAGCCTTCGCGCTTGTGGCCCCAGGGATCGCCTTCGTTTATTTCGCCCGGCGGCACAGGAACGGAGAGCACAAGCTTTCCGCCGGAAGCAAGGACTCGACATACCTCTCTGACCCCTGCGGCATCATCTTCCAAATGCTCGAGCACCTCCAGCAAAAGGACGGTGTCGAGCGAGCTATCAGTAAACGGGAGGTGGTTGGCAAGAGTGACGACGCATTCGAGATTGGTGACGCCACGATTGCGGGCTTTGACGCGCTGGAGCGCGGCTGCGTCAATGTCCGCGGCGAAGACTTTCGACGCGCGTTTGGAGAGGTGACGAATAAATACGCCGGGGCCGCAGCCGATGTCGGCTGCGCGGCCGAGATTGCCGCCGAGGAAGCTGTAAATTATTTTGTACTTGGTGGGCTTCTGGAGCGAAACCGCGTCCGCGACAAAGAGATGGTAAAGTTTCCAGACAAAATGACTTTCCGCGATGCGCGTGCGAAAACTCTTCGAAGCCGTCACAGTGAGAGCCGCGCTTTCCCGGCTGGGGCGGAGGCCGGCTGCGCTACTCGCTTATAAACTTCGAGGTACTCGTCCACCATTCGCTGTTCGGAAAAGAGCTGGAGAGCGCGGCGGCGCGCGGCGACGCCGAGGCGGGCGATCTCGCCGGGATGATCCAACACACTTTTCATGCAGCGGGCGAGGGCTTCCGCGTCGCCCGGCGGAAATCGAAGGCCCGCGTCGCCGACCACTTCGCCTAAACCGCCGATGTCGGAACCGATCACCAGACGGCCGCGCATCATTTGCTCGATTGCGGAGAGGCCCGCGGTTTCCTCCCAAATGGAGGGCATCAGAACCACGGCGATTTCGTTCATCGCAGCATCGAGCGCAGCACCGCTGAGAAAGCCGGTGAATTCAACACGCTCGGAAAGGCCAAGCTTCGCGGCGAGGCTCTTGAGTTGAGCCAGTTCCGGGCCATCGCCAATAAATTTCACGCGAAAATTGAAACGCTCGTCTTGCAAGCGCTCCGCTGCGTGCAAAATTAGTGACAAACCTTTCAGAGTCACCAGGCGGCCCAAGTAGGCGAAAATTAGTGGCGATCCAGGTGGATGGCTGCCGCGCTGAGGCTGACCATCGAGGGAGGCATCTGCGATGCCGGTGTAAATGACCTGGGACCTGGGAAGTTCAAGGCGCGCGAGCAAATGCGTTGAGACAGACACATTAGCTGCGACCTTCTTGGAGAGACGGCGGCGCGGAAAAGTGAACAGCAGCATGGAGAGGCTCTTGAGCCAGCCTACCGTGACAGCATTGCAGCGCAGGCACTCGCGATAGCGGCGCGCGCGAAAGTGGCCGGGGCAAACTGCTTGCGCGGGCTCGTAAAAAAGCAATCCGTTCGGGCAGATGGGCGGGTAACCGTGATGCGCGACAACGACAGTCTTACGCATAAACCAGGAAAGGAACATTGCGGAGAATAACGGGCCAGCTAGTTGGATAACGTCCGCATTTCTGATTAAACCCGCCAACCTAAAAAACCCGGGCCTGCGGACAACGCGAAAGGGCAGTGTGGAATCGTCGAACGCGCCCTTCGGCGTAAGCGTGGCGACGGTAACTTGAACGGGCGGAATCGCTTTCCGGCTGGCCAGCCCTCGCGCGAGGAGCATGACGTAAGTCTCAACGCCGCCGATTTGCGGGGCGAACGCGTGGGAGTAGATGAGGATTCTCACGCGTTTCCCTTGCGGGCGGCTGGGCGCGCGTCCTGGGCCTGCGCGGCGGAGGATTCCGTGGCAAAAGTGGAATCGAGAAGTTGCACAAAATTGGCGGTATTCGTGGCGGGGGAACAGGTGTCCATCTTGCGCTGCGCGGCGGCGCCCATCTGAACGAGACGCTGCGGATTTACGAGAGTGGTCCGCAGAATTTCGGCCAGGGCATTCACGTCGGCGCACGGGTAAATGTAGCCAGTAACACCGGGATCAACGAGTTCGAGACGCCCGCGAATTTCGCTGCTGATGACGACGGGGACGCGGCACAACATCGCCTCGCAGACAACCGCAGGACATGCGTCATATTCCGAAGGTAGGGTGAACAAGTCCGATGCGCAATAGTTACCGGGCATCTCGGTCTGATTTTGGAAGCCAAGAAAGTGAACGCGGTCGCGCACGCCGAGCCGAGTCGCTTGCGTTTCGAGAGAGCCGGAGAGCGGGCCATCGCCAGCAATCACAAGATGGGAATTCGGGACATTCGCGCGCGCGAACGCCTCAACCAAATCTTGCGGGCGCTTCCAAGGCTGGAGCTTGGCGCAGCAAATTACGACAGCGGAGGATTCCGGCACTCCCCAGCGCTTACGGACTGCGGCGCGGTCGGCTTCGGCCGCGCGGGCGACCCACCAACTATTGTCCACAACCAATGGGACAACGCCGATGCGCTCGGCGGGAACGCCCAGAGTCTGCAAATATTCTTTTCCAGCTTGCGATCCGGCATAGGTGGCGTCCGCAAGGCGATAGATGCGCCTGAGAATACGCGGCTTGAGCCAAAGTTTTAGGGGCCTGCCATCACGGAGCTGAACGGTGGTGGCGTCTGTGCCGAAAATAATTTTTGCGCCGGAATGTTTCGCTGCGACATATGCAATCCAAAAATTGATGCCGCGATAGCCGGTGTAAGGGACGACCACGTCAAAGCGCCCCTTGCGAATCAGGCTCCAGAGACCGGGATTGAAGAGGCCGAATAATCTCCCCAGGCCGGGACGGAATGAGAGATTGCGGACTTGTGTCCAGGGATAGCCGTCAAGGAGCGGAACATCCCACTTCACCTCGCGCCCAAATTCGGGGTCAACGCTTCCTGCTTCGGCGCCCTGCAAGCTGCAGTACGCAACATTGATATCCAGCCGCGGATGCTGGGCCATGCAGCGGAAAACCGGAGAAGCGTATTGGACGACATGATTCGAGATGAATAAAACGCGGTAGCGGCGCTCAGGCATGGTTGAGCACTTCCAGAAAGCGCTGGGCAATTGCAGCCCACGAAAAATATTTTTCCTGTGCGGCCGCGCTGCGTTTGCGGAGTTCACATCGCAGGGCGTCGTCCTTCAGCACGCGTGACAGTGCGGCTGCAAGAGCTTCACTGTCGCCCTCGGGAGCGAGGAGTACGCCCGCGTCGGTGATGGGCGGGCCAGTTTCGGCCCCGGAAAAGGCGACCACGGGCAAGCCGCACGCGATGCCTGCAATGGCGCTGCCGCGGCGGCTGGATATTCCGCCGCGGACAAAGAGAAGCACGTCGGCAGCGGATAAGTGGCGCTCGACTTCCTCCGCGGGAAGGACGCCGTAGGCTTCAAGCTCGATGCCAGTGGCTTCGAGTTCGGCGCGCAAAGGCGCGGCGGCTTCATCCGCATGGCGGCCGAGGACAAGCAATTTCAAGTTTGGAGAAGCTTGCGCGGCGCGGCGGACAATTTGTGCGATGAATTTCGTTTCGGGGAAAAGAGTCGGAGCGCCGGTGACCGAGTAGACAGCGACGGTTTTCGCGCGATCGCTTCGCAGATTGCCGTTCAATTGAGCTTTCGCCTCACCGGAAAAATTTGCGCCGACGGGGATGAAGACCGCTTTTTCCCCACGCGCGGACAACCATGCGACATTGTGCAGAGGCACGGTCAGAATAGACCACCGCGATAAACGATATGCGCGCCGCATCACCCATATCTGCGCACCGCGGCGGAGACGATCTTTCCAGCGATGGCCGGGATAAGGCACCGCGTCATGGAATACGACGGCAATCCTTGCGCCGCGAAGGCGAAGAATGCGCAAGATTGCAAGAAAGCCAAACGGGACGCCGCGGCGCGACCACGCGAGCGCCGTGTATTGTAGAAGCACCCATTGCCCGCGCCACGCGCGTGCTTCACGCCAGAGCCATGCCAATGCCGAAAGCCAACCGCGCTCGGGCCACGGGACGCGTTCCATTTTTAGAGGATGGCCTGCTTGTTCAAGCGCGCGGCCAAGCCAGAAGGAATAATCCGCGAGGGCGTCCGTCGGCGAATCCGGTTTGCCCAGCAAGGCAACAAAAGAATTGGATTCCAAATGATCCGTCAATTCGATGTTCCGGCCGCTACGATGGATAGATGAATCATCGTCAATCTCTCTCCGGTAAAACTTTGGCCAGGAAAGCTGCAATATTCCGAAGAGAATGCTCTTCGGCAATTTGCATTCGCCGGATGCGTTTCAAACTTTCAGGAGGCTCACGCAACGCTTCCTCGATGGCGTGAATCAGCTCGCCGGGTGTATTGCCCAGATAGGCGACGTCTGACAACTCGAGCAGGCTCGCAATCGGCGTCGAAACTACGGGCATACCCAACGCAAAGTGATCCAGGAGTTTCAACGGCTCACTATTGAATTGTCTGGCGTCGCTGCAATCATATGGCATGAAGCCTACATCGGAAGCAGCGGCAATTTTCGAAATTTCCTTGAATGGCATCCAAGGCAAGGCGTGAGCGTTAGGCAATTGAAGGTAATCTGCAGGTCCAAAAAAAATGAAGTGCCAATCGGGCCTGGCAACGAGAACGTCTCGCAAAAGTGAAAACGCAAGCCTGTTTTGTGGGATTCCCATGTAAGTCAATCGCGGACGGGGAATCGCGCACAAGGCCTCAGGTTCCGAGGCGGTGGAATGAAGTCCATTCCCATTACACACTGGAGGGCCCATTTGGGGAAAATGAAGAGCGCGATCACCGAGCGCAGCGCGCACCGCCTGGAATCCCGCAATGGGAATCACCATCGTAAGATCGGCCAACGAAGAGTGCTCCACCAGTTCCGGCTCCGGATAATCCATGCAAATGTGGATCAAGAAACATCCGCGATCTTTCATCGCGCGAGCGAGCGGGAGCATCCGGCCTAAAAAAGGATAGGCAAATAAAGGACGCTGGAACCCTATTTTCTTCGCCGCACCCAATATCTGGCGGGCAGCCATTTGGGATTGTGTCCGCGCCAGAGCCGGCACACGATTCAGGCGGTGCCCCCATATTGTTGGCCAAAATCTAAGAATGTTAGGTTCGACTGTCTCCAGGCGGAGCCTCCGATTCTTGATCCGTGAAATTGGATTTTCACAATAGAGAACGCGCGACCCGCTTATGGAGAGCGCCATTGAAAAGCGTTCCATAACATTGCAGCTGTCCCAACCCGTGCCCGAGAACACAATTGCATTTCGCATCAGGATCAGAGGCCAGTTAATTCCCCGAACCTCTTCCACCAATTGTCCAGATTCATCCATTGCTCGACTGCCGGCTTGGCATCACTTATCACTGCCTGGCGAAAAAAGCCCGGCCGGGAAACCAAGTCCCGCGCCGCGGCAACAAACCCTTCAAGATTATCCGGATCCTGTACGACCAAACGGTCGAGCGGGGGGTGGAGCAAGAACTGATGGCTTCCACCGTTTATGCCGGATAGGACAGGCAGGCCGCATGCGAGCGCTTCCGGAACCACATAAGGAAAAGGATCATACCGCGACGGGCAAACCGAAAAATCAGCCGCGGAATAGAGTTGAGGAATTGACTCCGCCGGCACGTTTTGCAGGATTCGTACCTTGCTGGCCAATCCGTTTTTCGATGGCCAGCCGCCGCGCAGAGCCAGCACCCAATGCACCTCCGGCAGCGCTTCTATCAAACGCCGGACAACAGGGAAATTTTTATTGGGCTGCGTAGTTCCCACGAAAACGCCCACTACACCCTGTTGCGGGAGGCCAAATTTCTCACGGCATTCGTGGCGATCGAGGGGCCGGAATTTACTCATATCGAGAGGATTGCCGAGTGTGATGCTGTCGTATCCAAACAGGCGCTTAACTTCAATTCGTATAAGTTCCGAAACGCTGAACACTTGCTTTCCACGACCGCTCATTCGCTCCAATACCATCGAATCCCACCACTTGAGCTTCAGATAACCGAAATAGGAGATGAACGGACGAATGGCTTCCGCTTGACCGCGATAAGTGCCGTGGTAGAGGTGAAATTTTTTGCAACCCGGGGAGACGCGGAGCGAATACCAGCCGACAATGCTGTGCGAGAATACCGCGGCCACGCCTTCATGCATCGCCTTTTGCGCTTCTCGTCCGACAAAATATCCGAGAAGGGTGTCAGTTACATGGCGACTCACGCGCTTCATGATCCACCGCGAAAGCCGCGTTTCGAGATTTCCGCGATGAAAAACTCTTACGTTGTAGCCGCGCTTCTCGAAGCCCCGGACCTGTTCGCGAACGCAGGCTTCGACTCCACCCAATTGCTCAGGAGGGTCGATGCAGAGTATGAAGATCTCTTTCTTCATTCGCCTCGCGGCGCTGCCGTCGCATAGAGCCATTGCACGGGGTAGCCGGTATTATCGAGCCATTCAATCTTATAGTTGCGCGCGCGGACGATTTCAGATATCTCGGCGGCCAACTCTGGTGTGTGAATCTCACACAGAATGGCGGGCCGAATTTCGCGCATGAGCCATTCGGCTCCCCGTACTACGGACGCTTCACAACCCTCCACATCAATCTTCACGAGATCCGGAACTGGATTTTGGCGGGCGAAATCATCAAGAGTGGTGCACTTCACTTCGAAACACTTGCTGGCGTCAGTGCCAAACACTTCCTGTGCGTGCCCATGACCGTGGCCGCGCACGGTATCCTCTGGTGAAGGCTCCATCAACATCGTGCCGGTGTAGGAATTTGCCGCCAAGGGCATCAGATGAAGTTTTTGATCGAGTTTATTCGTACGGGCATTCCGTGCGATCCACTCCAGGCTCTTAGGATCCGGCTCAATCGTGAAGACCTGCGCCCCCATGCGCGCAGCAACAAGCGAATAGAAACCGACTCCGCCGCCGACGTCATAGAAAGTTTTCCCCGGCTTAAAGTACTTCCCCACCACCTCCTGGCTGCTCCGTTCGTAGGTGCCCAGCCAAATGGTGGGCTCCCATCGCGGACATAGATCGAAAACCATCCCTTCTCCCAAGCCACTCTTCACCGTCATCCGCTTCACTCTTGCTGATGGAACCAAAAAATAGCTGGCCTTTCTCATGATGGGAGCAAGAACAGACCGAGAATAAAGCCTTTGGACAAACTGCGAATTATGCATTTTCCACCAGAGCTCTTCTCTCACCATTTTCCTAATCTCCCCTTCGCGTGTCCCGGCCGGTGTGACGCATTACTTCTGAACTAAAGAGAGTTAATTCAAAAGGAGATTCGTGTACTTTACCCATCCCAAATCCACATTCCAGTAAATTACCTCACGGCTTAGGGTGAACAGGGGCCATCTTTTGCAATTGCTGAATGTCCTTCTGTTCGATCTCGTTGAGAAGCCGTTTCCGCGAAAAAAAATAGCTCTCGGCCGTTTTCCAGATTCGAACAGGAACCACGCAAAACTGATTGTAGGTCATTGTCCGCCAGGAAATCGTCCCCCGGACGGGAATTAAATGGTCGCCCCACTGAAAGATAAACCCGATATTCCAGACAGCGAAAAGAATCACGGCAACTGTGGCAATGAGACCGGCTTTGCGTTCGCTTTTCATCCAACGGCTGAGGTGATCGAAAAACATCGCCAATCCGATGATGAATACTGATCCAAGCGAAATGAAGAAACGGTTTCCAAACGAGGAAAGTCCGTCCCAACTTGCGTAACAGGAGATAACGTAAAAAAAGATCAAACTGATTAGGCCGAGGTACGCGGCGAACTTGCGGTCGTACGAGCACGAAAAGAACAGTCCGGCAATCGCGAACACAAGAATCGGCGTCCAGGACAGCAAGCCGTGATCGGATGAAAACAGCACGCTTACAAAAACAGGATGAGTCCAGTTCCAATCAATTGCCTGGGGATACCCGGTAGCCAGAAAGTGGCCATAAATAATCTTTCGAGTGATGAGCGTGGGCAACATGCCAACCAGGAAAACGACCACAAACAGCACATGGGATCCGGGCAAACGCGTGAAGGAAGTTCCCTGACGGCTACGGCCGCGAATGAGCGAGATATATTCGCCAAGGGCTTCGAACGCGGGGATCAGCAAAAGGACGGAGTTGAGGTAATAAATGTTTACCATCAGCGCGCCAATCAAACCCAGAATGATCCATTGGAGGCCGGTCCTTTGTCCCTGCGTGCGATGCCAATACCAAAGGAAGAGAGCCACCGCAAACATTGAGTGCGCGTGCGACCATGCGGGATTCAAATACATGTAGACAATCAACGAGCTTGCGAACCAATATCCCACGGTTGCGAGAAACGCCCACTTTTCGGCGACGTACGTGCGCGCGAGACAAAAACTGAGCCACAGGCCAAGGAAACCATATCCGGCAGTCGCCAGGGCGATTGTCAAAAGATAGGGGCGCGAAAAGCCATCGGCATTTATGTGCATGCCGAGGCGGTTCAGCGTGGTAATCGCGAGATGGGTAGCGGCAAAGAACGGAGCCCACAGAATCGCGGGGCCAATTGAAAAATGATTATCGAGGTGATGCGTTTCTGTGTACTGGCTGGCTCGGATTTCGCCGTTCGGCGCCATTCGACCCATCACAAAGGATTCATTGCCGGCTTTCCATTCGTTTTCAAATTGAAGATTATGATCGATCAAAATGGAGTGAACATAAGCATAGTAGCCCACGCCATCGCCATGGACGAAAGGATTTACGAGAGGCAGAGAAAGAACCCACAGGATTACGAGCGCGCCGCCGTACGAAATGCGTCCGAAGATTTTCTCCTTCGTGCGCGTCTCCGCGGCGCGGCGCGAGGATGCGGCGCTTGCCATTTCGAGCGGGGCGGCCGTTCCCTCCGCGGCCGTTGCGCGTTGTTCGCCGCCCTGCAATCGCCCTGCGCTATCCATTCCTGCTCGCGTTCCTTTCTGAATTCATCATCGGAACATGCTGTATCGAATGGTGCTCCACAGGCCGGGTAAGGCGTCCTTCCAACTGATTTTTTTTCCTTCCGCGTAGGTCCTGCCATAATAAGAGATCGGCACTTCATAGACGCGCCAATGTCCGCGCGCGACCTTTGCAGTGATCTCCGGCTCAAATCCAAAACGATCTTCCTTCAGATCGAGTTTTTCAACCACTTCACGACGGAAAACCTTGTAACACGTCCACACGTCGGTCAAGTTGAGATCGGTAAGCATGTTGGAAAATGTGGTCAAGATGCCGTTCACAACCGAATGCCAGTAATAAAGTACGCGGTGAGGACCGCTAAGAAAGCGGGAACCGTAAACGACGTCGGCCAAACCGCGCGAAATGGGGTCCAACAGGCGATGGTAATCCTGAGGGTCGTATTCGAGGTCGGCGTCCTGGATCAAAATCGTCTCGCCCTTGGCCTCTTTCATGCCGCGCCGGAGCGCCGCTCCCTTTCCGTGATTTTTTTCCTGGAAGTAAACGCTGATGTTGTCCGTTCTTAGTTGCCTTCCAGATTCGGGGAATACATAGGAGGTATTGTTTTGCTGGACGGACTGCGCAATCTGCTCGAGGAGGGCGCGCGTGCCATCCGTTGACGCGTCATCCACTACCACAATTTCCTTATCGACTTCGACCGCCTGAACGCGAAAGAGGATTTCCTCGATTGTCGCCCGTTCGTTATAAACGGGTATGACCACGGAAACCCAGGGCCGTTGCGAATTGGAGCTCATTTTCCCTCATCCGCTCTCCCGGCCGCGGTGACGCTATCCACCTGATTCCCTCCGCGGGGGCGCTCGATGGCGGCGCACCCATGCTAATCAAGAGCATACGGTCAAAACGTTTTTCTCCTCGGGAGAATAAGCGCGATAAGCGCTTACCTAAATCGCGCCGCCTGACTCCTGAGCCGTCCCCACAAGCACCTGTTTTTGCTCGAAATATTTCGCCACGCGGTCCACGATTTCCTCGAGCGAAGTCGCCGGCCGGAAGCCAGTCAGGCGCTCCAACTTATCGAGGCACGGTACCCGGCGCATCATATCCTCAAATCCTGGTTCGTATGCCTGGTCGTATGGAATGTAGGTGACCGGAGAGGCACTCCCGGTCCTTTCCTTAACGACTTGCGCCAGGCCTTCGACCGTGATTTCTCGATCCGTCCCGATGTTAATGACTTCTCCGACCGCGCGATCATTCCCCATTAACCTGAGCATTGCTTCCACGCAGTCCTTCACATCGCAGAAGCACCTCGACTGTTTACCCGAGCCGAAAATCGTGATTGGCGAGCCCTTAAGGGCCTGGGAAACAAAATTCGGCAGGACCATTCCATAGCGTCCCGTCTGCCGCGGCCCGACGGTATTGAAGAAGCGCGCCACAATCACCGGCTGTTTCTTCTCTTTCCAGTAGGAAAGCGCGAGGAATTCGTCAAGAATTTTGGACGCCGCATAACTCCAGCGTCCTTTACTCGTCGGCCCAAGGACCAGATCGGCTTCTTCATGAAAGGGCACCTGCGTGCTCTTGCCATACACTTCCGAGGTGGAAGCGATGAAAACTCGTTTGCGTTTCTTGTAGGCGGCTTCCAACACGTGCTGCGTGCCGTTGACGTTCGTCTCAATCGTACGGACAGGGCTTTCGACAATCAGGCGCACTCCGACAGCGGCGGCAAGATGGAACACGGCATCGGATTCATCCACCAACTCCGCAAGCAACTGGCGGTTGTCAATGGAGTCCAGGAAATAATGCATCCGTTCAGATGATTTCAGGTGACGGATATTTTCCATGCTGCCGGTGGATAGATTGTCGAACAGAAAGACCTCATCGCCGCGGGCCAGCAGCCGCTCGGCAAGGTGAGATCCGATAAAACCCGCGCCGCCGGTTATCAGAAAGCGCAAAATACCTCCCTAAGTGTCCAACGAAACAGATCCAATTTCGGTACAGGCCTCAAGCACTTGCCGCGGGGCCCGAAGCAGATCTCTTCGAGTCGTGGCTGTAGCCCCCATACGAATAGGGGTAATACCGATACGAGTAGTAATAGTCCGGGGCGCTGGAATCCACGGCATTCAGGAGCACGCCCAGCAGCCGGGACTTCACTCCCGCGAGCAAGTCCCTCATGCGCGTGAACGCCTCCTTGGGCGTCTCCCCGCTGCGTACAACCAGCAAAACGCCGTCCACGAGTACAGACAGGATGACCGCATCCGTGGCCGCCATAATCGGCGGCGAATCAATCACGATAAATTTGTATCCCTTCTTGAGTTCCACAATCGCCTGGCGCATTCGGTCCGAAGAGAGCAGGTCCGCGGGGTTTGGCGGAATCGGTCCCGTCGGGACTGCGGCGAGATTTGAAATCACCGGATGTTGCACGGTGACCAAGTCGAGAGATGACACGCCAGCAAGATACGAGCTCAGTCCGGCGTATTTGCCGTCTGGCAGGCTCAGCGCGCGCGTCACACCGGGCTTACGGAGGTCGGCGTCAATCAGCAGCGTTTTGTCGCCAAGTTGCGCAAGGGTCACGGCGATATTCACGGCCGCGGTTGTTTTTCCTTCGCGAGGCAATGCGCTGGTCACCAGGATCACCTGTGGCGGGTGTCCTGCCTGTGAAAGAAGCAGAGAGGTCCGCAAGGAACGGAACGCCTCGGAGACTTGCGACTGCGGCATGGAATAAGAAACTAACTCGACGCGCATGTCTTTGCCATTGGAGGAAGCGCCCTTAAGGAGCTTCTGCATCCGGCTGCGTTTGCTGTCAAGACTTCCAAAAGCGGGAACCACCGCGAGCGATGGCAGCCTGGCAAGTAGCTCAACGTCATCCGGCGTCTTCACGGTGTTGTCCATGTATTCGCGCAAGAAAGCCAGTCCGATCCCTCCGACCAACCCCACGAGAAAGGCCATCATGATGTTGCGCGTCTTATTCGGCCGGGAAGGTGTGGACGGGACCATCGCCGGATCTATGATTTGGATGTTGTTCGACTGCAAACCAGCCGAAATCCCGGCTTCCTTTAGCTTTTGTGTCAAGCCGACATAGAGCTGCTTGTTGGCCTCGGCGTTTTGCTTGATGATGTTGTACTGCACCATCTTTTCGGCCATCTGGTTGGCAACCGCTTTTTGGCGCTCAAGATTGTCAGAGAGAAGTTTCTCGCGGCGGACGGATGCGTCGTACTCTTCTTCAATCCGGCCCACAATATTCTTCTTCTCATTTTCTACGAGTTGGTCGAGGCTCTTTATCTGGTCTAGCAACGACTTTGTTTGGGGCCAATTCGGGCCGGTCCGGGCGAGCTCTGACGTGTACGTCTGTCGAAGCTCGGCCTGCTTGCCCGTCAAACTTTGGATCAAACTGCTGTCACGAACCGCGGGAATTGAGTTTACATCCCCGCCTTTTGCAACGTTGAATTCCGCTTCCTTCTTGATGCGGTCCGCTTCAGCCGTGGAGAGCTCTGTGTTGATCTCCGAAAGATTCTGCGAAGTCATGTTTTCCTTCTCGTCCACGGTCCAAATCTGGTTCTCGCGCTCGTATCGGAGGCGTTCTTCTTCGGACTTCTCGACCCTTACCTTCATGTCGTCGAGCTGGCCCTCCAGCCAATCGGAGGCCTGCTTTGTGGCGTCATAGTGGCTCTGGAAATTTTCTTCCCTGAAGTTCTTCAAGTGCGCATTTAATACCCGCGCGGCGAGTTGCGGATCCGTGGATTCAAATGTTACATCCAGCAACCGGCTATTGGGGACCCGCTTGACGCCCAGTGATCCCACGAATTCCCCAAGAATGGCGGGCCGCGTTATCGGCGGCTGGTCGGGAGAAAGGGCAGGGAGTTCCAATCCAGGTGCGCCGCCAAATGCAGGGTTTGATGCCAGGCCCGTCTTCTTAATCGTCAGCATCGCCAGCGTGTCGCTCTGCAGAACCTTGGACTCGGTCTCGATGTAATTCTCGAGATCCATGTACATGCCTTCGGCATCCATGCTTTGAAAAGGAAGAACGTTTGGCGTTTCGCGGTCCACTTCGATTCGCGCGGTGGCCTGATAAACCGGCTTCATCTTCAAGGTGGCAATGGAGACCAGCGTCACAACCGTTACCGCGAAAGTCAGGACCAGCCATTGGTGCTTGCGCAAAACATGCAGGTAATCAAGCAGGTGCGGTTCGCGCGGTGACTGCTCCCAGGAAAGCAGCGAAGGTGCCGGAACAAGTTCGATGGCGCCGTTCGTCTTGCGGTCTCTTGGAATAATATTTGTCTCGTCCATCTTTTCCTTCCAAATCTGCCTCGACCCCGCCGCTGGAATGCAGGGGGGCTCTAAGGGACTATCCTTGCGATGGCAACCCCGGTCGTTATGCTCACCGCAACCTGTCCTATCGTGTGGAGTGCTCTTTTCCCGGAGCTGTCGGGTACAAACAGGATATCGTTGGCCATAAGTTTGGCGTCATCCGACTTTCTTGCCAGGATCAGCTTCAAATTTACCGGTATCTCTTTGTTCTTCCCGGTGGAGGGATCTTTGCGAATAATCACAGCGTCACTGGTTCTCGCTGTGGATGTCGTGCCTGCCGCGAGGGCAAGGGCCATCAGTGTTGTCATTTCATCGGAACTATTTGACAACACAAACCCGCCCGGATGGTTGACTGCGCCGACGATATAAAAAATGCCCGCCTTTGGCACGGATATCGTTTCGCCACCGGTCAGGATCAGGTTGTTTTTTGGATCTGAATTGTTCAGCAGACTTATTAAGTTCACAGAAAGTGTTTGGGGGATCGGCAAATCATCATTTGCATCGCCACCCGGAGTGGTGCTTGCGTCCATCGGAGAGTCCCTTGAAACAATCACGGACTCGCCGGCATCATCGGCAATGCCGCCGCAAGCCGACAGAATTTCAACCAGACTCATGGGTTTGACCGCCTGGATAACCTGCGGCGTGCGGACAGCGCCGATCACCATAATCGGATGGCTATTCTGCTGTTTGACCGAAACTGTGACCTGGGCATTGGTAACCAGGCCATTTGCCTGTAACAACTCATGGAGTTTCTCTTCGAGTTGCGGTCCGGTAAGCCCTTTCGCCAGCACGCGCACTGGTAGCAAAGGGAGAGCGATGTAGCCGCTCTCACTCACCTTGATCTCCCGGGTTAACTGGGGAACGTCGAACACTTCCACACTGAGTACATCGCCGCCGCCGATCCTGTATTCCCCTCCGATGGATTCATGATTCTTGGCCAACTCATGGATCTTGCTGTTTGTCTCATCGGTGGTTTCGACTTTCTGTTGAGAAAAACACGAGAGCGGCGCGACGATTCCTGCCGCACATGCAAGCAGGCTCACTCGCACTAAGGCTTTGGATACACCACGAGTCGCAAAAAGCATTGGACAAATTCCCCCACGAGCACAGAATTATACCGGACAGGTTGATTCTTCAACCGAGATTAATTCCGGATTTGTTGAAATGCGCCTAATTAGTTAGCAGTACGCATAGCAGTACCAGCGGTACCAATTGACGGGCTTGAAGTCGCAAAATAAGCCAGCAGAAAAAAAAGAAGGGCGTTGGAAGGGATATGCAGGTTGAAATCCACCAGCCCATGGATCAAGAGACTCGCGCATGCCACCAGAGCGCCGATTTGCAGGGCTTGCACAAGCGGTTCGTTGCGGGAGGAGAGATTCTTCAGCCCGAACCGGATGAGTATGCCGATAAATGCCAGCCAGCACGCGCCGCCAATCATTCCAGTTTCCGCAAGAATCTCGAGGTGATCATTGTGGACGTGGTCCACTGTCTTTCCGTCGTAGAGGGTCTCGAAGCGCGGATACACGGAAACTGTTGTCCCGAGTCCGGTGCCGGTCCATGGGTTTGCCCGGAATATGTGCAAGGCCCCGCGCATCATTGCAACGCGGCGCGACTCCGAAAATTCCGGATTCTTCACTTCTCGAAATCGCCGGACCACTTGATCCGCGCCCATCCACGCCACAAGTCCCCCCGCCAAAATCAATACGACGGCAAATATGAACAAGTGGCGCTTTTCTCCGCGTCGAAGCACGAGCAGCAAAAGGAGAATGAGAAGCGCGCAAGCAAAAGCCGCGACTCCGGCCCGCGATGCGCAAAGGATTAACGCGCCAATGGAGAGCGCCGTGCAAAACGCAATCAATGGGATTTGTTGGCGGCGAACCCCGCGCACGGCCAGCGTCGCCAAACCGGCCGGTATCACCAGCTCCATGAAGCCTGCAAAATGATTTCGATTTACATAAGGTCCATATGGGACCACTCCGCTAAGTTCACGAAACCAATAAAGCTTTCCGTTATATGTGAGGTCCTGAAGGATTCCGAATACAGCGACGACAAATCCGAACCACACAAGAAACCAGGCGAAATTTCCCCAGTGGCGCGGTGTTTGAAATGCCTGGCTCGCAAGGAATATGACCAGCAAATAAGATGTCCACCGCAGAATTTCCAGCTTCGTCAGATATGGGTACACGGAAAGCGGCGCAATATATTGCAGCAAACCAAAAAAGACGATCCCCAGCACTGGCCAAATCACGGGGCTAAAGGAAATCACGCCATTCTTGTGACTCGCCACCAGATATCCCCACCATAAAAACATTGCCGCCGCGGCGATTTCCATAATTGCTTCCGACCACGGTTCCACCGCCCCGTTCGCTGCGACGGTAAAAACCACTAGCAGGCAGATCCCTATCCGCAGGGTTTTCATGGGTGGCTGGAAGCTCCTGCGGGAATCAAGGAAATGTCATCCACCCATGCCGTTCCCGCCAACTTGTTGTCAAACTTCTGGCTGGGGGGACGTTCGACGATGATTCTTGCGAAGTGGGCCCCGGCCGCCGCGGTAAATTCCGCGGTCTGGGCGATCCAGGGATGATCGCCCGTAAGATTGTCCAAGACAATTGGCGCCTGATCCGCTCCCGGAAGCACAATCATGAACCGGACGCCGCTGTCCGTCGTGATGCCGGACGTGCGCAAATATCCCTCGAAGCGGTAGCGTTGGCCCGGCTCAACGGGGACGACTTGCCACAAGCCCTTGAAATCGGTATTTTGCGTGCCGTCAAATTTCATGCGAAGCGCGCGACGCCCCGAATGCGGAGCAGTGGTGTCGAAATCGAATGTAACGCCCTGCGTTGGAACGATGTGCCAGTCGAGACCGCCATTGACAGGGTCCGAATCAAAACTGCCGTTGAAGATCAATGATCCAGCCGGCCGAGTTTCACTTCTGTTTCCGCTCGCCGCAAGAGCCTCTTGCCACACCTGGCGGGAGTCATCCCCTCGGTTCGCACTGAGCAGATGATCTTCCAGCAAAAAGGAATTCGTGATCGGAATGGTCTGGTGAAGGCCAATCATCCGCTTCCATACGGCCAGAGCGGCGTCCAGCTCTCCCGCATCGCAGAACCATTCCAGGGCTTGCTGGTATGCATCAACATCGGGAGGCAAAACTGTAGCGAGAAGAGGTTGGACCTCGCGCGTTTCCAGCCAGACGCGCGAAACAGCCAGCGGAATGAGCGTGCGATCTCCAACCACGGCAAGATGAATTTCTGGATAAGCCTGCTTCGTGTCTCCCTGCCGCAGTAGAAAACTTCCGTAACGCCAATACGTCTCGGGGGAAAGAGGATATTCTTCCAGCGCGGATAAATATGATTCCCGCGCCTTTGCAGGCTGTCCGGCGGTCTCATATGCCCCGGCTAATCCCATAAAATATGTTGCTGACCTGGGATCGAGCGCCGAAGCGCGGCTGAGATACTCAATGGCCTTGTTCAAATCCCCATTTTCAATGTCCATCTCTCGATAGAGCCCCAACTTGTACCAATATGCTCCGTTATCAGGCTCAACCAGCGTAGCTCGAACCCAATCTTGAGGTTGGGAAGATGTTTCCAGATGATCCGCATACGCGGATTTACCTCCAACGTATGCGACAACGAGGAAAACAAAAACGGAAAGCGATAGAAATATCCAGCGCCAGAAGGGGTTGGCGATCCGAAAACTCATAAGTCCATATGCACAGTGCTACAAATCATGTTCTTACGCAATAAAGACTTCCGCGCCCGTTGCGGTGTGAATCAGGAGATTGCCGCCGCCATTCCCGTCCGGGGTTTATTGGCCCTGGCCTGTCTTTGAACGCCGGACGCCATAACGCTTCGTGAGCAACAAAGGTCTCAGGAATCTGCGCGCGCCGGAGAGCCACCCGGGCAGCGGCATATCCGCTCGATCGGGATTTGCGGGCGAAGTTGCAAGCCGCAGAGCGTACGACACTCCTTGCCGCAGATTGTCGCGGCTCATTACGCGGAAGTGGAATCGTTCGAACACGGTGAGAGGTGCTTCCGCATTGAGAGAGAATCGCGCGCGGATGCGCCTGCCAAGTTTTCTCACCGCGGAATCGGCTTGGATTTTTTTCTTCACCTCCTCCGGCAATGGCGCGCCGAGCATCTCCTCGGCAACGTATAACGCCAGCCGAAGCATCCGTCCCGCCTTCAATTCTTCGCCGCGTGCAAACGCTTTTTCCCAGTTCAGACCACTGCATGCCTGTAAAAGCTCTGCGACATCCGCGATCCACAGCAGCCGCTCCCAGAAATGTTTTGCGCCATGGACGGAAAGCAGCAGCAATGTATCTTCCGCGGAAAATGTGAAGGCCTGTGCGCCCGCAAGCGAAATTGGTTCGAGCCTGCGGCCCATCTCCTCAAAATCCAGAGGGCTTGGAAAATAACGCAGCGTCGTCTCCGTTTGCAGCTCCACCACCACATTCCCTTCTGCGCGTATGTATTGATACTCGCTCAGCGTCGGCTTCGCGCCTTCTTCCCGCGTCACCTCGCCAAAAGACGCCCGGTATCCTTCCCTCATAAGGATCGCCTGCGACCTGAAAATGTCGCGCTGCAGGACGGCAAAATCAAGATCCACAAATTGCCGCAAGCCAAAATCGCCATACGCCTCCGCTGCAAGAAGTGGTCCTTTGTACGGAACGGCGAACAGCCCCTCCGCGTGCAGCATTCTCGAAAGCCGCAGCATCTCCGCTGTGAGAAATAGATTCCGTTGCGCGATTCTCAGGAGGTCGGCTTTCATTCTCTTTCGGAATTCCTCGGGAACATCGTCGGGGCACACAGACAGAAGATTCCGGCTCACCAGCGCAAGAACGCCATGCTCGATCGCCGCGGCATAGGACGCTTCCCAATCCAGCGGCCCGCGCACAAGCGTGCGAATGCGATCTCCCATCTTCGCGCTCACACGAGTGCGCGCGCAGCACAGCAGTAGTTCCTCTTCATTCCGAATGCGAGGGGATGCGGAATCAGCGCGTCGGGTCAAGTTTCGCCTCTACCGCGATGAGCTTAGCCTACCGGATATATTTTCGCGATAGGGCACTTGCGCGTCTCAAGGCGTCCTGCCAGTGTGCCCCCCGCTCCTTCTGAGTGTTCAACTGTCCCAGGATTCGCCGTGTATACCCAACTTCCCGCACTTCGCATCATTTCCCACAACGGTACAGCCGTCCGACGCTCATCACTTTCCGTCCAACTGGGCGTACCTTTTTGGTACGCACAGTTCCATAGTTGGATTGACACCCACCTCGCGCATTCCTATTCTCCTTAAGGTGAGTTCCCAGACTCATTTACGGGGTTGTGGTACGCCCCAGCATCGCGCGGCGGCGGGGCTGCTCGCGACCTTCTCTGAGAACGGACGCGATTCGTTCTCTCGATAGTGCAAAAGGAAGTTTCATTTCGGTGCAACTGTTCGTAAACGGTTTTTGGTTAAGAAATTTACTCTGCGAGGCTTGCAATGAACTGGAATGGCAAAGGGAATCATAGATTGGCGCTAGTGGTCGTGGCCATGGTGGTTTTGTTGCCCCTTCTGCAGTGGGTTCGTGCTCAAGGGCGCAAAGCGCCGGTGCACATGAGCACCGATTGGAGCAACCGGCATATGGTCTTTTCCCGGCCCACCACCATGGAGCAGACATGGCGCGTGGCGCGCGATCTTCGTTACGGACATCAGTGGTTGCGGCAGAATCCAGGCATCTTGATGCCAAAGGTGCAGGATCAGGGAGCCGGTCCCGATTTAATTCGCGGTGATAATCCCGGCATCCTTCAGCCTTTCCCCACGCCATTCCGTCCAAGAATGCCCGGGCCCGTTAGCGATAGCACGCCCGCGCCCTCGCTGCGTTCGGATTGGGGCATGTCCATGCAGCCCAACGCCACCACAGGCACTGAGATGTTTCCAGCGAAATTCAGCTTTGATGTCTCCGCCGCACCGAACTGCGCCCTCGACTACGTTGTGTTCAATTCAGGCCTCGCGTCAAGCGCGGGGGCGTTTGCCACTGAAACCGGTACGTTCACCGCCAATACCGCGACGAACGGTCAAACTGCAACAATTACGAATGGCGCAGAGTCAATTGTATTGGTCGCAAACACTGGTGCGCTGACTACCGCATCAGGCACCGTCACCGTGGCAGCCGGCGGCCCGCACAACAACGACACGGTCACCGTCGGCGCCATCACTTATAGGTTTCGCACGGTAGCACTCGCGGCTGTGAATGATGTCCTGGCGGGCGTCAGCAACACGGCGGCGGCACAAAACCTGAAAGCCATCATTGACGACGCTATCGGTGAATGTGCGACCGCGACATGCTTCAATGTCGCCACGACAACCGCACCGAACCCCGCCGTTACGCACCCCGTTGGGGAAGCAACGACCGTGGATACGGTTACCGCTTCGTCGGATGGCGCGGCGGGTGACTTTGCATTGGCCAGCAGCAGTGGGGCCAGGCTTACGATTGGTGGCGGAGCGGGAGCGAATGGCGCTGGCGCGAATGATGGACTGAATTTCCTCGTCGCCGGTAGCACCAATGCAACAGCGGGGAACTTCGAGGCTGCCATCGCGCGCAACGAGGCCGCGGTCGGCGTCACTACAGCAGCGCCTCCCCTCAATGTCGTCACCGTCACTTCCGAGCAGGCGGGCACGAATGGGAACCTGATAGTGTATGCAAGTACCTTGACAGGTTTCGCTTGGGCGGCCGGCACTGCCGGTGCGGGGCAATCCAGCATCTTCGCGTTTAACAACCTCTATTCCACGCAGGCAGATACTCCGGGAGGATTGTGCAACACGAATGGCCCTTCGGTAATGTGGTCCTACACGACTTCCACGAATGCCGCGGGCGCGGCTACGACTTCACCGGTGATCTCGGGTGACGGAACCAAAGTCGCATATGTCGAGACGAGCGCAGCCGGCGCGGTTCTTCACATTCTGCAATTTGCCGCTGGCGAAGGCACTGGCCCTGGCGGCGGAGTCAATCCGGATCTAACTCTCGCATCTGGGGTTAACTGGTCGAATTGCAACAAGCCTTCCTGCATTTATAACCTTGGGTTTAGCGGCGCGCCGCAGGACACTAACTCCTCGCCCTACTACGACTACAACACCGATAACCTCTATGTGGGTGACAACGCCGGAAACATCCATAAGTTCAGCGGCGTATTCCTCGGGGCGCCGCAGGAGGTCACAACCGGATGGCCCGTTGCCGTCCACGCTGCGACCGTTCTCAGCAGTCCCGTGATGGATACCAGTTCGGGGAATATTTTGGTCGGCGATGGCTCCGGACTCTTGAGCTTTGTTGTGGAATCAACTCATACTCTTGGCGCCACCACCATTCAAGTAGGTACCGGCGGAGGCGCCATCGTGGATGCACCCACCGTCGACGGCACCGAGTCAACCGTACTCGCTGTCAACGGCACGGATGCGGCGGGCGGAACTCTGGTGCAGAATAACACCTCGCTTTCCGCCGCCAGCGTCTCCGTGCACATCGGAGGAACTGGCGCGGCTCCAACCTCCGCGATACATATGGGCTCATTTGACAACAATTATCTCAGTGCAAATGCCGGTGCTATTCCCGCCACGGCCCACTTCTACATATGTGGAAAAGAAAATGCAGCAAGGGACCATCCAGCGATTTATCAACTGAACTTCAGCGCAACGGGTATCCTAAGCGCCGCGCCTACCACGCCTCTGGCGGGACTCGTCAGCGCCAGCAGCGAAGAATGCTCCCCGCTAACTGAAGTTGAGAACACGGGGACCTCGACGGAGTGGATTTTTTTCAGTATTGGAGACCGGGCGAACGGAGCGAATCCTATTCCCGCTGGCGCATGCCAAACGGATGGCGCCGGTTGCATAATGTCCATTAACATCACGAACCTCGACGTGGTCGCGAATTGGAACACTTTTGCGGGCGCCCCCGGACCAGTCACGGCAGCAATCTCGCTGCCTGCCAACAACCTTGGAGCAGCAACCAGCGGAATCATTGTGGACAACGTCTCCGCGTCCAGCCAGGCATCCAGTATCTATTTCACGCTGGGTTCGGGGATCAATTCCGCTTCCGGCACGGGAAATCCCGGCCTTCCGGAATGCAACGGCCACATCGGTGTGGGATGCGCTGTCAAGTTAACGCAAGCTGCATTACAATAAGCGATGGGGGGATACGACACGTGACGATCAACGATTCATCGGACTCAAATAAGCAGGGCCTGCAGGGAACGAAGGAGTTGACCGGCAGGAAAAAACCGTATGAGACCCCGTCGTTCCGCTTCGAGCGCGTGTTTGAAGTTTCCGCGCTCTCCTGCGGCAAGATCCATGCTACGCAGGGCGGGTGTCACTCGAACCCGAAGAAATCCTAGTCCACCTTTTCCGGGCGCGTATTTTCCGGCGGATGGCGAAACTTTTTCCTATGGGCGTATTGAACGCATCTCAATGCAATCTTGTTAGAGAGGCAGTCCGCAAATTCGGGCGCATCCGCTTGCGCGTTACCGGCGCCAGTATGCTTCCCGCAATGCGACCCGGTGATTTGATAACTCTTGAATCCGCCGAAGTGGAAGAAATCTCTCACGGGGAAATTGTCGTCTTCGTGCGCTCGGGACGCCTCGTCTGCCATCGGGTAACAGCCACTGCTGGCAAGGCGCGCGAGCCACTGCTGGCAACCCGCGGTGACCGCGCCCGGCGCGATGATCCTCTGGTTTCCGGTTCGGAATTGCTCGGGCGTGTCACACAAATCGAGCGCGGCAACCGGCGTGTGCGGCTCCGCACGCGGCTTACCACCGGGGAGCAAATGGTTTGCCGGCTGCTCCGCATTTCGGACCGCGCCACATCTATATATCTTCGCGTTACCGCTCTGTGATATGAGCAGTTCTCGAAGGAGTTGAATTGCCGGACACATTGACTGCCGCCAATCGTTCCAATATTGCGCCACTCGTAAGCGCCGCACATGTGGTGATTGAGATCGCCGGACTGCCTATCCGGTTGTCCGCGAAAGACCCCGCTTTCATTGATTTGCTGAACAAGCGGTATTCAGGATTCGTCGCCAACTCCCGGCAACCCAGATTTGAATTTCAGATTGACCTCGATCCCCCGGGCCTCATAGCCAAAGACCAGGATGTCTCCGTGCGCTGGGATTCCGGGAAGTGGTGCTTTGATCGCGGCGATTTCCATGCGGAATGGGATCCTTCCGCGGGGCGCGGCCGCGTTCGTCAGACCGCCAATCCTTATTCCATTGATTGCGTGCTGCGCATCGTCCACACGCTTCTTCTGGCAAAAGAGGGAGGCTTTCTTCTGCACGCGGCCAGCGCTGTTCGCAACGGGCGGGCTTTTATTTTCAGCGGCGTCTCCGGCGCGGGTAAAACGACCATTTCCAGCTTGGCGCCGCACGATGTTTCGCTGCTCACCGACGAAATTTCTTATGTCGTCAAAAGGCCCGGCGGTTATTTCGCCTTCGGCACTCCATTTGCCGGCGAACTCGCCCGCATCGGAGAAAATCTGCGCGCACCCATCGCGGAAGTGTTCCTGCTCGCCCAAGGCAACGATAACAAGATCGAATCACTGGACGAAAAAATCGCCGTTCAAGCTCTTCTCAGGAATATCCTGTTCTTTGCCGAAGATCCTGAGCTGGTCAACGCGGTCTTTGAGTCGGCGTGCGAGTTTGCCAGGCGTGTGCCTGTCCGCCGGCTTACTTTCAGGCCCGACGCAAAAGTTTGGGAGCTGATTCTATGACGGGAAGCATTCCAGGAAAACGATTCGTGGCCCGGGACACTTTCGTTGCGTCGCGGCTCATGGGCGGCGAGATGATGGTCATGTCCACCCGCGATTCGACCCTCTTCACTTTGAACAGCGTGGCCACCGCCATTTGGGAAGCGGCCGACGGCAAAACGCCGCTGGATGAAATTGTGACGAATCGCATTTGCAAGGACTTTGAAGTCTCGCCGGAAGTGGCAATGAAAGACGCCGAAGCCCTTGTCGAACAGCTTGCAGGCCACGGCATCCTGATCGTGTCGGATCAGGCGATTGCTGATCAGAAAAATGTCCCCCCGGCCATGTCCCCGGAGAATCCGAAGTGAGCAACCTAATGGTCGAAATGGGCGCCAAGGCTCTCCGGCTGGGCATCCCGCTTTCTGTGCAACTCGACATCACTTACCGGTGCAACGAACGGTGTGTTCATTGCTATCTCGATCACGATGACCACGGCGAGATGACCACTATCGAGATTAAGAACCTGATTGACCAGATGGCCGAAGCGGGCGTTTTCTTTCTCACCATCAGCGGCGGAGAAATCCTGCTCCGCAAGGATCTGTTTGAGATTCTCGAGTACGCCCGTGAAAAGAGTTTTTGCGTCCGGCTGAAAACCAATGCCTTGCTGATTGGCAAAAAGGAGGCGGAGCGCATCCGCAATCTGGGCGTGGAAACCATTCAGATCAGCATCTATTCCCACCGCCCCGAGGTTCATGACGCCATCACCAAGGTGCCGGGCTCGCACGCTCGATCCATCAAGGCTATCCGTTTCCTCTGCGAAGAGGGTTTGCATGTGATCATGGCGAATGTCTTGATGGTCCAAAACTACGGAGATTATCCCGGCGTGAAGGCTCTGGCCGCTGAACTGGGCGTGCAAGTCACCATGGATCCGACGATCACCCCGATGATGGACGGCAACCGGAAAACTCTGAATCTGGGCATTGGCGACAAATCACTGGCGGAAGTTTTCCACGATCGCAACTTGCTCGGGGATGCCGTGGACAACTGCGCTCTTCCTATGGGGGCCGACGACGAGGCTTTGGACTCCACGCCCTGCAGCGCGGGGCACACGGCGGCTTATGTTTCTCCCTACGGAGATGTTTACCCGTGCGTCCAATTCCCGCTGCCCACCGGCAACGTCCGAAAAACAAAATTCCTGGACATCTGGAATCATTCACCGCAGATGAATGAAGTTCGCTCCATCACTTTGCGCGACCTGACCAATTGTTCCGTGTGTGTGCACGGCGGGACCTGCAGCCGATGCCCGGGGCTTGCCTTCATGGAAGGAAATATGCGCGGCCCTTCTACGGCGGACTGCGAAAAATCCTTCGCGCGAACCGGAATCCCATCCGAGAACCTGAAGCGCAAAAAATCAGGCATCTCCACTCTCGTTCAGATTCACGCCTAACACTATCAAAGCTCATCCGGCCAAATCTTATCCGAAAATCCATCGACTTGGTTCGAGAGTGAACTGACGGGGTTAAGGTCCGTCCGCGGATCCGAAGCTCGTGCAATTTCATTCGTTGTTGCTGCGGGATCGGCCTTGAGACTGGCTCGGCGGCGCAAGATTAAATTCAACTTTACGAAGGAGACGCCAAGCTCCTGACAGAGAGCTTGGAACATATCCAGCAGACCGCTACCTGCATTCTCAATGCAATCGGCGCGGAGGAAATCTCCGCGCCCTGAACCTCGAAGGAGATTCCTCTTTGTTGGCACAGCCCGCCGTTTCAATTCGCTAGGGCTAGGTGTCGTTACTCGGTCCGCAGCACCTTTATTGGGCTAATTCGACTCGTGGCGGCAGCTGGGAGATAGCAACCAAGCGTGCCGACAGCCAGCACAACAGCAGTGGCCAGTGCCAACATCAAGGGATCACTCATACGCGCTCCAAAGAAGAGACTGTTCACGGCCTTTCCGACCAAGAAGGATGCGGCAATTCCGACGAGCATTCCAAGAAGGACTGGTTTCATCCCGTCGCGCATAATGAGATGCCGTATGTTTGAGGATGTTGCGCCCAAGGCCATACGAATTCCGAGTTCATGCCTGCGCTGACTCACTGAATACGCAGCGACGCTGAAAACTCCGAGTCCCGCCAGGAACAATGCACAGAAAGCGAATGACCGGGCGAGGAGCATTTGAAACCTTCTACCGGCCACGGAGTCGGTGACTATCTCGTCCATCGTGCGGACTTTCACTATCGGAACCAGAGGATCAATCCCGCGAAGCGCGTTGCTAACCTCGGCGACTGTAGACAGTGCATCTCCATTGGTTCGCACAACGAGAGAGGCTGTCGTGGGTGTCTGAAGCTCCCAATATGGCAGATAGACCATGGACAAAGGGGGCTCATCCAAACGAACAGTGCGGATATCGGCGACGATTCCGATTACTTCAGTGAGAGGGGCATTGTTCGCTCCAGGATGGAATTGCTTACCAATGGGATTTTCCCCGGGCCATACCAGGTTGGCTACGGTTTGAGAAATCACAGCCACATTTTTTCCCCGATCCGCCTCGTCGAACACACGCCCTTGTAATAGGCGGATTCCAATGGCTCGAAAATAGTCAGGACTTCCAAACCGGAAGTTGGCCATTAACCTCGAGTAGTCCTGCTGGACAATACCGGGAACGTTGACCACCGCAATAAACGCTTGTCCTTCGAGAGGCAATTTGCTGATCCATGCGGCAGACCGCACAAGAGGGAGATTTGAAACGGCAAGACGCGTTGCGTCATAAAAATGGAGCCGATCTGCCTGCTGCGAATAATTTTGGGGAGGCAGAGCGACATCCATTGTGAGAATCTTATCTGCGTCAAAACCCTTGTCCACATGCAGTAACCGAACCAGGCTGGTTGTAAGCGTTCCGGCCACGATGACAAGCAATACCGTTAAAGCGACCTCAAGCGTAATCAATGTTTGGCGAATCTTGCGCCCACCTCGGTCGCCAGACATCGTTGTTCCGCCAGACTTGAGAATCTCTTGCGGATCAACACTCGCAATGCGCCAAGCGGGAAGACTTCCGAAGAGGATTCCTGCCCCGATAGAAACCAATAAGCAAAACAATAGGGCACGCAGGTCGATATGGACTTCGTCGAGTCTTGGTAGATCGGCTGGCGCAGAACCAACGAGCCACGTCAGTCCCAAATACGCGAGAGCGATTCCTAGAAGTCCTCCGAGCAAAGAAAAGGGTACAGACTCCGTAAGCATCTGACGAACTAAACGCGCGCGGCTGGCGCCTAATGAAATGCGAATCGCTCCCTCACGCAATCTTCCAGAAGCTCGTACGAGTGACAGTCCCGCCAGGTTGACGCATACAATTAACAGTACCGATCCCACCGATGCCAGCAGGAGTAGAAGACCCCGACGGGAAGACCCGATTACTTCTGATTCGAGAGGCGTGAGCTCGGCCCGCAATTCAATCTTCCGACCGCCATCTTTTGCCAGATCATTTGCGATTTGACTTTGCACAACGTTCAGATCGGCCAAGGCTTGTACGGGAGTGATTCCAGTCTTGAGGCGCGCAATCGCGGCGAAGCGGAAATTTCCAAGCGGGAAAACGGTGTTGAGGTCCACACCAAGAGGTCTGAAAAACGCCGTCTGCGAACCAAATTGCACACGAGGGCCGAGCTGATCGTTTTTGGGGAACCGAAATGATGCAGGCAGCACACCAATGACTTCATTCGCCACGCCATTTAGAGTTATCGATTTCCCCAAGATGGAAGGATCTGATTGCAGTTCATCACGCCAAAAGGAATTGGTGACAACAATCACGTTGTCGTGCCCCTGTCCGTCCTCTTCGGGCAAGAACGTTCTGCCTAGACGTATAGATACTCCGAGAACGTCGAAAATATTTGCCGATACGTGCGCGCCGTATATCTCTTTAGCTTGATTCGTTGAGGTTAAGTCAGCCGTCATAGGCTCCGCGACAGCCATTGCGCTAAATGATTGACTGTGTTTGCGCCACGAGTCGAAATTTCGGAGATTTGCCGGCCAAGAACCTCCCATTTGGCCCATCTGGGGAACGATTTCACGGATTAGATAAAGCTGGCGAGGCTCCCGATAAGGAAGCGGACGAAGCAATATGCCATTGACCATCGAAAAGATCGCGGTTGTGGCTCCGATGCCCAACGCAAGCGCGATCGTTGCCAAACACGCGAATACAGGCTCTCGCGCCAACAATCTAACTCCGTTGCGTAAGTCTTTACAGAAAGAATGCATAAGATCCCCCCCCCCGAACTCGCCTCAGTGGTCAATTTTGACGTGTACGCGTTTCTGTGTCGGCGCTATTGATGAATCTCGGTTGGATCGCCGGTCTTATGTTCCTCGATCTGAAATCGTAAGAACTTGTGAATCGCTGTGAGGGATTCAGAATCAGCAGTTGTGATGACAACGCGGCCCCCAGTTGGAGTCTCGTTGTACGAGTACTTGATCTTGTCGCGCAGCCGCTTCATATCCGGTACGCCCGGAGGCACGGTATCGTGCACGAACATGGGAATATCGAAATCTCCATTCGCGAATGCTTGCGAGATATGCGCTAAGTGCATTCGAATATTGTCGCGGTTGGTGACATCTTTCGGGTCATTCGCCTCAACCTGGATGACTCCCCCGTCAGATTTTATGAAGAAGTGGTGTGTCGTAGCGGTTTGAGAGAAGCCCATGCCTTGCTGACCGCGCTCTTCCATGGTGGTCGCGGCTGCGGTCCCGTGCGAGTGACTGTTGTGCATCGGACACTCGTTTGCGCAGTTGCATGATTGTTCTTTCTGCTGATTGGAGGACTGTTGGGCGTTCAAAAGCGAAAGAGGAATGAGCAAACAAACTGCGACCGCCAGAAGCGTTTTCATTGTTGCGTCTCCTGTTTGCGATTACCGCGAGCCAGCGTTTCTTAAATACGACTTTCGCGTCTGGCGCGTCGGGTGAGATGCAACGAAGGCCTCCAGCAATCCAGCACGTTGTCCTTTCGGAGTCTTCCCAAGGATGCGGTCCCATTCGGCAAGTGTCTTGTGCAACTCACCGCGCCAAGCTTGCAGGTCACGTAGCTTGGTCTCCAAGTCTGCGAGTTTTCCCGCAGCGAGTGCTCTCACGCGATGGCAAGGTGCTCCTCCGCGGTCACGTTCACCGAATATAGCGACCAGTTCCTTGATGGAGAAACCGATAGACAGCGCTCCTCGTATCAGGCGAACCCTCACTAAAGCGTGAGGGGGAAATAGGCGGTACCCCGATGCCGAGCGCGGCACAGTTGGCAGGAGGCGACAACGCTCGTAATGACGAAGCGTGTCGGGGCTAACTCCTGCTAGCCGAGCGAGTTCACCCGAGTACAATGGCCGATCTTTGGAGGCGTTAGGTCTCACGGGAGCAGCCTACAGCCTGGAATAGGTTCCAGAGTCAAGTGAATTCCTTCGGTTTCGTCTGCCAATCTTGTAGCCCTTACATTGTACGTTTGCAGTCGCTGAAAGGGCTGCCAACCTGGCATTGCTTCACTCTAAGCAACACCGGCGTCAATCGTGTCACCTATGTGAGGCGTGTTTTTGGCCCGTCGTCTTCGTTCCTACCCTTTCCATTGGGCACTGCTTCGGGATAATTCCTGCGCCCGGCGGACTTCGCGTCTTCTGCTTTTCCGGTACTTCCCAACAAATCTTCTGAAACAGCGATGAAGATTTCTCGTGTCCCTCCCGAAATGCAGACGCTCGCCTTGGGAGCAGTATCCGCTCGCTCCGAGGTGCCCCAATCTAAGAATGCGGCTCAGTGATACGTGACGTAGAGGGCGGGAAATTCTTGCTGCAGGTTTTTCACTTTGGGAAGATCAAACGTCGCGATGTATGGATTGTCCGGATTATGAACGGCAAAGTCCTGATGGTAGTTTTCCGCTCGATAGAAGGCTTTCAGTGGAACGATCTGCGTCACGATAGCGTGTGAAAACAGTTTGGCTTGATTGAGTTGGTCAACATACGCCTGCGCAATATGCTGCTGCTCCGGATTCACAAAGAAAATTGCGGAGCGATACTGAGTGCCTGTGTCCGGCCCCTGGCGATTCAGTTCCGTCGGGTCATGGGCGACTGAGAAAAACACTTTCAGCAACTGGCCTAAAGTAATTTTTGAAGGATCGTAAACAATTTCAACCGACTCCGCGTGCCCCGTCGTCCCGCTGCTGACTTCCTCGTAATCGGGATTCTTCACTGTTCCGCCGGCGTACCCTGCCGTCGCATGGGTAACGCCCTTCACGTGCTCGTATACAAGTTGCACACCCCAGAAACATCCACCCGCGACGACAATTTTCGCCTGTCCCGTTTGTGCCGCTAGAGCCTCGTCGACCACCGGATCGGGTATCGTGGTCGCTGCGCCCGCCGCATTGCCACGGATCAGTGCGAGCGACGCCAGGAGAATCACAAACACACCCAAAACGACCGCTACCAAACGGCTCATCTCACTACCTCGGCGTTGCGCTGTGCAGAAATTATTTGAATGCGCACGCATTCTTGAATCTGGTCAAACTACGCGGCCTTTAGTGCTTCGTCTTTACCTTGGTATCAACGCCAAGACCCATCGCCTTGAGCTCTTCCAGCCCCTGGCGCGCCAGCGTGGCGAGTGGGCCGTTCGGGTCGAGCTCGATGCACTTCTGGTAAGCCTCGACTGTGCCCGGCAACATAATGAAAGTGATTTTGTCACCTTCCATTTTGGATTGCATATTGGCTACCAGCGCGGCCCCGTAGAGGAACCACCCTTGGGCATTCTTGGGATCACCATCCGTCGCTTTTTTCAGAATCTCTACCATCGCGGGGTTTCCCAATCCCCCGGTGTTGTAAAGCACCGCGCCGAAATTCCGGTACGCTTGCGCGGCGTTGGCCGGATCGAGTTCCCCGCTCTTCAGGTACGCAGCTTTTGCTTCGTCAATTTTTCCGGCTTTCGCCAGGGCATTCCCAAGGTTGTTGTAGAAACCGGCGGCGGGTGGGTCAATCGCCGCGGCCTTCTGGAGCGCCGCCGCTTCGTCGTCGTACTTTCCCATCGTGTCGTAGGCGTCGCCCAGCAAGCCTAAAATGGACCGGCGGTCCTCGTCGTTGTTCCCGACAAGTTCCAGCGCCTGCTGAAACTCCGTGACGGCCTGCGTGGCAAGCGGAGTGATCTTTGGAGCAAAACTATCCCTCTGATCTGCAGGTGCGTGCAGTTGTTGTTTGCGGAGTTCCTGCGCCTGAATCAGTGCGTTGTGCCCGCTTTCGTAGTGCCCTTTGATGGTGTCGTTCTTCTTCGACGCCTCGGAGTAGGCCTTCGCTCTCTCGCGAAACTGTTTGACGTCGGGATCCGCAAGGCTGACATTGATTCCCATGTCGTGGCCCGCAACCACTTTCGTGGGGCCGTTGTAAATGATTTCACCGTTGAAAGTGAAAGTGACTGTATATCCTCCGGGCGCAAGACCGCCCTTAAGGTATTTGCCTGTCGCGTCCGATGTGGTCGTTATCTCAAGTCCTCCATCCTCGGCCCTAAAAGTTATGATTACTCCTTCCATCGGCTTGCCGCCTTCATCCTTGACGGTGCCCTTAATGGTCCCGCTTGAAGGCGAGTTCGGAACCGCATTTTTCTCCTGTGCGGACGCTGGCGGTGCAAAACACACCAGCACGAATGCAATGCAAAGAGCGAAACCAATCGCAGCAACTCCGAATTGAATCATTGCCTTCTTCACGGTCGTTCCTCCCGGCCGGGCTTGCCGCTTCCCTGGAGCCCGTCAATCCTTACCCATTATCTCTCATTACGGCCCGATAGGGGATAGGGTCCGTATGTCCGGCCTCCGCAAAAGCGCGCAGCCGCAGCAGACAGCTATCGCAAAGGCCGCATGCTTCATCTTCCGCCTGGTAACATGAATAAGTTAGATGCAGCGGCGCAGCAAGCTCGATGCCCCGGCGAATGATTTCACTTTTCCGCATTCCGATCACAGGCGTTACGATTTCAATTTGTGTTTCCGGTCGAGTTCCAGCGCGAATCAACTCCTGAAACACACGATAGTATTCCGGGCGACAGTCTGGATAACCGGAACTGTCTTCTGCGACCGCGCCGATAAATATCGCGCGCGCGCGAATCACTTCCGCCCAACTCACCGCGACAGAAAGAAAATGCGCATTGCGAAATGGTACGTAAGTATTTGGAATTCCTTTATGCCTTTCTACTTCTGCCACTGATTCGCGTTCAGGAACCGCGATGCGCTGATCCGTTAAGGCCGATCCGCCAATTTGGTTGAAGTGATCCAGGCGGACAACCAGGCGTTCCTTGACGTCGTAATAATCGGCAATCTCTTCAAACGCCCGGCGTTCGCGCCGCTCCGTTCGCTGGCCATAACTGGCATGCAGAAAAACAGGTTCATACGATTCCGCCGCCATCGCCGCCGTGACGCACGAATCCATCCCGCCGCTTACGAGCACTACTGCTTTTTGTTTCATTTTCATTTCAAAGATACCGTACATCGCAGAAGATTGGTTACACGCTGGATTTGTTAGACGCCACGCATGGCCGGGTCCCAGATGAATTTGTGCAATTGCAATCCGAGCCGCACGGGCAGCGCGTCCGCGAGAATCCACTCGGCCATTTCACGCGCTTCCAATCCCGGCCAGGAGCCCGCGGGATCCGGCGAGACCGGAGAAAAAATAACCTGTCGCACGCGTTCGGCGAGATTGTTGTGCGCTGTAAAATCGCGGGCAAATTCGTAATCGCGGCGCGAAGCGATTACAAACTTAACTTCATCCTTCTCATTCATCTCCGCGAGATTCGCCATATCAAACGTATTCGCTTCGCCGGAATCAGGACATTTCACATCAACAATCTTTATGACTTCGCGCGGCAATTTCCCAATGAAGCGCTCGCCGCTGGTTTCGATCATTACGGTGTAACTTTCCGCCAGAAGTGTTTGCGCCAACTGAATGCAGTCCGGCTGTAGCAGAGGCTCTCCGCCAGTCAATTCCACGAGGCGAATTTGGTGCGCGGCATTCGCATTTCCGGAAAGCTCGCGAACTTTTTTGCTGACGTCGTCAATCGTCATTTGCGTGCCGCCGTGAAACGCGTAAGCGGTGTCGCACCAAACGCAACGCAAATTGCATCCGGTGAGCCGCACAAAAATACACGGCAACCCGGCGCGAGTTCCTTCGCCTTGAATGGAGCGGAAAATTTCAGTGACGACCACGATTTCAGCCGGCCTTTACCTTTTCATTCGCCAACTTTGGAGCCTGATTTTTTCTTGTGATATTTTTTCACAAAATAGAGTGCCAGCAGAAAAAGAATTGCGGCGGTGAAGATGCGATAGTAGGTGAGGTGCGCACCGTAGTAGGCCGCCATCAGGAAGTAACCCGTGGCCACCAGGATTGCCGGTATCGCTATGATAATAAAGGCTTTATTCATTTTCTGGACGTACCTAATGAGCCGAAAAACAAATTAAGTGGGTCAACCTACTTAATCTCAAGGGCGAAAAACAGCAAATGTAAAATCGGTCTCCCAGACCGTTACGGACGCGATTTTGGGGGTCTTGTTCGAATTCGATGAATTTTCACTTATTTCCCTCATCCCCTGCAAAGTCTGGTCGTAGAAGTATTTCGCCAAGTTTTCGGCGGAGGGATTGACCTTGTCGAAGGGGGCCTGATCGTTAAGGAATTTGTGGTCCAAGCCTTCTATGATGGCGCGCATGATCTTTTTTACGTCAATAAAATCGTAGAGCAGGCCGATGGAATTCAGATCCGGGCCTTCGAGGACGACGCGGACCTTGTAATTGTGTCCGTGCGGATTTTCGCACTTGCCCTTGTAACCGCGAAGGGCGTGACCCGCCGAAAACATTTCGTCAACGCTGACTTCAAACATGGAGAGTCCTTCTAAGGATTCTTCCGCATGAACCGGGCGACTTCCGCGATGTCGCGCGTGGAAGAGTATTCCGGCAGCGAAGCAATGAAAATCTTACCATACGACATGCGCTCGATGCGGTTATCGAGGATGGCGAGGATGCCGCGATCGCTGCGCGAACGAATGAGGCGGCCAAAGCCCTGCTTCAACGCGAGGACGGCTTCGGGAACCTGATATTCGGCGAAGGGATTGCGGCCTTCTTCCTGCAATGCGCGAATGCGCGCGGCGATCACCGGATCGCTGGGGACGGCGAACGGCAATTTGTCTACGATGACGCAGGAGAGCTGCTCGCCGGGAACGTCAACGCCCTGCCAAAAACTTTGCGTGGCAAAAAGGACGGCATTTGGCGTGTTGCGAAATTTTTCGAGCAGTGCGGGGCGCGGCGCGGAGCCTTGCAGCAGCAGTGGAAAATCAACAATCTGTTTTACGCGGCCGTGGACTTCGTTCATTTGGCTATAGCTGGTGAAAAGGCAGAATGCGCGGCCCTCTGTGATTTCGAGAAGGGTGGCGATTTCTTCAGAGGCTTTGGCGGGAAATCCGGCGTCGCGGACATCCGGGATTTTAGGAGGGATATAAAACAGCGCCTGCTTTTTGTAATCGAATTCCGTTTGGAGCACACGCTCGAGCGCGGACGGGATGCCGAGACGCTGCTTCAGAAAATCGAAGCGGCCCGCGACGGCGAGAGTGGCGGAGGTGAGGACGACGGTCTCGAAGCGCTCGAAGAGTTGCTCGCGAAGAATTCCGCTCACGTCAATTGGAGTGGCGGCGAGGAAAACGCCTTTATTGCGGCGCTCCATCCAATAGACGTAGTTGTGCTCATTGGATTCCATTAGAAATTCTGTTTCGCCACGCAATTCAAAACTGCGGCGCGAGAGATTGACCAACTCCTCGGGTTTGCCGGGGATCGCGGCGATTTCTGTTTCGAGCGCTTTCAGGGATTGCAAAAGCGAATCGAAGGCTTCGCGATTATTTTCGAGGAAGTGTTCGCGCTCGGCGCGGTCAAATGGGGAACGGCCTTCGCGGCCGGGAAACAGCTCGAAGAAAGTGCGGGAGCGTTCACGGATGCGCGTGACTCGCTTGAGCAAAGGGGCGGCGCCTTCGCGCGTCATGCGCACGGCCTGCTCGGCATCGCGCGTGAGTTCCTCGAAACGATAGTTTGAAATTCCGCGGCCGAAGTAATCACCGGCGGTGTCTTCAATTTCGTGGGCTTCATCGAAAATTACGGCGGCGTATTCGGGAAGGATGCTGCCGAAATCGTCCTGCTTCAGCGCGAGATCGGCGAAGAAGAGGTGGTGGTTGACGATGATGATGTCCGCGTCGGCAGCGCGCTGGTGCATCTTGGTGACGAAACACTGGCCATATTCGGGGCATTTCTGGCCGGTGCAGGCGTCGCGGCGCGCGTCAATGCGATGCCATAGCTCGGCGTCGTCGGGCAGGAAATTCAGCTCGGCGCGGTCGCCTGTTTCAGTGAGCTTTTCCCAGTCGGCAATCTGCGTGAACCAGTCAATCTCGTCAATGCCCTTGAGCGAGGGCTGATCGGCCATCCAGTGAACTTTCTGGCGGCAGAGGAAATTGTTGCGGCCCTTCATTACGGCGACATTGAGTTTCCGCGCGAAATGTTTTTGGAGAAATGGAATGTCTTTTGTGTAGAGCTGCTCTTGCAAGGATTTCGTGGCGGTGGAAATTACGACGCAGCGTCCGCTGCGGATTGCCGGGATGAGATAGGCGAGAGTTTTTCCCGTGCCGGTGCCCGCTTCGACGATGGCGTGCTTTTTTTCGCGGAAGGCCTGCTCGAGAATTTCCGCCATTTCGAGTTGCGAGCGGCGGTGCTCGTAGCCCTGCGGCATGCACTTTGCGAGCATTCCGCCGGGGCCGAAGATTTGGTGGATGGTGGGGCCGGAATCGGGATCGCTTGTCTCGCCAGTCGCCATACCTTTTTCTGCCCCTCGCGCCGAATGAAAGCTGGAAGATGGATCCTGCGCGGCTTTCACTTGACGCTTGGTGAGGCCCTCGTCATCAAGTGGAGCGTAGGTTCGCTCGCGGGCTGCGCCTGCGGCGGTTGCGGCCGAAGAAACGTTATCCGCGCGAGGAGATACAGGTTGTGGCGATTTTCGGGGCACGCCGGTTTGGTCCTGTGTACGGATGTCCTTGGAGGACGAAGGGTTACATTAACATAGTAGGGGATGAGAGGGAGCGTAGGAGAATCGGGAGGAAATACTGCTTACCGGGATCGCTGTGTCTCTTGCATAATGCAGATCGATTCACCCTCCCTAAGGGGATAAAGGCACGTGCCTACGACAATCATTGTTGGAGGTCAGTACGGATCTGAGGGAAAAGGTAAGCTAGTCGCGTACCTCGCTCATACGAACCGGGTCGACGTAGCAGTTCGATGTGGCGGTCCCAATGCTGGACACAGCGTGACATATGACGGGGGATTCGAAATCGTGCGTCAGGTGCCCGCTGCGGTGATCAATCCCAGATGCAGGCTTCTCGTTGCCGGTGGGGCTCTTGTAGACCCGCCCATATTGCTTCAAGAAATTCGCCACTTCGGGCTGGGGAAGCCACGATTAGGGGTCGACGGTTTCGCGGCTGTAATTTCACGCCAACATAAGGAGCATGAGGCGCGCCTTCAATTGCGGAAACGCGTGTCCTCAACCCTTTCCGGGACGGGTGCTGCGACCGCCAGCAAGATTCTCCGTGAGGGCAGCTTGAAGTTGGCCAAGCAAATTCAAGGCATCCGCAAATTTATTGTCGACGTTTCCGCCGAAGTGAATAAGGCCTATGACGATTCCAAGAACATTATAATTGAAGGAACTCAGGGTTTTGGCCTTTCGCTTCACCACTCACTGCAGTTTCCATTCGTAACAAGTCGCGATACATCCGCAAGCAATTTTCTCAGTGAGGTCGGCCTCAGCCCCAGATGTGCCTCACAGATCATCATGGTCGTAAGGACGCATCCTATCCGCGTGCCTGGACATTCGGGCCCGCTCGAAAGGGAAACCTCTTGGGGCGCCATTTCCACATTATCTGGCTCGCGAAATGAACTGAATGAGTTTACGAGCGTAACTAATCGTCTTCGCAGGGTCGGTCTCTTTGAACCTGAGCCGGTCAAGAGGGCGGTCATGGTGAATCGGCCTACTGCACTCGCCCTACAGGGGCTAGACTATTTTAATTTCGCTGATCGAGGGAAACGGAAGTACCGTTCTTTGTCGCAGAAAAGCAAGAGATTTATCGCAGACTTGGAAAAACTGGCCTCTGTTGAGGTCAGATTTATTTTCACCGGTCCCGATCTGCTTGATGTGATCGAAATCGGCTGAGGAAGTTTCAGCGGAGGAAGACGATGAACTCAATTCCCAATCGATGGATGTTCGTGGATCCGGAACCCGAGGTGCGAGGTATTCTGCTTTCAGATCGGGTCGAGGCGTATGTCAAGAAATATGACCTGTTGGTTGATGTCCACGATTTCAAGCAAGCCAATCTCAAACCAGCGTCGTACTCACTCACACTTGGTGGAAAGTATTACCTGAATGGCGAAACGCTTGAAATCCAATCAGGGGATTTTTTGGTCATACCACCGAACTCATACGTAATCGCCGGGGTAAACGAAAGGGTAGTTCTTCCGCATTGGTGCGCCGCTAGGTTTGGTCTGCGCGTGTATTACGTGTACAAGGGGCTCCTCATGGGCGCAGGACCTCAAGTTGATCCTGGGTTTGACGGGTATCTGGGCTGTCCGCTTCACAATCTCACTGATCGATCAGTACGGATCAAGCGGGGGGAGCCTTTTGCTTGGATAGATTTTGCAAAGACCTCTCGGCTTGGGGAGAACCCTGTCTTGGCAACAGAGGAGATATTGCTTCAGACCGCTAGGAAACAAGAAAGGGACAAACACGAAAAAAAGGCCTGGGTGATCCCAGGCTTCGATGATTTTGAGTGTCGCCTGTATGAGACGCAGAGGCTCAGTTTTGAAAAGAGCCTCCCCCCGGGTGAGACGGTATCTAGCTCGGTTAAGGGACTACAAGATTCAGTGGACTCAGTTAAGAAGGAATGGGGAGATCGCGAGAAGAAAATGAATTCCAAAATCGAAAAGCTCACGAAGATCTCACAAAACATTAACTGGGCTTCTGTGGCTGGGCTCGTTGCTATCTTCATCACCGTCATACTGACAATCGGCATTGAAGTGTGGATGCCGCGAAAAGCTACTATGATCGAGTTGCGGCAAAAAGTAGAGGCGCTCGAACGAAAGATGCAAGAAACGCGCCCGGCGGCTTTACCGTCGACGGTCGTTCCGGTGAGTCCCACCGCAACCCCGCCGAAACCTAATTCAAAGTAGCGTGCGGCCTTCGTATGAAACACCAGTATTTCGGTGATATCAACGACTTCCATAAATACGGGCTTCTGCAAGTATTGTGCGCACGAGGGAAACTGAGGCTCGGTGTATGTTGGATGCTTACCCCTAGCGATGGGAGAAAGGACGGCTCTCGTACTAGGTACTTATTGGATCCGAGGAAGTGGCGGGCGTACAACCCACACCTTTTCGATTTTCTCGTTTCCAGCGTAAGAGGTCCCGGCTCGCGCAAAGTGGCTCTAATAGAATCTTGGAGGCTCCTGCCGGGGACTCAATTTTATGGCCCACTACTTTCCGACTCCCCTAGCGAACGACAAGGCTATTTCAGCGAAATGCTCAAGAAGTTCGCGATGATGGATCTTATCTTCTTTGATCCGGACAACGGATTAGAAGTGGAATCTGTTTCTTATGGATCGAAGAATTCGTCGAAATACATTTACTGGCGGGAAGTTTCCCAAGTTTACGGGACCAAACGTTCTGTCTTAATTTATCAGCACTTTCCCCGCGAGAACCGAATCGAATTTATCGCGAAGCTTGCGGCAGCGCTCAAAGCCAGCACGCGCGCTGCCGATGTCTATTCGTTCAGTACCGCGCACGTCGTATTCTTCCTTGCTTCGCAAAAGGCGCACGGTGCATACTTCCGACGGGCCGTTGCACGGGTTCGAGAGACTTGGGCAGGGCGCTTCGATGTTCGTCTCCATCATTCCTAAGAATCTGTCCCATGAATGCGGATGGGCGGCTGAACCGATTGTGGCGAGTCGCGATTGGATGGCCCGGGCGGCGGGATTGCGGTTGGGGTTTTTGTTTTTCACGCGGGACACATGATTGAAAGCGGAAAAACCCCCGCACGTCTGCGATGACAGATGACGTGCGAGACACCCGGCCTTCACCTTTTCGGGGCAATCAGCTGGACCTCGTTGATTTCCATGCTGGGATGGCCGTTGCGCTCCTCGACGAGCGGGCCCATGCTTTGCCAGATGGCAAGTACGGATGCCGGCGGGTTATCAGGAGTAGCGCGGCTGATCCACGTGAAGATATCAACGAAATAGGTTTTTCCGCCGGGTTCCTTGCCGCGCAGGACCAAGTGGGGCTGATCGAAGACGAGCTTTCCCTTGGTGTAGGTGTCCCATTCGCGAAGCAGCACTTGCTGAAAATCAGCTTCTTTGCCCTCGACAACATGAAATGTGGCCATGACAGTTTCAGGCTCCGCCGGTGAAGCGGCTTGCGAGTGAAGCCGTGGTGCGCCGAAAATGGCCAGCCCCACAGATAACAAAGCAACAATTGAAATCAAAACGGAAGTTCTCACAGGCATCTCCTCGATGTATTGGTGCCGGCTTCGTGCGATGGATTCGCCAAACACTCCCGCAAGCGTAGCTTGACGGAGGAGGAGGCGCTTGTCGGAAAGTGCTAATTTTTTGAGAGAGCAGATCGGGGTACATTCACCGCCATCCCGACACAGCGGCCGCGCTGGACTTGCTGCGGCGAGAAGCCGAAGTGACGCCGAAAGAGCGAGCTGAAGGAGCTAAGGCTCTGAAATCCACTTTCGAAGCAGACGTCAGTGACTGAGTGTTTGCCGCCGCGAAGGAGCGTTCGCGCGCGAGCGAGACGCTGCGTGGTGAGGAATTGATGGGGTGTCAGCCGGAAGGCGGCGCGGAACTCGCGAAGGAAGTGGTAGCGCGAGAGGCAAGCGGCGCGAGCTGCGTCGGCGATGCTGGCGGATTCGTCCATTCGGGAGAGGAGAAAATCGCGGCCGCGGAGGAGGCGGCGAAGAAGCTCCTCGCGCGTCGATGCACGTACGGCGGAAAAACGCGAGGCTGCCTCTTCCGCGCGCGGAAATTCGCGGACGAGGGCCCGCGCGACTTGAAGAAATGCTTCTTCGGTTGCGGTGCGTGATATCCGACCACGCTCCCGGGCAGAGTAAAGGGCGCGAAGCGCGGCGAGAACGCGACTTGGCTCGGGTTCGAGGCGTTGCCGAAAAATAAGCGAGCCGGGCAGTGGACCGTCTGGAGAATCCAAGAGAACCGAATCAGGCTGAGTCAAGACTCGATGGACTTCTTCGACAAAACCGTGCTGAAAGAAAACGGAGAGTGTGGTGGTGGGTGCGGCGGAGTCAATGGTGAAGCTGTAGGGCTGCCCGAGATTCATGACGAGATAGCTGTTTTCCCGGACGACGAATTTCCGGCCGCCCGTCTCCCATATGACGGACCCGGCGAAGACGGCCTTGATCGAGAGAGCGCCGCGGAGATCGGGCACATAAAAGGACCGGCTTGTACCCGAGACGAGTGAGTTGAATGCACCCGAGATAGCTCCTTGAGGGCTCGGATCCGAATGCACTGAGGGGGGTTGTCTTTTTGTGCTTGCCATTGTTCTAGGATTTCAACCTGAGGTTCCAGTGCAGAGGAGTATACGCTGATCTGCTGGTAGTGATGGGTTCGAGTATGTTTTTCCCCTCGCCTGCCGCCATAGATGGCGGGCATGGAGCACAAAGCTACGCTGTCTCGGTGGAAGGAGGATTGGGCGGCGGAGGCGGTGGTTGTTGCGGGGGCGGCGCAGGTTGCGGCGCTGGTTTGGGTGCTGGCGCGGGCACGCGATAGGACGGCGGGGCCTTCTGAATCTTGTCCTTCTTCGGCTTTTTCTTTTCTCGACCGCGCTTGTCCCGGTTGCCCATGATTTGGTCCTCCTTGCGCTGAGATCTGGCCGGTCGGACCAGCTACAACACTAATGAATAAGATACCACGCGAGCGCGGGTTGGCGAACTTCGGTTTGAAGCAATTCGCTAGTGGCCGTAGACGAGGACCCGGAAGCTGCCGAGGACGGGCTGCGGATTTGAGCGGCCGGCGGTGGGCGCGGGAGGCGCGGCAAAATCCGCGGTGTCCAAGAAAAGATTGTGAGTTTCCGTGTCGAGACCCATGGTTTTGGCGCCGAATTGAGTCTTGACGTTGTCGACGACGCTGTACTGATCGGGCGAATCTTCGTGGAAGATGTGGATGTTCCCCTCACGGGTAGAGACAAAAATCATTTTGGTTTCGGGATCGTAGGCAGCGGCGTCAGTGCCGGCGCTGATGGGAAACGACTGGATGATTTTTCCGGAGTCGGCATCCATCACGACGAGTACCTGCGGGTTGCGGCCCGCGCTGAAGAGCCGGCGGTGCTCGCGATCCATCGCGAGAGCGGTGGAACCGCCGGACGGAGCGGTGGGCCAACGGGATTTGACTTCCATCGTGCGAGCGTCAATTGCGGCGACCTGATTTTTATCAGCGAGATTCGCGTAGATCATTCCTTTGCCGTCGGTGACGGCGAATTCGGGAGCGCCGCCGAGACCGATGGTCTTGATCACGGCGCCGGTTGCGGCATCGAGTACGGTGGAGTCGTTGCTGTCACCATTCATGGTGAAGACGCGCTTTGAAACGGAATCGTAGACGATGCCATCGGTGTCGGGATCGGATTTGGCTGTGCCTAAAATTTTCAGGGACTTTATGTCGAAGATGGTTACCTGGGCGGCGGTTCCGTCAGTGATGAAGCCGCGGTTGAATTCAGGCGCGAGGGCGACGCCGTGCTGGCGCTTAAAGCCGGGGATGTAGCCGACGAGAGTGCCGGAGTCGGCGTCCATCACCTGGACAGCGGTGCCGCGAGAGAGGTAGACGCGGCGGGCGACAGCGTCGACGGTGACGTAATCGAAATACTCGGAGGTGCTGCCGGGCGCGGCGGCGAAATTGTAAGTTTTCAGGAGATGGTAGCCGCTGTCGGGGCGCGCGGGCGCGAAAGTGCCGAGCAGGTGCAGGGCTGAAAACAAAATTGTGAAAACGGCGAGGGCGTGCAGAGTGGAGAATTTCATGGAGGCCTCCTTCGGAAACAACGGTAAGACAGGAAACCATTATGCCTTGGCGTTAGATTAAGGCGAGATTAAGGGCGGCGCGAGCAGGAACAAACGTTGGGGGCTGAGCGTATACTGAGGTGAATGCCGGATCTGAAATGGAAATCCCAAGACAAATTTGGATTCATCGAGGGTTTCATGAGTAAACGCAACATGACTCACCGCAAATTGTGGAAGCTGGCTGCGACGGTCGGGCTAGCGGCGTTGGGGCTGATAGCTACGCTTGCAGTTCATGGCCAGGACAAGGCGGCGCGGCTGACATTTGAAGTGGCGTCAATCAAGCCTTCTAAACCGGGCACGCCCGGTGGTGGAATCAAAGCGATGCCTGGGGGCCAGGAGTATGTGGCGCAGAACGCGCCACTAATACTGATTATCAGCTTGATGTATAAGGTGCCCATCCGGCAGATCATGGGCGGGCCGGACTGGCTGAATACCGACTTGTGGGAAATTGATGCGAAAGCGGACCATTCATACAACCTGGACGATCTCCACACGATGTTTCAAAATTTGCTGGCGGATGAATTCAAGCTGAAATTCCACAAGGAGACCAAGGAAGGCCCCGTGTATGCCCTGACGGTGGATAAGTCGGGGCTGAAAATGAAAGTGAACGAGAGCGACCAAGATTTCAATATCCCGATCGTTGGAGGGCCGGACGCCATTTTTCATGGGACGAGGGTCCCGATGCAATACCTCTGTTGGTGGCTCGGGCAAATCCTCCAGCGGGATCAACGACCGGTGATCAACATGACCGGGTTGGACAAGAATTACGACTTCACGCTGGCGTTTTTGCCGGACCTGCCGCCGAATGTTCCCACTGAGAACCTGCCGCCCGGACTGCTGGATCGTCCGAATATCTTCGAGGCCTTGAAGCAGCAGCTTGGCTTGAAGCTGGAGGCGCAAAAGGGGCCGGTGGAATATTACGTGATCGACCACGTGGAGAAGCCTGCCGGGAATTAAATCAAGACCGATCGAATGGGAAGAGCGGCGGATAATGAAATAGGAGAAGAGCTTTATGCCAAATACCAATTCTTACGTTGCGGTGGATGGCCGGCCACTTACGGCCGAGTCGGCGCGGATGATGGATTACCTGGAAACGCGAGCGTGGTCACTAAGTGCCACGGAGATTTGTGAGCGCACACGCGCGGCAGCCGGTGAATTGGAAAAAGTAGTTGCGTTGGCGGAGGAAGCCGCGGTGCGGCGCCGGCCCTTTGCTGGAAAATGGCACATGGCCGATGTCGTCGACCACATTTCGCAGACGCAAATCCGGGGGGCCGAGGAGTTGCGGCATCTTTTGGCAGGGCGCCGTCCGCCGGGGCCGCCTGTATATGAAGCGCTGAAGTCCGGGGCGAGCGATTGGGCGCCGTGGCATACGCTTGTCGCGGGCCTTCATGATGCAAACGCAGAAATGATCGCGATCCTGGAATCTGCCGCGCGCGATGAAGAGCGGTTGGGCGACGGGAACAATTCAGAAGCGCGAGCGACTTGGGTTGCGGAACCGGCTGTAGCTGCACCGACGGTGTGCACTCTTATGGTGGCAAATACGAAGCTGGCGGACGAACAACTTGTGGCACAGCTCTGGTTCGCGGAATTGGATTGGAAAGAATATGCGCTGCTGCAACGGCTGCATCTGCTGGACCACCGCACACAAATGAAAAAATTAATCGCGGCGTGCGCGGGCGGAGCAAGCGGGGCGGCGGGTTAGCCAGGGGCGGCGGGTTAGCCAGGGGCGGCGCAAATTTCGGCGCAGCGCTGCTTGGCGTAGGTCCATGCGGAAAAGAGGACGCCGCCAGCGCCTGACACCGACGGGTTCTTGCCAGCGGACGCCGAAGGATCCTCGATAGCTAACACCCACGGGTCCTCGCCGAACGTTGTGTAGTACTCGTAGAGCTTTTCGGCAGTCACGCCGGGCGCGTACGCGTGCGCCAGGCAATCGTTGACGATCCTCTTGCACGCTTCGATAGCGGCTTCCAATGTCTCGAACTCGCCATGCTTGATTCGCTCGCTCTCGTCCATGTAGTGGAAGTTGTCATCGATCAAAACCTTGTAGGGCATGTGCGCTGTGCTTTTGGTGGAGCGGATTAATTTCCGGGATGATACTCGCGCTCGGTGTGTCCTTTGAGTTGGGCGCGGTAGTAGTAGACCTCGCGGAGATCGCCGGTGCTGTAGCGTTTGGCCTCATCGTTGAAGTGGGGTGAGGCGGGATCGCCGCTTTCGCCGCCGGCTGTGACAGCGCGGGCGTGCACGGTGTCACCGAATTCGACAACCGCGACGAAACTGTTGCCGCTCGTGCCGTACCACTTCTTCGTGCCCGTGTAGGCGCGCGCGCCGAATGAAGCCAGCGAACCCCACTGCGCCGACGTGAATCCGACGGGAATGCTGGGGCCGGCGTCATTGAAGGTTGGAGAGATGTCGTCCGTGATGCGCTGGAAGCGGTTGATATCACCCCACGGTGTTTTCCAGGTACCGAAATCCGCTGCCAACTTATCGGACGCGGCTGCGAGCGATTGCAGAAGCTGGTCTGGCGGGGCCTTGCCGGCGATGTATTCTTCGGCGGTCATGCCCGCGGCTCTCGCGTCGGCGCGAACGCGGCGCAGGATATCCTCGGCCCAGAAAACGGCAAGCGACGTGGGGACGGATGCGACCGCCCAGCGCTGATCCCACACGCGGAGCATTGCAATTTGATCGGCCAATTTTGCCTTCAGCGGATTATCAGACGGCGCCGCGTCCCAGGATTTAATCAATGCCGGCAACGGCTTATCGAACCAAGTAAGGTAGCTGTCAAACGCCGCGCCAATCAGCGAGGCGGGCGTGAAATCCATTTTGTTCTGTAGAACCCGCACGGCGTGAAGGCCGCGCGCGGATTCTCCGCCCTTGTCCACGTAAGCGGGATAGTCTTCCTTTCTCGGACTGCTCGGGCCGGCCGCGGACCACGGCGCGTTATTGGAATTGTAAAGCCAGCCGCTCTTGGGATTGAGCAAGTGCGGCGTCTCGTCAATGGAAAGAAGTCCGTGCCACTCCGTGGCGGGATTGCTGCCGTCAACCGGCTTCGTAAAATCGAAACTGTTATCGCGCCGGGGAATAAAATTTCCGTGGAAGTAGGCTATGTCGCCATCGGCGTCGGCGAAAATGGTGTTGTTCGAGGAATCCGCCTGAAGCTCCATTGTTTGGCGGAAAGATTTGTAATCCTTGGCCTTGGTGCGAATGTAGGATTGCGTGAGCGCTTTTACCGGCTCTTGCATCAGGCGGATGCTGACCCAATCACCGTTCACCTGACGTACGATGGGGCCGTGATGCGTGCGATAAACGGTGAATTTCTTTTCGGCCATCCCAGTAGCGGTTTTGTATGGAACAGTGATCACGGATTCGGTGACCGGGCGCTCTTCGTTCCCATATTTATAGATAAAGTGATCGCCCTTCTTTTCCACTTTCTCAAGATACTCATCCACGGCATCCACTCCGCTCGACGTGTGCATCCAGCCAGCGCGGTCGTTGAAACCCTGATAGATGAAGAACTGTCCCCAAGTTGCCGCGCCATAGGCGTTGAGGCCTTCGTCGCTAACCATTTGAAGTTCAGAGCGAAAATAAAATGATGTGTGCGGGTTGATCAGCAGCAGGGCGTGATGCGCCGCGGTGTTTGAAGGTGCGATGGCCACGCCGTTCGAGCCGGTGGGTTCGGGAGGCTGGTCGTCGTTGTCGCCTGCGGCGTCGCCCTCGTCCGAATTCACATACGCTGAAAGTTTCTCCTCCGCTCCGGCTGAAGGCGCCGGGCCGCCGGGATCTTTGCCGTAAAAGGCTTGTAATTGATTGAGGTTCACTTTCTCGATGTCGCCGCCGATGCTACCCTCGGTAAAAGTAAGCGCCATCCAGGGCTCGAATCGCTTGATGACGCGTGGTTTCACTTCAGGATGCTTGAAGAGGTAGAAATTCAATCCATCGGCAAACGCATTCATCAGCGATTTCAGCCACGCGGGGCTCGCGGCATATTGCGACTTCATATCTTCGGGGTCAATGAAGAGCTTCATGCGGAGGTCCTGATAAATTTTGGATTCGCCCTCGGCCTCGGCGAGACGGCCCATCGCATTGATGTAATTCGTTTCGACGCGATTAAAGTCGTCCTCGGCCTGCGCATACTCCATGCCGAACACGGCGTCGGCATCGGTTTTTCCGTAAACGTGGGCGACGCCCCAATCGTCACGGATGATCGTGACGTTGCGCGCTTCTTGCTCCCAGCGCGCGACGTCGGGGGTTCGGTCTGTCTGAAACGCAAGAAAGGCTGATGTAGCCGCGAAGATCAGGACCAACTTCTTCATGAATCTCCCAACCTAAAAGAGAAGATTTCCAAGGCGACGACCGCGGCGCGCCCCAAGCCGCGCGCGACCGCGCCAGCGTAACATATTCTTCGATGTGCGGGAGGGAGATGATGAAAACCCGCACGATTAGGAACGAGGGCTTTTGCGGCCGACGGGGGCGAAGAAGTTTTCCTTTACAATCGTTTGAGATTTTGGAAAGTGAAAGATAAATCCACAGACCCATACTTGACATGCTGTTTGGCAAAGAGCAGGATTCGCGCGGGTTCGTCCCCCACCTTTCGCACTACAAAATCAATTTGCTGTATTTCTGATCATTAAAAGGAGTCTTGTCTCGAATTCTCGCTTTTGAATACGGGGATCGGCCCAAGCGTGTCGGCGCTTGAGGCCGGCAGGTCCAGAAGCTTCTCAAATAATATCAAGAATAAATTCTACTACGCACCCAGCGCGGAGGTAGAGACGTTGAAAAACTACGCCTGCATTTGTTTTGTACTATTATTAACAGGACTCGGGGCCGCGGATGTTTCGGCCCAAAACAAAGTATTACGCCCGGAACGAACTCTCAACAGAGTTCAAAAAAACAATATCATTCCGGGCCGCCTGACAGTGGAAACTGCCACAACCTGGTGCATGGACCGAGGGACGTGCAAATACCACATTGGCGCGTACCATTTCGACGCTTCTCTGGCATCACAAAAACCCAGCATAAGAGGCCAACGGATCGTCCGAACGTTTTCGCCGTTTGTGCCAGGGGATCCGGAAGCGATTTCTTTTCTGGGCCCCCTCGGCCAGATTCAAAGATTTAATCCACGGCTGGACTTCGTGATCTACGAAGTTGAGCGGCCGCTTTCGAAGGAAGGGATGGATGGTCTGGATTTCTATCCATACCAACTGAATCCTGGAGATGAGGCCACTTTGTACGGATTCATGGGTGTGCAGGGGAAGCTAACAAAGGCGACCGGACACTTCACGAAGGAATTCGAGAACGGGCTGCTTGAGTTTCAAATGCAAAAACCCACGGGCGTGAATTGGCCTGGTGCGAGTGGCGGGCTCATCGTGGATGCAGAGAATCGGGCCATAGGGCTTGTTACAGAAGCAGAGGGCGACGTTGTTCAGGCAGTCCCTGTGTGGGCGATTGCCGATTTTATCTGGCATCAGAATCGCGATCTCTATCGACAGCTATTCCCACATCCCGAGGAAACTTATCACCCGTCCTGGGTCGCTCCATTTTGGGTTAATCCGATTGAAAAAGCAGAAAGCCGGACTGAAGCCGAAGTTAGGAAACCGGAACTTCATGGAGGCAAAGGAAATCTCAGTGACACAGCACCGATGCCTTTTCTTCCGGAACGCTATCTCACAGCAAGGGAACCAATTCCGCCATTCGTATTCCCTCGACACTCGCTTGGTAACAGGGAGGAAGAAGCAAGCGAAACCCAGCGGGCGCGGGATCAAGCGAATGCGATGCTGGATCGGAGCAAAGATTTGATCCTAGAAGAGGACATGTGGTTCGGCGGGGACGGCGAAAGGGAAGTCGAAGCCCGATATGAAGTACGCGTAGTTGACGGGAAACCGACGTTCCGCCGACTGCGGGGTGGGGATAGGGAAACATTTAAGGTTATTTTTTCTCCTACCCGCACAGGCGTTGCTCCTGGTGACGCTTGGATGGAAATGCCTGGGCTGATCGCGAGTAAGATGAACGACTTGCCCATGCTCCCCGCCCCAGACCGTGAAATTAACGGGACCACTCTAAAAGTCTTCCGGTACGCCGGAAAATCGGAAGATAATGCCTGTTTATTTCACGCAAAGCGGGTGATCGAGCGTGTGGTGTCTGTGCCCTGCGAGGGTGAAGTGTGGTTCACGAAGGATTTCGAAATGGTTCGCATGGAGGAAAAGTTCAACCCACCTTCCTGGACCCAGTGGGGATCGTGGGATGTGATCGTGTCATATGGGCCGAGCCTAAAACCTCCCGTATCATCCGCGGAAGGTATGCTTCCGGCGACTATTTATGTGGAAGGGGTACTGCGCAACGGGAGAAAGTTTCACTGCTTCGTAAGGATCGCCAAGGTATCGGGATTCGAGGTCAGTTCCCGAATCTACCGATCATCATCGAATTGAATCGACCCACTCCGGACAAACGTTCCTTATATACGACGGGCACAGGGCTAGGTTCCGCTCTACCCGAAATACTGAAAACTCTTCCAGAACTCCGGCCAACTTTGTTTCAGCCCGCGGCACAGATAGATTTCTGGATGGCCTTGCGTCTCCTCAGTCTCTACTCCGTATTGGTTCCAAATCTTCGCCGCGACCTGGCATGACGCGAAATTATTCTCCACGAACACGCGCGAAAAACCCACGACAATCAGCGTTTCGGGCGGTGGGTCGCCATATCCGTGCGCCCAAAACGAATTTCCGCCACTGACAACGGGCGGCAGCCCGTACTGCGGACCAAAGAGATTCACGGCGCCTGCCTCGCCGTAATTTCCCGCCAAAACGACGGTCCGTGCGCGCTCCGCTGAAGGCAACGAATCCCGGATTTGGGCAAGCGTCTGCACCAATTCCGGCCAGCCGATTTCGTCCCGGATGTGGCCATTGAATTCCGCGGCGATGCGCCACCACGCGGAATTCACGGGCGTCACCGGCAAAGCGACCGCCGCGACGAGCACGAGATCGGCCGCCAGCGCGGCGAATGCGATTGCGCGGATCGTTCGCGCCCATACCGCGCGCAGCGACGCGAGCCATTGCTCGCCCCAGACGCTTCCCGCGGCATAAAGCATCGGGTATGCCGGCGCCAGATAATATGCGCGAGCTTTCGCAATCACGAACAGCGCGAGCGGGACCACATACATCCAGCCAAGAGCGCGATACCGGCGCCCGCTACGCGAGAAGAAGCAGAAATAAAGTCCGGCGAGCCACAGCGGAGCTGCCATCATCATCAACTTCAACTGGCCGGGAAGAAAAGTGCTCGTCAGGCCGATGTGAATATCGCGTGCGTGGATCACCTGCAAAAAATCGAGCGACACAAAATGGCGCCGCGCTTGCCAGATTAGATTGGGGAGGAAAATCAACAGCGAAATTGCCACGCCATACCACAGCCACTTGCTTTTCAAAAACCGCCGCGCGTCCGTGAGGACTACCGCCGCCACCAAACCCGCGACGAAGAACGCCATCGTATATTTCGACATCATGCCGAGGCCGATTGCGCCGCCGATGCCGATCCACCACCGCGGGTCGTCGCTCGCGGTCAGGCGCACCATGAAATACGCCGCGAGCACCCAAAAAAAATAGTCGAAGGAAACGTATTGCATCAGCGTGCCGCCGCTGATACAAAACGGAATCGCGGCCAACGCTGCCGCCAGTTGCGCAACGCGCCGCCCGCCCATCTCGCGCGCCATCAGACCCGCCAGCAACACGGCCGCTGCTTCCGCTACGGCCGCAAAGAACCGGAAGCCGGCGAGCGAAGTGCCGAAAACCGCCAGTGACACGCGTCCGAAAAACGGTGTCAACGGAGGGTAGGCAATGTAACCCCACGCCAAGTGGCGCGCGTCGTCGAGCGTGGCAAGTTCATCGCGGTAAAACCCGTACCGCCCGCCGGTCAGCACGTGCACTACAACCGTCGCCACGGCAATGTAAGTCAGGATTGCAACGTCGCCAGACCAAGCCGAACGATTCTCGCCAGCGGAGAACTTTCTTGACGATTTCATTCCACTTTGATTGTTAGCCAGTGATTGATTGCCGGGCAATTCCACATTCCCTTCGCCACCGCGCGAAAATCAGGCGCGCCGCAGTAATTCAATTGGCGCTCATGGCTGTGCTATTCTCCCACGCCATGAATGTGACACACATTACTCCGATATTGAACGTGTCCGACATTTCCGCGAGCTTCGCGTGGTTTGAGAAGTGGGGCTGGAAGAAATTGTGGGATTGGGGAACGCCCCCAACTTTCGGGGCGGTCGGCGAGGGCGAATGCGAGATATTTCTTTGCCTGGGAGCCCAGGGAGGCCGCGGCAAAGGAACGAACACCACCACATTTGTTTCAGAAGGGGACGAAAACACCGACAAGGGCGTGTGGATGTCGGTGTTTGTGGATAACGTGGACGAGGTGCATAGACAATGCGTGGCCGCCGGGCTGGATGTAACTTTCCCACCGACCAACATGCCGTGGAACGTGCGCGAGATGCACGTGCGGCACACGGACGGGCACGTGTTTCGGGTGGGCACGGGGATTGAATGCGAGCCGGAAAAATGAGGCTACGGCGCAATTCGTGAATGGCGGCAACACAAATTCGTCAAGCCGCATTAAGAATATTTACGCCGCTTGGCGCGCGGCCCGTTTGCTTTTTTCAATCCACTGGTAAATCGAGAATACGCTCCCGGCAATCGAAATCACGACGAGCCCGATCATGATGTCGTCAAGCCACGGCAATTCAGCTTGCCTGATGATCCACCGGCCATAATGCATCGCAAGTGCGGCCTCGATCGAAAAGCGCATCAGTCTTCCAACACCAATAAAAGCCAAGAGTTTTTTTCGCGAATACCGGAACGCCGCCGCAGCAGCCACAAACGCAGTAAATGGGAATGGGGGCGGCATGAGAGACGCCAGCACGAGAGTCCACGCTGCGTGTTTTTCCACTTGCTTGTGAATGAAGTTGAGATGTTTGCCCGACACCAATTTCTTCAACTGCCCCTGGCCCTTTCGGCTGATCCAATCCGTGGCGAGGCACCCGATGAGCGACCCCAGCGTAGCCATCGCTACGTAATAAACCACGCGCTGGTGATAGCGCGCGCTAAGCGCCAGCACAAGCAAGTCATTTCCAAAGGGCACCACGAGAGGCGACGAATCAAACGCGCCGAGCGTGAGCAGACCAAATCCGCCCGCGTGAAATAATGCTCTGGTGATGATGTGGATGATTGATTTCAAGAGGTTTGTCCGCACTGATTAGATGATGATGGATGGCCACTGGTCAAGGAAACCGCTGACCCTTTGCTATACTGCGCTGATGGCCGCGCCAAAACCGCTGAAGAAGCTCTTCCTGATTGACGCGATGGGCTTCATCTTCCGCGCGTTTTTCGCGCCGATGGAGCGGCTGCGCAGTCCTTCCGGCTTGCCTACGAAAGTCCCTTACCTTTTCACGCAGATGGTGCGACGGCTGGTGCGGGATTATCAACCGGATTACATGGGAGTGGCGTTCGATCTGGCCGAACCGACCTTCCGCGACAAGCTATTTGCACAATACAAAGCCCAGCGGCCTCCGATGCCCGAAGAGCTTGCCCAGCAATTGCCGTACGTGCGGCGATTGTGCGAAGCGCTGCGGTTGCCAATTCTCTCCGAGCAGGGCTTCGAGGCGGACGACATCATCGGCACGCTTGCGACGCAAGCGGCGAAGCGCAAACTCGACATTTATGTTGTGACGAGCGACAAAGACCTGCTGCAACTTGTTGGCGGGCCGGTGCGCGTGCTGATCCCCACCAAGCAGGATTTGCTGGTCGACGAAGCAAAGGTGCAGGAACTGCTGGGCGTGCCGCCCGGGAAAGTTACAGACGTGATGGCGCTGATGGGCGATTCGATTGACAACATCCCCGGCGCGAAAGGGATCGGCGAAAAGGGCGCGCGCGAGCTAATTCAGCGATTCGGTTCGGTGGAGAAGGCGCTCGATAATGCGGACAAGGTCGAGGGAAAGCGGTACCGCGAGGCGCTGCAAACGCAGCGCGAGCAAGTGATGATGTCTAAAAAGTTGGCAACGATCGCGACGGACGCGCCCGTGAAACTGGATCTCGACCAGCTCACGTACCGCGGGCCGGATGCAGAGGCGCTGCGCGCGCTTTACAGTGAATTGGGATTCACTTCGCTGTTGCGCGAACTTGGGCCCACCGCCGAAAACGCGGCATCCGTTTCAAGCGACAAGGATTACGGTGAATTGAAGTCGGTGGAGGATGCGCGGAAATTTCTTGATGGGTTGCCACGTGAGCAGGAGATTGCGATTTTTCTGGCGATTGCGCCGGATGAGCAGCATGAAGACGCGGGGTTTGGCAGCCGCATCGAGGCGGTCGAATTCTCTCCGAAGGCGGGCGTCGCGCGAACATTGGTATTAAATGAAAAGGAGAACTTGCTTGGAAATGAGGGCGAGCGCGGGAAACTGATCGCCGCGCTGCAGCCGTGGCTCAGCAATGCCACGCGGCCGAAAATCGTCCACGATCCAAAATTGGTCTCGCTGCTTCTCGGCGAAACGGCCGGCATTCGCCATGCAACGATCCTTTACTCGTACCTTCTGCGCCCGACGACGGCGAAACACAATTTTGGCGACGCTGCACTCCGCTACCTCAATATCAATCTCGCGAATCATCCCGGCGAGCGCGCCGACGCGCTGCAGCAGCTCGCGCTGGAACTGCGGCGGCAGGTGGAAACCCAAGGGCTAGCGCAAGTTTACGAGACGATTGACCTCCCGCTGGCGCCCGTGCTTGCGGAAATGGAGCGAGCCGGTGTGCGCGTGGATCCCGCGGCGCTCGCGACGATGTCCACCGCGCTGGAAAAGGAGATCCGGACTCTGGAAGGCCAGGTCTGGAAGCTGGCGGGGGTGGAGTTCAACATCGGCTCGCCAAAGCAACTCGCGGAAATTCTTTTCGACAAGATGAATCTGCAGCCACCCGCGCGGATGGGCAAAGCGCGCTCGACCGCCGCCGAAGTGCTGGAAGCTCTCGCGCCGATGCACGAGATGCCGCGGAAGGTTCTCGAGTACCGCGAAGTGACCAAGTTGAAATCTAATTACGTGGATTCGCTGCCCAAACTGATCGATATGGAAACCGGGCGCCTGCACACGCGCTTCAGCCAAACGGGCACGGCGACGGGACGGCTGAGTTCCTCGGAACCAAACCTGCAAAACATCCCGGTGCGGACGGAAGCGGGCCGGCGCATCCGCGCGGCTTTCGCCGCGGAGGCGGGCATGACGCTGCTTTCCGCCGATTACTCTCAGATTGAGTTGCGAATTCTGGCGCATCTTTCTGAAGACCCGGTGCTGGTCGAGGCGTTCCGAAAAGGCGAAGACATCCACGCGCGCACAGCGCAAGAGGTTTTCGGTGTGGGTCCGATGGCGCAGACGGCCGAACACCGACGCGCAGCGAAGGTGATCAATTTCGGGATCATCTACGGGCTTTCCGCATTCGGCCTGGCGCAGAATCTGGGAATTGATACGAAGGAAGCCGCGCAATTCATTGCGGCGTATTTTGCGCGATACAGTGGTGTGAAAACATTTCTGGACGAAACGCTTGAAGAGGTGCGGAAAAGCGGCTTCACCAGGACGATGTTTGGGCGCGTGCGCCCGATTCCGGAAATTAAATCGCCGATGGTTGGTTTGCGAAATTTTGCCGAGCGGACGGCGATGAATACACCGCTTCAGGGCGCTGCCGCGGACTTGATCAAGCTCGCGATGATTCAACTTTCGCGGCGGCTCAGGACAGAAAAGTTCCGTGGCCGAATGATCCTTCAGGTGCACGACGAATTGCTCTTTGAAGCTCCGCCGAAGGAGATGAAGCGGCTGGGCGCGCTTGTTCGCGAGTGCATGGAACAAGCGTATCCGTTGCGCGTTCCGCTCAAGGTGGATTTGAAAGCCGGGCCGAACTGGCGGGATATGAAAGAAATCGAGAGTTAGGGAGCGGGCGGCGAATTATGCTAGGCTCATGACAATAGGCCTGATTTCAAGGCTTTTTCTTGAGGAATTGAAATGAAACATTCCGAAGGATTTCTCCGGCTGGTGAATGAGGCGCGATCACGCATTTGCGAGACGAATGTGGCGGAGGTCAAGAAGCGGATGGACGTGGGAGAAAATTTCGCGCTGGTGGACGTCCGTGAGGAAAGTGAATGGGCGCGCGGCCATCTGCCAAATGCTGTCTACCTTGGCAAAGGCATCATCGAGCGCGACGTCGAAATGCGTTTCCCTGACAAGAGCGCCGAGATCGTGCTTTACTGCGGCGGCGGATTCCGCTCCGCGCTTTCGGCCGATAATCTTCAGAAGATGGGCTACACGAAAGTAAGTTCGATGGACGGCGGCTGGCGCGGATGGCTTGAAGCCGGGCACCCGACCACGCAAGGCTGAAAACTTCCGGTATTACATGGGGATTCTGGCTGCCCTTCGTTGACGCGTATCGAACTTTTTGCATCGCTCCCGATTTTCAAGCCAAGTACCTGCTATTAGCGGTCGGATCCCTTGCTTCTGATTTTGGAGGTTTTCATGCATCTCTCTGCATTGCAGAGCCGCAAGCCGGCGCGCGTCTCGGGCTGGTCATCCCTGTAGGAACTTATTGCGGACCACAGCCAACACACTTGAGCTACTTCGAGCGATCCACGCGCAAGTAGAGGCTTCCGTAAGCTGCAATTGGAATCGGGCCGGGAACAGAATCAATCGCTTTGCCGAAGGCGTCGCTTTTCCGCACCGTGACTCGGATGGCGGGATCGAATTGGAGCGTGATCCGCTGATCAGCGTCTGATGGATTGTAAAGATAGACAAGCCACCCATCGCCTTCCGCAATCGGTTTGACAGAGGACACCATTACAATGTCCGGCGAAATGTGAAATAAGGATTTCACTGGAGGGCGCGGTGCACCCGCAGAAACCACTACGAGTGGTTCACGGCGCTCCCGCCCGAAACGGGCCGCGGCGACTGACGAGAATGCCGCGTGCGGCTGGATCGCGTACGAGAAGTTTACCGGCCCTTCCTGGTCGGCTTTGTAGTTCGTGTGCCAGTAATTATTCATGGCATAGGAATAAAGCAGCGGCGACGGCTGAATCGTGCGCATCCAGGGCTGCTCCGCGGTGATGGCACCCATTTCGACGAGCGGCGTGTCAGGCACGGCGAGTGTCACTCCGTAATCGGTGTTTGACACATCCGTCCAGCTAACGGCCGAAAAGAAATTCTTGCACGCGCCCGCGAGCTGGTCCTCGGGCGCGCGCACGATGGCGTCGGCCACGTCGTATCGCATCTGCGCGCCGGGAACGCGGAATGGAAACGCAAAATGCACGCTTTCCTTTTCGCGTACCGCAGTTTTGTCAATTGTCGTAAGAATGTCCACGCGGTCGAGTCCTGCGACAAGCCTGACTTCGCTGGAATATTTTCTCGCGCCGGGCGCATCGGCTTCAATCAACAACGAAACCACCAACGGTCCATTTTCCTTCACGCGAACGCGCACACCGGAAAGACGCTGCGCCTTTGCGGGATCGGTTCCCGGAAGATAAAGGTATTCGCCCCAACCAGCCGCTGCCCGGTCGTCCACGAGAGAAATATTCTTGCTCTTCCACCGCACCGAATCAATCGCGCCGCTCTGTTCACTTACATGAAGCGCGATATCGTCGTTCTCCAGTGAATTCCCCGCAACAACGGCGCTGCCGCGTTGGAACGCCGTTCCCTTCCCGACGAATAGTCGCTTTGCACCCACCGGCGGCACAGATTCAACTAGCACGGCGAGTTCGCCGGTCGTCAGGCGCTGGGACGGGACTGGTTGCCCCAGCGCATCCGTCACGCGATCGCCCAGGGCAGTTTGTTCCGAGTGCAGCAGCACAACATCGGTGCGTGGCCATGACGACAGGTTGAATATGTCAAAGGTTGTTTGTTCCGCGCCGGGCTTTGCGGCTGCCTTTGATGCGCGCGCCAGGAGATCGTCCGCTGACTTTGCGGCATCCACAGCAAACTTGCGCTTGAATTCCCATTCCTGCTTCACGATCGGCAGGTCTGGATCGGAAACGCTCTTGTCGGCGCCCCAGGTGTGCTCGTCCCAGAAGTTGATGTCGCGCCAAGCGGCATCGTATTCCGCCCGGGGAAAATTACGCGGCGCGCGCAGAGACCATAACGCTTCTCCCTGAATGAGTTGATCCACGGCGCGGCGCGCCAACGCGAGTTCGAATGCAGTTGAAGCGGCGCCATCTTCCCAGTAAGGCGTGAAATCACCGCGAAATTCGGGCAGCGATGCGCCGTACCGCTTTTCAAATCCCTGGAACATTTGATCGTGCGTTGCAATCACCAAACGCGGAGTGACGTAACGGTCGTTCCAATCCTTGACAGTGGAGGGGAGCGACGGGTCAGGCGGGCCGTTGTCTCCGGTCGTGTACGGCAGATACACCATTTCGTACGGATAATTCTTTTCCTGCAATTGGCGCGAGAGAGTCATGATTTTTTCGTCGCCCAGATTACTCAAGCTGCCTTCGTGAAAACTGGAATAGCCCGCCCCAGCCACCCACATCAGAATCTTTTCCTTTCCCGACTGGGAAACCCAGTAAAACGGTTTGTCGCCCCACGCTTCGAGTGTGTAGCCGATACGGTCGCCAGTGTTCGGGCCGACGGCAAAATACTTCACTCCGCTCTGCGCCAGAGTGGGGACAATCCCCCATGTGAATCCGGGTACGTCGGAAGTGACAGCGGTATTGACCGTAATCCCGTAATCGGTCTGGAGTGTGCGCGAGAAATCGAGGAAGTGGCTCATCTCCGGGGCGTTTGCCAAGCCGGTCAGCATATTTGCGTAGAGAGCCGAGACACCAAGTTCGCCATTGTGGATTGCGTCCATCACAATTTCGCGCTGCGTTTCGGGCGCCTGGCGCAGATAACTTTCGAGCGCCCAGACGGTCTCGAGATTCCACTTGAAGCGATCTTCAGAAGGGTATGCCCGCGTCTCTTCCGCTAGACGCAAGCCCTCTTCCAAATTGCTCCATTGCTTGCGCTCAACGTTTGGCTGGTAATCGGTGTAGCCGATGTCATTGTGCGAGTACGGAACCAGATAGATTGTGCGGGGAGTGACGGGCGTTACGTCAAATGGAAAAGATTGCGCGACGCCGCCATTCACCGAAAAACGAATACCCATTTTCTGGGGCGCTTTCACTGCGGGAATGGGGATGCGATAAATGTTGCCACCCACGTTGAGCGGGCCGCGGACGAGTTCGCGGTCACCCACTCGAATCGCAACCGTGCGGCCTTCCGTCAGATTGTCCAGGCTGAGTCGCAGGACTTGCGCCGTCGCGTTGCCGTCGCGCATTTCAGCGGGTTCCACTCGCACGCGCGGAGAAAAATGGAAAGCGTACTCGAAGGTCATGTACCAATCGGCGCTGTCGGCGTCCTGCCCCACGACGGAGAGCGTCAGGGGCGCGGTTGCGGGAAAATCCTTTTTTGGCAGGTCGAGATGCATGTAGCCGAACAGATCGCCGAACTTGTCCGCCGTAGTGGCGTTGAAGGAAAGTTCGGCGCCATCGTCGCCATGGACCGCCCATTTCCGCGCCGTTGCGTCTTTCGCATTCTTGAATTTGAACCAGTGCTTTCCGTTGATGAAAAATTCGAAGGTGTGCTCGTTCTTGTCCTCGGCCCAGCCGGAAAACTCCAACCCTGCCAGCCACAGGAAGTGGTAAGAATCGCCCGCGCCGGAATTAGGAAGCGGATCGCTTTTCCAGGCGATGGAATGGGCGATTCTTTGCGCTCGGACGATCAGCGCATCCGTGGCGCCGGGAACCGCGGAATGATAGTTGATGGTTTGCCCATCCACCGATTCCGCCCAGCCGTTTAGGAATCCATTTTCATTAGCCGTTGCCGCGCCTTCCACGGGGCCGGTGACTTCAACGAAGATCTCCTTGCTGGATTGAGGCCATGCGTGCGGCAAAAGTACGAACAATATGGCTGCGCAAATCAAGGCCATCAAATATCGCGTGAGTCGATTACGGCTTCTCATTGGACTTGTTCCGCGCATCGGTACGGGAATAAGTGACTCGCGATCACCCGCGAGTACGGCCACCGTGTGGAAGAATAGAACACAATGAGAGATGGGGGAAGTGTGTGGGGGTCGAACCCAAACTTTCAAGTTCTAAGCCTCCGTGAACATTAAAGGCAACCTCTTTCTAAGACGAAGTAGTTCTCGGGCATGGGCGCGGATTGAGAATATGGACAAGCCTTGCGCCCCTCACAGGCCTCGGAGGCCCGTGAAGTAAATTGGTGTCTGGGTCCGCCCGGTCTTCCAATGCAATCCGGGCGCTGTAATTCACGCTCGATTTCGGTAGAATCGCGCAGCCATGCGCATAAAGACGTTTCTGCTGCTTGGTACTCTTTTTCTGCTTCTTCAATTTGCTTCGCGTGCGCAGATGCTCGATCCCGCGATCGATCGCGCCGGCGAACCGTTCTCCTACTTCAGCAAGCCGACCGACGTGCTCGGCGTGATGGACGGCCGCTGGGGCACTCTCGTCTCACCGGAGGGGTTTCTCTATACCGGCTATGGCGAGCTTATGTTTTTTGCGGGGAATCCTGCCCGGCCAATCGAGCAGCGCGTGAAAACTTTGCTTCGCGGCTATCTTCCTGTGATCCAGTTCACCTACGCGGACGCCGGCATTCGCTATTCCTTCACGATGTTTGCGGCGACGCTCGACGGGAATCCGGAAAGTCCGCTGGTCAACTTCGTCCGCGTGACCGTGGGCAACACGAGCACCACCCGCCGCGTCGCGTACCTTTCCGTGGCCGCGCGCTATCAGCCCGAGTCAAATCTGCCCGGCGGTACCGGCGACAATCGATTCCGCCGCCCGGCCAAATCTCCACACCCCGGCGGCTACGAACAAGCGGGCGTACAGTTCAATCCCGAATGGACTTACGGTTTCTCGAACGACGCATTCCTGCGCGACTCCAAAATTTTCTATCTCTATCCTTCTTTTCCAGAGCCGGCACGGTTTGCTACGCTTAAGGACGACGACCCTACGAAACCCGATTCCCAACCTCATAAGCTGCACGTCCTCCCCACAACTCCCGTGGGGATCGCTAAGTACAAGCTGCCCCTCGCGGGCGGCGAAGAAACCACTCTCACTTTCAGAATGCCCTATGCGCCACTCGATGGGGACGATCCGTACGTCGTGCAGCTGCGGGCCGCGACATTCGACGACTATCTCCAGCGCACCATGGATTTCTGGGACAAGATCTTCGCGCGCGGCATCGACATCTCTTTGCCCGAAAACAAAGTCACCGACTCGTTTAAAGTGAATCTCGTCTACGACCTGATCGCTCGCGACAAAGTAGGCGAAGACTACATCCAGACCGTCAACAAGTTTCACTATCACGCCTTCTGGCTGCGCGACTCTTCCTACATCGTTCGCATGTATGACTTGAGCGGCTATCACGACATCGCGCGTCAGGATCTCGACTTTTTCGCTCGCTGGCAGCAGCCCGATGGCAATTTCGTCTCGCAGGGCGGCCAGTTCGACGGCTGGGGCCAAACGATGTGGGCATACGGCGAGCACTACCGCATCACGCACGACGCCGCGTTCGCCGCGCACGTCTATCCGTCAGTGCAGCGAGCGGTCACTTGGCTGATTGCCGCGCGGATCAGCGATCCGCTCAAACTGGTTCCCGCAACCACGCCCGGCGACAACGAAGACATCTCCGGCCACGTTACCGGCCACAATTTCTGGGCGCTCACGGGATTGAAGAATGCCATCGCCATGGCCGATGGTCTGGGACACAAGGATGACGCCGACGCATGGCGGCGTGAATACAGCGATTTCCTCGCCGCTCTCGTGCTCCAGCTCGACAAAATCACTGCGTCAACCGGCGGATACATTCCTCCGGGTCTCGACGCTTCCGGCGGCCAGGATTGGGGCAACATGCTGAGTGTTTATCCGGAGGTGATCCTCGATCCGCACGATCCAAAAGTCACTGCAACGCTCCGCGCCACGCGCTCAAAATATCAGGAAGGCATCATGACCTACGGCGACGGCCGCTGGCTGCACCATTACCTCACCATGAAAAATACGGAGACGGAAGTGATCCGAGGCGACGAGCAAACCGCGCTCGAAGAACTCTACGCCATTCTCCTGCACACCAGTTCCACGCACGCGGGATTTGAGTATGACGTGATTCCCTGGGGGACGCGCGACTTCGGACAGAACCTCGCGCCTCATGGTTGGTTCGCGGCGAAGTATCGCGCGTTGTTGCGCAACATGTTGGTCCGTGAGCAAGGAGACGATTTGCACTTGCTCTCTGTAATTTCACCCGCGTGGGTCGTTGCCGGAAAAGAGATTTCTGTTCGGCGTGCGCCGACTAATTTCGGGCAGGTGAATTTCTCATTGCGCTTCGTGTCAACGAATCACGCTGTGCTCAGCTTGGAGAATCATTTCAGCGATGGCCCGGCGAAGCTCGTGCTCCATTTGCCGTGGTTCATGAACGTCACCAACATCACTGCCGATGGCAAACCGCTTCAGATCGTCGGGGATCAAGTCGGGCTTCCGATTACAACACGCGACGTCCAAATTTCCTGGTCCAAGAAACCCAACATATCGCAGTTCAGCTTCGACCACTCCGTCGCCGTTTACAAAGTCAAATACCGCCGCCGCTACGAATCCTTTTTTCGGGACGGCAACAATGTTGTGAACTGAACACGCATGCCAAGCGTGGCCGGGATGCAGCAATAGCACGCCTTCAAGCAGAATATAATCGCCTTCAGAACCGCCTCGACGCATTGTATGTAGACAAGCTGGACGCACGTGTCGAAGCAACTTTTTTTTGATCGGAAGGCCTCCGAGTTGCGTGCCCAGCAGGGCCGGCTACTCCAATCGATAGGGCAGCACCGGAAGGCGAATCAAATCTACTTGAAAGAGGGGGTTCGGCTCTTCGAACTCGCGCGGCGGGCACATACGCTGTTCCTAAAGCGGGAATCGCGTGGGAAAGGGCGACTCCTGAATTTCCTGCTCTCGAACTGCCCTTGGAAGAGTGGAATCCTTACAGCTGTTTTCACCCAACCCTTTGATATGTTTGTGGATACGAATACCGTACAAAAGCATTCGCAAGAGTCTGAAGTTCCCCCAGACAGAGGTTTTGAAAATTGGCTGGGGCGGGAGGATTCGAACCTCCATCCTCTGCATTAACAGTGCAGCGTCTTACCAATTGGACCACGCCCCATTTGGAGTCATTCCGTTACTATACTAGGTTTGAAACGCACCATGCTCCAATGGGTTGGATCGAGCAGAAATTGCGAGATGACTATTTTTCGCGCGGAGCGGGAGCGGACATGGAAGGGCCCCAACCAGTGGGCGTGGGCGTCCATTGCCTGGTCAGAACGTCCGAGAGCGTAAAGGTGATCAACAGCCCAAACCAAAAAAACGCCGCAATGATAGTTAGTTTTGTCAGGCGTGGGCTGTACTTCACGTGCATGAAAAACAGGATGACCAGCAGCATCTTCGTCACGGCGATTGCGAGCGCCACGACCGTGTTCATCCGGCCAAGATCAATAAACGAAACATAGGTCGTCACAGCCGTCAGTGCCAGCAGCACGAGGAAGATCGCAATATAAATCTTCACTGAAACGACGTGCGAGGACATCAGTAGCGGCCTCCGATCAGGTACAGCAATGGAAACAAGAAGATCCAGACAATATCCACGAAGTGCCAGTACAGTCCGCTGACTTCGACGGGCGTGAAGTAGTCCTTGGAGAACCGGCCACGCAAGGCCTTGCCAACCAGAAAAGCCATCAGGCCAAGCCCAATAATCATATGCAAGGCGTGAAGGCCCGTCATTGCGAAATAAAAACAAAAGAACAATTGAACATTGGGCAGCGTCACGCCGGATGGCAAAATCAAGTGCGGTGAAAAGCGAATTCCCGGAACAAGGAAATTCTCCCACTTGTGGGCGTATTCCATGTACTTAATCCCGAGAAAAGTCGCACCGAGAACCATCGTCAGCAGCAAGAAAGTGACAAGCGCCTTACGCCTGCCCGTCTGCGCGGCGTGAACGGCAAGCGCCATTGTGAGGCTGCTTGCAATCAGTACGGCAGTATTTGTTGCGCCCAGCTTGATATCCAAAAGGCGGCTGCCGGCTTCGAACGCGGGCAGATACCTCACACGATATGCCGCATAACAGCAGAAGACTCCTCCAAAAAACATGATTTCGGTGACCAGGAAAACCCACATGCCAAATGAGCTGGCCTCGCGCTGCTGGTCCGCATCAGCGAAATGATGCGCAAGCCCGGGTGTATGAACGTGCACGTTGGCTTCAGGCATGACCCATCCCTTCGGCGGCTGTGCCCGGGAGACCAGGCTCCTGTGGATCGTTATAGGCATAGGCTTCTTGGGTGACGATTGGGGTTTCTTCAAAATTCTCCGTAGGCGGCGGCGAAGAGGTCTGCCATTCCAGCCCTTTTGCGCCCCAGGGATTCGGGCCGGCCACAGGTCCATACCGCATGGACCAAATGAAATACACCAGCGGAATCAAGTAACCGATGGCAAGTATGGAGGCGCCCGCGGAAGACATTACGTTGAGCACCTGAAACTCCGATGGATAAACCGCATAGCGGCGTGGCATTCCGAGGTACCCAAGGACAAATTGCGGGAAGAAAGTCAGATTAAACCCGGCAAAAATCATGAGCGCGGCGAAGCGCGCCCACCCGTCAGGATAAAGACGGCCGGTAATCTTGGGCCACCAATAATGCAGGCCACCCATGTACCCCATCACAGTGCCGCCGACCATGATGTAGTGAAAATGGGCGACGATGAAATAGGTCCCGTGAAGATGAACATCCGTTGCCAGTGAAGCCAGGAACAAACCCGTCAGACCACCCATCGTAAAAAGCCCAAGGAAGCCGAGCGCATACAGCATCGGGGCTTGGTAAGAGATCGAGCCTTTGTAAAGGGTCGCGGTCCAGTTAAATGCTTTAATAGCTGAAGGGATGGCCACGAGAAAACTCAAGAGCGAGAAAATCAGGCTGGCGTAGACGGATTGCCCCGAAACATACATGTGATGGCCCCAGACGAGGAAGCCGATGACCGCGATACCGATGCTTGAAAAGGCGACGAATTTGTAGCCGAAGATTCGCTTGCGCGCGAAAGCGGCAATCAACTCACTGACGACACCCATCGCGGGCAAGACCATGATGTAGACGGCGGGATGCGAGTAGAACCAGAAAAGATGCTGAAAGAGCAGCGGGTCGCCACCCAAACGCGGATCAAAGATTCCGGCGTGAAACAGCCTTTCGAATCCCACCAAAATAATCGCTACTGCGACGACTGGAGTGCCGAGTACCTGGATAACGCTTGTGGCATAGGTTGACCAAAGGAACAGAGGCATACGAAACCATGTCATTCCGGGTGCGCGCATCTTGTGGATGGTGACGATAAAGTTCAGGCCAGTCAAAATCGAACTGAACCCTGCAATAAACGCGCCCAGCGCCGTGGCCATGACCTGCGTATTCGAATACGTGCTGCTGTACGGCGTATAAAAGGTCCAGCCAGTATCCACGCCGCCCGCCAGGATGGCGTACAAAGTGAGGCTCGCGCCGACCAAGTAGATATACCAGCTCAGAAGATTCAGTCTCGGAAAGGCGAGATCCTTCGCCCCAATCATCATCGGAACCAGAAAGTTTCCAAGAACGGCGGGAATTGCGGGGATCATGAAGAAAAACACCATGACCACGCCGTGAATGGTGAAAAGCTTGTTGTAAGCCTCCGGCTGCACCAGAGTTCCCTGCGGCGTAATTAAATGCAGCCGCATGAGCGTGGCCGCGACTCCGCCAATCAGGAACATCACGGAAACAGAAATAAGGTAGAGCAAGGCAATGCGTTTGTGGTCCGTCGTGAGCAACCACGACCGAATGCCATAGTTGACGTTCAAATAATTCACGCGGGGCACAGGTTGGATCTCAGATGCCGCGGCGCTCATTTGCCTTTCCTTTCCTGCGCTGCCAGAGACTTCACATACGCCATCAACTGCAGGATCTGTTCTTCATTCATTTGACCCTGAAAGCTGGGCATCACGGGGGTGTAGTCAGCAAGCGGCATCGAATTTGGGTTCGTGATCGCTTGTCGCATAAATAATTCATCCACCATCAACGTGCGGCCATCTTTCAGCGGTTGCGGTTTGCTGAATATGCCGACGAGAGACGGCCCCTTCCCCGTGCCATCAGGCTTGTGGCATGTATTGCACCCGTACTGACTGAATAAACGCTCACCCGCTTGCGCCATGGATTCGCCTTTTAAACCGCCCGAAAGCCAAATCGAGTAGTCCTCCGGCGTCATCACGTAGACCCAACCCGTCATTCCGGAATGTTCGGCGCCGCAATATTGATTGCAGAAAAAATGAAACATTCCCGTCTGCGTCGCCTGGAACCAAATCGAGGTGTAGCGTCCAGGCAATACATCTTTCTGAATTCGGAACGCCGGGATGTAGAACCCGTGGATAACATCTTCCGACGTCATCGTGAGCTTGACCGGAACACCCACGGGAACGTGCAACTCATCGATTTCGCGTGGCCCTTCTGGGTGCTGCAGGTGCCACATCCATTGCTTTCCCACCGCGAAAATCTCCATCGAGGCATTCGGCGCGCGCGAATTTTGGAAGAAAAGGCTTGATCCCCAAACGAAAATGAACGCCACCAAGACGGTCGGCACAAGCGTCCAGGTCAGCTCCAAAGGCATATACGTCTTAGTTTGTGGGGGAATCTCGTCGGGCGACCGGCGCCGGTATTTCACCGCAAAATAAAAAATCGCGGCGAAAATGATAAAAGTAAAGAAAAGCGTCACTGCGGTAAGGAAGAAGTGGAGTTTGTCCACGTTCTCCGCAATGGTGGACCCGGGCTTGGGGCGCAATGGGAACGATTGCAAATAAAGCAGCGCTGCCCCCGGATGTTGAAAAGTCCAGTTCATGATTCCGTTTGTTCGCTCATCATTTCCTGTTACAGCGTGCGCGGCTGCGCTGTTTTACTTTGCGGGCCAGCCCCGGCAACGCTCTGTTTCTCGCGCCGGAGCATTACAATGATTCCTCCAGCGATCAGCAAAACCGTAAGAAGACCGGCAATGTGGAGGATGTTTCCGATCACCAGGCCATATTTCCCAGTCGCGGGGTCATAGTGAAAGCAGTAAAGGAGCACTGCGTCTTGGAGAGGTGACCCGATTTTTCCCGAGGATGCTTCAATCAATGCCAGCCTGACGTCCCGGGGCCGATAACCAATTCCAAATAAATAATGGGAAATTCTTCCTTCCGGGGTCAGCACCATAATCCCCGCCGCGTGCGCGAATTGCTGGGATACGGGGTCGTACACGTAGCGATATCCCACCGACTCCGCGAGTTGCTTAATTTGCGGTTCATCGCCGGTGAGAAAGTGCCAGCCTTGCGACGCGCCGGGACGCCCGTAAATTCCTGTGTACATCGTCTGCTTCGCATTGGCCAGATCCGGCTTTTCCCTTGGGTCAATGCTGACGGTAATCACAGTGAAATCTTTTCCGATATCAAGGGGGATTTCTTTCAGGCTGTTCAACGTTCCGTTCAAAACTTCAGTGCAAAGCATTGGGCACATGTAATAGACCAACTCAAGGATGGCCGGCTTGCCGTTCATAAGTTGCCGGAGCGTCACGGTCTTCCCCTGCTCGTCGCGAAACGTGAGATCGAGAGGGATCTGCGAGTTCAGCTTTTGGTCCAGCCCAACTTTGTCCAGTACTTCCGGCTTGCCGGAGGGATTCTGCGAGAGGATGTCCTGGGCACGCACGCCGCCTGTAACTATGAGCATCAACGTAAAGATTGCCGAAAAAATGAGAGCGTTCCTAACGAAATTTATATGCATGATCACTTCTCCTGCTCCTTGGCCGCACTATCTGATGATGGCGCGCCTTGGCGCGTGGGCAGCCCCCGCTCGAGGATGAGATCCATCGCGCGGTTAATCGGAACCCGGACCTTGCTTGTCGCGCGGTCCGCCCAGCCGTATGAGTTCAGCAAATCTTCCTGGCCTTGCCGCACGCGATTTAAATCCTCCACGGGATGCACCTGGAGCCGAGGCTCGGGCGGCAACTGCCTTACGTCCGTAAACGGCGAAGCGCTCGGGCCAAGCGTTTGCGTCGCGGAGAAATAATCGAACACCCAGCGCATCGATAAGAGCGAGGCAATCACAAGGACGAATAGGACGATCACAGCATAGATGATTGCCCGCGTGTTGACGTCGCGCTTCTCGTAGCCCGGATTTGTTTTCGCTGGATTCAAACTAGTGTCCTTCCGCATTTGCCATTAGCTCAGTCAGCCGTGGGTCGTGCAACGGCAATAGTGGTTTCCCATCCAATTGTCGGAAGAATTCCCAAAGCCACAATCCGCCGATCCCTGCGGTCAGCGAAAGATTCGTCCAGTGCACGCGCGGCCCCATCGGTTCGAACGCCGGCACGATGAGCCAGAACATGTCCACCAAAGTTAGGGCGACGAGAAGCGCAGCCACGCGCGAAAGCGCTTTAGGCGTGCGCTTGAGATTCCTCGATAGCAGCAACGCGAACGGAATCGCGAAATGGAAAATAATCAGCACGACCGCCAGCGCCGCCCAGTTTCCGCGACCCCGGCTCATGTACCAGCTCGTTTCTTCCGGCATGTTCCCCGACCAAATAATCAGGAATTGCGAGAACGACAGGTACGCCCAAAGCATCACAAATGCGAGTAGCAGGTTGCCGAGATCATTGAAGCGCATCGGCGTGGCAATTTGCGAAATCGGCTCGTGGTACGAAAGATTTCGCGCGATCACCACGGAAAACGCCAGCGCCGAAAGTACCATTGAAACCATGATGATCATGCCGTAGATGGTCGAAAACCATTTCGGTTCGAGAGACATAATCCAATCGACTGAAGAAAATGTGACCGCCAATCCCCACAGAATCAATCCCGGCCCACTCAACCCTTCCAACTTTTTCGAGAGACGCACATCGCCGGTGCAGTCCTGTTCGAATGACCAGCGGTTCAGCAGCCAGGCGAGCCCCATCCATAACGTGAAATAGATCACGCTGCGCGCGATGAAAAACGGCGTGTTGAGAAAGAAATGCTTTTGCTGATACACAGGAATCGACGCTGCTTGCGGCTGTGCCCATCCGTAAAGGTGACTAATTCCAAGTAGCAGCGGGATGTACAGCAGCGCCATTAGCCCTAGCGTCCGCGTTGCAGCTTCGAGCGCGCGGCGAATCACGAATCCCCAGCCGCCAACGGTCAAATGGTGGAGCATCAGGATTGCCATCGAACCCACGGGAATGCCGATCCAAAAAACAAACGCGAGCAAATATGACCGGTAAAACTGGTCCGGCGCGCGCAGCAATCCCGGCACAGAAATCGCAAGGCCTGCAATGCCGGTAAACAGCATTCCGCGGCGGGCGCGGTCAAATTGCGGCAGACGGTTGTCGCCACTGCCTATAATGCCCACATTGCTCATTTCGGCGGCTCCGTCTGGAGTTTTTGGCGTTCCGCGGAGGGCGCATCGGCCAAGCTAGCCTGCTGGCTCAATTGAAGCGCGCGAATGTACGCCGCGATGCGCCAGCGATCTTCCGCACTGACGCGCGACGAGTAGCTGTACATCACGCCGAGGCCGTTCGTCATTACATCGAAGAAATGCCCCGGCGGCGCCTGGCGCAGGCGGTCAATGTGATACGACGGCGGTTGCGGAAATCCGCGCAACACAATCATGCCGCGCCCGCTGCCGGTAACGTCATGGCAGGGCGCGCAATAAATGTTGAATCGCTCGCGCCCACGTTCCAGGTCCGCGCGCGTGATGGGGAATGGGAAAACCTCCGCGTCCTTCCCATCCACTTTACCGGTGTAAAGCAGCGAATCCAGATGTAGCTGGCCGCGGGCGACAGTCCCCGCGACCGGCTGGCGCGCGGAGCGGCCGTCGTCAAAAAATGTCGACGCGTCATAGGGGTTGTAGCGCGGCTGCACCTGCATGTCCTGGCGACACCCGGCCGCAAACAACACAAATGCCGCCGCGAGGAAAATCCTCACGCGCACCTTTCTGCTGCGCCGAATTTGCACGTTACATCTCAACTTCGGAAACCTCTCGCGCCTGCAACCCTTGCAGGAACGCTTTCGTCTTTGCCAAATCGAATTTCTTGTCGCGCGCTTTAATCAGCAGGAAAAATCTGTCGCGCGTGGCCAGCGCGAACCGTTCCACGTTGAAAACCGGATGATATGGCGCCGGCAGCCCGTTCATGGCGAGCATTCCGAACACGCAGAAAAGCGCCGCGCCGAGCACCGTCAGCTCGAATGTAATCGGAATGAACGCGGGCCAGGAATTGTAAGGCTTCCCCGCGACGTTGAGCGGATAGCTGAACACGTTCGCGTAATACTGCATGAAAAATCCGGTCAGCCCGCCGAGCACTCCGCCAATAAGCACAACAAGCGGCAAGCTCGAATGATGAAATCCCACCGCTTCCGCCAATCCCTCAACCGGCAGCGGCGTGAACGCGTCCACGCGCTTGTAGCCCGCCGCATTCGTTTTGTGCGCCGCGGCAAGCAAAGCTTCGGGCGTCTCAAATTCCGCGAGCAATCCGTAAAGTGGATGTCTCCGCATGCTCAGCCCTTCCCGTCCTTGGGCATTTCCGGATTCGGATTGCGCAATCGCGCGAGATAACTTGTGCGCGGGCGCGTGTTCAGTTCCGGCAGGAGCGTGTAATCGCGCGGGCTCGCCTTCGCTTTTGCCACGCGACTGTTCTTGTCATTAATGTTTCCAAATGTAATCGCCTGTGCCGGGCACACCGCTTCGCACGCCGTAACGATTTCGCCGTCGCGCACCTCGCGGTCCTGCTTCTCCGCTTCAATCTTTGCAGACTGAATGCGCTGCACACAGTAGCTGCATTTTTCCATCACGCCACGGCTGCGCACGGTCACATTCGGATTCCGCAACGGCATCAGCGATTGCGTTGTGAAGTCGGAATACAATTTGAAATTAAAGCGCCGCACTTTGTACGGGCAATTGTTTGAGCAGTAGCGCGTACCGACGCAGCGGTTGTAAATCATCTCGTTCAGCCCTTCGGGGCTGTGAACGGTGGCCGCAACCGGGCACACGCCTTCGCACGGCGCGTTTTCGCAGTGCATGCACGGCACGGGCTCGAAATAAGTCTCCGGCGCGTCGAGGTCGCCGCGGAAATAAGTGTCCACGCGCAGCCAGTGCATCTCGCGCCCGGCCATCACTTCTTCCTTGCCCACGACGGGAATATTATTTTCCGCCTGGCACGCCACCACGCACGCGTTGCAGCCGTTGCACTTGTTCAGGTCAATCGCCATGCCCCAGGCGTATCCTTTGTAGTCGAAGCCCGGATAGAGCGAGAGTTCCTTCGGCGGCATTTCGGTTTTTTCCTGCGCGAATTTCGGATTGCGGCGGAATTCTTCCAGTGTGCCGACTTGCACGAGCTCGCGCTCGAATGCGTTCACACTTTCGAGCTCTTCTTTGCGACCATTCGCATCAATCATGCTGTGGTGCTGTGTGACAGCGAGGTCGTAATGCTTGCCGGTCTTTGTGATTTTTATTCCATGGTTAAGCGCATTTGTTCCCGCAATCCACGGCCAGTCGCTGTCTTGCAATCTATAAGCGTTGAACCCAGTGTTCGTGCCAAGGCGTCCAGCTCGGCGGCGTCCGTAACCGACATGGAGAGTGACGGAATCATCTGCCTGTCCGGGCACGACCCAAACGGGCGATTCGATGCTGCTCGCACCGCGACTGACTTGAACGACATTGCCATTTACTACGCCGAGTTTTTGCGCGGTCGCAGGGCTCAAATGTACAGTGTTGTCCCATGTGAGTTTGGAGATCGGCTTCGGCGTTTCCTGCAGCCAGCCGTTATTGGCAAATCTGCCGTCATAGATGGTGGGATCTGGACGGAATATGAATTCAATAATGTCAGGAGTGACGAGAATACTACCGAAGATAGTTGGATGTGGGCCTTTCTTCCATTCTTTAAGTTTCTGTTTTTCATCCTTTGAAAGGTTGCGAAGATAGGTGTCGTCCGCCTCGGATTCGCTTTGGGCTACGACTTCCTGCTGCGGCAGAGTAGTTCCCGCAATTACCCCATCGTGAAGCGATGTTTCCCAGAACGGTTCGAAGTTCTTATCGTCTTTTCGTGTCGTCCAGAATTGGCGCAAAATCTCATGAGAAGTCTTGTCCGCATGTCCCTGCAATGCGCCGACGATTTCGTGTGCCGACTTACCATCATAAAGAGGGGCAATCACCGGCTGGATGAAACTTATCGTGCCATCGAAAGCTTTGGCATCGCCCCATGATTCCAAGTAATGAGCTTCTGGAACGTGCCAGTGGCATAGGTCTGCCGTCTCATCCTCGTAAAGGCTCAGATTTGCGCGGAAAGGAACCCTTAGCAGAGCAGAGGTAAAATTCAGGTCCTCAGGGGTTGAATAAGCCGGATTACTCCCAATGATAAAGATTGCCTGAACCTTGCCGCCTGTCATTTCGTCCACGAGTTGCTTCAGTGATTCGAGTTCGTTCGTGGGAATCACCTCAAGGGGATCGGTGTAAATCACAGTGTTGCCCACGGCACCGAGCGCGGCGTTCATGGTGTGGGCAAGAGCGTGCACCACTGCCGTTTGTTGTTCGCCCGGCACGACTAGGGATGAGCCATAGTGATTCCGCAAATCTCGCGCAAGTGCTTCCACCCAGTCATCCGGAATGCCAAACTTATGAGATGTCCTGATCGTCTCGGGCCAGTATTTCGCGCCCAGCTTTTCTGCGAGCAATTCTGCAAATGATTCAAAGCTTGTTGCCCAAATCGCTTTGCGATGATCAGCCATTGCACCAGTCGTGCTGGCGCCTTGCTCAACAACATAAAGGCGATTCATTCTCGCCGCGGAAGTTTCTGCGTTTCGCCGCGAAGCAAAATCGCGCGCATAACGAACCGCGCCCGGGCCAGAATAGAGAAAGTCGGAGTCGAGTGAGAGGATTACGTCGGCCTTATCGAATCGATAGACTGGATTCAGGTAACGGCCAAAGGCCATCTTCGTACCTTCGCGCACGTTGTCACGCGAGCACGGCTCCCACTGATGCCACCGCGCTTCCGGAAATTCCTTCAGCAACTCCTGCATCTGCCAACCTAGAGTGGGTGAAGTGACAGTCTCGGTAAGAATGCGCAGACCCGCGCCTTTCGTCGTTGCGAGATTCGTCCGCAAATCCGCACCCGCCGAAAGAAACGCAGCGTAGCTGCTTATGCGCCCCTCATGCACCACCACCTGCGAGCGATCGGGATCGTACAAATCCAAAATGGACGCCTGCGCGAAAATATCCGTCGCGCCGAGGCTGCCGGGATGCAACGGATTGCCTTCGATCTTCGTGGGCCGCCCCATGTGGCTTTCCACCAGCACGCCCGTCCCCACGCCGCCCTGCACAAATGTGGTCGCATAGAAGAGCGGCTTGCCCGGAATAATTTCCTCGGGTGCGCGCACGTAGGGCACGATCTTCTGCTCCGGCATTTTCGTGCAGCCGGAAAGCCCCGCAAGCGCCGCCGAAGCCGCCATGAACTTCAGCATGTCGCGCCGCTGCAGTGCGCCCTTTTCTTTTTCGGGATCATTCGGAAATTCATTGTGGAGATACGAGCGGTACTCCTCGGTGTCCGCCAGTTCCTCAAGGCTCCGCCACATGCGCCGCGGCCCCGCGCCCTTCGCGCTCTCGCGCAATGCGTCCAGATCCATGCGCTTCTTCAAGTTGTCGTCGAACGTCGTCATCGAATCCTTCGTATCGCCTCTACCTGTGGCACGTCGAACAATTCGTCAAACTCTGAATCTTGTATTTCTTCACCAGCTCCATTCCCAACTCCGCCTGGTTCGCGGGCTCAACGTAATGCGGGTTGAACACTTCGCCCTTCGGCCGTACGTATTTTTCCGGATTGCGGTGGCAATCGAGGCACCAGCTCATCTGCAGCGTGTTCGCGCGCCAGGTGAGCGGCATGTCCGCCACCGGCCCGTGGCAGGTCGTGCAGCCGACGCCTTTGTTTACGTGAATGCTGTGATTGAAATAGACGAAGTCCGGCACGGCGTTTACGCGCACCCACTCAATGGATTTGTCGTCGCGATAGCTCGCGCGCACCGGCTCCAGCATCGGGCTTTTCACCCAGATCTGCGAATGGCAGGTCATGCAGGTCTGCGTCGGCGGCATGCCCGCGGCTGGCGACGTCTCCACCGAAGTGTGGCAATAACGGCAATCGAGCCCCAGCTCCCCCGCGTGGTGCTTGTGGCTGAATGGCACCGGCTGATCTTTGGCGACGTTTACATCCGTCACGTAGGGCGAGGCCGACAGCTCATACACGGCCCAGCCAAGCGCGGCAAGCAGAAACACCGCGCCATAGATGCTCACGCGAGCGATGGTGTTCGTGCTGCGATGAAATAGTTGCGCCATAAATTTCAGCCGCTACAATTTGCCGCAAATATTTCGCGGCGCGTTATTTCTTTTCGCCCTCCTGCGGAGCCGGCACCAGCCCGCGCATCTCCGAGATCGAAATGATCGGCAGGAACCGGATGAACAGGAACAGCAGCGTCAGGAAAAGTCCAATCGTCCCGATAAACGTCGCCCAGTCCCAGCGTGTGGGGTAGTACATCCCCCACGACGACGGCAGGAAATCGCGGTGCAGGCTCGTCACCACGATGATGAACCGCTCGAGCCACATGCCGATATTCACGATCAGCGAAATCGCGAACAGAATCCCAACGTTTGTCCTGATTTTCTTGAACCACATCATTTGCGGAATCAGGATGTTGCAGGCAATCAGCAACCAATAGAAAAACGCATACGGTCCGCCCCAACGGTTCAGGGTCATGAATTTCTCGTAGCCGTTTCCGCTATAGAACGCGCCAAACGTTTCCATCATGTAGCCGTATGCGACGATCAGTCCCGTGGCCAGCATCACCTTGGCCATGTTCTCCAGATGCCGCATGGTGATGAAATCTTCCAGGCCATAGAACTTGCGGATGGGAATCGAGAGCGTCATTACCATCGCGAAGCCGGAGTAAATCGCGCCGGCCACGAAATACGGCGGAAAAATAGTCGTGTGCCATCCGGGAACCAATGCCACCGCAAAATCGAAGCTCACCACCGTGTGCACCGAGACAACGAGCGGCGTCGCCAGACCTGCGAGCAAAAGTGACGCCAGCTCATACCGGTGCCAGTGCACCGCCGAGCCGCGCCAGCCCATTGCCAGAATCCCGTAAATGACTTTCGCCGCGCGTTTTCTTGCGCGGTCGCGCAGCGTCGCCAGGTCTGGAATCAATCCCACGAACCAGAAGAGCAGCGACACCGTTGCGTAAGTTGAAACCGCGAACACGTCCCACACCAGCGGGCTGCGAAACTGCGGCCACAGTCCCATTGTGTTTGGGTAGGGAGCCATCCAGTAGGCGAGCCACGGACGCCCCATGTGCAGCAGCGGGAAAAGCCCAGCGCAAGCCACGGCAAAAAGCGTCATTGCTTCCGCAAACCGATTGATGGACGTGCGCCATCGCTGCCGCAACAATAAGAGGATCGCGGAAATCAGCGTCCCGGCGTGGCCGATCCCGATCCACCACACGAAATTAACAATCGCAAAGCCCCATCCGACCGGGATGTTGATGCCCCAAATCCCCACACCAATCGCAAAAAGCCAAAAGACCGCGTAGGTGAGCAGCATCAACAGCGCGAATGCAATCGCAAAGCCGAAATACCAGCCGCGTGGCGTGCCGCGTCTCAAAACGATTGCACTGATTTTGTCGGTGACCGAGGCATAGGTATAGCCGGGTTCGATGACGGGCGGGTTTTGCGCGGATCCCATAATTCAGGGAATTCTTCTCTCGGACAGCTCAGAAAACCTGTTGCGCCTTATTCTTTCTCGCTCCGTTGCGGCCGATTTCACCGCTCATGCCTGTTCAGTGTGGCATTCCGCGTTAAGTTTGGCGCGACCGCACAACAAGAATGAGATGCCGTTGTGACCGTTTTGACGGCAAAATTTCAGAGCGCGAATGAAAAAAAGTAAGCGCGAGAATAGCGCCGAATCTTTTACCACGCAAGTTGCACTGATCCATCGGAAGCGCTCTTTGCAGGGAGATTTTCGGTCATTTCAGGGCGCGCGTCAGCCTGCAAGTTGGCCTTACTTTTCCGCTCGGAAAGCCCGGATGTATGTGCCGCCTCAGTCGAATCGCTTAAACCGAGAGCGCGTATTGCGTGCTAACTAAACTTGATATAAATCATGAATTATCTTATAAGTGAATGGAGAAACATTGCGTGGATCGCTCGCGGAGGTTATTGTGCGTAGACTGGCACAGCCCATTTTGATTGTTCTACTTGCACAATCCTTTGCGCCCGCACCGGTGTTTGCCGGAACCACCACATCGCTGGGCGTCGTCACCGGGGCGGATAAGGCGATCATTGGCCGGGCAACTGCCGTGGATGGTTCAAGCGTTTATGACGGGGATACCATTTCCACCGCACGCACGGGCACGATTCGCCTGCGATTGGGGCAGTCCCAGCTTGTGCTTGGGGGCGACACCACCGTCACATTGCACAAAACGGACGCGGGCATTTGTGCGACGCTTCAGCGCGGCATCTTGCGTTTTTCGAGTGTCACGAGCACGCCGATCGAAGTTCGGGCGTTGGATTCACTCGTCGTTCGCGCGAAAGGCGACACCGCGGTAATCGGCCAGGTGTCGCTCGTGGCGCCGGCAATCTTTGAAGTCGGAAGCAGCAAAGGCGACCTCTTAGTGAGCATTGATGGAACAGATCACGTGGTGGCCGAATCGACGGCCTACCGTGTTAGCTTGGATGAATCAAGTGATGGAACCACTGCCCAACATGGCAAGGGAGCGCCATCTTGGATTTGGTTTCCAGTTTTGCTGGCTCCCTTGGCAATCGCAATCCCCGTCAACGTCATTCTCGAAAGCCCCAGCATTCCGCAATAATCTAATTAGGCAAGACTGACTGCGCGTTTTTCTCGGGACATCTGCATTGGCTGCCAAGTGCGTTCCGAGGCCCGGCGGAGAAAAACCTATTCCATCAATACTTGGGATTTCTGCCCCGGCGAAAACCAGAGGTCGCCCGAACGTACTTCCGCCGTTATTTGGGTACGGTCGTTTGGGTGTGTGGAAGGTAGGCGGCGGAAGTAGTAGAGGAGGAAAGGCGGACCGGCCCAGCCCTCAATCCCCTAAAGGGATCCTCGGCTCGCCTTTCCCCATCGGCCCTTCTAAAAGGCACGCCGCAAGCCAAACGTAACTCACTGAAAATAATAGGGTACCGGCTGTCCGTGGAGCGTAAAAACCTCCTACCCCATGGAGATTTTGCTTCGAATTGGGCGTCGTGGCGGCAAAACTAGGGTCCGGGACTGGCGGGCCGACCTAAATCCAGGTCTTGGCGTGGTATTCGCGATAGGCATCCCCAAATGCCGCTTCGAGGACTTCTGCCTCTTTACGGGCGCGCACGATCTGCAATGGCACAATCACAAGAAGAACCAGCAGGAAAATGGGCCGTTCGAAGAACAAACATAGCCCTGCAATTACAATGCTCCCAAACACGTAAATTGGGTTCCGGATCCGCGAATAGAGCCCGTTCGTGACCAGCGCCGTAGCCTTTGCGCTTACCGAAAACGATGGCCCCAACTGAATCCTCGCCAGCGCCCAAAGGGCAGCGCCAACACCAATCATGCAAATCGCGGCCACGCGCATTACCGGCCACGGCTCGTTGAGATGGCTCCATACCAGATAGACGAAAGCCCCCAGAATCAGCGGAATGGCTACCCAAGAATCGCGGCCTTGTCTCATGCCATCAAATTACGGGCGCAAACCCGTATTTCCCCCGGATTTCTTGTGATTGCGGTTCGGTGCGCTCTCTACTGTAATACGCGTAACGCCATCGCGAAATGTCAGGAAAACACAGTGTTTCTTTGCGCCCTTTAACAGCGCCTTGACCGCACTTGCAAATTCTGTTTAAGCTGAAAGATTACGCTGGCCGTATTCTGCTCACTGGGCGGCGGCCCGCGCAGGGAAAGGGTCTCCAAGCTCCATGGGCCTGAAAAGCATCGTCATCCGCGGCGCACGCCAGCACAACCTGAAGAATATTGACCTCGAAATACCGCGGAATACTTTTTCCGTCATAACCGGGCTTTCGGGCTCGGGAAAATCGTCGCTTGCGTTCGACACGATCTACGCCGAAGGCCAGCGCCGCTACGTCGAATCGCTTTCCGCCTACGCGCGCCAGTTCCTCGACCAAATTGAGCGCCCCGATGTGGACTCCATCGAAGGCCTCTCCCCCTCCATTGCCATCGAGCAGAAAACGACTTCGCGCTCGCCGCGCTCGACCGTCGGCACCATCACCGAAATTTACGACTACCTTCGTGTGCTCTACAGCTCCATCGGTACGCCGCACTGCCCGAATTGCGGCAAGCCCATCCACCGCCAATCCACCGAGCAGATCGTACAGTCCACCCTTGTCGGTGAATTTTGCAAGACCGACGACCGCATTATGGTTCTCGCGCCAGTCGTCCGCGGACGCAAAGGGGAATACCGCAAGGAACTTGAGAAATTCGCGCGCGACGGTTACTTGAAAGCGCGCATTGACGGAGACCTTCGACCGCTCGACGAGCCCATCCGTCTCGACCGCCGCAAGAATCACACAATCGAAATTGTGGTGGACCGTTTGCTCATCAAAGCGGGCATCGCGAGCCGCCTCGAAAAATCGGTTAATACGGCGCTGAAGCTTGCGCAAGGGCTCGTCACCATCTCCGTGGTCGGCGGCGCCGAGCGCACTTACTCCGAAAAACTCGCCTGCCACGATTGCGGCGTCTCCGTCCCGCAACTTGAGCCGCGCTCGTTCAGCTTCAACTCGCCCTATGGCGCGTGCCCCGCCTGCAATGGACTCGGCTCAAAATATGAAGTGGATCCCGCGAAGGTAATCGTAGATTGGTCGCGGCCTCTTTTTGAAGGCGGGCTTGGCCCCGGCTCGGGTTCCGCGTTCATCAAGCGCACCCTCGAGCTTGCCGCTTACGCCCACAAATTCGACCTCACCACGCCATTCGATTCGCTCCCGCCGCGCGCGCAGAACTTAATCCTTTACGGCTATCCGCCAAGAAAAAGTGGCGTCGAAGCCGCGCGGGGAAAATCCGCGCCCAAATCGAAGAAACATCGCGGCTTGCATTTTCAAGGCATCTTGCAATTGCTCGAATCAATTTTTGACTCGTCCACCTCTGACACTTATCGCGAATGGATGACGCAGTATTTGTCCCCCGTGCCGTGCACTGTTTGCGGTGAACGCCGCCTGCGGCCTGAAAGCCTCGCCGTAAAAATTGCCGGACTCAGCGTCGCCGATTTCGCCGCGCTCAGCATCAGTGGAGCGCGCCCCGCCGTTGACGCCATCCTCAAGCAGCTCACTCCGCGCCAGCGCGTGATCGCCGAGCGCGTGCTCCACGAAATCGCCGAGCGTCTCGACTTCCTTCTCGCTGTCGGCCTCGGCTATCTCAGCCTTGACCGTACCGCCACCACGCTTTCCGGCGGCGAGGCCCAGCGCATTCGCCTCGCCACGCAAATCGGCTCGCGCCTCCGCGGCGTCCTTTACGTCCTCGACGAGCCCAGCATCGGCCTCCACGCGCGCGACAATGGCCGCCTCATCTCCGCGCTCGAACAGCTTCGCGATCTCGGCAACACCGTCCTCGTCGTCGAGCACGACGAAGAAACCATTCGCCGCGCCGACTACGTCGTGGACCTCGGTCCCGGCGCGGGTAACGCCGGCGGCCATCTTGTCGCCACGGGCACGCCGCCGCAGATTTCCGCGAACGCCGCTTCCCTCACTGGCCAGTATCTCGCCGGCGCTCTGCAAATCCATGTGCCCGGCCAGCGCCGCGCGCCAAACGGCAAGGTCATCCAAATCCTCCGCGCGCAGGCCAACAACCTCAAAAGCATTGACGTCACGATCCCTCTCGGCCTGATTACCGTGATCACGGGCGTCTCCGGTTCCGGCAAGTCCACGCTCGTCAATGACATTCTTTACCGAGCGCTCGCGCAAAAACTCTATCGCTCTGCGGAGCGCCCCGGCGCGCACCGCGCCATCCTCGGCATCGAGCACATTGACAAGGTCATCGAAATTGACCAGGCACCCATCGGCCGCACGCCGCGCTCGAATCCCGCCACTTATACCGGCGTCTTCTCGCCCATTCGCGATCTTTTCGCCATGCTTCCCGAATCGCGCGAACGCGGCTATCGGCCCGGCCGCTTCAGCTTCAACGTGAAGGGCGGCCGCTGCGAAGCGTGCCAGGGCGACGGGCTCCGCCGCATCGAAATGAATTTTCTGCCGGATGTTTACGTCACGTGCGAAGTTTGCCGCGGGCGCCGCTACAACGCAGAAACGCTCGCCGTTCGTTACAAGGGCCACTCCATCGCCGATATTCTCGAGATGCAGATTGACGACGCGTTCAAGATCCTCGAAAACATCCCGCAGATCCGCCAGCGGCTCGAGACACTCTCCGCCGTCGGCCTCGGCTACGTCCAGCTCGGCCAATCCGCCACAACGCTTTCGGGCGGCGAGGCCCAGCGGATCAAGCTTTCGCGCGAACTCGCCAAGCGCCAGACCGGTCGCACAATCTATATTCTCGACGAGCCCACCACCGGCCTGCACTTTGACGACGTCCGCAAACTCCTCGACGTTTTGAACCGCCTCGCCTCGCTCGGCAACACGGTCATCATCATCGAGCACCATCTCGACGTCATCAAGCAAGCCGACTGGATCATTGACCTTGGCCCCGAAGGCGGCGAAGACGGCGGCCGCATCGTCGCGCAGGGCACGCCCGAACAGGTCGCGCGCGTCAAGAAATCCTACACCGGCCAGGCCCTCGCCCGCGTCCTAGCGTTAAACGGAGCGAAATAATTGCGGAGCCATGCCTATAATAGTGCGCGCGCTGCGCTGAGCTTCCCGCGCGCCGGAAATCATCGGCAAATTTCATGAGCTTTTTCGACGACCCATCTCAGCCCGCGCCTCCCGGCGGCCCGAAAGCCGCACCCGAATCTTCTTCACCGGTGACATACACCGAAGTCTCGATTCAGCCGCCGGCTCAACAACCGGACCCGCAGGCCGCGCTCCCAATTGATTTGCGAGTCCCCTGGGGATGGAAAGATTTGGTCTATCTCATTCTCTTCGTCATCGGCGCGCTGGTTTTCTTTGAGGTGGCCCTCGTAATTGTTGCGATCGCCTTTTTCCATGTCAGTTCCTCCCAATTGACCCAAGCCACCCCCACAGCCATCAACATTTCGGTTATCGCGCAGGCGCTGGCTTTTCTCGCAATGATGGGCTACTTCTGGGTAATGGTCCGCGTCCGCCATGCGGGCCCTTTCTGGCAGGCAATTGGTTGGCGTCCATTTCACACGGGCGTGAACCAGCCCCAGTTGCTTCGCATCTTCATTCAATTGGGCCTTGGTGTGGGTCTCGCAATCGCCATCACACCGATTTCAATTTTGATTTCCCGCAATCAGCCGCCATTGCCAATCGAAAAAATAATTCAAACCCGCGGGACTTACTTGCTCTTCATGGTCTATGGAATTCTTATCGCGCCTGTAGTCGAAGAGACGCTGTTTAGAGGCTTCCTCTATCCAATTGTCGCGCGGCGGTTCGGATTGCCCGCGGGCGTGCTCGTGAGTGGAATCCTATTCGGCATGTTGCACGCGAGCCAGTTGTGGGGTGGCTGGGGAAGCATCGGGCTCATCATCGGAGTTGGCATCGTGTTTAGCTGGGTCCGGGCCCGCAGCAAAACTGTATTGGCGAGCTATCTCCTACACATTGCTTATAATTCCACATTGTTCGCATTCGACGTACTTGTGGCGCATACGCTCCAAAACATGCCGCCCGGACATTGAAACAGGAGAATCGTCAACCGACACTCGCAAATGCGCGCCGCCCAACCCATCGAATGGACACCTTCTGGAGTGGTGATTCTTGACCAGCGCCGCCTTCCCGTCGAAGTCGTCCATCACACGTACACGGACTATCGCGAAGTCGCCCGCGCAATTCAGGACATGGTCATCCGCGGCGCGCCCGCCATCGGAGTCGCCGCCGCAATGGGCGTCGCGCTCGGCGTGCTTCGTTCGCCCGCGAAATCTCTCGACGATTTGCGCGCGGAATTTCCCGCAATTTGTGAGGCTCTCGCCCGCACCCGCCCCACCGCCGTTGACCTCTTCTGGGCCATCGAGCGGATGAAGCGCCGCTTCGCTAATCTCTCCGCTTCGAATCAGAGCCTTGACGCCCTCAAGCAGGCAATGGTCGCCGAAGCAAAACTCATCCATGGGGAAAAGCGCGCCATTGACGAAGCTATCGGCCGCTTCGGCGCGGAGCTAATGCCCCGCGATGGCCGCGTGATGACTCAGTGCAATGCCGGCGCGCTCGCCACCGCGGGCATCGGCACCGCGCTCGGCGTAATCCGCGTCGCCATCGAGCAGGGCCACAACCTCCGCGTCATCGTTCCCGAAACGCGGCCCTATCTGCAGGGTTCGCGTCTCACAGCATGGGAATTGCACGAGGCCGGAATTCCTCTCACGTTGATCACGGACAATATGGTGGGACATTTCTTGAAGCAGGGAGACGTTGGGGCCGTCGTTACAGGAGCCGACCGCATCGCTGCCAACGGCGACACCGCAAACAAAATCGGCACTTACCAGATTGCCGTCCTCGCGCGCGAACACAACGTGCCGTTTTACATCGCCGCGCCGATATCAACACTCGATCTCAATATTCCATCGGGCGATGCCATCCCCATCGAGCAGCGCCCCTCCGAGGAAGTCACCCATTTTGGCGGCAAGCGCGTCGCGCCGGACGTGGAAGCCGCGCATCCAGCATTCGACGTGACTCCCGCGCGCTTCATCGCCGCCATCATCACCGAGCGCGGCGTCGCTCGCGCTCCTTTCACCGACGCGCTCCGCCGCCTCGCCGCCGCGCGCGCCTGACGCCGCTACTGCGTCGTGTAATACCCGCTCTTCGAAATAAGCAGATAATTCTGCCCCTTCTTTCCAAATTGGGCTGCCAATTGCACGTCGAGCTTGTGATACAGCCGGTCCTTGTTGCTGGGCGTCGCGTAATAGCCGAGCGTGTACCGCGTCTTAATCCGCTGAATCAGCTCCCGGAATTGCTCGTCTACAGACCCGCCGTTCTTCGCATCGAATATTTCTCCGCCGGTTTCTTCCACCAGTTTTGCGACGTTAACTCTTTGCTTCATCGACTTCATTTTGTTCATCATGGCGAGCATTTCCACCGGGTTTTCTCCCGGCACTTTCAGGCTGTACACCGCAGCGCCGCTCGCTACCACCCGCCGGGTCACCTCTTCCGCCGAAATTCCTCCCGGATCGGTGGGAACATTGTCGCTCACCAGCACGATCACACGCTGCTGGCCCGGCGCTTCTTTCACCAAATCCGTCGCCGCTTCGACGAGGGCTCCATTGATGTTTGTGCTTCCGCCTGCCTCGATCCCTTCAAGCTGCCCGGCGATGCTTTTCTTGTCAGTTGTTAGCGGAATCCGATGCTCAACCACGCTCGAAAACGTGAAAAGAGTCACCGAGTCTTCAGGTTTAAGCGCGCCGAGCGCCGTCGTCGTCGCGGCCCGCAAAGGCTCTAGAAAAGGCTTAATAGACCCGCTCGTATCCACAACCAGCGCCACGGCCAATGGTAATTCGTCGCGGCTGAATTCCTCCACCTTCTGTTCCGCGCCATCCTCCTTGACGATGAAATCTTTTTTGTCCAGCCCGCTCATGATCTGCCCGCTCTTGTCCTTCACCGTCACATCCACCAGCACAAGCTGGACGCCAATGCGGATATGTTCTTCGCCTTGCTTCTGGGCGGCGGCAGGCATTAGCGCCGTCCCCGCAAACACGGCAAACAGCGCCGCCGCAAGGATTGGGCGCATCTGTGAATTTAAGTTGCTGGAGGATGTCTGCGCCATCGTTATTGCTGTGGCGGCTCGCGCAATTCTTCGTGGTCCGGCTGTTTTGTTGTTGTGCCAATCTTGATGGTTGACCCGAAGTACTTGTAATTCGAGTACCGGATGGTCTGCACGATTCGGACATCGCCGGCTTTAAAGTGCAAAACGTCGTCTGAATGCGAATAAGTCGGAAACCAGATATCCGCCGTGATGTTTTCGCGAATCGTCTCAAATCGCGCAAAAAGCTGCCCATCTTCGCCCTTTTTCACTTTGATCCCGTGCAGCGCCCTTCCATAGGACTTTACGATGTTGAAGCCCTGATCTTCCACCCAGATGCGGCCGTCAAAATAGGCTTTGTTCTTGAGCACTTCTTTCGGCGAAATGTCAAAAACATAGCAGGTCAACTCGTCCACGGCTTCGTGCTTCACGTAAGTCACGTTGTACTTTGGAAGATCTCCCGTCGTAAGCACAAACGGTTGGATGTCTTCAATATCTTTGAAATCCTCTGGGGACATGATCACAAACATAAGATTTGGCTGCGGAGCGTTGGTCACCCTTTCAAAGCGCTTTCCATCCGGCGTAAATACGATGTCACTGGTCTGCTGGAATTGCCCACCCTCTTCGCCCATCGGCCCGTAATCCTTCACTAGAACTTTTTGCGTATACGTGTAGTTTCCTCGCGCCTCTTTCAACGCATCCTCGCGCGCCGCAAATTTCTTGATCATCTCCTCCACAGGCATCGTGGGGGGCGGCAGGGTTGCCCTGTTTGTTGGCTGGGCGGTTGACCCACCGGTGCCGCCAGTGTTCCCTGGCGTTGACGTTGTGGTTGCCGGCGGCTTCGTGGCAGGAGCTGCGGGCGGTGTGGGCGGCGGCTTCAGCGGCCCGGTAGTCTGTGCTGCCGCGCCCCGAATAAGAATCAAGCCCATCGCTGCGCACAATCCAACTGCCGCCCAACGCAAAAGGCGCTTTCCGTGATCTGGGCCCGGCTTCATTCTAAGTTCCATTTATGATGCCTTTTCCCTTGCCTAGATTATTCCATAAAGTAGGAACCCCGGCGCGCCTTCAAGGTTGCCACGTATCCAGTCGCGCAAAAGTCCCTATTCCTGAAGTGGCTATAAAAGATTGCGCAGGCGGACACCAGGGCATGTGTATTCAAGCACTCGCACTCGCCACGGCAGGTCACCCAGTTCAGGAAAAAATCTGGCTTTCAGTGAAGATGCTGAGTCGCGCAGGATTTGCTTTTCAGAATCAAGATGGCACTGGCTATCGAGCTGCGTTTCGGCATCCCACGCGGGCCCTTCACGCAGCGGCCCCGGCGCTCCTCGCACAAAGTAGATAGGGAGCCCCTGTTTAGAGAGTTTCAATTCATTCCATTCCTCAGCGTCGAATACTCCCTGAATCCGGACTGGTTGCCATTCCCGCGTGCCATCGCTTCGGTGCAATGCGGGAAGCGCATAGCTGAGGTAAAAGAAAAAGGAAGGGTTATTCCCCACGACATATCCGCCGACTGAGGGGGACAGCAGGCGGTTCCCCGCTTCCGAGGCGACTCGTTCCCAGGGTTCGATAAACCGTGGCGCCGAATAATATTGCCGCGAGAAAATCCCGAACCATCCGATGGCCGCAACCCCAAGGAGCGCGCCCACGAAAATTCTGCGCGGCCTGCCGCGTGGCGCCGCATTTACCCCAAGAGCGACGGGCAGCAAAATCCACGCCGCAACAGGCAGCATTCGTTTCGCGCTGATAATTCCCAGTAGAGCCATTGCCACCATCAAAACGAGTGAATATACAAGAAACTTTCGCGCGTCAGACGGAGCATGTTTCAGTGCTGTGGCCAAACAAATCGCCACGCAAATCCCCGCGGGAATTCCCAGCCAAAGGAACCACGGCGCGGCCGATTCACTCACAAACGCGTTGTAAAGGTGGAATCCGCCGAGAAGGATTTTTGTCGTAATTGGCTGTGCGAAATTTGTCCCGTTCCTCACCTCAAGTAAAAATGCCCGCCACAATGGGATATACGCAATCGCAAGGACCAGCCCGCAGGATGCTATCACCGCCATAGCGCGAAGCCATTCCTGGCGTTTCCTGATTACATAGTCCGCTGCCAGGCACGCAAGAAACGCCCAACCAAAATAGTTTGTGTATATCAGTGCTGCTGCACTCAACAAGAATCCGCACAATCGCCGCACACTTGGCCGCCGCAAGAGCCGCAGGTACACCAGCGTCAGCCATCCCACAAGCAGGAAGCAAAACGAGTACCACGCCGCCAGCCGCCCGTAATGAAATCCAAACGGCCACAGCGCCCCCATCCATAAAACGGCCCAGGCGCTCCGCAATCCTCCAATCTCCTCCGCGCACCGGGAGAGCAGCGCCAGCCCAAACAAATAAAACAAGATTGCCGGCAACCGCAGAGTCACGAATCTTTCCCCTGTAATCTGCAGCCAGAAGTGGAGAATTAGATCGTACAGAGGTGGGTGTTCGTGCAAACCTTCGCCGGACGAAAATGCGTGTAATGTCTCTTGCACGGGCTGCGTCGCCGTCGTGATAATTGTTGCCTCATCATCAATAATCGTAATCCACCGGTTCGTCGCAAACAGCATCGCCCCGAGCGCGATGAGCAGCGCAAGCATCGCGATTTCCGTCAAGCGGCTTCGGCGAATCTCTTCAGTCATCGCCGGAATTCTACTCCGCTCCATGAAAATGCCGCTCGCTTCACGCAACACTTCCCCCCCGCGGTCGTGAATCACTGTTTTTCGCTGCCCAGATTCACCTTGACTCTCACCCCCCATCCCTGTATCATTTCCGATTGCCGTATCACCTTCCTGCGTGACAGGGGGTTTCGCTCTTTGACAACCGAATAAGACATGCCAGAACCCGTTTGATTTACTCCGCAAGCGTTTCGACGCTTGCGGGTTTGAGTGAAATCGAGCGATTTAAACAGTTCGTTTTGAGGTCTGGATCCCGGCTCACGCCGGGATTTTTGATTTCAAGACACAGGTTTCAAACGAGAGTTTGATCCTGGCTCAGAGCGAACGCTGGCGGCGTGCTTAACACATGCAAGTCGAGTGCGTAGTTTTCTGTAGCAATACAGGGAATGGGCGCACGGCGCACGGGTGCGTAACACGTGGGCAATCTGCCCTTGGATGGGGAATAACCCCGCGAAAGCGGGGCTAATACCGCATAACATTTCTGGGACCGTGGTTTCGGAAATCAAAGCCGTAAGGCGTCCGAGGTGGAGCCCGCGCCCGATTAGTTAGTTGGCGAGGTAACGGCTCACCAAGACTATGATCGGTAGCCGGTCTGAGAGGATGGCCGGCCACACTGGAACTGAGACACGGTCCAGACTCCTACGGGAGGCAGCAGTGGGGAATCTTGCGCAATGGGCGAAAGCCTGACGCAGCGACGCCGCGTGGGGGATGAAGCTTTTCGGAGTGTAAACCCCTTTCGACCGGGACGAATGCCTCGCAAGAGGAGTGACGGTACCGGTATAAGAAGCCCCGGCTAACTACGTGCCAGCAGCCGCGGTAAGACGTAGGGGGCCAGCGTTGCTCGGAATAACTGGGCGTAAAGGGTCTGTAGGCGGTGCGGCAAGTCGGGAGTGAAATTTCTGGGCTTAACCCAGGGACTGCTTCCGAAACTGCCGTGCTCGAGTGCGAGAGAGGTGAGTGGAATTGCAGGTGTAGCGGTGAAATGCGTAGATATCTGCAGGAACACCCGTGGCGAAGGCGGCTCACTGGATCGCAACTGACGCTGAGAGACGAAAGCTAGGGGAGCAAACAGGATTAGATACCCTGGTAGTCCTAGCCCTAAACCATCAGGACTTGGGGTGCATCCCGTTGGGGGTGCGTCCCGGAGCTAACGCGTTAAGTCCTGCGCCTGGGGAGTACGGTCGCAAGACTGAAACTCAAAGGAATTGACGGGGGCCCGCACAAGCGGTGGAACATGTGGTTCAATTCGACGCAACGCGAAGAACCTTACCTGGGCTTGAACTGCACTGGACAAACGTAGAAATACGTCTCTCGCAAGAGCCGGTGTAGAGGTGCTGCATGGCTGTCGTCAGCTCGTGCCGTGAGGTGTTGGGTTAAGTCCCGCAACGAGCGCAACCCCTACTCTTAGTTGCTACCCGCAAGGGAGAACTCTAAGAGGACTGCTCCGGATAACGGAGAGGAAGGTGGGGATGAGGTCAAGTCAGCATGGCCTTTATGTCCAGGGCTACACACGTGTTACAATGCATGGTACAGACCGTCGCAAACCCGCGAGGGGGAGCTAACCGGAAAAAACCATGCTCAGTTCGGATTGCAGTCTGCAACTCGACTGCATGAAGCCGGAATCGCTAGTAATGGCGTATCAGAACGACGCCGTGAATACGTTCCCGGGCCTTGTACACACCGCCCGTCACATCACGAAAGTGGGTTGTACTAGAAGTCGCTGTGCCAACCGCAAGGAGGCAGGCGCCCAAGGTATGATTCATGATTGGGGTGAAGTCGTAACAAGGTAGCCGTAGGAGAACCTGCGGCTGGATCACCTCCTTTCTAAATAAACGTGCCAACGAATCCTGTTATTTTTCGCAGGTGAAGATGGCCACTGGTTCTCACGGACCAGGAATCGCTTCTCTCACTCACTTCATCGGGTTCTGGCAGGTCTTATTCGGCGCACTTCCCATGCGCGTTCTCTGCTCCGAAGGTTCGGCGCGGAAAGTCAAAGAGCTTCTTCAACGGCAAAGGCCCGGCTTAATTGCCGGGCCTTTTTTTTCCCCGTCGCATTTTGTAGCTCAGGTCGCCCCCGGCGCATTTTGCAGGGACGACCTGAGGCTTTTTTCCCGCCACTTTACCTCATCGACTCTCGCCCTTCGCCCGCATGCAACCATCCCCTTCCCTACCCCCATCTAATGTGTTAGGACGACACCCTGGGCAACTCCGCAGTACAACTTTTTCGTTCGTCCGGGTATTATTAATATTGTGGGCCGGAGAGAATTGGAGTCACCATGAAAACCAAGCTCTCATTGCATAACCTTCGCAGGCTGCTCTTTGCCGCAGCCATCATCACGATTTCCGCCGGACTCTGCCTCGGCGCGCTGCCCGTCTCAGCTCAAGACGCACCGCCGCCGCCGCCGCCGCAGCAGCAACAGCAGCAGACCGGCCAACAGCAGCAACAGGCGCCGCCGCCCCCATCTCGACAAATGGGTCAGCAGCAGGCCGGGCCGCCGCCGGAAGACCAAATTCCCATTCCACCGGTGCTCAATCTTCCCGCGGGCACGCTCATCCAAATTCGCGTCAATAACCAGCTTTCCAGCGAGCACAATCAAGTCGGCGACCGCTTCAGTGCATCGCTCGAGCAGCCGCTCATCGCCAACGGTTGGGTTGTCGCGCGCCGCGGACAGCTTCTCACCGGCCGCGTAGTCTCCGTGAAAAAAGCGGGATTCATCGGCGGCGCCTCGCAACTCGGTGTGGAAATTGTCGAGCTCACTTGCGTTGACGGCCAGATCATCCCCATCCACACATCGCTCGTACAGTCCTCCGGCGGCACGGTGTATGGACGCGACGCCGCAACCGTCGTCGGCACCACCGGACTCGGCGCCATCATCGGCGGCGCCGCGGAAGGCGGAGGCGGCGCGGCTGTCGGCGCGGGCATCGGCGCGGGCGCGGGCATTCTTGCCGTGCTCACCACGCGCGGACGCCCCACGATTCTCTTCCCCGAATCCAGGCTGACGTTCCGCCTGGAAGGCCCGCTCGATATTTCCACCGAGCGCGGCTCGGTTGCATTCCAGCCGGTCGGCCAGGACGATTATCCGCAGGATCAGGATCGCTACGCCCAGCGCCAGCAACTCGTTCACCGCCCGGTTTACGGCCCCGGGTACGGCCCTGAATATGCGTATCCTTACGTTCCGTATAACTACGCGCTCTATCCATATTACTGGAGCCCCTATCCCTACTTCGGCTTCTACGGTGGATACGGATTCCGCGGTGGATTCCGCGGCGGCCGTCGCTTCCGGTAATTTCGGTCGGCGTCTCTCGTGTGGCGCCGGGCGTTAGCCTGGCACTCTGACGCACCAATCGCTTTCATCTCAAACGAAACGGCCCGGCAAAATCGCCGGGCCGTTTCGTTTTTTCGAATGCCTGCCTTGTGTTTTAAACCACGAGTTCGGGGATCTCCATCAGTCCAGCGGTGAACGCGTTCTGGAATGCCATCACTACTTTCGGATCAAAGTCTGTTCCCGCCCCCTTGGCGATCATTTCCTTCGCATCCAATGGCGATATCGCCTTCCGGTATGGCCGGTCGCTCGTTAGTGCGTCATACACGTCCGCCACCGAAATGATCCGCGCCTCGATCGGAATATCTTCTCCGCGCGTCGGATGGTACCCCGACCCGTTGAATTTGTCGTGATGCGCCAGAATAATTGGGATCACCCGGCGTAATGTCCCGCCGACGGGTTCGAGTATCTCCACGCCTTTTTCCACATGCATCTGCACGTCCTCGAACTCTTCCTTCGTGAGCCGCGCCGCTTTGTAGAGAAGTTCCCGGCTGATGTCAATCTTTCCGATGTCGTGCAGCAGCGCCGCCGCGCGCACGTCTTCTAGACGTTCCTCGTTCATTCCCATGCTTTCCCCAATCTTCACCGCATAGATTGATACGCGATAAGAATGGTTCTGCGTGTATTTGTCCTTGGCAATGAACTGGCGCAGGATCAGCAGCACACCCTCATACGTCTGTTTCAATTCGCGCAGGTGCGTTTCTTTCCGGTCGAAGAGCGACCCCATCGCATACCCGGTTACGATCAGGGTCCCGCCCCATACCGCTATGTCCAGCCACTTGGAGTCCACGGGAAGCACGATCTTCGAAAAAGTGAACAGCACCGGGTTGAAGTACACCACCAGCACGACGAGACACACGCTTGCGATGGCCGTAAATGTCGCGTGCCGCCTCCCGTAGTAATACGCCGAGAACACCGTAGGTAACGCGTAGAACCCGAGCACAGCCCGATGCTGCGCCACCAGGTTGTTCAGTAAAAACGCAATCAGAAACAGCGAAAGGATGAGCCACAGCTCGTGGTTCACTTGATGAAGACGTCGGAATACCTTGGAGCTCATGGAAGGGGTCGCTCCTGTATGAATCCAGCTCGATTATTCTTCTTAATCGCAACGCTTACCGCCGTCTAATCTAGCCGTTTCGTTGCGAGGCTGTAGCCTAAGTGTCCATTGTGGAGACTATATCCCCCTGGTACAACAGCGAGCCTGCTGAAGGTTGTCGTGATGCGCTATAGTCGAATCTTATACATACAAAAATGTGTAATTTCCTGCTGATTTCCCGCCGCTTTGGATGGGGATTTGTTGCCGCGCTACGCGCCCGCAAGTGTCATCCACGCCGCCAGCACAGCCATCTTTTGATCCGCCGTCCACGGCGCGCCCATCCTTTTACCCATCCCCGCAATCGTGTGCTTTGCGCGCGCCGCATCTTTACCCAATACAAGTTTCGCCTGCTCGTCCAACTCTTTCTCGCGTACTCCCAACACTCGCCACCCCAGACGCTCGCATGCATCCTGAAAAACGTGACGGAAGAAAATCCCCTCCGCAGTGTGGATCAACGGATGCGCCGCCAGAATTTGCGCCAACCCCGGCATCGGCCGCCCTTGCCCGGTCAGCACCGCGCATCCCGTCACCGTGTACCCGCGCGCATTCAATTCTTGCCCCATTTTGTGCAGCGCCGCGGCCGCCATTTTCTGGCCGATCGCCGCGCACTCCGCCAGGTATTTTTCCGCTGCGGGAATCTTCCATTCCTCCACATGGTGATAAGGCTGCACCGCCCCGCGTATCCCTTCGCCGCACATCGCCGGATCAACCACGCTCACCCGCTCGCGTGCCAACACCACCGGTTCAACTCTGCGCCGCGCGCTGCGGCGCGAAGATGCCTCTATACCTACGGCTACCACCGCGGCCCAGCCCGAGTGCGCTCGCACCCCAATCGCCGCCCGCTTCATCGCACCCTGCTTCGTCGCCTGAATTTCATTGCGACTCGATTTATTGCAAATTGTTTCATTTTGACCCGTCCCATCGCATCTCCTTCTACGCTCCCATCTGGCGCCGCGCAACCTCGATCTCTTTCGTCCCCCCGACTGGCCTTGTCGTCCTGGCCTCTGTTGCGTCCAAGAGCACGTACCGTTGCGTCGAACGGCCGCATCTCCTAACATTTTTGTGCACCAGTCCGGCACAAGGACGATTGCAATGCGCGCAACGGAACACCCAGAGAACCCAGCTGATCCCAACGAGAGTCCTTTCCCTTCCACCTCCGTTGGAATTGACAGGGATGAACTCTGGAAAGGGTTTCGACGCAGCGAGCGAGTCCGGCTCGAGATGTCCGTTGACGTTTACATCATTGAAAACGATGAGACAATCTTCGAGCAAGCTACGACCCTGAATGTCAGCGCTCACGGCGGGCTCCTCATTCTCAACACCCCGGTAAAACTTGGCCAACGGGTTCGTCTAATCAATCCGCAAGCCAACAAGAGAATTGAAGGCCATGTCAATCGCGTCATCATGCGACACCCGGCCGGCGGCGTCCAGGTAGGCATTGAATTTGTAGTCATGTCGCCGGATTTTTGGGATATCCCTTCCCCTCCGGCGGACTGGGATCCGAATTGGGCTCCTGCGCCCGAACGAAAGCGTCCGCCAACGCCTCCTTGGGAGTTACAAGAACATGTCGCCGAAGTGCTGTATAGGGAGTCGATTCAGGAGGTAATTCGGGAGCAAAAGGAGTCTGTCGCAGTCGCCCCCCCCGCTGCCAAACCCAACGGCGTTCGTGTTTCCAAGTCGTTGGTTCTCTTGGCTGTCTCGGCAGCTTTTTTCACTCTTTGGACGGTCGAGGCGCGGAGATCGAGCGTTGCCGGCTTGGCAGTCAGCGAGAGGTTTTCGCCTGTTGGCGTCTTGCCCGAAGATGCCCGCCTGATTCCGGGGATCAATCGCTCCCGGATCGCTACGGCGGACGATTTCGATTCAGACGCTGTTACCTGGCTGCGCGGTCTTGGCCGGCAAATTAGCGGCAAAATCCCTGGTGTTTTTTTCGGCTCCTTCGAGTCCAATGCTTATGTCCTGGTGGGGAAAGCGAATGAGCGGCGTGTTGTGATCCTAGCTGGTGGAGAACTTCGCTACAATGCCGAGTACCCAGTTGTCGCGATTGCTGCCCGCGTACCCAAGGAGTTGATTCAGAAAATCAGTTGGGCCGACCCTTCTCCACCGGAATCCGACGGCGACGGACTTCTCATCGTGCGCGCCGCCGATGCTCCCGCCTCGAGCGTTGTCCTCTTTCTTCGAGGAACCCAGGTCGTATCCGCAAATCCGTCCGACTACCGCCAGGTATTTACGGGCCAACATCCCTGAATCCCATCCCACGGGGTCCGCCTGTTCCTCTCCGGCCCGAGGCGGTTTTTCCCACCTAACTCCTGCAGGTTCCCGCTGTGTTCCAATATGTTACAAAACTTCACCTAAATACATTTCAACCGCGAAACTCTCTGTCCTCAGCGGAGCTAAACTCAATCAATTCAGTGGGTTGGCCAGTACTACCTTCGGAACATGGCGTGCCACTTCGATACATAGGCGTAGGGGTTCGTGCGTTTAGCTCGGGGCACTTCGATGGCCCGACCCGCTGTTTGCACCGCCTCCCTACCATTGGAATGAGATGCGACCTGTACGGACACACGAGCCCTGCCCCCCCATGAACACTCCAAAATCCTTTGCAGGATCAGCGGGGTTTTCGTTGATGGAACTCAGCCTTGTGGTCGCAATTCTTTTGATACTTTTCGCCGTCGCGGTTCCCAATACCCTGCAAATGTTGCACGCCAATCGAGTGGCCGGCGAAGCGCAAGGCCTTGCGCGCCAGCTTTCGCTTGCACGTCAGCGCGCAGGTGCGGATTTCACATGGGCTCAGATCGCGCTTGACGCTACATCGTCGCCGACCTCCTACACCTTGCAGATTTGCAGCACGAAGGCGACTTCAAGTTGCACCGCATTTTCATCCGAAGGCGGGACGCAATACATCCTTACAGGCGTAACTCTGGGTTTCGGTTCCTCGAGCGGGGCGGCAGGAGATCAGATAACGAGGGCCCAGACCACGACGGTCACCTTCAACTCCAGAGGGATTCCAATTGACAGCGGTGGATCACCTACAGCAAACGACACGATTTATTTGACCGATGATCAAGGCAACGCCTGCGCAGTGAGCGTGACCTTAAGCGGGCGCGTTAACGTCTGGCACTACAACAACGGGTGGGAATCCCAATGATCACCCTGGCGTGCAATCGGCTGCCCCGCCATCGCAAAGCGGAGCGCGGCGTCACTCTTATCGAAACGATGATCGCTTCTGTCATCTTGATGATAGGAATTGGCGGACTCTTAAGCCTCCTAACCGTCGCGGTGTCGCAGGATTCTGGTCAAGGTGATATTGCGACGCGCGCCGCGGTTTATGCTCAGGGCAAAATGGAGCAGCTTCTCGCACTCTCGTTCAACGATGGCGCGTCGAACACAACCGTCTATCCCACCACTTCCTCCGGTGGCACCGGTCTCGGTGGTCTCATGGGGGGCAGCGCCACGGTCGGCGGCATCAATACGGCTTCTCCGGTCACAAATTATGTGGACTATCTGGACGCCGACGCTCTGCAAACCTCCGCGGTTGGCGCCAACTTTATGCGCCAGTGGACCATTTCGACGAACGGCGCGGGAAATCTGAAAACGATCACTGTGCTCACGACGGTTGTGAACTGGACGGGGCGCGGATTGGCGCCCTCCACCCGGCTGGTTTGCACTAAGTCAAACAACCAATAGGACTTCTAATGCCCTCGGCATCTCGAAAAATCGAAAGGGGATTCTCGCTGCTGGAACTCATGGCCAGCTTGTCCATATTTCTGGTCATTGCCGCGGCAGTGTTCGAGGTGCTCGTCTACTACCAGCAAAACTATCAGCGCACGCAGTTGACCGTGGACATGCACGACTCTTTGCGTGGCGCCATTGACATGCTTACGCAAGAAATCGGACAGGCTGGTTTGTTGTCGTCCAACTCGAACCAGGTAACAACCCTCGGAGAGGCGGTTACCGCTGGTATCACTGGTCAAAGTGTGACCTTTACTTCCGCATCTAGCATTTTTGTCGGCGAACAACTGCTGGTGGACACCGGCTTCAACCAGGAATTGGTGGCGGTCACATCCGTCACCTTAAACAATGTCACGGGTATCTTCGCGAAGAACCACAGCAACGGCGCGGCCATCAATGTACTGGGCGTCTTCCCCCAGGGCGTCTTGAGCTCCTCCACAGCCAACCAATTGCAACTCGTGGGCGACATCAACGGCGATGGCACCCTCGTTTATGTCGAATATGACTGCAATAACCAGGCGCCGGGCCCCGGCACTCTCACGCGCTCGGTCACTCCTATCAGCGCGCCCTCGAAGAACGCCGCCAGCATCTTGCTCGACAAAGTCATGCCCAATCCGGGGGGAACGCCTTGCTTCCAGTATCCCTCGCCGCTCCCTTCCGCCGCCGGCTTCACATTTGTCCCTCAGGTCGGCGTCACTCTCACTGTGCAGAGCTCTTCGCTCGACCCCGTCACCCAAACATATTTAACGATCACCAAGCAAGCCTTAGACCTGATGCCGCGCAACGTTCAGATGGGTTTGGCAATGGCAAATTCCGGCGTGACCTCCAGTTTGCAGCCCGCTCCGCCCGGCATTCCTTTCCCTTAACGAAATGCCGCGCCAAAAATCATCTACGACAAAAGGATGAATTTGACTGGAATTCACATCGCGACGCACCTAAACAGAGCGAACCGCCAACGCGGCGTCGCATTGTTGTTCGCCCTGTTGATCCTCATGGTGCTTACTGTCTTGGCCGCGGCGATCCTTTTCGCCGCTCAGACGGAAACCTGGTCCACCCTGAATTACCAGCGGATGCTTCAGGCCAGATACGCTGCCGAAGCGGGCGCGCAAAATACTTTGAACTGGCTTCTCTACAACTACACGCCCCCAACCAGCATGTCGGCTTACGATCTCACACAGTATCCCGTCCAGGATTCCGCCTCGCACAATCCCATCATCCTTTCCGCGATGATGGGGGTGTCGCCAAACTATCCCGACTCCTTCGTCCAAAGCGCCTTCAGCGCCGCATTGAAAGACGCATCCGTTCCCGGCCTCGGCGTCCCCGCAAGCTATGAGGTCACCGCCAAACTCCTCAGCATGCAGCCCGGCGCGGCCGCACTTACCGGCATTTCAGGAATTCCGCAAACGTGGGAGATCACCGCGCAAGGAAATGTGCCCGGCCTGCGCAACGCGCAGGTGCAAGTCGTCATGCGCATTCAGCGCCCCGGCACGCCTATTTTCAATTACGGCGCGGCTGGCCTCGGCTCCATTTGCCAGACTGTTGGTCTCTACGGGGGCTTCGTGGACTCTTGGAATTCCGCCGCGGGTCCGTACGCGTCCACGCATCAGAGTACAGGCGGAAACATCGCCGCCAACGGCAACGTGACTGTGAATGTAGGTTTCTCACAAGTCGGCGGCACAATTTCGAATTCCTCCAACACGAATGTCGGCGCCTGCCCCGTCAACGGCATCACCAACAATGTGGGCGGCACTCCCTGGAGCGGACTGCAGGGCATTTCGCAACCCCTGGTCTATCCAAATCCACCGGCGCCCAATCCCACCACGCCTACCACGAGTCTCAATTCGTCCAACAATGTTTGTTGGAGCGGCCCGGGTTGCACAGTCATCGCCGGGCCCGCCATTCAAATTGCTCCGGGCACCTACGGAAATTTGACGACGAATTCCAAAATTCACCTCTCTGCCGGAACCTATAATTTCAATTCGATTAGCATGACCGGCGGCTCGATAACACTCGATTCTGTACCCGTGATTATTAATTTGGGCGGCAACGGCCTCAGCCCCGGTCAAGCGCTGTTTGCGTCCACCTCGACGACCGCCATCAACAGCGGCGGCGTTCCGGCCAATCTCCAAATCATTTCCGCCGCCGGTCCTGGTTACTCACCGCCGCCCAATATCAACATGAACTCCTCTTCGGCGATGTACGCCGTGGTTTACGCTCCCAACGCGCACGTGCGCATACTCGGCAGCTCCCAATTTTTGGGCGCCGCAATCGGCGAACAGGTTTCAATCCACAACACCGGCGGCTTTTCCTACGACACCGCATTGCAAAATAATTTCCTTCAGGCCGGCCCCTACTACCAAATCTCCTTTAGCTGGAGCAAGTTCTAACCCGCGTTTTCTCCGCGCCCTTGCAGCCTGTCCGACGTGGCGGGCCTGTGCATTGAATTCCGTCATCCCCCGGAAACGGTCATTGCACTTGCGGGTCGCGCACAATCTCGCTATGAACCGCCGGTGCGCCTATATCAATCACTTTGTATTTTTCATCCATGTAAATCAGCCACTGAGCTCCACCAACATCCATACTCACTTTGTTCAATTCCACATCCTCGCCTCGGATTTTGATCTTTTCCCCGCCCGCAAGTGCAATCTTCACTGTCGCGGAATCCCGCGCGCGGGGCGAAAGCACGCCAATACTGTCCGACCCGCACTGAAGTTTACCGTCCTTCGACGCGCAGGCCGTCGCCAGGTATCGCCAAACCAGGATTTCCTTGAGGGAGGAGAAGTTGCCATCAAAGATCTGAGTGGACACCGGAAGAACATAGGGCACGTCGCGCTTTTCCCCATTTGCCGCGGTGACGTGTTCCACGAGCAACTGGTCTTTCGGTTCCACGATGGCATCTTCCTTCACAGGGGAAATCATGCGCCAGATATAACGAATCAGGTTTCCCTCGGGCGTAATCTGCATCTCGCAACTTTGCTCGGTTTTATTTTTCCCGTCATCCATCTTGATTTCCGCGCGGAGAATTCCCACATCCGGCCCTTGTTCCACTCGGAATGTCTCCGTGCCGATCCGTTTGCCCTCGAGAAAAATCCCGAAGCTCCCTGAATCCACCACTTGGCGAGAGGGAACGCCTCCCGCCTGCTGCCGCGCGTTCACCCGCCCTCCGGCATCTATTAGCATCGCGGCGCAAAACACGACCAGCACGACCATAACCCGCTTCATCGCCGTACGCTTCATGTCACCGCTTCCCATTGCATTCTCTTCTACGCTTCACGCCAATTCCTCGCAAGCCCCTCTCTTCCTTGACTTCCTTTACCACTCGATCAACGATCCGATCCCTTAACTGAGCGCTGCGAGACCCTGTCGTCGAGCAGCGCGGAGAGCCGAGATAAATGTCGTCTGAGTCCCCATCTAACGTTTCTCGTCCTGCTCGGAAGTCTCCGGGTGCTCGCTCGTCCCCCGGCTCCCGCGCGCGCCACTCCCTCATCCCCATGTCCCCCTACTTCGAAGACCGCGCCCACCATCTCTCCCTCTTCCACGGCGACTGCCTCCAAATCCTCGCCGCCATGCCCGCCGACTGCGTCGACCTCATCTTCGCCGACCCGCCCTACTTCCTCTCCAACGGCGGCATCACCTGCCACGCCGGAAAAATGGTCAGCGTCAACAAGGGCGCCTGGGACCGCTCCCGCGGCCCCGAAGAAAATCACGAATTCAATCGCGCCTGGCTCGCTGCCGCGCAGCGCGTCCTCAAGCCCAACGGCAGCATTTGGGTCAGCGGCACCTCCCACGTCATTCACAGCGTGGGCTTCGCCATGCAGCAGCTCGGCTTCAAGCTCCTCAATGACATTTCGTGGGTCAAGCCCAACCCGCCGCCCAATCTTTCCTGCCGCTACTTCACTCACGCCACCGAAACAATTATCTGGGCCGCCAAGAATAAAAATTCGCGCCACACCTTTAATTACAAGCTCATGCGCGAATTGAACGCGGGCAAGCAGATGAAATCCGTTTGGACCATCCCTCCGCCCGAAACTTGGGAGAAGCGCTTCGGCAAGCACCCCACGCAAAAGCCCGTCGCCCTCCTCGACCGCATCCTCCGCGCCTCCTCCAACGAAGGCGATCTCGTCCTCGACCCCTTCGCCGGCAGCGGCACCACGATCCTCGCCGCTTTGCGCCTGCGCCGCTTCACCATAGGCGTCGAATTTGAGGATTCCTCGCTGGGCCTCGCGCTTTCGCGGGTGGTGGCGGAATTAGTAGTGGTTCAAATTGGAACAGTCGTCCTGCACACAGATCCAGAGGCTTCTGCGAAATCTTTCTCGAAAAAATACCCGAATGATCTTGATCTGCCCGTGTGTTTCGTGGATCGATCAATGCAGCGCCCAAGCGCCGCAATGACCGCAGAGATTCCAACTCGCCTCGTCCACAAAGAAAGGAATTTCTTTTTCGTAGGCTCAGAAAAACGCGAAGTAGTTTTCTCCACCGCCGCGCAATCCATTGAAGAAGCCTGGCAGCGCTTCCATTCCAGCAACCGCTCCAAAATCGTCGTCCTCTTCGTCATAAAGACCGAGACTGAGATTTATTTAGCTACGTAATCATGATCTAATCTGGGAGTGCAACTCGCCCTCCCTCGCGAATCTGCCGCGAAATATCACAGCGCCAGCCAGCGCGCCCGCGTCGCCACGGAAGAATGGGCCGAAGAAAACCTCTATTGTCTGAAGTGCAGCGCCAACTCCCTCGCACCCACGCCGCGCGGCACTCCCGCAATCGACTTTAATTGCCCCGATTGCAAATCCCCCTACCAACTGAAGAGCCTTTCGCGGCGGTTCTCGTATCGGATTCGAGACGCCGCGTACTCGGCGATGAAGCAGGCGATCCAGACGGGCAACACACCAAATCTTTTTGTTCTTTCCTATGGAATCGATTCCTGGCGGGTCAATGACCTGATTCTAGTCCCGAGTTTCGCTTTCACAATGTCCGCGGTTGAAAAATGCCCTCCGCTAGCTGCCACGGCGCGTCGAGCAGGTTGGATAGGTTGCAACATCCTCCTCGGACGCATCCCTGCCGATGCAAAAATTCCAATTATTTCTTCAGGGAAGCCTGAAAGCGCCGCTTCCGCGCGTCGTCACCTCAAGAGCCTCAGACCATTTTCGAATCTCACCTTAAAGCGTCGCGGCTGGACTCTCGACGTCCTCAATGTCGTCCGCTCTCTCGGCAAGAAATCTTTCACCCTAGACGAGGTCTATGTCCACGCGGACGAATTGGCCGCCCTCCATCCCGACAATCGTCACGTCCGCGACAAAATTCGCCAGCAATTACAAGCCATACGAGATCTAAAGCTCCTGAGATTCCGAGGTAACGGGGAATACGACCTTTGCTAGAAAGAAAACCAAGTCGAGCCACTCCAATCCAAGGCCAACAGGAAGTTGAAACCGACGCGGAGATAAAGAAATGAATGTGAACAGAAAACTTGTCTCGGAGTTCTTGGACGAAATAAGAGAGCGTGCCGAATTGAATTTCAAGGGGCGCATGCATCAGGCATTCCTAGCCTGGTACATAGAAGCAGAGTTTGGGGAAGCTAAATGGAATTTCACTGATGATCCCCACGATTCGGGCGTTGACGCAATTGTATGGCATCCCGACGACCTTCCTGGAGTCACGCTCATACAATCCAAATTCACGGAGAATGTTAGCAAAGGCAAGTTAAGTCGGAAGACCTATAAAGAGTTCAAGGACGTAGTTAAAGCTTTTAGATATGGAGACGAAAGATTTGAGGAGCTAGTCTCCAAGGCCCGGACCGATCTTCGTCCCCTTTACCGCAAAGCTCACGAAGCGCTCGAAAAGGCCGACAACTGGTTCCAGAGGAAAAAAGCATTCCGGTTGGTCACGACGAAACGAGGAAGGACGTCTTTTGAGTTTGGGACGATACCCCCTGAAAATTTCTTGTATGCCGGAAATATCCTCAGACTGTATTCCGATTACAGACAGGCTCAGACGCCAAAAGCAAGAGACCTGACTCTCCAAATCAGCGACAAGTTGCCCTACGCCCTGGGTCCGCGAGGCGTCACCTCTTATCTGCTGAATGCGCGGATGTCAGATTTTCGCACCTATCTCGAGTCCTATGATGTTGCCCGTCTTCTCGCGCGCAACATTCGATACGACCTGGGCAGTCAAATCGGTAAAGAAATTCGGGGAACATATGAGGCTTCGCCTGGTGATTTTTGGTTCTGCCATAACGGCCTCACAATTGTTTGTGACGATTTCATCGAGAGGAACAAAGTGGCAACGCTAGTTGCACCGAGCGTCGTGAACGGTGGCCAAACTCTTTACGCCATAAGCGCCTCAAGCAACAAAAGATCGTCCGCGCTCGTACCCGTAAAAGTCATCGTGCGAAGCGAGGCTGAGTCCAAAGCAGTTGAGGACGACACATGGCTTCAGAAGGTAATCCGGAGCGTGAACAGCCAAAACCGAGTGCGGGAATCAGATTTGCATTCCAATGAACCCGAGCAGGTATTATTGCAAAACAAGTTTCGCACATTCAAAGTCTATTACGAAAGAAAACGTGGGGAATGGCGTGTAATAAGGAATGAGCCGAGATACAGAAAATATGAGCGATTATCCATGATCAAGCTCGGCCAAATCCTAACGGCGGTAGGTAACAAAAATGGTGACGGAGTCCTAAGTGTAAAAAAGGGACTCGACAATGTCTTTGGAGACGCACACTATAGGAAAATATTCCCGAACCGAGCGACTGTCGCTCGCAGGTTCGATCAAATCTATCTTGCTTACCGAATATCCCTTCTCTTGGAGGAGCACGGATACAAGGATAGATCTGAGCGGAGAAAGCTGCGGCATGCCTTCTGGAACACCTTGTGGATCTTTTATCGTGGCATTGCTCCGAGCTTAAGACTTGGCAGGTTGACAAGTGATTCGATTAGACGAGCGTTTGATGAATTCGGAAACCGGCCAGGGCTCAAAAGAATGGCGAAAAGGGCAACAAGGGATACCGTCACCAATGTCTGGAGAACATGGCGGAAGGCTAGGAAATCAGACCCTGAACTTTGGACTCCAAACAATTTCTTCAAGTCACAATATGGGATTAAAGCCATTCGAAGAACAGCAGCGCCAAAAGTTCACGAAGCTCTTGAGCGAATGGGGCGCGCGATCAACACGTACAAGTAGGGGCCAGTGGCAGGCGGGTGCCCCATCTTTCGCAGTGCCTGCCTGCCGGTTAGGCAGGTGAAAGGTGGGGCCTTTGACTTTGATTTCGACTCTTTCGGGTTCCCGAAAGATGGCAGTTACGTGTGGGCCTGCCTGCCGCCTGCCTGCCGGTAGGCAGGGTAGGCAGGGTTTTTGACTCTGCTCGCTGGCGGATGCCCGCTCTAATTTCTACGAAGGCAGCATTCTCCTCCAAAGCGAATCTGCCAATCAGTCTGCGCCACTGGTACGGTGCTTCTCAAGCTGTTCGACCACTGCGTCGGGATCGGGATACCCTGCGCCAAACTTCCGCGCGAGCCAGTTCCCCCCTCGCTCGGCAATCCTTTCGCCGTCCGCGATCACCTCGAACTGACCGGTCTTACCGGGCGTAAGGACGGTATCGATTCCCAGGCGCTTCTTGATGAGGGCCACGAGACTCGTGACGTTAGCTTTGTTGTTTTCTCACGTTGGGCAGTGAACGATTTCGATTTTCATTCTCGTCTCCAGGATTCTGGATGCAGGCTTTGGAGCATACACCTTTGCCGGGCGCCCCCTTCGCTCTTATCCAATCAAGGTGTCGTTTTTACACCTTGGTTTTTGACTTGAGCCGGGTGGCCGCGCCGGGTGCCGAACCCTTTGCCCGCCGCGGCGGGAAGGGTGCGGGTGTTGAACCTGTGGTACTGACTCATTTTGGATTTAGCGGCCGTATTTCGAGGCAATCCACCCGATAATCGTTCCTCCTACCGCTCCAGACGCGACGATAGGAACCGTTGCCTTCGTGATGATTGCGTCAGGTAGGCTTAGCAGGATGCCGAGGATCAATCCAACTGCCCACCCGGGCCAAGGCAGTTTGATGTTGCAGATAACGAATCCGAGAGCGAACCGGGCGATAAACGCGCCCAGCATCGCCGCTCGTTTGTCGGGAAAGCTCAGGGGAATCATCAGCGCGGTGTCTACGGTTCCAAAAACCAAACCGCAGACGACGCCTAGATAGAGTCTTTGCATTGTGTCCTCCGACAGTGTTTCTCCGCCGCGATTCTAGCAGAACTGTCCAACAGGTCTACGGCCGGGCGCCGCACCCTTTGCCCGCCGCGGCGGGAAGGGTGCGGGTGTTGACTCTGGTTTTGCCTTTGGTTCCCCATCACCTCGGCCGCCCCAGCGAATCCGCCACCACCCAGGCGGCGCCAACCACCGCGAGATTTATGGCGCTCTCCGTCCAGTTATCGTGGATTGCGCGATCGGCCAAAAGAATGCGCCCGTTCACCAGCACGCCGAAGGACACGAGCATGACGGTCAACAGGATCGCGGCGAGGCGGGCTTGCACGCCCGTCAGTATTGCAATGCCCGCCGCGACGAAGCCAATCCCGGTCGCATAAGTCCAGAACACTTGCGTAGGCGGCAGCCATTTGGGGATCAGCATGGCGGTGTACTTCAAATAGGCAAAATGCGCTCCGCCGAACACCAGGCAACAAACCCCAATTGCCAGCCGCCCCAGGCGCGTAAGGCGCGCGGCCAGCGCCGCATCGATCCTGGCGGCGGTGGCATAGATGATCAGCCCGGCTGCGGCGATCGAAAGCTGCATGAAGATGTTTTCGTAAGTGACGTATTCGGCGTAATGGGCGGGCAGCAGGCGGCCGTTCATCAGGATGATGACAAAGAGCGTGTAGTACAAGGTGAGCGCCGCGGCGCCCCCGGCCGCGGTCTGGCGCCACTCGATGGCCGCGGCCGCGATGACCATCAACAAACCGGCGACATAGGCCAGCACGGTGCGAGCGGGAAAATTCGCGGGTACCGGCTGCCCCGGGTCGAATCGCCCAAACGCAAGGGAAGCCAATCCCACCGACATCACGCCCAGGCCATAGACGCGCCAGCCCAATGCCATCGTCGTTTTTTCCGCCGTCATCATTGTTCCAGTTCAGCCGGATCCCCCAGGTGTCGTTTTAACGCCGGGGCCTAGTAGGAACTCACTTTGAAATCTCCGGCGGACGCTATTTCTTAAGCACCGCGCTTTCTGTGATACGCACATGCGCATCGGTGATGTAAAACCCGTGCTTCTCGATATCGTCCAGACACTCGTCCGTATTCATCCCCCCGGTTGACTCCCCGCCGCGGTTCAACTCCAGCGTCTTGAACGCCGCCCAGGGGCCATATTGCGGCGGCAAGTTTGCTCCCGTTGCGTTTTCGGTGCAGCCAAACACGCGCCCTGTTCCTCTAAAAATATGCACTCGCATCAATCACGCTCCCCCGCTTCGCGCCAAGTATACCGCCGCGCGCTCCAGGTGTCGTTCTTACACCCTGGGTTCTTGACCTTTGCTCTTGTCTAAGCGTAAGAATACAATAATCGTATCGGCTTACGTTTCGCCCACGCATTACCGCGAGGAGATCAACAATGGACGCCTCCACGAAAAAAATAGTGCCTCCTTTGCCACAGCTCCCTGTCCTCCACTATCTGCTTTCCACTTCCGACGGTAAGCATGTCGCTCACTGCCTGGATTTGGACCTGATCTGTGTGGGCGCCACACGCGAGGAAGCGGCCCGGAAACTCGATGATCTCGCCAAAGCTCAGATTGAGCTGACGCTAGCCACCGGACAACTCGTCAATTTGACCACCCGTGCCCCGCTGAATTTTTGGCGCCAGTTCATTGACGGCGCGCCTTTTGACTCAGGGCCGGCACTTCGCATCTCTTCCCGCTTGACGTAACATTCCATCTAGGTTATATTCCTTCTATGGCATGGGACATTGAATTCACCGATGCCTTCGGCGGTTGGTGGAAGAGTCTCACTCCAAGTGAACAAGACAGCGTTGCGATGGTTGTGGACATCCTCGAAGAGTATGGCCCTTCCCTCCCGCGCCCGTTTTCCGATGTGGTGACCACATCCCAGCACCGAAACATGAAGGAGCTTCGAGTCCAGCACGCCGGCCGGCCCTATCGAGTTCTTTATGCCTTTGATCCGCGTCGCACGGCGCTTTTGCTTATCGGCGGCGACAAAACAGGCAACAACCGTTGGTACGAAATTTTTGTACCCATTGCGGACAAGCTTTTCGATGCGCACCTGAAAACCTTAAAGCGGCGCAAGCAAAAATAAGAGTTTGGAGGATGATCCCATGGCTAGACAATTCAAAGAACTTCTAAACAAAATGACCCCCGAACGCCGCGCTAGAATTAAGGCAGGCGCCAACAGGCTGCGCGAGGAATTGATTCTCGCGGAACTTCGGGAATCCCGCGCCCTCACCCAGCAGCAGCTTGCCCGCGCGCTCCGCATCAACCAGGCCGCGGTCTCGAAGATGGAGCGCCGGAAGGACATGTATCTCAGCAGCCTCGACGGAATTATCAAAGCGATGGGCGGCAGGCTCGAGATTCGCGCCGTTTTCCCAGACCGCGTCGTTCGCATCAGCCGCGGCAAAAGAACTGGCAAACGATCCTAAGGGCCTGGTGGCCGCGCATTCGCGCGGCCCTCAACCAAATCTCAAGCTGCTAAACGGACTATCCTTCTTCAATTCGGGACTCGATTCGCCAGGTGCCGAGCGCCTTCATCAACGGCAAAGTGGTAATTTCCAGGTAGCGGGCCGGCAGTATCCGGTCCGCATTCACATGCTTGTGCCACACGAGCATGGGAGTAAAAAATAGATCGCCCGCTTGCCACTCGACTTTCTTTTCCGATTCTCCATCCTCCCAAAGTACCGAGTAACCCTTCCCGGCAAGGACATAGAAGAGCGCCTCACAGGTATGCCGGTGGGTTTTGGTTTCTTGGCCGGGTGGCAACTCGCTGATGTGAGCTTCCAATGACTTGAGTTTCGCAAAATTGAAATACGCCCCGGCGTTGCCACGATTTGGTCGTGCATGCACGGGATGTTTGGGGAGGTTTTTCACCACAAACCCGTCGCTCGCCTCATAGCGATGGGTATTCATAAAAATATCGATTGCCGCAACGTCATCAATAATTTTAGTCATGCGTGTACCCTCGGCTGGGCCCGTCATACGGCCATTGGGAGGCCAGCCTCTCGCTCGCACTCTATTCTACTACCGGCGCCTGGCCGCGGTTTCGCGCTTAGGTCTGTAAGCCCCCCACCCATTCGAATACTCATTCGAATAGGTTTTGTAACAAATCTTCCCATAATTCCTACATAATTCTCTTGACATTTGATTACTCTTGTTGTACCATTCCCTATGAATTCGCCGCTCAGTTCTCCTAAATACCTGTCTTATCCACCACTTACGAGAATTGCACCAAAACGCCCCAAAAACACCCCTGTGTTTTCTATAACTTACGAACCCCCCTCGCCCGTAAGTAGTAGTGTTACCTACCACTTACAAGGAAACTCGCGGATGCTCCAAGAAATGCCCAATGTTTCCTATCACTTACAGACATCATTTCCCGTAACTACTAGTGTTGCCTACCACTTAGGGAAAAAGAGGGAGGGGGGGTACCCCTTGCGGTATAGACCGGGCGAGTGCCCGCGGCCACGCGAAACAGAAAGGGCCGTGCACTCGCGCGGCCCTCTCAGCAATTCTCGAACTCTGCAGCTACTGCTTGTCGTAAATCGCGGTGCTCGTGGTCTTCACGCCCTTGGCATCCGTGCTGGTCAGCGTTACCGTGCGCGTCTTGCCGTCCGCGGAAATCACCACGCGTACCGTGTTGACCACCTTCCCGGCCTTCCTGCTGGTGATCGAGAGCGTGTGATCGTTCACCTTCGTGTACGACCGCATATCCGTGCTCGAATCGCCGGTCACAGGATAATCCTTGCCGTCGTACTTCCCCGTCCAGACAGCGTGCAGGGGCTTGCCGTCGCCATCTGTCCCGTCAATTGTGACCGTGATGCTGTCGCCCGAGACTGCGTAAACAACCATCGAATTCTTCGGACTTCCCGCGGCGATCTTGGACTTGGCCTCATTCAACTTCCATGTGCCTGTGAACGCGTCAACGGCCGCATAGCACGCCATCACCGCGGCGAACAGCGCGAACGCGGTCAACACCAGTGCCCTTTTCTTCATGTGATCTCCGATCTTTATTTTGGTTTCCGACTACGGGGTGATGGGAAGCTTATATACCGGCCGCTGGCGCGAGTAAACCAATTTGTTCCCCCGCCGTTGGCCGCCGCGCCTTTGCATTTCGGTTGGGATGTTGAAGTTGTTCGGGTGTGCCCCATCTTTCGGTGTGTGAAAGGCGAGGGGGCGACTCTGTCTCAACTACCTCGGATTCTTCTCCAACTCATCCTTGGTCTCCACCAGCCCATCCCGCAGCGATGCCACCGATCGATTCACACCCACCATTCGCACGATCGTCCCTTTAAAACCCGTCAGTCCGGCCTGCGACGAGCCCATCGCCAGTATCAGGTAGAAGCCGGGCCGCTTCGGGTCGTCGCCGCGTATGCAGAACTTCAAATCCAGCGCGGCCTTGAAGTAGTGGCTGGAATAGATCTGTTTTTCAGCGATGGCGTAGGCAATCTCGTCCTGCGGGCTGCCGCTAAACGTCACCACTTGCACGACACGCAGCGTCGGTTTCAATCCGAATTTCACCTTTGACCAATAGAAACGATCCTCTGTGTTCGCGGGCTTGCCTTTGGGGTAATCGAGCAGGTAGCGGTGAAACTCCGGCAGATATTGCGGCAGCGTCTTGCTGAAATTCAAAAGGCGCTCGAACTCCTTTGACACTTCGGTGGGCATGGGCTTGTCGTTGTATGTCCCCAGGATTGGATCGCCTCCCGTTTGATAGGCAAGCAAATGATTCAACACCGATTTCTGGACGAGCTGGTTCACCTGCTCATTCACGTTCGGCGCGGACCAATTGATGGATTGTTGCAGCGCCTCCATGGAGTCCGCCGGAATCTGGATCTCGCAATTCCCGGGTTTGCAATTCTTCAAGTCTTGAATCTCGTCGGGGTCGAGCTCGAACCCCTTGAGATCGGAAAGTTGCGGCGGATCGTGGAAGTTCTCAATGGCCAGAAATTCAGGTTGCTTGCGCACGTAGTCGAGATCCTGGGAAAGCTTGAGCAGGCTTTCCGGCGTGGCGCGGATAAATACAACGCCGAATAGAAAGACCTCTTCCGGCGTTTGGGATTTCATTACCTTCGCGACAGCCCGCCCGTTTTGGATGGACGAAATCTGTCCTGCGGTCAGTCCTACCGTGTCCCGGAAAAACGTCATAAGATCCGGTCTTTCCTGTGGCCGCGATACGCTCGGGGTTGCGGCCATGAGCGAGGCCGCTGCCGCCAACATCAGCCACAATGCCGTTTTCCGCATCCGGATCGCTCCATAACTCCAATGTTTTTTTCTTCCTGCGAATAATACTGGAAAGTCCGGGTGGGTGGGCGCGCTTTTGCGCGAGTGTTTGAATCTTGCCGTCAGCGCCGTTCCTTGCTTTCATTCAGCGCCGCTCGCATCTTCACCATTTTCTTTACAAGCGCAGCCGGCAATGGCTTGTCCGTGGGGAAGTGGATGGTCCCTTTGGATGTGGAGTAGCCCTTCAGTTCTTTCTTAAACGCATCAATAACCGCGGCAGTGGGAAACAAACTGCAGTGATCCGAAAACGCGGCGAACCACATCAGCATTCCTTTGTACTTGAACGCAGGTATCCGGTAGCTGATGGTTTCGATTGCGTCCGGCGGCGCAGCCGACCGGATCGCAGCGCGAATTTTTTTCAATGTTCCGCGCGCGGGTTCCGGCACACCCGCAAGATATTCATCAACGTTCCTCGGTGCGCCGCCGCGCTCGCTCGATTTCGCTTTTTTCATGCCGGCGATGCTACAAGAACTTTCACTTCAGGTACATCCGAGGCGGGTGGTGACATCGGCCAATCACAACGCAGTTCCTTCGTGTTAGCATTTATTCAAGGAGAGGCCTGTGCCTTTTATTGACACCAACAATCTCGACGTCATTGAACGCTTGCCGGGCTGGCATGGACGTTATTTCCACTCGCAGAACATGACATTCGCCCATTATGACTTTGTGCGCGGTTCATCCATTCACGAACACTTCCATCCACAGGAAGAAGTCTATGAAGTGATCGAGGGCGAACTCGAGTTGACCATTGACGGCGTGGCCCAAATCGCCCGGCCGGGCCTGGTCGCAATTGTGCCGGCGAATGCGCGGCATTCGGTAAAGGCCCTCACCGATGGCCGCGCCATCATCGTCGACTATCCGCTGCGTCCCGAATTCAAATAGTCACGCCGTGGTGACCTCAGTTGGCCATGCCTCTGCATTGAGGTTTGGTTGTTATCCGCCGCGGCGGGTCGTCCGTCTTTCGGCGCCTTGCATTATGTTTGCTACTGTTTGACCAGCGTGGCCACCGAGAAGTGCGGCCAATTTATCCCGATGAAGTTGAGGATGACGCGTTGGACGTATTGCAACTGCATGAACGTCGCACCATCTGGATGGTTCACGGTCTCGATCCAGAAGATCGCGTCCACCTGTGCGGCGTTGGCGTTCTGCTGAATGAATGGAATGTTGACAATGTTGCCGGGGGGGGCCGTCGAGATCCCAATCACCACGGTGTTGGTGATGTTCTGATTCTTGATCTGCGCCCGGAGAACCTCGGTGGGGTCCTTGATCGTCGTGGCGGCATCCAAACCGTCGGGCAGGCACCTCATCGGGAGCACGCCGGTTAAGTACTGCTTGAGGTACGCCGGATCAGTGATCGGTTTGACTGGATTTGCATTTAGGCCGGGAATGGTAGGATCTGTGAAGGGGAAAGAATTGACGGGCTTGATCGTCGGACCGCCGGCCGCTGACGCGAAAAAAGTGCTTTGCGCCAGCAAAGCGTCGCCGTGCGGGATCGTCGCTTGCCGCACGTAGCTCTCACCGGCCGCCGGGGCTGTCGTGGGCGGCACATGGATCCACAGGCCGGGCTCAATGTGAATCCCGGTATTGTTCGCGCAGTCGGTCACTTGTTGCAGATAGCGGACGCCGAAAAGGGTGATGTCCGGTTCCTTCGATCCACGATTCGGGATGTTGCCGCCGACGGCGGTAAATTCAAGGGTTTCATCCGTCGAGTTGAGTTCCAAAAAAAACGGCGGGTTATTTTGGAAGAATGGCCGGCCGATGAGGTTGAATCCGTTGCCGACCCATTTGCCGGGCAATTCTCCCAACAGGCCAAGATTGCTGACGACTGACTTTAAAGGACCGCTTGCACGAAAGTGAATAGTCATTTGATTGTCCCCCCCAAGGTACGTGAGTATAGCGTAAATAATTGCCGAAGAGCTATTGCATTGCTTTTGGCCAACAAACCTCCCGGCAGGATGCGACAGGAGTCGAGCGCACGAGAGGACGAACCGGCCGTGTGTGCTATTCTGCGGCGGGTCGGCCCCCGCACGTGTAAAAGCGCAGGAGAATATTTCGATGGTTTTTCGGCAACCGCAATTTGGCGCAATATCAGCCTTGGTCGTGCTGTTCGCTGTTGTGGCGATCGTCCACGCGCAGGCACCGCAGCCCGACGGCGCCGGAGTGAGGCAAGGAGTGCTGCCCGATCGCTGGCAAGTGAGCGGCCCGCAATGCCCGCCGGACCCGAAATTTCAAATCCACGAATACAATGAAGATTTCTACATCCTTCGCGAATCGGGCTGTTCCAATTACGAAAAGCCATTTCTTTTTCTCCTCTTCGGCAAAGAGAAAGTACTCATGCTCGACACCGGAGCGGGCAAAACGGATGTGGCCGAAGTCGTCCAGCGCGTGATTAGCGAGTGGCTGAAGCGCAACGGCCGCGAATCAATACCGCTTGTTGTGGCGCACACCCATGCACACGGCGACCACATTTCCGGCGACGCGCAATTGAAAGGCCTTCCGAACACAACGGTCGTGGCACTCGCTCCAGCCGACGTTCAGACTTTTTTTGGTTTCAAGAACTGGCCGGAGGAAGTCGCTCAATACGATTTAGGCGCACGAGTGTTGGACCTGATACCCATTCCCGGGCATCAAGCGGCGTCAATCGCAATCTATGACCGGCAAACTGGAATTCTGTTTACCGGTGACACGCTATATCCGGGCCGCCTGTATGTGGCCGACGGGCCCGCGTTCACTCTCAGCGTGCAGCGCCTAGTGGAATTCACAAAAGGAAAAATCGTCACGCACATTCTCGGCAATCACATCGAGGAAACGCGCACGCCGTATCTGGACTACCCGATTGGAACGGTCTACCAACCCGACGAACACGCATTGGAGCTAGGCCGCGCCCTCTTATTAGAGCTCAACGAAGCGCTGCAATCGATGAACGGCAAGATCGTCCGCATGGCCTTCCGCGATTTCACCATCTGGCCGCACTAGCAGCCGGGGGCGTTACTTCCTCAGCAGCTTGAACGCGTGATTCCATGAATTGGTGCGCATCCCGTAAAGCACCCAGAGAATGCACATCGGCTCCAGAAGCCGCGCCCCTTCGATGCCTCCGATATCAATGGAGCCCCAACCGAATGATTTCAGAATTTCCGCCACCGTGTTTTTCGCTGCCGCGTCATTGCCACAAAAAAACATGTCCGGCGGGCCGCCCGGAAACTGCGGATCAATCATGTGAGAAAACCCAACCGTATTGAACGCCTTCACCACTCGGGCCTTCGGCGCCCACCGTTGCACTTGCTCGCCACCCGAATCTGTGTGGCCGAGCGCCAGCGCCGGCGGAGCCCCCGGCGCAAACACCACCGGATTCGTCGCATCAATGAGGACCTTGCCTGCCAAATTTTCCGGCCCCGCCATACGGAGAGCGTTTTCCGTCCCGCTCCACAGCGTTGCGAGGACCGCCACCTCACAGAAGCGGGCGGCGTCCGTAAAGTCACCGGTCGAGGCGTGCGCGCCCGCCTGCTTCGTCCATGCGACCGCCTTCTCATTATTTGCGCTGCGCGAACCCATCTTCACTTCATGGCCGCGAGCGATAAACCCGCGCCCGAGCGCTTGTCCAACGTCACCGCTTCCGAGGATTCCGATTCTCATGATGTGTTGCCTTCCCTCCCTCAGATTTATCCGATGTCCGGAGCCATATTTTCGATTCCTGCGAGCCACCTTGCTTTTGTATTTTGGACGTCGCCCGCCGCGACGGGCTCGTGGGTGCCAATCCTTCGTCCGCCGCGGCGGACGAAAAATGAGAATGATGAATTAATCGCCGGCAAATCCAACGGGTCTTACTTACACTCAGTCTTTTCTCAACAACTTCTTCGGCGCCCTTCTCTTCCACGCCGTCCGCAGTGCGCCCTCGAGAATGTCCGGCTTCACTTTTGCCAGCCGCACGCGAGTCGCGCCATGCGCGCCCCATCCACCGGGCACCGGCGAAAAAACCTCCGGCGCATCCTCAACCATTCCGGCCTGCTCCTCAGGCGTCAGCAGCAACACGCCGAACCCCTCGTCCGCGTAGGCGAGCGTCGCGAAAATTCTTCCACCCACACGAAAATCGGCGTGACCCATGTGCGAGCCTTCCACCACCTCGGGCAACCCCAGCGCCATCCTCCGGAAATCCGCCACTTTCATTTTCGTTACGCTCTCTCCGTGCCTTCAGTGTTCTCTGCGTTACATCCATCTCTTTCTCATCTACATTTATTTTTTCTCCAGCTCAGCCTTTACGCCCGCCAGCGTTTGTTGCAAACCCGACACCGACTTATCCACCGCGGCGATTCGCACGATCGAACCCTCAAGACCTGTCAGTCCGGCCTGCTCCGAGCCCATTGCCATCAGCAAATAAAAACCGGGCCGCGTCTTATCCTCGCTGCGCACGCAGAACGTCATATCCAGCGCCGTCTCGAAGTAATGGCTCGAATAGAGCTGCTTTTCGGCGATCGCAAACGCGATTTCGTCCTGCGCGCCCCCCGTCTGCGTTACCACCTGCACCACGCGCAGCGTGGGCTTCAATCCGAATTTCTCGTTTGCCCAGTAAAACCAATTATCCACGTTTGCCGGCTTTCCTTTTGGATAATTGAGCAGGTAACTGGAGAAGGCCGGCAAATATTGCGGCAATGATTTGCTGAAATTCAAGACAAACTGGAAATCTTTTTGGACATCCGTCGGCGTGGACTTGTCATTGTAAGTCAAGAGAAAGGGGTCGCCACCGCTCTGATAGGCGAGCAGGTGTTTCAGGATAGAGGCCCGGACAAGTTGGTTCACCTGATCGTTCAAGTTTGGCGCGGACCAGCTCGTGGATTGCTGCAGCGCCGTCAATGATTCCGCGGGAATCTGGATTGTGCAATTCCCGGGCTTGCACTTTTTCAATTCTTGAATTTCGGCGGCGGCGAACCCGAAATTATTCAGGTCGGAAAGTTGGGGCGGATTGCCGAATTGCACGATGGTTAGAATATCGGGCGACTTGCGAAGTTGGTTAAGATCCCGGGAATACGCGAGGTAGCTTTCCGGCGCGGCGTCAATGTACACAGCGCCGAATAAATAAATCTCCTCCGGCGTGGAAGTATTCAGCGCCTTAGCGACTGGTTTACCATTTTGGATGGATGAGATCTGCGCGGCGGTCAGTCCCACGGTGTTCTTAAAAAACGTCGGCAAGTCCGTCGTTGGCTGTTGGCGCGCGATGCCCGAAACAGCAAATGCTGCCCCACCTGCAAGCGCCAACAACACCGCGACACTCCGAAAACTAGCCACCCTGGCCATCGCTCCTCCTTTTGCTAAGCCGGTTGGCGGCAGCTTACTTCGCCTCCGTCTATTCAGGCAATGCATTGCCACGTGTTTCGTGGCCGAATGGAAGCAGAAGCATGCCGGGAATGAATGCCAGCGCCGTCAGCGCGACCGGGTATCCGACGCTTCCATACCGCGCGACGCCTGCGCCCACAAGGAACGTGATGCCCGCCCCGGCAAATCGGGCGAATGACGTCGCGAACGCAAACGCGCTCGCGCGGCACTCCGTCGGATATTGTTCCGGTACCCAGATCGTGTACACCGCGAAATTCGCGCCGCCGAATCCGAGAGTGAAGAGTCCGTAGCCGAACCAGACGAGTCCATCGCCCGCGGGGCGGTGAAACGCGTACCCAAACGTGAACCAGATGGAGTTGAGCATCAGGAAGAAATATACGGCCAGCACGCCGCGCCGTCCGAGCTGGGCCGCAAGCCACGGCGCGGCAAGACATCCGAGAATTGTCGCCGCCGAAAGCAGCACTGTCGCGAGCGAGACAAAGCTCGAAACCATATCAGCGGGAAAGTGGTCCGCTTCAGCGAGCGCCGTGATAGCTATTGGCACGTACACTGATCCGGCCCACAGGCCGGTGATGCTCACGAGCATGTAAAAACTGTTGAGCAGGGTGCGCCGCCGATATTCCGGCGCAAAAAGCGCTGCGAACGGCCGCCACAAACTCCAGCGCCGAAGTGTTTGCGCTTTTTCGCGCCAGCGCGCGGGCTCGGCGACTCCATAACGAATGAATGCGATGAGCAGCGCAGGCGCGCCGCCAACCACGAACATCGCGCGCCATCCGTATCGTGCGCCAACCACTGTGTTCAACACTCCCGCCAACAGAATCCCGAAGTAGTAGCCCGTGTGCATCCATGCTCCGGCGCGCGCGCGAAATTTTTCCGGCCAAGCCTCCGCGACGTAAGTACCACCCATCGCCCATTCGCCGCCGATACCGATCCCCGCAAGCAACCGGAATAATCCGAGCTGCCACACGCGTACGGCCGCCGCTCCTGCGAGCGTGAAAACCGAATACCACACGATGGTGAGCATGAGCGTGAACACGCGCCCGTGCTTGTCGGCAACCGGGCCCCACAGGAATGCGAGCCCCCATCCCACGAGGAAGAGCGCGAAGAGCAGCCCGCCGTAGAATCCCACCTCGCCAGTGCTTGCCGCGTGGCCCGACCGCGGCAGCAGATCGCGCAGCGCAGGGACCATGACAAGCGCGTAGATGAATGAGTCCATGCCGTCGAGCGCCCATCCGCCCCACGCCGCGAAGAATCCGCGGATCTGGTCACCTGTAGGGCGATCGGATGGGCTGGGGATTGGAAGAGATGTGTCGGGACTGGGCATAGCGCGCTGCCACGCGCCGCCACTCTACCAGAACAGTGAAATCTTGCGGACGAGTAGACGCTGAGGTAATGGCTGCTTTACATCTGATTCGTCGCCGCGCAGCGAAATCACTTCAACGAGGAATTTGCCACGATGATGAAGATTTGGGGTTCCTGGAAAATTGACGGCCGCGTGTTTCAAGAGCGGCTGCAATCGGCGCTGCAAAGCATGAAGGAAACGAACGAGATTCTACACTCGATGAACGACCACACTTCGAAGGTGTACGACGAGACGAATACGGCGGCGGATTACGTGCTTCGCGGGCAGTGGCCGGTGGAAAATAAGGAAACCGGGGAGCGAAACATGCTCGACCAGGGCGCGGCGACTGCGCTGGAGAAATATTGCCAGGACCACAACTTGTCGTGCCGGCAGGTGCCGATGGGACAATTGACGGGGCTTTGAGATTCCACGTAGCGCTAGAGTGGGACGCGGTGCGTTCGTCGAAAGGCTTTGAGAGTACAAGTCAAAATCCGCACCCTTAAAAACCAAAGGGTGCGGCACCCGGCGTGATTCCACAAATGGGTTCGTGGAATGTAGCAATTTGCCCAATCCCTGCATTTGCAATCATTTGCAAGGGAGAATTCCCTTTCCACGGTGTTCCCACATTTTTTCTATCGTGCCGTGCTGGGCAAATTGTGTGGAAAGAACAGCGTTCCTCCGCACGGATGCGCGGCGTAATCCTGCAATCGGAAAGGGGCAATTCAGGCCGGCGGGCTTGCTCCAGGCCCTAGAGAGTGCTAATTTCTGTTATTCTCCGTAAATTACGTGTGCCGGGACGCTTGGAAACAGGCCAGTTTTAGCGTTGCGGGGCACGCCAAATTGAGCGCACCGAGGCTACAACCCGAGGCAAACAGCCCCCTGGGGCATGCCGGAAATAACCGTCCAAATGGGCCGGATATGAATGGGGGACAGGTGCGCCCAAGCGAGCAGGCGCGGCAAGGCGCTGCGGAAAGCGGAGCCAGCCCCAGCCGGAAGACGGCTGCCGGAGGAATCGTCTACTGGCGGGTTGAGGGGAGCCTGGTGGACATGACGGCGGTGCGCCAGGTGGCCTATTTCACGTGGAATGCACACACGTTCATAGGGCGATGGGCCCGGCGAGGCGCGGTGGCCGCCACGGCGATTACGCGCCCGGCGTTCTACTTCACCAATAAACGGCTGGCGACACGGACGCTCGATGCGCTGTTGCGCGGAGTGACGCGCGACCGGCTGGATTTGCTGGGCGAAGAGTATTTCCAGTATGTGATTAAGCCACAGCTGAAGCAGAAGGGCGTAGAGAAGCTGCGCGAATGCCTGGCGGCAAATGACCGCGTGATTCTGGTGAGCCACGGGCTGGATCACGTGATCTGTCCCCTGGCGAGATATCTGGGCGTGGAGCGGGTGATTACGAACCGGTTGGAATTCCGCGACGGGCTGGCGACGGGGCGCGTGCTGGATCCGGTGATCCCGCCGCGCGGCGCATTTGCACTGGTGTTTGGCGGCGCGCCTGATGGACGCGTGCGGCCGGAAAAACTGATGCGCGCGCTGAAAATAAAAGGCGGCGCGGGGCTACTGGAAGCGACGGCGAGGCCCGCTCCGAGGACGCATCGCGCGGACATGACTCCGGTGGTGCTTACAGACGTGAAGAAACCCGCCGCGCCGCTATCCGTTCGCGAAACCTTGCGTGGGAAGCACGTGATGCTTGTTGGCGTGACGGGCTTCATCGGAAAAGTGTGGCTGGAGCAAATCCTGACGGAAGTGCCGGATATCGGGAAGGTCTATCTGCTGATCCGGCGGCAGAAGAGCGCGACCGCGGCGCGGCGGTTTGAAAAAATCGCGGAAGAATCCCCGGTGTTTGAGCCATTGAATCAAGGGTATGGAGATGGATTCGGGCGATTCCTGGCTGAGCACGTGGAGGTTGTCAAAGGCGATGTGTCACGGCCGGACCTGGGGATGGAAGAAGCCACGCGAAAGAAATTGGCCACGAAGCTCGATCTGGTAGTGAACAGTTCCGGGCTGACGGATTTCAACCCCGACCTGCGCGAGGCGCTGGCGGGAAACGTTGGCGCGCCGATGAATATTCTGGAATTCCTGCGCACGTGCGATCACGCGGCGCTGCTCCACCTTTCCACGTGCTACGTGGTGGGACGCCGCGATGGGCGCGTGCGCGAAGAGCTGAAGCCAAATTACACGCCCGCGGGAATTGCGGATTTTAACGCCGAACACGAGTGGCGGTCGCTCGCGGATACGATCCGCAACTTGGAGGCGCGGTCGGAAGGGCCGGAGATGACGGCGGCGCTTCGCAGGCAGGCGCTCGGACGGCGCAGTGATCCTTCCGCGTTTTCAACGGCGGAGGTCGCGAACGTGCTGCGGCGCAACCGGCAGCGCTGGCAAAGGAACCGCTTGACGCGCGTGGGGACGAGGCGCGCGCAGCGGCTCGGCTGGCCGAACACGTACACGCTGACGAAGAGCCTGGCGGAGTCACTGCTGATTTCGCGCGGCGCGGGATTGCCGATTGCAATTGTGCGGCCTTCGATTGTGGAAACGTCCACAGAGCAGCCCTTTCCGGGATGGAATGAAGGAATCAATACTTCTGCGCCGCTTTCCTATTTGCTGGGGACGTATTTCCGGCAGTTGCCGACGAATGCGCGGAAGTGTTTGGACGTGATCCCCGTGGATATGGTGTGCCGCGGAATGACGCTGATCGCGGCGGCGCTAATTCAGCGGCGGCACGAAGAGGTCTATCAACTGGCGACTTCCGCTGTGAATCCCTGCAACATGGGCCGCTCGATTGAACTGACGGGGCTGGCGCACAGGAAACATTACCGCGCGCAGCAGGGCCTCGAGCACTGGCTGCGAATGAGGTTTGATACGATTCCCGTGTCGATGAACCGTTATCAAAAACTGAGCGTGCCGGCGCAGAAGGCGGTGATTTCGGGGATCAACCGCGCTATGGAAATAATGCGATTCAAGAAGCCGCTGGTGAAAGCGGAGCGCGACCTGGGGCGCATTGAGAACCTGATTGAATTGTACGAACCATTTATCCTGCACAATGAGCAGGTGTTCGAGTGCGACAACGTGCTGGCGCTTTCCGAAGCGCTGCCCGCGGAAGAACGTAAGGCATTCGACTTCGATCCGGCTTCGGTGGACTGGTGGGACTACTGGATCAACATCCACGTGCCGGCGCTACGGAAGTGGTGCTACCCGTTGATTGAAGGCCGCGCGCTCGAGCCGCAGCCAAAGCGCTCCGTGCAATTTGCGGCAGTGGTGACGGGGGAAAACGGCGGAGATTCCTCCGCGCAAGCGGCGCAGCAAAACTGATTCCATGGCAATCTTCCTGACCGGCGCAACCGGGTACATCGGCGCGCATATCCTGGCGGAACTCCTCGGCGGGCACACGGACCGAATCAATGTACTGGTGCGCGCGAAGGATCCGCGCGAGGCCGAGGAGCGGCTGTGGCGGGCGTTGCAATTGCACATGAATTTCGCGAGCTTCCGCGAATCGCTCGGCTCCCGCATCGTAATTTTCCGCGGAGATTTGACGGATGCGAAGCTGGGGCTGGATGCTGCGGACTACGGCCGCGTGGCGGGCACGACGGATTCGATCATCCACTGCGCCGCATCGCTGAACCGAAAATCAGAAAAAAGCTGCCTGAATGTGAACCTGCGCGGGACGCTGGAAATAATCAATCTGGCGAAGCGCGCGGGCGGCGTGGGCGGGATGCGGCGATTCAGTTTTGTGAGCACAGTGGCGGTGGCGGGCAAGCGGCAAAACGAAACCTTGACGGAAGATAAATCGATTGACTGGGAGCGGTCGGATTACGATCCCTACGCGCGCACCAAAAAATTCTGCGAACACATGGTGCGCGAACTTCTGCCGGACACGCCGAAAATAATTTTCCGTCCGAGCATTGTACTGGGCGACACGCGATATGGCGCAACCACACAGTTCGAAATGGTGCGCGCTTTTGTTTTTCTGGCGGGGCTGACGGTGCTGCCGCTACGGCCCGGCGACCGGATTGATATCGTGCCGGTGGATTATGTCGCGAAGGCGATTGCGACCCTGCACCAGAAGGACAAGCCGGCGCACGACACGTATCATCTTTCGTCGGGGATGGGTTCGGAGACGTGCAAGCAGATAACGAACGCGCTGGCGCAGTCGTCGGGAAAAATGAAGCCGATTTATGCGCCCTGGCTGGCGGGGCCGTTTTCTTCGATTGTGAATTCACTGTCAAACCGGCGCGGGAGCATTGGGCACGGCGCGGCGCTGATGAAGGTTTTTCTGCCGTATATTTACTGGAACACGGTGTTTGACAACTCTCGCGTGGTGAATGAGATGGGCGGCGCTCCGGCGCCGTTCACGAAATACTGTTTCCCGCTGCTGAAGTTCAGCCGCGAGAACCATTTCCAATATCCCTATCAGGCGTGGCCAGCGGCGGCGGCGAGCCGAGTACCGGATCGGGTGCAGGGGGTGGGGCGATGATGGATTTTGTCCTCGAAGCCTGGGTGAGCGCGATCATTGAAGAGATGAAGCTGCGTTGGATGCTCGGCGGCGGAAAGAAGTGGAAGCCGGGCGAGCGGTTGAAACTACTCTTTGCGACTTATAGCGGCGCGAGAAACACCGGCTCGGATGTGCGTGTGGAAGAGATTGCGCGGCAGGTGCGGCACATCCTCGGAGCGGAGCGTGTCGAGATTACGGTGATGTCGCAGACGCTTGACTGGACACGCGATTATTTCAAAGGCTGCAAACAGGTACATTTGCCGGATGTGTTTCCACCATTCCTGATTCGTGAAGTTCCGAAGCATCACGGCGTGGTGGCATGCGAAGGGTCGTCGTTCAAAAGCAAATTCGCGGACGCGCTAACGACGATGTACATCGGCGCGTTGGGGCTGGCCACGGCGGAAAACAAAATTTCGCTGGGTTACGGCGTCGAAGCGGGCGCGATGAACCCGATGCTGCAGAAACTTTGCCGGAGATACTGCAAGTCATCCCTGATTATCACGCGGAACCCGGAATCGCAAACGGTGCTAGGTCATCTCGGCGTGCCGACGGAATTGGGCACGGACGCGGCGTGGACTTTCGAGCCGCTCGGGCCCCAATACGGGCGCGAAGCGCTGCGGCGCGCGGGATGGGACGGGACGACGCCGATGCTCGCGGTGTGCCCGATCAACCCATTCTGGTGGCCGGTGAAGCCTTCCGTACCGAAATATTTAGCGCGAACGCTGACGGGTGCATACAAAGATAGCCACTACCGGACAATCTATTTCCACAAATCGGGCCGCGATGTGGATGCGCAGTACAAGAAATATATCGCGGCGATGTCGGACGGGGTTCTAGCGTTTGGCAAAAAGCATCGAGTATTCACGATTCTTGTTGGAACGGAGCGGCTTGACGTGCGGGCCTGCCAAGCGATGGCGGAGCGGATGCCCGGAGTCCCGGTGTTTACTTCGGACGAATACAACATGTATCAGCTCGTCAGCGTGTTGCGGTGTGGAAGCTTGATTTTGTCGTCGAGATTCCATGGGATCGTGACGTCAATGCCCGCGCTGGTGCCTTCGGCGGGCGTGACGATGGATGAGCGCATCCACAACTTGATGCACGAGCGCGGGCACGACCATTTGGTCTTCAAAGTGGATGAAGAGGGACTCGCGGGAAAAATCGAAGTGGCGTTGGAAACGCTGTGGCGCGACGCAGACAGTTTGCGCGAAGGAATCGGACGCAGCGTGGTGCGGAACTTGAAGCTGATGGCGAAAATGGGGACTTATTTCGAGCGATACGTCCACGGGATTTATCCCGAATTTAGCGTGCGAAGCGGGGTGCATTCGTGGGAAGAGTATCTGCCGCCGCTCGATCCGGTGCTGCAAAAACTTGTGGAGCAATATGAGAGCGCAGCTGTGACAGCGCGAGCTGGGGCGTAGGTCCCTGCGGTGAAATTCCTCGAAAACATATTCTCGAACCTGGAGCGCGGCGCGGAGCGCGCTGTGCTGCAAGAGGCGCGCGCAAGCGGCGTTGTTCCGGCGACAGGCGGCGAATTGCGTGCTCAGATTGAGACGGCGCGGACGTATTTGCGGCACAGGGGGATCCAAAAGGGTGACCGCTGCGCGCTGCTGGCGCACAACAGCATCCGGTGGTCAGCGCTAAACCTGGCATTGGTGGCCGAGGGCGTGATTGTTGTGCCGCTGTATGCGCGGCAGGCGGCGAAGGAATTGGTCGGCATGATGCGCGACGCCGAGCCAAAGCTGATTTGCGCGGGCGATTCAGCGTTGGCGGATGCGGTGCGCGCGGAGTGGGGAGACGCGCCGAGGATTGCGCTCTTCGAGGAAATATTTGAGTTGGGCGCGGGCGAAAAGCCAAGCGCAGCGCCGCCGGTGGCTGGAACGGATAGCGACGCGGTGGCGATCATTTATACCTCGGGGACGTCGGGCGAGCCGAAGGGAGTGGTGCTGACCGCGGGCAATTTAAGTTTCATGGTGCAGCGGACGACCGGGCGGCTAAACCAGCTAATGGCGGGGCATGACGGCGTGGAGAGAGTTTTTCACTACGCGCCGTTTTGCTTTGCCGGGTCGTGGATCCTGATGCTCTCGTGCCTTTCACGGACGAGTCTGCTGACGCTTTCAATGGACCTGACCCGGCTGCAACTCGAAATGGAAATTGCCGCGCCGCACTATTTTCAAAATGTGCCGACGCTGCTCGAGCGCGTGCGGCGGAGCATCGAAGATGGGCTTGCGAAGCGGGGCGGGGTCTTCGCAAAGATTTTTTCCAACGCGCGTTCTTCCTGGTACCAAGAGCAGGCGGGAACACCGGCCAAATATGGATGGATGTGGCTTGGTCTGGCGCGAGCGGCAATGTTTCCCGCAATCCGGAAGCGCATCGGCAAAAATCTGAAGGCGCTGATTTGCGGCTCGGCGCCCCTTTCGCCCGAGACGCAACTTTTTTTCGTAATGCTCGGCATTCAGGTGCTGCAGGTGTATGGGCTGACGGAGACGACGGGAATTTGCACGATGGATATTCCAGGTCATGCGGAACCCGGGTGGGTGGGGCCTGCCGTGGAAGGCGTCGAGATGAAAGTTGGCGAAGATCAGGAGATTCTCGTGCGCGGGCCGAATGTTTTTCCCGGCTATTGGATGCGTCCGGAAGAGACGGCGAAAGCTTTGGGCGACGGTTGGTTCCACTCCGGCGATCAGGGCGAGGTGAATGCAAACGGTAACTGGCGCATCGTGGGGCGCATCAAAAATCTGCTGATCCTGAATTCGGGGCTCAATGTGGCGCCGGAGCCGATCGAGGAAAAACTGCACGACGCCTTGCCCGGAGCGCAGCAGGTGGTGCTGGTTGGGCACGGACGGCGGTATTTGGTGGCAATTGTGACTGGAGACGTCACACGCGAGGGAGTGGCGGCGGCGATTAAATCGCTGAACAGCGAAGTGCCACATTACAAACAGATCCACGGCTTTCATATCGAGCGGCAAGCGTTCACAATTGACAGCGGCCTCCTGACCGCGCTGGGGAAATTGAAGCGCGCCGCAATCAACACGCGGTATGCGGCGGAGATTGAGACGATGTATCGCGAGAAAAGCGCATGAACTCGTTTGCTGGAAAATCATTATCCTGGGAAGTGCGAGAGGGCGTGGTGGAGGTGGAGCTGCACCGCGCGCCGTGCAATGAAATCGGCACGGAGATGCTCGCGGACTTGGAAGAATTTGCAAAGGCGCTGGACACGTTTTCGCGCGAGGCGAGCGCGGTAATCGTATACAGCACGCGCCCGGCGGGGTTTTGCGCGGGTGCGGATTTGCGCGAGCTGTATCAAGGCGCGGCGCCGCTTGAAATGGCGGCGCGAGTGGCCGGCGTGCGCGAATTCCTGCACCGGATCCACGCGGTGCTCAACGCGCTGGACGATTCGCCGCTGACGACAATTGCTGCGGTGCATGGCGTTTGCTTCGGCGGAGGTTTCGAATTGGCGCTCGCATGCGATTTGATTGTCGCGGACAAGATGGCGCGGTTTTGCTTTCCCGAGCTGCGGCTGGGATTGATTCCAGGATTCGGCGGAATCCCACGGCTGAAGCGCGATTTGGGAAACGCGATTGTGCGCGACCTGCTGTTGACGGGGCGAAGCATCAATGCGCAAAAAGCGGCGGCGGTGGGGCTGGTGAGCCAGGTCACGGGCGAAGGCGAGGCCCTGCGCGTGGCGCGGGCGACGGCAGCGCAAGTGACGAAATTCGATCGCGCGACGAGCGCGGCGGCGAAGCGGTTCGCGAAACCGATTCCGCACGACGAGTTGCGGCGAGAGATTGACCTCTTTTGCGAAATGTTCACGCGGCCGGCGGTGATGGAGGGGCTGCGGAAGTTTGTGGAGAGGACGGACGCGCAGCCGTATTTGCCGTAGCGACATCTTACGGTTTATTTCTTGGGAGAGCGAATGCGTACCATCGAGCAAACAACCGGGGAAATTCTGGATTTGGCGGCACAGCACTTTAAAGTGCCGCGTGCGTCGCTGAGCCCGCAGGACGATTTCTTCAAAAAACTGGGGATTGACAGCCTGCAGGCGCTGGAGATGCTGACGCGGCTGGAAAATCATTTCGGCATTGAGCTGCCCGACTACGAGATGCAGGGCGTGAACGATTTCCGCACGCTGGCAAGTAGAATCCAAGCAAGGCTTTAGGCCCGTCGCGCTCGCCGTCGCACACAAAAAATCGCTGACGAATTCCTGCTATTCTAATGCCATCCCAATCCAAATAGATTGACCGAATGCTGGACTTGAACAAATACGATTCATTGGGAGCGGCGCTGCGCGATGCGCTGAAGCGCTGGCCGGAAGAGGTCTGCCTGATCGAGGCCGACCGCGATCGCGAGAAGGCGAGGTTGACATACAGGCAATTCGGCGAGGCGGCGCACCCGCTGGCCGCGGCGTTGCGGGCTCGCGGTTTCAAGGCAGGTGACCGCACAGCGATCATCATGACGAATCAGTCGAAGTGGCTGATTTCAGCATACGCGGTGTTGTATGCGGGCGGCGTGCTAGTTCCGCTCGATTACAAACTGACCCCGAAAGAACAGATGGCGCTGCTGGAGCATTCGCACGCCCGCGTGCTTATCACGGAATACCCGATCTGGCGCGCGTTGATGCAGACAGATGGATTCGAAAAGAAGCGAGTGCATCTTGAACTTGTGACTGAGGCCCCGCCGGGGACGGACCTGAAGGGTGCGATGCGCTGGGAAGAATTCCGCGCGGAGAAGGAGCCGGAATTCGTGCCCCGGAAGCGCAGCGATTGGGCGTGCATCGTCTATTCGTCTGGCACGGGCGGACGTCCCAAGGGCTGCGTGATGACGCACGACAATTATTTGGAACAGTGCGCCATGTTCCCGTCCTTATATCCCGTGGGGCCGGGTGACCGCTACCTCAGCATTCTTCCCACAAATCACGCCATCGATTTCATGCTGGGATTCTTCTATCTATTTGTCAGCGGCGGTACGGTTGTACATTTGCGCACGCTTCGGCCCGAGTACCTACGTGAGGCCTTTCCAAAATACAAAATTACTCACGTCACGCTCGTGCCGCTGATATTGAAAAACCTGCAAAAGGGGTTTGAGGCGCGCTTTGAGGCGCTTCCGCCGCGAAAGCGAAAGGCACTCAATTTTCTGATTGGGCTCAACCGGCGGCTCACACGGGGGCGCGCGCGGCTTGGCGTGAGCCGCCGGTTGTTGCCGCAGGTGCATCAGGGCTTCGGCGGCAAGCTCCGCGCGATTATTGTGGGTGGGGCATTCACTGAACCAAAGACACTGCAGTTTTTCTATGACCTGGGCATTCCAGTCGCGAACGCGTACGGGCTGACGGAAGCATGCATGGGCATCAGCGTGAATGACTTGAAGCCGTTCCGCGCGGATACAGTCGGAAAAGTTTTCTCTGGCATCGAATTGCGCATCATGAATCCCGATAAAGACGGCGTCGGCGAAGTCGCGGTGCGCAGCCGGACGGTGATGTCGCAGTATCTGAACGATCCGGAATTGACGGCCGAAACGATTGTGGACGGCTGGCTTATGACGGGAGACCTAGGACGGCTGCATAAATCAGGACATTTGCAGCTTTTCGGGCGGAAGAAGAACATGATCGTCACGGCCGAGGGGAAAAACATTTATCCCGAGGACATCGAGTCCGCATTCGAGGGGCTGCCGGTGAAAGAGTTCTGCGCGTTCGCGGCAAATTATATTTGGCCAAAGCAAAGTATGGTGGGCGAGCAGCTCGTGATGGTGTTGCAGCCGGAGGCAAACCGGGCGGTGGACGAAGCGCTGCGAGCAGAAATGACTGTTCGCAATCAGGAACTATTGAATTACAAGCGCATCAGCGGGTACATCGTTTGGGAAAAGGATTTTCCGCGAACGGCTTCGATGAAAATAAAGCGGGTTGAGCTGGCGGAAGAAATCCGGAGTGCGCTCGACCGGACTGTGGTGAAAGCACTATGAAGAATGACGCAATGCTGGCGATCGTGAACCACGCCGCGGGCGGAGGCAAGTGCGGGAAGCTCGCGGAGAAGGCGCTCGCGCGTCTGAAAGATGCCGGCCTGAAAGTGGAGGCGATTCATACCACCGGACCGGGCGATGCGACGCGGATGGCGCGCGAGGGTTACGAGCAAGGCTATCGCCAGTTCATCGCGGTGGGCGGCGACGGCACTGCGTACGAAATCATAAACGGTTTGTTTCAACGCGCGACAGTCCGCGAGCGAGTCGCGCTTGGATTTCTTCCGCTCGGCACAGGGAATTCTTTCTTGCGCGACTTCAGCAACGATGGTCTGAAGCATGCCACCGAAGCCATCCTCAGCGGAAAGCGCCGCCCTTGCGACGTGATCCGCGTGACGCACGCGGAAGGGGAGTTGCATTACATCAATCTCCTGAGTGTGGGCTTCACGGCGGACGTGACGGCTATGGCCAATCGCCGCTTCAAGCGGCTTGGCGAGTTGGGCTACATTTTTGGCGTGCTTGGCTGCCTGGCGCTGCTGCGGCGCCGCGCGTTCCCGCTTCGAGTGGACGGCGCGACTGAGGTCGAGGGCGGGCGCTGCCTATTCTTGACATTCAACAACAGCAAATTCACCGGCGGAAAAATGATGATCGCGCCGAACGCGGAAACAGACGATGCGATGGTGGAATTCGTACGCTGGGGACCGATTGGCCGGCTCGGATTGTTGCGCAACTTCTCTTCGCTTTTTGACGGTACACACCTGAATCATCCCCTCGCATCGCGCAAGAGCGCGCGCAGAATCGAATTCCAACTCGATGGTCCGGTGGACGTCATGGTGGATGGAGAAGTCCTTACGCTCGACCTGCGAACTATTGAAGTGCTGCCCGGCGCGCTGGACGTAATGGCATGAAGAATTTCTGGCTGGCGATCCGAAGCGCGCTGCTCTGGGCCGTCAGTGGAATTCACTTTTCCGTTGGGGTCGTGCTTATGATCCTGTGCGGAATGTTGGTGGACCCGCGGAAGATCGATCCCTTTGTGCGATCGTTTAACCGGGACGTTGTTCGGCTCGCGGGAGCGCGCCTGAAGGCGAAATTCTCGCCCGGATTTGATTCCAAGCGAACCTGTTTTTTTGCCGTCAACCACGTAAACCTGTTTGACCCGTTTGTCCTTTACAGCGTGCTGCCGCAATATGTGCGCGGCCTGGAGCTTGAATCGCACTTCCGCATCCCGCTTTACGGGGTGCTGATGAGACGATTCGGGAATGTTCCTGTGCCGGACGTTCGGTCGCCATCGGAACTGAAGCGAATGCTGATACAGACGAAGAAAGCTCTCGACAATGGGATGAGCCTGATTGTTTTTCCGGAGGGAAAGCGAACGCTCACGGGGCGGTTGGGAAATTTCGAGGACGGCAGTTTCCGGATGGCAGTGCAATTCGGCTACTCCATCACCCCGGTGAGCATCGTTGGATCGTTTGAGTTCAACCGGAAGGACCGCTGGTGGCTTCACCCATCGCAAATCGTTGTGCACGTACACGATACGATTGAAACAAAGGGTTTGCGGAAGGAAGATGTGCCAGCGTTGCGCGACCGTGTGCGCGCCATCATGTGTGCGCCCGTAGATGCTTATTATGACGAGCGGGACGCCAACCAAAAGAATTAGAGGTTCAAACGAATTCCCGGAAGGGTCCGACCCGCGCGCATTTCCTGCCAGGTGTAAACAATCCGATGAATCACGGTGATTGTTGTGACGATGGCGATGACCCATAGCACGGGGGCCATGCGGTCAAACAGGCCACCGATGATGAGCAGCACCATGCGCTCGGGGCGCTCCGCGAAGCCGACTTTGCAGAGCGGAATCAGAGACTCGGCGCGAGCGCGCGCGTAGCTGACCATGACCGACCCGGCCGTCGCGACGGCCCCGAGGATTACATAGGAAGTCCGCCCGTTGACGGCGTAGTAGACGAGCAGGCCCATGTAAAGCGCCATGTCGGAATAGCGGTCAAGCGTGGAGTCGTAAAATGCTCCGAACGCAGTCACGCGGTTTTGGCGGCGCGCGACCTGGCCATCCAGCATGTCAATGAATCCGGCGATGAAAATCACGATGGCCGCGGTTTTAAAAAGTCCCGTAGCAAAAAGCACTGCTGCCCAGAAATTCACCACCAGACCAATCAAAGTCAGCAGATTGGGATTGATCCCAGTGGCCGCGAGCGCGCCCACGATCTTGACGAGCAGCCAGCGGCCGCCTGTGCCGATCGCTTTAGTAATCATGGTTCATCATTGCCGGGACAGAATCGCCACCCTGGTGAGAATCTCCGCCGGGAATCATACGACACGGCTGCGCGCTCCTCAAGCGAGTCAAATGGATCGGCTCGCCGTGATGCAGAATTCGTATTGGATTTGACCTGTGAAAAGAGCGAGGCTAGACTTTCGCAAGCCACGAAGAGTTTTCGAAAACTTAGGAGCAATCATGCCCACAGAAACCGAACCGCATGTCGAACTTCTTCGCCACGCCGTCGCTACCGTCGCTTATCGAGGCGGGAAGGCGCTTCGCGGCGCGCCATCAGGGTTCTCCGGTTTTCGCGTAACGGCGTCCGCGCGCACTCCCGGGGAAATCCTTGCGCACATGGGCGACCTGTTTGATTGGGCGCTTTCGATTGCGCAGGGGCGGCAAGAGTGGCATAGCTCCACTCCTCTTCCGTGGGACGAGGAAGTAAAGCGCTTCCACCGTTCGCTGGGTGCATTCGATGGTTATCTTGCCTCCGGCCTCCGGTTGAATTGCCCGGCCGAGAAACTTTTTCAAGCTCCCATTGCGGACGCGCTTACGCACATCGGACAAATCGCGCTGCTGCGGCGTGCAGCGGGCGCGCCAATTCGGGCGGAAAATTATTTCAAAGCGGAGATTGCGGCGGGACGAGTAGGCGCGGATCAGGCCGCGCCGCGGATGGAATTCGATTAAGCTCTGAATCTGCAGCGCGCCTATCTCCCGGATCTATTTTCTGTAAACGACTCCGCCCTTCATGACAAAAGATACTTTGCCGGTCACACTAATGTCATCCAGCGGATTGCCGGGCACCGCGATGATGTCGGCAAAGTAGCCCTTTTTCAGCGCACCGATTTGTCCATCCCAGCCAAGCAGCTTTGCGCCATTCAGCATGTCGGCCTGCAATGCCGCGAGCGGCGTCATTCCATATTTCACCATTAAGACGAGTTCGCGCGCCTGAGTGCCGTGCGGAAATGGCCCGACGTCGGACCCAACGGCCATCGGCACGCCCGCCGCAAGCTGCTTGCGAAATTCCTGCGCGTGGAAATCGAGAGTCTGATGCTGGCGCGCGCTTGCGCCGGGCGAACCAGCGTGGTCGGCAAAATATTCCGAAATCGCGAACGTAGGCACGGCCGGGATCTGCTTTTCCTTCATGATGCGCATGGTCTCTTCGCTTAATTGATCGGCGTGATCAACGGAGGCCACTCCGGCGCGCGCGGCGTAAAGCGTGCCGGGTTCGCCGGTCGCATGGACCGCGACGCGCTTTCCAACGCGCGCGGCCTCCTGCACAGCGGCGGTCAATTCCGCTTCCGTGTATTGATAGACCGCAGTGTATTGACCGTCGCGGAACGAGTCGCGCCCGGTCTCGTAAATTTTGATGAAGTCCGCGCCTTCCTTAATCTCCTGGCGAATCACGGTGATTAGCTCGGCTGTGTTGTTCGCATAGCTTGCGTTCGACATGATGTGCTGCTCGGGGTTGTAATTGATGGCGTCTTCATGTCCGCCGAGAATGGATATGGCGTTGCCGCTGATGCGCAGCCTCGGGCCCGGATACATGCCCTGGTTGATCGCGTTGCGCACGGCAGTGTCCGCGGAGCCCGCGCCTTCGGTTCCCATGTCGCGTTCGGCGGTGAATCCGGCCATCAAGTCGGCGCGCGCGGCAGAAAGCGCGATGATCGTTCGCGTGGGCACGGATTCCTGCACGGTCTGCAAATCTTCCGCGCCCGGGTGAAGGAAAAGGTGGACGTGCGCGTCAATCAGGCCGGGCATAAGCGTCGTGTCGCCCAGGTCAACGATTTCCGCGCCGGCGGGACGCGTCACAGACGCGCCCACTTCGGCGATGCGCTCGCCCTGCACGAGGATTTCGCCCGGCGTGATGATCTTGCCCGCCTCGATATCCAGCAAACGCGCGGCGTGAAGCACCATCGGATGCGGCGAGCTGGCGGGCGAATTGCCGGGCGTTTGTTGGGGCGCCGCGAAAATCAAGGCGCAAGAGAACAGCGTGACCGCAAATGCGGCGAAGAATCGTCGGTTTGTCATGGCTATCGGCGGATATTACCACTGCGGGCCGGCAAAATTCGAGAGCGCTTCAAACTGCACTTCAAGCGAACGCGGGTTTGCGAGGCGCTAGGCAGTTTGTGTTTGGGAATGATAAAATTGCGCTCTGCTTCGGTGACGTGGGCCTGTAGCTCAGGTGGTTAGAGCGCACCCCTGATAAGGGTGAGGTCGGTAGTTCGAGTCTACCCAGGCCCACCATTCATGTATTTCCCCCAACTTTATCCGCGTACCGTAATTCATTCGCCATCCCCAAACCCTGATTGTACTGAAATATTTCTTGCGACAGCGCACACTGGTTCCTCCGGCCATGAAGGCCCGAGTCCCCTTTCGAGACAGGCCAAAGACCGATGGAAAACCCCAAGCCCAGCGAAACCACAAAAGAGAGCTTTCCCACAGCGTCAATCATCTCCGCAATGCTCCGGTCGGCGAAGCACGTCAGCGACCTGATATTTTCTCCGGGGCGCCCGCCGCAGGTGGAAACGAGCGGCCAACTCAAGGAAGTCCTAATTCCAGAAGTGGGTTCGCTGACCGCGGAAGATACGGCGCGGATTGCGGGCGACTTGATTGGCAACAACACACTCGCAGTGGACAAGCTCCGCCAGCAGGGCTCCTGCGATATTTCTTACAGTCTGGCGAAGCTCGCGCGGTTCCGCGTGAACATTTTCACGCAGCGCGGGAGTTGCGCGATTGTCATGCGCGTGATTCCCACGCGAGTGCCGACCTTCGCCGGGCTAAACCTGCCGCCGCAACTATTAGAAATGACGGATTTGCGAAACGGCGTCGTGCTGGTGACCGGCCCGACGAGTTCGGGGAAATCTTCAACGCTGGCTGCAATCGTAGACAAGATCAATGATGACAAGGCGTATCACATCATCACCATTGAAGACCCCATCGAGTTTCTCCACCAGCACAGGAAGGCAACGATTCATCAGAGAGAGCTTTACAGCGATACGCCGTCATTCGCGCTGGCGTTGCGTGCCGCGCTGCGGCAGGCTCCAAAAGTCATCCTGGTGGGCGAGATGCGCGACAAAGAGACGATTGAAATCGCGCTCGAAGCTGCGGAGACCGGCAGCTTGGTGTTTTCCACGCTTCACACGATTGACGCGTCCAAGACCGTCGAGCGCATCATCAGCGCCTTTGCGCTGAGCGACCAACAGACAATTCGGTCGCGGCTCTCGAAGACCTTCCGCTTCATCGTCTCGCAAAGGTTGGTGCCCCGGAAGGACGGCGAAGGCCGTACGGCCGTCATTGAAATACTGAAGTCCACGATGCGCACGCGCGAGTACGTCGAGCGCGGCGAAGGCGAAGGGAAAACATTGCTCGATGCCATGCGCGATGGCGCGAACGAAGGCATGCAACATTTTGACAGCGAGCTCGAGCGGTTGGTCCGCGAGGACGTCATCGAATTAGAAACGGCTTTTGCTTACGCCACAAACCCAGGAAACCTTCGCCTGCAAATGATGGATTACATGCAGGCTCAACAACAATCCGCTAAAGAGGAACAGCCGGCGGAGGCCACGCCGAAGGCCTGAAAGTGGATGCGGTGAATTAGTCCCGTAGCACGCGAGCTGGATCCGTCCGGGTTGCGCGCCATGCGGGCATGAAAGTCGCCACTAAAGAAACAATTGTCATCACCAGAAAAGCGACGCCAAAAGCCAGCGGGTCCCGGGGACTGACCTTGTAAAGCATAGTTCCCATGAGCCTGGTCAATGCCAGCGCAGCCACCGCGCCCAACGCAACGCCGCCGGCCATCAACATCAGAGCCTTTGACATCACCAGCCGCAACAGATTCGATGCGCCCGCGCCAAGCGCCATTCGCAATCCAAGTTCGCGCGTGCTTTGTGACACCGAATGCGACATCACTCCATAGAGCCCGATGGCAGCGAGAAGCAGCGCCAATCCACACAGGACACCCACTAAAGTGACGGCCACCAATTGCGGCGATGTTGACCGATCCAACTGTTCCTGCAGGGTGATCACTTCATATTGCGCAAGATTCGGCTCCAGAGCGCGCGCTTCGCGGGCCAGCGCCGAGGCCATCGTCACGGGGGGCAGTGGCGTCCGGATGTTCAAGCTCGCCCGGGGTGAAAAACCCTGGCGCAGGGGCACGTAGAAGAATGGCTTTGGTGTCTCCCGGACATTTTCGTATTTGGAATCCTTCGCCACACCAACAACTTGCATCCATCGGCCCTTCACCTGAACGCGCTCACCAATCGGGTTCCTGCCGCGCCAATAGATTGCGGTCATAGTTTCATTCACGACCGCAACCAGGGCAGCCCTTTCGTCGTCAGCGCGCGTGAATTCGCGGCCCGACACCAAGGGGATGCCCATTGTGGCGAAATAGTCCGGCCCCACTTCGTTGTACTCGACCGTTGGCTGTTCATCCGGCGGAGGCTGGTACCCGTCCACGGCGATCGGCGAGGAGGAATAAGATCCATATCCCAGCGGCGTAGCTCGCGCGAACGCAGCCGATTCGACGCCGGGCAGTCCCGTGACCCGATCGATCAGTTCATCTTGAAAATTCTTGGCGCGTTGCGCGTCATATCCCGCCGAGGTTAAATCAAATGCTGTCACGAGCACTCCGCGTGTCGAAAACCCCGGGCTGGCAGTTCGAATCCTTTGCAGGCTCTGCATCAATAATCCCGCTCCCACCAATAGAACAAAACTCAGCGACACTTGAACGAGGACCAAGCCGGAGCGGACCCGGGCTTTTCTGCGGGTCCCTACAACCGCTCCTGATTCTGATTTCAACGCGCCGGCAAGATCAAGCTTGCGCGTTTGGAACGCGGGAACCAGCATGAGCAAGAGTGTTGCAATCAAACAAACCCCGGCGCTCACCGCCAGCACTCGCCAATCAATTTCTCCGGGGAGGTACATCGCTACTCCGCCCCTCGCGGGGAAAAGCAGCGCGAGTGCGTGGCGGCACCAGTGCGCCACAAGGAGTCCGCCTGCTGCTCCGAAGGCAGACAGGATCAGGCCTTCGGTGAGGAGTTGCCGCACTAGGCGGCCGCGACTGGCGCCAATGGCCATCCGAACCGTCATTTCATGGCGCCTTGCGAATGACCTTACCAACAGGAGATTCCCCACGTTTGCGCATGCAATAAGCAAAACTAAAACAACTACTACCAGCATGATTTCCAGAGTAGGGAGAAGAGTGCCCGCATTATTAAACGGCGTCTGCCACAACGGCCAAAGCTCAAACCCCCGGCCTCGGTCGGTGTCCGGATAGTCCGCCTCCAATCTTTTCGCCACCGCGGACATTTCTTGCTGCGCTCGTTCGCGAGTCACCCCCGGCTTGAGCCGGACGTAAGATTCGATCCATCGCGCGCCGCGATCCTCCAGCTTGTAGCCGCCGGCTTCAAATACTTCCTCCATCGAGGCTGGCACCCAAACCTGCATTGCCCAGCCTACGAACGTCCCATAAAATCCTTCCGGCGCGACGCCAACAATCGTGTGTAGCACGCCATTGAGCCGCTGCGTTCTCCCGACAATTTGCGGATCCCCTTTGAATCGTCCCTGCCAAAGCTGGTAGCTGATCACTACCACGGGGTGTGAAGCGCGTCCCGTGTCTTCGCCAGGCTCGAATCCACGGCCAAGAATCGGATGTACTCCGATGGCGTCAAAATAGTTTGCGGAAACAATGCTCCCCGTGGCGCGTTCAGCGCGCTCGCCAATGTTGAGCGTTGCTCCCGTAATCTTGCTTACAAAAAATGAGTCAATCAGCGTGCAGTTCCTTTGTAAATCGAGAAGATCCGGCCACGAAATAGCAGTTCGGCCGGATTCGCGCGCCGTCCCGGTAAGCGCCAGCAGATTCTCTTGGTGAACCACAGCCGGGTAAGGCCTGAATAGGATTCCTTCGATCCAACTGAAGACAGCGGCATTGGCTCCGATTCCCAAGGTCAGGCAAAGAATCGCCAGCATCGAAAAGCCGGGGCTGCGCCTCAGCACCCGAATGCCAAAGCGAATATCTTGAAGAAATGTCTCAATTACGGGCAAACCTCTCTGGTCGCGGTAGGATTCCTTAACCTGTTCAACGCCACCGAGGCCGAGCATAGCTTCGCGGCGAGCACGCTCCGCTGTCATCCCCTTATGAAGATTCAGATCCACAGACATCTCCAGATGTGAACGAAGTTCTGCGTCCAAATCTTCATCAAGACGGCGGCGGCGGAAAAGTGCAGCGACTCTCTGAACGAAAATGCGGACACGTTCGCGCATAACCTATGTCGCCCTCAACACGCGATTTATCATGGATGACATTGAATCCCAGCTCTCCACTTCCTGTTCGAGTTGCTTGCGCCCCGCGCGCGTCAGTGAGTAAAACTTTGCTTTACGGTTGTTCTCGGAAACCCCCCACTTGGATGTAATCCAGCCTCGCTGTTCGAGACGCAACAGCGCGGGATAAAGCGTCCCCTGATTCAACTGCAGCAGATCTTTGGAAACCTGTTGGATGCGCAAGGCGATCCCGAAGCCGTGCATCGGCCCCATGGAATCGAGCGTCTTCAGCACAAGCATGTCGAGTGTTCCCTGCAGGACTTCTGTTTTGGAAGCTGGCATAGGCTCCTTTAGATGGTCAACAGGAGTCTATCATACTTCTGTTGATCATCTAAAGGAGTTTTTGGGGGAGTCGAAATTACTTGTTCTTACGTCGTGTCCACCCGCCCTCGGGTGTCCTTACCCAGGTATCACCTCGCATGTCGAGCCATTCGCCAAGGGGTTGATCCGCCTTCGGCTCCGAACCCATGCGGAGAACATTTCCATCCGGATCTTCAATCTGCATCTCGAACGCCCATTCGTAGGTGGTTGGTGCATGGCGGATTTTTGCGCCACTGGCCCGATACTCTTCGAAAAGCGCCGCGGCATCCTCGACGCCGATCCAGACCCAACTCCCGGGATTTCCCTGGTCGCCTTCGGAAAGAAAAATGTGGCAACGGTCACGCGAAACCGATGCAAAGAATTTTTCCGGGTCGCCCCAATCAATTTTGAAGCCGAGCACTTTCACGTAGTATTCAACGCTCGTCTTAAGGCTTCGAACGCGCAGTATAGGTGTAACGCCTTCGAATCTGGTTGCGCCTGCCGTTGCTGCTTCTTTACCAGACATCGGAACTTCCTCCGGTTAATCCTTCACTCTCTTCGAAGCCTTCGCCTTCACCGACTCCTCCATAATCTTTTTCAGCGTCGCCTGGTCCACGCCATCGAGCCCTTTGAGATACAGGCATCCCTTTCCTGCTTTGTGTTTGCCAAGCTGGCCCAGCAAATCCTTGAACTCGCCGGATCCGAGCCCGACGTAAAGCGTGAGATCGTTTTTTCGCGGACTAAAGCCGATGATTGGCCATTCGGCTTCACGCCCTCCGGCATATTGCAGCCTATAGCGGCCGAATCCGACGATGCTCGTCCCCCACAGCACAGGCTCTTCGCCGGTCGCGGCCTTCATTAATTTCACGATCGTGAGACAGTCCTCGCGGCGTTTCGCATCAGGGATCTTGGCCAGAAACTTCGCTACGCTTGCATCAGTCGCTTTTGTTTTCGGTTCGGACACGGGCACCTCCGGCAAATCTTGCGAATTCTACCTCACTGACCCCCGTTGAATCAGCGCTTTCCCAGCACGGCGCTGATATCATTCCAGACCAGCCAGTGCGGATTCAATTCTTCAGCGCCATGCTTGGCATAGAAATTTCGCGCGACAGTATTGGCCGGATCGACATCCACGCAAATCCGCCGCGCTTTCTGATCCACAAACCACCCCGCTAGCTGGCAAAGCAATCCTGAAGCGACTCCGCTCCCTCGCTGCTCAGGAATCACATCAATCCACTCCAACTCTCCGTCGCAAGCAAACCGTCGCGTGAGATGCCCCGCGATAAGACCCACAACGGAATCACCTTCCAAAGCGACATAATTTACCCGGGGCATCAACGCATGCTGCGGATGGAGTTCGCAGTCCATGTAGGCGGTAATGCGAGTTTTCCAATAATCCTCCGCCCCCCAACTCAAGGCTCGGATTCGCGCCATTGCGGGGACGTCGAATTTTTCAGCAATTCTATAGATCGCGCTCGGCATCAAGGTGGCCCATGGCGCCCTCCAGCCCACTAGGGGGCACCAAGGATCGCCCATTATAGAATCAGGACTACTGGTTTGGCTCCCTGAGTGGCCTCACCAAACTTAAGACTGCCCAACTTTGGGCCAATCTCTAGCTTGACTACCAGACCTGTGTTAGGCTGTACTTGCGTTTGCTGCTCTTGTAAGACCTTTGGATGCATTTATCAAAGGGGCTGCAGGCCAAACCGCTTGCGGCCTTTTTTGTTGCGGCTAGAGGTGGAGCAATCGAACGGCAGAAGTAACCACATCAAATAAAGAAGAGGAAAAGCCGTGAAAGAACAAGGAACTGTGAAATGGTTCAACGCCAGCAAAGGGTATGGATTCATCCAGCGCCAGTCCGGCGAGGACGTTTTTGTGCACTTCTCCGCAATCCAGGGAGACGGATACAAGACGCTCAACGAAGGGCAGGCGGTTGAATTCGAGGTTACCCGTGGCCCCAAGGGCCTGCAGGCCGCGAACGTAACCAGCCTCTAGTCCGCAGGGCGGGCCGGTCCTCCGCGCCCGCCCTTTTCCTTTTCCCCGGCGTAGAACGCCAGAAGGTGAATCTCGATGGCCAAGCTATACGTAGGGAATCTGTCATTTGACACGACCGACGAAGGTCTCCAGCAGCTTTTCGCAACTCATGGGTTTCAGGTGGCTTCGGCCCGTGTCATTCGGGATGCCGGAACCGGCCGCTCCCGCGGGTTCGGATTCGTTGAACTTGGCCCCGGCGAGGAAATGGAAAAGGTCATTTCGCAGCTCAACGGGTCCACTCTGGATGGCCGTCAGCTTCAGGTCAATGAAGCGCGTCCCCAGGCGCCGCGTGGCGGTGGTGGCCACGGAGGCGGCTTTGGCGGAGGGCGTGGTGGTGGTGGTGGCCGCGGCGGAGGCGGTGGTGGTCGCGGTGGCGGCGGTGGCCGCGGCGGAGGTGGTGGCCGTGATGGTGGCGGCGACCGTGACCGCGGGGATCGCCGGCGCTTCTAACGGCAATTTGTCGGCGTCCGTTCTGTCTATCCACTAACTTTAGGGACTCTTCGTACTTCCTCGCCTGAATTACGCCTCGGCGATAAGTTCGATTTCCACTTTCACATCGCGGGGCAAGCGCGCGACTTGCACAGTTGCGCGCGCGGGCGGCGCTTCGCCGAAATACTTGGCGTAGACGGCATTCATCGCCGCAAAATCGCCCATGTCGGAAAGGAAGACGGTCGTCTTCAGCGCTTTGTCGAGCGACGACCCCGCCGCCTCTACGATTCCCTTCAAATTTTCCATCACGCGCTCGGTTTGTTTGGCGATATCGCCTTCGACGAGCTGCTGCGTTTTAGGGTCGATGCAAATTTGCCCTGAGATAAAAATAAGTCCGTCCGCCTTGATGGCTTGTGAATAAGGGCCGATCGCTTTTGGCCCGCGGTCCGTGGCGATAACTTGTTTCACTTGATTCCTCCTGAGGTTTGAATAGCTAGTGCTTGAAAAGTTTTGTTGCTGCCGCTTTAGATGTCTTCGTCCGTCCGAGGTTTCCGTACTTCGGACGTTTTTTTTCAGCTAATTATTCTTACTGGCCGGCTTCGCCGCAGGGGTGCCGGCATAACGCGTTCGAAATTCATCTGGAATCCCTGGCCGGTTGAGCCACTGCCGAAAGAAATCAGCGAGTTCCGCGCCGCATTCGGCTTCCATTGCCGAGCGCAAATCACCTACATCCCATGTTTTGCCGCGAAGGATGCTCACAATTCGCGCCAGTGCATGGTGCACATTCGCCGCCCCGCAGCGATCCTCCAGCCCAAGATAAAATAGCTCGCTGCGAACACGTGCGATTTCAATGTTCTTCGCGGAACCAAGGGTTTCCTTGGCGCGTTCAGGATCAGAATCCACACGTCCGATAAGCTCGCGAACATAGTCCCCGCGCTTAGATGGATTCTTCAATACAGTGAACGAAAGCGCCATATAATCCGGCGTCCCCGACATCGGAAACCACGGGCCATCTGGCGCATCGTGCACTGCAAAGGGAAACCAGGTCGCGGCGAGTTGGACATCCTCAGAGGGCCAAGTGGGTTGCCCCTTTGGAGGATTTGCGTGTGATGGCGCCACAAATAAGTCGGGTACGACAGGGCTGTCAATGGACACTGGCCCGATGAAACCTTGCGGCACGGTTAAACAATTGACACTCGAATTCCAGGGTTTTTTCAAATCGCCCCCAAGAAATCGGCCGGGCTGGTCGTTTCCAGTTGCCAATCCTCCGGGACATCCAATCATCCAGATCTGTCCTTTCGTGGCATCTTTCAATCCAAATTCCGCTGTAAAATACGCGGCTTCCTCGGCGAACCACTCGCCGAATTGACTTGCCGTGGGTTCCACTGATGCCTTCGCCAACCACATAAACGCCGTCTCGGAACCCCAATGTGCTTGCTGTTCCACGAATGGACCTGAAACGACAAATGGATCAAAATCCATTTCCAGTTTCTGCTCGAAGCGATTAGAAGACCCTGCGGTACTTCGATTCCCCACTCGATCCTGCCCTTTCGATGTTCCGCTGGCGTGGACCAAATATCCCTGCGGAACACTGACAACCAAATCCCATTTGTCAGGTGGCAGTCCCCCTTGTGCGAGCGTCCCGGGCGGCGGCAATAAATATGGGTACCATCCCCCGCTGGGAAGGAAGAAAGAAGGTCCGCGTCCGTCACCAAGGGAGAGGCTGGAGTTCACGACCTTCAAATCATATGTCAGCACAAACTCTTTCCGCTCTTTCTGATTCCATGTCGCGCCGAAATGAGCCGTGAATTCCTCTCCCTTTCCGGCTACGACCTGGGCAACAAGGGGTTGACCTCCCGGTTCCACGCGCAAGCCTTCGACCCATCTGTTGTAAGGGAGCTGGAAGCGAATTTCTTCAATCGGCTGCGATCCCGTATTCCTCATCCTGTACCACGCGCGGACGGAAACCCGATCCGGCGTCGCCTTTGAATAGGTAACCTCAATCCTCTGCTTTTCAATGGTGTAACCGGGCGCAATTGACGGCGCGCAGCCCGCTGCAACCCAGGCAGTCACGCCAGCAGCAACAATGAGAGATGCTCGTTTCACCGCAGTGTGTGGCGCAGTACGTAACAAAGTGAGGAGATTCTACTGGGGTAAGAGGATGCGCGTCAAAAATGTTGCGGGTAAAAAAGTCACTCAGCCGGCGTCAGTATTTCTTCTTTCGGGGCGCGCGGTGGACGTAAACAACCTTTGGCATTTCCGTTTGTTTGTGCGCGGCCAGCTTTTGCCCTACTTGCTCATCGGTCAGCCCGCGCGAAATCATGTCGAGCACCTGTTGTTCGGTCACGTCGGTATTCTTCAGCTCCACGAGTGAAGCCGCGGAAGCCACGGGCTCGTGATCCGCGCGACGGTGCGCCACGGCCAACACCACGCGATCGGAATATCCTGCCAGGCGAATCGTCTGCGCATCTGCCGCCCAGGTGTCCATCTGATTGAGCCGGGCAAGCTCCATCACCGTCGGCTCCGCGAGACCGGAACGCAGCAACCCTGCGGCCCGGTCGCCGCCAGTGAACATCTGCTTTTGTGCGCGGGCCAGTTGCACAAATTCAACGCAGCTATCATCGGAGAAGCCCGCATTGCGCAGCGTGATCAATTCGCTGACTTCCGAATCGCCCACATTCAGGTCGCGCAGCTTCTGAATCGTGTCCGACCAAAAGCCGGACTGGGACAGCGGCTGCGTATCCGTATGGTGGAATCTCTGGCAGCCGCCAATGCATAGGCCTGCCGCAAGGATTGCAGCAATACACAGAAAGCGACGCCAAGAGGGAGGGCGCATCCCCTCTATTTTAGCGGCTGTGGAAAGATACGGGGCCGCACGGTGGCGGAAGCGTGCCGGGAGGGTCAATGTCCTTTCGTACAGGTGGAGGCAGAAAGCGGTTCGTTTGAGGGAAAGCCTTAAACCCGGTAAACGCGCTCAACGCTGAATACGCCGGGGATCTTCTTAATCTTGGCGATAATGCGCTCGAGCTGTTTGCGGTTCATGATCTCGACCGTCGCATCCACTCTGGCGTGCAGATTATCCGGCTGGCTGGTCAACATTCGGATGTTGCATCCCTCTTCGCTGATCACTTTCGTCATATCGGCAAGCATTCCAGGGCGGTCCACATTGTGAATTATGAGGCTCACCGTGAATTGTGCATCCGATGACGTTGCCCAGCCGACCTCAATCCGCCGCTCCGTGTCATACAGCAAATTCTGCACATTCGGGCACGACGTGGTGTGCACCGCGACGCCGCGCCCGCGCGTAACATAGCCCACGATGTCGTCCCCGGGAATTGGATTGCAGCATTTCGCCAGATAGGCCAGCAGGTCGCTGTCCCCGCGCACCTGAATTGCCCCGGCGTTCATTCCGAGCATGCGCTTGACGGTCGAAACAATCCGCCCGGGCGCGCCCTTTTGCTGCGGTTTTTCAGCAGGCTCGCCGAGCGTTTGCCCGAGCGCCTTGCTCAATACCTGCCTTGCGGAGTACTTCCCGTAGCCCAATTCGGCGAATAGATCTTCCACTCGCGAGCAGCCGTATTCCGAGGCCACGCGAAGCAGGTCTGCTTCGGGCACGCGCCTGAGCGCATGCCCGAACTGGCGCGCCTCTTTTTCGAGCAGCCGCCTTCCGACTTCCGTCGCCTCGCGATGCTCGTTCAGGTGAATCCAATGGCGTATTTTGCTCCGCGCGCGCGAAGTCCGGACATAGCTCAGCCAATCCCGGCTGGGCACGTGGCCCTTCTGCGTCATGATCTCCACGACGTCGCCGTTCGAGAGCGGGTGCCGCAGCGGCACGATCTGCCCATTTACTTTTGCGCCTGTGCACTGGTTACCGACTTCGGTGTGCACGGAGTAGGCAAAGTCCACCGCCGTTGCGCCGCGCGGCAGTGCAATCACGCGGCCCTTCGGCGTAAAGGCATAGACCTCTTCCGGATACAGATCCACTTTCAGCGTGGAAAGAAACTCGCCGGGCTCCTGCATCTCGCGCGCCCACTCGATAAGTTGCCGCATCCAGATGATTCGCTGGTCGTCGGCTTCGGAAACTTGACGGCCGTCCTTGTATCTCCAGTGCGCCGCGACGCCCTGCTCGGCGATGCGGTGCATCTCCTGCGTGCGGATCTGCACCTCGAACGGCTGCCCTTCGTGGATCACCGTGGTGTGCAGCGACTGGTAGAGGTTCGGCCGCGGCATCCCGATGTAATCCTTGAAGCGGCCCGGCACCGGCCGCCACACCTGATGCACGATGCCCAGCGCGGCGTAGCAGTTCCTCACGTTGTCCGTGACGATCCGTACGGCGAGCAAATCATAGATTTGATCGAGAGTGCGCTGCTGGCGTTGCGTCTTCTGGTGGATCGAGAAGACTCGCTTCACGCGGCCTTCCACGTCGGCGGGAATCCCGTTTTCCAATAATTTCTCGCGGATGGTGTTCTGCACTTCACTCAGGAATTTCTCGGAAGTCTTGCTGCGCGATGCAACTTTCTTCTGCAACTCCAGATAAGAGGGCGCCTCCAGGAACCGGAACGCGAGGTCCTCCAGTTCGCCGCGGATCAAGCCCATGCCCAGGCGATGCGCGATCGGCGCGTAAACGTCCAGCGTTTCGCGCGCGATGCGCAGCTGCTTGTCCGTGGGCAGATACTCAAGCGTCCGCATGTTATGCAACCGGTCCGCCAGCTTGATCACCACCACGCGGACGTCATTCACCATCGCCAGCAGCATCTTGCGCAAATTTTCCGCCTGGCGCGCTTCCGGCGCCAGCAGATCCAAACGGCTGATTTTTGTAACGCCCTCGACGAGCCGCGCTGTTTCCGTGCCAAATAGCTCTGTGATTCGGATGATGGGGATTTGTGTATCTTCGACGGTGTCGTGGAGAAGGGCCGCGGCCAGCGAGGTCACGTCCAATTTCATGTCCGCCAGCACATGCGCCACTTCCAGCGGATGGGAAAGATATGGCTCGCCCGACTCGCGTTTCTGATTGTGATGCTGCTCGGCGGCGAATTCATACGCCCGGCGCAAAAGGTCGACATCATCGGAGGGGCGGGTCTGGCGGACTTTTGCCACCAGCGCGGCGAAGCGCGACTCAAGCGCTCGCGCCGAGCGGTCAAACCGAAGCAGGGGTTTCCCGTGTGCCGACATTCGGATTCTATTTTACGCCTGCAGGGGGCATGCCCGCTTGCCGGCGAACGCAAAAGGCATCAATTCCGGTCCCCGGTGACACCCCGGCCCCTGTTAAAGGAACCGGGATAAGAAATTGGTGAGGTGCCTCTACGAATTGGATTGAGCGGCGCTGGCCTTTTTCTGCTTGATCTGCTTGACCTGATCCAAAAGCGCATCGGCTTGCCTGAGAAGATCGTCGCGCTCGCTTGGGTTCGCAGTCATGTCGCCCTTCTGGCGGTACAGAAGACTCAAATACGCCATCGCATCATCGTAATCCGCGCGCCGGTCCATGGCTTTCTTCATGGAACTGATGCCGTCTTCCACCATCGCCGAGTTTTTCGCCGCATACTGATCGCGGAGATCCGGAGGCAGGGGCTGGTCGTCATGGATCTGCTTCGTGGGATGCGCGTGGTTGTAATCGGAACGCAACTGCTGATTGGCATGCCACGTCAGCGTCCAGTCAATCAACCCCACCCAGTAGTAGGGCTCGGCATCGTTTGGATTCAGCTCGATATGCTTCATATGAAATTGCTTCGATTTTTCAAAAGTTTCCGGTGAGAATGGGGTGCCCGCCATGTTGTAGAGCAAGGAGCCCATGTTATCGATTGCCGAGAGGTTATTCGGATCCCGGCTCAGGATATCGTCGTATTGCTTGATGGCCTCATCCGCCATCCGTTTGTTTTCTTCCGATGGAGCTGCCGGAATATACTGCGTCTGGTACGCCGTCGCCAGATAAAGCTGCGCGACCGTCAAGCTGGGATCGAGCTTGATGGCTTCCTGGAAATCTTCAATGGCGTGATCGTATTGGCCATTCTTGTAGGCCTGCACGCCCTGCGCGAGTTTGTCGCGTGCCTTTAGTTTGTTGCAACCCGAAAGGCCGGCGATGGCAAATAGCGCAAGCGCCAGTGCCGCTAACGAATGGTAAGTGCGTTTCCTGGTCTCCGAAAGGGGTGCGTTCATAGATCGCTTTCCATCCTGCTGAAGGTGGACTTATTGGCTGGACTCCATTTTGGGCGTCAACAACCCAACCTGTTCTATTCCCGCCTGGCGCATAATGTCAATCGCCTTCGCCACTTCGCTGAAATTGACGTTTTCATCGCCTTTTACGAATGCGACCTTGTTCCCCACTGCGCGCAATCTGAAAATCTGGTCCAGGCGGCCGCTCAGAGTTTCCCAGGACGAATCCTCCTCATTGATCTTGACCTTGCCGTTCTGGAAAATCTGCACTACGACGACCTTCTGTTGCATTGCAGTATCTTCCTTTTGATTGGGCGGCGCAGGCTGCGGCACCAGCGCATCGAGGCCCATCTCGGTCGTCGGCGTAATCACCATGAAAATGATCAGCAGTACCAGCAAAATATCAATCAGCGGCACGATGTTCATTTCCGCCAGTGCGCCGCCCTTACCTCCGCCTACCTGCATTCCCATTGTCGCACTCCATTCTGTATCGACTTCATATTAGAATTGATTCTTAATTGGCTTTTCCCGGCTCCCGCGCGCTTTCCGCTTGCATCCGGTCAGTCAGAAGTCCCACACGTTCGATTCCGGCCGCAGTCATCACGTCAATCGCCCGGGCAACTTCCGAAAATGCCACGCCGTTCTCCCCCGCGACAAACGCTTCCTTCTCCGCACGGCGGGCCCTGGAGCCAGGGGCGCGCGGAAAAAGCTACTGAGTTGGAGCCCCGGGCGCTTGCGGAGCCGGCGCGGTTGTTTGCCGCGTAACGCGCTCCGTCAACAGCCCGACCTTATCCACTCCGGCTGAACGAATATCATCCACGACTCTTGCCACGTACACGTAGTGAGCGCGGCCATCGCTGCGGATGAAAACAGTCTTGTCCGGCCGGCTCGAAACCAGGTCGCGGACCTTGGTTGTAAGTTCCTCTTCCGTCGTCTTGTCCATTCCCAAGTAAATCGCACCATCGCGCGTCACGGCAACAATGATGGCATCTTCGCGTTCCGCGTCGGGAAAGACCGTGGGGTCCGGAACATGAGCCATGTTCACCGTGAACCCTCGCTGAAGCATCGGCGTGACCACCATGAAAATGATCAGCAGTACGAGCATGATGTCCGCCATCGGAATCACGTTCGGCGCCGACATTGTGGGTCCTACTTGTGGTTTATAAGGCATGGTCGGCTACTTCTTTGCGCTCCGCCGCGTGATGAAGTAATTGACCAACTCCATCGAGGAGTTCTCCATCTCGACGTCAAACGCCTCCACCTTGTTCGTGAAGTAGTTGTAAGCCCACACCGCGGGAATTGCGACAACCAGGCCCATTGCGGTCGTCACCAACGCTTCCGCGATTCCGCCGGCCACAGCCGATAGACCCGTGGCGTGCGTCGTCTCAATACCTTTGAAGGCGTTGATGATGCCCGTGACCGTCCCGAACAATCCGACGAACGGGGCAGTCGAACCGATGGTCGCCAGGCCGCTCAGCCCGCGCTTCATTTCCGCGTGGACGATTGCCACCGAGCGCTCAAGACCTCGTTTAGCCGCTTCGATGACTTCTTCATCCGGCACCTGCGCGGAGGCCGATTGAAACTCGGAGAGGCCCGTCGCGACCACCTTCGCGATGTGGCTCTTCTTGTTCCTCTCGGCGATCGAGATTGCTTCATCAAGTTTCCCTTCCCGCAGCGCGCCCGCCACTTGCTGGACGAACATTCGGGATTGTTTGCGCGCCGCGGAATACATCAGCGCGCGGTCAATCATCACTCCAAATGACCAAACGGAGAGAAGGAACAGCAGGATGATGATGCCCTTGGGAAGCCAGGTCATCCTCCCCCACATGCTCCGAAAATCCCACGTATTTCCCGTCGCAGCTTCTGTCTGTAAGATTAGGGTCCAGATTGCTGTCGATACTGTTGCAAGCATTGAGTTGGCTCCTTTTTCCTTTCTTCGGTTCCCGCAGAGAATTCCCAGAGCGTCCCACGGGCCGCCCCGGGCGGAAAATCGCAGCGCAGGCAAAGCCCGCGCCGTGCGGTTTCACTGCATTTTGAAATTCACGTCAAATACGCATTCCACTTCCACAGGCACGGTATTGAGCAATGTTGGGCTGAAGCGCCATTGTCTCACCGCAGTTATCGCCGCATCAACAAGCAGCGCCGGCCCCGACACCAGGCTCAGCTCAACCACACGCCCATCCTTGGAAATAATGGCGTGGAGCTTGACGGTCCCTTGAATACGCATCTGCGCCGCAATGTGCGGATAAACCGGCATGACTTGGTTCAGCAATTTCGCCTTCTGGACATCGCCGCCCACTGGAATTCGCGTGGGCGCTACTTCCTTCGGAGGAGGCGGTGGTGGCGCCACGGTCGAAGATCCGCCGATGATTCCTCCCAACACGCCGCCGGTGGAGCCGCCCGGTACGCCGCCAACAACTCCGCCAGTCACTCCGGTCGTCGGAACATCCGGGGGCAGGTCTTCTTCTTTCACCAGGTTCACTTGCTTGGGGATGGACTTCGGCGCGGTCAGTACTCCTTGCTGAATCAATCGAACTTGAGGTCTCACGACTCTGACAGGTTGCACGGCCGCGGGAGGCGGCGGCGCCGCAGGGGGAGGTGGCGCAAGCAACATGCCGGCCAGCAAAGTCTTCGGCAACGCTGGCGTGACCAGCAGTGGAATGATCATAATGAGGGCCACAAGAAGGGCCTGTGCTCCCGAGGAAACTAATACCGTCCACCACTTATTCGTTTTCCTCCGGCCACCCGGTGTGCTTTCAACAAGTTCTTCGAACATATTTCTTACCTCCTCCCGGTATAGGTCAGGCCGGTACTCGCCTTGCCTGCCCGGGTTTATTGCCGGCTGCGGATCCGGTGTTTACCGCTACCTTGGGCCCCCTCCAGCGGTTCCAGGCAACCACCAGAGGCGCTGCAATGCCAAAACTGGAATAGGTTCCTACCACAATTCCAATCACCAACGCAAAGGAGAAACTCCTGAGCGCCGGCCCGCCCATTACGAACAGCACCAGGACGGTGAGAAACGTCAAGCCGCTCGTTAAGATCGTCCGCGAAAGCGTCTGGTTGATCGACCGGTTCACAATATCCGGAAACGGTTCGCGCCGCATCAACCGGCTGTTCTCACGGATTCGATCAAAAATCACGATCGTGTCGTTCATCGAATAGCCAACCAGCGTCAACAGCGCCGCGATCACCGTCAGAGAAATTTCAAAGTACCGGTGAAATAATGAAAAAAGTCCAATCGTAATCAGCACGTCGTGAAACACCGCCACGACCGCTGCAATCCCGAATATCCCTTTGTCGATGAGCCGCAGGAACCACTCAATCGTCCCGCCGGAGTCGCCGCCGCCCGTACCCGAGCGGAGCAGCGCGTCACCCGTGAATCGGATGGCAATATATAACAGCATCCCACCCAATGCATAGAGGGTGACGTACACAGCCTGCGTGCGAAGCTCGCCCCCCACCTTTGGCCCAACGATCTGCGCGCTCGGCAATCCGAACGGGCCCGGATAAAAATCCGTTCGCAATGCGGTCACCACTTGGGGCGCGACGCCCGAATTGCTCAACTCCCCTAGATCGCCGACAACGCCGTTGCGGTTCTTGTCGCGATAACTCGTAAGCTGCTGTGCAATCTGCTTGTAACGGTCGCCCGCGGAGATGCCCAGTGCAAGCGGATCGCGGCGCACCAGCGCATCAGCCAGGTCCGAAGTCGTCACAAAATTAAAATCCTTTTTCCCCGGTTCGGAGAATGGAAAACTCAGCCGCAGCGCATCAATAATCTTCGTCTTGCCCTCATCCAAATCCTGCGCACCGGTGCCCGTTTCTTCAAGGCCAATGACAACATTATTGGCGCTCGGGTTCGTGATGTCATGCAGCGGCTGAATCGTGCTCCGGCCAATCCCTCGCGCTATTAGGTCCTTGCGGATGCTGTCAACGTCGGGAGCTTTCGCGAATGGCACTGTCACCAGCGTGCCGCCTTTGAAATCAATTCCGTAGGTCGGGCCGCCGTTGTAAATCGTAGCCACAACTCCAATCGCCAGCAGCGTCAGGGAAAGCGAGACGAAGAACTTCGCCTTGCCCATCCAGTTGATATTTGCCTGTCCGAAGAACTCCATAGTCGCTCTTACCCGTCCCAGTTAGACACCGGCGACCCTCGCCGGGTTCCAAATGTTTTCCCTTCCAGGGTAGCTAAATGCTCAGTTCCGCCTGCCTTGGCGCCTTCGCCAGATGCCAGTCAAAAATCAGCCGCGATACATACACAGAAGTGAAAAGATTTGCCATTAGACCAATCACTAGGGTTATCGCGAATCCCCGTACTGGCCCTGTTCCCATAAGGCCCAAAAATGCTGCCGAAACCACGGTCGTCACGTGGGTGTCAATAATGGTCAAAAATGCCCTCTTAAAGCCCAAATCCACCGCCGAGGCAGGCGCCTTCCCTCCACGCAGTTCTTCCCTAATACGCTCAAATATAAGCACGTTCGAATCCACGCCCATGCCAATTGTCAAAATAACTCCCGCAATGCCGGGCAGCGAAAGCACCGCTTCGAAATAGGCCAGCGCCGCCAGCAGAATCACCAGGTTCAAGATCAGCGCGATCACCGCGTTGACTCCCGCCGACCGGTAATACACCACCATGAAAATCAGCACCACGATTAAGCTCGTCACCGAAGCTTGAAACCCGTGCCGGATTGAGTCCGCTCCGAGCGACGCACCTACCGTGCTTTCCTCGAGATACTTGATGCTTGCAGGCAGCGCACCCGCGCGAAGAATCAGCGCTTCATCATTTGCCTGTTCTTCGGTGTACGAACCTTCGAGCTCTCCCGAGTCTTCAATCTTTCCCTTAATCACTGCAACCGTCTTTACTTTATGGTCCAGGATAATTCCCATGTACTGCCCAATATGTTGTTCCGTGAACGGACCAAAATTGCGCCCCGCTTCGACGGTCAAACGGAAATTCACCATGAAATAGGGAGGTTGCTGAGTATTCCGTGCAGGCGTGGCGTCGCGCAAATCTCGGCCGGTCACAATCGGGACCCGGCTGACTATATACCAGCTTTCGCCAGTCGCCGCCCCTTGTCCCCCCGCTGCAGACGAAGTCCCTTGCATCAGTTCGGTTCCTGGCGGAAGAACTCCATTCTTCGCAGCGATGGCCGCCGACTCCGAGGGATACGGCGTAGGGTCCGGAACGTACCGGATCTCCAATTGTCCCCCAGCTTGAATCACGTCCTTCGCGCGGATGGGATCGGTTTCGCCCGGCATTTCCACAATAATTTCGTTGTCGCCCTGCCCATACGGAGCGACGATAGGTTCGGTCAAACCAAGCTCGTCAATGCGCCGCCGGATTGTTTCCACCGACTGCGTCATCGTCCGGTCTTGTACTTGCGACATCTGGCTCTGCGTCATCGTGAGCAGGTAACCGTTCAACTCGCCCGGCGCCGGCGTCGGCGCTCCCCAGTTTGCCGAGTAATCCCCCATGATGCTCCGGAAATCGGCGAGCCGCTCCGGCGCAACATTTGAAATCTTAATCTGCGTATCGGAAACGAGTATCGGCTGGTCGGAAGGAATATTTTTGGCCCGGAGCTTGGTCTGAATGTCGTCCGCCAGCACGGCGGTATCCTGCCGCATCGCTTCGTTCACCTGTACTTGCAGGATCAGGTGCGTCCCGCCCTGCAGGTCCAGACCCAGCCTGATGCGATTCGAAAAATCCTGCTTCATCATCGAAAAGGACTTCGGAAAATCCGGCAGCCCGAAAAGCCCATAGAGGCAGATCAACACCACAGCCGCCACCGAGATTGCCTTCCATTTCAAGTTTGAGTTCATTGTTGGAATTGGTCCGCCTGCTTCGCGACCTTCAGCTTTCCTTGCTCTCCGGCTGGGGCCCCGCAATTGCCGACCGCAACACCTTTACCTTCACTTGATCCGCGATGCGCAGCTGAATCGCGTCATCTTCCAGGCCAACGATCGTCCCAAAAACTCCGCCGTTCGTAATCACCTTGTCGCCATTTTTCAACGCACTGAGCATCGCCTGCGTCTTCTTCTGCCGCTTCTGCGCGGGCAGGATCAGCAGCACATAAAAAATCACCATGATCAGGAGAATGGGCAGGAAGCTCGCAAACGGCCCCAGAGACTGCGCATCAACAGCCAGAAGATTCAGGATCATTTTGAACGCCCCACTCGCGTTTCGCGAACGCCGCCACTTGTTTTGCGGCCCCACCCGAGAGCCGCCCCAAGACCATACCCAAAATCTTAAATTAGAACAGGAATCCTGCCGCTCCCCGGACGTAGAGAGGGCAGGACGGTTCCGCGCCTTGCGGGGAACGCCTGGTGGGCCAGCCTTACTTACCCGCGGGAACTATCCGGGGCCCGCAGCCAGGCGCAACCTTAACTCGGAGGAGAATTCCGACAGGTCCCCAAACACGATAGCCTGCCTGATTCGCTCCATCAGGTCAAGGTAAAAGTGGACGTTGTGGTGGGTCGCCAGGACCGCCCCCAGTATCTCTCCGGCCATAAATAAATGCCTCAAATACGCCCGCGAATAGCGCTTGCACACGGCGCAAGAGCAGGCCTCGTCGAGCGGCTTTGCGTCGTCCGCATACCTTGCCTGACGGATTAGCAGCCGCCCCGCAGACGTGTAAATGCATCCGTGCCGCGCGCTCCTCGTCGGCAGCACGCAATCCATCATGTCAATCCCCAGCCGCACGTAATCCGGGATGTCTTCCGGCTTTCCTACCCCCATCAGGTAGCGCGGCTTCCCGGCGGGCAGTAGCGGCGTAACTTCCGCAGTCATCTCGCACGTCAGTGCATGCGGCTCCCCCACCGCGAGCCCGCCCAGTGCGTATCCATCAAAATCCAGCTCGACCAAATCCCGCGCGCTCTGCCGGCGCAGCTCAGAAAATGTCCCGCCCTGCACAATTCCAAAGAGCGCCTGCCCGCCTTCCGCGCTTTGACTCCCATTTTCTCCGCCGCGTGCGCCGGTTTTCTTTGCAAACGCCCCGCGCGACCGCCGCGCCCAATCCAGAGTCCGCGCCGCGGCTTTTCGCGCCCGCTCCTCGCTCGCCGGATGCTCGATGCACTCGTCGAGCACCATCATAATGTCCGACCCCAGCGCCACCTGAATCTCCACCGCCTTCTCCGGCGTCAGCAAATGTTCCGAGCCGTCGAGGTGCGACCGAAACGTCACGCCCTCATCCGTCACCTTCCGCAAATCCGCCAGACTGAAAACCTGGTAGCCGCCCGAATCCGTAAGGATCGCGCGCGGCCACGCCATAAATTTATGCAGCCCGCCCAATTTGCGGATGAGTTCGTGTCCCGGACGGAGATAAAGATGGTAGGTGTTGCCGAGAAGAATTTGCGCGCCCAGCTCTTCGAGCGCCTCTTGCATCATTCCCTTGACGCTCGCCGCAGTCCCCACCGGCATAAACGCAGGCGTGTCCACCGCGCCGTGCGGCGTGTGCATCCGCCCCAGCCGCGCGCCGGACGGATCCGTTTTCAGCAGCTCAAAGCGAAATCCCATCGCGCCAGTCTACTAGCATGGCACGACGCCTGCGAATTCTGTGATTCACAAAAAATGCCTTATGAACTAAAGGCCGCTGCCCATCCAACTTTTGCGAGGACCCAGACCAACCAGATTCCAATTACGACGCCAAATGCGCTGCCTTTGGAAATCTTGCGCGGATTCGCCGCCGAAAAACCTATAGCAAGAAGCGCCAAGCACCAAAACCAGAAGATGTCCAGCGAACCACCCAGGGACACAAGCCACTTCGGCGCCGTCGAGGGAAGAAACGCCGCCAGGCTTGTCGCTGCCATTCTCGAAGGATCCGGACTTATTTCTCCCGCGGGCTTCAGGTATAAGATTATCCCCGTCAGAATAAACGCTAGAAGTGTGGGTACCAACGCGTGGACAATAATCCCAAACGCCGTTGAGAACTTCAGGCTTGCACCCTTGAGCAGGTTGAATCCCAGCCAGTACGCCAACGCCATGATCAATGAAAGAATGGGGATCCCGATGGCTCCACCACCCCAGGCAGCGAAGGGAGCAATCTTGACTCCGAATGCTACCTGTTGCTCCTTCTGCTCCTCTGTCAATTGAGAGGCTCGCGAACTGCTTTCGATTTGTGCGCGGATCATGGTGGCCCAATCCAATTTTTTTACAACCAGGGCCACAACCCCAAGGTTCAAAATTATCAGGAGTACCATCGGCACGATCCAACTCGGCTTCCGCGCGATATCCTCAAACGTCGCCCCGGGACTGAACAGAACCCCAGTCACTCGCCCGAATGCTCCGATCTTCGCTTGCTCTCCCCCTGGTGCTGGCGCAACCGCAGTGGTTCCCATGGCAATCCCTCCAATTTAAAAGTGAGCGAGCCGTCCGCTGCCCGGTATTACGGCCTATTTTCAGGAAAGTTTCAAGCTGGATTCACGCCGGCAGCGCCGGCACCGCCGCCAGCAGCGCCTGTGTGTAAGGATGCGTCGGCCGTGTCAGCACTTTCTCCACCGGCCCTTCTTCCACAAACCGCCCCGCTCGCATCACCGCCACGCGCGTCGCAATCTGCGCCACCACCGGCAGGCTGTGCGATATCAGCAGGTAGGTCAGCGAAAACTCGCGCTGCAGCCGCGCGAACAATTCCAATATCTGCGCGCCAACGGATACATCCAAGGCCGACACCGGCTCATCCGCCACCACCAGTTTCGGACGCATCACCAGCGCCCGCGCAATCCCAATCCGTTGCCGCTGCCCGCCGGAAAATTCGTGCGGATAGCGTTGCGCCGCCGCGCCATCCAGTCCCACAGCCGCAAGCGTTTCGCTCACCCGCCGCGCGCGCCCGTTGCCGCCAAGCTGCGGCTCGTGAATCGCCAGAGGCTCGCCCACAATCGCGCCAACCCGCATCCGCGGATTCAGCGACGAAAACGGATCCTGAAACACCATCTGCATCCTCGCCCGCAATCGCCGCAACTCTTCCCCGCGCGCCGCGCGCAAATCCGCGCCCTCAAATTTAATTTCGCCCGCATCCGGTTCGATCAGCCGCAGCAGCATCCTCGCCAGCGTCGTCTTCCCGCATCCCGATTCGCCCACAATCGCCAGCGTCTCGCCTTGCTCCAGCGCCAGACTCACGCCATCCACCGCCAGCCTGCGCGCCTGCTCCTCGCCGCCAAATCGCTCCGCTGACGCGGCGAAACTTTTCCGCAACTCCCGCGCTTCAAATAGTGGCGTCGTCACTGCTTCTCCCCCACAATGCACAGCGTCGTCACCGAAAATTCCAGCCCGCCGTTTTCCTTCCGCCGCGGACGCATCCCCGCCGCATCATCTTCAATCGTCGCCTCCAACAGTTTTCGCACCTCGTTGTAAACCGCCGACCCCGGCTCCGCGTTCACCACGTGCATCCAGCTATCGAAATCGCGCGGCCGCGCCGACTGCTCTTCCTTCCGCACGCGCAATCCCGCCGCCGCAAATAATTTTCGCAGTTCGACTACGCTCAAGCATTGAGTGTGCGAAGGATCGCGCGTCTTCTCGATGCGTGTGTTCGCCTCCGCGTTCGCGCCTTCCGGCACGATAATGTCGCGGATCGCCACGCGCCCGCCCGCTCTCACCACGCGCGCAAGCTCCGCAAGTATCCGCGGAATATTCTGCATGTGGTGCAACGCAAACCCGCACGTCGCCGTGTCAAATTGCGCGCCGCCAAACGGCATCCGCCCCGCATCGCCGCACGCAAACGCGCACGCTCGCGTCACCTCTCCCACCGCCTTCCGCGCACGCGCCAGCATTGCGGGGGTCAAATCCAATCCCACAACAAATCGCACGCGCCCAGCGAGAGCCCGCGCAAACGTCCCCGGCCCGCACGCCAAATCCAGCGCGCGCCAGCCCCGCGCGTCCGCGCCCTCCGTCGCCAGCTCCGCCAGGCGGTTCGCCTCCTCCACGCGCTGGTTCAGCACAAACGCCGAAAAATTTTCCGCCGTCTTCGTAAATCTATCGCGCACGAGATCGTGTTGGTCGGATTCTTTCATCTCAAATCTCCACGGCCTTCGTCACACCAAAACGCATCTTGCCTCATGCCCAGCCCCCGCCGCGCGCATCTCCGGCACCGCGCGCGTACACTCCTCCACTCTCTTCGCACATCTCGGCTCAAACGCGCATCCCGGCGGCAGCGCCGTAAGCGCAGGCACCGTCCCCGGAATCGCCACCAGCTCTCCGCGCTTCAGCGTCGGCGACGCGCGCAACAATCCCTCCGTGTACGGATGCCGCGGCGCGCGCAACACTTCCGCCGCCGGCCCTTCTTCCACTACGCGCCCGGCATACATCACCGCCACGCGGTCCGCCACCTGCCCCACCACCGCAAGATCGTGCGTGATGAATAGCAGCGAGAGCCCCAGCGTCCGCCGCAACTCGGCAAGCAATTCCAAAATTTGTTTCTGCACTGTCACGTCGAGCGCCGTAGCCGGCTCATCCGCAATCAGCAATCTTTGTATGCCATGCAAACTCCGCTCGCCCTCGGCAGAATCCCGCGAGCTATTCTCATCCGTCTCTCCCGCCGCAATCGCCATCGCGATCAGCGCCCTCTGACGCAGCCCGCCCGAAAGCTCGTGCGGATATTGACGCGCGCGCACCTCCGGCTCCGGCACCGCCGCGCGCTCCAGCGCCGCAATCGCGCGACGCTTCACCTCCGCGCCCACCATTCTCGGATTGTGCGCGCGCACCGCCTCCGCCACTTGCTTCCCCACGCGCATCACCGGATTCAGCGCCGTCATTGGCTCTTGAAACACCATCGCAATCCGCCGCCCGCGAATCCCGCGCCACTCTTTTTCGTCATGCACCGCCGCAAGATTCACCGCCTCTCCACGCGTCGCATACTGCCCGGCGCCAGCATGTTGATACAGATCACCACTCCCGATTTGTCCCGCCTCTATGTTTCTCCCTCCAAGCAACGCCTCGCCCTTCACCCGCGCACCCTCCGGCAACAATCCCATCAACGCCAGCGCCAGCATCGTCTTCCCCGACCCCGACTCGCCCACCAACCCCAACGCCTCGCCAGGCTCAATCCGCAGTGACACTTCACTCACCGGCCGCACCCATCCGCCCGCCGTGGGCAGTTCCACCGTCAAGTTGTTGAGGGCGATTAAGGGCGCCACGGATTCATGATAGAACGTAATTCAATGCAAAGCACCGACTACGATCGATGCCAGGAAAGAGTCCGCCAGCTTGCCGCACTCCCGCTACCGAGGACCTTGGGACCAGCACGGAAGTACAAACTTCTTGTGACGATCTTGGCCGTGTCCTTCATGCTTGTTGTCACGTTGTCGGTTCTCAGAGGGTTTTTGTCCCATGACGTCGACAAATTCAACCGATGGGGCCTTTCAATAATCTGGATAGCTGGGTATTCGACTTTGTTTTGTGTGCAGTTTTTCGCACTGACGGGAACTCGAAAAGTACTGAAGTGGGGGACGCCCGGCGTCGCCCGCGTACTCTTCGCAAAGTCAACGAAGAAAAGAACCCAAATCGAGTACTCCTACGAGACCTCGCCCGGCGTCCCTTTTCGTGGTGGCGGATTTGTCCTGCGCGGACAAGTCCTGCGGGAAGGCATGCCCATCGTTATCTGTTACCTCCCCGATCGTCCGGAGCGAAGCGTCCTGGTTGATTGTTCCATCTGGAAGATTGAACTCCTGGGCGAACCAAAAACATCTGCTTAACGAAAACAAGGGAACGGACTTGATCGTATGGGCTGCACCTATCGGTCCGCAACCGGTATCACAAACTTCAGCGCGGTATGCGTCGCCGAAAATCCCACAACCTTCACATCCTTCAACCCCGCCCCGCGCCCCGCGCTAATCACACCCACTTCCGTAATCTCTTTCCGCCCCTTCGGATAAACAATCCACAGCGCGCCCTCAGGCGCCAGCGAATTCGCCAGCGCGCGCACGCGTTTCAGCTGTGCCGCGCTTTCCGCGCCGAAGAAAATCAATTCGCTCCCTCGCCCAATTTTTTCCGAGCACTCGGCCAATGCGTGCAATCTCTTCAGGAAATCCGCATCCTTCACGCCCAGCACAACCGCCTTCCCGCCCGGCTTCACCCCAATCTTCTCGATCACGCTCTTCGGATGCAGGATCTTGTCCGCCCACTTTTCCGAAGCCGCGCCCAACTCAAAGACAGCCTCGCCCTCCGCAAACCGCACCCGCAGTTCGCCTTTCACCGCTTTCGCCGCCTTGATCTCCACGAACGGAATCTTCAGCCGGAATTCCCCGCGAAAAAGTATCTCGCTCGTCTCCAGAAGTGCTTTCCCCACGGACGCCTGCTTCCCGAATCTCACCCTGCATTGAATTTCCGTGCCCATTGTTCCGCTAATCTCCCTACTCTTGAATTGATACCGTCTCGCCGAATTTCTTTCCGAGCGCCTCCAGGTAATCTTCCATGGTCTTCGTCTGCCCAAATACGAACCGCGACATAAACCGAAACACGGGGTTGTACACCTCGCCTAGTTCCGTAATCCGCAGCATTGTTCCACCATCTGTGGCCGCTATCTCCAATGTCCAAGTCCCTCCGAAGGGAAGCTTTGGATCCGCGATGCGAGTTACAACACGCCCCACGGAATTCCCCGATGGCGCGACCGACTCCATCAACTCATACGGAATCGCATCGTGTCCCCCGCGTTCCATCCACACCACGTGCCCATCGCGGTCCGGCAATCGCTCCACGCTCGTCACTCCCGCGCGCCAACTCGGAAATTTTTCAAAGTCCGTGATGCTTTGCCAGATCACCTCGGGCGTCTCGCGGAACCGCGCCGCGCGCGTTGCCACATGCCCCTTCGGCAGCATCGCGCCAATAATCACAACGATCACCGCAATCCCCACCAGCACTCCGATTACAATCAGCGCCCATTTCATTTGCCCCTCCAAACTTCAGCCAGTCTTACAAACCTCATCCCTTTCTCTTCCGCTGGAGGCCCGCCAGCCTCGGCGGTTTCGTTTCCATGTACCGGTCTGCCGCCCGAGCTAGAATCGCCAGCCCTTCCAGCCCATGTTTTCGCTCCTCCGCGCCCATCTCCGCCAGCATTGCCCGCACCCGCCCCGCGTCCAGCACGGTGGACGCTTCGCGAAGCCGCAGTCCCGCTTGCGTTAAGAGCAACTGCGCCCTCCTCCGATCGCGTGGATCTCGCGTCCGGCTCACATATCCGCGGCGCACCAGCCGCTCGATGTTGAGCGACATCGTCGACAGCGTGACTCCCATGTGCCGCGCCAGCCCCATCATCGTGACCGCTTCAATCCTGTCGAGATGGTCCAGGATGCTCGCCTGGTGTGCGCTCACCAGCCGTTTCGTTTCCGCGTCCCGCACATGGCGCGTGTGGCAGGCGAAAAAAATTCGCGGGTAACCCTCCATCACCTCGCGCACTGCCTCGCCTCGCCGGCCTTGGTTTCTCGGCATCGAATGCGATCATCCACTATATACTTTGATTTGTCAAACCAAATTATTTGAGACAAGGATTCAGATTGTCTTGCGCCATGCTCTGCGACACAATCCACGCGGATATTTCGCGTGTCTATGATCGCGATCTCCTAGAATCCTTTTGAGGGGTGCCGCCATGTTTCCCGGACTTCACGCCATGCTGAATTATCATCCGCTCTTCGTTCATTTCCCCATCGCGCTGTGGCTCGCCGCGCTTCTTTACGAAGCGCTCTCCGTGTGGCGCGCGCGCGACGATTGGCACCGCACCGCGATCCGCCTCCTCTACCTCGGCACGCTCGGCGCATCCGCGGCCGTCCTTTCCGGCTCCATCGCGCAATCTTCCGTGCCTCCGGGAGGCGCGGTTCATGACGCCCTCGAATTCCATGCAACCGTAATGATCATTTCCTCAAGCCTGGCGCTCGTTCTCTGCATCCTCTGTTTCGCGAAGCGCGGCAACTTCACCGCCTCGCTCCGCCGCATCTTTCTCGCTGGACTCGTCGCGCTCGCCATCCTCACTGCCGTCGGCGCCGACCGCGGCGCCCAACTCGTCTACCAATACGCCACCTCCGTAAATCTCCCCGCCCCGCCAAAATAAGAATGACAATGCCATCGGCTCCTGGACTAAGAGTGAATCGTTGTCATCCTGTGCTGAGCGAAGGATCAGTTCATCGCAACTACAAAACGAGCCATTGGCGACGATTCGTATGCTGCCTGAAGATTCTCCTCCGCGTCCTCTGCGTCTCTGCGGTGAAAACTGTTTATAATTCCGACCGGCTTCCCAGCAGCGTCAAGAGGTAACTTGCATGCCGAATCCTTCGTCCGAAAATCCAAACGTCTCCCAATTCGTGGACTACTTCGACAAAGTCCGCGCGCGCACTCTCCGCGTGGCAAAATGCATCCCGCCCCAAAAACTCGAATGGACCTTTAAGCCCGGCCGATTCACCCTCGGCGATCTGCTTCGCCACCTCGCCGGAACCGAGCGCTACATGTGGGGCGAAAACGCAAAGTTTCTTCCCAGCCGCTATCCCGGCCACTCGCGCGATCTCGCCGACGGCTACGACGCCGTTTTCGCATATGTCGCGCGCCTTCACCGCGAATCCATGGACATATTCACCGCCCTCTCCGACGCCGATCTCCAGCGCAAATGCGCCACGCCCGATGGCGCGTCAATCACACTTTGGAAATGGCTGCGCCTGATGGCCGAGCACGAAATCCATCACCGCGGCCAAATCTATCTCTATCTCGCGATGCTCGAGGTCCCCACCCCGCCGCTCTACGGCCTCACCGAAGAGCAAGTCCGCGAACGCAGCAAGTAACTGTGTGGCCGCAGCAGATCAGCGGGCTCAGCGAACGAATTGCGCAACAAAGTGGAGTAACATTGAGGGAAGCGAATGAGCGAGCGGCAACAAACGCCGGAGAATCCATCCAGCGCGGCAACCGCGCCGAAGCAAAAAGTCTGCGAAAAATGCGGCGCGAAGTTTGACTGTTACTCGCCCTGGGGGCCCTGCTGGTGTGAGGAAGTAAAACTCAAACCCGAAGCGCTCGCCAATCTACGCGCCCGGTACGACGATTGCCTCTGCCCCAACTGCCTCGCCGCGGTAGAAAAAACCCGTTAACTATTCACTTCAAATCTTCTTCGGTCAGGCCTGCTGACTTCAGTAGATGACGAAAGAGCCCGATCTTGAGAGGGTGATTTCCGTGAATTGGAACAGACAGGCGGACGATGCTGCCTTTCTTTCCGTAAATGTGATGACTGCCGTGAATTCGGAGCAACTCCCAACCGTGACGCTCGAGAACAGAGGCGAGCTCATGGCCGGAAATAGTCTTCATATTGCAATTTCCAACACCCGCGCAGGCCCTTTGTCCGTTGGCTCTTTAATATCAACAGAGAGACATCCCTCCACGGCCTCATAGAGATTTGTGAGCAATTCCTCGAATGTATCGCCCTGCGTCGCGCAGCCGGGGATAGCCGGTACCTCTGCCCAGTAGCCACCTTCTTCCGCCTGATGAACCACGACTTTTATTTTCACCGGGCTCCTCCTTGAACAGCTTCTTAGACGTTTGATCCAGTCTCCGGTTCACTCCGTTTCATAAATAATCGCGGGAAGGGCCTTCGAGGAACGCTCGCAGTTTCCGCGAGCGCGAAGGATGGCGCAGCTTGCGCAGCGCCTTCGCTTCGATCTGGCGGATGCGTTCGCGCGTCACGGCGAATGACTGTCCGACTTCTTCGAGTGTGTGCTCGCTGCCGTCGTCCAACCCGAAGCGCATCTTGATAACTTTTTCTTCGCGCGGCGTCAGCGTTTTCAGCACGGACGAAGTCTGTTCCTTCAAATTCAAATTGATTACGGCATCGGAAGGCGACACGACTGCCTTGTCTTCGATGAAATCCCCAAGATGCGAATCTTCCTCTTCGCCAATCGGCGTTTCGAGGGAGATCGGCTCCTGCGCAATCTTCAAAATCTTGCGCACCTTCGAGACCGGAATGTCCATCCGCTTTGCGATTTCCTCGGACGTAGGCTCGCGTCCCAACTCCTGCACAAGCTGCCGCTGCGTGCGGATCAGCTTATTGATTGTCTCGATCATGTGCACCGGGATGCGGATGGTGCGCGCCTGATCCGCAATCGCGCGGGTGATGGCCTGGCGGATCCACCAGGTCGCGTATGTGGAGAACTTATATCCGCGGCGCCACTCGAATTTGTCCACGGCCTTCATCAAGCCGATGTTGCCTTCCTGAATCAAATCCAGGAATTGCAAACCGCGGTTCGTGTATTTCTTTGCGATGGAGACGACCAACCGGAGGTTCGCCTCGATCAATTCCTTCTTCGCGATCTCCGCTTCCACCTCGCCGCGGACAATCACGCTCTGCATGCGCTTCAGCTCGACGAGCCCCACTTCGCTGGCGGTTTCGATTTCGCGCACTTCCGCTCGGCGCTCGCGCAATTCTTTGCGCGCCTCGGCGGCGTTTTCGCCCTTGCTGGCTTCCGCGCGGCGCTCGAGTTTTCCGGCTTCGCGCTCGAGAGACTGCAGGCGGTCCACCGTGTGGCGGATGGTGTCAATCAGACGCTTGCGCTCGAAAAGGTTGTAATCAAACGAGCGGACGACCACGGACATTTCGATGCGCGTGCGCGCAAGATCGTATTTCGCGCGGAGATAAGTGCGCTTCCGGGCCTTGGGGGTTTTTTCGAGTTTTTCGGCCTGCTTGAGGCTCTCGTCGTAGAACTTCTGGATTTTGTCCAGCGTCTTGAGAGTCGCGCGGGTCTTCGCTTCAATTTTTTCTTCGGTCAGCTCTTCATCGTCAAACTGGACGATTTCCTTGATGGAGCGGTTGCCCTCGCGGAGGTCCTTCGCGACTTCGAGCAATTCTTTCAGCACGATCGGGGAGCGCGAAATAATTTTCAGTACCAGGTTCTGCCCGCGCTCGATGCGCTTGGCGATGGCGACTTCGCCCTCGCGCGTGAGCAGCGGCACAGTGCCCATTTCGCGCAGATACATGCGAACGGGGTCGTTGGTTTTTTCAAGCGTGCCGGGCGTCAGGTCGAGTTCGCTCTCGTCCGCGGCGGTGCCCTCTTCTTTTTCCTTGGGCTCCGCTTCGGCGCCACCGTCGGCCTCGGCCGCGGCGCGCGCAGCCTTCGCGGCGTTCACGTCCTCGTAGATGTCAATGCCGTAGCGCTCAAAGGTGGAGAGCAGGTCGTCAATTTCTTCCGACGAATGCACTTCGGGCGGGAGGAGGTCGTTGACCTCATCGTAGAGGAGGTAGCCGCGCTCCTTGCCCATGCTGATGAGCTGGCGTACCTGATCGTATTTTTCTTCCAGTAGAACGGCCAAACTAGCCTCCCGCGAATTCCCGCCGCCTGCCTGCAGCCTGCCTGCCGGTTAGGCAGGGTTAGGCAGGCGAACAAATGTAAGCGGCTAAAAAAGACCCTCTATATATAGACGGCGTGGCGTGCCGCAATCTGTCGCCAATTCTGGCGTTTTTACCGCGTTTGGCGCAAAACTGTGTCCTAGGGACGACAGTTGCCACAGGGGACACCACAGCGGCGCCAGTTTTAACAAAGCAATCAAGTTGGTGGAAACCCACCGGTGAGATAAATCCCCTCGTTGCCGCCTCTGAAAGCCCCATGCCATGTCCCGGCCCTGCCTACCGCCAGGCAGGCTGCCAGCCGGAAACGGAGCCCCCGCGCACACTAGATTAGATGCAGACGGCCACCCTGGCGTCACCAAAACCCTGCAAGGTTACAAAGGAGGCACGCCCTCAGTCAACTTCATCATTCCCCGGAACTTTGCGGGGGCTTGTATAGCACTTCCACCGCCGATTCGCAAAGCGCTTCCTCTTTATAGACGCCGGAGAAGCTGTTTACGTTCCCGCCGATTTTCAAGCCTGCCATCGCGGCACGCGAATATGGGCTACGAAGAAAAGAATGTGGCGGAAGGGCGAAGGTCCCCAATAAGTTCGCACACTGAGAATTTTTCGACCGGACGGCTGCAACGGCTTAGCGCTTCAAGCTAAAAATAAGTATGGACACGCGAATAGCCTAGGAAGTATACAAACGGCGCATACCGTCAAGAGGTCTAGCGTTTTGGAGGATCCGATGTCCGGACAAAATGAGAGCTCAACTTCCCCTGGAGAAATCGCTAAGTTGGAGTTCCCCGTGACGGTCTCCGTCCTGTTGCTGATTGCAGTCCTTGGCCTAACTGCCGGTTTTATTTGGTTGCCGACTTGGAGACTCCAAATCGAATTCTTCGGTATTGCAGCTGGAGTCGCGGCAGGCATTCTCAGTGCGTATTATGTCGGTCAGGGCCTGAAGATTACGATCGAACAACGCGATAAAGCAGCAATCGATGAAAGAATTTCTAGGGCTTTTGGACTAGCCTCGCGATGGAACGAGCCGAATTTTGCAAAGCTTCGCGAAGACTGGCGTGCTTTATTAAAAGAAATCGACGGGCAAACTGAAGCGGAGATTTGCAGGATTCTTGACGGAGATCTTCATAAGACCACGGTCACAGTGGACGTCCTGAATTTTTTTGAGGAAGTGGCTTATGCAACGCGGACAGGGGTCGCTGACATAGATACACTACGTAATATTCATCACAGTATAGTAGTACATTACTTTACAACTATTTCGCCTTGGATTGATAAACGCCGAAGGGATAAGAAACAGCAGACAGCTTTTGAGCACCTAGAATGGCTCGCCAACCAGTGGAAGTAACATTTAAGGATCCATTGTATCGCGGTTCATGGGCAGTCTCCTCGATTGGGCGTGCTTGCTTGTAATTCATTGCCGTTTCAAATGTCAACTAGAAAACTTACGCATCAACTCCCGCTGTGTTTGATGCATGTATAAGGCCAAAGTATGCGTGCTGTAAGTGTCTGATCTATATGACGTTGTAGGTTAAGATTTGTTGCGGAATTAGCGATGTATTGAAATCGAGGGTAAAAATCACCCGAACCCTTCCCTGCGACAATGTTTCAAGCGCACCTCAGGATAGCAAGCAATTAGGGCAAATGCAAATCTGAGTCGGCATCAAGTATCGTAAAAGAGCCTATTATGAACCTCCAGGTGCCACACCCTTCGATTCTAAGAGTTCGGTTTTTGGCCTTCCCCTGCCGTCATCCTGAGCGCAGAGAATGATTTGTGTCATAGTCCCACCTAGTGTTCACCGTCGCGCGCCATCTTTCCGCGCCCGGGAGTCCGCGATGAAACTCAGCATCCGTTACGTGTTGTTCTTTTCTGTGGCCGTCATCGCCGGAGTCTACCTGCACGAGATTGGTCACGCCGTAGTTGGATGGATGGAAGGCGTTGCCGTTGTCCCCACGCCCGCAAAGGAGTACGTCCTCCAATCTCAATTAGGCTGGGACAATGAAACCTGGATTGCCCTCGGAGGGCCGATTGGAACCACGGTGGCAGCGCTGGCAGCGGCACTGTATTTTTGGCGCAAGCCGCGTCCTGCGAGTGAGGCAATACTCTTCGGGGCGTTTCTTCCGCTCGCTTCTTATTCCCTTCGGTTCCTTATCGTTGGACGGGGACATGACGACATCGAATGGCAGGCCGCCCAAGCCGCTCTTGGTCTGCGGCCCTCAGGTCATGCGATAGACGTTTTCTTTCTATGCCTCTTCATCACCGGATTAGCCGTCTGGTTTTTTCGGCTGCGCCCGCTGCTGTGGTCATGGCTAAGGCTCGCGACGATGATGATAGTTGGGATCGTCCTTCTGATCGCGCTTCAAGTCGGCAATAACGCCGTCTTCGACCACCACTTCCCCCTCGTCAAAATAATCAACGTTCCAGCAGGACTGGACCCCCGTTAAGTCGTCGGCCACGCGTGTGCCCCCATTGTCACCGCCACTTGCAAATTCCCCTGGTACAACAATCACAAAAAGCTTTTTCTCAGGCCAATTGATTTGCCGCCCCAAGAGTAGCCCTCGCCTTCGTTTTGACTTCGTAGGACTCACCTTCAGGTGGGCCCCCTTTGATTTCTTACTGCTCACCCCCCTTGCCGCGGGGTGTCCTGCGCCTTTGTCCTTTCGCGTTGTACACCCTTCAGGCATGCGCGTCGCCACCCAACCCTTTGCGCTAGGCGACTGCATATGCCTAAAATCCTGACATGAACGTTCAACGCTATGTATCGAATGAACTTACTCACTTCGTGGGAGGAAACTGCAATCGTGACCAACAACGTCAATTTGGGCTCCTTGAGAAAATACTCTACGAGGGCATACTGAAACCTCCTCCAACAGGAGGATTCGCCGACGGCTTCACGCTAGGCGTTGTCCACGGAGGAAAGCTCGCAGGGAATCGAGGTCTGATATCTTCTGTGGTCTGCTTCTGCGATATACCGATCGCAGACATTTCTATTCATACTCGAAAGTACAGCCTTTTTGGCATTGCGTTTACGAAATCTTTCATGCTTGCGAAGGGGGCCTCTCCTGTTTTTTACGTCGCGAGGGATGCGTCAGCACCGTATGCCACGATCAGCGAAGATGAAACACCCAATCTGGAAGACGCTTGGGAAAAGGTCTATCGAAACCAGTTTAAGACAACTAAGAAACTGGAGGCATACTTGAAAAGACAAATGCCGGGAAAACGCCGGGGATCATTGATACTGAGTTCAGACCGTCCAGGAACTACCTCGCCCGGCGGCCTTCTCTATGACCTAGATGAAATAAGCCATGCCTTGAACAATCTCGTCTATTCAAATCTAAAGTTCTTTAATGGGCTTGATACCGACCTGTCTAAAGACAACTTTTACATGGAGCGCGAATGGCGAGTCAGGGGAGAACTCAAATTCAAGCTTAAAGACGTAACCCGAATCATCCTACCAAGAAGATTTGCAAGACGCCTACGAGAACGATTCCCTAGTTTTTGCGGTCAGGTCGAATTCTCCAACAAGAACTGATTGCCACATTTTACCCACTGCTTGAAGTGGGTCCAGAGTGGTCTTACCTGACCTGGCCACCGACCATGTGTTCCACTTTCTATTTCTCGCCTGATTGTGTCAAACTCCTGCTTACGCGCTAGGGCACTTCTTTAGATGGCTACTCTTTTCAAACCGCTATTTGATCCAGACAAGCCCGGACGCGGGAAGGTCTCGGATTATGACCCCCCGCTGTCGGTGTGGTCTGGAGAAGACGCCGAGCTACTGGAAAAGATGCTCGATTTTTACCCGCGTAGGACTCCGCGAAAAATCCTGGATGCAACAGTAAACCTTGGCCGCTTTTGGAAGGGCAGCAAACGGCCAGTCACTGGACTCGACAACGACCCCAGTCACCATCCGGACGTCGTTGCGGACAACACGAACATGCCTTTTTCAGCTGGGGATTTCGACGTGGTTGTCTACGATCCTCCCCATATTCCTAACCAGGGAAAGGATCGATCCAAGGATTTCAATACGCGATTTGGGCTAGTGCTCCGCTCATCCAAGAAAAACAACTATACTTTTTCTCACACATTCCCGCCGTTCCTTCGCGAAGCATATCGGGTACTGCGACAAGAAGGCGTTTTGTTCTGCAAGATTACGGACTATGTGCATCATCACCGGTATCAGTGGGCGCACATCGAATTGATTGATGCCGCCAGGTCTGCTGGTTTCCTACCCTGCGACTGCATCATCAAGATTCGTAAGGGGCCAATAATCGATCCTAGATGGAAGACCGCCCATCACAGCAGGCGGCAGCATTGTTATTGGCTTGTATTTCGGAAGTCGAAGAAGTGCGAATAGCTCTATTCGGCTCTCAATGAAATCCAGACCCAATAAGCGAACTAAGACTGCTTCGCCTGCCACTGCCAAAAGTCTTCTCAGCCCGCCAAGTTCAGCAAGACAAGTCCGTTTCTATCAACTTCTTGTGGCAGCACGCAAACGATGGTTTATGGACGCCCTTTCCGATGCGCTCAGCCGGATTGAACAGAAGTTGATAAAAGAGCAGATATCAGATTTCGTTCCGCCCCATGCTCAAAAGATTCTAGCCGCAGCCGGGATTCGCGACGAACATGTTTTCCCAGTTCCCGCGCTTCTCACAATGAAGCCGTCGCTAGTCGGCTACTATCGTCTTTTGCTGGGTGCGCCCCAGAAAGGATTCTACAAAGGCTCGACGGGTATGGGGCGCTTCAAGAGCATGGAAGAACTGGGAACCTTATCCAAAAACCAAGAAGCTCTGTTGCCGGATTTCTGTCGGGCTATGGCGAAGCCCCTTATGGAACTCGTTCGCCAGATTCCAAAAATAACGGAGCGGGACCTGAGCGAGCTCCCGTTGCTTACATTCGGTGCCCAGCTGCAAGGGTCGAACAACACCCTTATAGGCAAGATCGCGATGAAGGAGGTCTTTGCCGCGATAACTGCAATTGTAGAAAGGCATGTGATCGAAAGGAAGGAGAACAGACTGACCCTGAAGAACTCTGCGGGTCGATCAGTATTGATCAGTCTCTCCCACGATCCAGATGTTTGTATTCAAGAAATTGTTGGGGGCCGCGTGCATCACAAGGTCGCCATCGAAGTAAAGGGAGGCACTGATCTCAGCAACGCTCACAATCGCGCGGGTGAAGCCGAGAAGTCACACCAAAAGGCAAAGAAAGCTGGCTTTCCAGAATTTTGGACTGTCATTTCACGCCAAGGTCTGGTGCAATCCAAAATACAATCTGAATCTCCGACTACAAATCATTGGTTTGATGTCGGCGAAGTCTTGGCTCGCAGGGGTGCGGATTGGGAGGATTTTCGTCAACGCCTAACTGGGACTGTCGGAATCCCGCTAAAGGATTCCTAGCTGTGTGTGCTATATTCGGCGGGTGCCCCGGCCATCGTTTTTGCGTGTGGGGACATCGATCTCGATTGTAGTAGACCCAAACCCCTATTCTTCCGCATATTCCCCCATTCCATTCGAATAGCTTTTGACACTTTCCACAACCATTCGAATTCCACTCCACAAATTTCTTTTGATTTCCCCACTTATCTATGTTGTTAGCAAATCGAAATGTCCGCGTTAGGTAGCAAGTGATGTGTCCGCTTTTGATTTTCCTTCTGCTCCTCAAACTACATTCACCGCGCCGTCGTCGGGGCTGTGGGAAAGTGGGGATCCCGCGGTTTGCGCGGGATTCCCAAGCGCAGCGTCTTTTCCACAGCCCTTTTCCGCCGCCGATTTCGGTTCGTTATTTTCGCCAGCAAACTGTCCGACACACTGGGGTCCGTAATACAAACTCAGCCGCCCATCCAGATGTTCGCACACCGTCACCCGGCAACCCGCCAGCGTCCCGCGCCAGCGCACCCGTTCGATCTGCAACGTCCGGCCGCCCCAACTCACCGTGTTGTCTCGGTTCACCACCCGCTCCTGCTGCAGCGAGAAGACCCGGTCCAGATCTTTCCCGGTCGCCGGCACAAAGGCGCTGACCGGTTCCGTCGCCGCCACAGCGAATTTCCGGTTGAACTCCGCGATATAGCTCTCGCCGAGAAAACGGTTGGCTTCTTCGATCGTCGCGATCCCGCGCAGCCGCAACTCTTGCGGCAGCCGCCGCTGCCAGGTGCCGAAGTTCCGCTCGCTTCGTCCACGTGCTTGCGGCGAGTAGGCCGGAATCATCTGAATCCTCAAATCACTCAACGCCCGCCCCACCTGCGTTAGCCGCTGCCGGTCCACCGGCTCTCCGGCTTTCGGGGTTACCCAGAAATGGCTTGCCCGGTCGCTGTAAAGCGAGCAAAACACCCCTTGCCGCTCGACCACTTCGCGCAACGCGATCATCACCGTCGGTGTCGATTCCTCCTCGACCAACTGCGCGTAGTACACCTCGCTGGTCGCATCGTCCAGCACCACGATCAAGTCGTGCCACTGCTGGCCCAGCCAGCGATGCTTGCTGCCGTCGATGTGCAGCATCATCCCGGCCATCGGTCTTCGTTCGCGCCGCCGCCGGTGCAGGCCCCGCTGCCGTTCTTTCGCCACCAGTCCGGCGCCTTGCAGCGCCAGCTTCACCCAGGTGTAGCTGAGCCGGATGCCGTGCTCCTCCTCGAGCTTCTCGTGAAAATGCTTCACGCTGAAATCGGAATACTTCTCCCGGTACAAAACCAACACCTTTTCGACCACCTCCAGCTTCACGCGCTTCGGAGAAGGTGTTCCCGTCCGGCGATCCCACAGTCCGTCATAGCCGAACCGCTGATAGCGCCAATACAGCCGCCGCATCTGCCGCGGACCGACGCGCAACACCTGGGCCGCTTGAAGCCAGGTCATCTGCTTGCCGATCACCCGCAAAATCACTTCTTGTGCTTTCATCGCCCGCTCCGTCGCAGCTCTGGAGTAGCTCATCACGCCCACCTCCGGACCGGAGGTCTACTCCAAGCCGCCTGTGTAAAGCGGACATTTCATCTGCTAATAGACCGGACATATCATGTGCTAACGACAGATTTCCCCACTTATCTATTGACAACTATTTCTGCTTATGGTAACTACGTGTGTAACTTAGTTCTCTCTGGATCGGACCAGTAGTTCCTATGACGCCGCGTCCCGTAGCACCTTCAATTTTCAACGCAGCCGGTTTCTCGCCCTCCACGCCGCGCCCCTCCGCGCCCCTGCTAACTCTATTAATCTCAATCACTTCCAGCCGTCGCGCAAAAGCGCCCCTGCTAAGTCCTTTAGAATGATAGCGTTCCAGAAACTGCCTGTTTTTTCTTTCAATGCCTCGCTCCAATCTTCAAATCCTCAGAAAAGGTAACCCGCCATGTCCACAAAGAAAGCTACTCCGGATCAACGCAAACACCACATTACGCGCTGCACATTCGTAACGCCCGCGAACCGCCGCTGCAAAATGGCGGTCATGCCGGGCCGATCCCGCACCGGCGAGCGCAACGTCTTTTGCGCCTTCCACGCCAAGCAGGAGATGCAGGTCTATGACGCGAAGGCCGTCTCCCGGGAAATCCTCGGCCCGCTCGACGATGTCCGCTCCGCCTGCGCCATCAACCGCGTCCTCGGCAAACTCTTCATCGTCACCGTGGAAGACCGCATCCCCATCCGCAACGCCGCCGTCCTCGCCGCCATCGCGCAGTTGATGTTGCGCACGCTTCAACCGCTTCGCAAGGAACTGCTCGAAGCCGGTGGCCAGCACGGCCTTGACGCTATCCTCCGCGATGTCTTCGCGCTCCTCGATGACACTATGTCCAAAGACAAGCCCGCGCCGCCCGGCAAAGTGAAAGAGCACTGGCGCGACGAAATCGAGGATTCTCTCGCAGTCCTGCGCCGCGCCGGCTACGCCCTCCCCACCGCTGGCTACAAGAAAAGGGAAAGCGCCAATAACGAAAATGAAGGAGACGAAAACGAGGAGGACGACAACGGCGACCGGGACAACGCGGAAATTGAAAACGGGGAAGACGCCGAACAGTACGAATACAACCCCGACCCCCGCCCCGTGCCTTAGTCCGTGTGACAAATTATCTGCGGGGTGAAAACTCAGTACCACGAGTACCAAAAGAAAGGAGGTTGGAAATGCCTGCGGTGGGCCATCGGAATGCTCCGTATGAAGCATTGACGCGCGAGAGGGCGGGCCGTAATATCGCGCTCACGTGTGGAGTCGGAGCCTGGCGAAGTAGCGATCTTGCAAATCCAAGAGGAAAACTCGCTGCGCGGAGCGGGAGAGATGCTCTGCAGGGTGGTGTGTGCGCTGGCGCTGGTCGCGGGAGTGTGGACGATTGCGTCTGCGGGAGCGCGCGCGCAGGCGGCTCCTCAGACGAACGCTCAGACGCCCACAGCGGACTTGCACGGAAAAGTGGTGGACGAAAAAGGAAGTCCTGTAGCGCGAGTGGAGGTGAAAGCGCGCTGGATGTGGGTGTCTCGGGAGAATCCCCCGCAACCTCCCCCCTCCGGACTAATCATAGACCCGGCGGAAAGATCGGCCACGATTTATACGGATGCGGCCGGGGAATTCCGGATTGATGGGATAGAGAGCGACAAGATCGCGGTGGTGCTATCCAAGCCGGGGTACTTTCGGATTGAGAACGGCGCGGTGGAATTGAAGCCGGGAGTGAATGAAGCGACGTTCACGCTGCCGCACGAAACCGAGTTGGAGGAAAAAGTGGAGGTGTTTTCCGCTCCCGTTCAGATAGATCCGACCACGACGAGCCACGATTCCACGCTGGTGCAGCATGAGGTGTTAACAACGCCGGTGCCTTCCAGCCAGGACCTGCAGCAAAGCCTGGTTACCATGCCCAACGTTGTGATGGACACGAACGGGCGCGTACACATTGCGGGGGCGCGGCAGGGACAGACGGAAATCCTGCTCGACGGATTTGAGATAAACGATCCGGCGAACGGGGCGTACACGCCGCAACTGAATGTGGACGCGGTGCAAACGGTGCTGGTGGAAACCGGCGGGTACGGCGCGCAATATGCGCATGCGAACGCGGGAGTGCTCTCACTGGACACAAACGCCGGCGACGACAAATGGAGATTTGGGATCACGAATTTCATCCCCAGCGCGAATTTTGAGCGCGGAATTCATTTCGGGCAGTGGTTCCCGCGGTGGACGTTTTCGGGGCCGATCAAAAAAGGGCGCGCGTGGTTTTCCAACGCGTCGACCATCCGCCATTCGTACACGGTGATCCAGGGATTGCCGAGCGGCCAGGACGTGGGCACGGAATGGGCGGGCGATGATTTGCTGCGGGCGCAGGTGAACATTACTCCGAGAAATATCCTGCAGGCGAATTTCCTGATCAACCGGTCAAGCGAACCGCAATTCGGGCTGGGGCCGTTCTCGCCGATGTCAACGACGACGAATCTGCAGACCACGCGCTACTTCGTGTCCGTGCGAGACCTGATCTGGGTGGGCAAGACGCTGATCGAAATCGGGATTGCGGGGGACACGGCGCACAGCACGAGCACTCCGCAGGGGACGGCGCCGTATATGGTGACGCCGTCGTCATCTTCGGGGAATTATTTCCAGACGCTGGCGCAAACACCCCGGCGGCTGCAATTTATCGGGAACATTACGTCGGAAACTTTTCATTTCGCGGGGACGCACACGGTGACAGCCGGATGGAACGCGGCCGCGGTGGAGCTTTCACAGCAGGCGACGCGAAGCGAGATTGATTACCTGCGAGCGGACGGGACGCTTTCGGAGCAAGCGACTTTTTCCGGGCCATCAGCGCTGCACATTTCCAACACGCAACTTGGGGGATACGTGCAGGAATTGTGGCGGCCGGTGACGCCGCTGGTGTTTGTGGCGGGTGTGCGCGTGGATTGGGACCGGCTGATCGAGGGAGAGGTGTTGCAGCCGCGGCTGGCGATGAACTGGGTGCCGAAAGGCGACGGCCGGATGAAATTCACGGTGGCGTGGGGGGAATATTACCAGCCCCTGAACCTCTCGCAATTCGCGCAAGCGCTGGACATGATGCGGACGAGCGTTTTCTTCGACAGCACAGGACTGGTTCCGCTGGGAAGCCCGGTGACGAGCGCGTTTCTGATTCCGAAGGCGGGGCTGATCCAGCCGGTCTCATACAACGCGTCGGCAGAATGGGAAACAAAAATACGCGAGCGGACGTTTGTGGGCGCGTCATATTTGCTGCGCACCGGGCGGAGCAACCTGGCGTGGGAGCTGCAGCCTTCGATGAACTTTTTGCTGATGAACGATAGGAAAGACCAGTTCAAGTCGGTGGAGGGTTGGGTGAGGCATTCGTTCGGGGATAAAGCGGAGATCTTCGTCGACTACACGCGGTCGAGCGCGACGTCAAATCAGGTACTCGACCCGACACTTTTTTCGCTGCTGCTGAGCCCGCAACAGGGCGGGCCGCTGCTGTGGGACGCGCCCAATCGAGTGATCACGCGCGGGTATGCGCCGCTGCCGATTTGGCAACTGCTGGCAAGTTATTTTTTTGAGTACCATTCGGGATTTCCGTACACCGCGGTGAACGAGCAACGGCAACTTGTGGGGGCGGCGAACAGTTTCCGCTTCCCAACTTACTTCAGTCTGAACGTAGGGCTGGAAAAACAATTTCGCTTCCGGAATCACGAATGGGCGATTCGCGTTTCAAGCAACAACGTCACGGGACACGACAATCCGGACACGGTTGTAGACAACGTGGACGCGCCGACTTTCGGGGCATTTTCCGGCGGGCATGGACGAACGTTTGTGGCGCGGATCCGGTTGGTGACGGCGCACTGAGCGTGGCATAACCGCGAGAACGATTTGCGATGTTGCCTATTGCAGTTAGAACGCTTTGGACGCGCTCACTTGCGTCCGATGATCTGCCGGATGAAGTCGGCTTCCTCCTGGCGATAGGGCTGACCGTCGGCGCGAAACACTTCGTGGAACCAAACGGCGGGCTCGCGGTCGGTGTACGGCCTCTGCCAGGAATCCCACGGAAGATAGGTTTGGGTTTTTCCCGCCACCAAGCCCCAATTGATTGCGCCCACGTGATATTTTTTGGCGATGGGCAAGGTTCCCTGAAATGTGCTGCCGTGGCTGCGAGCCATATATTCGGTGCAGATCAGCGGGCGGTGGTATTGCTGCAACGCCAGAACATGCTTCTCAAAATTTTCGGGCTTGCTGTAACTGTGGAATGAAATCACATCCGATTCATTCATTTGGATTCGTTCCATGGGGCTTAGTTTTTCGGGCGAAGACCAGTCGCCATTCCAGACTCCGCTGGTGAGCGGTTGCGTGGCGCCGGCTGCGCGAGCCCACGCGAAAACCTGCGGCAGAAGCGCGAGAACGAGATCCACCTTGTTTGGCGGGTCGAGCTTGGCATAGGCGTCACCATTTGTGTTGTCCGGCTCATTCCAAACATCCCAGCCGAGAACGCGAGGGTCGTTTGCAAACGCGCCGACGATGCCTTTCACGTAAGCTTCGAGACGAGGATATTGCGAAGGATCCGCGAGCGCGGCGGCGCCGGGGCTTTGCATCCATCCTGAATTGTGAACTCCGGGTGTGGGCGCGCGCTGCTTGCCGAGATGGGGATTCGGATCCCACACGGAATCGAAGAGAACGAAAAGCGGCCGGATGTGATGCTTCGCGGCGATCTGCAGGAATGTGTCAACGCGTTTCTGGAAACCTTTCGCGTCCTGCTGCCACAAAAGATCGTGAAGGAAGACGCGCATCGAATTCATTCCGAGCGACTCCGCCCAGCCAAGTTCGAGATCGATGCGACCGGGATCGAAGGTGTCTGCCTGCCACATCTCCAGTTCGTTTATCGCAGTGGATGGAATGTAGTTGCTGCCGACGAGCCAGGGTTGGCGGGCGTACCAATCATTCGCGGCTTGTTCGGACCAGCGAGATGGTGATGCGGCAGGCTTCGCAAATGTCCCTTGCGCAATGCAAAGCAGGAAAGCGGTGGCGATGAATAGTTTTCTGATCATCTTTCTGATTATGGGGAAACGCACGAGGACCTCCCAAACTGAAGCACGAGGATGAGACCCGGAATTTTCATTTTGACTTCCCGGCGGATAACGTACACGCATCCCCGTCAGCCTGCAATGCTCCAGCCAGGATTTTGAGAGCAGAACCTCTCCGGGGGCTGAGCAATTGTGCTTGGATCAAAGCACACTCAGAAGTAATGCACTGATTTGCAAAACGCATTAAGCGGACGAGCCAAGATCCTAACGGGTTAGAAAGGGCAAATCCGAAGCGAGAAGAAGGGTATTGCCGGAAGTCCTTCAAGGAAATAAGGGAGAGTGAGTGGCGCGCCCAAGGTGACGATCTTAGAACTTTCTTGAGTGAAATTGTGACAGCCACGGCTCAGAATCACGTCGCTGCGAGACTGAATCTGCAGCCCATTGGGGATCCCCTAGGCATCTGTCCGATTAGGAGTGGAACTGCGTGCGCCACTAATTCTTCGGCGTCAATCTGAAAGAGCTGAAGAACTTTTCCGAGGCGGCTGAGCAGTCCTTCGTCTTGGGGCAGATGGAAGCCACTACATAAACACGGCGAACATCCACGATAACAACACCATTCAGGTCCCGGTCGTTGGATGCGCCGCTGAACTTCAGGCTGGGCAACTTCTCATTTGATCCGCGCGGAAATTCGGTTCGCGTGCTGGTGAGCAGGGTGGCATGGAACCCGTTCATAAGGGTGTCCTGCTCGGCCTTCATTCCGGATTCAACGGGATAGATGCTATTGGGATCGTAGTCCGTGTAGGTTACGCCGATAACCATGTCATTGACTGTCACGATGAAGTTGTTGACTTGAATGGTCTGACCTTCTGTGTTGATGGTTTTGCGGTCGGGAATGGGCTCGTGGGGAAATAGCGCGCTAAATTTTCCCTCGCTGGACGTGAATTTGACCCAGGTGTCGTTGGTCTGCTGAGTCGCGGGATTTAACTTGAATGAACTGAGAAATTTTGTGACGGCGGCGGAGCAGTCTTGCCCCTTGGGGCAAAGCGTCGCCAGGGTATAGATGTGATCCGTGTCAAGGATGGCGCTGCCCTTTATGAAGGTTGTGTCGGTTTCTCCGGTGAATTCCAGCATGGGGAGCCGGTCATTCGGGCCGCGCACGTAATCGGTTCTCGTGCTGGTGAGCAACTTGGCTCCGCCGGTCTGAAGCAGGCCGTCTTGCGCGGTTTTCAGGGCGGCATAGGCGGAAAGAGTCGCATTGGGATTCAAATGCATGTAATTGACGAAGAAAATCCCTTTCTCGCTGGATAAGTATGTGTAGACTTCGGTGATCAGGCCGCCGTCGTTGGTGGTTTGGTGGTCGGCCTTCGGCTCGGTGGGAAACAGCGCGGTAAACTTTCCCGAGGGGGGCGTGTACGTGACCCAAGTTTGCGGCGTCTGCCGCGCCGCGAGCAATGCGGCCATGAGAAATGACAGAATTAGATATGCGGAGAATTTATTTTGCATGGCGGTCGCTCCTTGAGAAACGCAGCATATCATTAAGATGTTTTGTGGAGGATTCAGAAAGTGGGGAACCACAGTACGAGCAACGGTATTTCCAATGAGGCGTGAGGATTTGAAGTGGTGCGCCCTAGCGGACGATTTCAGAACTCTTATATTAACGCAAGTACTGGAACCGCCATCCGTCCGATTTTCTACGGCAGGGGATCGACGCAATTCTTAGCTGTCGGCCAGTTTGAAAAGATCGGTTTTGAAGCACCTATCGACAAAGCGGACGGTCTCTGGTTGATTCTCAAGTGACGCACGAACCAGACGCGGGGTAAATAATCTTTCCTTCGGCTTCCAGTGTGCCGCCTCTCGCTTAACTGTAGTTTCCCATTCGACCGGGGCCATCCATTCACACAGATCATCATTGCCCAAATGTTCGCCTATTTTTGGCGGTAGGCCCTTGAAGTCGATGAGTAATTTGTCGTTAATGCGAAAATCGCGCGCTGGTTGTGCTTTTCCTCGGACTATTCCCACCCCCACGTATCCCGCCCCTTTTAGATAGGCGACGATAACATCCCCTTCGGACAGACCTTTGATCGCATCGCGAAATTTCGGTTTGTGTCCAGCCCCGATGTATTTGTACTTGATGTTGTCTTCCCATTTGCGACATTTCCCGTCACCAACATTGAAGAAATAAATTTTGCGATGGAAATCAAAGCCTTGTAAGTCCTTATGAAGAGCGTAGTCGGGCCGAAACTTGTTCTTAAAATATCCCGTCCCGAGATTGAGCAATCGTCCCTGTGACTGCCAAATGAGAGTTTTTTCCACCAAGAGAGCGTCATGGCTTGTGAGATCGCGAGCGACAACACGGATGATGGGATCAAGCTTCGCCTTTTGTATCGCTCTAATCCTCTTGGCTTTTTCGGAATTCTTCTTATCGAATAAATGAGCTTCTTTTCGTGATCCGCGTCCTTTTCCGACGTAGAACCATTCATAGTTGCGAGGGTCAATGTAGATGTAAACGTAGTGATCGCTCTTGGCGTCTGTCACGATTCTTTACCCCCGCGCTGGTTATCTCGGATTGAAAGTACGACCAACCTTTGCACCTTCGCTGTTCGCGGCGTCGATAGCGTCTTGGCGTTTCTCGTCTAGCGCCTTCGATGCGGCCTTTAATCTATCCTCGCCAGTATGAATGCACTGAAAATAGGATGATAAATCTGAGTCGTCGCAGTGACCCGCCCCCACTTTATCCAAACTAAGGGCGTCCATTTCGGCCTTTAGCTCGGCAAGAGTTTCCATAGACTGCTTTTCTGCCGCATCCCACGTTCGTAACTTTCGGGATTCGTCGTCGCTGAGCTTGTGCATGACGGAACAGGTGATCGCCACATTGTTCCCTCCCGTCTTATGGCAGTCCCACACGGAATAGTCAGGAGTCGCAGACGAAAACGACGCATCATAGTCCCCTCGCTCGACTAGGATCGATTTGGAAGTCTCGATTTGCATGCCGGCCGCGTCCCAGTGAGTGACAGGAGCCTCCGGCGCGTCGCACACGACATTTGCGGGAACGAGAAAAGTGCACGTCTTATGCTGCCCGGTCTCCCAGCGATTCGCGAGAACCGATATTCGTTGGGTTTTTGAACAGCCTCCCAACGCAATAACGAAAAGGATTGATATTGCAGCGCGGCTGCATCCTGTCCAACGTGGTCCCAATACGTCAACGCCTCCTGCGTCCAGGTTCAAACTGAGACGCCGCTCCAGCTATGCTGCACGTGTGCCTCTTCTTGCCTCAGATTCAGCGATCCAGTGCTCTACATGAAATTATCGACCTAATAATTGGCGCAAGCAATGGACCACGCGGGGTAGGTATCCAATAACGAAATATTGCTCATCGCTGGTGTTGGCAGCGACTACGCCCTACTAGCTCTGTTTCCCAGAGGGTGAAACTCACCGTTCTTATGTACGAAGTAACCGCGCTTGTACCAACCATCGGACGAAGACCAATCTCTTCAAAAAAGTCTATTTTTCATGTCACATTTTCCCGATTTTTGGCCTCTATATGGTTGAGAGGGGTTTTCGCTAGGTTCTTCCCGCATACCCCGCGCCACTGGCCGCCGCCCGCAGAAAACCCGCCACGCAATTCGAGCCAATGGCGACGAGCAAGCCCTTCCGAAGTGAGCATAATGCTTCCGTACCGCGCCAAATTCGTATTGAGGAATGGTGCGCCCAAGGGGACGATTTCCGAACTTTTCTAGACGATTTCATCGCAGCCTCGCCGCAGATAAGCGCACATCTTTGATTCTTGCTTCGGCTTGGAACTCTTGCAAGCCGGACGGCCATTTGTTTGACGTTCCAAGAACGATTTATCGTGTGCCGAACCGGAATACGATTCCGGCACCAAACCGGAAATTATCTTGACGATTATTAAGTCCGTCGGGGATTTTGGTCATGAAGTACTCGGCCTGCACGGGGCGAACGGAGACGTGCCTGGACACTTTGAAATCAATACCGCCGCCCGCCGTCATCGCAAAATTATTTTCGGGCCCCGTTGATTGGGCAATGCCGTCGGTTGTCCAAGCGGCTCCGAAGAGGGTCTGACCGAACAGCGTAACTTTGCCGCGCCGGAAGTTCACTCTGGGCCCTAGAAGATAGGTGAACACTCCTCCGGCAAATGAGCCGCTCCCGCTACTGGCCGCACTAAAGCCGCCCAGATCTCCCACCACGCCGAGCCAGTGGTTGGCGTTGTACTCGAGCTGGCCACTGCCGCCGTTTCCATTGTAAGTTGCCGAGGGCGCAATCCCGGGGACGTTGGCATTTACATTAAAGCGCGCGTAGCTGTACCCGCCAAATACCTCAAGTCTCGGCTCTTCATTCTGCGCCTTCGCAGGCGAGGCGAATGCAAGAATCGCCAGTAAAACTAGGACCCAAAATGACTTTCGCATTCCCCATTTCCTCCTGTGTTAATCGGATGACCGACGCGAGCAATCCCACCGCTCCCTTGGCATCAAATGTCCGCGAAGCCTGTCGATTTATCCCCGTGGCTAGTGGTTGGCCGGTGGGATGCGCACAAGGAACATTCTGTTGCCGCCTTCTACGCCGATATTCGCGAGGATCAGCTTGTTATTCATGAATCTTCTGATGAGTTTGGCAAACTAGCCACCAGCAGCCAGCCCTAACATTCCTCTTCACCCGCAAACTTTTTGGCAGGAAACCGAGAATGCTTAGAGAGATTTTGCCGGTAAAACCCCTCTGTGTTAGGGAGAGGATTAGAGAGAGGCAATTTCGGTGATTTTCCCGCGCCTGATTTTCTTGAAGCAGTCAGTGCTCTACTCAGACAGGGAGTGGGGTGAACTGCGCTTCAGTACCAGACTTCAGGCGCAACAACTGCTCGTTTCCAGCTTCGAGGGGGTGAAGTGGGCTTCACCCCGGCACTGCACCTGTAGCTTTGATTCGCTTCACCCTGGCCGGTGACGCGAACTTGTAAGAAACGAGAGAGATGACACCGTGAAGATAAGCCCGGAAGCACGCGGCAAACATATCTGGCGCGCCCGGAGAGATTCGAACTCCCGACCCTCTGGTTCGAAGCCAGATGCTCTATCCAGCTGAGCTACGGGCGCGTCCGAGTTCATTTTACAACATTCAGGATTCTTTTTACTTCATCCCGCCCCTTGCCGGTCTTCAGTTCTTTTTCGCGCTGCACTGCCTCCGCATAAGTCTGGAATGGCTCTTGATGGACAAACTCCCAAGGGCCTCTGTGTTTCGTGGACACGCTGTATTCCGTGTTGTGTTGCCCGAGACGCCGTGGAAGATCCGAGGTTAAGCCGGTATAAAAACGGTTCGTTGTCTTGCTTCTAAGGACGTAAACGAAAAACATGGTCAGAACCCTCGCGGTTGGGGTTCCGTGGCGTGTGTGTGCTCCCAACCCTCAGGTCCGAAGCGTCGCCGCGGCGACCTCTATCCAGCTGAGCTACGGGCGCGTCCAAATTCATTTTAACGCAATCAGGACTCTTATTCTTCACTCGACTGGAGTTGATTACTGAATTCGGTTACTGAACCTGGTTGAGGGGAACAATCAGCGAGCCGACCATGCCTGTGTTGGCATCGCGGAGGATGATGCGAAGCTCAAGCGCGCCGGGCATGAGGTCGAGAGTTTTCGTCGCGGTGAGGCCATCGTGCTGAAATTTCATGAGCTGATCGGAAGTGAAGGTCAGGTCAAAGCTGATATTGTCGCCGACAGTTTTGCGCCCCTTGGGAGTCTGATACAGGAACAAAAGATCCAGCGCGGCGCGCGATGAACTATTGTCCGGGACAAACGAGATGTCGCGCGGATCCACCGTCATTTCGACCCTTAGCTTCGGCGCTCCCGCGTCCGTTTCGCGGGTGACATGCGCGGTGATCCCGATGGCCGCGGCATCCAACGGACTCCACGCCGCATTCTCGAGAGCTTTTTTGCGCCGGTCCTTATCCGGGATGAAACTTGAAAAAGCGAAGTAACCTCGGCGGCTCCGCACGTGCACACCGGGACGATTCACCTTTACGGTGATCTGCCGATATTTTCCGTCAGCGGCAGTGTTCAACGGATAGTAGCCAAGTTCATAAGCCGCGCCGGCATCATCAATCGCGCGGCGAATCGCGCCGCTGATGCTGTTGGTATTGAAATAGGCGACGCCGCCCGTCATGGAGGCGATCTGCTGCATGGTTTGGAGCGAGTTTCCGGAAAGGCGGCCCCCGCGAGGAGCGGCGAAACCCGCGAGGCCGTGCGTATCCACCGGATAGATGGCGACCTCGTCGTTGGTGATGACGCGCATGGCAGTGGCGATGGCAGGCTCGAAAGAATATCTTGTGGAACTGCCCCGGCCGCTGACAGGCGACATGCTGCCGGTCTGGATCGGAAAGCTCCCTGAAACCCAGATAATGTTCTTGCGGCCGGGGATACTTGCGAGGTGATTCGCGATAACTTCCAGCGCGTTGAGGGAGTTTCCCGAGCGAGTATCCGGCCCGCGGGCGTAAGCGGGCACCCGGTTGGTCATGACGTTTGCATCGAGAAGGAACTCGTCGAAACCGCGCGAGCCGTCAACGCTTGGGCCTTTCTTGCCTGAATTCTCCTGGATTGTGCGGATCAGATCGCCGGCATTGCTGGTGAAATCATGCAGTACCCAGATTGTGGTGCGGCCGATTCCATAGAGGGCAACGCGATCCGTGGGTTGGAGAGTGCTCAGGAAGCTGATGACCTGCTGCTTCACGTAATTCTGATTCACAAAATACGTGTTCACGCCGTCCAGAACGATCACTGTCAAATCCGTGGGAGGGCCCGCCTGATTTCTCAAGCGATTCGAGAATGTGCCGGGGGGAAGAGGAGTCGCATTGGCCGAGCGTGCGGCGGGGGACTCGGCGGAGAAATAACTGATGGGCTGCGGGACTCCGTTTTCAAGGATGGTGAAGTCTGCCTTCGTGAGGCCCTTCACGGGGACATCGCCGCGATCGAGGACGACGGCGTCAACTTGAATGAAGCGGGTGGTGACTTGAAGCGGTTGCTGCTGAGGAGCGGGCGGAGGCGGGGGATTCTGGCCGCGCAGGACGAAAGCGGAAAGCGCTAATACGACGACAAGGTTAGTAAAGACTCGCCACGGACGCGATTGCGCCCGTGGTGAATACTCCGCTGGAAACTTAGCGCGTGCCATCAGCCGAGACCTCCTGAGGGAATGCAAGAAATCAGATTATACCCTGATTCTAATTCCCTAAGATGCAACTGTGTGGAGATACGTCGCCAGCGAGGGGACGGTTAGTGGTCGCCGAGGCGCTTGCGGAGGTCGTGCTTGCGGGCGAGGTCCCAGCCCCTCCGGGCGGGCTACTCCTTCTTAAACCTTTGCATCTAAAGGCCAGCAGCAATACTCTGTTGGCAATTCCGAATTTGTTCGCGGATCTGATGTGTTGCGGCGCGCCGTCGCCTTAGTTGCGGCTGCAACGATTCCGAGAGGGAGATGTCGATGCGATTTGTTCACTTTATTTTGATTGCGACAACTTCGCTGGTCGCTGCAGTCAGCCCAACGGCGCAGGAAACCACTGAAACCTTGCCCCCGGTCATTCAGCACGCCGAACCAGTTTATCCAATAATTGCGCGGCAAATGCGCGTCCATGGGGACGTGCACGTCAAGATCATTACCGATGGCGAATCGGTGCGAGATGCTGTGGCCGAGGATGGCCCCCCTTTGCTCCGGCAGTCCGCCGAGACCAACGCGCGAACGTGGAAATTCGCACCGCACACGCCGGGCGCGTTCCATGTGACCTTCCGCTACAAGCTGGAATCCTGCCTTGTTGTGGAATTCCTTAAATCCCCTGCCCTAGTTGAAATAACCGAGGCTTGTCAACCGGAGATGTTTATTGATTATGTTTGGTTAGATCTCGGAAAGTGGAAAGCGCAATTGAAAAGCACCCACGGCAACTCCGAGCAAGAATTCGAGCTGAAGTATTCCGGCCCAAATGAGGAATGGCTGGATGGCACTGTCTTGAGCCCGAAGGGTGAAAAGGAAGAAATCGATTATGGCCACAAGGAGGGAGATTTTCTGGCATTTACAATAAAGCTGAGCCAGCCCGACGGACAGCATTTGAAGACATTCTTAGTTGGAAAAATGAAGGGAGATAAAATCACCGGCACATTCGTGGACGATGCCGGAATAACGGGTGAGTGGAAGGCGGTTCGGGAGCGGTAGGCTACCGACTGCTAGTGATCGCCGAGGCGCTTGCGGAGGTCGTGCTTGCGGGCGAGGAGTTCGTTGAGTGTGGCGGCGGGAGCTTTGCCGGAGGATTGCGTGGCGGCGCTGCCCGACGCGGCGGACGCGGCTGAGCTTTTGTCTGAATTGGCAGCCGGACGCGCGGAGAGGGATTCGATTTCCTTTTGAACTGTGGCCAATTCCTGCTCGACGCGGCGGCGGCGAAGTTGGATTAGACAGCTTTCGGCTTCTTCCCACGTGGGCGGAGCGCCTTCCTCGAAGGCGATTTCAAAAAGCAATTTGCTGGCGCTTGCTTCGAGAGTTGTGGCGAGCGTGGTGGCGTCCGGGCGCGAGCCTTCGGCGCACGTGGGGAGGAGCGCGTTGAAAACGGATTCGGTTTCGAGACCCTTGTGCAGGCTCTCGGCGAGGAGGGCCTGCACAAGGCGGGCGCGGAATTCGTCGGCGTCAATGAGCATTTGGACGAGGCGGCGCTCGGCGGGGCGCACGCTGCGGGCGATTAGCTCGGGCTTGGTGTGGACTTCGCTGCGGCGCTCGGCAGCGGATTTGCGCAGGGCTTCGCGGAGGACCGGCTCTTCGATGCGCAATTGCTGCGCGATGCGCGTGGCCCATTCGGAGCGCAACAATGGATTGGCGATGCGCTGGACGTGGGGCATCAGAAAATTTACGGCGGCGAGTTTTCCCTGCGCACTCGTGAGGTCCATTTGCTTGGCGCGAGAGATCAGATAGTCGAGGAACGGCGGTGCCTTCGCGAGGAGATCGCGGTACGCTTCCGCGCCTTTTTTCTGGATATAGAGATCGGGGTCGGCGGGCTTGCCATCAACGGGAGGGAGCGCGAGGACGCGCGTGTCAAAATCGTTTTCGAGCAAAAGGGAAAGCGAGCGCTCGGTGGCGGCCTGGCCCGCGCTATCGGGATCGTAATTGACGATGATTTGCTTGGTGAAGCGGCCGAGGAGTTTTACCTGCGGCTCGGTGAGGCTGGTGCCGCAACTGGCGACGACGTTTTCGATGCCGGCGCGAGCGACGCCGATGGTGTCCATGTAACCTTCGACGAGGACGGCGAAATTCGCGCGGCGAATGGGCTCCTTGGCGCGATCGAGGTGATAGAGGACGGCGCTCTTCGAGTAGATGGGGGTTTCGGGCGAGTTGAGATATTTCGGCATGTCGTCGCCGAGCGAGCGTCCGCCGAAAGCGATGACCTTGCCGCCTTCGTTGGCGATGGGAAACATGATGCGGCGGCGGAAGCGGTCGAACGGGCGGCCCTTGTCGTCGTGGGAGGCGAGGCCGGATTGAGTGATGAGCGCATCGGGAAATTTTTGTTTGAGATGGCGCACAAGCGATTCGCCGCCGGAGGGCGCATAGCCTAGGCCGAAGCGCTCGATGGCTTCGGAGTCAAGGCCGCGGTCGGCGAGATAGGCGCGCGCGGCTTTGCCTTCGGCGGTGGTGGCTAGCTGGCGCGCGAAAAACGCGGCGGCTTCGCGGTGCATCTCGACGAGCGCGTTGCGCTGCTGATTTGTCTTGCGTTCTTCGGGCGTGCGCTCGCGCTGCTGGGGAACGGGGATGCCGCATTTTTCGGCGACGACGCGGACGGCTTCGGGGAAAGAAATCTTGTCCATTTCCATGACGAATTTGAAGACGTCGCCGCCGACGCCGCAGCCGAAGCAGTGGTAGATCTGCTTGGTGGGATGGACCGCGAACGACGGAGTCTTTTCGGAATGGAACGGGCAAAGGCCGGTGAAATTTTGTCCGGACTTGCGGAGAGGGACGTATTCCCCGATGACGCGGACGATGTCCGCCTGCTGCTTGACGCGGTCCGCGAATGAGCCGGGGTCAGCCATGTGTGGATAGGCTAACATTTTTGTCAACGGCGGGCGAAAAACGGGCATCTGCGCTGGAATGCGCAGACATAGATCAGGAAATCTCCGAAGAGACGAGGGCTTTGGGAGGAGTGAGCGCTTCGATCTTTCTAATTAGAAAAATCCGCGTAAGAAACAGGACTGTCGTCGCGACAATGCAAAAGCCAATCTTTGCGAAAAGCCAAGCATAGATCGCGTTGTGAGTCGCGGATTGGAATCCGAAAATGGCGTTGGTCCATAGGATGCGGTCGTGCAGCTCTTTGAACCCGCCGTGCACGAGCGGCCATCCGTAGTAAGTTAACACGAACGCGTCGAGTGCCAATGCCTGAAGGAGCAAAAGAAAGACCACGATGCGGCTTATCTGGTAAAAGGTCCTCACACTTCAATTAGACACCCAAGTAATTCAGGAATTCCCAACCGTTAAGTGGAGCGTGCCCTGATTGTCTATGCCGCGCGGTTAGGATTTCAATTCGACGATAGTGATGGCGGCGCCGCCGCGGTCTTCGGATTCATGGGAGATGCGCTCGACGAGCGGGTTGGCGGTGAGGAATTCGGCGAGGCCGCGGCGCAGCGCGCCCATGCCGTGACCGTGAATGATGCGGACGCGGAGTTTTCCGGCGACGGCGGCCTGGTCAATAAATTTGTCAACGAGGCGGGTGGCTTCCTCAAGGCGCTGGCCGATTACGTTGATTTCGTCGGGGACGGTTGCGGAGCTATCTACGGATTGGGAGCGAGAAGAGGGCGCAGCAAGCGGCGCCCCTACGGAGCCGCCAACCGTATGACGGGAAGAGGTAGGCGGCGCGCCTACGATGATACCGGCCGAACGCGATATGGGGGACGGAGCGACAGCGGGATCGACGATTGAGATTACGTCGTCGAGGGAGATTTTCATGCGCAGGGGGCCGGCTTCGATTTCGCCGGAGCCAGATTCGCCGTGGCGCAGATCGAGGCTGCGCAGAATTACGGGAGAGGGAAAACCTTTCACGCGGATTCTTACGCCGGGGGCGAGGCGCGACGGCTCGACCGGCTTTTCGGCGGGCGCGGCGGCGGGGCCGAGGTCCTGTTGAGAGGAGGAGAGAGTTTGGGCGACTGCTGCGTCCACATCTTCGCGGGCTTCGGTGCGGGCCTTCGCGGCGGCGCGGCCGGACTGCTTTTCGATGCGAGCGCGGAGTTCACGATCTTTCAAAGATTCGAGAGCTTGCGCGAGGGCGGCTTCGTGCTGCTTGAGCGACACGGTGAATTGCTGCTCGAGTTCAGCGATACGTTTGCGCTGGCGCTCGACCCATTCAGTTTGGAGTTTGGCGCGCTCGCGTTCCAGCTCCGCGGCTTGCTCGCGCAAAGAAGCGCGGAGCGTATCCACTTCGTCGCGCGAGGCGTGGAGATAGGCGATGAGGTCGGCGGCTTCGCGTGCGGCGGGAGTGATTTCGGCGCGGGCGCGAGCGAGGACGCGCGCGGGTAGGCCGAGGCGCTCGGCGATGGAGATGCCGCTGGAGCCGCCGGGCACGCCGACCATCAGGCGATAGGTGGGGCGCAAATTTACTGCGTCAAATTCGACGGCGGCGTTGAGGACGCCGGGCGTGGTGCTGGCGTATGCCTTCAGGCGATCGTGATGCGTGGTGGCGAGCGTGAGGCAGCGGCGAGCGCGGAATTCTTCGAGAAGCGCGACGGCGAGGGCGGCGCCTTCTTCGGGCGCGGTGCCGGTGCCGAGTTCGTCCGCGAGGACAAGCGAATTTTCTGTGGCGTGCTCGAGCATGGAGCGCAGGTTGAGCATGTGCGCGGAAAAAGTGGAGAGGTTCGCAGCGATGGATTGCTCGTCGCCGATGTCGGCGAGGACGAGATCGAAGAGCGGCAGCTCGGCGGATTCGGCGGCAACGGGAATGCCCGATTGCGCGGCGAGCGCGGCGAGGCCGACCGTTTTTAGCGCGACGGTTTTGCCGCCGGTGTTCGGGCCACTGATGACGAGGACGGTTTCGGCGGCGCTCGATTCCTTCGCAGCGACCGATTCATGCGCGCCGAGAGCGAGCGACATGGGGACGGCGTGGCCGCCTTCGCGACGGAGCGATGCTTCGAGGACCGGGTGGCGAACGGAGCCAAGGCGGATGTGCGCGGAATCAGTGAACTTGGGCAGGGCGCAATCGAATTCGCGGGCGAAACGAGCGCGGGCGAAGAGCGAATCGAGATCGGCGATGGTTTCGGCGGCGTGGCGGAGCGCGGGCTCCTGCGCGCGAAGGAGATTTGTTAATTCGGCGAGGATGCGCGCGATCTCGCCGGCCTCCTCTTCGGCGAGTTCGACGAGCTTGTTGTTGAGTTCGATGGCGGCGAGCGGCTCGACGAAAATGGTTTGGCCTGTGGCGCTGGCGGCATGGACGATGGCGTCGCGCACGCCGGACTGGCGGCGGTCGGCGGCGCGGACGGGGATGACGTAACGATCGTTGCGAAGGGTGACGTAGTCTTCGCCGGCTTCCGCGCCGCGCGAACGGAGAATATCGCGCAGAGTTTTTTGGATGGAGTCGCGGGCGCGGCCGAGCGCGGTGCGGATGCGGCGCAGCGCGGGCGAGGCGTCGTCACTGACGGCGCCATCGGGAAGAATCGCGCGGCGAATCGCGATAGCAATGGGGCGGAAATCGCCGAGAGCGGATGTGCGCGCGGCGAGAAGCGGATAGGGCTTTGGCGCGTCGTGAAAATATTCGCGCAGCCAGCGCGCGGTTTCGAGGAGAGAAGCAGCGTCAAGCAATTCAACTGGCGTGAGGACGGCGGTGGATGCGGCGGCGTCTGTTTCAGGGCCGAGACGCGAAAGCCAGGGCTCGGGGTCGGCGAGCGCGCCGAAGCCGAGTTCGCCGCCGCCGCGGAGCCATTCCATCGCTTCGCGGACGAGCGCGAATTCATTTTCGAGGCGCGCGCGATCCTGCGATGGAGCAAGCGCATCACCGGCGCGGCGGCCGGGCGCGCAGGTGGTGAAGCCGCGGATAATTTCCAGCAGGCGGCTGAATTCGAGAAGGTCTGTGGCGGAACGGGACATGGCCGGGTCTCAGTGTACGGCGTGGTGACCCGCGCGCAGTACGCCGAGCCGCTCCGCAATATGCGCGGCGGCTTCAGCAGGGCTGTGGGCGATATGCACGAGCCGCCCATCGGATTCCGTCCAGACCGGGGCGTTGCCCAATTCAACTTCGCGGACGCGTTCAACAATGGGCCGCCAAAAATCACCGAGCGCGACAAACGGTTTCGCGGCGATGACACGCTTGTTGAGCATTTCCCAGACGACGGCCAACTCGACGAGCGTTCCAGTGCCGCCCTTGCAGGCAATGAACGCGTCAGCGCGGCGAATCAATTCAAAGAGGCGCTCCTGCCAGGTTTCGACGAGGATCTCCTCGTCCACCCAAGCGTTGGCGCGAGCGCGGAAAAATTTTGCGGTGACGGCCTGTGTGCGCCCGCCAACCTCCTTCGCACCACGCGAGACGGCTTCCATTACTCCGCCGTAGCCGCCGGAGCAGACATCGAAGCCGCTACGCGCGAGTGCGCCGCCAAGCTCGCGCGCCTCGGCATAATCGGCGTCGCCCTCGCGGGGGCGTGAACTGCCGAAGACGGTGACTACACTTTGTGTTGAGGACATGGGATTCGCGTCAGTGCTTTGCGCAACAAGATTTATTTGTGCCGAGATCCTCGATCATGGCGAGGGCGAGCGAATCGAGAACGTCGGTGGCGGCGCGGCCCTTGAGATTGTGGTTGTTGGCGATGAAAGAAAAAACGAGATGCGCGCCGCGCGTGGTTGTCGCGTAACCCGCGAGCGAATCCACGTGGCTGAGCGAGCCGGTTTTCGCCCAGATGTGCTCGGCGGCGGGCGTGTGCGCCATGCGGTCGGTGAGCGTGCCGTCAACGCCCGCGATGGGAAGCGAAGCGCGGAAAATTTCGTACCACGGCTGCTTCGCGGCCCAGCGGAGGAGCATCGCTTCGGATTGCGGCGTGACCATATCTTTTCGCGAGAGGCCGGAGGCGTCGGTCATGATGGCACCGGCATCGGTGATGCCGATACTCGTTCGGAAATCTTCTTCAAATTGAATGGCGGCGTCGGCGGTAGCGTCTCCGGTTTTTTCGCGCGCAGCGGTGCGGAGGAGAAGCTCCGCGTGCAGGTTCTGGCTGACCTTGTCCATGACGCGGAGCGTTTCCGCGAGGGGCAGGGAGACATGTTCGGCAAGCACGGTTGCTTCGTCGGCACGAGCGCCGACCGGAGAAGGCGTGAACTCCGCGCCGAAGTTTCCGGAGTGGAGTGCGCGGGCGCGGCCCGTGACTTGGATACCGCGAGCTTCGAGTAAATTCTTTAGGAGCGCGGCGGCGTAATCGGCTGGGCGGTCAATGGCGATGACCAGCGTACGGGGTTGCGCGCCGACGGGCATTGTGCCGCGGAGAAAAATGTCGGGTGAGGCGGGTTCGCGTTCGACGGCGAGTTTTTGTTCGGAACCGCGCAGGCCGGTGGTGATGAGGTTGTGGATTTGGTAGACGCCCGCCAGGGAATCGGAAGTGAAAAACGCAGGCGCTCCGGCAGATTCGGTGGGGCGAAGCTCGATGGAAAGCGCGCCTTCGTTGATTTCGATTGCCGAGACCGGGACCCCGTAATTCCAGAGCATGTCGTCAATGGCCCAGCCGGAGGGATACGCACCGCTGGAAAAATAGCTGTCGTCGGCGACGACGTCGCCGGTGATTTGCTTTACGCCGCGCGCGGCGACGGCGTCGGCGAGCTCGGCGAGGACTTTTTCCGGCGGGCCATCGCGGGCGGTACGGCTTTCAAACGGGACCTTGCGGTTGGAAAGGCTCGGATCGCCGCGGCCTACGAGAACCAAATCGCCTTGCAGCGCGCCGTTGGCATCCACGGCCGCGCGAGTTACGATGGTGGTGTGGAAGCGGTAGTCGGGGCCGAGCGTGGCGAGCGCGAGCGCGGCAGTGAACAGCTTTGCATTCGAGGCAGGCAGAAAGTAGCGGTCGGCATTCTGCGCGAAAAGAACTTCGCCGGTGTCGGCGTCCTGGATGAAAAGGCCCCAGTAGCCGCGGCTTACTTCGGGCGCGGAAAGAATCCGCTCGACGCGGGCGCGGAAGGCGGCAATATCGGCGCGCTCACGCGTCCGGGGAGCCACATGGCGCGGCGGAGCTTGGGCAGACAAAGAGGCGCCGAACGCCGCCAAGAAAAAGGCCGCCACGAAAAATGAAGAACGAATATTTTCACGCGCCATAGATTCAGTGAGGCAGATGGTTCCGGCAATCAGAACGCATCGAAGCTATCGTTTTCCCGCGGACGCGTCAAACCGCGGCGGCGAGAGAAGGGCTCGCGGCGTTGCACGCGGCGGCGGGAAGATTTATCATCCTAGGTACCCGGTCAATTGAGATTTGAGAGGAGAGATATGCGAAAAGCGATTGCGTTGTTGCTCGCAACGGGGATTGCAGCCCTGCCGCTGCTGGCCGCAGATAAGGACAAAGACGAAGAACGGCTGCGCAACTGCGGCACGGTGATGAAAGAAATTCTGGACGTGCCGGACGACATCCCGCAGGCCCTGCTGGACAAAGCGGAATGCGTGATCGTGATGCCGTCGGTGGTGAAAGGCGCGATCGGCATCGGCGGGAGTTATGGACGCGGCGCGATGACCTGCCGCGGCGGGGATAATTTCACGGGCAAATGGGGCGCTCCGACGGCGATGGCGCTCGAAGGCGCAAGCATTGGATTCCAGCTCGGCGGCGATGCGACGGATTTCGTGCTACTGGTGATGAATGACCGCGGCGCAAGCGGAATCCTGACCAGCAAAGTGAAGCTGGGCGCGGATGCCAATGCGGCGGCGGGTCCAAAGGGACGAGACGCATCGGCGGAAACCGACGCCACGATGCGCGCGGAAGTCCTGAGCTATTCGCGGTCGCGCGGGTTGTTTGCCGGCGTGTCGCTGGAGGGCTCGACACTGCGTCCGGACAATGAAGCAAACGAAAGGCTCTACGGGAAGAAGGTTTCCGCGAGGGACGTCGCGCTGCATGGCACGGTCCCCGCTCCCGCAGCGGCGCAAGAACTTTTGAGCGTGCTGGACAAGCATTCTCCGAAGAACATGTCGAAGTAAGTTTCCCGCAAACTCATTGAGGACGCCCCGGCTTCGGTCGGGGTGTGCCCGAATGGAATCGTGGCGGGCTTTTTAGTTCGCGAGCGCTCGGCAATCGCGGATTGAAAATTTGCGCTGCGGAGAGACATCCCTTACATTGAATCCTCAAGTCCGCTGAATCAAATGACGCCGACGACAACCTGCCCCATTTGCCAGAAGCGAAAGGCCGAGCGATTCTGTCCCGCGAAGGGCGAGAAGATTTGCGCCGTATGCTGCGCGACGGAACGCGAGGTGACGATTGAGTGCCCGGTGGATTGCGGCTACCTGGTGGCGGCGCACCGGTACGAGGCTCAACACCGCAAGCCGCTTTCCGTTACCGACATTCCATTTCCGGATGTTGAATTTTCTCCGGATTTGATCCACGAACGCGGGCCGGTGGTTTCCGGACTCGGCTTCGCGATACTGAAAGCCGCGGCGGAATCGCAGTCGGCGGCGGATGCGGATGTGCTGGCGGCGTTGCAGGCGCTGGCGGAAACGTATCGCACACTTGGCTCGGGAATTATTTACGAGAAGCCTCCGGCGGGCGGGCCGCCGCAGGCAATTTACGCCGCGCTGGTGAAATTCCTTGAGGATTACAAACGCGAAGCGGCCGAGCGGGGCGGAGCGGCTCGTTTGAAAGACACCGATGCATTCCACTTGCTTGTGTTCCTGCTGCGCGTGGGGCGGCAGCAGACGAACGGGCGCCCCCGCTCGCGAATGTTTCTGGAATTTCTGCGATCGCAATTTCCGCGCGAGGCTGCGGGGCAGCAGGAGGCGCCGCGAATTATCGTTCCCTGAACTGTCTCCTCAATGATGCGTACAATATTTCAGTCACTTTGGTTCCCGGTCAGGCTTCTTCCAAAGTAAGTGGACGCGGCCTGTTACCATCTACGTCCGCGAAGCCAACTTTCTGGGCCAGACTTGCCGCAACGACCACCTTCCCCGTCACCTGCATAATGTCCGCATCATCTGCAAGCGCTACAACTGCACGCCCGATGAACTCAGGCGATTCTGAATTACTCATGTCCAGCCACGCGGCAGCCTGCAAAACCTTTTCCGTCCGGACCAAGCCGGGATAAAGCGAAACGACAGCGACGCCGTGGTCTCTCAGCTCATGGGCAATGTCCGCGGTCATTTTGTCCGTGGCGGCCTTGGCGACTCCATAAGCAACATTCGCAATGTGCTTCTGCGCAGCCCAGTAAGAAAGATTCACGATCAAGCCGGACCGCCGGGCGATCATCATTGGAGCCGCCAGACGGCTTGCGTGATAATGCGCGCGCACCCCCGCGTTGAACATGGCGTCCCATCTCCACATCGGTTGTTGCCAGAAAGGGCGCGCCCAGGTGAATTCGCCCGCCTCCATCATGTTTTCGTAACCGCCCCAAACATTGTTGACGAGAATGTCCAAGCGGCCCCGCTCATCGTTGATACGGCGGAAAACGGCTTCGACCTGCGCGTCATCCCGATGATCACACTGAATGGCGACGCCCCTGTTCACGATGTACCGCATGTCCCGCGCAGTGCGTCCGGTGATGTAAACCGTAGCGCCAGCACCCGCAAGCTCGTTCGCTATGCCCTTTCCAACTCCGCGGCTCGCTCCCGTGACGAGTGCAACGCGCTCTTTCCAGTCTGACAAGGGTCCACCTCCACCATTCGTGGTCATCACGAATGGAAATTGGTCCGACCAGAGTCATCGGCAACTTTTGACGGCGCGACTTGCATCTGGCGAAAGGCCCAACTCAAGTGAGAGCTGCGGCGCGGACGGGCCGGGGTGCGCCTGCGCGGGGCTGGAGCCGAGCCCGTACTTGCGGCGCAATGCCGCGACTTTTTCGCTGATTTCCTTGCGGTAGTCATCGGGAGGATAGGCCGCGCGGCTGTACCATTCCCGGTAACGCTTTGCGAGGCGCGGAAACTTTTCTTCGACAAACGGAAGAAAATGTTTCGCCGACGACGGCATCAAAAAAAGAGGCGCCGCGAGGAACCATTGCGCGCCTGCTTCGCTTGCGGCGCGAGCCAGCGCTTCGAGATGTTCATTGCTATCCGTGAGGCCCGGCAGAACCGGCATTGCAAAAACTCCGGCCGCAAGACCCGCTTCACGAAGCGCGCGCAGGGCTTTCAGGCGCAGATCCGGGCGTGGCGCGCGAGGTTCGAGCAGACGCGCGAGGCGCGTGCGGAGCGTGACGATAGTGATGTTGATGGTGAGCGTGGAGCGCGCGGAGATTTTTCGCAGCAACTCGATATCGCGCACGACCTGATCGGATTTCGTGGTAATGGAAAGCGAGTGGCCATCGCGTTCGGCCATGCGCTCGAGGATGGAGCGCGTGACGCCGAATTCCTTCTCCGCGGGCTGATAGGGATCGGTGGCCGAGCCGATGGCGATGTGCTCACCGCTGGCGCATTTTTCGGAAAGATCGCGGCTGACGATGGGGCCGGCGTTGGCCTTGGCGTAAATTTTTCGATCGAAATCGCCGCCGTCCAGCTCCATGTATTCGTGTGTATAGCGCGCGTAGCAATAGAGGCAGCCGAATTCACAACCTCGATAGGGATTGATCGTCCAAGGGAAAGGGACCCGCGAGGATTCACAGGCGTTCAGGATCGAGCGGACGGGGAGGACGAAGTATTCCGTGCCGCGCTTGGCGTCAGCGCAGGGAGAAGCAGCGGCGAGCCGGGCGATGCCGACAGAGTCGGCAGCAGGCCTCGTTTGTGACGAAGCCGGTGGCTCGGCGCCCCCGTGGCAAGGGGCGTTGGGAAATAAGGTAGGAGTGGGGAAAGTGGCCATCGCCCGGCTCGCAGCTGAATTTGCTTCTCAATGGAGCGGATTTTATTCGCTTTTTGTTCGCTTTGTCAAGCGAAATCTTTCGCTATTTGTTCGCTATGGGTAATTCAATTGTTCGGGGAGGGATCGCGGAGGAGAGGGTCGCGAGGTTGCCAGGGCTCCAGCCAATAGTCCACCGCGAGCCACAGAGCGCGGGAATGGTGGAAGAGCGCAAGGGAAACAGCGATGGCGGCGGCCATCCAAACGGGAATCTTGGTTTCAGGCGGCGCATTCCAAATGGGCGGGACGAAAAACACCACAAGGAGATAGAGGACCAGCATGAGAAAGGACGTGGCGGCATAATTAATGATCATCGCGCCGACGTAATACCCCGGCTCGCGGAAGTAAGCGAGGCCGCAGACCGGGCAATCGTGGCGCATGCGGAAAGGCCGAGAAAAAAGGGTACCCAGCCCGCAGCACGGGCAGCGCAGGCGCAGGCCTCGCATGAAGGCTTCGAGAAACGTGGGGCCGGAGCGCTGCTTTGAGTTTTTATTCATCGCTGATCTCGAGCGTTGCTGCTCTGCATCAACACTTGTCTTTTCGCACAGCCAACTCTACTGGTCATCTTCGCCGATCATCCTTACTGTACCTCGTAACAGTGCACGATGTGCGCCAAGAATGCGGATCGGCGACATCCAGCGGGCGCACTGGGAATATACTGGCTGAAGAGGCTAGCGTGGACTCCGTAGGCATTCTGATTCTCGACGACGACATTGTCAGCCAGGCGGCACTGCAGATGGTGCTCGACTCGGAAGGCTGGGAAGTGCGTGTGTTTGCCAAGGCCCGCGAAGCGCTTGCGGAGCTTGCGCGAGGCAATGCTCGGCTGGTGATCGCGAACGTCGCAATGACGGGGATTGCCGGACCAGTATTCGAGATTCTACGCGACCTTGCACTTGCAACCGCGGCGGAAGGCGCACGCGCGCCGGCGCGAGTCCTCTTCCTGGTTCCGACTCTCGCGGCATCCGAAGTCCAGCCGGTTCTCGACCGAGCCGGTCTGCCCTATTTGCTGAAGCCCTACCATCTGCACGACTTCCTTGAAAAAGTCAGTGACCTGCTAATCGAGGCGAAGGCCATCGACGCGCCGCTGCGAAATGTGCAGTTTGAATTTCGCGTGACACCCCGGCCGCTGGTGCGCGGCGGGACTCGCTTGGAAGGGCGGCGGAACGAAATGTTCGCGGCGCGCGAAGATTACATGATGACCGAGGAAGAGATGATGGAATACGAGCGGCAGGAAGTGGAAGAGAAAGAACGGAAGAAAAAGAAGACTTTCAATCCGGGTGAAACCTTGTAGCAATCTTCGCAGCCATCTTCGCGATCTCTGATAGTCACGGATTTACTCCTGCCAGCGAATCACCTGATTGCGATCCTGCGTGGAAGCCAACAATTCGAGCATGGTGAGCTTTAACACGGGGTGGCGCAGGCCCGGCGCTAGCTCGGCCATGGGCACGAGCACGAAGCGCCTCTCGGCCATGCGGGGATGCGGGATTTCAAGTTCAGCCGTGCGGACGATGCTCGTGCCGTAAAGCAGGATGTCAATATCGAGGACGCGCGGCCCTGCGCGGACAATTCTGCGGCGTCCCATCTCCTGCTCGACGCGGCGAATCGCGTGAAGAAGCTGGAGCGGCATCAGCGCGGTTTCCGCTTCAGCGGCGAGATTCAGGAACCAACCTTGCGCGGTGAAATCCACTGGCTCGGTTTTGTAGAGCGATGAGCGGCGAATCATTCGCACACCCGCGGCGGCGAACATCGCAAGCGCACGATCGATATTTTTGGCGCGGTCGCCGAGATTTGAACCGAGGGAAAGATACGCCGTGTGACTGGGCATCGCCGCCACCACTAAAAAAGCGGCGGCTGGCGATGAGGCGGTTCCATGCCGAAGTGCTTGTAGGCGAGCGGAGTGGCGACACGACCGCGCTGCGTGCGGTCGAGCAGGCCGAGCTGCATCAGATAGGGTTCGTAGATTTCTTCGATGGCGTCTTCTTCTTCGCTGAGCGAGGCCGCGATGGTATTGAGTCCCACCGGCCCGCCGGAATACTTCTGGATGATGGTGAGCATCAGGTTGCGGTCGGTTTCATCGAGGCCGTGCTCGTCAACTCCGAGCATTTGTAGCGCTTCGCGGGCGACTTCGTGCGTGACGTGGCCTTTGGCGCGGACTTCAGCAAAGTCGCGGGCGCGGCGCAGCAAACGATTGGCCACGCGCGGCGTGCCGCGAGCGCGGCTTGCGATTTCAAACGCGCCATCGTCGTCAACGGGAATGTTCAGAATTTTCGCCGAGCGGCGGACAATCACAGCGAGATCCTCGGGCGTGTAGAAATCCAACCGGTGCACAATTCCGAAACGCGAGCGCAGCGGCGCGGTGATGAGTCCCGCGCGCGTGGTGGCGCCGACGAGCGTGAACTTGTTCAATTGGAAGGGATGAATGCGGGCGCCGGGGCCCTGGCCGATGATGAGGTCAATGCGGTAATCCTCCATCGCCGGATAGAGGACCTCTTCGACGGCTGGCATGAGCCGGTGAATTTCGTCGAGGAAGAAAACTTCGCGATGCTCGATTGCAGTCAAGACGGCGGTGAGGTCGCCCTTGCGCTCGAGCAGAGGGCCGGAACTTGTCTTAATGGCGACGCCCATTTCACTGGCGATGATTTGCGCGAGAGTTGTTTTGCCAAGTCCGGGCGGGCCGAATAGCAGGACGTGGTCGAGCGCCTCGCCGCGCGTGCGCGCGGCTTCAATGAAGATCGAGAGATTTTCTTTTACGCGCGATTGCCCGATGAAATCCGAAAGCCGCCTCGGGCGGACACTCGATTCGATGCGCGCGTCGTCGTCAAAGGCTTGGCCGGATATGACGCGGCTCTCGCGCTTCGCACCGTGCGAAAGGATCGGCCCAGCTGGTTTCATCGCACTCATTCGTGAACTCGCATGTCCCTCTTAATTTAATCCTGACCGGCCGCTTTTCTGCGGCTTTCGCGGGAAGGCGCCAGCCTCTGCAAAGAGGCCTTGAGCAATCCCTCAAATTCTGTCCCGGCGGTGCGCTGGGACTCTTCGACGACTCTCTTCGCGTCCCGTTCTTCGTAACCAAGATTGATCAGTGCGGAGACAACGTCCGCAGCCGGCCCTGCCGGCGAGGCCGCGCGCGGCGGGGCGTGCGCTTCCATGGCGGCGAGTTTGTCGCGCAGCTCGACAACGATACGCTCGGCGGTCTTTTTTCCCACGCCGGGGATGCGCGTAAGCGCCGCGAGGTCTCCACCGCGAATTGCGGGGATGAGATCCTCGACGTTCATGCCGGAAAGAATTTTCATCGCGAGAACGGGGCCGACGCCCGATGCACCGATCAGCAGCTCGAAGCACTGCTTTTCGCGCGAAGAAAGAAAGCCGTAGAGAGAGATGCCGTCGTCGCGCATGTGCGTGTGAATGAGCAGCGTAACCGTGCTATGGAGATCCCCAAGCGAATAATAGGTCGAGAGCGGGATGTGCACCTGATAGCCGACGCCGCCGACATCCACCAAAACTTGATTGGGGCGCTTATCAAGCAGCGTTCCGCGAAGTTGGGCGATCATGAATGGGCGGGCGAAAGCCCGGCGAAAGGATTATTCAGCACGCTTGGCGGCGTGTCAACGCGTGGTTTCCATCAATTTCGCTTTGCGCGTGGCCGCGAATCGCGCTCCCGTCCAATTTGGCAAAAAAAGACGGGTGGCGAGGCCATATTGGAAGTTTGCTGGGACGCGCGGCCGTGGTGTTCTTGTGTTGAACAAACTACCTCTCGTGTGAGGAATCGTGACCAGCCAATTCCCAATGCCATCCGGATATGAGCAAATCACGGAACTTACGCTCTCTCAAAGAGATGACCTGCACCGGCTTTACCTGCAGGTCTGGTGGTCGCGCGAAAGGAAGCTGCAGGATGTCGACAGAGTCCTGCGAAATTCCAAGCCGATTGTGGGAATTTGCGAGAGCGGATCGCGGCGGCTTGTCGCATTTGCGCGGGTTCTTACGGACTTTATCTACAAAGCGACAGTTTACGATGTGATTGTGGATGAAGAGCTTCGCGGGCGAGGATTCGGCAGGGTGCTTGTCGAAGCCGTCCTGAACCATCCGGAATTACAGAGCGTGCGCGATATCGAATTGTACACGCGCGCGGAGCTGATTCCGTTTTATGAGAAATGGGGATTCACGGCGAATCTTCCGGAAGTTCGCTTCATGCGAAAACGAAACTGATGTGCGCTTGGAAGCCGCGGCTAGGCCTTGTGTTCCGGACCGAAGATCGAAAGCCGGTGCCCGTCGGGGTCGGTAAAGTTGGCGGCGAACATGGGGCCGGCAACCGCGCGCGGCTCGTGCGTGAACTCGACGCCCTTGCTCTTCAGCGATTCGTACGCGGCGCGGACGTCTTCCACTCCAAAAACAAGTTCCGTCGCGCCGACGCGCGGTTCGCAAGCTCTTGCAAGGCCTTCACTCAGCGCGAGTGTGAAACCACCCGCATCGAGAAAGGCGAAGCCTTCATGTTCGCTCTGCACGGAGAGGCCGAGCTTGTCCCTATAGAATTCTAGCGAGCGCGAAGTGCTTTCCACGCCCAGCATGACGTGGCTTATCTTTGTAGTGTTCGGAGTTGGGTCCGGAGTTGCGTTTGGGGCCGTGCTCATCAAATCCTCCCAAGGATGTCGCTTGAGTGGCCGAAATTTACTCCATATCGGCGCAAGTATCCAGCACGTGAGTGTTAGAAGGCTTCTTGAGAATTGCGAATCTGCGCCCAGGGGAACAGGGCGCAGGGGCCGGTCATTTTACGTTGGCGACCAAATTCACCGAATCGATCACGCCGATCACAGCCATATCAATCGGGGAGTTGGGGCGGCCTACGGCCGTCATCGCGGAAAAACCTTCGGTTGTGAGCAAGACGCGGTCGCCCGATCCAGCGTCCACAGAATCGAGCGCGAGGACCGGTTCGCCGCGATCAGTGCCATCGAGATTCAGCGGCTGCACGATGAGGATTTTGCGCCCGACATGCGAGGGCGTCTTCTGCGTCGCTACGATGTCTCCCACAACCTTGCCGATCAGCAAGTCACTTGGCTCCGATCAGTTCGTTAAATTCTTGTTTAATCCAAGTTTTCAGTTTGCTCTTCAAATTTCTGTTTTTTCCGAAATGGCCCTTCGCCTCATTGCCGTCAGGATCTGCCACGCGAATCAAGAGAGTTTCAACGTCCTTAATATATTTGTTCTTCATCGAATAGAAGCTGAATCGGTCCCATTTGTTTCGCAAGTGGTCCTTACGGTGTTTGGGTAACCTCTTCCTTAGCGTGCTCGCAAGCCCAACGTAGTATGGTTTATCCCCTCTGCTGAGCACATAAACGCCGGACTTTCGGCCGAGCGCTCGCTGGAATGCTTCCTCAGAGACCTCAAGCAAACGCGCGCCGAGATCCTCCGCGTACCACCGAACGAGCGCCCCCTTATTAGAGTTTTTCTTTTTCTTCTTCATGGGAGCCTCGATGTGAGATTTATTTCGTCCACAATTCCTACAATTGTCGCTTCCGTGGGGATTTCATCGGGAAGAAAAGGAAAGCTCGCCTCTTTCCCGCGGCACCAGTAAATGGTTTCACCGGCGCCGGCGCCAACAGCATCGAGCGCAACGAGAGGTTTTCCTTTTGCACGGCCATTCCGGTCGAGTGGCTGGACGACGAGAAGTTTTTGTCCGATGAGCCGCGCATCTTTCATCGTACAGACGACGGTCCCGATCACTCTGCCAAGTTGCATTTTATTTTCTGCGGGAAGAGACGAGTTCGGCTTCATGCGCGGCGTCAAGCTGCACGGTGTCCACAACACCGACGATGGCGGCATCCACGGGACGGTCCTTGCATTCGGCGGCCATGCGCGCGGAACTGCCGGAGACGACAAGAACGGTTTCGCGGAATCCGGAGTCCACGGTGTCCACTGCGATCAGATAGCCGGATTCGTCCGCGCCTTCAGGCGAAACGGGTTTGACGATGAGGAGTTTAAGTCCTTCAAGGCGCGGGTCCTTACGCGTGGAAACGACTGTACCGACGATGCGGCCAAGAATCATTTCAATATGTGCGCATCCGCATCCAATGCAGCGCTATCACAACGCAGGGCTCGCGCCTAATCTCCGACACCCACAGCGGCAGCCGACTTCCCGATGGGCAGGACATCTTCGAGCGAGGGATGCGGGCGCGGAATCACATGAACGGCAATCAATTCGCCGACGCGCCGGGCCGCGGCGGAGCCTGCGTCAGTGGCAGCTTTGACGGCGGCAACATCCCCGCGCACCATCGCCGTGACGTAGCCCGAGCCGATTTTTTCCCAGCCCACCAGAGTAACCTTCGCCGCCTTCACCATCGCGTCAGAGGCTTCGATCATTGCCACCAGGCCCCGCGTCTCGATCATGCCGAGTGCTTCGCCCATTCTTAAACCTCCGCGGCCGGCGTGCGCCGGCGATGCATCGCCGCCTAAATTTTATGGCGGGGGTGCGCTGCGAGCAATTTTTCCACATCGCGGCCAGAAAGCAAGCTTTGTTTGCCGAGAAGCTCGGTGACAAGCGTAATCCGAGCGCAATGCTCCACGCACTCCATCCGGCGAAACGCGGTCAGCAAGTCCGTACCATAAGTGACCACGCCATGATTCGCCATCAAAATCGCGTCGTGCTGCCTAACAAAAGGTTCGAGCGAATCGCGAAGCGCATGCGAGCCGGGTTCTGCATAAGGCGCCAAAGGCACCGGACCCAGATTCACAACCATCTCCGCGATCAATGGTTTTTCCAGGCTGCTTCCCGCGGCGGCAAAACCTGTGGCGATCGGCGGGTGAGCGTGGCAGACGGCGTTCACATCGCGCCTCAAGCGATAGATCAGAAGATGCATCCCCAATTCCGTGGACGGTTCGCAGCGGCCTTCCAGTCTGCGCCCTTCCATGTCCGTAATTACGGCCTCGCGAGGGTCGAGCCTCCCTTTGCAAGTGCCCGCAGGAGTGGTGAGGATTCGATTCTCCGAGAGGCGGACGGAAAGATTGCCGTCCGTGGCAGGAACAAAGCCCTGCTCATAAAGCCAGCGCCCCACCATACAGATATCATGGCGGTGCTGATGTTCGGTCTTATCGTGGCCAGGAGTAAGGTGATCCACGCACATAACAGCTTCCGACATATTCCTCACGATCCAGCGTCTCGCCCAGCCGGACGTTCCTGGTCAGGCGTAAATTCCACGATGCTTCAGGGCGACGGCAACGCGGTTAATCGCCAACATGTAAGCCGCGATGCGGTTGTTTACCCCGTGCGTTCCCGCATAGCGCACGACTTCATCGAAGCTGCTTTCCATAATGTCGCGCAGTCTCTCATTTACTTCGCTTTCCCGCCAGAAGAAGCCCTGGCGGTCCTGCACCCACTCAAAGTAGCTGACGCTCACCCCGCCGGCGTTTGCCAGGATGTCTGGTATCACGAAGATTCCCTTTTCATCAATGATTTTATCCGCGGCGGATGTAGTGGGCCCGTTTGCGCCCTCGCACAGGATCTTCGCCTGCACGCGATTCGCATTTTGCGTGGTGATTTGGTTTTCCACCGCTGCAGGAATCAGGAGATCGCACGGCTGAAACAACACCTCCTGCGAGGTAAATTTTGTTCCGCCGGCGGGAAACTCCGGCAACGGTTTCTTCTGCACGCCTACCCAATCGATGAGCTTCGGCACGTCGAAGCCCTTCTCATTGTAAAGGGCGCCGTACACATCCGCCGCGCCGACGATCTTATAGCCCGCCTGATGCATCAGCATAGCGGCCATGGAGCCGACATTTCCGAATCCTTGAATGATGACGCGCGTTTCTTCGCGCTTCATGCCCAGGCGCGTGACTGCGCGGTCACACACCATCAAACAGCCCCGCCCGGTGGCCTCGCGCCGCCCGCGCGAGCCGCCCAAATCGAGCGGCTTCCCGGTCACCACCGCCGTGGTCGTGTGGCGCGCGTGCATCGAATACGTATCCATCACCCACGCCATGGTCTGTTCATTGGTGCCCAGGTCCGGCGCGGGGACGTCGCGCTCGGGGCCGATCCATTCGCTTAATTCCGCCGTATAGCGCCGCGTGATGCGTTCAATCTCACGTTGGGAGAGCTTGCTGGGATCGCAAATCACGCCGCCCTTCGCGCCGCCGAAAGGAATATTAACGACAGCGCACTTCCAGGTCATCCACGCGGCGAGCGCGCGCACTTCGTCCAGGGAAACATTTTTGTCAAAGCGAATCCCGCCCTTGCACGGCCCGCGCACAATCGAGTGGTGAACCCGGTAACCGACGAAAACTTCTAGCCTGCCGTTATCCAGCGTCACGGGAAGGTAGACGGTGATTTCCTTGTTCGGATACCTCAAATACTTATACAGGTCCGGTTCCAGACCCAGGCGCCTCGCCGCCTCTTCAAACCGCGCTTCAGCGGATTCGTAGATGTTGAATTCATTCGGGGCGGCGTTCGCCATCAAGTACTCTCCTCGGGATGAACTGCCAGCGTCCGTCTTCTGAAGCCCTGTTTCTGAAGCAATTTCTCGCGGGATCGGGAGGGTACAGTGCCTCACACCCCGGCTGAGCGGCGGAGGGAAGTATACGAGCCTCACCGCTGGCGCGCAAGGAAAGTGCGAGGCGCCGGACATCTGTCGTCTCTTTTTGAATCATTCGGTCCCACTTAACTCAGTGCCCGGCTGCGCGCGTAAGAAATGTATTTACCAGCAACCGCGCCAGCCGCGCCGAATTGTGCCGGATGACGCCGCGCTCTTCGAGCAACTCTGCGGAGATGCACCGCAAGCCCAACCGCGAAAGTTCGCGCGTATCGTTCAACACCGGCTCTGCTCCCTCCGCGTGATATCGCCTTGCCACCCGCGGCGAAATTTTCTGCTGGTTGATCACCACCCAATCGAAAAGTTTGCGGCCGGTGTGCTGGTAGATGGCGCGAACGTGGTCCGCAGTGGACATTTCGTCCGTCTCTCCCGGCTGCGTCATTAAATTGGAGATGTAAACGCGCGCGGCCTTTGATCGCGCAATCTCCCCAGCCACGCCGGAAACGAGCAGGTTCGGAATCAAGCTTGTGTAAAGAGAGCCGGGGCCTACGAGGATCACACTTGCGTGTTGAATTGCATCCATCGCTTCGGCCAGTGGACGCACGCGCCGAGGCCGCAATCGCAATTCGCGGATCCGTCCGCGCGCGCGTGGAATGCGCGTCTCGCCCGCTACCACGCGCCCATCTTGCATCGTCGCTTCGAGCGTCACGTTCTGCAGTGTTGAGGGATAAATCCGTCCGCGGATGGCCAGCACCTGGCCGCTCATGCGCACCGCTTCGGCGAAGTCGCCAGTGATATTCGCCAGCGCCGCGAGAAAAAGATTTCCGAAGCTGTGCCCGCGCAATCCGCGGCCGGCGGCAAACCTGTATTGGAATAACCGGCTGAGCAGCGCCTCGTCATCTGACAGCGCCACCAGGCAATTGCGGATGTCGCCCGGCGGAAGAATGCGGTACTCGCGGCGCAACCGCCCCGAGCTGCCGCCGTCGTCCATCACCGTCACGACCGCCGCAATATCCTCGATTGGATGCAGCGCATCGGTTTGCCCGTGCTGCGGCGCAAATTCCTTTAGTCCGCGCAAAACAGTGGAAAGCCCGGTGCCGCCGCCGATGGCAACGATTCTGCCGCGGGTATTTCTTGATAAGTTGAACGGAGATTTGTCTGATGATTTGCGCGATGAATTGTTGCGTTTCACTGGCGGCGCACCGCGCGCGTGGACGAATTATCCGCCCATGCCTTCGCGTTCGGGGTAGAGCAATTCAGTAAAGCGCGGATCTTCCTGGAGGAATGCGAAGTCTTCGTCGTTGCGCGCGTGGTAGCGGTTTTCAGGCTTGAGTTCTATAGCCAGCTTCAAATTTTCCATCGCTGATTCCGCTTCACCCGTCAGGCAATCGAGCGCCGCCATCGCATAAACAATATAGTCGGACTTCGGCGCGAGTTTGCGCGCGCGCGCAAGATGTTCGCGCGCTTCGTCCCAGCGGCCGTGGTTCATCATCGCCACGCCGTGCTGATAGTACTCCTCGGGCGTGCGCAGCGAAGTGGAAGGCTGCCGGCTGATGCGCTGGTCGCAAATGCTCAGGTGGACGCGCGCGCGGTCGGCAAGCTCTTTGCTCGGGGCGGCGATTACTTTCTCAAGCAACTCTTTCGCTTTGTGGAATTTCTGCTGATGGAATTGCCGAAGAGCTTCTTCGTAATTCTTATATTGCTGCTGGACCTCGGGGTCCACCAGGTTAATCGGGGACTTGCGCGGGGCCGCCTTCTTCTTAACCCCCTTTTGTTTCAATAGCTTAGCGCCACCTGCCCTTCCTGTGGAGGCTTGCGCCGAGCGGCGCTTTGCGGGCCTTTTTGTTCCGGACATGCGCGCATCGTAACAAAGCTGCCCCTTGCGGTCAAACGGGGCCGAAAACGATGTGTCCAAGCGTTCCCTTCCGGAAACCCGAGCGCGCTTGCGCATTGGTCGCCTTCGCGCCGTATGTTATAACGTCGAAGAGAGAATTCGGAGCGTCCGTTGCCATTTATCAACTTTCCTGCCCGAGAGATCAATTGCAAGCTGGTCTACTACGGGCCCGGCCTGGGCGGCAAAACCGCAAACCTACAGTGGATTTACGAAAATACCGGCGCAAATCAAAAAGGGAAAATGATTTCGCTGGCCACGGAGACCGACCGGACACTCTTTTTCGACTTTCTTCCGTTGGACCTCGGTACCGTTCGCGGTTTCAAAACGCGATTGCATCTTTACACCGTGCCCGGCCAGGTTTTTTATGAAGCGAGCCGCAAGCTCATCCTCAAGGGCGCGGACGGCGTGATCTTCGTGGCCGATTCGCAGGAAGAGCGCATGGACGCGAATCTCGAGACGCTTGAGAATTTGCAGGAGCATCTCGCCGAGCACAAACTTTCATTCGATACGATTCCCTACATCCTTCAATTGAACAAACGCGATCTGCCGGACATTCTTCCGATCGAGGACCTGAAGCAAAAGCTGCAGAGAAAAGGCGAGCCGGTGCTGGAGGCTGTCGCGGTCAACGGGTTCGGAGTGTTTGAGACGCTCAAGGAAGTCGCGAAGCTCGTACTGGCCGAGTTGCGCAAGAATTCTTAGGCCGCCGGATGCCCACCGAACGTGAAGACAAGCTCGCCCGCATGGAAGCCCTGAAGGCGTTTGGCGAACAGGCCTACGACGATTTGTACGAGAAGGCGCACTCGTCGTCGGCGGCCACAGGCTATTACAGCTCCGCCAAGGAAGCGTTCCATGATGCAATTCGCATCGCCAACGAGCTTGGCCTAACCGAAGAATCCGCGAAACTTAGCGCGAGGCTCGCGCATATCAAGGCGGTGTTCAGGAGCCAGTTTACTTAGAATCTTGTTTTAGTACCGCAGGAGCAGTTTGCTCTGTAACGTGGCCCCGCACACTCAAAAACGAAATGCTCATCCGATTGCCCAGCCGTTTCTCTAGACGTCAGTCGCCAGCTCGTCCATCAATTCGGTACTCGACTCGCACGATAGATACGCATTAGAATCTTAGCGTATTTTATTATTTTACTAGACAATTTCTAATTATCTAGCTTATGGTTCACTACTATGGAACAGCAACTTAAAGGAAGTTGTCCCCGGTTTAGTTGAAAGCAGCGGCTCTCGACTTTCCGCACGTTACGCGACCTGCGCCTGCTGAGTCAACGACGGGTTCATCCGGCGATGCAAGAGTTCCAGTTCCCGATAGCCTTTCACTCGCCGGAATTTCTTCTGCGCTTCCAACAACCCGGTAGCCGTCCAGCGCAAGGCGTGCTCTCCTTCTCGCCAGCGTTTTACGTTCCGCGCCACTCGCTCGACGGTCGACAGGCACGACTCGATGGGATTGGTCGAAGCCAGCGTTCGGCGCAGCAGCCAGCCCACGCCTAGCCGGTGCACCGTCAGCGTTTCCTCCAGCCCTTCTTCCAAGCTGCGCGCCGCGCTCGGGTTGATGCGTTCCAGTTGCCGGAAGATTTTCTCCAACTCCGCTTTCGCCGCCGCGTAATCCGTCATCGCGTAGGCGTTGCGGATTCTCCGGTCCGTATCACCCTGGGCGCTCTTCGGCAGATGCTCTTTCACGTTGCGCCGCTTGTGGATCTGGCAGCGCTGCACCTCCGCGCGCTCGCCAAACACGCGCTCGATCCCCGCCCGCAGCGCTTTCGCCCCGTCGATCACGAACAAGTAGCGACGCTCCGCATCGAGACCGCGCGTCACCAGATCCTCCAGCAACTCCTTCACCACCGTGGTGTTCTCCGTCGCTCCTTGCCACAGCCCCAGAACGTGCTTTTCCCCGCTGATTTCGATGCCCAGCGCCACCACCAGCACTTGCTTGCCGAGATGGATCCCATCGATCAGGATGGCTGCCAGATCGAGAGCGTCAAGCTTTTTCTCGCACAGTTCTTGCAACTGCGTGGCACTGGCAGCCACGAACTGGCGGCTCACGCTGGATTTCTCGATCCCGTAGCCGTCCAGCACGCTCTGGACCGCGCGGCGATAGTTCCGTGAAGTCAGTCCCGCGACGATGCCTTCCCGCACGGCTCGCTGCCGCCGTCCGTCGTGTTGCAGGCGCGCGTAACTATCCAGTTCCACTTCTTGACCTGCCCGTGTGCGCACTCGTGGGCGAGTCACCGCTACTTTCTGCCCGCTGAAGATCACGTAGCCGGGCTGGCGGCCCCAGCGCACCGCGCCCGACTCGGGACCCGGCCGGTGCGGAGGTCCCACGCGCCGCGTCACCTCGTTTTCCAGAATCGTGCCGATGATCCTTAGCCCGGCTTCTCCGGTCAACTGTTCGACTTGGGCTTGCAGTTCCTCCCACACCTCGACCATCGGCAGCGGCACCTCCACCAGCAACTCCCGCTTGCCGATCACCTCGAACTTCTGCTTGGACTTGTACTCCGTTCCCTGATAGGTTTTCCTCACAGCGGCTCTCCTCTCAAAATAGAGTTTCCAACCCGAACTCTATCCGAGTTCGGGTCGAGAGCCGCTGCTTCCCTTGTTCAGGTTTCAACTAAAGGCGGGACAACTTCACTTAAAGAGTTTTTGAAAGTGATAGAAGAATCGAAAATTCCCGGTCAAACCCATAGCAAGACCCTTCTCCGATGGTTCCTCTTCAATGTTTTCCGGCTCGACGAGATCGCTTGTGTTGACGCCATATGCGACAAGGAAAACGACAAGGGTATCGATGGTGTCTGGGTGGACGAAGATTCGGAGGAAATCTTTCTATTTCAGTCTGTCTACACGGAAAAGGAAGACAAGGGCCTTGGCGACAAAGAACCAAAGCTATTCGTCGCAAGCGCGGAGTGGTTCTCGACGCCAGAGAACATCCCCACGTTGATGTCCAGTCACGCAAACGATGAGCTAAAAAACCTCACGGAAAAACTAGACATCGAAGCGAAACTTCGGGCCGATTATCCGGTACGGCTGGTCTTCGTGACAACTAGAGTCCGGGACCACAATACGAAAGACTACCTAAGGATTGTGAATGCGAAGGGAAAGAAGCTTGACGTGTGGGATCGTCAAAGACTATTGGGCCAATTCGGAGATCTCACGCGTAATACGCGCGTAGGCGGAGAGCATACTTTCCAATCCAATCTGCCCGGATTTGATTCACAAATTGTGAAGGGCGTGAGGATGCACGTGCGCCCAATTCGAGCAAGTGACATTGCAGCTATGAAGGGAATTTCTGATCGAACCCTCTTCTCGCTGAATGTTAGATTCGGTCTTGGACGAACAAGAGTTAACCGAGACTTAGAAAAGGCGGTACGCGATAAAGAGCAGCATAGTAGGTTCGTCATTTTTCATAACGGGGTGACAATCATTTGCAGAACTCTGGAGGCGAAAAAGGACCGTGTGACGATAAGCGATTATTCGATCGTGAATGGATGCCAGTCTGCGATCACATTCTTTGATAACTCCGACTTTCTTTCCGATCAACTGATGATCATAGCTAAATTTATTGAGGTTGGCTCGAATGACGTCTTGGCCGAAGACATCACGTATCGGAGCAATAACCAGAACGGAATAAACCTCCGCGATCTAAGGTCCAATGACCGCGTGCAACTCTTGCTTCAGAAGCAATTTGAAGAGAGATTTGGAGGAAATCCTGAATATGTGATTAAAGAGGGTGACGAGGGGAAAGCGTCCGAAGTCATTTCCAATGACCGTGCGGCGCAGTGGCTGATGGCAGTGTATCTCCAAGAACCGTACGGCACCCACCAGAAGTCAAAGCTCTTTGGGTCGGACTACTCCCGCGTATTTCGACACGGCATTACCCCTGAGAAAATTTACTTCGCCTATCTCATTTCCCTTTCTGCCTGTTCAGCGATCCAGGGCATAGAGGACCCGGCAGTTCGGACTTATCAATTGTCGCGATTCATCCTGATGGGCATAGTTGCGGATATTCTTGCTGGCGATACAACTGGCTCGAAACTGCTCGGCGAGCCTGAGAACTTTCTGCCAAGCCAGAGAAAAACGGTTGAGGCTGCGTTGGAAAGATTTACTCGCCTTTTGATTCCAGATTTTAACTATTACATAAAGGAAAAACAGAGCGGAGGTGGATACTTCGACTACAAAAATACTTTCAAGAATGGGGAGGAATATGGAGCAATGCTTGCGGACATAAGAAAGAGTTATCAAAAATCAATAATCAAGCACCCTGATGAGAAGTTTGAGGCCATTTTCTCGGAACATCTAAGCAAGGCCTCGTAGAAAGGCGGGCAGTCCAACCGGGTGCCTCGCACGGAATGGATGCGCGTGGGGATCCTCCGGCCTCAGTCGTAAGATTACCCGAGCCCAGTATCCATTCGATGAGTCAAGCGATTACGACGCCCGATAGCTTATTGCCCAGGCTGGAAGAACATTAGGACGTGGGGGTTGAGGGCAGACTACAAGCTCCGGAGGGAGCCGTATTGCAAGCAAATGATGATCGCTTTCCTTTATCATCTTTCTCGATTAGTCGCTGGGTGTCAAGGAGCCCTTCTGATATACGCTGGCCTCTTTCTCAAGGAGGACGAAGAGCGTAAAGTTCAAAACCTTCTCGTAAAGGCGTGGTCACTTATCGACGACGCCGAGAAAGCTGCAATTTCATCGCAGACCGCCTTCATGCGGACGGTAGCGCAGCTCACTACTCGGGCACTTCAGCGGGTTTTTGGCGAAAAGCTTTTCTCGGTCCGATCACTAGGCGTCTCAGTGTGCCTATCCATGGCCTCCCTGAGTTTTATGCTCGCCATTACGTGGCTTCGCAACCTCAACACAGGTGCGCAACAGAACAGTAAACCGAATGCGATGATAGTAAGTGGAGCTTTGGTATGTGTTATTCTCGCGGCTATTTCCACTCGAATCCGATCGCGGCCACTATTCTTACTCTGGTTCTTTTCAGTCTTGATGGTCTCCTACATGCTATTCGATTATCTATTCCTTCGCGGCACTTTCAATTTGCCCAGTATATTGGGTGTGGAAGAAACCCAACCGACTACGGCAAAAGCTATGTTTGCGGTCGCCTTGATTGGAGGAGCGGTATTCGATCTGTTATTCATTGCAGCCACTCGTTTTGTCTTGCTTCGGATACCCATGATGAAGGGCTTCCTGAGTATTGTCCTGACGGTCCTAGCCAACCTACTGCTCGCATTGCTTTGCATCTTGGCACCAATTCTGGTTATGAATGGGTTCCCTTTACTTGGCTGGACAATCCGCGATGTAATCGGAATGCTCATTTTATATTCCAATCTTATTGATTTCTTGGTCGCGTGCGCCTTTCTGATCTTTGCAGCAATCATGGTGCTCCATCGCATTTTCTGGCCTTTCATTGAGAGGCCGCTTTACGCTCTCGATAAATTTGGCGTTATTAAGCGGCCTAGACTGCTGGTCTCCGTCGGCTTGCTCCTCGTGGGTTTCGGCCTGGGGCTAAAGTTTCAAGCACTGGCGAGCTTATACAAACTCATAACTTAAGCGACCATCTGTTCAGGGCGGGAGGCACAGCCTTAGACTTGCGAGCCGGCCACCATTCGCGCAGCAATGGGTGGGGCAGCTGATCTAGATATTCATATCGCCCCGATTTACTCATTCGAATAGTCATTCGAATTGGTTTCGTAACAAATCTTCCCCTAATTCCTACATAATTCTCTTGACATTGGATTAATCTTATCGTAACATGCCGTATGAATTTCTCGTTTAGCTTTGGCCGGCCCGCGCTTCCGATATGCGCAAACTCAGCTAAGCCCTTTAGGCGCACACTCTTACAGCCGGGATTGCTCGAGGACAGTGCACTCCCGTCCGTAAATCATTTCGACGCAATCGCTTACGGGCGGAATCGGCGAAAAATCCGCAAGTCCTTTAGGCGCTTACTCTTGGCGCTCTTCGTTCCTGTAAGTTCTTTAGGCGCACACTTTTACGAAAAGTTGGGGGGTACCCCCCAATAAACGAATCCTCCGGCCAGCCCAAAGGTGAGCCCAACGAGAGAATCTCGATGAGATTGGAGCTAGTTCGCGGCTTTGGCTTGGAAACTGCCAAGCGCCGCGGCGAGCGTGTTGAAAGTGGGGATTGCTTCGAGCAATCGCGTGACGCTCAGGGCGTCGCGCACGCGCCCGGCGGGGCATACGAGGCGGAGGCTGCCGCCCTTGCGCGCGAGTCCCGTGCATTGGCGAACCAACGCGCTGATGCCGGAGCTGTCAATCTGGATCAGGCCGCTCAGGTCCACGAGCATTTTCTTCCAGCCCTCGGCGGCCAGACGCTGCAATTCGCGGTCGAGCAGTTCGCTGTTTTCGCCGAGCGTAGCGCGGCCGCGCGGCTCAACCACAATGATGTCACCATCTTTGCGCGTGGTGATTTCGAGTTTTTGATGATCGGTGCTCATAACTTTATATATGGCGCGCGATTCAGCCCAAGCCTTATCTGCCTTGTCTTACATGAATTATCCGGTTTTTCCAAGCCCTTCCGGCGGAGCCGGGTATTCGCCAACGATCTTGTCCAACAAAGGGCACGGGGTATTATACGACGGCGCGGCCTCAAGACTACCCGCTTCTTGCATCAATGCATTGGACGCTTGCGCACGCGGAGGGGTAAGCCTCCCGCCAACCCGGAATCTAGGTTTTCGTGGAGGAACTGTCAACTTGAAAGCAAAGAACCTGCATCGCTGGGACGTCACGCCCGCCGAAGCGCGAGAGATCCAAATCCGCTTGCGCGAATGCCTCGAATGCGAGCGCGGCGCTGACAAAGTGCGCACAGGCAAAGTCCAACTTGTCGCGGGCTGCGACCTAGCCTTCCGCTTGCCCGGGCGCCGTTCGTGGGAGCGCGGCACGGGCCGCGCGATCGCTGGAGTCGTCGTCTTCACGTTTCCGGAGCTGGTGGAAGTCGAGCGCGTCTCCATCGAACTGCCGCTCACTTTTCCTTACGTGCCCGGCTTGCTCAGCTTTCGCGAAGTCCCTGCGCTGCTCGCGGTGTTTGCGCGGCTGCGTCACGAGCCGGATCTCATCTTCTGCGATGGCCACGGATATGCGCATCCGCGGCGCTTCGGTCTTGCCTGCCATCTGGGAATGCTGCTCGGCCGGCCGACGATTGGCTGCGCGAAGTCCCTTTTGATCGGCGATTATCGCGAACCCGCGGCGAAGGCCGGCTCGTGGACCCCTCTGCTCGCGCCGCACACAAATGATGCGGAGCGCCCCGGGAAGCGCGAGGTCATCGTGCAGCGCGAAACAATAGGCGCGGCGGTGCGCACACGCACTGGAGTGAAGCCCATCTTTGTGTCGCAGGGTTACCGCATCTCGCTCGCGCGCGCCATCAAATTTGCGCTCGCGGTTTGCGATGGGTTCCGCATTCCGCGCCCCACGCGCGAAGCAGACCTGTTCGTCGAATCCGTTAAGCGAACCACCTCATCGAGCGATGCGAGGCGGAGCCCGGCACCATAAAGCACCGTGGGGGCGGCGCAAAGTTTCATTCTGAAAAGGGGGATGGATCAGGAATAGTACGCCTTGCAGCGAATCAGCCAACAGAAATGGATTGAGTTCTAATCGGATTCTGATGCCGGGCACTTATAATAAAGCCAAACCGTTTTGGGCTCCGGTTGAAGTGAAATAAGGAGTCCGCCGAATCATGAGCACGACACAGCCCTCATTGCCGCCGGAATTGACGCCGGAAGTTACGGCGGATGTCCCGACGGAAGATCGCCTGACGGAAATTCAGGCCAGTCTGAGGAAACTCGAGCGCCGCGACTGGTGGCTCTGGATCATGGCCGTCATCGTCATGCTTCTGTTGACGTTCGCGGTTGTTTCGATGAGCTTTCCGGAGTTGCTGAAAACCGACGACCCATTTTTCCAATTCAGCCTGAGTCAAGCGGTGCGCGGACTTGTTGGGCTGGTCCTGCTCTTCAATACCTACACGATTTATCAGCAAGTTCAGGTGAAAAGGTTGCGGCGGCAGCTTTCCGAGCAGTTGCAAGCGATGGGGAGGCTGCGCATACGCGCGGAGGAATTCCACCGCCTGGCGACGATAGACCCGCTGACCGGGCTCTACAACCGGCGGTTCGCCGAGCAGCGGCTTGCGGCGGAGGCGGCGCGTTCGCAGCGCTACGGCCATCCGCTTACCGTGATTTCATTCGACCTCAACAATTTCAAGATGATCAACGATCGGCACGGCCATCCCGCGGGCGACGATGTGCTCAAGGCATTCGCCGACCGGCTGAACAGCGCCATCCGGGTCTCCGACTACGCCGTGCGCATGGGTGGCGACGAATTCCTGGTGATCCTCCCCGAATGCACTATCGGACAAATGCAGTCGCTGCTCAACCGCATTGCAAAGGTGGAAGTGGTGTACGAAGGCACGCGCATCCCGGTGGAATATTCCTATGGATCCGTTGGATACGAACCAGGCGAAACTCCGCAGCGTTTCCTCGAACGCGCCGACGAGTTGCTCTACGCCGACAAACGCAAAAGCAAAATAGCCGCTCCTCAGTTTTTTTTTACGGAGCGGTAGTGGATTACCTCTATCAGCGTATCGCGCAGGAAAAGCCCGGAAGAACAGCGTTCCAAAAAACAAAAGGAGGTGAAAACCTGGCGGCTTTCACCTCCCGGGGTGGGGTGTTGGTAGAAAAAACTCAATTCGCTTTTCAGCTCAATCTTTGCAAATTCCATTCCGCCGACGAACTTGGCGGATTCGCCGCGTCTGCCTCACGACGATTGTAATTTCGAAATAACATAGCCCGCATGAAAGTGTCAAGACCCTTCCGAGGTTAGGAGCAAGTCTCGCGAGCTATTTCCAGTTGCCAATCAAAATGAATGGCGCCCAAAAGTAGGGATTCCTGTAAGGCGGAGCGGTATTGTGCAGGAAAAAGAGTTGCGCCTGCTGTAAGGCTTCGACCTTCGTCATTCCCGGCGTGGTGATCCACAGCCTATAAAACTTCGCCATGAGCAGTCCAACGCTTGCATCCTCGACCGGCCACAGTGTCGCCATAACTGCTTTGGCGCCTTTGTTCTGCGCCGTAAAACCCAAACCATCAATCTCGCGGCCGTCCGAGTCGTTTGACCCCAAACCCGTTTGGCAACCGGAGAGCGTGAACAATTCAATGCCCTTAAAATCCATCCTCTGATCATCGCGCAGGTCTGCCAGCGTCAAGTGGAAGCCCTGGCCGCCCGTCTCCTTGCCGCCCAGCAGCAGATAGGACCTCTTGTCATCACCGGGTTGGAACACATAGTGACTCGCGATATGGACCAGTGAAGGGTGCTGCTCGAGAGCGATCTCCATGCTTGTTTCCGTGAAGAAATCGTCGAGCAGAATCGTGCCGGGAACCGGGCCGTGCGAGCGGGCAGCTGTGTCGCTGCGTACCACGGAGTCCAACTCACCCGGTACGGATTTCAATTGGCCCAAGCCGTCGTAGTCCTTCGAAACACCCATCGCCAGTCCGCGCCACTTGCTTACTCGCGGCTTATCTTTGAGGTTCCCCACGCTGGCTGTGGTTATGACTACGTTCTGGTAGCGTTCGACCAAGTAATGCTTGCCATCATAAAGAGCTGCGAGTGGGACGTAGCGAAGGACGTCGTCAAGCGACCATACAAGCGTCTTCGCCTGAGCGCCCTGAAGGTCCTTCGAGATCGGCGCAATCAAAATATTGTAAAGGTCCTGCGCCTTCGACTGAATGTCTTCTTCCGAATTGTGCTGCGCGAGGGCGTCCACGAACGCAAACACTTTGGTACGAAGCGCAATCTTGCTGACCGGCACTTCGCGCGCCACTCGGGTTGCAGGGGTAATCACCATCACCACACACTTCTGGTCCAGCACCAGCGTGTAAAGCGCGATGGTTCTGGCGCCGAGTTCCGCAACGAGCGTTTGCAAGCCGCCAGTTTGTTCATTGATAGTCTCTACTCTGGCGTTCGCCTGATCGCCCTTGCCAAACCTGTCGTAAAGATTGTTGAGGAATGCATGCAACCGTTGGTTCGCCGCGGTCAGTTCGTCGCTTAATTCGCTGTATCGTTTTTCTTCGTCCGCGGACCTGGAGGATTTGGACTTTAGCTGCATCCATTCCGAGCCAATGGCCGTGATGTCGGCCGTGATGTCCTCGTATTCCTTATTCGACTTCTCCTCCTTGGGTGTGAGCGCGACGGACTTTGTTCCTGAGCTTGTTTCTCCCCGACGCTGGGTGAACTCCGAATACTCCTCCACTTTAAGCAAATCCAGCACCTGTTGCGCTTCCGGGAGGCGGCCCTGCGTTATCAGAAGATCCGCCAACTCGCGATAATAGTCTTCCTTCGATTTCAAGAAACTCTGTCGAGCTTCCTTGTCCAGCTCTCCGATGTTTCGCCTCACTTGCTGAAAGCGATCGATGGCCTGCTTGCCAAATAGCACAGCCAGGCCAGGATTTTGGAGACTCTTCCAATACTCCATCAGGTTCGCCAAGTTGCCGCCCTCGAGCAGTGGATCCTGGACCGACCGGCTAAGCGGCAATGACAAAGCGAAATAGTCCAGGGCCTTCTGCTTTTCCCCCAGATCGGAGTAAACTCGACCGATGCTGTTCAGTGTTCCCGCCTCGGCCACGCGATCTCCCACAGCGCGCTCGAGCGGCAGGGCCTGGCTGTAGCAATCGAGCGCCTTCTGCATTTCTCCCATGTAGGCGTAGACCGAACCGATATTATTCAGCGTACGCGCCTCGCCCGCTCTGTTCCCCACAGCGCGCTCGACCGGGAGGGCTTGGTTTAAGTAATCCAGCGCCTTCTGCTTCTCCCCCAAGCCGAAGTAAGCTCCACCGATGTCGCTAAGCGTAGTCGCTTCGTCCTCGCGGAACCCCACGGCGCGCTCGAGCGGGAGGGCCTGGTTTAAGTAATCCAGAGCCTTCTGAGTTTCCCCCAGATCGAGGTAGACTTCACCGATGTTTTGCAGCGAATTCGACTCAGCGGCGCGGTCTCCCACGGAGCGCCTGAGCACCAAGGCCTGGTTTAAATAATCCAGCCCCTTTTTCAATTCCCCCAGGCCGACATAAACTCCACCGATGTTGCTCAGCGTCATCGCCTCCCGCGAGCGGTCCATCACGGCGCGCTCGAGGACCAGGGCTTGGTTGTAATGATCTAGCGCCTTCTGCCCGTCTCCCAGATAGGAGTAAGCCAGACCTATGTTGTTCAGCGTAATCGCCTCGCCCAGCCGATCCCCCACGGCGCGCCTGAGAGGCAAGGCTTGGCTGTAATAATCTAACGCCTTCTGCCTCTGTCCCAGATCGGAATAAATTAGACCGATGTTGTTCAGCGTGCGCGCCTCGCCCAAGCGGTCTCCCACGGCGCGCCGAAGCGGCAGGGCCTGGTTGTAGTAATCCAACGCCTTCTGCTTGTCTCCCATGTGAGTGTAAACAAAACCAACGTCATTCAGCGTAGTCGCCTCGCCCGCGTGGTCGCCTACGGCGCGCTCGAGCGGCAGGGCCTGGTTAAAGTAATCCAGAGCCTTTTGGTTTTCCCACAGGTCGCGGTAAACCTCCCCGATGCTGTACAGCGAAAGAGCCTCTCCATATTTGTCATCCAGCGATTGCCACAGTGCGAAGCTTTCGTGCCACTTCGCCGTTGCTGCTGTTAATGATTCCAGCCCACCACGTGAGTAGAGCAACATGCCGTCTCCGTAGGCTCGCTCGGCACCGATCCTGGTTCGATCCGCTTCCATCGGCGCTCGCAAATCCGTGAGTTGGATCTGGTAATTCCCTTCCGGAGCTTCCCTGGAACCAGCGGCGACGTCCACCTGCAAGTCGCCCGAATGTTCAGAGATGATCGAAACGGTTTCTGGACCATACCATCCATTCTCGGAGTCGGCGGTCAGTATTTGTTTTCCGCTGGGATCGAGCAGCGTCACCCCAACATCAATTCCTTTCTGCAGCACAACGACGTGAACGAATTGTCCTGCTTCGGCGTGAACCTTGTACGAATGTTTTTCACCGCCTCGCATTTCGCGTTCAATCGGCTTACCGAGTTCGAGATGTGTGGGTTCGCTTTGCAAATTGGTGGCGGAGGCGGCACTGCCGGAAGAGCCTTGCGCGCGAAGAGGTCCAGCGAGCGTCAGGCACATGGCGACTAGAGAGAGGACGCCGCATACAATGAAGTCATATCGCCGGTGTCGGGTTGAAGCGACCGCACTCTTGGTGGTCATACTGAAGTCTTTGGCGAGGCGCTGTTGAAAAGTGTTACGGGCTCGACCTGGACGTCAAATGTCACGTAGGTCACGCCCAGAAGCGTCTCGGCGGCAGCGGCGTCGAGATCCGCCATCGGAGTCTTGACAGGAACGACGCGGCCCTGGATGACGGTTAGGTTCTTGAACTGATCTGCGGCCGGCATTTGTTTTGCGGGCACCAGAACATAAGTGCCGCTTTTCAGCATGATGCCGGTGACAGATCCGGGCGATCCGGTCTTTTGAACCGCTTCCTGCGTGGCGAAGACGCGAAGAGGGTTCGATTGGATAATCGGTACAGGTTCGGCATGAATGGCGCCATAGAGAACATTAAAGGACTGTAGGGCGGACATGGCGATGCCCGGGAGTCCGATCATGGGGACGAATAGGCCGCCCTGCTTGACCACGCTTTGAAGCACTTTGCAAAACAAAGAATCCTTCTTTTGTCCCTCAAGGTTCAAAGCCCAGCGGCCCTCTCCCTTGGGCAGGATGATATTCTGCATTTTCTGCCACGCTGCGTCTGAACTGCCGCTGACGTTCTGAACGTAAGGAGGCTTCGGAAGTTTCGGGTTCACTTCCTGCCGCAAGGACATCATTCCCGAGACAACCGTGTAAGCCAGCGCTTCAATCACTGGTATGATCGAGGTCTTCTGAGCGACGTCCACCCGAAGTTGCGCATTTTGAAGCCGGTCGAAAATGCTCTGGTCTTCCGCGGAGATTTTTATCGTCGAAGTGTTCAAGCTCACCGCGACATCGCCTTGAGGGATAAGATTGGTCGTGTCTATTTCCGCGGCGTTCTTGAACCCTTCGTTGTCATATTGCAGGAAAACGGGCTGAACATCGCTTTCGGCACCGCCATGCCTTCCGCGTGTCTGGCCGGCGGATTGCGTGACAGGTTCCGCGCTGGAAGCCAGAAAACCTGACCAGAAGTCGTACGCCTTCGAGTCGAAATCGGGATTGACGTTTTGCGCCGTGGACTGGTCGAACAAAGCGGCCACGCCCCGCGCGGCCGCGGGAGAGACTGCCAAGCCCTGGAGCACCCCGAGTGCGAGCACATCCCTGAAAAACTCCCTGCGGAACTTGGACACGCCAAAACCTCCGGCTAGATGTGGGGGCCCCGATGGATTCATATCAAGATTTGAGCGAATCTACAACCCGGAATTAAAACGAACGAAGTAAACCCATGTAACCTCCGCCATTCGCTGGCCGCTAGGGGGCGAGGATATGAGAGGCACGCTTTGGCGGATGATTACCGGTGACAACTTTGTCGCGGCCGGCCTGCTTGGCAATATAAAGATGACGGTCGGCGCTGGAGAGCAACTCACGCGCGTTCATTCCGTCCTGCGGGAAGGCGGCGACACCGAGCGAAAGCGTTACGGCCTTGCAGCCGGTGCCATTTTGATTTGGGCGAAGACGAAGGGCTTCGGAGCGCAAGTGCTCGGCACGCTGGCGGGCAATCACCAGCGGGGCTTCGGGAAGGATTATCACAAATTCCTCGCCTCCGTACCGGCAAGTGACGTCTTCGCATCGAGTGCGAGATTGCAACATGCGCGCGAGCGAACGGAGAAGCGCGTCACCAGCGAGGTGACCGTGTGAATCATTGAAGTGCTTGAAGTGATCCACATCCAGCATGATGACGCTTAGCGGACGGTTTGATCGCATAGCGCGATGGACTTCGCGGTCGAGAACCTCATCAAGGTAGCGGCGATTGAACAAACCAGTGAGCGGGTCACGGATGGCGACGCCGCGAAGCGTTTGGCGAATACGAAGATTGACAAGCGCCCGGCCGAAATGCCCGGCGACGGTCATGGCGCGGCGGCGAATAGCATCGGCGGGTTCTATCACCCTGGGGTTTCCATTCGGCGAAGCGAGGACCAATTCGAGCGAGCCGAGGATCTCGCCATGTCCCATAACCGGCAAGCAAAGAGAATTCGCGGCTGACGAAGAAGCCGTGTGACGACAAGGAGCGATGCCGGTCATGGAGCCGGCAGCTTTTCCCAGTTTGATAGCGGAGCAATTTTCTGCAGGGATGGGCCGGGGCGATGGAGGGTTCTCTCCCCAGACTGCGGAAGTCTCCAGGAGCCTTTTGCGCGAGCGCAGCATGCGAAGCGCGCCGGAATCCTCGCCAAATATTTTTTCGGCAAAGTGCGCCAGCAAGTTGAACGTTTTTTGTTGGGTGTCGCAGACCTGCAGCATGTCTTCCATTTCGCCGAGCAGCGCGAGCTCCTGCAAGCGATGCTCAAAGAGGCGAGCGCGCCCATTCAGTTGATTGCATTCGAACCGCAAAGCGTTTTCGGTGGAGCGAAGACCGGTCAAATCTCGCAATACAGCCACGCATCCCCGGGAGCCTTCGGGCGAAAAGCCGCAGGGTGAGGCGGCCATCTCAAATGTTTTCTCCTGCGGCGCGTGCATGCATTCTCCCCGCTCTGCCTCCCCAGTGGCCAGCACACGATGGTGAGGGCAATCCGGGGGAGGCGCGCTCGAGCCGTGGACCACTTCATAACAGGGGCGGCCCAGGATGCCATCCAATTTCTTGCCAAAGGCATCCGTGGCGGCGCGATTCGCGCGATAGATGCGGCAACTGCCGTCCATCCAAAGGACAGGGTCGGGGAGATCGTCCAGCGCCAGTTCCAGGCTGGCGTTTTCCTCCGCCAGCCGCACGACCAATTCCGCAGACACCTTATTCGGCGCGGAATGCGTGCTGGCGGGAGGAATGATCTTCCTACAGGAAATGGCGCTGACATCGCTTGGTTGCGCGGGCGGAAAAACGGATTGCTTTGGAGATTCCTTGGTGGTGGCAGGCGGCTGGCGTCTGCCGGAAGAAGGCCTCATTTCTAAATCCAAGCGGAGGAGACAGGCCCGAAAAATAGGGCTCTCGGAAGGGGGCCCCCCCATTTTCGCGCGACATATTGAAAAGTCAATCTGAAGGCGAAAAGAGTTTTCTTAGCAGCAATACGCTATTCTCACGCGGAGGCAGACCCCCGGCGCAGGCCAACTCAAGTTGGTGACTAGGGCTTCGGGTCGCGTATCTGGACGTGATGCTTTTCGAGCAGCTCGCCGGTGGCGTGATCCACGGCGATGAGCGCGAGCTGATAGGCGACTTGAGCCTGAACAACCGCCTGCTGAGCGGTAGTCAGCTGATTTTGCACCTGCAACAACTCAAAGATCTGGATAGAGCCGAGATCGTATTTTCTTTGCTCGCCATCGAGGTTTTTCTGGGTAAGGTCAAGGGCGACCTTTGCCTCGGCGAGGGAGAGTTTGGCGACTTCGAGCTGGTTGATAGCGTTGCGAGCTTCGAGCCGGATGGATTCCTCGTTCGATCGCTGGCTGTAAAGGTCGCGGCGCTTACTGACTTCACTGGAGCCGAGAGAGGCCTCAGCGGCGCGATTGCGGATCGGGAGGCTGAGCGTGAGGCTGAATCCGTATGTGGGAGAGGTGAATTGGGCCGCCTGACTAAGGGCGTATCCAAGGCCAGTGGCCGAAATGATGGTCGGGGGCGTGGTGGAAGTATCCAACTGATCTCCCGCCAAACTCGACCCGTCATAAAAACCGGAAAGATTCAGTGAGGGTTGCATCTGGTTATGCGCGACGCGAATGTTCATGTCGTCGACCGCAAGTGAGTCGCGGTAAATTTCATATTCGGGGCGTTTCGCATGGGCCTTCTCAATTACCTGGCCCACATCCATTGTGAGGAGATCGCCAACGGGTTCCGGAGCTTCGGTCAAATCCATATCCAGTGCGGAGACCTTTGGATCGAGTGCAGCGCCGAGGAGAACGCGGAGAGAGTCCTCCTGCTGCTTCAATGCGTACTCGGCCTGGATGGCGGCAACCTTGCGTGAGGCGAGTTGGGATTCAGACTGAAAAATATCATAGGGTCCGAGACCGCCGAGTTCGAGGGAGCGCTTGTCATGATCATAACTCGCTTGAGCCTCCTTAACGGATTCGCGGTCAACGTTCAGGGTTTCGCGCGCGAGGACTACGTTCCAATACTGGGAAACAACGGACTCAATGATCAGGCTGACCTGAGCCTGAAAACTGGCGCGAGATTGGTGGAGGTTGCGCTGGGCAATTAGAATTTGGGCGCGATTGGGAAAAAGCCCACGATTGCGCAAGAGCGGCTGCGACACGGAGAAACTGAGTGTCGCGGGAAGAGAAGGATTGAAAGTGTTGAAAGAGCTATTGCTGTTGTTGCGTGATACGCCCAGACCGACATTGATGGACGTGCCAGTCTCAAACGATTGAGAGTAATTTGACTGGCTGCTCTGGGTCAGGGAACTGAGGACAGTTGCGCCACCCAACTGAGAAGGTTGCGGGGTCGAACTTCGCGACGCGCTGAAACTTGAAGTGAATGACGGATCGAAGGGTGAGTGGGCGCTCAGGACATTATAGATGGACGTCTGATAAGTGAGTTCATCAATCCGAACGCCGGTGTTGTTGGCAAGCGCAAGCTGAATCGCCTGTTCGAGCGTGAGGCGGAGCTTGCCATCCGTGACAAAATCGCTGAGATGTTCGGCATCAGGAATCTTCGCTGGCAGCTCAGGGCGCAGCGTGATTTCCTTGATCCAATGGGGCGTCGGGAACGGACTCGACTGGGCGTGAATTGCGTTTGATGTGAAGCCCAGCAAAAGAACCAAGCAAACAAACAAAGCGGAACGGCGCATCGCATCCCCCTTAAAAGTTCCGAACGATTATTCGTAACGAATGGCTTCGACGGGATCGAGCCGCGCAGCTTTGCGCGCGGGGTAGATCCCGAAAATCAAACCGACGGAAACAGAAACAACGAACGCGAGCAGGATGGAAATCCAGGTGACGATGGTGGTCCACCCGGCGAGCCAGGCGATCAATTGCGACATCCCAAAGCCAACGGCAATCCCCATGAGGCCGCCAAGGAATGAGATCATGACGGCTTCGATCAGGAACTGGCGGATGATGTCCATCTGGCGCGCGCCCACAGCGCGGCGGACGCCGATCTCGCGGGTGCGCTCGAGAATGCTCGCCAGCATGATGTTCATGATTCCGATTCCGCCGACAAGGAGAGAGATGGAAGCGATGGCGACCATCACAACGTCAAAAATGCGCTGCGTTCGCTTCTGTTCGGCGAGCAATTCCGCGGGCACGATTACTGAGAAATCGTCCGCGCCGCGATGAGAGGCGTTGAGCAAGCCGCGGACAACATCCGCGGTCTCGACGCTGGCGTCCGGCGTGCTGACCTGCATGTAGACGCCGTCAATTTCGTCTTTCATAGAACTGTTCGCATCTTCCATGCGGTCAATGGCGGCGTAAAGCGGAACGTAGATAAGATTGTTTAAATCCTGCGACGGAAGCCCGGCGACGGGCGTTTGCGCCGTGAGCTGGGGTCCGGCCACGCCAATCACCCGGTACCACTGTGTGTTCACCTTCACATACTGGCCCACAGTTTCCTGTGAGCCGAAGAGGTTCGATGCCGCGCCCTGTCCGAGGACGCACACGGGCGCGCCTTTTATATTTTCGTCATCGTTGAAGAAGCGGCCCGCGACGACCTTGAGATTCGCGATGCTTTCATAGTTGGGTTCGACACCGTAGATGATGGGCATTTCGCGCGACGGCTTGGGAAGAAGCTTGGTGGGAGTAAACCGTTTGCGCGGCGTGGATCCGGAAAGCCCGGCGACGTTGGCCCGGATGACGCGGTAGTCCTGGAAATTAAGGCCCTGCGAAATCTTCCGGATTTTCTGCCAGTCCAGCTCATTGGCCGGCTCCTTGGCCTCGACGACGACGTTGCGCAAGCCCAGTTGCTCGATGAACGCCATCACCTGCTGCTGAGCGCCCGCGCCGATGGAAAGCATAGAGACGACTGCGGCGACGCCAAAGATCATGCCGAGCATGGTGAGGAGTGAGCGAAGCTTGTGTTGTGTGAGATTTTGCAGGCCAAGATTCAGATCGGACACATACTGAATCCAATCGCGTTCGGGTCTCAGATTAACAAGACCGTGGCGAGAAGCGGCGCCGGAAGACTTCATTGCTTCCCGCCGGCAGGAGTGGAAGAACTCGCGCCCGTGGAAGGCCGCGCGGACCCTTCCGGATCCACAAGGGCGACTTCTGTTCCCTCCGTGAGGCCCTCGACGACCAACTGACTTTCCAGGGAATGCTTGATCTTGACGGGCTTCGATTCAAAACTGCGGCCGGCGCGGACGAAAACAACGGGCTTGCCATCACGCATGAAGATGGCCTGGCGAGGGAGATGGAGAACGTCCTTAAGGGTTTCGCCGCGAATGACGATATGGGCGGTCTGGCCGGGGCGCAGGGAAGAATTTGGTGTGTCCATTGCAAACGTGACGTCAAAGCGGCGCGTGGGGTCGCCACCCCACCAGTCTGAATTCGTCGCCATGCCGGATACTGTCTTCACCTTGCCGGGAAAGGACTTTTTTGGATCGGCGTCCACCTGGATGTCAATGGTCTCACCCGCAACAATGTCCGCGCGGGAGACTTCAGGGACCTGAGAGAAGATTTCCATCTGTGTGACATCCAGTACCTGACCGACGAGGGTGCCGGGATAAGTCTGGTCGCCCTCCTGAAACTCCGGAATGGCCATTCCCGGGAAGCCAAATCCGCCGGCCGCGTTCCGGTTCCCCTTTCGCGTAAGCAGCCCGGCCATTGTTGAGCGAATGGTCATGCTCTGAATGTGGTCTTGAGCGACTTTGATATCGAGCAATGCCTTAGTGCGCTGCTCCTGGGAGACGGCGAGCTGCGCCCGATTGGATGCGACGCGCGACTGGACATCCTGCTCAAGCTGAGCAAGACGGCGCTTGGCTTCTTCGAGGGCGAGATTGTTGATTTTTCCTTGAATGGCGCTGAGGAGTTCATTTTGACTGCAATCAAGCTCGGCGCGCCGGACATCGTAACGCGCATGGAGCAGCGCAACTTGATCTGTGGCGGTGGAGACGGAGCCGTCCGCTTTTGATTTGGCAATCTGCTGGTCCGCGAGATTGAGCTGTGATTGCGCTTGCTCAAGGTTGTATTCCTGCTCGCTGGGGTCAAACTGGAGAACAACATCCCCGGGCTTTACGAAGTCGCCGGTTTTGGCGAGCATAATGATTTGAAGTGTCCCGTTGACTTGAGGTGCCATCAAAGAGGCGCTATTGGGAGTGCGGAGAACGCCAGTAACATATATCTTGGGGTCGATGTTTCCGCGCTCGACTCTTGTTGTGGGAAGGGAACGCTCCGGGCCCCGGAGCCGTGCAAGAGAAATGGCGATTCCACCACCCGCCAGGACAACCACGAGCGATCCAATGATCAACCGGAGACGAGTTCTCGATTTCATAGTTTGACTCTTATTGCTTGGCCTTCATTGCTTGACTCTCATCGTTTCACTCCCGCGGAGGGATCCTTCAGCGCGACGCGCTCGCCGGGCTGCAGGCCGCTTAGGATTTCGACCTGCGCGCCCCCGCGATGGCCGACGACGACAACACGCTCGGAGAAATTATTTGAGGATTTGTCACCCTGTGCAACAAAGGCCACGGTGCGTCCGATCTTTGTGAAGACGGCCGTGGCAGGGACCATGATGACGTTGGGGATGCTTTGCACGGCGATCCGTTCGGTTACGCTCATGCCCGGGCGGAGACGCTGGTCAGGATGGTCAATCAAGACAGCAACATCGAAATTCTTGGCTGGGGGCCAGCCATTGCTGAAATCAATTTTGGCGAGGGGGCTGATCTCGGAAACGCTGCAAATGAACTCCTGATCCGGGATGGCATCGGCGCGAGCCGTGGCGGTTTGCCCTGCGCGCAGCCGGCTGCGATCCGTCTCATCCACACGGGCGGAAATGCGCAACGAGGAAAGATCCGGCAATTGAAGAATGTCCGCGCCAGACCAGGCACGGTCGCCTTCCTTGAATGGCTGCGCACCTCCACCCGTGTTGTTGCGCCAATTCGGAAGGCGATTCACGATCCCGTCGACAGGCGCAAACAAAGTAAGGTGACTGATGGCGTCTTCGTATAATTTGACGTCGCGCAAGGCTTTCTGCCGCTTCTGTTCAAAGGCGGCGATGTTCGCGCGCTGGCTGGCCCGGTCGGATTCGAGTTTCTGCTGCGCCTGGCGCGCCCGTGCTTCGGCGTCCGCGACGGCGAGTCTCTTTTCTTCGCCATCAATGGGGGAGAGGATTTCCGCCTGGCTGGCGGCCAGTTTGGCGCTTTCGACGTCGTAGTTTGCTTTCTGGAGATCGGTGACGTCCTGCTCATCAACGAGACGCGCCTGCGCTTCCGCATCGGCCTTCTGGGCTTCGGTTTGTTTCACGTCCGAGCGGCGCTGGTCGAGCGTGGCCTGGAGCGTCGTGGGATCCAGCACGACAGCGACGTCGCCCTTTTTGATGGGGTCGCCATCCTTCGCAAGCTTTACGATCTGAATTGCTCCTGCGTCGGAAGGCGCTTCCAGAATCGAGGTGTGATAAGCCTGGAACTGTCCGCGGAGTTCTACGGAATCCACAAGGTCGCCGCGAACAACGACAGCCGTAGGGGTTGCGCCCGCGGCGGATACCGTCCCGGCCCCACCACCCCGTCCCCCCAGACGCATCGCAACGAGCACACCCACAAGAACGATCACAACGGCCACGCCGAAGACCCATCCGCGTTTCGTTCGCCAGGTTTGTTTGAAAAAACCAGCCATGTGTTTCCGTCTGCTCCTAATTCTTTGCCGAAGTAACTACGGTTTTTGCCGGCGGATTTCCATCCGACTCCGCGGTACGTAGCACGGTTTCTCCAGCCTGAATTCCTGATTCGACCACTGCTTCCACTTCATTTGTCTTCGAGATTCTTACTTCGCGCTCTTCGGAATTGTTTCCTCTTAAAAGGCGGACAAACGTCTTGCCATCCCGGTGAATTATGGCATCGCGAGGAATCACGAGCGCATTCGGCGTGCGGTCCAATTCCACATCCACGGCGGCGGAAAGGTCCGGAAGGAGATTAGCGTTGGTGCCCTCAATTGTGAAGAGCACGACAAAAATGTGGACCTTGTCTGAGAAGCTTCCAGTTGTCCCGATGGCGGAAACCAGATCTATGCGACCGTGAAAGACGAGGTCTGCGTAGGCATCCAAACGGATTTCGACGCGCTGGCCCTCTTGAAGTTCTGGAATGTCCTGTTGATTCACCTGCGCACGAACACGCATGGAGTTTGGGTTCACAACCTGCATCAACCCAGCGCCCCCGTAGGTATCGTCTCCCACGCTCCAATCCGCGGGACCCTGGTTGCCTTTCCAAGTCTGCGTGAGGACCACCAGTCCATCGGCGGGAGATTGGATGGCGAGTTTTTCCGAGTTCGCTTTGGCGTGCTCCATGGCGAGCTTGGAGCTGTCGCGCTGAATTTCCAAAAGGCGAATTGCGGCAGTGTCGGACGCGCGCTTGAGAGTATAAGTGTCGCGCAATTGCTTGAGCTTGGCGTTGGCTTCGTCGAGGTTCGCTTTATCCTTTTCGGCAATAATCCGAGACTGTACCTCACTGCGTTTTAGTTCAAGCTCCGAAGTTTTCACAAGATCTTCCTGCGCCTTGATATCTGCGTCGTCGACCGCAACCGTGGCGGCTTGCGTGGCGCGCAACTTGTCAATCTGGCGAAGGAAATCGTTGTAATCGGCCTCGCGATCCAGTGCGTTGCGTACCTGTGTCTGTCGGTCAAATTCGACGAGCAAATCGCCTTTATGAACGTGGGCGCCAGTCGGAAGGAGCGTGGTGATGGTCAAATTGCTGTTGGTCTGGCCTGCCAAGCGGGGCGCGGTTACTGGATGGGATTCGGTGGCTTCGACTGTGCCATTCAAGCGAAGAGTTCGCACAAAATCGCGGCGCTCGGCGCGCGCAGTGCGCTGTGTTTCGCCCGCGGTCTGGTTGCTGACCTGATTACGGTGAAAAAGATAGAAACCGGCGACAATGGCGCCCAGCACAAGCAAAACGACCCAGAAAACTGGGCGTTGCCATGGTGCAGGCGATGAGGACTGACGGGCCTTCCCGGTTTGAGGGGTCTGCGGCGCGCGCAGTGCTTCCACAGGTGTGGTGGTCGGCTTCGAGTCGGTCATAATTCGCTGGGACGTCACTTCATGCATGGCTTGGCCAAAAACCCTATCTGGGGTCACCTTAATTGACCCTTAGACCTGAAACGAGGGGCGGCCGCAAGTACCTTTGGACACCCTTATTGTCACACACAACCCCCCGGTATAAAGACGCCAAAAACAGCAAAAAGTTTTCCTCGAGAATGATAAGAATTCCGTAATTCACACACCTGGAAGGGGTGCCCGGATTCGGTTAACCGCGGTCAACGAGCGGAACGTAGGGCCGTTCGTCGGCTCCGAGGTAGATCTGGCGCGGCCGGGCGATCTTCTGCTCGGGATCGAGCAACATCTCCTGCCACTGCGCGATCCAACCTGAAGTTCGAGGGATGGCGAAGAGAACGGGAAACATGGTCATGGGGAAGCCCATGGACTGGTAAATCAGCCCCGTATAGAAATCCACGTTGGGATAAAGCTTTCGCGAGATGAAGTAGTCGTCTTCCAGCGCGATGCGCTCGCATTCGAGTGCGATTTCGAGAAGAGGGTTCTTGCCCATCACGTCAAAAACTTCGTAGGCCACGTGCTTGATGATCCGCGCCCGCGGGTCGTAATTCTTATAAATGCGGTGGCCGAAGCCCATCAGGCGCCCTTCACCCGATTTCACCCGCTTAATGTAAGCAGGCACATTTGCGACAGAGCCGATCTGCATCAACATACGCAGGACTTCCTCATTGGCGCCGCCGTGCAGCGGGCCGTAGAGCGCCGCGGTGGCTGCTGCCGCGGCGGAAAATGGGTCGGCGTGCGAACTTCCGACGCTTCGCATTGCGCTGGCCGAGCAGTTTTGCTCGTGGTCCGCGTGCAGTATGAACAGGATGTCGAGCGCGCGTTCGAGCGTCGGGTTCGGCCGGTACTTCAGCTCCGTGGTTTTGAAAAGCATGTTTAGAAAATTGCCGGGATAGCTCAGTTCATTGTCCGGATAGGCGTAGGGCATCCCGAGGCTGTGACGGTACGCAAACGCCGCGAGCGTGGGCATCTTGCCGATGAGCCGCCAGGTCTGCTTGCGGCGCGATTCCTCGTTAAAAATATCTTTCGCGTCGGGATAAAAAGTGGAAAGCGCGGCAATGGTCGAGATCAACATTCCCATCGGGTGGGCATCATAATGATAGCCCTCGAGGAATTTCTTGATGCTTTCGTGAATGAAGGTGTGGTGCGTAATGTGATAGGCCCAGTCATTGAGCTGCTTTTGTGTGGGAAGCTCGCCGTGCAAGATTAAATAGGCGGTTTCGAGATAAGTGCTCTTCTCGGCGAGGTCTTCGATGGGATAGCCGCGGTAGCGGAGGATTCCCTTTTCACCATCAATAAAAGAAATGCGGCTAATACAGGAAGCGGTGTTGTTGAACGCCGGGTCGTAGCACATCATTCCGAAATCATCGGGGTCTGTCTTGATCTTGCGGAAATCGGTTGAGTGGATGGCGCCATTCGTGATCGGCAGCTCGTAAGTCTTGCCGGTGCGATTGTCGGTTACGGAGAGCGTGTCGCGGCGGACTCCCGAGACATTGTCCTGCGCACTTCCCGACGATTGTTGCGTTTGCGTTTTCTGTTGGACGGGATTCATGGCGGCGTCTCGGTGGCGGTCACCTCCAATGTACACCAACTCCCCGGCGAGGGGAACCCACGATGAAATTCCTCGAAATAAGGGTAACGGCTGGCCCAAGAGCCTGCGAAAGACCGGAGAAAGGGACGATCCGGCAAAAAGGGGGTGGCCGGGGAGCGGTATAACTATACCTTTTGACAAATGTCGTTATAACGAGTATTATTCCCCCGGCAATTGGATTTCACCGGGAGGCTCAACATGACGCAAATCATCCGAAGCGCGGACCGCCATCACCTCGATGCGGGTTGGCTTTCCACGCACTGGCATTTTTCCTTTGACGATTACTACGACCCAGCGAACATTTCGTTCGGGCCGCTGCGCGTGTTCAATGACGACGTAATCCGCGGGGGCGGCGGATTCCCAATGCACCCGCACAAGGAAATGGAAATCGTCACTTACTTGATCGAAGGCGAGTTGGAGCACCGCGACAGCATGGGAAACATCGGGCGGATCTCTCCCGGCGAAATCCAGCGGATGAGCGCGGGGACCGGCGTGCGCCATTCCGAATACAACGCCTCCGACAGCAAGCCGCTACACCTAGTACAACTGTGGATCATCCCCGCTGTGGCTGGTCTGAAACCATCGTGGGAGCAGAAGAAGTATTCCGCGGAAGCGCGAAGCGGCAAGCTGCTGGCCATCGCGGAGCCGGAAAATCGCGGCGGCGATGAAGCGAAGAGCGCCGTACAGATTCATCAGGACGCGACGATCTACACGTCGCTCCTTGCGCCAAAGCAATCCGTGAAGCACACGCTTGCGCCAGGGCGGCGGGCGTATCTATTCGTTGTGAAGGGTGAGTTGATTTTGCAGACGCGCAACGGCTCGGGAAATGAAGCGCCTATTGCGCTTGCCGCCGGGGATCAGGCGCGCATTACGGACGCAAGCTCCCTTGAATTAGCCGGCGGCGATTCCCGTGCGGATTTTCTCCTGCTGGATTTGCCGTAAGAAATTCTTCGCCCGAATAGGTTTTCGTGGAAACCTGAGGCCGCGCTGCGCAGGTATTTTCGTATGCGCTAAAAGTTCGCCGCTTCGCGCGCCAGCGCGTGAAGCAGCGTGCGCATACGCGGGTGTTCCCCAACAGGTTTTAGGAGTTCCACAGTAATCTGCGGCACCTGCGCGCGGACGACGGAAACCTGTTCGGGGATTTCCTTATCGAGCGGCCCTCCGGGCGTCAGAAATAGTGGCAGGATTCGTAGTCGCGCGATGCCATCTTCCGCTGCTTCGGCCGCAACGTCCGCGAGGTTTGGGGACGCTACTGACACATAAGCCAGCCGCACGCGGTCCTTCCCCAATTCATTCTTCAAGCTCGCTTCCAATTCCTCAAATGGCTTTCGCATCCGGGCCTCTTCAATACCCGGCGCAAAGAGCACAATGCGCGTCACATCCTTCATTGTTTTTGTCCCAAAGCGCAGGATAGCAACAGGGCCGGGAATTCGCCATTCGAGACTGCGGCGGCTTGCTCAAGAGTGACACCATTCGCCAATCTTGATATAGCATGATGCGCAATCGAAACGGCGGGAGGAACCATTATGCGATTCGCGAAGATCATCCTGTGCGTGCTCGGCACTCTTGGTGTATGCGTTCTGGCGCAAGGAATTCACTCACAGGCGCCGGTCCAATCGCCGCCAGCAAACAGGCGCATCGTGATTGCCGCGAGCACAGTGCTCGATGGCAAGGGCGGGGTGATGCACAACACTCGCATCGTGATCGAAGGCTCCAAGATTGTTGCCATTGACCCCAAGGCGGGGCCGGTGGACTACGACCTGCGCGGCCTGACCGTGTTGCCGGGCTGGATTGACGCGCACGTGCACATCACCTGGAGCTTCGGCCCGAACGGAAAGAACGCGGGTGCGGGAGGAACGACGCAGGAGGCCGCGTATCAAGCGGCTTCCAATGCATTTGTAACTCTGATGGCGGGCTTCACGACGGTGCAAAGCGTGGGCGCGCCAAACGATGTTCCGCTGCGCGACGCCATCGCGAAAGGAATTCTGGCGGGGCCGCGGATCCTTACCGCAGTCGAGCCGCTCCAAGGGCGCGGCGACCGGACCGGCACGCCCGACGAAATCCGCGCTTATATCCGAAAACAAAAGGAAGCGGGCGCGGACTTGATAAAAATTTTTGCGTCGCAGAGCATCCGCCAAGGCGGCGGGATGACGATTTCGCAGGAGCAATTGAACGCGGCCTGCGACGAAGCGAAGAAGCTGGGCCTGCGCACGCTTGTCCACGCTTACAAAGATGCGGTCCGCGCCGCAACCATCGCCGGCTGCACGGAAGTCGAGCACGGCACACTGAGCAGCGACGACGACCTGAAGCTAATGGCTGAAAAAGGGACCTATTTCGATCCGCAATGCGGGCTGGTGATTGAAAACTATTTGCTCAATAAGGAAAAATATCTCGGCACATCCGGCTACACCGAAGAAGGTTTTGCGGCAATGGAAAAGATCCTGCCGATGAACCATGAGCTGGTGCACCGTGCTGTGAAGATTCCCGGCCTGAAAATTGTGTTCGGCACGGACGCCGTGGCCGGCGCGCACGGTCGAAACGCGGAGGAGTTCATTGATCGCGTGCGCGACGGCGGCCAGGACCCTATGCAGGCAATGATGTCCGCGAATTCAATCGGCGCTGAAGCGATGGGCATGGCGGACCAGATCGGCTCGATTGCGCCGGGCTTGCAGGCGGACATCATTGCGCTCGACGGCGACCCATTGAAAGACATTACAACGGTCCGGCGAGTCGTATTCGTGATGAAGGGCGGCGTGGTTTACAAAAATGTTTCGCGCGGCGCGATTCCGGCGTTTGCAGGTGTCCAGCCCTGATTCAAACTAAATCGCTGGCCGGCAATTCAATTGCTTCGGAGGATTCCATGAGGATTCTGCGTCACTCTGCGCCTGCTGCAGGTGCGGCAATCGCTCTGGCAATTATTCTTGCGATGTCGCTTCCATTTACCGCTTCAGCGCAGCAATCGCCTCCAGCAGCCGCGCCCGCCGCCACGTCCATTCCAGCCGTGCCTGGCGCGCCAACGATTGACCAGTCGCTCGAAATGCAGAGCGCCAGCGCGCCGCGGATTTCACCCGACGGCCGCTGGGTGGCCTACGAAATCACGCGCACGAATTGGGAAGCGAATGCGTTCGAGCGCGAGCTGTGGCTGGCGGACACCTCTTCAGGCCAGCGTTTGCGCTTGACCAGCGGCAAAGGCTCGAGCTTTGACGCTCAGTGGTCGCCCGACGGAAAGTGGATTGCTTTCCTCTCCGATCGTCCCGCGATTCTCAAGGATGCAAAAGAAGGCAAGACGCAACTTTGGCTGATCGCCGCTACTGGCGGCGAGGCGCGCGAGCTCACCAAAGTGGAAACCGGTGTGAACTCATTTGAATGGGCCCCCAGCGGAAAAACAATTGCGTTTACAAGCGCTGACCCGGACCCAAAAGCCCGCAAGGATCACGTCGAGAAATATGGTGAAGTTCAGGTGATCAGCGGCGATTACTCGATGACACATCTCTGGCTGCTGGACATTTCCGGCGCAGTCGCCGGCGCAGACCCCGACGCCGCGCACCCACCCGATCCAAAGCGGCTGACTGAAGGCAACACTTTCACCGTGAACGGTTTCTCGTGGGCGCCGGACAGCGCGCAAATCGCGTTTTCCGCGCAACGCGATCCCGACCTCGGCTCCTCCGACACAGCGGACATTTATGTCGTCACGCTGGCCGACAAATCTGTGAAGAAAATTGTGGACACCAGCGGTCCGGACAGCGACCCCGTGTGGTCGCCCGACGGAACGGAAATCGCGTATTCCACCGCGAATGCGAATCCCAACTTCTTTTACACCAACAGCAGAATCGCCATTGTTCCGGCGGGCGGCGGAACTCTGCGCGTGGTCTCCGGCCAATTTGACGAAGAGGCCGCGCCGCTGGCCTGGGGCCCGGACGGAATTTATTTCGGCGCGTTGCAGCGTACCTATTCGCATCTGTTCCGGTTAAATCCGAAGACAGCGGCGATTGAGCGCGTCACGTCGCCGGATGCGTTGATCGCCTCGCAATTCACATTCACGCACGATTACCGGCAGGCGGCGTTCGTCAGCTCCACGGACAATACCTATCCGGAGATTTGCGTTTCCGCGCTTCGAGGCTTCGCCCCGCGCGCGCTGACGGACATGGGCAGCCAGTTGAAAGCCCTCAAGCCGGCGATTCGCGAACGGATTGAGTGGACGTCCAATTTTGAAGGAACGGCATCCCATATTGAGGGAATTCTCTTGAAACCGGCCGATTTTGATCCCACGAAGAAATATCCCTTGCTGGTAGTAATTCATGGCGGACCAACCGGCGTGGACCGCGCGAATCTTGCCGCCGACCGCTATTATCCGATTGAGATGTTCGTCGCCAAGGGCGCGCTCGTGCTGAAGCCGAATTACCGCGGCTCGGCGGGATATGGCGAGGCATTTCGCTCACTCAACGTCCGCAACCTGGGCACCGGCGACTACAACGACGTAATTTCCGGCGTGGACTACCTGATCTCGAAGGGCTGCGTGGACCGCGACCGAGTCGGCTCCATGGGTTGGAGCGAAGGCGGCTACATTTCAGCGTTCATCACGACTTTCAGTGACAGGTTTAAAGCCGTTTCCGTCGGCGCGGGAATTTCCGATTGGATGACCTACTACGTGAATACGGACATTCATCCGTTCACGCGGCAGTATTTGCACGCGACGCCATGGGATGATCCGGAGATTTACAGGAAGACGTCGCCGATTACCTACATCAAGTCGGCGAAGACGCCGACGCTCATCCAGCACGGCGGCAGCGACCGGCGCGTGCCAATCCCCAACGGCTTCGAGCTTTATCAGGGGCTCCGCGATCAGGGTGTGCCCGTGCGCATGGTGGTCTACCCCGGTTTCGGACATCCCATCAACAAACCGAAGCAGCAGCGCTCCGTGATGGAAGAGAATTTCCACTGGTTCGCGCATTACATCTGGGGTGAACCGCTCGAAAATGACGGCCATTAATGCCGCGCCGCTTGCCGCTCCTGTAAGATAAGTGCGGCTCGAAAATGCGATGAGCGAGAATTCGCCCCTTTCATCTAACAACCCGGAGATCTTGCGCGACAAACGGGTTGCCGCGGCTTTGTTTGTGCTTCTTGCGGCAGCGATTCTGCTGCCGATCTGGATTGTCCATTACCCGTCGCTCCTTGATTTTCCCAATCACGTGGCAAGCGCCTTCGTACTTGGGCACCTGCACGATCCCTCGTACACCTTTGGCCAGTATTACGCCGGACAATGGGGACTGAAGCCCTATATCGCGACCGATTTCATGATGATGGAATTGGCCAAGATTGTGCCGCCGCTCGTGGCCGGAAAAATTGTACTGAGTCTTGGCGCTCTGGGGTTGCCATTGGCTGCATGGTTTTTTCTAAGGCAAGTGCATCCCGGTGAAGATGCGCTCGCTTTCTGGTTTCTGCTTGCGGCGCACAACATTTTCTTTCGATACGGATTCATCGGTTATTTTTGCAGCTTGGGTTTGATGTTTTTAATGCTGGGTTTATGGTTGCGCTGGCTGAAGAAACCATCGATTTTGCGCTGGTCATTCGCGTGCCTTGCGCTGACCGCAACTTATTTCTCGCATATTTTCGGGTTTATCTTCGCGATGCTTATTGTCGGACTATATTCACTCACGCGGCCGCGATGGCGCGAGTGGCTCTGGTCCGCCGCGCTCGCAATCCCCGGAATCGTTTTTTATTTTATTTCCTCGAGAGTGGTTGAAAAGCAATACGGCGAGATGGAGTTCCGCACCGTGCTCGATAAGCTGGCCGTCCTCAATGCCATCCTGCACGGCAATTCCATTCCCCTCGACGTGCTTAGCTTTCTATCCCTTGCCGCATTGTTATTAATTGGCTTGTGGCGGAATCGCGAGTTCAAGTGGGACTGGCGCTGGTTGGTGGTTTTGGCGGGCCTTTGGGCGGCGTTTGCGGCGATGCCTGTCGGCTACGGCGACGGATGGAATGTGGACATTCGCGCGCTGCCGGTGATCTTCATAGTTCTCTTTACAATGGCGCGTTTTGGCAAGCGCGCGTGGAAGCTCGCGCCGCTGGCGCTGCTGATCTTCGCGGCGCGCACTTTTGAGGTCTCGCAGCACTTCCGTGCGGCGCAACCGGAATTGGAGGGATTGGCCCGGTCTTTTTCCATGACTCCACCGAATGCGCGTGTCCTGCCCATCGTGGAAGGGTCTTGGGAAGAGCCGATGGACACTTACTTCGCGCACTTCTGGGCATACGGCGTTGTCGACCGCGGGTGGTTTTCCCCCTACTTATTCCAAGTGCCCGGACTTCTTCCTTTGCAGATTGCGAAAGATACCTACACCTTGGACGGATTTTGGGACCTCAGTTACGACGAGCGAGTCGAATGGACGGGAATCCAGGATGACTATGACTACGTTTGGGGCTACGACGTCCCCGACAGATTTCAGCCCGGGCTGCATAGCATCGGAGAGGTAATCTACACTAGCGGCAAACTTCAATTATTCCGGATCGACAAAAAGAAGACGGCCGCGCCGCCACTTCCAGCCCTGCCGCCGGATACGGACCAGCATTAGCGGCGGTCGGGGGCGGAGTGGCGCACATCGCTGCCGGCAACCATGTAGATTACGTCCTCGGCGATGTTCGTGGCGTGATCGCCGATACGTTCGAGGTTCTTGGCCACGAGGATCAATTCAAACGCGGGGAAAACGACCGCCGAATCGCCCATCATGTAGGAAAGCAGCTCGCGGAAAATCTGGTCGCGGAGCTGATCCACCTGGTCATCGCGCTTCAAAACATCTTGCGCGAGCTCGGTATCCTTGCGCACGAGTGCGTTGAGCGCGTCGCGGACCATCTCCTCGGCCAGCTCGCTCATCCGCGGCAAATCCACGTATGGCTTCACGCGTGGGTGCCGCACAATGCGCTGCGCGGATTGCGCGATGTTGACGGCCTGATCGCCGATGCGTTCCAGGTCGTTGTTGATGCGCGAGCACGCCAGCACAAAACGCAGGTCGGTCGCCATCAATTGATAAAGCGCCAGCAATTGAACGACGCGGTCGTCAATTTCGACTTGCAACTCGTTGATGGCGGATTCTTCGTCGAGCACGATCCGCGCCAGCTTCTCGTCGCTATCCAGCACGGAATGCATTGCTTGGTGCACACTGCGCTCGGCGAGGCTTCCCATCCAGAGAAGCCGCTCTTTCAACTCTTCCAGGTCTTTTTCAAAATGGCGTTCCATTCAAGCTCCTCTAGCCAAAACGACCCGTGATGTAGGCTTCTGTCCGGGGATCGGCAGGCGTAGTAAACAATGTCGGCGTGGGGCTGAATTCAACAAGTTCGCCCATCAACATGAAAGCGGTGAAGTCGCTTACGCGCGCGGCCTGCTGCATGTTGTGCGTGACAATTACAATCGTGCAGTTCTCTTTTAATTGGATGAGCAGCTCTTCTATTTTCGCCGTGCTGATGGGATCGAGTGCGGCGCACGGTTCGTCGAGCAATAGGACTTCGGGGTCCACGGCCAGCGCGCGCGCGATGCAAAGCCGCTGTTGCTGCCCGCCCGAAAGCCCGTAGGCCGATCGGTTCAACCGGTCTTTCACTTCATCCCAAAGCGCGGCGCGCCGAAGGCTGTGCTCGACGGCATCTTCTAGCGAATCTTTGTCTTTGTGATCGTTGATCCGCAATCCATAGGCAACATTGTCGAAAATGGACTTCGGAAATGGGTTCGGCCGCTGGAACACCATCCCAATTCGCCGCCGCAGCCTCGTGACGTCCTGCTTCAAAATGTCATCACCATCAAGAAGGATCTGCCCGGTCAGCCGCGTGTGGCTCAGTGTTTCGTGCATTCGGTTAAAAGTGCGCAACAGCGTGGACTTCCCGCAGCCGGAAGGCCCAATCAACGCCGTGACCTTGTTGGAAGCAACGTTGAGATTTACATGGAAAAGCGCCTGCGCCTTTCCGTAATAGAAGTCGAGGTTGGAAACCGTCATCCGAACCGGAGTTTCCGGCGCGGTTTCCGTTGAGACTCCCAGCGGCATTGATGGCACCGCGGTCATCGGCTCCTCCTTCGCAAATGTGGGCTTTGCTGATGCTGCCATTTTACGCGCTCCTTACCTAGTTCTCATTGATGGCCGGTAAGATGCCGGACACGGCCGCACCGCCGGAAACGCGCCATTACTCGGTCCGCACCATACCACGGCGTGTCGTGAGTCGGAGCAGCAAACTTCCGAGGGCTACACCCACGACGAGAATAAGCGCAGCGCCGTATGCCTGTTCGTGCCACACGTCGTACGGCCCGCGAGCATACTTCAGAATTCTCAGGGTGATTTCGTCGATCGGATGGAAGAGGCCAGACGGAAAATATTCGTTGCCGAGTGCAGTGAGAATCAAGGGGGCGGTTTCCCCCGCGACGCGAGCCACGGCCAGAATTCCACCCGTGATGACGCCCGCCCTAGCGGCGGGAAGTACAATGCCCAGCGTCACTCGCCATTGGGGCGCTCCAAGCGCGAGCGCCGCTTCCCGGATGCTGTCCGGAACCATGTGCAACACGTCTTCCGTTGTACGCGACATGATGGGAATCATGATGATCCCCAGCGCCAAGCCACCGGCCACCGCCGAAAACGTGTTTGTCGGCTTGACCAAAATAAAGTAAACGAAAATTCCCGCCACTATCGACGGCACACCGATGAATGTGTTGATGGCTAAGCGGGTAAAGCGGGCAAAAAGATTTTCCTTCGCGAACTCTGAGAGGTAGATTCCGACGCCGATTCCAAACGGAACGCCGATCATGGACGCGATTGTGACCAAAATGGCAGTCCCGACAATCGACGGCGCAATACCTCCTCCCGCCTCACCGACGGCCGCCGGCTCGCGCACGAAGAACGCCCAATTGATTGCTCCGATTCCGTGGATAACCAAATACCCGAGAATTGAGAATAGCGCTCCAAGAGCCAAAAGCGTTGCAATGATTGAGCTGCCAAAGCCAAGGATCCCGGACAAGTCGCGCCGGATAGCTAAAGATCGATTCGAGCTTAACGCTTCAGGCCTTGAAGCCACGTGCCCCTGCCAGTCTCCTGACGCTGTAATAGGCCAGGATGTTCACAATGACCGTAACGACGAACAAGATTAAGCCGCAGTAGATCAAGGCGGACAAATACATATTCGAACTGACCTCGTTGAACTCGTTGGCAATCACGCTCGCGAGCGTGTAGCCCTGATCCATGAACGTGGTCGGCAGGTGGAAACCGCCGCCGATCGTCATCGCAACAGCGATCGTTTCACCAAGGGCGCGCCCCAGAGCCACGATCAAGGCACCCACAATGCCACTACGGGCATAAGGAACCGTGACATGCCAAATCACCTCCCAACGTTTTGAACCTAGTGCGAGGGCCCCTTCCTTTTGACTCGTTGGCACCAGCAGCAGCGCTTCGCGCGAGAGCGCCACGATCAGGGGGATGAGCATGATGGCCAAAATGATAATTGCGCAGAGGTATCCGACACCGTAGGGAGCGCCGTTGAAAACTTGGAAACGGGTGCCGAGATGCTCCATCATCCAGGGCTGCACCGTGGTCTGGAGGTAAGGTGCAATCACGAGCAGCCCAAAAAGACCATAGACCACACTTGGAATGAAGGCGAGTAGTTCAATCAAATAGGCTACAGGCTCTTGCAACCAGTGCGGAAGCAGCTCTGTGATGCAAATCGCGGTAAGCAACCCGACTACGCCGGCGACCAACATCCCGCCAGCCGCGACTATCAGCGTGCCGACGACAAATGGCAAAGCACCGAACACCAGGTGCACCGGATCCCATCCGGTGTGAACAATGAAACCCGGTCCAAACTGTTTCATCGCGGGCCAAGCGCCGTTGATGAGAACCAGCAGCAACGCTGTGAAGATCCCCAACACAACGAGGACGAACCCTAAAATGAGCACCTTGAAGCCGCGGTCGACTCGAGCTGAACTGAGTAGCCCCACTCCACAACCCCCCCATTGACCCGTCGGGCGATCCCTATGGCTTATGTATTTTGCCTGGAGGGCTCGACGAATCTACTACCTGCGCTTTCCGGAATAAAGCGCTTCGTTCCCTGTCTATTTCTTCAAGCAAGGCTGACCTTTGCACGTAACCGAACGGAGGGCAGCATCCGACTTCTTGACAAGATCGGGGGACAGTGCGGCGTAATCAAGATCGTTCGCATACTTTTGCCCGTCGTGAATGGCCCACTGAATGAAATCCGTGACCATCCTGCCCTCATCCGCATCCGTCTGGTCGTGGTAGAGAAGCACCCACGTCGTTCCCGCGATAGGATAGGCCTGTCTGCCGGGCTCATCCGTAATCGAAAATCGCAGATCCGCTGGTATGTCCGTCATAGACGCTGCTGCGTTGGTGACGTTCTTGGGATCCGGATCGATGTAATTGCCAGCTTGGTTTTTTACTGGCCCATAACTAATTTTATTCTGGCGGGCATACGCGAGCTCAATGTAACCGACGCCGCCTACTGTGTTCCTTATTTGATTGGCAAGGCCCTCATTCCCCTGGCCACCGATGCCCACCGGCCATTGGACTGAGCTTCCGCGCCCCACCTTCGACTTCCAATCTGGGCTTACCTTGGAGAGATAGTCCGTGAAGATATCGGTCGTTCCCGATCCCTCCGAGCGGTGCACTACCAAAACGGGCTTCGCTGGCAGCGCCAGCCCCGGATTGTCTGCGACAATTTTCGGGTCGTTCCACATCTTGATGGTTCCAAGGTACATTCCGGCGATCGTGTCGGGACTAAAGCGTATAGCCTTATCAATGCCGGGGAGGTTATACGCGATCACCACGGATCCGTGTGTAACGGGGATATGAATCACATTGGATGCCCCGCCCGCCTGGGCGATTTGTTCATCCGTCATGGGCGCATCACTCGCGCCAAATGCTACTGTCTTAGCCAGGAATTGTTGCCGCCCGCCGCCAGACCCAATCGATTGGTAGTTGATTTTAATGCTTGAATGCAGCGTGTTGTATTCCTTCGACCACTTCGACATCAAGGGGTTGACGAACGTAGATCCAGCCCCGGTTATCGTGCCGCCCATACCTTGGGCGATAACCACTCCCGCAATCCCGAGACACAACAACACCACCAGCAACGACTTTCTCATGGTAAGTAAGATCCTCCGTTTAGCCATTCTTGCGGTTGATTGTTACAGTCCGGTTACAATGGCAAGAAATCGAAATGAAAGCGAGAAGTCCTTTTGATTCATGAACTTAAGGGCAAATTGGCGGCGCGCAATCCAATTCCCACCGATGAGAGGTTGCTTCGTCTGAATCGTAGTGGCGCGCGCTCATTGATTATGGACGTCGCGCGGAGCTATGATGGGAAGCTGATGAACATACAGTTGAAACCGGATCGCAGTCTCTATCGCAGCGCGGACGGAAGACTTTTTCTGGCAATCGTCCTTCTCGCCCTCTGCGTTTGCGTGCAGGCAGTCCGCGCAAAAGCTTCCCATTATGCCGGAACCTCACCCCAGACACGATATTTCGCTGCGTCCATCAAAGTCGCAAAATTCGTTCCTCTTGAGGTTGTTGCGCCGCAAATCGCCGCAATTGCCGTTCCTCATTGCACCTTGCAGGAACCGTCGTTGATGAGCGTGCTCCCGGCTGTGGAATTTACCTCTCCGGATGCTGCGCCGCCCGCATCGGCGGTTCTGCTTCGTTCGCCTCCTGTGACTCCCTAGCTTTTTCTTTCTCCAACCATAACTGAAAACCTCTACGCGGCGGTCCAAATTGAATTGGCCGTGAAACTCCTTTTGGATTCTGTTTCGCATTTCAGGAGTCGAAAATGATCGCCCAGACTCAACAAAAAAAGAGTGTGCTTCGCGTCGGCGTCCACGCCGTTGCCGTGCTGTTCTTCATGCTTCTTGTTCTGATTGTCCTCAGCATCATGCAGGGATGTGGGCAAGCCCGCATCACGACAACCATAAAAATACAGCCCATCCCGAGTGTCGCAATCGTTCTAGGTCAACAGCGCTTGATGGCCCCGTCGATGGCCGCGGTCTTGTTTCACTCACCTTCGTGGATTCCCAGCTACAGCTTTCTCGCTTTGCTTGAACTATCTTCCGAGGCGGATGGGGTTAAAATGGCATCGAAATCTCTCCAACATTCAGCGCGGCACTTCTGGAGTCGAAAATGACACCACCGCTCACCAGCAGCCAAATTCAATCCTTGGCCGAATTGGATTCATGCACCGTCGCAAATGCCATTGAGACGTTCGACGTCCGCCTGCGAAACGCGGGGTTTACGGACTCGACTGTCCGCTGCATCTTCGAGGATTTCCCTCCCATGGTGGGTTACGCGGCGACTGCGCGCGTGCATACCTCTGAGCCGCCGATGGAAGGAGCGAATTATTTTGACCGGACGGACTGGTGGGCCCATATTCTCACTGTCCCGCCGCCGCGAATCGTCGTCGTGGAAGACACGGATCGGCATCCCGGCCTCGGCTCATTCATTGGCGAACTCCACGCAAACGTTCTTCTCGCACTGGGTTGCATCGGAGTGGTGACGAACGGCGCCGTTCGCGATTTGCGTGCCGTGCGCGACACAGGCTTCCATATGTTTGCCCGCAATGTTTCCGTGTCCCACGCCTACGCACACATTTTTGACTTTGGCCGCTCCGTAGAAGTAGGCCGGATGAAAGTGCAGCCCGGCGACCTTCTCCACGGCGACGTCCACGGAGTGCAGACAGTTCCCCTCGAGATCGCGGACAAAATCCCGGCGGCGGCTCAAGAAATGATCCGGCAGGAGGGTCGGCTGATCGCGTTGTGCCGCTCGAAGGATTTCACCGTCGAAAAGTTTCGCGAAGCCCTCAAAAACGAGAAAAAATTGCGGGCCCCAAAATGATATCCAAGATTTATTCAGGTGATCATATGAAACGCACTAAGTGGCAGTTGTTCCTTGCACTCCTAATCTTCGCAGGATTCTTCGCCGGCTGCGGAGGGTCTTCCGAATCAAATGCCGGCGATCCGGCAAACGCTCCGTCCGCGGCCGTGGTCAAAGTCACTCGCCGTGATCTGGCAAGCAATCTGGAAATCGCCTCCGAATTCCAGCCTTTTCAGGAGATCCAGGTTTACGCAAAGGTTTCCGGGTACATCCAGAAGCTTTATGTGGATTGGGGCACGCACGTGAAACAGGGCCAGCTCATGGCCGTGCTGGAAATCCCCGAACTCCAGCAGCAGCTTCAGCAGGACGACGCGGCCGTTGGCCGCAGCGAGCAAGTCCTGGAAGGCGCGCGCGAAGAACTCAAACGCGCGGAATCCGTTTACAACGTAGCGCACCTCACATACATGCGTTACGCCGATGTCCAGAAGACTCGACCTGACCTGCTGTCTCAGGAGGACATTGACGTCGCGCAAGGAAAGGACTTGGAAGCCAGCGCTGGTGTCTCCTCGGCCAAAGACGCTCTTGCCGCCGCCGAGCAGGGAATTCTCGCGGCCAAGGCGGCGCTCAACAAGGACAAAGCAATGTTTACGTATGCGCGCATCACGGCGCCTTTTGAGGGTGTCGTCACCGAGGTTTACGCTTACACGGGCGCGCTTCTCCCCGCCGGAACTTCTTCAAACAAAGACACTCTGGCCCTTTGCCGGCTTTCTCAAAATAATCTTCTGCGCCTGGTGATCCCGCTGCCCGAAAGGGCGGTGCCGGATGTCCACATCGGCCAGACCGTTGCAATTCGCCTAACAAATCCCAATAAAACTTTCTCAGGAACGATCGCACGGTTCTCCGACCAAATTGACACGCAGACACGGACGATGCACGCCGAAATTCACGTCCCAAATCCGAAGGGTGAGTTGGTTCCCGGAATGTACGCCTCCGTGGTCATACCGCTCCACTCGGTACAGCATGTTTTGACTTTGCCAATTCAAGCCGTCCAGTCTGCCAAAGAAAATCAGGGAACTGTTCTAGTAGTGAACAGCAGCAACCACATCGAGCAACGCACAATCACTTTGGGTCTCCAGACTTCTGAGTTCGCGGAAATTGTCTCCGGACTTCAGGAAAACGATCTGGTCATATTCGGCGATCCAAAACAATTCCAGTTGGGCGAGCTCGTGTCACCCAAGCTTACCGATTCTCCGGGGAAGGATTAAGAGCCGCCATGCCCACCTTCTCTCTGCGTCATCCCTATATCATCATCGTTCTATGCTTGATGATTTTTGCCGTCGGCGTCATCAGCGTAAACCAAATGCCGGTGGATATGTTTCCACCCATCGATATTCCCGTCGTCCTTGTCGCCACTTTTTATAACGGCATGCCGCCCGAGCAAATCGAAGCGGATATCACCGATACTTTCGAACGCTTCTTCACGTTTGCAAGCGGCTACGACCACATGGAATCGCGTTCACTCCCTGGTGTGAGTCTCATCAAAATTTATTTCCAGCCCGGCACTAATGCGGACGCGGACCTCACCCAAATCTCCAATTTGGCAATGGCCGACCTCCGGCGATTGCCGGAGGGAACGCTGCCCCCGGTTGTCATGAAAGTGGATGCCTCCAGTTTGCCGGTTTGTCTGGTGACCGTGGAGGGCAAGGGGCTCGATGAAACTCAGCTCCACGACTACGCGCAATTTCAGATTCGCAATCAAATAGCCGGTGTACCCGGCTCCACGGTTCCCCAGCCTTACGGCGGCAAGTACCGCCAAATTATGGTTTACGTGGACCCGGTAAAACTCCAAGCCCACGAATTAAGTCCGATGGACGTCGTCCGCGCCACCGACTCATCCAATCTCATTCTTCCTGCCGGAGACGTCCGCATCGGCCCCCTCGATTACAACATTTATACAAACGCTCAGGTCCTGAACGCGCAAGCGCTGAACGGGCTTCCCCTAAAAACGGAAGGTGCGAGGTCAGTGTTCATTTCCGATGTTGGCAGGGCCGTTGACGCCGCCGCTCTCCAATACAACATCGTCCGCGTGAACGGGCAAAAATCGGTTTACATCCCGATCCTAAAGCAGGGCGGCGACGCCAACACGATTTCAGTCGTCAACGGAATCCAGAAAGTGATTCAGACTCTTCGTGACATTCCCGCGGAACTCAAGACTCATGTCGTTTTCGACCAGTCCATTTTCGTCAAATCAGCAATCTATAGCGTCATGCGTGAAGGCGGTATTGGACTCCTGCTCACGATGGTGATGATTCTCATTTTCCTTGGCAACGTGCGCGCGACGGCCGCTATCTTCCTTTCCATTCCCATTTCCGTGCTGATCGCGATCATCATTCTCCACCTCGCCGGTAAAACAATCGAAAGCATGGTCCTCAGCGGCCTGGCAATCGCTTTTTCTCGATTGATTGATGACTCCGTTGTCGTCCTCGAAAATATTTACCGCCATATCGAACTCGGTGAAGACCCGGCCGTCGCCGCAGGCAAGGGTGCGAACGAAGTTGCCTTCGCAGTGCTGGCGATTATGCTTGTCGCCGTCGTCGTTTTCTTCCCGGTGACTTTTCTTTTCGGCGTCAGCAAATTCCTCTTTGGGGCTTTGGCTCTCGGCGTCGTTCTCGCATTGTTTGCCTCTTACTTTGTTGCTGTAACCGTTGTGCCTCTTTATTGCGCCCACGTGCTCAAACCAATTCATCTTCACGGCCCAGGCTCGGAAGGCGGCCTGAAATCCTGGGGAGCAAGATTTCACGCCGGATTCAACGCGCGATTCGACCGCATGCTGAATGTATACGAGCGCTGGGTCCGCAAAGCCCTGGCTCGCCCCAAAATCACAATCCTCGGATTCATTGGGGTCTTTTTGCTCTGTTTCGGATTGTCTCCGCTCATCGGTGTTTCCTTCTACCCCCGCACGGACGCGGGGCAATTTACGATCAGCGTCAAAGCGCCGGCGGGAACCCGAATCGAGCTCACCGAAGGGTATGTCAAGCAGGTGGAAGAGATCATCCGCCAGGTCGTTCCTCCGCAGGAACTTTCTTCCATCGTTTCCAACGTCGGCCTGCAGGCCGATTTGTCGTCCTTGTTCTCGCCAAACACTGGCATGAACACGGCGATCGTCCTGGCGGGCATGAACGAAGATCACAAGGTGAGCAGCTTCACCTACATGCAGGAGGTTCGCGAACGGATTGCTAAGGAGCTTCCGCAACTGAACACGTACTTTCAATCCGGCGGATTGGTTGACGCCGTTCTTAATCAGGGCATGCCCGCCCCGATTGACGTGCAGGTGAGTGGAATGGATCTGCAAGCCGACAATCTCGTGGCCCAGAACCTGGCCCGCAAGTTCAAGGCAATTCCCGGAGTGGCGGACGTCTATACACCGCAGGATCTGAATTATCCGACCCTTGAGTTGGACGTGAATCGCGAACGGGCCAGCCAGCTCGGCCTGACTCCGCAAGAAGTGGTGGATAATGTAATCACCTCGCTCACCTCTGACACGATGATTGCCCCAAGCTATTGGGTCGATCCGAAGACAGGAAACAATTATTTCGTCACCGTCCAGTACCCCGAGAATCAGATCAAGTCCATCGAAGACCTGAAGTCCATGCCCTTGCGCTCCCCCAATTTGAAAATGCCGACGTACCTAAATCAGGTTGCGGACATTTCCACGATTTTTACGCCCACCGAGGTAACCCATTATCAATTGCAAAGAACGATTGATGTTTATGTTGCTCCCTCTGGCGAGGACATCGGCGGGCCGGCCAAGGCAATCGCAAAGATTATTGCCAACACTCCACTTCCCAGGAACATCCGCGTGGACACGCGCGGGTTGGTCGTCACGATGCAGACTTCGTTCAAGTATTTGGGTTTGGGGCTTCTCCTGGCCATCCTGCTTGTTTACCTGATCATGGTCGCTCAATTCTCTTCCTTCAAGGATCCCTTCCTCATCATCCTTGCTGTTCCCACGGGGCTTATCGGCGTGATTCTCACGCTGGCATTCACTTCGACAACTTTGAACATTCAATCCTTAATGGGAATTGTGATGCTGCAGGGCATGGTGGTTTCCAACAGCATCTTGATCGTGGATTTCGCAAACGTCCTGCGGGGAGAAGGTCACAGCGTGATGGAGGCGGCCGCCCACGCATGCCGTATCCGTTTGCGTCCGATCCTGATGACCTCGCTCGCCACCGTTGTCGGGCTCGCGCCCATGGCCTTTAAGCTCGAATTGGGAAGCGAGTCCTACGCCCCGCTTGCGCGCGTCATCATCGGCGGCTTGCTGACGAGTATCGTGCTCACCATATTTATCGTTCCCGCTGCCTACGTGTTGCTCTACGGACACAAGCAGCCTGAACCAATCCCAGGCACACCGGTCATCGAGGAGGCGTAATGCGTCAACATCTGCGTGTCACCATGTTACTGGTGTCCGTCATAATCTTCGCGAGCCTGGCTCGGGCGCAGACGCCGCCTCAACGTGTGCCGCAATCGCCGCCAGCGCCCGCGCAAGTGCCGGCCCTTCTGACCCTCGACGATGCGCATCGCATTGCTTTGCAGAATCATCCAAGGATTGCCGCCGCGCAAGCCAGCGCCGCAGCTGCGTCCGAACAAATCACGGAGGCTCGTTCCGCTTACTTTCCGAATCTTTATGGCAGCATCACCGGCGTTGATTCCGATTCCGGCAGCCGCATCTCAGCGGGCGCTCTGAACAATCCAACTGTTTTTGACCGGTTCGCCACCGGCCTCACCGCCGAGCAACTCGTCACCGATTTCGGCCGGACGCAAAACCTGGTCGCCAGCGCGCGGCTGAATGCCCAGGCCGCGCAAGAGGGCGTCAATTTTTCACGCGCCGACGTGCTGATCAATGTGGACCGCGCTTTCTATGGCGCATTACGCGCACAGGCGGTTTTGCGCGTCGCGCAAGAAACCGTAAGGCAGCGCGAACTTGTCTCCGAACAGATTACCGTGTTTGTTCAGAACAAATTTAAGTCCGGCCTGGACCTCAGTTTCGCCAACGTAAACCTTGGTGAAGCCAAGTTGCTTCTTGTGAGAGCGCAGAATGATGCGCTGGCCTCGATGGCCCTCTTGTCGGAAGCGCTCGGCCTCACCAAAGCGTCCCAGTTTGATCTCGTAGAGCCGGCCGATGCGGCCCCTTCACTCCCCGGTCTCGATGACGCGCTCTCTGCCGCCGCACGCACGCGTCCCGAGTTGGCGGGGGCCAAATTCGAGGCCGATTCCGCGCGGCGTTTCGCTATAGCGGAGCGGGACTTGTCGCTGCCCACAATCTCTCTCGCGGGGGTCGCAGGGGTCGCTCCTTATCGGCAATCACCGATCCCGCTCGATTACGCCGCCGCCGGATTCAACGTCAACATCCCTATTTTCAATGGAAAACTCTTCAGCGCGCGCCGCGCGGAGGCCGACGACCGCGCCCGCCAGTCTTCCGCTGAACTCACGGATCTGCAAGACCGCGTCGCCCGCGACGTTCGACTCGCTTGGTATTCGGCCAGCACTGCGTTGCAAAACGTCGCCCTCACCACGCAGGTTCTCGACAATGCCAATGAAGCCCTGGAACTCGCTCAGGCGCGCTACAAACTCGGCCTGGGCAACATTGTCGAGTTGAGCCAGGCGCAGCTCAACCAGACTCAGGCGAGTATCGCCCAGGCCACGGCAAAATATGACTACGCGTCGCAATTTTCCGAGTTGCTCTATCAGGAAGGCACGCTTCACTAGTAAATCCGAAAAAAATCGGATTGCCTCGAATGAATTTGGATAACGAAAGCGGTTTTCAGGGCCGGAGGATCATTACTTCCGTGGACTTGATCAGCGCCGCGGCGGTGTCGCCAACTTTCAGGCGCATCTCGCGCACGGCGTCTGCGGTGATGATGGCAGTGATCATCTGACCGCCGATGGAAAGGGCCACTTGCGCAATCAGGCCGTCGGTCTTAATCTGCGTGACTCGCCCAATCAGTTGATTGCGCCCGCTGATGTGCCGGTAGCCATCGCGCCGCATGGGGACCGGCCCGCGCTCCGACTTTATATGCAGGAACTTGTCGAGTTCCTCCTCAGGAATGCGATGATGCCCTCCCGCCGTTTTCACCGTGTGAATTTTATTTTTGTAAATCCATTGCTTCAGCGTGGGGTAGCTGATGCCGAGGATTTTGGCGGCGTCGCGCGGCGCCAGCAGGTTTGTGGATGCCATAGCAACAACTGTTCTATATCCGAGCCCCTCGCTAACGCAACTGAAGAAAACTTTCTCAACGCTTCTAATAAATCAGCTTCAGGCTGAATTGGACCTGCCGAGAAGTGGTGGACGTGCTCGTGATCGCGCCCGCCGTTCCCGACACGCCCGAAGGAGTGAACGTAATGAGGTTGGGCGTATTGAAATTCGCGCGGTTAAGCAAATTGAAAATCTCCGCGCGGAATTGCAACTTGAGAGATTCGCGGATTGTGGTGTCCTTGCTCGCCGAAAAATCCCACACCGCGAGGCCGGGACCAATCAGCGTGTCGCGGCCGAGGTTGCCGAAGAATCCGCTGTTCACCGGCGGCGCAAGAAATGCCGCGGGGTTGAACCACTGCGTGGGGTTGCCGGTGATAATCGGCCCGGCGAAATTTGGATTCACAAATGGACGAACGGGATTCCGCGTATCTCCGTCGTTCGACGGGTTGTAGCTCAATTGCGGCGTGAATGGAAACCCGCCTTGCGCCGTGACGATGCTGCTGACGGCCCAGCCACTGATAATTCCGTACGCCCAGGACTCTCCACTGGCATAACGTTGGCCGCGTCCGAATGGAAGCAGGTAGTAAGCGCTGATGACGCCCACATTGCGCACATCGAATGTCGCGAGGCCGTAGTCCGCTTTCAAATTGAATGGATTGGAGACGAGGCCCGGCGCGTTGTTGGATGTCGTTTGATTCACGGAGTCGCCGTCATCCAGCGCTTTCGACCATGTATACACGCCGCGAATGGAAAGCCCGTGACTGAAGCGATGGTTGAAATCAATCTGCATTGAGTTGTAATTGCTTGTGCCCAGTGAAAACCATGTCCATGTCGTCGCAAGTGTCGGATTCCCCTTCGGCGTCCCGGTGGGAATGAAGTAAGTCCCCACTGGTACGGGCGTACCCGCCAGCGGCGCGGCAAAAGTTGCCGGAAAAAGTGCGGGGCACGGCGCTGCGGGACAAATCACTGCGGGAGCCGGATTTCCGTCAATCCCGATAATTTCGTGATAGCCGTGCGAGCCGACGTACCCAACCGTGAGCGAAGTGTTCGGAGTGATCTCCTGCTGCACGCGAAGCGAGTAGGAAATAAGCGTTGGCGTTTTCATGTTTGGCTGAACGCCGCCCGGAACGAGCAGCGCATTGGCAGGCACCGGCGCAGCCGGATTCAGCGGCAGCGAAGCAACGGGCAAATTGGCGATGCTGTAAGTGGGATTGAACGGCGCGTTTTGGTCCGCGCGGTAACCGAGCGCGTCCTGCAAGTCATTGAACATTCCAAAGCCCGCGCGGATTACTGTCTTGTTGCCAAGCGGGCTCCATGCGATTCCGAGGCGCGGCTGCGGAAGGAACGTCGCGTTGTTGACGGTGAAAAGTGAATTGCCCACAGTTGGCTGCGAAGAAATAATTCCATTCGTGAATGTGTAATTGGCGGCGCGGCCGTGAGCTTCATTCCATCCAGTGGTGAATTCATCGCGGAAGCCGAGTGAGACTTCGAGCCTCGGGGTAACGTGAATCGCATCCTCGGCGTACCACGCGCCGAGAAACGAACCCCAGTTCATCTCTGTGGGCGTCGGATCGAAAAGGAATGTCGCGACAGTTCCCGTCAAGAATGTCTGCAGGCTCGTAAACGTTGCCTGGCCGAATTGGCTCAGAGCAATCGTTTCGTTCGATTGAAACGGCTGAAACCATCCCCCAAATGTGAATTGATGGCGGCCGTGCGTCCAGGAAACGTGATCGTCAAACGTATAGAGGTTGCGCGCGATGTGCAGATTGCTGCCGTTGTTGCTGCCGGCAAGGCCGACTTGCGCCTGCGGGTTGGAAGCAGCGCTGCCGCCCACGACCACGGCCCCGACAGGAAGCCCTTGCAGAAATCCCGGGACATTTGCCGCCGGCGTGCCCGGCGTTGGTTCCCCGGCGAAAAAATAGCCGGCTCGCGTATAACCTACGCGGAATTCGTTTAGAAGAAACGGCGAGAACACGTGCGTCTCTTCCGCGCTTGCCACTTGCTCGCGCAGCCGCAGGATGTCCGAAGAGAATGGATCGAGGATTGTCGCGGTCAGGTCGCCTCCGTCATCCACGGTGTAAACCGCATCGAGGTTGTCCCGCGATGAAAAAATGTGGTCGAGCCGCGCGGTGCCAAAATCCTCGCGGATGGTTTGCAGCGGGCTGCTGAAAACCTGGGCAATGCCGTTGAAGTCGGGCGCGCCGGCGGGCGCTGTCGGCCACAAATTCAGGAGCGGCTGAACGCTCGGCACCGCGGCCGCGCGCGACGCCGCGTCGGGAACGAACGCGGCCGACGTCTGGTGCAGGTTCTGGCGCAATCCTTCATAGCTCACAAATAGAAATGTTTTGTCCTTCACAACGGGCCCGCCGGCCGAGCCGCCGAACTGGTTCCGCTGAAAGGGCGGCGCGGATCCCTGGTCGAGGAAATTCGGCGCATCAAATGCGTTATTGCGCAGGAACTCGAACACCGAGCCGTGCCAATTATTGGTTCCGGACTGCGTGACGATTTCAACTTGCCCTCCCGGCCGTTTCCCGTAAGTTGCGCTGTACGTATCGCGCTGGACGTTGAACTCTCGCACCGCATCCACGCCGAGCAATTGGCCGCTCGCCCCGCCCGGCTGCATGTTGTTCTCGGCCGCGCCGCTGAATTCAATGCCGTTCAAAAGAAAAATGTTTTGCTGCGGCCGGTTCCCGTCGACGGAGAAGTTATTTGCCGTGGTTGAATTTGACACGCCAGTGCCGCCGGTTTTTTCCCATGTGAAATTCACGATGCCCGGATTGAGCGGGAGGAGCAGGTCAAAGCTTCGCCCATTCAGCGGCAAGTTCTTAATTTTTTCCTGCGTGACCAATCCCGATACATCCGCGGTCGTTGTGTTGATCACCGGCGCGTCCGCAACGACTTTCACTTCTTCAGTCATCTGGCCGACTCGGAGCGAGAAATCCAGCACAATGCCTTGGCTTACGGCGAGCGAGACCCCGGTTTGTACATCCGCCTGAAACCCCTGCTTCGTCACTTTGATTTCATACCGACCGACGGCCAGCGAGAGGATTTCGTAATACCCCACATCATTCGTGCGGGTGGCGCGCGTCGCCCCTGTCTCCAGATTGCGGGCCGTCACTTCCGCCCCTGTCACAATCGCTCCGGATGAATCCATCACTCGCCCCGAGACGCTCGACATCATTTGGGCGCCGGCATTGCGCGCGCTGGCCAATGTCAGGGTGAAAACCAGTACACCAGTCATTGCCACGCGCAAAGCCGCTTGAAAACAACGCAAAAACATCTCCGTGCACTTGCGTGAGTTCATAAATCCCCCGGGTGGCGAGTCGAGCCTGAAGTTGCCGGCGAAACCTCTCCGGCGCTTGAATTTGAACTGTTCTTTTTAATACGAATACATACGTTAAGTCAAATCGTTTTAATACGAATGACCCTGCCCAAGCCCGCGGTTTTACCCCAATGCAGGGGAATGCCACTCATCAACGGCGGCCCGGCCGTCTGTAACAAAAGATTCACATCGCTCTCACATACCTTTTACGCGCTCCCCATACCCTCCCTCATTCAAGGTCTTGGTGTCGCTCAAGCAGGGATCCGTTTACACTATGTGGTCTCGCTCACGGCTCAGTCGGGGGCTACATTTCAAGGGAGTTCTGATTCCAAGGAGGAAAGAATGCGAAAGGTAGCAATTTGGATTTTGGCATTGGGTTTTGTAGCCGCGCCGGCGGCTTTCGCCCTCGCTGGTATGGACGACAATAAACCGGCCAATTCGGATAGCACCAAATCCACGGACAGCACCAAGTCCACAGACAGCACCAAGCCCGCGGATAGCGCCAAGGCGCCTGCCCCGGCAGGAGATGCGTCGAAGACCACTTCCCCCGCCGCCAACGGCGCAACTCCGTCGAGCGCCGAGCTTGCCTCAGAAATCGAGCAGTTGCGCACCTTGCTTCTCAAGCAGGCCGAACAGCTTGATCGCCAGCAGCAGCAGATGGCCGAGATGAAGGCAAATCTCGACCGCGTCAGCGCGACAGCCAATTCCCCGGCCCTAACGGCCGTCGGAAACGCCGCGCCCACAGGTACCACTCTGATTGCAGGGGTGACCTCAACCGTGGCCCCGGGCGCAACCGGCGCATCGGCCTCCGCATCTCCTGCGTCAGTTCCCGCCTCGGGGGCCGCTCAGACCGGCGGCGGGCCGGAGCATTCACCGCTCTCCTTCAAGATCGGTGATGCCAGCTTCACTCCCCTCGGGTTCATAGACTTCACTGGCATTTACCGCACGGAAGCCACTGGCAATGGCATCGGAACAACTTTCAATGGCATTCCCTATATCAACGCGGCCCCCGGCACATCCGGGCCTGTGGGCAATGGCGAAACTCGCTTCAGCGTGCAGAACTCCCGCGTGGGATTGCGCGTTGACGCTCCTGTAGGAGCTGGGAAGATCACGGGCTACTTGGAAGCTGACTTTCTGGGCTTGATTGCGGCCAATGCCAACGTAACCAGCAACTCCGACTCGCTGCGCATGAGGGTCTATTTCGGCGATTACCGCCGCGGCCCTTGGGAGGTCCTGGCTGGTCAGGATTGGAGCATGTTGACTCCAAACCGCAAAGGTATCAGTCCCTTCCCCAGCGACATCTTTTACTCACAGGACATGGACACGAATTACCAAGTCGGCTTGACTTGGAAGCGCACTCCGCAAGTCCGTTTCCTATATCACCCGAATGACAGTTGGACGTTCGGAGTTTCAGCGGAGAACCCGGACACACTCCTGACCTCCGCCGTCACCGTGCCCACCCTGTTTACTCCTGTGAACGGGCAAGTGGACCTCACCAGCGGCGGAACGCTTGCAACTCCAACGACCCCGGGCTTCATCCCCGACTTCATCTTCAAGGCTGCCTATGACGGAAAAGTCGGCGAAAAGCTCATGCACGTGGAAGCCGCCGCGCTTTTCCGTGAGTTCAAGCTATTCACACCAGCCTCGGTTACTGGAACCACCAACCAAACGTCCACAGCTCCGGGCGTCGGCGCCTCGGTGAACTTCAACCTCGAGCTGGTCAAGAACTTCCACCTGCTCGCCAACACATTTTGGAGTGACGGCGGCGGCATCTACATCATCGGCTCCGGCCCGGATATCGTCATTCGACAGGCGACTTTGACGTCGCCATTCGTTCCCTCTCCAGTGCACGCCTATTCCGGCATCGCCGGATTCGAGTGGCAGGCCACAAAAGGCACTTTCCTCGATGCCTACTACGGCGGCGCTTACTATGGCCGCGATTTCAGCATCAACCCATCCAATACTGAGGGCGCGCCGGTCGGATATGGATTCGTAGGATCAGCTTTAACTAACAATCGGACTATCCAGGAAGGGACTCTCGGCTGGATACAAACATTCTGGCAGAACCCAAACTACGGCAAGTTCCAGCTCATCACACAGGGTTCCTATCTCTCACGTAATCCGTGGTCGGCGGTTACGGGGGGCCCGAGGGACGCGCACATGTTTATGGTCTACATGGACATCAGGTACACCCTGCCATAGCAATCGGGCAGTTCTCACAGCAACTTAGGCGCAGTTCCAACCGGGCGGGGGACGCAACGAAAATTGCTTCCCCGCCCGGTTCTCTTTTTCGTATTCAATCTCCAGTGAGAAATCCTTGGAATGAATCCATGGAGGAAAGTCCTGGCTAATCTAATCGTCGTGAGTGAGCGCAAAAAATGAGGCCGGCGCCAGGGGAACGCCGGCCTCGAGGCAGGAGACGACTTGAACTACTCTCACTCCCCGGCCGGGGAGGCCGGGAAGGGTTTTTTGTTTCCGCGGCCATGCTAAGCCCGCGGATTCAACGCCCTGTCAAAGGATTATGAATTCTGCGTGAGTCCCGCCGCTGCGTCCCCGCTCTGCCCCGCCTTGTTCGCCGCGAGCGCCCGCCCGTGCCGCACGTCCAGCCCGCGCAACCAGAAAATCGTGTCCTCGGCAATGTTCGTGGCGTGGTCCGCAATCCGCTCCAGATAGCGCGTCGCCAGCACGAATTGCAGGCTCGCCGCAATCCTCGTTGGCCCTTCGAGCATTCCCTCGAGCAAATGCTCGAAGATCTGGTCGCGGTAGTGGTCCACGATGTCGTCCGATTCCAGCACCTCTCCCGCCAGCACCACGTTGCGGAAAATCAGCGCCCCAAAACTTTTCGCCACCATGGCCCTTACAGCCGCCGCCATCGGCGCAAGGTCCGCGGGCGGCTCGGCGGCTTCCATTTCCCGAAGCGAAATCACGCGCTCGGCGATATTCACGGCCAAATCGCCCATGCGCTCCAGGTCATTCGTAATCTTCAGCGTGGCTACGGTCAGGCGGATCTCTTCATCCGGCAAATGCCCCTGGCGCAACACGCGCACCGCCTGCTCGTCCATCAGCACTTCCATTTCGTTGATGCGCGGTTCATTCAGGAAAATTTCGCTGGCAAGCTGCCCCGACGCGGGATCGTGAACCTGCAACAGCGCGTGCAGCGCCTTGTTCAGGCTCCCTTCCACTGTCCGCGCCATCGAAATCAAATAGTTGACGAGCGCTTCTTGATACACCTGTTCCGTGCTGCGCGCTGCTGAGGCCATTGGATTCTCCCTGCCGGCCACCTGAGCCAGCGCTTCTAGCATATGCCTGCAAAGTTACAGGGTCGTGAAGCGGGAGTGAATACTCTGCGAAGGACTCAACTGTTGAGCCGTTGACCTTCCAGCGAATCTCAGTCAATCCCTCGAGGCGCGAACGTTTGGCCTCTCGTCAGGATCTAGTTGGGCAGCAATCCGTATACGTCGATTTCGGTCGCTGTGCCGATGTACACCTTACCGTTGGCTACCGTCGGAACCGTAAATTCAACGAATACGCCTGCCTGGTCGCTCGCGACCATGCTGCTGTCCCACAGCTCCGTCGTGAGGTTGGACGCGTTATAGGCGCGCAGAGTCGCTGCGCTGGAAACGGTCGGGTCAATCAGCCAGACAATTCCGTTGGTCGTCCCTTGAGCGGAAAGAGACGCAGTCGCTCCACGGCTTCCAAAGGACGTTGCGGATTGCGTTCCGGCGACGGTCGTAAATTGTCCAGTCGCAGCATTAAACGCGTATGCCTGCAGTGGTGTTCTCGCCGGCGCTATATACAATGTGTTGTTCCAGAACACCGGAGTGGACATGATCATGTTTGCCGCGGCGGGAAAAACTTGCACGGCGGCATTGTTATTGCTCGCGTTGAATCCACCGAGACCGTCTCGATTCAAAAGATAGAGAAATCCTTGCTTGCCTCCTTGAATCAACAGATGCGCGACCGGACCGGAAGCTGGATCGATCAGCATCACTCCGCCGGACCCAAGATCTATGTCCTGTGCGTCAAGCGTGCCTTGGTTGTATGGGGCAAAGAAACTGGACACTGCCAACCCACCTGTAGGGGAAAGCTTAATAATGCTATCTCCAAAATTCAGGGACCCATCAAAGGGGCCATTCCCCGTAGCCACATAAAGGTTGTTGCTCGTATCGAACGCGGGTGCGCCACCAGACATCCAGATGCCCCCATTAGGTCCTGTACCTGCCGTCCCTCCATCATTAAAAGCGCTGGTCTGTGTGAGGTTGGAAGCGTTGTATCCCAGCACCCATCCATAGTAGGTTCCGCAGTCTCCATACAGACCTGCGTAAGAGATATAGACTTGGCCATTCACCAGCGCCAGCCCCGGCCGTTGGTTTTGAATTGAGGGGACGAATGCCGAGCCAGCGGACGTGACCGTTATGTCTACGGGACCGCCAAATTTTTCTGTGCCGTTGATGAGGCTCAATGCGTGCAATCGCGAATGAATAGTTATCGTTCCGCTCGTGGTCTTCGATTCGGCCACTACGTAAACCGTATTGCCCGCGACATCAATCGCCGGCGTGCCAACGATGCCTACCGTCGCATAGTTCCCGCATAAGAGGTCTGTTGAAAGAACCCAGGTCTCTCCTGGAACCAGTGCGCTTGTCGACCAATACGTTTTGCACGGCGAGGCGTCCGCGTCGAATGCATACACAGTGTTGTGCATGGTCGCGGCGATGATGATGTTATGGGCGGCGCCCTGAATCATCACGTTCCCGACCCACAACGGTTGCGCATACGCCGGCGCATCCAGTGCACACGAAAATCTCTTCCCAAAAGTAGCGGTGTTCACTGTCGCGGGCGTCAATGCGAATTCATGCGTGTTGGTCCCGTCTCGCGATGGGTTGTTGTGGTACGTCGCAACCGCGGTGAGGTCTGTGACGGCGATGCTTGCCGTCGCTACAACCGCGGGATTTGCGACGCTGCGCGCCCCGACGGTGTGCGTTCCTCCGGTGGTTGGCGGCGTGTAGTTCCCATTTCCGTCAATCGTGCCGGTCGCAGCGCTTCCTCCGGTCACGCTATCCACTTCCCACGTGACGCTCGTGTTGGCATTTCCAGTGACCACCGCGCTGAAGGATTGCCCTTGTCCTACGTTTGTCGCCGCGCGCTTCGGGGAAATCGTAACGCTGACCCCGCCGGCCGCGCTCACTGTGAACATGATCCCGTTGCTGGCCACTCCCCCGACGGTCACGACCACGTTGCCGCTCGCGGCTCCCGCCGGAACAGTCACTACAATGCTTGTCGCGCTCCATGACGTCACTGTTGCTGTCACTCCATTGAACGTGACCGTGCTGCTGCCTTGCGCCGCGCCAAAGTTCGCCCCATTGATCGTGACTGGAGCCCCGACAACGCCAGATGTAACGCTCAAGCCGGAAATCGACGGCGCTGTCACTTCCGGAGGGCCGCTACTCGACCCGCACCCTGTGAGCGCGACCAGAATGCAAATGCAAAAAATGTGCGCGAGCAAGTGAACTCGTTTCTCGCGAACCGTCCTTTGTTTGAAGGAATGATTCGATCTGCTCTGAAGAGAAACATTTGCGGCCGCTTGAAATTGGCGACGCCGCACCAGACGGGTAATTAACCGCATCTTCGCTTCGCCCTCCATTGAGTTTCGAGACGATCCGTTTCCAAGTAACTCATTTCCAAGCGGCCGGGCATTTGCAATGCGACCCTCCGGTTCTGTGTATGCGTGGAAGTGGTCAGCGTGGTAAGAGGAGCCGGGTATGATTGCGTGTTACCAATTCAACTTCCTGCCGCCCTAGAAACGTACAACTGATTGCATCTCTTTGCAACCCGCGATCCTCACCTCCATGTCGTCGGCCTCCGGACATTATGTCCGTTTGCGAATTGGCCTTGAATGAGGTGTCCCTCGCCGTACTCCGAACACATTTTTTGGAATGTTATACTCGGCGCGTGGATATTCCTTCGGATAAGCAAATTCACAACCCGCGCAACATCCCGGCATTGTTGGTTCTCGCGGCGTTTCTCTCCGCGTTGTTGCTATTTTCAGATGTCGAAGCCGCCCCTCAGGTGCAGTGGATTCAATTCCAGGACGGCCGGTTGATTTACGGCAAAGACGAACTTGGCAATCGAATCCCGGACTTTTCAACCGCGGGTTACGAAGGCGGCGGAGTAAGCATCCCGGATGTCCCCGTGCACGCCACGCTCGATCCTCTCCCCGCCGGTGACGACACTCCTCGGATTCAGTCCGCAATTGACGCCCTCGCCAAGCAGCCGCTTGACGCAAATGGATTTCGCGGCGCCTTGCTCCTTCATGCCGGAACTTATCGCATCGCAGGCACCATAAACCTAAACGCTTCTGGAATTGTGCTTCGCGGAGAAGGAAGCGGCGAAGCCGGCTCGAACCTGACGGTCCTCATCGCGCAGGGCGCGCCGCGCTCGCTGATCCGCATCGCGGGAGAGGGCAGTTGGCAAGCGTCGGGACATCGCCACGACATTCTGGATGATTACGTTCCCGTAGGCGCGAACGCAATCACCGTGGATGACGATAACGATCTAAAAGCGGGCGACCGCATCATCGTGCAATGGTCCATGGATGCCGCATTCATCCACTCAATCGGAATGGACAAGATTCCGCCTCGCCGCAATGGCGGCACGGTGCGTCAGTGGGAGCCCGGAATGAAGCTGCGGTTTGACCGGCGCATCGTGGCCGTTGATCGCGCTGACAAAGGCGAGCGAATCACGCTCGACGCGCCGCTGACCACTTCGATGCATCGGAGTGAAGGCACATTCGTGGGGCGCTACACCTTCCCCGGCCGCATCTCCCACGTGGGCATCGAGAACCTGCGCACCGACGGCAGTGCGTTTGAAAAAGCGCCGGACTTCGGCAATCCGCAAACCCGCGATGATCAAGACAAATTCGTAGGCGGCGGGTACTTCGACTCACTTTTCGCCGCCTTCGATTCTGTCGAGAATGCGTGGATGCGCAATGTCGTGGTCGCGCACTATCCGCGCATCGTCAGCATTGATCAATTTGCGCGCGCCGTGACGGTCAGACACATTCAGGGAATTGACATCAATACTCCTGAGACGAGCGCCCCGCCGCACGCCTTCGGCATTGATGGCCAGCAGAACCTCGTGGAGGATTGCAGCGTCGCCGGCGCTTACAACCATGTGTTGATGACTCAATCGCGCGTCGCGGGTCCAAATGTTTTCCGCAATTGCTCTGCCAAAGGCGCGCATCTCGACGCAGGCCCGCACGAACGGTGGGCCACCGGAACGCTTTACGAAAATTTGCGCATCGAAGGCGCGATCAGAATTGAGAACCGCAGCAATATGGGCTCGGGGCACGGCTGGTCTGGCGCAAACAATGTCCTCTGGAACTGCGAGGCGGAAAGCTATGTCGTTCAGACTCCGCCGGGGGCTTACAACTGGGCTTTCGGCATGAAAGGGTCGCTGGATAACGCGGAAGCCGAGCGATTAGAAAGACGCCGTGGCCAGTGGATCCCCGAAAACCGACCGGGTCAAATAATTTCGCCTGGGAATCGCGTCGAACCGCCAAGCCTCTACGAAAAACAACTGAAAGAGCGATTACACCAAAAGTAGGATCCATGCATGCGGGCGCGCATAACTAATTCGGCTGATTGGATGACGTTGTCGGCTCCTCCTTCCGAGTAGACTTGGTAGCTGTAGACGACCAAGGCTCGGAAGAAGGGAGCCGAGCAATGATGATTATAGGTTGTGATTTTCACACGCGCTACCAGCAGATCGCGATGATGAATGAAGCGACCGGAGAGTTGACGGAGCGGCGACTGGAGCACGAGAACGGTGAAGCCGACGCGTTCTACCGAAGTTTGCTGAGTCCGGTGCGCGTGGGGATTGAAGCGACCGGGCCCATGCAGTGGTTCGAGCGCCTGCTCACGGAACTCGGCCACGAGTTGTGGATCGGAGACTCCGCGAAGATTCGCGCCAGTGAAGTACGTTTGCAAAAAACCGACCAGCGCGATGCTCTGCTCATCCTCGATCTGCTTCTGGCGAATCGTTTTCCGCGGATCTGGGTTCCCACTCCGGCGGAACGCGACCTCCGGCAATTGCTCTGGCATCGGCACAAGCTCGTGCGCATGCGCACGATGCTCGGCAACCAGCTCCATTTTCTGGCGATGAATCAGGGGCTCTGCCGCAAGAGCAAGCTGTTCACCAAGAAAGGCCGCGCTGAACTCGGAGAACTTTCGCTGGGGCCGTGGGCCAGCCGCCGGCGAGCCGAACTTCTCCGGCTGCTTGACCAGCTCGGTCCGTCGATTGACGAATTGGATCGCGCGGTGATGGAAGAAGCAAAACGCCGCGAAGATGCGGCTCGCTTGATGACGCATCCGGGGATTGGACCGGTCAACGCCCTGGCGTTTGTGCTGACCATCGGTCCAGTGACTCGCTTTCGCCGCAGCAAGCAGATTGCGAGTTATCTCGGACTGAATCCGACCGAACGCTCTTCCGGTGGAAAGCAGCGGTTGGGGGCCATCAGCAAGCAGGGCAACACGATGGTGCGGTGGCTGCTGATCGAAGCGGCGCAGCACACGTCGCGCCTGGATCCCGTGCTGCGTCAGGACTATCAGCGGTTGAAGTTCCGTCGAGGAGGCGCGGTGGCGAAGGTGGCCATCGCGCGCAAGTTGGCCGTGCGTATGTACTGGATGCTGCGCAGTGGAGCAGATTACGCACAGCTGGTTCGCATGCAAGGCAGCCCGGGGGCCACCCTGGTGAACGAAAGTACATCGCTGGGCTGATTGGGCGCCTTGCTCCCGCGAGTGATCGCGGCGTCTGAAAAACGAATCATGGTCGGAAGTCGGTGATCGAATAGATGGTTGGTGGAACCAAATTCCACCGTTGGATTCACAAGCGAGCCTTGGTCGGCATGAGAGAAGAGATCCTTTTAGGAAAGAAGAAAGCGAACCGCATGCGATTCGCAAACTCTACGTGTCTCTTGACAGAGCCGGCAACGTCATAGACGGTGGCCCACACTCACCGGCTCAGTCCCCGCCAGACCTTAAATATCTCTGCCCCGGCCTTCGCGAGCATCTCCGCCGCCTTCGCGCCGGGATCTCCATAAACCTCGAAGCGGGTAATGCTCGCCGTCTCCAGAAGTTTCGGCACAAGTTCCTGCACCACCGGCCCTTGCATATGCACCAGCGCGGCATTCGCATCCGCAAATGTTTCCACCAGCCGGCACCGCTTGCGATCCGCGCTCAAGCACCAATCGTATCCGAGCGTTCCCGGCTCCTTTTGGCTGCCCACAATCATCGCGTGAGCAATGCTCTCGAACTTATCAAACTGCTCCGCGTTGATCGCCAGATCGACAACGAAGCGCACCACAATAGTAGCCATTCCCAATCTCTCCATTCCTGAACGGAAATCTCCTTTTTCACTTCCAATCCGGGACGCAGTTTATACCCATCTTCCCTATTGACGACATCGGAGTGCGGCCGGGTGCCGCTTGCCCGCCGCCAGCATTCCGGCTAGGTAGAGTAGGCACCGCACCTTTTGCCATCCCCACTGGTAACGGTAAGAAATCCCCTTGACAGCTCAGCTGGAAACCATAAAATACAAATATATGAAAACACAATCTAAGGCATACCGCCCTACGCTGGTTGTAAAGATCGGCATCAGCAGGCAGGTTGTTATCCCTAAAAGGATTCATGACCACCTGGGATTGGAACCGGGGGATTACCTCGAAGTAGAACTCGATGGCGACCGGGTGGTCCTGACGCCTAAAGCGCTAATTGATAAGCGCCTGGCTGAAGGAATCGACGATGTGCGAAAGGGTCATGTGCGGGGCCCGTTTCGGTCCGTGTCCGCACTGGTTCGCTCGCTACGCAAGCCCCGCAAATCCAGAACTTCCTAAATGCTTCTTTTCTACACCTCACGGTTTCAGCGCAGTTATGCAGACGCTCCCGCGGAAGTTCAAAGGCAGTGTGACAAGCAACTCGCCCTGCTCGCACAAGACCTGCGCCATCCATCGGTAAGAGCCAAAAAGTATGATGAGGCGCGAAGTATTTGGCAAGCTAGAGTGAATCGTAGCTGGCGCTTTTATTTCCTGATCGAGGGAGACCGTTACTACCTGCTTGACATCATGCCTCACCCGAAATAGCGCGGCGCTGGGTGCCGCCTGCCTGCCGGTAGGCAAGGCACCCTTCGATTTTGAGGGTGCGGGTTTTGACTTGCCCTATTGAGGCCGCTGAACAGCACCGCCGTGCCTCACGCTTACGGTGTGCTATACTTGTATAGCGAGGAACGCAATGCTGGCAATCCGGCTCCCCCAATCCATCGAGAAAAGACTTGAGAACCTCGCCCGTAGCACCGGCCGCACCAAAACCTATTACGCTCGCGAAGCCATCCTTGAACACTTGGATGAACTCGAAGATCTGTATCTAGCGGAACGCGCCCTCATACAGATGCGTAAAGCGCGTGGCCGACGGACCACAAGGAAGAAGGTTTAGTATTTGCCTGGGGTGCCCCATGTTCGTCCCGTACTAGGGGCGAACGTGGGGCTTTTGCATTCAATTAGCAATCGGAATTGAAAAATGGAAGCTCGATCCTTCCCCAACTCTGCTCTCCACCCAAATCTTCCCCGAGTGCGCTTCCACAATATGTTTCGCGATGGCCAATCCTAGCCCTGTGCCGCCTGCCTCGCGCGAGCGCGCGTCATCCACGCGATAGAAGCGCTCAAAGATTCGTCCAAGATCCGCCTGTGGAATTCCGATGCCGTTGTCGGACACATCGAACACCACGTCTCCGTTTTTCGCGTTCGCGCTGACCACAATTCGCCCGCCTGCCGGCGTGTATTGCACCGCGTTATCGAGCAGGTTCTGGATCACGTCGCGGAGCCGGCTCGCGTCTCCCCGCACCGGCGGCATTTTGTTTGCACAATGTAATTCGATTTCGAGCTTTTTCTGTTTCGCGCTGAACCGCGCTGTATCCAGGCATGCCGCGAGAAGTTCTTGCGCGTCCACCGCCTTGAACTCCAGCGCAAGTTGTCCCGCTTCCATCTTGGAAAGCCGCAGCAGGTCATCCGTCAGGTGCGTCAATCGCTCGGCGTGATCCCTGATGATTTCCACGAAGCGCACGCGGTGATCCGCGTCATCCAGAGCGCCGCCAAGCAGCGTTTCTGCGAAGCCGCGTATCGCCGTCAGCGGCGTTTTGAATTCGTGCGACACATTCGCCACGAAATCGCGCCGCACGCGCTCGAGCCGCCGCACCTCGCTGATGTCGTGCAGCACCAGCACCGCGCCAAGCGTTTCTCTGCTCGCTCCACCAGTTCCAGTTCCCGAATCCGCTCGTGCCGCTTCCACCGGAGCCGCCGTCACGGCAAACGTCCGCGGGCGCAAGGTTCCCACCGTCACATCGCTTTCCACGCGACGCCTCTCCGCCAGCGCTTTCTTTACCAGCACAAGCAACTCGCTCTGCCGCACGAGTTCGACGAGCATCAGTCCCTGTCCCGAAGCATATCCCGCAATATGTCCCGCCAAAGGCTCTGTCTCGCCGAGTCCGAGGATTTGTGCAAAAGCGGCGTTTGAAAAAACCACCCGCTCGTCCGCGCCGACCACGGCAACGCCCTCGGCCATGCTGTCGAGGATCGCCGCCGTACGGCTCTGCCCCGCGCGCAGCGAAGCAATCGTCTCCTTCAGCCTGTTCGATGTCTCGCCGAGCGCGCGGCCCAGCGCGGCCAGTTCGTCGCTATGCGAATCCGGCTCGACCGCCGGAAATTCCCCGGCGGCCACGCGGCGGTACACGTCCACCAGCCACCGCACACGCGAACGATAGGATTCACTTGAGAGGGTGGAAAGAAACGCCATCAGGAAAAGCGCGCAGCCGATTCCGGCGAGCCCGAGGAACTCGCCTTCCGAAACTCCCCGGCTACTCGCAAGACTCAACCCGAGCACAACAACGAGCAGCAATCCCGCGAGAGCGAGGATCCATTGCCAGACAAGATTAGTTCGCACGGCCGGCGCGTTCCGTCCGGATTGGTTCTGGCATAAGCTCGAAAAGATATCCCGCGCCGCGCACCGTTTTCAGGTGAAACGGGCGTTCGGGATCGGGTTCCACTTTTTCCCGCAGCCGCCGGATATAAACGTCCACGCTCCGCGGCGTCACAAACCGGTCCGCGCCCCACACCGCATCCAGCAAATGGTCGCGCGAAAAAACCTTGTTCGGCCGCGAAGCCAAATAGTGCAGCAGGCGGAATTCCAGCGTGCTCAGCGTCACCGGCTTTCCACCTCGTGTCACTCGATACGATGATGGGTCGATCAGCAGCGCTCCCGCCTCTACCGTCCGCTCCGGCTCGCCCTGTGGCGTCGAGCGCCGCAGCAGCGCCTTCACGCGTGCGACCAGTTCGCGCGGGCTGAACGGTTTCGTCACATAATCGTCCGCGCCCATCTCCAGCCCCACCACGCGGTCCGCTTCTTCGCCGCGCGCCGTCACCATCAGAATGGGCAGCCGGTTCAGCGATGAATCGCGGCGGATCTCTTTGCAAATTTCCAGTCCGGAAAGTTTTGGCAGCATCAGGTCCAGCAGCAGCACGTCCGGCGGCGACTTCTTCACCTGCGCCAGCCCGCTCGCGCCATCCGACACCGCCGTTACTTGAAACCCTTCGTGCGCCAGGTTGTAGCGCACCAGTTCTACGATGTCCCGGTCGTCTTCGATAATGAGGATTCTCGTCATCTGTCTTGATTCTACCTGTAGGGGCGCCCGTCGCGCGAGTATGGAAAAGCCTGCCTGCCGTGGCAGGCCTAATTGCTGCTGGAGGCCCGCCCGAAGGACGGCCCCAGCCAATCCAGTCTGCCTGTAACACTGTTACAGTTTGATGAAAATGCGTTTGCGGTAGAGCAGCCACATTGGAAGAAAACACAGCAGCACAAAAAATATCGCGAATATCAGCGACGCATTTTTCGGCGCCGCCAGGTTCGCGAAGAAGTGGGTGTAGACGTACCCGTGCCACGTAATCGCCCGCCCGCCCGAGTGGACGTGATACCTCGTGCTCAATATCGCCAACTCTGTCGCGATGAAAAATGCCGTGATCGCGTTGCTCCCAAACACAAGGAACGGCCACGCCCATTTCTTCCAACTCTTCACGTCCACAATCCACATGCACGCCGCGAGCGCAATCATCGCGAAGCCGCTTGTGAAAATCACATACGTGCTCGTCCACAGATTCTTATTTATCGGGAATACGTAGTGCAGCAGTCGCCCCGCAATCATCGCCGCCGCGCCAACTCCAATCAGTCCGGCGATTTTCCGCGTCTGCTCGCGCGACGACCGCAGCCACTCCCCCACCAGCACGCCCGAGAGCACGGTACCGATCGCCGGCAGCGTGCTCAAGATTCCTTCCGGATCGCGCACCTGTTTCAACTGGCTCCACATGTGCCCGTACAAAACCCGCCGGTCAATCCACGCCGCAAGATTTCCTTCCGGCGTAAGATTTCCCACGCCAAATCCCGGCACGGGCACGAACCGCATCAGCGCCCAATATCCAATCAGAAGCGCCGCAAGCGCGCTCGCCACCGCTGGAATGTTTACCGTGAATCCCGCGTCTTCGCCGTCCTTGCTAAACTTTCGCCGCGCCGTAATCAGTACAAACAATCCAGCAAGCAAATAGCAAACAGCGATGCGCGGCAGCACGCCCGGAAATCGCATCGTCGCAAAGTGGAAGGTTGGAAATAAGCTTAGGAAATACGCCACGACAAGTATCAAAACGCTGCGAATCACGATGTGCCGCGCGAGCGCAGTTCGCGTCACTCCGCGGCGCAGCCGCGCCGCAAACGACAGCGTCATCGAAACGCCAACAATGAAAAGAAAAAATGGGAAGATTAAATCGGTAGGAGTCCAGCCGTTCCACTCGGCGTGGTCGAGCGGCCAGTAGATCGCGCCCCACGTGCCGGGGTCATTCACGAGGATCATGCCCGCGATGGTCAGCCCGCGAAACACATCCAGCGAAACCATCCGCGCAGGTTTTGTTGTTTGAGACGACTGCGCAGCTTGACTAGCCTGCGCGGTTTCGCTCGACTGCGCTTGCGCTCGCTGAGCGCCTTCGTCTTGCGGCTCCGGCGCGTCCGACGTGGAATTCATTTTTTCCACCTGCGCGCACACTAACTTACGCTTGCCGCCAAAAGCAAGCGCGGCCCTGGAGGGGGGGCCGCGCCGGCCATTCTTACTTCTCACAAATCCCGCGCCGCGCCTGCCTGTCGGTAGGCAGGTTTTTTCCCGCGCGACGCGGTTGCTTGCAAAACCTAGTGCATCAACGAATTGTGTATGCCGCCGAACATTGACGCCCCCGCGCTCAGCGACTGCGGCATCCACCACATTTTCCTCATCCACGGGTGCGAACTGTGCAGCATCCGCAAGCTCAAGTAGTCGAACGCCAGCGGCGCCACCTGCACCGCTCCATACAGCGCGCCCGAATTCGCAAACGGCCGCAGCATCGGGTTCATCTCGTAGCCGGTGCCGCTGGTGATCACCTGCCGCGTCGAGTACGCGTCAAACGTCGCCGCGCCGTGCTCCACCGCGCCCAGTATCAACCACTTCCGTGGCAGCCCGTGCAGCCGGCCCGCCTCACGCACCGGCGAATACGGCGTCGGCTTGAAGCTCGCTGGCGCGCTAGCGCCCGGCACTGCAGGACCACTAATCTCTCGCGATGACGACTCTCCGCCCGCCGCATTGCCATTCGCCGAATTCGCAGCCAGCGGCGAGACGCGCGTCAAATCGATCTGCCCGGGCTGGTAGCCGATTTCGCCAATCTGCCCGTTCCCCGACGCCCCCGCCTTTTCATCCTTCACCGGAGCAGGAAACACGGGAGCGCTCGACGGCGCTTTTTGCGCGGCCTTTTCGTCCTTTGCGGGCGCAGCAGCCGGAGTCTTATCCGTCTTGTCGTCAACGTACGCCGGGGCCGCCTGGGAATGAAGCCCCGTCAAAGGCAAGCCCGCCAAACTGGGTGTCGGCTGAACCAGCAGGACCGCTAGGGCAAGTAACATTTTGTCTCCTCAGTCGTTGCGCGCCCGGCTGGGCGTGGGCTCGCAACGTATGAGGAGATTAGCGGTCCCCCGCGCTTTTTCCCTATGGGCGAAGGGTTACAAAGCCCCTAGGAATCGAGTCCTGGAACTTTTTCGCCCCCTCGCTAGTACTTTCCCAAACTTTGGTTCTAGGCACTTTTTGCCGCTGTTTCCGCGGGTACATTTGCCTCTGATTTCGGCTCGGATTCGGCTTCTGATCCCGATTCTGAATTTTCTTCGTCTGATTCCTCCTCGTCCGGTGCCTCGGATGGCCTTGGATTGAGTTTCCTTATTTCTGCAATGGATTGCTGGAGGACACCCTCCCACAACGGTGAACCCTCCGCGAGGGTGAGTTCATTTCTTACGCCGTTCACGCTGTTTAGGAGAAGGGATCCGAAATAGGCGAGGAGTGCGGCCTTCCGCGGCGGGATGCGGTTTCTGAGCGTCATCTTGAAGAGTTTTCCAATCACGCGATTAATGGAAATCGTGGTGTTGAGCATATTTGGCGTTCCGCTGAGAACTTCTTCAGCGATCTCTTCGACGTCGAGGAATTGGCGCCCGTCGGTGGCGTGACCCATGCAAAGGCGAGGATTAAGGTCATTGTCGCGCGTTTTAGCGGCCCCGAGAGCTAGGCTGCGGCATTGGCGTCCGGCGGCGTCCTTGTGGATACAGCGGTTGCTGGGGGCAGGAACGCGCTGCCTAGGTGGGCGAGGATTTGCTGGTTTAGAGGCTGCGGTGCTGCTTTTAGTCATGTTGGGCTCCTTGAGGTGACTCAAGCCAGTGCTTGAGTGATGAGTGGCTAGTGGTTAGAGGCGAGCGGGAGGGGGTGGAGTGTGTGAGGGGGCTATGTTGCAAGCGCCACCGGGCTGCCGCGATTCGCACCCTGTCGGCAAAAACGAAACCGCGACGCTCCTACAAAAGGGCTTCGGAGGGGGGATTGGCGCGGTGTGCGAGGTAACACAGGCTTCAGCCTGTGTGGTATTGGGGTGGATTGGATTGGGAAGGGGAAGTCAAAGGCACACAGGCTGAAGCCTGTGAGGTATTGGAGTGGATTGGATTGGAAAAGGGAAGTCAAACGCACACAGGCTGAAGCCTGTGTTACGCAAGGAATGCTATTTGCTTGCGCTGGACCACGGCCAGTCTTCGGGTTTTTTTACTAAGCCTGCGGTGACTGGATTTTGTTCGATGTAGGCGCTAATCCGATTGAATTCCTGAGCGTTTCGCACCCAATGATCGAAAGATTCCTCATTCCAGAAGCGCTGACCTTCACGGGAAAGAATCTGGTTTGCGGTGCGGGCGCTTGAGCCCTTCAAGCGCTGGGTGATGCGGGGAATCGGAACCCGGGGCTCGATGAGAATGTGGACGTGGTTTGACATGACGACGTAAGCGTGAAGAAGGTAGAAATTCCATTCACGGTCGCCGCGACGGATTGCCTGCACAACGCAGGCGGCTACGCGAGGGTCCTTTAGCCAAAGCGGGCCGTGGAGGGCTTTATCAAGCTCTACTTCGGCAGCGCGGAAGGATGAAGGCAAAGGCACACAGGCTGAAGCCTGTGTTACGAGGACGGGCAACTGCTTTCCGGCGAAGGCTTTGGGAGCAGATTGGGGGGAATGGACGAAAGTCGCCAGCAATGAGCCGAACAGGCGCCAAGTGAGGAATATGTGTTTCCCGGTAGGGTGCCAATGGGGAAGATTTCGCTCGTAGTAGGCCATGGTAACGCCAAGGTAACACAGGCTTTAGCCTGTGGGGTGGTTGGGTGAGGAAGAGGCGTCCAAGGTGGCGTGGCCAGACGAGGAGACGATTCCGAGAGCGGGCTGACTGAGAGGGTGGAAGGAAACAAGGGCGCACAAACAAAGGCACACAGGCTGAAGCCTGTGTTACGGCCAATTCAGTGTGCGAGTCGGTTCCGGCCTTGCTATTAGGGTGAATGGAGGGACGGGCAGCAGGGTGAGAGGGGGATCGAAGTAGGGCACTGTAGGTAAGTGATTTATAATCCGTATCTTACAGCGGAAAATATTTTGACTTATTTTGGGTGGACCCCTTTACATGGAGAGGGGGCTGTGCTATGATGGGGGTGCTTTGTTGCTCTGTCGTTGCTTTGGATCTAAAGACTCAAGCTGCGGGGCACGTGCCCGGCGGCTTTTTTTGTTTAAGGCCGAAGTACCCATCCCAATGGGGAGATGGCAGTCGCATCAAGCTACACTAAAAAGAAAAGAGAAATAACGAAGTGAAAGAACAAGGAACAGTAAAGTGGTTCAACGCCGCAAAGGGTTTCGGATTCATCACCCGCCAGTCCGGGGAGGATGTATTCGTCCATTTTTCAGCGATCCAGTCGGAAGGCTACAAGTCGCTGAACGAAGGCCAAGCGGTGGAGTTTGAAGTGAAGCAAGGACCGAAGGGTCTCCTGGCTGAAAACGTCACCTCAATGTAAATGGGATGGGGCGGGTTGTATCCGCCACGGCGGATACGGCCTGCCCTTTCATCTTCTAAAGAGAAGGACCTTCTGTAAGGGCAGTTGGGTCAGCAAGCGCAGTCAGGGGCGAAGTCCGAAGTCGTGTAAATCGATTTCTCGCGAAACGAGGAGGGCATCGTGCACGTTCTTCCCGAAGGGCAATACATCAAGCACAGCGTTTATGGAGTGGGGATCGTCACCGAGGCGGATTCCGAGCGGACCAACATCCACTTTGAGTCGCACGGGCCGAAAAAGTTTGTGACCGCGATCATGACCGCGGAAGTGCTCGGCGAAACGCCGGCCAAGCCGATCAAGATCCGCAAGCGCGCGCGGAAAACCGCGAAGAAGTAAGGCGCGCTACTGCCGGATCTCCTTCTTGCTATCGCGAGAAAATCGCGGTAAAAGCAAAGTGGTAACACATCGAGACTAAATTGAGATGGCCCCCAGGCTTCGGCCTGGGGGCTTTTTGTTTTTGTGGCGGGGCGGCGCGAAAAATTAAAACGCAAATCGTGCGCGCGAGTTACTCGCTACTCGTAGCGAAGTTGCTATTCGTAACGCAGCGCGGTCATCGGAGCCACGCGGCCCGCGCGGCGCGCGGGAAGCCACGTGGCGATGAGCGCGACCGCGAGCAGCACAAGCGGCGCGAGCGTGAACGCGAGCGGATCGCGCGGCTCGACTCCGAAGAGATACGCTTGCAGCAGCTTGGTGAGCGCGAACGCGCCGGCGAGCCCGAGCGCGAGTCCGATGGCCGCGCGGACCGCGGCTTCGCCGAGCACCATGCGCACGAGCGCGGCCGGAGTCGCGCCCAAAGCCGCGCGGATTCCCATTTCGCGGGTGCGCATGCCGACGAGATAGGACATCACTCCGTAGACACCGATGGCCGCAAGCAGCGTCGCCGCGATGGCAAAGCCGCCGACGAGCCACAGCAAGAAGCGCTCCTCTTGCACGGACGCGCTGACGACGTCCTGCATGCCGCGCACCTGGAACACTGGCAGCATCGGATCCACCGCGCGGATCTGGTCCACGATTGCGTGGCTGGCCGCGCCGGTTGCGCCGGAGTTGCTGCCCGCAACGCGGACGACGAGAGTCGTCGGCATGATGCTGTTGACCTCGGCGGATACCGCCGCGTTGATCTGGGTGACAGGGACGTACGTCTGCGGCTGCGGGTCGGCGCTGAGGCTGCCTTCGTGGATGTCACTGACGACGCCGACGATTTCGCGTGGCTGGTCGGTGGCTTCCTTCCCGGCGACGGCCCACGCGATGGTGATGCGCTGGCCGACCGCGCGCTGCTTCGGGAGATATTTGCGGACGAAGGCCTCGTTGACGATAACGACAGGCGCCGCGGCGGTGGTGTCGCGCTCATCGAACGCGCGGCCGTCTGCTACGCGCATGCCCATGGCGCGGAAGAAGTCCGGCGTGATGCCGAACCATTCTAGATTGCCGAGGAACTTATCTTCGGGATTGGGCTGGCCCTCAATGGAGCCGAGCGGAATATTGAAGCCGCCCTCGAGCGGCAGATAATTTGTGGTGGCTGCGGAGACGACGCCGGGAACCTGGTGGACGTGGCCGACGACTTGTTGCGCGAATGCGGAAACCTGCGCGGGAGTTGCATAGCGCGGGCCGGTGAGACTCATTTGCGCGGTGAGGGCGTTGGCGGAATTGAAGCCGGGGTCAACACCGTTGAGGCGGACGAAACTTTCGGTGAGCAGGAAGGCTCCGACCAGAAGCAAAACGGAAATAGAATATTCGAGAACGACGAGCGCGCCGCGGAAATGGCGGCTGGCGCGGCCTTCTCCGCCGCGATTTCCGCCTTCGGCGAGGGCGTCGCGCGGATCAGTGCGAAGGACGCGGAACGCGGGCGCGAGGCCGAATAGAATTCCGGTGAGAATGGCGAGCGCGGCGGAGAACAACACGACGCGCCAATCCACGGTGACTTCTTCGAGGCGCGGGAGGTCAATCGCTTTGAGGGAAATTACCGCGGAGACGGCGAGCTTCGCGACGATGAGGCCGAGCGCGCTGCCGACGAGGCCGAGCGAAATACTTTCGCTGAGAATCTGGCGCACAACGCGGCGCGCGGAGGCGCCGAGGGCGACGCGGACGGCAATCTCGCGGCGGCGAGCGGAGATGCGCGCGAGCTGAAGATTCGCGACGTTTGCGCAGGCGATGAGAAGCACGAGCGAGGCGGCGGCGAGGAGCATCAAAAGCCTAGGACGGACGCCGCTGGAGATTTCGTCCTGATAGGAGTAGGCGCCGGCGGTTTCCTGTTTGCCGATTGATCTCGGAGCGGCCGCGCGCATTTGCCCGGCGATGACGCGCAGATTGCTTGTGGCTTGTTGGAGGCTGACGCCATCGCGAAGCCGGGCAATGACGGAAAAATTAAACCCGTTGCCGAGCGAGTTGGTAACCGGATCGACGGGAATGTAAGCGTCAGCGGCGAGTGTGGATTCCAATCCAGCGGGGGCGACGCCGATGACTGTGTAGGCTTTGCTGCCGAGCTGAATCGAACGGCCGAGCACGCTGGAATCTCCGGCGAAGCTGCGCTTCCAAGTGCCGTACCCAAGAACGGCGACGGGGGCGGCGGCGGGGCGGTCCTCATCGGGCAGGAAAAAACGTCCGGTGGCGGGCCACACGCGCAGGACATTGAAAAAATTGGCGGTGACGGAGCGGACCATGATGCGCTCGGGCTGGTCGCCGCTTTCGAGATTTACGTGCGAGGAGCCGCCCATGAACGCGGCCAAGGACTCGAAGCTGTTCTGATGATCGCGCCAGAAGACGTAACGATTGGCGTCCGCGGCATTGAAGTGCCCGCGCGGCCCCACGATGTCCAGAGCGACGATGCGCGCGGGATCCTCATATGGAAGAGACCGCAGGACAACGCCATAAACCAGGCTAAACATCGCCGACGTAACGCCGACTCCGAGGGCGAGCGCAAGGAGCGCGACGGCGGTGACGCCGGGCGATTTGCGCATCATGCGAAGGGCGAAGCGGATGTCCTGCAAGAAAGTATGGAGCATGGCGGCCTCCTGGGATTCTTAGACTCTAATACGCATTGGATGTGAGAATCGTTCCATCGGTGGGAGCGCGACCCGGCGCGTAATTTCAAAGAAGAGTGGCGAGCGGCTGCCAGGCGTCTAGCTTACTCTGGAAGCAAAACTGATATAGAGTTCCCGTCGTCGCACCTCACAAACTCAGAGGGGGAGAACGCTCATGAACAATCTTATGAACAACTCGTGGCTCTGGATAGTTGTCATCGGGATAGTGGCGGGATTTCTGGCCGGGAAGGTCATGCGAGGCAAGGGGTTTGGGTTGATCGTGGATCTGTTGCTTGGAATCGTGGGGTCATTCCTCGGCGGATGGGTTTTCACGCAGCTTGGAATTGCGGGTGGCGGGCTGGCGGGACAACTGCTGATGGCGCTGGTTGGCGCGTTATTGCTGCTGTTCATCGTGCGGCTGATTAAGAAGGCTTGATCGCTAGAGGTTGACGCGGACCATCGCGGGCGCTTGATTGCGCGCACCAGAAGCGGCTCCTTTGGAGATCTTGGACCGTCCGCTCACGTGCCTATCGTCCCTATCAGCGTTAATGCTCCCGTGGCAGCATTGATGCTGAACACCGAGACAGTGTTCGAGCCGAAATTCGTCACGTAGGCAAACTTGCCCGAAGGGTGGATTGCGATCGAGCTGGGAGCGGAGCCCGCCATTACTGATCCCATGGATGTCAAGGCCCCCGTCGCGGCGTCTATGGTGTACATCGAAACATCGTTCGAGCCGGAATTCGTCACATAGGCGAACTTGCCGGTGGGATCCACGGCTACGAAGGACGGGCTAATTTCTGCGTTGATCTGGCCAATGGAGGTTAGGGCCCCGGTTGCCGCGTTGATGGTATAAATCGAAACGTCGTTCGACCCGGAGTTTGTCACATAAGCGAACTTACCCGTAGGATCCTCAGCCACGGATGTAGGGTCTGTTCCCGCAGAAATCGTGTCTAAGAAAGTTAAGCCCCCGGTGCTGGCGTTGATGGCGTACACGCACACGTTGCCGGGTGAACCACGAGGCTCGCTTACATTCGCTGCATAAACGAATTTGCCCGTGGGATCCACAGTCACCGCGATGGCACGGCCTTCTACGGCAACCGTCCCAATAGTCGTCAAGGAGCCGGATGCGGCATCGAACGTGAACATGGATATGCTGGTTGGAGCAAAACCACCCTCATTCGCCGCATAGGCGAATTTGGCGGATGGATCCACAACCATTGACACGGGAGCGCAAGAACCCGGATTCGGAGGGGGCAAACATGGAGCCTGTGCCGTTCCTGTAATTGTTAAAGCACCGGTCGTCGCGTTGATGCTGTAGGCGGAGACGCTACCAATAGTATCACCCTCGCCCCAATTCGCCACATAGGCGAACTTGCCAAGAGGATCTACGCTCAGGGACTGGGCGCCTTCATCATTGGAGGATATCGGTGGCCCTACGGTCGCTAGGGCCCCGGTGGTGGCGTCGATCGTGTACATCGACACATAGCCAAGATAGGCGTCAGGGCAGCCGTTGTTTGCTACATAGGCGAACCTACCGGTCGGGTCCAGGGCGATGGACTCCGGACCCACTCCTCCCGCGGTTATCGTGAAGTTCGAGGTGTTTGAGTTACCCCCGCCGGGTGGAGGGTTGAAGACGGTGACAGAGGCGACGACGGGTGTCCCGGCCACGGCAAGGTCGCTCGCTGGAACCTGAGCTTGGACAAACGTCGGCCCGTTGAATGTTGTTGGCAGGGCGCTTCCGTTCCACTGCACGACGGCGCCGGGCACAAAACCCGAGCCAATCACCAACAAACTGAAGGCAGGTTCATCGACGGGAGCGCAGTCTGGAATGAGATTATTGGTCATGGGGATGGGATTGGGACTGGTAATCGTGAAGTTCACCGCAATCGAGGTGCCCCCGCCCGGCGCAGGGTTGGTCACAGTCACGACCGGATTTCCGGCTGAGGCGATGGCTACAGCCGGGATCGCAGCAGTCAGTTGGGAGGAGCTGACGAATGTGGTGGTGGCCAACACTCCTCCGAAGCTGACGGTCGATGCTGCTATGAAATTCGTCCCATTGATTGTAAGCACGAAAGCCGGGCCACCGGACAGGGCGCTGTTCGGCGAGATAGAGGTGACCATTGGAGTGGGATTAGGCTGGATCGCGACCATCGAGTTCGTGCCGCCTCCGCACCCCGTTAGGCACAATAGGCTTGCAATTCCCAGAATCGCGGATCCCTTCGCTAACATCCTTCGCACAGCTTTTTCGTTTATGATGCCCATCGAGTCCATTCGGTATCTGATATGGATAAGCACGAGTGCGAGGCGCACAATTCCGCAAGTTCGCTGCGATTTCAATAGACAGCGGGTGAAACGTTTCGGGCGATGCAAATACCAGATAGCACGAGAGTTAACGCCCGGAGTGGCGGCCATACGGGCGGGAGATTCAGTTCTTGTGATAGACTTTTGGGCACTTGCTTGAGAGGGTCCGGGAGAGATGGAAAGCACCCCAGTGCAGCGCGTGGTCCGCTTTGGCGTCTTCGAAGTAGACTTGCGAAGCCGCGAACTGCGCAAGAATGGCCTGAAGATAAAACTTCAAGGCCAACCGTTTCGCGTTCTTCAACTTCTACTGGATAACCCCGGCGAGCCGGTTACCCGAGAAGAATTCCAGCGCCTGATCTGGCCTGCAAACACTTTCGTCGACTTTGAATTAGGCTTGAACACTGCGATCAAGCGAGTTCGCCAAGCACTGGGCGATTCCGCCGAAAACCCGCGTTTTGTGGAAACTCTTCCGCGGTTGGGGTACCGCTTTATCTTTCCTGTCAACAAGCATTCACAGCCACTGATTGATCCTACGGAAGTCCAGAAGACAGGTGGCATCACCCAGCAGCAAATCGAGTTGGGCGAGACTGCATCCATCTCTAAGCCGTTGGTGGCACCCATGCAAGTCGGGCATCGGTCGAGGTGGATTGCGACGCTCTCGATTATCCTGATTACAATGCTTTCAGCGGGCGGCTATCTGACTGCCCGACGCAGCAGAACAATCACCACTGGCCTCGAGATTCACTCCATCGCAGTGCTCCCTCTGGAAAACCTTTCTGCCGATCCAGAGCAGGAGTACTTTGCCGACGGGATGACCGACGAGCTGATCACCAGCTTGGCCAAGCTGGACACGGTACGGGTGATTTCCCGCAGCTCGGTCATGCAATACAAACGTGCCCCCAAGTCTGTAGCGGAAATCGGGCGTGAGCTGAAGGTAGATGCTGTCGTGGAAGGTACAGTCGCGCGCTCGGGCCATAATGTGCGGATTACAGCACAGCTCATCCGCACGGCATCGGACCAGCATCTTTGGGCCGAGGAGTTCCAGGGTGAAGTGCGCGATGCCCTGACGCTTCAGAGTCGGGTGGCTCAAGCTATTGCCGCCCAAATTCGTGCAAAACTGACGCCGAGGCAGATGCCGATCGCCAACCCAAGCATCATTGATTCGCAGGCGTTCGAGTATTATCTGAGAGGCCGTTACAGCTTCGCGGAACGCCCGTCGAAAGAGGGATACGACAGCGCAATTCGCTATTTCGAGATGGCCATAGAAAAGGAGCCTAATTATGCGCCTCCTTATGCCGGTTTGGCCCAGTGTTACGCGTATGGTTCCTTCCAGGGGATGGAGTTATCGACACGGGAAGCTTGGTCGAAAGGGGCGGCCGCAGCAAAGAAAGCATTGGAGCTTGATGACCAACTTGCGGAAGCGCACATCGCGATGGCAAACATCCATTTCCGCTTCGACTGGAATTGGCCGGAAGCAGAGCGGGAATTTCGTCGGGGCCTCGAACTGAGTCCAAATGACGCTCTCGGCCACGACAGCTACTCGATCTTCCTGGGGATCATGGGAAGGTTTGATGAAGCCATGGCCGAGGCAGTCCTGGCTCGCGAACTGGATCCCCTTTCGCCAAGCGTTAGCATGGGGATGGGCTGGATTTATAGCTGGTCCCGCCGCCAGGACGAGTCCATTGCTGTATTTCGCAGGACACTCCAGTTGGATCCCAATTTCAGGCCGGCCCATAGTGCTCTGGTTTGGAGTTACGAAGAAAAAGGGATGTACGCGGAGGCAGTAGCCGAAGAACTGAAGGCGGAGACATTGACGGGCCAAAGTTCCGAGCAGATCGAATCGCTGCGAAGCGCCTTTGCCGCCTCGGCTATCAGGGGATTTTGGGAGAAACGTCTGGAATGGGAAAAAAGTCAATTGAACCACCCACACTATTTCATCATCGCCAGGTTATGTGTCCGCCTCGGTCGAACGGATGAGGCCTTTGACTGGCTTGAAAAAGCATATAAGGCACGTTATCCAAATATGCCCAATATGAAGTATGCCGCATTGTGGCTCGACCCAGTGCGCTCAGATCCGCGCTATGCCGACCTGCTACGTCGCGTCGGGCTGTCGCCTTAGCTTTGAGATCTTGATCGCTAAAGATTGACGCGGACCATCGCCTGGGGTTGATAGCGGGCGCCGGCTGTGGATCCGTGAGGGGCGGCGGCGTCAATCCGCACCATGTCATCGGCGGTGAGAGAAACGCTGATGGATGCGGCGTTTTCGTCAAGATATTTGCGGCGCTTCGTGCCGGCGATGGGGACGATGTCCGTGCCGCGCGCGAGGAGCCAAGCAAGCGCGAGTTGCGCGGGCGTGCAATGTTTGGCAGTGGCGATATCTTCAAGACGCTGGACGAGCGCGAGATTTGCGTCGAAATTGCCAGTCTGGAAGCGCGGCATCATGCGGCGCGCGTCGTCCGGAGCGAGGGCTTCCGCGTGGCGGAATTGGCCAGTGAGGAAGCCGCGCCCGAGCGGGCTGTAGGCGACGAAGCCGATGCCGAGTTCGCGGCATAGCGGCAGGATTTCGGATTCGGGGTCGCGCGTCCAAAGCGAGTATTCGGTTTGCAGCGCGGCGATGGGATGCACGGCGGCGGCGCGGCGGATTGTGGCGGGCGCGGCTTCGCTGAGCCCAATGTGGCGGATTTTTCCTTCCTTTACAAGATCGGCCATCGCGCCGACGGTGTCTTCAATTGGCGTAGTCGGATCCACGCGGTGCTGGTAATAGAGATCCACGTAATCTGTGGCGAGGCGCTGCAAGCTTTCGTCAATGCACTTGCGAATGTATTCGGGCTTGCTGTTCACGCCGAGCCATTCACCCTTCGGGCCGCGAACGTTTCCAAATTTTGTGGCGAGGATTACTTCGTGGCGGCGGCCGCGAATCGCCTGGCCGACGAGGGTTTCGTTGCGGCCGACGCCGTAAACGTCGGCGGTGTCAAGAAAATTCATGCCGAGATCGAGCGCACGGTGAATGGTGGCGACGGATTCGGCGTCGTCGCGGCCGGCATAGAATTCGGACATGCCCATGCAGCCGAGGCCGAGGGCGGAGACTTCGAGAGCGCCGAGTTTGCGGCGGGGGATGGAAGCGAGCTTGGATGGTTGCGTGGCCATGGTGATGAGTCCTCCGGTGAAGGAAATAGTTTAGCGCATGACGTCCTCAGACGGGAGCCTGCAGGTTCGCAGAACAAGTACTTACGTCAAGTAAGCAAGCGCATTGGTGGCGGGGACAGTTTCCAAGTAGCCGACCATGCGGAAGTTGATCGGTTCGGTGAACACTACGGCGTTTCTCATTACTCATCGAGATTAAGTGCGAAACGAAAATCTATCTGATTCGCCCCCGTTGACTCGCCTTTGAGCACAGCCTAACATGCCTCGCCAAGGACGGTTTGCCTACAATGATCGGCCAGACAATCTCGCATTACCGCGTTATCGAGAAGCTCGGTGGCGGCGGTATGGGAGTCGTTTACAAAGCCGAGGATACGCGTCTCCACCGCTTCGTTGCGCTCAAGTTTTTGCCCGAGGACGTAGCCCGAGATTCAAATTCCGTCGCCCGGTTTCAACGCGAGGCGCAGGCCGCATCTGCCCTGAATCACCCCAATATCTGCGCGATCTATGACATCGGGGAGCAGGACGGGAAAGCGTTCATTGCGATGGAATTTCTGGAAGGCGCGACCCTGACGCACCGCATCGCCGGACGTCCCATGGAACTGGAAACCCTCCTTTCGCTCGGAATCGAGATGGCCGACGCGCTCGATGCCGCCCACGCCAAAGGAATCGTTCATCGCGACATTAAACCCACTAACATCTTTGTCACTGATCGGGGCCACGCCAAAATCCTCGACTTCGGCTTGGCCAAACTCTCTCCCAAACAAGCAACGGGAACGGAACTGACCGCAGCGACCCTCGAAGTGCAGGAGCATCTCACCAGCCCCGGTACAGCTCTTGGCACCGTCGCATACATGTCGCCGGAACAGGTCAAAGGCAAGGATTTGGATGGTCGAACCGACCTATTTTCTTTCGGGGCGGTGCTATATCAGATGGCTACAGGGCAATTGCCGTTCCATGGCGAGACCTCGGGAATGATCTTCCACGCCATTCTGGAACGCGCACCCGTGCCTCCGGTGCGGATCAACCCTGAAATTCCGACCAAGCTCGAGGAAATCATCGCCAAAGCGCTGGAGAAGGATCGCGAGCTGCGCTATCAACATGCCTCGGAAATTGGCACCGATCTAAAGCGCCTGAAGCGGGACACAACTTCCGGCCGCTCAGCCGCAGCAGCGGTGGTGGTTTCATCTTTGCCGCCGGTGAGTACACCGGCGCTACACCAATCTGATTCCGCCATCAATCGTGGCGCATCATCTGGCGCGACATCGGCAGTGGGAACACCGGCGCTACAAGGTGATAGCTCCGATTCGCAGATGATCGTGGGGCTGGTCAAGCGCCACAAGAAAGCAGTCACCGGATTGATTGCCGCCGTCGTGGTGATCGCCGCCGCCCTGATCTTTTTCGTTCACCGCTCTGCAAACCGTGCGTCGTCTTCTCCCGCGACTCTGGAGTTTACGCGCGTCACGGGCAGCGGCGGCGTCCAACAGTCGGACATCTCGCCCGATGGGAAGTATGTGGCTTACGCGCGTGAAGTGGCGGGCAAGCAAAGTCTCTGGCTTAAGCAACTGGCCACGGACAGTGACGTTCAGATTGCGATGCTGGGCCAAGATCATTGCCTCGGTCTGGCGTTCCCTCCCGATGGCAGCTATGTTTACTTCGTCCGCCAGAAGAGTCTGAACCCTAGTGGCGATCTTTACCAGGTGCCATTTCTGGGCGGAACTCCAAAGAAGGTGCTGGCGGGGATCGGGGGCCCGCCAGCATTTTCACCCGATGGCCAGCGGATCGCCTTTGTGCGGGACACCCCTACCGAGGACACTTTATTGACCGCCTCCGTGGATGGTTCTGGCGAGCGGGTGTTGGCGTCCTACAAGCGGCCCGATGGCATTGAGGGGAACCGAGTCGCGTGGTCTCCGGATGGCAAGACCCTCGCCTTCGTTCACGGTAGCCTCCAGTCGGTCTTGACCACCATCGGGGCAGAAGGCGGTTCGGCGCAGCCGGTGCCGGGTACACATTTGAATATTATCGGTGATCTTGACTGGCTCCCTGGAAGCCGTGACCTGGTCGTGGTGGCAATTGATTCGGGGCAATTTCAGCTTTACGAAGTCTCACTCGAGGGAGGCGAACCCCGGCAAATCACTCACGACCTTTCGAGGTACCTTCGAATTCGGGCGAGCGCGGACGGGAAGACGTTACTGGTCGTGCAGGAGCAGATTTTTGCGGCCATCCAAGTCGCCACACCCGGCAAGGAGTCTGAAGCCCACCTCGTGAGCGCTGGAAACCAGAACCGCGATGGCGATAATGGTTTGGCATGGACGCCGGACGGAAAAATTGTCTATACCTCGGTCCATAACGGACGCTATGACCTTTGGGAAATGAGTACAGAGGGTGCGACCCCCCAGCGGCTCACCAACAACGGCGCATCCCCGCTCGCCGTATCACCCACCGTCTCTTTACGTGGCGGCTTCATTGCCTTCGCTCAGTGGAAACCCGGAGAAAGCAACATCTGGCGCATGGACATGGACGGCTCCAACCTAAAACAGCTTGACGAGAGCAATGGAAGCTTCTCTCCGGCCATATCGCCGGATGGCCGGTGGGTGGTTTTCAACCAATCCCAGGGCGGCAAGGCTGTTCTGATGAAGGTTTCGAGCGAAGGCGGCCCGGCGTCCCAGTTGACGGACTACCCGTCAGGAGGGCCATCGGTCTCCCCGGACCGCAAGTGGATCGCTTGCGGGTACTCTCCCGGCCAGAATCAGCAATTCGGCCTAGCGATAGTTCCTTTCGCGGGCGGTCAGCCGACCAAGATTTTCCCGAAGCCCGTTCCCGTTACGACCTTTTGGTTTTTTCGTTGGACCCCTGATGGTCGCGCCATCTCTTTTGTCAACAGCGTGAATGGCGTGGATAACATCTGGGAACAACCGGTGATTGGCGGCCCGCCGCAGCCCATGACCCATTTCAACTCGGAAAGGATTTACGGTTACAGCTGGTCCCCGGACGGCCGCCTGGCGCTCTCGCGTGGTACGGACCTTACCGACGCGGTGTTGATCAAGAATTTCCGATGATCGGCAAGACAATTTCGCATTGCCGGATCCTACAGAAACTGGTTAGCGGCGGCACTGGAGTGGTCTGCCGTGGCGAGGACACCAAGCTCGGCCGGATCGCCGCCCTAAAATACCTGCCCGAAGGCATTGCCTCGGCCCGCAAATCGGTCATCGCGTAGAATCGGCGGTCGGGACATAGCGCTAACTACGCCGTTGATTGCTCCACCCGAGTGACGGCACATCCGGAAGCCGGCCCATTGTCAGCGCGTTCGTGGCGTCGCAGCGCGGATTCAAAGTCCGGCGTCTGTGGCGGCGATGGTGGCAGGCCATTGTGACCACATGCGGAATTCTTGTATCGTTTCCTTTGATGAGAAAAGCCTGCATGTTCGTTGTGCTTGGCGTGGCGGCCGCGGCGGTGATATCGAGCGCGGCGCCTGCCGCTGGGCCCCCATTGCATGTGGTGTTCAATCCGGGCCAAGCGTATGCCTACACCGCCGAAATCGCGGGTCTAGGGGAGCGCTGGCCCGGATCGCCGGGCCACAAGAAGACTGAAGACATCATTCATCAGGTGTTGCAAAAAGACGGCGCACAGATTCAGGCTGACGATTTCGTGGCCAAGACACCGCGCGGGCCTGTGAACGTGCACAACATCATCGGCAAATTCAACGTAGGAGCGGACCCGAAACAGGGGATCTTTGTGCTCGCAGGGCACTACGACACGCTATTCCAACTCGGATTTATCGGGGCCAATGACGGCGCATCGAGCACGGCGATTCTACTGGCGTTTGCCGACGCGCTGGCACACCAGAAAACCAAGTTGCAAATCTGGCTGGTGTGGACGGACCTGGAAGAGGCTGTCCAAATCGGAAATTTCACGGGCGGTGACGGCCTTTACGGAAGCAAGCATCTAGCGCACGAGCTGGCGGCAAAAGGAATTGTGCCGCGCATTCGGGGATTGTTTCTTCTGGACATGATCGGGGACAAGGACCTGAACGTGGCGCGAGAGACCGGCTCGAGCAGCCGCTTGCAGGAATTTATTGCCGAGGCTGCGAAAGATCTCGGTTACAGCAACTACTTTTTCCAGTACAGCACGAGCATCATTGACGACCATGCTTCGTTTATCAATGTGGGTGTTCCGTCGGTGGATGTGGTTGATGCGGAATACGGCCGCATGGGTCCGGAGTTTGACAATATGGGCGAATTCCACCACAGCAACGCGGACACGATGGACAAGGTGTCGCAACGCAGTCTTGAAATTGTGGGGCGGACGATTTTGCTTGCGGTGGAATTGATAGACGCGAAAGAGTGAGGGAGAGGCGCGTCCAGGCTCCCGCCCTGGGGCTGGCGAGTCGCGGATCAATTTCCGATTTGTTAAGAACGAGGGGCAGAGCCAGTGAGGGCCTCGCGAACGGCGGTGAAGAGGTTTTTGTTACTGCTTACAAATGTCAAGAATGGGTCTCCATCCGCAATGTAGGACTCGGGTTGAATCCAATCAATCTGCTTCCAGAAAAGACTTACGAGCTCTTTCACGTCAGAATTATGCATACCAAAACCAAGAAAGTTCACAAATGTGAAGACTTGGCCGGGAGTGATTGGGGCTTCAAATACATTGCCGTGCGAGAGTTGGCCGAGTTCGGACGGGGATTCAAAGACATACCATTCGTCGAATCCGGCACATTTTCCGCAGGGCAATCTATCCACCGATTGAATTGGAGGACTGTATGCAATGTCATTTCGATTTTGCCATCCGGCATGCTTCTCATCATCTGTGAGAATCAGAGGGCCGCTGTCGTGGGAAGTGACAGCAACATACTTTCTTAGAAACGCTTGCGGACATCGCTGAAGCAGATTCTGAATGTCGTGTTGTTCCGTTGCCAGCCAAAGGTATGCCCCACATGACCCTGTAAGCGCCATTGGTTCAGTGTTCGCCATTAGATTCGTCCTTCCCAAATTATACCTGCAGCAATCTTTTAGGTCTCGAACGGATGCGAACATCGAGAACTGACCCGCTATCGGCTGGTATGGAATGTATCTGGCGCTGATTACAATCCTGCGTCCGCGGCGGCGAGGCTGGCGATTGCAGACCAATCTTTATCGGAGAGGCCGAGCGCGATGGCGGTGAGAAAACGGTCGTGCAGCAAGTTGGCGATCGGAAGCGGAGCGCCTACAGCATCGGCGGCGGCGAGGATGAGGCGGACATCCTTGAGGCCGAGGGGCAGCGAGAAACCAGGCGGCGTGAATTTCCCTTCGGCGATGATTGCTCCATAGGTTGCGACAAGCGGCGCGGTGACCGGCGTTCCGGTGAACACTTCCAACAATTTTGAAGCTTCAATGCCGGACTTGCGGGCCAAGGCGAACGACTCTCCAAGAGATTCGATAATCGAGGCGATGAAAAAATTGCAGCAGAGTTTTACTACGTTGGCGTCGGGAGGGTTGGAGCCGACGACGATGGTTTTCTGGGCCATGGCGGCGAAAGCCGGCTGCACGCGCGCGATGGATTCCGGCGGTCCCGCCGCAATAATCAACAGTTTCGCAATCGCGGCGGCTTCGGGGCGGCCGAGGACGGGCGCGGAGACGAAGGACTGTCCGGCGGCATGATGGGCTTCGGCGAGGCGCGAGGAGAGCGCGGCGCTGATGGTGCTCATGGAAATGTGCAGGCCAGCAGGCTGGCCGGAGGGGAGGTCAGGGCCGGATAGTGCGCGCAGGACCTCGCCATCGCCGAAGATGGCCGATTCGACGGCGTGATCGTCGGCGAGCATGGTGATGACGATTCCGGCGCGAGCGGCTTCAGCGGGCGAGGCGGCGACGCGCGCGCCGAGCGCCAGCAATTCATCGGCGCGGGATCGCGTGCGGTTCCAGACGGTGACGGTGTGGCCAGCTTTCAGAAGATTGGCGGCCATGCCGCGTCCCATGCGGCCAAGGCCGAGAAAGGCGATGTTCATGATGGGGCTCCTAATGGAAGGGCTAGTGTGAATAGGAAAGGCGGGCGAGGCAAGCCCCGCCCCAACGAAGGACCCAATGTTTCGACCATGCCACTTAGCCGCTCAGGATTGAGGGGCGAGCGTTAGTTTGCCTGCGGGGCCGTGGCCGCGTTGAATGAGCGGCTTCAGAAGCGCGGCGAGTTGTTGCTTGGCGCGCCAGAGCCGGGCCTTCAAAGTGTTTTCGGAAACGCCGAGGGCGCGCGCGGCTTCCGATGTCGAAAGGCCTTTGCCTTCGCGCAACAGAAACGCCGAGCGAAGCACGGGAGAAAGTTTCTTCAAGCATGCTTCGAGAAGTCCGCTCAATTCCCGCCCGGCGTAAAGCTCTTCGGGGCCGGGCTCATCGGCGGCGAAGCGCTCCTCTGGCGGGATTACGCCTTCTTCCGCGGGCCACTGGTCAAGTGAGACGGCCGGGCGCGCGCGCTTGCTGCGGCGGCGCATGAGCGCGGCGTTGATGACGATGCGCGTGAGCCAGGTGGAAAATTGTGAGCGGCCTTCAAACCGCCGGAGATTGCGGAAGGCGGCGAGCAGGCCTTCCTGCAAAGCGTCTTCGGCTTCCTCGGGGCTGCCGAGAACGCGGAGCGCGGTTTGAAAAAGCGCGCGGCTGTGCGGCGAATAGAGCGTTTCAAACGCCGCGGCGTCGCCGCGAATGGCGCGGCGGACGAGCGTTTCCTGGTCGAGCTCTTTCATGATGCCGAACTGCGGAATGGACTGTGCGAGAGTTGCCATTGTTCCCCCTTGAGTTTCCGGCGATACGTGCCGGTATAAATACAAATCCATCAAAATTTAGTGCGAAACCATTGCGCCCTTCTGCGGCGTGATCTTCTTCATTAAAAACATGAGCGGAATGATCACGGCCGCTCCGATACCTAGAAGACGGAAGTTGTCCACGAAAGCGAGCATGGCGGCGTGGCGCTGGACCATGCCGTAGAGCATTCCATGCGCCTGAGCGACGGCCAGGGAATGCGAAGCACCGCCCGCCATGAGAGCGCCCGAGGTGCCCGCCATCATTTGGCGGTACGCGGGATTCAGCGCGTTCACATTTGCGGCGAGAATTTGCTGATGATGCTGCGAGCTGCGGGCGAGCATGGTGGTGACGGCGGAAATTCCGACGCTGCCGCCGACGTTGCGCGCGAGATTGATGATGCCCGTGGCGCTGTTGGTTTTTTCTTTCGGGATGAAATAAAAAGCCATGGTGTTGATGGGCACGAAGAGGAACGCCATGCCGAGGCTCTGATAAACGCGCGCCTTGACGGCAATGCCGTAACTGATATCGAGATTGAAGGTGGACATGTAAAAGAGCGAAGCCGACGTGATGAGCACGCCGACAATGACGAGCCAGCGCGGCTGAATCCTGCTGAGAAGGAAGCCGACGATGGGCATCATGACCATCACGGCGAGGCCGCCGGGAGAAAGCACCAAGCCGCTTTGCGTGGCGGTGTAGCCCATAAGGGTTTGCAAATAGATGGGGAGCAAGACGGTTGTCCCATAGAGGACAACGCCAAGCATGAACATCGAGAATGTGGAAATTGCGAAGTTGCGGTCTTTTAGCAATCGCAAGTTGATCACGGGATCGGGGGTGTACAACTCCCACAGGACCATGCCGACCAAACCAATCAACGTGAGGGAAGCGCACCAGATTATGAAATTGGACCCAAACCAGTCGTCCGTCTGTCCCTTATCGAGCATGATCTGCAAAAAGCCAAGACCGACACTCAGGAAACCGAGGCCGACGTAATCGATCTTGAGCGCATTCCAAGCGCGGCGGAGGAGATAAGGCGGATCGAAGATCAACAGCCGTGTTAGGGCAATGGACAAAACCCCGACGGGAATGTTGATGAAAAAGATCCAACGCCAGCTCCAGTTGTCCGTGATCCATCCGCCGAGCGTGGGGCCGATGACGGGAGCGAGCACGACGCCCATGCCGTAGAACGCCATGGCCATACCCTGTTTTTCCCTCGGGAAACTTTCCACGAGGATCGCCTGGGAGACCGGCTGGAGCGCGCCGCCTCCGGCGCCCTGCAGGACGCGGAAGAAAACCAGCATGCCGAGGCTGGGCGCGAGTCCGCAGAGAAACGAGCTGACCGTGAAGAGCCCGACGCAAAACATGTAAAAGCGTTTACGGCCGAAGAGAGACGAGAACCAGCCGGAAAGCGGGAGCACGATCGCGTTGGCGACGAGATAGGAAGTGAGCACCCAGGTGCTCTCGTCCACGCCGGCGGAAAGATTTCCGGCGATGTGCGGGAGCGAGACGTTTGCAACGCTGGTGTCAAGGACCTCCATGAACGTGGCCAGCATGACCACGACGGCGATGACCCACGGGTTGGTGACGCCATCGCGGCGCGCCCGGCCCAGCAGATTGGTCATTCCTTCGCCCAATTCATTTCACCCCTACGGCTGAATTTCTTTAACGAACTGCGCAAACTAAATTCGTGTGCGAAAACCGTCAGTGAAGAATGATGGTCGCGTCCACGTTCATGCCGGGGCGGAGAACGGCCTGATCGGGAGGAACGGGATCGAGAACGATCTTCACTGGAATGCGCTGCACGACCTTCACGAAATTTCCGGTGGCGTTTTCGGGCGGCAGCAAGCTGAGCCGCGAGCCGGTGGCTCCGGCAATCGAGTCCACATGGCCGATGAAAGTTTTTCCGTACATGTCCACGTGGATTTCGGCCCTCTGCCCGGCGTGGACGCCTGCAAGCTGCGTTTCCTTGAAATTGGCGGTGACCCAGACGTCTTGCAGCGGAACAAGGATTACGAGGCCCTGGCCGGGTTCGACGACCTGTCCGACTTCGACGGACTTGTGCGTGACGACGCCGTCCACTGACGCGACGATGATCGTGTAGCTCAACTGAAGTTGCGCGGTCGCGAGATTCGCGCGCGCTTGCTCGACCGCCGCGGCGGCGGCAGCGGCGTCCGCGGAACGAATGGTGACCTGCTTGAAATTCGCGTTGGCTTCGGCGGTGCCCGCCTGGGCCTGGCCGACGCGCGCGTTGGCGGCGTCAAGCTGCGATTTAACGATGGCGACGTTTTGCTGCGCCTGCGCGAGCTTCTGCTTCTGGGCTTCGAGATCACTTTGCGCGACGCCCGCTTCAGCGACAAACGAGTCAAATTGTTGCTGCGAGATTTCCGCTTTGGCCGCGAGCGGACGCATGCGCTCGAGATCGGCCTTCGCGCGATCGGCGGTGGCCTGCTTCTTGGCGACATTCGCCTGCGCCAGCGCGAGATCGGAAGTGGTTGCCATTTGATAGGCCTGGCGCGCGCGCGCCTGGTCGGCGAGCGCGGCTTGCATGTCCGCCCCGGCGCCGGAGCGTCCGCTTTCGGTGACTTCCTGGGTGTAAGGCACGGTGACGTTGGCGGCATGCGCCTGCGCTTCGGCGAGAGTGAGCGCGGCGCGGGCCTGGTCCACACGCGCTTGAAAATCGCGCGGATCAATTTTCACGAGCACTTGGCCGGCATGGATGGCTTGATTGTCATTGACGAGAACTTCGGCGATGTTGCCGGAGATTTTCGCGGAGACGGGATTCAGATGGCCGTCGACTTCAGCGTCGTCGGTGGAAACGCGCCCGCTGAGGTACCAGTAACCGGCGATGGCCGCCACGATGATGATGACGCCGCCGATGACGAGCGCGCGCCGAAACCTGGGATTCGACAGAGGGCCGCCGCCGGTGGCTTCCGCCTGCTTTGGCGGGGCCGATGCGTCGTGAGACTTCATTTCCGCGTTCAATTCGCGATCCAGATCCGTATCCGTCACTTTGAGTTCCATGGCTTCCTCTGCATTCGATTTGCGATCACTTGGCATAGAGCGATTCCATCTGGCCGATGGCGTGAGCCAAATCGGCGCGCGACTGGTTGTATTGGTAAAGAGCGGCAATCTGATTGTCATTGGCGCGGGAGAGAGCGTCCTGCGCCTGGATGACTTCGATGTTGTTTGCGACGCCCGCCGAGAAGCGGTCGCGCGCCTGGGAAACTTCCTCCTGCGCGAGTTGCACGCCGAGGTTCGCGACTTCGACCTGATGGCGCGCGGATTCGAGTTGCGCGAGCGCAGTCTTCACTTCGAGCGCGATTTCGTCGCGGAGGTCTTCGCGGCGGCGCTCAATTTTCTGAATTTCGAGGTCGGCGCGCGAGGTTTCGGCGCGGATGCGGCCGCCGGTGAAGAGCGGCACGATCATGCCGACCTGATATTGATAAACGGGAATGCCCGTGTTGATGGAGATGCCCTGATAATTCCAGGCGCCGCCGCCGCGGATGGCGGGGAGGCGCTCGTCAAATGACGCGCGCTTCGTTGCCTGGGCTTCGCGGAGGCTCGCCTCCAGCATCGCCAATTCGGGGCGCGCTTTGTAGGCGCGGTCAAGGTTTTCTTCGACAGCGACTTCGGGCGTTTGGAAAAAACTCAATTCGTCGGCGATTTCAATTTGCTGATGCGGATCGAGATTCAAGAGGCGCGCGAGACCGAAGAGCGAAACTTGCTGGTCGGTTTGCGCAGAAAGAAGGCGCTGCTTCTCATTTTGCAATTCGACGTTGGCGCGAAGCGTGTCAATGCCGGTGCCGGCGCCATTTTTCTGCATGTCCGCAGCGAGATCGTAAAGGGCTTGCGCGAGAGCGACGCGCGATTCGGCGCTGCGCACTTCCGCGGAGGCGCGGAGTGCTCCGAGATATTGAGAGACGGTGAGGAGCGTAATTTGCTCGCGCACAGTCAACTGGTCGGCGCGGGCGGCGGAGACGGCCTGCTTCGAGGCCTGGTAACGATTCCAGAGAGTGAGGTCCAGAAGCGGTGCGCCGAACTGAACGCCGGAATTGAAAATTTCAAATGGGCCGATGTGCTGCGGAAAACCGGGAAAGCGCTCCCCGAAAGCGGTTTCGAGATTTTCGCGCGTCACACCGACCGATGTGTTTAGCGAAGCCTGAGGCAAAAGGTCGGCGCGCGAGATGCGCTGGGACTGAATGCTCTGCGAGGTCTGCAGGCCCGAAATTTGAACTTGCGGGTTTTGTTTCAGGGCGAGCGCGACGGCATCGCGGAGCGTGAGCTTGAGTGGTGCGCTTTGCTGAGCGGAAGTGGATTGCGCGGCACCGGCGATTAGGAGAAACAGCGCGACGAGGAACTTGGTTCGCCTGAAAAACGGTGAGCAGCCCTTCTTTTCGCCGGTAAGATCTTCCGTTACTTCGGCGACGATTGCGCGGGTCAAGCAGCCCTTTGCAATGAGCTTCCCGCCCTGCTGATAAATCCGCTTGAGGAGGGATCTGCCGTCGGCATCAATAAAAGTGACTCCGCCGAGGTCAACGCTGATCTTGGATGACTGCGTTTTCTCTGCTTCCCATGAAGCGTTGAGTTCGGCGACCCAAGGGCCCGCAAGCTTGCCTTCCAAGATTAGATTGGTGAGCGATTCATCGTGATTTACAGTGATCTTGAGCATTTTTCCCCTGCCATTTGGAAGTATTGTGAATCGCAATCATTGGGCCATCCAACTCCGATGATGAAAATTGCGACAACCTTTTGAAAATAAAAGAGTTACATCGAGTTATGGCGAGTGCCGATGGAGTGCCGTGCCGGATTGAAGTGACGATATTTGGGCACTTGCCCATATATGGGCAGCCATACTCTGGCTGCGTAAGACGGTAATCTCTACGCCGGGCGCTTAATTCCCAGCTTGGTAATGCGCGCTTGAAGAGTAGTTCGCTTCAACCCGAGGCGAGCCGCGGCGCCGGTTGGGCCCGCGAGGACCCAGCCGGTGTCTCGGAGGACGCGCAGGATGTGGTCGCGTTCGGCGGCTTCGAGAGTTTCCGAGGCGCCCGTTTCGGGATTGGCGGATTCGCGAAGCTCCGCGAGGGGAACCTCGAGCGCCGAACCGCGCGAGAGGATGACGGCGCGCTCGATGAGATTTTCGAGTTCGCGGATGTTGCCGGGCCAATGGTATTTGGTGAGCGCGGCCATCGTGTCGGCGGAAATGGAGTCAATAGGCCTGTTCATCTGGCGCGCGTACTTCTGCGCGAAATAGCGGACGAGGACGGGGATATCCTGGCGGCGCTGGCGCAGGGGCGGAATCTGAATGGGAAAAACGTTGAGGCGATAGAAAAGGTCGCTGCGGAACTGGCGCTCGGCAACCATTTGAACGAGGTCGCGATTCGTGGCGGCGACGAGGCGGATATTGACACGGATAGTGCGCGTCCCGCCGAGACGCTCGAACTCCTGTTCCTGCAAGACGCGGAGGAGTTTGGGCTGAAGCTCGGGCGGGATGTCGCCGACTTCGTCGAGGAACAGCGTGCCGCCATCGGCAAGCTCAAAGCGTCCGATTTTTTGCGCGATGGCTCCAGTGAAGGCACCGCGCTCATGGCCGAAGAGTTCGGATTCGAGAAGCCCCGTGGGAATGGCGGCGCAATTAATTTTGACCAGGGTGCGCTCGCGGCGCGCGCTGATGTTGTGAATGGCCCGCGCGAAAAGCTCCTTGCCGGTGCCGGTTTCGCCCTGCAGGAGGACGGTGGACTCGGTGGGCGCGACGGTCTCAACCTGCTTGAGGATTTTCTTGAGCGAAGGGCTTTCGCCGATGATCTCCTCAAAATTGCGCTCGCTGCGGATTTCGTCTTCGAGGTAGAGCTTCTCTTCGGCGAGCTTGTTCTTCAGAGCGGCGATTTCCTCGTACGCGAGCGCGTTTTCGACGGCGATGGCGACTTGCGCGGCCACCTGGCTGAGCAAGTCCACGTCAGATTGCGTAAAGGCGCCGTCCGCGAGGCTACCGACGTTGAGTGTGCCCAGAATGCGATTGGGAGAAAAAAGCGGAACGCAGATGATGGTGCGGACGCCTTCGGCTTGCAGGAGTTCCGCGACGCGGCTGGCGCAATTCTCAAAATCCGGAGCGCGCAGAAGAACCGGCTTTCGCTGCGAGAAGCAGGTTCCAGCAGGAGTGTTGTTCTCAAGCGGAGCTTCCATTTCCTCGCGGAAGAAGCCGCGGCTTTGCGGAAAATCGAGCGCCTGCAGGCGCATGACATTCCGCTTGGAATCGTAGAGCGCCAGGCTGGTGAAATCGTGGTGCAAGACGCGGCGCAAGGAAGCGGCGATGGCAGCGAATAGCTTCTTGGAATCCAGATTCGAGATGACGGCGTTGTTGACTTCGAGGAGCAGGCGGAGACGGTCGCGCTCCTCGGCCAACTGGGTTTGATATTTTTGCACGCGGTCGTAGTTCAAGGCGTTATCCACGGCGACGGCCACGAGCCGCGCCGCCTGCTGCATGAATTCCACCTCGCTTTCGGCGTATGGCGCGCCGCTGACGCGTCCGAAGCCGAGGCATCCCAATCGCCGCTGCGCGAAGGTGAGCGGCAGGACGCAGAACGAAACGATCCCTTCGCGCTGCATGACTTCCTTCATGAGAGGGAATCGCTCTTCTTTATTTATGTCCGGGATGATGAGGGGCTGCTGGGTCTCGAGAACCATGCCCGCTGCGGACCATTCGATGGGGATCTCGAGGCCCGGCTCGACATTGGTGGGGCGCGAAGTCTCCAGAATGTGAAGGCGCATGACGTTGCGCTTCGCATCATGAAGAATGAGGTTCAGATAATCGAATTCGACGACGAGATGGAGGCGCTCCGCAAGGACATGAAAAAGTTCGCGCAGGTCGCGATAGGAGGCGATGGCCTCGGCCACTTCCAGCAGGATCTGGTAAGGAGCGGGCGGCGCGGGCGCGGGAGAGCCGTTCATGAAGGCAGAATAGCATCCGGCTCGCCGCCGCCTCAACTTTCCGGCGGCGAATTCAAAATCAAAAAAGATGTATTTTTTACTTGACGGCGGTTTCCCTAGTCCGTATAAATATTCATTAGGATGAATAATCTAGCAATCGCCGTGAGCACCCAGAAACGATACCGCCAGGGACAGATCCTGAAGGTGATCACGGGCGAAGCCATTTCGAGCCAGGACGAGCTGCGCAAGCGGCTGGCACACTTGAAATTGCCCGTGACGCAAGCGACGCTCTCGCGCGACCTGCGCGAATTGCATTTGGTGAAGACGTCGGCGGGCTACAAGCCGCTGGCCGTGGCGCCCACTGAGTCCGCGCCGCTTTCCGCGCTTGCGCGCGCGCTGAGTGAATTCCTTTCCGACATACGTCCCGCGGGAAATCTTCTGGTGTTGAAGACTCCTCCGGGCGGCGCGCAGCCGCTGGCCGCCGCTGTGGACGCGGAACACTTCACAGAGGTCGCCGGGACCATTGCAGGCGACGACACAGTCCTTATTATTACGGCCACTCCACGGACGCGCGCGGCGGTGCAGAAGCGCATCGAGGAGCTTCTGAAATGAGCGACCCGCGCAGGGTCGCCGTGGTGGGAGCAACGGGCTACGCAGGATTTGAGCTGGCCCGGCTGCTGCTCCGGCACCCCGAAGTTCAAAAGCCAACATTTTATTTGCGCGAATCGAATTCGCATGTCCGCTGCCTGACGGAGCTTTTTCCACAACTACGAGGCTGGGGCGAAGCGCCCTGCCGGACCTATTCCGCGGATGCGGTTGCGGCGAGCGGCGCGGCGACGGTTTTTCTGGCGACCCCGCACGAAGCCTCGGCAGAAATGGTCCCACAACTTGTGGGAGCGGGAATGAGGGTAGTGGATTTTAGCGGGGCTTTCCGCTTCCGGGATGCAAAAACGTTCACGCACTGGTACAAGCTGCCCGCGCCTCCGCAAGAATTTCTGGACGAGGCGGTGTATGGCCTGCCGGAAATTTATGGCGACAAATTGCCCAGCGCACGAATCGTGGCGAACCCGGGCTGCTATTCGACTTCTGTGATTCTGGGATTGAAGCCGCTTGTGGAGGCGGGATGGATTGCGAAAGAGAGAGGAATCGTCTGCGACTGCAAATCGGGCGCGACGGGCGCGGGAAAAGAGCCGAAGAAGGAGTTGAACTTCGCGGAAGTGGATGAAAACTTTCGTGTGTATGGACTCTTCACGCACCGGCACACGCCGGAAGTGACCGAGCAACTTGGACTCGCGCTCGAGGATGTGATGTTCACGACGCATCTGCTGCCGGTGGCGCGCGGCATTTTTTCGACACTGTACGCGTGGCTGGACGAGCCGCGCGAAGCAAACGAGATTGAGACAATTTACCGGAAATTTTACGCGGGCCGTCCGATGGTGCGTTTGTGGCCCGCGGGCAAATTCCCGGAGTTACAGCACGTGGTAAATACAAACTTCTGCGACATCGGATTCGCACTGGACGCCACAGGGCGCCGGCTGACGGTCGTCTCTTGCCTGGACAATTTGGGCAAGGGTGCGGCGGGGCAAGCAGTGCAGAACCTGAACGCGATGTGGGGATTCGATCCGCAGGCAGGAGTGATATGAGACTTGTAATCAAATTGGCGGGCGCGCTGCTGGACGACGCGGCAACCGTAGTCTCGATAGCGCGGCAGGTGGCGGCACTGGCGCAGGAAGGCCACGAGCTGCTGGTGGTGCACGGCGGCGGGAAGATTTTCACCGCGACGCTGGAGAAGATGGGCATCGCGAGCACGTTTGTCGGCGGGCTGCGCGTGACGGATCGCGAAACGCGGGACGTCGCCGTGATGGTGCTCGGCGGGCTGCTGAACAAGCGCGTCGCGGGCGCGATCTCGCAAGCGGGACAGCCGGCGATCGGGTTGTGCGCTTCGGATGCGGGAACATTTCTTGCCGAGCCGATGACCTACAACGAACGGCGCGGCGGGCTGGGATTTGTGGGTTACCTGACCGGCGTGAACGTGGAATTTCTTGAGACGCTGTGGCGCGCGGGCGTGGTGCCCGTGGCATCGTGCCTTGGCCTCGGCTCCGACGGCGAGCTATACAACATCAACGCCGATCACATGGCCGCGGCGTGCGCGGAATTCATTCACGCGGACCGGCTGATCTATCTCACCGACGTGGCGGGCGTGCTGGACGGGCGCAAAGTATTGAAAGCGGTTTCCGCCGATGAAGTTGAGGATTTGATCCGGCAACACAAAGTGTCCGGCGGAATGATCCTGAAGCTTGAAGCGTGCAAGCGAGCACTGGCGGGGGGCGTGAACCAGGTGCGCATCGTCGGCGGAACAAAAACGGACGGGCTGCTTTCCGCCGCGAACGGCGGCAAAGGCCCGGGCACGCGCGTATTGCCCGCGTATCCAGCGGCGGCAGCCACGGCGCGCTGAGACTCACTTCTAATAAAGAGAAAAATGCCCAGACAAAAGAAAAACCACCGGAAGATCCATTCCCGAAAAACATCCTTGCCGAGCGGCGCGGCCGCAATCCGCGAGGCCGAGCGCTATCTCGCGAATACGTACAAGCGCCCGAAGATCGTGTTCACGCACGGCAAGGGCAGTTTGTTGTATGACCATCGGGGTCGCGCGTATCTGGATTTCCTAGGCGGGATCGCGGTAAACGCGCTGGGCCATGCTCATCCGCGGATGGTGCGAGCGATTCGGCGCGAGGCGGGGCGCGCGACGCACATCTCAAACTTGTTCCATAACCCATATCAAGGGCCGCTGGCGAAAAAACTGGCGAAGTGGTCCGGGATGGACCGAGTTTTTTTCACGAACAGCGGAACGGAAGCGGTCGAGGCGGCGCTGAAGCTGTCGCGCGCTTACGCCCGCGCGAAACACGGCGAAGGGAAGATTCGCATCCTGGCGCTGGAGAATTCATTTCATGGGCGGACGTTTGGCGCGGTGTCCATCACGTGGCCTACGAAATACCGGCAGCCATTCGAGCCGCTGGTGCCGGGCGCGGAGTTTGTGCGCTTCAATGACATCGCGGATTTGGAATCGAAATTTACGGATTCGGTGTGCGCGATTGTGATTGAGCCGGTGCAGGGCGAAGGCGGGATCCGCGCGGTGAGTGAGAACTTCTGGCGGCGTGCGCGGGAATTTGCCACAAGGCACGATGCAGCGCTGATTGCCGACGAAATACAGTGCGGACTCGGACGCACGGGGCGCGAGTTTGCGTACCAGCGATTTTCAGGCGCTCCGGACATCACCGTGATTGCGAAACCCCTGGCGGGCGGCCTGCCGCTCGGCGCAATGCTGGCGCGGGAATCGTTTGCGCAAGCGCTTTCACCGGGGATGCACGGTACGACGTTTGGCGGCGGGCCGCTGGCTTGCGCTGCAGCGCTGGAATTTTTGAACGTCGTCGAAGAAGAGAATTTGCTGGCGAACGTGCGCGCCCGCGGAGCGGAGTTGCGCGAAGGGCTGGCGGCGCTGGCAAAGAAATTTGATTTCATCACGGAGATCCGCGGCGAAGGACTAATGATCGGCGTGCAACTTTCCTTGGACGGGAATCCATACGTCGCAGAGGCGCTGGCGCGGGGCGTGGTGATCAATTGCACGCACGAGACGACGTTGCGGCTGCTGCCTCCGTTTAATGTGAAATCGGCACAGATCAAAGATTTTCTCCGGCGCATGGAAACCGTATTTGCGAACACCAAAAAACCGGAAACCAAGACCGTTGACGCGGCGCACTCAGAATCCCGGAGCGCGCTGGCGGCCGCGAGGTGAATATGAGCGTTGCAGCCACAGCTTCGATACATTTAAAGCGTGACTTGACTACGGGCATGGAATTTTCCGCCGCGGCGTTGCGCGACCTGTTGAGCATGGCCGCGGACGTGAAGGCGCGTCCCGCCGATTTCCGCACGGCATTGAGCGGCCGGTTCCTGGCGCTGATTTTTGAGAAGCCGTCACTGCGCACGCGGACGACGTTCGAGGTCGGCATCCAGAGCCTGGGCGGAGGATCGGTGTTCCTCGACCACACGGTGACGCGGCTCGGCGAGCGCGAGACGATCCGCGACGTGGCGCACAACCTTGAGCGGTGGGTGCACGGAATCGCGGCGCGCACGTTTGCGCAAAGCTCGATTGACGAGCTTGCAGCGCACGCATCGATCCCGGTGATCAACGCTCTCTCCGATCTTTATCACCCGTGCCAGGCTTTCGCGGATCTACTGACGCTGGAAGAGCGCTTCGGCGGACTGCGCGGATTGAAGTTTGCCTATGTAGGCGACGGAAACAACATGTGCCATTCGCTGATGCTCGCGGGAGCCCGGGCCGGGATGCATGTGCGCGTCGGGACTCCGGAAGGATACGAACCGAATGCTGGGATTGTTGCGGAGGCGAAGCGCGCGTCGCGCGAGACTCGCGCGAAGATCGAGCTATTTCATTCGGCTGAAGAGGCGGTTGCGGGCGCGCAAGCTGTTTACACCGACGTATGGACGAGCATGGGCCAGGAAGAGGAGGCCGAAGCGCGCGCGAAAACCTTCGCCGCGTTTCAGGTGAACAAGGGATTGATGAAACTTGCGGCGCAGGACGCTGTTTTTCTGCATTGCCTGCCCGCGCATCGCGGCCTGGAAGTGACCGAGGAAGTGATTGACTCACCGCGCTCCGCGATTTATGACCAGGCAGAAAACCGCTTGCACTTACAGAAGGCCATCTTGCTGCAGCTTTTGAGCTGAGGGGATTTCAACTTGCCAAAGAAAGTCGTACTTGCCTATTCGGGCGGACTGGACACTTCCATCATCATTCCGTGGCTGAAAGAAACTTACGGCGGATGCGAAGTGATCGCCATGATCGGCGACGTCGGGCAGAAAGAGGATCTCGAAGGCGCGAAACAGAAAGCGATTGCGACCGGCGCCGCCCTTGCGACGATTGAAGATCTACGCGAGGAGTTCATCACCGATTATATTTGGCCGACGCTGCGCGCGGGCGCGGTGTACGAACACAAATACTTGTTGGGGACGTCATTTGCACGTCCGGTGATCGCGAAGCGGCAAGTGGAAGTTGCGCTCGCGCATGGCGCGGACGCGGTGTGCCACGGATGCACGGGCAAGGGCAATGACCAGGTGCGGTTTGAGCTGACGTATAAGGCGCTTGGGCCAAAATTGCAAATCATAGCCCCGTGGCGCGAGTGGAAAATTTTCTCGCGCGAAGACGCCATCGCTTACGCGAAGCGGCACAACATCCCCATCGAGCAGAGCAAGGCGAACATTTACAGCCGCGACCGCAACATCTGGCACCTGTCACATGAGGGCGGGCGGCTGGAAGATCCGGCGAACGCCCCCGAAGAGGCGATGTGGCAGTGGATCGTTGCGCCGGAAAAAACCCCGGACAAACGCGCGGACGTGGAGATCGGTTTTGAAGAAGGAAACCCCGTTTCGGTGAATGGCAAGCGACTTGGGCCGGTGGCGCTTCTCGACACGCTGAACGATCTGGCGGCGGCGAACGGTGTCGGGCGGATTGATCTGGTGGAAAACCGGCTGGTGGGAATGAAATCGCGCGGCGCATATGAAACGCCGGGAGGGACGCTGCTGGTGCTGGCGCACCGCGAGCTCGAGACTCTGTGCGTTGACCGCGAGACGGCGCATTTTGCGCAGGGGCTTTCGTTGCGTTACGCGGAGCTGGTTTATTACGGGCTGTGGTTCACGGAATTGCGGCGGGCGCTCGACGCATTTTTCGCGAGCGCGCAGAAACGAGTGACGGGCTCGATTGGCCTGCAGCTTTACAAGGGGAACGTCATGGTTACGAAGCGCACTTCGCCGCATTCGCTTTACCACAAGGACCTCGCGAGCTTTGCGATGACGCGCTACAACCCGAAGGACGCCGAGGGATTCATCAACCTATTCGCGCTGCCGGTTACCATTCCGCAAGAGGATTCCGCGAAGTGACCGCGCCGGGACCCAGCAAGGGCGGCCGGATGTGGAGCGGGCGCTTCGACCGCGGCCCAGACCAAGTTTTCGACAAATTCCAGCGATCTTTTTCTTTTGACCGGCGCCTCTTGCCTTACGAAATCGCGGTGGACCGCGCGTGGGCGCACGCCATCGAGCGCGCAGGGATTCTCACGCCTGAAGAAACGAAGAAATTATTGGCGGCGCTTGATGAAATTGAGAAGCGCGCGAGCCGCGAGCCTGCCTGGCTCGACAAATCCGGCGCTGAGGACGTTCACCATTTTGTTGAGATGGCGTTGATTGAAGTGCTGGGGCCGCTGGGCGCAAAGCTGCACACAGGGCGCAGCCGCAATGAATTGATCGCCACGGATTTCCGGCTGTTTATTAAGGAAGCGGCAGCGGAATTGCGCGGCGGTATTGCGAAGTTGCTGTCCGCGCTGGTCGCGCAGGCGGAAAAAAATCTAGGAACGCCGATGCCTGGAATGACGCATCTCCAGCACGGCCAACCCATTTTATTTTCACACTTTCTTTTAGCGCACGCGGAGGCGTTCCATCGCGACGCGGCCCGCCTTGCCACCGCTGCAAGTGCGGCGGACGAATGTCCGATGGGCTCGGGAGCGCTCGCGGGATGCGCGTTCCCGATTGATCGCACTGCGCTGGCGCACGAACTGGGCTTTGCGCGCGCGACGGCGAACAGCCTTGATGCCGTCAGCGACCGCGATTTCGCGCTGGAATACCTTTTTGCGCTCTCCGTACTGGCGACGCACCTTTCGAGGCTGGCGGAGGATTTTGTCCTGTTCGCGTCGCAGGAATTCGGCTTCATCGCGCTGCCCGATGAATATGCGACCGGCAGCAGCCTGATGCCGCAGAAAAAAAACCCGGACGCGTGGGAGCTGACGCGCGGAAAAACGGGAAGAATCGTGGGGTCGCTCGTTTCGCTGCTGGTGACGATGAAGGGCCTGCCGACAAGCTACCAGCGCGATTTGCAGGAAGATAAGGAGCCGGTTTTCGCGGCGCACGATCAGACACTGGCGCTGGTGGAAGTGGCGGCGGGGAACATCGCGGCAACGCGAGTGAATGTCGCGCGGCTTCGCGAACTTGCCTCCGATCCGTCGCTGCTAGCGACGGATGCTGCGGACTATCTGGTGCGGCGCGGCGTGCCATTTCGCAATGCGCATGAGGTTGTTGGTAAACTTTTGCGCGATGCCGAGAAGCGCGGCGAGGCGTGGACGAAAACTCCGCTGGCGCGCCTGCGCGAGTTTTCGCCTGCGTTCGGCGAAGATTTCCATGCCGCACTGACCGTTGAGGGATCGCTCGCGGCGCATGGCGTTGCGGGCGGCACTGCGCCTGATGCCGTGCGCGCGGCAATCGGCTCGTGGCGCAAGAGAATTTCTGACCTCGAGGCCGGCCGGTGAGCGCGAAGAAGAACCTTGCTCCCGCGACGGAAGCCAGCGGAGGCGCGGCGCCCACCACAACTCCGCTAAGCGTTCCGGAGCCGATTCCGGCGCAGGCGTTGCCGAAGGGCTTCCGCTTCGCGGCGGCGGCTTGCGGCTTGCGGCGCAAGAACCGGCTCGATCTCGGCGTGGTGATTGCAGACAAGCCGTGCACGGCGGCCGGAATGTTTACGCGCAATCTGGTGAAGGCCGCGCCGGTGGTGCTTTGCGAAAAGCATCTTGCCGCGGCGGCAGCGCGCATCCGCGCCATCGTGGTGAATTCCGGAAATGCGAATTGTGCGAACGGCCCCGCGGGGATGCGCGCCTCGCGTGCCACGGCAAAAACGGCGGCGCGGGCGCTTCGTTGCCGTGACGCACAAATCCTGGTTTGCTCGACAGGTGTGATCGGCCTACCGCTGCCAGTGGAAAAGATTGTGGCCGCGCTGCCCGAGCTATCCCGCACGGCTGCCGCCGTCGCGGCGAATTACGACGCATTCACGCACTCGATCATGACGACGGACACTCGTCCGAAATGGGCCGCGGCAACCTGCCGCATCGGCGGAAAAACAGTGCGATTGCTTGGCTGCGCCAAGGGCGCGGGGATGATTCATCCGAACCTGGCGACGATGCTTGCCTTTCTGCTGACCGACGCGGCGGCCTCGCCACGCGTGTTGCACAAGGCGCTCGCGGAAGTTTCGGAGCGCACGTTTAATTCGATCACGGTGGACGGCGATACTTCGACGAACGATACAGCGCTTCTGCTTGCAAGCGGAAGCTCGAAGTCGTGGGGGACGGCGACAATTCCACCAGCGGGCCACGGATATAAGGTTTTCGTTGTCGCGCTCGAGAAAGTGTGCAAGAAGCTCGCTGTGGCGATTGTTTCCGATGGTGAAGGCGCTTCACGCGTAGTGGAAATTGAGGTGCGCGGCGCGCCGGATAACGCCGCCGCGAAGACGGTCGCGCAGACGATTGCAACTTCGCCGCTGGTGAAGACGGCCCTTGCCGGGGGCGACCCGAATTGGGGCCGCATCCTGGCCGCGGCGGGCCGTGCGGGGGTTCATTTCCGTCCGGAGCGCGCCGCCATCCGAATGGCGGGTTTGCGCGTGTATGACCGGGGGCGCGCGCTTCCGTTTGACGAGGGAGCGGCGCATGAAAAGTTGCTCTCGAACGCGGTGCCGATTGTGATGGATTTGCACGCCGGGCGGGGGCGGGCGCGCGTCTGGACCTGCGATTTCACCGCTGAATACGTCCACATTAACGCCAGCTACAGAACATAAGCAGAACATAATTGGGCGGCGCGGCAATGAAGGGTGCTCCGTGTGCCCTGTGCAGAGCCAGGGTCACGCCGGTAAATGGACTTTGCGGCTGAATCCGCGCTAGCAAACTCTCGCGCCCGCAAAGCATCATAGTTTGCGCTAAGATATGTGGATTCCAAAGAGGGCGGCTTTCATGAAGATGCGGGTATCGATGGTATGGCTTTTGGTTGCAGTTGCAATGCTGGCTGTGGCCGGCTGCAAGAACAATGCCGCGAATAATGGTGTGCCCACCATCAGCGTGCAGCCGGCGAGTCAAACAACCGTCACCGCCGGCGCGACCGTCACATTTACCGTGACCGCATCCGGATCCGGAACATTGGCATACCAGTGGTTTAAGAACGGCGTGAGCGTCTCGGGCGCAAATTCTTCGTCGTACAACACCGGAGTGCTGTCAATTCTCGATAACAACGATTTTTTCTTTGTTTATATCAGCAACAACGTGGGCAGCGTCGAAAGCAACGTGGCTAATCTGACGGTCAATCCGGCGACCGGCACCACGACATTCCACAGCGACAACGCGCGCACCGGCCTGAACCCTAATGAATCTACGCTCGCGCCCGGCAACGTGAATCTTGCTGGGTTTGGAAAAGTTGGATTCTTCCCGGTGGATGGCGCGGTGGACGCGCAGCCGCTTTATCTTTCTGAGGTCAACGTTCCAGGTAAAGGCGTGCACAATATTTTGTACGTCGCCACGGAAAATGACTCCGTTTTTGCGTTTGACGCATATTCTGGCGCGGTCCTCTGGCGCGCAAATGTGGCGGCCGCGGGCGAAACACCGGGCGACAACAGCGCATGCAATCCGGATTCGCCGAACGCGGGCGTTTCCGCAACGCCTGTGATTGATCCCACGCGCGGGCCGAATGGCGCGATTTATCTCATCGCGAAATCGCGCGATGATGCGGGGGCTACCTACGAACGGCTGCACGCTCTCGATGTGTCCACGGGCGCCGAACTTTTCGATGGGCCTGCCGAAATCCCAGCTGCGCTTAGCGGCAGCCCGTGGGCTTTTGACGCCGCCAAGCTGAAGGCACAGGACGGGCTGCTCGTTTCGAACGGAAGCGTGTACGCGGCGTGGAGTTCGCCATGCGGCCCCGCTTCATCGAACGCTTCCAGCACCGGCGTCGCTTTTGTCATGGCGTTTGACGCCGAAAACCTCGACATCACCGGCAAGTTGAATCCTTTGCTGGTCGGTTTGCAAGCAAGCTCACCCGCAAAAGGTGGAACAATAAGCGCCGATGATTCCGACAAGCTTTACCTCTCGGGAATCGGCTCCATACGTATGTTCGTGATGGGAAAAAAGGATCCGGGTGTACCCTCAGATGAAAACATTGCTGCCGGACCGGTTATCTTGCTGCCGGATACAATCGACCAATCTGGGAAGATTTGGCGCCTGGCGGTTAACGCCGGAGCTGATGGAAACATTTACGTGCTGAATCGCATTGGTTCAGGACTGAACTCCAATGGTCCTTTACAGAAACTCGATGGTGTTTTCCCCACGGGCGCCGCAATTGGAGGGCTCGCCTACTTTAACAACACCGTTTATGTCGCCGCGACAGGAAGCGGGGTACGGGCATTCGCGTTGGTGAATGCCCGTCTTTCCTCTGACCCTACGAGCGAAACAAGCGGCGAGTTCGGTCAAGGCGGCGCTTCGATTTCAGTTTCCGCGAGTGGCTCCGCTGGAGCAATTGTTTGGGTGCTGGAGGGCGGCGATTCCGGCGTGCTTCACGCGTATGACGGTGCGGATTTGTCGTATGAGATTTACAATTCGAAGCAGGCGCGGAATGGGCGCGATGAATTCGGCCCCGGTAATGCGTCCGCAATGCCGCTGGTCGTAAATGGCCGCGTTTATGTTGTGGGCGCGAATGGCGTGGCGGTCTTTGGCTTACTCAAGTAATTCGGGCTTCTGAAGTAGCATCGCAGGCCTAAGCCGGAATTTGCGGAATTTTCCTGCACCCCTAAAAACTTCCTATTCCCACTTCCAGTTAGCGTACTGCTCGCGGAGTTTGCTCTTCATAAATTTCCCGACGGATGTCCGCGGGATCGCATCCGAAAAAATAAACGCTTCAGGAATCTGCCATTTCGCGAAACGCGCGGCAAGAAAATCGCGCAAGTCTTCCGGGTTCACTTTCGCGCCTTCCTTCAAGACAATCACCGCAAGGGGGCGTTCCTGCCATTTCGGATGCGACACGCCAACGACGGCGGCCTCGCGCACCGCGGGATGTCCCATCAGCGCATTTTCGAGATCCACGGAGCTGATCCATTCGCCGCCGGATTTGATGAGATCCTTGCTGCGGTCCACCAGACGGATGTAGCCTTCACCGTCCCAAGTGGCCACATCGCCGGTGCGGAACCAACCATCGGATGTCCAGCGGTTCTGCTCTTCCGGCGCATTGTAATAACTCGATGAGACCCACGGTCCCCGCACTTCGAGTTCGCCCGCGGTCTCGGAGTCGCGCGGGGCTTCGCGGCCATCGCGCGTGACGCGCAATTCCACAAACGGCGATGCCCAACCCTGCCGCGCGCGGACCTTGTACTGCTCATCTTCGGTCCAATCGCGCATGTGCTGGCGAATGCCGCCCGTGGTGGCGAGAGGCGAAGTCTCCGTCATGCCCCACAAGTGGCGGATGTGAATTCCGAATTTGTCGAGCGCGCGGATGAGCGATTCCGGCGGGGCCGTACCGCCGCAGGGCGCGCTTACCGGATGCGGTAGTTTCCACTTGCCGGGGTTCTGTTCGAGTTCGGCGAGCACTCCAATCCACACGGTGGGCACGCCGCAAGCGATGGTCACTTTTTCTCTGACGATCAAATCGAGGACGCTCGGCGCATCCAGATGCAGCCCCGGCAGCACAATTTTTGCCCCCAGCATGATGGCCGTAAACGGGAGTCCCCACGCGTTGGCATGGAACATCGGCGCGATGGGCATTACGGCGTCATGGTGGCCGATGCCGAAGGTGTCTTTCACTGCTTCCGCAAAGGAATGCAGCACAATCGAGCGGTGCGAATAAACGACGCCTTTGGGGCGTCCGGTGGTGCCGGAGGTGAAGCACATCGCCGCGGCATCGTTTTCTTCGATCGCGGGATAAGCGAAATCGCCCTTCGCTACGGCGAGAAGCGTCTCGTATTTTTCAAGGTCTGCGGGCACGGGAGCGCCGCCATACGGCACGACAAAGATCCTCTCGAAGTGCGTCTCGCGGCGAAAAGTTTCGAGGCATGGCAGCAGGACGTCGTCAGCGATCAGGAAGCGGTCCTCAGCGTGGTTTGCGATGTAGGCGAGTTCGGCGGGGTGAAGCCGGAGGTTGAGCGTGTGCAGCACGCCCCCCGCGCAAGGCACACCGAGATAGGCCTCGAGGTGCGCTTCGTGATTCCACATCAGCGTGGCAACGCGGTCGCCGCGCTTCAGCCCCGCGCGGGTGAGCGCCTCACCAAGCGCCCGCGCGCGCCGATAAAAATCGCCAAAAGTGTAGCGGGCAATGGATTTGTCGGGCTTGCGCCACACGATTTCGACGAGGCTGAACTCGCTTCGCGCGCGCTCGAGGAGCGTCGGCAGCGTCAGCGGAAAATCCATCATCAATCCGCGCATGAACCCTCGTGGAACCCGGAAAGTGTCGCATTCACCGGGGAGAGTGCGGCGAATCCTACCATTGAATTACACGCGGAGGATTGTGGGAAGTAAAGATTTTCGCGCCTGAACTTCATGCGGTTGTCGTGCGGAAAGACTCCACCAGTTCCACGCGGCCCGCCTGAAAACGGAAGCGCTCTTTCGTGGCCGATTCGGCGCCGCGGCGGACCATGGCCGCGATATCCAGCGCGGATTCGGCCTTGTCCAGCTCGGCGGCAGTGGCGTGCAGCGCGGGAGTGCGCGGCATGAAGAGCGGGCAACAGTCGTGAAATGGCTCGGCGGAAATATCGTAGGTGCCGATTTTGCGCGCGAGATTCATGATGCGCTCTTTGTCGTCGCCAACCAGCGGCCGGTAGAGCGGATACGTTGCCGCGGCGCCTACTGCGGCCATATTGTGCAAGGTCTGCGAGGCGACTTGACCGAGGCTGTCTCCGGACACGAGACCCAACGCATGATCGCGCCGCGCAAAATGTTCCGCGATGCGCAACATCAACCTGCGGTAGAGCAGCACACGGAATTCTTCGGGAGCGCTGTTCACGATCTCGCGCTGGAGCGGCTCAAAGGGCACCAGAAAAAGTTTGGCGCTGAATTGGTAAGGCACCAGCCTGCGCACCAGTTCGCGCGCCACATGCACCGAGGATTCTCCCGGCCGCGCGCCGCCTCCCCAAAAGTGGACGAACGAAACATGCGCCCCGCGGCGCATCATTTTGTAAGCCGCAACCGCCGAATCGAATCCGCCGGAGAGGAGGCACATCACGCGCCCCGCGGTATTCGCGGGCATGCCGCCGACTCCTTGAATCTTGCGGGCATAAACCAACGCAGAACGCTTTGTAATTTCGATGCGGCAGGTCAGCTCGGGCGCGTCGAGATTCACACGGACGTTTCGCCCTGCCGCGTGCAGCTTGTCGTAAAGATAGCCGCCGACAAGCGGCTCAATTTCGCCTGTGCGCAGCGGGAATGATTTATCGCCGCGCTTCACGCGCACGGCAAATGACTGGAACGCCGCGCCCTCGACTTCTTCCCACGCAGCCTCGCAGATCGCGCGAAGCTCCAAATCAGAATCATCGCGCACAACTTCGCGCGCAACGGCAAAATTCGCGATGCCCAGCACGCGCCCGACGCGCTCGAGCACGGGTTCCATCGGCGCGCCTTCGTCCAACTCGAGCAAGATGCGGTCGCCCGGACAGTGCAGCTTCGCGAGCCCCAAATCCTCGAGGGATTTGCGCAACGCCGTAATCAATTTGCCCAGGAAGAAGCGGCGGTTTCCGCCTTTCAGCCACAGCTCATGGTAGTGCACGACGATGTAGTGTTTGGACACGAATACGCAGCCTCATGCGGGAACGCCGGAATCCACAGTATAGCCGAGTATGGCAGCGCCAGCCCACCCCTGCGGGCGCCCCCGGCCTTGTCCGCCAGGCATCAAGCTCAATTGCAACGCAAGACTAGTCCGCCCGTAACGGGTTTGAAATAGTGGGTAGAGGAACCTATAGACGCCGTCCCGATTCTTAGCGTAAAAGTGGCTGTCGGCGCTGCTAGGCATTAAAGCGACCGATTCAGTCCGAGACGCATCAGAGTATGAAGTGAGGCTCCCGGCAAAAGGGACGGGAGAACAATATGTGGGGCAAACGCGACTGGCAACAATTCTTTGAGATCTCCCGGCGTCCAGGCAACCGCCGCCGCCCGCCTCGGCCTATCTTTGCGGCCGAAAGCAACCGGGTCAAGCCCGCGGTGGGCTTCAGTCTTTCTGAGTTGGACGACGCTGGAATCAACATTGACCAGGCCGAACGCCTCGGCCTGCCGGTGGACGCCGCGCGCATCGGCGCGTACGGCCCGAACGTGGCTGCGCTGCGCGAGTTCGTCCGGGCCTCCCGCCACCCCGCCTAGTTCACCTCTAGTAGTCCCGGTACTTTTGTTCCCCTTGACGCGAAATGGAGTTCAGGTAAACTGCTTTTTCTTTGACCATGACCATGCAACTGCACGAAGCCAACACGACGAGCCCCGCCATCGCGCAGAACGAGGCCGCGCACGATTTTGAGTATCCGAAGCGCGAGGCTGCTTTTTTTTACGGACTTTTCCTGCGCGGGCATGATGCGGAAAAACTCCGCCGCGACATCGCCGTTCCCCCGGAAGTGCTTGCGAAGTGGCATCGCGAAACCGAGCGCGAGCCGCATTTGAAGGATGTTCTGGCGCGCGTGGTCGAATACCGCCGCCACGTGCTGGCCATTTTTGAGATGCTTATCGGGAACGAAGCAGCCCTCCAGCGAATTCAGTAGTCGAAGAAATCCGCCGAAGTTTACTCCGCCGAAAAAGAACTCTGCGGCAAAACTACATTCCGCCCTTTGTAATCACGCCGCACGCGATCCGGTCTCCGGCATTTCCCGAAGGATCAGTCTTCTCGTCATCGGCCTTCGCGTGGATCACTAGCGCCGTGCCGCCATTGCTGAAAATAGAATGCGAATCGTCACCCAGCGTGACGCTTTTCACCATCAGCGTTTTCTTCAGCATGCCCTTTGCGTCCACGGTGATATTCGGCAAATCGCCCGCGTGCGAGCCCATCGGATTCATCGTGCCGTGCTGCTTGCCATCGGGATTGAAGTGCGGCCCCGCCGTCGTAAACGCCGGCCCTTCGCATTTTGAGTTCTGGTGCACGTGCAGCGCATGTTCCCCGGGCGGCAAGTTCATCAGGTCCAGCTTGAACTGCACCGCGCCATTGCCCTGCGAAATCGTGATTGTGCCCACGCTCTGCCCCTGCCCGTTTTGCAGTTGCACGACCGTCGGCTTCGGCGCCGGCCCGCCGCGAACCGTGGCGACCACGCCCGCCAGCACAATCACCCCCAGAAGACAGATCATTTTCCTCATGACGTAACCCCCTGCCGGCCGCCCTACGCCCAGCGCCGGCGGAATGATTCAATCTCTTTTTCGCCGCCGCTGTCAAATCCCGAGCGGCGGTCACACAAGCACCCGCCGCAGCGGGCCTTTGCGCCCCTGCGTTTCCAGTCGCGTTGACACCCCAGAACCGCTCCGATAAACTGAATTTGCTCGAAAGCGCGAAGGCGTTTCGCGCTTCCCACCACTCCCCGGTAGCTCAACGGTAGAGCATTCGGCTGTTAACCGAAGGGTTGCTAGTTCGAATCTAGCCCGGGGAGCCAACTCTCATGACGTATTTCGTCTACGTTCTGCTGAATCCAAAGGGCAAGACCTCCGTCGGCCAAACCGCCGATCTCACGCGGCGCCTCAACCAGCACAATGATCCCACTTGCCGGTTGACCCTCCACACCAAACGTCACCCAGGTCCTTGGCGGCTGCTTCACTCCGAGGAGTTTTCGTTCCGATCAGCCGCGATGCGCCGGGAAAGAGAACTTAAGTCCGGCAAAGGACGAGAGTGGATTCGAGTTGTCCTTCTGGGCGGCTGTTAATTCGCCGCGGCGAATTGCTAGTTCGGATCTAGCCCGGGGAGCCAAATTCTCATGTTTCAGGAAGATCCTCCGGGCGTTCGGTCGGATGCCATAGGATTTGCCCTGTAACTCTCCCCTTTTTTGGAGTTCCTTTATTACAATCAATGCGCTGCGATCATCTGTGATTGGCAATTGCTTCACGAATTGGCGCATGTCAAAAAATGTCATGCTAGGAGAATTGGAGGAGAGCTGGTTTTCGAAGCGCGGGCCGGCTATCGATTCCTGCTGAGGGAGTGCAACAGTGAGCGAGGGCGTGGAAAAGATACTGCGAAAGACCCCGTTGTTCGCAAGTCTGACCGACAAGGAAATGGAGGCATTGGCTGGACGATTTAGAAGCAAGCGTTTCGAACGCGGCGCACTTTTGTTCAGCGAGGGGGATTCATGCACGGGTCTCTTTCTTGTCGCATCAGGCAGAATCCGTATCTTTAAAATGTCGGCAGCAGGACGCGAACAGGTCTTGGCCATAGAAGGGCCGGGAAGTTCCTTCGCCGAGCTTCCGGTCTTTGATGGGGGCAACTATCCTGCGTCGGCATCCGCATTGGACGCAGCCGAGGTGCTTTTCATCTCGCGCAAGGATTTTCAGGGTTTTTGCCGGGAACATCCGGACGTGGCGCTCAAGGTGATTGCGGTGGTTGGCTCACGGCTGCGGCGTCTGGTGGGGATCATCGAAGAATTATCCTTCACAACAGTGCGGCAGCGATTGATTGCCCTCATTCTCCGGCTGGCGCAAGCGAGCGGAACTCCTTCGAAAGAAGGAGTTCGGGTGGAGCTATCGAAGACCCATCAAGACTTGGCGGCCGAGCTGGGCACCGTGAGAGAACTCGTTTCGAGGAATCTCAGCCGGCTCCAGGCGGAAGGGTTTTTGGATGTGGATGGCCGCAGGATCGTCGTGAAGGACGTTGAAGGCCTAAGGCGCGAGCAAATCTCTCCTGAGTAGTGCGTTTTTCTTCAAATTCTTCCAGGCGGGAGTGACTTTGGTCACTGCTTCAGTGTGTCCTGACGCTCACCATTGCGTAGTGAAGGAGGACGCCGTGAATATTGATAGCGAAACCAAAGTGAAAGACATCGCGCTCGCAAGTCCAGAGGCGAGGAAAGTTCTTGAGGATGCCGGACTTGATTATTGCTGTGGGGGCAACAAGTCGCTGCATGAGGCATGCCTCCACTCTGATGTTCCTGCGGAAGAAATACTGACCCGCCTGCGTGAAAACAGCAAATGCGTGAGCCCTGACCAGGAAAACTGGACATCAGCAACGCTGAGCAATTTGACCCGGCATATCCGTGAGAAACATCACCGGTACGTTCGCGAGGCTATCCCTCGTGTCCAAACCCAATTGGAAAAGGTGATGGCAAAGCACGGGAAAAATCATCCCGAGATTGCGGACATCCAAAGACTTTTCTCTGAAGTCGGCCGGGAAATGATCATGCACATGCAAAAAGAAGAGCAGATCCTTTTCCCATATATCGACGCGATGGAGAATTCCGTGAATGCGCACCGCCCAGTCGAGCCTCCCTTCTTTCAGACCGTAGTGAATCCGATACAAGCCATGATGCAGGAACACGACTCCGCGGGAGAATTGTTGAGACAAATTCGCACCTCGAGCTGCGAGTACACGGCTCCTGCAGACGCTTGTACAACCTACAAAGCGCTTTACGAGGGCTTGCGCGAATTCGAAGCGGACCTTCATCAGCACGTTCATTTGGAAAACAACATTTTATTCCCGCGCGCGGTGGAGATGGAGGCCGCGGTCGTCTGACCCGGATCGAAATCATGACGACCGCACTCGCGGATGTTGCATCCTCATCTAATTCCTCCCCGCGTCCTGCGGTGACTTCCAAACAAGTGTTCGAGATCGCGAGGGCGCGGGAGGAAGCGCTGTCTCGTTTGCTGATTGCCTTTGTCATCTCCGGCCTCTTCTTCATGGTGTTCCCGGGAACTTTTCTCGGCGTGTGGAACCTTCTTCAGATCAGTGGCCGCCAGAGCGTGGCATCTGTTTCTCAAGCGTGGCTGCAAGCGCATGGCCACGCACAAGTGTTCGGCTGGGTGGGGAGTTTTATACTGGGGATCGGCTTCTATTCCATTCCCAAACTTCGTAGTGCACGAAAATCTCCATTCATTGCAGCCTGGATCTGTTGGGCGATATGGACTTTCGCCGTCGCCTTGCGCTGGACAGCCAATGTTTACGGATGGGGGTGGCGGTTGCTGCTGCCTGTCTCCGCTCTTCTTGAACTGGGAGCCTTCCTTATTTTCTTCAGCGCGGTTTCTCAACACAGACCCGCTGATTCCGCCAAGGGCCGCATGGACCCGTGGATTTGGGTGGTGATTAGCGCGAGCATGGGACTCTTTCTCGCGCTCATTGCGAATCTGGCGGGTTGTTTCTATGTTTCATTCCGCGGCATTTCACCAACATTCACGCACGTGTTTGACCAGCGTTATCTGGCTTTGATGGCCTGGGGATTCCTTGTGCCGTTCGTATGGGGATTCAGCGCGAAATGGATGTCCGTGTTTCTCGGATTGAAGCCGCTGCGCCCAGCATTGTTAGCGGCCGGAGTGGCCACGAATATTTCGGGCGTTGTGTTGACGATGGCGGGTGCTGGCCGGCTCGGATCGTGGGTACATGTCGCCTGCGTCGCGCTGGCGATCGCAGGATTGCGAATGTTCGAACCAGCGGTGAACGAGGCGAAAACCCGGGGCGTTCATTCAAGTTTTCCTTTGTTTGTCCGCATGGCGTATGCCTGGCTGGTTGTGGCGGCAATTCTTGGAGTTGCGGCCGCGCTGTGGGATTCATCTGGTGGAATTTGGGGAGCTTCGCGTCACGCTTTGACGGTCGGCTTTATAGCCGTGATGATCGCGAGCGTTGGGCAGCGGATCCTGCCTGCATTTGCTGGAATGCGCGTCCTGTGGAGTAAGCAGCTCATGTTCGTTGCCCTGCTTCTCTTGACCATCGGATGTGCGCTACGGGTTTCCTGTGAAGTTCTTGCCTACCAGGAATACGCTACCTGGGCTTGGTCGGTGCTGCCTTATTCCGCGCTTCTCGAACTGGCCGGACTCACAGCATTTGCAATCAACATCGTTGGCACCATTGTTCTGCAGCCTAGTCACGCCCAAACCCAACCTCAAGTTGTGGGGACAGCAGAATTGCGCACCGGAGAGACCCCGCAATGAGGCTGCCGATCGCGCTGTTATGGAAGCGGGGAATAGAACACGAGAGAAAGGACGCAATGGCCATGGCAAACATAAGAAATCGCAAACGAATGACTCTTATCCTTTGGGCCATCGCATTTACAGCCCTCGGCGGGATGCGGACTGCCCTGGGACAATCACCCACTTCCAAAGCGCCGACGCCAGCGCAGCATGCACCTTTTCATGCAGCGATACCGCCCAACGGGGTGCAATCACAAAGTGCCGAGCAATCTGAGATTCAGCCCGCGGTGGACATCGTTCGCGATCCATCGGATGTCGCGCCGCCGATAGGAAAGCGAGAACCTCAGGTAGTAAGAGTTTCACTGGTAGCTCAAGAACTGGAAGGAAAGTTGGACGCCGTCATGGGTTCGACGTACCAGTATTGGACGTTCAACGGTAAAGTGCCTAGCCCCATGATTCGTGTCCGGCAAGGGGACACCGTCGAACTTACCTTGAAAAACGAAGGCCTTCTCGTTTCCCATTCCATCGACCTGCACGCTGCTCTCGGGCCAGGCGGAGGCACTGAGATCACAGAAGCAAAACAAGGTGAATCCAGAACCTTTACATTCAAAGCGATTGTCCCCGGCGTGTTTGTCTATCACTGCGGGACGAATCTTGCTGCTCAGCACATTTCCAACGGAATGTACGGTCTAATCGTCGTTGAGCCCCCGGAAGGTTTGCCCCCCGTTGACCGCGAGTTTTACGTCATGCAAGGAGAGATTTATACCGTTGACGATGTCGGAAGCACGGGGCATCAGAAAATGAGTCTGGATAAGTTGATGGACGAAAAGCCGGAATATTTCGTCTTCAATGGCGCCGCCGGCGCTCTTGCAACCGAGCATGCCATGCATGCGAAGACCGGCGAGACCGTGCGGATCTTCTTTGGTGTTGGCGGGCCGAACATGATTTCTTCGCCCCACATCATCGGGCAAGTCTTATCTCAAGTCTACAACCTGGGTTCTTTTACCTCGCCGCCGCTTACAAATGTGCAGACAACCGTCGTTCCGCCGGGAGGCGCGACCATTATCGAATTCAAGCCGCTCGTGCCCGGATCGTACAAACTCGTGGACCATGCGCTCATCCGAGTGGTGCGCGGCTTGGTTGGCGCAATCGAAGTTTCCGGGCCGCCTCGCCCCGATCTTTTTCGCGAAGGCCCCACACACTAGCTGCTACACATTCGCCTGTGAACCGAAGGGTTGCTAGTTCGAATCCAGCCCGGGGAGCCAACTTCCCAAGAAGGATCTTTGAACGCGACTGCGGACCCTCCTGTGAGCGGTGCGTTAGTCTTGCCGCAGAGCTTTCACCGGGTCCACGCGGCTGGCACGGCGGGCGGGCACGAAGCTCGCGAAAAGACCGGCCGCCACCAGCAGCGAAACCATAGCCGCGAAAGTGATTGGCTCAATCGAGCGCACTCCGGCTACGTAGCGCTCCAACAAGCGCCCGGCCACAAGCGCTCCGCCGATTCCCAGCGCAACGCCGGCGAAAATCATTCCAACGCTTTGCCGCAGCACGAGCTGGATGACGTCGCGCGCGGTGGCCCCGAGCGCCATGCGCACGCCGATTTCCGGCACACGCTGCCCGGTCAAGTACGCCAGCACTCCGTAAATGCCGATGCACGCGAGCAGCAGAGCAAGTCCAGCGAACACGGCGAAGAGAAGCATCAGCATGCGCTGCTGCGCGAGCGTGGCGCTTGCGATCTGCTCCATGGTGAGGGTTTCGTTGAGAACTTGATCGCCCGTCGCTCCGCGCACCTCCTTTGCCAGCGGCTCAGCCAAATTCAACGGCGGCGAAGTCGTCCGGACGGCGATGGACATGAGGTCGGACCAGCGGTGCAAAAGCGAATCTGTGACCTGCGCGAACGGATAATAAAATTGCGCGCGCACTTTCGCATCGTCATCGCCGGCGGGCCCCCAGTGCCGCACATGGCCCACGACACCAATTACGCGCACGGCGTCCGGCCCCACCGGGCCGGACGAAAATGGGCTGCCATATTCCGAAATCCAGAGGCGCTTTCCGACGGGGTCCTGTCCGCCGAATGCGAGCTTTGCCAGCACGTCATCAATCACCACGACGATTTCATTTCCTTTGCGGTCGTGGTCATCGAAGAATCGTCCTTGGAGCAGCGGGATACCCATCACTTTCAGGTAGTCCGGCGACACACTGGTTGCCAACGCGATGGGCAATTGGTCCTGCGGCGGCATTGATGCGGATGTCCAGTACCCGATTTGATTGTTTCCCTCGCGCATCGGGATGGTGTCCACCACCGCGGCGGCCTCCACCCCCGGCACGCGGCGCGCGTGATCCAACACATCCTTCCATGCCGGAAGAATCTGGCCGGGGATTGCGAGCGTGGAAGGCGGAAGCTCCATCCGCGCGGTCAACACATTGTGGACGTTGACGCCCGGCTCCAGCGACGAGAGGCGCAAGAGCGTGCGCCCGAGAATTCCCGCGGAAACCAGCAGCACGACGGCCAGCGCGATTTCAGAAATTACAAAACTGCCGTGCACGCGGCGCGAGCGCCCCGCAACGGTTCTGCCTCCGCTGCGGATTCTTTTTTCGAGATCGCGCACCGGAACGCGCAAGGCCGGCGCCAACCCGAAAAGAAGGCCGCACAAAAGGGAAACGGCGAGTGCAAAGAGCAGAACGCGCCAATCGAGTTGAACTTCCTCGGCGCGCGGCAAACTCCCGGGCCAGAACGCAACGAACGGGCGAATGCCGGCAGCCGCGAGCATGATTCCGAGCGCGCCGCCTGAAATGCCCAGGACAGCGCTTTCCGTGATGCACTGCCGCACCAACCGGCTGCGCTTCGCGCCGAGCGCCGCGCGCATTGCAAATTCGCGTTCGCGTGAAACCGCCCGCGCCAGAAGCAGGTTCGCCACGTTGGCGCACGCAATCAGCAACACCAGGCTGACCGCGCCGAGCAGCAGCCACAGCGTGGACCCGACGTCTCCGGTGTCGGGGCGAAGAGGGTCCGCGATAAAGCTCCGGCCCTCATTGGAATCCGGATATTGCTCGGCCAGATGCCGGCCAATCACTGCAAGTTCCGTTTGCGCCTGGGCCAACGTCGCACCCGGACGCAAGCGCGCCAGGACATTTATGCCGGGGCGCCGGTCGCGTTTTTGCATATTGGCCGAAGTGTCTTGGCCGATCGGAGTGAACACGTCCAACATTGTGTTCCCCTCCAATTGGAAGCCCTCGGGGAGAATGCCGATGACTGTGTAAGGTTTTTCATCGAGGATAAGCGGCTTGCCGATTGCCTCCGCGCTACCGCCAAAGAGGCGCTGCCACAACCCATTGCTAATGATCACTACCGGGGCTGCGGCGAGCCGGTTGTCTTCGGAAGAAAAAGCGCGCCCGCGGAGCAGGTTCACGCCCAGAACAGAAAATAATTCTGGCGAAATCTCGCGGCCATTCACGTACTCGGCTTTTTCCGGCTCGCGAATTGCGCCACCGCCAAAGCGCCACGCAGCCATATCGAGAGTGCGGCTCTCCTTTGTGCAATCAAGATAATTTGGATATGCGAATGCCCACAGATTGCCGAACTGGTTCGACTTTTCCGTTTTCTCCTGCAGCAAAACCAGTTTGTTGGGGTCTGGATAAGGCAGCGGCTTCAGCATCACGCCGTTGACGACGGTGAACATGACGGTCGTCGCTCCGCTACCGAGCGCAAGAGTCAACAATGCAACAGCCGCAAAGCCCGGATTCTTGAGTAGCATGCGGAGTGCAAAGCGAACGTCCTGGAGCAGATCCTCGAGCCAACGCGTGCCGCGGGCGTCGCGGCAATCTTCCTTCACCTGCTCTGGGCCGCCGAGGGCGAGGCGGGCCGCGCGTCGAGCTTCATCGGGTTTATAGCCGCGCGCAATCAACTCGCTTGTGTGTTGGTCGAGATGGAACTGCATTTCTTTATCGAGCTGCTCTTCCATTTTCTTTCGGCGCCAGAGGTGTTGCCACCAGTTCATCGCGTGCCTCCTTCGGCCAACCGGAGGATGAGGCCGACGGCTTCCGTAAGCCGCTGCCAATCGGCGGCTTCTGTTTCGAGTTGCGCCCGCCCTTTGCGCGTCAGGTGATAAAACTTTGCCTCGCGCCCGGTCTCGGTCTCTTTCCAACCCGCAGCCAGAAGGCCGCGGTATTCGAGACGGTGCAGCGCGGGATAGAGAGACCCTTGGGGAACTTGGACGACGTCGCGGGAAACCTGTTGCAGGCGTTGCGCGATGGCGTACCCGTGCACCGGGCCGAGCGCAACAATTTTCAGGATTAGCAAGTCCAGTGTGCCTTGCGGGAGATCCGATTTGGTTGTCATCGCATACCTCGCGCTCCTACATATCTCAATATAAGACGCGTAGGGGCGGAAAATGTCACACGGCTGGAAGAGTTTTTGAGCAATTATTTTTGCTAGGCCACGTAAATTCTTTAGCCCAGAATGACCTATGGTCAAGCGCATCCTGATGGCCGCGATTGCAATCGCCGCGTGGAGCGGCCTCGCCATCCAATTTCCTTATTGGATTGGCGTTTTCCAATCCTTAGGAATGACGTTGAGTGGGGCGATCATTGGCTACTTCAGTTTCTTTACGATCTTGACCAATCTCTTTCTCGCGGTGGGGCTCACTACTTCTCTTTGCGCGCCGCGCTCGACTTGGGCGCGCTGGTTTTCCTACCCAGCGGTCACGACAGCAACCGCCTCCTACATCGCCTTTGTGGGAGCGGCTTATTTCGCGCTGCTGCGTAGCGTGTGGCATCCGGAGGGAATTCAGATACTCGCGAATATCCTGCTGCATTATGCCGTGCCCTCAGGTTACCTTGTCTGTTGGCTGATTTTTTTTCCGAAGGCCGCGTTTCGATGGAAAAGCGCTCTGGAATGGCTAGCGCCACCGCTGGCGTATCTCTTTTGCGTGATGATTCGCGGCGCCCTGACTGGCTTTTATCCCTACCCCTTCCTCGACGCCGTATCGCTGGGATATGCCCGAGTGTGTTTGTACGCGGCGGTGCTCATTTGTGCGTTCGTTTTTATTTGCCTAATTCTGATCGCCATCTCCCGGCGCTTAAGCCGGACTTCTGCAACGAAAACTCAACCTGCTTGAGGATAAATCGAATTCACGCGACGTTAGGCGCTTAAACAACTGCGGGGCGCGGCTCAGCCTTCGCCGCCTGGATTGTTGCCGACGCACTTGCAAGGCCGGTCGCGGAGGCTTCAATGCGGATTTCGCCGGGTCCTTTCAGCGACTGCACAATCGCCATACAAAGTCCGTTGAACGCGCTACGCTTCTCTGCTTTGTCCGGCTCATGGCAACTCGGGTCGCCATTCCCCACGCCGATGATCCGTCCGGGGCCTGCTACGTGAAAACTTACCTCGTTTGACGCGATAGGCACGAGGCGCCCTTTTGCGTCCACCACTTCCACATTGACGACGGAAACGTCTTCGCCGTCAGCGGAGATTTTCGCGCGGTCTGGACTTAGCCGCAGAGCGACGGGCGCACCGGTCGTCTCACGTTTGTCCGTCAACACAACGCGGCCGCCCTTTGACCCGCGCGCCTCAATTACTCCGAGCGCATATTTTACTTTCCATTCCACGTGTGAATTTGCATCTACTTTTTTTGCGCCGAGGCTCGCGCCATTCAAGAAAAGTTCAACGCTCTCCAAATTGCTGTGGCACCAAACGCTAATCTCCTGGCCTTCTTTGCCCGCCCAATTCCAGTGCGGAAAAAGATGCAGCACCGGCTTTGCGCCCCACCACGCCTGATAATAAAAATAAGTGTCTTTAGGGAAGCCGCAGGTGTCCAGAATTCCAAAGTGTGAGCTGATGCACGGCCAGTTGTAGGGGCTTGGCTCGCCGCGGTAGTCGAAGCCCGTCCAGGCGAAACCGCCTGCAAGAAATGGGCGCGCGTCGTAAAACTTCCACCACGCCTCGGCAGTCTTCGCATAGCTCGGCGCATTCACATCGTAGGCGCTCACATATCCGCGCTCCTTGTCCGTCTCATAAATGCCCCGCGTCATGTAGTGGCTTGCCGTCTCCGTGCCGATCATCGGCTGCTTCGGGAATTGCGCGTGGAAAGCGTCAATGTTCTGCTCATAGTAATTGCAGCCTTGCACGTCCACCACATCGGAGACGCCTTTCCCCCAACCCCCATTCATCGCCATCGTCACAAGGCGGCTTGGGTCGAGTTTCTTCGCGAGGCGCTTCATGCTGGCCATAATTCGCGCGCCGCGCGGCGTACTTTGTTCGCGCTCTTCATTGCCGAGTGACCAGATAAAAATGCTCGGGTGATTGCGATATTTGCGAATCATCCGCTCCAACTGGATGAGGCCCACTGGATTCGACGACATCATGCGCGTTTCGCACATCACCAGCATGCCGAGGCGGTCGCACGCGTCCAGAAATTCCGGTGTGGGCGGATTGTGCGACGTGCGGCAAGCGTTCGAGCCCATCTCTTTTAATTTTTCAAGGCGGAAGGACTGCAAGCGGTCGGGAAGCGCTGAGCCCACACCCGCGTGGTCCTGATGATTGCATGTGCCTTTGATTTTCAAGGGCTCGTCGTTGAGAAAGAATCCCTTGTCCGCGTCAAAGCGGACGGAGCGAATCCCAAAAGATGTCCTTTCAAGATCCACCGTGACCCCATCCGCCTGGACTGTTGTTATCAGAAAATAGAGGACGGGGTCCCAATCCGACCACGAATTAAAATTGTTGATTGAGAATCTCACCTCGAAAGTCTTGCATCCCCACGCTGCCACTTTTGCAGGATCGGACTGCCAAATAGAATAGGGCGATGGTTGCGCTTGCGAACCAGGACCACTCGGCAAAGTAGTGACGACGCAGACATGATCCTGGTCACTCTCATTCAATACCTCCACCTGCACGACGATAGTCGCAGACCTTCCTTGGATTTCGTGTCGCACGAAAATTCCATCAGGAGCGATATGCACTGGGTCTGTCTTCGACAACCACACGTGCCGGTAAATCCCCGCGCCTTCATAGAACCATCCTTCCTTGAGCGTGGCATCCACGCGGACGGCGAGCGCGTTCTTTTCGCCGTAATTGGCGAAATCAGTCAGGTCAAACCGGAAGGGAGCGTAGCCGCTGAACTCTTCGCCGATGTAGTGGCCGTTGAACGTCACCATGGCGTGGCGAAAGATACCGTCGAATTCCACGGAGATGCGCTTGCCCGCGTCTTCGGCGGGGATATCGAAAACGCGGCGGTACCAGCCGATGCTCGTTTCTGGATAGTTGCGGCCGATTGGCTTTGCGCCGTGATCCGGGAGATCGTAACGGCCGGTTGGCTTGCCGTCCCTGTCGAGGACGGGATTGCCTTTCTCGAATGGAAGCTCGACGGCCCAATCGTGCGGCAAATCAATTTTTTGCCACGCGGAATCGTCAAAACTCGCGCGTGTGACGGGAGGAAACGCGCCGGACTTGGCGAAGGTGGCTTCGCGGTTTTGCGCGCCAAAATTAAAATCCTTCGCGGGGTCGTCGGCGTGGCCGAAGTGGAATCGCCAGCCAAAATCCAGCAGAAGCCGTTCGCGCGGTGAGGCCTTTTCACCGGGGCGCGCCGCCGTGTGTCCAGAGGACAGGATATGATCCGCGACATCCCTGACGGTTTCATCCGGCGTCTGTTGTGAGGTGGTAAGCGGCAGCGCGGCCTTCGCGGCAACGGCGCTTGCGGATGCGGCCAAACTTGTCTTGAGAAATTTGCGGCGTGACCAGCGCGACATGGGACCCTCCTGTCGCGCGGAGTATATCGCGGTTAAGCGTAATGGAAATGGAGGTAAGGCGTGGAACTTCAGTGAACTGCCCGCTCAAAAATCCCTTAGTCGTCCGCCGGGCACCGCAGCCCTTACGGCGTTCAACACAACAGCGAGATCAATAAACTCCTGCGCGATGGCGCCGCTAATCGCAGGCAAAAAACCAAATGCCGCTGCGGCCATTCCCAAAATGCTAAGCGCCATGCCGCCGGTCGCGCTTTGCAAGGCGATGCGCCGCATGCGTTTGGCAATATGCATCAACTCGTCCACGCGGCCGAGGGATGTCTCAAGAATGACCGCGTCGGCGGCCTCTGAGGTGATGTCGTTCTTTACCCCGAAGGCCACGCCGACCGTAGCCGCCTTCATGGCCGGAGCATCATTGATGCCGTCTCCGAGGAAAAGCGTCGGAGCGCGGCGGGTTTCTTCCCGCACGATTTCCACTTTTTCTTCCGGACTCTTGGAGGCATGGACTTCCTGAATTCCAACCTCGTCCGCCAGCCTGCGCACTTCCAGTTCACGATCCCCCGACACGATCAGCACGCGCGCGACGCGATGCTGTGGACGCAAGTGTTTTATGAAGTCAGGGCTGTCCTTCCGGGGGCATCACGAAACCGGAGCGTGGCTGCGTATGCATCATCCACAAAAACCTCGCATTCAAGACCCTCTGCAAGGGGAGGTAATGATGCGCCTTTCTCCATGGCTGCTTTCCTGTTCGTCAGCCAAACCGTCTTCCCGGCCACAAGGCCTCGAAGACCTTCACCGGGGCGTTCGCTGACGCGCTCGACATTTTCTTCCGAAAGTTTTTCCAATTGAGCGGCTTCGATTACGGCGGCGGACAGCGGGTGTTTCGAGTAGCGTTCCAGGCTTGCGGCAAGTTGCAACAGGCGAGTTCTCTCAAAACCGGGAGCTGCCATGATTTCCGTAAGCTCTGCCTTGCCATAGGTGAGTGTGCCTGTCTTATCGAAAATCAATGTCCTGCAGCGGTCTATCTGTTCGAGCACCGCTGGGTTTTTGATGATGATGCCGCGGCGCGCGGAAAGAGATATGGCGCCAATCACGGCCACCGGAATCGCAATCAGGAGCGGGCATGGCGTGGCCACGACGACCACGGCGAGAAATCGGTTCGCTTGCCCCGTTGCAGCCCAGGCAATTCCCGCCACGGCCAACGCAATCGGCGTGTACCATGCGCCCAGCTTGTCTCCCAGGCGGCGGATCCGCGGACGGTTTTGTTCGGTCTCCTGCATGACCCGCATGATCTTGGCGTAGCGCGAATCCACGGGCGGCTTTTCCACTCGGATGGTCAATGCGACTTCGCCGTTCACTGACCCCGAGATCACGCCGGACCCGGGCGTCTTGGCGGTTTCAAACGGCTCGCCGGTGAGGTAGGCCTCATTCATCTCCCCGCGGCCTTCCATCACGATTCCATCCGCCGGGCATGTCTCATGCGAGAGAACCACGATTACATCCCCGGGATGAACATCATCGAGCGCAACATCCGTCAGCTTGCCGCCATCCAAACGGTGCGCGACCTTCGGCATCCTCATTGCCAACGCATCCAGGACGGATGAGGCGCGGCTGGTCGCAATGTGTTCGAGCGCCGTCCCTCCGCTTAGCATAAGAACCACAATGGCTGCGACGAGATACTCTCCGAGGATTACAGCGGTAATAATTGAGACCCCCGCGAGGTGATCCGAGCCAAACTCAAGCGCGATGAGCTTGCGCACGAGCGGGATGATGAGCTGGATGCCACCCGCCAGGACAACGAGAATCAAGGGTGCTTGCCAGAAAATCGTTCGCGTGTGCATCGCATAGCGAAGAATGAGGTGCGCCGCGATGCCGCTGACCGCGAATATGGAGAGCAGCACGGGCGGCGTCCAGATGGTGCGCCCAAGCTCGTGGTGAAGAGATTCAGAAGGATTCGACATTTGTCAGGAGTGCGGCGGGTGAACTACCGGCGCGTCTGTGTTTCGACAGGCTATCATTTGTCCGGAAAGCGTCCAAGGATGCGCAGCGCGGTATGATGGCACGCGGAACGAGGGCGCGCGATGAAGATTCCGAACAAAATTACTGCGGTGGATTTGCATGCGTGCGGCGAGCCGGGCCGCGTAATTGTATTGGGCGATACAACAATCCCCGGCAAAACCATCTTCGAGAAAAAGATATATCTCGAAACGAAAGCCGACGGGTTGCGCAAGCTGATGTTGCGCGAGCCGCGCGGGTATCCTGCGGCAAACTGCAACATTATTCTGCCGCCCGCGCATCCGGACGCCGACGTGGGGATGATTATCATGGAGCAGGTGGAATACCCGCCCATGTCCGGGACGAATACGATGTGCGTGGTGACGGCGCTGCTTGAAACGGGAATTCTTCGCGCAAAGGTCCCGATCACGAAGCTTGTGCTGGATACGCCGGCGGGCCTGGTGCATGTGGAGGCGGAAGTTCGCAAGAGAAGCCGCAAGAGAGGAGGCAAGGCGTCGCTCAATTTTGGAGGCGGCAACATACAAGTTGTGCGCGTCACGTTTGAAAACGTGCCCGCGTTCGCCGTACACCTCGACAAAAATATTGAAGTCCCGCAACTCGGCACCGTGAAAGTGGATGTGGCTTACGGCGGAATGTTTTATGTAATTGCCGACGCGGCCGAGCTTGGCTTGCAGATTACGCCAGATAACGGGCGAGACATTGTCCACATCGGTGAAATGGTGAAGGCCGCGGCGCGCGAACAGTTGCCCGTTGCGCATCCGGAGAATCCCGGCATCGCGGGCGTGTCAATCGCGGTGCTTTCCGGCGCGCCCACTAAACGCGGCGCGCACGCGAAGAACGCGGTGGTGGTCAGCACCGGCCAGCTCGATTGGGCGCGGCCCGCCACATGGACCGGTGCAATTGACCGCTCGCCGTGCGGCACGGGCACTTGCGCAAAGATGGCCGCGCTCCATGCAAAGGGGCAACTCGCACTAAACAAAGACTTTGTCCATGAAGGAATTCTGGGAACGACTTTTACGGGGCGGCTGATTCGCGAGACGAAAGTGGGGCCTTATCGCGCTGTCGTGCCGACGATCAGCGGGCGCGCGTGGATCACGGGCTTCGCTCAATACGTTCTCGATCCCTCAGACCCGTTTCCCGAAGGATTCACTCTCGGCGACATCTGGGGCAATGGCTAATTATTTCTTCCGCCGTTGAAGGCCAGGGGCGCACGCCGGCCGAGAAGTTTGTCAACGGAGATGCCGAGGTCGGGGATCCAATATTCGCGCCCGGCAAGATTCACCTTTCGCAGGCCCAGCGCGGGCAGCTCCTGCTCCGAAACTCCCAGATAGGTAAAGTGCGGCGTATCCAGAAGCACAGTTTGATACCAGCAATGTTTCGCGAGGATCGCGCGCACCGCCGCGCTGTCATCTTCCTTAATGTCCATTGCAAGCATCGAGATATGCTGTGACCCTCCCGGCGGCGCCACCGAGGAAAGAATCGAACGCGAAAAATTCCCGCTGAAGAAAAGCCCGCTTTCTTCGAGGCGGAATATCTCCGGCACTTGCCCCGCGGGCGGAAGATTCCTGATGCGCCGCGCATCTTTGATGAGAAGTTTGCCAGCCGCGACCCAGTGGTCCAGCCCCGGTTCAACGCGGCTCTTCCACCATTTGATCGTCTCTTGATAATCGCGCTTCGCAGGATCCGTGCCGCGCGGAGTGATGTCGAGATTTCTTGCCTGCGCTTCCGTGCGCGCAGCCACAAACGCCCCGAGAGCCACGCTTTGCAATTCGACCACGGTTTTGTTGATCGTTGTCTTTGCCGATATCAGGCCCGCCTGCCAATTTGTGACAGCATCTTCATCCGCGAACACAAGGACCGGAGGAGGTGTGACGCCTCCGCGCGCCACGAATACCGCGCCGTAGTAGGCAAGCAGGCGGGTTCCGACCACATCACTTTCCGGTGGGACTTGAAATCCCGGCGGCAGACTCGCAAGAAATCTGGCCCGCTCCAGTTCATGCTGGGCCTGCGCATTCTGCGATGCCGAATCTTGCTTGCCGGATAGCTTCAATTTTCCAAGCGCACTACCAGCCGCAATTCCGAAAAGCAGCGCTGCGGTAATCATCCACCGAATTGTATGGGACGAGTGCACAGGTAAGTCCAATTTACATCAGTTTTTATCCTAAGCTCTTGCCCGAGAACGCAAAGCACGCACGGCGTTGCGCTTTCCACAACACATCCGCGTCAGTACCATTCCCGCGCACAATCCCTGCGCTAAGCTGGAAGTGCGATGTCATTCTCCGCTCAAGACCACGCCAGCCAACTCATCTGGAGCTATATTCTCGGGCCTTTCTTGGCTTTTCTACCGCAGCGCTGGCGCGACGAATGGTTCGCCCATCAACATATCGCGTGGCGGCCGGCTACGATCATTTCCGGCATCCTGCAGTTTCTCGGTGCGCCGTTTCTCCTTCTTTTCTGGGGCGCATCGGAAGTCTGCTCACTCGGACAATCCCTTGGATTTGGTTGTGCAGGAGGGCCCACGCAAGCTTTTTCGCTTTTGCTCGCGGCGCTGAACCCCATCACCTGGCTGATGATCTACTTGATCTTTGAGGGCTTCGGCCGCGCATTTGCCGCCGCGATGCTGGGCGAGACGCCGGGAACGCTGGTTCTCGTCGGGCCCAATCTCATTTACCGCTTCCTCAAAAAGCGAAAGGAGAAGTCGTCTCCACAACTCACCGACCTCGTCACGCAAGACGACCTGCGCGCCGAATGGCAGCTCAAAATAGAATCCCCAAGCCCGAAGCGCGATTGGAAGGCCGGGCGCTTGCTGCGCTACGGCGATTATTACTACCGCATCGAAGCCTGCCATGAATCTGGAGGCCCGCGCCCCGCCGTCTATTTGCTTCGCCGCCTGCCCATGGGCGTGCCGAGCCGCAGCGTGATCATCTATTCGCCATTTGAAACCGCGGGGCAAACTCGTTAGCCGCGCAACATAATCCGCTGAACCTAAGCCGCGCAACTGGCCGCAACCCATTTATAATGGAATCGGAGGCTACGCCATGTCCGCCACCAAGCCCCAACAGCCGACGCGCATCGAATCCGACAGCATGGGCACGATCCCCGTGGCCGCGAATGTCTATTGGGGCGCGCAGACCGAGCGCTCGCTGCTGCACTTCAACATCGGGCGCGACACCATGCCGCCGGAATTAATCCGCGCATTCGGCATCCTGAAAAAGGCCGCCGCGATGGTGAACCAGGATCTCGGCAAGCTTCCCGCGGACAAAGCGAAACTTATTGCCTCCGCCGCTGACGAAGTAATCTCCGGAAAACTAAACGCGCATTTTCCCCTGCGCATCTGGCAGACCGGCAGCGGCACGCAGACGAACATGAACGTCAACGAAGTGATCTCCAACCGCGCTATTGAAATGGCGGGCGGCGTGATGGGCTCGAAAAAGCCGATCCATCCGAATGATGACGTCAACATGTCGCAGTCTTCGAATGACACTTTTCCCACGGCGATGCACGTCGCCGCCGCCGAACGCGTTCACAACGCGCTGATCCCGGCCGTCGAGAAGGTGCGCGACGCCATCGCCGCCAAAGCGAAACAATTTGCAGATGTCGTGAAAATCGGCCGCACGCATTTGCAGGACGCAGTGCCGCTCACGCTCGGCCAGGAAATGGGCGGGTGGGCCGCGCTGCTTGACCGGGACGTCGTGCGTCTGCGCCAATCTATTGACGGCGTCTACGACCTCGCCATCGGCGGCACCGCCGTCGGCACGGGCCTCAACGCACCGCCGGAATTCGGCGTGCGCGCCGCGAAAAAAATCTCCGAGCTAACCGGCCTGCCATTCCGCTCGCATCCCAATAAATTTGCCGCGCTTTCCGCACACGACGAATTGGTTTACGCCCATGGCGCGATCCATACGCTGGCGTGCTCGCTGATGAAAATCTCGAATGACATTCGCTGGCTCGCCTCCGGCCCGCGCTGCGGGCTGGGCGAGTTGCGCATCCCGGAAAATGAGCCCGGCTCGAGCATCATGCCAGGCAAAGTAAACCCCACGCAGTGCGAGGCGATGACCATGGTCGCCGTGCAGGTGCACGGCAATAACTCCGCCATCGCGTTTGCGGATTCACAGGGCAATTTCGAGCTGAATGTTTTCAAGCCGGTGATCATTCACAATTTCCTGCACTCGGTCAATTTGATCGCGGATGCATCGCACGGGTTTGTCGAATACATGGTGAAAGGAATCGAAATTGACCGCGCGAAAATTGATTTCTACGTTAAGAATTCGCTGATGCTGGTTACCGCGCTCAGCCCGAAGATCGGCTACGACAAATCCGCGAGAGTCGCGCACGTGGCGCACCAGGAAGGCATCAGCCTGCGCCAGGCGTGCATCAAGCTCGGCCATCTGACCGGCGAAGAATTCGACGCTCTCGTTCGCCCTGATTTGATGACCAAGCCTTAGCGCGCGCCGCTTGTCCGCAAACTTGCCACGCAAGCGCTTGGCACGCGCAAAATTAGGCCCGCCTGTATTACACTCTTGCCGCTAGAATTTCACTGGAGGTGCTTCTGTGTTGGAACGTCGCCACTTTGTCGCCATCTGTTCGGGATTGGGCCTTTCGGGAACGCTCTTTCCGGGTGCGCTTTATACGCTCGCCCAAGGCAGGGGAGCTGCCGGCACCGTCGGCCCGGTCACGAAAGATATGATTGATACCGCGGCGAAAATCGCCGACGTCACCATTCCCGACGAATATAAGGACGCAATGTTGAACGGCCTGAACGGCGCCGTTCAGGGCTACGAAGCGATTTACAAACTGCACATGGACAATAGCGTTCAGCCCGCGCTCGTGTTTGACCCGTTGCCGATGGGCTGGAAGATTTCCACCGCCAAAGCGCCGATGAAGATTTCCCCGGCGCCCGCCGTCGCCACCAAGGCGCCGAAAAATATTGAAGACGTCGCGTTCTACACCGTCCGCCAGCTCGCGGAACTGATTCAGTCCCGCAAAGTTTCTTCGGTGGCGCTTACGGACATGTATCTCGAACGCCTGAAAAGGTACGACCCCAAGCTGAAGTTCGTAATCACGCTGACTGAAGACCGCGCGAAAGCGCAAGCGAAAGAAGCTGACAAGGCCATCGCCGCCGGAAAATATCGCGGCCCGCTGCACGGAATTCCGTGGGGCGCGAAAGATTTGCTCGCGGTGAAGGGATATCCGACCACCTGGGGCGCGGGCGGCTTTGAAAACCAAATGATTGACGAGGACGCGACAGTGGTGCAGCGCCTCGACAAAGCGGGCGCCGTCCTCGTCGCAAAGCTAACGCTAGGCGCGTTGGCGCAGGGCGACCGCTGGTTCAAGGGCATGACGCGCAATCCCTGGAATCCGAATCAAGGATCGAGCGGCTCCTCCGCCGGCCCCGCTTCAGCAACAGCCGCCGGCTGCGTAGGCTTCGGCATCGGCACGGAAACCCTCGGCTCCATCTCATCGCCATCCACCCGCTGCGGCGTCACCGGCCTGCGCCCCACTTTCGGCTTTGTGCCACGCACCGGTGCGATGGCGCTTTCCTGGAGCATGGACAAGATCGGCCCGATTTGCCGCGCGGTGGAAGATTGCGCGATGGTGCTCTCCGCCATTTACGGGCCCGATGAAAAAGACCGCAGCGTGCAGCCCGCCGCGTTCAACTGGGATGCGGCCGCGAGTTGGCGGACGCTGCGCGTGGGCTTCCTCGAAAAAGATTTCGCGCTCGCGCCGCTTACGGAAATGCAGCCACCCAAGCCAATCGCTGAGATGACGGACGATGAGAAAACGCGATACGAGCGCCAGCAGACGCAGCGCCGCAACGGCTACGCTTCCCGCGAGTACGACCACAAGTTTGACGTTGCAGCGCTCGACAAACTTCGCGCCATGGGCGTAAAGATGACGCCCGTCGAGTTGCCGGATTTTCCAACTGGAGCGATGCGTCCGCTGCTGCAAGCTGAAGGCGCTGCCGCTTTCGACGAGCTCACTCGTACGGGCCGCGACAAACTCCTCACCGAACAAGCCCCGAGTGACTGGCCGAACATTTTCCGCACTTCGCGTTTCATTCCCGCCGTCGAATACATTCAGGCCAACCGCGCGCGTTTCCTGCTGATTGAAGCGACGGCCAAAGTTTTCAAGGATTTTGACGTCATCGTCGCGCCGACGAACGGCGGCCAGCTTACACTTACGAATTTGACCGGGCATCCCTCCATCATCATTCCCAATGGTCTGCGCGGCCCGGATGCGCCCAAGCCCACCAATGATTTTCAGGGTGGAGGGCCGGGCACAATGCTCAGCCTGACGTTCCTCGGCAATCTCTATGGCGACGCGAAAATTTGCACGCTCGCTCGCGCGTATCAGGAGGCCACCGGCTTCCATAAGCTGCACCCAAACCTTGACGCGTAAATGCGTCTGTTAACAATCGGGATCGGTTTTCAAAGGAGCTTCAATCAATGAAACGTGTCTTTGTTTCTTGCGCCGCCTCAGTTGCGGCAATACTTATTCTCTTCGTGGGGATGCCCTCAGGCCGCGCGCAGCAGTCCGCCGCGCCTCCGGCGCACGCCGGGCACGGCCTGGATCCCGCGGATTTCGACAAGACCTGCAAGCCGTGCGACGATTTTTTCCGCTTCGTCAACGGTGGGTGGCTTGACCGCAACCCGATTCCGCCCGCATATCCCGCCTGGGGCCGCATCAATCTGCTCGCCGAGCACAACCTCGAGGTGCTCCACGAGGTCCTCGATGAAGCTGCCGCGAAGAAGAACGCCGCGCCCGGTTCCGTCGAACAGAAAATCGGCGACTACTACGCAAGCTGCATGGACACCGCGAAGATTGACGCCGCCGGAATTCATCCGCTCGACACAGAACTGGAGCGCATCGCGAAAATCTCAGACATCGCCTCGCTTGAAGCCGAAGTCGCCCACCTTCAGAGTTTTGGCGCCCAGGTGATGTTTGCCTTTGGGTCAACGCAGGATTTCAAGGACAGTACGGAACAAACCGGAGCAGCCTTTCAGGGCGGACTTGGACTACCTGACCGTGATTATTACGTGAAGGACGATGACCGCTCCAAGCAGCTTCGCGATGGCTACCGACAGCACCTGACCAAAATGTTTGGCCTCATGGGCGAATCCTCGGAGCGCTCCAACACCGACGCCGACACGGTGATGAAGATCGAAACGACGCTGGCCAACGCTTCCATGACCCGCGTCGAGACGCGCGATCCCGAAAAAATCTACCATCGCATGTCCGCTGAAGATCTGCAGAAACTCACGCCGCACTTCGATTGGACTGTCTATTTCAAAGCTATCGGCTTTCCCGGCATCCGTGTCGTGAACGCTTCACAACCCGATTTCCTGAAAGCGCTCGACTCGCAACTCACTGCGATTTCGCTCGACGACTGGAAGATTTATCTGCGCTGGCATCTCGTGCATGTCGCTGCCCCGCGCCTTTCCGCTCCCTTCGTGGATGAGAATTTCAGTTTCTTCGGCCACGCGCTGACGGGCACAACGGAACAGCAACCGCGCTGGAGACGTTGCGTCCAGTCCACCGATCGCGAACTCGGCGAAGCGTTGGGACAGCTATATGTGGCGCGCGCCTTCCCCCCCGCAGCCAAAGCCCGCGCTCTCGAAATGGTTCACGGCCTGATTGACGCATTGCGCGACGACCTGAAGACCCTGCCCTGGATGAGCCCGGCCACGCGCGCGCAGGCGCTCATCAAACTCAACGCCATCACGCTGAAGATCGGCTACCCCGACAAGTGGCGTGATTATTCCGCGGTGGCTGTCGACCGGGACTCCTACGTAATCAATGTGTTTCGCGCCGAGCACGCTGAATTTCACCGCGACCTTTCCAAAATTGGCAAGCCCGTGGACCGCGGCGAGTGGGGCATGACTCCGCCCACCGTGAACGCCTATTACAATCCGCAAAACAACGAGATCGTTTTCCCGGCCGGCATTCTGCAGCCGCCGCTTTTTGACGCCGAAGCCGACGACGCATTGAATTACGGCGCCATGGGCTCCGTCATCGGCCATGAAATGACGCATGGCTTCGACGACCAAGGCAAACAGTTTGACGCGACCGGAAATATGCGCGACTGGTGGACTCCGGAAGACGCCAAGAATTTCGCGGACCGCGCCGCCTGCATCGAGAAACAGTTTGACGGGTTCATCGTATCCGGCGACCTGCATGAGAACGGCAAACTCGTCCTCGGTGAAAGCATCGCGGATCTCGGTGGGCTCGTCATCGCTCATGCCGCATTCATGAAGACGCAGGCAAACAAATTGACGGTGCAAATGGATGGCTTCACCCCCGAGCAGCGGTTCTTCATCTCCTTTGATCGGAATTGGGGTACGGCCGCGCGCGCTCAATATGAACAGATGCTCACTACAGTGGACCCGCATCCGTTGCCGAGGTTCCGCGCGATTGCTCCGCTGCAAAACATGCCGGAATTCGCGGCCACCTTCGATTGCAAAGCAGGCGACATGATGGTGCGCCCCGAAGATCAGCGCTGCCGCATCTGGTAAATCGCGGGAGCGATAAAATTTTGAGTGGAGGAAAGAGAATGAGAAAGCGATTCGTGTTCTGGTTGGTTTCCGCGGTTGCTTTTGCGCTTGCCGCTGCCGTCCCTTCTTTCGCGCAGGACACGCAGCAAACGGCTGCCCAGCAAGCCGCTCAACAAGCGGAAGACATGCGCATCGCCGCGCAGTCTTGCACCACCGGACCCGTCACATTGCCGCAGCGATTGCAGGGCGCGCCCTGGACCGAAACGCTCAAGCAGGGTGACTACGTCGTGCGCGACTATCATTTCCGCTCCGGCGAATCGCTGCCCGAAGTGAAGCTCCATTACTACACGCTCGGCGCGCCGCAAAAAGAAGCGAACGGCCGCGTGACGAACGCCGTAATCATCATGCACGGCACCGGCGGCACGGGCAGGCAATTTCTCTCCGCGGGATTCGCTGGAGTCCTCTTCGGCCCCGGACAATTGCTTGACGCGCATCGCTACTTCATCATCCTGCCCGACGGCATCGGCCATGGCTGCTCGAGTAAGCCCAGCAATGGCCTCCACACGAGGTTCCCACATTACGATTACGATGACATGGTCGCGTTGCAGCACGCCGTCGTCGCCGATGCTCTCGGAGTGAATCACCTTTTGCTTGTGATGGGCACTTCGATGGGCTGCATGCATTCGTGGGTGTGGGGCGAGACATATCCCGACTTCATGGAAGCGCTCGTCCCGCTTGCCTGCCAGACAGTCGAAATCGCCGGACGCAACCGCATCATGCGGAAAATGATCACAACCGCCATCACCAGCGACCCTGCATGGAACAACGGTGAATACACAGCTCCGATTCACGGCTTGCAGGAAGCGATTGATGTCCTTTTGCTGATGGGCAGCGCGCCGCTGCAATGGCAGAAAAATTATCCCACGCGCGAAAGGGCCGACGCATATCTCGAACAGCAACGCAAAGCGCGCATCGCCACTACCGACGCGAACGACATGCTCTATTACTTCGACGCCTCTCGGAATTACAATCCGGATCCCGATCTCGAAAAAATCAATGCCAAAGTGCTGTTCATCAATTCCGCCGACGATCAAATTAATCCGCCGGAACTCGGCATCGCCGACCGCGAAATCAAGCGAGTGAAGGACGGCCGGTTTATCTTGCTTCCCATCACCGACCAGACTCGCGGCCACGGCACGCACACCATCCCCGCAATCTGGGGCGTTTATCTCGGTGAATTGCTCCATTCGCTAGGGCGCTAGCGTGAAGGCCCAATTCATTCTGTTTCTTCCGGGGTTTCTTGTTGAAAGCCCGTTCCTTTGGTTGGCCGCCTGCGCGCTTGCGATCGGCTCCTACTATTTGATTTACCGGCTTTGCGGAAAGGTCAAGCCAGCCTGGCTTCCGCTGGTTCCCGCCGCGATGACGGCGATCTTGATGTATGGGCCCATCTGGAATGTATTCGAGAATATCTTCGGCGCCTTTCTTGGAGGCAAGGGGCTTCCTCCGCCTCAATACTGGCCGGCTATTCCATTTCCCAAATTGTTTTACGACGTTTTCTTTTTCGTCGGCTTGAAAGAAGAGTTCGTGAAAGCGCTGCCTGTCTTGTTGTGCGCCTTCCTGGCCCCAAAAATCGCAGCTGCTTTTGCGCGCCCTCTGGAGATTCACGAGCCGCTCGATGGAATCCTAATCGCCACAGGTTCGGCGCTTGGTTTCACGCTTTGCGAAACAATGCTTGGATTCCTTCCCGGCGTGGTGCACACGAGCGGCCTTTCCGCCGAATTGGATCTCCTGATCCGCCGGATCGGCGGTGACATTGCCGGTCACGTCGCTTACAGCGGATATTTCGGATATTTCATCGGCCTCGCGATGTTGAGGCCGAAGAACCGTTGGGTCACGATCGGCATCGGCTGGCTTAGCGCCGCGATGTTGCACACGATTTGGGACTACTCCGCTGATTCGTTCCCCATCCTTCTCGGTGTGGGAATTATTGCCTACGGATTCCTCGGCGCGGCCATTTTGAAGGCGCGGCAGATTTCCCCTTTCCGCGCGCAGAATCTTGGGACGCAAGTCCATACCGGAGGCCAGGCGCCTCCGCCATCGGGTCCGGCGGCGGGGCACGCATCCGCGCCCGTGGCGCAAGCACTCACATTTCTTGTGACGGGCCAGCGGCTGCTATTAACTCCCGGGCGGCGTCTCACGGAATCAGAGATGCCCGGTCTCAAGTCCTCCGCGGGAAACGGCGTCGTAGCCGAAGTCACGCGCCATCCCACGAACCCGAATCTGCTCGGTCTGCGCAACCTCTCCACCGTTTCGTGGAGGGCTTCAACTTCCACGGGTGAGACGCGCGAAATTCCCAGCGGCAAAACAATTCGTCTCGCGCCGGGCACTGCCGTGCAATTTGCCAGCGTCCGCGGAGAAATTCTGTTATGAACGATCGCCCGCAAGAGATTCCTGCGCCGATCGCGAGACGCCCGAGCAAAGCGGGGCCGCTCGCATTGGTGGTCGTGGTCGCCGCCGTCGCCGCGGGCTGCGTTTATTTTTTCATGAGGTCACGATTCGATGGCGCGCTCTCCGGCGAGTGGCAGAGCACCTCCTCGGATAGCACCGAAGTTTGGACACGCACATGGCAGGTCAGCCAATTCGGCGGCTACCAGGTTGCCGAAACTTTAAGCGATTCCGGCAGCATGGACAGCATCGGATCCAATCATGTCCTCATCCTTCAATCCACCACCATGGGAAAAATTCCCGTCCCTTTCCGTTTTGACGGACAGGAAAAAGTTTTTTTCACCGGGCCGCCACTCGGCCCCGAAGGCAATCGCGAGTGGGACTGGAGCACGAAAGACCGCGGCATTCCGCCTCCCGAGAAGCTCACGTTCGTGGGAACGTGGGTCACATCCGCGCCGCAGCACCACCTTACCGGGTCGATGTCTCTCACCATCGGCTATGACGCAAGCTACAAACTCACCGCGGACTACCACGGAAGCGGCAAGCTGCAAGCCAAGGGAGGCGCCTACTCGATCTTTTCGGGCTCCGGCGCGCAGATTGATACAGGAACTTACACCGCGAACGGTTCGGATCGGGTCGTGTTCCACAGCGCGGACGCAAATAAGGCGCCGACGACCTGGACCCGCGTGCAACATTGATGCGCCCCCTTCCCGTGAATTCTGTTCGCGACTCACCGCGGCGCATGATCGCTTACGAATACGCCGTCGAGCCTTACGATTGGCGCAACGCGGTTCTTATCTGCTCGAGATGCTGCTTGTTGTGCGATGCAACTTTGTCGAATTCATCCTTCAAAGTCCGGACGCCGGTTCCGCTGTGAACGAACTCGAGATGGCCGTGCTCGTCGTAGTGAATCTTCGCGTAATAAATGATCCCCGCGCGCGAGGACTCGTAAAGATTTCGCGAAAGCCCGAGCGGCCGCCGCGGGTAATCCAGGCTGCGCGCCCACGCATCCTGATCGAAGGCCCAGATCACGCCGCGCCCCTCGCTCAGAACTCGCCGGATCCGGTCGAACAACACCGTCTCCGCATCGGCAAGGTGATGGAGGACGAACCGCGCCGTCCACTTACCGGGCCCGTAGCTGCGGTCCAACTCGGAGTCGCTGAGTTGAAAAAGCTCTAACGTCTCATCCCGCGTCGCTTCCAGCTTCTCAATTATCTGCATGCCATGCCTCCCGCCTGCGGAATACTGTATGTCACTTCTTGTGATTCGGGATGATGCGACTTTCCCGCGCGCGGCCGGGATTCGTTCCAAATTGGACGGGCGATTGGCTTCCCGGTTCTTCTCCCGACAGAAACCATGGAGTCGCGTACCCTCCCCCCCCCACCTTTTTTGTAAGTGGTAGGCAACACTGGTAGTTACGGGAAAGAGTGTCTGTAAGTGGTAGAAAACAAAGGGCGATTCTTGAGGCGTTTGCGAGTTTCCTCGTAAGTGGTAGGCAACACTGGTAGTTACGGGGTGAACGTATCGAGTAACACGGGCTGAAGCCTGTGTTACGCACACCGTTGAAGGCCGAGAGGGGGGCACCCCCATCTTTTTGTAAGAGTAACGCAACAAAGGAGTTACAGGCGAAACGGCCGGTAAGAGTAACGCAGCATTGGACTTACGGGCTTTTGGGCGAATTCGCCGGTAAGCCGTTCCATCTAAAGAGGTTGCGGGTGCGGCTGCACTGAACTTGTGCAATACGCTCCGTAAGAGTATCGCAGCATTGGAGTTACGGGAATCCATGCCTACCGGCAGGCAGGCTGCAGGGGGACGTTCGAATTGTACCAGACCGTACATTTCTTCTTATACTATATGATTTGCCGGAAGTCAAGGGAAATCAGGACGGGTGTCGTTAGCACATGATATGTCCGGTCTATTAGCAGATGAAATGTCCGCTTTACACAGGCGGCTTGGAGTAGACCTCCGGTCCGGAGGTGGGCGTGATGAGCTACTCCAGAGCTGCGACGGAGCGGGCGATGAAAGCACAAGAAGTGATTTTGCGGGTGATCGGCAAGCAGATGACCTGGCTTCAAGCGGCCCAGGTGTTGCGCGTCGGTCCGCGGCAGATGCGGCGGCTGTATTGGCGCTATCAGCGGTTCGGCTATGACGGACTGTGGGATCGCCGGACGGGAACACCTTCTCCGAAGCGCGTGAAGCTGGAGGTGGTCGAAAAGGTGTTGGTTTTGTACCGGGAGAAGTATTCCGATTTCAGCGTGAAGCATTTTCACGAGAAGCTCGAGGAGGAGCACGGCATCCGGCTCAGCTACACCTGGGTGAAGCTGGCGCTGCAAGGCGCCGGACTGGTGGCGAAAGAACGGCAGCGAGGCATGCACCGGCGGCGGCGCGAACGAAGACCGATGGCCGGGATGATGCTGCACATCGACGGCAGCAAGCATCGCTGGCTGGGCCAAGAGCAGTGGCACGACTTGATCGTGGTGCTGGACGATGCGACCAGCGAGGTGTACTACGCGCAGTTGGTCGAGGAGGAATCGACACCGACGGTAATGATCGCGTTGCGCGAAGTGGTCGAGCGGCAAGGAGTGTTTTGCTCGCTTTACAGCGACCGGGCAAGCCATTTCTGGGTAACCCCGAAAGCCGGAGAGCCGGTGGACCGGCAGCGGCTAACGCAGGTGGGGCGGGCGTTGAGTGATTTGAGGATTCAGATGATTCCGGCCTACTCGCCGCAAGCACGTGGACGAAGCGAGCGGAACTTCGGCACCTGGCAGCGGCGGCTGCCGCAAGAGTTGCGGCTGCGCGGGATCGCGACGATCGAAGAAGCCAACCGTTTTCTCGGCGAGAGCTATATCGCGGAGTTCAACCGGAAATTCGCTGTGGCGGCGACGGAACCAGTCAGCGCCTTTGTGCCGGCGACCGGGAAAGATCTGGACCGGATCTTCTCGCTGCAGCAGGAGCGGGTGGTGAACCGTGACAACACGGTGAGTTGGGGCGGCCGGACGTTGCAGATCGAACGGGTGCGCTGGCGCGGGACGCTGGCGGGTTGCCGGGTGACGGTGTGCGAACATCTGGATGGGCGGCTGAGTTTGTATTACGGACCCCAGTGTGTCGGACAGTTTGCTGGCGAAAATAACGAACCGAAATCGGCGGCGGAAAAGGGCTGTGGAAAAGACGCTGCGCTTGGGAATCCCGCGCAAACCGCGGGATTCCCACTTTCCCACAGCCCCGACGACGGCGCGGTGAATGTAGTTTGAGGAGCAGAAGGAAAATCAAAAGCGGACACATCACTTGCTAACAACTGCGGTCATTTCGATTTGCTAACAACAGGGAAATCAGGACGGGGAGGCCAATTAATCGAATAGGGCAGGAATGAGTGCGGCCAGATCAGCGAGTCGCCGGGGTTGCAGAGCCTCAAATTCCTTTTGGGGGACCTTGGCGTATTTCCATTGTTTGTCAGTGAGCTTGCAGGCGTTTTCGCACCATCGTGCGGCGGCAACATCCTTGCGGAGAACGTCCACGTTTTCCTGGCCTTTGGTTTCAATAAGCCAGTGCGTGCCCGACTTATCTATGGCTACGAAATCGGGTTCGTAGTTTCGGAGACTCATCGCCGTGTCCGTGTATTCGATCGTGAAGCCGAATGCGCGCGGAAGTTTTGAGAATGATTTCACGTCGGTCGCGTTATCAAGGAACTTGGCGAATTCGCGCGCGAAATCGTTGTCGCAGGGCACCAGATTGAGGATGCACTTCACGCCTTCCCATACGCGAACGGCTTGCAAGAATGTATACGGTGTAGGTCTTGCTCATGGTGTTTGGCAAAGGGACGACAGCACGCGCGGAATGTGCGTCCGGAGCGAGTTGCTAGTGGGATGTTTGCTGTTTTGGTTTCGGAGGGGTGGTTGTGGAGCTGTTCGGCTTCGCGGTTCCCGACTTGGGCTTGCTTGATTTCGTGGTGGTTGAGGTTGACTTCGAGTTGCGCGACTTGGCGTTGCTTGACGCCGTGTTGCTTGATTTCGCGGTGTTTGACGTGGAGTTATTCGATTTCGGAGCGGTCGATTTAGGGCTCGAGATGGTCTGCGAAGTTTGCCCCGCGTTGACGGGAAGGCCCGGCACATAGCGGCGCCGGAGCTCGTTCACGGTCATGTCACCCTTGCGAACCCGGACGAGAGTGAGCGTGCCATCCGGCTTTGACTGGTAGGACGCGAAAATAGTGTCTCCGGCGCGGAAATCGGAGAGCTTCAGGGCTTTATTCTGTTCGTCGAAGAACTGGGTCTTGTCCGTGGTCTGAAAGACGGTGGCGATTTCGGTGGGCTTCAAGAGGATCAGCGCGTTGTGCGCGCGGTCCACCGATGAGACGACAAAAAATTCGTCGCTGGGAGTGGAAGACGAACTCTGGGCATGCGCCGAAACCACTATGAGCGTCAAGACGGCAGACAGCGCGGCGAAGATGATCGCACTACGGAGCTTATTCATAACGGAGCGCCTCAATCGGATCAAGAGATGCGGCCTTGCGGGCCGGGTAATAACCAAAGATCACGCCGACAGCGGCGGAGAAGAAAACCGAGATGGCCACGGAAGAAGGCGGAACGAGCGTGGGCCATTTGAGCATCGCCGAAACCGCGTTGGACGCGAAGAAACCAAAGATGACACCAATGGCGCCGCCGAACATACTGAGAGCGACAGCTTCGCTTAAGAACTGGCGGCGGACGTCGGATTCGGTTGCGCCGACAGCCATGCGAACGCCGATTTCGCGGGTCCGCTCGGTGACGGAAACGAGCATGATATTCATGATGCCGATGCCGCCGACAACGAGGGAGACCGAAGCGATGACGGCAAGGAGAAGCTCCATGACGGTGACGGATTGCGCGCGAGCCTGCGCGAGGTCCGTGGGATTGCGAATGATGAAGTCATCCGGCTCGTCCGAGCGGAGGTGGTGACGCTGGCGCAGGAGCGCGGCGACCTGCTGTTGAGCGGGATCCATGTCGTCGGAGGAGTCAGCGGAAACGGTAATGCTCTGCAACCAGTAAATCCCCGCGAGCTTCTTCATCACCGTGGTGTAGGGGAGGATGAGAGTGTCATCCTGATCCTGCCCGTAAGGATTCAGTCCCTTGGGAATCAGTTGGCCGATGACCCGGAAAGGCAGCGAAGAGATGCGGATGGTCTGGCCGATGGGGTTGTTATCGCCGAATAGGTTCTGAGCGACGGTGCGGCCGATGAGGCAAACATCGGCTTCCGTGTCCACATCGTGGTCGCTGAAGGCGCTGCCCCGCTGAAGCGGCCAGTGACGGATCTGGAGCAGATCGGGCGAAGCTCCAGTCACGCGAGTGCCCCAGTTCTGGTTGCCGTAAACGACCTGCACGCTTGAGCCGACGCCTGGAGAGACCCGGCTAATCATTGGAATCTGTTCCTGGATGGCTTTGGCGTCGCCGGGGGTAAGCGTTTTGGTAGCTTGATTGCCGAGGCGGACGCCGCCGAGATTTACGCTGCCGGCATTGATGGTGATAATGTTTTCGCCCAGGCTGTTGATCTGATCCTGAATTTGCTGGGAGGCGCCTTCGCCGATCGCCACTGTGCAGATGACGGCGCCGACACCGATAATGATGCCGAGCATCGTGAGAGCGGTGCGCATCTTGTTCCGCCCAAGCGCACGGAACGCCACGCGCAGGACTTCTGTAAGTTTCATCTGCCACCGCCACGAGCGCCGCCACCTTGAGGACCCCCGCCGGGCCCACCGCGGCCGCCTTGCTGCTGGTTAAAGGGATTCGTCCCTGCGGAGGATGACTTGCTGCCGCCTTCCTGGAAAGTGATGAGCTGATCGCCTTCCTTCAGGTCGCCTTTAAGCATTTGTGTGTTGACGTAGTCGGTGATTCCCGCGGTCACGGAAAGCGGCAAGAGCTTTCCATCCGCGGTTTTTTTCCAGACAACCTGCAAGCCTTGCAGGTGAGACGTGTACGCGGCGCGGGGAATTTTATTGTCCACATACAACTGGCGCAAATCCGCGAAAGGCATATCCGGGGTGAAGGAGAGCGCGGCATTGGGGATCATGATGGCGTTATCCACCTCGCCCGTCGGGATGGTGACGTAGGCGGTTTCGCCGGGGAGAAGTTTCTCGTCGGGGTTGTCAAAGTCGATCACGGTGTCGTAAGTCACGACGTTTTGAACGGTGGTGGCATTCAAGTGGATGACGTCCACGCGGCCGCGGAAAAGCTCATTGGGGAAAGCGTCCACAGCAAACGTAACTTCGGTGCCTATATGGATGTTCCCGGTGTCGGATTCATCAGTTTTGGCATAAAGCTGCATGTGCTGGAGTTCCTGGGCAATGGTAAAGACGTTGGGGGCTTGCAAGGAAGCGGCCACAGACTGGCCGACGGTGATGCTGCGCGCGACGACGATTCCATCAATGGGGGAAATGATCGTGGAGTAGCGAAGGTTGGTTTCGGCCTGGTCAAGATTTCCCTGCTGCGCTTCTGACTGAGCCTTCGCTTGCAGCAATTGAGCCTTCGCCTGATCGAGCTGCGCCTTCGCCTGATTGACCTGGGCCTGCGCGGACACGACGGCGGCATCCGCCTGCGCCACATTGGAAGCGGCCAGGTCGTCGGCATCCTTGGTTGTGATTCCTCCCACAAAAAGATCATGAATTCGCTTGGCGTTTACGCGGGTGTAGTCGGCATCGGCCTGCAGCTTGACCACGTTGGCTTGGTCCGCCTGAATGGTGGCCATCATGGATTGGATGCTTGCTTCGACGTTTTTTTCGTTGGCAATCGCGTTATCCAGGTTGCCTTTCGCCGTGGTGTATTGCGCCTCATAGGGGGCGGGGTCGAGCTGGGCGAGCACCTGTCCGGCATGGACATGGGTATTGAAGTCGGCAAAGACGTATTGCACCGTACCGGAAATGAAGGAACCTACTGGGACCGTTGTGAGCGCGTTGATCGTGCCCGTGGCCTGGACTACGGAAGTGATCGAGCCCTTCCGGATGTTGCCCATGGTGTACTTGACCTCAGATCCCTTGCCTCTGTAATAGAAATACGTGGGCGTGCCAACGACGATGACAACGCAAAGTGCGGTGATAATCCGGTGCTTCCCGATAAAACTCATGATTTTCATGGACGGTGCATCCTAATTAGATTTAACTTTCGGCCTCGCGCAGCCTGGCCCGGCCCCCTGGGTTAGGAGACTTCCTCCAACATGGTCACGCGGCAAGTGCCTGCAGACCCGCTATCCTAAGGACGTATCGGAGTCCAGCCCGGTTACGACAGGATTGGAATACCGGCTCGCGTGCTAGCCGGGGGGCATTATTACAGATTTGAAGGGGAGGAGGAAATGGGGATGCGAATGGTAGGCTCGTGGGGACTCGAACCCCAGACCTCTACCGTGTCAAGGTAGCGCTCTAACCAACTGAGCTACGAGCCTACTGTGTGCCGGAATTTTATCACAGTGCGTGAACCAAAGAAGGCTCGGGGAGGCCTCCTTCTATTGACACAATCGTGACGATTTCGTATCGTGGTTTCGTAAAACTCAAGCCGCAAGGGCCTGGGTTTTCATGCAGAGTGGCCGAGGGAACGGGCCCGACGACGCCACGGCAACCGGTGGAGCGCAAAGCTCTTCATCCGGTGCCAATTCCCGCCCCGAGTCGCGGGGGGACATGGGAATTTAGGCGCAAGATTTCCTAAAACTCTCACCCCAGACTTGAAGTACCGCAGGCGCGGAGCCGCGCGTGCATTTGTGCATGCGATGGCCGGCGCGGCGCGTTACTTCACCTCATCCCGCAATTCACGGACTCGGGCGGAACATGAGGGCGCGATGAGCGAGATCTACCAATTGCGATGCCGCGAGTGCGGAAAATATTGGGGGAACATCCCACGGTCATATTGCGCGGATTGCATTTCGCCACTTGAGATTGTGTATGAATACGCGGCGGTGCGCGAGCGAATTTCGCGCGAGGCAATTGCGGCGCGCGCGGGAAATCTTTGGCGCTACGCGGAATTGCTTCCGTTGCCGGAGGGGTTTCATTCGGAGCTGGCCGCGGGATTCACGCCGCTGGTGCGCGCGCGGCAACTGAGCAAGAAGATTTTCCCGGGCGGCGCGGCGGGTGGAACGGATGTTTACATCAAGAACGATGCGGTGTGCTTCCCGTCGCTATCGTTCAAGGACCGCGTTGTCGCGGTGGCCCTTTCGGCGGCGCGGCGATTTGGATTTGAGGTCGTCGGATGCTCTTCGACGGGCAACCTTGCGAATGCCGTGGCCGCGCAGGCCGCGCGCGAAGGACTTCAGGCGTGCATCTTCATTCCCGCTGATTTGGAACCTGCAAAGATTCTGAACACGCAAGTTTATGGAGCGAGAGTTGTGCGGATCACGGGCAACTACGACCAGGTGAACCGACTATGCGCGCAAATTGCGGACGCATATCCATGGGGGTTCGTAAACGTCAACTTGCGGCCTTATTACGCGGAGGGTTCGAAGACGGTTGGATTCGAGATTGCGGAGCAGCTTGGCTGGCAGCTGCCGGATAACGTGGTTGTGCCGATGGCGGGCGGATCGCTGATTGGGAAAATCAATAAAGCGTTTCGCGAGCTGACGGAACTCGGCTTTGTCGCGCCGAAGCAGGTGAAGTTTTTTGGCGCGCAGGCGACGGGTTGTTCACCGATTTCCGACGCGGTGAAAAACAGCAAGGACCAGTTCGACCCGCAAAAGCCGAATACGATCGCGCGGTCGCTGGCGATTGGGAATCCCGCCGACGGAAATTTCGCCGCGGCGGGCATTCGCGCGAGCGGAGGCTGGGCCGAAGACGTGAGCGACGCGGAGATTATAGCGGCCATCGAGTTACTGGCCGAGACGGAAGGGATTTTCGCAGAGACGGCGGGCGGGGTGACGCTGGGCGTTACGCAAAAACTCATCGAGCAGGGGCGCATCGGCGCGGGCGAAACGACGGTGATTTGCATCACTGGAAATGGATTGAAGACGACGGACGCGCTCGCGGGGCGATTTGCGATGGCGGAGCCCATTGCTCCGCGGCTGGCAGATTTCGAGCGGGCGATGGGCGCAGCGCAGAAATCTACGGCGGCGGGAGGCGGCGGACAATGAAAGTGAAGACACCGACGAGAGTTTGGGTCACTGCATCCGCTCCCGCTAGCTCCGCGAATCTTGGCTGCGCGTTTGATTGCGCGGCGCTTGCGCTGAATCTCCGACTCCGTGCACGGGCCACACTTCGAGCGGAGGCCGGCTTCAGCGTGACGTATCGCGGGCCGCATCCGGAGCGCGTGCCCTGCGACATTTCGAATTTGGTCACACAGGGAATATTGCGCTACGCGGCGAACCACAAGCGCGAGATTTCCGGCGCGGAGGTTGAAATCGAAAGCGAAATTCCTGTGAGTGTTGGGCTGGGGTCGAGCGCCGCGGCGACGGTGTGCGGATTATTGCTTGGAGCGGAGTTGCTCGGCGATAAGCCAGACCTCCAAATGACACTTCGCAATGCCGCAGAAATCGAAGGGCATCCGGACAATGCCGCAGCGGCGGTACATGGCGGGCTTACATTTGCCGCGGTTGAGGTTGGGAGCGGGCGCGTGCTTTTTGCACGGACGGCACTGCCTGCCGGGATCGCTGTTCTTGCGGTGGTTCCCGCGACGCCGACGCTGACGCTGGAGGCTCGCGCCGCGCTGCCACGCGAATATTCGCGCGCGGACGCGGTGCACAACCTTCAGCGGGCGAGCGTACTTGCCGCGATCTGTTTTTCCGGCGCGAGCGCGCAAGCCATTGAGCCGGAACTCTTTCGCGATCGCTGGCACCAGCCTTATCGCGCGCCCTCGGTCCCGGGCCTCGCGGAATGTCTTGTGGTGCGCCACCCGGATCTGCTCGGCGTATGCGTGAGCGGGTCGGGCTCCGCCGCGCTCGCTTTTGTGCGCGCGAATGAAAAGGAAATCACTGAGCTGCTTTCGGCGCCGTTTATCGCTCGCGGGGCGGCGCCTTCGGTGTTCGCACTTCAGCCGGAATTGGAGGGTGCGCGAATTGAATCGAAGAACACGGGCAAGACGGCGCGCGCCGCCGCTGCTGGCATGGCCAACCGCAGAGGGGAGGACCGCTGATGCGTGTGCTGAAATTTGGCGGCAGTTCTCTGGCGGACGCGGCGGCGATCTCTCACGTTGCGCAGTTGGTGGGGGAATATTTTGAGCGGTGCGAGACAGCACTTGTCTGCTCTGCGTGTGCGGGCGTGACAAATCAGTTGGCGCAAATTATTGAGCTGGTGCGCGCGGGCCGCGGAATTCGGGCGCTCGCAAAGGTCTGGCGACTTCGCGCGCGGCACCGGACGATATTATTTTCGCTGAAATTGGAGGGTAGAAAATCTTCTGAACAGGTGCGTGTGTGGAATGAACTCGAAGATCTCGGCGCATGGCTGCGCACGAGCGTCGGGGGAACCGCGCCGCGCAATGCCGGAGCCGCGTGGGCTGATTCCGTTCTGTCGTATGGAGAGCGCGCGAGCGCGCGGCTGGTGGCAGGAATGCTGCGAAGCAATGGGATGCGCGCGGAAGCGATTGATGCCGCGCGGTTTCTCGTAACGGACGGCAACTTTCAAAATGCGGCGCCGCTGCGGGACGAGACGCGTCTGCGCGGACAGCGTCTACTGCTGCCGCTCATTGAGCAGGGAGTTGTGCCAGTGGTCACCGGATTCATCGGCGCAACCATTGGCGGCGAAACCACGACGCTGGGACGAAACAGCTCTGATTTTTCGGCGGCGATCGTGGGCGATGTGCTCGATGCGGATGAAGTGTGGTTGTGGACCGACGTGGATGGCGTATTCGACAGTGATCCGCGCGGAGGCGAGGGGTTGCAGGATGAAAGCTCATCGAATGACGAGTTCACTCTGCTAGAAGAGCTGACTTACGAAGAAGCGGTACACCTGGCAAATCGCGGGGCAAAGGTGCTGCATCCAGGAACGATCGAGCCTCTGCGCGAGAAAAACATTGTGCTGCGAATCCGAAATACTTTTCGTCCGGAGCATCCCGGCACACGCATTAGTAGCGGCAATGCGCGGCCTGCCGCGGATACTCCTGAGCCGCTGGCAGAAGAAAGCGCCACGCAATGAATTCCATTTCCGTGGGGACGCTTGATGCAACGGGGATGAGAGCAGTTGGACACGACTGATCCACTGAACTGAACCGACTTTTGCTTGCAAGCGTTGGCTTTCCCGGACTATCCTCGCCGCGGAATTGTGACTTTTATTTGTGCGGGAGCTAACCCGATGCGGAAAGTTCTTTGCGGTTTGGCAATATTTTTCCTGAGTGCGATGCCTGCATCCGGCCAGCAAGGCGGTGCACAAGGTGGCGGAGCGGGCCGCGGCGCGGGCGCGCAATTGCGCCAATTCATCAAGACCGACGCGCCAATTGTCGCGCTCACACACATAAAAATTATTGATGGCACCGGCGCCGCCGCACGCGAAGACCAGACAATCGTGATTGACCACGGAAAGATTGCCTGGGTTGGGGCCGCTGGCGCGGCGCAAATTCCGCAGGGTGCGCAGGTGATGGACCTGACGGGCTACACCGTGATGCCCGGCATGGTGGGGATGCACGAGCATCTTTTTTATCCGGCGGGCGGACAGTACAACGAACTTTCGATCACCGCGCCGAGGCTTTATCTTGCGTGCGGCGTAACAACCGCTCGCACCGCCGGGAGCCTCGAGCCGTACACCGACCTGAACATCAAGCAGATGATTGACGACGGCCGCATGATCGGGCCGAAGCTCAACGTGACCGGACCATATCTGGAAGGGCCACCGGGCACGGGCTCGCAGATGCACATGCTTTCGGGGCCCGCGGAGGCGACACAGCTTGTGAATTACTGGGCGGCGCTTGGCGCGGGATCTTTCAAGGCATACATGCACATCACGCGCGACGAATTGGCCGCCGCCGTCGCTGCAGCGCATTCAAAAGGAATCAAGATCACCGGGCATCTCTGCTCGATAGGATTCCGCGAAGCGGCAGCACTGGGGATTGATAATCTCGAGCACGGATTTGTGGTGGATACGGAATTCGTGCCCGGCAAGCAACCCGATGTTTGCACGCCGCAGGCAACCACGTTTGCCACGAACGCAAAGCTTGATATGGAGGGCGCGGAAGTACAGCAGACAATTAAGGAGCTTGTTGCGCACCACGTGGCGATCACTTCCACGCTGCCGGTGTTCGAGACGTTCGTGCCGAATCGCCCGCCAATGGCGTGGATGCAGCGTCCGCTGGCCGCCCTGCTGCCTCAGGAAGCGGTGGATTATCTTTCGGGCCGCGCGCGCAATGCGGCACAAACAGAAACTCCGTGGAATACGCTCTTCAAATCGGAACTTCAATTTGAGCATGACTTCGTGAAAGAAGGCGGCATGTTGCTCGCCGGCGTGGACCCGACCGGAGGCGGCGGCGATCTGCCCGGATTCGGCGATCAGCGCGAAGTGGAGTTGCTGGTGGAAGCGGGATTCACGCCCGTGGAAGCGATTCACATCGCCACGGCGAATGGCGCGGAGTTTCTCGGATTGAGCGGCAGCTTGGGCACAATTTCGCAGGGCAAGGCCGCGGACCTTATGGTGATTCACGGCGATCCGGACAAGACGATTGCGGACATTGAAAAACTGGAGATCGTGTTCAAGGACGGCGTTGGGTACGACTCACAGAAATTGATTGATTCCGTGCGCGGGACAGTTGGGCTGCACTAGCGAGCTGGAATCGCAGATTTCAATACCAATGAATGTCTGTCTCGACGGAAGATTCGTAATCCACGCCGCCAACCTCAAAACCAAAAAGAGAACGAAACTCGCGCTGGTAATCGCCGAACGCGGTGATCTGACGCAGGTTCTCTGTGTTTACATCCGGCCAGGCGCGCATCACTTCGGATTGCACATCCGCGCGCAGTTCGCGGTCGTCGAGGCGAATGCGGCCCGCTTCATCCGTCGCGCCGTGGATGCCTTCGGCGAGTTGGTCAAAGAAAAGACGGCGCATTTGTTCGATGCAGCCTTCGTCAAGGCCGCGCGAGCGCAACGCCAGCGGCAACAGGCTTAAGTAAAGCGGCACCACGGGGATCGCGGCGGACGCCTGCGTGACGACGGCTTTGTTCACGGAGACACGCGCATCGCCGCCGAGTTTTGTATCGAGACGCGCGCGAATCCGCAGCGCCGCGGCGGCGAGGTCTTTTTTGGCATGGCCGATTGTGCCGTCGCGATAGATGGGCCAGGTGACTTCCGGGCCGATGTAGGAATATGCGATTGTGCGCGCCCCCTTCGCGAGCAAACCTTCGTCGAGCAGCGCGGCGATCCACATCTCCCAATCCTCGCCGCCCATCACGGCGACGGTGTCCGCGACTTCCTGATCGGTGGCAGGCTGAAGCGTGATGGGCACAACCTTTTCCGAATCGAGCTCGATGGTCTTGTTTGTGAACGGTTGTCCGACGGGCTTGAGGGCGGAATTAAATATCTGGCCAGTTTTCGGGTGGACGCGACGCGGTGACGCAAGACTGTAAACGATCAGATCAAGTGGCTTCAATTCGCGGCGGATGATGTCGATGGCCTGGCGCTTGGCTTCGTCGGAAAAAGCGTCAACGTTGAGGCTTGCGGCGAAAAGCGAATCGCGTTCCGCGAATTCGTGGAATGCGGCCGTGTTATAGAAACCAGCAGACGCGGTCTTGATTCCATCTGGCGGGCGCTCGAAGAAAATGCCGAGCGTGCGCGCGCCGAATCCCCAGGCCGCGGTGATACGCGAGGCGAGGCCGTAGCCGGTGGACGCGCCGATGACGAGGACGTTGCGCAGGCCCGCGCGCGGCGTCCCGGCGTGCGGACGAATCGCGGCAATTTGCCGCGCGACATTCTGCCGGCAGCCTTCGGGATGCGCGTTGATGCAGATGAAGCCGCGCGATTTTCGTTTGATGACCTGTGATGGCATTTTGTTCGGGCTGTCTTAATTCTTAGGGTTCGCGAAGAACTTTGCAAGCAATTGGTCGCGATTCTGGCTTAAGTCTAAGCCCGTCGTGTGCGATGGGAACTTCACGCCCGGGCCCACGAGGCCGAGCCACAGGGCGTGGTTGAAACGGTCCGTGTCAAGGTCGTCTTCAACGCTGAAGTCCTGGCCGCGCATGTGCCGCGCCCACCACTTGGCGTCATGCAACGAGGCGGCGTAGCGCGCTTCAAACGCGGCGAGCGCGGGATCGCGTGCTTCACTCGCGCTTGCCACGGGAGGCAACGGAAGCTGCGTTGTACGCAAGACTTGGGGCACGCGCGCGGCGTATGTCCACGGCTTGTATTCTGGAATGAATGAATCGGCCATAGGCGCGGCGGCGGCGTCATTCAAACCCATAGGCTTAATGCCGAGCAGGACTTCGATGGTGCGCAGCATGTTGACCGTTGTGTAGCGGCCGGAATCCACGGCGCCCTGCTTCACGTAAGCCCCTGCGACGAGAGCCACGGTGCGGTGCGCGTCCATGTGGTCGGGGCCGTTCTGCGCGTCGTCTTCAATAGTGAAAACGACGGTATCTTTTGCGTAAGGGCTGGCGGCAATTTTCTGGAGAAGAAGTCCAACAGCATAATCGTTGTCGGCCATTTCTGTCTCGACAGTGTTAACGCCGTCCATCGCGTCATTGAAATCACCGAAGTGATCGTGCGGCAAGCGGATGAATTCGAGAGCGGGCAGGTTTCCCTTGGCGACGTAATCGTCGAACTCGTGTTCCCATTCCTTGAAACGCCAGTAATCCGCGAGTTTGAGATCAAATCCGGGAAAGTAAGGATCGGTGACCTGCGCGAGCGCGGGCTTTGTGGGAAACGCTACGATCTGATTCTGTGCGCGGGCGTCACGCGGAGCAGCGATATGGATTGGAATGGTAGCCGGCATTTCGTATCGGGCCAAGTCAAGATAAAAACCGTAATTGCGAATGGTCAATCCGGCGCGGAGCGCGGCATCCCACAAATAACCCGCGCCCGCATTTTCGCCGGGGCCGCCAGGGCCGTCGGGCGCAAGCAAGTCGGCGGTGCCGGGAAGTTGATCTGCGTCGGCTGGCGTTGCCGGGTTTGCAGCGCGGCGAGCGTTCATATCGGCGATGCCGACGTTGAGATTGCGGTTCTCGCCTTCTTCGTCATAACTGAGCGCGCCTCCGGCATAATTCACACGGATATCTTTTTCGAGCGCGTCCGTGCCGCGCGCGGAGGTACTCCAATTCCAGCCATCGCCGCTAACTTCGCCGCTGGCCATCAGATTATCCAGCGCGACGAACTGGCGGGCGATCTGGTGATGGTTCGGCGAAATCGGCTCGGGCAGGGTTGCGAGATGCGGATCGCCATTGCCTTTTTCAAGGTCACCGAGCACCTGATCGTAGGAGCGGTTTTCCTTGATGATGTAAATCACGTGATGGATTTTTCCTTGCAGCGCGGCCAATTTTTGGGACGCCGCGTTGCTGGCCGCGATTTCGGGCCAGCGATTGTTTTCCGAAACACGGCGCGTAAGCGCCGGAAGCGCCGCGGCCGCGGGAACCGGCGCGGTAAGCAGGCCACCGTGAATGAGCTGGAGAATATATTGATTGGCGGCATTGCACCGGTTTGCCGCGTCGCGATCCGGTTTTGAGCTATTGCGGCACCCATCGGGGTTCGGGCCGGCGTTGCTTTTGCCGTTGGCGACATAGAGCATCGTGCCCACGCGATTCAAGCTGACGGCGTTTGGATACCATCCCGTTGGAATCAGTCCGGAAACCTCGGAAGGCGAGCCGTCATCTTTCAGGTGAATGACGGCGACAGCATTCGCGCCGCCGAGAGATACGTAGGCAGTGCGCTCGTCCGGCGAGAGCGCGACATTGTTTGGATTGCTACCCTTGAAGCCGCCGAGTTTCCCTAGGATTTCGGCAGGGGCGGTCACGCCCAATTCTCCGATGATTTGATTTGTTGAAGTGTCCACGACGGCGAGTGTGTCGGCGTTATCTTCGGAAATGTAGAGGAGCGTTTGCTTGTGATTAAGTGTGAGCTTGTTGGGCTGGCCGTGAAGTGGGATGCGAGCCGCGACAGCCGGCTTCGGATTGAGATTTACAACGACGATTTCGCGGTCGCGCACGCTTGCGACATAAACGCGGTCATTGCCTTGCACTGCGACGCCATAAGGAAATTCTCCGCCGGGCACGCCTGCCTTTGTCGCATCGGACTTTCCCGGGCGAAGATCGAGGTCGCCGGTGTTCTTGCGCGTGCCTAGATCCATGACGCTGATTGAATCGTTTTCGTAATTGGCGACGACGAGGCGCTGGCCGTTTGCGGCGATGTCAACGCCCGCAGCTTCCGGCTTCAGCTGTAGACCGAGTCCCGCGGCGTGGCCGAGGGGGATGGGCGCGCCGAACTCAGCCCACGCGTTGCTGAATTTCGCGTATGAATGAATGACGTCGTCCACGCCGCCGGTGACATAAAACTCCTCGCCGTTCGGATTCCAGACAATTCCACCAAATGTATGCGCCACAGGAATGGTCTGCAGTTGGCGCGGGGCGCCCTGCGAAATATCAAAGACGAAGACATATTCTGTTGAAGCGGCTTGATCGGCGCGGCCCGCGGCATTCTTCCAGAGATAGTAGCCGCTGGTTAGGACGAGGAGGGTGTTGCCATCGGGACTGACGGCGGTGGAGACGGCGTCGTCGGCAAAGCGATTCTTGCGGCCGGGAAGATCGGGCTTAAGCGCTTGGAAACTTGAGCCGGGCGCGGCGGAAGGGGTGATGGCCTGGCCGGTGGGAAGCCACTCGGGCGAAGGAGGAGGGGAATTACGTGTCGGCATCTCATGAATTTCGATGACGACTTTGGCCCCGACATCGTGCTTAACGATGCCAGAACCTGGCTCCATCTCTTCTGTGAGGCTATAAGTTCTCCCTTGGATAAGTGTGATGTTTTCAAGCTCCGCAGTCTTAAATCCTGGGCTCGCAATCGAAACGGTGATGATTCCCGCAGGAAGTCCACGAATTTCAAATTTTCCGTCTGTCCCGGACCTTCCCGAGAAGAGCGGGGACTCGCTGGAATTCGCAGTCACGGTGATGGTCGCTCCGGGGAGGCCGTTCCTTTTTGAGTCGAGGATCTGCCCAGAGATCTTTGACGTGTTTTGGGCAGCGCTCAGAGAGTGGCCTGCCGCGGTGCTCAACGCCCAATAGCAGAATGCGACCAAGGACAGGATTGCGATTGTTCGCTTCACGTTCAGCCTCACTGTGAATCTCAGGTGACCCGAAGCCGCGGAGTTTAGCATACGAAGATAAATGAATTGTTGCAGAGGCGTCTCTTGCGACGGCACCTCTTCAATAATGAAGCATTGGTCCCTTCAGGGAATTAAGGGAAGCTGAAGTTGCGCGAGCAACTTGTTTACTGCTTCACGCCCATATTTGCGCGGAACTACCAATCTAAAGCCGCCTGATGCAAGTTCCATTTCCGAGGGAATGACGAAAAGCGCCATCAGGCGGATGAAAAAGTTCGCGCGCACCCAGGTCTCCATGTGGATCTGATCGTTTGCCTGCTGAAACGATGCCATCACCGGTGCCATCCAGAATCCATGGCCCTTCTGGTAAAGGCGCATCGGGCCCGCCGATTGCTTCAGGCGGAAGCCGGTGGCCTGCGCCCACGGGTCAATCCAATGCCACATATCAGTTGGGGCACGAAAATCCATGGTTGTTCTCGACATGTGGAGCCTCCTCGATGGGGCCGTAATTGGGGCAAGAGTATCACTCCCGCGTTTGTTGAGAGTTCAATTCTTTACATTGGGAAGGCGAAGGTGAGGAGCGTCTTCTGCTCGAGCTCGTGCGCTTTGGCGGAGCCTGTGGCGGGGCTGGCGCTTGGCGAACGCTTGACGGAACGCACCGGGCGGCCTTCGCCAGCGAAGCGGCGCAGTCGCGGCATCATGTAAAACAACGCGCCCATATTGCCGGGCTCTTCCTGCACCCAAATAATTTCGCCGGAATGCCGCGCGAGTTCGGCGGCGAGTTCCTCTTCGGGAAATGGATAGAGCTGGTCAACAAATAGTATGGCGGTGGAATGATCATTCCGTCTGGTGCGTTCGGCGCGAAGGTCGTGGCCGATCTTGCCGGAGCAGACGAGAACGCGCGAACCACCGGCGACTTCCAAATCTGGTACCACTGGCAGAAAGCGCGCGCGTGAGAATTCTTCGATGGGAGAATTCGCGTCGGGATTCCGCAGCATACTCTTCGGCGTGAAGATGACGAGCGCCTTGCGCCACGGACGCAGGGCCTGCCTGCGCAGTAGATGAAAATACTGCGCGGCGGACGACGCCTGACAAATCTGGATGTTGTCTTCGGCGGCGAGTTGCAGGAAGCGCTCAATGCGGGCGCTGGAATGTTCGGGGCCCTGGCCTTCGTAACCGTGCGGGAGAAGCAGGACGACGCCCGATGGCAGGTTCCACTTGTCTTCGCCGGCGCTGATGAACTGGTCGATGATCACCTGCGCGCCGTTTGCGAAATCGCCGAACTGCGCTTCCCATAAGACTAGCGCTTCGGGGAAATCGCGGCTGTAGCCGTACTCAAAACCGAGGATGCCTGCTTCGCTGAGCGTGGAATTGTAGGCCTCAAAACGCGCCTGGCCGGGCGAGACATTTTCGAGCGCGACGTAGGCGTCTTCATTTTCCGTGTCAAAGATCGCGGAGTGGCGCTGGCTGAATGTCCCGCGGCGCGAGTCCTGTCCGGAAAGCCGCACGGGCGTGCCTTCGCGGACGAGTGTGCCGAACGCGAGCAGTTCGGCATAGCCAAAGTCCACAGGGCGCTTGCCGGCACTCATTTCCGCGCGCTGTTCGAGAAGTTTTTTCACTTTCGGATGGACATGAAAACCCGCGGGCGCGCCGGAGAGAACCTGCGAAACTTCCGCGAGTGTTTTCGCGGCGACGCCGGTGTCCACTTCGTAGCTGCGGTTGTAACGGCCGCGGCCGTAGGGCGACCAATAATCCGGAAGTTTGCGCAACGCGGGAATTTTCTTGAGCTTTCCGGCTTCGCGCTGTGCGGATTCGAATTCTTTGCGGGTTTGCGCGACAAGTGGAGCGGCGTCCGCCCCGATGCGCTGCGCATAAATCTGCCAAAGCTGTGGATGATCTTTGATTTTGCGATAAAGGAGCGGCTGAGTGATGGTCGGGTCATCCACTTCGCTGTGTCCGTGGCGGCGATAACCGATGAGGTCCACAACGACGTCGCTCGCAAACCTTTGGCGGTATTCAAGCGCGAGGCGGCCGACGCGCGCAACCGCGTCGGGGTCTTCCCCGTTGACGTGAAAAATGGGAATCGGTGAGCGCTTGGCGATGTCAGAAGCGAAACGCGTGGAATGGAGTTCGGCGGGGATGGTGGTGAATCCGATTAAATTGTTGACGATGATTTGAATCGTGCCGCCGACTTCGTAACCCTTCATGCCCGAGAGGTTCAATACTTCGGCGAGAACGCCCTGACCAGCGAATGCGCCATCGCCGTGCATCACGACAGGAAGGATTTGATTGTGCGCGGGCTGGGAATCGCGGGCCGCCCCGCCGAGGCGGTCCTGTTTCGCGCGCGTGCGCCCCAAGGCGACCGGATCCACCGCTTCCAAGTGGCTGGGATTCGAGACAAGATGAATGTTGATTTTGCGGCCGTCCGGCGTTTCGTAAACGCCCGTGGCGCCGACGTGATATTTCACGTCGCCGCCGCCGAGGACGCTGCGCGGGTCCACATCCTCAAAGCCTGCGAAGATGTCACGCGGAGTTTTGCATGCGATGTGCGCCATCACGTTAAGGCGGCCGCGGTGGCTCATGGCCATAAGGGATTCCGCGGCGCCATGTTCGGCGGCCGCAATGAGAATTTCGTCAAGAAGAGGGATGAGCGCGGTGGCGCCCTCCAGCGAAAATCGCTTCGAGCCGAGGTAACGCGCCTGCGTGACTTGTTCGAAGAGATCGGCGCGGATGAGTCTGTTGAGAATGCGCACGGGGTCTTGTTCCGGCGCGGGCGCTTCGAGGCGCTCGATGATCCATTGCCTGCGCGCGGGATCTGGGATGTGCATGAACTCGGCGCCGATGGTGCCGCAGTAAATTTTTCTGGCGCGGTCCGCGGCTTCACCAGTGAGGCGCAACTCGGGATAATCAAGAGGTTTCAGAAAACCTAGTGGATCGAGATTTGCGGCGAGGTAACCCCAGCGACGGAAGGCGTCGAAGACAGGAACATCGGCGGGCGGGACGACTGCTTCTTTAGCGCGGGGCGAATTTGCGGTCTTGGACATGAGTGTCTTATTTCCGCCAGGACATTGTGTGGAGCGACATCATTCTAACAAACGCGGCCGGGGCAAGCGCTGTTGGCGACGCCAAATTGGCCGCAGGGAACAGAGTGGCGCGGCCAATTCGTCTCTTCCACTTCGCGCGTGGAAGTTAAACAATAATTCCGGAAAATGATCCTCATTGAACCAGCCGATTCGGATGCGAAAATCGAGCTAGCGCGGGAACTGTTCCGCGAATATGCCGCGCGACTTGGCGTGGACCTCTGCTTCCAGGATTTTGAACGCGAGCTTCAGGAATTGCCCGGCAAGTATGCGCGGCCGGCGGGGCGGTTGCTGCTCGCTTACGAATTCACCGCCGACACGAAAAAAGCGGCTGGATGCGGCGCGCTGCGGCCAATTGACGCCGCAATTTGTGAGATGAAGCGGCTGTATGTGCGGCCGGAATTCCGGGGATGCGGAATCGGGCGGACGTTGGCGGAGAGCCTGCTCGCCTCCGCGCGCGAGATTGGGTACACGACGATGCGCCTCGATACGCTTCCTTCCATGCACGAGGCGCACGAGCTTTACAGCCAACTGGGTTTTCGAGAGATTGCGCCCTACTATGCCAGTCCTGTTGCGGGAACGCGCTTCCTCGCATTGAATTTCTCCACAGAGGGCGCGCATCTGAAAGGTGTCACGCCGGCGCGCGAAAGAAAATAAAACTCAAAGGAGAATTCAAATGCCCATGCGCAAAAAAACACAAGGACGCCGCTATGTGATGCGTCCGGATCGAAAGGGCGATTGGCCGTTCGGCGACGGAGTGTGGGTGGGGCGGACCTTTTACCTGTCCGGGCATCTCGGGCTTTATCCAGAGACACGGAAGCCTGCGATAGAAGCTGACCAGGAGATTCGCCTGATGCTGGATACGGTGAAGGCGACGCTGATGGCAGCGGCGCTGGAGATGAGGCACATTGTCTACGTTCAAGTGTTTTGCGCCGACGTCTCGCTGTTCACGGCATTCAATACGATTTACCGCGAATACTTCGGCAAGGATTTTCCCGCGCGGGCGTTTATTGGGTCGGGGGGCGCTTTTGTACCGCGCGCGGTTTGAGATTCAGGGAATTGCATCGCGGGGTTAAAGCGTTCTACTTCCCGGCGAACGCCTGCATTTTCGTGGCAAGCTCAAAATCCAAGCGGCTAATCCCCCCGATGCTGTGCGTGGAGAGATCCACTGTGACGCGGTTCCACACATTCGACCAATCCGGGTGATGGCCCATCGCCTCGGCGACCAGCGCCGCACGAGACATAAAGCCGAACGCTTCGATGAAATCCGCAAACTGAAATGCGCGGTGGAGCTTTCCATTCTCAATGCTCCAGCCGGGCAGTTTCGCCGCTTCCTGCGCCACTTCTTTGTCGGTCATCTTTTGAATCGCCATAATTCCTCCGCTGAGCCATTATCCGGCCCGTGCGGCGCGGCGGCAAGGCGCGAATTGCCACGCGCGAGCGCCGGCGAGTTGAACATCGCCGCCAATTCCTTTATGGTAGCGCCGCGAGTGATGTGAACCATACGGAGCGTTGAGTGAAGAAAAAGATACGCGCAATTCAATATGGAGTCGGACCAATCGGCGCGGCCATTGTAAAGCTGCTGCGGGAGAAGCATTCTGTCGAGGTTATCGGCGCAATTGATAAGGATCCGGCAAAGGCGGGGCGCGACCTTGGCGAAGTTGTGTGCGCAGCGGATGCGCCGTGGGGCGTGCCTGTTCTTGCGAACGCGGCGGCCATGCTCGGGAAATCCGCGGACATCGTCGTGCATTCCACTTCGTCGTCGCTTCCATCGGTGATGGATCAATTGCTGGAATGCCTGGCGGCGGAGTCCTGCGTTGTCTCAACGTGCGAAGAGCTTGCGTATCCCTTCCGGAAGTATCCCGAGCTTTCCGCGAAACTCGATGAAGAGGCGAAAACCTGGGGCGTGGCGCTGGTGGGCACGGGCGTGAATCCGGGCTTCGTGATGGACAAGCTGGCGATTACGCTTTCATCGGTTTCGCAAAACATTGAGCATGCGAAATCCGTTCGCGTAGTGGACGCGGGCAAGCGCCGGCTGCCGCTGCAGAAGAAAATCGGCGCGGGGATGAGCGTCGAGGAGTTTCGCGCGCAGGTGGCGGCGGGCGTGATCAAGCACCACGGGTTGCCGGAGTCCATCGCCATGGTGGCGGATGCGCTGGGATTCGCGGTGGACGAAATCATCGAGACGATCGAGCCGGCGGTTGCGCGCGAATTGGTGAAGACGGAATTTCTGGAAGTCGCCGCGGGCCAGGCCGCGGGAGTGCATCAAATTGCGCGCGGGTTTGTGGCAGGCGAAGAAAAAATTTACATGGAATTACAAATGTACGTTGGCGCGAAAGATCCGTATGACATGATCGAGCTGACCGGCACGCCCGGGCTGAAGCTCACCATTCCCGGCGGAACACACGGTGATTTGGCGACGGCGGCGGTCGTCGTCAATACGATACCTGCGATCCTCGCGGCGCCCGCGGGGCTGCGCACTTCGCGCGATCTTCCGATGAGCTTCTTTCCTTCAAACCTGCTTTCGTAAAAAATTGCTCGAGTTCAGGGTTTCTGCCAGTAGCGCGCGACGGCGGCGTAGTCCACATCTTCCTTCGCTGCGGACATAACGGCGCCATACACCTCGCGCGCGGCGGCGCCCGCGGGCAACTTCACGCCAAGCTGATTCGCCAATTCCATCACCAGTTTGATGTCCTTGTACATCAGCCGCAAGGGGAAGCTCGGCTTGTAATCCTGCTTGAGCATCAGGGGCGCTTTCACGTCAAGCACCGGCGCGCGGCTCATGCTGGCCTGCATCACGCTGACGAGACTTTCGGCGGGCACGCCTGCGCCGGTGATGAGCGCCAGCGCTTCAGAGAACGCCTGCACTTCAAGCGCGAGGAGCAAGTTCATCGCGAGCTTCACTGTTTGTCCGGCGCCCGCGGGGCCGAGGTGGAACCATTTCTTGCCCATCGCGCCGAGCACAGGCTCAACGCGAGCGAGCGCGGCGGCTTCTCCGCCAACCATGAATACCAACTCACCTTTCTCGGCGCCCCAAGTGCCACCGGTAACCGGGGCGTCGAGGAATTCCGCGCCGCGCTCGCGGCACGCTGCGGCGGCACGGCGCGCCAGCGCTGGCGAGACCGTGCTCGAATCGATGAGCACGCTGCCACGGCGGAGCGCTTCGAGCGCGCCCCCGCCCCACAGGACGGCTTCAAGCGCGGTCGGATCGCTGACGATGGTGATGAGGACGTCGGCCCCGGCGGCGGCTTCGCGCGGGTTGGCCGCCGCTTTGGCTCCCGCGGACGCAAGCTCCGCCGTTTTCCTTTGCGTGCGGTTCCATGCGACGACTGGAAAGCCAGCCTTCAACAGATTCAGAGCCATGGGCCGGCCCATCAATCCGAGTCCAATAAATCCGATAGTTGGTTTCACGATGTTCCCCTTACGCCCTGTTTTTGACTTGAAGAGGGTAATTCAAGCAAAAGAATATAGCGCGCTGCGAAGTTCAGCGCGAGAGCGGCTCACAAATCGGGGAATTGCGGGAAGCAGTGTTCAAGCGGACGGAGAAAAACCGGACTTACTTCGCTCAGGCTTCGTGAGGGCGCTGATGAAAGCGCGCCACCGCGGCGGATTCGGCATCGCGCTTTGCGCGATCTTCCTCCACGGCTTCTTTTGGCAAAGCCGGCGCCGGAGCGAAGTTTTCGGCCAAGCTCAGTATGCAGGCGTAAGGAATTTCCCAGCGGAAGGTCTTTGCCTGGCCGCGCACGGCCAGCCGCTCTTCCAGGAAAATTGACCTGCCGGAGTCGGCGGCGAGAGTGCCCGTAGCGGGCAGGACAACGTCTCCCGCCCTGTACTGCACTTCAACGCGCCGCCCGAGTAATGCATGGTAACGCGCCATTTGTGAATTGTGCGTTCCAGATTGGTACGGGGCAATAGTACAAAGGTACGCGTACGGAGAACTGTTTTTAGGCAAGCTCGCGAGATGAGTCAACCGAAGTGAATTTCTGCTCTGGATTTCCCGCCGGAATTCACTAAAGACGCTCAGTGGTGACCGCCACCATTCCCGTGGGGGGCCGCAGTGACCGGCATTGGCTCGGCCTCTGCGGGGCGCGAGACGAGGTCCCCGGTGGCCATCAAATAGAATGCGTAGGCAACGCTGTAAGCAAGGAATGAGTACACGGCGGGCAGCGCCCATCCCATGATTCCAGTAGCGGGTGCGGCATAACTCCACACCAACCAGCCAACGGCAAGGGCGAAAAATGCGCCGATGATACGGCTCGAATCCGCCAGACGCAGCGGCGAATGGCAGTGCGGGCATTCGAGTGAATCTGAATACGCGACAACCGATCCGGCGGGAACTTTTCTCTGGCACATTGGGCAGACGCGAGCAGCCACGGTTCACCTCACTGACGGCGGTGAAGAAGATAGCGCAGGTTGGCGGCGGGGGAAAGGACGCGGAGCTTGCTGGTCCCATGCCGGGAGAAGCGGCAAGCCTGTGTTACAATTTAAATTCGACATCGTCCCCGGTCCAAATGAAATTGAGAAATTTTCAACGCGCGCAATTGCTGGTTGTGTTTCCATTCTGCCGTAAACAAGGATGAGCGCATGAAATTCGGTGTGGTCGTTTTTCCCGGCTCGAATTGCGATGACGACACGCATTACGCCATCAGCAAGGTGCTCGGCCAGCCGGCGGAATTCCTGTGGCATCTATCCGAAGATCTTTGCGGCGCGGATGCCGTGATTCTTCCGGGCGGCTTCGCCTTTGGCGATTACCTTCGCACAGGTGCCATCGCACGGTTTTCGCCGGTGATGCGCGCGGTGGAGCGCTTCGCAAAGTCGGGCGGTATTGTGCTCGGCATCTGCAACGGATTCCAGATTCTATTGGAGGCGGGCTTGCTTCCCGGCGCGATGCTGCGCAACGCAGGGCTGCGATTCCGCTGCCTGCCGGTCCATGTTCGCGTGGAAGCCACGGACACGCCCTTCACCTGCGCCGCGCGGCGCGGGCAGGTGCTTGAGATTCCCATCGCGCACAATGAAGGAAATTATTTCTGTGACGCGGAGACGATTAGCTCGCTCGAACGCAACAACCAGATTCTTTTCCGTTATACGACGCCGGAGGGCCTCGAAGACGCCGCGGCGAACCCGAACGGGTCGCTTGCGAATATCGCGGGGATCTGCAACCGCGAGCGAAACGTTGCTGGCCTGATGCCGCATCCGGAACGCGCTTCGGAAGCTACGCTTGGTTCGACCGACGGACTCGTAATTTTCCAATCGATGGCTCAGTGGCTTGCACGCCATGGCGGGATCGCTCAGCAGGGTGGTGAATCCGCGGCGGCCGCACTGCAAGCGCGTTAGACGGGTATTTCCTTTTTGATGATCGACACCGAAATCAAAGTAACCGCCGAAATCGCCGCCGAGCACGGCCTCTCTCCCGAAGAATATGCACGCGTCCTGAAAATCCTCGGTCGCGAGCCGAATATCACCGAGCTTGGCATCTTCAGCGTGATGTGGAGCGAGCACTGCTCCTACAAATCGAGCCGAGTGCATTTGCGCCGGCTGCCAACGAAAGCTCCTCAGGTAGTGCAAGGCCCCGGCGAAAACGCAGGTGTAGTGGATATAGGCGACGGCCTCTGCGCGGCGTTCAAAATCGAATCGCACAACCATCCGAGTTATGTCGAGCCGCTTCAGGGCGCGGCCACCGGCGTTGGCGGCATCTTGCGCGACGTCTTTACGATGGGTGCGCGGCCGATTGCAGTGCTGGATGCGCTGCGCTTTGGACCGGTGACGAACGCACCCGGCGCAGCAGGCGCTTCCGCGGAACTCGTTGCCAAGAATCGCCGAATTCTGGATGGCGTGGTTGGCGGCATCGCTTTCTATGGGAACTGTTTCGGCGTACCAACCGTCGGCGGCGATGTTGCTTTCGCTCCGAGCTATTCCGGTAATCCGCTGGTGAACGCGCTGGCGCTTGGCATTGCGCGGCGCGACCAACTTTTCTTCGCGCGGGCGCGCGGCGCCGGAAATCCCGTGCTATACGTCGGCGCAAAAACCGGGCGCGACGGAATACACGGAGCATCGCTCCTCGCTTCCGCTGAATTTACCGAGGAATCGCAGCAGAAGCGGCCAAATGTACAGGTGGGGGACCCGTTTCTCGAAAAATTATTGCTCGAGGCCTGCCTTGAAGCGATGCAAACGGGCGCCATCGTCGCGATTCAAGACATGGGTGCGGCGGGCCTGACGAGCTCGACCTGCGAGATGGCTTCGCGCGGCGGCGTGGGAATCGAACTGGATCTCGACCGCGTCCCGCAACGCGAAACCGGCATGACGCCCTACGAAATGATGCTCAGCGAATCGCAGGAACGCATGCTGCTCGTCGCCGAGCGCGGACGCGAGCGCGAAGTCATCAAAGTGTTCGCGAAATGGGGACTCGACGCCATTGAAGTTGGGCGCGTCACGACGGACGGCATGATGCGCGCCGTGTGGCATGGCGAGTCCGCGGCGGAGATTCCCGCGAAGGCGCTCGCGGACGAAGCGCCAGTGTATCAACGTCCCATCGCGCCGCCAGCATCACCGCGCGGTGAAGGAAAGATAATTGAATTCGCGCCGGAGGGCGCGAACCTCACCGAGAATTTCACGCGGCTGCTTGCGTGGCCCGCGATTGCCAGCAAGCGCTGGATTTTCGAGCAGTACGATCACATGGTTCGCACAAATACACTCGCGTGGCCCGGCGCGGCGGATGCCGCGGTGCTTCGCGTGAAAGAAACGAACCGCGCGCTGGCGCTTACTGTGGACGGCAACGGGCGCTGGTGCTGGCTTGCGCCGCGCGAAGGCGCCGCGGCCGCAGTCGCCGAAGGCGCGCGAAACGTTGCTTGCACCGGCGCGCACCCGTGGGCGGCGACAAATTGTCTGAACTTCGGCAATCCCGAAAAGCCCGAGGTGATGTGGGAGTTCAGTGAATGCGTGGACGGCATTGCGGAAGCGTGCCGCGCGCTGGAGATTCCGATCACCGGCGGCAATGTCAGTTTTTATAACGACACACTCGGCCAATCCATTTACCCCACGCCGGTTCTCGGCGTGCTCGGCTTGCTGGAAAATGCGTCACGCGCGGTGGGCATTGCGTTTCAGCAAGAAGGGGACCCGATCTTGCTGCTGGACGGCGCGGGCGATGGCGCGCGGGCTGCGGGCGCCGATGCGCAACGCGAGCTTTCATCCTCGGAGTACGCCTTCGCGCTGCACGGGATTGTGGCGGGGGCGCCGCCTACCGTGAACCTCGCCGCGGAAAAGCGTTTAATCGAAACTTTGCTTGCGCTGACCAACGAAAAGCTGCTTCGCTCCGCGCATGACATCAGCGACGGCGGCCTGGCCGTCACCCTTGCCGAATGCTGCTTTGCCTCGCGCGGGCTCTCGGCGCAAGCGGCGCTCGCGGCGAGCGATCCGGCGGAAGCGGCAATCTTTGGCGAACGCGGGGCGCGCGCCGTTGTCTCCTGCGCGCCCGAATCGCTTGCCCGCATCCGAGACATTGCGAGACAATGTAAAATTGCCATCGTGGAGTTGGGACGTGTGACCGGTGATGCGAATTTTGTCATCGCGGTAAACGGAAAGTCCGCCATTCATGCGCCGTGCGAAGAGCTTCGAGCAGCCTGGGCCAACTCGCTCAAATCTGTGATGGCCGGTTGATACGCCGCCTGCATCAGGGAATGATTGGTTTCCGATAGAAATGAATGTTTCCGAAAAATTCGGCCGCTGGTATGTGGTCGCACTCTGGGCCGCCGCGGGCGTTTTCTGCGTCCTGAATGTCGTGGTTCATCCGGCAAGCACGCTGACGACACCGGATCTGATCTTTTTGGCCTCGGGCATTGGGTTTTTTAGCGGAGCCATCGGCGTTGCGCGCCGCTACGCTTGGGCGCGCCATGTTTCGCTTGGGCTGTGGGCGATCTTCGGCTACTGGGATTTCGGTGCGCTCGGCTCCTTCGGAGACATGCGGTGGTTCCCGCTTGTCGCGCTGGTAATGTTTTTCGCGGCGCTTCTGTGGCTGCTTTCACCGGCGGCGGTCGGCCAATCTCTGGCGGCGGTGCCGCACCCTTGAGCACACAATGACCAAACAATGAGCACGCAAATCCAAATCGCTGACGATCATTTTCACGACCACTGCGGCGTGTTCGGAGTCTTTGGCAGCGCGGAGGCGGCGAAGCTCGCCTACCTCGGCCTTTACGCTTTGCAGCACCGCGGGCAGGAAGCCGCCGGCATTTGCGCTTCCGACGGCGTTGATTTGCGCATCGCCAAGGGTCTGGGCCTTGTGCAGGACATCTTCGATCCCGCGCGCCTCGCAACGCTTCCCGGCGATTCCGCCATCGGCCACACGCGCTATTCCACCGCGGGCGACACGGGCCTCACAAACGCGCAGCCGATTTTGATTGATTGCAATAAGGGCAAGATCGCGCTCGGGCACAACGGCAACCTGATCAACGCCTCCGAGTGGCGCCGCAAGCTCGAGCATCGCGGCTCGATCTTTCAGACCACAAGCGACACCGAAGTGATCGTGCACTTGATCGCGCGCAGCACGGCAAGCAATCTTTCCCGCGCGATTGCCGACGCGCTGAATCAGGTGGAGGGCGCCTACTCGCTTCTGGCGCTCACTCGCGATGAGCTGTATGCCATCCGTGATCCGCGCGGCTTCCGCCCGTTGAGCCTCGGCCGACTCGGCGATACCTACCTTGTGGCATCCGAATCCTGCGCTTTCGATTTGATTGACGCCAAATACATCCGCGAAATCGAGCCTGGCGAAATGTTGCGCATTTCTCGCGCGGGCATTGAGTCCATCCGCTTCGCCCCGCCGAAGCCGCATCAGTACTGCATTTTCGAGCACGTGTATTTCGCGCGGCCCGATAGCCTCGTCTTCGGCCGCTCCGTGCATCAGAGCCGTGAAACGCTCGGGCGTTTACTCGCGCGCGAAAACCCCGTGCCCGCCGACGTGATCGTGCCCGTGCCCGATTCCGGCGTGCCTGCAGCGATTGGTTACGCGCTTGAATCCGGCGTCCCCTTCCGCATGGGGCTCATCCGCAACCATTACATCGGCCGCACATTTATCCAGCCTGCGCAATCCATCCGCGACTTTGGCGTGAAGCTGAAGCTCAATCCCGTGCGCGGCTTGCTCGAAGGAAAGCGCGTCGTGCTTGTGGACGACAGCATCGTCCGCGGCACCACCAGCCGAAAAATTGTGCGCATGGTGCGTGATGCGGGCGCTTCGGAAGTCCATGTGCGCATCAGCTCGCCGCCGACAATTTCACCCTGCTACTACGGCATTGATACGCCAACACACGCAGAGTTGATCGCCTCTTCGGATTCAAAGCTTCGCCCCCGGATTTCTGCCGCGGCCAACATTCCCGGCGATGGCGGCGCGCCGGCGAATCCGTCGGCCGCATACGCGCAGACAGTTCAGGAAATCTGCCAGTTCCTTGGGGCCGATTCGCTCGCCTATCTATCACTCGAGAGTTTGCGCGCGGCCGTTGACGATTCCCAGACTCGTTTTTGCACTTCCTGTTTCACCGGCATCTATCCGACGCCACCGGTACAACTTGAAGTGAATGAAGACTCGCACCGCCGCGGCGAGGCGGCATCCGGTTCCACCCCTCCGGTAACGGTGACGCGTGAATCCTAAAGAGACCCCGCAAGGCGAAGAACTGAAGCTTTCATTCAAAGAACGCGCCAAGCGCGAAGTAATTGCCTGGGCGTGGATCATCGGAATTTTTCTGGTGATCTACTCCGCGGTCGGCCAGCCGCGCGTGATTCCCTCGGCCTCCATGGAAGACACGCTGCTCATCGGCGATCATTTGCTGATCAGCCGCCTGGGTTACGACATTGGTCTGCCGCTCACGCCCTGGCACGTTTCTCTGTGGCGCAATCCCAAGCGGCAGCAAATTATTATTTTCCGCTCGGTGCAGGAAGGCTCGCAGGACCTGGTCAAGCGCGTAATCGGCATGCCCGGCGACACGGTGGAAGTCCGCAACGGCGCTGTCTGGGTCAACGGCCAGAAACTCGACGAGCCGTATATCAAGGAACCGATGTTGCCCTTCTCCAATTTCGCGGCATACAAGGTTCCACCGAAATGCTTTTTCGCGATGGGCGATAACCGCAACGATTCTTACGACAGCCGCTATTGGGGATGCGTCCCTCGCGCAAATCTCATCGGCGTTCCGGTGATGACCTATCTTTCGATCGACGCGCCGGTCCGCGAGGGGGAATCCACGACGATGGCTTGGGAGCCCGGCCATATCGGGGAGCGTTTCGCGGCCTACGGTTACGCGCTCATTCATCCCAGCCACATTCGCTGGAAGCGGCTTTTTCATTTCTTTTAACCCGTTCTTTTACCCGGTTGCCCGGTATCCAGAAGAGGTTTTCCGAATGCGCTACGCCGACGCCGGCGTGAATATCGCCCTGGCCGACCAGGCCAAGCAAAAAATCGCGCGTCTCGCAGCGCGCACATTCACGCGCGGCGTTGTTGGCGGCATCGGCGCGTTCGGCGCGCTCTTCCAGCTTGACCGCAAGCGCTGGCGCGACCCGCTGCTCGTCTCCAGCGCCGACGGCGTCGGCACGAAGCTCAAGGTCGCCTTCGCGATGGGCGTCCACTCCACCGTCGGCGCGGACCTTGTCCACCACTGCGTGAATGACATCCTCACGCTCGGCGCCGAGCCGCTGTTTTTTCTCGACTACCTCGCCCTTGGCGGCATCACTCCCTCCGTCGTCGAGCAAATCGTTGAAGGCATCAGCCGCGCCTGCCGCGCTACGGGGTGCGCGCTCATCGGCGGCGAAACCGCGCAGATGCCCGGCTTTTATGCCGCCGGCGAATATGACCTCGCAGGCTTCATCGTTGGCGCCGTCGAGCGCGGCCGCGTGCTCGGCCCCGAACGCGTCAAGAGAGGCGATGTCCTCATCGCGCTGCCTTCCGCCGGCTTGCACACGAATGGCTACTCACTCGCGCGCAAATTGGTTTTCGATCAGGAAGGATTAAAGCCCGATACTTACGTCGCCGCCATCAACAACAAGATTGGCGCGGAACTCCTCAAGCCTCACGTTTGTTATTTGCCCACCCTGAAAAACGCACTCGCTCGCGGCTGGGTTTCCGCGATGGCTCACATCACCGGCGGAGGCATCCCCGGCAATCTTCCGCGCGTGCTGCCGCGCGCAATGCGCGCCGAAATCGCGTTGGGCTCGTGGCCCGTGCCGCCGATCTTTGGATATCTCGCTCAAACCGGGAAACTCGACCGGGAGGAACTCCTCGCCACGTTCAACCTTGGCGCCGGGATGATCCTCATCGTTCCGCAGAAAAATGTCCGCGCGCTCGAAACAGACCTGAAGCGCCGCCGCGAAAAGTTTTACCGCATCGGCCAGGTCGTCGGCGGCTCAGGCCCGCGCATTGCTTACACCGGCCAGTTGCAGCTCTAGCCTCTAAGCCGCGCGCCGACGCTTTTGTTCGCGGGCCTTCCGCACGCGCGACCAATACCACCACTGGCACTGCTCCGCCGGGAGCCGGGGGTTTTTCGCCTGCGTCACTGCCGCCGTGAAAACGTCAAGCACGCAGGGATCTTGCCGCTCGCCCGTCAGCCGGCACAAGCGGTCGTAGAGTTGGTTGGGATTGGCCTTCGCAAGCTGCCGGACCTCGGTGATTCCCAGCTTCACGAAGTCCTCTCGAATCGAAGGCCCCACGGAGATGAGGTCAATCAGTTGCCGCTCGGATTTTGGTGTTGAGTTTCGTTTTGATGTTCGCTTTAGTTTCGCCATACCAATAATTTACCTCAAATGCCCGGCTTAGTGCAAATGGCCCGCCTGCGCTTGCGATGATCCCCGTTTCCCTGGACAATCTTCTGTCAAAGCGATGGCCGCCGTCACCAGATCCCAAGTCCTCCGCGAACTCCGCGCTCTCGCCGACCCGCGTGTCCGCGCGAAGTTGGCGCATTTCAATATCCACGTTGCCGACGCACACGGAATCTCCGTGCCGGTGCTGCACGCCCTTGCAAAAAAGATTGGCCGGAATCACGCGCTTGCGGAGCAGCTCTGGGCTACGGGGAATCACGAAGCGAAGTGCCTCGCCACTCTGATCGGCGATCCAGCACGCGTCACTTCTGCGCGCATGAATCGCTGGGCGCTCGATTTTGATTCTTGGGACGTTGTGGACGCCGCGTGCTGCTATCTCTTCGTCCATGCCGCACCCGCGTGGAAGAAAACCGCCGAGTGGAGCCGCCGCAAAGAAGAGTTCATCAAGCGCGCGGCCTTCTCCCTGATGGCCTATCTCGCTTACAAAGACAAAACCGCGCCCGACGCAAAATTCATTCGCCTGCTCGCCATCATTCGCAGCGAATCTCGCGACGACCGCAACTTCGTCCGCAAAGCCGTCAACTGGGCGCTGCGCAATATCGGCAAACGCAACCGCTCGCTCAACCGCGCCGCCATCCGCACCGCGCGCGAAATCCGCGCCGCAAATTCCGGCGCACACCAGCGCACCGCGGGAGCTGCAGCCGCGCGCTGGATCGCCGCCGACGCTCTGCGTGAACTCACGGGCCCCGCCGTCCAACGACGGCTGCGCCAGCGTCCTACGCGCGGGCACACGTAAGTCAAAGCGAAAATCCCCGTTGATGTATACTCGGTTGGCTTGCGCAAAGCAGTTACCTTGAAAATAAAATCCCTCAACAAAAATCAGAAAGTAACGCAGGAGATGATAATGCGGATATCAAAGCAGAATTACGGTCACAGCGCGCGGCGGCTTGGGAACGCGCCAGGATTTTTTGCGCTTGCAGTCTTGGCGCTCGCGGTTTGCCAGGTCGCGGTGCCGCAAGCCATGGGACAGGCCGCTCCTGCTCAAGCGCCGGCGCCCACCCAACCAACGCCGCTACCCCAGGCGCGCTACATCCCCAGCCACGACTTCCACACGCAAAACATCCTGCTGAATCTGCATTTTGATTTCGACCGCGAGCAAGCCATCGGTACTGCGACGCTGACCTTGGCGCCGCTCGTCAACGATTTGAAGCGCGTGGAGTTGGACGCCGGAAATATGACCATCAATTCGGTGAAGTTCGCGTCCGGAATGCCGCTCAAGTTTGATACCGATGCGAAGAAAGAGAAACTTGATATTACGCTGGATCGCGCCTACCAGCCCTCCGATGTACTGACCGTTGTAATTGACTACCACACGAACAGCGCGTCTCAGGGGTCCCTCATGGGCGGGCGCCGCGGACTGACGTTTATCAAGCCGACCGCGGATGATCCGTCGGCTCCGAAGCAAATTTGGTCGCAAGGCGAAAGCGAGGACAACCATTTTTGGTTTCCCTGTTACGACCACCCGAACGATTTCACCACCACGGAAATAATTGCCACGGTCGAGAAGCCGCTTTCCATAATCTCGAACGGAAAACTCATCGGCGTGAAAGAGAGCGGCGGGAACACGCGCACGTATGATTGGAAAATGGATGTCCCGCACGCGACTTATCTGACTTCAATCGTCGTGGGCGAATATGCCCAGGTGGAACAGAGTTATGCAGGGATACCCGTGACAACCTACGTGTATCCGAACCAGGTTCAAGAGGGCAAAGTAACGGCCGCTCGTATGGCGGACATGGTGAGATTTTTCTCGGAGAAGACCGGCGTTCCGTATCCCTATGTGAAATATGCCCAGACGATGGTGCGCAATTTCGGCGGCGGCATGGAGAATATTTCGGCCACCACAATGCTCGATGGGATGATCCACGACGCGCGTGGAGAGTTGGACGGCACCGCGGATAGTCTGGAATCGCACGAGCTGGCGCACCAGTGGTTCGGCGATTTCGTGACTTGCCGCTCCTGGGCGGACACCTGGCTCAACGAAAGTTTCGCAACTTACTTCCAGGCAATGTGGGATGAAAAGTCGCTGGGGCGTGACGACTTTCTTTACGGCGATGTCAAAGCAAATCAAGACCAATACTTCCAAGCTTGGAGGCGCGGCCAGCGGCGCCCAATCGTCACTGAGAATTACAGCAACCCGGATGCTATGTTTGACACCTACGCGTACCCGCGCGGCGGCGCCGTTCTTCATATGTTGCGCACGACCCTGGGCGAAGAGAATTGGTGGCGCGCGATCCACCACTATCTGACGAAGTATGCGCACCAGCCGGTGGAGACCGAGCAATTTCGCATCGCCATCGAGGAAGCCACCGGGCAATCGATGGATTGGTTTTTCGACGAATGGCTTTACAAGATGGGGCATCCCATCTTCCGCGTGACGCAGGCATATGACGCGGGCTCAAAAACGGTCACGCTCACCGTTCGCCAGGAGCAAAAGCCGGATGCGAATTCGGCTTACCCACAGGTGGCCTTTTTCCGGATGCCGATCCAAATTGAGATCGGTTCCGCCTCCGGGGCGCATATCGAAAAGGCGATGATCGAAGCAAAAGAAGAGCAAACCTTTAGTTTCCAGGTTGACTCAGAACCGCTCCTGATCGATTTTGACTATGGCGGCACGCTCATCAAGGAGTTGCATTTTGAAAAGACCACCGCGCAGTTGATCTATCAACTCTCGCACGACAGCGATGTGCTTGGCCGCGTTTTCGCACTGAATGAACTTACCGCGCGCATGAAAAACGCCGCCACTCCCGCGGAAGAAAACTCGACCATCACCAAGGCGATCGCGTCGGCAGCAACCGGCGATGCATTCTGGGGCGTGCGGTTCGATTCCTTGGGCGCACTCAGAGGCGTGGCCGGTCCCGACGCGCGAACGGCATTGCTGGCCGCTGTAAAGGACAAGACCCCTCGCGTGCGCGCGCGGGCCATTAGCAATCTGGCTGCATTGAAAGATGCTTCGCTTGCAGGCCTTTATCTGGGGTACTTGAATGACCCAAGCTACAACGTGATTCGCGCGGCGGCGTCCGCCCTCGGAGCAACAAAGGATCCGGGAGCATACGACGCGTTGAATAAACTCTTGGATCAGCCTTCGTGGCGCGACACCATCCGCGTGTCGGGGCTCTTCGGTCTTTCCGCACTGGGCGATCCTCACGCGGTTGACGCGGCGGTTCGGTTCGCCGCGAGAGGCAACTTATTGGGCGTGCGCGCCGCGGCAATCTCGGTGCTTGGATCGGCGGGGAAAAGTGACCCGCGCGCCTATCCAATCATTGCGGATGCACTTACGGCCTCGGTGGAATCCGGAATATTCCAGCTTTATGGAGCATCGAGCGGGGCCCTTGTTGCACTGGGCGACCCGCGCGCCATGGAACTCGTGAAAACCACCCTGGACCATGCGACCAATCCGCAAATGAAGCAATTCTTGGCGCAGACACAGAAAGCTCTGGAGGATCAAGCCAAGAAGGCTGCGTCTCCCCAAAATCCATAAGGGATGCTGTCGCCTCTCCTCGGCGTTCTGCGCCCGTCTTTTCTTGCCGTCATCCTGAGGCGCCTCGCAGCCGTGAGGATATCCGGCCACGGTTTAGTCTTTACCGACGGGGTGCGCTTCGCTGCAGCCCCGCAGCACTTCTAATAAGTCCGGGGGCGGGCTTTATGCCCTATGTCGCACAGCCACCCGCTGCGGCGGGGCTGTGCGCATTTCTCCCACTCCCTCCACGCCTCCAGACCGCCTCTTTCGCCGCGCCGCAGTCGTCATTCCGAGGAGTCCGCCGCGGCGGACGACGAGGAATCTCGGTTTTGCTTTCACAAAAAATTATCGAAGCGCTTTTGCGTCCCGCAAGTTTCTGCGGGACGCAGCTTCCAAAACCGCGGCCCTTGGCCCGCGCCCAAGCACTCCCGCGCCCGCTCCGGGCGCTTTCTTTTGCTTGCGCGCTCGCACTCTCTCCACACCGAGGCACTCCTATTTACAATCCCGACCACATTCTCGGCAAATTCGATGCTTGCCCGTTCCTCGAGGAACCAATTTGCAGAGCACTGTCAAAGTTGCCCTGACCGCAACTGCATTCACTCACGGCATAAACTGCCCCGACGGAGACAATAGACCTTCAGACGAGAAAACTGATATATAGCTATTCATATTATGAGTTGGGAACGCAGAATAAACCATCCTGGCCTCAACGCTTTCCGCGTTATCCGCGGGACTGACCTTGACGTCGTGAACATCAAGGCAGACCTCCAGATGAAGATATGGAATGACAAGTGGTCCAAGAAACTGGAGCAAGACGCAGCAGCATTAAACAAGTCGGTGAAAAAACAGGTCGCGGAAAGAAGAACGCGCGAGGCGCAGGAGCAAATCACGGCAATCGCAAGAACGCTCACGGGAAAACTTTCAAACGACAACCGAATAAACTGGGATGATCTAAAAGACAACACTCCATTTTCAGCGCCACCTCCACAAAGACCGAATCCGGGTCAGCTGCCGCCCCGTCCTTTACGAGAGGACTTACCTTTTCAACCAAGCTTTGGCCTCCTTGACAAGCTCATGCCCTCGCGCCGCGAGCGGAAGACCGCAGAGTGCCAAAAGCAATTTCAAAATGCGGAGGACCAATGGAAAAGAGATGTCGCCGCGTTACAAATGAATGATGAAGCAAATAACAAACAATTTCGGATAGCACTTGATGTGTGGGAGACATCCAAAGCGGAATTCGAGCAAAAACAGGCTCTCGGAAATGCAGCAATTGAAAGGAAAAAAGCCGACTACTCTACTAAGGCTCCATCGCTGATCGTTGAATACTGCAACATGGTTCTCGAAAGATCTGAATATCAGGACAATTTTCCCCGATCATGCCTCTTGGAATATCTGAATGAATCCAAGACCCTGATCGCAGAGTACGATCTCCCACCCATCACTTGTCTCCCAACAATCAAGGAGGTCAAGTACGTCGCCGCAAAAGACACATTTTCCGAGGTAAATGTAACAAGCGCCTGGCTCAATCGCACATACGATGAGTTAATTTACCAAATTACTCTGCGGACCATCCATGAGCTATTTCAGGCGGATTTGGTCGAGGCACTTGAAGTGATTGTCTTCAACGGCTCAGTTACATCAATCGACCGGGCGACCGGTAACACTGTCAATGCTTGCATCCTCACAGTGCAAGCGTCCAAAGCAGAATTCACGCAGATTAACCTGGCATTAGCCGAACCAAGAGCCTGTTTCAAGAAGCTCAAAGGAATCTCTGCGAGCGTCCTCACTGAGATGACTCCGGTTCGGCCCATTTTGCAAATCAATCGGAAAGATAAGAGATTCGTTGACGCTTACGAAGTCGCTGACTCACTTAGTCCATCATTCAACCTGGCCGCGATGGATTGGGAAGATTTCGAAAATCTGATTCGGGAGGTTTTTGAGAAGGAATTCAGCAAGACGGGCGGCGAAGTGAAGATTACTCGAGCAAGTAGGGATGGGGGAGTTGACGCAGTCGCTTTTGACCCTGATCCGATTCGTGGCGGAAAAACCGTCATTCAGGCCAAGCGATATACGAACACAGTGAGTGTGTCCGCCGTCAGAGATCTCTACGGCACACTCATGAATGAGGGCGCCAACAAGGGAATCCTCGTGACTACAGCAGACTATGGCCCCGATGCCTATGAATTCGCAAAGGACAAGCCATTGACTTTGATCAACGGCAATGAGCTCCTTTACCTCCTTGCGCAACATGGACATAGGGCAAAGATAGATCTCGCCGAAGCACGCCAGCTCCTAGGCGAGAAAGAGCGCTAATGACAACTTGGCGGGACAACAAAGCCTTTGAGCGCCCCCCCTCGCTCGGGCGGCTGAGCATACAGGCCTTTCCGGGCTGACACATAGAATTCCCCCTAATTGGCAGATTGGCAGTAATCTTTTGAAATGGGAAAGCTGGAAGTCATTTTCAAAATCCGCTTCGCGTATTCTCTGCTCCGAATGAGCACAGGTGAATCGCCCGCCGTCGTACATTTTACAGACACGGGAAACACTGTTCGTCTCGAAGCGCCACAATACGTTCCGGATGTCACACAGCCCAATCTACAGGGTTTCGACCAAATGACCTTGCACATTGAGCGGGAATGCACAGATGCAGAGGGAAGGGATACGTCGGATAGCAACGGTGACCGATTGCGAATCAATCAGGATGCCGCAAGAGCATTCTGGCAACTATTTGAGGCGCTTAGAGAGGCCGCATTGCGCCGAGACAATATAGTTTTCCTGTACCCCGTGATTCCATCTGAGGATATCCGGTCCAATCCACTCGTGAAGGGCCACGAATCAGATTGGATTTACGAGGGCGCATCTCTCAAAAAGGCTAAATTTGAGAGAGGAAGTCCAGTGATTCAAATCACCGACGACTGGTGGGCCGACGCGGTCAACCGAATCGGCAGAGGCCATGTCGTCCCCGTATACGCCCGCTTCGCACTTGACGCTTTTTACTTCGCTCAACACGATCCACCTCGCGGAATAATCATGGCATACGCTGCTTGGGAAACCGCACTACGCTATTACTTGGCGAACGAAGCGTCGAAACGAGACCCTGCTTACCTTATTGCTTCGAAGGGTGGAAATATCCCAAAGCTCTACGAGTTCACCCAAGCCGCCAGGGGCGGACCTCTGTTTTACGACTTGATTGACAAGGCGACTGGTTTGGAGCGCGCCTCGCTTGAAAGCTTTCGACATCGAATGGAGTCGCTCGGACGAGTGAGAAACAAACTTCTTCACGAGGGAGAATTCAAACTTCCAGAAATGGCTGCGACCGACCACGCGCTGGCTGTACTCAGCGCAATAGATTGGCTATTCGCAGTCCCTTAATCTTTTACCTCCAGGGTTTTCGGTCTCCTCGCGGGCCGCCCATGTTTCGCCCGAATTGCCTAAGAAGGGGTCCGTCCAGCTGCAATTTCCAAAGTAATTTCTCCCACCCGGCCCGGCCGCGGACTGGCACCCAGCTAAGGCGCTTCAAGAGGCCCTGAAGCCCCCAGTACGTCAGAGATTTGAGATTCCGTAATCACGATTGATTCCGGTACTCCTCTACGACTAGCTGATTCTGAATAAGGAAATATGTCGATTGTCAGTAAAAAGATTGTCTTTAGATTGTAGATGATGCGAGGAATGGTTCCTGCCGAAGACGAAAGCTCCAATCGCAACAATTTGCCACTAGGATTGAAAATCACAAGATAGCCGTCAGCTTGATTGTAGTCGCACGTATATTGGTATATTTGTCGGATAGCCTTTTTCAAGTAGGAAGGACCTTGATTTCCATCAGTATTAAATATCTTCGCATCCGCAATGAGCGGTTCCGTATGGGCTTGAACCGAAACCATGTCGGCCTCACCAGAGGCTGACATTGGTTCAATATGGAATTCAACTCCCCTTTCGTATAAATACTCGTATAAATCAAAAGCAAGTAAACGTTCCCCGCGTCGGGTGTCACTTTTCCACAATTCGTAGAGCTTCTCCCGCCTAAACCATTCACATGAATGTTTATAACGACACAGAGTCCCGATGATGAAGCTCCAATCATCGAGATGCTCATCCACATAATCGTAAAAAGGCTCAAGATAAAGTGTCCTAAACTCGTCAAGAGTGGCTTCGAAATTCTGGGGCCGCAGACCGCCTATTCTCAAGAAGGCTTGCGGATCATTTTGAACCGCAAATCTTCTAAGGATTCCATGTCCAATGGCGGCGCTTTCCGCCTCACTTGACCCCACCTTACTAGCTCCGGCAAATATGGACCCTACCTCGCCGTGGATGTTCGGAAACCCAGCCGAAAGCTCATCGGTGACCCCACGCAAAGAGGGAACGGAATCGAAAAAGACCCAAAATCGCTTAAGCTCATATAAGAAATGATCAGGAAGAGAAGTGTTGAGGCGACGCACTCGCTTCTGAAGTTTGTAGCGAAGATCGCGCAAATAGTCTGCCTGCATGCTAACCCCCTAGATTAAACCGGCCAAATTCCGATAAGACGCGACCCAGGTTTTCCAACTGAGCCTCAATAGATCGCCGCGCTTTTGTAAATGTTCCCATAAAGTCCGCGAGCTGTACGTTCCGCTTGCACCCACCGCAAATGATTACATCGCCCACGCGGATCTGACGAAGCCAAACCGTCGAATAAAAACCGCAAAGGGGGCAAGCAATCTCAAGTCGTGATTTGTCGAGATCTAACACCGGTCGATTTGCAAATCTAACACATACTGTACCCCCAACATCAAAACGATTACGACCGCGATCGGGCCGGCGCCACAGCCTTTGGACATTTCCGGGCGGGGCAGCTCCTTCCAAGGTCCAGTTTTCACGCCCGCCCATTCGAACACTCATTCGAATAGCTTTCGTAACAAATCTTCCCATAATTCCTAAACAATTCTCTTGACATTAGCTTAATCTTGTAGTAACATCCATTATGAATTCGTCGCCTCACCACTCCACCCCAAACGCGATCCCGCGTAAGTCTTTTAGGCGCACACTCTTGCGGCCGGTGTTGCACAATTTCAGTGCATTCGCACCCGTAAATCTTTTCGATGGAGTCACTTACCGGCCAAATCGCCGAAAAACCCGTAAGCCCTTTAGGCGCTTACTCTTGCCGCTCTTCGTTCCTGTAAGTCCTTTAGGCGCACACTCTTACGAAAACATAGGGGTGTGGGGGGTATGCGCATTTCGCATCCCGATGATTCGTATCGGGACGCCCCCTGACGGTGGCGAGATCATTCGTCAAAGTCCTAACTACCTGTCTTACCTATCACTTACAAGCATTCTTCAAATTGCACCAAAAAACGCCCAATGTTTCCTATCACTTACAGACACCATTTCCCGTAACTACCAGTGTTGCCTACCACTTACGAAAAAGGGTGGGGGGAGGGGCAGGTAGGTACAGACCGGGCACATCCCTGACAGATCAGACTGGGACGAACTTTCACCACCCGGCTGTTCCCAAAGCGTTTTACGCGCGGGCAGCCGTGTGCTAACTTGCAATGTCTGATGTTGATTTGAAATGAAAATGGCAAAGCGCATCGGAATCCTGCTCAGCGGTCGCGGCTCGAACTTTGAGGCGCTGGCCGACAGTATCGCCGCCGGGCGCATACCCGGCGCGGAGATCGCCATCGTGATCAGCAACCGCGATGGCGCGCCGGGCATTGAGCGGGCCCGCGAACGGGGTTTTCTCGCTCTCGTGATCCCCTCGAAGGGACTGGAGCGCGAAGCCTACGACAAGCAAGTTGTGGCCGCGCTGCAGGAAGCGCGTGTTGATTTGGTTTGCCTCGCGGGGTTTATGCGGCTGCTCTCGCCTTATTTTGTCGCGGCCTTTCGCGGACGCATCTTGAATATTCATCCCTCGCTGCTTCCGTCGTTTCCCGGCCTCGAAGCGCAGCGGCAGGCTCTGGAGTATGGTGTGCGTTTCGCCGGCTGCACTGTGCATTTCGTGGACGAGAATCTCGATGCCGGCCCGGTGGTGATGCAGGCGATCGTGCCGGTGCTGGATGGCGATACGCCGGAGACTCTTTCCGCGCGCATCTTGAAGGAAGAGCATCGGCTCTATACCGAAGCCGTGCGACTGGTGCTCGAAGGCCGCTACCGCATTGAAGGCCGCCGCGTGATTCATCTTTCGGCAGGGCCAGGAGTGACGGCGACAATGCAAGGTGCGGCAGGACACAAATCATGAGCGCACAATCCGGCGGACCAAAGAAAGCTGGCTCGATGGCATTTCCTCCGATTGACGAGCAGCTCGCGCACATTCGCAAAGGCGCCGTCGAAATCATTGTTGAAAAAGAGCTGGTCGCGAAGCTCGAGGCTTCGCGCGCGTCGGGAAAACCGCTGCGCGTCTATCTCGGCGTGGATCCCACGGCGCCGGACATTCATCTGGGGCACACCGTGGTGCTGCGCAAGCTGAAGCATTTTCAGGATCTGGGACACACCGCGATTTTCCTGGTCGGTGATTTCTCGGCGATGATCGGCGACCCGACGGGGCAATCCGAAACTCGCCCTCCGCTGACGCGCGACCAGGTGAATGAAAACGCGCAAACCTACCTCGCGCAAGTTTACAAGCTGCTTGATCCGGCGAAAACCGAAGTCCGCTACAACAGCGAATGGCTTGGCAGGATGTCGAGCCACGATGTTGTGCGGCTGTGCGGCCACTACCGGCTGGCGCGGATGCTCGAACGCGAAGATTTTCGCTCGCGCCTGGAAAAAAACCAGCCGATTTCCGTTCACGAACTGCTCTACCCGCTGCTGACGGCGTATGACGCGGTGGCTCTCATGTCCGATGTGGAACTTGGCGCCACGGAGCAGAAATTCAATCTGCTGGTGCATCGCGACATCCAGCGCGAGTACGGACTGCCTTCGGAAGTCGCGCTCACGATGCCGATCCTCGTGGGCCTGGACGGCTCGCGGAAAATGTCCAAGAGCCTAGGCAACTACATCGGCATAACAGAAACGCCGCAGGAAATGTTCGGCAAGCTGATGAGCATTTCCGACGAGTTGATGTGGCGTTACATGGAGCTGCTTACCGACCGGCCGGAAGCGGAAATCATTCGCCTGCGCCGCCACGTCGCGGAAGGCGCCGCGCACCCCATGGAAGTAAAAATTGGCCTCGCGCAGGAAATCATCACCGGTTTTCACGGCGAGCCCGCCGCCACCCATGCCGCGGACGAATTCCGCAAGGTATTTCAGCAGCGCCAGGCTCCGGACGAAGCTCCAGAAAAGAAAATCAAAGCGGGTGCGCGAAGGCTATCCGCATTGCTCGCGGAACTTGGCCTTGCGTCCTCCCGCGCCGAAGCCGACCGCTTGATTAAGCAAGGCGGCGTGGACGTGGATAATTCGCCCGCCTCCGACGTGAAGATGGAGTTGCCGCTCGCGTCCGGCAGTAAACACCTGATCCGCGCCGGCAAGAAAAAGTTTGTCCGCGTCGTTGTGGAGTAAGCGCCAATCGAAGAGCGCACTATTGCCGCTCGGCGAGTTTGCGCAGGCGAGCGAGACAGTCGCAGTTCCGGCGTGCGACGGCGTGGCGCGTGATCGCCCAATCTACGACGCGGCCCATGCGCCCCGGCAATTCGTACTCGCTGCGCATTGTGACGCGGGTGCCGGAAGCGGTTGGCGCCAACTCCCATCGCTCGACGCCGCGCACGCCATATGGATCCTCGAAATGCCATTCTAAAATGCGCGGCGTTTCGTAGCGCGTGACCACGCACGTGTGCGCGATCTCTTTTTTCGCAAACCATCCTTTCAGATGCCCGCTGATTCTCACCTTTTGCGCAGCGCGAAAATCCGATTCGCCGCCTGAGACTTCCATGCAGCATTCCATTTCCGCGCCATACCAATAAGCCATTCGCTGCGGGACGAAGAATACGAACACTTCGTTCGGCGGCGCGGCAATTTCGATGGCTTGCTCGACGATGGTCATCTGCGCGGGGCAAAAGTGTAACACTCGTGCCGCGAGGTATTCGATGTTGGTGAGATGTCAGAATGGAATTGCGGCCGCGGCGAAGACTCGGCGCGTTTTCGGATCCTGCACGAAGACCACGGCGCGGAGGTTTTCCCGCTTCCAATTGGCGTTGAGTTTGAGCGGTGACTGGCCGTCGTAGGCGGAGTCGTTCCGCACGGTTGCCACACCGACGCGCGTGAGCTGGCGCACGACGCCGTCGTGGTCCAGCGCGCGCCCGGTGTTCTCGCCTCGAAGCACGCTGGAATGGAGATGGTCTTCAGTGATGGCGAGGAACACTTCTGGTTTGGCGCCATCCGCAGTGGCCGGCAACCGCCCTACTCGAATGTGCAAGACGAACGAGGCCCCTGCTGCCGCGCCCGGACTGTTGGCCCATTCAAGATGAACTTCCGCTTTCGGAGCGCCTGTGGCAGCTTCGATCTCTTTGCGCGCCTCTCCGCCATCGCTTCCGACAAACGCGGCGCGACCGTCAACAATCATCTCCGGCGTGTACGATTCTCCCCCCAAATGAAACGCATATTCCTTCTGTCGCTCAGTGGCAGCTGTCGAAGCGAAGGGGTCACGCCACCCTTGATCGTCCCAGTAGTCCACATGTTCTTCCAGGATGATTGTTTCGGCCCCTGCCACGGGCTGCTGCGAGCCCAGTTTTGAAAGTAATGCGTCGGCTGGCGGACAGCTCGAGCAGCCTTCCGACGTAAACAACTCAACAAGGACTGGTCTCTTGACGGCGCTCGTTGCACTCGGCACCTGCGCAAAATCCGCGCGAACCAGCGCACGGGCACAAATAATTGAGGCCAAGGTGGCCGCCGAAAGAAGCGTTCTTTTGGGTGCATTCCACATGGCTATTGAAATCTGATGGAGGAATTAGATGCAGCAGGTGCCCCCATTGGTTAGTTTGAATCGTAAGGGGAGAATGGTTCAAGTGAATTGTTGCCTAACCTCTATTATATATTACAGTGGTTAGTGGAGAGTGAATCCAATTGATTGGAAATTGGCACTAGATGAAGCACGCGCATAACGCAACCGGTGCTGCAAGCACCAGCGCCACACTGCTTGTCGGTGGCAGGTTGGCCATCGATTTTGCGAACTTGAGGTTTCCTGACGGCACCAACATAGCGCCGCACGCAACCTACCTCGCGTTTGTCGATTTCCTTGCGGCAAGCGCTGTGGTCCATGCTTCATCAAGACCTGCGCTCTTACGCCTCTGGGAGACCGCGCCGGAGGAAGCTGAGGGGTTGCTGGGCAATGCAGCGGAGTTACAGAATGCACTGAGAATCCTGTTTGGGGCTCGGATTGATGGAGCGGAGATCGTTCCCCGTCAGGTCGAGCCGATCAACGAGATCCTTGCACACACAGAGGGGTATGACCACCTCGAGCCATTGGCTGAGCATACCGCAGGGCGGCCGGATTGGCGGCTTGCGCTGCACGCGCGAGCGCAGGGGCTTCCCTGGCTCCTCACCGCGATTGCGCGGTCCGCGGCGGGGCTAATCGCCGAGGGTCCGCGGGCGCCGATCCGCAAGTGCGCAAATCCGGGCTGCGGACTTTTCTTCTATGACGATTCCCGCACGGGCAGGCGGCGCTGGTGCTCGATGGCGGTTTGCGGAAATCGCGCGAAAGTTGCAGCGCATTACCGCCGGGAAAAGAACAAATCGTAATCGCTCCCGAGCGAGACGTGCTGCTTCACCTCTGAGGCGAGGAGGTGGTTGTTGTCGGCGGGAAAATGAATTCAGGCGGTTGCCCTGTGGACCACGGGTCATAGTGCAAAGCGAAATTGATGCGATCCGCGATGGGCGGGTGCGAGTAAAACCAAAACACAGTCAATCGCGAAGGCGACGGCTCTTCGAGGTTTGCCTCGCCGAGCACTTGGAACATTCTCGCGGCGGCTTGCGGTGCATCGGGAACGGCGCCGTGAATAAGTTCGAGTCCAAACACATCGGCCTGATGCTCGAAGTGGCGAGTAATGACATTTTGAAGCGGCATCAGGGCGATCTGCGCCGCATTCACCAACAGGAACAGCGCGGCCAGCGCAACCCAATCGTGTGGCGCTCGAATGCGCCAGCGGTTTCCATATCTGCGCAGCACGGCCCCGAATATCCACGCCAGCAAAGGATATCCAATCGCCAGGCCCAATGCGCATAGCCCGATATATTGCCACGCATGATTCAGCGCGTAGTGCCCCAACTCGTGGCCGAAAGTAAAAAGCGCTCCGCTTTCATCCGTGCGGGCGAGCAGCGTATCCCAAAAGACCACGCGCTTTGAATTGCCAATCCCCGCCACATAGGCGTTAACCCAATTCAATTTGCGGCTGGCGTTCATTTCCAGAATTTGATTCTGCGGAATAAAGACCCCGGCGCGTGCTGCGGTTTGCTGCACCTTTCGCGCGAGCGCGAAATGCGATTCCGTGAGAGGGCGGAAATCATTGAACAGCGGCTCAACAACGAACGGCTCAGCGTAAACGCCCAGAACCATGAGCGGAATGGAAACTGCCCACGCACCCAGCCACCAGCGGCGCGGGCTTCGGCGAATCAGCGCAGAAGCGAGCCAACCAACAAATGCCAAGACGGCGATTGAGACCGCTTCCGCTTTGATCCAATCGAGCGCCCAGGAAAACCAGCCCTGCACCGAAAGTCCATAGGAGCGCACGAGAACGTGCCCCCAAATCCGGAATGGAAGATTCGCCGCGCTGAGGGTGAGAAGGAGAAGCGGCCAAAAAATCGCGGCCTGCACCGCGGATCGCCGGCTTACGCGTTCGGCGAAGTCGCGAAACTTCGCGGCCCAGCCAGTCCGCAGGAGAAGCAATAGGACGATTGCCTCGGTGAGGAATTCAGCGAAGAAGATTCGTCGTCCTCCGCGGGCGAGTTCAACAGCCTGCCGCTCTTTTTCAGGCGGCAGCGAATACTGCGTGATTGGCGGGGCCTCTGGCGCGACAACGTCCTGAAGAAACGCTCTGCCATTCGCTCCGCGAACATTCATCTCGCGCCCACGCCTGGGAATCCCTGCATGAATTTGCGCAGAGGTGCAAAGTGCAATCGCCACGCCCGCGAAGCAAAGCCTTCGTCGCATTTTCTTCAGGATGTCCATTTTCCCTTTGCTGCCGCTCCGGCTGCGGCAGGCGGTACAGCTTATCAAATGCCCTCGGCCTTGCGATTGACGTTATTGATAGGGGGACTGGCCTTCAGTCCAGTTGTTATTAGCGATTCCAGGGGCTAGCATTGGAGCGCTCTCATCGGGAGGGTTCTATGCGTGGATTTGGCCCAATAGGCGCAATGAATGGCATGTGGTGCAGGACGGCGATCTGCGCCTTGGCCGTGACGGCTATTGGCGCCGGCGCCGTGGCACAATCTTGGCAGGGCGAGCAGGGGCCTCCGTCGCTCGGAGCGATTGCGCGGCAGCTTCGAGCGCAGAAGCCGGCAACGCAAACGGCCAAAAAGATCTGGACGAACGATAACATCCCGAAGAATCCCTTTGGCATAAGTGTTGTCGGTCCGCCGCCCCCGCCCCCTGAAGATGCCGCCGTACGGCCAGCCGCGCCGCCCAGCACGCCTGCTGCAAAGCCGAAAACTCAGGCCGAGCTGGAGCCTGAACTCGCGCAAGAGCAGCAGAAATTGGAAACGCTTGAAAAAGAGCTGGATTTGGCGAAGCGCGACTATCTCCTTCAACAGCAAGGTTTTTACACGAATCCGATGGCAAGCCAGGACCCGCAGATACAGGCGCAACTGGCGCAGGCGCAACAGCAGATTGACGCCAAGCAACAGGACGTCGACATCGCCAAAGGCAAGGTCGCGGAGCTGCAGCGCGCGCTGGATGACGCGAAGAAGAATCCCACCGCCCCCGCGCCGCCGAAGCCGCAGGAAAACCCCTCCCAAAACTAGTTTTGTACGGGTTTGAACCGCCTCAGGATCCGGTTGTTTCACAGCCCGCAACAGGCCCACTACTAATTGTGTGTTTTTTCTTGACACACCTACGACGCTGCCGCACAATCCGGCAAACTTTTCCACGTCCTTCGCCAAACGGCCTCTGCGTTGGGTGAAGGGCACAGGGGAGAATCGGGTCCTGCCGCGAACGTGCTTTGCGTTCCGCAGGGGCCAATGGAAAAGTTCGGGGGGTACCGTGCAGTATCTACCGGGCTGGACCGTTCAATGCATTAATCCGGAATGCCTGGCGCGCGGCCAGTGGCTCCGGGTGGACCAGATGCATTCTGAGCTTTGCACCAACTGCGGAGCGCCGCTCCATCGCGTGCCGCCTCCGCTGGGGCCGCGGTTGCGGCTGCGGCCGCGGACCTTGGGGTCGTACAGGCCGTCTGGCCGCCCGAGGTAAATGGCGGCGGGGGAAACGCCCTGCGCGGCGCGAAGCTGGAAGAATCGTCTTTGTAAGAAGTCCCTGCAGCGAACGCCTGCTGACGCAAACGGCCTCCGGCTCACCGGAGGCCGTTTGCTTTTTGACCCAGCGTGATTCGGAGAAGTCCCGCAACTATTCGTGCAAGTCCGTGTCGAGCTTCATGTGGTACTGCTCGAGGACGCCGCGAACCTGGTCAAATGCGTCTTCGACGGAATCGGCGAATCGCAAAAGGCCATACTCGCGCGCATTAATCGTGCCGCTCCGCAACATCTCGCGCCAGTTCAGCACGCGATCCCAGTACCGGCGGCCGTAAATCAAAACAAGATTGTGCTCGGGGAGTTTTCCGGTCTGCATCAGGGTGAGCATCTCCCAGAGTTCATCCATAGTGCCGAATCCGCCCGGGAAAACGATAAGCGCCTTGGCAAGTTGCGCGAACCAAAGTTTTCGCATGAAGAAGTAGTGGAAGTTAAAGCTCAGTTCGCGGCTGATGAACCTGTTGGGTTCCTGTTCGTGCGGCAGCTCGATGCTGAGTCCGACAGATTTGCCTCCAGCCTCCGCCGCGCCGCGGTTGGCCGCTTCCATGATGCCGGGGCCGCCGCCGGAGCAGATCACGAAGCGGCGCGGGTTGGATCCGAGGCTCATCGCCCATGTAGTGATAATGCGCGCAAGGGCGCGCGCGTCTTCGTAATAGCGGGACATCTCCACGTGGTTGCGCGCCTCGCGGACTTCCTCGCGCGAAGCCCGCGAACGGTGCTTCTTCGCATTGCGGCGTGCGCGCGCCAGCCGCTCATCGGCGGCGGCGCGCGTGAGTATGCGCGCGGAGCCGAACATTACGATAGTGTCGCCGATGCCTTCCTTGCGCAGCCGGGTGAGCGGGTCCAAGTATTCCGTAATAATGCGGACCGGACGGGCGGCCGTACTTTCCATAAATCGCGAATCTTGATATGCGATCTTTACAGCGTTTGGGTATTTCTTCGGCATTCCATCTCCAGCGGCGAACTGTTTACGCCTCTTAAAAGAGAATCGCCATTCTACACCGGGCGCGGCCAACGCGGCGTGACGCAGGCGCGTCCAATCCAGTACACTGAATACGGGGAGCTGTCTGGATGAAGAAGCAGTCCTATCTCTGCTGCACGATGGCGGTTCTTGCCGCCACGATCGCGCTGCTCGGTGAGCAATCAAGGGCGCAGTCGCCTCCGGGGCCGATCAAACAACCCGCCGGAACGAATTCTCAGGCGGACCCAGCCAAACAAAATGGGCCGATCCGCGTACGAGTGGAGTTGGTGAGCGCGCCCGTGGTGGTTCGCAACGAAAAGGGCGAGATCGTGATGGATCTGGAGCAGAGCAATTTCCGGCTCTTCGACAACGGCACCGAACAGAAGATCGATCACTTCGACATGGGGAGCGACCCCCTTTCCGTGGTCTTGTTGGTGGAAACCAGCACGCGTGTCGCCCCAATGCTTCCAGCAATCCAGAAATCCGGAGTCATCTTCACCCAAAACATTCTGGGCGAATTTGACGAGGGCGCCGTGATTGCGTTCGGCAGCTTCGTAAATCGCTTGCAGGATTTCACGAGCGACCGCGACAAGCTCGACAAAGTGATTGAAAACCTCCAGGACGGCGGGAGCCAGACCAAGCTCTACGACGCAATGGCTGCGGCAGTGCGCATGCTTGCGCAGCGCGCTCCGGACCGGCGGCGCGTGATCGTGGCAATTACGGAGGCGGCGGACCGCGGGAGCGCGTCGAAGCTCGGAGGCGTGTTGCAGCAGGCGCAACTCGAAAACATCACCATTTTCACGGTTGGGCTTTCAACAACCGCCGCGGAATTTCGCACGCAACCGCAGGGCACCACGACTCCTTCGGCCACGCCTCCCGGAATAATCACGGAACCCCCGATACCGCACTATCCGCAGTCGCCTACCACTCCGGGACTCGGGGAGCAACCGACTGGAGATTTGCTCGCGGTGGGGATCTGGGCGATTGAACACGGGGCAAACCTTTTGCGGGGGCATGCGCTGGAAGTTGCGACCATCGCGACGGGCGGCGAGCACATCGCGACCATGCGCGACAAGGGGATTGAAGCGGGGCTCGACAAAATCGGGGGGGAGCTGCATGCACAATACACGCTCTCGTATCACCCGACTGGGACTTCGCCTTATGGCTATCACGAAATTCGCGTGGAAGTGGACCGGCCGAAAACCACGGTGCGGACGCGTCCGGGGTATTACCTGCCACAAGATGTTCCGCCAGGAAATTAGCCCCGCTCGCAGCCTGCTTTCCTCAACCCACTAGGCCTTCTCGGGCTCTTCTTCTTCTTCCTGAATCACAGCGGCGGCGGCGACTTCGTCGCCTTGTTCGGCGCGCAGCAGGCGGACGCCCTGCGTCGAGCGCCCTGCTTCGCGGATTTCGTTCGCGTGGACGCGGATGACCTTGCCCTGCTCGGTGATGATCATCACGTCGGATTCCTCGGTCACTTGAAGGGCCGCGACGACGGAGCCGTTTCGCTCGGTGGTCTTCAGGTTGATGACGCCCTTGCCGCCGCGCGAGGTGATGCGGTATTCGGCCAGCGGCGTGCGCTTGCCGAAACCTTTCTCGGAAACGGTGAGCATCAACGAAGTAAGCGAATCCTTGATGATTTCGCCATCGAGCGCGTCAAGATCTTCGGCCGCCTTCTTATGCTCCTTCTTGATGATCTCGAAATCGGGTTGGACGGCGTCCATGCTGACGACGTAATCGCCCTTGGCAAGATCCATGCCGTTTACGCCGCCTGCGTTGCGGCCCATCGGACGGACCTCCGTTTCGCGAAACAGGATGGCCTGGCCATTGTGGCTCGCGAGGAAGATCATTTTCTTGCCGTCGGTGAGCTTTGCGCCAATCAGCTCGTCGTCCTTATCGAGGTTGATGGCGATGATGCCTGCCGAGCGCGGGTTGGAGAAATCCACGATCGAAGTTTTCTTCACGGTGCCGTTGCGCGTGGCGAGGAAAACGTAGCGGCCTTCCTCTTCGAGGTCTGTTGACGCAACGAGCGCGGTGAGGTTTTCGCCTCCCTGGAATTTCACCAGCGACGTGATTGCGCGCCCGCGGGTGGCCGCCGCGGCCTCGGGGATTTCGTAAACCTTCAGCCAGTAGACCCGGCCCTTCGATGTGAACAGCAGGATGTAACTGTGCGCCGAGGCAATGAAGAGGTGCTCGACGAAATCTTCGTCGCGCGTCTTCGCGCCGATGCGGCCCTTGCCGCCGCGCGACTGGTGACGGTAAACATCTACCGACGTGCGTTTCATATAGCCCGCGTGGCTGACGGTAATGGCCATGTCGGTATCGGCGATCAGGTCTTCGAGCTCGATCTCTTCGACCTTGTCCACAATCTGCGTGCGGCGCTCGTCGCCATAGGCTTTCTGGACTTCGCGGAGTTCGGTGACGATGACGCCACGGAGCTTCTTGTCGCTCGCGAGAATCGAGCGCAACTCGGCGATGCGTTCCTGAATTTCCTTCAATTCCTGGATGATCTTTTCGCGCTCCATCTGGGTGAGGCGGTGGAGTTGAAGATCCAGGATGGCCTGCGCCTGGCGGTCGCTGAACTTCCAGCGCTCCATCAAGCCTTCCTTGGCTTCGACGGGCGACTTGGACTTGCGAATGAGCTTGATAATTTCGTCGAGGTTGTCTATGGCCTTCTTGAAGCCGAGCAAAATGTGTTCGCGCTCTTCGGCCTTGCGAAGTTCAAATTGCGTACGGCGGCGGACGACTTCGACGCGGTGCTCGATGAAGAGCCGCAGCATGTCCAGAATAGGCAATTCGCGCGGCTGGCCCTTGACGATACTGAGCAAAATGACGCCAAAGGATTCCTGCATCTGTGTGTGCTTGAACAGGTGGTTGAGGACAAGCTGTGATTCTTCGCCGCGCTTGATTTCAACCACGATGCGCATGCCATCGCGGTCGGATTCGTCGCGCACATCGGAGATGCCTTCGATTTTTTTCGTTTGGACGAGCTCGGCGATGCGCTCGATGAGCCTGGCCTTGTTGACCTGGAAGGGGATCTCGGTGATGACGATGCTTTCGCGGTCCTTGCCCGCCTGCTCGATGGCGGCCTTGGCGCGCATGATGAAAGAACCGCGGCCCGTCTTGTAGGCCTGCAAAATCCCTTCACGGCCCGCGATGTAGCCGCCCGTTGGGAAATCGGGGCCGGGCAGGGCTTTCATCACTTCTTTGAGCGTGGTCTCGGGCTTCTCAATCAGCATCACGGTGGCTTCAATCACTTCGCGCAAATTGTGAGGCGGAATATTCGTCGCCATGCCGACTGCGATTCCGGAAGCGCCGTTGACGAGAAGGTTCGGGCTTTTGGATGGCAGCACTGAAGGCTCTTCGCGGGTCTGGTCAAAGTTTTGGACGAAATCAACGGTCTCTTTTTCGAGGTCGGCGAGCAATTCTTCGGAAATGCGCGTAAGCCGCGCTTCGGTGTATCGCATGGCCGCGGGCGGATCGCCGTCTACGGAGCCGAAATTTCCCTGGCCGTCCACGAGCATGTAGCGCATGTTGAAGTTCTGCGCGAGGCGGACGAGCGTGGGATAGATAATGGCTTCGCCGTGCGGATGGTAATTGCCGGAAGTGTCTCCGCAAATCTTGGCGCATTTGCGGAAGCCTCGGTTCGACGCCAGGCCGAGGTCGTTCATGGCGATCAGGATGCGGCGCTGCACGGGCTTCAGGCCGTCGCGCACGTCGGGGATCGCGCGGGCCACGATTACGCTCATGGCGTAATCGAGGTACGACCGCCGCATTTCGGTTTCGATGTCTATCGGGACTAATGTTTGAAGCGGTGTCTGTTCGTCAGCCATTGATCCTCGTTGTTTGTTACTCGTGATTCGTGTTGCTTCGTGCGTCCGTCAGTGCTTTCCTGCACGCTCCAAAACGAATGCCTTCACGGTGTCAAATGCGTCCGCGGCGTTTGTGAACCGCCGCGCGGCGAATTGCGCTTCTAGTTCCCGCAGAAACGCGTCGCGCTGGGTTTCGTTCGCGAATTCGACGCCCACGCCGCGTTCGTCGTCCGGCGTTTGCGTTGGCGTCGCCTTGAACCCGCTGCACGATAGCCCGCGCAGCCCCGGCAGCGTTGTCCAACTCAACTGATAAAAAGTACCAGCCATTAATTCGCCGTCGCCGATCAGATATCCAGATTCACGACATCCAGCGCGTTTTCCTCGATAAATTTCCGGCGCTCCGCCACGTCTTCGCCCATCAGCGTGGTGAAAATTGTTTCCGCCGTGACGACGTCTTCCATTTTCACCTGCAGGAGCGTGCGCGTTTCGGCGTTCATCGTGGTGGCCCAGAGCTGCTCGGGATTCATTTCGCCGAGGCCCTTGAACCGCGTGATGGTGAATTCTTTCTGCGCGTCTTCGAGCACGTAGGAGAGCACGTCCACGGCTTTTTCCTTGGTGATTTTGTCACCGTTGCGCGAAACCTGGAACGGCGGTTTGTCCATCGGCTCAACCTGATGGTAAAGAGAGTGAAGCCGCTTGTATTCGGGCGTGGACGCAAGAGCCCAGCCCACTTTGCATTGCGTGGGGCGTTCCTTTGTGCCGCCGGTAATCCCCAGTTCGTAAAGGCTGTGCTCTTCGTCCCAGGCGATCTTGGTATTCGCTTCAATCTTGGCTTTTTCGATGGCGCGCTCGAGTTTCTCGAGTTTTTTCTTGTCCTCGAAATCCACTTTCTTTTCGATGTCGCTTTCGGCGAGCAGTTCGGCAAGGCCCGGCACGCGCAGGCGGCGCGAAAGCTTCTTCAGCACCTGGTCGTATTCCTGAATGTTGAGCAGGAAACTAGTGAGGTTGGCCCCTTCGATGGACGCGCCCTCTTTGGGCTTCACGCGATGGTCTTCGGTGGCGCGCCGCATCATTTCGGCGGTGAATTCGCGGTCGTCGCGGATGTAGCGGTCCATTTTCCCGCGGCGGATGCGGTAGAGCGGCGGCTGCGCGATATAGATGTGGCCGCGCTCGATCAGCTCGCGCATGTGGCGGAAGAAAAACGTGAGCAGCAGAGTGCGGATGTGGCTGCCGTCCACGTCGGCGTCCGTCATCAGGATCACTTTGTGATAGCGGAGCTTTGCGGGATCGAAGTCGTCTTTGCCAATGCCGGTGCCGAGCGCCGTGATGATGGTGCGGATTTCCTCGTGGCCGAGCATCTTGTCGTAGCGCGCTTTTTCCACGTTGAGGATTTTGCCTTTGAGCGGAAGGATGGCCTGATAGCGGCGGTCGCGCCCCTGCTTTGCCGAGCCGCCAGCGGACTCCCCCTCAACGATGAATACTTCGCAGCGCGCCGGATCCCGTTCCTGACAGTCGGCGAGCTTTCCCGGCAGGCCGCTCGAATCAAGCGCGGACTTGCGGCGCGTCAACTCGCGAGCTTTGCGCGCTGCTTCGCGTGCGCGCGCGGCGTCAATGCACTTGCCAATGATGCGGCGCGCGACGGTGGTGTGCTTGTCAAAATATTCGCCCAGGCGTTCGTTGACGAGTTGCTCGACCTGCCCCTTGATATCGCTGTTTAGTTTGCCCTTGGTTTGCCCTTCAAATTGCGGCTGCGGCAGCTTTACGCTTACGACGGCGACGAGCCCCTCGCGGACGTCGTCGCCGGTGATGGTGACCTCGTCCTTCTGCTCCTTCAACATTCCTGTCTGGCTGGCGTAAAAGTTGATTGTGCGCGTCAGCGCGGAGCGGAAACCCGAAAGATGCGTGCCGCCGTCAACAGTATTAATCGTGTTCGCGAAGGCAAAGATATTTTCGGCGTAGCCGTCGTTATATTGCAGCGCGATTTCCATATCCACCTGATCGCGCTTGCCCTCCATGTAAATGGGCGAATCATGCAGCGGCTGTTTGCCTTTGTTCAGGTGCTTCACGAATTCCGCGATGCCTCCGGTGAACCGGAATTCGGTCTCCTTGTCGGTGCGCTCGTCGGTGAGTGTGATTTTCAGGCCCTTGTTGAGGAACGCCAACTCGCGGAGGCGTTGCGCGAGAATGTCGTATACATAATTAATATTTTTGAAGATTTCCGGGTCCGGATGAAACGTGACCTTTGTCCCAGTTTTGCGCGTCTTTCCGGTCTCCTTTAGCTTGCTCGCGGGTTTGCCGCGCCTGTAAGACTGCTCCCACGTGGCGCCATCGCGCGCGATTTCGAGTTCGAGCTCGTCAGAAAGCGCGTTGACGACGGAGACGCCGACCCCGTGCAGCCCGCCCGAAACTTTATAGGTATCGGTGTCAAATTTTCCGCCGGCGTGAAGCACGGTCATCACGACTTCGGCGGCGGGGCGCTTTTCGGTAGCGTGCATATCCACCGGAATTCCTCGGCCGTTGTCCGTCACAGTGACGCTGTTGTCCTCATGCACGGCGACATTGATCTCGTCCGCGAACCCGGCCATGGCTTCGTCCACAGAGTTGTCCACCACTTCCCATACAAGGTGGTGCAGCCCCATCTCTCCCGTGGAGCCGATGTACATGGCGGGGCGCAGGCGCACTGCTTCGAGTCCGCCCAAAACTTTGATGGACGTAGCATCGTACTTATGTCCAGCAGCGCCCTTTGGGGCGGCCGAATCTTTTTCTGCCATGTGGTCTCCTGCAAACGAAGGGAGGGGGCTCGCGATGAATGAGCCGACCGTCGCCTTACCCTGTGATCCCGGCGCCCTTGCAATTTGCGACTGGGACTCGTAGGGTTTTTCGCTTCATCCCGTACGCATCGCGCGGACGTGGCGAAGACTTTCTTTCTTCCAGGCTTTTCACGCCCTCCCGCAACAGCGGGTTCCCCGGGCAATTTCGAGCCTGGCCGACGTGCCGAACTTGAGGAAAATTAATCGTCCGACAACACCCCTATTTTACCTAAAAGGCAGCACTTTCTCAAGGCAGATTTGGCAGGCGTTCCAAGCTGCAAACCCTGTGAAATCAACGGGTTGGGGCGCTAGTAGAGGGGCTAAGCGGGGCCAGAAAATTGCTGTTTACAGTGCGCAGTATTAAGGGGAAATGTGTGCAGCAAATTATTCTGTTCTCGGCGTGCGCGCGATCAAATCCGCATCGGCATGATCACGTATTTGTAGCGGTACGCGGTGTCACCTTCGGGGCGCATTTGCCCGGCGGATTGCTCGTCCTTTAGTTCCAGGCGCACAGGGCCATCGGGCGCGGCGGCAAGAAAATCCAGCATGTATTGCGCGTTGAAGCCGATGGAAATCGGATCGCCCTTGTAGGACTTTTCGATCGTCTCACTGGCCTCGCCATATTCGGGACTCTGCGCGGAAATTTCGATGCCTTCGTTGGAAACGGCGATCTTCACCGCGCGCGAGCGCTGGTCCGCCAATTGCGAAACGCGGCGGATGGCATCGTTCAATTCGTTGCGCTCGAGGATGACGGCCTTGTTGTTTTCGCGCGGCAACACCGCTTCGTAATTCGGGAACTGCCCGGTAAGGATGCGCGACACGAGCCGCCGCGAGCCGACTTGAAAAAATAGATAGCTATCGTCGCGTGAGAATTCGATGGTAGTTTCTTCGCCGGCATCGACAGCGAGTCGCTGGATTTCGGCGAGCGCTTTTTTGGGAACCAGCACGCGCGCTTCGGAATTCAATCCGGCGAATTTGTGGTCCGCTTCCGCAAGTGCGAGACGGTGGCCGTCCGTGGCCACTAGGGCGATCATTTCCGGTTTGAGGATCAACAGGCCGCCATTGAGTGTATAGCGTGACTCTTCCACCGAGATTGCAAACGCCGTGCGCGCTATCAGGCCGGACAGCAGCTTCGCTGGAATCTTTGCCAGCGCGTGAGGCGGCTCAGGAACGGCGGGGAAATTCTCCTTGGACATCCCCACCATCTTGTAATTCTTGCGGCCAGATTGGATTTGCACCCAGTGGTTATCGAGCAGCTTGAAACGAATCTCTTCGTCAGGCAAGAGGCGCACCAACTCAAGTAACTTCTTCGCAGGGATCGTACCACTGCCCTCTTTTTTCACTTTCGCTTCGCACGCGGTGCAGATGCTCAGCTCGAGATCCGTTGCGGTCAAGCGGACCTTGCCGCCTTCGGCCTCAAAAAGGAGGTTCGAGAGGATCGGGATGGTGGTCTTGCGCTCGACGACGCCTTGCGTCAACTCAAGCTCTTCCTGTAGGTCAAATTTCTTGACGCTGAATTCCATCATCTCGGTCCCTTCGGTGCGTTTTGCTGTGGCGCCACTCATGGCGGCTACAATGTACCCCATTTCAATCAAAGGATAAAGATAGTCGCAGTCGCCGTACCTGTGGAAACGTGGAAATCGTTGTGAGCCGCCACGGCGGAACGACATAGCAAAAGGAAATAAAAGTGACGGCCCGTGAATCACTGCGGAAATCCAGCCCTGTCAGCGTGAAAAGGGCCTGTAGACACCAAAATGTCCACAGGCGCGCACAAAGCGGAAACAGGATAAGCACCGGTTTTCCACAGCGCGCACCCAAGGAGTTAAGAAAAAGAGATCGTCAACCAGATCTAGCGGAATTGTGAAACCGCGGAGAGGGTAACTGCCAAACGAAGCGCCGCCTAATTGAAAGAATCCATCAAGCGATTAATCGTGCGATTCAGGTCCTTGTCCGTGCGGCGCAGGGAGTCGATCTTGTTGATCGAATGCAACACGGTCGTGTGATGCTTGCCGCCGAACTGGCGTCCGATTTCGGGCAGGGACGCGGAAGTTAGCTGCTTCACCAGGTACATCGCCACTTGCCGCGGGAAGGCGATAGCTTTCGTGTTCGAGCGGATCTTCAGGTCCGCATCGCGCAGGCCGTACTGCTCGCCCACACGCTTCTGTATCAACTCGATGGTGACCTTCTTTTCCTGCGTGGCGATGATGTTCCGCAGCACCTGCTGCGCCGTGGAAATATTCAGCGCGACATTTGTGAGCGACGCATACGCCAACAGCCGCGTCAGCGCGCCTTCCAGTTCGCGCACGTTTGACTTGATCGACCGCGCAATGAACTCGGCAACCTCGTCGGGAATATGGACGTGTTCCGCGTCGGCCCTTTTTTGCAGGATGGCGATCTTCGTCTCCAGGTCGGGCGGCTGGATATCCGCAATTAATCCCCACTCAAACCGCGAGCGCAGGCGTTCCTCGATAGCGGAAATCTCTTTGGGCGGGCAGTCCGAGGAAAGGACGATCTGTTTCCGCAATTCATAAAGAGCATTGAACGTATGGAAGAATTCCTCGACGGTGCGCTCTTTCCCCGCGATGAACTGGATGTCGTCCACGAGCAGCACATCCACATTCCGGTAGCGGTCGCGGAAAGTGATCATGCGGTCAAAGCGCAGGGAGGTGATGACCTCATTTGTGAATTTCTCCGCGCTCACATAGGTAAGCCGCGTCGCCGGATTACGCCGCTTGATTGTGTGGCCGATGGCCTGCATCAAGTGCGTCTTGCCCATCCCCACCCCGCCGTAAAGGAATAGCGGGTTGTAGGATTTGGAGGGCTGCTCGGCGACAGCCAGCGAAGCTGCGTGCGCAAATTGATTGGAGTTGCCAACGACGAACGAGTCAAACGTGTAGCGTGGATTCAGCTGGTGATCCACGGAATCAAAATCCAGGCGCTGCTGTCGCACAAGCGGCGAAGGGGCGGGAGGCGTATCCGGTTCTTCGCAAAGGAACTCCACGCGCGTATCCGCCAGGCCGACTTCGGTCAAAACGGCCTGCAGGAGCTCTCCGTAGGTTTCCGATAACTTCTTTCGGAACATCCGGTTGGGGACGCGCACCATGAGCTTGCCATTCTCCGTGCCCTGTTGCCGGGTTGGCCGGAACCAGGTGGTGAAGCTGTGCGGGTTCACCCGCCGCTCCATGTGATGGAGGATCTTGTCCCAGGCATTCACGAGAGTCGCCGAACCGGCCACAGAGGGCATTGTCCTTAGAAACGTAAACCGAGAACTCGCCGCGCGAGCAACGTCCACGCATGTGGAAAAGCTGTGGAAGCCCCGAATCCCCCGCGCGCATCTTCGGGCCGCGCCGTCCAATTGAGGGCGGCGCTAATGCGAGGGCGGGATTGTGACTAAAAGAAGCGTCAGCGGCAAGAGAAATTAAAACGAAATGGCAAAACGATGCCCACAGGTTTCACACAGCTTTTCCACAGACAAACAATTTCACAAAAAGCGCCTAGAAGTGTTTTTCCGCGGGCGGAGCAAGAGCAGGGTCCTTGTCCGGACGCGAAAATTCGTAGATGCCCTGCAAATTCGTGCTAAGAAGTATTCGATCGCGCTCGATGAGAATGGAATTCGGCTCGAAGTGCGAGCCGTCTGCCATATAGAGCGTATAGCGCATCACGAATTTGCCGTCGCGGTCGAATCGCAGAAGTTCGTCGCCGATGGCGAGCCACACCGTCTGGCCTTCCGGGTCCACGCCGACCGCGGAGATGCGCTGCTTGAGGTGCAGCGGACCGCCCTTGGCGTCCACTCGCTTGACTTCGCGGCGGATGGCCTGTGCGGCGGGCGCAAAGTCTGGTGTGTCGAGGACAGTTTCGAGCGCGGCGTAACCGAAACGATCGTACTTGCGAACAGTAGGCTCCGGGAAATTAGTAAAAGCGAGGTAAATGTTGCTGGCCGTGTCGGTGGCAAGCCGCGCGATGCTCAGGTACTGGTTGGATTCGGGCGTCTCGGCCAGGTCCACGGGATCGCCGAAGGTGCGGACCTCGGTTCCGCTCATGTCAAACACGGAAATAAGGTGTTTGGCCGTGGAAGTGGCCCCGGCAAACTCGCCGCCCGATAGCGCGACAATTCCCATTGGCGAGGGAAACGAAACGCTCAGCACCCGCGCTCCCGCCGCGGTGAAAACGCGAAGCGCATTCGCGCCGCGGTCCGCGACGTAGATCCGGCCATCGGCGCCGACGTCGAATGCTTCCGCATAATTCAGCGCATCCGGATTCTTTTTTCCATTCACCGGCGGCGGGGGAATCTCTCCGATCTGCGTCCCTGTTGTGTTAAACACCAGCACCGCATGAAGAGTAAGAAGGTAGTAGCGCCCATCGGGACCGCTCTTGATGGCGCGGACGCCCGCGCCGACGATTGGAAAGAGCCGCCTCTTCGCGTTGAGCGAAAGCTCGGGTTGAAGCTGCGCGCGCGCGGCCCCCGCCACGAGGGCGCACAAGGCCGAGGCAATCACAACGCACAATGTGAATGACCACGTTCGCATCACGGAAGTATACATACCACCAGATGAGAGTTTCGGGCAGAGAGATGCCAGGGCTTTTTCAGGCCGGGTAGCGCAAACGTGAAATGCTGCGCGCGCGGCCAGTGGCGTCGTCCACGTCAACCACCACGCCGTTCAACCGAACATCACCCGCTGCAACTTCAAATTTCGCGGGGAGGGCGTCGAGGAAACGCTTCACCATCGCGCCGCGGTCCATGCCGATAACGGATTCGTGCGGGCCGGTCATTCCGACATCGGTGATGAACGCGGTGCCGTTGGGCAGAACGCGCTCATCGGCGGTGGCGACATGCGTGTGCGTGCCGATGACGGCGGAAACGCGGCCGTCGAGATACCAACCCATGGCCTGCTTTTCGCTCGTGGCTTCGGCGTGCATGTCCACGAAAATAGTTTTTACATCGGGCGGGACGCGCGCGAGTTCCTGATCCGCGGTGCGGAAAGGGCAATCCAGCGCCGCCATAAAAACGCGGCCTTCGAGATTGAGCACGGCGTAGCGCCGGCCGTCGCGCAACTCGCCAAGGTAAAGCCCGCGGCCGGGCGCGCCCGCTGGAAAATTCGCCGGGCGCAGCAAGCGCGGTTCATGTGGAATGTAGTCGAAGATCTCTTTGCGGTCCCAACTGTGATTGCCGCCGGTGATCACCTCTACGCCCGCCGCGAACAGTTCATCGGCAATTTTTGGCGTGATGCCGAAGCCCGCTGCCGAGTTTTCGCCATTGGCGATCACCAAATCTGCGCGAGCCTCACTACGAATCCGCGCGAGGTTCTGGATTACAATCTCGCGGCCGGGTGAACCGACAAGGTCGCCGATGAAAAGTATTCGCATGAGTTGTCAAACACCGTGTGCCAAACAAAAAAAGAGCGGTCCACGAAAGCCGTGTGGCGCTGGACCGTGAACCTCGGTAATAGGGGGGCGCCCCGCACCGGCTACAGGCTTCCCCAAATCCCGCGGAGCGGGACGCGGGGCATGCACAACACCGTTTTATGGAGCACCCGGGAGATTCACATTGGTTCAAACAGCCCACGCGCCATCACGCGCCCGGCAGGCCACCCACACGCATTGTAGTCGCCACCCTCAACGCGGGCAAACGCGGAAAGAACTTCTGTTTCATGCAACTTCGGCGCAAAATAAGGAGTCCAATCGCAAGATGGCACGCACACCCGCATTCTGCGTCGTGATCCTCCTCGTGATGGCGCTGTCCATCGCGAGCGCCGGGGCATTTGCATGCCAGATTGTCTGCGCCACAGCACCCGCGCCGACGCCGATGAGCAATGCGGGCGCTTGCGGCGGACACACGCACGCGCCAGTGCATCACGACGGCGGCCATCAAAACACGGGCCACACCCACAGCAGAATCATCGCAGCCACGCACAGCAGCTCTCAGCAGAGAACCCTGCAGCAAGTAGGGCTTCTGCCGCACGGTGGCGGATTTGTCCCAGCATTCGCAGGCGCGAATTGCGCGCTAAGATTCGACATGGCTACGGCCAAATCTCCGAGCCTCATTTTCACCACGCCCGTACTGCGCGTCTAGACCTGCAATCCGCAGCCTCGCGGACTTCCCTTAAGCAAGATCGCTTAAACGAGACGACTGACCCTGGAACGCTTTCCAGGCGCGACGATCACTATTCGTTGGCGCGGCCCCGCGCCGCTTTGATGGAGCACCGATGCAATTCTGGAAGAAGTTCGCGATAACTGCAGCGATTCTGGCAAGCGCGGGCGTGCTCCAAGCGCGCGCACAAAGCCCCGTGCAAACCCACGACCCGATGCAGGGGATGAACATGCCCGCTACGGACGCCGGCAAAGCGGACGCCGCCGCGAAACTGTTGATGCAACGTGCGTCGGGAACCAGCGCAAATCCCGCATCCAGCAAACCGCCGATGCTCTTCGCCAAGTATGGCGGCTGGAAATTTATGCTCCACGGGGAAGGCTTCATCTCAGAAGTGCAGCAGACTGGCCCCCTCGGCGCGGACAAGTTTTTCTCCACAAACTGGTTCATGGGCATGGCCGAGCACGAACTTGGCGGCGGCGCGTTCCAGGTCCGCGCCATGCTAAGCCTCGAGCCCGCGACGATCACGGGACGAGCATATCCGGAATTGTTTCAGACCGGCGAGACCGCCTTCGGCCAGCCGCTCGTAAACGGCCAGCATCCCCACAATTTATTTATGGAGCTAAGCGTGGCCTACGCGCACACGATTGGCGAGCACACCACGCTCGAAATTTATTTCGCCCCTGTGGGCGACCCGGCGCTCGGGCCCGTGGCATTCCCGCATCGTGCCTCGGCCGAGGAATTGCCGCAAACCCCGCTCAGCCACCACCTGCAGGATTCAACGCACACTTCGGATGAAGTAATTACTGCGGGGCTTTTCCGCCCGCACTGGAGCCTTGAGGCCTCCGGCTTCCACGGCGGCGAGCCGGGCGAGAACCGATGGATCGTCCAGACCGGCGCAGTTGACTCCTGGTCGGCGCGCGCGAGTTGGATGCCGTCCAAAAATTGGATCGCGCAATTCTCCGCCGGTCGGCTCACGAAGCCCGAAGCGCTCGAGCCCGGAGATCAACTTCGCACAACCGCATCCGTCTCTTACAACCATCCGTGGGAAACGGGCTATTGGACAACAAGCGCGATCTGGGGGCGCGACCACAAGACGGCGGTTCAGCGAAACCTAAACAGCTACTTGCTCGAATCCGTATTGCAATTTCAAAAGAAAAACTATGTCACCGGCCGCGCCGAGCTTGTGGATCGCGACGAGCTATTCGCCGACACGCCGCGAATCCTGCAGCAACTTGCGGCAACGGTGGGCACAACATTCCGCGTTGGCGCTTTCACCGCGGGATATACGCGCGACATCCATCTCATACCGCATTTGCTCACGGGCGTCGGCGCAAATGCAACACTCTATCGAGTCCCCGCGCCCATCCAGCCGTTCTACGGCGCGCACCCCGCTGCGTTCTATGTTTTTCTGCGTTTCCGATTGGAGGGCACCGGCAGCGGAATGCAGCACACGCACTCCGCCGCCACGCCCGATTTCGAAACCAATTAGAAGTGGAAGCCCAACTCCCCGGTGAACGTACGCGGCGTGACGTAGTGCGTGCCGCTGAACGTCGAGAGGAAATTGTAGAGCGCTTCCTTGTTGGTCAGGTTGATCACCGTGAAGCGCGCGCTCCACCTGTACCTGTCCGCGTGGAAAATATTGTCATCGCCCACCGCGGCGTCAAACAGGTGCCGAGGAGCGATGCGTTGGGGGTTTTTGTCATCGTTCTCCGTGCCCGGCGCCGGAATATTGATGAGCGTAGAGCCGAACTGAGATGCCAAGCACGTTGACGGAAGGCCATGCGTCGGAGTTGCAGCCACGCCGTTGCACGTAAGGCCTGCTTCAAATTCCTGGTCGGGGCTGAGCGGGGCTCCGGTGATGGTGTTGACCATGTTGATGAATTGCTGCCCCCCGATCGTAGTCGACGAGAAGGCACAAGTCACAGTGTCCGCGAAACAAGGCGTCGCCCCGGCGACAAGTCCGCTGTCATACCGCCAGTTGAAGCCGATCCACGGCCCGTTTTTTTTGAACTGATATTGAACGTGCGTGTTCTGTTCAAACCGCTCATCGTGGTCAATCCGGAAAGGCACAAATGCGGCCACTCCGCCGCCGGGAGTCGCGCCGATGCCGCTAACCTGCGGTAAGAAGAAGCGCGCAGCAACGCTGGAAAGCGTGACGTAGGCGGAGAAGCCTTTGTAATTCGGGAAGCTGCCCCGAATTGCGAAGCCGGGGATTTTGGAGTTGTGCCATTCAATAGGGAACGTGATTGGCGTATTGCCCAGAATGCTGAAATCATAGGCATTGTGCGTGTACTTCCAGACGTATTCGCCATCCACGACAAAGAATTTCCCGAAGGCTTGCTGGAAACCCGCGTGAAATTCGTTGCGGAAGCCGGGCCGGAGGGGGACTGTGTCACAGGCAATACCCGTCGTGATCGCCATAAGAGGGTTGATGACCGGGTCCTGGCACCCGAGGCTGGAGACTATGAGATTTTCATTGAACGGCGTCTCCATCGTGCGCGCGTAGGAAATCCGCAGGACGGTGTTGGTCTTCTTGACGTTGTAGGAAATCCCGGCCCGCGGCTCGGCCTGCCGGTCTATGGTGATGCCGTTGTAAAAGTCGCCACGTACGCCCAAGACGATGGACCAGTTGCCCGTCGTGATGGTGTCCTGACCGAAGATCGCCAGTTCCTTAATGTCCGAGCGGCCCTGGAAAAGATATGAGCTTGCGGTGGAACTGGTGCAACCGTCCTGCGCGGCATTGGGATGCGGACGCGTCAGGTCGAGGCACCCAAGAAGTGGAACGAAATTAGGATTCACGGTCGTACCACTCACACCGCATTGACCAACGCTGACGATCGTCGGATCGGTAACCGCGCTCCCGTCAGCGTTCAGACAAACAGGGTTGAAGGTGGGGTCCACGATCCCGATGGCATCGCCTTCCCGCAGAAACGTCTGGTCATACACGATGCCGAATTTAAATGTCTGAATACCTTTCGTATAAGAGAAGTCGGTGTGAGCGCCAGCGTCAGCGAGCCTGCGGCTTTGGCCCACGCTCTGCCTCTGCAGATCCGGCGTGAGGTCTGAGAAGGGGTTCGCGCTCGGATAATAGTTGAACTGATCCTGCCGGTAGAACGCGCCGATCGTAAAAAGTGTATTCGCATTGAAAATGTGTGTGTAAGTCGGCGCGACGTTGTAAGTAGCGATCTGCGAGCGCTGATCCTGCGGCCCGACGGGAAGCCCATTTGGTCCGAGCCCGGCATTGTTTACGACCAGCCCGGTCCACGCGTCCGCGGTTTGCGCGTCAAAGGAATTGGGGTTCTGGAACCAGGAACGCGTGTAGCCCAGATTGAGCTGGATCGAATCATTTTTTCCAAGACGGTAGTCAATCCGGTCGAAAACGTTTTCCGAGTTGCCTTTGTCGTGGGTCACGGTGAATTCGGGAGGGTCCAGGAATCTGCCGGTGTTCAGGCCGCTCACCGTTATGAAATTCCCCCACTTCGGGCCGCCATAGGCAAGATCAAAGCCGCCGGTAGCGGTCCCGAAGGTTCCATATGAGGTATGAATGCTCCCAGTCGGTTGGTTGGCGTCGAGGCCGGACCGGGTCGTCGCGACAATTACGACGCTGGTCTTGTCCCCGTACTCCACAGACGGCGCCCCTTGAAGCACTTCGATGGACTGAAGCGCGTCAACCGGAACCTGATTGGAGAAGATCTTGCTCTGCTGATCTGTGATTTTCTGCCCGTCTATGGAAAACGAGTTGGAGGCGTGGTCGCCGAATCCATGGAACAGCCCGTTGGAGTCGGCCACGATGCCCGGCGCGGTCTGTGTAACCAGCGCGCTGAGCCCGGAAGACGAGCTTTCGAGCGGAACTTTTCCGAAAAGGTTTCGGTCCACGTCGGTATGGTCGCCGGAGACGTTTTCAAGAAGGTCGGGCGCCCCGGCTTCCACATTCACCGTGACGCTCGTTCCTGCCAGTTTCAAGCCGAGTTTCAGCGTGATGGGCGCACCGGATCGCACGTCCACATCTTGCACAAAATTCTGGAAGCCCTTGAAAGTCACGGTCAGGTGATACGGATTGAACGGAACGTTGGAAAAGCGGAATTGGCCCTGATCATTCGTCGTCGCCTTCACGTCATAGCCGCTTACGGGATTATGCAATTCAACGGATGCTCCAACAATCGCCTTGCCATCCGGGTCCAGTACATTTCCCTCAATAGAGCCTGCGTTTCCCGATGACTGCGCGCGCGCTCCCGTGACCGCAAGTAAACTCAGGCAAACAATGAGTGCGAAAAATACACACCACAGAATTCTTTTGTTCAACATAGCCCCTCCCCTAGGGTGGCCCGAAGGCCTAGATATGTTCATGAATGAATTGCTGGACTCCGACCCAACGTGGCAGGCCGGACCCAACGCGAACAGCAATGGAAGATAGGGATTAAGCGGAGAGGGGAGGTGCGCGTGGGGTGGCGTGAAGCGCCACGGGAGCCAAGCCAGGATTCTGCTCGGGAGCCGTTACTACGGAACTGATTACAACAAGCAGGATGCTGCTTGGTGTAAGCTTCGGGCTAAGCAGCGGAAAATGTGCAACATGGCAGACCTGACAAGCATTTTCAGATTCAGAAGCTGAATCGTGATGATGCCAGAGGGATACGGAAGTCCCGGTCAACAGAACTAAGAGGGCCACGCAGGCGACAACGCGCCTGTGGAAACACGTTTTAGACAGGCATCCAGGACTCACTTCAACCCCTTAGAGCAGCGATTTAGTGTAATAAGACGCTCGGGACTATGCAAGGGTTTCAACCTTCTCCGAGGCCCGCTAATAACTAAGAGACAATCTAAAGGAGATGAAGTCAGGTGCCGCACTACACCTGCAAGACGTCTCTTTCCCGCGCGACCATTTGATAAAGCACGGGGCTGACAATTCGCCCAAGGAACAGCCGCGAAATCAGACCCGCAACGATCACGATTGCAAACGGCTTCTGCGAATCCGAACCAACGCCGGTGGATAGCGCCGCGGGCAACAACCCAAGGCACGCCACGAGAGCCGTCATCATAATGGGCCGCAAGCGGATCAGCGATCCCTGCAGAGTGGCCGTGCGGATATCCATGCCCTCCAGCCGGAGCTTGTTGATATAGGACGTGTCAATGATTGCTGTTTCCGCGGACACGCCCATGAGAACCAATAGGCCGAGCACGCTCGACACACTGAATGGAGTGTGCGTCAGCTTCAAAGCAATCAGCGCGCCGACCGGCTCCGTCATAACCACGCTCACCACGACGATCAATGGGAACTTGAAGTTGCCGTACAGCGCGAACAGGATCATGAAAATTAGCAGCACCGTGAGCGGCCCAATGATGGAGAGCTGCGCTTTTGCTTCGAGCAATTCGCTGTATTCTCCGCCCCAGTCCAATCGGTATCCTTCCGGAATTTGCACGGCCTTCGCGACGGCCGCTTGCCCGGCATTGACGATGCCCTCGAGGTCACGGCCCTCGACCGAGAACTGGACCCCGATGTAACGCGAGTTGTTTTCGCGATAAATAAACGAAGCGCCGGAAGATTCGCGGATGTCGGCGAGCTCGGAAAGCGGAACTTGCGTGCCGGAGGGCGTGGGCACCAGAAGCCCGCTGATTTCGTGGGCATTCGACCGGAATTGCGGCTCCATGCGAACCACCAGATCGAAAAGTTTCTCCCCCTGGATCACTTGCGTTGCCGCTTGGCCGCCCACGGCGGTCTGCACCACGGCTTCAACGTCGGCAACATTCACTCCCAACCGTGCGATGCGTGCCCGATCCACTTCCACGATGAGGCTCGGCTGGCCAAGCTCACGCACCACGGTCAATTCCGTGAAACCGGGGACATTGTCCAGCACGCGCTTAATCTCGACGGCCTTATTCTGAAGAACGTTGAGGTCGTCCCCGAACACCTTCACGGCCAGCGAAGATTTCAGCCCTGTTAGTGCTTCGTCCACCGCGTCCTCCGCCGGCTGCGTGAAATTGAAAATCACGCCGGGGTAGGAATCGAGTTTGCGTTCAATATCAGCGGAAAGTTCCGCTTTTGTGCGGATCGCGCCCGTTTTCCATGTTGGATCGTTGTATGGCCGCAATCCGACATAGAACTCACAGTTAAAAAATCCAGTGGGATCGGTGCCGTCATCCGGGCGCCCAAGCTCAGAGCCGACGACCGTTACCTGCGGATACGACTGCAGGATGTCACGCACTTTCGGGGCGAACGCTGCGGATTCCTCGAAGGAAATCGTGTACGGCATCGTCGCGCGAACCCATATGGCGCCTTCATCCAGGTGCGGCATGAATTCGCCGCCGATCAGGGGCACCAATAAGAGCGATACGCCGAAGATAATCGTGGCAAGCAACATGGTGAGACCGGGATGATCCAAACACCACGTAAGTTCCGCTTTGTACTCGCTCTTGAACCACTCGTAGGCGCGGTTCGTTCTTTCTTTCACACCCTTCTTGAACATATAGGAAACCAGGACGGGCACGAGAGTGAGCGTAAGCAGCAATGCACCCAAGAGGGCAAACGCCATGGTATTGGCCATGGGGTGGAACAGCAGCCCCGCGGGGCCGCGCAAAGCATAGATGGGGATGTAGCCGGCGATGATTACCGCGACCGAATAAAAGATCGGGCGGTCCACGTCACGCGCGGCGGACAGGATAACGTCGTGGAGCGAGTAGGGCTGGCCGCGGCGCAACGCGAGTTCGCGATAAATGTTTTCGACCATCACGATCGTTCCGTCAATGATGATTCCGAAATCGATCGCGCCGATGGAGAGAAGGTTCGCGGCCTCGCCCGTGGCGTGCAGGAACACAAACGCGAATAGGAGCGCAAGCGGGATCGTCAGCGCCGTAATCACCGCGGCGCGGACGCTTACCAGGAAAAACATCAGCACGACGAGCACAAGGATCATGCCGCGCAGAAGGTTGCCTTCAACCGTATCCGTAGTCACGCGGACCAAATCGCTGCGGTCATAATAGGGGCGGACCTTCACGTCCGGCGGCAGAATGGTGCGGTTCAGTTCATCAGTCTTTTTCTCGACGCCCTTAAGGACGTTTTGCGTCTGCTCGCCGCGGAGCATGAGGATCACGCCCTCGACTGCGTCGTCGTTGTTTTTCTTTATGTCCTGGAATCCGAAAATGCCGAGCCGCGGCGCGTGCCCGATATCCACGTGACCAATGTCCTTGATCCGCACCGGCACGCCGTTCGAGCTGCCTACGACGACATTGCCGATGTCTTCGACGGACTTCAGCAGGCCGAGCCCGCGTACGTAATAAAACTGGCCGCCTTGCGAATAAAAGCCGCCGCCGGTGTTGGCGTTGTTCGCAGTCAGTTGGTTCAGCACCTGCACGACGGGGATGTGGTAGTTGTAAAGCCGCGCGGGATCGAGATTTACGTGGTACTCCATCGTCGGACCGCCGAAGCCGGAATCATCGGCCACACCGTGCACGGAGCGGTACGCACGCTCCACGATCCATGCCTCAATCGTGTGCAACTCCATCGGCGAGCGATCGGGGCTTTCGAGCACATAGCGATAAACGAGGCCGCTGGGACTGTATAGCGGTGACATGCTCGGGGTGATGCCGGTCGGCAGTGTCGCGTCTGAAATCCGCTGGAACACGGCGTTTCGCGCGAAGTAGGGGTCCGTCCCTTCGTCAAAAGTCATGATCACGTCGGAAAGCCCATACAGCGAGATCGAACGCATCACAGCAAGCTGCGGTGTGCCGTTCATGGCCAACTCGAGCGGAAGAGTGGTAAGCCGCTCCACTTCCTCGGCCGCGTGGCCAGGCCACTGCGTGATCAGTTCGACCATCGGCGGCGAAAGGTCGGGGTAAGCGTCCACGGGCATGCGTTGGAACGAAATTGTCCCCGCGACAATGGTCAGGAGAACCACCATCAGCACGAGGAAGCGCTGCCGCAAAGCGAATTGGACGATCCGATGGATCATGGGTTGGTCTCGATCCCTAAGACTGGAAAATTAGTGCTGCAATGAATTCTTGAACTGCAGGAACAGGCTGCCGTCTCCTACGACGTGCTCGCCTTCCTTCAGCCCGCTGGTAATCTGCGTTTTACCGGCGTTGCTTTCACCCAAAGTGACCAAACGCCGCGCGAACTGGTTCGATCCTGATTGAACATAAACAAACGGCTGGTTTTCGGTGTCATGCAGCACCGCGGAATCGGGCACAAGCACCGCATCCTGAATCGAGCCCGCCTGCACCAGCGCCGTCACATACATATTGTTTTTCAGTTTTCTTCCGGGATTGTCCGTCACGATTCTGGCTTGTAATGTGCGGGTGTTCGGGTCCATCGTCGGCGAGATGTACGAGATGCGCCCGTGGAACACTTCGGGATAAGAATCCGTGGTGACATCAACGGCATCGCCGGCGTGCACGGATGCCAGATCGCTCTGGTACACATTCACGAGCACCCACACGGTGCTTGTGTCGGAAATCGTAAAGCACTGTGTCGCGCCCGGCTGCAGCAACTGCCCCGGCCCTACAAGCCGGTCCACCACTTCGCCCGCGACGGGCGACCGGAGCGGAATTTGCGGTGAAGGCGGATTCTTCATCAGTGCCTCTGGATCGGGGAATCCAAGCACTTTCAGCGCGTCCGCGCTCGATTCAACGTCGGCTTGCGCCTGCGTGCGGTCGGACTCCGCCTGCTGGAGATCGCGCTCCGCAATGGCCTGGTGCGCGAAGAGGTCCTGGGCGCGCGCGTAATTTTTCTCGGCCAATTGGAAAGTGTCGCGTGCTTTGATATAGGCGGAACGAAGCAGCGAATAGTCCGGGCTGTTGATTGTGAGCAACGGCTGGCCCGCGGTCACCATCTCGCCCGGCGTAACAAGGATCTGATGTACGGGCCCGCTTACCGCCGTAAAAACCGGTGTCGTCGTGAATGCATTGAATGTGACCGCGCCGGTCAGCCGGAGCACGCGGGCAAGGCGTGTCTTTTCCACGGCCACCACCTGCACGTGCGACATCTGTTCCTGCGGGACCGTGAACAGTGACGCGCTGTCACCTTGCCCCTGTCCGGTCGTGTACGAAGTCATCTTCGATTCTTCCTGACCGGAACCGCACCCGGCGGCGCACAGGGCGCCGATTCCCGCGCACGCGATCAAGAAAGCTGCATGCAGCCGATTCGTTTTCATGGCAGGCTCCTGCTTCCCACCGCTTCGCGCAACTGCTCAAGCGCGAGCATGTAACTGGCAAGCGCTTGCCGGTAGGCAAGCTGATTAGCGCGATAAGTGCGTTCGGCATCCAGAAAATCGAGCAGGCTCGCCGCCCCGCGCTTGTACGCGTATTCGCTAATGTCCCGCGACGCCTGCGCCTGATCTACATAGCCTGAGCGGTAAAGCTGAATGATCTGGTCATTGGTGCGCAGACCCGCGTAGGCGTCCACCACGTCGGACACCACCTGCTCCGAGGCTTCCGTTGAAAGCTCTTGAAGCTGCGTGACAGCGGTGCGGGTGCGCGCAATTTCCCCCTGGTTGCGGTCGAAAATGGGCAATTCGATGTTGAAGAAAATGGAAGCGGTATTCGCGGCGTTTACATGCGAATAGTTGGCGGTGGCAGTTAGGTCCCGTTTTCCATAGGCCTTCGCCAGTGAAAACTGGCCCTGCGACAACGTGACACTTTGTTGCGCGGCGCGCAAATCCGGACGCGACCGCAACGCCTGCGCTTTCAGGTCGTCCATGCCCGAGTGCACCGGAAGGTATTCGAGTTCGCCCTGGACATCGAAATTATCCGGCACCGATTCAAAGCCCACCAACTGGCGCAGCCCCGCGAGCGCCTGGACTTTGGCGAGTTTTGCAGCCGAGACGTCGCTTTGGAATTGCAGCAATTGCAACTTGATCTTTAGCAGGTCGCCTTCGCTGATATCGCCGGCTTTGTATTGCGCCTCGCCGATATCAACGGTCTGCTGGAAACTTTTTAAATCCTGCTCCGCGAAATCTATGGTTGACTGGGCCAGCAGGACGCCGACGAATTGCTGCGCAACGTTGAACGACAGCGTTCGCTCGTTGTCCGAAACCAAGGATTGCGTGACGGCGGTCTGGTCCTTCGCCGCCGCCAGCCGGTGCTGGCGCTTTTGGCCTCGCTCAAACAGGTAGCTGACGCCCACATCGAACTCCGCGCTGTTGTCGATGTAAGTCCCCGTGAAGGCGCTCGGCGTAAAGACCGGTAGAAATTGGGCATCCACGGTAATTGCAGGATTGGGCCGCAAGTTGGCGGTGATCTCTGATGCCTGATTCTGAAGAATCATGTTCCGGGCAGCCAGCAGGGCATGGTTGTGCTTCACGGCCATGTCCATCGCCTGATCGAGCGTAATCCGGGCAGGCGGACTCTGCTGCGCAGCCACAGGGCGCGACGCGAGGGCGGCGCACCCGAGCGCAATCGCAAGCCAGATTCTCCAGCGTGGTGTCCGCCGCGGGAATTGGCGCGAAGTTTTTACCAACGAAACCATTTCATTTAGTAAACGCATATAACCTCCACTGGCTGCGGGTTCCACGCCCAGCGCAAAATTCGTGGGCGCACAATCAAGCGTTAATAAAAAGCTCAATTCGTGAAAATTGAAAATTACTGCCAATAAGTTCCTGAGATTTCGCCTCGGATAAGCGGCGCTACAAACCCGTAGCGCGCTTTGTGTTGGCTACGCGGCGGGAGGAGCGCGGGGGACAGCGAGGATAATCGACGGCCCGGGCACGCCTGTGGCATCAGCCGGCAACGGAACCGTGGCAAAAATGATCGGTGCTGAGACTCGATCCACTACCAGATGCTGAGCCACCGGCTGGTGGCTCACATGGCAGATCTGGCACGCATCGCCCGACGTATTGCCGTGCGAATGCCACACACCGCCCATTACCACAGTCATCAAAAGGAGCAGCACGGCCAGAAGAGCCGGGGCGCCTGCGAGCCTGGATGGTTTGCTTCGATACAAGAAACTGTCCTTCTAGGGCAATGCAGTCTGCCCGAACACAGACCGACCTATTGTACTCCAGACGTGCGGGGGGCCAACCCCGTTCCACTCCTTTAAGTTACCCGCCCTTCCGATTGACAGATTGATCAGGCGGTTTGCTTCAGTGCGCGCTCGACCAGGCCAAGGCACCGCTGGGCGCGGTCGCGCAACGCGCCGCGAAGCTCCTTTTGGTTTCGCTGCAGGGTATGGAGCTCATCGGCAATGGCGAGCGCGGCAAGCACGGCTACGCGGCCGGTGTCCACGGTCCGGGCGGCGTCCGCGACGGCGTTCATTTTTTCGTCCACATAGGCGGCCAATTCCTGGACGTAGGCGGCGTCCAAATCGCCTTGCATGTTGTAAGTCTGCCCGAAAATTTCGACCTTGATGCGCTCAGCCATATGCAAGCCTCCCGTCCGCGGGAGCCATTCTCACGCCGCGCCGCGCTCAATGCAAGCCGGGCCGGCGCAGTCCGTCGCGCCCGCGCCCACGCCGCGCATTTCAGATGTAAGCAAACACTTACAGTTGTTGACAACCCGCGCGCTCCTGAAGCCATCCCAATGGGTGACAACGAAATTGCCTGGCCAGCCCCAGGCCTTCCTCGTTGCCAAGGAGGCTTTTATGACCCGCAAAATCAAGCTTTTGGCAGTGTTGCTGGGCGCCTTGGTGATGTTCGGTGGCGCCGGAGTGGCTCAGGCGAGCGACCGCTATCGTGACGATGGCTGCTACCGCAAGATCAGCAATGAAGAGCGCGAACTCGACCGCGCAATCCGCAAGCACGGCTATTACAGCCGCCAGGCCGATAGCGAGCGGCGCGAACTGGCCCGTTTGCATTATGAATGCGGCCGGCGTTGGCGCTGACCCGTAACTCAATTCATCCCAAAAAAGCAAAGGCCGGACCCGTTTCTTGGGGTTCGGCCTTTTTGTTTTCGTTATTCGTTTTGATTAATTCGCGACAGGTGCCAACTCGTCGGCGAACACGGCTTCAAAGCGCTTTTTCTCGTCCTGATCGTGCAACATCACGATGGGTACGACGCGCATCGACCGCTTGCAGCTCCGGCACACGGTCACTTCGCCCTGCAAATCCTGCAGGAAGCCGTCCGTGAAGCGGTACAACGACCGTTCGCGGCGAGCGTTCTTGGTTCCATCTGCGCCGCAGTGCGGGCAGGTGAATTCAACGATGTCTTCTTGTGGATCCCGGTTCAGCGCGGCCCACCCGGTTTGGCGAACTCCGAGCGTCTCTGTAGATTGGCGGTTCATGATACTGGTACCATCCCTTTCGCGACTTGGAAACTTCCCCCAATAATTCAGATGCACTGGATGGCGGACTGGATGCAACTTCTGGAAGGAAATCCTGCCCCAACCAACGATAAACTGTTCCCCACGCATTACTTAGCATAAACCGCAGCTTCTCGTCCAGAGGAATTTGCAGTCCATTTGGGAACCTTCACCGGGCCCCGGTGTCCAACCCGAATGAAGGCGCGCCTCTCCACTTTGATTTCATAGGGATTCAGCGAGCTAGCCCGTAAGCCACTGAAAATAAAGGAGATGTGTCGATGCGCCCAGAAGGCCAAGAAGAAAACGCAGCAATAAATTCATCCAAGCCGCAAACAAACGCCGTGCTACAGGGCTTTTTGGCTGACTGCATGGTCGACGCCGATCCCAACTCGACTTCTCGCGCTGGCAGAGCCCGAGGAAGGGCAATCGGCATCTCTGCCCTTGCGCAGGCCTTTCTCCTCGCAGCCATTCTGATCGTGCCGCTCTTTGCGACCAGCCAATTAGTCTCGGTCAGGAATGCCGTCCCAATTGCTCCGTACGGCGGAATGCCTCGGCGTGGGACGGAGCCGAAGCCAAATGACACGAGGCAGCGAACCGCTGAAAGGCGGCGGGTTCCACCCACCGCATTCGTATTTCACGCGCCTTCAAACAGGAGCACGAGAAACGACTCAAACACGGAGAGGGGCACCGATAATCTGGATGGGCCGCCAAACGTTGGCTTGCCGAATGGAGATCCGCGTGGCAATTCAGACAGGCCCGGACTAATCCAAATTTCCGGATTCGATGGTCCGCTTCCCCCAAGGCCTGAAGAGGAGAAGAAGGCTGCGACCAAACCGATCGCTGTGAGTGAGGGTGCGGAGCTAGCACAACTGATTCATCGCGTTGAACCGGTCTATCCGAGGTTGGCGCTTTACCGTCACACGGAGGGCACGGTGCAACTGCGCGCCATCATTGGCCGAGATGGTATCGTGCGCGAACTTCACGCACTGAGTGGCGATGCGGTTCTGGCATATGCCGCGCAGGAAGCCGTGAAGCAATGGCGCTTTCGGCCGACGATGCTCGACGGCCAGCCCATCGAGGTGGACACTTTTATCACAGTGGTGTTCAAGATTAAGCAGTAGGAACGCTGGGGATTGAAAGGCGGAAAGTGTTAATCCGCCGCGGAAACAGTAGAGGATTCTTCGTGTGCCGTGGCAGGCGCGTGCGCGGGATGGTCCGCCCCCGGCGAGGAGGTTTCTGTCCAGAGAGTCTTGTCGGCAAGCAGCTTGGAAACGAGTAGCGTGTGTAGCGCGTGGCCTGCCTTGTGCGCGTCCACGCGCCCCAGGAGAGGCCGTCCCACCAGCGCGAGATCTCCGATCAGGTCGAGCGCCTTGTGGCGCACGAATTCGTCCGGCGAGCGCAGCGGGCCGTTCATCACTCCATCGCGCGTGAGGACGATCGCGTTATCAAGCGAGCCGCCGCGCGCGAGCCCCGCGGCGCGAAGCCAGTCCACGTCTTCGAGAAAGCAAAAAGTTCTTGCAGTGGAAAGACTTCTCAAAAAAGTTTCACGGTTCACAACGAGTTCGATTTCTTGTTGCCGCGCCATCGGGTGTGGAAAATCCACATAGACGTGCACGCGAAGCTCGTCGGCGGGATAAATCCCGATGCGCCGGTCTCCATCGTGCACCTCCACATGCTTGAGCACTTTCAGATAGCGGCGCCGGCGCCGCAGTCTTTCGACGCCCGCTTGATCAATCATTTGCATGAAGGGTTGCGCGGAGCCATCCAGAATCGGCAACTCGAGATTGTCCACGTCGATAAAAATATTGTCGATCCCGCAGGAATAGATGGCGGCGAGAACATGCTCGGTGGTGGAAAGCCACACACCCTTTTTCATCAATGACGTGGCGTAGCTGACGCGAGAGACGTTTCTGCCATGTGCCTCGATGGGAAAATTGTCGAGGTCCGTCCGGCGGAACACAATTCCCGTATCGGCAGGCGCGGGCTCAAAACACATTCGGCATTTCACGCCGGTGTGGAGCCCAACCCCGTGAGTCTCTACTGAGCGCGCAATGGTGGTTTGCAGCGGCACGACATTCAAAATATTAGCAGGTTCTTGGCCCAAGCCATGCAAAATAAGCCGTTTGTTATCAACCGCTTACAGACGCAGGTGGGCGTCACCACGGCATTGTGTGGTAAACACGCAACATTGTGCCCAGTTTCGTGCGTCTATTTCGACTTGATTGAACAAACAGAACGATGCCGCATCGAATCGGTGGACACTTCCTGCAGGCGGATCGTCAACCACGTCATCGTTGGGAACTGAAGTGATCAAACAGAAGGCGAACAGCGTGTTGCCATGTCGTGAAGTACTCTTCCCCCGGCGCGAACGCGCCCCCCCAAAAATTCGCACCCTACCGATGGCACCGGAACGTATCGCGTACCTCGTCGATTTGCTTCCACATCTCTCCATCGCGCGGCTCAAGTGAATTCCCGACGAAGACCATTGTGTTGTTGGACCTTCCGCAACCCGAGATCAGAACCTCCGAGTTCAATGCGATGACTTTGCCGTGGGTATCGTAGATGGTTAGGATCCCGCTGAACGCCCGAGCTGCCGCTCCTCCAAACGTGTGCGATGTCCCTGTATCTTCCTTGTAGGTTGCCGTTACTTTGGAAAGATCAGGCGTGAATCCATAGTTTCCGCCTCGCTCCACGGCCAGTCCGCGAAAATACGTCAGCATGTCGGACTGCAACTGCTCCGCGCTCAGCATGCGCGAACCTTCCAGCAACATAAAGAACAGATAAGAATGATATTCGGGAGAGGCGGTATCGTCGAAGTTCGGCGCAAACAAGAGATCTACGAAGCCGTGGTAAGAAAGCGTCGGCGCCCATGGCAGCGGAAAATGATAACGTGGATCGGCTGACCAACCCCCGGGAGCCGTATACACGAATGGATCGGACGCCGGATTTGAAATCGGTGGGTAGGGCACCCGAACGAGTGCGATCTCCGATTGGCTGCCATCGGCCTTTAAAACGGTCAGACGGATCGTGCCGCCGATAGGTCCATGAATCTCGTTGAGGACATCTCCGATTTCGCGTCCTCCGACCGGCGTTCCGTTTACTGCGATGACCAGGTCCCCGCTATGGATGCCGGCCTTTTCGGCGGGCGATCCTTCCACAACCTTCAGGACGACTAGAGGGCCGAGGTGGCCCGGTTGCATTTGGGGATCATACAGCTGGGCGAAAAAGATTCCGATCGAGCCGCGGTCGGCCGCCGAGGTCCGCCCCGGCGTTGCGGATGTCAGCAAAATAAGAGACGCGAGGAGTGCCGCTAAGAAGAAGTGGAGAGATCGGCAAGAAAACAATCGGGTGCTCATGGCTGTTCTCCTATCGCGTCGCCATAAATTCACGGCTGCGAACGCTAGTTAAGACCTTCTGCGACGCGAGATCTTGTAAGGAATTAGCGTTTTCTTCATGGAGTGTGGGCGGAGCGAGGTGGTCTGCACGGGAAGATTTGGTCTTCGGAGCAACGGATTCGCGCACGGGGCGTATATGTAAGGTGAGCCCCCCCGCTGATTCGCTTGCGAGGGGATAAATCCATGCAGCCATCTTCAAGCGCGTTCGGCGCGCAACATCCGCCACAATATCCCGGCTGGTCGCGGCGTGTTCTCCGGCAACTTGAAACGCCGTCAGTGAAAGTCGAAGAGATGGTGTACGCACCAGGGCTCTGCGTCGCACGCCATTCCCACGACACCTCCAATTTTATTTACACCATCGCGGGTGCGCATTGGTCGGGGCACAGCCGCGGAGGCGAAATATGCGCGCCGCGCACGGTGCGGTTCCTTCCCGCAGGCGAACCTCACGAAAATTATTTTCCGGTCGGCTGCAGGGGCCTTCACATCGAGCTGCGCAAGCCGTTCTTACAGCTTGCCGCCGAGCATGGCCGCACGATATGCGCACCGGGTGAACTCGCCCGCCCTTCCGCCGTTGCCCTGTGCGTGCGGCTTCTGCACGAATTTCGCCAGGAAGATTGCGACTCCCCGCTAGACATTGAAGCGGTGATGTTGCAACTCTTGCTCGCCGATGAGCAGGCCTCCGCGCAAAACCCCACACCCCGCCGCGGCCTTGCACCCGTCTGGCTGCTTCGAATTCGAGAAATGCTAAGGGATCAAGAGCACGCGCGCCTCACACTCACGGAACTCTCGCGTCGAGTTGGACGGCACCCCGTCCAGATCAGCCGTCAGTTTCATCATCATTTCGGCTGCACGATCAGCGAATATATGCGGCGCGTCCGCATTGCACGGGCGCAATCTCTCTTGTGCTGCCGCGACTTTTGCATTGCGGAAATCGCGCTGGCTTGCGGTTTTAGCGATCAAAGCCATTTCACCACCGCGTTCCGCAGGATTACGGGTATGCCGCCCCACCGCTACCGTTTGCATATCTCCAGCAAGCCGCACGTGCAGGAATCCGCCTGATGCCGCATCACTTGTCACGCTAGCAAGCAGGGCGTAAAATACGTATTCAAACTCCGTCCCATGGCTACACCCTTCAACATTCTGCCGAACGCGAATAACCCCGGCATGCCCGTGCCGTCACCTGAGATGCGCCCGCGGCCAGAGTGGCTGAAAACAAAATTTTTCGGTGGGCCCAATTATCAGGACCTGAAGGGAATTATGCGCACGCTCGGGTTGCACACCGTTTGCGAAAGCGCGCGCTGCCCGAACATGGGCGAATGCTGGGAGCATCGCACCGCAACATTTATGATTCTCGGCAATATTTGCACGCGCGCCTGCGGTTTCTGCGCCGTGCCGTCGGGGCGGCCTCTGGGTCCACCGGAAGAAGACGAGCCGGAGCGCGTCGCGGAAGCTGTGTTGAAAATGGGTCTGCGCTACGCCGTGGTCACTTCCGTGAATCGCGACGACGAACCCGATGGCGGCGCGGCAATCTTTGCGCGCACAATTTCGGAGATTCGCCGCCGCGTGCCGGGCTGCAGAGTCGAGGTGCTGATCCCGGATTTTCGCGGCGTGTGGCCTGCGCTCGAAACCGTGCTTGCCGCGCGGCCTGACGTGCTGAATCACAACGTCGAAACCGTTCCGCGGCTTTACCGGCAGGTGCGCAAAGGCGCGATTTACGAGCGGTCACTCGAACTGCTGCGGCGCGCGAAGGAATATGCGCCGGAGATTCCGGCGAAGACCGGAATGATGCTGGGCCTCGGAGAATCGCGCGAAGAGGTTCTTTCCGCGATCAGCGACCTGGTTGCGCAGGGCACTGACATCCTCACAATCGGTCAATATTTGCAGCCCACGCGGGAGCATCTGCCGATTGTGCGTTACGTCCACCCGGACGAATTCTCCGAATACAAACAACTTGGCGAGCAGATGGGCTTCCGCCACGTTGAGGCCGGGCCGCTCGTGCGATCCTCATATCACGCTTTCGAGCAATCCGAAGCCGCGCGCGGCTAGCCGTCCCATATACACATAACCGCACAATTTACGCGTCTTAAATCGTATAATATCGCTCTTTCTCAGACGCTATGACTGCCCTTGCCCAATGGCTCCGCGCACGCGCGCGATTTGACCGCAACGAACTCTCCGGAGCGTTCGGCGACATCGGCACGGATTTTCCGCTGATTGTCGGGATTATCCTCGCCGCGCACCTCGACGTCGCAAGCGTTCTCATCATGTTCGGCGCGATGCAGCTTCTGACGGGATTGCTTTACGGAATGCCCATGCCCGCACAGCCGCTGAAAGCCATGGCGGTAATCGTGATCGCTCAAAAGCTCAGCGGCAATATTTTGTACGGAGCCGGGCTCGCTATCGGCGTGTTGATGCTGTTGCTGACCGTCACGGGTTTGATTGATTGGCTGGCGCGCGCCGTGCCGAAGATTGTAGTTCGCGGAATCCAACTCGGGCTTGGTTTGCAACTCGCAAGCTTCGCGCTGAAGGATTACATCCCCGCCGACGGCCGCTGGGGCTTCGCGCTCGCGGGCGTCGCATTCTTGCTGACACTGCTTCTCCTCGGCAACCGACGGGTTCCTCCCGCGCCGTTCGTGATTGCGCTCGGGATTGTCTATGCGATTGCGTTCAAGTTGACCGGATCGCTTCCGGGGCATGGATTCGGACTTGCGCTGCCCGTAGTCCACGTGCCTGCGTGGCATGACATTACAACCGGATTCATTCTCCTTGCGCTCCCGCAGATCCCGCTTTCGCTCGGCAATTCAATTCTCGCGACGCGCCAGGTTTCGATGGATCAATTTCCCGAGCGGGCGCCCACAATCAAAAAGATCAGCGCGACCTATTCCGTCATGAACCTCATCAATCCATTTTTTAGCGGCGTACCCACCTGCCACGGCTCGGGCGGCATCGCCGGGCACTACGCCTTCGGCGGCCGCACCGGTGGATCAGTGATGATTTACGGCACGCTCTATCTTGGCATTGGACTTTTTTTCAGCCGCGGCTTCGCGACAGCGGTGCAATTATTTCCGCTTCCCATTCTCGGCGTGATCTTGCTTTTTGAAGCGCTGGCACTGATGCGGCTCACGCGAGACACCGCCGGTTCCCCCGCCGATTTCGCGATTGTCCTTCTGGTGGGATTGATTTGCTTTGGCGTTCCGTACGGATACGTGGTTGGACTGGTTGTCGGCACCGCGCTGGCTTACTTGCTTCCCACGCGGCTTACGAGCCTGACGCGTTGACGCGCTGATCGCGCTTTCTGCTCGCACGGTGAGGCGGATTCTTGTCTTGCGAATCGGCCCATGATGATTATTACTTGGCGTGCAGCGAGACAAGGCCCTCCACGCAAAGTTTCGCGACGTGCTCATGCCACTTGGGATCGGCAATCGGCATACCTGCCGCGGCGCGGTACCACGCGGCGGCCTTTTCCTTTCGATTGAGAAGCGCGTTCATATTTCCGAGCATCAGCGCGAACACAGGATTCTGCGGATAGCGCGCCGCAAGCGGCTCCATCAATTCCGCCGCGGGCTCGTACTTCCAGTCATAGAGCCGCAGGTTGATCGAAAGATAGAAACGCGCCTCGACGGCCATCATGTCGCCATGCTCCATGGCATTCTTGAGTTGCGCGATGCCTTCCTGTTTATTTCCGCCGGGGATTCCCATAAAGAAGCGCAGGATTTTTACGAATCCGGTAAGCGTGTCGATGTAATAGTTGTAGAGGCCTAGCCCCATGTCGGCGTCGGCAAGCTGCGGGTCGAGCGCTTTCGCGCGCAAAAAATGCGCCCGGGCCGCAACTCCGGCGCGAGCGGTGCCGCGATGATCGCCACGCATTCCCAGCAGGCGTGCGCGAAGTGCTAACGCGCTGCCCGTGTAGAGATGCAGTTCCGCCGTCTCGCTACGCCGGATTTGCGCGTCGCCGCGCGTCACGGCCTTGTCCACGGCGGCAAGCATCGCATCATTTTCGGGCGAAGGGCCCAGCCCCCAGATGTCCAGCATGTTCCATTTGAATTCGAGCGCATTGCAATAAATCTTCCACCATCGCGCGTCGGCTTCCAGCAAGTATCCGATCGGCGAATCGGCCTGCGCAGCCTGCACGCGACGGGCATGTTCGATGGCGGCGTCCATATCGCCACGATAGAGAGCATCGAGCCCATCGCGCCCTTCCTGAGGAAGTGAGAGACGATGAGTGACCTGCGCGCGGCGCACAGGCGCGCCAACCGCGCAGCAGAGAAGGATCGCGCACGCGACACGTCTTGTGAATTGCGCCAGCATCGCACGGCATTCTACTGCATCGGATAGGGATGTCTCGAACCCACGCGACGTGAAATGCAATGCGGAGCGCAACGAGAGTTGCAATATCAAGTGCAATGCTATGCTAGCGGCTCGCAAAATGGTTTGAATGCGCCGGTGAACGAAACGCGACAGCCCGAAATGAGCAAGCGCCCAGGCCTCGAGCGCGGCCTCGGCCTGCTGCCGGCCACGGCGCTCAACATGATTGATATGGTGGGCATCGGCCCATTCATCGTCGCGCCGCTGGTGATCCAAGCGATGGGCGGGCCGCAGTGCCTGCTCGCGTGGGGCGCGGGCGCGGCGCTCGCGCTTCTCGACGGCTGCGTATGGGCCGAGCTTGGCGCGGCGATGCCGCAAGCGGGCGGAAGTTATGTTTTCCTGCGCGAAGCGTACGGCCCGGGCCGCTGGGGGCGGCTCTTCTCGTTTCTATTTATTTGGCAGACGCTGATCCAAGCGCCGCTTGTTATAGCGTCCGGCGCAATTGGGTTTTCGCAGTACCTCACCTATCTCCATCCGCTCAGCCCTTACACGCAAAAGGCGGTTTCCGGTGGGCTGGTGATGCTGCTTGTCGCGCTGCTCTACCGGCGCATCACGACCATTGGGAAAATTTCCGTGCTGCTGTGGGCGGGCGTGATCGGTACGATGCTGTGGGTCATTTTCGGCGGGTTCACCCATTTCAACGCAAAGCTCGCATTCACTTATCCCGCAGGCGCGTGGAACTGGTCATGGGTTTTTTATGCCGGGCTCGGCGGGGCGATGGTCAACACGGTTTACACCTACTGGGGCTACTACAACATCTGCCACCTCGGAGGCGAAATCCGCAATCCGGAGCGCAACATCCCGCGCGGAATTTTTATTTCCATCCTAGGTATCGCCGTGCTTTACCTTGCGATGCAGACAAGCATTCTCGGCGTCCTGCCATGGCAGCACGCATCAAATTCACAGTTTATCGTCAGCGCGTTCATGGAGCAGATCTACGGCGCGCGCGCGGCGCAAGGCGTGACGGTGATGATCCTTTGGATTGCGCTCGCTTCTCTTTTCTCTGCACTGCTGGGTTACACGCGCGTGCCTTACGCCGCCGCGTGCGACGGCAATTTCTTTTCCATCTTTGCGCGCGTGCATCCAACAAAGAAATTCCCGCACGTCTCGCTGCTGTTCCTCGGCGGCGCGGCGCTTGTCTTCAGTCTGCTGTTCAAATTGAGTGATGTCATCAAAGCCATCCTCGCCATGCGTCTCTTAGTACAATTCATCGGGCAGGCCGTCGGCGTAATGATTTTGCGCCGCCGCTGGCCCACATCCCGATTGCCCTATAAAATGCCACTGTACCCGCTGCCCGCCGTGATCACCATTCTCGGCTGGGCAGCGTTGTTCGTTGCCACCGGAAGGAATTTTGCTCTGGGGGGAGTCCTCGTGATTCTAGCTGGAGTTACCGTTTACATGATTCAAGCGCGGCTGCGCGGAGAATGGCCGTTCGTTCCCGCGGGCGGCGCCGCGAAGCAGGTGGCGCCATGAGATTGCTGCGACTTCGCTTCGCAGTGCTTGCCGCGACCTTTGCTGCCATTCTCTGCGCGCTGGCGTTTCCAGCTTTTGCCCAGAAGCCAACCATTGACCCTAATGGCCAGAGCCTCCCCCATGCCCTCGAAGCAATCCAACGCGCCCGCATGGCCACGCGCGTCCTCTTCATCACCGCGCATCCCGACGACGAAGCGAGCGGCACACTCACCTATCTTGCGCGCCAGTTCGGAGACGACGTCGCGCTGCTGACCATCACGCGAGGCCAGGGTGGTCAAAACGCCATCGGCCCGGAGCAGGGCGACCAACTCGGCGTAATCCGCAGCGCGGAATTGCTTGCCGCCACGCAAACCTATGGCGTAAAACTCTTCTTCTCGCGAGCCCCCGATTTCGGCTTCTCGAAAACTATGGACGAGACGCTGCGCATCTGGGGCGACACGGCCCTGCGCGATATGGTGGAAACGATCCGCAGGTTTCGGCCGAACATCGTTATCAACGGCTGGGACAGCGTCCGCAGTGGCCACGGAAATCACCAAGCTTCCGGATATTTGACGCCGAAGGCCGTGGAAGGCGCCGTGGATCCAAATGTTTTTCCAGACCAATTGACCAACGGGCTGAAGCCCTGGCGTGTGGATCTTTTATTAATTCAGGGCGGAGGCGGGGGTCGCGGGCAGCCAAGCGAAAATGCGGTCACGCTTCCCGTCAACGATATTTCCCCCATCTGGGGAAAGTCTTACAACGAAATCAGCCGCGACGGCTTTGCCAACCAGCGCTCACAAGGCGTTGTCGCGTTTTCGTTTTCGCCGGGCATGAATGCATTTCTCCGCCGCCCGTCCACACTCATGCGCGCGGATGGCGCGCCCCTGGACAAGAATCAACTTTCTCTTTCGCTCGGCTCGCTTCCCGCGCGGTTTCCCGCGTTCGCGGACATTCTCAAAACGAAATTGATTGAGACGGACCTTTTCCTCGAGCGCGCGCGCATTGCGGCGCAGGCGCTCGATTGGCCCAGGACGGTGCACGAACTCGCCGGCGCGGGGAAAAATATCGCGGATCTCGAATCGCAAGTCGCCGCGCGCGCCGGCGCCGCGGCGCCCGACGCGGAATACGAACTGGCAAAAGCCCGCGGGCGGGTTGATCGCGCACTGACAATCGCCGTGGGAATCCGTGTGTTCGCTCAAGCGGACCGCACCAACGCCATCGCCGGCGAATCGTTCAATGTACGCGTGGATCAGATCCACCGCGAAGGAATCGCGAGCGCGGAATTTGCCCCGCCGACTCTCGTTTTGCCGGAAGGGTGGAGCTCGACAAATACACCCGGCGACAATAGTGGGAACACATCCTTTGCGGTGTCCGTTCCCGCCGGGGCGCAGACGCCGCACGGCTCGGCGGACTGGATGCTCCCGTTTCCCGCTCCACTCGTACTCGCGCGTGCACATGCGACCGTCGAAGGCTACGGGTTTGACACCGACTCGGAAGTCACCGCGCAGCGCGCGACGGCAACAACCGTAATCACCGAATCGTTACGCCTCGTCCCCGCGATTGGGGTTACGCTCGAGCCAAAGCAGTTTGTCATCGCAGTGAACCAGCCGCGCAAGCCCCAGGAAGTGCTTGCACTCGTGCACTCTTATTCCGCGAACGCCGCGCACATTTCCGCCGGACTGGATTTGCCCGATGGATGGCGCGCGCCCCCAGCGCAGGAAGTAGATCTGACAGCGGGGGGGGACGCGCTCGTGCGCTTCAGCGTCACGCCGCCGGATAAATTGTCCGTCGGCAACTACGAGATAAAGGCCTGGGCCAAGCGCGCAAACGAAACATTCCGCACCTCGCTCACGCCCCTGCCGTCATACCCCGCGTTTCTTTGGACCGAACCGGCCGCCGCACCCGTTCACGCGTTTGACGTCACCATCCCCGCGAACCTGCGCGTGGGTTTCGTTGCCGCGGACTTGGAGCTTGTACCCGAAGCGCTCGGACGATTGGGCCTTCACGTGGAGATGCTCGACCAGGCCGCGCTTACCTTTAGTGACCTGAGCCGCTTTGACGCCATAATCGTCGGCATCCGCGCGTATGAATTGCGCCCCGACGTGCCGGCCAACAACCAGCGCCTGCTCGACTACGCGAAGGCAGGCGGCACGTTAATTCTCGAATACGAGCGCGACAATTTCTGGAATTCGCTGAAGACGCAGATTACTCCCTATCCCGCCGCGATGCAGGGCGGCGCGCTGCGCATCACCGACGAAACCGCGGAGGTAAGATTTCTCACGCCCGATTCACCCCTTCTGAATTTCCCAAACAAGATCACCCAGGACGATTTCAAAGGCTGGGTGCAGGAGCGCGCGAATTATCTTTGGTCGAGTTTTGATTCGCATTACCGGGCCGTGCTCTCCATGCACGACCCGGGCGAATCAGATCTGAATGGATCTCTTGTGTGGACGCGGTTCGGCAAGGGGGTTTACATCTACGCCGCGCTCGAATTTTTCCGCCAACTGCCCGAAGGGAATGCGGGCGCGTACCGCTTATTCGTCAACCTGATTAGCCAATCGCGCGCAAAGTAACGCGAAGCAATCGTGCCGCTGCGATTCGTGAGCCACCTGAGCGCAACTGAAGAAGTTGCCGTCTGGCGAACTCTGTTGGAATCCTTTCCCGCGCCGCGTTCCAGGCCGTGCTATTTTCGTTTCACGGAAGTGCAGGGGGAAATGATGAGTGCATTGAAATTGAATACCGGCAAAGCTGGCGCGGCATGGCGAATTATTCTGGGAATGTTGCTCGTCGCATTTGTTTCGCAGGCCGCGGTCGGCCAAAAGAATAAGAAAGACCAGAAGCAGCCTCCGGCGGATGCGCAGGCCTCCACTGTTCCCGGTTCCGACGACGACGCAATTGAGCGTGGCATCTCTCTGATGCTCGCCGCGTGGCAGGCGGGCGATGGCGAAGGCATGCACCCGTTTTACGCGGATGACGTGCTGATGGTGAGCGGCGTTTGGGAGCCGCCTCTTTCCGGTTGGCCCGCTTACCTTCGCGTGTTCACGGAGCAGCGCGCGCGGATCCAAGGCGTGCGGCTTGAGCGCACGAATACATTTCGCAAAGTTGATGGCAATACCGCGTGGGTGACTTACCAGTGGGACCTAAGCGGCGCGATGGATGGCGGCGCATTGAACGCGCACGGCCACACAACTCTTGTCTTCGAGAAAAGAAACGGCAAGTGGCTGATCGTGTTGAACCATACGTCAGTCACACAGGAACCAACTCCGGCTCCCGCAGGCAGATCCGGCACGCGTTAGCGCGCAGCTCGTCCAATCCGGACGGCCTCTTCCGGACTACGGGACGGCGTTCATGCCGCGCCAGAGCCAGATGCCAAGAATCAGAAGGAGCAAGACACCCACCAGAACCCCGGAAGCCCAGATGGGTTTGCTCAGGCGTTCGAGCTTGCCCACCAACGAATGTTGCTCTTCTGCTGCGTGAGCCTCGCCTTTGGTCAGGTAAAGTGTGTCTTCTTCGCGGCTGGTGAGCATTGCGCGGTATCCGAGCAACGCCAGCCAGAGAGCAGCTACGACAACCCACAGCAACGACAAATAACCGAGCCACCCTGAAGTTAATTGTTCCATGGCACCCTCCTACTTTGGGCCGGACTGAGCCTCCGCAGGCCATACTAGGGGCCGAATTCCACTTCTGCCGGGAGTATAACACCGTCGCGCGCGGACGGTGTATAGGTGTATATAGGGGTCACATGAACCCAGCGCAATTGGGGGAGGGCCGAATCAACTTCCCGCGTCGCGTTGACAAAGCCCAAGCTGGCAGGCAGAATTCTTTTTGCCTCGCAACACCGCACAATGTGCCCGAGTGGCGGAATTGGCAGACGCGCTAGATTCAGGTTCTAGTGGTCGAAAGGCCGTGGAGGTTCGAGTCCTCTCCCGGGCACCAATATCTTCTCTTTCGAGGCTGCCCGAGAGCTGAATCGGCGCCCCGCCGGGCTAGGACGTTTTCACACTCCTGTAACAATTCCTGGGGCGCGGGAAGGTAGAATCCGCCCCCATGCAAGCTTCCGCGCAACCATTTGAGTTCAAACTTCATTCCCGGCAGGGCGCAAACCCCGGCCAGCGTGTCATTGAAATGGCGGGACCGCTCATCATCACCACGCTTTTCCCTTTGCGGGAAGAGCTGCGCGCCGGCGGCGAAACCGCGACGATTCTAGACTTCACGAACGTGCCATTCATGGACTCGGCTGGGCTGGGATTGCTCGTGCAGGCGCAGGTATCGAGCCAGAAGGCGGGCCGGCGATTCGCGCTCGCGGGAATGAATGAGCGCGTCCGCGCGGTGCTCACCGTCACCCATGTGGACGGACTCTTCACCGCATTCGGGACTCCCGGTGAGGCGGAAGCCGCGCTCGTCTGATCCTCAGCAACGCCGAAGTTCGATCTCCAAAGTTTCATAAATCTTTGCCCCTCACCTACTATTGGCGATAGAATCCCGCCGCCATCCATAAGCAGCCATTCCAAGTTCGGGAGGAAGCAAGAAATGCGATCGCACAAGTCGTGGGGGATCCGTCAGATTCTGCTCGGAGTCAGCGCGCTTCTCTTACTGGGAGCAGCGGTTTCGCTCGGCCAGTCCTTTGAGCCGAATATGTGGCGCCCGTTGCGCTGGCGCTCCATTGGGCCGCAGCGCGGCGGGCGCGTGCTTGCCGTCACGGGCGTGGCCGGCAACCCCGACACATATTATTTCGGGGCGGTGGCTGGCGGCGTTTGGAAAACCACCAACGGCGGTGAAAATTGGACGCCCATGACGGACAGCACAGACATCCGCTCCATCGGCGCGATCGCCGTCGCGCCCAGCGACCCCAACGTCATTTACGTCGGCACCGGCGAATCCTGCATGCGCGGTGACATTTCTGACGGCGACGGCATGTGGAAGTCCACCGACGCGGGCAAAACGTGGACGCACATCAAGCTTGAAGACACGCGCCACATCGCGCGCATCGCCGTGGATCCGTACAACCCGGACATCGTTCTCGTCGCCGCGATGGGCCACGCCTTCGGGCCCAATCCTGACCGCGGAGTTTTCCGCACAACCGACGGCGGAAACACCTGGACGAAAACTCTCTTCAAGGACGACAAGACCGGCGCGATTGATCTCAGCATGGACCCGCACAATCCGCGCATCATCTTCGCGGCGATGTATCAGTTCGTGCGCACGCCGTGGGGTTTTGAAAGCGGCGGGCCGGGCAGCGGGATTTACCGCTCCGGCGACGAGGGAGTTACGTGGACGCAAATCCGCGGGCGCGGTCTTCCTGCTGGCGTGCTCGGCCGCATCGGCATCTCCGTTTCCGGCGCGGACAGCAACCGCATCTACGCGATCATCGAAGCCGAACGCGGCGGCGTTTATCGCTCCGACAACGGCGGCGATTCCTGGCAATTTCTCACCGGCGATCACAACCTCACGCAGCGCTCCTGGTATTTCCACCACATCTTCGCGGACACCAAGAGCGCCGATGTCGTTTACGTCCTGAACACTTCGATTCTCAAGTCCGTGGATGGCGGCCGCGCGTTCGCCGGAATGCGCGGAACGCACGGCGATAATCACGGTTTCTGGATTGATCCCACGAATGCCGAATGGATCATCAACAGCAACGACGGCGGCGCAAGTGTCACGCACAATGGCGGGCGCACCTGGACGACGGAGGACAATCAGCCCACCGCCGAGTTTTATCACGTGGATACGGATTCGCGATTTCCATACATGGTTTACGGCGCGCAGCAGGACAACTCGACCGTCGCAATATCCAGCCGCGGCGGAGGCGGGCGCGGCGGCGCAAGCGAGTTCTACGATGTCGGCGGCGGCGAATCTGGCTGGGTCGTCCCCAAGCGCGACAACCCCGACGTCACCTACGCAGGCTCTTACGACGGCCTGCTGACGGTTCTCAACCACGCCACGGGCGAAGAGCGCGACATCAATCCTTGGCCGCTCAATCCGATGGGCTCCGGCGCGGCGGATATCGCCCACCGCTTTCAGTGGACGTTTCCGATTGCCACTTCCCCGCACGATCCGAATGTCATCTACGCTGGCTCACAATTCGTTCTGATGTCGAACAACGAAGGCGCGAGTTGGACGCCCATCAGCCCGGACATCACGCGCAATGACAAGTCCAAGCAAGCGCCCACCGGCGGCCCGCTCAGCCACGACAACACTAGCGTCGAGTATTACGACACCGTGTTCTGCATCGCTGAATCCTCAATTGCAAAAGGTGAAATCTGGGCCGGCACCGACGACGGCCTCGTGCAATTGACGCGCGACGGCGGCAAAACATGGACAAACGTCACGCCCAAAGGAGTTCCCGATTGGATCAAGGTCAGCATCGTGGATCCATCGGCAATCACCGACGGTACGGCCTACGTCGCGCTCGACAGCCAGAAGCTTGACGACATGCGCCCGTATATTTACAAGACCAGCGACTTCGGCAAGTCGTGGACGAAAATCACCAACGGCATTCCCGATGGCCTGGTCACCCACTCTGTGAAGGCCGACCCCAAGAAAAAGGGACTTCTTTTCGCCGGGACCGAAGCAGGTGTTTACATCTCCTTTGACGACGGCGCGAATTGGAAATCGTTCCGCCTCAACATGCCAAACACTCCTGTCCACGATCTCGTCCTCAAGGACAATGATCTTGTCATCGCCACGCACGGCCGCGCGTTCTATTCGCTGGACAACATCTCGCCGCTACGCGAAATGTCCGCCGATGCGATGAACGCGGACGCGCACGTCTTCACGCCCGTTCCCGCGATTCGCGGAGGGCGCGGCGGCCTTACGCTCGATTACTGGCTGAAGGCCGCGCCGCAAGGCCCGCTCACAATTGAAATTTCCGATGGCAGCGGAAAGGTCCTGCGCACCTTCACCGGACGCGGCGGCGGACGTGGAGCGGGCGCCGAAGGCGCGCCCCCCGAAGAGGAAGCCGCCGCAGGCGGCGGTGGTCGCGGCGGACGCGGAGGGTTCGGCGGAGCTGCTGCGCCCACAGCAAATCCCGGTCTCAATCGCTTCACCTGGGATTTGCGCACCGATCCACCAACCGACGCAATTCCAACCCCTGTTTACTGGGGAGGCCGCATCGGCGGCGCCGCAGTTCCCACCGGCTCTTACAACGTGAAGATCACTGCGGGCGGCCAATCGTACACCACAAAAGCCGAAGTGAAGACAGACCCGCGTGTGCACGTTTCGCAGGCCGATCTCGACAAGCAATATCAGTTCGCCATTCAACTCAACGCGCGAATCACGGCCGGCCATGACGGAATCAACCAGATCCGAGGCCTGCGCCAGCAAATTGACTTGCTCAAGCAGCGCCTCCCCGCGAACGCAGAAAATAAGACAGTCCTTGATGCCGCCGACGCCTTGAACAAAAACATGACGGCAGTGGAGGAAGAGTTGATTCAGGTGAAAGCCACGGCGGGCGAGGACGCGCTGAATTTCCCCATCAAAGTGGTGAACCAACTCGTCGCGCTCTTCAGCTCCGTGGAGGGTGCTGAAGCCGCGCCGACGGCGCAGGCCTATGCCGTGTTCGAGGTTCTGAACAAAAAGCTCACCGAGCAGCTTGCAAAATGGGATGAAATCCAGAAGAAGGATCTCGCGGATCTAAATGCCAAGATGCGCGCGGCCAACGTGCCGGGAATTTCCGTGCCGCCGAAGCAACAGCCCGGCGCTGGCGGTCGCGGAGGCCGCCGCGGCGGCGATTAAAGCGGCAATTAATTCTTGGCCGGAGTGTTCCTACCTAGTCGGCGCGGGGAACTGAACCTTCGGCGCTTCACGCGAAGATTCCGTCGCCGTAAAATATGCGTTGTTGCGCTGGAACCCCGCCCATCTGGCGAAAAGGCTGTTCGGGAAAAGTCCGATATAAGTGTTGTAGTCCTGCAGCGTGCCGTTATAGTTTTTGCGTTCCTGGGCGATGCGGTTTTCCGATCCCGCCAGTTCATCCTGCAAACGGAGAAAATTTTCATTCGACTTTAGTTGCGGATAATTCTCCACGATCACCAGCAGCCTGCCGATGGCGCCGTCCAGTTGACCGTTGGCCGTAATTTTGTCTTGTGGAGTCTTGGCGCCGAGTAGCGCGGCGCGCGCGCTTGCGATGTCGTGGAATACCGTCTGCTCCTGCGCGGCGAACCCTTTCACTGTCTCCACGAGATTCGGAATCAGGTCGGCGCGGCGCTGCAGCACAACATCCACCTGTGCCCACGCGGATCGCACCGCTTCATTCTTTACTACCATTTGGTTGCGGCGGCTTACGTACATCCCGCCGACGATGGCAGCTACAAGCGCCGCAACGATAAACGCGATCAAAACCTTTTTCATTGTGTTCCTCCGAACGTGAAATTGAGATTATTGCCGCGCCGCTGAATTCTTACCCTGGCCGGCATTGTTGCACGCCCAGCACAGCCCAGCGAATCCCCACTTCAGGATTTCTCCTCCAGCCGCCGGTCCACTTCATTCGTAACCTTTTCTACGAGTTCAACATAGCTCTGAATCGTTCCCGATATATCGATTTCTTTTTCGCCGCGCTTCCCCTCGCGAAAATCCAGCACCGCGTGGAACCCACTCGGGCTGCAAGCCGCCAGCTTCGCAACTCTGTCAACCGCCTCGCGCTTGTTCGCTGCAGGCGATTCACCCAACGCAATGAGGGCGTGGCGGAATAGCGCCACGAATGACGAAACCGACGCAACCATAATCCCCAACCTCGCCTTTTTCGGCGCAATTAGAAGTGTCTGTCGCAGGCGCAGTGAATTCGTCCGCAGTTCCCGCTCGACTTGCAACTTATGGTAGCGAAGCGGCACGGTGAGGTCCGCGAGAACATCCTCGCCGAACAAAACCTTGTGCCGGTCCTTCATATCCAGAAGTTCAATCGCGAAAACGTCCGCCGAGCGTCGCAACTCCTCCGCCGTGAAAACGCGCGGCTCCGGATTGCCCTTTCCAATCCACCATTCAACTGCGGGCTGCAGCGCCTCGATGCGCGCCACGTCCGCGCGTTCGACGACGCACAGAATGTCCAGGTGCGAGTGCTTGGACTGAAACTCTCCGCTCGCGGAGGAGCCATATAGAATGACTGACTCTAAATTTTTGCCCGCGGCGTCTCTCAGCTTCTGCACGAACTCAGCAAGATCTTTTTCCATGGCCCCTCATCCGCACTCTTCACGTCCTGCGCTGACTGACAATAGATCACCAGCTTCCGCTCGCGCCCCCGCCTCCAAACGATCCTCCGCCAAAGCCTCCGAAGCCGCCGCCCCCTCCGCCTCCCCCGCCAAATCCACCTCCACCCCAGGAACCGCCGCCCCCGCCAATCATCGGACCAATCCACCATCCACCGCCCCCGCGGCACCGCGTCCCTCGTCCCGTACCAGAGAAGATCAGCCTGATCACGATGCTGATCAGAAAAAACACAAGAAGGACTGTAAGGCGCGGAGGGAATTGAAAGTGAGACCCTGAATTTCCGTCATCGCGTTCGGGGCTTGCACTCGCCCCGCGAAGCGCATCCAGCGTTACTCCCTTATCTTCCGCAATCACCGCCGCAACGCGTTGCGTCATCAAAAGCACCGCGCCGTCGTAATCGTTCTCGCGCAGCAGCGGCACAGCCTCGCGCCCAAATCCGCCGACTCTTCCATCAGGTAAGATCGGCTCCAGCCCGTAGCCGACTTCAAACCTGTCTTTGTGCTCTCCGGGCGCGAGCAGGATCATCACCCCGCGCGACTTCTGCTTTGGCCCCACCCCCCATTGCGTGGCCAACTGAACCGAGAAGTCCTCAATCGCTTCCCCGTCGAGCGACTTGACAGTCACAATCGCAATCTGCGCGCCCGCCTTTCGATCCACCTCCGTGCAAAGCGCCCTCAGTTTTTCTCTTGCCGCGCCGCTCAGAACGCCCGCGAAATCGTTGACGTAACCTTGAAAATGCAAGTCCTTCACTTTTTCCGCTCCCAGCCCCGCGCACACAGCGGCCCACGCCCCGGCAATCGCCAGGATTGCCAGCCACATGCGTGCCGCCAATTTTGCGTTAGGGAGTTGGAATTGCATCCGGCTCAACTTGAGTGGTGGCATTCATCTTAGGATGGCGGGCCAATCGCGTCAACGGCGTGCCCCGCCACAAATCAGCCTGCCATGAAAGGAAAAGGGGGGCGACCCAGGTCTAGTCGCCCCCCGAGTCCCCCGAAGGGGACGCCATCCGGCCTGTCGGAGGAAGGCCGGACGGTTCTGTATTACCTTGCTAGTTTTAACCCGGCACCCCGACAAAAGTTGCGCCGCCCCGCACACTTTTCCCCATACCCGGTACAATGGTTCCTTAGGCAAAAACCTTATGCGTGGCAAGCACCCACACAAGCCCCCGGAATATCGCCAGCAGCACGAAACCGGCATCACCCAGGATGAATTACGCGCCTTTCTCGTAAAGGCATCCCGCCCCATGACGCTCCGCGAAGTCGCCGGAGATCTGAAGTTGCACCACTGGGGCCGCCGCGCGCTCGTCAAGCTCATCTCGAAAATGAAGCGCAACGGTGAAGTCGAAGAGCTTTCGCGCGGCCGGATTATGCTTATTGGGAAATCCGCACACCGTGTGCAGGGCCATCCCGCGAAAACAGGCGCCGCCGCGCGTGCGCCCGCCGCTGCGCGCCCGCCTCAGTCCGCGCCGCAATCCGAAGCCAGCCTCCTCCGCGGACGTCTCGTCGCGCACGCCGATGGCTACGGCTTCGTCGTGCTCGACGCGCCCGTGCCCGGGATGGACGGCGATCTCTTTATCGGCCGCGACGCCATCGGCGACGCAATGCATGGCGACCGCGTTCTCGCGCGCATCGTGCGCCGCGACCGCGGCGGACGCGCCGAAGGCCGCATCGCGCGCGTCCTTGATCGCGCGCACTCCACCATCGTCGGCCTCTTTCGTTACGGCGCGGGCGGCAACGTCGTCGCGCCCTATGAAGCGCGCCTCACCGAGATCATTATTCCCCCGGGCGAAGAAATGCCTGAGGCGCTCGCCGCAAAAATGGGGATCGCCCGTCCCGCAGGTCCGCGCGCGCGCCTGCCGCAGCTCGATGGCGCAGTCGTAAACGTCGAGCTGACGCGCTTCCCACATGGCGGCGTCGCGGGCGCGGGACGCGTCGTGGAAATCCTCGGCAAGCCGGGCGCCCTCGGCGTGGATATCGAAATCATCGTCCGCAAGCACCACATCCCCCATGAATTTCCACCGGAAGTAGTTGCGGAAGCTTCGCAAGTCGCGCGCACGCCCGGCGAAGTGGAAGCCGCGGGCCGCCGCGATTATCGCGATCTTCCCATCGTCACCATTGACGGTGAAACCGCGCGAGATTTTGACGACGCCGTTTACGTCGAGCGCACCTCCTCCGGCTGGCGTCTGCAAGTCCACATCGCGGACGTCGCGCACTATGTGCGCCCGGCTTCCGCGCTCGATCGCGAAGCGCGCCTGCGCGGCACCTCTGTTTATTTTCCCGACCGCGCCATACCCATGCTTCCCGAAGCGCTCTCCACGGACATCTGCTCGCTCCGCCCCGGCGTGGATCGCCTCGTAATGAGCGCCGAGATGGAACTGGACGACCGCGGCGAAATCACGCGCGCCGATTTCGCGCCAGGCGTGATTCGCTCCGCCGCGCGCATGACCTACACCGACGTCAACAAAATTATCGAAGGCGATGCTGAGACCACTTCGATCTATGCGAATGTCGCGGAGCATTTCTTTACCATGCGCGACCTTGCGCTCGTCTTGAACGCACGACGCCGTCACCTCGGCTCCATCGATTTCGATCTGCCCGAGCGCATTATCGAATTCGATCCCGAAGGCCGCATGACCAACATCGGCCGAAGCGAACGCAATATCGCGCACCGTCTCATCGAGGAGTTCATGCTCGCCGCGAACCAGGCAGTCGCGCACTTTTTGATCCAGCGCGCATTGGGCGCGCTACATCGCGTGCACGAAAAGCCCGACGCGAAGCGCGTTCTGGAATTCGAGGAGCTGGCGCACGCGTTCGGCTATTCGCTAGGCATCGCCGGTTTGGCCGAACGCCGCCTCGCCGTCCGCCACGGCAGCATCGTCCCGCGCGGACGCGAAGGCCGCTCCGGCCGCGGCTCGCGCGAACGGCCGATGTACGTCACGCTTCCCGCCGACTTGGACATTGATATTCGCCCGCAGCATTACCAGCGACTCACGGACAAGCTCGCTGGCAAGCCGGAAGAGCGCATCATTTCTTACCTGATGCTGCGCTCGCTCAAGCAAGCGCGTTACGACGCGCGCCCACTCGGCCATTTCGCGCTGGCCTTCAGCGAATATTGCCACTTCACTTCGCCGATCCGCCGCTACCCGGATTTAATCGTTCATCGCGCGCTCAAATGGGCGCTCGCAAATCAGTCCGCAGCCACGCCCGCCCGCGCGAATGAAATCACTCGCGGCCCTTACCGTGAAGCGGAACTTGGCACTATGGCTAATGAAACCTCCGACGCCGAGCGCCGCGCCGTTTCCGCCGAACGCGAATTGATGGACTGGAAGACCGCGCAATTTATGGAGAGCCGCCTCGGCGAGGAATATGACGCGCTGATTATTTCCGTGCAGAAGTTTGGATTCTTCGTCGAGCTGATGGAAGTTTTCGTCGAAGGGCTTGTCCCAATCAATCGTCTTGAAGAGCAAACTGGCGAGCGCTGTCTTTATCGCGAGCGCGACCACGTAATTGTTGTGGGAAGCCCAACGCAACACCGGCGCGGTGGTCACGCAAAGAGTCCGCAGGCTTGGCACCTGGGTGATCGTATCCGCGTGGTAGCCGAACGGATCGACCCCATTCGCCGCCGCGTAGAATTCGCCCTCGCCGAATCGGAAGAGAAGAAACCCTAACGCCGCCGCCGGCCTTTTTTCGCGCGCCGGCTTTTCGTTCGAGGCCGTGATTTCTTGCGCGAAGATTTTCTCGCCGGCTTCCCGTCGCGCGTCATCTCCTGCCGCCGCTTGCGCGCCCACCCGGGAATATTCTGCTGCAGCCCCCGCGCCACTCCCAGCGCGTCAGGCGGCACATTCTTCGTAATCACCGAACCCGCGCCGACAAACGCGCCATCCCCCACGCGCACCGGCGCCACCAGCGCGGAGTTGCTCCCGATGAACACGCGCTTGCCGATCGACGTTTGGTTTTTCTTTATGCCGTCGTAATTGCACGTAATCGTTCCCGCGCCGATGTTTGTCGCTTCCCCAATGCGCGCATCGCCCAGATAACTCAGGTGCATCGCCTTCGCGCCGCGGCCGAGCACCGCTTTCTTCGCTTCTACGAAATTTCCAATGCGAGCGCCTTCAGCGAGTTCCACTCCCTCGCGCAGGCGAGCAAACGGCCCAACCTGCGCGCCCGCCGCCACACGGCTCGCGTGCAGAACGCAATACTGCTTGATCGCCACGCCTTCTCCTAATGTGACATCATTCAAAATGCTTCCCGCGCCAATGCGGCAATTTCCGCCAATCCGCGTGCGCCCCAGAAGTTGGACTCCTGCGGCGATCTCCGTATCCGCTCCAGCGATCACATCTGGATCGATCACCACCGTATCCGGAAATTGAATCGCCACGCCCGCGGACATCAATGCGTCGGCCGCGCGTCGACGGAATGTGCGGTCCACTTCGGCGAGTTCCGCGCGCGTGTTGCAGCCCAGAATTTCCGCCGCGTCTGGCGCAACCTTCGCGAGCACCGTCTCTCCGCCATCTGCAAGCAGGCGGATCGCGTCAGTCAGATAGAACTCGCGGTGCGCGTTGTCCGGCTTCAGCTGCGCCATCACCGGCCACAATTTTCCGAGGTCGAAGCAATAAATGCTGGAGTTGACCTCATTGATTTCCGCCTGATCGCCGGTAAGTTGTGACTGCTCCACGATCGCCGCCACGCGCTTTTCATCGCGCCGCACGATGCGGCCGTAACCCGTGGGGTCGCCAAGCACTGCCGTCAGCAGAGTCGCCGCCGCGCCGCTCTCGATGTGCGTGCGCATCAGTTGCTTCAGCGTTTCCGCGCGTACCAGCGGCGCATCTCCGGGCAGCACCAGCGCGTGCTTCGCGCCGCCCATCGCACGCCTCGCCGCCAGCAACGCGTGCCCCGTCCCGCGCTGCGGCTGCTGCAACACCGTCTTCGCGCCGAATGGCGCCACGATCGCCGTCACTTCATCCGCGCAATGTCCCACGACAACACACACTTGTCGCGCGCCGATCCCTTTGCACGCGCGCACCACATGCTCCGCGAGCGTGCGTCCTCCGGCGCTGTGCAAAACTTTTGCCAAATTTGATTTCAGTCTCGTGCCTTTGCCTGCGGCGAGCACGACCGCCACAAAGTTGTTCTTTGCCATGGACGCGATTGTGGCGCGTACCGCGCGTTTTGACAATCACCAGGCTTGATGCCCTGTGCGTTGTGCGAAAGCCCCTCAATCTGAATTTCAGATCCACCGAACGGAGAAACCACCTAAAGTGTTTGTTTTGAATAAGATAGATGGGTCACCCTATACGCAACACACGAGTCCAAAACGCGCAACCTCATTTAAAACATTGGCATCCCACTTATTGGCTGTGCGCCATGTGAAGCCCGCGGCACCCATGCCGGCGCCGGGCTTCACAAGTATGAGCAGGGGCAGAGCGGCTCGAATTTGGGCCGATCTTAAAAAATAAAATAGGGAGGGCCCTTCCAAAATGAGAAGGCTCGTGTGTCTCTTAGCAGTGTCACTTCTGTTTGGTTTTTCTGCTGCGGCGCAGGATAAGGCGGACGTTTTTCTAGGTTATTCCTATGTCCGGCAAACCTACGGTAATGGCGTCAGCAGTTTCAACCTCAACGGCGGAGTTGCGCAGGTTGCCGCCTATCCCACGAGTTGGTTTGGACTTGTAGGTGAAGTCGGTGTATACGCGCCGGGAAGCATCACTGTAACTACTTCTTCCACCACGACTACCTCGACTCCCCCGGGCGCGGAGATCAGCTATCTTTTTGGTCCACGGATTTCATTCCGGCATGGTCCGCTGCAACCCTATGTAGAGGGACTGTTTGGCGGTTTCTATACTTCGGCGGGATTGGAATCGGTTCTGCAGTCAGCCTCGCCGGCCGCATCCAACAACACCTTCGCCATGGCGATTGGTGGCGGACTTGATCTCAAAGTTTCCCACCGCTTCTCAATTCGCTTGGCTCAGGTGGATTACTTTCTGACCCGGCTGCCAAATCCAGCCGCCGTGTCATTTACACAGAATAATTTCCGCTACTCAGGCGGAATTGTGTACCGGTTCTAAATGCTTCACAGGCACAGCCATCCGCTGAACTAGCAAAAGGCAAATCGCTGTTATCTTGAGGGCCGGCGTTTTCAGCCGGCCCAAAGGATTTATGGTTCCGTTTTTTTGGGCCAGAGTCTTCTTGGCCAGTATTTTGTTTATGCCGTCCGCAGCGTTGCGCTAAGTCTCTCAATTAGGACGGCGGCAATCCGGCCGGCAAATTCGCTCAGCTGAGTTTCGGTCAAAGTCGCCGTGTAGCTTTGGAATGTCACTCGTACAAGCAGGGAAAACTTTCCGGCGGGCATTTGTCCTCCTCGGAACAGATCCACCGCTTCAATTTCGATGATCTCTGGAATTCTGAGCGAGCGGATCTCGGCGGCTACATCCGTAAATGTCGTCCCGCCACCCAGTACCAGCGAAAAATCGCGCTCCACCGCCGGGAATTTGCTGATGGGTGTGTAGCGCCGCGCTGCTCGCGCCTTTGAGCATGCTGCATAAAATGGTTCCAGCGGGATTTCCGCGAGAAAAATATCCTGCCGAAGCTTTAATTTGTCCGCCGTGCCGCGCGCAAGCTGCCCCGCGACTCCTTCCGTTGCGCCCGGGGTCCCCCCGCGAAAAGTAATCGCGCCACGGCGTGACGCGTGCAGCCACGCAGGCCCGTTCGCATTCCAGCGCAATCCGCCGGCGAGTTCGCCCAACTGGTCAAGATCGCCCTTCAGGTCCGCAAACGAAAATTCGCGCGCCGCTTCTGCCACTCCTTTTTCCCGCGCATAGCCTGAAGCTCCCAGCGTGAGAATCGCCCGCTCCTCCGGCGCCTTTTCACTCCACCGGTACGCGCGCGCAATCTCGAAAAGCCGCAGGCTGCGCTGCCCGCGGTTCAAATTCCATTCCAGTGCAGCGACCATGTTGCCAATCCCGCTTGAGCGCATCACCGACGCATCCTCCGCCAGCGGATTCGCGATATGCACCGGCGCGTCACTTTCCGCCCGGAACATCGCGTCCACCGCGGGATCCACAATTGGAATCGTCAGGATTTCCTGGTAGCCGAGCCCTGAAAGCCGTTCGCGCAAGCGGTCTTCATCTGCTGCATTGGGAAGCCGGGCCGCGGTTGTCCGCGACGTGGGCATCCGAGCAACAAATTTGTCGAGCCCGTAATGCCGCACAACCTCTTCGATCAAATCTACTTCGCGCGTCACATCTGCGCGCCACGATGGCTGGCAGCATTCCCACACTGCGTCCGCCGAGCCTGCTTCGCCCATGTCTGTTCGCTTCGGCGCGAACCCAAGCGACTTGAGGATCGCCACGATTTCCGCGTCGGGCACATCTCCGCCCATCACGCGCAACAATTCATGTCGTGCAAGCAGGAGCACGCCGGGCTGCGGTTTGCGCGGATAAACATCCACCACGCCTGCGAGAACTTCGCCGCCCGCCACCTGTTGTATCAATTCCGTGCAACGCCGAGAGGCCAGCTCTGCCATTTCGGGATCCGCGCCGCGCTCGAATCGCGTCGATGCTTCTGTACGCATGCCAAGCGTCTTCGCCGTCCGCCGAATCGAGATCGGATCGAACCACGCCGCTTCGAGCAAAATGTTTTTGCTGGCGAATCCGATTTCGGAATCCTGCCCGCCCATCACGCCGCCAATGGCCACCGCGCGCGCTCCATCCGCAATCATGCACATGTCCGCGCCGAGCGTGCGCTCGATCCCGTCCAGCGTGCGCATTTTTTCGCCCGCCTTCGCGCGCCGCACCACGATCCGGTGCTCTGCAAGTTTGTCGTAGTCAAACGCGTGGATCGGGTGCCCGAGTTCGAGCATCGCGTAATTCGTAGCGTCCACCACGTTGTTGATCGAGCCGTGTCCCAGCGCTTCAAGCCGTTTCTTCAGCCACTCCGGCGCCGGCGCAACCCTTACCCCGCGAATCACGCGCGCTGTGTAGCGCCCGCATAGCTCCGGGCTGGTAATCTCCACGCGCGCCGCCGCGGATGCCGCTTCCGCAATTTCCTTCAGCTTCGGCTCCACGCGCTTCAGCGGCAGCCGGTAAATCGTCGCGACTTCCCGTGCCACGCCGTAATGCCCCATGCAGTCCGGCCGGTTGATCGTCAGCTCCGCATCAAACATCAGCCCCGCGGCGGTCTCTTCCACTGCGTCCACAGCCGTTCCCGAAAGTGACAGCCGCGAACGCACCTCCGCCGCCGGCGCTTTCGCGTCCACAAATTCCTTCAGCACGTCGTAAAGGATTTTCATCTCGATGGCCGTTTACGCGAACTGCCGCAGAAATCGCACGTCGTTTTGGAAAAAAACCTGGATGTCGTCAATCCCATATTTCAGCATCGTCAGCCGGTCCACTCCCAGCCCGAATGCGAACCCGTTTAATTTCGCCGCGTCGTATTTCACAAAATTGTAGACCGCCGGATTCACCATCCCCGCGCCGAAAAGTTCGATCCATCCGGAGCCTTTGCACTTCGAGCAGTTCGCGCCCGTCCCACTCACTCCGCTGCCGCCGCAGAAAATGCAGCTCGCGTCGAACTCCACCGACGGCTCTGTAAACGGGAAATAGCTCGGCCGGAATCGCGACTTCGTGCCCGGCCCGAAGAATTGCCGGACAAAACAATCAATCGTCCCCGCGAAATCGCAGAACGTCAGGTCCGTGTCCACCGCCAGCCCTTCGATCTGGTGGAACGCGAACGAATGCGTCGCGTCCGGGTTGTCGCGCCTGTAAACTTTTCCCGGTACGATGATCCGCACCGGCGGCTTCTGTTTTTCCATCGTGCGGATTTGCATCGGCGACGTGTGCGTGCGCAGCAGCCGCGTCTCTGCCCCGCGCGGCGTCTCCATGTAAAATGTATCCATATTGTCGCGCGCCGGATGATGCTCCGGAATATTCAGCGCCTCGAAATTGTAGTAGGGCGTCTCGATCTCCGGCCCGCTCACCACTTGATATCCCATCGACAAGAATATTCTCTCGATGTCGTCAAACGTTTGCCGGATCGGATGCCTCGACCCCACCGCCCGCATCACGCCCGGCAGCGACAAGTCCACGCGCTCGCGCGCCACCGCTCCCGATTCCGCGCCAGCCTCGATCGCGCGCCGCCGCTCTTCAATCGCCTTCTCGACGTGCGCGCGCAACTCATTCAGCCCCGCGCCCGCTGCGCGCTTTAGCTCCGGCGTCGGCGCCGCCGTCAGCCAGTTATTCGTGATCGCCGCCAGCACGCCCGACTTGCGCCCCAGCCACGCGTCGCGGAAAATTTTCCACGAAGCCTCGTCCCGCGCCGTTGCCGCGTCGCGCGCAAAGTCCTCGCGCAACTCCGCGATCAACGGAGCAATCTGCTCTGCTCGCTCCACTCCCAGCGCGCCCAGCGTTTGTGTGGTTTTTTCTTTCATCGCGCGACTAGTTTTTTCTGACCGGTGTTTCTCTTTGAATTTGGTTTCTCTCTGAAATCGCAGACAAGCCCAGAAGATTACACCATCCCCCGCCAATTCCGTAGCGCGCGCCGCCCTCACAAATCCGTCTATGTCTTTACAAATCCAAATACACCCGCGCGCGCCACCCCATCTCCGTCCGCGCCCCTCCGGACCCGTCGTATCTCACCTCCGCGCGCTCAATTGCAAATTGGTGATACGTCACCGCCTTAATCGCCACGCCCGCCGCATGCCGCGCACGATCGTAGCGCTCGCCATACACCGCCCCGCGCAGTCGCCCCTCGCCCAATTTCGTATCCAGCGACTCCACTTCCACGCGCGCCAGCGCCAGCCGCTCCGCGTCCATCACGGCCACAATCTCCGAGAGCCACGCGTAGAGCAATTCTTCGTCGCTCTCGCCCGTCAACTCCATCTCGCGCCGCTCGCTTTCGCGCACAACTCCCACGTCACCGGCAATCGAAATCAGCGCCAGCCCCGCGTTCTGAAACAATTCTTCGCGCACGACTCCGTATGCAACGAAGCCTATATCGGCAGGATGTTCGAGGATTTCAAATTTCGGGTTTGCGTGATCGATCCGGTCGCTCACGCCGCGATTCTACCGCACCTCGCGCGCCCGCAAACCTACTTCGCCGCGGCCGCCGCGCCCTTCTCAATCGGCGCGCCGACCAAATTCCCCCACTCCGTCCAGCTCCCGTCGTAGTTCCGCACGTTTCTGTACCCCAGCAAATATTTCAGCACGAACCACGTGTGTGAGCTCCGCTCCCCAATCCGGCAATACGCGATCACCTCGCCGTCGCTGCGCACGCCCTTGTCCTCGTACAGCGCCCGCAGCGCATCCGCCGCCTTAAACGTCCCGTCCTCATTCACGGCCTGCGCCCACGGCACGCTGATCGCGCCCGGTATATGACCGCCCCTCTGCGCCGTCTCGCTCATTCCCGGCGGCGCGATAATTTTCCCGGAAAACTCGTCCGCCGACCGCACGTCCACCAGCTTCGCCACGCCGGGATCTTCCAGCGCCGCAAACACATGCTCGCGCCGCGCGCGAATCGTCGAATCCGGCGTCTTCGCGCGATACGGCGCCACCGCGGGCTTCGGCGCCTCGGTCGTAATCTCGCGCTTCTCTTCCAACCACTTCTTGCGCCCGCCGTTCATGATCCGCACGTCCGCGTGCCCGTAATATTTTAATTGCCAGAACGCCCACGCCGCGAACCAATTGTTGTTGTCGCCATACACCACCACGGTGTCGTCATTCTTAATTCCGCTCGCGCTCAACAACTCCTTGAATCCGCGCTGGTCCACCAGGTCGCGCCGCACCATGTCCTGCAATTGCGTTTGCCAGTTCCAACCAATCGCGCCCGGCGCGTGCCCCTGCTCGTACGCCGCCGTATCCACGTCCACTTCCACCACCCGTATTTTCGGATCCTTCGCGTGCTCGGCCACCCACTCGGTCGTCACCAATACTTCCGGATGCGCGTAGTCTGACATTTGCCTCACCTCGCCATGAAATTTGGATCTCTGAAATTGATGCCCCCTAGAAAAAATTCCACCGGCCGCAAGTCTTTCTCCTTGAGTAAAGATCTCTGTTCGAGTAAGTCCCTCTCTCCGAAAGATTCTTCCTGCAGTGGTCCCGCGGTCTTCCTGTGGGCTAGACGTCCAAGCTAGCAAGATTTGTAAGTGTTGGCAACCGCTGGCCCGTGCATGCCGCACTCGCACTTGTAGCCCGTGTTTCCCCCGAATGCGGGCTACACGGGCAGCGCGAGCTTCCCATCCACATGTTCCAGCTCGATGCGGAGCAGCCAATCGAAATGGAATTTTTCGGCGGCGAACCAGCGCTCGATCGCGTCGCGGTCGGGCGCGTCAAATTCGACGAGCATTTTTCCTTCGATCAGGTTGAACATCGCGCGCCGCGCGGCGACGCTGCCGGTCCGCGGAAGTTGACGCGCGAGTTCTTCGGCGCCCTGCCGCGTGAGGCACGCGAGCGTGTGTTGCGAAATGTAGCGAGGCATTGGGGCTCCCTAAATGTAGCGACGAGGATACGGTAGGGGAGCGGGAGGGAAATTACAAATGGGAGCGCGAGGAGAAATCAACAGCAGATCCTTTGGGCATCCTGAATGGATGCCATCAGGAGGACGAATTTTTTTGGCGCGCGCGCTGCCGCTGAACAATGCGAGCAAACTTGCGATTGATAGCGGCAGCTTCAACGTGATCGAGGACAACGCGTTCGGACTTCGTCGTAATTCAGTTGGTATACACTCTACGAATGATGCAGAACATAGGGCAAAAGCCCATGCTGCAGCGCCGTTGGTTTCGATGGGTCCTCGCATTTCTGTGCTGGACCAGCATCGGCCTCTTCTTCGCGAGCCAAACCTATCTCACGTACAAGAGCTCGGGTGGCAAAGCTCCTCTTCGATTCGTTTTGGAGTTGAATCTGTCCGAGTGGTATTTATGGGCAGTCCTTGCACCGGGGATTGTTTGGCTGGCAAAACGGTTTCCGATCGACCGAAAGAGATGGGCGCGAAATCTGGCCATTCATTGCGTTGCAGGAGTCGGCGTGGCGTTAACCACGTGGCAACTGAACAACGTTTTCCGGGGCTATGCTCTGGGCATCCGGCGGACAACGTCATTGGTCTATGTCTTTCACCAGAATCTGGTCATCTACATGATTCTGGTCGCGGGGACTCAGGGCTATCTATTTTACCAACGCTACCGGCAGGGCGAGCTCAGGGCAGCGCAGCTCAGCGCACAACTCGCGGAAGCGCAAATCCAGGCGTTGCGAATGCAATTGCATCCCCATTTCTTGTTCAACACCTTGAATGCCATCTCCACGCTGGTTCATAAGAATCCAGAATCCGCGGACCGCATGATCGCCCGGCTCAGCGAGTTACTGCGGCTTACCATTGAGAATGTGGGCGTGCAGGAAGTCCCCCTTGCGCAGGAGTTGGAGTTTCTGGATCGTTATTTGCAGATCGAATGGACGCGGTTCGGTGACCGGCTTACAGTCCAAATGGACATCGCGCCCGAAACGCTCGATGCCAGCACTCCCTATCTAATTCTTCAGCCGCTGGTGGAAAATGCCATACGTCACGGGATCGCGTCACGCGCAGCGCCAGGCCGCGTAACCGTGCGCTCCGTTCGAGAGGGCGATATGCTCGTTCTGGAAGTGAAAGACGATGGACCTGGGATACAGCCCGGCTTGGGACTCAAGAGCGGCGTGGGAATCTCAAGTACTCGGGCGCGTCTTGAAGGACTTTACGGCAGCGCGCATCGATTCGAATGGAAAAATGGCGACCAAGGCGGCTTGATCGTGACGATCGTTTTCCCATTCCGATTGATTCTGACAGGTCCGAATGCGCGCAACAGCGAAAGATTACAGAAGTGAAGATCCGGACACTCATTGTGGATGACGAACCCCTGGGCCGGGAACGGATTCGCACTCTGCTCGGCGGCGATGAGGAAATCGAAGTAGTCGGTGAATGCGGGGATGGACGACAAGCCATCCTCGCAATCGAGAAATTCAAACCCGATCTGGTTTTCCTTGATGTGCAGATGCCTGAGTTAGACGGTTTTGCAGTACTCGACATGATCGCGTCCGGGCAAATGCCGTTCATAATTTTTGTTACGGCGTATGACCGCTACGCGGTGCAGGCATTTGAAGTACATGCACTCGATTATCTTTTGAAGTCATTCGACCGCGAACGCTTTCAAACCGCATTGCAGCGCGCGAAAGATGAAATCGGGCGCTCGCGCGAGGGGCATTGGAACGATCGGCTGGCGGGCTTACTCGAAGACTTACAGGCGCGACAAAAATGGGTGACGCGAATTATCATCAGATCAGCGGGGCGAATCAGCTTTCTGCGGGTCGAGGAGGTGGATTGGGTCGAAGCCGCCGATAATTATGTGCGCCTTCACGCAGGCCATGAATCCCATTTGATTCGCGAAACGTTGCAATCGCTTGAAAAACGCCTCGATTCCAATAAATTCCTGCGGATTCACCGCTCGACCATCGTAAACATAGACCGGATACAAGAATTGCGTCCGCTATTTCACGGGGACTATGCCGTGAAGCTAAGGGATGGTACGGAGCTGACTCTCAGTCGCAAATACAGAGAAAACTTGGCTGAGCCTCTGGGACAATATCTCTGAACCCCAATATTCCAACGTGTGTCAGCTATCCTGCCGTCCCTTTCACCCCTAGGTTAGAGCGCTTCACCCCAAAACCCTTGATGTCTTATGGTCTACCGGTTAAGAGAGAGCCGGAAAGCTGCGGCATGCTACATCACTATTGAAGTGTCGTAACGAGGACATCCGATGGACCAACAAACAAGCTGGCGAGTTTCCGACCACGCACGCGTCGCGATCTTCATCAGCGGGCTTATCTTTATGGGATTGTCGTCGGATCGTCCGGGCATGGCGCAAACTTCCCCGCAGGCCCCACTGCCGACGCAGCCAGCCGAGCAGGTCTACAAGAATATTCAGGTGCTGAATGGGATGAACGCCTCGGAGTTGCAGGGCGCGATGTCTTTCATCGCCAGCTCGCTGGACGTGGATTGCGATTATTGCCACCGTCAAGATAAGGAGGGGACTTTCGCCGGCGACACCGTGCCGGCCAAGTTGCGCGCCCGCGATATGATCCGCATGACGCGCCGCATCAACCAGGAAACGTTTCACGGAGAAAACAGAGTCACCTGCTTCACGTGCCACCAAGGCAGCACCGCGCCTGTGTCCATGGCCACAGGCCTTTTTTCGGTCGCGCCCAGACCGGTCGACACTCCGGCCAGCCCCGCAGGCAATGCGCCGGGCGAACCGTTGCCGAGCGTAAAGGAAGTGCTCGATCATTATGTCAAAGCTCTTGGGGGTCAGCCGGCGCTCGATGCTGTGAAAACCCGCGTCATCAAGATCGCCCCTCTCTCGCACGCGAGTTCGGAAAGCTCCGTTGAAGAGCGGTTTCAGAAAGCGCCGGGAAAAGTATTGATTCTCAGTCAGTCACCGGGGTACACGTCTTGGGCTGGATTTAATGGTCAGCGAGCCTGGGCGCAGGACTCTCTGAAATCTTACTGGGGCCTGCTGAATAACGCGGAACTACATTCCGTCATGCGCGATTCCGAGATGTACCAGGGCAGCCGCATCACCAGCCAATACACAAAGGTAGTCGTCGCGGGCAAGGAAGATATCAACTCGCACCCCGTCTTTGTGATTTCCGGGACATCCCCTGAAGGCGTGCGCGAAAAATTCTATTTCGATGCGCGCTCAGGTTTGCTCCTGCGCAGGCACATTGAGGAACCCACCGCGTTTGGATGGTTCCCGCTCGACTTGAATTTAGAGGGCTACCGCGAAGTGGACGGCGTGAAAATTCCTTTTGTCGTGCGACAGTCAAGCGCAGGCGGCGCATGGGGCGTACGCACCTCTTACATGATTCTCGAAGTCCATCAGAATGTCCCCATTGACGATGAAAAGTTTGACCATCCATCACCTCTCAATAAATGAGACGCAGTAACAAGGAGGAATCGTGCGTAGCGAAATAGCGGCAAGTATCTTGATGATTGCCTCTTTAACGCCGTTCTGGCTGCAACAAGACCCACCCAAATCCGCCGCCCCGCCCCAGAATTCGTCCACAGCACGAAGACCACAGTCGGATCCGATTCCAGACAAATTCGTCAACCTCAAGGTGCTTCCCAAAGATATTACGAAGCCGAAATTGGCGGATATGATGAAACGGTTCTGCATAACATTCAGCGTTCGATGCAATTACTGCCACGCGGTATCGGACGACCTGACTGAGGGCAGTTTCGACTCTGACGAGAAGGAGACCAAACTAAAGTCACGAGAATTGATCAAGGCTATTCTCGAAATTAGTAAGATCAGTTCGGGTGGCTGATTGCTAAGTTGCGCGCGGAAACTTTCCGCGGAAGATCTTTGGTCAACGAGCCAAAGTAGAAACAGATTTCTCCATCATCAAACGCAAACTCCCGGCAGGAGCGCTGGGACCCAGCCTCCCGATGCAAAAGCGCCAAGCATGGTGCTGTGAAAAGTATCGAGCCATGTCGTCGCCCTGTGGCTCGCAAGGAAGATATGGTGAGGAGAGTGAGGGAAATTACAAATTTGAGTGAAAGCGAAAGTTGCGATCCTGATGCCGCCTTGCGACAGAAGGATCTGCTTTTAGGCTTTACTTGCTCGCAATATTTATTCGCGCGGGCAACAGAACAAACGGAATTTACATCTATGTAACATATCGCCCCCACCCGGGAATGCGGGCGCGGAGAGCAGCAGCCAAGCCGCAAAGAAAAAAGCGGCCTGGTTCTCACGCCCCAACTGCCAACGGTCGGTGCGCGCCAAGTGACGCGCATTGAAGGCAGGTCCGCCACGGCGGACAAGCCCGGGACGGCTCCATTTAAAAAGCCATCCTGAAAATCTAAAGGTCGAAGTGTGCCGCGGTGCGTTTCGCCGGGGCAGATTTCAAAAATTGTCCGCGCGAGAGCGGTTTTCCCGCGCACAGGAAAAGTGTGTGTCCAAACGAAATCGCTAACAACGGAGGATGAAATGTTCACAACCGAACCCAAAACCAAGCAGAAGAAGGCCAACCAGAAGAGAGGCACGATTCATGCAGCGATCAGGAATGCGGAGGGAAGTCTGCTGCACATAATTATTATCGCGGCGCTCGGCGCATTCGCGCTGGCGCAATCGCCTGCGCAGAAGTCTCCGGCACAATTGGGGCAGAAGAATCCCGCGAGCGCAGCGCACGCGACAACACGAGCAACTGCGCCGCGAGAGTCGAGCGAATCCGCGCCGCAGAGATTGCCGCTGCGGCGAGTGGTGCTCTACAAATCCGGAGTCGGATACTTCGAGCATGTTGGCCACGTGAGCGGCAACGAAGACGTGGAGATTGATCTGACCAGCAGCCAACTGAATGACGTGCTGAAGTCGCTGACCGCGCTGGACATGAACGGCGGCCGAATTGTGGGCGCGAGCTACAACTCGCAGGAGCCCGCGGGACACCAACTGGAATCGCTGCCCGTTCCGGTGGCGACGAAGACGAACCTCGCCGACCTGCTGCAGGCGCTGCGCGGCGCGCGAGTGGAAGTGCGCTCGACCGGCGGCTCGTTCACCGGCCGCGTGCTCGGCGTGGAGAAAGTGCAGCGGCCGTCGGGAAACCTGATGGTGCAAGTGGATCGCCTGAACCTGATCGGCGATGGCGGCGAAGTGCGCCAGATATTGCTGGAGCAAGGGACGAATGTTCGCTTCGTGGACCGCGACATGGAGCAGCAGCTTGCGCGCGCGATGGGATTGCTCGACGCGTCGCATCAGGAAGACACGCGGCGGCTGATCCTGAGCACCGCGGGATTTGGCGAGCGCACTGTGCGCGTGAGCTACATCAGCGAAGTGCCAGTGTGGAAGACGACGTATCGCATCGTGTTGCCGGAGCGCGCCGGTGGCAAGCCCCTACTGCAAGGCTGGGCAGTGGTTGACAACACCGTAGGTGAGGATTGGGAAAACGTGGAGCTGTCGCTCGCGTCGGGCGCGCCGCAGTCGTTCATACAGAATCTGTCGCAGCCGCTGTACACGCGGCGTCCCGTGGTTGGCTTGCCGCAGGCCTACCAGCTCACTCCGCAGTTGCACAGCGCGACGCTCGTGCCGGGGTTGGCGGGCCCCACGCGCCTCGTCGGCGCCGTGGTGGATCCGAGCGGCAAGGCGATTGTCGGCGCGAGCGTACGGGTGATGGATGCGAGCGGCCGCGCGGTGGCGGTGGGCAGATCCGGCGGGAACGGTGTGTATTTATTTGAAGGGCTGACGCAGGGAACATATCAACTGGAGATTTCAATGCCCAATTTCAAATCGATGAAGATGAGTTCGGTTAGAGTGCTGGACGGACGCGTGAATCGCTACGACGGAAAATTGGAGGTTGGGTCAACGACGGCGACAATGGATGTGAATGCGGGAGGGCAAGCGGTGATCGAAACGGCGAATACGTCAGTACAAAACGTGCTTACGGGGAGGGAGATTACGGACTTACCGTTTGCGTCGCGCGACGCAATTTTGATGGGCGGTCTTGATCCGGGCTCACAGACGCAGGGCGGGCCGCGAAATTCAACGTTTGAGGGGCTACCGCAAGGCTCAATCAACGTCACATTCGATGGAATAAATGTCGTGGACAACCTGCTGCATTCCTCGGACGGATTTTTCGCGGTCAATGACCCGCGGATTAACGACGTGCAGGAGTTCGGAATTACCAGCAACGCGATGCAGATGAATTACGTAAGCAAGTCCGGCAGCAACATGATGCAGCGCAGCGTGTACGCGGCGGCGCCCGGATTGCTGGGGGACATGTTTGAGTACCGCGTACGCGACCGCGTGACAATCCGGAAAAACCAGTCGGCGTTGGTCCCGATTGCGCAGACGGAAATCGAGGCGGAGAAGGTGGCGCTGTGGAGCGCGAGGCTGGGGATGGCGCGTCCGTTGCGCGCGCTGTGGCTGAAAAATACAAGCGATCTCGTGCTCGACAGCGGCAGCTTCAACGTGATCGAGGACAACGCGTTTGCAGGAGAGGGGCTCATCGCAACGTTTCACCCCGGAGAACGGCGGCTGATCAGCTACGCAGCGGATCTTGCGTTGCAGGTTGTGCCGCGGCACGAGCCGGGCACGCCAAAAGTTTCGCATGTGAAAGTGGCGAACAGCGAGCTCGTCCGGACGGTGGAGCAGCGAGAAAAAACAATCTATACGATTCGCAATGAAGACACCGTGCCGCGCGTTGTGGTGATCGAGCATCCGATTCGCAGTGATTGGAGCTTGATTGACGAGTTGAAGCCGGAGGAGAAAACTTCGGATGTGTACCGCTTCAATGTGGAGGTGGCGGCGAAGGAGTCAAAGGATTTTTCAGTGGAAGAGACGCATCCGGAGGACGTGAATATGGATCTGAAGACGTTTGATCAGGATGACCTTGATGAACTCGCCGCGGATCATGCGCTGACACCGGAGTTGGAGAAGGCGCTGAAGGATATTCTGGCGCAAAGCGACGCCATTGATGACATCGGCGAGGAAATTAAATCGAAGAACGCGGATGTGGAACAAATCTTCAAGGACCAGAGCCGTTTGCGGGAGAACATGAGGGCACTGAAAGGAACTCCGGAAGAAAAAGCGCTCTTGCAGCGGTACACGAAAGAGTTGGACGAGGAAGAGAGCCAGCTCGCGACGCTGCGGAAAGAGGTTGCGGACCTGGAGGCGAAGAAAAAGCAGGCGAAGGAGGAGCTGGACAAGACGATTGAGAAGATGGCGTTTGATGTAAAGCTGTAAATGGAACGAATAGACGCACTATTGGCCCGGGCCGTGCGAGCGGTCCGGGCCTTCCCGGTTAGTCGTGACGGAGGATGGACATCGGGTCGAGCCGAGATGCGCGGCGGGCGGGCTTCACGGCGGCAATTGCGGCGGCCAGGAGGACAATGGCGATACTTACCGGATAGACCGGCAAGTCGAGATTATTTCGCATGAAGAACTCGCTGGCGGTAATACGCGCGACGGCGAACGCAAGAATCACGCCGATGACAAGACCAATCGCGGTGAGCTTGATCGATTGGGAGAGCACCAGCCGAATTACGGAGCGCGAGGTCGCGCCCAGCGCCATGCGGATGCCGATTTCCCTGGAACGCTGTTCGACGAGATATGCGATTACGCCGTAGATTCCGATTGCGGTAAGCGCCAGAGCCAGTGCGCCAAGCGCTTCGGAAATTCCCGCGAAAACGCGGAAAGGAAAATACTGAATATCAAGCACCTGCTGCATCGGCGTCATTTGAGTTACCGCGCCGGGAACAGCGTCCGAGAGCGTCGCATCCAGCAATTGCCGCGCAAGCTCGGGATTCCCGCGAACCCGGACCAGCAGCGAGTAGTCAAAGGGCGCAGCCGCATTCAACGGGAAATAAAGACTGGATTCATCCATGCCTGAAATCAACGAGCCGCTCACGACATCCCCGGCAATGCCAATCACCCGCGCAGTTGTGTATCCCGGCAATTTGCCAAACCTCGCGGTCTGTGGGGGAAGCTGGATACGCAGGGTTTGATCCAGCGCATCGGAATTCGGCCAAAACTTTCGAGCCGTGGCTTCGCTTACGATGATGACAGGTTCTTCCGCGCGAGCTTCGTCCGCCTTGAAATCCCTGCCGCGCTTGATGGGGATGCGCAGTACGTCAAAGTATTCGGGCGAGACGAAATTGAAGCCCGCATAGACGAAGCTGGATGCGCCTTGGGGCGCGACTAAGATTCCACGCAATTCACCGAAGAGAGGAGCGCGCCAGACGGTAGCTTGTAATTCGACAGACCTGTCGGAAGCCATCGTCGCGGCAACTTTTCCTCGCAAATCCTGCCGCGTGTCAATGTCAATGACGTTGTGAATATCCAAGCCGACATCGACATTTTCGACTTGCCGCTCACGGCGCAGGAAAATCCCCGAACAAATCAACAACATGACGCAAATCACCACTTGTGCCACGAGCAGGATGTTACGCAATCGTCCGGTTCGATACCGACTGCTGAAATCCCCGCGAGTCGCCCGGATGAGATCGCCGCTCGTCGCTTGCAATGCAGGAGCGAGGGCGAATCCCAACATGGATATGGCCGCAGCAATCAAAACAAAGGTGAACACACGCCAGTCCAGATGGATCGGCACGATGCGAATCTCGCTTGCAAATTCGGAGGGGAGAATTGAGTACAGCGCCTTAATTCCAAAGACGGTCCCCATCCAGGCGATGCAAAAGCCCAGCGCCGCCGACGGCGCCGCGAGGACAAAACCCTCGGTGAGTAGTTGGCGGATCAGGCGCGGCCGGGCAGCTCCCACCGCAAGCCTCAATCCGATTTCGCGTTGCCGCCCTATCGCGCGAGCCAACATCATGTTGGCAACGTTTGCGCACGCAAGGAGCAGGATAAGGACGAAAACCGCAGCCGCAGAGAGCGCTGCTTCAATCGTTTCGCGCGTGAGGGGGATTGACGTCGCGTTGGACTGAAGTCCAACAGCAATCACTCTATCCTCCGGCGCATATTTCGCGGTGATGCCCTTCGCTGAAACAAGCAATGACGCCTGCGCCTGACTGAGCGCGATGTTTGGCTTCAACCTTCCTGTTATTTCCAGCGGATGAATGTTCCCGGGCCCGAAAAGATCGGGGCCATTGAGGAGCTGTTTGTACATCGTCATGGGCGCCCAAAAATCCGGAGGCTGATTCTGTATGCCCGCAAAGTTGCGGCGCGCGACTCCAACAATCTCAAAAGGATGCCCTTGAAGCAGGATTACCCGGCCGACCACGGACGGATCCTCCTGAAACCGCGCTTTCCAAGCCGCGTGGCTCAGAACAATCACGGGATTGCTTCCGGGGGTCGCGACGTCGGACGGGATGAGAGTGCGGCCGATTTCCGGAGTCACGCCAAGCATGGAAAAATAGTTTCCCGAGACAAGCACCCCTTTAAATGTCTCTCCATTGAGGCGTACATTGGCGCGCCGCATGGCAACGAGATCGGAAAAAGCCGGATTATTCTGCCGGAGTTGCTGAAATTCTTGCCACGAAAATCCGCGGCCAGAAACAGCTTTTGTATTCCACCACATCGAATAAAGGCTGTAGGGATCCTGGACCGAAAACGGCGCGAGGACGTAGGCGTTGAAACCCGTGAATAAAAGGGTGTTGAGGCCAAGCGTCAGGCTGATGGTAAGAATCACCGTGAATGAAAAAAGCGGCGCTTTACGCAAATCACGAATCGCGTAGCGGATGTCTTGCCACAGCGATTCGAGCCAGACGAAATTCCAGATGGTGCGGCTATCCTCGAGGGCGAGGGTCATGTTGCCGAAGGAGCGGGAGGCGGCCGCGCGTGCTTCATCCGCAGTCATGCCCTCATGACGCAAACGGGCTTCCGTCATTTCGCGGTGCGCGCGCAATTCTTCTTCAAGGTCACGTTCCATGGAACGGCGCCGTACGAGGTGGCGAAGGCGATTCCAGAGTCTCATGTGGCCTCCAGGACGCGGGCGATACCGGCGATGAGTGAGTCAAAGCTTCTTTTTTCCGCGGCCAACTGGCGACGGCCTGCAGGAGTGATGCTGTAGAAGCGGGCACGGCGGTTATTCTCAGAGGCGCCCCATTCCGCAACGACGAAATCGTTCAACAGCAAACGCTGTAAAGCGGGATACAGCGATCCTTCACCGATCTTGAGCGCGTCCCTGGAAACCTGCTGGATGTGCTGGGCGATTCCGTAGCCATGATTGGGGCCGCGGCTGAGCGTGTGGAGGATCAGCATCTCCAGGGTGCCGGGCAGAAAATTGGGTTCGGAGGGGCGTCCCATCGGCTGTCGACGGGAGTATGCAACAGCCGGAGAAACATAGCAAGAAATATCTGATGGGATGGTGTGAGCCGCCCGAACGATTGTTTGATTGGATTATTTCGCGGGGGGCTTCAGGGAATAGGCGGAGTGCATCAGGCCAGTGGGCGGATAGAGTTCCTGGTGAGTGAAAGTGAAGCCCAACCTGGCGAGGACTTTGCCGGAGGCGAAATTGTCCGGATGATGCGCGGCGAAAAGTTCGTGGATTTGGAGCGCGTTGAAGGCGTGATCGATTACGGCGGCCCCGGATTCAACGGCAAATCCCTGTCCCCAAAATTGCGGGCGAAGATAAAAGCCCATTGAAAAGATGTGCTGCTCGGGTTTGCGCGAGCGCATGCCCGCGCAGCCGACGTGTTCGCCATTTGACAGCAGGAAAATCGGCCAATACTGGACGTGGTACGCGCGCATCGAAAAAAGTTCGCGGACCAAACGCTCCTGGACCTGCTCGTCGGAAAAAGGGCCGCCGACGAAGCGCGTGACCAGAGGCTCGCCCCAAATGGCGCGGGCGAGAGGCAAATCTTCGGCGGTCCAGCAGCGGAAGCCGAGGCGGGCGGTCTTCAGGAAATAGTCTTCGTGGTTGGTTGTGATTCCCATGAGACGTTTCAGGAACGGTTACGTTTCAAGAATCTGATTATACAGCCAACAAAAATTGTGTGCTGTTGCTTGGCACTGGGGAACCGAAGTGGCGCGGGCGGCGTCCGATTCTATGAGCAGCATTACATCAGGCATAAGCATCTTGAATGGGTGCTGCAAAGCATCGTTGCAAAGTAATGCCGCAAAAGGAGGATTTCCATGCGAGCGCAAAATAAGGCCCGGGCCCTGGTTTCTTTCTTGCTTGTGATTGCGATGGTATTTCCCGCATTTGGGCAGCAGCCCAGTTCACAGATGGCGAAAGGTGGAGCGAATTCGCCGGCTCCGGCTTCGACGCAAAAACTGCCGCTGCGCCGCGTGGTGCTTTACAAATCAGGCGTGGGATATTTCGAGCACGGCGGGAAGGTTCACGGGAATGAGGATGTGGAGATTGATTTGACGAGCAGCCAACTGGATGACGTGCTGAAGTCGCTGACGGCGCTGGACCTGAATGGCGGGCGGATCGCGGGCGCGAATTACAACTCTCAAGATCCCGCCGGACATCAACTGGAATCGCTGCCCGTGGCGATTGCGGATAAATCGAAGCTGAGCGAACTGCTGGAAGAGCTGCGCGGGGCGCGGATGGAAGTGAAGAATGCCGCGGGAATATTCACCGGACGGCTGATTAGTGTGGAGGAGAAAAAGGCTACACAAAAAGAGGGCGATGAGCCTGACTCCAAAACAGGCGCGGAGCAAATCTCGTTGATGGCCGATAACGGCGAACTGCGTAGCTTCGCTTTGACTCCAAGCACGAGCCTGCGATTTACGGACCGCGACCTCGAACAGCAACTGGCGCGGGCATTGGGATTGATGGACGCGGCGCATCAAGAGGACACGCGTCATCTTGTGCTGACGACAACCGGAAGCGGGGACCGCGAGTTGCGCGTGAGTTACATCAGCGAAGTCCCGGTGTGGAAGACGACGTACCGGCTGGTGCTGCCATCGGATGCGAGCCGGAAGCCGTTGCTGCAAGGATGGGCGATTGTGGACAACACAGTGGGCGAGGATTGGAACAACGTGGAGCTGTCACTCGCGGCGGGCGCGCCGCAGTCATTTATTCAGCAGCTCTCGCAGCCGCTGTACACGCGGAGGCCGGTGGTGCCGCTGCCGCAGGGGGCGCAGATAACTCCACAGACTCATGCGGGGACGCTGGATGAGTTTAAGAACTATCAACTGTCGGCGCGGATCTTCGCTCCGCCCCCGCTCCCGGGCGATGCTTCCGGGCGAGGAGGGGGAGTCGGCAATGGAGTTGGGGGCGGGCTCGCAAATAGAACAGAGAACTTCTCAGCCGGCATCGGCAACCTAAACCGGAACAAGAACATGGCCTCGATCGCCGGCAGTGCGGTTACAGGGGACACGGGTGCGGCTTTTACTGCGGATGACGCCGAACTCAACAACTTCAACATAAACGCCGCGCAGGAGAGCATCAACGCGGCGCAGGGCGGCTCGCTTGGCGAATTGTTTGAGTACCGGCTGAAGGATCGCGTGACGATCCACAAGAACCAGTCGGCGCTGGTGCCGATCGTGCAGGCGGAAGTGACGGCGGAAAAAGTGGCGCTGTGGAATGCGGGGATGAATTCGGCGCGTCCGCTTTCCGCGCTGTGGCTGACGAACACGAGCGGAGAAGTGCTCGACGGCGGGAGCTTCAGCGTGGTGGACGGCGGTGCGTTTGCGGGCGAGGGACTGGTGGGGCAGATCCAGCCGGACGAGCGGCGGCTGATGAGCTACGCCGCGGACCTGGGGATGCAGGTGGTGTTGAAGGGCGACAGGCCGCCGGAAACAGTGACGCGGATTGCGGTGTCGCGGGGCGTGCTTCGCCGCACGGTGGAATCTCGGCAGACTTCGACCTATACGATCCGCAATGAGGAGACGCAAGCGCGGACGCTGATCCTTGAGCACCCGGTTCGCGCGGGGTGGAAACTCGCCGATGATTTGAAACCCGAAGAGAAATCGGCGACGGCGTACCGGTTCCGCGTGGAAATTCCAGCTAAGGGGACGAAAGCGTTTGTGGTGGAGGAGACCTCGCCCACAACGACGACAGTCCAACTGAACAATTTCAACCAGAACACGCTGGAGATGTACGTAAACCGGAAGGAGCTGTCGCCGGAGATGGAGCAAGCGTTGCGGCAGATTTTGGCGCAGAAGGACGCCATCGCGAAGCTGGACGGGGACATCAGGCAACGGCAGGATGACGTGCAGAAGGTGTTCCAGGACCAGGAGCGGCTGCGCGAAAACATGAAGGCGTTGAAGGGCACGCCCGAGGAGAAGGCGTTGCTGCAGAGGTATACGGGAGAGCTGAATGACGAGGAGAACCAGCTTGCGGCGACGCGCAAGGAGATTAGCGAGCTGGAGGCGAGGCGGAAGCAGGCGCAGGCGGAATTGGATGCAACGATCGAGAAGATGGCGTTCGATGTGAAGATGTAGGACCCAAAAAGCGATTTACGCGGATGCCGCCAATTTTGCGGAATGTTATTCTCTCCGGTTAAGGAGGAAGGATGCGGATTGGCGGCTTCCGCGTGCTGACGTTTGATTGCTACGGCACGCTGGTGGATTGGGAGGCGGGAATACTGGGCGTGCTGCGTCCGTGGGCTGCACGCGCGGGGATTCGCGTGGGCGACGCGAAACTGCTCGCCGCTTTTGGCGAGGCAGAAAGCGAAGTGGAACATGGGCAGCCGGGCGCGGCGTATCCGGACGTTTTGCGGGCGACGCATGCGGGGATTGCGCGGCGGCTGGGCGCAAGCCCGGATGCGGCGGCGGGCGATGCGCTGGGTCGGTCGGTGGGAGATTGGCCGGTGTTCGCGGACACGCCGGATGCTTTGCGGCGATTGCAGCGGCGACACAAGCTGATGATTGTGTCGAACGTGGACCGGGCATCATTTGCGCGGACACACGCGAAGCTCGGCGTGAAGATGGATGCGGTGGTGACGGCGGAAGAGGTGGGCGCGTACAAGCCCGACTTGCGGATGTTCCGGCGAGCACTGGAAGTGGCGGCAGAGTGGGGCGCGGGGGCGGGCGAAGTGCTGCACGTGGGGCAGAGCCTGTATCACGATCACGTGCCGGCGAAAAAACTGGGGCTGGCGACGGTGTGGGTGCGGCGGGCGAGCGTGGCGGGGAGATTTGGAGCGACACGGGATCCGGGCGAGGCGGTGCAGCCGGATTTGATTGTGAGTTCGATGAAGGAGCTTGCGAATTTGGAAGAGCAGGAAGAGGCGGCCGCGGCAACGCGGAATTAGTTTTGGAATTGGGCGGGGAGTTGACTCAACAGAAACGTGGGCCGCGCGGAAATCCGGGAAAACACAGCTTTCTCTTAGAATGGTGGAAGGCCTCTTGAGGTACCACCATGACTCGCCGAGCTTTCTTTGCATTTGTTGTTTTGGGATTGCTGGTTGGGGGAAATTCCTTCGCGCAAGAGAAGTCGACAACGATTTCAGGGGTTGTGCAGGGCGCCGACGGAAAGCCGCTGGCTAAAGCGCGCGTTTATTTGCAGCCGAGCGATGGGCGGGCTCCGCACACTGTGGTGACGGACGCGGAAGGGCGGTATCAATTTGCGAATCTGCGGGCGGGACTTTACGACCTGAAGGCGCATGCGAACGGGGCATGGACGGAATTGGAGCGCAATATAAATGTGCACGCGAAGGAAGATGTGACAGTGAATTTGAAATTCAAGCCGCCCGCAGCGACTCCCACGAAACCACCGCAGTAATTCCACGAGAGAAAAGCCCCGCAATTTAATAATCAATGCGCCGCGGGGGAAATGCCTTCACCGCGCAGCAGGCGCGTAAATTCGCCGAGTTCCGCTGTATTTAAATCCGAGACGGCCCAGAAATTCATTCCACCACGAGTCCAGGAAAATGCGTTGTAGCCCTGTGAGGCGGCACGAGTTTCAGCGCGCTCGGATTCGCCGGGCGCGGAGATGACGAAGACATTGATGATGTGCTTGCGGCGTCCGTAAACGAGCGCGGCGGCGGGGCGGTGATCCAGATAGTCGAGGCGGCCGCCGAGGAGCGGGAAGCCCTGCGCGGCAAAATTTTCGACAGGCGGAGAGAAATCAAGACGGCCATCGAACCAGGGTTTCACGTTGTGCTGGTCGGTGGATTCGATGTCGGAAAGATGGCCGGGCATGAGCGAACGGATGTGCTCGGCGATGGCTTCATCGGCAAGCGCGGTGGGCGCTGGAGTGCGCTGCGATGGAATGAATTTCCACGCCAGTACGGCGCAGAGCGCGAGCGCAGCGGTTGCCGCGGCCCATCGCCACTGCCAGCCTCCGGCACGCTCGCGGGATACCTCCGGCATGGCTTTGCGGATGTCGGCGCGCACGCGCTGCGCGAGATTTGCGGGCGCTGAATAGCGCAAACTTGAATGATTGAGAGCCGCGCGGAGGTCACGGTCACCCTTCACGGTGGCGGCGCAGGCCGGGCATGCGCCCAGATGGTCTTCGACCTCGAGAGTGTGGACGAGATCCAGCTCCGCATCGGAGTAGGCGGGAAGCAGGCGGGCGGAATCTTCGCAGGTCATCACGCAACTCCTTGCTCGGCGGAACGCCGCCCGATTTCCGCGGGCCGCGCGAGCACGGCGCGCAGACGCTCGCGGCCGCGGGCGATGCGTGACATCACCGTGCCGATGGAAACTCCAGCCACTTCGGCGATCTCCTTGTAAGACATCTCTTCCAATTCGCGGAGGACGACGGCCTCGCGGAACACGGCGGGAATTTCATCGAGGGCACGGCGCAAGCGGGCGGCCTCATCTCCAGCGACGCTGAGCGACTCCGGACTCGGCGGGAGCGCGGTGGAATGCGTCAGCTCGTCAAATTCTTCGGCGAGATCGGCGGCGCGATTGCGCGAGAGCCAGGTGAAGCAGCAACGGCGAACGATGGCGAGCAACCAGGAGCGCGCATCACCGCCGCGGTATCCATCGAAGAATCGGACAGCGCGCAACATGGCCTCCTGCACCAGATCCTCGGCATCGGACGGATTGCGGACCAGCCAGCGCGCGAGGTTATACGCCGCGTCGAGATGCGGAAGAATGGTGTGCTCAAAACGTACGCGCTGATCAGCCGCCGTCATGCATTCCCTTCAAGAACAGTTTGCGAGGCCGCGCCCATTTCGAGCTATCAGATGCAAGACCGCGGGCGGAGGATTTTTATTCCCGGAGCAAAATTCGCCGCGCAGCGGGGAATAACGGCGCGCCCGGCTCCGTCAGGATGAACGGAGGGAAAAACCGATGGCGAAGTATATCGAGCACGATGCGGCGAAAGATGGAGTGGACCGCCGGGGCTTCTTGCAGTGCATGGCCTGGGCGGGGACGGGAGTGCTGTGGACGCTGAAGGGGGGCGTGCTGCGCTCGGCCTTGCTTGGGCGCGGCGGCGCGGATGAACTGGGCGCGGCGGCAGGCAGCGAGTTTTCATTTGTGCAAATCAGCGACAGCCACATTGGGTTTGATAAACCGGCGAATCCGGATGTGGCGGCGACGCTGGGCGAGGCGGTAGCAAGAATTAATTCACTACCGAACGCGCCGGCATTTCTTTTGCATACGGGCGACATCAGTCACTTATCGAGGCCGGCGGAATTTGACGCGGCGGAGCAGATCCTGAAAAGCGCACGGGCGGAGCGGGTGTATTACGTGCCGGGCGAGCACGATGTGATCGGCGACAACGGGAAGTTGTATCTGGAGCGTTACGGAAAAGGGACGCGCGGCGACGGCTGGTATTCGTTCGATCACAAGGGCGCGCACTTCGTCGGATTGGTGAACGCGTCAAATTTGAAGCCGGGCGGGATGGGACAACTTGGCGGGGAGCAATTGGAGTGGCTGGAAAAAGATTTGAAGGGACATTCCGCGAGCACGCCAATTGTGGTGTTCGCGCACATTCCGCTGTGGGCTGTGTATCCGGAATGGGGCTGGGGAACGGATGACTCGGCGCAGGCGCTTTCGTACTTGAAGCGATTCGGGTCGGTGAGCGTGTTGAACGGACACATCCACCAGACGATGCAGAAGGTGGAGGGGAACATTACATTTCACACGGCGATGTCCACGGCGTTTCCGCAACCCGCGCCGGGCAGTGCGCCTTCGCCCGGGCCGATGAAGGTGCCCGCGGAGCGGCTGCGCAGCGTGCTGGGAATTACGGAAGTGAATTTCGCGGCAGGACGCAACACGCTGGCGATTGTGGATACACCGCTGGCGGCGACGGCCGCGGATATGGGCGGGATGAATATGTCCGGGAGCGGAAAAAAGCCGGCGACGGGAAAACCGGGGGCGAACGAAATTTACATTGATAACTTCAGCTTTTCACCGGCGAGCCTGACGGTTCCAGCGGGAACGAAACTTACTTGGACCAATAAAGATGATGTGCCGCACAACGTGATCAGCACCGAGAACAAATTTGCGTCAGCGGTGCTGGATACGGATCAGGTGTTTTCTTACAAGTTCGATGCGGCGGGAAATTACGGTTACTACTGCTCGATTCACCCGCGGATGACGGGCAAAGTGATTGTGCAGGCGGCTTGATCTTCCCCCGAGGACGCCGTCCTGCCACCTCCGACTCGAATGGGGCGGCGGCCACTCCCCATTGAAATGCGGCGAGAAGCCGGCGCAAAAAACTTCGGGCTCCGCAAGACGCAGAGCCCGAAGTTTAATGTGACGAGAAACCGTGTCTGCTTGAGCTTAGTGGTCGCCGGGCGGATTGCCTCCGGTGGGAGCAGGGGCGGCGGGCTTCACGAACTTCGAATCGTCAATCGGAACGTTTTGCTGCGCGCTGTCAATTTGAATCGAAAAGCGTCCCCCGGGCCGCGAGAGAGTCCAGCGGAACGGGATTTTTATTCCGTCCACCGCGCGGTAGTCGGTGTAATCCACTTGAACGGGCATGAAGCCGAATCCGACATCATTCAAGCGGACGACGCGAGCGAGCAAACCGGTCTGCTCGTCGAAATAAAAGCGCGTGATTGGCGCACCCGGCCCGCGGCCAGTGAGGACGTACATATCTTTGTCGCCAATCTTGTCCGGACGGCCAAGGCGCCACGAAGTAAAGACTTGTTTTAGATTTCCGGGAAACGCGAGGGAGGCATCCACCATCGAACTCATCGAATCGATTGCGTTCATGTCACGAGCGCCGCCGCGGCCTCCGCCCATCCATCCAGCGGTGCCGTCGAACGCGGTGAATCCATCGCCGTTCTGGCCGTGGGAAACGGAGACGCGCTTGTTGGGGGCTTTCATGTAGATGTCGATCGGGGTTGGAGGCCCACCGGAGAGGACATTTCCTTTTTCCGTGCGGGTGGAAATTTTTGCGAGCGCGTCCGCGCCGCCGAGGGCTTCGAGATACTTGGCAAGGATTCTGTCGGGAGTGGGAGGCGGAGTTGCAGGCGGAGTGTTTGCCGCTGGTGGTTGCGGGCGTTCGCCTTCGGTTTCGAGAACAGCAGGAATGCCAACCGGGCTCTCGGTGCCGCGATGGCAAGTGTTGCAGGTGATCTGGCGTTCGCTGTTAAAGGAATTTTTGTTGAGATCCAGGGTCATCTGCATCATTTTGCGCGCGGTGGCCTTTGAACGCTTGTCATCTTTTTCAGGGACAAGATGAGGGCGGCCATCCGGGCCGTTTTCCAGCACGTGGCAGGCGTCACATTCGACACCGAGCGACGCAGCAATGAAATTCATGGATGGGACGAGCTTATCTGCGTCGAGATCCTTCAGGACCTGGATATTCTTGAATTGTTCGGGAGCTTTCTTCGGCGTTGCGGCAGGAGCGGCTTGTGTGCCGCCAGCCTGCGCCGGAGCGGGATTGGACTGCGCTTGCCCAGCGGCGATGGCCAAAGCCAGCGCCACGCCGAGCAGCGCGAGGCTCAGGATGTTGATGCGAGACTTCTTGGTCATTGTTCCCCCTCAGAATCCGTAATCGAGCGTTGAATTCTATCAGACGCGGCAAAGGTTCCGCTTGTTATCTTTAATTTTAAAATTTTGCGATTCAGAAATGGGTGAGCAGGAAATGCGGCGCAAAGAGCGCGGCGCGGGGGTAGTACTACAACCCGGGTACCGGAAAAAATGGGGCCATTGGGTGATTGAGACAGGCCGCGCGCAAAGCGGAAGATGATGGCAACGGGTTGGGGGTGCGCTGCGGGGACGGCGCCACCGAGAGATCGGTAGCGCAGGCGAGCTACCCAACCCGCCAGACCCATTCTGCCGGTCCCCCCCAAGCGCTCCTCTTCCGGCTGGCGGAGTGGGTCGTTTCACTGCGCCGGACATTTTCTTCCCCCTGAAAACCCCATAATCGTTGCGAAATTAAGCGCTGGGAACTCGGCATGGAAACTTGCGTGCCCCTGTTACTATTGGGAGCAATACACGGAGCATCCAAGTCCATGGAAATAAAGGCTTCGCAGTGCGTGCCGGGGAGCGATTGTGTCGGCGGCGGGCGACTGCGTTGGGGGCAGAGTCAGGGGAAACTGACAGCATGAATCCTTCGAGGAACAAAACGGGGAGGGCAGGGCTAGCGGATGTAATGCTTGGCGAGGCGCTCGGCGTTGTGTTGGCAGGGGCGTTGGCGGGAGCACTCTTGATGATGGATGCCGGGGCGATGGCGGCGGGGCGCGGGGTTGCCACGGCGGGTGCCGAGCCAGCAGGGCTGAATGCGGATGTGTCGAGAGCGTTCAATCAATACGTCCAACTGGCGGAGCAACAGATCGCCGGAGAGGTGCGGCCCGGCGGGGCGTTTCTGATGCTGGATCGACTGCCGGCGGGCGGGCACGAGGCTGCGTATGCGGCGCTTCGGGGCGGCGAGCTGCGGATCGAGCGATTGGAAACGCAGGACAACGGACACGCCGTTGAATGTCCGGGATGCATGATCCATCACTGGATCGGGATCGTGTTCATCCCCGGAGCGACCCTGGAGAAAACGCTGCGGCTGGTGCAGGACTACGATCACCAGGCGGAGGTGTACGCGCCGCAGGTGGTCCGCGCGAAATTGCTTTCGCACACGGGCGATGACTTCCATATTTTCATGCGGCTGCGGCAGAAAAAAGTAATCACCGTGGTGCTGGACACGGAGCACGACGCGCATTACGACCGGATCGACGCGACGCGGACGGCGAGCCGCAGCATTTCCACGCGCGTGCAGCAAGTGGAAGATGCGGGGGAGCCCGGCGAGCGAGATTTGCCGGAAGGGCGCGACGGCGGTTTTTTGTGGCGCATCAATAGTTACTGGAGATTCGTGGAGCGCGATGGCGGAGTGTATGTGCAATCGGAGTCCATTTCTTTGACGCGCAGCATCCCGGCGGGGCTGGGCTGGCTGGTGGGGCCGTTTGTGGAAAGCATACCGCGAGAATTGCTGCGCGCGACATTGGAGAACACGCGGAAGGGACTGATGAATCACGAAAGCGCAGGCGCTGTTGCCTCGATCCACAAATGAAAATCTAGATTGGCGAGCCGAGACGCGAAACGCCAGTTTCAAATCTCATTCCACATTGGAACGCAAAGAAACCACGGCAAAAATTGCGCGGAATAGCGGGCAGCCGCGATGGAGTAAACTTGCATCCAACGACGAGCGATGAGATTCCCGACTCCGATTCTTGCTTTAGGAATTCTTCTGGGCGGCGCAGGGTTTGTTGCCGGAACCTTTGCGGAGACCGGTGCGGCTGCTGCGTCCGACAGCCAACTGGATGCGGGCTTTCACAAGCTTTACGAACTGCATTTCGCGGACGCACGCACCGAAATCACCGCGTGGGAAAAAGCGCGGCCGAATGATGCGATGGGTCCCATGGCCGAAGCGGCCAGCTATCTTTTTGAGGAGTTCTACGCGCAGGGCGTGCTCAGCTCGGATTATTTTCTGGATGATGACCAGCTTTTCGGCAACAAGCCGCTGAAGCCGAACCCCGAACGTCGCGCGGCATTTGAGAGCGCGATCGGGCGCACGCAAAAACTCGCGCTGGCGCGGCTGAACGACCACCCGAACGACGCGGACGCGCTGCTGGCACTGGCGATTTCGACGGGGATGCGCGGCGACTACGCGAGCATCATCGAAAAAAAGCAATTTGAGAGCCTGGGACGCATCAAGGACGCAGACGCGATCGCCACAAAGCTGCTTGCGGTGGATCCCAGCCGAGCCGATGCCGACCTTCCGATCGGGGCCGCGCAGTACATCATCGGGTGCCTGCCGGGTTACAAGCGATTCATCCTGTGGTTTGACGGGATTCATGGAGATCGCGCGGCGGGAATGGGACGATTGCGCGAGACCGCGGAAAAGGGACATTACCTGCGGCCGTTCGGCAAACTATTGCTGGCGCTGGCAGCGTTGAGGGAAAAACAGAAGGACCTGGCGCGCAATGAGTTTCAACAGCTCGCGGCGGAATTTCCCGGCAATCCGCTGTTTGCAAAAGAGCTGGCAAAACTGAACAGGTAATCCGCTGCTGCGTCTCCACCTTAATATCCACTTAAACCCATTCGCAGCCATCCGCGTCAATTCGCCAACCGTTGCGGTTTAGCCTTCCGTGTTAGTCTCCCGAAGACTTCTGTTCGGGAGCGCGCAATGTTTCAAGAAAATTTACTTTCAGGGCGGACGGTTTTTCTGACCGGCGGCGGCACGGGGCTTGGCCGTTCCATGGCGCTGCGCATGGCGGGGCTTGGCGCGAAAATGTTTTTGGTGGGGCGGCGTGAAGAGCCATTGCGCGAAACCACGGAAGCGATTCGCAAGGCGGGCGGCGCGTGCGCATTTGCGACGGCGGATGTGCGCGAGTTCGCGGCGGTGGAGGCGGCCGTAGCAGCGGCCGAACACGAATTCGGCCGCGTGGATACGTTGATCAACAATGCCGCGGGGAATTTCATCGCGCGCACGGAAAAAATTTCGGCGAACGCGTTCGCGGCCGTGGTGGGCATCGTGCTGCAGGGGTCATTTCACTGTACGCTTGCACTTGGCCGCAAGTGGATCGCCGCGCGGCAACCGGGCACGGTGCTCAGCATCGTGACCACATACGCCGCCGCGGATTGCGGGTCCGGCTTCGTTGTGCCTTCAGCCTGCGCGAAGGCCGGAGTACTGGCGATGACGCGGTCGCTGGCCGTCGAATGGGCGAGGCACAACATCCGCCTGAACGCGATTGCGCCGGGGCCATTTCCGACGGAAGGCGCATGGTCGCGCCTGATGCCGACCAAGGAATTTGAGGAGCACGCACGCGCGAAAAATCCCATGAAGCGGTTTGGGCGTCACGATGAGCTGGCGAACCTGGCCGTTTATTTGATCGCGGACGGATCGGGCTACGTGAATGGCGAATGCGTTGTGATTGACGGCGGCCAATGGCTGCGCGGGGCGGGAGAGTTCAACGATCTGGCTGACCTGCCCGACGCTGTATGGGAAGTGATTGAATCCGCGCGAAAACCAGCGGCCACAAAATGACTCAATATCAGCCTCCATGCGCGCGAAAAGTGCCATCCTGAGCCCTGAGACCCCACTGGTACTTCAGGACACTTAACTGTTACTCCCGTACCATGTTCAAGTTGACGGTCTAGATGGTAAGTTTTGGATCGAAGCTGCACCCCTTCCTTACGCGGGTTTGCGTAAGGAGCGATTGCCATGACAGACATACACATCCACAGGTGTCCAGGGCGGAGAGACGGCGGATTCTCGCTCATCGAATTGTTGATCGTCGTCGCCGTGATTTTGGTGATTGCGGCAATCGCGATTCCCTCACTCACACACGCAAAAATGGCGGCGAATGAGGCCGCGGCGGTTTCGGCGTGTCGCACGCTGGCAACCGAAGAAGCCAATTACGACGCAGCGTACTCGTCAGGGTACTCATTAACATTGGTTGCACTCGGGCCGCCCCCTCCGGGGAGCGTGGCGTCACCTGCGAATGCGGACCTGGTTGATGTGGAGCTTGCCACAGGGATTCGCGGCGGCTATCACTACATTTACACAGCGATTGACCCGACGGGCTCCGGCCGACCGAGCGGATTCCAAATCAACGCCAACCCGATCAGCCCCGGCATCACCGGACTGTGGTATTTCTACGTGGATCAATCAAACGTGATTCGCCAGAATTACGGTGCACCGGCGGACCAGAACTCGGCTCCCGCCCCGCACTAGCCAGCCGCGCTGTTTCAACCCCCTCCAGGAAAGCTGAAATCTTCCGTGTGACTATTTTCCACGTGACGAATTGACATAGGGCGCGTCTATATGTAGCGTAGCCGTATATGGAGGCTACCCGCCCATGCAGCCCGAGTTAAAAAAAGGCACCGCAGAAGTTCTCATTTTGTCCTTGCTAGAAAACCGTCCACGGCATGGCTACGAAATCGCCAAGTTGATCGAGCAGCGCTCGGAAGGCGTGCTCGAGTTCCATGTAGCGTCGCTCTACCCGATGCTTTACCGGCTGGAGCGGCGCGGATGGATCGAAGGACGCTGGCTCGAAAAAGCGGGGCAGCGGCGGCGACGCTATTACAAGCTGACGGCTGCCGGAAGACGCGCGCTGCCCGCGCAGCGGAAGACCTGGCGGGAATTTATCCGCGCGATCCAGCGCGTCGCACAGGTGGAGGGGTAACCGCAGAGTGATGCGTGACTGGCGCCAATTCGTTCGCGAGCATTTACCGCCGCTGGGGTTGAGCGGGGCGCGCGAGACGGAGATTGTGGAAGAGCTGGCGCAACAGCTCGAGCAGAGTTGCGCGGAGGCGATTGCGCGTGGAGCTTCGCGCGTTGATGCGGAAGAGCGAGCGGCGGGGCAATTCCGGGATTGGACCGTGCTTGCGGCGGAGATTCGGCGGGCGGAGACACCGGTGGTGCAGCACGCTGTGATGCAAGCGGCAACGCACGCGGCAGCGCGATTGCCGGAGCCGTGGCGCGCGGCACTGCGCGAAGAGCAATTCCGCAAACACCGGGGAGGAAATATGTTGGCCGATCTGCTTCAGGACTTGCGATACGCGTTGCGGATGTTGGGGAAAGCGCCGGGCTTCACGGCGCTGGTGGTGCTGACGCTGGCGCTGGGCATCGGGGGAAACACGGCGATCTTCAGCCTGGTGGATGACGCGCTGCTGAAGCCGCTGCCGTATCACGATTCTGACGGGATCGTGCTGGTTTGGGAGAACACAGCGGGAAAAGCGAAATCGGAGAATATCGTCTCCGCTCCAAATTATCTGGACTGGGAAAAACAGAGTGATGTTTTCGAGCGAATGGCCATCTACGAATACCTGGGCTACAACCTTTCGGGGGAAGCAGAACCCGAGGTTGTGGAGGGGCTTCGCGCATCCAGAGGACTTTTCGATGTCCTGGGGGTGAAGCCCATGATGGGGCGCACATTTTTTCCAGAAGAGGAGACGGCCGGACGGGAACACGTAGTGGTGCTGAGTTATGGGCTGTGGAAGACTCGGTACGCCGCGGATCAATCCATTCTTGGGAAGACGATCCGCATCAATCAAGAGAGCTACACGGTTGTAGGCGTGATGCCGCAAGGATTCACATTTCCCACCTCACGACAAAAGCTTTGGGTCCCCATGGTGTTTAACCAAGAGGACCATCACCGGGGATCACATTCATTCTTCGTGTGCGCGCGGTTGAAGCCGGGCGTTGATATGGAACAAGCCCGCACAGAAATGAATACGATCGGCCTGCGACTGGCGCAGGAATATCCGGAAGACAACCGCGGTGAAAGCGCGACGGTGACCCGGATGCGGGACCTTTGGATGGAAGATTTTCAGCAGGTGATGTGGACGCTGTTGCTGGCCGTGGGATTTGTGCTGCTGATCGCCTGTGTGAACATTGCGAACTTGTTGCTGGCGCGCGGAAGCTCGCGGCGGAAAGAAATTGCGGTGCGAGCCGCGCTGGGCGCCTCTCGCGGGAGAATCTTCCGGCAATTGATGACTGAAAGCATTCTTCTGGCGTTAGCAGGAGGGGTGGCCGGGGTCGCGCTGGCCTGGGGGATTGCTCCGCTGCTTTTGAGAATTATGCCCGACAGCCTAAGGAATATCCCGTTCCGCGATTTGACAGCGATTCATTTGGACACGCGCGTCCTCGGATTCACGCTGGGAATCGCATTGATGACAGGAATCCTTTTTGGTCTGGCGCCTGCGCTGCACGCTTTTGGAATTGGGCCGGGAGAATCGCTGAAGGAAGGCGGCACGCGCGGGAGCAATCTTGGAAGCGGCCGGCGAGTGCGAAGCGCGCTGGTGATCGCGGAGGTCGCGCTGGCGCTGACGGTGCTTGCGAGCGCGGGACTGATGATTACGAGCATGAGGCGACTTCTGGCGGTGGGCCCGGGATTCAATCCAAAGGGCGTGCTGATGGGGGAGTTGGCGCTGCCGCAAACGGATTTTTATGGTGAACCCACACGGCCATTGTTTTGCCAACAAATGGAGGAAAGAATCAGCCGGATTCCGGGCGTGATTTCCGTCAGCGCGGCAAGCCACCTTCCATTGAATGGATATGCGGGGCGGGGCGTAACAGTCGAAGGTGCGCCTGAACCCGCACCCGGCCAGCAAAACGGATCGGCATATACCGTCGCATGTCCCAACTATTTCCGCACGATGGAAATTCCTCTACTGGAAGGGCGGGAGTTTACAAATCAGGACGCGTTGAATGCTCCGGGCGCTGCAATCATCAACGATAGTTTCCGGAAGCGCTATTTTCCAAATGAAGACCCAATCGGACGGCGCTTTAAGGCCGGCCACTACAAAGACAGCGTTCCCTGGAAGACGGTGGTAGGCGTGGTGGCGGATATGCATTTTCTGGGGCTCGATCAAGGATTCCGTCCGCAATTCTTCGTGCCATACAGCCAGGCCGCGTGGCCGGAGATGGCAGTGGTGGTTCGCGCGGAATCGAATCCCGCGATGCTCTCGGCGAGTGTAAGGAAAGCGCTGACCGATGTGGTGCCCGAGCAGCCGCTGAGCGAAACGGAGACGATGGAAGAGATCGTGGAAAGTTCCGTGGGGCCGAGGAAGTTCCCGATGCTGCTGCTTTCCGGATTTGCGATTGTCGCGCTGACATTGACGGCGATCGGAGTATACGGCGTGGTGAGTTACGCGGTGGCGCAGCGGACGCACGAGATTGGAATTCGGATGGCGCTGGGGGCGCAGACGGGACCCATCTACCGGCTGATTATCCGACAGGCGATGTTTCCTGTTTGCGCGGGCGTGTTGCTTGGCGTGGGAGGGGCGCTGGCGCTGAGCCGTTATCTGCAAAACCAACTTTATTCGGTCCGCGCGACGAACCCGTTTGTGATTGGTGGAGCGTTACTGCTGCTGGGGATTGTCGCGATGCTGGCTTGCGTTGTGCCGGCGCGACGGGCGACGCGGGTGGATCCGCTGATTGCGCTGAGATACGAATGAGGGCCGCGAGATTTGTAATGATGCGTGACTGGCGCCAATTCGTTCGTGAGAAGTTGCCGCCGCTGAGGCTGAGCGGGGCGCGCGAGACGGAGATTGTTGAGGAGCTGGCGCTGCAGCTTGAGCAGAGCAACGCCGATGCAATCGCGCGGGGGGCTTCATGCGCAGATGCAGAAGCCCGTGCGGCGGGGCAAATCCGGGATTGGACCCTGCTTGCGGCGGAGATTCGGCGGGCGGAGACGCCGGAGGTGCAGCACGCTGTGACGCAAGCGGCGACACACGCGGCAGCGCGATTGCCGGAGCCGTGGCGCGAGGCGCTGAACGAAGAGAATCTTCGCAAACTACGGGGAGGGAACATGTTTGCAGATTTATTTCAGGACGTCCGCTACGCGTTGCGCATGTTGGGGAAAGCGCCAAGCTTCACGGCCATCATGATACTGACGCTGGCGCTGGGGATTGGAGCGAACGCGACAATTTTTTCGGTGATCAACGCCGTGTTAATCCGGCCGCTGCCGTACCCGCAGCCGGACCAACTGGTGCGCGTGCTCGAAAGCAATCCAGGCAAAGGCTGGCCGACATTTTCAATCGCGCCGCCGAATTTCCTGGACTGGCGCGAGCAAACGCAGACGCTTGAAAAAATCGCGGCGTACGAACCCAACGGGTACACCTACACAGGCGGCGACACACCGGAGCACTGGGCGGGGCCGATGGTGACGGAAGGATTTTTTGAGATCTTTAGGGCACAGCCTGAGATCGGACGGACTTTCAGCGCGGACGAATTTCAGGCGGGCAAAAATCACGTGGTTGTGATCAGCGATGCGCTGTGGCGCAGCGCGTTTGCCGCGGACCGAGCCGTGCTTGGAAGAAGTGTCTCGCTGGACGGACAGACTTATACGGTGATCGGCGTCATGGGGCCGCAATTTCAATTTCCGTCGACGGTTACGCAGGTTTGGCTGCCGCTGGTTTTTACTGCCGATGAGATCCAAAACGCCCGGGGAGCGCACTACCTTGGTGACATTGCGCGCTTGGCAAGCGGAGTGAGCATCGCGCAAGCGCAGGCAGAAATGACGGGCATCGCGCAGCGCCTGGAGAAGCAATACCCGCAGACGAATGTTGGGTGGACCGCGGTCGTGATTTCACTTTCTCAAGGTGGAGGTGTGAAGCAAGCCCGGCCCGCACTATTGGTGTTGCTGGGCGCGGTGGGATTCGTGCTGCTGATTGCATGCGCCAATGCGGCGAACATGCTGCTCGCGCGCGCGACCGTGCGGCAGAGGGAAATCGCCGTGCGGCTGACGCTGGGGGCGAGCCGGGGACGCCTGGTGCGCCAATTGTTAACGGAAAGCGTTTTACTTTCGTTTATGGGGGCGGCGATGGGCCTGCTGATTGCGTTCGCGAGCACGCGGGTGATTTCAACATTGCCGGCAGAATTTCTTCCCCGCGCCCAATACGTGAATGTGGATAGCCTGGTGATTTGGTTCACGCTCGGGCTCGCACTACTGACCGGATTATTGTTCGGATGTGCGCCGGCAATCGCGACGGGGCGCGGCGAACTGGCCGAAACATTGCGAGAAGGCGGGCGAACCGGAAGCGGGGCGCGCGCGGGATTGCGCAAATTGCTGGTGGTGGCCGAAGTGACGCTCGCGTTTGTGTTGCTGGCAGGCGCGGGGCTTCTGGTACGGAGTTTTTCGCGGCTCACGGCGGTTGATCCCGGCGTCCAGACTGCCGGGCGGTTTGCGTTTGACCTAAATATTCCCAGCAAGAAGTATGCGACGCCGCAGCAGCAACTGGAATTTTATAACGAGGTTCAGCAGCGGCTCGCGGTTTTGCCGGGCATCAATTCCGCCGTCCTCACGACTCTGGTTTCGGCGAGCGGAGAAGATGAAATGTACAGCGTGGGCCATTTGAACGATGCGGACAGCGACGATCATCCTTCGGCGCTTTCCTTTCGCGTGAGCCCCGGTTATTTCCACGCCATGGGAATTCCTTTAGTCTCCGGGCGTGACTTCACTCCGGCCGATAACGCGTCCGCGCCGCACGTATGCATCATTGACGAGGTATTCGCGCGCACGATGTTTCCGGGGCGCAATCCCATTGGCGAGAAGATTCACATTGGGCACCAGTACGTGATCGTCCGTGAAATTGTCGGTGTAGTGGCAAACGTGAAGCAGTATGGGCAGGCCGAGGATGAGGCGTCGCTAGAAGTCTACGAACCATTTGTGCAGTTCCCGCGGACGAGCGCGTCATTCGTGCTACGGACGAGCGCGGGGACAGCAGGACTCGCCGCGGAAGTGCGGCACGCAGTGCAACAGGTGGATGCGCAGCAAGCGGTGACGGGCTTCCAATCGTTTGATGAAATTTTGAGCAGCTTAATCGCGCTGCCGCGGTTCCGGACGGTACTGCTGGGAATATTTGCCGGACTTGCGGCGCTGCTCGCGGCCATCGGGCTTTATGGAGTGATGTCATACACCGTGACGCAGCAAACGCAGGAGATCGGAATCCGATTGGCGCTGGGAGCGCAGCGCGAAAGCATTCTGCGGCTGATTGTAGGAAAGGGAATGTTTCTTGTTGGCGCGGGAGTGGCGCTCGGGGTTGCGGGCGCATTGGCATTGACGCGCGTGCTGGTGTCATTTTCAGCTTTCCTGTTTGGAGTGAAAGCGTACGATCCGGTTACGCTTGCGGGCGTGACTTTGCTTTTTGCGGCAGTGGCGGCCATAGCTTGCTGGCTGCCGGCGAGACGGGCGAGCCGTGTGGATCCGCTGGTGGCGCTGCGATATGAATGAGCGGTCATGAGTGAAGTGCTGCGAGCGTCGACCAATGCATGATTGGCGAAGATATGTCCGCGAACACTTGCCGCCGCTGGGGTTGAGCGGCGCACGCGAGACGGAGATTGTGGAAGAGCTAGCGCTGCAGCTCGAGGAGGCATGCAACGATGCGTTGATGCGCGGCGCTTCGCGCGCCGAAGCGGAGGCGCGGGCAGCAGCGCAGATACGAGATTGGAATGTGCTCGGCGCGGAAATTTGGCGCGCGGAGACGCCGATAGTTGCCTCTGCGGCGGATCGTGCGCCTGCGGATTTCCATTTTGAAGCGCAGGAGATGCGCTTGCGCAAAACGCGGGGAGGAAATGCAATGGCTGATTTCTTGCAGGACTTGCGATACGCGTTCCGGATGCTGCGGAAGTCGCCGGGGCTCACGGCGGTGGTGATTCTCACTCTCGCGCTGGGCATCGGCGCGAATTCGGCAATATTTTCTGTGGTGAATAGCGTCCTGCTGCGGCCGCTGCCTTATCGTGATCCCGCGCGGCTGGTGTGGATCGGGGATTATCTTCCGAGCGCGAAGGAATCCCTGGTATTCGACGTTGACTACTTCGCGTGGCGCAAGCACTGCACTTCGTTTGAGCAGATTACCGCTTACACGCCGGGAACGGAATTTACAATGACAGGGGCGGGCGATGCGGAGCGGATCAGCTCCGTTCGCGCGACGTGGACCTACCTGCGCACACTGGGAGTGGCGCCGCAGCTCGGGCGCGACATTTCGGCTGAGGAGGACATTCCCAACGGCCCACCTGTGGCCTTGCTGAGCAATTCGCTGTGGCGCCGCCGATTTTCAGCGGACCCAGCCGTGGTGGGCCGCACGATTGTGCTCGATGGGAATCTCTATACGGTCATAGGTGTTTTGCCACGAGGATTTGAGTTTCCGGGGAGCCGCAGAAGCGATCTGCTGGTTCCGCTGGCGCATGCGGACCTCGAGGTTTCGCCGAGCCGGTCGATACTGTTTGTGCGAGTCATTGCACGGTTGAACCCCGGAGTGACACCGGAAGCGGCGGAAACGGAAGTGGACACTGTCACACGTCCTTTTCACGCGGCACTTCCAGGAGGCTACGCAAAAATGTTTGCGAATTCGCAAGCACAGGTGATGCTCCTGCACGACCGGTTGGTGGGAGATTCGAGGAAGGCGCTGCTCTTATTGTTGGGCGCGGTGGGATTTGTGTTGTTGATTGCGTGCGCAAATGTCGCGAGCCTGCAACTTGCGCGCGCAGCGGCGCGCGAGAAAGAAATCGCGGTGCGCGGAGCGATGGGTGCGGGACGCTGGCGATTGGCTCGTCAGCTTTTTACCGAGAGCGCACTTACGGGGATTGCGGGAGGAGTCGCAGGGCTGGCGGTCGGAGTGTGGCTTGTTGCGCTGGTGCGGCATTATGGGCCGCGCAACATTCCACACCTGGACGTCACGTATCTGGACGCGCGCGTGGCGTTGTTCACGATCGCGGTTTCCATTTTCACCGGGATTCTTTTTGGACTGGCGCCGGTGATTTCGGCTTTCCGGCTGTCACTGAACGACTCCTTGAAACAGGGCGGTGCGCAAGGAAGCGCGGGAGGGAAAGTCGTGCGGCCGCAGCAAGCGCTGATGACGCTCGAGCTGGCGATGGCTCTTGTTCTTCTGCTTGGCGCGGGACTCCTTGTGCGCAGCTTTGTGAAGCTGGTTTCCATACCGCACGGATTTGATTCCCACGGAGTGTTGACGGCGCAGATTTCGCTTCCGGCAAAGACGTACATCAAGGAAGAGCAGCAAGGAGAGTTCTACTCACAATTGATGGAGAGGCTTCGAGCTTTGCCAGGGGTAAGGTCGGCGGGGGCCAGCGTCGTGCTGCCACTTGGCGGACCATTCATGAGTACGATTGTGCAGGTGGAAGGCCGCCCACCGGCTGAAAGAACGCTGAACCTCGCATCGGGTACCGCAGTGAACATGGTCACCCCCGATTTTTTCACTGCACTACGAATTCCGTTGAGGGCAGGGCGGTATCTGGACAAGCATGATGCCGCAAACTCCACAGAGACCGCCGTGGTCAACGAAACATTTGTTCGCAGGTATTTTCCGAATGAGGACCCAATCGGCCACCGCTTTCAAATGGCGGGCAGCCAGACCTTGCGTACGATTGTTGGCGTGGTGGGAGATACGAAACAGATGGGGGCTGCGTCCGAGACCATGGCAGAGATCATTCTCCCGTTTGCGCAGTCACGCAATCCGGATATGTTCCTGATCATTCGCACGGATGCGGACCCAATGTCGCTCATTCCTGCCGTGCGCGCGGTAGTGGCCTCACTCGATAGAGATGTGCCGGTATTCGGCGCGGAAACAATAGACGATTTACTTGCCGGGCAGGTGTCTTCACAGAGATTCAACATGGCTCTGCTTGGGGGATTCGCGGGACTGGCGCTGCTGCTTGCCGCGGTTGGGATTTATGGCGTGGTGGCTTATGCCGTGGGGCAGCGGACGCAGGAAATCGGAATCCGGATGGCGCTTGGCGCGCTTCCTGAAAATGTGATGCGCATGGTGCTTGTGCAGGGTGCGCGGCTCGCGGTCTTCGGAGTTGTGCTGGGATTGGGCGCGGGGATCGCGCTCACGCGACTTTTGGGCACGCTGCTATTTGAAGTGAAACCGACCGATCCCGTGACATTCGCCGTGGGCGCGCTGATCCTGTTCGCCGCCGCGATAGGCGCGTGCTGGATTCCGGCGCGGAGAGCGACGCGCGTGGATCCGCTGGTGGCGCTGCGATACGAATAGCTCTAGGCGATGCTTGCTTTAACATCCCGGGCATTGTGCGTTTACGGCAGATGAGGAATTCGACAGGCTCAGTGTGTTTGCGCCGCGCTTGGTGAGGAGCCGCTTTTCCCCGGCGGACCGGCATTGCATTCGGAAACAAATTCGTACTTGCCTTCACTGGTTAGCAAAATTACGAGACGGGTGCCATCTTCCGCAGGCGACCCTGAGGTTCGGATACCGTTCATCGTCACGGACGCGGGGGAATTTCCGACTGCACACGATGGCATGGAAGCCTTTGCGACCACTCCCGCTGGTAGATTAATCGTTGCGTGGAACGCGTCTCCGGCCCGATAGTCCACCTTGATTAACCCGTGCGGCGTGGGCACCGCGCCGCGCGCCCATGCAAGGCCTGCCAAATCCGGGCGGATCGTAACTTCTCGAAAGCCTGCGGCGGTGGGACGGATTCCCAGGATTTCTTCGGATAACCATGCTGTCGGTCCGCTGGACCATCCGTGACTCAGGCTGACGTAGTATCCCGAGGTGTTGTCCGCCTGAAGATTGCGATGGCCCTTCGGCCAGGAAAGATCGAAGGACTCCCAAAAGCTCGTCGCGCCTTCATCATTCATTCCACCCCAGTATTTTCGAATCCAATCCAGCGCCTCGTTCCGGCGCCCGGCCTGCGCCATGGCGGAAATCACGTAGAAATTATAGTAGGGAGTAATCACAAACCCCGGCGGGTGGGAAAGTACGCGGTCCCAAATGGTGGTTGTCTGGCCGCGATCCGCCACACCGGAGTAAATGGCCATCGCGTTGGTTTGCCAGCGGTTGCCAAACGTATTTGTTTGCGTATCGAGCAAGACTTTTCGCGCCGAGTCGCGCATCGCGGCGGCAAGCGCATGATATTTGTCCGCCGCGGCTGCGTCACCTGCTTCCCGCAGCAGCCATGCGCCTTCGGAAAATGCCCTATAGAACTCAAATTGCGTGGCTCGACGCGCTTCCGCGGAATCAGTGTTCAGATCCGGAGACCAATCCACAAAAGGCCATGCTTTCCGCGTATTCGCAAACAGGTTGCGGCCATCCAATTCACCGGCCATGAAATCCAGCAAGTGAAGCAATTGATCATGGTTCGCGTGCAAGTAATCCAAATCGCCGATGTGCCGGTAGTAGTCCGCTTGCCCCATCACCCAGAACGCGGAATACCCCGGAATATCGTTGACATCCACGCCGACCGGGTCGCCCGCTCCGCCGATCAATTGGTCCATCGTCGCTCGCATCAAGAACTGATCCGCGAAAACGGTGTCAATCACCAAGCCACTTACGTCCAGGTCGCCCATCCACGGGGCGCGATCGCGCTTGGGCGCGTCCCAAATGTCGTCCTGCATACAAAGATGGCTTGTGTATGCCCCGGTCAGCCAGATTTCATTCAGGCTCGCATCCGAAGACTCAAACGATCCTTTGTAATTCACCGGATAATAGATATCGTCAAGCCGGATTGACGCGAAGCGAAGTGGGGAAGGGCCTTCGAGAAATCGAACCAGCGCATAGCGGAATGCGCTTTTGGGCCCGTAAACTCTTGCGTGCGGCGGCACGATTAGTTCGTCAGCGCCCAGGTAAGGCCCGCCCACCGCTTCACCCTGGGACTCACCGTATTGAATTTCAATTTTCATTGGAGTGGCGGAATCCGAAACAACTTCCAACCGTCCGGTGGACTCGCGCAGAAAATCAAGCACGATATAAGGACATTCCTCCTTCGGGAGCTTGCCATTCGGCAAAGTGACGCTGAACTCTTCAGAAGAAGTGGTCTGCGAAGGCGCGGCTTTCGGACGGACTACAACGGTGTGAGAATCAATCTTCTGGGGCGCAAGCGAGCTGAAATTCGCAAATTTTCCTCGCCCCTCGAATCCGTAAACCACTTCTCCGATAGGCACGGGGAGATGAGCCAGAAATGGAGAGATGCCATCGTATCCGGGCCAGCGGTACATTGCCGCGTCCTCATTCCAACGCATGAAGCCGACGCTGTTTTCGATTCCGCCGAGCGCCTGCACCGCTTTCCATGCACCATCGTTGAATTCGGGTTTTTCCCAGCCGCGTTCCGCGCCAAGATTGCACTTCCAACCGGGGCCGCTGAGCAGGATTGCCGCGGCGACGACGCCTCCGCCGCGAGGAATAATCTTCGCCGCTAAACGATTTCCTCGAGTTGCCGCGACGGCCAGCGTGTTCCACCCCGCATGAAGGTTATGCGAAACATCGATAGCGATCACCAGCGGACGGAGACTTGATTTCGGATCGCGCTCCGCGTTGGCCAGCATTTCGCCATTCACGTAAACGCGCAGCCGCTCTGGTCCCGCCAAGTAAAGCGTCGCAACGGCGGGGCGGACGGCAATCCGGAATTTCTGGCGGAAGTATCCCGAGTCCACCGGACCGCCTATTTCGCTGGCTGGCATCCAGATGAATTGCTCGGGAAGCGGCTTGTGCACATTTCGTTCAAGCTGAGGAGATGCGATGTCCCCAACGGGATCGATCTGCTTAACACTCACAGTACCCTGCGCACTGGCACCGCAAGCGGCGGCGCTGAACAGGAAGGCCAACGCTCCGGCATGCCTGATTCTCCGCATCATTAACTCCTTGGCGGGCCGTTTAAAGATTTGGAAACGCCGGTACATCCCTGGATACCAAACAAAAAGAATCTTACTCCAATGCACGTGAGTCTGAGCGGCGACTTGTGGCGCATTCGCGGAAAAGCGGATGCGGTCGCGATTAGAGGAAATCCCGTTGACGTGGCGCTGCTGCTTGCAACAAATGTTGCGCTACGAATAAATTAAAGCCGCGACCCGGCGGCTTAGAAAGGACAAGCTGCCGCACTCCAAGGAAGAGCAAACCACCGCTTGCGCGTTATTCTGGTTTTTTCTCGTGTTTCGGCGCGTGTTTTGTTTCGGGCTTTTTTTCAGGCTTTGGCTGGTGCTTTGATTCCGGCTTTAGCGCGGGGATCGCCGCCTTGGCTTGTGCCGCGAGTTGCGCGAATCCCTCGGCGTCAAGCACGGCCATGTCGGCGAGGACTTTGCGGTCCACGGTGATGCCCGCGGCCTTCATTCCCTGCATCAGCTTGCTGTAGGAAAGCCCGGCGAGACGCGCGGCGGCGCCGATGCGCTGAATCCACAGACGGCGGAACTGCCGCTTGCGGTTGCGCCGGTCGCGATAGGAATAACGTTCGGCTCGATTTGCGGCCTCTTGCGCGGACTGGTAAAGCTTGCTCTTGGTGAGGAAGAACCCCTTTGTGCGGCGCAAATACTTTTTGCGGCGCGCGCGGCGCTTCGTTCCACGTTTTACTCGTGCCATGTTTTAGCTCCTGCGAGGAGACACAAAGCCGCTTGCGAAAAAACTCGGCGCGAAACAAAACGATCGCGGCGAAATCAACGAAGCAGATTACGTCTCCACGGCGTGTTGAGAATGCGCTGCGAATCTAAATTACAAAATAGACTTGCTCGCGCTTTGGGCCGCACGCGATTCGCTTGCGCGAAAGGTGCAGCCCCTCCGGCCGGCAGGCCCGCCGTGGCGGATAACGCTCTGCCTGGCACAGAAAAACATCTACGACAAAAAAACTAGAAACCCTGGCCGTACGGCAACATTTTTTTGACGTTGCCTGCATCGGAAGGATGCACGTGCGCCATTTTTTTCAGGCGGCGCATGCGGTTGGCGGGCTTGGCGCCGAGAATGTGGCGCTTGCCGGAGTGCATCCGTAGAACTTTTCCGCCGGCGGTGATCTTGAACCGCTTGGCGGCGCCACGGTGTGTTTTCACTTTGAGTCTGACAGATTTCTTTTTACCCACTGGTCCCGTCCTAAGAAACTGCCTGCGTTGAGGGCTCCGTGCGCGGCTTCGACTTCTCCGCGGCAGCCCCTTTTTCGGCGCGAGCAGCGCCAGCAGGATATTTGCTTCCATGCGCGGGCCGTATTCAACCAGCGCGAAATCAGCGATCTCTTTCAACAAGCGTTCCATTTTCGCGCGGCCCACTTCCTGATGCGCCATTTCGCGGCCGCGGTGAAAAATCATGGCCTTCACTTTGTGTCCTTCGCCAAGGAACCGCTGGATCTGGTTCTTGCGGACATTGAAATCGTGCTCAGCGGTGGAAGGCCGGAACTTTACTTCCTTGAGCTGAGAAGTCTTGTGATGCTTCTTCTGCTCGTGCTTTTTTTTGCTTTCCTGGTAGAGATATTTGCCGTAGTCGGTGATCTTACAGACGGGCGGGTCCGCGGTCGGGGAGATTTCCACGACATCCAACCCGCGCTCACGGGCAAGCTTCATGGCCTCAAAAGGCTGCATGACGCCCAACTGCGCGCCCTCTTCATCAATCACGCGAACTTCACGCGCCCGGATGCGTTCGTTCACCCGGATACGGTCATTCGGCCGGAAACTTCGCTCGGCGATAAATCCACCTCCAGCAGGCTGGCTGCAAAACTTCCCTGGCGGCGCCACACCCCGCAATCACCCGGGCGCCCGTGGGGGAAGTCAGTATAGCATGGAGCCCCCGCAGCGGCTGAACGCTGCCGCTTCCGGTAGTGACAGCTTTCAGAGACAATCATGCGCGCAATGGAAACAAACTCCGAACCAAAGCCGATGATTATGGACGACGCCACCGGGCGGTGGCGCGCGCTTGCGTTGCTTGCGTTTGCGGCGTTTCTGGAGATGACGACCTGGTTTTCTGCGTCGTCGGTGCTGCCGCAACTGCGCGCGGCGTGGGGAGTTTCGGCGTCGGCGGGCGCGTGGCTTACGATTTCAGTGCAGCTTGGGTTTGTGGCGGGCGCGCTGGTGTCGGCGGTGCTGAATCTTGCCGACATTTTTCCGCCGCGGCGGCTGATGCTGTATGGAGGGGCGGGAGCGGCGGCCGTGAATTTAGCGCTGCTTGCGAGCCACGGATTGGCGAACGCAGTGCCGCTCCGGTTCGCGACTGGCGCGGCGCTGGCGCTGGTGTATCCCCCGGCGACAAAGTTGATCGCTACGTGGTTCCGGCGCGAACGCGGCATGGCGATCGGTGTAATGGTCGGAGGACTCACTCTCGGCTCCGCGATGCCGCACTTGCTGAATGGGCTCGGTGGAGCGCACTGGACGACTGTGATCGTTGCGACCTCCGCGCTGACTCTCGCGGGCGGACTGCTGGCCGCATTTGTCGCGCACGACGGACCATTTCCTTTCCCGCGCGCGGTGTTTAATCCGCGCGAAGGGCTGCGGCTGTTTGCGAACCGCGGCGTGCGTCTGGCGACGCTCGGATATTTCGGGCACATGTGGGAGCTGTATGCGATGTGGACGTGGTGCGCGGTGTTTTTCGGCGACGCGATGATTCGTGCGCGTGGAACACCCTCGACTCCAGCGGAGCGAGCGAGCTTGACGAGCAACGCAGCGCTGGCGGCGTTCGCGTGCATCGGCGTGGGCGCGATTGGGTGCTGGGCCGCGGGCGTGCTCGCGGATCGCTGGGGACGTACGCGGACGGCGGCGGCATCCATGGTGGTGAGTGGTGCGTGTTCGCTCGTGATCGGATTTGTGGCGCTGAAGTCGCTGGAGTTGACGATTGTTATTGGGCTCATCTGGGGATTCACGGTGGTGGCGGATTCGGCGCAATTTTCGACGATGATTACGGAAGTGGCGGACCAAAGTTATGTGGGCACGGCGGTGACGCTGCAGCTTGCAATCGGATTTACGCTGACGGTCGCGACAATTTGGCTCGTGCCCGTGCTGCGCGAATCGCATGGATGGCCATGGGCTCTTGCGGCGCTCGCGCCGGGGCCTGCGTTGGGCGTGATTGCGATGCTGCGGTTGATGCGTTCACCGGACGCGGCGAAGATCGCGCACGGGCGCGGGTAGGCTAGGCTGGTTTTCTCCGCGTGCTGAGATAGTGGTGCCAGAAAATTCGCGTGGCGACGCTGCGCCAGGGCTGCCAGGCCTTCGACATTTTGTCCAGGCGTTCGGGCGATGGGCGCTTGCGCAAACCCTTCACTTGCTGGACCGCGATTTGCAATGCGAGATCTCCTGAGGGCCACACGTCCGGGCGGCGTAGCGCCATGAGCAAGTAATTCTCGGCGGTCCAAGGGCCGATGCCTTTGAGGGCGGTCAGGTTCGCGCGGACGGAGTCATCGTCCATTGTGTGGAGCGCACGAAGATTGAGGCGACGCGCGGAAATCTCTTCGGCGAGAATGCGCGCGTAAAGAATTTTCTGGCGGCTGAAGCCGACGCGCTTCAGGGTGCGCTTGTCGAGCTTGAGAAATCGCCCGGGAGTGAGGGGCTTTACCTCAGCGAGGAGCTTGTCGTAAGCGGCTTTCGCGGAGGCAAGCGAAACCTGCTGCTCGAGAATTATGTAGACAAGCGTGGAGAAGCCGGGTTCGCGCGTCCACATTGGCGGCGGGCCGTGGCGTTCGATGACGCCCGCGAGATGCGCGTCAGACGCGCTCAGCGCGCGGAGTGCGGCGGAGTAGGCAGCTTCGTCGAGCGGCGCGCCAGGATTCGGGGCCGCGGGCTTCACTCTTCGGCCGAAGTGGGGTCAATCATGCGGCGGACGGCGGAGATGCGATTGGCCGGGAAACCGCCCTGCTGCGCGTGCTGGCGAATCGCTTCCTCGTTTGGGGCGATGTAAACGCAGTAGATCTTGTCGTCGGTGACGTAACTGTGAAGCCATTGGATTTGCGGGCCCATTTTGCGCAGCACGCTGCAGGACTTCTGCGAGATTCCGAGAATCTGCTCCGGCGTAAGTTTTCCTGCGCCGGGGATTTCGCGTTCGATTACGAATTTGGGCATGGCGAGTTCCTTTCGTTTGGCCGTTAGCTTATGGCGCGAGTATTCACTTCTTGCTTCAGTGCGGCAAGAAAGTCGGCGAGGGGCTTGGCGCCCTGGTCGCCCTTGGTGCGATGGCGGACGGCGACGGCGCCCGATTCGGCTTCCTTGGCGCCGACCACGAGCATGTAGGGAATTTTCTGCAACTGCGCGTCGCGGATTTTGGCCTGTAGCTTTTCGTTGCGGTCGTCGAGTTCGACGCGGAAGCCGGCGGCAAAAAGTTTGTCGCGGACTTCCTGGGCGTAACTATTCTGTCGTTCGGTGATGGGCAAGACTTTTGCTTGCACAGGCGCGAGCCAGGCGGGAAACGCGCCTGCATACAACTCGATCAGGTACGAGACCATGCGCTCCATGGTGCTGATTACGCCGCGATGGATCATCACCGGGCGGTGCTCATGGCCATCTGCGCCAATGTAGCCAAGCTCGAATTGATTCGGCAGATGGAAATCAATTTGGATCGTCGAATAGGTTTCTTCGTGGCCCATCACGTCGGCGAGCTGGATATCGAGCTTGGGCCCATAGAAGGCGGCTTCGCCGGGGGCTTCCTTATAGGGAAGCCCGAGTGAATTCATCGCTTCGCGGAGTTCGTTCTCGGCGAGATCCCACATCGCGTCATTGGAGGCATATTTTTCCTTGTTGGCTTTGTCGCGCAGCGACAGCCGGTAACTGTATTTCGTGATGCCGAGGTCGCGATAGGCCAGCTCGACGAGGCGCATCACTCCCGCGAATTCTTCGCGGATTTGCTCGGGAGTGCAGAAAATGTGCGCGTCATTGAGAATCATGCAGCGCACACGGCTCAATCCGCTGAGAACGCCCGAGCGTTCGTAGCGATACATCGCGCCCAGTTCCGCGATGCGCACCGGAAGGTCGCGGTAGCTGTGCTTCTTCGATTCGTAAACGAGAATGTGGTGCGGGCAATTCATCGGGCGCAGGACGAGTTCCTCGTTTTCGAGTTCCATCGGCGGGAACATGTCGTCCTTGAAATGGGCCCAGTGGCCCGAGCGCTTGTACAGGTCCACCTTGGCGAGGCTCGGCGTGTAGACGTGCGTGTAGCCGGCTTGGCGCTCGCGTTCGAGAATGTATTCCTCGAGAAGGCGGCGGATCGTCGCGCCCTTCGGCAGCCAGAGAGGCAGGCCCGCGCCGACGAGATCGTTGACGGTGAAGAGTTCGAGTTCCTTGCCGATGCGGCGGTGGTCGCGGCGCTTGGCTTCCTCGAGGCGGTGCAAATAATCTTCAAGCTCCGGCTTGGTGTAAAAGCACGCGCCGTAAATCCGCTGCAACTGCGGATTGCCTTCCTTGCCCTTCCAGTAAGCGCCGGAGACGCTCATCAGCTTGAAGGCCTGGATTTTGCCCGTGGACGGAATGTGCGGGCCGCGGCAGAAGTCAATAAATTTTCCGGTGGTGTAAAAAGAGACCATCGGCTCGATGGCCTTTTCTTCGACGAGTTCGCACTTAAAGATCTGATTCGATTTCTTGTAAAGATCGAGCGCTTCGGGCTTGGGCATGAGCTTGCGCTCGTTGGGGACGTTGCGCGAGGCGATGTCATGCATGCGTTTCTCGATGGCTTCGAGATCTTCGGGAGTGAAGGGCTGCTCGCGCAGAAATTCGTAGAAGAAACCAGTTTCGGTAGGCGGGCCGATGCCGAGCTTCACGTCTGGAAATAATTCGAGCACCGCGGCGGCAAGCAGGTGCGCGGCGGAATGGCGGAAGACCTGCAGGGATTCGGGATCTTTCTCGGTGAGGATTTCGAGCTTGGCGTCGTGGTCGAGCGGGCGCGAGAGGTCCACGAGTTCGCCGGGCGCGCCATTGCTGACGCGCGCGACGAGCGCGGCGCTGGCGAGGCGCGGCGAGATTTTTCTGGCGACGTCAGCGGCGGTCGAGCCGCGTGGCACTTCGAATACGGCGCCGTCTTTCAGCGTGATGTGAATACTATCCATCGAATCTCCGCGATTCCGGCGAACGGGAAGAGTTCTACGCTAACAAATGGCGCGAGGGAGGGCAAGGCGGGGCGAGATGTGCCGAATAGCACACCAACTTCCAGACAATCTTGGAAGAATACTAGGAACAAGCTTGGCGACAATTCCGTATCTATGAGCGTCTAAGGGTTACGGGATTGGCAGTGACGGTGGGGTGCCCGGGAAGCGCGGGCGCCCAGAGGTGGGGCCATGAATTCATTCAGCAGCCAGCTCAGGCAGGTTTTGCGCAGGCTCGGGCGCGCGCCGATGTTTACGGCTATTACACTCATCACGCTCGCGGCGGCGATCGGGGCAAACGCGGTGGTGTTCGGCGTGGTGGAGGGCGTGTTGCTGAAGCCGCTTCCGTATCCCAAGGCCGATGAGCTTGCGGGAATTTGGCTGACGGCGCCGGGCATCAACATAAAACAACTGGAACTTGATCCCTCAAGTTATTTTATTTTTCGGGAGCAGAACCAGACCTTTCAGGATATTGGCCTGTATGGGAGCGATTCCGACAGCGTCACCGGTGTAGGGGAACCCGAACAAGTGAGGGCGTTGCTGGTGACCGAGGGCACGCTGCCGATGCTGGGCGAACAGCCGGCGCTGGGCCGCATGATCAGTCACGAGGACGATTTACCGGATGCGCCGAGAAGAGGGATGATTTCCTACGGATACTGGCGCAGCAAGTTTGGCGGATCTCCTTCGGCAATCGGAAAAACAATTGTTGTGGATGGAAAACAGTGGGAGATCATCGGCGTGCTGCCGCAAGATTTTCATTTTCTGGATGAGGCCGATCCCGCATTGATACTGCCCTACCGGTTTGATCGCAACAAATTGCATTTGGGCAATTTCAGCTACCGGGCCATTGCGAGACTCAAGCCGGGCGTGACATTCGTGCAGGCCGGCGCCGATGTGGCGCGGATGCTTCCCATCGTCACGCGGAGTTTTCCGCCGCCGCCGGGATACAGCTTGAAGCTGTTCGAGGACGCGCACATATCGCCAAGCCTGCGGCCGTTGAAACAGGATGTGGTGGGCGACGTGAGCAATGTTTTGTGGGTGATCATGGGCTCGATTGGAATGGTGCTGCTGATTGCCTGCGCGAATGTGGCGAACCTACTTTTGGTGAGAGTGGAAGGACGCCGGCAGGAGCTGGCCATACGCGCGGCGCTTGGCGCGGGGCGCGCGCGTATCGCGGGAGACTTGCTGTTTGAAAGCCTGATACTGGGATTGTTCGGCTGCGCGCTTGGGTTGGGAATCGCCTATTGGACACTGCGCGCGCTTGTCGCTATAGCGCCGACGGGGCTGCCGCGAATCCGCGAGATCGGAATTGATGCGCGCGTGGTGCTGTTCACGCTGGCGGCCGCGCTGTTTGCGAGCTTGCTGATTGGATTCATTCCCGTGTTCAAGCATGCGGGGGCGCGCTTAAACACCGGTCTCCGCGAAGGCGCGCGCGGCATGAGCCAGAGCCGGGACCAGCATCGCGCGCGAAACTCGCTGGTGGTGATTCAGGTTGCGCTCGCGGTGGTGCTGCTGATTTGTTCGGGGCTGATGATCCGCACGTTTCGAGCGCTAGTGCATGTGAATCCGGGATTCAGCGGGGCCGCGGAATTGCAGACGTTTCGGATTTACATTCCGGAATCGGAAGTGAAGGAGCCTGCGCGCGCCATCCACATGGAAGAGGAAATCTTCGGCAAGCTCGCGGCGATTCCGGGTGTCTCCTCGGTTGGAATTTCGACGAAGATCCCGATGGATGGAAATGGCAATTTTGACCTCCTTTTCGCGGAGGACCGCCATTACGCCGAGGGCCAGATTCCGCCCGTGCGCCGGTTCAATTACATGTCGCCCGGGTTTTTTTCCACCATGGGTACTCCACTGATTAGCGGCCGCGATATCACATGGACGGACGTCTATGACATGCGCGCCGTCGCGCTCATCTCCGAAAACTTCGCGCGAGAGTATTGGGGGAGTGCACAAAATGCGCTCGGCAAGCGGATTCGGGCGGCCACCACGGATGACTGGCGTGAAATCGTGGGCGTCGTTTCGAGCGTGTATGACAACGGCGTGAATGAAGAGCCTTCCAGCGCCGGGTACTATCCGGTTCTTACGAAAAATTTCGATGGTAACACCGGCAACGACGCCATTGAGGCGCAACGCGGAGTGGCTTTCGCCATCCGGAGCACGCGCGCCGGGTCGGAAAACTTTATGAAAGATGTGCGGGAGGCGGTGTGGTCGGTTGACTCGAATTTGCCGCTGGCCTCGGTTCACACGGTGGACTACTACTACACGCAGTCCATGGCGCGCACTTCGTTCACGCTGATCATGCTGGGTGTTGCGGGAGGCATGGCGCTACTGCTGGGCGTGATTGGGATCTACGGCGTGATTGCGTATTCGGTGTCACAGCGCAGGCGGGAAATCGGAATTCGCATGGCGCTGGGCGCGCAGCCGCAAGCGGTGACGGGAATTTTTGTGCGCCACGGATTACTGCTCTCGGGCATCGGCGTGGTTTGCGGGCTCGCGGCGGCGCTTGGCGTGATGCGATTGATGTCATCGCTGCTGTTCCGGGTGAGTCCTGTGGACCCAATAACGTACGCGGCCGTTTGCGTTGGACTGGTTGCCACCGCAGCGCTGGCAAGCTACTTGCCATCGCGCGCGGCTGCGACGGTGGATCCGGTGGAGGCGCTGAGGGCGGAGTAGGCGAGCTACTCGTAGCGCAGGGCGACCATGGGGTCCACGCGCGAGGCACGGCGCGCGGGGAGGTAACATGCCGCCAATGCGGCCGCGCCGAGCACAACAACCACGCCTCCAAACGTTAAAGCATCCGTAGCACTGACACCGAATAAGAGACTTGCCATCAGACGCGTCAACCCAAACGCTGCGGCTATTCCCAGCACCAATCCCCAGACGAGCAACCGAAGTCCCCGGCCAAAGATGAGCCATCTGATTTCCACCCTTTGCGCGCCGAGCGACATGCGGATGCCAATTTCGTGAGTCCGCTGCGCCACGGTATACGCCATCACACCGAATAGACCGACGGCCGCAAGAGTCAAGGCAACTCCCGCAAAAACAGTCAGAACAAAGGCGTCAAGCCTTGGATCGGCCATGGATGCGTCGCGGTAGTCCGTCAAGGGTTGGATCCGGGTGACCGCAAGCCCGGAGTCCAGAGAGTTCACTTGATCTCGAATCGCACCGCCAAAGGCGCGCGGGTCGCCATCGGTTCGGGCGACAAAAGCCAGCAAGCCGACGGGCAGTTGCGGGTACGGTTCGTAGACGCGCATGGCGGGCTCCTTGCGAAGAGAGCGGTCCCGCGCGTCGCCGACAACGCCGACGATTTCGCGCATCGGAATCGGACCGGGAGTGGCGGCAATTCCCGGACGGATTCGCTTGCCGACTGGGTCCTCGCCAGGGAACTGATTCTTTGCGAAAGCCTCGTTCACAATGATGACCTGGGCAGAGGTCATCGTGTCGGCGATGGTGAAATCGCGGCCGTGCAGCAGAAGGATGTGCAGGGTCGCGAAGTATGCCGGCTCAATCGCGCTTACATCCGCGATGGGCCGGTCTTGCATGGGGACAGGGCGGCCGTCGATTTCCACGCTCGTGCGCATGCTATTGCCCGAGAGAGGCATAGGAAATGCAGCGCTTACAGACTGCACGCCAGGCAAGACTTTTAGGCGATCGAGCGCCTCACGGAAGAATTCCGATTGTTGTTGCGAATTGTACCGTGCGTCGGGGAGTTCGACGGTGGCGGTCATGACGTGCGATGGGTCAAATCCGAGAGGCACTTCTCCGAAACGCTCCAGCGTTCGCGCCAGTAAACCGGCACCGACCAGTAACACGAGCGCCATCGCGACCTGCAGCGACATCAGGACCGAGCGGGTTCTGTTGCTCCGGCGCGACGAAACCGCGCTTCGGCCGCCCTCCTTGAGGGCTTCCGCAACTCCCGATCGGCTCGCGTCCAGCGCCGGGGCAAGACCAAAAAGAATGCCGGTGACCGCCGAAAGGGCCAAGGCAAAAACCAGTACGGAAAAATGGATGCCCGCGTCACCGACGCGCGGAATCCCGGTTGGCGCCAAGCGAAGCAACAGTCCTGTTCCCCAAGCGCTCAGGAGGACACCAAGCGCGCCGCTCGCCAACGCCAGCAGGACACTCTCGGTGACCAATTGACGCAAAATCCGGCCCCGGCTCGCCCCCAATGCCGCGCGAATCGCAATCTCACTTTTGCGCGTGGTCGCGCGTGCAAGCAGAAGATTGGCTACGTTTGCGCAGGCGAGCAGCAGAAGGAACCCGACGGCGGCAGAAAGAACAAAGAGAGTGTCGCGTGAGTCGCCAACAATATTGGCAAGCAGTGACGAAGCGTGAAAGCCGACTCTCGTGTTCGTGGCGGGATACTGCTTCTCCAGTGCGGCGGCGATTGTCGAAAGCTCAAGGTCCACTTGGACCGTCGACTCGCCATCCCTCAATCTTCCAATCACATCGAAAGAGTGATTTCCTCTTTCCTCTGTCATCGCGGGTTCGCCGCCTGCTCTCTTCATGTCCATCGCGATCGAGTTCCAGTAGTCCACTGGCACCGCTTGAATGGGAAAGCCGAATCCTTGCGGCATGACGCCGACAACGATGTACGAATCGTCGTCCAGAGTGATCGTTTTGCCCACGATGGATGGGTCGGAACTGAAGCGGCCCTGCCATAGGTGATGACTCAGAATCACTTCGTGGAGGCCTTCCGGGCTCGAACCAGGATGACTCTCCGGAAAGAAATTTCTCCCCAGTTCGGGCGGCGTCCCGAGAATCGTCAGCAAGTCCGGACTTATGACGGTGCCATGCAATTGCTCGGGGCGTCCGGATCCCGTGAGAGTCGCCGTGGCCGTGTCAAAGATCCCCATCCCGGTGAACGAACGGCTCTGCGTTCTGACGTCTGCAAAATCGGGATAGGAAAACGGCATCGCTCCGCGGAAGTGCTCCCGCTCGATTTCCGCCACCGCGACGAGTTGCCCAGGATTCGCATAGGGCAACGGGTTCAGCCATACGGCGCTTAGAATGCTGAACATGGCAGTCGTCGCGCCGATGCCAAGGGCAAGCGTGAGAACGGCAACAGATGTGAATCCAGGGCTGCGGACCAACATGCGAAGTGCATAACGGATATCCTGCGCAACGGATTCGACCCAGGCGAAGAGGTCCATTTCGCGCGTGCGTTCTTTCATGAGTGTGGAGTTGCCGAAGCGTTTTTGCGCGTCGTATCGGGCTTCGCGGGGAGACATTCCAGAGGCGACACTGTCATTTGCGCGCATTTCAAGGTGGGCGCGAAGCTCGTCGTTTAAGTTTTTGTCGAGCCCATCTTTCTTCCAGAGATTTCTTAGCCGAGAGAGCCTTGCCACGGGGCAATTTCCTTTCACACCTCTTGGGCGATACCGCCAACCGGTCGAGCTACTCGTAACGCAAGGCCACCATGGGATCCACGCGCATGGCGCGGCGAGCGGGGACGTAACACGCCGCCAGCGCGACAATTGCGAGCAGAATGGCTACGCTGGCGAATGTGATCGGATCAGTCGGTTTTACCTCGAATAGAAGACTCGACATCAGCCGCGTGATTGCCAGTGCCCCGGCAATTCCGATGGCTACGCCTAAAAAGGCAAGTTTTCCTCCCTCACCGACGATCATCCCAAGCACGGCGCATCTCTGCGCGCCCAGAGCGATCCGAATGCCGATTTCATGAGTACGCTGGCTGACGGAGTAGGCCATCAATCCATAAATTCCGACCGCAGCAAGAATCAGCGCGAGCGCAGCGAAGAGTCCCAGCAGAAACAAGTTGAACTTTTGGGTTGCGAGCGATACTTCCATCAAATCATCCATTGTCCGGATGTCACTTACCGGGAGTTGGCTGTCCAAGCTCCAGACTTGCTTCTTCACTGCATCGGCCAATCCATCGAACGAGTTGGGGGTTCGAATCGCGAGCGTCATCCAGCGTCTCCAGGGTTCGTCGGACTGCTGGTAGGGCGTGTATACGGCAGGATCCGTCGGCTGGTTCAATCCTGAATGTTTCACGTCAGCGGCGACCCCGACGATCGTCATCCATTGATGTGGTCCTTCCGTTCTGGCCCAGTCAATACGCGCGCCGATCGGATTTTCACGGGGGAACAATTCCTTCACCATTTCCTCGTTCACAATTGCCACCAGCGGCTGCCCTTCGCGATCCATCGGCGTGAAATCGCGCCCAGCTCGAATGGGAATCTGCATTACGCGGAAGTAATCGCCCATCACGGACAGGGTTTGTACTTCGGGTTCGCTGCCCACGGGCACAGGAGGGCGGCCATCGAAAGAGACACTATGGTCTACATAATTTCCACTGAACGGGATGTCGGTAATCATCGCCACATGAACGCCTGGCAGGGAATCCAAGCGGGCGAGCAGCTCGCGGCGGAACTGCGTTTGCAGCGGAATCGCCGCGTAGCGCGTCGTAGGCAATTGAATGTACATCGTCAGAACGTTCGACGGGTTGAATCCGGGATTCGCCGAACGCAGCCGCGAGAATCCTTTGATCAACAACCCCGCCCCAACCAACAACACCAGTGCGAGCGCGAGTTCCGTGGTGACCAGAATCTTACGAATGTGATGCCCGGCCGTGCTCGCCGTCATGCTTCGGCCGCCCTCCTTAATCGTCTCCGCAACATTCGCGCGAGCCGCCGACCAGGCTGGAACGAGCCCGAAGAGGACGCCCGTCATCAGAGAAACACCGAAAACGAAGAGAAGCACTCGCGCATCCGTTCGGATGCCACTGAAACGGTCAAGAGCCGCAGGTTTGAAGGACAGCAAAAAGCTCGTACCCCAATTCGCAAGTACCAAACCGGCCGCGCCGCCCAGAAGCGCGAGAAGAACATTTTCGGTGAGCGCTTGGCGAATCAGACGGTTCCTTCCCGCCCCGAGTGCTGCGCGGATCACCATTTCCTGACGCCGGGCGACTGCCCGAGCCATTAGCAATCCCGCGAAATTCGCGCACGCGATGAGCATGACAAGTCCCACCGCGCCAAACAAAACAAGCAGAGCCGCGCGAATCTTGCCCGTCAGCCATTGATGCAAAGGAACGAGTACAGTGTGACGGTCCCTTTCGTTGTCGGGGTATTGTTCCGCAAGTTGGCGATCGATTCCGCTTATATCCGCCTGAGCCTGCGCGAGCGTGACCCCAGATTTGAGACGCCAGTAGACACGCATGAAATGCACTCCGCGATAGGACGCTGCTTCCGGGTAGGCCACCCAAAGGGAAAGGAAAACGTCCGCGTGTTCTCTTGGCGGAGAAAAGCTCGCAGGCATTACCCCGACGACAGTGTAGGAGTTTCCGCCAAGCCGGATGGATTTGCCGAGAACGTTTGGATCGCTACCTAGATATGATTGCCAAAACCGATTGCTGATCACGGCGACACGCGGCCCGCCGAGCACATCTTCTTCAGGCGTGATGATGCGCCCGAGCATTGGCGGGACACCGAGCGTCTCGAGAAATCCGGCATCCACCAATCCCGCGTGGACCTGCGCAGGCTCCGTTCCGCTTGTGTAATCCATCGACTCAACGTTTATGCCCCCGCCCTGGGAGAACGAACGGTTTTGCCGCTGGAAATCAATCACGTTCATGAGCGAATCGTTGTGACTCATTGCGACGAGCTGCTGCGGCTGTTCGTAGGGAAGCGGACTTAACAGGATTCCATCAATTACGCTGAATATGGCGGTGTTTGCGCCGATACCAAGGGCGAGGGTGAGAATGGCGACCGCTGTAAAGCCGGGATTCTTGCGCAGGGTGCGAATGCCGAAGCGGATGTCTTGCGCAACGGATTCGGGCCAGGCGAAAATATCCATGTCGCGCGGGCGCTCTTTCATGAGTGTGGCGTTGCCGAAGCGCTTTTGCGCGTCGTAGCGGGCTTCATCGGAAGATATGCCGGAGGCGACGCTGTCATCCGCGCGCATTTCGAGGTGGGCGCGAAGCTCGTCGTCGAGGTTGCGGTCAAGAGAATTCTTCTTCCAAAGGTTTCGCAGACGCGTGATTAGAGACATACGGCGGCTCCCTTTTGTGCAAAACACAGGTGCAAACGCTTACGCAAAACGAAGGACTTCGGCGACGGCTTGCGTGAGCTTGCTCCACTTTTTTTCTTCGAGCGCGAGCTGCTTGCGGCCCTTGGTGGTGAGCCGGTAATAACGGGCGCGGCGATTATTTTCCGTGAGGCCCCACTCGGCGGCGATCCAACCGTCCTGCTCCATGCGGTGAAGTGCGGGGTAGAGCGAGCCTTCCTCAACGCGCAGCGCATCATTCGAGATGCGCTGGATGTGGAGCGTGATGCCGTACCCGTGCATGGTCGCGCGCGCGAGGGATCTCAGGACGAGCAGAGCGAGCGTGCCCTGAAGGAGGTCGTTCGTGGATTTGGTCACCGGGGTCTCCTATAGACAGCTATAGGAATAGACGCCGGGGAGCGGGAAACGTTACAGGCAAAGTTGGAATGGGTCGCGGCTACTGCTGCGCGCGGGGCGCGAGCGCGGGAGAAAGCTCACGGCGTATTCGCGCGAGGGCCTCGCTCGGCGGTCCAATGCGTTCGTAGTGGGAGGCATCGGTGCGCTCGTGGAATTCCGAACCAAAAACAAATTTACGCCCGGTCAAATTGTATTCATACACCGAAGGGAGCCAGACGCCCGGCGCGACTTCGGTCTGCTCGATGGTCATGTGCGAGCCGCGATAGACCTTGCCGATGATGCCTCCTCCGATGCCGTAGTCGCTGGTGAGTTCCGCATCGATGCGCGCGACATGGGAAGTGGCCTCGTCAACCCAGAGTGTCGCGGAGGCATGAAGGAAGACTTCGGTTTCGCGCGAATAGGGTTTGAAGTTCGGATTCGGCTCCATGCGAAATTTCTCGAGGATGCGGCCGGCGTGAGTTTCGCGGCCAAGCCAGGAAAACGTGAATCCTTCGCGGGCCGAAGTGAGAAGATCGGCGCGATCTTTTAGACGGCGACGGAATTTTTCAATGTCGCGCTTGGAATTCATATTGGCCGGATCGGTGACGATTTCGAGCGCGCGCTCGACGCTTACCATCGCGGCCTGATAATCGGCGGAGGAGACGCTATGGCCATGGTCTTCAGTGAGGACGCGCCAGCCGGTGCCCGTGCCGATGGGGATTACGCGATAAGTTTTGTCCTCGGCGAGCGAGGGGTCGGACGCGTGTTCGCGGACTTGACGGTGCTCGACGCGCTCGAAGACAGGGAGCGCGTCGTCGTCGGCGTGTTGATTGGCAAGGACGCGGTCAATCAAGGCGCGGAGCTGGGCATCGGTGGGTGGAGCGTCGTTCTGAGCAGGGGCGGAGCCGGGAGCGAAACGCTGGGCCGCAAGGGCGCGACCGCGCGTTAAACCGGCGGCCAGCACGATGGCGGCTATGGCGATTAGTAGAAAGAAGCGGCGCATAGCGGCAAAAGAACTCCATTGATTACGATTCAGCGCCTGCCGAGGCAGGTTGCCAGGTCGCAGGCGACGAATCACGCTATCATTGTAACTGGAAGAGCGGCACACAACCTCTTGTAAACAATTAACTTCCGGTATTTCCGGCTAACAAGAAACTTTTGGCGGTGTCTAATCGTTTTACTAGATAGAGGCCCTTGTCCGGGTACAGGTACCGAATGAAAACAGACCGACCATTGGCAAAGGTGGCGCTGGGGGAGACTTTTCGCCTGGCGCTGGATGCTTTGCGCGCGCACAAGCTTCGTAGCTTCCTGACATTGCTGGGGATCATCCTCGCGGTGATGACGCTGGTGGGCGTGATGTCGGTGGTATCCGGGCTAAACCTCTATATATCGGACAAAGTGGCGAATCTGGGCGCGAATGCGTTTGTGGTGGATCGTTTCGGCATTATCACCAACATGGATGATTTCCTGAAAGCGCGGAAGCGGCCGCTGCTGACCTACGATGACCTGAAGGCAGTGGAGGATGGCGCAAGAATCGTGCAACAGGCGGCGGCGATTGAAGGCACAACTCTCGATGTACACAGCGGGAACCAGCTCATAGAAGACGTGAACATAGAGGGCGTCACTCCAAATTACATGGATATCCGCGCCATGAGCATTGACCGCGGCCGGTCGCTGAACGACGGCGACGAAGACCACCGCTCAGACGTATGCGTGATCGGTGCGGACATCGCGACGCAACTATTCGCCAATGTGGACCCAATCGGAAAGTCATTGCGAGCTGGACCGAGGGAATTCCAGGTGGTTGGAGTGGCGACGGCAATCGGTACGGTATTCGGGCAGCCGCAGGATTTGTTCGTGCTGGTACCGTATCACACGTATGAGAAATCGTGGCACACATCGCAGAACTCACTGACGATGTTTGTGCAAGCACGTACTCCGGAAGCGATGGACGCGGCGGAAGATGAAGTGCGAATGATTATCCGCACGAGGCATCACGCGAAATACAACGATCCGGACGGCTTTGGGATCATCGCGCCGAATTCGATCATGGGGCTGTGGGAAGAATTGACCGGGAAGATCTTCAGCATGGCAATCGGGTTGACCGCAGTGTTCCTGGTGGTCGGTGGAATCGTGATCATGAATATTATGCTGGCGAGCGTGACGGAGCGGACGCGGGAGATCGGCATCCGCAAAGCACTTGGCGCGCGAAAGACGCACATCGTAATGCAGTTCCTAGTGGAGTCGGCGGTGCTTGCCGCGGTGGGCGGCGCGATTGGGATTGGGACGGCGTATCTCATCGCCTGGTTCGTGAGAACGGTGCTGGAGTTCCCGATGTCCACGCAGATAAGCGCGGTGATCTTGGCGCTGATTCTTTCCACCAGCGTGGGACTTTTCTTCGGAATTTACCCGGCGATGCGGGCGGCGCGGCTTGACCCGATTGAAGCGCTACGCGCGGAAACATAAGGAAAAAGATTTATGGCTCAGGATTATCGCGAAAACTTAAAACTGGCAATGGACACGCTGCGGGCGCACAAGCTGCGCAGCTTCCTCGCCGTGTTTGGAGTGGTGATCGGCGTGGGAGTGGTGATGATCGTGGTCGCGTTGATCCAGGGATTCCGCCAAAACGTGGTGGAAAGCATCAGTTCGTTCGGCGCGGACACTGCATTCGTGAGCCGCTTCGCACAGGGGCCGCACGTTGGGCGGCGTCCAAAAGAGGAGCGCGAGCGGAAGCCGTTGAAAGAAGAGGACGGACCGGCTATACGCGCGTCCTGCCCCGCCGTGACCGGACTAACCACGTGGATACAATATTGGGACGTGAACCACCAGGTGCGGTATCAGGGAAACATCGTGAACGGGCCGGATTTCCGTGGAGTTGAAACGAACTATCCGACCGTATATGCGAATGCAACGCTGAAAGAGGGACGATTCTTCACCGAAGGGGAAAACGAGCACCGCGAGGACGTGACCGTTCTCGGCGAGGATACGGCGAAGGCGCTATTCGGCGAATTACCCGCTGAAGGACGCGAAGTTTTGCTGGATGGCGGATCGAGCTTTCGCGTGATCGGAGTGATGAACAAACCCAAGGGAGGATTCGGGACTGGTGACGAAGACCGGAGGCTCCTGATTCCATACCAGACATTCCGAAAAATTTATCCGGCGGCATATGAGATTTCCATCCGGTTTCAAGCGAAAGCGGATCAACTGGATACGGCCGTGGATCAGGCACGCGAGGTGCTGCGCCGGCGGCGAAATGTCCCCTATGACCAGCCGGACAGCTTTTCAATTTCAACGTCGCAGGAGCAGGTTCAACAATTTGATTCGATCGTTGGGATGGTGGTACTGGCCACGTTTGTGATTGCTTCCATCGGGCTGCTGATTGGCGGCGTGGGCGTGATGAATATCATGCTGGTTAGCGTAACCGAGCGGACGCGCGAGATCGGCATACGCAAGGCCATCGGCGCTCGCCGCGGTGACATCACCATGCAGTTCCTTTTCGAGGCCATGACACTGACAGGAATGGGCGGGCTGATTGGCGTCGCGACGATTGAGACCATTGTGGCCGGAATCCGCCAATGGACTGATATGCGGGCGATTGTTCCACTGTGGGCCGTGGTTATGGCTATCACTGTATCCATCAGCATCGGGCTGATTTTCGGCGTGTGGCCCGCGGTGAAAGCGTCGCGGCTCGATCCCGTTGATGCTCTGCGATACGAATAGCGCGACCAACACAATCCACGTTCAATTGAATCGAAAGAATCAGTGCAGAAGTGCAGGGGTGGCCTGCACTGCGAGTGAAGGGTCATTCGCGAGCGTGGAGGGGAAGGCTTCGACGTAGCGGGCGAGTTGAGGAAAAATGTGGTTCCAATAGTGGAACGCATTCATCTCCGCGACAGCTTGATCCGGCGTCCAGTGATCGTAGGTGATGCGGTAGAGCGCGATCATGGTGCCAGTCCGGTCGGCGCCGCGCTCGCAATGGGCGAAAATCTTTTTTCCGGAGTTGTCGCGTAGGGCAGCGAAAAATGCGACGACATTTTCACGCGAAGGGCCATTGCGCGCACTCCACGGAATACTGACGAAGGTCATGCCATCTAATTCGACAAGCTTCTTTTCCCAGAGGATGTCATCGCGGCCGTCACGAAAGTCCACGATCACGCTTATGCCAAGTTTCTTTAACCCAGGCAATGTCTCCACGTGGGGCTGCGCACCACGGTAGAGGGTCCCACTGACGTGAGCGGCGTTGGAGAGTCCCGGGAGGGTGATTTTGTCGGTCGCGACAATCTGTGCTGTTTGGCGCGCGGCGATCGAGCTGAATGCGAAAGCGAACGCAATTGTGGCAATAAACAACTCGGCGGCGGGCCAAGCGGCCTTGTGACGCGCGAGTTTGTAGCGCTGGATCATCATCAGACGAAAGGAGTTACACCAATTATGCTAGAGAGTGGATGCGTGCGCGTCAATCCAAGTGCCATGAAATGTGCCGACAAGTGCCGATGCGGGAGTTGTGCCTAAAGGGGAACCCCACCACTACAAATAGACACATGTTTCCTCTTTGACCAAACATTTTGCGCTTTTAGTGCAGTTCTCTCTTGACAGGAATTCCACGATTGATGATACTGCCCCCCCAGATTCGGGGGACCCGTGGAGCGGCGCGCAGGAGTCTCGGCACCCACGCTCCTGTAAAGTACGGCGCCACGCAGCCTGCCCGGTAAGAAACGGAGACATTCGACGGGATGATTCCCGCCGCCGGTTCCACCCAGCTCATGAACCGGCGCTGAAGCGATTCCGCTGAGCGAAAGAACCACGCGGATTCGCGGGGAGTGGATTTCGCTTTTTTCCGGTTTGGATGCCCAGGGAGAACCGAATCGAGTAGCGCCTGACTGGAGAATCGGGCGCTGCGCCCCCACCCCAAAGTGGGGGTAAAATAGAGGGGTTCCGCCATCCGCGCGGGGCTTCTCACAAATGCGCGGAGGCGGACCATGGCGGAAGTCAGAATGGCTCTCAACAAAGATACGCTGCAGACTGCTGTACAGAATCCCACCGAGGTTCGTCCAAAGACAGGCCTGGAATTTAATCGCCATTATACCGATGGAAAGATTTCACCATTCGACGCCGTGGAGTGGGAGCCGCGCACCGCGCAGATCGGCAACGAAAAGGGACAGGTGATTTTCCGGCAGGAAAACGTCGAGACCCCGAGGAGTTGGTCGCAGACCGCGACGAACATCGTCGCGTCAAAGTATTTCCACGGGAGGATCAATACGCCGGAGCGCGAGACTTCCGTGCGGCAATTGATCGGACGCGTGGTAAACACGATTGTGGGCTGGGGTGAGAAGGGCGGCTACTTCGCGAACACCGCATCGCGGGACGCGTTCCGCGATGAACTGGCGCACCTGCTCGTCGAGCAAAAGATGGCGTTTAATTCGCCGGTGTGGTTCAACGTGGGCGTGCAGGCGAAGCCGCAGTGCTCGGCCTGCTTTATCAACTCCGTGCAGGACGACATGTCCTCGATCATGGGGCTGGCGAAGACAGAGGGGATGCTTTTCAAGTGGGGCTCGGGAACTGGGACGAATTTTTCGTCGCTGCGCGGGAGCAGAGAGACGCTTTCCGGCGGCGGCATCGCGAGCGGGCCGGTGAGTTTCATGAAGGGGTTCGATGCTTTCGCGGGCGTGATCAAGAGCGGAGGGAAGACGCGGCGCGCGGCGAAGATGGTGATCCTGAACATGGATCACCCGGACATCGTGGAATTCATCGAAAGCAAGATGAAGGAAGAGCGCAAGGCGCAGGTGCTGATCGAGCAGGGCTACGATCCGGCGATTGACGGCGAAGCGTACTCCTCAATTTTCTTCCAGAACGCGAACCACTCCGTGCGCGTGACGGACGAATTCATGCGCGCGGTGGAGGAAGACCGCGATTGGTGGACGCGCAACGTGACTGACGGTTCGCCGGCAGGGCAATACCGCGCGAAAGACCTGCTGCACATGGCCGCGGATTCCGCGTGGCACTGCGGCGATCCGGGAATGCAGTACGATTCGACGGTCAACCGCTGGCACACCTGCAAGAAGACGGCGCGAATCAACGCGTCAAACCCGTGCTCGGAATACATGTTCCTTGACGACACGGCGTGCAACCTGGCGTCACTGAACCTGATGAAGTTCCTGGGGACAACTGGACAATTTGACGTAGAGGGATTCAAGCACGCGGTGGACGTGACGATTACGGCGCAGGAAATTCTGGTGGACAACGCCAGCTATCCGACGGAGAGGATTACACAGAATTCACACGACTTCCGTCCTCTGGGGATTGGCTACGCGAATCTGGGTGCGCTGTTGATGTCACTGGCGCTGCCCTATGACAGTGACGCGGGACGCGATGTTTGCGGAGCGGTCACCGCGCTGATGACGGGCGAATCGTACGCACAATCCGCGCGCATTGCCGAAAGGCTCGGCCCATTTGCTGGCTATGAGAAAAACCGCGAGCCGATGCTGGATGTGATCCGTCTGCACCGCGATGCGCTGAGTCCAATCAAGCCGGAAAACGTGCAGCCTTCGCTGCTGAAGGCCGCGCAAAAGTCGTGGGACGACGCGCTCGACCTGGGTGAGAAGCACGGCTACAAAAATTCGCAGGTCAGCGTGCTCGCCCCGACGGGCACAATCGGCTTCATGATGGATTGCGACACGACGGGCATCGAGCCGGACCTGGCACTGGTGAAATTCAAGAGGCTGGTGGGCGGCGGCGTAATCAAGATCGTGAACAACACGGTGCCGCAAGCGCTCTCGCGCGCGGGCTACACCCCGGAAGAGGTCGAAAAGATCGTTGCGCACGTGGACAACACGGGAGCGATGGAAGACGCGCCGGGTTTGAAGCCGGAGCACATCGCGGTGTTTGATTGCTCGCTGGAATCGGCCGTGGGCGGGCGTTCGATTTCGTGGCATGGCCACCTGAAAATGATGGCGGCGGCCCAGCCGTTCCTTTCCGGCGCGATCAGCAAGACAATCAACATGCCGGAAGAATCCACGATTGATGATGTGATGCAGGCTTACGTAGACGCATGGAAGCTGGGACTGAAGGCCGTGGCAATCTACCGAAACAATTCGAAGAAGTCGCAACCGCTGGCGGCTGCGGGCGCGAAGAAGGATGAGTCCGCGAAGGCGCAGGTGCCGTTGCAGGCCGGAGCGCCGCAGCAGCAGGAACTTTTCGCCAACACTCAGCGGGTCAAGCTGCCCGACGAGCGAAAGTCGCTGACGCACAAGTTTTCGGTGGCCGGGCACGATGGCTACATCATCGTGGGGATGTACGAAGACGGCCGGCCGGGCGAAGTGTTCATCAAGATGGCCAAGGAAGGCTCAACACTTTCCGGCGTGATGGACGGCTTCGCGCTGGCGATGTCCATCGGATTGCAGTACGGCGTGCCGCTGCGTGCGCTGGTGGATAAGCTTGTGAACACGCGCTTTGAGCCATCCGGATTCACACGGACGCCCGAAATTCGCATGGCATCTTCTGTGTTGGACTATATCGCCCGGTGGCTGGGCTGGAAATTTATTTCGACGGAGTACATCAAGTCGGGAGATCTGGAGCAATCAACGGCCGCTGGCGTCCAGATTGCAGCCACGCCGAAACCCCAAGAGATAGACTATGGCAAGACAAGCGATAAGATGATCCTCGACGGGCGCGCGGTTCTGAAGGACGGGCGTAAGGTCGTTTTTGGCGACGCGCCGACGTGCAGCAACTGCGGCATGCTCATGACTCCGAATGGAAGCTGCTACAAATGCAGCAACTGCGGCGGAACGAGCGGCTGCAGCTAGGACATCGTAATTTAAGTGATTTGAGACGGGGCGCGGCTCACGCTGCGCTCCGATTTTTTTTGGTTGAGATTCGGAATCAGAAGCGGGCAGAGCCCCCGAGCTGCAATCCGCGCCCAGCAAACTCAAGATTCAAGCTCTCAAAACAAAAAGGGGATCCATGGCGGATCCCCTTTTGCGACACCCCAAGACCCTGCCGGGCAGTAGACGGGCAGGGCCACCCCGGGAAACGATTTCAGTTATCCATACACAAGCAAACGGTTTGCCACGCCACACAATAGTTTTCTACCGCCGCTAACTGCAAGAAAGTAGAGAGGTTACGCCGATTTTGCGAGCACCTGCACGCGGCGGATCGCGCGGGCCAATTCCGTTTTTCACAGAGAAAGCGCCGAGTGCCTATGTTTAGCGGTATTTTCAGCGGAAGACTATCTTGGAATTTCGTAGCACCTGGCGGCTACACGCCCACCGAGGCTTGGATCGCGGAGGCAATTGCGGCGGTCCAGCGCTCGACGTCTTCGAGGCGCTCGGCTTCGACCATGACGCGGGCCTTTGGCTCCGTGCCCGAATAGCGCAGGACGATCCGCCCGGACTCGCCGAGAGCGGTTTCGGCTTCTTTGAGCGCCCGGGCAACCTCGGGAATGGATTCGAGGGGCGGCTTAGAGCGGACCTTCACGTTGCGAATGGTTTGCGGGAAAACCTTGAGCCCAGCGACGAGTTCATCGAGCGGGCCGCGCAAGGCGACAAGGCTCGCCATCTTGAGGGCGGTGAGGAGGCCGTCGCCCGTGGTGGCGTCGTCAAGAAAAATGATGTGGCCGGATTGTTCGCCGCCGAGGTTGCAGCCGCCGCGAAGCATCTCTTCGAGGACGTAGCGATCGCCGACCTGGGCGCGCACGAGGGTAAGCCCCTCCCTTTCGAGAGCACGCTCCAGGCCGAGGTTCGCCATGGTCGTGCTGACGACGCGGCTGCACTTGAGATTCCCGGTTGATTTCAAATAGCGCGCGTTGGCGAAGAGGATGCCATCGCCATTCACGAATTTTCCGGAGGAACTGACGAATAGCGCGCGGTCGGCATCACCATCGAAGGCCACGCCGAGAGCGGCGCGTTCCGCGGCCACGCGCTTTTGCAACGATTCCGGATGCATCGAACCGCACTTTGCGTTGATGTTGCGGCCGTCGGGCGTGTCATGGATGGCGATGACAGAAGCGCCAAGCGAGCGAAAAAGCTGTGGGCCCAGTTTGTAAGCGGCCCCATTCGCGCAATCAATCACAATTTTCATTCCGGCAAGCTTCGCGCCGGGAAGAACGCGCCCGCGCAGAAATTCCAAGTATTCCTCATCGAGCGAGCGATCGGCTTCCAGCCATTCTGCTTTGGCGGGCTCGATTCTTCCGTCGAAAATCTCGGCCTCGAGCTGCTCTTCTATTTCGTCGGGGAACTTCATACCTTCGGAAGAAAAAAGTTTCACACCGTTATCGTGATAAGGGTTGTGTGACGCGGAGATTACCGCGCCCGCGGAAAACTTTCTGCGGCGCACAAGGCACGCGACTCCCGGCGTGGTAATGATGCCCGCGGATGCAGTGGCGACCCCCGCGGAGGCGAGGCCGGCGGCGAGTTCACCGGCAATGTGCGGGCCGGATTCGCGCGTGTCCATTCCAATTAACACCGGGCCCTGCAAAGCTCCTGCGTTCGGGCGAAGATACTGGCCAAGCGCGCGACCGGCGCGAAAGAGCGTGGCGTCGTCCAGCGGGAATACGCCGGGGACACCACGGATGCCGTCGGTGCCGAAAAGTTGTTTGGCCATGCGAGAAGTGCGCTCGTGATGCTGACGAGTCAGTCTAGCATACGAGCTGGAGCACTTACCGGCACACCGAGTGCCAGTGAAACCTATCGTGCAATTCCAGGACTAGAAGAAACTGTTTGGAGTAGAAAGAGTTGAGTTAGTGGGATCGCGCAGGGGCGGAAGGCAGTGACCGGACATAGTGAACGAGGCTCCAGATTTCATTGCTGCTGTGTGCGGTTGCAAATGCGGGCATGCCGGAGAGACGAATGCCGCCGCGGATAACCACGAATAACTCGGCATTGCTGTACTGCTGCACATCGCCCGACGCGAGCGATAGCGTGGGCGGGTAAAAAGAATTTCCGAGCGGCGTGGGCGTGCGGCCGTCGTAGCCGTGGCAGCCGGCGCAGAGCGAGCCGTAGAGGACGTGGCCATCGGACTGATTGTCCTTGGTGTCCGGCGTCTCGGGCGGAAGCGGCTGCTGCGCAGAGCGCGCGATCAGGCGGTGTTTGGCCTGTGTGGCGAGGTAAGTCTCCACCCGGTTTGGCTGGGCAAGCGCGCTGATGTCAAAGTGTGTGAAGGCGAAATATCCTCCGATGCAGATGGCCACGATTACCAGGAAAATAATGGAAAGGATTCGTCGGAGCATCAGGCAGTAACCTCATTTTCAGAACCTCATGTTGTTACGCAAATCGAAACAAATCACGATACGCACAAAACGAGCATCGTGCCTAAATCTTATTGCGGAGCCGCGCCACCAGCGCGGGCAGATCCTCCGATTCCTGAAACATGCGGATGGCGGCGATGCCCGCCGAGCCCGCAGCAAAACAGTCCGCGGCATTTTCTTCGTTCACGCCGCCAATGGCAAGCACGGGAATCGTCAGATTGCGAGACACCTCGGCCAGCCTGCTTATTCCCTGCGGAGCGCCCAACGCGGCCTTCGACGGCGTGGCAAATACGGGGCCGAAGAAAACATAATCGGCGCCGTCGCGTTCGGCCGCGCGCGCGGCATCAAGCGAATGGCAGGAAGCGCCAATCAGAAAGTCCTTTGGTATGACGCCTGCTACACGCACGGCGTTAACCGTGGCGATGGGAATGGATTGCTCGCCAAGATGAACTCCGGCGGCTCCTGCGGCGAGCGCGATATCCAGCCGGTCGTTTATGAGGATGCGGACGAATTCGCGCGCGGGTGATGTGAATTTTGCTGCTTCGCCAACGGCAAATTGGGCGAATGCCAGCAATTCGCGCGCGGCCAAATCCTTTTCGCGGATTTGAATCCAATCCACTCCCGCATGTGCCGCACTTGCAATGGTGCCGGCCAGGGCCGCGCTGAGGTCTATAAACGCTTTCGCGGAATTCGCCAGCGCGCGGCGATCCGTCACATAGCAAAGAAGGGGAGTTTCGTTGGGCGTGCGACGCATCGCGCGGCTTTAATGCCCGGCTGGCGGAACGGGGCGGCGAAGAAGTGTGATGGCCACAATGATGTCCAGAACTCCGAGGCCGGAAACCACGCCGCGCATCGCAGGATGCAGCATGATGTGAATCAGGTCGGGATAGTGGTCCAGAAAATAGTTGTGCTCCCAATAGCGGAACCACGGCAGGGCGATCAGGCCCAGTCCCAACTCCATCAGAATCAACACCACGAGTACGCGAAGGAGACGATCCATTTTTGTGGGGCTAGTGCTCGATAATCATCGGTGCCGGAGCGAGCCGATGCGTTCGGAGATGTCGCGGTAATCTATGTTCATTGCGTAGACCTGTTGGTAGCTCTTCAGGGCCGCATCCGACTGGCCCGCTAATTCCTGCGCCACTCCAAGGTCATAGACTAACGCGAGGACAGCGTCCTGATCGAGGCCGGGCGTCTTCAATGCGCGCTCATACCAGAACGAAGCGATCTCCGGCTGGCCCTTATCTATAAATGCCAGCGCAAGCAGCGTACAACACTGCATGGCGTAACGGAAGTCCCTGCCGCGGTCGTGCGCCTGAATCACTTTCTGAAATTCGCTGATGGCCTCTTCGAGCAAGCCCATTTCCCGGTAGGCGATGCCCAGGTTGTAATGCGTTTCGGGGTCCTCGTCCGTTTGAAGCTCGTCGAGTTCCTTGCGGAATTCGTCAAAAATCTCGCCGAGCGGCCCGCCGGGATCGGATGGTAGGCTGGTCTGTGAAGCGGGCGGAACGGATGCGCGCGCGGAACCGTTGGAGGAACCCGAAGGCCCAGCGAGCGCATCGCCATCGAACGCGGCGTCCAGTTCGGCAGTCAAATCGCCAAGGGGGCCCTGGCTATCAGGGATTGCATGAGCCGGGGGCCGGATCGGCGAAACACTCGCGGGGCCCGCGGCCGGGGATGATTCCTCGACAAGTTCCAACTCGTATTCACCGGATTCGGGAGATTCGGGAGCGGCGTGGGGCGGCGGGCGCAGGGGCTGTGGCGGGGCCGCGTGCAACTCGGGCTCGGGCGCATCTCCAACAACAAATGGAGCTGACTCTGATTCAACAAGTTCGGGTTCTTCCTCGAGAACAATTTCGGCGGGGGCTTCATGCTCCGCGCCGGGCTTCAACGCTCGCTCGGATATGGCGGCCCATTCATCCGATAGATCCACTTCGTGTACGGAGGATTCGGTGGAAACCGAGTCAGGCGATTCGGGATCGTTGGACGCGACGCCGACTTCCTCAGCGATCTCACCTTCATCCGGAGCAGCGAGGGTAATCTCCTCGTCAGCCGAAGGAATTTGAAATTCAGCCGGCGGTTCCGGCGCCGCCGGTGGCGGGGGGGGAGCGGGCGGCTCGGGTTCGAGCGCCGCCGCGCGCTGGAAGCGGCGGTGCAACTCCGCGAAGCGATCGGCATTTGCCGTATCTTCACACTCGGTGTAAATCTGCGCGAGTTTTTCAGCGAGTTCCGCGGTGCGCTTGCTCTGGCCCGCGCCGAGATACAAATCGAGCAGTTTTTCAAGGGCTGGCGTGTAACGCGGCGCGCGTTCGAGGATGGATTCGAGCAGGTCAATCGCCTTCTGCGAGAGTCCATAACTCGAGAATAGATCCACATCGGTGAGCGCCACGGTTACGAAATGCTGTGTTTCCTCGTCGAGCGGCGGCTCTTCAAATTTCTTCGCCGTGGGAACCTCCTCGGCCATTGGGGGGATGGCTTCGGAGTGTTCGACAGGTTGCATCCCAAGGCGCGAGCGAACCGCTTCCAGGTTCCGGCGAAGCGTCTCGTCCTCGGGCGCGCGTTCGAGGAGCTGCTCGTAGATTTCACGCGCTCGCTCCAGGTTTCCACCGGCAGCAGCGGCCTGGGCGAGATGCGCGAGCGCCTCCGGCAGGTGGAACGCATCATTCGCGTGGGTGTAAAGCTCGACGAGCCATTCGAGGGGTTCGAGACGCCCGGGCAATTTCGCAGCCGCGGCTTGCATCATTTTCGCGAGCGCTTCTGTCTCTCCGCTTTCGGCCATCGAGTGGCGGAAGCGATTCAAAAGATCCAGCGCGGCATCGCCCTGGCCGCTCTCGAGCATGGACATCGCGGCTTTGCGGGCATGCGCGTATTTTTTGGGGTCGCGCGCCAGCACACGCAGGCTCAGCTCGGATGCACGATCCGGCTGGCCATCCTGAAGGTAAAGATCCATTAGAAATTCGGAAGTGTCGTCACCATTATCCAAATCCGGCAGCAATTCGAGGAGCTTTGCCGCCTCGGCGTGCTTTCCGGCGGCGGACAAAACGCGCGCCTTGAGCAGGCGGGCCGCTGCATTCTGAGGCGCGAGTTCGAGCGCGCGGGTGATTAACTTTCCCGCTTCATCATGTTCATGAAGCGCGAGATGGCGCTCGGCGCAGACGAGGAATGTTTGCGCGGCGTCATCTTTCTGACCCATGGCAAGCTGGACTTCGGCGAGACGCATCTGCACGCGGAGGTTATCCGGCTCGGCTTCGAGCAGCTTGCGAAGAAGCGCGGAGGCCGGTTCGCGGCGCCCCGCCTTGATGTGCGATTCGGCGAGCTGAAGGAGAAGCGGCCGCGCCTCGCTCATGACGCCCTGCTGGATGTAAAGCTCGGCGAGCCGCTCGAGCGGCTTCATTTCCTCGGGCGCGAGCTTGGCAATTTTTTTGTAGATGGCGATGGCTTTGGTGAGGAAGCCATCGCGAATGAAATGTTGCGCGAGCCGTTCGAAATATTCGATGGCCTGGAAAGTTTCGCCCTTGCGGACGTAGAGGTCACCGATGGTCATCAGCGTGACCTGATCGGAAGGCTCATGCTTCAGGATTTGCTGGTATTCAGCGATGGCCTGCGCGATGCGGGCTTGCGCGAGATGCTTCTGCGCGGCTTCGACGTGTTTGACCTTGCCATAGCCCATCGGCGGCGTTCTTCCCGACTTTCTGAGAGGCCTGCCTGCCGCGAGGAAAAATTACCTGTCGGCACGCGGGGCGGCTCGCCGAGCACTCGGCGACCGCGATGGACTGCCCCGTCCCGCTAATTCGGAGCGGACAGCCCACGAGGATCAAAATTTACGCTAGCACGGGGGCGGGGGGTGGTCAACGAATCGTGCAAGGGGACGCTGCGTGGCAGTAATCGGTGTCCATGAGGGCAACCGCTCAGTCGGTGGCGAGGGGCAAAGGCGTTTGCGAGGCGGAGGCGGACCAGCAGGTGCATTCGCGCACGGGCGCGAACGAGTGGCGGTGCAGCGGCGTCGGGCCGTGGGCGCGCAGCGCGGCAAGGTGGTCGGCGGTGGCGTAGCCTCGATTGTGGCAAAGTCCGTATTGCGGATAGACCTCGTCGAATTCGTCCATCAACCGATCGCGCTCTGTTTTCGCAAGGATGGATGCGGCGGCGATGGAAACCGAGCGGGCATCGCCGTGGATAAGGGATTTCTGCTCGACGGCGAGCGGCAGCTCCATCGCATCAACCAGAAGATAATCGGCGGCCATCCTCAAACTCGATACGGCGGCGAGCATCGCCTGACGGCTGGCTTCGTAAATGTTCCACGCGTCAATTCGCGCGGCGTCCACCTGCGCGACAGCGAAATCGAGCGCGTACTCGCGGATGCGCAAAGCGAGAACGGCGCGGCGCGCGGCGGGAAGTTTCTTGGAGTCGTCGAGGCCAACGATCCGGCGGCGGGGATTCAGGATGACAGCGGCGGCAACCACCGGGCCGAAGAGCGAGCCGCGGCCGGCTTCGTCAATGCCGGCGACGCGCATCCAGCCACGCTGTCGCGCGCGCCGCTCGAAGCGGGAACAGCAGAGTCGGGCCATCGGGCGGGGATTTTAGCACGCGGACAGAGTGCAGGCGCGCTCCCAAAGATTCGGGATTTCGCCGCTACAACACATTGTTAGTTAGAAGAGTTTTCAAGCTTGTGGCGCAGCCACACGCTCGGTCCGCTCGACGCGCTTGATGCGCGCGGATTTGCCCTTGCGCCCGCGCAGGTAATACAGCTTCGCGCGCCGCACGCTCCCGCGTTGCACAACTTCGATCGAGCTGATCATCGGAGAATGAAGCGGGAAGATGCGCTCAACGCCGATGCTGAAGCTGACGCGGCGAACAGTGAAGGATGCTCCGGCGGTCCTGCCACGGCGACTGATGACCACGCCCTCAAACGGCTGGATGCGTTCCTTATCGCCCTCGGATTCCTTCAGGCGGACGTGGACGCGGATGGTGTCGCCCGGACGGAAATCGGGCATGTCTTTACGCAGTTGAGGCTCGTTGACTTTATCCACCACGATGCTCATGGCAACTCTTCCTTAAAGGGTGTTTGTGGTTTAGACCCGCTCAGGCGGGGCCGGCGCAGCCGAGACAACCGCTAACTATAGCCGATTCCGGCTGCGTTTCGCAAATTTTGGCTTTCCGGGAAAGGCATCAAAGGGAGTGACACTTTGTGGGGCGAATGATTGTTTTGCGTGGCGCACTCTTCGGATTCCAACGATGATGGATACCGCGATAATCTCGCCAGAGGTGCTCCGATGCGGTCTAGCCCCCCCATCGCGCGCCTCGATGGGAGCCTTTTTGCTTGCAACTCGAAGAACCATTACAGCTGCGATTCTCGTTTTACTACCCGGCATCGGCTGGGCTCAGGTGCCAGTTCCAACCAAGGTAAACGGCGCCTCTGACGGAACGCAGTCGCAGCAATCGGGAAGCGCCGGCGCCTCTGCGTCGCAATCGGATTCGGGAGCGCAGACGAAACCGCCGGCGGTGAATCCTCCAACGCCGCCCGCACCCCCCGCCGAGCAGAGCACCGATTCCGAAGGAACGCAGACCAAGCGCATTCTTTGGGTGATTCCCAATTTCCGCTCCGTTAGTGCCAATACAAAACTTCCGCCGCTTTCTCCCAAGGAAAAATTCGTGATGGCGTCTGAAGACAGTTTTGATTATTCAGCTTTTATTCTTGCCGGGATGGTTGCGGGGTATAGCATGGCTACAGCTTCATCCCCAGAATTTCATCAGGGCGCCGCTGGATATGGGCAATATTACTGGCACGCGTTCGTGGACAATGCAAATGGAAATTACTTCACGGAAGCCATCGTTCCCACTTTCACGCACGAAGATCCCCGGTACTACACCCTCGGCCATGGAGGATTCTTCCACCGCGCCGGCTATGCCGCCACCCGGCTCCTGGCCACACGGACGGATTCCGGCGGCAACACGTTTAATGTCTCGGAGATTCTCGGAAACCTTTTGGGAGCTGCCCTTTCGAACGCCTATTATCCCGCGCAAGAGCGCACCTTAGGAAAAACAGCCGAAAAATGGGGAACACAGGTTGGCGTGGATGGGATCGCCGATTTGCTGAAAGAGTTCTGGCCGGATATCCGCCACGCCCTTGTGCACCAGTGATAACACTGAAGCGGATTAGCCGTGGTCACCGCCGCTTCTTAACTCGCGCGCAATCCATATTCTAAAGCCCCAGCTTGTTACAAGAGTGGTATTCTTCTCTAGTGAGCCAATTTCAAAGCGAAGCTAGGCTTACGGTTTCCGGTTTGCCCGCCCGAAAACGTTCGTTCGCCCGATTGAGGGCTTCGATCCTTTGTCGCCGCGATGTTCCGCTCGCAAGTGCCCGAGAAGTGATTGGGTGGTGGGAAGTCAGAAGAATTCCGTTCAATCTGATTGTGGGCACCGCTGGCTTACTCACGTGTATTGTCGTCGGCGTTGTGGCACTCGGGAGCGACCTCTTGTTTCACAGCGAATTTGGTCTCCCGAACCCTCCGGCGTTCTCCTTGATTGGCATTCTCCTGTACGGAATTGGCGCCAATATCTGCTATACAGGCGGATGGATTGCCGAACTTGTCGTCCGCAGGATTTGGCGCACCGAGTCGGATCGATTCGCTACACTGACATTCTCACTCGCATTAGTATTTTCAGTTCTTCTGACACTGACTCCTGCAATTCTTGTCGGCGCAGCCGGAATCTTTCGCCTTCTAAGCCACCTGTTTGGCACGGGCCACAACCGCTGAAGCTATTCCACTTGCAAGCGGAAGGCACGTTTCGCGAAATCAGCGCTTTACAGCTATAATGGCAGGCTCTTAGGGAGGTGTATTCGCGTGGTATCGATCCGGTTGGCGAGAATTGGCAAGAAAAAGAAGCCGTTTTACCGTGTGGTGGTGATTGACAAGCGCAGCCCCCGCAACGGCCGTACCCTGGAAGTCGTCGGAACCTATGACCCTTTGCAGAAACCCGCAGCCATCCTGCTTAAAGCAGAGCGCATCAAGTACTGGTTAGGGTGCGGTGCGCAGCCCAGCGACACTGTTCGCAGCTTTCTCCGCGCCCAAAAGATCGCCTAACGCCCCCGCCGCTCGGGGCCTCCGGCGATGCCCATTACCGGGCAATTTAACGCACGGTACGGGGAACAGTCGGGACACTCCGGGGAATGACCCATGAGCATTTCCGGTGACACGGCACAGGCGGAAGGCGGTTCCATGAAAGAACTCGTTGAAGCGATTGCAAAGGCTCTGGTGGATAATCCGGATCAAGTGCAGGTGCGCTCTGTGGACGGGGAGCAGGTCACCGTCCTCGAATTGCGGGTACATCCGACCGACCTCGGCAAGGTAATTGGAAGGCAAGGACGCACGGCAAAATCAATCCGCACAATTCTTGGCGCGGCAGGCATGAAAATCAAGAAACGCCTGACGCTGGAAATCCTCGAGTAGTGTCTCCTGAAGCAAACGAACGGCTGACCCTGGCGCGCGTGGTGCGTCCGCACGGAATCCGCGGCGAGGTGGCCGCCATAATCCTCACGGATTTTCCAGAACGATTGACGAAGCTGCGAGAAGTGTGGCTTTGGGACGGCCGCACGGAGCCGAGGCGCGCGGAAGTGCGCCAATGCAGACTTACGGCGAGCCGCGGCGGCCATGCGCTAATTCATTTTGCGGGAGTGGACTCAATAGACACCGCGAAAAAACTGCGCGGGCTCGATGTGCAGGTGCCGATTTCCACACGCACGAAGCTTCCGGAGAGCAGCTACTACATTTCGGACCTCGTTGGTTGCGAAGTGTGGGAGCGAAGCACGCTGCTTGGTGTTGTGAAAGGTGTGCAGCAAGAGGGCACGCCCGTTCTTGAAATTGACGCGCCGGAGGGCGAGCTGCTCGTGCCGCTGGCGCAAGAGATTTGCACGAAGATTGATACGGCGGCGCGGCGGATTGAAGTTATCCTGCCGGAGGGGCTGCGCGATCTGAACAAGCCGGCACCTTCACAAAAGACGAAGGCCTCAAGCAAAGCCACAGCTTCACGCAAGGCCGAAGCCAAGACCACGGGCTAGACCATAGCGTAGAATAAGCCGCAATCCATGCGCTTCGACATCGTCACAATTTTCCCGGAATTTTTCAACGGGCCGCTCGATCACGGCATCGTGCGGCGCGCGCGCGAAGCGAATCTGATTGATGTTCGCGTGCGGGATCTCCGCGAATTCACCCACGACAAGCACCGCACCGTGGACGACCGCCCGTTTGGGGGCGGCGAGGGGATGTTGCTTAAGCCGGAGCCGCTGTTTGAGGCGGTGGAGGCGCTGGCTCAGTGTTCGCAATCGGGCGACTCACGCGCGGACGACATGGCTGTGGTTTTGCTTTCTGCTTCGGGACGATTGTTCGACCAGTGGACGGCGCAGCGACTCAGCGCGCTGCAGGGAGTCGTGCTGCTCTGCGGGCGCTACGAAGGAGTGGACGAGCGCGTCGCTGAACATTTGGCGACAGATGAAATCTCCATCGGCGATTTTGTGTTGAGCGGAGGCGAATTGCCCGCGGCGATTGTTTTGGACGCGGTCACGCGGCTGCTGCCCGGCGCGCTCGGCAATGAAGCATCGTCGGTGCACGAGTCATTCACCTCATCAGAACAAGTGGAACCCGCGGATTCGGCTGTTCGCTCGCGGATACTGAAAGATCTTGCGCCGCGCGACGGCGCGGGCGGAATTCTTGACTGCCCGCATTACACGCGCCCGGCGGAATATCGTGGTTGGGCCGTGCCGGAAGTGTTGATCGGCGGCAACCACGAAGAGATTCGCCGATGGCGCCGCCGCGCGGCGCTCACAAAAACGCTGCGCAACCGGCCGGACTTGCTTGCGCATGCCGCGCTCTCGCGCGAAGATCTGCGCGCACTTGAAGAGTTGCGCGCGGGAACCCAACCCTAAGAGGAAACTCTCTTACAGTTTGTCTGCGGGATAAATTACGACCTGGCGCTCATCGCCCATGCCGTCGCTCGACGTGCGGATGCCGGGGATGTCTTTGAGCGCCAGATGAACGATGCGGCGTTCGCGCGCGGTCATGGGATTCATGCGAAAGGGTTGGCGGGATTCGTGGACGCGGTCGGCGGCGACGCACGCGGCGAGTTTCAACTCAGCGATTCTTGCGGCGCGGAAGTCGCCCGCGTCGAAGCGGATGCGGTCAAAAAAAGGCGGCTCAATGCGCAGCGAACGAACGGCAAGGTATTCCAGAGCGAGAAGCGTTTCAGCGCCGTGATCGAGCAGCAAGCCGACATCCGCCCCGTCAAATAGCACGACAATCTCCGGCTTTTCAAATTCCTCATCGCCGGCAGCGGAGGATGGCGAGATCTGAATTTTGCAGCGCAGGCTCAAGCCCGTCCTCGGCATGACGGCGGCGAGCCACCCCTTCAGCGCGTTGGCGACGGCCTCGCGGTCAAGCTTGCCTTCACGGACAAAGCTGTGCGCGGATTGTTGGGACTGGACCATTTCTGAATGAATCCTTTACCGCGTTTTTCTTGCAGGCGCAGCACTGCCGGTAAACTGCATCCGCAAATTGCCTCCGCCTATTTTTTCTTTCCCGGGCCTTTGGCGGGGGCCGGCTTGGCCATCGTACGATTCAAAATCCACCGCTGCCCAATATTCACCAGGCTGCTGGTGAGAATATATACCACGAGTCCGGTAGGCACCGGAAAAATGATAAACATCCCACCGAACATCACGGGCATATACTTCACCATTTTCTGCTGGCCTGCGTCCGTGGTGGGCGTGGGCGTGGACAACGAGGACAGATAAAACGTAATCGCCATGATCACCGGCAGAATGTAGTAAGGGTCGCGCACGGAAAGATCATGAATCCAGCCGAACCAGGGCGCGTGTCGCAACTCGATAGTGGAAGTAATCATCCGGTTGAGGCCAAGCCAGAGAGGCATTTGCAGCAGCATCGGCAGGCAGCCGCCGAGCGGACTGATCCCCTCACGGCTGTATACCGCCATAACCTCTTCATTCATTTTCTGCTTGCGCGGATCGCGCAATCCATATTTTTTGTAGCGATCCTGAATGGATTTGATTTCCGGCGCCACCTTCTGCATTTTGATCATCGAACGGTAGGTCTTGATGGTCAGCGGGAACATTGCCATGTTGATGGCGAAGGTGAGCGCGACGATCGCCCAGCCGTAATTCGGGATGTAGTTGTGAATCCAGCGCAAGACGTAAAACATCGGCTCCGCAATGAATCCCCACCATCCGAATTGCACCAGGTCATTGAGCGGAGGGCGCATGGCCTTCAACTCGTCAAGATTCTTCGGGCCGACGAAAAGCCGCAAATCAAGCGGCGCGCCGCGCGCCGAGCCCGCGGCCATTTCCGGCGTCAATTCCTTGGAGGTCGAGCTGCCGCTGACGACGTCGCGGCTGAACGCCCAATCCGTCATGGTCAATGCGGCGCCGAGCGTGTCCGGCAATCCAGCGCGCGGCCCGGATGTTTCCATGCGCGGCAGAAACGCGGCGGCAAAAAAATTGTCTTCGATGCCCGCGTAATCGAGCGGCCCCGATTGCACGCTGCGCAAATCCGTTTGATTTGGCTGGCCCAATTTATTAGCGAGCATGATGTTGATCTTGGCGCCTGCGCTGTAGAACACAGTCGTCGCGGCTCCTGCGTGCTCGGCCGCTGGGTCGCCGAAGCCGCCGCGCCACGCGATGGAGGCGGGCACCGGGTGGCCGTCCAACTCCGCGTCAATTTCCACGGTGGCCGTATAGCTCGCGTCAAAATTTAATTTCTTCGTGATGGAAAGGTGGCCGTCGCTCCACACGAAGTCCACTTCGCAGGGCGCCTGCACGGTGTCCCCGGAAGGCGCAGGCGTAACAGTGACTTCGTAAAGCCCGGTGTTGGCGCTCAATTCGAGTTTCTGGTCGTCCATCGCGAGCGAAAGCGGCCAGCCGAGCTGCTGAGCCGTTTGCGCGTGCACAACATCAAGCTCTTCAGGTTTTTTGTCGCCAGTATGAGAAGGAAGCAGGAGCACCCAACTCTGCGCGACACCACCTCGGTTGGAAAGTTTAACGCGGTATTTATCTTTCCCCTCGATCGTAAGAGTGCGTTCGGCTGTCGCGGCATGCACAACAATTTGCGGCTCGGCAGGCGCGGCTTCACCCTTGCCCTTCGATTTCTTTGCAGTCTGCGGGGATGCCGCGGCGGGGGGCGGCGCGGTTGTCGTGGTTTTCACCGGAGCGCTTTGCGTTTGCGTCGCGGTCTGCTCTGGAGGTGTCTGCGGCTGCGCGGGCGGGTTCGGCTTGAGCAAAGCAAAAGCAGCGATTACGCCGACGGAGAGGAGGATGGCGAGCAGTGTCCGGTATTCGTGGGACATCTCCTTCTTGGGCTCGCTCAACGGGCAAACTCCTCGGCGCGCGCAGAAGGCTGCGCTTCGTGTGCGTTGGCTTCAGGCACTTCGCCCGCACAGACTTGCGGATCGGCGGGTGCGTCCGCATCTGGTACGGGATCAACTCCACCGTCATGGAATGGACGGCAGCGAGACAATCGCTTCAGCGCGAGCCACATTCCGCGGCGCGCGCCAAATCGCGTAACTGCTTCCTGCGCGTATTGCGAACACGTCGGATAGAACTTGCAGGCCGAAGGCATGATGGGCGAAAGAAACGCCTTGTATACACGCAGCACAAATAGCAGCGCGCTCGCGGCGATTCCGCGGCGCGGGTTCATCGCAGCGCTCCGCGCAGCAGTTGCGTCAGCTCCGCTGCCATTCGCGAATATTCGCTTCGCGCCGCTGAGGCGCGCGGGTGAATCACGATGTCCCATCCAGATGGTATCTCCGGGGTGTGAAGCCGCAGGATTTCGCGGATGCGCCGCTTGATGCGATTGCGCACAACCGCTCCGCCCAGCGCCTTTTTCACGCTGATTCCGAAACGGCTGCGTCCCGCTTCGTTTGGGCGGAAGAAAACAACGAATTGCGCGCTCGAACGCCTGTGGCCGCTGCGATACACGGCTTCAAATTCGATGCGGCGCACGAGCCGCGCGTCACGCGGAAAGCGCCGGCTTCCCTTCTGCCCGGCGCCGGAAGCATCAGACGGGCGTAAGGCGATGGCGTCCCTTCTTTCGCCGCGCGGCCAGCACGCGGCGTCCTCCTACGGACTTCATGCGCGCCCGGAAGCCATGCGTCTTATGGCGCCTCCGCACGCGTGGTTGAAAAGTGCGCTTGGGCAAAGCAGTCTCCCCTCTGTGAGCCGCAAACCTACGAAATCAAGAGGGATAGTGTAAGCGGCCCGCGCGGGGCGGTCAAGGAAGGCCCGCCCATTAGCATTGATAAGGTCCGCCCATACCTTGCGCAATTGCCCGCTTCCGGGCGGTGTCGTAAGATGCGTGGCGAATGCCCGATTCCAGCCCACTTCTCGGCCGCACGATTTCGCACTACCGCATCGTCGAAAAAATTGGCGGTGGTGGGATGGGTGTCGTTTACAAGGCCGAGGACATTAAGCTCGGCCGCTTCGTGGCATTGAAGTTTCTTCCCGATGAAGTGGCGAGGGATCCGCAAGCGCTCTCGCGGTTTGAGCGCGAAGCCCGCGCCGCCTCCGCGCTGAACCATCCCAACATTTGCACGATCTACGAAATCGCCGAGGACGGCGGGCTGCCATTCATCGCCATGGAATACCTCGAGGGCCAGACGCTGAGGCATGGGATCCGGGGCAAGCCGCTCCCTGTCGAAGACACGCTCGCGCTTGCCATTCAGGTGGCTGATGCCCTGGAAGCCGCGCACGAAAAGGGCATCGTGCATCGCGACATCAAGCCGGCGAATATTTTCGTCACCAACCGCGGCCACGCAAAAATTCTGGATTTCGGCCTCGCGAAAACAACCTCGCAGAACAAGCCGGATTCCACGCTGCCAACTCAAATGGCCGGTGAGACGCTCGCCGCTGAGCACTTGACCAGCCCGGGCACGACCATCGGAACGGTCGCGTACATGTCGCCGGAGCAAGTGCGCGGCAAGGAGCTCGACCCGCGGAGCGACCTCTTCAGCTTTGGTGTAGTGCTCTATGAAATGTCCACCGGCACGCTTCCGTTCATCGGTGAAACCTCAGGCGTGATATTTGACGGAATCCTCAACCGGACTCCCGCTGCACCTGTACGCTTGAATCCGGGAATATCAGCGGAGCTGGAACGCATCATCCTCAAGGCGCTGGATAAGGATCGCGACACGCGCTATCAGCACGCGAGCGATATGCGCGCAGATCTGAAGCGATTGAAGCGGGATACGGGTTCAGGCCGGAGCGACGCGCCGTCCTCCTCAGGCGCACCGACCGAGGGGACTGGCGTTACACCTCTTCCCGGCGCGCCCGCAAGCACCCCGGGCAGTGCGTCGTTCACTGGCCCTTCTTCTGCGTCGCACGTCTCCAGCGCCTCATCGGTCGTCGCTGTCGCCCGGCAACACAAGTGGGGAGTTGGGCTGGTTACGATCGTCGTTCTCGCGCTCGTGGCGGCAGCGGCATTCGGCGTGTACTCGTTGCTTCACCGCAATCAGCCCGCCGCGTTTCAATCGTTCACTATCAACCGGCTCACGGAGACCGGCAAGTCGGTGATGACCGCGATTTCACCTGATGGAAAGTACGTCGTGACCGTGATCGACGATAACGGTAAGCAGAGCTTATGGCTCCGCAATATTCCCACCGGCAGCGATACCCAGATTCTTACACCCGCGGCGTCTCTTGCGGAGGTCACGTTTTCTCCCGACGGTGACTACGTTTATTATCGCCCGTTGGTCGGCGATGCGGGCACTCAGTTCGCGTTGTACCGGGTGCCGGTTTTGGGTGGGACGCCGAACATGGTGCAAAGGGACGTGGATCGCGGTCCGGCTTTTTCTCCGGACGGAAAACGCATAGCCTACATTCGGGGGAATGATCCGGAAGTGGGGAAGGTGCGATTTCTGACCGCAAATCTGGATGGAAGCGACGAGAAAGTTGTCAAAATCATTCCGAGTGAACCATTCCCGTTGAGTTTGTCCTGGTCATCAGACGGCAAGACAATCGTCTACCTGGTGATCACTCCTGGCAGCTCAGACGCGTTTTCAAAAATCGAAGCCCTGGACCTCGCAAGCGGCAATGTGAAAACGGTTTATCGTTCCCAAGATCTCGCAGTTTTCGGTGCAACCTGGCTGCCGGGCACGAGCGAGATCGTGGTCACATATACCACGCTTTTGGGAGCCAAAATCTCCCAATTGGGAATCGTCAGCGTTCCCGGCGGGGAGTTCCGCACCATCACAAATGACACGAATTCGTATTCCTCGGCAAGCATTGCCGCCGACGCTAGGACGGTCGCGACCGTACAGCAGGAAGCCTCCGGTCAGATTGAGATTGATTCCGGCACGGGCACCGGAGCAGGTACGCCGGTTCCGGGCATTCCCCAGCAGGCCACCATCTTCGCGCTTCGATGGGCATCGGATACTGAGCTTTTCATTTCCGAATCCAGCAGGCTCGTGCGAATGTCCGTTGATGGGAAATCCCAAACAACGATCTTGACGGATCCGAATGGCTTGCTTCTGGAATTCGACGAATGCGAGCAAGGCCGAACGCTGGTAGTTGAGTGGCCTCTACACGGGGGGAAGAAACAAGGCAGTTTGTGGCGCATGAACGCTGATGGCTCGGGTGTCACACAAATCACGAATGGCCCGGACGACCAATCTCCGGCGTGCTCGCCTGATGGCAAGTGGCTCTATTATATGGACGGGCTCAACAGGAAATTCCTTCGTGTTCCGCTCGCGGGCGGCGGGCCGGAACCGATTCCGGGGAAACCGGTTCCGAACGCGCTGGAATATGGGAATCAATTGAGTTTTTCGCCTGATGGCAAATTCACTGCTCGAGTCGTGGTTGTTCAGAACGCTGCGGAACAGAAATTTGAACCCAGAATCGCCCTAACCCCTGCGGATGCGGATTCCGCAACCGTGCCGCGCCTCTTAGAAGTAAACCGCAAGGTGGTCGGCTATTTGCAATTCACGCCCGATGGCAAGTCCTTCACCTATTCGGTTCGCGAAAATGGTGTGGACAACCTGTGGATCCAGCCGATCATCGGCGGCTCGGGAAGTCCGTTGACCCATTTTACGTCGGAGCGGATCATTGGATTTGCCTGGTCTCCTGATGGAAAGAAACTTGCCATTGACCGCGGGCACACAATTTCAGACGTGGTGCTGATCCACGATTCGCGGCGCTGAAGCTCCTCAGCTCCCCTGCCTTTTGAATTCGTATGGGAAGAAGTGCGAGCTACTGGCGGGCTGTGCTTGCATCAACCGACTTCTCCTACCTTGAGAGAGGCTTCGGCGCATCAGCAATCGCGTACGCGTACACAGCCATGAGCGCGGCATTTTCCGCCAGTTCATGCGGGTTCACTTTGTCCAGCGTATCGGCTGCGGTGTGGTGATAGTGGAAATACGTTCGGTTGTCTTGAATAAGTCCGAATACCGGTACTCCCACAGCCGCTAAAGTTTCGATATCCGAGCCGGAATCACCGTTGTTCTGAAGAATAGTAGCGCCAATAGGTTCGAGAATTCGCGTGAGTGGTTGCAGCGCGGCCAGCGCGCCCGCGTTGAAATTGCCTCCCATGCCGAGCGGGTGGTCCGCTCCCAAATCACTTTCAATCGCCGCGATGTGATTGGCAGCGTCGGATTTGTGATCCGCGGCGTAAGCGGCGCCTCCATTGGTTCCATTTTCTTCGTCCATCCACGCAATCACGCGCAAAGTGCGCTTGGGATGCAAGCCAAGCTGCTTGCAGAGGTTCGCAACCTGCATAGCAACCGCGACGCCCACGGCGTCGTCAAGCGCGCCGGTGCCCAGATCCCACGAATCCAGGTGACCGGATACAATCACGATTTGTTCCGGGTGCTCGCTGCCTTTCAGGTCGCCGATGACGTTGTAGCTCTCAACATCGGCGAGTGTTTGCGGCGTCAGCACAAGATGCATCACCACGCGGCCTTGTTGCGCAATGTCCGCGATCAGCTGCGCATCTTCGGCAGTGATGGCCGCGGCGGGAATCCCTGCGGCGATGCTATATCCGGCGTGCGGAATCCGATAGTCCGCGTCACCAAGACTGCGCATCAGTGACGCCACGGCCCCGAGTGCAACCGCGGCCTGCGCGCCTTTGCTGCGGTAATCGTACGCTTGTCCATAAGCGTCGAGGGCGCGCCCTTCGGCCGCCATGCGCGCGTCGAATTTTACGTTGAACAAAACAATTTTGCCGTCAACTTTTTCTCGGCCGAGCGCCGCGAGTTCGTCAAAATTGTTTACCACCACAACCTCCGCGGTCAGTCCATCCGGCGGGGTCGCGGGACTATTGCCCAGTGCGGTGAGAACTATTTTCTGCGATGTATGCGGAGCCTGGCCCGGGAAAGTGATCAGCTCGGCACGCTCCTCTCCGCGCACCCAGTGCGGCACCATCACTTTTTCCAGCGAGACTTCCAATCCAAGGCGGCGCAGCTCGCCCGCAACATATTCCACAGCCTGCTGCGCTTGCGGAGATCCGGAAAGTCGCGGCCCGATATTTTCTGTAAGGTGTGCAACCTGGCGATACGCGTAATCGCTGGAGAGCGCGGCGTCGCGCAGTCGCGCAAGAGTCGCCATCCATTCGGGGGGATAAGTGACCGGCGCCGCGGCGGGGGCCTGTTGTGAAACTGCGCGCGATTTGATCGCGCTGATTGCGCAGGCGCTGACAACGCCGGCAATTAGAAAAATCGCCAGTCGCGCCCGCATCTTAAGCTTCACCCTTCAGCTTCCCTGCCAGACCTTTCAGCCGTCCGGCCGAAGCCAGCGCGCCATACTGCTTCACCATCGTGCGCATCTGCAGATATTGCTTCAGCACCTGATTCACTTCCTGCACCGACGTCCCGCTGCCCGCGGCGATGCGCTTCCGGCGTTTTCCGTCAATCAGTCCGTGGTCGTCGCGTTCGGAGTTGGTCATCGAATTGATGATGGCCTCGATGCGCTTCAGTCGGCCTTCATCCACCTGCGTGTCGCGCGGGATATTTGCAAGCGGGCCGACCTTCGGCAGCATCCCCAACACGGATTCAAGCGGGCCCATTTTTTTGATCTGCCGAAGCTGGTCGCGGAAATCGCCGAGCGTGAATTCGCTGCGGCGCATTTTGCGCTCGAGCTCCGCCGCCTGCTTTTCGTCCACGGATTGCTCGACGCGCTCGATCAGCGAGAGGACGTCGCCCATGCCGAGCACACGCGAGACGATGCGGTCGGGATAGAACGCTTCGAGCGCGTCGTATTTTTCACCCGTGCCGATAAATTTCACCGGCGCGCCGGTCACTTTCCCGATGCTCAGCGCCGCGCCGCCGCGCGCGTCGCCGTCAAGTTTGGTGAGGATCACCCCGGTAAGCCCGAGCCGCTTGTGAAATTCGCCCGCCGAGCGCACCGCGTCCTGCCCGATCATCGCGTCCGCGACGAATAAAATTTCCGATGGCTGCAATTCGCGCTTGAGCTGCGACAGCTCGTCCATCAGCGTGTCGTCAATGTGCAGGCGGCCCGCGGTGTCAACAAGGATTACGTCCGACGCGGAAAGTTTTGCCTCTCGGATTGCCCCGCGCACAATTTCGAGCGGCTTGTCCGTGCCCGCGCCCGGCCACAGCTTTACGCTGACGGCCTTCGCAACCTGCGCCAATTGCTCGCGCGCCGCGGGGCGGTACACGTCCGTGGAAACTGCGATGGGCCGGTGGCCGTTGCTACCGAGCCATTTGCCGAGCTTGCCCGTCGTGGTTGTCTTGCCGGAGCCTTGCAGCCCGACGATCATCCACACCGATGGCGGGCGCGAAGAAAAAAGCGGCTTGGCGTGTTTGCCAAGCAGCGCGAGCAATTCATCGCGCACAATCTTCACGACTTGCTGGTCTGGCGAAAGTTTCAGCAATACCTGCGAGCCAAGCGACTTCTCGCGGATGTGCGCTAGAAGCTCGTCCGCAACGCTGACAGCAACGTCGCCTTCGAGCAGCGCCTCGCGAATCTGCGCCAGAGCGGCGTCCAAGTGCTCTTCGGTGAGCTTGCCCTGGCCGCGAAGGTTCTTAAACGCGCGCTGAAGTTTGTCGGTTAAGTTTTCAAACATTTTTGGTCAGGAGGATATTGTAGCGCAGGCGCGCGATTTCGTTCACCGGAGAGGGATGGCCTGAACTTCCTTGAATGTCTTCGACGTCTCGCGCCTCGTGGCAGTGAAAGTGCCGCTGGCCTGCCCGCCGTAATCGACAGTCCCCTCGATTTTCTTCCCGGCAGCATCCAGTTTCCCGGCGTAGTGCACGGCGATTCCCTGAGCTTCAAAATCAATGGAGATCTCGTTGCCTTTCACCGTGCCGCTCAGTTTTGCATCTCCCAACGCGCCTGAATAAGTGCCCGCCAGTTTTTCGCCATCCTGCTTGAACACGAAAGTGGGCGAGCCGGTCTGGTCGCCCAGGTTCACCGTCGCGTTCCAAGTGCCGGAAATATCCGCGGCGGATGCGACAGCGGCCAGCAAAATCACCGCAATCAATCCTGCCAAGGCTCTTCTCATAACGCGCAAATTATCATCCGGACGAAAGTAAGACAAGCTACCGCGCGACGCGCGCCATTCCATGCTGGACGACATTGCCCGTAGCATCGAACGTCACACGATAAGTGAAGCTCGGCGTGCGCCCGCGCACTCGCATCATGAAACGCAAATCCTTGATTTCAATCGTGTCGGCGCCGTCCACGCGGCGAAAAGTGAAAATCGGGTATCGCGCGAACCACAGATACGTTTGCGTTTCCGGGATCTTGCGCGCGGCCTCGAGCAACTCCGCTGGCGCGGTATCAGGAAAGTAGTCGTATTCCAGGGCTTCTTGTGAACTCAGGTTCTCGTGCAGACGATACACCCCCCTTTCCGTCCGAATCAGTCCGTCCCAATAAAGGAGCGAGGGAGCCGCAGGCATCGCGCCCATTTCCTGTGCCGAGATCTTTTGTTCAGCGGCAAATTTCTCGAGACGCGAGAGCGCCACGAAATGTGCGGCGGTGCAAAGCAACAGGTAGCCGCCCGCGGCAATCAGTCCCGCGCGAGCCCATGTGGAACGTCGAATCCGCGAGCCGCGTCCCCCGCCGAGCGGGATGAAAAACACGCAGGCAAATGCCGCGCTTGCAATCACCACAACCCACCAATTGAACGGATATCCAAGCCACCCCACCAGCCAATAAACCGCCAGCGCGAGCAAAGTAAAAAGCGCCCACATCCGCGAAGCGCGCCGCACGGCGCGCGCCGGGTCGTGATGCACCCACGCGGCCACCTGCGGCACGAGCACGAGCGCCGTCATCGTGAAGTCAATCAGTAAAATGATGTCCCACTCCGGTCGCGCGCGGCTCACAGGACTCCAAATCATCGTGCCGAATGACGTGCAGAGATCCAAAAATATGTGGCTCGCAATTCCCACCACGCTTGCGAGCCACAGCAAGCCGAACGACGGCGGCGCCGCACCCACGCGCCGCGCGGCCCAACGCACGAGCCACGCCAGCAGCAGCGCCCAGAGCGGCATCATCAGGATTGAATGTGTCACGTAGCGGTGATATTCCAGCGCGGCCATGTCGTCATGTGAAAAAATGCCCATGACGACGTCGGAATCCGGAAACGCCGAAGCGATGGTAGTGGCGAAAATTGCCACGCGCGCCTGCGGCAGGTATTCGGCTTCCGCCTCCGGGCCGCGTCGGCTGAAGAAAGCCTTTCCCAGCAGCGCGCCCGCGAATGCGTGTGTGATGGTGTCCATTATTGATTTGTGTTCACAGGTTGGATGAATTGGCGGGAGATTCGTTTCATTTTCAAGCGAGGATCTTTCATGCCACGGAAATCAGCGGCGAGCGTTTCTCCATCACGCGCCCGATTTGCCGCGCGCGTACACCGCGCCGCGACATCGCGTCCATCGCCGTTTGCGCGCCTTCGCGCGCGATGGCGACCAGCAATCCGCCGGATGTCTGCGGGTCAAATAGCAGCAGGCGATATTCTTCCGGCACTGAAGCGGCGAATTCCACGCAATCGCCAATAAATTCGCGATTATTGTGCAGACCACCCGAAGCATTCCCCGCGCGGGCGCATTCCACAGCGCCGGGTAAATACTCGAAGTGCTTGTGATTGACTTCGAGCGAAACCGGGGAGATTCCCGACGCCGGATGGCCGAGCGCCATTTCGCGCGCGTGGCCGAGCAAGCTGAAGCCGGTCACGTCAGTGACGGCGTGAATAAATTTGCGGTCCGGATCAGCTTCGACGAGCGCTTCGGCGGCGTCGCGATTCAGGCGCGTCATCGAAGCCGTCGCGGCCGCCACACTTTCCGCGGATGCCGTGCCGCGTTTCAACGCCGTCGCGATCACGCCCGTGCCGAGGGCTTTTGTGAACAAGATCGCATCTCCCGGCCGCGCGCCCACGTTGCGCCAAACTTTATCCGGATGAATCACTCCCGTGACGGCATACCCAAATTTCAAATCATCGTCGCGGATTGAATGCCCGCCGATCACGGTGCAGCCCGCCTCCTGCATTTTTGCGAGCCCGCCGCGCAGAATTTCGCCGAGAACCGCCGGATCGCTTTTTTCCGGAAAGCCAACCAGCGTGAGCGAAGAAACCGGGCGGCCTCCCATCGCGTAAACATCGCTCAGCGAATTCGACGCCGCCACCTGACCAAACAGAAACGGGTCGTCCACAATCGGCGTAAAAAAGTCCACGGTCTGCACCAGCGCCAAATCCGGCGTCAGCCTGTATATGCCCGCGTCATCGCTCGTCTCGAATCCGACCAACACATTCGGGTCAGTTTGCTTCGGCATCCCGCGCAGCACGGAGTCAAGCACGCGCGGACTGAGCTTCGCTGCGCACCCCGCAGCCTTCGCCATCGTCGTCAGCTTTACGGATTCCAAGCGCCCGCCCCCACACAAAAGTCGAGCCGTGATTATAGCGCGGCTCGACTTTGCTGGCCCTTCGGTCTTTGCGACTCACCCGCTCAGGGCTTGGGCGCCGCATCCACTGAAACGCCGGGGGCATGATCGCATCGCCCGCGCATCCATTCGCGCATTTTTTCGCGTTCTTCAGGCGTCATTCGCTCCCAGCGCCCTTGCATTCCGCGCCGCCAGGAGCCCCCGCGACCCCAGCCGTGCCTGCCACCCCCGCGCAACCCGCCGAACAGGATCCAACCCAGCGCCATCACGCCCAGCGCTTGCCAGAACGTGATCATTGGCAAGTGGAAGAGCGCGGGCATCAGCCAGTTCCACAGGTAATGGACCACGTTGCCAAACACAACGATTGCGATGGTCAGAAAAATTAGAACCTTAACGATCGTTCCTACGATGTGTCCCACAACGTTTTCTGCAAAGTTTCTCATTTTGCGTCTCCTCTACTCTGACTAAATTCTTCGTAAATTTCTTGCAGCCGCTCGCGCAAATAAATCACCGCGTAGTGCTTGCGCGAAAGCAGCGTGTTCACCGACACTCCGCTTTCCGCGGAAATCTCTTTGAAGCTGCGCCCCTCGATCTCATGCGCGATGAAAACCTCGCGCTGCTCACTTGGGAGTTCGTCCAACGCATCCTCAATCTCTTCAAGCAATACATTTCGGAGATAAATTTCCTCCGGCCCGCCATCGGGCGACGGCAGCAGATCCTCGAGCGAGAATTCCTCGCCATCCATCTGCCGCGTCTTTTGGCCGGCCAGCGGCACCGGCTTTTTCTTCCGGAATAAATCCGTGATCCGGTTCCGTGCCACGCGGAAAAGCCACGCGCCCACCTGCTCGATCGGTTTCATCAGGCGGTACGCCTCCACGAGTTCGTAGAAGACGTCCTGCAAAATGTCTTCCGCGTCGCTTCGGTCGGGCACGCGCCTGCGGATGAAGTTGCGCAGCCTAGCCTGCTCGCGCGCGACAGTTTCGGAAATCCGTTGATCCTGTTCGCCAACCATCTCGTTTATGCTCAGCGCTTCCTTCACCTACTATTGCAGACGAATGAGCAGCGCAAATATTTTAGAGAATAATCAGGAATTCACGATTCGCAATCACACTTCGGGCTATGCCGTTTGCAGGTATTTGATGCGTGGAAGGATTAGCGGAGCACAAAAAGCTTGTGAATCACTTCCCTCTCGATTGGCGGCGCCATCGCGGCCCCGCCTTGACTAATTCCCCGACGGCCTCTCCACACTATCAATCACCAGGAATTGGCCCGGCCCCTTCGCCGGCACGAGTTTCAATCCAAATTGTTGCTGGACCATCGTAAACATTGCCGGGAACGCAGGCGGGCCCGCGTCATTTGATTCGTTGCCACCCAGCAGGAATCCGGGCGTGGCTTCGTCGGCTGAGAATTCCAGATGGAAATCATATTTTCCAGCGATCCCGGTCTTGTCGGACACCAGGCGATCCACGCCGAAATCGAGCCATTTACAGAATTCATCCATCGTCAGCGAGCGCAAGTCCACAGTCCAGTCCGATCCATTTCTTCGCATGAACCCTTGACCGCACAACGGTTTCTCTCCCGGCGCGAGTTGCCGCCGTGGATTTGCGGGATCCCTTGGCGTGCAACTCCCTTCTTCCGCGGGCTTCAGTTTAAATCCGCTCTTGGCCACGGTCATCTCATAGATCGGAATCTCTCTGGTTTCGTGATGCAGTTTCAATTTAAACCGGTCTTCCAGAAGCGACTGCAGCATTGGGCCGCGCATCATTGCATCGCTCGCGCTGGCTTCCGATTCCGCGTTGATCGTGTAGCGTTCGGAATTTATCCAGTCTGGGCCGCCTTCGACCGGCAAAAGTTTAAGTGACTCCGCGCCCTGGCGCTGGCCATTCGCGGAGAGAACGTACGCCATCGTGATGAAACCCTTCACTGTCTGACAATTGATACTTAACCTCGCGGATGGCGACGTTGCGCCGGAAGACGAGTCGGAGCCTCCTCCTCCGCGCCCCTGAGGAGCGGAGTGGTTGTCGCACGGCTTGACCGACGCCACATCGAATTGCGGTTTGGCCGCGGCCGTAGCTTGCGCCTGCCTTGCCGCCGCATTTGCCCCGCCGAACACGACAGAGACGGCGACTGCCACGAGTCCCGCAGCACTGATCAAAAGCCCTTTATGAACTAGAAATGCTTCGCCAGGTCTTTGCACGGCTGAACCCTTCTACAGCACTCACACATATCCAGATCATATAACGACGGTCGAGAACGGATTGTGCCGAGGGCGAAATTACCTAGATTATCGGAGAGCGTATCAGCCCTGGCTGGCGGCGCGGAACGGAATCGTGACGCCCTTGGTGGATTGTGAGGAGGATGTCATGTGGCAATGCCCATCGAAGATGCCGCCCGGTTCGATCACGAGGCACGGCGAATGAATCTCGCCTGACACGACGCCCTGGGACTGAATCTCAACGCGGCCTTTGGCGAAGATTACTCCGTCAAAGCGGCCGGCGATAATCACGTGGTTGCCTTCAATCTGGCCTTCCACCTTGGCGCCCTCGCCAAGCACGAGCGTCTGATTCGACAGGATATTGCCCTTTACCTGGGCTTCAATTCGGAGCGTACCCGAGAATTCGAGAGTGCCTTCAAAGCGCACCGTCCGGTCGAGGAACCCCGACCACTCGTTCTGGGACACTGGTTCGCGACGACGATCGCTGAATGGCCAAGCCATGGAACACTCCGATACCGCTACTCTAGCAAGGTTCGATTTGCAGTCAAGAACATTACGGTACTATTCATCCTAACAACTACAATTGTAGTGTTACGTTCAGCTTTGCGCAAGCCACTACCAAGTGGGGAAAGTTGTCATCCTGAAGGCATCCGATCAAGGATGCCTGAAGGATCTGTGTGCCAATTAATCTTTTAGCCTGACTACATCCACCACCCAATGTCCAACTGATGAGTCTTTTCCTACCCCATCAACTTCTCATAAATCCCGCTAACCTGTTCGTCGCTGTAAAAATCAATAATCAATTGCCCCGGCCGGTTTTGCTTCTTATTGCCCAACTTCATCGTAACTCTGGTTCCGAGGTGCCTTTCCAACTCCTCGATTGCCGCGCGCATATTCGGATCCAATTCGTCGCCAGCCTTTTTCGGTGGCTGTCCCGCGCGAGTTTTGCGCACGACGAATCGCTCGAGCTGGCGAACTGTCAGTCCGCCGCGGGCGATGCGGTGCGCGAGTTTGTTGCGCAGCTCATTATCCGTAACGGCCAGCAAAGAACGCGCGTGACCGGCTGATAGCTTCCCATCTTCCATCAAATCGAGGATTGGCTTGTCCAGGCGAAGCAGGCGGACCGAATTTGCGATTGTTGCGCGGTCCTTTCCGGTGCGCCCGGCGACCTCTTCCTGGGTCAGATGAAACTCGTTCAAAAGCTTGTCAAATGCACGTGCTTCTTCGATGGGGTTTAGATCTTCGCGCTGCAAGTTCTCGACGAGTGTCAGCTCGAGCGCCTGCTCTTCGGGTACGTCGCGCAGCACAACCGGCACGCGCTGCAGTCCAGCGCGCTGCGCCGCGCGCCAGCGCCGCTCCCCAGCAATAAGCTGAAAGCGCACGCCCATCTTCCGCAGCACGATCGGCTGGATGATCCCGTTCGCCTGAATCGAGCGCGCCAACTCTTGAAGCGCCTCCTCGCGGAAATGCGTGCGCGGCTGGTACGGATTTGGATCAATCAGGTCTATGTCCACTTGGTAGCTGCCCATCTGTGCCACTGGCGCCACTTGGGGAGCTTGTACTGCTTGAGGCTGCTGCTCCTGCTGCTGCGGCTCGGGTTCCCGTATCAGTGCTCCCAGACCCCTGCCCAGCGCGTTTCTGGTCATTGGCAATGACCTCCTTCGCAAGTTGGATGTAGGCTTCGGCCCCTTTACTATGTATGTCGTAAAAGATGATCGGCTTCCCGTGGCTCGGCGCTTCGGCCAGCCGGACGTTTCGCGGGATCACCGCTTCAAATACCTGATTGCCAAAGAAGCTCCGCAGATCTGCCGCGACCTGTTTCGAGAGCGTCGTCCGGTCGTCATACATGGTGAGCAGGATTCCTTCGATGGCCAGATCGTGGTTCAATGAGCGGCGAATGCGCATCAGCGTGTCCAGCAATTCGGAGACGCCCTCCAACGCGAGGTATTCGGTTTGAATCGGAACCAGCACGGAATCGCTCGCCACCAGCGCATTTAATGTGAGCAAATCCAACGCCGGCGGGCAGTCAATAATTACGTATTGGTAATATTGTTTAATAGTACCAAGTAATTGCTTGAGTTGATATTCGCGTTCGTCCACTCCCACGAGTTCAACTGCGGCGCCGGCAAGATTCTTATTCGACGGGATGATATCAAGGCCTTCTACCTGGGTTTTTTGAATGATCTTGTCCAGCGGCTCATGCAGAATCAGCGCATTGTAAAGACTTCGCCGCGCGGGGTCCTTCGGAAAGCCGAGGCCGGCTGTTGTATTACTTTGCGGATCGCAGTCAATGATTAGTGTTGGTCGTTCGGAAACTGCGAGAGAGGCCGAAAGATTTATCGCCGTGGTTGTCTTCCCAACTCCACCTTTTTGATTCGCTATTGCGATGATTCTTCCCAAGAAACCCCCCTGGGAGAAAAATCCTAACAGATTGCACATTGCAAGTGCAATATGTTTCACGCGAAACAATTTGCGCATGTTGAGGTAAGCGTGGGCGCCAATACTGCCCAAGTTTGATGATGCCGAGTCCAATTGTTTCACGTGAAACAATTTGGCCAAGCTTGGCGGAGTTTGCGTCATTCAGTGCCGTCCAGAGCGCGAAGTGGTCCTCTGAAGAAGGAACGCGAGGAGGGCGCCTAATCTCTCGTTTGGGCCCGACTATTGAAGAATGGGTCTGAAGTGTTTCACGTGAAACAACTCGCATTCGGCGACCTCCAATTAAGCCTGCTCGATCTCCAACTTGGGCTTGTCATTGGCGGGATTGCATAGATAGTGGCATTTCTGGCGCTACTGGACCAGAGAACAGCGAGAGTGTCTCACGTGAAACAACTTGCGCTGCGGCAGTCCTCAAGTGGCTTGCTGATGGCTTGAAATCAATGATTCCGGATCGAATTGTTTCACGTGAAACAATTCAGCTCTGGAATTGGACCGAAACTAGGGAATGATGTGCCCCATGAGGATCACGCGCCTTTGCGAGCGGGGAATGGGGAGCGGCGGATCCCAGCGCCAACCCGTTGATTGCGAGAGCCTTAGGAATTCCTGAGCTCCAAGCCACAGCATTACCTCGCCATTTGAAAGTAGCCTTCCGGAAGCCCACCGCAATAGGTTCTTGTAGTCGCCTAGAGCTCTGGCGGTGACATAGTCAAATTTGGCTTCAAGGGGTGAGATCGAGGCATAATCGGAGCGGATTACGGAAATGAGAGACAAGTCCAGGGATCGAATGGCCTCGTTTAGAAATGCGCATTTCTTTGTATTTCGCTCAATCAAAAGGGCTTGCAACTTTGGGTGAGCAATTTTAAGGGCCAAGCCGGGAAACCCTGGGCCCGTGCCAACGTCGGCGAGCCGACCTTCCACGGACCGAATAAGGGGCGCTCCAAGCAGGCATTCGGCGAAGTGGCGCTCAAGAATCTCGCCGGGATCAGACACAGATGTCAGGCTAACTCGTTGATTCCAAAAGACTAAGCAGGCAATGTAGCGTTGAATCTGCGAGATTTGCGATTCACTTAGACCAATTCCGTATTTACTCATGACCCCGGTAATCGCATCAGCAGCCGGGACAGTAATCTCGTTGCCATTATAAACTACGATAGTAGTAGATAATGAAGGCATGATTTAATTTGCCTCTGCCGCGGCGCCCCTGTTCAAGTAACGCGGTGCGACAAAACCAGCCATGATGTCCACGAGCAGATGCAAAGCTATGGCGGGAACGATATTGCCGGGCCATATCCGGAGTGCCGCGAGAATCAGGCCAAGGATAAATGTTGTTATAAGTCCTCGCGTTCCCTGGTAGAGATGCGCAAGCGCGAAAAGCGCCGAGGAGCCGACGATTGCGACAGCGAGCGAATCTGTAACGCCGTAGAGGACTGCGAAAACGAACCCGCGGAAGACGAACTCTTCGCAGAGTGAGGCAGTTGCGGCGAGGGAGATGAAAGCAAGCCCTTCCACAGAGGAGCGTGGCATCAGCAACGCGGAGACGCGGCGAAGATGAGGGGCGTATGAGCCACCCTTTGCCGCCATGCGGCGAAATCCAATGAATTGGAAGATTCCAAAGAAGACCGGCAGGCCCAAAGAGACAAGCGCGGTCGCTAAGGGTGAGTGAACGATCAAGCCGAGAGCGTTGGCACTAACCCCGCGCGCGTAGCAACGCCATGCAACCACTGCTGTCAGGAGCCACTGAAACGCGACGGTGCTTGCATAGATGGAAAGCCGGTCCATCGCGCTGACGTGCGGCATAGCCAGAAGGCGGCGCACGCGGACCGCGCCGCGCCACGGAATCAGCACGCCGAGCACGGCAAAGATGAGCCAGAAGTCCCAGTGGATCGTCATCGCGCGAAAAGGTGAAGAGCCTCGAGCTTTAGATAACATCACGTCTCGGGTTACAGGGCAAGGGAAGCGGGCCTTGAAGTTGAATTACTTCAGTGAAATGACTTACCTGTTAAATCGTAGGGTATCTAAATATTCGAGGAAGGGTTTCTTGCGGACCCATTTTGAGTCGCTGGATTCCCCTTCTTCAGGTGGCGCCGGAAATGTCTTAATCTTCTTAGGCAGAATAACTTGATAGGTGTTTATCTTGATTCCGTAATCGCATTTTTCAGAAATCTCCTTCCCGTCGAAAACACACTCGTAGCTGCCCTCCATGATGCTGTAACCCTGGTACATGATGTGGTAAAAGGAAGGCAAAGGACCGTAGGTAGTGCCGGGGCTCGTAGGTTCTTTTGATGGAGCCATTTTTTCGTCCGTCCGCCTGAGGAATGCGACGTATTCCCATCCGATTCGGTAACCCACAAAAGGCCCCAGGAACACAATTTGTCCAGCGGCGACACCCTTGAACGGCTTAACTACCTCTGTCTTGTAGACGGTCGCGGAGTAATGCTCAGTGTCTCCAGAAAGAATCTTAAGTACAGCCACGACGTCCGCTTGCTTGAACAAATCCTCTAATTTGACTGGAGCGGGTTCGGAATTCTCTACAACTTGAGTCTTCACCTTAGCTTGCGATGGATCCTTGGCAGGCGGTTTGTCCTGGGAAAGACATGGCGAGGCCGCGAGGAGGGTTAGTGGGAGGAACAAGAGGAAGTGTCTATGAGACATTGGGATATTAGAACACTAAGAGGGAAAAGGCTCCAGAGGGCACAGCGGCGGCGGGAGCGGCGCGCGGTTGACAATGTTTGCGCCGGGCGGCTATCGTTGCGGCTCGATGAAAATTCTTGTTATCGGCGGCGGAGGGCGCGAGCACGCGCTTGTCTGGAAGCTGCGGCAAAGCGCGGAAGTTGAAACTGTTTGGTGCGCACCGGGCAACGGCGGAATTTCCGGGGAAGTGGAATGCTTTCCGGTTGACCAAAAGGATCCCGCGGCCATGGCGGATCTCGCCGCACGGTTGAGCGCGGATCTCACTGTGATTGGGCCTGAACTGCCGCTCGTTTCGGGCGTTGCTGACGAATTCGCCCGCCGCGGGATGGCGCTTTTCGGGCCGACCAAAGCGGCGGCGCAACTTGAAGGCAGCAAGGTCTTCGCGAAGGAATTCTTGGCGCGCCACAAAATCCCTACCGCAAGCACGTATGGCTTTTACGATTCAGCGCCGGTTGCGATGGGCGCGCTCAGTGCAGCGAAGTGGCCGGTCGTAATTAAGGCCGATGGACTGTGCGCGGGCAAGGGAGTCCTCGTCGCGAAAGATGCCGAAGAAGCGGCGGCGTTTCTCGATCGTGTGATGGCGAAGCGCGAACTAGGTGAGGGTGGCGCGCGCGTTTTGCTTGAAGAAGCACTCATCGGGGAAGAGCTGTCGCTGATTGTAATTACAGACGGCGAGCGCATCGCGCCATTCGCGCCTGCGCGCGACCACAAGCGCGTGTTCGACGGCGACGAAGGCCCGAACACCGGCGGGATGGGCGCCTATTCCACGAATGACCTTCTTCAGGCGGAGCTTGCCGCGCGAATTCAATCCGAAATCATCGAGCCTTCGATTCGCGGCATGGCCGCGGAGGGCAATCCCTACCGCGGCTTCTTGTACTTCGGGCTAATGTTGACCGCCGCCGGCCCGCAAGTGCTTGAATTCAATTGCCGAATGGGCGACCCGGAAACGCAGGCCATCGTTTTTCGTATGGATTTCGATCTTGCTTCCGTGCTTGCCGAATGCGCCGCCGGGCGGCTTGATCCGTCAAAGCTGCGGTGGAGGGAAGACGCAAGCGCGTGCATCGTGATGGCGGCGTACGGCTATCCGGAGCACCCTCAAACGGGCCAGGCCATCGAGGGGTTGGAAGAGGCTGCAAGACTCAACAATGTGAAGGTATTCCACGCGGGAACGCGGAAAGAGGGCGCCATCTACTATACAAGTAGTGGCCGCGTCCTCGGAGTGACCGCTAGCGGGCGCACGCTTGCCGCAGCAACGAGCGCGGCTTACGATGCGGTTGCTAAGATACACTTTGCCGGCGTGCAGTACCGGTCTGACATCGGCCGACCCATGGTGAAGCCGGGGGCGTCAAATCAGATGTCGGGCGCAGGTGGCTCAACCACAAAAGGGCCGGCTAAAATAGGATTTGCGGCGGGAGACTAGCAAGCCTTGCGAGCGCGAGATTTTGGGCGCGAAGCCTTGGAGGGATTGTGAGCGATAAGAGGGGCGACCGGGCGTTGGTTGGAATCATCATGGGGTCGGACACGGATTTGCCCGTGATGTCCGAAGCGGCGAAAATGCTGGAGAAATTCGGCATCCCATATGAGATTGAGGTGACGTCGGCGCACCGGTCGCCAGCACGGACGCACGAATATGCGACGACGGCGGTCTCGCGCGGTCTGAAGGCCATCATCGTTGCGGCGGGCGGCGCGGCGCATCTCGCGGGTGTGGTGGCGGCGGTTACGACGCTGCCCATCATCGCGGTGCCGATGGCGACGACCGTATTGAGCGGCATGGACTCGCTGCTTTCGAGCGTGCAGATGCCCGCCGGTGTTCCAGTGGCGGCAATGGCAATTGACAAGCCTGGCGCAATAAACGCGGGCATCTATGCGGCGGAGATCATCGCCACATTCGACGAAGAAATCGCGAAGCGGCTTATTGCTTACAAAGAAGAATTGGCAAAATCCGTGGCGGAAAAGAGCGCGCGTGTGAAACAGCAGTATGCGGGTAAGGCGCGGTAGATTATCAAGCAGGACTTCGCCCGCAATGCCGATTTTATTCTTGGAACAATTCTCGTCCTCGATTAAACGCCTCATTTCTGTCCGGCCCACTTTTAATTTCCTGAAGGCCTCTCGACGTGATCAATCACGATGATTTCAACCGGGCCCTTCCCCGATTCCAATTTCAAGCCAAGCTGATCCTGAATCGCTGTGAATAGTGACGGGGGCAGATCGAGCGGCGCCGGACCTGAAGGGGGCTGGGCTTGGGCGTCATCGGGCATGAACTTCAGCGTAAAATCATAGCTGCTTGCCAGCCCGGTCTTATCCAGAACCGGGCGGCCCGTGTGTGTCGATAGCAAATCCGCCAAGGCCTCGCCAGAGCAGTGCAAAACAGTCAGGGTGACCGGGCCCGTGCCAGTCCTTGACGTTCGTACGCTCGCCCCTCCACCGCGGCCGGGCGGCGCGGAAGCGTTGGGCGCTCCGGCGGCTGCTTTTGTCTCCTGAAGTTTGGGACCACCCTTCGCGATGACCAGCATATAGACAGGAAGTTCCTTCGTTTCGCGGTGGATGATCAGTTTGAAGCGGTCCGCCAGAAGAGCTTGAAGCATTTGCCGTCGCGCGAGCCTGCGGTCATCTGGGGTGAGTTTCTGGAGCTCAGCAGCTACAGAAACGTCCATCTTGGCATCAATATCGTACCGCTCCGACATGAGCGAATCCTGCGTAGCAGAGATCTGATTATCTTGGATCCGGTACGCAGATTTAGTCAGTTCCCGCAAAGGGATATTTAAGGCAAGAAAACCGTCGGGAGGGGTCTGGTAAGTGATGTTAGCGCTGCCAGATGTATTTATCTTGATCGAGGCGACATCGTATTCGAATACCGGCGGAGAAGGAGCGGCGGATGCGGCTTGCGATTGAGCGCGGCTTTGCGTTGCGCCAAGCAAGCAAAAGATAACCGGGACAGCGACCGCCAGTAGTTCACAAACTCTGAACAACAGGTTTCTGCGGCTTCTGATTACACCGCCAACTCTTTGCATGTCCGGATCCTCTTTCATTCAGACGCCGGGAAGTGGAGAAGAGTTTAGATTTAAACCAGCCACGGCAGGGAGTTAGGTATTCAATTCCCAGGTTTTATTGATGGTGGGGCGCGCGAAGCGTTGGCGCGGTGGGATCGCGCTTTTCGTCTTCGGCTTTCTTGAAAGTTTCCGGCGGAGGAATTATCCAGTCGAATTTGTCGTCTTCGCGGAGGATTGCGAGCGCGGGTTTGTTTTCGGGCGTGATGGTCGCAGTGATCGCGGCCTTCACAAAAATTGTGGCGGGATCCGACGCCGCCTTGTTGCTCGCCCCATCGAAGATTAGCTGCGCTGCTTGTGAGACTTTCGGGTCCGATGAGCGCACGGGAATCAGCCGCGCGTCATTCCGGCCGAGCAATTGAAGAAACGTTGGGCCCTTGATGTCGGCGGGATAGCGGACTTCGATCAGCGTGCGCGGCGCGCCTTTTTCCGGCGGGTAAAGTTGCTCGTAACTGGGGCGCTGGACGAGCGTGTCCCAGTAATCGTCCTTCAATTCGCGCTGCTGAACGCGGTAGCTGAGCAGCCAGGCCTCCGGGCCGTAGTGCAGCTCGTATCCCGCGATGACGATCTGCACGATGGGCTCGTCGGATTTCAAGTTCAGCGGATGATGCAGCTTGCCGACGATTTCGCGGAGCCGCTCGAGAAACGCGATGCCGATGCCTTCGATGTCGCCGGCTTCCTTCTCGCTGGATTCATTTGGAGCGGCGTACACGACCGGATGCGCGTTGTGGCCGGCGACGTCGGCGAGCGCGGTGTCCAGCCGCACAGAGGGCTTGCCCGAATTCAGCTCGATCCATTCGACCGCACCCAGCAGGACGGCGACGTGGCCGCCATTCAGCGGGACGAAAAGCGGCGGGTGCGCGCCGGGTTCGGATTCTTCGCTGACCGAGCCAACAAGCACGGACTCGCGTGTGACGCAGACGATGACGCGGCCAGTGGCCAGATTCGCAAAGTACTCGCGGTCGCTTTGCTGCTCGCGGGCAATTGTGCCGGGGCTTGGGTTTTGGGCTGTGGCAAACACCCAGGCAGCACAAATCACGGCCATGAATGCGGTTGAAAGAGGTATTGCGGCGCGGCGCATGGCAGGTTTCCCTGAAGATTCTACGTTACCACATCCGCGCGGAAGCGGCGAAAGTTCGGAGGTTGCTTATGAGGAGAAGGCAATTGAAGGCCGTCGAAGACGGCGCGCGATGCAAGCGGCGCGCAATTTCAGTAGAATAGAGCGCAACATCTAACAGAGAGCAAGCGGCAGAGAAAGAGAAGGCAATGGGAATTTTTGACAGGTTAATGGGCGGTGACGACGCGTTGCGTTCGCTCAAGAGCATCAAGCACGGCGGCAAGCGGGTCAGCGACATTGTGGTTGCGCACGTGAAATTTTTCAGCGGCGAGCCAGGCGGCGTGCGGGCAAACCTCGAAGGCGCGGATCTATCGCGCGCCGATTTTCGCGGCGCAAACCTCTCACAGGCGCTGCTCGCGGGGTGCAATCTGGAATCGGCAAATTTCTTCGGCGCAAGGCTTTGCGGAACAGACATGAGCAAATGCAATCTGAAAAAGGCAAAGCTTCAGAAATGCGACATGACCGAAGTGAAGCTGAACGCTTCCGATCTAACCGGGGCGGATCTGAGCGGGAGCGAGGTTTTTCGCGGCGACCTGACGGATGCAATCATCCGTAACGCGACGGTTCGAGGGACGGTGCTTCGACAGGCGATCTTGCAGAACGCGGACTTGAGCGGATCCGATGTTGGACTGGCCAGTGTACGAGAAGTTGACCTAAACAGCGCCAAATGGGATCAGGTGGACATGTCGAAGGCCGTAGTGCGCGATAATAAGAAAAGCTCAACCGCAATGTGAACTGACCCACCGCGAAACCGATATTTGCCATCCTTTAACTTCACGCAATCCAGCGGTTTAATGAGAGCGCACTAAGGTTCCGAGCTTCGCGGCCAGTTGCTTGTCAGACAAAACGAACAGAATATTCTGGCGTTTGACGAAGTACATTCGCCGAGGACTTTCAATCCGATTGGCAGGCCATGGTTGCGGGGGTCCCGTAAAACTATAAATGTGCCAGTGACCATTTTGTCGTTCAACCACCTTTAACTGGTCGAAGGTGTTTGATTGAGGCAGAAAGATCGCTTCGAAATCACCGTGATTCGTCCGATATAACGCAGCGCCCGTTTGACCTTCAAATGTGCCGGTCATCTTTGAACTGAGGACACATTTCACCAGAATTCCATGCTTATCTAATGTTTCTGATAGAGCCCTGGCGTCAGAGTAGACCTCAGCAGTTGCGGGTAGCGATGCTTTGAGTTCTTCCAGACCACAGGGCATATTTTGGCTGACGATACTACCCGACGAGGCCAACAAGAGCAGGCCAAACGAAATAGAGAGCCAGAGTCCTTCGATTTGGCGCATCTTGATAATCACTTCCTTGCGACTCTGATTTTCCACGACAGGGATTACTTGCCGGCGCTGTCGCCATTGGCCGCGCGGCCGATGGCGCGGCGGCGCACCTCAATGCCCAGCCGCTTGATCTTTTGATTGAGGGTGGAAAGCGGAACCTGGAACCGCTCGGCGGCTTCCGTCTGGTTCCAGCCGGTGCGTTCGAGCATGTCCAGTACGATGCGGCGCTCGACTTCCTCGACCATTTGAAACAGCGACGGCCGCGAATTATCCGCGCCGGTGCGTGCGCCGGGCTCGCCCGGGAGCGGAGGCATGAATTCGGAGAGCTGCAAGCGCACGCCGCGCAGGATTTCCGTGCCGCGCAAGTTTTCGGGCAGCAAGTCCACGTCAACGAACTCTCCCTGCGCCAGCACGACGGCGCGCTCGACCACATTTTCCAGCTCGCGCACGTTGCCCGGCCACTCGTAATCCATCAGGAGCTTCATCGCCGCGTTTGAAAAGCGCAGCGGAGGTTTGGAATTTTCCTCGCAGTAGCGCTTCAGGAAATGCTCGATCAGCATGGGGACGTCACCGGTGCGGTCGCGCAGCGGAGGAAGCGGCAGCGAAATCACATTCAAGCGGTGGTAAAGGTCTTCGCGGAAGCGGGCTTCACGGACGAGGTTGAGCAGGTCCACGTTTGACGCGGCCACGATGCGCACATCAACCTTGATGGTGTCCGTGCCGCCCAGGCGCATGAATTCGCGCTCCTGAATCACGCGCAGCAGCTTCGCCTGGGTCTCGGGCGTGACGGTGGAAATTTCGTCGAAGAAAATCGTGCCCTGATCGGCGACTTCAAACAAACCTTTTTTGGAAGCGATGGCGCTGGTGAACGCGCCCTTCACATGCCCGAACAATTGCGATTCGAGCAGGTCCGCGGGAATCGAGCCGGTGTTGATGGGCACAAAGGGTTTATCCGCGCGCGGCGAAGCCGAATGGATGGCCTTGGCGATCAGCTCCTTACCGGTGCCGCTTTCGCCGCTGATGAGCACCGTGGAGCGCGACGGCGCAACCTGCGAGACAAGGTCCAGCAGCGCAAGCATTTTGTCGCTCTTGCCGATAATGTTCGGGAAGTTGTAGCGCTCTTTCAGCGCGCGTTTGAGCTGCACGTTTTCTTCGCGCAGCCGGCGGCCCTCGACGGCCTGCGCCACTTGAAGCAGCAGTTCGTCATTCGACCACGGCTTGGTGATGTAGTCCTGCGCGCCGCTTTTGAAGGCGGCGCGGGCCATGTCCACCGAACCGTAGGCGGTAATCAACACGATAGGAAGCGCGGAATCGCGGTGCCGGATTTCGCGGAGGATGTCCAGGCCGTTGCGGTCCGGCAGGCTCACATCGAGCAGCAGCAAATCGAAGGGGCTGTTCTCAAGCTTCGCCAGACCCTCACTGCCGGTCTCGGCGCTGGTGACGCCATAACCTTCCGAGCCGAGCAGGAGTTCCAAGCCTTCGCGGATTTCGCTCTCGTCGTCAATGACGAGGATCGAACCTTTAGACATGCGCCGCCTTTCGCGACACCGGGAATTCCAGGCGGAATTGCGTGCCGCGTCCCGGGGCGGACTTCACGTCAATCTTGCCCGCATGTTCTTTGATGATGCCGTAGCTCACGGAGAGGCCCAGGCCGGTGCCGCGGCCGGTGGTTTTCGTGGTGAAGAAGGGATCGAAAATGCGGTGCAATTGGTCGCGCGGAATTCCCACGCCAGTGTCGCTGACTTCAACTTCCACGGTGCCATTGGAGCAGGCCGTGCGGATTTCGAGCACGCCGCCCGCAGGCATGGCGTCGCGCGCGTTCATAAAAAGATTCAGGAAAACCTGCTGCAGGCGGTTCATCGAGCCGAGCACGGTCGGCAGGTCGCCCTGCAAATGCTGCTTGACCTCGATGCGCGCCGTTTTCAGCGGATGGGTGACGAGAGAAAGTGTTTCCTCGACGACGGCGTTCAGGCTGACTTCGCTGAACTGTGACGAGCCCACGCGCGAAAAATTCAGCAAGTTGTTGACGATTTCGCTGGCGCGGAACGTCTGCTTCACAATTTTTTCGATCAGCACGCTGCGCGGGTCGTCGCCGGGGAACTGGCGCGCGAGCATCTGGATGTAATTTGAGATGACCGCGAGCGGCGTGTTCACTTCGTGCGCCACGCCGGCAGCCAGCAGGCCGAGCGACGTGAGCTTCTCCGTCTGCATGAGTTGATCTTCCAGGCGTGCGCGCTGGGAAACATCGTCCACCAGGATCAGGCGGCCCAGGCGCTGGCCATCCTTACCGAGCAGCGGCGTGATGGAGACGTTGACCACCAGCATGCGGCCGTCACGATTGCGCATCGCGAATTTGTAAACGCTGGAAACATTTTCTTCGTTGGCGCGCGCTTCGATTTCCGCGACGAGGTCCACGGGCAATACTCCATCGAGAGGGCGGCCGATGGCGTCCTTGCGCGGCACGCCGAGAAGCGCTTCAACCTGCGAGTTCCACGATTCTATGCGGCCTTCGAGATCCACCGCAAAAACGCCGACGTGCAGAGATTCCACGATGTTTTCGCTGAAGTCCTTGAGGCGTTCGATTTGCGCGGCCTTCTGTTCGAGCGAGCTATAGAGGTGGGCGTTATCGAGCGCGATGGCGACGTAACCGGCGATGGTGAAGAGCAGCTCGACGTCGTCCGATGAAAGGAAATCGCCGTCCACCGTTTTGCCGAGGCCGAGAACGGCCACGGTGCGTTCGCGGATGCGGCACGGGATGTAATAGTTCAGGTCCAGCCGCTCGAGAGTGCGCCGCGAGGATGCGTCAGTTTCTTCCGCGTAACGCGGCGACTCAAAGAATAAGTAGCCGCGCGTGAATTCCGCGCGCGAGGGATCGAGGAAACCGTAGTCAAGCGCGTCCGCATTTTCCGGCGCGCCCATGCCGAGCGAACGCGCGAGGCGCGTGCGGCCCGAGGCTTCGTCCACCAGGAAAATAGCCATGCGGTCCACGAGCAGCGTTTGCGAGATACGGTCCATCACCGAGCCGAGCATCGGCTCGAGATGGACTTCATTTGTGAGCGTGCGGCCGAATTCAATCAGCGTGCGGCGGAAATCCAGGCGATCGCGGTAGAAAAAATGGTCCAGGCGCCGCTGCGTCCAATCACGGAAAGGCTGCAAGAGAAACGCCGTGAGCACAATCGCGATCATGCCGCCCGCGGGGCCCGCAGGCCACGCCGTGTGGGAAAGCTCGGCAACGCCGCCGATCACGAGGAAATAAACCGCGACGACGCCCGCCGTTGCCGCCGTGTAGGCGATGCCGCGCTTGAAGATGATGTCCACATCCATCAGGCGATAGCGGATGATCGCGTATGCAAAACATAGAGGGATCAGAACGAGCAGCACAGTAAATGCCTGCCCCCAGGGGGGAACGATACCGTCATTCTTTATGTAAAGAGGAATGTAGGTGAAGACAAATGGGGCGACGGCTACCGTGCCGAAGCAAGTCCATTTCAATTGTTGCCGCAGAATCCCGCTGGGCGCCCGGCGGAAGCTGCTGAGGAATACGCCCGCGGCCAGCAAGAAATAGAGACCCATATAAGCCAGGCGGATCTCATCCAATTCGATTCGCGAGCCCAGCCAGAACACAAATCCTAGTGAGCTGCTTATCGCGGCGGCGTACAAAGCGCCGAGTGCAACGGGCACTCCGTAAACCAGTGTGAGTAACGAGCGATGGCGCCACGCCGAGACGTGCCGCTCCGGGAAGACCAGCGCAAAGTGCAAAAGCAGAGCGGGCTGGAGAAACCAAGCCACGGTATTTGCCCACAAGATTAACTGGTCGAAGGCATTCAGCTTTCCGCTGAAATGAAACGAATAGAGAATGAACGAGACGAGACAGAAAATGTAGAAATGCAACGCGCGAGAAGCGCTCCACCGGCGCGCAAAAATGAAAAACCCGATGAAGAGATAGACGAGGCCGACGATACGCAGAAAATTCTCGTAGGCCAGCGGCTTTATCTGCGGAGCAGTAACCAGCCGCGCGGTGAAAACCGAGCCGTCGCGGGACAACTCGTAACGAACTTCCGTCCACAACCCGACGCGCCACAGCCGCTGGGTGACGTCCGCCGTGCTGTGCATAGGATTGTCGTTGATTGAAATCAGACGATCGCCGGGCTTGATCCCTGCAAGCACCGCGGGAGATTTCGGAGCGATGTCCCTGGCCACAACTCCCGATGACTTGTCCAACCAAGTAACGCCATCATCAGGGATTTCGTATGCCGCGCGCTGACGGAAATTGAGCACGCCAAATACAACGGCAGCCATCGTCACCAGGACGAGGATGACCGCGCCAACGCGAACTCGGAGGCTTTCCGTCATTAGCTTGCCAAAATTCTCACTGAAAACTGCCTAAACCATTTACTTGAATGACCCGCCAAATTGTCTTCCGAACTATTTTCTAAACACTCTAAGCGACGCTCTAGACCAAGACCCGGTCCAACTCACTCGCGGAGTAGACTGCCCCGCAATACCTTCAGCACGCAACTTTCCAAATACGGTAAATAATAGTGTATTGTAACTATCACAAAATAAAGTACTTAGCGGCACCGGCGTTGCCGGCAGTGAGGGGGATTCCGATATTGGTATTAAGCTTCCCATTTGCCGTATAGACAGGCAGCGCTTAGAACTGAACGCTTATCCCGCCGCGAACGGACCGGGAAGCGGGCATGAGGAGGACTTGCCCGTCGCTGGAGTTGGCGTAGAAGTAGCCCTGTCCCAACAGGTTTCGGAAGTCGGCGAGAGCTTCCCACCGGCAGCCACCGATAGTCCACGGCATCACCTGGCGAACGCTCAAGCTGAGATACGGGTCAATTCCATAGAAGGCTTGCCCAATCGCATCCTGCTGGCTGAGAGCCTCTCCGCTTATCCACTTGTAGCTCGCGGAGACCTGAGTGTTTGTGCGATGCACTTTTCCCGAGAACCGCGCGGCCGCACTGTGGCGATATTGCATTTGCAAAACGTCGCGGAGCGGTTGATCCGTTGATCCCGCCACGTCTCCGGGCGAGAGGGCTCCCGCATAAGCATAAATAAATGCGAGATCCAGTGATTGCGTCAACTTCTCTTTGACGGCGGCGCGAACTCCCCACGTGGAAGAAGACCCGGCGTCATAAACAAACGCGCTTGAAAAAGGATCCTGCAAATAATCCGGGTTGGAAGCGTTTCCGCGGCCAAAGACGGGCGTATCGCCGCTGCGTTCGTGGAACGCGGCGGCTTCAAAGCTGGCGCGCCGCGTAATCGAGTGGCGCACGCCGGCTTCTTCATGCCAGCCGCCTTCGAGCACCGGTCGCCCGCTTCGCAACATCAAAACTGGAAATGTATCGAGAGCGCCCAGTGCATTGGTTTGTGCCGAGGAATTGAGAATCGGGCTTGAGGATGTCCCGGACAAAACAAACATGGTGGCTTGCCAGCCGCCCGGCAGCACCACGTCCAAAGCAGCGCTGGGACGAACCGCCTTCGTGCTTTCGCCGAGCTGAGCCGCCAGAGCTTCCACGCCCAGGCGCAACGTGGCGCGCTGGCCTATCGCAAGTGTTTGGCGCTGCGAAACGCGCTCGCCGCGAAAAACAAGTCCATCCGGGCCGAGCGATGCCTGCCGGACAACAACTTCCGTGACCGGTCCACCCGGAGCATTTCCCGAGGGCGCCCAAGCCGTCGCGATCGCGTAAGCGGGAAGATTAGTGCCGCCATAATTTAACTCACCGGCAAAAAGAACGTGCCCGAAACTGCCGACGGGCTGATCGTATGCCACCGCGGTGGTTGGTGCATCGGGCATATTGGAAATGGAGCCGGGCCGCTCGGAACCACTGGTGAGCTCGACTTGTCCGCGCGCGCGGGGCTGCGATGCATCGTCCGTAGTCTGCGTGGTCAAGCCCGGGTTGGTCCATTGGAGAATCGGCCGCGTGGCCGCGGAAGTCCGGAGCACCCACTTCCAATTATCGGGACTGGAGGGTTTATCAGGGCCGCGGCGTAAGCGGTCAAGCGAAGCAAAAATTGTCGCCAGTTCCACCTTGATAAGCGTCGTGACATTAGGAACGATGTGAACGTGATGCTCGACCTTGGGGAGAAATCCCGCGAGCGTGACATGCATTTCATAGAAGCCCGCGGGCACGCGCGAATTCCCAAATCCGCCATGCTGGTTTGTAAACAGTTCAAGGTGGTAAGACGCATATAGTCCCTCCGCAACGAGCACGACGTTCGCGCCCATTTGCGGCGTCCCATTTGGGTCTACAACAATGCCGGAAAGTTTTCCGTAAGTGGAATCGGCCGCAGATGATGCGGCCAGTGCCGTTCCGAGGGCAAGGGCGAGCGCGAAAGCAATTGCAATTGCCCGGCCCCGGGAGCGCAGAGAATCAGTCATCATGGCCCTCCCCCCTTTTTGTGCATCACCTCTAAAACATCAATATACAAGCCCTAATTCGCAGCCGCGCGAGTTTCCGCGGGCGTCTTAATTGTAAATTCGGTTGCGCGCGTAATCGTGGAGTTCGCAATCATGTCGTTGATGGAAATCTCCAGCTTGTACTTTCCGGGTACGAATGTGGAAAGCGGCAACAGGTGCTGAATCGTCAATTCATTGCCCACTTGCTTCAATTGTTCCGATGTCTGTGTGGCCTGAAAAACTTCCTGATCGCCGCGAGTCACACGGAAATGGACCGTGACGTTTGATTTGTGAGTCTTGTCGTCCACCGCGATGTTGTAAATCTGCAGGTAGATCCCCATCTTTTGGTCCGGGAAGAAATCCCGGTTAATCTGTGGCGTGACCTTCACGTCTCCGAGCACGAATTGCCCAATCCCCACCTGGCCTGCGGGAACGTTTTGGATATCGTACGCAAGAATCAAGGTGCTGGTATCGAGTTTTACCTCCTCAAAGCGGGGCACGGCAAGACGAGTGTTCACCACGCCGACGTTTCCACTCTCCACATCCTTGACGACGATATCGAGTTTGTAGAGGCCGGGGCGTAGCGGGACCGATTTTTGATAGATGGACTGCTTCGTTAGGTACTGCTGAAAAAGAGAATCCGGAAAGTCCCTCGAAACGACGTCCTCCAAAGTTTGCACGACGCGGTCGCCAAGTGTGCTGATTCGCATGAAGATATTTACTTGCGCGGAATGCACGCTGTCCTTGGTCTTGAAGGTCAACTGGCGATTGGCGAGCTGAACCGTGATGGGCACGTTGATTGTATCGTCGGTGATGCGGAGATAGTCGAACCGGTAGTCAAATGGAAGTTGGTTCCGAACGATTCGCGCGGTGACCAGTGCGAGCATGTCCTTGTTCTTGATTGGAGGCGGCGGGACGAAAATTCGGGCCGCGAGTTCATAGCGCGAAAACTCGTCGTTTTGGCCCGGCGTGTCATAGACGCCCGCGGGCAGGTGTGTGCCGTCCCCACGCGTGAATCGCTGCGTCTTGTCCGCCATCCCATAACTTTCCATTTCGCTCAAGCCCGCGCCGGGGACGTAGAGCAACGCATCCTTTTCTTCGGGGTCGGTGGCAAGATGGTATTCGTTGGAGCCGGAGGGATCCACGAACTCCAGGTTGATATTGTTCCCGAGTCCCTCCAGATAGTTGTAATGCCAGATTTCAAAGGGGAATGTGGAGGTTTCTCCGCCGCCTTCTTGGTCCGTCCGCTGGTAAAAGCCGCCCGATGAATGCGACTCGACGGAATCCGCTTTGCCCCAGATGATGTAGATGCGGCCGCGATCCGTTTTCCATCCAGGTATTCCCGAAGCGTAGTGCTCGTTTGCGTATGCGATGCGGCGATAGTGCTCTTCCTTGAATTCGTTTTCCGGCGTGTCGGGATTCGGGTTGCGGCGCAGCCAGAATTGTTCGATGAATTGTTCGCGCTCTTCGTTGGTGGAAAGCCGCAGGAAAGCGTCGCGTTCGGCGTCGGTGATGATGTACTTGACGTCGTAATCCAACCAGGTTTTGTAAGCGCTGCCCAACTCCTTCTGGGCTTTAGCCCTTTGCTGCTTGGAAAGTGGTCCCTTCAGTGGCTCCTGCTGGCCCGTTCCAGATTGGTTTGAGCCTGTTGGGGGGTTCTGCGCGCGAAGAATAGGGACAAGCAAGGAGGCTGAAATGATCCCGATGAATGCTAAAGACTTAAATGGCCTCATGGAGACACCTCTCCCCCCAGGACGATTGATGATTCTAGCTGCCTCTAAGTGCTGCGTCAACAATGGATTCCCCGGATTTCCTCGATTACAGGCTTAGATTATGGGGTTGCCGGAGGGGTTGCCTGTGGCTATTTGGGATGTTTCTCCATTGAAATCCCGGTTCAGGGTTGGTGCAAGAGCTTTAGCGCCTGTTCCCTGTTTTCCTGTGCCGAGCGAATGGTGGGATCAAGGGCAAGCGCTTTCTCGAATTGGTCCAGCGCAGCCGCTGCTTTGCCATTCCGTAGAAGCGATTCGCCGAATTCATTGTGGAATTGCGCGTTTTCCGAAAACGCCGTGGCTGCAAGCCCGAATTGTTCCAGCGCCTCATCAATCGGGCCGTACTTGGCGAGCGCTCTCGCAAGATTGTAGTGGGCCTGCCCAAAATCCGGTTTCAATCGAATCGCGAGCCGAAACTCGCCAATTGCCTCAGAGGATCGGCCCAGCACGCCAAGCGCGGCGCCGCGAAGGTTATGTGCCTCCGGATTACGTGGAACGATGCGGATCGCGTCTTCCAGCACTGCTTCCGCCCCTGCGGGATCGAGCCGCGCAAGCATCAGGATTCCCAAACGCAAATGAGCTTCCAGATCATCCGGGTATTTTTCGATGCGATGGCACATGAGCGCTTCTTCAATCGCCGGTCGCCGGTCGCCGTTTCCGCGAGGCAAGATTTGCAGCCACAGATGGGCCATTTCGTCGGTGGACTGATTTCCGCCCTGCACATTTTTCGAGGGATGATTCGGATTCCGCGGATTCGCCGAGGAATTGTCGAAGTGATAGCGCATGGACACGACGGATCCCTTCGGCAGAAAAACGGGCTCGCGATAGTGATACACGGCCTGCCAGTTCGGATCCCAATCCGGAATGCGAATCAGCCACTTCCGCTCGCCGGCCGGAAGAGTTGCGTAGCCTTCGAGCAAATGGCCGAGGTAATGCGCGTGCGGATAGACGGCGAGAACATCCACATCAAAGGGAAGGGTGAAATCGTCGCTCACCGGAAAATCGCGCGCGCCCGCGGGAATATCAAGCGCATTGTCATCCTCAAGCTGAATCAACATGGGGAACCGCGATGGCGGCGTTTCCGTGAAATAGAGGCCAATCGAAGGCCGCACTTCCTCGCTCGCTCCCATGGGTTTCAAGTGCGCGTTCAACACCAAGTCCGCGCCGGGTTCGAGCTTCCACGCCAAACCATCCGGCCCGACCCACGGCGCGCTGCCCGGTTTCCAGAAAAGAAAGTGGGTTTGGAAATCGAGCGCCGCCCGTTGGATGCTCACGTCCATTCCGGGGAAGCCCGCGCCCGGTTCTTTCTCATCGCGCCGCGCCGACCGCGCGCGGTCAACAATCAAGTTGGCATGGTGGACGGCCATCGCGCCCGTGCCGGGACGGATCTCGATGGCGCGGACGAACCGAGTAGTTTTGATCGCGGGCGAAAAAATAAAATTCCAGAAGAAGTCCTGACCGGAGGGAGGCACTGATACCGCACGCGCGGCTTCGAGAACCATGTCAGGCGGGCCGAGTTGCCAATCGCTGAGAAATTGCGGGGGTGCGGGCGCTTCAGAAGCTTCACCTTGCGGCGCGCCCGCATACGCCCATTCCTCAATGAGCTGGATTTGGGCGTCGGTCAGACGATGTTCGCCGGCGAAATCTCCGTAGCCATGTTCGGGCAACCAGGGCGGCATTTTTCGTGCGCGCGTTTTGTCCGCGATTTGCGCGCTGTGCTTTTTTGCATCTTCGTAACTCGTGAGCGGGAATGGCCCTTGCCCGCCCACATGATGGCAACTGGCGCAGGACGCATAAAGAATCGGCGCGATGTCGCGGGAAAACGTGGGAGGGGGTTCCGTCTGCGGCGACTGAGGTTCTACGGCGCGCCCCGAAGGGATCAACCCAGCCAGAAGAACGGATAACCAGAGGCCCCAGCGAGCAGTCTGATCTTTGCGCCCGACAGGCAAAAGACTCATGCCACCCCCGGATCCTTTCCGAGCCCAATTATGCGGTTTTTGCGACCGGTGAGCCAGAGTCCGTTTGCAATGCCTCTCGCCTCGCTAACTCCCGCTAACCATTGATGAAACTCAGGCGTCGAAGGTTGTGGTGCACAATTGCCAACAGTTGGAATGCATCCCTGTGAGGACATAGGGTAAAATAAGTCCTTACAACGGATTTCGGGCGTATTGATATCTGGCTAGCTTGGGGGTGCGCGACAAGTCCAACCCCGCGCGAAGGTTTCGCATCATTCCTTCGGACAAGGGCTTTCTGACAAGGGCGGCGGCGAGAAACTTTTGGCCCCGCAGAAACGTATCAATTAAGTGGGGGCGGTCGGATGGGCAGAGCCCCCGAGAACCAAGGAAAAGAGAATCTCAAATGAAGGCATGGAAGAAGGTCGCAATTGGTGTCGGAGTGGTGATCGTGGGCGGCGGTATCGTCGTCTACAGCGTAAACCAAGCCAACAAGGATGTCGTCACGGTGCAGACCGCCAAGGTTGGTCATGAGCATCTCGTGACGCAGGTGACGGCCTCCGGCCAGATCACGGCGAAAACATATTCCAATTTGCTGGCCCAGGGCATGGGCCAGATTACGGACATCCTTACCAAGGAAGGCGACGTCGTAAAGCGTGGCGACGTCTTGCTAAAGATTGACAGCATCCAGCCCACCGCCGACGCGAAAGCGCAGCAGGCGGCCGTTGATGCAGCCCAAGCGGGACTGGACTCCGCCATGGCGTCTTATCAATACGCACAAGAAGACGTCAAGACGGCGCAGGCCAACCTGGACAATGCGCGCATCACGTGGGAGCGCGGCCAGGCCCTTTACAAGGATGGCCTCATTCCAAAGCAGGACTACGACACGCGAAAGACCGTGTATGACGGCGCTGTATCGGCGGTTGCTTCGGCGCAGGGCAAGGTGGTTCAGTTCAAAGCCCTCATCGAGCAGGCGCGTCATGCGGTCGAACAGAACAAAGCCACATTTGCGCACTTGGATGACGTCCTCAACAAGACGACGTATCGCGCGCCGATTGACGGCCTCGTCAGTTTTATCGGAGTCCGGAAAGGCGAAAACGTCGTTCCCGGGATTCAGAATGCCACCGGCAGCTACTTGATGACCATTTCCGATATGTCATTCGTCACGTCTGAAGTGATGGTGGATGAGACCGACATCGTGAACGTGCGACCCGGCCAAGTTGCGACCGTAACGATTGACGCCATGCCCGGGCAAACGTTTCCGGCTCACGTGACCGCTGTAGGCGACCAGGCGGTGTTGCGCAGCTCTGGCTTGGCCTCCACGCAATCCACAACGGCATCACAAGAAGCGAAGGATTTCAAGGTTGTGGTTACATTGGATAATCCCCCGCCGGGTTTGCGTCCGGGGCTTTCCTCCACCGCGAAGATCACAACTGCGGAAAAAGAAAGCGCACTCGCAATTCCGATTCAGGCGCTTGCCACCCGTTCGCGCAAGCAACTTGAGGACGCGGCCAAACAGAAACAGTTGGCCGCAGGAAAGGGCGGAAATTCCGGCGTCACGCTGGCCGCCTCCAAGCCCGATCAGGGAACCGACGATCCCACCAAGAAGGATGACGTGCAGGGCGTATTTGTCATCCGCAACGGCAGGGCGCAGTTCGTGCAAGTGCAAACCGGAATCTTGGGGATGACCGATGCCGAAGTCACGAGTGGGCTAAAGGAAGGCGACGAAATTGTCACCGGCAGCTACAAGGCGCTTCGCACGCTGCGGCCGGATACCCCTGTAAAAGTGGACAACAGTGCTCCTGCTGTCAGCACTCAAACCACGTGAGCGGCGTCTAAGGTAAAGGGGATTACAGGACATGCCAGTTGAAATGACGGCTGCGGAGGGCTTTCGCCAGGACCTGATCGATCAGGGACTGAACATCAAGACCGAGGCGCTCACCAAGGTTTACCAGATGGGCTCCGAAGAGGTCCACGCGTTGCGCGGCGTGGACATCGAGATCCGCCGCGGCGAATACGTGGCTATCATGGGGCCTTCCGGTTCCGGCAAATCCACGCTGATGAATTTGATTGGCTGCCTGGATACGCCGTCGAGTGGACGGTACTGGCTTGCCGGGCGTTTGGTGAGCGAACTCGATGACGACGAGTTGGCCTACATCCGCAACAAGGAAATCGGCTTCGTCTTCCAAACATTTAATCTGCTTCCCCGAGCGACAGCGCTGCACAACGTCGAGCTGCCGCTGATTTACAACGGCACACCTGCCGGCGAGCGCATGGAACGCGCCAAAAGCGCTCTGCAAATTGTGGATTTGACCGACCGGATGATGCACAAGCCCAACGAGCTGAGCGGCGGCCAGCGCCAGCGTGTTGCGATTGCGCGCGCGCTCGTCAACAAACCCTCGATCGTGCTCGCCGATGAGCCCACCGGAAACCTCGACTCAAAGACGGGCGAGGAAATCATGGGCGTTTTCGCGCGGCTGCACGAGCAGGGCAACACCATCATCCTCGTCACTCACGAACCAGACATCGCCAAGCACGCCTGGCGGATCATCAACATCCGCGACGGCAAAGTCGAATCCGACCACAGTACCCGATAACTACTGTAATGGGAGTTTAGCGCGCCCAGGTACGCTGGACGATATATTCCGGCACGGGCGAGCATGGTATAACTCGAATGTCCATTTCGCAAAACCATGTTCGCCTCCCGCACGAATTGGCCACTGGAACCCAACCGCTTCGCGCAGGCTCTGGAAGCACACCGCCGCAGCGGCAAGCCGCTAATTGATTTGACGGCTTCGAATCCAACGACTTGCGGCTTCGATTATCCTTCGCGCGAGATCCTGACAGCCCTCGGCGATACGCGCGCGCTGCAATACTCACCTGAAAGCAAAGGGATTCGCTCCGCGCGCGAAGCAGTTGCGGCGTATTACGCGGGGCGGCCGGGATTCGGCATTTGTGAGGGAAGTGTTGACCCCGAGCAGATCATCCTCACGGCGGGAACGAGCGAAGCCTACAGCTATATTTTCCGTCTGCTTTGCGAACCCGGCGACGAAATTCTTTTTCCCGCGCCGAGCTATCCGCTGCTCGAATATCTCGCCGGATTGAATGATGTCCGCCTCGTGCCCTACTCGCTCTTCTACGATCACGGCTGGCACGTGGACATCGGCTCGTTGCGCGCGGCAATCACGCCGCGTTCGCGCGCAGTGCTGGTTGTGCATCCGAATAATCCGACCGGCTCGTTCATAAAGCCCTCGGAAGCCACCGCGCTGCGCGAGATCTGCGCCGAACATGCGATGGCAATTATCGCCGACGAAGTTTTCCTCGACTTCGTGGCTGAATCAAAGCCACACGCGACATTTGCTTTCACTAATGAGGTGCTTACATTCACACTGAGCGGTCTTTCCAAAATTTCCGCGCTCCCGCAGATGAAGCTCGCCTGGCTTGTTGCCAACGGGACTGAGAATTTATTGCGGCCCGCACTCGCTCGCCTGGAGATCATTGCGGACACATTCCTCTCGCCGGGCACGCCCGTGCAACTCGCGCTTCCGAAATTGCTCGAATTGCGCCAGGCGATGCAGAGTCAGATACATACGCGAATGAGGGCGAATCTCGCGCACTTGGATTCCGCGATCGCGGGGCAGAAATCAATTTCACGATTGGATCGCGAAGGCGGCTGGTACGCCGTGCTCCGCGTGCCTGCCACGCAGCCGGATGAGGAGCTGGCTGTCGCGCTGCTTGGCGAGCGCGGCGTGCTCGTTCATCCCGGCCGCTTCTTCGATTTTCCGCAGGACGGATTCCTGGTGGTGAGCTTGATCGCGCCGGAGCCAGAATTCCGCGAAGGGATTGCGCGGCTGGTTGAATTCATCGGCGCATGTGGCGTTTGATCTCATCTCGCAGTGGTGCCTAGTTTGTTTCAGATTACGGTGTTGCACGATTGGAACGAACGCTTGCGCGGCAAATGCACGGCGTGGAAAATTCTAGTTAGAGAGCAGCGCTCGCGTAAGCGAGGCTCGCTCGCAAAGCTCGCGGCCCGGCCTTGTGCCGGGCCGCCGCATTTCTGGCTTGTCTTCAAGCGTTACAAAGTTGAGAATGCGTTCACGAATCCAGGGGTTCCATGTCTGGCTCAAGCCATTCGGTGCGGGCTGTGTGGTTGTCGAGGCGATGCTGGGAATAATGGCGCATCAACGTTTGCTGATGGGCAAGATGGGGATGCGCGGCGATAAACTCCTCAAACATATTTAGCTGCGGCGAGGCGCGCCGCGCGGCGGCGACGAGACGCATCCAGGCCAACGTCATCGTGTGGTGATACCGTTCCGGCTTTCCCTTGTGCGCCGAGTAGCGCCGCAGCGCGACAGCCATCCGCTCTTCCGCTTCCGCCGCCGGCATCATGCGCAAATAAATCCACGCCAGCCGGATGTGATCCGCGTGATGGAATTCCGAATCGAGCGTGCAGCCTTCGATTCCGCGCACTAGCTCTTCTTCGGTTAAGTGGAGTGTTCCAGAGTTTGATTCAATCATCTACGCCTCAATTGTTTCCCAATTCGTGGACAAGCACAAAATGAATTGGCCCGAATTCCCAAATTGCCATTCGGGGTCCGCCAAATTAGAAGGGCGTCTCAGCGAACTGGAACGCCCTTGCTTTGAGATTGTGGTGACCGTGGTCCACGTAGGAACTTGCTAAGTCATATTCCAACGATAAAGTACGGAGGCAGTCAGCATGTATGCATGTCCGCCGGAAAGCACAGTTGCTTCAAAGCCCCATGCCTCCCTCCGATTCTGGTAGGTGTTTTCCCGTCGAATTATTCTGTCAGATACCGTAATTGCATGTGCTACTTCGTTTAAAGCGAAAGTAGCGTCGGTATTTGAAATGGAGAATTTATAATAGAGGTGGGAATCCTTGTACAAAGCCCAATAGCCGATTCGACCGATTTTATTGCGATATTGTCCATCATCCACAAATACCAAATTTTCGGGGCGTAATTTTGCAGCAAATCCATCCACAGTCATGCCATAGGGAAATTGGCTTTGAGCCAGTTGCATTTTATTTTTCCTTTCTTTTTGGGAATGTGTGCTTCTCAAACAAAATGCCCCGCAACCAGAAACGATTGCGAGGCACTAAGATCTTTGGTTGAAATTGCGATCTGCTTTGATTACACAGTTTTTACCTTCATTCCGTTGCTACCGAACAAAGACCACTTGTTCTCGAACGAAATCGATTTCATCAACGCGCCAGCCCGCAGCCTGCCATGCCTGACACTGTCTTGAGTGTTTTCCGACCTCATTCCCCCACCAAGGACGATAGAGCCTTGCTGAATCAGGAAGCCTGGCACCAATGAGCTTCTCAATTTCACCGAATGACATTTCTTCACGCATGGAAGCTCGTGAGGACAACCAATCCGTAATAGCAGAGTATTTCTTACCTGCTTGCATTCTCATTACACAGCCTCCTCTATAAGCGAACTTACCTTACGAATTCCATATATATACCGTCCAAAGACAAAAGAGCCACATCCGCATTTAGCGAATATGGCCCTCTCATATATAGAGAATATATCCTGGCAGCGACCTACGTTCCCACACAGTTACCCGTGCAGTATCATCGGCCCAGCGGAGCTTAACTACCGTGTTCGGGATGGGAACGGGTGTGACCTCCGCGGTATGACCACCAGGAAGCTTTGAAAGTTGAAGGGGCGGAAGATTCTCCGCGGCTTCAACTTTGAACAATTGAATAGGCTTTGCGTAGTGCAAATATTGCCCAAGCCGTGTAACAGCCTAGGAAAGTTTTATGATTAAGCCGAACGGGCGATTAGTACTGGTCAGCTTCACGCATTACTGCGCTTACACCCCCAGCCTATCAAGGTCGTAGTCTTCGACCGCCCTTCTTAGTCCGCCGAAGCGGACTTGGGAGACCTTATCTTGAGGCAAGCTTCTCGCTTAGATGCATTCAGCGATTATCTCTGCTCGACTTCGCTACCGGGCGATGCCGCTGGCGCGACAGCCCGTACACAAGAGGTCGATCCATCCCGGTCCTCTCGTACTAGGGACAGCTCCTCTCAAGTCTCCTGCGCCCACACCAGATAGGGACCGAACTGTCTCGCGACGTTCTGAACCCAGCTCACGTACCGCTTTAATAGGCGAACAGCCTAACCCTTGGGACCTTCTACAGCCCCAGGATGCGATGAGCCGACATCGAGGTGCCAAACCTAAGCGTCGATGTGAACTCTTGGCTTAGATCAGCCTGTTATCCCCGGCGTACCTTTTATCCGTTGAGCGATGGCCCTTCCACGCGGGACCACCGGATCACTAGACCCAGCTTTCGCTTCTGCTTGACCTGTGTGTCTCGCAGTTAACCAGGCTTGTGCTCTTGCACTCCACGGCGGGTTTCCAATCCGCCTGAGCCTAGCTTTGGGCGCCTCCGTTACATTTTGGGAGGCGACCGCCCCAGTCAAACTACCCGTCTGGCCGTGTCCTCCGCCCCGTCGCGGGGCGTAAGTTAGAACGACAGAAAAATCAGGGTGGTATTTCACTGTTGCCTCCTCTCAAGCCGAGACCTGAGACTCAAAGGCTCCCACCTATGCTACGCAGACTCTCCCGTTAATCATGACCAGAGTGCAGTAAAGGTGCACGGGGTCTTTCCGTCTAGATGCGGGCATCCGGCGTCTTCACCGGAACCACAAATTCGCCGAGTCACTCGCCAAGACAGTCGCTCTATCGTTACACCATTCGTGCAGGTCGGAACTTACCCGACAAGGAATTTCGCTACCTTAGGACCGTTATAGTTACGGCCGCCGTTCACCGGGGCTTCAGGTCGGACCTTCGGGCCTTGCGGCCTTGAGCCCTCGCTTTAACCTTCCGGCACCGGGCAGGTGTCACCCCCTATACGTCGTATTCGACTTAGCAGAGAGCTGTGTTTTTGTTAAACAGTCGCAGAGCGCATTTCACTGCGGCCCCCTCGGGCTATAAACCCTACCGGGGCGCCCCTTCTCCCGAAGTTACGGGGCTAATGTGCCTAGTTCCTGAGCGAGTGTTCTCTCGAGCGCCTGTGGATATTCACCTCGTCTACCTGTGTCGGTTTGTGGTACGGGCACCAAATGGACTCCTTAGAGGATTTTCCAGGCAGCGTGAAATTTGAGACTTTATGACCGTGTGGTCTCGGAGCCTGTCTCACCGTTGAATGACCTCGCGGATTTTCCTACGAGATCCGGCTTACACAGACCCATCGGGACATCCATCACCCGACTCCCATATCCTTCTGCGTCACCCCATCGTGATAACGCCCATCTGGCGGTGCAGGAATGTTGACCTGCTGTCCATCAGCTACGCCTTTCGGCCTCACCTTAGGACCCGACTAACCCTGAGCGGATTAACCTTCCTCAGGAAACCTTAGACTTTCGGCGATACGAGTTCTCATCGTATTTATCGCTACTTATGCCGGCAGGGTCTCTTGCGTGGTGTTCAGTAGTCTTCTCAGTCTACCTTCGGACTCCACACAATGCTCCCCTACCAAAGTATAAAAGCTTGCGCTTTCATACATTCCGCAGCTTCGGTCTCAGACTTTAGCCCCGTTGGATTGTCGGTGCATGACCGCTTGACCAGTGAGCTGTTACGCTTTCTTTAAAGGATGGCTGCTTCTAAGCCAACCTCCTGGCTGTCTGAGCGGTCACACTTCCTTTCCCACTTAGTCTGAAGTTGGGGACCTTAGCTGGCGGTCTGGGTTCTTTCCCTCTCGACCACGAAGCTTATCCCTCGTAGTCTCACTCCTGTGTTGCTGTCCACGGCATTCGAAGTTTGATTGGAGTCGGTAACCTTAGTTGGTCCCTAGTCCATTCAGCGCTCTACCACCGTGGCAGATCACACAAGGCTGCCCCTAAAGGCATTTCGGGGAGAACGAGCAATTACGGAATTTGATTAGCCTTTCACCCCTACCCTCAGCTCATCAGAGCGATTTTCAACTCACACCTGTTCGGCCCTCCAGTCGCGGTTAAGCGACCTTCAGCCTGGCCAAGGGTAGATCATCCCGCTTCGCGTCTATTCCCACAGACTTGTCGCCCTATTCGGACTCGCTTTCGCTACGGCTCGCTTGCGCTTAACCTCGCCTGAGAGAATAACTAGCCGGCTCATTAAGCAAGAGGCACGCCGTCAGGCTTGAATTCCGCCGAAGCGGAAAACATGGCCCTCCGACTGCTTGTAAGCATGCGGTTTCAGGTACTATTTCACTCCCCTCGCAGGGGTTCTTTTCACCTTTCCCTCACGGTACTGGTTCACTATCGGTCGCCAGAGAGTATTTAGCCTTGGAGAGTGGTCTCCCCAGTTTCCCACGGGATTTCCCGTGTCCCGTGGTACTCAGGATACCGCTTCGAGTCCGGTAGATTTTCGGTTACATGGCTATCACATTCTATGGCCCCGCTTTCCAGCGGGTTCACCTAATCTCCGGTTTGATAACTCTACTTATGCGGTCCTACAACCCCCCGGTGTAAACACCGAGGTTTGGGCTGTTCCGATTTCGCTCGCCGCTACTTTCGGAATCTCTGTTGATTTATTTTCCTCCAGGTACTGAGATGGTTCACTTCCCTGGGTTAGCTCATACCCGCCTATGTATTCAGCGGGCTGTTACTGAGGTTTACTCAGTAGGGTTTCCCCATTCGGAAATCCCCGGATCAAAGCCTGCTTGCGGCTCCCCGGGGCTTATCGCAGCTTGCCACGTCCTTCATCGCCTTCTGGCGCCAAGGCATCCACCGCACGCCCTTAGTAGCTTAATCATAAAACTTACCTAGAAATTTACACCGGTCCTCACCCGGCCCGCGGGATGCGGATCCAGGTTCAAACCTGAGCTTGTTTCTAGAAAGTTCGCCTTTCCACAACAATTACGCTCGGCTCGTGCAATATTTGCGTTGCGCGTTGCGCCTACCCGCGTATTTCCTTGCGGAAATACAGGGCAATCGCAACATGCATTGCCAGCCTATTCAATTGTCAAAGAACGATGCCACTGGCTTTACCAGAGCTTCCCACTCCCGGTGGGAAGGACCGCAAAAAAGCGGCCACAAAATAAAAAACCCGGCGTCGAGCGCCGGGCTAAACTGCCACACACTGGCAGCTTTGCGCGTTGCTCGACAGATTTCTACCCGGTATTCGTAGCTGACCTCACTCGGGATCTTACAGAATCACCGCGATCGACAGCCCCTGACACGTCCAGATTACTCCAGACCACCATGAAGTATAGCAGGTTTTATTTTCTCGTCAAGCGGTCGTGCCTAAAATCTTTTTAGCCGCCTGTGCATATTTGAGATTATTGTGGAAAAGCAAGAGCTTGCTTGTGTGATCTTCAGCATCCTCAATTGTGATTCATGTCACAGCTACAACAGCACCCTAGCACGCATCATTGCAGTGACATCTTAAGGCTTGTTTTGGCCCGTAATTCGGGCAAATCGGCTGGGCTCGTTTCTTCGATTTTGGGTCTGGGGCATCAGGAGAATACAAATGGCGAAGGGATTCGCAATCTTAGATGGGAATGAAGCGGCCGCATCGGTGGCGTACCGCCTGAACGAAGTCATCGCGATTTATCCGATTACACCCTCATCGCCGATGGGCGAATGGTCCGATCAATGGCAAGAAGAGGGCAAGAAGAATATCTGGGGCACAGTTCCCAAAGTAATCGAAATGCAGAGCGAAGGCGGGGCAGCCGGCGCTTTGCACGGTGCGTTGCAAGCAGGAAGCCTTGCAACGACATTTACCGCATCACAGGGTCTGCTCCTGATGATTCCCAATATGTACAAGATTGCGGGCGAACTCACCGCGGCCGTAATTCACGTCGCCGCGCGGACGATCGCAACTCACGCGCTTTCTATTTTCGGCGACCACAGCGATGTGATGGCGACGCGCGCGACGGGCTTCGCGATGCTGGCGTCTAATTCCGTGCAGGAAGCCTGCGACTTTGCCTTGATCGTCCAGGCGGCTTCGCTCGAATCCCGGATTCCCTTTCTTCATTTTTTCGATGGGTTCCGGACATCGCACGAAGTCAATAAGATTGTTCCTTTAAAAGATGACGACCTCCGCGCGTTGGTTGATGAGAGCTTTGTTCGCCAGCACCGCGAGCGCGGGCTCTCGCCGGATCGCCCCGTTCTTCGCGGCACGGCACAGAACCCCGACACTTTTTTCCAGGCTCGCGAAGCAATCAATCCTTACTACAACGCTTGTCCGACTATCGTGCAGGATGTAATGGACCGGTTCGCGGCGCGTGTTGGCAGAAAATACCGCCTCTTTGACTACGTTGGAGCGCCGGATGCCGAGCGCGTGGTTGTGATGATGGGCTCTGGCGCGGGCGCGGTGGAAGAAACCATCGAGCAACTGGCCCAGTGGGGAGAAAAGGTCGGCCTGCTCAAGGTCCGGCTATACAGGCCTTTTGCCACAGAGATGTTTTTGCAGTCACTCCCGAAGACGGTAACCGCGATCGGCGTTCTGGACCGCACCAAGGAGCCTGGGAGCGTGGGAGAGCCCCTTTATCAGGATGTCGTCACGGCATTCAGCGAATCATTTCTTGAAAACGGAAATGCCAGCCGGCCACGCGTGCTCGGGGGGCGTTATGGCCTTTCGTCAAAGGAATTCACGCCAGCAATGGCCCTCGCGGTTTTCGATGAATTGAAAAAGCCCGCGCCGAAAAATCATTTTACGATTGGAATCAATGACGATATTTCGCACACGAGCCTGGATTACGATCCCTCTTTTTCCACCGAGTCACCGGATACGGTGCGCGCTCTTTTTTACGGACTCGGCTCCGATGGCACGGTAGGCGCCAACAAGAATTCCATCAAGATTATCGGGAAGGGAACGCCGAATTACGCGCAGGGTTACTTTGTCTACGATTCCAAAAAGGCAGGCTCGGTCACGGTCTCGCACCTTCGTTTCGGCCCGCGGCCTATTCGGTCATCGTACTTGATCAGCAACGCCAGTTTTGTGGCGTGCCATCAATTCCAATTTCTCGAGCGGATGGATGTTCTTAAAGCTGCGGAGAACGGCGCAACATTTCTTTTGAACGCGCCATTCGGCCCCGGCGAAATTTGGGACCACCTTCCCCGGCAGGCGCAGGAGACAATCCTTCAGAAGCACCTGCGTTTTTACGTGATTGATGCATACAAAGTCGCGCGCGATGTCGGAATAGGCAACCGCATCAACACGATCATGCAGACCTGCTTTTTCGCCATCAGCGGAGTCCTTCCGCGCGAGGAAGCCATCGAGGCAATTAAGAATGCGATTCGGGAAACCTATGGCAAACGCGGAGACGCGGTTGTGGAGAAGAACTTTGCGGCCGTGGACAGCGCGCTCGCCCATCTCCACCTGGTTTCTGTGCCGGCGAAAGTCACCAGCCGGTTTGATGTTCTCCCGCCCGTCCCGCAACGGGCTCCGGCATTTGTTCGAGATGTTCTCGGCAAAATTATTGCCGGCGACGGAGACTCTCTCCCCGTAAGCGCGATGCCTGTGGACGGCACGTTTCCCACAGGCACGGCTCTTTGGGAGAAGAGGAATATCGCTCAAGAGATTCCCGTATGGGATGAAGACCTGTGTATTCAGTGCGGGAAGTGCGTCCTTGTTTGCCCGCACGCTGTGATTCGGGCGAAGGTATATGAGACCGCTTCTCTGAATGGCGCCCCCGCATCCTTCAAGTCCTCCAAGCCCCGCTGGCGCGCATTTGAAACTCTGCGTTACACGTTACAGGTCTCTCCTGAAGATTGCACCGGCTGCAGCCTTTGCGTGGAGATTTGCCCGGCGAAAAGCAAGAGCCAGACGAAACACAAAGCGATCAACATGGAGGCGCAGGCGCCCATTCGAAATTCCGAGAGTGAAAACTGGGATTTCTTCCTCGCGCTGCCGGATTCCAGTCGCGACACTTTGTCGCACACGCAGGTGAAGGACGTTCAATTGCTCGAACCGCTGTTCGAGTTTTCCGGCGCGTGCGCGGGTTGCGGCGAAACGCCCTACATCAAACTGCTCACACAGCTCTTTGGCGATCGTTTGATGATTGCCAACGCAACCGGCTGTTCTTCCATTTACGGCGGAAATCTCCCCACGACGCCCTACACTGTAAATCGCGAAGGCCGCGGGCCCAGTTGGTCGAATTCACTCTTTGAAGACAACGCCGAATTTGGTCTTGGTATGCGCCTTGCCGTTGACAAGCAAGCTGACTATGCCCGAGCACTCGTTTTCCGCCTGGCAAACCGAATCGGCGATTCCCTTGCCGCTGATTTGCTGGAATCTTCTCAGGCAGATGAGCGAGGCATTGACGCCCAGCGAAAACGTGTCGCCGAACTTAAGAAAAAACTTGCCGTAATCGATTCATTGGAAGCACGCGATCTCCTTGCCGTCGCCGATGCTTTGGTCCGCAAAACGGTTTGGCTCGTGGGTGGGGATGGCTGGGCCTACGACATCGGCGCCGGCGGCCTGGATCACGTGCTGGGTTCGGGCGTCAACGTAAATGTGCTCGTCCTCGATACAGAGGTTTATTCCAACACGGGCGGGCAAATGTCCAAGGCTACACCCCGCGGGGCCGTGGCAAAATTTGCAACTGGTGGCAAGCAATCATCGAAGAAGGACCTTGCAATGGAGGCGATCAGCTATGGTTCCGTTTACGTGGCACGCGTTGCGATGGGAGGCGGTGATACGCACACGGTGAAGGCGTTTCAAGAAGCCGAAGCCTACGATGGCCCGTCGCTTATCATTGCCTATAGTCACTGCATCGCTCACGGGTATGACATGAGCCATGGGCTCGAACAACAAAAGGCTGCCGTCCTCTCAGGTTACTGGCCGCTGATGCGATACAATCCTGACCTGCGGCAAGAGGGAAAGAATCCATTCCAGCTTGATTCCAAAGCGCCCACAATCCCATTTAAGCAATATGCTTACCAGGAAGCGAGATACACCATGCTCGCGCGAAGTAACCCCGACGCCGCGCGCGAGCTCTTGCACCTTGCGCAGGGGGATGTTGACCGTCAGTGGCGCGTTTATGAGAATCGCGCGGCCATGCCGGGCAGTGCACCAGATCTGCATGCGGCGCCATCGGATGGTCAGGTGCTTGTCGCGCAGAAACCGGCAGGTGAGGAGGACGAATGATAGACCTCAGCACAACGTATCTTGGACTTTCATTGAAGTCTCCGATTGTCGCTTCGGCGTCTCCGGTATGCGAATCCATCGCCAATCTCCGTCAACTCGAAGATGCCGGCGTAGCCGCCGCCGTTCTTCCTTCGCTTTTTGAAGAACAGCTCAATCTGGAGAGTTCCTCGGTGGATTCCGATCTTTCCCGCGGGGCGGAGAGCTTCCCCGAATCGCTCAACTTTTTTCCGGACCTCCAAACCTATAACCTCGGGCCGGACGGCTATCTCGATTTGATTCGCCGCGCCAAACGCGCTGTGTCAATCCCAATCATCGGAAGTCTCAATGGAATCACGCCCGGCGGGTGGCTTCGCTATGCAGCCATGATTGAGCAGGCAGGCGCGGACGCCATCGAATTGAACATTTATTCGATTCCCACAGATCCGCGCCGCACCGGCGCGGATCTCGAACAGGAATTCTGCGATCTCGTCCGGCAAGTCAAGCAGAGCGTTCGAATCCCCCTGGCCGTGAAACTTTCTCCTTTCTTTAGCGCGCCCGCGAACATCGCCGGGCGTTTTGCGGACGCGGGCGCCAAGGGTCTCGTTGTATTTAACCGGTTCTACCAGCCCGATTTCGATCTCGAAACGCTCGACATCGTTCCCACGCTCTCACTGAGCCATCCAAGCGAACTTCTTCTCCGCCTGCACTGGGTCGCCATTCTGTACGGAAGTGTGTCTGCCGACCTTGCCATCACGGGTGGCGTGCACAGCGCGGATGATGTGCTGAAGGCCATGATGGCCGGAGCGCGCGTCGCTATGATGACTTCGGCGTTGCTGCGCAACGGCGTCATGTATGCGAAGGAAGTATTGACTGACCTCGAGAGGTGGATGGAAGACCATGAATATGAGTCCATCCGCCAGATGTGCGGAAGCATGAGCTACCACTCAGTCTCGGATCCGGGCGCGTTCGAACGCTCCAATTACATGCGAGTCCTGAGTTCCTACACAATACGGCCAGTCTCTTCGATTACCTGAATACAAATCGTGACGGGCCCGTTCCGGAAAAAAACCAAAGAGGGGTCACAGCATCGCTAGAAACGGGATTTTCTTCCTGTCCGCTCTAGCCCTTCTGCCGCTTGAAGAATTCTACTTGGCGCAAGCGCTTCAGCGCCTCTTCGCGCGTTTTGTACGGGCCTCCCATGTTACGCCCCTTCGAGGAAAGCACTTTGTATCCACCCTTCACTTTCTTGATCATCGCAGTGGCCTCCTGACTATTATTCTCGTGCGTCGCCAGACGAACGAGAGTGACGGCAATCACTCTTCCATGTGCCCGCTGGCATGAATTCAGAGGACGCGCATACAATGCCTGACGCATTTTCTCGGAGCGTGCGCCGCCGAGACGATTATGGTTGGGGGATTCGGTGCGGCTGAGAATCAGCCGTTTTCATTCAGTACCCGCTGAATTCATCACTGCGAATGGAATCTTTGCTGACACCCGCATCCATTAGCGCGCGCCCGATTGTGGAAACCATGGCAGGGGGACCGGCCACGTAGCAGATCGGATCCTTTAGATCACGCACACATTCCGAGAGCATCTTTTTGTCTATAAGCCCGGTCCGCCCCGTCCATTTGAGTTTGGATTTCTCCATCTGGGTCATGGTTCCGATGAATCTAAGATTCTTGTTCTTGGCCGCCACGCTTTCGAGTTCATCGAGAAATGCCGCATCCTCGGGGCGGCGATTGGAATAGAGAAGCAGGAGACGGTGTGCGTCCCTGCTTGTGCCGAGGTTGAGGGCCATGCTGCGGAAAGGTGTGATACCAATGCCGCCTGCCAATAAGACCGCGGATCGCGACGAATCGCCATGAAGCGTGAAGGAACCGGACGGGCCCTCCATTGTAATTTCGGTTCCCAGCGGCATGCTTTTCAGTACGCGCTTAAACGCTGTATCGCGCATCCGCGTCGCAAACATCAGATCCTCTTCCGCCGGAGCGCTCGCGATGGAGAATGTCCTGATGTTTCCCTCGGCATCGGTCTCCGGCGGATTTGGCAGCGTGAGATCGGCGAACTGGCCCGGCTTAAATTGAAAACCCGCGGGCTTTTCAAAGTAGAACGCCATTGTGCCTTCGGCAACTTCTTCTTTCCTCTTCAGTTTCACCTGGTAGATGGGCATGTGACCTCGGTAAGGCAAGGATCGCCGCAAAGCACGAGAAGTGCATTGCAAAGATTCGTTTGCATGAGTTTCGGAATCAAAGAGACTTCAAGTATTCGACCAAAGCCGCTTTCTCTGATTCGCTCAGCCCAAGATGATTCAGCGCATTGTAGTGTTCGACGACGTCCAACAACGTCGCGAACCGGCCGTCATGATAAAAACCACCTTTGGCATGGCTCCAAAGCCCGGCCAGCGGAGCGGTGCGATACATATGGGTAGGCGAGCGATCCGCTTGGAATGAATCCACACCTAATTCAGCGGGAGTGTGGAGATTGTTTCCGGGCTCCGTGAAGAGCGGCGGGACATGGCAGTTTGCGCACTTCCCTTTGCCATTAAAAACAGCCTCTCCTTGTGCAGCAAGCGTCTTGTCAAAGCTACCAGCCGGCGGTTTTGGCGCGGGAATAGCCAACTGATAGAAGTGAAGCGCGGCCAGTTTCGCAGTCACCCGGTCCGGAACACCGCGCGTGTTGTATGACCCATCCTTAGCAGCCACTGGATACTGCTTCAGATCGCCGAGCCTGGCATCGTAGAAGGTGCCTGAGCCGTGCATTTCCGTTGCGGCAACGTAAGCGTTCCAATAGGTAACTGAGCCGAAACCTGTCCAGGTGTGCAGGTTCACGCCGGCTAAGCCAAATGCCGGCGGAATCAAAGTGCATGCGCGTTTGCCATCCGGCCTGAGGGCCTTTCCGTCTTTATCCAACTCGGCGTCAAAACAGCCGGGGCCCCAAGTCGCGAGGACTTTCTTCAAAGTGTCAACGTCAACGCCGAGAAGGTCCGTGAATGGTTTGGGATTCGGAGCAAGGGAAACGATTGCGCCGACATTTAGATCCCTGTTGGCCCATCCGTCCAACCGTCTGCCAATTCCCGGCGCAAGAGAGTCATCTACATTGGAGTGGCAGAAAGCGCATTGAATGCCCATCGAGCGGATATTTCCAGCTTTGTCGAAGAAGCCCGTTACGCCTAAAACCGCATTGAGTTTGAGCAATGCCAATGTCGTTGCGGGATCATCCAGGTCAACCTTTCCTTCAATGAGCTGTTGCTTCAGGGCTTCCGGCAATGCATCCGAGTCCACTTTCAGTCCGACAGAGAGAGCGACTTTGGGGCTCACACCGCCGCCAACCCCGCCGTTCTTCTGCCCCGCGATCGCCTGATGCAAGTGAAGGGCGTCTCCCCAGAAGGCCTCGCTTCCAAAGGTGTCAAATCGGAAGATTTGCCTGCCGTTGGTCATCATCTGGTGGGCGTGGCCATCGATCGTCGCGTCGAACCCGGGGTTTTTCGGCGCTTGATTCTGTGCGGCGATCCGGCGTTGATTTGCGAGCACCAGGAATGAAAGGGTAAGTCCAAGCAGGCAGAGCAAAGCTAGAGTCTTTCTCATCGCAGTAGCCCCCGATTTTCAAATTGAGATTCAACCGAGGCGTTACGATTACCAAATTCAAGTTAGGGAGTCAGTTACTTTGGTAACAAGGGGCAAGCGAGGTTCGCCGGTGCAGCTTGGTTTGATCCGTTACGAAGCAGAAAAGTTTTCGAGGTCCTTTATATTCAGCACCATGTGCCCGTGATTGGAATACTCAATCATTCTTCTGCGGCGGAGAAAATTGAGCGCAGTCGAGACTCTTTCGCGGCGCGACGCCACCATCTGCGCAATTTCTTCTTGCGTGAGATATGTAGAAATCTCGACCACGTTTCCCGAACGCTTGCCTATCTTCGCAGCCAATTTCAGCAGTACGTTGCAAAGACGATGAGGGATGTCGTCCGCGGCCAAAGTATTTACTTGGGCATAGGCTTCGCTCAGCGCCTGGCAAAAAACCTCCACGAGTCTTGCCAGCAGGATGGGTTGCTTCCCTACGGTATCCAGCACCTCTTGAAATGGCACCGGGATGGCGTCTGTTTGCTCCAACGCCACCGCGCGGTCCGGACGGAGCGGCTCTGAAGCGCAAAGTTCGCCTACGACGTCACCTTCTTTGCGCACGTCATAAATCAGTTCGTGGCCATCGGAAGTAATCGTACCGACTTTTACAAATCCGCTCTGGAGAAAGAAAAAAGTTCGGTCCTTGTCTCCCACACCGTAAATCACCTGTTCCTTCTTAAAGGTTGTTGTTTTCCGGCCTGGCAGGATTGCATCGCAAAACTTTCCGCGAAAGACGGAAGTTAGTGCAGTTGAAAGAGCCGCCCGGGAAATGGAGGAGTCATCGAGCGCAATAGGAAACTCACGTACGACCTTCACTGCGGGTTTAGCTGTGCTGTAGCGAGAAGTCGCCATAAAACACCGAAAGACCTATTTTCACTTTACTCGATTATTGTTGACAAGGTACTTCGCATGGTCCCCTCTGTCAATCTGCAATAATCCCGCGACGAAATCCACAATAACATTCCACGCGGATTGTTATGGGGAGTGATTTGTGTCCATGACCTTTGCTAGGGCTCACCGTGTGATTTACTTTATTTTTGTGTTGTGAAATACATGCATCTCCTTTTCAATGCCCGGCTACAATACCCGCTGTAGCAATCGGAGGGACCATGCCGAAGTCGCGCAGAGAGTTTTTGACCAATACATCCATTGGCCTGCTGGGTGTGGCTGTTCTAGGCGCTGACCAGGCGCAATCTCAAACACAATCGCAAACTCCGCCACAGAAGCCGCCCGATCTTCCGCCCGGCGCTCCGCCCGCATTCGGCACAGCGCCCGCCGTGGGGCCGGAAGTCTCGCCTCTCACCTTTTCCGAAGCGGAGAAGCTCGTGCAAGTGGAAATGAGCGATGCGGAGCGCGTGCAGGCGGCTTCCAGTTGGCGCAGCAATCTTGCGCCGCTTTACGAGCGGCGCACCGGGCCGCACAAAGTAGAGCTGGAGTCTTCGCTCGCGCCATATTCGCGCTGGAATCCGATTCTCCCCGGACAGAAGAGCGGGCCGGGGCACGACAGATTTGTCCGCACGAGTAACGATCCCGGGCCGTTGCCCACAAATGAAGCCGATATCGCATTCGCTCCATTGACGCAGCTTTCGCAGTGGGTGGAGACGCGCAAGATAACTTCAACACGCCTCACGCAAATCTATCTTTCGCGACTCGAGAAATTTAATCCCACTCTGCGCTGCGTCATCACGCTCACGCGCGAACTGGCGCTGGCGCAAGCCAAGCGCGCCGACGCGGAAATCGCCGCCGGAAAATATCGCGGCTCGCTGCATGGGATCCCATGGGGCGCGAAGGATCTGCTCGACACCGCGGGAATTCCGACCACTTACGGCGCGGAGCCTTTCAGGGATCGAGTCCCGACCGCGGATGCTGCAGTAGTGAAGCGCCTGACCGCGGCAGGCGCAGTGCTCGTCGCGAAGCTGAGCCTTGGCGCGCTTGCGTTGAATGACATTTGGTTCGGCGGCCAGACGATGAATCCCTGGCTGCTCGAAGAAGGCTCGTCGGGTTCGAGCGCCGGCCCGGGCGCGGCAACCGCGGCGGCATTGGTCGGATTCGCGATCGGCAGCGAGACCGGCGGCAGCATCGTCAGCCCGAGCATGCGCTGCGGAATCACGGGATTGCGGCCCACCTACGGCCGCGTGCCGCGCACCGGCGCGATGACGCTTTGCTGGTCGCTCGACAAGCTCGGGCCAATGACGCGTGGCGTTGAGGACACTCTGCTTATTCTGCACGCCATCTCCGGGCCCGACGCCGGAGACGTTTCCAGCGTGCCGAGTAACCTCGACTACGATTCCGCCGCGCCAATACAGGGTTTGCGCGTGGGCTACTTCCCCAAGTGGATGAAAGAGCCTCCCGCAACAGACGTGGATCGCGCCGCGCTTGAGACAGTGAAGAGGCTTGGAATGGTTCCGGTAGAAGTCAGCATCCCTGATTGGCCCTACGATTCGCTCGACCTGATTCTTTTCGCGGAGGGCGCCGCGGCTTTCGAGGAGCTCACGCTCAATCACAAAGAGCGCGAGATGAAGGTTCAGACGCCCGATGCGTGGCCGAATCTTTTCCGGCAGTCGAGATTTCTCTCCGCGGTGGATTTCGTTCAGACCGACCGGCTGCGCCGCAAAGTGGCGATCGAGATGGCGCGCGTATTCTCCCAGGTGGATCTGCTCCTCGTGCCGTCGCTGCGCGACGAAATGCTCACCATTACCAATTTCACCGGGCATCCGTCGCTCACGCTGCGCGCAGGATTCGTCCAAGTGGGCGAAGCGCGAAGCGACTGGGCACCCGACCCAAAAAATCCATTGCCCAAATTTTCGCCGCCTCGTCGCGTTCCGCACGGCGTCACGCTGATTGGACGGCTCTTCGAGGAAGGCACGCTGGGCCGCGCCGGAATCGCGCTCGAGCGCGCCTTTGGTGTTGCGGGCGAGCGGCCGCCGGGGTTCTGATGTACCGAAGTTTCTGTCCACGCACCGGTTGGGCCGGGCCACCTCATTGCACGTGGGGTCGCCAAGATGTATGTTTCGCTTCACCGGAACAAGCAACACCGCTAGTTCAATTCTGAAAGGCAGTGGATCATGATTTCGGGAATGTCGACTTTGACGCTGGTGCACGTGGCGATAAGCCTCGCCGGAATACTTTCGGGCTTCATCGTCGTATTCGGACTGATCGCTGGAAAGCGGCTTGATGGGTGGACGGCGATCTTCCTCGTGACCACGGTTTTGACAAGCGTCACCGGGTTCCTCTTTTTTCCGATAAATCCATTTCTGCCGTCCCACATCGTTGGCATCATCTCGCTCGTTGTGTTGCTCGTCGCAATCCTCGCGCGTTACACTTTTCACCTTTCCGGGGCCTGGCGGCGGATTTACGTGATCACCGCCGTGATCGCCTTCTATCTGAATTTTTTTGTCCTCATCATTCAGACGTTTAAGAAGGTACCTGCTCTGAAAGCGTTCGCCCCACCCGATCCCAAGCCGCCTTTTTTGATAGCGCAAGTCGCGGGCTTGGTTCTTTTTGTGGTGCTCGCAATCTACGCCGTCATCAAATTTCAAAACGAACCGCCTCGCTCGATTTGACCAGGCGCACCAGTAGCCCACCTGCTTCCAAGCGCGCAAGTCTAATGTTTTCAATAACTTAAGGCGATCTTGGTTTGCATCATCCCGCAGCAGAACAACTGTCCCTTCGTACTATTGCCAACAAAAGTCTACATAGGTAGATTTCATTCATGAGCGCAAATGTTCGAGCATCAAAGCAAACCCTGAAACTGCTGGGCGCACTCACCGCCAAGCCAACAAGCTGGCATTACGGCTATGCGCTCAGCCGCGAAACCGATCTTCAATCCGGCACGCTCTACCCGATCCTGATGCGCCTCGAAGAGCGCGGCTGGCTGGAAACACAGTGGGAAACACCTCAGGAGCTTGCGGAAAAGCGCGGCGGACGGCCGCCGCGCCACATGTACCGCTTGACGTCTGGTGGCACAGCATGGGCGATGGAAGCCCTTTCGGCGGCATCGCACAGCAAAGCGACGTTTGGCTCCAAGGCAAAATCCCGAGCCACGCTCAGACCCGCGCGGCAGCACACGCGCATTCATCTGGGCGAACCCGCGCTGGAGCAAAGCTGATCCATGCGCCCGCAAGACAATCCGGAGAAATCGGCGCTGCAATGCGCCGCACGTGAATTCGTCGCCCGCGCATTCAGGGGGATTGTCGCGCTGTGGCCCGCCGATTCGCGCGAATGGGCGCTGGCGATGCAGGCAGAACTGCCTGAAATGAAATCAACTCGAGAAAGCTTTCGATGGCTTGCAGGAGGATTCATGTCACTCATCAAAGCGTGGTGGAACGGGGCCCTTTCTGCAGACAACAAAAGGGAGCCCGCTCGGGTGAAAAGGCCGGGACTACTTGCGGCGCTGACGGTCGCAGCCGCGCTGGCTCTTCTGCTGATTCCGAGTGCACATCAGGGATTGAGCGCTGTGCTCACAAGCTGGCAGCCGAATCACGAAGCGGCGCAGCAAGCTCAATACATGCAAATGGCGCGCGATGCCGAATCGCGAGGCGACGCCAAGACAATGGCATTCGCTGCAATGCGCCTTATGTCATGGAAGGATTTTGTTTCATTCTCAAACAAGGCAGTTGCATTGGACCCATCATTCACCTGGATTTTTTCTCAGGGTTTCTTCGGGGATGTTTATGTGCCCGAATCGTATGATTGGCCAGCGAAGCTGGAAGCGTGGGACCCGGGCAATTGCGTTGCCTTCATCATTCAAGCTGAGATCCGCGTCGCCGAATTGAGTCACGACGTGAATTCCTCCATGGTGGGGGCGAAGCAAGATTCACAATGGCTCGAAGCCGGCCGCAGGGTGATGGAATCGCCGCGCTACGACTCGTATCACGATCGGCGGCTCCAACTCGACCGGGAAGTCATTCGTGCGCGCGGTCTGAAGGACCCGGATGTGATCGTTGTGAGTTCTCTCAGAAGCGGATGGATCAACCTCTGGCTGGTACAGGTCTATTCCAAGGAGCTGTTGGAGGAGGCAAAGGCGGCCGTCGAACGCGGCGACAAGCAAACCGCGAAACGTGATGCCATGGCCGTTGCGCACTTTGGCGAACTTCTGCGCGCACATGGTGGGACCGAGATCGAGCGTCTGTCAAGTGTCGAATATCTGCGGCCTGCCTACACAATTCTGCAACCATTGCTTGCGGCGGAAGGACGAAGCGACGAGGCGAAGATGTTGAGCCAGGAACTGGAAGCAATGGAGCCGGGAGATTTGGCAACTCAATACAGCTATTGGCTTGCTACCAATTATGGATGGTGGAGGACGGCCAGCGTGGCGATGAACCTCGGCGTGGCCACCGCAGCTCTGTTGGCTATGGCGCTCTTGTTTGCAGGTGTCTGGCTTTTTGCCGCAAGGGTCGTCCCGACCATGGGTTCTGGCGCGCTTTACAGAATGGCGTGCCGCAGCGGGCGTTTTGCGCCCGCAGGTTTGCTGGTCTCGCTTGCGGTTCTCGCGGGCAGCTATTCGCCTGCGGCAGAAACTGTGAGCAATTATCTTGAAAAGCCCATTTCGAGTGTGACGATGCGAAATCTGGCCGAGACGTATGAATCGGTTTACTACATCCCGGATTTGTTCAGGTCCTCACCAAGGTCTCCGCATCACCCGGTGATTTGGACGATCGTGATCGTATTTGTCTCCCTTACCATCGCGACGATCATCGCACGCAACATCTTGAATCGGACACCGAGAGCGAAAGCTGCCTGACAAAAGTTACGGCCTGGAAATATCCGGAGCTTCAATGAATAAGCGGCAAAAACAAAACGCGAACAGAATTGTCGGATGGGCGTTTGGCTGCCTTGTATATGCGTGGCCATCGAGTTCACGCGAATGGGCGCTGGCGATGCAAGCAGAACTTCCCGAAATCGAATCAAGTCAAGAGAGCCTTCGATGGCTCGTTGGAGGAATCATGTCACTCGGCAAAGCGTGGTGGAATCAGGTTTTCTACGGATGGAAGGACAGCGAGACGGAGCCTTCGCATGTGAAAACTCCGGGTCCGCTTGCGTTCACGCTGGCGCTCATCGCGTTGGCGGCTTTTTTCATGCTGCCATCGGTCCATGAAGGCTTCGGCGCAGTGCTTCAATCCTGGCACGCGTACACCAATGCGCAGAGGGCAGACTACCAGCGCATGGCGCGTGAAGCGGAAGCGAACCACGACGCCCGGACCCTGGCCTATCTCTCCTCACGTATGGACACTCTGGAAGAAGACGCTCGTCTGTCGAACGAAGCAGTTGCGATGGATCCATCACTCACGTGGATTTACGCCAAGGGTGGCAGTTCCTGGTATTCCTACTACGGCGTGCCGCAGAAGAACGGATGGGCTCAAAGGCTTGAGGCGTCAGACCCGGGCAACGCGGCGACGTATCTCGTGGAAGCGACTATCCGCTCAAATGATCTGCGGCGGCAGCTCAACTATCCAGGCCCGGAATCAAAAATGGACGAAAAATTATTTCAGGATCCAGTTTGGCGCGGGGCCATGGAAAAGGCCTTTGCTGCACCGCGGTACGATTCTTACTTTGACCGCATGATTGCACTGGAACAGTCCGTGCTCAAAGCACACAACATGCGCAAACCGCAGGATGTGGCGATTGGCATTTCCCGAATCTACCCCTTCGGCCTCTGGGACGCGCAAAGCTATTCAGACCTTTTGCTCGCGCAGGCCAAAGAAGCCCTCCAGAAGGGCGACACGGCGGGCGCGATTCACCTGGCCTGGATCGCAGCCCACTTCGCGGAACGAACCCGTGACAATCTGGACTCAGAATTAGTGCACCGCACTACGGAGAGAATGTTGCTTCACGACTACCAATTCCTGCAGCCATTGGAAGCATCTGCTGGCCACACAGATGTCGCAAAGCTCCTTGCCATCCAGAACGAAGCCTTTGCCCGGAAGATCTCCGACAAATCTCGTTCGCGACTGATGTGGTATTTCAGGGCTGTGGATTCCACAGGCATTGCGCTTCATTCCGCCGGCCTTGGCATCACACTTTTTGGCGGCGCTGTGATTTTGGCCGCCATGTTTCTGTTTGCCGCGCGCTTTGCATCTGGATTGCGGGCGGGCAGATTATACCGCTGGGCTTGCAACTGCGGCCGATTTGCGCCCGTGTGCCTCGCGGCTTCGATTGCTTTGATGGCCGCGACGTATGCGGCATACCTCGATACCGTGAAGGATTATTTTTCGGGAATGAAAGACGCAGCTACTCTCCAAGAGCTAACTACCATGGATTATTCCCTTTCGGAGTTGCCTGGGAGATTTTCCAATCCGTTGAACCAAGGCATGTACCACGCCTATTTTTGGATAGCACTGCTCGCCGGAGTAATCATCGCGGGCGCCATTTTCCTCAGCCGCAATGCATTGCGCCCGCGCGAGCCGCGCATGAAGGCTGCGTGATCGCGCTGCGCCACGACTAGGAGAAACCAAATGTGAGCCCTGTGGCGTGATGGTCGATATGCACTTCGCGCTCTGCGAAGGAACCCCGGGTTTACTGCCATCGTCGCGCTCTCACTAGGGCTCGGTATCGGCCTGAATACTGCCGTATTTAGTTTCGTTGACGCCGTTCTGCTTCATCCTTTTCCATACTCACAACCCGAGGGTTTGGTGTTCATCTGGGGGACGAAGAACTTCGATGTGCGGCGCGGCATGTCTGGTGCCGCGCTGGAACGCTGGCAGGAGCAAAGCCACACGTTCGAGAAGATTGCTCCATTTCAATTGAATCTCTTTCCGATGGCGTTGGGCTCAGGTGAGACCGACACCGTTCAGGCCGCTTACGTCGGTACCGACGCATTTTCGATTCTTGGCGTCCGGCCACTTCTGGGGGAGACATTCTCAAGTGCTCAGGAAGAACCAGGCGGAGAAAAAACAGTCATCTTGTCTTACGGGCTTTGGCAATCTCGATTCGGCGGCGACAAGAATATTGTTGGCGCCACGGTTCGAGTCAACGGGGATCTTTGCGCAATTAAAGGGGTAATGCCCCGCGGTTTTTTCTTCCCAGACCAAAACGCGCAACTCTGGGTGCCTTTGACGAGGCAAGGCGGTTTCTACAGCCAGGCTCACGGCCTCGGCCGTTTGCGCCCAGGCGTGGGAATCGCTGAAGCGCAAGCCGAACTCGATGGATTCGCCAAGAACGAAGCAAAAGAGAATCGTCAGGATGTGAGCCAGGCAAGCGCTGGCGTGTTTCCGATATATCAGGTGGTTGTGGGCAAATACGAGGTAGCGCTGTGGACTCTGCTCGGCGCTGTAACGCTGTTGGTGTTACTCGCTTGTGCGAATGTGTCAAATCTGTTGCTCGCGCGGGGCATAGGCAGAGAAAAAGAACTCGCTGTGCGTGTGGCGTTGGGAGCCGGGCGTGGTGAAATCCTCCGCCAACTGCTAACGGAGAGCCTTGTGCTCGCGCTATTCGCGGGCACCGCAGGGCTTCTGGTGGGGTATTGGGGAATTCGCGCGTTGCAAGGATTCCGTCTCACGGACATCAATGGTTTTGACCATGCAAGCATCAATTATCGCGTAATGTTTTTCTCTCTAGGGCTTTCTGTCTTAGCGGGCTTGGTCTCGGGGATCGTACCCGCGTGGAAAGCTTCTCATGGAGATTTGCATGTTGCGATGCAACAAGGAGCTGCGGGCACTTCCGGACGGAAGCATGGACAGCTCCGCGACTTGCTTGTTTCCTTAGAAGCGGCGTTTGCCATCGTGCTTTTGGTTGGCGCCGGCTTGCTTGTGAACAGTTTTGTCCGGCTCGTTCATACAAGCTGGGGCTTTGATCCGGATCATTTGCTTGTAGTGGAAACAAACATTCCGAAGACGGTAAAAGCAAACGCCGAACTTTTGAAGGAGACTACGGAAAACGTTTTGCAACAACTACAAGGAATACCGGGGGTTCAATCGGAAGCCATGGCGCTTGGAATACCCATTCATTACGATTACAGAAGCGTTCCTTTGCTTATTGATGGCAAGCAAACCGGTTTTGACTTCACCCCGGCGGAATCTGAAGTAAGCCACGGCTACTTTCAGGCGATGGGAATCCCATTTCTCCGAGGCCGTGAATTCACGGTCAGAGATGACTCATCTGCACCCAGGGTCGTAATCGTGAGCCGTGCATTGTCCGAAAAGCTCTGGCATGGGTCGAATCCGGTCGGAAAGACTTTGTCCATGCTTCGCGTGAAACAAGACTTGATGGACAAGCTCAAGAGTCAGAATCAGCGGCCCTCTCCCGCTCTTGAGGCAACTCTTCATCAACCGACATCGTGGGAACCGGACGGTGGCCCACTCGAAGTTGTAGGTGTGGTGGGGGACATTCGCATGTTTGGCCTCGGTGAGGAAAGTCCGGAGGCTCTTTATGTGGACTACCGCCAAGCAACGCCTCACAGTTTGTTCATAGCAGATCTAAAATTCCTGATCCGAACCTCGGACAATCCTACTTCCGCTGTTGCCGCTGCAAAGGAAATCATCCGAAGCGTTCAGCCCGGTGCTTCCTTCGGGGAGATCTTTGCTATGCACGATCTGGTGAGCCAGTCTATCGGTGGCCGTGGATCAAACAAACTTCTTCTCGTGATTTCAATTTTGTTTGGATCGCTGTCCCTTTTGCTTGCTATCGCTGGAATCTATGGCGTCGTTTCACATTCCGCATTGCAACGCACGCGGGAAATCGGGATTCGGATTGCTTTGGGTGCCGCTCCGCGCGACATCGCATGGCTTCTGACGCTGCAGGGAATGCGTCCTGTGATTTGGGGCGTCGCGCTCGGACTCGTGGGTTCGTGGTCCATCACGCGATTCTTCAAAAGCCTGGTTTTCGGCATTACACCGTCCGACCCTGCGACATTCGCGGTCGTTTCAGCGCTTCTTATTCTCGCGGCAATTGCGGCCACCCTTGTGCCCGCCATAAGAGCAATGAGAACCGATCCTATCGAGGCCCTGCGGTACGAATAGACGCAACTGTGATTGACGGGGCGCCTCGCATGGCCCTACGATGCAGGTCATGCGAACAAATGATGCGGACGTTTCTACTTGGCGTGGTTTTGGCGCGGCCAAGGCGTGTCTTGTTGCCGCGCCAATTCTTTTCGCGGCGCTGATCGCTACGCTGCCCGCCGTAAAGAATGCTGCGGGCGACGAGCCTTTCGCGGTCACGATCAATCGCAACATTTCTATGAAGATGCGCGACGGCGTCACGCTTTATGCTGACGTTTACCGCCCGAAGGCCGAAGGGAAATTTCCCGTTCTGCTGACGCGCACTCCTTACGACAAGTCGCAATCATTTAATTCGAGTGTATGTACGCGCGCCGCTGAGGCAGGTTACGCGTGCGTCGTGCAGGATGTCCGCGGGCGATTCACCTCAGAGGGCGAATGGTATCCGTTCAAATTCGAATCGCAGGATGGGTACGACACTGTCGAATGGCTCGCGCATCAACCGTGGTCCACGGGGATGATCGGGATGTGGGGCGGGTCGTATGTGGGCGCTACGCAACTCCTCGCCGCGATTGCAAAACCACCGCATCTGGCGGGAATTTTTCCGACGATTACGGCGTCGGACTATCACGAGAATTGGACGTATCAAGGCGGCGCATTCGAGCAATGGTTTAACGAGTCATGGACTTCGGGTCTCGCAGAAGATTCGCAACGCCGCTACACTGCGGGCGAAAAAAAAGTTCTCGATTGGGTGAACACGCTGCCACTGGGCGATTATCCGGTGTTGAAGCCAAGCGATCCGAAAGCGGCCGCGCCATATTTTCAAGACTGGCTCGCACATTCGAATTATGACGACTACTGGAAGCTGTGGTCCATCGAAGCAGACTACAGCCGTGTTCAAGTTCCCGCGTTTCACACCGGCGCGTGGTATGACATTTTTCTCGGCGGTACGCTGCGGAATTATCAGGGGATCAAAGCGGGCTCGGGAATGGTTTACGCGCGGAATAATCAGCGTTTGGTGATTGAGATCGGCGGCCACGCCGGCGGCGGCCAAAAAATTGGCGATGTGGATTTCGGCAAACAAGCCGGCTGGGACAGCGCCGGCGCGATGCTTCGCTGGTACGACTACATCATCAAGAGCGCGCCGAATGGAATGGACAAGGAAAAGCCCGTTCGCGTTTTCACCATGGGCCGCAACGAGTGGCGCGATTTCGATGACTGGCCGCCGCCCGGCACGCAGCCTCAGCGGATGTATCTCCACTCGAGCGGCAAGGCGAACGGTTCCGCGGGCGATGGCTCGCTCAGCGCAACCGCACCAAGTGGAGATGAGTCAGCGGATCATTATGTTTATGATCCCGCGAATCCCGTGCAGACGCGCGGGGGCCCTTTGTGCTGCGAATCAGGATTGCTCGCTCCGGGGCCGAAGGAACAGAGCAACATTGAGGCTCGTCAAGACATTCTGATTTTCTCGACGGAAACACTCGCGGAGGATCTTGACGTGACCGGGCCTGTAACCGTGGAGCTTTATGTGAAGTCATCCGCAATAGATACGGATTTCACCGCGAAACTAGTGGATGTGTGGCCCACCGGGTTTGCGCAAAACCTTACGGACGGCATCCTGCGAATGCGCTATCGCGATTCACGCGAGAAGCCCGAGCTGATGAAACCGGGCGATGTTTACAAAATCACGGTGGATTTGTGGGCCACGAGCAACGTGTTTCAGGCGGGGCACCGATTGCGGCTCGAGATTTCAAGCAGCAACTATCCGCGCTTCGACCGCAACCTCAACACCGGCGACCCGGACATCGCGCACGCGACGAAGAAAATCATCGCGACGAACACAGTTCTGCATGACAAAGAACATCCTTCGGCGATTGTTCTGAGCGTTTTGCCCGCCCAGAAGCAATAAAAACAAAAAGACTTTACCGCAGAGACGCAGAGGATGCAGAGAAAAGCAAAGGGGTAGGTTGATGGCCCGCCCCTTCGTGAATTGCGCCTTCTCGAAAAAGGCGCTAGTGATTGTTGTTCGCGTCATCGTCGTCGCCTGTTGCGGATGCATTGCCGCCCGTACGAGACGCTGGCGCGCGCAAGCCCGCCTGCAGATGATCGAAGTTGAGCGCGGCATTCATCACCAGCATGAACATGCCGTGTGTTTCCTGCCGCCACATCGGGTTGATGGCGAAAAACACCACATGCCCGCGGCCGGTGGGGATGTCCACAACCGCCGGCGATTCCGCGAGCGCCGCGCCGCCTGCCAATTCGCCGCTGATAAACAGGTCGCGTTCAGCAGCGAAGCGAACGATTACGCGCGGCCACATGGACTGCGGAGGAATCGAGGCGGCGCTGTACTGGCGGACGTCCGGGTCAATGTAGAGTTCCCGCTCACGCGGCGTGCGCGGCATCGGCCTCGTCTCAGGCGCTTGATATTGACGCGCCTGCACGATGTCCGGGTCCGTCGCAGTGCCGCGGCCGCTCGGGCGGCCACCTGCTCCGCCTGCGGCTCCAGCCTCACCACCACCCCCTCCACCACCGCCCCCGCCTCCACCAACGCCAAGCGACACGCGGAAAACTGGGGATTGGCTGAAGTAAACGCCGAGCGTTTCGTCGTAGCCATACGCGATTGGGCTCGTGCGGTCCTCCACCGTTGACTGGTAGACCGAGCCGCGCGCCTGAAGCTGCGGCGTTTGCGCGATCGAGATGCCCTGCGTCATGCCCAGATCAATCGGAAGCTGAGCCACGGAGGTGATGGGAATGAACAGCCCACCATCGTCAATAAATTTCTTCAAATTCGCGAGGCCTTCAAATCCCAATCCGCCGCGAATGTCGTCGGTCTGATCGGGTTGGCCTTCCGGCGTTGCAAGATTGGGAGTGAGGTCCGTGCGCTTCCACGCGATGGGTCCGCCGAAATCGGAGCCATCGGGCTCAATGCGCTTTGGTATCCCGTTGATCATGGAAGCGAGATTGCCCGCGCCCGGCGGGAAAATGATCACGTCGAAATTACTGCGCAGGTTCGGCATCGTGCGCAGCGACTGATCGGAAATGTAGGTGTAGGGCACCTTCATTTCGTCGAGCGCGAGCCGGTACCAGCCCTCGTTCTGTGTGTTCACCCAAGTGTGGACGACGGCGATGCGCGGCACGGCCAGCTCGTGTTTGGCAACGCCCGGATCTGCCGCAGTACCTTTCACGCGGATGCCGAGATCCTTTGCGGCGGCTTCAAGCTGCGAATTGATGTCACCGGGATTTCCATCCGCCGGAATGATAAACGTGCCGGCGTTGTATTTCGCTCCGTCAGTTTCGAATGCTGCCTCCGCGGCAAACATCTTCACGTTCTTCAAGCGAAAACGTAGCGTAGCAAGCACAGGTTCCGCGTTCGCATTCACAAGATAGAAGCGCGCAGCGGATGCATTAAAGCTGCCCGCCGCTTTCGCTTCGCCCTGAATGAGCGTCATCGGCGCCTTGAGAATTGCGAGGTCGGTCACGCGCATCGTGGCCACATTTCGCAGAGGCCCGAGGGTCCAGCCGGTGTCGTCATAGGGACGCGGGTCATTCACATTGAAATATTGCGTGTCGAGCAGCATGTCCGCCATGCGGCTGTAGGGCTGGTCCATGCGGATGACGTAACTGCCGGCGGGGATTTTTACGGGGATCGTCGTTGGCGCCGCAGGCCTTTGCGCTGCATCTTCGCCGCCGCCCATTCCGGCATTGGCCGCACCACCAGTGCCGCCCCCGGCACCAGATGGAGGCGCGCCGCCACGGCCTCCGCGTCCACCACCGCCTGCACCGGCAGCCGCAGCCGGGCGCTGCTGCTGCACTTCAATTTCCTGGCTCAGCGTATGGACTTCGCAGCCCTGGTTCTGCAGAAGGCCCGCAAGCTGCGCGGCGAGCGCGGGGCGCTTGCCGTCATTGACGATCACATACGCTGCGGGGCCTTCCGTCGTGGCTTTCGCAACGCTGCGCTTGCTCTTCAAATAAAAATTGGAGAGAAATTCCTGCGCGTGGCTCGCGGTGTAAGACATCGAAAAAAGGATTCCGCTTTCCTGCATGTTGATGTTGTTGCGCATGGACCAGTTCACGCGTGGCAGCGGCGGATTGGGACGGAACCATTCGCGCGTGGTCATGTTCGGCGGGACGGTCCTCATGCGTGTGTCCGCGCCGCCATTTCCAAATGTTTCGTAGAAGCGGCCGATGGCGTTGTGGCCCGTCGCGGCGTAGAGCATATAATTCGACGCCCAGCCGTCGTAGAAATCGTGTGTCCACACGCCCGGAACGCCGCGCGCGGTCATCTGCTCGATATCGTTATAGGCCATCGCTTGCCATTCGCTCACCACGATTGGATCGAGCCACGCGTTGTACGGGCCGGTGCCCGTCATCACGTAAAGAAACGGCTCGGATTCGTGCAGGTCGTGCATCACCGTTGCATGCCACTCGAGGAAGCTTCGCATCTGCACCTTGGAGAGCTGCAAGGCCTGCGCGATGCCGTCGCGGTTGTTGTCATGCGCGACATAGTGGCCCCAGTAGAGCAAATTCATCTGCGGCTGATCCGGATGCGCGAGGTGGTAGTTATAGGTGTCCACAAAGCGGTCGCGCCCATCCACTTCGAGCACGGGCGTGATCAGCACAATTGAGTTCTTGCGAATATTTTGGATAAACGGTGAATCTTCCACCGCGAGCCGATATGCTAGCTCCATCAGCATTTCGGGCGAACCAGATTCCGACGAATGGATTGCGCCGGAGGCCCAGTAGATCGGCTTGCCGTCTTTGATAAGTTGTTGCGCCTCGGCTTCGCTAATTTTGCGCGGGTCAGCGAGCTTGGCGGTGATCTCCTTGAAATGCTCGATCTGCGCCATGTTGGAATCGTCGCTCACCGCGACCATCAGGAATTCGCGGCCCTCCTCGCTCTTGCCAACATTCCAGACTTTTACGCGCGGCGTCGCTGCGGCGAGAGCACGGTAGTAGCGGTCGATGTCCTTGGTGTAGGTCAGGTGATTCGGCGCGCCGATGACGTAGCCGAGAATTTTTTCCGGCGTGGGCACGGTCGGGGATGCGGGAAGATGGTCCACCAGCTCGGTACGGAAATATGGCTCGGTGGTGTACTCAATAATCTTCGCCGTATATTCGGCATCCACGGGCTGCGGCGCGGGCGTGGCGGTGTTCTTAGTCTTATCCCTTTTCGCCTCGGGCTTCGCAGCTGATTTTTTCGCGGCCAAATTGTCCGCTGTGGGACCACCTTGGGGAGCCGGCCCAGCCGCGCGCCCGCTTGACGGAGCAAAACCCGCCAGCAGCGCGAGGCTCAGGATAATAAGAATGGTCTTCTCAAACACTGACGATTTTGTATGCAGCCCGTGAAAACACGACACATACGATTTCATGACTTTCCTCCTGACATCAGCTTTCAAATTGTTTCCGCGTGGACACAGCGCGGCTACGCCCTGACAAAATTGCGACATCGGCCTGACGATGCTCTAGGACGCGGGGCTTTGTCCATAAGTTTCTGAATGGCTCATCGCCCGGCTGGATTCATCGCCTGCTTTGCGATAGCGTGGCAAGCGCGAGGAAATCATGACCGAGAATTCCAAAGCACGAATCACACTGATCACCGGCGGAACTGAAGGGCTCGGAAAGGCGATGGCCCTGCGCTTGGCGCGCGAAGGCTACCGAGTGTTCGCGGCCGGGCGCAGCGCCGAGCGGCGCGCAAGACTTGCAGAGGAAGCACAGAAACTCATTTTGCCAATCACGCCGATTGAAATGGATGTCTGCAATGACTTGAGCGTGGATCGCGGGCTCGACGAAATCCGCAGAGTGGCAGGGCCGGTGGATGTGCTCATCAACAACGCGGGCGTGGCCTATGGCGTGACGATGGAAGAGATTCGCATGGAAGATTTGCGGCGGCAATTCGAGACGAATTATTTCGCGGCCGTGCGGCTGATCCAGCGAGTGCTGCCCGAGATGCGTGCGCGGAAACGCGGCTGGATTGTGAACATGAGTTCAGTCAGTGGGCGCATGACGTTGCCGGTGATGGGCCCGTATTCCAGTACAAAGCACGCGCTGGAAGCGATGAGCGATGCGTTGCGCCACGAGGTGCGGCCATTCGGCGTGCGCGTAATCCTGATTGAGCCGGGCTTCATCCCGACGAACATTGAAAAAGCCGCGATAGAACTTGCGGCGCAATACCGTCCACAAATGGAAAAAGGGCCTTATGCGAATGTTTACAATGGATTTTTTCGCGGCTGGCAAAAATACACCCGCGCGTCCACGACGAAACCCGAAAATTGCGCGGAGATTGTGCTTGGTGCGTTGCGTGAGGCTGAGCCAGCCCCGCGTTATGCGGTGCCGAGGAAAGCCGGGCGTAGAATTTGGTTCATGAGGATGCTGCCCGGCAAGACGACGGACCGGATGATCGCGCGCGAATTCGGTCCGATTGGAAGTTGATAGGAATTCAGGCGGTAGCCCGCGCGAAATCCAGAGAGCCGCGGCGCCAAGAAGTCAGATTGCGAACCTTAGTCGGCCTTCGGCTGGCAAATCACCGCGATAACGAGCGCGACTACAATCATCTGCGCGATGCCGGACAGGATCCAGTGCAACGCAAGCGTGTGCGGAACTGGAATCACGACGTAGTTCATCATGAAGCCAGGCACAGGAGCGATCAGCGACAGCAATATGCCAAACCGGATGCCCTGCCCAATCCAAGATTTCTTTTCCACCCCGCGCTGATACACCCACACTGCTCCAACAGCAAAAATAAATTGCGAGAGCAGCATGATCCACAGCTTATGATTCATGGCGTCTTCAGTCCGCCACAATTCGGCTGTCGCTGTGTAGGCACTTTTCAGCAAAACCTCATGGATCAAATAGCCCGTCCCCGTATACACGACGAACGCCGCAACAATCCCGCCAATTGTTTTCTTCATGTCCATGACCTGTCCTCCATTGGATGTCTGTTACTCCCCGGAAATGCCCGAGGCGCACGCCGCCCTAGAAATGTTCTGCAATGAGAATCGAATGAGAGGGCCCTGCGGGAGCGAATCACCCAGCCGCCCCGCTTGCAGGCGGAAATCTAGCATTTCAGCCCTCGAATTGCGAGCATTTTTGCTTCCGGAGAGCTAAGGATTTGTGATCTGCGGCGAGATGCTTTCAAATCGGATTTGCTGGAGCTGTTTGCTCCATGCTTCGTGGACAGACGATTCCGCGTAGCGGTCGGCTGCGGCGCGGTCCACAAATTCAATCACAAACGCGGCATCGAAATCGCGCGGCTCCATGCGCGCGGGCTTGAGCCAGATATTCTTGATGCCCGGGATTTGCGCGGCCATTTTTGGGATGCCGTCGATAACTCTTTGTGCGTCGGCATCGGAGACGCCAGGATTGAACTTTATGAGAGAAATCGCGAGGATTGTTTTCGGCTGGCCGAAACGGTTTTGTCCAGCGGCGTAACCGGCGAAGAAAAGCGCGCCCATTGCCAAAACAACGCCAAGTATTCGCAGAATCCTGATCATGAATTTTCCCCCTGAGTTCTTGGCCTGAGTTGTCGCACTGACTTGCTAACGCGCAGCCCACGCGCAGAAATTTATTAGGCTTGGTTTCCGCGAATCAACCGCATGGCGGCTGCGATCCCGGGTTCCCCCGCGCTGCCGGCGCCGCGCTGGCCCGCCCCAGCTTCCGGATCGGCAGCCCCCTCGCCGGGAGCAAGAAATAGATTCTCTTCAAGACCATGCTGCTTGGTGTACATCTCGAAATACCGCCCTTGCGCCGCGTACAGAGTAGGGTGTGTCCCACGTTCAACGATGCGACCGCTTTCGATAACAAGGATCTGGTCCGCGCGCCGTATGGTGGAGAGCCTGTGCGCGATCACGAAAGTCGTCCTGCCTTTCATGAGTTGAGCGAGCCCCTGCTGGATGAGCGCCTCGGATTCCGAATCAAGACTCGAGGTCGCTTCGTCGAGGATCAGGATGCGCGGATTCGCGAGCAGCGCGCGCGCAATGGAAACCCGCTGCTTTTGGCCTCCAGAGAGCTTCACGCCGCGCTCGCCGATTATCGTGTCGTATTTTTTCTCCAGGCCTTCGGCGAATTCGTCCACTCGCGCGATGCGGCACGCGGTAAGGATTTCTTCCTCCGCGGCGTCCGGCCGCGAAAAGGCGACGTTTTCGCGGATGCTGCCGTCAAACAGAAACGTTTCCTGCAACACCACGCCAAGCTGAGTGCGGTAGCTCGAAAGTTTCACAGTGGAGAGGTCCACTCCATCTACCAGCACGAGCCCGGACGTCGGTGTATAGAATGACGAGATGAGCCCGATGATCGTGGACTTGCCTGCGCCCGAAGGGCCGACGAGCGCCGTGACACTGCCGGGATTGGCGGAGAACGAAACTTCATTCAGCACCGACTTGCCGATCTCATAGGCGAAGCCAACCCTTTGAAATTCCACCGTGCCGGTGATTGGGCCGATCTCGAATTGACGGCGAGGATCCATCTCTTCGCGCGATTCCTTCAGAACGTCACGCGTGCGCTCGAGGCCTGCGAGCGCCTCATTGACCTGCGTTCCGATATTCACAATCTGGAATACGGGAGCAACCAGCATGGCGAGAAAGAACGAGTATTGAACCCAGCTACCGGTGCTCATTGAATGATGGAAAACCATGCGCCCGCCGAAATACATGAGGAGTGCGGTCACCAGACCCATGAGTACCGAGGATGATGAACTCATCATCGAAATCGCATTGATGGAACTCAGAATATTTTGAAGCAGGCGTTCGACGCCGTCCGCGAACACTTTTTCTTCGCGTGACTCCGCGTTGTAACCCTTTATTACACGCACGCCTCCGAGCGATTCCGTTAACCGGCCTGCAACCTCCGCGGTGATTTTTGGCCGGGCGCGGAAGAGCGGACGAATCACGGCGAATGCTTTACTCATACCGACGCCGAAAATGACGAGTACACAGATCGCAATTGCTGTGAGCATCCAACTGACGTGCAGGAGGTATCCGAACGCCAGAATCGCCGTGAGGATGCTGCCGAAGAAATCGATCAACCCGGTTCCGATGAGGTTCCTGACGCCCTCCACATCGTTCATAATTCGTGAAACCAGCTGCCCTGTTTTGTTGGCGTCGAAATAAGAAATGGGCAATCGTCCAACGTGCGTTTGCACGCGGCGGCGAAGTTCAGCGATCATCCGCTGCGCCGATTTTGAGATGAGCTGGGAGAGGCTGTAGGAGGTCAGAGCCTGCACGACGGTGGCAATCAGAACCGCTCCGACGATTCGCGGCAGCAGGCCCATTTGGCCGCCGTTCAGCACGCTGTCCACGAAAGGCTTGGTCGTGTAGGGAATCACCAGGCCCGCCACTTTGCCGATCGCCATCAGCACAAAACCCAGAACCAGCAGGGGAACGTTGGGCTTCAGCATCCGCCAGGCATCGGGCAGACTCTTCCACAACGGCGCGGTGCGCCCGGGCTTCTTTTGCGGCGGTGGTACAGGACTTGCCGATGCGCTCATGGGAACTAGTACGTTTCCGTAGCCACTAGAATATCACGCCCGGAAAAACGAAACCGGCGGCCGATTCCGCGTTCGCGGAACCTGCCGCCGGCAGGAGGTGTGGATGAAACCTGCGCTTACTTCTGTTGCGGGTTCTTGTCGTTTTGTTTCACTTCCGCGTTGATGTTTGTCGGAGGCAGGCCGCTGGATTGCCGCACAAGATAGGGCATGAACGGCGTGACCTCAAACGGCATCTTTTCGCGTTCGGAAATGCTGCCCACGGACTTGCTCTTCAGCATCTCGAGTTTGTCGTCCCAGGGATCGAGTTTCACGCGGCCGCCCAGCGGCAGCGCAACGATCTGGTTGGGTTCCGGAGTGGCATTCGCCTGAGCCTCGACGGGCGCTTGCAAGAGTACGGCATTGCCCAGCTTCGGGCTAATCAGATTCGGAATCTCTTTCGCGCGGTTCCGTAATTCCCCGAAGAAGAGTTGCGCCGTCTTGAGCTGATCCTTGTAATTCGAATTCTTCAGCAACTCAGCGGCCTTGGCGCTCGCCGCGTCGTCTTCTTCCTTCGTGCGCGCGAAATCGAAATGCTGGAAGGTTTCTTTTTCGTTGAACATCAGCACGCGGTCAAAGAACGCGAACTGCGTGTCCACGCGATGGCCAAGCACGATGTGCGCCACTTCCCCTGCCAACACGGTCGCCAGACTCGCTTCATCCGGCAAAACGTCAATCAATCCGCGGCTCAGGATAATGGTGTGGCCGATTGAAACCGACTCGAGCGTCGAATTCAACAGGACGCGGCAGCGGATTTCTGGCTGGATGTCGAGGTTGTTCGTAACTTCAATGTTGTTCACGACTTTCTCGAGAACGGTGTCCACCTCGCCCTTTGGCGAAAGTAGGCCCAGCCGTTCGAGGCGGTCAATCACGTTGTCTTCGGCTTGCCGGTCCCAGCTTCGCTGGGCTTGCAGCGGAGAGACGTCATTGTTCGTAGTCGTCTGGTCGTTAATGGGCGCGTTGGCTTCCACGAGGATTCTGCCCAGTTCCTGTTCCTGTTTGGAATGCCCGAGGTTGTACCCCCAGAGCCTGGTCTGCGCCTTGAAGGATATGGCCTTCCCCACCAGCGACGCATGCAGGTCCTTTTCCTCGCTATAGATGAACGACGGCAGCCACATGTTCGGGCCCGTGTTCATCCGCCAGCTATCGAAATGGAAATAGACTTTTTCCCGTGAGCCGCCGTTATAGGCGCCATTGAACCGCACGATGGTGAAGTCCTTGTCCTCGACCCAGATGCGGCCGACAAAACGGCTCTGAGCGTGGTGTCCCTTCGATTCTTCCGGTGTCACGTCAAAGACCAGACAGCGGACTTCGCCCAGGAATTCACGGCGGACGTAATCGAATTTGTAGTTCTCGCGGTCGAAGCCGTTCTTGTCCAGGAAGACCATTTCCAGGAATCCGACCGGAACATAGGTGAGGCCCGTGCTGAAAATACCCGAGAATCCGCTCATGACTCCCTTGCGGAATCCACCGGCGTCAATTAGAGATTCGACCTGAAGGCCTTTATCAAACCTCGCGCGGCCGATGAAATAGGTGTCGCCGGCCGGCGTTGGCGCTCCGTCTTTTTCAGTCCGGAGGTTCTGGATGTAGGTTTCAACCAGCGGCGAGAATGTGTGGATATTGTCCATCTCCACTTTTTCCCGCGCGATGATCTTGTCGATCACCTGGTTGAGCATGTCGTTAGTTTGGTTTTGCTGCTGGCCAAACGCCGCCGGTGCCGCGACGACAATAAGAGCCAGTATGATTAGGACTGCCTTTAGCGTGCGCATGTTTCCTCCACTCCTCCACTTCATTTCAGTATGTCAACAGTTCAGTATGCCAACAGAAATTCGATGTGAACCGTAGCCGGGAAATCAACAGGCTGCCCGTTGCTGATTGCCGGTTTGTACTTGATGAGTTTCGCGTCTTGCATCGCCAATTCATCCAGACCGTGTCCGAGACCCTTCGCGATGCCTTGGACCACAATTTCGCCATTCGCTTTGAAAACCACGCTCACCAGTACCGTGCCTTCGATCTTGAGATCACGCGCTTCTTTCGAGTACTGCGGTTTCGGCTTTTCGAGGATCACGATCGGCTGCACCGCGGCAGCTTGCGTCTGTTGCTGCTTCGGCTTGTTATCCGTTTCCACGGTCGCCTGACTGAAACCGCCGGACTGCACTGTTCCAGTTCGTTTCCCGCCGCCGGTCGGCGGAATTGCAGTTCCGTTGCCGAAGCCGGCGCTGGCTACCGTGCCGCGCGCGCCGTTGGCGCCACCGGTCCCGTTGCCATAACCCGGGCCGTTGGGCAAATCAAAAGATCCGCGCCCGTTGACGTTTGCACGGACGTTTGGATTCGATGGCCCCGAGACTCCATTGGGATCGCCGAATCCGCCGGTCTGCACCTTGCTTGGATCCATTTTCTTTGGAAGTGTCGCGGGGGCCGCGCTTCCCGTGCTCATCAACCCTGTTTCCACAGGGGGACGCGGGCGAGCCGGGGCCGCAATGACAGTATCAATCTTAGGAGTCGGCAAAACCTCCTCAACCTTTGGCGCTTCCACAGGGGCCGTGACCTTTGGCTGAACCTTCGGCGTCAAATTTCGAGGCGCGATGACTTTTGGTTGCGGCGGTGGCGGCGCCACGACGGCTTCCTCAACCGGCGGCGGCAGCGGTTGGGGTTTCGGCCGGACAGGGGGCGGCTGTTTCGCGGGCACCGGGACATCGACCTGCGGCGTCGTAAGAGGCATCACGTTGAACAACAGCTTTGGGATCATCTTCTGTGGAAAAACCAGAGGGACGATCAGGATGATCGCCAGCAATCCCACCTGAAAGGTTATGCTCGCGCCCATCGCGCCAAGGCGCGGCTTGGTCTGCGGGAGCAGCGAAAACCTCGCGGTTGTCCCGTGTTTCCCAGGGGCAGGCTTCAGAATCACATGGTTCGGCGAGGTGGCGCCTGAGCCTGTGGAAAACTGTTTTCGGAGACTAATCTGCGGCTGAGCGAGAATCGTTGGGTTCATAAAAGTCCGCTAAGTTAGAGATTCCTAATCGTTCTTTTCGTCGTCCGCGCTGAGGATTCTTCCTCTGCCTAGGATGACCCGGTACAAGGGTACTGGGACGGGCTGGGAGCCCGAATAGGACTATGGTACTACTGTTTCCTAAGCAGCAGCACGGAAAGCTTAATCCCGAAAAAGCCCTTTGCGCAAGGGACAAATTTGCTTGCCCCTGGTCATAGAACCCCGCATCTCACGGAATGTTTCTTACTGTTTTATCTCTGCAAGAAGCTCTTCATTCGTGTTGATTTGGAGTTTTCCGGGATTTTGCGGAAGCGTGAATTGCAGCGGCGTATCAGCCTTTATTGCGCTTACGAGCCCAAGCCGCACCATCTGGCCGTTGCGTTCCATAAACAGCGGAACTGCGTCCATCCATGGTTCGGGCACGCCGCTACGCTTGATCGAGCCTGTCACGTTCCATTGGCCGTTCCCCGCGTCCTTCACTTCATAATGAAACTCGTAGTGCGGGATCCCCGTGCCGTAAACGTACTGGTTGAAGAACCAGTCGAGCTTGTGGTTTCCACCGAGATCCATCGCTTGGGTCATATGCTTTTCCGCGATAGCTTTGAAGTCTTCCGTGGATGCGGCCTTGTTGTCGAACGTCTTGCAAAAGTCCTGCATCATGGCTTTGAAGCGCGCGTCGGGGTCCTGGGCGCGGGAATCCGCCATCATCATACGTAGCATTCCGAGAACGTAACCGCCCTTGCTGTAAATAATAACCGCAGTATCCGGTTGCCCTCTCCAAAGGCCAATAGAGGAAGTGGTCCGATAGCCCATCCAAATGGGGCCAACGGAATCAATCACGTGGTTGTGGTCGTCCTTGGCGAGCAAGTCCAGTTTATCTGCGCGAAGCCGGTCGACGTATTCCTTCTGGTTGTCCCTTAGTTGCGTATAGAGATTGCCGGAGAACTCCGCGAATCCCTCGGAAAGCCATTGGTCGTGATAGCTCTTCCAGCCGACTCGGTGCCCCCACCACTGGTGAGAGGTCTCGTGCGCGCGAAAGAATTGCGTTAGTCGTGGATCGTTCGGAGGAATCCGGAACGTGTTGAGTTGCGTTTTGTCCATAAAAGTAAGGGCAGAGAGATAAATCAAGCCCGGCCATCCCTGTCCATATCCTGCAGGAATACTGGTTATTGCAAGCTGCTTGTAAGGGTATGGGCCGTAATACGCTATGAACGTGCGGAGCGCGTTCCCCATTTCGTTACCGATCGTGGGGGCAAGATTTGCCGGAGAGAGCTGGCCGACGGCAACTTCAGCGTTAGGGTCATTCGCTTCCCGTTGGAGAGCGGCCATCTGGTTATCAGGTAGTTTGTTGGCGTAGACCTGGACTTCAATGTCACCGACCTTTTCCGTGTAAACCCTGAAATCTCCATACGCAAACCCTGCAACTGTAAGTGGGACTTCGCTTTTCCACTCGGAAACAGTTTCATTTCCTTCCGAGTTTTCGCTTACTTTATTTCCCGTCACAATCGCAACGTATTTTTTGGGGAATCGAAAACGAATGTCCCAGTCAAACCGTGGTGCAAATTCATCTCCAGACGTAGAGGACGTCATCCGAGCCGGGTACCAGCCATAGCTCTCGGGAAAAAATACGCCGGGCCCCGCAGACTGGATTGCGCGTCTTCCCGAATACTGGAAGGTCAAAACCACCCCTTGCTTTGCCTCGGTTGGTACGGGAAGGATGACGGCGACGTAGTCTCCGTATGATTGGTAACGGTCCTTCCTTTCACGAGCCTGAATAAATGTAAGCGACCCCCCATTTTCGTCAGAAACTTTCTGTGCCCGCAAATTTGAATCCAGCCCAAAGAGCAGGACTCGTTCGCCGGCCCATTCTGTTTCCATCTTGATCTTGGCCGTAGCGGTGAGGTCAGGAGTGCTCGTTACCCTTACATCCATGTCGTATGCACGGATTTGGTAGTCCGCTTTTTCGAGAGGGACGTTAAACGCCTCGCTTGAGCTTCGGCCGCCAGCGGGGAAACTCATCCAAACATCGAAGAATTTGACTGCTCCCAGATCAGCCCAGCGCCCAAGGCTGATATCTTCGGGCCTGTCGGCCTCATAAAGGGCGTTGACCCAACCATGTTGATCCGTCTTTACATCCGCCATGAAAATTGCGCTCTTTGAACGGTCTGTGGCCATCACACTCTTGAAAAGTAACGGAAGGAATTCCGCGCCCGAGTCCTCGCCCGCCTGAATCCGGGAACCTAGAAGGTCGTCGTTTGTCGCACTGGCACCGCCCCATTGCACCTTTGCTGCGATCTCGTCGAAGGTTTTGTCGGTGAACACAAACACGGCGTCGGAAAACGCCTGGTTCAACTCAGCTTCCTTGGTGAATAGCTGAAGCTGCTGGCCCTCCTGCGCGTTCGGAGGACCCATCTGCAACCGCCCCTGCCCGCTGAACACGGCGCCGAACACGACCCCATTTACCGGCTGCGTAAAATGAAGTGTCCCGCTATCAAGGGCAACGCGAATCCGGTCCCGTGTGATGACGAGATTGCTGACCTTTGCAATCTTCTGAGGATCAAACGCGGGGCGCGCCAGCGCATTCCAGATCGCCTGCGGATCGGCTGGGCTTGCGGGCGCCGTCTGCGCGTGCATTGGGCTCACTCCCGCAATGAACATTAGCAATCCGGCGAGACACATCATGGCACGGGCTGACTTCATGGTTGACCTCCGAGGGATATGCTTAATCTGCACCATTTTTCAGCGTGGGGCAAGCTTCGACTATTAGGCGTGAGGTGCAACTGGCGGCGCATGGAATGAGTTGCTCCTGCGGCCATTCATTGCCCAGCGCGCTTCTGCCCCGGGGGTATAGAAGAAGGCGGTTTCCGGCGGCCTCCGTGCTACGCTATTGCACCGAATTCACCAAATGGAGATTTCAGCTACCGTCCGCGAAAAGAGGCTGGCGGCGATGGCCTCGGTCGGCTCCGCCATCGTACTGGTGTGCCTGAAGGTATTCCTGACCGTAGCCACGGGCAGCCTCGGAGTCCTTTCTGAAGCCTTGCATTCGAGCCTGGATTTGGTAGCCGCGGTCATCACTTATCTATCCGTGCGCGTTTCCGATGAGCCCGCTGACGCGCGCCATCCCTACGGCCACGGAAAGTTTGAAAGCTTCTCCGCGTTTGTCGAAACCGGCCTCCTCCTGCTCACCGCGCTTTACATTATTTACGAGGCCTTCCGCCGTCTGTTCTTTCAGGAGGTCGCCATCCGGCCGAGCCTGCTCGCCATCGGCCTGCTCGGCATCGCGCTGTGCGTGGACCTTTTTCGCGCGCGCGCCCTCAACCGCGTGGCTCGGAAACACGCGAGCGAAGCACTGGAGGCGGACGCACTCCATTTTTCAACCGATGTGTGGAGCACGCTCACTGTCATCCTGGGTATCGCTGTAACCTGGCTCGGCGCGCGTTATGGGCTTCCGTGGCTGCGATACGCCGACTCGATCGCCGCGCTGGCCGTCGCGGGATTCATAATATGGGTCGGCTCACGAATGGGCATGCGCACCCTAGACGCGCTGCTTGACGCCGCTCCCGAAGGCTTGCAGGAAAAAATCACAGACGCCGTCTCGCACACGGATGGCGTGCTCGGCGCCGAGCGCGTGCGGCTCCGCCGCTCCGGAAACAAGCATTTTGTCGACGTCACCATCAGCGTTCCGCGCACCGCAAGTTTTGAGCGCGTGCACCAGATCAGCGACGCAGTCGAGCGCCGCGTTGGAGAAATCCTGCCCGCCGACGTGATGGTTCACATGGAGCCGCGCGCCCTCGCCAATGAGCATCTCTTCGACGCAGTTCGCGCCGCCGCGCAGCGCCGCGGTCTCGCCATCCACGGCCTTACTGCACAGGAACTCGAGGGGCGCCTCTTCATCGAGTTGCACCTTGAAGTGGAAGACCGCCTGACTCTCCGCGAAGCGCATCGCCAGGCCACGGATCTCGAGGTCGAGATTGCTACGCTCGCCGCTGCGGTAAGAAACGGCAAAACCGCCGAAGTGAACATTCATATCGAACCGCTTGGCTCGGAAATCGCGCGAGACGTCCGCACCGCGCGCGAGATGAAAGATCTGGGCCGCGACGTCGAGGCCTATCTCAATTCCCTTGCCGCCGAATACCACGAACTCGTGGATTGCCACGAAGTCCACGTCCGCCAACTGAGCCATAAAATTCTCGTCTCGTGCCATTGCGCAATGCGCGGTGAATTGCCGATTACCGAAATTCATGACGCTACCGCCATGCTCGAAGACCGTGTAAAGGAAAAGTTCCCCCAGATCGCCCAGGTCACGATTCACCCCGAGCCCATCGAAGAGCGTTAAATTCGCGATTTTGGCTGGAAAAGTGATGCCGCGGTCCATCCCGCCTGGCCGGGTTGAAGCGCGATGGCGGCGGATGCTACGATTTAAGTTTCCATGATGAACTCCATTCCCAGCAATCAACAGGGGCTTCGTGCAGGCGCGCTTCGGGTGGGCATACCTTACCGCACCGCCAAGGAAGAGGCCGCCGGCGAAAACCGCAAGCACGAATATTATTGTCAGGCCGTGCGCGAAGCAGGCGGCGAAGCGGTCCCAATCTCCCTGAACCTTAATGACGCGAATCTCCCCGCCTTGCTGAATTCGCTCGACGCTTTTGTCACGACGGGCAGCCCTGCGGACGTTGACCCGGCCCGCTATGGCGCGGCGCGCCATCCAAAGTGCGGCGAGGCCGACCCGCCCCGCGAGCGCACCGATTGGGCAATCTACGAGCACGCATTTGCCGAACAAAAGCCGGTCCTTGCGATTTGTTACGGCGCGCAAACCCTGAATGTTTTTTTTGGCGGAACACTAGTGCAGGACATTCCAAGCGAACTCCCTCATGCATTGCGCCACAGCAAGAACGCCAATGGTGAACTGATGCCCGCGCCGTCGCAGGATCCCGTGCACGCGCTGCATATCGAGGCAGGCTCAAAGCTCGCGGAAATTTCCGGCACACTCGACAATCGAGTGAACACCTCCCACCATCAGGCGATTCGGACTCCTGGGCGCGGCTTGCGCGTTACGGCCAAGGCGCCCGACGGCGTGATTGAAGCCGTTGAATACGCGGGGATCGGCCAAGCATTCGCTCACTCAACTGATGGCGACTCCGACCAATGGATTGTCGGCGTCCAGTGGCATCCCGAGCGCCCTGTACATGAAGAGGCCGGCGACGCATTTTCCGCCGCGATCTTCCGCGCGCTTGTCCGTGCAGCCGCGGGGGTCGCTCCTCAAGCGACCTGAGCAATCATTTCAAGCAAGGCGTCTGTTCTTGCTGCACTACTTGATTTGCATTTCGTCGCTTGTATCGCTATCGCTGCACCGCAATCACCAGGGGGAAGTATGATTTCACTCACAGGCAAGGCGGCGGTCATCACCGGGGGTTCGCGCGGCATCGGCGCGGCAGCCGTGAAACTCTTTGCCCAGTCGGGCGCGGACGTCGTGTTCAATTTCCATACCAACCGCGAAGCCGCGGAGAATGTGGAACAGGAAGCGCGCAAGCATGGCACGCGCGTCGAATCGCTGAAGGCCGATCTCAGCAAGATGTCCGACGCAAAAAAGTTGATTGACCACGCCACCACTCGGCTCGGCCACCTCGACATCCTCGTTGCCAACGCGGGCATTTGGAACGCGGAAGATGCGCCCATCGAGCAGCTCACCGAGCGGCAGTGGGACGATATGCTGCGCATTAATCTGAAAAGCGTCTATACCGTGATTCACTATGCCGCCGCGCGGATGATCGCGCAGAAAAGCGGGCGCATCATCGCCATCAGCTCGACGGCCGGGCAGCGGGGCGAAGCGTTTCACGCGCACTACGCCGCGTCCAAGGGCGCCATAATCAGCATGGTGAAAGGGCTGAGCACCGAACTCGCGCGGCACAACATCCTCGTGAATTGCGTCGCACCGGGCTGGGTGGATACAGACATGTCAAAGCCCGTGCTGAACACGAAGGCCGGAGCGAAATTTGCAATGTCCGCGATTCCCCTGCGCCGGGTGGCGACGGCGGAGGAAATTGCCGGCCCGATACTGTTCATGGCCTCCGACCTGGCAACCTTTATTGCCGGCGAAGTGCTCAATGTAAATGGAGGCGCAGTGCTGTGCGGCTGAAACCCATTCTTGCGTTGTCCGGTGTCGCGGCAATCGCGCTGGTGGCATGCTCGCTTGTCTTGCAGCCGCTCGATGCGGGCGCATCGCCGCGCGCGCAGAACCCGGACACCATTCCCGCCGAAAAAAGCGCAGCCATGGCGAAGGAGATCATTCAGCAGATGATTTCTGGGCTTGGCGGCAATGCGTATCTCAATGTGCGCGATTCCGATTGCACCGGAAGGCTTACGCAATTCGGGGCAATGATGGGCCAAGTCGGCGCCTTTGCTCAATTTAGGGGAGTCTGGATTTTTCCCGACAAGTATCGGCGGGAAATTACCCGCAAGGGAATTCTCATTGATGTTTACAACGGCAATCAGGCGTGGTCGCTAGACAAAGGCGGCGTCGAAGACGTTGATCCCGTGGTTGCTGCCGCGTTTCAGGCCAGTGTGAGAACCACTTTTGACAACCTGATTCGTTACCGCCTGAAGGAACCAGACCTCGAATATCGCTATCGTGGTGAAGATGTTGTGGACTTGAAGCAAACCGACTGGGTGGAAATCACGGACGCCGACCAGCACACCTTCCGAATCGCCGTGGACCGCGGGACTCATCTGCCGGTTCGTTACATCGTTACCTCGATTGACCCGAAGACCACCGACCAGATACAGGACACCACCATTTACTCGAACTGGCATCTTGTGGAAGGCGTGCAAACGCCGTATGGGATTTCGCGCGAACGCGACGGCAAGCGCTCTCAACAAACTTTTTATGACGCTTGCAAATACAACTCCGGCGTTGAGCCCGAGCTCTTCACCAAGGAAGACCTTCAGAAACGCTGGAAAGGTAAGAAGACCAAGTAACTCCCGATTTAGGCCCGTGCAATTCGCAGCCGGACTACTCCCTCGCTTCCTGTTTCTGCTAGACTCCGCGCGAACAGAGTTTTCGCGCTCGCGCGAGGAGGACGCTCTCATGCAACGCCGCCAATTCCTGCATCAAGCCGCTGCTGCTGCGGCAATCTTTGGTTTGCCGCTCGCCCGCGCCGAACAGATGATGGCGCAGGAAGGGCCGCCTCTTCCTCCGCAGGATCTCTTCGCCTCGGACCCCGAGCGTTATTGGGCCGAACTGCGCCGCCAGTGGTTGCTCGCCTCTGACCACATCAATCTGAACTGCGGGTCGGTTGGATGCACGCCCTTGCCCGTTTTGCGCGCGACGATTCAGCATTTGTTAAGCGCGGAGGAATACCGCGAAGCGCCATACCCGTGGTTTGGCTACGAAGAAAACACGCGCATCCACGAATTGCGCGAAGCCATGGCCGCGTTTCTGCACATCAACATCGACGACCTTGCAATTCTCCGCAACGCCACCGAAGCCAACAATGTTGTCTGCAACGGACTGGACATGAAGCCCGGCGAGGAAGCCATCCTCACGGATCAGGAGCATCCCGGCCTTCGCGGCTGCTGGGAACAGAAGGCCGAGCGGTTCGGAATCAAAATCGTCAACGTCGCGCTCCCCACTCCTCCAGCGTCGCCGGAAGAAATCGTCGGCTTGCTGGAAAAAGCAATCACGCCACGCACGCGGGTCATGGCCATCGCACACATTACTACGTCAACCGGCCTGATTCTGCCGGTGAAACAAATTTGCGTGATGGCGCACGCGAAGGGCGTAATGGTGCATGTGGATGGCGCGCACGCCGTCGGGCAGATCCCGCTCAACTTGGTGGATCTTGGCTGCGACTTCTACTCATCGAGCCCGCACAAATGGCTGATGTCGCCAAAGGGTACGGGATTGCTCTACGTTCGCAACGATCTACAGAAAAAATTATGGGTAAACGTTTGCTCCGGTGATTGGAAGAACTACGATTTGAAAGCCTACCGCTTCGAAAATCTCGGCACATCAAACCTGAGCGTGATGGTCGGGCTCAAAGCTGCGCTTGATTTCTTTCACACCATTGGGCCGGAGCGCATCTACACGCGCATCCATCAGCAGGCGATCAAGGTCCGCGACATCGTTACTTCGCATCCGCCGCTCGAACTCACCGCCGCGAGCCGTGACGATTTCTACGCGGGCCTCGTCAGCTTCGCAAATCCCAAAGGAGATATCGCCAAAATTTTCGGGGAATGCGGCAAGCGCGCCATCCGCGTCGGCGGCGGCGCGCCGCGCATCCGCATCGCAACCCACATCTTCACCCAGCAAACGGAAATCAACGCCTTCGCGGACGCAGTTGACGCAGGCCTGCGCGCCTAGACGCGATAAATAGTGAATAACGGTCGCCCCGCGCCTTTTGAAAACACACAATTCCTTTCGTTCAGTCGAGCGCATTGGTCGCATCTCGCCTTCGCGGTATAATGGCCGAACGTCCATGAGCCAGAATTCCCAGCAGATGCACGGCACAACAGTCTTGTGCGTGCGGCGCGACAACAAAGTCGTGATGGCAGGCGACGGCCAGGTCACGCTCGGCGACCACGTGATGAAGCATCACGCCAAGAAAATCCGCCGACTCTATGAAGACAAGGTGCTCGCGGGCTTCGCAGGCTCCACAGCCGACGCCCTCTCTCTCTTCGGACGCTTCGAGAACAAGCTCCAGGAATTTCACGGCAATCTTTCGCGCGGGGCGGTCGAACTGGCCAAGGAATGGCGCACGGATCGTGCGCTCCGCCACCTGGACGCGCTGCTCGTCATCGCCGACACCAAGTCCACATTCTTGCTTTCCGGTCATGGCGACATCATCGAGCCCGACGACGGCATACTGGCCATCGGCTCGGGCGGCACGTTTGCCCTTTCGGCTGCGCGCGCCCTCGCCAAGAACACGAAAATGACCGCGCGCGAAATTGTGCAGGAAGCGATGAGCATCGCCGCGGAAATATGCATCTATACAAATACAAATTTCACGATTGAGGAGTTGTAAGCCCGGACCATGGCTGACAAGGTGGACAAAAACATGGTGATTTATCTCCCCGGCGGCGAGCGGCAGGACGAACCGGAGCCGCTGCCGTCGTTTGACGAGTTGACGCCGCGCGAGATTGTGGCTGAACTCGACAAATACATCGTCGGCCAGGCCGCTGCAAAACGCGCCGTCGCCATCGCGCTGCGCAACCGCGTCCGCCGCCAAAAACTTCCCGCCGAAATGGCCGAAGAGGTCCTCCCGAAGAATATTTTGATGATCGGCCCCACCGGCGTCGGCAAAACGGAAATCGCGCGGCGCTTGGCGCGTCTTGCGGGCTGCCCCTTCGTGAAGGTCGAAGCCTCGAAGTACACCGAGGTCGGCTACGTTGGCCGCGATGTCGAGTCCATGGTGCGCGACCTCGTCGAAACCTCCATTGACATGGTGCGCGAAGAGAAGCTGGACGAAGTCGCCGAGCGCGCCGAACAAGCCGCGGAGGAGCGTGTGCTTGATTTACTCCTGCCGCCTTCTCCACCGCCTGCGGATCCTGCCAGCCCCGTGGCGAAAGAAGTCGAAGCTTTGCGCAAGGAAAATTCGGACCGCACGCGCGAGAAACTCCGCGCCCAGTTGCGCGAAGGCAAGCTCGACGCCCGCATGGTCGAAGTCGAAACCCGCGAACGATCCATGCCCTCGTTTGAAATCGTCTCCAACCAGGGCGTCGAGGAAATGGACGTCAACGTAAAGGACATGTTTGCGAATTTCTCCGGTTTATTCGGCCAGCAGAAAAAAAAGCGCAAGGTCACCGTATCCGAGGCGTTCGATTACCTCATCCAGGAAGAAGAAAACAAGCTCATTGACATGGATCAGGTGACGCGTGGGGCCGTCGAGCGCGCCGAGCAGATGGGCATTATTTTCATAGATGAGGTGGACAAAATCGCTGGGCGCGAATCTGGCCACGGGCCGGACGTCTCGCGCGAAGGCGTGCAGCGCGACATCCTCCCGATTATCGAAGGTACGACGGTAAACACGCGCTACGGCATGATCCGCACCGACCACATTCTTTTTATCGCGGCGGGTGCGTTCCACGTTAGCAAACCTTCCGACCTCATTCCGGAGTTGCAAGGGCGCCTTCCCATCCGCGTTGAGTTGACCTCGCTCGGCGAGGCGGACTTTATACGTATCCTCACCGAGCCAAAGAATGCGCTCATCAAGCAATACACTGCGCTGCTCGAGACGGAAGGCCTCAAGATTACTTTCGAGGAAGATGCCATCGCGACCCTCGCGCGCTTCGCCACCCAGGTGAACGATCAGACCGAAAATATCGGCGCGCGCCGCCTCCACACCATCATGGAAAAGCTCGTCGAAGAAATTTCGTTTGAAGCTCCGGACCTGAAGAAAAAGACCATCAAGATTGACACCGAATACGTCACCAAGCAGCTCGCAGACATCGTAAAGAATCAAGACCTGAGCCGCTACATCCTCTGAGCAAGACCAAATTCATGCTCGCAGCTTCCGCCGCATACCGCCGCCGCGCCCTTCGAGTTCCCGGCGGAATCCTACTGGCAGCATGCGTTTGCTGCCTTCTTGGCGGGTGCGGCGCACCCGGTGAGCCGACTCCTCCAAAGCCAATCGTTCCAAAGCCCGTCACGGATTTGTCGGCGCATCAAATGGGCGGCAACGTCGTGCTGAACTTCACTCTTCCGACGCAATCGGAAGGCGGCGACCGGCTCGCGGAGCCTCCGGCCATCGAAATTTTTCGCGGTGAGCGGCCCGCGGGCGGCGTGGCCAAGCTGACCACTCGTCTCGTTTACACTTTGCCCTCCGCGGTTGTGGACACCTACCTCCACGCAGGAGTGATTGAATTCCGCGACCCTCTTGTCGCTACATTTCCCGCGGCGCAGGAGATGGTTTACATGGTCCGGGTGCGCTCCTCGAAAAAACGCGCGTCGGCAGATTCCAATGTTGTCTCCGTGCGCGTTCTTCCAGTGCCCGCGCCGCCATCTGGAGTCCACGCTGAAACAACCGAATCCGCCATCGAGCTTGCCTGGTCAGCGCCCGCGGAGGGCGCATCCGCGGGCACTGTTGTCGGCTATCGCGTTTACCGCGCGACGATTCCTGCTGGCGTTGCCTTGCCCCCGGAATTCACCGATGTCTCCCAATTACATTTGACAGGTGGGTTGGATTTAATCGGTCCCGCGCCTTCAACGAGATTTCGCGATACGCAATTCGCGTTCGACGCTACATATGTGTATGTCGTGCGTAGTGTCGGCGGTTCCGAGGGGCAGTCCGTCGAGTCAGGCGACTCGAGGCCAATCGTTGTCACGCCGAAGGACATCTTCCCACCCGCTGCACCCCAGCGATTGATTGTCCTCATTGTCCCTGCAACCCAAACCGTACCAGCAAACGTCGAACTATCGTGGGACATCAGTACAGAACCTGACCTTGCGGGCTATTGGGTGTACAGGAGTGAGCAACCGGACAACCCTGGCCTAAGACTGAACTCGCAGCTCTTGTTGAGCCCTACGTTCCGTGATATGACTGCTCTGTCCGGCAAGCGGTATTATTACAGGGTGTCTGCGGTGGATCGCTCCGGAAACGAAAGCCCTCTCAGCTCTTCTGTAACTGCGGATTTACCGCGGCAAGAGCCCTGAGCGTCACGATAACGAAGAAAGGTTTGAGTATGTCCCCCTCCCAGTCTCGGGACAGGATTTGGCGTCCCTGGTTTCGTCATCCGATGTTGCGCTACCCGGCGCTTCGCACCGGCTTGCGCATGGGAGTGCTGCTGTCCCTCGTGCTCACGGTCTGGTTGATCATCGCCAATCGAGTCAGCATCCTTGACCGTCTGGCGATCTTTCGGAATGCTGCTGCGCTCGCGGTGCTCTTCCTGATCGCCTTTGAGCCAATAGCTCGGTTCCGCAATTCCGCGCGTGACCTGCTCGTTTCGGGTGGAATCGGCTGGGCCATCGGCAGCCTGTGCTATTTCGCCTGGACGATGTACTTCGGGCGGCTTTCCCCCCGCATGGGCGCGTTTCATATTTTCGTTTTGGGTGCGGGCGTTTATTTGGTTTTGGCTGTTGTTGTCTGGATTGGAGGTTTGATTCGGGCCACCCGAGACCACCATCACCATCTAGCTGCCGAGGCGAAATTGCGCCATCGGCCTCTTTAGTTTCGCGACCGCTTTCCTCTGGAACCGCAAGACCTGCTAGAATTGCCCACGCAAATTTCAGAATCCAATTTGGGAACCCGATGAAGCTCTGTCGTTTCCAACCCGCGCTCTTGTCCGGTGCCGTCTCGCGTTCGAGTGGTGATACGCACCCCGGCGCGTTTGCCGGAGTGGTGGAAGGCGCAAACGTCCGCGAAATCTCCGGTGATTTTTTCTCGGGCTGGCGAGCCGGCGAGCGCGTGTGGCCGCTCAGCGAAGTAAAGCTCCTGCCGCCGTCGGTACCCAGCAAGATTGTGTGCGTCGGCCGCAATTACCGCGAGCACGCAAACGAACTCGGCAACGAGGTGCCGCCCGAACCGCTCATTTTCTTGAAGCCGCCATCGGCCATCATCGCGCCGGAAGAGCCCATCGTTATGCCCGCCATATCGAAACGCGTGGATTATGAAGGCGAGATCGCCGTCATCATCGGCCGTACATGTTCCCAACTTGCCGAAGGCGATGACGTGAAGGCCTACATCGCAGGCTTCACCTGTCTAAATGACGTGACTGCGCGCGACCTTCAGAAATCCGACGGCCAGTGGACGCGTGGAAAAGGCTTCGACACTTTCTGTCCGTTCGGGCCTGTGCTTGAAACCGAGCTCGACCTGAATGCCGCTACTGTAGAAACATTCCTCAACGGAGTAAGGAAACAATCGGGCCGCGCTTCCGAAATGATGTTTTCGGTTGATGTTATAATCAGATGGATTTCGCGCGTGATGACCTTGCTGCCGGGCGACGTGATTGCCACCGGCACGCCTTCCGGAGTTGGGCCGGTGCAGGCAGGTGATGTCGTCGAAGTTGTCGTCGGCGGCGTGGGCACTTTGCGCAACCCGGTGGTTGCGCAAGACGCTTGATTTGCTCCGCGCTTTATCAGGCTGGAATTCATCTCGCGCAGAAGGGTAACCATCATGAAATTTTTCCTGGACACAGCGAATCTCGACGAGATCCGCCAGGCCGCCGCGCTCGGCGTGCTTGATGGCATCACCACAAATCCCACGCTCGTCGCCAAAGAGAAGCGCCAGTTCCGCGAGCTGATTCTCGAGATCTGCGAAGTCGTGAAGCCCGGCGTGGTGAACGCCGAAGTTGTTTCCACGGACACCGCCGGGATGCTCCGCGAAGGCCGCGAAATCGCCACCTGGCACCCGAACATCATCGTGAAAATTCCGATGACGCCCGACGGCATCCGCGCCGTCGTGACGCTGGGCAAAGAAGGCATTCGCACAAACGTAACCCTTGTATTTTCTCCGGCCCAGGCGCTCATCGTTGCAAAGGCCGGAGCCTATTTCTGCAGCCCGTTCCTGGGACGTCTGGACGACATCTCGGAAAACGGACTCGGGCTGCTCTCCGAGATCATGACCATCTATCGCGCATACAATTACAAGACCGAGGTTCTTGCGGCGAGCCTTCGCCACCCGATCCATGTCGTGGAAGCCGCCAAAATGGGCGCGCACATTGGCACCATGCCGTTTAAAGTTTTGGAGATGCTCTTCAAGCATCCACTCACGGACAAAGGCCTCGATAGCTTCCTGAAGGATTGGCAGTCTGCTCAGGCCACGATTGGCGGCATTTTTCCACCCCAAACGGCCAACCGGTCAGGTCGGTGAAGTTTCCCGATCATCTTCCTGGTGACATCCGCGTGTGGGCCGGCGCGGGAGCCGCTGCCGTGCTCCTCGTGGGATCGCTTCTCTATCGCTGGCGCAGTCGTCCTCCCACTTCCGAAGAAATCGAGCGCCGCCGGCGTTTGCATGTAAATCAAGTGGGCCGCATCGCAGAAGGCAGAGTCACCGAGCTGATTCAGACGAGCACTCCCGACTTCGCCAACCAGCGCAGGGCAGGCCTGTTTGGCCGAGGCAATGGAGCAGTTGTCGCGCCCGCAAGCCGCCAGATGATCTGCTACAGCTATTCCATTTCCGGCGTCACGTATGAGACCGCACAGGATGTCACCGGCCTCGAGGAGCGTGTGCATCTGCACCGCATTGTCGCGGGCCAACCTGCGAGCGTGAAGTACGACCCTTCCAATCCGAGCAATTCGATCCTCGTGGCCGACGACTGGTCGGGCATGCACTAATTCCATTTGCTTCGTAATCGCGCTTGCCCGGCCGGAAAATAAAGGTGCTGGCCGTTCCATGCTTGCCGGAAGCCTCGGCAGTATGGCACTCTTGCTGCCCGCCGCGATGAGTGTCGCGTGCGGAAAACCGAGGCACTGGTTGATCGCGTAAGTTCCGCAGGAGAATTGAATGGCCCCGATTACCGGAGCCCCGCGCGGGCTTGAAGGAGTGGTGGCGGCGCAGACGCGCCTCAGCCACGTTGACGGCCAGAACGGCGTGCTCATCATTGGCGGGTACGCGGTCGAGGAACTCGCGGGTCATGTCGGTTTCGAGGATGCCGCGCACCTCCTCTGGCGCGGACGCCTTCCCGACAAAGTGGAGCTGCGGGATCTTTCCGCGCAGATGTCGGCTCTCCGGCAAATCTCTCCGCTGACGCTCGACGTTTTGCGCGCCGCAAAGAAAGCGCCGCCGATTGACGCCCTGCGCATGGGTTGCGCGACTCTCTCGCTCAACCTCGCGGATCCAAACGCCATTTCGCCCGAAGCCGATTTCGCAGCGGCCATGCGCCTTACGGCGGCCTTCCCCACGATTGTCGCGGCGCACGCGCGCATCGCGAAAGGCCAGGATCCTATTCCGCCGCGCGCGGATCTTCCGCTCGCCGCGAATTTTCTTTTCATGGTGCACGGACGCGAGCCCGATCCAGCCGCCGCGCAGGCGCTCGATGCCTATTGGGTCACCGTAATTGACCACGGCATGAACGCCTCTACGTTTACGGCCCGCGTCATCGCCAGCACTCGCTCGGACCTGGTGAGCAGTGTTACGGGCGCACTTGGCGCGCTCAAGGGTCCGCTCCACGGCGGAGCCCCGGGGCCCGTACTCGACATGCTCCACGAAATCAAATCCGCCGACCGCGCTGAATCTTGGATTCGCAATGAAATTTCTTCCGGCCGCCGCATCATGGGATTCGGCCACCGCGTCTATCGCGTGCGCGACCCGCGCGCCGAAGTTCTCAGCCGTGTCGCCGAGCACATGGGCCAGGCGCAGCTTGAAAACCGCCAGCTTTACGACCTCGCGCGCCATGTGGAAAAAACCGCACTGCGCATCCTCGCCGAGACGAAGCCCGGCCGGAATCTGAGCACCAACGTTGAGTTTTTCACCGCGCTCGTGCTGCAGGCTCTGGGGCTTGAGCCGCCGCAGTTTGTGGCCATGTTCGCTTGCGGCCGCGTAGCGGGCTGGTGCGCACACGTTATCGAGCAGCACGCGGAAGATCACCTCATCCGCCCGCAGTCGGAATATATTGGCCCGGTGGGATTGAAGATCGGTCGGTAATCGCGCTGCCTCTCACAGCACCATTTTTTCTCATGCCGCACGAAGACAAACTCGAACATCTGAAGCGCCTCAACGCGGAGGCGGAAGCCGGCGGCGGCGCCGAACGCCGCGAGCGCGAGCACAGGGCGGGAAAACTCGCCGCGCGCGAACGCATCGAACTGCTGCTCGATGAAGGCACGTTTGAAGAGGTGGACAAGTTTGTCCGCCACCAGTCCAGCGATTTCGGAATGGCGGAGCAGCGCCCCACAGGCGACGGCTTCGTCACCGGCTACGGGCGAATTAACGGCCGGCTAATGTACGTATTCGCGCAGGACTTCACCGTCTTTGGCGGATCGCTTTCGGAATCGAACGCCCTGAAAATTTGCAAAGTTATGGATCTGGCCATGCGCACGGGCGCGCCCTTGATCGGATTGAATGACTCCGGCGGCGCGCGCATTCAGGGAGGTGTGATGTCGCTCGCGGGCTACGCCGATATTTTCCTGCGCAACACCCTTGCAAGCGGCGTCATCCCGCAGATCAGCGCCGTCATGGGCCCTTGCGCCGGCGGCGCCGTATATTCTCCTGCCATCACCGATTTTATTTTCATGACCCGCGACACCTCCTACATGTTCGTCACCGGCCCGGACGTCATCAAGACCGTCACGCATGAAGAAGTCACCAAGCAGGACCTCGGCGGTGCAATGACTCATAACGCCACGAGCGGCGTCGCGCACTTCGTCTCGCGCGATGACCGCGAGTGCCTCGCTATGATCCGCGAGTTGATGAGTTTTCTTCCGGCCAACAATCTCGAAGACCCGCCGCGCCGTGCATGCTCCGACCCCGCCTCGCGCGCCGATGCAAAGCTTGATCACCTCGTCCCCGAAGACCCCATGCAGCCTTATGACATCAAGGAAGTCCTCCACGCCGTTGTGGACGATGCCGATTTCTTTGAAGTCCACGAACACTTTGCGAAAAATATTGTCGTGGGGTTCGCGCGGCTCGACGGCCGCCCGGTGGGGATCGTTGCCAATCAGCCGGCATTTCTTGCGGGGGTGCTCGACATTAACTCCTCCGTGAAAGGCGCGCGTTTCGTGCGCTTCTGCGACGCCTTCAATATTCCTCTGATTACTTTTGAAGACGTGCCGGGCTTCCTGCCCGGCACGCAGCAGGAATTCGGCGGCATCATCAAACACGGCGCAAAGCTGCTTTTCGCATTCGCCGAAGCTACCGTGCCCAAGATCACCGTCATCACGCGCAAAGCCTACGGCGGCGCCTACTGCGTGATGGCCTCAAAGCACATCCGCACTGATGCGAATTTCGCCTGGCCCACTGCTGAAATCGCGGTGATGGGGCCAGCGGGCGCGGTTAACATTGTTTACAAGCGCGAAATCGAACGCGCGCCGGAAGCCGATCGGGGCCGCATCCGCAAAGAGAAAGTCACCGAGTTCCGCGAGCGCTTCGCCAATCCCTACGTCGCTGCCGAGCGCGGCTACATTGACGCCGTCATCATTCCTTCACAAACCCGCGCAAAGCTCATCTCCGCGCTCCGCGCCCTCGAAAACAAGCGCGACACCAACCCAAAGAAAAAACACGGCAACATTCCGTTGTAAAAAAGCAGGACAATTCAGAATTGGAAGGAAGATTAGCGAGCCGGGCGCACCGTGCAGGCGCGCCCGGCTCACGGTTTCTGGAAAGGCTACTGCGTAGTCGTCTTGGCGTGATCTCCAACCTTGAAATCCGCGCCTGAAATAATCTTTGCCACCGCGGACACATCATCCACGTCGGTAATTTGAATCACACCGACCGGCGAAGATAGACGGCGGATCACCGCACCCGTAGCCGGGTCCTTAATCTCCCGCGTCACGCGCTCGACGCTCAGTTGGTCTCCCACCTTCAATCCGTTCTTCGCGCCGACGTTGAGAACAATCTGTCCGCCTTCCACCGCCGCCACCAACCCATCCACGACGATCGTCCGCGTCTGAAGTTTCGTGTTATCGGCAATTACGTCCAAGGTGAGTTTGTCCACGGCGGCCTTTACCGCCTCGCCGATAATCGTTTGCTGAAAATTGCTGTTTCCGAAATCCACGCCGCCGCCCCCGAACCCGCTCCAGTTGCCCCCGCCCCCGCCCAAAGCCGCGCCTTCGCGCTGGGATTCTCCTTTGCCTTCGGCCACGCCAAGGATTTCGCCGGTGTCAATGTCCACGAGGCGCGCGTTTATTGCCACGATCGCCTTCGATTTATGCACGCCGACTCTGCCAAGACCGAAACCGCCCAAGCCTCCTCCTCCTCCGCCCACGTTGGTGTGCGAGTCGTCGTTCCCAAACTGCGTGATTGCGCCCACGATAATCGCATCCACACCCAGCAGCTTCCCGATCTTCGCCGCCGAAGCCGGATTCGCTCGATCACTATTCGAGAAATTCTGCTCGGCCAGAATCTTGTTAATCGCTTGCCGCTCGATCACCGAGTAAGTGCCGTCCTTCACAAGGTTCGTGATCAGCAGGTCCGTGATTCCTTTTCCAACGTCCACATTGGTTCCAAACATCGCCGCCGTGCCGCTTTGCACCGTCGCGTAATCAAAATCGAGTACCGCGATCCTCTTCTTCCGCGGTTGCTGAGGATCCGCTGGATTCCCGCCATGCAGGGGTCGCGCCCCAAGTGGAATCACGGCAATCATCAGCACTAAGACAGCGAGAATTTTTTTCATTTTGTTTCCCCTCTGTGGTTGAACACTTCCGGAAATGACGGGCACACGCATCCTGCCGCGGATTATAGGAATTAGCGCTTCACAGTGTCAATTAATCTCGGTTGGCGGTTTCCCATCGCTTATGAGGCGGGACATTCGTCGTTTGCGGTAAACATTGTGTTTGCGGATTCAGCCGCCAAATCAATCGCCCACGCGTCCCGAAAGGCTTGGCTCCGGCGCCCCTGCGCGCTTCTTCGGCGTTTCCGGTTCCACGCCCCGCCAACCCACCGGACGCCCCTTCACCGCCTGCGTCAGTGCGCGGAATAGCACCACATACATCATCTGCCGGTAATAAAAGCGTTGCAAAACGAGCGGCAACAGCAGCGACCAATCCTCTTTCTTTTCCAGCGCGAAAGCAATCACGCACGCAAGCAGGTCAATCACCATGAATCCCAGAAAGAAAACAACAGACCGCTCCATGTCCTGCGTTGTCCACGTTCCGAGCGGTAGCCCCGACGAAATATGGAAGCGCGAGAGGCCATAGAGCATCATCGAAATGAGAAAAAGCAGGTCAATCACCGGAGAAAAAAGCGGCAACAAAAGTTGGAATAGGAAAATGTTTGGCAGCGCGACAAGCCCCAGCGTCCCATATTTTGGCCGCCCCAGCGTATCCCGGTGTTTCCACACCGATTGCAGCGTGCCAAAGGTCCAGCGGAACCGCTGCCGGATCAGCACACCCGCCGTTTCCGGCGCCTGCGTGTATCCGATGGCCTCTTCGTCATAGGAGATGCGCCAACCCGCGCGCCGGATTGCGATCGTCAGGTCTGTATCCTCGGCAACAGTTTGCGCGCTGAATCCTCCCGCCGCTTGCATGGCTTCCACGCGCCATGCGCCCACCGCCCCCGGCACCACCGGGATGCAGTTCAGCAGGTCAAACGCACGCTTCTCCATGTTCTGGCTGGTGATGTATTCAAGCGCCTGCCAGCGAGTCAGCCAGCGGGTCCGGTTGGCTACCTTCACGTTTCCGGCGACAGCCCCGACGCGCGGATCGGCGAAGTTTCGCACCAATTTCTTGATTGCGTTGCGGTCAATCGAAGTGTCCGCGTCAATGGTGACGACAATCGTTCCCGTAGCCGCTTCGAGCGCGCGAGCCAGCGCGGCGGGTTTGCCACGGTTCGTCTGGTGCAGGATATGCACGCGCGGGTCCGCGCCAAAATGCGATTCCAGCAGTTCTTCTGTCCGGTCCGTCGAACCGTCATTTACAACGATGATTTCTTTCTTCGGATAATCCGCGGCCAGCGCGGAATTCATCGTCTCCACGATCACTTCTTCTTCGTTGTACGCCGGGATCAGCACGCTCACCATCGGCTGGAATTCCGGATGCTCCCCCGGACCTTTCCGCAACTTCTCAATTAGTCCCAGCAGGCCGATGATGAGCGCCCTCCCGCTCACCAGCAGAATTCCGATGATGAATACGGAGGCAATGCCGACTCGCAGCGTATACAGCAATCCAAAAATGAATCCGTTGGCTCGCACGGCCCACAGTTCTTCGCCGGTCACCGGCGGCATCACTTCCGCGCGCGTCTGATTCACCAGCTCCGAGACTGGAACGATCTGGTAATGCGCCGCGCGCAGGGCGTCGATGATTCGCGGCAAAGCGAGCACGGTTTGCGAGCGGTCGCCGCCGCCATCGTGCATCATGATGATGTGGCCCTTGTGGATATCGGCCATCACACGTTTCACGATCTCATCCGCGGGAGGAGGCGCTCCGCCGCCCGGTGAACCCCAGTCATGTGGATCAATTTGCGCCCCGACCAGCATGTACCCCATATCTTGAGGGATTGGCAGCATTGAAACTTCGTTCGCGGTTTCCGGCTGGTGGTCGATCCCGTATGGTGGACGGAACAAAACCGTTTTCACGTGAAGTGTGGATTCGATGAGTCTCTGCGTCAGGTTCAGTTCAAAGTGGACAGTTGTCGGCGGTGAATTCTCATCGAAGTGTTCATGCGTGTAAGTGTGATTCCCGATTTCGTGGCCCTCATCATATTCCCGCTTCAGGATACTCGGATATCTGTTCGCGCTTTCACCAATGGAAAAAAAAGTTGCCGGCGCATTCTTCTCTTTCAGGATGTCCAGTATCTGCGGTGTCCAGCGCGGGTCGGGTCCATCGTCAAACGAAAGCGCGATCTTCCCCGGCACGTCCCCCATCTGCTCGATGCGCCAGGAGAGCGGCACCTGTTTGTATCTTTCGCCATCGATCGTGTCCGATCCGGGGTCGTAATCGAATTCGCGCACGCCGCGCTTCGGTGTGTCCAGCATCTTCCAGATATCACCCGTATTCGGACCTTCCAGGATCAGGTCGGGGCCGGCTCCCACATCCTTGAGCAGCGCTCGCGTGGCATCATCCGGATGCAACGTGTCCCAAATTTTCCACATGGAAGTATCCACCATGCCCAGCCGCCATACCGCGGTCCCCCGAACGCCGGCGCGCTCGGCCGCGCGCAGCTCGTTATAAGCCGTCACGGCGTCTGTAAACCAAACCTGATGGACGCGGTTGTCCTCATCTTCATAAGAGAAATGGGGGTTCAGCGAATCGTCGTCGAATTCAATATCCGTTTCGGATTCATACGCCGTCAGAAAGGCCTCCTGCACCGTAAGAGGCTTCGCGGCCTCGTGCTTTTTTTTGTCCACCGTCCAGTCGTAGCCATAATTCGCAATGCCCATCACAATTTTTTGCCGTGGAACGATTTCCAATATCTTCGAGATGTTTCCCGTAAACCAATCCTGCGCTGCTATCGGCCCGGGCGCCGAGGTCTGCCAGTGCTGGTCATAATTCATCAGCACAATCTCATCGGCATGTTCGCCGAAGAATGCGTAGTCGTAGCTCCAATCCGCTGCGGGCAGCGCCACCAACAGCTTCATCCCCTTGGCGTGTAGATGTGTCGCGAGCTCTGAAGCAAACGACTTAAAATCGGCTTGGGTTTTGTCCGGCACACTTTCAAGGTCCAGGCACAATCCCGCTTCATGCATTCCCACCACATAGTTTGTGAAATTGGTTTCCAGCCTCTCGCGCGCGGCCGGGTTCGCCAACATCACAGAGAGTTTTTCAGTTTGGAAAATAGTGCCGTCGGAGTTCTGTACCAGTGCCATCACCGATAAATCCAACGGTGTGCCCTGCGCGGCCTGGTCTTTTTGCTCTTGTTGAAGCCACAGGTGCATCTTGTCATCCGCCATCAGGCGAATCGCTTCGTCCGAATCGATTCCAGTGTGGATTTTGCTCTGGCGATCCTCAATCGTCAGCGTGCCATCCACCGTAGTCGTAAAGAGCTCAACGGGGATCAGCACGTCCAGGTCTTTGTAATGGCGCGTCAGGCTGACAAAGCTCGCGGGATCATCTCCCACGTAAAAAGCCATTCGCGTGATTTCAGGATTCTCCTGCAATTGCCCGAGTGCCGCCACACGTCGCTTTCGTCCGGGGCGCGGCACCGCCCTCCTCGCTGCGGCAGCGCGGTCTACCGGTGCGGGGTGAAGCGTGGGAGTTGTGGTTCGCAAAAGCAAACTGGGAAGCGCTACGAGGTGCACGACCGAAAAGAAGAAGACGATTATCAGCAGCGCCAGAACCGCGCCGCTGATCTCCAGCGCCCGTCGCGTGAAGAACCACCGCCAGCGCTTCTCGTCGTAGAAAATTGGCTTGCTTTGTTTCACTGCCTCATTCCAAGCTATCTTTGCCGTGGAAACCTGTCAATGACCAGCCAGTCAAACTACGCACAATTCTCCACGCGGAACCTGAAGGCGCCATGAAATTCGGGCCCACTTCTCGCTGGCCGTGGATTGTCGCCCTCGTCGCGGGCCTCGCGATCCGCGTGTTCTTCATTCTCCAATTCCCGGCCCATACAGGCGACGGCCCCATGTATCTTTCTCTGGCACGGAATTGGCTGCACTATGGAATCTACGGTCTTGACCTGAACGGGCGGGTTGCTCCGGTCGATATCCGCGTGCCTGGCTATCCTGCTTTCCTGGCAGCAATCTCCTTTGTATTTAGACGCGGTGACCTGCCCATTTTGTTGGCTCAAGCCGTTCTCGATATTTTAACCTGTTTGCTCGCCGCCGTGTTGGCCGGATATCTCGTACAGGAACATTCGCGCCGCCGCGTGCGCCTTGCCGCGCTGTGGCTTGCCGTGCTCTGCCCCTTCCTCGCAAATTATTCCGCCGCGATCCTCACCGAGGTGCTCGCCGCTTTCTTAACTACGATTGCCTTGATCGCTTTTGTGGCAGGAATCGTGGGCCGCGACGCATTCGATTGGCGGCTCGGCGCAAGACACTTACATATCAATTTCTGGCTCGTCGGTGGCTTGGCTGTCGGCATCGGCACGCTCGTCCGGCCGGAGACTCCGCTTCTGCTTATCGCTCTGGCGCTCTTGCTTTGCTGGCGTTTGCGCCGTTCCGCGGATTGGCCGCGCCTCGTCCGCATCGGACTCTTCACTGCCGCGGGCTTCGTGCTCCCGCTTCTGCCCTGGGGCATCCGCAACGCCGTCACGTTTCACGAATTTCAATTTCTCGCGCCGCGTTACGCCACCCTCCCCGGTGAAATCGCACCGCGCGGTTTTCAATCGTGGACCGGCACCTGGCTCGTGCGCTACAGCGATGTGAATCTCACCGTATGGAAATTGGATTCCGAACCGTTGCAGATTACTGACGTCCCCGCTTCCGCTTTCGATTCCCCCGAAGAGCGTGACCGCGTCGCCGCTCTCTTCTCTGATTACAATGGTAATTGCTGCGACATTCGCCCGGATTGGGACGCCCATTTCGCCGATATCGCCCGCGAGCGCACCGCGCGCCACCCCGTGCGCACCTATCTCACCGTCCCGCTCGCACGCGTCTTCACTTTCTGGTTCACACCTCGCGTCGAATTGCTGCCGTACTCGGGAAAGTTGTGGCCGCTCGGCGGCTCATACGAGAATGATCCCGCCGATTTCTGCGTGACGTTGCTTTTTGGCGCTCTCGGGATTTTTTATGTGGGATTGGCGATCGCGGGCCCGCTTCGCGCCGCGCGCCGCGGAATTCTCGCCGGCCCGCAACTCTGGGCCGCGGCTTTCCTGGCGCTTTTCTGTCTCGTGCGCACCGCGTACTTCACTCATGTGGAAACGCCCGAGCCGCGCTACGTCTTGGAATGTTTCCCGGCGATCTTCGCGCTCGGCGCCTTGCTTTTCGCTCACGGCGAAAATTCCGCCTGACCAAATTCTTCTGTGGGCTTGCAGATCAATTCTAGGCAGGCTGTTTCGCCGCGCCTCGTTTGTGCGCAGCACCCGACTTCCACCACCGGCTGATCTCTCCCACCAAATAAAGCGATCCGGTCACGAACACCACATCCTCGCGCGCCGCATTCTCAAGCGCCCTCGCAACTGCTTCGCTCGCGTCCGCCACCACATCCATTTGCGGCGCGAGGTGCCGCGTCATCTCCGCGAGCGCATCCGCGGAAAGCGCGCGCGGTTGCCCCGGTGCGGTCACCGTCACGCGCGCCGCCCGCGGGAACAGCAGCCCCGCAATCTCGTCCACGGATTTATCGCGTACGGACCCGTAAACCAAATGAATGCGCCGCCCCGAAAGATGCTCGTCCCAGAACGCCGCCAGCTCCCGCGCACCCGCGGCATTGTGTGTGCCGTCAAGAAAAACCGTGGGCTGGATCGCAATTTCCTCCAGCCGCCCCGGCCATTGCACCCGCGCAATTCCCTCGACAATGTGCGCATCCGTGATCTTGAATCCCCGCGCCGAAAGCACGCGCGCCACCGCAAGCGCCGTCACCGCATTCCGCACCTGATACCTACCCGCGAGTCCCGGCTTCAACTCAACGCGCCTCGCTCCTCGCGGCACAGCCACTCCTGGCTGTGCGCTTTTCACTTCCTCCACATCTGCACTTACTTCCACATTCGCACCAACGTCCGTCACAACCGCCGAATAAAATCCATCCAGCGCACCAATCTCTTTCACGCGATACACCTCATCAATTTCCACTAGCGGCGCGCCCAACTCCTCCGCTCGCCGCCGAATCACCGTTCGCGCCTCTGGATTCTCTGCTGCGCTCGCCACCGGCACCCCCGCCTTGATAATCCCCGCCTTCTCGCCCGCAATCTCTGCGATCGAATGCCCCAGAAATGATTCATGGTCAAATGCGATCTGCGTAATCACCGCCACCTCTGGCGTCACAATGTTCGTCGAGTCCAGCCTCCCCCCCATCCCCACTTCCAGCACCGCGAAGTCCACGCCCTCTCGCGCGAAAACATCCAGCGCCATTGCCGTCATGCATTCAAAGTAAGTGGGGTGAGCCGCAAGTTCGGCCGTCGAGAGCATCGCCTCGATAAGTCCGCGCAGCCGCGTAAACGCCGCCGCAAATTCCGCGTCGCCGATTTCCGCGCCGTTCACGCGGATGCGTTCGTTGATCCGCTCGAGGTGCGGCGACGTGTACAGTCCCGTCTTGAATCCTGCGCACCGCAGAATCCGCTCGGCCATCGCCGCCGTCGAGCCCTTCCCGTTCGTCCCCGCGATGTGCACGCTCGCAAATTTCTTTTGCGGCTCCCCCATCCGCTGCGCCAGCGCCCGTATATTCGCCAAATCAAATTTCGCCGCGCGCGCATGCGAAGGCGCCGCCAGCTCGCGCCCCAGCGTCAGCAGATACCGCACCGCTTCGTTGTATTCCATGGGAGCCTGCGTGCTCAGCTTAGAAAAATCTCGAATGCGTTTGAAATGTAGGCCTTCAAATCCTTGCGGTGGACAATTGCATCCAGAAATCCGTGTTCCAGCAAAAACTCCGCCCGCTGAAATCCTTTCGGCAATTTCTGCTTTATCGTTTGCTCGATCACGCGCGGCCCCGCAAATCCAATCAGTGCGCCCGGTTCCGCGATATTCAAATCGCCAAGCATCGCAAAGCTCGCCGTCACTCCGCCCGTTGTCGGGTCCGTCAGCACCGAAATGTATGGCAGCCGCACTTCATCCAGACGCGCCAGCGCGGCGGACACCTTCGCCAGTTGCATCAACGAAACCGTACCTTCCATCATCCGCGCTCCGCCCGAACACGAAACGATCACCAGCGGCATCCGCCGCGCCATTGCCAGCTCGATCGCGCGCGTCACTTTCTCTCCCACCACCGCGCCCATCGACCCGCCGATAAACCGGAATTCCATCGCGCAGCAAACCACCGGGCGCCCGTTCAAAATTCCTTCCGCGGTCAGGATCGCGTCATTCATCCCCAGCTTCCGCTGCGCATCGCGCAACTGCTGCGCGTACACCTTTGACGCCGTGAATTTCAGCGGGTCGCTCGACGCCAGCTCCGCGTCATGCTCGATCCACCGCCCATCCAGCAGCAGTTCCAGCCTCGCGCGCGCACCCAGCGGGAAATGGTGCTGGCATTTCGGGCAGACGTGATGATTCGCTTCCAAATCTTTTTTCCAGATCGTCGCCCGGCATTGCTCACACTTGATCCATAGACCCTCGGTGCGCACCGTTCGTTCGTCCGGTGGCACCGATTTCTCGATCGATTTTTTCTGTCTCTTGAACCAGGCCATGGTTTTTAGATATCGCAGTCCGCTGACTTCAACCTCGATTTGCTAGCCACCAGCCACTAGCCACTAATAATCTATCCCCCGCTGCGCCAGAATCCCCTTCGTATACGGATGCTTCACCTCCCGCATCTCCGTCACCAAATCCGCCAGCTCCACGAGCTTCGGATGCGCGTTCCGCCCCGTGCAGATCACATGCAACGCTTCCGGCCGCCGCCGTAATTCTTCCACCACTCGCTCTGCATCCAGCATCTTGTAGCTGATCACGTAGTTGATCTCATCCAGCACAATTAAGTCATACCGCCCGCTCTGCATCTGCTCCACCGCGAACCGGAATGCTTCCTCGCACAGCCGGATGTCTTCCGGGTCCGTCTCCGCGCCGCCGATCTTCACAAATCCCCGGCCCATCGGACGAATTTCAAATTTGTCGTCACCCAACATCTTCGCCGCGTCCAGCTCGCCATAGTGCCATGACCCCTTGATGAACTGCACCATCAGCACCCGCAGTCCCTGCCCTACCGCGCGGAATGATGTGCCCAGCGCGCAGGTCGTTTTCCCCTTCCCGGGGCCCGTATAGACGATGAGCAGTCCCTTTGTTTCTGGCATGGGGATTCGCGGGCTTCCGCCCTATCGGCCGCCTGTTTCACGAACGGAATCTTACGAAGTGTGCAAGCCCGCCGCGCAAACGTCAAGCCGCTGACGCTCGCGCCGCCAACCACAACCAGTATAGTATTTCGCCCGTGGATTCCACTGCGGCAATCGGTTCACCCCACACGGAATACTCAAATCGCATTGAAGCTCAGCGCCTCGCGCAATCCGAACTTCAGCGGCGCCATTCGCAGTTCGGCATGGCGAAGCTGGCGGCCGCCGTCGCGTTCGTGATCCTCCTCGTGTGGGCCCTTACATACCGCACAATCTCCGTCGCCTGGATTTTTGCCCCGTTCCTCACCTTCATCTTGCTGAACGTATTCCACTCTCGCGTGCTTGCATCCTTGCAAAGGTCCACCCGGGTGATTGCGTTCTTCGAGCGCGGCCTGGCCCGCCTCGAAGATCGCTGGGCGGACGTCGGCGAAACGGGCGACGCATTTCTCGACCCCGCGCATCCTTACGCGCGCGATCTTGACATATTCGGCAAAGGCTCGCTCTACGAGCTTCTTTGCACCGCGCGCACCAACTCCGGCCAGAAGATCCTCGCGGACTGGCTCCTGAGCCCTGCCGATCTCCCCGAAATCGCCGCCCGCCATGCGGCGGTCGCCGAATTGCGCCCCCGCCTCGACCTTCGTGAGGCGCTGGCCATCTCCGGTGAGGACATTTGCTCCACCGTCCACGCCGATTCGATGACCGCTTGGGCCGAATCAAAGTCTCCGCTTCAGCCTACCGGATGGCGCATCGCCGCTTTTCTTCTCGCTGCCCTTTGGATTTTCAGCCTGGCTGCGTGGGCGGCCTGGGGTCTGTGGCCGGTCGCCCTCGCCGTCAGTATCCTCAATGCGATTTGCAACGCTCAATTCAGGCAGCGCCTCACTGGCCGCGCTCCTGCCCCCGGCATGGCTCCCGAGCTAGGCCTCCTTGCGGGCGTGATTGGCCGCCTCGAGCACGAATCGTTTTCCGCCATGAAACTGGTGGGCCTGCAATCCTCGCTCAGCGTCGCCGGGCGTCCGCCATCGCTCCTCATGCGAAAACTCAAGCGCCTGATCGAATCTCTCGAGTCCCGCCGGAACCTGTTCCTCGTCGCAATCGACCGGTTCATTCTGTGGAATGTACAGTTCTCGCTCGCCATGGACGCATGGCGCCACAAATATGGCCACGCAATGCGCGGCTGGCTTGAATCCGTCGGCGAAGCCGAAGCTCTTTGCGCGCTCGCCAATTATGCCTACGAACATCCTTCCTGCGCTTTTCCTGAATTCGCGCAGAGTGGCGAAGCCCTTTTCGACGCAACTGGCCTCACGCATCCATTGCTCCCCGAATCCCGCGCAGTTCGCAACGATGTCCGTCTCGGCGGAGAAATGCGCGTCATGATCGTCAGCGGCCCCAACATGGCGGGCAAAAGCACATTTGTTCGCGCAATCGGCATCAACGCCGTCCTCGCTCAATGCGGCGCGCCCGTGTGCGCGCACCGCCTGCGGATGTCGCGCCTCGCCGTCGCCGCCTCCATCTGCGTGCTGGATTCGCTTCAGGGCGGCGTCTCCCGTTTCTACGCCGAGATCACGCGCCTGAAGTTGATCGTGGAAATGACGAAGCGCCCGCTTCCCGTCATGTTCCTTCTCGACGAACTCTTGAGCGGCACCAATTCGCACGACCGCCACGCCGGCGCCGAGGCAATAGTCCGCAGCCTCGTCGCGCGCAACGCCATTGGAATGATTACGACGCACGATCTCGCCCTCACACGGATGGTGGAGGATCCAAATCTAAAGGCGGGAAATTTCCATTTTCAGGACAGCTTGGAAAACAACAAACTCAGCTTTGACTACCGCCTCTATCCCGGCGTCGTCCAGACCAGCAACGCCCTGAAGCTCATGCGCTCCATCGGCCTCGAAGTCTGAGCGAGAAACCCGCGCGAATGTACTCTTCCGAAACGAAGACCTGGGTGCATCGCGCTCGTTCACCCGACTCGCCTACCGCGACTGCTTTTACCCGCACCTTCACGATTTAGGCTCCGATCCTTGGCCGGGACCGCGCACTCGCTCGCCTTCCGGCCCACCATCCGGATCAAACTCCGCTCCATCACCCATTCGGGCATCTGCCCCAGTCTCGAGCCCATCTTCAGGCCCGTGCGGCTTGTCCCCCGAAAAACTCCTCACCTCTTTCGCGCGAAGCTTTTCCTCCACCACCTGTTTCACACGGTTCGGCTGAAACGCTTTGTGCAACTCCGCCACTCCCGCCCCGATCATCGAACTCCGCTTCGCCTCCGCCTCGAACTCCTCCTCGGACATGTCTGACAAATCTTCCTTCTTCCCCAGGACGAGGATAAACGCCACGACCAGCCCCACCACAATCGCCGCTGCAATCCAGAAATACATGACTTTTGCTCTCCGGCGCTCAATTAATTCTGCTTCGGAAACCACGGATCTTCGTCACGGCCCCGAGCTGTGACGAACCCTTTTCCAAAAGCTCATGCGATGGACATAAAAAACGACCTCGCCAGCGTGCATATCTGGATTCGACGAAGCGTGGGGCTTACAGAATGAGGTTTCAATCTGCCTACCGACAACACCGTGATGCAAAATTTCCTCTGCCGCGAACTCTTCAGGGAATGTGCATAGATAATCAGCCAAATCAACAACATCAACACGGGGTGGGATTGTCTTGATACGGAATACCGCAAGGCCGTCCGCGCCCGTCTTTGAAATCATCTTTTGATCATTGTTGCGCCATTCTCCGTCCGGGCCAGAAAGCGTCAACTGAACGCGACGATCCCTAATTGGCTGGCCAGTCTTGTAGTCCAGGATCCTTACCCGGAGCTCAACCGGGGCGGCGGAATTCTGTCCGCGCGTAAATCCCGATGCCACCAAAAGGAATCCTACGAGACCAAGAAGACGCAACAACATGACAACCCGCATTCTTCTCACGGACAAGAAGTATAGCCCGTAGAATCGACAAATAGCTGACATTACCTCGGGTATGGGTGCCCGGCGAGGATGGCGAAGCCACGATAAACCTGCTCAGCGAGAACCACGCGCGCCAACTCGTGCGGCATCGTGAGCGATGAGAGCGACAGCTTTATCGTGGCTTGCTTGCGCAGCGCTTCCGGAAATCCTTCCGCGCCGCCGCAGAGAAACACAATTTCGCGCGCGCCGCGGTCGCGTTCGCGTCCGAGCCATCGCGCGAACTCCGCCGATGTTTGCGGTTTTCCTGCCGCATCGAGCAGCGCAATCGTCGCGCCCGCTGGGAACTCAAGCCGCTTCAACGCCGCAGAATCTTCACGCACCTCTGAGATTTCGATTTCCGTGTATCGCTTGATTCGCGCCTCGTAGTCCTCCACCATCGCGCGGCATTCCGCACGGTGCGTTTTTCCCAGAAAAACAAAATGGATTTTCATTCCAGGCCGTAGCGCTTGCGTTTGTCGAGCAGAGTCTTCCGGCTGATTCCGAGGATTTCCGCGGCCTTCGCAATCTTGTAATGCGTTGCTTCAAGCGTCGCGGCAATTGTCTCGCGCTCGATCTCTTCCAGCGACCGCAGCTTTGACGTGGCGTGCGTCGCCCCCGTCAAATATGCCTGCACGTTTTCCGGCAAATCTTCCACACCCAGCATTTCGCCCCGCGTCTTGCCGAAAATCAGTGCACGCTCAAGAACATTTTTCAACTCGCGGATATTCCCCGGCCAGAAATAGCCGAGCAGCGCCTGCTTCGCTTCAGGTGATAGCTGAGCGTTCTTGCGCCCGTGCAAAGGACCGAGCCTCAGCAGCAAATGTTCCGCCAGTGGAATGATGTCCGCTTTGCGCTCGCGCAGCGGCGGCAGGTGGATGCTCACCACGTTCAACCGGAAATATAAATCCTCGCGGAACCGCCCCGCTGCGATGAGCTGCGGCAATACCGCATTCGTCAGCGCGATCAGCCGCGCATCCAGCCGCAGAGTTTCCGTCCCGCCCAGCCGCTCGAAATTCCTCTCTTCGAGCACGCGCATCAATTTCGATTGAATGCCCGTCGTCAGCGCCGCCACTTCATCCAAAACAATCGTCCCGCCATAGGCCAACTCCAGGCGTCCCAGCTTTCGCTCGACGGCGCCCGTAAACGCGCCGCGCTCGTGCCCGAAAAGTTCGGACTCCACAAGTTCCGTCGGCAAGCTCGCGCAATCAATCTTCAGGAATGGCGCGTCGTGCCGTGGCCCAAGCTCGTGGATGATTCGCGCGAGGTGGTCCTTGCCGCTGCCGCTCTCGCCGGTAATCAGAAGAGTTGTCGCGGTCGGCGCAACTTTTCGCGCCAGATCAATCACTCGCAGCGACGCCGGATCGAAAGCGATCCACGCAATGGGCAAATAGGGAGCATTGGGAGCGGTCGCCATTGCTAATCCCCCTCTTCCGCGTGCTGGCCGGCACTTGCTGCCTCGCCAGTCGCGTTCAAGGGCATATGATCAACGTCTGGAATCACCATTTTCTTCGCCGGGCGCCACAGCCGCTCGAGATCGTAGAAGAGCCGCGCGCGCTCCGTGAAAATATGCACGAGGAAGCCGCCATAGTCGAGCAACACCCACTCGGATTCATTGCGGCCTTCGCGGTGTTCTACCCGCAGCCCCAGTAGCGAGAGTTGCCCTTCGATTTCATCCGCGATGGCCGCCACCTGCGGCGTGCTGAACGCCGTGCAAATCAGAAAATATCCGGTGAATGCACCTAGATCGGTGAGGTCGAGCAGCGTCACCCCTGCGGCTTTTTTGTTTTGCGCGGCCTCGATGGCGCAGCGCAACTCTGGACGAAGGGTGTCCGTGTTCACCGGTATAGGGCCTGCTTTTCAATGTATTCCTCGACGCGCGGCGGCACAAGGCCGCTGATGCCTTCTCCGTTACGTATGCGCCGCCGGATCTCCGTCGAAGAGACGTGGCTCGAAACAGTGGTAAGTGGATGAACCGCCGTGCGCCGCAAGAGGATCGTATCCGAATCTTCGTGCGAGGCTTCCGCTCCGCGGCGGCCAAGCAACTCGGGCGGAATCACGAGCCGCAGCGCCTCAATGCGAAATCCGGGCCGGTTCGCCACAATGAAATCGCACAGCCCAAGCAGCGTTTCGTAATCTTTCCAAGTCGCGATGCCCAGAAATTGGTCCGCTCCCAGAATGAAATAGATATGTTCGTGCGCGTGAAGCGTTTGCCGGAAATGCCGCACCGTATCCACGGAATAAAAAATCTGATGCCCGCTTTGATCCTCGCCGGCCTCCGCGAGTGACGGCAAAAATTCCTCGTGGTCCGCGCACGCAAGCGCCACCATCGCCATGCGGTGCGCGAAGGGAACCAGATGCCGCTTCGGTTTGTGCGGCGGCACGCCCGAGGGGATGAAGTAAACGCGGTCGAGTCCGAAGCGCTTCACCGCCGAGCGCGCCACGGCCAGATGCCCGGAATGGATTGGGTCAAACGATCCGCCGAAGAGAGCTACCGATGTCTGATTCTTCGCGTGATGTTGGTTCATCGGTGGCTCAATTCTCTTTCACTTTTGACGCTGCAGCGGCGGGAGTGTGTTCACTCTCGCCATCAGCGTGCGGAGTCGCGCCATCGGGCGAATCTTCCGCGGTGTCGCTATCGGGCCTTTGCCGCGGAATCCGGTCCAGCGCATCCGCAATCGAATAAATTAATTCGGGGATGCCTTCGCCCGTTGCCGATGAGATCGCATGGAATTCCAATCCGCGCTCCTTGCAGAAATCCCGCAGCGCATCGAGCTTTGTGCGATCCGTCGTCATGTCGAGCTTGCTCGCCACGACGATCATCGGTTTTTCAGCCAGCGCCGCGCTGAACGTCTTCAACTCATTGCAAATAATCTCGAAATCTTCAATTGGATCGCGCAGCGAAGCGTCGCTCGTGTCCACCAAATGAGCCAGCAATCTCGTTCGCTCGACGTGCCGCAGAAATCGCGTGCCCAGCCCCGCGCCCTTGTGCGCGCCTTCAATCAATCCCGGCAAATCCGCCACGACATACGTGCGCATTTTCGCTGCTTCGCGCGCAGTGCGCTTCCCGCTTTCCACGGACACCACGCCAAGCGCGGGCTCGAGTGTCGTGAACGGGTAATCCGCAATTTTCGGCCGCGCCGCGGAAATTCTCGAGATCAAAGTGGACTTGCCTACGTTCGGAAATCCAACAAGCCCTACATCCGCGAGTAATTTCAATTCAAGTTTCAGCTCGCGCTCTTGACCTTCCGTGCCGTTTTCCGCTTCGCGCGGGGCTTGGTGCCAGGGTTTGGCGAAGTGCTGGTTGCCGCGTCCGCCGCGCCCGCCCTGCGCCACGAGAACTCGTTCGCCCGCGTGTGTGAAGTCAGCGAGGCGCTCTCCGGTGCCGGCGTCCACGACGATTGTGCCCACCGGAACATCGAGCACCATGTCATCACCGGTTTTGCCGGTGCATTGCGAGCCTTCGCCGTGGCGCCCGCGATCGGCGCGGAAGAGCCGGTTGAAGCGGTAGCGCAACAGCGTGTTCTCGTGCTGCGAGGCGACGAGCCAGATGCTGCCGCCATTTCCGCCATCGCCGCCGGAAGGTCCGCCGCGCGGAACATACTTTTCCCGCCGGAACGCGATGCAGCCGTTTCCGCCGTCGCCCGCTTTCACAACAATTTTGGCTTCGTCAACGAACATGGCAGCTCAGGATTGTGGCACGCAATCAAATTGTGCGCGCGGAAAAAACAAAAGCGGCCCTGAAATTTCAGGACCGCCTGCCTGCCGGTAGGCAGGCCGAAAAACTTGCTCTGATTCAAGGAAGTCTCAGCGATGCTAACTGGCTGCGGCTGCCACGGGTTCGGAGGTTTCCGAAGGCGTGATGCTGATGTAGCGTCCGCTCCGGCCCTTGTCTTGAAAGAGAACAAATCCGCTCACCAAAGCGAAAAGAGTATCGTCTTTGCCGCGGCCCACGTTGTGGCCGGGCTTGTGGCGGGTGCCGCGCTGGCGGATCAGGATCGTGCCGCCGTGCACCCACTGGCCCCCGAAGCGTTTCACGCCCAGCCGCTGTCCCTGCGAATCGCGGCCGTTTACGCTGGAGCCGCCGCCTTTCTTATGCGCCATATCTGGATTCCTTTTCGCCGGTTACAGAGAAATTTCGCCGATTTGAACGGCGGTATAGTCCTGCCTGTGCCCGCGGAAAATCTTGTATTGTCCGCCGGTCTTATACTTCATCACGCGGACTTTCGGTCCGCGCATCTGCCGGATAATCTTGCCCGTCACTTTGGCTCCGGCTGCATCCTTGCCGCTGAGGAACTCGGCCTCGTCGGTGCGCACGGCCACCACTTCATCAAATGTGACCTTACCGCCGGCCTTGCCTTCGAGCTTCTCCACCCGGACGGTGTCTCCCGGGGTGACCCGGTATTGCTTGCCTCCACTGCGAATGACCGCGTACATCGTGCCTCCAAGCCTGCAAGTGAAACGTCCATTATAGGGGCGACACACAAGGGGCGTCAACCTGGCTTCGACGATTCATTTCCAGCATCCTTCCCTCGTGAATGGGACCACGGGAAATCCGGCTGATGAAGCGCGAAAGGCGACGCGCTGGCCACTAGCTAACAGTGTCAGGGATGTGCCCGGTCTGTACCCCTCCCCTCCCCCCCATCTTTTTGTAAGACTAGTGCAACAAAGGACTTACGGGAACAAAGAGCGGTAAGAGTAACGCAGCATTGGACTTACGGTTTTTTGGACGATTTTGGCGATAAGTTATTCGATCTAAAAGAGTTGCTGGCGCGAGTGCACTGAAAATGTGCAACGCTCGCCGTAAGAATGTCGCAATAAAGGACTTACGGGATTTCGTCAAGAGAGGAAAACCGTAAGTCCCTCGATCTAAAGGATTTACAAATGTGCGCTCAGGGAGACCAGATCCGGCGGGAGAATACTCGAATAGTAATCGTGCGAACATTTTTACTTATAACATAGCTATGGGGCAAAAAGCAAGGGAAATCTGAGGAAATTTTTCATGGAATGAGTGGGGCGAGTTAAAACAAACCAACAGCAGAAACCTTAGAATTCAAAGGTAGCGCCACTATGCCTGCCTGGTTTCCCAAATCGCAAGTGGTCTTACTTAACGGAGTCGACCGATTTCTTTACGCGATTCATCCATTCTGCGACCTGCCTCGCTGATCCCTTTTCTTTTCCAGTTCGTGCGTATTGATATTTGAAGGTCAATTCGCCAAGACTAGACTTGTACCAAAGCCCAAGTTCGAGTCCGTCGAATACCATGTTTACAGATCTCGGTTCGACACGCTCCGATGGGAAATGAAGTTGGTTCAATTTATCAAAAAGATCCAACATAACTTTTGTCGGAATATTTACGGTACGCACTTCAACTTTGAATCGTTTTGCAAGTTCTGCCGGGTCATAGGTATCTAATTTATCCGCGTGATAAAGATCTGAAAGTCGCCACATAATAGGTCTCGAATCAGGTGGTTGAAAGTATTCAACAACGCTGAAATAACCATCAAAATCACGAACGATGTTGATCTGAGACTCGGGTGCGTCCGAAGGAATGAAACGCAGTGAGGACATGAAGAGGGCATCGAAAGGAATTTCTGGCGGTTTGGGAAAGACGATATCAAGAATTGGATAATACAGATCAAGGAATTCGATCTTCTGATTTTGAATTCTCACATCTTGCACTTCGGTGGGAAACGAACCTTGCCCGAGTAGGCATGCCATTAGAGTCGACAAAACGATTTTCTTGTAAGCCACTCGTGACCTCCAAGCTGTATCAAGCTCTCCAATTGGTCAGGTCTCTTGCACCGATGGGCAGATAATACCACCGAGAGTTGTCACCGCAGAGTAACCCGCCAGCTAGCAATTCACAGGCCGAAATCGCTCAAGCCGGGATGGCCGTCGGGACGGCGGCCTAGAGACCAGTGATACTTGCGCTCGGATTCTTTGATTGGGTGATCATTGATGCTTGCGATGCGCAGGCGCATCAAGCCATCTTCCGCGAATTCCCAATTTTCGTTGCCGTACGAACGAAACCAATTCCCGGAATCGTCATGCGATTCGTAGGCGAAGCGCACGGCGATGCGGTGTCCCTCGAATGCCCACTTCCGCTTTAGAAACCGAACGATTTCGTCCCGTCCATTTATGAATTCAGCGCGGTTTCGCCAGCGGGAGTCAATGGAATAGGCCAAGGATACTTTTTCCGGGTCGCGTGAATTCCAACCGTCTTCCGCGAGACGGACTTTTTGAATTGCAGTTTCACGGGTGAAGGGTGGTAAGGGCGGGCGCATGGACATTGTTTGTTTTCTCCTTCCCACTCGGAATTCGCAGATGATATCACCGAGGGTCTTCACCGGGGAGTGATGGGAAGCGCGGGCGAGAATATAGGGCCGCAATGAAAGGGAGATTTTGCTTCTCGATAGAAAATAGGGGGAGTAATGAGCGCGACACGTGAACGGAGAATTCGAAAGCGGGTATTGCTTGCGGCAAATTCGAGGAGTAGAGTTTCGCCCCATAGGTTGGGCGACCAAGGCATTATATAGACTCAGATTTTCATAAAACAGTGTGCGAACTCAGTAGGGCGGATTCGCAGGGAAGTACGGAAGCCGGAGCGACTCCGCAAAAATTGGTTCATCGCAAGAATGAGTCGATCCCGGGTGCACTTATAAGCACGACGGAAGCAGGAGAAAATGCGATGCGAACCGATAGGAATTCCCACTGGGCTCCGTATCGAACCGTTGGCGTTGTACTGGCTGCAGTGCTGTTGATTGGCGCGGGGAAGTTGCTGGCGACTTACGCCACTCCTCGCGAAGGCGCGGTTCCCTCCCCTCAGACTCCCTGCCCGACACAGGCTGATTGCGACCGCCTGAAACAAATTGCCGATGCGGCCGCAGCAGCCGCGACGGCGGCGCACGCCGTCGCCGATCAAGCGCAGGCTGACCGCGATAAAGACCTCGCAGCTGCCAATCAACTGGACCGCGAAGCGGAATTCCCATCCAGCCCGATCACCAGGGAAATGCGCACTTCCGATAAGCTCGAGATTGGCGCGGCAAAACACGCACAAGCCAAGGGGCTGCGCGACAAATTGCCGAATGCACAGGCAAACGCAAAGGCCGCCGACGAAGCGGCTGCGGCAGCCCTGAAGGCGTACAACGATTGCATTCAAAAGTTGAAGGACTGTCCTCCACCGAGCAAGGCCACCCAAACCGGAACGACAGGCACGACAACTGGAACCGGCATAGGGACTTCGACGGGCACAGGAGACGGAGGGCGTGGAGGGCGCGGAGGCCGAGGCGCCGATAGCACGCGAGTAGAAATCCTTGACGGCACCACGTCAAGCACTGTGTTGCCCCTGAAGTTGGAATACAAGCTGGAAACGGGCCTTTCTTTTGGTTGGTATGGGGGCCCCAAGGATTCGCCCTATCCTCCCAAGGATATTTACCGGCCCCCGACAGGTTATCTGAATGGACAGACCGGCTCGCTAGAACTGGGAATGCCATGGGATGGGGGATTTAACACACCATGGATGCCCAACGGGACGACATTCTTCAATCCGCCCCTGGTGACGCCAACACCGCCGGATTCGGGAAGCAGGCTTGGTAGGTTCCAGTTTCCGGTCTTAAGGCCGCGGGACACCTACATCCGGCCGTTGATCTATAGAGACTACAATCCGCAACTGATGGATTACTTCGGTTGGGGAATCCCCAGCTATCACTGCGAAAACGACTTTCCCTACGAATTGCAAAAATTGATGGGAATCACCACGGCGCAGTGCAGACCCTCGAAACCGCCGCGCGTGATTGCAGGACGCAGCGAGCCCGCGCCGGAGCGGGCACAGCTTCAAACCGTTTCGCTGCGGACTGGAATGAATGGCGTGAAAGAGCAATCCTCCGGGCAATCAGGGTCGGGACAGTCATCGTCGGGACAGGGTGTGACTGGGCAGGGCCAGGGGCAAGGTCGAGGACGTGGCCAGCGGCGGCCGAGGGTAATGCCAACGGAAGGTTTTTCTTACTCAATCGTCTCAAACGGAAAATCCACAGGCGAGGCATTTCAACTTCAGGTGGTAGATCCGACAGGAAAAGTGAAGTCGGTGCAGATGCAGGAGGGGACGGTGCTGGAAGCGATCCGCCCGGGAGTGACGCAGCCGGTGACGGCGGGAGGCGGAGCGAATCTGGTGAAACAGCCGCTGAACGGCTTTTGCCTCGAATTCGACAAGCAGCCACCCGCGGAAGGAACGATGTACCGGATCGCCGATGAAGAGACGCAACAAAAGTACAGCTCCCTGCGTTATCTATCGGGAGCAGGCGCGCAGATGAAGCAGAAGAACATGTTCCACCCAGACAGCAATCCGGCGGCGTACGACGACGCGATCATGCAATACGCCGCGTGGGTGAAACTGAATGGATGGACACTGGTGCAGTTTATTCAGCACTTCATCGAACGGACGAAAAAAAACGCGGACGCAATGAAAGTGAAGTGGACTTCGGAGATGGAAGCGACGCTGCGCAATGCGGCGCCGGGACGCTGGCGCGATATTTCGGAGATGGTGCAAGAGGCGCAGGATCTTGAAAAGGCAGCCGAGGGAAGACGCGGCGGCCGGGGCGGCAGAGGTGGCAGGCGTGGAGGCAGGGGAACACAACCGGAACGGTAAGAAAAGTTCGGAGACGGATTGCTCCGAACCAAACTCTTCATTGGAGGAAAGAATGAAAAACCCAGTCAGACTTGTAGTGTGGATGGGATTGCTGTTGTTTTTTGCCAGCGCAGGGCGGGCGCAGGTAAGCGTGCAGAACAACGGCGCAAGTGCCGGTAATGTTTCCGTGGTTTTCGACCTCGCGAACCCCGGAAAAATTGGGACGCCGCCGATTCACGTGACCACGACCACGGACAATGGAGGCGGACTCATCAATCCTCTGGATATGTCGAACATGGGAAAGGTTCACGTGGTTGTGTATGAGGAGGTTTGCGTGAATGGGCAAACGCAGCTCGTCATCGTCAATGATGGACAGACACCCAAGGATGATGGATGCAAAGACCGGAGGAAAATTGGAGGCGGTTTGCTTGGCGGCGGCTATTCGCTGAAGGTGGATGTCGGGACGCACTCGCTTATCCAAATCAATCCGCCGTCCGGAATGGGCGGAGGCACGGGCGGAACGCCGAAGCCTTTTTCGTCCTATGAACTATTCGGAGGATTCCATTATTTCGGGGAGCCAGATTCAAATAACCTTACGAATTACGCGGGCTTTGACGTCTCATTCGATTACAACCACTGCCCGCGTTTTGGCGTCGTCGGAGATTTTTCGGGACTGTATCAGCTGGGAGTGGAGACGCCGGGGGTGGGGGGAACGTCGGTATCGACGCATCTCTACCCGTATTTGTTTGGCGTGCAGATCAATGATCGGCAACCGCACTACAACCTTTACGGACAAGCTCTTTTCGGCGGCGTATACGCCTCGACCACACTTACGGTGAACGGGTCGGGCGGGCTAACATCGACAACAAGTTCGTCGAATGGATTTGGAATGAGGCTGGGCGTAGGACTCGACTGGAATGTTGCGCCCCACTTCGCAATTCGACCATTCCAGGTTAATTATTTCCTGACGGACTTCAGCGGAAGCGTGGGGAACAACTTCTCCTATCAGGGGGGGATTGTGTTGAAGTTTTAGCCTCGGAGGGGAGACGCTCGGGGCCCTGCATCATCCGCCTGCCGCCGGCGCGTTAAGTGAAGCACTTGCGGCGAAGAACGCAGTTCGACAGAGGAATAAATTTCAAGCGGCGCGTTGAAACATTTAAACGTGAATGCCGAATCGTGTGAACATTTCGCGCCGCCCATAACTTGTTACGCTCAGAACCCTGCTATCGAGGTCCTGCACCACCCATTTTCTTTTCAGCGCGACGCCTAATAGGACTGCGCCTAGCGCGCCGCCTATATGAGGGCGCCGCTCACTCCAATCCAGGCATGCGAACGCGAACCGGCGGCGCAATTTCCGAGTCGCCTCGATATCAATGCCAACCGCCCTTAGCGCCGTTGTTCCCGCGGAAGTGACATCGTAGGAACTATTGCCGCCAGCGGAACCGGTCGAAAGCCACCGCAGTGTCTTGAAGCGATCGTGGAGCAGCACGCCCAATGTCCCGGCCATGTGATCGTAGCAAGTGCGTGCAAGGTGAAGCTCGCTCGGCGTGCTGGGCGCGAATTTTTCGCGTGCGCGGCCGGCGAGAACACTTAACCCTTCCAGAGCACTGGCCACATTGGATCCTTCCAGACTGTAGAAGCGATGCTTGCCCTGGACCTGCACTTTGACCAGGCGTTCCATCTTTAATCGGTTTAGGTGCGCGCTCGCGGTTGCCGGGCTCACTTCAGCCACCACCGAAAGCTCGGTGCTTGTGCGCGCGTGGCCATCCATCAAGCAGAAGAGAATGCGGGCTCGCGCGGGCTCGCCGATGGCCGCCGCAATTCTGGCGACCGCGGCGTCGGCGGAAGGCGCAACATTCATACTTTGATGGTAGACGAAGTGTTCATGTCCGTCAACTGGCATAATGCCAGCAATGCCCCCACCAAGCCCTCCGACCGCGCCCATTAACCGCCGTGAAGCTATCGGCGGCATGGCGGCGATGTGTGCGGCGCTGGCTCTCGGCTGCGGGGATTCAGAGGCCGAACAATCCAACGGGAGGACAACCATGAAGTTGACCTGCGTTATCCGCTATCAGATCGATCCGTTTCAGCGAGACGCGTTCAAGAAGTACGCCGAGAATTGGGGCCGCATCATCCCTCGATGCGGCGGCCACCTCGTCGGATATTTTCTTCCCTATGAAGGCACGAATGATGTGGCGTGGGGTTTGATTGCATTCGATGGTCTCGCCTCGTACGAGAAATACAAGGCGCGCTTGAAGCAAGATCCGGAAGCCGTAGAAAATTTCACGATGGCGCAGACGAAGCGCATTATTTTGCGTGAAGAAAGAAATTTTGTGGAACTTGTTGATGGGACGTTTAACCTTTCCTCGACGCTCGCTGGGCCGGCGTGATCGCACCGTGCTGACGCAGGGCGAAAAAGGACGGGCCTTTCATGCCCTCCATGAGCGTGAGGGTGCGTTCATCATTCCCAATCCGTGGGACGTCGGGACTGCGTGCCTGCTGGCGCAACTGGGATTTGAGGCGCTAGCTACTACCAGCGCGGGCTATGCGTTTTCTATTGGCCGACAAGACAACTCGGTTGAACGGGACGAGATGATCGCGCACGTTGCCGCGATTGTTGGTGCGACGGATCTGCCTGTGAGCGCCGACCTTGAAAATGGATTTGGAGATACTCCTGAAGTTGTCGCGGAGACCATCCGCCTCGCTGCGGCTGCGGGAGTTGTCGGCGGTTCCATCGAGGACTCAACACAAATGCCGGACCATCCCATTTACGAGCACGAGTATGCGGCGGAGCGAGTGCGTGCCGCGGCTGAAGTGGCTCGCGCACTTCCCTTTACATTCACGTTGACAGCACGCGCTGAAAACTATCTGCACGGCCGGCCGGAGCTGAGAGACACGATTAAGCGGCTGCAGGCCTATCAGGAGGCGGGCGCCGATGTTCTTTATGCACCCGGCCTCACCAGCAAGGAGGATATTGCCGCCGTGGTCCGATCCGTGGATCGCCCTGTGAATGTCCTTGCGGGATTGCAAGGCGCTTCGCTGAAATTAACGGACCTCTCAGCGATTGGAGTCAGGCGAGTCAGCGTGGGCAGCCTGCTTTCTCGCACCGCCCTGGGCGCTTTTCTGCGCGCCGCCCGGGAAATGCACGAACATGGCACCTTTGCTTTTGCGGAGGCGGCTGTGAGCTATCGGGACATCAGCGCCATGTTCACGCGATGAAGCGCGTTTCGATAAGGATGAATTCGGCGCTCTGAAAAAGTCGGGACCTGGAACCGCGTTTGGGGCCAAGGGCTGCATGCACCGATGCCAACTCACACAAAAACGATGGGGTTTTTCTCTTGGCGCGCGATTTGAATCGCTTCGAGTATTTTGGCGAGGAAGACACGCAGGTTCATGGATATATGGAGCCGCCGCGTGTCGAATAAATACTGAATTTCGTGTTCGAGATTGCCGAGCAGCTCGTAGCGAATCAAATCCCCGCTGTGGGAGCCGTCGCGCGTGCACCATTCGAGGAGAGGCAAGCCGGTGGACCCCGCAGCCTGGTTTAGGTCTTCCTTGAGTTCCGCCATTGCCCAAGTGTTTCCGATTCGCAGCTTCGTGGCGACCACTTGATTTCGCGGGACCTGATTCTTTGGATTGCTGGAATCGAAATAATAATAATATTGTCCTGTGTGAGGATCCTTCTTGGCGCGGATCAGCGCCGAATTAGCTTCTGTAGATGCATCGGTCCTATATACAACGATGTCCAGCCCCATTTTTCGCCCCCGCGGAATGCGCCGGCTAATTTCCAGCGACGCTTTCCTTCGCGTGGATTGTAATGCGCCGGGTTCACATCTGAACTTCCGGTGTAGTGAAAGACTAACTACCCGCCTTCCCCCACTCAGAGGCCCGAGAGGAATCCACGTTAACCGAAGGGCGCGGAAGCCGGCGGAAGTCCTTGCGGCGGGCGCGCGAAGGAACCTATCATCGCGAATCGCACGAATTATGCGATTTACGTGTTCCTCTTGCGATGAAAACGCGAGCCACGAATTCTTTGGAGGAAAAAATGAGCAAGCGCATGGGGTTCTTGATTTTAGTTCTGTTGCTGGTTACGCCGGGATTCGCGCATCGCTCACAAAATATGGCGCACTGGATGAAGTGAATACCACCTTCCGGCAGAGCGATAAGGAACCGTACAACTTTATCGGTATCATGCGCACGGGACTTAAGAATGCGGAATCGCTCGAGATCGTGATTAGCGTCAGCAGCCAGAGCACGATCCACTTCCGCGTCTATCCACATTACAACGGCGGCTACTTGAACTTGGACAAGGTAAAGAACCCGAACGGATTTATGCGCAAACTGCTTGCGTACAACGACAAGAATTTCCTGTTTTGGGGTTCGGACGACACGAACGACGTTTTTGCCGGCTATACGATCACGCTCGAATCCAACTATCCGGAGGAAGTCATGCGCGTGGTCGTGCGCAGCATCCATAATACGGATCAATTTGTTGGCGAGATGCGGCCATTTATTGACGGCAGCGCCGTTCCTCAGTAGGAAAAACGCACAGAAGCGCCATGTTCGCAAGTTCGACTCACGAATCCATGAGAAGACGCGAACGCCGGCTTATTTCTTCTTCGCCGGAGAGCGAGGGGGGATTGCATTCAAGCGCAAGACGGCTGCAGCGGCCATGAAGCGCACATCATCACTATGGTCGGAGAGTGCTGGCGCGATCCTGCCGATAAGGGCCCGGTCACCGCGCTCAGCAATGGCCCTTAGCGCCGCGATACGCACGAGGGCTTCCTTTTCCAGGAAGGGTCCTTTCCCAAAAACTACGTCTACAAGAGCATCACCGGCGCGCCTGTCCGGGTCGTGGGCAAGTGCGAGCGCCGCGGCCGCGTGCGCTGGGATATCTCCCCGGCCCTGAACTGTGCGAAAAGCCTGAAGGAAATAGCCTCCGTAAGGAGCAAAGCCAATCCCCTGCGTCAATACAAATCCCAGGGTTTTCTCCGGATCATTGAGTGTCGCCCGAGCCTGCGCGGGGAGGCTCTGGCCGCCCTTCCGTTTTCCAGTTAACACCTCGAAGGGAATGTCATATCCATGATTATCATGAAGCGCCAGGAGCGCGCGGGAAGCAGCCCAAGCGGCGAGGACATCGTGGTCGTCCAGCGCCTCGCGCAACTTAGGAATAGCAGCGCTGGAGTGCATTTCACCCAACGCGTCAGCGGCGGCTGCACGGACTTCGGGTTCCTTGTCGTCCAGTGCCGTGAGCGCAAGGGATTCGGCATCGGGATCGCCATGCAGAATACCCAGAACGCGAACAGCTTTTGCGCGCTTCGGCGTTTCGTTGTCGCTGGCAGCGGAGCGCAGGATTTCCCAGGCGGTTTTACGACTGTCTTCTTCCGGCGAGGGTGACGGAGAAGATTGCCGGTTGCCCAATGCGCGGGAGCCAAATCCCGCAAGGAGAATAACTACGCCAACCCGCAGAGTTTTGAGGTCCATACCTGCCTCCTCGATTTCGCCCCTCGCTCACCTGTAGAAAAGATGCGGGAGGCGGGTAATTCGTTCGATAAGAGCATCAGGGCGCGCGGCCCGGAGCCGCGTGCGCGTGGTAAACGGACCGAGCACGGCGACCGAGCGCACTCCCGCGCGGCGGGCCATCCGGATGTCTTCGGGCGCGTCGCCAACATAAACCGACGATTCCGGCGCGACCTGAAGGTTGCGCAAGGCAAGCTGGAGCGGCGCGGGATCCGGTTTGTGCAATCGCGTGGATTCGGCGTAGATGCGCACGCGGAAAAGATAAGTCAATTTGTGGCGGCGAAGCTCGCGGAGGACGCGGGAACCGTGACCACTGGTGACAAGGCCGACGGTAAAGCGAGCGGCCAGCGCATCGAGGACTTGGCGGGCGCCGGGCACGAGATTGCACTGTTGCCGCGCGTAGTGCAGGCGCCAGATGCGGTCCGCGCGTTGCCAAAGTGCGCGGGGCAGTTGCGCGGCGCGATAGATTTTCTGCCAATCGGGCGAATAATGGCGGCCGAGATCCTCGAGGTTCCAGGGAATGCCCAGGGCGTCGAACATCGCGAGATAAGCCGCGGCTCCGGCCCGAAATGAATTAAGGAGCGTGCCATCCCAGTCAAAGAGAATGGCGCGGACATCGGGGAATGGTGCTGTCATCCCAATCGCAGAATCGCCAATCGCGGATTCACTTCCGGGTGACCTGACACCCGGAAAAGCCTATCTCTTGCGCAACATAAGTGCCGCTGACCGTTCCTGACACGTTAAGTTTTTGAGGCAATTGCAATCCACTTACGTCCTGATACGTGATCTGAACATTCAACTTGATGTCATCTGCACTTGTTTTGCCCTTATAGGTTGCCACATAACCAGTCAACAAAAGCCCCTTGGGGTTCTTGATGAACTGCGGCGTGAGCGTGCTCGTGAATTCCGTTGAAGTGATGTCCATCTTGCTGATGATGAGATCTTTGTCCATGAAAATTACGGCGGTCACACCCGAATCTCTGTAAGCTAAACGGTATTGGCCCGCCTGATCTTCCAACTGATATTCGCCATTCACTTCTGGAAATGGATTGCCGAGTATGAATACGGAAGTTGTTTGATAAAAGCCGGTAATCATCTGGCGGATCCCGCCGAAAACAACGTCCCGGTCATTGGCCGTTTGAGGGTCCGCCCCGGGGAGCTCAGTTTTTGTGACTATCGCATTGTTATCGGCGCCCACAGACATGGAGATCCGAAGCATACTCATGTTTTTCAGGGCATTCGCAGCGGCGGCTGGGTCCGTCTTCTTCACTTCGGCGGCCGCAAGATCCCAGTTGGGGTTGACGTCGCACCGAAATCCTGTCAGGCCCAGTTCGTGAAGATTGTAATAAGACTGGCGGGCCTTGGTGACGATCTCCTTCTTGTTCGGCACATCCACTGCGAGAGCGGATGAAATACTGATTCCGCACAGGAGGCAGGCCATGAAAAAAGCTGGAAGTCTGTGGCTGCGCGGATACTTCATTCCAACCTCCCGTTAACGTGACCCACGATTGTGCGGGCGGAGAAACCCCATTCTTTCTTGAGGCTTCGGCAAGTATACGCGTGCGACGCGTTTATTGGTGAGAGAAGCGCGGGGGCAAAATATCGTCGCGCTGGAAAGTAATGTCATCAAAGGTGAACGCGACCGAATGCCAGCCGTTTTTCCCGTCCCGCTCGAGGCGGACAACGTGCGCCTGCGTGAGCATGCGGACGTTGCCTCGGCCTGCCATGCGGCGCACGAGTTCGACTTCGAGGTCCACGGGCGTGCCGGGGAGGAGCTCGTGAGGGCATCGCGCATAGAGGCCGCTGGAGCTGATGTTGACAGTGTAGAGTACCTGCGGTTCGGATTCGCGGCGGCCCGCGATGCGGACGACCTTCAAGGGCAGGCGCAACCGGGCGCGCGGGTATTGACGGCGCTCGTTTGGTACGGGGACTACGTGCGTGGGCACGCGAACCATACCTCGCCGCGCGGCGATATTGCTCTCCACGTCGACGGGAGGCGAAATATCCAGTGTTTCGGTAACTTGGGCCGTTGCGACGAGTGATGATCCGTTCGATTTCGCAACAGAGAGGTGCTTGTGCTGTCTTGTTTTGCGCGCCGTGCGCATAGCTCCACCTATTCTCAAAAACGCTTCCGGCGCAGCGGCAACAATATGACGGCAACGGCGCAGACGCGTCAACATGGAGAGGGGGCGAGGTTTCCTACAGGGCACCTGTGCGCAAAGCTTCGGACGGGCGGGGGCGTTTCTGCGGGCGTTGTCGCGGTCCAAATTGCCAATATGGCGCTCGACCTATGGAGGGCAATCTTTTAACCTCTGTGCATAATTTCTTTTGAGTGAAGAGGGATCGCGAGAATCGTGCGAGAAGCAGACTCCGCCGTAACTTCCGGACAAGAGAATGGGGCGCCGAAGGCCACGCGTGCTGAAGCGTTGCGCGCAGCAGATGGCCCCGAACACGCACAAAGCAGGCGGAAAACGGCGGTCGCGTACGCGATGATTTACATGTTCTGGGGCTCGACGTTTCTGGCGGTGCGCTATGCCGTTGAAACGACACCGCCACTGCTGCTGGTTGCGATGCGGCAAATCCTGGCGGGATTGGCGCTGTATCCGCTTGCGCGGCTGCACTCGAAAGAAAAGACAACACCTCGGCAATGGCTGGACGGCGCGATTATTGGCGTGCTGTTGATCGCTGGAGGGAATGCGTCCATTTCATGGGCAGAAGCGAGACGGACGCCCTCGAATGTGGCAGCGGTGTTGGTGGCGACGGTGCCGCTGTGGATGGCAATCTTTGACTGGCTGCGGCCCAAGGGGCCGCGGCCAACTTTTCGGATCGCAGTGGGACTGGCCATTGGACTTGCCGGAGTGGGATTGCTCGTAAGCCCAAGGGATCCGCTGTTGCACACGGCGGGCAGCGCGGTGAATCCAATTTGCGCGCTGGTGCTTTTTGGCGGGTCGCTGGCGTGGGCGGCGGGGTCGGTATTTTCGAGGCATCTGGAGATGCCGAAATCGCCGCTGCTGGGGGCGGCGATTATCACGCTGACTGGCGGCGTGGTCCTTTGCATTGCGGCGTTGGCGCTGGGTGAGGGAAGCCAGCTGCACGTGCAGAGCATTTCTCTGGTGTCGTGGCTGTCACTCGGGTATCTGGTCGTGTTCGGGTCAATCATCGGGTATTCGGCATATGCCCATTTGCTGGTGTCGGAACCTCCGGCGCGGGTGGCGACGTATGCGTATGTGAATCCTGTGGTGGCCGTGATTTTGGGCTGGGCGATCGCAGGTGAAAAGTTGACCTCGCGCATGGCGGTGGCCGCGGCCGTGATTCTTGTGGCTGTGGTACTGGTGATTACGGCTCCGCATCCACCGGAAGAGGGCAGCGGGCAGCCGGTGGTACCGGACTAAGAGCCGGACTGAATTCTACGAGCCTTGATGCGGGGCGGCCAAGATTTGGCCGCAAGAATCGGATAGCGCGCTGGCGGGACGATCCGTATGATGAGCCCCGGGTAATGAATTGCACCTCAGGGAAAACGAAGAGATGGCAAGCGAACCCAAACCGATCATGAATCGCAACATGTGGCGCGCGGTGCTTTCGCGCGATTCGAGCCGCGACCGCGAATTTGTATACGCGGTGCGCTCGACGGGGATTTATTGCCGGCCGTCATGCCCTTCGCGGCGGCCGCGGCGAGCGCAAGTGGCGTTCTTCGCCGCGGCGGTGGCGGCGGAGCGTGCGGGATTTCGTCCGTGCAGGCGGTGCAAACCTGAAATCACGGCGCGCAACGGACACGACACGCAGACGGCGGCGGTGGTTGCGCTTTGCCGCGCTATTGAACAGGACCCTGACAGGCCCGCAAAACTCTCGGCGCTGGCTGAACAGGCGGGGATGACGACGCACCGGCTGCACCGCGCGTTTCGGCGCGTGCTGAGTATCACGCCGAGGCAATTCGCGGACGCGCTGCGTTTGCGGCGGCTGAAAAGCCGATTGCAACGCGGGGCCGACGTAACGACGGCGCTTTATGATGCGGGGTACGGCTCGGCGAGCCGGCTTTACGAGCGCGCGAATGCGCAGCTGGGGATGACGCCCGCGACATATGGAAAAGGAGGCAGAGGAATGAAAATCGCATACACGATTGAGGAATGCGCGCTCGGCAAGGTGCTGGTGGCGGCTACGGCGCGCGGAGTTTCCGCGGTCTATCTGGGCGGCGAGGCACAGCCGCTGGAGCGCGCGTTGAAGGCAGAGTATCCGAATGCGGCGCTGCGGCGCGGCGCGAATTCGCTGGGGCATTGGGTGCGGGCGATCGTCAAGCATCTTGACGGCGGAGAGCGGCGGCTGGATCTGCCAACTGACGTGGAAGCGACGGCGTTCCAGCGGCGCGTGTGGGAAGAGTTGCGCAAGATTCCTTACGGCGCGACACGGACATACAGCCAGGTCGCCCGAGCAATCGGGCAGCCGGCGGCGGTGCGCGCGGTGGCGCGCGCGTGCGCGATGAATCCAGTATCCATTGTGGTGCCGTGCCATCGCGTGGTTCGAGAAGATGGCGCGCTGGCTGGATATCGATGGGGGCTGGACCGGAAAAAGGCGCTGCTCGAACACGAGCAGAGGGCGACAAAAACGCACGCAGCAGGGCGACGATAGAAATTCCGGCAAATGTCTTTGAGATGAAAGAGCACTAAGGCTTGACGTGTGTGACGCCCTTAGGCCAACGGGGCTTGAAATGGTCATCTGAGATGTTCGGATTCTTCACGACATTTGTGTAGTGAATAATGAAGTAGTCGCCGCCGCCGGTTTCAAAAAATTGCTGCTGCACAGCTAACCAGGTGGATTCGTCAATCCAAATGTGGACCTTGTTGATCTGGTTGCGGACCTCCTCGGATTTCGGAGTCAGTTCCAATTTTACGACCTGTCGATTGTCGAGCGTTTCCTCTCCCAACATGACGGGGAGGTAGCCCTTCAGCAATTCGGAGCCGGAAGTTCCAAAACCCAAGAGTAAGAACTGATCCACGAGGTCGCGATGTTTGCCGAGGTCGTACTCCTCGACGCGCTTCAGTTTTGGGTTGTAGACGTACAGATCGTTGCCGGAGCGGAGGATGGTGCGCGCGTCGGGCTGCGTGAATTCGATGCGCATCTTGTCGTCGCGGCGGACGGAGATTTGGCCGGTTTCCGTGGATTTGTCATTCACCGCGACGGTCACTTTGGTCTGCTCGATGCTGGCGGTGAGGCTATGGAACCCCTTCGCTTCGTGGTCCAGTTGGCGGAGGACGGACTCGGTCGTCCAGTGTTGCTGGCCCTGAGTGGCGGCGAGACCCACTGCGGAGAAAAACATGGCCAGAGCGAGAGCGGCGAATGCACCCGTATTGCGACGGTGGCTGCTTTTTTTCAACATGATGCCGCGAGTCCCCTGTGGATGAAGCCCACGAATCCTACCACATGGGTAAGATGCGGCGCAGGCGCCGCTTGGTACCGCGTTCCCAATAGGAATGTTTGGGAGGCCGGACTTCAGGGTTTGATGGAAACCTCGAAATAAACCACGTTGCCGTTCTTATCAACCACGGCCTGGATATTCACGATTGTAAAAGTCCGGCCTTTAAGGTCAGGGACGTTCTTGCGAATCGCGTCATGCAACTGATGCTCGAGCTCCGTTTTCGGCATGGGCGAGGCGAGCAGGCGTGGGTCCACGTGGAATGTCTGCGTACCTGCTTTCTCGTCATCGGCAACGAGAACAATGGGCGCTTCCTGCTTCGTGGGCTCCATTTGCGGGCGGTCGTGAAACCAACTGCGCGGGCTGAGCAGAACGAAGACGACAATCGCGGCGACGGCGATGTCATAGGGCAGAGTACCGCGCTCGTAGGACCAGAATACAATGCGCGAGAGTATGCTCCCGGGCGAAGGCATGTCAGTCGGCCGGCACTCCATCCACGATCGTACCGTCACGCATGTGAACGACGCTGTCGCCGTAGGAAGCGGCCTCGGGGTTGTGCGTGATCATCACGATGGTCTGCCCGAATTCCTTGTTCAACTGGCGCAGCATGGTGAGGACAATCTCCGAGTTCTTGGTATCGAGATTTCCCGTCGGCTCATCCGCGAGGACGATCTTCGGCTCGTTGATGATCGCGCGCGCGATGGCGACCCGCTGCTGTTCGCCGCCGGACATTTCCGAAGGGCGGTGATGCAGGCGATCGCCGAGCCCCAGCATTTTCACGACGACGTCAAAATGGTGCGGATCGAATCCATCGCCGTGAATGTGCTGCGCAATGGCGATATTGCCGTAAGCGTCGAGCGTGGGCAAGAGGTTAAATCGCTGAAAGACAAATCCGATTTTGTGGCGGCGAAGCTTGGTGCGTTCCGCGTCGGTCATGGCGGCAAGGTCGTTGCCGTCCACGAGCACGCGGCCGCGCGAGGCGCGAGCAAGTCCGCCGATTAAATAGAGCAGCGTGGACTTTCCGCATCCCGATGGCCCCATGACGGAAACGAACTGGCCGGGCATTACTTCAAAGTTCACGCCGCGCAAAGCCTGCACTTCAACGTGGCCGGTGCGGTAAATCTTCCACAAGTTCTCGGTTTTTAGTATCGGTTCCAAGTCAGATTCCCAAGCAAGATGAGCTTCCCCGGTGGGCCGCGCTATTGTATCCGCGAGTGACACGGGACGCCAAGCCTCCAGAGCATTTAACCCAGCGAAGGCTCCCAGTTGGGATCGGCTAAATCAATTCTTCTTGGGACCTCCAGTCGTGGGCTTGCGGGGCGGTGGTCCGGGATGCGGCCCGGTCTGTACCATGCTGGGTCTTCACCCCCCTATCTCTTCCCATCCGTCATCCTGAACCCGCATATTGGGTGAAGGATATCCCGACCTCGGTTTCGTCTTTGCCGACGGGGTGCCGTCGTCTCTGCTGACGGGGTCCGATTCGCTGGAGCCCCGCAGCGCTCAAATAAACTTGTGCTGGAGCTCCGCGGCACTCAAAACAAGCCGTCGAGGTCGGGGGTTCTGTCCAGGGCCGGGGTTTCCCTCCCCTCTAAAGTTGTCATTCAGAGGCCGCGTCGGCGGCTGAAGAATCTGCTTTGCCATTCTTGCTCCCCCCTCCACGTCCGCCTGCCGCCCGCCTATCGGCTAGACAGGGTTAGGCACGGCCGCCCGCCTGCCCCGCATCGAATTCCATCGGGGACCGCACCTTTTTACCTACATGAACTTTACCGCCTCGACAATCCTTCGCGGATAATGTAAAAAATGTCTGCTCTCCCTCTAAGCGAGCGGCATAAAGGCGCGATGGCCCAAGTCGTAATAGAAAACCCGATCATCAACTCTCCCTTCGAGGAACCCGCTCGCCACTTTCGCTTCTCCGATGAGGGCATAACCAACGAAATCGAAATGGGCCGCCGCGAAAGCTCCTACTTCGTCCCAATCCCCAAGTCGAAAACCAAAGGCAAGAAGCAGATGGCCTTTGACACGGAATGGACGCAGGAGCGTATCGAAGAAAACAAATTCATCAATCAAGTGCGCGAGCGCGTAGACCGCTGGCGAAAAGGCGGCTTCGTCGGCATCACGAGAACGTCAGCCGCGCTCCTCGAATACTGGAAGCGCCCGGACAGGGCCCGCCGCCTTTTCTTCTGCCAGATAGAAGCGCTCGAAACCGCGATTTACGTGACCGAAGTCGCCAACAAATACAACGACACGTGGATCGAAAACGACCTCCGCAAATCCAATGACGCCGCAAACCCTCTCCTTTACCGAATCGCCTTCAAGATGGCGACAGGGAGCGGAAAAACAGTCGTCATGGCCATGCTCATCGCATGGCACACTCTCAATAAGCTCGCCAATTCGCAAGACGCGCGCTTTTCCGACGCGTTCCTCATCGTCACGCCCGGAATCACCATTCGCGACCGCCTCCGCGTCCTCCTCCCAACCGACCCGCAGAATTTCTACCGTGCTATGGACATCGTTCCCGCGGATCAACAGGAAGACCTGAACAGGGCAAAAGTGCTCATCACCAACTTCCACACCTTCAGGCAACGGGAACTAAACAACGCGGGCAAGATTACAAAGCAGATTCTCAAGGCGGATCAAACCTCAGCCTTCACGGAAACGCCGGATCAAATGGTCCGCCGTGCCTGCCGTGAATTGGGCAACAAGAAAAACATCATCGTCCTAAATGACGAGGCCCATCACTGCTACCGACGCAAGCCCGACAGCACGGAAGAAAAACTCAGCGGGGAAGATCGCCGCGAAGCCCAAAAACGCGACGAAGAAGCGCGCATCTGGCTTTCCGGTCTCGAAGCAGTCCAATCCAAGATCGGAATCCGGGCAACCTACGATCTCTCCGCCACCCCATTCTTCTTGCGTGGCTCTGGCTACTCCGAAGGCGCCCTCTTTCCTTGGGTCGTTTCGGACTTCTCGCTGATCGACGCCATCGAATCCGGCATCGTTAAAGTCCCGCGCGTCCCTGTTACTGACGACGCTGTCACCGGCGAGCAACCCACCTACCGCGACCTCTGGCTTCGCATCCGCGAAAACCTCCCTAAGAAAGGCCGCGGCACGGAGGATCTCGGCAAGGTCGAGCCAAAGCTCCCGGTCGAACTCGAAGGCGCGCTCCAAAGCCTCTACGGCAATTATGAAAAATACTATCGCCGCTGGGAGCAAAACACCGAAGCGCGAGACCGCGGCTTAACTCCGCCCGTCTTTATCGTCGTCTGCAACAACACAAACGTCTCCAATCTCGTTTTCCGTTACGTTTCAGGATGGCAGAAGGAACTCGCAGAGGGCACTGGCATCCCAGTTCCCGGCAAGCTCCCGCTCTTCAGCAATGTCCAGGGTGGCCAATGGATTCATCGCCCAAACACCATCCTGGTGGATAGCGAGCAGCTCGAATCCGGTGAAGCGATGAGTGCTGATTTTAAGAAAATTGCTTCAATTCAAATCTCGGAATTCAAGGATGAATACCGCGAGCGCTTCCCCGGTCGCGACGTCGAAAACCTCACCGACGAAGACCTGCTCCGCGAAGTAATGAACACCATCGGCAAACTCGGCAAGCTCGGCGAACAAGTGAAGTGCGTCGTCTCCGTTTCCATGCTCACCGAAGGTTGGGACGCCAATACTGTCACCCACATTCTCGGCGTCCGCGCCTTCGGCACACAATTACTCTGCGAACAGGTCGTCGGTCGTGGACTACGTCGCATGAGCTACGTTCCCGAAAAACACCCAATCCAGGTCAACGGCAAGACGATTGAGATTGAGACGTTTGACACCGAATACGCCGAAGTCTACGGCGTCCCCTTCTCCTTCATCCCCAGCGCGGGAAGCGCCAAGGACCCAAAGCCCAGCCGCCCGCCAACTCGCGTCCGCGCCATGGAAGACCGCATCGCTTGCGAAATCACATTTCCTCGAATCACCGGATACAAATACGAACTTGCATCCCAAACTTTGGTCGCCGCCTTCAACGACGACTCAAAACTTGCCCTCTCTACCACCAGCGTTCCGACCAAGACGGAAAACGCTCCCATCGTCGGCGAATCCAGTTTCCACACGCTCGATGACCTCAAGACAAAGCGCCTTCAGGAGGTCGCCTTCCGCCTTGCATCGCTCGTCCTCGAAAAATACTTCCGCGACGATGAAGGTGGAGTACGGGTTTGGCTTTTCCCGCAGTTGCTCGACATCTCGAAGCGTTGGCTCGCAGAGTGCGTCACCTGTAAGGACAACACATTCCCCCAGATGTTGTTATTTGCCGTGCTCGCCCATGACGCCGCCGACAAAATCTACCGCGCCATCGCCGCATCCGAACCCGGAATGAAGGTACTGAAGCCGATTCCCCGGCCTTATGACACCCTCGGCTCAACGCGATACGTTGATTTCGATACGACAAAATCCACTTACAAAACGCGCCCGGATAAATGCCACCTGAATTATGTCGTCGCCGACACTGAATCTTGGGAACAAAAGCTCGCCCAAACCCTTGAAGGCATGGACGAAGTAATCTGCTACGCGAAAAATCAGGGACTCAATTTCACAATTCCTTACGCCATAAACGGAGAAGAAAGGAATTACTACCCGGATTTTCTTGTACATGTGAAAAACGGCGGGGAAGAACCACTCAACCTGATTCTGGAAGTTTCCGGGGAAGCCAAAAAAGAAAAAGCAGCCAAGGCAGCCACAGCAAGAACCCTCTGGGTGCCCGCCGTAAACAATTATGGCGCCTTCGGCCAGTGGGCCTATCTCGAAGTGACCGATCCCTGGGACGCACAAAACACGATTCGCGCTTTTCTCGAGAAGTCGTAGGGGCGCTGCTCGCTGCGCCCTTTAGGTGACAAATGAAAAACGGCGGCAAAAAACCCGGCAAGTCCACGCGCATTGAAAGCACAAAGCACAAAGATAAGCGCACCAACATCCCCACCGAAGAGCTGCGCGACTTCGTCAAAGACGATGAGCGCAAGCCCAAGGCCGTCGTGTTCCCCGGCCTTCTCTATGCTCGCGACCCTTCGCTCGATCCGCAACTCGTCTGGAGAGGTAAGGACGAACAAGATCGCGAACAGCTCGAAGCGCTCGCCGTTCCGATCTATATTCAGGAAAAAATCCACCCTCATGCCCTTATCGAGGACTTGCGAGTAGAAGCTAAGAAGGTCGAAGCGGAAGAATCGCTTTCACTCTTTGCCGACTTCAATGGAATCAAGTTCGAGGACCTTGTAGATTTCTATAGCCACAAGGATGGCGTCAATTGGTCAAACCGCTTCATCCTTGGCGACTCACTTTTGGTAATGACATCCCTCGCCGAGAAGGAAGCCCTCAAAGGCAAAGTCCAGATGATCTACATGGACCCGCCCTACGGCATCAAATTTGGTTCTAACTGGCAAGTCTCCACGCGAAAGCGAGAGGTAAAAGACGGAAAGGTAGAGGATGCCAGCCGCGAACCGGAAGTCGTCAAAGCGTTCCGCGATACATGGAAGCTCGGCATCCATTCCTACCTCTCGTACTTGCGTGATCGCCTCGTCGTCGCCCGCGAACTCCTGACGGAGACCGGTAGCGTTTTCCTCCAAATCGGCGATGAAAACGTACACCTGGTTCGCTCATTAGTTGATGAAGTATTTGGAAGCGAGAATTTCATCGCGCAGATTTCATTTGCGAAAACGAGCGGGTATTCAACAAACTTTCTGACAGGCATTTGTGACTACCTTCTTTGGTACGGAAAGGGCCGGGAGCAAACAAGGTATCGCCAACTGAATTCGCCAAAAGAAGCAGGTGAAGCTGGCGCATCAAAATACAATCGAATACTGCTACCAAACGGCGAAACAAGGACTCTCACGGCAGCCGAGAGATTTGGGGAAGAACCCGTGCCGGCGGGAGCTAGATTCTGGGTGGACGACAATCTAACAAGCCAAGGCAACCCATTGCACTCTTTCGAGTACCACAACAAAATTTACAGCGGAACCTACAAAACGACAGCAGCAGGGTTAGCAAAGCTGGCAATCGCAAATCGTCTCTATGCCGCAGAAGGATCGCTCCGTTATATACGTTTCGTTGACGATTTCCCTGCAGTTCCGTTGAACTCCGCATGGATGGACATTGGCGGAATCCAGAGCCGCGTCGATCCGAAGATCTATGTCGTCCAAACGGCGGTCGAGGCAATCAAGCGATGCATTCTCATGACGACCGATTCCGGCGATTTAGTGCTTGACCCGACTTGCGGTAGCGGTACAACAGCTTATGTCGCCGAGCAATGGGGGCGCCGCTGGATCACAATTGATAGCAGTCGAGTAGCCCTCGCTCTGGCCCGCACACGCCTGATGGCAGCCAAGTACCCATACTATCTGCTAGCCGATTCAACTGAGGGGATCAAGAAGGAGTCCGAACTGACCGGCAAAATACCACCAGAATACAAGACCGAAAATGACATCCGAAAGGGATTCGTCTGCAAGCGGGTTCCCCATGTAACCCTCAAATCTATTGCCAACAACCCCCACGTCAAGGAGGGAATGTCCCGGGCGGAAATTGACGCCGCTATCGCCCTGCACGCCGACATCGAATATTTATTTGATCAGCCCTACGAAGATCCAAAGCGCATCCGAGTCACCGGCCCATTCACCGTCGAAAGCCTTTCCCCTCATCGTGTCCTATCTGCGGACGAGGATTTGCCCGGCTCAGAGCGCGAAGCGCAAGATGCTTCAGGTCCCGGACAATTCGAGCCGATGATCATTGAAAACCTTCGCAAGGCGGGGATCCAAAACACAGTCAAAAATGAGCGGCTGAAATTCGATCGTCTCGATTCCTATGCCGGAGTCTGGATTCAAGCCGCGGGTGAATACACCGAAGGCGGCAAGCGCAAGCGAGTAGCTATTTCCATCGGCCCTGAGCACGGCACCGTCGGTCCTGATCAGGTAAAAGAAGCCGCAAAGGAAGCAGTCCAGGGAATCGGTTTTGATCTCTTGGTCGTTTGCGGATTCGCCTTCGACCCGCACGTTTCCGAAGAAACAAAACGCTACGGCAAATTGAATGTCGTCGTCGCCAGAATGAATCCCGATCTCAGCATGGGCGATGAGCTTCTCAAGAAGACCGGCGCGGGAAATCTATTCATGATTTTCGGCGAGCCGGATGTCGAAATCAAGAAAAGCAAAGACGGCAAGCTCACCGCCGAAATCAAGGGCGTGGATGTTTATGACCCCACCACCGGCCAGATCCGCAGTCACTCGACGGACGACATCGCCTGCTGGTTCATAGACACCAATTACAACGGCGAAAGTTTCTTCGTCCGCCACGCCTATTTCACCGGAGCCGACGAACCTTACGAAAAACTGAAGCGCGCCCTCCGCGCCGAAATTGACGAGGCCGCCTGGTCCGCTCTCTATTCAACCAAGAGCCGCCCCTTCGATCCGCCCAAGACCAAAAAGATCGCCATCAAGGTAATCAACCACTATGGCGATGAAGTCCTAAAGGTCTATGCAATATGACTTTCTCAATTTGAGACATTTTCCGCCCCAGATTTCCCTTGACTTCCAGCAAATCATATGGTATAAGAAGAAATGTACGGTCTGGTACAATTCAAATATTTACCCGCTGGTTCCCGTAACCCCAATGCTGCGACACTCTTACGGCGATCGCTGCCCCAACTTAGTGCAGTCGCGCCCGCAACTCCTTTAGATGGAGCGCCTTACCGGCGAAATCGCCCAGAATCCCGTAACTCCAATGCTGCGTTACTCTTACCGATCGTTTCGGCTGTAAGTCCTTTGTTGCGTTACTCTTACAAAAAGATGGGGGTGCCCCCCTCCCGGCGCAAAACTCCCCGCTCCGACCTGTAAGCGCGCTTTCAGAGATGACGGGGGTGGTGGCAGGATCGGGATGACGGCGTGGAGGATGGGGGGAGTAGCGCCGACCCTCTTGTCGGCGAATTAGACACGCGGCCAACCACGCCGACAGGAGTGTCGGCGCTACCAAAACGCAATCAGGATGACGAGTGCTGGGCGCGCGGCTATTGGTGGTTAGTGCCGCCCTTTGTTGGGTTGATGATGTTGTCGGGCCAGCAGCCGAGCGTGTCGGGATCGGCGCCGTTGCCGGAGTTGCGCGAATTGCCGGAGCCGGATGAGCCGGTGCGCGGAGTGCCGTATCGGCCGGTGCCGGAATCAGTGACGCCGCCGCGGCCCCCGCGACCGGCAGCGGGAGCAGTGGCCGGCTCGAAGGGAACCTTCGGGTCGAGAGCGCGCGCGATCACGTCCTTTGCGGCTTCGAGGTGTGCGTGCGTTGCGGCGTCGGTGGCCTTCGGCAGCGCGGCGTTGATTTCACCGGTTAGCGTTTTCAATTCGGCCCGAAGCAATGCGCGGACATCTTCCATTCCGGCGGTGCGTTCATTGACCTTGACGGCGAGGTCCTCGATGTAGCCGTTCTGCAAGTTGCGGCGGTAAGCGTCAATCACAACCGCGGGCGAGGCCAGTTCGCTCCAGATTCCGTGGCGAACTTCACCGAGGAATTCCGTTGCGTGGTAGGACTTGGCGCTGTCTTCGGCTTCAAGCTCGATCAAGCGCGCGATGCGCTGATCCTGCAAAAGCGAATTGAGCACCCTCATCTGGGCGGTGCGGATGCGTTCCATCATGCCATCCGGCTCAAACAGCCGCGAAATCTGCGGACGGATGAGGAAGGTGGGCGTGCGGAACGCGTTTTCATTCAGGAATTTCACAGCGGCGACCTGGCGTTCGCGCGACGTGGGAGTGAATTGAACGCCCTTCTGGTCGGTGTGCTTATCCTGCGATTCAACCCCGCCGACAATTACGGCGACGTGGCCCAATTCGGTGCTCCACTGGCCGAGGATGCGGCCGTAGATCTCGGTCAGGTCCTCGTAAGTTTCGCCCGGCTTCGCGGTGGTGGCGGGAACGACCATATCCATCACGCGGTGGAGATTCTTTATGCCCATGCCGGTGGAATAGACGGCATCGGCGTCGCCGACGGCTTCCGTGTTTTCGCCGGGGTCGGTGCCATTGGAGTGATCCGTGGAGAAGCGGAACCACGGCACGGTGTCCTGCTCGCGGGACCACTTGTCGAGCGTGGGCTTCTCATCATCGGGAGTTTTCGCGCCCGGAATCGGAGCGTAGCCCCAATGCGTGGCCCAAATGTCGTACGGGCCTACCTTGGGAACGAGATCCTCCCACGGGATGTTGTCCTCGGGCTGGGCGACGTAATTGAAGCGCGAATAGTCCATGAGTGTGGCGACGTGGCCCATTTTGTGAAGCCACGCGGGGTCACGGAGCTTTTCCGCGGGATATAGCGCGCTCGACTTCATGTTGTGCTCGAAACCGAGCGTGTGGCCGACTTCGTGCGCGATTACATATTCGATCAGGCGGCCCATGACCTCATCGGGAAGCGGCAGAGTGGCGGTGTGCGCCTTGTCGAGCGGGCCGACCTGGATGAAATACCAGTCGCGCGCGAGATTCATTACGTTGTGATAGATCTCGACATCGGCGTTGAGGATTTCGCCGGTGCGCGGATCGGTGATGCTCGGGCCAACCGAATTTTCCGTGGTGGAAGGCAGCCAGCGAATGATGGAGTTGCGCGCATCCTGCGGACTCCAGGTGGGATCTTCCTCATGAGTCGGCGGATCCTTGGCGATGATGCCGTTCTTGAAGCCGGCAGCTTCGAACGCGGGTTGCCAATCTTCGATGGCTCTCTTGACGTAGGGGCGCCACTTTTCCGGCGTGCCCGGATCCACAAAATAAATGATGGGCTTCACGGGCTCGCAGTCGTGGCCGCAATTGGGGTCTTTCTTTTCGAGGCGCCATTTTGTGATGTAGGTGCGGCGCACGGCCTTTTGTTCGTCGCGGCCGAAATCTTCCTGGCGGATGGTGAAGTAGCCGACACGGTCGTCAAAGAGCCGCGGCAACATGGGATGCTCTGGGAGCTTGACCATGCTGTAGTGCATGACGACAGTGGCGCTATTGCCGCGCATTCCTGCCGCGCCGCCGCGGCCGCCGCCGGGCGCAGGCGCTGGAGCGCCGCGGCCTCCCGCAGTATCGTCCGCGCGGCTGGTGTAAGTCTGCGCGGCTTCGACTTCAACGTTGATCGGGAATGTCATGACGCTTTCAATGTAAGAGCGCGTGGCATCAAAGCCGGTGGCGCGCAGGCGCGTGCGCGGGCTGAATTCCGGGACTTCGGTGAGGAACAGCGAGGAGACGTCAATCACCGGCGCTTCGTTGGGGCCAAACGCTTCGATGGGGAACGATTTGACGATGGCGTCTTCGTTTGAGTTCCGCACCGCGCGGGAAATCGGCAGGCTCGGATCGGCAACGATGTCATAAAGAACGGTGCGGAGGAATACATTGTTATCGCGGCGCTCCCAGCGGACAACGTGCTCACCAGAGTAATCACCGCCGTAGCCGACGCCGATCGTCGTACGGGCGATAAAGCTGAACCACAGAAAATCCTTGTTCAATTCCGATGGAGGGATCTCGTAGAAATAGCGGGTGACGCCGGTGGCGCGGTCCTTGATTTCGTGGATGGTGAAGACGCCCTTCTGCGTTTTCGCATCGGCGGTGATGACCTGGTCGTAAGGACGAGGCCCGCGAGCCGCGGCAGCGCCGCGTCCGCCGGGGGCCTGGCCACCGCGGCCGCCGCCGGCGGGAGGCTCATCCTGCGCGCGAACTGCAAGGCCGAGAGAACATAGAATGAGAATTACGGCGAAAAACTTCAATGCTGATTTCATGAGTGTCACCCCTGCAAGAGAATGATTCCGTGAAAACGACCGGAGTCTAACACAGGTCAAACGGGCTCGCGCCCGCAATCCTACCAGTTAAACCGGTAACCAATAATCATTTTGGCGATGAGGTGATCCGTCGAGCGCGTGACGCCCACACCCATGCCGAGATTTATTTCCCATTGAGGCGCGAGGTTCAAATCGATCGCGGGAAATATCTGCTGCTCCTGCTGGGCCACGGGATCGAAGCCAGTGATCGGGCCGAGAGAACCGTAATACTCAAGACCGCCGGTGATCTTGCTGGTGAAGTCATAACTGAATTTGAAATTTGGCGAGAAGCCGGGCGGCCTGGAAGCGTTTTCACCGTGGTAGGAGAGCTCAATCGAGGGGTTGAAAGCGAAATACCATTTGCCGATTTGCTTATCAATGATGGGGCGAATTTCCTGCGTCCAAGTGTCAGTGGAATACGAACGGCGCTGGTAGCCGATTTCGGTGGAAAGGCTCAGCCCCACCGGCCAGTGCCATTTTTCCGGGATGCGGACGCGCGGGCGAATGTGATCGCCGACCCAGTCCCAGCCCTGGCCGCTGTGGATGGATGTGAAGATGTAGAAACCGACCTCGAACCAGTCCGTGAAGCCGTGAGTGATTTCGACAGTCTCGTGTTCGGCGTGATTGGTGGGGAAAAGCCCGTCTTGCATGGTTTTCGAGCCGCTAATCGTAAAGTTGCTGTGGAGCTCAAACATCGTTTTGCCGGGCGCGACGGTGTCAGCGCCGTATACCTGAATTTCGTAATTGTCCTGCGCGCAGGCGCGAGGCGCGACAACTGCAGCGGCTCCCACAAGAAGCAGTGCAACGATGATTCGAGAGACAGCACCGTTTCCCAATACCATTCACCCCTAAGAATGGAAGAGGATAGCCGAGTTAAGACGGTGGGGCAACGCGCGCGGTTTCAAACGAGAAAAATTAAGCGCGGGGATGAGCCTTGTCGTAAACCTCCATCAACTGGCGGATGGTCGCGTGGGTGTACTTCTGCGTTGTGGATAGCGAGGAGTGGCCGAGGAGCTCCTGAATCGAGCGGAGGTCCGCTCCGTCGGCGAGCAGGTGGGTGGCAAAGGCGTGACGGAAGGAGTGCGGGTGCAAATTAAAATTGAGCCCCGCTTCGCGAACATATTTTCCGACAATTCGCTGGACGGAGCGATTGGCAATGCGGCGGCCAAAAGAGCTGAGGAAGACGGCCTCATAATCGGCGCGCACATGGGCCTTGTTCATGATCATCGCGCGGACGGGCAGGTAAGCGTCAAGCGCGGAGAAAGCCTTGGAGCCGAATGGGACGATGCGCTCTTTGCGCCCCTTGCCGCGGATGCGGAGCATTTGCTGCGCGCGGTCAATGTCGCCAAGATTGAGGCCGGTCAACTCGCTGACGCGCAGGCCGGAGGAGTAAAGCATCTCGAGGATGGCGCGGTCGCGCCGGAGGAATTCGCTCGAATTCTCGCGCTGTGGTTTGCCTGCGCGCCGGTCGCGGGCCGAGGGTTTTTTTTGCCGCGGGATCGCGCCGGCGAACATCTCTTCTTCGGAGCCGGCCCGCGGCAGTAGACGCTTCGGAGTTGAACCCATCTGATCGAGGAAGTGGCCCATGTCTTCCGCGGGAAGCACCTGCGGGATGCGTTTAGGCAAACGTGGCGTGGCCACCAGCTTGGCTGGATTTTTTGTGACGATGCCTTCGCGGTGGCAAAACTTGAAGAAGGCGCGCAGGGAAGTCAGCTTGCGCGCAACGGTGGATTTCTGATTGCCGCTCGCGTGGAGATAGCCCATGAACTCGCGGATGAGGCGGTGGTCAATCTCCGCCGGCGAAATAGATTTTCGGGCGGAGCGCGAGGGCGCGGAAGATTTGTCTTCGGGGGGAGTGAGATAACTCAAGAACTGATCGAGATCGGAGCGGTACGAAATGATGGTATAGGGCGAAACATTTCGCTCGTTTTCCAAGTGGTAGACGAATTTTTCGATGAATTCCTTCACGGCTATACCACTCGATCAAAACCAAACCACGCGATCAGGGTTTTGCGGATGCGGTGGCAAGTTCAGGTTGCGGCTGCTCTTCCTGAAGGACCGCTTCCCAGTCGCACCCTTCCTTGATGCAGGCGCGCACCGGGCCCGTCTTCAGGCGCTTTTCCACGATGAATGGCGCGCCGCACTTCGGACACGCCTCAATTATCGGCTGGTACGGCGTTGTGAAATCACATTCAGGATATTTGTTGCACCCGAAGAAAACCCGCTGCCCGCGCTTGGTCATGCGCTGCACCAACTCGCCCTGTCCGCACTTCGGGCACGCAATGCCCAGCGTCTTCGCCCGAATGTACTTGCACTTCGGGTAGCTCGAACACCCGATAAATTCTCCGTATCTCCCAAACCGTTTAACCAGCGGCTCTCCGCAGTCGGGACATTTTTCTTCCAGTACTTCGTCCGGCTGGCGCGCCTGCCGCGTTCCTTGCACCAACCGCCGGGTCGTCTTGCATTCCGGATATGCGCTGCATGCCAGAAACGTTCCGAACCGTCCGCGCTTGATCACCATCTCCTTGCCGCATTCCGGGCAAGCTTCGGTGGGATGTTCCCCATCCGTGGGATGCTCATGCGAAAGATCGCGCGTGTAGTCGCAGTCCGGGTAGCGGTCGCAGCCCATGAAAAATCCATTCCGGCTGATGCGCTCGAGCAAATGTCCCTTTTCACACTTCGGGCAAAGCTCCCCGGTCGCGATCCCTTTCTTGTAAGACTCCATATCTTCCCGGGCCAGCGCCAAATCCTTCACAAAGCGCGTGTAGAAATCCCCGACCGCTTCCTTCCACGGCAGCTTTCCTTCTTCGACTTCGTCCAATTCCTCTTCCATCCGCGCCGTGAACCCAAGATCAAAAATATCCTCGAAGCTTTTCACCAGCAGGACGCTTACTTTTCCTCCCAGCATGGTCGGAGTAAATTTCCCCAACTCCTTGGTCACGTACTCCCGTTCCACAATCGTCGAAATAATCGCCGCATAAGTGGAAGGGCGCCCGATTCCTTTTTCCTCCAACTCCTTCACCAGCGTCGCTTCCGTGTAGCGCGGAGGCGGCTCCGTAAAATGCTGTTCCGAGCGCACCGGAGGCGCGGCTTCGCCGCCATTGGCGGGTTCGACGGCCGCAAGCTTCAGCATTTCTTTTTCGCTCACGCGAGGCAGGCGCTTTCCTTCCGCTTCGGCATCGTCGCCCTTTTCCAGATCCTCCTCGCCGGAGCGGTACGCCGCCAGATATCCCGCGAATTTCTCAACGGAACCCGATGCGCGGAACGTGTAATCTCCCGCCGCCACATCAATCGTTGTTTGATCGAACACCGCGGGAACCATCTGTGAGGCCACAAACCTCTGCCAAATCAGTTGGTACAACTTGAAAGCTTCATCGTCCAGATATCGCCGCACCGAATCCGGCGTCCGAGCCGCATCCGTGGGACGAATTGCTTCGTGCGCGTCCTGCGCGTCTTTCTTGCTCCTATAAAAGTTTGGCCTTTCCGGCAGATATTCCGGCCCGTACTGTTGCGGAATCAGCGCGCGCACCTGCTCCAGGGCATCGGGCGACACGCGCACCGAATCCGTTCGCATATAAGTAATGAGCGCGACCGAACCTTCGTCGCCCAGCTCAACGCCTTCATAGAGTTTCTGCGCGATTCCCATCGTCCGCTTCGCCGTGTAGCGCAAGCGGTTATACGAAGCCTGCTGCAGCTTGGAAGTGGTAAACGGCGGCAAAGCATTGCGGCGTTTTTCCTTCTGCACCACTTCCAAAACCTGCCACTTCACCTTTTTCAGCTCATCCAATATCCGGGTGGCCTGCGCCTCGTTGGAAATCTGAATCTCTTCGCCTTTGTACCGCCAGAGTTTCGCTTGGAAGATCGGCGGCTCCGCGGCTTGCAGTCGAGCGTGAATTGTCCAATATTCCTTCGGAACGAATGCCTTGATTTCTAGCTCGCGCTCGGCAATCAGCCGCAGCGCCACTGTCTGGACGCGCCCGGCGGAAAGCCCGCGACGCACTTTGTCCCACAACAGCGGCGAGATTTTGTATCCCACAATCCGGTCCAACACCCGGCGCGCCTGTTGTGCATCCACCAGGTGCTCATCCACCTGCCCGGCCGTATCAAATGCCGCGCGAATCGCCTTCGGAGTGATCTCGTTGAACATTACGCGGAAAATCTTTTTCCGCATGTCTTTCGGAACCTCCGCCGCCACCGGAGGAGCGATCGCCTTATCTTCCGCTGTTTCCGCCGCGGTCTTTTTTCCTCTGCGGCCCCAGCGGTTCACCGCGGGCGTATAGCCGTCAAAAAGTTCGTCCTTCGACATCGTCAATACTTCCGTCAGATGCGCGCAGATCGCCTCGCCTTCGCGATCCGGGTCGGCAGCCAAATAAACGGCATCCGCCGTTGACGCCGCCTTCCTCAGGTCGTTCACAACTTTATCTTTGCCGGGAATGACGACATAGGTCGGTTCGAATATCCTGGCCGGATTGTACGGGCGCACCTTCACTTCCGGTTTTTTCTTCGCGCTGGCTCGCTTCTTCGTTTTTTTCTTCGCGGGCTTCTCGTCGTCCGGAGGCAGTACGATGCCGATATCCTTTTTCGGCAGGTCCATCACGTGCCCAATGGAAGCCTTGACGCTGAAATTGCGTCCCAGATATTTGTTGATCGTTTTCGCCTTGGCCGGCGATTCGACGATGACGAGCGATTTTCCCATTGAATTGTTTTAACCGAAACTCTGTGGGATATGTGGCGCTGTGTCCTACTGGCTACCTTTCCCTGTCATCCCCCATGCTTCAGAACAAAACCTTCACAAATTGTTTTCCCGGCATTTGCCGGATGATTCCCTTCAATTCCATTTCGCACAGCGCCGCAAGCACGCCGGAAGAGCTCATTCCGGATTTCTCGACGAGCGTGTCCACTTGCACCGGCTGATCCGCGCTTAACAACTCGTACAGCTTTTTCTGCTCGGGCGCAAGTGATTCCGCAACGAGCGATTCCTGCTCGCCCGCGCCGGGCGATTCCACCGGGAAGAGTTCCGCGCGGATTTCCGTGGGCAACTCCTCGACAACATCCTCCCAGCCGGTCACCAGCTTTGCGCCCTGCTTGATTAATTGATTCGGGGCAAAGCTCGTGGGTTGCGTGGCATTTCCCGGCACGCCATATACTTCACGGCCGAACTCCATCGCCAGCCGCGCAGTAATCAACGAGCCGGAATACTGCTCCCCTTCCACGACAATCGTTCCGAGGCTCATCCCCGCGACGATGCGGTTGCGGACAGGAAAATTTTCCGGCGCGGCGTGGACGCCCAAAGGGAATTCGGAAATCAACGCGCCTTTGCTTTCTACCTCCGCGAATACCTTGCGATTTTCCTTCGGATATATGACATCCATTCCCGTGCCGAGGATGCCGACGGTCGCGCCGCGCGCCGCAGCGGAGGCCCCGCGGTGCGCCGAACAATCAATGCCGCGCGCCAACCCGCTGACGATCGTCAACCCCCGCGCGGCGAGGTCCCTGCCAAGCCTCTCTGCCATTAGATTACCGTAGGGGGTCGGACGTCGCGTGCCCACAATCGAGATGGAATGGAGCCGTAAGACTTCCGGGTTGCCGCGGAAGTAGAGCAAAGGCGGAGGATCGTAAATCTCAAGCAGGCGCGGAGGATAAGCGCTTTCGCCCCAATGCAATAATTGGACTCCAAGTTCCCACGCCCAGGCGATCTCCTTTTCAGCAGCTGGGAACCCCACGCGAGCGGCGACAGCTTGCGCAGTTGCGCTAGGCAAACCGCATGCTTCAAGGGCAGTCAGCGATGCTGCGAAGGCATCATCGGGCGAACCAAACTCACGCAGCAACCGCCCCAGCAACCGAGCGCCGAGGCCGGGAGTAAGCGAGAGAGCCAGCCAGGAGAGGGAGGAGGCCAGTTCCATTGAGAGACATACCCTAAACTCTCAGTAGTCATCATGTCAAATATATCCAGTAAGTGAATTATGACGAAACCCCGTCCGCGCCGGTCTCAATCTGCGCGCCTCTGCTAATTGCCGCCCCAGTCGCCGTCATCACCGATTGGCATTCCGTCGGGAGGCACAGCGGGACGCGTCAGGTTGAATTGCTTCGGGTCGAGTTGGAATCGCTTGATCTGGTCTGCCGAATACGCATACGCGGCGCGCCACCCTTCGTCCTGCGTGCCCGCCATTTGCGCGCCGAGCCACTTCTCAAGGTCCGCGAGCTTGAGCGAGGCGATGGCGCGTACTTGAGTGGACGCATTTGAGTCCGCGGCAAGCATCATCAAGTCATAGAGAACAATTTCGTTGACGACGCGCTGGATTTCCGCCGGATAGCCGGACGCGTGCGGCGCCTTCCACGTCGCAGCGAGAATCCGGTCCACGATTTCGCCAAAGCCGGGATACTGCGCATCGTGCGCGTGGTACTCCACAAGGCGCGCGGCGCGGCTCGCGTCAAATAGAAATGCGACGGTGTGCACGGCGGCGGCTTCGGCGGGCGCGAGCGAATCAAATGTAGGAGCTGTGCGCCGCCGGAAATTCTCGCGCGTCTGCGGATAATCGGGAGGCCGCGGCGGAATCAAACGCAAGAGAGACTCGGGCAACGCGAGCGCAGCGGGGGTGAGCGTCGCAAGCACCGCGTCCAGCGCGCGCTTCTGTTCGGCGGGAGAGACAGGCTTAACGGGCGTGAGCGCGTCGCCGCGCAGCGCAAAGGTGTAGTCCACGCCGCCGACGACTTTGGCCGCGGCCTCCACCTGATAGCGGTGCAGCATGTAGAGCGGCACGAGAACATCTTCTAGCGTGGCCATCGGCGCGCCTTCGCGAATATTGTTTTCGCCGAAGCGCTTTAGCGCGGCGGCGCGCACTTTCATGATGCGGTTCAATTCATCCACCGCGTTCGCGCCGGAATCCCACAAGTGCGCGTAAGGACTTGCCGCGGAGGGCGGGCGCGCGTCCTGGTCCGTCAAATACCGCTGGCCGCTTGAATACGCATCGTTCATGATTTTGTTGAGCGCGGCGGCTTCGTCGGTGCCCGGAGGAAAATCCGAATAGCCGAACGTGATTGATATTTTGTCCCACGCGCCGATGCCCTTCGCGTAAGCATCGGAAAGATCCGGGACGCCATCCGCGCCGAGGTTGATCGTCGGCGGCGGATAGTCCATCACGGACGCGCGGTTCACCGTGCTCGCCGAATAGTTGTGCATCAGGCCGAGGGTATGTCCGACCTCGTGAGCGGCGAGTTGCCGGATGCGCGCCAGCACCATTTCCATCAATTTTGGCGAAAGCGGTTGACCCTTTTCATAAGGCGCGAGCAATCCTTCGGCAATCAGGAAATCCTGCCGGTCTCGCAGGGAGCCAAGCGATACCTGCCCTTTGATAATCTCGCCCGTTCGCGGATCGGAAACCGACGCGCCATACGACCACCCGCGCGTCGCACGGTGCACCCACTGAATCACGTTGTAGCGGATGTCCATCGGGTCCGCGCCTTCAGGCATCAGCTCAACTCGGAATGCATTCTTGTAGCCCGCCGCTTCAAATGCCTGGTTCCACCAACTCGCGCCTTCCACGAGCGCGGTGCGAATCGGCTCGGGCGCGCCGCGGTCCACATAATAAATGATGGGTTCGATGGGCTCGCTCATAGCCGCATTCGGATCCTTTTTCTGCAAACGGTGCCGCGCAATGAAGTGCTTCTCCACCGGCTCGCTGATCGGCGCGCCGAAATCCATATAGGACGGCCCGAAAAAACTCGAGCGTGGATCGTATACGCGCGGTTTATACCCGGGCGGCGGCAATTCAATTAATGACTGATGCTCGCGCACCGTCACCGCGGTCGCGTCTGGCGTCACCTGCTGCACAAAACCACCCGGCTCATCGCTCGTAAATGTCAGCGTGACTTCCACTTCCGTATTCTTCGGGAAATTCTTCGTTCGTGGCAGGTAGAAAGCGCAGCGTGACGGGTCAAGGCGGAAAACTCCTTGCTGCCCGCGCCGCAGCGTGCCGATCACGTTGTGTGAATCGCGCATGAAGAAAGTTGTTGCGTCCACGAGCGCCGTCTGGCCATCTTCGGCCGCCACGTCGAAGCCCCACTCCGCGGATTGCGCGAAGGAATCCTCAACGGCGCGGCGCTCGTTCGGGTCATCCGTCGTTGCCCGGAAGCCGTAGTTTACGGCCACGAGCAGAACGCGCGGCCCCGAGCGCTCGAATTTCACGACATGCGCGCGGCCGGTCTGTCCGCGGTCGAGCCCGATATCATTCGAGCCAATTCCGGCGGGAAGCGATTCCGTGTAAAGAAATTCGGCGTCCCATCGCGGGATCTCGAGCCAGATCTTTCCCGCGCGTGCGTCCCAGTAAAATGGGAAGTAGCCGTCGAACTTCTGCATCCCGGCAGTTTTCTGCGCAACCGTGGGAAGCGGGGCCGCGGAATCCACCGCTCCGCGCCCTTGCGCGAACGCGCCGGCACTCAAAACCACCAACAGGAACAGCACGCTCAGGCGTTTCATAGTTTGTTTCCTCCCATTCAGAAACTCGACAAATCAAAAACAATCGGACGCGAGAGTTTATAACAAACGGCAGCGGACTTATTTCAAAGCTGTTGAAGACTGCGAAAAGAGGACAAGAGTCGGCTGTAGGAACAAATCCTCGGCGTCGTATGTCAAAACGCGTCTCGCCTATTCGTACCGCAGCGCGATGACTGGGTCCACCTTCGTGGCGCGCCGCGCGGGCAGATAGCTCGCAAAGAGCGCAACTGCGATGAGTACCGCGGACACAGATACGAAAGTGATTGCATCGGTGCTTCCCACTCCATAAAGCAGCGATGACAGTACGCGTGTGCCGGCGATTGCGCCCGCAAGTCCAAGTGCAAGCCCCGCGCCGGCCAATCGGACGCCGTCCCAGATCACATCGCGCATCACGTGCGATGGTGTAGCGCCGAGCGCCACGCGGATGCCGATCTCGCGTGTCCTCTGCGCCACCATGTAGGAAAGCACTCCGTAAATTCCCACGGACGAGAGCAGCAGCGCCGTGGCGGCGAAAATCGCCAGCAGGAAAGTGTCAAAGTGCGATTGCTCGAGCGTGCCGGAGATTTTCTCCCGCATGGTCGAGAGACGATAAACCGGAACGCCGGGCGCAATACCGGCCACCGCAATCCGCAATTCGTTTGCGGGAATCGCGCTGCCGCGCGTTCGCACGACGAGGTCCATGGTGCGCCCAATCCAATCCCACGAACTTGGCGGCATTTGCGCAATCGGGAGATAAAACTCCGGCTGTATCTGGCGATCGAGGCCCCAGGCGCGGACATCCCCGACGACTCCTACCACTTCATGCCACACGGGATCCAAGCGCCCCTTCGGTCCGAATTCGCAGCACGCAAAGCGCTTGCCGATTGGGTTTTCACCCGGCCACATGGTGCGCGCAAGTGTTTCGTTGATGATCGTGACCATACTCCTCTCGCGCTTGTCCTGCTCCGTAAATTCGCGTCCCGCCTTAAGCGGTATCCGCACAGTCGAAAGATACCCGGCGGAAACAATTCTCAAGCTCGCGATTACCAGGTTTGAGGGATCGATGGCTTTGCCTTCCGGGAGCAACCCATTGCTGCCGCCTCCGCCGGCCAGCGGAGCGCGCGAAACAATGGCAGCCGATTCGACTCCGGGCAATGCGGCCGCGGCAGCGATCATTCGCTCAAATGTCTGCCGCGCGACAGCGGGATCGTGATAGCCCGCGTCGGGGAGGCCGACGCGCCCTACGACCAGATTTGTAGTGTCAAATCCCGGATCCAGATGCGAGACGAGAAATGCGCTGCGGAGAAGCAATCCAGCTCCCACCATCAACACCAAGGCGAGCGCCACCTCACCGACGACGAGAACGCTCCGAACGCGATCGCGACTCCCGCTGGAATTGCCTATTCCTTCTTTGAATGCTTCGCCCAGCCGCGTTGAGGCGGAGCGCAGCGCGGGTGCAAGCCCGAAGAAGATGCTGCAAAGCAGCGTGGCACCGCACGCGAAGACAAGCGTGACTGTGTCTACGCTGGATTCGCCCAGCCGCGGCACTCCAGTGGGGCCACCCGCAACGATCCACGACACGCCCCAGAATGCCAGCAACACTCCGACAACGCCGCTCACAACTCCAAGCACGACGCTTTCGGCCAGAAGTTGTCGCACAATGCGCTGGGGCGAAGCTCCCAGCGCCACGCGGACTGCGATTTCCTTTTGGCGCCCGCGCGAGCGCACCAACTGCAAGTTTGCGATGTTCGCGCACGCAATCAAAAGTACAAATCCGACCGCACCGAGCATCAACCATAAGACCAGGCTTTGGTCCCCGAGCAGCGCCGCCGCAAGCGGCGTCAACAGAAACCCGCGGTCCTTATTGTCAAGCGGGTGCAATTGTTGCAGGCGCGTCGCGATCAAATTGAGTTCGGTTTGGGCCTGCGTCATGGGAACGCCGGCCTTTAGCCGGCCCATCACATTCAGATAATGGCTGTCATACTCCGCGATTTGCTGCGCCGAGAAGGCAGCCGGTACCCAAATATCGCTGTTGATCAGCAGAGGGTCGAAAGTTTTCGGCATTACTCCAATAACCGCGGTCGGCATGCCGTTCACTCGCAGCGTTTGCCCGAGAATCACCGGATCCGCGTGGAGATGCGTGCGCCAAAGCCTTTCGCTGATTACAACCACGCGGTTGCTTCCCGGCTTGTCCTCACCGGCTGAGAATACGCGCCCGGCGATTGGCTGTACTCCGAATGTGGCGAAGTAATCCGCGGTGGCTATTTCGCCTTGCACTCGCTCGGGGACTTCTTGCGTGGAAAGATTGAAACTCGCGTTGTTGGAAGCACAAAGTTTCTCAAAGGAAGAGCTTTGCTGGCGTATATCCATGAAGTTTCCCACCGAGAACCCGCCATGCAGGTCCCGCCACTGTTCCTGCACGTACATGACTCGTGAGGGCGTTTCCATTGCCAGTGGCTTCAGCAGCACGGCATTCACAACGCTGAAGATCGCGGTCACAGCGCCGATGCCGAGTGCAAGCGTGAGCACGGCGACCGCTGTGAAGCCCGGATTCTTGCGAAGAGTGCGCGCGCCGTAGCGTATGTCCTGAAAAAAATCCCCCACCAAGTTCCATCCCCACATGTCCCGGCTCTCCTCCCGCAATCTCAGGTCATTCCCAAATCTCATTTGCGCCTCGTGACATGCCTCATCGTGAGAAGCGCCCGCTTCACGCCGCTCGCGCTCCCGCAATTCCTTGTGCAGCCGCATCTCTTCATCCAGGTCTCGGTCGAACCGCTCTCGTCGAAACAAATTCATGATTCGCCGCCACAATTCGCCGGGTTTTTGAGAAGCAGCCATGGTTTATTACTCGAAACGAAGCGCGACCATCGGGTCCACGCGCATCGCTCGCCGCGCGGGGATTGCCATCGAAACAAGCGCAATCAGAATTGTGAGTGCGGCTGCCGCGCCGTAGATCAACGGGTCATTTGGACTCACCGCGACAGGCGCCGACGAAGCCAGCCGCGCCCCGCAAGCCCGCACCTTCATCCGACCCTCGTGATCGGCAGCCGCCTGACGCGCTTTCCCGTCGCGGCAAAAACCGCGTTCGCCACCGCCGGCATGATCGGCGGAACGCAATGCTCGCCAAATCCGCTGGGCGGCGCGTTGCTCGGAATCGTGTGGAACTCCATTTTCGGAACGTCGTTCATTCGCATCACCGGAAAATCAAGATAGTTGTTCTGCTCCGCGCCGCCGTTGCGGAATGTGATTTGTCCTTTTAATGTCGCGGAAAGGCCCCACGTGATTGCGCTTTCCGCCTGCCCCTCGAGCCCGAGCGGATTGAACACCAGCCCGCAATCGATCGCGCACACCACTCGATGCACGCGCACATCGCCTGCGCTGCCCACCGACACTTCTGCAACTTGCGCAATATACGATTCGCCGAAATACGTGTTGCACGCAATTCCCCGGCCCCATCTGCGCCCTTGCGCCTCGCGCGTCAATGGCGCGGCCCAATCCGATTTTTCCGCGGCAACCTCGAGTGAACGTGCCATCCGCCCGCGGTCAATCGAGTTGTCGCCAATCGTCGCGACGTCACGAGGCTCCAGCAATTCCAATCGAAACGCCAGCGGGTCTTTTCCCGCGGCGTGCGCCAGCTCATCCAGAAAAGATTCTCGCGCAAACACGGTGGAAGGGTATTCAACCGCGCGCCACGGTCCCGTTGGGACGGGCGATGGAACAGGGACGAAATCCACTTTGAATGCAGGGAAGTTATACGGGTTATCGAAGCCTCCCCACGGATCGCCATCCTTCGCATAGCGCATTGGATCATTATCTGGAGGCCCGAGCGTGGAAAGATCCGCGGCAGCCTGCTTGTGAATCAGCGCCAGCGCCTTTCCATTGGCGTCCAGCCCCGATTGGAGCCGGATCACTTCCGCTGGCTGAAAGCTGCCGTGCTGCGTGTCGTCGCGCCTGCTCCACAGAACTTGCACCGGCCGTCCAATCGCGCGCGAGATTTCTACCGCTTCGGGAACATAGTCGGCGATCAGCCGCCGCCCGAATCCTCCACCGAGAAGAGTAATGTTCACTTTCACCGCGTCCACGGGAAGCCCGAGCAATTTCGCCGTTTCCTGTTGCGCAACTTCCGGACACTGCGTCGGCGCCCAAATCTCGCAGCGGTCTTTCCGCACGTCTGCGGTGCAATTCATCGGCTCGATGGGAGCGTGCGCCTGGAATGGATACTCGTATGTCGCGTCCACCCGCGTTGTGGCCTGCGCCAGAATTTTCTCCGCCTCGCCAAAGTGCCGCGAGACAAATCCTTCCGTCTCGAGCGCCGCGTGTAACTCCTTGAAATAATCTTCTGAATTGAAATGCGCGTTCGCGCCCGGATCCCATGTCACCGCAAGCAGGCTCGCGCCCTGCAACGCCGCCCAACTATTCTCCGCGGTCAACGCCACACCGGTCGAAAGTCCCGTCGTCACCGGCACAATCTCGTGTACGCCCGGCACAGCCTTCGCTTTTGCATCGTCCCAATGAATCGCTTTCCCGCCAAGATAGGGACATCGCGCAAGCGCCGCGAATCGCATGCCGGGAACGCGCACATCCAATCCATAACGCGCGGTACCGCGCACAATTTCCGGACCATCCACGCGCCGTGTTGGCTTGCCAATCCATCGGAAATCTTTCGGATCCTTCAGCGTCGCGTCTTGCGGAACCGGAAGTCTTGCCGCGGCGTTCGCAAGCTCGCCGTAGCTCATCCGTCTTCCACTCGCTGCATGCTCGATGAATCCTTCAGCGGCCTGGCACTCTTTCCGGTCAACACGCCAGTCGTTTGCTGCGGCAGTGATCAGCATTTCGCGCGCAGTTGCGCCCGCGCGCCGCAAAGTTCGCGCTGTCCCCACGCTGCTACCGCTGCCGCTCGTCCGCAAACGAATTTGTTTGAATTTGGGAACCGTCGTCGCCTGAATCAGTGTGAGTTTCGCGGGATCGACTTCCAATTCTTCGGCAAGAAAAAGAGGCAGTGTGGTCCGAATGCCCTGGCCCATCTCGGAGCGCGTCACCCAGAAAAGAATTTCATTGTCGGGATTGATGCGCACATAAACGTTGGGCGAAAATCCGGCCATCTCACTTGCGTCCTGCCCGAGCACGCGTGCAAGTCCGCCGCGCACACCCAGTATGAGTCCAGCCCCGGCGATTGCGCCGGACTTCACAAATTCACGCCTCGAAATTCCGCACGGACCGCTCATTTCGCCATCTCTTTTGCCGCGCGATGGATTGCGCGCCGCATGCGTAGATATGTCCCGCAGCGGCAGACCGAATTTGCGAGGGCCGAGTCAATCTCTTCGTCACTCGCGTTCGGATGTTTTTTCAAAAGGGCCGCCGCGGTCATGATCATACCCGGCTGGCAATATCCGCATTGCGCGACGTCCTCTTCGATCCAAGCTTTTTGGCAGGGGTGTTCGCCGCTCGCGGAAAGCCCTTCAATCGTTGTGAAACTTTTTCCGTTCGCATCCGCGATGGACAGCTGGCAAGCGCGCACGGCTTCTCCGCCTTCGTGAATTGTGCAAGCTCCACACACCCCCACACCGCACCCGAATTTCGTGCCGGTCATTTGCAAAAGATCGCGCAACACCCACAACAGCGGCATATCAGGCTCAGCGTGCACCCGCTGTGCCTTGCCATTTACCGTGACAGAAAATTCAGTCATGCTACTGTTGCGTTCGAAATCGGGGCCCGACTCCAATGACCCTTCGACTGAGATAGAAGTTTCAATAAATTGTTTGTCCAGACGCATCCCTTTTTCCAAGTCGCGTTCGAGTCGCGCGCGTCGGAATAAATTCGTGTTTCGCCGCCAGATCTCGCCGGGCCGGTTCATTTGCTCCTCAACTCCTCACGCCGTCTGGATCACTCGTGCCGGAGTGCGATTACCGGATCCACTCGCGTCGCGCGCCACGCCGGTAAAAAGCACGCCACAAGCGCAACGGCAACCATCATCATCGCCACGTACGCAAACGTCATCGGGTCCGCGGGCGCCATTCCATTCATTAAGCTCATTACTATTCGCGTGACGCCGAAGGATGCCAGCAGCCCCGCCGCTACACCCGCCAGCGCCAATCCGATTCCTTGCCCCATCACCGTTGTCAGCACGTCAAACCTCTGGGCGCCCAGCGCCAATCTCAATCCAATCTCATGCGTTCGCTGTGACACCGCAAATGACATCACGCCGTGGATCCCGACCGCCGCCAGCGTCAACCCCGTCAATGCGAATAATTCCACGAGCGTCGTAACTGTCCGGTTTGAAGCCAGGGAATCCGAATAATAGCGATCCATGTAGGACATCTCGTCGGTCGCCACTCCCCCATCCGCCAGGTACACCGCGTTTTTCACGTCCGTCGCGAAATTTGCAGTCTCCTGCGGACCGCGTACCATCAAACGGAAGCTTGCGGCCGCGCGTGATCCTGCTTCCTGCTCAAACGGCAAATACCAGGTCTCGAGGGGGTAATCCGGCTCATGTTCTCCACCTATGTCTGTCACCACTCCAACCACTGTTCGCCACGGATGCCCCGCGCTCGCGGGCCCCTGCTTCACTCTCTTCCCAATCGGGCTTTGCCCCGGCCAAAATCTCCGCGCCATTGAATCACTTACAATCACCACCGGCGGTGACTGCGAAGTGTCCTGACTCGTGAATTCCCGGCCGGCCAAGAGCGGCATTCCCATCAATCCAATCACACCGGGCCCAGCCAGTTGGTGATTCACGATGAATGGAGTCTCCGCGGTGGCCACCGTGGAATTCTCTACTATCGCCTGCGCGCTCCAGTCTGTTCCACCCAATGGATTCACTAAAAGCACGCTTGCGCCGGAAACTCCGGGCACGCCCTTTACACGCTCAATAATTCGCCGCGCCAGTTCGCTGCGCTTGGGCCCTTCGGTATACCGTGTGTCTGAAGGAGTAATCTCCATCGTCAGAAGTCCCGAGGCGCGCAGTCCCAAGTCACGATGCTCAAGTCGCAGAAGATTTTCCAAAAGCAAGGCCGAGCCAGCCAGCAGCACCGCCGCGAACGCCACTTCTGAAATCACCAGTGATCCCAGCAAGCGCTTGTTCCGCAGTCCTCCCATCCCCGAGCGCCCACCCTCTCGAAGAGAGTCTTGCAAATTCCGCGTCCGGCTCCGAAGTGCCGGCGAAAGTCCTGCCAGGATCCCTGTGAGCAGCGCAATCCCAATCGAAAAGCCCATGACGCGATAATCCAGCGCCACGCTGCGGATTCCAAGTTGCTCGGTGATGTTTGTTGGAATCAGAAGCAGCAGATATTTCCCGAACAATTGGCTCAACAACAGTCCGCAAGCTGTTCCCAGTCCGGATAGAATCAAGCTCTCCGTCAATAATTGCCGCACTTGTCTCGAGCCGCTCGCCCCCAGCGCGCTTCGTATCGCAAATTCCCTCTGTCTTACAACCGACCGTGCCAGGAGCAGGTTCGCTATATTCGCGCACGCTACCGCCAGCAGGAATCCCACCACTGCGGCAAGGACAAGAGACATCCGCTGTTGATCTTCAAACAGGTTTTGTCTCAGCGTTCTTACCTCCAGGCCGTATCCTGCATGCAGGTCCGGATACGTCTGGCGAATACGCTGCGCAACTGTCACCATTTCGTCTCGCACCTGTCCCACTGTCGCTGTGTCCCTCATCCGCCCGAATACAGCGAACTCGTGCAGGACGTCGGCGGAATCCAGGCGTTCGGGGATCCACACGTCTGCCAAATAGGGGAAGCGGAAACCCGGCGGCATCGTGCCGACAACCGTATATGTCCGGTCATTCAGCGTAATCTCGCGACCTAAAATTCCGGGCGTTCCACCAAAGTATGTCTGCCACAGCCCATAGCTGATGATCGCAACACCGCTATCGCGTCCCATGCGCTCTTCGTCGTTGCTGAACATCCGTCCTGTGGAGGGCTGCACTCCCAATACCTGCATCCAGCCAGCGGACCCGCCAACCACATGGACACGCTCCGTGTTCTGCGTGCCCATCAGATTCATGTCTTGCACATCCAGAGCGGCGACTCCAGAGAAGAGGTGGCTGTCACGCTCAATCTCGAGTGCTGTCCGCGCTGAATTGTTATATGCAACGCGCCGTCCGTCTGGCGCCAACGTGGAATCCCGCAATCGAATCAGTCGATCCGCATTGCGAAAAGGCAGCGGCCCCAGGTAAATCGTGTTAAACAAACTGAAAACCGCTGTCGTCGCGCCAATTCCAAGCCCCAGCGTCAAAATTGCCACCGCCGCGAATCGGCGGTTCTTCCCAAGCGTGCGCAAGCCATATCGCGCGTCCTGAAGAAGATCCTCGAGCCAATTCCATCCCCACATCTCCCGGCTCTCCTCCCGCAACATCAATTCATTTCCGAATCGCTGCTGCGATGCGTATCGCGCCTCATCCCGATTTGCCCCGGCCTCGCGTTGCTCGCGCTCGCGCAACTCCTTGTGCAACCGCATCTCTTCGTCTAGCTCACGGTCAAACCGCGTGCGCCGAAACAGATTCGCGATTCGCCGCCACAATTCGCCGGGCCAGTTCATTCGCTCCTCAATCCCTCACGCCGTCTGTATCACTCGCGCGACGGCTCCCATCACGCGCTCGAAATCGGAGACTTCCACTTCCAATTGTTTTTTCCCGAGCGGCGTCAAATGGTAGTAGCGCGCGCGCCGTTTCTCCGCCGTCGCGCCCCATTCCGCCGCCACCCAACCCTTAATCAGCATCCTTTGCAGCGCCGGATACAGCGACCCTTCTTCCACGCGCAGCACGTCCGCGGAAACTTGCTCTATGAACTTTGCGATTTCAAATCCGTGCATCTTGCCGTTGCGTGCCAACGACCGCAGGATCAGCAGGTGCAGCGTCCCGGGGGGAATCTCGTCTCTATTCAAGGCGGCCTCCTTACATAGGTAGACTATGCCAGACCCTAAAATGTTACGCACTATCTGCAGGATTCTTCGCCCTTGTGGCCGCCCCTGTTCCCATCGGACCTTTCCAATCCGCCTATCTCTTTGAATTGATTGAACTTTCCGCCATTCCCGCCCGCCGGAATGTCTCATTTCGGAATGTGCTATATTTAGGTTTCCTCTCCGCAAGGAACCATGGTCAAACTTCGCGTATCCATCGTCGAGTATCTGAACACCGCTCCCCTTGTTTGGGGTCTGACCGACGGCCCTTTCGTGGGCAAATACGATCTTTCCTTCACGCTGCCTTCGCTCTGCGCTGAAGCTCTCCGCGCGGGCCAGGCGGACATCGCCATCATTCCGGCCATCGAATACCAGCGAATGGAAGGACTTGTCGTTCTGCCGGATATGGCCGTCGCGGCGCGCGGCGAAGTCCGCAGCATTCTCGTCATTGCGCGCAAGCCGATTGAGCTCGCGCGCCGCCTCGCGCTGGACACCAGCTCCCGCAGCTCCGTTGCGCTTGTGAAATTGCTGTGCCGCAATTATTGGGGCATCTCGCCGGAGTTCGTTCCCGCCGCGCCCGATCCCGCCGCGATGCTCGCGCAGGCTGACGCTGCGCTCGTCATTGGCGACCCCGCGTTGCGCATCTCCATCAAGCTCGACCAGCTTGCGCAAAAACAGCCGACCGGCGAATTTTGCTGCGGCGGCGACCCGAGCGATCAGGCCGTGCCCGGTGTGGATACGCTTTTCGTATATGACGTCGCGCACCAGTGGCGCGAAATGACCGCGCGCCCCTGCGTGCTCGCCATCTGGGCCGCGCGCCGCGAAGCCGTCACGCCGGAAGTGGTCGCGGATTTCCTTGCGTCGAAGGAGTATGGCCTCGCGCGCATCACCGAAATCGCCGAAGGCGCCGCGCTGAAGCTGGACTTGCCCGCGCGCCCGCTCGAAAGCTATCTCCGCGACAACATCGACTTCTCGCTGGACGCCGAAAATCTCGCGGGCCTCGAACTTTATTTCAAGCTTTGCGCGGAAGCCGGGATCATTCCACAGGCGCACCCCGTGGAATTTGCGGCATCGGATGCTTCGATGAAGGCCGCCGCACAGCGCCGCGCCTGAGCATCCAGTTCTTGCGATGAATGGAAATCTCCAACCCGCCGGCACGCTCACCCGCCTCCGCCGCTATCCGGTGAAGGGAATGTCCGGCGAAGATCTCGCTGAAGCGTTCGTAACATTCGCTGGCCTCGTGGGCGACCGCGTGTACGCATTCCTCGACCCGCAGGGCCCCGCCGATTTTCCATGGATGACCTCGCGCCAGTGGGCCGAGATGCTTCTCTTGAAGCCGCGCTTCGTTTCCGCGCCGTCCACAGAGGAACAACTACCCGGCTCTGCGGATTATCGTGTAGAGGTCACCACCCCCGCGGGCGATAAGTTCGATATCGCCGCGCCCGAATTGCGCGCGCACCTCGAACAAAAGCTCGGCCGCTCAATTCAATTGCGCTTTTCCGAACGGAGTATGACGGACGCGCGCCCAGTTTCCGTGTTCAGCCCTCAGAGCATCGAAGCGCTTTCGCAGGAAACCGGCCGCACGCTGGATCTGCGCCGGTTCCGCTCAAATTTTATTGTGGATTGGGCAAACGGCGGCGCTTGGCATGAAGAATCACTGATTGGCCGCCAGATCCGTGTAGGCGAAATAGCAACCTTCATGCTCGCGAAGAAGAATATGCGCTGCAAAGTGATCACGCTTGACCCGGACACGGCCGAAGCCGCGCCTGGAGTTTTCGAAGTTGTCGCGAAAAAGCACGCAAGCTGCGTCGGCGTTTACGGCGTGGTCCTGCGCGAAGGGATCGTTCGACGCGGCGACTCCGTTTTTGTAGACTAGGTGGCTCGCAAGGCTGCTATGGGAATCACAAACCAGGAAGCTCTCGACCTCTTCGCCTCCGACGACCTCATCGGAGTCGGCATGGCGGCGACTGCCGTCCGCAACAAGAAAAATAATCCGCGCGTCGCCACCTATCAAATTGACCGCAACATCAATTACACAAATTTCTGCACCGAATATTGTTCCTTCTGCGCCTTCTACCGCCCGATGGGCGCGAAGGACGGCTACATTCTGCCGCTCGAAACTATCTACGAAAAAATTGACGAGATGCTGGAACTCGGCGGCACCGGTGTGCTGCTGCAGGGCGGGCTCCATCCGGATCTGCGAATCGAGTATTACGAAATGCTGCTCCGCTCGCTCAAGCAGCGCTACCCGCGCGTGCATCTCCACTGTTTTTCCGCGCCCGAAGTTCTCTGCATCGCGGAAGTTTCCGGCATCTCCGTGCGCGACACCATCGCGCGCCTGCGCGACGCCGGCCTTGACTCCATCCCCGGCGGCGGCGCGGAAATCCTCGACGACGAAATCCGCGCGCGCATCTCGCGCCTGAAATGCACCAGCAATGAGTGGGAGGAAATGCACCGCACCGCACATTCGCTCGGCCTGCGCACTACCGCGACGATGATGTTCGGTTGCGGCGAGGAGTTCCGCCACCGCGTCAATCATTTTGAGCGCGTCCGCCGCATCCAGGAAGACACCGGCGGCTTCACTTCATTCATCCCCTGGATTTTCGCGCCGGAAAATACTCCGCTCGGAAAAAAAGTTCCTGAAGCCACCGCCGTGGACTACCTGAAAACGCTCGCCATCAGCCGCCTCTACCTTGACAACATTGATCACGTGCAATCGAGCTGGCTCACGCCGGGAATAAAAGTTTGCCAGGTCGGCCTGCAATTCGGCGCCGACGACGTCGGCAGCATCCTCATCGAGGAAAACGTCGTCTACGCCGCGGGCGTCCGCAACCGCACCAACGAAGACGAGCTGCGCCGCATCATCTCCGATGCGGGCTACATTCCAGCCCAGCGCGACACCCTCTACCGTTCTTACTTCTTGAAATAACTTCGCTTCGCCGCACTGTCCTTAAGTACAGTATTCGTTATCTGACACTTAATTTTGTGAATTCTGTACCCGCTCGTTTCCCCTTCCTACAATTGTATTGCCCTTTATTGGAGAACCCATGCGCCGTCATCGCACACTTCTGTCAGCTCTTCTTGTACTTGGCTTTGCTCTTGCATTTCTATCACCCTCGCGCGCTCAGACTGCGAGCCATCCCGTCACCGGCAGCGAATTGCTCGCACTCGTCGCGGCGGAATCCGTGGATCAGAATATTGTCCACGCAATCGAATCGCGCGCCCTCGCATTCCGCCCTTCCGATCACTATCGCTCTCTATTGACCATCGCGGGCGCTTCCGCACCGGTTCTCGCTGCGCTGAATAAAAGCAAGATCAGCGAAGGCGCGGCCGATCCCGAGGTGATGGAGTCTCCGGATTTCCTTATTCACCTTTCAACCGCCGGAAAATTGATCCGTGCCAAGCAATTCGATCCCGCTGCGAAAGAAATCACCGCGGCTGTCCACTCAAAGGTTGGACCAGAGGCTGGTTTTGTAATGGGTCACCTGCAGGACCAGCTAAGAGACTTTGACAACGCTGCGGAGATTTACATGCAAATTCTGGAGATGTCTCCGGATTTTCCCGGCGCCCACGCACGGCTGGCGTTTGATCTGTACAGCTTCGGGAACGCGCAGGGGGCGATGCAGGAAGCTCAGGCCGCGCTCAATCAATATAAAGATGACCCCGAAGCCCACAAAATATGGGTCTCGGACTTTACACCGCGCAGAAATTCGATGGCGCAATCGCGGAATATCAAGAGGCGTTGCGGTTGAAACCGGATTACGCCGCCGTCCACAGCAATCTCGCGATGGTCCTCTCTGACATTCACCAGACCGAGAAAGCAGTTCTCGAATTGAAGAAGGCCGTTGCACTGGACCCGGACGAAGCCATTTATCACTACAACCTCGCAAACACTCTCGGCGATACATCTGATGTTGACGGTGAGATCGCCGAATACCGGATCGCAAAAAGCTTGGATCCAACCCGGGTGGACGTCCGCCAAAATCTTGCACTGTCTCTCGAACGCCGGAAAAATGATTACGATGCCGCGGCCGTCGAATTCCGCGAACTAATTAAAATGGAGCCTGACTTCCAGTTGGCTTACGTCGGGCTGGGCGAAACTCTTATCAAGCAGGGTGAGTACAAAAGCGCAGAGGAAATATTGCGCAAGGCCGTCAACCTCGACCCTGCCGACTCCGATGCGTTTTCGCTCATGGGTGACGCCCTCGATAAGGAAGGGCGTCTCGAGGATGCAACTGCCGCTTACATGCGCGCCGAGCAACTTGGCTCCGGGTGCATTTGTGTTCACTTCGGCCTCGGCAAAATTTATTTGAAATGGAATGATTATCCTAGGGCCGTCGCCGAACTAAAGCAGGCGGTCAACATGGCCCCCGGCGAAGCCGACTACCATGACATGCTCGCCCGCGCGCTCGCAAAGAATTCCGACCTCGATGGGGCAATCGCCGAGGAGCGCGCCTCCCTGCGCATTTCCCCCAACAACTCATTCGCTCTGATGTATCTGGCGAACTTTCTCGAAAAGAAGGGCGACTCCGCCACTGCATCGCAATTATGCGCGAAGGCCATCGAAACAACTTGGAACGAGGAGATCCGCGGAAATTGCGCCGCCCTCAAAACGCGCCTCAGCCCCGTCACAACTGCGGCAAAGAATCCCACTGTCGCTGCCAATCCGCAGCCATCCAAGCCCGCCTCCAATGTTCCCGTCCGCAAAGATAATTACACTCAGGATCGCCTTCAGAAAGATTGGGGCGAGTTCATACAAACCGGCCAGGAAAAAATAGGCGCGAAGGATTACGCAAATGCCGCGCGATCGCTCGAAGATGCCCTCGGGCTCGCCATACACCTGGAACCGCAAGACCGTCGCGTCTCCATGACGTTTTATCTCCTCGGGGTCTGCTACACCCTGAGCGGCAATTTGACGAACGGAAAAACCTACCTTCAGCAGTCGGCGGATATGACAAAGAAACTCTTCGGCCCGCAGTCAATTGACAACGCGCAGCCTCTCGAATGGCTGGGTGTCAATGCATTCATGCAGAAGGACTACGCGACCGCGGAGGCGCTCTACCTGCAATCGCTCGATCTGGATGAAAAGAACCTGAAGCCGGATGATCCGCGCCCGTTGGAAATTATCCAGAAACTGTCGGAGCTTTACATGGCGCAGCATGCTTACACCAAGGACGAAACTTTTCTCCTCGGCGCTTACACAACCGCAAGGGCCGTGCTTAGTGATTCCCATCCATTCATGGAAACCTATCTCACACAGATCGCCACTCTATACACCGCGTGGGGAAAATTCGACAAGGCCGAACCGTTCTGCCGGAAGCGCCTCGCGCTCCTCGAATCCGAATACGGCGCCAACAGCAAGATGATTACGGATTCCATCCAGCAGCTCGCGGATGTTTTGGATAAGCTTGGCCGCGCCGACGAAGCCGCCAACCTGCGCAAACGCAGCAAGGCGATTCTCTCCGCCGCGGCGCAAAACCAGTAAGCGCGTCGCAACGGACTACGGGCGCTCCTTTTGCCGTACCACAATCTCCACTTCCGCGCCCTCCGCCAAATCCAGCGGCTCCGCGGGATGCAGCACGCCATCCTTGTACTTCGCGCGCACGGTTTGTTGCGCGCCGGTTTTCCCCTGCGATGTCGCCCCGCCGCTCGGCGAGTCCAGCACGCGCACGCCGCTCGCGCTCACTTCGCCCGTGCGGTCGAGCGCCGAGTTCGCCAGCGCGTCCGCATCCGCATTCAGCTCGCGCGGAATGTGCTCGATGGCAAAGTACGCCATGCTCTTCGACTGCCGCACCGCGCGCTCGTGCAGCGGCTTCAGCGACGCGCTCTTCACCTTGTAGCGCCCCTGCATTTGCCGAACGAGGAGCTCCGAATCGCTGCGCACGCGCAAGCGATGGATGTTCGCCGACGCGCAATAATCCAGCGCGGTGATCAGCGCGAAATATTCCGCGACATTATTTGTCGCGCGCCCCAAATATTTTCCAAGCTGGTATACGACGGATCCATCAGGTCTGCGGATGATCACTGCGTAGGATGCGGGGCCGGGATTTCCGCGCGACGCTCCGTCCACTTGCGCGGTAAAAATGTCGGCTGGGTGGTCGGGCTCACCGAACAGCCGCGCGGGCAGCGTGTCGCGCCGCCGCGCCGTCATTGCCCGCTCGACGTTGCGTGCGCGGAAGAAGCCGCCTGCGCGGACGATTTCGCAGCGGCGTCTTCAGCATTCGCGTCGCCCGCATTCGTTTCGCTCGACGAAGTCGCTGCATTACTCGATGCCGCTTCCTCGTCCGCCAAGCTCGCGGGCGCCTTCGGGTCCGGATAATAAAGGATGCGCCCGCAGGTCTCGCAATGATAGACCTCGTCATTGCCCGCGCGGCGCAACTCCTGATAAACGTGCGGCCGCACGAGCATTCCGCACGCGTGGCAAATTTCGCCAATCACTTCAGAGAGCGCCGTGCCGCGCGACTTCGCCACGCGCTGGTAGTCCGCGAGCAGAGTCTCCGGAATCCCCGTGACCACGCCCGCGCGCTCGGCTTCGGCGGCGGCCAACTTCGCTTCTTCCGCGGAGCGCTCCTCGGCCAGCGCGGCATTCCCCGCGGACGCGGCGGCTTCCGCTTCTTTCAGCGCGGCCTCGGCGGCCTTTATCTCCGCCTCAAATTCCTCGCCCGCCACCATGCGCTCGAGCAACCGGTCTTCCGCGCGGGCCATCTCTTTTTCGGCGTTGGCGATCTCGTGCTGCAGCGCGCGGAAAGCCTCGTTGGTCTTTACCTCGTAACTCTGGTCGCGATACCTCTTCGCTTTTTCCTTCCACTGCTCCACGTCCAGCTCGTACTTTTTGCGGTCCTTCAGAGCCGTGGTGTGAGCATCCCTCGCGTCCGTAAGCCGCTTCTTTGCGGCCGTCAGACGCGCTTCGATTTCGGCCTGCCTCGCGGCGAATCCCGCCGCGGCGCGCCGCACTTCAGTGAGCCGCAAATCCACAGCTTGCAGTTCGACCAACCTCTTAATCTGCTCTTGCATGGGAAATGCATTCTAACACATGCACCTCTTTCATCTCCTGTACCTCCGTTTGTGTAGCGCCGCTCTTGAGAGCGGCCGCATTTAATTCCGAAAAACGTGCCGGACTAAAGTCCGGCGCTACATGGGCTACCTCTCCTTCCAAAACTCCGCCGAGGTCACCACCGGCACAATCTCAAACTCCACCAAATCGTCCCACTTGCTCGTCCATTCGTTCAGCGACTCGCGATTCGGTGCTTCCATCAACTGGTAGCAAGTCGCCCCGTCCGGCGTCATCCAACTCGCATGATAGACGACGCCTTCCGGCAGCATCCTGCCCTTCTGCTTGAACCGCTCGCCGACCAGCTTTGCATCACCGTGCTTGTACCGCTCGATGACCATGAATAACATGCGAGGGATTTTACCTCACGCCGGCGCTACATTATTCCTCCTGAATCGGCGCTTGGGTTTTCGGCGGAATCGGAGTCCGCTTCGGAATTGGAGTCATCGTCGAATTCGCCGGATTCTCCCATTTCCCTTTTTATGTCTTCGATGATGTCGTCGAAGCAGTGGGGATCGATGGCGCTGAAGGCGTTGAAGATTTTTTTGTTCCAGGCGTCATGCCCCCTCATGGCGAGCAATTCGTTTCTGACCTGACCGACGCTGTTGAGAAGCAACGATCCGATATAGGTGAGCAAGGTGGCGTTGCGCACCGGGATACGATTATTTGCGACCACCTCTACAAGCTTTTCCAGGAAATAGTTGACGGAGGCAGCGGTGTCGAGGTGGGGAGTCTTCGCCAAGAGGTATTTGGCGATGTCGTCGGCTTCGCGAAGCTGACGATCCGCGGTGGCGTGTGCGGCGCAAAAGTTGGGAGCGAGGCCCGGTGCTTCGCCATTGATTACTTTGAGGGCAAGGCTGCGGCATTGGCGTCCGATGGCGTCGGTGTGGGTGCAGCGATTGGGGTCGTCGGGGATGCCGGTGATGTGTTTTTTGCCTTTGAATACTTGGGGGGACGATTTACTGGATTGAGGCATTTGAAGCTCCTTGAAGTGAGGTTTGAATTGCGAGGGCCGAATGTTGAAGGTTGGTGTTGACGCTTGAGGGATGCTTGAGGGTCCTCAAGGCTGGGGTTGAGGAGAGATTGAGGCTACAGGGGGTGGGGGTACCCCCTATGTTTTTGTAAGAGTGTGATTCTAAAGGACTTACGGCAACAAGATGCGGTAAGAGTGTGATTCTAAAGGACTTACGGCAACAAGATGCGGTAAGAGTGTGATTCTAAAGGGTTTATCGTGATTACCATTAAATATACTAAACATAATGGATCCAGTGACTTACAGTCCTTAGCCAAATGTGGCTTGTAAGAGTGTGATTCTAAAGGGTTTAAAGTCGTTTAGAATCATACTCTTACGGGGCGCCCTTCCGGGAGCGCCAGAAGCGCAAAAATGCACACAAATATGGGCGATTCTGGGGTCCCTCTCCCTAAGTTGCGGGATCAGGATGTGCCCTCTGTAGGGGCTACTTTCCCGTTTTGGAACTGCTAAGCGAGGTTATCGTTGCAGTCTGCAGCATAGATTACCATAGGGTTATAGAGAAAGTCAAGGAAAAACGGTGATGGATATCCGACTGACCAGGGTTTCACGGTTCAAACAGCTGAATCGACGCACCTTCTAACCGCTCAACGGCCACATATCCACAGCGGCCTTGTCGTTGCTATTTCTGTTGGCTACACTCCACAATGTTGTGCGAAGCTTGGAGGTAGGTTACGCCTAGTCGAGCACCATATGGCAGACGTATTCTCCAAACGTAAGCGTTCAAAAGTGATGGCTACTGTTCGCGGAAGAGCCAATAAATCCACCGAAATGCGGCTTTTGCGGATCTTGCGTAAGAACCATATCGCCGGGTGGAGACGTCACTTGCCCATGATTGGTCAGCCTGATTTCACGTTTTCTGAGAGGCGGTTGACGATATTTGTGGATGGCTGTTTTTGGCACGGGTGCCCGGAACACTTGCGTTTACCCAGCAGCAATTCGGACTACTGGCGTCGCAAGATTTCGACCAATTGCGTACGCGACCTAAGGGTCCTCCGAGATCTGAAGCGTAGCGGATGGCGGGTAATGCGTATTTGGGAACACGAATTGCAGGATGAGAAGCGGATCATTAGGCGAGTGCGTCTCGCCCTAGGTCCCCGTGAGCGAAACTGAATGGGGTTGACAGCGCCATATATGGCGTGTCTAATGGTGATGGCATGGAATCCACCAAAGTAAACCGCTTTGCGCCGAAGTACTCAGTGCTTGATGCCTTTTGTGGATGTGGTGGTCTTTCCTATGGGTTTGGGATGACTGGGCGATTTCAGACCCTTTTGGGAAACGATGTAAAGCCCGAGGCGCTGGCGACGTTTCAGCACAATCACGAGATTCTTGAGGGCTGTAGACCAGACGTCATTCTAGAGTCTATCGAGCGGCTCTCAGCTGATCGCGTGCAACGGATGCTCGACGAAAAGGTGGGGCACTCAAAACATTGCTTAGATTGCTTGATTGGGGGCCCGCCGTGTGAGGGGTTTAGCCAGAACAGAACGATAAGTAATTCAGGCGTGCGGTCCCACAAACTTATTGAGGATCCAAGGAATCAATTGTTCCGTTGGTTCGTTAACCTCGCCTCCGCACTTCGACCAAAGATCGTCTTAATGGAGAATGTTCCGGATCTTGTTCGACATCGTGATGGCGAAACACGGGAAGAAGTCATCGCTGCGCTAGATGAGGCAGGGTATCGAACCTCAGTGCGGATATTGAATGCTGCCGACTACGGCGTTCCTCAGTTGAGGCGCAGAGCATTTTTCATCTGCCAAAGGAAAGAAGATTTTGCGCGAACTGGACTAAAAATTGACTTTCCGTCGCCGACGCATGCTCTCTATCCTTTACAGCACCCTAGTCTGCTTGATGATCAGGAATGGCTGCCTGGAGATTCCGGTTATTGGGTTTCAGTGCGAGAGGCAATCGGTGACTTGCCCGCTCCTACTGAGGATGATGACTACGATCATGACCGGCCCCTCTATCCTGAGTGTAAACTGACAGCATTCCGCTCTTCGATGCGTGATTCGTCCAGTGTGCCATTCAACCACCTCGCGAGAAGACTCGGAAAAGGTGGTCTTTCTCGTCTTCAGGCCATTCGGCCTGGTCAAACTTGCGCTGAACTGCCTGACGACCTGCGTCCCAAGTCCCACTACCACTACAGTTATACTCGGCTAAGTTGGTCGGAACCTGCGAGGACCATCACTAAGTTTGCGTACCACGTTGGCTCGGGCCAGTTCGGTCATCCTACGGAAGACAGGGCAGTTACAATGCGTGAGGCTGCTAGACTTCAATCTTTTCCGGACGCGTTTGTCTTCCTTGGCACAGAGGAAATCCGAAAACTTTCTGCATTGGTGGGAAGCGCTGTACCGCCGCTACTTGCACGTGCGCTAGGACAGAAGGTAGCGCAATATCTTGACAAGATTGCAGTGAGTGAACTGAGGCCGGAACTGCGCGGCGAGGTAAAACAAATCAACGGCGATGCCGTCTTGCGCAGACTCGAACGGGAAGAATGGGGAGCCGAACAATCGGGCATGGAACAAATAAGTTTCTTCAAGGGGTGATGTGGGGCTCTGATGTACGCGGATCGATCTCGTCACCCCAGCGAAACTTGAAGAAGCCAGCGGCGCCGCCTCTTGCGCGGCGAGCCCCACCTGCGAGTGTTTCTCTAAGAATTGAGATATCGGGGGCATAACCTAAACCCAGGAATGCCGTAAAGTCGTGTGAGTCACGATTAAATCGGGCCACCCCGCGCAATGATTTGTAATGTTCGAGGTGCAGCCCTGACACCGTTGCTTTCTCGGGTTTGACCAGGCGGTAGACCTCACCAAAGACATTGGGGCGTACTGGCCCGCCGAGATGGGAAGAATCGAAGGCTGTGGTCTGCTCAATGTAGTCGAGCAAGACGTCTTGAAATACCCACACTGTTCGCCCACCCCAGTGCTCGGCGATTTCGGATTTCGCGACGAACTGACCTAGCATACGTTCAAATACCTGCCTGTAATTGGGCGTGTAGATTGAATCGACGACGTTGCCGAGGTGACGTTGGGGCCGCCCGAGTAATACGTCCGCCATGTGTTCGGATAGGCCTCCCCCTCGAGTGCTAGAGGTCATTACTTCAACGATGTATGGTGGGCCTACAGGTTCGCCCGATTTCCCAAGTTCCATCAAGAGAAAATCAAATGTATATTCAAAAAAACGGCCGACCTGTGCGTCGTTTTCGCGTCGCCGAAACTTCAATTCACGCCACACGCCGACCTCGCGGCCATTTGGAATCTCTATAAGTTGGCGGACTTCTTTGGGTATCACAGGTCTTGGTGGTTCAAGCGCAAGCAACCGCTTCGGACATAGTATCCACGGGCGCTCCACGCTCTCATTTTGACGTCGCACCCAGCATGAACAAACTCCGAGCGGAAGAGGAACAGTACCGTAAGTTTTTCGGATCGATGGGGCATCGTTTCGGACGCCTTTGTAATTGTAGTCAAGACTTGCGACTCGATTGCGATTGGAACTGACGTCGCAAACTGTATTGCGAAATGGGCAGAGGCGAACTCCTGCCAGACGGGTATTTGTGTTGGAGAAAATCTCTGGGGACAATCCATAGAGTTCCGCGATTCGAGCGTTCGGACTCTTCGGTTCAGTCCCAAGCGCAGATTTGGGCTTTCGGACCTTCATGCGCTCCTCTCTCCAAATAAATCCTTCACAGAGACCCTGAATGCATTCGCGAGTCGCACCAAAGTAGTGACAGTTGCGTTGACGTCACCCGCCTCTATTTTCTGGTAGTGGCGAGGCGCGATACCAACGGCGTCTGCCGCTTGCTCTTGTGTCCAGTCCATCTTTTCACGCAGGCGACGGACGTTTCCCGCGAGCAATTCTCGAATTTGATGAATGGAAGACTTAGCCACGCCATATAAGACGTAACAGGATTCCTCGTTTCAGGCCACGCCATATATGGCGCAATAGCGCTTTTTGGGGTATCCGGCGGCACGCGTTTAGGAATGTATCGGCGTGGAGGGAGTCCCTCCAACGCCGGGAAGGTACGGCGGGGCTAGCCCGCCTTCGCTGAAGCTTTGGCGTGGTAGTGGTAAAGGGAGAAAAAGTGGCGGGTGGCTGGTTGCTAGGGGAGACCCGCCTACGCTGGGAGTCTTCGGTGCGGCGAGCGGAGGGAGAGGGTGGAGTCAAAGCAGATTCCTCACCCGCCCCGCAGGTTCGGAATGACAAATCCAAAGGATGGGGAGAAAACCCCCGACCTCAACGGCTTCCGTTGAGGTCGGGATATTCCCGATAGAAAGGACCGGGACGCAAACGGCGCGCCTCAGGATGACGGCAGGAGGAGGAGAGATCCTTCGGGCCGATGCGCTGCATCGGCCCTCGAGGATGACAAATGGAAAAGAGAGATTCCTCACCCGCAGGGCGGGTTCGGAATGGCAAACGTTCTTCTAAGAGCCCTGCTTTTTGGGAGGGGCGGGCGAAAGTTAGAACAACTTCATGGTTTGAGCCTTACCATTTGTCTTGCCACCCATGGCGAAAACCCTTAATTCGTGATCGATTCCTTCAAGTGCCGCGGAATCAACATGGTTCAGCATTTTTGTGAGGTGATCGTGGCGACGTATTGAATAAAAAGCTTTTTCGGGAGCGATATACACAAGGACCGGCTTTCGTTGCCGGACAAGATCCACGATACTTCTTAGTGTCCCACGACTTTTACCATCCCACAGCATCAGGCCGTAGTCGGATTCTTGCACCATCGCCTGGTCTTTGGTCGAGTAGTAGGCAAAGTCATGCCGATGGGAATCAGTGGTAGAGATCGATCGAGTAGGCCAGTCTCCGATGTTATTTCTACAGCGGTCAGCCATACAGAAGACCGTTACCCTGTCGTATTTCTTGCTTTTAAGATATTGCTGGACTGCTTTGTCGACACCGTTTGCATCGCCCACAAAAATCGTGAATCCCTTGCGGAGGATGTTGTTGAGCCGGGTCTTCACGCCGGCATTCAGCTCCGAAAGATACCGGGACCCAGCGATAAACACTTTTGTGGTCTTATCCATAGTTGTCATCTAGTCCGAGTCAGAGCAAGTGCGTAAACGGCCTTGGCCCCGCAATTCTGTAACAGCACCTCGGCAGTACGGCGAAGAGTCGAACCAGTATCGAACAGATCGTCGAAAAGCAGAACTGACTTTCCTCTCACGTCGCCCTTTCCCGATTGTACAGCTTCTTTCAATACTTTTTCTCGGTCTAATCTGTCGGGGATGTTCTTCATCGATTCGGTCCACTTCACTTTTACTAATGCGTCTTCGCAGACTGGAATCCCGAGACGCTTTGCAAGCTCCCTTGCGAGCTCCACAACTGGCTGTGAGGTTCTTCCGATCGACGGTGGCGCCGGGACGATGTAATCGATTTGACGCTTCCACTCCCGGACGAACTGCTCAGCTGTATCGCATATGTCGCCGAGGAGGCTGTTAGCGCCCCGATATTTGAAATTGTAGAGTAGCTCTCCGAGTTCTGTTCGTTTCGTATCATATTGGCGATACCCGATAGGCACACTGCTGATGGTGTGAAAGTCCAAGACAAAACCCTCGATCCAGGGTCCGTCCAATCTCATCGGATTGATTTTGACGGAGGCCATTTGTTGGGGCGCCTGCCCATGACGGAAAGGAAAATCGGAGGCCATTCCGTCTATTGCGGAGAAGCACTATAGGCTATTTGATTATAATTTGTTTTGTTTGACAAGACTAAAGGTGGGCGGCTGACGAAAGGGGCGGTCCGGAGGCGTGGAGGGAGTGGGGGGCGGGAGAAAACCCTGCCTAACCGGCAGGCAAGCCCCGACCTCAAGGGCTTCCGTTGAGGTCGGGATATCCTTCACCCGAAGGGCGGGTTCAGGATGACGGAAAAAAAGAGGGCGCGGCAAGCGGCGCCCCTACGAAGAAAAAAATTACGAGCCTTGCTTCTTGGGAGGAGCGGGCGCGGTGTGCACGGCGGGCCGGCTCTTCAGCTCGACGAGGATTGCGTCCATGGGCTTGTCGGTCAAATTTTCCGGCAAGTGATTTCCGGCGGGAGTGAACATGGCCTCGCCGGCCTTCCCGGTGGATTCGGTGGAGGTTCCGTCGGGCAGGGTGAATTTCACGTGCACGTCGGTGAGATAGGTGACCACGGAATCGGGATGGTGGTGCATGACCGACTTCTCGTGCGGGCCGTAATGGATTTTCAGAACGCGCACGCGGTCGTTTTCGGAAATTACGGAGTAATGCTTGGGGTCAACCTTGACCGGGTCCTGCGCAAAGGCAGCCGTGCCCGCGAGGCACAGAACTACTGCCAACAATGCAAACCGTCGCATACTTCCTCCTTGTGTGATTCGGGCAATTTTTGGGAATTGCAGATGCGCGGACTGTATGCGACGAGGAGGGGAGAGTCAAGAGCAATGGAAGGACGAAAACGGGATTGGGGGAGAGAAAGAAAAGTCAAAACCCGCACCCTTAGAAACCAAAGGGTGCGGCACCCAAATGAAGGAGCGAGGGCTTGACCGCGGGAATGGGCGAGGGTAACTTCTCGCCAGCGAAACCGGAATCGTTCCGACAAGCAAAGGAGAAATCAGATGATGACGCCTCTCACGTTGCTATGGCTGCCGATCCTGCTGGCGGCGGTGGGCGTGTTCGTGGCCAGCTCGCTGATCCACATGGTGCTGAAATACCACCAGAGCGAGTACCGGCAACTGCCGGATGAAGACAAGGTGCTCGCCTCACTGCGCGGCGCGAAATTGACGCCGGGGCTTTATGTGTTCCCGTATGCGACGCACCAGAATATGAAGTCGCCGGAGATCCAGGAAAAACAGAAGCAGGGGCCCGTTGGGTTCTTGACGGTGATTCCGAGCGGCCTGCCCAATATGGGGAAATATATGGGGCTGTGGTTTGCGTTTTTGCTGATCGTGTCGGCGATGACGGCGTACATCACGGGGATCACGGTCGTGCCCGGCGCGATATTTGCGGCGGTGTTCCGCATGGCCGCAACGGCCGCGTTCATGGCGTATGGAGTGGGCGTGCTCCCGGGCGTGATCTGGAAGGGTCAGCCGTGGAGCATGACGATAAAAGAATTTATTGACGGCGCGATCTACGCGTTGATTACCGCGGCGATTTTTGCGTGGCTTTGGCCAAAGTAGGTCGAACGGATTAAAAGCAGAAAACCCAGGCGCGAGGCCGGCGCCTGGGGCACCCGCCCTACAAAAAAGAGAGATTCCTCACCCGCTACGCGGGTTCGGAATGATAAATTGAGGAAAATTCAAAAACCGCACCCTTGGAAACCAAAGGGTGCGGCTCCCGCGAGAAGACCTAAAGCAGATCCTTCGCTCCGCTCAGGATGACAATAAAAAAAGCGTGGAAAAGTGAGTCCTTTTCACCGGGTCATCCGTATGACAGAGTGCGATGATCTGGCAGGCAGCTGCGAGGTGGGAAGAACCGATGGCGGTTGACTTGGAAGCCGTACGGTTGTGCAGGGGCGACCCCGAAGTGCTGGTGTCGCTGCTGGAGCGCTATCAGCACCGGCTGTACCGCTTCCTGATGCGGATGGTGCATGACGCCGCGACGGCGGAGGACCTGTTCCAGCAGACGTGGCTGCGGGTGGCGGAAAACGCGCGGAAGTATGACGCGAACCGTCCGCTGGAGCCGTGGCTATTCAGCATCGCGCGGAACGCGGCGATTGATTATTTGCGGCGCGTGAGGCCGGAAAGTTTGGACGAGGCGCTGCCGTCGGGGGACACGCGCGCGGAATTGCTGCCGGGCGCGCAGCCGAGCGCTGTGGATTTGATGATGGGGCAGCAGAGGTCAACGCGGCTCGCGGAAGCGCTGGGCGAACTGACGCCGATGTATTGCGAAGTGGTGACGCTGCGATTCGAGGAAGAGATGAAATTGGAAGAGATTGCCGAAGTGCTGGAGATTCCGCTGTCGACGGTGAAGACGCGACTACGACGCGCGCTGGATGCGTTGCGCGGAAAGCTCGAGCACCGGTTGCCCGGCGGCGAATTGCCGGGATGGGGGCCGCAATGAACGAGAAGGCAAAGAATATGAATGACCGAACGAATGAACATGAGCGGATTCGAGAGCAGATGGCGCTGGCGTCGGCGGGCGCGCTGGACGTGAGTGAAGAGCGCGAACTTTCGCAACACCTGGCGAGTTGCGCGGAGTGCAGCGAGGAATTCGAGCGCTGGCGCGAGTTGGGAGCGGGGCTGCGAAGGCTGCCGACTCCACGGGCGCCGGCAGCGCTGGTGGAACGGACGCGCGTGTTGCTGGTGGCGGTCACGATTGAGCGCAGGGAGCAGCGATCCACGCGGCGGACGATGGCGTGGTTGGTGTTGTTCGCGTGGACGACGATTATGGCGACCTGGCCGGTGCTGAAGCTAATCAGCAGCGGGGCGGCAAGCGCGCTGGACCTGAGTTTTGTACAGACGTGGCACATTTTGCTTGGCATCACGGTATTTGGATGGGTGGCCGCAGGCGCCGCGGCAGTATTTCTTGGTGTGCGGCACCGGCAAGAGAGGAGACTCGCATGAGCGACATTGGAGAGAAATTGACGGGTGGTCCGTTGAACGAGACTTCGCGGGGGTTCTGGGGAAACCTGAAGATGATCCGGCCAGCGGCGTGGATTGTGGCGATCATCCTATTTGTCGGGATGCCGGCGCTGTTTTTACTTTTCGTGTTTCCGAACGCCCATCCCGATGAAATGGCAAAGATGCCAGTGTTCTTGAGGTGGTTCCTTCCGTTTTGGGGTGGCGCGATTTTGATGGCGTTCGTGCTGCTGATTGGATTTGTGTACGTGGATGCAAAGCGGCGCGGGATGCGTTACTTGATGTGGACGCTGTTGGCGATATTTATTCCGTATACGATCGGGATCATCCTTTACTTCATCCTGCGCGATCCGCTGCCGAAGCCGTGTACAAAGTGCGGCTTCATGGCGCGCGGCGCGTTTACGTTTTGCCCGAGTTGCGGCTCGGAGTTGATGCCCGTGTGCAAGGCGTGCCACAAAAAACTCGAACAGGGCTGGGTGAATTGCGCGTATTGCGGCGCACCGACGGGGGCGCAGGCACAGAGGACGGCGTAAACAAACAATGCAGAGAAGGTATGGCAACGATGAGAGCCCCCAGGCAGGAGCCTGGGGGCTCATCGTGTTTTTTGCAGCGACCGGCCTCGTGCGATTTCCAAGCCTGTGGGCTTCTTCTTTTGTTGTGCTAGCATCGTTGAATCATGAACAGCGAAGTTTTTATCGTAAGCGCGGTGCGGACGCCGATTGGGAAATTCGGCGGCGGGCTGGCGGAAGTGTCCGCGGCGGATCTCGGCGTTCACGTGGTGCGTGCGGCGGTGGAGCGCGCGTTTGGCGAGGCGCCGCCGATGCGAATGCCGGGCGAAGCGGAGTCGGAAGCGGCGAAGCAGGGAAAGGCGGAGTGGCACTCCTCGTCGGGAAGGCGCGTAAACGAGCTGATCTTCGGGAATGCGCGGGGGGCGGGAAATGGGCCGAACATCGCGCGGCAGATTGCGTGGCGCGCGGGGCTAGGCGACGACGTGCCTGCGTTCACAGTGAACATGGCGTGCGCTTCCGGGCTGCGCTCGATTCTGTTGGGCTGGCAGCAGATCCATTTGGGAGAATCGGAAATTGTGGTGGCCGGTGGAACGGAGTCCATGAGCCGCGTGCCGTATCTTGTGGACGCACGGTGGGGAATGCGGATGGGACACCAGCCGCTCGTGGATGCGATGTACCGCGACGGGTTTCTCTGTCCGATGTCGAAGATGGTGATGGGAGAAACGGCGGAGCTGCTCGCGAATAAATACAAGATATCGCGGGAAGAGCAAGACTCGCTGGCGCTGGAGAGCCACCGCAGAGCCGCGGCTGCGACGCGAGAAGGAAAATTCAGCGATGAAACTATTCCGATTGAGATTGCGGACCGTAAGGGCAAAGTGAAAGTGATGAAAGAGGACGAGCACGTGCGGCCGGACGTGACGGCGGAAGCGCTGGCGAAATTGGCGGCGGTGTTCGAGAAGGCAGGAACGATTACGGCGGGGAACTCGAGCGGGATTACGGATGGCGCGGCGGCGGTGGTGCTGGCAAGCGGCGAACGCGCGAGGGAGCTTGGACTGAAACCGCTGGCTCGAATTCAAGATGCGGCGGTGGCGGCGGTGGACCCGCGGGAGATGGGGATCGGGCCGGTGCCCGCAGTGCGCGAACTGGAGCAGCGCACAGGATGGAAAATGGCGGATTATGCGGTGGTGGAGTTGAATGAAGCGTTTGCAGCGCAAGTGATCGCGTGCGACCGCGAGCTTGGATTTGACCGCACGCGGCTGAATCCGAACGGCGGCGCGATTGCGCTGGGCCATCCGATTGGAGCGACGGGCGCGCGGATCACGGCGACTATGGTGCACGAGCTAAGGCGAGGCGGCGCGGCCGGGCGGCGGGGTCTTGTCACGTTGTGTGTATCGGGCGGTATGGGCGTAGCGCTGGCGATTGAAGGCGTGTGAGAATTGAACCATGGCGGAAGATACCCAGACAGATCTAATTGCCGCACGCAAGGTGGTGAATCCCGAAGAGTTTCACTTCGTGCGCTACCGTCGCGACGGCGACGCGGTGTGGCTGACGCTCGACCGGCCGGAGCAAAACCTGCTGAACGAGCCGATGCTGCTTGAGCTGGCGGCGGCGATCGAGCACACGGGCAATCAGCGTGATGTGAAAGTGATGGTGCTCGATTCCGCGTGCAAAGTATTTTCGGGCGGGATTGACCTTGGCGAGTACACGCCGAACCGAGTGTTCCAGGTATTGAGCGCATTTGAGGCGGCGTTTCTGGCGATGTTGGAAACGTCAAAGCCGCTGATTGTGGTGGTGAACGGGCCGGCAGTTGGAGGCGGGTCGGAAGTGGCGGCGCTGGGAGACCTGGTGATTGCGACGCCGCGCGCGAAATTCGCGCAGCCGGAGGTGACCATCGGAGTGTTTCCGCCGCTGGCGGCGACGGTGCTGCCGCATCTGATCGGGCCAAAGCGAACGCTGGAGATGGTTTTGATCGGGGAACCGATTAGCGCGGAGCGCGCGCTGGAGATGGGGCTGGTGAACCGCGTGGTGCCGGAGGCGCAACTGGCGGCGACGGTGAACGGGCTTGTCGCGCAGATTGCGGCGCAATCGGGGCCAGTGCTGAGCATGGCGAAGCGCGCGGTGCTCGGAGGGATGGGGCTCTCGCTGAAGGATTCGCTGCACCAGTCAATCCGCATTTTCTTGAACGAGCTGTACGGCCTCGAAGATTCGCAGGAAGGTTTGCGGGCGGTGCAGGAAAAGCGCAAGCCGCAGTGGAAGAACCGCTGATAGATTTTCGCCGCACGAAAATTAATACGCAATTGGATTTGATTTCCAAAACAACTGACCCACTACCGAGACGCGATGCAATTTGACAGTCGCGAAGGGCGGGCATAGACTTCGTTTCGATAATTCCGCAGGCGCGGAAGAGTTGGGGGAAGGCCGTGAGAATCGGCCGCGGTCCCGCCACTGTGATCGGCTGCTGGTTTTGAAAGCAGGGCCAGCGAGCCGTCAGTCAGGATACCCGCCGCGCCAGTGATGACGGCGCTCTTCGCGAGAAAGAGAGCTGGTGATAGCCCCATTTTCTCGTGGGGCTTTTTTGTTTGAGGATGGATTGAATTCGATGCGGGTTGGATTCGCGCACAAATTCGGGAGCGTGATGCGGCGGCGCGCGAGCGTGTCAGCAGTACGCACGGCTGCGGTCGCGGTGCTGCTATCTGCGTCCGCGCTGCTGGCCGCGCAGACGGCTCCGCCGGCCACGCTGCCAACGCAAACGAATGCAGAGAGCCCAAAGGCGGCCGCGCCGTTGGTGGTAAAAGATGAAGCGGGGCGGCGAGTGGAAATTCCGCAGCCGGTGCGGAGAATTGTGTCGCTAGCGCCGAGCGTGACGGAAACGATTTACGCGCTTGGCTTGCAAGACCGGCTAGTGGCGGACACAGACTTTTGCGACTATCCGCCGGAGGCGAAGAAACTGCCGAAAGTGGGCGGCCCGTTCACTCCGAACCTGGAGGTAATCCTCTCATTGAAGCCGGACGTTGTGTTGCTGGCCGCGAATTCCGGGAACCGGAAGGAAACGGCGGAGGCGCTGGATTTACTGCACGTGCCCGCGTATGCGACGAGCGCGAAAACGGTTGATGACGTGGTCGCGTCCATCGCGCGGCTGGGGGAAGTGCTTGGCGCGGCGGACCAGGGACGCGCACTGGCGGATTCGCTGCGCGCGCGGCTCGATGCGCTACACAAGAAACTCGGGACGGCGGCGCCGGTGCGCGTGCTATTTGTTGTGTGGCAGGAGCCGCTGATCTCGATCGGGCAGGAGACTTTTCTGGCGGACGCGATGCGATGGGCTGGGGCGGAGTCAGTAGTACAAACAAAGCAGGATTGGCCGCACGTAAATTTGGAAGAGGTTGTAAAGCTGCAGCCGGAGTACCTGGTGTTTGCGTCGGCACACCCGGAGGAGATCACCGCGATCCTAGCGGGCCTGCGCAATGTGCCCGGCTGGCGCGACATGAAGGCGCTGCAGGAAAACAGAATTGCGATAGTGAGCGACGCGATTAACCGGCCCGCGCCGCGGCTGGTGGACGCGATTGAGGAGCTGGCGCGGGATTTGCATCCCGAAGTTTTCGCGGAAGGCCCGCACGCGAGCCTGCCTCACTGGAATCACGATGCGCATTTTCCAGCGAGGCAGGCCGCGATGCCGGTGGGGGTAGAGCAGTGAGGCCGCTCACGCTGAAGCGAGTGTTGTGGACGTCGGCGGCGCTGTTGGCGGTGCTTTTTTGCGTGGTGATTGTTGCGCTGAAGGTCGGCGCGTACCGAATTTCGTTTGCGGACCTTGCTGTGAACCTCGGGAGACTGATTCTCGGCAGGCGTGGACAAATACCATCGGATTACCTGGTTGCATTCGGCTACCGACTTCCGCGGATTCAGCTCTCCATATTAGTGGGCGCCGCGCTTTCCGTAGCCGGCGCGGGATTTCAAGCGTTGTTGCGGAACCCGCTTGCCGACCCATATGTACTTGGAGTTTCCAGCGGCGGAGCGCTGGGGGCAATCTTGGCGCTGATACTTCTGCCACATTTCTTGCTTGCCACACCGCTGGCCGCATTTGTGGGGGCGATTGCGACGATCGCGGCGGTTTATTTTTTGGGACGACGGCAAGGACAACTGGACAGCACGACGCTGCTGCTGGCGGGGATCATATCGGCTTCATTTCTTTCGGCGATGATTATTTTTCTGATGACGAACACATCGGGGAGCAACCTGCGCGGGATGCCGTTCTGGCTGATGGGCGATCTTTCCACGCCGTTGCCCGACGCGATGCACTGGGTGCTCTTCGCCGGACTAATCATGGGGGTGGGAGCGATTTACACGACCGCGGCGGACTTGAATCTGATTACAACGGGCGAGCGAGAGGCGATGCACCTCGGCGTGGAAGTGACGCGCGTGAAACTGGTGGTTTACATTTCGGCGTCGCTGCTGACGGGGCTTGCGGTTTCGATGAGCGGGGCGATCGGATATGTGGGATTGCTAGTGCCGCACGTGATGCGCATGATTTTCGGACCGGACTACCGGCTGCTGATCCCGGCGTCTGCAATCGGCGGGGCGATCGCGCTGCTCGCGGCGGACACGCTGGCGCGGACGGTGATGGCGCCGACGGAACTTCCTGTAGGCGCAGTGACGGCGATGGCGGGCGCGCCATTATTTATTTACTTGTTGCGGCGGAGGCTGCGTTGAGCGGGGCGGGCAATGGAGCGCAAGTGATTGCGTATCCCGGCGGCGAAGGCGGGGCGGAGGCGCAGGTGCGCCTGAATATTGAACAGGCGAGTTACGCCTACCACTCGCACGGGCAATCGGCTCCGGTGTTTACGCTGGGGGCGACTACATTTACGGCGCGGCAGCGCGAGGTGGTGACGATCCTCGGGCCGAACGCGAGCGGCAAGTCAACGCTGCTGAAGCTGATTGCGGGCACGCTGAAGCCGCTATCGGGACGCGTGGAATTGGAAGGGTTTGAGACATCAAGGCTCGACACACGAACGCGCGCGCAGAAAATTGCGATGGTGCATCAGGAAAGCCCGCTGCTGTTTCCGTCGCGCGCGGGGGAATACGTGCTGCAAGGGCGGCACCCGTACGGACGGATGCTGCGATTTGAAACCGCGGAGGATGTGGATATCGCGGAGAAGGCGCTGGAGCAAGTCGGAGCGACGCATCTGCGCGACCGCTGGATGCACGAGATTTCCGGTGGAGAAAAACAGCGCGTGATTCTGGCGCGGGCGCTGGCCCAACAACCGATCCTGCTGCTGCTGGACGAGCCGACGCTGCATCTGGACATCGGCGCGCAAGTGGAATTGCTGGAGCGGCTGCGGCAGCTTGCGGCGGAGAGCCGTTACACAGTGGTGGTGGTGACGCATGAGTTGAGTTTGGCGGCGGAGTTCGCGGACCAGGTTGTGCTGCTACACGAGGGCAAGTGCCTGCGAGTGGGAACACCGGCGGATGTGTATCGCCGCGATTTGCTGGAACAAGTTTTTGAAGCGCCGCTGGATGTGGACATCGGGCCGGAAGGACGGCCGCGGGTGCACATCCGAGGGGCGCGAGGCGCCCGAGGGGGCGGCCATTTGAAAGAGACGTAAACCGGCGGCGGCGAGGCTGACGAAAGTTTTCGGTTTCGGCTTTGGCGCTGCAATCATCAACCGCAGATCCCGCGCACGGGAAGACGGTGCAAAACCGTTGCCGCCGCGCGACTGTAAGGCGGCTTTATGGGGAGCCGCGCCACTTTCCGCACCGGTGAGTGCCAACTCGCTGGACGGATGGGAAGGCGCGGGCCACGCAGCGCCGCCAAGCCAGGAGACCGGCGGGATCTGCATCCTCGGACGCACGTGCGTGACGATTGTGGCGTGCGCAGAGGAAACCTTCAGCTCCCGCGCGAGAGGGAGAGGAGGAGAGACCATGAAGCGACGCCTTCCTGAATTGAAGATTTCCAATTTTATTTTTGGTGTGCTGATTTGTTTGTTGTATTTGTGCGGAAGCGCCGACGCGCAATCCGGCGCGCAGACTCGTGGCGATGCGACGCTTGCGGGAGTGGTGACCGATGCGGGCGGGCGGCCAATTTCCGGGGCGCGGATTGTGGTTACGCGAGTGATTGTGGCACAAACCGGTGGAGCGACTCAGTTCGCGTTCTCGGTGGAGACGCAATCGCATGACGACGGAAATTTTTCGATTGCGCTGGAGGCGGGAACGTATCGAGTTGCGATTACGCGGGATTCGTTTACGCGCATTGAACGCGAGGCTGTACTAAGCGCGGGGCAGAAGGTTGAGTGGAAATTGCGGATGGAGATTGAGCCGCTTGCGGCGGGAATTGTTGTGACGGCGCAGGCGACGCCGATGGATGTGGCGTCAACACCCGCGCCGGTGACGGTGATTACGCGCGAGAAAATCGAGCAGCGGGAGGCCACGTCACTTCCCGACTTACTTTCAAGCCTCCCGGGAATCAGCATGGCGCGGACGGGGGCGGAAGGAGGACTCACTACTCTTTTCCTGGATGGCGGCAATTCCAACTACGCGAAGGTGCTCGTGGATGGCGCGCCGGTGACGGCTTCAGGCGGATTCATTGATTTCTCGAATTTGACCCTGGATAACATCGAAAAGATCGAGATCGTGCACGGAGCGGAGAGCGCCTTGTATGGATCGGACGCGATGACCGGTGCGGTGCAAATTTTCACAAAGCGTGGAACAACACAGACGCCGGAATTGGAGGTGGTGGGAGACGGAGGGTCATTTTCCACGGGCAATGGCTCCGCGACTGTGAGCGGACTTCTCGGCCGGTTCGATTATCTGGGAGGATTTGGATATCTTACGACCGCGGGCCAGGGAACAAATGATTTCATGTTGAACCGGACATATTCGGGAAACTTCGGATATAAGTTTTCGGATATGGACACGCTGCGGGTGTCGATTCGCGACAATGCAAGCGATGCTGGGATTCCCGGACAAACGGTTTTCATTCCGCCAGACCCCACGCAAACCAACGACCGGCAAGACTTCAGCGGGAACGCGGTGTGGAACGCACAGGCAGGGCCGCACTGGCAGTGGCGAGTTTCGGCCAACGAATCGTCACAACTTTCAAACGACAATGACCCGCTGGAATTCTTTGATGCCATCGACCAATTTAACCGAGCGAGTGCGGACGCGCAGGGGACATATTTATTCAAAGTCGGTGCGGCCACGGCGGGATATACCTATGAGATCGAGAACGCGTTTCCGAGCGCGCTTGACGGCCTGCACGTGCAACGAAGAAATCAAGCGGGATACTTGGATGCGCGCTGGCAGCCGACGAAGAGATTGACCGTGAATGCCGGAGCGCGGGCTGACGACAATTCCGTGTTCGGAACCAAGGTAGAGCCTCGTGTGGGTGCGTCTTATCTTTTGAGGGAAGGCAGCAGTGACATCGGCGAGACGCGAGTCCACGCGTTTTACGGGCAAGGAATCGTCGAACCGCAGTTGTCGGAAATTTTCGGGACGGACCCGTGCTTCAGGCCAAATCCATCATTGGCGCCGGAGGAAAGCAAGACCGCGAATGGGGGGATTGATCAAAATCTAATGCACGGGCGCTTGACGCTTTCTGCGGATTATTTCTACAACCAATTTCACGACATCATAAGTTTCGCGTTTGATCCGGCAGCTACATCAACGTGTCCCTTTGGCACGGGGATGTCGGTGAATACGGATCGAGCCGTAGCGCGCGGTGTCAATTTTTCGGGAGAGCTGCACCCGGTTCGGTGGTTACGCTTGGCGGGACACTATTCGTATGACGACAGCCGCGTACTTTTCTCGCCGAACGCGGGTGACCAGACGGAAACTCCGGGAAATCACCTGCTGCGGCGTCCTGTGAACTCTGGAACGCTGGAGGCAAACGTGTCAGTGCGTCGGCTGAACTTGAACGCGTTGGGATATTTTTCCGGCGCAAGAACGGACAGCGATTTCCTTGGACTCGGATTGACGCGCGATCCTGGATACGCGCGGCTGGATTGCGCGCTGTCGTACCGCGTGAGACGGGAGCTATCGCTTTTTATCCGGGGAACGAATCTTCTCAATAAGCAATATCAGGACGCGCTTGGTTTTCCGGCGTTAGGAAGACAAATCGTTGGCGGAGTGAAGCTCACGTTCGGAGGGGAGTGAGTCGAGTGGCGGAACGCGTGCTATTTTGCTGGAGCGGCGGGAAAGACAGTTGCATGGCGCTGCACGAACTGCGGCGCCATGCGCGATATGAAGTTGCGGCGCTGCTGACGACCGTTACGGAGACGTACGATCGTATCAGCATGCACGGTGTGAGACGGGTGTTGCTCGCGCGGCAGGCCGCGACGCTGGGCTTGCCGCTCGAGATCGTCACGATTCCGCCGGTGTGCGTGAACGCGGATTACGAGGCGCGCATGGAGGCGGCGCTTTCTGCATGGAAAGCGCGGGGAATCCGGCGCGTGGCGTTTGGAGATATTTTTCTGCAGGACTTGCGCGAGTATCGGGAGCGAAATCTGGCCCGAGTTGGAATGGAAGCTATTTTTCCGGTTTGGCTGCGGCCGACGGACAAGCTAGTGCGCGAGTTCATCGGGCTGGGATTCCGCGCGGTGACGGTGTGCGTGGACCCAAAAAAACTGGACGAATCGTTTGTAGGGCGCGAGATTGATGAAAAGTTCGTGGCGGAACTGCCCGCCGACGTGGACCCATGCGGAGAAAATGGCGAGTTTCACAGCTTTGTCTACGACGGGCCGGGATTTGCGGAGCCGGTTGAATTCACCCGCGGCGAAATTGTGTTGCGCGAGGGATTTTGGTTTTGCGATTTGGCGCCCGCGGCGGCAGGGCATTGAGTCAATCTAAATCCGGCCACTGAGCCCGTCGTCTTGATCGCGCCGCTACGGATCACGTCGGTGATAGCGGCTGGTGTCACTGCCAGACTGTTAAAGATTCGTGAAATCGTGGCGCTACTGACACCGGAGAACTGTGATGCGCGTTGCAATCGTCTCCGACATCCACGGCAACCGAACCGCATTTGAGGCGGTTGTGGCCGATCTGCGGCAAACCTCTCCCGACTTAATTCTCCATGGCGGCGATCTGGCTGCCTCCGGAGCAAGTCCCGCGGAGATTGTGGATCGCATTCGCGATCTCGGCTGGCAAGGCGTGGTTGGCAACACGGATGAAATGCTCTTTATGCCTGAGTCGCTGAATGAATTTGCGAAGCAAACGCCCAGCCTCAAACCCCTTTGCCTTGCGTTCCAGGAGATGGCGGCAGTGATTCGGGAATTATTGGGTGAAGAGAGGCTCGCCTGGCTGCGCGGCCTGCCGCGCATTCAAATCCATGGTCCGATGGCAGTCGTGCATGCCAGTCCCGAGAACCTTTGGCGCGCACCCATGCCCGCAGCGAGCGATGCCGAGTTGGAGTCGGTCTACGGCCCGCTTGGCCAGCCGATAGTCATCTATGCGCATATCCACCGCTCCTACATTCGGAGCGTCTCAGGGATGACCATCGCCAACACAGGCAGCGTTAGCCTTTCTTACGACGGTGATCGCCGCGCCGCATACCTTTTGCTGGATGAGTCCGGGCCCGCAATCCGGCGCGTGGAGTATGACGTGGATAGGGAGCTTGAGGCCCTTTCCAGTTGCGGTCTTCCCCACGTCGACTGGGTTGCGAAGATCCTCGAAAGCGGCCGCTTCCACATGCCATGGGCAACGCTCTAGTCCGTTTCGTACTTCCCTGTTGTTGCAGCAGATGGTTTGGCCGCCCTTGGATTGACTTTCTGTGAGCTGCATGACTGAGACTTCAAACTGAATCACTACCGGCGACCGGCATAGATGAAATCAAAGCAGTAAAGCCGGCGTCCTAGGGAAACAATTCCTAGCTGATCTTGCGATAGATAAATCTGCCTTTTTCTCCGAAGGGCGAGCGCTGCCAAAGGCTTCGCGCGTCACGCAATCCTTTTGCGCGAAGGTGCGTGTCAACATCCAATTTATGATTCAAGTGCATGGGATGGGTCTTCGTGGAACCCGCGGGGACGTCGAAAACAAATAATCCGCCGGGCGCAAGCAGCGAGGAAAGAAATTCGAGTTCACCGGGAAGATCGGGGATGTGCTCGAGGACGTCAAAAGCAAAGACAGTATCGAAGCCGCGTGTTTTTGCGGCTGACGTCAACTCGGTTTTGCTGTGCGAAAATTTGACTGCGAGCCCGGTCCGGCGCGCGCGGTCCATCGCAAACTCCATGGTTACACCTTCCAAATCGTAATAAGTGGCGGGGAGTCCGCGCCGCGCAACTTCCAAAATGATTTCTCCATTGCCCGCGCCATAGTCAAGGCACGAGCCGCGCGCGTGGCGCAGAACTTTTAGATTTGTGCGGATGCGCCGGTATTCAAGATTGTAAGCGGAGATGGCGAAGAGGTAGAGCTCGGAATTCTCCGCATACCACGCGGCGAGGCGAGCGCGGTCATCTTCCGGCAATGCCGCCGACCGCCAATTCTTCGCGAGCTGCTGATTGCTGGCGTACCACAATTGGCGGATGCGATTCTCGGAATACGCGGTGAATCCGGCGATTTCCTGAATGGCGGTCTGAGTGTTGCGCTCATTCTGGCGGCACGCATGATGCACGAGCGCCGCGGTGGCGAAAGCGGAAATCACAACGAGCCCCGCCGCAAAAACAGAAACGTGCGGACTTACGTCATGCAGTTCGGCAGCGTCCAAGACCATGAACCCACCGACCGCAGCGGCAATAATTGTCCAGAGAGGGAGACGCTTCTCGCTTGCAACAATTGAAACGTGAATCGCCGCGGCGGCGAGCACCGCTCCCAGGAGAAGATTGATCCTCGCCGAAAAGAGCAGACCCGCGAGGAGAGTGAAATCGGTTGCCAGAAAATATGCGTGAACCGCAGCCGGGCGCGCGGCGGATCTAGCGATAAGGTTTGCAAAAAGCAGCCAAGCGGCGGCCGCCAGAACCACGAGCATACCCTTCCGATTGAATGTGACAGGCAGCCCGAGTACTAGCACGGCTGCAATCAATCTCCAGCGTATGCGGATTTGCCAGCGTAAACATTTTTCCGGGTTGACGGTGAGATGCAAATAATCCGGCGCGTACCAGAGAGAGCCCAAGAGCGCCGCGATTATGATGCTGCACTCAATCAGGATGCCCCGGGGAAGCGGCGCGGCGGCGGACGCACAAAGAATTGCAATTGCAACGACAGGGATCGCGAGAGCGGCGGCCAAGGCACGGCTTCGCGCGAGATATTTGAGCTGGTCAGCGTAATTCATTGGCGGAATCGCAGCGCGCTATCTTAGCGGAAAACGCAAAGCGGTGGGTGAGGGCCCGCTATTTTCTTCCGGCGCGCTTTTGGGCGATTACAAGGCCGCGCGGAGTGGGCAGCAGTAAAACGGATATCAAATTTTCCTGTTCGAGGCGAAGCGCGGCTTCGCGAACGACTTTCAGATGTGAGCTGGCATCATGCATGAGGATGATGCCATTGGGATTGACCTGCGGGAGGAAGCGGCGAACTTCTTTTTCACGGAGATCGAGGTCGCTGTCACTGAAGAGAATGTCAATCGTGCCCTCGATTTGCAACTCAAGGCTGGAGCCGAGACGGCAATCAATCCATTCGGATAAACCGGATTCGTCAAAACGGCGCTTTGCGGCGGCATGGGTTTTGGGATCGAATTCGCAGGTGATTATGCGGCCGAATCCATTTTGCTTCAGGCCTTCGGCGATCCAAAGCGTGCTGACGCCCATGAAGGTGCCGGTCTCGACGACGAGATTCGGCTTGACGGTGGTGACGAGCGTCTTGAGGAATTCGAGGACTTCGACTTCGGCGGTCATCGCGTCATACATGCGCCAGCGTTCAGGGTGAGGGCATTCGGGCGTGGGGGATTTGGATTCAGGCTGCTCGGTCAGGCCGCGCTGGGTGGCGTCGTTGAGGATGCGGTGTTCTTTGGAGAGCTTGTGAAAGCGGACCTTAAGGATTATGAAAAGCGCCATGCCCGAGAAAAAGCAGATGAGATTTGTGATTTGAGTGAGCGAGGGTGTGAGAATCGAATTGGTACCACTTTCAGATGATGACAACCCAAAGCGAATAAGCCCAGTAAACGCAAGGAGAATTGAAAATAGCGCTCCGGGGGCTACGGGTTTGCCTGGTTTCTGACGAATACCGCGCGGAGTGATAACGGCGAGAAGCAGCCACAAGATTCCAAATAATGGATAACCACGATCAATAAGTGCAAGGAACCCCATGGGGAGCGAAAGAACATCGAGAAGAACAAGATTGGGGAGATGGTAGTGTTCGGCAAATGCTGTAGCGACAAGGATTCCAGTAATGAGGCCGGCATAGTAATTTGCACCGGCTGAATGAAGCAAATATGAAATCGGATGGTTAGAGAAAGCCGAGGGAGATTCGAGAGCAGCGGCAATTTTTGCAACCACGATTCCGGAAATAATCACCATCGAAGAGATCGCTATCGGGTCGGCCGCGATGCGCCTGCGGATAAATTCCTGCCGCACAAACAATTGGGCGACCGCCAAAAGCATTACTACGAGGATGCCGAATACGCCGGGCGAGAGTGTTGCCACCTGAGCAGTTGTAAACATTGAGAGATTTCGCGGCGCCAGTATACAGGAAGTGAAATTGGTGCGTAGAGCGGCGCGCGCGGCGCAAAGCAGGTGCGGGGCACGGAGATGGTCGCGGCGCGATGCTATAATTTGGCGATAACAATGTCTCCTGCGACTCACTCGGGATCGGCGACCGCGCCTGACGCGCTGGCGAAATACGAGCCGGTAATCGGGCTCGAGGTTCACGCGCAGCTTTTGACGGCGACGAAAGTGTTCTGCGGCTGCTCGACGCGGTTCGGCGCTCCGCCGAACACAAATACTTGCCCGGTGTGCCTGGGGCTGCCGGGAGCGCTGCCGGTGATGAACCGCCGTGCGCTGGAGCTGGCGGTGAAGGCGGCGCTGGCGCTGCACCTCGAATTGCGGCCGATGTCGCGATTTGCACGGAAAAATTATTTCTATCCCGACCTGACGAAGGGCTACCAGATTTCGCAGTACGAGCTGCCGCTGGCGGAGCACGGGTGGCTGGAAATCGAATTGGATGGCGCGAAGAAACGGATCGGGATTACGCGGCTGCACATGGAAGAGGACGCGGGGAAATCCATGCACGAGGGATTTCCGGAGTCGGCGACGAAGAGCTACATTGATTTCAACCGCTGTGGGACGCCGCTGGTGGAAATTGTGTCCGAGCCGGACCTGCGCACGCCCGCGGAGGCGTATGCGTACCTGAATACGTTGAGGCAGGTGTTGCTCTACACGGAAGTGAGCGACTGCAACATGGAAGAGGGGTCGCTGCGATGCGACGCGAATGTGAGCGTGCGAGTGCGCGGCGCGGAGAAATTCGGGCAGAAGGTTGAAGTGAAAAACTTGAATTCGTTTCGCTATTTGCAGCGCGCGCTGGAATACGAAATACGACGGCAAGTGGAAGCTATCGAGTCGGGCGCACGGATCGAGCAGGAGACGCGGCTGTGGAATGTGTCCGCGGGACGGACGGAGGCGATGCGGTCGAAGGAATTCGCGCACGACTACAGGTATTTTCCGGAGCCGGACCTGCTTCCGGTGCGGGTGACGCCGGAGATGAAAGAAAAGATTCGCGGCGGAATGCCGGAACTGCCGGATGCGAGGCGCGCGAGGTTTGAATCGCAATATGGATTGAGCACGTATGACGCGGGCGTGCTGACGGATTCGCGGGCGCTGGCGGATTACTTTGAAGCAACCGCGAAGGCAGGGGCGCAACCAAAAGCAGCGGCGAATTGGATTTCGACCGAACTGTTGCGGCGGCTGAACGAAAGCGGCAAGGAAATTGGGGCGAGCCCGGTTGCACCGGGCGCGCTTGCTGCGCTGATTGCAGAGATCGAAGCCGGGCGAATTACCGCGGCGAGCGGGAAGAAAGTGTTTGCAGGAATGTTTGAATCAGGGCGGTCCGCGAAGGAGATCATCGCGACGGATGGACTGGCAACGCTGAGCGATGCAGGCGAAATTGAGCGCGTGGCGCGCGAAATTATTGAGAAGAATCCCGACAATGTGGCGAAGTTCCGCGCGGGCAACGAAGGCGTGTTCAAGTTTTTTGTGGGGCAGGTAATGCGCGCGACGCGGGGGCAGGCGGACCCCCAAGCCGTGAATGACACTTTGCGGCGACTGCTTGCGTCTTAATCAGAGTGGACAAATCAAAGGGAACCATGGCGACACTGAAAGTTGGAGACAAAGCGCCGGATTTCAAGCTGCAGGCCGATGACGGCAGCGAGGTTTCGCTGGCGGAGCTGCGCGGCAAGCGCGTAGTGCTCTATTTTTTTCCCAAGGCGCTCACGCCGGGCTGAACAACCGAAGCGTCCGAGTTTCGCGACGCAATGAAAGAGTTCGACAAATTGAACACTGTGATCCTGGGCGTCAGCGCGGATCCGGTGGCGATGCAGGCGAAATTCAAAGAGCGCTATAAGCTGAACTTTCCTTTGCTGAGCGATCCGGATTTCAAAACGATTGAAGCGTACAATGCGCGGCGGATGAAGAGCTTCCTAGGCAGGTCATTCCTGGGAATTGTGCGGAGCAGCGCGCTCGTTGGGCCAGACGGACGCATTGAACGGCTGTGGCCGGGAGCGAAAGCAAAGGGACATGCGGCGGAAGTGCTGGCGGCGGTGAAAGAACTGGCGGGAACACCGGCGCGGTCATAATGTGGCGCGGAAGCGTCCGCCAGGTTCGGGCGCAATTAGCAGGTTGTCAATCAACCGCGTGGGCTGCGAAACCCCAACGTATGCGGCGACGAGCAGGAGTGATTTTTCGCTGAGTTTTGCGACGGGCTCGAAAGTCTCCTCGTTCACCAATTCCAGATAATCCGGGCGGATGGATGGCTGGGAATTCAGAACACCCCGGACTTTTTCGATTAGCGCGCTCGAGTTTTTCTCTCCTGCTTGAACGGCAGCGGCGGCGGCGGCGAGGCCACGGGAAAGCGCCGTGGCGGCGCGGCGGTCTTCTGCATTGAGATAGACATTCCGGGAGGACATTGCGAGGCCATCCGGTTCGCGAACGATGGGTCCGACACGGATTTCCGCGTCAAGATTCAAGTCGCGCGCCATTTGCCGAAGGATGCGGGCCTGCTGCGCATCTTTGCGCCCGAAAAATGCAGCATGGGGATGAATAATTTCGAGCAGCTTTGCAACGACGGTAGCGACGCCGCGAAAATGGCCGGGGCGGGTTTTTCCTTCGAGGAGATCGCTCAGTCCTTCCACATCAACATAGGTCCGGAATCCAGCCGGATAAATTTCGGACGCCTCGGGGATGAAAAGAAAATCCACGCCGAGCGAATCGAGAAGCGCGGCGTCTTTTTCGATTTGGCGAGGGTACCTGGCGAGATCTTCCTGCGGTCCGAATTGCGCCGGGTTGACGAAAATGGAGACCACGACGGGCCGGTGCTCCGCCATCGCGGCGCGGACGAGCGAGAGGTGGCCTTCGTGCAGGGCGCCCATCGTCGGCACTAAACCGATTTGCTGACCCCGATCGCGCGCGGCGCGCGAAGCCTGCTTCATCCATTCCACAGTGCGAATAATTTCCATAGGGGTGAGGACGCCGCGATCAGGAGACCGGCTGGCCGGAGCGCTCGCGGTAAAACGCGATGAGGTCGCTCGATTTCGGCGTGGCGCCCAATTGACGGAGAAGCGTGGTCACCTGCCCGCGATGATAGGTGCTGTGATTGACGAGGTGCTGCATGACTTCCCAGAGCGAGTGGCGATAGAGGATGCCCTTCGTATTCCGGAACTCGATGATGCGTGCAAGATCCTGCTGTGAAAGATTCTTCAGATAAATCGAGGTGTCACTTTCGATCTGCTTCCAGCGCTCGCGGATGTGTGAAAGGTCAGGATAATTCTCGGCTTTGGGAAACGAGGAAGGCGCGCGGCCCTGCCAGCGCTCGAGATAGAGCCACTCGACATCCATAATATGCGCGACGGTGTTGCGGACGGAGCCGAAGCTGCCGCCGAGCGGTTCGAGGAACTGCTCTGAGTTGAGCGCATCGCAACCCTCGAGAGTGCGGTGATTCGCCCATGCGTTGTAATCGAAAAGACTGCGGACGTTTTCGAGATCCATGCTCCCTCTCAAGAAATCAGTGTGGCGATCCGGCGTCCCGCGCAATTGCTTCAGACAACTAGCCCTTCGATGTTTTGTGCGCGCCCGCTTCGGCGGGAAGATGAAACGATTCCGCGTCCGACGGGAAGCGGCCCGCGCGCACGTCGTCACAATATTCGCGCGCGGCGCGCTTTATCTCTTCGCCGAGATCAGCGTAGCGGCGCGCGAAGCGCGGCGCGGGGCCGGCGGTGAGGCCGAGCACGTCATGAATCACGAGCACCTGGCCATCGCAATCCGGGCCCGCACCGATGCCGATTGTTGGGATGCGAAGCTCGCGAGTGATTGTGGCCGCGAGTTCCCGCGGAACGGATTCAAGCACGACAGAAAATGCACCCGCCGCTTCGACAGCGCGAGCGTCGCGGAGCAATTGCTCCGCTGCTTCCGGCGTGCGCCCTTGCACGCGGAATCCTCCGAGCGCGTTAAAGGACTGCGGCGTCAGGCCGACGTGTCCCATGACGGGAATCTCCGCTTCCACCATGCGCGAGATCAATTCGAGACGCCGCTCGCCGCCTTCGACCTTCACTGCTTCGGCGCCGCCTTCTTTCACAAACCGCAGTGCGTTTGTGACGCCGTCGGTCACGCTGATGTGGTAACTGCCGTAGGGCATGTCCGCGACGAGCAACGCGCGGTGCACGCCGCGGCGCACGGCGCGCGTGTGATGGAGCATTTCATCGAGCGTGACGGGCAGCGTGGTGTCATAGCCGAGCACGACCATGCCGAGCGAATCGCCGACAAGGATGATGTCCACGCCGGAGTCATCGAGCAGACGCGCCGTGGGGAAGTCGTAAGCAGTCAAACAGGTGATGCGTTGCTGAAGGGAAACCGCGTGGCCAAGTTGCCGCTTGCGGCCCAAGATGTCGGGCACGGTAATTTTACCGTTGCCCGCAGGGGGCGTAGCGCTCATGTTGTCCTCCGGTGCCGCTCCCCGAAGGGATGCAGCCCATACAGAGATTCTAGCAAATTCGGACCGAATCGGGCGGCTTTTCCTGTGCCGGGTGTGACCAACAAATCTCGCGGCAGGCAGGCCTGAAGGCGCGTGATAGAATGCCGCGCAGTTCGAGAAATGTTCAAGAAAATCCTCATCGCCAATCGCGGAGAGATCGCCGTGCGCGTGCTGCGGGCCTGCCACGAGATGGGTATCCGCGGCGTGGCTGTGTTCAGCGAAGCGGACCGCGCGAGCCTGCACGTCCGGCTTGCCGACGAAGCCTATGCAATTGGGCCCGCGCCTTCGCGCGAAAGCTATCTGCGAATTGACAAGTTGATGGACGTTGCGCGGCGCGCCGGTTGCGATGCGTTGCATCCGGGCTACGGGTTTCTCGCGGAAAATCCGGAGCTGCCGCGGGCGTGCAAGAAGGCGGGAATCACGTTTATCGGGCCGGCGCCCGAAGCGATGGAAAAGCTCGGCTCGAAAACAGCGGCGCGGCAGCTCGCGCAAAAGGCGGGAGTGCAAACGGTGCCGGGGTCGATGGAGCCGATTGCGCGCGTGGACGATGCGCGGCGAATTGCGGAGGAGACCGTCTATCCGGTGATGCTCAAGGCCGTGGCGGGCGGCGGTGGCAAGGGAATGCGTTTCATCCGCGGCGCGGGAGAACTTGAAGCGGCGTGGAGGGACGCAGGCTCCGAAGCGCAAAACGCCTTCGGCGATGCGCGGCTCTACATCGAGAAATACATCGAACATCCGCGGCACATTGAAATGCAAATCCTGGGTGACTTGCACGGCAATCTTTTTTACCTGGGCGAGCGCGAATGTTCCGTGCAACGGCGGCACCAGAAGGTAATCGAAGAAGCGCCCTCGCCGATCATGACTCCGGACCTTCGACGCAGGATGGGGCGCGCGGCTGTTGCATTGGCGCGAGAGGCGGGTTACACGAACGCCGGCACGGTTGAGTTCTTGGTGGATGCAGCGAACGATTTTTATTTTCTTGAGGTGAATACGCGGCTGCAGGTGGAGCATCCGGTAACGGAGGCGGTGAGCGGTCTTGATCTGGTGAAACTCCAGATCCGGATTGCCACCGGCGAGCGCATTGAATTTGCATGGCAGGAACTGACGCCGCGCGGGCATGCCATCGAATGCCGCATTTACGCGGAAGACCCAGACAATAATTTCTTTCCGTCGCCGGGGAAAATTCTGGCGCGGCGCGTGCCCTCCGGACCGGGCGTGCGAATGGATGAAGGAGTCTATCCGGGCTGGACGGTGCCGATGGATTACGATCCGCTGCTCGGAAAATTGATTGTGTGGGCGAACCATCGCGGCGAAGCGATTGCGCGGATGAGCCGCGCGCTGGACGAATACTACGTGAGCGGGATTCAGACGAACGTGGACCTGTTCCGGCGCATCATTGCGGACCCGGAATTTGTGCACGGGGAATTCCACACGCGTTGGCTGGACGAATGGCTCAGCAAAAGGGCCGCGCAGAGCCGGAGTGTGGCGGCCACTGAAGAATATTTGGCGGCGCGCGACGCAGCTCTCGCCGGAGCGCTGGCCTGGCATATGGCGCGCTTTGAAAAATCCCATGCGAATGGCGCGCAAGCGAGCGGGTCCGGTCCAACGGAGTCGCGCTGGAAGCAAGAGGGGCGGCGTGATCTGGTGGAACGGTTTCCAGAGAGATGAGCGGGCAATGAAGCTCCATGTTCGATTTGCGGACGCGCAACCCGGCGATTTGCGGCCGATTGCGAAGAAAATATCCGCGGAGACAATTGAGGTCATATGCGATGGCAGCCGCTTCAACATAACGCACGCCGGCCGCGCGATCGAAGCCGATGTCGTTGAAGTTGCGGCCAACACTTTTTCCGTTCTCGTTTCCGGGAACGCTTATGAAGTGCGCGTTGAGCCCGCACCGGGCGGCATGCGCATTCACGCGGGCGCGCGCGAATTCCGCGCTGAAATTGAAGACCCGCGCGCGTGGCGAGGGCGGCATGGCGGGACTTTGGAAGCAGAAGGACGGCAGGAAATCCTCGCGCCGATGCCGGGGAAAGTCGTGCGCTTGCTGGTTACACAGGGCCAAAAAGTGGAGGCGAACCAGGGATTGATGGTGGTTGAGGCAATGAAAATGCAAAACGAAATTCGTTCGCCGAAGAGCGGCGTGGTGGAAAGAATTGTTGTCGTGGAAGGTCAGGCCGTCAACGCGGGGGAGCCGCTTGCAATCGTCGCGTGAAACTCATCGAAGGAAACTTACTTGTTGGTGGCGGCAGGCTCGGAAGCGGGTAACTTACCGGCCGACTCCAGCACCTGCTGGGCGAGATAATTTGTAATCTTGGCGTTGCCGCGCGCGACGGTCAGATACGCGCCGCGCAGAAGCTGCTCTTTCCGGCTGCGAAGCGAATCGCGAATCAGCGCGCTCACCTGCGTGTCCGACAGCTCGCGCTGGCCCGGCGCTTCGCGGGCAATCAGCTTCAAAATATAGTAGGCGTCTTTGGTTTCCACGCAGCCGCTTGTTTGGCCGGCCTTCAGAGACAGAACCGCTTTCTTCAGCAACGGGTCCGCCTTCGGGTTGTCGAAAGCAGACTCGGGAACAAATCCAACGTCGCCGCCAGTCACGGAAGTGGTCGGATCCTCGGAATAATCGAGCGCAAGTTGTGAGAAGTCCGCCCCAGAATTGAGCTTCTCTACGAGCACGGCGCACTTATGTTTTGCCTCGGCCTCTGTTGTCGCGTCGTCGTTCTTGCGATTGCGGATCTGCGGGTCTTTTCGAGGAGTGATAATAATCCACGCCATGTGGAATCGGGTCTCGGAAACATTGAATTCCGCACGGTTCTGGTTGTAGTAGTCCGCCACGTCCTGATCGGTGATGGTGACTTTGGAAGTCACTTCCCGGTTGTAAAGCTTTGCAATCGTCAGCTTCTGGCGGATCTGCTGCTTGAAATCCTCCACGCTCAAGCCCCCGTCTTTCATTTGCCGCTGAAATTCATCCTCGGTGTACGGGGACTTCTGCTCCGTGAACTTGTCCTCCACCTCGCCATCCGTCGCGGCCAGCCCCTGCTTTTGGGCAAGCTCCATCAGGATTTCATTGTTGATGAGTTGATCCAGGACGCCCAGCTTGATCGAAAGAATTTCCTCTTGCGATGGAGTTTGGTTTTCCGTTGGCGCATTGTTACGAGCGAGTTTTTCAACTTCACTTCTCTTAATCTCGTGCCCGTTAACGACCGCCCACACGTCCGGCCCCGGCGTTTCGTCCTTGTGGCAACCTTGGACAAGACCCGCAAGCATGCAAATTCCGAAGGCAACGAGAAGGCGTTTCACCATGAACTCCTTACAAGTGTGTGATGTCGCCAGCGCCAGCGGGGTTGTGGGCGGGCCGGAATGGATTGTTTGCGCATTGGTCTCGCGGCGCGCGTGGCGCCTCAAGCGGCTTTTTGCACGCGCCCGGAACGGATGCAGTCCGTACACACGCGGATCTGCTTGCGAACGCCATTGATCACCGCGCGCACGCGGCGGAGATTCGGGTTCCAGCGGCGCCGGCGAATATTGTTCGCGTGGCTGATGACGTTTCCATATCGCGGCCCTTTGCCGCAAAGTTCACACTTCATCGCCATATTCACTCCTGAATGGGAAATAACACTGGGACGAAGCATTGATTCTATCAGAGAAACGCCTGAGCCGGAAATTGGAGATCGCGCCGGAATGCTGAAATGCGGGCTGCGCATTCGCAGAGACGAGAAAACTTGACCCCGCCCCGCATGTGCCTGAAAATGAATTCACACCGGTGGGCGTGTAGCTCAGCTGGGAGAGCACCTGGTTTGCAACCAGGGGGTCGCAGGTTCGAACCCTGTCACGTCCACCAATCTTTTCAAGCAGTTACGGCCTTTTGGATACTCCGGAACTCGAGCGCCTGGTTTTGAACCAGGTGCTCAAGCTAAAATCACCAACAAAAACGGATATTTGCTACCGAAACCGAATGCAATCCCGGTCTCAAAAACGACTACAGTGAAACTCTGCTATCGTGTCTCTCCTTCAAACGGCAAACCTCTTAACTGTTGAAATGTAAGGCGGACAGAGATTTGACGAACGACAGCTTTTCCCATAATCCGACCAGCGATCCAAATGGAATCGAACTCTCGAAAGGAGAGCGACTCTCAAGGCTGGGTCTTCTAGACGTAGCACTTTGCTTAAACGGATTACTTCCGGATCCGGTGTCCCTCGGGAAGTATAGGGGGAAATAGAAGACGGACACTCGGAAACAGCTAACGGCGGCAGCGAACCCGTGGTGAATCATCTCTCTGTTCGCTTCGACCCGCTCCATTCGAGATAGGCTATCCATTCGGTTTGACCGGGCATACGCATCTGAAATTTTCCCGACATCACGGCATTCTTCAATTCATAAATGAGCCGGAATTGAGGTCCAGGCTGGGAGCCATCCGAAAGGAAGATCACGGTCGTCGCATCTGGGGTTGAAACGTTGTAATGGATGACGTGCCCTTCGTTATCGAAATAGATTGCCTTGAGTGACTGCCCCGGCGCGTCTTGATAGACATAGAGCAAGTCACCATGGTCGCAGTCAAAGCTCGCCGGTCCTTTGCATCCTGCGTCGCTCGTGCTGTGACGCGCGAGGATATGATCTCCAAGCTCAGTTCTGAACGTGTATGTGCCTATTGCGGTAACGCCGCCCTTGCCTGTGGCCTTAGCCTCCCAGGTCCCCTGCAAAAACGTCAGCGATTTCCAAGGGTCCGCTCCCGAAGCGGGAGCGCTTTGCGCGGAAAGTGGGATAGCGAGAAGGAACGGAAGAACACGAGCCAGGATTTTCATTTGTCTTGTCCTTTCGAAGGCGCTGCAAACCCGTTAAGGCGCCGTTCGACCTCTTCTTGTGTCAGGACTTCTTTGACCGTCGAAAGCGCCCAAACATGACCGAATGGATCGCGAATCCAACCGTACCTGTCGCCCCAGAACATGTCAGTAGGAGGTAAAGCAGGAGTTGCCCCGTGATCAACCGCGCGCTTGAACGCCGAGTCCACATCGGCAACTCCAACCTGAAACACACAGGTCGAACCCGACAAGGTCTCTGGTGAAGCGAGCAGGGCTCCTTCCATCTTTTCACTTCGCTGGGCAGGCTCCTCCGTCGAGACCTGCACGAGCGAATCCCATATCTTGAGGTGTATGTGTTCGCCGACACCACTCGGCGAGGGTGAACGATAGAGTACCTGGGCAGCGAATGCCTGCGTATAAAACGACACAGCCTCCGAGGCGTCTCGTACAACGAGATGCGGCACTAACACGCCGGGTGCAGGTACAGAACCTTTAACGGCCATGACGCTCTCTTTTCCTGACCCGTTGTTTACGCTGCTTTCCGCTCTGCGGCACAAAGCTCCAGGCGTGGCCCGACGGGTCAATCAGGATTCTAAAATTGTCTGTCCAGCCCACAACGTACTTCAATGGGCGCGGTGTCAGGTTATAACGCTGCTCGAGGCCGACACGGTCAGAGGAGACGAGGCTGGCATCCCTCAGCTCCTTCAGATGTTGCGAGATGGCAGGTTGCGAGATCTCAAACTCGGCTGTCAGTTCCTTGACCGAGCGCGCGCCAATCGCCAAGAGCGAGATGATGCCTCTCCGCGTTGGATGGGCGATTGCCTTGAACACCGAGTCTGCGGACACCATAAGTAACTCCTTATATCACAGCATATAAGGAACGCCTTATGATTGCAATTGTTTAGTTGTGAGATGTCGTTCGCCAGAATGCAAAATAACTGTAGATGGTTTTGTAGCTGCGAAATTCTCCACCTTCAATAAGATTCAATGGACTTGAACAAGCAGGCCGCAAAGCATTCAACAGCAATCACTTAGAATCAACAAGAATCCATAGATTTCAATACGAATTGGGATCTGGTTTGCAACTAGGGGGTCGCAGGTTCGAACCCTGTCACGTCCACCAAATTCTCTTTTAGCGCTCACATCTTAAGGCGCGCATCGCCTGGTCCAACGCGCGCTTTTCCTCCGATGTGAGGGGGCGCGTCTCGCCTTTCTTCAGCGCGCCGAGTTCGAGCGGGCCGATGGCTACGCGCACGAGCCTCAGCACTTCGATTCCCTGATGTTCGAGCATTCGGCGGATTTCGCGGTTCTTGCCTTCATCGAGAATTATCTGCACCCATGCATTCCGCTCACCGCTGCGCAAAATGCGAGCGCTATTCGCGCGCAGGAAGTCGCCGTCTTCCATGCGAATCCCTTTCACGAGCGCGGACAGAATGTCATCATTGGGAGTCGCGGCAACTTGCACGTGGTAGGTCTTGCTCAAATGAGTTCCAGGAGCGAGGACACGCGCGGCCCACTCGGAATCATTGGTGAAGAGCAGCAGCCCCTCGCTGGCTTTGTCGAGCCGTCCCACCGGAGCGATCCATGGCAATCCCTTCGGGAGGCAGGAGTACACAGTGTCTCTCCCTTTTTCGTCGCTTGTGGTCGTGACGAGGCCCCGGGGCTTGTTCATGACGAGATAAATTCGCTTGGCGGCCTCGACGCTGCGGCCATCCACTTGAATGCGATCCTCGGCGATACGCACGGGAGTTTCCGGATCGCGACGCACACTGCCGTTCAATTGCACGCGGCCAGCCCGGATCAGCTCCTCTGCCTGTGAGCGGGAACAATATCCGAGCTTCGATAATGCGCGCGCGAGGCCATGCCGCGGCGATGGGACGCCGCTTGGTTTTATTCTCCCGATGGGCATTCGCTTCCGCATGAAATTATTTGCGATTGTGAATGGTTTCTGAAGAGCCTGCGATCAGTGTGACTTCGCCAGCAGCGCGTCTACTTCCGCGCGTGCGGGCATCGAGATGGCCGTGCCGGGCCGCGTGACGGAAATCCCCGCAACCGCGCAGCCGAATTTCGTCGCGGCGACGATGTCTTTGCCTTCCGCGAGCGCGATGGCGAAACCGCCATTGAATGCGTCTCCGGCGCCCGTCGTTTCAACCACCGGGCCTGCATCCAAAGCGTGGAGATGCTTCGTGAGGCTCGCGTTCTTTACCAGGGCGCCCTGCGCGCCGAGCGTCACCACAACATTGCGAGCGCCGCGATCGAGCAGCGCCTGGGCGGCGCGCTCTGCCTCCGCAATGTTCGTGACCGGCAGCCCGGTCAGCAAGGCGGCCTCGGTTTCATTCGGCGTCACGTAATCGCACAGCGCGAAGATGCCGGGCGGCAAAGGAAGCCCCGGCGCGGGATTCAGAATCGTTTTCACGCCGAGGCCGTGGGCGAGCCTCAACCCGTGCTCGACGGCGGGCACCTGCAATTCAAGTTGCGTGAGAAAAACCGCCGATTCCGCGATGCGCGAGCGCGCCAGGTCAATTTCCGCCGGCGTGACGTGGAAGCACGCACCCGGGAAAACGACAATGGCATTTTCACCTTTGACTTCGTCCACGATGATCGCCGCGCCGCCGGTTGCGTGCTCGATGGTTTCAAATACATACCGCGCGTCGATGCCGAGCCTCTTGTATGTCTGGCGCGCCAGATCGCCGAATGCGTCGCGGCCGAGCTTGCTGATGAAGCTGACTTTTCCTCCGAGGCGCGCCGCCGCCACCGCCTGGTTCGAGCCTTTTCCGCCCGGCCCGAGCTTGAAGTCCGAGCCCATTACAGTCTCGCCCCAGGCCGGAGCCTTGTGCGTGCGAAATGTAAGGTCCGCGACAAAACTTCCGAGGACGGTGATCCATTTTTCCGGCATACAAATGTCTCCTGAGGAATCCTTCAGCGATTAAGAAGCCTGATACGCGCGCGCGATCAGGACGAGCGCAAGCAAATAGCAAACAAACATTCCCACCAGATATGCTTTCGCGCGGCTGTTCGCGCCGCGGAATTCGCGCCACACAAAAACTCCCCAGAGCGCGGCGATCATCGGCGAAGCCTGACCGATGGCATACGAGATGGCCACGCCGACGAGACTCGCGGCAACAAAATTAAAAACCGTGCCTATGCCCCAGACGGCGCCGCCGAGAAGTCCGAGCGCGTGATAAGAGGCAGGCGCGCTCCTGTAGCCTGAGAATCCCACCGGGGCGCCGACGAGCGGCTTCTTCATCAAATACACGTTGAAAACAAAACAGCACAACAGCGCGCCGAATGTGAAAAGGACCGCAACGCTGTATGGCGTCAACGGATGCACTGCGGTCATGGACTTCGTGACAAACGGCGCGAACGTGCCCATCAGCAATCCGGAAATCACGCAGACGATGATTCCTTTTCGCGGAACCTTCTGGTCTCCGCTGCGCAGCGCCCCGTACGCCTTGCCGATCAAAATAACCGCGAGCACGGCCATCGCGACACCCGCGCCGAGCAGCGTCGCGCTTCCCTTTGGCTGGATGAGGTAGCTCAGGACCACGCCCTCAACCAGCGCGATACCGATGGAAATCGGAAACGCAATGGCAAGGCCGACAATTTCGATTCCGGCAATCAGAAGCACGTTCGCAATGTTGAAAATAAATCCGCCGACGGCGGCATCCAGCAAAACCATTGGCGCGGCGGAGCGAAGGTTTGGAAGAAAGCTTTGCTCTCCACCGGACGTCGAGCCGAGCGTGAAGGCCAGCACAACGGAAATCAGGAAAATCCCGGCGGCATAGTCCCAGTAATAAAGTTCGAAGCGATAATTCCTTGTGAGCTTGAATGTATTCGCGAAGGATCCCCAGCAGATTGTGCTGAGGACGGTCATCACGAGTGCGGCAACGAATGTATGCGGCGCGAACATTTTCAGCAACTCCGGAAGAAGGAGATGCGGAGCTTCTTTTACACCTTTCGCGCGTATTCGTCGAGGGCGGCGGAGAGGCGTTCAAGGCCGGTGCGGAGAGTGTCGGTTTCGCCGCCGATGCCAATCCGAAAATGCTCCGGCGTTTCGAAAAACCGGCCCGGCACGAACGCGGTGTCATATTTTTCGCGGAGGAGCCTAAACAGATCGTCCACATCGCCGCGCAAGAGACGCGGGAAAACGACCGTGCCGGCCGGTGGTCGCAGCGTTTCGAGGTCCTTGCGAGTATCGAGAAATTGATCGAGCAGCGCGCGATTCAAAGTCAGCAAAGCTTTCGAGCGCGCGGCAATTTTCGGCAGATTATCCAGCGCAATCACAGAAAGCAATTCGGCGGTGTGGGCCGGGATGTTGCCGAAGAGATCGTTGACGCGCCACATGCGGCGCGCCAGGTCCGGCGCGGCAAGGATCCATCCGCAGCGCAGACCGCTGAGGCCATAAACTTTCGTGAGGCTGCTGGTAATCAAAAAAGTTTCGCCAAGATGAAAGGCGGAGCGGATGGAGGGATCGAAGAACATCTCGAGATAGACCTCGTCGACCATCACGCGCGCGCCGCGCCGCGCGGCAATGTCGCCAATCGCGCGAAGCGTTTCTGTCGTTGCAAATGCCCCGCTCGGATTGTGCAGGTTCGTCAGAACCACGAGCCGCGTGCGCGGAGTAAACGCGCGCTCAATTTCCGCGGGATCCACCGCGAAGCCAGTTTCAAAGCGGCGGTGAAACCGCTTCACATTCGCGCCCAGGAATTCCGCAGCTTCGAGCATCGGCCCATACGCCGGGTGCTCGATTAAAACGTCGTTGCCGGATTCGATTACGCCGGAGTAGGCAAGAAAATTTGCCATGGAGGTGCCGATCGACGAGACGACGCATTCTTCCGGCACTCCTGCATGGCGCGCGAGACGTTCCTGCAACGGAGCGTATCCATACCAGCTCGGCCCGCTGATTTCGAGTTGATCGAGTTTCACGGGCAAATTCGCGAGTGAGTAATTGGCCACCCCGCTGGTGGCGAGATTGTATTTCGCGCGGGGCTGTGTCTTCACCCAGTCAATGTATGGCGACGAAGATTCTGTGCGGCGGCGCGTCATGCGCTCCATTCTACTCGATGGATTCAACGAAATTCATCGCGCGGTATCCGCTTTCTTACGCGCCGCCCAGAAGAAGTATACCGGCAAGCCTGCCAGCGCGATGGCGAGGCCAATCATCGAATCTTTAGGGTAATGATAAAAGGTCGCCGCAACCACCAGCCAGCAGACCGCGATATAAATGATGGTCGTAAACGGATGTCCGGGCGTTCGATAAATGTGTTTGCTGCTTTGCGCCATGAGTCCAAGCCTTTCACGCTTCCGGAAAACAAATATGCACGTGGCGGAAAGTCCAAAAAAAATCAGATCGATGCCGATCATGAAGTGCAGAATCTGCTCGTACCGGCCGGATAACGCGATCACGATGGCCCATACGCCTTGCACCGCGATGGCCACGACGGGCACGCGCGAGAGCGGACTCACCCATGCCAGTCCGGGGAAGAATATGCGGTCATCGGCCATCGCGAAATAGACGCGTGGGGCTGTGAGAATCGATTGGCTGAGAAAACCGAGCGCGGATATCGAGATGCCCAGGGCAATCCACGCGGCGCCACGCGAACCGAGCGCAATCTGAATTACCGCTGATACGGGCGTTTCCGTCGTCGCAAGTCCGGTTGCGCCGAGCACCCTCATGCACACAAAACTCACGCCCGTATACAGCACGGTGACGCCCGCGACTCCCAGCATCAATCCGCGCGCCAAATCTCGCTCGGGCTGCCGCATTTCGCCCGCGATGAAATTCGCAGTCTGATAGCCGCCGTAAGAAAACATTACCGGAACCATTGCCGCTCCAAACGCAACCAGCAGTGGAAGCGATGCAGGCTGGTCAAGCACTGGACTCCAAACGGCGTGCGATGGCCCGGCGAGAAACGCTCCGCAAATCACGAGCGCGGCGATGATCACAATCTTGGAGACCATCAGCAGATTTTGCACAAAACTGCCCGCGCGGACGCCGAGGCAATTAATGATCGTAAGGATGCCGAGCGCGAGAGCGGCCAGTGCGCCAGCGGAAAGCGGAACGTCTCTTAGTTTCTTAAAATACTCTCCAAAAGTGATTGCGACGGCCGCCATCCCGCCCGTCTGCACCACGAGCAGCAACGCCCAGCCATAGAGGAATCCGACGCCCGGATGGTAGGCCTCGCGAAGGTAAGCATATTGCCCGCCGACGGCCGGGAGACGCGACGCAAGCTCCGCATAAATAAAAGCGCCCGCCATCGCGACCAATCCGCCGCACAGCCACGCTGCCAGATTCAGCGCGGGCGTGTGGACCTGCCGCGCTACGACGTAAGGATTAATGAAGATTCCCGCACCGACGATTCCGCCCATCACGATCATCGTCGCGTCGAAAAGTCCGAGGCGGCGCGCCAGTTGCGGCTGTTGAGGTGTTTTTCCGGAGACAATTGGGGGAACCATATTCTTTGAGGGCGGTACCGCGCGTACTCTACCACTCGCCTTGAGTACCGGCCACCGGCGTTCGGCGGTCTGTCCAGGCCATTCCACCAAATTCCGTGTGACATTTTCGACTGTAGAGCGTCTACTGTAGTGTGGCTACTCTCTGAGGCACGCATGAAAGAACGCTACCAGGACCGCATCGAACTTTTGCAGGGAACGCTGGACCTGATGATTCTGCAAGCTCTTCGCTGGGGGCCGCAACATGGTTACGGTATCAGTCGCCTGATCAAGAATCATTCCAATGACGTGTTGCAGGTCGCGACCGGCTCGCTCTATCCGGCGCTGCATCGGCTCGAGCGCAAGGGATGGATTGCGGCGAATTGGGAGATGGCGCGCGACCGCAACCGCGAGTTCAAGTTTTACCGGCTCACTCCCGCGGGCAAGAAGCAACTGATCTCCGAAGAATCGAAGTGGAAACAGATTGCGGGCGCCATCGCGCGGATGATGCGCCCGGCGGAGGGATGAAATGACAGAACTCAATGACAAGCGCGAAAAAGATCTCGACCGCGAACTGCGCGATCACCTGGAACTGGACGCGGAAGCGCGGCAAGATACCGGCGCCTCCGCGGACGAAGCCCGCTTCGCCGCCCAGCGCGATTTCGGCAACGCCACGCGCATAAAGGAAGTGACGCGCGAGATGTGGGGCTGGGCGTCGCTCGAACGCTTCTGGCAGGATGTGCGCTACAGCCTGCGTCTCATGCGCCGCAATCCTGGCTTCACCGCGGTTGCCGTGCTCACACTTGCGCTCGGCATCGGCGCGAACACGACGATTTTTTCCATTGTGAACGCGATCTTTCTGCGGCCGCTGCCATTCTCAGATTCAGATCGCATGTACATTGTTCGCCGCGCCAACAACCAGTTTGGCGGGTATTCACTCTCGTTGCCCATTTATCTTGCATGGAAGGAGAAGCAAACGCCTTTCGAGGCTCTCGGTCTGGTCCGTTGGTCGGGAGACATAACTCTATTGGGAGGGATGGAACCTGAACGCATTCCCAGCATGGGGCTGACTTCAGAAATGTTTGCGGTTCTGGGCGTGCAGCCTGCATTGGGGCGCGGATTTCAGGCCGACGAATCCAAGCCGGGCGTGCCTCGCGTGGTGATTCTCAGCGATTCACTGTGGCGGAGAAAATTTTCCGCCGATCCTCAAATTGTGGGCAAGGCCATCACCGTCGATGGCACGTCAAGAATTGTCGTGGGAGTCATGCCTGCGAGTTTCGAGCTGCCGTTGCCCGGCGCGCGTGAGGCTCAGATTTGGCTCTCCACCCAAATCCCGCTTTCCAGTCAGGTTTCAAGTTACGGTGGAATCTTGTGCGTCGGGCGGCTGCGGCCCGGCGCGACACCGGCGCAGGCGGAGGCCGCACTGACGCCGCCTCTTCAAGCTTTGCAAGCGCAGTTTCCAAAGATGATCGGGACACAGGAAACTGCCTGGCTCCAGCCGCTGCGGCAATTTGTTTCGCGGAACGCGGGGACGACTCCTCTCTTGTTGCTGGGTGCGGTCGGGATGGTATTGCTAATCGCGTGCGCGAACGTAGCGAACCTGTTGCTCGCTCGAAGCGCGGCGCGGCGCCGGGAAATCGCGGTGCGCGTTGCTCTTGGCGCAGGCCGTGGGCGCCTGGTGCGCCAACTGCTCACGGAAAGCGTCTTGCTTGCGCTGCTCGGCGGATTGGCGGGAATTCTGTTTTGTTATGCGAGCTTCCGATCAATTCTTTCGCTTGTGCCGGCGGACCTTTCGCATGTCGGCCAAATTAATCTGGACGCAAACGTTCTTCTCTTTGCGGTGTTGCTCAGCGCTTTGACTGGCGTGTTCTTCGGCCTTGTGCCCGCGTTGGAAGCATCCGCGGTTGACATGCAAACGACCTTGAAAGAAGGCACCTCGGGATCTGGGTACAGCCGGCGTCGCGGCCGGTTCCGCTCCGCGCTGGTCATTTGCGAAGTCGCGCTTTCCCTCGTGCTTGTTGCCGGAGCCGCGCTTCTCTTGAAAAGTTTTTCCGGCATTCTCCGTGTCGAACCGGGCTTTGACATGCGCAACTCGCTCACCTTTGACATGGAGTTGCCCTCGTCTTCTTTCAAAACCACGGCCAAATATGTGGCATTCTTTGATGAGTTCGCGCAAAAAATATCGGCATTGCCCGGCGTGCAAAAGGTGTCCTACGCCAGCTACATTCCTCTCTTGCAAGGTGAGGATTTGCTCTTCACCATCGAGAGCGGGAACGCGGCCAAAGAGCACGGCAGCTACGACGCGCTGCTACGAAACGTGAGCCCGGACTATTTCAGCACATTAAGCATCCCTTTGCTCCGCGGCCGGATATTCTCGGGAGTAGACACGCCCGGCGCTGAACCTGTTGCTCTCATTAACAGGGAGATGGCTGACTCCTTCTGGCATGGCGAAGACCCAATCGGACAATTCATTTGGATCGGTAAACCTATGGGGCCTGCCGCGGCGGAACCCGCTCCGCGACGCATCGTTGGAATCGTTGAAAACATCCGCGAAGTGGCGCTATCCGAGCCGCCCGAGGAGACGATTTACATTCCCTATCCGCAGACCCGTAACTGGAGCGAAGCCCATTTCATTGTCCGCTCGGGGCAGGATCCTCTCGGTTTGGTGCCCAGTGTGAGAAGCACTCTGCGCACCATGGCTCCCGATCAACCGATCAGCTCGATAAAAACATTGGACCAGGTGGTTTCGGATTCCGTGGTCAGTCAGCGATTCGATGCGACCCTTCTCACTGTGTTCGGTGCGATTGCGCTGTTGATTGCAACAGTTGGCGTTTATGGCGTGATTTCCTATTCCGTCGCCCAGCGAACAAATGAGATTGGAATTCGCATGGCATTGGGCGCAACGCGCGGGCGCGTTATGGGGATGGTGCTTGGCCAGGGCCTGCGCCTGGCACTTGCGGGCGTTGTGGTTGGCCTAGCGGCTTCCTACTGGCTCACGCGGTTGCTCCGCGAGCTTCTGTATGGCGTGAAACCAACCGATTCCGTCACATTCATCAGCGTTTCCTTGGTGCTTCTGGCTGTGGCGCTGGCGGCTTGCTGGTTTCCGGCGCGTCGCGCGACGCGCGTGGATCCCATCGTCGCGCTGCGTTATGAATAACAACTGCGGTGCGATTAGCTTTGTTGTGAAGCAGGATTGTTTCACGTGAAACAATTCTAAGTGGTTCAGAATGAATAAGTTACGATTGGGCATTCGAATACCCAATGGCTCGGTGGCTCGAATCACGCCGCTGTCTCACTTTCCACGTCCCCGGTGCAAATAAATGATAACAACCTAACCAGATGCGTGAATCCTAGTCTAAAGTTACTGACGCCGGATTGTGTTTCATTATTCGCGCGCGGGGCCTTATGGAAAAGCTCTGGCAAGACCTTCGTTTTGCGTTTCGCGTGATTGCGAAAAGCCCAGGATTCGCGGCTGCCGCGGTACTGACGCTCGCGCTGGGCATCGGCGCAAACACGACGATATTCTCTGTGGTGAACGCTGTCCTGCTGCGCCCGCTGCCGTATCCGCGGCCGGAACAAATTGTTTCCGTGTTTGACGTGCAGCCGGGTTATGGAAATGCGCCGATGTCCTATCCGGAATATGCAGACTGGCGCAACAAATCGCAGGTTTTCCAAAGCGTGGCCGCGGTGGCAAATCAAACCTATACGATTTCCAATTTGAGCGTGCCGGAGCAGGTGCGCGGCATCCGCGTTTCCGCAAATTATCTCGATCTTCTTGGCGCGCGGCCGTTTCTTGGCCGCACGTTCCGCCCGGAGGAGGAACCATTCGCCGCGCCGCGCGTCGCCATAATCACTTATTCGTTTTGGAGAAGTCATTTCGGCGCCGACCCGTCCGTGCTGGACCGCAAGCTCGTTCTCAGTGACAACGTGTACTCAATCGTTGGCGTTCTCTCACCGGATTATCAACCGCTGAATGCAGCGGACATCCTGGTGCCTTTGCGCTTCGTCGACACCACAATCAACAACCGGGGCCTGCACTTCATGAGTATTTACGGACGGCTGCGCGCGGGGTTGAGTATCGCTGAGGCCCGGAAGCAGTTGATCCCTTTAGCCGCTCAAGTTGAAAAAGACAGCTCGACGGATCATGGGATCGCCATCGCGGGATTGAAGGATGACCTAACGCAGGGAGCCGGCGCTCCTCTCGCGATCTTGTTCGCCGCTGTAGGATTTGTGCTTTTGATCGGCTGCGCGAACGTCGCAAACCTTTTGCTTGCCCGCGCCGCAGGGCGCCACCGCGAAATGGCGGTGCGCATCGCGCTAGGCGCGGGACGCTGGAGGCTCGTCCGCCAATTGCTCACGGAAAGTACGCTGCTTGCGTTGATAGGCGGTGCGCTGGGGCTAGCCGTGGGCCGCGCAACTCTTGCGGGGCTCATCGCAGTCCTCGGGCCGCGCCTTCCGCGCGCCACGGAAGTAACCATGGATTCATCCGTCCTCTTGTTTGCTCTTGGGGTTGCGCTTCTCACTGGAATTCTCTTCGGTCTCGCGCCCGCACGGACGCTGCTTCGCACTTCGCTTGCGTCTTCCCTCGGAGAAGGCGGGCGCGCCGGAACGGGGGTTGGCGGGCGGCAGCGCAGCGTGCTGGTGGTAGGTGAAGTTGCTCTCGCGCTGGTGTTGCTCGTCGGCGCAGGACTTGTGCTGCGCAGCTTCTCACTTCTCCTGAATGTACCGAAAGGTTTTGCCTCTGATCATGTACTCACTTTCACCGTGGATCTTCCTTCCGCGAGGTACAAGACGCCCGCGCAGCAAGTTCAATTCTTCAATGAATACCGCGCGCGCCTTGCTGCCCTTCCGGGCGTGGACGCCGCGGGTTTCGTGAACCAGATTCCCCTTGCCGGGGGAAATGTGAGTGGCGGCGTTGATATTGAAGGCCGCGCATTTCCGCAAGGATCAGGGCCGAACGCCGATAAGCGCATTGCAAGCCCCGGCTATTTTCGCGCGATGCGCATTCCAATCTTGAAAGGGAGAGAGTTTACGGACGCCGACACTTCGAGCGCGCCTCACGTTGCGATCATCAATGAGAGTTTCGCGCTCAAGTATTTTCCCAATGAAGACCCGCTCGGCAAACGCATCGCTTTTAACTGGGATATTGAAGGGTTTCAGGAAGTCGTTGGCGTGATTGGCGATGTGAAACACGATAGCCTCGCAAGCCCAGACAATTCCGAGGTCTACGTTTGCTACACCCAGCGCCCTGATCCCGAATTAAATTTTGCGGTGCGGACGAAGACAGACCCAGCCGCGATCACCTCGGCGGTGCGCTCGACACTTTCCAGCCTCGACGCGGGGATTCCGATTGGCAACGTCTTCACGCTCGATGATGTGGTTTCAAATTCTCTGCGCGACCAGCGTTCGAGTGTTTTTTTGCTCGGCAGCCTCGGCGCGCTCGCACTCGTGCTGACGGCGGTGGGCATATACGGCGTGCTGGCTTACAGTGTTGCCCAGCAGACGCGTGAACTCGGCATTCGTATCGCACTCGGCGCATCGCGAGGCGACGTGCTGAGCCTGGTGCTCGGCCGCGGCTTGCGGCTTGTTGCGATTGGCGCTGGGATTGGCCTCGCCGCCTCGTTCGCTCTCACTCGATTGATGAGTGCATTGCTCTTCGGCGTGAAGCCCACCGACTCCGCGACATTTGCGGGCGTCACGCTGTTATTGCTGATCGTTGCATTCGCAGCCTGCTGGATTCCGGCCCGCCGCGCAACTCGCGTGGACCCGATGGTCGCGCTCCGATACGAGTGACACCTGCGCTCCGAATAGCGGCTCGCCAAAATGGATTGTTAGCGCCTGCAACTTTCGACATAAGCGACAACGACACGCTTCGCATCTTCACGCCCGGCACGCTAGAATGTAATTTCGCTGTCCCCCATGACAGAAATGGACTCATCGCCAACAGTGGAGGCCGACACCCCGGCTCCTTCTAGCGAAGCTGCTTCGCGCTCGAAGCGCTTGCCAGTAACACTCCGCGCGTTGCGCCATCGCAATTTTCAACTCTTCTTCGGCGGGCAACTCATCTCGCTTGTCGGCACATGGATGCAGAGCGTCGCGCAGGCCTGGCTCGTCTACCGTCTGACGCATTCATCGGTTCTACTCGGAACCGTCGTTTTTGCGTCGCAGATTCCCATTTTTGTCCTCTCGCCGGTAGCGGGCACCGTGGCTGACCGTTACAACCGCCACCGCGTGGTGATCACCACGCAAACGATCATGATGGTCCTGGCTTTCCTGCTCGCATTTCTCACACTGAGCCAAAGGCTCACGGTGTGGGAAATCATGGTACTTGCTTCGCTCCTCGGTGTCGTCAACGCCTTCGACATCCCCGCGCGCCAGTCGTTTCTTGTAGAGATGGTCGGCCGCGAGGACCTGATGAACGCGATCGCGCTGAATTCATCCATGTTCAATGGCGCGCGAATCATCGGCCCGGCGATTGCCGGAATCCTGGTGGCCAGCATCGGAGAAGGCTGGTGCTTCTTCGCGAACGCGGTGAGCTTTATCGCGGTGATCGCGGGCCTGCTGATGATGAAGATTACGCCGCGCGAAACGGAACGAAGCGCAAAGATGTTCACGCATATCGCCGAAGGCTTCCAATATGCGCGGCGCACGAAGCCGGTGCGCGCGATCCTGTTGCTTGTTGGGCTCGTGAGTCTTGTCGGAATGCCTTATACGGTACTGATGCCGATCTTCGCCGACCAGATCCTGCACAGCGGCGCGCGAGGCCTCGGAATTCTGATGGGCGCGACGGGCATCGGCGCGCTGATTGGCGCGCTGGTGCTGGCGTCGCGCACCGGCGTGCGGGGACTCGGACGCATTGCCGCCTATTCGGGCGCGGGCTTCGGGATTTCCCTGGTGTTTTTTTCCTTCTCGAAGAATTTCTATTTTTCGATGGCCGTGCTGGTGCCTGTGGGATTCACAATGATGACGCAGATGGCCTGTGCCAATACGCTGATCCAATCCATGGTGCCGGACAGGCTGCGCGGGCGGATGATGTCGCTCTATTCCATGATGTTTATCGGGATGTCCCCAATGGGCGCGCTCTTTGGCGGCGCGATTGCCAATTGGCTGGGCGCACCATGGGCGGTCGCGATCGGCGGGACTGCAAGCCTTGCCGCAGCAGGCGCATTCTATTCGCGGTTGCCCTCACTTCGATTTGACGCGGAAAAATTAATCGACGATCAGGGCATGACCACGCGCATCCGGTAAATCTCTGCCTATTGTTTCGGCACAATCGGAGGCGGCGGCACCAGCGGCAGCTTGCGCATTTCGCCGCGCGCCTCGCGTCCCTCGACATCCTCAAACAACAATGACGGCGCCGTGACGGTTGAAGGCGCGCAGTTCGCCGCGGTACCGAATGGCGCGAGCGCCGTTCCGGCAAACCCCGGTTCCTGGCTTTGCGCGTAGGAAAACAGGCTTGCGTCATTGCCGATGCCGCTCGCATCGCGCAACATCCGCAGATTCATTCCCTGCAGGTGGCCCGGTCGGAGTAACTCCTCCGTTCCATCGGCGACGCTCACTTTATAGACGACCAGCGGCACGCGCTCGCCGCCCGAGAGGCCCTCGACCATGCCCGACAATTCTTCCTGAAATTCATCCGACCGGCTGTTTCCGATGGCGGGGTTATCCATCTCACGTACGAGCAGGCACCACTGCTTTCCTTCCTGTTTGCACAGATCCAGAAATTTCTTTTTCAAATCCGCGGGAGACGTACCGTTACTCGACCGGAAAAAGAGATTGCTGTTCGTTGCGTGGAAGTCGCCGAGAAAAATGTTCCGGCCATGGCCGTTCGACAGATTGAAATCGGGCCCCGGGCGCCGCGACATCAGAAGATTGCGGAGCATCCCGGCTTCCACGAGGGTGATCCGTTGCGTCGGCACGGCTTCATCGTCAATGGCGTAGGATCCCGGAAGCGGCCGGCCTTGCGCGTCCGTTGCGCCGGGATCGTCCACCAGCGAAGCATCCGCGGGAAGGACTCGTGTTCCGAGCCTTCCCATCCACTCGCTGCGGCTCCCGAGCGCTTCCATCTGCGCATCAATTTCCGGACTCGTAGAAAGCGGCCCCCGCGATCCGGAAATGGACGCGGCGAGCATTTGTGAGAGCAACGAAGCGGCTGCGTGCGACTCAAAGAGCACCGGCCCCGTGTACGCGGGCATGGGAACCGCCTTGCGGATCATCATCAACTGCGTTGCGCGCGACTGGAGTTGTTGCGCCACCTCCACCGCGCCGGGCAGCCCATCCGGCCGCGCCGCGTAAGCAGTGTAGAAGTGATGCATGGGTACGCCGTCCGGCCCTTGCGTTTCCATGGTGGCTTCAATCGCGGCGATAGTGCGGCTCTTGCGTACCTGCGTCCCCTCCGTGTTCATCACATAATAGGTCTCGTAGATAATCGTGTACTTCACTTGCCCGGTGTAGAGGTCGGAGAAGGGGCGCAACGCGGCCGTCGCCTGCTTGGCCTCCTGCTCCCAGTTGCGACTGGTCCAATCGGGCGAAACGCGCGCGTTCACAATATCCACCGGCTTTTCCTTTGAAAAATCGGCTACTTCCGGCGGCTTGGATAAACTGTGCAAATATCCCAGCTTCTGCCCCATGTTCGAGATCGCTTCCTTGTAGGCCTGGTCCGTCGCGATCCACAAATCCTGGCGCAGGGAGTTGTAGTCTCCATCCACGCCGACCTGACCCGCCGATCCAAGAAAGCCTGTGAATGGCGAGCCCGAAATAAAATTGGAACTATCCAACTGATAGTTGCCCATGCGGACGTCAACATCCATGAACCGGTTGTGAGCGATGGTGCTGGAAACCAGCGCTCCGAAGGAGGCCGTGATCACGCGCTCATCGAGATCAACCAACCGGTATTGGATGAAGTAGGGCTTGCCTGAGTCCGGCATTTCCAGCCGCGTACGCGATCGCTCCATTTCGTCATGCATCGCCTTCAAAGTTTGATCCGCGTCGGCCGGTGGCCACTGTTGCGCGAGGAGGCCCATTGCGAATGCGGAGCAAGAAAGTGCTGCGCCGATGGTGATGCGGTGAATGACCGTCATTTTTGATGGCGTTGTTAATGTCATTGCTTCACCCCTGGGTCATGCGCCGGGGGAGGCAGCACCGGCGGTTTGTCCGTGCCCCCCCTCTTCTTCTGCACTTCGAGTTCGCTCAGTATCATCATCGGTGCGGCGGCGGCCACCGGCACGGAACCGGATTCCGCGCCGCAATAGCCGTTGAAAACTTCCGTGGTATCTCCTGTCGCGACAATTTTTGTCAGGGAGATGAGTGGCGTGCTCACAGTGTCCACTCCACGAACAAGTTCATCCGGCCGCCCATCGGGAAACACCTTGTAAACGACCAATGGTTCGAGTTGAAGTATCTGTGGTTGCCCGCGGCCCGTGAATGTGAATCCGCCGGCGATATCGTCAATCAAAAGCCCGAACGGCTTCCCCTGCTTTTTGATTTCCTCGACAAACATTTTCCGCAATTCCGCGTTGCTGACCGTCTTGCTGCTCTGCACGATCAGGTTTCCCTGCCGCGATTCGGGTTGCGCGCCAATTTGCCGCCGCCCGTGCCCGTTCGATTTCAGGAACTCTTTGAGCGGCTGCCGGGACATTTCAAAATTCCGCAAAATCCCGTGGTCCACCAGCAGGACGTGCTGAGATGGGATGCCTTCGTCGTCAAACGGATAGGACCCGAGCAGCACATCCTTGTTCAAGCGCGCCATCGTCGGGTCGTCCACAATGGTAATGAAATCCGGCATGATTTGTTGGCCGACCATTTTCGCAAACGTCTGCCCTTCGTTCGAATCTTTCTGGCGGAACCCTTCGTCGCGGTGGCCGAAAATTTCGTGGAAGAAAACCGCCGCGGCGCGTCCGGTGAGCATGGCCGGGCCCGCGAATGGTTCAACGAGCGGCGCTTTCACAAGGCCCTCGAGTTCGGCGCGCATGGTTTTTTCCGCGGCGAACACGGCCTCGTTTGTCGGCTGGTCTTTCGCGTCGACCCAGTCGAAGTTGTAGTAGCGGTCGAGGTCCATGCCATCGGGCGCTTTGCCCTGGATGAAAAGTTCCAGCCGGTAACGCACCTGCCCGAATTGCAGCTTCGTCCCTTCGCTGTTCACCTGATACTGGTTTTCCGCGTTGGCCGTGAATGTAACGATGGAATTAATGATGTCGCTGGACTGGCGGAAATAGGCTGTGTAGTCGCGGACCTTCTGCTCCCACGGGCGGCGGTCAAGTTGAAGAGTTGCTTCGGCGCCATAGAAGGTGTGCGGCTGTTCCTGGGAAAAATCCGGCGCGCCCTCTTCGGGCGCCACTGCCTGGACTTCCTTGCTCGTATTGATCTTTACCATCGCTTCTGCTGCGGCGCGGTATTGCCGGTCGGTTTCCAACCAAATGGCGCGGCGCAACACGACGGCATCGTCTTCCACCGGCGCGGACACGCCGGGACTCGGTTGATACGCCGGCCCTCCGTTGCCGACCTTGTGCGTATTGTCGAGCGCGTAGCTTCCAACGCGCATGCGCACTTCCAGAAATCGATTGAGATTTTCGGAGCTGTTCAGCAGAGCGCCATTCGAGCCCATCACCTCCGCCGCGCGCAATTGCGTGAGTATGTAACCGATATAGTAGGCGGGCGGTGAGGCCTTGCTCAGAATGGGCATGTTGCGGTCAAGTTCCGCGCTCATCGCCGCAATCATCGGCGAAGGCGGCGACTGCTGTTGCGGAGCGGGGCGCCGGGAATCCGGCTTGCGCGGCATCGCCTGCGTCGAAACGGAAAGTATGGAGAGGAAAATAGTTGCGAATAAAATTAGCGAGCGAAGCCGGGATGGAACGGGATCATGTGCGGTCAAGTGCATCTTCTTTCCGCTGGAGGATGACGCGAGTCCGCGGCGCAGCCATCGCGCGCCGCGTTCCAGACTTATTGAGGTTTGACGAAATAATTCGGGTTTGGATTCGTATTAATCTTCACTTCCTTGAGTTCGTCCTCTGAAAATTTCTGGCCGGCCCGCAAGGTGACGCGGTGAAACGGAAACTTCATGCCCTGCACATCGCGATAGTCGGTCCAGACTTCGACGGTCTCCACCTTGGCCTGCTGAACTTCCTGAATATAGCGGACACCCATGACGAGCCCTGTCGCGGGATCAAGATAAGCGATGAATTGCAGCGTGCCCGCGGCAATGGCGAGCGCATCTGTTTTTTGTCCGGCGAAATCCCGCTGCCCGAGCGACTGCGCCTGGATTCCCCCACCCTGCTGCGCGGCCCGGAAAAGCCCCCATCCCCCGGCCAATAAAATGTTGCGAACGAATTCGATGGTTTGGATTTCGGCAACGGAAACGGCCCCTTGTCCACCCGGAAACTGAATCCACCCATCCTTCCCGTCAAAGGACTGCGTAAGCGTTCCACTGTCAGCCCCGCCGATGAAAACTTTCGTGTCAAGCCGCATGCGGTCCGGATAGAGAATAGTGAGTTTTCGAGTCGTCGCCGCCGGCTGAACCTGTCCAATGTCAACCATGCCAGCCGAGGCGCATTCAATGCTTTGCACATTTACAATCGCCGCGCCACCAGCCGCCTGGATGGCGCGAATCAATAGGGTCTTGCCCTGCGCGAGCGCCTCGGGCGTCGCAGGAGGTATTGGTTCCGGCTTGCGGCGCAGGCCGGGCAGGAGCACGTCGAGTTGCCCCGCCGGGATCTCGTCATAGCTTGCGTTCGGAAATTCCCTCTTCAATTCCTCGCGGAACTGCGCGGCGTTTCCGGCCATCACGATGTCAAGCGACGCGGTCTGGTAATACTTCATCGCTTCCGCGTTGGCCTGCGCAAGCGTGACGCCGGAGATTCGTGACTGGTAAGTTTCGTTGAAGTCCGCGGGCAATCCGTAGTGCGCGACGGTCAGCACGCGGTTCACAACTTGTTCGGGCGTCTCGGTCTGGATCGGATAGACGCCCATGAGATAGTCCTTCGCGAAACTGAGTTCTTCGGGCTTGAGATCCCCTTTGGACATCCCCTGAAGCAGGTTCGTGACGAGCCTTACGGCGTCCATTGTCGCTTCCGTCCGCGTGAAGGTTGACGCCATCAGGCTGCCCGTCTCGAGGTGTGAATCAAATTCGCTATTCGCGCCGTAAGTCAGCCCCTTCTTGATGCGGACTTCGGTGTTGAGCCGGCTGTTATAACTTCCACCGAAAATGCGATCGGCAACCAAGAGCGGAATGAAATCGGGATCGTTACGCCGGATGCCCAGCCTTCCAATGCGGATCTGCGTCTGCACAGCGTCTGGTTGGTCCACCACGTAAATGTGCATCCCGGTGCCCGCCCCGGCGGCGGCGTGGTTCTGAGCCGGGACCGGATTGTTCTGCCATGCGCCAAAGAATTTTTCCGCGGCTGCAAAAGCCGCTTCGGGTGTGATGTCTCCGGCAAATGCCAGAAGCGCTTTGCCGGGTGAATAGAAGGAATCGCGAAATGCAACCAGGTCATTGCCCGTAATCGCCTGGATCGAACCGGGCGTGCCTTCATTCGGCAGGCCGTACGGATGCATTCCATAAACGACGCGTTGAAAAACTGTGGAGGCAAGGTAATCCGGGTCGTCATAGTTGATGCGGAGATTGGAAAGCGCTTGTTGGCGCTGCCGTTCCAGTTCGTCCTTCTGAAAACTCGCGTGTAATGTCACGTCGGAGAGCAAGTCCATCGCCATATCGAAATCCTTCTTCACGATGGTGATGGAGACAGATGTGCTGTCGTAGTCCGCGTTCGCTGAAAGCGACCCGCCGACAAAATCAATTGCTTCGGCAATCTGCTGCGCCGTGCGGGTGGGCGTCCCTTGTGCGAGCAGCCCGGCCGTCATTTCCGCGACTCCCGGCTTGCCTTCCGGATCGTTGACAGCGCCGGCGGAGGTCAGCACCAATCGCACCGTCATCGACGGCATGTCCGGTGAGCTGACGACAAACACACGCATGCCATTCGCAAGTGTTTTCGCGGCGACGGGCGGGAAGTGATAGGGCTTTGCGGGCGTGCCGCCGGGCATTTGAGGCACGAGCTGTGCCGGCGCTGCTTGCGGCGCAGGCGCTTTTGCAGGCGGAAGTGCCTGCGGCAAACCAGTGAACGCGAATACTGTTATAACGGCAAACGACGCGATAATTCTCAGTGAGTGCTTCAAAGACCCGGCTCCTGAATTCATGCGGCTCGCGCTCATGGCCGCTCCTGTTGCTGCCCCGCTACCGGCGCTTTGGGCGGCTCGACAACCAAAATGGTGGCGTGCGTCGCTGTGAAATAATCACGCGCGACGCGCTGGATATCCGCCGCGGTCACTTTCAAATAGTTGGAAAGGTCGGTGTTCATCAGGCCGGCGTTCCTGCCGATCACGGCGTAGCGGCCAATCGCGTCGGCCTTTGCCTGCACGGTTTCGCGCCCGAGAATAAAACTGGCAATCTCCTGATTCCGCGCTTTGTCGAGTTCAGCCTGGGTGACGGGCGTATTTCTCATTGCTTCCAGGACGTCATGGATTTCCTTCTCGCCCTCCGCAGCAGTCTTCCCCTGGTTCATCACCGCGACGGCAAAGAACAGGTTCGGGTCTTCAGTGAAATTTCCCGCGCCGAATACCTGCACGGCACTCTGGTCTTCATAAACAAGTTTCCTGTAAAGGCGGCTGCTTTCGCCGGCGCTCAAAATGTTGGATGCCAGCTCCAGCGCATAGGAATCCGCCGCAAACGCCGCTGGCATTTTGTACCCGATAACAACCGCGGGCAGCGGCGAATTTGGATAAGATTGCGACAACCGCCGCTCGACGGTTTGTGCCGGTTCAGGCGTTGCGTTTCTCGGGATCGGCTGCGCAGGCTTTGGGATTCCACCGAAATACTTCTGCGCCCAGGCCGTGGCCTGTTGCGTTGTGAAATCGCCGACAATCACCATCGTGGCGTTGTCCGGCCGGTAATAAGTGTGGAAGAAATCCTGTACGTCGGCGAGCGTTGCCTTGTCCAGGTCCTCCATGCTGCCGATTGTGGTGTGATGATATGGGTGGACGGTGAATGCCGCGGCGTACAGGTCCTCAATCACACGTCCGTATGGGACGTTGTCAACACGCACGCGCCGCTCTTCCTTCACAACTTCTCGCTCGGATTCAAAATTCGCCTGGTCAACATTCAGGCTGCCCAGCCGATCCGCTTCCAGCCACAGCACGCGCTCGAGGTAGTTATTCGGGAACGTCTCCCAGAAAACGGTCACGTCGTCCTGCGTGTCGGCGTTGTCCTGCCCGCCCATCGCCTCGATGATGCGCGAATGCTCCTCGGCGGGCACGTGCGCCGAGCCCTTGTACATCAGGTGTTCAAAGAGATGCGCGAAACCCGTGTGTCCCGGCCGCTCATCCCTTGAACCAACGTGGTACCACATCTGTAGATTGATTACTGGCGCCGCGTGGTCTTCCAGCATCACGATCCGCAGCCCGTTTGGCAGGATTTCCGTGACAATGTGCAACTGCGGCGGGCGAATCGACTGCGGTGCTTCTGGCGGCTTTTGACTTGCCGGCGCCTGCGCCAAAATTGCCGGCGCGATCACGCACACGGCGCACAGAAATAGAACAACCCTCTTGAGCGGATTCACCCTTTCACCCCCCGAATCATTTCAAGCACTAGAAATCGCAGCGAAGCATGTTAGAAGCCCACGCCCCCGCCGTCAAGAAAACCACACCCTGCCACCCTAAAAACATTTGATGCACATATCACGGTTTGCGAATGCATTTGCCGCGCGAAACGATCGCCAGTTCCATGATTGGGCACGTCTTTCGGCCGGGTACCTTGCATGCGCCACAACTGGGCGCGACAATTTTATTACCATGCGAATTCTCTTAAGTCTCTTCCTAACCGCAGCGCTGGGCCTGGGTACTTACTATATCTACTTGAAACACGCCTCCCCCGGAGGCCCCGGCACGCTTCCCACTGATGTCATCAGCACCACCGGCGTCGAAATGGATCTCAACGGCATCGCGCAAGCCGAGCGCAATTACAACGCGCAAAATGGCTCCTACGCCACGATGGACGAATTGCTTTCAAGCGGCGCCCTTACCGTGGCGAAACCGGGCCGCAACGGCTACACATACACACTTGATGCCGCGACAACCGGCTTCACTGTGACGGCCAAATGGAGCCCCGCAAATCCGCAACAGGCCAGCCTCCACTACCCGACTTTTGTCGTTGATCAGACGATGCAGATCCGCCAGATACAGTAGGACACTTTTATTTGCGCGCCTAAGGCGTGCGCTTCTGATCAGCTACCGTTATGCCTGCTTCGGCGTAATTCGTTGGCGGCACATCCAGAAACGCAACGTGGATGTTCTCGCGTTTTGCGCGCCCGTCCTGTTCGAGCGTTTCTGTAATCCGCCGTGCGATCTTCCGTTTCTGCTCCGGCGTCCTGCCTTCGACCCAGGTCACTTGTACATGCGGCATTTTGAGTTGCCTCGATTGGAAATTGGCGCAGTTTGCTGAGCCACTTCGCGCCGCCATGAATTCTAACGAATGCGCGGTGCTTTGTCCGTTGGACGCTTTACGGTATTCTTCCCACACGCATGCATGACCTTGGCTATTTCCGGGAACATCTCGAACTCTTCGAGCAGATGGCGCGCAATCGCAATGTGGCGCTCGATTTCGACGGCTTTCGCGCGCTCGACCGCGAGCGCCGCCATTGCATCAAGGCTGTGGAGCTCTTAAAAGCCGAGCGCAACAAAGCGAGCGATGAGGTTGCCCGCCGCAAAAAAGCAGGCGAGGATGCGGTTCCGCTGCTCACGGAGATGAAGCTCGTCGCGGAAAAAATCGCTTCGCAAGATGCGCATGCCGCCGCGCTGGACGCGCGCCTGCGTGAATTCATGCTCACCGTGCCGAACATGCCGCACAGCTCCGTCCCCGTCGGGCGAGACGCCAGCGCAAACGTTGAAGTCCGCCGATGGGGCGCGCCGCCAAAATTTGATTTCACTCCCAAGCCGCATTGGGAGCTGGGCGAAAGCCTCGGCATTCTCGATTTGCCCGCCGCTGTAAAAATGTCCGGCGCCCGTTTTGCGCTTTACCGCGGCGCAGGTGCGCGCCTTGAACGTGCCCTTGCAAATTTTTTCCTCGACGTTCACACGCGCGAACACGGCTATACGGAGATCCTGCCGCCATTCATTGTGAATACTGCATCTTTGATTGCCGACGGCAAGCTTCCGAAATTTGCCGGTGACATGTTTCATCTCGAAGGCACGGATCTATGGTTAACGACGACTTCGGAGACCGAGCTGACGAATTTATTTCGCGACGAAACCCTCGACGCTGACAAATTGCCGATCAAGCTTTGCGCCTGGACGGCCTGCTTCCGCTCTGAAGCGGGCGCCGCCGGAAAAGACACTCGCGGCATCAAGCGCCAGCATCAATTCCAAAAAGTTGAAATTTTCAAATTCACGCATCCGGAGAAGAGCTACGAGGAGCACGAATCGCTCGTGCGCGATGCGGAAGACTTGCTGCAGCGCCTCGGACTTCATTACCGCGTCATGTTGCTTTGCACTGGCGACATGGGCTTCGCATCTTCCAAGACCTATGACATTGATGTGTGGCTCCCTTCCGCAAATGAGTTCATGGAAATTTCTTCCTGTTCCAATTGCGAATCGTTTCAGGCTCGCCGCGCGGGAATCCGCTTCAAGCCCAAAGCAGGAAAGACCGAATTTCTCCACACATTGAATGGCTCCGGCCTTCCCATCGGCCGAACTTGGCTCGCCATTCTCGAAAACTTCCAGCGGAGCGACGGCAGTGTCGCGATCCCTGAAGTTTTGCAGTCTTTTATGGGTACGGACCGGATTGTCCCGCAACGCTGATCGCTCCATTTCCAAGCCGCCAGCATTTCCGTAACTCCTTATCAGTCAACAACATACAGGCCATTTCCCCTTCCGGCTGGCAAGCCAAAAGCATGCAAATCCCCCCTCCGGCGCAATTTGCTACTTCCCATCCTCATTGACTGTCTGGTGTACCTTGACTAAACTGCGCCCCATGTAAGTCCCGCTATCGCAAGGGGAAGCGGCCATCAAGATCGTGCGCGGAAGGCCGAGTTGGCAGGATTAATGCCGGCAACACTAGGGAGAGACGACTGATGTCCACGCTATCGAAGGCAGTCCCGCAGCCAGTTGCTCCGCGCATGGTGCCTCGCGAGGATCTAAATACATTCCGCATCGCCCAGCTTCAATTTGACATGGCCGCTGAATTCCTGAAGCTCGATCAGGGCCTGCGCCAAATTCTCCGCACGCCGAAGCGCATCCTGGAAGTATCCATCCCCGTGAAGCAGGATAACGGCCAGGTGAAAGTGTTCACCGGGTTTCGCGTGCAGCATAACGTCGCGCGCGGCCCGGCCAAGGGTGGCATCCGTTACCATCCAAGCGTCACGCTCGACGAAGTGAAAGCGCTTGCGGCGTGGATGACGTGGAAAACCGCCACGGTCAACATCCCCTACGGCGGCGCGAAGGGCGGCATCATCTGCGACCCCAAGCGCATGTCCAAGGGCGAGCTCGAACGCATGACGCGCCGCTACGCTTACGAAATCATGCCCATCATTGGCCCGGAGAAAGACATCCCCGCGCCTGACGTTTACACCGACTCGCAAACCATGGCGTGGATTATGGACACTTACGCAATGGTTTCCGGAGAGGCTGTGCCCAGCGTCGTTACCGGGAAACCCATTTCGCTCGGAGGCTCGGAAGGGCGTGGCGACGCTACTGCGCGTGGCTGCATGTATGTGATTGAAGAGGCGTGCAAAGCTAAGAAGATCAACCTTCGTGGCGCCACCGTTGCCATTCAAGGTTTCGGCAATGCGGGCTCCGTGGCGGCGCGGCTGCTTGCTGAGAAAAAAGCCAAAATTGTCGCTATCAGCGATTCGCGCGGCGGCGTTCACAATTCGCGCGGCATTGACCCCACCAAGGCGCTTCGTTACAAGGAGCGTTCCGGCACAGTGGTGGGCATGCCCGGAGCTTCGCGCATGACCAATGACGACCTGCTCACCATGAAGTGCGACATCCTAATCCCTGCCGCGCTCGAAAACGTGATCACCCTGCATAACGCCGACGCGATCAAAGCGAAAATTATCGCCGAAGCGGCGAACGGCCCAACAACTCCGCACGCGGATGAAGTCCTCGCGCGGCGCGGAATATTTCTTCTGCCCGACATCCTGGCGAATGCAGGCGGCGTCACGGTCAGCTATTTTGAGTGGGCGCAGGATCTGCAGGGTTACTTCTGGAGCGTCGAAGACGTCAACGCAAAGCTCCAGGCCGTGATGTCGCGCGCATTCCAGACGGTCTTCGAGACCAGCCGCAAATTCCACACGCACATGCGCAACGCCGCCTACATAGTTGCCGTAGGGCGCGTCGCCGAAGCAACCACTACGCGCGGCTTGTTCCCGTGAAGAACTGACACCCCCAGTTTCAGAAAGAGACGGGGGTTCATTCCATTTGCGGCCGGCCGGAATCCCTTCATCGCGGGCTTTATTTCGTTTACAATCTGTCCGCAAAGTTCTTCGAAAGATTGGATACATGTTCGAAACGAACGTGTCACAGCGATCGGGAAAGTTTCAACCTGTGTTCTCTCAACGATCCGGAAATCCTCGGCACTGGCTAACAGCGGGCACCCATGATTGAAGCATTGGAGGTCGGCCGACTTTATTCGAACGAAGAGATTTTTCGATCTCTCAAGGTATCTAACGCCGGAGGAATTCGCCTTGCGTTACAAGACAAAGCAGTCATGAGGGCGGTTATCATGACCTCTCTGCAATCGTTCCACAGTGCCAGCGAGAATCCATATCACGACAGAATTGAGGGAGGTACCCTGACGTACACGGCCGCTGGAAAACTCGGCCAGCAGACGCTCGCCGGTGCGAATAGTCGCCTTATCGAGCAGACCACTTTCAATTTCCCGATACACGGATTCATTCTCACAGCCAGTAGAAGAGATAAGTCAGTGGGGCCGGGGCGCTGGGAGTACCTCGGACTTCTGGAGTACCTTCGACACTACCCCGATACACAGCTCGACGCAGACGGAAGTGTTCGGAAGGTTTGGCTCTTCGAATTCCGCATCCACAATGAACATAGGATTGTGCCGCTTGCCAACGACATGGCAATTTCCGGGGACGTACTTGGCGCGTCGCGGCTCCAACCCCCGAACGACCTAACCGACAGCGAAATCATCGGACACACCGATGATCCGCAGAGCGAAAAGACTAGGCTAGCCGAGCAGGTGCGTGGAAAGCTGCTGGCGATGGAACCGAGAAAGTTCGAGTTCTTTCTTAAAGACTTGTTAGTTCACTGCGGATTCCGGGACGTGTGCGTTACAAAATTTAGCTCAGACGGCGGCGTTGATGTCAACGCGAGGGTAGGGAATCGCATTTGGATGTTTGAAGACACGCTGGTTCAGGTGCAGGCGAAGCGCTGGCTGCATTCCGTCGGACGCAAAGAGGTTGCCGAGTTGCGTGGCAGCTTGCAACCGTTTGCCAGAGGTGCCGTAATCACGACCAGCCATTTTTCAAGGGCAGCAATAAATGAGGCGATTGAAGAAGGAAAGCTTCCAATTGCCTTAGTCGATGGCTTCAGGCTCTCTCAAATCGTGCTTGAGGAGAAATTCCGCGTGCCCGAATGAGACCCCGCGGCTGGAAAGACCAAATTAATGGAGACAATCTATGAAGAGTACTGAGTGGTTCAGGAGCCGCGCAAAGGAGTTGTATCACGAGGAAGGCGAAATCGAAATCGATGAAGACGCACGCGTATCCACCGGCGTTGATCAGGGTGCATATGTCCGAGCGTGGGTCTGGGTGCCGTTTGAAACTACGCATCCATCAGCGGCGACACGGGGGCCTCGAAAAAAAAGAGTTTCGGTGCGGAGCCGACTTAGGAAGCGTGTTGCCCGAGGGACCTAGTGCACATACGAAGTCACCCGGAGAGGAAAGGAACCCCGATCGGCTCAAGCCTATCTGACGCTTTCCGATAGAAGAGTACCCTATTCACGAATCAAGAAAAGGAAGCACTAACTATGTAAGATCCAAGTGGGACACGCTCCCCACCCTGGAAGGTCATGGGCAAAGAAACTTCAACCCGGCAAGTCCAAAGAAGAAATTACCGAGACAATCCGCTCTCACATCCATAAGACACACGAATAGTGCGACAGCTGTAAAAATTTCCCCTTGCGTGCAACGGATGCAGCGCGTACATTTTGATTTGCCGGCTTGTCCCCTGCATTCGGGCCCAGCCGGCTATTTTTGCCTCTCACGCATGCATGGCACAAAAACGAGAGGCGCCAAGAAGAAGAGGGAAGAAAAGACTTGAGCAATCATATTCATCCTGCGCCGCCGATTGTGTTAGTGATCGCCGGTTTTGATCCTTCGTGCGGCGCGGGCATTGCGGCCGATTTGAAAACGATTGCGGCTCACAATGGTTACGGCGTCGCCGCCGTAACCGCAGTCACTGTGCAATCCACGCAGGGCGTGCTCAGCGTTCACGCAATTCAGCCGGCCACGCTTCGCGCGCAACTGGACGCACTCGCACAAGACATAAAGCCCTGCGCCATTAAAATTGGCATGCTGGCCACTAAAGCGAATGCATCTGTCGTTGCGGAATTCCTTGAACATTTCAAGAAGACGCCGATCGTGCTCGATCCTGTAATCATGCCCTCTTCTGGCGGCGTGGAATTGCTGGACGCGGGCGGCGTGAAATTCCTCGCCGAGGAACTCCTCAAGCTCGCGACGGTTGTCACACCCAACATCGCGGAAGCCGCGCTGCTGAGCGGCATGGAAATCAAAGATGTCGCGGGAATGGAAGCCGCGGCGCGCAAACTTGTCGAACGCGGCGCGCGCGCAGTGGTCATCAAGGGCGGCCACATGGAAAAGCCCATTGACGTTCTTTTTGACGGCGCCGAGATTCTTACGCTCGGCGGCGATCAAGTGAAAACGCTGAACACTCACGGCTCCGGCTGCACATTCGCATCGGCCATCGCCGCGCAGCTTGCCGCGGGCCGCCCGCTTTGCGATGCTGTGCTGCTCGCGAAAACCTACGTGCAGAAGGCCATCGAACATGGGTTCGCCATCGGCAAAGGCGCCGGCCCGCTGGATCACTTTTATCGCACGCATCAGGAGCCGCCCACGCGCGGCGTGCACGAAGTCCCGCAGCACGGAATGCATCCCGCCGCCGAGCCCGCAGCACATTGAGTCCGTCAAATTTTCCCCGCGAGTTCATTGATAGCACCATAAAATTGGTTCTCGCATCGGGCTCTCCGCGTCGCGCGGAGATTCTCACCGCCGCCGGAATTCGATTTGAAATTCATCCAGCGGAAGTGGATGAATCACCAGTGTCCGGTGAGACGCCAATACAATTGGCCGAGCGCCTCGCCAGCGCGAAAGCGGAAGCTGTCGTGCCAGATTTTTCTCACGATAAAGACGTAATCATCCTCGCTGCGGATACCGTTGTTTCACTCGATGCGGAGAGCCTGGGCAAGCCAAAGGATTCCGCCGGTGCCCGTGCGATGCTCCGCAAGCTCCGCGGCCGCGAACATCAGGTCATCACCGGCATTTCACTCGTTCGCATTGCGGATGGCGCGCGGTATACGGGCAGCGAAATTACGCGCGTGTGGTTTTCTCCGATGACGGATCGAGAGGTGGACGCATACGTCTTAACCGGCGAGCCGCTCGGCAAGGCGGGCGCCTATGCCATTCAGGGCCTCGCCGGACGCTACATCCCGCGCATCGAAGGCTGCTACTTCAACGTGGTGGGTTTGCCGATCGCCCGCGTGTGGCAAGCGCTCGCGGATTTCGGCTGGCTGCGAGCTTAACACTCAATTTCATCCCAAAAACAAAACGAGCGGCCAAACCCATGAATTATCATCCTGAAGGGCGCCGTTTGCATCCCGACGTCTTTCACCGGGAGGCGATTTATCGGCCTGATGGATCTGCTTTTGCCTTTCACAATTCACCGCGCATGACCACTCTGTCCAAAAAACGGTAGTGGGTCAGTTTACGGATGGCGCGCTATTAATCCGAAATCGGAGCCCCTCGCCAAATGGACCCCCATTTCGCTCAACGGTAAGCTCCGGGTGCTTACTCAATCCCCCGCACTTGCTTCTGGAACGAAGCTCCGGCGGCAGCCAGCACCATTAGCCCGCCAGCGAGCAGAAACATGAGCTTCAAGCTCCACGCAACCAAGAATCCTGCAACAGCGAGGGAGATGGGGGTTATTCCGTAAGAGGCAAGCATGAGCACGCTAGCAACTCGCCCGCGCACCGCGACATCGATCCGCTGCATGATCCAGGCGCCGATGTGGACGTTGACCATTCCCGCCGCTGCGCCCATGATCAGCAGCACGCCGGCGATGCTCCACACCTTCCCCAGCATGCCGATGGATCCCAAGCTGACACCCAACGCCAACGACACCAAAAGAATCATCGAGCCGCGCTGGCGAATCTTCCAAACACCGGCCAGAAGCGCGCCTAGCAAACTCCCCGCGGCAATCGCCGAGATCATTATGCCGAACGCGGAAGGCGAGCCGAATCTTGTCTTGGTCAAATAGGCCAGACCAATCGAAACCGGCCCTGCGATGCAGAAGTTAACGACCATGACCAGCAGCATTAGCGAGCGAAGCGGCACATCCTTTCCCACATAGGCGATTCCCTCCAGGATCGAGTGCAACATCGGCTTCCGGACAGCGTGAGGTTTAGGTGGATCCGGCAGCTTCCACAGTGCGCCAATGATGAACAAGAAACTGATCGCATCCGCGAAAAAGGCCCATGCCACACCCAGCGTTTTGATCACAAACCCTGCTGGAATTGGACCAACAATGGTAGTCATCTGCGCCGTGCTTTGGCTGACCGACCTTGCCGCAACCATTTGTTCGCGTTTCACCAGCGAGGGCATATACGCCGTTTGCGCAGGAACGGCAAATGCATCGGACACGCCAAAAGCAACCGCCAGAGCGTACAGCTCCCAGGTTCGCAGGACGCGCAGCCAAACCAGAACACCGATCACCGCGACCCAGATCGTGCGCGCCATCGCCGTGGCAATCATGATCTTGCGCGCGGACATGCGATCGCTGACGGCGCCGCCCATCAGCATCAGCAGAGCGCGCGGAATAGCCCCGGCCATCAAGATCGCGCCCATGGCCACAGCGGAGCCGGTCTGCAGCAGGACGAGCCAGGGCAAAGCAACAAAATAGAACTGGTCGCCCAGCAGCGAAATCGTTCCGCCGACGAGCCAGAGGCGATAATTCGGGTTGCGCAGCGGATGCTCGACGGTTGAAGCGGAAATGGTTTCGGCGGGAACGGACGCATTCGTGATGGTTGCGGTGGCCATAAACAGTCTCCTCAGAATTGTTGTCGACGGGGAAAGCCAGAAAGCATCAGGCGCTCTCTCTGCCGTTGTTAGATGTAAATGTATATTTACATTTACATTCGTGTCAAGTATTATTTTGCCGGGGTGATATAAAGGAAAGGCCATGGCCAACAAGACGCTCGCTCCCCAACAAGCCCGCAGCAGGGAATCGTTTCGTAAGTTGATGAAGGCAGCGGCGGAAGTCCTCGGACAGCACGGACTGGAGGGCGCCACGATTCCGCGGATCGCACAGCACGCGGGATTGACGCCCGGGGCCATCTATCGCCGTTTTCCTGACAAGGAAGCACTGCTCGAAGCGGTGATTCTCCGCATCTTGGAGCGTCAGGACGAGAGGCTGCGCATGATGTTTACGACCGCCATGGCGCGCCAGATTCCGCTTGCCGTGTTTGCCGAGCAGCTCATCAACAACATGCTGGTCAGCTATCGCGCCAACGCCGGACTGATGCGTGCCCTCCGCCAGTTCGCGCAGAGCCGCGATCACGCGTCGTTTTACAGGAAAGTAACTAGGCTGGAGATGCGCACCTACCAGTACCTGGTCGAGTTGTTCTTGGTACATCGGAAGGATGTCAAGCATCCCGACCCGCAAACGGCGGTTTCATTTGCCCTTATGATGCTGATCAGCACTCTGGTTGAGCTGATTCTGGTGGATCATGATATGCAGACCTGGCAGGCCGTGATCCCAAGAGACGACCAGACGCTTAAGAGCGAGCTCCTGCGCTCTTTTCTGAGATATTTGGGCATCGAGCATAAGAATAACTGAACGCTGCACCAATAATTACAGTCCGCCCCCGCTAGCCGCGCCCACCACGCCCACGGTTATCTCAATATTAGGCGCCTGAGTCGCTATCCGCGGAAGTGGCCATCCTCACATTCTGATTGAAGCTTCTGCGCGGTAGCTCCCGGTTCGACGGCTACTTGGAAACTGACCCAGTACGCAAAAAACAAAACGAGCGGCCATCTGGCCGCTCGTTTCAGTTCTTCGATTGCGCCCTAAACCCGGCGCGGGCTAGCGCTTTTTTTTGTTCCGCTATCGCAGCTTCAACCTCGTCATAGGGCCAAGCACACACCGCTGGTGCAGATCGTTCCACCTGTGCAAACTAAGCCACATGTGCCGCAGTTATTGTTGTCGGCCATTATGTTCGTGCACGTCCCGGCGCAATTTGTCAATCCGGCCGAGCAGCCACAAGAACCAGCGTTGCAGACCTGGGTGGCCCGGCACTGATTGCCGCACGCGCCGCAGTTATTGGGGTCGGTCAACACGTTCACGCACCTTAGACTTGGCCCGCTTCCGCACACTTGCGGTTGGCCCGACGGACAAACGCACGCTCCCGCAGTGCAGGTCTGGGCTGCTGGGCAGATTGTAAAGCACGTCCCACAGTTATTATTGTCAGTCATTAGGTTCGTGCACACGCCGGCGCAAAGTGCCTGCCCCGCCGTCGGACAGACGCAAGTACCACTAGTACAGATCTGTGCGGCTGGGCACACGTTGCCGCACGCCCCGCAGTTATTTTTGTCGGTCATCACGTTCGTGCACGTGACGCCGCACAATGTCTGCCCGGTCGGGCAACCCGTGCACGCACCAGCGACGCAAGTCTGTCCTGCTACGCAAGTCTTCCCGCACGCTCCGCAGTTATTGGGGTCTGTCATCGTGTTCGTGCACGTACTGGCGCACATCGTCTGACCGGCCGGGCAACCCGTGCACGTACCAGCGGTGCATGTCTCGCCGGCTGGGCATGCCTTGCCGCAGCCGCCGCAATTATTGGGGTCGGTCATTGTGTTCGTGCATGAGCTGCCGCACATCACTTGCCCCGCGGGGCAGCTCGAAGTGCAAACACCGGCGGCAATAGATTCTTGCGCGGCAGCGCGCCAATATCGGGCGCCATGCGTGCGCAGAATCCGCATTGCGGATTGGAAAAAATCGATAGGATCTTGCGCCCGCTCCACTGCGACAGTTTTTTCTGCTTTCCGCGCAGGTCAGGCAATTCGAAGGAAGGCGCCACGGAACCCACGGCCAACCCCGGGGGAATTTCAACCTCTGGAGGGGCCTGGGGGGCGGCCGGAAAACCCAGCCGCATTTGGGCTAATTGCAGCTCGAGGGACTGCATCCGCAGCAGGATGCGTCCGTTCTGTCGCACCAGGCTATATCCAACCCAGCACCCCAAGGCAACAATCATCTATGGAATCAATGAGACCAAAAGGGGCATCTACAGCTCTGCCTCCAATTTCAGTCAAATCATGGCCCAAAAAAATATGAATTACATCCGCATCTATACCCTGTGTTCGCCTAAACCCTGTGTTCGCCTAAGAGCGAGGTCCGCCGGACAAATAGCGATTGCCCAGCGCTTCGCAGCACTAGCCCGCAGTGCCGAATTTGAAATGCTTGGGGGACGACAGTTTATAGGTTTCTTCAGATTGGTCTGTCAATTACAATTTCATGAGAAGCAAAGTACCGGAAGTTCTGTTACCAGATCAAGGGGGGCGCGCGATGAATGTCAAAGCTTTGGTTCAGCGCTGAGATACAGGAGAGGGCTATCGAACCAGGTAGAGTCGCAAAAAAAGCGCGTCCGGGCTTGGCTGCGGTCTCGCTCTTACTTCTTCTGGTCGGCTGGCGCTGTGTTCGCCGGTGGGGCCTGCTGTTGCGGAGCCGAAGGCGGATTCGCGGGCGGGTCCCCGCGCATGCCTTCCTTGAAGCTGCGAATGCCCTCGCCCATCCCGCGCATCATCTCAGGGATTTTTCTCCCGCCAAAAAGTAGCAGGATCACGAGAGCAATCAGAAGCCAGTGCATTGGGAATTCCATACGGTTCCCTCCCAGTCCCCAGAAGCGGCGCAGACCCACGCCGGGCCGCCTGAGACACAATCTACATTATAACACGCTCGTCGCCCTCGCGACGGGTCACTCCGTTTCGATCTAGATACTCCAAAAGCGGAATGGCGTATTTCCGGCTCACCCCGGTCAATTCCTTAAACGCGGACACGCTGATTCGAGCCCCTTGCTTTTGTTTTCGCGCGGAAAGGGTTTTCTTCAGGGCATCGATAGCGCTCGCGTGGAAAACGAGATCCTCCGTCAATCGGACCAATACCTTCTCGCGCAGCAGAAGTTGCAGCACGCCATACGCCCGCTTGGAATCGATTCCTAGCTTCGCCAGGATGTCCTTCGTTGCCGGAACCGTGAGACCCGCCTTCGCGAAGGCCGCCTCGATCTCGCGGCGCGCGTGATCCTCATCATCCGCAAGCTTTACCGTGTGGCCCGCGCGCTTCACAGTGTCTCCCGAAACGGCCAATTCTCCCGCGCGAACCAGCTCATCGAGCGCCGCCTGAAAAATCTCTGGCGCGAGATCCTTCGCCACACGGGCGCGCAGGTCTTCCTTCGGAATGCCCGCGGCGAGTGGATTCGCCGCGTGAAACTGCGCGACGTTTGCTCGCAGCCGCGCGGCGCAATTCTTCACGTGCGCCATGGAAGTAATCATCAGCGGTTCTTTGCGAACCACTCTCGCCGCGCCATTTTTCACAAGCGCTTCCGCGGTCGCAGCCGCCTCTTCGGGAATCCATCCCGTCCGCGAGATGATCACGTCAAGCGTCATCCCCCGCGCGCTATCCTCAAGCACAGCCAGCAAGGTCGCTTCCTTGTTCCCGCTCTCCAAAATGGGCAGCAGCCGCAATGCGGCGGGATCCTTTGCGCGGCGCCGCTTCACCGTTTGCAGCACCACGCCGCCGCCAATCGTCACGACGGGCGAAAACTGCCGCATAATGAAACGGTCGCCCGGCAGCAGGAAAACCTCCTCTTGCAAAACAAGGTGCGCCAGCGCTGCTCCACCCGGCGCTAGCTGCGCGCCTTCGAGCAGCTTCACTTCTGCGATGGTTTCCGCTGTCCCCTGATGAAAGTGAACTCTCGCGCGGTTTTTCATGAGGCGCGCGGAGCTAAGAAGATTGATTCTCGCATCCAGATGCCGCGTCGCGTTGAATCGCCCCGGCGCGACCAACACCATCCCGCGCCTCACTTCCGCCAAATCAATTCCTGCAAGGTTCATCGCGGTTCGCTGGCCCGCCACCGCCCGCTCGATCGCGCTCCCGCCGGATTGCAGTCCGCGAACGCGGATCCGCCGCGCTGCAGGCTGCAATTCCACTTCCTCTCCCGCTTTCACTTGGCCTGACACCAGCGTGCCCGTCACAACTGTGCCGAAGCCTTTCATCGCGAATGCGCGGTCAATCGGAAGCCGGAAATGCATGCGTGCATCCTTAATCGGAACATTTCCGGCAACCAGCGCGAGCGCCTGTTTCAATTCCGCAAGCCCCGTTTGCGTGCGCGCACTCACGGGCAGAATCGCGGCGCCGTCTAGAAATGATCCGTGCAAAAAATCCTGCACTTCCCGCTGGCGCGACTCCAGTGCGGTTGCGTCAACAAGATCTGCTTTCGTCAGCGCAACGATCCCGCGCGGAATTCCTAGAAGCTTGCAAATATCAAAGTGCTCGCGTGTTTGTGGCTTAACCCCTTCATCCGCCGCAATCACCATCAGCACGAGATCAATTCCACCCGCGCCCGCGAGCATGTTCCGCACAAATCGTTCGTGCCCCGGCACATCCACGAATCCCAGCCGCACGCTTCCCAAATCTAAAAACGCAAACCCGAGATCAATCGTGATCCCACGCCGCCGCTCTTCTTCCAGCCGGTCGGGATGCGTGCCGGTCAGCGCTTCAACGAGCGACGACTTGCCGTGGTCAATGTGCCCAGCCGTGCCTACGATTGCGTTTTTGATTTCTTCCGCCATAGGTGGTGATGGGAAATGTAAGTGAAACCGGATGCTATCGGAGGGATTGCACTGCGTCAAACGCGCGCGAGGCCGCGCGAGCAAAAGTTATTCGGATTCGGCGCGCGCGATTTCTTCCGCGATCGCCATCGCCGCGGCAACAGGATCCGCCGCGCCGGTGATTGGCCGCCCCACCACCAGATAGTCCGCGCCCGCCCGCACTGCTTCCGCAGGGGTAGCCATTCGCGACTGATCATCTCGCTTTAGTCCGCCGCGCAATTGCGATCCGTGCGCCACTGCCTCGTTCTTCGGCCGTGTACCGCCAACAACAACGAGGAAGTCTTTTCCGCACGCTTTCTTAATTGCTTTTACTTCGTGCGTCGAAGCGACAACTCCATCCAGGCCTGCTTGCTTCGCAAGTTTCGCCAGACGAAGCACGCGGCTCGCCGGCGTCCCCGAAATTCCAACTTTCGTCATCATCTTTGCATCGATGCTAGTGAGAATCGTCACGCCTAGCAGTTTCGGTGGATTCGGAAACTCTTTCAACGCCGCCGCAGCTTCTGCCATCATCTTTGGCCCGCCAAGCGTGTGAATGTTCAACAGCCGCACTCCTCCGATAGCAGCAGCCGCACGGACCGCTCCCACAACAGTGTTTGGGATGTCATGGTATTTCAGGTCAAGAAAAACGCCGGGCCCCAATTGGGAGACCCGGCGAACGGCTTCTGGTCCTTCAGCCGTAAAGAGCTGTTTTCCTATTTTGAAGAGTCCTGCAATGCCTGCCAGTTTTCCAGCCAAATCCAGCGCCGGAGCCAAATGATCGAAGTCCAGTGCAACGACCAGCCTTCGGCAGGGAGTGGAGACTAGGGCCGTTTGGGCACCTCGAGCAATTCAAGCCTCAGCCTTGAAACCCCTCGGCTTATAAGTCCAAGCTTTTCAGCAGCTTGGTAGGAGACGTCAATCTCACGGCCCCCTACGAAGGGGCCTCGGTCATTGATCCGGACGACCGCGCTCTTGCCATTTCGGGTGTTGATCAGCCGGACCATCGCGCCGAAGGGCAAAGTCATATGAGCAGCCGTAAAGGCAGTCATATCATAGAGTTCGCCATTGGCAGTAGTCCGGCCCTGGAAGGTTGGACCATACCAGCTAGCTTCGCCATACCAAACCTTCATCGCAGGCTTGGGAATGCTAGCTCTTGCCACGAGGGGAGCCTCCAACGTCGGAGTCAGCCCCATTAATAGGAGCAAACATGGGATCGGCCCAACGAACATTGCAAGTTTTCGTCTCATAGTGTGTTATTTTAGCAACACAAAATCAATACACTATAGTACGGCAGAGCCAAAGACTCAAGTACTTTCGGTTGAGAACTTCCCTCGTAAACTACTGATTTCATTAAACTTAAGTGATTTGCACAGTACCTCGAGGTCGTCCACGATGGCGCATGAGGCCCTCGGGTCGGCAAAATGAGCAGTTCCGATTTGTACAGCTGAAGCCCCCACGACAAGGTATTCCAAGACATCTTCACCAGATTCGATGCCTCCGAGCCCTAAAACAGGTACCTTTACAGCTCCAAATGCCTCATGAACCAGCCGGAGGGTGATGGGTTTAATTGCGGGGCCGGATAGCCCCCCCGTGGGGCGACCCAGCCGGGAGCGCCCTGTTTGGTAGTCCACGCTCATTCCGGGATAGGTGTTGGCAATCGTCAGGGCGTCAGCACCTGCCTCTTCAGCCGCCTGGGCGATTACCGTGATGTCCGTCACATTAGGTGAAAGCTTGGCCCAGAGGGGTCTCTTGGATACCCGCCGTGCGGCGGCGACGACCTTCGCCGTCATCGCGGGATCCACTCCGAAGAAAGCTCCTCCGGCATCGGTATTGGGGCATGAAACGTTCAATTCGTAGGCCGCGAGACCATCCGCAGCTTCCAGGATTCGGACCACCTCCGCGTATTCTTCAACTGTGTGGCCGAAAACGTTCGCAATGATGTGAGTTTGAAACCTCACCAATTCGGGGAGCTTTTCGGCGACAAACGCGCGCACGCCAACATTCTGCAAGCCGACTGCGTTGAGCATCCCGCCCGCCGTCTCCACCAATCGCGGGGCGGGTGCGCCTTCCAGCGGTTCGAGCGATAGCCCTTTGACGACAATTCCACCGAGCCGGTTCAGATCAACGAGGTGTGCAAACTCGATTCCGTAGCCGAAGGTCCCACTGGCGGCAATGACGGGATTAGCGAAGCGCAGGGCGCCGACTTGAACGCTTAGGTCAACTGCAACCATCGCGGTCATCTTGACGAATTCTAGCACGGCGCGTGTGCCGAAACTTCTCGCGCCTGTGGATAACTGCACGGCGCGATTCGCCAATCCGCCGCGCGCGGCTGCGGGACCGACTCCGCGTTAGGGCGACTCTGTGTTAGCATGTCCGCCCAATGCGTGTTGTAGAGAAATCCCAACTGATGTCCGCCACGGAAATTGACCGCACCTTACAGCGCTTGGCGCATGAAATTGTAGAGAAGAGCGGCGGCTCTTCAAACCTGGCCCTCATTGGTGTTCGCCGGCGCGGCGTCCCGCTGGCCCAGCGCATCGCCCAGGCAATGCGGGAAATTGACGGCGTGGAGGTCCCGGTCGGCACGCTCGATATCACTCTGTATCGCGATGATCTCTCGAAAGTCGCCGCGCAGCCTGTTTTGCAATCGAGCGACATCTCTTTTTCCGTGGACGACAAAGACCTCATTCTCGTGGACGACGTGCTCTACACCGGCCGCACCGTCCGCGCGGCGATGAACGGTCTCTTCGATCTCGGCCGCCCTCACAGGGTGCGGCTTTGCGTCCTGATTGACCGCGGCCACCGCGAGCTTCCCATCGAAGCGAGCTTTGTTGGCCGCATGGTCCAGACCAGCGACATGGAAATTATTGAGGTCCGGCTGCGCGAAGTGGACAAGGAAGAGCGCGTTGTGCTGGTTGAGCGGGTAGAATGAATCAGGCCGCGGCCAGGGCGCTCGCTCGCAACGAGCAGGCCGCCGGCGAATCTGTCGTAAAGGAAGGCGTGTTGCATCGCTTCCGGAACATTCTCGGCATCGAATCTCTCAGCGCCGAGCAAATCGTATTTCTGCTTGACCAATCAAAGCCGTTCCAGGAAATCCAGCGCCACCCGTTGAAAAAAATGGCGACCTTGCGCGGAAAGACGGTCGCGCTCGCTTTCTTCGAGCCTTCCACGCGGACGCGCATCAGCTTTGCCACGGCGGCCTCACGGCTCGGCGCGGACGCCATGAACCTGCAAGCCGAAACCTCCAGCCTGAAAAAGGGCGAATCGCTGCTCGACACCGTGCACACGCTCGATGCCATGAAGCCTGATTGCATCGCGATGCGCCACAGCAGTTCTGGCGCTGCGGATTTCGTCGCGCGCCATCTCGAAGTGCCCGTCATCAACGCGGGTGACGGCACGCACGAGCATCCGACACAGGCGCTGCTTGACGCGCTCACGATTCGCGACCGCATCGAACATATTGACGGCCTGAACGTCACCATTCTCGGCGACATCCAACACAGCCGTGTGGCGCGCTCGAATATTCATCTGCTTGGCAAATTCGAATGTCGCATCACTCTCTGTGGCCCCGCGATGTGGCTTCCGCGCGAACTCGAGCAAATCGGCCCGCCCGGCTGCGAAATCCGCCGCACCGCGCGAATCGAGGACGCCGTTGAAGGCGCGGACGTCGTCATGGTTCTGCGGGTCCAGCAGGAGCGCATGAACGAACCGTCGCTTCCACTCGACGAATACGTCTTGATGTATCAACTGACGCCCGAGAGGCTGCGCCTCGCGCGGCCCGGCGCGCTCGTGCTGCATCCCGGCCCAATGATCCGCGGCCTTGAAATTGACCCCGAAGTCGCCGACGGCCCTCAGTCCTGCGTGCTTGGGCAAGTGACGAACGGCGTGGCCGTTCGCATGGCGCTGCTCTTTCTTTTGATGGGCACAAGTGCCGAAGCGCCAGCGGGCGGGGAAGTCATAGCCGAATCCAAGAAAGATTCTTCCCATGCTGCGGATTAGCAATGGCCGCGTCCTCGATCCCGCAAGCGGTACAGACGCGCAGCTCGACGTCCTCGTTGACGGCGACAAAATCGCCGCGATCGGCCCCGCCAACGAAATTTCCCAACAGTTGAAGCAGCGCGTCGGCGCAGTCGAAACGCTCGACGCGCGTGGTCTGATTGTCGCACCCGGATTCATTGACCCGCACTGCCATCTCCGCGAACCGGGCGGCGAAGCCTCCGAAACAATCGAGACCGGCACACGTGCCGCGGCGCGCGGCGGCTTCACCGCCGTTTGCCCGATGCCCAACACGCGCCCCGTGAATGACAATGCCTCTGTCACGCGCTCCATCGTCGAACGTGCTGCCGCGTCCGCAAGCGTGCGCGTTTGGCCCATTGGAGCGTGCTCCATCGGCAGCACAGGCGAATCGCTCGCCGAAATTGCCGCCATGAAAAAAGCAGGCATCGTCGCCGTCAGCGACGACGGCAAGCCTGTCGCGAATGCGAAGCTCATGCGACAGGTGATGGAATACTGCCGCTCGCTCGATTTGCCCGTGATTGATCATTGCGAAGACGCTTCGCTCGCGGCTGGAGCGGTCATGCGCGAAGGCGTCACGTCCGTGCGGCTCGGCCTGCGCGGCATGCCCGCCGCGGCGGAGTCCATCTGCGTCGGGCGCGACGTTCAAGTCGCCGCTCTCACCGGCGCGCGCTTTCATGTCGCGCATCTTTCCGCGAAGGCATCGCTCGATCTCGTGCGCGAAGCAAAACAGCGCGGGCTGCGCGTCACTTGCGAAGTCACGCCGCATCACTTCACGCTTACGGATGAGGACGTCGTTTACGATTCAAATTTCAAAATGAATCCGCCGCTTGCTTCGCGCGAAGACCGCGATGCGCTCCTCGCCGGCCTCGCCGACGGCTCCGTGGACGCCATTTCCACTGACCACGCACCACACGAGCCCGCCAGCAAAGCTGTTGAATTCGATAAAGCGCCCTTCGGCATCACTGGTTTTGAAACCGCGCTCGCTCTCGCGCTCAGCGAGCTTTACCACACCGGCCGCGTGAAACTCATGCGCCTGGTCGAGCTATTCACCACTGGCCCCGCGCGCGTCCTCGGCATCGAACGCAAGATCGCCGCTGGCCAGCCCGCTGACATCACGATCTTCTCCACGGATCACCCCTGGACATTCCGCGCCGCCGAATCTGCCAGCAAATCGCGCAACACACCCTTCGACGGCCGCCAATTCAAAGGCGCGCCAATGGCGACCATTGTTGCCGGCCGCCTCGTCTTCCAACGCAAGTAGTTTTTCGGCTGCTTCTCATTTTCATCGAGGAATCCCCTGTCCGCTCGGCCAGTTTTTTACAAAGAGAGGCATGCGTCAAAAGTACTATTGCGCCGGACGAAGGAATATAGGATTTCTATATTCATCATGGTGAAACGCATACCACCGAAGATAACCCGAGGAAGCGCCGAACTTGCGATCCTCTCTCTGCTCGACAAACAGCCGCTATATGGCTTTGAAATCGCCCGGCGCATTGAAAAAGATTCTGGCGGCGCGCTGCGATTCAATCTCGCGTCTCTCTATCCCATGCTCTACGAGCTTGAAAAGCGCCGCTGGATCAACGGCCAATGGCAGGTTAATCGCGCTGGGCGAGACCGCCGCTACTACTGCCTCACGCCCACCGGCAAAAGGAAACTTCAGCCCCTGCGGCGCGAATGGCATTCGTTTTTCCACGCTCTGGACCTTCTCGCTGGGGTGACTCGTGCGTGATTGGCAAACTCTCGTTCGCGAACGATTAAATGGGCGCGGATTGACGAGCGCGCAGCAGGATGAGGTCGTGGCGGAGCTGGCCGCGCATCTTGAGGATCTCTATGAAGAGGCGCGTGCGCAAGGGCTGAGTGAACCGGATGCGATCCGCCGCGCCCTTGACGATGTAACGAATTGGGGCCACCTATCACGCAGAATTCGACGTTCCAAGCAACAGGAGGAACAAATGAATGACCGGACAAGGAGTTTATGGATCCCCGGGCTTGCGAGCCTCACCGCCGCAATGGGGACGCTGATGATCATGAACCGATTCGGCGTCGAGCCAAGAATCTTCTGGTACGGATCAAAAGTTGGTCTGGAGTTGTATCTCCCGTGGTTGATGGTCCTACCGGTGTTTGGCGCGTTGGGCGCATACCTCTCCCGGCGGGCCAAAGGCCAATTGAAGGCGCGTTTGGTGGCCGCTCTCTTTCCCGCGATTGTTCTTTTTGGTTTCTTCTGCTTCGCCATCACGGTCAGCGCGGTAATCGAGCGTCATGTGCCGTGGCGGGTATTGCCGCTCGTTTTTGCGCTGGCGGTCTTCAATTGGGCGTTGCTTCCGGGCGCGGCGTTGCTTCTCGGAGCGTTGCCATTTCTTTGGAATTCCCAGATGCAGGAAACGGAGCAGGCACGGTGAAACTCCAGCCGATACACCGTGAGTGGTGTTCCTTTTTCCGCGCTCTGGACCTGCTCGCAGGGGTGACCCGTGCGTGATTGGCAATCACTGGTTCGCGAGCGATTGAGCGGACGCGGTCTGACAAGTGCGCAGCAAGATGAGATTGTCGCCGAGCTGGCTGCCCATCTCGAGGATCTCTACGAAGAGCAGCGCGCGCAGGGCGCGAACGAACCGGACGCAATCCGCGCCGCACTCGATGAAGTTGCGGACTGGCGCCGCCTGTCGCGAAAAATCCAGAATTCCAAACAAAAGGAGGGACAAATGAACGCTCGAACAAAAAACATGTGGCTCCCCGGTCTAGCGACCCTGACCTTCGCAATGGGAACGCTGATGGTCATGGGCCGATTCAACATCGAACCAAAGCCGATTTACTGGCGCGGATCCGTGGCGATTGTGCAGCTGTATCTGCCATGGCTGGCGGTCCTGCCGTTGATCGGAGGGCTCGGCGCATATTTATCCCGGCAAGCTCAAGGACAATTGCGCGCGCGCCTCATTGCCGCTCTTTTTCCAGCGCTCGCGCCATTTGCAATCTTCTGCCCTGCCATCGTGGTTAGCGCGGTGCTCGAACATCACCAGACCTGGAGTGTAGTGCCCATCGCGTTTGCGGTGCTGGTATTCAACTGGGTTTTGATTCCGGGCGCGGCGTTGCTTCTCGGGGCGTCGCCATTCCTGCGCAATTCGCGAATACAGGATGCGCAGCAGGCAAGCTGCTGAATGGTTTTAATTTAGCTTCGCCACTTGCTTCATGCGGTTACTTCGCGCGGCGGACTGCGATGTCCGCCGCGCGATCATTTTTTTACATCCCACGGCGGCCGGCGCCTGCTGTGGATGGCGGCACGATGTTCTTCGCCCGGAAAATCCCCACCAGGTTGCCGTACATCTCGTTGTTGTGCACAACGTTCCCGATCAGGATATTCACGCGCAGGTTCGGGCGGCCCGGCCCGTTCGGCCCCTGGGGAGTCACCATTTCCATCGCGCTCGCGTCCGTCAACGCGTCGTAAACCGGCGTGCAGTAATCAACCGCGGCGTGCATCGCCTTGGCTAGATCGGCTTTGGTTTGGGGCGTGTGCTCGAAATCCACTGCATTCGGATTCTTCTCGCCCTTCGCATTCGCGCAGGCTCTGAAATTCGCGTTGATTGTGTGCCCCAGCATCTGCGCAAAAGTGCGCGCCTCGGCGGTTGTGCCCAGCTTCGCGCTGAAATTTTCCTCCGGCATGTCGTCGGCGGAGTGAACCAGATAATTCGCATTCCCCTTGAACCCGTTCTTTACATATGTCGCCAGCGGATCCACCACGGGAGCCATCTGCTGCGGCGCGCCCGACGGCGGTGGCGTCTGGGCAGCGCCTCCGCCCCCTTGCGCAATCGCGGGAATCGCAGCCAATCCAAACAGCAACGCACTGCACAGCAATTTCTTCATTGTGAATTTCTCCTTTTAGAATTTATTCGCGCACGCAAATCATAGCACGACCGATTCCTGATATTCCCCAAACACGCGCCGCAGCGCGTCGGAAATTTCGCCTACCGTCGCGAACGCCTCCGCCGCCCCGCAAATCGCCGGCATCAAGTTCGCGCCCGACTTCGCCCTTGTTTCCACTTCGCCAATCGCCGCCGCCGCGCGCTTCGCATCCCGCCGCGCACGCAGCGCCTGCACTCGCGCCACCTGAGCGCGTTCATTATCCGGGTCCAGCCGCAGCGTCGGAATCGCCTTCGTCTCATCCGTTTGAAAACGGTTCACGCCCACCACCACTTGCTCGCCGCTTTCAACCGCACGCTGATATTCGTACGCGGCCTTCTGAATTTCGCCCTGCACGTAGCCCGTCTCGATCGCACGCAGCATCCCGCCCAGCGCGTCAATCCGCGCGATATATTCCCGCGCGCCCTCTTCGATGCGGTCCGTCAAATTCTCAATCGCATACGAGCCCGCCACCGGGTCCACCGTATTCACCACTCCGGTTTCCTGCGCGATCACCTGCTGCGTGCGCAGCGCAATCAGCGCGGCATTTTCCGTCGGCAGCGCCAGCGCCTCGTCCATCGAATTCGTGTGCAGCGATTGGCACCCGCCCAGCACCGCCGCCAGCGCCTGTATCGCCACGCGCACAATATTATTTTCCGGCTGTTGCGCCGTCAGTGACGACCCCGCCGTCTGCGCGTGAAATCGGAACAGCAGCGACCGCGCATCCTTCGCGCCGAATCTCTCGCGCATTATCCGCGCCCACAACCGGCGCGCCGCGCGATACTTCGCAATCTCTTCCAGCAGATCGCTGTGCGCATTCAAAAAGAATGATAGCTGCGGCGCGAAATCGTCCACCGCCAAGCCCGCATTCACCGCCGCGTCCACATACGCAATCGCGTCCGCCAGCGTGAACGCCACTTCCTGCACCGCCGTCGAGCCCGCCTCGCGGATGTGGTACCCGGAAATCGAAATCGTGTTCCACCGCGGCAGCTCCGTGCAGCACCACGCGAAAATATCCGTCACCACGCGCATCGCCGACTTCACCGGATAAATATATGTCCCGCGCGCGATGTACTCCTTCAAAATATCGTTCTGCACCGTGCCGGAAAGTTTGCGCAGGTCCGCGCCCTGCTTGCGCGCCACCGCCACGTAAAGCGCCAGCAGGATCGCCGCCGTCGCGTTAATCGTCATCGAAGTGGACACGCGCTCCAGCGGAATTCCCTCGAAGAGCGTTTCCATATCTTCAATCGAATCAATCGACACGCCGACTTTTCCCACTTCGCCGCGCGCCAGCGTCGCGTCCGAGTCCATTCCTATCTGCGTCGGCAAATCAAACGCCACCGAAAGCCCCGCCTGCCCCTGCGCCAGCAAATAGCGGTAGCGCTTGTTTGACTCGCTTGCCGTTCCGAACCCCGCGTACTGGCGCATCGTCCACAGCCGCCCGCGATACATCGTCGGATAAATTCCGCGCGTGTATGGCGCCTCGCCCGGATACCCCAGCGCCGTCTCCGCATCCCAGCCTTTCGTCGCGCGCTGCTCCGGCCCATACACCTGCTCCAGCTCCATGCCGGAAATCGTGCGGAAGCGACCGCGCTCCGCGCTGGATTTTGTTCCGCGTTTGTCTTCAGTCTTCGGCATTTGCATCAATCTTCATTTTGTCATTCCGAGCGCCGCGAGGAATCTGCTGTTTCCTTGTCCTTCTCCTAAACCACCTTCCTCGCCCTCATAAATTGCGTCACCGCAAAATACGCCATCATCGCCGCATACGCGATCGGCAACCACACGATCCATCGCGACTCTCCCGCGCGCCACGCCCGCACCGACGAATTCACGCACGCCAGCGCCGTCGCCGCAAACAGCGCGCCCGTCGTCTCATGAAACAGTTGCCGCGCGATCCGCCACATCGTCCGCAAAAATCCCGGTTTCGTCTTTGCCGACGGGGTCCGAGCATTCGTCTCTGCCACCGGGGTCCGATTTGCCGGAGCCCCGTGGCGACTTAGAGACGTCGGAGCCCCGCGGCGCTCCAAACAAGTACCGTCGCTGGTGGTTTTCGCGCTCGCGCTCACTCCGCGATTCTATTACACCCCCGCCGTTCGCGCGATGCATCCCGCTTTTGTTGTGGTGCTTTGGTCCGCGAAGTTATTGCACGGTGAACCGAATCGGCCCAACCAGCGCACGCGCCTCGGGGTTGTAGTAGTCATACAGCACCGATGGCGCGGAGAGCGCCACAATTCCATAGCGCAATTTGAGCGCGAAAGAAAACTTCGTCCCGCCCGCGCGCGGCCACAAATAGACGATCAACCGGTCTGGCAGAACGTCATATTGATTGATCTCCCAACCCGAACCTTCCATCGCTCTTTCGAGCGACGCGCGATCCACTTCCGCCCCGGGCGGGAGACCGATCTCGGCCAGCATCATTCCATAACCACGGAAACCGATTCTTTCCGATTCCACATTGCAATGAATCGTCTCCCCAATCTGCGCTGAACTCTTATCGAAGCGCACGGCCAGGCGCAGCGCATCGGAAACTTTTTCTTCCTGGTGCAATGCAGTTGTTTCTGTCGGGCGCGTCCACGGCACGTAATAATCCGCGACGAATTGGGCGGACGCCGGTGACGCGCCTTCGGGCCTGCGAATCTCAATCTTATGTTCTCCTGTTGCGACAAAATTCGAGAGGTCAACCTCCGTCGGGCCCGCGAGGATTCCCGCCGCCGGCAAATCAATGGACATTGCTTGGTTTCCGTCCACGAAGATCACTGCCTTCGACCCCGTAGTCACAGGATTTCCTGCCTGCGCCGCGGCACCCGCTCCATGAGACGTCAGCGCACCCATCGTCTCCAATACATTCACTGTCGCCTGCGTGGAATACCAAATGCCGTACCGGTCCTGATTGCGAAGCAGAAATAGCAGCCCCCTCGAAACAAGATTCTTCGATTCCGCCGCCGCGCCGTAGCTCCCCTTTACCATTGCCTGCAAAACCAGAGAGGTCGTCTCGATTCGCCCGGTCAATCCCCAGCCATAAAACGGCGTGTTTGTTTCCAGCGACCAGTAACTCGTATCGCCTTCCCGACGCTCCATTTTCCGCAGCCTTTCGAGCGGAGCCCCTGCGCGCCGCGCATCGCCTGATTCCAAAGCGGTCAACGCAAAAACCGCGACCAGGTAGGGTTCGTCCACGGAATTTGTTTGCGGCTCGATGTAATTCAACGCGCGATTCACAGAGCTGCGGATCAGTTTGGGCAGCGGATCATCCTTATCAGCCGAAATCGTTTTCGCTGGCAGATTCGCCAATGTCCGCGCAACAAACGCCGTCAACATCGCGCTGCGCAGTGAACTTTCATTTCCTCTCCAATCGTCCGCGATCCACCTGCCATTTTCCTGCTGCAATTTCAGCAGCCATTTCATCGCGTCCGAAATTACGTCTTCATCCACTGCCACGAATTCCTTGGCATCATTCAGGAATCGAACCGCGTACGCTGTCAGTGCAACATCCGCATCCCCTCTTCCCCAGTACGTGAACCCGCCGCCTTCGGCGCGGTAGGAAAGCAACCGCTGATATCCCAATTCCGCGTAATGATGCGCTCGTTTCACAGACGGCAAATCCGCTTGATTCGTCCCATTCGTATATTTCAAAAGTAGAATGCTCGGATATGTGGAAGAGATCGTCTGTTCTCCGCATCCGTAGGGGCGCTCGAGAATTGCCTCAATGCTCTCCAACACGTGCGCTGAAAGGTTCGGATAAATCTTCAGCCGTGCATCCAGCGAGCCCGGAATCGCCGTCTCTGGGATTCTCACATCAAGCATCCCCGTATCATTCACCACCTGGCTGACTGTCTCAGTTTTTTCTTCACCATTTGGACGGACTGTCACCTTCCGTGAGATCGCGTCGCTCGCGTCCGCGCCGCGCGCCATCACCTGTTGCTTTGCTTCCTTCACTGAAGTCGTCGCGCGGAAGCGAAATATTTCGCGCGCGGGCTCGAGCGTTGACACCGAAGCTTGCAGCGTCGAGGGGCTCAATAGCGTGAACCAGCTCTCCGGCTTCATCTCGACTGTCATTTGCAACGGATGATCCAGATAATTCCGCAAGAGGACCGGCAATGCGACTTCGTCACCCGTTGTCAGAAATCTTGGCGGATCGTGTTCCACAAAAAACGGCTGGAACGAGCGTATCTCTTTTTCCGCCGTCCCGATTTCTCCATTCAGCGTTGACGCGACAGCTGAAAGCTTCCACGTCGTGATGCTGTCCGCCAACGGAATTTTCAGATGTGCGCGTCCATTTGCATCGGTAATCAGTTCCGGCTGCCAATAAAGTGTTTCAGGAAAATATTGGCGTACACGTGGCGTGGAGATCTGGCCGGAAACTTGTGGGCTTGACGGCGTTTTCACCACATTCATAACCGATGTATTCGCTGTTTCAACTACTGCGGCCCCGCCAGCCTCAACATTCACTGTCACCGTTGTCGACCCAACTTCCAACTGTGCATCAAGTCTTGTTTCGCTGTTCGGCTGTACAGGAACGCTGGTGATAATCCGCGACTTAAAATTTGCCATGGAGAACTCAACTTCATAAAGACCAGTAGGCAGCCCCCGCAGGACAAAATCCCCCGAGCTTCCTGTGCGGCACTCAAATGTCGCCCCCGTTTGGGTGTTCTTTGCCATCACGCGTGCTCCCACGATGGCCTTGTCAGACTGGTCTATCGCATACCCTGAAATTGCCCCGGCTACGCCCGAAAAGATCGTTTGGCCCTTTGCGGGCGCTGCTGCTTTTTCCGCACTCCTTTGCTCAGTAAGCGCCCGGGAGAATGTTGCGACTTCAAATGCATCTCGGGGCGGTGCCGGGCCGTCCTTCCCCGTGGATCGTATGATTACCCAATCCACTTGCTGGGTGACCGGAACAAATCGCATTCGTTGACTGTCTCTCTGAAGGTGGTCCACATAAGATTCAACCTCAATGCTATCGGCGTAGCGGAAATCTTTGGTGAATGTTACTAAGTACGGCCTTCCCCAGGCGTCGTGAATCCTGTCCCAGTCAATCCCAGCCATTTGGAGAGCCTTCCGAAACTCGTTGATGTCCTCTGGGAATTTATGTGTTTGTTCAGAATAATCGATAAGTGCTAGATCGATATCGCGGCGTGAATCGTAAAAGCTATCGACTCCAATCGTGGCCAGTGTGAAGTCGTCACCGGATGATCTAGGATCAGCGCTAAACCGCCCATCGGGGCCCGCGCTCTTCACAATCACGACGAAGAGGTTTCTTTCGATATCAAATGACACCTGATAGGCGTGTCCCCAGGGGTCACGGAGCGAATCGAAATCCACGCCCTGGCGAAGCAGCTCGGTCTTGAGAGTATTGGCATCTCGGACATATCCCCCGGTTGCATCATGGAACGCATTGACGGCGCGGGAGATCGCGTCGGAATATTTCTTAAAGTAAGGCCAACTCATCGTCAGGACGACGAAGTCGTCCTCCGTCCCGAATTGTTTGTCGGGTCCTGCGCTTACTATCTCCAACCTGTCCACTTCATTTTCAACACTGAACCTCGCGCGAAACGGAATTCCCCAGGGATCGTGAGTCGCGTCCAGCTTCAGTCCCGCCTCTCCAAGGAATCGATCCAGTTCCGGCCGGCTTCTCGGATACTCATTTGTCTTCGAAAACCGGAGCTTCAACGATTCTTGGATCGGCGCGACTTGAGGATCGATCTGGCTTGCAAAAAGTTTGTGAAGGTCGCTCTCGCCGTTATCGCTCACAAATATTTCATTCCGGAACGAATCCTCTTCCAACAAAAGCTGCGCCACGAGGTCGAATCCATCGGGGAGCGGCTTTGACAAATCGATCCGGTCGAGATCGGTTCTCCGAATGCCACTCAGACTCACCGGCTCATAAATATAGTCGCGAAAATTGTAGAATCCACCGCCGTGGCCGAAGTCTTTGTCTGTCCGCTCACGCTCGTCCACAGCTTTGTCAATCACTACAAGACCAAGCGCGCTTCGAATGGAAGCTCCGTCCGGCCCGGTCACCTGGATATTTCCAGTGGCGTTCTCCCCCGGGTGATAAATTCCTTTAACTAGCTTCACATCAAGCTTCAATTCATGATTGTTTGGAAACAGTACGTTGCGCCTGCCCGCCGGAGCAGAGTACTGATCGTCGAAGCCACCCTTTGTGCCAATCGCGTAAGCAACAATTCCAACTTGGTCCTGAAATTTGTCACTCGGGCCGAATGCAACCTCGGCGTGTCCGTGAGAAAAATGGACCATCTTGGATTCCAGCACGTGATACGAATCCGTTGCTTCAACGATCGCATTGATGTCGCCGGCATTCGTGGCCAATTTAATTTGAATCGGGTCTTCCGATCGGTAAAACGTCCTATCGGTTTCCACTCGAATCTCAACTTCGTCCGCTTGTCCGATGTTCTCTGTCTGGTGACCGGTTTGCCCCTTCCGATCTCTCGCGCGGAAACTCAACTCAAATTCATCAAATTGGGTCTCTGCGGGAAGCGTAAGGTCTGCGATCTTCGCCACTCCATACCGATTAGTATGGACGCGCTTCACGAATTGTTCCAAGTCCGATTTGGAATCATCAATCCCGGCTGACCTGTGCTCGAGAACAAGATTGATATCCACATCGCACTCAGCAGGCACACCATCCGCATAGTCCGTGACTAGGTAGAATTGAAACGGTAGCCCCCTTGAACGCCTGAAGTAGCTCGGCGCAGTGTAAATGTGAATAGGATCGTTCGACAAACGTATGTCGAATCTCCGTTGCTCCGTCCGCCCGGTCGAATTATCTGTGAAATAAGCTGCGTATCTGAGGTTTTGGAATCGGCCATAGTCCTCAAGCAAATCGGAATGTTCATCGCTTAGATCAACGTGCGCCGTGTAACGGCCTTCGGAGTCCGCTTCCCCTTCGTAGACATCGCCCTCATCAATGTCCCACTTCTGTTCTCCGTAATTCCAGGTCCGGTCAGTTTCGCGAACAACTTTGACGTGGCCGCTTCGCACCGGTTCGCCATATAGATAGTCGGCGCGAATCTCCACCTCTGCATTCTGCTGGGGCAAATAATAAGTGCGGTCCGGCTTCACGCTGACGCTGAATTGGGGAAGGTCATACCGGCTTATTTTGATCTGTGCCCATCCCACAGTTAGATCCTTCGGACCGTCCGGTAATGTCACCTCAGCGTTGTACCTGCCTAATCTTTGATTCTCTGGGATTTGCCATTCGGCAGAGGCGATTCCGAATTTTGAAGTTGTCATTTCTGTTCGATAGAGGAGACTTTGATTGGGATCCTTGATCTGAAGAATGAACTTTTCGCTGGCGACAGCCTTTCTCTTAAAGTCGAAAGCCATCATTCTTATATGCACAGTCTGTCCGGGCTGGTAAAGCGCTTTGTCGGTGCTCAGAGTCGCGTCCGGGTAGCCGGACAGAATAAGTTTTTCGTCGGCCGTTACAGAAAGAGTCTCGCGCCTGCCCTCCACTTTGAGCTCAACACTTTCTGCATTGAGATCTGATGGCAATGAAAAATGCAATGTTGCAAATCCGCGTCTGTCAGTCGTCGCCGTTTCAGTGAGCAACGGTTTTTCATCTTCTGCGCCGATGTCAATCGATCCATTGATGGACACGCCCACAACGGGCTTCGACGTTGCAGGATGAATTGCGCGGACGCGCACCGCATAAGATTCACCCGGAATCACATCGCCGGATACGGCAGCATGTAGCTCGAAAAGCCCCGGCGTCGCTCCACCGACAGCTATGATCCCGGTGACCGGAGCCTTCGCCGCGTCTTCCGGCGAAACAGGCGTCACGGTGTACCGCAATCGGTACCAGAGCAGGGCTGCCTCTTCCTTGCCGTCTTTTCGCTTTGGGATCACTGGAAGGGAAATCTTCAACTTGTTCACGCCGGGCTCGAGTGAATCCGTTTGTTCCGCGTGGACCTGCACCAGCCCGTTCGGATCAACTAGCTCAAGAAGAATGTGCGCGGAGATTTTCGCCGGCGTGAGATTCTCAACCTGAAAATCTACGGTGGTTTCGTTCGGCAGGAATTGAAACCGCGTAGCCGCCTCGCGAACAACCAGACTTCCTTGCGCAAGGCACGGCGCACACAGAATTACACTCAAAGCTAAGACAAAAAGAATACGGCCTGTTGCGTAACGCATCGCTCCCACCCCCTGGTAACGAATGCGATACTTCCACTCGCTCTACTTAAGTTGTTGGTTGCTTGAACCCAGCGAAAGGTTGGCCGCTTGAGACAATCTCAATGCTCTTCCGGACTGGATCACCGCCGCACCCCCGCGGAATCTGAAGCCGATGAACCCCTCAACACATTTCCCTTGACTTTCACTATAACCCTATGGTAACCTTATTTGCAGATTGCGACCTTCTATTCGAATAGAATTCCCAAAACGGGAAATGTCGCCCCTGCCGAAAGCGAGAATCACCCTTATGTAGGGCGCCCCGTAAGAGTATGATAATAAAGGACTTTAACCCCATTAGAATCACACTCTTACAAGCCACTTCGCAGCCAAAACCGTAAGTCGTTGAAAACATTATGCTTAGTATACTAAATGTAAATACTCGTAAATCCTTTAGAATCATACTCTTACCGCACATTGTTGCCGTAAGTCTTTTAGAATCACACTCTTACAAAAAGATGGGGGGTGGGGGGAGTAACACAGGCTTCAGCCTGTGTGGTGCTGGCCGGAACCAAGCACACAGACTGAAGTCTGTGTTACCCATTGCACTCGCGATCACGCGCCCCGCCCCTTCCGCGCCCCAGCTAACTCCTTTGTTCTCAACACTGTCATGCAAACCATCCACAATTTCCGCCCCATGTAACTCCATTAAATTCAATCACATCCAGACCTCGCGCAAAAGCGCCCCTGCTAAGTCCTTTAGATTGATAGCGTTCCAGAAAAAAGGGGTAGAGGTAGGGGGCGTGCCTCAGGGCAGCGCAGCGCCTCCGCACGGAGGCGCGGAGCACAAGAGTTGCGGCTCACGAGTTGGATTCTGTCCAGGCTCTCTACCTGCTGGCGACGTAGCAGACTGGTTCGCCTTGTCTGGTCTGCACGCAGGTGAATCCAACGACTTGAGCGGCAGAGTCAATGGAAACAAAACCGTTTCCTTCGTTGACCCTGTGGATGCTTACGACAGACTTGCCCTGTGCGCTCACCGATGGCGAGTGAAACAGCGCGGCGCCCAGCCAGAAGCTGATCGCGGCGACAAGAACAGTCTTCCAGGACGATTTCAGGGTATTCATTTTGAGGTCTCCTTTGTAGAAAGTGCGGTCGGACATATTTATAGACGTGAGTCATCTTTATATACGCAGGCCAACACCGAAATTGTGCCAATTAATAGATCGCGTTGGCGGTCTGAATGGAGGTCTGCGGGGACGCAGGAGGGGGAGCAAAGCCCGGCGCGAGGACTTATTTGGAGCGCCGCGATCGCATTTATCGGGGCAGACCGTGAAGGGCAGCGGCACGCGCGCCGGGGCACCCGTGCTATCCTGAAGGTCGAGCCAGAATCGGAGAAGCGTCCTCGGACCGAGCGATTGCGTACACAGAGAAGGCAAGAATCATTGGGGAGATCATGGCGAGAGGGCCGCTACAGCAGGCAACCGACCAAGTTCGCCAGTTCTTTCGGCGGGTCAAAAACGGAATCATTCAGGATGTTCCCGAGGACATTGCACTCTGCGAGTTCGATTGCAACAAGGGACAGTGCAAGATGGAGGAGTGGGAGAAATGCAAGCGGCGTCTCTCGGGCGCCGCGAATGAATTGAAACCGCGAGTTTAGCAGCCTGTGCGATAAGGACCCCGCGCGACGGGTACCCCGTGTAGCCAGCCAGTCACTCTGTACCAACGCACAGGCTTGTCAGGCGCTAATCATAGACCTACAATTTCTCCAGTGGGGTCACACGGGAGGCGCCGCTTGCAACTCGACGATCACTTGCGCCAGTTGTTGCGTGAACTTGGGCACGCCATCAACGATTCGGTGGCGGACTCGGAGAAAATAAATATCGCCATCGGCAATGTGCGCTCGGCCGGTTATGACATTGTGCTGAAGCTTGACGCCACCATCGGCCTTGCCAAGCGCGAAGCCAGCGCCAGCGCCGCGAAGCTTTCGCACCAGGACCGCCGCTTCCTGGAATCGCTGCACATCCAGGTGGATGCCGAGGCGCTCGACGAGGAAACCACCGTCCCAAAATTTGATCTTACAGCGCAAGACGTCCGCTTCCTGAAGTCGCTGAAAATTTCTCTCGATGGCGACGAGGAATAAAGAAGAGAAGAAGAGTAAAGAAGAATGAAAAAGAATAAAACATTTCTTGGGTTTGGGAGGAAGTCCGGCGTTTTCGCCGCGGCAATCGTGGCTGTTGCACTCATCTGCGTGCTGGCCGCAAATTCTGTTCTTGCCGCGCCGCAGATGGTGGCTCCTGTTAAAAAAATGAAGTTCCGCGGCCTCGTGGTCAGCGCCAACACCGCTTCCATCGTTCTTCGCAACCCGAAGAATCCGATGGAAATAATCAGCTTTACGTACTCCTACCCCGTGCGCGACCAGATGATCAAGATCATGACCGCCGGCGGATTCCAGTTCCAAGACAAAGTGACCGTGGAATACGCCTACGGCACGACCATTGCCCTGAAGCTGAGCGGCAAGCCGTCAAAACATAAAAACCAGTTGCCGCCGCCGGTGCAAGCGACGCAGTCGCACAGATCGCAGCAGTAACTCCACCGGAGCGGCGCTCCCCGATCATGATCCGCCAGCCAGCCGTCGCCGGACGCTTCTATCCCGCCGACGCGCGCGAATTGGAAATTTCAATTCGCCAATTCCTTTCCGCCGCGAATGCTGGAGCGAAGGCAGAATCTGGCGCAGAGACTTCGCCGCAAGCGGGTGCGAAAGCGCGAGCCGACAATGCGCGTGCCGAGACAACGCGAGCGGTCGCCTGCCTCGTTCCTCACGCCGGCTACATGTATTCCGGCGGCGTTGCAGCAGCGGTGTTCGCGCGGCTCGCGAATCCGATGCACGCAAATGCGCCGCGCGGAATCCCGCGGCGAGCGATCATCCTCGGCCCGCGACATCGCCCGCCCGGCGCCGAACTCGCCATCCAGTCCGATGGCGCGTGGCGGACGCCGCTGGGCCTCGCGCCGATTGACTCCGCCCTTGCCCGCGCGCTGATGGCGGCATGCCCCTCCCTGCAGGAGAACGACGTCGCCCACCGCCGCGAACATTCCATCGAAGTTGAGGTGCCATTTCTCCAAGTGCTCGCGGGAAAGTTTTCATTCGTGCCCATCGCTATTGGCACCGTGAATTTTGACAAGCTCGCCGCGCTCGGCGATGCGCTCGCGAAAGTAATCACAGCGTCCGCTACGGATGGAGAACCGATCCTGATGATTGCAAGCTCGGATCTGAATCATCATGAGCCCGACGACGTGACGCGAGCCAAGGATCGCTTTGCGATTGACCAGATGCTCGCGCTCGATCCGCGCGGCCTTTATGACGCAGTGCGCAGAGAGGGGATTACGATGTGCGGAGTGGGCCCCGCCGTCGCGGCGCTTACTGCCGCGCGCAAACTTGGCGCCACGCGCGGCGAGCTTGTGTGCTACGCGACATCTGCCGATACATCTGCCGAGCGCGATTCCGTCGTCGGCTACGCGGGAATGATTTTTCACTGATTGCTTTCCGCGCATTGCCAGACCGCACCGTAGAACTTTTTCGCCGCGCTTCCCAAGCCGTCACTTTCCCAATACAATTTGCGCCATCGCTCCATTTAAGGGAAACGGATGCCCTTTCCAGCGGGAACAAAGTTGGGTCCATACGAAATCGTCGCGCCGCTCGGCGCGGGCGGAATGGGCGAGGTTTATCGCGCGCGCGACACCAAACTTGCGCGTGACGTTGCGCTAAAAGTGTTGCCAGCAAATCTCGCAACTGACGCAGATCGCATGGCCCGATTCGGGCGCGAAGCGCAGGTGCTTGCTTCGCTGAATCATCCGAACATCGCTTCCATCTACGGCCTTGAGGATTCGAGTGGAGTGCGCGCGCTGGTGATGGAATTGGTGGAAGGCTCCACGCTCGCCGACCGAATCGCGCAAGGTGCGATTCCAGTGGAGGAGGCGCTGGCCATCGCGAAGCAAATGGCCGAGGCGCTGGAATATGCACACGAACGCAGAATCATTCACCGCGACTTGAAGCCCGCAAACATCATGATCACAAAAGGCGGGCGAGCGAAACTTCTGGATTTCGGACTCGCGAAGATTGCCGAGCCTGTGACGGCACTGGGAAATGAAACTCTGAATTTATCCGCGGCGGCGGGAACGGTTGTTGGAACTTTTATGGGGACCCCGGCATACGTGTCGCCGGAACAGGCGGAGGGGCGAAGGCTTGACGCGCGGTCTGACATTTTTTCCTTTGGGCTGGTGTTGTACGAAATGCTCTGCGGACAACGCGCATTTCATGGAGAGACGACCGTCGCCATCCTTGCGGCAATCCTGCATCAGGAGCCGCGGCAATTGCGGGAAATCAAACCGGGGATTCCAATTTCAATTCAAGAGTGCGTCGTCCGCTGCCTACGCAAAGATCCCACGCAGCGATTTCAAACCATGCAGGAAGTGATGCCGGCCCTTGCGGAGCCGCGATCCTCCGAGATGGAATTGAAACCGCCTCCGGCAAAAGAAAATGCGCAGTCCATTGCCGTGCTGCCCTTTGTGAACATGAGCGGCGACAAAGAAAACGAATACTTCAGCGACGGCCTGGCTGAAGAGATCATCAATGCACTTACGAAGATTCCCGAGCTGAAGGTGATTGCACGCACGTCGGCGTTTGCGTTTCGCGGCGCAGAACGCAACCTGAAAACAATCGGCGAGAGGCTCAAAGTCGGAACGGTGTTGGAGGGCAGCGTACGAAAAGCGGGAAACCGCATTCGCGTGACCGCCCAACTGATTCAAATCGCCGACGAGACACATCTGTGGTCGGAGCGGTATGACCGGGAGATGACGGATATCTTCGCAATTCAGGACGATATTTCATTGGCGATTGCGGGCGCGCTCGAAGTTAAGTTTGCCTCGCCGCAGCGGCGCACTGGAAACGTGGAGGCCTTCCAGAATTACCTGAAGGGATTGTATTGGTATCAGCGGTATACGCAGGAGAGCCTCACGAAAGCAAAAGAGGCATTCGAGCAGGCGCTCGCGCTCGATCCGAGTTATGCCCCCGCGTATGCAGGATTGGCCGTTTTTTATTTCGGGCTCGGCGCACTCAGCATCAAGCCGATGATTGAGATGGCGCCACTGGCGAAGTCCGCCGCGGAAAAAGCGCTGGCGATCGATCAGAGCTTGAGCGAGGCGCACAGCGTGATGGGATTAATTACCGGCGCGGTTGAATACGATTGGAAAACGGCGCAACGACATTTTCGAGCGGCGATGGCCATTGAACCCGTCCCGGCGCTGGTGAGTCTGCGGTATGGGCTTTATTACCTCACGCCGTTGCGCCAGTTCGATGAAGCGGTGGAACAGTACGAGCGCGCACTCGAAACGGATCCGCTTTCGATGATGGTGCATTTCGGACTGGCATTTGCGTTTTATTGCCAGCGACGCTATGACCTTGCAATCGAACATGCAGCAAAAGCCGTGGAGATCTATCCCGATTACTGGCTGGTCCATTTTGTCATGGGGATTGCGCTGTCTGAGATGGGCGCGCTGTTGGAAGCGATTGCGAGCCTGGAAAAGACAGTACAGCTATCGCCCACCTTTGCGATGGCGGCGGGATTCCTTGCCGTGGCGTATGCGCGGGCCGGGATGAAAGAACGAGCGGAAAAACTAATGGAGGGCGTCAGAGAAAAAAGTTCCAAACAATTTGTTTCGCCGACCTGCTTTGCCATCTATTATGCCGCGCTTGGTGAAACGGAAAAGACATTCGAGTTCCTGAACGCTGCTTTTGCCCAGCGCGATCCCTACCTCACACGAATGGATGCGAACCCGTATTTTGAGCCGTATCATTCCGACCCTCGGTATCGTGAACTTCTGCGGAAGTTGAATCTCAGCTAATTCTTCGTTGCCTTGTGGAAGCCGCTTTGCATGGAGATGAGTTAAGAGATTTCTACCGGTGATGCGATGAACCTGACGAATGCGACGAACCAGATGAAGCGAAAGACCTCGCCCCGCCTCCTCCTCCACCTCCATGTGGCGGAGGCGGCGGAGATGAATGCTGCACAGGCGCCGGAGGTGGCGGCGATGAATGCTGTATGGGTGGCGCCGCCGAAGGCGGCGGAGAAGGCCTCTGCGGCGGCTGCGGCACTGGTTGCGATGGCGGCGTGTAGCGCGGCTGCGGTGGCGCTGGCGGCACATTTGGACTGGCGACATGCGCCGACGGTTGTTGCGTTGCCGTTGTCCGTTCTTCCGGCGCTGGATTTGATGTCTTGATTGGTGGCGCGCCAACTCCCGCCGGCTGATTTGGAGGGGATCCGCCGGAACCCGCGAGCCGTGTTGCGGGAGCTGTGACAGGCGCAGTCTTCACAGGCCTTTGCGGCGGGACGTCATTCTCGTAAGTGCGGGTACTGGGATCGAGCCGAATCGGGTCTTGCACATGACGAATAAATGGCGCGGTTGGCGCGCCTCCGACCGGTGATCCCGGAGTGACACGCACGGGTTCATGACCCACCGGTTCATGACCGCGAGGGCCCTGCGTTGGGGGCGCCGGCGGCGCGTCCCTTACGATTTCAATCGGCCCACCCTGTATTCGTCCGACCGGACGAAGTTCCCGGGGTCCGGCCCCTCCGCCGGTTACGACCCATGGTTCACCCGCGATTCCATTCTGATTCTGGACGCCGCGAGGCTCCCACCCAAGTTGGTTCCCTACACGCAGCCAGCGCACCGGCGCGGGATACCAGCGGTGCACCGGGCCAACGCGCCAGAACCATCCGCGGCCCGGGATAAAAAACCAATTGCCGGTGTGAAATGGCAACCATCCCCAGGGCTCGTTGCTGATCCAGGTCCACCCGAACCCCGGGAAAAAAAACATCGAGCCATTCCAAAACGGCATCCAGTTCGCGGAAAGTCCATACGGCTGCCAGCACTGGCCGTAGCCGAGCACGTTGGTAAAATTCCCATATACGGAGAGATCCGAAACCCCATAACTGTAATTCGAATAATCCGCGGCGTAGTCCCCGCCGACGTTTTGCACGGCTTGCGAATATCCCTGCTCGATGGCGCGGTCGCGGTCGGCGGCCCAACTGTCAAAGTCATCCTGATCCGCGCTCTTGTCGAGGCTTACTTGATCCGGACTCGCGGCACTAATGTGCAGCGTGTGTCCAACCTTTACGCGCGAATCGCCTGCGGCGGAAGTTACGGCAACCACGCCCTTGACGACCGTCACCCAGCTATCCCCTTGCGTGGTGTCAACGCGGAAGCGGGACGCAAACGTGACTCCAACTTGAAGATTGGGAGCGATGATCGAGAGTGCATCGTTGTTACGCGGATTCGCCGTAGCGATGATCGTTCCCTGAACCAACGTGAGTTGAGTAATTCGCCCGCCGTTCAGAAGCGCGAGTTGCGTGAAATCCAGCTCGGAATTGTCGGCGAGGCGCACAATCAATCCGCTCTCAAATTCAATTTCAGCGCGGCCCTCGCCCGTGGCGAGCTTGAACCCTTCCTGAATGGGAAGGTTCATGGGGGCGGTTTGCCAGTCTTCTTCGCCCTGCTGGTATTGGACGTCGCCTTCAACATAGCTCAGACGCACAATCCTGACGTTGCTGAAATCAGGCTGTCCGGTCTGGGGATCGGGGTTGTCCTGCGCCCGCACGGACTTCGGCGCGGCAAACATGAGGGAGCCGCAAACAAGAATTGCGGTGAGGATCTTGGAAATCTGCTGGGCGCGTTTCATTGGGACCTCCCTCCGGGGACAAGCTCTACTGTAGTAGATGCGTGCCGACCGCCCGGGGTTACCGTTTCTTCGCGAATAGTGCTCCCGGAAGGGGGCGGTGTCAAGTTTTTTGTAAGTGAAGACTTACAATCTTCAGGCAGGCTTCAGGTTGGGGGCTTTCGCAGGTAAATTCGGGAAGGCTACTTTGCTCCGCGGATCTTGGCAGCGATGGCCCGGGCACGCGATCTGGCGATTTCCACAATGCGCGAATCGTTGCCGATCTGCTCGAGTACGGGGAGAAGGACCTCGGGTTCGGGCAACAACTTATTGTCGAAGTCCTCCTGCAAATTCACCAGGGCGTCATTCACTCCGAGGCGGTCATACCGCATTGTGCGCCGCAGCGTTTGGAGGTGATCCTGCTGGCGCGCGAGCCCTTCAAAAAGCTGCATGAGCTGGGCCCCCGCATTGTTGAGCGTGTAATTAAATTTTGTCTCGCTGAACTGGCCGTCTTTTTCGTAGCGAAGAGTTTTTTCGCCGAGATTGGCGATCTTGCGGTGGACGTCGAGATCCTGGTCCTTGAAATTGTTGAGCTCCGCCGCCAGGGAAAAAATCTTTTCACGCAGCGCCTGGGTCACATCGAACTCCTCGGGCGCGGCAGCCTCATTGAGCTGGCGAATGTCGTAGGTGCACTTTCCGGACTGGCCGATGCGGATTTCGACGAACTCCGGCACGCTGCCCTTGAAGATTTTGCGAAAGAGGATTACAGCGTCGCCCGCCGCGCCGGAGCGCGCCGCCGCGAAAAGCGCGAGCAGCAAGCCACAAGCGAAGATGATTCTTGACGTGTTGAGACGCATGGAAATGCTCATACAGAAAGAACGCGCGGAAGCCTCGCCGGGTTGCCCCGCACCGAATTGCCGCGTGCAGAATTACTTCGAGAGGTACGCGGCGGGGCGAGCAAGCGCGCAACGACGCCAAACCGCGCTTCGTTGCGCGCCGTCTGGATGTGACAGAGCGCCACGGCCAGGGCGTCGGCGGCATCCGCGGGTTGCGGCAACTGTTTCAGCGAGAGGAGCGCGCGCACCATCTGCTGGATCTGCGACTTGTCCGCGTGGCCGTAGCCGGTGACCGCGGCCTTCACTTCACGCGGCGAATAGCTGTGCACGGGCAGTCCGCGCTCGGCCGCGGCGAGAAGGATTACGCCGCGCACTTCCGCAAGGCGCAGGGCGGTTTTCACATTGAGCGCGGAGAAAATAGATTCGAGCGCGAGCGCATCGGGCGAAAATTCTTCGATTAATTCTGCAATGCAAAGATGAATTTGCTTGAGGCGGGCGGGCACATCTCCCGCAGCCTTGCGGGCGGCGGGGATCGCGCCGTAATGCACTGCGGCGCAGGCAGGGCCGCGCGCGTCAATCACCGCGTAACCGGTAGCGCCCGCGGCGGCGGGGTCAATGCCGAGGATGCGCAACGCGAATGGGTTGCCGTTCACGCGTGCGACATTCTTATGTGAGCTATTGGCCGGTGGCGACTTCATGGATACCGCGGAAAGTTTACGGCGGCGCGGCGGCGCGGGCCAGTGTTATTTGTGCTTATGTTGAGACTGGCGAGATATTGAGAACCGGGCCAATCAGTGGACGAATTAGCCGGCGACGGCGGACTGAAGCTCTTTTTCGTCTATGTCAAAGTTCGAGTAGACGTGTTGCACGTCCTCTTGCTCTTCGATTGCTTCCATCAAGCGCAGCATCTGCTGGGCCTGCGCACCGGTCAGCTTGATGAAGTTCTTCGGCACCATTCCAATCTCCGCCGAAGCGGGCGTGATGCCCGCCTTCACAATTGCATCGCGGACGGCTTCAAATGATTCGGGCGGAGTGACCACGCTCCAAATGGAGCCATCGTCCACCAAATCGTCGGCGCCCGCATCGAGAACGATGCCCATCAATTTATCTTCGCTGGCCTGCTCCCTGGGGATGGAGATCTCGCCCTTGCGTTGAAACAGCCAGTTGACCGCGCCGGCTTCGGCCAGGTTGCCGCCGTGTTTTCCAAAGGCGTGGCGGATTTCGCTGACGGTGCGGTTACGCCCGTCGGTGACCACTTGCACGAGCAGCGCGACGCCGCCGGGGCCGTATCCTTCAAAGGTGATCTCTTCAAGCACGGTGCCTTCGAGCTGGCCGCTGCCGCGGAGGATGGCGCGGTCGATGTTGTCACCAGGCATGTTCTCGGCTTTGGCGCTGGCGATGGCGGTGCGCAGGCGCGCATTCGAGTTGGGGTCGGTGCCGCCGCGAGCGGCCATGGTGATTTCGCGGATTAAGCGGGTGAAGGTACGTCCACGCTTGGCGTCAGTCGCCGCCTTCTTGTGCTTGATTGTGGCCCACTTGGAATGACCAGACATGAGATTGCCTCGATCTTTATGGTATTCGGGTTACGCCGTACTTGCTCCCTCGGGGGACTGCGCCCCGCTCGTGTGCGCGGGGTAAAGAGGAACCCTGGAATTGCGACGGCATTTTAGCATAAGTTGGGAATCCGGATTATGCAGCGGCAACGTGGAAAAGCTTAAATGCCGCGCCTCAAGGCTGAGACTGTTTCTTACGATGAATGCGATCGTGGATATCGGGCCAGAACTCTTTGAGGATGTTCGCGAGTCCGTCGGAAATTATCTGCTCACCCCAATTGATTCCAGTGCTCCGCAAATTTCGATCCTGCGCGGGATAATAAAGGTTGGCAATGCCCGCTGCGAAGCCGTTACCGATAACCTCGGAAAAGTTGAAGCTAGTGCGGCCGGAATCCCTCTGCGTGATGAGAACACGCGAGAACGCGTGGAGCGCCCGGTGCAAGTGTCCGCCGCGCGCCAGAGTGTAATAATGCGGATCTTCCCGCAATATAGAAGGCATAATCGCTTCTGAAAAATAATTTCCAATGGCCTGATCGGCATACGAACGCCAAAAATAACGTCCATAAGCCGCCATACCGCCGCCAAATGGCGGCTCCTGTTTCAAACCCTGGCGTACGCCGGCAAGCAACCCTACGAAGATGGCCGACGTGTAATCGCAGCTATCTTTCGTGGCCAAGACGAATTTTCCCTTGACTGAAAGCGGAGCGAGGTGCGTGTTGGCGCTGACCGCGCGGTAATTCGGCATGACGCCGAGGATACGGTTCGTTTGCTGGCCTGTGGTATTCGCGGGTTGCTGATTGGGGTCGGGATTCTTTTTAGTTTCGGGCGGTTTATCCTTGGACTTATCTTGAGAGTCCGACTGTGAACCCGTACCTGTGGTTCCCGACTGTTGCCCTTGCTGACCACTTTGTTGGCTGCCCTGTTGGATGGACTGCTGATTCCCCAGAGCAGTTGCCTGAGTGCCTGCGCGCGCGCACTCCGCGACGGAGAAGCTGAGTGCGAGGATAAGAATCAAGACGACCGAACGGCACTTTATTGCGCGCAACCAACACCTCATTCGATTCCAGTTGCAGCCACGGGAATTCCATCGAGACCCATGTAAACAACCATCAGGAAGAGGATCAAGTTTTCGGGGAACTCCCAGGGACGATTGACCGCCGTACCTGACACATTCTGCTGTGGTTATAACACATTCGGTATGCGCCAAACCTTTTTTCTGCGTGCGCGTTTCTCCAGCCCCTCAAAGACGCAATTGGCGCGTCTCGACGGCGCTTTGGAAATGCGTGCGAGGATACCGGAAACCGCGCTGGAGGTGGTATATAAGGGCGCCAGAGGATGCGAAAGTTGGAACGTCTGAAAGGAAAGGCGGCGGGACATGGCTAGGAAAGACGCAATCATTACGAAGGGCATGATTACCCCGAAGTACAGCCTCCGGGGAATGCTGCGAATTCAAACAGTGGTTTATACGGCCATCGCCCTGATATGCGCGGTGCTTTTTGTTGCGCCGAGCGTGTTGCCCAGACAAAAAACACCAGCGAGCACGCCGCCGGCCTCAAAGCAAATGGCAATGCCTGCGGCGCAAACGAATGCCACCGCGCCGGCAGTAAAAACGCCGGAGCTCACCGCGGCGGACGTGGAGGTGTTTCTCGATGGATTGATCCCGGCATTCCTGGAGCACAACGACGTTGCGGGCGGCGTGGTGATCATCGTGAAGGACGGCAAGGTGCTGTTCGGAAAAGGCTACGGCTACGCCGACGTGAAGACGAAGAGGCCCGTATCGGTGGACGAGACGATGTTCCGGCCGGGGTCGGTATCAAAACTCTTTACCTGCACGGCGGTGATGCAGCTTGTGGAACAGGGAACGCTGGATCTGGACGCCGATGTGAACCGCTACATTGATTTTGTGATTCCTCCGGCGTTCGGGCAGCCGGTGACGCTGCGGCGGATCATGACGCACTCTGCGGGGTTCGAGGAGTGGGGCAAGGATTTATTTGTGCCGAGCGCGGCGGACCTGGAGCCAATTTCAGAGGCGTTGCGCGCGCATCTACCCGCGCGGATTTTTCCGCCGGCGACGATGCCCGCATATTCCAATTATGCGATGACGCTTGCGGGATACATCGTGCAGCGCGTGTCCGGCGAAAAATTTGAGGACTACATCGCGAAACATATTTACGCGCCGCTGGGGATGACCCATGCGTCGTTTGTGCAGCCGCTGCCTGCTGAGTTGCAACCATTTATGTCGAGCGGTTATGGGCTGGGGTCCGGCGCGGCGAAGCCCTATGAATTTGTGAACGGACCGCCGGCGGGGAGCATGGCGGTGTCAGCGGGAGATATCGCGCACTTCATGATCGCGCACCTTCAGGACGGAAAGTACGGCGACACGCGAATCCTGAAACCAGAAACTGCGAAGTTAATGCACTCGCGCGCCTTTGGGCCGTCCGCTGATTTAAACGGAATGGCGCTGGCGTTTTTTCAGGAGAACATCAACGGACATACGATTATCGGCCACGGCGGAGACACGCTGTGGTTCCACAGCCATTTGCACTTAATCCTCGATGCGAATGTGGGGCTTTTCATTTCTGTGAACAGCCAGGGCCGGGGAGACGTGGATGTGCGGTCCGTGCTGTTCCGAAAATTCATGGACCGATATTTTCCAGCGATGCCGCCGCTGCCGCCCGCACTGGCGAGCGCAAAAGACGACGCACAGGTCGTGAGCGGGAATTACATCACCAGCCGGCGCGGCGAGACGACGTTGATAAAAATCGACGCGATGATGAACGAATTGCAATTTGCGGCGCAGGAGGATGGAACGATCATGGCGGCAGGGTCGCGCGGCGCGAATGGACAACCGCGGAGGTGGCGCGAAATCGGCCCGCTCATTTATCGCGACGAGGGGAGCGAGAGCAAACTGGCGTTCATACGAAATGCAAATGGACGGTTCGACATTTTTACCTCCGGCGCGGCAAGCGGATACCAGCAGGTGCCGTTCACGGAGAGCACGGCGTTTGTGACGTGGCTAAGAAACTTCGCGCTGATCGCGCTAGGACTGACGGTTTTGGAGTGGCCGATCGGAGCGATTTTGCGGAGGCATTACGACAGGAAGATTGACCGGAGTAAGGGTGCAAGGTTTTGGCGGGGACTGGTCCGTGCCGTGTCCATGTATTTGCTGGGCGTGGCGTTGGCCTGGTACGGATATTTGAATTCGCTGGGCCCCAATCGGTTGGATAGAAGTTTGGATTTTTGGCTGAATTCGCTGCATGTGGCGGGTTGTATTGGAGTGGCAGGAGTGGCAGCTGTGGTACTAAACGCAGGTATCTCCTCAAAAATGCCGGGGCGGTGGATTTGGGCCAGGATCGGTGACGCTGTGACTGCGCTCGGCTGCATAGCACTATTCTGGCTTGCGTGGATGTGTAACTTTCTGAGTTTCGGAACGAAGTTTTAACCTCTAACGGACCAAGGACGCACATATCTAACTAGCTGGAATTAAACAACTTAGCAAGATTCTTGAACTTTTCTTTCTATATAGCGTAACACGATATAGTATATCGGCGTCTAGTATAGAGTCACGCGAACGCGATTTGCGCGGGATTCAGGGTGAGAGGCATGAAAATGAAAGACACGCGAAATCCAAATGTGCATCTGCCGCTGACTCCGGCAATGTTTTATGTGCTCCTGGCGGTGGCGGATGGAGACAAACACGGCTACGCCATTATGAAAGAAGTGGCGCGGTTGACGGACGGCGGAGTGACGCTGAGCGCGGGAACGCTCTACGGAATTATTCGCCGGCTGGTGAGCGACGGGATGGTGGTGGAGAAGAGCGAAAGGCCGGCGCCGGAATTGGATGACGAGCGGCGAAGGTATTACCACCTGACGGAGTTTGGCCGGAGTGTGGCACAAGCGGAAGCGGAGCGGCTCGATGATGTGCTGACGCTCGCGCGAGCAAAGCATTTCATGGCAAAGACGCGGCAGGCCTAACCGGACGCGGATTATGTTTCGCGCAACAAAAAGATGATGAGGATGCGGAGAGATTGATATGACGGCGAAAAAGAATTCACGTGGCGACCGATTTTTCCGTTCGCTGTTGCGGATCTTTCCCTCTGAATTCCGAGGCGATTACGGCAGCGAGATGGAAAAGGTGTTTCAACAGCAGAGGCGCGAGGCCGGCGGTGGCTCCATCGGATTGCTGCGGTTATGGGGAGAAACGATTGGAGGAATTTTCCGGACGGCGCCGGGGGAACATCTGGAGATGTTCAAGCAGGATGGCGGGTTCGCATTGCGGATGATGCGGAAGAACAAAGGGTTCACGGCGCTGGTGATTTGCATTCTGGCGCTGGGGATCGGCGCCAACACAGCGATCTTCAGCGTGGTGAACGGCGTGCTGCTGCGCCCCTTGCCATATGTAAGAGGCGACAGGCTGGTTAGCGTGGTGCAACGCGCAGGGCAGAACAAAATTCCGTTTTCCGTGCACGAGATCAGCGACATCCGGGAACAGAGCCAGACACTGGAGTCGGTGGTTGAATACCACAACATGCAGTTCGACCTGCTAGGAGTGGGAGACCCGCAGCGAATTAACACGGGAGTTGTTTCCGCGAATTTCTTCGATGTGCTCGGAGTAACGCCGCTTTACGGGCGGACTTTTGTGCCGGATGACGAGAAACCGGGAGCGCCCGCAGTAATGGTGTTCAGCTACGAGTATTGGAAGCGCGTGTATGGCGGCGATCCCGGAGTGGTGGGCACAAAATTCCGAATGAATAACATGGTGCACACGGCCATCGGAGTATTGCCGCCGATGCCGCAGTATCCGGACGAAAATGATGTGTACATGCCAACTTCGGATTGTCCCTTTCGATCGAATCCGAAGTTCATTGCAGATCGCAGTTCGCGGATGATGACGGTGTTCGGAAGACTCCGCGAAGGAAAAACTATCGGGCAAGCGCAGGCCGAACTGGCGGGGCTCGAAAACCGATTCCGGCAATCATTCCCGAAAGACTATGACAGTGACTCGGACTGGGCGATGCAGGCAGGACTGCTTCGGAGTCAATTGACCCAGCAGGCGCGACCAACGTTCCTGATCCTGATGGGAACGGCGGGGCTGGTGCTGTTGATCGTATGTGCGAATGTGGCAAACCTTAGTTTATCGCGGCAATTGCGACGAGGCCGAGAGATGGCGATGCGCGCGGCATTGGGGGCAAGCCGGAGCCGCCTGCTGAGGCAGATGGTCACGGAAAGCACGATCCTTTCGATGACGGGGGGAGCGTTGGGGCTGCTGATCGCGTCATGGTCGGTCAATATGCTGTCGGAGTTTGCGGCACGATTCACGCAGAGGGCAAGCGAAGTGAAGTTGGATTCGCACGTGATGCTTTTCTGCCTTGGGATTTCGGTGCTCACCGGCGTTCTGTTTGGCTCGATCCCCGCGATGTCGTCAACCGAGAGTCTTTCGGCGCCACTGAAAGATGGAACTACGCGGGGAAGTTCTTCGATATCACGGGAACGGATGCGGAGCGTGCTGGTTGTGGCGCAGGTGGCATTGTCATTTGCCCTGCTGGCGGGGGCGGGGCTGATGCTGCGGAGTTTTTACAAGCTCGTGCGGGTGAATCCCGGATACAACTCCGAGAACGTGATCTCGATGCTCATTCAGCACAACTTCACGAAGTATGGCGGTGACGACCGGCAGACAAAATTCAGAAATTTTCACAATCAATTGCTGGAACGGGTAAAGAGAAACCCAAGTGTGATTTCGGCTTCATTTGGATTGAACTTCCCGTTGAATCAAAAAGCGGCTTTCCTGAACAGCTTTGCAGTTGATGGGCGAAAAAAAACGGCCGGACAGCCGGATCCCACATTTGATTTTCAGTCCGTGACGCCTGAGTATTTTCAGACGCTTGGGATCGCCCTCGACCGGGGGCGATTTCTCGGGAGCCAAGATGGGGAAAAGTCGCCGCTGGCAGCGGTCATCAACGAATCGATGGCGCGCCATTATTGGAAGGACGAGAACCCGATCGGTCATCGAATCACGGACGACGGACAGAACTGGGTGACGATCGTCGGCGTGGTGGGCGATGTGCGGCAATACGGGATGGACAAGGAACCGGGGGATGTGGTGTACGTTTCACAAGAACAAGTGCCCTCAAATCCCGCGAGCCTACTGGTCCGCACGCGGGGGAATCCGAACGCAATCGTGAAACAAATTATCGACGAGGTGCACGCAATTGATCCTGAGCAGCCGGTGGCAAAGATCCGGACGCTGGACCAACTCCGGCAGCTATCGCTTGCGCCGCCGCGCTTGACAAGCACGCTGCTTGGACTTTTCGCGGCGCTGGCGCTGGTGATTACGGCGGCGGGAATTGCAGGAGTGATGGGACTCGCAGTGAACCAGCGAATCAAGGAGATCGGAATCCGGATGGCATTGGGGGCGAGCGGCGGCTCCGTGCTGCGGTTGTTTCTCGGCAAGGGTTTGTTGCTTGTCACCATCGGGTTGGCGATCGGGTTTGCGGGAGCGCTGGCAGGGACGCAGCTTCTCTCGGGCCTCTTGTTCGGCGTCGAGCCAAATGATCCGGCTACGCTGGCGGGCGTCGCGCTGGTATTGCTTGGCGTAGCAGCAGTGGCGTGTTACGCGCCTGCGAGGCGCGCGACGCGCGTGGATCCATTAACGGCGCTGCGCGCGGAATAGGGCGTTTCAAGAAATCAAAATCGAAATCAGAGACTGAAGTCAATCGGAAATTGATGCTTGGGAGGAGCAACGAAAATGCGAAATAAAGCGAAGTATGTCGCTGTGACCATGGCGGTTGTGATGGCGGCGTTCGCACCCACGAAGGCGACGGCCCAGAGCTGCGGCGGGCACGGAGACAAAAACACGATGCTGGTGTCAACAGCGTGGCTCGCAGAACATTTGAAGGACCCGAACCTTGTGATGCTGGCGGTGGGACAGAGGAGCGAGTACGACGCGGGACACATTCCGGGCTCGCTGTTTCTTGACTATGAAGACACGCACCTGATGAAGGGGCCGACCGGGTTGTCCGTGGAACTGCCGCCGATGGCGGATCTTTCGGCGGTGTTCGGGAAGCTCGGCGTATCGAATAATTCGCGGATTGTGTTGTATCAAACGAAGGATTGGTTTTCGCCGATGACGCGGTCCTATCTGACGCTCGATGCGATGGGGTTGGGCCCGCACACATCAGTGCTCGACGGCGGCTTTCCGGTTTGGAAAAAGGAAGGGCGGCCGGTGACGACTGACGTTCGAACTGTGACTCCGGGGACAATCACAACGTGCGCGCAAAATGACGTGATTGCGCATCTGGATGAAGTGAAAGCGAGCGTGCACCACGCCGGGGTGGAGATTGTTGATGCACGCGACCCTGAGTTCTACTCCGGGCAGAAACAGCCAAGCAACCAAAGGCTTGGTCACATTCCCGGCGCGTTGAGCATCCCTTTTAGAACGCTTACGGACGATTCGGGAAAGGTGAAGTCACCAACAGAACTGACTGAAATTTTCAAAGCGGCGGGAGTGAAACCGGGCGACCGCGTCATTGCTTACTGCCACATCGGCCAGCAGGCGACGGCGGTATACTTTACCGCGCGCTACCTCGGATACGACGTGCGGCTCTACGACGGGTCGTGGGAAGAGTGGTCGGCGCACAAAGAGTTGCCGGCGGAGACGTCATCTTCAGGTTCCCGCCAATAACCATTAGTGCGAGTCAACCAGCCTCAGTAAGCAGTATGATAAGACCAACTGAGGGAGATTCCTCAGCATCCAGACAACCAAGAGGTTCTTACACCTCCGCAAAGGGGTCTCCATGCGCACTTTCAACAAGATGATACTGCTGGGAGCGGCGGTAGTGCCTATCAGCATTGCTGCGTTGGGGCAGGGAGCGGCACAACAGGAAGGCACGCCAATTTCGGTGGCGGTGACCGTGCTGGGGCGGGACCGAAAAGCCCCGCCAGTGATTCCCCAAGATGAAGTGGTGGCGCGGCAAGACGGAGATGTGCGGCGTGTGATTTCGTGGGTTCCCGCGAGCGGAGGCGACGTGGGAATCGATCTAATCGTGCTGATAGATGACACGCTTGCGACCAGCATTGCGAGCCGCTGGGGTGAACTGCAGGACTTCCTGCGTTCACAGGCAGCAAATATGCGGGAAGGAATCGCATACACGAGCTTTGGGTCGCCACGGATCGACCAGGAACTGACAGATGACCACGACAAGGCGGCCAAGGCGCTCCGGCTTCCCAGTTCGAATCCGGGCGAAAATAGCGCTATTTACGATGCGGCGCGGAAACTGATCAAGAAATGGCCCGCGTCGAAAAACCGTAAGGTGATCCTCGCGATCAGTAACGGCTTGGACTTCAGTAATGGCACTGGCGATACAGACCCAAACAGAAACATGTCGCTCCAGTCGCTAATCGAACAGGCGCAGCAAGATGGCGTGGTTTTCTACGCCATATACGCGCGCGGCGCTGGCGATGGGCAATCCGGAAAGACCAATCTGGTGTCAAACGGGCAAGGGTGCCTTTCACGACTGACGAAAGAGACCGGCGGAGATTCTTTTTCCGCAGGTTTGACGACGCCGGTATCTCTCCTGCCATTCCTGCAGAGCATCGGCGGACTGCTGCGCCACCAATACATTTTGACGTTTGCCGCAAAATCCGGCGCAAAGGCGAAGTATTCGCGTTTACAGATTGTTCTGGAAAACAAGGATGTGGATATCGTGGCGCCGGAACGCGTGTATGTGCCGGGCTCAAAATAAGACGGCGAAGCGCCCATCGTAAAGTGCGGACGGATACATCATCTACAAGTCCCGCCAAGATTCAGTCGCGCGAGCGAACTTTTCGAACCGAGCAACCTGAGAAGAACAACTAGCGGCCGCTCATACGCATCCAATTAACGCAGGGGTTCTTATACCTCTCAAAGAGGTCTTCATGCGCAAATTCTACAAAATCATGATTTTGAGTCTGGCGGTTGTGTCTATCAGCATTGCTACAATGGGCCAGGGAGCGGGGCAACAAGAAGGCTTGCCAATTTCTGTAACAGTGACCGTATCGATGAAAAACAGGAATGCGCCGCCGGCAATCCCGCAGGATGAAGTTGTGGCGCGGCAAGACGGAAGTGTGCGGCGCGTGATTTCGTGGGTCCCTACCAGCGCAAGCGGCACGGGACTCGATCTGGCCGTGCTGATTGATACCTCGGTTACAAGCAACATCTCGAACCGGTGGGACGAGTTACGGGACTTCCTGCGTTCACAACCGGCAAATACGCAGGAGGGGATTGCGTACGCGAACTTCGGGTCAGCGCGGTTCGAGCAGGAACTGACGGGGGACCACGAAAAGGCCGCCAAGGCGCTACGAATGCCGGGAACAAACCCCGACGAAAATACCGGGATATACGATGCGGGACGGGATCTGATCAAGAAATGGCCCGCGTCGAAGAACCGCAAGGCGGTCGTGCTGATCAGTGACGGCTTGGATTTCAACAACGGGGGATCCAGTCCAGACCCAGATAGAAATCCATCTCTTCAGTCGCTGATCGAATATGCGCAACAGGCAGGAGTAACTTTCTACGCCATTTATGCACGCGGCGGAGGAGAACAAACCCAAGATACGATTCTCGTGTCCAGAGGACAGGGCTGCCTGGACAGATTGGCGAAAGATACCGGTGGAGAATCTTTTATCGACGGTCTAGGGACGCCAGTGTCTCTCCAACCATTCCTAGAGGACATCGCCAAAGAGCTGGGCCAGCAGTACATTTTGACGTTTGCTGCAAAGCCTGCTTCCAAGGCGGGGTACTCGCGTTTGAAGGTCGTGGTGGAAACGAAGAATGTTGAGATCCTCGCGCCGGATCGCGTTTACGTGGCGGGGACTAAGTAAATCGGCAACGCGTCTCTTATCAGACGCCTGCCCTAAAGTCTAAAGGGCGGCAATCGTCATAACCTCTGCTCTTATACCAGCGGTATGACAAACAGTCCAAACGTGGCTTATTGAGAAACGAGTACGGGAGTACTGTAGATTTCGCTGTGCCCCGGTGAAAGAATTGATTGACTGGGGTGACTGCTTCCGATGAGTACCGCCTGCCGAGTTGCCGGCTGCAAGCTGAGTGTACCCTCTGAAATTGACTCGCAAGGGATATGCCTGTTGCACTTCACGCTCCGCCTGGAACAAACCTGCGCGGACCTGCGCCGCGAAACAGTGATGGGGAAAGCGACTCACGAACGGCAGGTAGAAATTATGGAATTCATCGCGTCGCAGGGGGAACTGCTGGCGCGCGTTTCGACGAGCGGGCTACACATGGCCGATGAACTGAAGGCGCGAGTATTGAGCACGTTTCTAACATTGATGAACCTGCGCGAGAGCCTGGACCGCGCGGCGCAGCGCGTGCCGCCGGGGCGCATTGCTTCGCGGCTACCCTGAACAATTCCAACTCACAGGTAATTTTTTTGCGGCTGGTTGTTAAGAGCCGAGATAGCGTGCGTAAAGCGAGCGCGCAACGGCGGGATCGCGCGTGCCCTTGATGATGGCGCGCCCATCCGCGAAGACGGTTACTTCATGGGGAGGAACGCGGAAGCGCAAGAGAAAATCATTGTGGCGGACATCGGCGGCGACGGCGGCGAGGCGCTGACTCAGGGTGACGAGGTCGAGGCTGCGGCTGCGCTCGTGAATCTGCACGGAATCGCGGCCACACATGGTGACATGAGGCTGGGCCTGCCCTTCAAGATGGCGGAATTGGCGGCGAACGCAAACGCTGCAAGCGGGATTGCGCTCGACGCGGACGGACTGGTAGTGGCCGGACCAGACATCGTAAGAAACGAGCCGGGCATCTTCCTTGGTATGACTTCCAACGAGGAGCTTCGTGGCTTCGGCGGCTTCGATGGAGGCGATAACTCCAGCGGCGGAGTTGAGCACGCCGATGGTGTCGCAGGTGTCGTCGGCGCGGGGGACGGTTGGAGTTTGCGTGTCAGCATGGGCGGAATCGGCCGATGCGCTTGTAGCGAGGAAACATGCGAGACATGCGGTAGCGCCGGGACGGATGGTCAATGTGACGCCGTAGCTGCCAACTACCGCGGCATAGATCCACGGAACGCCGAGCTTTACGGCGGCGTCATTCAAAAGGAAGCGTGTCTCGAAATTGTCGGTGCCATCGAGAATGATGTCGAATGCGGAAAGCAGTTCTTCGGCGTTGCGGGAGGTGAGGTCGGCGACGATCCCTTCGACGCGCACGCCGCTGTTGATGGCTCGCAAGCGGCGCTCGGCGGCAATGGCTTTGGGGAGCGCTTCGAGGGCGTCGGATTCGTCGAAGAGAGTTTGGCGCTGGAGATTCGAGGCTTCGACGAAATCGCGGTCAATGATGCGCAGAATCCCGACTCCGGCGCGGACAAGAAGATTTGCAAGCGCGGTACCAAGCGCTCCGCAGCCGACAAGTACAACGCGTGACGCGAGCAATCGACGCTGGCCTTCCTCGCCGATACCGGCGAAAAGAATTTGGCGCGAGTAGCGATTATGGAAAGTGGAGTCCATTTTAAATGTGCGCGAGGTTTGGCGAGAACCCCTCAAGGTCTATGATAGCTCTGAAAGGATTTTCCCTCGAATCCGGCGCGCTCCCACCCGCATTGCCGCACAGGGTAAGAAAGGAACATGAAAGGCCGAAGTCCGGCAGCCGCCGGAATTGCGTGTGCTAACCTGTATTTTTCTTTCCATGATGGATCTTAAGCGTCGTCTGATCACAATAATCGCGGTAGTGGCAGCCGCGGCATCTCTGCTTGGGGCCGGCGCCACGGCGCAGCGCATCTCCGATGCGAGCGCGGAGCAACTCGCGCAATGGGAAGGGCGCCCGGTCGCGGAAGTGCGCGTGGTAACTGATTCGGGCGAACTCATCAAACAAAATTCCGCCGCCCTGCCTCTTGCCTCCGGCCATCCGTATGATTCGGAATCCGCAAGAACGACGCTGCGAAAACTCTATGCATCCGGAAATTACGCGGACATTCGCGAAGAGATACAAGAGGTATCCGGAGGAATTCGCGTGGATTTTGTCGTGCGCCGGAATTTTTATATTGGCGTGGTGAGGATAGAAGGTTTGAAAGAGCCGCCGAGCGACTCCAAGGCGATGGCGGCGCTGCGGCTGACCGCGGGAGAGGCGTACCGGGAAAGCGAGATGAAGGACGCGCTTGCGCGGCTTGCGGATGTGCTCCGAGAGGATGGATTGTACGAAGCCCAGACGCGAGTGGAATCCCTGCCGGATCCGGAAACACACCAGGTGAGCGTGATTGTTCGCGTCACGCCAGGGCGCCGTGCGCGGGCAGGCGCGATAACTCTGCAGAATACGTCACCCTTTGCGAATGACATATTACTCCAAAAGGCGAAGCTCAAATCCGGCGAGGAATTTAATTCGCGAAAACTGCAGCGCGCCACGGACAAGTTGCGCAGCTATCTGATCAAGCAGGACTACCTGGGCGCACGGGCCACAATGCACCGGGGGAATTACGACGCCGGCTCAAACACAGTACCGCTCACGGTGGAAGTGGCGGCGGGCTCGCGAGTGCGTGTGGAAGTTACCGGCGCGAAGGTTCCTGAGAAGGAGTTGAAGAAACGCGTGCCCATTTACACCGAAGGCGCCGTGGACCCGGACCTTTTGCTCGAAGGGCGGCGGGAACTTCGCGACTACTTCGAGCGGCAGGGGTACTTCGAAGTCTCGGTGGAGTACAAAGTCGCGCTCGTGCAGCCGACAGGCAAGAAAGCGGAGGGTCCGCAAGAGCAGTTGATCACTTACATCGTAAACCGAGGGCCACAGCAGAAATTGGCGGGGCTGAGCTTTGAGGGGAACAAGTATTTCGACAAACAAGAGCTAGGGGAACGACTGCTGATCCAACCACAGTCGTACGCTTCTCCCGGACGATTCAGCCAGCGGCTGCTCGATTCGGACGCGCAATCGGTGCGCGAAATCTATCTCGCCAATGGATTCATGCAAGCCGCGGTGAAAACACAAATCGAGCGCAACTATCACGGCAAAGAAAATGATCTGTTCGTGCATTTCCGCGTGGAGGAAGGGCTGCAGACGCTGGTAGGCAAGTTCACACTCGAAGGCAACCACACGCTGAAAGAAAACCAGCTCCTTGACGTGATTGGCTCGGCGCCCGGGCAGCCTTACTCCAATGTGAACGTCACGGCGGACCGGGACAACATCCTGGCGCTTTATTACAACGAAGGATTTCCGGAGGCGCAGTTTTCTGTGAAGGTGGAGGATTTGCCGGCCACCGGGAACCATCCGCGCATCGGGCTGACTTATTCGATTACGGAGGGCGCGCAGATCCACGTCACACAAGTTTTCCTCGACGGATACGAGCACACGCGGCGCGGCGCAATCGCCCGCGAGGTGCAGCTGGAGCCGGGCGAACCCATGCGTGAAGGCGACGTGATCGAAACCCAGCGGCGGCTCTACAACTTGAATATTTTCAACCGCGTGACAGTGGCGGCACAAAACCCCGATGGCACGGACCCTGACAAAGCCGTCGAGGTGGTTGTCGATGAGGCGAAGCGATACACGCTGGCGTACGGAGCGGGCGTGGAAGTGCAGCGGCTGGGAGGCGCGGGCTCCGGACCGACAGCAGGCGAATTGGATGCGAGCCCGCGATTGACGTTCGAAATCGCGAAGGCGAATTTGACCGGGCGGGGCGACACACTTTCATTCAAAGTGCGCGCAAGCACCCTGCAGTGGCGGGGGCTGGCAAGCTACACGGCGATAAATGTGTTCAACAAACCAGCGTTCACTTTTCAAGCCACCCTGTTTACGGACAAATCGAGGGACGTAACAACATTTACATCCACAAGATATGAGGGCAGCGTGCAGCTTGCGCAGCGCGTGTCTCGCGCCACATCCATTCTGTACCGTTTCACTTACCGCAAGGTGCTGGTGGATCCCAATTCGCTTCACGTCGCGCCGGAACAGATTCCACTTTTTAGCCAGCCGACACTTGTGTCTGAATTCGGCTCAACATGGGTTCGCGACCGGCGCGATAATCCGACGGATGCGACTCAGGGGATGTTCAATAGCCTCGACTTTTCGCTGGCAGGAAAGGTGATTGGTTCTTCCGCGAGCTTCGCCCGCATCTATTTAGAGAATTCGACATTTCATCGGCTGGGTTCGAAGCTTGTGTTCGCGCGCGCCGTCCGATTTGGATTGCAGCAAACGCTGGGCAACACGCTTTCGACGGAAATCCCGCTGCCGGAGCGGTTCTTCGCTGGTGGCGACGCGTCACTGCGCGGATTTGGATTGAACCAGGCAGGCCCGCGCGACCCGGTGACGGGATTCCCGGTTGGGGGACAGGCGATGCTGGTGTTCAACCAGGAGCTGCGGTTCCCGATGCGGCTCCCCAAACTTGGGACGAAGCTTGGCGGCGCCATTTTTTATGACGGCGGAAATGTTTTCAGCCGAATCGGAACGGTTACGTTCAGAACGACTCCCTCAGCAATTTCACAGAGTACGGGAGAGCTTTCTTATTTCGCCCACACCGTTGGATTTGGATTTCGATACGCGACGCCGATCGGGCCGGTCCGCGTGGATTTGGCATACCAGTTGAACCCGCCGCAATTCATCAGCACGTGCACCGTAGGCACTCCGGGGTGCGGCCCGACAGGAATTTTGCTCACACGGATTCCGCATTTCCAATTTTTCTTCAATCTGGGAGATGTCTTCTGATGCGCCGGGCGAAATACAAAGCCGCTCTGTGGTTGGCCATCAGTGGGGCAATTCTCACTGCCGTGGCCGGCCTTGCTCCGGAAGTGCGCACGCAGCAGGTGGTGGACCGGATTGTTGCCCGCGTTGAAGGCGACATTCTTTTGCAGAGCGATTTGCGCGAGTTGGGCGCTTATCAGCGACTCCTTGGCGGGCCGGTCGACCCAGAGTCGAAAAGACTCGACGAATTGATTGACCAGTGGATCATCGAGCATGAAGCGGAATCCGCGCAATTTACGCGACCATCACCGGAAGACGTTTCTTCCGCCGTGCAGCAGACACAAAAGAGCCTGGGAGGCGAGCAGGAATTTCAGGCAAAGCTGAAAACACAGGGGCTTTCTGTTGCGACGGTGCGGCGAATCCTTGGCCGAGAGATTTTTTTCAGCCGCTATCTGGATTACAAGTTCCGCCACGCGGCGCAGATAGATTCGGAGGCGGAAGAAAAATATTACAAAGATGAGTTCACGCCGGAAATGGCCGCACGCGGGCAGACAGCGCCGCCGATTGATTCCGTACGCGTGCAAATCCACGAATTGCTGGTGCAAAGAGAAATCACGGCGCGCGCGGAGCAGTGGCTCACGGAGAGCCGCGCGCGGTTGAAGATTGAAGTGATGGCGCAAGTAGGCGGCGCACCTGTGTCGCGGCCGAAAGGGGAGCTGCCGGAATGAGCGACGCGCCAAAACCGAAACGGAAGCGGAGTATCCTGCGGCTCGTGGCGATGCTGACGGTTGGGCTGGCGATTCTGCTGCTCATTCTGATTAGCGCATTCTTCGCGGCGCTTTCGTTGGGCTGGCTCGACGGGATCGCAAGGAACTCCGCAATCGCGCGACTGAGCAACGCGACCGGCTGCAGCGTGGAATTGGGCGCGCTGCATCTATCAGACTTTGGCTTGCGCGTCGAACTTCAGGGCTTGACATTGCGCTGCTCGGAACCTGCGGGGACACCTCCGTTTTTTCACGCCGATTCGATTGTCGTATCGCTGCAAATTGATTCTTTTTGGAGTAAGAAGTTTTCGTTGCGAGAACTGAAGATCTCGCATCAGGAAGTGCACGTGCAATTCAACCGGGACGGGACTTCAAATTTACCGAACCCAAAAACCCTGAAAGAAAACAAGCGCCCGTTGCGGGAGCGCATTTTCGATATTGCCGTGCGCCATCTCGAACTCGATCACGGCACGATTCTCTATAACGATTTGCGCATGCCGCTGGAAGCCAGAGGAGACAACTTTTCCCTGGCTCTGGATTGGGGACAATCCGGAAATTCACCGATGTATGCGGGAAAGCTCGGGTGGGAACGGTTTACGATTGCCGCGGGGCGCTACTTGCCGTTTGCGAGCAATCTATCCTTGAAGTTCTCGTTTGAGGCCAATGCATTCCACGTGGATCAATTGCAGCTCAAGCTGCCACATTCGAACTTTGACGTGCAAGCGGATATCGAGGACCTGGCGAGCCCAACGATGAAATATCGCTACCGAGGCTGGCTTGACTTGGCCGACATCCGCACGATTCTCCGAAAGCCGCGGACCCCGGATGGAACGGTAGATTTCACCGGACAAGGCAATTTCGAAAATGGGGATTGGCAAGCGAGCGGACACTACTCGGCGCAAGAGATAGAGCTTCCATACGAGTGGTTCCACACTTCGGGAATTACGAGCCGCGGAGATTATCAAATTGCGCGAGGAACATTGGTGGTGCCGGATTTTGAAGCGCACGCGCTGGGCGGAGCTATCCAAGGGCGCGTGGATCTTGCGTTTCACGGAATGCGATTCCGCGTGGAATCGCACGGAAGAGAGATGGATCTGGGGACAATTCTCGCGGCGCTGGCAAACCACAGCTTTCCCGTGGAGACGTTTCATTGGAATGGCGCGCTCAGTGTGGATGCGCTCACAACGTGGACGGAGGACTTCAAACACCTGGAATCGCGTGGCGTGAGCGACTGGACTCCGCGAGGGGACCCCTCTAATGGAAAAATCCCGGTGACCGCGCATCTGGATTATGACTACGCGATGGACCGAAACGCGGTGACGCTGCGACCCGGTGAAATCAACACACCTACCAGCCACGTTACGTTTGCCGGCACTTTAGGAGGATCCGATTCCGCTCTTGAAATTGGGCTGGATGATCGCGACCTAACCGCGTGGGATGATTTCATCAACCGGCTGCGCGGAGAAAATGCGGCGCCGGTTCGCGTGACGGGACGCGCCACCTGGCGCGGGAAGCTGATCGGTCCGCTCGTGGAGCCGACGTTTGCTGGGCATGTGCACTTACAGGGAGTGAGCTACGGAAACCTTTTGTGGGACGATGCGGAGGGAGAAATTACGTATTCCTCCGCGCAATTCCAACTTGCCCGTGCACGCGCGCGAAAAGGCGTCTCTTCGGCGCAGATTGAACTGTGGCTTGAACTAAAGGATTGGAGTTTTACCCAGAATGCGGAATGGAAATTCGACGCCGATCTCGCACGAACTCCAACGGATGGTGTGCAGGAGATTTTCGGCTGGTCGTACCCCGTGCACGGGCTTCTTTCCGGACAGTTCCACGGACGCGGGACGCGCAACAATCCGCAAGTGACCGGACTCTTCGATCTTGTAGAGCTGAACGCGTGGGACTGGCCGCTCGATCGCGCGCGTGGAGAATTCTCCCTCGATCACGCGAGCGTACGAATCTCAAACGCGGAATTGCGATTGACGCCCTCTGGCAAGAATCAATCTCCCAGTTTGCTGACCGGAAATTTTGGTTTTCGCTTTGCGGATTCCAACGTGGATTTCGATCTGACGGGCGCCGTAATCCCCATTGAAGGGATTCGCCGGATACAAACGCCTCGACTTCCGCTCGGGGGAACCCTGAGCTTTCAGTTGCGCGGAAACGGTCCAATTCTCGCGCCGGCAGCGCAAGGAACGATGCGCCTGGTGGATTTGCGGGCTGGCCAGGACGTGTTGGGAAGCTTTGAAGGGAAACTCGATTCAGACGGAAAAAGAGTTCGAATCGAATTGAGCTCCGCGCTGCCGGCCGACCGGCTCCGCGGTTTTGTCGAGCTTGGATTTACCGGGAATCTTCCGATCTTCGGCGAATTGGACGTGAAGGACATGGCGCCGGACCCGCTAATTCGCGCGGGACTCCACCTCGAAGGACTTACGGGCCACAGCAGCATGGATGGACATCTCAAATTGACCGGCGCGCTTTCGCAGCCGGATTCGATAGCGATGGATGTAAATCTGTCGCGACTCTCCCTGGACCTCGACTTCGTGAAGCTTGAAAATAATGGGCCCTTGCGTTTGACCTACAAGCGAAATGAGGTGCGCATCGAACAAGCGAGCCTCCATGGCGTGAATACCGACATGGCAATTTCGGGCTTTGCGCGGTTTGCCGGAGACCGCGCGGTGAGTCTCGCACTGCTCGGCAAAATTGATTTGCGTCTTCTTGGCGGCTTCGTGCCTAGGCTTGACGTGCAAGGCGCGGCGAATATCAACGCGTCGATTCAAGGTACGTTTGCGAAGCCGCAGATTAACGGGCGGGTCGAAGTGACCAGCGCCTCGGCGAATTACGATGATTTCCCAGCCGGACTCAGCAATGTTTCCGGCGCCTTTGTTTTTGACGCCAGCCGGCTGCTATTTGAAAACGTGCGCGCGGAAATCGGCGGCGGGGAGTTGCTTATGGGCGGTTCACTGAATTACGCAGAAGGATTGGGCGCGATGCGCTACGACATTTCAGCGCGTGCGACCAACGTGCGCATCCGCTATCCCGTTGGAATGAGCTGGCTCGCCGGTGGGAATCTGCGCTTCGCGGGCGGGATGCAGACGGCCACACTTTCGGGAAACGTGACCGTGCAGCGGCTGCTGATGGCGGAGGGCTTCGATCTTGCATCGCTTATCATTGCCAGCAAGGAGGCGGTGACTGCGCCAGCTACGTCGTCTCCATTCCTGAGAAACCTTCAATTTGATATTCAGGCCAAGTCCAGTCCGGATGCGCGGGTGGAGTGGTCGGGGGCAAGTTTTGAGAGCGAAGCCGACCTGCGTGTGCGAGGGACATGGGAACATCCAATCCTCGTGGGGCATATCGGACTGCTGAATGGAGAACTGAATTTCGCCGGAAACCGGTACAAACTTTCCCGCGGAGACATTGATTTTTCGCCGGTAAGGCTCGACCCGATCCTGAATATACAAGCGACGACGACCGTGCAGCAATACGAAGTGACGCTCGATATTTCCGGGCAGGCGAGCAAGCTGACGCTGAATTACCGCTCCGATCCACCGCTGCCGCCGACCGACATTATTAACTTGCTCGCGCTGGGCCAGGCGACGGAGTCTAACCTATATCGCGGCTCAACGGCGCTGCAGACTCCGCAGATGGGAGCGACGACACTTCTATCTGAGGCAATTTCGAGCCAATTAGGCGGCCGGCTGGAAAAACTTTTCGGCATCAGCCGGTTCCGCGTGGACCCGTTCCTTGCAGGCACCGGAAATGAGCAGAGCGCGGCGGCGCGGGTGACAATTGAAGAGCAGGTGGGACGCAACTTCACCATCACTTACGTAACAAACGTTACCGGCGCGCAAGACGAAGTAATTCAGGTGGAGTATCTGGTGCGGCCTGACGTGAGCATCATCGCGCTGCGCGATTACAACGGAACATTTGGCCTCGACGTGGTCTTCAAGAAACGATTCAAGTAGAGCCTCGACGCGCGACGGCGCGCCAATTCTGCTAGCATGGCGGCCCTCAAATCGCCATGGTTCCCTCCAATCTAAAACCGTGCGCACCTGATCCTTTTGCGGCAGAAGATCGCGGCGAGGTTGCTCGCGCGGCAGCGGTTGAAAGCCAGGAAGCGGGTCTCAAGCGGAAACTGACGTCGGGGCAGGTCTCGATGATCGCGCTTGGCGGCGCGATCGGCACGGGACTTTTCCTTGGCAGCGCGCTTTCCGTGCGCGCAGCGGGGCCCGGAGTGATCTTGAGCTACGCCGCGGGCGCCGTGATTGCGATGCTGCTGATGTGGGCGCTCGCGGAAATGGCCGTCGCGCATCCCGTGGCGGGATCGTTTGGCGTCTATGCGGAAATTTATCTGAACCCATGGGCGGGGTTCGTGATGAGGTACTCCTACTGGCTCGCGCAAGTGGTTGCGATTGGCAGCGAAATTGTCGCCGTGTCAATTTATTTTAAGACGTGGCTGCCGGGAGTGCCTGCGTGGATCTGGATTGTGATTTTCTCGGTGATGATTGTGTGGGTCAACGCGCTCAGCGTGGGGAATTTTGGATCCATCGAGTACTTCTTTGCAATGGTCAAGGTTGTGGCCATCGTGCTTTTCGTCGTGCTTGGCGCGGCGATGATTTTCGGCGTGGGTTTCGCGCGGATTGGCACCAGCAACTACACCGGGCACGGCGGATTCCTGCCGCACGGATGGACGGGAGTGGGCCTCGCCATCACGATGGCAATCTTCAGTTATATGGGAACTGAGATCGTTGCGGTGACAGCAGGAGAAGCGGACAACCCAAAAGTAGCGGTTCCGCGCGCGCTGCGGCAAACGCTGGGGCGGCTGGCGTTTTTTTATATCGGCGGAATTGCAATACTTGTGGGCATTCTTCCGTGGGACCAGGCGGGGCTTACGGTGTCACCATTTGTGCGCGTGTTCCAGGCTGCGGGGATTTCCAAAGCAGCGGTCGCGATGAATTTCGTCGTGCTTACGGCGGCGCTTTCAAGCGTGAACTGCAATTTGTATCTCACTTCGCGGATGATTTTCTCGCTTTCGCGCGGAGGGTATGCACCGCGCGCGTTCGGGAAACTTACGAAGAAAGGAGTGCCACTCGCGGCATTGCTGGTTTCAAGCGCGGGGATGGGGCTCGCGCTGCTGCTGAACTTGTATTACAGCGCGACGGCGTTCGTATATATGATTGGCGCGGCATTTTTCGGTGGATTGTTCGTGTGGATTATGATTATGGTGACGCACCTTGCGTTTCGCCGGCACGCGCCCGAGGGCTCGGCGCGTTTCGCGCCCCGCGGGCCGTGGAGCACAATCGTTGGCCTAGCGGCGCTTATTGCCGTGATGATTTCCACGTGGTGGGTGCCGGGATTCCGCATCACGCTTGAAGCCGGCGTGCCCTGGCTTACGTTTATCTCATTGTGTTACGTTGCGTGGGCACAGTGGCGCGCGGCGCAGCAGCCTCGCACGAATTAATTGGAGCTGAGCAATGGACGAATTATTGAAGTGGCGCGAAGAGTTTCCGATTCTGGGCAAGTCAACCTATCTCATCAGCAACTCGCTCGGCGCGATGCCGCGCGCGGTGTATGACCGCCTGCACGAATACGCCGACGGGTGGGCGACGCGCGGCGTGCGCGCGTGGGAAGAGGGCTGGTGGGAGATGGCGGTCGGAGTGGGCGACCGCATCGGCGCGCTGATTGGCGCGGGGCCGGGCGAAATCTCGCTGCATCAAAACGTGACGCTCACGCAGGCCATCGTCGCTTCGTGCTTTGACTTCCGCAAGAAGCGCAACAAAGTTGTGATGGTGGACCTGGAATTCCCCTCCATCCTTTATTTCTATCTCGAGCAGCGGCGGTATGGCGCAAAGGTGCAGATCCTGAAGTCGCGCGACGGATTGCACTTGCCAACCGAGCAATTCCTGCGCGCGATTGACCGCAAAACTCTACTTGTGCCGATTTCGCAAGTGCTTTTCCGCAGCGCGACGATCGTTGACGCGAAGGCCATCATCGAGCGCGCGCACAAGATGGGCGCGCATGTGGTGCTGGACTTATTTCAAGCGGCGGGGACGATCCCGATTGACGTCCGCGGGCTGAACGTGGATTTCGCCACCGGCGGCGTGCTGAAGTGGCTGTGCGGCGGGCCGGGCGTGGGCTACTTGTATGTCCGCGAAGATTTGCGCGCGAAACTCAAGCCCGCCATCACGGGCTGGATGGCGCACCAGCGGCCATTCGGCTTTGAGGTTGGCCCGATTGACCGGCGCGACGATTCCTACCGTTTCCTGAACGGCACGCCGCACATACCCGCGCTTTACGCATGCCAGCCCGGCCTGGAAATCCTGCGCGAGGTCGGCATCGAAAATATCCGCGCGAAATCCATGCGGCAAACGGGGAAGCTCGTGGAGGGCGCGCTCGCGCGCGGCTGGCGCATCAACACTCCCACGGATGCTGCGGAACGGGCAGGTACGGTATCAATTGATTGCCCGCACGCCCACGAAGTAACGCGGGAGCTTTTGGCGCGTAATATTATGGTGGACTTCCGCCCCAAGGCCGGCGTGCGGCTATCGCCACACTTCTACAACCGCGATGAAGAAATTGATTTCGCGCTCAACCAAATCGCGGAAATCCTGAAAACGAATGCCTGGGAGCGGCAAGGCGAGCAACGTTCGGGGCGACGCGCCGCTGCCAGCCGAGCCTGAGGCCGGTGGTATGATCCCGCTGCGAATCGCGGTCGGATACTGTGTGTGACTTCGCGTCACCAGTTGTAGCCATTCGTTAAGAAAGTCGCCGGAGGAAAGATGCGCCCTAACCGAAGCAACAAAAAAACCTTAGCAGCGGTGGCGGTGAGCATCGCGCTCCTTGCGGCCATCGTGGTCCATGCCGCTATTCAGCAGAACGAACGAGCGCGCGCCGCGGCCGTGCGTCCGCTTTATGACCCCGGAATTTCGCCGGACGGGAGCGAAATCGCATTCGTTTCGGGCGGCGATATCTGGACGGCTCCTGCCGCGGGCGGGGATGCGCATCTGCTTATCTCGAACCCTGCCACGGAGTCTCGCCCGGTTTATTCCCCTGACGGCAAGCAGCTCGCGTTTGTTTCCACGCGCACTGGCGGCGGCGACATTTATGTTTTCACATTCGCCACGGGCGATGTCCGCCGAATGACTTTCGACGATGCCCCCGAGCAGCTCAATGCGTGGTCGCGCGACGGCAAGTGGCTCTATTTCTCGACGGGGAGCCACGACATCGCGGGGCAGAACGACATTTACCGCATCAGTTCGGAAGGCGGGACGCCGATGCCCGTCTGCGCGGACCGTTTCACGAATGAATTTTTCTCGGCGCCATCGCCCGATGGGCAAGTGATCGCCATCAACGCGCGGGGAAACGCGTCCGGACAGTGGTGGCGCAAGGGCCACAGCCATCTCGACGAATCAGAAATCGTGCTGTGCCATCCGGGCGCGCCTCCAACTTACACCAGCTTCACTGACGGGCAGGCGAAGGAGCTCTGGCCGATGTGGAGCGCCGATGGAAAGGGTCTCTACTTCGTCTCCGATCGCGACGGCGCGGAAAATATCTGGATGAAGCCCGTGAGCGGTGCGGCGCACGCGGTGACGCATTTCCGCGACGGCCGGGTCCTCTGGCCGGCAATTTCAAGCGATGGACGAACGGTCGTTTTCGAGCGCGACTTCGGCATCTGGAAGCTCAATGTGGCCTCCGGGGAATCCGCCCGCATCGCCATCAATTTGCGAGGCGCGCCAGCGGGCCCGGTGGTCGAGCACCGCTCACTTACGAATGGCTTTGAGGGGTTGGAGCTTTCGCCCGACGGTAAGAAAGTGGCGTTCACGGCTCACGGGCAGGTTTTCGCTGCGTCGTCCAAAGATGGGGGAGACGCGGCGCGCGTGAGCAACAGCATTGGCGCGGAAGACGAAATCGCCTGGACGCCGGACAGCCGCCAGCTCGTTTATGTTTCCGACCGCGATGGCACGCCGCATATTTTTTCGTACGACTTCGCGACGCGCACCGAAACGCGGCTGACCAATGGCCCTGAGCCGGACACGCAGCCGCAATTCTCACCGGATGCAAAGCAACTCGCATTTCTTCGGAGCGCGAAACAGCTCATCGTGATGGATGTGGCGACAAAACAGGAACACGTGGTGGCGGCGGGAAGCCTGGACCGCCCGCCGCTTGGCTCCGCGCGGCCATTTGTGTGGTCGCCGGACAGCAAGTGGCTCGCATTTCTGCCCGCCGCGGACAAAAGTTTCCGCAACGTCACGATCGTTCCCGCTGCGGGCGGCGACGCGAAGGCCGCGACGTTTCTCTCGAATATTTTTGCCGACGACGTGACCTGGAGTCCCGACGGAACCTACATTCTTTACAATACGCGGCAGCGCACGGAACTGGGACAAGTTGCGCGCGTGGACCTCGTGCCGCGCACGCCAAAGTTCCGCGAAGACCAATTCCGAGATCTCTTCAAGGAGGAGACGCCGCGGACGATTGCACCCGCCCGCCAGAATGACGCTCCCGCGCGGCAACCTGACGCCGCTCCGCCTGCCGACGCGCCAGCTCGACAAGGCGCTCCCGCTGCGGCGGCGCCAAAAACCGTGAAGCCGGTCGAAATTGTTTGGGAAGATATTCGACGCCGGCTGAGTCTTGTGCCCGTCGGCGTGGATGTGGACGCGCTCAGCATCAGCCCCGATGGCAAATGGCTGCTGATGACTGCGGCCGCTGCGAGCCAGCAAAACCTTTATCTTTATTCGCTTGATGAACTTGCGCGCGAGCCCGCCGTAGCGCGGCAACTGACTTCCACTCCCGGTTTCAAGCAAGACGCGCAGTTCTCGGCAGACAGCAAAGAAGTCTATTACCTCCAGATGGGGCGCATCGAGGCGGTTTCCGTGGATTCCCGGCAGGTGCGTCCGGTGAATATCACGGCGGAGCTGGACGTCAACTTCGCGACGGAAAAAATGGAGGTATTTAACCAGGCGTGGTCCTACCTGCATGACAATTTTTTCGATCCGCAAATGAATGGCGTGGATTGGAATGCGGAGCGGACGAAATACGAGCCTTACATTGCCGGCTCGGCGACCCCCGATGAAATGCGGCGCGTAATTTCCCTGATGATTGGGGATCTCAACGCTTCGCATTCCGGAATTAACCCCGGGGGAGGAGGCAGTGGCGGGAGGGGCGCGCCAGGGACCGCGCGTCTGGGAATTAATTTCGAACCCGGCGAATACGCGCGAACCGGATATTTGCGCGTGAGTGAAATTGTGCCGCTTGGCCCCGCCGCTCTCGCGAAAGGAATTAAAGTGGGCGATACGTTGCTCTCCGTGGACGGCACTGCGATTGGTCCGCACACGAACCTTGATGAGCTACTCGAGAATAAGTCCGGAAAGCGCGTCGAGCTGGGAATTGCTTCCAACGCGGGGGGTTCAGACAAGCGCGCGGTGCCGGTGCAGGCGATCACACGAAATGCGGATTTGGCGCTGCAATACCGCGCGTGGGTGGAGCAGAAGCGCGCCTACGTTGAAAAAGTGAGCAACGGAAAGCTCGGCTACGTCCACATGCTGGACATGTCACAGGCATCGCTCGACCGCTTCTATCTCGATTTGGACGCGGAGAATTCCACGCGCGAAGGCGTGGTTGTGGACATCCGGCACAACTCCGGCGGGTTCGTCAATGTATATGCGATTGACGTGCTCGCGCGGCGCGACTACTTGACGATGACGGTGCGCGGATTCCCGTCATCGCCCGCGCGGACAATGCTCGGCCAGCGTGCGCTCGAAAAACCGACCATCCTCGTGACGGACCAGCATTCGCTTTCCGATGCGGAAGATTTCACTGAGGGGTATCGCACGCTGGGGCTGGGCAAAGTTGTAGGTGAGCCGACTGCCGGGTGGATCATCTACACATCGAATGTGAATCTGATTGACGGGTCGAGCCTGCGCCTGCCGTTTATCCGCGTGGTAGGGCATGATGGCACGTTGATGGAAATGCACCCGCGCCCGGTGGACATCCCTGTCACGCGCCCCGTGGGCGAAAGCTACAGCACGCATGACTCACAACTCGACGCCGCAGTGCAGGAGCTTTTGCGCGGGATCGCCGCGCGGCCGCGCCAGTGAGCCTTGGCTGGCGCCAACATCAGGTCGCCGTTATGCGTCCAGATAAAATGAGTGAGCCGGACTTCGCGGCGCAGCGGCGCGAAATGGTTGAACACCAGTTGCGCAGACGGGGCATCCGCGATGCACGAGTGTTGGATGCAATGCTCACAATTCCGCGGCATGAATTCGTGCCCGAAAAATTCCGCGGCCAGTCCTATGAGGACAAGCCCATTGCCATCGGCGAAGGGCAAACGATTTCGCAGCCCTTCATCGTGGCGGCGATGATCGAAGCGATGGAATTAAAGGGGAATGAAAAGGTGCTGGAGGTCGGCGCAGGCTCGGGATACGCAGCCGCCATTCTCGCGCGCCTTGCCGCGATAGTGTACACCGTGGAAAGCCACCCGAACCTGGCAACTGCCGCGCACGAACGGCTCGCGCGGCTTGGAATTACGAACGTTGCCGTGCATACCGGTGATGGCTCCGCCGGCCTTAAGGAGGCCGCGCCATTTGACGCCATCCTCGTCGCGGCGGCGGCTCCACTTGTGCCGCAGCCTTTGATCGAGCAAATGGCCGAAGGCGGGCGAATGGTGATTCCGGTTGGTGATGAACAAGCGCAAGAGCTTGTGTTGATGAGAAAATCAAATGGTGAAATACATTCGCGGGCGCTCCACCAGTGTGCTTTCGTGCCGCTTATCGGCCAGTATGGATTCAGCCGGTAACTCGCATCGCGTGGCGCTCAATGCCTGCTTCTCCGCGCGGATGACTGATCCATGACGCCCTCGCCTCTCATCGAGCTTTCGATAATCATCCCTGCCTTCAATGAAGAGCGCCGCCTGCCGCAAACACTCGACCGCGTTCGCGATTTCCTCAAGTCCAGACCCGGCGTATGCGAAGTCATTGTCGTGGATGATGGCTCCACGGATGGCACCGCGCAACTTGTTGAGAAAATGAGCGTCAACTGGCCCGCGCTTCGGCTCTTAAAGAACCCTGGCAATCGAGGCAAGGGTTACAGCGTGCGCCACGGAATGCTCGAAACTGCGGGGAAAATTGTTTTGTTCACGGACGCGGACCTTTCCGCTCCCATCGAAGAGGCGGACAAATTGCTTGATGCGTTGAAAACGCATGACGTCGCCATCGGCTCGCGCGCCATAGACCGCGGCGTCATCGAAGTGCACCAGCCGAGATCGCGCGAAATCGCGGGGATCATGTTTAACAGGGTCGTGCGGTTGATCCTCACGCTGCCCTATGAAGATACGCAGTGCGGTTTCAAGGCATTTGTGAGAAGCCGCGCGCGCATTCTTTTCGAGCAACAGCGCATTGAGCGGTTCGGATTTGACCCGGAACTGCTGTTCCTAGCGAAGCGCCATGGCCTCGCCGTCGCCGAGGTGCCGGTCCGCTGGGCGCATGACGAAGGCACGCGGGTGCACGCGTTGCGCGACGGACTGCGCATGGTCTTCGACGTTTTCCGCGTGCGCTGGAATTCTCTTATGGGGCGGTATCCGCGGCAAAAAAACGGTTGAACTTTACACCACAAAGTACTTGACAACAATCTCCCCTGTGGTATGCTTTGTACATGAATTCCGTTCGCCCGATTCGCCCTCCTGACCCCGAGCCCGTCCGGCTCGATTCCCACGCCGCGGACAATCTCCGCTTCATCCGCGAGACTATGGAAAATGCCGGCCGCTTTACGGCCGTGCCCGGGTGGGGCGGCGTGGGGATGGGCGTGACCGCAATATGCGCCGCGGCAGTCGCATGGCGGCAGCCAACGGCGGACCGGTGGCTGCTGGTGTGGTTTGCGGAACTTGCGATTGCCGTCGCAATTGCGGCGGTGACGACGTTTCTCAAGGCGCACGCAGCGAATGCGCAAGTTTTTTCGGCGCCGGGGCGGCGATTTGCGCTGAGTTTTGTCCCGCCATTGCTTGTCGGCGCGCTGCTTACGTACACACTCGTGCGAACGGGACAATTCGGAGTGCTTCCGGGGATGTGGCTGCTGCTTTACGGCACGGCCGTCGTAACCGGCGGGGCATTTTCCGTGCGCGTGGTTCCGTTGATGGGATTGTGTTTTATGGGTTTGGGAGCAATCGCGCTGGCTGCGCCGCCATCATGGGGCAATCTCTTAATGGGCGCGGGCTTCGGAGGATTGCAGGTCGTATTTGGATTGTTGATCGCACGCCGTCACGGCGGATGACCCAGCGCTGATCGAGTGGCTTGGTGAAAGGAAGTTTAGTGGCGAAATCGAATGCATTGCGCGCAGAGCGGACGGCGAAAGGCCGCGCATCCGCGGAGCATTTCCGCACGGTGCGAGGTGAAGCCGATGCCGTCGCGCCGGACCTTGACCGCCTGATCCATGAGCGAATGAGACTCGGGATCGTGAGCGCGCTCGCCGTGAATGACTCACTCACATTTAACGAGTTGAAGGCGCTTCTGCGCACGACGGATGGGAACCTGAGCGTCCACGCGCGCAGGCTCGAGGAAGCGGACTACATCGCGTGCACGAAATCGTTTGACGGCAGACTGCCGAAAACGGAATTTCGATTGACGGCGGCGGGCCGGCGCGCCCTCGAGCGGTATCTGAACCATATGGAAGCGCTGATTCAGGCGACCCGCGACCGGTAATTGCGGGCGGATATATTTTTTGTACATGTACTTTGTAATGTAAAGTAATTTGTATCGTTTCGCGGCGGAGAGAGATTTGATATGAACTCACCTAGTAGATCCTCGCTCCATGTCGCCATCATCACCGATGGCAACGGCCGCTGGGCCACATCCCGCGGGCTGCCGCGGTGCGCGGGACATCGCGCCGGCGCGGAAAATCTCCGCCGCGTCGCCCGCGCGGCCCCGGAGCTCGGAATCGGCACGCTCACACTTTACGCCTTCTCCTCAAACAACTGGCGGAGGCCGCCGGCCGAAGTCGCCAACCTCCTGCGGTTGTTGCAGGAATGCCTGATCGTGGAAGCAGCTCGATGCTCGGATGAAGGCATTCGTGTTTCCGTAATTGGGCGGCGCGACCGGCTTTCCACTGGATTGCAGAACGCGATCGCGTCCGCCGAAGAGTCCACGGCAGATGGCCGCGGGCTTCACATTCGCCTTGCGGTGGACTATTCGTCGCGTGAGGTCCTCTACCAAGCCGCGCGGCGCTTCTACAAAGTCACGCGTATTTCCCGCGATTCGTTCGAAGAAGTTCTTGGAGAAACATGTCATGAAATCGTCCGTGAAGTGGATCTGGTAATCCGCACTGGCGGCGAGCAGCGGTTGAGCGATTTCCTGCTGTGGGAATCGGCATATGCGGAACTCTATTTCACGAAGAAGATGTGGCCGGAATTTTCCCCGGAAGATCTCCGTGAAGCGATCCGCGAGTTTCGTTCGCGCGTGAGGACATTTGGGATGCTTCCGGACGCGATGGCGAGCTAAGGTCAATTCAATATGTATGGAGGAAGGAAAAATGGAGATCAAACAACTGATTGCCGTTTTTGGCCCGCTGTCGTTTCTGGGGACCGTGGCCTTGACGGCTGCGGCTATCCTCGGAATCGTTGGCTCAAAATTGATCGGTGAAAAGCGCCTCGCGCGATTCTCACTCTGGTGCGCGGATTGGCTCTTCGCAGGACGTGGGTTAGCCGCGAAAATCGGTTTGGCTGCGATCGTGTTGATTCTCGGTTATTCGGCAACCCTTTTCGGCGCATCGCTCGCAAGCCAGGAATTGACGTTGCCACCGGGCGCTGAGAAATACTTCTGCGAAATAGACTGCCACCTCGCATATTCAGTCACGGATGCCAAGACTGCGGCCGCGATTGGGGCGGATTCATCCGCGGTGAAAGCTCAGGGCCGGTTTGTAATCGTCGCGGTGCGCACGCGCTTTGACAAAACGGCTATCTCCCGGCATCGCGGGAATGGCCCGCTCGTTCCCTCACCTCGTGAAGTTACGCTTCTCGACAGCGCGGGCCAAAGCTACGCGGTTTCGGAAGCCGGCCAGCAAGCGTTGGTCGCGATGGGAGAATCCGGCGTCTCAATGATGCAGCCGCTTCGCCCCGGTGAATCGTATGTTTCGCGCCTGGTATTTGATTTACCGGTGGGAATAACCAATCTGCGCCTACTGATCGCAAGCCCGTCCAATCCGAGATGGATCAGTACAGTAATCATCGGAGATGAAGAGAGCGTGTGGCACAAAAAAGTTCTCCTGGCGCTCGGTCCTGCTCCAACGCGGTAACCAGGCTTCGGAAAACCGCTCGCCGCGGCACAGGAAAGGAACGTAGGGCAAAATGGATATATTTGATCTACTGTTCATCGCATTATTTTTCGCCGCGGTAGTCTCGTTGATCACAGCAGGTGTCGCTGCCCTAATCGGAAGACGTGCGCGGGCATTGCGAATTCTCCGCGTGCTGGGCGTATCTGCGGCGCTTTATTTTGGGATCGTGTGCATGGTTTCGGCCGCGACTCCGCGAGGTCTTGAATGCCGGCGATCCGCAGTGCTCCGACGACTGGTGCATATCCGTGGAAGGCGCGGCACGCGTCCCAGGTAATTCCGCGATTTCCTACGATGTGAGCCTGCGCTACTTCAGTCGTGCGCGGCGTGTTTCTCAGCGCGAAAATCACGTGGTCGTGTATCTAACGGACGACCGAGGGCGCCGTTTCGATTCCATCCCGCAAGATTCTGAAGCCCCGTTCAACGTTCTTCTCCAGCCGGGCGAATCCGTCACCACCCGTCGCATTTTCCGTGTGCCGGCCGACGCGCGGGGGGTCGGCGCCGTCGTGAGCCGCGAAGGCGGTGCGCTCGGCTGTTTCCCCGGCTGCTTCGTCATCACAGAGAACGAGTGGTTCCACAAGCCGGCCGTCGTCCGCCTCGATTGATTTTGTTGCGGCTCTGCCCCGATTGTTACCACCAACACTGCTGACGGGAATCGGCACGCCACATTGCGTAACATCCAGGGAAACACTCACTCTGACACTTCGCACTCCGCCGTCGTCTAAGTTGATGTGAGAGAGAAGTGCTGAGAGGACGGCGTTGCTACTGGAAGGTACACTAGGGTGGCAACACGCCACCCAGGAGTTCTGCTTGCCCAGGCCCGATGACCCGGCTGCCGAGCACGTGCGCGCCGATGCGCGCACGGAAGACACTCGTCTGGCCGCAGCCTGCCGCAGCGGAAGTCTCGAAGCTTACGACACTCTCTATCACACGCAAAGCGCACGAATGAAAAGCATTGCGATGAACCTGCTGGGTAACGCGCACGACGCCGAGGACGCCGTGCAAGAAACTTTTCTAAAAATTCATCGCGGCATCAAGTACTTCAAGGGACAGTCGGCATTTTCCACCTGGACCTACCGCATCCTGATGAATTCGTGCTACGACCTGCGCCGCCGCCGCGTCCGCCGCCAGGAAACGCCCGAACAAGATCTTGTCGCCGAAGGAGAGACGTTCGATTCGCCGGCGCCGATGAATGACCATCCGCTGCGGCTCGCACTCGAACATTGTGTGAAGCAACTGACGCCGCACCTGCGGTCCGTGTTTCTGCTTTACGAAGTGGAAGGTTTCAAGCATTCGGAAATCGGCGCAATCCTGGGAGTTTCGGAGATGGCCTCGAAAAATGCGTTGTACCAGGCGAAGCGCCGCTTGCGCGAAATGCTGGTGAAACAACCGGGATCGGGAACGAAAGCCGCAGCGCCGGAAGAAATGTGAGGAACGCAATGAGGGAAGAACAAAAATTCGATTGCAGCCAACTCGAGCAGGCGCTGCGTGACGAGACGCCGGAACTTATGGCGGCGCTCACGCTGCATGCGAAGGAATGCGCCGCGTGCCGCGAAGAGCTCCACATGTGGCAGGAGATCTCCACCGCTGCCAAGTCCATGCACAAGGAATGGCCGGCACCCGGCCTGTGGCCCGCGATCGCAAGAGATTTGAGGACGGAAGCAGCACGCCCGCGCGGCGTGTGGGAATGGTTTGGCCAGCGGTTATATGTGCCGAATCTGCGCTGGCAGGCAGGCGTGGCCGCACTGGCGCTGGTTCTGATTTCCGGTGCAGGCGCGTGGCTGTATCAGCATCGGACGAAGCCCATGCCGCCGGATAACGAGCATCTGCTTACGGATCAGGCCGTCCAACAAGTCGAGCAAGCGGAGCAAACCTATGAGAAGTCCATCGAGAAGCTGGCGCAGTTGGCGCAGCCAAAGCTCGCGGCGGCTTCCACTCCGCTGATGATTAACTACCGAGAAAAACTCGACTTGCTGGATGCGGCTATTGGCGATTGCCGCAGCAACCTTGATAAGAACCGCGCCAACGCTTATATGCGGAGCGAGTTGCTTTCCTTCTATCAGGAAAAGCAGAAGACGCTCGAACAGATTCTGAAGGAGAACTGACTTGAAACTCTGGACATTCCCAACTCGCGCGGCGGCCTTGTGCCTTGCGGGAATCGTTTGCGCAGCCGCCGCGGCCCCAAAACCGGCAACGCCGGCTCAACAACAGGTGGAGCATACCTTTGATCGCAGCATGCCTCTTCCGGCGGGGCAGTCCGTGCGCATTGAGCACAAATTCGGCGCCATTTCGGTGACCACGCACGCCTCCCGCGACGTCCATGTGCTGGCCACGATTCGCGTTTCCACATCCTCGCAATCTGAGGCCGAAGATTTCGCCAACAGGATCCAGATCCATCTTGAACCGAGTTCCGGCGGAGTTCTAGTCCGCACGGATTATCCCGAACAGGGCAACTCGTCCTGGTGGGGAAAGAAAAATTTTTCATTCAGCGTCGAATATCAGATTGAAGTGCCCGAAGATGCTCCGCTCACGGTGCGCAGCAGTTTTGGCAGCGTGAAAGTGGCGGGTTTGAAAGCCGCCACCGATATTGACAACAAGCAGGGCAGCGTCAGCGTCCACGATGGCAGGGGCATGCAACTTCTGCGCGACTCTTTCGGTAGCATCGAACTCATCGGTAATGACGGCGACGCTGATCTCAGTACAAACAATGGCACGATTGCAGCTTCGCAGGTGAAGGGGGCGCTGACGGCTCACGACCGCTTTTCCAGTGTGACTGTGACGAATGTTTCAAAAGGCGTGACCATCACAAATGGCAATGGTTCCGTTGATGTGCGGATTGCCGGCGGCCCCACAAGCATCACGAATTCCTTCGGCTCCATCCACGTGTCGGACATCGCCGGCGATCTCATTGTTCGCGGCAGCTATGGGACTCTGGACGTCCGCAACGTCAGCGGCTCGGCGGATCTTTCCAATTCGTTCAACGCCATCACTTTTTTGGACATCAAGCAAAAGCTTTCCTGCCGAACGCAAAACGCCAGCGTCAGTGGGAGCGGCACAGGCGCCGGCGCCACAATACACACGTCTTTTGGAAGCGTGGATGTTCACGACATCGGCGGCTTTCTCGACGTGGATAACTCAAACGGCAAAATCATCGCCCACGACGTCCGCGGCGGCGCTCAACTTAAAACGACCTATGGCTCCCTCGAGGCGGAGGACATTCATGGCGACGCCACGGTGAGCGATTCATTCGGGTCCATCCACATTTCCGAAGTGGAAGGCTCCCTTGAAGTGCGCGGCAGCTATAGCGGCGTCCAGGCATCCAACGTGAAAAAGGGCGCAACCATCAACACTGGAAACGGCAGCGTCACGCTATCGGACATCGGCGGCGAAACGTTTGTGAAAACAAACTTCGGTTTGGTGAATGTGGAACGGATCGGCGGTTCGCTGACCGTTGAGAATTCAAACAGCGGTGTGAAAGCGTATGGAGTAAGTGGGCCGGCGAACGTGCGGAATTCTTTCGGGGCCGTGAGCCTGACCGACATTCAAGGCAGTGTGGATGTGGATAGCCAGAATGGGGTCGTGGACGTTTCGGGCGTGCCTGCGCACAACGCGGCGGGCGCCTGCAATCACATCTCGCTGCGCACCTCGTTCGCGCCGATCCGCGTTCACCTTGTTGAGACCGGCGGCTACGATCTCACGGCGCATACTTCCTTTGGCAAGGTAACGAGCGAATTGGGCATTACTTCTTCGGGGGAAATGAGCGGCGAATCGTTGAACGGCAAAATTAATAATGGCGGCTGCCCGCTTCAGCTCACCAACAATAACGGTGGGATTGAAATCCTGAGAGGCTTCGCGCCGGCCCCCCGGCGATAAATCACTGCGCAATTCTCGTCCTGATTTGTTTGCGGGCCCTACGGCGCGAGGCCGCGGGCTCGGGACATCGCAAATGCTTTTTTGATTACGCGCGTTGCCGTGGGGGTGAGGTGGTATTTTTGAAGTTCATCTTCTGCGGCAAATACTAGATCGGTGACGTCCCCTCCGGCATGCGGTTCGCCCCTTACTACGTCGCAAAGATAGTCGAGGATCACGAAATGGTAGAGAGGGCGGTCTTGCGCTTTTCCCGCTTCGCCCGGTTTGCCTTTCGCAGCCCCGGCTGGCGCTTGCTCGGCAGGATCATCGCCTTTATGGAAGATCCGCTCAAAAACCTCGATCAGCTCGATTACGCTCACCTGCAGTCCGGTTTCCTCCAAAAGCTCCCTCGTCACTCCCTCTATCAAAGTTTCCCCAACTTCCAGCATCCCGCCCGGAATGGACCATTCTCCCTTGAGCGGTTCACTGCCCCTGCGAATTAGCAGCGTACGACCTTCGCGGATGACGACTCCGCCCACACCCACCATCGGGAGATCCGGATATTCGCGTCTACGCGCCATAAGGGTATGAGTGTCTGATTGAGCGCACCCTTGCCTTCAGTACCTCTACCTTCTTGCATGGGGCTGCGGTATATAATACGGCCAACGGCTGGGGCTGCAGCTTTTCAAGGAGGTAGGCCAACGTGGTGCGGTGTCCAAAATGCGCTGTCGAAGTTGATGTCGACGAAGACGAAGTAGAAGAAGGCGAGATTCTGACTTGCCCTGAGTGCGACGCGGAACTCGAAGTCGTCCAGACGCATCCTGTCCATGTAAACGTCATCTCGGATCAGGATGACGAAGACGAGGACGATGAGGATGAGGACGATGATGACGATGATGAGGATGAGGACGACGATGATGAGGGCATCGACGAAGAAGAGGAATGACAGTCGCGCGGCTCGTTTCCCAATACATCGCAGTCTCGCGTTTCCTCATCGAAGTTATTGGGGAATCATGCTGCCTGCCGTATTCCTCGCTTTCCAACTCCTGATTTCAGCGGCCTCTTCGACAGCACTCCGTGTTCCTGAACCAGCGCCGGCAAAACAACACAAACCCAGTCCGGATGATTGCATCTTCTATGCCACGGTATTTACAAATGAGGGCCGGCTTCTTGTTGGCGCGGAGATTCATGTCCACCCAACCGGGAAGAAAAGACCCGATTATGAAGCCTGGTCGGATCGCCGCGGGGAATTCGCGGTCCGCGTTCCAAACGGCGGTGACTACGACATCCAGGTAAAGGCGGACAAATTCATTACGCAGGTGCGCACGGCGCATGCGGATACAGGGAAACAGGACATGGTCTTTCACATGGACCTTCAGCCGGAGAAAAAACATAAATGACGCGAACCCGAATTGCTTGCGCGTTGCTGTTCGGCTTCCTTGCCTTGGCGTCCGTCGCAGCACAGAAAAACCAGGCGCAGTTGCGCACCGTGCGCGGAACCATTCTGGATAAGCAGGAAAATCCGGTGTCCGCTGCCATCGTTTACTTGGAAAACCGCAAGACCAAAGTCATTCGCACCTTGATCACCGACGACCATGGCCTTTACCGGTTTAGCGGACTGGATCCGAATGTAGATTTTGAGATCCACGCCGAATTGAACGGCGACACGTCCATAAACCGGACCATTTCGACCTTTGACACGCGAAACGAAATTGTTATCAACCTCAAGCTCGACAAGAAAAAGGGCGAAAAATAGCAGAAAAACTGTGCGCTCGTCCGCCCTTTTCCTGTGGCTGTAAAAGACAATTACTTCGGTTGAGTTACTTGCGTGGAATCGCCCGTTTGATGGTCTGCGATTTGAAATCGCAGAAACTCGTATATAGCTGATAGAGCCTCCGCGTTTTTCGTGGTGATTCGGACCTGTCCGCCGGAACCCAGCTTCTCGAACTTATATGTGATGGCAGCCTTCAGCCGTTGCATCGCAGGGACGCCGGGCGGGACTTTGTCGTGGATCAACATCGGGATCTGAAAATTCCCATTCGAGAACATCTGGGCGATGTGGGCCAGGTGCATCTGAATCTGGTCACGGGTCGTTGTGTCCGTGGCGGTATTTGCCACGATCTGGATTGAGCCGCCGTCCGGAAACAGCAGGAAATGGTGGGTTGCCTTGTCTTGCGAGAAACCCATTTCGTGAGCTCCGCGTTCCTTCACCCCGGCTGTGTGGTCCTGCTTGTCTTGCGAATCTGAGGCGCCTGTCTTCTGTTGCGCGTTGATTGTGGCAACGCTCAGTGCCAATGCAATTGCAAGAATTGAAAGCTTCATTTGTGTTTTCTCCCGAAGGCAGGCTTTGGGGGAGATCCTTTTAGCGATTCGAGAAGACCGGCCCGTTTCCCTTTTGGGGCGCGGGCCAGTTTGCGGTCCCAGCTCCGCAGGACGCCTTCCATTTGCCTGCGAAGCCGGATGAGATCGGCGATCTGTTCCTTCAGAGATTGGAGTTTCTGCTTGGCGAGCGTGTGAACAGCCTTGCAGGGAACTCCACCGGCGTCCCTGACCTTGAGGATGCGTGCAAGCTCGGCAAGTGAAAAACCAATCGCCAGGGCGCGGCGGACGAGCCGCACGCGCTCGACCGTCTCCCCCGAAAACCGGCGATACCCGGCTGATGTCCGGGGAGGGTGCGGCAACACGCCGACGCGTTCGTAATGTCGTATCGTGTCGGGACTGACGCCAACTTGCCCTGCAATTTCTCCAATTCGCAAAGTGCGGGATTCTCCCATTTGAATCTAATCTGCCTTAGCAAGAAGAGGGTGCACCCTGGAACACGTTCCAGAGTCAAGGTCACACTCTATAACAAGCGGGGGATCTCCCGGATGAAACTCGATACGCGCAATTCATAGGAGAGAAAGCGCGTGTACAATGCTGTGCGTTTTCTAATTCAAAAAAGATTTCTTGGATTAAGGTATTCACCACGCTTTTGCCCTGCATCGCATTGCGCGGACGGATTTGAAAGAGAGGTTGGCCATTAAACCGACAGATACCGGCCCCCGAGATGCCATCCGCAACGGGACGGTCCGCTTTCTAGTCTGGCGCGGCGCCGCGGTGTTGGTGGGCGCGTTCCTCATGACCTGGCCGGCGCTCTTTAACCGCTATCCGCTGCTTTATCCGGATTCGATGACTTACATCGGGGATGGCCGCCTCGTCGCGCGGGCGTTATTCCTGCACAAACTATCGGAATACTATGGCTTTCGGTCGTTCATCTATAGTCTGGGGATATTTCCGTTCCATTGGATCTTCAACCTGTGGGCTGTCGTTGCACTTCAGGCGCTGCTGACATCGTATGTCGTCTGGCTCGTCGTGCGATCAATCTTGCCGCGGCAAACCGTTTGGTGTTTCCTCGCTCTCTGCCTGCTGCTCAGCCTGCTGACGAGCATGAGTTGGTTCGCGAGCGAAATCATGCCGGACATTCTGGGTCCTGTATTGTACCTCTGTATTTTTCTGCTCGTGTTTGCCAGAGAGACCCTCTCTCGTGTTGAGCGCGGCGGGATAATTCTGATCGCCTGGTGGGGAGTGGCGTCCCATGCCACGCATCTCATTCTTGCCGCTGGATTGTGCGTCTTCTTGGCTTTGCTGTGGGTTCTTCGTCGCAAGTCAACGCACATCCGTTTGAGAGCCGTGTGCGGAGTGGCAATGATCGTTTTGCTTGCGGCAGCAGCCCAAGTGGCGCTGCACACCTATTTGTATGGCGAGCCATCGCTGAACGGCGAGCGGCCGCCATTTCTGATGGCCCGCGTGATTGCCGATGGCCCCGGACGCTGGTATTTGGAGCAGCATTGCGGGCAGGTGAAATTTGCCATCTGTGAGTACGTCCATAACCTACCGAATGACTCAGACGAGTTTATCTGGGGAGAGAACGGAATCTGGCAGAGCGCTTCCGAGGAGATGGAAAACCGGCTGCGGCGGGAAGAAATTCCGTTCGTTCTGGCCACTCTGCGCGCGTATCCTCGCGCGCAGATATCCAAGTCGCTCGCCAACTTCTGGGAGCAACTGACGACGTTTGGCTTCGAGCTTGATGCAAACGATTGGGTATTGAAGGAATTCGATAACGTGCTTCCCAGCGGACGGGCGCATTATCTGCAGAGCCGCCAAGCTCGGGACGCTATCCCTTTTGATTTCTTCGTGATAGTCCAATACTGTGCGGTGATTGCATCCCTCGTCTTGATCGCCGTGTTCACCATTCTCATTTGGCGTCATAAAACTTCTCGGATTGTGGGCCTCGGCACGGTGATCTTGCTCACAGTTGTTGCCAATGCTTTTGTAACGGGAGCCCTGTCAACGGTCGAAGACCGTTACCAGAGCCGCGTGATTTGGCTGTTGCCGTTTCTGGCCTGTGTTTTGATGCTTGATTGGCGTAGTCGCAGAAGACCTGCAAATGGAACTCGAAATACGTGAGCCGATTGAAAACACCGAACTTCCAGAAAAAACCCGACGATCAATACGCACCATCCTCTGCTCTCGCGGCCAACTGGAACGTAAATGGAACAAACTATGGTGCCGTTTACGCAGTCAAAAGGGAACTTCCCGTTCATATAGTTCATTTTTGAGTTTAAGCTTGGGTTCGACCTCTCGAAAGGCTGTCCGGTGCGGAAAGCTGCATTCCCGACTTTTCTCCTACTGCTGATTACAACGCTCGTTTTCCCAGCGCCTAACCGCGCGCTCCCCCCATTGGCGGCCCCCGCGAAGCAATCGAAACAAGACACCATTGCAGCAAAGCAGCGTGAAAAAACTGATGCCAAGGGCGGTGTTGAGATTGTTTCTGACGGCGCCGACCCGGTGATCCGTTTCCCGGTGATGCACGTTCACGGAGGCATGAGCGCCTCCGGCTGCTATGGTTACCTTTATTTCTCGCGCGAATCCGTTCGCTATGAAGTTGTGGGGCCGGAAAAATTCAAGAGCCATTCATTTGAACATAGCCGTGCCGAGGTCGTGAAAGCGGCCGACCCCGGCCCCTTCAGGCGCCATTACCCTAACGATCTTGCCGTCCAGTTCAATAACGGCCAGACCGAGACGTTCGACCACGTAAATATGCAGGAGGTGGAAAAAGCCCAGAAGGCCCCTATGTTTGGCAAGTACTTGCTCCCCCGCGATCCGCTGATACTGGCCTTCACGAATTTTGATCAGGCGGTGGCGGCTGCCCGTGCCAGCGGGGCCACGGTATTACAGGTTGCAAACAATAACGGCCCGCCAGTTCCAGTCATACCGTCCTCGCCTGGCGCGCCCGCTGCTCCATCGGCTGTCTTGACGCAGCTTACCTCGGGTCTTGCTCAACCCAGTCCGGCGACCGGCTTTTATGCGGACACTCGGATTGATTTCGACACATTGGATGGCGTGACGGTTGATCCAAGAAACGGCACGCTAACTCTCTTCGGACATCGCGCCGGAGGCGGGGCGCCGCGCACGGTTCCGTTTTTCGACTATCTGGCTGCGGCGCTCGAAAGCAATAATCCGACGTTCAGCCTCGAGTGGACCCCGGAATCGAAACAGTCAATCGACCGCGCGTTCAGTATGGCGGATCAGGATTTGACCAACCGGCTTGCAGGCACAGTTGATGCCAGCGGGCATCTGACTCAACGCGGCGAGTGGTGGTACCACATGCTCGGCGCCGATGTCCACCAAGGAATGGACAAGATGAGTTTGTGGACGGCGGTGTTTGCTGTCACGGGGTATCCGGATGCAGCGAAGGTGATGAAGGCCGTGGACGAGGTGGAGCGCGCCGCGAGCACGCCCAACCCCAACCAGAAAGTATTGGACCCGGACGGCCAGCGCAGGTCTCCTGTCGAGCATTTCTTCCTTGCCGCCACGAGTGTCGTCGTGCCGTTCGATCAGAATTTTCTGAACGTTTACGCTGGCGCGTTTAACGGGAACGAAGCTTCGCGTGAGACTCTTTTTTCCTGGGGCCTTCGCGGAATGGCGCGCGCCTATAGGGTGGACGAAAACCGCTACCTCAACAGGTACCTCTCACTGAAGCGCAGCGGCACCGACTTCGGAACGGCCCTGGCAAAAACACTCGAGATGTCCCAAGACGACACGGTCGCAGTCCAGAAAAACGCGTTCGGCGCGCTCATCGGCAATCGCACATTCGTCCACATTCCTCCGGACATCATGCGCGAGGTGCTTGGCGTAAACCCGGTTGTCGTCCCGGTGTACCAGGGGCTTCCTGCAAATTCGCTTCTGGCCAGGGTGGCGTTTGAAGCCGACGTGTTCGGCAAGAACCTTATGGACATGCCGGAAATTAAATCGAATGTGCCGGGTTACCGCACTTATTTTGAATGGCGCCAAACGGTCGCCCGCGCGCCAGCAGCCGAGGGACACACCTGGTTCGCGCCGGATGCGTTTGAACTGCTCGAGTCCAACGATGGCGGGACGGTCCGGTTTGGGAAAACGCCCATTCGCATTCACATGGAGCGATACGACCGCGGCGCCGGAGCATCCGGCCGGGAAAGCGTCGCGGATCCGCTTCTGAAGCAGTACGCCGACGAACTGACCGCGCTGTACGATCCACTCGCCGCCAATTTTCCAGTTCTTCTCGATCTCCGTGAAACCATGAAGGTAATGGCGATCGCCGACTGGCTGAAACACAAAGGAATCAAGTTGTCATTTCCGGCGGAAGGACGCGGAGTCTGGAATCCTCCCGCTCAGTTTCCCGGTGTGATTCATATGGAGATCGCGGTAAAGCAGGCGCCAGTCGGGGAGGTGATGAGCGCATCTGGAGGAATCGACTTTCGCGTAGATAAAAACTGGAACATCATCAAGCAAAGGATTGAGGAGCAGCCCGGCCCTCCTCCCGCGAACCATACGTCCGTGGACTTCGACCCGGCTTCCGGGAAAGTTGCTTCGGCAAAGCCTCCTCAGATCGACAGGGGCAGCGTGCCCATTTCGAATAGTAGTGCGTCCTTGATTCGAGTCGGAGGGGCAGGGGAGGTGCGTGGGGATGTCTTTTGGCTGACGGCGGACGGGCACATGGTCCCGATTAAACCCGGTACGCCAATCTATTTCGGTGAACACATTATCACTAAGCCCGGTGGCCACATGCGTGTCATGTTGCTGGACGAGACCGTATTCGTAATCGGCGCTGACTCGGACATGGTGATTGACGAATTTGTTTACGATCCCAATACCAGCGTGGGAAAAATCACTGCCAGAATAACGAAGGGCGTATTCAGGTTTGTCTCCGGAAAAGTGGCGCGGGAACAACCCGACAACATGAAGATAAACGTCCCTACGGGCACAATCGGAATCCGCGGCACCGATGTTGAGGTAGCCATCGCGCCGGACAATTCTGGCTCTATCAAGCTCTACTCGGGTTTGGTTGAATTTACGGACACCAAGACGGGCAAGGTTACCTCGATGAATGCGGGTCAGATGGTGACGCTAAACGCAGATGGGGCAACCGGACAGCCGGTACCACTGGTTCCCGACACAGAACTGGAACAGACAAAAACGGACGTTTCGAATCCTTCCGCAACTTCGTTCACGCTAAAAGGTGCCGAGTCGCAAGGGGACGTCTACATTCTCACTTCCAGAGGCGCCAAACTCAGCGCGCAAGACGCAACACAGGTTTCGATTGATAATGGCGCCCGGATTTTCACTGGCCCAAACAGCCGCGCGACGCTCACACTTGCCGACGGCACGAAGTGGAACATCGGCCCTGATTCCGAAATGCAACTCGACGATTTCATTTACGATCCGGACATGTCTTTGCGCAAAGCAGGCGTTCAAATGCTGAAGGGTTCGCTTCGTTGGGTCACGGGAAAAACCGTAGCCGCCCCGGCGCAAATGCAGATCAACGTTCGCCAAGCACTGAGTATTGGAATCCGTGGCACGGACTTCGATATTTACCTCGCGCCGGATGGATCTGGGTATGCCCGATTGTACTCAGGTCAGTTGGAAATCACGGAAGTGAAAACAAAATTTACATTCCTTCTGAATCCGGGACAGATGGTCACGTTCGCCGCGGACGGCGCCTGCAGCCGTCCCATGCCTCTACAACCATAGTCGCACGAGCAAAACTCAGCAATCATATTTTGGAAGTTGTGTCGGTGGTGGGACTCTAACCACTACTCACATTTAGAATTTGTAACTTACGGATTCTACGAAACGCCACACCCGCTAGACATGCGCCACTCTCTACCTGCGAACAAATGCTCTCTATTGCAATCCTGCCTGCGCCAACATTTCCAGAAACTGCTTCCGCGTTCGCATGTCGATGGACTGCGAAACCAGCTTGCCGCCGCGATCGTAAACAAATGTCTTCGGAATTGAGTCCATTCGGAAAAGATCGTTCACCTTCCGCCCCGGATCAAGCAGGATCGGGTAGGTGACTTTCTGGGCCGCGATAAATGGCTTTACTTTACTTGCGTCTTCATCTGAGATGCCCAGGATCACCAGGCCCTGATCTTTGAATCGCTCGTAAAGCGCCTCAAGATCGGGCATTTCCCTGCGGCACGGCTGGCACCAGGTGGCCCAAAAATTCACCACCACTACCTTGCCGCGCAGGTCCTTCAAGGTCCAGGTGTTTCCGCGCAATTCCGTCAAGGTGAAATTAGCCTGCTGGCGGCGCTCATCGTCGGCATCAAGTTTTGACATAGCCGCGGCAAATTGTGGGTCGTCCAATGACGCCTGGACGTGCTCGTAGCGCACAAGCTGGGCGAGTTCCACATAAGGCGGCGGAGGTTCATCCTTGTCTGCGCGAACCGGATGTTCTCGTAACGCGGCAGCCAGGGTAGTCGCCACTTCCTGCAACGTATCCCGGCCGAAGTCTCCTTCGGTGGAAAGATTTGCAAGTCCGTTCGCCAGAACCACTTTATTCGGCCCCGCGGGCAGCTGCCGAATATCCATTGCAAGTTGTTTGGTTGTGCGCGCCCTTACGTCATCCGGCAAATCGCGAAGACCGCGCATTTGATTCAAGATGGGTTTCTCTTGGTCCGTCCAAACGACCTGTTCTGGCTGCGCACGCAAGAATACGGGACTACACAGAAGAAGACCCGTCGCGGAAAGACAAAGGGTGGCGGCGAGTAAAGCTGTCCGTGCAAACCCCGGGCACGAATCGCGTGATTTCATTTTGGAAACCTAACACAAATGCTAGTTCGCGTCATCCGAATTGCAACAATTTGACCCCCGTGAAGCCCTGCGCCTCCGACACCTCACCTTTTTTCGTACATGATTTGGATTCAATCGTGAGGAAAAAGCGCGCTGTCTTCCAACTCCCATGAAACGCAAGAAATTCTGACTGTGGATACGCAGTGGAAACGTAGACTCACTGAAAATTCCGCAAGTCATTTAGAAAAAATGGTGCCGGCGGTGGGACTCGAACCCACTACTCACCTTTAGAATCTGCAACTTACTGATTATATGTAACTCCACAACCGCTAGAACCGCCCAAAACGCTCAATGTAGATACGTGGTGGATACGCAGGAACACCTGAAGAATCGCCCTGGTACGAAAACGATTTTTCGGAAAAATTCCGCATATATAAACGCCGTCTAAGTAAAAAGGGGAGCCCTCATTACCACAGAAAAAACGGCTGAGCTACTCGTGGCTGTTCGAACCCCCTTGGGCGCGCCACTTCTCGAAAGGATTCGCTTCAAGTTCCTGAGATGCCCTGTTGATCTTCTATGCGTGGCTGCGCGCTTCACGCTGTACGGCAGCCCGGCCGATCCACGCAAAAAACGAACAGTGTCCAGCCGCGGAGTCGCGCGGTCTATTCCCGACCATACACAAGGATGCTCTGGGGCCTGCTTTGACCCACCAGGTGCACAGTCACCGTCAAGGTCTTGAGATCTCTAGAAAGCTCGATCTGCCGGGTGCCCGTAATTTTGCCTTTGAATTTCTCTGTGATTTCCAGACTGCGCTCGTTCACGCGGCGGCCCGAATATGAAGTGCCTTTATCCCCCCCGTTCGGATCGAGGTCCGGATAATCGTTCCCATCTAACTTGATCATCTTTGCCATTTCTTCATCGGATCGTTTAAGTGACAGGCCGTCACGCTCGTAGGGCTGGATCTGGAGCTCGATCCCCGCCGTCACTTTCGCGCTCTCGCTGTCCCATGTGCCTAGAAAACCTGAATTTCCCGCCGTCCGCTCGTACACATAGGGCAAGAACAATGTCGAACCGTCGGGCAAAGGTTGCGAGAACAATGTCATACCGTCGGGCAAATATTGCGTAAAGGCGTCGTTAAGCGTTTTGCCGTCTTCGGAAAGCGTCCAATACGCCGTGAGGAGCGTGCGGCCCTTCATCTTGCGGATAATCTCCCAGCTGTTGGGTCCTTTCACCGTGATTGACAGGGTGGTTCCGCTCAGACCTGGCTGGTCACTCCCGTCGGCTACGATTGTGTCGACTTGGCCTGGCGCAAAGGTGATTTTGTATCTGTTTGAGCCCGCAGACTCAACCATCATTTCGTCGGTGAGTTTGCTTTTGTCCGGGTTCACCTTCCATTTGCCAACGAAGGGATCGCCCGCTGCCCATAACGTACCGGTAATCAGACAAGCAATCAGCAGCGACTGAAAAACACGATTTAACATTTCGTTCCCCCTCCATGTATTCGAGCGAACGCACAACACTTCAGACTCCACGTGCATGTGTGACCCCTCCCAGAAAGATGATGAGCAATATGTAGACGGCCTAAACCGTTCAGGCAGTCCGACTTGTTACTACGCAAGCTCGAACAAAAAAGTTACATCGATCCCCGCGAGTGGCAACCCCTCAGGTGTATCACTCGAAACCATAATCAAGGGTCATCGTGTACGGTGGCTCATGTCCTATGTCTAATCCGCCCTCGCCTGTGATGGGCTGCGCGAACAGAAGCGATTGAAGTTCTCGTTTTGAAGTTGTCCCCGGTTTAGTTGAAAGCAGCGGCTCTCGACTTTCCGCACGTTACGCGACCTGCGCCTGCTGAGTCAACGACGGGTTCATCCGGCGATGCAAGAGTTCCAGTTCCCGATAGCCTTTCACTCGCCGGAATTTCTTCTGCGCTTCCAACAACCCGGTAGCCGTCCAGCGCAAGGCGTGCTCTCCTTCTCGCCAGCGTTTTACGTTCCGCGCCACTCGCTCGACGGTCGACAGGCACGACTCGATGGGATTGGTCGAAGCCAGCGTTCGGCGCAGCAGCCAGCCCACGCCTAGCCGGTGCACCGTCAGCGTTTCCTCCAGCCCTTCTTCCAAGCTGCGCGCCGCGCTCGGGTTGATGCGTTCCAGTTGCCGGAAGATTTTCTCCAACTCCGCTTTCGCCGCCGCGTAATCCGTCATCGCGTAGGCGTTGCGGATTCTCCGGTCCGTATCACCCTGGGCGCTCTTCGGCAGATGCTCTTTCACGTTGCGCCGCTTGTGGATCTGGCAGCGCTGCACCTCCGCGCGCTCGCCAAACACGCGCTCGATCCCCGCCCGCAGCGCTTTCGCCCCGTCGATCACGAACAAGTAGCGACGCTCCGCATCGAGACCGCGCGTCACCAGATCCTCCAGCAACTCCTTCACCACCGTGGTGTTCTCCGTCGCTCCTTGCCACAGCCCCAGAACGTGCTTTTCCCCGCTGATTTCGATGCCCAGCGCCACCACCAGCACTTGCTTGCCGAGATGGATCCCATCGATCAGGATGGCTGCCAGATCGAGAGCGTCAAGCTTTTTCTCGCACAGTTCTTGCAACTGCGTGGCACTGGCAGCCACGAACTGGCGGCTCACGCTGGATTTCTCGATCCCGTAGCCGTCCAGCACGCTCTGGACCGCGCGGCGATAGTTCCGTGAAGTCAGTCCCGCGACGATGCCTTCCCGCACGGCTCGCTGCCGCCGTCCGTCGTGTTGCAGGCGCGCGTAACTATCCAGTTCCACTTCTTGACCTGCCCGTGTGCGCACTCGTGGGCGAGTCACCGCTACTTTCTGCCCGCTGAAGATCACGTAGCCGGGCTGGCGGCCCCAGCGCACCGCGCCCGACTCGGGACCCGGCCGGTGCGGAGGTCCCACGCGCCGCGTCACCTCGTTTTCCAGAATCGTGCCGATGATCCTTAGCCCGGCTTCTCCGGTCAACTGTTCGACTTGGGCTTGCAGTTCCTCCCACACCTCGACCATCGGCAGCGGCACCTCCACCAGCAACTCCCGCTTGCCGATCACCTCGAACTTCTGCTTGGACTTGTACTCCGTTCCCTGATAGGTTTTCCTCACAGCGGCTCTCCTCTCAAAATAGAGTTTCCAACCCGAACTCTATCCGAGTTCGGGTCGAGAGCCGCTGCTTCCCTTGTTCAGGTTTCAACTAAAGGCGGGACAACTTCCTCGTTTTTGCATAGCTGTAATTGCATTTAATTGGAGGTTTCTCGGGGATCCTCCGGCAGCCACAACATTTCCCGCCAGGATCGCTCTGGCTTTTCTTGTATTTTCCTCACTCAAACAAATCAGCGTTGGCTATGTCTTGTCCCCGATGCCATTCTTTTCAGGGTTATCAGCACTGCTCATCGCTTGGTGTGTATCGGTGGCAACGGGCGGGAAGAAGGCGGCAACTTCTCCATGGGAACTCACACATTCTCGGAATGCTTCCTGGAAGCTAGCTTGCCCGCGTTCGTCGGGTTGCCCCCGGAGTTCCAGTTCGTGTTACGCTCTCGATCCAACTGATACCTCAGTCTGTGTCAAGCTGGCCACGAAATCCTGGAGAAAAGTTCTAAGATCGGCCCCTTGGGTGCGCCACGAATCAGTGATTCGCTAGAGCCTTCTTGCAGTCGTCGCTAAGATAGCTGGGCTCGTAGGGCTCATCCCCATATACCTCGTGACGTACCTTCCGAATTGAACAGCCCAATTTTACTAGGGCATCCGGATAAGCCTGATTCCTTTCTCGCGCTGACTCCGGAGAAAAGTTCAGTACTTGAATTTCCTGTGTAGCTCCCCGGTGCGGCACCTGTATGTCCCACTCCATCCAAGAATCAACGGCGAAGTGCATCAATTCGTATCTCTTTTTGACGTTCAGCATATCCGCAGAGCCTAGAAGGGCTTCCAGTCTCCCGAGTTCATCTGGCGCAAGCTTACTCTTTTTTACGATCTCGGCTTCATTCCCACTGTACTTCAGCTTATGACACTCAGCAGTGCCGTCAGAAAGCACCCGAAGGTACAGAGAGGGGATTTTGAGTCCTACGGTGAAATGTCTGTTGATAACTTCCAGAATTACTCCCGGTGAAGAACTGGATTGTGTACAGCAAAATCCAAGAAGAACTGATACAGACAAAAACACCACTGAAATTGATATGCGGGGGGTAATTGTCGAGCGAAGGGAAATGCCTCGCATCTGTGCGGACTCCATTTCATTCCTTAGGGTGGCATCTTATGTCACAAGCCAACCACGATTGCTTAAGAGTCTCAGGGTTAGCTCCAACTATTAGACACCGTCTCCCTCGAAAATGAATTAAACATTCCGGCCGTTTATTCAGAGCACCTCACCAATTTCCTTACAAGATTTGCATTCAACTCTTCCGAGGAAGAGCGGCGGCTCCAGGTTCGAAAAGCGACGGAACAAAGTCCTATCGTGGATACGCGGTGGATACGCAGCCGCGCTGAAATACCGTAAACCCTTTAGAATGAATGGTGCCGGCGGTGGGACTCGAACCCACGACCTAAGGATTATGAGACCTTCGCTCTACCTCTGAGCTACACCGGCCATGTCAATGGAAATGATAGTAAGGAGTGACGCTCGAAGGTGTCAAGCCGCCCGGGTACAAGACTGACAAATTATCCCTTGTAATCTCTATAGTTGGTTTGGCCTCAAGCTGTTTCGGACTCAGCCAGCAAAGTAATAGTACCTGCCAACTTTCTGAAAACATAGTACTTCCGGCCCATTGACCCAATTCCTTCCCGGCTGCTAATCTGCCCGCGTAGGATTCGGTCAAATTCTAGCCCATGCTAGCGGGCGAGTGCCGCTAGCAGGCTAATGCCTAGAGGTGTTTACTTTTTAGGCACAAAATAGCCGTTTAAGTACCAAAGTGGAGCACGACTGCCTATAATCCCTCCGCTGTTCGCTTTTCGGAGGGTACATGAACAGGTGGTTAGCGGTATTTGTGCTCGCGGTTCTTCTGCTGGCAGGCGCACTCGCAGTTTGCAACCTGTCAGCGAATCCCGCACCGGTACTAACGGCAAATGGTGGTGGCCCTGCCCCCCCGTGGCCGACGTTGGCATTCAACGGTGGTGGCCCTGCCCCCCCGTGGCCGACGTTGGCATTCAACGGTGGTGGCCCTGCCCCCCCGTGGCCGACGCTGGCATTAAACGGTGGCGGCCCTGCCCCCCCGTGGCCGACGCTGGCGTAAGTCGTCCGGGCGAGAGTTACGAAGCCTGACGGGCACGTAGACAATAAACAGGGCGGGCTGGGACTGGGGCGACGCAATTGAGGTAGCTCATGCTTGGCCCGCTTGATTATGTGTTGTGGTTGATAACTGCGCTACTGCAGATTGCCGTGGTGGTGTGCGCAATTCGCGCAAAGTCCTTCTTTAAGTTCTTCCCCTTAAATTTTTACATGTTGGCGGCCTCTTTGTTTACCGCTGCCCGCTATATCATGCTGCAAAGATATGGCTTCAGATCGGCACAATACTTTTATATTTATTTCTACTCTGATTTCCTTCTAACAATCTGCCTTTTTTTCGCGCTGATGGCGCTCTTTGCCCACGTTTTTTCGGAGCTGGGGGCCAAGCCTTACATTCGCGTCGGCTCACTCGTCGTCCTAAGCCTGACTTGCGCGGTTTCTTACTTAATGGTTCGCCAGTCGCAGGATTTGCTGGTAAGTCGCTTTGTGGCCGAGCTATCCCAGAACTTATATTTTGTCGGAGCCATTCTGACGTACGTCCTGTGGGCCGCCCTGAGGCAGCTGCGTGAAACCCGAACTCGATTGATTCAGTTGTCGCTGGCGTTGGGTGTCAACTTCAGCGCTCTAGCCGCTCATTACGCATTGGCCGTCTTATACGCCGCCATGTATCCAAACAGCGCTGCATGGCGAATTGTACCTGCTGTGACGGGTCTTTGGCTTCCGCTTGCGTGGGGCTATACGTTCTTAAGGGTTTCCGAAACCGCGAGGATGTCCCCGGCGCGCGTGGTGGCTGGACAGCGGGCAGTGGCAGGTAGCCGATGATTACCGCCATCATCCTCGCTTTTTCGATGTTCGCTCTGCTGCAGTTTTTCATTTCCTATTCGCGATCGGTGATCGCTGCATGCAGCACTCAACCTCTCTCTCCACAGGTCAGGGAGGTCGCGGCGATTCATGGCCGAGAAGTCAGCGGTGAAGAGTTCGAGCGCCTTGTTCAGTTGGGGCGGCTTTGCCCTGAGTCAAGAAGCGATCACTGGCCGGTTTCTTCCGTGAATGCTTATTTTCGGATGCTAACCTTTGTTCGCAAATTCGCAAACCGCATCTTACCTTCATTGAATGAATGGACGGAGCGGGAGCGCTCCGGATGCGCTTACTTCGCCGCCATTACGCTGGATCGCCGGATTGCCTACAGCCGGGACCTGATGGCGCAGCAGCTCTCCAATCAACCCTGAAACCCGGCGGCCTTCTGCAAAGGGCATTCATTTGTTCCATTCCTCCGAGCATTGCTAAGATAGGCGGAGCCGCGCCTTACGGCGCCACTGCGATGCTGCCATCCCTTTCTCAACGTGCGCTCAACACCATCCGGCGGCACAGGATGTTTCGCGCGGGTGACGCCGTTGGTGTAGCTGTTTCCGGCGGCGCCGATTCCGTCAGTCTGTTGCTGCTCCTGCGGGATCTTCAAGCTGAACTCGGCATCCATCTCTCCGTGCTCCACTTCAATCATCAACTGCGCGGCGTGGAATCGGACGGGGATGAACAGTTTGTAGCTGCCCTTGCCGCGCGGCATCATCTTGAATTCATCGCGGATTGCCAGGAGGTCGCCGCGCAGGCCCGGAAAACGAATTCCAATCTTGAAGACGCGGCTCGCAAGTGCCGCTACGGTTTCTTTGCGCGTCTGGTATCGGAAGGCCGCGTTGGGCGTGTCGCTGTGGCGCATTCGGCTGACGACCTCGCCGAAACAGTTCTGGCAAAGATCATCCGCGGGACAGGCCTCGCGGGGTTGGCGGGGATTTATCCCGTCGCTGGATACATCGTCCGTCCATTGATCGAAGTCCGGCGCGCCGAGCTGCGCGACTTTCTCCGCGGGCGCGGAATCACCTGGCGTGAGGATGCAACCAACTTTGACGAATCCCGTTTGCGCGCGCGAATCCGCGCCCGGCTTCTCCCCTTGCTGGAAAGTGAATTCCAGCCGACAATTGTCGGCCAACTGAGTAATCTTTCCACTCTTGCCCGGCAGGATGAGGAGTTCTGGCAAGTACTTGTGGAGGAAAGATTTCAATCCCTGGTGCGCCGTGAAGGGGGATCTCTTCAGCTTTCGGTGATTAACCTCCTCGCGCCTTTGGATTTTCCCGCGACAGTTCCAGCCGGCATGTCCGCGCTCAAGGCTCTCTCCACGAAGTTGGTCCGCAGGATCCTGGGCGAATTGAAAGGTGATCTCCTGGGATTTACGGGACGCCATGTCGAGGATGTTCTTCACCTCGCGTCTGCTTCCACCAGCGGCCACCAGGTCACATTGCCGTTTGGGATCAGTGTTGAAAGATGCTTCGACGAACTCCGCTTCCTGCGGCGAAGCCCCCGTGACGCCGAATCATTGAAGAAAACGACCGCCTTCGCTCCTGAATTCCAGCGCCTGCTGGACCTTGATGGCCACAGCGAGGAGGCCATTGACATTCCGGATATCAGAGCGCGACTTCACCTGAAAGTGATTGACTGGCCTACGGCGGCGAGGGACACTAAACAAGAAGCAACAGTCGCCGATTTCGGCTGCCTGCGTCCTCCTCTTGTGGTGCGGAACTGGCTGCCCGGTGACGCTTTCCGGCCTCAGGGACGGCTGCGCACCCATAAGCTGAAGCATCTTTTGCGCGAGCGGCGGGTTGCCCTCCGCGAGCGCCATGGCTGGCCAGTGCTCACGAGTAACGGTGAGCTGGTCTGGGCGCGCGGGTTTCCCGTGGCCGAGAAATACGTGACGGACGGCAAGACGCGGAGGGCTCTTGTGATTTCTGAGGAACCGATTTGAGCGCAAAGCCCAGGGTTGTCTATTCGCCGGCCCGCGTGGCGAATCGGGTTACCGCGATGGGCCGCTCCATCAACAAGGACTATGCCGGAAGTCCGGTAGATGCGGTTATCCTGGTGGAAAGCGGGTTTGTTTTTGCGGCGGATCTGGTAAGACGAATTGCAAGCCCGGTGTCTTGCCATTTTGTTCGCACTGAAGTGCGCGATGTCGAATTGAGCGGGTTTTCTCGGCGCGAGATTTTCTTCAGCCGCGCGCCCATGTTGAAGGGAAGGAACGTACTTGTGGTGGCTGCCATTCTGGACACGGGAATTACGATGGATTTCTTGTGCAAGCGCCTGCTCGAAAGTGATCCGCGGTCACTGCGGATCGCCGTGATGGTTGACAGGCCATCGGGCCGCCGCGTGGACCTGCAGCCTGATTACTTTGGCTTCGTAGACGCATCTAACATATTGGTGGGGTATGGGCTGGCGGGGCGGCATGGCCGTTACCGCAACCTCCCCTACATCGGGGCGCTCGGTCACCAAGCTTCAGTAAATGGCGGGCGCGGGGCATCAAGGCGCAAGACCAGAGCCGTAAACCCCAGGCGAGGAAAGTCGTGAATTCTAGTTCAGCGGCAAAAACAATCTTAGTCTGGATGTTCATCATCCTGCTTGCTCTGTTGCTCTGGCGCGTTTTTGCGCCCGGCAATCAGGCCAAGAGTGTTGCGGAGGTGTCCTACGGCGAATTCATGGCCCGTGTGGACGCGAATAACGTCAAGGAAGTTTCGCTAAATATCTCCGCGAACAGCTATGACATAGAAGGCGAGTACCGGGATCCGGACACGAAGTTCCACACCACCATTTTTAAAGAGGCTGCTCCCGACCTGATGAAGGAGCTACGCGATAAAAACGTCCGCATCAACATCAAGGAAGTCGGCCACAACGATTGGATCACCATCGTCCTGCAGGTGGTCCCCTTTGTCATCCTGTTCGCTCTGTGGATCTTCATGCTCCGACAGATGCAGGCGGGCGGAAACAAAGCGCTGAGCTTCGGGAAGTCCCGCGCGCGCTTATTGACCGCCCAGCAGAAGAAAGCCACTTTCAAAGATGTCGCGGGAATTGACGAGGCAAAGGAAGAGCTTCAGGAGATCATTGATTTCCTGAAAGACCCGCAAAAATTCCAGAAGCTCGGCGGACGCATTCCCAAGGGCGTGCTCCTTGTCGGGCCTCCCGGCACGGGCAAGACGCTGCTTGCCCGCGCGATTGCCGGCGAAGCCAATGTCCCCTTCTTTTCAATTTCCGGTTCCGACTTCGTCGAAATGTTCGTCGGCGTGGGCGCAAGCCGTGTGCGCGATTTATTCGAGCAGGGCAAGAAGAACGCGCCCTGCATTATTTTTATTGACGAAATTGACGCCGTCGGCCGCCACCGTGGCGCAGGTCTTGGCGGCGGGCATGACGAACGCGAGCAAACGCTTAACGCGCTGCTCGTTGAAATGGATGGTTTTGAATCCAACGAGGGCGTGATCCTGATTGCTGCCACCAACCGCCCCGACGTGCTCGATCCAGCTCTCTTGCGCCCGGGCCGGTTTGACCGCCGCGTGGTCGTGCCCCGTCCGGACATCAAAGGCCGCGAAGAAATTCTCCGCGTGCACATGCGGAAAGTGCCGCTCAACGATGACGTAGATATTTCCGTGCTCGCGCGCGGCACGCCGGGCTTTTCCGGCGCCGACCTTGCAAACCTTGTGAACGAAGGCGCGCTATGGGCCGCGCGGCAGAACCGTAAGGCCGCCCAAATGGTCGATTTTGAAATGGCCAAGGACAAAGTAATGATGGGCGCTGAACGGAAATCCATGATCCTTTCCGATGAGGAAAAGAAAACCACCGCCTATCACGAAGCCGGCCACGCCCTCGTCGCCGCAATGACACCGGGGACTGACCCGCTTCACAAGGTCACCATCATTCCGCGCGGCATGGCGCTCGGCGTCACTCTGCAACTTCCGATTGACGACCGGCATTCCTATACGAAGGACTACCTGGAAGCGCGCCTGGCCACGGCTATGGGCGGCCGCGCAGCGGAGGAAATCATCTTCAATCATTTGACTACCGGCGCGCGCGCCGACATCGAGCACGCCACCGACATCGCGCGGCAGATGGTCTGCGACTGGGGCATGAGCGAACTTGGCCCGCTCTCATTCGGGAAAAAGGAAGAAGCAATTTTCCTGGGCCGCGAAATCGCGCAGCACCGTGACTACTCGGAAGAGACGGCAATCCGCATTGACTCCGCTGTGAAAAATATTGTCACGAATGCGTACACGCGCGCGCGCGCCACTCTTGAGGCAAACCGCGATTCCCTCGAACGCATTGCTCAGGCGTTGCTGGTGCGCGAAGTGCTTGACGGCAATGAGATCAAGCTGCTCATTGAGGGCAAGCCTCTGGCAGACAAGCCGAGCCCCACTCCGCCGACGCCGCCATCGGCCGTGCCCAGCACGGATCCGAAGCCGCTGGGCCGGCCCGAACTGCGCCCCGCTCCGGGTTTCAGCAAGGGCTAAGACCTGCGGCTGAATCTGTTTTTTTGCCCGGCGCGTCATCACCGAATGCGCCGGGCAATTGCTTTTCAGGGGCCCTCACCCACCCGGCGCGGAGTGGCGTAGAATACAGCCATGGTAAAGAAACCCGATCCCGTCGAAGTCACATGCCCCTGCTGCCACGCAAAGCTCAGGGTGGACGCGGAACTCGCGGTCGTCCTCTCGCACGTCGCACCGGTCAGGGCCGGACCCGGCGTTGACCTGAACGATGCCGCGGGAATTCTGGCCGAGCAGGCGCGGAAGCGCGAGGACAAGTTCCGCGATTCGTGGGAAGCCGAGAAAAAGAAAGACGACGTCCTGGCGCGCAAGTTTGAAGAAGGCCTGAAGAAAGCAAAAGGCGAGCCGGTCGAAAAGCCGATGCGCGATTTCGATTTGGATTGAAATACCGCGTTGTATTTTCCTTTGATGCTCCCACAAAGTGACGCCCGCAGCCGCGCGAGCAATGCCGCACGTTTCATTGCGAGCCTCTTCCTTTTGGCGCTACTTTCTTTTGCAATACCTGTTTCCGCGCGGCAGCAAGCCACGAGCGCGCCAAAGCAGGCCAAACCTCAACAGCTCGACAAAGACATCGAATACGTTCGCGACCCGGAGACCGGTGAATTGCGCGTGGTTCCGAAGCGCCCCGCGCCGAATGCCGCTCCAACAGACGCTATGCACAGCGGTTTCGCGATTCGTTCGCGCGTGAATCTCGTCGAAGTCAGTTGCTCTGTGATACCCACCGCCGGTGAGCCGCTGCTGAATCTAAGTCGCGAGGATTTTCAATTGTCGGCAGACGGAGTGCCGCAGCCGCTTTCGCATTTCGACACTTCAACGGAGCCGGCGCACATCGCGCTGGTGCTTGACGCCAGCCCAAGCGAGTTCCACTCCCTTTCGGAAATGAAATCCGCCGCGCGTGCGCTTGCGAGCGAACTTTCACCGCGCGACGAAGTTGCGGTCGTTGCCTTCGCGGGACATCCGCACCTGCTGCTGCCGTTCTCCACCGACCGCAAACAATTGGAGACTTCGCTCGGCAGCATCGAACTGCTTCGCGCCGTGGAAGAGACCGGCTCAAACATTTATGGCTCGGTCTATCTGACGGCTCAGCGGATTTTCACCGGCCCGCACGCGCCCATGGGCCGCAAGGCTATCGTGCTTCTTACGGATGGCCAGGATAGCGGCCTGGCCTTGAACTGGAATCCCGCCAGCATGTTTCCGCGGAGGGATGGCAAGGCAAATTATTTGACCTTTGAGGACGTCGTCCGCGAGCTTGCGACCACGGGCATCGAAGTCTTCGTGGTTTCAACGGAGAACCGCCCCGCGAATGTAACGGAGGCGTGGCTCGCGGCTCACAGCAAGATGACGATCATTTCCGACGCGTCTCGCACCATGGGAATTCCGGCTTACACTGCGTTCCTGGCTGAATTTGTCCGGCGTGCGGGAGGGCAGCTTTATTTTCTCCGCGAAATCGGCACGCTTAGCGACGTCTACCGCAGAATCGCCGTTGCGCTGCGCACGGAATACACGCTGGGATTTTATCCAAGCGCGCCCGCGAGCGTCCACGGCTGGCATTCCGTCGCCGTCCAGTTCAGTAAGCCGGAGGCGCAGCCGGGCGCGCGGCTCGATTGCCGCCCCAACTATTACATTCCCGCGGGGCAATAGATATTGGTCGTTGCAGCGACGGCCCCGCTCTTGCGGCCATGGTTTTCTTTTCGCGCGCCGGCAACGCATTACCGGCAATGCCTTACAATGCATCCCGTATAAAACCCCTATGATTCGCCGCCGCAAATTCCGCCTGCGTCTGCCGTCCCGCACACTCGTGCTCGGCGAGCGCACGCTCGTCATGGGCGTGCTCAACGTGACGCCCGATAGCTTCAGCGATGGCGGCGCATTCTTCAACCCAGAAATCGCTGTCGCCCGCGCGCTCGAAATCGAAAAGGCCGGCGCGGACATCCTCGACATCGGTGGCGAATCCACGCGGCCTGGCGCCGCGGCAATCTCCGTTGATGAGGAACTCGGCCGCGTGATGCCGGTGCTCAACGCGCTGCGCGGACGCTTGGGCATTCCCATTTCCATTGACACGCGGAAAGCCGCCGTCGCGGAAGCCGCCGTCGCCGCCGGCGCGGAGATCATCAATGACGTGAGCGCTTTGCGATTCGATCCCGCGCTCGGCGAAACCGCGCGCCGCCGCCGTGTACCCATTATCTTGATGCACATGCGCGGCGAGCCGATGACCATGCAGAAGCAGCGCTTCGCGCGAAATGTTTTTCGAGACGTAACCTCCGGCCTCCGCGCCGCAATTGCCCGCGCTCGCCGCGCGCGCATCGCCAAATCTCTAATCGTGCTCGATCCCGGCATCGGCTTCGGCAAAAGCTATCGCCAGAATTTCGAGTTGCTCGCGCATCTGCCGCGCTTAGCCGCGCTCGGCTATCCGCTCCTCGTCGGCACATCGCGCAAAGCGTTTCTGGGCGCGGCTCTCGGCAGCGCGGCATCGCCGGCGCCGGCGGAGAGACGCATCTGGGCCACGGCCGCCACCGTGACCTCGGCAATCTTGAATGGCGCGCACATCGTGCGCGTCCATGACGTAGCCGAGATGACTCAAGTGGCGCGCATCGCCGATGCCGTTGCCGCTGAGCTTTAATCCGCCCCACGCCGCAAGTACAGTGTGTTTCTAAACAGCAGGTATTGACGCCGGGGGTTCGCCGCCAACCCCCAAGCTATAATGAATGGAGATGAAGCCCGCACTCCATTCGCCTTCGCAGACTGCGCATTCAGCTACTGGCGGCCGCGTTCTTGCGATTGATTACGGCCGCAAGCGCTTCGGACTCGCGATTTCCGACGAACTGGGCGTGACTTCGCGTCCTCTCACTACGCTCTTGCGCACGAACCGCCGCGACGATCTCCGCCGTCTTCGCCTGCTCGCTCGTGAAAATGGAGTGGGCCACATCGTTGTCGGACTGCCTTTGCGTCTCGATGGCGCCGAAGGCGAAATGGCCTCTGAGGCAGTGCGCTTTGCCAAGCGGTTGTCGCAACATCTCGGTCTGCCCGTCGAAATGGCGGACGAGCGCCTGACCTCTTGGGAGGCCGAGGCGCTCCAAAATGAAACAAATGCAAAAAGTGCGCGCCGCCACACCTGCCTGAAGCCAGCCGGTCGCCCAACCCATGACGATGTAGCTGCGGCAATCATTCTTCGTGACTATCTCTCCACACGGCCGAATCCCTCCCGACGGACGCCTCGGGGCGACAAACCGCGCAGGCGGGGTGGAAACTGATATGAATCGCGCGTTCGTTAAGGATTCGCTCTCACTGGTCGCTGTCGCCAACAATGATTGGCACGCGATTGTCCTGCGAGCACTCCCACTTGTGATCTTGATCGGAATTTTTGCCTTCATGCTGGGCCTCATGCGGGCAGGAGGCAACAGAGCGTCCGGCCGCGCGAAGTCTTCCGCGCTCCTCATCGCTTCACTCTTGCTGCTCGCCGTCGGCGCCGCCGGCGGATGGCTCGCTTATTCGCTCTATCAGCACTTCCAAGGGTTTCAAGCTCCCGGCGTTTTCGTAGACATTCCGAAGGGCGCCTCAGCCCGCGGAATTGGCCGCATTCTCGCGTCACAGGGAGTTATTCGCAGTTCGTACGCCTTCGCATTGCTGGCTCGCACACGCCCGCAGGCCAAGCTCGAAGCTGGCGAATACTTCTTTGACCGGCCCGTCACGGCCATCGAGGTATTTGACACCATCGCCGCGGGCCGCATTTTTGAGATATCCGTTACAGTGCCCGAAGGCTTCAACACACTCCAAATCGCCGCGCTGCTCGAGGAAAAAGGTCTTGTCGCGCGCGGCGCTTTTCTCGCCGCCGCGCAGGATGCCTCGCCGGTTCGCGACCTCGCGCCCAGCGCGCCCAGCGTTGAAGGATTTCTTTTCCCCGCAACCTATCACTTCCCGCGACACCTGACGGCCCAGGACGCTATCGCCACGATGACTTCGCATTTTCGGACGGTGTGGAATTCGCTCGGCTCCGCGGATCCTTCTCCAAGCACGATGATTCCCGCAGGCGCGATGAGTCCCGATCAAATCTTCACACTGGCCTCGATGGTGGAAAGCGAAACGCCAAAGCCGGACGAGCGCCCCATCGTCGCCGGAGTTTTCGTAAATCGCCTGCGCCGCGGGATGCGGCTCGAATCCGACCCCACGGTCGTTTACGCATTGGAGCAGGCCGGGAAATATAGGGGCGTCCTTACCATCCCGGATCTGCGTTTCGATTCGCCCTACAACACCTATCGATACAACGGACTCCCGCCCGGGCCGATTGCCAATCCCGGCGAAGCCTCTTTACGTGCAGCGAGGGAGCCTGCTGCGGTAGACTATCTGTACTTCGTCGCGGATACTGAGGGCGGTCACTTCTTTAGTAAGACACTCGCCGAGCAAAATCAGAACGTGGCGAGGTATCATCGTCTGCTGAAGGAAAAGAATAAAAAGGAGCCCGCGCCTCCGCGCCGCGCACAAAAGCAGCCATGAAGGAAGCTACGCAAGCGTCAAAGAAAGCGATGATTCTGGAGGCCGCCGCTCACCTTGGCGTGAAGCAATACACCGCCGCTGAGATCGAGCAGATCCGCCGCCAGATGATCGCCCGCCACGGCCCCGCCGCCAAGACCTCGCCTGATTACATCGTCAGTGTGCTTGAAGAGGCCGGCCTCCGTGTCGCGATGTCCACCGACGCCGATAGCGAAGACCTGTACGAAGAGGAATTCCATGACTTGCTTCATTTCTCGACTTTTGAGGAAGCGGAAGTGTGCATCATGCGGCTTGATGAATTGCTGATAAAATTCCGCGCGGAAAACGAGCGCGCGGCCGTCGAACGCGTCCTCGATGTCGCGCGGCTCGGGCGCCGCCGTGCCGAGATGATCGCTCGCAATCCTCGCGTTGATCCCGCGAAACGCGCTGAAAAAGAGGAAATCCTGAATTGGTTCCACGTCTGGCTCGAAACCCCCGACGCATTCTTTGATTGGTTGGAATTGCGCAAGCAGTCTCCCGATTTCCGCAAACGCTTTGGCGCAAGCGCGGCCACTGCGTGAGCTCCCCTCGGATGGCCCCGGATTCCGCGCCGCTTCGTTTGTTGGTTGATCCCCTCGACCTCGGGCCCGATGTGCGGGCCATCGGCCTCGAGCTGAATGAAGAGGGAGAAGATCTTCCTGCTCGCGGGCCCGCGGCTCAAGCCGTGTGGGCCGCTGCGATTCCTGCGTTGGCTGCCGCCGAATCCTGGGTGCTCGACTTCACGAGCCATCTCGATCGCCTTCGCGATTTTTGCGGTGCGCATGGCATCGCTATTCGCGAGGCTGCCGCCCGCAGTATCGCGATCCCTCAGCCGGAACCTGTGAAGCTTTTGGAATTGGTCGAGCGTTTCGAATCCGAAACTTTTGGCTTCCGCGCGGGAGCGGCGGTCGCGGCCGAGGACGCGGAGCTTGAAAGCGATCTGTCGCGCCGCGGGATGGACGCTTACGATCGCGCGTTTAAGCGCTACTCGCTTTGTGGCATTTGCGATTTCGAGAACGGTTATCTAACGCTGCTCACCGAGAAGTTCTCGTCCGCTGAAGTTTTGCGCCGACTCCGGCCGGCTCTCGCTCCGCTCGGGGCGCGTGTTGAGCGCCCGGAATAGCGCCGGGCGAATCGCGGAAACCGGCGCGTCCGGTCGCGTTGACGCTCCTGTGAATGGTTGCTAGATTGCTGATTCTTCCTTACAAGTGATGAAAACGCTGAAAACACGCGCGTATCCTTGGAGCCTCTCGCTGACGCTGCTGGCGCCTTTTGCGGTCATTGTCGCTGGCGTCGGCTGCTCGCCTGTCAGCACCGAAGTGAAAGTCCGTCCTGAAGAAATTCGCCCTGCAAAGGAAGCCGCGAGGGCCGAACTGATCTCCGCGTACAATCAGCTTTCGCGCAGCATCACGAGCATCAACGCATCCGTGGAACTGGTCCCCACCGCGGGCTCTGCTTACAGCGGCGTGATTCAGCAATACCACGAAGTGAATGCGTTCATCCTCGCCGCAAAGCCGGCGATGATCCGCGTAATCGGCCAGGCGCCCGTACTCGCCAAAAATGTTTTTGACATGACCAGTGACGGCCGGACTTTTCACGTTTACATTCCGTCGAAAAACAAATTCATCGTCGGGCCCGCCGCGCTCGAGCGATCAACCGAAAAGCCCATCGAGAATCTACGCCCGCAACACATTCTCGATGCCATTTTCTGGCCCGAAATATCAGACAACCCGGCCAATACTGTTGTTATTTTTGAGGAGGCGAATGAGCCTGCAGGCCGCTATTATGTTCTTACCGTGCTTACCTCTGCTTTTCAGGAAGAGACCGAGCGAAAAATCTGGTTTGACCGCGCCGATTTGAGTCTTTGCCGCGTCCAAATCTATGGAGCGGGAGGGCGCTTGCTTTCCGATGTCCACATGGATGCCTGGCGGACGGCAGCGCCATCAGGAATCACGCCGGGCAGCGCGGCACAGCCTCAGTTTCCGTGGCACATCGTGCTCAACCGGCCGCATGACGACTATCAATTGGATATTCGAGTGAAAAAAATCACGCTCAACGAAGAGATCTCGCTGGATCGTTTCAAACTCGATCAGCCCAGCGGTACAGAATTGGTTCAATTAGGAAATACCGGCCCGGGTTCTCAGCCGCCAAACCAAAAATGATTGGCCAGCTCATTTTCCGGAACACCATCCACCGCCCGGTCCGCACATTCGTCAGCGTGGCAGCCGTCGCCGTGGAAGTGATGCTGGTTATCGTCATTGTTGGCCTCACGGGCGGCATGTTGGAAGAGGTCGGCAAACGCCTTTCGGGCGTGGGCGCGGACATCATGCTCCAGCCTCCCTCTTCACAAATTATTCTCGCATTCAGCGGCGCCCCGATGACCATCAAGATCGGCGCCAGGATCGAGACGATGAAGTACGTCCAGGCCGTCGCTCCCGTCTTTACTCTATTCAATTCTTCGGGGGGCATTGACACCGTTTGGGGCATTGAACCGGCCAGTTTCCGCGCCGTCTCCGGTGGCTTCGTTTTCCTCGAAGGCCACGACATAGTGGACGCGGACGACGTGCTGGTGGACGACTTTGCGGCGAAAGCCAAACACCTACAGGCCGGGCAAACCTACCGCCTTTTCGATCACGATTTTCACGTCGCGGGCATCTTTGAACACGGCAAGGGCGCGCGGATCTTCGTTTCCTTGCAGACGTTGCAAGACCTTTCCGGCGCGCGCGACAAAGCCTCTATTTTCTTGATTAAGTGCACGCGTCAGGACCACACCCCCGCCGTTATGGAGCAGATGCGTTCGGTTTTCCAGGGCTACGAAATTCACGCCATCAAAGACATCATGTCTCTGATGACTTCCGCGAATATTCCCGGCCTGGACATTTTCATCAACGCCATGATTACGCTCGCGGTCGCCATCGGTTTTCTGGTGATTTTTCTCTCCATGTACACCACGGTCGTCGAGCGCACGCGCGAGATTGGCGTCCTCAAATCCATCGGCGCGTCCAAGGCTTATATCGTAAGGGCGCTGCTCAGTGAGACCTCGCTCATCTGCGCGGCCGGCATAATCGTCGGAATAGCTTTCAGCTATGGGGTCCGCTCGTTCATAATTTTCAAATTCCCCACGCTGCCGATTCACATCACGCCCGATTGGATTGCCCGCGCCGCATTGATCGCAATTGTCGGCGGCCTCATCGGCGCCGCCTACCCGGCGTGGCTCGCCACTCGCAAGGACCCCGTCGAAGCGCTTTTCTACGATTGAGACAGGTGGCTCAAAGGTGTAGGAGGTTGTGGGTGCCCCACACATCGTCCGCCGCGGCGGACGTGTGGGGTTTTTGACTTCGGCTCCTATTCTTTTCATTCCCTATACAACAGGATCGATCGGAATCAGACCCTTCTCTCCCTTTTCATAAAACGAATAACTGCTCCAGATCCACTGCGTCGGACTCTTCACAAGTCCCCGCTTCACCGGATTGGCATGCATATAGTCCAATTTCTCCCTGCGTTTCTTTGCGCTGTGCACATTAAAGTCGTGGAACCTCGGCTGCCAGAAATGGCGCAGTTCGTTCTCACCACGCACGAAGGGCAACGATAGTTGGCCATCAGGCCCGCGTCGCCTCCTTTTCCGCAGATCACGCGATACGCGCTGCTTCAACACCTGGAGCATCGTCGAGGGTGTACCCTTCGCTGGCTCGCTGATCAGCAGATGCACGTGATTTGGCATCACGACATACCCAACCAGAAGAAACTCGCAGCGTTCACGAATCTTTCCCAGCGCATGGACAAATCCGTTCCGCGCTCTGGCGGAGCCAAGAAGTGGCAGTCGCCGGTAACAGCTAAACGTGATGAAATGCAAATGCCCTTTCCCATAGTAGCGTTTGAGATTCTTCGGCATGATTCGTAAGTCAAAAACCCCACACGTAACCACGACGTGTGGGGCACCCACTCCTCCGCATTCTAACGCTCCGGTGAGATGCAACAGTGGTATTCTTCGATTGTGCGGATCATCGACAGAAACAGAGAGAGTCTATGGGCCACCCTCTATGACGTTGCCGGCTCTGTCAAGAGACACGTAGAGTTTGCGAATCGCATGCGGTTCGCTTTCTTCTTTCCTAAAAGGATCTCTTCTCTCATGCCGACCAAGGCTCGCTTGTGAATCCAACGGTGGAATTTGGTTCCACCAACCATCTATTCGATCACCGACTTCCGACCATGATTCGTTTTTCAGACGCCGCGATCACTCGCGGGAGCAAGGCGCCCAATCAGCCCAGCGATGTACTTTCGTTCACCAGGGTGGCCCCCGGGCTGCCTTGCATGCGAACCAGCTGTGCGTAATCTGCTCCACTGCGCAGCATCCAGTACATACGCACGGCCAACTTGCGCGCGATGGCCACCTTCGCCACCGCGCCTCCTCGACGGAACTTCAACCGCTGATAGTCCTGACGCAGCACGGGATCCAGGCGCGACGTGTGCTGCGCCGCTTCGATCAGCAGCCACCGCACCATCGTGTTGCCCTGCTTGCTGATGGCCCCCAACCGCTGCTTTCCACCGGAAGAGCGTTCGGTCGGATTCAGTCCGAGATAACTCGCAATCTGCTTGCTGCGGCGAAAGCGAGTCACTGGACCGATGGTCAGCACAAACGCCAGGGCGTTGACCGGTCCAATCCCCGGATGCGTCATCAAGCGAGCCGCATCTTCGCGGCGTTTTGCTTCTTCCATCACCGCGCGATCCAATTCGTCAATCGACGGACCGAGCTGGTCAAGCAGCCGGAGAAGTTCGGCTCGCCGGCGGCTGGCCCACGGCCCCAGCGAAAGTTCTCCGAGTTCAGCGCGGCCTTTCTTGGTGAACAGCTTGCTCTTGCGGCAGAGCCCCTGATTCATCGCCAGAAAATGGAGCTGGTTGCCGAGCATCGTGCGCATGCGCACGAGCTTGTGCCGATGCCAGAGCAATTGCCGGAGGTCGCGTTCCGCCGGAGTGGGAACCCAGATCCGCGGAAAACGATTCGCCAGAAGCAGATCGAGGATGAGCAGAGCATCGCGCTGGTCGGTTTTTTGCAAACGTACTTCACTGGCGCGAATCTTCGCGGAGTCTCCGATCCACAACTCGTGGCCGAGTTCCGTGAGCAGGCGCTCGAACCACTGCATGGGCCCGGTCGCTTCAATCCCCACGCGCACCGGACTCAGCAAACTTCGGTAGAACGCGTCGGCTTCACCGTTCTCGTGCTCCAGTCGCCGCTCCGTCAACTCTCCGGTCGCTTCATTCATCATCGCGATCTGCTGGTAGCGCGTGTGAAAATCACAACCTATAATCATCATTGCTCGGCTCCCTTCTTCCGAGCCTTGGTCGTCTACAGCTACCAAGTCTACTCGGAAGGAGGAGCCGACAACGTCATCCAATCAGTCCTACTTTGATATCGGTGGAAACGGTTATCCGGGATCGTTTCGGTTCACGAACACGGACGGGACATTCTTGGATGCGCCGCTCGGAGCTTGTACCAGCGGCAATTTCACGGAAACGAAAACACAGTCCATTCGAATTGAGCAAGGCCCAGGTGCCTTCGCGGTTCGTACAAACAACTTCACCGTGACATCGTCCAGTTCCGGTCACGGAAACATTACGAACGGGAGCGGGGGCGACATATCCAAGTCCCGATGACACAAGAGTGAAGGGAATCGACGCCGTAAAATATTCTATTTGGAAGGAGCCCGGAATGTATACCCGTATCGCTTTGGTTTCCATGCTGATTGGGTGCGTCTCCCCCATCCTGGGGCAGTCACCGCGGGAAGCCGACCCGTACTTACTACATTTCGTTGCAGCCACTTATGCCATGAGACTCCAAGACCCGAGTTTCACGGATAGCTCTTTCGAGAGGAACATCGTAAGTCTCGGGGACGGATTAGCGATCGCCATTCTCAAGAATCTAGATGACAGCGAACTCATGAAGCCGCGGTCGGCCGAGGCGGTTCTGTCTCTCATCCAACGCTCCTTTTCCCATCCGGAAGCAATTTCAATCGAAGTTGACAGGAAACCCCGCATCACGATGCTCCTGCTCGAACGGCTACAGAAGCTCAAGGACCCCGCAATCCGAAAACAGGTCGGTGAGACGATTGTCTTCGTTCAACAAAGGACAAAGCTGGAAGGTTCCTAGCGGGGCGGGTGGCGGAGCCTTTGTTTTGGCGCGACGCGCTTCGATGAGATGGCGGGTGGCGCAGCCTTTCGCGGTGGGGCTCCCGATTTGCTTCTAAGGTTGCCAGGATTTGATTCGAAACCCCTTCCCATTCGAACACTCATTCGAATAGGTTTTGTAACAAATCTTCCCATAATTCCTAAATAATTCTCTTGACATTAGATTACTCTTGTTGTATCATCCCTTATGGACGCGCCGCTCGATCCGCCTAAGTACCAGTCTTTTCTACCACTTACGGGATTTGCGCCAAAATGCCCTAAAAAGGCCCCTGTGTTTTCTATCACCTACGAACCCCCGTCACACGTAACTAGTAGCGTTGCCTACCACTTACGAGCTTTCTTCAAAATGCCGCAAGAATCGCCCAATGTTTCCTATCACTTACAGACACCCAATCCCGTAACTACCTGTGTTGCCTATCACTTAAGAAAAAAGGTAGGGGGGAGGGGGGAAGGGCCTCGTTCCGCCGGGTCTGCCTGCCGCCTGCCTGCCGCCTGCCTGCCAGTCAGGCAGGGTCAGGCAGGGAAGGCATGGCTCCTGCCCGGCGCAGTTCCCCGTAACGTCGCGAGGGACGCCAGCGCCGCACAATCCACTTGCGCCCCTTCCGCGCCCCTGCTAAGTCCTTTAGATTCAACGCTGTCATGCAAACCATCCACATTTTCCGCCCCACCTAACTCTATTAAATTCAAACACTTCCAGACCTCGCGCAAAAGCGCCCCTGCTAAGTCCTTTAGAATGATAGCGTTCCAAAAACAATGGGGTCTTTTTATTTTGGTTTGTAAATCTAATCAGCAGAGATTAATTGTGGGAGGCGGGTGCTGCGGAAGCCGACGCGCGCGCCTTGTAATTCTCCCAGCGCACCGTCAGCCGGACATTGATCATTCCGGTTTTGGTGGAAATATATTCATCGGAGCGCATGTAATTCGGAAACCAGATCTTGCCCTCGATGTTCTCGCGATAGGTATCAAAACTCTTGAACGGGAATTGAACCGTAGAAACGTCGCCCAATTCCGTCTGCCAGCGCCCTGTGGTTTTCACGATCACGAAGTCCTGGCTGTCCACCCAAATCACGCCGTCGAAATAGGCGTGGGTGCGGTCCACCTGCTTCGGGTGCACCTGGAAAATGTATGTGGTCAGCTCGTCGAGCTTTTGCGTGCCGGCGTAAACAAAATCGTATTTCGCAATCTCCGGCGTTGTGAAGGGCAGTGGCGGAATTTTCTGCAGGATGTCCATGTGTTCGATGTCCAGGTCCAAATGCCGCAGCGTGGATTCCGGATGTTTCTCGCCGGTCTCGTAAAAGCGCCCGTCGGGCGACCGCACCCAGTCCGTCGAGAGCAACAGCTCGCCGATGGTCTTGCCCGTCTCGTCGAACTCCTGCACTCGCACGGTCCGGTGGAAGCCGTAGTTGCCGTGCGCCAGAAATATCGCGTCCTCGTTCTGGCTGAATCGCTTCACGATCTCCTGCGCGGGAATCGGCGGCGGATCGGGTTTCGCATTCATGTCGATCAAAACGGTCGGCGGCGCATTCACGGGCGGAGGCATTGGCCCCGGCCTCACTTGAGCCCCAATGGGCAAAACCATTGGCGAGCACACGAGAATTCCCACCGCCAGCACGGCGGCCGGAATCAGAATTCGGATTGCGGAGGTAAGTCGCATGTTTTTTTAAGGGCCATTCACTTAGATGCGCTGAACCGGCTTCGCGTTTATTGTCGCACGCCGCGCGACCTACGGCGCATGAAGAATAGTGTAGCGCACGCGAACGCCGCCGTTGTTTCCGCTGTTGGCATCCATTGCGCCGCCCCCGGGAAACTCGAGGAGCAGCCGCGCCGAGAATTGCTTCTGTTCGATGGCCGCGCGGCCTGAGTCCCATTCCATCACGAGCGTGGGCTGGCTCACCGTGCGGACCTCGACCCGCTTCGCTTCAGCGGGCAGCGAAATCGCCCCGCCGCCGGCAACAAACGGCGAGCAGTGCCCCGCGTCAACGGCACCTGCAGCGGGGTTTGCGCCGGGATTGCCGGCTGCATTAGCGGAGGGATTAGTTGCTGGATTCACAGCCGGATTCGCCAGCGCACTCCCGGCCAAAGAATTCGGAGCGGCGTTCTCGGGCAGCGTGCTTGCGAACCAGCAGAATTGAGTGTGGTCCGGCGCACCGGCCCCGGCGGGCACGGAGAACGCCGTTACAACTGTCGCGGTTGGCTTCGGATCTTTTCCCGAAGTTTTTGGAATGAACTTGTAATGCACTTCGACGGTTTCTTTGCCGTCTTTCGTTTCGAGGTGAACATGTTTCTCGATGCCGCCGGAAATTGGAGCGCCCTCCGGCAGCGCGGCCTCCAGTGAAATTGCCGGATGGCTGCCAACGATACCCCAGCGCGGCTGGTAGGCCAGATTGAAAGTGGGATCAATCAATGTCCCATCGGGCAGGCGGAGCAGGTCGCGCAGGCCGCCGACAGTCGTCGTGAGGTTGGCGTCCGTCGCCTTGTCCACGAGCGCCGCGATTTCGCCGCCCGCATCGGGAAGAAGTATCAGGCGCATGTTTTTGTTTTCGAGCACCCAGTTCTTGGAACCGGAGCGCTCGAAATCATATTCATAGCCGACGGGGTCATCGCCGCTCGCCATCAAGAAAGTGAGCGGAGATTTCCTGTCGTTCTTATGGTCGCCGGTAAGGTTCAGCGTGCCCGGCTGGAGCACGATTGTCTTCGGATCCGGCGGAGAATTTCCGGCGCCGGTCGCAAGCAGCTTCACAACGAGGAATTGCTCTTCATGATCATCCAAGTGAAGGCGTTCCGAGCCGTGAGCCGCGCCATCCACGACGGCTTGCACAGTAATCCAGTCATCGCTCTGGCTTACCGCATGAACCACAAGGCGGCCATTGCCATCCGTGTCGAGCGGAACGAGCGGCGGATCCGTGGCGAGCGATCCTCTGCCGAGAGGGAGGCGCACGGCATCCGCAACCGAGTACCGGAAATCATGCGCGTGATGCTTTGGCGGCTTCGGGCGCTCCGGCACGCTGGGTGTGTAATCGAGGTGCAGTCGCAGGTCGCGGACAAAATCGGGCGCTGCGCCCCGCGGAATCTCAACTGTGAAGATGTGAGATCCTTTTTCAAAATGGCCCTCGAGCGTCCGCTCCGGGAAAATCGGCCTGTCATTTGGATTAATCAGAATCTGCACCGGAAGCTCGACGCTTGTGGGCGCGGATTCCAGTTTCACAATTACGGTAGCTTTTGCAGGCGCATAAAATATCAGGTCGAGCGTTTTCCCGTTGCGCGTTGCGTCCAGAAATTCGGCTCCGGCCGCAACGACTTTGTCGTTGCATGAATCTACTTCGGAATCTTCAGGGCCGTGTGCGGAACAGAGCGGAATATTCACCGGCAGAAGGAGTGATTCGCGCGGTGGAATTTCAATGGGAAGGGAAATCAGGTCTCCCTCTTTCGGCGCGCGCACACCGAGGCCGGGAGGAACAATCGCAAGAGTGTCCTGCACAGGATCGTCGCTGCTCCAACTTGTGACGCTGACCAGTCCTTCGCCGCATCGCGGATGTTTATCGCAATTCGCCGCGGGCGAGCCGAGCGCTCCCGCGGAAGAATTTGCAACCAATTCGGAAACGAGCAACGTGCTCGGATGATCCTTGAGTGAAACAATCGGAGCGAGGCCGCCCGCCGCTTTGATAACCGCTTGCAGTTGCTTCGCAGCCGCGGCGGATTCCGGTCGCGCGAGGTTTGCGGCGAAACTTTCATTCAGGTCGGCCCAGGAGAAAATATCGCTGGCCATTTCAACTAGTTTGCCTTCTCCGAGTTTTGTGACACGCAAGCCTTCGCCAACATTTTCCGGCGTCGCACCACCAAACGCCTGATCGAACGCGGCTCCAGCGGGCCTTTCGGGCTGGCAGACCAGGGTGCCGCCACGACGGACGTAATCGAGCAGCGCATTTTGCGCTTTCTCGGAAATGAAAGTTTTCCCACGCAGCGATGGAGGGATCACGAGAATGAGCAGCGGGTCGCGCAAGAGCGAATCCGCTTGCCCGAGTTCGGGGTCCACCAACTCAGAGGAGTACTCGGAAAATGATGTCACTCGCTCAATCTGGCGGAGTATCGCGGAGGACTCATGGCTGATCTGCGTCTTATCCAGGGGAAGGTCAGCGCTTTGCAAATATCCCCGAACGTCCATGATTCCGATTTCCGCGCGCGGATGCGAAGTGGAGAGGAACTCATCCCACGTGGCGAGCATTCGCGCGTTGCGCTCAACGGCGCGTGCGCGGGGTTGACGTGTTCCGTTCAGATCGAGCGCAGCATCCCAGCGGAACTCGCGATTCGCGGCTTCGGTTTGAAAGCCCGGTGGAGTGAGCGAGTCCTGCAACGGTGAATACTCGATGCCGGTGATGCCTTGTCCAATCAGCCACCGTGACGCAAGCAAGGTGTTGGCGGGATCGCTCACGGGCGCGTTCGCATCGTCAGCGGGAGCAAACCAGCCGGCTTGAAAGCTTCCGAGAAGAGGCGGGAAATTCGGCTGCGTGCGGAGGGATTGAGCAATCAGCGCCAGAGTTTCCGCGTCCGAATCGAGCAGTCGAGGGCCGGCATCTTGCGGGCGGTCATGTGGGTCGAGGAACCATTCACCGGCGATGCCGAAATCGATGTCCGGGCCGGGATGTGAGAAGCCGGCTTCCAAATGCGCGGCAGAAACGGAGAACGAACCTTGAAAGCCGGGCTTGATTCCTCCGGCAATGAGTGCATCGCGGAATTTGTGGTCAATGCCTGAATACAAGGGAGCAAGAGAATTTGTGGGATTCAGATCTAAGGAGTCGTTGAGGGAAAGGAAAAGAAGCGGCCCGGAAATTTTCTTTTCTTTGGGTTTGTCTTCGCCCGACGAGTCTACAGTGAGAGTGAAAGTGTTGGACGGATTGTACGGAGCCAATTCGTGAGCAACAGCAGTGAGCCACTGGGTCCCATAAGGCACGTAAGCATTGGCGGCAACCACGATTTGCGGAAAATTCATAGGTATTCCGGCGGACCTATCCATTCGCATCTTCACGTATTCCGGCGTGGAGAAGAGCCAGTCGGGAAGGCCGGCGTTGCGCCATTCATTGCCGATATTTGGGCCGGGGCGGGCGATGAAGCGGAATCCTTTTTCAGCAATCATTCGCAACAGGGCGCGGAGGTCGCGGCGGGGATTTGTGTGGCCGTCAAAATCGACCGCGCCTTCCGTAGGCTCGTGCCAATTCCAGGGAATGCGAATGTCAATCGTGTTGATGCCAAGCGCGCGGTAGCGGTCGAGCGAATCGCTCCATAGGTCGCGCGGAATGCGGAAGTAAGAGAACTCCGCCGCATGGACGAAAAAAGGATGGCCATCCACAAGAAGCTCGGGGTATCCGTTCACGGTGATGAGCTGGACGCCGAGGGTGGGCTGCGCGTCCTTTGGCTGATCTTTTCCTTTGTGGGACTGCGCGTTGCTCAGGCTGGCGAGCATGGCAATCGCAATGGTTGCCGCGCACGGTAAGAGAACGCGCGAACGATTGGGAGAGTTGGGGCCTGGGTGCAATGTTTTCCTGTTCCTGCGCAGCATCTTACACGAGGGCTTGTGCGTCCGCGAAGCCCGCCAGATTTCGTTGATGTGAGATTGCGGATGCGCAAGCTCTGGTAGAATGCGTCGCTGGCCGTGGCAGAATCGATCCGTGCAATGCGGTTTTATATATCCGGCAGCGTGCAGGGCGTGGGCTACCGGTTCTTCGCGCAGCTGGTGGCCGCGCGGCTCGGAGTGCACGGCTACGTCAAGAATCTATTTGACGGGCGCGTGGAGGTTTATGCAGTTGGGACCGACGAGCAACTTCGCGCGCTGCGGAGCGAATTGAAGCGCGGGCCGAGAGGGGCGAGCGTCGAAGAAGTTGCCGAGGACGCCGCGGAGATGCTTCCGGAATACGCAAAGGATTTCTCGATCGAGTATGAACGGTAGGTGGCTTTGAGTTTTTTGGCGAAATTACACGTGATTGCTAAGGCGCGGAAAAAAGCGGCGGCGAGCCGCCCCAATGTAAGTCTCGGGGCAGGCCGCATTCCAAGGGGGGCGCATGGATGATTTGAAGAAACTGATCCGGGAAGTCCCGGACTATCCAAAGCCGGGAATCTTGTTCTACGACCTCACGACGCTGCTGAAAGACAAGCAGGGGTTTCATGATCTTGTGGATGCGCTGTGCAGCCACTACGCGAACGCGCACGTGGACATCGTCGCGGGGATCGAGGCGCGGGGGTTTATTTTTGCGCCAGCGCTGGCATACCGGCTGGGCGCAGGATTTGTGCCAATCCGAAAGCCGAAAAAGCTGCCCGCGAAAACGGCGAAGGTGACCTACGACCTGGAATACGGGACGGATTCGCTCGAAATCCACGAAGACGCGGTGCGTGCGAAGCAGCGCGTCATTGTTTGTGACGATTTGCTGGCTACTGGCGGAACGGCCGCGGCGGCGGTAAAGCTGATCCGGCAATTGAATGGCGACGTGGTGGGCACGGCGTTCGCGGTGGAACTGAATTTTTTGAAGGGACGCGCGAAATTGCCGGGGCTGGATGTGTTTTCACTGATCCAGTACGACAGTTAGGATTTTGCGCGGCGCTGGCGGACGGCCTCGAAGAGAACGATTCCCGCGGCGACGCTTACATTGAGCGAGCGGACGGGGCCCGTTGTAGGAATCGAGACGAGGAAATCGCAGCGCTTGCGAACAAGTTCGTGAAGTCCAGCGCCTTCGCCGCCGAGCACGAGTCCGATGGAGCCGGTAAGATCCACCTGCGTGTAGTTTTTTTCCGCGCGTTCGTCGAGCCCCACCAACCAGTAACCAGCTTCCTTCAAATCTTCCATTGCGCGGGCGATATTTACGACGCGCGCGACAGGCAAGTGTTCGAGCGCGCCCGCGGCGGCGCGAGCGACGGTGGCATTTAAGCCTGAGGCGCGGCGTTCGGGAACAACCACTCCATTTGCGCCAGCGGCTAGCGCGCTGCGGACGACAGCGCCGAGATTGTGCGGGTCCTCAATTCCATCGAGCAAGACAATTAGACCAGGGTGTGGTTTTTCTTGTGCATCGCCTGCTGATTCGCGGCGGCGCAAGAGTTCTTCGAGGCTGATTGCCTGGCGCGCGGCGGCAAGCGCGACGACTCCCTGATGCTGCGGAGTTCCAGCGAGGCGATCAACCTGGGCGCGATCTTCAAAGCGCACGGGGACTCCGCGTTCTCGCGCGAGAGCGACAACCTCCTCAATGCGATCTCCGTGGCGTCCGCGAGCGACGACGATGCGTTCAAGCGGGCGGCCGCTTTCGAGCGCCTCATGCACGGAATGAATCCCGGTGAGGCGGTCCATTTCGCTTCCTGTCTGAGGTTTTTTCATTCGAGCGCGGCGCAAAATTCAATCATTCGGGCACGAGTTCCTTTCACGGGCGCGAGTTCGGTGATCCCGGCGGCGGAATCGAGAAGCAGGATGACGCGGTCGAGTTCGCCGCCGCCCGCGCAACCCGCAAGCGCGAGGCGAATGGGAAGAAAGAGATCGCGGCTGCGCGCGGGCACCTTTTCCTTGAGCGATTCGATGATGACCTTGAAGCGATCCGAATCCACGGGCGTGCCGCCGAGGATTTCGAGCGCGAGCGCGCGAATCACGGCCCGAGCGCCATCGCGTGAAAGTACCTCGTGGCTTGTTGGTTCGCGAAGAATAGCAGCGGCGTCATAAACAAAAACAAGTGTGAGCAAATCGGCGAGGGCGGCGCGGTCGACAGCTTGAGGGCCGAGGAGTGACGCAGCGCGCGCGATCCATGCGGCGAACGGCTCTGTGATCGGCACGGCGGGAATTATCCAGGCGAGCTCGCGAAGGATTGATTCAACATCTCCCGCAGAGAACAGATTCTCACGCGGTTCGGTGGGAATGATTGGAGTGGCCGCGCTCATCGAATCAATTCTAGCCGACAATGGTTGCAATCACGTGGGCGGCGATGGCTTCGCCGCGGCCGACGGCGTCCACGCCTTCGTTGGTCTTGGCTTTCAGGTTGATTTCATCCGGTTGAATGCCGAGTGCTTTTGCGAGAGCTTCGCGCATGGCTGCGAAGTGGGGGCCGAGTTTGGGGCGTTCGAGAATCACGACGGCGTCAATGTGAAATATGTGCAGACCGTTTTTATCAAAGAGTCCGCGCAAGTGCTCAAGAAAGATCAGGCTATTGGCGCCTTTCCATTTCGGATCAGTGTCAGGGAAATGAGTGCCGATATCTCCGAGGCCCGCTGCTCCGAGCAGGGCATCACAAATTGCATGGGTAAGTACGTCACCATCGGAGTGGCCGACGGCCCCTTTATCAAACGGAACTTCGACACCGCCAATCATCAGTTTGCGGCCCGCTTCAAGACGGTGGAGGTCGTAGCCAACGCCCGCCCGCTCTGTGTGTTGCCTCATCATGTCGAACATCTCTGAGGAGAAGGCCTTCTCGGGAGGTTCTTCAGCTGTAGCCTTCAAGATCTTTTCGCCAGTCACCCCCACTTTCTCCAATGTCGCTCGCGATCTTGAATCCTCTGAGAATAGCGCTAGCAGTAGATGCCCCGTCCCAATTCCTCGATGGCCGAGTTTGTCCGCTTCCTTTGCAGCTCGACCGATCACCCTCCTGGATTCCTCGGAGAAGGACATTCCAGCAGCGCGTTTTAAAGCAGGAAGTCTCTTTGGAGTTTTTGCACCTCGAATTCGGCTGAGTTCTTTCGGGGACAGTCCCAAATTTTGAAAGAGTGGTTCGTTTTCCCGAACCAACCCCACAAGAATGTGCCGGGGCTCCATAGTTTTGGATTTTTTCCTGTGAGCTTCCTCGAATGCAAAGAAAGTCACGCGGCGAGCCCTTTCTGTGAATCGTTCGAGCATAAGCTATTTCGCGCGGCGCTCCTCTGCGAGATAAAAGCGCGCCAATTCCATATCGCCGGGGCGCGTGACCTTCAAATTGCGCGGAGAACCCGCGACAACGTAAACGTCGTGGCCGAGGCGTTCCACCAAGCCGGCTTCATCGGAAGCGCTGAAGCCATCCGTGGCGGCCAACGCATAGGCTTCCCGCAGAAGCGCGGTGCGAAAGACCTGCGGCGTTTGCGCGAGGACGATGCGCTCGCGCGGAACCGTGGCGGTGATGAGCGCGACATCTCCCGGCTGGCTGGTGCGCTTCACTTCTTTCACTGTGTCGAGCGCGGGGATTCCGACAATGGCCGCGCCGTATTCCCGGGCGGCGGCGATGGCGCGGTCGATCTGTTCGCGCGTGACGAGCGGGCGGACGGCGTCATGCACGAGGACGAATTCGACATCGTTTCCCACTTGCGCGAGCGCGTTGCCGACGGATTCCTGCCGAGTGCCGCCGCCACGGACGACTCGAACGGGACGGCCAAGCTTTTCTTTCGCGACGCGTTCTGACAAGGCAGCTTCTTCCTCGGCCAGCGTGGCAATCAGGAATTCCGAGATGTCCATGCATGCTGCCAGACGGCGCAGCGCGAAAATCACAAGGGGCACGCCATCGAGTTCCAGGAATTGCTTGGGAGTCTCCGCACCCATGCGGGTGCCTAGACCGGCTGCCGGAAGTATGGCGGCGACGCGATTCATTGGGGACGTGTGCACTCCTGCCGGGCATACCCACGAGCAGGGGAAAGAGTCTATCCCAATCGCGGTGGGAGATAAACCGCACCAGGTTTCCGCAACTCGCCTATTCGCGGGTGATTTCGGGGAACACAGGCCGGGGGGCGCGTTCCGAGATGGTGACCGGCGTTTCGGGCGTGCGGGCCACCGGTTCGGGGCGGCCGGCTTCGGTGTTGGCAGCCGGAACCGCGCGAGGGCCTTCGGACCGCTCGTCGAGACGGCCGAAGATCATTTTGCCCGCGGTGGTCTGGTGGACGGAAGTCACGCTGATGTCCACGGTCTTATTGATCATTTTGCGGGCGCCATCCACGACGACCATGGTGCCGTCATCCAGATACGCGACGCCCTGGTTATATTCCTTGCCCTCGCGAAGGATAAAGACGCGCATGCCTTCGCCGGGTAAAACAACGGGCTTGAGCGAGTTGGCGAGCAGGTTGACGTTCAGGACTTCAAGGCCGTGAACCGTGGCGACCTTATTCAAATTGAAATCGTTCGTAAGGATCTTGCTGTCAAAGCGCTTCGCCAATTCGATGAGCTTCAGATCCACTTCGGCGATTTGGGGGAAGTCGTCCTCGACGATCTGGACGTCCACATGGCTCATCTTCTGCAGGCGCTGGAGGACTTCCAGTCCGCGGCGTCCCCGCTGGCGTTTGAGCGGGTCGGCGGAGTCGGCGACCATTTGCAACTCGCGCAAAACAAAATTAGGGACGATGAGAGTGCCGTCGAGAAAATGGGCTTCGCAAACATCGGCGATGCGGCCGTCAATGATCACGCTGGTGTCCACAACCTTGACGAGAACGCGGGATGACTTTTCATTTCCGAATACGCCGCCGAAGGCCTGGAGATTGAGCATCTCGCCTTTGCTTGCGCCGATGACGAGACCGATGTAGGTCATGACGAGGAGCAACGCCATGCCGACGAATGACCGGCTCGCTTCGGGCATGGAGGTGTGCGAAAGAACGATGTTCATCAAGTAGGCGCCCAGGATTCCGAGGATGGAGCCGACCGATGCACCGATCAGGCGGCGCAGGCTCGCGCGGCGGAGGCGCCATTCGGCAACAAACACAAGCAGGGCAAACGCAAGTCCCGCGAGGGCAGCGCCGTAGGGAATCAGCCCGAAGGGATGAAAGTGGTAGCCGATTCCCACGCAGCAGGCGACGAAGATCGTGCGGATGATAATCCATTCCCACCGGCTGGCTCCGGGGGAATCACTCTTCGTTAGACGCGCAAGCGGTTTTCGAGAAGTGTTATCAATAGAGGATGCTGCTTCGGTCCGGACGGGCCGAATAGAATTGCGTTCCATGGATCCCTCAAACAAAAAGAATATGAATCTCCGAGCCTATAAATGTAAAAGCTCCACCAGCGCGAATGAACGTGAGGGCGTAAAACCTGTGTGGAGCTACCTGTTCACTGGGCTTTTTATACACCGCAGGGGAGCAAGGGTCAAGGAAGGAGCGAAAGTGTTCTTGAGTGGTACCGGAAGGGAGAACCGGCAGACGAGAAAAACTACCGGCGCTCGTAGATGCGGGGAACACGCCAGCCAAGTCCGACGAGAACCTGAGCGGTGACCAAGCCCAACTGGCGAGCGACGTCAAACGCGCGCTGCGTTGTGGCGCCGTCGGCGCCGTAGATTGTAGCGACGTCGCCGAGTTGCGCTTGCGGGATTGCAGTGAGGTCCACGGCGGACAGGTCCATGGAAACGGAGCCGATCACCGGCGCGAACTCTCCACGAACGATGACTTTGCCGCGGTTGCCCATCTCGCGCGGAATTCCGTCGGCATAGCCGGCGGCAAGGATGCCGATGCGCGAGGGGCAGGGCGCGTGAAACTTTGCGTTATAGCCGACGCCTGCGCCCGCGGGGACGTCGCGGACGGAAATAATGCGCGCGCGGAAGCTCATGGCGGGATCGAGCGCAACTTTTTGATTGGCGATTGCGGTGGGCTCGGGCGGATTGTAATTTTGGTGATAGCCGTAAAGGATTGCGCCGGGGCGCACGGCGCCGGCCCAGGTTTCGGGGCGAGAAATGATGGCGGCGCTGTTGGCCATGTGAACGATGCCGGGATCGAGGCCGAGCTGTTTCATGTGCGCGACGGCGGCGAGAAAGACGCGCGTCTGGTCGGGCGTTTCCGTGGTGGTGAAAACTTCCGAAGAAGCGAAGTGAGTGAAGGTGCCCGCGAGCCGGAGGTGCCGGCAATCGGCAAGCGCCCGCGCGAAACATTCGACGGATGCGGGAGAAGCGCCGAGGCGGTTCATGCCGCTGTCAATTTTCCAGTGGAATTCAAGCGGGCCGCGGAGTTTGCGAGCGGCGCGGGAGGCGGCGCGCTCAAGAATTTTGAGCTGGGTGCAATCGGCGACCGCGGGTGTGAGGCGATTTTCAATGATGCGCTTTTCTTCGCCGGGCCAGAAGCCGGTGAGCAGGAGAATCGGCTGCTTGATGCCCGACTCACGGAGCTCAATGCCTTCGGCGGAGCAGGTGACGCAGAAGCTGTCTGCGCCCGCGCGGGCGAGGGTCTTTGCGACGGTGACGGCGCCATGGCCGTAGGCGTTGCCCTTTACGACGGCGAGGATTTTGACGCGCTGGGCGGCCTTTCCTTCGGCAGCGCGGCCGGCGTCAAGATGCGCGCGGATGGCGCGGAGATTATGCGCGAGAGCGCCGAGGCGGACTTCGGCCCAGACGGGACGTCCTTCGATTTTTGGCGGGCGAGTCACAACTTCATTTTCGACGAAATCTTCTACCAAGGATTCCGTGGGACATTCACAGGCACTTTCGAGCATAGTCGAAATCCTCCGCGCGCAAAACTAGCGGCGTGATTCGCACGCGCCGGTTAGTCAACAGCTATCATTTGAAGAGCAAACGCGATGCCACTGGAATTGAGGTATGAGGCCGACCGTGGAGCGCGTATCTTGTTGAGAACAAAGGGCCTTGAGGCGGGATTATGCCCTTGACACAGGGTACGTCTTTCATGTACGATTCCTTCCAGTGGACTTGCTATCCAATCTCGCAACGTGCTTCTTGGCCGCTCGCAATATTCGGGGATGGAACAGGTGTTTAGCAAGTTCGTCACTGGTCATGTCTTTCGGTTGTTTCTTAATCTTCTTAGGCATGGTGCCTCGATGAGAGAACAAATGGATTTGTGCAAGCTGATTGACCAATACGGCGACGATGAGAAATGCCGCGCCGCGATTGAGAATCTCCGCTGGCCCGGTGGCGTGCGCTGCCCCGCGTGCCACTCGGAGAAAATCTCACGCATCGTTGCCCGCAATCAATTCGATTGTGACTCATGCCGCTATCAGTTCTCCGCAACCGCTGGAACCATTTTCCATGATACACACCTGCCGCTCAATAAGTGGTTTCTGGCGACGTATCTGCTTTGCGAGTCGAAGAAAGGTATGGCCGCCCTTCAGTTGCAGCGTATGCTCAAGACAACCTATCGCACGTCTTGGTATCTCTGCCAGCGCATCCGTAGGGCCATGCGAGAGGTAGCGCCAGAGCCTCTGAGTGGCACGGTAGAGATAGACGAGACCTACGTGGGGGGCCAGAAGCGCCGCTGGCGTCGAAAGGTCAACCCGCAAGTGGTTATCGGTATCCGGCAACGCAATGGCGACTTGCGGTTGATCCGAGCTAAGGATGCCAAGTCCGCGACCGTGCGCGAGATTATCAATGCGAATGTGGGCGGCCACGTCGAAGTGATTCTGACCGATGAATCCTTGATTTATCCGTTTGCGCTCAACAATATCCAGAAGAAAAAACACCGCACGATTTGTCACACGCGAGAGTATGCGGCTGGCGACGTGCATACCAATACCGTTGAATCGGCTTTCTCGCTCTTGAAGCGCGGCATCGTTGGAACGTGGCATAAAGTCAGCGCCAAACACCTGCCTGCCTACCTTGACGAAATGTGTTTCAGGTTCAATAATCGGCATAACCCGTATCTATTCCGTGACACGATTCTAAGGCTAATTGCTACTTCCAATGTCGAATACAAGGAATTGACAAAGAATCAGGCTGCATGAACAAAGTGGAATCATAACAAAGAAAAAATAATCCCTTGACCAAACCAAATAAGCCCGGCAGCCAACAGAATCCTTACTTCAATAATGTGCAAGTTAGGGGTGCGCTCGAAGTAGGAAGGAGTCCAAGTCTTACAGATGAGCACAATACCGAGCGCAAGCAAGACACAACCCAAGACCGCAAGAGATACCTTGTGGAGAGGCTCAGTCTTGTTGCTATTGTCATTGTTGCCGGATTCTCTGGTTGGCAAGGATATTCCGCTAAGCGCGCTGCTGATATCGCTGAGGGTAGCTTGGTTCTGACTCAGCAAGGTCTCCATCTTGAGCAAAGAGCTTGGGTCAAAGTGGGAACCCCTCCTAATTTCCCGCTGAGTGGGAAAGAAATTCCGGTAACTTTCCAAGTGGAGAATACTGGAAGGACGCCGGCCACGGGAGTTCAAGGCGAAATTATTGCTACTGTCTTGGCGAAAGGGGAGAAGCCAACCTTCGATTACAGCGTTGGACATCCCCACACTAGGATTCACTTGGAGGCCCTCAATCCAAACATCCCCTTTCCAATTATTATTCCGGTTGTAAAATATGGGCCAACCACCGCGCAAACTATTGTTCCCGATGAATCCCTGCGACAAGATATTGCCAACGGTAGCCGCTTCATAGTCTTCTATGGCGAGTTTACTTACACCGATATTTTTGGAATAGGGCACTGGACGCACTTCTGCACTTCCTCTGGCCCCGCTGCTTTGGACAACCTTAGAGAATGTATTGCCTATAACACTATGGACAACAACAAGTAGCCCTGTCACGGCAAGCAGTAATTTACTCAAAGCGGTCTCCCTGCGTCAAGGGCTGAATCCCGCCTTGAGGCGGCGACTGGGTGGCGTGATGCTTTGCATGCGGGCAGAGAGACACGGCGTGTGGCTACGCGGGGACGCGAGGCGGGAGTTATTACATTTCCTGACGTTCGCGGGCGGCCTCTTCAAAACGCGTGTACTGGTTTAGGAAGACGTAGCGGAGCATGTCGGTGGGGCCATTGCGCTGCTTGGCGATATTCATTTCGGTTTCGCCGCGCTCCTCAGGAGTGGCGCCTTCCTTAAACATTTTCGGGCGGTGGATGAAGATGACGACATCGGCGTCCTGCTCGATGGCGCCGGAATCGCGCAGGTCGGAGAGGCGCGGGCCGCGGTCGTCTTTTTCGGGCGCGCGCGTGAGCTGGCTCAAGACGAGGATAGGGACGTTCAATTCCTTGGCCATGGCTTTGAAGCCGCGAGTGACGCTGGCGACTTCTTCGTTGCGCGTGTTGAAGCGGCCGCGGGCGGAGACGAGTTGCAGGTAGTCCACGATGACGAGCGAAAGACCCTTGTCGCGTTTAAGGCGGCGGCACTTCGCCCCCATCTCGACGACGGTGTTCGCACCGGAATCGTCAATCCAGAGCGGGACTTCGGCGAGGACGCGGAGCGAATCGGTGACCTTTGCGGCGTCGCCGTGCGAAAGATGGCCGGTGCGGAATTTGTGCGCGTCAATGCGGGCCTGGTCCGAAAGCAGGCGCATCAGGAGCGAGCCCTTGGACATTTCGAGGCTGAACACGGCGGCGGGAAGGCCGCGGCGGACGGCGACGTTGACGGCAATGTTGAGAGCGAAGGCTGTTTTGCCGACGGAAGGGCGCGCCGCGAGGATGATCAATTCAGAAGGCTGAAAGCCGGAAGTGAGATCGTCAAGCTGGTGATAGCCGGTACTGAGGCCGGTGATGCGCTTGCCGCCGTCGAAGAGCTGCGAGATGCGTTCGTAATTTTCGCGGACCAGTTCGCTCATGCCCATAAAGCCGGCGCGGACGCGGTCTTCGGCAAGCGCGAAGATGCTCGATTCGGCGCCATCGAGGATGGTGTCGGCGTCTTCATCGGCTTCAAACGCGCGCTGCTGGATGGCGTGCGTGGCGTGAATCACGCTGCGGAGGACGGCCTTTTCCTTGACGATGCGCGCGTAGTGGTCAACGTTGGAAATTCGAGGGACGCCGTCCACGAGCGAGGCGAGATAGGCCGCGCCGCCGACACTTTCGAGTTCATCGGCACGCTGCAATTGCTCGGTGAGCGTGACGAGGTCAATCGCCTGGCGCGCCTCGCTAAGTTGAATCATTTGTTGAAAGATGCGGCGGTGATTGTCCTGGAAAAAATCCTCGGGCTTGAGCTTGTCGAGCGCCGAATCAAGCATCGTGTTGTCGAGGAGGATCGCGCCGAGAATGGAGCGCTCCGCTTCCGCATTTTGCGGGAGGGCGCGTTCGAGAGCGGGGGCGGTGCCTGGAGCCATAATCGCGATTCTCGTTGGGCTTTCTATTTCGCCTTATCTTCGCTCAGGGTCTTTTGTAAAGCAAGGCGGCGATTCAGGCGCCGGACTGAGCTTTTTCCGCGAGCCGAACCAATTCACACCGTAACAGGATGCGGCTGTGAATATGCTCTGGAAAACGGAAATTGTGAGAGGTTGCCGAGGGCTGTGGAAATGCATTGCAAATCCTGTGAACGCCGACTGAAAAACCGAGGCCACAGACGCATGTCAAACTACGCTTGCGGCTCGCGCGTGACGACAACCTTGAATTGCGCCGTGACGTCATGGTGAAGCTTCACGTTGACCTGCGATTCGCCAATGAGTTTGATCGGTTCGTCGAGCTGGATGCGGCGCTTGTCAACACTGTGACCCTGCGCGGCGAGCGCGTCGGCGAGGTCGGCAGAAGTGACGGAGCCGAAGAGCTGGTCATTGTCGCCGGCCTTGCGGACAAGTGTGACGGTAACTCCGGCCAACGTGCTCGCGAGAAGCTGGGCCTGGTCGCGCTCGGTGGCGGTGCGCTTGGCAAGCGTGGCGCGAATTTTTTCAAGGCGCTTCAGGTTGCCGGCGTTGGCAGGCAGAGCGAGCTTCTGCGGCAGCAAATAGTTGCGCGCGTAGCCCTCCTTTACTTCCACAACCTCGCCGCGGGCGCCGAGCTTCTCTACGTCTTCCTGCAAGATGATCTGCATGGCTTTTCTCGCAATCAATTATGAATTGTGGCGCCGCGCATGCGGCGCGAAATTTTCTTACAGCTCTGTTGCGAACGGAAGCAGGGCGATGTTACGCGCCCGCTTGATCGCTTCGCACAGCCAGCGCTGGTGGCGCGAGCAGGTGCCGGTCATGCGGCGCGGCAGAATTTTGCCGCGGTCTTGAATGAATTGGTTGAGCGCGTCGGCTTTCTTGTAATCAATGAAATCAATTTTGCCGGTGCAGAAATGGCAGACTTTCCGCTTGCGGAAAAACTGGCGCTTGCCCCTGCGCGGGGGTCCGCCGGGGCCGCCACCTTCGCGCGGGCCTCTGCTATCGCCTCGAGGAGGGCCGGAATGCGAGCGCCCACCGCCTCCGCCGGGGCGATCCGAACCGAATCGCGTGGGCGTAGGGCCCGAAGGCCCGGAATGCGCCGGAGCCGCCGCAGGTGTTGGCTCGGGAGTTGCCGTTGGCGGCGCGGCCGGAGCTTGTGGATTGTCCTGATCAGCCATGGTCAATTTCCTTTCGAATTCAAAACAGTCTAGCTAGCCGCGGCGGATTGTTCCGGCGCGGGCGCGGCCGGAGCTGCAGCCGCCGGCGCACGGCGCGGCTTGCGCGCCACTTTCTTTTCGCGGAGCGCGACGAGCTTCTTCTGCCGCTTCATCTCTTCATCGAGGCGGATGGTCTGGTACTTGATGACCGGCTCGGCCACTTTCAAGCGCCGCTCGAGTTCCTTGATCATTTCGCTCTGCGTGCCGGTGATCTGCAAATAGACGTAAATGCCTTCGCGGTTCCTGGCGACGCTATAGGCGAGGCGGCGCGTGCCCCAGTTCTCCGTCTTTTCAACTTTGCCGCCGTGCTCGGTGACCGATTGCTCAAGCGTGTGCGTGAGCTTGGCGACTTCTTCCTCCGCGGTCCCCGGGCGGCAGATAAAAATCAAATCGTAGAGTCTCGCTTCCATGTTCCCTCAATTCGCGGACGAATATTTTCGTCCGGCAAAACAAATATTAAGAATCTTTTTCCTGCGCATCTACTTCGTCATCGCCGGGCGGAGGAACACGCTTGTTGAAGCGGTTCATCGCGCGGTGGACGCCTTCAGCCAGGGCAAGTTCAACCGCTTCCGCAGCCTGGTCTACCATTTCCGCGGCCTGCTCGAGTTCGCTGCGCTTCATCGGATGAAGCACGTAGGCGGCAAGATCGCCAATTGGGTGATCCGGCTGCACGCCGATACGCACCCGGCAAAAATCAACAGCCCCGATGGAACCGATGACGGACTTCATGCCGTTGTGCGTGCCGGCAGTGCCGCGCTCCCTAACTCGAATCATTCCCCAGGGCAGCGCGACGTCGTCATAAACCACAATCAATTCCGCGGGGCCAATCTCGAGCCGCTCGAGCAATTCGCGGACGGCCATCCCGCTCAGATTCATCATCGTTTGCGGCTTGGCGAGGACGATTTCCTGTCCCGCCAGCTTGCCGCGCCCGATCCACGATTTCGATTCGGGCCGCTCGACGCGGATGCCCGCCTTTTCGGCCAGCCGGTCCACGGTGAGAAAGCCCAAATTGTGCGGCGCCCAGGCGTATTCGATGCCCGGATTGCCGAGTCCGACGATGAGCCACATCCGCCCGGCCGCCTGGTCTGCGAGCGCAATGCCCGCGGCGCGTTACTTCTTTTCCTTCTTCTCGGTTTTTGTTTCCACCTTGGGTTCTTCCGCGCCTTCTTCGCCTTCTTCGGTTTCCTTCTTGCCCTTCTTGATGACTTCGGGCTCCGCGGGCGCCGCTGCTTCCGCCGCCACTGCTTCGACTGGTTTCTCTTCTTCCTCGCGGAGTTGGACGACGTGCGCGATCACGCGATTCGGATCCGTGACCAATTTCATTTTGGCCGCGTCCATTGGGATTTCACTGGCGCGCAACTGCTTGCCGATCATGAGTTCGGTGATGTCCACGCGGAACTCTTCCGGGATTTCCGTTGGCAAGCATTCGATTTCCACTTCGCGCGTAACCATTTCGAAGATGCCGCCCTGCAGCTTGACGCCCTGCGCCTCGCCAAACGTGTGCACGGGAACCTTCACGCGCATGCGGACGTCCATCGCGATGCGAAGCAGATCCACATGAATGAGCGTGCCCTTTACCGGGTCCACTTGCAGATCTTTCACGATGGCTTGCTGGTCGCCACCGGCGAGCTTCAGCGTGAATATGGTGTTGTGGCCCGACTGCGAGCGCAGGATTGTGGACACCTGCTTCGTGTTTACGGAGAGAGCCTCCGCTTCGCCTTTGCCGCCGTACAGAATGGCGGGAACCTGACCCGCGACACGGAGGCGCCGGGCGGCATTTTTCCCGCGATTGTCGCGGCGTGTGGCTTCAACGTTGATCTGCTGCATACACCCTTCCTTTAGTTAAACAGTTCGCTGATGGATGTCTCTTCGTGAATGTTGCGGATGCCGCGCGCAAAAAGCTCCGCGACGCTGAGCACCGTGACGTTCTTTAATTTCTTTGCGCCCTCGGAAAGCGGCACGGAATTGGTTACGACGACTTCCTTCAATTGCGATTTCGAGATGCGCTCGACGGCCGGGCCGGACATCACCGCATGGGTCGCGGCGGCATACACCGCGGTTGCCCCTTCCGCCAGCAGGGCTTCGGCGGTTTTTACGAGCGTTCCGGCAGTGTCAATAATGTCGTCAACGACGAGCGCTGTGCGTCCGCGCACGTCGCCGATGAGGTTCATCACTTCCGCGACATCCACATCCACGCGGCGTTTATCCACGATGGCCAGCGGCGCATCGAGTTTCTTCGCGAATGCGCGCGCGCGTTCGACGCCGCCTGCATCGGGAGAAACAACGGTCAAGTTCTTCAGGGACTTTTTCTTGAAGTAATCCACGATGACGGGCGATGCGTAAAGGTGATCCACCGGCGCGTTAAAGTAGCCCTGGATTTGCGGCGCGTGAAGGTCAAGCGTGAGCGCACGGCTGGCGCCGGCGGTTTCGAGCAGGTCGGCAACGAGCTTCGCAGAAATCGGAACGCGCGGCTTGTCTTTGCGGTCCTGGCGCGCATAGCAGTAATAGGGAATCACGGCGGTGATGCGCCATGCGGATGCGCGCTTGAATGCGTCAATCATCAAGAGCAGTTCCATCAGGTGGTAATCCACCGGTTGCGTGCAGGGCTGGATTACGAAGACATCCGCGCCGCGGACGTTTTCGAGGATCTGAAAATAGATCTCGCCATCGCTGAACTTGCCCAGCTTGGTCCGGCCTCGCGCGACGCCCAGGTGGGCGCAAATCTCGTCAGCAAGCGCGGGGCTTGCGGTTCCCGAAAAAATCTTGAATTTGTCGTCGATCATGAAAGTGAATCACACACTGCCGCGCCCCAATCGGGCACGGCGGAAATCCCCCCGCGAAACCGTTTCGCAGATGAAAACCGAATCCTTGGGAAACGCTTGGGCGGCTCGGCGCGCCATCGCTGGGCTTCGGAACAGTGCGAACACCGCCGAACCGCTACCCGCCAGCGTGGCTTCCCCAGCTCCTAGCCGGAGCAACTCCTGCTTGATATTGCGCAAGCGAGGATAGCGCGGGAAAACAGCCGCCTCAAAACGATTTGCAAGGGCGACACCCTGCGCGCTCCAACACAGAGCACAGAAGTTACTTAGTCTAGAGGTGGTGCGGCGCTTTGTCAATTGCGGCCGGGCGAGTGCGAGCGGCTTCACGGTGAGCCATTTGTAAGCTTTCACCGTGGGGACAGCGATTGAGTGCGGCGAAACGACGAGAACCGAGCTGTGCGGCGCGTCAGGCAGGGGATAGATTTCGTCTCCACGGCCAATGCCGAGGGCTGTGCCGCCGTAAAGAAAGAAGGGCACATCCGCGCCGAGGGAGGAGCCGATCTCAATCAAGCGGTCCGCGGGGATTTCCTTTCGCGCGAGGCGCATCATGCCGATTAGCGCCGCTGCAGCGTCGCTCGAACCGCCGCCAAGCCCTCGGCCAACGGGGATGCATTTTACCAGGCGCGCGCGGACACCGCGACGCCAGCCGAGTTCGCGCCGCGCAGCTTCGATGGCGCGGTAGACGAGATTGTTTTTCAAGGATTCGGCGGCAAGGGAGTCGTTGCCTTCGATGCGCAACTCAACACGCGAGCCGCGCAACGGAGAAAGCTCGAGCGTGTCATGCAAAGAAATGGTCTGAAAAATGGTGCGCAGCTCGTGATAGCCATCGGCGCGGCGCCCGAGGATTTCCAGGCGAAGATTTACCTTGGCGAAAGCGCGCAATCGGATGGCGGACATACCCGGGGAGTTTACGTCAGTTCTGGCGTGGGCGGGGAGAGCCGCCTGTTTTCTGCTGTGCGATCAGACGCTTCACGTTGGTGAGCTTGGATTCGATAGCGGCGATGCGCTCCGCGTCAACTTCCGCGGGGAGCTCGTTGTGCCATTCGGCGAGCGAACGTTCCCATTGCGTCTGAGCGAGGTCGAGCTTGCCGCGCTTGAAATAGACATCGCCAAGGTGTTCGAGGATTGTGGGGTCGCTGTGATCGCGCGCCGCAGCTTGGCGGAGCGAGTCCTCCGCTTCGGCGAGGCGGCCCTGCTTGAAGTAGGCCCAGCCGAGACTGTCAAGAAAAGCGCCGCTGGTTGGGTCTTCAGCCAGCGCGCGTTTGATCAGGTCCGCGGCTTCGGGGAGCCGCACGCCCTGATCGGCAAGCATGTAGCCGTAATAGTTGAGCGCCGGGGCGCTGCGCGGGTTGACGGCCAAGACTTTCTTAAATTGTTGTTCGGCCAAATCGTACTTCTTCTGCCGCTCGTACACCGCGCCGAACATGAACCAGATCATTTCGCGTTCATTATCGCGGCTGGCCATCCCTTCGGCCTGCTTGAGCACGGCTTCCGCTTCCGCAAAGCGGCGGCTCTGCTGATAAGTCTGCGCGATGTCGAGGTAGATTTCGATATCCTGTTCGGAGCGGGTAAGCAAATCGCGCAATTGCGCGGCGGCGCCGTCGGCATCGCCTTTTTCTCCATAGAGCAAGGCGCGCGCGATGCGGATTTCGCGGTCCTGAGGGAACTGCGAAGCTGCTTTGTCCGCTGCCTCCAGAGCGTGGGGAAGATCGCGGGCGATGCGGAAAGTTTCCATCACCTGCAATGCGGCGCGCTGGGACTCTTCGGGTCCAAGCTCCGCCAGTTCGGCAAGCGTATTGAGCGCGGCGGTGTAATTCCCAGAATCGCGATAGATGCGCCCGAGCTGTTCGTAGAGCACGGCGAGCGAACGGCGGGTTGACGGGGCAGCGGCGGGCTGCGACTTCAGGCTGGTGACGGCGGAGGAGAGCACGCGAATGGCGTCCTCATAGCGGCCCTGCGCTTCGTAAATCTGCGATTCGTTGTAAACGACTTCGAGATTGCCCGGAGCGCGCCGCTTGGCTTCGAGGATATTTTTTTCCGCATCGTCGAGCTTGTTGAGCTGGCGGTCCATTTCCGCCATGCGAATGTAATTCGCGGGATCGTCGGGGTCCATGCCCGCCAGATGCTGATACTGCGCCAGCGCATCGGCGTATTTATCCTGCGAAGCAAGCGCCTGAGCGAGGCCGCGGTAGTGGTCGGCTTCGTCGGGTTCCAGATCGATGGCAGTGCGATAGGCCTGTTCGGCATTCGCGAAATCGTGGAGCTGCGAATAAGCATCGCCGAGCGTGTCCGCGAGATGGCCGGACGGCGCGCGCTTCACGATTCCTTCCAACAAGTTGATGGCTTCCTGCGCGCGGTTTTGTCCCAGCAGGAGTTCGGCTTCCTGCCCGGCGACAGCCTCATCATTGGGGTTCTGCTTCAGCAAAGAGTGGAGGACGTTCTCGGCCTTGGAAGTTTCGCCACGCAGGCGATACAGGCGCGCCAGCCAAAGCGCGGATTCCTCGTCTTTCGGGTCGAGACGCATGATTTGCTCGAGCTGCTCGACGGCGCGCGTGGTTAGATCCTGCTGGGTGGAAGTGCCGCTGCTGTCGTTCAGCGAGCGGAGATAGATGCGCACAAGCAGTTTGCGCGCGGAAGCGTTCGCGGGGTCCTTCTGGATGAGTGCTTGCGCTTCGAGCACGGCGTCGCGCGTGCGGCGCGCTTCGTAATACATTTCGGCGAGATGCTCGGCGATGAGGGGTGAGCCGGGATCGAGCGCATAGGCCTTCTTGTAAAAATCTATCGCGGCGTCGGCATAGGAGCTTTGATTGGTGGTGAGGTAGTAGACCTCGTTGAGATGGCCCATTGTGAAGTCATAGAAGGCCTCGTTGCGCTTCGCGGGATCGGGCTGGGAATAGTTCTGGGCGGCGGAATCATCCTTCTGCGCGGCGGGCGGCTGCTGCGCGGCTCCGCGCGCGGGAAGGAGAAGCGCGGCGAATAGGAGAGGCAGGCATGCGTGAGCGGTGATTGTCAGTGAGTTGCGCATCGCGATTCGGAAACGATCATTATCCTATGCGGCTGGGAAGCGGTCAAAAGAAACGGATCGAGTGGTGTTTTTACCAGCTATACGATCCCCCCTTGGTTTGACGAGTGCGGCGGCCTGCGTGTTCCTAATATTCGCTGTGTCGTGCGCTTCAATTTAAGTTCGGGGCTAGTGCCGGAAGTGGCGGACGCCGGTGAAAACCATTGCGAGGCCGAGGCGGTTGGCTGCGGCGATTACGTCGGGATCACGCACAGAGCCGCCGGGCTGGATGACAGCAGTCGCGCCGGCTTTCGCGGCTTCCTCGACACCGTCGGGGAATGGGAAAAAGGCGTCGGAGGCGACGACGGTTCCCGCGAGCGAAACCTGGGCCTTCATCACGGCGATCTTTACGGAGTCCACGCGGCTCATCTGCCCGGCGCCGACGCCGAGCGTGCGGCCGTCGCGCGCGAATACAATGGCGTTGGACTTTACGTGCTTGCAAACCTTCCAGCCGAAAAGGAGATCTTCTATTTCTTTCGCGGAGGGGGCGCGTTCGGTGACCGTTTTCAAATCGCTTGCCGCGAGAGCGTGGTGGTCGGGAGTTTGGACCAGCACCCCGCCCGAGATGCGTTTCAGTTCAAGGTCGCTGCGAGTAACGCCACTTTCTTTCTCGTGGCTCATGAAGATTTCCATCAGGCGCAGATTTTTCTTGGATGCGAATTTCTCCGCCGCCGCGGAATCAAAGCCCGGCGCGACAATGCATTCGACGAACAGCTTCGCGACTTCCCCGGCAGTGCGCGCGTCCACGGCGCGGTTGAACGCGATCACGCCGCCGAAGGCGGAAACCGGATCGCAAGCCAGCGCGGCAAGATAGGATTGCTCGAGCGAATCCTGCTCCGCTGTGCCGCAGGGATTGTTGTGCTTCACGATCACCGTGGCGGGCTTGCTGAACTCGGAGACAAGATTCCAGGCGGCGTCGAGATCAACGAGATTGTTGTAAGAGAGTTCCTTGCCTTGAAGCTGGCGCGCGGCGGCGAGTCCCAATGCGCCATGGCCCGCGGGAACATAGAGCGCGGCGTGCTGGTGGGGATTTTCCCCATAGCGCATCGTTTGCCGCTCGGCAAGCGCGATGTGCAAGCGCTTCGGCAACTCCGCGCGATCATTCAGGTGCAGCGCGCTTCCTTCCGCCGCAAGGCGCTCGAGTTCCATGGTGATTAGGCCGTCGTAGCGCGATGTGACGGCGAAGACTTTGCGCGCAAGGTCCAGGCGTGTGGCAAGAGAGATTTCGCGCGATTGCGCAAGTTCCTGAGCAACGCGCGCGTAATCGGCGGGATCCGTGACGACCACAACATCGCGGAAGTTCTTCGCGGCGGAGCGCAGCATCGTGGGGCCACCGATATCAATATTCTCGATAAGCTCGTCGGCATGCAGGCCGACCCTGGCGGCGGTGGCCTCAAATGGATAGAGATTCACTACAACCAGGTCAATTGGCGCGATTCCGTGCTCGGCTGCCTGGCGCCGGTCTTCCACATCGCCGCGGCGGAAGAGGATTCCGCCGTGCACCTTGGGATGCAGCGTCTTCACCCGCCCACCGAGCATCTCCGGCCAGCCCGTGAGGTCGGAGACGTCGCGCACTCTAATTCCTGCCTCGCGGAAAAGTTTCGCCGTGCCGCCGGTGGAAATAATTTCAACGCCGAGCGCCGCAAGTTGCCGCGCGAACTCTTCCACTCCGGTCTTGTCATATACGCTGATGAGCGCGCGTTCGATGGTCAAGCGATCCCCCGAGGCTGTGCAATGCGTGCGGCGGAAAAAGCAGTCCAGTCTACAAGCCTGCGGCGCGATTGCAAGGGGAGCAAGCCACTAAGAGTGGATATATTTCACGCGCAAAACGCTGTGCAGCCCCTGGCTAATGGATGCAAAGGGAAAAGAGGAAACGAATCCAATTTGAAATCGTTCAAGTCTAGCTGCCTTCTGCATGACTGCGCGCGGCCACACGCTCAATTTCAGCGTTCATCTCTCCACCCACCAGAAAGGCAAATCCCGTCATATACAACCAGAACAAGAGAATCATCACCGCTCCGAGAGAGCCATATATGGTGTTGTAAGTGTCGAAAAAATAGAGATAGATGCGAAAGGCCAGCGACGTAATCAACCAAAGGGCGACGCCAAAAACGGAGCCCGGTGTCACCCAGTGCCATCGGCGCCTCGCGAGACAGGGCCCCAAATAGTAGATGAGCGAATATGACAGAAATACGAAGAGAATGACGCATGGCCATTGCAGCGTTTTCCACAGAACCATAGTGAAAGCTGCGAGGTGGAGCTTTGTTCCCAGCCAATCCACGCCGTGACCACTCAAGAGCACCAAGAACAATGCTGTAATAAGAAGAACGGATATTGAAAGAGTGAGTCCGAGCGCAATTGCTCGGACCCGGAGCCAGGAACGAGTTTCACGGGCGCGGTAAGCGAGATTCAGCCCTCCAATCATTGAGCTCGCGCCGCCGGAAGCAAAACAAAGCGCCACCACGAGTCCAATCGACAGCTTCCCACCACCGGCATTCGCGGCTAACTCCATTGCCGTTTGTTTGACGAGCAGGAAAGCCCTGTGCGGAAGGAAATCCGCGAAATAAGAAAGCAGATAGGTCTGCAATTCGGAACTTCGCGAAGCAAAGAGACCGATCAAGGTAAGCAAGAAAAGAATTAGTGGAAAGAGAGCAAACAAGAAATCAAACGCCAATTCAGACGCGCGCCCGATGAAATTATCTTCGCGAACATTATGAATCACACGGGCGGCAAGTTGCTGTGGGCTTAGGCCGCCGAGCCACCACAGTGATTCGGCTTGTTGGCGCTTTGAGGGCATGGAGGATGCCTTCTGGGCAGTCGGCAAAGTTTTCAGGGCGCAATTCTACCGCAAACATATCAAGGAATCTTAGATGCAGAGACTGTCCGCTCGAAAAACGGAATCCCTGCGAATTTGATTACAGATTCACTTCTCGGACTTGGCGGGGTTCAGGACGCGGGCTTTCAGGCGCGCGCGGCCATTTTCGATGGAAACGACGAATTCCACTTTTCCGTCGCTAGACTTGTTCTGGAGTTCGTGCGCCTTGCGGCGAAGGAATTCCTGAAACGCATCGGCGGTCAGTTCGCGTGTGCTTTCTCCCGCTGTCTCTTTGGCGTCGCGGAAGGCATCATAAAGTTTCTTCGTCTTCGCGCGTTCCCGAAGGGGGTCCTGGGACGGAACAAATGCAGCCACCGCGGTTTCGCGGGAGGCGGCAGGCTTCCGCGCGGCGCGTCCCGCTGCAATCTCCTTGGCGGCGGCTCCGAAGTGGCGAACCTCTGTGCCTTCTTCTTTCTGTTTCATCCGCTTGCGAAAGATGAGACGGTATTTGGCGTAAGCCTGCGTCAAACCGTTGAAGCGGAACCTCTGGGCGAAATTCATCTGCGCGCCGCGCTCGCCGTAGCGCTTCACGGTTTGTTCGATGCGCCACTCAATATCGGTGGGAGGGCGCGAGCGGCCTCCGCCGAAATACTGCTCATATTCAATTTTAAATTGCCTGACGTCCTTCTCCATCTGTGTCAGGTCTTCTTCAATGGTGGCCATGGCGTCGAGAAAAGTGTCCGCAATGAGCCTAGCGGCGGAAATGACCGGGCGTCAATGAAACTGCGGTACCAGCGTGACGCACCGGGCAACTTATGCTGAAATAGCGCCACTATGAAACGGGCGGCTGCCACTAAGCGGGCAAGTGAGTTGCTGCGTCACATCCCATCTGTGGACGAGTTAATGACCTCGCCCACGCTGGCTGATTTGTCCACTCGCGTGAACAGGAACCTGGTAGTTGAGTGCGCGCGGGGCGTGCTGGCGGCGCTTCGGGAGCGGATTGGCGCGTCGGAATCGGGCGGCGGCGCGGCGGCTGAGATTTCAATTGAAGAATTGGCACGCGAGATCGCCGCGGAAGTCGAAGCACTGCTTGCGCCCTCGCTGCGCGCGGTTATCAATGCGACGGGGGTTGTGTTGCACACAAATCTTGGGCGCGCGCCGCTTTCCCGCGAAGCCGTTGAGCGGATAGGCGCTACGGTGACGCAGTACTCGAACCTGGAATATGACCTTGCACGAGGGGAGCGGGGCACGCGCGACGTTCACACGGCGCGGTTGATGGCGCGGTTGGCGGGCGCCGAAGCGGCGATCGTCGTTAATAACAACGCGGCGGCAGTATTCCTTGTGCTGGCGGCTCTGGCGAAGGGCGGAGAAGTTATCGTTTCGCGCGGCGAGCTGATCGAGATTGGCGACGGCTTCCGCATCCCGGACATAATGGCGGAAAGCGGCGCAGTGCTGCGCGAAGTCGGCACGACAAACCGCACGCGGCTTGCCGACTACGAGCGCGCCATCAACGAGCGCACGCGGCTGTTGCTACGCGTGCACCGGTCGAATTTCCGCGTGGAAGGATTTACGGCGCAACCCGCGCTCGGCGAATTGGTTGAGTTGGGCCGGCGCGCATCCGTGCCCGTTTATGAAGACCTCGGTTCGGGATGCCTCGTGGATCTCTCGGCCAACGGCATCGGCGAGCCGGTTGTCCGCGAAAGTATTGCGGCGGGAGCGTCTGTGGTTTCTTTCAGCGGTGACAAACTCCTTGGCGGGCCGCAGGCCGGAGTGATTGCAGGGAGCCGCGAATTGGTCGCGCGAATCCGCAGGCATCCGATGTTCCGCGCGTTGCGCGTGGACAAACTCACAATCGCCGCACTTGAGGCGACGCTGCTGGCATATTTAGGCGGGCCGGGCGCTTCCGGGCATGATGCAATCCCCGCGTTGCGCATGATCCGCGCGGACGCGAAGGAAATCGGCAAGCGCGCGGAACAATTTCTGGCGCGGCTTCGCAGCGCGATGTCGGGCGAACCGCCGAAAGAAGCTGCCCAATTCGAGCTGCGCGACGCGGATTCCGTTGTTGGCGGCGGCTCGACGCCAGGACAACGTCTGCCAACGCGCGTCATTGTGATTACAAGTCCGCGCTGGTCAGCAACCCAACTTGAAGAAAGATTGCGGTGTCCCGTGCAAGATTTGGCAAGTGGTCACGCACGCGGAAGTCCCGTCATTGCGCGCATCGAGGAAAATCATCTCGTGCTCGACCTGCGAACTGTATTTCCCGAGCAGGAAGCCGCGCTGGCCGATGCGCTTGCAACCGCGCTCCGGCCATTATGACCGGGTTCCTTGACTAAACCGAATCCCGCCGCCTAGACTGAACTGTTCCGCGTCCTCGCAAATTTCCACAAGGTTTCATTGGGAGAATTCGTGGGAAAGGTAATCACGGTAGGTGTCACTGGAGCATCGGGAGCGGTGCTGGCGCGCACGGCGTTGCGCATGCTCGAATATGACGCGCGTGTCGAGCGCGTGCACCTGGTCGTCACCGAGGCAGGACAGCGCTTACTCGCGCAGGAGCTTGGCGTCCGCCCGGCGGACGCCAAGCTCCTACCCGCGCTCCTCTCCGGCACGCCTGCGGGCAAAATCGAATTGCTGCCCGACCGCGATATTGGCGCTTCCATCGCCTCCGGCAGCCACCCCGTAGACGGCATGGTGGTGATTCCGTGCTCGGCGGGAACGCTCGCATCAATTGCCAACGGGACGAGCGAAGACCTGCTCGCGCGCGCCGCGGACGTTTGCCTGAAGGAGCGCCGCCCGCTCGTGCTCTGTTTGCGCGAGACGCCCCTCAACCGCGTGCATCTGCAAAACATGCTGCGCGCGCAGGAAGCGGGCGCCGTGATCATGCCGGTGATCCCGGCGTTTTATTTCGCGCCGCAGACGATTGACGAACTCGTCGAACAGTTTGTTTGCCGCGCGCTTGCCGCCCTGGGCCTGCCGCAGGAGCAGCAGTATCGCTGGGAAGGCCAGGCCAAGGGCCGCGCGCAAGAAGCTTGAATTCCGCGATGAATTGCCAATCATGAACCGCCTCCGCACCGTGCTCGAAATGATTAAATTTGAGCACTCCATCTTTGCGCTGCCGTTCGCGCTGACGGGAGCGCTTCTCGCCGCGCGCACCATGCACGCAAACACAGACGCGCCGCTATGGCCTACCTGGCAGCAAATTGGTTGGATTGTTGTGGCGATGGTCGGCGCGCGGTCATTTGCAATGACAATGAACCGCATTGTGGATTTGCACTACGACCGCGAGAATCCGCGCACGCGGGGCCGTGCGCTGGTTACCGGCGCGCTTTCGTTGCCTTTTGCATGGGCGTTTACGATTGTCGCAGCGGCGTTGCTTGTGGTTGCGGCGTGGAGACTGAATCGCCTCGCCCTCGAACTTTCTCCTGTTGTGTTGGTTGTGCTTTACTTTTATTCCTACACCAAGCGCTTCACTTCAATGTCGCATATTATTCTCGGTTTTTGCCTTGGGATGTCGCCCGCGGCGGCGTGGATCGCCATTGCCGGTTCGATCGACCTGCGCATGCTGATCCTCTGCGCTGCGGTCACACTGTGGGTCGGCGGCTTTGACGTCCTCTACGCCTGCCAGGATGTGGACTTCGACAAACGCGCGGGGCTCTTCAGCATCCCGAAGCGCTTCGGCGTCGCGCGCTCGCTGCTGATTTCGCGCGGGATGCACGTTGTGATGATCGCACTGCTCGCGTGGCTCGCGGCGAGCTTCCATTTGCCGTGGCCCGCGTGGGCGGGCATCGCCGTCGTCGCCACAATGCTTGTGTGGGAACACTCGCTCGTCTCTGCGAATGACCTCAGCCGCCTGAATGCTGCGTTTTTCACGGTAAACGGCTATATTAGTGTGTTGTTCTTTCTTTTCTGGGGCGCAGCGGTGTGGGTGTCACGCTAGTGGGTAAACTTCAAATCAACGATTCTCGGCTAAAGGCAATCGCCGACAAGATATTGGCGGGCAAGCGCCTTTCGTTTGCGGACGGCATGGCGCTTTACCGCTCGCCTGACCTGCTCGCTGTGGGCTGGCTCGCGAACCACGTCCGCGAAGCGCGCCACGGCGATGTTTGCTATTACAACGTCAATCGCCACATCAATCCCACAAATGTTTGCGTCGCCCATTGCCGTCTGTGCGCCTTCGGACGCGATCCCGACGCCGCGGGCGCGTACACCTACGCGCTCGAAGAGATCTGGCAGCGCGCCGACGAGGGCGTGCGCGCAGGCGCGACGGAATTCCACATGGTCGGCGGCCTGCATCCCGACCTGCCGTTTGAATACTTTCTCGACCTGATGCGCGGGCTCAAGCAGCGCTGCCCGCAGGTGCATCTGAAAGCGTTTACGATGGTCGAAGTCGGCTACTTCTCGCGCATCGCGAAGCTGAGCGTGCGCGAGGTGTTGGTCGCGCTGAAAAATGCTGGCGTGGATTCCCTTCCCGGCGGTGGCGCGGAAATTTTCAACCCGCGCGTGCGCAGAGTAATCTGCGACCACAAGACCAGCGGCCGACAGTGGCTGGACATCGCGCGCACCGCGCACCAAGTCGGATTGCGCTCGAACGCTACGATGCTTTACGGCCACATTGAAAGCGAAGAAGAGCGCGTCGAGCATTTGCTGTTGCTCCGCGAATTGCAGGACGAAACGCACGGCTTCGTTGCGTTCATCCCGCTCGCGTTCCATCCGGCGAACACGGCGCTCGCGCACCTGCCCGGCCCGACCGGATTCGATGACCTTCGCGCCATCGCCGTCTCGCGGCTGCTACTCGATAATTTCGATCATATCAAAGCCTACTGGGTCATGCTCACTCCGCGCATCGCGCAAATCGCGCTGCGCTTCGGCGCCGATGACCTGGACGGCACCGTTGTCGAAGAAAAAATTTATCACGACGCCGGAGCCAAGACCGCCGAGTTCACTCCGCGCAGCGAACTCGAACGCCTTATTCGCGCCGCGGGACGCACGCCGGTCGAGCGCGACACTCTCTATCGCCGCGTCGTCCGCACCACGCCGGTGCCGGATTTGCCTCCGGCGCCGGTCGGCTCGGACTTCGTGCCTTCGACCACGCTCACCCTAAACGTTTAAACGAAACGAATTTGAAGCCGTCAACTCACTCGATTCATCTAAAACCTTCGGGAGGAAAACTCACATGGTTCGCAAAGCATCGGCAGTCTGGAAAGGCACACTCAAGGAAGGAAAGGGCGCCATCTCCACCGACAGCGGCGTTCTCTCAAGCACCCAATATTCATTTGCCACCCGCTTTGAAAATGGCAAAGGCACAAATCCGGAGGAGCTGATCGCCGCCGCGCACGCCGGATGCTTCACCATGGCGCTTTCTGCGCAACTGAGCGGTGCGGGCTTCACACCAGAGAGCATTGAGACTAGTGCGGCAGTCACGCTCGACAAACTCGAAGCGGGCTGGACGATTACGAAAGTCCATCTTGACGTGACCGCTCGCGTGCCCGGCGCGGATCAGGCCGCGTTTGACACCGCCGCGGCGAACGCCAAGTCCGGCTGCCCGATTTCGCGTTTGCTCAAGGCCGAAATCACAATGACGGCGAAGCTCATTTCTGAGCGCTCGACCACTGCGTAGCGATTTCAATTAATTGCGATGCGGCTCATGCGGGTCCATCAATAGAGGGCGCACGCCGCGGCGGGTTGCGCCCCGCGTTTGTTCCAGGGGAAATTCATGAAAGCCATCGTCGTCCACGAATTTGGCGCGCCGGAAGTGTTGAAGTTTGAAGAGACCGCGAAACCCACGCCCGGGGCGGGCCAGCTCCTCGTCCGCATCCGCGCCGCAGGAGTGAATCCAGCGGACACTTACATGCGCTCGGGCAATTACGCGCGCAAGCCCGCGCTGCCCTACACGCCGGGCGTGGACGGCGCGGGAGTCGTGGAAGCCGCGGGCGCGGGCGTCACCGGCTGGAAATCAGGCGACCGCGTTTATCTCGCCGGCAGCGCTACGGGCACTTACGCCGAATACGCAACCGTGGCTGCAACAGATGCATATCGCCTTCCCGAAAAAATCTCCTTCGCGCAGGGCGCCGCCATCCATATTCCTTACGCGACGGCCTACCGTGCGCTTTTCCAGATGGCGCACGCGCGCCCGAATGATTGGGTGCTCGTACATGGCGCGAGTGGAGGTGTGGGCGTCGCGGCAGTGCAGTTCGCGCGAGCGGCGGGCATGCGCGTGATCGGCACGGCAGGCACGGATCGGGGCCGCGAACTCGTCTTGCGCGAAGGCGCGCATCATGTGATTGACCACAGCGCGCCGGATTCCGCCGCGCGCATCCTTGAGCTAACCGGCGGGCGCGGCGCGGACGTCACCCTCGAAATGCTTGCCAACGTGAATCTTGGCAATGATCTCAGAATGCTCGCGCCACGCGGCCGAGTGGTTGTAATCGGCAGCCGCGGTGAAGTGCAGGTGAATCCGCGCGACTTGATGATGCGCGAGGGCGCGATCCTTGCCGTCCTGCTGTGGGGCGTTCCCGCGGAGGAAATGGCGATGATTCATGCGGCCATCGGCGCGGGACTTGAGAACGGCACGCTGCGCCCGATCGTGGGCAAGGAGCTGCCGCTTGCCGAAGCTCCCCGCGCGCACAAAGAAGTCCTCGAGCCCGGCGCTTACGGGAAAATCGTGCTCGTTCCTTAAGCGCGGCAGGCGCCTGGAGGCGCTAGGAGCCCGACTCCCTTTCGCAAGCCGCAAGTCGTTGACTTGCCCTCGCAACACCATATAATTGTCACTTCGGCAACGTCCCCAGTCCCTTCCAGCGAGCGTCGCGCCCGCTGGCCGCCGACGCAGGAAAGACCGTTGAAAAATAGAGCCAATTTCAGGTAGCTGAACCGTGTGGAACCTTTCCAGCCTCGCAATAATTCTCTTGTCGGTCCAGAACCCTTTTTCGGGTTACTGGCACCGCCAGACCGATCCGCACACCAATCCATTTCGCGGGCTTTACCAGCTCAATGGGTTCGACCTCGCCGTGATGATCCCTTACTTTATTGTGCTTTTCGTTCTGGCGATGTACGGCCTGCACCGCTACTTTCTGGTCTACTACTATTACAAATACCGCAGGAACATTCCGGGCCCGCCACCGGAAGTCACGGAATGGCCTCGCGTCACCGTGCAGCTTCCGATTTTCAATGAGCGCTACGTGATCGAGCGGCTTGTCGAAGCCGTTTCTCGCTTCGATTACCCGCACGAATTGCTTGATGTGCAGGTTCTCGACGATTCGACCGATGAAACGCGGGAAGTCGCGCGCGCGTGCGTCGAACGGTTCCAGGCGCTCGGCATGCCCATTCATTACATTCACCGCACGAACCGCGAAGGCTACAAGGCCGGCGCTCTCGCCGAAGGGTTGAAGACGGCAAAGGGGGAGTTCGTCGCCATCTTTGACGCCGACTTTATTCCCTCACCCGATTTCTTGCGGCGCACGGTACCGTACTTCGCGGATGCGAAGATCGCCATGGTGCAGGGACGCTGGACGTACTTGAATGCGGACTATTCTCTTCTCACCGAGGTCGAGCACATCCTGCTCGACGGCCATTTCATCATCGAGCATGGAGCGCGCTCACGCCGCGGGGATTTCTTCAACTTCAACGGCACCGCCGGGATCTGGCGGCGCACCGTGATTGACGATGCCGGCGGCTGGCAGCACGATACGCTCACAGAGGACACAGACCTCTCCTATCGCGCGCAGCTTCGCGGCTGGCAATTTCTTTATTTGCCGGAAGTTGAATGCGCCTCCGAGCTGCCTGTCGAGATGAACTCCTTCAAATCGCAACAGGCGCGATGGGCCAAGGGGTTGATGCAGACGGCGAAGAAAATCCTGCCGCGAATGTGGCATTCGGATGAGCCCTGGCACGTGAAGGCCGAAGCGTTCTTCCACCTTACGGCGAACATCAGCTATCCGCTGATGATCGTGCTCTCGACTCTGCTGCTGCCGGCGATGGTCGTGCGGTTTTATCAGGGCACATTTCAGATGCTGGTGATTGACCTGCCGCTGTTCCTAGCCTCCACGTGCTCCATCTCCAGCTTTTACTTGATCGCGCAGCGCAATCTCCATCCCAAGACCTGGACGCGCGCCATTCTGTTCATGCCGTTTGTGATGGCCACGGGTATCGGAATCTCTGTGCGAAACGCGGTCGCCGTGGTCGAAGCGCTCTTTGGCAAGCAATCGGAATTTGCGCGCACGCCGAAATACAACATCGCGGGGCAGAAGGGCAGCTGGCAGAAGAAGTCTTATCGCAATCGCTCGGGAGTGCTGCCTTACATCGAAATCTTTCTCGGGTTCTATTTCGCGGCCACCATCGTTTACGCCTTCCAGAATCAGAACTACGCGACGATTCCATTCTTGCTGCTATTTGTTTGGGGCTACCTTTATACCGGCTTCATGTCGCTCGGCCAGTCCTGGATCGAGCGGATTCGATTCGGAGCCATTCGCACGCCCGCCGAAGCGCGTCCCGCCGCCTCTGGCGCGCCGGGCTTTTGATCTTTCATTCCTTCTTCCTCGATTAGCGCTTTGCGAATGGGTCCCAGCCCGCGGGAATAAGCGGGCGAGTACGGCCATCGGCGGTCACTAGCTCGATTCGCGATGCACGGTGTATTGATTTCATTCTTAGGGGGACAATCTCGCCGATTTGTGTAAGTTTGACGCCGCGCAATGCAAGGGGTAACCGGCGGGCGAATACCGGCGGCACAGTGAATAGCAACTGGTAGTCTTCTCCGCCATGGAGGGCAAGCTCCAGAGATTTTAAAGTGAAGCCATGTCGCCGCAACGACTCCGGCACAGCGACCGCTGGAATCCTCTCAGCCCAGATGCGCGCACCGACGCCGCTTGATCGGCAAATGTGATTCAAATCCGTGGAAAGCCCGTCGGACGTGTCAATCGCTGCGGAGGCTATCGGGCCCCTCGACGGATTTTCACCCGCCAGCCAACGCCCCAGTGCAAGCTGGACCTTCGGTCGCAAGTGCGGTTGCAGCAGCCCTTTCCAGTGCCTGCCGCTAGGAATCCGAGGAGTGTTCGCCTTGCCGTCCAGTCCATGCAGAATGATTTCCAGTCCAAGCTGTGCCGCACCTAGCGTCCCACTCACATAAATCAAATCACTAGGGCGCGCGCCGGATCGGGTCAAGAGATGGCCCACCTGAGTCTCGCCAGACAATGCCCGTTTTCCTGTGCCTTGACTGGGACCGGCTCGCCCGCTCACCGTGACATTAATTGCCAGAGACGAAAATCGCGAAGTATCTCCGCCAATCAGTGCCATTCCAAGTTCGTGCGCTGCGTCCCCCATTCCCTTCAGGAAGCCATCGAGCCATTTCCCTGTCCGGCTCGAGGGCAATGCGAGGCTCATCAGGAAGAACCGCGGTGCGGCGCCCATCGCTGCGAGGTCGCTCGTCGCTCGCGCCAGGGCTTTGTATCCAATGTCGCCCGGCGAGTGCACGTCAGGCAGAAAGTGCACGCCTTCAAGGAAGGAGTCCGTGCTTAGCACCCAGTCGCCAGCAGTCGCTTCCCCGTGCGCTACGTTGCGGATCACGGCAGCATCGTCGCCAATTCCAAGCCGCAGCCAATCGCGCCGCTTTTTGCCGGCCCGCGTTGGCAATGCCCGCCAAATCCGCTTGATGATCTCTGTTTCGTTTCGCAATGGATCCTGATTCTGGTTTCGGGTCATATGGGATTCAGGAACCCCTGCCCTTCGGGCCAGCCATCCGCTCGCCAATCCGATTGTCCCAAGTCTGCCCCAGGGTACAAATTGTGCCCCGCGGCTCCGTGCCCCATAGTATAAAGGCCCTGGTAGGCTGAGAGCCGAGACTTTCGGTTAATGGGTGCGTCAAAATATAGGTTGACTTCCCCAGACCCGCGAATCTAGACTTAGTTCGGTTTCGGACCAGGACTCGCGGTTCAAACTTTTTTGGGGCCAAAGTCGGGCCCAGTTAGAGCATTCGCCCCATAGGGGATACGCGGCGCCCAGCCAAACGGAAAACACGTAGCTTTTCGCACTGAGGGGCATGAAAACTCGTTTTTATACATTCTTCCTGGCATCGAATGACCAGAGCCGCATCTGGAAGCTGCGGATCCCTGTCTATTTTCTGCAACTGCTTGCCGCTCTTGTCGTGGTAGGCGGCATCACCGTCATCGCCGGGGTGGCATCCTATTCCCGAATGCTGTGGAAGGCGGACAATTACAACACCATCCGCAGCGAACGTGACAATTTGAAACACCAGTACACTGAGCTTCAGACCACCGTCAAGGACACCAACCAGCGGCTCGATTCGCTCCAATCGCTTGCCACGGAAGTCGCCATGACCTACGGTTTTATGCGCTTCCGCGAAACTCCTTTTGCGCTGGCTGGTTTTTCCGGCAACCCGCAAGACGGATTCGTACGTACCGTGGACCAGTTCAATTTCCTTGAGAAGAATGCATCCTCGTTGGCAATTGTTAAGGAGAGTTTGCACCTCCTGCCGCCCCAGCCCGGGCTTGGCGACGCCGCGTTCACGCCGTCTCTTTGGCCAGTCACTGGACAGATCACTGCAAGCTTCGGCGAGCGGCTTGACCCATTCAGCGGTGAAGGCGAATTCCACAAGGGCGTGGACATCTCCGTTGCCTACGGCAGCCCAGTCCATGTGGCCGCCGATGGAGTCGTGGTCGCTGTCGAGACGCGCGCAGGGTACGGCCATCTCGTGGTGGTGGATCATGGTTCGGGAACAACCACTTGGTATGGCCACCTTTCCGGCTTTAACGCGGAGATTGGCGAAGAGGTCCATCGCGGCGATACCATTGGGTATTCCGGCACCAGCGGCCGCTCGACCGGCCCGCACGTCCATTACGAAATCCGCTTGAATGGCGCGCCGGTCAATCCCTGGCGCTACCTCCGTTTCAATTCCTTCGGCGACTAACCTCCCTCGAATTACTTTCCTTCGGTAGATACCAGCGCAAGGTGGCCACTTCAGTGTGCCGCCGGAACTCGTTTCGGCGCAGGCGCCCCGTTCGGAGCGCGGTTCGGCGCCGAATTCGGTGCAGTGTTCGGAGTGGGCGCAGCGAAACCAGTGAGCATGTCTGGGGAGAGGACCGCCGTGATGGTGACGTGTGGTCCGTCATGAGATATATCCAGCTGCCGAACAAGTTTGTCGAGTGCCGCCGCGCCCTGCGGCGTGAACTGGCGGCGAGTGGCGGGTTCGGAAAGCATTCCCCGGCCGATTATTCGTATTGTCCCCAGAGCCAAATCGAGGCGCGTGGATTCGATGGTGGAGTTGCATTCGCCTTCGAGCACAACGCGCAGGTTTTCACCTTCCGGTGTAACTGCCAGCGAAATCCAGTGAACGGTTTGAATCGTGCTTACAACCGCGTCCAAGCGCAGAGACCCTACGGTCAGATTTTTCGGCACGGAGTCCGTTCGCGCCACGGCGAAAACCGGGGAGGCGGAAACGCGAGCGATGCGTTCGCGGAGCGCCGCGGGGTCTCCCATTGCAGGCGCGGCGCCAGAGTTCTGCGTCGAATTGCCCGGCGGAATTTGCTTTGCGCGGCTGATGATCTTGATGCGGGTCGGGGAGAGGAACTGAAGCTCGACTTCATTCGCTGACGGGCCTGAATCAATCACATAGACCGTCTGCCCGTCGCGCTGTTCTGTTTTGCCGGAGCGCAACGCATAGGCCTGAATTTTCTGTTGGTCAAAGCGGCCTTCAGCCAGCGCCCATACCTCGGACTGCGATGTTCCCGATATCGATGTGGTCGATACGGAAGTGATTGCCACGCGGTCAAGATCCCGCGAATAGTCAAAGCCCGTCGCGCGGACGAAATCGGTGTATTCCGGGTCTTCAGCGGGAGCGGGGATCATTGCCGCAAGCTTTGCGAGAAATGCCGCATTGCGCAGCGCCGCTATGTCGGCGTAAAGGACGTAGGCCGCGCCGGGGGGAAGTTGCGAAACAAGCGATGGCTCCGGGCCCGCTGCAGGGCCATTTACATTGGACGACTGTCTCCACGTGTAATAGGCTGCCGCCGCGATCAATAAGACCGCCAGACATACGATAATTATGGCTGTGCGCCGCATAAGTCTCTGGTTAGCGAGCCATTCTCGCACATGTTAGCGGGGTCCTGATTCCTCTCGTCTTCGTGCCGAAATTTCGGCAGGTACCCCCCACCCCCATCTTTTTGTAAGAGTAACGCAGCAAAGGACTTACAGGAAGAAGATGCGGTAAGAGTAACGCAACAAAGGACTTACGGGAATCTGGCCGATTTTCGCGGTAAGTTGTTCCATCTATGAGACTTACGGGCGGGCGTGGGAAAAATCTGGGTCGTGTGAAAGAGTATTCGAATAGTATTATAGCGTACATTTCTACTTGTAACATAGGATTCGACAAAAAGCAAGGGAAATCGGCTGCCCGATTGCTGGCGGGGGGAGGGATAGCCTCCGAGCTGGATATAACTCATGACTACTGCCGTCACATATTATTTACAAAGAATTGTCTTGACAGCCATAGCCACTAGGAGTAAAAGCTGCGGTAGATCGCGCGAGGAGGTCCCCTATGCCGCGTAGGTTTCGTTCCTTCCTGCTTTTGATTTCCCTGTTTGCCCTGATTCCGGTCTGCCGCGCCCAGTCGGCGCCGCAACACGCCCGAGACTATGTCTATGGTCCTGGTGGAAGGTTGATCATGACCGCCGAACCCGACGTTTATGCTCCCACGATACCCTTCTACATTTCGGCTTTCGCAAACGGCTGCGCGGTGGATGGCGTGTCGTTGTCATGGGACGCGAGCTCGACGGATATAGGATCAGGAGTTGCAAGTTACTACGTTTATAGAAACGGAGGCTTCGTTGGGGCTTTCAGCCCCAGCGTGAGCAGCTACACGGACTACGACGTTTTCTCAAACGAGCACATCACATATAAGGTCGACGCCGTAGACAACGCAGGAAATGCAAGCGGTCAGATCGGCACTACAGTGCATATTCCGATTTGTGAAGACGAAATGGTTCTGGCGGGATTGCGGCGCAAGAACCCCTCTCCGTTTGTAAGTACTCGACTCGGCGATTTGCTGGCCGTCCATTTCGCTTTACATCTTGGTTTTGCCGCGTCTCCGTGGAATTTGAAGCTCTTGCACATTTCGCTTGCCTCTGATTCCCCAAATGTAAGGCGGCAGATTGGGCTCCTGACGTCGAAAAGGATCGAATCCGCAAGGCCGCTCATTGAGACAAAAAACTCGCCACCGAGAGAGTCGAAACCGGCCCCTCCCCCGAATGGCAGGAGTTCTACGGGAGGTGGACAATGAGAATCCGCCTGAGCAGGAAAGCGAATGTCTGGATGTTTTCTATTTTCGTAGTCCTGCTGGCCGCAACAGTCGCGGAGGCGTCATTTTCTCCGGCCTCGGGAATTACGTTCAGCGCGGCGGCGTACGGCGACCGGGCGAAGCTCATCAATTCGACAGGACTCACTGGACTAGGTGCGTATGTGAGTCCGGCATCGTGCTCGGCAAAGGCGAATCTCTTCAGTCAAGACGTCGAGTACTCGGTTCCGTTGCTTTCATTGGTCGGGAGAGGAGGGTTGAGCCTGAATCTCGCACTGACCTATAACTCGAAGGTCTGGGTGAAAAGTGGAGGCACGATGTACTTCGATGGCGAGCAAAGCTGGCCTGCACCCGGCTGGAGGCTGGGGTTTGGCCGCATTGACGGAATCTATACGGACTCAAGCGGGGTACATCACTATTACTACATCGCACCGGACGGCGGAATCCACGACCTGCCGTACAACAGCACGGACAGCCTCTATGAGAGCACGGATTCGACATACTTGGATTTCAACGATTCTACTGGTGTATTGCGATCCTCGGATGGCACCCAGACTACATTCGCACTTGAGGGTGGCTCTGGCGGATACGTGCTGCCGACACAAGTGAAAGACCGGAATGGAAACTACATTACAATTAATTACAGTGGAACGGGGCAACAGATTTCGAGCGTCGTGGACACCGTTGGACGGACAGTAAGCTTCTCCTACAGCTCAGACGGAACGCTCGCGAGTATCAGCAAGTCCGGATTTGCGAATGCCTCGCGAACTTGGAGCTTCAGCTATACCAGCCTCACGCTCTCTTACAGTTTCGCGTCTTCGCTGACGGTGAATGCACCGACGAGCGCAAAGGTGCTTTCCTCCATCACATTCCCCAATAGCACTTCGCAGGCATTTTCATATAACGGATATGGGCAACTCACTGAAGCTGACATCAAGTCGAGCAGCGGCACAGTGCGGGGGAAATTCCTGACGTCTTGGCAATCAGCTCCCGGTGGCGGCTGGACTACCTCGCCGACTCCTGCAAGCATCGGGAATAACGACGGTTCTAACACCAACACTTGGTCCTTTTCATTTGGCACGTACACCACTACAGTCAGTGATCCAGCTAGCGTGGCGACCACAACGACGTTTATCAATTCGGGCAGCTGGAATGACGGGCTGCCGAACCAGACGCAAATTGGATCCACCGCCGTTAAGACGACAGCCAACACCTGGGGTGACGACAGCAATTCCCTGAACCCGCGGATCACACAAGTCTTAACTACGCTCAACGATACGGGTCAGGAATCAGAAGTACAGACCGACTACACCACCTTTGGAAATCCAAGCGAAGTGCGGGAGTACGATTTCGGGAGCGGCGGTGTGGGGTCACTGTTGCGAAAGACGGATTACACATACGTGACAAGCACGAATTACACGAACCTGCACATCTTGAATCTCCGTGCTTCGACAATTATCTACAACGGCCCAGGAACGGCAGCGTCCAATTCAGCATATGCCTACGATGGGACATCGTTAACGGGCGCGACGGGGGCATCAGGTCACGACGACACGAACTACGGGACAGGCTTTACTTATAGGGGCCTGCTGACCTCGACTACTCAATATACGAATCCCGTCACTCCCTCTGGGGCCATCGCGCACTCGAACACCTACGACATGCTCGGAAACATGTTGACGGCGACGGCCGATTGCTGCATCCAACAGCAGTACAACTATTCATCCACAACGCAATACTCTCAGCCGGACAGCGTAGTACGCGGCTCGGGGACCACTCTGACGGCGAGCAAGACGTATGACAGCTATACGGGATTGATCGCCAGTTCGACAGACGAGAACAGCCAGACGACGAGCTACAGCAATGATGTGATGGACCGACAGACTTCGCTGACAAGGCCGGACAGCACGGTTATTTCGACGAGCTACGACGATAGCTCCGCGAATCCAGGCATGACTGTGAGCACGCCCATTACTTCCACGACCAGCATTCAGAATACGACGACCTACGATGGCCTGATGCGCCGGATTCGCGCGATAGTGCTGGATGCAAGCAGCGACGTCTATTCTAAGGTGGACACGCAGTATGACGGTCTTGGCCGCGTATCGGAGATTAGCCTGCCGTATACAGGGGCTAGCGCGTCTTACTGGATGCAGAATCAGTATGATGGATTGGGGCGGGTTGTGAATGCATTCGCACCTGATGGGTCTTCGACATCAAATAATCTGACAGAGAGTTATTCTGGGAATTCAGTCACCACAACGGATCCGACAGGGAAGCAAAGTAAGTATGAACTGGACGCTTTTGGCCGGCAGATTGAGACGGACGAGCCGGACCCGACAAATGGCAATTCGCTGACGCTTGCAACCACGTACACCTACGATCCTCTCGGTAATTTGACACAGATTTCGCAAGGCTCGCAGACTCGGAGTTACGTTTTTGATGGGTTGAGCCGGGAGACGAGCCAGACCACGCCGGAGGCGGGAACAGTCAGCTACCAATACAACAACTACGGGAAGATGACGCAGAGGACTGACGCGCGCGCCGTGGTGACGACATATACGTACGATTCCACGCTGAATCGCCTGACTGGGGTTTCCTACAACGTTTCTGGTGCGACCGGTGTTCCTTCCACGCCCTCAGTAAGCTTTACCTACGGGACGAGCGCATCGACCTACAACAATGGCCGACTAATCACGATGTCGGATGGGCTGGGCTCGGAGTCTTATGCGTATGACGACCTCGGGCGTCAAACACAGGTGCAAAAGACGATCTATAATGTGACATACACGACCAGCCAGACGTACAACCTGGCTAACAAGGTCGCGACGATGACCTATCCCTCAGGCCGAGTGATCAGAACATCATATGATGCGATTGGTCGGCCATCTGGAGTGCAGAACAATTCCACCAGTGCTAATTATGCGACGAGCATCAGTTACAACGCGACCAATCAAGTGACAGGGTTTAGCTATGGCAATGGGGTGACAGCAAGCTTTGGCTATTCCGCGCAGCGGTTGCAGCTTACTTCCGTCAGTTACGGTACCCTTTTCAGCCTGAACTACGGCTATACGCAGAATGGCGGGAACGACGGCGAGATCACGAGCATAACGGACAATGTGGAATCGGGGCGGTCGGCTTCGTATACCTACGATGCGCTATACCGGCTCACAGCCGCCAGCACGAGCGGATCATCGGACTATGCCGCGTGGGGGCTGTCGTGGAGCTATGACCGCTATGGGAACAGGACAGCGCAATCCGTGACGGCGGGAAGCGCGTACGCCAGTGCGCCCACACTTAGCACTTCAACTAATCAAGTGACAGCGCTCGGAGGGAGCAGCTTCACGTACGACGCCAATGGGAACCTGACACAGGACGATCAATACCAGTACTCGTATGACGCGGAGAATCGCATGGTAGGGCTGAATAATCTGAGCGGGGCGGCGATCGCGACGTACGCTTACGACGGGAATGGCATGCGGATCGTGAAGGTGTGGGGCGCAAGCCGGACGTATTCACTTTACGCTGGGTCGCAGCTCATCAGCGAATTCGAAGATGCGGCCTCGAACACTTATAGTTCTGGGACGACGCCAGGGGGGGCAGGAAGCGACACCTATGCAACTCTTCTTTTCCACCACCCTGACCAATTGACAACGCGGCTGACAACGGACAACAGCGGGAATCTGGCAAACCAGCAGGGGAACTATCCCTATGGAGATGAATGGTACTCGAACGGAACAGCGAACCCGAGCGTGGAACGGAAGTTCACCACATACTTGCAGGACAATGAAGCGAACAACGCGATGTTGCAATACGCCAAGGCGCGCGAGAACTCGGTTCGACTAGGGCGGTTCCAGATGGCGGATCCGGTTCGTGGTCGATTCACGAACCCGCAACGGGTTAACCGGTACAGCTATGTGATGGGAGATCCAATCAATCACGAGGATCCGAGTGGAAAGCAAGACGCCTTAGAGGAATGCGATCCGACCGTCCTTTACAGTCCCACTTGCGATGCAGCAAAGACCATGGATAACGTGAATAGCGATTGCATATGGTACGGTACCTGTACTGGTGGAGGTGGTGGCGGAGGCGGAGGGGGGGGGCCCATTGATCCTGGTGATAACTGCAGCGCGGTTCTCCAGCAGTGTCAGCAACAGGTGCAAAATACGTACAATAGTTGCTTGACGACGGCCGGTGGCAGATGCGCACTTTGTGTAGGTATGTGTGTAGGAGTATGTGTAACAACTGGACCAGTTGGATGTATCATTTGTTATGCAGCTTGCGCCGCTCAGTGTGCGCTTGGCCGCCAATCTTGCGACAATCAAAAACAACAGGGCCTACAAAACTGTACCGACCTCTACAACACTTGTAAGGGTGGCCATTGATCGATCAAATTGAGGGGCTGGCGTGTTGCCGCCATCGGCTATGAGGATAAATTTATTCATATGATGACGGATATTTTGCAAGATTTAGTTGACTTAGTTATTATCATTTTTGCGATTTCCTGTTTTTTCTACTTGCGACGTAAACGTGCTTCCAAATTAGAGTGGGTAGCGATAATCGTCTCAATTGTAGGGTTGCTTCTCGTAAATCCGATTTCGGACTTCTTATGGAAGCCGAAGAACAGCGGTGGTCTGTGGAAATTGTGCATAGCCGTTTGGGTCTTGGTCTTATTAGCGGCCGCATGGGGATTCTACAAGAGCGGAGCGATCCGAGTCTTCCCAATCTTCGCGGTTGGACATTCGATTGTAATGGCGGACGTGGCACTAATCGTTTACTTGAGATTGTTCACGTTTTACTTATTTCTCGCAATAGGGATGGCATTCATCTTGGCCTGTATCCCTCTTGTCAGACAGAATCGACAATCGAGTTTCCCTGGCAGTACTTAGTCCGCTGGCTTACGTATTAGCTTGGTACGCGGAACTTGGATGCGCTTATTCGGATACTCATTTTGTGGAAATAACTCAATTCTGAAATTACACATATTGGCACAAGCTCAACGAAGTACCATAATTCTAGCGCTGTCAGGTATGGCTTGACATGACAGTCAAAGACGCTTCAGGGAGGGCTGACAAAATGAAAAGAAACCTTGGATTGGTGGCGTTCTTAATCGGGGCGGCTTTTTATTTCCAAACGGTCAATGCGCAAGTCGTTCAAGTAAATGCCACAGGATTTGTGACGGACACGCTTTCGGGGAAGCAGGGCGCGAACGCGCTGCACGCGGATGCGGCGAAGCGAAACGTACAGGCGGGGATGGCGATGTACGCCGTCTATGACGAGGCCACTGAGAAGCTCTACGTCTTGCAGCCGCAAGGGACGGGTGAGGCTTACGTGGGCCAGCGCCTGACGGTGTCGGGGACGCTTGCGCCGAGCGCAATGCAACACGCCGGGCAGGGAGTGGATCCTCAATCAGGGCAGGCAGTGAATTTTCATCACGTGGGGCAGGATTCGTCAACGCCGATTGGCGGAGTGCTGACGATCTCCTCGATTGCGGTGGCGAATCCAGGCCCGCCTGCGAATGCGCCCGGCACGCAATAGCGAGAGTGCATCGAAAAAGCGAGGCGTGGCATCTAATTTGTTGCTACCTGTCGCGCGGAACAGGCACTTTTTTACCTCGACGCTTGCCTGCCTACCGGCAGGCAGGCTGCTCACGCTGTGAAGGTGCTCGCAGTGGCGGGGTGGCACGCGACTTGCTCTGTTTAAGTAACTACCCCTTGCAATTGAACTTCCGGATTTGTTATCCTCTGTAGGTTTGCGCCATGCTGGCGTAGCTCAGTTGGTAGAGCATCTGATTTGTAATCAGAGGGTCGGGGGTTCAAATCCCTCCGCCAGCTGAGATTTTGCGTTGGGGCGGTCAGGGGGAAGTGTATCCCTTGAAGTGCGCGACTCGGAATTATCGCTGAGAATTGAGCGGACAAGTGTCTCTGGATTGCAAGAATGTGAAACCTGCCTGTCGGCAGGCAGGCCTGCAATCGGGGCGTGCGTCCCTTCATCGTCGTGAACTTTCCCCGTGCGGGACGGGTGGGTGAGTGGCTAAAACCAGCAGACTGTAAATCTGCCGCTCCTTGCGGGCTACGGAGGTTCGAATCCTCCCCCGTCCACCAGTCTGTGCGAAGACCTGCCTGTCGGCAGGCAGGAGTGTCGGCCCGAAGTCCGACGAAGCGAGATCCATAACAAGTATCCAGCGTGCGCGAAGCGCGTGGGACGAGCCGTCTGGTGGCGCATATCAAAAGTTCCGAGCCTGCCGTCCGGCAGGCAGGCCTGGGTAGCTCAGTTGGTAGAGCGCGTCCTTGGTAAGGACGAGGTCACCGGTTCAATCCCGGTCCCAGGCTCCAGAATTTTGGCAAGTGTGAAGCGGATTGCGTCGTGGGGCAGAGGGGGATTTTGAAAGACGGGCGGGGGTAACTCAACGGTAGAGTCTCGCTCTTCCAAGGCGATGGTTGCCGGTTCGAATCCGGTCCCCCGCTCCAAATGGTTTGTTTACGCTTTGCAGAGTGTGAGAGATGGCTGGCTGTACATCGAGATGGCGAAGGATGTTGATCGAAGATTGAAGGTGCATAATCAAGGCTACAACCGATCAACGAAATCTCGCCGGCCCTTCAAATTAGTTTTTTGCGAAGAATGTGTGAGTGGAAAAGAAGCAAGGGCACGAGAGAAATTGTTGAAAAGTGGGAGTGGAAGGGAATTTTTAAGGGGGGAGATCGGTAGATAGTCGGCGATGGTTGCCGCCTGCCTGCCGGTAGGCAGGGTTCGAATCCGGTCCCCCGCTCCAAATGGTTTGTATATGCACTGCTGAGCGAGCGCGACAGCGAGAAAAGATTTTCGTACTGAGGGAACAAGAAAATGGCGAAGGAAAAATTCGAGCGGTCGAAGCCGCATGTGAACATAGGGACGATCGGTCACATAGACCACGGAAAGACGACGTTGACGGCGGCGATCACCAAGGTGCTGTCGAAGAACAACCCGAAGGTGCAATTTCGCGCGTTCGATTCGATTGACAACGCGCCGGAAGAGCGCGAGCGGGGGATCACGATCGCGGTGGCGCACGTGGAGTATGAGACGGCGAACCGGCACTACGCGCACATCGACTGCCCGGGGCACGCCGACTACATCAAGAACATGATCACGGGGGCGGCGCAGATGGACGGCGCGATTCTGGTGGTGGCGGCGACGGACGGTCCGATGCCGCAGACGCGGGAACACATATTGTTGGCGCGGCAGGTGGGCGTGCCGTGCGTGGTGGTGTTTCTGAACAAGTGCGACGCGGTGGAAGACCCGGAACTATTGGAGTTGGTTGAACTGGAAGTTCGTGAACTGTTGAAGAGTTACGGATTCCCGGGCGACCAGGTGCCGGTGGTGCGCGGGTCGGCCTTGGGCGCGCTGAACGGGGAAGAGAAGTGGGAGAAGACGATTTTGAAGTTGATGGAAGAAGTGGACAAGTACGTGCCGCTGCCGGTGCGAGAAGTGGACAAGCCGTTCGCGATGCCGATTGAAGATATCTTTTCGATTTCGGGGCGGGGAACGGTGGTGACGGGGAGAGTGGAGCGCGGGAAAGTGAAGGTGGGCGAGGAAGTGGAGATCGTGGGATTCCGGCCGACGATGAAGCGGGTGGTGACGGGCGTGGAGATGTTCCGCAAGCTGCTGGATGAAGGGATGGCGGGCGACAACGTGGGATTGCTGTTGCGGGGAACGGAGAAGGAAGAGGTCGAGCGCGGGCAGGTGATCGCGAAGCCGGGGTCGATCACGCCGCACACGAAGTTCAAGGCGGAAGCATACATTTTGAAGAAGGAAGAGGGCGGGCGTCACACGCCGTTTTTCACGGGGTACCGACCGCAGTTTTATTTTCGGACGACGGACGTGACGGGGGACGTGAAGTTGAACGCGGGAGTGGAGATGGTGATGCCGGGAGACAACGTGAGTGTGGAGATCAGCTTGATCACGCCGGTGGCGTTGGAGAAGGGGCTGCGGTTCGCGATCCGCGAAGGCGGCCACACCGTCGGCGCCGGCGCCGTCGCTGAGATTGTTGAATAACGGGACAGGACGATGCGCGAAATCATCACATTGCAGTGCAACGAGTGCAAAAACCGGAACTACACGACCATGAAAAACCGGAAGAAACACACCGACCGGATGGAAACGAGCAAGTTCTGCAAATCGTGCCGGAAGCACACGCCGCACAAAGAGGTCAAATAATTTAGGGGAGTAGGTTCAACGGTAGACCGCCGGTCTCCAAAACCGGATGTGGGGGTTCGAATCCCTCCTCCCCTGCCACCTTGAGGGTTGGCGGAGAGACGGCGGGATGAGGCGAAGCGCGAGGCGGGGATGTCCACGACACAGGCGACAAAATTGAACACGACACCTACACCTCCGGATCGTCCTCGTGAACCGGGCGGCCCGCGCACGCAATGGATTGAGAATATCCGGGAGCGTTTCAAGCGCGCGAGGCAATTTCTGCACGAAGTTCGCGCGGAAATGAAGCTGGTGGTTTGGCCCACATCCACCGACGTTCGCAGCACCACGCTGGTCGTCATTATGACCACGATTATTTTCGCGGTGTTTCTCTGGGCCGTGGACAGCGGCGCAACACGTGTCGTAGCGCGAGTCTTAAAGGCGTATCGCCACTAATCGTGGAAACGCGGAGCGAAATAGAACGCATGGCGAAGCAGTGGTTCATCATCCATACGTATTCCGGCTTTGAGCGGAAGGTGAAGGAAAGCCTCGAAGGCCGCGTCGCCGCGTTCGGTTTGCAAGAGAAGATCGGCCAGGTCCTGATCCCCACCGAAGACGTGGTGGAAGTGCGCGGCGGGAAAAAAGTCACCGCGACGCGGATGTTTTATCCGGGCTACGTGCTGGTCGAGATGGAAATGGACGACTACACCTGGCACGTCGTGAGGAACACGCCGAGGGTGACGGGCTTTGTCGGTTCCGGGCAGACGCCGACGCCGCTTACCGACCAGGAAGTGCAGGACATTATTCACCGGGCGGCGAGCCCGGCCGAACGGCCAAAACCGAAGTTGAAGTTTGAGCGCAACGAGCAGGTGCGCATCGTGGACGGGCCGTTTGCGAATTTCACCGGCGTGGTGGAAGAAGTAAATTCGGACCGCAGCACTCTGAAGATTTCCGTGACGATTTTCGGGCGCTCGACGCCTGTTGAATTGGATTTTATGCAGGTCGAAAAGATCGCCTAGCGCGGCGGCGCAGCAGGGGAAACGGGAAATGGCAAAGAAAGTTCAAGCAATACTGAAGCTGCAGGTTCCGGCCGGGAAGGCCGCACCTTCGCAGCAATTGGGCACCGCGCTCGGGCCGCAGGGCGTCAACATCATGGATTTCTGCAAGCAATTCAACACACGCACCGCGAAAGATTCCGAGGGGATGGTCACCCCCGTGGTGATCACGGTCTATAGCGACCGCACATTCACTTTTGTGACCAAGACTCCGCCCGCTTCGGAACTCCTGAAGCGCGCGGCGAATATCGTGAAGGGTTCCGCGGAACCGAACCGCAACAAGGTTGGGAAAGTCACGAAAAAGCAGGTTGAGGATATCGCGCGCACGAAAATGCCGGACTTGAATACCACGAGCCTCGAATCGGCGGTGCGTACCGTTGCGGGAACAGCCCGCAACATGGGCATTGAAGTGGAGGGCTAGGCAAAATGAGCCGCAAGCCAGGAAAGAAAACCGCGATTGCACGCAAGCTGGTTGAGGCGCGCCCTCACTCACTCGCTGAGGCTGCCGCGATTTTGAAGAAGGCGCACTTCGTTAAGTTTGACGAGACGGTTGAAATTGTTGTGAACCTTGGCGTTGACCCGAAGCATTCCGACCAGATGGTCCGCGGAACGGTGGTGCTGCCAAACGGATTGGGCAAGTCGAAGCGCGTGCTCGTGATTGCCGGCGGAGAGAAGGTCAAGGAAGCGCAGGAAGCGGGCGCGGATTTTGTTGGTGGCGAAGATATGGTGGAGAAGATTCAGGGGGGCTGGACGGATTTTGACGCCGTCATCGCCACGCCGGACATGATGAAGTCGGCTGGAAAGCTCGGGAAAGTTCTCGGGCCGCGCGGCTTGATGCCCAACCCGAAGACCGGCACGGTTACGTTTGAAGTCGCCAGGGCCGTCAAGGAAGTGAAGGCGGGCAAAGTTGAGTTCCGCGTGGATAAGGCGGGCATCGTCCATTCGGCTATCGGCAAGATCAGTTTTGATGCCGATAAACTCGCGGAAAACGCGCAGGCGCTTCTCGGCGCGGTGGTGAAGGCAAAGCCCGCAGCGGCAAAGGGCAAGTACGTGAAGAAGGTAACGCTGACTTCCACGATGGGCCCCGGAATCCTGATTAACGAAGCCGAAGTTGAATCAGCCACGGCGGTGGCGGCGTAAGCACGGCGGAGATTCGGAATGAAAAAGCGCAGCGATAAGGAAAAAGACGTCGACCAGTTGAAGACCGAGCTGGCTCGCGTCTCGACCGTGATCCTGACGACGTTTAAGGGAATCACTGTCGAAGACGACACCAAGCTGCGACGCACGGTTCAATCTGTTGGGGGGAAATACCGCGTTGTAAAGAACACCCTGGCGGAGCGCGCTGGCGCGGGAACTTCCGCAGAACCCCTGCTGAAGAATCTTGCGGGGAACAATTCGATCGCGTATACCGCAACGGATCCCGTCGCGCTCGCGAAGGCGCTTACCAAGTTTGCGAAAGACGTGCCGGCGTTTAAGTTTCAAGCGGGGGTGGTTGAAGGCCGCGTGCTTTCGATTGCGGATATCCAGCAACTCGCGCTGCTGCCGTCCAAGGAAGAGCTGTACGGAAAGATCATGTTCCTGATTAACGCGCCTGCGCAGCGGATTGCGACAGTACTCTCGGCCGTCACGCGCAATATGGCAGTGGTGATCAACGAAGCGGCCAAGGCCGAAAAATTTGGGGGCGGCGGGTCTGAACCTGCACCCGTTTCCCAATAACCCGGGTTTGAATTCTTCTGAAGGAGAGGAAAGAGGCGATGGCTAACAAGGTGGAAGCAATACTCGAGGAGATCAAGGGGCTGACGTTGCTCGAAGCCGCCGATCTGGTCAAGAAGATGGAAGAGACCTTCGGCGTTTCCGCGGCTGCGGCAGTGGTTGCCGGAGGCGGGCCAGCGGCGGGGGCTGCTGCACCTGCCGCGGAAGAGAAAACGGAATTCTCCGTCGTTCTCACTGAAGTGGGCGGGAACAAGATCAACGTCATCAAAGTCGTCCGGGAAGTGACCAGCCTCGGCTTGAAAGAAGCCAAGGACCTGGTGGACGGCGCGCCCAAGCCGGTCAAGGAAGGCGTCAACAAGGACGAGGCTGCTTCGATCAAGAAAAAGTTCGAAGACGCCGGCGCCAAAGTCGAAATCAAGTAACCGAATCGGCCCTCTTCGGCGGCTCCGCTTATTCACAGAGCCGCAGCGGAAGGATTTGTATTACGCACGCTTCAGGCCGCGACACAGGAACCTTCAGACGAGTCCTGCCGGGACGCCGCTCTGTGGTGTCTCCGGGCAGAGAGAGCTTCCCGGCTCTCCTTGCCGCAGGCGCGTCCCGCACACCCGCACGGACATGAGGTAAAAGAGAATGCAGAATGGAAATCATCACAGTCGTGAACGGCAACGCCTGGATTTCTCGAAGATCCAGAGCTCGATCCAGATCCCGAACCTGATCGAGGTGCAGCGCAAATCCTATCAGCGATTCCTGCAGATGGATTTGCTGCCGAGCGAGCGAGAAGACGCGGGCTTGCAGTCCGTGTTCAGTTCCGTATTCCCCATCGGGGATTTCCGCGGGCTCTCGCAGCTGGACTTCGTGGACTACGCCATCGGCAACTGGGAATGTAAGTGCGGCAACCTGAAAGGGTTGCATCATCTTCGCGCCACCTGCCGGAATTGCGGGGCGTCAGTGGTCACGAACCCGTATCAGATGGGCGACGTAATTTGTTCGAAGTGCGGCACGTTCAACAAGAACACGCCGACCTTCTGCAATAAGTGTGGCGACCCGGTAGGGATGCAACTCAAATACGACGTGAACGAGTGCCAGGAGCGCGGGATGACTTACTCCGCGCCGCTCAAGGTCACGATCCGGCTTACGATTTACGATAAAGATCCGGACACTGGCGCGAAAAATATCCGCGACATCAAAGAGCAAGAAGTCTTCTTCGGCGACATCCCGCTGATGACCGACAACGGCACGTTTGTCATTAACGGCACCGAGCGCGTAATCGTCAGCCAGTTGCACCGTTCGCCGGGCGTGTTCTACGAAAGCGCGAACAACCGCACCTATTTCCTCGGCAAGATTATTCCTTACCGCGGCTCGTGGGTGGAATTCGAATACGACACGAAAAACCTTCTTTATGTTCGAATTGACCGCAAGCGCAAATTCCTCGGCTCAATTTTTCTGCGCGCGCTGGGGCTGAAAACCAACGAAGAGATTCTGCGGACGTTTTATCAGGTTGAGCGTGTCGCGCTGCGCGATGGCGACATCTACTGGAACGTCTCGGAAGGCCTGTTGGACCGCAAGCTTTCGCGAGAAATCAAGCACCCGAAGAGCGAGGAAGTAATCGTCGCGGCGCACAAGCGCATCACCGAGCCGCTCTACAAGGAACTGCTCAAGGGACGCGTCGCGCAAGTGGGAGTTTCGATTGGCGATCTCGAAGGCGCGTACACCGTCGCCGACGTCGTGAATCGCCAGACGGGCGAAGTGCTCGTCGAATCGAACAAGCCGATGACGGCCGAACTGTGGGCCGCCGCGGCCGAAGTTGGCATCACCGAAGTGGACGTGTTCTTCCCGGAGCGCGACGACATCGGCGTTGTGCTGAGCCGCACGCTCGACAAGGACGCCATCCGTTCGCCCCGCGAAGCGCTGATTGAGATTTACCGCAAGCTGCGTCCCGGCGACCCGCCAACGCTTGAAACCGCCACGGCCCTTTTCAACGGGATGTTCCTCGACCCGCGGAAGTATGATTTCAGCAAGGTCGGGCGTTTGAAGTTCAACATCAAGCTGGGTCTGGAAACTCCGCTCGAGACGCGCACGCTCGCCCCGACGGATTTCTATGCATCCATCCGCTACTTGCTGAAGCTGCGTAAAAACATCGGTTCGGTGGATGACATCGATCACCTGGGCAACCGCCGCGTCCGCGCGGTTGGCGAACTGCTCGAAAACCAGTTCCGCATCGGCCTTGTGCGCATGGAGCGCGCCATCAAGGAAAAGATGTCTGTTTACCAGGAAATGTCCACGGCGATGCCGCATGACCTGGTGAACGCGAAGCCCGTCATGGCGGCGATCCGCGAGTTCTTCGGAAGTTCGCAGCTCAGTCAATTCATGGACCAGACCAACCCGCTTTCCGAGATCACGCACAAGCGGCGTCTATCGGCCCTTGGTCCTGGCGGACTTTCACGTGAACGCGCTGGATTCGAGGTGCGCGACGTCCATCCCACGCACTATGGCCGCATCTGCCCGATTGAAACGCCGGAAGGCCCGAACATCGGCTTGATCAGTTCACTTTCCTGCTATGCGCGCATCAATGAGTTTGGCTTTATCGAATCGCCCTACAGCAAGGTGAAGGGCGGGCGCGTGCTCAATTACGTCCAGATCCTGAATGCGGGCGACAGCGAGTTCAAAGCGGGCGACATCGTCGAACGCGACAAAGTCGAAAACGTAAACGAAGAACTGAAGCGGCGGCGCGTCACTTATGACCCGCACTGCTTCTACCTTTCCGCGTGGGAAGAAGACCGCTACGTCGTCGCGCAGGCAAACGTGCCGCTCGAAGACCGCGGCCGCATCATCCCGGAGCTTGTGAACTGCCGGCAGGCGGGCAACTTCGTCCTGAAACATCGCGATGAGGTGGACTACATTGACGTTTCGCCGAAGCAGCTCGTCAGCGTGGCCGCCAGTTTGATCCCGTTCCTTGAAAATGACGACGCGAACCGCGCGCTCATGGGTTCCAACATGCAGCGCCAGGCCGTGCCGCTCATCCGCGGTGAATCGCCGCTGGTGGGCACGGGCATGGAGCGAGTCACCGCGCGCGATTCTGGCGCGGTCGTGCTCTGCCGCCGCGAAGGCATCGTGGACCAGGTGGACTCAGAGCGCATCATCGTGCGCGTCGAATCCGACCACTCGGGCGTGCTGTCCCGCGAAGTGGGTGCGGACATTTACCAGCTCACGAAGTTCAAGCGCTCAAACCAAAATACCTGCATCAACCAGAAGCCGCTTGTTCGCGTGGGCGACCGCGTGAAGCAGGCGCAAGTGCTGGCGGATGGCCCGTGCACGGACCGCGGCGAGTTGGCGCTTGGCCGCAACGTCCTCGTGGCCTTCCTGCCGTGGCGCGGTTACAACTTTGAAGACGCCATCCTGGTGAGCGAAAAGCTCGTCAAGGATGATTACTACACCTCGATTCACATCGAGGAGTATGAAATCGAAGCGCGTGACACCAAACTTGGCCCCGAAGAAATCACGAGGGACATCCCCAATATCGGCGAGACGTTTCTGCGCAATCTCGACGAGAGCGGCGTCATCCGCATCGGCGCGACCGTACGGCCCGGCGACATCATGGTCGGCAAGGTAACGCCCAAGGGCGAGACGACTCTCACACCGGAAGAAAAACTGCTTCGCGCCATCTTCGGTGAAAAGGCCGGCGATGTTCGCGACGCTTCCCTTTATTGCCCGCCGGGCATTGAAGGCACCGTCGTGGACGTGAAGATCTTCTGCCGCAAGGGCGCTGAAAAGGACGAACGTCACCGCGCCATTGAGGCCGAGCATGTTTTCAAGCTCGAGAAGAACCTCGCGGACGAAATCCGCATCCTCACCGACGAGCGGCTCAAGCGCCTTACGAGCCTGCTCGGCAACCAGAAGCTTGTTGCGGATTTGCACGACGAAAAAACCAACAAGCGCCTGCTCACCAAGGGCACGGAGCTGACGCGCGACATCATCGAGAAGGTCTCGACGCGCAACCTCAAGCGCTTGCGCTTGAATGACAAGGACCCGCTGCTCATCGAAAAGATTGACGAAATCGAGGAGATGACCTCGCGGCAGATTGACGTGCTTCGCAAGATCACCGAAGAACGCAAGGAAAAACTCAAGAAGGGCGATGAGCTGCCTCCGGGCGTCATCAAGCTTGTGAAATGCTACATCGCGATGAAGCGCAAGCTCTCGGTTGGCGACAAGATGGCCGGCCGCCACGGCAACAAGGGCGTCATCGCGAGGATCGTACCCGAAGAAGACATGCCGTATCTGCCGGACGGAACGCCGGTTGAAATCGTACTCAACCCGCTCGGCGTGCCTTCGCGTATGAACGTTGGCCAGATTCTCGAGACGCATCTCGGCTGGGCGTCTAAGGAACTCGGTCGCGCTCTTGCGCGCCTGCTCGACCGCGACGTCAAGGCGGAAGCGGTCCGCAAGTGGCTGAAGGAAGTCTTCGGCGATACCTCCATCTGGAAAAATATCTCCAGCATGACCGACGAAGAAATGCACGAGCTCGCACACGGCCTCCGCGAGGGCGTTCCATTTTCGACGCCCGTATTCGACGGCGCGCGCGAAACGGAAATCCGCCACCTGCTCGAAGAGGCGGGGCTGCCCTCAGCGGGCAAGATCACGCTCTTTGACGGCATGACGGGCGACACCTTCGCGCAAAACGTGACTGTCGGCTTTATTTACATGCTGAAACTTTCTCATTTGGTTGACGACAAAATCCACGCTCGCTCCATCGGCCCCTATTCGCTTATCACGCAACAGCCGCTTGGAGGAAAGGCGCAATTCGGCGGCCAGCGATTCGGCGAAATGGAAGTCTGGGCGCTTGAAGCTTACGGCGCCGCGCACATCCTGCAGGAGTTGTTGACCTGTAAGTCAGACGACGTGTATGGCCGCGCGAAAATTTACGAGGCCATCGTAAAGGGCGAGCCGGGCATCGAGCCCGGAGTGCCCGAATCGTTCAACGTCCTCGTGCGCGAGTTGCAATCGCTCTGCCTTGACGTTGAATTGATGAAGCGCCAGCAGAAGCTACCGGTGCCGGAAGCCGCCGACTAGCGAAAACGATTTTGTATTTTTTGCAATTATGGGGGCGTTCCAGAAGATCGGGACGCTCCGGGCAGCGAATGTAAGGTTTCTTGCGCTCCGGAATTCCGGAGATGCCCGGCGGGCCCGGACCCGCCGGTAGGAGGATGCCACCTTGTACCGCAGCAGCCCTTATGACCGCGCCAGCCTGATTGCCGATTTCGATTCCATCCGCATCAGCCTGGCCAGCCCCGAGCGCATCCGCTCGTGGTCGCACGGGGAAGTAACCAAGCCGGAAACGATCAACTACCGCACGTTCAAGCCCGAGCGCGACGGCCTTTTCTGCGCCAAGATTTTCGGGCCGGTGACGGACTGGGAATGTTTGTGCGGCAAATACAAGCGAATGAAGCACCGCGGCGTGATCTGCGACAAATGCGGCGTCGAAGTCACGCTCAGCAAAGTCCGCCGCGAACGCCTCGGCCACATTGAGCTGGCTTCGCCCTGCTCACACGTGTGGTTCTTCAAGGGACTGCCCTCGCGCATCGGCAACCTGCTCGACATCAGCATGCGCGACCTCGAGCGCATTCTCTACTTTGAAGGCTACGTGGTAATCGACGCGGGCGACGTTCCGGGCATCAAGGAACGCGAAATGTTGCCCGAGGAAAAGTACCGCGAAGTAGCCAAGGAATATCCCGGCCAGTTCCAGGCGCGCATGGGCGCGGAGGCGATCAAGGAACTGCTCAAGGGCGTGGACGTGGACAAGCTCAGCGAGACACTTCGCGAGCGCATGAAGACCGACCCCAGCCTCCAGAAGCGAATTAAGTTCGCGAAGCGCCTGAAAGTCGTTGACGCATTTCGCAAGAGCGGCAACAAGCCCGAGTGGATGATTTTGGACGTTTTGCCGGTGCTTCCGCCGGAGCTGCGCCCGCTCGTGCCTCTCGACGGCGGCCGCTTCGCTACGTCAGACCTGAACGATCTTTACCGGCGAGTCATCAACCGCAATAACCGCTTGAAGAAGCTAATGGAGCTGCACGCGCCCGACGTAATCGTGCGCAACGAAAAGCGGATGTTGCAGGAAGCAGTGGACGCGCTCTTTGACAACGGCCGCCGCGGACGAGTCTTGCGCGGCACCAACAACCGGCCGCTCAAATCGCTTTCCGACACGCTCAAGGGCAAGCAGGGCCGATTCCGGCAAAACCTACTTGGCAAGCGCGTGGACTATTCCGGCCGCTCCGTAATCGTCGTCGGACCCGAACTGAAGCTGCACCAGTGCGGCTTGCCGAAAAAGATGGCGCTCGAACTCTTCAAGCCGTTTATCTACCATCGGCTGGAAGCCAGCGGCCACTGCACGACCATCAAGCAGGCCAAAGAGATGGTCGAGCAGCAGGACCCAATCGTGTGGGACATTCTCGAAGAGGTGATCAGCGAGCACCCCGTGTTGCTGAACCGCGCGCCGACTCTTCACCGCCTCGGCATTCAAGCCTTTGAGCCCGTGCTCGTGGAAGGCAAGGCCATCCGCATTCACCCGCTCGTCTGCACCGCGTTCAACGCGGACTTCGACGGCGACCAGATGGCCGTGCACATCCCGCTTTCGCCGGAAGCGCAGATTGAAGCTTCCGTGCTCATGCTCAGCTCGAACAACGTTCTTTCGCCGGCGCATGGCATGCCTCTTGTCATCCCGACGCAAGACATGATTCTTGGAATTTACTACCTGACAAAGGCCCGTCCGGGAACGAAGGGTGAGGGCCGCGCGTTCAGCTCGGTCGAAGAGATTTTGCTTGCACTGGAAGCCGGCGAAGTCGAATTGCTCACTCCCGTCCGTTTGCGGTACACCGGCGAAGTGATTGACCTCACCACCGCCTACGACGACCAGGATGTGGTGCACGCCGAGCCTATCCACCTCAGCAAGCAATTTCTGAACACAACCGTTGGCCGCGCGATTTTTAACGATCACTTGCCCAAAGGCACGCCGTTCGTCAACGGTTTGCTCAAGAAAAAGGGCGTGCAGCTCCTTGTCCACTACGCCTATCTGCGTTACGGCATGGAGCGCACAGTGCTCATGCTCGATGAATTGAAGGAGCTGGGCTTCCTTTACGCCACCAAGGCGGGGATCTCCATCGGCATCGACGACATGGTTATCCCGGGCGACAAGTCCAAGCTCGTGGAAGCCGCCGAAAGGGAAGTCGTCAAGGTGCAGGAGCAATACCACGACGGCGCCATCACCAACGGCGAGCGCTACAACAAGGTCATCGATATCTGGGGCAAGGTCACCGAACGCGTCGCTGACGAAATGTTCAAGGCGCTCGAGCAGCAAGACAAAGAAGGCATCATCAACCCGATTTACATCATGGCGGACTCCGGCGCGCGCGGATCCAAGCAGCAGATCCGGCAGCTTTCCGGGATGCGCGGCTTGATGGCCAAGCCCTCGGGCGAGGTCATTGAGACGCCCATCACGTCTAACTTCCGCGAAGGCTTGAACGTGTTGCAATACTTCATTTCAACCCACGGCGCCCGCAAGGGTCTCGCCGATACGGCGCTCAAGACCGCGGACTCCGGCTACCTTACTCGCCGGCTCGTGGACGTGGCGCAGGACGTCATCATTACCGAAGCCGACTGCGGCACGTCTGAAGGCATTTTCGTCGAGCCGATCCTCGAACAAGGCAAGAAGGAAGTCGAGCCGTTGCGCGACCGCATCGTGGGCCGCGTTTCGCTGGAAAAACTCAAGGATTTCGAGGGCAATGTCATCGTCGAGGTGAACCAGGAAATCGACGAGGAGCTGGCCAACGCGATTCAGGCCGCGGGCGTCATGCGCGTAAAAATCCGTTCAGTGCTCACGTGCGAATCCCGCCGCGGAGTTTGCGCGCGTTGTTACGGGCGCAACTTGGCCAGCGGCCGCACCGTCGAGATGGGCGAAGCCGTTGGCGTTATCGGTGCGCAGTCCATCGGCGAACCCGGCACGCAGCTCACGATGCGTACCTTCCACATTGGCGGCACGGCAAGCCGCGTGGCCGAGCAATCCGAACTGGAAGCGCGCAGCTCGGGCTTCGCCAAGTTTGTTGACCTGAAAACGGTCAGCGGGCGCGGCGGCACCACCATCGTCATGAACCGTAACGGCCACGTCGCCGTAGTGGATGAAAAGGGGCGCGAGAAGGAGCGCCACGAAGTGCCTTACGGCACGCGCCTCCTGGTCCAAGAGACTCAGCCCGTCCAGATGGGCCAGAAAATGGCCGAATGGGACCCGTACACCTTCTCGATTCTCACGGAAGTTGGCGGTTCCATTCAGTTCAAGGATCTGCAGCCCGGCATCACAATTGAAGAGCAAGTGGACGAAGTCACCGGGCTTTCGCAGAGCGTCGTGATGCTGCCGCCGGAAGATGAAAAGCATCAGCCGACGGTTCTCATCCGCGATTCCGCGGGACGCGTCCGCAAGAAGTACTTGATGCCTTCGCGCGCTCACTTGATGGTCAACGACGGTTTCGACGTGATGCCCGGCGACGTAATTGCGAAGATCCCGCGTGAGACCACGAAGACCAAGGACATCACCGGCGGCTTGCCGCGCGTTGTCGAGCTTTTTGAGACGCGCAAGCCCAAGGATCCCGCCGTCATAAGTGAAATTGACGGCCTTGTGAAATACGGTGAAGTCAGCAAGGGTCTGCGCAAGATCTACGTCGAGAGCGAAGACGGCAAAACGCAAAAGGAATACTCCGTCCCGCGCGGCGTGCACATCCAGGTGCAGGAAGGCGAGCGCGTCAAGGCGGGCGAGCCGCTGATTGACGGGCCGCTCAACCCGCATGACTTGCTGGCCGTGCTCGGCGAGCGCTTCACGCAGGCCTATCTCGTCAACGCCATTCAGGAGGTTTACCGCCTGCAGGGCGTCACCATCAATGACAAGCACATCGAGACCATCGTCCGGCAGATGATGCGCTGGGTGAAGGTCGAGGACGTTGGTGACACCACCTTCCTTCTCGAAGAACAGGTGGACAAGTTCCGCTTCCGCGAGGAGAACGACCGCGTGCTTCAGAACGGGGACCGCCCGGCGACGGGCCGTCCGCTGCTGTTGGGCATTACCAAGGCGTCGCTCTCCACGGATTCGTTCATCTCCGCGGCGAGTTTCCAGGAGACAACGCGCGTGCTTACAGAAGCCGCTGTTGCTGGCAAGGTGGATTATCTCCGCGGCCTGAAGGAAAACGTGATCATGGGCCGCCTGATCCCCGCCGGCACCGGCCTCGAGTGGTACCGCAATATCCAATTGCTCACGCAGATGCCGGAGCCGATGCCGATGGAAGAAGCTGCCGCGCCGGACCTCACGCCGGAAGAAGCCGCCGCGCTCGACTTCCTGCGCAAGGATGCCGCGGGCGAAGCGACCGCCGAAAGTTAGACCGGTGACACAATTCAATTGAGTTCATTTCATTCAAAAGCCCGGCTGCGGAAGTGCAGCCGGGCTTTTGGTTTTCTGCGCAGATAAATTTGGAATTACTTGCTCTTTGAGGTGGTTTGTGGCGCTCTGTCCACGCCAAAATCCCAAACAAAAATATTTAACCCGTCTTGCAGGATCACCGCCAGCGCGTATTCGCCCGGCCCGACCGGCTGGCTCACTGTAAACCGGAAAACGCCCTTCGCCACCTGCCACTTCAACAACGAGATTGATTCGCGCTCTTCCGTTTTTTCAGAACCCGCCGGAGTGACAATCCACTCCACGCGCCGCGCGTCGCCATCGGGGACTGCGCGCAACATTTCAATGGTCGGCTCGGCGTCTTCCACATTGATGCGGTAATAAAATTGCAGCTCTCCGCCCGCTAGGCGGATTGGCGAATGCTTGCCCTTGATCACCACGCGTTGCCGCCCCGGCACAATTGGAATCGGCGAAAGCACCTTTTCCACCGCCCGGCCCTTGTCGGTTTTAATCTCGGTCTTCGTTTCCGTCAGTTGCACCACCTTTGTCCCGGCAAGCGCGAACATCCCTTCGTCCTGCGGCAAAATCACACCCGGTGCAACTTCCAGGCTCGCGTCAATATCGAGTTGGGGTATCGCTTCGCGGTTTTTCTCTTGCGTCGCAATACGCGAGGCAAATTCTTTTTCCTTGGCCTCCTGCTCTGCTTCTGCCTTCGTCGTAGCGTCCCAATCCACAAGCGCTGCGGGGATCTCTTCCCACTGCGACTCCTGCAGGCTGTAATAGCGCACCGTCTCGCCCGACCGCGCGTATTCGCGCACCACTTGAACCGAGCCGTCCTTCAGAATCAGTTTTTTCCCGCGCGGCAGATTTGTCGCATTCTGTTCGCTCTTTTCCTGTTTTGCAGCGGAGTCGGTTTGCTGCGGCGGGCCTTGCTGGGCCGGTGGCGGCTGTTGCCGCGCGCATAGCGCTCCGCCGGACGCCGCGGCCAGCGTTAGCCACAACGCGATTCTCGTCGAGCGGTGATGGATTGGGACAGTCATTTTCGCAGTGCTCTGCATTGCCTGAATGCGGATACCAATGGGATGCGCTTTTGCCCCAAATTGGTTTTCAGTTCAGCCCGCGGTTTCTTTATCCCGCACGGCCAGCATAGCTCCTCACACGCGAAGCGGCAACCACATCCCCCTCGCCCTTTGGCGTGCCGCGCGCAGTGTGATAAATTGCGCTCACAATTGCGAATTTCTTTCCATTGGAGGACTTCATGATGCATTTCAAATCGCGCCACGCACTGCGCCCGGCTGTTTTCGCTTTGCTCGTAACTTGCGCCGCGTCGATTACCGCGCAAACGCCACAAGTGTCTTCAGCGCAGCCGCCTTCGTCATTTGACATTGTCAAGGTCGCCGACGGCGTCTACGCCGCGATCGGCAAGAACGGTGTCTTCGGCAACGGAGCATTTATCGTTGGACAGGAAGGCGTGCTCGTAGTGGATACCCAGGCGCGTCCAGCTTGGGCAAAGGATCTCATCGCCGAAATCCGCAAGGTCACGGACAAGCCCGTCCGCTATGTCGTCAACACCCACTGGCACGGCGACCACGTCCAGGGCAATCAAGCATATCTCGCCGAATTCGGCGGCAGCGTTGAATTTATCTCGCAGACCAACACGCGCGAGGACATGATTGCCCGCGGCGGTCCGCAATTGCAGCAGCAGGTCAGCACATCCATCCCCGCCGCCATCGCGCAAATGGAAAAGCAGCTTGCCGACGGCAAGGACGCGCAGGGCAACTCACTCACGGACGCCGCCCGCGCACTGCTTCAGGCGGCGCTCAAGGCGCAGAAGGAGAATCTCGACGCGATGAAGAGCGTCACGCTCATTCCCTCTACCATCACTTACGAGAGCAGCATGGTTCTCCACCTCGCCGACCGCGAAATTGATCTGCTCCACTGGGGTCTGGCGCACACGCGCGGAGACACAGTCATCTATCTTCCCAAGGAACACATCGTCATCACCGGTGACTTGCTCACGAATGGCATCCCCGTGATGCGAACCGCCTATCCTGTCGAATGGATCGCCACGCTTGATGCGATTGACAAACTTGATTGGACCACCGCTATCCCCGGCCACGGCAACGTGCAGCAAGGCAAGACGCAGCTCGAGTCGCTGCTCGCCTATATGAAGGACCTGGTTGGCGGAGTGAAGGCATCCGTCGCGAAAGGACAGACAATGGAGCAGGCAGAAACTTCGGTGGACCTTTCCAAATACAAGTCCACGTTCCCGAACTTCGATTCCGGCGGAAATAAATCAGCCATCGATCGCGCGTGGACTGAAATCTCCGGCAAGCCGATGCAATAGTTTGCTTAAAAATCAAAACGGCGTCCCAATTTCCCGGAACGCCGCCATACGTTCGCCCTTTGAAGGGCTCAAAATCTCAGCACAGCTTCTTAATGATGGTAGCGCGGATACAATACCGTCAGCACCATCAAATCCGAAAGTGTGAAAAGCAGACGCTCGGCCTGCTCGCTCGCAGCTTCGGCTGCAGCCTCGGCCGCGCGTGCCAGAAAACCCAGATGGCGGCTGCGCGCAAGTTCGCGCAGATCTTCCAGCCCGATCCCCGTGAGGACGGAGACTTCGTCTTCGGTAAAAAGTTTCTGGCTGGATCGGACTTTAACCAAGTCTAAATTCCTCCCACTTACTTAGATGCCGCGACCATTTTATTGGCTGCTCATTCTCCCTGCAATAGTGCTTCCGTTCTAGTGGCCTATAGGTCAAGAGGACTAGTCCCCTGCAATTTGTTCAGCCATAAGGATTTAGAGCGAAATTTCGGTGGGACAGCAGCTATCCATTATCTCAAGAAAACGGAATCACGGAAATTTCTACAGCTTTTCGGAAGCAACTTTCAATTCGCGCGGCACAAAATGTGAAGAAACTTGCAGACAATTCGCAATTCTTGAAATCAATTCTGGAGACCGCTTTGCGCACTCACTCTTTCAAAAGCATTGGCGATCTGCAGCACACGCGCCTCGCCGAAATGCGGACCGAAGATTTGCAACCCCACCGGAAGGCCATCCGGAGTCTTTCCGCACGGCACGGAGATCCCCGGCACCCCGGCGAGCGATCCCGTAACTGTATATATATCAGCAAGATACATCGCCAGCGGGTCGCCCGTCCGCTCTCCCAAGCGAAAGGCAGGCACCGGCGAAGTCGGCGTCACGATCGCGTCCACCTTTGCAAACGCCTGTTCAAAATCCCGCGTGATCAGCGCCCGTACCTGCTGCCCTTTGCGGTAATAGGCGTCATAGTAGCCCGCCGAAAGGACGTAGGTGCCAAGTATGATTCGCCGCTTCACTTCGGCGCCGAAGCCGTGGCCGCGCGTCGCGCGATACATTCCCATCAGCGTGCCGTCTCCCGCCTCACGCAAGCCGTATCGAACGCCATCGTACCGCGCGAGGTTCGAACTCGCCTCGGCCGTCAGAATTATGTAGTACACCGCGATGGCGTATTCCGTGTGAGGCATGTTCAACTCGACAGTTTTGCAACCGAGTTTTTCGAGCGCGCCGATCCCTGCATCAATGTTGTGACGCACCGCCGGGTCCATCCCCGGCCCGAAGTATTCGCGCGGAATGCCGATCCGCAGACCGGCCACCGGCGAATCAAACGCCGCCGTGTAATCTGGCACATCATGCGCCGCGGAAGTCGAATCGCTCGCGTCGCGTCCTGCAATCAATCCCATTATCGTCGCCGCGTCGCGCACTGTGTTCGCAAACGGTCCGATGCGGTCGAGCGATGACGCGAGAGCAATCAGCCCGTAGCGCGACACGCGCCCGTACGTCGGCATCATCGCCGGGATCCCGCACAGCGCGCCGGGCTGGCGGATGGACCCGCCCGTATCCGTACCGAGCGCAGCGGCGGCCAGCCCCGCCGCCACGGCAGCCGCCGAGCCGCCGCTGGACCCGCCCGGCACGCGGTCCGGCGCAACTGGATTTCGCACCGGCCCGTACGCGGAATTTTCATTCGAGCTGCCCATCGCGAATTCGTCGCAGTTCGTTTTTCCGAGCACGACCGCGCCAGCCGCTTCGAGCCGCGCGACAGCCGTCGCATCGTACGGCGGTTTATAATTTTTGAGGATTTTTGACCCGCATGTAGTTGTCACGCCGCGCGTGCTGATCACGTCTTTGATCGCCAACGGCACGCCCGCAAGCGGCGGCAGCTCTGCGCCTCGAGCAACCATCGCGTCAATCTTGTCCGCCTGTGCGTACGCGCGTTCGGGACAAAGAGCGAGAAAGGCGTTTAGCTTTGGGTTCTCACGTTCGATTCGAGCGTAGTGCTCGCGCGCCAGCTCTCGCGCGGATATCTTCTTCGCCGCAAGCGCGGCGCGAACCTCGCCAATCGTCCACTTTTTTTCGTTCGACGTCATCTCAGCGTTCAATTACCTTCGGCACGCGGAAGTACGCGCCCTGCGCGTCGGGAGCTTGCTTCAATACGTCCTTGGCCACTTCACACGGCGCCACCACGTCATCGCGCATCGCGGGATTCGCGGTTTTGCTTTCCGCCAGCACTTGCGCCATCGGTTCGATCTTTGACGTGTCCACGGCATTCAATTTTGCGATGTATTCCAGGATCGAATCGAGCTGCTGCTGGTACTTCGCCACTTCGGCCTCGCTCAACTCGAGGTGCGCCAACTCCGCCACTCGCAACACTTCTTCCCGCGTGATTTTCATTTTCGGCTCCGCCCGCGAATTTGCGAAAGCTCTTTCAAGAAACCGTCAGGATAGCACAGGCCGCGCGTCCACCCTTGCCCCTCTCATTGGCTGCCCGGCAATCACTGCCAATTACCGTCAAAAGTTGAGCAGCCGCAGGCGCCGGGATAGAATCCGCGCCTTGGCATTCGACAAACGCGTCTCCCCATAAGGAGGACTCATCCCATGAAGCGGACATCCATTCTCTGCGCGTCACTTCTCTTTGCGCTCTTCCTGTTCCACTTACCTGCCGCGCACGCGCAGTCCGCGCCCGTTATCAACCTCACCATTGACGCCACGCGCGCTCCGCTCAAAATCCTCCACGCAACTTTGCAGATGCCCGCGCGCCAGGGGCCGCTCACTCTCTACTATCCCAAATGGATTCCCGGTCTCCACGAACCCGCCGGGCCTGTCGCCAATGTGACCGGACTTAAGTTCTCCGCGAACTCGCAGTCGATTCCCTGGCGCCGCGACTTGCTCGATGTTTACACATTTCACGTGGATGTCCCGCAGGGCGCAAGCCAGCTCAACATTTCATTTGACTATCTTGAGCCCAGCGGTGGCGGCGGCCCCGCGGCAGGCTCAGCCACAGACAAGCTCCTCGTCCTCAATTGGAATCAGGTGCTGCTCTATCCCGCCGGGACCCCCGCCGCGCAAATTACATTTAAGTCGAAACTGCTGCTACCCGCAGGATGGAATTTCGGCACCGCACTCCCAGTTGCGAATCAGGCCAACGGGGAAGTCACCTTCCAGCCCGCCGCGCTCGATCGGCTGATTGATTCGCCCCTTGTTGCCGGCGAATATTATCGCGCGATTGACCTCACGCCGCCCGGCGAGCCGATCCACCATGAGATTGACATGGTCGCCGACAGCGCCGAAGCGCTCGCCATGCCCGCCGACGTACAACGCGGCCTCACCAACCTCGTCGCCGAATCCGGCAAACTTTTCGGCACGCGCCATTACCGCGAATACCATTTCCTGCTCACGCTTAGCGAACACACCGCGCACTTCGGCGTCGAGCATCATGAATCAAATGACAGCCGCCTGCCCGAGCGCGTATTCCTTTCGCCGGGCGCGGCGCGCGAAGTCGGCGGACTCCTCGCCCACGAATTTGCCCACTCCTGGAGTGGAAAGTTCCGCCGCCCCCAGGGCGAATGCGTGGCAGATTTTCAAGCGCCCATGGAGACGGATCTCCTCTGGGTCTACGAGGGAAACACGTCTTATCTCGGCGATGTGCTTGCCACTCGGAGCGGAATGTGGACGCCCGACGACTATCACCAGAACATCGCAGGGATCGCCGCCAGCCTCGGCCCAGGCCGTCCCGGGCGCACCTGGCGTTCCGTCCTTGATACTGCCGTTGCAGTCCCTGGATTGTTTGGCGGCGCGGGTTGGGGCAACTGGCGGCGCGGCTCGGATTACTACGAGGAAGGCGAGCTCATCTGGATCGAAGTCGCGAACATCATACACTCGCAAAGTAACGGCAAAAAATCATTCGAGGATTTCTTTCGCGCATTTTACGGCGGTCCCAACAACGGCCCGGAAAGAAAGTGCTACACGTTTGACGAGCTCGCCCAGGCTTTAAATCAGACCGTGCCCTACGACTGGCCGAAGTTCCTGAATGAGCGGCTGACCTCTACTTCGCCCGAAGCGCCAACTGCAGGACTTGAAGCCGGCGGCTGGAAGCTCGTCTTCAACTCCGAGCCATCCGGCGGCGCGCGCGGAGTCCGCGGGGTTTCCATCACGACCTACACCATCGGCCTAAGCGTGGGCGCTGACGGCTCTGTTTCTGACACGCTCTACGGCGGCCCTGCATTCAAAGCCGGAATCACGCCGGGCATGAAAGTCGCCGCCGTGAACGGACGGGCCTATCGCCCCGAACTTCTCGCCGACGCCATCAAGGCCAGCAAATCGAATTCCGCGCCGATCCAGTTGCTCGTGGTTTCCGACGATTACTATAAGACGTGTGCGATTGACTACCACGATGGCGAGCGATACCCGCACCTCGTCCGCGATCCCGCGCGTCCGGATTACCTGGACGAAATCCTCAAGCCGCTCACGCCCGCGCCTTAAGATCCGCGAACGACAAATTCACCCAACTCAAAGCGAGCCAATATTTCCATACTGCGCATAAGAAACCATCTCTCCATTTCCCGCCCCCGGCACCCGTCCGCTTTATATAATTAGAGAAGGCTATGCCTGACACTAAGGATTGGTTGCCAAAATCCGTTTCCGTCCTGCGCAAATATTCGAAGCGCCAGTTTCTCTCCGACGCCATTGCGGGTGTAACGGTCGGCCTTGTCGCACTTCCCCTGGCTATGGCGTTTGCCATCGCCTCGGGGATGCCTCCGCAATCCGGTCTCTACTGCGCCATTGTTGCCGGTTTCCTTGTTTCGTTATTTGGCGGATCCTCCACGCAAATTGCCGGGCCGACCGGTGCTTTCGTCGTAGTCGTCTACGGGATTGTTGCTCGTTACGGCGTGGACGGACTCTACATGTGCACGCTTCTTGCAGGCATTCTCCTGGTTGTGCTTGGCGCCACTGGACTTGGCGCGGCCGTGAAATTCATTCCACGCCCCGTCGTGGTTGGCTTCACCAACGGCATCGCCGTAATCATTGCCAGCACTCAAATTAAAGACTTCTTCGGCCTGAAAGTGGACAAGGTCCCCGGTGACTTTCTCGCGCGAATCGAAGTTCTTGGCCGCAATGTTCGCACGATCTCATCTCAAGAGACCGGTCTGGCATGCCTGGCGCTATTAATCATCATTGTGTTCGCCAAGTATTTCAAACGCGTTCCGGGCTATGTTGTCGCCCTTCTCGCGGGGACCGCGATCGTTTGGATTCTCCATTTGCCAGTGGAGACAATCGGAACGCGCTTCGGTGGAATTCCCTCGGGGTTGCCGTCCATGCATATTCCCCAGTTCCGAATTGATCTCATCCGGCCACTCATTCCGCCGGCGATCACGGTCGCTCTCCTTGGTGCTATTGAGTCCCTGATGTCTGCGGTCGTCTCGGATCGGATGAGCGGCGACAAACATAATCCCAACGTCGAACTAATCGGCCAGGGCATTGCCAATATTTTCTGTCCACTTTTTGGCGGCTTGCCAGCCACAGGAGCCATCGCTCGCACGGCAACTAATATCCGCTCCGGCGCGCGCACGCCCGTTGCGGGGATGATCCACTCCGCGACGTTGCTGGCCGTGCTTCTCTTTGCTGCGCCCCTGGCACGATTCATTCCTCTTTCGGTTCTGGCTGCAATTTTGTTGGTAGTCTCCTACAACATGGGTGAGTGGCGCGAAATTCCCGAACTTTGGAAGCTCACACGATTGGAAATCGGCACGTGGCTCGTTACATTCGCCCTCACCGTTTTTGCGGACCTTACCACTGCCGTTGAGGCAGGGATGATTCTTGCCGCGCTCGTATTCATCCGCAAAGTAACTGCCACGACGAAGATCTCTCGCGTTACGCCTGAGTACGTCGAACACGGCCGCGCTCACATCCTCCAGGACAAAGTAATTCCACTTTATGTCGCTGTTTTTCGCATCCACGGTCCGTTTCTTTTTGGCGCCACGGAAAAGTTGGACAAGGTCACGCGCCACCTTTCCAAGCTGCCCCCCGTCATCATCCTTCGTTTGCGAAATATGACTGCCCTTGACGCCACGGGCTTGCAAGCCCTTGAGCATTTTGCGGATCGGGTCCACAACTCAGGCCGGGGCCTAATCCTTTGCGGCGCGCCCGAGCAGCCCGCTCGTTTAATGCACCAGTCGGAGTTTGAGGATCATGTTGGACGCGAAAATATCTGCGAAAACATTGCAAAGGCTCTTGCGCGCGCAGCCGAACTCCATGATGAGGTTTCCGCATTACACGGTGTGACCTAGAGGTTGTGGTCGGATGAATTGGGGAAAAATGGGGGACTACCCATTGATGGCCGAATGGAAGCTTACTTCGTTCCCGTCGCGTCTCCGGCTTTCGGCGCTTGGCCGCGAACAGCGAGGATTTCGTAATTCTGATACTTGATCGTGAGAATGGCTGTCCCGTCCAGCCGGATATCGGAAACGCTCCGGTTTTCTTTCGGCAACCAGAAGTCGCCTACCTTTTCATATTGGTGGTGAATGTCTGTCTTCTTGATCCAGAACGATGGATTCATCGCCGGCTCTGCATCAATCTTGCAGACGGCGAAATCATTCTCGTCTACCCAGATGCGTCCGCGGAAAAGAAACTTATTGGGCACCTTTGGGGTGGCCGTAAGGATGTACGAGCAACCGTCCGGTGAGTGCTGGTAGCCGGCCAGCGCGAATTCATAATTATTGGTACTCACTTCGACGCGAGTGCGGTTCTTATCTTCGAGAGCTTCTTTCTCAGAGTCCAGCAGGCGTTTCAACACATGTTTGAGAAGCAGTCCGGAGCCGCTTTCCGAAACTATGGTGAAATCCTTGGTCGCAGGAGCTGTGAATAGAACGTCCACGACCATTTCGGCGTGCATTTTTGGGAATCCATTGTAATCAATTGTATAAAATCGGCGTCCGCGGAATCGTTCGAGCGCATAGGTTCTTTCCGCACTCCTCTGCATCAGCCGCTCCACAACCTGCGCAAGAGGCAGCGGCGCCGCCGCGGGAGACGACCCCGTCCCCGACAGAGCGGTTCCCTGCAAAGGCGCCAGCGCGGCGAATGCGCCGAGCGCAAGAACCAGTGATATTGTCAGACAGCTCCGCAGCTTCATGTCTTCTTGTGGCCTCTGTGACTGAATGGCTACCCTGATGTGCGAAAAGAGTCCGGACGCGAAATGCGCGAGTCCCCGCGAATCAAGTTAGAGCAGCGTCGAGCACCCTATCCCGGATCACACTCGAGGCATGCAAGTAGCCCTCGTAAGTGCCGTACATGCGCTCAAACACTTGTTCCCAGGAAGTGCCTACCGCAAACTCGCGCGCCGCGATGCGGTACGAAGCGAGCAAATCCCTTTGTGCCAGAAAACCTTCAATGATGTTAACAAATTCAGGCAGGTTGTTGGCGACAAATCCATTTTTGCCGTGTTGAACCGTGTACTTCGGTCCCCCACTCGAGGAAACAATCGCCGGGACGCCGGAAGCCATCGCTTCCAGCACGACCAGTCCGAACGTGTCCGTCTCCGAGGGGAAAACAAAAATGTCCATGTTCGCGAAGGCGCGGGACAATTCCTTGCCCGTCAGCACCCCAGGAAATACGGCGTTCCGCATATTCTCGCGGAGCCACCCAAGTTCGAGTCCTTCCCCCACGACAACAAATTCAAAATCATTGTGTCCCTTTTTTCTTAGCTCCTGCTCGATCCGCGCCAGCACGCGGACGTTTTTTTCAGGCGTGAGCCTTCCCACATATCCAATCTTCAGCGGCGCCGCTGGCCCTGTAGCCCGGTCTCGCCAGCGGGGAGAGAAAACATTCGTGTCCACTCCATGGGGCATGATGGAACAAGGCTTCCCGGTGGCATTTTCCAGCAGACGGATGACCTCCGGATTCGGAGCGAAAAGGAACCGCGGGATCTTGTAAAAACGGGCGAGCGCTCGAAAGCTCCAACGTTCCGCGGCTCGCGAAAACCATTCAGAGGTGCGCTTCGGCAGGAATCGCGTCGCTGAAGCAACTCGACGCGCGGCATACTCATGCAGATTTGTCTGCCACGTCGCCGCAAGGGGTATGTGAAGCTTGTGAGCGATCAGCGCTCCGAGGATTCCCACGTCGCCCGGCCCCGTGATCTGGATCAGATCCGGATTGAACTCACGGACGCGGGATGCAACTTCCTTATAATGTCTGGTGAACAAAAGATCGAAATGGTGGCCGCGATCCAGCAGAAATGTCGCAAAGCTGCGCCGCAACTGAATTCGGGTGACGGACCCGTTGCGCTCAACTTCAGTCCGCGGGCCGGAATGGACCATCAGGAAGGGCAGGCCGTGGCGCCCGGCAAATGCTTCAAAGTGACGCGCCGTATTTGCGAGACCGTCCACCTCGTAATACCCATCGGGGAAATAAGCGACTCTCTGGTCCTCAGAAGTCACAAAAGAGCCTCAGATGGGAAATCGATGGGGCGATTGGGTTCCAGGTCTTCCGTCAGCATTAATTTCAATGCCCGCCCGACAGAATCATTTTCCGCCAGTCGAAATATGGAAAAAATTCTTTCGATTGCGACAGGTGGCCTTCGCCACAGCGCCGAAAGCGGCTGCATCAATTCGCGGGGCCTGCCGGGATGGAAAACGCGGTCATCCCAGCGCCGCGAGCCCACCGGATTCTCCGGGTATTCCCGGATGATGTCGAGCAGCGTTTTCATTGTGCGCAGGCAAAGCGGCTCCTGATATTGCGGCATGAAGACGATGTGGCTGAGCCCGCCGTCGCGGATTTCGTGGATAAATTCGGGAAGCGATTCAGCTTCAGTGAAATTTAGCACCGCGCTTGGCTCGGTGGCGTGGCGATCTCCGCCCGATACAACCGGACGCCCCCACCGCTCGGCCAATTGAAGAGCGCGGTAATTTTCTTTCCACGAGCGCGTTGCGTTCAGCTCCAGTGCGTGGAGGAATCTGCAATTCACTTCAAGAAATTGTTCAACGGTTTGCGCAAACGCCTGCCCGCCCGTTGACCGCTGCTCCCAAAGTGGATGATTGAAAACAATCAGGACATCCGGGTCTTCATCAAGCGATGCAAGCAATTCCGTCAATCGCTTTTCATTAGGATTGAGCGTGTAGAAAGCAAGGTCCGCCACAATCTCCGCTGCGTTGCCTTCCGGTAAATTATGAATGCCGAGATGGAAGATGGTGCCGCGGAAGGGGACACTCCATTCTAGGGACAATGGCACGTGGCGGACTTCAGGAACGAGCCGCAGAAGCGCCGGGGCTTCAATGTTGTCGTGATCGGTTAAGGAGACGATACTCGCGAGACCGAGCACATTCTCGATCTGCCCGGATTCCAAATCATAGGCTTGCTTCGGCGTCAAAGGCGGCGTCCAGTAAGCCTGGTCAAAATCCACGGGGAGCAGAGAAACGCTCTTCTGCTTCTCAAGAGCCCATTGAAGCAGGGAAAATCTCTGTGCAAATTCCGGAATGAACTGGAGGCCTTCCTTGGAATGGTTCGTGTGGCCATGAAGCGACACGCCCGTCCTATACCCTCTCGTGCAAGTTGGCTTATTCCACAGGCAGGACAGTTTTATTTGTGTCAAAAGAACTCGCTCTCAATCAGTATTTTTCTGGGCCGCACTCAGCAGGATGCTTCACCGACATTTTACCGCCGATAGTACGTTGGATGAGTGACAAGTCAAACCAGTTGCCCTCAATATCACAATACCTGCGACATTGCCGGGCGGCTGCTCAAACGACGCCAAACTTTTCTAAAGCGTGTTTTATTTTTTTCAGCAAGCAACGTGACCGCGGATTTTGGCCTGCAAACCTGCCTGCCACTTGGCAAATACTATCATCGTTCGCTTATGCGTCAAACGTGTTTTGGAAAAAGGTAAATGACGATTCCGGAGCGCTCAAGAGTGGGCTGCGCTTTTGCGCCGCGGAAACTTTGTCGAAATGTAATCGTCCACGAGCGCTTGAAATGCGCGTGAAAGTTCGTCGTAGTTACCCTGCAACGTCGTGAACTTTTGCCCGTCAATATAAACAGGGCATCGCGGCTCTTCGCCGGTGCCGGGCAGGCTGATTCCGATGTTCGCGGCCTTTGATTCGCCCGGTCCATTCACGATGCAGCCCATCACTGCGAGCTTCATCTCTTCCACTCCGTCGTATTGTTTCTTCCACTCCGGCATCTGTTCGCGGATGTAGCCTTGAATGCTCTCAGCCAGCTCTTGAAAAGTCGAACTGGTCGTGCGGCCGCAGCCGGGGCACGCCGTCACGCTCGGCGAAAAACTACGAAGCCCGAGCGCCTGCAGCAATTCGCATGCGGCGTAAACTTCTTCGCGGCGATCGCCGCCCGGCTTCGGTGTAAGTGAGATGCGGATCGTATCACCGATGCCCTCGTGCAAAAGAATCCCCATCGCTGCCGATGACCACACCGAACCCTTCAATCCCATGCCCGCTTCGGTTAGTCCAAGGTGCAGAGGCTGTTGAGTCTTCGCGCTCAAATCACGGTAAATTGTAATCAGGTCGAGAGGCCGCGAAGTCTTGCACGAAATAATGATCTGATCATTCCGCAGGCCCGATTGCAGAGCGAGCTCGGTGGACTCGACCGCCGAGATCACCATGCACTCGTTGATGATCTCCTCGGAGCTGAACCCGAGATCGCCGTCGGTATTCTCCTGCATCTTGCGCATCACCAGCTCTTGGTTCAGCGACCCGCCATTCACGCCGATGCGCACCGGCTTCCCGTGATCACGCGCGATGTTGCAAATGGCGGAGAACTGTTCATCGCGCCGCTTGCCCGCGCCCACGTTGCCCGGGTTGATGCGGTATTTGTCCAGAGCCTCCGCGCATTTCGGATACTGCTTCAGCAAGACGTGCCCGTTGTAGTGGAAATCGCCGATGATCGGCGCGTTACACCCGGCATCCAAGAGCCGCTGTTTGATCTCCGGCACTGCCGCCGCCGCTTCCGGCACATTCACCGTAATGCGCACAAGTTCCGAGCCGGCCTGCGCCAGCTCGAGGCACTGCTGGAAAGTGGACGTCGCGTCGGCCGTATCCGTGTTCGTCATGGATTGCACGACCACCGGAGCGTCCCCGCCGACCAACACGTGGCCAACTTTCACGCCGAAAGTTTTCCTGCGGGCAACGCGCGAAATGCCGTGGGATGCCGCCTGGACTGCTTCTGCCGAGGGATTGCCGCCAATGCGCACGAGTGTTGGTTCAGATTTCATAGATCGCCTGAAAATGGGTTCTTATTATATCGCGGATTGAAACAGTTCGTAAGAATGAGGCTTTTCTATGGCGCCGAGCAGTCTTCTTTTCAGATCCAACGCTGCAATGCCAGTGCAGGTGTCCGTTTCTACTCTTTTCCTGTCTTTCCAGCGGAGCTGCCCGGTAGCGCGGTGCCCTTCGGGTCCGTAGATTTCCCGGCGCCAAGCCCGGGGCCACCATTTCCAGCTAGGTATCGCATCGCGGTAGCGGCAAGTCCATCAAGCGCCCCGCCGCCATTCGATCCGCTCGTCACCAATATGTCCGGCACAAATTTTGACGTGCCTTCCGAGAGCTGCGTGATCACATTTACAAGGGCGGTCGCGTTCGACCCCAGCGCTCGCACTTGAGCTTCATATCCGCGGGCGCGCGCCAATCCTACGGCTTCCACCTCGGCGCCCTTTGCGGCACCCGTCTGCCGAATGTATTCGGATTCGCCGCGCGCCTCTTCCGTGCGGGCATTCGCGTTGTTCGTCTTGATGTCCACTCCCACTTTCGATTTCGCCAGGTCCGCCTGCATTTCGGCCGTGCCCTTTGAATTCTCCATGGCGATTCTTTCTTCTTGGGCGGACCGCTGCTTCTTGTAGGTTTCAATTTCTTGGTTTGCGATTTCACGCTGCGTCAGCACTTTCACCAAATCTTCCGGCAGCTCAACGTCCTGGATATACACGCCGCGCGTTTCCACGTGATATTGGTCGAGCTGCTCCTTAATATGCTTAAACGCTTCTTCTTGTACCTGTTGCCGCGTTTCGATGAACCGGATTGCGGGCATGCTCTGCAATTTGTCGCGGAAGTGATTCCCCACTGCGGCCTGCAAAACTTCGTTCACCAAGTTCATCATCGTGCCGACCATGGAGATCACGCGAGGCGCATTTGTGTCCGGTACGTGGATTTGCACTTGCAAGTCAATGTGAAAAATGAATCCTTCATTGCTTTTGGCGACAATCTGCTGGAGATTCGCATCCAGATTGTGAGCCTGCGAAACCGCGTCCGCCCAGTTCAGCGTGAGGATTGACGTTGGCACAATTTCCGCCTGATAGCAGCGCGGGTTCAGCGGATATTTCCCAGTGCGCAGCGCTTCCTCCCAAATCCCGCGATGGCCCGGACGCACGAGCGAGCCGAATTTGAAATCAGTCCCGGAAGTATCTTGTGTCGGCAAACCAACATACGCCTTCACAACTCCGACCTGTCCCTGTTGCACCACCAGCATCTCCACCATCTCAACGCTTACCAGGAACGGGTTCAGCGCGTACGCGCCATAGAGCAGGGGATCGTGCTGCAACCCAATGCGTCCCCCATTGTCCAGGAATCCCTGAAAGTCCTGATAGTTGTTGTGGAGTTTGTTCTTATTTCCCAGGAGCACTTCGATGATCTCACCGTCGGAGGCGCTTGCCTTCTCCATCGCGTCAATATCCGCAAATCCACCCAAGCGGCCGGCAATGTCTCCTGAAGGCAGAGGATCGCCCTCGTAGGTAGTCACGATGCCAACAGAATCCCTGAGCGCGCCGCTTTTGTCGACGGGCCTCGGCTCGATTCGCACCAGGTCAAGCTGGTCCGGGCGAAGGCCCAGCGCATCGCACGTAAGCCTTCCCGCCTTTGCGGCTCGCACGCGCAGTTCAGATGAAATCGGCAGCCCGAATACCTGATTCTTCGTCAAGACCATGAAACCAACAGGATGAATAGGCGCCAGCGTACCGGGAGGAAATACAGGCCGCTGAACGCCTTTCTGACCTCCGCCAGTCACAAACGACCGCAGATTTGAAAAGTTTCCGAACTCTTTCTTATAAACCGCGGATTTTGCGCCAATCGGCAGCGGCGTGCCCACTTGCGAAATCACCACCCCGACCTCTCCAGCCGGAACCTGCACCCACGGGAATTTCATGACCTCGTAGAGAAGCCAGGCTTTCCAACGGAGCCCGGGCATAAGTAGATCCGCCTGATAACCGGCCTCGCCATGAAAGGCGATGGCGTTGTCATCGCTCAATTTCTTGGCGGAAACGCGCTTCAGGACCAGCCCAACTTCCGCCGGCCCCACGCGGCGGATGGACATCAATATGTAAATCACTACGAGCACAACTGCGGCAGACACCCAGAGAGAGTAAGGGAATCCTAGTAGCATGTGAGTCACCCCAAGGAGAGATCAAAATCATCGTGCGCTTGCGCTTATTCTGTTGTCAAGCAGCGCAGGCCCAAAGAGAGTTTGCAGAGTCAGAAAACACAGCTGAGGCTTTATGAATTCCTTAGCTCGTTTTCGCCGCCTGTGAAGCCGGAGGATTTCCCCGCAGCCCCAGCGCATCCGCTACCCCGCGCATCGCTTCAATGCAGAACGCGATATGCTGGTCGAGCGGAATGCCCAGTTCTTCCGCGCCTCGCCGCACGTCGTCACGATTCACACCTCGTGCGAATGCCTTGTCCTTCATCTTGCGCATCACGGATTCCGGCTCGACCTCAAAGATGCTCTTGCCCGGCTTCACCAGCGAACACGCAGTCAGAAATCCTGCAAGCTCATCGCATGCAAAGAGCGTGTGGTCCAGCGCAGATTCCCGCGCCACGCCGGTATAGTCCGCGTGCGCAAGAACCGCGTGGATCATCTCTTCAGGGTATCCGCGCTCGCGCAATATCTTCGAACCTTCATAAGGGTGCTCGGCGTCAGCGCGATGGTCGTTGTTCGGCCAGCGCTCGTAGTCGAAGTCGTGTAGCAGCGCAGTTATGCACCAAAGCTTCTCATCCGCTCCAGTTTTGTGCGCATAAGCCCGCACGCACGCCTCAACGGCCAGCGCGTGCTTGCGCAGGTTTTCATTCTGTGTGTATTCGCAAAGCAGATTCCACGCCGAATTTCGATCAATGACCACCGCTGTCCCCCTTTGAACCACCCTTTGGACCGAGGAATGCATAGATTACCGCAACTCTCGAAGTTTCTGCGTGTTTGAGTAACTAGACTTTCGGCCTCGGAGTCTGAGTAATCTCGGGAATGTGTCAAACGCAGCGAAAGCTGAAAATAACCCTTGACACGGGGAAGCGATACACCGACAATGCCCAACGCGCCTGTTTCTGCCTTCCCCCCAAGTGTAGTTCCTCTACTCCGCATGCCGGAAGAATGTGCGAGGAGCACCGGTGTCGGAACAAAACGGCAACAGGGCAATGAGTGATTTAGATCGTGATGTAATACGCTGCAAGACGTGCGGCTTGGTGCAGTATCGCACCAAAAACGACGTCTGCCGGCGTTGCTTGCACATGCTGCCGCCGAAGACGGAATTCTTGATTCCGCCCCCGGCGCCGCAGGAGTTGCCAGGCGACGAACGGCAACTTTTCGAGAAGTGGCCGAACCGCGAGACGGTGGAAAACATCGGGCAGCGGATCCGGCAGCTTCGCGAATCGCGGGGGATGACGCAGAGCCAGCTACAGGCGCGTTCACGTGTTTCGCGCTCGTATCTCTCTCGCATCGAAAGCGGCCAGATGACCCCGAGCCTCGGAACGCTCGAAAAGATTTCCGAGGCGCTCGGTGTCGGCTTGAACCGCTTCTTTGTGCCGGAGTCCAATGGCGAAGCGCTGCTCGAAGATCCCTTTATTCAGGGATTGCGGCCGTTCCTGCGTCAGCTTGACTGGGAACAGTGGCAGTCCATTCTGAAGAGGCTCGCGGCAATTAGTGATCACGTCGCCGCACCCATCCTTCCCGCAGCAGGGAATGGCCTGGTGCGAACGATGCCGCAGCCGATGCGTGTTTCCGCTCCGACCTTTGTGCGCCGCCCTCAGCCTAGCGTCGCCGTGGGCCAGCGCTGAGCACGGCGGCGCTCTTACAACAGCGAGATTTGCAGGCGGCACGCACGGCGGTCCCGATAGTTCGGGGCGGCCGGGCGCGTCGCCTTTTCTTTTTTTGAATGTGCTTCCGGCGGAACTCAGAGAAAATTTCGGGAAAAAATCTAGCGGTCGAGGAATGCGCGCAGCCTCGCGTATCCGGCGCGGCTGACCGGAAGCTTCGCCCCGCTGTGCAGCACGGCGACGTGGCTTTCTTTCCCGTACGGCTCAACCCTTGCGATGCGCTCGAGATTCACGATGTACGAGCGGTGCACGCGCAGAAACCGCGCCGGGTCGAGCGCTGCCTCCAGGCTTGCGATGGTCTGCTGCTTCAGGTGTTTCTTTCCTTCGGCGCAGAGGGCGACATAGTCGTCCTGCGCCTCCGCATAATCCAGCTTTGCCACGGGGATGATATGGACGCGCGCGCCGTCGCGCACCGGAATGCGATCCGCATATTGAGCGGGCGGTCGCGCCGCGGCGATCAACTCGGCGGTTGGAACCCCGGGGCGCGGCGATTTGCCCCCAAGCCGCTTTTTCGCGCGCTCCAGCGCCGCTCCGAAACGGTCCGCGCCTACCGGCTTCAGCAAATAATCCACCGCATGCACTTCAAATGCCCGGATGGCAAATTCGTCGTGGGCCGTGACGAAAATAATTGCCGCTTCATTGCCAATAAGTTCGAGCACCTCAAATCCATCGAGCTTCGGCATTTGAATATCGAGGAATACAAGGTCCGGCTCCAATTCCGAAACGGCCTTGACCGCCTCAAATCCGTTTGCGCATTCCGCGGCAATTTCGATGTCCGCATGAGCGGAAAGGTATTCGCGCAGCACCTGCCGCGCCAGTTCTTCATCGTCCACGATAATGGTGCGAATCTTCTCGCCGGTTGCGCGTGTCACGCGGGCCGGGCCTCCTTTTCCGCCGGAAGCGTGATACTGACGCGGAACACGCCTCCTTCTGGTTTCACATGAATGCTTGCACGGCTGCCGTACCGCGCCGCCAGCCGCTGGCGCACGTTCGCCAATCCGACACCACTCTTGCGCCGTGGAGGCGCATCCGGGTCAAAGCTGTTCTCGATTGCGATTTGCACCACGCCGTCCTGGCATTGCACACCGAGCAGTATCGATCCGCCCTCCACCAAATTTGCCACGCCGTGCGCCACAGCGTTCTCCACCAGCGGCTGCAAGAGCAATGGAGGCACGTCGAACGCGAGCGCTTCCTCTTCGACGTTTTCCTCCATGCGCAGCCGCGCGCCAAACCGAATTTTCTCCACCGCCAAAAACGCGTTCACCAGTGAAAGTTCTTCTTCGAGCGGTATCACCGCCTTCTCGCCGAGCCCCAGCGTGCGCCGCAGGAAATCTCCGAGCAGGATGCACATCTCCCGCGCACGTGCCGGGTCCGAGCTTGTGAGCGCGCTTATCGAATTCAAGCTGTTAAAAAGGAAATGTGGGTTTACCTGCGCCTTGAGCGCCCGCAATTCAGCGTCACGCGCCAAAAGATTCGCGCGATTCACCTTCGCCTCCGCCGCGCGCGACGATTCCACCGCGATAACAACGTAATAGAACGCCACCGAGAGGAGATAGAGAAGTCCGCCCATCCCCGCAACAAGCGGGATGTCCGGCAAGAACCGTCTGTCCAGCCCCGGAAATACTCCAGTGTTCGAAAGTTCGAATGCCAGAAACTTGGCCGCAACTACCCACAAACTGGCGGCCACTAGCGCACCCGTCATGTGCGTTCCCACCACGCGGATGAAACTCGATTTATCGAGCGGAGTTACCCGGCAGGAGTACCACGCGGAAAGGCACACCATTGCGTACAGGAGACAAAGTGCTATGGCGAGCGTTACGGACTCGCGCCGTGAAATCCCGCCGGGAATGCCCAGCAAGTAAGCAAACATCCCCGCAACCGGGATCCACGCGAGAAGATAAAGCGCCAGCTTGCGGAGATGGCTGAGGATCGGGTGCATTCACAAGTCAATTCAATTGAGTCGGGTCCATCCTGACGCCGTTCATCGCATCTCAGTCCTTGATTACTACGCCGCCCATAAGAATAATTCCGCGGACGATCAACCGTTTGGCAGGTCCTGCGTCCGGCGTCGGGGCGTGGTCCCGCTCGTCCACGAGCCCGCCCATCACGGGGGTACCCCGCATCTCTACACTCCAGTTGCTTGGGACGCGAATCTTTCCTCCACCCATAAACGCAATAACGTCAATCACGGCCGAATCGCCTTGAATGTCCGCCTGTGTAAAGTCGATATCGAATCCGCCCCAGACCACGGCGACCCTTCCGCGCGTAAAATTCTTGCTCACGATGCGCTGCTTCACCCCGCCCATAAACCCTGAATAGTTGAATGTCCCGCTCGCCGCCTCTTCGCCGCCCACAACTCCCCAGTGTCTTTCCAGGCGCCCGACAAATGGAATCCGTGATCCGTAATTCGGTGCCCCGCCATCGCTGAATCTGCGGACCACCAACGACAGCCCCAGTGCGATCAACAGGATCGGCCAGATGGTCTCAAACCCAATGTGGATGGGGATGTACCCAAGATCTCCAAGAAGCATGACTACGCCGATGGCAACCATTGCGAATCCAAAAAAGCGGGTCGTGCCGATGTGGCCGAATAGATTCTCCAGTCCGAGGAAGATGAAGACCGCTGGCCAAAAGAATAGATACAGCCGGTGCGCGGAAACTATTCCCTGTTGGTCCAGCAGCAGCACCACGCCCAACGCGAGCAGAAACAGTCCAACAAAAATCCCTGAGCCGCCATGGACGATGAATATAGAGCGGCGCCGGTTGCGGTCCACGTTGGGGTTATCGTCCACGATCGCTCCCTCTGCTTGAATCCTGCGCCGAAGTGCCGGTCCGTGAGCTCAATAGAAAAATCGCCGCGCACCCGCCCAGAACAAACATCAGCGGCCAAAGTGGCGACGCCTCCGCAAGCGCCGTCCTGCTCAACAGGCCCACAAGGATAGTCCAGAGTCCGTGTGTCAGAAAGGGAATGATCCAAAAAGTGTCGCGCGTGAATGGGCCAAGTCCCAATTCCCCGAACTGCGCCATCAGCACGAGAAGAATCATGAGTCCGGCTGCGGCCATAAGTATTGCCGCGCCCGAGCTCGGCATTCCCGCGGAATTCTCTCGCGGATTCGCCACTTCATTCCGACGCGATTCATTCGCCATCTCCGCCCCTCCCGCGAACATTGTCGTGTCCTGCATGGCGGGAGAATAGAGTTTGCGGCGCGTTGCGTCTCTTGTTTTTCGGTGAATGGCGGCTGGCTACCGGCGAACGGCCGGTGGCGCGGGAGGAAAAGGCCGCACATCGCCTGGACTTGCAGCGTTCATTGCGCCGCCGCGGCGCCCGTTTTCATCAGAACAATCTTCGTAGTCATTCCCGCTTGCGTGAGGGCGACAACGTTCATTGCATTGCCGTTCTTCAAAACGTAGGTGATGGAATTTGATTCTAAAGGTACTGGAAATCTCCGGTTGTTCGGAAGGATCTGTTTCTGTCCGGCCCCTTCGCGAACATAGTCCTTGCTGAGATTGGCGCGGTACCACGCGTCCACTTTTTCCACGGCATCCCTTGAGAAATACGTTTCCGCGCTCATAACCAGTTCTTGGCGAGGTGAAGTCACCTCCATACCAATGGCGCCCAGATTTGTCTCTGGATAGATCGGGATGCCGATGTCCTCCGCTTTTCCTTCGTGCACGGTCCCGCCACCCGGCACGTCGATCACCATGCCGCCGTTGGCATCCCTGTGGACATGATTCTTCATAAACGATCGCAATCCGAGTATTCCAGCGATGATCGCAAGCACCAGCACCGTGCCGCAGCCGCCGAGAATCCACGCCAGTGTGTGGCTCTTTGGACCGGCCGGTGGGGCGCCCGGCCCTTCGGGCGAAATGGATGGAAGTGGAGTAGGTGGCGTGGTCATGGCGATCTTCTGCGAATCCTCCTACGAGAATCGCACCTTCACGTCCGGCCGTTTCTCCAGATGCACTGTATCAATGAATCGGACCTGGCGCGTCTCGAGCGTAAGAATCAGCGACTGTGTCCGCGTGCCTTCTCCAAAAAATCGCACGCCGCGAAGCAGATTTCCGTCGGTCACGCCAGTGGCGGCAAAAATGATTCTTTTTCCGGGCGCAAGCTCATCCGTATCGTAGATGCGCTTCGGGTCGCGGATCCCCATTTTCGCCAGCCGCTCCACGTGCTCGGGCTTCGACACCACCAGCCGCCCAAGAATTTGCCCGTTCAGGCAACGCAGCGCCGCCGCGGTCAACACGCCTTCGGGCGCGCCGCCCGTGCCCATCACGGCGTGGACGCCCGTGCCGATCACAGCCGCGGAAATCCCCGCACTCAAGTCGCCATCGCCAATCAGCCGGATGCGTGCGCCCGTCGCGCGAATATCCGCGATCAGCTTCTGGTGGCGCTCCCTGTCCAGCACAATCACTACGAGGTCTTCTACGTCGCGATCGAGCCGCTTCGCGATCGCGCGAAGGTTTTCCGCCACCGGTGCATCAAGATCCACTGCGCCCTTGCACGACGGCCCGACCACGATCTTTTCCATGTAAAGGTCGGGCGCATGCAACAGGCCGCCGCGGTCGCTCGCCGCAAGCACCGCGATTGCGTTCGGCTCGCCTGTTGCGCAGAGATTTGTGCCTTCGAGAGGATCCACCGCGATATCCACTGCGGGGAAGTTGCGGTTTTTTTCACGCTGCGCCGCGCCGACTTTTTCCCCGATAAACAGCATCGGCGCCTCGTCGCGTTCGCCTTCGCCGATCACAATCGTCCCGTCCATCTCAACCGTGTCCATCGTCGCGCGCATCGCCTTCACCGCTTCGTCGTCGGCCTTGTGACGGTCGCCGAGGCCCATCGTGTGCGCCGATGCGATGGCGGCTTGTTCGACCACGCGCAAAAATTCCAGGCTCAGTTTCGATTCCATTAGCGCTCCTCAGTAATAGGCGGCGATGCCCGTGATTTTTTCGCCGATGATCAGCTTGTGGATGTCGTTCGTTCCCTCGTATGTGTACACCGACTCCAGATTGTTCATATGCCGCATGATGCAGTAATCGTCCACGATCCCGTTCGCGCCCAGAATGTCGCGCGCCTTCCGCGCGATGTCCAGCGCGATGCCCACATTATTCATCTTCAGCATCGAGACGTGTGCGAAATCGGCTTTGCCCGCGTCCTTGCGCCGGCCCACATGCAGCGCCAAAAGCTGCGCCTTCGTGATCTCCGTAATCATAAAGACCAGTTTTTCCTGCACGAGCTGGTGCGCGGCAATTGGCTTGTTCGCGAACTGCTTCCGCGTCTTTGCATACTGCAGCGCCGTGTCATAGCACGCCATCGCTGCGCCAATCGCGCCCCAGCCGATTCCGTAGCGCGCCTGCGTCAGGCACCCCAGAGGCCCCTTCAAGCCTTCCACGCCCGGCAAAACATTCTCGGCCGGGATTTCGCAATCCGTCATCGCCAGTCCCGAAGTAATCGAAGCGCGCAACGACCACTTGCCGTGCACATCCCACGCCTTGAATCCCTTCGCGCCTTTTTCTACCAGGAATCCGCGGATTCTGTCGTCTTCGCACTTCGCCCAGATTACCGACACGTCCGCAAGCGACCCGTTCGTAATCCACATCTTCTCGCCGTTCAACACGTACCGGTCGCCGCGCTTCACCGCGCGTGTCAACATCCCGCCGGGGTTCGATCCGAATTGCGGCTCCGTCAGCCCAAAGCATCCGATGGCTTTGCCGCTCTGCAGGCTCGGAAGCCACTTGTCCTTCTGCGCTTGCGAACCATACGCATAAATTGGATACATCACCAGCGCGCTCTGCACGCTCACAAAACTTCGCAGTCCCGAATCGCCGCGCTCCAGCTCCTGGGTTACCAGTCCATACGCCACATTCGACATCCCCGCGCACCCATACCCGGTCAGGTTTGCGCCGAAAAAGCCCAGCTCGCCGATCTGTGGCACCAGGTGCAGTGGAAACGTCCCCTCGCGGTTGTGTTTTTCAATGATGGGAAGGATTTGTTCGTCCACAAACTGCCGCGCCGTCTGCCGGGCGAGCCTTTCCTCGTCATTCAGTTGCGAATCAAAATCAATAAAGTCCACTCCGGCAAAACCGGCCATCCGTTGGCTCCTTTTTTGGATAACATCGCTGCGCGTAGTGCGTGCGCGGCGCCTGAAACGCGCAGAAACCACTTGTGACGCTGTATCTTAACAGTATGCGTTTCAGAGCGGCAAGGTTCTGCCGAGATTGACGTAAACTGCGCGCCAATGCTATAAATTTTTGCTCTTGTTTGGGGTGCAAGAGCATCTGGTGTAGTGTGTCTTATACCAAGTAAGAGCATCTCACTCACGGGCGTCACCAGGGGCATCTCGAAATCGAACGATGGAAATTGTTCAACAACTAGGCCAGCTTTTCCTGGAAGCCGTACCCACCGTCATCATTATTCTCCTTTTCTATTTAGTGCTGAAATACACGTTTTTCGGCCCCCTGATGCGCGTGATGGCGGAGCGTGAAGCCCGCACCGAGGGCGCCCGCCGCGAAGCTGAAGTAAGCCAGGCCGCCGCAAAAGAAAAAATCCGCGCGTATGAAGAGGCGCTCCGAAAAGCTCGCACCGCCGTTTATGCGGAGCAGGACACCGCGCGCCGCGCCATCATGGAATCGCGCGCGGCCGCGGCGCGTGAAGCGCGGACCCGCGCGATGGATCGTGTGAAGTCGGAAAAAGACGGCATCGCCAAGGAAGTCGCCGCCGCCCGCGCGCAGCTTGAATCAACGTCGCCGCAGCTTGCCGCCGAGATTGCCAGCCGGCTGCTGAATCCTCCACCGGCCGGGCCGCGCCCAGGTTCAATTGCGCCGAGCGGAGCCGTCCGATGAGCAAGCTCGCCAAACGCTTTTCTCTGGCACTTCTTACACTTGCTCTGACAGGTATGTTCGCTGCTCTCCCCGCGCGCGCCGCCGACGAAGCCGCCAATCAAGATCCCGTCGAATCGCCCATCGGCACGGTTTTCAAGTGGCTGAACTTCGCCATTGTGTTTGGCGCCATCGGATATTTGCTGGTGAAGAAAGCCCCGCCAATATTTCGCGCGCGTGCGGACCAAATCGCTGCGGGCATCGAATCAGCCCATGCGGTAAAGGCCGAAGCCGATCGCCAGCTCCGCGAAGCCGAAGCGGGCCTTGCGCGGCTCGACACCGAAACCTCCAAGATGCGCGACGCGCTCAAGAAGGATTTCGAGGATGAATCCCAGCGCCTGCGGGTCGCCGGTAATCAGGAAATCGAGAGAATTGAGCGCGCCGCAGACGTAGAAATCGCAGCCGCCCGCCGCACCGCGCTCCTGGATCTGCGCGAACTTGCCGCGCGCCTCGCCGCAGGCCGCGCCGCCGTGCTCGTCGCGGAGCAAATGACGCCCGACCGCCGCGCATCGCTGATGCAACATTTTGTAGACGAGCTGCCCACCGCCCCCAATTCCGGCGAAGGACGTGTGAATTGAGACTCATCGCGGATCGTTACGCCTCGGCGCTGCTTGATGTCGCACAGCCACAGGGCTCGGCGGAAAAAGTGAAAGCCAGCCTCGACAATTTTGCCGCGGAAATCATCGAATCCGCCGACCTCCAGCATTTTCTCGAGAATCCCGCCGTGCCCCGCGATGCAAAGCGCGGCGTTCTTGCAGAGTTGCTCGCGCTCCTCGGCGCAAGCCCCATCATGAGCAATTTTCTGAACGTGATTGTTGATCACCGCCGCGCCGGAATGCTGCCCGAAATTGCTGAAGCATACACCGCGCGCCTGAATCAGCGCCTCGGCATCGCGATTGCAGCCGTCACCTCGGCGGGGGAATTAAGCGCGCAGGAAAAAACGCGCCTCGTGCAAGGCCTCGAGAAGTCCACTGGCAAGAAAATTCAAGCGCATTACGCTGTTGACGCCGCGCTCCTCGGCGGCGCGGTCGTGCGCATCGGTTCCGTGATTTACGATGGCTCGGTCAAAGAGCAGCTCCGCCGTATGGAATCAGCTCTCGCCATCGAATAGATTCGCATTTGAATTTGCAGGGGCGGGTCTTTAGACCCGCCCTCTGAACACGCAAGATTCGGCGGGCAAATGGTACGCCCGCCCACACAAGAGGCTGGTGAAGGAATGGCACAGATCAAGGCAGACGAAATTACAAAAATTCTGCGGGAGCAGATTGAAAACTATCAGCAGACCGTCTCGGTTGACGAAGTCGGCGCCGTAATCTCCGTCGGCGACGGCATTGCCCGCATCCATGGGCTCGAGCGCTGCATGTCCGGCGAAATGCTCACCTTCCCGCACGGCGTCACCGGCATCGCACTCAACCTCGAGGAAGATCAAGTCGGCGCCGTGCTCCTCGGCGATTACACCGAGATCAAGGAAGGCGACATTGTCAAGCGCACGAAAACGATTATGTCCGTGCCCGTCGGCGATGCCCTCGTCGGCCGCGTCGTCAATCCGCTCGGCGATCCGCTTGACGGCAAAGGCCCCATCGCCACCGGCAAGCGCTTCCCGCTCGAGCGCCTCGCTCCCGGCGTTGTAGACCGCCAGCCCGTCCGCGAGCCTCTGCAAACCGGCATCAAGGCAATTGACTCCATGATCCCCATCGGCCGCGGCCAGCGCGAACTGATCATCGGCGACCGCCAGACCGGCAAGACTGCCATCATCATCGACACCATCATCAACCAGAAGGGCGGCGACGTAATTTGTATCTATTGCGCCATCGGTCAGAAGCGCTCGACCATCGCGCAGATCGTCAAGACGCTCACCGACGCTGGCGCGATGGAGTTCACCATCGTCGTGGCCTCGTCCGCCACCGAACCTGCCACGCTCCAATACATCGCGCCATACGCCGCGTGCGCCATGGGCGAATTCTTCCGTGATTCCGGCCGCCACGCCGTCTGTTTTTATGACGACCTCTCGAAGCACGCCCAGTCCTATCGCGAAATTTCCTTGCTCCTGCGCCGGCCCCCGGGCCGCGAAGCCTACCCCGGCGACGTCTTCTACTTGCACTCGCGCCTGCTCGAACGGGCCGCGAAGTTCAGCAACGAACTCGGTGCCGGCTCGCTCACCGCGTTGCCCGTAATCGAAACGCAGGCCGGCGACGTTTCCGCCTACATCCCCACAAACGTCATCTCTATCACCGATGGCCAGATCTATCTCGAAGCCGATCTTTTCAACGGCGGCATCCGCCCGGCCATCAACGTCGGCATTTCCGTCAGCCGCGTCGGCGGCAACGCGCAAATCAAGGCCATGAGCAAGATTGCCGGTACTCTGCGCCTCGGCATGGCGCAGTACCGCGCCCTCGCCGCCTTCGCGCAGTTCGGCTCCGAACTCGATAACGTCACCCAGGCCCAACTCGCTCGCGGCCAGCGCCTCACCGAAATCCTGAAGCAAAATCAGTATTCGCCGCTGCCCATCGAAAAACAGGTGCTCGTGATTTTCGCGGCCACGAACGGTTACTTGGACAGCGTCGCTGTTCCCGACGTACGCCGCTTCGAAAGTGAGATGTACACGTTCATGGACACTAATTACGGCGGCGTGCTCGCAAAGATTGCCCAGAAGAAAGCGCTTGACGATGAGATCAGATCGCTCATCGCTGAAGCGCTGAAAGCGTTCAAGGAAAAGTTTGTCGCGACTCCCAAAGCAAACTGATCGGACAAACACTTAGCTCATGGCTGCACTTCTCGATTTCCGGCGCCGCATCCGCTCGGTGAAAAACACCCAGCAGGTTACCAGGGCCATGAAGTTCGTCTCCGCTGCCCGCCTGCGGAAAGCGCAGGAAAAGGCCATGGAAGCGCGCCCGTTTGCAAACGCGATTACTCAACTTGTCCAGTCCGTCGCCTCGCGAATGGAGAATCCAACTCATCCGCTCCTCGCGCGCAGGCCGGAAGAAAAGATCTTGCTTGTCATCGCCACTGGTGACCGCGGCCTCTGCGGCGCATTCAACGCCAACGCTGTTCGCCGCGCCGTCGAATTCCTCCGCTCACAGTCGGAGAAGCATCTCGAAGTCGTTCCCGTCGGCCGCAAGGGACGCGATGCTTTCCGCCGCCTGGCGAAGTGGCCCATTGCGGGTGAGTACGTCGGCTTCACCGCCCGCGCCGAATTCGTCCGCGCCCAGGAAATCGCAGCAAAGATCATCGAGCAATACTCCGAAGCCCGCGCCGACGCCGTCTATCTCCTCTTCAACGAATTCAAAAGTGTCATCACCCAGAAAATGGTCTTCGAGAAATTGCTTCCGATGGATCCTGTCGAACCGGACGCATCCGGCTCGCAGGTGGACTACATTTACGAAAAACCCGCCGAAGAAATCCTCAAAGGGCTGCTCCCGCGTTTCGTCGAAGCGCGGATTTATCGCATGATTGCCGATTCCTCCGCCGCGGAACACGCCGCCCGCATGACGGCCATGGACTCGGCCACCAACAACGCCGGAGACTTGATTGATTCGCTCACGTTAACCATGAACAAGATTCGCCAGGCCGCAATCACGAAGGAAATCATCGAAGTCGTCAGCGGCGCGTCTTACACCGCGTAGAGAACAGGGAGAAAGAGATGGCTGAAAAAACCACCGGCATCGGACACATCGTTCAAGTGATTGGGCCGGTCATTGACGTAAAGTTTGAAGCCCACGAACTTCCGCGGATTTTCAACGCGCTTCGCATCACCAGCGAAGGCTACGACCTCCCGCAGCCCGTGGACATCATCGGCGAAGTCCAGCAGCACCTCGGCGAAGGCCGCGTCCGCGTCGTCGCGCTTGAGCCCACCGAAGGACTTGTCCGCGGCATGAAAGTTTATGACCTCGGCGAACCCGTCACGGTTCCCGTCGGCCGCGCTACGCTCGGCCGCGTGATCAACGTGCTCGGCCGGCCGGTGGATAATCTCAAGCCCGACCCGATCGAATCGGACACTCACTATTCGATTCACCGTCCCGCGCCTCTCCTCGAAAATCAATCCACTAATCTTGAAATGTTTGAGACCGGCATCAAGGTCGTTGACCTGATGGAGCCGTACCTCAAGGGGGGAAAGATCGGCCTCTTCGGCGGCGCGGGCGTCGGTAAGACAGTATTGATTCAGGAGCTCATCCACAACGTCGCCATGCAGCACGGCGGCGTCTCGGTTTTCGCCGGCGTCGGCGAGCGCACCCGCGAAGGCAACGACCTCTGGCTCGAAATGCAGGAATCCGGCGTCGTTGTCGCGGGGAATTCGGAGAAGTCCCGCTGCGCCCTTATCTATGGACAGATGACCGAGCCGCCCGGCGCGCGTCTCCGCGTCGGCCTCACCGGCGTCACCGTCGCGGAATATTTCCGCGATGAGGAAGGTCTCGACGTTCTCCTCTTCATTGACAACATTTTCCGTTTCGTCCAGGCGGGCTCCGAAGTTTCCGCGCTGCTAGGCCGCATGCCTTCCGCCGTCGGCTACCAGCCGAACCTCAACACCGAACTCGGCGAGCTGGAGGAGCGCATTACTTCCACCAAAAAAGGCTCGATCACATCGGTGCAGGCCGTCTATGTTCCCGCCGACGACTACACCGACCCCGCGCCCGCCGCCACCTTCGCGCACTTGGACGCAACCACCAACCTCAGCCGCGCCATCGTCGAACTGGGTATCTATCCCGCCGTTGACCCACTCGCCAGCTTCTCTCGCATCCTCGATCCGAATATTGTCGGCGTCGAGCATTACAACGTCGCGCGCTCCGTCAAATTGGTTCTGCAGCGCTACAAGGATTTGCAGGACATCATCGCCATCCTCGGCATCGAAGAATTGCCCGACGAAGACAAGCTCATCGTCGCCCGCGCGCGCAAAATCGAGCAGTTCTTCTCGCAGCCCATGTTCGTCGCCGCCCAGTTCACCGGCCTCGATGGCAAGTACGTAAAAATTGAAGACACTGTCCGCGGCTTCAAAGAAATCGTCGAAGGCAAGCACGATGACGTGCCCCAGCAAGCCTTCAATATGGTCGGCGGAATTGATGAGGTGCTCGCGAAGGCCGAAACATTTAAGGAGAAGAAATAATTCGCACGAATGCTTCCTGACTCCATCGCTCTCGAAGTTGTCACGCCTGAGCGGCGCGTTATCCGCGCTGTTGCAACGGAAGCGCAGGTTCCCGCGTGGGACGGCTTCCTCGGCATCCTGCCCGGCCACGCGCCGTTGCTCTCGGAACTCGGTGAAGGCGAATTGAGTTACAAATCCGAGGGCCAAACAAGTTACGCCGCCGTATTCGGCGGTTACGTCGAAGTCCTCGCCAGCCGCGTGATCCTCCTCGCCGAAGCCGCCGAGCGCGCCGAAGAAATTGACGCCGCGCGCGCCGCCAAAGCGAAATCCGCTGCCGAGAAAATTCTCTCCACGCCCGGCGCATCTGACGATGCTGCCGCCGCCGCGCGCCGCGCAATCACCCGCGCCGAGCTGCGCATGAAAGTCGCCGCCCACGCGACCGGCTCGGCCAGCAAGGAACTCGCGCATTCCGCATAAATTCGCGTGGAAACTCCGCGAATCCCGGCGCGCCACCCAACATCTAATTCCGTAGGATTTCTTCTAGCTTAAAGGATTCATTGAAATGGTGAAGATGTACACAACCAACTGGTGCCCGGATTGCCGGCGCGCGAAACATTTCCTCAGCGAACGTGGCATTGAACTCGAAGAAATTAACATCGACGAATCGCCCGACGCCGAAGACCTCATCATGAGCGTCAACGACGGCCGCCGCGTAGTCCCGACGTTTGATATGAACGGTGAGTTTTTCGCCTGCAGCCCCTTCGACCCCGACCTGCTCGCCGAAAAATTCCGCGTCTCACTGAATCCCCGTTAACTCTCAATCAAACCCCACTCCCCGCGTCATCACCCCCGAAACCTCCATCTTCGCGTCCAGCAAAACCAAATCCGCGTCCGCCCCCGCCGCCAAAACTCCCTTCCGTTTTTCCAATCCCAATAATTTTGCGGGCTGATATGTCAGCATCCGAACCGCATCCATCATCCCCACGCCCAACCCCAGAATATTTCGCAGCGCCCTGTTCAGCGTCAGCGCGCTCCCCGCCAGCTTTCCCTCCGCATTCCGCACCACGCCGTTGGTCACATTCACATCGATATCGCCCAGCCGGAATCTTCCGTCGCGCATCCCGGTCGCCGCCGTCCCATCGCTCACAAGAATCACTCCGCCCGCCGTCTTCGCCTTCAGCAACAACTTCATCGCCGCCGCGTCCACGTGCACTCCGTCCGCGATCAGTTCCGCCGTCACTTGGGGCGAAGTAAACACCGCGCCCAGCACTCCCGTATCGCGGTGCGAAAAAGGACGCATCGCGTTGAACACGTGCGCCGCATGACGCGCCCCGCGCTCGATCGCCGCCATCGCTTGCTCGTACGTCGCGTCCGTGTGCCCCATTGACACCACCAGCCCCGAATCGCACGCATCCCTCACCAGATCCAGCCCGCCCGCTACTTCCGGCGCGAGCGTCAGGATTCGCGCCATCCCGCCCGCCGCCTCCAGCATCCACCCAAACAATTCCGCCGAGGGCTTCGCGATCCACTCCGCCGGATGCACTCCCCGCCGCGCCGCGCTGATGAACGGCCCCTCATAATGTATTCCCAGAATTTCCGCGCGCGGGCTTGATCCTCTCCGCGCTCCATTCTGCTCCTTCGCGTATCGCGCGATTCCATCCGCGCTCGCGCACAGCCGCTCCGGAGCAGCAGTCACCGTCGTTGCCACGAATGACGTCGTCCCGCCGCGCGCCAGCGTCTCCGCCACGGCGTCGAGCGCCTCGGCCGTCCCGGCCATCACGTCTTGCCCGCCCGCGCCGTGTACGTGCACGTCCACAAATCCCGGCACCAGCGTTGCGTCCGGCGCCTCCACCATCCGCGCGCCTTCAGGGACGGTCACATCGCGCCGCGCCCCAATCGCGGTAATCGTGCCGCCCTCCACCACGGCCACCGCGTCCGCGATCTCCTGATGCGGCGTGAACGCCCGCCCCGCATGTACAGCCCATGTGCTCATCAATTGCTCGCCGTCTTCCCGCGATAATTAAAGTACGCCCACACCTGCTCGCTCATCCGCGCGATCGCGTCCTCCAATTCGCTGTAATACCCGCGGTGATGCGCCGAAAAAAAGACCACCACAACGCGCCCATTGTCCGTTTCCAGGAATCCAACATCGTTCGCAATGTACGGCGGAAAATCTCCCGTCTTGTGCGGCGCGGACACATTATCCAAATACTTTGGAATCCGCGTGCGCATCTGCTGCTGCCGCAAAATCCGCATCATCTCTTCGCACGACTTCTGGCTCGCCGCCTGGTTCCGCGCGATCATCTCCAGAATGCGCCCCATGTCCCGCGCGCTCGAAAGCCCGAAGGGATGCTTGCCCTCGAAATGGAATCGCTCCGTGTCCGCGTCCGTCATCGTGCGCGGAAACCCGCGCCGGAATAATTCCTCCGGCGACAAATTATTCCATGCCGGGTCCGCGTTCGCGCCCAGCGCGCGGAACCACTCAAACGATGTCCCCGTCGCCGTAATCGAGTCGAGGCCAAGCTGCCGCATCGTCGCCGTCACGTGCGCGGGCCCGCCCACGCGCGCGAACGCCATGTCCGTCCCCGTGTTGTCGCTCTGGATGATCATCAGCTCCAGCGCGTCGCGAAAACTCAGGTTCAGCCCGTCGTCGAGCGTCCGCAGCACGCCCGTCCCAAACCGTTTGTCCGCCGTGGTCATCACAATGCGGTCCGCCGTGTTTAGCTTTCCCGCGTCCACCAGCCGGTACACATCCACCAGCAGCGGCACCTTGATCGTGCTCATCGTGTCCATCGCCGTGTCCGCGTTGATGGCCAGCTCTTCGCCCGTATCCAGGCTCTTCACGTAGATTCCCCAGTCCGCGCTCACGCCCCGGCCAATCTCCTCAATTTTGTGCTTCAGCAAATCAATCGGCTTCGGCGCTTCACTCTGTTGCTGTCCCTGCGTCCCCGCCAACAACAAGCAAGCCGCCATACAAGCTGCAGCAATCACCGCCAGCCGCAAGATCACCGCCCGTTGCCCAATCACGGTCAGTAGACCAATCGCAGCCCGTCGCAACCCAACTCTCTTTCGCATCAGCTTCCGCAGTCCATGGTTCAGTTTGTGTTTCATGACGTGTATTTCGCTCCCCGCTCGCGCAAGAGTGTGCCACACCCCGCGCCCGCCCGGCCAACAAAACTCCACAATGCGGGCCTAATCTGCGACGACTACCCGCGGGGGTATCATCTGCGGACGCGGATCTAAAAACCATAAGAGGTGGAAAGGCTGTGCCGCCCTCTATGATGTTGACCTCACAGGCGGACAGAATATTGGCGAACAACAGGACGACAAGAAACTACATATTGACTCGGTGTCGCGATATATAGTAAGACATATCGTACGACATAGCGCAAGAAGGGGCGCAAACAATGGCTAACCATCGAAATGACTGGGATTGGGGGTTTGCCGGTATTTTTGATGCTGGATTTGGACATCGAGAATTTAACTCTCAGTGGAAAGACTGGACCAACTGGGCAGGGTCCCGACGCCGATCACAGATGTTCGAGTCCGGCGAAGTGAAGTTCATCCTCCTCCGCCTCATACAGGAGAGCCCGCGTCACGGATACGAGGTGATCAAGGCGCTCGCGGAGAAAACGTGGAACTGCTACACGCCCTCAGCGGGTACCATCTACCCGACGCTGCAGTTGCTTGAAGATCAAGGTTATATTCGCGCGGTCGAGACCGCGGGCAAAAAGGTGTATCACATCACTCGCGATGGTGAACGATTCCTCGAAGAGCACCGCGCGAAACTTGACGAAATCTTGGAGCGCGTGCGAGACACTGTGCGCGATTTCGCTGGTGGCGCCATGGGGGATCTCAACGGAACGTTTGCTAGGCTTGCGGCGGTGACCTACAAGCGAGCATGGCGGAGGGGGCCGGAGGATCCCGCGATTAAGAGGGTGACGCAGATCTTAAGTGAGGCCGCGGATGAGATCGATCAGGTCTGGCAGAAGTCCGATGGTGCTGACCGCGAATCCGCGTCAAAATCTGAGGACCACATTTGAAGGAACGGCCACCGATCGCGCAAGAGTGTGCCACACCCCGCGCCCGCCCGGCCAACAAAACTCCGCTACCCCGCATCAACCTCTGATGATAATCCTCGGTGGTATCATCACCCAATACGGTCGTCACAAATTATTCGCAAAGGCTTCGGTACCCGCCATGAAACGAATCCTCACATTATTAGTCATAGCCCTGTGTTTCGGGTTGCAGATCCATTCGCAATCGCAGACCTCCTCCCCGCCTAAAAAACTCGGTAGTTTCGGTACTGACTTTGGAACCACACAGTTTCTTCCGGGTGGAATTGTAATTGTGACGGAGGAGGGTGCTAGGCGTCAGTACGCCTGGCGCGGACGCCGGTTTGTGCGTGTCCCAAATGGTCTGCCCCCAGAACTCAGGGGATGGAAATCGTTCGATTGGGAGGGTGTCGACTACTTGGACCAGATCGACAAGCAGGACTTCGAGTCCGAGATTAGACACTCATTACCTGGTGGCAGCAAAGTCAAAAAGGTGTTGGAAGTTGTGCAATCCCGAAGCGGAAGACACTTGGAGATTGTTTGCTATTCGCTCCCTACAACCGAACAGAACGAAGGAGTTAATCACGCAGACCTGTTCTTGGTAGGTTTGGACAGAATGGAAGGAACTCCTTACTTCGCATATACAGAGCGGTGGTCATTAAAACTCGCCGCCGCGGCTTCCTACGGCAACTTCACCTTAGAGAGAGTTCCCGGCGCAGGGCTTCTAGGCGTCCTTTATTCTTCCTCAGCAGGGGGAAGCAGCGCCTCCGCAGACGTGGACATTTATCGGATTATTCCGTAATTGAAGGGAGTGCCGCACCCTTCGATTCTAACGGTGCGGCTTTTTGCCCCCGTTGGTTTTAAGGTCGGTAAGAAAATTTACTATTGCCTGTCGATTTCTCCTTTTACAAACGTCGTACAATTGCCTGCACCTTGGGCCAATCATGAATGGGAGCGAACCATGAATAGCCAAACGATTTCACAATCCGAGCGCGACCGTCTTACGACGAACCTGAAAGAGACTCGCGAACGCCTTCTGCTCATTGTCCGAAGCCTTTCACCCGAGCAACTTGACTACAAGCCCGCCGCGAACCGTTGGTCCGTCGCCGAAAACATCGAGCATGTCACCAAAGTCGAAGGTCTGATCCTTCAGCGCATCACCAACACTTTGCAGGGCCCCTCAGGTTCCTTCAATCCATCCGGTTGGCAAGATCGGGATGACGAGGTGGTTGCGCTCGTCCTAAACCGCTCCAATCGCTTCAAGGGACCCGACGCGGTGCAACCAACAGGCCAATGGCGGCACGATGAGCTCTTTCCCGAATTCGAGCAAGCTCGCCGCCGCACTCATGAATTCGCCGCCACCACGAACGCCGATTTGAGGCGTTCTACTTTCCGCCATCCCATCTTCGGCGAATTGGATTGCTATCAATGGTTGCTCATGCTCTCGGCGCATTCCGATCGGCATCGGGCTCAAATCGAAGAGGTAATGGCAACCGCGGACTTCCCGCGCGCAGCCGCCCACGCCTAGGCCCAAAAAGTGGAAGTTCGCGGCCGGCGTCTTTCTGGCTGAAGCTAGAAATCCGCAATCAACTGTCGATTTCTTCCGGCTCGAACGTCGTACTTATGCCCGGAACTTGGGCCAAGTCAACGCATTTCAGGAGGATGATATGAACACGATTCGCAGGCGTAGCAGATTAGCTCTGGCCTTGGCAATTGCAGTTGGGTTCGGTCTTGCGGGCGCCGCCGCACCGCAGACGCCAAAGGACCCCGCCAACGCGGCGCTGGCGTTCGACAAACTGAAAACTCTCACTGGACGTTGGGAAGCAATGTCCGAAAAAGGAAAGGCCTCCGCCGCATATCAAGTTGTTTCCAATGGCACCGCAATTCTCGAGCATGTAATCATTCCGGGAGAGGCGGAAATGATCACAGTCTATTACCTGGACGGAAATCGCCTGCTGCTTACACACTTCTGCGAAGCTGGAAACCAACCGCGCTTACAGGCGGGGGGATTCGATCCGAAGACCAACTCAATTGACTTTCAGTTTCTGGACGCCACAAATCTGGCAAGCCCGGATACCGGACACATGCACCATGTCGTGATCAAGTTTCGCGGGCCGTCTGAGATGGTTGAAGAGTGGACATGGTATCAGGGCGGCAAGCCCGGTTTCACCGTGCCGCTCGTTTATCACCGTATAGATTGAAAGCTGTCAGGAGACTCACCATGCGCTACATGCTGCTGGTTTATTCAAGAGAAGCGGAAATGGCTCGGATGTCGGAAGAGGATCGAATCAGAATCACATCCGGGCACCATGCGGTGATGGAGGAAGCGGCTAGACAGGGAATCTTTCGCGGCGCCGAGCCGCTCAAGCCCACGGCGACCGCAACCACGATTCGCGTCCAGGACGGCAAAGCATTAATTACCGATGGGCCCTTCGCGGAAACCAAGGAACAGTTGGCCGGTTATTACATCCTCGATTGCAAAAATCTCGATGAAGCAATCTCTTGGGCCGCGAAAATCCCCACCGCATGCAAAGGCGGCGAGGGTTGCATTGAGATCCGGCCCATTTCACCAATCCCACAACCCGCTCAATCGGGCGGCATGTAGAAGAATTTCTTTTTCACTTTATATGTCGAATCTTGGCGCGTCACACGTCGTGTCAATAGGAGGAAACACAAAATGGAATACTTGCTGCTGATTTACGGGGACGAAAAGATCTGGGCCAAGCTGAGCAAAGCCGAGGGGGTTGCCGAGCAGGCCGCGTACCAGGCTTTCGGCAAAGAATTCGCTGGCTCAATCAAGGGCGGCAACGCGTTGCAGCCCACCGGCGCTGCCGCCACCGTACGCATGCGCGAGGGCAAGCGCCTCACCACCGATGGCCCCTTTGCCGAAACTAAGGAGCAGCTCGGCGGTTATTATCTCGTCGAGGCAAAAGACCGTGATGCGGCACTCGCCATCGCCGCGAAAATTCCCGGCGCGCGTTTTGGTTCCGTCGAAGTCCGTCCTATCATGAAGTTCTCGTGACCGATGCAAGGGCGATTGCGGAAGCCGTATTCCGCGAAGAGTCGGGCCGGATCGTTGCAAGTTTGATCCGGCTCTCCGGCTCGTTCGATTTGGCCGAAGAGGCCATGCAGGACTCCTTCGCTTCCGCTCTGGCAAATTGGCCGCTGCGCGGGATCCCCAGAAAGCCCGCCGCGTGGATCACCGCCGTCGCGCACCGGAAATTGATTGACCACGTTCGGCGCCAGAGCACGCGCACCGACAAACAGGATGCGCTCCTCTATGAAACCAAAAACACCATGGCCAACGACGATGTTTCCCCGGACGAATTATCCGTGACCTACCCCGACGATCGCCTCCGCCTGATTTTCACCTGCTGCCACCCCGCCCTGAATCGCGAAGCGCAAGTGGCGCTAACTCTGCGCACGCTCGGCGGCCTCACCGCAACCGAGATCGCCCGCGCATTCCTTCTCGCCGAGCCCGCGCTAGCGCAAAGGCTTGTCCGCGCAAAGCAAAAAATCCGCGACGCCAACATCCCCTATGAAGTCCCTGCGCCCAGCGCGCTAAGCGATCGTCTCGAATCCGTCCAGGCCGTCATCTACTTAATTTTCAACGAAGGCTATTCCGCAACTGCCGGTGACCAACTTGTCCGCGCTGATCTCTGCGCCGAAGCCATCCGCCTCGCGCGCGTGCTCCGCGAACTCCTCCCCCGTGAGCCGGAGAATCTCGGCCTCCTCGCGCTGATGCTTCTCCATGATTCGCGCCGCGCCGCGCGCGTAAATTCCAACAGTGAACTGATCACGCTCGAAGATCAGGACCGCTCTCTTTGGAACCAAAACCAAATCCGCGAAGGGATCCACGTGGTCGAAGAAGCGCTGCGTCTACACGCGCCGGGCCCATATCAGTTGCAGGCCGCCATCTCCGCGTTGCACAGCGAAGCCGCCACGCCCGAACAAACAGATTGGCGCCAAATCGCGTTGCTCTACGCCGAACTCGCGCGCATCATGCCTACTCCCGTCGTCGCGCTCAACCAGGCCGTGGCCATTGCAATGAGCGAAGGCCTCTCGCGCGGCCTGGCCATGATTGACGACCTCGGCGTTTCCGGCGAGTTGAATGACTACTATCTTTTCCACGCTGCCCGCGCCGACCTACTGCGCCGCCTCGATCAGCGCCGCGAAGCGGCCAAGGCCTACCAGCGCGCAATCTCTCTCGCCACAAATCAAGTAGAGCGAAACTATCTCTCCCGCCGCTTGCACGAAGTGGCCCAGAAATAATTCAGCGCCACGGTCGAATTCATGCGCAAAAAAACAGCGGGAGGATTCGAGAGAATCCTCCGCTTCCTGTCTCGGCTGCGATCGTTCTGGCGTGTGACTGTCTTATTTCTCGATCGTCGCTCGTAACTGCGTGCCGAAGTCATAGAGGGCTTGCCTTAAGAGGATTTTCGATGGGGAAATCATATATAGGATCCAATTCATCGGTGGCCCCGTCGCGGGCGTAGTTGTCAAAGTTCCTCGGCCATTCGCCCCGATTGCGTAGGTGCCTGTAAATGTGCTCCCCATGCCGATTCCGTTTCCATCGATGGCATCCACAGTCCCGCTCAGGTTGCCGTTCCCGTCTGCCGTCACGATCCCGCTGCCTGATCCCAGAAACAGATATATTCCATATGCGTTCAGAACGTAATCACCTGAGATGGAGGCATTGTTGAACGGCCCCCCGGATTGGCTCTCCAACGTTCCGAGCCCGAGGACGAACGCCTCTCCCGGCGCCACGAGATAGAAAACTGCCGGGAGCCCCCCCGGGAACTGGGTTCCGGAGAGATTGAGCGTTCCGCCGCCAAGCCCGTCTCCGTCCACCGTGTACGACCCGCTAAACGGCACGCTCGTGGCCACGTTATTTGCATCCACCACATCGCTTGTCCCGCTCACCGTTCCTACCCCGTCGAATGTCGCCAGCTCTACGTTGAGATCGCCCGGTCTGTAATCATCGTTATTAAGAACATCGCCGGAATAAATGACGGTCGCCCCACTCAACGAGCTTGCGTCGAACGGCCCTGCGGACCGGCGCAGGGCAGTTCCTGCAAGGAATGTCTCGTTAGCCGTGTTGTTGGATAGGCCGTCGGTCTCAAAAAAAAGTAATTCGTTCGCAGAAATCATGTAGAACACAAAATCAGAAAAGGGCGTGGTCGATCCATCAAAATTCATTTTTGCAGTCCCTCTCCCCTGTGCATCAACGTTGTACGTGCCCGCGAATGATAGAGGCTGTGAATCGATCCCAGGGCCATTTCCAAGCGTGGCGGTTTGCCCCGCGCTCAACAACCCACTCTTCGCCGTGAACCTGCCTGTCGCCTCGTAGGTAAAGAATGTGGGTTCAAAAAAAAAGCCATTGGGGGTGGGTTTCATAATGAACGCAAAGTCTCCCGCAATGGCATCGTTCGTGAACGCCGTCGGGTCTTGTCGCGCAAAATACCCGCTGACATAGCGCACTTCGCTGATACCCTGAAAAACAACGCCGTCACTTAGTCCACCACCCAATTTCCCGCGGCTTGCCACCCCGGATACAAACGAATCCAGCGCAAACGAGAAAGAATACGAATAGCTAAGGGCCGGGTCGAAATCAGAGCCCAGGACCAGCGTCATTGCGCCGCGATTGTCCGAACCGATGGAATACGTTCCGCCGATGATCGGAGTGTTTAGGCAACTACACAAGGAACCGCCGTCGTATAATGAAAAGGCTCCGTCGAAGACTCCACTGGTAATATGGCCGTTCCCGTCGGCAGAAATGCTTCCGGCTAGGACATCTGTCCCGCCGGTATCCGGGTCCCCTTGTGTACTATCAGTGATAAGGAACGCATAAGACCCGGCCAGCTTGGCATTGTTCGCGTTGGCTCCGAGTATCAGTGTGGCCGAGCCGCGGATGGACGCATCCGCGACGGAAGTCGCTGTAACGTTCACAATTGGCGGATTTGGGCTTGAATTGGGCGCCTCGAAATTCCCGCTTGAGTCAATCGTTCCGCAGCTCGCTCCCGCGCAACCGGTTCCAGATACGCTCCAGTTGACCACGGGTATGGCGCCCGCCGGTACTCCCTCTGCCGTGAATTGCTGCACTCCATTAATTTGGACCGTGGCATTGCCTGGCGAGACAGAAATCCCGGTTGGTACGGGAGTGATTGTCACTGTCACAGAGGCTTGCTTGGTCGGGTCGGCCACAGAGGTCGCGGCGATTGACGCCCAGGCTACCGCGTCGGCTAGCGCTGTCGGCGGAGTGTATTTTCCCGTTGCGTCAATAGTTCCGCAGCCGGCGTCGCAGAAGAAATACCCCACGCTCCATGTCACTCCCTTATTCGCCGGATCATTCTGAACTTGAGCGGTGAATTGCAGACTCTGTCCGATTTGCACTGGACTGTTCCCAGGCGTCACTGTCACTGCGATTGGGGGCGGAGGCGGTGGGATCACAATCACCGACCCAAAACCTTGTTTGGATGGATCCGCAACGGATGTCGCGACGACTGATATATTGGGAGGATTTGGAACGGTCGCGGGAGCCGTGTATTTCCCATTCGCGTCAACTGTTCCGCAAACCGCCGCAGCGCATCCGGGGTTTCCAATCCCCCACGTGACTCCCTTATTTGCCGGGTCGTTTTGAACTGTCACAATAAATTGTTCCGATTGCCCCGGTGGAAGTGACACAGTGGTTGCCGGAAGAACGCTGACGACAATCGGTGGCGGCGGCGCGCTCGCGCCGCCACCGCATCCCGTTAATATTCCAAAACATGCGATTATCAATATCGCTATTCCAAGTGGTGAGGCTGTTCTGCGGCACATATCCCCCCCTAATCGGTGGCCAGTGCAATTCGGCGGTCTCACGGAAGTACCGCGGAAGGGCCTGCAAAGTCTTGACGTCGGTCTGACATTTTCCTGATAGAATGCCCCCACACTTATTCTTTGTTGGTAGTGACTCATATGAATCGCCCAGTAACGCCTTTCTATGATTTCGGCCCCTTCCGTGTGGACACTGCCGATTACCGTCTTTTCCGCGACGGGGTGGAAGTTCCCCTTGCCCCTAAAGTCTTCGAGACACTACTTGTACTGCTTGAGAAGCCCGGCCAATTGGTCTCGAAAGATGAGCTGATGGAGCGGGTTTGGGCCGGCACATTCGTCGGCGACGACGCTCTCGCGCAGAAGATCTCACTCCTCCGCAAGGCCCTGGACAATGGCAACGGGTCGAACGTTTACATCTCCACTGTCCCGAAGCTCGGTTACCGGTTCGCGGGAGAGGTAAGTTGCCTGGATTCCACGACCATTGGTATTCCGACCCCCCGGGGCCTTGGCAGCGGGATCGCAAATGGCCTGGAAATCTTGCCATTACCGGCAAAGCGCAATCGTTGGCTGATGGCTGCCGTTGCTTTGGGGATCCTATGCTGTGTGGTCGGGGCTGCGCTGCTGGCAATGCGTCACGCTCCTGTCATTTCGGCCGCGAACTATCGAATCAGCGAATTGAATGTCTCCAATTTCGTGGACAATGGTGTGCTTTCACCAGACGGAAATCACATCGCCTATGTGGCATTCGAGCAAAATGGGGTCAGTCTTTGGGTCCGGCCGATTGCCTCCGAGGGAAAAGGACTGCGGGTCGTGGCACCAATGCAAGGTCTCATCGGGGGCGTGAGTTACTCGCCGGATGTGGCCTATCTCTATTACACCACGAGGAGAATCCCCCAGGATCGCGGCGTTCTTTTCCGAATCAATTCGCTGGGCGGCACTCCCCAGCGACTGCTCGAAGGGATCGCTGGAGACGTCCAGTTTGACCCCAGCGGCCAGCGCATCGTTTTCAAACGGTTTAAATACTCGACGCAGGGCGACGTCGTCGGTGCGGAACTGGTTCTGGCGCGCCCCGATGGCACGGACACGCGCCCAATCGCGAAATGCGACGCCCAGAGTTCCGAGTTTTATGGTTATTATTGGACGCTCGACGGCAAGATCGTTTATTCCGAAGCCGTCCGAAAACAGGGAAAAACCGATTGGTATCTTGTTGAGATTTCCGCAAACGGCGGTGCCGTCACCAGAATTGCTGAACCTCGTCTAAGTAATCTCTATGTCATCCGGCCGCTAAGCCGCTCCGAGACTGGCGCAATCGCAAATGATGTCCAAACTGGGTCGTCCCAAGTCTGGGTGCTCAACTGGAACGGAGATGTCCGGGGCGTGACAAACGACACGAGCCGGTATGTTTTCCTGAGCGCCGTCTTTAACTCTCGCAAGATGGTCGCGGCACGTATGGATGTCGAAGACTCTCTCTGGATCGCCGGCGCCACGCAGAATCGGGGCGATTCTGCCCGGACTTTGAATCCGCAGCAGCTGAATCTTCCCCCGGGCGGCTATGACACCCCTGTTTTGACACCCGACGGAAATATTGTCTATTCAGCCCCGGCTGGGGGCCGTAAAAGGGATTTGTGGTGGATCCGTCCCGATGGCACCGGCCAGATGCGCCTTACCTCCAACGGCGGAAACAATGCGGACGAGTCACTTTCTCCTGACGGAAAGTTTCTCGTGTTCACATTACGCCGGGAGGGCACGGCGCGGATCTGGCGTCTGGACATCGACGGTTCGAACCCCCTCCAACTCACCGTGGGCCGTGACGATGAAAACCCACTGGTTTCGCCTGACGGCAATTGGGTGGTATACAACTCACAAGTTGGCGACCAGTGGTCCTTAATGAAGGTTCCCAGCGCCGGCGGAACACCAATCAGAATTGGCGATTCGATTCGCACCCCCGCTCATGTTTCTCCTTTGATCTCGCCCGACGGCAAACTTATTGCCTCCATGCGCTTCAGTTCGTCGGAGCGCCTCCAGCGCTGGGGAATTCTTTCATTGGATGATGGCTTACTCAAAAATGAATTCGATATGCCGAAGAATTGCTACGCTGTTTCATGGAGCCTTGACGGAAAGTCCCTAATCTACCTTCCCCAGCCGAGCGAGACGCAAGCATTGTGGAGCCAGCCCATCACGGGCCAGCCTCCAAGATTAATCGCGAATCTTGGTTTTTCGGATGTCTATTCTCTTAATTGGTCCCAGGACGGCAGAAGAATCTTGCTGCTTCGCAGGACTGTAAAGAATGACATGGTCTTGATTGAGGAAACGAAATGAATGCAAGCGAGCGTCCCGGTCTTGGAAATCTGCGATCTCGATTCACCCACCGTCGTCTCAATGTGATTCAGTGGCCTTGGTCAATCTCGAGTGTGTCGGAAAATAATTACAGAGCCCTCAAAAAAACAGCGGGAGGATTCTCTCAAATCCTCCCGCCGCTCACTTTGGTGGTGGTCTGTTGCTGCCTAGCGGTTTAGCCGGTAGGGCTTTTTCCGCTGTGTTTCAATGCGCGTTCAGTTTCCGCTCGTGCTCGCCGATGCCTGCGATGCGGGCGCCGCGGACTTCGGAACGCTCAGGTAGCCGACGATCTTGTTCTTTGATACTTCGTTGATCACCAGCTCCAGCTTGTCGCGGCTGCCGCTCGTGATGAAGAACACCGGCTCGTTCACTTGACGGTTCTTCTTCTCGAACTTCTTGTCATCCGCGTAGAGGTTCACGGTGTACTGGTTGTGTTTGACGTCCACACCGCGCAGTTCCAGCGTCACGTTGCCGAGCTTTTGCTTTGAGCCCTTGTCGGTAATCGTGAATTCATAATAGTCACGCTGTCCCAATCGGCGGAGCTGATCGATTTCATCGTGGTTGCGCGCGATCTGCGTGCCGAGTTCTCCGCGGGCATTCACCAAATCCGCGCGTGTGGCGTCGAGGTCGGTGCGCACGCCGTTCACGTTCGTCGAAACAGCATTCAGATCATCCGTGTTTGCTTTTGTCGCGAGCGTATTCTGCGTGGTCGCCACTTGGTCCTGAATCGCGGCCATCTGCTTCGTATATTGATCGCGAGTCTGCGTGGCTGAATGGCGCGTCTTGTCGAGATCGCTTTGCGTGACCTTCAACTTGTCGGTCACGGTTCCGAGATCCGCCTGCAATTGCGTGTTCGATGCTTCGGACTGCGAAAGCCTTTGGCTTACTGTATCGAGATTTGTTCGCAGCGCCTTGGCATCATTGATGGATGCCTGCTGCGCTTCGCGCGCGTGATTGGCCGCGCTCCAACCCACGCCGAGAGCGAGCAGGGAAACTGCCGCCAGCGCAACAACGGCAATACCCAGCCAGCGTGGAGTCCCTGTTCCTTCAGTCACTTGATTCGACTCTTGACGGTCTTCATTAAACATTTTCGTGTTCTCCTTGGTTCAATCCCATGCGTGACTTGTAAAGAGCACGTGCCACGCCAAATCCGCCATTCCCGTAAGTGGCGTGTTTCCAGCGACTTGGAGGCCTTATGTGGGATGCGCCACAAACCCCAGCATTGCAAACTTTACAGGTGGTATGTCGTTTCTATGTGTTGATTCGTTGGCTAAAAAAGACCGAGAAAAATCGCGAATCGCGGCGCAAAAGATTTCTTGGATGGACTGCGACAGCGAAATTAGCGAGGAAAAGTGCGGGAAAACGCAGAGAAGAAAAAATTGAGATATGGAGCGCGAAAAATCGCGCTTGCTTGCAAGAAAATTACGCGTGCGTGGGATGCGGAAGCCGCGTGGGATCGGCGCCGAAATAAACTTGCAAAGTTTCCTCGGCAGCGTCAAGAATCCGCAGGCAATCCGGGCAGCCCGCGAGGTGTTTTGAAACCTGCTGCTCCATGAGCGGCGAGAGACGGCCTTCGATGTAATCGCAAATCAACTTTGTGGCGACGCTGCAGTTCATGATACCCCCCCGAACCAGCATCCTGGGTAAAGCACTTGCACTGCCACACTCTGTTGGATGCACCACGCCTTTAACTGGTTGGCAGGAAACGGCTTAGCGGAAGGACGGGTCCAGGGGCCTCGCCGAAGGGGGTACTAGGACGATGCCATTTCTACACTCCGGGAGGCGTTTCCGGGGGGACAAAATAAAATTAGGTTGATCACCTTAATAATTTTCAATGTGAAAAAACGGTGTTTTTTTCGAGGGCAAATTGCACCATTTTGGTGCAATTTGGCGGGTCGCCGCCGGCGGTTAGCGGAGGACGGTCATGTTGCGCAAAATCGCGATGCGCTCGGCGAGCGGCGGGTGCGTGCTGAAAAGTCCGCGGAAAACTCCGCCGAAAGTGAGCGGCTGCACGATGTAGAGCGACGCTGTCGCGGGCGAAACGTTCATCGGGATGCGCTTGTTGTATTCGCCGAGCTTGCCGAGCGCGGAAATCAGTCCGTTTGCGTGGCCGACGAGGCGAACTCCGGCGGCGTCCGCGGCGTATTCGCGCTGCCGCGAAATTCCGAGTTGCAAAAGCATCGCGGCCAGCGGGGCGAGGAGCAGCATCAGGAGAGAGGCGATCGCATTTCCGCGCCGTCCGCCAGCGCCGCCGGTCCAAAAAGCTATGCGCGCGAGAAGCGTGATCGTGCCCGCAAGCATCGCCGCGACGGAAGTAATCAGGATGTCGTAATTGCGGACGTGGGAAAGCTCGTGGGCGATCACGCCTTCGAGTTCTTCGTCATTCAATAATTTCATCAGGCCGGCCGTGACCGCGACGGAAGCGTGATTCGGGCTGCGTCCGGTGGCGAACGCGTTGGGCGCCTCTTCGGGCGTCACATAGAGCTTGGGCATGGGGATGCCGGACTTGCCGCACAGCCGCTCCATCACTTCATACAGGCGCGGGAGCTGCTCGCGCGTGACGGGCTGCGCGTGGTTCTGCCGCAGGGCGATCTTGTCCGACATGAAGTAGGCGACAAGATTGACGATGACCATCAGGCCGAATCCGAAGATGAGGCCGTTCTGCCCGCCCAGCATCTCGCCGCCCAGGACGAGAAGTACGCTCAGCGCGGCCAGCAATAAGGTTGTTTTCAGTGCTCGCATAGGATGGCTTTCTTGGGATTGTTCCCAAACAAATTAGATGCTTTGGACGGCTTACGGTTGCGCCCTGCCGCCTACTTGGGCTGCTCCCAATAAGGCTCAATATTTAGTTTAGGAGTTCTGGGCGAATGCGTCAAATCTGCCCCTTGTTTGACAGCGCCCTAATTCGGGTGGCTTTCATTTGCGGCTTCGCTCTTGCTTTGCAGAATCCCATTAATTCTCAATTGAAGCCCGTCACAATCGAGGAGGCCGCCGACAGTAGAGTTCTGAGTCTTGGTAATGATCCTTGTTATTGGAGTCCAAGCATAGCAGAAGGATTCGGAAACTCTGTTATCAAACCCATCGTTGTAGCTAAGTTCCCCTTTGAACTCCACCGTTCGTTTCCCGGGCCAAGGTTCGTCTCCGACTTGTTGAATTTGGAGGGGCCAGGGTATAGGGATTGTTACGTGAAATGCCTTCTCTTTTTCGATGACGGGGACGGCAGGAGGGTCAAAATTCTTGATTATCGGATCCCCGAGCGCAGCCTCGCCAGGCAAAGACTCATGGGTGATCTGTATCTTGAGGTGTACATCCTTAGCGGCTACGTCGCGAACGTTCGACAAACCTACTCCGAATCCTTCGGGGGAGACGTCTGTATCAAGGCGCAGAACTGCAGCTTGGGCGCCAATGAACTGTTGTTGCATCAAGGTAGTCTGCCTTGTAGCTGCTATCGTAGCGTTGTGCATCTCCGTCAACTGACGACTAGCAATGCAAGCGTAATAAACCACTGCGACGAGGGTAGCGACCTCAACGATAAATTTACCCCATTCCCGCCACTCGTTCTTTGGATTACCCGCCAGCATGAATGCAGTTTACCAGAGTACATCTTCAGCATCTTGACCGCATTCGGCTAAAGCCGAAAAACGCGCATGGAGAATTCCTATGAAGGCAACTTCATCCTGTGTTAGGTTTGGCCACATGGAGATGAGATGTGGATCAGCCTAAATTAGTCGACGCTTCGGGCAGCCCGGTTGAACCTTCCCCGCTTGGCCTGCGAAAACTCCTTAGATGGCCCGGTGTCGCCGGATGGACGCTATTTGTTCTTGGCATTCAAGCGTTGGCATTGGTCTTGCAGCTCGGAATCCTGAGAAGACAGACTGCTTTGATGGAGAGAGATGCGTCCATTACCGAAACGGCGCAGAAGCTTGTTACTCGTCCCGACATCATTGTCGGTCAAATTGACCCATTGGAGGGGATTCCAAGCAAGACTCCGGGATGGAAAATTGAAAATCGGGGACCCTACTCGATTCACGATCTAAAAATGAGACTTCTTCATTTCAAGAAGTTTGTTAATCATGGTTGGGATGTGGTTGCGACGCCTGAAGTTCCAGTGATGGCTGAACTCAAGGCCAATCAGATTTCGACCCTGGATTTGAGAGGCTGGACCGACGGAATGAAGCACTACGACATAGCGGGCTTGAGTCCAGTCGATGGAGCGGAATTCGTAATCGTCGCTCTACAGTTCAGCCGCGACGTTGACGAAAAGGGTTATCTCTATCTCATCCCATTTATGGATTCGATAGGTGGCGACGGCTTCGAGATGATCCGACCGCAATCCACGTCAACCGCAGGCCCACTTGCCAGCGCGTGCGATCTGGATACGTATGCCGTTGAGTTAGCGTTCGAGTACTATCGACGCAATCCGTCACCCTATCCCGTAGAACTCTATAATTATCGCTATCTATTCGGCAGTCCCGAATCCGCATGTCTTAAGTCTGGATCATCCTCCCTTCGTTTCTAGTCCCAGGCGAACGGAACGGGTTTCAGGTGATTTCACTTGGTCAACTTCTTTGTTGCATGTGGAAGGTGTCGCAGTGATCATCCAATCGGAGAATTGTTATTGCCCGCGGGGGCGGGGCCCCGTGCCGAGTGGTCGGCACGGGGAAGGAAGCGGGACGAGATCCCGCGGTGGGAGGAGTATTAAGGTCCGCATCGCAGCAGATCCTCCACCCCGCTGAGCTTCATTCAGGATAACAAATTCTGGGAGCGGCGGTTGAAGGGTGCAGCTCCCGGACCATTCAACGGCCGATTCTGCTGATTGATGATCTAGTGCCCGCCTCCACCAGATCCCCCAGACGATCCCGAAGACCCGCCTCCGCCGCCTCCAAATACAGAAGGCACCCTAACGCTGATGCCGAAGGCGAATGCACCGGTCCAGTACTTTTCGGTCGAGGGGCTTGGGGGAGAGCCGCTGCATTTTGGGATCACACCTACCGGGCCACTCTGGTTGCACCATATCTGCCCGACAGTCTCTCCCTGCGTTAGCCGAACGTCGTGTCCCAAGTGGAAAAGTCCGCTAAACATGATGGACCGCCAGGAAATTGAAGGCCCAAAACCAAACTCAGCGGTGGTGTTGTAGGGATTGAGACCGATTGCGCTGGTGAAGTAGAAAGCTCCGCGTCGGCGATCGGGCCAAGCGAATTCGTGCCCCAATCTAAAATTCCCCGCTACAAAAGGCACAATTGTCGGACGCCCGATCATCTGAGTAATGACTACGTTGCCGGGCGTCGGCGGGAGGCCGGGGCTTTGCGTGACCGTGGTTACGTTTGAGAATGACCGGTTTGGCAGAGTTGAGAAGAAAGCCCCGGTTGAGACCTCGAAAATCGGACTGGCATACAGCACCGTGACCGTGGCAATTGATTTCTTTTGCTGTGCTCCCGGGACTGAGGCAGCAGATGTTCCGACCTCATTCACAGCGTTGACCGCGAATACGACCTGACGGCCAAGAAGTTTAGAAGCGCTCGTATTACTTGGAGAAGAATCCCCCGGATCGAAGATGATGCCGAGAGGCTTTTGCCCATTTCGGGGAATCGTGGCGTCAGTTAAAGTGATGTTATACGAATAATTGTTTAAGTCTTTTACGATGCTAGAAATCGCCGCCGTGTAAACCGGGAACGACGCGACAAGTGCGTTTTTTCGGGAGATGATCCCATCAAGCAATGTGTTGGATGCAGCCTGGTCGCTTGCTGACAGGGACGCAATATCGGTTCTGGTCGTTGTCACATCCGAATCAAAGTCTTTAAGGATTGGGTAGACTGGCGGCGGACCTACATTCGGCTTTGCCGTCAAGTTAGTAGACACTGTGGATGCCGCCGCAAGTAAGTTGTCAAATGTGGGGCACGGCACATTTGGGCATTCCGCTCCCACCAATTCACGCAAGAGCCAAATTTTCCACTGCGCGTACTCATCCCAAGGATTTGGCGTGTTTTGAAGTTCATCCGACAGGCGTTTAACCGTCCCCGGTGTACTTACGCCACTCATTGGCCGCGGGATTGGAGAAAGGATTTCTTGAAGTTGGAGATAAACAAAGGTTGCGTTTCGACCGAAGGTCTCAATTCGGGTTTCCGCAGAAACAAGGCTGTTCTTTAACTTTTGCAGGTCAGCATCCACCTTGCCCAGATTCGGGTCTCGAACAAGGTTTGTGGTAGTCACGTTCGCGATTAGGTTATGCGCGGACGATGTCGAGCTTGTGATAGCGATGAAGCCCTTTATATCCGGCAAGGCCGCAGTCAGGAATCCCGCGGTCTGATCTGTTCCAGCGAGGGCTTGGGCACTTTGAGGATCGAGAGTAAGCGTCTCAAATGGCAATGGCTGTATAACAAAAACAGAGACCTTACTCTTGGGCCTCACCTGAATGGTGGGCAAAGTTAGCGGGTAGTTGCGGTCGATGGTAACTTTGCAGTTGCCGTTTACCTTTTCAGTGGAACACTCCTTTGGCTCCTTCTGGGCTTGCGCCGGCGCACCCTGATTGGGCTGGCCTTGTGCGTGGGCACGACCTTCCAAAATGGCAATCGCGGCAAGCATTAGAATGAGCGTCAAATTGATTTTTCTCATGGATACTCTCCCGTATTCGCGGCATACCTGGCCGCAGGTCTCCGGTATAAATGCGAAAAAGGTTCAGCAACTACCACGCGTCAAAGCAGTATAGGTTGTTGTCTTTATAATATGCTCACGTATAAAGCAAGTTCTTTTTACTGTTGGTATGCCCACTAGAATGTATGCAGAAGGAGGACAATGTCCCACGATAGATCCGGGTCAAAACCTGCACCCCTGCAAACCAAAGGATGCGGCACCCGACCCGAGAAAAAAGTCGAAGGCACACCGCCAGGAGTGTCGGCGCTACTGGGTGGGATGCGAAGTAATGGGATTCAGGAATTGCGGTCCTTCACGCATCCTTGGCCGGATGCGCTTGAGGATGACAAATTGAGGAGAGGGTAGGGGGAGTGCGTCCCGAACTGAATATTCGGATTTCCGTTGACTTTAGTGTAACTGTATGGTAACCTGCGTTGCAGGGTGAGGTAAGCGATTCTATTGTAGTTCCAAAATGGGAAAGTCCCCCCTGCCGAAAGCGAAAGATCGCATGGTTTGAGATAACTCTGTAAGAGTGTGATTCTAATGGACTTAAAGTCCTTTAGAATCATACTCTTACGAGGCATATGGCGCCCAAAAACATAAGTCGTTGAATCTAATGGACTTATTATTACTGAAGACTAAACCAGTAAGTCCTTTAGAATCACACTCTTACCGCTCTTCGTTGCTGTAAGTGCTTTAGAATCGCACTCTTACGAAAAGATGGGGGGTGGGGGGCCTGCCTGCCGGTAGGCAGGGTATCAATACATGGCGCGGCGGGCAGGCATTGGGCAACTGGCTAGCTTCGAGGACGCGTGGCCAGTGCGTAAATCGAAACCAGATAAACCGCGACAATCACGACTGGAATGGCTACGAACCGTTGGTGTGGGAACAGATACCAGGCAGCGAGCACCAGGATCGTGCGGGTGACGCCGTGAAATATCCCGACCCAATGTTGGATTGACCACGAATAGGGTATCCACATTAGTCCGGCAAGAATTCCAACTGTGAGCGGCAAAGACGTTGGGTCAATCAGGAAGAACGGGATGGCAATCGCGAATACCAGCCAGGCCATCAGCAAATTGAGCATGAACAGCCGGTCGAAGGCGTTGTTCTTTCGTGTTTTTCCCAAGAGGTCTTCACCGGTAAAACGGGCGACCAGGAGGCCGAGGGGAAAGGTCATTCCAGTGCAAATGAACAAGACCCACGCCTTCAGGATGATCGGCAGGAAAGCGCCAGCGACGCCGATAATGGTCCAGGCGATTGCGCCAGCGATGGGCATGGCGAGTCCGCGGCCGCGCGCAAATTCCGCGCGTTGCTCTTCAAGGGTTCGAGAAGAAGCGTTCGTCATCTATGGCTCCATGAAAATTGGAATGGATCGAGCTTGCCCTATTGAGGCCGAAAACCGCAAGCATTGTAAGCCCAACTCGTCCGGGGGTGGGCAGCGGCGTGGGTTAAAGGGCGGGCTCGAGATGAGGGCGGGAAATGCGGGCGGAGCAAGCGCCGCCCCTACAAATGCAACGTGTCGGCAGCAGCGTATAATGGGCTCAGGTGGCGAGTTGGCATGACCTGGACCGACGAAAAATGTCCCGACTGCGGCGGAGAGCTGCGATTTGTGGACCAGACTTCCTTTAGCGGGAACAAGATCCGCGAGTTCAAATGCGAGAAGTGCGGGAGAGAAGTGATTGAAGATATGGGCGTCGCGCTGTGGAAAGTGCTCCACGACGCGAACGAAGAAGAGAAAGAAAAGAAAAAGAAGTAAGCGGCGGGCACCCACAAGCTAACCAACCAAAAGCAGATACTTCTCCCGCAGGGCTGGATCAGGATGACAAATCGTGGAGGGCGGACATTGGGCACCCGACCCTGAAATTAGGACACTGATTCCGCGGCGGGGAGATCGAGCGTGACGCCGAGACCGCCTGACGGCGCGGAATCCAATGAGATGGAGCCGCCGTAAAGTTCGGCGAGGTCGCGAACGATTGCGAGACCGAGGCCCGATCCTGAGGGGCTGCCGGGGCCAGCGGGGGATTCGTCGGCGCGGACTCCGCGTCGCAGGACGGAATCGCGGAGGGAGGGTGCGATGCCGGGGCCGTCGTCGTCAACGGTGATCGCGATGCGGCCATTCTTTTCCGAGGAGTGAAGCGTGACCTGAGACTTCGCCCACTTGCAAGCGTTGTCGAGAAGATTGCCAAGCATCTCGTCCAAATCTTCGCGCTGGACTCGGACGTGATGGTTTGTGGAACAGTCCACTTGAATTTTGAGCGAGCGGGCATCATAGAGGCGCTGCAAAGTTCGCGACAATCCATCAGCGGAAATCGAAACGGAGCAGCGCGTTCCGGGTGTTGCGCCGGATGCGGCGGCGCGGGCATGCGCCAAGTGGTAATCAACCTGGCGGCGCATGTGCAGGACTTGCTGATTGATGGTGGCGGCGAGTTCGGCGTGATCCGCCTGCTCGGCGCGTTCAGCTTCTTGGGAGAGGATTGCGAGCGGAGTCTTCAATCCATGCGCGAGATCGCCCGCCTTTGCGATCGCTTTCTTGACGATCATTTCGCGATGGTCGAGGAATTCGTTGAGATCGTTTACGAGCGGGCGAACTTCAATTGGATAGTCTCCTTCGAGTCGAGAAGCGTGGCCATTGCGCACGGCGCCCAATCGCTCGCGCATCTGGTCGAGAGGAGAGAGCCCGCGACGCACCTGCCAATATCCCGCCAACATGAAAACAATCGCGAGAGCGACATACGTGGCGTTATATTCGATTCGCAACGCGGTGAAGTGTCGATTGAGGAAGGAGGCGTAAAGAACATTGTGAATGGTAATGATTCCAAGCGTCCAAAAAACCGCGCCCCAAATGAGGTGAGAACGAAGAGAGCCCACGCGTCTCATCCGTCCACCTCGATTGTGTAGCCCAGGCCGCGCACGGTTTTTATGATCGAAGCGCCGACTTTTCGGCGAAGACGCGCGATGAAAACTTCGACGGTATTCGAGTCGCGGTCGAAACCCTGGGAATAGATGTGTTCGGTCAGCTCGCTCTGCGAGACGACGCGTCCGCGATGATGCATGAGGTAAGTGAGAACGCGAAATTCGTGGCTCGTCAGGCGAATTGTGTTGCCGCCGACCGTGACTCTTGCGGCGGTGGAATCGAGAACTAAAGATCCGGAGCGCAGCTCGGGGTTCACCTGCCCCGCAGCGCGACGGATCAAGGCGCGCAACCTGGCCAGGACTTCTTCCATGCGGAATGGTTTTGCGACGTAGTCGTCGGCACCGGAGTCAATGCCGCGAACTTTTTCATTCCAACTGCCGCGGGCGGTCAAAATCAGAACCGGAACAAGGATGCCGGCATCACGCCAGCGGCGAAGGATCGTCAGTCCGTCAATTTTGGGAAGGCCGAGGTCCAACACGATCGCATCGTATTTTTCGGTCTGCGCCAAGAAATCCGCTTTTTCGCCGTCATCGGCGGAGTCAACGGCGTAACCGGCCTGAGCGAGCGAAGATGTGAGTTCGCGAGAGAGTTGTGGCTCATCCTCAGCAATCAGAATCCTCAATTGTTCACCCGATACCTTTATATATAGCGCGAACAGTCCTGAACGTCACCTGAACGACGCGTTCAGAGCTTGTTCAACGCGCAAGTCGCAATGTTCACGCGACAGCAATTGCAGAGGGCACGCCGCTGTCGCGCGGCGATTCATTTTCAGGAGGCAATGGCGAATGCGAAAGAAATCGTATGTTTATCTCCTCGTTGCGGGGGTGTTGATCGTGGGGATTGCGGTTGTGATCCACTTCGTTGGAACAGGAACGCTCAGGACGTGGATGATGGAGTTGCACGGAAAACATTGACGGGCAGCCGGTCGAGAAGAGTACGCCAAGCGGAAGGGAGGTCACCCAATTGAGTTGGATCGAGCACGCCGTTCGCGATGTGCGCCACGCGTTGCAGATGATCAGCAGAATGCCCGGGCTCGCGGCGGTGGTGATCGTTTCACTGGGAATTGGAATCGGAGTGAACACCGCAGTTTTCTCATGGATTCAGGCGGTTGCGATTCAACCGCTGCCTGGTGTGGCAAATTCAGGAAGCCTATTTCTTGTTGAGCCGCGCACGGGGACCGGGGCATATCCGGGAGTGTCATGGCTTGAATTCGGCGAACTGCAGCAGGGCCTGCACCAGATTCGCGAAACATTTGCATTCCGAATGGCGCCCTGCAATGTTGGTCCAACAAGCGAGTCGGAACGCGCGTACGGGCTGCTGGTGTCCGGCAATTATTTTTCAGCGCTGCATTTGCAGCCGGCGCTGGGAAGATTTGTGAAGCCAAGAGAGGCTGCACATCCGGGCGGCGAACCGGTTGCGGTAATTTCATACGGATTCTGGCAGACGCATTACGGCGGCGCAGCGAGCGCACTCGGGCGGCAAATCCGAGTCAATGACCAGCCATTGACGATCATCGGCGTCGCGCCAAAAACATTTCAAGGAACGATCATCGCCTTGGATTTTGATTTGTGGATGCCCGCAACGTTGGCACCGGCACTATTCAAAGGATCGCGCGAACTTCAAGAACGGAATGTGCGCGGATATTCCGTGATGGCCCGGCTTCGGCCGGGAGTGACGCAGCCGCAGGCGCAGGCCGAACTCGATCAAGCGATGTCACAGCTCGCGCATGATCATCCCGAAACAAACACAAAAGTGCATGGCGAGCTGCTTCCGATCAGGGGTTCGCCGCGAGGACCGCAGCGTTTCCTGACGACGTCGCTCTTAGTTCTGCAAGGCCTGATGTTGCTCCTGCTGCTGACGGTTTGCGGGAACTCGGCGAACCTGATGCTGGCGCGCGGAAGCTCTCGCCAGCGTGAGATGGTTGTTCGGCGCGCGCTTGGCGCGGGCACCTGGCGAGTCACAAGCCTAGTGCTCACGGAAAATCTGGTGCTGGCATTCTTCGGCACATGCGTTGGAGTGCCGATTGCGATCTGGAGCAGCAGTGTGCTGCGCGCGGTGCAATTTATGGGGGCGTTTCCAATCCGATTCCAAACGGGTGTGGACGCCAGCTCGATCCTCTTCGCCACATCACTTGGGCTAGCATCCGGCCTGGTGTTTGGCATTGGCCCGGCGATCCAACTTGCCCGCGTGAATGCGAAGATATCCGTTCAATCCAGCGGGATAACGACGGCGAGCAGCGGCCTGCGAAACGCGTTTATGGCTACGGAGGTTTCACTGGCGCTGGTTGTACTAATTGTGGCGGCTCTTTTTCTACAGAGTTTCCGCGACACGCGGGAAATTGATCCGGGCTTTCGGCGGGAAGGGGTCTTGCTGGCAGCGTACGATTTGACGGGACGCAACGCGGAAGACGCCACCGGGCTCGATTTCGCGCGCCGGTTGCTTGACCGGCTTCGCGCGATGCCGAATGTGCGGTCGGCGGCAATCGCGACGTCCGTGCCGCTTGATATTCACGGCTTGCCCAACCGTTCGTTCACGCTCGAGGGACGGGGGCGCAACGCCGCTGTTCCCGACGAGGCGCTGACGGATGTCGTGACGCCCGGTTACTTCGCGACGATGGGGATTCCTCTTCGCAAAGGCGCGGATTTTGCGGATCTCAGTGACACAAACGCACCGCTGCAAGCCATCGTCAACGAAGAATTCGTGGGGCGCTACATCGGCAGCGCCGAACCCATTGGAAGGCACATCGAAATGAACGGCCGCCGCTACGTGATTACGGGTGTGGCGCGGAATTCGTTGTATGACTCATTCGGCGAGCCACCGACCCCCGCGATTTATTTTTCGTACCGGGACTGGCCGTCGCTAACAGGAGAGATTCACGTTCTCACACGCGCCGGGGCGGAACTTCAGCTCGCGCCCGACGTGAGGCAGGCCGTGCGCGAAATTGATCAGGGGCTTCCTATCTACGATATTCGGACGCTTTCCGACCATATCGAAAAGAACCTGCTATTCCGGCGAATCCCTGCGCGAATGTTCGTGGTGCTCGGTCCACTGCTGCTCGTGCTGACGGCGGTCGGGATTTATGCCGTGGTGTCATACACCGTTTCTCACCGGACGAGGGTGATCGGCGTTTGCATGGCACTTGGCGCGACGCCGGGGCGGATCACAAGGCAAATGATTGGCGAGACGATGCGAGTGATCTTGCTCGGTGCGATTGCCGGATGGGTGATTGGATTTGCAATCGCGCGCGAAGTCGCCCGGCGTGGATCGTTCGATGCGCCGATTCTTCTCGGCGTGCCTGCAATACTGCTTGCTGTGGCGACAATCGGATGCTGGGTACCGGCATTGCGGGCAAGCCGCGTCGAACCAATTGTGGCTCTGAGACACGAGTGACGCGTGGACAAGAACGGCCAAGTTTCCGTAAGCTTTAGAGGGGATGGTTTATGCGGAGCGTTCGCTACGCTCGGGATGACATCAGGCCGATGCGGGCCTGGGGCGGAAAATTGCCGCGACGACGAGTCCGAAGACGACGCTTAATAAACTTTCTGCGATGATCCACTTCACTACAAGCATGTGCGGGAGTGGAAGAATGACCCAGCCGCTGAGCGAGCCGTAAACGACGACCGCCATCGCGAGAAGAATGCCGAAGCGGATACCCTGCCCAATCCATGGCTTTGGCTCTACGCCCTTCGCGTAAATCCAAACGGCGCCGACCACATAAATCAAAACGGCCAGTAACATGGCCCAGACGCGCGACATCGCGGCCTCTTGTGGGCGCCACAGGGCTGCGGTATTCACGTAATCCTGCTTGAGCCAGACAGAATGAATCAGGAAGAGTCCGGCCATCTGAAGGATGAATCCTGCGACGATGGCAATGATTTTCTGCTTCATGGTTGGCGGCCTCCCGTGGAATGGAATGGCGAATGATAGCACCGAGGAGTGCCGGTGGCGAAGGAAGGAAAGTCAAAGGCCACACCCTTAAGGACGAGGGGCGCTGCACCCACACATTCATCAAACAAAGTCCGAGAGCCTCGGCGAATAACAAAACTTCGCGCGAGGAATTATCTTTTCGCGTCGCCCTTCACTGTGGGCATGTTTTTTAAGGTCCACTCCTGGTACGAGCCGTCATACATGGCCGCGTCATAGCCGAGATATTTGGCGAGGAAGTAGCCATGCGAAGCCTGGATACCCACCTCGCAGTAGGTCACGATCCTTTTTCCCGGAACGATACCGCGCGCGGCATAGATTGCGCGAAGTTTCTCCGGTGATTGGAATACGGGATTGTCCTCACTGACGAGCGTGTCTTGCCAATAGATGTTGCTTGCGCCAGCCAAATGGCCGGCGCTGTAGCGCCGGGCGGGGCGCGCGTCAACTAATTGGTCCGGCTCTTCGCCGGGCTTTGCGTCAACGTCAAGTTTCACGCCATCGAGTTGAGCGCGGACGTTTTCGCGCACATGCGGAGTGAAAGTTGCCGGAGAAAACGCGGGGGTCTCGCCGGAGACCGGGCGATTCTCGGCCAGCCACTGTTCAATGCCGCCGTCCAGCAGCGCGGTGTTATCTCCATGGCCCAAGTAGTCGAGCGTGAAGTATGCTCGGGCAGCGCTGGGAAACCAATTGGTGGCATAAATCACTACGCGGGTGTTGTCGCCGACACCCAACTCGCTGAAGGCCTTTTGTAGCTGATCCACGCCGGGCAGTTCTGTGTTTAAGGGGCCGTTGTCAGTGGTGATTTTATTCATCGCCAAGTAGCGCGCACCGGGGATATGCCCACGCTTGGAGTCATTCTGGTTGTCAGCGAGGTGCAATACAACGACATTTGGATCCTTCAAGTGGTCCGCGAGCCACTTCGTGCTAACGAGCAACTCCGAGCGAACGCCATCGGATTTTGCAGGGGCCACTTGCGCGCGTCCGAGAGCATGAACGACTGCAGCGCTTGCGAAGAGAGTGGCAGCAACCATGACCGCGCCAACGGAAGTCGTTTTCATTGGTGATTCTCCTTAGCTTACTGCTTCAGTGCATTCGAAGATTCGACCGGCAGATCGGTGCGCTCGCTTCATTCGTCCCATGAACCGTCGCAGAGCGCAGCGTCATAGCCGAGCATGCATGCGAGAAAAGCCACGCAAACATATTTCCAGCCGCGAGCCACTATCTCGCGGCTCGCTATATCGCGACCTGATATATAGACGCGTTGACCCTAGGAAGTGTTACCCGTGAATAATGGATGAGGTCAGGCGATCTGGAGGATCTCGCGAGTGCCGGAGACCCAGAGGTAGGTGTAGCCCTTCATTTTTTCGCGGAACGCTGCGTTGGAATGGTAGTCATTCAGGCGAGCTTCAAACCCAACAATGTTTTCCACTTCAAATTCTAAAATGACTCGGTTGAATTCGCCGGTGAGGTCAGTGAGAACGCGATGCTTGGGAATTTTGGCGACGGCGGCGGCCTCCTTCAATTGGGCGGCGAGTTTGCTTGCGTTTCCCGGTTTGGCGACGAAGCAGTTGCGAACGACGAGCATGATTCCTCCTTGATGGGCGGAAATTCTGATTGTGGCCGCCGGCCCGCAAATCATACGCTTCCCTTGTGGGGGGAGGCAACGAAGCTGGGCGCGCTGACGATTCGGCGCGCAGAGCGATTAGGATTTCGCCAAGTGCTGGGCGAGGCGATCCAAAGTTTGGTTAATGCCGTCGATGGCGCCGTATTTTTTGGCGACGTTTTCGCGCGCCTCGGCGGATGGGAATAGCATTCGCATGGTGACTTCGGTTTTGCCGCCGCTCGCGATGAAGTTTATCGTTACTTCAAAATTCTCCGACTCCGCCGCTCCTTCGGGAGTGTGCTTGTAAACAAGGCGCTCGGGTTTTGCGACTTCGATGACAACCATTTTGTTTTTGTAGTCGGCGCCGTCGGGGCCGTGCATGACGAGGCGCCATACGCCGCCCGGGCGCACGTCCATTTCTTGAATCGTGGTGGTGAAACCTTTCGGGCCCCACCATTGCGCGACGTGCTTTGGATTTGTCCAAGCTTCGAAGACGAGATCGCGCGGCGCGTCAAAGATGCGCGTGATGACAATCTCTCGCGGGCCAGGTTGTGCAGCGGAACTACTTCTTTTTTCGGACATGTCTTTTCTCCCTTTTTTTTAGGACGCGCAGATAGTCGTCCAGGCGATCGAAGCTCTGTTCCCAAAAAACGCGATAGTGCTCCGCCCAATCGGCGACGCGCTTGAGCGGATCAGCGTCGAGCCGGCAGGGCCGCCATTGCGCGTCGCGCGCGCGCGCGATCAATCCGGCGCGCTCGAGAACCTTCAGGTGCTTGGAGATGGCGGGCATGCTCATCTCGAATGGCTCGGACAATTCGGTGACCGAAGCCTCGCCGGAAGCGAGGCGGGCGAGGATCGCGCGGCGCGTGGGGTCGGCGAGTGCGGCGAAGGTGGCGCTGAGGCGGTCGGGAGTCATCTTGTATTTAACCTAGAGGTTAAATACAACAAGAGCTGAGGCGTTGTCAAGTGGCTTCGCGCGAGTGATGTCAAAGCCGCTGCCACGAATGATGGAGCAACTCCCCAGCGTGATGAGGAAGTGTGCGGCGGCCGCAGCCGAGCCCCGATGGAACAATTCGGACGGCACAGCGTCATAAGTGAGTGGCAAAGGTATTGAAGCCGCTTCTTGTTTAGACAAGCGTGTTAAACCCAGGCCGATATTTCACGAACGAATGTACGCGGAACGGAAAAGTAAGGGGAGAAATAGAATGAATTTCAGAAAAGCTGGGGAAGGAAGTTCGATCATATTGTGGCCGGCAGTCTTAATCGCGATGTTTTTGATGTCGGGGGTTGAGCCGGCCATTCCCACTAACAGCGCAATTTTCCGCGGGAATTTGCAGCATACCGGTGTTTACGACGGAGCAGGCGCCCCCCAGTTGAGCCGCGTTAAATGGAAATTCCACACAGATGGGAAGATCTATTCATCGCCCGCCGTGGCGCAGGGAAAAGTGTTCATTGCCAGCACGGACGGGAGCGTTTACGCAGTGGATGCCGACAGCGGGAAAGTTTTGTGGCGATTCAAGACCGAGGGGCGAATCACGTCATCTCCTGCGGTCGCGAGCGGTCTCGTCTACTTTGAAAGTTACGATGGAAACTTTTATGCCGTAGATGAAGCCAGCGGATCCCTAAAATGGAAGTATGCCACTGGCGGCGAGCGGCGATTTGCCGCAAAACACATTCACGGTATCGATCCTCCCGGAGAAATGATGCCAGACCCATTTGATTTTTATCTTTCATCCCCCGCAGTTTGGGATGAGATGGTGTACTTCGGGAGTGGCGATGGCAATGTATACGGCCTTAATGCCGCGACCGGAGAAATGCTGTGGAAATTCAAGACTGGAGGCGTCGTTCACGCGTCGCCTGCAGTTGCGAATGGCACACTATTCATCGGGAGTTGGGACACCTATTTTTACGCGTTGGATGCCAAGAGCGGAAAAGAACGGTGGCGCTTCAAGACGGGGGAAGATCCAACAATTTTCAATCAAATTGGAATTCAAGGTCCCGCGGCAGTGACGGATGGAATCGTGTACTTCGGTTGCAGGGACTCGAATCTTTATGCTCTCGACGCGGCCTCGGGCGCAAAGAGATGGGTCTACAACAATAAAGGCTCATGGGTGATCGGCTCGCCGGCCGTGGAGGGCGGGTTACTATATTTTGCAACTTCGGATTCCGGATTGTTTCACATCGTTGATACGAAAACCGGCGCGGATGTGGAGTCGCTCAGTTTCAAGTGGCCGATGTTTTCGTCGCCATCGATAGCAGGAAATCACGTGTACATCGGATCGCACGAAGGAAAGCTCTTTGCAATCGATCTTGCCACCCGGAAAGTATCGGGGATGTTTCAAACGGAGGCTTCTACACAGAACGGGCCAGCATTGACGACGAAGGACGGGATGCCCAATTACGAAGCCGCGATGCCCTCGAATTTTTATGACGATATCGTGGCCGGCGTGCAAAAGATGTTCAGTGTAGGCGCGATACTCTCTTCACCGGTCATTGTGAACGACACGGTTTACGTCGGAAGCGCAGATGGGAATCTTTACGCGATCAATTAAATGCTTGCCAACGCGAATCCATCGCGACCGTCCCAAGGTCAAGACAGCGGCATCCGTTACCAGCCAAGTGCGCGATCGCCGCTTCGCCGGGATCAGCGTGGTGCAGTTACTTCACCCTGGTAAACGGCGTTGATTCGAAGAATTCCTGTTTGCCATCCCGAAAGAAATCGGAGCCGCTGACGAGATGAGCGCGGTCCACGACGCGCAAGCGGATGTTGTGCATGTGGCCGGCTCCGGGACTGGCGAGATTCGTGGAATCGAGGAAAGCAAATTCGATTTGGCCGGTGGCTGGATCGAAGCGCGTGGCGAGCATCCGCGGCTGGGTTTTGGTGACGCAGTAATGGGTGAGCATGAGGCGCTTGCCGTCAAGATAATAGACGGTGACCATTTCATCGCCGGGCGGCGGGTCGTGATCCAAGTAACGCTCGACGACGGCAGAGCCGCGCGCCACGACTGTGATGGTTAAACTGACATTTCCGGCGCGATCGCTTTTCCCCTCCCATTCGCCCGCCAGTGATTTGATGCGCTCAAACGCCGCGGCGGAATCCTCGGACGAGAGGCCGGGTGATTGCGCGGTTGCGGCGACTGCCTCCTGGTACGCGCGCTCGATGGCGGCCGGAACGAATCCGTCGAAAGCACGGTTTGCATGATCCTCGCCCTTGGTGATGGGCTGGCGGAATTGCTCGACGTTCACTTTTTTCTTTGTGTCATCGAGGCTCAGGCCGATTGCGACGGATGCTTTTACTTGCGAGACGATGGATTCGAACAACTGCTCGACCAAGCGGAGATGATCGTGGCCGCGCTCGATTGCGCCGTGGCCCGGAATGACGGCGTCAAAATCCAATTTGTCGAGTTCGCGGAGCGTGGCGACGAGCGCCGCGGGAGAGCCGTCGCCCGTGAAAGGCATGTCGTCCAGCAGATCGCCGGTGATGAGGATTTTTTCGGCGGGAAGATAGACGACGGCGTCACCGCGCGTGTGTCCCGCGAAATGGATCAAGCGGATTTCGCGGGCGCCCTGATAGAGCGTGGTGGATTGATCGAAAGTGATGTCGGGCAGAACGATTTGGGTCTGGCGCAGGTCGGGCAATTGCGCGGAAAAAGTGTCCACGCGCATCTGGACGATTTTCTTCTGGTCGTCAGTGAGCGGCGTGCCGTTGGGGGTTTTTCCCGTGGCGAGCATTTGGTTGTAGCGCTCGATTTGACCCGGGAGGTTTGCGACTGAATCTTTCAGTTCGGTTGCCGCGCGCCTCTCCATATCATCGCGCGTGTTGATTTGCGCGATGAATTGAACGCCGGGAAAGGCGTCACGATAAACCTGATTGCCCTGCACGTGGTCGCCATGCCAGTGCGTGTTGATCACAAAGCGCACGGGCTTGTCCGTGAGTTTGCGGATTTGTCCGACGATGGCGCGCGTGGCTGTGAGCGTCGTTTGAGTATCGACAACGATGACGGAATCCGTGCCGACAATGATGGCGGAATTGGAATCGTTGAAGCGGTCGGCGAAAGGCTGCAGCGCCGCGTAAACGCCTGGCGCGACTTGAGTGAATTCGACTGGCGCGGCGAAGACGGCGAGTGCAGCCAGCGAGCACGTCAACCAGGCAAGTAGAAGCGACAGTGGAAGAAACCGGAAAGAAGCGATTTGGCGCGGCGGGTCGCCTTTAACGGAATGCGGCGGAGCGGGATGAGATGGTATCGGCGATGGAGTCATGAGAGAACAGACGCCGCGCCAGGCGGAATGTTACAGGGCGGGGTAGGCAAGGGCGTGGGACGTGAAAGGCAAAACCCCGGCCGCAAGAGACACCGCCAGAGCTCTCTCTAGAAAAAGGCATCAGGATGTGAACAGCGCACTAAACAGAGCCCTGATAAAATAGATCGGGACTCCGTTTAGGATGATGAATTTCAAACTGGGCAGCCGTACACAGCGATTGGGGTCAGGGTTTGCCCTCGAGGGAAATTCGCGTTCCGCCCATGGCCGGCTGCAATTCGATTCTGGTGAATTGAAAGGTCACCTGCGCGACCGGCTGCGATCCCGACGATGTGTAGGTGACGCTTGACACGAATGCATTGGTGAGCGTGACAACAAATACGTTCGGCCAAGTGAGGGTGACGCTGGCCATGCGCTCGCCTTTCATTCCGTCGTCCATTAATTGGATTGACTGTTGGCTTACAGGCATGACGCAAGTGACGCCATCCATTTGCGTTCTGCCAGCAGTTTTGCCCAATCCCGGTGCGCCCGCCCCAGCGCCGGGAACAATAAAAGTCATTGACTCGCATGAAATACCCGAGCCTCCTCTGCCCTGCGAACCCTGCTTGTTGATGTCACCAGTATTTGTTTGCATGCCTCTGGTCGAGTTCGAGTTATTTTGAGAAGGCGTGCCGGTGTTGGTCTGCGTAGGATTCGTGGTCGGATCATTCGGCGGTGCCGCGCCGGGGTTGTTGGTGGCGTTGGTTTTTATGGGATTCGAGGTCATGCGCGGAGTCGAGGCGGCTTTGCCTTCCAGCAAAATCAGAGAAGCAACCATCCGGTATGTGTTTCCGACGCGGTTCATTTCGCCATACACGGTTAAGCTGAGGCCCGGCGTCAGCGCTTCCGGTGGAGCGGACTGGCCTCCCTGACAAATGGCAGTTGAACCGGAATAAGTGACCATGGCGGTCTCTTTTCCGGAGTTGACTTCAAAGGAAGTTCCGGACGGGGTCGCTTGAATTCGTCCCGTAAACTTGGCGGCGCCCTTCGGCGGTTTAGCGGAAGCGCAAACAGAAGTATTCATGGACTGCTGCGGGATGGGCGCGGGCAAATTCCCGGGCGCTGGATTGAGCGGCGCGGAGCCGAGGGCCGAGGCGGCGAAAGCCGCTCCGCCGAAAAGCAAAACCGCGAGACTTTTAAAGGGGATCCTCATTTTGCTGTCCTCCTCTTTCTATTTACAAAAATTCCAGGCGCATCAGGGATGGGAAGAAAATTGCGGCTGATGCTTGGCCGCCGGTTGAGCCATTTCACCGCAGAGGTTAGCACCCCCATGGGACATGAGGGGCGAGGCGTGCCCAAGTTGCAAATGCGGCGTGTCCAGTACAACGCGCGCCCTGCGGGCAGGCGATACGCAGTGGAGCGGCTTAGGAATGGGAAGTCAGGAATTGGCAGTGGAGGTCTGCGCGTCCCCGGGCGAAATACTGTCAGAGGGGCGGGGATTGCGCTCAAAAAATCCACGGTGGACGCGGGAGAAAATAAAATTTTGGATTAGAAGACCAACCAGCATGAGAGAGATTGCAACCGGGGACCAGCCCCTAAAGACAATGCGGTCTCCGTGCAGCCAGACGCTTAAGAGAAAAACGTTTAGCATCCTTAAGCTAAAGCTGATGGCGACGAGCGTGGCGAGAGCGAACAAACCTATGCGGCGCTGCGCCGAGACAGCAGAGTAAAGGAAGCCGCAAATGGCGACTACTGCGCACGCATACGCAACAAACGGGATCGTGCCGTAGAACATAATCACTGCAAGAAGAAGCCAGGCTGCGAAGATGTGCCGGACGAACGTGTCTTTCAGACCAAACCGGATCGCTGTATACGCGACTCCAAAAGAAAGAAGGACACCAAGCCGTCCCAGGTCGCTGAACAGTCCAAAGAACGATAAGGGCGCGCTGTGGAAGTGATACATGCCCACTACGGAAAAACCAAGCGTCCTCGCCGAGACCATGCCAAAGCAAAGCGCTCCTATGAAGGCTAAAGGGCGGCGCCAGGTTAGCGAGAGAACCACGCGCGCGACGGACACCCAGAACCAGACCATCCCTTTTTGCGGGACGGATTCGAGCAGGTCGCCGATGATGGAAGCCGCGCCGGTTCGAGTGGTGAGCCGCGCGATGATCCATTCCGCGAAAATTGCGCTACGCATTTGAGCCTCCGAGTAAGTGCAGACCTTTGAGCAAAGCTTGATAAGAACGCTGGGCATGAGTGACGGCCGCGCGGCCCGGCTTGGTCACGGTGAAGTAACGCTTTGCGCGGCCGCCGCGCTCGGGAGTGGGGTCGCCCATTTGAGAGCGCACGAGGCCCTTTTCTTCGAGGCGGTCGAGCGTAGTGTAAAGAGCGCCGGGCGCGGGTTCACGGCGGGTGCAGGCGGCGATTTCGCCGCGAATGGTGACGCCGTAAGCGGAGTCACCGAGGCGCAGAATAGCGAGAATAACGACTTGCTCGAATTCGCCGAGGGTTGCGGGCTGGCGCATAAGGACTACATTGTAGGTGATTAACTGCGAGTTGTCAAAGGAAGTTTTTTCACGGAAATCCACGCCACACCTGCCAGACTTCGGGGCTGCAAAGTTGATTATTTCTTGGCGACGCGGGCGGCCGGAGACTGTGATTTTGGGGCATGCGCGCCGGGGTTGGCGGCGTCCGCAGGGGCGGCGGGCTTGCGCGTGAATTTCACTTTGCCGGAGGAGTCGGCGTCCACGACGACGTGATCGCCGGGCAGGATTGTGCCGCTGAGGATTTGCGTGGCGAGCGGATCCTGGACGAGGCGCTGGAGCGTGCGGCGCAGCGGGCGGGCGCCGTAGGCGGGGTCGTATCCTTCGGCGAGGACGAGCTTGCGCGCGGCGGGAGTGAGTTCGAGCGTGACGTTGCGGCCGGCGAGCATCGCGGCGACATGAGCGAGCTGCAGCTCCACGATTCTTTCGAGTTGATCTTTGCCGAGCGGATCGAAGATGACGATTTCGTCCACGCGGTTGAGGAACTCGGGGCGGAACGCAGCGCGCAAGGCCTCATCGGCTTCGCGGCGTGCGCGAGCGGGATCGGTTGTGGCGAGCTCGGAGATGGCAGCCGAGCCGACATTGCTGGTCATGACGAGAACAGTGTTGCGGAAGTCCACGGTGCGGCCCTTGCCGTCGGTGAGGCGGCCGTCTTCAAGAATTTGCAGCAGCACGCCGAAGACGTCAGGATGCGCCTTTTCGATTTCGTCGAAGAGGACGACGCTGTATGGATGGCGGCGGACTTGCTCGGTGAGCTGGCCACCCTCTTCGTAGCCGACATAGCCGGGAGGCGCGCCGATCATGCGCGCGACGGAATGCTTTTCCATGTACTCGGACATGTCGAGGCGGATCATGGATTTTTCGTCATCGAAAAGGAATTCGGCGAGCGCGCGGGCGAGTTCAGTTTTGCCAACGCCCGTGGGGCCGAGAAAAATAAAGGAGCCGATGGGGCGCTTGGGGTCGCTGAGTCCGGCGCGGCTGCGCCGAATCGCGCCCGCGACGCGAGCGAGCGCGTCGTCCTGGCCGACGACGCGGAGGCGCAGGCGACCTTCCATGCCGACGAGTTTCTGCGCTTCACCTTCGAGCAGACGGCCGACTGGGATGCCGGTCCATTTGGCGACGAGCGTGGCGATGTCTTCTTCGCCGACTTCTTCCTTCAAAATGGCGCCGTTTTTCTGCAAGTCGGCGAGTTTTGTTTGCGCGGCGGCGAGTTCGCGTTCGGCGGCGGCGAGTTTGCCGTAGCGGATTTCGGCGACGCGGGCGAGTTCGCCGGCGCGCTCAAAGCGCTGTTCTTCCGCTTTGAGTTGCTCGATCTGTTCCTTCAACTTGCGGATGATGGTGATGGCGTCTTTTTCGACTTGCCAGCGGGCCTTGCGCGCGGAGGAATCTTCGCGAAGAGAGGCGAGCTGCTCGTCAATTTGGGCGAGGCGGGCCTTGGAGTGCGCGTCGGATTCCTTGAGCAAGGCCTGGCGCTCGATTTCGAGTTGCATGATGCGCCGCTCGATTTCGTCAATTTCAGTGGGGAGCGAATCAATTTGCATGCGCAGGCTGGCGGCGGCCTCGTCGATCAGGTCAATCGCTTTGTCGGGCAGGAAACGGTCGGAGATGTAGCGATGTGAAAGTGTGGCGGCAGCGACGATGGCGGAGTCCTTGATGCGCACGCCGTGGTGGACTTCGTAACGCTCTTTGAGGCCGCGGAGGATTGCGATGGTGTCTTCGACCGACGGCTCGCTGACAAGGACGGGCTGGAAGCGGCGCTCGAGCGCGGGATCTTTTTCGATGTACTTGCGATACTCGTTGAGCGTGGTGGCGCCGATAGCGCGGAGTTCGCCACGCGCGAGGGCGGGCTTGAGCATGTTGCTGGCGTCCATGGCGCCTTCGGCTGCGCCCGCGCCGACGACGGTGTGAAGCTCATCAATGAAAAGAATAATTTGGCCTTCGGCGTCGGTGACTTCCTTGAGGACGGCTTTGAGGCGATCCTCGAATTCACCGCGATATTTTGCGCCGGCGACCATGGCGGCGAGGTCGAGCGCGACGAGTTTTTTCGGCTTTAGGATTTCGGGGACGTCTCCGGCGACGATGCGCTGCGCGAGGCCTTCAACGATGGCGGTCTTGCCGACGCCGGGCTCGCCGATCAGAACGGGATTATTTTTTGTGCGGCGCGCGAGGATTTGCATGACGCGGCGGATTTCCTGGTCGCGGCCGATGACGGGATCGAGTTTGCCGCGGCGCGCGAGTTCGGTGAGATCTTTCGCATACTGTTCCAGCGCGCGATAAGTGGATTCGGGATTTGGCGACGTGACGCGCTGGCTGCCCCGGATTCCGGCGAGAGCTTGGAGGATAGCGTCATGGCCCGCGCCGTTGCGGCGAAGCAATTCGGCGGCGGGGTCGTGGCCCATCTCGGACATAGCGAGAAGGAGATGTTCGTTGGAAACATATTCATCGCGGAACTTTCCGGCTTCAGCGTACGCTTTGTCGAAAAGTTCGCCGAGCGCGGGGCTGAATTGCTGTTGCGCAACGCCGGTAACTCTGGGCAGGCGTCCGAGGGCAAGTTCGATTTCGTTTGTAAGGGTTTCGGGCGGCGCACCGAGACGCTGAAGAAGCGGGCGAACGACGCCATCGGATTGAGCCACAAGAGCGGACAAAAGATGCAGCGGCTCGATCTGTTGATGATCGTGGCGAGCGGCGATCTCCTGAGCTTCTTGGAGTGCTTCCTGAGCTTTAATGGTTAGTTTGTCAAAACGGAGCATGAGCGCCTCGGCGTTCAATGGGAAATGGGACCAAGAACTAAGCTCCAGCATATAATATGAGTGTGTTATTGTCAATGTCTATTTGTGCGGACCATGCAGTCATATCTCCTGTATTTACAATCACTTATGGCAATTCTTGCAAATGCCAACCGCTATTGCCGTGATTCTTGAAGACGGCAGTGAGCGTTAGGCGACCATCCCAAGAGGCGGATTCATGGAACGCCAGTTCGTATAGAATCTGTGGGCTTGCAGGTGGGTTTGATGAGACTGAGCGACTTTTCATTTGAATTGCCGGAAGGGCGGATTGCGGAGCGGCCGCTGGACGAGCGGGACGCGTCCGGACTGATGCTTCTGGATCGCGAGAGGTCGAAATGGGAGGACAGAGAATTTTGCGAGTTGGCTGAAATCCTACGCGGCGATGAATTGATGGTGGTGAACAACACGCGAGTGATTCCGGCGCGGCTTTTTGGTGTACGGATGGGAGTAGGGAGTCAAACGCCCGGCAAGAATAATCCTGCGCGAAGCGAATACCTGACGGGGAAAATAGAAGTCCTTCTGACGCGCAAATTGGAAGAGGACACCTGGGAGGCGCTGGTGCGCCCGGGGCGGAAGGTGCGGTTGGGCGAGCGAATTAATTTTGGCGACGGAGAATTGGAGGCGGAGATTATCTGGCGCGGAGAACTTGGGCTGCGGAAGCTGCGATTTACAGCGAGAGGTGATTTACAAGGAGCGATCGAGAAGCTGGGGCACGTTCCGCTGCCGCCGTACATCCGGCGCGAGGATGAGCCGGAAGACCGCGCGCGATATCAGACCGTATTTGCGCGCGAGGGAAGCGCGGTGGCGGCTCCGACGGCGGGATTGCACTTTACATCCGGGATGCTGGAGCGGCTTCGCAAGAAGGGGATTGAGATTTGCGAACTCACGCTTGACGTTGGCTTAGGGACATTTCAGCCGATTCATGAGGAGGAGGTTGAGAAACACCAGATTCATTCGGAGGCGTACGATATTCCGGATGAAACTGCACGCCGGATTCGTCTGGCGAAGAATGAGCGGCGGCCAGTGCTTGCCGTGGGGACGACAGTTGTGCGCGCACTGGAAGATGCGGCGCGCAAGGCAGCGGGCGCGGGTGATAAGGATGAATTGCCTAGAGCCGGGCGCGGCGAAGCGGTGATTTATATTTATCCGGGCCACAAGTTCCGCGTGGTGGATCAAATGCTGACTAACTTTCATTTGCCGCGTTCGAGTTTGTTCGTTATGGCGAGTGCGTTTGCGGGACGGGAATTTTTGTTGAGTGCATACCGCCATGCGATTGCGGCGGCGTACCGGTTTTACAGCTACGGCGATTGCATGTTGATTCGCTGAGGCTATGCGCCCAATTAGCTGCGCGGCAACAGAAAAATGGCATACCGGGGGTTGACAGGTCGCCGGAGCCACGAGTAGGCTCCCGGTGACACACAGACCTCTCTGAGCGCACAGCCGGTGAAGTCCAAGTGTCCGGGCCTCGCGGTCGCCGCCGCGAGGCCTTTTTACTTCACCGGATTCCTTTTCAGCTTATTACCAGCGTTCCAGCACGACCGTGCAACGCCAACACCACTGCGACCAAGCACATCAAGCTGCGCATCTTCAAAATGTTCCAGCCACAGGGCCGGGGACAGGAATATCGGCACACGCCCGCCCAACCTGATAAGACGATGAAAAGTGGAAAATGTTCCCCTGGAATTGATTAATTCTTTGCGACGATTGCGGGCGCGGATTGGCCGGAAGGAGTGTTTTGGCGCACGCGTGAGGTTCGTCTATAATCAGGCGCCTCTCAAACGGGAAACCCATTGCGCTTTCTGATTGTCAGTGACATTCATGCAAACGTGACCGCGCTGGAAGCGGTCCTGGGCGCCGCGAAGGGGCGGTGGGACCAGGCGATTTGCCTGGGGGACATTGTTGGGTACGGTCCGGATCCGAATGAAGCGATTGATCTGATTCGGACGCTCAATCCAACATTAATCCGCGGGAACCACGACAAGGCCGCGTGCGGGCAATCCGACGCGGAGGACTTCAATCCAGTAGCGCGGATCGCGGCGGAATGGACGACGGCACAGCTTCGCGCAGACAACATCGAATTCCTGCGCACACAGCCCTCCGGGCCGAAGCAGATTGAGGGAGTGACGCTGGTGCACGGGGCGGTGCTGGACGAGGACGAATACATCTTCGCGCCCGCGCAAGCGCTGGACAGTTTGCTTGAAGCGCCGACGCCGGTCACGTTTTTCGGACACACACATTTTCAGGGCGGATTCTCTTATCGCGACACGCGGCTGGAGGTAATCCAGTTGAAGCCGCACGCGGGAACGAACTTCGCCGCGCTCCAACTGGCAGGGGGAACGAGGTATCTGCTGAATCCGGGCTCGGTGGGCCAGCCGCGCGACGGCGACCCGCGCGCAGCATTTGCCGTGGCGGACTTCGGGCATCATGTGGTTGAATTCTGGCGGGCGCCATATGATGTGACGGCCGTGCAGGAACGCATGCGAAAAGCGGGTCTGCCGGAGCCGCTGGTGCTGCGGATAGGATTTGGGCGATGAGCAACCTCAACCCCATTGGCGCAAGGGACGAGCGGGCGCCGGGCCGTCAATTCCGGTTTGCTCTGCTCGCGGGGCTCGCGGTGGTGCTTGTGGTGATGTCCGCGGCGTATTTCCTGCTGCGCGGGTCAGGCACGAGCGGCGGGGGTAAACTGGCGCCACTGCCGATGGGAGACCCGGAGCTGGCATACGCGCCGCAGATCAAAATCGGGAATGTAGAAATGAGCCGCGCGGCGAATTTCCTGAAGCAAGAGGTCACCTCGATCGGTGGAATCATCACCAACAGCGGGCAGCGGAACATCGTGGAGTTGGAAGTGACGCTGGAATTTCATGATGTTTCGCAGAAGACGGTGCTGCGCGAAGCGCGGCGGCTCTATGGGCCCACAGAGACGCCGCTCGCGGCGGGTACGATGCGCGAGTTTCAATTTTCGTTTGAAAATATCCCTCCGGATTGGAACCAGGCCCCGCCTGTTTTTGTGATTACCGGGCTCAAGCTCCAATAGGGTCCCCGGGATTGTATTTTCCTCGTATTACTCATCTATAATCAATTGCGTGAATGAGCCCTCTGAAATTATGGGAGCGCTGGCGGCGCTGGCGGCGGCCGGGCCCGTGGAGGTGCGCGAGAACGGGGCGCGCGTGGCGCAACTTGCGGATTTTCAATACGAGGCGCGGGCGCATGGGTCCGGGACGCTTCTGCACCTGTGGAGCGCGGAGCGAACGCTGGCGCGACGCGTTGTGCGCATCGCGGAGCAAAGCCCGGAGCGGCTGGTGATTGAAGCCGAGCACTTCGGGCGCACGAAGCCTGACCGGCTGGAATTCACTACCGTGGGCGAGCGCCCCGCGGCGCGTCTCTCGCGCGAGCAGTTCCGCGAGGCGTTTACGGAGTTGCTGCATGCGCAATTTCCGGATGAGGAGATTGTAGCGCTCGCGGCGTCCGCGGACCTGGAGCATTCGCTTTCCGGGCGTTACACAAGGGCGCTGCTGCGAGGCCGTGACGCGAGTTGGGCCGCGTTGGCGGTGGCTCCGAGCGAAAGCGCGGCGGCGATTGACGCGGCGTTGACATTCGGCTTGCTGTGGATGGATTACGCACGGGGTCGCGCAAAGGCAGGGCGGTTTGCGGGGTTGCGTCTGTTCTTGCCTGAAGGATCGGGCAAGTTGCTGGCGCACCGCGCGAAGGCGCTACGCGCGCAAATGAATGTGGAGTTTTACGAATTGAATGCGGCGCTGGGCCGCGCGCGGCGCGTGGATGCAAACGCGCTGGGGAACGTGATGACCTGGCTTGTGCCGCGCCGGGAGGTGGAGGGGATTCTTGCCGCGGCCGCGCCGGAGATTGAGCCGATACGGCGGATGGCTCCGGATGCGATTGCGGCAAACGTGGTGCCGGGCACGAGGGAGATTGCGCTGCGGTACCGCGGCGCGGATTTCGCGCGGTGGCACGATGGCGCGATATTTTTTGGATTGGGCGATGCGCGGCGCCCGCTGACGCACGCGTCAAGGCCAGACCTCGACAAGCTGCTCCGGAGCTTCGCGGCGCACCGGCATCCGGCGGCGCAGAAAACCTCACACGCTCTCAATCGGATGCAGCCGGAGCGGTGGCTTGAGACGCTGGTGGCCGCTGATCCGGGAAGAATTGACGCGCGTCTGGATCCGCGGTTTCTTTACACACAGGTTCCAGCTTTCGCGGCGAGCGACCGCGGAGTGATTGATTTGCTCGGCGTGACGCGCGATGGCCGGCTGGCGATTCTGGAGTTAAAGGCGGGAGAGGATATTCATCTGGTATTGCAGGCCGCGGATTATTGGTTGCGCGTGCGCTGGCATCAGGAGCAGGGAGATTTGCGGCGGTACGGGTATTTTCCGGACGTGGAGCTGCGGCCGGAGCCGCCGCTATTGTTTCTGGTGGCGCCAGCGATCCGGTTCCATCCGGCGACGAGTACGTTGATTCCGTATCTCTGCGGGGAGATTGAAATTGCGCGGGTAGGGTTGGCGGAGAACTGGCGGCGCGGATTGCGTGTGGTGTTGCGCCAATAGAAATTGTGCAGGCCGCGAATTGCCAAAAACTTGCGCCAAAAAAGAGAAGCAGCCTTGGCAGAGCCAACGCTGCTTCCCGGGGTGTGTCCTAGAAGTGGTGTTAGATATTTAGATGCGAACGGGCGCGGAGAGTTGCCCGGCGACAATCGCAGAGAATCAAGGCTCAGTAGAAAAGATACTTGCGCCATTTCTCATCCTTATTGCCGATGAGGCGCATCAGTTGACGCGAAGTGTGCAGGGTGAAAGGGCGCGGGCGGCGCGAGAGCATCAGTCCGGCCTCTTCGGGTGTGCGATCACCTTTGCGGTTGTTGCAGGCGTAGCAGCAGGCCACGAGGTTTTCCCAGGAGGAGCGTCCGCCGCGCGAGCGTGGCATGACGTGGTCGAGGGTCAGTTCCGAAGCGGGGAAAGTCCGCTTGCAGAACTGGCAAGTGTTGTGGTCGCGAAGAAGAATGTTTTTCCGCGACAGCGCACGCGTCTGCTGCGGGATGTGCCGATAGGCAAGCAGCCGGATGACAGATGGAACTCTTACGGTCCTCGAAGTGGAATGCACTTCGGAAGAATTTAATTCTTCGGCTTGCGCGACGCCCTTGATCATCAGGACGAGCGCGCGGCGGACCGCCGTGACGTTGATCGGTTCGAAGGTGGCATTGAGAACTAGTACCGGCTCCTGCATGAGGGCAGGGCGGCGGCGTGGGGCAACATACGGAGGCTTTTCGGGCGCTACGATACCCACGCTGGCTGCGCGCCAGGGTATTGGGCTTCGATGGCCTTCCAAGCTCACGATGATTAGACTCCCGCCGAAACGGGCGCGTTGCCTGGCCGGACCCACTCGCGAATCGCGCGGGCCACGGTCAAAGCGGTGACACTCGCGGCACCGGCCTTTCTCAAGGCCCGCGAACATGCATCCAGTGTCGCGCCGGTCGTCATTACATCATCTACCAGCAAGACATGCAGGTTGTCAACCCGCACTCCGGCGCGGGTTTCATAAGCCCCACGGACAGAGTCCCAACGCTCGTGTTGGGTGAGGCGCAGCTTGTCCGGACGCGGCTTGGTACGGGCCAGCAGGTAGGGCCCGAGCTTAAGATGAAGTTTCCGAGCGAGTGGCCGCGCAATGAGTTCGGCCTGGTTGTAGCCGCGTTCGCGCAGGCGGGCCGGGTGAAGAGGTACTGGGACGACGACGTCCACGGCGAAATGTTCGGGGTCGCATGCGGCGACTTCTACAAGCCGATCTGCAAACCAGGAGGCGAGTGGAGTGATTCCATCGTGTTTGAGGAGGAGAATCGCGCGGACCATCGGTTCATCGTAATAAGCGAAGCTTCGAGCGAGGCCGAAGCCGTACGTTTCGAGGCGGCAGAGGCGGCACAGAAAGTGGGGAGAGTCCGCGACCTGATGTGAAACGACCGGTCGGCCGCAACTGGTGCACCACGGGGGAGAGATGAGGCTGAAGGAGGCGAGGCAGGCGGCGCAGACAGGGACGCGGCTGGCGGTGTCCAGAACTTTCGCGCAAATCCGGCAGGGTGCGGGGAAGACCACCGAGACGACAGCATCCCGGGCTGTTCGCAAAGCCGTCCACACTGCCCCACCAGAATTGCGATGCTGCAGCACAACGTATGGAAGTATACGTCGGGCGGTAGTTTAAAGATAGATATATTTATCTTTCAGGTAAATCTTAGAGCTGGCCGCGTTCCTGTTTTTCCTGGCAGTCCACACAGTACTTGGCCCAGGGTACGGCTTCCAACCGTTTTTGCTGCAGCTCTTTTTCACAGTTGGGGCATTCACCAAAGGCGCCGTCTTTCATGCGCTTGAGGGCTTCGTCGATCAAGCGCAGGAGACCGCGTTCGATGTTGGTTTTGCCGAAGAGAAACTCCTTGGTGTAGGAGTTGGCGGCCTTGTCGGCGAGGTCCACCGTCGTATCTTCGTCGGCGGCGCGGCCTTCTTCCTCGGTCCGCTCGATATTGCGGACGAGGTCCTCGCGCTTGGCCTGCAGCTTTTTCCTGTAGTAGTCGAGACGTTTCTTATCCATAGAGGGGTCTCACAGCCACCTTTTGGGCCTGACAATAAATCGCTGATTGTAGGCGCGCCCTCCGCAAGTGTCAAGGAACGCGCGTTGCGATGCTTTGATGCGGCTGCTAGAATCATGGATTCTTTTGATGCCCCGCGACAATCTAATGTGGAGGCAGGTTTCCAGAAGGGGCGAGTTTGCGAGGCAGCCCCTGCGGCATGATGAACGGGTTTTCAAGGGAGGGGTGTTTGGCCAACTACGATCTGGCAATCATCGGCAGCGGTCCGGGAGGGTACGTCACGGCGATCCGCGCGGCGGAGTGGGGGCTGAAGACGGTCGTTGTTGAGAAGGACGGCTTTCTCGGCGGCACTTGCCTCCACGTCGGTTGCATTCCGACAAAGGTGTTGCTGCACAGCGCTGACGTGTTCGAGGAGATCCAGCACGCAAGCGAATTCGGAATTAGCGTGGACATGAAGGATGTAAAACTGGACTGGGCAGCAGTGTTGGCTCGGAAGAACAAGATTGTCACCAAGCACGCCAAGGGAATCGAATTCCTCTTCAGGAAAAACAAAGTGGAAAGCGCAACCGGATGGGGGCGCGTGGCCGGGCCGGGGCGCGTGTCCGTGGAAAAAGATGGGAAAACAACGGAGATTACAGCGAAGAGCATTATGCTGGCGACGGGCTCGGAAGCGAGGTCGCTGCCCGGTGTGAAGATTGATGGGAAGACGGTTCTGAGCAACATCGAGATTCTCGCGCTGCCGCAGATCCCCAAAACTCTCTTGGTTGTGGGCGGGGGCGCGGTGGGTGTGGAGTTCGCCTCGATCTTCCGCACGTTTGGGTCTGAGGTGACTTTGCTAGAAATGTTGCCGCGTCTAGTGCCAGTGGAAGACGAAGAAATCTCGGCGCAACTTGAGAAGGCGTTCCGCAAGCGGGGCATCCAGATTCAGACCGGCGCGAAGGTGCAGGGCGTGACGACCGATGCGAAGGGCGGGACGGTGACGTTTACTGACGCCGCCGGAAAAACACAGAAAGTTATCGCCGAAAAAACCCTGATGGCTGTGGGACGCGCGCCAAAAACGGAGAATCTCGGTCTCGAAAAGACGAAGGTAAGGTTGGAGCGCGGGTTTGTTCACGTCGGCCCGTACATGGAAACGGACGAACCGGGGCTGTTCGCGATCGGAGACATCGTCGCGGGAATGCCGCAGCTTGCCCACGCCGCTTCGATGGAGGGAATCACGGCGGTGGCGAAGATATCCGGGCATCAAATGCCGCCGGTGGACCGCAACCATATCCCCGGCGCGACTTATTGCGAGCCGCAAATCGGGTCGGTGGGACTGACGGAAAAGGCCGCGCGCGACGCGGGTTACAAAGTGAAGATTGGGAAATTCCCATTTGCCGCGAACAGCAAGGCGTCGATCCTCGGGCAGCATGAAGGCTTCATCAAGGTGGTGGCGGAAGAGCAGTACGGCGAAGTGCTGGGGGTGCACATCATCGGGCCGCTGGCGACGGAGATTCTGGCCGAAGCGGTGACGGCGCTCCAACTCGAAGCTACTGTGGATGACATGATGGCGATGATCCACGCTCACCCGACGGTTTGGGAGGCGATGGGTGACGCGTTTGCGGCGGTGAGAGGTTGGGCGATTAACGCTTGAGATGGGTTCCGGAAACTCGATGAAAGAATGCTGGACGATTGATCTCGGCTTAATCGGGTATGGGGCGGCGTGGGAGCTGCAGCGGCGCGTGGTTGCCGCGCGCAAACTGGCGCTCATTCCCGATGTGCTGCTTCTGTGCGAGCATCCGCACGTGATTACGCTCGGACGCAGCGGGAAAACGGAGCATTTGCTGGCGTCGGAACATTTGCTGAAACAGATGGGAGTCGAATTTCACGCGACGAACCGCGGCGGGGACATCACTTATCACGGGCCGGGGCAGATTGTGGCATACCCGATCCTGAATCTCGCGCAGATACAAAGGGATGTCGTGTGGTACGTGCGGCAGCTTGAGGAGGCGATGATTCGCGCGACAGCGGAGTACGGCATTGCGGCGAAGCGTTGCGAAGGGAAGACGGGGATTTGGGTGGACGCATCGGGACCTGGGGGAATGCCAACGGAAGAAAAGCTAGGCGCGATTGGCGTGCACATCAGCAGGTGGGTGACGTCGCATGGATTGGCGTACAACGTGTCGACCGACTTGCGATACTTTGAGTTGATCGTGCCGTGCGGGATTTCGGATAAGCGGGCGACATCGCTCGAGCGATTGCTCGGGCGGCGAATCGAAGTTGCGGACGCTGCGCCCCGTCTGGCGCGGCATCTGGGCGATTGCTTCGGGCGCGAATTGCGCGCGGCGACAGTCGATGAATTGCAAAGCGCGCTTGCCGCGGCAGAAGCGCACGCGCCTGCGCATGTAGCTGTGGCGTGATGCGCGGCCAGACGGCGAAAGAAATTGCGGGAAGGGACAAAGCGCGCAAACACATGAAATCGGGAACCGAATGACGACTAGGCTCACACACGAGCAACACCTGGAGCTTTATTACTACATGAGGCTCAACCGGTCGGTGGAAGACCGGCTGGTGAACCTCTTCAAACAGAACATGGTTGTCGGCGGGCTTTATGCGAGCCTGGGGCAGGAGGCGACCTCTGTTGGGACGGCGTACGCACTTGGACCGGGCGACTGGATTGCGCCGATGATCCGCAACGTGGGCGCGCTGCTGGTGCGTGGCTACAAGCCTCGGGACATCTTCACTCAATATATGGCGCGGTACACGTCACCCACACTCGGCAAAGACGGGACAAGCCATTTTGGAGATCTGAAGACGCGGCACGTCGTCTCGCCGATTTCGATGCTCGGCGACTTGATCCCGGTGATGACGGGGATCGCCATGGCCGGGCGGTACTTGGGACAGAAAATTGTGACCATGACATGGATCGGCGACGGCGGCACTTCCACCGGCGCGTTCCATGAAGGGATGAACCTTGCGGCGCAACAACGCGCGCCGTTTGTGTGTGTGATCGAAAACAATGGGTGGGCTTATTCGACGCCCGTTGGGCGGCAGGTGCCGCTGAAGGATCTGGCCGATCGCGCGAAGGCCTACGGAATCGCGAGCTACATCGTGGACGGAAACGATGTGGTGGCGGTGTATGAGACGGCGAAGCGAGCCGTGGACCTGTGCCGAGCGGGGGATGGGCCGGTGATCATCGAGTCAAAGACCATGCGCATGCGCGGCCACGCACAACACGACCCTGCGGAGTATGTGCCGAAGGAGATGTTTGAGTACTGGAAGCAGCGCGACCCTCTTGACCTCTATGAAAAATATTTGAATGAAAATAAATTGTGGGACGCAAAGCAGCGCAAGGAAATTGAATCGCGGATTGACCGCGAGTTGACGGAAGACCTCGAGTACGCGGAGAACTCACCCTTTCCGCCGCCGGAACTTTCCGAACAAGGTGTGTACTGCGAAGACGGCTGCCACACGATTGAAGCCAATTGGAAGCGGTCGAAGAGTGAATTAATGCCGCCGAAGTCGGGCGTCGCGCCGGTGTGGAAGGTGGAGGGATTTGGCATCGGGGAGGCGGGTGCGAGGCGCGGCGGATCTGCGCCTGCCAGCGCGCGAGGGAATGGTGCGAAGGCGCCTGCGGCCGTAAAGTCCGCGAATTCCGGAAAGAAAACAGGAGCGAAAAAGGTTGCGGCGCGGAAAGGGCGGAGCTGAAAATGTCAGCGCAAACAGCGGCGGCCGAAAAAAATCAGGTCACCTTTCTCGAAGCAATCCGCCAGGCGCTTTTTGAAGAGATGGAGCGCGACCCCGCGGTGGTGATGATCGGCGAGGACATTGGGGTTTATGGCGGCGCATTCAAGGTGACGGCAGGTCTTCTCGAGCGCTTCGGCTGGGAGCGCGTGATTGACACGCCCATCAGCGAGACGGCAATCATCGGCGCGGCGGTGGGGATGAGTTACCAGGGTTTGCGGCCGGTGGCGGAAATGCAGTTCATTGACTTCATCGCCTGCTGCTTTAATCAGCTCACGAACTTTGTGGCGAAGTCGCATTACCGCTGGGGCGCGCCGGTGCCGATGGTGGTGCGCGGGCCCTCCGGCGGCGGAGTGCATGGCGGGCCGTTCCATTCGCAGAACCCGGAAATGTATTTTGTGCACACGCCGGGGTTGAAGGTTGTTTATCCGGCGACGGCTTACGACGCCAAGGGACTTATGAAGTCGGCGATCCGCGACAACAACCCGGTCCTTTTCTTCGAGCACAAATTCCTGTACCGGCGGATCAAGGAAGAGTTGCCCGCGGAGGAATATCTGGTGCCGATCGGCAAAGCGTCGGTGAAGCGCGATGGTCGCGACCTGACGATTGTGAGCTATGCGGCGATGCTGCACACGTCGCTTGAAGCCGCGGAGACGCTGGCAGGCGAGGGGATCGAGTGCGAAGTGATTGACCTGCGCACGCTGCTGCCGCTCGATAAGGAGACAATATTGGCAAGCGTGGCGAAGACGAATAAGTTGCTCGTCGTGCATGAAGACACGCGCACGGGCGGCATCGCCGGAGAGATTGCGGCTACGGTTTGTGAAGGCGCGTTCGAACAACTGGATGGGCCGGTGATGCGCGTGACTTCGCTTGACACGCCGGTGCCGTACTCGCCGCCGCTCGAAGAACATTTTTTGCCGAACGCGGAGAAGGTGGTTGCCGCAGCGCGGGAGCTTGCGAGGTATTAGTAAGCGAGTGAGAATCGCAATAGGCTTCGAAAGAGGAGAGACACATGGCCGTTGACGTCATCATGCCCCAGATGGGCGAAAGCATTTTTGAAGGCACCATCACCAAGTGGCTGAAAAAGCCCGGCGACAAAATCGAGCGGGACGAACCGCTCTTTGAGATCTCCACCGACAAAGTGGACGCGGAAATTCCCGCGCCAGTGGCGGGCGTGCTGAAAGAGATCAAGATCGGCGAAGGACAGACGGTGCCGATTAAGACTGTCGTGGCGCTGATTGAAGCGGCAGGTGGTGCTGCCGCGGCCGCTCCGGCTGCTTCTGCGCCAGCCCCGGCAGCGAAAGAGGAACCTGTGCATTTGCCGGGGCCGCCGCCAAAGGCTGCGGCGCCTAAACCTGCCCCCGCGCAAGCGGCGGCACCGGCGCCAGCGCGGGCTGCTGCGCCCGCTCCGGCAGCAAGCGGCATTGGAGGCAATGGACAAAAGATCCGCAGCTCGCCGCTTGTGCGGCGGCTGGCGAAGGAAAATAACGTGGAATTGGCGGCGCTCACAGGCACCGGCGCGGGTGGACGCATCAGCAAGAAGGACATCCTTGAAGCGATTTCCGGAGGCGGAGCGCGGCCTGCGGCAGCAGCTTCCACGGGGCGGCCCTCCGCACCACCTGCAACCGGAGGGGCGGCCGCGCACGGCGTCCTCGAAAACGCGGTCCCGCGTGAAAGAATCCTATTCGGGAAATACGAAATCCAGCCGATGTCGGTGATGCGGCAGAAGATCGCCGAGCACATGGTGCTCTCGAAGCGCGTTTCTCCGCACGTTTATTCCGTGGATGAAGCGGACATGAGCCGCGTGGCGGCGGCGCGCGCAAAATCCAAAGAGGAGTTCGAGTCACGCTACGGCGTGAAGCTGACATTCATGCCATTTTTCCTGCGCGCCGCGGTGGAAGCACTGCGCGCGTTCCCGACGGTTAACGCGTCGGTGGACGGAACGAATATCGTGATGCACCGCGAGGTCAACATCGGCGTGGCGGTGGCGATCGACAACGGGCTCATCGTGCCGGTGGTAAAGAACGCGGAGGAAAAAAACTTCCTCGGCTTGCAGCGCACTGTGAATGATCTGGCCGAGCGCGCGCGTACGAAGAAACTCAAGCCCGAAGAGGTGCAGGAAAGCACCTTTGCCATCACGAACCCGGGAATCTTCGGCGGGTTGATGGGGCTGCCGGTGATCAACCAGCCGAACGTGGCGATCCTCGGCGTGGGCGCGATTCAGAAGCGGCCGGTGGTGATAGACGACGCCATCGCTATCCGCTCGATGGTCTATCTGACGCTCTCCTACGACCACCGCTGCGTGGACGGGGCCACGGCGCACCAGTTTATGGGCAAGCTGAAGTCTGTGCTTGGAGGTTGGAGCGAGCCGCTGGTCTAGTTTTCGGCTTCGAGTTCCGGGCCCTCGCGAATTATTTTACTGGAGCAGTGGGCGCAGCTGGTGTGCCCAAACAGGCAGGCGTGAGAGCGGCACGAGGGAAATCTCCTTTTCCTTGAACAGCCCGGAAATAAATTGGTGGCGTTTATTTTCTTCCGGGCGCAATTCCATTTCTGTAATGGCCACGAATTCTGTCTTTTCAATCTTTGAGCGGATGGCGTCGGCGGTGTAGGCGAGTACTTTGGCTTGCGCCGGCTCGCGCGTGAGCGCCAACGATTGAATGAACCCGCGGGTGCCGTTGCGCTGATACGCGTAATCCAAATGTAGTGGATCACCGGGAAAAGTATAGTCATCCAGATGCACTCCCCGCCTCAATTTTGATAAAAGCCCCGTGGTGCGAAAAACCTGGGTTGCCTGAGAACGGATCGCGCTCCGGCTTCCGGTGACCGATGCGCGAGCGCGCGGCGCGGCAACCTGGTCGTGGAAGAGACGGTCCATTTCGGAATCGAGGTCCGCGGCAAGCAGGCCCTTCCGCGGGCTGAACTGCACGGTGTTGGAGAGCATCTGTTCGAGCTTGGCGGTCCACATGGAGATTTCGCCGCGGTGATCGGAAAGCGTGCTCTCAAAGAGAGAAGACAGGCCGCGAAGCGCTGCTTCATCCGAGGCCGGATGCAGGCGGCGCAAACGTGAAAATTCTGATTCGTCTTCAATCAAGCGCACGCGGAAGCGGGGTTCCGCAGGATCGTACGCGACGACGCCGATGTTCACCCATTCGTCGCGAATGAGATTCGGCGCGTACCGCACGATGTGATACGCGAAAGCATTCAGCGCGGATTCGGGCATTTTCTACCTCCAGTTTGGAAACGGCTGCCGGGACGAGTCTCGCGCCATTTCGAGCTGCTCGCGGACGCGGGAGCGGCGGCGGTCGAGGCGTTCCAGCAGTGCATACAGGGCATCCACATCAAAGTTGTACCAGGCCGGGGGAATTTGCTTGGCGGCCTCGTCAAGTACGTCCGGCGTGATCCGGTGTTCGAGGCGCGCAAGCCAGGTTTCAAAGGAATCCATCCCAGTCACGCCATGATAGGCGCGCTGGCGCATGTAGAGGCCGCGCAGCGGGGCGTCCGGGAAATTCCATTCGCCGGCATTGAAGCAGAAACCCTGGTCAATCATCATCCCCTGATAGCGCGAGCGGCCCGCATCGCGAAAGAAAATCACCTGCCTGCCGTTGGTGTTGCAGGTCCATTTGTCAAAGACGAGCATCCCCAGGAAGTCCTCAGCGTTTTCCACCTCGGCCAGCGCGTCATCGGGCAGCAGATCGAAAACCGCTGTTTGCGCCGGGTCGCCCGGATACCGCGAGCCGAATTGCAGTCCGGGCAGACATGGCGTACGCGAGATTCCTACCTGCACGGCAAGTTCCTCTGTCAGACGGATGAGGTCGTGTTCCACTTCGACCACTGCGAATGGCGCGGTGGGCAAGCCGAGACGCGCGGCGAGCGCCGTCCCAAGCAATTCATTGGCGAGCACGCGCGTGTGCTGCGGGTTGTTCTGAAACTTCACAATGTAATAGAAATTGTCATCGCAGCGCATCAGATGGGCCTGCGCGCCGCCTCGCATCCGCCGGATATGTTCCACGGCCCGTGGCATGTCCGCGCATGCTATAGGGGATTGGCGTATGCGGCAAGTCCAGATGTATTTAGATGAACCCAATTGGAACTGCGGAGAATTTAGAAAGACCGCTGTTTCAAGTGAAGCCTTCCAGAAGTTGCAAGACGGAAATGACTTGCGCCGGAATGGTTTTTTTGGGATGCGGGGAAATCTATCCGGCAGACCATGGCTTTCCGGAATGAAATGCGGCGGTAGGAAACTTCAGAAAAAAAGATGTCCGGGAGAGACTCCCGGACATCTGGTGCAGATTGAAATTCTCTTATCGCCGGCGGCGCTTTGACTTCTTGCGAGGCGTCTTCTTTGCCTTCTTGCCCTTCTTTTTGGCCTTTTTCTTGCCTTTTTTCTTGGATGTCGCCTTGCGCCGCGGCTTCGATTTCTTCGCGGCCTTCTTCGCCCTTTTTGCTTTGCCCGCAGACTTCGAATGGGCCGCGGGCTTAGGAGGGGGCGGGGGAGCCACCGGGAAGCCCGGCCTCTCCTCGACGATCAATTCTTCCGTCTCTTCCTCAATGATGTCTTCGCCGCCTATTTCATCTTCTTCTTCGAAGCGGGGCATCTCGTTGTCTTCGTCGTCGGCCATGCGAAAGTTCATAGTGTCCTCCAATAGTGATGCGCCCGTCAGACGACGAAGCGCGGCCAGCACTCTCCCCGCCGAGGTTTCTTAGCGAACTCTGATGTCTTTGTCAAGACCGCAGGTTGCCGAATGCTGTTGGGCCGCACTCGGCCAACCCGATTTGTGGCGCTTCGAAGGGCGCCACCTTCATGCGCATAAGTATCTGCGCAGTAAGGAGTTACACGATTATTTGGCATTTTTCAACGGGGCGGCAGGATGGTGAGTAGATCGCCGACTTGTAGCGGCCTTGTATATAGAAAATGATTGGTGGAGCGGAGCGCCTCGGCGGTCGTGTGATATGCCTGGGCTATGGACCAGAGCGTCTCACCCGCCTCCACCTTGTGAGTGATTGACCCCGGCGAAGCGGCCGGCTTTGGGAGTCCAATTTCCGGGGATTTAGGGTTTGGCGCGGATGCAGCAGCGGCCGGTGTGACAACCGGATGCGTGGTCTTCGATGCGGCAGGCGATTGCGCTCCGATGCCACCCGGATAAACGCGCAGCCGCATCCCGCGGGCGAGCTTTTGCGAAGAAAGATGATTCCATTTGACGACGTCGGCAGAGGTAACGCTGTATTGCTCGGCAACGCTTTCCACCGAGTCGCCTTTTCGCACGCGATAGTAGGTCAATTTTCCCAGAGCGGATTCGGATGGCGCCGTAGCGGGAATGATCAATTTTTGCCCGGCTTCCAGCCGCGCGCTGCTGTTGAGTCCATTGGCATCGGCGATCGCCGAGGGCGTTACGTGAAATGTGCGCGCAATCTGCGCGAGCGTTTCGCCTTCTTCGACGCGATGCCGCCGCCAGGTCACCCACTTCTCCGGAGGGATGGCCGCGATTCCCGCGAGGAATTGGTCCGCGGTTCCAGCGGGCAGGCGCAATTCAAAATTGGGATCATTGGGCGTGACCGTCCGCAAGAGAACGGGGTTGAGGCCGCGCAGGGTCTGCACGTCCACGTCAATCGTTTCGGCGACCAGGCGCAAATCAATCGGGCCGCCCGGTTTGACGCGATCCGTCTCCGCGTATGGATCGGGTGTTACCTGGATCCCGTAGCGTTGCGGGTCTTTGGCAATCAGCGTCAATGCGAGAATAATCGGCACGTAATTGCGGGTCTCTTTCAAGAGGACGTTGCGCTTGTAAAGTTCCCAGAAGTCCGCATATCCGGTGCGCTCGATGGCCTTCTGCACGTTGCCGGGGCCCGTGTCATAGGCGGCCATGGCCAGATACCAGTCGCCGAATTGATCGTATAGGTCGTGGAGGTGATGGGCCGCGGCGCGCGTGGATTTTTCCGGATCCTGGCGCTCGTCAATCCACCAGTTGCGATTCAGCCCGTATTCATGGCCACGCCAGGCAGCGAACTGCCAGATGCCTACGCAGCGAGCGCGCGAAGCGGCGGTCGGCTGAAATGCGCTTTCGGCCTGCGCAAGATAGATGAGGTCGCGCGGCAAGCCCTCTTCGTCGAGCACGCGCTCGATCATCGGACGGTAACGCCCGGCGCGGCGCAATCCGGTCTCCACGATGGCGCGTCCGCGCGGGGTCTGGAAAAAATTCAAATAAGCGAGAACGTATTCATTCACGGTGAGGGGAAGGTCATGCGGGACGAGCGATATTTCGCGCGTTGCGCCCGCAGCCAGCTTCGGGTCAAGCGATCCGGGTGCAGGCTCACCGATTTCAGGGATCTCATCAATCGGAGCCGCTTCGGCCTTTTGCTCCGAAAAGCCGTCTCCCTCGCGGAAAGCGGCGAACTCTTCGCTGCTGATGGTCTCTACAATATGATGGAACGCAGCAGTGAGGCGGGGGTCGCTTGTGATGTCAAACCCGCTCCCGATCATGGTATCCACGGAGAGGTCGAACTCCTGCCGCGCCTTGGCCAGATGCCCGGCGCGAAAATCCTGTTGTCCGGCTTCGAAATACCATTGGGCATAGGAAAGGATCAAATCCAATCCCGAATCAGGCGGCGGCCCCAGAAGAGTCATGGAGACGCCGGACCTTGGAAGAAACGGTAGTGGATAAAGTAAAGAACCGCTGGGGAACTGCGGTGCTTGCGCAGTTTGCTCCGGCGCAGCCTTGATTTCCGGGGGGCGAACCTGCGCGGTATTGCGAGTGGCATCGTCGCAGCCGGCAAGCGCCAGCATGCAAATCATGGTAAGTACGCCGGCAAGGCATAGCACCGCCTTCAGGCAATGGCTCGCCGCCGATTTGGAGAATCGTCTGGTCACGCCATGAATCGAGTCGAAGGCCTGCGCTAAGACTGATGAACCGGCTCAGACCCTGAAGTATTAGACGGCATTCCCGCGATTTGGGTCAGCCGATGACTCATGCTAGGACGGATAAAGGTAATGGGTCAACTCGGAACGGTGGAATGACCGTAACTCATTCCAAACAGACGATTTCAAGAGAGCAAGTAGCGAAGCCTGTTCGCGGACTACGCCAAGGCCTGACGCAAGTCTTCGATGAGGTCCGCGGGATCTTCGAGGCCGACGGACAATCGAACCGTGCCGGGCTCGACGCCCGCCGCGGCCAGTTCCTGGCGGCTCATCTTGTAATGCGACGTGTAGATGGGCAGCACGCAGAGGGATTCGACGCCCCCAAGACTGGCTGCGAGAAGAAAAAGATTCGTGCGGTCGCAGAAGCGGCGCGCGGCATGCAGGCCGCCTTTTAAATCGAAGGCCATCATCGCGCCAAAACCCGACATCTGTTTTTTCGCTAAAGCATGATCGGGATGCGATGTGAGGCCGGGATAGTGCACGCGCGCAACCTTCGGGTGTTTCGCAAGATACCGCGCGACAGCCATCGCCGTGATGCACTGGCGATGAACGCGCGGTTCGACGGATTTCATCCCACGGATGAGGAGGTAAGCGCCCTCGGGGTCCATCGATCCGCCGAGGTAAATAATCATTTGCCTCACTTTATCCACCAACCCCTTGCTGCCCGCGACGGTTCCGCCGATCAAGTCGGAATGGCCGCCCAAGTATTTTGTCGCGCTGTGGACGGTGAGATCAAAGCCCAGTTCGATCGGCTTTTGCAGCACCGGAGAAGCAAAAGTGTTGTCCACAATGCTGACGAGTTTGAGTTTGCGCGCAAGGGCGAGAGCTTTGCGCAGATCCACGACGCGAAGCGTCGGATTGGTCGGCGTCTCTACGTAAAGCACCCGCGTGCGGCTGTTGGCCAGACGCTCGACTCCTTCGAGATCCGATTCCACGTGATGGACGCGAATTCCGAATCCGGGAAATACATCCCGCATCAGGCGATAGCTGCCGCCATAGAGCTGGCGGGTGGCAATCAACTCGTCGCCGTGTTTCAACAGGGACAAAAGGGCTGATGAAATGGCTGCCATGCCGGACGCCGCGACAACGGCGGATTCAGCGCGCTCGAGCTGCGCGATCTTGGCTTCCGCGACCGTGAGCGTGGGATTTCCGTACCGCGTGTAGATGTAGGCTTTGCTCTTGCCTTCTGCCCACCGCTTCATTTCCGCCGTGCCGGAAAATGTGAACGTGGAAGATCGCACGATGGGCGTGGAGACCGGGCCACTGATTCCGTGGTGCGATTCTCCGGCATGGATTGCGCGAGTCGAATCGCGCCAGTTATGAGTCTTATCTTTTTTCATTGAGACCTATCCGGCCGGAAATCTCACTTCACGGCGCATGAATTACAAACGAGGATTCTCTCTTATCAGGGAGAACTCACAACATCCAATTTGGCGCCGAGCCAAATTGGTTTATTCGATTCAGCGCGCCGCGCTCAGACCTCTTCCTCAACTTCAACACCGGCGCGTGAGGCCTTTGCGTGCGCGATGATTTTTTCCGCGATTTCCGCGGGCACGTAGTCGTAGTGTGAAAACTCCATATGGTATGACGCCCGGCCCTGGGTCATCGAGGTCAGGCCCGTCGCGTAGCTCAACATCTCTGACAACGGCACCTGGGCTTTGACGATAACGGTGGTTTGTCGTATCTCGCTTCCGCTAATCCGTCCGCGCCGCGAGCTCAAATCGCCCATGATGTCGCCGGAATAGTGGTCGGGTGCGGCAACCTCGACGTGCATGATGGGCTCGAGCAGCGCGGGCTTTGCCTGCGTCATCCCTTCCTTGAAGGCCAGCGAACCGGCGATTCGGAAAGCCATATCGGATGAATCCACATCGTGATACTTGCCGTCGTAGACCGACGCGCGGAAATCCACCATGGGGAACCCGGCGAGATAGCCTCGCGCGGCCGTATCCCGAACGCCTCTTTCGACCGACGGGATCCAGTTCTTGGGGATTGCGCCGCCGAAAATATCGTCCACGAATTCAACTCCGGAGCCGCGCTGCAGCGGCTCAAACTTCACGCGGCAGACGGCGAACTGGCCGTGGCCTCCGGTTTGTTTCTTGTGTTTGCCTTCGGCATCAGCCTTGCCGCGAATCGTCTCGCGGTAGGGAACCTTGGGAGGCTTGAGAGTCAGCTCAACGTGATAGCGCTTCTTTAATTTGGCGACCACGATTTCGATGTGCTGCTGGCCGGATCCCGCCAGCAAAAACTCTTTTGTCTGCGGGTCGCGTGAGAATCGCAGTGACAGATCCTCCTCGAGGATCTTGTGAATGGCCTGGCCGATTTTGTCTTCGTCGGCGCGAGTCTTTGGCTCGATGGCAAACGTGATGGAGGGTTCGGGGAAACGCACCGGGGCGTAGAAGATCGGCGAAGCCTTGTCTCCCAGCGTGTCGCCGGTAATCGTGTCTTTCAGTTTCGCGACCGCTCCCAGGTCACCCACGTGCAGCTCGGGCACGTCGGCGCCGGTCTTGCCTTGCATGATCTGGATGTGCTGCAAGCGCTCTGCAGTGCCGCGGTTGTAATTGACCACATTGGCGTCCGCTTTGAGCATTCCGGACATCACTTTGAAATAGGTGATGCGCCCGGCGAACGGATCGGAGAGTGTTTTGAAGACGAAGAGGGAAACCGGTTCGGTGTCCGCAATCTTTCGCTCGACCGATTCGCCTTTGCGCTCCGGTTCCGTGTACCCGGTCACCTTGCCCCGTACGAACGGGTCGAGGAAAATTTCGACCAGGAAATTCAAGATGGCGTCGCTTCCGATGTTCGGCAAGGCCGCCGTTGCCAGGATGGGGTAGATGCGCCGCGTTGCCACTGCATCTTTTAGCCCCTTGCGCAGATCCTCCGGGGGCAGAGTGCCTTCCTGAAAGAACTCCTCCATTAGTTTGTCGTCGCCTTCGGCAACCATCTCCACGAGAGCCTCGTGGGCCGCCTTGGCCGCGTCGGCCATGTCTGCGGGAATCTCTTCGACTTTTGCTTTGCCGTCGCCGCCGGCTGAATAGATGAGCGCCTTCATCGCCACCAGGTCCACGACGCCCCGAAAACTTTTTTCCTCGCCAATCGGCAATTGCACGGCCACGGCGCCGCGTCCGAAAACTTGCTGGACAGAAGCAACCGCGCGCTCGAAGCTCGCCATCTCGCGGTCCATCCAGTTGATTACAAACGCGCGTGGCAATTCGTATTCCGCGCAATAGTCCCAGACTTTTTCGGTGACCACCTGCACGCCCGTGTGCGCGTCCACGAGGATCAGCGCGCAATCGGCTCCGACGAGCGTGGAGCGCGTCTCGTTGACAAAGGTGCTGTAGCCCGGCGTGTCAATAAAATTGATTTTGGTTTTCTCGGCCTGGCCGGAGGCGGCCCATTCGGCATAGGCCAGCGAAGACTGAATGGTGATTTTCCGAGCGATCTCCTCTTCGTCCCAGTCGGTGACCGTATTCCCTTCCGCAACCTTCCCGTGCCGGGGAGTCATTCCGGCAGTGAAGAGCAACGACGACACGAGTTGCGTTTTTCCGGTGTCGCCGTGGCCGACAATGCCAACGTTTCGGATGAACTGCGTGCTATAGGCCTTCATGGGCGTCCCCTGTGGTTGGAGGATGAAGCCCCGCCGCCCGCCGCCTGCCTGCGGAAGGCGCCGCGAGGCTCCGAAATGGGCGATGCTAGCACGATGCCGCGCGGCGCGGCAAACGTTGTAGAATCCCGCGGGGAGGTGGCGAAGCTCTTGCGCGTAAGGGCATTCTGCTTGATTGCGCTCGCGGCTTGCGGGGCTGGGGCTATCCTATCGCAAGGGGCTGCCGTGCCGATTTCGCAGGAGCATCACCACCATCTGATCATCGAGAACTCGTATATAAAGGCATACGAGGTGGAAGTCCCGCCGCATGAGGCGACGCTGCTGCACCAGCATGATTACGACTACGTTTACGTTGTGTTTGGGGACGCGGACATCACGAATGCAATCGAGGGCAAGCCGATGGTGAGTTCACACCTGCCCGATACCACGGTGAATTTCGTGAAAGGGCCGATCGCGCACATTGCGGGAAATGTCGGGGATACGCCATTTCGCAATATTACGATTTCATTGCTGCACAAACAGGGCGAAGTGAAGATTTTCTTCCCATCCATAGATGCGGCATTGGAAGATGCGGAGAGGATGGCGAATGTGGGGGGCCCACAAACCATCCTGGAAACTCAGGAGCTGCGTGTGAACGCATATGGTGTCGATCGCGGAGGCACATGGGCGCCACCCAAGACCGGGCACGCTCGTTTCGTGATTCTTCCGGAAAGAATGAACGACAAAACCGCGCCAAGGGAGAAAATGGCTCCAACTTTCCCCGCAGGTGTTATGCAATGGGTCGGCGCAAATCAGGATTGGGTGTTCAAAAACGATTTACCACACAAGGCTAAAGTTCTTTGGCTGGAATTTAAGGACTGAGGATTCTACAAACGTTGGTCGTTAATGCGCCTCCTGGCGCAAGAGGGTGATCGAATGGGCAAGAGGATTACTCATCCGCCCCATTATCACGGACGGTGACCTTCGTGTGCAAATAACTGCTTCGACATGCTCCATTGACTCTAACGCTGTGCCCGGCAACGATTGATAGAGGAGAAATGCAGACGTGAAACATGCGGCCATAACCTTTTCTTCAGTCGCGTTCCCTTTGACCATGCTTCTTGCTGGCGTTGTGGCCGCGCAGTCTGCACCGCCCCGGAAGGACATACCAGCGATAGCCAAGGCCGCGAATGGGGCAATCGTTTCAATCATCACATCAGACAAGGATGGTAAGCCTGTTGCCCAAGGCACTGGCTTCCTCGTCAGCACGGATGGCCGCATTGTGACGAACTACCACGTCATCAAGGGTGCCAACTCCGCAATCGTTAAGCTGCCTGACGGGGCGTTCTATGATGTCGATGGGGTAGTGGCATTCGACAAAGCGCGGGACCTAGCAGTAATCAAAGCCCACGGCCAGAACTTCCGCGTGCTTGCTCTCGGAAACTCTGACCGAGTACAAGTGGGAGAAGAAATCGTTGCGATTGGCAGTCCGCTTTCTCTCGAATCGACCGTCTCGAACGGCATAATCAGTGGAATCCGAACAATCGAGATAGCAAACGGAGCCGCATCACAAATTCAGTTGCCCTCGGGTTACGAAGACGCAACACCTGTCACGAGTCCGAACGTAACTTCTTTCGGCAAGTATTTGCAAATCACTGCGCCCATTTCTCCTGGTAGCAGCGGTGGCCCGCTGTTCAATATGGCGGGAGAAGTCATCGGCATTACAACCCTGTATTTTGAAGGCGGGGAGAATCTAAACTTCGCAATTCCCATCAACGATGCGAAGCGCCTGCTTTCGGCTGGCTCCAAAGTAAAGGGTTTCCCCGTCGGAACGGAGGCGGTCGAGCCGGAGGCGCATACCGAGGCTCCGCCGTCTGCGGCGGCGAGTCCGACCACCGCCCGTGATTACTACAAGCAACTTTATGATGCCGGAGGTCTCTCTCTAGCAGCAGGCAGGGATTTCGTCTGCTTCCACGACAAACCGAGTTTACAGTGGTTCTTCACATTCGAAGTCATGGCGTATGACGAACGATGGGCCAAGGCGATCAAAGCCCTCGTTGATAACGCAGACGATGATGAGGCTTGGCAAACCAAGCAATCAATCGAAGCGTCTCGACCGAACGTGCATTTTATTGATGGCGGTTGGCTCAGCATTACAGATCGTGACATCGGAGCAGGAACTGAAGCGTATCTTCGCGGTGGCGGTGTGTTGCTACTCTATTCTTCATATTATAAAGGCGTAGTGACTACATCTGGATATTTTCGTGGGACTGGAAATTTGTGGACCTTTGACCTGACCCCGGACCCCAATCCGATTGGCAAGATTTTGCTTTCGTTTGAACCTACAACGCTGCGTTATGTCGAAAGGGCTTCGGGCACAGTGTTAGTGTCTGGCGTGTGCGAGAAAATTCCAAGCAAGTAATCCAATTAAGGAAAAGCCATGTCCGCTCCACGGTAGGGGAGCGCTGCGGATTCGCCCTCTATCGCCAGGAAACGCCCCCACATGGTGGGTTCAGCGAACCACGTAAGCGACCTGATTTTTCCCCCGGACGCTCTCCTGCAGGTTCTCCACGAACGCCGTAAACCGCTGCCTGCTGTTGGCAACAAGCGGTAACAAAACTCACAGCCGGGGAAGAACAGGGGGACCGCTCCTATTTTTGTCGGGTCTACTGTTTTCCAACATTTCCCGCTCGAGTTTTTTTGCTTCACGCTCTTCATCCAGTTTTCGTTGCATCTTAACAGCGGCGACCGGACCGTAATAAACGGCAACGATTATAGCGAGCGCGCTCAGAAGCAGACTGGCCAGAGCCATCCACAACGCCATATAATCTCCTAAAAAGAAACCGGAGAGATACGTACGCTATTGTAAATACGCATCACCGAGCGTAGCTTATGGCTGGCGAAGGGTCAAGAAAGCTGGAATCCCACGGTGGTCGGATGGAGGAAGGAATGAAGAAGAAGGCAGTGACAGGGCATTACGACCTTTATAATCTCGTTAGAATTATGGATCGGATAATCAGAACGCAGAGAGACCTTCATCCGAGAACTAAGGTCTGGAAGGACCTACTAAAGATGGTTGATGAACTTTGGGAAATACAAAGGGATTGGGCCGAGCGGACCCCGAAGTAGCTCCGCGTGCTATGGCGGCGCCAGGGCGCGCGGCGGTGCACTATGGAAGAAGAAGGAACCAAAGCGATGACAAGGGAATTCACAGACCGGAACTCAAAGTCTTCATCCAATCATCATAATTATCACTGCCTTGGACAACATCGAACCCGTACCTTTCCAGCATTGACATAATCTCCGCCACGGGGATAGATCCACCTGGTTTAAATTCCCAGATTGCTTTGTCAGTCGACGTCATGGATTTCTTCTCCAAATAAAAAAGCAGTTCTCCATTCAACCCTTTCCAGTCAACACCTGGACCTTCGAGGTGCGCCAAACCGTTGAAGGCTATTCCATATTTGTTGACAATAGCCGTAGCCAATCCAGACCTCCCTGGAGGCGGTACGCCTCGAACATCAAGGAATGTGGCGGAGCGAGCGCGGACCCGTTTTGTAGGGCCGCGCCGCTTGCTATGCTTGCTTTTTACTTTCAGAATCGCGGGAAAGCAGTTCTTTCTCTGCTGCTGCGATACTCTCAGCAACTGCCCGCGAGTCGTGCTCGAATATACCCCACTTTACCTGTACCTTCCATGGATGCGAAGTGCCAGGCTCTTCCCACACATCAAACAGCTTATGTGAAGTCTGTTCCATTTTTCCCCCTCCTACTGCGTTCTCCACAGGATGGCGTAGACGGTCACCTTCTGGCATCTGCGCCAGCCGTCAGGTGTGCCTCATATATGAGCGGATTAGTCTAAAAACATCGCAAATCGAGGGTAAGCTCTTGCGATGTATGCCAGAATGGCTGTTGACCGAGTCAAAACGCTATATCACCTGACTCCGCGTGGGTGGATCACAGTCAGCACAGACTCGATGTGGCGAGATAGTACGGTTGAGCCGCGCTACACATATTCCGCGAAGGTGTCAGGTGAAATTCTACTTAGGCTAGCGTGCGCGAAATCAACGCAGCGCCTATCCGCCGTCTGCGTGATCGTAAAAATCCAATTTGCGTCCAGTAACCCCACCCCGTTTTCGCTCCCCGCGTTCTAATGCAGGCACCCGCACAATACTTCAAATAATGTGAAGTATTGTGTTACCCGAGCTAAACCGTCGTGAAGAAGGCGCCGTCTGAATTCACGTATCCGTGCGCCATGCGCGGCGTGTTGAAAGCGGCCGCGGGAACGCCTTTTCGGTCGAGCAGGATGAGTCCGCCGGCGCCCTTCGTGCGCTTGGCGAGCAATTGAACGCAGGCTTCCGCGACGTTTTGCGGTTTCCCTTCATACACGCGCAACCGGTCCACGGCCGTCTTGGCCATGACAATTTTCATGATGGCCTCGCCCCAACCGGTGCAGGAAACACCGCCTGCCTCCTCGTCAGCGTAACAGCCGCAGCCAATGAGCGGGGTATCGCCAACGCGCCCGGCGCGCTTGCAGCAAGTCCCGCCGGTCGAGTTGCCCGCTACGATGTGGCCCGTCTGGTCCATGGCCACGGCGCCAACGGTGCCTCCCTGATGAACGTGATTCGCTTGGTCATGCACGCCCTTGCTGCACTTTTCCCAAGCCGCGCGCTCGCGCGGCACGACCAATTCCGCGGGATCGCATAGCGCGAAGCCCTGCTCCTGTGCAAACCGCTCCGCGCCTTCGCCGGCAAGCATCATGTGCTCGCATGATTCCATCACGCGCCGCGCAAGGCGGATGGGATTCTTCACGCGGTGTACCACGGCCACGGCTCCGGCCTGCAGCGTGGCGCCGTCCATCACGATGGCATCCAACTCAACCAGGCCATCGCGATTCAAGTGCGCGCCCGTCCCCGCGTCGAAGACGGGATCATCTTCAAGAACCACGATTGCCGCCTCGACCGCGTCGGCAGCTAATCCACCACGATTGAGCACAGTCCAGCCGGCCACCAGCGCGCGCCGGCAGCCTTCTTTGCATGCCGCGACAGCTTCATCGGGGATTGGCCACGCGCCGCCGTGAACGATAAGGGATGGTCTCATCGCGCGCGCAGGCTTCCATCAACTGGAAATGAGATTTGATTTGGAATGCGTGTCTCACAAGAAAGCGGCGATTTGTTATGAGATGTCACTCGTCTTCGTGGATGGTCTTTAGCCGCACGACCTCGAATTCCTTGATGCCAACGGGCGTTTGCACCTTGATCTCGTCGCCAACGCGCCGGCCCAACAATGCTTTGCCAATCGGCGAGGTTGTTGAGATTAGTCCGTTCGGGACGTCGGATTCTTCGGTGGTTACGAGCTTGTATACCACTTCCACTGATTTCTGGATGTCGAGGATCCAAACGCGCGAGCCATAGGCCGCCGCGTCTCTCGGCAGATTGCTTACGTTGAGCATCGAAACATCGCCCATGCGTTTTTTCAGTTGCTGCACTTTCCCGTTGAGGTAGGCCTGGCGCTCCTTGGCATACTTGTATTCGGCATTTTCGGAAAGATCGCCGTGCGCGCGGGCCTTGGCGATTTCCTTCGGCAGCTCATCGACAAGTTCGCGCTCGATGGCGCGGATTTCTTCCTCCAGCTTTTGTTTGATCTTGGCCAGAGGGTCGGGTCGTGCGTCGCTCATACTGGATTTCCTGTGTTTTTCACGGATTTTCGGGACTGATCGTTTTCGTTTCTTGGCTGCGGCCCGTTTCAAAATAGATCCCCCAAGGCCGCCACATTTGGATTTACAGACAAATCTGCATAGACCCTCTGCCGCAAGAAAGAAATTCTACCACAAGTGACAGTGCGCTCCCCCGCAGTTGGCCCTACTCAACAATGATTTTCACAGTTGCGGACTTCACGTGGCCCTCCGTGTCTTCTATGGTCAGCGTGTATGTCGTCGTTTTCTTGGGCGACACGTGGAAGCAGCGGCTCAAGGAAGGCCACACATTTGCGTCCGGCGGATCCAGGCGCACTTTCTTGGTGTTGGAAACACTGTAGCAAAGCGCGGCGCTCTGGTCGTTGCGGATTATGCTGGGGGTCCCGTAGAAATTTACAATTTCGAACCTGTTTCCGCCCATGAGCTCCACGGCGCGCTCATCTTCCTCTCTTTTCTTTGCCTCCCGCTGAGCAACGCGCTCTTCGTACGCCTGGTTCTCCTGCCAGCGTGAATAGAAAACCCATCCCACATAGAGCAGGGCCACAAGCAGCGCCGTGGAGGTGTAAAGGAGTGGATTGCGGAAAATGCTGCGTTTCTCTTTTTCAGGCGCCGCAAGCATTCTGCTCTCCTTCACGAGCCAACAGCCCTGCGGCTCGCACGACAGGCGAACTCTAAAGGGTGGCCTTCAAGATATCAATTTCGGTTTCGTTTCGATACTGCCGAAGGGGTAATTCTCTTCACTTGAGAATTACTTCAAGTATCTGGGTTTTTTTACGCGGACTCTGAGGTTTCCATCGGTGGTGGCGCTGCGATCGCCACTCTTCCGCGTGCCTTCTGCTTCTTTCCGGTAATCCAGACAACCAATCTATACATCAGCAGCAATCCCACCAGCACGCCGTATTGGATTGGCTTTCGCTCGTCCGACTTCACCAGCCACGCGTAGTGAATCACGCCCGCGATGGCGCTGAAGTAAATCAAGCGGTGCAGCAGCAGCCAATTCTTGCCACCCATGCGGCGGATCCAACCTGCCGTTGAAGTTACCGCCAGTGGAACCATCAATAGAAATCCCGCGAACCCCACGGTGATGAACTTGCGCTTGGCCACATCGGCCCACATATCGTGGAACTCGAAGGACTTATCGAGCCAGAGATAGGTGGTGAAGTGCAAGCATACGTAGAAGAATGCGAAGAGTCCCAACATCCGCCGATAACGGATGAACGCTGGCATCTTGAGAAGTCTCCGCGCGGGAGTAATCGCCAGCGTGATGATCAGGAAACGGATCGTCCAATCGCCGGTACTGTGAGTGATGTATTCGATCGGGTTCGATGTGAGGTCGTCGTGAAGATACCCCCAAACGAGGAGCCCCGCCGGGACGAGGCAGAGTAGAAACACCGGCACTTTCAGCCATTTATTGGATAGGATGGAATTCATTTGGGAATTCTCAGTAGAATTTGCTCAAATCCATGTTGGCATACATGCTGGCCACTTGATCGGAGTAGCCATTAAACATCAGCGTAGGCCGCATGAAGACTTCGCCCAAGCGCCGCTCTTTGGCTTGGCTCCATGACGGGTTATCCACCTTGGGATTCACATTGGAATAGAAGCCATACATTTCAGAAGAGTAAGTCTTCCAGGTCGTCGGCGGTTCATTCTTAACAAACCTGATCTTCACAAGCGATTTAATGCTTTTGAAGCCATACTTCCACGGCAGTACCATTCGCACGGGCGCGCCGTCCTGGTTTGGCAACGTCTGTCCGTACATTCCCACGCTGAGCAACGCCAGCGGGTTCATCGCCTCGTCCAACCGGAGTCCCTCGACATAGGGCAGCAAAATTCCGGTCCGTTTTCCCCAAGGCATTTGCTGCGGATCATAGAAGGTCTGAAACGCGACATACTTTGCATTGGAAGTTGGTTGCACGACCTTAGCCAGCGCGCTAAAGGAATAGCCGATCCACGGCACAACGATGGACCAGGCCTCCACGCACCGGTGGCGGTAAATCCGCTCCTCGAGCGGTGCGAGCTTCATCAGCTCGTCAATCGTAAACGTGCGCGGCTTGGCGACTTCGCCTTCCACGGACACGCTCCACGGCGATGTAGTGAAATTGCCGGCGTTCTTTGAGGGATCGCCCTTGTCCGACCCGAATTCGTAGAAGTTGTTGTAGGTCGTCACTTGGTTATAAGTGTTCTGCTTTTCCGTGGTGCTGAACGGGCTCTTGACAAGCCCAGTGAGTTGCGTAGTGGCGGCGGACGCGCTAAGTCCCGGCGAAATCAGGTCCCACGCGGCGCGCCCGGCGAGCATCGCTCCGCCGGCCACCGCGACGCCTGCCAGGAATTTGCGGCGGTTCAAATAGACTTCCCTTGGCGTGATATCCGAATATTTCAAATCCGCTGGTTTTTTGATGAGCATAACCCCTCGCCGCTAGTACGCGGCTACCTGCAGAATTGGATTCGTATTCCCCGCGAAAGGTTCGAGAAAATCGCCTCCCCCGCTCCCTACTTTGGCGCGGTAATCGGGGTGAGCGGCTTCAGGATCTGGCCGAGCAAGTCCGGCTTCGAATCATCCCGCACCAGATGGGGATAAAGTTCGCCGCCGTGATAATTCAAGCTATAGTTATTCGCACGTGTGTAGCCTTCATTATCGGCCTGCAAATCAATTGTTCCCATACCGGTCTTCGCGGCGCGCACCGCATCGTGCAGCACGTCCGGAGACCAGCCTTTGCCGTTCACGGTGAGGATTCTCATCCCCGGAGCTAACCCCGCGCGCGCCGCAGGCGTTTCGGGAAGCACATCCACCACCTGGCCAGCCGTGTTGAGCATCAACCCCAGAGAGTAAGTCCAGTCCAAGCGTCCATCCGTGTGTTCGAATGCCTGCATGTAGATGTTCGGCTTGTCATTGTAGATGAGCCGCCAACCACCGTTGTCAATTCCTCCCAGCGGCGCGCGCGGCCCGACGTAATCCAGCCGGTCGCGGAAAAACTTTCGCCAATCATATGCGACGACTTGGTTCATGGTGGCCACTACATCATCAAAAGTGTAGGGGACCATTTTCGGGCCCGTGCTCGGTGCGCCATGAAAAGCGCGGCAGAAATCGTCGAGCGATTTTTTCCCGCCCGTCTGTTTTCGGATGATGGTGTCTGCTTCCAGCCAGATCAGCCAGCTCTCGTCATAAAAATCCACGCTGCGGCGCCAGGCAAACCAGGCTTTGCTCCCAATCAGGTAAAGGGTCTGCGCTGCGGTTGCAGTGTCCTGCAACGGCCGCCAGTTGCGTCCCACCTGATGATCGAGGTACGCCGCCGTTTGTGCCAATGTCTCACGGTAAGCCTCCTCATCGCGGATGCCTGAGCGTGTGGAAAGAAGCTCGCCGATATATTGTGTCAGTCCTTCGTACACCCAAAGAAGGTCGCCTTTCATCGGCTGGCCGTAATCCGGAGTGGCGAGCCCCGCGGGGCGGCGGTATTTCCCATTCCAAGAATGCGTGAATTCGTGTGAGAGCAAACTCGCGAATTCCAAACGGAGGTCCGGATCGAGAAGCGTCCGCTCGGGCGCGCGGTTGTCGCTCGATTGGTGATGTTCGAGGCCGTTTGGCGAAAAATGATCCGTCAGCGAGAGAAGGAAATCGTAATGGTCATAGTGGCGCGCGCCGAAGAGCGCTCCGGCCTCGCGCACCAAACGGTTGTACGCTTCCAATTCGTCGGCGGGAATATCCACCGATGCGGCGGAATCGCCCGCGAGGTCCAGATGATGCGGCGGCTGTACATCCGGCGCGAGCGGTATCGAGCGGAAGAATGAACCGGCGAGTACCGGTGAATCCACCAGGTTCGTCAGCGAGACTGGCCCAAATTGAATTTCATTTTCCTGCTGGCTTTGCGTCGTTAGCGCTGTTACAAATTTCCACCCTGCTGGCAGTTTCAATTTCGGCGAGTAAGTCAGGTCGTCCGATTTCGTCCCCGCGGGATAGAGCAACACGTCATTCCATTCGAGAATCAAAATTTTCGCGGTGGCCGATGGCCCCGCGGAAAATCCGCCGCCATCAACTGGATTCAGATAGTCCAGGCTGGCTTCCACTGACGTTGCCCCCGCGGGGATTTCCATGTGAAAGGCATACATGTCCACTGAGTCGCGCTGCCACACAAGCGTTTTGCCGTCGGCCGTGAATTTCAATCCCGTCAAATCGGAGATGGGCCCGTCCGGCATGTGCTCGCCGGGAATCCATTTTGGATAGAGAAGCGTGAGCGGCCCGGGCGTGGCGGGAATCACGAGGTGCGCGTGAAAAATGTGACGCGGCGCTTCGCTCAAGTCAACGCTGATTTGGATTGGCCCCGATGACGACTGCGCTGCGGCCGAAAACCGCGGGCTCGCGAGCGGCGCGGCGAGAATCATTGCGCAAGCTACAACCAGCGCTATTGCCAGCCGAATATTTTGATTGACCGCAGGAGATTTACGATGCATGAAGAGAATCCCTCCCCATTAATTTTGGCCGTATATCTTTTTGGCGTGCCAGCTTATCACACCCCTTGTATCATGAGGCCGTCTGGAGCAGCTCTTGCGCGATGGGGAGGCAATTGTGAGACGAGGAGTTCTTGCGGGCAGTCTGATTCTATGTGCTGCGGCGCTCGCGCTATGCCAACAAAGAGCGCTGCCCGCAAACCCTGTTCTGGTTGAGCGCGTCGGCGACGTCGGCTTCATTCAGGTGCAGGCCGAAAGCTTCAAGTCGCTCACGCCAAGGCAGCAGGCGCTTGCCTACTGGCTAACGCAGGCCTCCATCGCGATCGATCCCATCATTTACGACCAGCTTTCTGCTTACGGCCTGCGACAAAAACGCCTTCTGGAAGGAATCCTCGCCTACCAGGAAGGAACCGATCCGGTGGCGCTCGCTAAGATCACCGAATACGCCAAACTTTTTTGGGCCAACCGGGGCAATCACGACGAATACACAGCGCAAAAATTCGTCCCCAATTTTACTTTCCCGCAGTTGCAGGAAGCTGCACTCCGCGCGCAGGGCGTCGGGGCGTTCAGCACTGCGTATGGGGACTTGCCTCCTCTCGAATCCACCGAGGATGTGAAGCGAGAAGTAGAGTCCTTGCGCGCCGCATTTTTCGATCCCAATTTTGATCCCATGGACACGGCCAAGAGCCCCACGGGCGGCAAAGACACGATCCAGGCCAGCTCCAACACTTTTTATCCCGGCCTCAGCCTCGCCGACCTGAAGGATCTTCATGAGAAGTACCCGCTGAACTCGCGCGTTGCGACAGGCCCGGACGGAAAACTGCAAGAACTTGTTTACCGGGCCGGGACGCCCGACGGCAGAGTGCCGCCGGGCCTCTACGCCGTTTACCTCAAGAAAGCGGTCGAATGTCTTGATAAGGCGCGCGGCTTCGCCGAACCAAAGCAGGCGCAGGTGATCGCGGACCTGATGCGCTTTTACCAGACCGGTGAGTTCGCTGACTGGGTGCAATTCGGCACCGATTGGGTGCAGAACGACGCCACGGTGGATTTCGACAATGGATTCATAGAGATTTATCGTGACGCGCGTGGCGCGAAGGGAAGTTCGCAGAGCTTTGTCACCATCACGGATAAGGCTGTGACCGACGTGATGGTCAAGCTCGCGCAGAACGCCGACTACTTCGAACAAAAAGCGCCGTGGGACGCGAAGTACAAGCGGCAGACATTTCATCCGCCGGTCGTGAAAGCAGTTGAGACGCTCATCGAGACGGGCGATTTTTCCGTGAGCACTATTGGCGACAACCTTCCGAATGAAAATGAAATCCACGATAAATATGGCACAAAAAATTTCCTGTTTACCGGCAGCAGCCGCGCTTTGAATGAGGCGAGCGGCTCGAAATCTTCCCACGAATTCGCCGCCAGCCAAGAAATTGCCGAGCGCCACCTTCGCTACGGGTCTGAAGCAGATGATCTCTTAACATCACTTCACGAGGTCATCGGCCACGGGTCGGGCAAACTGAGCGACCGCCTGACGAAGGGCGCCGAGCCCTACTTGAAGGAATATTTCTCAACTCTCGAGGAAGCCCGCGCGGATCTGATGGGTCTGTGGAACGTGTGGGACCCAAAGCTCAAAGAGTTAAACCTCATATCCAATCAAGAAGAAATCGCGGAGGCGATGTATGACGACGCGGCGATTGCTCCTCTCACGCAGCTCCGCCGCATCCCGCGCGGCGACAGCATCGAAGAAGATCACCAGCGCGACCGCCAGCTCATCGTGCGCTACATCGAGGACAAGGTTCCCGGCTCCATCGAGCAATTCACGCGCGACGGCAAGACCTACATCCGCGTGGCCGACTACCAGAAAATGCATCAGGGAGTGGGCATGCTGCTCGCGGAACTGATGCGCTGCAAAGCGGAGGGAGATTACAACGCCATCAAGGCGCTCGTGGACAAGTATGCCGTCCACTTCGATCCCGCGCTGCGCGATCAGATTGTTACGCGTTTCCGCGCGCTGAACATACCGAGCGCCTGGGCTGGAATTAACGCCGAGCTGCGAATGCAGGCCAGCGCGAACAGTGGTGCGGCAGTCGTCAACATCCGCTACCCGCGCGACGTGGTCTACCAGTACCTCAGCTACGGCGCGATGTTTGACGCCAGTCTCGCGGCGAAGCTTTCAGCCACATCGAAGGCCCGTCAATAGCAGCTTCATGGAGATTGTTTCCCTCGGTGGGCACAAAAAGTGAAGGTGTTTGGCGGGGATCCCTTAGATTTATGGCGGAGAGGGGGGGATTCGAACCCCCGGTACCGGTTTTAGCCAGTACAACGGTTTAGCAAACCGCCGCCTTCAGCCTCTCGGCCACCTCTCCGCGGCATTTCTATGAAAACTTTGGGAGACTGTTGCAGCCCGGAAAGTATAACACCAACTCCCGGCGCCGCGGCTCAGGCCCAGCCGCGAATTCTCACGAAATCAATTAAAGCGGCGGATCCTGCGACGTCGCCGCACGGTTTTCCTTCGTCGCGCGCAGCGTGCCTGACTGGTCCATGTAAAAGTTTCGGTAGCCGAAATTTCCCGCGCGCGCCTGCAATGCGAAGCTGTGGATCGCACCGTCTTCCCCCGCCGGCGCCGGAATGTACTGGAGCTGGTAGCCCTCGCTCTGCGCAAGCTGCGCGGCAGCACGCGCACTGTCACCCAGAGTTTCGAGCGAGCCCGGGAACGATCCTCCCGGTTGCGCCGCCGCGTACGATACGAGGGTGCTGCGCACATCGTTCAGCGCTAGAATCGCCCGCGATTCAGCAGCGGACGCCGGGTTGCCATGATACGCGGGCATAACAAAGAGCAGGAAACCCCACAAACTCGCGAGAAGAATTCCCAGCAGGATGCCCCAGCGCACCAGCGCCTTTCGCAGCGGCGTTGGCGGCGTGGGTTCGGCCGCGGCCGCAAGGTCCGCACCGCAGTGCGGGCAGATTTCCGTCGCGGTGTTAATTTCAACTTCGCATTGTGGGCATTGATACATTGTCGGATGGCGCGGTGCTAGTCGGGCGTGAGAGACCGGCATCACCATTGGCCGTCGTCAACCAGAAATTAATTCACACAACTAACAGGCGCTGTTTGACCTGAGGCAACTTTTACAGATTGTGATGCGCAAGTTCCGATCACAACATTGTAAGTGTTGGGAACGACAGCAAGAGTAACGGGTGTTTTTTCCTTTCTCGATACGCCATTAATGGTGATGCTGTCTTTCCGAACGACCCCGGCAGGCGTCGTTGAGGTGATTTGCAATTTACCGAGCGGCGCAGGCATTTGGGACGCCAACGGTGCGGGAAACAGGAACGCCCAGCAGAAAAGGATTCTGATTGCAATAGCCATGATGCTATTCCGCACCTTTTTCCCCTGGAGTAAGATTGTGATATGTGAAGTCCGCAAAGAACACCACCCCAAGGAGAAATGTGTAGAAATGAGTCTGCTGAGCCCAATGAGGATAAGACGCACTGATGTCGCAAATTCCGTCTTGAAGTATCGATATAATAAACAAATAGGCGACATAGCCAAAGAAGATCGACACGGCTACGAAGGTCGTACCCAGCACAGCGGCTCCTTTGCGCCGCTTCCAAGCGAGCGTTTTTCCGGTGCTAAATAGCAAGAAGAAAACAGCCCCCAATAGCGTAGTCCCGAGCGTGGTGAGCAGCCGGTTTATTTCCAAGTATGCATCAATCTGTTGCGTTTGAACGGCCGTACATTTGTCGCGAGACTCGCCCGCAATTCCCCCTTGTGAGTCAACAAGTTCCTTCTCGCCTGCAGCATACATGTAGCTCTGGCCCTCCCAAGCTACAATTCCAATCAAAAGGATAACGATATAAAAGCCCACGCCTGAGAAGATGAGCCTTCGGAAATTCTTAGCCACGGTGGCTCCTCGCCGCCGCGCGAGGGCAAACTTCTGAATGTCTAAGGTTGAAGCGGCGGCTGCTGCATCTTACGCCAACATTTCTTTTAATGTAAATGCATTTTTAGCGTAGCCTGCAACCGCTGCCAGCGCCCGGTCTTAATGCCGCCGAGTCTCTCTCGCGTGATTAAACTTTTGAATTAATCTGTGGCATTAGACTTCGGGCCCGAAACCGACTACCACCAGCCCCATGCGCACCGGCAGCCCGGCGATCGGCACGCTGAATTGCACAATCCAGAGATCCGCGCCCGTGTCTTGCGACATCGCGGGTTTTGCTGAGGCGTTCCCTTCGCCCGGCACCAGGCTCCAGACAGACGGATGGTTCGTGCTCGTTGATTTCTTGGACGCTTCAATCGTCTGGTTTTCGTTCAGAGCGGCGGGGTCCTTGTCCAAGTCCGCGGGGATCGCGAGAAGAAAATCGCGCTGCGGCGCAACGCCCTGATGGTTTCCATTTACAGGTGAAAGCGCGTAGCGGAGCGTGTAAACGCCCGAATGCACCACCGCCCTTCGGTAATCTTTTGTGTCCGTATTCAACACCATCGCGCCAACAAGAGTTCCGGTTTGAAGCTGCGGATACACCACGCCGAGCTCCTGCGACGGAGTTCCACCCGGCACAGCCTTGCGCAGCCAGATCTCGCACAACGGGCCCGAGGGTGTCGTCACGCGCAAGCCTTTTGAAGCGAGTGTGTCGCGCACCGCCGCCGAAAGCGTTTCGGGCGGAGGATCATTTGTCACATCAACGGTGTAGCCTTGCGCCTGCGCCCGCGCGGAAGCCAGCAAACCAAACGCGAACGCGAGAAGGAATGCACGGCGGATTCGGTTAGTCATCGAAAAGGGTCTCTCCACTCTCGGGAAAATGTCCGGGGCGGTCGGTGCAATCAAGCGCTGCCATCAACCCCCGCTTAGTTAGATGGCCGCGCGCATCAACGCGTCGCTCCAGATCTTCCGAAAAACATCTCCTGCATAAAACAAAGGCCCACCGGAAAACAGTGGGCCTTCGAAATCTTGGTCAATTCGAAATCAATTTGTGAATCTCGATTTCAATTCGCAAAGGTGCCGAGAAAAACGCCGCGGCGCTCATTTTCTTTCCAGGTCACGCCGAGCTGATTCCCACGGTACCCCGCCTCCGTTGCGACCGCGGGCATCGCATTCATCAGGTTTCCCGCGAGCGGCGGGTAATAAACCTCTTCGTTGTGGCAGAACTCATCGCCGTCGTTTAGGCCGCGCGTCGTGATGCGCACCAAATTCCCGGCAACCAGTTGCGCCGACATGTGCCGCCCGCCGATGTTCGTCTCAAAGTGCATCGGCGCTGCTTGGATCGCCACAATCTTGTTCAACAGAGTCCCCGTCTGCGCCTGCGCGAAATTCACCAGCGCCGCGCGCTGCGCATCTGTTGCCGCTTCGTCCACAATCAACAAAGCTTGCGCGTGCACTGGCCCGCCATCGGGCGAGCCCAGCGTGACGTCCGAATTCACCACGGCAACCACGCTCAGCCCGTCCAATTCGACGTTGCCCCAGGTTCCGTGGTCAACGTGCCAGCCCATCACCGCTTGTTTGCCGGCAAGCCCTATCTCGGAATTTGCGATGCACGGCCCTGTGTACACATCCGCCGTGCGCGCTTCAATATATTGACCTGTAATTTGCGGCGCCTGCGTCTTCGGAGTCGTGGCGCCCGCGGGGACTGCGCACACCATTGCAATGAGTGCCAGAACAACAAGGATTCCCTTCGATTTCATAACGAACCTCCTGATTTAAGAAACTCTATTGTCCCACTTCGTGGGCCGAGACACAAACCTCACCCGCTGGGGCGCGCCGAATCGCCAACTCTACGCAGTCTCGCAGCACGAACGCCCGCTGCCCCCTTTGCAATCTTCTATCGACGCGATTTTTCCGTCCGGCCCCTGCAATCCCTGTGTGATCACGCACCAGAACGGCCCGTTCAACCCGGAATACGCGGCGTAGTAATGAGGATTATTCTCCTGAGGATTTTCGATTTCGCCGACGTCGTAAAACAGCGTCTTCGCGCGAAGGCACTTGCACACCTGGCCCGTTTGGATGAGCGTTTTCAAAGTAGTCTTTGGCGAGTTCCCAATCATGGTCAGGCTCCTCCCTTCGCTGCCGCAATCACGGCGCGCTTCACGGCTACCCGCGTAAGCTGCACTTTGTATCCGTTTTGGCTCAGCGGCCTTGCACCTCGCACCGCCGCTTCGCCCGCCTCCGTTGCCGTCGCTTCCGTGACACTTTTTCCAACGAGACTTCTCGCCGCCTGATCCGCGGCCCACGGCGTGGGCGCCACGTGCCCGAGCACCACCTTCGCCGCGCTCACCTGTCCGCCCGATATTTTCAATGCAACTGACGCCGTAGCGAGCGGCCAGTCCAACCCTTCCTTCTGCCGCACTTCGTAGGTCGCGCTACGCATACCCGCCGACGCCGCGGGAATCATGATCTCCGCGACCACTTCATTTGCCTTCACCACGTTTTCGCGTTCGGAATCATTTTGCGGAATCCGGAAAAAGTCAGCCGCCGTTACTTCGCGGTCGCCACTGCCTCCCGTGATTCTCACCTTTGCATCCAGCGCAATTAGCGCCGGCCCGAAACTCGAAGCGCTCACAAAATACGCCGGGCCCGCATTCCCGAAAATTGCGTGATATTTGTTCTCTCCGTTCGGCACCAGCGGAGCGCCCTTGGCGTCGCGCGCCAGCAATCCGAAGCCGTTGCGGAAATACCAGCAACGTGGGCGCTGGCACAAATCACCCCCCACCGTTCCCATATTTCGGATTTGCGGGCTCGTGATTCCCTCCGCGGCGTGCGTGAGAGCGGGGAATTGCGCTTTCACGATTGCGTTCCCCAGCAACTCCTCGACAGTCACCAGCGCGCCAATCGTAACGCCCGCGGATGTTTGACGGATTCCGCGCCACTCCGCCACTCCGCGAATGCTGATCACCCGCTGCGGTTTGACGACGTGTTCTTTCATCAGCGAGATCAGGTCCGTCCCGCCCGCCAGCACAGCGGATTCGCTCCAGTTCGTACCGAGCAGGCCAATCGCTTCTTGTTTTGTTCCCGGATGAGCGTAGGCAAAGAGTTCCATTAGGCCATACCCCCTTTCCCAAGCGCTGTAAGCACTTTGTCCGGCGTGAGCGGCAGCGTCGGCACGCGCACGCCGATGGCGTTTGCCACCGCGTTCGAAATCGCCGCTCCGGGCGAAACCGTCGGCGGCTCGCCGAGGCCGATCACGCCGCGGTCATCGTATCCCGGGCCCTGCATCATGTGTACCACCAGCTCGCCGATATCACCGATGCCCGCGAGTTTATAGAACTCCATATCCGCGTTCAGCATGATGCCGGTCTGCTGGTCCATCACCTTTTCTTCGTAGAGCGCGTAGCACACGCCCATGATCATCGCCCCATACACCTGGCTTTCCGCCGTCTTCAGGTCAAGGATCATCCCGCAGTCCTGCACCGCGACGAACTTCTCCATTTTCACAACGCCCGTCTCGATGTCCACGGAAACCTCGGCCATTTGCACCCCGCCCACCTGCTGCGATACGAGGGCGGCGCGCTCTGGTGTACCTTGCCTCGGTGTTTGGGCTGTCTCCGAAATCGCCGTTGGACCCAGCTTCCCGCAGGCTTGCTTCCAAGTGATGAATTTCGATGGATCGCCGATCACCCGAATCCTGCCCCCCACCGCTTCAAGTTTATCCGCGCTTGTTCCTAGCGAAGCCGCCGCCACATCCAGCAGCTTGTTGAGCGCCGCCGTCGCCGCCAGTCGCGTCGCACTGCTCACGCCGCCGCTGGTCGTCGAACCACCGGAGCCGCCTGCCGGAGGCAAGCTCGAATCGCCGATGTTTACCGTGATCCCTTCCAGCGGCAGGCCCAGCGTCTCCGCCGCCACAATTCCAACTGTGGTTCGCGTGCCCACGCCCAGGTCCTGCGTGCCCATGTTCAAATCCACTGAGCCGTCCGGGTGGATCGTAATGTTGCACGTGCTACTGTTCGCGGCACCGCCCCAGGTGTGCAATGAGACGCCCACACCGCGCTTAATGTACCCAGGAGTCTTGTCGCCGCGCGGATGCCATTTCTTCTGCCAGTCCATCAACTCGCTGGCCTTCGCCAACTCCTGCTCGTAATCCTTGGTTCCAAACCCGCGGTTTCGTTCTCCAGCGAACTGCATGTTCTTCAAGAGGAACTGCACCGGATCCATGTTGAGTTTCGCGGCGAGGTCTTCGAACGCCGACAATGTGATCAGGCAGAACTGGGGATGGTTTGGAGCGCGCCAGGCGCGCGCCAAACCAACGTTCGTGCGGACAAGCGTGTGCTTCCTGGAATACGGCAGTTTGTTATCTCCAGGGCCGTTAGTGAAAATGTAGGGCAGAGCGCCGCTGCTACCGTTGCTTTGCGCACCGGGCGTCCCCCATGACTCCGATCGCCATGCCGTAAGCGTCCCATCCTTCTTCGCGCCCACCTTCACTTTGGCGTAAAGCGACGGCCTCATTCCAGCAACCATCAACTCCTGGTCGCGGTCGAGCATCATCTTTACCGGCCGCCCAGCCTTCTTTGCCAGCGCTGCCGCCGAAATTCCCCACGTATCCGCGGGAAATTTGCTCCCAAATCCTCCGCCCATCACCGGCGTGAGAATTCGGACATTTTGTGCCGTTACAGGAATCCCATTTGCTGTCAGGCTTTTCGAATACTCATCCGATAGACCCGACACGCTCTGCGTCGAGGCCCACACCGTCAGCTTGTCGCCATCCCATTCCGCCGCGGAGCCATGTGATTCCAGGCAGCAGTGCGTAATCGTCGGCGAACCGTAGAACCCCTCGTGAATCACATCTGCATTTCGAAACCCTGCCTCGGCATCACCCTGGGTCTGCTCGTTCGGGGGCTGCGTAAAACCTTCCGCTTTTTCCGGCGCCACATCCGCCACCAAGTAGGGCAGCACTTCGTATTCAATCTTCACAGCGCGCATTGCGTCTCGGGCCTGATCGTCCGTCTCTGCTGCGACTGACACGATTTCTTTACCCGCGTACAACACTTCCTTGCCGACCCCAGTGTCGGTAATAATGTGCACCGCCTTCACGCCCGGCATCTTCTCCGCCACGCTGGTGTCAATATTGGTGATCTTCGCGTGCGCATGCGGCGACGTCACCATTCGCCCAAATAGCATGTTCGGGCGGTGCACGTCGTAGGTATAGACCGCGCTGCCCGACGACTTCCACGGCGCATCGAGCTTTGAAATCCGTTTCCCGATCAGGCTTCGCTTTTCAACCGGAGGCCATTTGTAATCAGCCATTACGCGTTACCCCCTTTCCCAGCCGCCATCTTTCCCGCGGCTTCCACCACGGCGTGTCGCACGCCCATGTACGTCCCGCAGCGGCACAAATTCCCGCCGAGCGACGCCCTCACCTGTTCGTATGTCGGGTGCGGGTGCTTGTCAATGTAGGCCTTCGCAGACATCACGAATCCCGGTGTGCAGAATCCGCACTGCGACGCGTCATTCTCCACGAACGCCGCAGACACCGGATGCAGTTGACCCTCCGGCGCCAAGCTTTCAATCGTCTCAATCGCCGCCGCGGGCGAGCCCGGCCTCTCGGCCACGTCAATCGTCAGCACCGAGCAGGAATACATCGCCGCGCCGTTGATGATCACCGTGCACGCGCCGCAGGTCCCGCGGTCGCAGACTTTTTTCGCGCCGGTCAAGTGGATGTGGTCGCGCAGCGCGTCGAGCAGGGTCACTCGCGGCTCCGCCACCAGCACGGTCGGCTTGCCGTTAATCTTGAGCGTCATCTTCACGGGGCCCGGGCCTACGAGTTTATTCGTGGCCGCGTCCGGCGCCTCTTGCTGTGCGGGCTCCGCCTTCAGCAGGTCTGATCCCGCAAGCACGCCAACGGCAACGCTCGCCGTCCCGGCCAGCTTCACGAATTCGCGCCGCCCCAGGCCACCGCGCTCGGCGTCGTCGCGGCCGTTATTTTTCTTGAGGACTTCCTCTTCCGGGGGTTCTGTTCCCGGGCGTTTGGCCATCACTCACCTCCGAAAGTCTTGATTGCAAATGTGGACGAACTAACTGCGGATGCGCGTGCCGGCGGGCGAGTGAAAAGCCCATCCCGCGCAATTCACACGTCCGGCGAAGCGCCATCTTACTTCCGCGCAAATCTGAAAGCAATCCGCGACTTGTGAATTCTGATTCTGCCTCTCGCATGAGACGCATTCGCCGTCTTCTGCTGTTTCCTCCGCGGCAGCCCCGCGAGCGCAATCGGTGTCTAAGTTAAGGGGTGTGGGAACGAGGACTTCGCGAAAGCCGTCGAACGAGGCAGAGGGAGTACAATCGCCGCAATTCGGCTGCCTGCATTCGCGGTTGACATCGGACTGCTGGATTTGGTGCCCAGCTTGAAAACTTGATTGAAGAAATGAATTCAGAGAGGACACACATGAAAAAGCACATTCCTTCGAAATTCGCCGCGATCGGGTTGCTCGCATTGTTCGCCGCGACAGGCCTCTTGATGACGCACGGCCTCACCGTGCGCACCGCCGCCGCGCAGAACCAGCCGCAATCACAATCCGGCTTGCACGAAACCACTATGTCGGACCAGACCGATCTCGCCGTCACCGTTTACAACTCCAATGTCGCCCTCGTTCGCGACACGCGCGACCTCTCGCTGCCCAATGGAGATTTCCAGCTTCGCTTCATGGACATCGCTTCCGCCGTCAACCCTGCAACCGTCCACATCCGTTCGCTCGCCGAGCCCGACAAGCTCAACGTCCTCGAGCAGGACTACGAGTACGACCTTCTCGACGCCGCCAAGATGCTCGAAAAATTCGTCGGCAGGGAAGTTACTCTCATGCGCCAGGTGGGTACAAAGGACGGCGCGACGCAATGGGAAGAAACCAAAGCCACGTTGCTCGCCAATAACCCCGGCGGTCCGGTCTGGAAAATCGGCGATTCGATTGTCACCGGAATGTCGCCCAGCGGCTACCGCTTCTCGGCGCTGCCCGACAATCTCTACAGCCGCCCCACGCTCGTCTGGTTGCTTTCCAATACAGGGGCGCGCCGCCAGAAGATTGAAGCCTCCTACCTTGCCAACAATATGTCCTGGAACGCCGACTACGTGATGACCGTCGCGCGCGATGACAACTCGGCTGATCTCGACGGCTGGGTCACGCTCGTCAACAACGCAGGTACAGCCTTTCGCAACGCAAAGCTCCAGCTCGTCGCCGGCGACCTGAACCGAGTAGCTCAAACTGTTGGTGGCCCGCGCAACATGACAATTTCCGGATTGGATAGAGCCGCGGCTGCGCCTCCAATGACCCAGGAGAACTTCTCCGAATATCATCTTTACACTCTCAACCGGCGCACGACCATCGCCGACAAGGAATCCAAGCAAGTCAGCCTCCTCCGCGCTTCAAGTTTCCCTGTCGAGAAGCATTTCGTCGTCAACGGCCAATCTTATTATTATCGCAGCGCGCTCGCTCCCGGTTCGCCCGCGAAAGATCCGGTCATGGTCTATTACCGTTTCAAGAACGAAGAAAAGACCGGCCTCGGCATGCCTCTCCCCTCGGGCACCATCCGCGTCTATCAGGCCGATTCACACGGCGGCACGCTTTTCATCGGCGAAGACCGCATCGCCCACACGCCCAAGGACGAGAAGATCGACATCCATGTCGGCAATGCTTTTGACATCGTCGCCGAGCGCAAGCAGACCGACTACAAAACGATTGGCAGCCGCACCTACGAAATGGAGTATGAGATTACTCTGCGCAACCACAAAGACTCTGCCGTCACAGTGGAAGTGAACGAACCGATCGGCGGCGATTGGGAAATCTTGAATTCAACATTCAAGTACACAAAGACCGCAGCCTTTGCCGCGCAATTCGACGTCCCTATCGCGAAGGACGGCACCGCAGTCCTCACCTACCGCGTCCGAGTGAAGTATTAATTACGGCGACGCTTTTTCTGCGACAAAGATCATGTCCGGCGAAGTATCGCCGAGCGGCGAGCGGTCATAATCTCCGTAAATTGCCTTGGCGCGCATTTCGCACAGCGCCAGAAGGTGTTCGACCTCGTAGCGGAAAAAATATCTCATCGGAAATGCGTAGACGAGCCGTTCCTTGCGTCCATCCGGATGCGTCACATAGTGAATAAGCTCGATATCGTTTACTTGCGTGCCGCGGTGGAACGCCGCGATGCGCTCCGTTCTTTCCACGTGGCGTCCATCCGGCAAATCAAATGTTTTCGGCGCCCCTTCTTTCTGGAATGCCGGGTCAAACATTCCGCGGGGATCAACCTGAAAGAAATCCAATATCAGTTGCCCGCCCGGCGCGAGGTGCCTGCCGATTCCCCGCAGGCATGCGATCTGGTCTTTCACGGTTAGCAAGTGCTGAAATGGCCGGAAGGGAATCGTGATGAGGCGAAACTTTCGGCCGAGATCGAGCTTCGTCATGTCACCCTGCACCAACTCTACTCGCTCGCGAACGCTCGCCGGCTCTTCGGCAAGCCTCGCCCGCAGACGGGCCAGCATATGCTCCGAAAGATCAAAGCCCGTGATGCGGATTCCCGCGCGCGCAATCGGCAATAAAACGCGCCCGGTGCCGCAGCCTAATTCGAGGACCGGTTCGCCCTGCTCCCGCGCCGCCTTCAAATAAAATTCCGTGTCGCGCCGCTCGTTATAGAAAGGGAGTGCGTCGTAAAACTCCGGCATGAAATCGGGATACGTGTACTCGTCCGAATTCTGCGCCACTTGTAAATTCCTTTCCGCTTGCTGGCTCATGTGGTGTCAGGCGGAACTTGTCCCCATGGAATCGGGACCCTAGCATCGCTTGTTCATTGTAGCCTGCCCCCCTCCCGCCACATCGTGACGAAGCTCCCCTCCATCGCGAAACCGCAGGCCCCCGATGCCTATTGACAAATATAGATATCGAATGATATAGATATCGCTATGACTAGAGTCAACCCTCAACAGTTTATTCCACTCAAGACTCATTGGTTTCACATCATGCTGTCGCTTGCCGGTGGAGAGCAGCACGGTTACGGAATCATGCAGGATGTCCTCAATCGTACCACCGGAAAAGTGCGGTTGTGGCCGGCGACGCTGTATGGATCGATCAAGCGCCTAATCGAGGCCGAACTAATCGAAGAATCCGACGAACGGCCCGCGGCGGAGTTGGACGACGCGCGACGCCGCTATTACCGTCTGACGGCCCTCGGCAGGCGTGTGCTCGACGCGGAATGTGAGCGCCTGCAGGAATTGGTTCGCACCATTCGAGTCAAGCAAGCCATGGTGTCGGAATGAATTTCGCATGGCGGATCTACCGGCGCTTGGCGCAAGCTTTTCCTCACGAATTTAAGTTGGCTTATGGCACGGAGGTGACCCAACTCGGGGAAGACGTTGTCGAAGACATTGCCAAGAGGCATGGGGCCGCTGGACTGATTCGGCTAATCATGGACATCGCGATTCGCGTACCGCTGGAATACCTGAGCGAAATGCGCGGTGATATGCGGTATGGGTTCCGAGCGCTCATCAAATCGCCCGGATTCGCGCTGGTCGGCATCATTTCGATGGGACTCGGAATTGGGCTGACGACTTACGTGTACAGCTCCAAATGGCAGGTGATAACTCGCGATCTGCCGGCAGCGGCGAATGCCCAACGTTTGGCGGTTCCTGAAAAGCCTGTCTCGTACTACTACATCGAGCAATATCGCGATCAAAAGAGTCTGTTCACCGGCGTCGCCGCATTTCAAACCGGCATCCCTTTCAACGTCACCTTCCAAAGTGATGGGAATGCGAAACCGGAGCGTGTCTTCGGCCAACTTGTATCACCCGACTATTTTTCCGTGCTCGGCGTCGAGCCCCAGCGTGGACGAGTGCTCAGCGCCGAACTCGACAGGCCCGGCGACGCACCCGCCGTGGTGATCAGCGATCGTTTCTGGCGCAATCGCCTCAACTCCTCTCCCGACGCCGTGGGGCTAATTCTTCGCCTGAATGGGCAAATCGCGACCATCGTGGGAATCACACCAAAGAACTTCAACGGCGCCCTTTCCCTAACCCCGGCGGAGCTGTTCGTTCCGATCACAGCGCCTGCCGGGCTCGCTCCGGAGCTCGCGAATGACGTGTTGCATCAACGCAGTGCCAGGGAATTCCTGGCATTGATGTGCCTGGCGCCCGGCGTCACGATGGAATCGGCGGAAGCCGGCCTCGATGTGATTACGCGCCATCTCGACGAGCAGGATACTTCCATGCCGGTGCGCGCGGATCAAGGCAGACGTGTGACCCTGCTTTCGGCGGGCACCATGGTTCCGCTTCCCCGGAATTTGAAATCCGTCCTGGCCGGATTCTTTGTCGTGCTGATGGGGCTTATTATGACCATTGCGTGCATGAATCTGGCAAACATGCTCCTCGCGCGCGGCGCCAATCGCCGCAAGGAGTTGGCGATTCGCGTGGCAGTCGGGGCCAGCCGTTTTCGGCTTGTCCGGCAAATGATGAGCGAAGGCATTTTGCTCTCCCTGCTGGGCGGCATCGCAGGGTTCGCGCTCGCATATGGTCTCTCCGTCCTGTACTCCCAATTCAGGCCGCCCGCTGCGGTGCCGGAGGAAAACAGTTTCACTCCGGATTGGCACGCAGCCATTTTCGTGTTCGCCCTGGCGATCGTGTGTGGCATCGGATTCAGCCTGGCGCCCGCCCTGCAAGCGACGAAAGCCGATGTGACCCCGGCGCTCAAAGAGGGCTCGAAGCTGCGCTTGCCGGGTTACCGGCGCCTTGGTCTGCGCAACTTGCTGATGGTGACCCAGGTTGCGGGATCGCTCATGCTGCTGCTGATCACAGGCTTTCTCGTAATCGGAATTAGCAGGGAGAGCAGCATCCAAACCAAACTCGATCCAACCACGATGTATCTCTTGTCCATCGACCCGGTGCGTGACGGCTACACCCCTGAAAAAGCGCAAGTCCTGTTTGAGAAACTTCCCGAACGGCTCAAATCCTTGTCCGCAGTGCGTAGCGTCGCACTGGCGGCGCAGGCGCCTTATTCGATCGAGGATGATGAAGACGGAGCCATCCAACTGGCCACCGAAGAGTCGCCGGGGGCCTCGCGGGTTCAGATATCGGCGCTTGAGGACACCGTCGGCGCGGGCTATTTCGCCAATCTGAATGAACCGCTGCTTGCAGGCCGCGAATTCGTTGAGCCGGATCAACGAATCCTTGCGGACGGATCGAAGATCTTGCCCGTAGTGGTGGATGAAAGCTCCGCGCGCGGGCTTTTCGGAAGTGGAAATGCGATCGGGCGGCGCATAAAGGACGACAAGCGCTCCTATGAAGTAGTCGGCGTGGTGCACAACTTGAGAAATGGCATAGGGATCAGTCAATCCGTGATTTATTTGCCGCTGACGCGGCGCAATTTCGCGCGGCCGCCGGCCGGTGGCATCACCATTATGGTGCGGTCGGATGCGGGAACAGATGCGCTGAGCGGCATTCGCGGCGAAATCGCTTCGACCGATCCGGATCTAACCATTTTCAAGGTGCAAACGCTCAGCGATTATCTGGATCGCAGCCGGTCCGCCACGCGGTTCGCTGTCCAAACGTACGGCGGAATTGGAGCCTTCGGCTTGGTCTTGGCCGCAATCGGACTCGCCGGGGTCACGGCCTACTCGGTTGCGCAAAGGCGCAAGGAGATCGCCATCCGCGCGGCGCTGGGCGCAACTAGGACGCAAGTGCTGCGGCTGGTGCTGCGCGAAGGCGCGGCTCTGGTAGCCATCGGAACGGCTCTGGGATTTTTGGGCGCGGTGGCGATGGCAAAAATACTTTCGGCGCTGACGAACATTTTCGTGGAGGCGTTTAAAGTCAGTACGGACGATCTGCGCTTACTCGTCGGCGCCCCTTTGCTGCTGGCGACGCTGGCATTGGTTGCCTGTTACGTGCCCGCTCGCAGGTCGGTTCAGATCGATCCGCTGAAGGCGCTCCGCGAAGAGTAGAGAAGCATGGCGCAAACTGAAAAAACGCGTCGAGCAATCCGTGCGGCGGTACTCGCGTTGCTGGCGCTTGCTTGTTCGTGTGGAGTTCGTGCGCAATCCGCTGACAAGGTTCTGAAAAACTACGTCAAAGCGATCGGTGGTGAAAAAAAGCTCAAGACGATCCGAAACCTGCTATCGACGGGCGATGTGCGAGATTTAGCGACAGGACAATCAGGCTCGTTCACTCTGGAAACGAGCGCACCGGACAGCTTTTACCTCGAGATGACCGGCGAAGGATTGGCGCGGAGCGAGGGTTTTAACGGCAGGTCGGGTTGGGAGCAAAACTCTGGCGGGGCGCCTTCCACTTTGGCAGGCCTGCGAAGCGCACAACTTCGGGCGACCGCTTTTTACTGGAACGACCATTTCCAGACCTATTCCAAATTGGGTGCACAGGCGTCGCCGGCTGGGCAGGAAGCGGTGGATGGAAACACCGCAAATGTCGTGGAAATGAAGACCAGGGCTGGAGTCCAACGGAAATTTTTCTTTGATGCGAAGAGCGGAATGCTCCTCAAGGAAGTGGAGGAGGGTGAAGGAGCCGAAGGAGAGACTCTTTTCTCTGACTATCGTCCGGTGGACGGCATTCTGGAGCCATTTCACCTGGTGTTTCGTTCAGGCAAGCGGACGCTTGAAGTGACGATGCGGGACGTTCGGCACAACACCCAAATGGATAACCGGGTTTTTGCTTTCCCCGAAAAATCAGCGGCGCCTCTGCCGAATCCAGAGGAATTGATGCGTGAACTCGAAAAGAATCAAAAGCAACTTGAGCTCATCCGGAAGAATTATACCTACACGAGGGACGAAACCGGACTCGCCACGGACGACAAGGGAAAGACCCGGGAGAAAGAAGTGAATACGCATGAAGTCTTCTTTCTTGGTGGCGAGGAGGTGGACCGGCTTATCGCCAAGGACGGCAAACCGCTGGCCGACCAGGAAAAAAGGAAGGAGGACGAGCGCATCGACAAAATTTACAAGAAGTTTGAGGCAAAAAAGAAAAAAGAAGCGGCTGCGGCCGGCTCTCCGGAGAAAGATGAAGAAGGCGGCGATGTCGGGATTAAGGACTTCTTGGGCATACCGCAACTTATAAATCCTCGGCGCGAGAGATTCCACGGAAAAGAGATGCTTGTTTTTGACTTCCAGCCACGTCCCGGCTTCAAGCCGAAAAACCTCCACGAACGGCTGGTCCAAACCCTCTCCGGAGTCATTTGGATCGACGAAAACGCGAAGGAGGTTGTGCGGCTGGAAGCGCGAACGAATGACAATTTCAATGTCGGCGGCGGCCTCGTGGTTTCTCTGCAGCGCGGCATGTATTTCGCATTTGAACAGGAGTTCATTCGGGACGAGGTTTGGCTGCCGTCCTACATGGAGGCTCACTTTGCCGCGCGCGCGCTTTTGTTCGTCCATCTCAAGGGCGACGTGATTGAACGCTTCAGCAACTACAAGAAATTCGGTTCAGACATTCAAATCCAGCGGGCGCCTGCGGAAAAACAGTAGGTCTTTCCTTCCATTTCAAACGCGGTGCGGAATTGGCACCCCCTGATAGACAAAAAATCCCCGAAGATACCTCCATTTTTTTCTTGATTTTCTACATAACTCTATGGTATTCTTTCTTGCAGATTGCGACTCCCGTTTCGAATTGAGTCCCAAAACGGGAAATGTCGCCCCTGCCGAAAGTGCGATTTATGCATCCTAAGCGAAGCGGAGGACCTCCGGTAAGAGTATGATAATAAAGGACTTTAAGTCTTTTAGAATCACATTCTTACGAGCCGTATGCGGCTTGAAAGCGTAAGTGATTGAATCTATTGAGCTTATGTTACTAATTGTAAATGCTAGTGAGTCCTTTAGAATCACACTCTTACCGCGCCTTGTTGCCGTAAGTCTTTTAGAATCACACTCTTACAAAAGGATGGGGGGTAGGGGGTGACCATAGTCCTTGGTTAGGTCAAACGACGTCTCGAATTCTACCGGCTGGAATTGAGGTCGCCGCAAGTAGCGGGATCATGAGCCTAAATGTATTCTTCCTGGGAAAGAAATGGAGGGCCAAATGACGGCTCATTCTCTATTCGATCCCTCGCGCGCTGCAGTTCTTAACATGGATATGCAAGCGGGAATCGTCTCCGCATACGCGAAAGACCAGGAAGGATTTCCCGATCGCGCCGCCTCCGTTCTTGCAAGGGCCCGTGAATTGGGAATGCTCGTAATTCATATAAAAGTCGGGTTCCGCAAAGGACTACCGGAGGTCAGCTCACGCAATCCTCTCTTCGGCGCGATCAAGACCTCCGAGAAACATCAGCGCCTGTTTGAGGGCGACCTCGGCGCGATTCACCCGTCATTGGGGCCCGCGCCGGATGACATCGTCATCACGAAGCATCGCGTAAGCGCTTTCACGGGCACGGATTTGGACATGATTCTGCGGGCAACCGAAATTGACACGCTCGTCCTCTTCGGAATCGCCACGAGCGGCGTCGTGCTTTCAACTTTGGTCGAGGCCGCGGATCGGGATTACCGGTTAATTGTAATCAAGGACTGCTGTGTCGATCTTGACGCCGACCTGCATCGCACTCTCATCGAGAACTTTTTTCCTAAGCGTGGCAAGGTGATTTCGACAAGCGAATTTCTCGCTGCTGAAAAGTTAGGAGAATAAAAGGAAGATCTCTCTAGCGCTTTCCTATGGTGCCAGGATCGCTTCGGCCTCAATCTCGACAAGCATATCCGGTGAGATGAGCTTGCTGACCTCGACCATGCTTGTCGCCGGACGGATCATTTTGAACACTTCGCCGTGGGCGCGCCCGACCTTTTCCCAGTCGGCGATATTGGTCACATAAATTCTCGTTCGGACAACGTCGCGGATGCTCGCGCCCGCCATTTGCAGCGCGGCCTCTATGTTCTTAAGTGTCTGCACCGCCTGCGCGTATACGTCGCCCGCGCCGACAATCTTTCCGTCCGGCCCGGTGGCCGTCGTGCCGGAAACGTGAATCACCGAGCCGACCCGCACCGCGCGCGAGTAGCCGACAATGGGTTCCCAGGGTGTGCCGCTCGAATAGTTGTGGCGCCGCTGCATGGTTTTTTCCTCCGTGGCGTTTTATTGCGACGCGGGAATTCTACCGCATTGCGACGTGCGTTTCGCGGAAAGCGCGCGACATACCGCGTTAGTGAACGACATTTTGGCGTGCTAAACTCGATTTACTGCGGCCACCTTTCTGCTTCAGCAAAGCCGCAAGTCACGAGAGATCACACACAATGAAGTGCAACAGCATTCTGGATGCCATCGGGAAAACGCCGCTTGTCCGCCTGAACCGCATCAACGCGGGGCTTGCGCCCGAAATGTACGCGAAGGTGGACTACATGAACCCGGGCGGCTCCGTGAAAGACCGCATCGGCGTCACCATGATTGACGATGCCGAAAAGCGCGGGCTGCTCAAACCGGGCGGCACGATCATTGAAGGCACGTCCGGCAACACGGGCATGGGTCTCGCGCTCGTCGCCGCCGTGCGCGGTTACAAAATGGTTTTCACAATCACTGATAAACAATCGAAGGAAAAAGTGGATTTGCTCAAAGCGCTTGGCGCGGAAGTGATTGTGTGCCCCACCGCCGTCGAACCGGACGATCCGCGCAGCTACTACTCCGTTGCGAAAAAACTTGCGCGTGAGATTCCGAATTCCTTTTATCCAAACCAGTACGAAAACCCAATGAACCCCGAAGCGCATTATCAAACCACCGGCCCGGAAATCTGGGATGACACCGAAGGGAAAATCACCCACTTCGTCTGCGGGGTGGGCACAGGCGGCACCATCAGCGGTATCGGCAAATATCTGAAGGAAAAAAATCCAAAGGTCCAGATCATCGGCGCGGATCCTTTTGGTTCGCTCTATTATGAATTCTTCAAGACCGGAAAAGTCGGCAAGGCGAAAACATATGTCGTCGAGGGAATCGGCGAAGATATTTTTCCTTCCACCATGAATTTCAAAATACTCGACGACATCGAGCAGATCACCGACGAGGAATGTTTTGTGTGGGCGCGGCGGCTGGTGAAGCAGGAAGGATTATTCACCGGCGGCAGCGGCGGCGGCTGTATTTCCGCGGCGCTGCGCGTGGCCAAGCGCTGCAAGAAGGGCGATGTGGTTGTCGCGTTCCTGCCCGATACCGGCATGCGCTACTTGAGCAAGGTTTACAGCGACGAATGGATGCGCGAGCGCGGCTACGCGGACGCCGAGGTTTCACTCAAGGCCGAAGATGTTGTATACGCCAAACGCAAAAACGGGAAAGACCGCGAGCTAATCATTGCGCGGCCCGACCAGACTGTGTATCACGCGCTGCACACCATGCAAAAACAAGACATTTCACAGTTGCCCGTTTTTGAGGACAAGACTCCCATCGGCGCAATTTTCGAGGACCAAATTCTCAATCTCGCGCTACAAGGAAAAGACTTGCGCAAGCTCGTGATCCGCGAAGTGATGGGCAAGCCCCTGCCCTCTGTGCCAAAAGACGCGCCGGTCGAGCGCGTGACCCATCTGCTAAGCCATTCAACGCCCGCCGTCTTTGTTGACATGGGCGATTCACACTACGACATTCTCACCAAGTACGACCTGATGAGCACCATCGCCGGCATGGCCGAGCACAAGCGGTAGGGCAATCCGCATTTCAGCCCGTCGCAATCCGGTTTTCACTTTCCGAAGTGGAAAACCCTTCTCAGATTGCTGCACTTGATAGAGGATAGAAGATTCACGATATGAGAATTGACGATTTCAATGCGCGGCTGCAAGCAACGATCCTCGTCGCCGATGGCGCGATGGGATCGCTCCTCCACGAATCCGTGGGCGCGCAGCGCTGCTTTGAGGAGCTTAACTCCACGCAGCCGGAATCCGTGTTCCGCGTGCACCGCGCGTACATCGAAGCGGGCGCGCGCTTGATTGAGACCAATACGTTTGGCGCGAACCGGTTGAAGCTAACCGCCTCGGGCTTGGGCGATGAAGTCGCGCGAATCAACAGCGCGGGCGCCAAGATCGCGCGCGAGGCGCGCGAAGGCGCGCCGCACGAAGTGCTAATCGCGGGCTCCATGGGCCCTTCGGGCATCGCGAGGCACGTCCGCGAAGTGTCGGCGGAAGAATTGCACGCCTGCTTCCACGAACAGGCGCAGGCGCTCGAAGAACGCGGCGTGGACCTTTTCATACTGGAAACGTTTTCGGATATTGAGGAGTTGATTGCCGCAATTGACGCGATCCGGTCGTTCTCGCAGCTACCCATCGTCGCGCAGATGACGTTTTCCGAAGAGGGCAGCGCCAATGCAGGCGTGCGCCCCGCGGACGCCGCCGCGCGGCTCGCAAAGAAAAATGTGCAGGTCATCGGGACGAACTGCACGCTGGGGCCGCAGTCGCTGATCCCCATCGTTCAAGAACTTTCGCGAGGGGCGGGCGCACTGCCGCTGAGCGCGATGCCCAACGTAGGATTTCCGCGGCGCATGGGTGACCGCACGGTCTATCCGCGATCGTCGCCGGAATATTACGCCGAGTTTGCGCGGGAAGCCGCGGCTCTGGGCGCGCGCATTTTGGGCGGCTGCTGCGGCACCACGCCCGATCACATCCGCGCAATGACGGAAGCCGTGAAAAAACTTGCACCCGGCCGCGCGGTTCAGGTCGCCCCCAGGGCGAGCGCTTTGGACGAAGCGCCGCTGCGCATCGCCAAGCGCGAGCCGGAAAGCGGCATCTGGAAAAAAATTCAGGCAGGGCAGTTTGTGATTTCAGTGGAAATTGATCCGCCAAAGGGAATCGCGCTCGACCGCGTATTCGAGCAGGTGGACAACATCCTTGCGAGCGGCAAGGTGGATGCGATTGACATCAATAGCGGGGCGATGGCGCGCGTCGGCATGGACGCGCTGATGGTGGCGGGCGCGCTCGAGGCGCGCGGCATTGAAACGATTCCGCACTTCACCACGCGCGACATGAACTTGATCGGATTGCAGGCATCGCTGCTCGGTTCGTGGACAGTCGGCGGCGTTCGCAACGTTTTGGCGATTACAGGCGATCCGCCGTCGGTGGGAGATTATCCAGAAGTGAGCGGCGTCTTCGAGGTGGATTCAATCGGGCTTGTAAAAGTGCTCGCGAAATTGAACCAGGGAATGGACTGGACGGGAAAAAATCTTGGCGGCGCGACGAATTTTACAATCGGCGTGGCGGTGAACCCCGTGGCGGAAGACCTCGACTATGAAATCCAACGCTTCCGCGAAAAAGTGGAAGCGGGCGCGCATTTCGCGATGACACAGCCGATATTCGATCCTTCGCACTGGGAGTCGTTCGTGAAAAAAATCGGCGGGACGTGTCCCATTCCAACGTTGCTCGGAGTGTGGCCGCTGACGAGTTACAAGCAAGCCTTGCGGTTGAACAACGAAGTGCCGGGCATCGTGATCCCCGAGCCGGTGCTGCGCGAATTGGAATCCGCGGGCGCGGCGGCGCGCGAGCGCGGCTTCGCGCTCGCGAAGCGCATGCTCGAATGGGCGCGGTCCGAACCCGCCCGCAAGAGCGGCATGGCCGGCGTCTACCTCATCGCGCCCTTCAAGCGCTACGAAGAAATCCTTGAAATGTTTGTTTGATCAAAAAGACGACCATGGCACACGACGTATTTATCAGCCACTCCGCCAAGGACAAAGTTACCGGCGACGCAGTCTGCGCCATGCTCGAATCGAACGGCGTGCGCTGTTGGATCGCTCCGCGAGATGTGGTTCCCGGCGAAGAGTGGGGAAAGTCCATCATCCAGGCCATCAATGGCAGCCGAGTGATGGTTCTGGTTTTTTCCTCGCATGCGAACGACTCGGTTCAAATTCGCAAGGAAGTCGAACGGGCCGTAAACAAAAGCGTCATCATCGTTCCGTTTCGGATTGAGGATGTAGCTCCCGGCGAGTCGCTGGAGTACTTCATCGGCAACGTTCATTGGATGGATGCGATTACGCCGCCTCTGGAGACTCACCTCAGAAACCTTGCCGGCACAATAAAGATGCTGCTTGCTCGCAGTGCACTGCACGAAACTCCGGGCGCCGTCACGCCGATCCAGCCGCCAGTGTCTGCGTCACCGAAACTTGAGGCGGCAGAGACAGCTCAACCGCCAGTGCCGGAGGCAAATCTCCGCGAGAATCCGCCGAAACGGCCGATCGCCGAACCAACTGAGCGATCTCGAACGATTCGTCAGAAATCCGCGGCGGCGGATGAGAATATTGTTCCGTCTGCGGCGACTGCTCCCAGGCCGTCACTCACCGCTCCCTTCGGAGGCGCGGCTGCGGCGAATAAGCCAATTGCGCGGCGCGTTTGGTTTCGAGTCGTCATAGGCGGCGCAGCCCTGCTGGTGATTGCGCTTGTGGTGCTTTTCTTTCTAAATTTGAAATCCGGCCACCAGGACTTGCAAAATGGCGGCCGCCTGAAAATGGCGCTGGTTACGGATGATTCGGCGAAGGAATCTGTGCCGCCATTGCATGGTTACTTCGATCCGGACAAGACATATGGCATCGAACGGGACCTTACATTGCCGGGAGAGATTGAATCAGCTGCGGCGATTACCGACGGCGAAGGCAGGCCTGCGCTCGAAGTTCACCTTACGGCTGCGGCAGTCGAACGGATCAACAATGGCGCAGGCGTCGTGGGACGCGAGGTCGCACTGGTCCTGGATGGCCGCACAGTTCTCGTAGTTTCGACCGTCCAATCGCCTTTGGCGAGCATCATGCTGGTCCGGGGCAACTTCACAAGGGACAAAATCAAGAACTTGGTTGAGACGGTTTCGTCAACCCCGCCACAATCAAAATGAGCGCAGCCCATTGGCCGGTTGTGACCACTGCTCACCCATCCGGTTGGTGATAGAATCCCGCATCTTCTTGGATTCGCAGCCCAGTAGGATCGCGGCTGCCAACATGGCACACGACGTTTTCATCAGCTACTCGAGCAAAGACAAGCCGACCGCTGACGCGGTTTGCGCGACGCTTGAATTGAATGGCGTTCGCTGCTGGATTGCACCGCGGGACGTCACCGCCGGCATGGAGTGGGGCGAGTGCATCATTGACGCCATTGAAGAGTGCCGGATTATGGTTTTGGTTTTCACAGCCGATGCCGATGCTTCACCGCAAATCCGGCGCGAAGTGGAACGGGCCGTAAACCACAGCGTGGCAATCCTGCCTTTCCGGATTGAAGACGTAATGCCGGGCAAAGCACTCGAATATTTTATCGGCAATGTTCACTGGCTCGATGCGCTGACGACTCCGATGGAGAAACACCTGCAGGATCTGGCGGGCACGGCAAAATTGCTGCTTGGGCGCATGGAGGCGGGCGATGCCGCATCTCCCGTGACTCCGGCGCCTCGGACCACGTTAGTCCCTTCGGAATCAGATATGCCCGAGACAGTCCAACCGATTCGTCAGAGAACTGCGCCTGCCGGTGAGCCTGCTTTTGCTCCGGGCCCTCCCGCCCCTGGATCGCAGCGCGCCGGTCCCTCTGCCGTTGTTGCCGTAGGAGCCGAAAAGCCTTTGGCGCGGCGCCTGTGGTTTCGCGCCGTTTTGGGCGGAGCGGGTTTGTTGATTGTTGTGTTGTCCGTCGTGTTGTATTTTTCAAGGAAATCCGCGATGCCGCAGCAGAATCGAATGGACTGGAGCAACCAAGACCTCGCTAGCGTGCAATCGGCAGCTAGGAATGGCAATGCTGGAGCAGAGTCCGAAATTGGATATCGCTATTATTTTGGCCAGGGTGGTGTGGGCCAAGATTACTCGCAAGCACTCACCTGGTTTCGTAAATCAGCAGAGCAAGGCAACGCGGCTGGGGAGAACGGCCTCGGCGTTATCTATTTGAATGGCGCCGGGGTGCCAAAGGATTATGCGCAGGCACTTGTTTGGTACCGCAAGGCGGCAGACCAAGGTTACGATTCTGCGGAGAACGATCTCGGTTACATGTATGAATTTGGACGAGGTGTTCAGCAGGATGATGTGCTGGCACTTATTTGGTTCCATAAAGCGGCAGATCAAAATAACGGCATGGCCCTGGAAAATCTAGGTTATGCCTATCTGAATGGTCGTGGTGTGCCGAGGGATCCTGCACAGGCACGCATCTGGTTTCGGAAGGCAGCGGATCAGGGAAATGAGGATGCCGCAAAACAATTGGCTGCTCTCGATGGACAACATTAAATCTTGCTGGTGCGCCGTCACTTGAAAAACTATCCACCAGAATACCTAGGACTGAACACCGGAAAGATTTGTGGCACGCGATTTGGTGCGCGCCGAAGCCGCGAAGGGCAGCACGCATCTTCTGGACGCGCTGCCCAGGCTTCCCTGTAATCGTCCCTGCCGATGCTTCAATCTTGATTTTCACAAGCTGGCAGGCGTATGAGTTGCGCGCGAGTGGTCTTTTCATTCATTAGGCGAGCTTCTAAAAAACGATTTCGGAGGTGTGACGTGCGAGCATTCACTCGAAGCGCGGTATTGATGTTGTGCGCGGGTCTTCTGATTTCGGGCGCGGTGTATGCGCAGCAAATGATGCAGCAGATGATGTCGCAACAAATGCAGATGCAGCAGCGAAGCGACCATCTGACGCCCTACGACATCTTCCGGCTGCAGTACACAAGCGACCCGCAGATTTCGCCGGACGGCAAGCGCATCGTGTATGTGCGGACGTCGGCAAATGTGATGACGGACGCGCGTGAGACGAATCTGTGGATCGTCAATTTTGACGGGACGGACGACCGCGCGCTGACCGACGGACATGACAACGACACATCGCCGCGGTGGTCGCCCGATGCGACGCGCATCGCGTATCTCGCGGGCGACGAGGGCCACGCGCAGATTTACGTCCGCTGGATGGACACGGGGCAGACGGCGCGGCTGACGGAACTCTCAGACCCGCCTGCGGATATTGCGTGGTCACCCGACGGGAAATGGATTGCGTTCACTTCACGCATTCCGGTGCCGGGGCCGCGGCTTGCGAATTTGCCGGCTGCGCCGGCGGGCGCGCGGTGGGCCGACACGCCGAGGATGTTTGATGCGCTGGTGTACCGGTTCAATGGATTGGGATATTTACGTCCGGGCACGACGCAGATATTCGTGATTGCGGCGGATGGCGGCGCGCCGCGTCAAGTGAGCAAGGGAGATGTTTCCTACGGCAGCGCGACGGGCGGGGGGCCGCAGCTTGTGTGGGCGCCGGATGGGATGTCACTAATTTTTTCGGCGAACCTCCGCGCGGACGCGGACTACGAGCCGGCGGACACGGAAGTGTATGAGATGGCCCTCGCTGATGGCGCGGTGAAACAGCTCACGCACCGCCATGGGCCGGACAATTCTCCGACAATTTCGCCGGATGGGAAGTGGATTGCGTACACGGGATACGACGAACGGTTTCAGGGACACCAAACGACGAACCTCTATGTGATGGGGCGCGATGGAAGCAATCCGCACGTGATTACGCCGAAGCTCGATAGGGATGTAACTGCGCCGCGGTTTGCGGCGGATGGAAGCGGCGTTTATTTCCACTATGACGATCAAGGCGACACGAAATTCGCCATGGCGAAGCTCGATGGGACAGTGACCGTGATGACGCAACATCTTGGCGGGGGTGGAAGCGCAAGCGGCGGCGGTGCGTTTTCGCTCGGGCCGAATGGGGCATACGCGATCACGTGGTCGCTGAACGACAATCCCGGCGGAATTGCAACCGGGTGGATGGGCCGCGGCGAAACGAAGCTGATCGTCGAGCCGAATAAGGAGCTGCTCGCGCAGAAACATCCGGGAAAGGTTGAGGAGATTTGGTACGAATCGTCGAAGGACGAGAGAAGAATCGAGGGGTGGATCATCAAGCCGCCGGACTTTGATGCGTCGAAAAAATACCCGCTGATTCTGGAAATTCACGGCGGGCCATTTGGAAATTACGGCGACCGCTTTGACGTAGAGAAACAAATCTATGCGGGGATGGGATATGTGGTGCTGTACACGAATCCGCGCGGGAGCACGAGCTACGGCGAGGAATTTTCAAACTCAATTCACCACGCGTATCCGGGCGACGATTTTTACGATCTAAATTCCGGCGTGGATGCGGTGGTGGCGAAGGGTTACATCGACACGGACAATCTTTTTGTGACCGGCGGCTCGGGCGGCGGCGTGCTGACCTGCTGGATGATTGATAACACGCGCCGGTTCCGCGCGGCGGCGAGCAACTATCCGGTGATTGACTGGACGAGCTGGACGCTGACCGCGGACATATCCATCGTCGGCTCAAAGTATTGGTTTGCGGCTCCGCCGTGGGAAATTCCGGGTGAGTACGAGAAGCGCTCGGTGCTGATGCACATCAAAGATGTGAACACGCCGACGCTGCTGATGGTGGGCGATGAAGATTACCGGACGCCGATCACACAAGCCGAGGAATATTACGAAGCACTGAAGCTACTGAAAGTGGATACGCTGCTGGTGCGATTCCCCGGCGAGCCGCACGGATTGAGCCGGCGTCCAAGCCATCAGATGACAAAGGTAACTTACGTGGCGGCGTGGTTCGAGCAGCACAAGAAGAAGTAGAAGCTGCGCGAATTAAAAAAAGATGAAGCGCTTGCGCTTTCGGAAACTGTGCGAGACGTCTTTTTCAGGAGGCGGGTCGGGAAGGTAGGGAAGCGGCTCGCCATTGAATGCGGCGAGGGGGTTCGCGCAAAAGAGCGAGTTTGCGACGTCGTCTCCGCGGCGCTTCGCGACCAATTGATAGGCTTCGCGCAATTTCAGCGGGCGGCCGGTGACGCTGTGCGCGTCCGTGGCGACAAAGTGAATTCTGTCTTTCTCGAGCCAATCCATCAAAACCTTCATGGTACCCGGGCCAAACTTTCCCAATAGAGATTGCGCCGTTACCTGAACGAGACATCCCTGCCGCAGCCAGCGCCAGAGTTTATCCGGCTGATGGCGGATCAGTCCGTTGCGCTCCGGGTGCGTAATGATGGGTTGCAAACCGAGGAGTTTCAAGAGATGCAGAGTGTCGTCAATGTTCGGAGGGATCGCGAAGTCGGCGAACTCAACGAGCAGGTAATTTTTCTGGTTGAGTGTGTACTTCGTGGGATTGGTCTGGACATCCTGCAAATTTTCGTAGCTGAGATGGAAGTCGCAGCCGGTGGCGAGGGTCAAGCGGCCTTCGACGCGTGCTTGCAATTCGTCGCGTCGCTCGCGGATTAACTCCGGACGAAAAGTGTATTCGGCGTTTGAATGAGGCGTGGCAATGACGTGCGTGATGCCGTCGGCGATGGCGATTTCTGCCATTTGGACGGAGTCGTCGAAAGTTCTCGCGCCGTCGTCAAGGCCATGCAGGATGTGACAATGAATGTCGACCATTGATTTCAAACGATATAGGAAATCGCGCCGGCGGGGCAATGTAAAAAACGGATGATGGCCCGAAACGATTGCGGCGGACTAATCCGCCGAGGCTCTGGCCAGCGAGACTTCCGGGCGGATTTGTGCGGGGCGATACCAGGCGACGAATTGTTCGAGCCCGTTTTCCAGCGGCGTCGTCGCGGAGAAGCCAAGAAGCTTTTGCGCTTTCGAGTTATCGGCGCAGGTCGTCGGGACTTCGCCGGGTTGATTTGGAAGTTGCTGCCGGACGGCGCGGCGCCGCGTGATTTTTTCGAGCACGGCGATGAGCGTATTGAGCGAGACCGGACTTGAAGCGCCGAGGTTGAAAATTTCAAACGGGACGGCTGACCCGTAACCGTTTCCATTGCCATTGGACGACGCGAGCGCGGCCGGGAAGGAATACTCCAGCGCGGCCAAGATCGCCGGGACGACATCACCTATCCAGGTGAAGTCGCGCGATAAAGAACCGTCACCGAGAATCTGTATCGCATTACCGGAATCAAGCGCATGAGTGAATTTAAAAATCGCCGAATCTGGCCGCATCCGCGGGCCATAGACGCTGAAGAGACGCAAACAGACGACAGCAAGCCCACGAGCGAGGGCATAGTCTTGAGCAAGCCGTTCCGCTTCGAGCTTCGTGACCGCGTATGGCGAGAGTGGTTGCAGATCGAAGCGCCCCTCCTGGAACGGAGCCGGACAAGCTGCGCCGTAAACGGAGCTCGAGGAGCCGAGGACTAGCCGCTCGACGCCGAATTCGCGGCACAGTTCGAGGACGTGAAAAGTTCCGGTGACATTTACATAGCCATAGGCAAGAGGATCGTCGAACGAGGATTGCACTCCAGATTTGGCCGCGAGGTGGATCACGGCTTGCGGCGTTGACGCCTCGAAAGATTCGCGGAGCTGCGCGAAATTGCAGATATCGGCTTCGCGCAGAGTGAAATTGCCCACTCGGCGGATTTCCGCCAAGTTCGAAAGCTTCGATTTCTGTGAATAGGACGAGTCGAGACTATCAACGATGGTGAGGCGGGAGCCGCGCGCGAGAAGCGCTTCGGCAACATGTGAGCCGATGAACCCCGCGCCGCCCGTAAGCAGGAATCGCCTTGGGAAGCCGTTGCGCGCTGAATTGCCCGTCATCGAATCTTGCCCTTTCGGACAGGTAGCCAGTTCCAATGATGTACCCCACCTGTCCCGGAACTAAACCCCAGACCAGCATATTTCTCTCGCTTTTTTTTCTAACCTCCTTGGAAAGGCGCGGCCGGCTTTGGGCGGCGCTTTTACCGGGAGGAACCCATGCGTGCGTGGCTTCGGACGATTGCCATTCTTTCTATCTTGTTGATAACAAAGGCTTTGCCGGTGGCGGCTCAAGACTGGCAGCCGATGGGGCCTGCGGGCGGCGACGTCCGCTCGATGACTTCGGACCCGCGCGATCCCGATGCACTTTATCTTGGGACAGTGGACGGGCATATCTTCGCGTCGAAAGATGGTGGCGCACATTGGCGCTTGATTGGCCGCGCTGGGGAGCGGCCCGATACAGTGGTGATGGCATTGATGGTTGACCGGCGCGATTCGCGGCGCGTGTATGCGGCAACGCGAGCGCTGGGCGAAAACGGCGGCGGTGTTTACCGCAGCGATGACGGCGGCGCGACCTGGCGGTTGGCCGGACTTCCGGGGCAGGCCGTGCGCGCGATTGTGCAGTCGGAAGCGGACCCCAAATTGATGCTGGCAGGCACGCTCGACGGCGTTTACCGTTCGCGCGACGACGGGGCGCAGTGGGAGCGCATCTCTCCTACAAACCATGCTGACCTTCGCAATTTTGATTCGCTGCTCGTGGATCCGCGGAACACGGATGTGATTTACGCGGGCACCTATCACCTGCCGTGGAAGACGACTGACGGCGGCGCACATTGGGTTCCGATTCATGAAGGAATGATTGATGATTCCGATGTGATGAGCATTACGCTCGATCCGGCAAATCCGGACCGAGTTTATGCGAGCGCGTGTTCGGGCATCTATCACAGCGACAACGACGGAGCGAAGTGGTCGAAGTACGGCGGGATTCCATTTCCTTCGCGCCGCACACAAATTATCCGGCAGGACCCCGCGAACCCGGCGATTGTTTATGCGGGCACGACGGATGGATTGTGGAAGACGACAAATGGCGGCACAACTTGGGCGCGCGTGACCGCGCCGGGCTGGACAATCAGCGCGGTGATTCTGGATACGCGGCGCGCGGGAAGAATCATTCTCGGCGTCGAAGGGCTGGGCGTTTATGTGAGCCGCGATTCTGGCGCGACATTTTCCGCGTCGAATGACGGCTTCACGCACCGGCAGGTGCGCGAAGTTGCCGCCGATGCGCAGCGGCCCGAGCGGATGCTGCTCATGCTGACGAATGCGGTCGAGCCGATTTACGCGACATCGGACGGCGGTCGCACGTGGACTTCGATTTCTCACGGCGCGAACGCGCAAGTGTGGCGGCATGTGTTTGCCGCGCCGGATGGATGGTGGGCCGCGCCGCAGGCGGGCGGGTTGCTGCACTACGATGCGGTAAAGGCGAACTGGTTGCAGACGGGAACTGTTGTAGCGAAGGCGGCGGCTCCGGCGGCGACTACTCGAACAACAAAGGCGGGGACGAAGCCGTCTGCACAGGCGTCGTCAAAGACTCCGGCCCAGAATTCGGCGAAGGCTGCTCCGGCGGCGCGTCCGGCTGCGGCGTCATCGCATCCACTGCGTTCGCAGGTTTACGACATCGCGTTCAGCCGGGATGTTTGGCTGGCCGCGACATCAGAGGGATTGCTTGCCTCGCGCGATCATGGAGTGACGTGGTCCTTGTACGCACCATTTTTGTCGATTGCCGCCAATTCGCGCGCGACAGTTCACGAAGTGCGCGCGTCCGTGGACGGCCGTTCAATTTGGGTGCTCTCCGATGTTTCGCTTGCGATTTCGCGCGATGCGGGCGCGAGCTGGGCAATTGCTGATCCAACGCTGCATCCGAAAGAAGTGGAGCGGCTGGTGATTGCGGATGATTCGACCCTTTTCGCGCTGCGCAGCACCGGCGCGGTGATTTCGCGCGACTCGGGGCTCACGTGGCGTTCGCAGAACATGCCGGATACGCAAGTGGAAGACATGGCGGTGGAAGGCGCGGACTGGGTGATCTCCACGAGCCACCATGGCGTGTTTGTTTCTGAAGATCAGGGGCGAAGCTGGAGGAAACTTACGGGGGCGCTTGGCGACGGGCATTTCCCAACGCTCACGACGCAAGCTGGACCGCGCACGGTGATCGCCGCTTCCGCAACGGAAGGGCTTTTCACGTTGCACACGCCGCTCGGGGCGTCCTCGGCGTCAGTGGTGCAAGGGCCGGAGAATCAGTAGAAGTAGACAAGCAAGGATTTATTTGCAGAGCGGATTGGCGACGCTTTTGGGTTCTCGCGAATCTTCCTGCGTTTCCAATACTCCCGAAACGACTCCTAGCAATGACCTCGCCCTTTGTTCTGGATCTTTAAGTTTCCTGACCCATCGCAATGCGAGATCTGTCTTTCCGTGGTGCGCTTCAATTTCGGCAAGATCCTCAAGGAATGATGTTTCTTGATCAATTCTTGCCGTCTGCAAGGCGCCAGCATCGCCCCCGAATTCTTCTTGAAGGGTCATAATCGCATGAAGAGCTTCAGATCGCACATGATCAGGGGTAGTCATGAGGTGGTCGGAAAGTGAAATGGCTAAAGCGCTCAATTGAGCTCCTTGCCCCTGATCTCCCATTTCGTACGCGAGTCTAGCTAGACTAATTGTTCTCCAAGCTTTCTGGTAATCGGATGCATTCTTGAGCAGGTCTTGGCAAGCTTCAATCGTCTTCCGCGCTGCGACCTTGTCCCCCTTGCGAACTTGCATTGAAGCAATATCTATTAGCGCCTCCAAACGGTCTTCTACATCCGAAAATGTCGACACGATGGCAAGCGAGGAATCTGTGTCATAGACGCCCGTTTCAAGATAGGCGTAAACGATGCTACCGCCTGCCTGGGATTTTCTCCCCGGATCATTGATTTGATCGAAGACTTGCCGGGCCAAGTCAAAATATCCTGCCTTGGCAGCCGCCGCGGCCAATTCAAACAGGAATAGCTGTTGCAATGATTCATCCTTTACTCCGAGGATTACCTGGCGAGATTCAAGAAACATCCGCTTCGCGGCTTCCCGATCCCCGCATAGCTGCCTACTGACCGCGATGTCCAGGGAGAGGTCAACAACTCCCGGTTTTGCGCCTGCCTGCCGCAGCAGATCCGCGGACAGGGATTCGGCACGGCCAAAAAGTTCATTTGCTCGACCCGAATCTCCGTTCTTCGCGGTAATGACCGCCAATTCGAGGAAGATTTTCGGTTTGTCCCGAGGGAAGAGCGGCTTTTCCATTTGACTGATAAGTGTGACAGCCCGGTCGATCATCCGCTCTTTCGCGAGCTCCTCAGCCACATAATAAAGAGTAGAAACTTTGTCACGCATCCGTTGCGCAGTTCGAATGGCTCCTTCAATATCGCCCGCTCTCATTTGAGCGCGAGAAACCTGCAAATAAATTCCGTCGCAAAGCCCAAACTGCTCATGCACTTTTGTAAGCTGTTCCAATCGGCCCGCTTCGGAAAGTGCGAATTGAATATTGCCGAGACGGGCTTCGGTGGCGGCAAGGCTTGCCAACACAAACAGGCGATTTGATTCATCCTTGATGCGGTTTGCTTGAATTCTGGCTTCAGAGAGAATTCGCTCTATGTCGGCGTCGGTGAACTGATTCTGCGATTGCGTGGGAAAACACAGGATCACGGCCACGGAGCCCAGTACTGCCGCTCTTGAGTAATTCAAGAGTGCGCCAATCCACGGACGTGTGGCGCGAACATGCATATTCAGATTGTATGACTTCTAATATCGCCGGACAATAATATCAGCGAGCGTCGTAGGGGTTTTCAGCGCAGCAACCACGCAGTAGCGATTTGCCAGACGCCGAGCAGGAAGAGGAATCCGGCGAAAACGCGGCGCATGCGGCGCGGAGATAGCTTTTGTGCGAGGCGGCTGCCCGCGAACCCTCCAAGAAAAACCCCCGGCATGATGAGCAGGCCCACGGTCCAATTCACCTCGTGCGCGTGCGCGTAATTCAGGAAGGCCAGTAGGCCAACCGGAGGGACGAGCGCGATAAGGCTCGTGCCTTGCGCGGAGTGCTGGTCGAACGCGAAGAGAAGCACGAGCAGCGGCACGAGAAGCACGCCTCCGCCCACGCCGAAAAGTCCCGCGCAAACGCCGACGCCCGTTGCGACAATTAAGATGAGAAGAAGCCGCACCGGGCGGCCAGCGGTGGATCTGGCGGAATCACCGGAAGTTGAATCAGGCATGGGATCTTGTGTAGGGGAACTCTCCGCAGGTTTCGGACGGGACTTCCACCACAGCAGCACTGCCGCGGCGGTAATAAAAATGCCGAAAGCTCCCATCAGATTACGCGATTCCATCCCAATGGCAATCTGGCTGCCGAAGTAGCCGCCAATTAGAAAGCCTAGCGCGCAGGTCGCGCCCGCCCAGAGGTCCACTCGCTTTTCGCGCCAGTAAACGAGGAGCGCGCCAAGACCGAGCGGCGGGAGTTGCAGAAAAAGGGAAGTGCCCTGCGCCATGTGCTGATCGAACCCGAGGAGATAGACCATCGCGGGGACGAGGACGACTCCGCCGCCGATGCCCATCAGTCCGACGAGCACGCCCACGCCGAGACCCATCAGTACAACTTCCGCGTACCACATTCTCCGGCTGGTCTCCCGCGCGCCATCTTGCTTGAGTTTTCGCGGATGGGCAACCGGGAATCAGACCTAACCGTTCCGCGCCAGCCGAGTCCAATGGTGGATAAGGCTTCTCTATGACGTTCGACAGGTGTGACGTTTTGCTCTTGTCGAGCGTCTAGGAGAAGAGAGGATAGCCATGGCACCCATCAAGACCGACTTGCTGCAGGGCACGCTCGACCTGCTGGTCCTGAAAACGCTGCAAACCGGGCCGCAGCACGGCTACGGGATTTCGCTACGCATTGCGCAGATATCGCGGGACGCGCTGCGTGTGCGGCAAGGCTCGCTCTATCCGGCGCTGCACCGGCTGGTGCACCGCGGCTGGCTGGCGACGGAGTGGGGCGAATCGGAAAACAACCGCCGGGCGAAATTTTACCGGTTGACGCAGAAGGGCCGGCGTCAACTTGAAGTGGAAGAGGGAAATTGGGAGCGGCTGGCCGCGGCGATTGGGCTGGTGCTGAACACGACGTAGGGAACGAAACCTAAGGAGCGAGGCGCAGGTAACGAATTGTTACGCGGAGTGCTGTGATGTTCATGAGAAATCCGGACGACAATGAACACGTTTCTCAATTCGAATTGCGCAAGCGATTGATTCTGCTGCGTTTGCGCGAATTGTTTCACGTGAAACAATCCGAACGCGAGCTGGACGACGAGCTGCGATATGACATCGAGCGGCGCATCGAGGCGAATCTAGCGGTGGGAATGACGGCCAAGGAGGCGGAGATGGCGGCGAAACGTGAATTTGGGAGCGTTGATTTGGCGAAGGAGGAATGCCGCGACGAGCGCGGCACCCGCTGGATCGAGGAATTGTGGCAGGACCTTCGGTTCGGCTTGCGCATGCTGCGAAAAAATCCCGGATTCACGGCGATAGCGATACTTACGCTCGCGCTCGGTATCGGCGCGAACACGGCGATTTTTTCCGTGGTGAATGGAGTGCTGCTGAATCCGCTGCCGTATCCGGATCCGGACCAACTGGTGTCGCTCAGTGCGAGCAAGCCCAATTTCCCCACAGGATCGATTTCATATCCGAATTTTCTGGACTGGAAAAAGGAGAACCAATCGTTTTCGTCCATGGCGGTCACTCGCGGATACGGTTTCAATTTGACGGGACAAGGGCCCGCGGAGGTTTTGAACGCGGAGTTTGTTACCGCAGACTTTTTCCCGATGCTCGGAGTGAATCCTGTGATCGGCCGGACGTTTTCTCCCAGTGAAGATGTAATCGGCGTCGGCGATGTGGTGGCCATCAGCTCGAGCCTGTGGGAAAGAAAATTCGGCTCGTCACAAAGTGTTCTTGGAAAAACAATTACGCTTGACGGAATGAACTACACAATCGTGGGTGTGATTCCCGCGGGATTCGATTTGCCGCTACGGAGTTTTCGCGCCTCAGACATTTACGCGCCGATGGCCGAGTGGACGAATACAGCTCTTCCCGTTCGCTCCGCAGGGTTGGGAATCCACGGAATCGGGAGGTTGAAGCCCGGCGTAAGCATTGAACGGGCCCGCGAGGATATGGATAGCGTCACGCGCCATCTTGCGGCGATTTATCCCGATGTCGACAAAGGAACAGGGGCGACGCTGATCCCGCTGAAGGAACAAGTGATAGGAACAGTGAGGCCATTTCTTCTGCTTCTTCTCGGAGCGGTGGGGCTTGTGCTGCTCATCGCGTGCGTAAACGTCGCAAACCTGTTGCTGGCACGTTCGACGGGGCGAAGCAGGGAGATCGCGGTCCGGTCGGCGTTGGGCGCGGGAATGGGACGGCTGCTTCGCCAAATGCTCACAGAAAGCGTTTTGCTTGCGTTGGCCGGCGGAGCGCTTGGATTGGTAATTGCGGGGGTGGGAACTCACGCGGCGCTGGACGTGTTGCCTGCCACTCTGCCGCGGGCCAATGAGGTGCGGTTGGACGGGCGCGTTTTGCTTTTCACGATTCTCGTTTCTGTGTGCGCGGGAATATTGTTTGGCTTGGTTCCGGCTATCCGAACGGCGAGGCGAAATGTTCACGAGTCTTTGAAAGAGGGCGGCAGGGGGGGCAGCGGCGCGCGGCATCGCGTTCACGGCGCTTTGGCAATTGTCGAAATGGCGATGGCCCTAGTTTTACTTTGTGGCGCGGGACTTCTGATTCGCAGTTTGGCAGCGCTTTGGAACGTAAATCCCGGGTTCCAAGCGGAGAATGTGCTCACCTTTGGAATGTCCATGCCGCCGCCGATGATTAAGGCGAGCCCAACGGCAATCCGCGCGGCACTGCGGGATTTCGACTCAAAGATTGCCGCCATCCCGGGAGTGGAAGCGGAGGCGCTCAGTTGGGGTGCATTGCCGATGGGCGGCGAGGACGACGACACCTTCTGGATCGAGGGACAGCCAAAGCCCGCGAGCCAGAACGAAGGGAACTGGACATTGCGATATGTGGTTGGGCCAAACTACTTGAGTGCGATGAAGATTCCGCTTCTCGCGGGACGGTTTTTTTCGGAGCGAGACGATGAACACAGCGAGCGCGTGGCGGTTGTGGACGACGTGCTCGCAAGGAAGATTTTCCCCAAAGGAGATGCGATTGGAAATCGGATCAATTTCGGCGACTCGGACTCTTTTCAAATCATCGGAATCGTCGGGCACGTGAAGCAATGGGGACTCGATACAGACGATCAGAACTCGCTTCGCGCGGAGACTTACTTGCCCATGCGGCAATTGAGCGACAACTTGATGATGTTGGTCCCGCCCGGCACGGGTGTAGTCTTGCGAACCAATGGGCGCGTGCCGGGGCTGATGGATTCCGTACGTCACACAAGCGAACAGATCAGCAAGGACGAGGTGATTTCCGGAGTGCAGACGATGGATGAAATCATCGAGCAGTCGCTCGCGGCAAAACGCTTCGCGATGATGCTGCTCGGCGTGTTCGCGATGCTCGCGCTCGTCCTTGCTAGCATCGGGCTCTACGGCGTGATTGCGTATCTCGTAGGCCAGCGGACGCACGAGATCGGCGTCCGAATTGCGCTTGGAGCGCAGCCCGGAGACGTGCTGGGCTGGGTGCTGGGGCAGGGTGCGCGGATGGCGCTTGCGGGCGTAGCAATCGGTCTTGCGGCATCAGTGGGGCTGACGCGACTGCTCGCGAAGCAATCGTTGCTATTCGGCGTGAGTGCGACGGACCCGCTCACTTTTACGGCTGTTGCTATCGTGCTGATGCTGGTGGCGTTGGCAGCAAGTTGGATCCCCGCGCGGCGAGCAATGCGCGTGGATCCAATCGTCGCGCTCCGGTACGAGTGAGGGAACGAACTTTACGCCATCCCATGGGAGGAGCTAAGCGGCATCTTCAAGGTTAGTAGATGGGCACGTCGCCGTAGCCCACTTTGACCAAATTGGTACATACTGACCCCGCTATGCCGGCCCAAATTCCCGCGAGCGCGAAACGCCGTTTCCTAATCGCTATTACTTTCTATGCTTTGAATGCGCTTGTCGTGTCTTCTTTCTTTCTGGCGCTGGCCGGGGCGATGTGGGAATACACGACCCGCGAATATCTCCGCGGTTTCGTTGATGCGATTGTCCCGCAAGAGGCTTCGCAGGAGCAAAAGGTCGACGCGATTCTCAAATGGATGGAAGGGGGCCCCGCGAGAAAAGCGGGCAGGCCAGTCGATGACGTGACAAGCCGGGACCCACTAGACACCCTCAACTATCAATCGCTGATCAATGTGTGCGGGGGGGCGGTAAACGCGTTTGTGAACCTCGCCGACGCAAGCGGACTGGAGTCCCGCCGCCTTCTCTTGTTGAGCCCGGCCCTGGCGACGACTCACGTTGTCGCTGAAGTGCGGTTGGACGGACGTTGGATAATCGTAGATCCCGTATTTCATGCTTTCATGCGCGATGCATCCGGACGTATGCTCACAAGAAGCGAACTGGCTGATCCCGAGGTCCTTCGCCAGGCCACCCAGCATATTGATAAGTACGATCCTCAATACTCTTACACAATTTCGACGCACATCCGATTCTCAGCCCTCCCGTTTGTCGGCCGATCCTTTCAGGAGAGAATAGATTCCATTTCATCGCGGTCGGGATACGCCATGGATTGGACATTGCTTTTCGAGAGGAGATCCTATGCCGCAATGGTTTCGGGGGCCCTGCTGTTTCTTTTCTTCCTTCTTGTGCGGCGGATGTTTTTCCGGTGGGGCTTGAAGCATATGCCTGCAGCCCCATTTTCTCTGTTGGAAGAATTGAAGTTTGGTGGCAGGATGCTGATTGGTTCGCGGGGTGAAAGCTGGCAAGGAGAAGAGAAAGTAAAGACAACATAATTGGGACCCGCTCATATGCTCCGCGACTTAACTTTGTAAATTGCCCAGGGTTGAGAAATTTATTCATTCATGCGGAGGAATTCATTCAAATCCTAATTGGAGGCAGGGAATCATGGTTGGTTTCATCGTGGGGATGGCTCTCGGTAGTCTCATAGGGGTTTGTGGCACGTACGCGGTGCTGTTTCTGGCCGCCACGACTCCGGAACCGTTTCCCGTGCGAATGAAGGAGTTTTCAGCGCTGAAATTCGCGGCTTCTCTCGTTGCAATCAGCGCGCTTGGTGGCGCGTGCTTCAAACTGAATGCCCACAAGTCGACCGCTGTGCTCGTTTTGCTGCTCGGAGTATTCGTGGTTGCGCGGCTTGCGGGGATAGCCGTTGGCTTGTTTGCTTCCATCGTATCAGCGGTTTTGCTAAGTCTTCTCTTCTTAAGCCCCATAGGAAGCCTGCGGATTTCTCGTCCAAGCGATCAATTCTTATTGGCGCTTTTCCTTTTAAGCTCTCTTTTGGGATGCCGGTTGATTGGCAGGCCTAAATCGCTTCATGCTGGGCATTCTTAACCGTTCTATTTGAGCGAGAGGCCGGTGTAAAAGCCCGCCCGCCTCATTTTCCTTCATTCTGAAGTCCAGGCATTCATTCCTTTCCGTGATTGTGTGACTGCCGCATTGGAAGTATATTCGTGCCTCATTGGAGGCGAATGATGACGCGAACTTCTGGCAAGGAAATGTCCCGGCTGGTTCGGCTGGGTTCAGTAAGCGCAGCGATGCTGGCAGTTTGGGTGATTGCGGGGATACCGTCGGCGCGCGCGCAGCAATATCCACAGACGATGTATCAAGAGATGCGCTGGCGCAACGTGGGTCCTTACCGGGCGGGCCGCACACGCGCAGCGGCCGGCGTGCCAAGCCAGCCGAACGTTTTCTATATCGGCGGTGTGGACAGCGGCGTTTGGAAAACGGACGATTACGGCGAGACGTGGGAGCCGATTTTTGACAGCCAGGCGACCGGTTCCATCGGCGCGATTGCTGTGGCGCCTTCCGACCCCAACATTATTTATGTCGGCTGCGGCGAAGGATTGCCGCGTCCGGATTTGAGTATCGGCGACGGCATGTACAAGTCCACTGACGCCGGCAAGACATGGAAGCATCTCAGCGGCCTCGATGACGCGCAGCAGATTCCGCAGGTTGCAATCGATCCGCATGACCCGAACCGTGTTTTTGCGGCTGTCCTCGGCCATCCTTATGGGCCAAATGGCACGCGCGGCATTTACCTGTCAACTGATGGCGGCGCGACGTGGAAAAAAGTTCTCGGAAGCGATGACAACACCGGCGGCTCGGACGTCGAGATTGATCCGCAGCATCCCAACATAGTTTTCGCAGGGCTTTGGTCCACGCGCCAGGCGCCTTGGGAAGATGGCAATGCGTACAACGGCCCCGGCGGACTGTACAAATCCACAGATGGCGGCGACACCTGGAGGCAAATCAAGAATGGCTTGCCGGATCCGGTCCAGCAGGTGGATGTCACAATATCGCCCTCGAATCCAAATCGCATTTACGCGACCGTGGCGGGCAGCCGCGGCGTAACCATTTATCGCTCCGATGACGCCGGTGAAAGTTGGACGCGAACCAGCACTGACGCGAGACCGGCCGCGCGCATCGGCGGCGGCGATTTGCCGGTGCCAAAGGTGGACCCGAAAGATCCCGATGTGCTTTACACGACGAGCACGGTGACGTGGCGGACGATGGACGCTGGAAAAACGTGGACGGGTATCCGCGGCGCGCCCGGCGGCGACGATTACCAGAACATTTGGATCAATCCAAATAACACGGACATTATTCTTTTGGTCAGCGATCAGGGTGCGCTCGTCAGCGCGAATCGCGGGCGCACGTGGAGTTCTTGGTACAACCAGCCTACGGCGCAGGTCTATCACGTCGTCGCCGACAACGGTTTTCCTTATCGTGTGTGCGGCGGGCAGCAGGACAGCGGCTCTTTGTGCATCTCCAGCCGCGGCAATGACGGCGAAATTACTTTCCGTGACTGGCATCCCGTGGGCGTAATCGAATACGGCTATGCCGTGCCCGATCCCCTCAACCCGAACATCATTTATGGTTCCGGCCGCACCGACGTCACGCGTTACGACTGGATCACCGGACAGGTGCGGAAGATCACGCCCATTGTGCAAAACACGCAGGGCTACCGCTCGGACCGCACGCAACCGCTGATTTTTTCTCCTGTGGATAATCACACGCTCTACTACGCGGCTAACGTACTTTTCAAGACAATTGACGGCGGCAATTCATGGACCGTGATCAGCCCGGACCTGACGCGCGAGCACCCCGGCCTGCCGGAAAGTGTGGGCAACATGGCCAGCGGTGTCGCAGACGCCGACACGCATCGCGGGACGATCTACTCGATAGCGCCGTCGTTCCATGACATCAATACGATTTGGATTGGCACGGACGACGGCAATTTTCAGATGACGCGCGATGGCGGGAAGACGTGGAAGAACGTAACCCCAGAAGAAATTAGGCCTTGGAGCAAAGTGACGCAGATGGTTGCGTCCCACTTCGATGAGATGTCGGCGTACGTGTCCGTGAGCCGCTTTCGCGTGGACGACCTGCATCCTTATATTTACCGCACGCATGACGGCGGGAAGACGTGGAAGCTGATCGTCGATGGAATTCCGAATGGCGCTGCGGTGGACGTCGTTCGCGAAGACCCCGTGAAGAAGGGCCTGCTCTTCGCCGGAACAGAAAACGCCGTGTGGGCTTCCTTCGACGATGGCGACCACTGGCAATCGCTGCAACTGAACCTGCCGCACACTGCGAATCGCGACCTGTGGATTCACGATACCGACCTCATCGTCGCGACGCATGGCCGCGGCTTCTGGATTCTCGACGACATCACGCCGCTGCGCCAGTTGAACGCGCAATCGGCCGGTGCGGATGCGGTTCTCTTCAAGCCCGCAGCGGCCTACCGCGTTCGCCGTGACACCAACACGGATACGCCGCTTCCGCCCGAAATTCCCGCGGGGACCAATCCTCCAGATGGCGCGATCATTGACTACTACTTGCCGCACGCGCCGAGCGGCCCCGTCGTGCTTGAGATTCATGATGCATCCGGGAAACTCGTGCGACGCTACGCAAGCACGGACAAACCGGATTTTGACGTGAACGAACTCGAACGCACGCTCGGCGTGCCCACATATTGGGTGCGGCCTCCGCGCGTGTTGTCCGCTGAACCGGGAATGCATCGCTGGATATGGGACATTCATCACGAGCCGCTCACCGGCGGCCGCGGCGGCTATCCGATTTCCGCCGTGCCACACGATACGCCGCGCGAGCCGGGCGGCCCGCGCGCGGCGCCCGACTCGTACACTGTGAAGCTCATTGTTGACGGCAAGACTCTGTCGCAACCGCTTACGATTAAGATCGATCCGCGCGTCAAGGCGACCCCGCCCGAAATCGCGCAACTCGCGAGCGCGGAACTCCGCGTTGCGTCCGCCATCAAATCCAGCGCCGAGACGGTCGCCAGTATTCGGGCGTTGCAGGCGGATCTGGCGGCGCTCAACGGAAAGGCGAGCGGCGCTGCCGCCGACGCTGTTGCTGCGGTGCAGAAAAAGACTGTCGCCCTCGCCGGGGAAGCGCCTGCCGCTGGCGCGGGCCGCGGAGGACGCGGCGGCGGAGGTGGTGGAGGAGGCGGTCGTGGGGCCGCGGCTACCGGACCGGAAACGTTTCCCCGCATCAGCGGCGAATACAGCGCGGTCTATGGGCTGATGGACACGTCGGACACAGCGCCGACAGCGACTGAATCGGCGGTCCTGCTGAAACTCAATGCAGAGTTCTCGAAGCTTATGGCGCAATGGATGGAGTTGAAGTCCAAAGACATCCCTGCGCTGAATGAACAGTTGAAAAAAGCCGGGCTCCCTCCGATTCAAATCAAGAGTGGACAGGTGGGGCCGTCACAGCTTGAGGCCCAATAGACGTCGGCTTTGACAAATCTGCCGGCCTCTGTCACCAGCAAAAGTAATCAAGGTTATTTTTTGCAGGGGCGGTCGAAGATTCGCCCTTTTTGAGTACCGGCCAATCAAGAATGCCAACCTTTCACATTGAAAACTTCGGATGTCGGGCGACTCAGGCGGATGCCGCAGCGATCGAGCGGCAGCTCCTTGATCGTGGCTATGGCGCCGCGTGCAATTCCGCGGCGGCGGATGTCATCGTCATCAACACCTGCACTGTCACCGCCGCCGCGGACGCACAGGCGCGTGGCGCGATTCGTGATTTCACGCGGAGGAACGTCGCTGCGCGAATCGTTGTTACCGGATGCTACGCGCAGCGCGCCCCCGATGAATTGGCTGCAATTCCGGGCGTGGCTTGGGTTGTGGGCAGCTCGCACCGGACGGAGATCCCCAGAATTATTTCGGAGATGGGTTCGGGTTGGTCCGGGGGCGCGTCCGCGCACCATCAAATTGTGCCGCTCGCGAAGCTTGCTTTTGCTTCACTGACAAGTTTGCCGAAGGATGATGTCGCGCGCGCCAAGATTCTCACCGGCGATATTTTCACATCGACTGATATTGCCGTCGCTCCCGTGGATGGCGGAGAGGCGGGGCACACGCGCCCCACGTTGAAAATTCAGGATGGCTGCGACAGCCGCTGCGCCTATTGCGTGATTCCATTTGTGCGCGGACGCAGCCGCAGCCTGGCGCCGGAGCGTGTTATTGCAGAGATTGCGCGGCTCGTAGAATGCGGCGCGCAGGAAATTGTATTGAGCGGGATAAATCTCGGAAGCTATGGACGTGACCTCGCGCTGCGCGCGGAATTCGCCGGTTTATTGCAGCGCATACTGGACGAAACAAGCCTCGCCCGCGTGCGCATCAGCTCCATCGAGCCCATGGACGTTACGCATGACATGATTGAATTATTCGCCTCGACGGATCGCATCGCGCGCCACTTCCACGTTCCCTTGCAGTCCGGCTCCGACCGCGTCCTCGCCGCGATGCATCGCCGCTATCGCGCCGAGCACTACGCGCGTCGCGTGGAGTTGATTCGCGAGCTGATGCCGGATGCCTCCATCGGCGCGGACATGATTGCCGGATTTCCGGGCGAATCGGACGCGGATCATCGCGCGACCTGCGACTTGATCGAAGATCTCCCAGTCACCTATCTGCACGTTTTTTCGTACTCGCCGCGCCCCGGCACAGCCGCGGCGCAATTACCCAGAAGCGTTTCCCCGCAAGTTATCCGCGAACGCGCTCGCGAGTTGCGCTCGATAGGCGCTCGCAAGAGAGCCGCCTTTGCCGCCGCACAAGTCGGCGAGCGGCTTCGCGTGCTGACTTTGAATACCGAAGAAAAGGAAAAGTCAGAGAATTGCAATGAGTGTTCGCGCGCAATCTCCAGTAATTATCTAGACCTGCGCGTAGGTGGACGTTTTCCAGCGAATAAATGGCTGGATGTGGAGATTACTTCCTTTGATGGCACGCGCTTGCTTGCGGAATGCGTGGAAGCCCTCAGCCTTCAAAAATAACCTGCGCGAGCGCCGAATTTCCGGTATGCGTCATGGTGAGAGAAATATTGACGACCCCCAACTTCGCTGCGAATTCATGCGCCTTGCCGTGAAGCACAAGCGTGGGCTTGCCGCTCGGGAGGCGCACAACTTCCAAGTCCACCCAGCGCACGCCGTGCCGCCACCCTGTGCCAAGCGCCTTCATCCCGGCTTCTTTCGCTGCGAAGCGCGCTGCGAACCGCTCGTAAGGATCACGGTGGCTCTCACAGTAAGTGATTTCCGCGGGCGTAAAGACGCGCTTCACCAGCGCCCGCCCGCGCCGCTTGATTGCTTCGCGCATGCGGCCAACTTCCGTGATGTCAATGCCCAGCCCGACGATCACCCGGCACCTGTTTCCGCGCTTGGAAATGTCGCATCACTATTATACGCGCGCATTCTGGCGCTTTGCGTTCCCTGTTATTATGATTTGCCGCCCAGATGAAATCTTCCAAAAAAAATCGCGCTCCGAAACGAAGGAAGACCTCTGCCGTTGCGAAGAGAGACGCGGCGCGAGCCACGTCCAATATTCGCGGGCGAAGGGCCTGGAAAGAGCATCGCGCCGGCCCCGTGACCGTTTTGATGGCGCGGCATCTCACACTGCTTGAGTGGCTCCTCCACGGTTTTTCCACACGCAGCGGTGGCGCGAGTAGATTGGGCGGCAAACGCGTGCTCAATCTTGGCTTTACCGATTGGGACGCACGCGCAACCGTTGAAGCCAATCGAGAACTCTTTCTCGCCACGCTCGGCGGCAACAAAATGGCTCTCACGGTCCTGCATCAGATCCATTCAGACGTGATCCATCTCGTGGAGAAGGCCCCGGATGCACCTTTGCGTGGCGACGCGCTTATCTCAAACACGCCCGGCGTCCTTCTCGGAGTGCAAACTGCCGACTGTGTTCCAGTGTTGCTTGCAGACACGCGACGGCGCGCCGTGGCCGCGATCCACGCGGGCTGGCGCGGCACGCTCGCGCGCATCGCCGCGAAAACGATTGGCCGGATGAGCATGGAATTTGGCACTCGTCCCGCGGACGTCGTCGCCGCCATCGGCCCGGCGATTCACCGTTGCAGCTACGAAGTTGGGCCGGAAGTCGCGCAAGCTTTCGCCGGACAATTCCCGCAGGCGCGCGAGTGGTTTGACGTTCCGCGCGAATTGAGCAGCGGAATGCAGGATGGCGAAATTGTCGCGGGCGAAGGCCCCAATCCTTTGAAGTGGCTTTTGATGACGCCGCCGGGCAACGATCCCCCGCCTCCGAGCGTTCAACTCGATCTTGTGGCCGCGAACCGCTGGCAACTGGTTGACGCTGGCGTGCGCGCGGCAAACATTTCTTCGAGCGAACTTTGCACGGCGTGCCGCACGGATCTTCTCTTTAGCCATCGCCGCGAGCGTGGCCGCACAGGCCGCATGATGGCCGTCATCGGTATTCGCGTTTAACAGAGAATTGTGAGGGAAAGCTACGCCGAGGTTTCGATCAGCGCGAGCTGCCCGCACGCTGCCATGATGTCCTGACCGCGGGAATAGCGTATGAATGCAAAGATGCCTTTGTCGAGAAGAATTTGCCGGAACTCCTCGACGCTCTCCTTTGCGGGCCGCTTGTAGGGGAGCTCGCCGGGATTCCAAGGGATCAAATTCACTTTCGACGGGATGTTGGCCAGCAATTTCGCCACGCGCCGCGCATCTTCCGGCGAGTCGTTGAATCCGCCAAGCAGCACATACTCAAAAGTCAGCCACTCGCGCGGTCCCAAGGGATACCGCCTGCATGCATCCAAGAGAACCGCAAGCGGGTATTTTCGATTGATTGGCATGATGGCGTCGCGTTGCTCATCGTTGGATGCGTTGAGTGAGATAGCTAACTTCGGGCGCACCGGCTCTTGCGCGAGCCGTTCGATTCCCGGAACAATGCCAGAGGTCGATAGAGTCACATGGCGCGGTGCGACTCCGACACCTTTCGGGTCAAGCAGGATTCGCACGGCCGCAATCACGGGCTCATAGTTGAGCAGCGGCTCGCCCTGGCCCATCAGAACAACGTTTGTGCGCGGAAGCAGCCGTTCGCGATTGTCATCCAGCGCGACAAGCACTTGTCCGACAATTTCTCCTGCTGAAATATTTCGCTTCAGCCCCAATTGCGCCGTCAGGCAGAAATGGCAATCCACTGCGCAGCCCGCCTGCGTGGAGATGCAAATTGTCTGCCGCCGCGCGTCCTCGCCCGTCTCCGGCATGAAGACGGCCTCGACTTGCACGGGCGCGCCCCCATCGCCTTCAAGCGAAAGTAAATACCGGATGGATCCGTCCACGGATTGATACCGCTTCACAACTCGCGGCAGGCGGATGCTGCATTCCGCGGCCAATCGCTCGCGCAGCGCTGCGGGAAGGTTCGTAAATTGGGACGCATCGAACCGCCGCTCCGCATACAACGCATGATAAAGCTGGTCTCCGCGGTAGGCAGGCTCGCCCCACTGCTGTGCAAGCGCGCGAACCTCTTCAACGGATTTTCCCAGCAATTCGATCATCAAAGAATTTCCTTGCAGTGGAGATTCGCATTCTATCACGCGCACAAATACCCGGCCGCGCAACTGCCTGTCTCGCGCCGCATGGTAATTCATAGATTGCTATGCAAGAATGAAATGTCACGCATTCGCCGCGGAATCGAAGAAGAATGACCACCGAACGCACAATTTACAGGGAAGTCCTGCCCAACGGGCTTGTCATCGTCACCGAGCCCATGGCGCATGTCCGCTCGGCTTCGATCGGGATCTGGTTGCGCACTGGCTCGCGCTCCGAATCGCCTGCGCACAGCGGCATCGCGCACTTCCTCGAGCACATGGTATTCAAGGGCACCGAGCGGCGCACCGCCGAACAGATTGCGCGCGAAGTGGACAGCATTGGCGGCATGATGGACGCCTTCACCGCGAAGGAAATGGTCAGCTTCAACGCAAAGGTCCTCGACGAGCACGTTCCTATCGCCTGGGACGTTCTCGCCGACCTCGCGCTCCGCCCGCTTTTTGACGAAGAGGAAGTCGGCCGCGAAAAACTGGTGGTCCTCGAAGAGATCAAGATGGATCAGGACAATCCCGAATCCGTCGCGCACGAGATGCTGTTCCAAAATTTCTGGAGCGAGCATCCGCTCGGCCGCCCGATTATCGGCACGCCCGAAACCGTCCGGACATTTTCACGCGAAGCCTTGGTGGAAGCGCACTCGCGATGGTACGCCCCGAAGAATATCGTTGTGACCGCCGCGGGGCACATAGATCATGTCCACATCGTGGAACTCGTTGAGAAGGAATTCGCCGCGCTCGCGCCCGGCGAAGAAGCTCCGGCCGCCGCTGCGCCGCAGCCGCACGGCGCCCTCGCATCTCAATCGAAACACGAACTCGAACAGGTGCACATCTGCGTCGGCGTGCCTTCTGCGCGCATCGCTGACGACCGCCGTTACGCTGTCGCGGTGCTCAACACGATTCTCGGTGGCGGCATGTCCTCGCGCCTATTCCAGAACATCCGGGAAAAGCAGGGCCTTGCCTACGCCGTCTTTAGCGAAGTGAATCCCTTCTCCGATGCCGGGCTGCTCACGGTTTATGCTGGCACTTCACTCGAATCCACCGAGAAGGTCCTCGCCCTCATCGCCGAAGAGTTGCGAAACCTCAAAAACGATCCTGTGAGCGGCGAAGAATTGCGTCGCGCAAAGGATTATTTGAAGGGCTCGATGATTTTGTCGCTCGAATCCTCCGGCGCGCGCATGGCCAATCTTGCGCGCGCGGAAATGTACTTCGGCCGCTTCTTTTCTCAGGACGAAATCCTCGCCGCCATCGAAGCCGTCACGCGCGAGCAGGTCCTCGCCGCCGCAAATGAATTCTTCCGCGCCGACCAGGTTGCCGCCACCGTCGTTGGCAATCTCGATGGCTTCCATCTCCGCCGCGAACATCTCGCCGTCTGATTTGCAGCTTCGGAATCTCCTGCTTCTATGTATTGACGCCCGCTCCGCGCCCTGCCATCATCGCCGCATCATTTTCTCGCATTGGGGAGCGGGCGATCGGTATCCGGGTATCCATTCTGGCGTCGGGCAGTTCGGGCAATATCACCTTGCTCGAAACCGAGCACACCCGCCTTCTCGTTGACGCGGGCCTCGGCAAGCGTGAAACGCTGCGCCGCCTCGAAGCCCTCAGCCATTCGATTGACCATCTCGACGGCATCGTCATCTCACACGAGCACAGCGATCACATTGGCGGTCTTGCGCAAGTGCTTGGGCTGTGGCGCACGACGGTCTATTTCACTCCTGCCACCGAGCGTGCCGCGATGCTGGCCATCCCTGAAACTTCGCACAAGCGCCTCGCGCACATCGAGCACTTCCATCCCGGCGACCGCTTCTGCATCGGCGACATCGAAGTCGCCGCGTTTTCCATCCCGCATGACGCCGCCGACCCCGTCGGCTTCACCTTCCGAAATTGTCAGGCTGATGTGGTGGAAAAAGTCGCCATCGTCACCGACCTTGGCTATCTGCCGGAACTTGTGAAGCACCATCTCCGCGGCGCCGGCTGCCTCATCCTGGAATCCAATCACGATCTCGAAATGCTCAAGGTCGGCCCGTACCCGTGGCACATCAAGCAGCGCGTGATGAGCCGCACCGGCCATCTCTCGAATGACGCTGTTAGCGAATTCCTTTGCGACCCGGAAGGATTCGATGGGGAAGCGCGCTACCTCGTCCTCGCGCACCTTTCGGAAATAAATAACAACGCGGATGTGGCCAAAATGAGCGCGGAAGAAGCTCTGAACCGGCGTCCCGCGGAAGTTGCGTTCCGCGGCGAATTGCATATCGCCTCACAGCGCGTTCCCATGGGACCTTTTTGCATTTCGCGCGAAAGTTCCGCGCTACCTGCCACTCGCCGCGCGACTGCCTGAACGCAATTCTGGCGCATTTTACAGCCGCATCAATGAGCGTCCGGCAGTTTTCCTTCTTCAGGTTCTAAACAAAGTTAGTGCGTAAGCACCTGCTCGAAAAATGCCAGCGCGCGCGGATCGTTCGATTGCCCCAGCCAGAACATCGCCTGTTTCCGCACCGCCGGATTCTTATTGGTCTTCGCGACTTCGATCAGCCTCGGCACCCCCTCATCCTTCGGCATCTGGCTCAGCGCAAACACGGCGCGCTTTTTCACCTCCGTATCGGGATCGTTCTCGATTGCGTCCGTAATCGCGCCCGCCGCCTTTTGTCCCGCTCTTTGCGCAAGCCAGAAAAGCCCCTGCCCGCGCACACGGGAACTCGCGTCCTCCTTGGCCATCCGGATGAGTTCATCCACCGCGCCGGGCTCCGAGCTTTGCGAAAGTGCAAACGTGACCTGTTCGCGCACCTTCTCGCTTGGATCGCTCTTCGCCATGCGCTTCAGGGTATCGAGCCCGGATTTCCCGCGCGCATTGCCCAGCCAGAACGCTGTCTGCGAGCGGAGCTTCTCCGGCCGCGAGGGTTCCACGAAGCCTGCGAGCGCCCGGTCCGCCGCCGGATCGTTGTGCATCACAATCGCGGACATCGCTCCGTTCGCGGCGTTTCGTCCATCGCTCTCGTCGAAATTCGATGAGTTCACGATGCCCTCCAGCAGCGCGACGCTTTCCGCCGGCTTCGCATCTGTAATCCAGACGACGCGCAGCCCTCCCGCATCAATCTGGCAATCCTCGGTGAACGCGCGCACGCGCCCAATCCGGTGGTCCGCCACGCGCAGGAGCACGAACATCGTCTGCGACCCTTCCAGGTGCACCGTGCCTCCGCTTCGGGTAGGTCCATCGCTCTCATTCATGTTGTTGCCGCTCAGCGATTCCAGATTGCACGGCCCGCAATTGTTTCCGTCCGAGCTCCAGTTGCCGCAGCACATCGAGCGGTGATATCCATTCTTCGCTTCGATCATCGGAACGGCGTACCCGATCCACGCCGGTGACGATTGCGACGCCGCAATCCCGCGCACCGTCGCATCAAGGCCGCCCGAAACCGCGCGCGTCTCGACCTGCGCATTCTTGATTTGTGGTTTGTTCTGTGCGCGGACTGCTCCCGCCGCCAGCAATGCAAACGCTGCCAACACAATTCGTAGAGTCTTCATCGTCGCTCCTACTTATTTAGAATCTCCATCAAATAATCCGTCGCTTCCTTCGAGTCCATGTTGGAAAGCTGCCGCACCGCGTACTTCCTCAACTCCGGATCAGTTTCTTTTCGCGCTATTGCGATCAGCGCTTTCACATTGTCCTGGTTTGCGAACGCGCGAAGAATCCCCTGCCGCACAGCGGAGTCCTTCTCCTTGTCGTATTGGGCCGCGAGAATCGCGCTTGCGCGCCCCGCTTCCACATTTCCCAGCGCGCGGACGGCGGCTTGCCGCAACTCCGAAGAGTCTTCTTTCTCAAGAATCTGCCCGAGCTGATCCGCGGCATCGCAATTCCCCAGCCCCCGCAGAATCTGTCCTTTCACCTCAATCGAAGTTTCAGGACCGTAAAGTTGCATCAACTCATCCCGGGCGTCCATGTTCCCAAGCTGCCGCACCGCTTCCCCGCGCAACGCCGGATCTTTTTCATTTTTCGCCACGCCCAGCACGCGAGTTTTGTCGTCCGCGTTTGCGAATGCGCGCAGGATGGACTTCTTAACCTCCGCATTTGCCGCGCTGCCATAGATTTCCGCCAGCACCGCCATCGAGTCCGCCCTGCCCGAATCTCCAAGCTGCCGGATCGCATCGCCTTGCAGAGAGGGATTCGACTGCCCGCGCGCGATCCGCACCAGCAATTCATGCGCCGCGGTCGAGTCGATATCCTCAAGAATGCCCAGAGCTTTCTTCTTCAAGTTCACCGATGCATCGCTCGCCAACAACTTTTCGATCTGCGGCACAGCCACGGACGGTTCTGCATCCCGCAACCCGTTCAGCGCCATCAACTTCATCTCTTCATCGGAGCCGCCCGTCGCCGGCTTCGTCTGCGCAGTGGTCCCCAATGCCCCGGTCAAAATCAATGCTACGGCAATCAGCAGTCGCTTCATTTTCGTTTCCTCTCCTACTTATTTAAGAGCTCCATCAGGTAGTCTGTCGCTTCCTTCGAGTGCATCAGCGAAAGCTGTGACACGATCGCCTTCTTCATCTCTGGGTCCGTTTCGATTCGTGCAAGGTCAACCAATCCTTTTGCGTCTCCGGCAAGGAACAAAGCGCTTATGACTTTTCTGCGTATTTCTTTGTCCGGATCGGATTTGTAGATACCAATCAGGAACTCATCGCTCTGTTTCCCCATTAACCCGAGGTAATTGATCGCTGAAAGCCGCAGTTCGTGGTCCTTTTCAGTTTTCGCCAGATCGCCCATTCGTTCACGGTCGCCGGCAAGAAACAGTGCGTTCATTACTTTTTTGCGGATCTCCGGATCAGGATCCGAGTTGTAAAGGGACACGAGCATCGGATCGCTGTCTCGTCCCATCAGCCCGAGGTAATTGATCGCCGAAAGCCTGAGGTCGCGGTTCTTTTCATTCTTTGCCAAATCTCCCATCCGTTCCCGGTCGCCGGCCAGAAAGACGGCATTCAACACTTTCTTGCGGATCTCGGGGTCCTGGTCCGAGTTGTAAATGTTCACCAGGATTGAATCGCTGTCCCTTCCCATCAGCCCCAGGTCGTTGATCGCCTTGAGCCGCAGCGTATGGTCGGTCTCTTTCATCGCCAACTCGCCTACCCTCTGTCGGTCTCCCGACATCCACATCGCCTGAAGGATTTGGGCCTTCACCTCCGCCGAAGTTTCAGTTTGATAGAGCTGCCAGATCTCCTCGCGCGCTCCCATCATTCCCAATTGACGGATCGCTTCTGACCGCACCTCCGGCAGTTTTTCGTTTTTCGCCACAGCCAGAATCTGCTCGCGGGCGCCGGACATCATCAGTGCTCTAAGGACGCTCTTCTTCGTATCTACGTCGGTGGTTGACGTGAAGACTTTGGCCAGAGCCTCTCGCCCAGAAGAACCGCCGTACATCCCGAGGGCTTGGATAGCTTTGTGTTGCATATCTGGATTCGATTCGCCCTTCGCAAGCCTGATAATCACGTCACGCGCCTGCTGCGAACCGGACTGCGCAAGTATGAAAAATGATTGGTTTGAAGCTTTGGGGCAGTCGCTGCCATGAATCATCTTTTCCAGCAAAGGCACGGCCCTTTCCGGATCTGCCTGCGCGAGTCCATTGATGGCCAAAAGCTTCAACTCACAGTCGCTCTGCCCTTCAACTGACACGGGCTGTCCGGACTTTTGCTTGATCTCAATCTCCAACGCCTTCGCTTCGTTCAGCCACCGGCTCTTCGGATAATCCTTTTCAAGGCCTGCCAATGTGCCGAGCGCCTCATCCCGTCGGCCCAGTTTGTTTTGCGCGCGCGCCATATAATAGAGCGCCGCATCGGCTTTCTTGCCGTGCATCTCCGCGACCTTGCTGAATCTGTCCAGAGCCGTGTCCCACTTTCCTTCGTCCATTGCGGAATTGCCTTCGTTATAAAGCTCAATCTCCCGCTCTTCCTGCTCGTTGCTGGCGCCAAAGGCATACACTCCGCCGCCAATGCCTCCGGAAATCCCTCCGCCAATTCCGCCGCCGACTCCTCCGGAAACCCCTCCGCTAACCCCGCCACCCACTCCGCCGGAAATCCCGCCACTAATTCCACCTTGAAGTTGTTCGAGCGCGCAGAGATTTGTCAGCTCGGCGAATTCGATGGAGAGATTGTCCAGGTGCAAATTTTCCAGTGATCCAAGCTCGGAAAGCTTAGAAAGAGCGGACATCTGCGCGGACGCATCCACGAGATTCAATCCATAGCCATTCAAAATAATTCCCGCGCGGTCAACTGCTGCTTGCGCCCGCTTGAGGGACTCATCCACCTGCGCCGTCCGCTGCGCGCGGCTTCCGGTAGCGCTGCTGCCGCCCGTGCCTTGCCCGCTTCCAGCGCTTGCGCCCGACTGCGCGCCCGCGGGAATCGCCATCGCCAGCGCGGCGATTACCGCCAGCGTTGCACTCATTGCCTTGTTGTTCATCGTCTTCCAGCTTTTCGCCATCTTTCTTTCCTCTTTCAATTGCATTTGCAATTTCATAGACCTCTTGTACCCGGCTGCGGCTGTGGCGCCGGTGTTTTCGCTTTTTCTCTCACCGATGAATCCAGCACGCGCACTTTCAGCAGCAGTCCTTGCGACTCGATTCGCTTCTGCAGCTCCACGAGTTCCGCCCCCGAAACCTGCGACGGGCTGTGCACGATGTCCATCAACACCGGCTCCAGCTCATCCAACACATTCGCCACTGTGTTGTCGCCTGCGTGCTCCGCAGTTTGCCTGTAAATGCGGTTCGCACCCAGCAAACTCTCGGCGCGCTTCTGCTCCTGCGAAATATCCACTTCGCCGCGATTTGCTTCCTTGCCCGTGCCATCCACTTCCGCGTTTGAGATTTCCAGCAACATCGTTTGCGCACGGTCAAGATGATCGCCGACAGCCACCAGCAGGATCCGCTCGCGCACTTGCTGTTGCGCCGGCTGTGGCGTCTTGCCCGCAACATCTATGTCGTGATTCCGCCGAGGCATATATCGCCCCGCCAAAAACGCGCCGAGGATCAGCGCCGCCACCGCGCCCACAGGCACGAGCCGCCGCGGCGCCAGCCATTCGCGCCACGTACTCCAATCAAAACCGCGCTTCCGCTCTTCAAGCTGCGGCGCGAGCTTCCTCCACAACTGTGCTTCGTAATCCGCCGCGGGCTCCGGCAGCGGCAGCGTATCCACCGCCGCCAACACGCGCGCAAGCCGTTCGTACACCGCGCGGCACTCCGCGCATTCGTGCAAATGCAGCGCGGCCTCCGCTCGCTCCGCCGCGTCGGCGTAGCGGTACTCCACCAAGTCCCGCTCATTCAAATGCTTCATGTTCGTTTCACTCACCTGTGCTTACCAGTGGTTCCAATTGACGCCGCAGCTTTTGCACCGCGCGGAACACGCTGTTCTTTGTCGCGCCGATGCCCAGTCCCAATTGCTTGCCAATTTCCTCGATGCTGTGCCCCTCGAAGTGCCGCAGCACAAATGCCGTTCGCTCCACTGGACTTAGCTCTTTCATCGCCTCTTCTACTTTCTCTTTCACTTCGGCGCTCAGCATCATGCGGTCCGGCGCCGGGTCCGTGCTCATCACGTTGTCCAGCGGGTCGCTCGCATCCGGATCGTCCCCGCTCGCTTGCACTCGCTGGCTCGATTCGGTTTTTCGTTTGCGCATCATGTCCAGCGAGCAATTCACTCCAATCCGGTAAAGCCACGTCCCGAAATTCGCGCGTGACTCGAAGCGGTCCAGCCTTCGGTACGCCCTCAAAAACGCTTCCTGCACCACCTCTTCCGCGTCGTGCTCGTTTCCCGTCATTCGATACGCCAGGCGGAACAAGCTCCGGCTATGGCGTTCGACCAGTGCGCGAAACGCGTCCTGATCGCCGCCCAGGGCCCGTGTCACCTGCGCCGCATCTCCGCCATCCATCCGAATCATTAGACCGGGGTATCCCCTCCGCGGTTAGGTTGAAATGTCTCGAAGAGTAAGCCCTTTCGCCTCCTGCCGTCTAACGGCAGCATTAATTTCTATTGCTGGAACCGTTTATCAACGGGCGTTATCATTCGTTGGCTGGCGAATCGCACGTTTCGCGCGTAATTGGCCGCCTGCGATTTAGCATATTTCCAGTAATTGGTGGGAGGTTGTAAATGTCGCGTTCTACAAGCGAGCGGCTGGTTTCACCTCTGATTCGAGAGAACGGCAAGCATCGCCCCGCATCCTGGGACGAAGCTCTCGATCTGGTCGTCGCACGAGTCCAGCGTCAAATTTCGGCGCACGGCCCTCGTACCTTTGGGATGTTCAGTTGTTCCAAGACGACCAACGAGCTGAACTATATCTCGCAGAAATTCGTCCGCTCAGTAATCGGCTGCAACAACATCGATAGCTGCAACCGGACTTGACACGCGCCGAGCGTCGCCGGTCTGGCGACGGTTTTCGGCGCAGGCGGGGGGACGAGCTCGTACCGCGAAGTTGAAGAGACGGATGTCATTCTCCTTTGGGGCTCGAACGCCCGGGAGACGCATCCGATTTTCTTCCATCATGTTCTGAAGGCGTTGCGGCGGGGCGCGAAGCTCTACTCCGTTGACCCCCGGCGCACCACTTCTGCGCAGTGGGCCAATGTGTGGCTCGGCATTGACGTCGGCTCTGACATCTCGCTCGCCAACGCCATGGGCCGCGAGATTATCGCCGCCGGCCTTGCCGATAAAAAGTTCATCGCACACGCCACAAGCGGATTCGAGGCCTACCGCGAATGCGTCGAGAAATATACGCTTGAGCGCGCCGAGCAGGATACAGGCGTCCCCGCAGAAATAATCCGTGATACTGCGCACGCCTACGCGAAAGCCCCGCGAGCCGAACTCTGCTGGACTCTCGGCATCACCGAGCATCACAACGCCACCGACAATGTTCTCGCCCTCATCAATCTCGCGTTGCTCGCCGGCCACGTCGGCCGCTTCGGCAGCGGAATCAATCCCTTGCGTGGCCAGAACAATGTGCAGGGCGGCGGAGACATGGGCGCCATCCCCGACCGCTTTCCCGGCTTCCAGCACGTTGAAAATGACGAGATTCGCGCAAAGTTTGAAAAAGCCTGGAATGCGAAGCTTGATCCGAAACGAGGCATGCACCTCAGCGCCATGTTCGATGCCATGGAGCGCGGCGAACTCACCGCGTTATACGTTCTCGGCGAAAATCCCGCTGACTCTGAAGCTGATCGCCACCGCGCTCTGAAAGTATTAAAGGGTCTCGACTTCTTGATCGTCCAGGATCTTTTTTATACCAACACCGCCGCGCTCGCGGACGTCGTCCTCCCCGCCGGTGCAGGCTGGTGCGAAAGCGAAGGCACCGTGACGAGCAGCGAGCGCCGCGTCCAAAGAGTGCGCCAGGCTGTGCCATTACCGGAAGGCACGCGCGATGACATCGCAATCCTCTTTGATCTCGCCCGCAGGTTCGGCCACGATTGGGGCAAGCCCGAACCCGAGCGCATCTGGAATGAGCTGCGCCAGTTAAGCCCGATGCATGGCGGCATGAGTTACCGCCGTCTCGAAGAATTGGGCGGCATCCAATGGCCCTGTTACGACGAATCGCATCCCGGCGAACTTTTCCTCCACGGCCGCTTGTGGAACGAGCCTCTCATCGGCCCGCGTGCTCCTTTCAGTGCTGTTGAATTCGAGCCGCCTGTGGACGTCCTAAACGCCGACTATCCCATCCGCCTTACCACTGGCCGCCGCCTCGATTCCTACAACACCGGCGTGCAATCTGCCTTGTACTCTTCTCCGCTTCGCAAACAGGAGGCGCTCGAACTTTCCCCGGAAGACGGCCGCCGCTATAACCTTCGCGAAGGGGAAAAAGTTCGCGTCAGTTCGCGCCGCGGCTCCGTCATCGCTCCTGTGCGATTTGATCCCGGCCTCCGCCCGGGCCTGGCGTTCCTCACCGTACATTTCCATGATCAGGTTTCCACAAACGATCTCACGATTGACGCAGTGGACCCCAAGTCCGGGACCGCCGAGTTCAAAGCGACGGCCATCCGCATCGAAAAGTGTGTCGAGGCCTGAGTGGACCAGCATCTCACCAAAGATCACGCAACGGACGCTGAGAAATCGGCGGTAGATTCCGAGTTGGGCGCGCCGGAATCCGGCTGGTCCGGGGGCGCTCGCCACATGGCGCACGATGGCCGCGTCGCAATTTCTCCCGCGCCCCATCGCGACCTCCTTCTTCCCGTGCTCCACGCAATCCAGCGCCGCATTGGATGGATTAGCCGTGGAGCGATCAACTATGTCGCGTCGCGCCTGGACGTCCCTCCAGCGGAAATTCACGGCGTCGCTTCGTTCTACGCGATGTTTTCGCTCGCGCCCCGGCCCCGCATCGTCGCGCATGTTTGCGACGATATCGCCTGCCTCATCCGGGGAGCCGGAAGAGTTTGCGCGCAACTCGAAAAAACTCTTGGCCCCGCTGGAGCACCTAACTCAAAAGGGAATTCAACGTGGGTGCGAAGCCCGTGTCTCGGTCTTTGCGAACGCGCCCCCGCCGTACTGATTTCCGCTTCCGGTGAAACGCCGCACGAGCAAGTCCTGGCTCCCGCCGTGCCGGATTCCATCGCGTCCGCGCTGCGCCAAATGACAGGTGCACAGCCCGCACCAGAACATAAATCGCCTGATACCAATCATTCGCTTCCTCAATCCGGCGTCACGCCGCTGCGCTTGCTCCGCCGCATCGGCCACATCAATCCCGCGAGCCTTAGCGACTTTCAACGCCAGGGCGGCTACGAAGCCTTAAGGCGCGCAATCGAAATCGGCCCCGAGCGCGTCGTTCGAGAAGTTATTGATTCGCGTCTCCTCGGACGCGGCGGCGCGGCCTTTCCAACGGGCAAAAAGTGGGAATCGCTTCAGCTCGCGCGCAAACCCGGCGCAACGCATTACGTCGTCTGCAACGCCGACGAATCCGAGCCCGGCACCTTCAAAGACCGCGTCATTATGGAAGGCGATCCCTTCGCCATTCTCGAAGGCATGGCCATCGCCGCGCTGGCCGTTGGCGCCGCAAAAGGTTTTATATATGTCCGCGGAGAATATCCGCACGCAGCGGCATGCCTTACGCGCGCTATTAAGGAATCCTGCACTCACGGCTTTTTGGGCCGCGCGATTCTCGGATCCAACCTTGAATTTGACGTCGAATTGCGCCAGGGCGCGGGAGCCTATATCTGCGGCGAAGAAACCGCGCTCTTCAACTCCATTGAAGGATATCGCGGCGAGCCGCGCAACAAACCGCCCTTCCCGACGCAAGCGGGCTTATTCCGCAAGCCCACGCTTGTAAACAATGTAGAGACACTCATCAACGTCCCCGAAATTATTTTGAATGGCGGCGCAGCCTACGCGCGCATCGGCACTGCTCAGTCTTCCGGCTATCGCCTGTTCTGCCTCTCCGGCAATATCCAGCGCCCCGGCGTTTACGAAATGCCCTTCGGCATCACGCTGAAAGATCTCATCGCAGCCGCGGGCGGCGTCGGCGGAACCGGCCGCTTGCAAGCCGTTTTATTGGGCGGCGCCGCCGGAAGTTTTCTTTCACCCGCCGAAATTAATATTCCACTTTCGTTTGAAGGCACACGCGCCGCCGGCGCCACCCTCGGCTCCGGCGCCGTCATCGTCCTCGACGACTCAGTGGACATGAAGGAATTCCTCCTCCGTATCGCGCGATTTTTTCACGAGGAAACCTGCGGCCAGTGCGTTCCCTGCCGCGTCGGCACCGAGCGCCAGCAGGAACTCTTGGCCCGCCTCGCCGCACGCCGGCCCGTCGGCTCCGCCGCTCAGGAAATCAATTTGCTCAAAGAAATGGCGCAAGCCATGCGCGACGCCTCTATCTGCGGCCTCGGCCAAACCGCATCGAGCGCGATCCTTTCCGCCACCGAGCGCTGGAACCTATTCTCATGAACAATCCAACTGACGCTCCTCTGCCATTGATCCCCGTGCCGCGCGGCCCAATTCCGCAGGCGCCGCCGGCTTCTCCGCGCCGTTCCATCGAAATCCAGATTGACGGCAAGAGTGTCAGCGTCCTGGAAGGCGCCACAATTCTCGACGCCGCGCGCCAACTGAACATCGACACGCCGACGCTCTGCTTCTCGCCGAACCTCACTCCGGTGAATGTCTGCCGCGTTTGCGTCGTCGAGCTCGAAGGCTCGCGCACTCTCGTCCCCGCCTGCTCGCGCAAGGCCGAGCCCGGCATGATCATCCGCACCGATTCCGAGCGCGTGCGCCTCAGCCGCCGCATCGTTCTGGAATTCCTCTCCTCTTCCGTGGATGTTTCCACCGCGCCCTCGATGAAATCCTATTGCGAGCGCTACCACGCCGATCCCGCCCGCTACGGTTCCGAATCCGCCACCGTCGCGCAGCCCGTCAAAATTGACAACGACCTCTACGTCCGCGACTACGGAAAGTGCATCCTCTGCTACAAATGCGTCGAAGCCTGCGGTGTGGACGCGCAGAATACTTTCGCAATTGCAGTCGCCGGACGCGGTTTCACCGCGCACATCGCCGCCGAATTTGACGTTCCTCTCCCCGATTCAGCTTGTGTCTACTGCGGAAATTGCATCGGAGTCTGCCCCACCGGCGCGCTGATGTTCAAATCCGAATACGACATGCGTGAAGCCGGCGCGTGGGACGAATTGCACCAGACGCGTACCGATACCATCTGTCCATACTGCGGTGTCGGCTGCACGCTCACTGTTCACGCGCAGGCCGGCAAAATCGTACGCGTCACCTCGCCGATGGACCACTCCGTCACGTCAGGCCATCTCTGCATCAAGGGCCGCTTCGGCTGGCAATTCGTCCAAATCCGCCACAAATAATTGAGAAGCAAACGGCTCGCGTAGTCCTAAACACGGATCGACCGAATTCCAAGGGATTCTCGTGCTCCTCAACCGCATCTCTTTTTTACGTATGCGGCCAGCATTTCGTCGCCGTGTATTCCTAGCAGCATATCCATTCTTTCCAATCGCGCCTTTGGCTCCTTTTGGGCGATCGCGGCATAAATCTTCAGAACGCTTTGCATCGCTGCTACGTTAGTGGCTGTCGAGTCGCTTGCTTTGTCTGGGTTCTCCACGACAAATGCAGCACTCCCCAAAAGATACTGCCTCAACAAATTGCCGTTATATTTGTACTTTTTGTTCTCCACATATCCCATAGTGTCGGCGCAAAGCGTCACGTGAACGTCCCTCACTTCCATCACTCTCTTCACCGCCCATTCGCCGTCCTTGATTGCATCCTTGTCCAGCGGATTCGCTTCGAGCCTTCGCGTTATCTGAACCCAGCGTGCGCGTTCCTCCGGCGTTGAAGTCTCTTGGGCTGACGTTGCTCTAGCTGCAAGAAGCCCAAACAATCCAGCGCAAAATATCCATCCAAACATCACTCGTCGCATCGACACGTTTCCTTGTGGCGCCGAGTTCAGAATTGCGGCGCCCGAATTTCGCCGGATTCTCTCACATATCTAGTAGAAGTTGAATAGATGCCGCCGAAGCTAACGGCATTCATCTCCCGCCTGTAGCACGCGGCCGGCGGATTTCCAATTTTCCTGTTGACATGCCACAGATCGCCTGCGATACTCCTGTGCAGCGGCCACAGGAGGCACGATGCCCGGCGACAGATCAGAAATTCTTCAAGGCACTCTCGATTTGATGGTTTTGAAAACCCTTGATGCCATGGGCCCGCTCCACGGCTATGGAATCGCCCGCCGCATCGAGCAAATCAGCGAAGAAGCCCTGCAGATTAATCAGGGAACGATCTATGCCTCGCTCGTCCGTCTGCAGCACCGCGGCTGGATTTCCGCCGCCTGGGGCGCTTCCGACAACAACCGCAAGGCCAAGTTTTACTCCATCACGAAATCCGGTCGTAAGCAGCTCAACACAGAAGCCCGGAATTGGGAACGCATCTCCGGCGTAATCGGCCGCGTGCTGCGCATTGCGGAACGGGGGTAATCAAATGTCTGCCTGGATAAAAGCACTCGCTTCTCGAATTCGTACCTGGCTCTCGCCCCGCCAGGTGGACCTGGATTTCCAGCAAGAGCTGGATTCACATCTCGAATTGCTCACAAAAGGAAATATCCAGCGCGGCATGCCGCCGGAACAAGCCCGGCGCGCGGCCCGCATTCGGCTCGGCGGTTTCACTCAACTGAAGGAAACCAATCGCGAACTTCGGGGGTTACCCATGCTCGAAACATTCCTGCGAGACATCCGCCACACCTTCCGTATGCTGCGAAAAAGTCCAGGCTTCGCCGCGGTTGCCTTGGTCACGCTCGCCCTGGGCATCGGCGCGAACGCCGCCATCTTCACGCTGGTGCGCGGCGTGCTGCTGCGCCCGCTCGTCAACCGCGACGAGAACCACCTCATCTACATACGGCAAAGCGCCAAGGGCCTTGGTGCCGACAACGTCAACTTTTCCGTGCCGGAAATTCAGGACATCACCGCGAATATCAAATCCATCAAAGAATTTGGCGACTTCTCCCAGATTGGTTTCGTCATGATCGGCCTCGGCGAGCCTCGTGTGGTCAACGGCGGCGTCGTCGGCGGATCTTTTTTTGACGTGATGGGTCTGCACCCCGTGCTCGGCCGCCTGCTTGACGCGCACGATGACAGCCCCAGTGCCCCGTGCGTCGTAGTGCTCACGCATCGTTTCTGGTCCGGCGTGTTCAAGGAAGACCCCGGCGTGATCGGCAAGCGCGTGCGGCTCGATAGCCTCGGCTCGCGCGACGGCGTGATTGTCGGCGTGCTCGAGCCGTCGGTTCCCTACCCCGCCGAAACCGAAATCATCGCGAACATCGTGTGCAGCCCGCATCACCTTTCCGCGACCATGGTCACCAGTCGCGAGCATCGCATGACGGAACTTTTCGGACGCCTCACTCCCGGCGCAACCTTGGAACAAGCGCGCGCAGAAATCACGAGCGCTTACACGGTGATGGTCCACGATCATCCGGAATCCTACTCAAAGAAAGCTGATTTCCAAATTGAATCCAGACTGTTGCGCGACCAAATTACGTCGAACGCCAGAACTGTTCTTCTCGTCCTCCTTGCCGCCTCCGGACTGATCTTCATCATTGCCTGCTCGAACGTCGCCAATTTGATTCTCGCGCGGACGGTTCGCCGCGAAGGCGAACTCGCGATTCGCGCCGCGCTCGGCGCAACCAGCGGGGCACTGCGGCGCACGCTGCTCGCCGAAAATCTGTTGCTCTGCGGCGCGGGCGCTTTGCTTGGCGTGCTGGTCGCGCGGCCGATGGTTGCCATCCTTGCGCGCTACGCCTCGCGCTTTTCCGTGCGCGCGCTGGATCTCACCGTTGATTCGAGCATGCTGTGGGTCGGCGCGGGTCTCGCGGTCGTCGCGTCCCTATTGCTGGCGTTTGTCCCCCGGCTTCCCTCGTCGGGCAACCAGCAAGGAATCGGCCAATCGAGCGGCAGCGTGCGCATCACCGGCGGCACAAGCCGCCGACTCCGCTTCTTCGTGGTGATCCAAATCGCCGCGTCCTTCGTGCTCCTCGCCGGCGCAAGCATGTTGCTCAAGACGCTCCTCACGCTGCAATCCGCGCACACCGGCTTCGATATGAATCGGGTGATCACGTTTGACATGCCCATTCAGCAATACCAAACGACGCCGGAAAAAACCGCCATTTTCTACCGTGAAGCTTTGCGCCGCATCAAAGCCCTGCCCGGCGTGGACACCGTGGCGATCGGCACCATTACTCCGTGGCGCGATGCCGGGAAATTTGGTTTCGGCGTTCAATTCACGGCTGACGGTTACGTGCGCGGCGACGGCGAAGAATATCCGCTCGCGCGATTTCGAGCCTCCTCGCCCGGATATTTCGCCGCGCTCGGTGTGCCAATTCTGGAAGGGCGCGACTTCAATGACTCCGATCGCATATCGTCCGAGCCGGTCGTCATCATCACCCAGAGCGTTGCGGCGCGAATGTTTCCGGGGCGGGATGCCCTGGACCGCCACATCACGTGGACCGACCCGGTCATCAAGTTCATTCCCGGTTGGAACGCCGGGCCTTATCGCATCGTCGGCGTTTCCGCCGATATTGATGATGAGAATGTGATTCCTAGCCCCGCGATGACCATCTACACCCCATTCGAGCAATCCGAGTTGTTCGGCGGGAAGCTGTTTGTTCACACGAGCGTGGATCCCTATTCACTGGTCGCGCCGATTACGCGAATCGTGCACGAGATGTCCGCGGAACAGGTGCTCGAGCGCCCCGCAACGCTTGCGGACGTCCGCGCCGAAGTTCTTTCCCCGGACCGCCTCAACACCGTCGTGTTCGGCGTCTTCGCGCTGGTCGCGCTGGTCATCGCCGTTGTCGGAGTCGCAGGTGTGCTGGCATTTTCGGTGAGTGCTCGCACGCGTGAATTCGGCATTCGACTCGCGCTTGGTTCGCAGCCCCGGCAAATCCTCACACGCGTGGTTGTGGAAGGCGCTGTAATGGCTGGCGCAGGAATCGTTGCTGGCGCGGCAGGCGGTTACGCCTTGGCCCGTTTCGCTGGCGGCTACTTCCAGGACATGCAGTTTCCCGGTGCCGCAGTGATTGTTCTTTCGGCTCTTGTTCTAATGGCCGCTGCCGTCATTGCCTCCGCGCTCCCAGCTGCTCGCGCCGCCCGCGTTGACGTCATCCAGGCCCTTCGCGCGGAATAGTGTTCCGACGTACCGCGTCGTCGCATTCGCCCGCGGAATATGTGAACATTCGGAGCCGCCACAATCGGATTGTGCCCACTCCGTGAGGCAATCAAATGATGGAACGAATTGCAGGGGCTTCGCCAAGTCCCCGGGCCAGGATTACCGGTGCGGTTTATTTGCTTTACTTTCTGACGGCGGTATTCGCCGAGGTTGTTGTTGGCAAAGGACGGCTTGTTGCATATGACGCCGCGAACCTCGTGGCGGACGCGTTCTACATCGCTGTGACTCTGCTCTTCTATTTCATGTTTAAGCCCGTGAACAGGAGCCTCTCTTTGCTCGCGGCGCTCTTTAGCCTTTTGGGATGCGCCGTTGCTGTTCTGGGCCTATTTCGTCTCGCCCCCTACAAAATCAGCCCACTCATATTTTTCGGGCCGTTTTGCATCCTGCTCGGCTATCTAATTCTCCGATCAACTTTCCTGCCTCGATTCATTGGTGCGCTGATGGTATTGGCCGGTGTGGGCTGGCTGACTTATTTGTTCCCGTTCGCGAGCCATCTTTCCAATTACCTGAAGATCCTCGGCATCGTCGCGGAGGGATCGCTGATGCTATGGCTCATCGTGATGGGAGTGAACGACTCGAAGTGGGATGAGAAAGCAAGCCCTCGCCTGCCTCGTCGCGCCCCACGCCCATTTCAGGTATCATAGTTCAGGGAAATTCCCCCACAGTTTAGGCTCGGTTATAAGGCTGGTTCTGCAATAATCCCAGCCGAAGCCGAAGGAGCGCGCGTTGATCCCGCGTTACACGCGTAAGGAAATGGGCCGCGTCTGGAGCGAAGAAAACCGCTTCCAGAAATGGCTCGACGTTGAAATCGCCGCCACGGACACCCTCGCCGAATCCGGCCAGGTCCCGAAGGATGCGGCGAAGCTCATTCGCGAACGCGCCCGCATCAACGTTCCGCGCATCAACGAAATCGAAGCCAAGGTCCGCCATGACGTAATCGCCTTCACCATGGTCGTCGGCGAATCCATCGCCGACCCCGCTGCCGCGCGCTGGCTCCATTACGGCCTCACCTCAAACGATGTCGTCGACACCGCGCAGGCCCTGCTCATCCGCGAAGCATCCGCGCTCATCGAAACCGGACTCGCGCGGCTCGGCGATGTCCTCGAAAAGCGCGCCCGCGAATTTCAGCACACGCCGCAAATCGGCCGCACCCACGGCATTCACGCCGAGCCCATCACCTTCGGCTTGAAGATCGCCACCTGGTACGCGGAGAATCGCCGCAACATCGAGCGGCTCCGCGCCGCAGCCGCGCAAATGGCCGTCGGCAAAGTCTCCGGCGCGGTGGGCAACGCCGCTCACCTCGGCGCCGATATCGAGCAGAAAATTTGCGCACGCCTCGGCCTCGCAACCGATTCCATCACCACGCAGGTCATCCAGCGCGACCGCCACGCGCAGTACGTCTCCACGCTCGCCATCATCTCGGCGATGCTCGAAAAAATCGCGCTCGAAATCCGCCATCTCCAGCGCACCGAAGTCCGCGAAGCTGAAGAGCCTTTCGGCGGCGAGCAGCGCGGCAGCTCCGCGATGCCGCACAAGCGCAATCCCGTGAATTGCGAGCAGGTCTGCGGCCTTGCGCGCATCGTCCGCGCCAACAGCATCGCCGCGCTCGAAAACGTTGCGCTCTGGCACGAGCGTGATATCTCACACAGCAGCGTCGAGCGCATAATTCTTCCCGACTCCACCATCCTCGTGGACTACATGCTCGATAAAATGATCGGCATCGTCTCCGGCATGCGCGTTTTTCCCGAGCGCATGTTGCACAACCTCAATTCCACCGGTGGCCTCGTCTTCTCCGGCCAGCTCCTCCTCGATGCCGTCGAGGCCGGCGCCTCGCGCGACGAAGCCTATAAGTGGGTGCAGGAACACGCCATGGCCGCATGGGAAGGCGGCGCAACTTTCCGCGAACGCGTCGCCGCGGATCCGCGCATCACAAAATTTCTCGACGCAAAGGCCATCGCCCGCGCCTTCGATCTCCATCGCCAGCTCCACGCCGTTGACGACATCTTCGCTCGCGTCTTCGCCTCGCAATAACATGTCTCAACGGACGAGATAAGGGAGGGCACCGATGAACAACACCCAAAAATTAAAAATTACTACTCCAACCGAACGCGAGATCGCCATTGCCCGCACCTTTGATGCGCCGCGCCATCGCGTCTTCGATGGCTTGACCCAACCCGGCCTGGTCAAGCAGTGGTTGCTCGGCCCTCCGGGCTGGTCCATGCCAATTTGCAAGATCGATTTGAAAGTCGGCGGCGCATATCGCTTTCAGTGGAGTGGCCCGAACGGAGCCGGTATGGGGACGCGCGGCGTTTATCGCGAGATCGCGCCGCCGGAGCGGCTCGTTGCCACCGAGAGATTTGACGAACCCTGGTATCCCGGCGAGGCGATAATTACCTACGACCTGTTGGAGCAGGACGGCAAAACTACACTCACGCTCACGATATTTTATGAGTCGCGGGGGGCGCGCGATGCCGTTCTCAAAACCCCCATGGAACAGGGTATCGCTGCGAGCTATGACAATCTCGCGAAGCTGTTGGCTCAGATCGCATAACGCTCCGTAAACTTTGCGCGCAAGGACGAAGCCGCGTACTTTCAACGCTGCATAGCGAGCCGCATATATTGGTTCACCATATAAATATGTTAGAATCACGCATCATGCCCCGCATCATGCCCCCCATCATGCGACGTTCCGCCGCAATCATACTTGTCCTGGCGGGCGCGCTCCTCTCGTCGTTCCTGCTCGGCCAGAACAACCAAACCATCTCCGAAGACGAAATCCGCTGGGGCAGCCGCCCCTACGTCCCACAACCCCTCAATGCCATCCGCGTGCAAACCAATGTTGTCCAGGTCCCCGTGGTCGTGCGGGATTCCAATGGCAAGGTCGTGGGCGGATTGAAGAAATCCGATTTCGAGCTCTTCGACAACGGGCATCAAGTTGAGATCGCTTCATTCAATGTTGAAAACGCACCGGGAGCGCCGGTTCCTGCGGCGAAGAAGGCTCAAGTTGTTGACACCAGTTTGCCGGACGCTGCGGTGCCAACGCCGGTTAATTCACCTCCACCGACTCCGCGATACATTGCGCTGTTCTTTGACGATACATCCATGCGTATTTTCGACGTCGTGATGGCCCGCAAAGCGGCGGAAAGTTTTGTAAAGACAAACCTCAAGCCCGGCGACAAGATTGGAATTTTTACGACGAGCACGACCGTCTCGCTGGATTTCACCGACAACGTGCCGAGACTCCTCGACACACTTGGAAAGCTTTTGTCGCATCGAAGGAAGGCCGACGGCGGAAGTATGTGCCCGATGAACCCGTATCAGGCATACGAGATCACACAAATCTACGATGTCCATTCAGATGCGTTGGATCTCGCGATGCACACACCCGGATGCCCTGGAAATGTCCACGATCTCATTAGTCTGGCGCAGAACATGATGGGCCAGGCTGAGCAATTTGCGCAGGACACGCTTGGCATCATCACCGACGTAATCCACTACCTCGGCAGAATGCCCGGACACCGGATGCTCGTGCTCGCGTCGTCTGGTTTTCTTACCCAGACTCTTGCGGATAAACAGGACAAAGTGATTGATCAGGCGTTGAATGCCAACGTAATCATCAACTCCCTCGACGCAAAGGGGCTTGTCGCTGAAGTTCCTAACATTGACGAAGACGGACGGCCCCTTGGGATGAGGGACAAGTGGCAGGCCTTGTTTAGCCAATTTGCAAGTGCCAATCGGGAATATCAGAACGACCCGCTCGCAATTCTGGCGGAAGGCACCGGCGGTAAGTTCTATCACAACCGGAATGATCTGGATGTTGGGCTGCGCGAACTGGCGTCTGCGCCGGACGTCAGCTACATACTTACGTTTTCTCCCGTGGACCTGAAAGTGAATGGAGCGGAGCACTCGCTGAAAGTAAAGGTGGCCAATTCGCACGGCATGAACATTCAGGCGCGTCGGGGTTATATGGCGCCAAGTCCAAACGCAACGGAACCGGAAAAAAGGCAGCGCCGGCTGGATAGCGCTGTTCTTGACGCGGAGACTATCGGCGTATTGCCCGCGCAAGTCACAACCGAAACAACCACTTCTGCAACCGGTGGCGCGGTGCTAAAAGTCGGCATTCACGTGGATGCGAGCAAGCTTCCATTCCAAATGCAGGGCGATCGCAAAGTCGAACGGTTGATATTTATTACCGCGCTCTTCGATGAGCACAATCATTTCCTCACCGGCGTTCAAGGAATCATGGATTTGCGATTGAAGAAAGATACGCTGGATATTATTTCAACTCAGGGCCTCGACGCGAAACTTTCTTTACAAGCTCCCGCCGGTAACTACAGGTTGCGGCAGGTCGTCGAGGAAACCGGCGATGGTCGCATCACAGCAATCAGCCGGAGTATCCAGATTCAATAGCAGAGGGTGTTAAGATCCGACTGCGTATGCGCCGCCTCATCCCCATTGCCGCCGTTGCTCTCTTGGCGCTCGTTGTGCCTGGTATGCTCGGCCAGAATTCCCCATCCCCCTCCGAAGATGAATTCCGCTGGGGGGCTCGTCCTTATGTTCCGCAACCTCCGAATGCCATCCGCGTCAAAACAAGCATCGTGCAGGTTCCCGTTGTTGTGCGCGATTCAAATGGCAAGGCCTTGCCCGGACTGAAGAAATCTGATTTCGAGCTGTACGACAACGGCCATCCGGTTGAAATTGCTTCTTTCGCCGTTGAAAACCAACCGGCAGAGCCCTTGCGCGCCTCGCAGCCGGTGCCGGTTGTGAACACCAATTTGGCGACAGCCGCTCCGCCACCTCCCGTGAATCCGCCGGCGCCAACTGCGCGGTACATCGCGCTGTTCTTTGACGATACGTCCATGCGCATGTTTGACGTGGTGATGGCCCGCAATGCAGCCACAAGCTTTGTGAAAACGAGCCTCAAGCCCGGCGACAAGATCGGAATCTTCACCACCAGCACGGATGTCTCGCTGGATTTCACGGACAACGTCCCAAAGCTTGTCGATACAATCGGGAAAATTATCTCCCAACGGAAGAATGCGGGCGGCATGGGTGCCTCATGCGAATGGATGAATCCGTATCAGGCTTCCCTGATTGTTCAAACCTACGATGTCCATTCCGATGCTCTGGATCTTGCCGGTGCGGAGGGTTGCGGCGACGTCCACATGATCATCAGCGCGGCGCAGAATATGCTCGGCCAGTCCGAACAATATGCGCAGGAAACGCTTGGCGTCATCACCGATGTACTTCATTATCTCGGCAGAATGCCCGGGCATCGCATGATGGTGCTCGCATCATCGGGGTTCCTCACGCAGACCCTCAGGGATAAACAGGACAAGGTCATAGACACTGCGCTGAATGCCAATGTGATCATCAATTCGCTCGATGCAAAGGGACTCGTCGCTGACGTTCTCGCAAGAGACGATGAGGGCCGGCCCGTTCCCATACCCCCTCAAGCCTCAAGGATGATCGCCCTATTTGACGAATTCAAGAGTGATAACCGGGAATATGAGAATGATGTGATGGCGATTTTGGCGCAGGGCACTGGCGGGAAGTTTTATCACAACCGCAATGATCTGGATGTTGGGCTGCGAGAGATGGCCACAACTCCGGATGTCTCTTACTTGCTTACGTTTTCGCCTGTGAATTTGAAGGCCAATGGGTCGTCGCACTCGATCAAGGTCAAGCTTCCCAATACGCACGGCCTCAAGATCGAAGCGCGGCGCGGATATATGGCGCCAAGTCCGATCCCATCAGACGCGGAAAAGAAGCAGCGCAAATTGGATAAGGCTGTCCTCGCGGATGACAATCCCGCCGCGCTCTCCGCGCAAGTCTCGACCGCGCCGGGAATTTCCGCCGACGGCAACCCCATTTTGAAAATCACGATTCACGTCGACGTAAGCAAGCTGCCCTATCAAACGCAGGGCGATCGCAAAGTCGAACGGTTGATTTTTATTACCGCGCTCTTCGACAACCAGAATCATTTTCTCTCCGGCGTGCAAGGCGTTATGGATCTGCGGCTGAAAAAAGATACGCTGTCAACAATTTCAAGCACCGGCCTCGACGCGAAACTCTCCATGCAGGCCCCTCCCGGAAATTACCGCTTGCGCCAGGTCGTCGAGGAAGTCGGCGATGGCCGCATGGCGGCGATGAACCGCAACATCCAAATCCAATAATCGCTGTTTCAAATTGGTTGTGCCAGTTTCTTGAATTTAATTTCCCTCTTGACACTCATTTGCTTGGGATGTACGGTGGCTTCCTCTTTTGAGTTCAGGGTCTCTTGTAATCAGAAGGATGTTGCCCACCCCTCGACCCTGCCCAGCCCCCCGGTGGAGGAACTATGTCGTTCTCCGATTCGCCGCCTACTATTCTTCTTGCTGATGACAATGCCGCCATCCGTGACATGCTCGAGTGCATGTTGCGTGCCCAGGGATTTCGCGTCGTGTGCGCTGAAGATGGCGATCAAGCGCTCGGCATGGTCGAAGAACTTCGTGTGGACCTTGTGCTGATGGATGTGCTCATGCCGGGCCGCAGTGGATTCTCGGTTTGCCGCGAGATCAAATCGCGCGCCGAAACGCGCCTCATTCCTGTCGTGCTTATCACCGGGCTTGCGCATCCGGAAGATCGCGTCGTAGGCATTGAAAGCGGCGCTGACGATTTCATCCAGAGACCATTGCACCGCGAAGAATTGCTCGCGCGAGTGCGCTCGCTTCTCCGCTTGAAGCGATTCACCGACGAACTCGAGAGCGCGGAGACCGTGCTCTTCACCCTCGCGCGAAGCATCGAGGCAAAAGACCCTTACACCGAGGGCCATTGCGATCGCCTCTCGCGTTACTCCGTCGCGCTCGCCGAACGCCTTGGTATATCCGAAGACAAATGCATCGCGCTTCGCCGCGCCGGAATCATCCACGATATCGGAAAGGTCGCTGTCCCCGAACACATCCTCCTCAAGCCCGGCCCGCTCAACGAAGCCGAACGGCGCATCATCGAAACTCATCCCGTAATCGGTGAGCGCATTTGCGCACCGCTGAAATCCTTCCGCGCGGTGCTGCCGATTATCCGGCATCACCACGAACGGCTGAACGGAACAGGTTATCCGGATCACTTGCAGGGCGATGAGATCCCGTTGACGGCGCGAATCCTTCAGACCGTGGACATTTATGACGCGCTCACAACGGATCGTCCTTATCGCGCGGCGCTTACGAGCGATCATGCGTTTTCAATTATTCGAGAAGAATGCAGGAGGGGTTGGTGGGATGAGAGCCTCGTAAATGAACTGGAGAACCTGCTCACTGTTAAGCCGGAGCTAAAAGTCGTTTGCGTCGCGTGACATTTTCCGAGTGATTTATTGTGCACGTTGAACGTAGCGCGCTTCGGTCGTGTCCACTTTGATTTTGTCGCCGTTATTGATGAATGGCGGAACGTTGATCGTCAGGCCCGTTTCCAATTTTGCAGGCTTCATCACCGCGCTCGCTGTCGCCTTCTGCAACGTAGGCTCGGTATCCACCACTGTGAGGTCCACCGTATCCGGCAGCGCCACGCCGATGGGCTTGTTCTCGTAGAACTCGATGTGCACCATCATTTCGTCCTTCAAATAGTAGACGGCGTCGCCGAGAATTTCAGGCGAGAGCGTGATCTGCTCGTAGTTCTCGGTGTTCATGAAGTGGTAGCCCTGCGCGTCACTGTATTGGTACTGGTGTTCGATTTCGTCCACGATGGCGCGTTCGATGAATTCCTCCGCGCGGAACCGGTAATCAATGATGGAGCCGGTCTTGAGGTTGCGCATCCGGGTGGCCATCGCCGCGCGCTTGTTGCCGGGAGTGCGATGGTCCACGCTGAACACCACGAAGAGTTGCCCTTCGTGGACGATGATCATTCCGGGGCGCAGTTGAGTCGCCTTTACCATTTCGAGCTCCAGTCTCTTTCGGGGTCAAACGGCAGGCGCGTTACAGCCGGCTGTTCGGGTCGCGCAGCGGAACCGCGGGACGCGTCCGCACGCGATGAATCCTTATTATAGCCGCCCAGCGAAAACCGGGCAAACCGGCCCCTGAAGGGAACCTATCGCGTAACCTCGTCCTGAACCTCCTCTAGAATATCCGTACAACTGTAAATCGATACCTACCCAAGCTCGTGCTTTGCGGCACGCAAATCAAGCAAGGGTATTTTCGCGGCAAAACTTGAAATGATGGCACTGGCGCGGCGGCGCTGGCGGATTTCGCGGCGGCCATGAGCTTTTCGATTTCGTCGGCGGAGCGGGGCAGGCGCTCGGTGAGCATTTTGTAGCCCGTCGCGGTGATGAGGACATCGTCTTCGATGCGCACGCCGATTTTTTCTTCGGGGATGTAGATTCCCGGTTCAATGGTTACGACCATGCCGGGTTCAAGCACGCGGCCCGTGTCGCCTGCGTCGTGAACATCAAGCCCGATGTGGTGCCCGAGCCCGTGGATGAAATAGCGGTCGAGCGACTGGCCGTGCAAATCCTTGCCATGCGTCCTCATATATTCGCGCGCGATTTCGTAAAGGCTGTCCGGCCCATTGCCCGTCAAACGCATGCCCGGTTTGAGCGCGGCGAGCGCGGCATTCTGCGCGCCGTAAACAACGTCATAGATTTGGCGCTGGCGCACTGTGAATTTGCCGTTCGCGGGAACAGTGCGCGTGATGTCCGCGGTGTAGCCGGAATATTGGCCGCCGACATCCATCACCACGATGTCGCCATCCTCGATGCGCGCGCCGATCTTGTCATAGTGCAGCACGGTGGAATTGAAGCCCGCGCCGACGATGGGCGCGTAAGCTTCCATTTCGCAGCCGGCGGCGAAGTGGATGTCCTGCATCCGCGCGGCCACCTGATATTCGTAGAGTCCGGGCCGCATCATCTTGAACGCGGCGAGGTGCGCGTCCACGGATGCATCAATCGCGCGCTGGAGAAAGGCAAGTTCGCCCGCAGATTTTATCTGGCGCATCGCGCCGATCTTGTCTTCGATTTGGACGAGCTTCACATCCGGCACAGTTTTTGCGAGCCAGGCCTGCCAATTCTGGAAATGCGGATACCCAGCCGCGCTCGCTGGCGCGAGGATCGTGTAGAGCGAGGGAAAGAACTTCGCAAGCAGCTCGAGATCGGATGCAAGATTGTCAAACGAGCGGACTACGCTGTGTGCGCCATCGAAGCCGGTTTTCTCGCCGATGCCGGGGTCACCGGGACCCATGCGCGGGCCATTCCATCTCTCAAGCGCGAGATTGTGCGGACGGAGATAGAGGATTTCCGCGGGGCCCTTCCAGCCCTTCGCGGTGGCGGAATCCGGCACGAGCAGAAGCGCGGGGCCTTCTTCATTGTCGCCGGTTAGGTAATAAAAATTGTTCTCCTGATTGAAGACGTAGGCGTCGCTGGCGTTTTCTTTTCCTGTGTAGCCGAAGAGGACGACGGGCGCATCAACCTGCGCGCGGAGGCGGGCGCGGCGCGCGGCGTATTCGCTATTGGGTTCGCGCTGGCGGACTTGCGCGCCAACTGATCCGGCAGACACCGCGAGCGCGGCGGTGATCGCCAAAGCCGCAACGCAGCCTCTTGCCAAGCTCTTCATCAAACCTGCCCCGGCAATTCTCATAAGGTTCACGCTTCACCCCGGCGACTAGAATACCTGCGTTCGTTGCTCAAGCCCTCGATTGTAACTGATGCTGGATTGACCCGATTGTTTAATAGAAAAAGCGCCTGATTTTGGAACGCTATGATTCCAAAGGAGTTAGCAGGGGCGCTTTTGGGCGAGGTCTGGAAGTGTTTGAAAATAATAGAGTTAGGAGGGGCGCATTTTGTGCAAGGTTTTGCTGACAGTGTTGAAAACAAAGGAGTTAGGTGGGGCGCGGAAGGGGCGCGGTGGCATGTGTAGCGCCGGGCATTCAGGCTGATACCGGTTTTCGTGCCACGAACCAAGGCCGGGCTGAAGCCCGGCGCTACAGAAGATTTCAACTGACCCTCCCCCCCTACCTTTTTTTCTAAGTGGTAGATAACACATGTAGTTGCGGGTGATGGGGGTACGTAAGTGGTAGAAAACACAGGTGTCTTTTTAAGGCGTTTTGGTGCAATTCTCGTAAGTGGTAGATAACACAGGTATTTAGGGGAATTGAGCGGCGATTTCATAAAGGATGATACAACAAGAGTAATCTAATGTCAAGAGAATTCTTTAGGAACTATGGGAAGATTTGTTACAAAACCTATTCGAATGAGTGTTCGAATGGGATGATCGAGGTAGAACGATCCATAGAGTGACCTGCGGCACCCTTTCGCCTCGCGGAAAGGATGCGCCACCGACGGAGTTTCTTAGTTGGCCGATGGGGCTCCTTCGGCGTGATCGACCACGAGCACATTAAAGGGGAGCGTGCGCTTCTCCAACCGAAGGCCTAGCTGCTTTTCCACTGCCTGCAAAATGGCTGGATCCACGTAGGTCGGCGGCTCCGGCGGGAACCAGCGCAGATCGATGGTGTACACGCCTGTCAAACCAGTCATGTTGACAATGGGTCTGTCCAGGCCGGCACGGACCTGCAAGTTTTGTGCTAAGCCATCCATCGTGATCGCTGCGGCGAAAAATACCCCCGCTTCGTTGTGGACACCGGACACCGCGGTCTTTCCGTTGGGGAGTGCATATGTTCTCAGTTTTGGATGCTCGGGATCGTCGACTGGCTGGAGTTTAACGCCATTTCTGCCTGGTACGAGAGCATATACGGGAGTATCGCGCTTCTCCCAGTGGACCTGCAGGCCGAACCGCTCAGCCAGCCCCTGCTGCAACATCAGTCGCGCGGCTTCCTTCGTTGTGCCGGGCGGCATCGTGCCCTCGATTGCGAACCAATGTTCCTGATCGTTCGTCCATTTCGGGGAATCAATCTCGTTGTCGGTAACTTGATACGCCTCCTCTATCAGGTCCCGGAGTGTTAACTGGCAACGTATTCGATCCGGCTGATACTCGACAATGGTTTTTGGCAGGGATGTGGTTGAAGACCCTCCTGCCCTCTCGCTGTGAGAAAAAACCTGTTTAACCGAAAGCACATCAAAACTATCTTTTGGCGGCGCCGCGGTTTGTTGAGCCACATTTGGCAAAGCAGTCAGAAGCTCGCACATTGCGATGCCCACGACAAAACATTTAAATCTTGATCTGATCTTTCTCATCGCTCGCCGGGTGGGCCAGCCTTTCCTCACAATTTCTCTCCACAAATGCAGATGATACCACCGAGGGTCGTCAACGAGGAGTAATATGGGGCGGCTTTTGGTTTGCGGGCTGTGCGGAGCGGGCGACCCCACGTCAAAGGCTGTGCCACGCGCTTGCAGGAGAAAGGCGACAACAGCGCAGACAGGGATGTCTGCGCCACTGGCGGGCTAGTGGATTTCGACTGCAGTGTTGAGTGCGGCGAGGCGGCCGGACACCTCTTCTTGGACGACTTGGCGAAGACGATAGCTCCCGGGCGGGGCCTGGAGTGAGAGCTTTGCGTTGAGGCCCTGAGTAGAAAGTTGCGCTAGCGTAGCATCCTTCAGATTTAGGTCCATTATGCCCTCAACGCCAGTGAGGAAATGATTCTCCTGATCGAAGAGCGCGGTGACGAAGATCAGGCGCTCAACACTTCGGTCTGTTTGTCGCTGGAAGGGCAGATTGCGGATGTCCACGTGGATGGCGACTTTTAGAGCCTCCGAGCCGGAATCGACTTCCGTGGTTTCAGCGGATACGGTGGCGGAAATATCGGACGGCGAATCGGAGGAGCGCACGGCGCGATCGAGGCTTTCGGAACGGAGAGCGGATGCGGATGGAGTTTCAGCCGGATTGTCTTTGGATGGAGCGAAGTAGCCGCGGCGGGCTTCGATGGTGGCGTCTTGTTTGTTGGCAAGCCTCACTTTGATCGTGTGGAAGCTGCCATTCTGTTTGAGATCCGCAGGATCAAAACCTAAAACGTAAGAGACTTCAGGCAGAGCGGCCATTTCGCGGAGTCCGCGGCCGAGGTCGTTGCTGTTATGAAAGAATTTTCCTCCGGTGCCTTCCGCGAGAATGGCAAGCGGATCATTGAAGTATTCTTTTTGCATGTGGTCGAAACGATCTTTGAGCGCCATGAAGTTCGGCGCCACGACGATTGCCGGTCCTTCGCTCAGGTCGCCCCCAGGCGGCTCAGCCCAAAGCCCTTTTGCGTCCAGAGAATTGATGACCACGCCCGCATGAAGTGCTTCACTTATCAGCTTGTCCTGTTTCTGTTGAACAGTTTGGGTGAAAAAACCTGATGAGGTAAGAACGAGCATCCGGCGGCCGGAATATCTTTCCAGATGCTTGATAACGTCGCTGAGGATTCCAAGGGTGTTCAGTGAGTATTGCTCGGCGAGGCCTACAGTTTCTTGCGCTTGTGTCCTGACGATGTTCGCGCATCCGCTGATAGCTGCTCCACTACCACGGCCACCGGTAGAACAATTGCCGCAGAGCACAGCCTCTGCCAAGGCTTCATCGAAGGCGTCCGAATGAACATTGTAGTTTTGAACGATCAGCCAAGACTGATAAGGCCCCAAGCGTGGGCAGGACATCGGGCCCTGGTCGGCGCGCCGCTGATGAGTGACGAGTTGGCCTAGAGCGGCGAGGAGCTTCGCGCGGTCGTCAGTGAAGTCGAGAAAGACCATAGTCGAAGAAGTGAAGACGCCAATGCGATCTCCGGGCTCAAGGCTTTCGCGAACAAATTGTTCGGCGGCGCGGCGGGAGAATGCGAGGTCGCCTTCGGGCATGCTGAAGTCGTCAAAATAGAATGCGATATAGCGGGGCTTTGGTTTGGCAACAGGAGCGGGCGGAGGGGCGGGATTGTCAGCAGACGAAGGGGCAGCAGGCGCTGCGGCGAGCGGCGGCGGTGCGTTCTCTACGGAGAAAAACGTGGTTTTCTGCGGCTTGCCGTTGTCGAGAACCTCGAAGTCAGCTTGCGTCAAGCCGCCGACGGTTTTGCCGTGTGAATCGCGGACGACAACGCCGACTTCAACCATGTTGGTTTGAACGCGGATTGCATTTTCCGTGCGCGGCGCGTAGGGGCGGGCGCCCCAACGGACTTCATCCTCTGTGATGGTCTGACCGTGGACGAGAATGGCAACAGAAAAACCGGCTAGTCCTAGCAGGATGACTTGCATACATTTCGCGCGAAATTCTCGACTTGTCATGGGGTGAATCGCCGTTCTGTTGTGACGCCGATTATCTTACAAGAGTTGTAACACGACTACGGCGTCCAAAACGAAAATGATCAGCGGATCTCGACGGGAGTGTTGAATGCTGCGATGCGGCCGGTGACGGCTTCCTGGACGACCTGGCGGAGGCGATAAGTCCCCGGCGGGGCCTGGAGAGTGACGATGGCGCTGGCACCCGAGGAGTTGAGCATGGTGAGCGTGCCGTCGGTGAGATTCATTTCCATCATGCCTTCCACGCCGCTGAGGAATTTATTTTCGGTGTCGAAGAGCGCGGTGATGAAGATGAGCCGCTCGGCGTGGCGGCCGTTTTCTTTTTTGAACGGAAGGGCGTGGATGTCCACGTGGACTTCGACCCGCAGCGCGGGCTCGCCGGTGGCAAGTAAGATGGATTTCGTGTCCACGCCCGCCTGAATGCCCTGCAATTCCTCGCTGCCCATGACTTGCTTGTTGAGCTTGGCGAGTTTTTCGCGCGGGGCGAGGGCGGCTTTGTTTGGCGCGAAATAGCCGGGGCGGGCGTCAATGGTGTAACCCAAATTGTTCACGAGCTTTACCTTCAGCGGGTGGTAAGCGCCGTCGGACTTCATCTCATCGGGAAGAAAGCCGAGCGTGTAGGAAACTTCCGGCATAGCGGCCAACTGGCGGACGCCGCCCACAATGTCATTGCTGTTGTGGAAGAAGGTGCCGCCGGTGCCTTCGGCGATCGCGGACATGGAATCGTCGGCGACGGAGCGTTCATCGCTGGCGAGTTCCTGGGAGTAGGCTGCAAGATCGGCTCGCTCACCAGCGCCCTTGGTCATGAGCAATGCGGTGTCTTCGTTGTTAAGCCAGTCCGCGGAAAGCCCTTTTGCATCCAGAGTGTTGACGCGAATACCCGCGTGCAGGGCGTCGTCAATAATCTTGCTTTGCTGCTTCTGGACAGATTTGGACATCGAAAAGTACCCGGAAGACGTCATGACGAGCATCCTGTGGCCGGGCATTTTGCCGACATAGCGGATGATGTCGCCGAGGGCGCCGAGAGAATTCATGGCGAACTGATCGGCGAGTCCAACAGTGTATTGCGCCTGCACCTGCACGAGGTTCGACTGCTGGGCGATGCAACTTGCATCCGCGGTGTTCATGCAATTGCATTTGACCGCCTCCGCGAGCGCGAGGTCGAACGGCTGCGAATGGACGTCCCACATTTGGACGATTTGATATGCCTGATAGGGCTCGATGTGCGGACACGAGCCGGATCCGTAAGAAGCCTTGCGATAGTGGGAATAAACCCTATCAATCGCCGCGGAAAGCTTATCCCTGTCATTCGTGAAATTCTGCGTCACGGTTGCGGAGGAGGTGAAGACGGCGGCTTTGTCTGTTGGCTGGAGATGATCGGCGACAAATTTCTTGGCGGCCTTGCGCACCATCACGAGGTCCGGCGTCTCCATGTTGTTATCGTCGAAATAGAAGCCGATGTAGCGCGGCTGCGGCGCGGGCGGCGGCGCAGGCGGTGGAGCGCCCGGAGTTACAATGACGGGCGCGGGAGTGGGCGCGGGGGATTCCTCTTCGACGCTGAAATGCGAAATCTTCTGCGGCCTGCTGGAATCGAAGACCAGGAAATCTTCCTGCTTTAGTCCGCGGACGGGCTTGCCGTGATCGTCGCGGATGACGACGCCGACTTCGACCAAGTTCGATTGCACCGTGATGGCGTTGGCAGCTTCCGGCGTATAGGGAGCGCTGGCAACGCGGATTTCATCGTCAGAGGTGGCGGGGTTCTGGCCGCGAACGAGAACTGCGCCGAGGATGGCGGCGCACAGAAGCAACGAGATTTGAAAGCGCCTCATCTCAATCGCTGGGAGCGGCAGGGTGTGAGTGCTTCAGAGTATTGGACTCTGTATAGGACATTGTATTTGACATTGTATTTGAAACCGGCAATGCGCATAGGGATGCACCGATCGTTTGCGCAATGCGAAGCGTCGGGGCAATGCAACGGCACGCGATGAATCGTTCGGCTTCGACCTACAGCGACGATCGGGAGTGGGAAAGGCATGGGGCGTTAATCCGAACGGTAATACAGCGGTCAGATACTGGCAAGGAACTTCAACAGGGGTTATTGGAGATATAATCAGAGCTGGAGAGTGAGTGGTAATGCGAAAGCGTGCGGCGGGATTATTGGCGGCAGTATTGATGGTTGGGCTTGCAGCGTATGCGAACGATCCGTGGAAGGACAAGGATCCCCAGAGCTGGGATGAAAAAGATGTGCAAAGGATTCTGCAGGATTCGCCGTGGTCGCACAAAGTGCAATTTGGGACGAGCGGCGGAGGGGCTGTGCCGGGGACAGTGACCGGAACTGGCAGCCAGGCGCATCCGGAAACAGGCGCCACCAACGCCAACCAAGGCATGCCGACCGGAATCGCGGGAACCACAGTTAACGCGACTACCGGAAACCTTGGGCCGGAAACTGATTTCAGCATTAGCTGGGTATCGTCACGGACGGTGCGGGAGGCGCAAGCGCGGCGGAGAGAGTTGGGCGGCGTCCCGCCGAGCATCGCGCGAAGGGATCTGGCGAAGCCGGCGGAAGATTACGAAGTGATGGTGGCAAGCTCGGATATGAGCGTGCTGGCGAAGGAAAGCGAAGAGGAGTTGAAGGCGCATGCGGCGCTAATTCTAAAGAGCAATAAGGCGAATGTCTCTCCCTCACGCGTGGTGCTGCAAAGGGGGCAGACGGGGCAGGTGTCCGCAATAATATTTGTGTTCGAGAAAAAGTCGGCGAATGGCGAGCCCACGCTTGCGCCGAATGAGAAGGGCGCGGACTTTGTGACGCAGGCCGGGAAAACACGGCTCAAAGTGAGCTTTGATTTCACGAAGATGAAGGACAGGCAAGGATTGGATTTGTAGTGGATTTCTCCGCGCGGTAACCGCAGCCTCTTCGCATATCTACCCACCTTAAAACGTTTGGGTGTCTCGCAGATGGGCCGGCGTGTATCTCTTTGGATAAACCTGTACCTCCGGGCCATATATACGGGGCGGATTTGAGGGCGAGGATAGGTGCGAGCCTGTGAGGGAGGGAATTGTGAAGCATCAATCGAAGTACGCGGTGTTGGTAATCTTTGTTGCGGGCGTGTGTGCTTTCGAATGCAATTCGGCGTGGGGCCAGACTCCACCGCCTCAGCAGCCTCCAGCACAGCAGTCATCGTCTCAGCAATCCGCGGCGCAACAGCAAGGCCAGCAAACTCAACAGACTCAGCAAGCACAACAGACTCAACAAGTGCAACAGCCGCTCTCAGTTGCCGATGCGGCGCGGAAATATCGCGAGGAAAAAGCAGAGAAGGAAAAAAACGGGGCGCAGCCGAAGACCGTGTACACGAATGAGGGAATTCTACCGAAGGGCGGGGCGAACGCGCTGGGGATCGCGCCGATTGCAAATCCAGTTCAACCAGCAGGAGGCGCGGCAGCCCAGCGCGCGTCAGGGTCGGAATCCGGGCCGGGCTATGCGGATGCGGTGTTGCGCCTAAACGAGGCTTGGGCGCAAACGGACGCGATTGCATTGGTGGATCGCGAAACACTGGTGAGTACGATTTTGAATGGGAATAACTCGGACTTTCCCGGAAAAGCGCAATGGGAAGCACGTCTGATGGCGGGACGGGATTACTATGTGTCGCACAGCCGGCAATTAATCGTGGCGATGAGGCAATTGATGGGCGAAGCAAAAAAGCTTGAAGATGCGGCGCCAGACTTGCCCGAGAGCGATCCTCGCGTCCAGACGGTTATGAATAAAGTCAAGGCGTTGAGCCGCGACGCGCAAAAGTCAGCGGATGATTTCAAGAGGCTCGTCGAAGAGGGAAAGGAACTCGCAAAGCAGGCGCAAGCGCGGCGGAATTGATGAAAGCCAAATTTATCTAAGCAAGTCCTCCAGCTGAATCTTGGCGTCAGTTTTCGCGTCGCGATACTTGACGATCACCGGAGTGTAAAGGGAGATGCCCCACTCCGCGCCTTTCCCTTTTGTAATCGCGCGGCCACCCGGCACAACCACGGCGTTTTCGGGAATCACGAGGGGTTCCTCCGCGGTTCCGGAGATGTGGACCTCACTGCGCACGAGGTCATAAACCGGCGTTGAGCGGTTTAGCACCGTGCCCGTGCCGATCACGGCGCGGCGCTTGATGACGGTGCCCTCGTACACGCCGGAATTTCCGCCGACGAGCACATCGTCTTCGACGATGACAGGGAGCGCGCCGATTGGCTCGAGCACTCCGCCGATTTGCACGCCCGCCGAAATGTGGCAGTTCCTGCCGACCTGCGCGCAGCTTCCGATGAGGGCGTGTGAATCCACAAGCGTTCCTTCGCCGACATAAGCGCCCACGTTGATGAACATCGGCGGCATGCAGGTGACGCCTTTGCCGACGTAGCAGGCGTCGCGAATGCTCGATCCGCCGGGGACGATGCGCACGCCGCTCGCAACGGTGAGCTGCTTGAGCGGGTAGGTGTGCTTATCGAAAAACGGAAGCCGCGCGGGGTCCACGGAAAAATCCACGAGTTTCCCCATGCGGAAGCCGAGAAGGATGCCCTTCTTCACCCAGCCATTCACGCGCCAGCCGCTTTTTTCATGCGAATCGGATTCGGCGGCGCGGACTTCGCCGGCGTTCAGCGCGTCTTTGAATTTCTGGAAAACCCGGAAGTCGCCATCGGTGTACTGACCCGGAGTTTTCTCAAACAACTCTTCAATCTGCGATTGCAGCATGTGTGGTCCCCAGGAGATGGAGCGATTCGAGCACGCCTCGTATCTTTACGAGATTCTGCGCGCCCGGAGGCACCATCGGGAGCCGCCACACAGGTTCGAGCAAACCCATCAAACCCATCGCTGCTTTCACCGGGATGGGGCTCGACTCAATGAAATTAATTTCCATCAGCGGGAGATATTTGCGCTGCAGATCGCGGGCGGCGGGAAAATCGTTGCTCAAACAGAATTGCGTGAGGCGCGTCATCTCCGCGGGAATTTCATTGGAGACGACGGAAATAATTCCGCGGCCACCGAGAGCGATCAGTGGCAGCGTGAGTGAATCGTCGCCGGAGAGGACGATGAAGTCCTCGGGCACTTTTTGGATTACGGAAGCCATTTGGCCGACGTTACCCGAGGCCTCTTTGACGCCTACAATATTCTTGAACTCCGCAAGCCGCGCGAGGGTTGTGGGCTCGACATTCGCGCCGGTGCGGCCGGGGACGTTGTAAACAATGATGGGGAGGGAGATGGACTGCGCAATCGCGTGGTAATGCTGGTAAAGGCCCTCCTGCGTCGGCTTGTTGTAATAAGGAGTGACGGAGAGAATTCCGTCCATGCCCATCGCTTGCAACTCGCGCGCGAGGTTGATGACCTCAGCCGTGTTGTACCCGCCGGCGCCTGCAACCACGGGGACCTTTCCGCGCGATTCTTCCAGCGTGATCTCGACGACGCGCAAATGTTCCGCGCGTGTGAGCGTGGGGCTTTCTCCGGTTGTGCCGCAGGGCACAAGGAAATTGATTCCCGCATCAATCTGCCGCCGCACCAGCCGGCGCAGAGTTTGTTCGTCCAAAGATAAATCCTGCTGAAACGGAGTGACCAGTGCGGTACCGCATCCTGTGAACATTGTTTCCTCCTTCTTTGATGTGAATCTGCGTATTTCCGAGCCGCCGTTTGGAATCTGAAACACAGCTATTCCAAATCGGCGATGATTTCGCGAAACTCAAAGAACCCTTTTCTCCCCACGAGCCATCGAGCGGCGCGCAAGGCTCCGCGCGCGAAGCCCTCGCGGCTGCGAGCCGTGTGGCGCAAGGTAATCGTGTCCGCGGGAGAATCAAATCCAACTTCATGCGTTCCTGGAATTGCGCCGGCGCGATTGGAACTGACGGATATGGGACGGTTGTATCCCGCTTTCCCCATCACTTCAACGAGTTGAGCTAGCGTTCCGGAGGGCGCATCTTTCTTTGCCGCATGATGAATCTCCCACGCCCAAGCGCCGTAATCCGGTTCGGCGGCGAGCGAGCGCGAAGCCTCCGCGACAATGCGGAAGAACATATTTACGCCCACCGAGTAGTTGGCGCTCCAGACGAGACCCGTTGAGTTTCGTTGAACAGCATCACGCGCGCGATCCAGATGAGCGAACCAGCCGGTGGTGCCAACGACAACATTTACGCCGATGGATGCCAGCCGCTCGATATTGCCGGGAGCCGCGCCGGGCGCGGAGAACTCCACCGCGACATCGATTCCACGAAAAGCTTCCGCGGTGATTGCGGCGCCGTTCTCGTTGTCCTTTCGACTTAGCTTCAACGGAGCCGAAAATCCATACTCGGGCGCAAGCTGCTCAATGAGACGTCCCATTTTCCCGTGACCTACAATCGCGAGATTCATTTCAGCCAAACACCCCGGGATCCGGATTCGAGAAAAATTCATCGTGCAACGCCACCACGGCTTGCGGCAAATCCGCGGCGGCAACAACAAAACTCAAATTCAATAGCGATGCGCCCTGCGAGATTGCGCGTACGTTCACGCCGCGAATCGCCCCGAAGACTCGCGCGGCTACTCCGGGCGTGTGGCGAAGGTTCTCTCCGACGACGCAAACAATGGCCTGGTCGTGTTCAACGCTGACTTGCGAAAACGGACGGAGGTCGCCGCAGATCTCGTCAAGACGAGCGGGATTGTCGATGGTCAAGGAGACGCTGACCTCGGAGGTTGCCAGCATGTCCACCGGAGTCTCATAGCGATCGAAGATCTCAAAAATCCGACGCAGAAAACCGTGGGCCATGAGCATGTACGTGGAATGGATATTCACGACGGTTATGTGGCGCTTGAATGCAACGCATTTCAGGACATTGGCGCAAGGAACGGGTTCCGCGACGATTAATGTGCCGGGAGATTCCGGCCGGCGCGAATTGAGAATGCGAACTGGAATTCCCTTGCGCATAGCGGGCAGCACGGTGGATGGATGCAATACTCTCGCGCCGAAATAGGCGAGTTCGGCGGCTTCGGCAAAGGAAAGCGTCTTGACGCGAAGCGCGCCCGGTACCAGCGACGGATCCGAAGTGAGCATGCCATTCACGTCCGTCCAAATTTGAATTTCCTTCGCATCCAACGCAGCTCCCACAATTGACGCGGTGAAATCGGAGCCGCCACGGCCCAGCGTGGAAGTGATCCCTTTTTCCGTGGCGGCGATAAATCCGCCGAGCACGGGCACCGCGCCATTGCCAAGTGAAGACATCGCACTCTCCAGCCTTAAGAAAGTTTGTGGATAGAGTGGTGAAGCCTGAGTGAATCTATCGTCCGTCACGATAAGCTTCCGCGAATCGAAATGGGCGCTCGGGATCCCAACCGCGCGCAGAGCCACGGCGATGACCGCGCTGGATATTCGTTCGCCAAAACTTGCGATGGCGTCGGCGGACCGCGGAGTGAGTTCGCCGAGGGCGTTGAGGCCGATCAAAATATCGGTAAGCTCCTGAAAATGATCGTCGAAAAATCTTTCGAGTTCATCCCGGTCATTCGGGGCGATTGCGGGATGCGCCTCACGGCGGTGAAATTCCTTGAGTGCCTCCAGCTGGGCTAACGCCGCGTCGCGCTTTCCGTCGGCCGCGTCCTTTGCCATTGCGAGGAGCGCATTCGTGGTTTTCCCCATCGCCGAAACAACCACGATGGGCCGGCAACGAGCGTTTTCCTTCACGGTTGCCACAACGCGCGCGATCGAGGAGGCCGACTCAACGGATGTACCGCCGAATTTCATTACGATCATGAGCCGAGCAGCCTTTCCGATTTCATGAGTTCGGCATTCAGAACGGCGCCGCCGGCCGCGCCACGGATCGTGTTGTTGCCGACGGCGACAAATTTGTAATCGAGCACATGGCACGGGCGCAGGCGTCCGACAAATACAGCCATACCACGTTCGCGACTCGCATCCCTGCGCGGCTGCGGCCGGTCAGGCTCAGTCATGAAAATGATGGGTGCGGCGGGCGCGCTCGGCAGCTTGCGTTGCTGCGGGACTCCCTTGAAACTGTGAAATGCAGCGAGCACATCTTTTTCGCCGGGCTTCGCACGCAACTCGACGGAAACCGTGATTGTGTGGCCATCCAGCACCGGGACACGATTGCAGTGCGCGCTGACTTTGAAAGCCGCAGGTTTCGCGGCGCCATTAGAAATCTCGCCCAGGATTTTTTGCGTTTCGCGTTCGATTTTTTCCTCTTCGCCGCCAATAAATGGGATCACGTTGCCATTGATGTCCATTCCGGAAACGCCGGGATAGCCTGCGCCGGAGATGGCCTGGAACGTTGTGACGATAGCGCGCGCGACGCCGAAAGACTTCAGCGGGGCAAGCGCCATCGTGAGAACCGCGGTTGAACAATTGGGATTCGTGACCACGCAGCCGCGCCATTTGCGATTGCGTTTTTGTGAGTCCAGGAGCCGGAGGTGGCCGGGATTTATTTCCGGCACGAGCAGCGGAACGTCGGGGTCCATGCGATGGTTCCGCGCATTGGAAACCACAATATGCCCCGCGCGGGCAAAAGCGGACTCGATTTCTCCGGCAACGGAAGCATCGAGTGCGGAGAACATTAATTGAGGCGCGCGCCGGGGCGTGCAGTCTTTCAATATCATTTGAGCAGCCGGTTCCGGCATTGCGCCATCGAGCCGCCAGGCGGTCGCGACGCTGAATTTTTTCCCGGCGGAGCGGTCGCTTGCGCCGAGCCAGGCAACTTCAAACCATGGATGCCCTTCGAGGAATTGGAGGAAGTGCTGCCCGACAACGCCCGTCGCGCCGAGGATTCCGACTTCGATTTTCGATTTGCCGCTCACGATTTTCCCTGCGAATCGGCGAGAAGAGTTTTCACCATTCTTTTATAAATCTCGACGGCCTCGCGCATCTCTTGTTTCGAGATTCTTTCTTCCTCGGTGTGGGCAACATGAGCGCTCCCGGGTCCAAACAAATAGGGTTTGCCCCACGGGCCCGCAAGAAAAGGGATGTCCGTAGTGTACGAAACGACCGTTGACGGGAGTCCGTCGAGCGCGCCCATGCGAACGACCGGCGTTTGCAAAACCTGTTTTATTTCCGCTCGGCCGGCCACGGCGCGCGAAACCGCTTCGGAGACTGGCGCCGCGTCACCAGCCAGTCGAAACATCAACTCCGCACGCGCGAAATCGGGGATCACATTTGGCGCACGACCCCCGGAGATGGTGCCGATGTTGAGCGTGCTGCGGCCGAGCATCGAATCCTCCGGCAACGAGATGCCGCGAACATCCTGCAAAACATCGAGGAGAATTTCGATCGCGGAGCGCCCAAGCTCCGGGTAGGCCGAGTGGGCCATTTTGCCGCGAGCGGTGAGTTCATACCGGAGCGAACCCTTGCAGCCAAGGGCGAGTTTGTTTTCGGTGGGCTCGCCATTGATAAGGTATCGGGAGCCGCGCGGGGTATTCGCGGCGGCCATCGCTCCCGCGCTGTCACGTTCCTCGCCAACCACAAAGAGTATCCCGAATTTCCGCACACCTGCTTGCAGCAGACTTTCCGCTGCCGCGATCATCGAGGCAATAATTCCCTTGGCATCGCAAGCGCCGCGGCCCCAAATAAAATCACTGTCCTCCCGCGATGGAATAAACGGAGGCACCGTATCCATGTGCGTGCTGAGCGTGACGATCGGTTCGCCCCATTTCGCGAAAACATTGAAGCGATTTTCTTTCACGTCCAACCGCTCGACAATTCCAGAGTGAGCTCTGCCCATTTCCGTCAGCAATCCCAAAAGGAATTGCCCCACGCTGTTTTCGTTGAGCGTGATGGATTCGATGTCTATCAGAGACCGGGTTAACGCGAAAAGATCCATTTGCTACTTTCCCGGGATGGAGACGTTGAGAAGGGAAGACTACGAGGTGTGCAAATGTACGCTCGGAGTTTCACCGCTTCTCGATAGCGCTCCATCCGTTTATCACGGATGACAGTGGGCGGGTATTGGCCGCGCCCCCCAACCTTCGCCGAACCAGCTTCCGGCAAAGATTTCGGCGGAGAAATTACCGATTGCCCCTTTCGCGCGGGCCCCGAAGCTGTTCGGGAAAGCATGCCCGGCTACTGATGGCCTCCGCACCTCTACCAAGAAATAAGAAAGGCTAGCGGAAATGAGTTGGGGAGTCAAATTTGGACTTGTCAGATGCGGCGGGGCGCTTGAACCAGCCAGCGTGAAAATCCCTAGAGCAGTTATTGAACCTGCATGCTTACCGGTGATAGTGTGCGCGGATGATGCCTGCAATCTACGTGCGGGCTGAAACCCAGATCGTTGCTCGGAGGAAAATAGAAAATGACAAAGCAAAAAATTGCGATGTTCCTTGTATGTGCAGTGCTTGCGATTTCGAGTTTGGCTCAGACCCCACCGGCGAAAAAGAGCGCGGCGCCGGCGGGAAGCGGGGGAACAATGCCCGGAACCGAGCAGTGGATGGACATCCCTGCAGCGGCGATGGTGGGAACCCCGTCGGTTGAGGTGGGTGGCACGCTGAAAGTCGCAATTCTGCAGGGCGACCCGATGACGGCTAGCCGAACGTACACATTGCGGCTTTCTTGTACGGATGGAGCGAAGATCGCTCCGCACTGGCACCCAACGACGGAAAACGTGACGGTCATGAAGGGAACTTTTCTGATTGGCATGGGGCCGAAGTGGGAAGATGCGTCGATGAAGGAATTTCCCGTGGGCGGATTCGTTTCTGCGCCCGCACAGATGAGGCACTACGCGCAGTGCAAAGGTGACACGATCGTGCAAGTACACGGCGTTGGGCCCTTTGTGATTAATTTCGTTGGGCCTGATGACGCTCCAGCGGCGAAGAAGAATTAACTTTTATTGTTGAAGATTGCCGAGGCGGCCGCCACGCGAGGCCGCGGGCGGCGCCGGCGGTTTGGGATCGGTATCACCGCGGCGTCCTCCGCTTGGCGGAGGAGCGACGGGCGCAACCGGCGAAACAATCGGACCGGGCGCCGTGGGAAGGCCCTGCTCGGAAGGTTCGGTGGGCGCGAGGTCGGGCGTGTCCACGCGCACCGGATGCGTGGCGGCCAGCGTATCGAGCATCACGACATTTTGAAAATCCTGGGCAGCGGAGCCTGATGTGGCGCCCTGCATAAACTGAATCCACACAGGCAGCGCGGCCATCGCGCCAGTTTCCTTTTTGCCGAGCGAAACCCCCTTGTCATCATTGCCGACCCAGACGCCCGCGGTAAGCGTGGGCGTGAAGCCGATGTACCAGGCGTCAGTGAAATCGTTGGTGGTGCCGGTTTTGCCGGCGGTGGGGCGGTCGAGCGATTTCGCTTTGACGCCGGTGCCGTGCTGGACGACATCTTCGAGCATGGAGGTCATTGTGCGCGCGATCTCAGGCGAGACGACGTCATGCACAGCAGGGCGCGCTTCTTCGAGCAGCGCGCCATCGTATGCGGTGACGCGGCGGACGAGGTGCGGCTCAATTCGGATGCCGTCGTTGGGGAAAACCGTGAAGGCGGAAGTGTGCTCGATGAGGCGCATGTCCGCCGCGCCGAGGGCGAGCGGCAAATACGGCGGCAGTGGCGAGGTGATGCCGAAGCGCTTGGCCATGTCCACAACTTTTTCGATGCCCATCTTCTCGGAAATTTTCACAGCCGGAACGTTGCGCGAGCCGTCGAGCGCGCGTCGCAGCGTGATGACGCCTTCAAAATTGCCGTCGTAATTGTGCGGCGAGTAAGGCTGGCCACCGCTCATGGTGGTGAAGGGTTCGTCGAGCACGGTGTCAAAGGGACTGAATCCGAGCGAGAGCGCTTCGGAGTAAACGTAAATTTTGAAAGAGCTGCCGGCCTGACGGAAGGCCTGCGTTGCGCGATTAAATTTCGATTCGTCGAAGCTGTAGCCGCCGACCATGGCTTTGACTTCGCCCGTGGCGTTGTCAATGGCGACGAGAGCGGCCTGCGCGACGGGATGCTGTTCAACGTCAACTTTCACATTGCTGCCGTTGATTTCGCGAATGCGGAACATTCCAATATCGCCGACCTGGAAGAGTTGACTGGGTGAAGTGCGACCGGTCCAACCGAAATCTTGCGAGCCGACGGCGGCACGGTAAGGGCCGATCTTCACGACGGCGGCGATGCTGTCCACGGAGGTGACGAGGCCGGAAACGTAATCGCCCTTTTCGATGGAGTGGTGCCAGTCGTCGTCATCGTAACTGGCGAGCGTGCCGAGGTGATTGCGGAAAATATTCGCCAGGTGGCCGCGCCAGCCGTGGCGGCGGTCGTAGGCGTGGAGGCCGTCGCGCACCGCCTGATTTGCGGCGCGCTGCATATTTACGTTGAGCGTAGTGTAAACGCGCAAGCCCTGCGCGTGAACGGCTTCGGTGCCATAAGTGCTTTCGAGATATTTGCGGATTTCTTCAAAGAAATAGGGAGCGAGATCGTTGCGAGGATATTGGAGATGAAGGCCGAGCGGCTGGTGCCGCGCGGACGTTGATTGCACGGTGGTGACCTTTCCCTGCTTGGCCATCAGGTCGAGAACGATGTTGCGGCGCGCGAGCGCTTTGTCGGCATGGAGCACGGGCGAATAGCTGGGGCCCCGGATGATGGCCGCGAGCGTGGCGGCTTCCGGAAGCCCGAGCTGGCCCACAGGCTTGCCGAAATAAAATTCAGACGCGGCTTCCATTCCATATTCGCCATGGCCGAGATAGATCTGGTTGCAGTACATCGCGAAAATCTGCTGCTTGGTGTAATGGCGCTCGATTTGGATCGCGAGCAGCGTCTCTTGGATTTTCCGGTGCAAGCTGATATCGGAGCGGTTGAGAAAAAGCGAGCCGGCAAGCTGCATGGTGAGCGTGCTCGCGCCTTCGGGGCGGCTGTGCGGGCGCGTGATGTCGCGGAATGCGGCTTGCAGCACGCGGGGAAAGTCCACGCCCCAGTGCTCGAAGAAGTGCTGGTCTTCAGCGGAGAGAATAGCGTCGCGAAGGACCGGCGGAATCTGCTCGTAAGTAAGAAGGATGCGGCGCTGGAGTGCGAAGCTGCCGACGGCGGAGCCATCATCGGCGTAAAGCTCGGTGACGACGTTTGGGTGATAGTCCTCGAGCGCGCGGACAGCGGGGAGATCGCTCGAATAGACGAAGATCAGTCCCGCGGCGACGCCCAGAAAGATGGACACGATTAGGAGAAATGAAAAAGCGACCTTGCCGATGATTGTCCGTCCGCGGAGGCGGAGTTGGATGGGAGGAAGCTTCATCATTTCGCCGAACCGTACAATTGTAGCGTATCCAATGATAATCCATAGCCGGGCGTGCGAGGCGCTGCGGTGTAAGGCGCACCACTCCGGCAAGATGTGTATGGCAAGACGCGGGCCATAGAGAAAGAATTAAATGGGAAGCTGCAAATGAGCGGGAAGTCATTGGATGCGCAAGAGTTAGCGGGGGCAAATTAGATGCCGCGCTGCACGGATTCCAACGGGGGGACCCGCGAGTTGTGGCACGATTGAAACAGCGTGTGGGTGAATGGCGCCGAATGTTATTGCTGCGAGAAATGCCAACTAGGAAGAGGATTTGTCTGCGGCGTTAAATGATTCGACGGTCCAGCGGCCGTCCTGTTTCACGGCGTGGTAAACGCCGGAAGCGCCCGCGCAGTTGTCACCGCATTCGTAGCCGCCCTCGACATCGGCCTTCACATCTGAAATCCACTTGATGCGGCCCTCGCGAAAAATAATCCCATTCTCGCCGTTCTTTTTGCTAACGACGGTGCGAATTGGTTTTTTCTCGATGTGCGATTCAGAGATGGGGCGAACGGGCGGGTCATCGTCCTTAAAACGCTTCACGAAAGCGTCCGAGGGACTCTTATCGTCAATAGCGATGAAATGGTAGGAGACGTTGAGGCCGGTATTCTTAAACTGATAGCGGAATACAGTTTCGCGGAGGTCGTCTTCCTGCGCGGAGTGCGAGGAATTGTCCGCAGCCTTCTGTGCGGGGAGCGCTGCCGCCACAGCGGCCAGCAGTGCCGTGAAAAAGATGAGCCGTCTCATGCCGGAAGCCATTCTATTGCGAAACGCGCAAAGAGCAAAACGCCTGTCACATTCCAGTTACGCGCGCCGCCGCGCGGCGAGGAACGCGCCAATCGCAATGGCCAGCGCGAGCGCCAGCAGGGAAGCGTCGCGCGCGAGCGTGAGCGGCCCAAGTTTTTCGCCGAATCCGAAGCAGCCGCAACTAATCGTCTCAGTGCTCGGATTTTTTATGTAAGTGTAAAGCATCAATGTGAAAAAAAATGCAAGCAGGATCGCGGCCGCGGATGCAATCGAGCGTAGCATCCATCCCAGAACGAGGAAGAGTCCCAGCGCCAGCTCAAACCACGGCAGGCTGCGGGCGACGACGGTGACCGCCCACTCCGGAAGGACCTGATAGGAATTCACCGCCATGGCGAAGAGCATCCAAGGCTCGCGCAGCTTCGTGTAGGCTGCATAAATAAATACGGCGCCGAGAATCACGCGCCCAGCAATCAAAAGCCAGCGCGGCCAATTTACGCGCGGAGACTGGGCGGCAATTGTAGCGGTGTCCGCCATTTTAGTGGCTCAGGAGATAATCGAAATACTGCTTGAGAATGCCGTAGGAAGCGCCCCGCGTGGGGATTTGGTTCATTTCGCCGTTGTGCGTGACGAAAATGCTTGGCGTCTCATTGATGTTCCGCTGTTTCCCCAATGCAACGTCTTGATCGATCGCGGCCTGAACTTCGGGCTTGGCCATCAGCGTTTGCACGCGCTTCAATTCCGCCGCGGTCAGGACCGGCGCCACCACGTCTTCAATCCTCCCGGTTACTTCCCACTTATCCTGGGTTGAATAAAGCGCGGTTTCCACTTCCTGGAACTTTCCAATTTCCGCCGCGGCGTTAGCCCACCTGGCGGCTTCCATCGAATGCGCATGCATCTCCAGCGGGAAATCGTGGTGGACAATGTAGACCTTGTTCGTTGATACGTAGTTCTTGATCACCTGTTGGATTGTGGTCAGGAAAAACAGACGGCACGAGGGACACTGAAAATCACTGAAATCTTCGAGGAGGATCGGGGCAGATTTCGAGCCAATCGTTTTCGCCGCGCGGAAATCAATCGGCGCGGCCGCATTCTTGGGGTGCGCCTGCGTCTGATTATTCTTGGCGAAAAGCAATCCAGCTGAACCAATGAGAAGTGCCGCAAACACGGCAACGATTAATACGAAGCGTTTTGAAGATTCCCTTGCCACGGATTCCTCCCAAGCTTAGCTTTTAGACGCCCGTAACCTTGTGCCATTTTACCTGATTCATGACGCGATGCAGCAATCTGTGCGAACTTCCGCACACAACTTGCCCACATAAAGTTGGATGCAGATCCTCAGCGCCGCGTAGGCCCTGACGAACGGAACCGGATCGTTAGGAATTGAAGGTGGATCTGTTTACAAAATCACTGCCGCAGCAGGATTCTCTCCGTAGCCGGCCCCTTTCAAAGAAAGTTACGCGCGGCCACGAATTGGCGCCGTAAATGCATGAAAACAAACAAGATATGTGGGCACGCAGAATACTTGACAATACAACACTCAAGTATTATAATCCTGCTCGGTTAGTACGACTGAAATCTTGAAGTAAGCATACATTCAACCCTACGGGGAGGGAAGTCAGCAATGAGCAAGATCATAGGAATTGACCTGGGAACAACGAACTCGGTGGTCGCGGTTATGCAAGGCGGCGAGCCAATAGTCATCCCCAATCAAGAAGGCGGACGGACGACGCCGTCGGTGGTGGGCATCACGAAGGCGGGCGAACGCCTGGTGGGGCAGGTGGCCAAGCGCCAGGCAGTGACGAACCCCGAAAACACTGTCTATTCCATCAAGCGGTTTATGGGCCGCCGGTACGAAGAGGTAGCTGAAGAAACGAAGCGCGTGCCCTACAAGGTGGTGCGCGGCCCGCACGATGACGCGCGCGTTGAGATTCTCGGCAAGCAGTATAGTCCGCCGGAAATCTCCGCCATGATTCTTCAAAAGCTGAAGACCTCGGCTGAAGATTTTCTGGGTGAAAAAGTCTCCAAAGCAGTCATCACGGTCCCGGCATACTTTAATGATGCGCAGCGGCAAGCCACGAAACAGGCTGGCGAAATTGCCGGACTCGAAGTCGTGCGAATCATCAATGAGCCGACCGCGGCAGCGCTCGCTTACGGGCTCGACAAGAAAAAGGACGAGACCATCGCCGTGTACGATCTGGGCGGCGGCACGTTTGATATTTCGGCCCTGGAGGTGGGCGAAGGCGTGGTCGAAGTGAAGGCCACAAACGGCGACACCCACTTGGGCGGCGACGACATTGACCAGCATGTGGCCGAGTGGATCATCTCGGAATTCAAGAAGGAAAGCGGCATCGATCTAAGTAAGGACCGCATGGCGCTTCAGCGGCTGAAGGAAGCGGCAGAGAAGGCCAAGATCGAACTCTCCCAACTTCTCGAGACGGAGATCAACCTCCCCTTCATCACGGCGGACGCCTCCGGGCCGAAGCACTTGATGCTGAAGCTTTCGCGCGCGAAGCTCGAACAATTGATGGAGCCGATCCTGCAGAGGAGCGTTGGGCCAGTGAAACAGGCGCTTTCCGATGCCGGACTGACGCCGGACAAAATCGAAGAGGTCGTGCTCGTTGGCGGGTCAACGCGCATCCCGCGTGTTGTGGACATCGTGAAGGGTCTATTCGGAGGCAAGGAACCGCATAAGGGCGTCAATCCGGATGAAGTTGTCGCCGTCGGCGCTGCCATTCAAGGCGGAGTGTTGGCCGGAGAAGTGAAGGACATTCTTCTGCTCGATGTGACGCCGCTCTCTCTTGGCGTGGAAACGTATGGCGGCGTGATGACGACGCTCATCACGCGCAATACAACGATCCCCACGCGGAAGTCGGAGACGTTTTCAACCGCTGCGGACAACCAGACATCCGTGGAAATCCACGTGATGCAGGGCGAGCGTCCGCTTGCGCGCGATAACCGCACGCTCGGCAAGTTCCACTTGATTGGAATTCCCCCGGCTCCTCGCGGAATGCCGCAAGTCGAGGTCACGTTTGATATCGACGCGAACGGCATCCTGAATGTTTCCGCGAAAGACATGGCAACGAAGAAGGAGCAGAAGATCACCATCACGGCTTCAACCGGGCTCAGCAAGGACGAAGCCGAACGGATGAAGCACGACGCCGAGTCGCACGCGGATGAAGACAAGAAGCGTCTCGCTGAAATTGAGGCGCGCAACCAGTGCGACAACCGCGTCTATCAAGCGGAAAAACTGCTCAAGGAAAACCGCGACAAAATCAGCGAAGCAGACGCGAAGGCTGCTGAGGAAGCAATCGAGGCGGCGCGCAAAGCAATGGCTGATGGCAGCCTGGATGCAATCAACGCGGCAAGCCAACAGGTCGAGAAGGCGACGCACGCGATTGCCGAGGCGATGTACAAAGCCACGGCAGGCCAGGCACAAGGCGCGGCTGCGTCGTCGGCAGGACCGGGTGGCGACGGCGCATCCGGCGGCGAGCAGGGCGGGGCGAAGCCCGGCCAGGGCGACGTGATTGACGCCGAGTTCGTTGACGTGGATGACTCCAAGAAGCCGAATTAAGTTTCAATCGAGAACGAGGAACGCGCCTTGGCCACTTTCGAAGGTGTGAAGCGCACGGGACCGCCGGTGGCGGTGCAGAAGCTGCGGGAAAACTTCTACTTGGTGCATGTGGCGATCAGCGAATCGCCCAGCGCCGATTGGAAGCGGCTGTTTTATGACACGCAGCAGGCGCCGCCACCGGACTTTCTTCCCCGTGCGGTGGAAATTAGCGGAGCGCTCCTGAAATTTCGCACCGATAGCGCGGGTGTTCAAGCGCGCCTCGGCTGGATTGACAAGTGGATTGAACGGGCAAACCAAAAAGAATCCGCGATGAGCGGAAGGTTGGACGAGGAACGCCGGCACAAACGTGAAGAGCTGGCTCGCGAGCAGCAAGAGCTTAACGAGTTGAACGCCCGCTGGGCGAAGTTGTAGGCGCGCATCGTTGCGAAGTTGGAGGCGCGGCTCTGACTCGCACGCGAGAATCACAACATGGCAACCACAACCAAACAGGACTACTACGAACTGCTGGGCGTGCCGCGCAAAGCGACCCTCAAGGAAATCCGCGCGTCGTACCGCAAGCTTGCGCGCAAATATCACCCCGACCTGAATCCCGGCGATAAATCTTCGGAAGAAAAATTCAAGCAGGTGCAGGAAGCCTACGACGTCCTTTCGGATACGAAGAAGCGCCAGATGTACGACCAGTTTGGTTTTTATTCCGAGTCCGGGGCGGGCGCGGCTGGCGCTCCCGGGCCCGATCCCAACTCCCAATTTGATTTTGGCGGATTCGATTTCGGCGGCTCGGGCGGCACCAGCTTTCGCGATTTGTTCAGCCAGTTTTTCCAGGGAGGCGGCTCGGAGGCCAGCGGACCGGTTCGAGAACCGGGCGGCGATCTCGAGTATCGAGTCGAAATCGGTTTCTGGGACGCCGTGCGCGGCGCCGTGAAAAAAATCACGATCACGCGGCTGGATAGCTGCCCGAAATGTCACGGCACGGGTGCGGAAGGAAATTCGCAGCAAGTGTGCCCCGAATGCGGCGGCACCGGGCAAACGACGCGCGCGAGCGGCAACATGCGCTTCAACATGAGTTGCCCGCGTTGCGGCGGCACGGGACGTTTGCGGACGATGTGCCGCAACTGCCGCGGAGAAGGCCGCGTGCCCCGTACGGAAACACTGGATATTCGCATTCCTGCCGGTGTGAATACCGGCTCGCGCGTTCGCGCGGCGGGCAAAGGCAATGCCGGCACGCTTGGCACGCCGCCGGGCGATCTTTACATCGTCCTCGATGTGCAGCCGCATCCGTATTTCGAGCGGCGCGCGGACGATATTTACACGCGCGTGCCGATCACCGTGAGCGAGGCCGCACTCGGCGCAAAAATTGAAGTGCCGACGATTGACGGCCGCGCGATGCTGCGCGTCCCGCCGGCCTCGTCCAGCGGACGGCAATTGCGATTGCGTGAGAAGGGTGTGTCCAGCGTCAAATCGCCGGGAAAGCGCGGGGACCAGTACGTCGAGCTGCAAGTTGTCGTGCCGGACGCCGTGGACGAGCGCGTGCGAAACCTGCTGAAGGAATTGACCAAGCTCGCGCCGGAAGATCCTCGGCGCGATTTATTTTCACGCGCGGGCGTGTAAGGAAGAATTGCAATGGCTGCCAAGACCAAGAAAAAGGCGCGCGCTGGTTACATGATCAGCGCCGTCGCCACACTCTACAAAATCCATCCGCAAACGCTGCGGCTTTATGAGCGCGTCGGACTGCTGAAGCCCTCGCGATCGCAGGGCAACACAAGGCTTTACACGGACATGGATCTCGAACGGCTGGAAGTGATCCTGAATCTGGCGCGCGAAATGGGAGTCAACCTCGCGGGCATCGAGATCATCCTCAACATGCGCGACAAAATGAACGGCATGCAGGGGCAGATGGAGCAGTTCATGCGCTTCGTGCAGAATGAGCTGGCGCCCGTGGTGCGCTCGGCGCAAGCAAAACCATCGCGCGACGCCATTGTACGCATCGGACCGCCGCGCGCGATTCGCGTGCAAAAGTAATTCGATTCCGCAGCGACTTCAGAATTTTTCTTCGATTAACTTCAGGAGAGCAGTCAACGTGTGATTCACGGGGGTGGGCACGCCGAGAGCCGCGCCGCGCCGCACCACGTAGGCGTTCAGCGAATCAATCTCCGTGTGTTTGCGGCGACCGATGTCCTGCGCTGTGGATGAAGTGACCGGTCCCACCTTCAATGCAAATTGAATGAGCCGTTCAAGGATATCTTTTTCTGGGAGCTCAATTCCCACCGCTTGCGCAACCGCGATGGTTTCGCGTGCGGCGGCAAGCGTCGTCTCGCGGCTCCAATCATTTTGCACGACGGGACCGTAGCCCACCTGTGCGATTGCGCTTATGGCGTTGAGCGCGCAATTGAAAACGAACTTGCTCCACAAATCCGCCTGAATGTTCTCCGAGATTTTGCAGGCGACGCCCGCCTTCGCGAAAGTTGCCGCGATGCGCTCCAGATCAGCACGGCGATTTGCCGGGCCGCCGATGGCGAGGTCGCCGCGCTCGGAATGCTTGATGCGCCCCGGCTCCGGCACCGACGCCGCGACATAAACCACCGCCGGAAGCGCATGAATTCCCGCGGCTTCAAGCTGCTCCGCGTTGTCCACTCCATTTTGTAAACTGAGCACAACCGCGCCGGGCGCGAGATGCGGCAACAAAGTCTTTGCGACCGATTCCGTGTCGGTCGTCTTCACGCAAAACAAGACAAGCTCGGCATTTGCCACCGCTGATGGTTCCGAAGATGCCTTGGCGCGAATTGTCTCCTGGAAATTAGGGCTGTCTATAAAGAGTCCGCGCTGCGATATTACTGATGCGGTCGCGGGCCGCGCGATGAATGTAACGCTTGTGCCCGCGCGCGCGAGCATCCCGCCGAAGTACCCGCCGACCGCGCCGGTGCCCATCACGGCGACGCGTTTGTAGGGATGAGCTTGTGGCGCGGAAGCTGGTTCCGGCATTCGCAAAATCTCCTGTGGCGGCTAAACGGTGAGCGCGCGGATAAGGCGCTCCGCGTCACGATCCGTATTGTAAAGGTGCGGCGCGATGCGCAGCGCGCCCTCGCGCAGACTGACGAAAACTCCCGCCTCGGTCAGTTTCTTGAATAGGTGAGGCGTATTTTCACTCTTGCGCGCGGCAACGCAAACGTATTGCCCGCGCGCGCTCGCGTCCGCGGGACTTGCAAGCACGCAGCGATCGAGCGGCAGCCGCTCGATGACCTGCGCGGAAAACCCCCGGCAGTGATCCCAAACTGTGCTCACGCCCACGCGCAAAAGGAATTCGAGCGACGCCTCCAGCGGCGCGAGATTAAACATGTTGGAAGTTTCCGGCATGTCCCAGCGGCTCGCGCCTTTCTTGAACTTCACTTCACCAGAAGAGAGGCGGGTGAAATCAGACGCGCTTTCGAGCGCGCCCCAGTATCCGGGCTCGGGCTGCATCTCCGCGATGCGGTCGCTGCGCGCCCAGAAAAACCCCGTGCCATAGGGTCCCAGCAACCATTTGTATCCGGAGGCAACCAGAAAATCCGCGCCGAGATCACTTACGCGCATCGGCATCGCGCCGACACATTGCGCGGCGTCCAGCAGCAGCAGAGCGCCCGCGGCGCGCGCGGCCGCAGCAAGTTTCGGCGCGTCGCAAAGCGCGCCGTCATCAAACCGCACGAGGCTCGTGGAAATCAGCCGCGTGCGCGGCGTGATTGCGGCGATTAAATCGTCAGTGGTAATGAAGCGCCCGCGCGGCGCCACGATTCGGACGCGCAGCTTGCCCGCTTCCTGCATCGGCACCCAGGTCGCAAAGTGCGCGGGGAATTCACCTTTTGCGATCAGTACTTCGTCATCAGGCTTCCATTTCAAACCATGCGCGACCGCCGCCATTCCCGTGCTTGCCCCAGTGGTAAGCGCGATCTCTTCTGGCTGTGCGCCAATCATTTGTGCGAGCAGCGCTCGCACTCGCCCGGGCAAGCCGAAGTAAGCCTCATCGGGCATTTTGTGCGGAAACTTTTTCCACTCGAGTGAATTCTGCGCCGCGCGAATTGCCACGCGCGGCAACGGGCCTTGCCCCGCGGCGTTCAAGTAGGCGGCGTCGTCGAATTCAAACCACTCTGCGCGCCAGTCGGTTGCCGTCGCTTGTTCTGCTTTCATGTTTTTTCTCGCGGCGCGATCAATTCTGCGCCCTGCCGTATTTCATATTCATAAATCGCAAGCCATTTCAATAGCTCCAAAATGTCTCGCACAGGTCACGAGGCGGGCCAATTTGGGCCGCGCCACTATCGTCAGACTCGATTTATTAGAAATGATCGCGAAGCTGGCTGAATTGTGACAGCACCAGCAGCCGCCCCATCCCTGACTGCAGCTCCTCATGCTCGAGCGCCCAAGTATTGTGGTGTGGAATAAAAACTGCGTTCAGCCCGGCTTGCAGCGCGGGATTGATGTCGCTGTGCGGGCTGTTGCCCACCATCCATCCGTGTGACTTCACAATTTTATGTGTGTCTACAAGCCCCGCGTAGGTCGGCGCATCTTTCTCATTCACGATTTCAATCGCCGCGAAGAATTTCTGCAAGCCCGAGCGTTCAACTTTCCCCGCCTGCTCGGCCGCCTGACCTTTCGTGAATAGGATTAGCCGGTGCCGTCCGGAAAGGTAGTCGAGCGTTTCCGGCACGCCCTCCATCAGCTTCGGCGGGACTTTTTCAAGCAACGCAACAAGTTCGTTAATCTGCTGTACCGTCCGCCGCTGCGCCATCTGCCCCGCGAGCTTCATGTAGGTTTCTTCGAGCGACCGGCCAAAACTCCGCACGCCATAGCCATGCTGACGGATATTGCGCCGTTCGGTTTCGTTCAAGATGCGCCGCGAGTAGTCCCGCGAATAGCCGAGAGGTTCCGCGAGCGTGAGGAATTCCTCGATCGTCTGCTCGAAGAAGACGTTGTTTTCCCAGAGTGTATCGTCCGCGTCGATGAGGATGGTCAAGCGTGGCATGAAACTTCAATTGTAGCGCGGCGGATGCCGCGGCGCGAAATTCGCGCGTCAGGCATTCTTCGGCTGGCCGGCAGCGAGTTTTTCCAGAATGCCGCGCGCGATCCGCTGCGTTTCGCCGTAGTGCGAAAGGTAGCTTTGAAACTCGCGGTTAATCTCGGTTGCTTCGTCCGGAGCCACCCGCACGCGCAGCATCATATCGCGCATTCGCACCGGATGCGGCAGCAAAGCATCTTCGGAAAGTTCCTCCAGCGCGTTCTTCGGATCAAAACGGTCCATTGCATCCTCTCTTTCCCCCGGCCCGGGAAGCCGGGCGCGGCCATCCCGGGTATTGTACAGCGATCTCGCAAACCGTTCATTGGAGCTGGGATTGCGCCCGGTACTGGACAACGAATGCGCGATCAGTTCTGCGGCAGGAATTCGTATTTCTCAATGCGAGCGGCGATGCCGGCCTTCTCGGTTTGCGGCTCCACGCGCACCACAATCCCGGTGCACCGGATTTGCACGTCAGTGGCGAGCGTAATTTCCCTCGGAAGCGTCAATACAAACTCAATCTTTGAGCCGACATCAAATTTGGTGCTCGATAGAAAATACAGCCCGCGGAAGCTGACGTCCCGCGTCTCACCTTCCCGCTCAGAGCGTCCCTCGCCCGGATCGCGCACGGTGATGGGGAGCGCCATGGTAAATCGTTTGGAAGCTCTGCGTTCGGCAGTCGTTTCCACTTCGCCCCCTGGGTGAGGAGTTCGACTGGCCCCAAACTAGCATCGAAGTTGCGAAATCGCAATCAGAAAGCGGGCCCGCCCCGCAGCGGAGTAGAATGAGACTGTTCACACGCGCCGTGCCGCACATAAATGCCGCAGCCGATTGGCTGCCCCGGTCGCAACGCTTCGCGGTGGAGCGCCGCCTCCACCCGCGCGCATTGTTGTCTCTTCCCGTACGGCTTCGCTGGCTCGGCCCGCTCGGTCTCGAAGCTGAAACTTCTGTGACGCTCGACGCAGGCCGCGGAGGCGTGCTGGTCTCGAGCCGTGAACCCCGTGTTCAAGGGACGCTCGTCTGGGTAACATTCCCATTTGACGCCGCCGCTTCTACAGCCGGGCCAGAAACCTCGGCGCAAGTTGCGCGCTCTAAGACCACGCCATCCGGCGGCTACCTGGCGGGGATCGCGTTTGCCAATGGCAACTCGCAATTGCACCAAGCCAGCCATGCTTATCCGCCTGTAAACGCGGAGGCGCGCAATAATCCAGTGGAAAAGGATCGGCGCCGCCACGCGCGCACTCGATTGGCATTGCCGGTTCACGTTTGCGGCGCGGATCCATCTTGGCCCGACGACGCGATGACCATGGACATTTCCCACACCGGCCTGCTTTTCTGCACGCTGCGCATTTACGAGCAAGATGAACTCCTAACGCTCGCTTTGCCGCGCAGCCCGTGGATTTCCGCAGGCAGCCGCCGCGCCCGCATCGCGCGGATTGCCAGCCATCCATCCGAGCCCCGCTTGCTGTGCGTCGGCGTGGAATTTTTTCCCTGAGTACTTTTCCTCGGCGCTCCGCGCAGGCTACACTCTCCATTTCGTCGTGACACACACTCATGCTCATCGCAGCGTTTTCGTCCCCGGCCCGGCAGGACGTCTCGAGGCCCTCCTCTGGTCGGCCGCGCGGGGCAATTCAACAGGGGGGCATTCGATTGCGGCGGTAGTCTGCCATCCGCATCCGCTTTTTGGCGGCACCATGCACAATAAGGTCGTCTACCATGCGGCGCGCGCGCTCGACCGTTTGGGGATTCCCACGCTGCGCTTCAATTTTCGTGGAGCGGGTTTGAGTGAAGGCAAACACGACCGCGGGATCGGCGAACAGGGCGACGTCCGCGCGGCGCTCGATTTCCTGACCGGCGAGTTCCCGCGCGTTCCATTGCTCGTCGCGGGCTTCAGTTTTGGTTGCTGGGTCGGGCTTCGAGTCGGATGCGGTGACGCGCGCGTCTCTGAATTAATTGGCCTTGGTGCGCCCGTTGGTGACTCTGATTTCTCCTATCTGGGCGCCTGCGCTAAGCCAACTCTGTTCATTCAGGGAGAAAAAGATAAGTACGGCGCCCCTGCACAGCTCAATGCTCTTGTGAATTCATTTCCGGAAGCGACGCGCCGCGAGATGCGTATCGACGTAGTGCCCCACGCGGACCACTTCTTCGCTGGTCACCTAGAGGAAGTTGACGCCGCGCTGGTGTCTTGGCTCACCGCGCAACATTCAGATTTGGCTGAGAAATAGCTCTGCGTTTAGCGTCGGGCGCCCTCAAGCACCTTCGCCGCGTGAAAACAGCCGCCCGAATTGCTCCGCATCGAGCAGCGGCACGGAAAATAACTTTGCATTCTTGCGCACATGCTCCGCGTGGCTCATCCCCACAAGCGCCGTGGACATCCCCGGCACAGATCTCGCGAATTGCAGCCCCCGCTCCGCGTCATTTTCCAATCCGATTGCCTTCGCCACGAATTCCGGCAGCTTCCGCGCCATGCGCCCTTGTAACAACGCCGCGCTTCCGATGAGCTGAATGCCCATCGCACCCGCCGCTTCCACCATCGTCACCGGTTTATCTTCGAGGTCCTGGTTTGGCAGCGTCAGAGCTTCGGTCATCGCCAGATTCACCGGCAACTGCACGAATCGAAAATGGTGCGCGTCGCCGGCGATCTCGCGCGCCAGCGCTTCGACCGCCGCAAGTGAAATGTGCTCACCGGATTCCGGCGGCACGCGGAACCCATTCCACGTCGCCATGCCGTAAGCGCAAATCTTTCCCGCCAGCACCTTTGATTCCCCCCACATAAACGCCGCGCCCAAGCGCGCAAGAAAATCGCCGCGCGAAATCTCGGCAAGCTGAGTCTCGGGGTTGTGCAGATAAAAAACGTCAACGCATTCCACGCCCATGTTGCGCAGGCTCCGCTCGAGCTGGTCCGAAAGGTAGCGCGGCGCCATCGCGTGGCAACCCGCGGCAATCTCATCGGTCTTCAGAATTCCGCTCGCGATGAACTCGCTTTGAAAATACGCGCCCGCGTCCGCGGGCATTGTGCCGTCGGGTGTAAGGAAGCCCGCCTTCGTACACAGCAATACTTCCTCGCGCGCGTAACCGCGCCGCCCGAGTTCCGCAAGCGCCGCGCCGATGCTGCGTTCGCTGCGCTGCAAGCGGTAGTTGATCGCCGAATCCACCACGTTAAATCCGGCTTCCACTGCCGCGATCACCGCCTCCGTGTACGCGCGGTCGGTCGCCTCATCGGCATTGCCGAGATAGGTCCCAATCCCAAGCGTGGAGACGGCCAGTTGTTGCGATTGCTGCTGGCGTTCGCTCTTCTGCGCGGCGGGGTCCGTGATCATTCGGAAATGTGTTTCGTGCGTGCGCCGCGCAAATCGCTGGGCATAGCGCTGCGTTCCTTCAGAAGTGGCGTGCTTGTTCATGTTCAGGAGTTCCTTGTTTGTCACGGAAGTATAGCAGCGTTTGTTCGCGCGCTCTTCGGCGCACTCAATTCCAATCAAGATTTATTTGTCGAGCCGCCGGCTTTTTTTGTCGAGCCCCCGGCCTTCAGCTTGGAGGCATTCATCTCCGGCGCCAGCAACCGCGCGCACGCTCGCACCATCCGTCGCAGCGGCCAATCTTTCTCTCTGTAAAAAATCTCTCCCTCACGCGGCTTCGAGTAAAACCACCGCGCCAGCATCGAAAGGTGATCCGCCAGCGGCTCGCCAGGATCCGCCGCCGCAGGCCCGCTCAAGCGCTCGCGAAGAATTTCTTCCGCCGAGCGCGGCTCCGCCGTTTGCCCGAAGCGCAGCAGAAATGGTTCCGCAATTCGCGCGCGTCGCACAATGAATACTGCAATCGCCTCCGCCTCCGTCGCCCGCTGCATAATCACCGCATCCAGCTGCTCGACGGGCCGCGCCAGCTCCGGCAATCCGCGCAGCACTTCGCTCACCTTGTCCAGCCGTTTGTGCACGGCCGCGGCCTTTTCAAAATCCGTCGCTTCGCTCGCCGCTTCGCGTTCCCGCTCCAGTTCCGCTTCCAACGATCCGCCGCTCGTGGACAGAAAATCCACTACGCGGGTTGTCTCGCTCGCATATTCTTCCTGTGTGCACCCGGCAAAGCACGGCGCAAGGCACATTTTCATTTCCGAATAGATGCAGCCAGGAAACGTCGGATCGCGGCGAATTTTGATCTGGCACCTGCGAATTTTGTAAAGGTTGAGGAATTCCGAAGCAAACGCATCCGCCGAGCGCCGCGATGGGAATGGACCAAAATAATATCCGCCCGTTGGCCGTCCCGCTTCGTCCGCGCGAATCCGCCGAGTCACATAGCAGCGCGGATACGCATTCGCGAGGTTCACTTTCAGCAGTGCAGGCCAGCGCATCCGCAGTCGCGCGTGATATCCGCGCGGGTCTGCGCGCCGCGCGTGTTGCCACAGCACAAAGCTTTGCTCGAATGGAGAGCCCGTCAACCGGTAACGCACGCCGCTTGCGAATTGCCGCAAATCGAGCCGCCGCGCAGCAGTAGGATCTTGCGCAAGATCGCGTTCGCCAAGCAGCCGCATCAATCGCGCCCGCAGATCCGCCGTACGTATTAAATACGGACGCGCGTTCGCCATTTGCGCGCGCGGCTCGATTCGCACCACCGCGGGCGCCGCGGGCAGCGCCGCAAAAAACTCCTTATCGCGCGCCGGATCAAACGCCGCGCCGCAATCCAGCTCCATCATGTTGTAAAGGATACACCGCCGGGCGGCGGCGTGAAGTGGACCAAAATTAATACGACTTCAGCACCCACGCGGCAATCACCAATCGCTGGATTTCGCTCGTACCCTCGTAAATCTCCGTGATGCGCGCGTCGCGGTACATCCGCTCGACGGGATACTCGCGGCTGTAGCCGTAGCCGCCGTGGATTTGAATCGCCTTGTGCGTCACGCGCGTGGACATTTCGCTGGCGAACAGCTTTGCCGTCGCCGCCTCCATCGAGTAACGCGCGCCCGTATCCTGCTTCCACGCCGCCTTGCGGATCAGCAGCCGCGCCGCATCAATCTCTGTCGCCATGTCCGCCAGCATGAATTGAATTGCTTGAAATTGAGAGATGGGGTGTCCGAATGCCATGCGCTCCTGCGAATATTTTAGCGCCGCCTCAAACGCGCCCTGCGCAATCCCGCACGCCTGCGCCGCGATTCCAATTCGCCCGCCATCGAGCGTCGAAAGCGCGACCTTGTATCCCTCGCCTTCGTTCCCGATGCGGTTCGCTACAGGCACGGCGCAATCCGAAAACGAAAGCTCCACACACGCCGTCGCGTTGATGCCAAGTTTCTTTTCTTCTTTTCCGACCGCAAACCCCGGCGTCCCTTTTTCCACGATCAGCGCCGTAATCCCTTTTTCGCCCTTCGATGGTTCGGTGTTCACATAGACGATTGCCGCGTCGGCTGCGCCGCCATTCGTAATCCACGCCTTCGTGCCGTTCAAAATATAATTGTCGCCCTTGAGTACGGCCTTGGTTTGGAGTGCCGCGGCATTCGATCCCGCCTGCGGCTCTGTCAGCGCGTAGCAGCCGATTTTTTCGCCACGCAGATATGGCGCGAGAAATTTCTTCTTTTGTTCCTCCGTACCGAACCTGTAGACCGGATCGCAGTAAAGCGAATTTTGCACCGAAAGAATCACGCCTGTCGAAGCGCACACGCGCGAAATCTCTTCAATCACAATCGAATACGCCACGTGATCGAACCCCGCGCCGCCATATTCTTCGGGAAACGCCACGCCGGTAAGCCCCAGCTCCGCCGCTTTGCGAAATGTCTCGCGCGGGAAGTGGCCGGTTTCGTCCAGCTCTCGCGCCAGCGGCTTCACTTCCGAATTCGCAAACTCGCGCACCGTTTGCTGCAACAGCCGTTGTTCTTCGTTCAGTTCCAGATCCACTGGTTCTCCCTCACGTCGCTTCTAACGTTTTTCCTTACCCGCCACCATCGCTCATCTTGCGCGTTTCCAAATTGCCGCGTGGTTCGAGCATTCTACAGTGTGCCAATCACTCTGTCAGCCGATGACCTTTGCAAAATACAACCAACAGCACAAGCCGTTCGTCAAACTAAACTGAAGGTGCGGCACACGCAGAAGATGCGCCGCAGGGGACTCGGCTGCCGCGCCCTCCCTCTTCTCAGGTCGCCGAGCGAGGTATAATCTCTGGCCATGTCTGTCCGAGTCATTTTCGCGCCAGATTCCCTGGAGGATTCTCTCCAGCAGGATTCTGCCGCCACGCGCTTAAGCGTTCATTGGCAACGCGGCGCCGCCCGCCGAATGTGGGAGAACGTCGACTCGTTGCTTCGCGGCCCCCGCGCTCCAAAGGAGTTTGAGGAGGGCCGAAATTTCCGCGGCTGCTACTTGAAGGCCCGCGCGCCTCGCCGTTCCATTTTTACTTCGTTTTTATGGCATGCGATTGTGGCTGCATTGCTCATCCAGTTTGGCGCCTTTCTATGGACGCCAACCCACGTGGCGGCAATGCCCGATTTCGAGTTGACCTGGTCCGGGCCCGTGAAAGACTTGCCCCTCCTTGCCCCCAGAGGCCCGGGGAAAAAGGTGAGCCCTCCCGGTGATCCTGCGAAGCCAGTTCCCCCAAAAGGGGCAGATGCATTCCACCCGCGCCAAACAATCATCTCCGCGCCGAGGCTGCCGACGCATCCGCGCCAAACTCTCATTCAGCCAGACATGCCTCCAGAGGCGCCGAAAATTCTGCCGCCGCTGCCCAACATGGTTGTCTGGCAACCGGACGAGCCCGCGCGCCCCAAGCTGCAGATCTCCGCGGAAGAGTTCGCCAAGATGCATCCGAATCAGCCGATTCCGCGGCAGAACAGAGAAGTCGCCGTTCCTGAGCTCCCGAATCAGGAGCGGAACCCCGCGGACGTAAATATCTCCGCGCTTCCCGATCCCGCGCGTCCGGCATTGCGAATTAATTCCGGCTCATCAACCATCAATGCCCCGAAACCAGTGCCGACGGCCGCGTCCTCAATTGATCCTCCGCCGGACGTTGCGCCCACCGGCGGCAATCAGCGCGTCATCGCAATTTCCGCGATGCCCGCGCCCGTGCCGCCCCCGGCGCAGATGCCCGCGGGAAATCTTTCTTCGCGCGTCACGATCTCTCCTGATGGGCCGCAGCCCGGCGTGCCCGGCGGTTCTGCAAATGGCGCTGCGGGCAACGGCGGCGCAGGCGGCAATTCCACCAGCCCCGGCGGCAACGGCAACACAACCGGCGGTGGCAAAGGGACCGCGTCCGGCGTCAGCATCACGGGCGGCGATCAGCGAAACCCTTCCAGCACGTCGGGTCTCGGTGGCTCGCCATATTCCCGGAACAGGCTTCCATCACTACACATCACGCCGGGCATGACCGCAAAGCCAACGTCCGCCGGCGCAGACGCGCCTGCTTCCAAGCCCGCCGATGCTTCTGTCAGCGGACGCATTCATCCCGGCGACCCGCCCGAGCGCATCTTCGGCGAGCGCGCGTTCTACACAATGCACATAAACTCGCCGAATATTTCCAGCAAGATGGGAAGTTGGGAGTTGAAGTTCGCCGAGCTCGATGACGCCGGCAGTACAGCCGCGGATTCGCGCCGCATAGATGGCAAGCTTTCGGGCCCCGTCCCAACGCACAAAGTGGACCCGCGATACCCGCCCGCTCTTATTCAAGAGCATGTGCAGGGTGATGTCGTGCTCTATGCCATCATCCGCGAGAATGGCTCCGTGGACAGCGTTCAAGTCTTGCGCCCGCTCGACCCGGTCCTCGATCAGAATGCGATGGAAGCCTTTGCCGCATGGAAATTTCAGCCCGGCTCGCGCAATGGCGTGCCCGTCGCGCTCGAAGCCGTCGTCCACATTCCATTCCGCATCTCGCGCCCCGACTAAATACAATTCCTCCGGTTCGCGCAATCCACAGCCCCACAAACTTTCCACAGGCTCGCCAACTTGCGCCCAACGGATTCAGCGCCTATCCTTACTTTCATGGCGCAACCTGATTGCCCGAAATGCGGCGGCACCGGCTATAAAATTGTTGAAGGCGGCATCGAGCTTTCCCCCGCCGTCGCCGGCATTCCGGAGCTGGCCGCTCGCGCCGCTGCCGCAAATGGCGAGCGGACGTTCGTATTAGCGAAGGATGCAAAACCCGGCGGGGCGCAGGGCGCGCCGCGCGTCGCCGTCCTTTGCGATTGCGCCGAAGCCGAGCGTGCTTCTCGCGCGCTCCAACGCGCACGTATCCCCGTGCGTTACGAACATTGCGACCTTGAGAATTTCGAGACCGACGTTTACGAGGGCGTGTCCGATGCACCTGCCTTCAAGCGCAGCCTCTCGCAGGCGAAGCTCGTCGTCGAAGGCTTTGCGCGCGATTACCCGCTTACGCTCGATGCCGGGCTGCTCCTCATCGGCCCGTGCGGAGTCGGCAAGACGCATCTTGGTGTCGCTGTGCTCAAGCAGCTCGTGCGCCGCGGACATGAAGCCCTTTTTTATGACTATCGCGAACTCCTGAAGGAAATTCAGAATAGTTACAATCCCGAAAACCCAATCACGGAATCGCGCCTGCTCGAACCCGTGCTTAGCGCTGAAGTGCTGATGCTCGATGACCTCGGCTCGAGCAAGCCATCCAACTGGGCGCTCGAGATGATCGGCCACATCCTTACCACGCGTTACAACGAAAAGCGCGTTACGCTTCTCACCTCGAATTATCTCGACGGACCCGAATCCTCCTATGCAGAAGACTCCCGCGATGCCGCAGCAGCTTCGCAGGACACCTCCGTTTCCCCGAGCGCCGAAGGCGGCCCGGACGATTCGTTTGCGGCGCGCCGCGCTGGGCGCGCGCCTCGCAAGGCCGTCAAGCTGCCGAGCGGCGAATCCGTCCGCGTTGCGCACGAAGATACGCTCGGCGAACGCATCGGCCAGCGGATCCGCTCGCGTCTCTACGAAATGTGCCGCACCGTGGAGATTCACGCGCCCGATTTCCGCCGCGAGGTCCGCAAGGCCTCCGGCCTGCGCCACTAGCGCCGTAAAACCACCAGTCATTCCAGGCCGGCTGCGGTTGAAATTATTCCGTGCCTTCGGCCGTAACTAATGATAGAGGTGGAATCCAATATCAATGTCACACGATTCTCTTAAGAAATGCCGTTTCACGGCGGCGATCTTGTCTGCCCTTGCCCTGATGGTCTCGCCCTTCATTCTCCACGCTGCGGGAGCTGACGCCACGATTTTTCGACAGCCAGCCGCCTCTCCGGGCATTGCCGGAATATGGCTCGGCACGATTGATGCTGGTGCTCTTAAGCTTCGCGTCCAGTTTCACATCACAAGTGGCTCGACAGGTCTTTCCGCGACGATGGATAGCCTCGATCAAGGAGAGAAGGGCATCGCAGTGACTTCTGTGACCCTCAACGGTCCCAATCTCCACATGGAAGTTGCATCGGCCGCAGCCAAGTACGAAGGCAAGCTGGACGAGTCGGGCGCGACAATTTCCGGAACATGGTCGCAAGGAGGTGTGAGTTATCCGCTTGTCCTCCGCCGCACGACAGAGGATGCCCCACCACTCCGCCGCCCGCAGACGCCGCAAAAGCCGTATCCCTACCATGAAGAGGACGTCACCTATTCAAACGCCGCCGCCGGAATTACGCTCGCGGCCACACTTACGATTCCGCAAGGGAAGGGCCCGTTTCCCGCGGTCCTTCTTATCTGCGGCTCGGGACCCCACGACCGTGACGAAACTATTTTCGAGCACCACCCATTTCTTGTCCTCGCGGACTATCTGACACGCAAAGGCTTTGCTGTTCTCCGGGCCGACAAGCGCGGCACCGCCAAATCAGGCGGCAACTACGCCACTGCGACAACGGCCGACTTCGCCACCGACGCGGCAGCCGGTGTCGCGTACCTTCGCACGCGGCCAGAAGTGAACCACAACAAGATCGGCTTGCTGGGCCACAGCGAGGGCGGCGCCATCGCTCCGATGGTTGCGGCCCACGATCCCGGAGTCGCGTTCATCGTATTGATGGCGGGGCCGGGCGTTCCCGGCGATCAGATCCTCGTCGCGCAGCGCTCGCTGATCGAAGCAGCGCAAGGCGCTCCGCAAGACTACGTCGAGAAGGACGCCGCCGTGCATCGCTTGCTTTATGCGGCGATCGAGTCGGAGAAAGACAAGGACAGCGCCACGGCCGAGAAAGACATGGTAGAGAAGTTCACCGGGCAGATTCCCGATGCTGAGTTGAAGGCAGAAGCCAAGCAACTTAGCTCACCGTGGATGCGCTACTTCCTCGCCTATGATCCCGCCACATCATTACGGCAAGTGAAGTGCCCCGTGCTGGCAATTAATGGCAGCAAGGATCTTCAGGTTCCGCCGGAGATCGATCTCGCTGCGATTCGCAAAGCACTTGAAGCCGCAGGCAACAAGCGCTTCGAGATTGATGAGCTGGATGGTCTGAACCATCTTTTTCAAATGGCGAAGACCGGCGCGCCGAACGAATACGCACAGATTGAGGAAACCATCGATCCCGTCGCGCTCGATAAGATTGGCTCGTGGCTCCTGAAACAGTAGGGGACGCGACCAAAACGTCTCTCCACGGGTGATACTTTTCCCCCGCTTCGGCGTAATAAAGGACATAGGGGGAATCGACCATGTCCATGCCAAGATCTCGCAAACTCGGTTTCAGCAACCTCCATTTTGCAGTCGCACTTTTTTTCGCGTTTGCAATCGCAGTCGCGCCTGCTTTCCTGAGCGCAGCGCCAGCCTTAACCACTGCTCCAGCTGACGGGCCGGTCGTCATCGGCAATTGGGAGGGGACGCTCTCGGCCGGAGGCGCCTCGCTTCGTCTCGTGGTCCACTTAACGCAAGGCAAAGACGGCGCCCTTGCCGGCACGATGGACAGTCTCGACCAGGAGGGCGCAAACGGTTTGCCGCTCTCCAACATTTCCTACAAGGAGCAGAAACTGCATTTCGAGCTCGCCATAGAACCTCCCGGCGCATTCGACGGTTCCTACGACAAGGACAAGAATGAAATCTCCGGCCACTGGCAGCAGGGCGGCCAGGACTTAATGCTCCTTCTCAAGCGCGCCAAGTAAATAATTTTCTCAGCGGCCCCGGCGTTCACTGGTGACGCATTCGCCGGTGGCCGTTAACCTCGCATCTTGCGGTAATACGCACAATCACTCGATACCGGGCACTCGTCGCACTTTGGGCGCGCCAATTTGCAGAGCGTTTTGCCGTGCTGCTTGATGAGCAGATAGGCGCGCATGCGCGCGGCATGGGTTTCGGGGATCTCCGCTGCAATCACGTCCTGCGCGGTGCGGTAATTTGCTGCATAGTTTTTTCTTTCGAGTCCGTAGCCCAGCCGCAAGAGCACATGGACGGAAGTTGCCGGCACGGCGGCGACCGGCGCCACTCCCGCGTAGAGCAGAACCTTTTCCGCGAAGGAATCGCCGATGGTGGGGAATTTCTTGAGCGCCTTCTTTGCCTCCGCCGGCCCGCGCTTCATCACGGCGCGCAGGTCTCCGCCAAATTCGTCGAGCACCCTCGCAGCGATCTCTTTCATCCGCCGCGCGGCCAGCTCCGGCATCATCACACTTGCGCGCAACGCATCCGCCAATTTCGCGGGCGGCGCGGCAAGAATTTTTTCCGGCGAAAGGCCGATTGATTTTTTCAGCGACTGGAACCCTTTGTCGCAATTCACGTCGGATTGTGGATACCCCGCGTTGCGGTGGAGCACCATTTCGTAGGGATCGGTCGGCCCAAGACTCCCGGCGGGCTTGCCGTAGAACTTTTCGAGCCGGTCGAGGAGCTTGGTGAGTTTCATAGGATTGCCATCGCTACTGGGCGCAGATTGTAACTCCGCATTGGCTGGAGGCCCAGGGCGCTGAATGCGGGTTGCGCCTGGTCTTTACCGAGCCGGGGTACCCCCCTACCCTTTTTCGTAAGTGGTAGGTAACACTGGTAGTTACGGGAATGGAGGTCTGTAAGTGATAGGAAACATTGGGCGTTTTTTGGAGCATCTGCGAGTTTCCTTGTAAGTGGTAGGCAACACTACTACTTACGGGCGACGGGGGTTCGTAAGTGATAGAAAACACAGGGGTATTCTCGGGGCATTTTGGCGCAAATGTCATAAGTGGTAGATAACACAGGGGGTCACGAGGATCGAGTGAAGATTTCATGAGGTATGTTACTACAAGAGTAAATCAATGTCAAGAGAATTGTGGTGCTGTCCTAATTTCAATTACCTGTTGCGAGACGCCGAATCCTGTCAGTAGATAAGCCCATGACGCCACTATCACATACGCGGAAGCCGTTTCTTCCCAATTACGACCGGAAAACGTATATTCGCCCTACTCCCAAGCTGCCTGAGAAGAGGGTGAATGCTATGACGATTGCTATCGCGTTCCAGTGCAAGGACGGCTTTGTATTTGCGTCTGATCGGCAGATGTCCCACGGCAGAGCGACCGACTTCGGGGGCTTCTCTCACTATGAGGCTAAGACGTTTGGAATTGAGTCCGAGTCTTTTTCCGCCGTGGTTTGCGGTTCTGGGAATCACGGCGACTTGATTCGCCCATTTGCGGAGACGGTCTTTGCGAATCTTGGCGAGGCGGAAAACCTTTCACTCGAACACACACGGACGATTATGGACGCTACGCTAGGCGACCTTGCACACCGGAACAACGCAGCGCCGGATGCTAGTTTTCTTTTGGCCGTTGTGAGAGGCGGCGAGCAACAATTCCTGAGGAGTGATGGACTCGTTATCCGTACCGCTGGACCAGTCGAGATTCTCGGCATCGGAGATACTTCGCTTGTCCGGTATCTCACCGATTCAATTTACAGCCCAGACTTAGGCTCACTCTACGCGGTGTGTTTCGCTGCGTATGCCGTCTACGCAGCAAAGAAGTATTGTCCCCAGTATTGCGGTGGCGCAACAGACGTACACGTTCTTACGGGTGGCGGAAAAGAATCCGCGGGAATGTATTGGACTGGCTGGAATGTAGTAAAGCCGGATGAAGTCACGGCGCTAGAGGACTTGTTTGCAAGGCGAGCGAAAGAACATTTACTCGGAGTGATCGAAGAAGCCTCAGACCTTTTGAGCCGGAGATAGCTACTTGCCCTTCTTAGCCCAACGCGCGGTTACAGCCTTACGTGCCGATTCGCTTCGCTCTTCCCGCGTCATCGCCGCCGCACGCGCCGTGCCGCCTTTCTTGCCGCCCTTGCGCCCTAACTTCGAGAAGTATTCTCGCAATTCGTCTGGAATCTTCGCCATGCCGTCAGTCTATGCGAAGTCGGCTCACGTAGTCAATGAAAGAATTAACTTGACATACGTAAGCGGCTTACGTATAGTAGCGGACATGAACACACTCACCAGCGAGAAGCAAGTATCCATCATCCATAACCTGCTAGAAGGCTCTAGCATTCGCAGCACGGAACGCCTCACCGGAGTTCACCGCGATACAATCATGCGCCTGTTGGTGCGCGTGGGCGAGGGATGCAACAAACTCCTAGACGAGCGCGTGAGGAACGTTCACGCGAAAGAAGTACAGGTAGACGAAATCTGGACTTACGTTTTCAAGAAGCAAGCGCGAATCATCGGGAACGAAACCCGTGCCGGAATTGGCGACCAGTACGTATTTATCGGCTTGGACGCGCAAACTAAACTGGTGATCTCGCATCTCGTAGGAAAGCGTGACGGCGCAAGCGCGTATCATTTCATGCGCGACTTGAAAGAACGTCTCGCCACGCGCGTACAGCTAACCACGGATGGGTTCAGCCCCTACGTTGCGGCAGTAGACGATACTTTTGGTACGGAAGTGGATTACGCGCAGTTGGTGAAAGTTTACGGACGGCCGATAAAGCAAAGCTCACAAAGCCGGAACTGGTACGAGTCTGTCCGCGTCATTGGCGCAATTCCCACGGCAGTTATGGGAAGTCCGCGCATGGCCGCTGTTTCCACGTCCTACATTGAGCGCCAGAATCTTACGATGCGAATGCAGATGCGCCGCTTTACACGTTTGACCAACGGCCACTCCAAAAAGCTCGAAAACCTTAAAGCCGCAATTGCTTTGCATTTTGCGTGGTATAACTTCTGCCGTGTTCACTCAACCTTGCGCGTAACACCCGCAATGGAAGCCGGAATTGCCTCTGAAATCTGGCCGCTTGAGAGATTGGTGGTCTGAGAACACTCGGAGGTTTCCTTTGACGCCGCTTTCGATTCTGTATCTTCTGTGTAAGAACAAAGACTGTCGGCTGCCCATTGACCTCCCGCGTCCCACCCCTCAAGGAATAGCGCCCAGTCTATCGGAGTGGCCCACGGATGCTTGGCAGAAAAATTTTGGATGTCGGAAATGCGGGCGTGTGTACCCCTACACGAAACAAAACGTTCTTGTTCGTCCCGTACATACAGCGGGCCATAGTCAACAAGCAGTTGGCGAAACGGATTATCCGCTTTCGGTGCTCTACGTAGAAGTGAAATTCGATGAAGGAAAGCGCGAAACTCAAGTACGTATTCACAGTAGTTGGAGTAAGTCGAAGTGGCCATCCAAGCAAGAAGGCGAGAGAGACGTAGCCGCTTGGAAGTCTCATGTAGAGAATCTTCACGGCCTACAAGCAAAAAGCGTTTCTGATTTTCAGGAGTCTTTCGATTGGTGGGAGTAATTACGAGCGTTGACATGACACGTCCTTTCCTGCTACACAGGATTAGACGCGCAGAATTTTGTCTTAGCCCCGATGCTAGTCGGGGCTTTTTCTTTTCCTACCATAAGTCAAATCAATCGGAGGCGTCAAATGTGGGCGTTTGATTGGGGCGTTTTTTGGGCCGTACTTGCAGCCTTGCTGATCTACGCCCTTGTCGTGAAAGGGTGGGAGCACAGAGAGACGGTATGGCCAATCGCGGTAATGCTCCCTGTTGTGTTAGCCGTAATCGTGTTCATCGGAATGATTTTCTCATCTCACGTTAGAGATTGGGTCGCACAGTTCGGAATACATTTTAAGAATTAAGGGAGGAATACAATGCGTTTCTATCCGGTACTTCGTCTCACGTTGGCAGTTGCCGTTGGATTGTTCCTAGGTGCGGCGCTGTTCCATCGGAACCCTGTAGAGGCTCAGAATAAGCTCGCTGTGATTATCCAAGCCCGTCCTGCGAGCGACACAAGCGACGGTCACTACGTTCTGGAAGGTACTCAGGTAGTTGGTTTCTCATGCATACCAGAGGATAGGCTACATGAATATCCGCGCTGCTTCGTTGCCAGCGTTACGAATCAGGGCAAGTAAGATGCCAAACTCTGATACTATACGTAGGCCGTTCACGCAAATTAGGACAGTACCAGAATTGTTGAGGAATTATGGGAAGATTTGTTACAAAACCTATTCGAACGAGTGTTCGAATGGGCGGATCGAGGTAGAGCAATCCATAGAGTCAACTGCCGCACCCTTTCGCTTCGCGGAAAGGATGCGCCACCCACGAACAAAGGCTGCGCCACCCTCTATGACGTTGCCGGCTCTGTCAAGAGACACGTAGAGTTTGCGAATCGCATGCGGTTCGCTTTCTTCTTTCCTAAAAGGATCTCTTCTCTCATGCCGACCAAGGCTCGCTTGTGAATCCAACGGTGGAATTTGGTTCCACCAACCATCTATTCGATCACCGACTTCCGACCATGATTCGTTTTTCAGACGCCGCGATCACTCGCGGGAGCAAGGCGCCCAATCAGCCCAGCGATGTACTTTCGTTCACCAGGGTGGCCCCCGGGCTGCCTTGCATGCGAACCAGCTGTGCGTAATCTGCTCCACTGCGCAGCATCCAGTACATACGCACGGCCAACTTGCGCGCGATGGCCACCTTCGCCACCGCGCCTCCTCGACGGAACTTCAACCGCTGATAGTCCTGACGCAGCACGGGATCCAGGCGCGACGTGTGCTGCGCCGCTTCGATCAGCAGCCACCGCACCATCGTGTTGCCCTGCTTGCTGATGGCCCCCAACCGCTGCTTTCCACCGGAAGAGCGTTCGGTCGGATTCAGTCCGAGATAACTCGCAATCTGCTTGCTGCGGCGAAAGCGAGTCACTGGACCGATGGTCAGCACAAACGCCAGGGCGTTGACCGGTCCAATCCCCGGATGCGTCATCAAGCGAGCCGCATCTTCGCGGCGTTTTGCTTCTTCCATCACCGCGCGATCCAATTCGTCAATCGACGGACCGAGCTGGTCAAGCAGCCGGAGAAGTTCGGCTCGCCGGCGGCTGGCCCACGGCCCCAGCGAAAGTTCTCCGAGTTCAGCGCGGCCTTTCTTGGTGAACAGCTTGCTCTTGCGGCAGAGCCCCTGATTCATCGCCAGAAAATGGAGCTGGTTGCCGAGCATCGTGCGCATGCGCACGAGCTTGTGCCGATGCCAGAGCAATTGCCGGAGGTCGCGTTCCGCCGGAGTGGGAACCCAGATCCGCGGAAAACGATTCGCCAGAAGCAGATCGAGGATGAGCAGAGCATCGCGCTGGTCGGTTTTTTGCAAACGTACTTCACTGGCGCGAATCTTCGCGGAGTCTCCGATCCACAACTCGTGGCCGAGTTCCGTGAGCAGGCGCTCGAACCACTGCATGGGCCCGGTCGCTTCAATCCCCACGCGCACCGGACTCAGCAAACTTCGGTAGAACGCGTCGGCTTCACCGTTCTCGTGCTCCAGTCGCCGCTCCGTCAACTCTCCGGTCGCTTCATTCATCATCGCGATCTGCTGGTAGCGCGTGTGAAAATCACAACCTATAATCATCATTGCTCGGCTCCCTTCTTCCGAGCCTTGGTCGTCTACAGCTACCAAGTCTACTCGGAAGGAGGAGCCGACAACGTCATCCAATCAGCCCGTGAAGATGAGGTTCGAGCCGCTTTCCTGCAAGGAGGAGAGATGGCCGGGCGCGGCGTAGTGGGCGTTGCTCGGTGACGACATGGTCGAATCGATGGTTGGTGGAACGATTTCACCGGGAAGTGATTCACCGTGAGATTTCCAGAGTTTTGGTCCTCAACCTCTCTGGCCACGACGCGGTGGGAAAAACCATGGCAACGGAGAGCTGTGCCTTGACAACGCCTTCGCTCTTATCGAGGGGCACCCGTCCCGATCAAGGATTACAGTTGCGCGCCGGCGGATCAACACCCATTCTCTTTAGCGCGATTGGGATAGTGGACGCAGACGAATGATCCCACGTCATGCAGTTACTCACAGAGAGAATGCTGATCAGTTTGGGTGCAGCAGCCTTCGCTCTCGGCCCAATGTCTCCGAGATCTGACGCCACCCACATACGCACTCCGTCGTCCTCAATGTCCAAGAGGGATATCAACGCTTGGATGGTTTTGTCGTTGACACCACTGCAATCTTTCTCGTATGTGATTGCTCCTAGGCGTTCAGCTTCTTTATATCTGGCGGCGGGCGTCTTAGCCTTTCGAACTTTGGCAATTGCCTTTAGAAGCTGCGTATTGATGTCTTCCATCGTCTTTGCCTTCCCCGCGATCGGAAGCAGGAAAGCGAAAAGGCAAGCCCAGATAATGGTCTTCTTGAAATACAGCATTCTCATTTTTCCCTCCTCTGACACGTTTATGGCCAGTCCCGAACCAGTGGCGAGGTCGCTCGATTGATTGGGAGGTTCGGATCCTTATGGGTTGCCCGAAGATCGCCAGCGTGGTAGACGCCATATGGTTTGAAACTTGCTGGCAGTTTCAGACCCTCATAAAATCTAGCCTCTGCGTGGATTTTTGTTCCGACGCCGCCGGAAAATCTATCATCGAAACCGAATTTCACGTGATAATCGGTCTCATTTTTTCCCTTTCCAATGTGCCATGCCTCCCAGTAGTCATCATGACTATTGCCTTGCTTGTCATTTGCGTTTTTCCAGTCTCCAACGACATGCTGCACGATCCACCCTCCTTCCTTCGAGGGCGATCCTAAGTGGAAGGTGTAGTCAGTTTGAAAGTAGTCTGAGCTGTCAGTCACCTTTATTGACAGTGAATTGGCATTGCCTCCCTGCGGCGCACCCTGCTGGGCGGCGGTCCCGGCCGCGTCGCCCGAATCATTGTTGAATAGAGCATTCAAATTAATGTGGATGGTATACGTTCCGCTTCCACGCGGAGTGGTGTCGCTGATAACGCTCCCCGGATCAATCATTTCAGCTTCCGTGCTGGAATTGGCCGATCCAATGCATGTGGCACAACCTTCACCTTCCAAAACCGGGTGCTCACGCGGAGGTCCTCCTGCAAAGCTCCCTCCGAAGTCGTGCCCCGTGGGATCCACAGCGTTGATGGGATTGTTGGCGACATAGGAATACAGATTGAACGTCTGCGGATCGGCGGGATGCATGTACTTCGAGTCGTCGGCGGAGATGAAGCGGCCGTAGTTGGAGGTGTAGAAGCGGGCGGCGAAGTCGTCGAGTCCTGATTCGGTGTCGCGTTCCTTCGATGTGAATTTGTAGTGGTTGCCGCTCGAGGAGAGATACGAGCGCTCGCCCCCGAAGGGATAGAAGTCGGAGTCGTCGAGGACCGTGCCGCTTGCATTCGTGACGACGCGCGAGGAGCCGAGGTGGTCCTGGACATAGTAATTCACCGCGCCGCTGGAAAGTGTGAGCATGGCGATGCGCGTGCCGCCCATGAAAATGTATTCCTCGCTGATGTTGCCGCTTGCGTCGGATTCCGAGAGCGGGTCGGAGCCGACTCCGTACCAGTAGAGCTTGAAAGGCGTGGGGGCCGCGGGAGGCGTGTTGATGGTGGCCTTCATCACGCGGTCGCCGTCGCCGTCGAAGGTGGGGAAATTTGCCCAGCGAAGGATTTCTGCATTCACAGGCGCACGATGGACAGGCCGGGGATCCTCCGGAAATGGCGCGTGTTGGCCGTCAGTACTGAGAAACCAAGGGAAAGTGCGGTCGCCCCAATCAGCAAGTCAGTGAATGGAACAACAACGCCTTGGTTCCGCTGCTCTCCATCCAGTTTTCCAGCCAGGATCGCCGTTTGTTTCGTGAACGGATATACGGTTAAATCTGCCAGCAACTCATCGAGAAAAGACTCGCGGCGAAGGCGTATTTCAGGAGTCTTTGCGCGATAAACTCCATGAATAAGTTCCGTCAGGCCTATGGCGGAGAGCGCAGCTTCTTGATCGCCTGCGACGGTGACCACGCGCTCTATCAACCGCACAACGGTTTCGGCGCGCCGCTCGGCGGCGATGACCACACTGGAGTCCAAGATCAGTCCCATGCGGGAGAGTTCAACGGCTCGCGGTGACTTTCGATGGCGGCTTCAACATCCTTGGCGAAGTCCTTGTCTAGAATTGCCGCCGAGCCATGCTCCCTGGCAAGACGAAGGGACTCTGATAACAGCCGGACACAAGGTTCCGCGGGATGAACGATTGCGACGGGCCGCGCATCATGCTCGATGACGACTTCGGCGCCCTCGCGCACCTTCGCCATCAGCGACTTGAAATCGCTTGCCGCATCGGATTCGGAGATATGGATTACGTGCCTAGCCATAATCAGATTATACACCTCAGATTGAAGTTTGGAGGGTGCGATTCGTCTGCGCGGAGCGCGGAAGCCCGCGCGTCAAGGGCGTGCCACCCAGGTTTTGTTTCTCTAATTGCTGCTCAGAGGCCCACCATTTTTTGCAGCTCTTCGGGGTACCTGGCGCCTTGCACCGCGACCTTTGAGGCCGCACTCTCCAGTTCGCGGAGATCTTCGGACGAAAGTTCAAGGTTAGCGGCACTGATGTTTTCTTCGAGCCGATGCAGCTTGGTGGTGCCGGGGATCGGCACAATCCACGGTTTCCGCGCAAGGAGCCAAGCGAGCGCGATCTGGGCAGATGTAGCTTTCTTCCGTTGCGCAAATGTGCCGAGCAGATCCACCAGCGCCTGATTCGCTTTCCGGTTCTCCACCGTAAAACGAGGGACGTTGTTGCGGAAATCGCTCTTGTCGAACTTTGTATCTTCGCTGATTTTTCCGGTAAGAAAACCTCTGCCAAGAGGACTGAATGGAACGAACCCGATCCCCAGTTCCTCAAGTGCGGGGAGCACCTCTGCTTCAGGCTCCCGCCACCAGAGCGAATATTCATTCTGGAGTGCGGTAACGGGCTGAACTTTATGTGCACGACGAATGGTCTGCAAGCCTGCTTCGGAAAGTCCGAAGTGATTCACCTTGCCTTGCCGAATCAAATCCTTGACCGCGCCCGCCACGTCTTCGATCGGCACGTTCGGGTCAACACGGTGCTGGTAGAACAGATCAATGACATCGGTTTTAAGCCGCTTGAGGGAGGCTTCGGCGACTTCCTTGATGTGCTTGGGCGTGCTGTCCACTCCGGACTGTTTGCCGGTGTTTGGATCAATTTTGAATCCGAATTTGGTGGCGATCACGACCTGGTCGCGAAGTGGAGCCAGCGCCTCGCCGACGAGCTCTTCGTTGACGAACGGCCCGTAAACTTCGGCGGTGTCGAAGAAAGTTACGCCGCGTTCGACGGCAGAGCGAATCAGCGAGATCATCTCCTTTTTGTCCGCAGCCGGCCCGTAACCGGAGCTCATTCCCATGCAGCCGAGCCCAATCGCCGACACGTCAAGATTGCTTTTTCCGAGTTTGCGTTTTTTCATTGCTTCTCCTTCCAAATCAAATTGGGCTGGTGGGGCATCCTTTCCTGATGTTTTTCTGTCCGAATCTGCAGATGATATCACTGCGGGTCGTAACAGGGGATTGACTTGGGGTGGTGCGCGGATCGCGAAGTGTACAGAGCGGGGCAACCTGAACAGAGGGGGGTACATCTCAAGTTCATTAGGGCGTACTTATTCGCTGAAATTGGCTTAATTTTGATTACTCTTACATGCTGGAATCAGTCATCGGAAATTTCGGAATATATAGATTGTAACAGCGGGGAAATCCAGCCCACGCTCGATAGTCCAAAAAAACAAAAAACCAAGTCCTGGAGGAATGGATGAGAAAGTACGCAGTTGGAGCGGTGGTTTTAACGGTATTCATCGCACTCGTGATAGCCGGGCCCGCATTTGCGCAAGACAATAGCGCGTCCGCGGCAAACACAAAGATAGTGGCGTCGACTACTTCGACGCTAACAGTGGATGCAGCAGCGCCAACGCCGGCGCCTGCTCCCAAAAAGGGATCTTCGTCAGGCTCCGGCGAATACAGGTGGAGCGGTTTTTCCCTTGGCGCAAGCTTTGGGTATGCGCTTTCAAACGGGGACACGATCTTTAATCCGGGGCCAAATCCAACGACATTTTTTAATCTGATGCCGCAAACACTTGCTTTGCACCCGCACGGAGTCATCGGCGGTCTGCAGGCCGGCTGGGACCACAAGCAAGGTATGTGGGTGTATGGGCTCACGGTGGATTTTTCGGGGACCGGTATACAAGGGATCACGAAAGTCAGCCCCATTACGAATAATGTCGGCCTTCCATTTTCGCCCGCAGGCGGGTCGGACCTTGCCGCGAAAGAAGAGTTGAAATATCTTGCAACGATTCGCGGGCGCATCGGAGTGGTTGCAGATAAGCGGCTTCTGTTTTATGCAACGGGAGGCGCCGCCGGGGGCCGGTTCATTTTTGGCGCAGACAGCAATTTCGAGCCCTTCGGGTCAGAGGACTTTTTCACGGAAATCAGCAGGATGAAGGTAGGTTGGACTGTGGGGGGCGGGATCGAATACGCCGCTTGCAGGCACTGGCACGTGGGCGCGGAATATCTCTACTACGATTTTCCGAACGAATCAAAAACCGCCAATCCGAACCCGACCGATCCACCATTATTCGTGGTGAACAACTGGGCGGCCAAAGGACAGATCGCCCGGGCAGTGTTCAGCTATAAGTTTTAGCTTGTCTGTCAACCAATCGGAATTACAGCGGGCCCCGGGACTTTCCCGGGGCCTTGCTTTTATGGGCAGCTTAGTTGGCGTGGACTGAGTGCGCTTGGCGTCTGTCCGCGGAAGACCTGAACAAGCAATCAATGGAAGGTGGAAGCGAATCGGAATAGCCTAGGATTTAGACCGAGCAAAAACTATCGCAACATACAAAAATGTCATCAATACTCCGACTAAACTGATGAGTTTTCCGTAACGAAAATCATCCGGATCAAATTGGCATTCAACCAGATGGCGGCCCTCGGGCACGACGAACCCGAGTAAGCTCCCATCGACCCGCACAATGGATTGTGACTTATCGTCCATGCGTACCTTCCAACCTGGATGAAATCGCACGCCGACCGTGCAGAGCATCGAACCGGTGACGTTGGCCACGAGCTTCATTCGCCCCGGATGGTCCTCGATTAAGTCCAGGCTGCCGGAGGCATTTGAATCGAGTGAAAGGGGGGCTTCGACCAGAGCTGCTTTCGAAAAGTCGAAGTGAGTGACCTGATCCAGATCGCGATCAAGCCCGGAAGGGTTGACCGGATGCTCCATCAAAGAGGACTCGCCTATTAATTCACTGTCGATCAGCAGAGCCTCCCGGTTCAACATCAGCACAGCGTGGTTTCGGAGGCGCAAAAGCGGTAGCGGGTCGGGCAATACTCTCCATACCCTATCCAAATCCAAAACGGCCCGTGCACCAGTAATTCGCGCGTAGACGTCAGACCGGATCGGAATCGGCGAGGCCGGCTCCAAACCTGAAAATCCGTCCACCAAGCGGTAATCGAGCAGAACGAGATGGTCATCCTGGATTTTTACTTGAACAGGGCCTGGCGCTGGTACAGGCGGGGGATTGGCAACATCGAAGGGATTTCCCGTTTCGGTATGAAGAATCAGAGCCAGCCCCTGAATACACAGGACATCCAGCAGAACAAAAATCGCCAGCCCGGAATATGAAATCCAAGTCACCCGAGCCGAACCGAGAAACAAGACGGCGGCGGCAATGACCATTAGCGCACCCGCCATGACCAGCGAGGGCTTGGCAAGATGGGGAGACAATTCCGAAAGAATGGAAGCGCCCGCGGTGATGCCCATCCTTTTGGTTATGTTCGGCAAAAGGGCAATTGCCACCGTTGCCAGGCTTGCCACGGCGAGAAAAATAGCCACGCGCCTAACGAACGGCGACAGCTTGAACTTTCCTCCAATGGCTCTCAGGTGATCCAAAGCCAAAGCGGCACCGGCTGCAACCGCAAAATCGGTGAGAACGGTATACCGCACGGGAGCGCGGAAAAGTCCAATCACAGGCAATCTGGCGTACAGGGGAAACACCAGATTGTACTTTCCAAGCGCCAGAAAGAGGGCCGCGAATCCAAGGACGCCTAGAAACCGGGTCAATTTTCGGCGAGGTCTATCCAGGTCCTTCACGGAGAGAACCCAGACAAAAAGCAAAAGTGCGACGGTACCCCCACAGTAGAGGAACAAATTATAGGCTCCCCGAAACTGGTTGTACCGGCCGCCTTGCAACATAAGTGGATTGATCCACTGGAGCAATTCCTGCGGTTGCAGTGACATCTCCGAAAGGAAATTCATGGGGGGTGACACACGTATGGAGTCATGCACGGCGGACACAGTCGGCAAGAGTTGAGCGCCCCCGATTAACAGGCCGACGGCAAGCGCCCCGGTGACCTCCAGTAATCTCCGCCATCTGACTTCGACTCCCATCAGATAAAGGGCGTATCCTCCTTCGATGAGAGCGCAGAAATAGACATATTGCGGATATCCCAGCAAGACTTGGGAGCCGGTGAGCAACGCAACCGCCCCCAGCCAGAGAGCGCGCGTCCGCGGCTTTGCCGATTCGAAGGCGCGAAGAATGGCCAAGAGAATCCAAGGCAGGTGCGCCATCACAGCAACTGCATTCATGTGCCGCAAAAGATCCAGATTTGTGCCGGCGAATGTGAATAGAAAACTACCGAAAAGGGCGGCAGGCATACAGAGTTTCCAGGCCCTGAACAACAGGTAGGATCCCGCGAACATGAACAAGTATATGGATAGAATTTCAATACTGAAAGCAGTTGTCAGGGGCAATACGGAATACAGCAGCAGATGGAGCGGATGCATCATCCCCGCCTGCCCCTCTCCGTGGAGATAGAAGCCGCCGTACAGAAATGGGCACCATAAAAAACTTTCATGATGGCGCAGGCAATCTGCATAAAACTTCCGGTACGGAAGATTTTGAGTTAATAAATCACCGGCAATGAAGGTCAGCCCCCGAAGGAGAGGCGCTAGTAGCAGAAGGAAAAAGGCCCCGGAAGCGGAAAACAATACGAGTGTCAGCGATCGATCCCCGAGGAATCCCAAGCGGCGGCCAGTCCCGCTAGCTTTTCCGGCGATCATATTCACAGAAGGAAGTCCGGAGAAGAATAGGGTGCGCCGCGCGGATGTGTGGACCGACTCGGCGACATCATCAACATAAGGATAACGGCGAAGGCTGTAGGATTCCTTTGCCCCGGAACTTCGTTTTTGATTTACCAGCCAAGAGATAATCTATGCCTGACCGAGTTAATGTGCAATGCTTCAGACAATTTCTTGACTGGGTTACACATTCGGCGGTTGCGGGATCCCCAGAGGCAATAGCTGGCGCTTCGCCAACCCATATCTCAAAGATGCTTCCCTCTCCAGTCTCGCTCACCACTGACATCGATTCCTGGCTACGGCATGATCATCTTCGTAGTGACGGAAGTGCGGAGCAAAAGACTCCGCGCTCGCCTGTTCGAAGCGAACACGGCCGCCAGCGCGAAATCGGAATCATCTAAGGTTCAATCAATTTGGAGAGGCCCGCGTAGTCCATCTTTTCGAGAATTTTTCGGACGATGGCTTCGTCCGCCTGGACTTTATCAGGCCTTGATTGGATCCACGCCCACACAAATATGCACTTCACCTTAAGCTGCCGCTCGCTGAGACTTACGGGCGGGTTCTGGTACGCGGGAGGCCCGAGAAAAATTGCCAGGCCAACAGTGGCCAACTCATGATCGGGCGTCAATTTCTCAATTTTTTGTTCACGATACAAAGGACGCCCCGCCAAGATGCCGCTCGGTTGCAAATGAAAAGAAGGGATGGCCGCGGCAAGCGTCCGATTTGTGCCAATGCGGAAATTCACGCTCCGCCAGAGCCCCGGGAGATCCCTTTTACGCTCCGCGATTTGTTCGCTTCTCTTATCAAATGAATGAATAAACACGAGATGGGGATTCTGTTGCTGAATGTTCGCGATTTGCTGCATGAGTTCCAGACCTTCCTTGTACTTGCCTTGCTTCATTAGATCCTCATACTGTTTTTGGAGGGCCTGGTATTTCTTTTCAAAGGCGTCGATCTCCGCTTTATGATCCTGGTCAAATTGCTTCACCGAATCAACCATTTCCTGGTTCAACGCCTTCTCTTGCCGGTCGGTCTCATCGATTTGGCGCGAGAGTTCCGGATCGTCGAAGCGCCAATCCTGATGGGCCAGAACACAAATGTACCTGTGGGGCGTGTCGGTGGCAGCGCCTTTGAAAACGTATTGCTCTGGAGTGAGGCCCTGCGAGGAGGCGTTCGGCAAAAAACCTGCAAGCTTTTCACTGATTGTTTCAAGCCACCGGGACAAGGCATTGTCGTCCTGCGCGGCGGTCGAACTCAGTAAGAGGAGCGCGACCGCTGTCAGTGTCGCCAATCGATTGTGCACTGGGTCTCCTATGCAAAACCGGCGCGCTTTGCAAATCATACATCCAACAGGACGCCCACTGTGTCATTGAACCGCCGGCTTGGAAGGCGGCGCCACAACTCCTGAATTTCGGTTATCCGGCGCGCCAACCGGTGCCCAAAGCAACTGTTTCCCGGCCAAATGGAACAAATTGACAGGGGGCTTTGGCGGCGGGTATTATCGTTTGGACGCGGCACGCGGATCGCGCCGCTGTCCCCTCCTTGCTTAGCCGCGTTACTGATTCCTCCGGGAATTTACCTCGGTAAGCAGGGCAAGTCTCCCTTCGGAGGCCTCAAGATGTCACCCGAGCACGACAAAACCGTCAACCTCTCTACAGACGCCGGTACGGCAGAAACCCAAGCCGAGCATTCAAATCCGATAACACAACTGGACGGCGAAGCACACGCGGCTGCGCCGGCACGCGCCACAGCACCGTCTGCCAATGACGCCGAAGGTCCTTCGCCTGCCGCGCCTACATCCCTGACAGCAACGGAAAGTGAAAGCGCCGACCAATCGTCGGGCGGCGATATAGCCATCGCCAGCGCGGATATGGTCAGCGAGGGCGATCCACAGGCGGGCGAACCATCTTCCAGTGAGACAACATCTTCCGCCGAGACGACTTCTTCCAATGAGACGACTTCGCCAGCTGAAGGCCATACCGGCAACGCAGAGGAAATTTCCGCGGAGGCGATGGGCGAGCTAATAAACCAATATCCCTCGCCGGAAGAAAAAAGTGCGGAGACCGAGAAGAAGGTGATCGAAGGGCGAGTGGTCGCGCTGAACGATCTCGGCGTCGTGGTGGACATTGGGACGAAGCGCGAAGGGTTGATCCCTGCTGCGGAATTCGCGGAAGTGACAACCGCGCCGCCGCTTTCGCCCGGACAGATGGTGGAAGTCGAGCGGCTCGGCGAAGAAAAAGACGGCTACGCTCTGCTGAGCTACCAGCGTCCCTTGCGCCGCGCGACCTGGAAGAAAATTGAAGAGGCCTACCGCTCGAAGGCAAATATTGAAGCCACGGTCACGGACACGATCAAGGGCGGGCTGGTGGTGGATATCGGCGTGCGCGCTTTCCTGCCCGCATCGCAAGTGGACCTGAAGCCGCAATCGAATCTGGAATCGCTGAAAGGGCAGAGGCTCACAGTGCGCGTGCTGAAGTTAAACCGCAAGCGCGGCAACGTGGTGGTGAGCCGGCGCGCGATCCTCGAAGAGGAAAACGAAGCGCACAAAAAGCAGTTGATGGAGCAAATCACGGAAGGCCAAGTGATTAAGGGCCGCGTGAAAAACATCACGGACTACGGCGTGTTCATGGACCTCGGCGGCGTGGATGGATTGCTGCACATCACCGACCTGAGCTGGGGCCGGCTGAAACATCCATCGGAAGCCGTGAAGGTGGACGATGAAATCGAAGTGCAGGTGCTGCGCTTTGATAAAGAAAAGGGACGCGTGTCCCTAGGCCGCAAGCAACTGGTGCCTGATCCATGGGCGGCCGTGGCGGAGAAATTTCCAGTCGGGTCGCGCGTGAAGGGCAAGGTCGTGGGGATCACCGACTACGGGGCTTTCATCGAGCTGGACGCGGGCGTTGAGGGCCTGGTGCACATCAGCGAGATGACCTGGTCGAAGAAGATGAAGCACCCTTCGAAAATTGTGACGCAGGGCGCGGAGGTTGAGGCCGTCGTACTCGACGTGAAATTGGAACAGCGGCGCATTTCGCTGGGATTGAAGCAGACGCTGCCCGACCCGTGGCAGGAACTCGTGGAGAAATATCCCGTGGGAATGGTGGTGACCGGGCGCGTGCGGAACCTGACGGACTTCGGCGCGTTTGTTGAAATCGAGGAAGGATTTGACGGGCTGGTGCACGCGAGCGACATCAGTTGGTCCGGGCGCGTAAAAAATATCGGCGAGGTGTTGAAGAAGGGCGAGCAAGTTACGGCGAAGATTCTGAAAATTGATGCGCCGAACCGGCGCGTGTCGCTGGGCATCAAGCAGGTGAACGACATCTGGGCGGCCTGGTTTGGCACGCACAAGGTGAATGAAGTGGTACACGGCAAGGTTTCGCGGATGGCGGCGTTCGGCGCGTTTGTGGAATTGGCCGAGGGCATCGAGGGGCTTTGTCACATTTCCGAAATTGAAGACCGCAAGCGGAAGCGCGACGATGATAAGGGCGGCCAGTTTGGCGGCCAAAAAAGCGGAGACCGCGGCGGTCCTGCTGTTGGTCAAGGGAGGGGCGCGCGGCCAGGCGGGAAGCCGGGCGAGAAGGGCGCTTCACTCGAAGTCGGCAAGGAATACGATTTCAAAATTGTAAAGCTCGATCCGGATCAGCACCGCATCGGTCTGAGCTATCGCGGCGCGCAGAAGCAGGTGGAGAAAAAAGAAATCCAGGAATATCGCGCGGCGAGCGTCCCGAAAGGGCCGAAGTCGTCGCCAACGGCGACGATTGGCGACATGATCCGCTCGAAGGGTGGGACGTTTTAGTAGAGGCAAGAGGGGCGCCGTCCCGTTTAGGAACTGACGAAGGGCCGGCAGGGAGGGGCGGCGCAGAAAAAGTTTCCTTCCGGGTGCAATTAGTGATATGGAAACACCGCGGATAGGCCATCCAGCTTGCCTATCGGCGGGCAGGCCCTCCAGTGGGTCCGAAAATTTTTAGCGGCGGGATGAACCCGCCCCAGGATTGAGACATGACTGACGCCACAATGACAAAAGCTGACCTCGTCGAGATCGTGAAGACGGCCACGCAGCTCGAGCAAAAAGTGACAGAAGAATTGATCGAGACGGTATTCGACAGCCTGATCGCGGCGCTGCGCAAGGGCGACAGGATCGAGATCCGCGGGTTCGGAACGTTTCGCACGCGCGACCGGCGCGGGCGTCAGGGGCGCAACCCAAGGACCGGCGAAAAAGTTGAAGTCCCCGCGAAAAAAATACTTTTCTTCAAGCCCAGCAAAGACCTGAAAGATTTCGTCAACGCGAGCACCGCAGCGAAAGCCGCCGCTTCCGGAACGGAAGCCCCGGCGCAGGGCTGATCCCCTCCGATGGACTTTCTCTGGACGCCGTGGCGCTACCGTTACATGGCCAGCGCCGGCAAAGACGACCGCTGCATTTTCTGCGACGCGCTCGCGGCGGGCGATGAGAAGGCACGCATCGTTTTGCGCGGTGAGCTGAACTTCATCATCCTGAACACATTTCCCTACACCAGCGGACACGTGATGATCGTGCCGTACGAACACGTCGCCGACCTTAAAGACTGCAAGCCGGAGGCGCTCGCGGAGATGATGCGGCTGGCGCAGAGAGTGGAGCGCGCACTGGCGGCGGAGTATAAGCCGGACGGATTCAACCTCGGGATGAACCTGGGGCGCTCGGCGGGCGCGGGCGTCACGGGACACTTGCACATGCACGTGTTGCCGCGCTGGAGCGGCGATGCAAACTTCATGACCACGGTGAGCGAGACGCGCGTGGTGCCGGAAGACCTTGAGACTACATTTCAGAAATTGCGGCGGGCGCTGGGCGGGAAGTAGTTTTCACACATGAATAAACCAGTTCCCTAAATTAAATTGCAGAAGTCGAGCTGCGTCTGCTTGCGGCTCGCCGCCAAGCGATGAGCGGCCAGAGCATTAGCAGCGCGAGCGAGGCGAGTACGGCGACGCCGTTGGTGCGAAGATAGGAATTCGGCTGCTGAAGTAGCGGAAGCGCGCCGCTCGCGAGAGAAATCACGGCAATCAGCAGGAAGTATCCAAGCAAGTTGAAGCGCACGATCTTCGAGATGGCCAACCACCAGAACGTAATCGTCACAGCATAAAGCGCAAACTGGCGCAGGAAATCAGCGCCGCTTCCCCAGCCGCCAATCATTGCGAGCGCTCCCGCCACGACGAGGAGTGCGCGTAGCAAACGAGTCCTCGCGAAGAGCGTGATGAATCCTGAGGCCGCGGCGATGATCGCGGCGACGAGAAGTCCCATGTAAACAGCCCGCGATATTTCCTGCGCGGCGGGGAGAAGCGCGTCAAAGCCGGACGGGACTGAAGCTGGCAGTGCATCGCGTAGTGCGGGCACGAGACGCGCGAGAAACGTAGCGCCACGTGTGAAGCCAATGAATGTTGCCGCACCTGCCGTAGCGATAAGAAAAGCGTCGCGATAGTAATCAGCGGGCATGTGGAACCATTCGGGGAGCTGATTGTTTTGCCCCGCGCGCGACCAGAAATACCAGGCGAGGCCGAAGAAGAATGCGATTGCCGCGTAAAAGAAAAAAGCGCCGATCAACCAACTGATTCCAATGGTCGCAAGAAACACTTTGAAGGGAAGTTGTGTCGTGTAGCTTTGCAAAGTGACCGGTATTGAGGTGATTTCCAAAACGGCGAAGGCGATTAAGCCCCAAAGACTCCAACCGGCGAACTTCCTCCATGGAATGGACGCGGCTTCGGGCCGCTTGAGATTGCGGAAGTAAACGACAAGCATTGTGATGATCAACGCCGCAGGCAACATACCTTTCCAGACGGCATGAAGCGTCTTCAAAAGGGTCCCGTGCTCTTGCTGGCGGCGCCAATCGTCCGGGATTTTGAAGTAGTCGAAGAAGATTGATATCTCGTCGCCAACGACATGCAAATCCATTCGCGCATACGCGGCATCTTCTGGATTTGGTCCACCAGCGACGGGAGACTTATTCTGCCAGATAAACTTGTGGTCAAGGCGGTCGGGCTTTTCCTCGGATGAATATTCCACCAGCTCCCATTGTGAAAAATCAATCGATCTGTTTGAACGGAGCCACGATTCAGCACGTGCAAGTGCTTCCTCTTTGGTCAGTTTCGCTCCCGGAGTGCGCTCATCGAGCGAGTGCCAGACCGAATACAATTGACCGCTTGACTGCAAGATGACCGCATACTCTTCTTTCTCTGAACTCTTAAAATAGCGCACGCGCCAAAAACCTTGAGGCACCTGGGATTGATAAATGCGGTTTGCACTCTCGATTCCGACCTTTCGACGCAGAAATTCGTTCACGAGAGGATCAATCTGGAATTCCTGTGCAATCGGGTCAAAATTTGAAACAAACGCCGTAGCGCGGTGGAATTTGGAGGGGTCCACGTGTTTCTCGCGCAAGATATCATCCGCCTCGGCAGCGGCTTGCTTACTGTCAAGAGAAGTGCGCACGAAGCTGCCGATGGCGGGGGTCGAGGCGAATTTGATGACGAGAATTCCTGCGATGCCGCACAGGATCAGTGTCCAAATTAATTTGGCTGACATCGCGCGATAATTGGCGCTGGTTGCCGGCTGCGATTGCTGATCCGCGGCTGCAACATCGGCTTCAGCCGGGGCCTGTAATGGCTCGGCTGCGTTGAGCAGTTCTTCATTCACCACAAATCCGCCGCGCCTCAGGTACATCACCCCCGCGTGCAAAATAGGAATGAATGCGGCGCCGGCGACGAGCGCGCCGGAAACGCGGAAATAAGGATTCGCGGAACGAATTAGTAGAAGGCTGCCAAGCGTCGCGTCTACCGTGTAGTGCCATACGAGCGTAGCGAGGATTCCCCAGCGCAACATCACGAGACCGGCCACGATCCCGATGATGCCGATCTCGATGCCGCGGATATACGGCGGCTCCTGGGGATAATTCGCGTGGAGGAAACTCCACATGAATGCAGGAAGCACGACGGCAAGAATCCTGGATTTTGTGATGCGCCGCAAGAACGGGATCGCGAACATGCGGAAAAGAAATTCTTCACTGGCCGAGGCATACAAACCAATCACCAGTGGCGCAAGCCAGGGAAGGATCGAGCTTGTCTCCTGGTCGTAGCTGACTTCTTGAGGCGCCCAAACGCCGAAGCGTTTTCCCACAAGATAAAAGACGACCACGTAACCGATGTGAACGGCCGCAAGCGAGACTCCGATCACGCAAGACCGAAAGAATTCTTTTGATTGCAGTGCGGGGATTTTGCGAAGAGCACCGAGACGGAGAAACTTGGGGAAGTCATTTCGATAAAGAGCCTCGCCGGGCGCAAACGCAATTGTCACCAAAAGCGCTTCCCCAATGCTGAGCAGCGCGGCAAACATAAGCTGTTCCACGGTCCAGGATGAATACGACGAGTTCGTGTCATATCCCGCGCGCATGATCGGCCAGGTGTTTACCGTCATGAGGAAGAAGAGGATCGCGAAGATCATGCCGAGCCAAAGCGAGCCAGCGAAGCGCAACACGCCGCGGCGGCTCAGCTCATACAAAATCCAGAAGGCTCCGCCAAGAAGCAGCATGTAAGGAATAAGCGCGACATTCGTGATAAATGTGTTGGCGGAGCGCAAGTTTTCATATCCGCGCGTCCACGTCTCGGGGACCTTTAGAAATTCATCGAGATTGCTTACCTGATCGCCTTGCAAGCCGACTGTGAGGCGATACGGAGCGCCCTGTGCAGAATCCGGCGCGCGAAAGCCGCGCAATTCCCAGGTGAAGCTCCAATCGCGGCGATTCGGCCGCTCTTGCAAATTTGCCTCTTCGGGCACGTAGTCGAACTGCGTGAAACGCGCCGGGTCTTGCGCGCGAAGGAAATTCGCAGCGATTGCCAGGGCGGCGTCACGTTCGAGCCGCGCGCCGGAGCGCGACTCTTCAACAATGTGCTCGAAACCAACCAGCCGGCCGGAGGGGCTCACGTCGACGCGGTATTCTTCTTTCTGCTCGGGGCGGAAGAAACGGGCTTCCCAATACCACACGCTTACCTGAGTGGAAATGAGCTGGTTTGCTTGCTCGAGACCAACCGTGCGCTCGAGATAGGTCTTGGCGTTGTCGTCTACGTTAAAAACGATTGTGGATTCGTAACCATTGAGCGCTGCGTGCTGTTCGGAAAGAAACTGGCGCGCGGTGTCGAGAGCCTGATCGCGCGTCACTTCAAAATGAATGGAGGCTTCCGGAAAGGCTTGAAAGAAATAGCGTGACGCGACGCCCACAGAAAGCGCGCCGGCCAGAATCCAGATGAGCAGGACGCGCAGGTCGTGCGCGCCGAGGCGCTCCAGGCGCGGCGTGACGGCAGGCTGTGAAGCGGTTTCGGACACGATCCCTCTGGGTGCGCCGCTCAGCAATGAAAGCGAAGCGCGTCATTTCAACTACCATGAAGCCAGACGCGTTGCAGCGGCGCAAGTGTCTGTTGCGCGATGTGGCGCGTAAGAGACGCGCCCCGCGGGCCGATTTCGCTCAGGGCATGGAACGGCCAAAACTGCGAGGAATGGTATAAAGGGCGAGCATGATTGGGCTGACCGGCGACGTGAAATTCATGAAGGGTGTAGGGCCGCAGCGCGCGGCAACGCTCGCGAAGCGCGGGATCGCGACGGTCGAGGACCTGATCGCCTACCTGCCGTTTCGTTACGAGGACCGCTCGCACTTCGCGGCCATCCGCGACATGAAACCGGGCGAGACGTATACGCTTCGAGCGGAAGTCGTCGAAGGCCAATTCCTGAAATATGCGCGGCGGTACGGCGGCCTTTATCACCTGGTTGTGAAGGACGCGACCGGGCGGCTGCACTGCCGCTTCTTTCACAGCGGATATCTCGTGGGGAAATACAAAGCCGGGCAGCAACTAGTGCTGCATGGCAAAGCGGACTACGATCCGTACCGTCCCGCGCGGATGGAGATGGTGAATCCGCAGGTCGAGTTGCTCGGGCCGGAAGGAGGCGATTCGACGGAAGTCGGGCGTATCGTGCCGATTTACGAAGCGATTGGCGCGATCAGTCCGCGGATGCTTCGCAAGTTTGTTCATCAGGCTCTCGCGGCGTTGCCAACAGAAATGCCGGACATGATTCCAGCGGCGATTCGCGCGCGCTATCAATTTCCCACGCGGCGCGAGGCGCTGTTCTATGTCCACTTTCCGCCGCAGACGGAATCGCTCGAAAAACTGAATTCGTTTCGCTCGCCCGCGCACCTGCGGTTGATCTTCGAGGAATTCTTTTTCTTTCAATTGAGCATGGCGATCCGTCGTCGGAATCTGCGGAAGCAGCCGGGGATTGCGTTCCGTGTGCGCGAGCCGCGCGTGCGTGAAGCGATCAAGCGCATCCTGCCGTTCAAGCCGACGGGGGCGCAGAAGCGCGTCCTTGGCGAAATCGCCGGCGACATGGAGAAACCCGTCCCGATGAACCGGCTACTCGAAGGAGATGTGGGCAGCGGAAAAACGATTGTGGCGCTGGAAGCGGCGACCATCGCCATCGAAAATGGATATCAAGTCGCGCTGATGGCGCCGACGGAAATTCTTGCGGGGCAGCACTATCTTTCGGCGCGGCGAATCTTCGCGCCCGCCGGATATCAAGTGGAGATGCTCGTCAGCGGGATAAAGTCCGCGCAAAGGCGCGCCGCGAATGAACGCATTCGCACCGGCGCCGCGCAACTAATCGTTGGCACACACGCGTTGATAGAGGACCCGGTCGCGTTCTCGCGGCTTGGTCTTGTGATTGTGGACGAGCAGCACCGCTTCGGCGTGATGCAGCGCAAACGTCTCATTGAAAAGGGAATGACGCCCGATGTGCTGGTAATGACCGCGACGCCCATCCCCCGCACTCTGGCCCTTACTCTTTTCGGCGACCTCGATACATCCGTGATTGACGAGATGCCGCCGGGGCGCACGCCAATCGAGACGCGGCTTGCGTCGGAAGCGGGTCTTCCCGGTGTATGGGAAAGCGTGCGGCGCGAAGTGGCGCGCGGGCGGCAGGCGTATGTCGTTTATCCTGTAATCGAAGAGTCGAAAGCGGAGTTGAAGGCGGCCATCACGGAATACGAGCGGCTTTCAGGCAAAGTGCTCACAGGAATGCGTGTCGGGCTGCTGCATGGCCGGATGCGCAGCGAAGAAAAGGAAGCGGTGATGGAAGCGTTTCGCCGGGGCGAAATACAGGTGTTGGTTGCGACGACAGTGATCGAAGTCGGGGTGGATGTGCCGAACGCGACGATGATGGTGATCGAGCACGCGGACCGCTTCGGGCTGGCGCAACTTCACCAGTTGCGCGGGCGCATCGGGCGAGGCAGCCAGAAATCACATTGCATTTTGGTGGCGCCCAAGGATCTCGTCGGCGATTCGCGCGAGCGGCTGGAGACAATGGCGCGGACTTCGGACGGCTTCGAAATCGCCGAAGTGGATCTGAAATTGCGCGGGCCGGGCGAATTCTTCGGCACGCGGCAGCACGGCGATCTCGGGTTTCACATTGCGAATCCCTTGCGCGACAGGGAACTGCTCGAGCTGGCGCGGCGTGAAGCATTCGCGCTTGCAGATTCAGAGGATTTTGCCGCGCAGAATGAACTTGCCGGGCTGTTGAAGCAACTCGGCCAAAGCTGGCGGCAGAGATACCAGCTCGCGCACGTTGGCTGAGAATCGGAGTAAGAAGAATGATGCGCATTGTTGGCGGACAATTTCGCAGCCGAAGACTGAGGCCCGTTGGAAAGCTCGCGCTGCGCCCGACGAGTGACATGCTGCGCGAAACACTCTTCAATATTCTAGGCGCGGAAATCGCGGGTTCTGTTTTCGTAGATTGCTATGCGGGCACGGGAGCGGTCGGGATCGAAGCGCTCAGCCGTGGTGCGCGCCGCGCAATTTTCATCGAGAAGCACGTCGCCACAGCGAACCACATTCGAGAGAATCTTGCGGCCCTCGGGATTATTGCGGCCGCTTTTCGCGGCGCCGATTCGGCGGAGGCGGAAATACTGAATACGGATGCACGGCGAGGACTCGCCCAGCTCGCGGGTCGGATTGCAGCAGGCGGCGAAAAAATTGATTTTCTTTTCGCCGATCCACCTTACGCGGATGCACGCAGTTGCTTCGAGACGCTGGAGGAATTTGCAGCGAAGGGCGCACTAGCTCCGGCCGCAATCGTAATAATCGAGCACGACTCAAAGACGAGGCTGCCGGAGAGGTTGGGTCCCTTCCCCAAAGTGCGTTTGTTAGTGCAAGGAGATTCGGCATTGAGCTTCTACCGAAACCAAGCTAAGTAGCTGATTTATAAGGACTTAAGATCACAATCCATCCCTAAAGAACTCCCCGATCGAAAGAATTCCACAGCCCTTCCGGTGCTCACATTTGCCCCCTCACGGCGTCTATACTAAGTGGGATGCCACTGCCAGGACTCGCCATCGCGCTTTCGGGGGACGGTATCGTAAGCAGCGCCGAAGACCGAGCGGGCCGATTGGCTGCGCGTCTGGATGACCGTGCGCTTGTCGAGCGCGCGCAGGGTGGCGACCGCCTCGCGTTTGAAGAACTCGTCCACCGGTTCGATCGCGATGTTTTGCGTCTGGCGCTGAACCTAACGCGCCGTCCCGAAGATGCCCGCGACGTTTATCAGGAAGCCTTCCTCAAGGCCTACAAGAATCTCCACCGCTTCCGCTTCGAGTGTTCCTTCTATACGTGGCTCTACAGAATCGTGACCAACGTTTGCCTCGATCTTTTGCGGCGGCGCAACAGCCGTCCCGAGGATCAGGCGCCCGAAGTGGCTGATGCGGAAGATTCACCGCGCGACTTTTTCGAGCAGCAACGCGCGCCCGGCTCGGGCTCGGACCCCGAGCGCAGTTTGATAGGAAAAGAGATTGGCACAAAGATTTCGGCGGCGATGGGACGGCTCTCTCCGCGGGAGCGCGTGATATTCGAGATGAAACATCATCAGGGATTGAAGCTGCGCGCGATTGGCGAATTGCTGGGGACGACGGAAGAGACGGTGAAGAATTCCCTTTTCCGCGCCACGCGAAAGCTGCGGGTGCAATTGGAGGGTTTGCTGTGAAGCCGGTAGTCCAATCCGGAGAAGCAGTGCGCGCGATGCGCTGCGCGGATGTCGAGCGGCTGCTTGTTCTCTACGCCTGTGACGAAGCCGCGCCCGGCGAGCGCGCGGCCGTCGAGCAGCATGTCGGCGGGTGCGCGGAATGCGCCGCTTTGTTCGCAATTGAATTGCGTCTGCGTCAAATGATTTCGACATTGCCGCAACCCGCGGAGGAGCTCGAACTTGCCGGAGCGTTGCTCGAACAATGCCGCAGCGAGTTGGCGGAAGCGCTTGATGAAGGGCACGATTTCGCGGCCGCGCGAGCGCATGGCCTCTCCGATGGATTCTTTGCGCGATGCTTTGCATGGTGCCGAATGGAATTGGCGATGCATCCGGCGCTCGGCGCGGCGATGTTTGTGCTGGTCGGGCTTGGAATGGGCCGGATGCTTCCGGCAGCGGCAAACGCCGGGCAAACAGTCGCGGGGCTTGGTGGACCGGTTTCGATGACGGTAACTCCGCGAATTTCGGACCAGGAATTGCAAAACGTTGCGACGGTTACCGGAATTTTCCCTGTGACCGATGTGGACTCCGGGACCCAGAACTTCGAGGTACATTTCCGCGCGCTGAAGCCCATGGTGGTGAATGACGATGGCGACGTTACCCGCGTCCTGAGTTTTGTGATTCAAAACAGCCAGAGATTTGATCCCGACATCCGGCTCGATTCCGTGGACGTGCTTCGGAGCCGCGTGGAGGACGCCGACGTGCGCCGCGTGCTGTGCGCTACTTCGCGGCATGACGTGAATCCTGGCGTCCGCTTGCGCGCTCTTGAATCGCTGCGCGGGTATGAGCAGGACGCGGCCGTGCGCGATACGGTGCTCGACGCCCTCTTGCACGACACAAACCCCGGCGTCCGCAACGAGGCCGTCAATGAGATCCGCGCATTGGTGTTCGCCGGAAACGCGGGCAACGATCCGCGCGTCGCGCAGGTGTTGCGCGACCTGAGCGAACACGATGCGAATAATTACATCCGTCTCCAGGCTGCAGCGGCAGTGCGGCAGCTGAGCGCGGGCCCGTCCCAGTAATGCAGAAGGTGGCAGGACGATTCCCACGAGGAAAGATTTGCTGACACGCGTACAAATTCGGAATATTGCGCTCGGAACGGCGCTGGCCTTCGCGTTCGCGGCGGGATCCGCGCAAGCACAAACACCCGTTTTGGCGCAGGCGCAAGGTCCCCCGCAAGCTCAGCCGCCGCAAGCGGCCCCATCTGCCGCGCCAACCCCGTGGGCGCCGCCGCGTAATCAGGCGAGCATCGCGCAGCGGGCTCCTGTGGCGCGATCTTCGGATGAAAGATCCGGAACTTTTACCGCCCGCGATGGACAGCGTCTGCGATTGGAGACAGAGATCGGCAGCATTCGCATCCTTACAGATGCAACAGACGAGGTGCGGTATCTTATACGGATTGAAGTGGATGACCCCGGTCCTGCTGCGAAGGACCTCACGCGCCAATTCCTTCTGCGTGCGCAGACGGTACCGGGCGGCGTGACAATATCCGGCGCGGTACCGCGGCGCGACCTGCGCGAACGGCTGCAAGTAACCTACGAAATTCACGTCCCGCTCCACTTCATCTTGGAGGCCACGACTCAGGCGGGCAACATTCAAGTGGCCGATTTGGACGGCCGCGCCACGCTCACAACAAATGCCGGAAGCATTACCGCCGGACGCATCGGCGGCAATGCGCGACTGGAAAGCACCGGCGGAGGACACATTCTTGTCGGTGACGTCACTGGTGATCTGTATGTAGAAACGGCGGGCGGCCACATCACCGCAGGAAACGCAACCGGCAACGCGGTCCTTAAGACCGGCGGCGGTCACATCCACGCGGGCGTAATCGGCGGAACAGCACAGCTTGATACCGGCGGCGGAAATGTTTCGATTCAGCGCGCGGGCGGCCGCGTGACGGCTTCTTCCGGGGGCGGGCAAATTAATTTTGGCGAAGCGGTGGGGCCCATTCAGGCGCGCGCAGCGGGCGGAGGCGTCCGCGTGCTTCGAGTTGCCGGCCCGATGCAATTGGATAGCAATGGCGGGAGTATTTCTCTTCCGCGCGTGGATAGCCCGGTGCGCGCTTCCACCGGCACGGGGACCATCACGGCGTGGCTCACCCCCACCTTCATGAAAACTCCCGGCGATTCGCAATTGGAATCGAGGCAGGGCGACATCATTGTGTATGTGCCGCGGCAGCTCTCCGTGACGATCGAGGCGACGATTGACGCATCCATGGATCATCACATCACCGCGGATCCCTCGCTTCCATTGAAGGTGAGTTACGTCACCAGCGAATCCGGCAGGCAAGCGCACGGAGAATGCGCGGTCAACGGCGGCGGAGAAGTAATCCACCTGCGCACTTCCGGCGGAAATATCCAATTGCGTTATGCGGACGATGCGCGGCTCCGCCAGCAGACCTTGGTGCAGCAGCAGATCCAGCAGCAAATGGATGCCCAACAACAACTGACTTTGAAAATAGTTGAACAGAGCATGGAGGAAGTGCAGCGGCAAACACAGATTGCGGCGCAGGCGATGCAGCATGCTCAAACAGTTCCTCCTGGCAATTGGCCGCAGGGTTTGCCCGCGTCGACGGCGGCACCACGCGCGCAACCGGCTCCTACTCTGGCTCAACCGCCGGAATCTGATGTTCTGTGGATGAAGCTCGGCGAATTTTGGTGGGGCGGCGTGCGTGTGGACCCCGCGGAGCAGCAGAAGCGCTTGATTGTGCAAACGAGGCCTGTTTATCCCGAGGTCGCGCACACTGCGGGAATCGAGGGCACAGTTTCAATGCGCGTGTTGATCGGCAAGGAAGGCGGGGTTGAACAGATCAACGTTCTTTCCGGTGACCAGGCCCTGCGCAGCGCTGCGATGGATGCGGTGCGCCGGTGGCGCTACCGGCCCTTTTTGCTCGATGGTGAGCCGGTTTCCGTGGTTACGACTGTAAACCTCGAGTTTCGGCTGAATTAGATTCATGGATTTGCGGCGGCTCAGCTTTTCAGAGCCGCATGAGTTTTCCAAGCGGGTGTGACGGTCCATCACGAAGAATGCAGGGAAAACGTTCTACCAATCGGGGGTGCGGGATGCGGAAAACATTCATCGGGATTATCGGGCTCGCGTTGATTGCTTTCGTTGCGCCGGCCGGCGCAACAAGTAAGACCATCTCAAAAACGCTTCCATTCGCGCAAGGCGGAACGCTGCGAATTGAAAACGTAAACGGCTCGGTGGAAATCCGCGGATGGGACCGTGAAGAAATTGAAATTCGCGCGGTGAAGTCGGCTTCGCGCGGCGCGGACCTGGACCTTGTCCAGGTTGACATCAAGCCCGCAGCGGGCCGCGTGGAAATCGAAACGCGATATCCAGCCGATCAAGGCGTGGACGTCTCCGTGGAATATCTTATCCGGGTGCCGCGGCACGTGATCGTCGAGAACGCCGCTACGGTGAACGGAGCGGTGCGCGTCAGCGGCGTGGAGGGCAGCGGGGATTTGCGCACGGTGAATGGCGACGTCGAAGTCAGCGAAGCCGGTGGCGGGTTCAACGCGCGCACGACGAACGGCAGCATCCGCGAAGAGCTGCAATCCTACTCCGCGAAGCCGCTTGCGTTGGAAACCATGAACGGCTCAATCCTCGTGGCGCTGCCCGCGGATGCCGGTGCGGAAATTGACGCGCAGAGCATGAACGGAGAAATTCGCACGCAGAGGCCGGTGCTTTTGAAGGGGGCCTTCACACGCGGAAGCTTCCGCGGAAAACTGGGCGCGGGCGGCGCACCGCTGCTGATTCGCACTGTAAATGGCGCGATTCAGATTGCTGTTTGGAGCGCTACGGTATAACTCAGCGCCGGCGGCTGCTCACTTTGCACCGCGCGAAACGTCGAAACTGGCAGGAGGTTGATTTATGAAGACCAAGAAATTGATTGCGATTGGAACGATGGCGGCGCTGGCTCTCGGCCTGGTGGCCGCAGCCGCATTCGCACAAGATCGGGACTCTGATTGTGGCAGGGCAATTGCGGATTCAGTCCGGCAGGTGGTAAGGCAACAAGTGCGGCAAGCTGTAGTGCAGGCGCAAGTCCAGGCTCACGCACAGCTCGCTCAGGCCATTACCGACCGCATATCGGGTGCGGTGGCCAGTGCGGTGCCGGACGAAGTGACCGCGCGTGTGAATTCGCGGGTCCAAGCCGCGCTTGCCCGCTCGCTCTCACGTCAGTCTGTGCAGAGCACGCCCCGGGTGGTAATCAATGGCGATGAGTTCACGTCCCTCGACGAGACTGGCTGGCTCGGCGTGACGCCGGAAGACGTTTCCGTGGATCGCGCGAAGGAACTCAAGCTTTCTTCCGCGCGTGGCGTTTATTTGAGCGACGTCGAGAAGGACAGCCCTGCCGAAAAAGCGGGATTGAAGTCCGGCGATGTCATCACGGAATTCAACGGCGAGAAAGTTGAAAGCGTCGCGCAATTTCGCCGGCTGGTGCGGGAAACACCGTCGGGCCGCACGATTTCAATCACGGTTTGGCGCGACGGCCGGGCACAAACCTTGAGCGTGACTATGGGAAACTACGAGGATCAAATTCAAAACCAAAGTGCAGGCAACTTGCGCCAGCTACTGCCGCGACTGAACCTAAGTGTCCCTGACCAGGAGATGGTCATTCCGTGGCCTTCGGAGCCTCGCGCTTTCACATACCAGATGCCCGAGGGGACGTTAAATTTCAATGGTGATGGCAACCTGTTCCGGATGTCCCCCACACCGACGCTCGGTATCAGCGCAGAGAGTGTCAGCGGTCAATTGGGAACGTACTTCGGCGCGCCGGATGGCGAAGGAATCCTGGTGCGTGACGTCAACTCCGGATCACCCGCGGAGAAGGGTGGACTCAAAGCGGGCGACGTGATCGTCAAGATTGACGGCGACCGCGTAAGGACGCTCAATGAGATGCAATCCAAGCTGCGCCAAAAGCGCGACGCCAAGACGGTCCAAGTCACCGTCATGCGCAAAGGCTCGGAGACCACTGTGACGATTGAGCCGTCCAAGCCGCAAACGCGTCCCGCGACTCCTCACCCTAACCCGCGTCCAGTCTCCTTCTAGCTCCACACGAAGAAAGCATGTATTGGCCCGGCGCCGCCGGAAGAAGTAAAATGGCGCCGGGCTTTTTCTTTTGTGGGCCATTTATTATTGTCACCACGGGGGGCGAAAATGTCACGGCGAACAAGAGCAATCCCGCTGGATGTTTTTCTACTTTTCATCGGCGCAGCCGCCGCCGTCGTCTCATTCGCGCAACCGGGTAAAGGTCAGAATGGCGCGCCACTCCCGAAGACGGACCCGGCTGCTCCGGTTCCGGCGTATCACACGAGCCCGCCAAAATCGCCGTTGCCCGACCCGGTGAGCCCCGACAAATACACAGATCCTATTTCCAAGAATTCTTATGCGATGGCGGGAAAAGTGAGAAACGTTTTGTACCAGCAGCCATGCTACTGCTACTGCGATCGCAATGATGGCCACCATAGCCTCTACGATTGTTTCCTCAGCGACCATGCCAGTGGATGCAATACTTGCCGGATGGAAGGCATTTTCGCGTATGAACAAACCCGGAAGGGGCGGAGCGCCGCGCAAATCCGCAAGGAGATTATTGCCGGTGACTGGCGAAAGCTGAATCCGCAAGATTACATGACGCCAAGAGAAGTCCACTGAAACGCAACGGTTTCCCGTTCATCCCATTCGTCTGGACTAGAAAATATTCTTGTGAGGGAAAGCCTGCTTATTGCCGGCGAATTTCCGCATTGGATGCGGGAACACTCAATCGAATCAGCCGGTGAGCTGCGTCAAGATAAAGCATCAATTCCAAGTTTGTGGTGTGGACGGCGAGTTGATCAAAGCGCATGCCATCCAGCATTGTAGAACCGCGCGATTCCGCCGTGACCATTCCCGGCGTTTGCTGTTGTGGAATCAAGACGGCGAAATTTTGCGGCCCGCCCGCGGCCCAGTTGTAAACGCGCGCGAGGACTTCGTACTGGTGGTAGAGGTTGTTGTCCAGCACAACCACGGGAGAGGCGAAAGTAAAATCCTGGCTAATCGGTTTGTCGCCGTTCCCGAGGTTCAAAGTTATCTTTGCTGTCAGCCCGTCGAATTCCGTTGTTGAGGAGGCTTTCTTGTCGCCTTCGGTGGTCCATACATACTTCAGCGGCGCACCGGCCGCGTTCAGGCGGAGTTCGCCAATCACTTTGTATGAGCCGGTCTGGACGTGAAATTCCGTCGTCCCCCGCGCCACCCAGTGGTCGCCCTCGTGCGAAATGGAGAAATCCTCCGTCCCGACCGTCTGGCCGCCGATGACGATGGCAAATTTTCCCTTGTCTTCGGAGAAGACGCTCGCGGAATTCTTCTGCGAACGGAGCGGCGCCGCAAAGATTCCGCACGCAATCAGAAGAGCGCAGACCGCCGCTTTCGCACGTGAATTCCTCATACCTTCCATTTGACCTGAGGACGCTGCCCGCCATCAAAGCCAATCGCGCGGTTTGTGCCCTCTCCGTCAAGTGCGGCGAGTATTCGCTCCGCGACGATCCTCGGCTCGCTGCTTCCTTCCACGTGCACATCCGCCATGCGATAGAACGGCAGCCTTTCTTCATAGAGGTTGCGGAAACTAATTTCATCCCGGAACAGCGGCCGGTCGTCCATTACCACGCAGCGGGCAAGAAGTTGCTCGACCGGGCAATCCAGCCATACGACGCATCCCGCGCGCGGCAATCCTTCCGGTGCGCAGGCCGAGCGCAGCAGCTCAAGGTTCGCTGGTTGTGTGAATGTCCCTCCGCCGAGGGCCAAAACGACGGGCACGGGCGAAGCGGAAGCTTCGCCAAGCGCTCGGGAAAGTTCGGCGCGCTCCAATTCGCGGAACCGGGCCTCGCCGAGCCGCTCGAAGATGCTTGTGATTCGCAAGCCGGACTGCTGTTCGATGCGCTCGTCGAGGTCCACAAAGCGCCAGCCCAGTTGCTGGGCGAGCAAGCGGCCTACAGTGGATTTCCCGGAGCCCATGAATCCCGCGAGACAGACGAGCTTCAAGCGCGGACGTGTGCCTGTTGCCTGCATGATTGAAAAGAAGGCTGCCTGCGGGACTTTACTGCGAAACCCGCTGCAGAATCTTGATTGTACCACTGAAGGAACTGAGCTCGACCTTGGCGTTCCCCGCGCCGATTGTGCCTCCGAGTGCGTTGCCATGTTTCGGGACGGAAACCTTACTGCGGCTGTGCTTGTCCGGGAGGAAATTCGCCTGGCTGATTACATTTCCATGCTCCGAGCGAGCTGTCAGGTCAAATGAGCTGGCCTGCCCAAATCGCACTTCCGTGTTGCCGGTGTCGCTTCGCATCACGTAAACGCCGTGGCGCAGGAAGTCACCATCGAAAAAAATGTTGCCTGCAGTCGTATGCAGTTCAACCCTGTCCATGATGGGTTGAATTAGTTGAACGCTGCCGCGCACGGATTCGGCCCTAAAACGGCTGCCATCACACATGGAGCAAACAATGGAGCCATCCGCTGTGGTCACAACGACCACGCCGCCGACGCTCTTGAGGTTCACGTCCGCTGCGATCGTGTCAAACGTCAGATTTCCGTGAACGCTTTCAACCACGATACTGCCCGAATCTGTTCGGACTTGAAGTTCGGTCTCTTCGGGCACAAAGATCTGGTAATCCACCTGCATATCCGCGCCGCGGGCTGAATCGTTCAGAGTGCGAGTGTTGATCTCAATTCGCGAGCCGGCCTGTTCCGTGTCCACTTCGGCATTTTTGCCCACTTGATTGGCGACAACCATCACTTCCTGTTTGTTCCAGGACTTGACCTCGACCCGTCCGTTCGAGTTCTTCACGGTCACGACGGGCCTCCCCGTCACCTGAAAATGCTTTTCAATTTTGGTGGCGGAGGCGGTCCACGCCGTTCCGGCAAGAATTGCGGCGGCCAGTAAAGCGCGGCCCGCCGGTGAAAGATGTAGACGGTTTAGTTGTGAGTGCATCGTTATTCCCCTGGCCTTGTGTGATCCATCGCCACTGCCAACAACTCTGCTTTCTGCTGGTAGGCGCCATAGAGGTACTGGCGGGCGTCCTGGTCTTGCGGTTCCTCGCGGACCGCTTTCTCACACTCGGCAATGAAATTGTTTACAACTTCGAGATCCTTTTTCAATGCGGTATTTACTTCGGGACTCGCGGATTCCAGATCGCTTACGGCCTGCGTTTCGAGGCGGTCAAGCCCGTATTGCGCGGCCATTGGAACGGGAGGCTGCGGTGGTTCCGGGCCGAACTGCTCCCATGCAACGGCCGCGGCGAACACCATAATCGCCGCATACGTCGCGATGAGCGCAGGCCTGCGCATCCAGGCAAGGACGCCCGCGAAACCGCCCCGCCCTCGCAGAGCCAAGACTTTTTCCGGCACCGGCGTGCGGATAATGCCTTCCGCTTCGAGTTGCGCGCGCAAATGCACCCAGATGCGCTCCGGTGCCTCTTCCGCAGGCTCTGCCAGTTCACGCGCCACGCGTGTGATGGTTTCGAGATCCGACATTAGTGCGCGGCAATTACCGCATTGCGCGGTATGCGCGGCTGCATCCGCGGGCAGCGGCTGTCCGCTTGTCTGTTCGAGTACCGCTTCAAATTCACTGCACTGCATAAATCACCTTCACTTTTCTACTTCTAATTCTATGCTTCAAGTACTTTGCTTCAAATTCGCGCCGCCCTATCCATCCTGCCCTGCGGTCTCCACCTTCGCCGCCTGGCGCGCGTCCCGTGCGCGGGCGCGTGCGGCTTCATGGAGCAGTTCGCGAAGCCTCGTGCGCGCTTTGTGGAGCTGCGATTTTGAGTTCCCAATCGAGCAGCCCATGATTCCCGCAATCTCGTTGTGCTCGTACCCTTGGATGTCGTGCAACTCAAATACTGCGCGATATCCCGGTGGCAATTGCTCGACTGCCCGCTGCAAATTGATCCGGTCCACCGATCCGGTCAGCAGATTGTCCGGCGCTCCAAAATCCCTTCGCGGCCCGCCGGTCTCTTCATCCGGTTCGGTCTGCTCTTCCAGCGAGGTTTCCGAAACCGTCTTCTTACGCAGCTTCATCAGCACAACATTTACAGTGAGCCGGTGCAGCCAGGTCGAAAAAGCCGATTCGCCCCGAAAGGTCCCAATCTTCCGGAACAATTGGAGGAAAGCCTCCTGGGCAAGGTCTTCTGCCTCTGCTGTGCGCCCGACCATGCGCAAACAGAGGGCGTAGACGCGCCGGCTGTGTTGCCGGTAAAGAAACTCGAAAGCTTCCGCGTCTCCCTGTTGAGCCCTCCGAATTGCTTCGGTTTCCGTGAGCTCACCCGGTTCGATTCGTCTCGCTCGGGCCACCAAGTCCTAACGGGACTCATCCTCAAATTGGGATGCTGTCCTCGCTCCATAAGTTGTACCGGCCCCATTGTGGAAAACGCCACCCGCAAGCTAATTCCTAAGATGCCGCGCGGTCTCCCTGGGTTTACCGGCCGTTCTTCCTATTGTCGTCGGAATGCCGACACTCGTCTATCGGCAATCGCTGGGGCACACGCCAATGCCGCGAAAATGTTCTCCCCGAAATTGCGCACATCATCTCCGGGGAGTTGCACCAGAAAAGATTTCAGCAATATTTCGGATTCGCGAAACACGGTCGTCAAATCGTATTGCAGGTGGAGCAGGCGCTGCCAGCCATGTTCGGGGGAAATGTTTGATCCTTCGACGATTGCGCTTACCGCCTCCAAATACTCCTCCGATAGGTCGGAAGTCATCCTGCTTAGCGTTCGGATCTTGTGCAAGAACCCCAAATGGCGGCTAAGCAGGACGCGTGACAGTCTGTTGTGCTGGCGAGCTTTCTGCCGGGCTCTTTCTCCACGAAAGTCTTCTAAATTCAAGGGTGAGTATGCCGGTGGGGTGGCAAAATGCCGGGAGTGGCGTTCCAGGGCGTCGAGCATGCTCTCCAAATCAGCGGCAAACCGCCCGCAAAGCTCGGCCGAAACGCCTGCATTATCGCGCGCCACGCCCAAGCGGCCCTGCCGGCGCATTGCCAGCGCCTCGTCCAGAACCACACTGAAGACGGAGTATGAAGTCTCCAGCTCTCCCCTTACGGAACCGAATAGCTCCGTTTTTTCACGGGAAAGCTGGGCCCGCCAGTCTTGCATGACGGTCCGCCTTTTGCTCCGGAACCACGCAAGGAGCCGAGTCAGGAGATCCAATATGGCCTCCAAGAGAGAGGAGCGATTATAGTCCCTGTAGCCGTCAGAAAGGAATGGGAGCGGCAGTTCCAGTTCCAAAAGGGGACAGGTTGCCCAGCCTGCTCTTTTCGTATTGTAAACCCATAGGACTTGTGGCACTCTTCAGATGTTCCAACTTCAAGTTAGAGGTTCAAGACTGCTTACCACGCCAACTATGTATACTTCGGCAATGTTGGAGAGGCTTCAGGCGCTTTTGGTTGCCGGACTCCTGCTCATATCAGGGTTCCCGCAGGCGCCTCCGGCCCAATCCAGTGGGACGCTGAGCCAGGGTGCCCCAGCCCCGGCTGCCCAAGCCCCGCCCGCCGTTCGCGTGACTACGCGGATGGTGCAGGTCAACGTCATCGTTCATGATAGGGACGGCAAGCCGATCGCAGGCCTCAGGAAATCCGACTTCCATTTATTTGATCAGGGCCAGCCGCAGACGATTTCTTATTTCTCAGAGCAGTCCAGCCATCTGACGTCCACCCCAGCCCCCACCCCGGCCCCCAATCTTTTTTCCAATCGTGCCGAGGAGCAAACCGGTGTTCCCACCAGCGTGACTGTCATCCTGCTCGACTGGTTGAATACGGGCCTCCTCACCATGGCGTATGCGCGGCCGCAAGTGATCAAATTCCTTCGCACTCAAATCCAGCCGCAGGACCGCGTTGCAATTTACGGTCTTTCTTACAAGACGCTTTTCATTTTGCACGATTTCACCAATGACTCTGCAGCGCTTTTGAGCGCCCTGGACCGCGCCACCAAGAAAAAGGCGGGATCTCTGCAGGGGAAAGGCGCCGCCGCACCGGATTCGGATGACGCACGGCTTGACGCATTCCTCGCCGAAGCCGAGTCCCACCCGCATAATTTGATTGTGGATCAAGTGGGGACCACGTCGAATGCTTTGAAAGTAATCGCCGGCCGTCTTGCGAACATCCCGGGACGGAAGAATCTCGTTTGGGTTTCAAGCGCCTTCCCCTCGAGCATCGGCTATAGCTACAGGATGAGCTTGGGGACGCGTTCGCAGGGACGTTTTCCCGCTTCCCGGTTTAATCAGCAAACCACGGACGCTGCTCGAGCGCTCAGCAATGCAAACGTCGCCATCTATCCCGTGGATGCGCGCGGGTTGATTCCAAATCAGATGCAAGACATTTCACACAACTCGATGGGTCCTGCGCCCGAGCAGTTTGACACCATGGTTGCCTTGGCAAGAGCCACCGGCGGCCAGGCCTTTTACAACAACAATGACATCCGCGGCGCCATCCGCCGCGCGATTGACGATTCGCGCGTCACCTACGTCCTCGGCTACTACCCCACGCACAATGAATGGAACGGCGAGTTCCGCGGCATCTCGGTAAAGACGGATCGAAAGGCTCTCGATCTGCGATACCGCAACGGATATTTCGCCTCCCCGGCGGGTGATGTAGATCCCAATCGCCGGCAGCAGTTGCTCTCTGACGCAGCCACCAGCCCGCTCGAATCCACTGCGATTGGCGTGGACGTCCAGGCCGAGGCAGTGGATCTTCCCGGCGCTCGCCAGATCAAAGCGCAGGTCCACGTGGATCCCGGCGGTCTCGTATTCGAGGAGAAGGATGGAAACTGGAAGGATGATGTGGAAGTGATCTGGGTCGAATTAAATAAAGAGGGTCGCGAAATCGGAACGCATTCGCAAATGTTCAACCTGCATCCGGAGCGGGAACGGTACGAATTCGTTCTCAAAAACGGTCTCAACTTTTTTGAAACTTTGACCTTGACTCCCGAAGTAGCCGAAGTGCGCCTAATCATCTCTGAATCCGGCGCGGGGGCTATCGGCTCGGTGAACATCCCCTTGTCGCGAATATTCACGCAAGCGGGCGTGCAAGGTGCGCCGAAGTAAGGGCTCGGAAAGTAGAGGTGGATGAAAATGATTCGTGAGTTCAAGCGCTGCGCTGCGATTCTCATCGCGTGCACAGTGATTGCTCTCGTGAGCTTGTCACTGGGATTTCCTCAATCCCAGCAGCGAACCCAGGCGCCGCCGCCTCCACCGCAATCGCAACAGAGCCGTCCTTCATCTCCGCCCGTGCGCGTGACCACGAGGTTGGTGCAAGTAAATGTGATCGTTCACGACAAGGATGGCAATCCGGTCACTGGGCTTACGAAAGATGATTTCGTTTTGTTTGATCAAGGCCAGCGCCAGCAGATCGCTTCATTTTCGGAATTAACGAACCATCTCACCGCAACAAACGCCGCCGTGGCTCCGAACCTTTTCTCGAATCGCTCCTCGCAAGGACTCGGCGCACAGCCGCCCCTCACTGTCATCGTCATCGACGCCTACAACACCTACTTCCACGATGTGTACTTTCGCCCGCCCGTTCATTGCGGCCCGTGGCCCCCGTGCCCCCCGCCATTGATGGGAACCATATTTAACCAGGTCGAAAAATTTATCAGCCATATGCAGCCGCAGGATCGCGTGGCGCTTTATGAACTCGCCGACAATCTCATCCTCCTAAAAGACTTCACGAGCGACCCCGATGAGCTGCGGCGCGTGCTCGTTCAAGGAAGGGAGTACGCCGAGGACCAAATATTTCCTCCATCCAAAACCGATAATGCGAATGAGATGGCTCTTCACACAATGGACGGAATGCGGGTCATCGCAGAGCGCCTTGCAACCGTGCCGGGCCGTAAGAATCTGATTTGGCTCTCCAGCGGCTATCCCTACCAGAGAATCATCACCGATATAAAGATGGACAGGACCGCAAAAACCCTCGGCAATTCCGATCTGCCGCTCTACGCGGTGGACGCGCACGGTCTCGACGCTCCCATGGGAGGTGGCGGAGGCCCTGTCCCACGGGGTGCTCCAAGAGGACCGATAGCGGGTGGCGGCGGAGGTGGCGGTGGAGGCGGCCCCATCGGTGGCCACCCCGGCGGATTCAATCAAATTAGAAATCTCGCTGAGGCGTCAGGCGGGCGCGCGTTTTACAACACAAATGACATGGCCGGTTCGATTCGGCAAGTAATTGACGATTCTTCTACAACATATTTATTGGGCTACTATCCGGCGCATGACAAATGGAATGGCGAATTCCGCGAAATCAAAGTGAAGGTGAACCGGCCCGGCGTGGAAGTCCGCTTTCGGAAAGGCTATTTCGCAATTGCGGATTCCACGTCCGCTCCTGAAAAGAAAGCTAAGCTATTGGCGGAGGCAATCCGCAGCCCGCTCGAATCAACGGACCTGGGTCTGGATATTCACGTGGATCCAGTGGACGTTCCCGGCGCGCGGCAATTGAAGGTAAAGGTCACTATCGACGCTGGCCAGTTGCGCTTCCTGCAGCAGAGCGCGCGATGGTCTGACAACATCACCGAAGTCTGGGCCGAATTTAACGCCGAGGGGAAACAGGTCGGATCACATTCGCAAACACTCAACCTGAATCCCACACAGAGCGACTACAAGCAACTCCTTCAGAGAGGACTCAATTTCTCGGAGACGTTGTCGCTTGCGGATGATGTCTCCGAAGTGCGCTTGGTGGTGCGCGACGAAGGAAACGGCGCCATCGGCACTGTGAACATTCCACTGTCGCGGTTGTTTGCGCCCGCGTCGGCGGCAGCGCAGCCAGCGGCGCATAAATAGACTTTGTTCACGCTCATGAAGGAAGTGACCACGGAAAGGAACGGAAAAGAAATGTCGGAGAAAGCAATCGATAAAACACCAGCTGAAAAAACGCCTTTTTCGAAAACAGATGTGTGGCAGGGAACGCTGGCATTGATGGTGCTGAAGACGCTCGAATCGCTCGGTCCGCAGCACGGCTACGGCATCGCGCGCCGCATTGAACAGACCAGCGGCAACAAACTTGCGCTCAATTACGGGACGCTCTATCCCGCGCTGCTCAAGCTCGAGCAGGAGGGCTACGTCGCTTCCGAGTGGGGCATTTCCGATAACAACCGCCGCGCGAAGTTTTACCGCCTCACCGCCGCGGGCCGCAAACAGGTCGCGCAGGAAACGCGCGAGTGGGAGACAACCACGGAAATCCTCGCGCGGTTTCTCGAGCTGGAGGCGCAGTCGTCATGAATGAGAATTCGTCTATTAGTGAGAAGCTGCGGCAATTTCGCGCTTGGTTTCTGCGCTTCGGCGGATTATTTCGCAAGCAGCGCCGCGACCGCGAACTGGCCGACGAGATTGAAAGCAATCTCCAGCTCCACATCGAAGACAATCTTCGCCGCGGCATGCCTCAAGAAGAAGCCCGCCGCCAGGCAGTCCTCAAATTCGGCGGCGTCGAGTCCGCGAAAGAAAGTTATCGCGACCGCCGCGGCATCCCGTTCCTCGATCACTTGTTTCAGGATGTCCGCTACGCCTTGCGCACTTTCCGCCGCAATCCCATTTTCACGCTGGCGATCGTCGCCACGCTCGCGCTCGGTATCGGCGTCAACGTAACCATGTTCAGCGTCGTGGACGCCCTTCTCTTCCGCATGCCCGACCATGTCCGCGCTCCCGAGCAGCTTGTAGATGTATCTCTCCAGACCTCTGATTTAGGGGAGGCCGGCATATTTGATTGCTATCCCGGCTATCTGAGGCTTGCAGGGAATTCGCGCCTTCTTGACGTCGCTGCACAATCCCATATGCAGATGGATTTCGGGCGGGGAACCGACGCACGTGAAATCCAAAGCCGGATGGTTTCTTACACTTACTTCGACCTGTTGGGTGTGCAAATGGCAATCGGCCGGCCCTTTTCCAAAGACGAAGACAATCCAGCAGCCGGAGCCCACGTTGTAGTTCTTTCCTACGCGTTTTGGCAACAGCAATTTGGTGGAGATCCCCAGATATTGAACCGTGAAGTTTGGATGGGAGACTATCAATTCACAGTCATTGGAATTGCTCCGAAAGGTTTTAACGGCGCGGGCTTCACAACCTTTGACGCATGGCTCCCCATAGCTGACGAGCCATTGTTCTATGGAGGCCGTGGCATCTTCACGAATGAAGGCGCCCGCTGGCTCGACACTATCGCAAGGCCACACCCAGGAGTTTCGCTGAAGCAGGCGGAGGCGGAAGCGACGGGCCTCTACGTCCACAGTGGCGGAGCACCGGGCGGGACTGTCCTGCTGACGCCACACTTCGACAGCCGGTTGGAGACGCTTTCGGAAAATTCTCGCATATCGCTTTGGATTTCCGGTGTCGCGTTCGTCGTACTCCTGATCGGATGCGCCAATGTGACAAACCTTTTTCTTGTCCGCGCCACACAGCGCAGGCAAGAGATGGCTGTGCGATTGCAGTTGGGTGCAAGCCGGGCACGCCTCATCCGGCAGCTTCTTGTGGAAAGCCTCCTCCTAAGTACAGTCGGCGGCGCAGCAGCCCTGATAATTGCGTTTTGGGCCCGCACGATGGCTCAAAGAGTTTTGTTTCCGCGCGATTTCTATCCAGGCAGTTTCTTCAACTGGCGATTGCTGGCAATCGGAATTTGCCTCACCGTTCTTACGGGACTCGCAAGCGGGTTTGCTCCCGCGTGGCGATTGAGCCGGCCGGTAGTAATGGAAGCGCTGAAATCAGGCGGGCATGGCCGTTTGCTCGTCGGTTCCAAACTTCGCTCATCCCTCCTCGTTACGCAGGTGGCCCTGACGTTGACTCTTACCATTGGCGCCGGACTTTTCATCGAGAGTCTGCGGAACGCCGATTCTTATGACCGGGGCTTCGAGCCTGGCCGTGTTTTGCTGGCCACGATGGATCTGGGCAGAGAAGGCTACAAGCCCGCCGATGTCCTCGCTATCTATGATCATTTATCGGAGCGTGCGCGTTCCTTGCCACAAGTTGAGAGCACTGCAATTGCTACAACGATTCCGATGTTTGGCGGTATGTATACGGATGTGAGTGTTCCTCCCAGGGTGTCCGGGCCAGATTCGGTAATGGTCGCCAAGAGCGCGGTTACGGCTGATTATTTTAGTGCGTTTGGAGTGAAAATTTTGCAAGGTCGCGGCTTTTTGCCCACTGATCGAGCCGGGGCGGAAAAGGTCTTGATTGTGAACCAGGCCTTGGCGCACGATTTCTGGCCGGGAGAAAGCCCGATTGGGAAATGTTTGATCTTCTCTGGAGCCAAGAATGTATGTACCACCGTCATTGGTGTCGTATCGGACCAGATTATTTCCTTGGCTGCCGGCCACACGTTTTCGCGCAATACGGGTAGTCCGGCTATGAATACCGCGGACGCGTATGTGCCGATGGACCAATATTTGTCCGAAGAAGATCCGATCTCACCGAATGGCATTTTGATTCGCACCCGGGGCAATACCGCGGTTGCAGCACGAAACGTATTTCTTGCAATGGCGAGCGTCGCTCCCGGATCAAGGTATGTAAATGTCCGGCCCTTTTCCGAGTTATTCAACTATCAGACGCGAACTTGGAGATTGGGCGCGAGCATGTTCGGTTTCTTCGGCTCACTTGCGCTCTTGCTCTCCACCGTCGGCATTTACGGCGTCCTCGCATTCCTCGTCCGCCAGCGCACAAATGAAATCGGAATCCGCATGGCGCTCGGCGCCATGCCTCAAAATATTCTCCGGCTGATCGTCTGGCAGGGGATGAAGTTTGTTTTGCTCGGTCTGGCAATTGGGATCGGCGCTGCGCTGGGATTGTCCCGCTTGATGGCCAGCATGTTATTCGAGGTGAAGCCGACAAACGCCGCGAGCTACGTCGTCGCGTGTGGCGTGCTGGTGTTCGTCGCGCTCGTGGCCTGCCTGCTCCCCGCCTGGCGCGCCGCGCGCGTGGACCCTTCCACGTCATTGCGCTACGAATAATTTGTATTGTTTAGGAGCTTCAGACATGCACAGAATCGGCAATGCACTTCGAAGGCTGAGAAAGTTACTGTTGAGCGCGGCTGGATTGGCAGCCGTTGCCGTGCCGATTGTGTTTGGACCGGCAAGCGCAAACCCCAGCCGGGCAGTAGGGCAGGCTCAGTCGACAGTTCAATCCCAAAATGTCGCTACTACAGCGCCTGCATACGCATACGAGGTAATTTCGGTCAAGCCATGCAAACCTGGGACCTCCGGCGGGTTCACGATGAACACGCCGGACGGCTATAAAGCGACATGCGCTTTGCTTATAATCCTGATTGATTATGCATATGGGATTCATTACGTCGAGCAACTCCCGGGAGCGCCGAGCTGGATCTCCTCCGAAAGATTTGATGTTGACGCGAGAATGGATGTGCCTGTAGCGGAAGCACTACAGAAGATGAGCAAGGATGACCGAGCGCTAGCGCGTGAGCAAATGCTTCAGGCGCTGCTGGCGGACCGCTTCAAGCTGGTGGCCCACCGCGAAACCAGGGAGCTTTCTGTTTATACGCTCGTGATCGCGAAGAACGGTTCCAAACTTAAAGTGGTGAAACCTGATGATAATTCCCCCGACAGGATTAAAGACGCAGACGGCCATGCCGCAACAAATGTGGTGAGCATGGGGGCGAGTGGGGGAGCGATGACCATGACAGGTCAAGCGGTTTCCATGGCGACTCTCGCCCGACTATTGTCAGTGCGAGTGGGGCGCATCGTGGTGGATAAGACCGGCCTAACGGGCAATTTCGATTTCTACATGAAGTTTACGGCAGAAGAAGGCGGACTGTCGGCGGCTTCCAGCGACGCGCCCGGGGGAGCCTCTTCACTGCCTCCATCGGATCCCGGCGCCCCTTCAATCTTCACGGCCATACAAGAAGGACTCGGCCTGAAATTGGAAGCGGTGAAAGCCCCGATTGAAGTCATCGTGATCGATCATATCGAGCGGCCTTCGGGAAATTAGCAGCGGGCGTGGACCCCGCCGCACTCCACCTCCGCATTTCTTGACGCTTTCCGAACCCGCCCGATATACTCCCGAACGAATCTCCGCGAAATGCGTGCGCACCAAGAGCCGCGAACCGCGGAAAGGACTCCCCTTTGCCGTTCGAGCCGCACGACCAATATCTCCAGCGCCAGAAGAAGCTTGAGCAGATTGTCGCGCTCGGCCACGCCGCTTATCCGCACCGCTTCGATTGGACGATGACGCCCGCGGGCGTCGTCGCGAAATTCGGCGGCAGCTCCAAGGAATCGCTCGAAGCCAACAAGCCGCAGGTCCGCGTGCCCGGCCGCATCATGACGTTGCGCTTGCACGGCAAGGCCGGCTTCGCGCACATTCAGGGCGAAGGCGCGCGCCTGCAGATTTACGTCAAGCTCGACATTATCGGCGAGCGCGGCTTCCAGCTTTTTCAATTGCTTGATATGGGCGATGTCATCGGCGTCTCCGGACATCTTTTCCGCACGAAGACCGATGAGCTGACCATCTGGGTCACCGAGCTGACGCTGCTTTCAAAGTCGCTTCTCCCGCTGCCCGAAAAATGGCACGGCCTCACCGATGTCGAGCAGCGTTACCGCCAGCGCTATGTGGACATGATTGCCACGCCAAAGACGCGCGAGATTTTTCTGAAGCGCGCGCTCCTCGTTCGCGAACTGCGGAAATTTTTCGATGCGCGTGGTTACGTCGAAGTCGAAACGCCGATGATGCAGCCCATCGCCGGCGGCGCCATGGCGCGGCCATTCACCACGCATCACAACACGCTCGATCTCGACCTCTATCTCCGCATCGCGCCGGAACTGTACCTGAAGCGCCTCACGGTCGGCGGGCTCGACCGCGTTTACGAAATCAATCGCAATTTCCGCAATGAAGGCATCTCCACGCAACACAATCCTGAATTCACGATGCTCGAATTCTACGAGGCCTACAGCGACTATCGCGTCTTTATGGATCTCACTGAAGAACTATTCGCGACGGTCGCCAAAGCCGTCGCGGGCGACACCAAAGTGAAATTCGGCGACCACGAAATAGATTTCGCGAAGTGGCAGCGCCTTACTATGCGCGAAGCCATCGTGCAGTATTGGCCCAAAGGCGCGCCTAGGCTTGAGCTTTCCGAATTCGGAAATTTTGAAGAATTCTTGTCGAAGGTCAAGGCAACTCTGAAGTATTGCGCTGACGTTCAGTTCTGGCCATTTGCCGATGGAACAATTCTTGTAGAGCTCGCAAAAGGAATCGCGACACTCAAGGACCTCAACCTGTCTCCTAAGGAGGCGATTGGGTTTATGACCGGCGAGTTGTTTGAGGCGTTGGCTGAAGACGATCTCATTCAGCCGACAATGATTTACGATTTCCCCGTCGAGATTTCTCCGCTCTCAAAGTGCCGCGACGACGATCCCTCCACCGCCGAGCGCTTCGAGGTTTTCATCGGCGGACTCGAGCTGGGCAACGCTTTCTCCGAACTGAACGATCCCGTCGAGCAGGAGAAACGTTTCCGCGCGCAGGTCGCGCAAGGCGGGGAAGAAGCGCCAAAGGAAGTGGACATGGATTACGTTCGCGCGCTCAGCCACGCCATGCCGCCCGCCGCAGGCATGGGCATCGGCATTGACCGCATCACGATGCTTCTCACGGATTCGCATTCCATTCGCGACGTAATTCTTTTTCCGTTGCTTCGCCCCGAAGCCCAACACGAGCGAGCCGACTCCGCCACCGGCACGCCATGAGATCCTCGCCATGAGATTTGAATGGCTGGTCGCGCGGCGTTATCTGCGCTCGCCGCACAGGCCCGCCGTCCTGCGGCTCGTCACCGTGCTTTCCGCTGTCGGCGTCGCCGCGGGAGCAGCTACCCTCGTCATCGCGCTCGCCATGAACTCCGGCTTCCGCGAAACTTTGCAGGACCGCCTTCTCGGCGTCACCGCGCACATCACTCTTTCCGAGCCGGCTGCCGACGGCTTGCACGATTACATGGCGCTCGCGGCGCGCCTCGCGAAAACGCCCGGCGTTCGTTCCGCCACTCCCGCGATTTACGAAACTGTTTTACTTTCCGCCGCCGGCAACCCCAGCGGCATCGAACTCAAGGGCGTTGACCCGGAGCTCGAAAAAAAATCAAATGATGCGCTCAACCATATCGTCGAAGGCCGCGCCGATTTTTCTCCAGACTCCGACGGCATCGGCGCCGTAATCCTCGGCCGCCTGCTCGCACAAAAGTCGAAGGTGCGCGCCGGCGATTACGTCACGCTCATCAGTTCCGAAGGCCGCCTCACTCCATTCGGCATGATCCCGCGCGCGTCCCGTTTCCGGGTCACCGGGATTTTTGATTCTGGCTTTTACGATTTTGACGCCAACTGGGGATTCGCCACGCTCGCTTCCGCGCAGAGCCTCGCCGGCGTCGGCGACGAAGTCAGCGTAATCGAATTCCGCATCACGCAACTCGACCGTGCCGCCACGCTCGCGCCCGAACTCGCGCGCGCCGCCGGCCCGGGCTACAAGGCTTCCACGTGGCAGGAAGAAAACCGCGCGCTCTTCCGCGCGTTGAGCCTCGAAAAACTCGTCACCGCGATTTTTATCGGACTCATCACCTTTGTCGCCGGCCTGAACATTCTCGTCGTTCTCACCATGTCGGTCACGGATCGCGCGCGCGACATCGCCGTTCTAATGTCCCTGGGCGCGCGCCGCAAACAATTGCGCGGTGTTTTTTTTCTTCAAGGTCTCGCCATCGGCGCGGTCGGCACCGTCGCCGGGCTCGCCGTCGGATATCTAGCCGCATGGATCGCCGGAACCTATCGCCTCATTCCTCTCAACCCCGAAGTCTATTCCGTCCCATTTGTTCCGTTTCATCCAAACGGTTTTGACGCACTCTGGATTGCCGCCGCTGCGCTCGCCATTTGCGCCGCCGCGACGCTCATTCCCGCCCGCGCCGCCTCGCGCTTGCTCCCGGTCGAAATCCTCCGGTATGAATAGACCGAATGATCATGAAGATGAGAAGACTAGGCGGTTGGCACTTACGTTTCGCCGGACTATTCCGCGAAAGCCCTCCCGAGTTTGAATTGTCCGATGGAAATGAAAACAACACCGGCTACTGAATCTGGATGTTGCGGCTGATGGCGGTGATCTTCCCTTTTGCTTCTTCCTGCACAATCTGGCGCAGGCGATACGATCCGGGCGGCGCGTCGAGAGAAAGTTTGGCGTCCAAACCATGTTCGGAAACCATTTCGTATGCGGCGTCCCTAAGGTTGAGGTCCATTACGCCTTCAACGCCGGTGACGAAACGATTCTGGGAATCGAAGATTGCGGTGATGAAGATGAGGCGTTCTCTCTTGCGGTCGCCGGCTTTCTCAAAGGGCAGCTTATTTGCGTCCAAATGAAATGAGACCTTGACCGCGGGTTCGCCGGGCTGGCGCGAACCGAGATCCGCGGTGACATCCACGGGAAAATCAGTGTGGTTATTGGAAGTGAGGACTTCTTCGGTGAGTTTCTTGCGCCGTGCTTCCGGAGGAGTGAGGGATCTGGTGGGCGCGAGATACCCCGGGCGGGCTGTAATCTTCAAACCAGATTGATTTGTCAGCTTGACCTTCAGGCTGTGATAGCTGCCGTCACGGACGATCCTTTCGGGGGCGTACCCGACGACATAAGACACTTCAGGGACGGCGGTGAGTTCGCGCAGGCCGCGACCGAGATCGTTGTTGTTATGGAAGAATTTGCCACCGGTGCCCTGAGCAATGGCAGCGAGAGGATCGTTGAAGACTTCCTTGGTTTCGTCAGTCAGCAAGTCGGCGATCATTTCCAACCGGCCATTACCTATTCCCTCTGGGAAATCTGCCGGGTTGCCTCCAATAGTGCCCACGGTCAAGCCTTTTGCGTCAAGCGCGTTTACGATGATGCCGTTGCGAACGGCGGCATCCACAACCTTGTCCAACTCGCGGTGCATCGTGTTGGATTCCGCGAAGAAACCGGAGGAGGCGATAAGTAGCATGCGCGAGCCATCGGCGCGGCCGAGGTAGTTCAGCACATCGGTCAGAACGTCTGTAGTTTGACGTGAAAAATTCTCCGCCTGGGATGAGGTGTAGGCAGCCGCCACCTGAAGAACGTTTTCAGCCATCGGTCTAGGCATGCTGCCACCGCATGCGAGCGTTAATGCCAAACCGTATTGGTGAGCGTCCTCATCAAGGTGGTTGTAGATGAGATAGGCGATATGTGTATCGAGCTTCGGACAAGCCATGGAAAGTTGGAGCTTGGTTGCCGTGCGAAGCTGGTCAAGGGTCTCGATTAGCTTTTGTTTGTTGGTGGTGAAATTCAATGAGACCGTGGTGGAAGAAGTGAAGATGCCGATCTTGTCACCGGGGTTGAGGCTTTCCTGGACGTATTTTTTCGCGGCTTCGCGTGCGAAAACCATGTCACTCATGGGCAGATTGTCGTCATCGAAGAAGAAGGCGACATAGCGAGGCTTTGGGGGAGTTGGAGGAGCGACCGGCGGCGTGCCAGGGGTAATTGTCCCGCTTACCGTGACTACTTCCGGCTGGCCGGTCGGGGCATGTTCAACTTGGAAAAAGGAGAGTGCCTCCTCGCGCCCCTTATCGAAGACGTGGAAGTCGCCTTGCTTCAGACCAGCGACGGGTTTCCCATGGGAATCGGTGACGAGCACGGGGACCTGGACCAGTGTGGATTGCACGCGTATTGCGTTTGGCGGTTCGGGCGCATAGGGGCGGCTCCCCCAGCGGATTTCATCTTCGGAGATCCCCTGAGATCCGAGTCGGAAGATCCCACCTCCTAAGAGAATCAGGAGCGACGCGAATAATGCGACGCGACACGGAAATCCCAAGGGCGCCAAAACCATGCCTACTAGGCGACGCCTCGAAGCTGCCAGCGGCATTGTCTCACCTAAACAGCTAATCCTATTCCGATTCTTTCAAACGTGTCAATAGCCTACATACTCATCCTAATTAGAGGTCTGTCGCCAACGTATGTTATCTATTATCGCGGGCTCCGGCTCCGCCTTGCGTCGACGCCGAGCTGCTTTTTCTCCCTTTACCGGAGGCATTTGCAGCCACCGGTATCCCAACCGATTTAATCGCTTGTAGGTCGCTAGTGATCAGTCTTACGTGTTCAAATCCAGCGTCGTGGAGCATCAAGGAACCCTCGGAGCAGATTATCGGGTTTCCGGTCCCGTTGGCATGCGCTTGACAGGCGGCAGTGAAGTTGCAATAGAGGAGAATAGTTGAGGTGATCGGCAACTCATGAACCGCGCGTGTCTCAAGCTCATCTATGGGAATGTTCAGGGCCCCAAAGATGCGGTCTACAGAGAATTGGTCGCGGTCGCGTATGTCTAGAATTGGCAAGTTTGGAGAATTCGCCATCATTCGCTTAAGTTCGATAGGGGTGATGGCACTTGGCTCTTCGGTTTGCGCGCCTGCAGGAGGCACGTGAGATGCCAGTTTCGGAGAAATATTCTCAGGGTTACTTGCGCGCCTTGTCCCCAAGTTCCTATAAACCTGTCCCTCTTGCTCAGGAGATAGCTTTCCGATCCACTCGGATTTAACGCGCCCCGAGTTGTCGACGAGAATAAGGGTAGGCGTACCAGTTACTCCCAAGCTTGAAAGGTTTGCTTGTCGCACCTCTTGAACGACGATGCCTTGGAGCCGCAGATACTCGCGAGACTCCAAAGTAGATTGGGGAAAAATGGCAAGCGTGTGGAAGGTGTCACCCGTGCCGGATCCGACTAGGTTCCGATAGAAAGGCGCACTCTCGCGGCAATAGTGGCAGTCCGTCGAGAGTGCTAGCACGAGATTGACGCCGTTGTGAGACCAGTCTATGTCGGGAAGATTTAGCTGCGCACCCACGCTGATGGGAGCACTAACACGACCCGAATCAGCATTCGACAAATAATGGTGTCGCACAAGGGTAGTTGCAATTACTCCAACGCTTGCGATTGCAGCAATATTAAGCGTCCAGTTGAAGATCCTTTGTCCATTCATCTGATTCCCCCTTATCTTTAATTCCCGGTCAGATTAGGTACTCGGCATCCAAAATTAGACAGAAGCTCGTGCTTCGTTTTCTATGGATGGGCTGCGCGGCTTAATCCCCAAGCGCGACTGACTAGGCCTAGCGCAATTCTGCCTCTTAACGAGCCTTGAGTTCCATTTGCGGAAAGCGGCCGACATAGCCCGCCTGCGAGGGATCAAGGACGATTCCCTCCTTCCCCCGAAGTTCGAAATAAAACGTCAGCTTTCCGGACATCCGCATAGGCTGCCCATCTTTCCTCTTGAAGGGGCGAAACTGCCATGAAGAGATGGCCTTTGCAACCGAATCACCCATGGACGAGGTGGGTGACTCAAGTATGCGAACATCGGCGACGCGACCAGATGCATCAAGGTCAAGACTTGCCACCACCACCCCGTACTTGCCCCTCTTGAGAGCATCGATGGGAAATGCAGGCGTAGGCGCATTTATGATGTGCAAGCGAAGGGCTCTCTCGGAAGTGCTCGCTCTATAAGTAGTCTGCGGTGAGACCGCGCTGACAAGGGTAAGAGCCAAAAGGGCAATAAACGGGAAACGACGACGCATCGGCCCTCCTATGAACCGCACCCGAGCCGAAGGCTAACACGGTGAATAGGGGTCCAATCGTGAGTCTCAGGACATTTGGCGCAAAATATGGTCATTACCTGTATCTACTTGACTTGCTATTATGTAAATCTATATCATTGCTCGCAGTTGATTTGACGCTTATACCAGAGTACGAAGCAATGTCATACGAGTGGACGCAACTGTTCAGCACAATAGCCGCCAGGGTTCGAGAAAATCCCGCAGTATCGCTGAGGGGCCTTTCACGGCAGTTGCAAGTTGGCCAGCGGACATTACAAAAAGTGGTCAGCAACAATACTGGAAAGACATTTCGTCGGCTTCGAGACGACGCAATGATAGAAAAGATTCAAGCCTTGCTTATCTCTTCGCCTCTGGTTAGCATGAAGGAGATTTCGTTTTCTGCGGGCTTTGGCTCTCCTCGGTCATTCGCAAGATGTGTGAGGCGATTGACGGGCTGCTCGCCATGCGAGCTCAGGCACCACCTCTCGGAAAACGTAAGGTGTGGAACCAGGGCACACCCAATTAGCTTGAATCACTCCGCAAACCCGAAAAGGTACAGGGGATGAAGATGCCCCCTTTATGCGCAGTATGTCCATTGATTGAGATTGCTAGATCACGAGGCGGCTGATACAAATCCGCAAGAGACCCTCTTAGAGGTCTCCAATCAAATGATGGTGAGGGAGGTTCTGATGGGAATCCGCAACTGTATGATTATTGTGAGGACGCTTGTCCTGGTCGGGGCCGCTGTGTTCTTTTTGGGCACTGGGCGACAAACCCAGGCGCAGTGCCCGCAGTATTTCTGCGACGTCGACGGCGATGGAGTCTGGTTTTGCAACCAGGGCGATCCTGGCAACTTTGAATACTGCATAATCAGAAACAACATCTGCACGAACGGTCAAGAATGCATCGGCTAGTTTTGATTAGGGAATCAACTCGCGTTTTGTGTTCTTGAATCCGACATATTGCGTGGATCGCCGGTGACAGATTTTTCGAACAGAAATCGAACTTGCAGCCATTGGGCCACGAAACCCGAAGGGGCGATTGGAGCGGCAGCTGAAAGTTGCAGCCGTACCTCAAGTCGCCCCTGCGGCCACAGCTCCTCTCGACCCCAGAACGTCAAAAATTCGGTTGGCTTCCGAATACCGCGTGACCGTCGAGAAGTCGGCGTAGCGCCTCAAACGCGCGGGCCGTCCGCCTAGAGCCTCCTGTTGACCCGCCGCATTCTTTCCCTACGAGCGACCAGCGTTTTCTTGACGCTTTCCGAACCCTCCCGATATACTGCCGCTCGAATCCCCGCGAAATGCGTGTGCACGTCAAGCCGCGATCCGCGGAAAGGACTCCCGCTGCCCTTCGAGCTGCGGCTGGCCGACCGGACACCCACTTTTTCGACGTGTTTGGCTAGCATCTTGCACTATCTAACTGTGGAGCTAGTTGGCCAATGGGCAGTCCGGTTCTTGCCCATTTTTGGCAATGTGAGACATGCTATAATTCCATTGCTTTCAATAAGATGGAGGGAGTTCAAGGGTTTTGCCTCCATGCCGGAATGGGGCGAGGTAACCTGGCGGGAGTGAATGGGAAACCTTTTGGCGGCCCACGCCAGTATCCGGCAGGCCTTTAGGATGAAGGACGCATCTAAGGAACATAAAGGCAATATGGGGTCGCGATACAGGGCATCTGAACCCAAGACCCTTAGGCAGCAGACGGGAGCAAAAAGTTAGGCTGCAAAATGACAACCATGAACCCAGCCGCGGTCAAGCCGGAATTCAGCTCACGTAAATCTGTGCCCGGCGGCTCTTCGGAGGTCCTCGCTTCCTCCCCCTTTTTAGTGGAAACCCAGGAATTGAGAAAAGTTTTCGGCGCTGGCCCCGCCGAGCAGGTGGTCCTGAAGTCCGTCAATCTCAAAGTAATTGAAGGCGAAATGATTGCTATAGTCGGGCCATCCGGCAGCGGAAAAAGTACTTTGCTGCATCTTTTGGCCGCGCTGGACATGCCGACAAGCGGTAAAGTATACTTTCGCTCGCGTGTGCTGCAAACGCTTCCCGAATCGCATCTTGAAGATTTTCGGAATCAGGCCGTCGGATTCGTTTGGCAGCGCCATCATCTTTTGCCGGATTTTTCCGCGGCGGAAAATGTCGCCATGCCCCTGCTGATGCGGGGGGCGCGCGAGACCGCCGCTCTTGAAACTGCAACGAGTTGGTTGAACGAAGTCGGGCTTGCCGCAAAGGCCCGGCAAATGGCGGGGGAGCTTTCCGGGGGAGAGCAGCAGCGCGTCGCGATTGCCCGGGCGCTGGTCAGCGAACCGGCGCTGTTGTTAGCCGACGAACCCACCGGGGATTTGGACGAGCAAAACGCGGACGCTGTTTTCGACTTGATGCAACGTCTACATCGGATCCACCGGCTCACATCCATTTTGGCCACGCATAACCGCGCTCTGGCCGAGCGTTGTGACCGCGTGCTGGCGTTAGAGCACGGCGAGTTGAAGCCGCTCGGAGATATCTCCACGGCCCGGCCCGCCCACTGAGGGAGAATCGAGAGAACCGTGCTTGAACGATTCACAGAGAAGGCCCGGCGCGTAATTTTCTTCGCCAGGTACGAGGCCAGCCAGTACGGCAGCCCCTGCATTGAGACCGAACACCTCCTGCTCGGCCTCGTTCGCGAAGATAAAGGCCTCGCAAATCGTTACTTGCGCACACAGGGCTCGATCGAATCTATTCGCAAGGAAATCGAATCCCGCATCACCATCCGCGAACGCATCTCCACATCCGTCGAAGTCCCCTTGAGCGCGGAATCGAAGCGCATCCTCAGCTATGCCGCCGAAGAAGCCGACCGCCTCGGCCACAAGCACGTCGGCACCGAACATCTGCTGCTCGGAATCCTCCGCGAAGAGAAGAGCTTCGCCGCGGAAATCCTGCAAGAGCGCGGATTGCGCCTTTCCGCTTTGCGCGAAGAACTCGCCCGCAGCTCCGGCGAAAAAACCCCCGTGAATCGCCCCAAGGAAACTTCTTTGCTCGCGGAGTTCAGCCGCGACCTTACCCAGGCCGCCACAGATGGCGTGTTGGACCCGCTCGTTGGCCGCGAAGGCGAACTCGAACGCGCAATTCAAATCCTGTGCCGCCGCACAAAAAACAATCCCGTGCTCATTGGCGAGCCGGGCGTCGGCAAGACGGCCATTGTCGAAGGCCTCGCCCAGCGCATCGCCGATGGCGATGTCCCGCCATTCCTCGCGGATAAGCGCATCCTTTCGCTTGACCTCTCTCTCATCGTCGCCGGTACGAAGTATCGCGGCCAGTTCGAGGAGCGGCTCAAGACCATCATGAAGGAATTGATGGAAAGCCAGAACTCCATAATTTTCATTGACGAGCTGCACACGCTCGTCGGCGCGGGTTCCGCGGAAGGCTCGCTCGACGCCGCAAACATTCTCAAGCCCGCGCTTAGCCGCGGCGAAATCCAGTGCATCGGCGCAACCACGCCCGGCGAATACCGCAAGTCCGTTGAAAAAGACCGCTCTCTTGAACGCCGCTTCCAGGCCGTAAAAGTTTCCGCCCCGAACGAAGATGACGCCATCCGCGTTTTGCAGGGCGTGCGTGAACGCTACGAAAAATTCCATGCCGTCAGCTACACCGACGAGGCCATCCAGTACGCCGTCTATCTTTCCAACCGCTACATCCCGGATCGCTTTCTTCCGGATAAGGCCATTGATTTAATTGACGAAGCCGGCGCGCGCGTAAAACTCCGCCAGGCCATGCTTCCCGAGGAAGTCTCCGAAATCCAGAAGCGCGTGAAATACAACACGCACCGCATGGAAACGGCTATCGCCAATCATGAATTTGAGAAGGCGCGTTTCTATTCCGAAGAAGAGCGCAAGGAAAAAGAAGCCCTGCGCCAGTTGCGCGAACGCTTGAAGCTCGACGAATCTTCCACGGGCATCGTCGGCCGCGAAGACATCGAAGAAGTCGTCTCCCGCTGGACGGGCGTCGCCGTCACTTCCATCAAGGAAGACGAGCAGCAAAAGCTCCTGCGCATCGAAGTGGAACTCCACAAGCGCGTCATCAGCCAGGACAAAGCCATTACTGCGCTTTCTCGCGCGATCCGCCGCAGCCGTGCGGGCCTCAAGGCTCCCGGCCGCCCCGTTGGCTGTTTCCTGTTCCTCGGCCCCACTGGCGTCGGCAAGACCGAGGTCGCCCGTAGGCTCGCCGAATTCCTTTTCGGCAGCGAGAAATCCCTTGTCCGCTTTGACATGTCCGAGTACATGGAGAAACATTCCGTTTCAAAACTTATCGGCGCGCCTCCAGGTTATGTCGGCTACGAGGAAGGCGGCCAATTGACCGAGCGCGTCCGCCGCACCCCTTACTCCGTGATCCTGCTCGACGAAATCGAGAAGGCGCACCCGGACGTTTACAATATCCTTCTCCAGGTTTTTGAGGATGGCCAGCTCACCGACGGCCTGGGCAACACCGTGGACTTCCGCAATTCGATCATCATCATGACTTCCAACCTGGGTGCCCGCTATTTGCAAAAGCGTGCAACGATGGGCTTCCAGTCCAGCGCCGACGATGCCGGGAACAAGAGCATGGAAGACATGGTCACCGGCGAGGTCAAGCGCGCATTTAATCCCGAGTTCCTAAACCGGCTCGACGAAATCATCATATTCAATCCGCTGTCCGACGAAGATCTGCTCCGCATTATTGACCTGCTCGCCGGCCAGATTAATGACACGCTCATACATCGCCAGGTTCAGATTGTTCTCACACCGGAGGCTCGCCAGTGGATTCTGGAGAAAACCTGCGGTGACCGCAGCTATGGGGCGCGCCCGCTTCGCCGGGCCTTGCAGAAGTATGTTGAAGACCCATTGTCCGAGGCGTTGATTCAAGGGGGGCTGCAGCGGCCGGCTACGCTCGAAATCTTTGTTTCGAGCGAAGGACTCGGTTTCCGCCCGGTTGTCGAGGCAACCCCGGTCGTCCACTAACGAATCCTACGCGCAATGCCGGCTTCATCCCGGGGCTGGCAGGGGGAGTATTCCGATTGTGTTGGGGCAGGCGGTCGTGAAGCAATTCGCGCCCGCGGACGGTAAATCCCGCCTTTTTTGCCTGCGACGTTGCATCGAGTTCGGGCTGGCCACCCTGTTGGTATTCGCGGCGGCCCTCTGGACTCCCTTTGCGGCGGCGCAGGAGAACTCGTCTTTAAACGCCATTTCTGCGCACCCGATCACCCAGCCTCAGGCCCAGGTCCAGCGCACCCAGCCGCCTCCAAATCCTTTCGTCATTGACCGCATAGATTTTGTCGGCAACCGCCGTATCCGCAGGGACGTCTTGCAGGCCCGTATCTATTCTCACGCAGAGGATCCTTACAGTGAGGCTGCGCTCGACCGCGACTACCACGCCCTTTGGAATACTGGTTACTTCGATGATGTCCAGCTTTCCGTCGAAGATAGCCCCGCCGACCCTAACAGGAAAATTGTTACTTTCACTGTAAAAGAGCGGCCCACCATTCGCCGCATCGTTTACAAGGGCAACAAGTCCGTCAGCGAATCCGACATCCTGGACGCTTGGAAAGCCGCCAAAGTCGGTCTGACACAGGATAGCCCTTACGACCCCACCAAGGTGAAGAAGGCGGAAGTCGTCATCCGCGATCTGCTCTCTGACCACGGCCATCAATTTGCCACCATCAAGATATTCAAGGAGAACGTGGCCGCCACCAACAGCGTCATCTTGACCTTCAACATTGTGGAAGGTGCGAAAGTAAAAGTCGGAAAGATCATCATCGAGGGCAATCATGCATTTTCTGCCCGTCATATCATTCGTTCCATGCGCCATTCGCGACCCTACGGATTTGACGCCAAGCTCTTTGGCGTAAACGTGATGGCGAAAACATTCGACCAGGCGAAATTGGATGAGGACATGGAAATTGGTATCCGCGGACTTTATAACGATTCGGGCTTTATGGAGGAAAAGGACAACTACACTCTCAAATCCGTGGATGTCCACCACTCCGGCATAAAAGGGCCCTGGCCCCTGGTGGGTACCAGGAATGGCAAGGCCACGGACATCACCATCACAATTGAGGAAGGCGATCGCTATCGCATGGGCAAGTTGTATATCGTCAACGCCGACCCCGAAAAAGGCCTGACCATCAAGCGTGAAGCGCTCATCGGTCTTTTCCCTCTCAAGCAGGGCGATATTTTCAGCGCGGATAAAGTCCGCAAGGCCGTTACGGCTTACGGAAAAATTTACGGCCGGATAGGATTCATCGATTTTACGGCCGAGCCCGACTTTGATTTCAACCGTGAGAAGAAGACAATTGATGTGACCCTGAGATTCAGCGAGGAGAAATCTTACAGCGTCCACCGAATCAATATCAGTGGAAACGTCACCACGCGCGACAAAGTCATTCGCCGAGAGCTTCTCTTGAGTGAAGGCGACCTCTATGACAACCGGCTCTGGGAAATCAGTATCCTCAAGCTCAACCAACTTGGTTTTTTTGACCAGCTCAAGCCCGAGACTGCCGCCCAGGTCACCCGGAATATCAAGCAGGGCACGGTGGACCTCAACTTAAAAGTCAGAGAAAAGCAGAAGCAGTCCATCAGTTTCACCGGCGGTGCCAGCGGGATTGCCGGCGACTTCCTCGGATTGGGCTATCAGACCAGCAATTTTCTTGGATTGGGTGAAACCCTCACGATTAACACTCAATACGGCACTGTTCAGCAGAGCTTTCAGTTTGGTTTCACTGAACCCTATCTTTTCGACCGTCCCATTTCCACCGGATTCACCCTCTTCGCCAGCAAATACAATTTTGACCAGGCCCGGCAGACTTCCATTCTCTTGGGACAATCCGTAAATCTAAGCCCCGCGATTTCTCAGAATTACAACCAGAACAGCAAGGGGTTCAGTCTTTTTGCCAGTTATCCCGTCAAGAGATGGAGATACGCCCGCGTCGGCGTGACGTACCAATACACGATTACTGACATTGTCCCCTTCAGTACTGCTTCTCAGTTGATATTCGATTCCATTCAATTCCGGAGTGTGGCTGGTCCCTCCGCGCTCAACGGAATCAACCAGAGCCGTATTACGTCGACCATCAGTTACAATTCCGTGGACTATCCGCCCAATCCGCACAACGGGAAGAATCTCTACTATTCGCTCAGCTTTGAGGGCGGCCCGCTCGGTGGGAACACCAAGGCTATTTCCAACGTTGTTTCTGCCGCGTACTTCCGCCCGAATTACCATAAACGGAATACCATCGGCTTGCGATTCCTGGGGACTTTTTCCACAAGTTATGGCGGATCGGAATTGCCTCCGTTTGAAAGATCCTTCGCCGGCGGCGAAGACACTTTGCGTGGGTTTGACATTCAGACAGTTTCTCCCGTCGCGTTCATTCCGATTGCATCCTCTACGCCGATTACATTCTTCGACCCAAGGAAGCTGGACGGGAATGGAAACCCGTTGACGAGCACCATCAATATTCCAACTGTTGGCTATACCATCACTTTCCCGGGCGGCGACACCATGGGAATTTTCAACGCCGAGTACAGAATTCCGATTGCGGGCCCAGTGAGTTTCACTTTCTTTTTTGATGGTGGCATGAATGGCGCTCTCCGCCGGGATCAGTTGAAACTTGATTCAACTGGACTCGCAGACTTGCAGGCGGCTCTTCCCAACACCAATTTTGGCTCGGGCCTCTTGCTGGCTCCCGGCTCGAACTTCAAGCCACGGGCTTCCGGGGGCGCGGAAATCGTTGTCCAACTGCCGATTGTGCAGGCGCCTTTCCGTTTGTACTGGTCCTATAATTTCTTGCGGTATAACACGCTGATTGTTTCCCCTGTCGGCGATTTCTATATCAGCCCCGATATGCGAAACTCGTTGCCGCCCGGCGTCTTGGATTTCCAGATTTTGCCGCAGATCACGAAGGTCGTTCTAAACCCGGCGCAGTTCCAGTATACGGATCCGCTGACAACCTTGCGATTTACTGTGAGCCGGACTTTCTAAGGGGCAGCGCTTGCTGCGCTGACACAAAGAGGAATTGGCGAAGATGAATGCAATCGGGATGGGAGGCATCGGGATGAAGCGGAGGACTTTCTGGATCGGATGGCTTGCGGCCTTGGCCGTGGCTATTTCCGGCTGCAGCAACACTACGGGAACCACTGCGGCGGCGACCGTCATGTTGGCTCCTCCCTCCGCCACCGTTGCCGTTGGTGCGACGGAGCAATTCGAGGGCACGGTCACTGGCCCGACGGACACATCCATTATCTGGGAGGTCAATAGCGTTACCGGCGGCGACTCGATCCACGGTACGATTTCTACTGCCGGGTTGTATACAGCTCCTGCCACTGTCCCGGTTCCCAACACCGTCACCGTCACCGCTGTTTCCAATGCTGATCAGACTGCTACTGCGAGCGCGACCGTCACCATTGATTCCGGGATTCGCGTCACGATCGCCCCCACCTCTGCCAGCATGGGAACAGGTGAGAAGCTGACATTCACCGCGACTGTCCTAGGTGTCGCCGCCCCAAACAATACAGTCACATGGTCGGTCTGCCAGGCGAACTCCGTAGCAGGGGTTAGTTGCCCGGTGGACACAACCGGTGCTCTTGGTTCAATTGACGCCTCTGGAGACTATCAGGCTCCCTTGACCCTCCCCAGCGCAAACCCCCTCACAATTCAAGCCCAATCCACAAAGGACACCAATCAAGTAGCTATTGCAACGATTACTCTCGTTTCGGCGACGGATCCCATCACTACTTCCATCTATCCCCCTCACATTCCGCAGGGCGCTCCTTTTGTGGACGTTTATCTAAATGGAGCGAGTTTTCTCTCTACAAGTTCCATGGTCGTGAACGGTGCCACTCTTGCCCCGGGCAATTCTCTGAACGGTGGCACTGTCCTCCAAGCGCGAATCCCCGCTGCGATGTTGAGTACTCCGCTCAATGTTCTTCAAATTCAAGCGGTTCGCCAGGGCGGTACGCCCGTTACCTGCACACCCACCCCTGCGGCCTGCCAGCTTTTTATCGACCCGCAACGCCCAAACGTCGTGGCTGCTGCGCCCAATAGCGACCTTCAAAATAATGTAACTCCGGTTGAGTTTCTGTTGGACGGCGGAAATTTTGGAACCGGAACCGCCACCGTCCCGCCACCATTTCCTCCACCCACCCCGGCGATCACTGCCCAATATGACGGTGCCACGCGCCCCGCGATCGTTACCCCAAACCAGGCCGATGTCACAATCAGCGGTGCTGACCTTTCCGTCCCCGGTCTGCATCAGGTTACATTGACGAATCCTTCGGTGACCACGCCCGCTATACTCCCTCAAACTCTTGCGGCAACAAACTTTGCGGTCCAATCCTGTTTGGGGCAGCCGCAATGTCCGGGACAGGTACCCGTTTTGGTGGGCTCTCTTTTGCCCGTTGGCGCCAACCCGTCGGCGATCGCGGTGAACACGGCAACCGGAATCGCAATTGTTGCTAACCATGACTCCAACGATCTCACGCTCGTGGATTTGACGGGACCTACTCCAGCCATTGTGCCGGGCGGCAACATCCCCGTGGGCATGGGACCAACGGGCGTTGCCGTGGATAACGTCCGCAATCTCGCAGTGGTCACAAATAATACTGACAAGACGATCTCCGTCGTCAATCTCGCCACTCGCGTTGTTACTGTCGTCAGCACGCAGATTCCCGCGGCCCCCTTCTCCGTCAGTGTTAATCCCGCCACGGGAATTGCTTTGATTGCTTACCAGAGTACGAACATCGGCGCTTTGGTGGATCTTACTCAGGCGCCTCCTGTTTTTGTGGGCGCGGTTACTTTGGGGACTGGTATGAGTCCGCAGGTTGCTGTGATTCCCACGTTGAACTGGGGAATTGTCACGCCCGGCGGCGCGGGCACTCTTTCCATTGTGGATCTGGCACGCCGCAACTCGAACACGATTACCTCCAACGGAGCCATGCGCGTTTCTTCAACCAGTACAGTCACGATCACAACCACCGCGCCACACGGATTGACCGATGGTGACGCTGTCCTCATCACCGGTGTGACAGATGCCTCCTTCAATGGTGTTTTTGCTATTGCCACGATTCCGACGGCGAATTCTTTTACCTTTACGCAGACCGGACCGGATGCTACGAGCGGGGGCGGCACGATTTTCTATTCGCAACCTCTCGCCACCGTTGCCATGGGGACAAGTGTTACTGGCATCGCCGTCAATGGGGAAGCGAAGCGCGCCGTTCTTACCGATGCAACCACTTCCAATTCCGTGATCACCATGAGCGTCCTGGATCAGGTCGTCTCCCAGATCCCAATGGAAACGGGAACGGTGTCCGCAGCGGTAAACCCCTATACGGACATCGCCGTTTCAGTCAATCCAATCACCGGTCAGCTTTCCGTTCTTGACCCGCGTACTCCGACCCGGCTGACGACATTTGATCTGCCTGGCACCACGCCCGGTACCGTGGCCATCGATCCGTCCACAAACCTTGTTCTCGTCGCCAACCATGGAAGCAACAATCTGACTGTAATTTCTCTCGGATTGATCAAGCCATTGCATTTGGAACAGATTCTTCTTCCACTCAACCGGCAATTTGGCGCGGACCTCACTCTTTCCTCTCCCACGGATCTGCCGCTGACCCTTGTCGGCAAGGGGTTCAATTCATCTTCCGTTGCTCGCGTGGACGGATTCATTCTCTTGCCCGTGGGCTCGGTAACTGACCGGCAAATGAACGTGGTTGTTCCCGGCACGCTTCTCGGCAGCGCGCGGCGTTTCGCCGTCGACGTGTTGAACACCGTAACGAATGCAGGAGTTTCAAATGTCGAGCATTTTTCTGTTGTGAAAGCGGTGGACCTTACGAACCCCGGCTGCCCCTCTCCGCAGCCGGCTGCCGTGGCGATTGATGACCTGTTAAACCTTGCTCTCGTCACCGAAACCGGTTGCGCTTCGACGGCCTTCGTGTCCCTGGATTCGGAGACGGTGACGGCCGTTGTTCCAGTGGGAAATAATCCTCAGGGTGTCGCGACTGTTCCAAGACTAGGATTTGCTGTGGTTACCAATCGTGGCGACAACACTGCCACGGTTATCTCGATGTCGGATCTTTCCACCCTCACTCTCAGCGTAGGAGACGAACCCATCGGAGTGGCGATCAGCACCCTGGATGGCACTACCTTTGTCACGAATTCCAACGCGAATTCGGACAGCGTGTCGTCATTTCTCGCGGGCACGGCGACATTACCGACTCCTAATGTCACAGCAGTGGGCGTGTCCCCAGTGGCCGTTGCGGTTGACCCTTTCGATCTGCAGGCTCTTGTGGCAAACGCCGGCAGCAACACTGTGACACTCCTGGATATTTCGGCGCCCATACCGAATGTCATTTCCACGTTTCCTGTTTTCAGCCAGCCCACCAGCGTTGTATTTGACCCAGTGGCCAAGCTCTTTATTGTGACCGCCAGCCTCAATAACAGCCTCTTCTTCATCAACGGGGCTACCAACCAGACTTCATCGGCGCGCATCGGGATCAACCCATCCGCCGTCGCGTACAACTACCTCACCAACACAATCGTGACGGTGAATAACGCGAGCGGCACAATCTCCGTGATGGACATCAGCGATGGCCGCGTGAAGTCGAACTTCCCGCTCAAGGGCGCGTTCCTCGGCTCTGTGGCGATCATTCCGAACACGAATATTTGTCTGATTGTGGATCAGGTGAACAACAGGCTGCTGTTTGTGCCGTTACCGGATTGAGCGCAGCTGCCGGATTAGTCGCCGCAGATTAACCGCCGCCGATTTAAGCGAAGAGCGGGCTGCTGCGATTTGTAATTACAGGATTACCTACGTTCATTTTTGGAATTCATTTTTGTAGACCACACCGTCTTTCATCACAAATTTCACGCGCTGGAGTTCGGTGATGTCGGCAAGCGGATCGCCGGAGACGGCCACAATGTCGGCGATTTTCCCCGCTTCAATTGTGCCGAGCGAATCGCTTCTTCCCAGTAGCGCTGCGGCGTTTACGGTGGCGGTGCGGATTGCCTCCATGGGACTCATGCCGTATTGCACGTAATAATCCAGTTCGCCCGCCTGATGCAGTGAACCCTTGCCGACCCACGCGAAGCCGCCAGCGTCGGTGCCCATCACAATTTTCACGCCGTGCTTCAGCCCTTTCTGAAACGCGAGCTTTTCCGTCTCCACCATTTTCGGCCAGTTGCCGCCGCGGTCCACCACGGCCGCGCCCACCATGATGGTGGGAATCCACGGGATTCCGCGGCGCACCATCTCGTCCATCTGGGCTTCGCTCATGCCGTCGCCGTGCTCGATGGAGTCCACTCCGGCGCGGAGCGCGGCGGCAATGCCGTCATTTCCGATGGCGTGCGCGGCGACCTTGTGGCCGAGGCGGTGCGTTTCCTCCACGATGGAGCGCGCTTCGTCGTCGGTAAAATTCACATGGCTGTGCAGCACGCCGTCGGGGCCGTAGAAGTAACCGTGGTCGCTGTAATATTTGATCCAGTCCGCGCCGTGGGAGATCTGTTCGCGCACGGCCTTGCGCGCGTTCTCCACGCCGTCCACAATTTGCACGCCGTGGGGCAATTCCAGTTCCCATGAAAATCCGTCCAGCGGATAGGTTCCCGTCGGGGCCATCGCGCGCGTGGAGACGATCATGCGCGGCCCTGGAATTTCGCCGCGATTGATGGCCGTCTTCACATCCACGTCGGCGTACATCGCGCCTTCGGTCTCGAGGTCGCGCATGGTGGTGAAGCCGTGGTCCAGCGCCACGCGCGCGTTGCGCGCCGCGAGCACCGCGCGATAGGGAATCGAATCCTTCAAGAGCTGGTCATCGTAGTCCTGCGGCAGCACGTCGCCATTCAAAAGGATGTGCGTGTGGCAATCCATCAATCCGGCCAGCACGGTGGCTCGAGAGAGATCAATCACTTCCGCACCTGCCGGAGGCGCGCCGCCCGGAGTGATGGAGACGATCTTGTTGCCCTCGATGACGATGAGCGCGTTCGCGATGGGCGCGTCGCTCTTGCCGTCAATTAATTTGCCGGCGCGAATGGCGATGCGGTGCGGCGGTGCCGTTTGCATTTGCGGCTGCGGAAGCGCGCGCGGCGCGGCGGTGAGCGTCGGCAAGACAAGCGCGGAAATTGCGAGCGCAAAAGCGGCGAGGGCGAACAGGATCGCGTGGCGTTTCATGAAAGCCTCCGAGTGGACAGAACAAGCGAGCGCATTCTGCCGCAAAGAGCACCGATGAAGCAAGGAGGCAGGGACGAGCCGGTACGTGTAGCGCCGCCCTCCGCGGCGGGCGGCTTTGAATTCAAATTCGCCGGCAGGGACGCCGGCGCTACAAAAGAAACCGCCTGTTTTTGGAACACTATCATTCTAAAGGAGTTAGCAGGGGCGCTTTTGCGCGAGGGCTGGAAGCGCTTGAGAATAATGGAGTTACCAGGGGCGGATTTTGTGTAAGGTTTTGCTGACAGTGTTGAAAACAAAGGAGTTAGCAGGGGCGCGGCGGGGCGCATTTTGAGTTTTGATTCCAAGTGCACGGGAACAAAGAAGTTACATAGGGGCGCGGTACTGCGCTGAGGCTTCGGACGGCAGGCGGCATACCCCCCACCCTTTTTTCGTAAGTGGTAGGCAACACTGGTAGTTACGGGAAATGAGGTCTGTAAGTTATAGGAAACATTGGGCGTTTTTTGGAGCATCCGCGGGTTTCCTTGCAAGTGGTAGGTAACACTACTACTTACGGGCGACAGGGGCTCGTAAGTTATAGAAAACACAGGGGTGTTTTTGGGGCGATTTGGCGCAAATCTCGTAAGTGGTAGATAAGACAGGTACTTATGAGGAGCAGTCGAAAGTTGACGGCCCAAACCTGAAAGATCAGGGGAGGCGAGCGGCGCGGGCGTGGCTGACGAGAAGTTCATGGGGCATGTTACTACAAGAGCAATTCAATGTCAAGAGAATTATGTAGGAATTATGGGAAGATTTGTTACGAAACCTATTCGAATGAGTGTTCGAATGTGGAAACTGACGTGCGATAGCCCTTCAAGCAGGGTGCATCATCTTCTGCGAAGCCTAAAAGGTGAGAACCTACCCAACATTGATACATCTGTATTGTCGCATCGGAATAACTGAACTACACTGAAACAGGTAAGATGAAGGTGAAAAATGAGTGAGACCGTCATCATTTTAGGTGCAGGGGCATCCAGGTTAGCGGGCGCGCCTTTAATGAACGATTTCCTGGATGTCGCTGACGCAATAAGGAAGAATTCTGGAGCTAAGGACGAGGATTTCGAGAGGGTTTTTATTGCGAAGGACGCATTGCAGGCGGTCCATTCCAAAGCACAAATGGACCTTCTCAACCTAGAGTCGGTGTTTGCAGCATTCGAGATGGCGAAGCTTTTAGGCCGGCTAGGATCCCTTCCCATAAATGAGACCGACTCGCTCCCGAATTCGATGCGCCGTTTGATCTACAAGACGCTCCAAGCCACTGTCAAATTCCCAGTGCGGAATGAACGAATTTATCCCCCAAGGCCTTACGATGAGCTCGCGAAGGCTCTCGCCGCCATCTGGTCAGCTAACTCGGTTAGGGCGCTCAAGACATCGTTCATTACGTTTAACTATGATGTTTGCCTAGATTACGCCCTCGCTTTTCAGGGCCTGCCGATTGACTATTCGCTGGGCCCTTTCAAAGGTAGTGGCTTCAAAGTTCTCAAGCTCCACGGGTCTCTGAATTGGTCCCAATGTGAGAAATGTAAAGGGATAGTCCCGCTGGCTGTCGGACTATACGTTAACAGCAGTCGTTTTGTCCTCCTTGATCTGAAGGAGATCACGTTTGATTTTTCTAGGGGACTCGCGGGGTTGAAATGCTGCAACGAAAACCTAAAACCGGACCCATTCATAGCCCCACCGACTTGGAATAAGACCCAATACCACTCTCAGCTAGCAGGAGTTTGGCGCGCAGCTGCTCAAGAATTGAGCGGGGCAGAGAACATAATTGTCTGCGGCTATTCACTGCCTGAAACAGATCAATTCTTCCGATATCTGTATGCACTCGGATCAGTGGGAGGGGCTAATCTCAAGAGATTCTGGGTGATCGATAGAGACTCAAGAGTGGTGGGCAGATTTAAAGATCTGTGTGGGCCGCAGGCGAGTGCTCGATTTCAATTCTTAGAGGAGCCCTTTGACCAGGCAATCCCTGAAATCGCGGGGATACTTAAATAGAGTTTATCCTGGAGCTTAGGCGGATTTCCTTAGACGAACTTCGTGAGTTCCTCAATCGCATTTTGACCGTTACAACGGATCAAGGTCGCATTGGCCTCGACGGGAAGCTGGTAAAAAGACACTCCCGCGAGTTCATATGTCCAATCGACCCTGTTGGACTCCTCTGACCAAAAAACATTGAGCTTCCAGAGTCCACCGCCGCTCACACCGCCAAAGTCCTTCGGCAGCGACCGCTTTGTGAGGCTTACCGGAACGTCGATACAGTCCCAACCACCCTTCTCACAGTCCTTGGTGGCGAAGGCAAGCATACCCATGAGAAGCACATCTGCGTGGTTCCCCGCGAACACACCGAACTCAGCTGGGGTTCCCATCAAAATCCAGCAATCGAGATGGTCAGCTGCAATACTCCGGCTATGTGAAGTCGCCAGGTTGTAGAAGGTTCGACGCGATTTTATTGTTCCGACGAATGCGCTGGGGATCCGGAGTAAGACCAGATCGGGTCCCCATTCGGAATAGGTGCGATTCCTCGGGAGCGCAGTTGCGTCGATGGTTTTGACCGGAATGTTGAAAGAGTTTTTGGCCCCTTCCGTGAGAGGAATCATCAAATATGAAGCCCGCTCGAGCTTTTCCGTCCAAACGTGGTTGGCCGTCAATATGAAATGGGAGCCATCGATGGTAACGAACGTGCCAGTACCGGCCAGCGCGACATGCGAACCGGACGCGTCCACGGCAAGTAAGCAGGCTGTGAAGCTAATCATGAACTCCGCAATCTCCTTGCCTATGGCCGACTCGTCATTCAGGAGTTCTTCCTTTATTTGGTTTACATCCATCATGTCGGGGGCCCTTCGCCTCAATGATGCCCGGAAAGCGGGGACCGAGCAATCGACGAGGAGCTCGGACTACTGTAGGTGCAGGCGGGTGGCGGAAACTCTGGCGTGGGTGGCCCACGGTAAGGGCGAGGGCCACCCGCCCACGCTGGGAATCGGCACGACAAAACTCAGCCTTGAATCTCAAGAAACGAATGAAATGCCGGGTGTATTTGGTAGCGCCGGGGCTTGTGCGACTTCCGGGAAAGCCTCGAGGAAACGATCCAATTTCTTTTCAGCTCGTTCGGGTCCTCAGAGAACTCAAAGCAGCCCTCATCAACCTCGAGACCCAAAAACGTGAGTCCTACTAGATGTTCGATGACCTCTTGTAAATTATGGCCGGCTAAATTAGCACTGGTAATAGAAGAAATGATTTCCTTCTGCGAAACAATGGCAGTTTTTCCAACAAATTCATAAAGAACGGATTCCAATTGGGGGATCGTAATACCATTCTCAACCAGAATACTTCGGAGTGCGTAGTGCGAATATTGCTTTTCCGCCTCCAGGATATCCTCTTGTTGCACCTTCGTGTGCCCCCGATTTACCGCAGTGGATACAGCTTCTTTGACCAAGTAGAGGATGTCTCGTGGGCGGGCCAGTATTTTGCTTAAAATGTACTCCGTTGTCTCCACGTCGCGAACTTTCCGACAAAAGTATTGCGGCCACATCCCTTTCGGATCCGCGCCAAATGCCGCTGCGTACCTGGATTCGATCACGCGAAGAAGAAGTTCCTTGTCTTCCCACTTGAGTCGAACATACGGAAGTTTGTCCGGCTCAGCGGCCTGATCCACTATTCTGCTAAAAATGTCACTTCGAATGAAAATCGCTATCGTGATGCTCACAGGCAGTTTTCGACTGCTGGTGCGTGCAAATTCTGTGGGAAGAAGGACTGCGGTCGACAAAAGGCCAAGAAGGAACTCCGACAGAAACTCTATGTCTGCCTGTTTCTTCCATGACTTATCCAAATTGTCGATAAGGACGGCAACTCGTTTCTTTGGAGAGAGTACTTTGCCTAGCAAAACTCGGAGGTATTGGATCGTGTCGCCGTGCAGTATCTCAGAAACTGCATGTCGTGTAGATGCAATGTTCCCGTCTTGCTCTATCTTGACTAGCTTCTCCAAAGCCCGCTCGAGACGAATGGAAAAATCGTCAAATAAGCCATCCTTTTCATCCTCCCAGAATCTGACGAGTTCCTTCTCATCCTCTGTCATCGGAATGTAAATGGGGCGATTTAGGACATCTTGGGCAGCCGCTGAAGCAATCTCTGTGTAGAGAAGATACTTCCAAAGGCTCTCGACCACGTGTCCCTTGCTATCGACCTCTTGAAAATGTTTGAACAATTTCACGAGGCTCTCAATCTGATATTCAGCTGGCTTAATTGAGCAGACTAGGTTCGAAGGGTCTTTCCTAAGACGATCCGTCAGTTCATACAGGTTGGCCGTTTTCCCGGTGCCTTTTCGCCCAACGAAGATTGTTTGGCGACCACCCAAAGCCTCCTCAAATGCGGCTGTTTCAACAAAGTACTTTGGCAAATCCAATTGTTCGTTTTCCGCTTGAAAGTCCCCGAGCTGAAGTTGAAAGCCCCTCAGTTCGCTCAGCAGTCTGGCGCCTTCCTCATAAGTCTTAAGGGCTTCGGACTGCCGCCGAACGTTTGCTTCCATAGGAGCGATCCAATTTCCCAGTATCTCGACGGCCTGGCTACTGTTCTTGTAATGCTGCATATAAATCCGATAGTCGACAGGCGCGAGATACTCACTGTCACCTAGGAGGAGGAGATTCTTTTCGAAACCCGCGGCTAAACCGCATGCAAATGCAGCTCTCGCATTAGTAATCCGGAATCCAATTCTATTCGTGGGCGTAAAATGGCAAACTACAGCCTCTGCCAAGGAGATGTTCTGCGCGTACCAAAGTAAGCTTTTGAGTGACTCTTGAGGATCGTCGATCCTTACGCGCATATTCGAGGACTGGATTCTTTTACTTATACCTATACCTGCCTCATTTTCAACGTTGCTCTTGAGGTAGACGAGGCCCTCAGGTCGCTGCGATGTTTTTAAACCTTCCTTGAGACCATCGAGGATCGTCGCTGACAAATCTTCGTGCGGCTTGCTCTTGTAGAATTTTTTCACAATTTGGTCGGAATTTGTGTACGTAGTGTACCCAACAGTTGTTAATAAACCCAATTCGTCAAAATCCTTCTTAGCATTGTGGATTGAACTATCAAGCATCAACCATGTGCGCCGATTTCGCGCGATCGCATACCCGAGTTCAAAGAGAACATTTGCATTTATTTCGGTCAGGTCAGAGCAGAACAGATCGTTGTTTTGAATGTTTTCTAAAATCACACTAATGATGACTTTTCCATCTACCTTGCTGTCCTCCCATGAGGTCAAGACAATAGATTTGGATTTGTTGATCTCTTTGATTGCGGCACGAAAGACCTCAGCGATGCCCGGTGTTGAGGGGTATGCAACAAAGGCCTTCGGCAATTGATAGCCAGCGTTGAAGGGAATCGTCCCAGACATGAGTATATGAGTATACGCCTGTCGTATAAACTAAACGGGTAGTTTTTTCGCAAGTTAAGGCGAATCAGTTCGCCGAAAAGTCTTGCATCGGTACAGGCGCGGGGGGCGCGGGCCAGGCGCCCGCGGTTTTGGAAGCTGCGTCCCGCAGATACTTGTTTGGAGCGCTGCGGGGCTCCAGCAGGCTTTCAATAAGCGGCGCAGGGCTCCAGCGAATCGGACCCTGTCGCCAAAGACAACTTGATTGAAGTGGCGCAGGGCTCCAGCGAATCGGACCCTGTCGCCAAAGACAAACGCACCCCGTCGGGGAAGACGAATGCTCGCACCACGGCCGCAAAGACGAATGCGCGGGATACGGCGGAAGGCCCCAGGGCTGCGAGACGCCCTGGGCTACAGAAGGCGAATGCTTCGGCTCGGGATGACGGATTAAAAAAAGGACACGGCAGACAAGGGCAAAAGCGGGCGCAGCAAGCAGCGCCCCTACGACCCCAAAAAGAAGAAATGAAATGCAAGACCTCGGCCCACCTCCCGACGTAGTCCGGATAAATTCCGGCGAGCCCTGCGAAGGATTTGGGTCGGCGCCTTCGAGGATTACGAAGCTGTAGTCAGCGCCCGCGCTTAAGCCGGCTTGTTGACGAGGCTGCGCGCGGCCATGGAAATCATCAGCCGGGAGATTCCGCTGAACAACATGCTGATTCCCACGAGCGTGCCGATGACCCATTCGGTGCTATTGGGCCACGTGCGCCAAATCATGGCGCCGAGGATCAGGGTGATGACGCCGTCGAACAGCAGCCAATTCGAGCCCGGCAACGGCCGAACCGCGAAAGATAGGGCAAATTCCAGGATTCCTTCGGCCAGCAAATAGATCGCCAGGAAAAGCGTAAGCGTCGCCAAGCCAGCCACAGGATGAAGCAACAGGTAGACGCCGACGCCAATATAAAGGATGCCCACCAGCAACTCCCAGATAAGCCCTCCAGTGGTGCGCGTGTGCCACGCAAACACAAGATGGGCCGCGCCGCAGAAAACAAGCAGCCAAGCCACCAATATATTCACCGTGATTCCAGCCACTTGAGGCACCGCGATAGCAGCAAGACCAGCCAGAATCATTAGAACGCTGAGCCCGATGGACCACCCCACTGACTCTTTTACAATTTGGCGCACAGATGTAGCGCTCATGAAGTGTCCCTCCTTGGAGCCGGGATATCGGATTTAGAGCTCCGGCAGGCGCATCGTACTCTTCTGATGCGCTCGATACAATGAAGTGCGGCGCGCGGACGGGGGTGAAGGGGAGAAGCAAAAGCAGATCCCTCGGCCGCCGCGGCGGCATCGGGATGACAATTTTTTTGTTGCGGTTGTTGGGCAGGGATTACTACTGATCCGTGCCCACGAGTTGAACGGCGTCAATTTCTTTCCAGCCGGGGAGCACGTTCGTCGCCAGCGTGACCTTGACGCGATCGGTCTTGTAAGTTGTCTTGGGGAATTTCACCATCAGGTAGTTGAGCCCGGTGGTCGGGTCATTGCCGGCCCAAACGGTGTGAGCGGCGCCGGTTTCGTCAAACACTTCGATTTTGATGATGGCGCCGGAGCCGCAGGATTCGCGCACGCGCACTTCCGTGGCATGGACGGGCTTGGGATATTTCAAATCGAGCCATTCGATCCCGCTATCCTGAGTCTTGGAGGTCCAGGCGCGTCCATCGTCGCCATACTTATCAACATTTGGGAGGCCGGTGGCTTGATTGGGAGACCAATTCGCCTGGCCTTGGGCATCATTGTAGCTGGATGATGCTGTGGCGAGAATGGCCCATTCGCCATTCGGATCGTTCTTGATCTCGTCCTGCTTGATTGCCCAATCGGCCGCGGCGAGTTTGGCGGTGGTGTCGGCAGAGGAGCCGTCGGGGCCGGCGGTGGGAGCAGCGGGCGCTGCCGGCGAGGATGCAGCCGGGGCGCTTGGGGCGGCAGGCGCCGGTTGAGAAGCGGGCGCGGAGGAAGCGGCTTCCTTGGATTTGCCGCAGCCGACTAGAAGAAAAGCACCGGCCGCGAGCAACGCGAGAACTCCGATGCGCGCAGCAGAGTGGCCACTCAATTTGGAAGAATTCAATTTTTCGGTGGATTGCGAAGTGAATTTCATCGGGTGGCCTCTTTCGGTCTCGTGCGTGTGAGGAATACCGAGACAAGTGGAGGGCATCCTATTTGAGCGCGGATCGAATTGTCAATGATCGTTGCGCGTGCGAAATTGCCGCAGCGGGCCGCGATGCAGGCAATTACCTTCTTACTTTTCCTGATGGGCCTTGATGAAGTTCGTCAGGTTCGCAACCCGCAGAGTCATTTCCTGCTCAGTCCACTTATCCCTCGCAAAATCCGTTCCCCAAATAGGCATTTCAGCCGGTCCGTGAGCAGGGATGAGGACTCCATTTCGAACTACGTTTGCGACGTACTCATCCGGGAAAATGCCGCCGTGTTTCCGGGCCAGCGCAGTCAAGTCTGCCGGAGCTCTGAAAGGGGCAGGGGCAGGGCCGGTTCCCTTTAGATCTCTTCCATGGCAGATGGCACAATCCTGTTCATACAGTTCCTCGCCAGATGGGACTTTTGAAGCATCGGATGACTGAATTGACTTCAGATAGTCAATGAGATTTGCCACCCGGACATCTCCCCAGTCCATATCCTTCTCAACCTGATGAAAGATGGGTCCCCAAATTGGCATCTCTCGTATGCCATGCGGCACCACAACTGAATCGCCCAATATCACCAGTCGCACATAGGCTGTGGGAAATTGCCCATGATAATTCCTGGTCAAGACGGACAAATCGGGCACCTTGGTTTTTAACACAGGCGCCATCGGACCGGTTCCCCTAGCGTCCAAGCCGTGGCAGGAGGCGCAATAGGCCTGGAACAAGTCGGATCCCTTGAGGGAGCGGATCAAGGGGGGAGATTGGTTGCCCTCGTTCTGCGCAGGCTGAGTTTGTTTGCCGACACTGGGGAGCGCAACGGCGACCAGTGCAAGCACGAGTGCGAGTTGCAAGACCCACTGGAATTTCTTGTTTGCGATACTCATAGAAGCCTCCACAAATGCTTCTTCACACGGCAAGGATGTAAGTAAAGGCAGTGGGGCGCAATGACGGAGGTCACAACCCTATGTGTTTCGCGGTGGTGGGGGGGCGCCACGGCGGGCCCGGGGCTGCCTGCCGATAGATGGGCTGCGCGGGCGGGTGCAGGAGTGGGCCGCCCGGAATGGCTGGACAACGTATCCGATCCGGGCATGGGATCCGGGCATCCGATTTGGCTGTGCCGTCTGGATTGTTGTGTGCGGTATTGGACAGCGACCACGGGCCTTCACCTGATAGCTTTGTCCCGAAGCTTAGATTATCCTTTGCAAGACATGCGCCCGAAAGTGAAACCATTCCAACCGACAGACAGCGGAGAAAAAAATCATTGATTTGGCGCGGCTGCGGACTGGTTCACACGGAATTGGGCGCCATTAGAGAGGGTCAGGACTAGAGATTTGTGGATTCCTTCCTAAGTCAGGCCGAGGTCGCGCCGGCAAAAAAAGAAGATGCTCCTGAGGTTCTGCCCACGGCGGGTTTTGTTCCTGCGCCGCCAGCCAAGCGGTTTTTCCGGCATAAATGGGCTAAGTGGGGGCTGGTGATCGGCGCGGTTATCGTAATCGCGGTTGTCGTGGAGCTGTGGCGGAGCCATGCGGCAAACGAGATCACTTACACGACTGTGCCGGTCGAGCGCGGGTCGATTCAGACCAGCGTGACGACTACGGGCACGGTCAACGCCGTGGTAGACGTGCAGGTGGGCAGCCAGGTGTCTGGAAATATCAAAGCGCTTTACGCAGATTTCAATACGAAGGTGAAGAAGGGACAACTGGTTGCGTTGATTGACCCGGAGCTTTTTCAAGCGGCGGTGGATCAGGCGCAGGCGGGGCTGGACTCAGCAAAGTCCGCGGTGGTGACCGCAACCGCTCAGGTCGTGAAGGCGAACTCGGATCTTTCCGGATCGATGGCGAGCGAGAAAAGCGCGGAGTCCATTGCCGCCAAGGACCAGGCAAACGCGGTGAACGCGAATGCGCAATGGCTGCGAATGGACGGCCTCTTCAACGAGGGAGTTATTTCCAAAGAGGATCACGACGCGGCCAAGGCGGCGTCCGATTCCGCGGCGGCGCAGGTGACGGCCGACCAAGCTCTGATTGATGCCGCGAAACAAACGGTGATATCGGCGCAGGCGGAAGTGAGCGTGGTGAAAGGCCAGTTGAGTTCGGCGCAGGCACAGCAGGCGCAGGCGCAAGCATCACTCGAGCAGGCCAAGATTAATCTGCAGCATACGCAGATCACAGCTCCTGTTGACGGCACGGTGATTTCACGGAACATGGATGTCGGGCAAACGGTGGCCGCGTCCCTTGCTGCACCCACAATTTTTCAAATTGCGCAGGATCTAACGAAAATGCAGGTTGATACAAACGTGGACGAGTCCGATGTCGCCAACATTATTGCCGGCCAGACAGCGACGTTTACTGTGGACGCGTATCCGACCACTCCGTTTAGCGGAGTGGTTACAGATGTGCGCAAGGCGCCGATTATTACGCAGAACGTGGTCACATACGATGTGGTGATCTCGGTATCAAATCCGGATTTGAAACTTTTTCCGGGAATGACGGCGAATGCAAGAATCCTGACTTTGAAAGTGGATGACACGCTGAAAGTGCCGAATGCCGTTTTGCGGCTGAACGCCACGCCGGCAATTCTGCAACAGCTTGGCCTACCGCCGGCGCCGGCCGGGAAGCAGAATATCTACGTGGTGCGCGGAGGAAAAGTTCTAGCGCTGGCGGTCACCTACGGTCTCTCGGACGGCAGGTCAACAGCGGTCACTTCCACAGGTTTGCAAGTGGGCGACCAAGTAGTAGAAAGATTCGCTACCGGAGCGACGGCGGCGACGACCACCACTTCCACTCCGGCGCCGGGCACCACCACCTCGCGGCGCGGGCCCACCCTCTGAGGACGCCGAATTGCCGCCGCTTATTGATGTCCGCGACCTGAAGAAGACTTACCAGCTTGGCGACGTGACGGTGAATGCCCTGCAAGGTGTGACGGTCAGCGTCGAGCGCGGCACGTTTGTCGCGATCATGGGGCAATCCGGGTCGGGCAAGTCGACATTCATGAATCTTCTCGGGTGCCTGGACAAGCCGACTTCAGGGCAGTATTTGCTTGACGGAATTTCCGTGGAAAGCCTGGACCGCGACCAACTCGCCGAAATACGAAACATGAAAATCGGTTTTGTGTTTCAAAATTTCAACTTGCTGCCGCGCATGGACGCGCAGGAAAATGTGGAATTGCCGCTGCTTTACAAACTCACGGATACGCCGAATGGAAGCGAGCTGGCCAAGAGCGCGCTTGCATCCGTGGGTCTATCGAACCGCGGGCATAACCTTCCAACGCAGCTCTCCGGCGGCCAACAACAGCGCGTGGCGATTGCCCGTGCGCTAATCAACCGGCCGGAAATACTTCTTGCCGACGAGCCGACGGGAGCGCTGGATTCGCACACGAGCGCTGAAATTCTTAAGATTTTTCAGGAACTGAACCGGACGCAGCACATCACCATCGTCCTAGTGACGCACTCGGATGAGATTGCCGCGTACGCGGATCGAATCATCGGGTTTCGAGATGGCCTGATCGTAAGCGACGTGCCTGTCGTCCACCCGCCGAATGACGGGGCCGGGCAGGTTGTTCCTCGCGCGCCGGCGGAGGCGACACAATGAAGCGCTTTCGCTCGTCTATCCGGATTGCGTTCCGGGCGCTGGCAATGAACAAGCTCCGTTCGATGCTCACCATGCTGGGGATTGTGATTGGCGTCGCTTCCGTAATCGCCACCGTCGCGATTGGTTCCGGCGCTACCCAGCGGATCCAGGATCAGATTGCCAGCATCGGCAGCAACATCATCATGATTCAACCGGGAAGCACGACCAGCTCCGGCCTGCGCCTGGGAAGCGGCAATGCGGTGACGCTGACGGAAGCGGATGCGAAGGACATCACCGCGCAGTGTCCCAGCGTGGCGCTGGCGGCGCCCACGGTGCGCGGCGCAGCGCAGGTGGTCTTCGGCAGCAACAACTGGGCGACCTCAATTTATGGCGTCACACCGGACTATCTGACCATCCGCGACCTCTCCATTATTGAGGGGGACATATTCACTCAGCAGGATGTGGATGCCGCGAACGATGTCGCGCTCCTCGGCCAGACGGTGGTGAATAACTTGTTCGGCGGCGCGGATCCCATTGGCCAATCGATCCGCATCAAAAATGTTCCGTTCACGGTGGTTGGAGTGCTCACACCCAAAGGCCAATCATCCCAGGGGCAGGATCAGGACGATGTAATTTATCTACCGATTTCGACAGCCAAGCGGAAAGTGCTCGGCGCCAACCAGGCCAATGCTGACGCGGTGAACAACATCATTATGCAGGCGCAATCCGCCGCGCTCATCGTACAGGCGCAGCAGGAAGCCGAATCGCTTCTGCGGCAACGCCATCATCTGCAGCCGAACGAGGCTGACGATTTCACGATTCAGAACCTGCAAGACTTGTTCGCCGCGCAAGAGGCGTCTTCGAGCATCATGTCGATCATGCTCGCGGCCGTGGCTTCGGTCTCGTTGGTTGTGGGCGGCATCGGAATCATGAACATCATGCTGATCTCCGTTCGCGAGCGGACGCGCGAAATTGGTTTGCGGCAAGCCTTGGGCGCAAAGATGCGCGATATCCTCACGCAGTTCCTGGTCGAGGCGGTCACGCTATCGATCGCCGGCGGATTTATCGGAATCCTGTTTGGGTTCGGCGCTTCCTATTTGATCTCGCGCATCGCGGGCTGGTCGACGTCCGTGGGCCCGGGTGCGGTTATGCTGGCGGTCTTATTTTCAGCGCTGGTTGGAATCGGCTTCGGGTATTACCCCGCGAGAAAAGCTGCGTATCTTGATCCCATAGAAGCCTTGCGGTCCGAGTAGCTCATTACAGGCGTGGCCGGCAGATCACAGTTGAAAGGAGCTGACGGATGAAGTTTGTTTGTGCTTGCATGCCTGCGACACTGGCGCTGATTTGGTTGCTGAGTGTCTAAAGCCTTCCGGGCGGTTTTTTTTCAATACTGCGCCGGCTGCGAAAGGGGCCACAGCGGCAGGCAAAACCGTGGTGCGGCGGCCGGGAGAGGCGTAGGATGAGCAACCCGGAGGGCTCGCGGCCATGGATATTGCAGGCGATCAATCAGAGCCGGCGGACGCGCAAATTGGAATTCCCGTTGTACCCTGGAGCCTTGGGAAGCGTGTTGCGTTCCGACTGTGTTTTGCTTACTTCACGTTATTTTGCTTGAGCAATCAGGTCTTCAGCGGAATATTCATCATTCCGAAAGTGGACATCCCTGACTTCGGCACGCTATGGCCGCTGCGCCAAATTACTTTTTGGACCGCAGCGCATGTTTTTCGCGTGACGCACCCACTGGTTTACACGGGCAGCGGCAGCGGCGACAAAACGTTTGACTGGGTGCAGGCATTCTGTCTGCTGTTATTCGCGGTGATTGCAACGGGCGTGTGGTCCATTTTCGACCGGCGCCGCCAGAATTACGTTGCATTGTACAAGTGGTTTCGCGTGGGCATTCGATTCGCGCTGGCTTCCGAAATGTTTCTCTACGGCTTTGACAAACTGATCCCGCTGCAGATGCCGTTCCCGTTCCTCACTAAATTGGTTGAGCCGTTCGGCAATTTTTCCCCAATGGGCGTGCTGTGGTATTCGATCGGCGCCTCGCGCAGCTACGAAATTTGTACGGGTTGCGCGGAGGTGCTGGGGGGGATTTTGCTTCTGGTTCCGCGCATCACGACACTGGGAGCGCTGGTGTGCCTGTTCGACACGACTTACGTTTTCATTCTCAATATGACTTATGACGTGCCGGTGAAGCTTTTTGCCTTCCACCTGATCCTCTTTTCGCTTTACTTGCTTGCACCTGATGCCCGCCGGCTATCGAGTTTCTTTTTCGCAAGCCGAGAGACCCCGCCACCGCAGCACCCGCAACTCTTCCGGAAGCCGCGCGCGAACCGCATCGCAGTTGCACTGCAGGTGGCGTTCGGTTTGTACCTCGTGGCGATGAATTTATACGGCGGAATAAAAGCATGGCACACGTATGGCGGAGCGCGGCCCAAGCCGGAGCTTTACGGCATTTGGAATGTGGAAGAGATGTCTGTTGACGGGCAGATCCGCGCGCCACTCCTGACGGATTACGACCGCTGGCGCCGAATACTTTTCGATTTCCCAACAAACACGACTTTCCAGCGAATGGACGACACTTTTACCGGATACACCTCTTCGATCAACGCGAGCGACAAAACCTTGACGCTAACCAGGAGCAGCGACAAAAACTGGAAGGCGACCTTCACTTATGAGCGGCCCGCCCAGGATCAATTGGTATTGGACGGCTCGATGAGTGGGCACAAGATTTACATGCGTCTCAAACTTGTGGACCGCTCCAAATTGATACTCGTAAACCGCGGGTTTCACTGGATTAACGAATTCCCATACCAGAGATAACCGGGCGCGGAAATTGCGGGTTGGCCGATGGTGTGTCCGCAACGGGTGTGGGCGGCCTAGAAGCCGGATTCACCGTTGGTGAAGCAGTTCAGGGATGAAGGTAGAGGAGATTTCCGTCGGGGTCGCGCAGACGGGCCATGACGGTTGGGAAATGAGCTTCGCGAACGGCGGCCCATAAATCGAAAGGCTTCCGCACAAGCGTGGCTGGCGGCGGGATTCTTTCCGTGGGCATTTCGACGCGAGTTCCCGAGCCTTTGCGCGCCGCCAACAGTGCATCGGCAACAAGTGCGTCATACGCGTTGAGGACCGTGTTCCGCGAGACTCCGAGCTTGCAGGCCAGAGCGCGTGTGGATGGAAGGCGCGCTCCCGCAGGCAGCTTTTGTTCGAGAATCGCCAGACGCAGTTGATCGTAGATCTGGCGGTACAACGGGCAGGTTGATTGCGCCCTGATCCTCAAGGCCGGCATGGGCGGATTAGCTGTGCGCTTCAAACTGGCACCATTTGCCGCGAAAGTGGCTCTTTACCTACTACCATTTTTCGACGAACAATTACAAGCGATGGACAAGTCTCACGACACACACGAGGAGGAAACAATGTTTTCAGGCGGAAATGTAACCGTTTACGTCTCAAATATGGACAGAGCCGTGCGCTTTTATTCCGAGACGCTTGGGCTGAAACTCGCATACCGTTTTGGCGACCACTGGGCTTCGATCGAGGCAGGAACGGGGCTCACGATCGGGCTTCACCCGGCCTCCAAGGAATTCTCGGCCGGGCGAAAGGGGTCCATGGCGATTGGACTGCAACTGAAGGGTTCGCTGCGAGACGCCGTCAGCGCATTGAAAGCGAAGGGCATTCGGTTTCAAGGCGATGTCGTCAATGAAGGCAAGGCCGGTTCCTTTATCGGGTTTGAAGATCCGGATGGCAACCAACTCTATCTCGCGGAGCTCAACTGGAGCCATGTCGAAAAAGGTGAGGGCCAGTATCAGCCTGCGAAAGCCTGACGGTTTAAAGCGTCGTCACGCGATTTTACAGCGGGCTTTGTCTGCCCACCTTGCCTGACAAGCAGGCAGATTGCTCGCGTCCTGAACAAAACTCGAGACGTAAACAACGCGCCCCGATTGCCTGATCGGGACAAGCTGTGACGGGGCTCGCAGTTGCAGCGAGTCGGGCCCGGGGCTATAAGAGAACAATCAGGCAATCGCAAGCCTGCCACGCCGAAGGGTGGGGCCACATCGGCAAAGCATGTCACGTGACGGCCGTCACGGCCGACTGTGATTCATGTCATAGTCGCGTGTCGCAAGTGGTCCACTATGTACCTCACGGTGAAAATCAAAACCCTCTAGTCATCGCATTCGCACTAGAAACAGCGGTTGGCGGGAATGGGTGATGAACGGGCCGGAGCCCGACGCTCATCTGGGCGAGGGGCGCAAGAAGAATCAGCCCGATCGAGGTAAGGCATGAGTTCCCGACGTCACAAAGTAATCTTGATCGTTGCAATTATTACTGCAGCGCTGGTCCTCTTTCTCGGCGTTCTCGCCTGGCAATGGCGCGGCTCACCCGAACAATGGAATAGCTTTCTGGTCGGCGACCCACGCGCCGGCGCACAAACGTTCCAGCAAAAGGGATGCAGCAGCTGCCATTCTGTTCTCGGCGTTGGAGCGAAGCTGGCCCCCGATCTGGGTTTGAAAGGCGCCGCAGGTTCCACCATGAACGAGTTAGTTACCCAGATGTGGAATCACGCGCCACGCATGTGGGAACAAATAAAACTCAACAAGATAAGTTTCCCTCAGTTTACGCCCGAAGAGATGGCAAACCTATTTGCGTACCTCTATGTCACCTGCTACGACGACGAATCGGGAGACCCGACACACGGAAAGCTGCTGTTCACGCAGAAAGGGTGCATCCGTTGCCATGCGACCGGTGACACGGGAGGCAGCGTCGGACCCAATCTGAAGGAAATCGGTCCGGTGGATACGCCAATTTTTTGGTCGCAAACAATGTGGAACCATGCGCCCGTGATGGAAATCTACATGAGCCAATTCAAAATGGCTTGGCCCCGCTTTGAGGGCGAGCAGATGAACGATTTGTTGGCTTTTATGCGCTCCCTCCGAGGAGGGCCAGAGCGGGAGTCCGACCTACTTCCAGCGAACCCGCACCGAGGCTGGGCGGTATTTCGCGCAAAGGGGTGCATCTCCTGTCATGCCATTCATGGCGAAGGAGGAACCGTTGGCCCGGACCTCGGCTCGGATCGGCCATTGCCCCGCACGCTGACCCAATTGGCAGGCCGGATGTGGAATCACTCTCCGGAGATGTGGGCAGCCATGAAGGCAAAGGGCATTGAGCGCCCGGCTTTTGAAGGACAGGAGATGTCCGATCTGATCTCGTTCCTTTATAGCGTGCGGTATTTCGATCTCGGAGGCTCACCCATTATCGGGCAGGAGCTATTTAACGAGCGTAAGTGCAGTCAGTGTCATGGAAGCGACGCGCGCGGAGGAAAAATGGGTCCCAACCTGAGGAAGGCGGGCCAGGTCTTGACCCCTGTAGACTTCGCCCTGGCTCTTTGGTCTCACGGACCCCGCATGTATCCGAAGGCTGAGGAGCTGGGTCTGGGCTGGCCCACTTTGAATGAGGGTGACCTGAGCCACTTGTTGACCTTCTTGAACAGCCCTCCTGTGAAGGATCAGAGATGAATCTCGACAAAGGATAGAGGCGGGCGGCGTTAGGGGAGGAGGTAAATGGCGTAGGTCATCTGCAAGTCGTCCTCGCGGCGATCAGCAAGCTCCTTCTTGCAGCCCGCAAGAATGGAGGGGCCAGTACTGCCACCCTCGTTTTGCTGCGTTTGGGCGCCGCATTCCGCGTCGCGATAATGGGTCCAAGCAAGTTGAGCAGACTTCAGATACTCGAGCGCTCCTTCCCGAAATCTTTTCAACGGACATTATTCCGCGGCGATCTTCGCGCGAATCGCTTTCTGAACTTTTGTGTAGACATCAGCAAGGTGGGCCTCCGACTTACGGGCCTGAACTTTCCAACACTGCTTGATATCCATGTATGCCACCCTATGATTCGGCGGCGAGGACGACGACAGGGCGATAGGTGCGCGGAACGACGGCTTCGGCGATGGCGAGCAGTTTTTCCTGCGGGCTGAAGACGCGGAGGCGCGCAGGCTTCCATTCGCCGGAGTCGAGTTCGGCGGGAGCGCCCTGCGCCATGGCGACGCGGCCCGCCTGCACTTGGGAGGGGATCACGTTGAACTTTGCGCCGTGGCGGACGGCCTTCTCGACAATCGGCAGCACGGTGACGCGCGGCAGTTCGAGCAAGAGACGCTCGAGAGGGATTACGAAATTGGGAAGATTGTTTTGCTTGGCGGCATGGACAAGGTCTTCAATTTTGACGGCTTGATCAAGCGTGAATTCGCCGACGGCGGTGCGGACGATTTCCTCGAGATGCGCGCCGCAGCCGAGCATGACGCCCATCTCATGCGCGAGCGAGCGGATATAAGTGCCGGAGGCGCACTCGATGGCGACTCGGGCGCGCGAGCCTTCCACATTCACCACGCGGAATTCGTAAACCTCGATTTCTACGGCCTTTAATTCCACCGGTTTGTTTTTGCGCACGAGCGAATGGGCGGATTTTCCGTGGAATTTTTTCGCGGAATAAGCGGGCGGCATTTGTGGGAAGCGTCCCGTGAGTTTTGCCGCGAAGCCTTCGGTGATGGCGCGGTCGAGCACGGGCGAGGAGTCGGGGCCGGCGGGCGCGCCATCGGCGTCGTAAGTGTCCGTGGCAAATCCGAAGCGAAACGTTGCCTCGTAACGCTTGCGGCGCCCGGCGTAAAACTGCGCGAGTCGCGTGGCGCGGCCGAGAAGCAGAACGAGGACACCCGTTGCGAGCGGGTCCAGCGTGCCGAGGTGGCCGATCTGGCGAAAGCCCACGATGCGGCGCACGGCTTCGACGACATCGTGCGAAGTTTTTCCGCGCGGCTTATCCATCACGAGCGCGCCTTCAAATGGCGCGGGCTGTGGTTTGCGGGGCATGCCCAGGAATTTTCTTTCAGGATTGCTCCGAAGGATTGTCCGGGCCTGAATCCTGCGGAGGTTTCGATTGCGATTGCGACATGCGCAGCAACTCCTCAATGCGGCGGGCCTGCTCTTCGGAATTGTCCATGTGGAATTGGAGATCCGGGCTGCGGCGCATCTGGATGCGTTCGGTGAGTTCGTGACGAATATAGCCGGTGGCTTTTGTGAGAGCGGCGAGCGCGTCGGACTGCTCTTCTTGAGTGCCGATAATACTGACGAAAATTCGCGCGACTTTCATGTCCGGCTGGAGACGGACCTCGGTAACGGTGACGCTGGCCTCGAGGCGCGGGTCGCGGAGTTCGCCCGCGAGCATGGAGTCCACTTCATGATGGATTTCCTCGGCGATGCGTTCGTGGCGATGTCCGGGAGCGTGCATGGCGATCATCCTCAGAAACGAGAATTGAGATTAAACAGTCGCGCGTTAAAAGTCCAAAACAAAAAGCCCCGAGTTCAATACAGTTCGATCTGATGGTCCACCAGATAGCGGCCGAGTATGCGCTCGGATTCGGCGAGCGCGGCCTGGAGCGACTGGGTAACAAAGCCGGGCTGGTCGGCGAGCGTGACGACTCCGATGGTGGCGCGCGTCAGGATTTCGGAATGCTCGAGTTCGGAGACGGCGACATTGAACTTCCCGCGCAGGCGGTCCTTCAGGCTGCGAAGCACTTGCCGCTTGTCCTTGAGCGAGTGCGATTCGGGAAGGTGGATATCGAGCGTCAGTAGACCAATGGGCATCGGCGCCCCTGTATCGCAAAAACCTCGGCCCGCCTAATGCCGGGCCCTACGAAAAGCAAAAAGCAAAACCGCCGGCACGGAAGCCGGCGCTACACAGAACTTCTATGCGGAGGCTTCGCTGAGAAGAATGCGCTGCACGTTGAAGCATTCGAGGACGTCGCCGAGCTTGACGTCATTAAAATTGGCAATGCCGGCGCCGCATTCGTAGCCCGTGCGGACTTCAGTGGCGTCTTCCTTGAAGCGCTTGAGCGAACTGAGCTTCGAGGTGTAGACGACGACGCCGTCGCGGACAACGCGCACCTGCGCGTCGCGCTTCAGAATTCCATCAACGACATAGCAGCCGGCCACGGTGCCGACGCCCTTGACGCGGAAGGTGTTGCGAACCTCGGCGTGGCCGAGCACGGTTTCCTTGATGACGGGCTCGAGCAATCCGGTCATGGCCTTCTTCAATTCGTCAGCGACCTCGTAAATGATCGAGTGCGTGCGGACTTCCACGCCTTCGCGGGCGGCGAGTTCGGCGGCCTTGCGCTCCGGGCGGACGTTGAAGGCGATGATGATGGCGCTCGAGGCGGAAGCAAGGAGCACGTCCGTCTCACTGACAGCGCCCACGCCCGAGCCGATTACCTTGAGGCGGACGCGGTCGTCCGAAAGCTTGGGCAACATTTCACTGAGGACTTCAGCCGAACCCTGCACGTCGGCCTTGATAACGATGGGCAATTCCTTAATTTCGCCGGCGCGGAGCTGTTCGTGCAATTGGTCAAGCGTGAGGCGCGCGCCCGCCGACTTGGCAAGCGTGGCTTCGCGCAATTTCGACTGGCGGTACTCGACGATGTGGCGCGCCTTGGCTTCGTCGGTGACTTGGAACTGGTCGCCCGCTTCGGGCACGCCGCCCAATCCGATTACTTCGATCGGGAAGAAGGTCCGGCGCTTCTCACCGCCTGGCCCTTGTCGTCGAACATGGCGCGGACTTTTCCGAAAACGGATCCGCAAAGAAAGAAATCGCCGTTACTGAAAGTGCCGTTTTGTACGAGCATGGTGGCGACCGTGCCGCGCCCACGATCCACGCGAGATTCGAGCACGGTTCCGCTGGCCGGGGCTTTCGGATTGGCCTTGAGTTCGCGGAGATCGGCGACGAGCAAAATCATCTCGAGCAATTTCTCGATGTTTGTTTTCTGCTTGGCGGAAACTTCCACCATCACGGTGTCGCCGCCATATTCCTCGGCCAGCAGACCGCGGTCACCCAACTGGCGCTTCACCTTTTCGGGCTGCGCGTCGGGCTTATCAATTTTGTTGATCGCGACGATGATGGGCACGCCGGCGGCCTTGGCGTGATCAATGGCTTCGAGTGTTTGCGGCATCACGCCGTCATCGGCGCCGACGACGAGGACGACGATGTCCGTAACTTTGGCGCCGCGCGCGCGCATGCGCGTGAAGGCTTCGTGGCCCGGCGTGTCAATGAAAACAACTTTGCGGCCATGCACAGTGACGGAGTAAGCGCCGATGTGCTGAGTGATGCCTCCGGCTTCGCCCGCGGCAACTTCGGTTTCGCGGATGGCATCGAGGAGGCTGGTCTTGCCGTGGTCCACGTGGCCCATGACGGTGACGACCGGCGCGCGCGGAACGAGATTTTCGGCTTTCTCTTCTTTGGCGACTTCCTGAACGGCTTCCTGCTCGAAGGATACAAATTTCACGATACCGTTAAATGATTCGGCAAGACTCGTTGCGGTGGAGGTGTCCAGCGCTTGATTGATGCTGGCGAACATGCCCTTGTCGAGCAGAACTTTTAGAAGTTCCTTCGCGCGGACATCAAGTTTTTCGGCGAGTTCACGTACGGTGACGCCTTCGGTGATGGTGATCTCGCGCGGAGCGCGCTCAACCGGCACAGGCGCTTCGGGGCGAATGGCTCGTTGCCCTGCGGCGCCCGCACGCGCGCGAACCGGATGCAGCTTGCGCTCGCCTTCCTCGAAGCGGCGGTCCATCGTGGGACGCGCGCGAGAGGCGGGCTTGCGCTCATAAATTGGCTTGCCGGGTTCGGCTTTGCCCGGCATCGGCGGGGGCAGCGCGCCGGGACTGCCGGACCGCTGGCCGGGTCGCATCGGCGGACGGCCGCCGGGGCCGGTGGGCCGCTGTGGATATCTGCCGGGAGGCCCGGCGGGTTGGCCGGGCCGCTGAGCGATTGGGCGGCCGGGCACCGCGCGGGCTTGCGCACCAGCGGCGCCGGGCCGCATTGTTTGCGGAGCGCGCGGCGATGCCGGCGGATACGGTGGCTTTGCTTGCGGATGCAGGGGCACTCCGCGCTGCGGGCCAGCAGGCGGCACAGGCGCCTTGCTCGTTGCAGGTGTGGCGCCCGCGGGCGCGGGCGGCCTTGCGGCGATTGCACCGGGCGCAACGGGTACGGCTGGTTTTGTCGGCACGGGACTTGTGCCGGGAGCTGCGGGCGGTGCACCTGGATGTCGCGGACCGAGTGGCTTACCGGGAGCAGCACCGGCAGCGGGTTGCGCTGCGATGGGCGCGCCGGGCACGGGATGCTTCGCGCCAATTCCATGTGCGGCCGGAACTCCAGCAGGAGCAGCGGGCGCGCCGGGCGCGGCAGGTTTTGCCGCGGCGGCGGGACGCATTCGCGCGGCTTTGGCGGCGGCATCCTTCGCGGTTTTTTCCGCGATGGCGGCTTTTTCCGCGGCGGCATCCGCGTCAGCTAATTGCTGGAAATGTTTTTTTACCTTTTCCGCGGCGGCGACTTCAATCGAGCTGGAGTGAGTTTTCTTTTCGGTGACGCCAATTTCGGGGAGATAGTCGATGATCGCCTTGGCCTTGACCTCGAGGTCGCGGGCCAGTTCGTTGATGCGAATCTGATTGGCGTCGGGCATAGGGCTCGCGGCTCATTCCTCACTGGGCCGGGGTTCGGCCGTGTCGCCCGGTTTCGCGGGCGTTTCTGTCGAAACAGTTTCGCGTGCTGCTTCCTGTGCAGGAACTACTTTAGGAATCTCCGCGGACACTTCGGCTGATGTTTCCTCGGGCGCGGCCACTGCTGCACCTTCCGCGCTTTCCGCGGGTTCAGCGGCGGGCTCAGTAGATTGTTCAGCGGCCTGCGCGGCGGCTGCGGTGGCCTCTGCGGCGGCGGCCGTCGCGGCCTCCGCTTCAGCGGCTGCCGCGATTGCAGCGGCCTCGGCATCCGCGGCTTGCTTGGCTTCGAGCGCCTCAAAGTAAGCCGTCACCGATTGATGGATTTTTTCCACCATCTTGTCGCCGATGCCGGGAATTTCCATTAATTGCTCTGGCGTCATGTCCGCGAGTTTTTCAATCGTAGTGATGCCCGCGGCTTCGATCTTTTCGACCGTCTTCGGGCCGACACCGGCCAGTTCGCTGAGCGGAGTGCCGGGAGCGGTGAGCGCGGCCATCTGCGCTTCGAGTTCCTGGCGCTTTTCTTCCTCGCTCTTGATGTCAATGTTCCAGCCGATCAATTTGCTGGCGAGGCGGACGTTTTGCCCCTTCTTGCCGATGGCCAGCGAGAGCTGCGTATCCTCGACAATAATTTCGAGGCTCTTGGTCTCGGGGTCCACGATCTGGACGCGCGTGACTTTCGCGGGGCTAAGCGCTTTCTGCGCGAATGTGACCGTGTCTTCGGAATAGGGAATGATGTCAATTTTTTCGCCGCGCAATTCTCGGATGATGGACTGGACGCGCATGCCCTTCATGCCGACGCATGCACCGACCGGATCCACTTCCTTGTCGCGGCTGGCGACGGCGATCTTGGTGCGCTCGCCCGCTTCGCGCGCGACGGCGCGGATTTGTACGGTGCCGTCATAAATTTCCGGGACTTCCATTTCAAACAGGCGCTGCACGAGCACGGGATCGGCGCGCGAGGCGATTACCTGCGGGCCTTTTGCGGCGCGGTCCACGGCGCGGATTACAACGCGGAGACGTTCACCGAGATTGTAAGTTTCAAGGCGGGACTGTTCGCGCTTGGGCATGCGCGCTTCGGTGCGACCGAGGTCCACCACGACGTCGAGGCCTTCGGTGCGCTTCACAATGCAATTCACAAGCTCGCCGACGCGGCCGATGTATTCGTTGTAAACGGTGTCGCGCTCGGCCTCGCGCACTTTCTGCATGATCACTTGCTTGGCGGTTTGCGCGGCGATGCGGCCGAGCATGTCCGTGGGCCGCGGGATCATAATTTCAGAGCCGACTTCGGCGGTCGGAACTTGCTTCCTTGCCTCCGCGAGAGTCCATTCGCGATTCGGATCGGCAACTTCTTCCACGACGGTTCTCACCGCGAACACGCTGATCTGCCCGGATTCCTGATCGAACTTGGCGCGCAGCTCTTCCTCACTCTTATAAAATTTACGGGCAGCCACGACCATCGCATCCTCGATGGCCGCGACGATGATCTCCGGTTCGATATGCTTTTCCCGGCTGATCTGCTCGATTGTCTGAAAAAGCAAACTCGCCATTCCGCTTCACCTTAAAATTCTACGATTAAATTTGCCTTACGTATGATTCCAAACGGGAACTCAGCTATGTTCACGCCTGTCTTGCTCGCCAATTCAACTCGCACAATGCCATCCGTGATGCCCGCGAGCCGCCCTTCGATATAATTCACCGGGCGCGCGCCTTCGCCTGGAGTCACCGGCTCATTCGTCCAAATTTTCGCGAGCCTTCCGGCGAAACGCTCGTAGTCGGCCATCTTGAGCAACTTCCTGTCCAGGCCCGGCGAGCTGACTTCGAAAATGTACCTCGGGCCGGGCACCAGATCCTCAACGTCGAGGATGACGCTCAACTGCTCGCTCAGGGCCGAGCAATCGGCGTGGCTGACGCCCTCGGGCTTGTCAATTGTTATGCGAAGGAAGCGCTGCTTGCCGACCTTCCATTCGACTTCAACGATCTCCAGCCCAAGCGAGCCCGCCACGCGCTCGGCCGCCGCGCGAATCCGATCCTGGTCCATAAAACTGTCGCCGGGGAGTCCTCTAGCATCGCGGCGCGCCGGCGCAAAAAGCTGTTCGCCGCCAACAAAAAAGTGGGCTCGCGCCCACTTAGGACTTCGACCCGCTTCAGAGCGAAGCTAAGTATAAGCCTGATAACAGGGTTTAAGCAAGGCAGGGGCGGAAGGCAAACAATTCAGGCCTCTTGCGGCGAGCGCGGGGCTCGTTGCAAGAGGCCTGAGAATTCCGCAAACTGGAGTTCGATCAATCTAAAAAGAAACACCGCTCATTAATAATACAGATCCTCGCTAATGCAAATTACTGGTTGCCGCCGGGCCGCTTGGCCGGGGGATTCTGCGCGGGCGGCTGTGAGCCAGGTTGCTTTGACGCTGGAGCCGCGGCGGCGCGCACCGGGAATTGCTGGTCGTAAAGCTTCACGACTTCGTCGGTGATGTCTATCGATTTGGCGAAATACATCACCACCATGGTTTGACCGCCGGAGCTGTCAATCACCAATGCGTAGCCGTTCTCGCGAGCATAGCGTTCCTGGACGTCAAGCATCCGCTTTCCGATGCGGTTCACAGCTTCGTTTGTGTCCGCAGTAGACTCTTCCTGCAGCTCCTCGACAAGCCTCTGGGCTTTATGGTTCAGGACGTCTCGCTGGGCTGCCTTGCGCTCCTTCTCTTCTTCGCTGAGCGTGTTGGCGCCGGCCTGGAGTTGTTTAGAAATATCGTCCACCAGTTTTTGTGTGGCCACGATGTCCGACTGCATGGGCGCGTATTTCGCCGTGAGTTCAGCGGAAGCCTGCTTGCCTTCGAGTGTGGACTGAATAGCGTCGCGCATCCGAATGACGGCGATCTTGTTCGTGTTAGCCGCTCCCTGCGGCGCGCCACCTTGGGCATATGCTACGGGGGCCACGCAAAAAAATGCGAGCGCCACCCAGGAAATGAATGCGCGGTTCTTCACTTGAATTCTCCTTGTGGGAACGTTCCCAAAATGCGAGACAGGCATTATATGCGCCGCGTTTTCCTGACGTCAACTCGCAGGAACCCCCACGCGGATTTCTGGATGCCAGTCTTGGTGAGAATACTACTCCCCACACACTTAGACGCGCCAGAGCGCCGGAATGGTTGTTTCCAGAATGCCTGCCACAGGCCGCTGATTGGCGCGATTACCAGGGGCTAATGGTCTACTGAGGTGCCGCGACCGGAGCTGTCCTTGCCCGCATAAATTGTGCTGCCAATGCCCGGAACAACCCGCGCGAGGCGCGGTGTGATTAAAATCAGGAGCTGTGTATCGGACTTCATAGGATTCCGGGTGCCCATCAGCAGGCCAGCTCCGGGTATGAGCGCCAAGCCCGGAATACCGGAGATGGCCATGGATTCCTCGTGATCAATCAAGCCGGAAAGAAGTGTTGTCTCATCTTCTTTTACGCGAATGGTCTGCTGATAGCTGCGGTTGGTGATGACCGGGATATTGTTGAGGCTCGAGCCGGTAAGGCTTTTTATTTCAATGGATAGCTCGAGAGTTACGTCTCCACCAGGATGCACGCGCGGAGTGGCCTTGACTTTGATGCCGATGTCTTCGTATTGCGAGCCGGGGTAGGGCGTCTGCACGGCCAGGCTCGGAGTGCTTAGCCCCGCGGTATTGATAATGATCGAAACGGCGCTGGCGGTTTGCGCGGCTACGGCAAGGTCGAGGCGGGTATCGCCATTGAAGTCCGCGGCGACGAGCGCGACAGGCCCGGTGGCGACCGGCACGTCGAGCCGCAGAACATTGAAGTTTCCTTGACCGCCGCCGATAAGAACTGTGACCGTGTTGTCCGTTTTATTTGCGGTAATCAAATCGGGGATGCCATCGCCATTGAAGTCGCCGGTAATCAGGGCGACCGGTTCATTGCCCGTCGGAAAGTCTGTTTTCGCCTGAAAAGTGCCGTCCCCATTTCCGACGAGGATCGAGACGGTATTGTCAGTCTGATTCGTAATGGCGAGGTCTTGATTGGCACTGCCGGTAACAAAAATACCGGTGACGATTCCGCTGGGAGCCTGCCCGGTCGCGGATAGGGTGCCCGGCACCAAAGTAAAATTTCCGTTGCCGTCGCCGGCGAAAATCGAAACCGTGTTATCCGTCTGATTTACGACCGCGAGATCAAGAAGTCCATCGTTGTTGAAATCGGCGGCGGCGATGGCTTGCGGGCCAATACCTGTGGTGAGCGACGGCGTTGGACCGGGAGTGAAATTGCCCGTGCCGTCACCCAGAAAAATGGAGACAGTGTTGTCGGAGTGGTTGACGACGGCGAGATCGAGGTGGGTGTTGTTGTTGATGTTGAAAATTCCCGACAATATGGCGACAGGGCCGTGACCGGTTGAAAATGTTACAGGCACGGTGGCGGGTGCAAACCCGCCATTGCCATCGCCGAGAAGAATCGAGACCGATTCTGCAGTTCCGTTAAGTACGGCAAGATCGATGTTGCCGTCGCCGTTGAAGTCGCCGGTAGCGAGCGCGACCGGCCCGCCGCCTGTTAAGACGGGTATGTCTGTTTTCGGCTGAAATGTGCCATCGCCATTGCTGAGGAAAACGGAAATGGAGTCAGCGCCCTGGTTTGCAGTGACAAGGGCGAGCTTGCCGTTCAGCAGTCCGACCGTGACAATCGCGCTGGGATTCGTGCCCGACGTATAGTCGGTGCGGGGCAGCGAGCCCTGGATAAAATTATTGGACTCCAAGTTTGCGGAGAGGTTCGAGAGCGTGATGGGGTAGCGCTCGCCGAGAAAAAACGTGGCCGGCTTGGCGTCCTGCGCGCGCATCAGCACTCGCTGGGCGCTCTTCACGAGGCTGAATGTTTGGGAATAGTTCACCGTGGCGCTGGGCAGAGTGGAAAGATAAAAAGTTTTTCCGCCGCCCAAGGCGATAAGCGGGGGAAGCAGTCCGCCGAGCGCGCCGCCACCAGCCGCGGAACCGAAAATCTGCTGGATAATGGTAAGCAATTGCTGGGTGGTCTGCGCATTCTCGATCTGGTTGACTTCCGACTGGCTTACCGAGACGAGGCTGGTGGCAGTTGGCGGCGCGACGCCCAGAATCTGCGCTTCGTTTTGATCCACTTCAAGAAACTCAAATTCGAGAATTACCTCGCCGCGGCCCTGCTCGATTTCCCGAATGAGTTTTTCCGCCACGCCGATTTTCTGCGGTGAATCGCGCAGGGTCACCTCTCGCGCGGCGGCGTCGAAAGAAGTCGCGGTGATGCCTGTCATCTCTCGAATCAAGCGCAGCGTATCCGCCATTTCCGTGTCGGTAAGGCTGTTCGGCAGAATAAAAGTTTGCGTGACCACTTGCTCAAATTGTTTACGCTTCGCCTGAGAATCGTCGGCGACGTAAATCATGTGCTCATCAAGCGGCGTCCAGAAAGTGTGGGTCTCCTCAGTGAGGATACGCGCCGCGGTCTCGAAGTCCGCGTCAGGGGCGCGGAACCGCGTGAGGCGATTGGGAAGGTCGGGATCAAAGTTTACTGTGAGTCCAAATTGCCGCGCGAGTTCCAGATATGCGGCGCGCACATCCCCGCGGACATCGAAGGTGTGCGTGCCGCCTTGCGGCCGGAGCGTAACCGGGCCGACGAGATGAGGCCGGGGCGCCTGATTGCGCGATGTATTCAGCGACTCGATTTGGCCGAGGCGCTCGCGGGCAACTATGTAGCCCGGGTCTAGAAATACGGCAAGGCGCGCCTCCGAGATGGAACGCTCTATGTTGCCCGCAAGAGCCTCGCGTTCCGCATTGTCCATATGCTGCTGGGCGACGTGATAGCGTGCGAATTCGCGCAAGAACGCGGCCGTGGGATCCTTCGGCGCATAGGCGGCGGCTTCCGAATAAAAGTTGAATGCCGCCTGCCAGTCGGCCGCTGCCTCAGCCTTCCGCCCGGCTTCCATGGCTATCTTCGCCAGAGCAGGGGAGGGAGTCACACGCTTCGGCTTGGCGGGCTGCGCAGGTATGGATTGAGGCGTAATGGCCGGAGGCGCCGTGGACTGTTGCACAGTGGATTGCTGGGCAGTGGACTGTTGGGCTGGGGGGAGCAGCTGAGTAGCCGGGGGCCCGGATTGCGGGTTCATCGTCCCAGCAAGAAAAAAATACGCCAGCGCGATGGCGGCAGCTTTGCGGAGTGGAGTATGCGAGCTCAATTGCCCAATCGGCGCTGTGCAGACGCGCCTATCCATTCTAATAGACGCCGTCGGCGTGCGCTTCGCCTTGACGCTTCATTGCAAAACGGTTACACTCGAATTCTAGTTGCAAACGAGTTGCAACTAGAGTTGCAACTGGGTATCCATTGCTCTCTGCTCTGCTAATCGCTCTCCGGGAAGGCGTCGAGGCCGCGCTCATCGTCGGCATTGTACTCGTATATCTGAACCGCAGTGGGCGGCGTGCGCTGGCGCGATACGTTTGGGCGGCCGTGGGGCTGGCGGCGGTGGCGAGCGCTGGCGTTGCGTGGGCGCTTTCGCGCTGGCAAATCAGCGAAGACGGCTTCGAGGGCGTCTTGTTGCTTGCTGCGGCGGGATTCGTCGTTTCCATGGTGATTTGGATGAACCGTGTGGCGCGGCGGCTGCGCAAAGATATCGAGACGCGCATTGACAACATCGCGGGCGGAGCCGCGGAGAAGACCACGCGCGCCGCTGGATGGGGATTATTCCTATTTGTGTTCCTGATGGTGGTGCGCGAAGGCGCTGAGTTGGCGCTGATTTTGCGCGCAGTGGAGTTTTCCGCGCAGGGCATCAACGTTTGGGTCGGCACATTTTTGGGGCTGGGCATCGCCATTGCCGTGGGACTTTTCTTTTTTCAGGGGACGCTGCGCGTGCCGCTCGGCCGGTTCTTCGCGGTTACGTCCGGCATATTGATGGTTGTCGCTTTCCAGCTTGCGCTCACCGGCGTGCACGAATTGAGCGAGGCGCAGTGGATCGCGTCGAGCCAGCGCGAGATGGCGCTCATTGGGCCGATCGTGCGCAACGACGTTTTCTTTTTCGTGGTGATTCTGGGCGCGGCTGCGGTGCTGATTTTGCGCGAGTGGTTCGCGGCATCGCGCGGCGAAGCGCCCGTGCCCGCGCAGGATGAAGCGCACAGCGCGGAGCGGCGCCGCATCGAATGGGAGCGGCGGCGGCAGCGGCGCTGGATGTTTGCGGCGTCCTTCCTGTGCGCGGCCGTTGTTATTGCGCTGACGGCGGATTTTGTTTATGCGCGGCAGGCGGCGACGCCGCCCGGGGCAACCGCGGTGTATCCGGAGCAGGGCGCGCTGCGGATTCCGATTGCGCAGGTGGATGACGGCAACGTGCACTTTTTCCAGGCGACCGAGGGGACTACGTCCATCCGGTTTTTCGTGATCCGCAAGCCGAACGGATGGGGAGTTGCGCTGGACGCGTGCCGCATCTGCGGCTGGGCCGGTTACCGGCAGGAAGGGCAAAACGTGATTTGCCGCAACTGCTCCTCGGCGATTTACATTCCGTCGATTGGTGATGCGGGCGGGTGCAATCCGGTGGGAGTCGGCGGGCGCGTGGATGGGAATACACTGGTGGTGGAAATGTCCGCGTTGCAGCAGGCGGTAACGGAAGCGCCGCCGCGCTGAGAGCCAGGGAACCGGGTCTTTGTGCTGCCGAAATAAATTACCGGATCGGATGATTGAATAATGTTCCTGCGCATCGTTGCCGAATCGTTCGCGCGTTCCCCGCGGCGTAAATTAATTACCGGCGCGGCGCTGGCGCTGGGCATGGCTGTGGCGACGGCGACTCTCACGGTCGCGCTGAGTGTGGGCGACCGCCTCGCAGCGGAATTCCGCAGCCTCGGAGCGAATCTGCTGGTCACGCCGAAGGCGGACACGCTGCCGCTCGAGGTTGGCGGCGTGGATTACCGGCCCGTGAACGCGGGCGCGTATTTGCCCGTGGACGATTTGCCGAAGCTCAAGCAAATTTTCTGGCGGAATAACATTGTGGGGTTTACGCCGTTTCTCGATGTGCCTGTGTTCCTTGGCGATCTTGAACCATCGCTCGACGCAGTTGTTCCATCAAGTTCGACAACTCTAATAGGCACGTGGGTTCGGCACAGCTTGGACATAGGAAATGGGGAATCTTTTGAAACCGGCGTTGCGATTACACACCCATGGTGGAAGATCCAGAGCGGCGGGCGTTGGTTCGGAGAAAGTGCTCCGAATCAAAATGTAACTGACGCCGACGTCAATTCTCCGGAATGCGTAGTGGGAGCGAAGCTCGCCAAGCGCGAAGGAATTCGGGTAGGAAAAATCGTCTGGGTCGGAACGGGCCTTGGTAGCTCCAAAGGCCTTCATGTCGCCGGCATTGTGACCACCGGCGGTCCAGAAGACGAGGCCATCCTAGTGCCCCTGTGGTTCGCGCAGCAGTTAGCGAATCAACCTGGCAATTTTCGCAAGTTGACTGTGAGTGCGGTAGTCAAGCCCGACGATGCTCTCGGTCGGCGTGATCCGGCTACGATGACACCTGATGAGGTGGAACGATGGTCGTGCAGCGCCTATATCTCCTCGATTGCCGCGAATATAAAGGAGGCGCTGCCTGGAGTCGAGGTGCAACCGATTCGGCAGGTCTCCGAAGGGGAAAGCAGGATTCTTGGCCGCATAAGCGCTTTATTTTGGGTCGTGACAATCTCCGCGCTCGCTGCCGCGGGACTTGCTGTAGGTGCAACTGCTGCAACAGCCGTACTCGAGCGACAAAAGGAAGTCGCCCTCATGAAGGCGCTTGGCGCGAGTAAGTTTCTGGTTGGCTCATTATTTCTTGGCGAGCAAATCCTGCTCGCAATTCTTGGCGGCGGCCTGGGTTACGCGATTGGCATTTTATTTGCGCGATGGCTTTCGTTGAGCGTCTTTGGCGTGGCCGCTCCCGCGAAGGCCATTCTGCTTCCTGTAGCATTGGGCCTGGCGATATTTATTGCGCTGGCAGGAAGCCTTTATCCATTGCGACGGGCGGCTCGGTTTGATCCTGCGCCGATTTTGAGGGGCGAGTAATGTTTTGGCGAATTGTAGGACGTCTCTTCCGCACTAGCCGCGGCCGTTTGGCCGTGGCGCTGATCGCGCTCGCAAGCGGCGCCGCTGTTACAACGGCCCTTGTCAATCTGCATTTTGATGCGGAGCATAAATTGAGTTCCGAGTTCCGGACCCTTGGTCCCAACGTGGTCATTTCGCCTCAAGCGCCGGCCGGGTGGCGCATAATTGATGTCCAGGATTTCAGAACGGACCTCGAGAATCCGCACCCGCCAAAGGATGATCCCGTTGCCTCTCCACTGATGAGTGAAAGCGTCATGAAGCGTCTGGCTGCCATGCCAAACGCTGAAAAGGCAATCGCTGCACCCTACCTGTATGGGGTTGTGACAGCTGAAGCGAACAGGAGGACACATCCCTTGGTCGTGGCTGGAACATGGCTCGACCGCGCAGCCCCGCTTTTTCCGTGGTGGAAGATTTCAGGCTCGCGGATCCGCGATCGTAACGACAGAACTCATTGCCTTGTTGGCCGCAACGTTGCCAGCGCACTCTCGATTGCGCCAAACTCAGCTGTTGAGTTGGAATATCGTGCGAAAGACTCTGATCGCAAACAAACGCTTACGGTTGCGGGAATTATCGAAGCAGGCGGGGAAGAAGACAATCAAATCATCGCGGATATTGGAGTCGTGCAGCAATTGGTCGGACTGGGTGAATCCTCACCCAATATCATGTTGGTCCGAATGAGCATCCCCGGCACGCCATCGGAAATCGAACGCGCAATCACGCAAATCTCTGCCGCTCTGCCCGACCTCGACATCCGCCCCATCCCACAAATAGCGCAGGCGGAGGGGCAGCTCCTCCCGCGCATCCAGGGACTGATTTACGCGATGGTCGCGCTAATTCTTGTGCTGACCGCGCTTTGCGTTTTCGCGAGCATGGCGGCTCTGGCGATGGAGCGCCGCCGCGACGTCGGCCTGATGAAAGCGATCGGCGGCAAAATGTCCCGCATCGTCGCGATTTTTCTTACGGAAGCGGGCGCGCTTGGTTTGGCAGGAGCGCTGATCGGTTATGTGGTGGGAATTTTTCTTTCGCGCTGGATTGGCTGGCAAGCATTTGGAGTGGCCATCAACGCGCGGCTTGAAGTTTTGCCGCTGGTTGTTGCGTTGATGGTCGGCGTGTCGCTGGCGGGAGCGTTCCCACTGCGGCTGCTCGGGCGCATCCGTCCGGCGGAAATTTTGCGAGGCGAATGATGGCGCCGCTTGTAGAAATCAGCAATCTCGGAAAGCAGTTCGGCGACGTGCGCGCGCTCGATGACGTGACCTTCGAGGTTGCCGCGGGCGAATGGATCGCCATCATGGGCCCCTCCGGCTCGGGCAAAACAACTCTTATCAATATTCTCGGCGGTCTCGACCGGCCCACTTCCGGCATCGCGCGTGTGGACGGCCTTGATGTCGGCACGCTCGGCGAAAATGAGTTGACTCGCTATCGCGCCGAGAAAATCGGCTTCGTCTTTCAGCAATATCATCTGGTGCCGTATCTGACGGCGCTCGAAAACGTGATGCTCGCGCAATATTTTCACAGCATCACCGACGAAGGTGAAGCCACACGCGCGCTTGAGCGCGTCGGGCTGTCGCATCGCCTGCGCCATCTGCCCGCGCAACTTTCCGGCGGCGAGCAGCAGCGCGTTGCAATCGCCCGCGCGCTGATTAATCAGCCGAAGCTCATTCTCGCCGACGAGCCCACCGGCAACGTGGACGAAGCCAACGAGCAGATCATCCTGAATTTATTCCGCGATTTGCACGTCGCGGGTCACACGATCCTTGTCGTCACGCACGATCCAAACATTGGCCGCCTCGCCGACCGCCGCATCGAGCTGGCCCACGGGAAACTCGCGCAAATCACGGTCTTCTCGCAGGAAGACGAAGTGCGCTTCGACCATCTCCTCGAACAAATCTGGGTTTGCGCGGAAGAAGGCACCGCCGCCGATTTGCACAGTGTGAAGACCGATGAGGAGATTGATCCCGTCCGCATGCTTGGAAGAATGGCTGACCTGAAGCTTGTCGAACTGTCCGGCGGAGTCGTGCGGTTCACTCCGCGCGGTGAGCGCCGTGCGCGCGATATTGTCCGCCGGCATCGCCTGGCCGAGCGGCTTTTCACGGATACATTTTCCGTCGCTGACCCCGAATCCCACTCCGATGCGTGCAAATTTGAGCACATCATCAGCTCGGAACTGGATCATCGGATTTGCACATTCCTGAATCATCCGAAGACGTGCCCCCACGGCAATCCCATTCCACCCGGAACCTGCTGCCCGCAACGCTAGGGTTTTGCTGCGGCGCGCCGCCGCGATTTTTCATTCGCACGATTTGCTAGAATTGAATTGTTGATGCCCGGCCCTGCCGATCCACGGAAGAAACCAGCGAGCGTGAAGATTCACGTCTCCACCGGCGCGGGTGTGGACATCGCCTGGGCGGACGGCCACGCCAGCCATTACGAATTCGAATTCCTGCGCGAGAAGTGCCCCTGCGCCACCTGCAATGACGAGCGCCTGAAGAAAGCCGAAGCTGGCCCCTTGGCCTCGGCCATATCCTCCGCGCTGCCGATGTACAAGCCCAAGGCGAAAGCGCGCAGCGCCCAGGCCGTCGGCCAGTACGCCATCAAGATTGATTTCAGCGACGGCCATTCCACCGGAATCTACAGCTTCGACATGCTCCGCACGATTTGCCCCTGCGCGGACTGCGCTCGCGACTTCCGCGCCGCGTGATTTTTCCTGTCGCAGCAGGAATAGCGGTGCCTCTCGCGCTGCGGCCATTTCGTACTCGGCTGGACATCCCGCACGGCTTCGTGCGAGCATAACTTCCCGCTACCTAATCAATCCAGGTCACATGGGAACCGGACCAATATCACAGCCGCCGGATAGCGCGCGCTCGGCAAATTTGCCGCGCGTTCTCGTGGCCACCACGGCCATGCTCACCTTCATTTCGTTCTGGCGCGCTGCGGCAATTGTCCTGAACGACCTCGCATCGTCCGCCTATTACGCCGGCGGTGAAGCCGAGCGCTACATCGGCAAGACCGCGCCGTGGTTCATCCTCGCGATCATGCTGTTTTCCTACTGCGTGCGCGCGATCTACGTTGAAAGCTGCAGCATGTTTGTGCGCGGCGGCGTGTACCGCGTGGTGAAGGAAGCTCTCGGCGGGGGACTCGCAAAGTTTTCCGTCTCCGCGCTGATGTTTGACTACATTTTGACCGGCCCAATCAGCGGCGTTGCAGCGGGGCAGTATCTCGCCGGGCTGCTCAATGACGTTGCGCCCTATCTCCACTTATCCATTCGATTTCCCGTGGACCTGACCGCGGCCATTTTTGCCGTGATGGTTACGGTTTACTTCTGGTGGCAAAACGTAAAGGGGATTCCGGAATCGAGCGATAAAGCCCTGAAGATTATGAAGATCACGACCGTGATGGTCGTGTTGCTGATCGGCTGGTGCGTTTACACCGTCTGGGTGCGCGGCTCGCATCTGCCGCCGTTCCCGCGGCCCGCAAATCTGGTGCTCGGCAAGGACGCGCTCGGCTGGCTGCACGGAACATTTTTCGCGCAAATAGGGATGATCATGGTTTTTGTCGGCTTGGGCCATTCCGTGCTGGCGATGAGCGGAGAAGAATCGCTCGCGCAGGTGTACCGGGAAATCGAAAGCCCCAAGCTTCCGAACCTGAAGAAGACCGGGCTCGTCATTTTCATTTACAGCCTGCTATTCACGTCGCTCGTTTCCATCTTCGCCGTAATGATCATTCCCGACGGGCAGCGGCATCATTTCTACGAGAATCTGATCGGCGGACTGGCCATGAATCTGTCCGGGCCGCTCGGAATGCGATTGCTATTCCACGGGTTCGTGGTTGCTGTCGGTGTGCTGATCCTTGCGGGTGCGGTGAACACGGCCATCGTTGGGTCCAATGGCGTGCTGAACCGCGTTTCCGAAGACGGAGTTCTTTCGGAATGGTTCCGCCAACCGCATAAGAAGTTTGGCACCTCGTTCCGCATCATCAACGCGGTCGTCTTTTTCCAAATACTTACGATTATCATCAGCCGCGGCCGGGTGGACTTTCTCGCGAACCTTTACGCCTTCGGCGTGATTTGGAGTTTTGCGATGAAGGGCATCGCCGTGCTCGTCTTGCGGTTCACGCATCCCGGCGACCGCGATTACCGCGTGCCGGTGAATCTGAAAATCGGCAAGACCGAGCTGCCCATCGGGCTGGGTTTAATCACGCTGGTGCTGATCGGCATGGCCATCGTCAACCTTTTCACAAAACCCAGCGCTACCGTCGCCGGCGTAACTTTTTCACTGGGGCTCTTCATTCTATTCACGCTTTCAGAGCGGCACCTGCACAAGAAACATGAGGGCAAGCACGTTGAGATGGACCAATTCAACCTCGAGCAGGGAAGCGAGCTGACGCCGCATGCCGTTGGCGCGCGGGCCGGAAACATCCTTGTCCCCGTCAGCAACTTTCATTCGCTCTACCATCTTTCCGCGGTGCTTGATCGTGTGAAGCCCGGTCGGCGCGATGTTGTCGTGCTGCATGTGCGACTGCTCGGACGCTCCGCATCCGGCGAAAGCGGCCTCGAGCCGGAGCAGCTTTTCGGCGGCATTGAACAGTTTCTTTTTACCCAGGCGCTTTCGATGGCGGAGAAGCGCGGGAAATCGATCCGGCTCGCGGTGGTCGCCTCAAACGATATTTGGGAGGCCATCGTGCGAGCGGCAGTAAGCCTGGAATCCTCCACGATTGTGCTGGGGCATTCGGTAAAGATGACGGTGGCGGACCAGGCCCGCGATATTGGCCTCGCCTGGGAAAAACTTCCCGACCCGCGCCCGCAATTTAATTTGGAGATCTTCCTGCCCGGCGGCCAGCGCGAATTTTATCTACTCGGCCCACATTCGCCCAATCTGACAGCAAATGAAGTGAAGCTCATCCACGGGCTGTGGCTGAAGTTCAGTGAATTGGTTGCGCCGGAAGAACTCCATCATCACGATGTCGTGCATTTCGCGCTCAACGAAGTCGAGCACGAAATGAATGAGGGCAAGGAACAGGATGTGCTCGCACGTCTCCGCGAGCACTTGCAAGAAAACATCTCCCGCCGCAAGAAGCCGAACTGATTCGCAATCCTAATTAGTGTTCAAGCCGCCGGCACGTTCGCGGTGCACTGCGGGCACCGCGTCGCCTTCAGCGGGATTTCCGAGCAGCAGTAGGGGCATGGGCGAGTCGTTGGAGCCGCCGCGGGCGCGGGCTTGCGCGTCCAGCGGTTCACCGTCCGGATGAGAAGATAAACCGAGAACGCGACAATCAAGAATTCAATAATTGTGTTGAGAAAAATGCCGTAATTGAGCGTTACGGCTCCCGCCGCTTTCGCCGCTTCCATCGTTGGATATGAATTGCCGTCAAGAGCGATAAACAGTTTGGAAAAGTCCACGTGGTGCAGCAGGAGTCCGAGCGGAGGCATCAGGACATCCGACACCATTGAGGCGATAATCTTCCCGAATGCCGCGCCAATGATGATTCCGACGGCCATGTCGAGGACGTTGCCCTTCATCGCGAATTCTCTGAATTCCTTAAACATTGCAAGCCTCCTGTTTGGAGATTTCAGTCTGCGTTCTTCGACAAGAGCCCCGATCCGTCCCTGATTCTAATCGCAATGCGAAGGGGCGCCAATTTGCCGCGGGATTCTAATTCGCCACCTTGCCGCTGAGCACAAGCGCAACAACGATCAGTCCCCGCCCGGCCAGGATGGCGCCCGCCGCGATGAGCACAGGCGTAACCATGCCCATCGTCGCGTACGCGAGGCCCAGCATCAAAAGCCCCACAAGAATCAGCGAGCCGCCGCGAACCCAGGCAACGATGCGCGCGCCGCCGCGCCAACGCATCGTCACGAGTCCATACACAATCAGCAGCCCGGACATTGCCAGCCACGCAACGCTTCACGGATTGAACATGAAATGTCCGGTGACCGCGAGCCAGATGAACAGCGAGCCGAGCAGAAGGAAAACGGCCTCATTCATCAAGCGGAGCGTTTGGGGAGGGTTGGGCACGTGCGCTTGCCTTGCCGAATTCAGATGCGCTCGATCCGCACGTGTTGCAGCACCACGGGAGTTTTCGGCCGGTCGCCCGAGTCCCGGCTGAGATTTGAAATTTTCGTCACAATGTCCATGCCTTCGACCACCTCGCCGAAAATCGTGTGCTTATTATCGAGCCACGGCGTGGCCGCGACGGTGACGAAGAATTGGCTGCCGTTCGTATTCGGGCCGGAGTTCGCCATGGAGAGTTTTCCCGCCTTGTCATGCCGGAGCGACGGATGGAATTCGTCTTCGAATTTGAAACCCGGATGCCCCGTCCCGTTCCCGATGGGGCAGCCGCCCTGGATCATGAATTTGGGAATCACGCGGTGAAACGTCAGCCCGTCATAAAAGGGCCGCTTCTCTTTTTGCGCGATACGGACGTCAATCCATTCCTTGCTGCCGTCGGCGAGGCCAGTGAAGTTGGCGACCGTTTTCGGCGCTTCCTTCTCGAAAAGTTTGCAGACAAAGGTTCCCTGTGAAGTTTCAAAGATCGCGTACAGTCCCGGTGGACGGCTCATCCGGTTGTTCTCCTTGCGCCGCACGCATATGCAAGCGGCGAGCGTGGATTATCCCGCAGCAGGGGCGGGGAAGCAAACAAAGGCTTTTGAGGATGTGGGTCAGTTTCGGAGTTGCGCGTTATCCGCCCGGAAGCGGCATTAGTTCTTAATTGAATGCATAAGGCGTTCATGGTCACGCGGACCTGTATCTCGCAGCAGCTAATCGACAGGCCAGCATCTCACGGGACCTTCGATGGTCTTGGTAACAGGCTTCGGGAAAAGAGTAACCTCGACCGGATAGGCGACTGCTGATTCAAACCAGGTCGAGATACGTTCGTACCCGGTGCACGTGGGCATCTCAGTGCTTTGCAACTTCAGTTTTCTTCTGACGCGTTCCCAACACGAAGTTTTTTCTGTGTGGAGGTCACAACCCGCTTCAACGACATGGAGGTATTTCAAAATGAACTGTCCATTCTCTCCCTCGAAAATGCGCATGTGATTGAAGGGAGAAATCTCCACCTTTCTGAGGAAGATGGTCGTGTCGTGGTACGAGTCCTCAAAGACCTTGGTCTTAGTTCGCGAATCATAAACGACGAACGGCATTGCTGAATTGAACCCGTCCGCGGCACTGAAAAAAACCAGTCTGCCCTTGGCCCCCATGAAATAGCCTCCCCACTCTGGGTAGGCGATGACCTTTTCATTTGCGGGGTGAGTTTTGGTGCACGCCGGTGATATTCGACCTTCAACTGGAGCAATCGCCAGCCACTCCGAACCTTTTTGCCCCTCGTCGTATTCTTTGACCATGAATGTCGAATAACAATAGCAGGACAACTCATTTCGCACTTTTTTCCTGGGGTCGTAATAGGGCGAGGGACCGAAGTCCACTACTTCCTCCTTCAATGGCGCGTCGAAAGACTCTTCTGACTTAGCGAGACTGGGCGGTGATTCGTGTGCGGAATGAAGCAGTTCGAGTCCGGCAAAGCAGGGGAAAAAGAGAGCGAGATGTAGGACCAGTCTCCATCGAGCGGTATGTATGCTGTTAGTTTAGTGCACATAAACATCCACTTGCTACAGAGACGCGCCCTACCACCCCATCCGCTCGCGCAGGCTGGTGATATGCGCGACGTGGTGGCGGCCGTGCCACTCGTAGAGCGCGAGCACATCGTCAAGCGACATCTTGCCGCGCTCCGGGTGAACAATCGAACGCATGAAATCTATCTCGCGCATTTCCCGCATCAACGTCACCCAGCGCTGGTGCATTCCATCAATAATTGCGAGGGAACTATCCACGGGGCCGGTGCGCGCGTCGAATAATTTCGCCCAAGTGTTTTCGTCGTACGGCTTGATCGTCGGGTCCGGCTCGGTGACGCCGAAGCGAAAGCGGATGTACATATTCATGTGGCTGTCGGCCATATGATGGACCACTTGCCGCACCGTCCAGCCGCCTTCGCGATATGGCGTGTCGAGCTGTTTGTCATTCAGCCCGGCCACAGCGGCGCGGAGCTTCGCGGGAGCCTCCGCGACAACCGCGATCATTCGCTTGCGCTCCTCGGAATTCGGCGGGCCTTTCTTTTCAAACTTGCCGACGGGATAGCGCGGATCCACAACTGGCTTTTCTGGAGCGGCCTTTTCGTGCATGGTTTTCTCCTGCAATGGGATTGCGTAAGGCGCAAGTATAGCGGCGCATCCGAACAAGCGTCAAACGCCATATTGGTTCGCTTCGCCGCGCCTCCACTCGTCTGCGTCTCGATTTGCCGCGCAATGTTACAATTGCGGCGCTTTGCATCGCCGTTGCATCGTAGCGCAAGGCTGGTGAATCCAACGTGTGAGAGGTATCACACGGAGAATTTCATGCGCAATGTAATCATCATCGGGAGCGGTTGCGCGGGCCTGACCGCGGCCATTTACGCCGGGCGCGCCAATCTCAGCCCGCTCGTGCTCGACGGCTATGAGCCCGGCGGCCAGCTTTCCATCACCACGCTCGTGGAAAATTTCCCCGGCTTCCCCGATGGCATTCAAGGGCCGGAGCTTATCGAGCACATGCGCAAGCAGGCGCAGCGGTTCGGCGCGGAGTTCCGCTCAGGCGCCATCACCAATGTGGATCTAAGCAAGCGGCCATTCAAACTCAGCGCCGGAAATGAAAGCTACGAATGCCAGACGCTCATCATCGCCTCTGGCGCATCAGCGCGGCTGTTGGGAATCGAATCTGAGCGCGCATTGATCGGCCGCGGCGTTTCCACCTGCGCGACCTGCGATGGCTACTTTTTCCGCGGCAAGGAAATCGTAGTGGTGGGCGGCGGCGACACTGCGATGGAAGAGGCGACCTTCCTCACGCGCTTCGCCAGCAAGGTCATTCTGCTGCACCGGCGCAACGAATTCCGCGCGTCCAAAATTATGCTCGATCGCGCGCGCGCCAATCCGAAAATCCAATTCATGACGCCATATGTGATTGAAGAAGTCCATGGCGTGAACAAGGGCGCCGCTGAAGCCGTGAAAATTCGCAACGTGGACACGGGCGCAACGAGCGTGATTCAGACCGAGGGCATCTTCGTCGCCATCGGGCATGACCCGAACACCAAGCCGTTCGCGGGCAAGCTGGAAATGGATCCGAACGGTTATCTCATCACTCACGACGGCCCGCTCACCAGCGTCGAAGGAGTTTTTGCCGCGGGCGACGTGCAGGATCACGTGTATCGTCAAGCGGTCACCGCCGCGGGCTCAGGTTGCATGGCCGCCATCGAAGCGGAACGATTCCTCGAGAAGCACCAGCACGCGTGAACGAATACAGCCCACATAAACTTGCCCGCATCCCGCAGCATTCGGGTACCCAACGATGATGCGGGCCATCCTGCTGAAATTCTCGAACAGCCCGCGCCTCGCGCGCTGGGTCACCACTCACAAAACCACGCGTCGGATGTCGCAGAAATTCGTCGCCGGCGAAGAATTGGATCAGGCCGTAACCGCCGCACGCGTGTGCAACGGTTCCGGGCTGAAGGTCAGCCTCGATCTGCTCGGCGAAAGCGTGACAAACGCCGGGCAGGCGCGCGCCGCGCGCGACGCCTACCTGCGCATCTTTGACCGCATCGCCGCGGAAAAACTTGACGCAAATGTTTCGCTCAAGCTGACCGCGCTTGGCTTGGACATTGACGAATCGCTCTGCCAGGAATCGGTCGAAAGAATCGTCGCCCACGCCACGGGCTACGGCAATTTTGTGCGCGTGGATATGGAAGGCTCGGCCTACACTGCCCGCACGATTGACCTCGTGAAACGCGTCCGCGCGAAAACTTCTTCCGTCGGCGTTGTCGTGCAATCGTATCTGCGGCGCACCGAATCCGACGTGCCCGGCCTCCTCGCGATTGGCTGCCGCTTGCGTCTGTGCAAGGGCGCTTATAAAGAGCCGCCCGATCTGGCATTCCCCGCAAAATCCGATGTGGACGCCAACTACGTCGGCATAATGAAGCTGCTGCTTCCGAGCGGCATCTACCACGGCATTGCCACGCACGACCCGCGCATGATCGCCGCCACCGAACAGTTCGCCGTCGAGCGCGGAATCGGCAAGGATGCATTCGAGTTCCAAATGCTCTACGGCATCCGCACCGATTTGCAGCGCGATTTGGTGCGCCGCGGCTACACCATGCGCGTTTACATTCCCTTTGGCCGCGACTGGTTCCCGTATTTCATGCGCCGCCTCGCCGAGCGCCCCGCCAACACACTTTTCTTCCTCAAGAATTTTTTCCGCGGCTGATTGAGTCTCGCCCCTTCCAAACTCGTCATTCCGGTCCCGCGACTGCGGGAGAGGAATCTGCCTTTGCCTTTTTGCAATCCTCCTCGTCCCCGTGAACCGTCCTTAAGCACGCACGAAATGTTTCATTGATGTAAAAAACAAATGAATAAAAAATCTTCGACCGGTCGAGTCCGAAGCGGAGATTCTCACAACGTAACCAATCTGTGACGGAATTGTCGCGGAACTTTAATCCCTCCCACTTGCGGGCCGTGTAATTTCCTCAAACCCCTAAGGAGGGACAAATGAAAAAGAGACTGGTTCCAGCCTCGATTGCCATGGCATTTGTGGTTGCCCTGGCCACTGCGGGCTTATTCGCGAATGATCACGATAAATTTGAATTTCAAGACGATTCGATTGTTCTCAGCCGGACAGTATTTACGCAACCGAACATCACCATCGGCGAGGTCTTGCCGCTGGGATGCGCAGGCGGCCCGAACGGCAGCACCAACGTCAACGTACCAACTCTTCCGAACCCCGGCTTCCCCGCACCGCCACCCACTGTGAGCATTACAGTTCCCTGCGGCATCGCGTCGGACAACGGGGAATATCCGAACCTGAACGACTCGCACAACGTATGGAATAACTCCGGTTCCGACGGCAGTTTTGGCGTTAGTTCTCAGATTTTCCTCGACAATCTTTCTGACGACGGCCATTTGTTCCGCACGCTGCCCATTCCCACGGATATGATTGTGACCAGCTTCAGCTCGAAATCAGAGCTGGCCCTGAACCGCTCGGTTGATGGAAGGTCCATCACGTTCATGGGCTACGTGGGCGGCGTGGCCGGAGCGGCATGCGGAGGTACCACCTTTGTCTCTCCAACGGCGGCAGGACTGCTGGATGTGTCGGCTTCCAGCACACCGGGCCTGTGTGACCCGACGAATCCTGTAGTCACCTCGTATGAACCAACTCCCGGCATCATTGTTCCCACAGCGTACTACCGCGCGGTTGCGGAAGTGGATGACGATGGCAACATCAGCATCACTCCCGGAAACGCGTACAGCGGAGACAACGGTCGTGCGGCCATGAAGGGCTCGAATGGTCAGTACTACATGGCTGGAAACGACAATAGCGGCAACCTTGGCAAAAAGAACCTTATCTTTGGCAAGGGCGACACTCCAACTGTCCCCGGGATCGAGCTCGTAAATGCGACCGGCGCCGAAACGCTCACGCCTGGCGGGATACCGCCCGTGCCGGCAAACATCGGCATGATTGGGCGCCTGGAATTGATCAGCGGCGACAAAGCCGGCAAAGACACCAACTTCCGCGGCTTGAGGATCTACAACAACACGCTCTACGTCACCAAGGGCAGCGGCGGCAACGGCGTCAACACCGTCTATCAGGTGGGCAGTCAGGGCACATTGCCAACCGGAACCGCGGCATTCCTTTCAACGGTGCCGATTACGATTCTGCCGGGATTCCCAACCGCCTCTTCGGCGAATCCAGTTGGTACGTTCCCCTTCGGGATCTGGTTTGCCGATGCAGACACTCTCTATGTCTGCGACGAAGGCGACGGCGTTCTATCACCCCCGAACGCGAATGGAAATGTAGCGGACGCGTCGTCGTTGGCTACGGCCGGACTCCAAAAGTACCGCTTCATCAACGGCGCGTGGCAGTTGCTCTACATCCTGCAGGATGGGCTCGACATCGGCGTGCCCTACAACGTGAAGGACTATCCCACGTCGCTGAATCCTGCCACGGGCGGCTGCCGCAACATCGCCGGGCGTCACAACGATGATGGCACCGTGACGATCTACGCCATCACCTCAACCATCAGCGCCAATGGCGACACCGGCGCGGATCCGAACAAGCTCGTCAGGGTTACGGACCGCGTCAGCGACAACTCATTGCCGGTGGGCGATGGCGACCATGACCGCGATGACCGCCTCGGAAGGTTCAAGACCATCCGGGCAGCGAAGGCCGGCGAGGCCTTCCGTGGAGTTACCTTGGCTCCCAGGGACAAGGACAACAAAGACCACGACCACGACGGCGACAGCGATCACAAGTAAACGCATCATCGCTGATGCAATTCAGCGTTGTGAATCAGTGTCGTGAAAAAGTGCAGTGAATCAATGTTGCAAAAAAAGGCTGAGCCGGGCGGCGACCCGGCTCAGCCTTTTTCTTCTCGCCTCTTAGTGGCGCAGACATTCCTGTCTGCGCGCTGGCCACTTGTACCGCCGACACTCCTGTCGGCGAATTAGCCCGTCCGCAGCCGGCCCCTTGTACCGCCGGCCTCCGCGCCGGCTCTTTTCGCCGGGTGCCGCACCCTTCGTCTTCACGGGTGCGGATGTCACCCTTCTCTTGCCGTCATCCTTTTGTTTTCGGTTGTCAACCTGACCGAAGCGAGGGATCCATTTGAACCTTCTACAAAATCAATCCACGTGCACCGTCATCATTTCGCCGCGAAAACCAGCAAGGGATCAGGGGGACGTCCACGCAACACCTCCATTTTCGTCGTAGAAAGTTTCCTGAACGCTCGGACCATTCAAGGACAAAACAGCGAACCCATTGAAAACCCTTTGCGGAATGTCAGGATCATCCGCCAAGCGGTTTTCGTGCCACGCCACGTTCATGCTGGCAGCGAGCGACGAGGCCTGCCCCCACGGCAGACCGCCGTGGCCGCAACAGCGGGCAGGCACGTTGGAGGGGCCAAAAGGCTTATACACCGCACCAGCATGGACGTGCCCCCAATACCAAAGTGCTGGGCCGGCGCCGCTCGCGAACCCGCTCATTACCTCAGCCCACAACTTGGTTGCACTCAGACCGTCCTCCAACAAGCCATTGTGATGGGTCAAGATAATGACCTTCTTGCCTTTTGCAATTTGCACTTGGAGGAAGGTCAATTGGGGTCCTCCCGCCGGGCCAATAGATCCATCCATGTAAAGCCCAAGCTCCCTCGAAAAATATGCCGAGTCGAGTCCAACAATCACCCAATTTTTATTTTCCAACGCGAAGTAGCTGCAACCGTTCTGCATTCCGAAGGGTGCTCCGGCTATCGCATTAAAGTAAGGGTTCGCGGCGGAGTACATTTCGTGGTTCGAGTTTAGCGCCAGTGACGGAGTCGCACCTCTCGGCCAGATGTTTGTAAGCTCATGCAGTTCCTGATCGCTTGTGCCCGCGTAATAGACATCGCCCAGATGGATCGTTATGTCCAGGCCTAAGGAACCCAACCGGCTTCCCACTCTCGTACTCGGTGCCGGATTCGAACCCACCCTCCAATCCCCTGTGCCCCAATCTCCCGCCAGGCCGATCTTTATACTGTCAGGCATCACGGCAACAACTGGAGTGGTAATAAATCTGTGCTTCCCAATGAAAATGTTTTCCAGGAAGACGGCAAAGGCTTCCAACCAGCCCGGATCGAGTTGCTCATATTTGCCCGTGCCCCAAATCACGCCGTCGCTATCGACGTCAACCACCACGCCTGCATCCAGGTTATTTGCTACATCGTCTAAACCGTTTGCGAGCACACTCTGCGCTAGCATGAGGTGATGCGGAGCCGCCTTCACTCTGGGCGCTTTATTGGTTCTCGAGACTGTCACCGCTTGTTGGTGCGCGTCTAAGATCAAGGGCCTCAGCTCCGCCTGTTGCGCTGGTGTAAGCTTCGCCCACGCCGCTTTAATTCGGCTGGAAATGACCGGGTCAATATTAATTTTCATTTCTGTTCCTTTCTCCCCATAGATACCACAGATATACTTGCCCACTATCATTGCTTCTGAATTTCAACATGTCAGGTGATTCTCTGGTTAGATATCCGTGATCGGCAGGCGAGTGGAGTGGGAAGCCCGGGATTAACGCGCTAAGATGTTTTCGGGCGCTTCAAACGCCGGTTTCGGTCGCCGCGGCCGGGGGTTTTTGACTCGCGTTGTACCCAAGACTTAAGGCCGAAAATCCCCACATGTGGCAACAACAGGTCGGATACCCGGCTACAGCAGATCATTTCCTTCCGTTTCCTGCGTATGGCCTATATAGAGCATTCGCCATTACGTTGCTCGCTCTCGTTTCAGACAACCTACGCTTTCCGGGAACAACCGGTTGTCGACAGTGTATGACCAGCGTAGAAAAAGCATCATGATCAAAACTGTCGCCACCGCCACATACCACTCGATCCAATTTCGATGTCTTCCTCCATAACTGAATTCGAGGTGCGACATGATCAAGAGAACTGAAATCACAAACGGCAGGCCGCAATACCCGATTAATTTGCGTCGCCGAGATGTGCCCCAGTACCTGCGCCAACCAACAGATACAATCGCAAGAATACTCGCATGACCAGCACTAACTATGGTTCCAAGGATAATCACGAGAAAACCGGCTGTCGCCCGACGAAAACTGGGATCTATCCCAGAGAATGTGATTTGCCCACTGTCCACAAATGTCTTAAACCATCCATCAACGAATGCCGCGTCGCGAAACATCCCGTCTTCGTAGGTGGCTGGCCCGGAATGCAATGTCCTTATCAGCTCTACCCCCTGAAAGCGTCCCCACAGAAGATCGTTAAAAACGAATCCGAAGCTGAACCACGAATAAAGCAATAGTGCAGCAACGAAGAGGTGCAGCCAACTGAGTGGAACAGCATTGTCAAAAACCTTCAGCGAATCTTCAGGACGAATGATTAGGAGTATTGCGGTCCCTATGAGAAGGCCTTGGAGAGCAACATTTGCATCAAGCCGATTCTCGTAGGACTGGTACCGTGTAAGTATCTGCTCCAATAGATGCTGGCGCTCCTCTTGGCTGTAGTAGCGGTTCAATTCCGATTGAATTTTGCTCTCTCGGTCCACGACCGTCTGAGGAATACCCCAAGCAAGCAAACATCCAGCGAAAGCGATTGAGATTATCGCTGCAACGAAAAGCGCCGGCGCATACAAGCGCCAGAACGTCACACCATTCCGGCTCGTATTTTCCTCTCTTCCACGAATATGCGTACCACGTCGATCCCCGTGCGGCGGTTCATTAGCCAAGGGCGGCATGGTTCTTACTCCTTATTAGATTCAGAGAACTCGGGATCGAGAAATATCTATATTTATATATGAAATTGTCCACAAGTATCAAGATTAGGAATGCTGCTGTATGTTCAGCCCCGGGAGCATGCGTGAGGCGTGTGACCCAGAGACAGCGCGCTGGCAAGTTTGTGGTTGCCCCAGACGCCGGCTTCGCCTGTCATGGCGGGGGGGCCTCGCGGCGTGCTCAAGATTGAAGGCAGGAAATCCACACTCTTGACCACGACGTGTGGGGCGCCCGGCGCTTATCGCGCAGGAGATATGGTTTGCCCAAAACCAGTCAACCCTAAGAGTTTGCCCCCTCGTTTTCTCGCATCGCCCAATGTTTTCACGTCCTCAATTGGGAAATCCTCCGCAACTTCATAAATGTAAACAGCACAAAGTCCTGGCTTAGAGAAGAACTGCGGCGTTGCAATGGTCTCTATGACCATCGTGGGAACCGATATTTCAAACGTTCTGCTTTTCACAATCGCGGTATCTTGCTCAACCGGAACTGTGTTGTCCTCAATCCTGGCAATCATTAACAATCTTTGTTTTGTCTCGCCGGCCAATTCAGATGTTCGCAGAGATACGAATATCCTGTTTCCGGGCCCACCACCTCCGTAATTCAAAAATACTATTTTGGGATTTGCCGACGCTAACCCCAATAGATATGGAATCCAAGTAACCGACATAAGTAAGAACATAACAAGCAATCGCCACTCGCGCCGGAGTATGGATCGACGAACGAGAGGCACATTCTGATCTGTAATTCGCCCAACCGGTAGCATTTGCTTTCGCGTTGCCAAATAACTCGTGAATGCGACTAACAGTTGAGCGACGCCGACGGCGACCGTCACCCAAAACTTGTAATCCATTTTCGATACCCCTCCAGGCGAATGACGGGAAGTGTATCAGCTAATTTATCGGAGGTATGCAATCCCGTTAATAAGGGCGTCGCTCAGTCCTTAGCAGTCCCAATCGTGTGCCCTACCCCTTCCAAGGGAAAGGGTGGGGCGCGCGATCCTAGGACTTGCTTCATGAAGCCAACATTCGAACACTTATTCGAATGAGTTCTGTAACAAATCTTCCCATAATTCCTAAATAATTCTCTTGACATTATGTTGCTCTCGTAGTAACATGCACCATGAACCCGTCGCTCGATTCTCCTAAATACCTGTCTTATCTACCACTTACGAGATTTGCACCAAAATGCAGCAAAAGTGCCCCTGTGTTTTCTATCACTTACGAACCCCCCTCGCCCGTAAGTAGTAGTGTTGCCTACCACTTACAAGGAAACTCGCGGATGCTCCAAAAAACGCCCAATGTTTTCTACCACTTACAGACCCCATTTCCCGTAACTACCAGTGTTATCTACCACTTAGCAAAAAAGGGGGAGGGGGGTACCCCGCCCTCACAAACTGCGGCGCCGGAAAGGAGGCTCATAAAGTGCCAGCCGTCTAGATCACCATTTGTGCGGAGCAGGGGCCTTCGCCATTACGAAGCTAAAAGTGGTGGTCACGCCGTCGAAGGATTTGCCGTCAACTTCGACGTAGGGGTAGACGAAATAGTTGAGCGGCGCGCCGGCCTGCTTCGGAGTGAGAGTGATGTCGCGGCCGGTGGAGAACTGGACTCGATTGGAATCCACGCTGCCGAAAAAATAGTCGTGCTTTTCCTTGGCCTTCCACGCTTCGGAAATGTCCACGGGCACCCAGCCGATCTTGGCGGCATAAAATTCGGCCCAGCAATGGTAGCCGGGGATTTCGCCGGATTCCTTGCCGTCGGGAATGGGAAAGCCGATGTCGAAGCGGGCGGGGATTCCATCGGCGCGCAACATACCGATGAAGGGCGAATGGAAGTCGGTGCAATTGCCGTGCTTGGCGTCGCAGGCCCAGAGCGCGTCGCCGTGGCCCCAGCCGGTGCCCGTCTTGTCATAGCGAAAATTGGTGAAGAGATATTCGTAGGCGGCTTTGGCTTTGGAGACAGTGCCGGATGCGTTTCCGGTCACGTCATCGGCGAGGGTTTTGATTTTGCCGTCGAGCGGGATGAGCTTGTCGGGCTCGAGCAGGCGATTGAACGAAGCCGGGACGGCGGCGGGCCGGGCGTCGCGCGGCTCGAGCTGCGCGAAATCGCCACGCGTGTATTCCATGCGCGTCACTTCATATTCAATCGTGAATGTGGCGGCGGAATCGGTTGGCGCGCGGAGTTCGGCGTAGATCATCTGATTGCCGTATTCGGCTTCGCGCGTTTTCTGAGTGGATACGGGAGACTTCACGCTGATGAGGCGGATTGTCTGGTGCGCGTCGTTTTGCGCCACGGGGACCCACACGCGGACGAGCTTGGCGTCCCTGGGGATGTCCTTTACGACGAAACTGTAGGTGAAGCGGAAAGTGCGCTGCGGCGCGCTGAAATTATTTACGGCCAGAGAGGAAGAAGAGTGCAAGAGGAGAATCATAGTAATTGCGAACGCAGAGAAAACCACAGACAGATGGCGCAACTTCATTGCAGACCTCCCGGGTCTGGCGATTTAGATTCAGAACTTTCTAGACATGGCGGTGATTCTCCACATTTGGAGGTGATTCGTCAAACCGATGCGGCAAGTTTACGCATCCAGTTGCTGCGATTATTGCTTGCGACAAATGAGCACGCCGTCGCGAAGCGGAACGAGAACTGGAAACAGTTCGTTCGAGGCGTAGCAGAGCTTGTTGAATTCGAGGATGCCGCGCGTGGCGCGGTCGGAGGCTTTCGGCTTGTGAGTCACGCGGCCGGACCACAGCGTGTTGTCCGCGATGAGCAGGCCGCCTCTGCGAATGCGATCCACGGCCATGTGGAAGACGTCGGGATACTGATGCTTGTCCACGTCGCAGAAAATGATATCGAAATCGCCGGGAGTGCGGTCAAGGAGGGAGAGAGCATCGCCGACTTGCACGCGGATGCGCGGGGCGACTTCGGCGCGGTCGAACGAAGCCTGCGCGCGCTTGGCGTTCGCGGGATCGCCGTCGGAATAAAAAACTTCCGCGTCTGGTCCCGCGGCGCGAGCCATCCAGAGCGTGGAATAGCCGATTGCGCTGCCCATCTCGAAAATGCGGCGCGCGCCAGTAAGTTCAACGAGCAAAGCGAGCATGCGCCCCACAGCGGGGCCAACGATGGGGACATCATGCTTTTTGGCGTAGGCCTCCATTTCGGCAAGGACGGGATCACGCTGCGGGAGAATTCCGTAAATATATTTTTCAACTTGAGGGTTGGTGATGTTCTTGATGGCCATTCAATTTCTCCTGTTTTCCGCCCGTTAACCGATGGATTCGCCGGGCTTCAGCGCGTGAATTTCGAGGCCTGCGATGTCTTTCGCCGCGTCGCGCAACGCCTCGGGCGTGCCTGTGAGCATCGGGAATGTGGCGTAGTGCATGGGAATCACGTGCTTCACGCCGAGGAGGCGGATGGCGTGCGCCGCTTCGCGCGGGCCCATGGTGAAAATGTCGCCGATGGGAAAGCACGCAACCTCGGGCTTGTAGAGTTCGCCGATGAGTTTCATGTCGCCGAATATGCAGGTGTCGCCCGCATGGTAAAGCGTGAACCCGCCGGGAAATTTCACGACGTAACCTGCGGGTTCGCCGGCGTAGATAAGGCGCTCACCGTCCATGACGCTGCTGGAGTGGTGCGCGTTGACCATAGTGACTTCGATCTCGCCAATTTTTTGTGTGCCGCCCTTGCCCATCGGCATCACGTTGACCACATTTTTGGATATAAGCCACAGAGCCAATTCAAAAATCGCGACGACCGGTGGCTTGTGCTTTGCGGCGATGGCGATTGCGTCACCGATGTGATCAGAATGTGCGTGAGTGATGAGGATGAGGTCCACGCGCGGAAGATTTTTCAACGAGGCGGGGCAAGCGGGATTGCCAACGGTCCACGGATCGATGAGGACAACTTTTCCATCGGGCATTGCAATGGTGAAGGTTGCGTGGCCAAGCCAGGTGATTTTATTTCCGTGCGTGTTCAGCAAGTGAGCCTCCGAAATTCTTATGGATGCGCTGAGACGTGAGGTGACGCCGCCAGCGTGGCTTGAATCATTTTCTCGAAATCGGGGCGAAGACGTCCGCCGGTCATAAACCCCACCAGCCGGCCGTCGGCGGCGTAAAAGAAATTGGCGGGCATTGTGCCTTTCCAGCGCAGGTCGACGCCATCCCAGAATTCGTCCGTGTGTCCCATTTTTTTGCGGACGTTGGGAAAAATGGGCTGGTTCTTATCCAGGAAGTGTTGGACGAGAGTCATCTCCGCGTCGTCGTCCATATCCACGCCAACGACGGTCAGGCCCTGCGCGGCATACTCCCGGGCGAGCTGGTTCACGAGCGGATACTCTTCGCGGCAAGGCTCGCACCAGGTGGCCCAGAAGGTGACAAGGAGCGGCTTGCCTCGGTGGTCTGCGATGAGCTTCTTATAGCCATCGAGATTGATCAATGGCATTTCCGAGGCCGAAGCAGCATGCGTTGCTGGCCGCGAAGGAGGCTTGGACAGCGGATTCTGCGGTTGCCCGTAAGCAGCCAAGGCCAATCCGCTAGCGGCAAGGACAAGGAGCGCTTGCCATGGTTTGGCGCGTATGAGCCAGTTAGTTGTGCCGATTCGCATGGGTGCCATTGTATTCGCTGGCGGCACGCGGATTCAAATCTTGCGGTCCGAGGCAGGTCCGAACCGCTTGGCGCCACGGGTGTTTGCGCAACGCGAAGGACTGGCCGAGGGAGCAGTCATGAGTTCAGGAGGCTCTGGTGTCGTATGATCCCGTGCGCGGAGATAGGGGGCGGGTCAAAACGTCCCGTCTGTCCCCGATTCCCCCGATTCCCCCCCCGACCCCCCCCGCCGGGTCCTAACGCATTCAATTCTAGTACTTAATTAGTAACGGTAATTATAATAATATTAGATTTGATCGCGCCTCCGCCCAACTCCTGCGGGATCTGTCGTATTACTTGGACGGAATATTTTCCTGGAATCGTTATGTCAAACAATTTGCTGATGACAGCCTCTTCTTTAAGAGACTCGCCTGGCTTAAGGGTTACCATAGTGTGGCTGCCAAATTCAAAGGGAATGTGTTTTGAATCTTTGCCTTTCAATCTCAATCCTAGTGCTGTGTCGGGAGCTGGATCGCCGACGCTGTTTCGAACATCGACTGTGCAGTGGGCTTCAGCCTCGTCGTCCCGCGCTTCTCTACCGAATGAAGCATCGCGACTGGAAGTGTTCGTAAGCGTAATCTGAATTCGTGCTTCTGCCCCAGGGCTTATGACGGGTCGCGAATCGATCAAGGTTATTGTAAAAGGCTGCGGCCCACTTTGGGAAATGATGTTGCTATACCCGGAAAATGCGAAGACTAGAGATAGGAACAATCCTCGAAATTTCATAAGTACTCCTTTATTATCAGTTAGTATGGCACGATAAGGGACTCGATTTCGTAAAGAAGGTGCTCCATGTTGGGTAGGATGTCAGCCTTGGTAATCCACCCGCAACAGCTGTGCTGTCCGGTTGAACGACCCAACCGTTCGGCGCCGAGGTGTTCGGCACTGCGTCGCCAAACGCGGTCCACGGAACGGCCAATAAGGGGACTGGAATATCACCGGGGAGGCCTGGACGCCACATGAGGTACATCACGGGCTGAACGGTAAGGGTCACTTTGGTTGTACCAGTTGGCAACCCGCTAGAGAAGTTGTCCCCGGTTTAGTTGAAAGCAGCGGCTCTCGACTTTCCGCACGTTACGCGACCTGCGCCTGCTGAGTCAACGACGGGTTCATCCGGCGATGCAAGAGTTCCAGTTCCCGATAGCCTTTCACTCGCCGGAATTTCTTCTGCGCTTCCAACAACCCGGTAGCCGTCCAGCGCAAGGCGTGCTCTCCTTCTCGCCAGCGTTTTACGTTCCGCGCCACTCGCTCGACGGTCGACAGGCACGACTCGATGGGATTGGTCGAAGCCAGCGTTCGGCGCAGCAGCCAGCCCACGCCTAGCCGGTGCACCGTCAGCGTTTCCTCCAGCCCTTCTTCCAAGCTGCGCGCCGCGCTCGGGTTGATGCGTTCCAGTTGCCGGAAGATTTTCTCCAACTCCGCTTTCGCCGCCGCGTAATCCGTCATCGCGTAGGCGTTGCGGATTCTCCGGTCCGTATCACCCTGGGCGCTCTTCGGCAGATGCTCTTTCACGTTGCGCCGCTTGTGGATCTGGCAGCGCTGCACCTCCGCGCGCTCGCCAAACACGCGCTCGATCCCCGCCCGCAGCGCTTTCGCCCCGTCGATCACGAACAAGTAGCGACGCTCCGCATCGAGACCGCGCGTCACCAGATCCTCCAGCAACTCCTTCACCACCGTGGTGTTCTCCGTCGCTCCTTGCCACAGCCCCAGAACGTGCTTTTCCCCGCTGATTTCGATGCCCAGCGCCACCACCAGCACTTGCTTGCCGAGATGGATCCCATCGATCAGGATGGCTGCCAGATCGAGAGCGTCAAGCTTTTTCTCGCACAGTTCTTGCAACTGCGTGGCACTGGCAGCCACGAACTGGCGGCTCACGCTGGATTTCTCGATCCCGTAGCCGTCCAGCACGCTCTGGACCGCGCGGCGATAGTTCCGTGAAGTCAGTCCCGCGACGATGCCTTCCCGCACGGCTCGCTGCCGCCGTCCGTCGTGTTGCAGGCGCGCGTAACTATCCAGTTCCACTTCTTGACCTGCCCGTGTGCGCACTCGTGGGCGAGTCACCGCTACTTTCTGCCCGCTGAAGATCACGTAGCCGGGCTGGCGGCCCCAGCGCACCGCGCCCGACTCGGGACCCGGCCGGTGCGGAGGTCCCACGCGCCGCGTCACCTCGTTTTCCAGAATCGTGCCGATGATCCTTAGCCCGGCTTCTCCGGTCAACTGTTCGACTTGGGCTTGCAGTTCCTCCCACACCTCGACCATCGGCAGCGGCACCTCCACCAGCAACTCCCGCTTGCCGATCACCTCGAACTTCTGCTTGGACTTGTACTCCGTTCCCTGATAGGTTTTCCTCACAGCGGCTCTCCTCTCAAAATAGAGTTTCCAACCCGAACTCTATCCGAGTTCGGGTCGAGAGCCGCTGCTTCCCTTGTTCAGGTTTCAACTAAAGGCGGGACAACTTCCCCGCTAGATTGAAGGCCCACATCTGGATTATCATCTACAGTTGTTGACGTTTGGGGGGGATACGGATACTGACCGTCGAGGCCGGGAACGCCAACGGGGCTACATGTTAAGGTCTGGCCAGGTGAACTTACTACTATCGTGAATGTACCCATGAGCTGAAACCATTCGAAATGGTTAGAAAAGCCTGCCGGCGGAATCGCCGACGCAGTGAAGAGTATGCCGATATTGGATGGATTGGAGTTGCTCCCTAGTTGGAGAAGTGGTCCGGGAGAATTTATGGCCCATTGTCCAATGGATGTAGATACGCTCGGCAAAGCTGGCCCGGACACATCAAAGTCAGTGTGATCCTTGGATGTCGCTCCATCACTCAACGTGAGAGTAAACGTGACAAATTGGTCATCTCCATTACATATTGAACCGCTGTTACAGTCGTAATAGTAATAGGTGGTCGATTGTTGGTCTAGCACGGCAAAACTTGTGCTTCCCGAAGCGGTCGTATAAGAAACACCCCCCACCATTGCGGCATCGCCAACGTCCGACCACTCTTGCTTCTGGACTGTGACGCTGCTATCGAAATGGGACATGTCGTAGGCCGCCGTCAACAGTATTTGTTGACCCAAGACGACGCTTTGGGGATTTTCAGTGATATCTTGGTTTTGAGTCCCAAACTCAATCTTAATCGGAGGGACGACCTCGACTTCGATGTAAAAGGTGCCCGCATTTGTCTCGCCGCACACATTTTCGTATTCTTCTTCACCGCCCCAGTTGCAATCACCTCCAGAATTGGCGTCAAACGTTTCGTCCGACGGCAAATTCCCAGTAATCTCCGCGTCGCCTCCTCCGTTAGCGACTATCGTAATGCCGTAACTCTCGAAGCCGAAATCGGCGACATCGGTGTCATCACTCTCCCAGTCCGCGTCGCCCGTGACATCAACGGGGCCATCTTCGAGATAAACCGTCGCAGTAAACCCAATCTCGTCCCCGACGCTCAGCGCGTCAGTCCCGGTCAAATCATTCGGATCCACCTCCTGCCCTTCGTAGGGGTCGCAATAGTCACAGGGACAAGTGCAGGTCGCGGTTCGGACGTTGAAGACGCCAATGTGCATCGTCACGTGAAGCCGCTTCAGGTCGCCCTTAGCGCTCGTCAACTTTGCGCTGCCCTGCGTGATGCTTACGGGAATAGTGTTTCCATTTACATCCGGCTGGTTGCTTCTAATCAGCCACGCCATACTTAGAGTTCTGGATCCGTTCGCAGGCAAGTGGATCGGCAGCTTGTACTGCCCCTGCTGATGGTAGAAAGTGAGGATAAAGTCCTCGTCGTCCGCAGAATGGTTCCACAGTGTGATCATTGTGTCGTTGTCACCTACGGTGTTCCAGTACGACAGAATTCTACCGCCAGATGCGGCCTCCAGTAGAGGAGGTGTTTCGAAGACGTAACTCATCGTCTGATCAAGGCTTCCCGCCTCCGCCAAAAGGTTGGAGCGATCCCCCGTAAACGAGGTACGGAGATTCATGAGGCCATTGTATTGACGGGGGGGACAGACGGGACGTTTTCCATTCTTGGCAGCATGCAATCCTCAAAATATGGCCGTCAGTCAATGTCCATAGTCCATAGTCCGAAATCAGTGGTCAAAGGTAATCACCTTTTGACGCGGGTCAGGCGCCGTGGTGCTGTTGCGGGGACATCCACCCTTTTCCCGCGCAAGCCGACGAAGCGTTACTTCTTCCAGCGATTGAACGAAGTACGATGTGCCGAGGGGCCGCCCGGAATGGGTGCATTGGCGGATTGCCGCAAACTGGTCGTCCGGTTCGTTGGATGCAAGATACTCCCGCCAGCTTTCTGCGGACCAGCGCTTGCTCCAGATTTCCATGTCCAGCCACGCCGGCGGTTGCCGCAGGGCACAGTGTACCGCCGCGCTGGACCATGTCCACGCCGCCGCTTCCGTTACCAGTTTGGCGCGCAGCGGATTTAATTCTGTGTAGCGCAGTGCTATCCAGAGATGGGCAGTATCGAGTGGGCAGGAGTAAAACCTCCCCTGCCACACGTGTCCGCTGGAGCTGTGCCCGGCGTTCCAATAGGAAGCGTAGCGCCCGTGAATTTGCTTCAGAGCTGCGGCCAGCGCGACGGCCTCGTGGGGAACGACGATCAGGTGCACATGGTTGGACATCAGGCAGTAGCCCAGCAACGATACCTGATACAGCTTTAGGTTTTGCTGGAGTAGGTCCAGGTACACCAGGCGCTCTGCGTCACCCGCGAGAATAAATTGCCTGGCATTGCCGCGTTGCGTTACGTGGTGAGCAATATTTACGGCCACGATACGTGGAAGTCGCGCCATACGTGGAAAACATATCAGAAAACGTCCCGTCTGTCCCCGATTCCCTGGATTCCCTGAGGGCCGCCTGCTAGAAAGCTCAGTCCAGCGAACGAACTCAACAGCAATACGGTGAGACCTAGAGTCAACCAGAGCCAGCACTTCATTCTATTTTCGCTATACAGTAGATTCTGCAAGATTTCTCTTGCGGTGTAAGCGCGCGGATTAGGCATCCCGGCTCATCTCGTCGCAGTTGGTCTCGGGTGTTTCTTATATTCGTCTTCGGTGCCGATAAAGAACCCGAAGAGTCTTTTCTCGCCACCGACGAAACCTTCATACTGTCCCCAAATCAGACCTTTACCGTTTCGATAGTCTGAGGCCAGTGGACGCATCGCGCCACTCGAGGGATAAAGAAAGTACTGATCCTGAGCTCCAAGTTGAGGGCCAGGTGACGAGGTCTTCAAGACCCCGCTTGGGGGAAACTTGTATATATTCGTCCCGTTCTCGGAAGGTGCCCGATCAGCGTTCTTGAGATCATATTCAAGTATTACCCAGCCCACGAAGCCCTCCGGTATCAAGAACTTTGATGATGGCAGGTTTCGACCAGCCATAGGTTCCATTGCGATGTCCAGATGCGTCTCAGATCCGGACTTAAGGCGCAATGGGGATCTTTTTTGGGGATCAGAAGGCCCGCCATAATGCCAAGTGACATATCCCGGCGCTGAGATCTCTAAAAGAACGCCAGTATCTGCCGGTAGCAGCACACTGTAGTTTGCCGGCTCAGACGTTGATAGCCATCTTTCCGGGGCGTCAGCGGGAGCGAGTTTAAAAGATGCGTTGACGGGTGCTGCGCTTACGGCATCCTGTACGATCCCTATGAGCAATCCGGCTTTCGGTCCCAGATGAATGTCAACCGTGGCGTTCGGTGAATAGCGATTTAGTTTTATGGTTGGAGAATCGTTGCTGTAGAACGCAGACATGGTGTCAGGATAACGAGACTCCTCTTTTTTCGTAAAGAGTTTATACGTTCCGAATCCCAAATGGTCGATGAGATAGTGGCCATTCTTATCCGATTCAAAATACTGGACCGAAGAGTTGTGAGGCCCCCCGACCATCCACGCGCGGACCTTTACGCCTTCGACATGCAGGCCTCCTTCGTCAACCACAAAACCACTAACGGACGCGAACGCTTGGCCTTGGGCGTGTCCGTTAGAAACTCCACTAATGAGGCTAGCAAGAAGGATCGCCGCAAAATGATGAACAGGTCTCATAATTCGGCCTCTTAGGGATTGATAATCGTGCCGACTGGAATTTGATTCGGTGACACGACGCCATTCATACTTACATGATTAACGTGCGTATATCCAACCAGAGTACCGAATCCAACGCTCGCCGAACAGGTTGTGTAGGTGTCTCTGACATTGTAACCACAAGTCGCCGGCGTAAACTGGCCCCCACCGGGGGGCGTACCGATTGACCACTCGTCTGTAAAAACTCCGTTCGAGTCCGTCCTTGATTTATACCGCAAGTGTTGGAGAAAAAATTCTGTTGCGTTTGGTTACAATTCCAACCACTGAAGACGATATTCTCCCAGAAAACGACAAAAGGTGTTGGATTGCCGTTTGCGTCTACAGCAGTGTACGAAATAAATCGGTCAACGGTAGATGTCCCCGATATGACGCTCGAAAAGTCCTGCACCACTACTAGGTGATTGGGGGGAACAATTGTTACATTCAGCGAAGGTTGCGCCGCCCGCGCGCGTTCTGCATTTAGAGCAGTCGTTGGTTCGCCCTAAAGTTAGTTGCTTCCTGGCGCACGAAGAGCGCGGCTAATCTTTTGCTTAAGCGCCGGGTCTGTTACTCGGTTCTCCAAATTAACCAGTGCGAATCTAGAAAGCCTTGCGATGTCACCGTACGTATCGCGCAGTCCCGACAAGAGCGCTTGGACTGCTTCGTCGTTCCCAATCTTTTCCAATCCGGCGACCGCATATTCATCGGTCAATACCTTGTGAGCGTGCAGAGCCTGTTCCAAATAAGGAACCGCCACGGGGTCATCCACGTAGCTGAGTTTTTGGCCGGGCGGCGGCTCCATCGTCTGCTCATCTTCCACATTTGGCCAAGCTTCAAGCTGCCTTAGGATATCTCTGCAGACAACTTCTAGGCGCTTTGGATCCCTCGGGCGGACAAGGAGACGGGAGACTTCGCTTGTGGGCTCCAACTGATCTCCATTTGGGAGTTTAATTCCCCGCGCCAGACGGGATGTAATGACGTACGTGCCATCGGATTTGAAGTCAAACCACAAGTTCAAAAGAAGTTGATGCTTGAAGTCCGCCCCGGGTGGAAGCACGATATTACCGCCAAGCCCGTGGAATCCAGATGTATTTACGGGTCGTCCTTCGACGGTCTGACCATCAGGGCGCGTCATGGAGAATTCAAAGAACTCTCTGTTCTCAATTCCAAGGTCAAGCGCGACTGGTTCCGGCAACCCATTGTGTACTGTGAAGATGATTATCACTGGCTCGTGTAAGCTGACATCGCTAAAGCTTAGTCCATAATGGACATCGATTTTGCTAAAAGAGAGGTGATTGAGAGACGACCGTAAGGCAGCGGAATTCGTGTCCGACGATGTGAGCGCTACGGACAAAAGGCCAACGGTCAAGATTGCGCGCCCCAACATTGAAGACCCCCTTAAGGTAGTGGATTGACGGAATTCGTTGCGTTGACCTCGGGATTTGTGCCGCTCGAAATTGTGATGACATACTTCCATGTACTACCTGTGTTGGGACTAACCATTCTTTCTATCGAAATTACCCCGGAGAATGGATATAGCTGGATCGCCTGATTATTGAAATAATTTGTGCACTGAAAGGCATAAACCTGAGTCGCAATAAAATCATCCGACGCGTAGGGCGAGAGGAAGGGCACGTGGCGATGGACATCGCCGCCGAGGCCGACGACGGCTGAAGTACCCTGCAGAATTGGGTTGGGTGAAGGATTTGGCACGTTTGGATCTGAGCTCGGGAATTGGTATGGTGGGTGTTTCCACGTGTAAGTGCTCGTGATTCCGGGAATGAATCCTGGAAATCCCACAATTTCAAAAACGGTGCAGGGGGAAAGGTCGGCAAGATTACCGCTCGTCGAATCCCACGCAAACCTATATGTGATGAATCCATTGCTCCCGGGCACGGGCGTGCCAACCTCGCGGAAATTCGTCGGGATCGCGACGACGGTGACGTCGAGTGCGAAATGGTTTGCATACGTCGCCCCGCAAAGATTTTGCTCTGAGTTCCCCCCGTCGCCGAAATCGCCGTTACAATCATAACCATCGTGCGCGTCGAACACATCTTCCTGATCGTCCCCTTCGAAAACAGTCGCTCCAACGGCCTCGCCGACGGCACTCTCAGTGTAATTAGGGTCGTCGTATACAAGTTGTGCTATTGATGAATCGTCGCTATGAAAATTGTCGATATCTTCTGTGACATCAACACAATCATCCTCCAAATACACATAGGCGTAGAAATCGACTTGGTCATTTACGCCTTCATTTATCGCATCAGGAACGAATGCCTGATCCACGTAGGGGTCGCACGTATCACAACAACATGTGCAGGTTGCGGTGCGAACATTGAAAATGCCTGTGTGCATGCTGACTTGAAGGCGGGCGGTTTCCCGCGTGGCGCTGGTGAGTTTTGCGCTGCCCTGCGTTATGTTTGCAGGAATGGAATTCCCATCTGGATCAGGTTGGCCGCTCTTGATCAGCGAGGCCATGCTGAGTGTTGCGGAGCCATTGGCAGGAAGATGGATCGGCAGTTTGTATCGCCCCTCCTGGTGGTAAAAAGTCAGTATGAGATCCTGGGCTTGCGCTGAGTGATTCCAAACCGTAATCATTGTGTCTGTATCCCCAACTGTATTCCAATAAGGAAGAATCCTGGGACCCGAATTTGCCTCCCATAGGGGAGGGGTTTCGAAAACATAACTCATCGTCTGATCCAGGCTGCCTGCTTCTGCCAGAAGATCTTGGCGGTATCCTACGAATGAGGTTCTGAGGTTCATTAAACCATTGTATTGGCCTAGGCCCGCGGAGGCCATCATGCCCTTAAGGTCGACCTGCTGAACTTCGCCAGCGGATAAACTGACTGTTCCGAGCGGCGCGTCAGTAATGGTCGCTTGATTCAGATAGTTGGCGGTCAATTGAACTAGCAAAGGATGACTGCTGATGTTGCGCAGGACTTCGTAGGGAACGAATTGTGTTCCCGAAGGGAACTGCATATTCGGGTCCTGCGTGCCGATCATCATGCCAGTGCTGTCCAAGCTGATGGATTGAGCTGTAGGCGAAGGCGGCGCAGTCTCGTCGTCATCGGAGGTGGATGCGCTTTCGATAGGGGGCACAGGCATTGCGGCAAGGTTAATCATGTGAGAATAGCCCTTCACGATATCCATCAGACCGCCCTCCGTTTGCAGCGCATGCTTTGTTCCCGTATAGGAGATTCGCATTCCACCTTGGGAAGGATTTCCCGGGATTTGGCTCCAAATCGGTGAAAGTTCGGCGAAATAAGTGTTATGAGGGGTTACCACTATAGTCTGGTTGACGGACCCGGCTGAGCCAGAATCGAAAACCTGGAATGTTGCAGTCACGGTGGTAAGCGAGGTATTCGTTATGGCCAAGAAACCAGTTACACCTGGCTCCTGTTTCCACCACATTCCCTCATGCACTTGGGAAACTTGCGGAGACGCAGTGTTGTGCGTTTCGTTTGCATTTGCGCGAAGATGGGTCAAATACGCGAGGCTATTCACGTCGTCGCCGATACGGATGGATGCCGTTACCGCTGTCTTCCACGCCCACTGATAACGGATGGCTGCGCTCCCATAGGTCGAAACATGGGGTTGGATATTTGAGGGAACATTCTGAAGTGCAGCGTTGAGATTGATCATCGCAACGCCCGCCTTGTCGAGTTGGACCGGCGGCAGGTCGTATTCGGTTCCATCGGCCATATAGAGTACCGGCGTGACCGGCATCGGAGCCCTGACCAGAATATTCTTCAGCATCATGGAGGACTGAAATGCCCCATCGGTGCGCCACAGACCGCCTTCCGCGGATTGGGACACGATGGACAGGTCTTTAGGGTAGAGCGGGGGCACGGGCTTTGGCTTGGCGGGTGTCGCCGTTGTTGGCGCTTGGCGGGCCCCCGACGATTTGTGCGCGGGTAGTGCTGCAACAAACGGTATTGCGAACATGGAAGTCACGATCATTGCCAGGTAAGGTGCGATTTTCTTACGCATGGGTTGCCTCCTGAATTCAATTGTGAATCTCAAAGCGCGGCCCGCCTGAAGGCGAACCCTACTCAAACAATCAATGCTTTGCCGTCGCCACTGTCCTGCCTGAATCCGAGGCCGAGTGGACATGCATGGGCAAACTCTCGTTATCCGCCTCGGGATGCGTTCGCAGAAACGCGAATGCCGTTGTGGCGATTTCTGGGTCTTCGCGCTTATCCAGATACAGTGCTGTCTGTTCGTTCGCCTTTTCGTTCATTCCAATGCGCCTATAGAGAATCGCCAGGTAGTAATGGCAGAGTAGGTCGTCGGGATATATGCCCTGGACGGCCTCGAATTCCGCGCGTGCGGGGCTGTCCTTGTGCGCGAGGAAGTATGAGATTCCGAGTTCCCGCCGCGCATCACGCGATTGTGGGAATTGCTTCGCAACCTGCTCCAGATCGGTAATTGCCGCGTCCACGGCGTAAAGATTCCGCTCCGCCAGTGCGCGGTAATAGAGGGCACGCGCATTGCCTGGGCTGAGTTGCAGGGCCCTGTCGGCGTATTCGCGCGCCAATGAGTATTTCTCCCAGGAAAGATCGGTCAGCGCGAGGTTGGTATATCCATCCGCGTAGTCCGGGCGGAGTTTTACAACATGCTCGAAGGCGCTTTGTGCATCGCCAAACTGCTGCTGGTCAAAGAGCGCGATGCCGAAATTGTTCCAGCGTTGCCATTCGGGAAGGTCAGGGGCGGGCGCCTGATCGCCGCCGGATGTTGCCGACTGCGCAACTGCCGGGCTGAAACCCGACGCTACACGTACGTCGAGCGAGCGCGTCTGGGAGGCCATTTCGATTACCGGATAAACGGGATGCCCCGGCCCGAGAACGTAATCGAGGTAGGGCTGGTTGAAGTGGCGATAATTCACACGCGCGGTGATTGTGAGCGGGCCTTTCGCATCCGGAGGAATGCGGAATTCGTAGCGCACCAGCGTGGAGCGCCCGGGAAGAATCGTGTTGTCAAAAGCGACGGCGCGCCGCTCCCATATTTCGTGCTGCCCGAGCATCTGGCCGTCTTTGCCGACGAGGCGGCTTGTAAAACTGTGGGCGGTGTCATCCAAACACCCATCGGGTTTCAGGAATCCGCTGTGGAATATCTCGCGCCCATCGGAATCCTTTGCGACAAACTCGACCCAAGCTTCGTAGAAATCGCGCTGTTCGGGAATCAGAGAATGGCCTACGCCACGATTCTGAATCACCACGAAGGCCTGAACGGTTTCATTCGCGGCCAAATCAAATTTCGCTGAGCCCAACGGGGCGACGAGTTCGCCAGTGCTTACTTTCTTCAGCGCGAAAATGTCCACATTCAGGGTCTGGCTCTTCAGGAATTCCGCCGTGCGGCGGACCTGCTCATCCGCGCCGTAATAAAACGGCACGGCGGTATTGCCGCCGAGCCAGCGGTGGGATGCCAGCGTGCCCTTCTTCGCGCCGTATTCGGACTGGGCCACGTTTTCGCGGCTCATGTGGCAATCTTGGCAAGTTGTTTCTGTGCGCTGATAGAATGGGAGCGGCGAGCGCTTTGAATATGCGGACGCCTGCCATTCGTCATAGGTGCTGAATCCGCGGAGCCATTTGTAATTGTCCAGCGAGCGCGGGATTACGGAAATGTGGCACGTGGCGCAGAATTCAGGCGTTTTGTAGAAATCCCTCATCACGGCTTTGCTGTGCCGCTCGGGATGGGCAAGGATTTCGGCGTCAGGGACGGTTCCGGGAATTGGGCTGCCCTTCGCATCCACCATCACGGCCGGAACTCCCATGACGTAAGACCCGGTGCCATAGGGAGCAGATTGAATCTTTTCAATCGAGTGGCAAACTGAACAGGTGAGGCCGTCATCATCAAAGCCGCGATCTACATGCGAATTCTGAGTAACCGCGCCGGAGAAAAGCGCGATTGGGTTGTGGCAGCCCTCGCAGTGGCGGGAGTATTCAACCCCCTTCGTATTGGTTAGGACGTCCACGTTCTTGGTATAGAACGGCGCGCGGAAGGAATTTCTGTGCAGGGATTGCTGCCATTGCTGATAGGCGGCGGCGTGGCAATGTCCGCAATAAGCCGCCGTGGGAAAAGCGCCCGGCTGAATGAACTCGCCGCCCTCGATTTGGGCATTGCTTGGCTGGAACGGCTGGTTCTGGCCGAACCGGAAGTTGTACGTCTTGCTGACTTGTGCGGAGTAAAGCGCGCGCTGCTGGTTTATTCCAGATGAGGGGTTCTGCGCGAAGGAAAGCGCGCAAATTAGGGTTACAGCGACAACTGTCACTGGGAGGATCTTGATGCCCCAAGAGCGGACGTGGCTGGGCAAACCGGAAGCGGCTACGTTTGGCATTGCCCCAATAGCGCGATAAGATACTCGCCGAGGTACGTGGAGTCAAGTTAAATTAGATAATAATGTACTGCCCTGTGGATAACCGCCCTAAGCCCAATGTCTCCCTGCTACTGCGAGCCACGGGGCAAAGGCAAAAGAGCGCCGAAATATGTTCATGGGTGGGGCGCTTGTCTCGCGGGGCCATTGGTGATATATCTGGATTTCTGCTGGCGCGGCGAATTTGAACGCACCGGGCGTTAATACATCCCAAGGAGAAACAGAATGGCCTACGTAATCGCTGAGCCCTGCATCGGAACGAAAGACACCGCCTGCGTGGATGTCTGCCCGGTGGATTGCATTCACCCGCGCAAAGACGAGGCAAATTACGAGGGGGAGACGCAGCTTTACATCCATCCTTCGGAATGCATTGACTGCGGCGCGTGCGTGCCGGTGTGCCCGGTAACCGCGATTTTCGCGCTCGAGGATTTGCCGGAAAAGTGGAACAATTTCACGGCAATTAACGCGGACTGGTACGCGAAAAAGGCGTAAGCGCGGAACAAATTCGACATATGGGAATTTGGCGGCGAGGGAATGAATCCCTCGCCGTTTTTTTATTGGCGTTCAGCTAAACCGAACGGAAGGCGATGACAGCGTTTAATCCGCCAAACGCAAAGGAATTGGAGAGTGCAGCTTCCACGCGCGCCGGGCGTGCCGTGTTGGGAACGTAGTCGAGGTCGCATTCCGGGTCGCGCTCGTTGTAGTTGGCTGTTGGCGGAAGAATGCCGTGTTTCATGGCGAGGAGCGTAGCCACGGCTTCGATGGCTCCAGCAGCGCCAAGCGCGTGCCCGTGCATTGATTTGGTCGAACTGATGGGGAGTTTTTCCGCGGCAGCGCCAAAGACTTCGCGAATCGCGCGAGTCTCGGTCACGTCATTGCCAATCGTACCGGTGCCATGCGCGTTAATATAGCCGATCTGTTCGGGCTGCAAGCCGGCGTCCTGCAGCGCGGCGCGAATCGCGCGCACAGGGCCGGCGGAAGCGGGCTGCGTGATGTGGTGAGCGTCAGCGGACATTCCGGCGCCGGCAATTTCCGCGTAAATGTGAGCGCCGCGCGCGCGCGCGGCGTCGAGCGGCTCAAGCACAAGCATACCCGCGCCTTCGGCGAGGATGATTCCGCGCCGATCCTTGGAAAACGGGCGGCAGGTGTCCAGCGCGATCACGCGCATCGCTTCCCAGGCCTTCAACATTCCAAAACTGAGCGGCGCTTCGCTGCCGCCTGCGAACGCAATATCCGCTCCACCGCTGCGGATGAGTTGCAAAGCAAGTCCGAGGGCATGGTTTGAGGAGGAGCAGGCCGTGGAAACAGTAAAGGCAGGCCCCGTAATACCAAATTCCATCGAGATGTGGCTTGCACCGGCGTTGGGCATGGTCCGTGGAATGGTGAGTGGGTGGACACGTTCGCGGTTTCGTTGGTAAACGTCCACAAATCCTTGATCCTGCGTTCCTTGTCCGCCGATCCCGGAGCCCGTGACAATCGCGCCGCGCTCGCGAAGTTCGTCGGTCCAGACGATTCCGGCGTCGAGCGAAGCTTCCCGCGCGGCAATCAGTGCAAATTGCGCGAAGCGGTCCATATGATCCATCTGGGCCGGAGTGAAATGTTTTTTGGGGTCGTAACCGTGGACCTCTGCGGCATTGCTGAACCGCAGGCGAGTGGTATCCGCAATCGTAAGCGGGCCGATTCCGGATCGCCCCGCCTGAAGCGATTCCCACACCTCCGCGGTGTTTGCTCCAATCGCGCAAATGGCGCCCAGCCCGGTGACTGCAACTCGTCGTCGAGGCATTGCTTAACCGGCGGAAGCCGGTTGGATGGGCGCGCTGTTCTTGAGGGCGCGCACACCTTCGACGATTTCGCGGACAGTGCGGATGGAGCGCGCCTGTTCGTCGGGGATGGAGATCTGGAAGGCGTTTTCCAACTCAAAGAGAAGCGTCATGGTGTCCAGAGAATCAAATCCAAGATCCGCCAGCGAGCTTCCAATCGTGATCTTTTCCGAAGGGATATGCCTCACGGAAGCCAGTGTGGAAATCACCTTTACCTCAATCGGGTCCGGCATGAAGGGGCCTTTCTTTTTAGAGCTTCCGGCAAGAGTATTTAGAGCTGTAATTTCGTGACGCACAGTTTACCTTGACCCCTTCGAAAGGCAAAGCTTGCGTGCAGCCGGCAGCCATGCAACCTTTGCGATATCAGGGGAATCAGATATGCAGATAAGTAGAACCCGCCAAAGGGGTTTGATGCGGCCTGTGCCAAAAATGGTTTTGTGTGCCGGCGCCTGCGCGCTGGCGCTGGGTGCTTCGGTTTTGGCCGCGAGTCAGAGGCGGCCGATTGACACAGTTCACTCCCGTCTGACGATTCACGTGGGCAAGGAAGGGCTCTTCTCCGCACTTGGACACGATCACGAGATTTCGGCGCCGGTTGCTCGTGGGGAGGTTGCGACTACAGCCCCGGAATTCGTGGAATTCACCGTGGAGACTGCAAAGATGATTGTGCAGGATCCACAGGAATCCGAATCCTCCCGCGCAGACGTACAGAAAGCGATGCTCGGGGCGCAGGTACTGGATATTGCAAAATATCCCGAGATTCATTTCGTATCCGAGAGTGTCGAACGAAAAGATGACACGCATTGGCGCGTGCATGGCAAATTGGCTCTGCATGGCACGACAAAGCAAATCCTCGTGGAGACGCGGCTTGAGAACGGCCATTATCGAGGCAAGGTCTCGCTGAAGCAGACCGATTATGGAATCACGCCGATCCGCGTCGCCGGCGGGACCGTAAACGTAAAAGACGAATTGGAAATTGATTTCGATATAATGCTCGCGGGGCAGTGAGCCGATCGCCGCTTGCTCCTTCCGGGACAATGGGGGTTGTCTAGATGCGATCGACCGCCGCTTTTCAATCTATAGAAGACCGCTCAACAAACGAAAACCCAAATACTTCCCGGAGGCTGATGTCAGAATCTCCCGTCACCATCGCGGGGATCGCCACGGCTGTGCCTCCCCACGTTTTCGGGCGGGAAGAGGTAAGGGCTTATCTCAATAAAGTGTTTCCGTTGAGCGAGGCGCGGACGGCGATGATGCTCGAAGTCATTGATAACGCGAAGATCGAACAGCGCTACTGCGTATTTCCCTTGGACTATTTGATCGAGCCGCGGCCACTCAGCCAAATCACTCTGGAATATCAGGAGCACGCGGTTGCACTTGCCCGCCGCGCGGCAGAAGAATGCCTGGACCGCGCGGGACTTGCCGCGTCGGAAATCGACCTGATCATCACTGTTTCCTGCACGGGTGTACTCCTTCCCTCCACAGGGGCGCACCTGGTGAATCAGATGGGATTCCGTCCGGATGTTCGCCGATTGCCTATTACCGAGCTGGGATGCGCCGGAGGAGCGGCTGCGCTTGGGCGCGCGTGGGATTACCTTCGTGGCGTCCCGGAAGGAAACGTCCTGGTCATCGCGGTAGAACTGCCGAGCCTGACGTTTCAGCGGCGCGACCTTTCACCGGCAAATTTGATTTCCGCTATCCTGTTTGGTGATGGAGCTGCGGCAGTCGCGCTGACTCGGCGCGCGAACTCAGAGGAATTTTCCACCGAAAGGGCGCCTGGTTCTGTGGTGCGTCCGCGCATTATTGATGTGCGGAGCCACCTTTTCCCGAATTCGTTGGACGCGCTGGGTTTCGATTTGAAGGAAACGGGCTTCCACATTGTTTTGTCGAAAGACATGCCGCAGCTCGTTCGGGAGGAGATTGGCGGCCTGGTGGATGAGTTGATCGCGGTGCATGGGTTGCTGCGGGAGGATTTGACCGCATACATCCTGCATCCCGGCGGCCAGAAGCTCCTGGTATACATCGAAGAAGAGCTCGGCCTTTCGCGCACGAAGACGCAACCTTCCTGGGATGTCTTGAAAAAATACGGGAATCAATCCAGCGCGTCCGTGCTTTTCGTATTGCACGAGTGGATTACCAAAGCGCGGATGTCCCCGGGCGATTACGGTTTTCTTGCCGCGTTTGGGCCGGGCTTCAGCACGGACATGGCGCTGCTCCAGTGGACGTAAGCCAAATCGCATATCTCGGATTGCTGGCGGCAACCGGCGCGGGCCGGCTCGCGGAAATGCGCATTTCGCGGCGGAATCAGAAACAGCTCGCCGCAAAGGGGGCTCCGCAAGTTGCGGAGCCACATTTTCGCTGGATGGTGGCGCTTCATGCAGGCGTCCTGATCTGCGCGGGAGCGGAAGTGATTTTCTTGCACCGCCCTCTGATTCCCGCGCTGGCGATCCCAATGGCCGCGCTCTTTCTGCTCTCTAATGCATTGCGTTGGTGGGTGATCCGCACGCTTCGCGGTCACTGGAATGTTCAAGTGGTTGATTCCGCGCGATTGGGCGTGGTTACGCACGGGCCCTTCCGGTGGGTTCGACATCCCAACTACCTTGCGGTGTTTGTCGAATTGATCGCCCTGCCGCTGATTTACACCGCGTGGATCACCGCGCTTTCCGGCGCGGTGTGCCACTTGTGGGTGTTGCACGAACGATTGGCGGTTGAGGATCCCGTGCTGCTTGCCAATCCCACGTACCGCGCGGCGATGGGCGGAAAGCCGAGATTCTTGCCGAGAATTTTTCCACGCTTTGAAATTCAGGCGAACAAGAGTTCATGACGCGCGTTTTAATTTCCGGAGGAGGGATCGCAGGTTCCGCGCTCGCCATCCTTCTTGGGCGGCAGGGAATCGAAGTCGAGCTGTTTGAGAGGCGAGCCTTCCCGCACGAAAAGCCATGCGGCGAAGGTCTGATGCCGGCGGGTGTCTCTGTCGTTGAGCGGATGGGTTTGCAGGAAGCCGTTGGCGGCGAGCCATTTTACGGAGTGCGATATCACTTTGGAGATTTCGCGGTCGAAGGCCGCTTCCCAAGTCAAGACGGGCGGCCAAGCATGGGCTGGGGCCAGCGCCGTCTAAAACTGGACGAGGCGTTATTTCGCACCGCTTCCGCCATGCCTGGAGTGACTGCGCACGTGCGTGCGCGCGTGGATGGGCCGCTCGTGGAGGGCGGGCGAGTTGGCGGCTTGATTGTGGATGGTGAACCTCGGCGCGGATCATTGGTTGTTGCGGCCGACGGAATTGATTCCCCAATTCGCAAAGCGGTTGGACTCGACATGCCGCCACGAAGGAAAAGGTTTGGCGTGTGCGCGCATTTCCGGTTGGCCGACGGGCGCGAGCAACCGCCCTGGGTGGATGTATTTGTCCGCAAAGGCTACGAACTTTATGTGACGCCTTTGCCTGCGCGAGAGGTGCTCGTCGCCGCGCTCGTTGAAGCAGGCGCAATGGAAGGGACGGCCGAGCAAGCGTATTCACGCTGGTTGCAGGCCGAGCCCGTGCTCGCGGAGCGCCTCGAAGGCGCCGAGCAGATCACGCCGATTGCGGGGCGCTCTCCGTTAACGTCGCGCGCACGAAGCGGTGTTGCGCAGGGGCTCGTTTTGCTCGGGGATGCAGCGGGGTTTGTGGACCCCATCACAGGCGGAGGAATGGCGCAGGCGCTGGTAAGCGCGGAATTGCTGGCGCGATACGCAGCCAACTGCGGCCTCGCAAAGCATGATGCGTGGCTCGATGCTTTCGACCGCGAAAGAAATGCCACGCTGCGGGACTACCGAATACTGACCAACGCGATGCTGTGGCTTGCTTCGCGGCCCCGTTTGGCGCGCAATGCCTTCCGCGCGATGACTGCAACGCCGCGCCTCTTTTCACACCTCTTAGGCGTATCGGGAGGCTTCCGCACATTTCTAGGGAGTTCCATGAGCGCTTCTGTGGGAGATTCGCCTTCAAGTTGAAGCTTCCAGGTTTTATTTTTACGCGCTAACTCAGGATTCCAAATTCTATCTTTGAGCCCAGAGAACGGGCAGACGCGGTGATTCCGCCGTGTGGTTTTCACGCCTATTGCCATCTAGTGCCGCGAGCCATGCGCGCGCGGATGCGCGCAACGCCCCGATTCGCAGGCCGCGATGCGAAGCGGGGAACTCGTCGAGCTTTGCGAGCCCCCTGCGAAGCAAGGACTCCATTCCATGAAGATTGCCGCGCGAATGATGGTGGAACGCTGCGGTCACCTGGATTAACCCTTGCAGAAAAGTCTTCTCCGGGCTCTTCGCATGGAGCCAGATCTCTTCCCACGCTTCGTGTGCTTCGAAAAACTTCTTGTGATTAAAGAGCGAGACGCCGTGTTGGAAGATGGACTCTTTTCTGGCTCGCTCGCCGGACGCTTGAACCGAAATGGCGCGCGAATTCTGTTTGCGTTTCGACTTCACTTTCCGGGCCAGTTTGGCTTTCGCGCTCAAGTCCCGGCATAATACCAAAGCCCGGCTCGCCGGGCGCGCATTGCATTTCAACCGCGGCGGGCCGCCTCTCAGGAAGCCGTGGCATTATCAAACCGCAATCCGCGGTGACGTCACCCACTGGCGGAGCAAACCTTTGGCAAAGATTCATTTCATTCTGATCATTCACGCGCATCAGCCGGTCGGGAACTTCGACTCTGTCATCGAGAAGGTCTATCAGCGGTCCTACTTACCTTTTTTGGAGCACCTATCGCGGCATCCTTCGGTGCGAATCGGACTGCATTACTCCGGCGCCCTTCTTGAATGGCTGGAAGCCCACCATCCGGAATTCCTTGAAAAACTAGGATCGATGAGCGAACGCGGCCAGGTGGAAATCCTCGGCGGCGGATTTTACGAGCCAATCCTGATTGCCATCCCTCCGGAGGATCAGCAGGAGCAGATTCGCCGCATGCGCGAATACATCAAGAAGCGATTTGGGCGCGCGCCCGCGGGCGCGTGGCTCGCGGAGCGCGTCTGGGAACCACAGCTTCCTTCCGCGTTGGAGGCGGCGAAAGTCGAATACACGCTCCTCGATGACGTGCATTTTACTTCCGCGGGAGTCGAGGCAGAAGATCTATTCGGTTACTACATCGCGGAAGATCTCGGCGCAAAGGTCAAAGTGATCCCCGGCCTGAAATCCCTGCGATATCTCGTTCCATTCCGCGACGTCGAGGAGACTATCGGTTTCTTGCGAAACGCGAGGGAACATCATCCGGGCGGAATGGCCGCGATGGGCGATGACTGCGAAAAATTCGGCGCTTGGCCCGGCACATATGACCATTGTTACCGTGACGGCTGGCTGGAGCGATTTTTCGCCGCGCTGGAGCGCAACCAGGAATGGCTTGCCATTACGCCGCCGGGCGAATACCTGCGCGAGCACGCGCCACTCGGGCGCGCCGATCTGCCCACCGCGTCCTACACGGAATTGATGGAATGGGTTTTGCCCACACGAGCGCGCAAGCAGCTTCATGCCTTGGAACAGGAATTCTCCGTGCGGCCGGATGTGCTTCGGTTCCTGCGTGGAGGCATCTGGCGAGGATTTTTTGGCAAGTATCCGGAAGTGAACCTGCTCCACAAGAAGATGCTGGATGTTTCGCGGAGCATCACAGAAGCGCGCAAGGGAAGGCTTTCGCCGCCAGCGCGCCGCAAATTTCGAGAGGCGCATACGCACCTGCTTCGCGCGCAGGGTAATGACGCCTACTGGCACGGCGTTTTCGGCGGGCTTTATTCGCCGCACCTGCGCACGGAGCTGTGGCGCGAGCTGATTCGCGCGGAGGGGCTGATCAATTCGCCGGGCAAGACCCGTTCACGAAACATCAGTGTCGAATCGAAGGATTTCGACCTCGATGGCATGGACGAGAATTGCGTCAAGGCCCGTAATTTCTCGGCGATCGTGAAGCCTTCGGACGGCGCGACTGTTGCCGCACTCGATTTCCGCCCCGCGGCTGTCGCCCTGATCAACTCACTGCAGCGCCGGCCGGAGGCGTATCACTCGCGCCTGGCCGAAGCCGCGCGTAGCGCTGCGGGCGGCGTTGCATCCATTCATGACAGTGTGCGCGTGAAAGAGCCGGGTCTCGAGCAGCGGCTGCGTTACGACCGCTGGCCGCGCCATTCATTCCGGCTGCTGCTTTTCGCGCAAGAAAAGGCATGGACGGACTACGAAGCACTCAAGCTTGAAGAAAGCGCAGCATTCGCGGCGGGTGCGTACAAACCAAGGGATTCCGCGCGAGGCAATGTCGCCTTCGAAATGGAAGCGCCGCTGGAATGGCAGGGAATCGCAACTTCCGCGCTTCACTTGATGGCGATAAAGGAGTTTCGATTTGAAGAGAAAGGGGAAGAGTTCAGCGTGGATTGCGCTGTGACTCTGCGCGGAGCGGCAAATTCGATGGCAGCTGGTGTTCGAATGCTAGCAGGGATTGAGATTGTGCTGAATTTCCTTGCGCCAAACGAGCTGGACAGGTATTTCGAATACAAGCGCGACGCGAAGCTCGAAAGGCAGCGCCTCGGCTGGGGCGGAGAAATTTCGGACACCACGCTGCGCGTTGTGGACGATTGGCAAAACGTTGCGGCTGATTTCGAAACGCCGCCCGGCGGAAAGATTTGGGTAGCGCCAATTGAAACCGTCTCGGAATCCGAGGAAGGATTTGAGCGCGTTTATCAGGGCTCGCAGATTCTCGGACTCTCATCGGTGGAGCTCAAGCCCGGCAATGAATGGGCAGGCCGTTGGCAGCTAAGAGTCAGCAAGTCGCACCGGTGATTTTTCGCAGAATCATGGCAACGAGTTTCACGTGCGAGCAGTTGCCACGGATTCGGAGCATCTGCTAGATTCAACCCACGGAGGGCAGCACTCGAATGCCGCTGAATGAGGAGCTACTGAAAATTCTGGCCTGCCCGGAGTGTCTGAAACCGGTCCGCGCGCTTCCGGATGACAAGGGATTGGAGTGCGAGGCGTGCGGCCGCATCTATCCTATTCGCGACGGCTTCCCCGTGATGTTGCCCGAGGAAGCCAGCGCTCCCACACGTAACGTGTCTTCGCGGTCCTGACGGTTCGCTTTAGGTCCACGCATAAATACTGGCGCAACCGGATTGTTTTCACACACCAGAAGAAATTGCGCGAGATCTTTAAAACGGCGGATAACTCAGAGCTATATTGCTCGTTTCGACCCAGATGCGCACCTCTTTGGTGCTGCGGCTTTTTGGCAAATCGTTGGGATCGGGAAATGGCAGGAAGGGACTCACCTCAGCGACAACAATGACACCGCTTCCTCCTTTTGTAGGCGAGCTTACGGATTCGATCTGGTAACTTTTCACGGGGCCGTAAATTCCGTTTGCGCCCCAATCATCGAGAAAATCCTTGTAGGGATACCGGTTCGGTTCCGGCTTCCACAACTTATAAGCAAGCTCCGTATTTCCCGTGCTGAGCGCCTCAAAAAAGTGACCGGCGGCGGTGCGCTCCGGGATGTGAAGGTAGCCGAATATGAGCCACCAAATGCCGAGGCCTCCCAAAGCCACGGCTGCAAACAGCATGAATAAGTACCGCCGCTTCTTCGCCTGCGGGTCTTCACTGGTTGTGTCAAATAATCCCATTCGATCCCTCAGAGTTGCCGCTTGAACATTGTGATGCAGAGAGTGATAAACACCAGGAAGAAAACTAACAGAACTCCGACATCCGTGTAAATGCCGGCGAAGCCCGTGTTTTTCAAAAACAGGTTCTTCAGCGCGTGAACGGGAGTTAGGAACGCGGATTACTTATGGGCCGAATCGGGTGAGTCTCGATGCGATGAGATGTATTCGATGGCGTCCTCGCGGCCTCGAAACATGCCGACGCGGATGGTCTTGCCGGGGATGTGATCGAACACGTGGCTGACAAATTCTGTGAGCGCGCGCTCCACGTCTTGCGTCATTGGAACTTTTTCACTTCGAATCACCGCCAAGACGTTGTGGTCTATCTTCCCGTCTTCAAATTGTTCCATCAAGCCGATGGGATCGCATTCCACGACGAGGCCGGTGCTTAGAGGTTTTTCGGTCAGGAAAAAGCAGTCAACGCTAAGTCCGTCGTCCGCGGCAGTATCCAAAATAAATCCGTATGGAAATGGGTATGCGCGTGAAACACCACTAGTTCCAAGTAGCGCCAAGGTCTTTTCGTTGTGCGAGTGCTTTATCCGAGAGCCAGCCTCGTTTTGTACGAAAGCCTTCATTCCTCGATCTCCAGGTCTCGCGGAAAGGGACGGGCTACCCTTCCAACGCGCCCGCGGCCCCGGCGGGCAGCTCGATGTCGTACTTCGTGCGCGACTTCTCACAATGCGCCTCCAGCGCCAATTGGATCAGCCGGGTCGCGAGTTGATGCGCAAAGCCACGCATGACGGCAAGAGGATCACCTATGAACTGCTGGATCGCAATCCCCCAAGTTACTAAAGCGCCGCATCGCCAATGTGAACCTGCCCTACTCCGGCACGTGGACATACTCGATTCAGCCCGTCAGCCCGATGGCGGAACGGCGACCGTCCGGGCCACCGAAGATGGGCAAGTCTACAACCCGTTGTTCCGTTTCATCTCGCGCTTTGTGGTCCGCCAAACGCGCACAATTGACGCTTACCGCCATAGATTGGGCAAAGCGACCGGACAGGAAGTCGAGGTCGGAGATTGATCTCGCGGTACCCGAGAGATTTGGCTGCAACTCCCGGGCATGCTTCGAACAGTGGTCTTCTCCCGCTGGTTTCCAGGGGAAGGAAATTAAGTTTTGTTTCTCTAGGTTGTCTTGCATTTTGACGAGCGACATGACTTAAGACCAAAGATGAGAGTCGTAGAGATAGAGAGCGTTTCCATCTCGGTCCTGAAAAGCCGCACGCCGGAGTGGATAATGAGACCTTTGGAGAATTGTGGCGAGGCTGAAACCGCGTCTCGTTCCTTCTGCCCGACTGGTTACAGCGTACGGGACCAGGGCAAGGTGCAAAAGATTGAGGTTAGGCACATGCGGGATATTCATCGCAACGTGAGTGCCCGAACCGACCTTTGCAACTATGTAATTCTCCTCTGCCAATTTATCGTATGCGATGAGAACAGTGTTGCGAGAAATGCCGAGCATCTTTGCCAGGGCGCGACTGGATGCCAGCCGTTCTCCCTTCCAAAAGTCACCAGAAAGAATCCGCTCACGCAAGGTGAGGTAAAGTCGGCGATGTAGAGCGACTCCCGCGAAGTGCTCAAGCGCAAACGGAGGCGTTTTCAATGAGGGAGGACGCTTAGCCATCTACCGTTGCTCCATTTGAGCCTCTGCGCAAAATGGTACCTTTTTTTCCGCAAAATGGCACTTGCGCGAGCGCAGCCGGACAACCTAGAGTCGTGCTGAATTTCGATTCTCAAGGAGGAACTATGGCCGTTGTAACAATACGTGTTTCGAACATGGATCGCGCTGTTCGTTTCTATACCGACGTTCTCGGGATGAGATTGGCGTATCGGTTTGGCGATGATTGGGCGACGCTCAAGACCGAAGATGGAATGACAGTCGGCTTGCATCCCGCTTCCAAGGAATCGCCAGCCGGAAGAAAGGGTTCGATTACTCTCGGGTTCGAGGTCTCGGGATCCATCGAGAAGGCGGTCGTAGCGATGAAGGAGAGAGGTGTGAAGTTCGTAGGTCCGATCGTAGACGACAAAGAGGTCAAGGCAGCTTACTTCGAAGATCCCGATGGTAATGAGATGTATTTTGTCGAAGTCCAACAGCAATGGAAGGACCACGATAAGACCAAAATTGCTGTCTAGGCCCTCACAGCTCCGACTGGATTCAACTTTCAGGACGTAGACGAGATGATGGGGCCGTGAAAACATCAGGAACGGTCGATCTCTACCGGAAATACTTCAAGGAATATGTCGCTTCCCGAAACCCTGCGTTGGTGAAAGTCGGCCCGGCGATGTATCTCTCGATCAGCGGAAATGGTGCGCCCGGAAGCACGGCGTTTACGGAGGCGATCGGAGCACTGTATGGTGTCGCCTTTACCGTCAAGATGGCGCGCAAGTTCGCCGGAAAGCGTGATTACGTCGTTTCGAAGCTCGAAGGCCTGTGGCCGAATTTCAGTTCCTCGGATAAGAACCAATGGAGCTGGCAGTTGCTGATTCGAACCCCCAAATTCGTTACTCAGAAGGAAGTCACGAATGCGGTTGGCGTCCTGTTGAAACGAGGCAAGAGTGCGGACGTGCGGCGCGTGGGCTTGGAATCGCTGGAAGAAGGGTTATGTGTTCAGGTCTTACACGTGGGGCCCTACGATAACGAGAGCCCAACGATAGCTGGGATGAAGTCCTATGCAGAAGGCGAGGGTCTGAAGTTGCGAGGCGTGCACCACGAAATCTATTTATCGGATCCGCGCCGCGTCTCGCCAGCCAAGCTCAAAACCATCCTGCGACACCCAGTCGAGAGAGTCGTGGCGTAAAGGGAAGGAACCCATGTGTCCTGCATGCATGGCGAAGGCAGCGTTGATGTTCGGTAGTGTGGTGACGACCGGTGGACTTGCCGCGCTGATTTTGAAGATAGTTCGTTCGAAGAAGATCGTGAAGGCCGCTGGTGAATGCAACCCAAAGGAGAAGGGGTAATGAATATATGCAGTATCGAGCATTCTAGAGTCGTACCGCATGCTGAATGGCTTGACGTCCGAAAGAAGCTGCTGAGAAAGGAGAAGGAGTTCACGCGGCTGCGCGACAAATTGGCCCTGCAGAGGCGTGAGCTGCCGTGTGAGAAGGTGGAGAAACGGTATGTTTTCGACGGAGCGAATGGGAAACAAACCCTACCGGAACTTTTCGACGGGAGAAGCCAACTCGTCGTCTACCACTTCATGTTTGACCCTAGCTGGGAGGCAGGATGCCCGCACTGCTCATTCTGGGCCGACAACTTCAATCCAATCATCGTGCACCTGAACCATCGTGACGTGACTATGATCGCCGTGTCTCGTGCGCGATACGGGAAGCTGGCGGCATACGAGGAACGGATGGGGTGGAGTTTCAAGTGGGTCTCATCGCACGAGACAGATTTCAATTTCGATTACCACGTGTCGTTCACGCCGGAAGCGTTGGCCAATAATAGAGCCTTCTACAACTTCGGAACGCAAGCTCCACATGGCACGGAGGAGCAAGGTGTCAGCGTGTTTTGCAGGGACGCGGCAGGCAGCATCTTTCACACGTATTCAACTCATGCTCGTGGCATCGACCTGATGAATACAGCCTACAACTATCTTGATCTGACCCCAAAGGGCCGGGATGAAGATGGTCGCGGACAGTTCTGGGTCCGGCGCCACGATGAGTATAAATAAGCGTAAGGGTTGAGGACCACGTGCGGAACGAAGTATCAGCGCACCTCCGAAATTGAGTCCGAGTGACAACATATCCCGAAAAAATCCACTCGGATTTGGGTAATCCCATGAAACGTGGCTCATCCCAATTAATTCAAGCGTCTTTTCGTTGTGCGAATGCTTTATCCGAGAGCCTGCCTCGTTTTGGACAAACGCTTTCATTTCACGAGTTCCGATTCTTTGGGAGAGCAGTGAAGTTAAGACTCCAGCGCGCCAGCGGCTCCGGCCGGCAATTCGATGGCGAATTTTGTTCGCGCCTTCTCGCGGTGTGCTTCAAACGCGAGATCTATCAGGCGGCTTATCAATTCGCGGTAGGGAATTCCACTCGCTTCCCACATTTTCGGATACATGCTGATGGAGGTGAAGCCCGGGATCGTATTGATTTCATTGATGTAAATGCGGTTGGTGCGTTTCTCAAGAAAGAAATCCACGCGCGCCATGCCCGCGCACTCAAGGCACCTGAATGCGCGGACGGCAAAGTCTTGAAACTTTGCCACTTGAGCACGCTTGAGCGGCGCGGGGATCACGAGTTTAGTCCCGTCCTCCAGATACTTTGCAGCGTAATCGTAAAATTCGCGGTGCGGGACGATTTCGCCGGGGATCGAAGCCTTCGGCGATTCATTCCCGAGCACAGCGACTTCGATTTCGCGCGCGGTCAGACCTTTTTCGACGACAATTTTTTGCGCAAACTCAGCGGCAAGGTCCAGCGCTTTGGGCAATTCGTGCCGGCTGTGGACTTTCGTCATTCCCACCGAAGACCCGAGCGTCGCCGGCTTGACGAACACTGGGAAGCGCAACTCCTTCGAGACCAGTTTCAGCACATCCGCAGCCTTTCGTTCCCACGCGCTGCGGGGAAACGCGACATAAGGCGCTACGGGAAGCCCTTCATCGCGGAAGAGACGCTTCTGAACATCTTTGTCCATGCCCACCGCGGAGCCCAGCACGCCGGCGCCGACGTATGGCAGCCCAGCAAGTTCAAGCAGCCCCTGCACGGTGCCATCCTCACCAAAAGTTCCGTGAAGGACCGGGAAGACGACATCCACCATTACGCTCGGCCCGCCCGCCGCGGCGGCAAACGGCATCAGCACTCCGGCTGTCGGATCTGGCGGGAGCATAACGCGCTCGCCCGACTTGAGAACCTCCGGCAGCATTTTCTGTGCGCCAGTGCCGACAAGCCACCGGCCGTCCTTTGAAATTCCGATGGGCACGGCCTCATATTTTTCTGGATCGAGAGCGCGGATGACGGACGCGGCGGAGCTCAGCGAAACTTCGTGCTCGCCGGAGCGTCCGCCGAAAAGCACTCCCACGCGGATGCGTTTACCTGGTTTACTCATAGCCGGGAAAATGGTCTCCTTGAAGTACTCCGCCGCTACAATATTTTCTTGCCCAGGCCCGAACAGACCATTTCGACGCCGAGCAAGGCCGTCTTGTTGTGCAGATCAATCACCGGATTGATCTCCACGACTTCGAGCGAAACCATCGCTTTGCTGTCGTTAATCATTTCCATCGCGAGGTGAGCCTCGCGGTAAGTTACGCCGCCGCGCACGGGCGTTCCCACGCCGGGCGCATCGCTCGGGTCCACGAAATCCATGTCCAAGCTGACGGCAATTCCGTCGGTGTCGTCGCTCGCAAACTTGATTGCTTCGCTCATCACGTCGCGCAGGCCGCGCTCGTCAATGTCGCGCATGGTCAGGACGTGAACTCCAGAGTCCTTGATGAGGCGCCGCTCCTTCGCATCGAGGTCCCTTATGCCAACCAAAACAACATTGCGCGGCTCGATCATTGGGTGGGTGCCAACCAAGTCCACCAACTCGGTAGCGCCATAGCCGATCACGGCTGCGAGCGGCATGCCGTGTACATTTCCCGAAGGCGAGCTATCCGGGGTGTTCATGTCGCCGTGCGCATCCAGCCACAGCAGGCCGACGCGCTTAGATTGTTTGCGGGCCCAACTCGCCACGCCTGCCTCCGTGCCAACGGCGATGGAATGATCGCCGCCGAGCACGACCGGCAGGAAGCCTTCATTGAGCGATTTCTCAACAATTTCCGCCAAGCCCCGGCAGGTTTCGGCAATTTCATTCAGATACTTGGCGCGCTTTTCGCCGTAGGGCTGTTCTTCGGGCTGCTTCACGGGGATGTTGCCGATATCATCCACCTGACAGCCGAGTTGTTTCAGGCGCGTGAGCAAACCCGCCACGCGCAGTGCGGACGGACCCATATCCACGCCTCGGCGGCTTTGGCCGAGGTCCATCGGGACACCGATAACACGCACTTTTTGTGGCATGGCGAAAGAAGCTCCGCGGTCCCCCGGATTACTCGAAGCGGAGGGAACTTAAGGATATACGCGGTATATAAGCCGGGGGAAGGGAATCACTTCCCTGATGTGTTCAGTCCCGCAAATCCAGGCGACGGTGCGCTCCAGTCCCAGGCCGAAGCCCGCATGGGGCACGGAGCCGTAGCGGCGCAAGTCGAGATACCACTTAAAGGCCTCCTGGGGCAGGCCGTTTTCTTTCAGGCGCTTGATCAAAAGATCGTAGCTGGCGATGCGCTCGCCGCCGCCAATGATTTCGCCGTAGCCTTCCGAGGCGAGCATGTCGAAGCCGAGTGCAAGATCCGGCCGCTCGGGATCGGGTTGCATGTAAAACGCCTTGATGGCGGCAGGGTAGCGGTGGACCATCACCGGCCTGTCGAATTGTTTGGAGAGGATCGTCTCTTCGTCGCCGCCGAAGTCGTCGCCCCACTTTGCGGGATTGCCGCTCTTCTGCAAGAGAACGATCGCGTCGTCATAGCTGATGCGCGGGAAGGGCGGCTTCACAGGTTCAAGCTTTGCGGGGTCACGCTTAATCACTTCAAGTTCGCGAACGCGGTTGCGAAGCACGGATTGCACGACATGGCTCACCAGACCTTCGGCGAGCAACATCATGTCTTCGAGATGCGCATAAGCCGCTTCGGGCTCGAGCATCCAAAATTCGGTCAAGTGCCGGCGCGTCTTTGATTTTTCCGCGCGGAAAGTCGGGCCGAAGCTGTAAACCTTGCCGAGAGCCGCGGCGATGGCTTCCAAGTAGAGCTGGCCGGATTGCGTCAGGTAGGCTTTGCTCTCGTCCACGTATTCCACTTCGAAAAGCGTCGTCGTGCCTTCGCATGCCGCAGGGGTAAAAATCGGCGGGTCCGTCAGGGTGTAGCCCTGCGTGTCCATGAACTCGCGCGCCGCGCGGATCGCTTCCGCGCGGATGCGCAGGATGGCCGCCTGGCGCGGCGAGCGAATCCACAGATGCCGGTGGTCGAGCAGGAAATCCACGCCGTGCTCTTTCAGTTGAATGGGGTACGGCTCGGATTCGGGGACGCGCTGGACGACTTCAACTTTCGTCACGTCCATTTCGAATCCGCCGGGCGCGCGCTTATCGGCGCGGATTTTTCCTGTAACGATTACGCTTGATTCCTGCGTAAGTCCGCGCATCGTTTCGAACGCTTCCGGAGTTTCTTTCTGCGAAATAACGCCCTGGATCAATCCGGTGCCGTCGCGGAATTGCGGGAACAGGAGCTTTCCGGATTCGCGGAGGTTGTAAAGCCATCCGCGAAGCGTGATTTCCTGGCCGTCGAAGCGGCCGATGTCAGCGATGGAAACAACAGGCATTTGTGAAAAGCTCCTCTTCAAAAACAGCGTGTCTGCTTAGGAATTACCGCGCGCGCTTTCCAGCTTATCAAATGCAGAGCGGATTGCGTCGAACGAAGGCAGCGGCTGACCCGGCTGCTCGCGCAGCTCGATTACGCAGGGCAATTCCGCGAGCATCGCAGGCATCAACTTGTCCCATGCAAGGGTGCCGCTGAAAGGCAGAAGGTGCTCGTCCTTTTCGCCGTGATTGTCGTGCAGATGCGTCGTCGCCGCAAGGCCGCGCATCGTTTCGACCGCCTGCAAGGCGCCGCCTTCCATGTGCGCGTGGCCCGAATCAAAGCAGAGCCGCAGCCCCGGCAGGCGCGTGTCTTCAAGAAAATGACGCAGGTTCGCCGGCGTGGCCATTTCTCCGGGCGTGTTTTCGAGCGCCAATTTCACGCCGCGCTGCCCGGCGAATAGGACAAGGTGTTCGAGCGAAGTGAACGCGGCATCCCAGCGGCGCTGGTCTGACTCGTCGCGAACGGTCGCCACATGCAGCACCATGATTTCAAACGGCACCTGCTCCGCAACGTCAATTGCGCGCTTCACTTCGTCCACAGCGTCGAGCCGCCGCGAGCGCTCGGGCTCGGAAAGCGAAACGGACGAGCCGCCTTCGCGTCCCGGGCTGAAGTCGCGCGAAGTCGGGCCATGAAGCGAGTGCAATTTCAATGGATGACCTGCGAACCAGTCGGCGGTCTCGCGCACGACTTCCGCCGCGCGATAATCAAAGTGCCCGCCCGAACAAAAAATCTCCACGCCGTCGATTCCCGCGCGGCTGATTTCATCGAGTAATGCCGTCGTCAGCTTGTGCTGCACCCAGAGGTAGGTGGAGAGAATGCGCCGCATCGGCTTGCCGGACATCCGTCAGTAGCCCTGCGCAGCGCCCTGGCGGCGCGGATCGGGCGCTCCCAGCCGGTAGGTTGAGCCGGGATCAATCCCGATGGCATTCACTTCGCCGATCCAGCCTTTGCGAGTGACCTGATGTCCCATGGCGATGAGCTGTTGCATCACGCTCTCGGGAAAATTCTGCTCGAGCAGAAGATTGTCCGGCATCCATTGGTGATGGAAGCGCGGCGCATTGATGGCAGCCATCGCGCCTGTCGCATCGGCCGGGCCGAAGCGCATCCAGTTGATCACCGTCAGCGTCGTTGCGCTGATGATTTGGGGGCCGCCGGGAGACCCAGTGACAAAACTTAGCTTGCCGTCGCGCAACAAAATCGTTGGCATCATTGAGCTGAGCGGGCGCTTGCCCGGCGCAATCGTGTTCGCTTCGCTCTGCACCAGCTTGAACATGTTTGGCTGCCCCGGCTGCGCGGTGAAATCGTCCATCTCGTCGTTGAGCAGAAATCCGCCCGGCGCCGTCACCGCGGAGCCGTAGCTGTCGTTGATGGTGTAAGTATTTGAGACGGCGTTCCCGTCGGCGTCCACGACGCTGAAATGGGTCGTGTGGCCTTCGCGGCGCGCTTCCGCCATCGAGACCGCCTCGGCTTGCTCGCGCGTAAGCTGTGCGATTTCGTAGCTGCGCGTGCCCGTGGCGGAAGCGGACTTGCCCTCAAATTTCGCGGGATTGCCCGCGCCAATCGCCTGGCTCGACGACGCATGCGCGGGGTCAATCGTCGCGCGTCGCGTCGCGGCATATTGCGGGCTCGTCAAGCCGGTCACAGGAACTTTCACGAAATCGGAATCGCCCAGGAAAGTTGCGCGGTCGGCAAACACGCGCCGCATCGCCTCCACAACCCAGTGAACGGACACTGCATCATTCCATCCCTTGAGCTGCACCGGATCCAGAATATTCAACGCCTCAATCAATGCGATCCCGCCTGAGCTTGGCGTCGGGCTGGTGATCACTTCCCACTTCGTGCCGTTCACCGTATAGCTCGCTTCGAGCGGCTTGCGGATTTTCGCGCGATATTGCGCGAGGTCCTTCATCGTGATGAGGCCGCCATTCTGTGCCATGTCTTCGGTCAATTCCTGGGCCGTCACTCCTTTGTAGAATTCGTCGGGGCCTTTTTCCGCGATGGCGCGCAACGTCGTCGCAAGCTCTGACTGGCGCAGCATGTCGCCCGCGTGCCACATCCGCCCTTCATCCAGAAAAATGCGCCTGCTGCGTTCAAATTGAACGAGCCGTTTTTGCGAATCGCGCAACGACGTCGCAAGTTTCTCGCTCACCTCGAATCCGTCCGCGAGGCGGATCGCCGGAGCCATCACTTGCGCGAGTTTCAGCTTGCCGTAGGTTTTGAGCGCGAGCGCCATCCCCGCGACAGTCCCCGGCACGCCCGCCGCGCGATAGCCCGTCCGCGAAGCCTGCATGTCATAAGTGCCGTCGGCGTTGCGATAAAGTTCGCGCGATGCCGCCGCGGGGGCTTCTTCGCGGTAATCCACGAATTCCGTTTTTCCTTTGGCCATCCGCACCAGCATGAATCCGCCGCCGCCGATGTTGCCCGCGCGCGGCTCGACTACGGCCAGCGCGAATGCAACGGCCACCGCTGCGTCCACGGCGTTTCCGCCTTTTCGCAAGATTTCAATTCCCGCGGCGTCGGCGAGCGGGTTGTCGCTCACGATCATCGCCTGCGTCTCGCTCACGGCCTCTTTCGGCCAGTTGCGCGCGGCGATGTCGATTTCCTGGTATTCGAGCGGGCCGGCGGATTGCTGCTGAGTTTGCTTCGATTGCTGCGGTGCAGTCCGCGCAGTGCCCGCAATCAGAAGAAGTAAAGCAAATGAAATGGAAGCCAAAAGTGCGGAATATTTGCGTGTCATGGTTGTCTCTCGGTGAACAATCGAATCTAAGCGAAAGACTGCGGAGCGTCAAGAAAAACGGTAGTGGGCCGGTTTGCGGTGGCGGGAGTTCGCTTCGATTATTGGTTGCGCCGTGCGGTCAGCGTCAGACCGGCATCCGTGACGTTCATCAGCGCGCCGCCAGCGTCTTGAGTGAAACGGATGCGCGTGGAAGGAGCGCCCGCTGGGTAAAACGTGTGGTCGCCAAGGTGGAAAAGCGGACGGGTCATCGTGCCTTTGCGCGTCCAATTCAACTGTGGCGCGTGGGTATACATTTTATTGGCGACGTACAGCTTCATATCCGCTGTGACTTCGACCTGCTGAGAGATCCCCACGCCAAATACGTAGGTCCCGGTCAGCGCCGCGGCCTCGCCATCGGGAAGAGAGACCGGAGCGTCCATATCGGCATCTCCCAATGATTGCAGGAAATCCAACACCGGATGCGCGGTTTGGCCACCCATCCTTGCGTGAGCAAGGAGACTGATGCTGTGCGGGCCCTGAATGTGTTGCGCGCCCGGCTGGGCGGCAATGAAGGCCTTGACCACGTCGAGCTGGCCGAGCATGGCGGCCGAAAACAATGAGGGCCGCGCGCCCTGCGATATCAGGTATTCGGCGATGGGGCGGTTGCCCATATGAGAAGCCGCTCCCAGGGCGCTTTCCCAATCGCCAAAGCCCCAGTCCCAAGCCGCGCGCGCCAGCGACGGCCGGGCATCGGCGATCTCCTTGACGCGCTTGAGGTTAAAGTGCGCAACCGTAACCATTTCGCGAACAAGTTCCGGGGGATGCGATGGAAAAAGATCGCTGACGGGCATGGCGTCATCCATATTGTTCGAGGGTTCAGGCGCGCGTTCAAACGCGTGCGCGGCTGCGGGTTTAAATAAGCGCTCCGGTGGGAAGTTCCCAGCGGTGAGCCCCAGCGCCCTGGCCGGAAGCATCAGAGAGGCGAATTGCAGGAGGTTGCGTCGCGTGAGATCCCCGGTCATTGGTGTCGCTCCTTTGGAATTCAATTCCGGTTCCGAGCGGTAGGATGGGGCGCGCGAGCGAAGGGTGCAAGTGAATTCAAGGCGTGGCGAGCATAGAAAAAGCTTAGGCGCTAACTGCCAATTACTCAGCGGGTTGCGGACGCAAGTGGAATGGCGCGGCTGGGGTCCGCGAGGATGCGCGGCGAGAATTGCGCCGCGATTTTGCGCGCGGCGTCGGATTCAAGAGTCAACGGGTCGGCGAGCTCGCCATCCATCCGCGCGACCCAGATATGCGCCTGGTCGGAGAGTCGAATCAAATGGGCGAGAATGCGCACGCGCCCACCGCTGGATTGCACCTGCCCGAGCACAACATAAGCCGCACCAAGCGAGGAGGCGATGGCCGCAAGATCCCTTTGCTCACGCGGCAACCTGAGGATTTGCGCGTTGCCGACGACGCGGTAACGGCCGCTGCTTTGCGAGGTGAGTTGCTCGACAACATTATCGGTCAGCGCGTCGCTAAAGCGGGTGACGGCCGGGTCGCCCGTCTCGTTGTCGAAGCGCAAGATGGCCAGAATCGGTTGCGGGGCCGCACGGCGGAAAAGCCCGAAATGGTAAGACGCGAACGCGGCCGCGAGCACAGCCAACGCGGCCAACCCAAACGCCCAAGCCGGCCGGCGAGGAGCCATGCGCTCCTGTGGCGCGGTTTGCGTTGCGGACGATTCCGCCGGCTCAACGGCTACGCATTGAACGGGAGCGATGAACTGGTAGCCGCTCTTGGGAACCGTCCGGATATAGAGCGGCTCGGCAGAATCGTCTTTGAGGGCGGAGCGAATCTGCGAGATGCAGAAATTGAGCCCGCCATCAAAATCAACAAACGTTTCGCTTCCCCAGACGAATTTGCGCAGGTCGTCGCGCGAGACCACTTGACCGGCGCGTTCGATCAGGCACGCCAGGACCTGGGTCGGCTGGGACTGCAAGCGGACGAGGACGCCTTCGCGGCGGAGCTCAAGGGCCGCCGCGTCAAATTCAAAAAGGCCGAAGCGAAAACGTCCTGCCAGGGAACGCCCCTTTCACATTTCTTTGGGGAACTATTATTGCACGGGCGCGGGATTTCCTACATTTTGCGGTGGCCCTCAAAATCGAAGGGGACGGGCGAGTGGATTGATGCGGTTCTTTTAGCAGCGCGTGGGGCGAATCGGCGGCTCCGAGGAATCCGCAGCGGTGTCACTCGCATCACCCACCGTAAAATACGCGCAATCGGGATGATGGAACACGAGCGCGCTTACGCTCGCTTCGGGATCCATCATCATTCCTTCAGTAAGCTGCACGCCGATTTCTTGGGGGCGGAGCAACGTCCAGATACCGGCCTGATCATCGAGATTCGGACATGCGGGATAGCCGAAGCTGTAGCGCTTGCCGCGGTAGCGCGAGGTGAACCGCTGCTGCATGGTCATCTCGGGCGGATCGGGCGCGCCCCAGTCTTCGCGGATGCGGCGGTGCAGCCATTCCGCGCAGCCTTCCGCGGTTTCAATCGCCAGGGCCTGCAAGCCGTGCGAGCGGAAATAGTGCCCGGCGTGCTTGGCCTCTTCGCTGCGCGCGCGGACGCCTTCCCCCGCGGTCACCACGAAGAGCGCAATGTGATCGCGTTCGCGGCCATTTGCCGGCAGAACGTAATCGCTCAAACAGAGTCCGCCCGGAATACGTTGCCGCTCAAACGTGAAGACGTGTTGCGGCGTAGCGGCGCCGGGCGCAAAGAGCGCAATCGAATTTCCCATGCGCTCGGCTTCAAAGAATTGCCACACCGCACGCACTTTCATGAATGTGGCGGCTTCGGCCTTGACCTCCTCCATGTCATTCCATAATTCGATTGCGCGCGGATCGCGTTCAGCCAGCGCCTTTTCAAAATTCCCCCGGTAGCCGAGGTGTCGGCCAAACAGCATGAAGGGATTGACGTAACTCCACACTTCGGCGAGGTCCGGCACGACGCGCACCTTACGTTCAAGGTACGCGACGCGAGGTATCGGCAAATCCGCGCGCACTTTGGGCGAGCGCTCGTCACTTGCGGGCGCGCTGGGAACCACAGGATGCGCCGCCACAGGCGCAGCTTCTTCAAACGTATGCTCGCGCACAAGCGCATCGCGCTCGGACGGATTCGTAAGCTGGTTCATCATGCGCAGGCCGGTCATCGCATCCTTCGCATAGCAGACGGCTGTTGCATAGCTAGGCGCAATCTTCGTCCGTGTGAATTTTTCCGACAGCGCGGCGCCGCCCACGAGCAGGGGCACGCGGATGCCCGCGTCGCGCAAGTCGGAAGCTGTAATCACCATTTGCTGAGCGCTTTTCACGAGCAGCCCGCTCAAGCCGATCGCGTCAGGGCTATGCTTTCTCCACGCAAGAATCAAATCTTCCGGCGGCACTTTGATGCCGAGGTTGATCACGTCGTAGCCGTTGTTCTTCAAAATGATCTCGACGAGATTCTTCCCGATGTCGTGTACGTCGCCTTTCACGGTTGCGAGCACAACCTTGCCGCGCTTCGCGGTGTCTGCTTTCTCCATGAACTGCTCAAGGTGGTTCACCGCCGCCTTCATCGCCTCCGCGGATTGCAGCACTTCCGCGACGATAAGCTCATTGTTGTTGAAGAGCCGCCCAACTTCGCCCATGCCGGCCATCAGCGGCCCGTTGATAATATCGAGTGGCTTCGCGCCCTCCGCACGCTTCTTATCCAGGTCCCCAATCAAGCCGTCGCGCGTGCCTTCGATGATGTAATTGGCCAGCCGCTGGTCGAGCGGCAGCTCCTCTTTCGATTTCGCTTTTTTCTTAGCCACGCGGAAGTGCTCGGCAACGGCGGCGATGTGGAATTGATTGACGGCCCTCTTCTGCTCGCGCGCTTGCGCGCGCCAATCGTCCGGCGCGCCGCGTAGCAATTCAGCCTCCGGATGATCCGCCGCCAGGTTAGTCGGCCGGTGGTTGAAGAGCAGGTCTTCCGCAAGCTTTCGCTCATTCTCCGGAATCGACGCGAAGCGCTCGATACGTTCGGCGTTTACGATGGCCAGATCCAGTCCCGCCTTCGTGCAGTAATATAGAAAAACGGAGTTCACCACTTCGCGCGCACCCGCCGGAAGACCGAAACTGACGTTGCTGATTCCCAGCACCGTGCGCACGTAAGGAATCTTTTCCTTAATGAGCCGGATGCCCTCCATTGTTTCAACCGCGCCGCCGATGTAATTCTCGTCGCCCGTCGCGCAAGGGAAAACGAGCGGGTCGAAGATGATGTCTTCCGCCGGGATTCCGTATTTTTTTGTGAGCAACTTGCAGGAACGCTCCGCGACGGCCAGTTTGCGCTCTCGCGTAAACGCTTGCGCTTGCAACTTGTCTTCGTCAATGCAGCCAACAATCAGCGCCGCTCCGTAAGTCCGCGCCAGTGGGCAGACGCGCTCGAATTTTTCCTCGCCGTCTTCCAGATTGATCGAGTTGATGATTGCTTTGCCTTGCGAATAGCGCAGAGACAGCTCGATCGCATGCGCGTCGGTCGTGTCAATCATCAGAGGAGCTTTTATCTTGCGGATCAGCTTTTCGTAGAACGGCGGAATATCGCGGATTTCCTCGCGCTCCGTGGATTGCAGGCACACGTCAACGACCTGTGCGCCGCTGCGCACCTGCTTGCGCGCAATCTCGCTAGCCTCCTCCCACTTTTCGCCGGCAACCATCTCCTTGAATGCGCGCGATCCGATCACATTTGTGCGTTCGCCCACGATTAGCGGCCGCGACGATTCCTCGGCCTCCACCGCTTCGATCCCGGAATAGAAAACTCGATGATGCGGAGTGGGCGGCCTCCTCGGCGGCTTGCCCTGCGCCACTTGCGCGATCGCGCGGATGTGATCCGGCGTCGTGCCGCAGCAACCACCGACAATGTTGAGCCAGCCGTTCGCAATGAATCGCTCGAGCTGGTTCGCGAGTGTTGTAGGCGTTTCCAGATACTTGCCCTCTTCATTCGGCAGGCCTGCATTCGGATAGCACGATACGGCTCGCTTCGTAAGTCCGGAAAGCGTCCGGATATGATCCGTCATGAACTCCGGGCCCGTGGCGCAATTCAGACCGATGCTCAAGAGTTCCAGATGATCAAGCGAAGCCCACAGCGCCTCGACGTCTTGCCCCGCGAGCATCGTGCCCATGGGCTCGATCGTCGCCGAAATCATCAGCGGAATTTTCTCGTCGCGCTCCTGCGCGAGTTGTTGGATGGCGAGCGCGGCAGCCTTGATGTTGCGCGTATCTTGACACGTCTCCACCAGCAGGATGTCCGCGCCACCTTCAAGCAGCCCGCGCGCTTGTTCGTAGAAGTTTTCGCGCAGCTCGTCGAATGTCGCGCCGCCCGTGACGGTCAGCGACTTCGTTGTCGGACCCATGCTTCCCGCGACGAATCGAGGCTTCGCGGAGGTGGATAGCGCATCCGCTTCTTTTCTCGCCAAGGCCGCCGCCGCGCGGCTGATTTCATAGGCGCGTTCGCCGAGTCCGTATTCCGCCAGCACAACGCGCGTGCTGCCGAAAGAGTTCGTCTCAATGATGTCCGCGCCAGCTTCCAGATATCTTCTGTGAATGCCGGAAATCACGTCGGGCCGCGTGAGGACGAGATTCTCGTTGCAGCCTTCAAGGCTCGCCCCGCCGAAGTCCGCAGCGGTCAAATTCGCCTGCTGCAACATCGTACCCATCGCGCCGTCGAGCACAAGAATGCGCTCGCGCAGTAATTCACCGAGCAGCCGCGATTGTTCGTTGAGGTTTTTCATTTTGCCCGCCTGGGCCGCCTGCCTGTTGTGCGGGGCGGCGTTTGCACGCATGCCCGCATCTGAAGCCCGCAACTGAAGATTGTTCCCTACGTGGAGAAAAGGTGTGCTATTTAGAGTGATCTCCTTTCCAGAATTGCAAACTCAATTATAACAGATGAACCCTTTGGACGCGCCCGCTATGCGGCGTCTGCGCCGATGAAGTCAATTTTGCCCGCCTCGGGCACGAGGCCTGCCTCCGCGCCGCGCTTCAGGAATTCGCGCACCGCTCGACGCCCCTTCTCGCCGTAGCCGAGCGTCCACTTGTTCACATACATTCCGACGAACTTGTCGGCGACTTCCTGTTCCATGTCCCGCGCGAACTGCATCGCGTAATTGAGCGCCGTGTCACGATGTTCGAGCGCGAAGCTCACGCTATCGTGAATCGCGCGCGCCACGCGGCGGCCCACGTCTGCTCCAAGCGCCCGCCGCACGGCATTCCCGCCCAAGGGAAGCGGAAGTCCGGTTTCCTCGAGCCACCAGTGGCCCAGATCCGCAATACGGTGCAACCCCGCTTCCGGAAACATTAATTGACCTTCGTGGATCAGCAATCCTGCCGGCACGGCGCCATCCCGCACGGCATCCACAATCTTGTCAAATGCAATCACCACCGGCTCCACACTCGGCTCGAAAAGCTTGAGCGCCAAATACGCGCTCGTACGCAGCCCCGGCACAGCCACTCGCATTCCCTTAAGATCCTCGCGGCGCAGCGGCTTTTGCGAAACAATGAGCGGGCCGTATCCGTCACCAAAACTCGCCCCGCAGTCCAGAAGCGCGTACTTTTCTTTGAGATACGGGTAGGCCGCGAAGCTCACGGCGGTCACGTCGTAAGTCTCCGTGTCCGCCGCGCGGTTCAGCGTTTCAATATCCGCCAGGACATGGGTGAATTTCAGCCCCTCCGACCGCACCTTGTTCGTCGCCAGGGCATAAAACATGAAGGCGTCGTCGGAATCCGGCGAATGTGCCAACCGGATTCCCATTGCTCGGGTTGTGGCTTGTTCGCTGGGCATTTTTGCGGCTCGAACTTATCTATCGTTTGATTAGATGCATTCCGCAGAGAGGCGTTCCCGCGTGTTTGCCGGGCCGGAAGGGACTCTGCGTCGTGCGGGACGAACGGCCAGCCGGAATGGGAACTTTCGCGTCAGCCGATCCAAACGCAGACTAGCACACTCCGCCGATTTTCTCAAAACTTACCGCCCCACGGACGCGAAGGCCTCATTTTCGCCCGAAACCGCATCTAATTATCTTAAGTACCCGTGGACAGAGAGAGAGGTGAACAATGAACACTCGAAAAAACAGCTTCAAAGCCTTAATCGTTGCAGGCTCTCTAGCTCTCGCCACGATGACCATGGGGGCTTCTTATGTATTTGCAACCACGCCATCCGCCGCACCTCAAAGCCAATTGGATTTTGCGGCGCATCTGGACAGTCAGGTGCGTCACGAGATTGCGACGCTTCCGTATTACGGGGTCTTCGATTACCTCGAATTCCAGGTCACCGGCACGGAAGTCCGTCTGACAGGGGCGGTTGTAAACCCGGTCACCAAATCGGACGCCGCAGGCGCTGTCAAACACATCGCTGGAGTGACTCGCGTTGTGAATGACGTCACGGTTCTGCCGCTTTCCAACTTTGACGACCGGACGCGCCGCGCGGAATACCGATCGATCTTTTCCGCCGGGCCGCTGACGCGCTACTCGATGGGCGTCAACCCGGCGATCCACATCATCGTGGACAACGGTCACGTGACGCTTGAAGGCGTTGTCAGAAGCGAAGCGGACCGCGACCTTGCGGCGATCCGGGCTAATTCCGTGCCGGGCGTCTTTTCGGTTACGAACAACCTACGCGCCGAATAAACAATCGAGCGCTGTCTAATCTGCAAAGCGAAAGAGGGCCCGGCTTCGGCCGGGCCCTCTTTTTTGTACGCAACTCCTGTGCCAGCTTACTTTGTGGCAGCAACCATTCCCGCATGCTGAATCCACGCTGCGATGTCTTCAATCACATCCAATTCAACGTGGCCCGGCTTCAGATATTCCACGGGTGAGGGCGGTCCAGTGCCCGGAATAAAAAGATGGTTGATTGCCGGATACGACTTGAAGGTCACGTTCGTATGCCCGGCCAGGGCTTTTTTCCATCCATTGAAGTCCGCCATGGTCACTTGATAGTCGCGCTCGCCATTCAAAATCAGAATCGGAATCTTCAGCGCGGCCGCAACTTCCGTTTGGTGATACGCGCGGAGGTCAAGTACGTAAGCGGCAGGCAAGGGCACACCCAGAAAATTTACGGTCATGCCGGCTTTCAGGTCGGGATTGGTCATCTCTTTCGCGGTTGCTTCCGCCGCGTCAATCATTTTTTGCACTTCGGGAGTGACGGGTCCATTCATCGAGGCTTCATAGCGGACCTGTTCTACGATGAGAACCTCGAGCGGCCGCGAGTTTCCCGCAAGCATGATGATTCCAGCGATCTGGGGATCGCCGGTCGCAATTCGCGGGGCAAGGTACGCGCCCTCGCTGTGCCCCGCGACGAAGATGCGCCGTGGGTTTATTTCCGGCATTGTGGCCAGCAGCGCGACCGCGGCTCGCGCGTCGTCCATCTCTTCCTCTTTCACGGTCAAGCTATTCGGATCGTCCGAACTTTGTGCGCGGTACTTATGCGTGCGCTTCTCGTAGCGAAGCACGGCAACGCCCCGGCTTGCCAGTCCATACGCAATATCTTTGAAAGTTTTGTTCGGCCCGAAACTTTCGTCCATGTCATTCGGGCCCGAGCCATGTGCCAGCACGATTGCAGGAAAGACTCCGCCTCCTTTGGGAATCGTCACAAATCCAGGCAGGTCCCAGTGTCCGGTATGAACCGTCACGGCTCGCTCCTCAAACGAATCCGTGTTCGCATAGTCCGGAGCCTTCCAGGGCGTTCGCGAGCCAGGCGGCACAGAACCAAAACTTGCGAATTGTCCCTGTGAATTGAATTCAAGTCGCAAGGTGAGCAAAAGGCGCTCGAATTGGCATGTCGCAAAAACAATGTGATTCCCCGCCGACTCCTGCACCTCGACCGCCGTGATGGATTGAAACGCACCCATTTGCATGATCGCGCTGCCCCAGCTTGCAGCCAGCTTGTCCGCCGGAAGCGCTTGCGCCATCTGCTCTGTGTATCGCACCGTTACCTTGTCATAGCGCCCCGCCACAAGATCCGCAATCACCGCGCGCGCCAATGCTTCGTAATCCTGCTGCGCCAGCGCTGGAGCCTGAGCGAAGGCCACAAGTGAAATCAAGATCGCTGCAATTAGTGTTGCCGCGGAAAGAATTCGAATCCGCACGGAATACCCCTCAAGGGAAAATGTCTCCATCCAAGCACGCGGGTAGAGTAATCGAAAGGTTTCGTGAAGTTAATCATCAAAAATACGCTAGGATTGGCCAAGACAAGGAAATGTGATTTTACAAAACGTATCTGCCCAGGAACTCCCGCGCGTCCGCTTCTCTCAAGACGCCTTTTTCCAACAATAGCCGGATCAATTTCTCGAATTGTTTGGATGGGTCTGTCTCCGCGAGTTGCTCCGGCAGCAGTACAGATGCTGTCATTTCATGGGTTGAATGTCCCATTCCACGCGCCATCCAGGATTCCAGCACGCGCCGATTTTGTTGTGAGACGTAAGTAAACGCTACGCCCATCCCCAACTGAAACTGTGAATAGGCAACAACCGCCTCCGCTTCGAACATCTCATGACCCTTGCGCAGGCGCAGCCGGACAGTTGTTCTGTCCGGGAACGTGTTAATGCTATCCACAAAACAGCCGAACATACAGCAATCAGACATTCGGCCCGTAATCCTGGCCCCATCAGGTATCTCGATCAATTCCGCAGCCAACGTGAGCGACACTCGTTCGGCTCCGCGCCGTTCAGCGGCTAGACTCCGCTTTGCAGCCTGCGTTCGCGTCCCAATTTTTAGAGGTAAGTTCGAATTCGCCACCTTCAGGCATCTCCTTCTGTTACACCCGTATTTCCGATCCTCATTTATTTCGTGGTTTCCGTTCCAAATCGCGCCGGAGAGCCTCGTATTCACCTTGGGAAAGCAATCCCTTCCGCATCAGCAATGTAATCAGTTGCTGCAAGACAATAAGCTCGATTCCTTCGGCCATAGGATCCGGTGCAGCCGCTTCTCGTTTCGCAGGCTTTTCCAGTTCCCCTGATAGCTCCCGTATCCACAGTTCCAGAAGAGCTTTTTCCGCTTGCCCCACTCCAATGAAGGCCATCCCCATCCCCATGCCGGGCCTGCCGTAAAGGATTCTTGCGTCCGCCTCAAAGGTTTGTCCGCCCCGCTTGATCTTCACGCTTACATCCGTGCCGGAAGGGAACGTCGTCATGGTATCTACGTAACACCCTCCCATTCCGAGGTCGGTTGTCCGCCCGCTGATCTTGGCTTGCGTTAGCGGTTCCTCAACTTCCGTATCCGCATTCAGTGTGTATCGAGCGTCGATACGGCGTTCAGCGTGTTCGGCCAACGCTGATGCATGCGCGTCCGGTTTTTTTTGAAAAGCGTCCGCCATGAGCGTGGCGCCCATACTTTCTGAAAGGGGATTTGCGGACCGCACTTTGCGGGCCGTATATACAGGAAGGGGAACTCAATTCTCGCGCATTACTGCAGTCACTGCAACGCTTGCGTGAGGTGGGTTTCCGGAGGAGTCACATCCCCCGGGTCAGTGGACCGACGAGGATTCCTCAATCGTCGGATCGGCAGCCGTTGCGGGCGCGCCCTGTTTATCGGCACCGCGCATCTTGCCGCTGGAATCGATGAAGAATGACCGGCGTCCCGTGGTGCCATATTGAGTGGGCGACGCTCCCAATTCGAAGCGGGACTCCTTGCCCTCTTCTCCGCTTGGCACAACGCGATAGCGCAAGGCATAACCTCCGGCGCGTCCCGCCGCCAATTCCGCGTCAAGGAGTCCCGCAGCTTCATCGGAAATCCCTTCCTTCGGAGCGGGACCGAGTTGCGCCAGCGAATCGGGAAGCTTTTCGAATGCCTTGTTATATGTATCAATTGCCGCCGCCACTTTGCGCATAGCAGTCATCGCGGCGTCCTCGCGCGTTCCCATGTCCTGCACCGCCCATTCCGCGGCTAACTGCGGAAGGTCAATCATCAGCAGGCCAAGAGAAATGAACTTCCACCCGTTGCTGTTGAGGACCATCCCGAAATCCACTTTGCGGTCCGGAGTAAGCTCCACGGGGACAAATGCGATGTTCTGATCCACTCGGGGCGTGCCGATATGGATCTGCGCGGTGAGCGAAGGAGTTTCGCAACGGACAACTGTGCGATGCGAGGAATCCGTGGTGAGCAGAGCGCGGCCCGCGTCTTGAAGCTGCACGAGACGCCGCAGCAACCCAATTTGCTGTTCATTCGGGAGTTGTTTGTAAAACGCCGCATTCGTTTGGGTCAAATACTCCGGAAATCTGCCGGCGTCCTGGCGGCAAGCCACCGAAAACATTTCGGCAAGAGTTGCGGTCGGATCAATCGGGTTGAACGCCGGGGGCGCCGGTGAGGATTGTTGCGAAACGGCTTGGGCGGTCAGCGGGCCCGACCCTGCCAGCAGCGCGGCCACGATGAATGCAAGCATCATCATTGGCATCGAGCGAATTCGGTGCATTGACCTGCGCCGTTCCCATTTTTCTCTGGTCTGTATTCGAGGGGTCACTCGCCAACTCCCGCCTTCGCCCGTCCCAGGATCGCCGCCAAGTTCTGCGTGAACTTTGACCTCGGCATCACTTCGCTGCATCCAGCTGCAAGGGCCTGCTCCGCCAATTCTGTCTGCACATGAGAGAGAAACGCTACGACGGGTATTTGGTTGCCTGCGGCTTGCAATTCGCGCAGAGCCTCGAGTGCCCCGCCATGCGCATTCAGGTCGAGAATTATTAGCGCCGGCCGCCCGTCTTTCCCTCCGCCAGCTCCCAAGATGGCGCGCAATCTTTCCAACAGCGCTGGTCCTGTTCCCACGGCCTCAAATTCAACGCCGGCGTGCCGCGCGGTTTCCGCAATCCGCGCGCGGAAGAAAAGGTCATCCACCAGCGCAATCACCTTGCCCAATGCGTTCTCCAGTTGAGGACTCATGTCAGAATATCATCCGTTGCCACGCTGGCACCATTCCGCGGCCATCACACTCATTTCGACATCCGCTGCCGCTTTGCGGTATAACAAATTGTCGTCTCGCACCGGAGGAAATCAATGTCACCGCGCGCCACTTCCACTCTTCCCGGCATCGCCCTGATGGAGCAGACGCCCATCATCATCGAAAAAATCCTGCTCGATGTGCCCGATTCAACCCTGGCGTGGAAGCCCGCGAAAGACCGCTGGTCCATCAACGAAGTCCTCGCCCACCTTGCCGACCTTGACGTGTTCTTCTGCGAGCGAACGCGCCGGATCGCACAGGAAGACAATCCGTCGCTCCCGGGCTACGACCAGAACGCCGTTTACGCGACCGGCAAATACTCGACGGGCGCTGGCCGCGAAGTGTTGAAGAAATTCTGCCATGAGCGTGACCGCTCTCTTTCCTTCCTGCGCTATCTTCCCGAGGGTGCGCTCATGCGATTCGGCCAGCACACCGAAATCGGACGCATCACGATTTCCGACCAGTTGCACGAATGGGCTTTCCACGACCTCGGCCACATCAAGCAGATTTCCGAGATCTACCGCGCCAGCCACTTCTATCCGAAAATGGGCGCTTTCAAGTCCTACTACACCGTCAAGCCATAGCACCGCTCAAACGTCATGAATCGTCTCGCCGCACAGATTCTCTCCGCGTTTGACGAACTGAGTGGAGACTCGCATGACTTCCCCGCGCTTGCGGCTCATGCGCGCAACCTCGCCGCCGGAAAAGAGCAATTGCGCGCGGAGGTTAATCACCTTCTCGCACAGGGTTTGGTACGCGAAGAATGCGGCCGTTATTTCCGCACGGAGGATGGCCGTCTCGCCATCGCAGGCCCGCGCGAGCTCACCCTGTATTCGCGTCCCGGCTGCCATCTCTGCGACGAGGCGAAGAAGCACATCGCTCCGCTCGCCGCGCGCTTTGGGGCGTGCGTTCGGGAAATAAATATTGACGCCGATCCGGTTCTTCGCGCTCGATACAATGAGGAAGTGCCCGTGCTTTTCCTTGGCCCGCGGAAGGTGGCGAAATTCGCGGTAAATCTCAAGCAGCTACGCCGCCAGCTCGAACGAGCAGTGTAGGGAATTGTTGTTACCGTTCCAGGTGAGATTCCCGCGTGTCTCAAGATGTGTGCGAAAGAAGTTCTTCAGGCTGCGCCATCACCCGATTTTACTGCATTGGAAAGCTTCTTGAGTTCCGATGTTGCGAAGCTCTTCACGCTTTTCTCCGGCATATCTCCCGGCCTGCCTTTCACGCGATCGTATGCCGTCACGCGGCAGGTTGAGCCAAGCGCTTCGTTGTAGTAGGTGGGCACGCCCAACGCGCTGCGCAATTCCTCGTTGAACTTTCGCATGTCCACAAGCTGGTCGGCCTGGGCCGGGTATTTGCGCCCGTCATCGAGAAGTAGAAACTTCTGGTAGCCCGCGTCCCACAACCGCGTGAATTGCCCGCCAAGGATGATGGACGGAACAATGGTCATATGGTAGGTGTCGTCCGGCGTGCGGCGGAACTCCGCGCCGCAGCCGTATTTTTCCACGCGCACGACCCCGCGCGTATTGCCCACGGCGAATCCAAACGTGTGCAACTTTTCCAAAATTAGCGAAGCTTCAAATCGCGCTTTGACATCCCACATGACTCATTCAGAGTAGGGAACTTGTCGCCCCTTGTAAAGATGCGGCGTTCGAGTCCCCACGAATTTGGGTGATTTCGTCCACAATCGTAGTCCTTTTCGATAGCCCCTCCGCCCGTTCAATGCCTGAATGCTGCCATTCCCTGCCGAAAACTGGAGAATGCCAATAACCTGTGCTAAGTCATAAGAATACGGACGCCCTTCTTCCGCATCTAATTTTCATGGGCGCAGAATTCGCTGCGGTTGTCGTTCTCCGGTTTTTGTACGTGTTTGCGTTGACGTTTTTGTTCGTGGTGACTTTGACCGGCTGCTTGCTCGCATAGATTCCGTTTCTGGGGGGGCGCACTTCCATGAGCGCGCTGGGTCACTCCTTAATTGAAGACCAACTTCGGCCGGCCGATCAATCCGGTGCACATGGCACCGCCTTGCTCGATTGCATTGGCCACACTCCGCTTCTTCGACTGACCCATATCACGCGCCAATTTCCGAATATCGAGTTTTACGCCAAAGCGGAGTGGTTCAATCCCGGCGGGTCTGTGAAGGATCGCGCCGCGCTCGCCATGATTCGCGAAGGTCAACGCACCGGCGCCCTGTGCCCTGGCAAAACCATTCTTGACGCAACCAGCGGAAACACCGGCATCGCCTACGCCATGATCGGCGCGGCGTTGCGCTACCCAGTCACGCTCTGCCTGCCAGAGTCCGCCTCTCAAGAGCGCAAGCGCATTCTGCAAGCTTATGGCGCGGAGCTTCTCTTCACCTCGGCTGATGAAAGCTCGGATGGCGCCATCCGACTGGCGCAAAAGCTCCATGCCGCCGACCCTGCGCGGTATTTCTATCCCGATCAATACAGCAATCCCGCGAATTGGCGGGCGCACTATGACACCACCGCCGCCGAAATATGGGAGCAGACCGCCGGCCGCGCCACGCATTTCTGCGCCGGCCTCGGCACCACTGGCACGTTCATGGGCATCACGCGCCGCCTGAAGGAACTGAATCCGCGAATCCAGTGCATCAGCCTGCAGCCGGATTCCGGATTCCATGGTCTCGAAGGCTGGAAGCACATGGCCACGGCCATTGTTCCGCGGATATACGATCCTTCGCTTGCCGACGAGAATCTCTCGGTCCGCACGGAAGACGCCTACCGAATGGTGAAGCGCATCGCGCGGGAAGAAGGTTTGCTCGTAAGTCCCAGCTCGGCGGCGGCATTTACCGGCTGCCTCACCGTTGCAATGCACATCCCCCGCGGCGAACACGCCGTTATCGTTACCGTCTTCCCCGATTCAGCGGACAAATATTTGAGTGAGCGCTTCTGGGATTACGAGGAAGAGACAGCGACCTGAAGCGCGCTAGGCCTGGGCCGAAAATAAAATGCAAGTCCTTCTACTCAACGAAAAGCTCGCGAAGGAAATCCGCTCCCACGGCGCGGAAACGTATCCGCACGAATGCTGCGGCGCGCTGCTTGGACTGGAATCCGACGCTGTTCGTGAAGTCCGTTCATTGTTCCGGCTCGTAAACCGGCGCACCGATTCGCCGCGCAATCGTTTTTCGATCACCGCGGAAGACGTGCGCAATGCCGAGCTCGCCGCGCGCACCGGTGGGCTCGAAATTGTGGGCTGGTATCATTCGCATCCGGACCACCCCGCACTGCCGAGTGAGTTTGACCGCGAACACGCCTGGCCGTGGTATAGCTATGTAATCGTTAGCGTTACCAACGGCGAAGCGCAGACCCTCGCGAGCTGGCGCTTGGCGGATGACCGCATGCGCTTTGAGCCCGAAAAAATCTCTGTGGGCGCGCCTGCAAGCGCCTTGCCCTGATTAGGCCCTATTTGGAATTAACAGGAGGAACGCGAAATGGCAGTCAAAGTTATGATTCCTACGCCGCTCAGGCCGTTCACCGGCAAGCGTGACAACATCGAGCTGAAAGCGAATACCGTCGGCGAGGCGCTCGGTTCGCTTACCGCGGAGTTCAGCGAACTGCGCAAGCACCTCTACACCGACGACGGCCGCATTCGCAGCTTCGTGAACGTTTACCTGAACGACGAAGACATCCGCTATCTCGATAAGGAAAGAACGCCGCTGAAAGACGGCGACACCATCAGCATTGTTCCGTCCATCGCAGGCGGTTGCTGAAATTCGGAGCCTGCGTTTTCTGGCTTCCCAGGAATAACTGAAAGGATTTATCGTATGGCCAGCATGGCAAAGGTCGCGGAATCTCCAAAGCTTTCCAAGGACGAAATCCTTCGCTACAGCCGCCACCTCATCATGCCCGAAGTCGGCATGGATGGGCAGTTGAAGCTCAAGCAATCGCGCGTGCTGTTAATCGGCGCAGGCGGCCTGGGTGCGCCGCTGGGCCTTTATTTGGCCGCGGCAGGCGTGGGCCACCTTGGAATCGTGGATTTCGATGTCGTGGACTTCACCAATCTTCAGCGCCAGGTGACATTTTCAACCAGCGACGTTGGCCGTCCAAAACTCGATGCTGCAAAAGACCGCCTCGCCGCAATGAATCCTGCCATTGACATTCAAACTTACGAGACGCGCCTCTCCAGCGCGAATGCTCTCGAACTTTTCCGCGGCTACGACATTGTTGTGGACGGCACCGACAATTTTCCCACGCGCTACCTCGTAAATGACGCCTGCCTCCTCCTCGGCAAGCGCAACGTCTATGGCTCGATTTTCCGCTTCGAGGGGCAGGTGAGCATCTTCGGCGCGCCGGATGGACCGTGCTACCGCTGCCTCTATCCCGAGCCGCCCCCGCCGGGCCTGGTTCCGTCGTGCGCCGAAGGCGGCGTGCTCGGCGTGCTACCAGGAATCGTTGGCGCTATCCAGGCCATCGAAGCCATCAAACTAATTCTCGGCGTGGGCGATGCGCTCATTGGACGGCTGCTGCTCTTCGACGCACTGAGCATGAAGTTTCGCGAATTGAAGCTAAAGAAAAACCCGGCCTGCCCGCTCTGCGGTCCGAATCGCACAATCACCAAGCTAATTGACTACGAGGAATTCTGCGGCATCCGCGGTGAAGAAGCCCCCGCCCCTACTGCTACCGTGCCGGAAATCACACCGCGCGAATTAAAGCAGCGCCTCGACCGCGGCGACGACCTTTTCATCCTCGATGTCCGAGAGCCGCACGAATACCAGATCTGCAATTTGAACGGTTTCTTGCTCCCGCTCGGGGATTTGCCGAAACGCGTCCACGAACTGGACAGCTCCCGCGAAATCGTGGCACATTGCCGCAGCGGCAAGCGCTCCGCAGAAGCGGCTGAGTTCTTGCGCAAGGCCGGCTTCCGCAAAATTTGGAACCTAAAAGGCGGCATACTAGCCTGGTCGGACGAAGTGGATCCGTCCGTCCCGAAGTACTAATCAGATTTCACAAACGAAACACCTGGAGAAAAAATGGCCGCCAAAATTACCGCGCGGGATCACGGTCCGCTGCTCATCGAAGGCGATTTTGAAATTTACGATATGCAGGGCAACAAGTACGGTCTGGCTGGCCGAACGTCCATAAAGCTCTGCCGATGCGGCCATTCTGCAAACAAGCCATTCTGCGACGGCGCTCACAAGCAGTGCGGCTTTCAGGATCAGCCGCAGGCCCGCGAGCTTCCGCCTCCCGCTCCAAAGCCCTGAAACCATCCTAGAACATCGATTCCCGCCACTTTATGTCGCTTTAGGGAGCGGGCTACATAGCTCGAAACTCCTGTTTTTGGCCGTAATTCGCATATTGGGCAGCGGCCTCCTTAACTCGTTACCAATTTACACGCCTGGGAATTCTTGTCCGCGCTGGTTATCCCAATATGTTTCCACCCTCCCCGTAAGCTATTGAATTTGCGAGTGCTTACTGCCTGGGAAAACCTCTTCCGTTAGGTCTTAGACATGCTCCTCTCTGACACCGCCTGTGCCCACGCGGCACTTATGGAGACCTGTGACCCCAGTAAGGAAACTCGGAAGCCTGCTCAGTCGTTTTCGCTGGGCATTCGCCATCATCGGGGAGGCAGGTTCGTTTTTCCTCCTGAACTGGCTGCGCAGTGCGCAATTCAATTTTGAGCCGCTGCAGTATGTCTCGCTCTCCCTTTTCGGCAGTCTGCTGATCCTCACATTCTCCGCAAACGCGGTCGTCCGCTTCCGCGGCACGCGTGATCGCATCTCGCTCATCCTCGCACTGGGTTTTGCGCTTGCTGCCCTCATTGAAGCGGGCGGCAATTTTGATTTGTACTCCGTTTTCTTTGGCGGCGCGACACTTCCTACAAACGTGCCGCTGCCCTGGATGGTTAGCCGCACCGTTCTTGGGCTGCTGCTCCTGCTGGCTCTTATTGTTGAGCGCCGCCTGCCAAGCTCGCGCGAACCCGGACGCGAAATCGTCTTCGCATTCTTGATTGTCGGCAGCACGGCTTATCTCACCAGCGCCGCGTTTCTCATCATGCCCTGGCGGATTTCCATTCATGCCGGCTGGTTCCTTGCGCGTCCGTGGGAATTGCTCCCGGCCGCCCTGTTTCTTGCGGCAGGGATTGGATTCCGTCGCCGCCTGCGCCTCACCGCTTCCGCGTTTGATAAGGCGCTTTGTTGGATGGCCTGGCTCAACGTCGCGTGTCACGTCGCCGCTTCACAATCGGAACGCATCCTCGACGGCCCCTCTCTGCTGGCGCAGGTTTTGAAAGTGACCAGCTACGGCATTCTGCTGGGCGGAGCGCTCGTGGATAACGCCCGTCTCTTCGACCAAGTACGGCGCATGGCGATCACGGATCCGCTCACCGGCCTCGCAAATTACCGCACGCTCGTCAACGCGCTGCAGAACGAAATGGAACGCTCTCGCCGCAGCGGCAGGCCATTTGCCGTCGTGCTCTTCGATCTTGACGGATTGAAATCCGTCAACGATCGCTTCGGCCATCTGGTTGGATCGCGCGCGATCTGCCGCATGGCCAACGTGCTTCGCATGCATTGCCGCTCCACCGATACCGGCGCGCGTTACGGCGGCGATGAATTCGCGCTTGTGCTGCCGAAAGCAGGCGGCGAAGCCGCCGAGCGCGTCGCGGGCCGCGTTCGCGAGAAGCTCGCCGGTGATCCGGAGATTCCGCAACTCGCAGTGAGCGCGGGCGTTGCAATTTTTCCGCAGGACGGGGATTCACTCGAGAAGCTGCTCGGTTCCGCAGACCGAGCCTTGTACCGCATGAAGGGCCATACCGACAGCATGCTGAGCTTCGCGCGTATCGCAGTCTGTCTGTAAAAAAGATCGTTCTGGGGGAAACCGTGGAAAAGGTGATTGCTGTCCCTCGCGGGGAAAAGAGATTTCCGATGGCGGTGGCCGTGCAAATATCAGGGAACGAAAGCATTCCCGGTGTGGAAACCACGTTCACCGAAAACGTCAGCGCGCGCGGGGCGCGCGTCGTGACGTCGCGCCGCTGGCAGCCGAATGAACGCATCCTCGTTCTCACGCTGCCCGGTGATTTTCGCGCCCGCGCGCGCGTCGCATATTGCCAGCGCGCTTCCGACGCGGGCTATGCCATCGGCTTGGAATTCCTGGAGCCAAGCGGACACTGGGTGATTGACCCATCCGCCGCTCCGGAAAGAACGCTAAACCGGTAAGGAGGAGGAACTCGCGAAGACAACAAACTGGCGCAAGTTTTCATAGAAGCGCCGGACGCGGCCCGGGAAGGCAGCGTTCGGCGCTTTTTATTTTCGGATTGCTTTTCCAAAATGGGTGAATGGGGTCGCTGGACCAGCGTTACCTTACTGCACGATTCCAACGGAGGGCGGTGGCATCGGCGCATCCTTGATCGGTCCGAACTGCGCCTCGTATCGCGAAAGATTTTCGCCCAGCGCCTTCCATAGCCGCTTCGCATGGCCGGGACTGACGATTTGGCTCGAAACCAGCTTCCCCTGAGGCGCGCCCTGACTTGCATTCGGAAAGATGTAGATAAAGTTCAGCGTGAATTCCTCCGGGCCGTGATGAATCATCACCAGATTGCTGTACTGCCCGAGCAATTCTTTCTCGTCGGCCTTGATCTGTACCTGCTGCTGCACTTGCGTTTGTTTGGCGGCTTCGTCCATCGCGTTCCTCCCCGTCGTCCACAACAGAAGCGCACGAAATTATAGCAAACCCGCAGCCGCGCAGGGGCGGCGTGAGAGTTTGCGCACAAGTTGGATTGACTGCGGAAAGTGTTAATGTTAGTTTATTCAGGGAGTTTATTGCAGTTAATCTATGGCGCCTCTACAACCCCCAACTCAACTCCCCGAAAATCCCGCCCAGCTGGAATCTCTACATCCCGGTTCGATGGATTCGCCGGCGCCGTATAAGCGGACAGCTTCTCTCCCGGAGGTCCATCGCTCCATCCCCATCATTTCCGGAGCGTCGTTCTGGCGCAAGATGCTCGCCTTTGCCGGCCCCGGCTATCTCGTCGCCGTCGGTTACATGGACCCCGGCAACTGGGCAACCGACCTCGGCGGTGGCTCAAAGTTCGGCTACACGCTCCTCTCCGTCGTCCTGCTCAGCAGCCTGATGGCGATGTTCCTGCAAGCGCTCTCTTTAAAACTCGGCATCGCCACCGGACGGGATCTCGCGCAAGCTTGCCGCGAGCATTACTCGCGCCGCACTTCAATTTTCCTGTGGGTGCTTTGCGAAATCGCCATCTCCGCTTGCGACCTCGCCGAAGTGCTTGGTTCCGCAATCGCGCTGAAGCTCCTTTTCGGCATTCCACTTTTCTACGGCGTTCTATTCACAGGCGCCGACGTTCTCATCATTCTTGCGCTGCAGGGCCGCGGCTTCCGGTGGGTCGAAGCGCTGGTCATCACGCTGATTGGCACGATCGCCGTCTGTTTCGCCTACGAAATCTTCTTCGCCCGTCCGCTTTGGATCGAAGCCGCCGGCGGCTTCCTGCCGCGCGCTGAAATCCTTCGCAACCGCGAAATGCTCTATCTCGCCATTGGGATTCTGGGCGCCACTGTGATGCCGCACAATCTTTACTTGCACTCAAGCATCGTGCAGACGCGCGCTTTCGGCCATGAAAAGGAATTGAAGCGGGAAGCGATCAAGTTTGCCACGCTCGATTCCACGCTTGCTCTCGGTTTTTCGCTCTTCGTTAACGCTGCCATCCTCGTCCTCGGCGCCGCGGCGTTTCACCAGAACGGACTCACCGCCGTCGCCGACATCGAGCAAGCCTACAAATTGCTTACCCCCGTTCTCGGCGCGAGCCTCGCGAGCGGTGTGTTTGCCTGGGCGCTTCTTTTTTCCGGCATGAACTCGACGCTCACCGGCACGCTCGCCGGCCAAATCGTCATGGAAGGGTTCCTGCATCTCCGCTTGAAACCCTGGCTGCGGCGCCTCATTACCCGCGGGCTCGCGATCATTCCGGCCGTCATCGTTATCGGCATTATGGGCGATGGCGGCGTCATGCGCCTGCTCATCCTGAGCCAGGTGATTCTCAGCTTTCAGCTTCCTTTCGCAATCATTCCGCTCGTGCAGTTCACCAGCGACCGCTCCAAAATGGGCGAGTTCACTAACCGCCGCTGGGTCACAGCGCTCGCCTGGGTCACGGCCGCCGGCGTAATCGCTCTCAACGGCCTTTTGCTCTACCTGATTTTCCGCAATCCCGGATAACGCCGCTTGGTTTTTCTGCGTCTTATGTAATGATCATATTTTCGTTGGACGAACCAAATACCCGTCGCGGAGGAACACGTCACTTCATGGAGCTTGCAAATTTCTGGATCAGAAACGCAAAATTATATGCGACATTGTTCGCAGAGCTGCTCCTTGTCGGGCTGTTCCTCGTCTGTTTCGCTTCAGCGCATGACAAGGATTGGCAGGCCCCGCCCGAAGCCCGGAAAGTGAAGAATCCCATCGCGCCCAACGCGGATAATCTTGCGGTCGCCCGCGCCATTTACATGGACAAATGCGCCAAATGCCACGGCGACAAGGGAGCCGGCGACGGCCCCGAGGCGGAAATGTCCGACCCCGCGCCCGCCGACTTCAATGACGCGCACATGATGAGCGAAATGACCGATGGCGAAATCTTCTGGAAGATGACCGAGGGCCGCAAGCCAATGCCGTCATTCAAGAAGGAGTTGACCGACGAGCAGCGCTGGCAGCTCGTGAATTTCCTCCGCACGCTCGCGCCAAAGCCGTCTGCGGGGCGCGGTGGCGCACCGCCAAAAAAATCAGGGAACAACTAGCCTCTGTCTGCTGTTTTTCCTCCAGGACTTATGGCATCCATCAGTGCCCCCAGGCCTGCCCGCAGTGACAGGCTCCCCCTTGGGGGCCATCCGTAATTCGTCCGCGCTACTTCACTTGCGCCAGCGCCCGCGCAACTTCATTCAAGTCCGGCACCACGGGAATATCGTAATTCTTAAACCACGCCACGTTCCCCTTCTTGTTGATGATCGCGATGGCCCGGCCCGTGATCCCCTTGTCCGCCAGATAGACGCCGAATTTTTCAGCCACCGCCCCGCGCGGCTGGAAGTCGGCGAGCAGCGGGTATGAAATTCCCATTTTCTCCGCGTAAGCCTTGTGCGACCACGCGCTATCCACGCTCAGCCCGAGCACCTGCGCGTCGAGCGCCTCAAATTTCTTCAAGTCATTCACGAAGCAAGCGTGCTCGTTGGTGCACACGGGGCTCCAGTCCAGCGGATAGAACACGATCACCACATTTTTCTTTCCGCGGAAATTCGCGAGATTCACTTCCTTCATGCTCTGGTCTTTCAGTGTGAAATCCGGAGCGGGCTGTCCCACCGAAATCGCCATTTTGTTTTCTCCCGGTCGAATGGATCGAAAGGTTTGCGCGCGGTAAGCGATTCTAGCTTCGCACACACAAGCGCGACATCATAGCATCAGAGGCGAATTCTCAGTGAATCGTCACGGGACGCGTAATCGCCGCCATATGGCCGCCGCCGGTTTCCTCCACGACCTGGCGCAGCCTGTAATTGCCAGGAGGAGCTTGCAAAGAAAGTTTCGCGTCGAGTCCCTGACTTGAAATAATGTCCAGCGTATCTTTCTTCAATCTCAAATCCATGATCCCCTGTACGCCAGTGAGGAAATGATTCTGCTCATCGAAAAGCGCTGTTATGAAAATCAAGCGTTCGACTTTGCGATCGCCCTGCGTTTGGAATGGCAGTTTGTTCGCATCCAAGTGGATGCCGACCTTGAGCACGGACTCGCCGGATGCTGAGGTGCCTGCTTCGGTGGTGACCTGCGCGGATAGTGAGTCAAGGCTATCCGCCGCGAGCACTGCGCTATCGAGTCTGTGCTGCCTTTTCTCCGGTTCTGTCAGAATTGGACTCGGCGCCATATATCCACGCCGCGCCTGAATGTCCATGCCGTGCGAATTTGCCACTTTCACTTTAATCGTATGCTCCGCACCATTCACTTTCAGGTCCACAGGGGCAAACGTAAGTATGTAAGTGACATCCGGCGCCGCGGCCATCTCGCGCAGCCCAACGTCCAGATCATTCCGGTTGTGATAGAACTTCCCGCCGGTGCCTTCCGCCAGAAGTGCGAGCGGATCGTTCTGATACTCCCGGTTCGCGCTTACAAATTGCATATACAAAGCCTGCATCCTGCCTATCAGACGGAGGGGTCGTCCGTCCTCGTCAACATTAGGCACCTCGGCGACAAGTCCCTTTGCATCGAGCGAGTCGATAACTACGTTGGCATTCAGCGCCGCGTCAATCACCTTGTCCTGTTTATCCGCAAGGGTCTGCGTAAGGAATCCCGACGAAGCCAGCACCATCATCCGGTGTCCGGGCATTCTGCCAAGGTAGTGGATTACGTCAGTGATGACGCCAAGCGTGTCCTGGGAGAATTGCTCCGCTAGCGCCATTGTCTCCTGAGCAATACTTATTAGTTGGTGGACGTCGCGAGTACATATAACCATTCCGAGATCCAGTGCGTCCGAATGGACATCGTAGGTTTGCGTGATCATGTATGCCTGGTAGGGAGTCAGCAAAGGACAAGCGGAGCCACCGCTATTCGCCATTCTTCGCTGCGACACAAGTTTCCCTAGCGTCTCTAGAAGTTTCGGCACGTTGTCGGTGAAGTCCAACGAGACGTAAGTGCTCGTCGTAAAAATCCCAACCTTGTCGCCCGGTTTCAGGCTCGTCTTCACAAAACTTTCCGCGGCCTTGCGCGCCATCACCACGTCAAACATCCGCATGGATGTATCGTCAAAAAATAACGCAATATATCGCGGAGTCGGCGGAGGCGGTTTAATCGGAGCAGGCGCCGCGGCCGGCAAATTTGCTTCTACAACTTGGGCTTTAGCGGCAGCACGCACCGGCGCCGTGGGCGCGTTTTCAACATTAAACGAAGCGATTTCGACTTGATGTCCGTTATCGAATAGCTCGAAATCGGATTTCTTCAGCCCACCCACAGCCTTCCCCTTCGCATCCCGCACGACCACCGGAACCTGCACGATATTGGTTTGCACGCGAATCGCATTAGGTGGCTGCGGAACGTAGGGCCGGCTGCCCCAGCGCATCTCATCTTCGGAAATGCTCTGCGCCAGCAGCGGAGCCGCCACTACAACTCCAGCGAAAACGAACGCGCGAATCCACCTATTTCGCATATTGCCTCCTGCTGACGAAGGGCGGCTCACTTGTGGCTATGGATGCTTGTATACCCCAGGTTGGTTTTCTACAAGGATTACGCAATCCACCAGCACCCAGCCGCAATCGCCGAAATCAATGGCGCGGCGCACCTGTTTTGCGTCAAGATGGCCCTAGCAGACGTATTCGCCGCCGGCATTTGCGCGGCGATGCGAAACTAGATGCAACTCAGCGACATCGTCGAAAAGTACCGCAAGCTGGAGTGGGATCTCGGCAAGCCCGTTGAACTTTCTCGCTTCGGGTTTTCGCGCGAGGAAACCGAACGCGTCTTCAGCGTCTTTGACGAGGACTACCACATCAGCCGCTTTTTCCATTTCACGAACGCCGCGAATGCAGCAGGTGCCGGCGCGGGCACGGCCGCAGCCAAAGCCGGTTCTTCCAATCGCGCCACCGCTGCGTCCTATTCCATCAATGGGTTTCCCTACACGCACGTCACTATTGACGCCGCCATCAGCGAAATTCTCTGATTCTTAAGAGATGTTGAGATTTTGAATTACCGCGAAAACGCGTTCACAGCGCCAAGCCGCCTCGCCAGCCGCGCCTGCTCCTCGCGCAACTCGGGCGGCAAGTGGTCGCCGAACTTCGCAAGGAACGCGCCAATCCCTTCTTGCTCCGCGGCCCAATCGGAAGCGTTCACTTCCAGCAGCTCGTTGATTGCCTGGCGAGAAACCTTCAACCCATCCAAAGTGAGAGAATTTGGCGTCGGCACAAATCCAATCGGCGTCTCCTGCGCCGCGGCTTTTCCTTCCGTGCGCTCAAGGATCCACTTCAGCACGCGCACGTTTTCGCCGAATCCCGGCCACAGGAATTTTCCGTCCGCACCCTTCCGGAACCAATTCACGTGAAACACGCGCGGCGGATGTGGGATGCGCTTGCCTATGTCCAGCCAATGCTGGAAATAATCCCCCATGTTGTAGCCGCAGAAGGGAAGCATCGCCATCGGATCTCGCCGCGTCACGCCGACTTTGCCCGTTGCCGCCGCCGTCGTTTCTGACCCCATCCCCGCACCCACCAACACTCCATGCCGCCAATCGAATGCTTCGTAAACAAGCGGAGCAAGCCGGGCGCGGCGCCCGCCAAATATAAACACGGAGATGGGAACGCCCTGCGGATCCTGCCAGTGGGGCGAAACGCTTGGCGATTGCTGTGCCGGCACCGTATATCTTGAATTAGGCTGAGCGGCTGGCCCGCTCGACGCGTACCAATCTCGCCCCTGCCAATCCACCAATCCCGCCGGGGGGTCGCTCTCGATCCCTTCCCACCAAGGCTCAAGCGAGGGCGTCATCGCGACGTTCGTAAAAATCGTATTCTGGCGTAGCGCCACCATCACGTTCGGGTTGGTTTTCGTTCCGGTGCCGGGCGCCACGCCGAAGTATCCCGCCTCGGGATTGATCGCGTGCAAGTATCCGTCCGCGCCAATATGCATCCAGGCGATGTCGTCGCCCACGGTCCACACGCGGTAGCCAACGTTTTCGAGCGCCGAGACCATCATCGCCAGGTTGGTCTTCCCGCAGGCGCTCGGAAACGCCGCGCCCATATACGTCACCTTGCCGCTGGGGTCTTCGAGACCGAGGATGAGCATGTGCTCGGCCATCCAACCTTGTTTCTGGGCGAGATAACTCGCGATTCGAAGCGCGAAGCATTTTTTCCCAAGCAGCGCATTGCCGCCGTAGCCCGAGCCGATGCTCCAGATCAATTTTTCTTCGGGGAAGTGCGCGATGAAGCGGCGCTCCGGGTTCAGGTCGCCGAGCGAGTGCAGCCCCGGCACGAAATCATCCGAGCTTCCAAGCTTTTCTTTCGCTACGCGGCCCATGCGCGTCATGATCCGCATGTTCGCCGCGACGTACGCGCTGTCCGTTACTTCCACGCCGAACCTGCTGATGGGCGAATCCGCCGGGCCCATGATGTAGGGGATCACGTACATCGTTCGCCCCGCCATCGCGCCCTCAAAAAGTTTGCCGATTCTTGCTTTCGCATCTGCTGGAGCCATCCAGTTATTGGTTGGCCCCGCATCTTCCTTATTACGGCTGCAAATAAAGGTGACTTGCTCGGTGCGCGCCACGTCGCTCGGATCGCTGCGATGAAGGAAACAATTCGGATAGGTCTGCTGATTCAGGGCCACCGTGCGGCCCTCCGCCAGCATGGTTTCGAAAAAATCGGCCTGCTGGGCGTCGGATCCATCGCACCACACGATGCGCTCCGGGCGCGTCATCCGCGCGGCCTGCTCTACCCACTGCTCCAGTGGTGTTGACACCAAGCCTCCTGGCCCAAATTCTATGAATGTCGCCGGGCTGGATGCGCCTGACCTGGCGAAGGGGAACTGGGTGCCACGCCAGCATTCATCTCGGCGTGGCGCCAATCGCGAAAAAGTCTAAGTCACCGCGCACCGCATGGCAAGCCGCACACTACAAGCCTGCCCCCGATGGGTATACGCGTCTGTGACCGTCGTCACCCTCATTTGGATTCGCCGTCCACGGCAGCATGTATACTTAGCACATGTATGCACAAAAACTCGCCGTTGATCTCATCATCGGCGAAGAGCGCAAGCCTTGCCCGCTCGAATGGCTTGACGCCTTCTGCATGAGAAATTTCACCAACGCCGCCGAGTTTGACGACACGCTGCCCACCGGCGAAGGCCGCCTCGAAGCCAGCTTCCGCGTCGCGCCCGCGCATCTGGCGTCGGCGCTCGAAGAATGGCTCACACAACGGGGCAAGGGCAATGGAAAACCTGTGCATGTGGAAGTCCGCACAATTTGATGCCATTGCAGCGTCTCTGTCATCATAAGGAATTCGCTCTCGTCGAAGAATTCGGACTAAATCGGAGGAAAAATGAAAAGCAAAATTTTGCTCCTTGCCGCAGCACTCGTCCTTTCAATTGCAGTGGACGCAGTTCGCCCGCAGCAGCGGCCCGCGCCGGTCAAGCTCACCACGCTGCCTTCGGCCATCATGGACAACTGGACCTTCATGCAAAGATCCGTGATTGGCGTGGCTGACGCCATGCCCGCCGAAAAATATAATTTCGCGCCCACAAACGGCTCGTTCACGGGCGTGCGCACATTCGCCGCGCAGGTGAAGCACGTCGCTTGCGCCAATTTCGCATTCTTCAACGAAATCGAAGGCGTCGTGCCGCCTCCCGATTGCGAAAAAGGCGGCCCAGATCCGAAGACGATGGACACCAAGCCCGAGCTGATGAAGTATCTCCGCGATTCCTACGACTACTCCAACAAAGTAATCGCGAAGCTCACGCCGCAAAGCCTGCTTGACCACACCGAAGGTCGCTACGCAGGCCCCAACACGAAAATTGGAATGGTGATGGTCGCCGTGTGGCATGCAACGGATCATTACGGCCAGATGGTTGAGTACCTGCGCATGAATGGAATAATTCCGCCCGGCAGCAATTAGCAAATAGTTGCTTGGCTTAATTTGAAGGCGCTGAAGCCGCCGCTTTTGTGCGGTGGAAGGAAGATATCGCCGCGCGGATTGCGGGCAGCGCGAGGCGCGCCGCCGTTTCGCCTGCGGCTACCATCTCCGGCGTGCGGCTGAACTCGTCCCACAGAAATTGCATCACCTGCGGTTCGATCACAACATCAGCGTCGCGCCGCCACGTGAACTCGGTGCTCTGCTGCACAATCGAAAACGCCCGCCCGATCACCTCAAACATGCTCTTGGGTGTTGCCTCCACCACGCGGCTCGAAAGATTCACAGCGATCACGATTTCAGCCCCAATGCTCCGCGCTCCTCCGACCGGCACTGGTTCGGTAAGGAATCCGTCCACCAATATCCGGCCGTTCAAATTTGTCGGCACAAAGAGTCCCGGATACGCGCATGTCGCGCGCACTGCTGTCCCAAGATCGCCCTGAGTGAAATAAACAGTGTTTCCCGCGCCGAGGTCCGTCGCGGCAATCGCCATCGGTATGCGCAGATCCTCAAATCGTTTCGCGGCGCTGAACCGCGCAAGGAATTCTTCGAGCTTTTGATTGCTGGCAAGCCCCAGCCGGGAAAGCGTCCACCGCCCGAAATCAGTAAAGCGCGTTACCTTTGCTTGCCGCTCCATTTCGTCAATCGTGGTTCCAGACGCATACGCCGCACCAATCAACGCGCCCACGCTCGTTCCGGCAATCACGTCAATCGGGATGTGGTGCTCTTCGAGCACGCGCAACACGCCGATATGCGCGATGCCTCGCGCGAAACCGCCCGATAGTGCCAGGCCGATTCGCGGCATCGGCGTCTTCCGCGCGGCATCGGCGTAGGCGAAATCGCGCAGCCGCCCCACGCCTCCTGTCAGCCAGTCGAGCATGACGCCCATGGACCTTCTTCTCCCTACCATATTGGAAAGCGTAACCGTCCTTGGGGATGCCTGGGGCACTGGTTGACCCCGCCTTGTCCCTTGTATAACCTGCTTTCCGCCGGGTTTCGCCCCTTCGGAAACTGTCGGAAAGGCCGCAGCATGAAATATCGCATTCAACGAGTCGCAGTCCTCGGTGCGGGCACCATGGGCGCCCGCATCGCCGCGCATTTGGCCAACGCAGGCGTGCCCGTTTTTCTGCTGGACATTGTCCCGCCCGAATTGAACGCCGCGGAAAAGTCTCGTGGCCTCTCCCTGCAGAGCCCGGATGTCCGCAACCGGTTTGCGCGCGCCGGAATTGACGCCGCGCTGAAATCTCGTCCCGCGGCCTTCTTCACCGCCGAAACCGCGAAGCGAATTCAAATCGGCAATTTCGAGGACAACCTCGATTTGTGCGACCAGGCCGACTGGATCGTCGAGGTCGTCGCCGAAAATCTCGACATCAAGCGCGCCCTGCTTGAAAAAGTCGAAAAGTATCGCAAGCCCGGCACGCTCGTCTCCACAAACACTTCCGGCCTTCCCGTGAACCGCATTGCTGAAGGCCGCGGCGAAGATTTCCGCCGCCACTGGGCCGGCACTCACTTTTTTAATCCGCCGCGTTATATGAAGCTCGTCGAAGTCATTCCCGGCTCGGACACTTTGCCCGAGGTCGTTGAAACTCTCTCCAACTTCTGCGACGTCGTGCTCGGCAAAGGCGTCGTCATCGCCAAAGACACGCCGAACTTTATCGCCAACCGCATCGGCACATTTTCAGTGATGAATTCTCTACGCTTGATGGCCGAACTGGGCATGACCATAGAAGAGGTTGACGCCTGCACCGGCCCCGCGCTCGGCTGGCCCAAGTCCGCCACGTTTCGCACCGCGGATATCGTGGGCCTTGACGTCCTAGTCCACGTCGTCCGCAACATTTACGAAAACGTCCCCAATGACGAATCGCGCGAAACCTATCGCATCCCGCCGCTCATCGAAGACTTGATCAAGCGCGGCTGGCTCGGCGAAAAATCCGGCCGCGGCTTTTACCAGCGAGTGAAGAGCGTCGGTGAAAGCGAAATCCTCACGCTCGATCCCAAAACGATGGACTACCGCCCTCGCCAGAAGGCGCGCTTCCCAAGCATCGATATGGGCCGCTCGATTGACGACACGCGCGAGCGCCTGCGCGCGATCCTCGGCCCCGTGCTCGCCGGACAGCCCGGCGACAAGGCCCAGAAATTTCTCTGGGGCTTGCTCTCGCGCGCATGCCTTTACGCCGCACGGCGCGTCCCCGAAATCGCGGACAGTATTGTTGATATTGACCGCGCCATGCGCTGGGGCTTCGCGCAGGAAATGGGCCCGTTCGAGGTGTGGGACATGCTCGGCGTCGAAGCCGTCGCGCGCCAGCTTGAAAAAGAAGGCGAATTGCTCCCGCCCATCGTTAAAAAGCTGCTCGCCTCCGGAAATAAAACCTTCTATCGCAGCGAACGCGGAAAGGTTTCATGTTTCGATCTCGCCGCTGCGGACTACAAGCGCGCCGCGGAACCGACCGGACTGATTTTTCTCTCCTTTCTCAAGCAAGCTGGCGCTGTCGTCGAGAAAAACTCCGGCGCAACTCTCGTGGACCTCGGCGATGGGGTCGTCTGCTGCGAATTTCACACCAAGATGAACGCGCTCGGTGGCGACATCATCGCGATGCTCCACGCGGGCGTGAAGCGCTTGCAGTCCGACTTCGACGCGATGGTCGTCGCGAATCAAGCCGCGAATTTTTCGGCAGGCGCGAACCTCATGCTGCTCCTCGTCGCCGCGCAGGAAGAAGAGTGGGATGACATTGACCTCGGCGTGCGCCAATTCCAAGGCGCCACCATGGCGCTCAAGTACGCGCCGCGGCCGGTCGTTGTCGCGCTGCAGGGACTTGCCATCGGCGGCGGCTGTGAAATCGGGCTGCATGGCGCGCGCATCCACGCCGCCAGCGAAGCCTACATCGGCCTCGTCGAAACCGGCGTCGGTCTCATCCCCGCGGGCGGCGGCTCGAAAGAGATGGTCATCCGCGCCAACGAACATGCCGCGGGCAGTGAAGACCTCGACCTCTTCCACGCCATGAAGCCGATATTTGAAAACATCGCCATGGCGCGCGTCGGAACCAGCGCCGAGGAATCACGCGGCCTCGGCTACTTGCGCCCCGGCGATCTTGTCTCGCTCAATCGGGATCGTCTCGTCGCTGACGCAAAAGCCACCGCTCTCGCTCTTGTTCGCTCAGGCTGGAAACCGCGCGCCGCCAGCGCCACTGACGGCGCCGCGCGCCCAGATATCCGCGTGCTCGGCGAACAGCTCGAAGCCGGAGCAAAGCTCGCCATCCACATGATGTTGCGGGGCGGTTACGTCAGTGAATATGACGCGCACGTCGCGCGCAAACTCGCGCACGTTCTCGCCGGCGGCTCGCTCTCCGCGCCGCAGTTCGTCACCGAGCAATATCTGCTCGACCTCGAACGTGAAGCCTTCGTCTCTCTGTGTGGCGAGCGCAAAACGCAAGAGCGCATCGCCCATACCCTCAAGACCGGCAAGCCACTGAGAAACTAGCGCCGATTCTCCGTAATATTTCGCGTGGATTCCAATAGAACAAAAAATGCCGGGCGGATTCGCTCCGTCCGGCATTTGGTCCGTGTGCCTTTGGCCTTCAGGCAACTCGAATTGAGGCTTTACTTCACCATCGCGGTCTGTGATCGGACAGCTTGCCACTTGCCATTACGATTGGCAAATACATCCATCCATGCATATTTCCCGCTGGTGTCTTTGCCCTTACCCATGCTCTTTTCAGTGTCGGAGCCCTGCACGATAGCAACGCTTCCTATTACCTTTACGCTCATCGGGCCAAACTCAAATGAGGTAAGCTTCGACGCCCCGGACTTTATGTCGGCAAGATAAGCTGTCTTATTTTCTACCGCGCCGTCCGGTCCGATTCCAGCCCAGTCGTCGGCCAGAACTGCGCCGACTTTGTCCGCGTCATTCGCCATCGCGCCGTCTGTCCAATCATGTTCCAGTTGCTTCACGGAATCCGAAATGCTCGGCCCCTTTGCCGCGGCCGGGGCCGGCGCCTTCTGCGCCTGGGCGTAGACCAGCCCAACGCATGCACATACCAATAGAACTGCTCCGACGAGCTTCTTCATTTGTCATTTCTCCTGTGAATTTTCGTGAATTCTTACTGTGGGCCTGTAAACCAAAGCGAGTCTATACCTCGGGCATGGATTGTCAACGAGCATAAACGCTCGCCCCTTCTCGCCGAGTTATCAGTGGGGCGAATTGTGGCGCGTGATAAGAGCGAACGCGGCCTCGTCACAGGCTTTGAATGCCTCGTCGCCGCCCTGATTTGTCATCACCAGAACGGCGAAGTCCAGCAACGGCGCCATCCACGCAACCGCGTAATTCTGGTTGTTGCTTCCATTGTGATTGAACACCCGCCCACCGCCCCACGGACGATCCGCCGCAAGCCAACCGAAACCATAATCCCCAGTCGTGGTGTGCAGCTTTTTAAACGTCTCGGGCTTCAGAATTCCCGGGAGTCCTTTCTCGCCGCGCAGATGGGCCTGAATGAATTTCGCCCAGTCTCCTACAGAGCAATGGACTTCTCCGGCGGGCGCGATGACAACTGGATTGTCGGCGAGAGGCCCCGGCCCAATGGCGTTGTGCCGGGCGCCCGTAAGCGTGTGTTGCCAGGGTTGGTCACCTTTCCCTGGAGTGCCCATTGCCCCAAAACCGCAAGTCTGCATCGCAAGCGGCTTGAACAGCCATTGCCGCATCAATTCCTCCCACTCGATGTTGGCGGTCCGTTCGGCGATGACTCCGCCGATCGCATAGCTGCGGTTGGAGTAAAGGAAATCACCTGGATGAACTTTGGTGGGCGGCTCCTTCAAAATCATCTGCGCATACTTCCATCTTTGCTGGCGCGGAGCGCCGGGCAAAGCGTGCATGCTTTGGAATGTTTCTCCTACCGGCCAACTGTCATCGGTAAATCCCGCGCGGTGCGCGAGAAGCTGCTCGAGCGTGACTCCGCGGTACGCAGGATCCATTTCCTTCGCCAGTTCGGGAAGCGCTTCAGCGAGTGTCGTTGTCCATGCGAGCTTGCCGCGCTCAACAAGGATGGCGAGGATTGTGGCCGTCATCGCTTTCGTATCCGACCCCAGATGAAATTCGTCGTTGATGGTGACCGGAGTGTCCGTGCCGTACTTTCGTACCCCGAACGCGCCAACCGCCTCGATTCCATCGCTCGTCACGATGGCCGCCGCCATTGCGGGCAAGTCGTGCTTGTGCACGATAGGTTCGATGAGCGGATCCAGATCATCTCCCGCCCGATTAGCTCCCCCTTGCGAAATAATCGCCGTAGCGCAGGCCACCAAAACCGCGCAAGTCGGGAAAAGACTCATGGGTTGTCCTCTTCGATTGCTAGATTCATGCGCCCCCCTTATCGGTGCGCGGTAATGCAGTTCCCACGGCCCATGCGTATCCATCCGGATCGGCGACAATCACATCGCGCCATCCGTGCGGTTTGTCCTGTGCCGTCTGAAGAATTGTCGCGCCCAACGTGCGTGCGGCAGCTTCCGCTTTGTCCGCATCCAAATGGAAGAGTCGCAACTCGGCGCCCAATCCGCGCGGCGCATTGCTACGCAGCGCCGCGTCCCACGGATGGTGATCATAGGTATGGTCCGCGTGCAACATGAATTCCACGCCTCCCGCCTTCAGCGCCACAAAATCTGGATCGGAGTAATGAACCGTCGCGCCAAGCACCTGTGTGTAAAAGGGAAGTGAGCGCGCAATGTCGCGCACCAACAGATTGACCGTAAACACCGGAAGCGATCGCCCGTAATCATCCGCGGGCATCCACGGTTCGCCTGTTCGTTTCTTTGTCATGGCAGATATCCTCGCGAAAAGATCTACGCCGCAATCACAGGGATGGAAAGCGCCAAAGTGGATTTCACACTCGCGCCGCGCGAATCCGCCCCGAGCGTATCGCTTTGAGCAGCGCAGCGTAATCCCGCTCGGTCTGGTCGGCGTACGCGGCGGCAAACTTCGTGATCGCATCGTCAAACACTTCATTTTTGCCCAGATAACCCGCGATTTTCGCGGCGTCGCCGGTGCGCGCATGCGCTCGCGCCAGCGCCCAGCCGCAAATTGCGGAATATTCCCGCCACTCCACTTTTGAAAGTTGCAGCGGATCCACGGCCATCTTCATGTCGCGAAGCTGGCGGAAATAGTAGTCATTGCCATCCGCATGCCGCGTCCAGCCTAGAAAAGGGTCGCTCGCCGATTGCAACATGTGCTGTCCCGTCACCACGCGCTCGCCGTGATTGGCAAACCGGCTCTTCCCGGCATAGGGCTCGAGCACCGAAGCGCTCGCCTGCTTCACCTGCAGGAAAAGTGGATCGTCATCGCCGGCCATCAACAGGATCACCGAACAGCGCGTCCCCACGCTCCCCACGCCCACGATTTTGCGCGCCACATCAACGATGGTGTAACGGTCAATGATTACGCGCCTCTCCGGCGGAAGCGTTTGCCGGTATTGCCGAAAGGTCTCGCGCACGTGGGATTCAATTGCCGCGCTGTTCGATGGATGGTACACAAGCGGCCGGTGGTCCACGATGCGCCGCTGTCCGCGGTATAGCTCAGTTAGTTTGGGCAGGAAATGCGCCGAGGTTCCGCGCCGCGCTTTTTCTTCGAGGCGCCTCCACAACTTTTTTGACGATCGCCCCGCTGCCATCCGCAGCAGCACATCCGCGCCGAGATGTGAATGCCACACATCCAGCGCGCACATTTCCGCGAACTCGCGCATGTGCGTGCGATAGGACTCGACAGCGACTCGCGCGGAATCCGCGCACTGCCTTTCCCGCGTTCCCGCAACGCGCCGCGCGACCACGATGCTCGCCGCCAACCGCTTGACGTCCCATTCCCACGGCGCCGGCAACGTTTCGTCGAAATCATTTATGTCGAAAAAAAGTTGGCGCTCCGGTGTGCCGAATCCGCCGAAATTTGAAACGTGGCAATCGCCGCACGTCTGCACTCGAATTCCCGTAACGGGTGTTCCGGCAAGGTCGCGCGCCATCACCGCCCCCGCTCCGCGAAGAAAAGCGAAGGGCGATTGGCTCATCCTTCCGTATCGAATCGGCAGAAGTTCCGGCAGGCGCCCTTTGTCCGTGGATTTCAATTGCGCGATCGGGTCCGGACGCGATTGCGGCGCCGTCCATTTTCCGTGAGAGGTGCGAGGAGTTTTTTCGCGCAGCGCTTTTCCCGCCGCCATGCGCGCTTTGCGGGTCGGCCCCAGTTTCTCCAGCAGGGCAGTGGACGCGCGCGCGCCCTCGCGTGCTCCGCGCCTCTTCTTATGAACTCTCGCGCTCACCATTCAGTGTTCCCTCAAACCAAAACGTGAATCGCCGCTTTGAGCCGCAATTGTATACCGGCCTGCTAAAGATGGCGGAGTGCAGATCCAGAAAGACTCTGCGAAAAAGCTCGACCGAAATACTTCAATCAATCTAGGTAGATAACCTAGACTGTTTCAGTAGTGGCCCTTGTTCACCCAAGAGCGGCCTTCACACTCCTTGCGTGAAATAAAACAACCCAGACCCATCCACCATTAACGATAGCGGCAGCAAATGTGCCCGTCCGATCTCCACCCGTTCCCCGCTTGACACTGTTGAAACCGCCGGATAGCATCCCGCGTCTGCAAGTCATTAGACCGGGGCCCTGACGCTGGACCGTTCAAGTCAATTTTCGAAGGAGTCTGTCATGCGAGCTCGAGGAGTCCGCAGGATCATCCCTGCACTCGCGGCCGTCTCATGCGCGCTAATCGTGTTGGTAGTTGTTGCTTCCCATCACGCGCGCGCTGACGAGCCGCCTTTTTTCGCCATCAAGAACGCACGCATCGTGCCCGTTTCCGGGCCGCCCATCGCTAATGGGACGATCGTCGTCTCGCACGGCGTGATTCAAGCCGTGGGAGCGAACGTCACTGTGCCCCCTGAAGCGCGCGTGATTGACGGCGCGGGCATGACCGTTTATCCCGGCCTGATTGACGCTGGTACCGACGTCGGCCTCGGCGCCGCTGCTGCGCCTGCCGCTGGCGGCGGACGCGGAGGAGGCGGTGGTGGTGGACGCGGTGCTGCTGCCGCGAATGTCCCGCTTTCAATGGGCCCGGAGGATCGTCCCGCGACCACTCCTTGGGAAAACGCCGCGGACATGTTGCACAGCGACGACGCGCGCATCGAAACCTGGCGCAGCGCGGGCTTCACCACTGCGCTCGTCACTCCGCGCAACGGATATTTCCCCGGGCAAGCAGCGATCGTGGATCTCGGCGCGGCCGACCATATGGAATCCCTCGTGGTAAAAACCCCCGCCGCCCTTCCAATTAATTTGCAGGGCGGGCGCGGCGAATATCAGGGATTCCCCAGCGCGCTCATGGGTCAGCTCTCCTATGTGCGCCAGGTTTTTATTGACGCGCAGTGGTACACCCAGGCGATGCAGGCCTATGAAGCGCATCCGCAGGGCAGGGAGCGGCCTTCCTACGATCACACCGACGTGGTCATCAGCCATGTGCTCGCAAATAAAGAACTCGTGATCTGGCCTGCTGAAACGGACATACAGATTCTTCGCGCGTTGCGGCTCGCGCCAACGCTTGGCGCTCGCTGGGCACTCAGCGGCGCGCAGCAGGGCTACATCGTTCCGCAGGAAATTGCAGCCGCGAATGTTCCGGTCTTTATTAATGTCAATTGGCCAACTCCCACAGCAGGCGCCGGTGGCGGCGGACGCGGAGGAGGCGGTGGTGGTGGCGGACGAGGCGGCGGGGAAGAAGGCGACACCTTGCGCACGCTTCGCTTCCGCGATCGCGCGCCTTCCACGCCATCCGCGCTCAATAAGGCCGGAGTGAAATTTGCATTCACATCCGGCGGCGCGGCGAATCCGAAGGACACTCTCCGCAACGTCGCAAAATCAATTTCCGCCGGACTCCCCGCGGACGTCGCTCTCCGCGCTCTCACCCTCGGCGCTGCGGAAATCCTCGGCGTCTCCGACCGGCTCGGCAGCATCGAGCCCGGAAAAATCGCCAATCTCGTCGTCACTGATGGCGACATTTTCGCCGACCGCACAAACGTAAAATTCGTTTTCGTGGACGGCAAACTCTTTGTTCCGCCTCCGGTCGTGGAACCGCCCGCAGGCGGTGGCCGCGGCGGGAGAGGCGGCGAACCCGGCGGCGCCGACATGACCGGCACTTGGACTCTTACTTTCACCACTGAGCAGGGCCCGGACACGGCGACCGCTACTCTTCAAATGGCGCAGGACGGTAGCCTGAGTGGATCCGTCAGCTCGCATATGGGCACCGCGCAACTGACCCGCGGCCGCCTCACCGGCAGCAACTTTCAGTTCAGCATCGTGATGCAAATTGAAGGCGCGGACACTCCGGTTGATTTCCACGGAACAGTGAACGGCAATCAGATGACGGGCACGATTGACGTAACCGGGTTCTCAATCGAATTCACTGGAAGAAAGCCGAACGCCGGCGAGGAGGTGCGTCAATGAATCGCACCATCAAAAATCCCATCAATGATAAATTCCTACTGGGCGTGACGCTCGCCCTCGCCGCAGTAGCGGCGATCGCGGTTTGCTCGCGGCCATCGCAAGCGCAAGGCGGCTCTGACGTCCTGCTAATCAAGAACGCCACGGTCCTCACCGTAACGAAGGGCACGATCAAGAATGGCTCGGTGCTGATTCGCAATGGCAAGATCACCGAAGTTGGCGCGAACGTAGCTGCCCCCGCCGGCGCTACCGTCATTGACGGCACCGGCATGTTCGTCGCGCCAGGCACCATTGATTGCCACTCGCACATCGCCATCGAAGGCGGCGTCAATGAAGGCAGCGTGTCCGATTCCTCCATGGCGAACATTCTCGACGTCATTAACTCCGAAGATCCCGACATCTACCGCGATCTCGCCGGCGGTGTGACTGCCGCAAATGTTCTTCACGGCAGCGCGAACGCCATCGGCGGCCAGACCGTTGTCATCAAGCTGCGCTGGGGGCTTCCTGCCGACAAACTTATATTTGAAGGCGCGGTGCCCGGCATCAAATTTGCTCTCGGCGAAAATCCAAAGCGCTCGAACTCCACAATTCTTCCGGGTCAGGTGCGCAGGTATCCCGCAACACGCGAGGGCGTCGAGGACGTGATTCGCCAGTCCTTCACCGAAGCCGTCGAATATAAAAAGCAGTGGGACGATTACAACCGCCGCAAAGCGGCCGGCGAATCGAATCTGATTCCGCCGCGCCGCGATCTCCGGCTCGACCCGCTCGTCGAAGTCCTCGAAGGCAAACGTTATGTCCACTCTCACTGTTATCGCGCCGACGAAATCCTGATGCTCCTGCGCGTCTCGAATGAATTCGGTTTCAAGGTGCGCACGCTCCAGCACGTTCTTGAAGGCTACAAAGTCGCCAAGGAAATGGCCGCCTACGGCGTCGGCGGTTCCACGTTCTCCGACTGGTGGTCCTACAAGCTCGAAGCCTATGACGCCATTCCTTACAACATGGCGCTGATGGCGCAGAAGGGCGTCGTCGTTTCCGTCAATTCCGACGACGCCGAAGAGGCCACGCACCTCAATCAGGAAGCGGCGAAGGGCATCAAGTATGGCGGAATGTCCCGCGACGAAGCGATGAAGCTCTTCACCATCAATCCGGCTATCCAGCTCGGCATTGACAAGCGCGTCGGCTCCATCGAAGTCGGCAAAGACGCCGACCTCGCCATCTACAATCACGACCCGCTCAGCGTTTACGCCGTCGTTCAGAAAACTATTATCGACGGCAAGGTGTACTTCGACCGCGACAAGGACATCGCCATGCGCGCCGAGAACGCCAAGGAAAAGGCGGCGCTTATCGAGAAGGAACGCCAGGCCACCGCAGGTCGCGGCGGCGGGCGCGGCGGGCAGGGACCGGGCCGCGGGCCCGGCAGCACCATCGAGGATCGGGAGGAATAGCCGCCATGAAACCGACGAAAACAATTCTCATCACTCTCATTGCATTTCTGGCGGCGGTCCTCGCGGTTGCGCCCGCAACGCATGCGCAAGCGTCACAGTCCTATGCCATCACCGGCGCAAGAGTCTTCCCGATCTCCGGGCCGCCGATGGACGGCGCAACCATCATCATTCGCGATGGCAAAATCACCGCCGTTGGTAAGGTCGCGATTCCTTCCGGCGCGAAAGTGATTGACGCCAAGGGTCTTGAAGTCTACCCCGGCATTTTCAACGCCATCACCGAGATGGGCATCAATGAAATCGGCGCGGTCGACGCGTCTGTAGACTCGGGCGAACTCGGCGAATACAACCCGCAGCTTGTCACCGCATCCGCCGTGAATCCCGCAAGCGCTCATATTCCTGTCACGCGCGCCGACGGCATCACTCATGTTATCTCCGCAATGGGTGCTGGCGGCGGGCGCGGCGGAGGCGGCGGAGGCGGCGGCTCCGTTATCCCCGGCCAGGCCTCGCTCTTCAATCTTGCGGGCTGGACGATGGACGAAATGCAGATCCGACGCTCGGCCGCAATGACCGTCAACTGGCCCAATCTTCCTGGCGGTGGCGGCGGAGGACGTGGCGGCGGTGCCGTGGCAGGCGGTGCCACCCGCGCGGAATATGACCGGCGCATCGCAGAGCTCGCCGAATGGCTTGACCGCGCGCGCCACTACGCGCAGGCCAAGCAGGCGAATGCGAATTTCGCGCGCGACCTCAAGCTCGAAGCGCTCGTTCCGGTAATCAAGGGAGAGATGCCGCTCTTCGTCATGGCCAATCAGGCCAACCAGATTCGCGAAGCCGTGGCGTTCTGCGACAAGCAAAAAGTAAAAATGATTCTTGCCACCGGCACCGCTGCGGGCGAAGTAAAAGACTTGCTCAAAGAAAAAAATGTCCCAGTGGTGTTGCGTCCAACTCTCACGCTCGTCCGTGGCGAAGACGATCCCTACGATATGTCGCTCACTCTTGCCGGTGAACTTTCCAAGGCAGGCGTCAAGATCGCCTTCGGCAGTTTCGGCAATGAGTTCGCGCGCCGCATTACGCAGCAGGTGGGCAACTCTGTGGCCTACGGGCTTCCGCACGAAGAAGGTCTCAAGGCCCTCACCATCTATCCGGCGGAAATGTTCGGCGTCAGCAAAGAGCTGGGCACCATCGAAGTCGGCAAGATGGCCAACCTCATCATCACAAATGGCGACCCGCTTGAGCTGACCACCGAGGTGAAGTATCTTTTCATCCGCGGCATTCAAACGAGCACGGACAATCGCCACCGCCAGCTCTACGAGGAGTATCGCAAGCGGCCGTAGCGGTTTTCGCCGAAACGCATAACTCGCTCGTTAATTTATTTCGCAAGAGAGGCTTCCAACTCGGAAGCCTCTTTTCTTGCGCCTCGTCGCCGCCAAGTATCCGCAAGGCTGATTCCCTCATCCAATCATTCGTGAGAAGATTCATCAGTGTGCCCGCATTCGCCTGCATCCGTTGCAGGGAAGCGCGCGATTTGCATCGAGGTGTTCGATTTGCATCGAGGTGATCCATGCGCGAAGCAGTAATCGCAAGCTCCGTTCGCACCGCCGTCGGAAAAGCCTTTAAAGGGACTCTTCAATCCACGCGGCCCGACGAACTTGCCGCCATCGTGATCCGCGAAGCCATCGCTCGCGTCCCGGGCCTTGACGCACGCGAAATTGACGACGTCATCCTCGGCTGCGCCATGCCCGAAGGCGAGCAGGGAATGAATGTCGCGCGCATCGCATCGCTCCGCGCCGGATTGCCCGTGGAAGTTTCCGCCATGACCGTCAACCGTTTTTGCTCCTCGGGCTTGCAGGCCATCGCCATCGCCGCCGAACGCATCTCCGCCGGCAGCACTGAAGTCATGCTCGCGGGCGGCGTGGAATCCATGAGCATGGTTCCGATGGGTGGAAATAAGGTTTCGCCGAATCCCTGGCTCGTGGACCACTACCCGGACGCGTATCTCGCCATGGGGCTCACCGCCGAAAACCTCGCGCGTAAAAATGGAATTGCGCGCGAACAAGCCGACCAATTTTCTTACGAGAGTCATAAGAAGGCGCTCGCCGCGATTGCCGCCGGAAACTTCAAGGATGAAATTGTGCCCGTCGAAGTCCATAACACGGTCTTTGCCAACGCCGTCGCCGCGAATGGCGGCGCAGCCAAGCCGAACGTCACCACTTCAACGACCGCATTTGACACCGACGAAGGCCCGCGGGCAGATACCTCGCCCGAAGCGCTCGCAAAACTGAAGCCCGCTTTTCAGGTGAAGGGAACTGTGACGGCGGGAAACTCCTCGCAAATGAGCGACGGCGCCGCCGCTGCGGTCGTCATGAGCGCGGATCGTGCGCGCGCGTTGGGCGTAAAGCCACTCGCGCGGCTTGTTTCGTTCGCCGTCGCCGGCTGCCCGCCCGAAGAAATGGGCGTCGGCCCCGTCTTTGCGATTCCCAAGGCGCTGAAGCTTGCAGGGCTGAAACTCGATCAAATTGACGTGATTGAATTAAACGAAGCCTTCGCCGCGCAGGCGCTCAGCGTCATCAAACTCGCGGGACTCGACCCGGCGCGCATCAATCCGAATGGCGGCGCGATCGCGCTCGGCCATCCGCTCGGTTGCACCGGCGCGAAAGTCACGGCAACGATCATCCGAGAACTCGCCCGCCGCAACGGACGCTACGGCATGGTCACCATGTGCATCGGTGGAGGCATGGGCGCCGCGGGAATTTTCGAGCGCCTCTCGTAAAATACGCCGGACGCCTTCCTCTCATGGCTTAGGAGGCCACCCACCGATAATCGGGGAAGTACACAAAGACAATTGAGCCGGTCTGCGATAGTTTGTCTTCGCGTGAATTCCTGCGTCGACTGTGGCGAGTTGCGTCTCCGCACCCGAGAACCCGACTATTCTTCCCCCTGCAACGACGTTTGACATTTTTGTTTGTTCCTGACGGAGGGTGTGCAAAAAATTGGGCACAGTCTCTGCCATCGGACGGCCCTATTCCGCACGGGTGATGAGCTGGCTGAGTCTCATGCCCAGCGCTACCGCTAGGCCGTTGGCTACTTCGATGCCAACACTCACCTTACCGAGTTCAATCGAACTGATGTATGTTCGGTGTACGTTAGCGCGTTCAGCAAAATCTTCCTGCGACATGCCCAATCTCTCGCGTTCGCGGCGGACGGCGCGACCGAAGGTGCTGCGAGAAAATCTTGTTGCCTTAAGCACTACATACTTCTAATATCTCGCAGACGGTCATTCTACAGACGATCCTCTACACAACCAGAGGTGAATGATGCGAGATGGTCTGAAATGTAGATTGATAATTCTTTCTATGACGCTCGGTCTGGCTATTGGGTGCAATGGGGGAGGCCCTTCTTCTAGCCAAATCAGCATCGCCGGGAACTGGCAATTCACGTTCACATCAATTCACGGGGCGGAGGGAGCTGGTGCAGGTGCCATCACTCAATCGGGCTCTAGTTTTTCCGGTACGCTCACATTGACGAATGCGTGCGCGAGCTCGGGCCCGATCAGCGGCACTATTTCTGGGATCGCCCTGTCGGCCGTCCTAACCGAAAACGGTCAAGCAGTGAACCTGACTGGGACTGTGGCAAGTAGCGGGATGTCTGGCAGTGGCACTTATACGTCCGCCGCAGGCGGCTGCACGAACGGGGATAGCGGCGCGTGGAGTGGAAACGATCCTTCGATTTCCGGCTCATTTTTAGGCGCATTGCGTCCGGCGGATCGATTGCCGGTCGGTGTCTCACTAAGACTAAAAGAAGTGGGCGGAATGGTCTCCGGGTCAGCTCTCTTCACAAGTTCCGCCTGCTTCAGCTCAGTGACACTTGCCGGGAAAGCAGTTGGGTCAACTATTAATCTTGAGGGCAACGCCGCGGACGGTCCGATCGCCCTTATAGGGACCTTGGATGCGTCTGGGAAAACGCTTAGCCTCGAATCCCAAGTAAGCGGGCACTGCCAAGCTGAGTCTGCCCCCGGGACGTTAACAAAGGTGCAGTAGCGACGCCACGCTCACACAAAATCCGTGCGCTGGTCGCACGCCATTCGCCAGTCGAACCAACCGATCGCAAACTGGAATCAGGCAATTTTGGATGCCCTCTCACTGGTGAGTCGTACAAAGGACAAATATAGTTGTTAAGACGAATATAAGTGTCTGTAAGAAGCCATGACATTCCTCCAGCCGCGGCCTTCTTGATCGGGGTGTCCGCGTACGAGGTTCCGGCGCGTTGCCCCTTATTGGCATTCCGCGTAAGATGGATGTGTTCTGCAGCGCGTGTCGCATTTGCCGCGCTTGAAGGCCCGAATGGCTCCGAATACATCCTGGTATTTCGCTTACGGCAGCAACCTGAACGCCGCGCAGTTTCAAATGCGTGCCGGACAGGTGCTCGAACAAACGGTCGGCGAGCTCAAGGGCTACGAGCTGCGCTTCAATAAAAAAGTCCGCGGCGGCTCGGCCTCCGCGAATATCCAGCCCTCGCCCGGGAAAAGCGTCCGAGGCGTTCTTTATCGCATCCCGGAATCCTCCTATCGCAATCTCGATCGCTACGAAGGCGCGCCCGTGCATTACCGTCGCATCGAGGTCCAGGTGACGGCCGCTGACGGCCGCGCAATCGGAGCGCAGGCTTTCATCGCCACGAAAGTGGAAAAGGGACTCCGCCCCGCGCCTCACTATTTGCAAACAATTCTCGACGGCGCCGCCGAGCACGGCCTGCCCGCCGACTATATCGCTGGAATTCGCGCAGAAGCTGGCGCAAACTAATAGCGTCCTTGTGTCCCCGGTCACTGCGCTGCGCCTAGAATTAGTTTAGAATTGCGGTTTTAGTCGCGCGACAATCGTCGCGAGACATTTGTTAGGCGACAAAGGAGACCCACCATGGCTACCACAATGGCGCCCGCCAATATCGCCAAGGGCGGCGGATTTCTTCTCGAGAAGGCCCTCCCCAGCGACGTCTTCACTCCCGCCGATATCACCGATGACGCGCGCCTCATCGGCCAGACCGCCGAAGAGTTCGTCATGAAGGAAGTTCTCCCACTCGTAAAGGAACTCGAAGCGAAGCAGCCGGGCCTGATGGTCCAGCTCATAAAGAAATCCGGCGACCTCGGCCTCCTCGGCGCGGGCGTCCCCGAACAATACGGCGGCGCAGGCCTCGACAAAATCTCCACCACTGTGCTCACCGAAAAACTTTCTGTGTACGCGGGGTTCGCCGTCTCCCACGGCGCGCAAACCGGTATCGGCACGCTGCCCATTGTTTACTTCGGCACCGAAGAGCAGAAAAAGAAATATCTCCCCAAGCTCGCTACTGGCGAATGGTTGGCCGCGTACTGTCTTTCCGAGCCGCAGGCCGGCTCCGATGCGCAGAATGCGCTCACGCGTGCCGAGCTTTCGCCTGACGGTAAGCACTGGATCCTGAACGGCCAGAAAATGTGGATCACCAACGGCGGCTTCGCGGACGTTTACATCGTCTTCGCCAAAGTGGACGGCGAAAAATTCTCCGCCTTCATCGTGGAACGGACTTTCCCCGGCTTCACCGCCGGCAATGAAGAGCACAAGATGGGCATTCACGGCAGCTCGACCACGCCCATCTTCATGGAGAATTGCAAAGTCCCGAAAGAAAATCTGCTCCACGAAATCGGCCGCGGCCACATCGTCGCGTTTAACATTCTCAACTCCGGGCGCTTCACGCTCGGCGCTTCCTGCGTCGGCGGCTCGAAGAACACGCTCGCGGCCGCCTCGAAATACACCAAGGAACGCAAGGCATTCGGCAAGCCCATCGGCGATTTCGGTCTCGTGAAGGAAAAGCTTGCCGAGATGGCCATTCAAATCTTCGCCGTTGAGTCCATGGTCTACCGCTCCGCGGGCGTGATTGATTCCGCCATCGCCGCCGGCTCGGGCGGCGATAAGACGCAGCATCTCATGCGCGTCCTCGAGGAATACGCTATCGAAAGTTCCATCGCAAAAGTTTACGGCAGCGAAATGCTCGATTACGTTGTGGACGAGGCCGTGCAAATCTTCGGCGGCTACGGCTTCCACGAAGACTATCCCGTCTGCCGCGCATATCGCGATAGCCGCGTCAACCGCATCTTTGAGGGCACCAACGAAATCAACCGCATGCTCATTATCCAGATGCTGATGAAGCGCGCTTTTTCCGGCGCGCTTCCGTTGATTGCCGCCACGATGAAGCTCGCCGACGAAATCCTCAGCGGCCCCTCCACTCCGGAAACCTCAGACGGCCTTCTCGCCGAAGAAGCCCGCGTCGTCACCAACTCAAAAAAGATTTTCCTGCAGGCCGCGGGCGGCGCCGTCCAGAAATTCCGCGAGAAGCTTGCAGACGAGCAGGAACTCGTCGCCGCGCTTGCCAACATCGTCATGGAAATTTACGCCATGGAATCGTCGCTCTTGCGCGCGCAGAAGTCCGCCGCCACCCGCGGCGAGCAGGCATCAAGCGTCATGCTCGATGCCGCACGCGCGTTCATCCATGACGCCGCCGACCGCCTCGAACACGAAGCGCGCCGCGCCCTCGCTGCCGTCCACGAAGGCGACATGCTCGCCACGCAGATGGCCGTGCTCAAGCGTTTCGCAAAGCGCGCGCCCGCGGACACCATCGGCATGCGCCGCCGCGTCGCCGCCGCCGTCCAATCGGCTGACCGCTATCCATTTGAAGGGCGCTGAGCCTTATCTTGCCCGCGACTTCACGCCGTAAAAAAACGCCGCGCGGCATCGTTCGCTCGAGCAACGATCGGCCAAGCAAGGCAAGTCGCTCTGCACGGGCCACAAAACATAAAACCGCCCCGTGCGAATCAGCGCCGCTAAATCTTTCCATTAACTGGATCCGCTCGCTCGCCGAACCCTACCTCCGCGGCTACCGCGCCAAGCCCGAGCGCGCAGACGGTCTCCGCGGTTATTATTTTTCGCTCAAGCCCGCCGCACGCGGCAGCGGCGCTCTCGGCTTCTTCGTCGGCTTCCTCGGCGAGACCGGCGCCTTTGCGCACCTCAGGCCCGCCGCACCCGAATGCCTCATCTTTGCTTTCATTGATCCGACCGGCGGCCCGCTCCACCGCGCGCAGGTCCGCGACCCAAAGGGCACGCTGCGCTGGACATCCGGCTATATCGCCTGGCTCACCCATCGCCCCCCGAAATTTCAGTTTTATGAAACCGAGCGCACCGCTCTCATCCGCCACGCCTCAATGCGCGCTTGGCCCGCCGAAGAAATCCAGCACCTTGCCGGCAACTTTTTCACCGAAACGCTCGCCTGGCTCGTCCGTAGCGGACTTGTCCGCCGCTGGCGCGAACTCTCCGCAGCCGCCATGAAGAATTAGAAATCGCCATTTTCCCCAGCAAATCAGTCATTCCCATTTTGAAACAGGAGATTGGTAGTCCCAGTACTGCCATTCCCTTTGCACTATTGAGGGCGATTCTTCTTTGTTGTGTAATGATATCGTCGCATCATTGAGCGCATCTTTTGCATCTCATCAGTGTTAAGTGTATTGGAGTGGAGGAATTCTGGTGCAGACCCCTGGTTTCAATCAGCCGGAGACCAATCAGCCGGAACCAATTCATCAGGAAATCATCCAGCAGGAATTAATTTATGCGCACGCGGAAGAGCCCGGCGAAATAGCTTCCTACGAACCCGCCCCAGCCAGCTCCCCGCGCCGCAGATCCTGGACCAAGTGGCTTTGGCTTGCCGCAGGGGCATTCCTGATTTTCCAGTTTTATTACGTGCAGGAGATGCTCGCGATACTCGTCATCTTTGCGGGAATTTTTATTATCTTTGCCATCATCGCAGGCATCGTTTACGCCGTGGGACGCGCCGGCGAATCCACCATCACTGCCGCCGAGCCAGTCGCCCGCCGCGGCATGGAGTTGGCCGAAGAGGTCAGCAAAAAGACATTCCGCCGTCCACGCTCAGCGCCTGCCCCGTGATGGCGCTCGCCTGATCCGACGCAAGAAACAATGCCGCTGCGGCGATTTCATCCGCGGTCTGCGGGCGTCCCTGCAGTATCGTCTGAACGTAGGCCTTGAACATTTGTTCCGGGTCGCCGCCCGTGCGCGCCGCCAGTCCGCGCCCCAATTCCTGTGACATCTCCGTCTCCGGCACCGGCCCCGGTAAAATGGCATTCGCCCGCACACCGTGCCGCGCTCCCTCCGCCGCCGTCGTCCGCGTCAATCCGAGAAGTCCGGCCTTCGATGTCGCGTAGGCCGCGCCCCAGGTGTAAGCCATCCGCGCCGCCACGCTTGAGATGTTGACGATCGCGCCCCAGTTTCTTGCATACATCATCGGCAGCGCCGCGCGCGTCATCAGAAACGCTCCGCGCAATTGCACCGCCAGCACGCGGTCCCAATCCGCGGGCGCGATCTCTTCAATGGGCGCCACCGGCCCGTAAATCCCCGCGTTGTTTACCAGGATGTCCGCGCCGCCGTATATTTCTTCTGCCATCCGCATAACGCGCGCGACATCTTCTTCACGCGACACGTCCGCCGTTACCGCCACTGCCTTGCCGTCGTGCTCCTCAATGTCCCGGACTACGCTCACAAGTTGCTCCGATGTCCGCGCCGCAATCACCACGCTCGCGCCTTCCATCCCGAACCGCCGCGCGATGGCCCGGCCGATTCCGCGCCCGCCGCCGGTCACGATCGCCACTCGTTCCGCCAGTTGCGTCATTATTCTCGTTCCTCACACTTCAGATTGCACTTTGCGGCCCTAGGTTGCAACCATTGTGTTGCACGCAGAGTAACACAGCCTTCCGCCGGTTCCCCCGCCGCGTCTTGCTTTCGCCCTGGGCCTCAATACAATACTGGAATTCCGAACGCCTCCCAGTCCAATCCGGAGGGATGACACTCATTCCTTAAATGGGGTATCATAGTTTGTTTCGGTACTGATTCGGAGGCTGGCACCCCTCCCGTCGAGGTTACGACGCTGCAATGAAGCGGCGGCAAACGGGCGGCACAATACAGGCCGCCAAGCGCGACGGAGCGTCAACATATAATGACAAATCCGCTGGTACAGGTTTCCAATCGGGGCGCAAAGCCGAACGGCAATGGCAAAGTGCTGCTGCGCGTCCGCCCGCGCGGATTTTGCGCCGGCGTCGTTCGCGCCGTTGACATTGTCGAACTTGCGCTCGAAGCCTTCGGGCCTCCCGTTTACGTTCACCACGAAATTGTGCACAACCGTTACGTTGTCGACCAGCTTCGCCAGCGAGGCGCGATTTTTGTTGAGACGGTCAACGAAGTGCCGAACGGTGCCGTCCTTATTTTCAGCGCGCACGGCGTGCCGCCCACCGTTCGCGACGAAGCTAAGACGCGCGAGTTGCGTGTGATTGACGCGACCTGCCCGCTCGTCACCAAGGTTCATCTTGAGGCGCTACGTTTCGCGCGCGAAGGCCGTCAAATCATCCTCATCGGCCACAAAGACCACCAGGAAATCGTGGGCACCTCCGGCGAGGCGCCCGACCAGACCGTGGTCGTGGACAGCGTCGAAGCCGTGGACATGCTCCAAGTCGCCGACCCGAACCGCCTCGCGTTCCTTACGCAGACCACGCTGAGTTTGTACGACACGCAGGAAATCGTGGCGCGGCTTCGCGAGCGCTTTCCGTCAATCCAGGGCCCCGCTTCGGACGACATTTGTTACGCCACACAGAACCGGCAGGAAGCGGTTGAGCACATCGCACGCGACGTTGATTTGATTCTCGTGGTCGGTTCGCCCAACAGCTCGAACTCCAACCGCCTTGTGGAAGTGGCAGCGCGCGCCGGAGTTTCCGCGCGGCTGATTGACGATGCATCCGTGATCGAGCCGGAATGGTTCGCGAACGTGAGCCGCGTGGGCCTCACTGCGGGCGCGTCCGCGCCGGAAGTTCTCGTCGAGCACGTGAGCGAGCGGCTGGCGGATCTGGGTTTCACCGACCAGCGCGATTTTGATTTGATCCGCGAAGACGTGCGCTTCACGCTGCCTTCGGAGCTGTCGGCAGTGGCGGCGGGCGGAAAGAAGAATTAGTTAGAATTAGTTTGCTTTCATTCGTCAAGGGTGTTGAACGAGCGCGGCACAGGGGACTTGTCCGCGGACCAGTTGCCTCAACATTCGTGTCGCGGGATAAATCGCGGGCGAATCACTGTCGTTTCGACGATAAGTTCCCTGTTTAGGAGATTCCTTTGGCAGTAAAGATTGTCCGTCAGCCGAAGAGGATTGCCCTGATTGGCGCGCCGACCAGCGCCGCGGCCCTCACCGCGGGCCACGAACGCGCACCCGCCGCGCTTCGCGCCGCAGGCCTCGTCTCGCAATTGCAATCCGCCGGCTTTGACGTAACGGACCTCGGCGATTGCGTCACGCAAATTTCCAAGCCCGATGAAGAGCATCCCCGCGCGCGAAATATTCCCGCGCTTGTCGCCGCTTTGAACGACTTGAAGCCGCGCATCGAGGTCGCCGTAAAAAGTGGCGCGCTCCCGCTGATCATCGGCGGTGATTGCAGCATCGCGCTCGCCACCGTCGCCGCCGCGCGCCGCTACTATCGCCGCGTCGGCTTTATTTACGTGGACCGCGACGCCGGCATGAATGTGCCCGCCACAACGCCGTCGGGTTGCGTGGATGGCATGGTGATTTCGCACATGACGGGCCGAGGCGCGCCGGAGCTGGTGCGTTTCTGGGGCGAGCCTCCGCTCGTGCGCGAGCCGGACATTATTCTCTTCGGCGTGGACCGCATGGATCCGCCCGAAGAGCAGGCGCTGGCGCGTTCGCCGATTCGCAGGTATCGCGCGAGCGACGTGCGCAGCAAGGGAGCCGCCGCGGTCGCCGAAGACGCCGCCAATCACATGCATGGCGACACGTACGAATTCATCCTGCACTTCGATGTGGATGCGATTTCGTCGAGCGATTTTCCCGCGTCAACTTACACCGGCCCCGGCGGCCTGAGCTTTTCCGACATTCAGCAGGCGCTGGCAATTCTGGCGTCTCGTAAAAATGTGGCCGCGCTCGAAGTCACCACGTACAATCCGTCGCTGGACCCGGATGGTGCATCCGCGCGTGCGCTGATCGAGCTGCTCGTCGCGGTGCTCACCGCGCGGCTAGCAGCGCTCGAAGCCGTGGCTCCCGCTGCATCGGTTCCGGCGACGGCTGCCGAACCAGAACCTACCGCTCACGCCGCATCCGCCGGAGGTTCAGGTGGCCCTGCGGCCAGCACTGCGGCCGAAACCAACGAGCCATCCGCGGAGCTCTCCGCGCCCGAACAGTCCGCGAACGCAACGCCCGCGCCCGAGGCGCCCAGAACAGAAGAAGTCGCCCCCTTAGGTGGACCAGCTCCTTCGCACCAATCCGAGCCAGCGGACATTGCAGAATCCGACGACAACTTCGCCACCAGCACCGATCCCAACGCCGCCAGCGATAGCGACTCCGACGATGACCACGCCCATGATGGCGACTCCGGGCCCTCCCAGGACTAATTCGCCCGTTTCGACCTCGCCCAAGCCTTATCGCACCCCTTCCCGCGAATCGGTCGTCTCCCCCCTCCCCCCGCGATGGCCAGTCCTTGCCGCGTCCCTCTTATGTCCTTTGGAGCAGTAGGCACGGCCCCGGGTGCGGCGTCAATATGCTGCTGCGTAGTGGGGTCCTTCCAGCCCGCAACAGACGTCGCTGTGTAAACGGGGCAGAGCATTGCTGCGAAGGAGCGGAGAAATGCCATTCACGAAGCGAATTTTGTCGGTGAGTGTATTCGTGTGTGCATTCGGGCTGCTGATTTGCCGGCCCGGCGTGGCGCAATCATGCGCTGGGACTCAGGACGGAGCCGTGGATTGCTTCGTCAAAAATGCGGTTACCACGGGGCTGCTGGCCGTTCCCACGGGGATGACCATGTCGCAGTACAAGTCCTACGGAATAGCCGTTTCAAAGGTTATGCAGACGCCCTCCGCGGCAATGTTTCTGCTGGGGATGGCGGGCGCTGCCGCTGACGCGGCTCCGCCGACGAACGCGGATGGCTCCGCCAATCAGGCGGCGCAAGACGCGCTCGTGAATGCGATCGTCACCGCCGGATTGAATGACGGCATGATCGCGTTGCCGTCGGAGGCGACCTCCAACCAACTCGAAATGTTCGCGCGCGCACTAACTGCGAGCATGTCGGGAAGTTCCGTCGTCACAATTTCGCCGGGCGGATTCCTGCGCGTGCTCGATGGATACACTCTTGCCGCCACGCAAACGAACGGGACCATAAACTGGCTGACGGTCACCACCAACATCACCAGTCTCGTAGGCGCGCTGCAAACCACCGGACTGATAAAGCTCCCCGCGGGCATCACGCTGGCCAACGTCGAGCAGTTCGCGCTCGACGCCGCAAGCGCAATCGTCGTATACAAGACGGCCACCGGCAAAGCGCATTTGTGAAGCGCCAAGAAACACTTGTGATGCGGCGGGTGAGACGGCTTACTTCTTAAAATGGTTCGTGCGCCGCCCGCCATTCCTCTCTATTTGAAGTAGCGCGCGGGTGATATACTTTGCCGGTTCCGCAAGGTCAAGAAAACGGCCGGAACAACTTCTCTGCTGAACCCGCCCATCTTCGATTGGCTCAACCTACCCCAAGAAACCGATGCGGTCTCATTATGGGACTGCCTGCACGATGCCCACATCGTTTCCATCCGCTCAAATCTTCTGGAACGCACGGTCACTTTGTTCTGTGAAATCGAACACCTGCGTTCGTTTCATAATCTTCCGGAAGGGTGGCAGTTCATTCTCAAATTGGACGGAGTGCAATCAGTGCGGGTAGCCCGATATGCGATATGGCCGGGAAAGTTTGCGGTTCCCGCGGATGTAAGCCAGAACGAAGAATCGAGATTGGTGGCCGAATATCAGGCCAAATGGCGGGAAGAGTCGCTCACTTGGGCCGAATTTGAAGCAAGCGTCACGCCCAAAGACGAACAGGTATTCGAGATTTCAGACGCGGCGCTGGCTAAGTCAATGGAGGGAATCGTTGCCCTGCAACTCCAGGGTCAACTCAATTACGCGACACGCCATGTAGTCTCTCTGCGCGCGGAACGTTTGACAATCTCCGGGAGCGATGGGAAGCAATTGGAAATTGACGAGTTCCGGAGTTTAGGCATGGCGTATTGGGAGGACTTCAGTCGTCGCGCTCTGAAAGCAAGGGAAACGCACCGTTAATGCGGCTTTCAGGGCGGTCGGCTAGGCTTCCGGGCCAAGAGTGCTCAAAACGGAAATTCGGCTTGCCCGCCCGCACATATCTCCTAATGCCGGGTGCCGCAGGCGCGGATCTTGCGCCTGGGGCTTTTTACTTTCACTGTTTTATATTTGATGGCAGAAGATCCCCACGCGTCCGCCGTGGCGGGTATGTGGGCCATGCGGCAGCGTGTATGTTATTGGTCGGCAGGGAAGCGAAAATAGATATCCCGGCTTAGGAGATTCGCGAATTGTTCCTGCTCAAGTGGATGGATTTTTGGACGAGCTTGGCCTTCGGCGTCTTTGCGGCGACAAGGCACGATGGCAGCGCGCGTTTCTATATTGGAATGGCCGTCGGAATTGCGGGCCTTGCGCTGTGGGCCACGGCGCGCATCCAGCTCGGCAAATCGTTCAGCATTACGGCGCAGGCGCGCAAGATGGTGACCACCGGCCTCTATTCCAAAATTCACAATCCAATTTATTTTTTCGCCGGAGTGGGCTACGCCGGTTTCATCATCGCCTGGGGAAACTGGTATGCCCTTTCAGGTATACTGTTTTACTTCGTATTTCAATTTACGCGCGCCCACCAGGAAGCGAAAGTCCTCAAAGCAGCCTTTGGCGATGAATACCGCCGCTACCGCGCGCAGACTTGGTTTTAGGCTCGAGCATGTTCTGCATGCCCCATGCCTGCCGTGGCGGGTTCGTCCCGGTAGGGTGGCCGGCCTTCGGCTAGGGAAGCCTAGGGAGATCGTATCCCCCTGAATCATCCAGGTAATAATCCAAGAAGACGGGTGGAAGCAAGCAGAGTTCGAGCGGCGCGCGGGGAGCGAGCCGCTCGATGATTTGCCACGGCGTTTGATTTTCTTTGTGGGTGTTGGGGCGCGCAAGATTGAAGTAGAGCTGGTAGGTGTGCACCTTGGCCAGAAAGTCGCCGCGGCTGGAGAAGGTTTCCAAGTCGAAGAACTCATCTTCTTCCAACCGGTGCACGGTTTCCACGTCGCTCTGATAGGTGTGGGCCGCGGGCGGGATGCGCACGTGTCGGCTGTCAGCGAGCGCGGCGGGAAAGCCGGTTCGATTTCCCTGTTTGTCGTGGCCGCCGATGAACTCTGAGCCGTTGTCCGTTTGCCAGATCAGATCGCGCAACGAGATGCCGTAGCGATCCAAGTGCTGCTGAATGCGGGAAGCAAAGACGGCGCTGGCTGCGGCGGTGCGACGTTCCGCGAAAGCCCAGAACAACAGCCCGCTGCGGACTTCGCGAGCCGTGTATTGCACGGCGGGCAGGCGGTGCCGCCGGGCTTGCGGCCAGTAGTGAGGAATATCGTCTAGATCCTTGGTATCGGCGGAGATCTGCTGGAACAGAGCCCACTGCGCTTTGATGTGTGCCAAGTCTTGCTTGCGCTGATATTTTCGGCGGCGTTTTTTCAGCAGGCCGTGCACCCGCCAGATGCGCTCCAGGGCGCGATGGCTGATGGGCAGGTCGTGTTCGCGAATCAGACGGCGGGCGCCGAAGGTGGGGAGCAACTGGCGGAGTGCAACGACTTGCTGCTCGATCGCGGGAGCCGTTTTGCGGGGCTGGTGATGCGGAGCCCGCGACTGTTCGAGCAGCCCGGAAGGTCCGTGCTGCTGGAAGCGGCGGAACCATTTGCGAACGGTGGGCACGGTGGTAGCGAACAGACGGGCGGTGGGCTTGATGCCGCGCTGGCGGACCGACTCGACTAAGCGCAGGCGATGGTTGTAGGCGTCTTGCATTTCCCGAATCAGATCGAAGTACCGAGCGGCGGCCATGGGGCCGCAATATTAGCGGCGCGTGCCGCCCGGCTCCTCCCCCCTCCGCCGGGCGGCGAGTTCTTCCCAACGCTTCGGACTGATGCACTTCAACTTTGCTAGGGGGATACGATGTGAGTAGGCTCTCCCAGGCCGGCCTTCGGCTTGACATACTTTTCTCAAGGGGTGTATAAGCGCGCGGATCCACACTGTACTTGGGTCAGCAACGTTTCTGCCAGATATTTTATTGAGAATCGAAAGGAGTACACAGAATGCGGATGATGCTGCAGTTTACGATTCCCGTTGAGGCCGGCAATGAGGCGGCCCGCACAGGAGCTTTCGGACGTTCTTTTCAAAAGATCATCGAATCCTTGAAGCCCGAGGCCGCGTATTTCGGGGCGGGCACGGGCGGCGAGCGCGGTGGATTCATCGTATTGGACATGAAGGACACTTCGCAGATTCCAGCTATCGCCGAGCCGTTCTTCCTGGCTTTCAACGCCTGCGTGACGTTCTTTCCGGTTATGAACGCACAAGATTTGGCGAATGCCGGTCCCGGCATCGAGAAAGCGGTTGCGGAGTACGCCAAGGCTGCGTCCGCCTGATTTTTTCGCGCCCCGGATGACGGCAGTTGGAGCGAATCTTCGTCCATTGGCTGCTGGCCAAAAAACATAATGCATTCAGAATGTCTTCGGTACCCCAAGTTCGTCCCGCAGCTTGCGCGAACGTGGCCTGGTGATTTTCCAATTTCGATCCCGCCTCTCGCCTCATAGATATTGAGATTCCCCGGAATGAATGTTAAAAGCAGAATCCCTGTCCAGTGAAAGGGAGGCGTACGCGCCGATGATTAGTGAAACGGAAGTGAAAGCGACGTCGGACGAAGAACTCCTTGAAATCTGGAAAGACCAGAACGATTACGTCGCCCAAGTGGTCGCATGGGTGAAGGCCGAGATCGAGAAGCGAAACCTCGACACCAGCGGCATCTACGTTCCCACGCTTAAAGAGAAACAGCAGGCGAGGGAAACCGCGTCAAATTTTGCGCTTGCACGCTTTGCCGCCATTGGCCAGGCGTTTCTCGGTCTGGTGCTTATTGGCGGCGCCCTCATTTCTTCTTTCTCCCCGGACACGGATTTCGGCGAGACATGGGAGATCATCATCGGCGCGGTGGGAGCGCTGCTGATCGTTTACGCTATTGGCGTTTGGAGAGGAAAGCGGTGGGCGCTCACTTCCGGAGTCGTCATCTATTCGCTCATTACACTGTTGAACATTTCGACGACGATCTTCTACGGAATCGCGTTCTTCAAATCCAATGAGGCCGGCGGCGCTGCGTTCGGATTCATTTTGGCGGCCCTCTTTACATTGTTGAGTGGGGGCCTGGCTTTGATTCTGAATAAGCTCAGGAAGCGTGGCCGTTAGATCATTTCTTATGCTGCGGCAATTTCCTGATCATTTTCTCGGCCAGGTTTGCACACGTAGCTTGCTTTTCCGCTCCTTTATCCATGATGTTGCCCATCAGCCCGGCCCACATGTGTTCCTTTGAGGTTTGATCGTGCCACAAAAGCGTCCCCTGGTCGCGGTCATACAAGTACATGGATAGGGCTGCGCCGCCCAAGCCCTTGACGGCATTTTCCCTGGATCCAAACTCGTCTATGGTGAGGAACATGATCCATCGGCCCGGCGGATGTATCGGCTCTGATTTGCGGTTGAAATATTTCTGGTTGGAAAGGTCCTGCAGCCATTCTTTCGTTGGGTTCGAGAGAATGGCTTCAGTGGGCGCTGTTTTCGCCGTATAAAATTGGGTAACCGACCGGCGTCCCTCCCAGTTATAGCCTCGGTTCTTTAATGTAATGTCAGCGCCGTTGGCGCGGTTAAAGAGGCCGATCTCCACACCGATTTTACATTCCTTGGTGTTCGCAGGATCGTTGGTTAGATCGGCTACGAATACATCAATCGGATTCACCAGCTCGGCTCTAAAGTCCGGAGAAACAAAGAGTGGTTTGTCGGACCCCGCCAGAATTGTAGTTGCCGAAACGACGAACAAAATCGCCAGTGCGAGAGCCCGTGTTTTCATTTGCGATGGCTCCTGAACGCGAAATTTTCCACCGTGGCCATTCGCTGAATCGCTAACGTTCCGCGGCTTCCACTGCTCGCCGAACACTGCGCAACGATTTGCCGGGGATTATTAATCCAAAGCTACAAAGATTCAAGGGCAGTACACTCAAACGCGAAGGGATGTGCGGGACGCGCGGCTGTTTGCCGCAAGGTTTACTTGAGAACGGCGTAGTGGTGCCTGACCACGCCGTCCGTGAACTTCGTGGAGGAGAGCAACTTTAGCGGCACGGTGCGGCGCGCGGGCGCGAGCAATGGAATGCCCTCGCCGATGAATTTGGGAATCACGTTGATCATGAACTCGTCGATCTCTCCTGCGTCGAGAAACGACGCAATGATGCCCGCGCCGCCCATGATCCAGATATTTTTCCCTTTTTCCGCATGCAGTCGGGTCGCGAACGCTTTAATCGGTTCCTTCGCAAACTCCACCCCCTTCGGCGGCGCCGACTGTGGCACGCTGTGCGTGAAGACATAGTTCTTCACATTTGTATCGAAGGCCGTCCCGCTCACGCCCTTCTTCTGATAGTCGAGCGCCATGTCGTATGTCTTCCGGCCCTACAAAGTCGTGTCGATCGATGCATAGAACTTGCCCATGCCATAGTTGCCCTTCGGACGGGGACGGTCGAGCCAATCAATGGAGCCGTCGGCACGGCAGATAAAGCCGTCGGCGCTCGTTGTGATCCAAACAATGATTTTTCGTTTGCGGGTCATTGCATGTCCCTGGCTTGTCAGTAGCTCGTAATTAGTGCTTCGGTCAGCTAATCCTAGCGCGAACCGCTCGGGATTTCTATCCAGTGGGCTTAACTCTGCTGGCACTTGCGGGTTCGACCTGCAACAGTCTGCAAACTTCGCAAAAGATTTGCCGCTCGTCCTGTTAAGATGGAAACAGGGATGCAACTGCGGCGAGGTTTAAAGCGTCCAATCAGCGGGGGAAGAGCGGCGTCTGAACCAATCCGGAAATCTCAGCGATTTTGCTGATTCAAGTCCGAGAGGAAATTCCCAAATTCATGAAGAGATTGCGCAAAACAATGGGTAGTCCTGTGCTCGGAGCGGTACTTGCCGCGGTTGCGCTGCTGGCGATCCCGCCCGTGGCGCGGTCGCAGCAGCCCGGCGCGGTAGCCGCGCCCGCTGCGGGGAATCCGCAAGGAAGCTCTCCGAAGACTGATGCGCTACCTGCTCTGGATAAGATTTCCGAGGACCAGAGGGACGCAAAAAATTCCGGCGGGAATCCCGATCAAGATCCCTCAACCCAACAAGCTGGCGGTCATAGTTCGGGTCCCCCGTCAACACCTGCCACAGATAACCAGAAAGGGCGGTTGGACGTGAATCCGATCACCGGCTTGACCGTGTCGCCGGCTTCTAATTTCGTTCCGCTCACCGTGAAAGAGCGGGCAAAGCTTTATTGGAAACAAAGCTACTTTTCCGTTGGAGCCTATTTCAGGCCCGCTTTTTTTGCTCTCGCGCTGGATCAAACTACAAACTCACCTTCGGAGTGGGGCGGCGGATTTTCCGGATTCGGACAGCGCGTGGCCTCGCGCACGGCGAGCAACATTGTGCAAGGCACCATTCGAGCGCCGCTTGCGGCGGTGTTGCATGAAGACGTTCGCTATATTTCCGACCAGCGCGGAGGCAAGCGCCGTCTACTGCACGCGGTTGAATACACGATTCTCACGTATAACAATCAAGGGCATCCGACCTTCAATTTTGCAAAATTCATTTCATACTACGCCTCGACCGCGATCTCAACCGCTTGGCGTCCCGGCAATCATTCTCTGGCGGAGTACACGTTCTCGAACGGCAGCGAGCAAATTGGGCTCAGTCTGCCGGTCAACCTCTTGCAAGAATTCTGGCCCGAAATCTCCCGCGATGTGTTCCACCGCCTGGCTAAGATCTTCTCAAACGTGTCAATCTCGGTACCCCATTAATTGCGCGGGCCGGCGGCCGGCCGTTCCTAAAAAGAAAATGTGCGAGGGGCACCCGGCGTTGATTGACAAAGCGGGGCATGGTCACTAGTCTCTCGACAAATAAAAAGCTGCATTCGGAAATCCTGGATTAAACGGCTCCTGGTGTACGGCGAAGTTCCGTTGGAATGATCTCACTTAGGAGGATTCCATCCATGGCAAGAATCGGCACAGCCGTCAATGGGTTCATCGCTTACGCGCTATTCTTCCTCACGTTTCTCTACGCAATCGGTTTTGTGGGCAGCCTGTACGTTCCCAGATCCATCGACAACCCGGCATGAGTCTTTTCGCCGCGCGCGAATTCCAGCAGGCGGAAGTCGCCGATGCATGGACCGGAATCGGCGAGCCAGCCGCCCCAGTAGCGGGCGCAGGTTCAAAAGGCGCGCCGAACCGTGGGAAAGATGACAGAACTCGGCTTCCCAGAACGACACAAAACGTCACAATTTAGAACTCGAATGCCAGAATGGATTGTGATCCAGCGCACAGTTCCAAAGTAATGCTCATAACATGCTGTATACAAGGGCTTTATGGCAAGACGTTCTTCAGGTAGGGACCGACCTTAGTACTGGAACCATGCGTGCACCTGTACAGATAGAAATGCCCACTTGTGCCTTTCCCTGCAAAGCAGAAAAGACCACGAATGGCCAAACCAGGTCAGTTTCTATTCTCGCCTTTGTCGGAGGAAAGACCAAATGCGCAAGACCCAGAAGGGTTTCTCACTGATTGAACTTTTGATCGTTGTCGCGATCATTTTGATTATCGCTGCCATCGCGATCCCGAACTTGCTTCGGGCGCGAATTTCGGCAAACGAAGCTTCCGGAGTCAGCTCGCTCCGCACAATCAACACCGCGTGCATCACTTACAACTCCACTTACGGGACGTATCCCCCGGCGATTTCCGACCTCGGCCCAGTGGCCTCAGGTTCCATCCCGACCAGCACACAGTCTGACTTGCTCGACGAGGTGCTTGCTCCGGCCAGCGGCGTTCCGCAGAAGAGCGGCTACAACTTCACCTATGCCGTAGGCGCGAGCAATGCGACCTACACCGTTCACGCGGACCCTGTGACTGTGAACCAAACCGGCGTACGCCACTTTTTCACGGACGCCTCCGGGGTTATCCGTTTCAACGCCGCACAGACAGCAGCGGTAACCGATTCCCCCTTGCAATAAGAATTTACCCCCCGACGCAACAGCCAGAGCGGAGGCCACAAGCCTCCGCTCTTTTCTTTGTGCTATACGTTTTTGCGCGAATCGTTTTCTCAGGCGCGAACATTTTCTCGCGATGCAATTTGCATTTGCGCGAGACGATTGTCCGGTGCGCCCCGCGAACTGATTGCCAGCGAAAAGCGCGTCCGCCGTAGATGCGCGCGCAATCGGCGCGAACGCGTTGCAGTAATTTCCGCGTCTGCGTAGACTTAGAAAACCCGAGCCCGGGTGGCGGAATGGCATACGCGGGGGACTTAAAATCCCTTGTCCTTAACGGGACGTGTGGGTTCGACTCCCACCCCGGGCACCAGAACTTCGCATTCGTTTTCTGTTAGTTGGCTGTCTCCCTTTGTCCGCGCAATTCCTGCGTACCGCATAAGATACTCAGATTTCATCTGTTGGAAGCGGCCATGCGCGTTTTCCTCCGACTTTCCCGTCAGCAATGGGGAATTTCCTCGAAGCGATGTCCGCAGCTACTTTGTTTGCGACATGTGGAAGAAGAACAGTAGTGAGAGCTGGAAATCGCGCAACAGGTTGAGAGGAACGAGATGCACCGGAATCCGCAGCCAGTTTCTTTCGCTCCAGCGCTGCTTGACGCCGCCCCAGAAGTAAGCCAGGTCGGCCCGCGTGTATACGTTTTTCGGAGCGAGCAGCGGGCTCCATTTGGCCCAGAACAATTCGATCTTCGAGGGAACACGAAGCGTCGGGAAGTAATCCTTGGCGCGCTTGTAGGCGGACTGTAAGTCAGCCATCTTGAGCCGGCCGTACGCCAGCCGCATCTTGGTGAGTTCTTCGGCCACACGCTGCTCGGCCTCGCTCGGATGGCGCGTTTGCAGCCAGAGTTCTTCCATCTCAATCAGGATGCGAAACATCCCGCCGAGATGAGCGCGAATCTCTTTCGCGCGGGAGGTGTAGTAATCCCAGCGGGAAAGGATCGGATAACCCGGACGGCGGTTCTTGCGGCCCTTCAACCGGAAAAAGCCGCACATCATCGGGTGGCGGCCTTCGGTCATGATGGAATTCTTGTACCAGGTGAACCGCAGAAAATTGCTCCAGTAGTTGGCGCGCGTCCCGCGGCGCAAAATCTCCTTCATGTTCTCGAGGCTGTAAAAAGTACGCCAGGCTTCGAAATAGGTCTCTCGCCAGGCGCCATCCTTCATGCGTGGGTGGGAAGTGACTTCGTGATGGGAATCAAACAGATTGAAATCAGGGTGCATCCATTCGCCGCGGCGAGCCATCGCGAGATGGTCCATGGATCCCGGCAGCGGCGCGAGCATGAAGAAAGAGGCGTGGTCGGGGCGCACATCTCGCATGAGGTAGGCCACGTCGCGGCGGACGGACTCGACCGTGTCGAGGGGGAAACCGATGATGTAGCCGACATGCGTGGAAATATCCGAATTGCGGTAGGCGTCGATGAGCTGCGAGTACTCCTGCACATGGTTCTGTGACTTGCCCGCCGCGGCCAAATTTCCCGGATCCACGCTCTCCATGCCAATGAAGACGTTGATGCAGCCGGCGCTGCGCGCCTTAGAAACAAAATTCTTAATTTTCCAAGAGAGGACGTCCACCTGCATCATGAATTTGACTCGTATCTGTTCCTCTTCGCGCAAGCGGATCAGGGCGTCAAAGATAGCTTCCCAGTTTTTGTTTCGAGCGAAGTTATCGTCGGTAAAGAAATAGAAGGTGATGCCGTGGGCCATGTAGTTGTGACGGATGGCCTCGGCGATTCGTTCGGCCGAGCGAAAGCGCATCTTGCGCCCCTGAACGTTGATGATGGTGCAGAAAGTGCATTCAAAGGGGCAGCCGCGGCCGCAGTCAAGCGTGCCGAAGTTGGGGGCCACAAACTTCCGCAAGTATTCCTTGCGGATCGCGGGAATGGGCTTTTCGTATAAGTCGGGCTTGTTGCCGATAAAATCGTAGAGCGGCTTGAGCCGGCCGCGAATCGCATCGGAGAGCAGGCCGCCCCAGGCTTCCTCGACCTCACCCTTCACAATCGTTACGCCCTCGTCCAGGAGTTGCTGGATATCCTGAGGGATATTCGGGAGCAACGAGAGATAGCCGGACACATGAAAGCCGCCGATCATCACCGTTAGACCTGCGCGGCGGAAGGTGCGCGCGAGGTCGGCGGCGCGCGGAAACTGGTTTGTCTGCACACCCGCGAGGCAGATGATCGTTCTGGTATGGTCACTGCGTTGAGACCGGCAGATGCGCTTCACCGGGATTTTGTCCACGGTTTCGTCGAGCAGGTGGATTTTCACACGCACCGATTCCTCGAGGCGTTTCTGCGCGATGAGTTCCTCGGTCAAGCCCGCAAGGCATGCCAGCGTGTTGCTCGGCAAAACGCCGCGCCAATGGCGGACTACATAGCCGTCATCGTCATATTGAGAGGGTTTAATCAGGTAGAGCTGAACGCTCTGTACAATGGATCTATCTGTTTCCACGAACGAATTACTTCCAGGAAAATTCGGTTTGACTAGGATTTCCCTTTTGGATTTTCAAGCAGAAAACATTATACACCCGCGTCGCTTCATTCGGACTGTTCAAGCGCTTTTTCGTGCCTGGTTCGCCACCGGCGCTGCATGCTTTCGGGAAGTAAGCGGGCGAATGGGGTGGCTGGTTCGCGATGGGCCTTGCGGCTCGCGATTCAAGTACAATGTTCACATGAAAACCAAGTTTGTTGTAACAATCATCGTCGCTGGAATGATGGGGATGATGGCCGCGGCGCGCACTCTACAGAATACTGAAGGCAAAGAGCCGCTGTTCTTCGCCAGGATTGCCGCGGACGTGGCCGGCAATGTGCAAAACAAATCTTTGAACGGTTTCATCGCGATTTACATTGAGCCGAAGAATTGGGCCGCTGGTTTGAAGGACAGCGATCTTGGCCCGTTCATGAAAATGAAGGAAGCGAAGGCCGGGCGCAGTGCGGTTTGTTTGTTCTCCGATACCAAAGACACCGCCATTTGTGTGTATTTTGATGGCGACGCGCCGTTCGGCGTGGCGGCCGTAGCGGTTGGCGCCAGCAGAAAGATTGAGGATAAGGATGTCGCGGCGGCGTACAAAGCAGTTACGAAGGAAATGCTGAAGAAGGGTGATGCAGAGTTCAGTTTCGCGCCGAGCGACGTGAATACCGACGACGGCACGCCACTGCCCGGATTCCAGATCACCAGCACTGCAAAATCAAAGAGCTAGTTCAGTCGCGACTCCACGGTGGTTTCCCGAAGCCGCGCGTAATTCATTCCCAAGATAAATTTCTAATTCACCATGCGTCGGAGCTCTGCGAGGGATTGGCGCGCGAGCGTGAATCGCGGCTCGATGTCGAGCGCTTGCTGGAATAAGTCGCGAGCGCGGTTGATCAAGCCCTTGGCGAGGAAAGCGCGGCCCATATTGAAGTAGGGAAAGTGGCGCGGATCGTAACGCTTGGCCATCACTGCTTGATCGAGCCAGGGGAGCGCTTCGTCATATTTGTGCTGGCCGATTAGGTAGGCACCGATGTCGTTGTAAGGATTGCCGAAATCCGGGTCCACGTTGATAGCAAGTTTGCATTCCGCGATGGCTTCTTCGACTTTTCCCTGAAAGTGATAAGTCCAGCCGAGAAACGTGTGCGCTTCCGCGGTGGGATGCAGAGCGATGGATTCCCGGTATAGCTCGACGGCGCGATCGAAGTCGCCCTCCATCTGCGCCTGGTAAGCATCCCGCAATCGTTGCCAGGCCAGCGATTTCTTGTCGGACGGCATGTAAGTAAGAGAGCACAGCGGGGTGGGGGAGTCAACGATTCGATTGTTCACCGAGCGGCGTAGTGGAAGAAATTCCAGCGGAAGCGCGGTAACGCTTTGGGTACGCGCGTCTGGGCGGAACCTGCGCGGTGTGCAATAGTTCTCGCGTGGGGGACTCCGGCAGAACACTCCACTCAAATTGTGCGTCGGCTCGCCGGAACGCAGGCGCAGGAGAGATTTCCTATCGTCGAACCCGGCCCAGCGAAGAACAGAACCGTTGCGTGCGCGGATTCACCAGCCATTTGCGCGCGGACGAAGTTCGCCGCGTGAAGAACCGCGGACGCTGCAGCTGAAAAAATAATTAATGAACGCTACCGTACAAACCGGGATGGTGTCGAAAGTTCCCCCGATGCGGATTTATCCGCAGCGCGGCTGGCTGGAATTTGATTTTGGCGAACTGTGGCATTTCCGCGAACTGCTCTACTTTTTTGTGTGGCGCGACATCAAGGTGCGCTACAAGCAGACGGTGGTGGGGGTGGCGTGGGCCGTACTGCAGCCGTTCCTGACCATGCTTGTATTCATTCTTTTCTTCGCGAAGCTGGCGCACTTGCCCGTGGACGGGATGCCGGCTGCGATTTTCTACTACAGCGCGTTGCTTCCGTGGATGTATTTCTCGGCGTCGCTCGTGAACGCGACGAACACAATCGTGGAAAACCAGCGGGTGATCACAAAAGTGTATTTTCCCCGGCTGGTGCTTCCGCTGTCCGCGATTTGTTCAGGCCTGGTGGACTTTGCAATTTCATTCGTAATGTTCGCGGCGATGATGATTTATTACGGCGTGCGGCCGACAACGGCGATAATTTATTTTCCGCTGTTTCTGCTTCTCGCGCTCCTGACCGCGCTGGGCGTTGGACTTTGGCTTGCGGCGCTGAACGCGGTTTACCGCGACGTGCGTTACGTCGTGCCGTTCGTCGTGCAATTCTGGATGTTCGCGTCGCCGGTGGTCTATCCGAGCTCGATTATTCCCGAGCGCTGGCGCTGGCTTTACGGGTTGAACCCTATGGCCGGAGTGATCGAAGGATTCCGGTGGTCGCTCACCGGGCATGGCGAGCCGCCGGGGCGAATGCTGATTGCGTCGTCGCTGGTGGTGCTGGTGGCGCTGGCCGGAGGGCTGGCGTATTTCCAGCGAATGGAAACGACGATTGCGGACACGGTGTAAAGGCTCACAACGCTGATGGGAACAATTGCAATTTGCGCGGAGGCATTGGGCAAGCGCTACCGGATTGGCCAGCGCCAGCCGTATCTTGCGTTGCGCGACATGATTGGACGCGCGATTGGCGCGCCAGCGCGGCTGCTTTCAAAAAACGGAAATGGCCGCAACGGCAATGGTTTGCGTGGCGGCAGAGATTTTATTTGGGCGCTGAAAGATGTCTCATTCGACATCCACGAGGGAGAGGTCGTGGGATTAATCGGGCGCAACGGCGCGGGAAAGAGCACGCTGCTGAAAATTCTGGCGCGCATCACGCGGCCGACGGAAGGATCGGCGGAAATCCGCGGGCGCGTTGGGAGCTTGCTGGAAGTGGGCACTGGATTCCATTCGGAATTGACCGGGCGCGAAAATGTTTATTTCAGTGGGGCGATTCTCGGAATGAAGAAAGCCGAGATTGACGGGAAATTTGACGAGATCGTCGCGTTTTCCGAAGTCGAGCGGTTTCTGGATACGCCGCTGAAACATTATTCAAGCGGGATGCAGATGCGGCTGGCGTTTGCCGTGGCTGCGCACCTGGAGCCTGAAATCCTTCTGGTGGATGAAGTGCTGGCCGTGGGCGATCTGGCGTTCCAGAAAAAATGCCTGGGGAAAATGGGGGACGTGGCGCGCACAGGCCGCACAATTGTGTTTGTGAGCCACCAGATGACCCAGATCCGTCGGCTGTGTGAGCGCGCGATTTGGGTGGACGGCGGCAAAATAATTCGCAGCGGGCCGACGGAAGCGGTCGCCGCGGAATATGAGACGGCGGCGATATCCGGCGGCAGCGGAGAAGATCGGCGCTCCACAAATGCGAAGGCGCGTTTCGTTCGCTGGGAGATTGCGGATGCGCGAGCAGCGGAGCGGCATACTCTACGCACGCAGGGAGAAGTGGCAGTCAAGTTTGTGATTGATGTCCGCCAGCCGATACGTTCCGCGCATCATGGCATCGCCCTGCGCAACAGCGACAATCAATTGATTTGGGGCATGACAACGGATCATCTGGAACTTGAAGCCGGCGAACAAGAGCTGAGCTACACTTTTCCTTCGCTTCCGGTTCGGCCGGGCACCTATTCGTGGCTCGTCACGTTGTACGAAAATGGAAATCAAGTGGACGCCTGGGATTGCATGCCGCCAATGATTGTCGGGACGGAAGATTTCCAACACTCGCGCGAAGAGTGGAACGGCGTGCTGAACATGCCGTGCGAGTTTGCAGTTTTGGAGCGCGCGCGAGTTGGCAGGTGAGCTTACTTTCGATCAGCATTGCGCGCGCCGCCACGTACAATTTTGCCGGGGCGCGATTTTCGCGCTGACGGCTGATGCGGCATGAAGATCGCATTCGCGCAACAGAATTCTGCGGTGGCAAATCCAATCACATCGGAAGAAAAAGTGTTGAATAGCCAGCCTGCCGCCGGGCACGGGATCGGCGTGCGCGTCATGCAGAATACCGCCGCTCTGCTGGTTGGGCGCGGGGCAGCGTTGGTCCTCGCGGCGATAGCCAGTATTTGGCTGGTGCGTTGCCTTGCCCCGGAGCAATTGGGCAAATTCGCTGCGATCTACGCATTTCTGGGTCTCTTTACCTGGGTGGCGTCGTGGGGAGTTGGTCCCTTGATTGCGCGAGAGGCCGCCCTGAACAGGGAGCAGGCAGGAAGCATCGTCTTCACAGGATTCTGCATTTCAGCGGCATTCACCGGAGCCGCTGTAGCTCTGGCGTTTGCCGTTGCCCCAGTGTTTCATCTCGCCGGGAAGATCTACCCGCTTCTCTGCATCGCGGCGGTGGAGATTCTCCTGATGGTGCCGTTCGGCCTGCCGAGCATAATTTTTCAGGTGGACCTGCGGCAGTGGTATTCGTCCTTATTCAATGTGATCCGGCAAGTGTTTTGGCTTGGCGTGGTGATTGCGGCGTATTTTGCGGGAGCGCCGCTGCTCTACATTATTGCTGGCCGGCTTGGAGTCGCGGCAATCGAGACCGCGCTGAATTGGCACTACGGACGGCGGCTTCTTGCGCCCCATGCGGTTTTTCTTTCCCCGCTGGCGAAGCGATTGATTCGCGGCGGACTCGTCATCACGTTGACCACTGTCGCGTCCACGATCTATCTGCGGATTGATCAGGTGATGCTGCACCGCATGGCCACGGATGCCGCGCTGGGCCAATACGCGGCCGCTGTCCGGATCAGCGAATTCTTCGAGGCGTTGCCGGCCGCGTTTGGATCGTCGCTATTTCCGCTCCTGGTAATTTCCATCGCGGATTCGCCGAGGTTCCGGCGCCATCTCGACCTCGGATACCGTTACATGATTCTTGCGTCGGTGGCCCTGAGCATTTTTTTCTGCACAGGTGCGCGGCCGGTGTTGCATCTGCTCTATGGAGCGAAGTACGCTGCCGCGGCGCCGCTGCTGGCGATTTTGATTTGGGCGGAGGTCGCGGTGTTTTTTGGCTCGACGCTTGCGAACGCGATGCTCGCGGCCGGGCTGCAGCGAATTGTGCTTTGGCCCACGATTGCTGGCGCGGTTGTAAACATCGGGCTGAACCTTTACATGATTCCGCATTACGGCGCGTGGGGAGCGTCCTGGGCGACGGTGATTGCGTATTGGACATGCTGGACAGTTGCGTTTCTGCCCTTTAGGGAATGCAGAGAGATTGTGTGGGTCGGGCTGCGTCTGCTGATTCCATTCACAGTGGTTGCGATAGCCATAACGGGCCTGTCATATTTGGCGCCCGTGGGTGATTGGGTCCGGCCCATCATTGCGGTGGCGGCGTTTGGCGCGCTTGCTTGTATTTTTGGGTTTGCGCGCAAACAGGACTTGGAATTTATCCGGTCGGCGTGGAAGACACGGCTGGGGTTGAAGAAAACAGAAGCATAGTTGACCAAAATTCATTCGAGCGAGAGGAGATTAAAATCGAATGTTCTCCCTTTCAGGCGAGTCGCGGCACGCCGCGATCATCCTTGGCTTAGTCGTCATCTTGTTTTCTCTGGATTTTCTCTTACTACGCTTCTACCGAGTGCGAAAACAAGGGTTTCCCGCGGGAAAGCTGAGCAAGTTCTTTCATTCGTGGGACTTTTCGCCCGAGGACCTGGGTGGATTTTCCTACTCCAAGCTGGCATTGGTGAGTGGACTCAGCCTGTTTCTCGAACTTCTCATGATTCGATGGGTCTCCTCTGAGATTCATGTGTTCGCCTATTTCAAGAATTTCGTTCTCGTTGCATGTTTTCTCGGATTCGGCGTCGGCTGCTATCTTTGCCGCCGAAGGGCGAATTTCCTGGCTCTTGCCATGCCTTTGCTGACCGTTGCTGTTGTTATCAAGTGGCCTTCCACGGGCCTGAGATTCCTCGTGGCCAGACTTCCCGACTACATTGGGGCCTACTCGAATGTGGACCTTTGGGGTATGCCTCGCCTCGCATTAGGATGGTATTCCTTCTCCGCCTTGGCCGCGGCGACAGCTCTGATCGTTTCTTTGTTTGCCATGATTGCGTTCATTTTCATCCCGTTCGGACAATTCGTCGGTTGGTATCTCGAAAACACGAAGCGAGGGATTCTTGGCTATACCGTGAATATTCTGGCCAGCTTGACCGGAATCGGCTTTTACACTTTGCTTTGCTTCATGGACAAACCTCCTGTGTGGTGGTTTGCTGCCGGCGGCCTGGTGCTCGTCATTCTCCTCTGGAAAAGACCACGTGTGAGTATTGCGGCGGCGGGAGTCTTTGCGGTGTGCGCCATTTTCGCTTCACTCGGACCCGGCGCGGGGAGCACAACGTACTGGTCTCCTTACCAGAAATTGACGCTAACGCCTGAGGCTGATCCCAAGTCCGGCGAACTGCTCTACTACCAACTGAACACCAACGACAGCTGGTATCAGCTGATCATGAATCTGTCGCCGGAGTTTGTGGCTGGACATCCCGCGCTTTTCGGCAAGGAGGGGGCGGACTGGAACGCCTATAACTTGCCGTACCACTTTTATGAGCACCCGCCGGATGTACTGGTTCTGGGATCTGGCATGGGGAATGATGTAGCAGCCGCGTTGCGTCACGGTGCGGAGCGCGTTACCGCCGTCGAGATTGATCCGCTGATTCTGGACCTTGGGCGAAAGCTCCACTTCGAGAAGCCATACAGCTCGCCAAAGGTGAAAGTGGTGGTCGATGACGCGAGGAGCTACATCCAGACCAGCCAGGAAAGGTTCGACCTCATCATGTTCTCATTGCTTGACTCCCATACAACCAGTTCGAGCTATTCCAACATCCGGATTGACAACTATGTTTATACGGTCGAGGCGTTGCGGGCGGCGCGTCAAATGCTCAAGCCAGATGGATTGTTCATCGTCAAGTTTGTAGTTCAAACACCGTTTATTGCGGGTCGACTCCAGGCTCTTTTGTCGGAGGTATTCGGCACGGCGCCGTTGCAGATTCAAATAGATGTGGGCGGCGCCAGGTTTTTCATCGCGGGATCCGAAGCGCGGGTGCGTCAGGCGCTCCTGGACCCTGGGCTTGGGGCATACTACGAGGCCCATAGACATTTCGAGATGGCGCCAGCGCCCCTCACATCAGATGACTGGCCGTATTTTTACCAAAAGGCGCCTGGTGTGCCTGCTTCTGTGGTGATTGTCTCGACAGCGCTTCTAATCATGGGATGGTTTTTCTTGAGCGGGGCTGGTATTTCACGGTCTTCGTTCAGCGCGCATTTCTTTTTCCTCGGCGCCGCATTCATGTTGCTCGAGGCCCAGATTGTCAGCAAGATGGCGCTTCTCTTCGGCACAACTTGGATGGTCAACTCGATTGTGATTTCAGGGTTATTGCTGCTTATCGTTGGGTCGAACATGTTGGTGGAATGGCAACCTAAGATTCCGGTTGAGATCGCATACGCAGGCATCTTTCTATCCATGCTTGCCGCCTATTTGATTCCCATGGAGCGATTCATATTCACCTCGATTTGGCTCAAGGCCTTGACGGCATCCCTCGTCCTGTGTCTGCCGGTGTTTTTTGCGGGAATTGTTTTTATACGCAGTTTTGCGCGCGCAGGGTTCAGCGGCAATGCCCTTGGCTCAAACCTCCTCGGAGCGCTGGCCGGAGGGTTGCTCGAATCGCTCTCATTTTGGACCGGAATCCGCTCTTTGCTTATCGTGGCTGCGCTCCTGTATCTTGCGTCGTGGCTGGCGATTAGTTCACTGAGTTCTCCTCAGGTAGCCCCCACTCGCGCTGGTCATGATTAGCTGCGGGAGGTGGGCGCTGCTCATGGCGTACGTCCCACGCTCGCTTGGAACCGCGACTACCGCTTTATTACGCACGCCGGGAGTGCACGCCATCTACCCTGGCCGCCTATTCTCGCCACGGAAAGAGAGCCACCCCCGACTAAAACGGCGTAGAGAGCTTCTACTAGAAGACCCTCCCGCCTGAAGCCTCGTCTGTAGCCATGTAAATTTTTCCATTGACAGACGCTATAACTCTGTGGTAACCTCTCTTGCAGACTGCGACAACCGTTTCGAATGCAGTTCCAAAACGGGAAATGTCGCCCCTGCCGAAAGTGCGATGTGTGCATCCTGAGCGAAGCGAAAGACCTCTCGTAAGAGTAAGCGCCTAAAGGACTTAAAGTCCTTTAGAATCACACTCTTACAAGCCACTTCGCAGCCGAAAACGTAAGTCGTTGAAAACATTATGCTTAGTGTACTACATGTGAATACTCGTAAGTCCTTTAGGCGCTTACTCTTACCGCTCTTCGTGGCCGTAAGTCCTTTAAGCGCACACTCTTACAAAAAGGTGGGGGGGGGGAGGGGAGGCGCGGTGGTGGTATAGACCGGGCGCACAAACACAGATCGCTGGCGGGTCAGAAGCGCGAGGCGTAGGAAGGTTGTCGAGGGGGCGAGTATACTGCGGGGTGATATTTGGCTGGAGACGGGAAATGCGCATGCGTAAAACAATTCTCGCCACCGCTTTGCTCTTGCCTATGGGGTTCGTGAGTGTCCATCAGGAAGAGCCGGCAACAGACCCATATGAAAAGGTATTGGAGAACGAATATGTCCGCGTGTCGAAATTGGATTTCGATACCCAACAGTTGCGTGAATCCAATACAAAACTGCCAGAGCCCGGCCTGGCAACAGCTGCGACAGCTGTAATCCTGGTTGAACAATTCACCAAGGCCGAATGGACCGAGCTTGGTTCAAACCACCTGACATTCAAATTTGTTGACGCGTCGTTTGCGGAGGAAGGCCAGAAATTGTCGCGTAACATGCATGATTTCCGTGGGCCGGTGTTTCGTGAAATCAAAATCGAGTTCAGGGGACTGCCACCGATGAGTCCTTTCGAGAAGGACGCGGTGAAGCTCGATCCCAAGCACAATGAAGTGCTCTTTGAGAATGATCGCGTGAGAGTGGTGCGCGTGCATTTTGGATTGGGCGCAAGCGGGCCGATGGTGGATAAGAGGCCGCGGGTGATTATTTTGCTTACGGATACGCATGCGCAGGTGAGGCGGCCGGATGGACAGCTTTCGCCGCGCGATTCCGTTGCTGGAACGATCCAATGGAGCCTTGGCGGAAGACAGGCGACGATCAATGGGAATGTTGGGCCGCTGGAGAATATTGTTGTGGAATTGAAGGGCGCGGACGCGAAAGGGAAGTGAAGCGCGGGCTGGGCTATAATCTCGACGGAGGAAAAAAACGTGGCGACAACAGCGACACATTCGGATTCAACAAAACGCGGGGCGTTCCGCAACGAGCTGGCGCTCGATTTTACGAAGGAAGAGAATGCGCGGCGGATGCGCGAGGGAATCGCGCAAGTGCGCAAGGAATTGGGGCGCGAATACCTGCTGGTGATCGGCGGGCAGCGCGTGATGACAGCGGATAAAATCAAGAGCGTGAATCCGGCGAAGCCATCGGAGGTTGTTGGCATTCACCAGAAGGCGGGCCTGGCGCAGGTGGAACCGGCGATGCAGGCCGCGCTGCACGCGTTTGAGACATGGAGCCGCACGCCGTGGTCTGCGCGCGCGGCGGTGCTTTTTCGCGCGGCGGACATTCTTCGCGCGCGGCGGTTTGAATTTGACGCGTGGCTGGTGTTTGAAGTGGCGAAGAACTGGGCGGAGGCGGACGCGGACATCTGCGAGACGATTGATTTCTGCGAGTTTTACGCGCACGAGGCGCTGCGGCTTTCGCAGGCCGAGCCGCCGGTGCAATTGCCCGGCGAGCGCGACACTTTGCATTACATTCCGCTGGGCGTGGGCGCGGTGATTCCGCCGTGGAATTTTCCGGCGGCGATCATGGCGGGGATGACGGTGGCCGCAGCGGTTTGCGGAAACACGGTGATTTTGAAGCCGTCGAGCGATTCGCCGACGATTGCGGCGAAATTCTGCGAGGCGCTCGAAGAGGCGGGGATGCCCGCAGGCGTGGTGAATTTTTGCCCCGGCGCGGGTGCGTCATTCGGTAATGCAGTGGTGGCGCATCCGAAGACGCGGTTCATCGCATTCACCGGGTCGCGCGACGTCGGCCTCGACATCCACATGCGCGCGGCGACTCCGCAGAAGGGCCAGATCTGGATCAAGCGCACGATCCTTGAGATGGGCGGCAAGGACGCGATTATCGTGGATTCAGAAGCAGACGTGGACGCGGCGGTGGAGGGCGTGGCAGTGTCGGCGTTCGGATTTCAGGGGCAGAAGTGTTCCGCGTGTTCGCGCGCGATTGTGGACGCGAAGATTTACGACGCGTTTGTCGAGAAGCTGCGCGCGCGCGTCGCGAAGATTGCAGTCGGCGACCCAACAGAAAATGCCGCGATGTGCGCAGTGATCAACGAAGCGGCGATGAAATCCATCCTGGATTATATCGAGGTGGGGAAGAAGGAAGGGCGGCTGATTTCGGGCGGCGGGCGCGAAACAAAACTGGGCGATGGATATTTCGTGCAGCCGACGGTGATCGCGGACATCCCGCCTACGGGACGCATCGCGCAGGAAGAAATCTTCGGGCCGGTGCTGGGGATCATCAAGGCAAAGAATTATGACGACGCGCTGGCGATTGCAAATAATACGGAATACGGATTGACGGGCGCTGTGTATACGAAGTCGGCGGAGAAGATCGAGCGCGCGAAAAAGGAATTCCACGTGGGGAATTTGTACATCAACCGCAAGTGCACGGGCGCGATGGTGGGCGCGCATCCGTTTGGCGGGTTCAACATGTCCGGCACGGATTCAAAGGCGGGCGGGCCGGATTATTTGTATTTGTTTACGCAGGCGAAATCGGTGGGGCAGAAGGTGAGCTGATTTCAATTTGAGCGCCGGAAATGGAAAGCCCCCAGGCAGGAGCCTGGGGGCTCTTTTTTTATATGGTGTCTTCTTCCGCTACTGTTCCTTCCAGGTTGGCAGGCGGCCGGGCGTGTGCGGCACGCCATCGGCGTCGAGCGCCTTGTTGAGCTTCACGATGTCCACTTCGACGAGAGTGTGAAGCTTTGCGAGGACGGGCGTGAATAATTCGCCCGCAACCTTGTAATCGTTTTCCTGCGTTTTGGTTGGCCGCGCAGTGTTCGAGCCCATGCCCTGCACGACCCTGCTGATCCGCTGCGAGATCGCCGGCGCAGTCGGCTCCTCATGGCTGCGCGCGAAATTATCTCCGCGCAGAGCTAACAGAATCTCATTGTTGCGCTTCTCGAAGTCCTCGGTGATTTTGACGAGGGCGGCGCTGTCGGCGTAGGGCATCGCCGTCAGTGCGCGCTTAATGGTTGCGAGTTCCGTTTCGTTGGTGGTGGCGATTTCGAGAGCCGCATTGACCGCGGATTGAAGCTTTGCGGCCTTCTTTTGGAACGCTTCCTTCGCGGCGCGCTCCTGCGGCGACATCGGCTGCACGACTTCGGCCACGACGTTGAATTCGACGGGGCCGACGAGCTTCGTCGTCTCGCCATGGAAAACCTGCGCGACGGAAACTTTATATTTTCCCGGAACGACGAGCGGGCCTCCGCCTCCGCCGAAGCCGCCGCCACCTCCGCCACCGCCTCCGCCGCGACCGCCGCGTCCGCCTGCTTCTCCGCCCGCGGCGGGAGCAGCCGGCACAGAGAATGGAGCGGAGCGCAGATCCCAAGTGATGCGGCGAATTCCCGCAGCAGCGGGAGAAGTGAGCTGGCGCACGAAAGCTCCATTTGCGTCGGTAATGGCGAAGACCAGCTGCGCTGGCTGCTCTTCTTCCTCCGCGCGCAATTCGTCAAGCGTCGGATATTTTGGTTTTGCGGCTGTGGCGCCAGCGGTGTTGCGCTCGGCGTCGCGCTCTTCGGCCTGGCGCTTTTGACGCAAGGTCTGCGGAGCCGTCTTCACGTAATAAGTAATCAGCGCGCCGGTGGGAGGATTTTCTCCGGTGTAGAGCTGTTCGCCGAGATGCGCTTTGGCGCCACCGCCGAAGGGCGAGTACATCGAATACATGTACGTATCGCGGATCGGGAAGATGGTGGCGTTCGCGTCTGCGAGCTTTTCGGGCGCGGCGTAACGCAGCGGGGCGTAATCGTCCATGATCCAAATGCTGCGGCCAAACGTGCCGATGACGAGATCTCCCATCGGCTTCTGGATGTGGAGGTCGCGCACGGCGATGGTGGGTAGGCCGTTGCGGATGCGCGTCCATTGCGCGCCCCCGTTCATGGTCATGAAAAGGCCGTACTCCGTGCCGACGAAAATGAGGTTCGCGTTCACGGGATCTTCCGCGATGGCGAGCACTGGGCCGTTGTCGGGAAGATTGCCCGCGGCGGATGTCCAGGTCTTTCCCGCGTCGGTGGATTTGAGGAAATACGGCTTGAAGTCTTCGGTTTTGTGTCCATCGAATGCGGCGTAGACGGTGTTCGCATCGTGCTGCGAGGCGAAGACGCGCGAGACGTAGGTCATATCGGGCACGCCGGTGAAGGTTTCAATTTTTCGCCAGTGTCCGCCGCCATCTTCGGTAACGTCAATCACGCCGTCGTCGGTGCCGACGTAGATGAGGCCTTCCTTCTTCGGCGATTCGGAAATCGTGGTGGAGTTGCCGAAATAAGAGGTGGAAGCATTTTTCGCGACCGCCTCGGGCGGCTGGATGCGGCCCATCACCGGCAGGGAATTGCGGTCGAGGGCGCGGGTGAGTTCGCCGCTGATGGCGCGCCAGGAATCGCCGCGGTCGTCGCTGCGGAAAAGTTTATTCGCGGCGTAATAAATCCGCGTGTGCATGTGCGGGCTGACGAAGACCGGGGAATCCCAGTCCCAGCGGAGCGGAGGCTCGCCGGGGCCTTCAGTGGGGACGATGTCCACCCGCTCGCCGGTCTTGCGGTCGTAGCGTACGAGCGCGCCATCCTGCAATTCGGCGTAGATAGTGTCCGGGTCTTCGGGGTCAACGGCGGAAGTGAAGCCGTCGCCGCCCTGCGTGGTGAACCAATCCGCGTTGAGGATTCCGGAAACGCTGCGCGTGCGCGAAGGGCCGCCGACGCTGGAGTTGTCCTGCGTGCCGCCGTAAACGTAATAGAAGGGCTTGGAGTTGTCGGCGGTGACGTCATAGAACTGGCCGAGCGGGAGATTTTCCTTGAACGTCCAGGTTTCGCCGCGGTCAAAACTTTCGTAGAGGCCGCCGTCGCAGCCGACCATGATGTGATCGGTTTCGTCGGGGTCAATCCACACGACGTGGTTGTCCACGTGTTTGCTGCGGGTTCCGAGCGTGCGGATCGTTCGCCCGCCGTCATCGGAGGTTTGAATGTTTGTGTCCATCACGTAGATGCGTTCGGCATTTTTCGGGTCCACGAAAATGGTGCCGTAATACTGGGGGCTGGAGCTGAAGAAGGGGTCGCGGCGCTCCCACGTTTGGCCGCGGTCCTCGGAGGCGAAAACGCCGCCCGCAGCGTTTGCCGCTTCAATGACAGCATAAACAATATTTACATTTGCGGGAGAGATGCCGAGACCGATGCGGCCGACATCACCGGCGGGAAGTCCGCCGCGAAGTCTGTTCCACGTCGCGCCGGCGTCCGTGGATTTGTAAATGGCGGATTCGGGGCCGCCGTCAATCAATGTCCACACGTGGCGGCGGCGCTGGTATGCGGCTGCGTACAGCACGTCGGGATTGCCGGGCTCGAAGATTAAGTCGGTGACTCCTGTGTTCTCGCTGATGGTGAAAATATTCTTCCATGTTTTGCCGCCATCAGTGGTTTTGAAAACGCCTCGATCGCCGCCGGGTCCCCAGAGCGGGCCCTGCGAGGCGACGTAGACGACATCGGAATTGCGCGGGTCAATCAGGATGCGCGCGATGTGCTCGGAATGCTGCATGGCGTCCATGTGACGCCAGGTGCGGCCATCATCGTCGGAGCGGTAGACGCCGTCGCCCCAGCTTACGCTGCGCTGGGAATTGTTCTCGCCGGAGCCGACCCAAACGGTCGCGGAGTTGCGCGGATCAATCGTGACAAAGCCGATGGAGTAGGAATTCTCGTTGTCGAAAACGGGCGTGAAGGTGATGCCGCCATCGCGCGTGCGCCACACGCCGCCCGAAGCCGCGGCGATAAAATAATGGCGCTTGTTGGCGGGATCCACGGCGATGCTTTGAATGCGGCCGGAGATCATTGACGGGCCGACGTTTCGTACACGGAATGCGCTGTACGCGCCACCGCCGCCCTCACCGCGCCCGCCGCCTCCTCCGCGCCCACCCTGCCCGCCACCGCCTCGTCCTTGGGCGCCACCACCTCCAGCGCCACCGCCGCCGCGCTGCGCGCGCGAACTGGGTACAACGGCCAATGCGATGAGTGATGCGGCTACGATTGCGAACAGGAAGAGACGTTGGAGCGATTTCACGGAATCCACCTCTTGATGGAGATTTTTATTTACACGCGTTCGACAGACGCGCCGAGCCGGAGGGCTACTGCTGAGCTACTATCGCCGGTCGGAGCACCTGATGGTACTCCAGACGTGCGGCGGTGTCGCGGGGTTTCTTAGTTAGCTGATGGGGCTGCTTCGACGTGATCGATCACAAGCACATTAATGGGGAGCGTTCGCTTCTCCAAACGAAGGCCTAATTGCTTTTCCATTGCCGGCAGAATGGCTGGATCCACGTAGCTCGGCGGGTCGGATGGTGTCCAGCGCAGATCGAACGCGTACATTCCCGTCAAACCAGTCATGTTGACAACGGGTCTGTCCAGGTCGGCACGAACCTGCAAGTTGCCAGCAAAGGAATCAAGGTCGGTTATTGCGGCGTAGTAGCGCCCCGGTTCGCCGAGCATAGATGATTTTATGGTTCCCGCGGGGGTTTCAATTGGCTTCAGTTCCAAATGCTCGGGATCGGCGATTGGCTGGAGCTTAACGCCATGTTTGCCCGGGATGAGCGCATACACCGGTGTGTCACGTTTCTCCCAGTGGACCTTCAGGCCGAATCGCTCAGCCAGCCCTTGCTGTAACATTCGTCGCGCAACTTCCTCTTTCGTGCCGGGCGGCATGGTGCCTTCGATCGCAAAGACATGGCTCTGATCGGTCATCCACTTCGGAGCGTCAACCTCGTAATCTCTAAGTTGAAATGCCTCTTTCACTAGCCTTAGTAGCGGTAATCGGCAACGGACGCGGTCTTCGAGGAACTGACATGGCAGCTGTCTGATTGGAATTGTGGACCCTGACCCGGGAGTGGGCGTTAACTGCTTAACCGAAAGCACATCAAAACTTTCTTTTGGCGCAGCCGCGGTTTGTTGGGCCGCGGTCGGCAATGCAATCAAAAGCTCGCAGATTGCCATGGCCGCGACAAAACAATTGAATCCTGATCGGATTGTTCTCATCACTGGTACTCCCGCTAGAGCGCAGCCTGCGCGAAATTGCGTGAATGCCTACCAGATGCGCACGCGATCCGCCGGAGCGAGATAGAGCTTCTCTCCGGATTGGACATGGAACGCCGCGTACCATGCGTCGATGTTCCGGACTGTATATGTGCGGAACTGGTCTGGGGAATGCGAGTCCGTCAATATTTCTTGGCGGAGCGCGGCTTCACGCATCTTCGCTCCCCAATTCTGTCCGAACGCGATGAAGAATTGCTGATCGCCGGAAAATCCATCCTGAGCAGGAGCGGTTTTGCCTTTGAGCGAGGCGCGGTAGCCGTCGTATGCCGCGCTGATGCCGGCGACGTCGGCGATATTTTCATCAAGCGTCTGCTTTCCGTTTAGAGAGAGGTCGGGGAATGGTTTGTAGGTGTCATATTGCGCGGCGAGTCGCGCCGTGGCGGCGTGGAAATGTTCAAGGTCAGCGGGCGTCCACCAGTTGCGCACCCGGCCCTTGGAGTCAAACACGCTGCCTTCTTCGTCGAACGTGTGGCTGATTTCGTGCCCGATCACGGCGCCGATTGCTCCGAAATTCACCGCGGCGGGAGCCTTCGGATCAAAAAACGGCGGCTCCAAAATGGCGGCAGGAAAATTCAAAGCGTTTTGCAACGGGAGATTGACGGCGTTTACCGTTTGCGGCGTCATGCACCATTCGTGGCGATCCACTGCGAGGCCGAGCCGTGAAATTGCGTGGTGGTATTCAAATAGCCCGCTGCGCCACAGGTTTCCGAATAGGTCGTCCGCTTTCACTTCGTATGCGGAGTAATCGCGCCAGGTCTCCGGGTAGCCAATTCCAACGTAAAGAGTGGTGAGCTTGGCCTGCGCTTCGGCTTTCGTCTTCGGATCCATCCACGTCAGCGCTTCAATACGCTTTCGGAATGCCAGGATAATGTTCGCCACCATCTCCTGTGCTGCGGCTTTTGCTTCAGGGGGGAAGTAGCGCTGGGCGTAGATTTGTCCAACAGCGTCGCCAAGCAGGGAGTTGACCAGATTGACGCCGCGATGCCAGCGCGGAAGCCGTTCCGGAGTGCCGGAAAGAACCCTTCCGAAAAAGGAGAATCCCTCTTCATTGATCGCACTGGGCAGCGCACCCGAATAGTCTTCAATCGCATGATAGGCGAGCCAATCCTTCCACGTGTCCAGCGGCGTAGAGGCGACGAGCGCTGATTCGCCTGTGAAAGCGGTTGGCTGCCAAACGATAAAGCCGGCTTGCTTGCTAAGCCCGGCGCCGCTGAAGTATTCCGTCCAGTCCAGGCCCGGCGCTTTCGCGGCAAAATCCGCCTGCTTCCATGTGTTATTGGCTTTGTGGATGTCCTGATTTTCTTGGAGGCTGATTTGTATTTCAGCGATGGAATGTTCCAGATTAAAAATGCGTTCTGCTTTTGCATCTGTGTCCGTGAATCCCGCGAGTTTAAGCATCGCCGAAATATGGGTCTTATATTTGGTGCGGATGTCGCGCATACGGTCGTTGTCCGCGAGGTAGTATTCGCGGTCGGGCATTTCCAAACCGCCTTGCATTAAATATGCGGTGTAATGATCGGAATCGTTAAAGCCGGGCGCAACCCAAAGACCGAAAAGATTGGGTGTAGCAAAGTTCGTGTTATTTAGCGCGTCGACGTCAGCCCGAAGGCCCTCACCCAAAACTCGAGCCAGCTCGCGCTTGCTTTGAATGGCGGCAATTGAATCGAGGTGAGGGCGAAGTGGGGCGAGGCCCTTTGCTTCGATACCAGCCTCACCCATGAACGAGTTGTAGAGTTCGGCGATCTTGCGGAGATTGGAGCCGGCAGGCGCATTGGATTTGGCCGCCTCTTCAATCAGGGTAGCGGTGCGCTTGTCGCTCAGCTCTGCCAGTAGCGTAAACACGCCAATGCCGCTGCGGTCGGGCGGAATCTCTGTACGCTTAATCCAGTTGCCGTTCGAGTATTGGTAGAAATCGTCGCCGGGGTTCACTGAGGTGTCCATGTTGGCGACTGCAATGCCGTGCGTACTTTGTTTGGACGCGTCCGCAGGTGCGTTTTGCTGAGGGGCCGCAAGTAAAGGGAGAGCGATAACGGCGCAGATTGCGGCGCGCGCGAAGAACGACGTTGAAGACTTTGATGTGATATTCATAATCAGCGCTCCAAATTAGCACTTAAGAATTGCATATGCCGGATTTACATAGCAAATACGCTCGGTGGCACCGCGGGTTTTCTGCGAATCGCACGGGCGAAATGTGGCGCTGGAAGGGCGTCGTTTATACGATTGAAAAGATGGAATTGTTATCCTTTTGACTGGCGGGCTGCGCATGTAATGATTTGGGCGTGCCTCGTGCGATGCAGGATTTTGTAAGATGAGACTGGGAGCGTAGCGATGTCCGACAACCAACAAGACCGCCTTTCCGCGCTGCTGCAGGAGAACCGGCTGTTTCCGCCGCCGGAGAAATTCCGCGAGCAGGCCGTCGCGAATGATCCGGAGATTTATGAGCGCGCACGCAAGGACCCGGAAGGATTCTGGGAGGCGGAGGCGCGAAAGCTGGACTGGTTTGCCACGTGGCAAAAGGTGTGCGAGTGGAACGCGCCGTGGGCAAAGTGGTTTGTGGGGGCGAAGCTCAATGTGACTTACAACTGCGTGGACCGTCACGCGGCCTCGGCGCGGCGGAATAAGGCGGCGCTGGTGTGGGAAGGAGAGCCGGGCGACCAGCGCGTGCTGACGTTTGGAATGCTCGAACGCGAAGTGAACCGGTTTGCGAACGCGCTGAAATCGCTCGGAGTACGCAAGGGCGACCGCGTGGCGATTTACATGGGCATGATTCCGGAGCTGCCGATCACAATGCTCGCGTGCGCGAAAATCGGCGCGCCGCACAGCGTAATTTTTGGAGGCTTTTCGGCGGAGTCGTTGCGCGAGCGGATTAATGATGCGGCGGCGAAGGTGCTCGTGACGGCGGACGGCGCGTGGCGGCGCGGCGCGGTGGTGCCGTTGAAGGCGGCTGCTGATGACGCGCTGGCGCACACGCCGAGCATTGAGCACGTGGTGGTGGTCGAGCGCGTGGCGAAGCTGGCGCCCGCGGCGGCTGCGCCGATGAAGCCAGGGCGCGACGTGTGGTGGCACGACATTGTGGCGACGGCCTCCGATGAGTGCGCGCCGGAACAAATGGACGCGGAGGATATGCTCTTCATTCTTTACACCAGCGGGACGACGGGGAAGCCGAAGGGAGTGGTGCACACGACGGCGGGATATCTGGTGGGCGCGAGCACGACGCACCGCTACATTTTCGACATCAAGGAAAACGATTTTTACTGGTGCACGGCGGACATCGGATGGATCACCGGACATTCGTACATTGTTTACGGGCCGCTGGCGAATGGCTGCACGACGCTGCTGTATGAAGGCACGCCGGATTTTCCGGACCGCGGAAGATTCTGGAGCATCGTGGACAAGTATCGCGTGAACATTCTTTACACCGCGCCGACGGCGATCCGTACGTTCATGAAATGGGGACGCGAATGGCCGGCGAAGTTCAGCTTGAAATCGCTGCGGTTGCTGGGCACGGTGGGCGAGCCGATCAATCCCGAGGCTTGGATGTGGTACCACGTGAACATCGGGCACGAGGGCTGCCCGATCGTGGACACATGGTGGCAAACGGAAAACGGGTGCATCTTGATTACGCCGCTGCCGGGAATTGTGGCCACGAAGCCGGGGTCGGCGACGCGCCCGTTTCCGGGAATCGAAGCGGAGGTCGTGGACGAAAAGGGAAATAAGGTTGGGCCGGGAGGCGGCGGATATCTGCTGATTACAAAACCGTGGCCGTCCATGTTGCGCACGGTGTACGGCGATCCCGAACGATACGTGCAGAATTATTGGTCGCGCTATCCGGGGAAATATTTCACGGGCGACGGCTGCAAGATTGACGAGGACGGATATTTCTGGCTGCTCGGGCGCGTGGACGACGTGATGAATGTCGCGGGGCACAGGATTTCAACGTACGAGGTGGAAAGCGCGCTGGTGGATCACAAATCCGTGGCGGAGGCGGCGGTGATTGGGCGCTCGCACGAATTGAAGGGGCAGGGGATATCGGCGTTCGTCACGCTGAAAGATACGGCAAAGCCGAGCGACGCGCTGAAGGAAGAGTTGCGCGCGCATGTGGCGACAAAGATAGGGGCCATCGCGAAGCCCGACGACATTTTCTTCGTGAGCGAGCTGCCGAAAACGCGCAGCGCGAAAATCATGCGCCGCTTGTTGCGCGATATTGCCGAGGGGCGCGTGCTTGGCGATACGACGACGCTTGCGGATCCGGGAGTGCTAGCCAAATTGAAGACGCAGTATCAGGATGAGGGATAAATCCGAGGCATCGCTAGGCTTCGAGTGCGGCTGTGCCAGCACAATACCGGAGCGGTCGATCCGAAATCATGAGCAGCTTTGCTCAGCGGTATGCGGCGAAGCCTCCCCTTGATATACTCTCTTCGTTCTTATCACTCGACAATATCTGACACTTAGATTCAACTAAGGATTGAATTGCCTTGAGTTCCCCTGCAAGAGCGCTTCGCGTAGAAAATAAGCTTCTGATTGCTGATCGCGCCGCCCACGATTGGTATCGCTTTGTACTCTCTTTTCCCCCACACTTGGTTCGCGATTATCTCAAGAAATTCGGTGTTACTCGCCACCAACTCGTTTTAGACCCGTTTTGTGGCACTGGCACAACGCTTGTGGAGTGTAAGAAACTCGGAATTGAAAGCATCGGCATCGATGCGAATCCGGTTGTTTCCTTCGCTACCCATGTGAAAACAGACTGGTTCGTAAACCCAAAGGCGTTGGTAGCTCATGCGGAGAGGATTGCGACAGAAGTGAACCGGGAGTTCCGCAAGCAGGGTATCGAAGAATCGTTGGCTGTATTCCCAGTGGTTTCCAACGCGCGCAAGAAACCATCAGGGTTGCTGTCACTTTCGGCGGATAAAGACAAGCTGCTCCTTAAGAATTCGATAAGTGCCCTTCCACTTCATCGAACCATCCTCTTACTTCGGAAACTGAACCACTCGCGGGCCTCGCGCTTTGTAGGTCACCTTCGTCTTGCGCTTGCCAAATCACTTGTTACCGACATCGGTAACCTCCACTTTGGACCAGAGGTAGGCGTTTCAAAACCAAAGGGGGATTCTCATGTCCTGTCGAGTTGGCTCCGAAATGTTAGAACCATGGCCGAAGACCTGACCGTTTTAAAGCACAAGGCCTCGACAATCGCAAAGGCACATAAGGGAGATGCCCGCCTATTGGGCAACTTGATTGAGCCTCATTCGATTGATGCTGTCATTACTTCGCCTCCGTATCCCAATGAGAAAGATTACACACGAACTACGAGACTCGAATCGGTCTTGTTGGGATTCATCAAAGACAAACGGGAGCTGCGCGCCCTCAAAGAGAATCTTGTCCGTTCCAATACGCGCGGCGTCTTTAAAGCCGATCGAGATGACGAACATGTAGGTCATCATCCTGACATTCAGCGGATCGCGCGTGAGATAGAGGAGAGACGGCTCGCACTTGGCAAAACATCGGGTTTCGAGCGCCTTTATCCGCGAGTCACAAAGCTTTATTTTGGAGGAATGCTCCGCCACCTCTCAGCGCTTCGCCAATTCCTCCGCCCCGGCGCACACCTTGCCTATGTCGTGGGGGACCAGGCTTCCTACCTGCGCGTGATGATTCGTACTGGCCAATTACTTGCGGAAATCGCAGAATCGCTGGGCTACCAGGTGATTTCCATAGACTTATTCCGCACGCGTCTCTCCACTGCCACGCGGGAACAATTGCGAGAAGAGGTTGTCGTTCTACGCTGGCCCGGGGGCGGCAAGTAATGCGTTCAAAAGGTCTCTTCAACGAAGCAAATCTCTACTCAAGAATTATAGAAAAGATTTTCTTTTCCAAGTATCAGGCAGGCGATCTAGTTGTCGAATTTGAGCGGCGTGACATTGAGAAATTTGCGCGCCAGTTGAAGCTTAGGCTCCCAAAGAACCTTGGCGACCTCATCTATAGTTTTCGATTCAGAGTTCCCCTTCCGAAGTCCATTCTCCAGGTGGCCACGAAGGGCAGGTCATGGACGATTGAACTCGCCGGTCGCGCGAGATACAGATTCTCATTGCACAAAACTGTGATCATCGTTCCGAACACGAATCTCACAACGACCAAGATACCTGACTCGACTCCAGGAGTAATCGCCAAGTACGCACTGAGCGATGAACAATCCCTGCTCGCGAAAGTGCGCTACAATAGGCTGATTGACATTTTCACTGGCGTTACTTGTTACTCGCTTCAAAGCCATCTTAGAACTACGGCGAGGGGATTGGGACAGGTTGAAACGGATGAACTCTATGTTGGGATCGATAAGCGAGGAATCCACTACGTCTTCCCGATTCAGGCTAAGGGAGGAAACGATAAGCTAAGCATTGTCCAAATCGGCCAAGATGCTGCCGTATGCGAAGAGCGGTTCACCTCGCTTGTGTGCAGGCCCGTTGGCGCCCAATTCTTAGGCGCGGACGTGATCGTCCTTTATGAGTTCGAGAAAACCAGAGATGGCTTTCGCGTCTCATCTGAAAAACACTATCGGCTTGTTCCTCCGGACGAAGTGACCACGGCTGATTTGGAATCCTACTGTAGACGCTTGGCGGACTAAGTCGACTTATGCAAATTCCTTCTGACATCTACAATCAGATTTACTCCGAGCTTTAGCCCCGAATCGATCATCAAATGGGGTCAAGGGAATGCTTGGACACACAAATCAAAACGCTATCCCCACCCCAGGCAGGTTGACGCTCCGCTAACGCCAACCTAAGATGGTGTTTCCCATGGGACTCGATCAGACATCGGATGGATTGGTGTCGCCGGGCGTTGATCCGCTTGTGGATGCGCTTGGGCGGGAGCTGCGGAATTTGCGGCTATCCGTCACGGACCGCTGCAATTTGCGCTGCCGGTACTGCATGCCGCATGAGGACTACACGTGGCTGCCGCGCGAAGAGCTGCTAACATTTGAAGAAATTGTAATACTCGCCGGTATATTCACGAGCTTGGGCGTCACACGCATCCGGCTTACCGGCGGCGAGCCGCTGCTGCGGCGCGACCTTCCGGTGTTGGTCCGAATGCTCACGACAAATCCGCATATTAAGGACCTGGCGCTCACAACGAATGGCGCGCTGCTTGCCGATCAAGCGGAGGCCCTATTTGAGGCCGGGCTTGGGCGCCTGACAGTTAGCTTGGACACACTAAATCCGGAGCGGTTTTACACACTCGTGCGCAGGGACATGCACGGACATGTGCTGGACGGGATTGCCGCGGCACGGCGCGCGGGATTCCGCGGGACAAAGATTGACAGCGTGATTCTGCGCGGATTCAATGACGACGAGCTGGGGGACTTGATCGAATTCGGCCGCGCGCAGGACGCCGAAGTGCGGTTCATCGAATACATGGATGTGGGTGGCGCGACGGATTGGACTCCCTCGCAGGTTTTTTCACAAGATGAGATGCTGGTCTCTCTTGCGAAGCAGTATGGGAACATTACGCCCCTGCGCGAAGATTCGACCGCGCCCGCGGAGCGTTACCAACTTTCCGACGGGACAATTTTCGGGATCATCGCTTCGACGACAGCTCCATTTTGCCGGAAGTGCGACCGCAGCCGGTTGACGGCGGACGGGCTGTGGTACATGTGCCTCTATGCGAAAAAGGGCGCGGATTTGCGTCGCCTGCTGCGCGGCGGAGCTTCGCGCGAAACGATTGCCGTGGAGATTTCTCGCGCGTGGTATGGGCGCACGGATCGCGGCGCCGAAGAGCGCGCGGCACAGCCGAAGCGAGGAGTTTTCGTGCCGGTTGATTCGTTGAAGCAGGATCCGCATCTCGAGATGCACACGCGCGGAGGGTAGTCCAACTTTTGCGCGCCGTCAGAACTACATTTACCTTCCACTGAAATCAGCCATGCCAAGCCCGCCACGAAGTGTTGAAATCACGCAGGTTTCCGAATGGAGCGATGGAAATGTGCGTCGCGTGGAGGATTATCTTGCCGCAGAGGAGCCGCTCGAAATTCAGATTGGGCGCTCACCAATCGTGGTGACGATGCGCACACCGGGGAACGACGAAGATCTTGCAGCGGGATTTTTGCTGACCGAAGGAATTATTCGCGAACGAAAACAAATTGCGGGGCTGGCGCAGCCGCGCGCCTCGAAGAATTTAGTTCGCGTGAAGCTGGCGCGCGGGGTGAAACTTCCGGCGCGTGCGCTGCGGCGAAGATTTGCTGCAAATTCGAGCTGCGGCGTTTGCGGGAAGGATTCAATTGACGCGGTGCGGGCGCGCGGGATTCGCGCACTGGCCAGCGGCTTTCATCTTTCGGCGGACGTGTTGTGCCGGTTGCCGGATCTTGCGCGGGGATCGCAGGAAGCATTTGGGCGGACGGGCGGATTGCATGCGGCGGCACTGTTTGATGAGGAGGGCAAGCTGCTTGTGCTGCGCGAGGATATAGGCCGGCACAACGCGGTGGACAAAGTGATTGGGTGGGCGCTGCTCAATGACCGTCTGCCGCTTTGCGATTGCGCGCTGATGGTGAGCGGGCGCGGAGGATTTGAAATTATTCAGAAAGCGATTGTGGCGGGGATTCCGGTGGTGGCCAGCGTGTCCGCGCCGTCGAGTTTGGCGGTGCAATTGGCGCGGCGAATGAATTTGACGCTGGTGGGATTTTTGCGCGGGCGGCGGTTTGTGATTTATTCGGGGGAGGAGAGATTCGTTGGTTCGGGCTCTGGCGCGCCAGCGTAAGAAAATCGTTCACCGCAGAGACCTGCCTACCGGCAGGCAGACGCAGAGAAAAGATGGAGGTACAGACTACCTGGATTCAAGGCGCTGCTTGGCGCTGAGGTAATCTTCCCGCGTGTTTAAGTTTTGAAATAGATCGCCGTCCGGCGAAAATCTCCTCCAAACATTTTCACCGATGATTTCAGTATTCAGGTGAGCGAGCCCGTCAGTTACTTTTCTAACGCCGGAGTCGAGCGCCTCCGAAAGTTTTGGAGCGCACGCGGCGCGGTAGACGGCGCAGAGAGGTTCCACGCCGCGATCGGTTTCCGCAATAATTGCATCGGCTGAGGATTTCGTCGCGCAGGCGAGGAGCCATTCGAGCCACTGCGCGGTGACATTCGGCATGTCGCACGCCAGCACCAAACACCATGGTTGATGCGCGGCGGCGAGAGCGGTGGCAATCGCGCCGAGCGGGCCTGCTCCGGGCCAGCGGTCGGGGAGAGTGGGGAGCCCGAAGCGCGCGTAAGTCTGCGGGTCGCCCACTAAAGTGACGCTCGCTACCAGCGGAGCGCAGAGCGCTGCGGCGCGCTCGATGAGCGCCTTGCCGCCAATTTCGAGCAATGCTTTATCGCGGCCCATGCGGGAGCTTAGACCACCGGCGAGGATGAACGCTTCGGTTTGCGCGAAATTGGCCATTGCTTTGATTATTTCACTGACCATAATTTGTGAGGGGATCGCATCCGATACTTTGCAAGCGCTGGCTACTGCGGTGAAATGGTTCCAATTTCTGTGCGAGCCTGGATTACGCGAAGGATGGAATCCCGGCTCACGATGCCGATGACGTGCGGGTCTGGGTCGGACTGAAGCACGGGCATCTGGTTGACGTCTTCGCTTTGCATGCGGTCGAGCACCGCGAGGACGGGCTCTTCGGGCGCGGCCCAGCGGACTTTATCCAGCGGAAGCATCGCCGCTTGCACCGAGGTGTTGTGCCATTCCTCACGAGCGATGGTGTTGAGCGCGTGGGTGGTCATCAGTCCGGAGAGCTGGCCATTTGAGGCGACGAGATGGCAGCGGCGGCCCGTTCGCAGAACAAGATGGCCGTATTCTTCGAGCGAAATGTCGCGAGGGACCGTTGGCAGGTCGAGGCTCATGATGTCGGCGGCGCGGAGGCCCTCCAGCGCTTCGCGGATAGCGACCTGCGCGTAACTTTCCTGCGCGGCGGTAAGCAGGAACCAACCGATGAACGCAATCCAAATCCCACCCTGGATATTGCTTGCAAACAGCGCTTGGTAGGCGCCGTAAGTAATCATGGCATAGGCAATGAGCTTGCCGCCCTGTGAGGCGATGCGAGTGGCGCGGGCGTAGCTTCCTGTGATTGCCCAAGCGGCCGCGCGAAGGATGCGGCCTCCATCCAAAGGGAATCCGGGCGCGAGATTGAAGAGGCCCATTATGCCGTTGATCCCGGCAAGCCAAAGCGCGGCCGTAGAAACCAACAGGTTTCTTGTGAAAGCGAATGAGAGTCCCCAGAAGGCGCCCGCCAGTGCGAAGCTCACCAAAGGCCCGGCGATGGCGATATTGAATTCCTGAATTGGTTTTTCGGGCTCCTTCGCGATCCGGGCCAGTCCGCCGAAAAAGTAAAGCGTGATACTGACGACGGGGATTTTGTAGCGTAGGGCAAACACGCTGTGCCCAAGCTCATGAAGGATGACGGAGGCAAAGAGCAGGAGACTGGCAATGATCGCTGCGATCCAGTTCCCCGGAGAAATTGATTGGGCGGCGGGGCCGGCGAATTGCCCGGCCAACAAGTATGCGATCAAGATGAAAAAGATGAACCAGGTCGGGTGCAGGTAAATGGGGATGCCAAACACCCGTCCGATTTTCAGTCCTGAACCGCGAGCCATACCGTAAGTCCTCACCTTCCATTATAGCGTTACTGAAGTTTTCTTGGAGACCTTCACCATTCGGGCGCGGTCTTCGCGAGATTGGCGAGTGGCTCCCGTGTCGCGCAGATTTGCGTGCAAAGCGCCACAGCGTGTTTGGCGCTCCACAGCCCGGGCGGATGGAAATCAGCGAAAACCCGCTGAAATCAAGGATTTCTGGGATGGCGCTTTTCGTGCAATTGCGTCCAGCGGCGGCGGAAAAGGGAGTCGCCCATGGAGACCGCGATGACAGCAGCCGCAAATATCGAGATCTTTCTGGCATCGCTCGGGATCGCAGCTTTGCTTGCATATGTCGCGTTGAGGGTTGCGTTCAATTTGATGGTCAATGCAGCCAGTGGGGCGGCGACTGGAGCCGGACGGCACTTCACCGTGCGGCCAGCGCAGCCTTCGGGCGAGTTGGCCCTAGCGCGCGCGCGGGTCGGGCAGGGCCAAGGGGATTCCAGGATTCGCTAGCCGGGGTGGACGAGAAGTTTCGGAAGAGGAGATACGGCAATGGTGATTCTCAAGTACCTATTGATGGTGGCAAGCATTCTGATTTTTGGGTCGGCAGCAGGATTGGTGGGATACGACGTCTGGCTGGCCTACGAACTTCAGCGGTTATTGATCCGCAAGAAAGCGCCGGAGAGCGGGCTGGCGGTCGGTGAGCCGCTGACGAGTCGCCCTTCGCGAGCCCCGCGGCCCATCCGGTGGGGCTTGGCGGGGAAGCTGGCGGCGGCGGCGCTGGTGCCGTTGCTGGTCTCGGAGAGCATGGCATTCGTGCAGGATGGCAGCGCGGCAGTGCGAGTCAGCCAGATTTCCGGCGTGGAGCCGGGAACGCTTTATCCCGGCGTGCACATGATCGTGCCGTACGTTGAGAGCATTGCGATATACGACTTGCACGACAAAATTTATGCGACGGCCGCAAGCCAGGATCCGGGTGCCAATAAAAAGGACGTGTTGACCGTGTCGGCGCGCGAGGGACTGCCGCTGGGGTTGGCGGTCGCGGTGCGATACCGGCTGGACGCGCAGAAGCTCACTTTCATTCACTCGAATGTGCCGCAGCCAATCGAGCAGGAGGTGATAGCTCCGTTAGTGTCCAGCATTTTCCGGGAGGTGGCCGCGGGATACGTGGTGCGCGACGTTTTCACAGTGCACCGCGAAGATTTTCACGCACTGGCGGCGAAGGCGATCACTGAGCGGCTGGCCGCGGACGGGATCATCGTAAAGGAAGTCGTGCTGCGCGACGTGCGGCTACCCGCGGAATACGCGAAGGGGCTGGAGAGCTTGCTGCTGAAAGAACAGGAGAGCGAACGCCTGAATTTTGAAACGGACATCAAGCAAAAAGAGGTGAGGATCGCCGAACTGGAAGCCGAAGCGCAGAAGGCGCGGGACATCAAGCAGGCGGAAGCGCAGGCGCAGGTGCATGTCCTGCAGGCCAAAGCGGAATCTGATGCGATGCAGTACACGCTGCCACTAAAGCAAAAACAGATTGAGCAATCGCGTCTGGAAGCGGAAGCGCGCAAGGAAGCGACGATTGAGAATGCGCAGGCGGCAGCGGAGTCAAAGGTGATTGACAGCAAGGCAGAGGTCGAGCGCAAGAGATTATTGGCGGACGCGGAGGCCAACACGATGCGGGTGAATGCGGCCGCGGAGTCCGAGGCCAAAGTGATTGACAGCAAAGCGGAAGTGCAGCGCCGAAATCTGCTGGCGGAAGCGGACGCGAACACAATCCGCTTGACCGCCGCCGCGGATTCGGAGCGGCTAAATCTTGAGGCCACGGCGCTGAAGGCGAACCCGCTGCTGATTCAGAAGATGATCGCGGAGCGGCTCTCCGACAAATTGCAAATCATCATGGTCCCGATGGACGGGAGCAATTTCTTCGCGGGCGATGTGTTGCGCTCGGCGTTCGCGGGGCAGGGAACAACGTCGCCCATTGCACCAGCGAAGCGTCAGTAGTGACAGCAGTGATTTGTTTTGGGAGGGTTTCGTGAAGAGTTCCGCCGGCTAATACCCTTGCGGGAGGCTCGCAGCCGACCCGCCGCTCCGACGCCAGCGACCGCCGCCGCTGGCCCGGAACAAGCGGCAGGGCGAGCCACCCAGCCGGCGGTTCGGCAAAAAACACACAGCGCCCCGTGAGCCAACTGCATGTGGCTGCGGGGCGCAAGTGTTAATAGAGCGAGTTTTGCGAGGCCTGCGTGGAACTGAATGAAGCTACTCGTGCCGCAATGCGACGAGCGGGTCAACCTGCGTGGCGCGACGCGAAGGCAGATAGCAGGCCATTGCGGCGACGAAGGCCAGAAGCAGAGTGACTCCGATGAAGGCGAAGGGATCTACGGCCTTGATTTGGAAGAGCAGTCCGCCCAGGAATCGCGTCAATCCCCATGAGGCGGCAAGTCCGATGAGGAGTCCAATCCCGGCGAGGCCAAGTCCCTGGCGCAGCATGAGAGCAAGGATTTGCCCACGCTGCGCTCCGAGCGCCAAACGGATGCCGACTTCATGCGTGCGCTTACCCGTAACGAAAGAGATCACTCCGTACACGCCGATGACAGCGAGGATGAGAGAGAGTGCTCCGAGCACCCCGGCGAATATTGCTCCGGCGCGCAAGAGGAAGAATCCGTTTCCGCCATTGAGCGATTCGCTCATGGGCATGACGTCATACACGGGCAGATCCGGGTCGAGATTGCGAATGATGCCTTCGATTTGAGGAGAGATGCTTGCCTCGGGCAAGGCGGTGCGCACCTGAATTACGCGGCGTGCCGAATAACTTTGTTCCGCGGGGAGATAGAAATAAGGCTGCGGGTCTTCAAACAAGGATTGATACCTGCCATTGCGAGCGACACCGATGACTTCGATTTCCGGGCTATCGGTTTTTTTGATGCGGAAGCGGCGGCCAATGGGATCCTGTGCGGGCCAAAGTTGGCTTACCATCGTTTCGTTAATAATGGCAACGGGGACGGAAGTTTTTGTGTCCTGCGCTGTAAAATTTCGCCCGCGGAGAAGCGTGATATCGAGAGTCTGGAAATAATCATCGTCCACAATGTTGTAACCAATGTTTGGAACCTGTCCGAGTGGTAGCGCCAGGTCGCCTTGTCTCCAAACGCGGTCACTCAAACTGTCATTCCCAAGTGGGACTGAAAACGCCAGACTGGCGGAATCGACGCCGGGCAAGGCGCGCACGCGCGTGGCGACGTCACGATAGAACGCGGTTCCTCGGGCTTCGCTATAGTTCAATTGGCTCAGATCAACGGAGGCGAGAAGAACGCCATTCGTGCGGAACCCCAGATCCGCGTGCTCTGCAGTTTGCAAACTGCGGAGGAAAAGGCCCGCAATGATTAAGACAACGCAAGAACCAGCCACTTGAGCGACAACCAACGCACCTCGCAGGCGGTTGCGGCCGGCGCCCGCGGAATCGGAGCGGCCACCCTCGCGCAAGGATTCGTTGAGATCCGTGCGCGAAGCACGGATGGCAGGGCCCAGGCCGGCCAGTATGCCGGAAAAGGCGACGATGCCTCCGATAACTGCGAAGACGCGCCAGTCAAAGCTGAAGTCTATGTGTAAAGGAACGTCGCCGGGGAGTCGAAGCGTACTAGCAAGAGTTGAAAGCCATGAACCCAGCGCGGCGCCTGCGAGACCTCCGATGGCGGCGAGAAGGACGCTTTCGGTAAGAAGCTGGCGCACCAAACGCATCCTGCCAGCGCCCATAGATGCGCGGATAGCGAGTTCCTTGGCGCGTCCGGCACCGCGCACGAGGAGGAGATTGGCGACGTTGACGCAAGTGACCAGCAGAACGAGCCCCGCCATGGCCAGGAAAACGGTGACGACGAGTGGCATCGCAGTGGACGAGCCGGCTTCGGGCCGCGCCAGACGTTCGGGGATGACGTCCACTGTAATGTCCTTATTCGTGGCCGGATATGTCTCGGCGAGATGGCCGGCGATAAGCTGCAGAGACGCGCGGGCTTGGGCACGGGAAACCCCCGGGCGCGGGCGCGCGAGGACATGCAAGCCATGGCGACTTCGATTCGTAAGCACGTCAGCATCGGAAAGTCCGAAGGGGAGGAACACTCCGATTTCGGCAGGGGTATAAGGTCCAAAGAATCCCTTCGGAGAGACTCCAATGACGGTGGAGGCCTTCCCGTTTACGGTGATATTTTTTCCGATGATTCCCGCATCGCCGCCGAAACGCTGCAGCCAGTAGGAATAGCTCAAGATGACCACAGGCGTCGCACCGGATTTCTCGGACTCGCCCGGAAAGACCAAACTGCCTAGCGCTGGTTGTAGACCAAGCACGTCAAAAAAATCAGCGGTAATGTAATTGGCAAAGGCACGGTCACTCCGTCCGTCCGCGCGAACTCCCACAAAATCCATGTTGTATGCGGCCATCGCGGAGAAAGCGTTCGATCCAGCGCGAAAATCCTGGTAGTCAAGGAACGAAGGGCCATGCGGGTCCTGGTTTCCGGGGTGACGGATGGCGATTACTTCGAGGTTCGCGTTGTCTTTGCCGGGCAGCGGCCGAAGCAAGAATCCGTTGACGACACCGAAAATTGCGGCGCTGGCGCCAATACCAAGCGCTAAGGTGAGAACGGCTAGCGCCGTGAAGGCCGGGCTCTTGGTGAGCATGCGTATGGCGTAGCGAATGTCCTGCGTCAGCGTGTGCATAGGATCTCCATTAGATTTAGCTATATATGGATACGCTGGATTAGGGAGGAACGTTCCGGCAATAGTAACACCTGGAGCTGAAGGACCGGTGCGGAAAGCCCGATGCGACCCTCTCTTGGCGAAGCGCCCCGCGAGCCGACTGCATTTGGCCGCAGGGCGCAGGTCTCTTATTCAGTGTGTGCGGGCCGGCAGTTAGTTATGGTTGTCCCTTTTTGGGATACGCGGGGCGCGACGGCATGGGAGGCACTTTCTTCAAAGCTTCCATTGCCAGCTCGATGGCCTTCTCGAGTTGTGGATCGTGGCCGCCAACGACAAGGTCCGGCCGTTCCTGAACGGTATAGTCCGGATCCACGCCGACGTTTTCGACGATCCAGTGAGCGACGCCGCCCTCCGTGGACCAGAAGCCGGCCTCTGGAGCAGTGACGGAGCCGCCATCCATGGTGGGAATGAGCCGGGAATAGCCAATCAAACCACCCCAGGTGCGCGTACCAACAATGGGCCCAATCTTCTGCTCGTGAAAGAAATAGGGGAAGCAGTCACCGCCGGAGCCGGCGAGTTCATTCACGAGCATGATCTTCGGGCCAAAGATGGCTACCGGGGGCCACGGCAAATCCTTGCCGTCGCGTGGGGCCAAAACGGCAAGCATGGTGCGCTGGAGTTTTTCGGTGTAGAAGTCTGGAATTGACCCGCCGTGGTTATAGCGTTCATCCACAATGAGGCCTTCCTTGCCGAGCTGCGCGGTGAGGTATTTGTCGAACATGATGACGCCCGGGATGCTCGTATCGGTGACGTGCATGTATCCGATGCGGCCGCCAGTGGCCTGGTCAACAATCTTGCGGCGAGATTCGACCCAGTCGATGTAACGCAACTGGTTTTCATTGCCGATGGGGCGAACGACAATTTCCCACGCGCCGTCGGAAGAAGGTTTGTCGTTGATCTTCAACGCGACGACCTGGTTCGCCAATCCCTGGAAGTAGGAGTACACCTCATTCGTGGCGCGAACAGGGGCGCCGTTGACGGCGATGAGGTAGTTGCCCTCCTTCACCTTCAACCCCGGTTCGGTGAGCGGCGAGCGCGTAGCGGGATTCCAGTTTTCACCGGCGAATATTTTCTTAATGCGGTAGTAACCTTGATCCACGTCAAAGTCCGCGCCGAGCATGCCAACGCCTACGCGCGGGACTTCCACCGTTTCGCCGCCCGCCACATAGGTGTGAGATGTGCTTAGCTCGGAGATGAGTTCGCCAATGATATAGCTGAGGTCGCTGCGGTGTTCCACGTAAGGCAGCAACGCTTCGTAGCGCTTGCCGAGCTTTGCCCAGTCAAGCCCGCCCATTCCCGGGTCGTAGTAGAAATCGCGTTCGATTCGCCAGCATTCGTGGAAGATCTCCGGCCATTCGAGTTTCGGATCCACGAGCGCCGTCATGCCGGCGGTATTCAATCTTCCGTCGCCGACATGGGCCTTGCCGGGAATGGCGTCCGTGATTCCCCAAATGGGCCCGGCGTTATACAGCACTTTGCCGCCGTCCTCGTCGAGTTCATAACCGCCTATTCCGTCGAGAACGACTTTGTCTTCGCGGGCCTTCAGGTCGTAAACGTGGAGCGACAATGGAGGGTGGCCGAGGCCGGGGCCTCCCGCTTCGAGCGCTTGTTGGGGGACCGAGACGTAAAAAAGCTTACCCTTGCGGACGGTGAGGTTCTGATACAACCCTGCTGGAACGGGCACTTGAGTGACCCGGTTGCCGAGACCGTCCAAATCAATTTGAATTGGCTTCGGAGTTTTGTCCTCTGCCTTCGCTCCGGCTGGCGGAGTTGCAGCCGCGGGGGGCGTTTGGGCGCCAGCTGGCGGCGCTGCGGCTGGCGGCGCGGCTGCACCGCCATTCGCGGCCGGCTTTTCCGGCGGCTTTTTATCGTCCGCGGGCTTTTCCTCGTCGCTCTGCGGAGCGAATGGGGACGGTTCGTCCGCTTTCAGTGTGAGAGCGAATATGCCCGTCGTATCGTAATAGTTGAAGCGCTGGTCAAGCACGCCAGAGCTTGGATAGAAAAAGCGCTGGGAGAGAAAGAATAGATATTTGCCGTCGGGATCGAAAACGGGTTCTGAGTCGCTGTAGAACCCGGAAGTCACGTGCGTTGATTTCTTCTGGTCGAGCGAATAGAGATAGATTGAACTGGCGCGATTTGGGCCGCTCTTCGAGTAAGTAATCCACTTGGTATCCGGAGACCACGTGGCATCGCCGATCGTGCCGAAATCGTCGTGATCCACCTCGACAGGCTGCTTTGCATCGATGTCCACGTACCAGAGGCGCAATGACTTGTCCCAGTAAATCAGCTTCTTGTTGTCGGGAGACCATCGCAACCCGTAACGATACTCGTGGCCGTCATTGGTGATGCGGATTTCATCGCCGCCCATCTGGGGCCGGATGTAGATTTCAAATTCGCCGGACTTGTCGGAGAAATAGGCGATCCACTTTCCATCGGGGGACCACGCCGGATCTTGCTCGTGAATTCCGGGCGTCATGGTGATGTTGCGCGGGCTGCCGTGTTCGGCGGGAAGAGTGAAGATGTCGCCGCGCGCTTCAAACACCGCACGCGCGCCGCTCGGCGAGATGCCCGCACCGCGGATCTGAGACGCAACATTTTTCACTTCCGCGCGCGATTCAACATCGTCACCCGAGACGGTGATGTGAATTTGCGTGGTCTTCTCGGAGGCGAGATCAAAGGTGTAAAGCAGGCCGCCATTTTCAAACACGATGGCGTCGGGGCCGAGGCTGGGCCACTTGATGTCGTATTCCGTGAAGGTGGTGAGTTTGCGGGTTTTCTTTGAGCCGAGGTCATAGCGATACAGGTTCATCGCGCCATCGAGATCGGAGATGAAATAGATCGTGTCCCCATGCCACATGGGGAAAAGATCCATGCCCTTTGTATTCGGCAGCTCGGAGTAAGTGTTGTTCTTCAAGTCGTAGATGCCGATGGGCGGTTTCCAACCGCCGCGGTAATGCTTCCAGGTGCGGAAGTCCTGCGAGGTGGGCAGATAGGCTATGCGCTTGCCGTCGGGCGAAAAACTGGTGAGGCTGGCGCGAGGAACGGGGAGCATATCCGGCACGCCGCCTTCGGGCGAAACGGTGAAGAGCCGCGTGTAATCGGGCGGCTGGCTGAAACGATTGGAGCGGAACAGAATGTGCTTGCCGTCGGGAGTCCAGCCGAGAACCAGATCCGCTGCGGGATGGTAGGTCAGGCGCTTGGGCTCACCGCCGGATTCGGGCATCACGAAGACGTCGGTGTTGCCGTCATAGTCGCCGGTGAAGGCGATCCATTTTCCGTCAGGGGAAAATTTTGGAAACACTTCTTCGCCGGGATGGGCGGTCAGGCGATGGGCCATGCCACCAGCGCGCGCGACGATCCATAAATCGCCGGCGTAGGTGAAAACGATGTGGTCCTTGGAAACGTCCGGATAGCGCAGCAGGCGAGTGTCCTGCGCCTGCGCCGGGGCGGCGATTGCGGCCGCGAGAAAAATAATACAAGCAAGCATCCACTTCATTGCGTTCATTGCGCGATTCACGTTCGCGCGGCCTACCACTGCGCTTGAAATTGTTGCGCGGCCCATTGCTCTCCTTTTGGTCTGACCCGACCCCCGGGAAGGTGTTACGTTGTCCGGGAAAGTGGCGGCATTCTACCATTCCTGCGCGTAGTTCCCACACCCCTGCACGTTGTTATACGCGGGGGCGGAGCAGGATGTTTCGCACGAGTGCGGTTTATTGGCGATGGAAACTGAGCTTTGTGGCTGCGGAGAGCGGGTTTCTGGTGTGATAACATTGAAATGCAGCATGGGCATGCAGGAAGAAGATTGTTTTGCCGTGAACCGCTGGATATTGCCTCACCTCAAAGATTGCCGACCCCGAAGATTCCGGGCTCGAATTTCCCGTATTACGCTGGTTTATCTGGGATTCCTTGCGTTCGTGTGCGGCGGAGTTTGCGCGCCGGTTGCGAGGGCGGATGATGCGGTCTGGCTAGCCGCGCGCGAATTGGCACGAAAGCTTGAAGGGCAACTCGATCCGAAGCAGACCATTTCTATCCAGATACAGGACCTCACAGGGGAATTGTCCACTACGGACCGGGCAAGTGTAATCACCGCGTTTGCCTCTGAGATGCTTTCTCGAGGGGTTCATGTCATTTTTGACGGTACGGTAGAACCAACAGTCCGCATGACTCTATCTGCGACTCCAAATTCACGACTTTGGACTGCTGAATTCATTCGGGATGCCAAGCCTCAAGTGGTCATCCTTCCGTTAGTGAGAGGCGATGGCCGCGTTGTGCCGACTGAAACAGGCTCTGTTCGGATTGAACGCCACCTTATTTTTGAGCAGGCTGACCCGATCCTTGATTTCGCGATCATCAAAAGACAAGATGCGGCGCCATCCAGAGTATTGATTATGGGAACTGAGGATTTGGCGCTTTTCGATCATGTGGACGGCAATTGGCGCCTGACGAAAAGCATTCCAATCCCGCACGAGACGCCGATTCCACGCGACCCTCGCGGGATTTTGTTCGTTCACAAGCAGAACGATACGTTTTTTGTGGGGACCTTTGGGACAACATGCGACGGCGATCTTCATTCGGGGCTTTCAATTAAGTGCAGGACACCTTCCTTTGGTTGGTCATTCGCAATTGCGCCGGATGCCATCTTCATCGAAGGGTTAGTTGAGAACCGAAATTATTTTCAACCGATCAACTCAGGTGATCAGGTTCCATCGGAGAAGGCAGGCAATTTGACGGTACAACGAGCGAACTCATTTTCCTGGGAAAGTTGGGGAGGGCCTGGTGGAGTAATTATCGAGGCCCTGTTGGACGGAAGGATATGGCTACAGGTTGGCGAAGAGAGATCGCACCCAATTAACCTTAACCTGGGCAGTGACATCGCTCGGATTGGTGGGGGATGCGTAGACAATGCCTCGATACTGGTGACAGGGAGCTCGGACTATACGACGACAGATCGAGTGCAGGTTTTTCATGTCTCTGAAAAACGACTCGTCGCGGTTGGCGAAAGTGCTGAATTTCCGGGACCGATCAGAGTATTACAAGTCTCATTCAGTTCGGATCCGGTTCGTGCGGTGGTACGCAATCTGAAAACGGGGAATTATGAAGCGTACGAAATTACTCTCGCTTGCGATCGCTAGTTTGATTTGCGCGGTCGCGCTACATTCGGCGCTGCACGCGGCGCAGCGGCCGCGGTATGGCGGGACGCTGCGTGTGGAGATGCGCGAGCGCGTCAACTCGATGGACCCGCGCGGATTTGATCCGGCTGCGGCGGGTTCGCAGGCGACGGAACGATTGCTTGGGCTTGTGTATGACCGCCTCGTGAGGATTGATGAGAGAGGGCAGCCGCAGCCGGCGCTCGCATTTTCATGGCAGCACGATGCGAATTTCACGCATTGGCAATTTCAGATTCACCCGGATGTGAGATTTCACGATGACACAAAATTAACGGCGGATATCGCGGTCGCGTCATTGCAGGCGCAGGACTGGCCTGCAACAGCTTTAGGTGGCGCGGTCACATTCGCGTTCACGTCTCCGCGTCCAAATCTTGCCGTGGAGCTTGCTAGTGGACGCAGCTTTATTTTTCATGCCGCGCAGGACACAGTCTTTGGCACTGGCGCGTTCCGCATCGCGGAATGGCAGGCGGGGCAGAAGCTTGTGCTTACTGCAAGCGAAGAATATTGGGCGGGCAGGCCGTTTGTGGATCGCGCAGAAATCACGCTGGGCATCTCGCCGCAGCAACAGATCAACGATCTTGAGTTGGGCCACGCGGATGTGATCGAAGTGCTTCCCACATTGGCGCGGCGCGCCGGGCAAACGAGCGCGCGCGTATGGAATTCGTCTCCAGTGGATCTATTCGCGATTACGTTCACTCCCGGCCGGCCCGCCTCGCAGGACCCGCGCTTGGCGCAGGCGCTTTCGCTGGCGATTGACCGCGTGGCTATCGTCAACGTGATTTTGCAGAGGCAGGGCGAACCCGCGGCCAGCCTTCTTCCGCAGTGGCTTTCGGGCTATGCATTCCTTTTTCCCGCGGCGGTCAACCTGGAGCAGGCCAAGCAACTCCGAGCGCAAGTTCCCGCCATCCGGTCGCTGAGTCTGGTCTATGATGGAGGTGACCCAGTGGCCGTAACCGTTGCGGAGCGTTTCGCGGTGAACGCGCGGGATCTGGGGATTACGGTAAGCCTTTCCGCCGTGAACGCGGGCGCAGCCTCACCGAATGCGGATTTGCGGTTGGTACGGTGGCACATCGATGCACCGGATTCGCAGCAGGCGCTGGGCGTGTTGCTCGCGCGCGTGTCACAGCCGTTAGTTGCGGCGCAAGCGGGAGGCCAACCCGGAGCGCAATCTCCCGTGCTGGATACTCCCGAGAAGCGATACGCCGCGGAGCGGGCGGCGCTGGATACCGGCGGCGTAATCCCGCTCGCATTCGTCCCGGAGATTTATGCACTGGGGCCGAACGTGCGCGACTGGATGGCGCCGCGGTGGGGCGGCTGGCGACTTGAAGATGTGTGGCTTGATTTGACGCCGAAGGCGGAGCAGTCCGCCGGGGGAAATAACAGACCTTGAGCTTTCGCACCAAACTCGCATTGTTCTTCACACTGACGGTGGTTGTGTCGGTGACGCTTGTTGCGTGGGGAGTGACTTCTTACACGCGGACCGAATTCGAGCGCGTGAGCAGCCAGCATGCGCAAGCGCTGAGGGATCAATTCCAGAAGGAATTTACGCAGCGCGGCGATGAACTGGTTTTGCGCGTGGCCACAATCGTGGACAACGAAGCCACGACCAGCATGGCGATGAACTTGAGCAAGCCGGGAGGCGATCCGTCGAATTATGTTTATGACGCGGACGGCCTCGCCGCGCAGCACCAGCTTGATTTCCTTGATTTGATCGGCGACGACGGCTCAATTATTTCTTCGCATGAGTACCGCGCGCACTTTGGCTACAAGATGGACTGGGTGGCCGCGCGCGGCCTGGAGTGGAACCGCGACGGCGCGTTTCTCTACCGGACGGAACTTTCCGACGGCGTGGCGCTTTCCCTTACGGCTGTGCGAGTGCTTCCCGTCGGCGAGAAGAAACTTTACGTTGTAGGAGGGCTCCGGCTCGACAAGGGATTTCTTTCCAGCCTTGTACTGCCGGAGGGAATGCGCGCGCTGCTGTATACAAATTTGACGCCATCTTTCGACGCCGCATCGCTGACCGACGTAAATGGCCCTGTGCCGCAGGCCGAGCGCCTCTCGGGACTTATCGAGCAGGTGCGGAAACAGGGGAGGGTGCCGGAGCAATCCATTCAGTGGAATTCGGCTGACCCGGCGAGCGCCGAAGGCATTGACGCGATCCCGCTGCGCGGACGCGACAATGATCTGCTGGCTGTCCTGCTTGTTGGCAGCTCACAGGCGGAACTTGTAAGGCAATTGAATTTCATCCGCACGCTGGGCGTGGTTGTAGGAGGCGGAGGAATTCTGCTCGGGCTGCTGCTGAGCGTGTGGGTTTCCGCGCGCGTCACGCGGCCGATCGAGCGGCTGGCGCGCGGGGCGCGCCAAGTGGCGGCGGGAGATTGGTCCGTGCGCGTGGAGACGCGTTCGCGCGACGAAATCGGCCAGCTCACACGGGCATTTAATGAAATGACGCGCCAGCTCGCCGAGCAGCGCGACCGCCTGGTGCAGGCCGAACGCGTGGCCGCGTGGCGCGAACTGGCGCGACGCCTTGCCCATGAATTGAAGAATCCGCTATTTCCTCTGCAGCTTACGCTTGAAAACCTGCAGCGCGCGCGCGAACAAACTCCGGAACAATTCGATGAGATCTTCGCGGAATCCACGGCGACGCTGCACGCGGAGCTCGAAAACCTGAAGACGATCGTCGCGCGCTTCAGCGATTTTTCAAAGATGCCCGCACCGCAGCTTCAGCCTGTCAGCGTGAATGACGCCGTGCGCACCGCCGTGCGCGTGTACGATTCGCAATTCAGCATCATCGGAAGGCCGCCGATCCGTCCGGAGCTTTATCTGGATGAGCATTTGCCCGCGATTCAGGCCGATCCCGACTTGCTGCACCGCGCACTCAGCAACCTGGTGTTGAATTCGCTTGATGCCATGCCGTCTGGCGGAACGCTCACAATCCGCACGGCGCAAAAAAATGGAACAGTCCGCGTGGAGGTCTCCGACACAGGCACCGGATTAACGCCGGAGGAATGCGAGCGGCTTTTCACTCCGTACTACACGACGAAGCGCCATGGCACCGGGCTGGGGCTTGCGATTGTGCAATCCGTGGTGAGCGATCATCACGGCAAGATTTCCGTTGAAAGCGTGCACGGAGCGGGCGCAACGTTTCGCATCGAATTGCCCGTGCGCCCTGCGGGTTTGGAAAACCATCCAGGCTTGACCACGGTGCAACGCCCCGCTGCGGATGTTGCCGACCAGACTCAGGCGCCGACACAAACGCGCAAGACCGGGCAGGGCTCAATCCTCGGATTGACGGGCGAAGGGCCGGGCGCGTGACAATCCTAACGAACCATCGCATTGAATGCATTGAACTCCACAAAGCAAACCGCAACGCGTCGTGACTCCCAAAGCCAATTTGCTGTTTGTTGACGATGACGCGAACACGCTTGCATCACTTTCCCGCGCGTTCCGTCTTGCCGGTTACGAAGCCGCGGTATGCGACAACGCCGCGCGCGCACTCGAGCTCGCGAAGTCCGAGCGCTTCGATCTGATTTTCTCCGATGTCGTAATGCCCGGGCGCGACGGCCTTGCGCTGCTCGCCGATTTGAAGAGCGCCGGCGTCACCGCGCCGGTGGTGATGATTTCCGGTCAGGCGAATATTGAGATGGCGGTGCGGGCGACGCGGCTAGGCGCCGTGGACTTCCTCGAAAAACCACTCTCGACTGAAAAGCTGATGGTAACTGTCGAGAATATTCTGAAACTCTCACGATTGGAGCAGGAGAATCGCGAACTTCGCACGCGCCTGGGCCGCCACGAAATCGTATGGCAAAGCCCGGTGATGGAAAAGTTGATGGCGCAGATCCGGCGCGTGGCTGCGAGCGAAACGCGGGTGTGCATCCTGGGAGAAACCGGCACGGGAAAGGAATTGGTGGCGCGCACGCTGCATGAAAACAGCCCGCGGCATGCGGGGCCGTTCGTTACACTGAATTGCGCGGCCGTTCCCGCGGAACTGATCGAATCCGAACTGTTCGGCCACGAGAAGGGCGCGTTCACCGGGGCTGCGGCGCGGCACACGGGGAAATTCGAGCAGGCGCACGGCGGCACGCTTTTCCTCGATGAGATTGGAGACATGCCGCTCGCGATGCAGGCGAAGCTCTTGCGAGTGCTGGAAGAAGGCGAAGTCGAGCGCGTGGGCGGCGACCGGCCGATTCGCGTGGACGCGCGCGTGGTTGTAGCCACGCACCACAACCTCGAGAATCTTGTCCGTCAAAACGCTTTTCGGCAGGACCTGTTTCACCGCATTTATGTTTTTCCGCTGGCGCTGCCGCCTTTGCGCGAGCGGCTGGAAGATATCCCCGTGCTGGCGCGCCATTTCGCCGTGCAAATCTCCAAGCAGAATGGTTGGAAGGGAAAGCCGTTCGCTCCCGAGGCGCTGAAAGATTTGCAGAATTACGCGTGGCCTGGAAACGTGCGGGAATTGCGCAATGTTGTCGAACGGCTTTTACTTGTCGCAGCGGGAGAGAGCGTGACATCTGAAGATGTGCGGGCGGCTCTACCGAATACTGCAACGGCCGGCGCGCACGGAGGAAACTTCGCCGCGAGTGTGGCGCAATTTTCGGGCACGCTCACCGAGCGCGTGGAATCGTTTGAAAGGGAAGTGCTGCTTGCCGAACTGAAGCGGCACGCTTTCCACATGACGAACGCAGCGAAGGCCCTGGGTCTCGAGCGCAGCCACCTCTATAAAAAATGCCAGCAGCTTGGCATTGACCTGCGCGAATTACGCAAAGCTGAATAGTCCACCATTCCGCAACTTTCAAACGGAAATGGGCAACTGCTGCGGCGCGTTAAGGCCTGATTGAGCCGGGATTCGCCGGCCCCGCCGGAGCCACAGGAGTGGCCGGAGCCGCAACGGCCGGCTTGCGCAGCGCGAAATAATTTCGTCCGAAGGCGGCCTGCGTCCCACCGGCTTCCACGACCACGGCCTGCACGGTGTAGCGGCCGGTGGGAAGTTTTTCGAGCGGCAAACTGATGCGGAATGATGCTGTCCGCGTTTTCGCGTCCACGTCGGCCGGCTCGACGATTCCGGTTTCGTCGTACCGCTTGCCATTCACAAAGAAGACGAGGCCGGCGCGCAAATGTTCGGGGTCCGCGCCCTGCGGAGCGTACGCCTGGAAGAAAACGTAAAGCGTCTGCTGAGACGTGAAAACGCGCGTGACGCTCGGCACGATGCGCTGACCGCCTACATCGAGCGGAGAGGTTTTCATTTTTGCGTCGCCGCCAAGCGTTTTGCGCTTCACTTCGGATGTGGCGGACACCTGCGAGATTTGGCTTGAAAGCATCAGACTGCTCAACTCCATGCGGTTGACCTGCTGCGGACGGAGCGTCAAATCCTCCTCAAACGTGCCCATGCGCCCCGTTTCGTTTTCACGCGCGAGGAACTTCAAGTGATACCGACCGGGCCCGAGAAGTATCCCGCCCTGATAGACGATCGATTGTTGCGCCACCTGCTGGAAGCGGTTTGAGTCAAGCTGCACAGTAATGCTGTCGCGCTGCGAGCCGACAATGATCTGCTGCATCGCTGAACGCTGCGCGAGAGTAGTCGTCTGATCGGATGCGCCTCCCTGGCCGCCGCCAGCACCACCCCCTCCGCCTCTCCCACCACCGCCGCCACCGCCACCACGTCCGCCGCGCCCTCCGCCTCCGCCGCCCTGGCCCATGCGCTGACCTGTTACGGTGACTTCGTAGAGAAAGTCGAAACGGTCCTCATGCTTTCCGCTCTTCTCGGCCCACTGGAGTGCGCTGGATGCAATCTTCACGGAAACAGGAACATAAAAATTTCCGTCGGGCATCCGAAACTGTCCCAGATCGAGCGCCAGCGGAAGCTCGACCACGGGCGCTTGAGTCGCCATCGCGTTGTCGAGCTGTTTTTCCTTATCCTGCGTATTGAAAATGTTCCAATCCTTTGGCGCGTAATATCCCGGGCGATGCTTGATCTTCGCGCCCGCGGGCACTCCCACGAGTTTTACTTTGACCTCGCGATAGCGGCCGTCGCGCGCCTTGTTCGAGCTGAAATAATTCAGCATGTAGTACCCGGTCGTATCGTCCTGAACTTGCTTAAAGATCCCGCTGAAATCGTTCATGTCGAAGAAAGTTCGCCCACCGGTATCGGCGGCCAAGGTGTAGAGGGTGTCACGCGAATCGTGCCGCGCCTGTGACGCCCGGAAGACCGCCGCGCCATTGAAGGCCGAGCGCCCTGACGACATTCCCACGCTTGCATCGCCGCCCGGCGTTTCCGTCATCAAGCCGCGCGAGTCCACCTGGTAAAGCGACACGTTATTCTTATTCGCGGCGTCCGTGGTCGCGCGCACTGACGAACGGTTTTCCTCGCCCGTCTGCGTGATGCCGCTGGAAAATTCCAGAATAATTTTCTTTCCCGGAATGTTTCCGAGAGAGTCGCACAACATCTGAATCGCCAGCATTTTGTTGTCGGTGTTGAAAATGTTGAATTCCGTGTCGTCCGCGGTGAAGGCCACGCCGGTGTCTTCGGTCACCGTGTCGCTTGCTGAGGACGCCATCCCAGCCAGCATGGACTCTTTTCCGGGAATCAGCGCCATCACTTCTTGTTGGAGAAGCTCTTTGTTATTCGTAAAGGCCCGGTCTATGTTCATCGTCGTGCCGAAAGCAACCACCGCCACTAGATCCGCCGCGGTCATCTGTTCTTTCAGATACTTGAGAGCCGCGTCCGTCGAGCGCAGCAGGTCTTCCGGAGCAAGCGAGGTTAAGTCGAAAAAGAGAAGGATCATTCGGTGGTCGCGCACGATTGGCCGGATTTTTTCGGGGTCGGTCGCGCCCGCCAGTTCGATGACGATTGGCTCCGCGTCCGCTTGATTGCCGGCGCTCTCGATTATCTCCATGTCGAAGTAGTCCATCTTTTCGAGCTTTTGAAGCTTTCCTTCCTCGTAAAGCTCGAAGTTCTCCGGTTTCAGGCCCTTGATGAGCTTGCCTTCTTTGTCCGTCACGACGGCGTCAATCTGCACCATGTCAACATTGGACACGATGGGGTGCGTGGCGGCTTTGCGCTGGCTGTCAGGCGGGGGCGGAGGCAGTTGTGGGTTAGTAGTTCCTGCCGGAGGATTCTGAACGGGTGGAGCACCCTGCTGTTGCGCGGGCGCGCCGGGAAGCAGCAGCCACGCGGCTACGGCGAGCACAACCAAGCGAACGATCGATGAAGAGGCCCGGCTATTCATGACTGAGACCAAGCGTCTAGAACCCAAATTCCCAACAATTGTTGCGTGAAGGTGAAGCGCGGCGGCAACCAATCAAGCCCGCGCGACTATTTCTTTTACTGCTGCCTTACGCCGGGATGCGAGCCGGGATTTGCAGGGCTCGCCGGAGCTGCTGCTGGCGCTCCCGGCGCAGCGGCCGGCTTCCGCAGCGCGAAAAAGTTGCGCCCGAACGCCGCCTGGGTTCCGCCCGCTTGCACGACTACAGCCTGAACCGTGTATCGGCCGGTGGGGAGTTTGTCCAGTGGCAGGCTGATGCGGAATGACGCTGTGCGCGTCTTTGCATCCGACTCAGCCGGCTCAACCAACGCGGTCTCGTCGTAGCGCCGTCCATTCACGAAAAAGACCAGCCCCGCTCTCAGCGCAGATGGGTCCGCAGCTTGCGGCGTGTAAGCCTGGAAAAACACGTAGAGCGTCTGCTGAGAAGTGAAAACGCGCGTTACGCTGGGCACGATCCTCTCCCCGCCCACGTCGAGCGGCGAGGAAGCCATCTTTGTGTCCCCGCCCAACGTCTTCCGCTGGACTTCCGAGGTCTTTGGAGTCTGGGCAAGCTGGCTGGAAAGGAGTACGCTGCTCATCTCCAGTTTGTTTGCCTGCGCCGGAGTCAGCACGATGTCCTGTTCAAAGGTTCCCATCCGCCCGGTTTCACTTTCGCGCGCGAGGAACTTCAGCTTGTATTTGCCGGGCCCGAGCAGGATGCCGCCCTGATAGACGATGGACTGTTGTGCGACTTGCTGGAAGCGGTCGGTATCGAGCTTGATGGACATCTGGTCGCGCTGATAGCCCACGACGCGCTTCTGCGGCGTCAGGGTCTCTCGCACCTCGTAAAGGAAATCAAATCCCGCCTCGTGCTTTCCAGCCTTCTGCGCCCATTGCAACGCACTTGAGGAAATCTTGACGGAAATCGGGACGTAAATCTGATTCGAGGAAATCCGGAAGTCCCCGGTGTCAAGGGCGATAGGCAGCTCGACGCGCGCCACTGACGAAGCCATGGCGTCGTCCAACTGCTTCTCGCGGTCCTCCGTATTGAAGATTCCCCAGTCTTTCGGAGCATAGTAGCCTTCGCGGTGCTTGATCTTCGCGCCCGCTGGAACATTTACGAGTTTCACCTTTACTGCGCGGTAGCGTCCGTCACGCGCCTTGTTCGAGCTGAAGTAGTTCAGCATGTAATAGCCGGTGGATTCGTCCTGCACTTCCTTGAAGATCTTGGTGAAGTCTCCTTCATCGGCGAACATTTTTCCGCCGGTGTCCTGCGCCAGAGTGCTGAGCGTGTCGCGCGAATCCTGTCGCGACTGGCTTGCTTGGAACACAGCGGTGCCGGTGAAAGCGGTCCGGCTCGTGGACATTCCCGTGCTCGCGTCGCCTCCGGGAGTTTCCGTCACAAGACCCCGCGTATCCACCTGGTAGAGCGAGACGTTGTTCTTATTTGCTGCGTTCGTAGCCGCCTGCACGCTCGACCGGTTTTCCTCGCCCGTCTGCGTGATGCCTCCGGTGAACTGCAGCACGGACTTGCGCCCCGGAATGGTGCCGAGCAGGTTCGAAAGCGCTTCCACTGCATAGAGCTTGTTATCAGTGTTGAAGATATTGAATTCGGTGTCGTCGGCGGTAAAGGAGGAGCCGGTATCTTCCGTTACTGCGTCCGTGGCCGTGGAAGCAAGCGAAGCCAACATGGAATCCTTGCCTGGGATAAGGGACTTGATCGCCGCGAGGAGCGCGTTCTTGTCATTCGTGAATTCGGCGTTGATGCGAAATTGCGTCCCAAATGACACCACACCCACCAGGTCGGCGGTCGTCATCTGTTCATTCACAAATTTCAGCGCGGCGTTGGTTGCGCGCAGCAGGTCTTCCGGCTGCATCGAGGTTATGTCAAAGAAGAGCACCATCATCCGGTGGTCCAGCACGATGGGCCGCAGCGTATCCGGGTTATTCGCGGCCTTCAGGCTGATAATAATCGGTTCGTTGTCTTCCTTCTCCGCGGTCTCCATTTTTTCGACGTCAAAATAATCGATCTTATCCAGTTTTTGCGATTTGCCGTCCTCCGCCAGTTGGAAATTGTCAGCCGTCAATCCCTTAATAATTTTTCCATCCTTGTCGGTTACCACCGCGTCAATTTGGACCAAATCGACATAGACGCTTAGTGTGTTCTTGTTCGCCTTTTTGGTCTGGTCTGGAGGCGGTGGTGGCGCTTGCCGGATGTCAATTACATTGTCGTTTTTCTGGGCGGGCGGCGGCGCTTGCTGCTGCCCCGTGCCTTGTTGCGCGGAGCCTTGTTGTGTTGTCCCTTGCTGCGTCGAGCCTTGCTGCTGGGCCGGAGCGGCCGGCAGAAGCATCCCTGAAATCGTTAGGAGAGCCAGAAATCTGACAATCGGTGAAGAGTGATTTGTTTTCATTTTCGTTCCCATTAGAAATTCAACCGGATGACTGCATCCATCGTTCGCATCCCAAGCGCGCTCGTAATCTTACCGTAGTTATTCAGTGCGTTGACCGTTGTTCCAAAGCCCGAATAATTCGGGTGATTTGAAATATTGGTCACTTCCCATCGCATGTCGAGCCGGTGCTGGCCGTCGCGATTTAGCGTAATGCTTCGCGCAAGCGCCATGTTCACGGTCACGAAGCTAGGCCCGATAATCGTATCGCGCCCCGCATCGCCATATAGCGTTCCGGGGGCAACGATAGACGTACCCGGAAATAGGCTGCCCGGCGCGGCGAAACAATTTATGTTGAACCATTGTCCCAGCGTGTGTGTTCCAGCATTCGGATTGCACCCGGGCAAAACGTCAGCGCGGGTAGAGAAACTTCCAGCGTTGCCACTGAAATCCGCCAATGCGCCTTGCACCAGCGCCGTGTAAGGCGTCCCGGTGTGAAATGAAACGCTTCCGCTCATCGTGAAATTGCCGAAGACTCGCGCCTCTGCGCTCTTCTTGGCCCAGCGCTTCCGTTCGCCGAATGGCAATTGGTAAGAGGAGTTTCCGGTGATTTGGTGCCGCATATCAAAAGTGGAGAGCCCCCGCTCCAGGCTGAAAAGCGGGAATTGTTGCACAACCGTACCCGCGCCCCCTCCAATCGAACTGGAATTGTCTATAGACTTCCCGTAAGTGTAGAGCGCTGTAAACGTGAATCCGTTTTTCATGCGCTTCAGCAGTCGCGCCTGCAGCATGTGCAGAATGGATGACGCGCCAGAGCTTTCATACGTAAAGCCCTGCACGTTTGGAATTGTTAAGGATTCGTTTGGCGCACTCTGAAGATCGAGCCCCGTTCCCTTAATCCCGACGTAGGTTAACTGCCACACCAGCCCTTCCACGATTTGGCTCTCCAAGCCGAAACTCCACGTCTGGACGTATAGGTTGCTGTAATTCGGATCAACCGCCCAAGTATTCAAGATCGTGCCCGTTGGTTGCGCCGGAAAACCGTTTTGCAGGGTTAAGATTTGCGTTGCGGAGGCCTTTGTCGAGAGCGAGGTCGCAAAAGGAGCCTGGTTAATCAGATTATTTATCAAGCTGCTCTGGTAGACCAGCGAATTGTCAACGACGCTGTACCCCGCACGAACTGTGAGCGCGTGCTTGCCGGAGAACATCTTTCCCGGCACCCGCCATGCAATGCCGATTCGCGGTTGCCAGTTGTTGTAATCGGGCTTAATCAGCGAATTGGGAAGCGTGCCGAAGAACGGGGATGTTTGTCCCGGCGTCACAGCCGCCGCTTGTGTAAATGTGGAATTCAAAGTGAGATTCGACAGATGGTCGAAAAGTTCCGTGGGCGGCGTCATGAATTCGTAGCGCAGCCCATAGGTAAGTGTAAAGCTGGGCCGCATGTGCCAGTCGTCGCTGAAAAAGCCCAGCATTCCCCAGGATCGCAGGTAGTTGCCCTCATCGGTGAACCGGACCTGTGTGGATTGCGGGAGGCCAAGCAAAAAGTCCGCAAAGCTGTAGGCAGCGGATGTGCTGGTATTCGAAACCGGCTGTCCGTTAGCCATAAAGTTTTCGCTCATCGCCCCGGTAAATGTGAAAGCGCCGCGCGGGGTCGGATCCGCTTGGTTGTTGAGTTGGTAGCGGCGGAATGCATATCCGAAGCGAAGCGTGTGCTTCGGAAGAGCGTAGGTAATTTGATCCTGCAATATCCAAGTTTGGTTCCGGCGTAGCGCTGCCGCGGTGTCATTTAGTCCTGTTAGGTTGCCCACGAAGCTAAGATTAGGCAGCCCATAATCAATCGGCGAAGTGGAGACGCCCGTGATGCCGAGATTGCCTTCGATGTTGTCATTGAAAGCGTATCCGTTCAGTGTTTGAGTTCGGTTTCGAGTAAAATTCGCGGTCACGGTATCAATCAAGCGAGGGCTAAAATTGTAATTCATGGTAAATATCACCCCTTGCCCGCGGCTGCTGAGTGTGCTTGTCTCCGAAGGAAACGCGCCAACGCCGTCCGACTGTGCCTGGGAAATGTTGTATTGAACGCCAACGCTCATTTTTTTCGTGACCGTCTGGTTCACGCGGAGGTTGACTACCTGCCGATCCGTCGGCGTGCTGGTTTCAAAAAGGAAGTTGTACAGGCTGTTTGGCGAGCTGAAATTCGGCTGCGGAATGAATGCCAAAAGCCCCTGCGAGGCTGGATTGATGTATGGCTGGCTTGTAACCGGATTAATCGCGCCCTGCAGGTTGCAGTTTCCCGGCCCGGTTCCGGGTAGCGCAGTTCGTGGACCATTGAAACTTGATGTGTAATCGTACAGAGTGATGCCCGCGGTGCAGAAATTTCCGGCCCGCTCATCCAACGTAGGCACCAGCCCGTAATCCGTTACCCCCGATGTTCCGTGCAGGAAGTTGGCGTTAATAAAGAAATATGTTTTGTCGCGCCCATCGTAGACCTTCGGGATGCGGAACGGCCCTCCCAGGCTTCCCCCGAAGTTGTTTGTGTCGAAAGGCGTTTTCGCAGAAGGGATGCCGCTCGCTGCCCATGGGCGCGCATTAAAAGCCGAATCATTCAGTGTTTCGTTCAGAGTGTAGTGCATTTGATTGATACGGTTCCGGACGAGCCGCTGCAACCCCCACGGTGGAGTGTTCTGACCTCCCGGTCCGCCCCTTCCGCCGCCACGCCCTCCTCCGGGATTGCCTCCTCCGCCTGCGCCACGCCCGCCGCCAGGATTGCCTCCCCCGCCCCCGCCACGCCCACCGGGACTGCCGCCAGGCATCCCGCCAGGCATTCCACCGGGCATTCCGCCGCTCATGTCTCCGCCCTGACCCGGCATTCCTTGGACTTGCCCGGGAATTCCCGGCCCGCCCCCGAAGTCGCCATTCCCCATGAAGATGTTTAATCCTGTGGTGTCGCCTCGCGCCGTCGCGCCATTCATCAGCATCGCGTCCGATGAGGCCGAACCTCCAAGCCCGGTTTGATCAGCGCCGTTGAGGTCTCCAAGCCCGGTCGTGTCCTCTGCGCCCTGGCCGTTCGTGTTGACCTGAGTAAAACCGCCGTTCCGGCCGCCGCGCCCGCCGGGCTGCGCATTTGCATTCTGTGGTGTCTTGCCGCCTCTCCCGGGCTGGGCGGGAGTCGTGTTCGTCGTTCCCGCTGGCGGAGTTGTTCCCGGCGGCGTGGTAGCGCCAGCCGGAGGAGTTGTGCCGGCAGTCTGCGTGCCCGTCGCCGGATTCATTGTCGCCGCGGCAGGAGCATTTTGTTCCGCGTTTGATTTTGCAATTTCATCCAGAGAAGCAACACGCAGGCTAAGAATAATGTCAGCGCTCTTTTCTTCCGTTGGCGCGACTTCTTTGATGTCATTCACAAAGCCGATTTGCGCCGCTTCGATGCGGAATTTTCCCGCGGGGAGTTCGGGGAGACGGAACTTGCCCTGCTCGTCCGTCCAGGTGACCCAGGATTTTCCAGTTGTCGTTTCGACAATGTGAACCGATGCGCCGGGAATGGGGGTGCTATCAGCCGTTCGCACGACGCCTTGCAGCGTCACGTGCGCGGGGGGCTCCTGCGCCTGCTCCGCCAGGATTGGCATGCAGACCAGAGCGAGTAGTGCAACAATTCTTACCGTATGCTTCCAGACCATTTGTTATACCTTCCCCTTGACCCGGTGATTCGGCCGTTGTATTGGGGGCTGTTCCCGATGCGTTCCAACCGGAGAATCTTAGCCCATCTCTGTCCTTGCACTTAGACGTGTCTGCTTCTCGTCAGGTTACCGCTACGTATTCGCTGTACCGGAATGGCATGAGAGAATGCGTTTCCATGGATCCATGGACGATTGGTTTACCGGCGATTGTGGTGGCGGGAGCGGGCATCGGCGCATGGGGGGCGATTGCGCCTAGGTCACAGCTTTTTGGCGCGGTGTTGAGGCGATTGCTGGCGGAAGCTGAAGCGGGAGGCGAGGCTTCGCGCGAGATCGCGCTCACGTTTGATGACGGGCCGAATCCTGCGGTTACTCCGCGTCTGCTTGACCTGCTTGCGCGCTACAACGCGCGGGCGACATTTTTCGTGATTGGGCGATTCGCCGCGAAATGCCCGGAGCTGGTACGCGAGATTGCCGCGCGGGGGCATCTGCTGGCCAATCACACACATACGCATCCGAATTTGGCGTGGCAGTCGCACGCACGGATTGCACAGGAGTTGCGCCTGTGCGAGGAGGCTGTTGCGGAGGCGCTGGGAGCGGCCCTGACTCGTTCGCGCGCGGTAGCGCATGGCGCGAGCGAGCTGACAATGCAATGGATGCGCCCGCCTTACGGATTGCGCGGGCCGCAATTATTTGGTGTTGCGCGCGCGCTGGGGTTTCGCGGCGTCGCTACGTGGTCGCGACTTTGCTTCGACTGGAAGCCGCAGCCTACTGAGAAAGTTATCAAACGGCTCGCGCGTGTGCGGGAGCGCGACATCGTGCTCATGCACGACGGCGACTATCGCGCGCTCGGGGGCGACCGCGCTCACGTGGTGGCGGCGCTGGAACACTGGCTTCCGCGATGGCGCGATGCGGGCCTGGAATTTGTTACCATCGCGCCGTAAACGGATGCGGTAGAATTAAAGCGCGATTCGAGGACAAATGGACGAGCGAAACTTTTACGACGAGAAGCCGGAAACCAAATCAATCAAGTTGGTGTGCCCGAGCTGCCACAAGGATGACATGTATCCCATCCGCTGGATGACGCGCACAAAGAAGAAGGAATTGCCGCGTGGCGCGGGCGAAGAAGACAAAAAACGGTTTGCGAATGCGCGGTCCTATATGGTGCGCGTGGATGAACTTGTCGCCTGTCGCAAATGCCGCAAGCGTTTTGAGCTGACCGGGCAGAGCGTCGTGTTCGTCGAGCAGATGGCTGGATTGCCGAGGGATGTGGAGGAAGAAGGGTTGTAGTTTCCATATCCCCCGCGTCCGCAGATTTTTTCATTTCCTGAAACAGTTGAACAAATCGATAGTTTTATCAGCGAATCCACCGATTTTTAACTCGTCGTGGCACTCATCGATGAGACTGCCCATACCGCCGAACAGCTCCCTTTGAATATAGGATATTTGTCTATCAGACAAAGGCGTGCTCTGAGCTTCGATCAAATTGGCGAAGGTGTTGAGAGTGGACCACCATTTGAATGCGGTTGGGTCAGACTCTTTCTCTTCCCCTTCTTTGACCTTCGCGTATTCGACGCCATTCCAAACTCGGGCGCCGAGTGGAGCAGCATCCGCAAAAGGCTTCAGATGGTTCGCGGTCAGTATAAGCTGTTTCACTAACTCGGTTTTGTCCATGGCCTAGTTGTGAAATCTCTCTCGCTAGCTAGATTTCCGGATACATCTCAAAAAAAGCGGCGACGGACTGGCGGAGCGTTTCTTCGATCTCCTCTTTGCTGCCTTCGATTAGATGCATGGAGACGCGGGCCTTGCGGCCGTTCTTGAGCTCCACCGTCGCCTCGCCGACTTCACCGAGTTCTTCAGACGGGAAGAGTCTCATTCCATAGATCAGTGCGAGTTTTGCCATGTGGCGACCTCTCGTTTGTTGCATTCAATCGTTGTAATCAATTTGATGCCATTATTCTACATTAAGTATGTACAAGCCCCGTCCTTGCGAAGCACGCTGTCAACCAAGCATTCAAATCGGAACCGATTGAGAATTGGGACAAAAAGCTAAGATAACAATTGGCTGCGGTCTAACGCTTACTGGCGATTTAGCGTTAGAATGCAAGGCAGCCAAAGCCCCGTGTGTGGGCATCTAAGGATGTGGGTGAGGTCTGCGATGTTTTCCTACCGTGGTGTTTTTTTGAGAAATGATTCTCGATTGATATTGAAAGTGGCAAAGCTCGGCCTTGTGGCGATCATATGCGCGGCCGCAATTATGCTTGTGCCGATAGTCAGCGCGCAGAGCGCAAGTGGGCCGATGCAAGCTCCTCCAGCGCAGGCAACTCCACCAGTGCAGGCGACTCCACATGGACAGACCACGCCGCCGGCGCAGGCAACGCCACCGGTGCAAGCCCAATCTCCCGCGACTCCGCCAGCAAATATGCCGCAGCCCGCAGCGCCCGCGCAGCCTACGGCAGCAGCGCAACCCGCCGCGCCAGGACAACCAGCGGCTTCAGCGCCGCCAGCGTCGCCCGCAACGCCGATCCAACCAACGACTCTGACGGTCCCATCGGGAACGAAGCTGCCGCTGGTGCTGCACAACGCGCTTACGACGCGCAACGCGCAGGTGGGTGATCCCGTTTATCTCGAGACGCTTTTTCCCATCGTGCTGAACAACAAGATTTTGATTCCGGCCGGGTCGTATGTGCAGGGCGAAATTACTTCCTCGAAGCGCCCGGGAAAAGTGAAGGGCACGGGCGAGATGATGATCCGCCTGAACACGTTGATTCTGCCGAATGGATACACGGTGAGTTTTGCCGCAGTGCCGAGCAACGCCGGCACAGGCGGAAATGAGCGCACCGATTCCGAGGGCAAGATTCACGGCGATTCGGACAAGGGAACCGATGTCGGCACGATTTTGAAGGGCACTGCAATTGGCGCGGGTGTCGGCGGGATCGCAACGCGGTCGGCGGGCGGAGCGGGAATCGGCGCGGCCGCTGGGATGGCGGTGAGCCTCGCAACGGTGCTTCTAACACGCGGCCCGGAATTGGAATTGCCGCGCGGTACCACGCTCGACATCGTGCTCGACCGGACGCTCTACCTCGATGCGAGTTACATCACATTTACGGATCCGGGCCACGCATCGGCAATACCCGGCCCGCCGAACCGCGAACCCACGCGTTCGCGATCCCCGTTTTGAGCTTCGAGTTTTGAGTCAGTCGGATGACTAAATAAAAAAAGATTCAAAAAGGGTGCGAAAACCGCGCCCTTTTTGTTTTGGTCTTGCCAAGATTTCTTTAAGCGGAAGCTCTCGCGGAATCGGCGAAGCGCATGGGCGAGTATGCATCGCAATTAATCGAAGCGCGGCCTTCGGTAATAAATTCCGCGATCACTTTTGCAGTGACGGGCGAAAGCAGAATGCCGTTGCGGTAGTGTCCTGTGGCGATCAACAGCCCTTCGATATCGGTGAGGCCGAGCGATGGCAGATGGTCGGGCGTGTCGGGCCGCAAGCCGCTCCAGGTTTCGACAATTTCAGCATCGGCAAGGGCGGGCGCCATCTCATTCACCGCACCGAGGATTTTCTCAATGCCCCCCGGCGTGACTCGTTTTTCATATCCCGCGTCTTCGAGCGTGCTACCGGCGACGCAGAGGCCGTCGCCCCTCGGGACAATGTAGCCGCGCTCGCTGCGAATCACATGTGCGATATCCACTTCTTCGGAAAAAATCGCAACCATTTGTCCGCGCACCGGGCGCGTAGGCGCGTAACGCGCGACACTTTCGATCTGGCTTGCCCAGCATCCCGCGGCGATTACAACGTGGCCTGCATTCGCCCGTTCACCCGCCACTGAAATTCCCGTGCATTTATTTTGGGCGAAAAGCACGTCGGTCACTGGGCATTCATTGAAAAACTCCGCGCCGCTTGCCTCAGCGGCGGCGAGCACGGCGTGGGTGAGTAATCGATTGTCCACTGACGCTTCATTCGCAAGCAGGGCCGCAGCGCCCAAATCGCGGCCGAGCGCTGGTTCGAGCTTGTGCGCTTCTTCAACTCGAAGGACTTCTGTGGGAAGGCCAAGACCGTGATGCAGCGCGACAAGCGTGCTGAGTTCGCGCGCGGCATCCTGCGAGAAAAATGCCTCGATGGCGCCGCCTGGCCGGAATCCCGCGTGCTGGCCGGAGGCTTCTTCGACGGCGGCGATGAATTCGGGATAGAGGTCCAGGCTCACGCGCGCAAGCGGCACAAGTGGAATTGCGTCGGAGCTATCCGGGGCGGGAGAGAGCATTCCCGCCGCGGCCCAGGAGGCTTCCTGGCCGGGCGTTTGCCTATCGAATACGGCAACGCGAATTCTTTGCTGGGTCAGCTCAAACGCGATTGAGCCGCCGATGATTCCGCCGCCGACAATAATTACGTCAAATGATTTCATTGGACGAGCGCACCGCGCGGATCAATGTTAGCAGCTTTCGCACGCAGCGGAAGGACCAGCCAAACCAATTTCAGGAGCGCAGGGATTTGACGAGTTCGTCGGAGAGCAACCTGGCTTTTTCGGCGAGGCTGCTGGCGCGGTTCCAATCGGACGCGGCGATGGCGTCTTGCGCCTGCTTTAGGAAGCCACGGATTTTGTCGGCCATGTCCTGCTGATTTGCGCTGAGCTTTTTCCCGTTTGCGGAGTCGAGATTCTGCTGCGCGATGCGCATGTTTTCACCCGCGCTGGCCTGCGCGCGCGAGCGTTCCTCTGGCGAAAGTTGCGGCGAAATTTGCGGCGCCTCAGCTTTTATTGGCTCGGCAGGCTCCGGCTCGGATGTGTTCGGCTGATGACGCACCGGCGGCGGGCTAGGTGGGCGGATCGTGAGATAGAAAGTGAGCGGCCACGCGGGAGGATTAATCTCCGGTGGCGTCGTATCCACATCCCGCGAGATCACGTGGGGCGGCTTGATGAGGCCGTTCTTGCCGAGGTCGCTATGCACGGGCTTGCTGGGGCATCCACCGAGGCCGAGAAAAAGCATCGCAAATATCGGGAAGCCAAACGAAACCGAAAAGCTTTTGCGGCGCGGAAAGAAGACGCGAAACGCCGATCGATGCTGCGAGTTGTGGTTTCGCAAACGCATTATTTTGCCTGCGCCCGGGCAGAGCGCGCCGCACGCGCCGGCTCTGCCGCGGTGGACTGGCCTCGCGCAAGCGGCAGCTCGACGCGGAACGCAGTGCCCCGTCCAACCTCCGATACAAAGTCTATCGAACCATTGTGAAGTTGCACAATTCGGAATGTGGTGGCGAGTCCCAACCCGCTACCGCCCTTGCGGGTGGTGTAGAAAAGCTGAAATATCCTCGAGCGGTGTTCGAGCGGAATTCCATTGCCAGTGTCGCTGACCATAATCACGGCATTGTCCGCGCGGCGCTCGAGAGATATGAGCAGCCGCCCGCCGCCGGGCATGGCTTCGACGGCGTTGAGCACCAGGTTGAGCATCGCCTGCCGCAAGAGTTCGCCATCGCCGCGCAGAGGAGGCACGCCTTCCGCGAGACGCATTTCGACGGTAACTTTGGAGCGATCGATTTCGGGGCGCGCCACTTCGATGACATTTGAGAGCAGCGGCGCCAGATCGACATCGTCAATGCGCATCTCGACGGGCTTGGTGAAATCGAGGAAGCGCTTGACGACGCGGTCGAGACGGTCAATTTCGCTATCGAGCACGCGGACGGCCTGCGTTGAAGCCTCGTGATCTTTGGGCAGCGATTCCTTCAACGTTTCCAGCCACAGGCGCATCGAGTTGAGCGGATTTTTTACTTCGTGCGCGACGCCGGTGGTGATGCGCGCGAGCGCGGAGAGGCGCTCGGAAGTTTCCAGCTCGCTGCCAATGATTTCGCGCGACTCGAGGTCGCGCAGAGTTACGAGCGCGCCCCACACAGCGCCGGCGTCGCCGCTCGATTCCGGAATGGGATGGACCGTGACGCCCACCCGCAGGGAAGAGGATGCAACTCCCGGAGCGGCGGGAAGGTCGGCTTCCGCGCCGTCAATTGGTTCGAGCCGCTCTCCCGTGAACTGCAACACGCGCCGCAAAGGATGCTCCGGCGGGAAAATCTCAGCGGCAGTTCGGCCCAGAAATTGATCTGAAGGCGCACCAAGAAATTTTTCCACGGCGGGACTGACCAGCACGGCGCGGCCCTCGCTCGAAAAAAGAATCAGACCGTCTTCGAGTCCGGACATCACGTGATTCAAGTTCTCGCGCAGAGTGCTGAAGATTTCCCGCACGCCGCGGAGTTGTTCGCCGAGGCGGCTGATCTTAGATTGCACTTGCGTGAGTTCATCGCCGCGCGCTGAAGATCCTTTGCGCCGGGCGCGAGTATCAGATTTTCCCCCGGAAAGGCTGTCGAGCTGACGATTGATGGCGTCGAGCGGCGCCAGGAAGATCCCGCTGACGAAAGCCGATACCAGGGTGGAAATAAGCACCGCTGCCAGCCCATACAAACCCGCCGTTTGCAGCCCCGGAGTAATCTGGTTTCGGAGGAGGCCGGTCTCAACTGTGACACGCACCTCTCCGTATCGCGCTTGTCCCGCCGATGAACGAAGACCAAACGGGAGTTGAACTTGATAAAACTGCGAAGGGCCGAAGATGACTCGAAGCTGAGAATAAGAACTTTGGCTTGTAAGGTCAGAAAAGGGTGTCCACGCTGTTAGAGGGCGATTCACAAGATTTGAGTCGGTTGACAAGAGCCCCATTCCTCCGCCATCGGCGATGGTGACCTCATATATGGATTTGACTTGCGCGGGTAAGTTTTCCAGCTCCGATCGAACGCCGCTGCTGCGCGTGAATTCCTCCTGCAGGTAGTTGCGGACGTCTTGAGAACTGGATGAGGCCGGTGCGCGGCCGGCGATGCTGGCATCCTCCAGAGCCTTTTGCGCTTGTCCAAGCACCTGAAGTGCAGCGCGATTGGCGTCTGCTTCGGCGGCAGTAATTGCGCCGCGAGCGAGAGTGCCGACAAAGACCACAGAAATGAGGAGCGCGACGCCGAGAACCAGCAGCGCCGTAATGAGCGTGAATTTTGTTCTGAGCCGCAGGGGCATCGTCTTGCCTATGCGCGATACAGCAAGCCCGCGCGAGCCGGCGCGCGACTAATTATTCGTTCTGGGCGCCTGCCGATTCATACTCCTTCAGCTTATTGTGCAACGTTTTCAAGCTGATGCCCAGAAGCTCCGCCGCGCGCGTTTTGTTGTTGGTCGCCGCGAGCGTCTGGAGGATCAATTCGCGTTCGGCGGCCTCAACCGTGGTGCCCACGGGAAAACGAAGAGAAGATAGGCCCGTCCCCGCGTTGGCGGATACGTGGCCGAAATCGGGAGGCAAATTCGCGCGGGTGATGACTTCGCGGTCGCATACGATCAGAGCGCGTTCGAGAACGTTGCGAAGTTCGCGGACATTTCCCGGCCAGGTGTAACTCTGGAAGGCGTCCATTACATCAGAATTCACGCCGCGCACTTTCTTGCCGTGTTTTGTGGTCAGGTCCGCGAGCAATTGCTCCACGAGGGCGGCGAGATCTTCTTTGTGCTCGCGAAGGGCCGGGAGATGAATGCGGAAAACGTTGAGCCGGAAAAAAAGATCCTGGCGGAGGCCACCCTTGCTTACGGCCTGCTCCGGATCGCGATTCGTGGACGCGAGGACGCGCACATTCACCGGCGTCTCCGACCTGCTTCCGAGGCGGCGGACCTTGCCGTCTTCGAGCACGCGCAGCAGTTTGGTTTGCGTGGGCGCGGGCATCTCACCGATCTCGTCAAGAAGAAGCGTGCCGCCATCGGCCAACTCAAAGCAGCCGAGTCGGCGCTCCGCCGCGCCGGTGAAAGCTCCTTTTTCGTGGCCGAAGATTTCGCTTTCCATCAGTGATTCCGGGATGGCGGAACAGTTGATGGCGACGAACGGCTTATCCGTGCGCGGAGAAAGCCGGTGAAGCGTGCGCGCGACAATTTCCTTGCCCGAGCCCGTTTCGCCGGTGATGAGCACCGAGGCCGAGGAAGGCGCGGCCTGCTCGACTAGATGCAGCACTTCCAGCATCGCCTTTGAGCCGCCGATGAGGCTGCCCAGCCGTCCGGTGTCACGCAACTGGCGCGTGAGGGCGGAGACTTGCTTTTTGTCGCGAATCCGGCCGAGCGCGCGATCCAGCAGCGCGCGAAGCACCGGCGCGCGAAGCGGCTTTTCGATATACCAGAATGCGCCGGCCTCGATGGCGGCGACGGCGCGGTCTTCACTGCCGCGTCCGGTGATTACGATGGCTGGGATGTGCGAGAGTTCTTCTGAAAGGCGGCCCAGAAATGCGAGGCCGTCCATACCGGGCAGCTCGACGTCTGCAATCACAAGCGAAGGCTGGAATTCGGCGAAGCGCTCGAGCGCCTCTTCGGCGCTGCCCACCCCCAGGACTCCGTAGCCCCATTTGCGCAAAAGGGCTTCATAGCCCGCGCGGGCATTGGCTTCGTCTTCTACGATGAGGATTCGTTCACTGGCGCCGTTTTGTTCTGCCATATGGGAGCCGCAGATTGGCTCATTCTGCAATTTAACAGCAGCGGGCGAGGAATGCCACCCACACGGCGAGGCAACGGTTGAAACGCCCGTTTCGCGCAACCAGTTCGTGCGACCGGATCATTGAAATCCCGCCTTTCAGCCGTTTGTTTCGCCAGGCACTGTCCGCACAATCCGCAAAGGCCAGCGGGGGTTGCTCACAGGCCGGGTTGGGGAATACAATGTCCGCCGTGGGGGGAATTGAATTCGCCTCCTATCGCAATTATGCCCAGTACCTTGGGCGAAGACCGCGAGCCCGCTTCGAGCTTTGAATATCAGTTAGTAGACTTCATCTGGCTTCGTCAATCTGGTGGGCCGAGGGTCGCGGCTGGGCGAGAGAGTGTTCCAAAATTCAGGAGGATGAAATGAGAAGTCGTGCAAGTGTGCTGGCGATTGCAGCGCTGCTGTTTGTTCCCACAGTGTTCGCGCAGCAAAATGGTTCGAGTGCGGGGGCGGCGGACAGTGCGTCGCCCAACAGCGGGTCCGCGCCCGCGGCAAGGCAGCCGAAAGATGCGAAGACGGCGAGTGCGCCGAAATCGGGCGCAGACCCTCATATCAAGCCCGGCACAGATTATCCGCACTGGGAAGCATTTGTAGGCTATTCGTTTTTTGATTTTCGCCCGGGCTCAACGGTGCCCGGCACTGTCCATGCAAATGGCGGGAGCGCATCCATTGCGTACAACCTGAACCACTGGTTCGGGCTGGTGGGAGATTTCGGCGGGTATCACGCTGGAACGATCAATAACACCAGTGTGGACGCAACCGGTTACACCTATATGTTCGGCCCGCGACTCTCATACCGGAACAATTCAATGGTAACGCCGTTTGCGCAGGTTTTATTCGGTGGCGCGTGGGCGAGCGCATCCTTGTCTCCGACTGCAGCGAGCGCCAACGCATTCTCGCTGGCGGCGGGTGGCGGTTTCGATTTGAAATTGACGAAGCATTTCTCCTGGCGGATGGCCCAGGTGGAATACGTCATGACGACTTTCACCAATACGGGCGGTTCATATCCAGAGAACAACCTCCGTGTCTCCAGCGGACTGCTCATCCGGTGGGGAGCGCATCCGGAAGCGATAAATCGTCCGCCGACGGCATCGTGTTCCGCGGACAAGAACATGGTTATGGCGGGATCTGGAGAAACAGTTCCAGTTCATGTGTCCGCCAGCGATCCGGATGGCGACTCGCTTACTTACACATGGAGCGCCACGGGAGGACGAGTGGATGGATCGGGCGCGGATGCGCGCTGGAGCGCCGGGAGTTCCGGCGCAGGCTCCTACTCAGTTTCCGCACGCGTGGATGACGGGCATGGCGGTTCTGCTTCGTGCTCGGTGGACATCCGCGTGACCGCTCCGCCACCGCCGCCGGCTCCGAAACCGCCCGTGATGAGCTGCTCGACGGACCGGAGCACCGTGATGGCAGGCGAGCGCGTCAACGTGACGGCATCGGCGTCCAGCCCGCAGAACTTCGCATTGAACTACACCTGGCGTGCCAATGCAGGGCAGATCGTGGGCACTGGAGCTTCAGTGCAATTCGATACGACCGGCCTTGGCCCGGGAACTTACACAATTACGGGTCGCGTGGAGGACGGACATGACGGCGCGGCGGATTGCACGGCGAATGTGACTGTGCAGCAGCCGCCACCGCCGCCACAGGCCAGCAAGATCAACGAGTGCACTACCTATAAACCGGGCATCTCGCGGACGGACAACGCTTGCAAGCGCATCCTCGACGACGTGGCGCTGCGTTTGCAGAACGAACCCAAGGGGACGATAGTTATCATCGGCTACGCGGATCCGAAGGAACCGCACGCGAAGACCGTCGGTAAGGAACGCGGCGACAACGCTGCGAAATATCTGGTAGGCAAGGGCATCGATATGAGCCGGATCACGGTACGTGCGGGCAGCGGACAGGAAGGCGCTGGCGCAGCGAACCGCCGGATCGAAATCATCTGGGTTCCGGAAGGCGCAACCTACTAGACTCGAACAATACAATTCACGGGAATCCGTGAGCAGGCCCGGCGCAGCATCGTCTGCACCGGGCCTGTTTGTTTTTGGGTGGAGGCGTTGCCGCGCGAGTAGCGGCGAACGTAGAATTGCGGAAGGGCAATTCACGAAGGAATGAAAACTCGCATTCAAATCGCAATCCTGCTCGGGCTCTTTGCCGCGCCGCATTCCTTTGCGCAAACGTGGCAGCCGATGGGGCCGCCGGGCGGAGATGTGCGTACGCTCACGAGCGATCCATCCGACCGCAATCGAGTTTTCCTCGGCACAGCGGACGGGCACGTATTCGGCTCGACGGACGCGGGAGCGCACTGGACGCTTTTGGGCCGCGCGGGAACGCGGCTGGATAGTGTGGTGACCGCGATCGTTGTGGATCCGCGCGCGCCGCAAGTGATGTGGGCGGGCACATGGACGCAGGATCGGAAAGCAGGGGGCGGCGTCTATCGAAGTGAAGATGGCGGCCGCACGTGGTCTGATTCGGGATTGAAAGGGCATGCCGTGCGCGCGCTTGCGGAAGCGCGGTCCGATTTGAATGTGCTTATCGCTGGAGCTGTGGATGGAGTGTTCCGGTCCGCCAACTCAGGGAAGACGTGGGAGCGCATTTCGCCGGAAGGCCACGAGGAGTTGCGCAATTTCGATTCGATCGCTCTTGACCCCGGCAACGCACGAATTATTTATGCGGGCACGTATCACCTTCCCTGGAAGACCAGCGATGGCGGGGAGCACTGGGTTCCCGTCCACGAAGGAATGATTGACGATTCGGACGTGATGAGCATGCTGGTAGACCGAACGCAGCCGCGGCGAATTTTCGCGAGCGCTTGCTCGGGGATTTATCTGAGCGAAGACGGCGCGGGATTGTGGCGCAAGATTCAGGGGATCCCTTACTCGGCTCGGAGAACGCAGGAAATTCTGCAGGACCCGGAGCATGCGGCGACGATTTATGCGGCAACAACCGAAGGGCTTTGGGTCACGGCAAATGGAGGAGTGAGCTGGAAGCGGCTCACTCCGGGCGATTGGGTGATCAATTCCGTGGCTCTCCTTCCGGGGCGTCTCCTGATTGGCACCGAAAAACTGGGAGTGCTGGTGAGCGAGGATGGCGGCGCGCATTACAGCGCCGCGAACGATGGTTTTTTTCACCGGCAAATCGTGTCTCTCGCGCTTGACCGCCAGAAGGAGGGCCGCGTTCTCGCGGTGCTGGCAAACGCTCCGGAGTCGCTGCTCGTAACTGAGGATGGAGGGAACACCTGGGCTCCGCTAGGGCACGGATTGAGGATGCAGGGTGTGCGGCGTCTATATGCAGCGCCCGGCGGTTGGTGGGCCGCGCTTGAGCGAGGCGGACTGATTCGGTATGAGGCTCCGAAGTCGGCATGGACGCCCGTGGGCCGGTTGGATGCCGCAACCGCTTCGCTGCTTGCCTCGCTTACCTCCGCTGCGCAAAAAAAACAGGGGCGAATGGCGGCGACGCGTCCAGCGGGAAACGGATTCACTGAGCAAGTTAATGACATGGCTTTTTCTGAATCGTCCTGGCTGGCCGCGACGGAGCGCGGCCTGATGCGCTCAACGGATCGCGGCGAAACGTGGGAGATCCTCCCGCTTGGACCGCTGCCTGCGCTGCCAGTGCGCAGCGTAAGGGTTTCTCCGGACGGCATGAATATGTGGGTTGTCTCCCTGCGCGGATTGGTCTTTTCGCATGACGGCGGAAAAACTTGGAACTGGCACGATCTTCCGGAAGCCGCGGGAGCCGCCCTCTGGCTTGACGCTACGACAACCGGCGATGAAGAGACGATCGTAGCCGACGCAGAAAACGGCCTTTATATTTCGCGCGACGCTGGGAAGACCTGGAAGCTTGCCGGGGCCGGCATTCCGCAAGCTCCGGTTCAGGACCTCGCAATTGCGGGAGATACTTTCCTGGCTTCCATGCGCGCGGGCGGGCTTTATCTTTCCCGCGATCGCGGAAGATCATGGACACGGGTTTCCGGGATGCTCGCTGAGGGTTTTTTCCCCGTAGTGACCACGGAAGACCGGGCAGCGGTCCTGTTCGCGGCTTCTGCGACGGAAGGGCTCTACGCAATACGATTTGCCAATGCCGGGACCCAGCAGCCTTCTTCGGGCGGGACTCCCAATCATTAGGTTCGAAGCAGTCCATTCCCATTTTGGGACGGAACCCATTCCCATTTTTGCATTCCATTGAAAACTCTGCTTTTGCGTGCCCATACCTGCCGCAAATGAAATTGACACTTTACCGGTTGTGGTACTAATCTGCACTCATGATTCCGACTATATTTAAGGGTAAAGTCTCTATAATCAGAGTTTCAAGGCCCCGTTCTAGAATGGCACAAGGGTTGCTCTCAATCCCTATGCAATCCAACTGAGGGGGAGCGTGGAGACCAATACTGCATTCGAGTCGCCGGCCAAGCCGCTGTCAATTGTCACCGCGCTCCTAGTGGAAGATAGCCCTGAGGACCGCGAAGTTTGCAAAGAAGTGGGTGAAGAAGCCGGGCTCCTAGTCCGGACTGCGGCGACCACGGAGGAAGCGTTAACGGCACTCGAAGAATATCCCATTGATATTGTGCTGACGGACCTGCGCGTACCTGAAATGGGAGGGATGGCGCTCCTGCGGCACATCCGCAGCCAATGGCCGCACGTTTCGGTGATCGTGCTGACGCAATATGGAACGATTGATACGGCGCTTGAAGCGACACGCCTCGGCGCGGCGGACTACGTCACCAAACCATTTCATATTGATGACCTGCGCGGAAAACTCGAGCGCGTGGCGCGCGCGCTTTTGCTGGATCAGGAGAACCGCATCCTTCGCGAGCAGTTGCGCACGCGGCCGGGGTTCGGCGGACTAATCGGCCTTTCCGCGAAGATGCAGCGTGTCTACCGCCTGATTGAAAAGGTGAGCCAGCACAATTACCCGGTATTGATTTTGGGCGAAAGCGGGACGGGGAAGGAGATTGTCGCAAGCTCCATCCATTTTCTGGGACCCCGCCGACAAAAACCATTTATGCCCGTGGATTGTTCGGCGCTGGTTCCATCGCTCATCGAATCCGAGCTGTTTGGGTACGTGAAAGGCGCGTTCACGGGGGCGCAGCACAACAAGCAGGGTCTTCTGGAAACCGCCGAGGAGGGGACGCTATTTCTCGACGAAATCGGCGACATGCCCGTGGACTTGCAGGCCAAACTGCTTCGCGCGTTGCAAGAGCATGAGATCAAGCCGGTCGGGTCCACAACGCGCGTGCCGTTGCGGGCGCGCATCATCGCGGCGACAAACCGCGATCTTGAAACCTCGATTCGCAACGGGACATTTCGGCAGGATCTCTATTTCCGTTTGAACGTCGTGCAGATCAAGATTCCTCCTTTGCGCGAACGAAAGAGCGATATCCCGCTCCTCACCAATGCATTCCTCGAAAAGTTTGCTGATCCGGATCGCCCGCCGCGCAAATTGACGGAGGAAGCCTTGCGATGTCTGATGGCCTACGATTGGCCAGGCAACGTGCGCGAACTTGAGAATGCCGTCGAGCGCGCAGTCGCGCTCGGGTCCGGACCCACACTGCAATTGAATGATTTGCCGTCGAATCTCCATTACGGCTCGGACGCACGGCCTTTGGATGACGACAAGTTGGTCCCCCTGGACGCGATGGAGCGCCGTGCCATCTTCCGCGCCTTGCAGGAAACTGGAGGCGACAAAGTGGCTGCCGCCCGCATACTTGGCATCGGCAAGACCACGCTTTACCGCAAGCTGAAGCATTACGAATCGCATCCCGCTGCCGCGACGCCGCAATAGCGTTTCGGTTGGCGCGGCGAGCGAAAGTCACTTCCACGCAAATGATTCACTGATTCATTCTGCGCAGATAGCCCGCGCATTTGGCCTTGGAACGAGTGTTCACGCCTGTTTTCTAGATACTCCATTCAAACCACTCTGGAACCCAAAGCGAGGTTCCTGATTTCGTTGTGGGAAAACCTGCCGCGGATGTATTCCGGTGCATCTGCAACTCATTGATTCCAAGCAGGTTACCACCCCGGTGGTGGCATCCGCAGTGCAATGCCTATTCCGGGAGAATATTGATGCTTCGACAAATGAGACGGTTCACGCCGGCCAAAGTTCTTCGCACAATCGCCGAATACGCAGCGGCGCTCGGTATTGCCGTGCTTGCCAGTTACTTAATTCTCGGGGCCAGGTGGTAGAAACCGAATGGCCCCCACATCCTCCGACATTTTTAAAGACGGCGCGTCTGGGGCGGATCATTCGGCGGCGGCAAGGCTGTTGCGCCTCGCGGTGAAGGGCGAGGCGCTTACGCGGATTGTGGAGTTCGGCACGCGAGAATTGCTAGATGCCAGCAGCGCCGATCGCTCGGGCGTGTGGCTTTTGAATCAGGGGCAAACGCGCGAATTGCAGGGGGTTGTTCTGGAACCGGGGAATGGGCTTATCCCCGAACGCTGGTTAAAGCTTGATCCGGATTCGCCCGCACTTGCCGGTTTAATGGACAGCACCGTTGACGAGGTTCTGCTGAAAGGAACCGATTCCAAACAGATGCGGTTCGGGCCATTGGAAGGGGCCGGGAAAGTCCTTTGGCTGCCAATGCATGTGGCGCAGAAAACCATCGGTCTGGCCCTCGTGGCCTGGCGGGACGAAGCGGCACTGGTGGAGACCTCCGCCCTTCGTGCAATCGCGGACGCGCTGGGATTCGCCGCCGCGTGCAGTGTGGACGAGCCAAGGGCGTTTGGCTCCCTGACGCGATTTAGTTCCTGCGACTTAATGGAACGCGCCATAAATGCTGAAGCAGCAATCGTCAACCTAGCGAATGAATCCGATGCTGGAATCATTCTTTATGACAAGAATGGTGAAATCCTGCTTTTGAATGACCGTTTTGCGCAGCTAGTTGGACTGACCAGGCAGGGGCTAAATTTCTGCAAGACGTGGCACGACCTGGCGCGCGCTGTCCCCGAGCGATTCCGCGAACCTGCTGATTTTGTGCGGCGGTGGCGCGAGCTTGCGAGCCGGCCCGGTGAAGCGATTTTGGACGAGCTCGAATTCACAAAACCCGAACCGTGCAGGCTTGAGCGGCTCGTTCGCCCGGTTCGGGATCGCTATGGCACCGTAGTGGGGCGCCTCGACATTTTCCGCGATGTAACGAACGAGCGGGCTGCCCGATCGAAACTGTTGCAGACTGACAAGATGGCGGGCCTCGGCCAGCTTGTCTCCAGCATCGCGCATGAATTGAACAATCCTCTGACCGGCATCATGGGATACGCGCAGCTCCTGCTTGGCAGGCGCCTGACCCCGCCCCAGGAAGCGGATGCGCGGTTGATTTATCAGGAAGCGGAACGCGCCTCACGCATTGTGAAGAACCTGCTCCTCTTCGCAAGAGACGCCCGGTCGGAGCGGGATCGAGTGCACTTAAACGAAATCGTTGAGAAGACACTCGCGCTCAGAAATTACGAGCTCAGGGTTGAGAACATCGGGCTCTCGATGGACCTCGACGCATCTCTTCCCTCAATCATTGCCAACCCCGCGCAATTGCAACAAGTATTCCTGAATTTGATCGTGAATGCCGAGCAGGCGATTCGCCAGGGCGCGGGAGAAGGAAGCATTTACATCCGGACGTGGCAACCGTCGCGAGGGCGCGTAGCGCTCGAAATCGTGGACACGGGCCCGGGCATCCCCCCGGACGTTATGCCGCGCATCTTTGATCCGTTTTTTACAACGAAGCCTGCCGGGCTTGGTACTGGGCTCGGTCTGTCCATTGCCATCGGCATTCTGAAAGCGCATGGAGGCGAAATCTCCGTGGACAGCACGCCCGGGCACGGCGCGGCGTTCCGCGTTGAGCTGCCCGCGGCGGAACCTATCGCCGCGTCCGTTGCTTCTCTCGGCCCGGGCAGTAAAAGCGTTACAAGTTTGCCCACTGTCCCACATACGGAGCGCGTGCTCGTCGTGGAGGACGAACCCACGGTCGCGCGGCTGATTTCGGATGTCTTGGCCGAGGAAGGGTATCCGGTGGAGATCGTCCTGGACGGTGAAGAAGGTCTTCGCCGCGCGCTTCATGGGAATTACGATCTTCTTATCTGTGATTTGAAAATGCCGCACCTTGACGGACGAGCTCTCCATCGGGAACTGGTGGCGAAAGGCAGCTCCTTGCAGCACAGCCTGGTGTTTGTTACCGGAGACACGCTGGCGCCCCGCACGTTGGAATTTCTGGAGTCATGCGGCGTCCCATACCTCGCGAAGCCATTTCTGGTGGAAGAGCTCAAGGCGATTGTTGCCTCTGCCCTTGAATCCGCCAGGAAACGAAGTCGCGCGGAAGGCGTTCACAGTGTTCCGGAGGGAAGAGGCGGGTCCAGGTAAGCGAGATTTTTAGAAGATTGCCTTCCAAGAATGAAAGAAACGGACGCGGGTGAATCAGTGTCAATTCATAGTTTGCCGATAAGAAAAAGTGAAAACGTTGGAAGAGCGCCGACCGGTCCGGGTATTCTGATCGTGTGCGGCGATTCGAGCCTGACGCGCGGCTTCATCGAAGAGCTTCTCTGCGCGGAAGGTCCGATTCAGGCGCCTCTCGCAGCCACGCTGGCCCAGGCAAGCAGGATGCTTGAGCGCTGGAGCCCGAGCGTGATCTTTCTTGACGCCTCAGCTCTCTGTCCCGACGAGTCGGGCATCGCGCTGGAAAGAACTGTCGCTTCCTTGACGGGACACGCGCCCGTTGTGGTCGCGGCCCCCGCGGAGCATCAGGAAATGCTCGCGTTCCTGATCCGCTCCGGAGCAGCGGATCTGGTAGCCCGCGTGGGCAATTTTCTGCCGGTTGCAGCGGGGCTGGTGGCGCGGCGCGCGCGCATTGCCACACTCATTCATGCGGAAGATTTCGCCCTGCGCATTCGTGAGGATAATTTCGGTGAACTTCTGCGCCATGAGGTGAATAACCCACTGACGGGTATTCTGGGCAACGCGGAATTGTTACTCGAGCGCCGAAGCCAGTTCCCGTCCTACGCTGTCGCGCGTCTTGAGACAATCGTTGAACTTGCGGTGCGCTTGCGCGAGACGATCCGGCGATTAAGCGACGAGTGGGAATCCCGCCAGCAAGCAATTCACACTGTGTAATCCTGTCCAATGCGCCGGGGTTTCGTGTTGCATTGGCCGGCCGCATTGAATCGCACGCAGGAAATCCAGGCAACGCCTCTCATACTCGTCGCGCGCCACTCCCATTCCAGAGGCATGGTTCGCGTGCGCCACAATCCAAATTCGCTTCGGGCCTTTCGCGTGTTTGTAAATCGCAATTACGTGCCGCGCGGGCAAGGTTGAGTCATCTTCGTCACCGATCAGGAAAACGGGAAACGCGCGCGCGGCGACTGCATGCTCGGGTGAAATCGCGTCCACTTTGAACCCACTCTCACGTTCGATTTTCCACAATCCGGCCTCGACACCGGGCCGGAGGTAAATTCGCGCGAGCCATGGATCCAAGTGAAATGCTGCATAATCGTAGCTTGCTTCACGCAACGAACTGAATGGAGCCTCCGCGATCACGCCGTCAATTCGCGCATCCTCGCCAGCCGCTTGTAGTGCGATTGCCGCTCCCATGGAAACGCCTAAAGCAAAAATGCATCGGACGTTTTCCCGGCTTTTGAGCGCAGAAATAATCGCGCGGACGTCGTCGCGCTCCTTCCAGCCAAGCGTTGCAATCGCACCGCCGCTTTCGCCATGCGCGCGCGAGTCCATCAGCACAACCCCGTAACCCGCGCGAACTAGAAACTCAGCTTTGTCAAATACGCCCATCCGATTGTCGGCGATGCCGTGAAATACAAGCACATAGTCGAGGGAATCTTTATCGTCGGATAAATGTGATTGAGGGCGCACAAGCCATCCACGCAGAATCGTCCCGTCCGCTGCGGTGACATTCAGGTCTTCTCTTGTGGCGTGAGCCTCGTGAAAAACGACTTCTGTCTGCGTAATCATTTGCGCAGTCAAAGGGCGCCGGGGCGGGTGCAAGGATCCTGAGGCCATCCAATAGCCCACGGGGATCGAGAGCAACGGTGGCAGCACCAATAACGCACAAGTCCAACGTACCCAGCGTTTCACGGCAGCCTCCACTGATTGATACGAATGCGGATGGGGCAATGTTCTTGATTCGACTTTGATCTGCGCAAAATATTTCGTGAAATTGTCGAATCACGAGCCGGTGGAAGAGTAGTGGCGGACGCCGCGGCTCCAGACGAGACACGCGAGCAGGGCGCAGACTGCAGCTACAATAGGAATCAATAATGCAAACTTGCGCCACTCGCCGTGCGCGAGGAGACGAGCGCCGGGATAAAACGTGGCGAAGGCAAAAGGCACAATCCAGCTTAGGACGAATTGAATTTTGCCTGAGTAGATGGACATCGGATAACGACCAAAGGCTAACAGATTCCAGAATGGCGGGTGAACGCCTACGCGGTCTTCAAACCAGAAAGAAAAAGTACTGAGTGTGAGAAACACGGAGACGTAGATAACGCACCCGCAGACTCCAAACAAAACCAACAACAGGACGTCCTTCACGCCCCAATTCAGGTGCATCGCGGCGGCAACCCAGATAACGATGCCGACGCCGGTAAATGCTTCAAAAAAAGATTCGATCCGGAAATTTTCGAAAAGCACCTGGAAAAGTGAATTCACAGGCCGGAGCAGAACGCGGTCGAATTTTCCTTCCATGATGTAGGTATTGCCGAATTCGTAGAGGTTGAGGCTCAAAACGTTGAACAGCCCGAATGGAATGAGTGAGAAGCCGTAAAGAAAGACAATCTCCTCGAAGCGCCACCCAATGAGGTTCACTCTGCGGAACAGGACATACACAAAAGCAAATGCGAATACGGTGGCCGCTGTACTGGTGGCTAAACTCACGAGGAAATCGCCCCGGTAGCTCACGCGGACCTTCAAGAACTGGACAAAGTACTCGCCAAACAGGCCGGCGTGAAGTTTGAGCGATTTGAGCAGACGGTTCATATGTTATCCGCCGTGAATGGTGATCTTGCGCGTGGCTCGAGTCCACCATGCGCTGCCGGCCCAAAGCAAAAGCGCGATCCAGATCCACTGCGTGGCCAGCGCCTTTGCGGCCTCCAACCCGCTCAGTTTGCCCAGATAGATTTGCAGAGGGGTATACGCGATATGCTCGAAGGGCAGCCAGGCGGCAATTTCTTGAAGCGGTTTGGGAAAGTACGTCATGGGGACGAGGAGGCCGCTGAGCAATTCAATCAGCCAGTACTTCGCCCGGATGAGCGCCAGAATTGATTTCAGCGGGATGGCGCAGGTGCCGATCATGAAGTTGATGGCGCTCATCAGGAGAATGCTGCCCGCGACCGCCACAAGAAATAGGCCAAAATTCGCAACCGAAGAGGGAAGTCTTACGGGGAAAAGCAGCGCAACGGCGATGGAAGTCGGTGCGGTCAGAAGAATCAGCCGGAACCCTGTTTCGCCGAGCGCGCGGCAAATCCACATCCACTGGATCGAGACGGGCTTGATGAAATCCATCGCGATCTTGCCCTCGATCACCTCGTAGGCCATTTCTTGGTCGATTGTGTTCCAGTAAAGGGAACGGATGATCCACCCGATTGCCACGTAGGTAAGCATCTGCGCCAGCGTGTAGCCGTTGAGCGTTGCCGTCGCAAGATTTGAAGACGTCACACCGGCAGAAGAGCGAAATACCGCCGTCCAGATAAAGTAGTAGACCGTGACGTTGATGAGGTACGTGAAGATGCCCATGTAGTATCGCAGACGAAAGGCCAGGATATTGATGAAGCCGATGCGTGTGAATTCCGCGTAAGGAGCGATGGTTTGAGCGCGGCTGCTCATGGGAGGCGGTGGGCTCCGCTGGGAGTTTCGACGAGCTCTTCGCCCGCATAGATACGCTTGATGATCTCTTCGATGGGCTCGTCTTCGATCAAGAGGTCGCGCACTTCGCCCGCCGCGAGAATCTTGCGGATGAGCTCGGAGGTGGATACGCGCGTTTTGTCGAAGCGGACGCGGTAGGTCAATTCATCCACCGCTTCGGCTTCAAGCCCCTCCGCGGCAAGCGCGCTGCTGAGATTCGCGGCGGCTTCACTTGTGCGCAGGGCGAATTTGATCTGCTTGGTGCGCAACAATTTTTGCTTCAGGGTAGAGAGAGGGCCGTCGTAAAGCAACTGGCCGCGGTCAATGATCATTATGCGGCGGCAAAGCTCTTCGATGTCATCGAGGTCATGCGTCGTAAGCAGAACGGTGGTCTTATATCGATGGTTGATGGCGCGCAGGAATTGCCGGATGTGGTCTTTGGCGACGACGTCGAGGCCGATGGTCGGCTCATCTAGAAAAAGAATGGGCGGATTGTGCAGCAGCGCGGCGGCCAGGTCGCAGCGCATGCGCTCACCGAGAGAGAGCTTGCGCACCGGGGTGTTCAGATAATCTCCGATGGCCAGGACTTTGTGGAAAAGGTCCATGCGCTCATCGAAATCGCGCTGAGAGACGCCATAAATCCGGCGCAGCATTTTGAAGGACTCGACTACGGCAATGTCCCACCAGAGCTGGGTGCGCTGGCCGAAAACGACGCCGATGCTCTTCACGTACTCCGCGCGCTGCTTCCAGGGAACAAACCCGTTGGCGAGCATCTCGCCGGAAGTGGGCACCAGGATTCCGGTTAGCATCTTGATGGTGGTGGACTTTCCGGCCCCATTCGGGCCGATGTACCCCACCATTTCGCCGGGCTGGATTTCAAAGGTTATCTTCTCTACGGCGCGGACGGTCTGGTATTCGCGCACAAAAAGATTCTGGATGCCCCCCCACAGTCCTTCGCGGCGGTGAAAAGTGCGGAAATGTTTACAGAGATCCTGGACCGAAATCAGCGGCTGGCTCGGCATGAATTGCGAATTCTAACACGGCGAATGCGATGAAGCAGGGGAGCAGAGATGCGGTGGCCTCAATCCGGGCGATTGAAAGCGGCCAATTTGTTCATTCGCAAAGCGGTGAGCTAGGTGCGGAACAACACTTCCTCGCGATTAAATTGCTTCACCGCAATGAAGAGCGCCGCCGCGGCATACACGCAAGTCGAAAGGAAAATAACCCCGATTTGGTGCCAGTGATAAGTGCCGGAGACGATTTCCTTGCACACGAGAGTCGTATTCAGAACTGGTATCAGCGAAAACTGCGTGTTCAGTTCGGTACCCGGGAGCATTCCGACGACGGCGGGCAGGATGACAACAATCATAAGCGGAGAAATGTAGCTTTGCGCCTCCTTGTAGCTTTTTGCCAAGATGGCGATGGCCAAAAGTATGGCAGAGAAGAAGATGGTGATCGGAAGCGTCATTAAGAACACGGCAAGGATGGCTTTGATTCCGATCGAGTATTGCATCGGATTATCCGTGCCCTTCGTGGCCATTCCCGCCATCCAAATTTTCGCGACCTGAAATGAACCTCCCATGGAGATCATCGCGAGGATTGCCGTCGTCAGTGAAGCAGTCCACACCATGAAGAATTTACCCAGGACGAGATGCGTTCTCGATACGCGGCTGCAAAGAATGGTTTCAATCGTGCCTCGTTCTTTCTCTCCTGCAGTGAGGTCTATGGCTGGATACATCGCTCCCGTCAAGCTCAGAATAATTATTAAGTAGGGTATAAAACCGCCGATAACCGCGCCGCTTACCTTTTCAGGCGGTGCCACGTTTTGCGTTTTCAGGTCGAAAGGCTCGGCCGTTGTTGCAGGAAGATTCTTTGCCGCCAATCTCTCCAGAACAATACGCTCGCTAAGGTCTTTGAAGAACTTTTGCAACTTTTCGGTTGCAACTCCAGACTTGAGGTCTCCCTCATAGTCGTAGATTTTTACGGTGACTAGCTCGCTGCGACCTAGTGCGGCATCGAAATCAGATGGAATCTCCACGGCGGCGCGCACCTTCTTATCGGAAATCTGCTGTATGTAGTCCGGGGTACCTTTCTGGAAGGAGATTTCCTTTACATTCTGGAGGTCGCCAAGTGTTTTTGGCGAATTGGCTCCACCTAGGATCATTACAGTGGGAACTTCTTTTTGGGCTTCTCCAAATACCTTTACCATGAGTGCGCCGACGCCGATGGTAATCAATGGCATGATCAATATTGGAACGACCACCATGGCAATTAATGTTCGGCGATCGCGCAGCGAGTCGCGCAGTTCCTTGCGATACACGATCCAGATGTTTCGCAGTTTCATTTTCCCACTGCCTCCTTCTCCATGTGCGGCTCGACAATTTTGACGAAAATGTCTTCCAAGTCCTGCGATCCGTACTTCTGGCGCAAGTCGGCGAGTGTGCCTTCGGCGAGCAGCATCCCGCCGTGAATAATCCCGATGTGGTCGCAGAGTTTTTCGACTTCGCTCATGACGTGAGTCGAGAAAATCACGGTTTTGCCGTGGTCGCGGCATTCGCGAATGAATTGAACAATGGTCCGCGCGGCCATCACATCCAGACCGATGGTTGGCTCGTCGAAAATCATCACCTGTGGGTCATGAACGAGCGTGCGGGCGATGGAAACTTTTTGCTTCATGCCGGTGGAAAGCTTGTCGCAGCGGCGATCGCGAAAATCATCCATTTCAAGGCGCGCAAAAATCTCGTTGATGCGGCGCTTAATCGTTGGTTCGTCCAGCCCGTAAAGGCGGCCAAAGTATTCGACCATTTCCTGCGCGGTCAGCCGCCCGTAAAGCGCGGTCGCCGTGGAAAGAAACCCAACATTTGCGCGAACATTCTCCGGATCCTTCATCAGGTCGAATCCAGCCACCCGCGCCGTGCCGCTGGTCGGTTCGAGGATCGTCGCAAGCATGCGGAGCGTGGTCGTTTTGCCCGCGCCATTTGCGCCGAGCAGGCCGTAAATCTGACCCGGTTTGCAAATGAAGCTGACATCATTCACGGCGCGAACTTCGCCCCGCTTCTTGTCATGGAAGACTTTGCACAGCCTTTCGGCTTCGATCATGCCTAGCCAACCTCCCTACGGCGAAGTTTAATACTTAGAAGGAGACAACCGTCCTCTTGCTGTTACGCACCGGAGGGCTTGCGAATATCACTTCCACTCAGCCTTTATGGCAGTTGGGACATTGCTTGGCGTCGAAGTGGTCCGGGGTGACACGGAACATGTTATTGCACTGAATGCAGACGCGATGGAGCACCGGTTCAGGATGCTTGCCGGGCTTTGGTTCCGCGGGTGCATGGGTCTGATCCTGAGTCGTCATGGGCAAATACTACCACGCTGGGCCACATGCATGCACCGACACACGAAGGCCCTCCGCTGCATCCAACAAGAGTCTGTCCGCATCCTTTAGTTATAGGTAAAAGTTCATGGGCGAAATCACTCAAAGGTGTTAAAGGTGGCGAAAACGCAAGTTGGATTACAGCGTAGCCTGTGCGAATGCGGTTTGTTAGAATACATGGCATCCTCGCAGGTTCGGGAAACCGCATATAGCTTGAGGGTTGGATGAAAACACAGCGCTCGAGGCGTGTCTGGCTCTATGTAGTACTGGCGGTCGCCGCAGTGGCAATTGTCGTTTTTCTCAGCGAGCGCACACCAGTCCCGCAAGTTCCAGTGCAGACGATCACAAGAGCGACCCTCAGCGCTGCCATTTCCACAAATGGAAGAATCGAGCCAATCGCGCCTTATGAAATGCGCTCGCTTGTCTCCAGCCATGTGACAACGATTCACGCGAAGGAAGGTCAGCAAGTAAAGGCTGGACAGCCGCTCGTCGACCTTGATGACTCAGAGCTCCAGGCCAACATCGCCCGCGAGCAAGAGGTTCTCCTGAACAACCAGGAAAACCTGAGAATTGCGCGGTCCGGCGGCAAGAAGGCGGAGTTAGCACAATTGGAAAGTGACATCCATAAAGCGGATCTTGAGCACGACCGGCAGCAAGCAAACATCTCGGCGCTCGAAAAGCTCGTGGCCCAGCAGGCGGCAACTCCGCAGGAATTGACAGATGACCGTGCGAGCCTGGCCCGCACCGAAGCCGACCAACAGCGTTTGCGGGTGGCCCGCGCCGATTTTGTGCGTCAGACAAAATTGGATGAAAACCGTGTTGCGCTGCTTGTCCAGCAATCTCAGGACAATCTGCGGGACTTGCAGAGCAAGCTTGCGTCTACCAGCGTGAAAGCGCCGATCAATGGGACGCTCTATTCACTTCCAGTGCATGCGAACGATCCTGTTCAGACAGGGATGCTGGTTGCCGCAGTCGCCGATTTGAAGCAGATTCGCGTGCGCGTGTTCGTAGATGAGCCGGAACTCGGCTTGCTCGAACCGGGGCAGACGCTGGTCGTTACTTGGGACGCGCTGCCCAATCATTCCTGGACCGGCAAAACGGACCAGACCCCGCGACAGGTTGTGCCGCATGGGACGCGCACCGTCGGAGAATTGCTTTGCCCGCTGAACAATGACGATCAGCGGCTGATTCCAAACACAAACGTAAATGTGCAGATTCATCTCCGCACGCGGGAAAACGTTGTGTCCGCACCGCGCGGCGCAGTTGTATTTGAAGGTTCTCATCGTTTTGTATTTGTCGTGGAAAACGGCGATTCCATCACGCGTGTCCACAAGCGTGAAATCAAGATCGGGATTGCAGACTCCACGACGTATGAAATTGTCAGCGGTTTGAACGAAGGCGAAGTAATCGCTTTGCCCAGCAACCTGGTATTGAAAGACGGAACAAAGATTCAGCCCATAAAGCCAGAATGAGGCGATTGAAAGTATTTTCAACTCTGTCCGTCACAATCGTTCTTTGTTTCGCCGGGACCCTCCGCGCGCAAACGCCGCTGGAAGCGGCCAGAAGCCTTTTCGATCAGGGGCACTACACAGAGGCGCAGGCGCTTCTCCACACCGAAACGGCAAAGACTCCACAGCGCGCGATTCTTTACTACTGGCTAGGGCGGTGCGCTTACGAGCTTCATGACAATGATAAGGCGGTGAACAACGCGGAGCGCGCCGTCGAGCTGGAACCAGAGATTGCTTCCTACCATCATTTTCTAGCCAGAGCCTATGGGCATAAAGCGGAGTATGCCAATTGGTTTTCCGGGCTATCGCTGGCAAGAAAAGCGAGCCACGAATTCCTCGAAGCCGTGCAAATCGATCCCAATAATGTGCGCTTCGAGCGGGACCTAATCTCCTTTTACATCCGAGCCCCGGGAATTGCAGGCGGCGGCGAAGAGAAAGCAGAAGCGCAGATTGCGCGGCTCTCCGCCATTGACGCGGTGCAGGGCCATCTTGCGAAAATGGAAATCTTCGAGGAAAAGAAGAAATGGAACCTTGCCGCGGAGGAAGCCAAAGCGGTCCTCGCGGCTATCCCCAAGGAGGCCGGTCCGTATCTCGAGGTCGCGGAATATTACGAATCCCACGCCGACGCAACGGGGATTCGGAATGCCCTGGCGGCGATTCCACAAAACGCGCCTGCGGACTCACGCATCCACTTTTATCGCGGAGTGGCTGACATTCTCGCAGGAGACCGGCTGGAGGAAGCGGAGACCTCACTCAATTCGTATCTTGCCAATTTGCCGCAGCGAAGGGAAGACCACGCCTCTCGCTCCGCTTCGCACCGATGGCTTGGTCGAATGTACGAAAAAATGGGTCGCCGCGATTCCGCAGCCGACGAGTACCGCATGGCAATTCAGCTCGACCCGAATGACAAAGCCGCCCATGAAGGGTTGAGGCGAATGGGGTCCTGAGCGAACCCCCAGTTCGGGACGGGCCTGTGCCGGAAGCCTTGTGATAATCTGACCGTGGTAGATCATGATCGGAAAAGAGACATTTGCCCTCGCCATTGATGCGCTGCGCGCCAACAAGATGCGCGCGTTTCTGACGATGATTGGCGTAATTATCGGCAGCGCTTGTATCGTCCTCGTGGTGACGATTTCACTTACCGGACGCCAGTACATCCTTGGGCTCATCGAGGGTGTCGGATCAAATCTGATTATTGCGTCGGCGGTTCATTCCCCTGGACGTGCGACAGCACTTAGTTTTGAAATCACGCTCGACGATCTGCGGGAAATTCAAAACAGTATCCCCGGAGTGGTCGCCGTCGCAGGCACTCGCGATTTGGACGCCACTGTTGTTGTAAATGGGGTTGAGCACCCCGCCACGCTCCTCGGAGTCACGCAGGGTTATCAGGAGATCCGACACCTCGTCATTCTGGCCGGACGCTACTTCGATCAGGACGACATGCAAATGCGGAATAAAGTGTGTTTGATCACCGAGGAACTTGCCAAGAAAGCGTTTGCAAATCAAAGCCCGGTTGGCCAGGCGATGCGGCTGAATGAACTCTCGTTCACTGTGATCGGTGTTTTCCGTGAGCGCGTGGACACATTCGGCCAGTCCGAGGTTCAGCGCAATTCCGTTGCGATCCCATTCCCTGTAATGCAGGATTACACGGGAGAAAACTATGTGGGTGGCTCGTACGTGCAAATGGCGACGCCGGACCAGGTTGCCTCCGCCACTGACCGGGTCGAGCAAATTCTGGTTGGGCGCCATCCACAGGGAGCGGCGTTCGACGTAAAAAACCTGAGCGGAATTCTGGCCGTGGCCCGCGCAATTTCAAACGCGCTCTCTCTTGTTTTGCTCTTTATCGCTTTGGTCGCGCTGATCGTAAGCGGGATCGGCATCATGAACATCATGCTCGTCACGGTTACGGAGAGAACGCGCGAAATCGGCATTCGCCGCGCCATCGGGGCCCGTCGCAGCGAAATTCTGTATCAATTTTTATTGGAGTCATCATTAATCAGCGGTGTCGGCGCAATTCTTGGTGTTTTTGCAGGCGTAAGCATTCCAGTGCTTGTCCAGCCATTGATCCCCGGCAACCTGCGGGTCCCTGTGCCGTGGATTGCGGTCGCCGCTGCGCTGGCTGTTTCCTGCTTGACTGGAACTTTTTTCGGATATCTTCCTGCCAGTAAAGCGTCGAGCCTGCAGCCAACGGAATCATTGCGGTATGAGTAAGTGCCACAGAGAAACCCAGAAGGGGGTAGCTCCATGCGAATCTTTCCACGTTATCTGGCGTTCGTTGGAACGCTGATTTTTTTTGCTCAGGGCGCAGCCGGGCAGCAAACTGCTCCCGCAGCACAACTGACGCTGAGGCGCGCCGTGGAGTTGGCGCTTCGCAACAGCCGCGATGTCGAGCTCGCCAGGCTGCACGCCTCGCTCGCCAGCCAGACTGCCGGCGCTGACCGGTCCAAGTTTCTCCCGAATCTCGTTACGGGTTCCGGTGCCGAATATTCCAGCGGGTTTCCGCTTGCCCCGGGTGGCGGCGTCCCCGCGCTGTTTCAAGTAGCTTACAGCCAGTCAATTTACAATCCGCTTGCGAAGGGGCAGCTACGCGCCGATGAACTTCGCGCTCGGGAACAGACTGCCAGCCTGGATTCCGTCCGCGAAGCCGTGATGGTCCGGACGGCCAATGCCTATCTCGAGCTTACAAATGTTCGACACGCGCTGGATTTGCTCCGCACGGAGCGCGACCATGCCCAGAAAATAACGGACTTGACCCGCGATCGCGTCAGCGCAGGGCGCGAGCTTCCGGTCGAACTGACGAAAACTGAACTCAACGCGGCAAAGATCGAACAGCGCATTGCGCATAACGAGGGGCGTGAGGATGCGCTCGAGTCACAGCTTCGAGACATGCTCGGCCTGCAGCCCGACCAGCCATTGGAAGTAATTTCAGAAGACTTGCCTGCTGCCGCCGAGCGGCCCGTGAATGAACTTGTTGCGCAAGCGCTGCAATCGAGCGCCGATCTGAGGTATGCGCAAACCGAACAGCTTGCCAAAGAAGAAATCCTGAAGGGCGCGCGTGGCAACCGGTGGCCGACGGTGGACCTCGTGGGCAATTACAGCGTCTTGAGCAACACAAATAATTTCTCCGCTTTTTTCAAAAAGTTTCAGCGCAACAATGTGAATGTCGGCGTGCAAATTACAATCCCTATATTTGCCGCCCAGACCAATGCCGCGATATCAGTCGCTCAGGAAGATGCCAGCGTGGCCGCCGTGGAGGCGCGGAACAAGAGGAGCCAGGTGGAATTGCAGGTGCGAAGCCAGGCCCACCTGGTGCGGGAATTGGAATTGGGCCGCGACGTCGCGAGGCTCGATCTCAAGCTGGCACAGGAAAACCTGCAGGTCTTGCAAGCCCAATTCGACGAGGGCCGTGCGACCCGCCAGGAATTGGAGCGGGCTCACCTGGAAGAGAACGATAAGTGGCTTGCTTTTTTTGATGCCGACTTGGCGCGTCAGCAAGCCTCGCTTGCACTGCTTCAGGCGACTGGGCAGGTTTCCACGATCCTGAAATAACTTCTGTATGAGCTCTCGTCAAAAAACTTACATTCTGCTGGCCATAAGAGCCGTGTTCAACGCCTTCGGGGATCTTGAATTAAAGCGCGGCATGACCCAGCTTGGCCCGGTCACTTTTTCTCACATTGGTGAGGCCTTGCACCTGTTTACCCGGATAATTTCCAGCGGGACCATCTGGTTGGGGATCATTCTCATGCTCGGGTTTTTCGCGAGCCACCTGGTGCTCTATTCCAAAGCGGATTTCAGTTATGTGCTTCCGACCACCGCGGCAAACTATGTAATCGTTCCCCTGCTGGGTTTATTTCTTCTTGGGGAGAAGGTGACCTTCGTTCGCTGGGCCGGAATTGTTTTGATTTCATTCGGCGTTCTGCTTGTCAGTGGAACGAAGCCGCGCGCGCAGGAGGCAGCCTAGCCGATGCGCACTGCACTTGTCCTCGCTATTCTCGTACTGACAGGGGCGGCAGGCGACCTGCTCCTTAGTAAATTGATGAAGCGAGTCGGCGAGGTCAAGCTCTCTTCGATCGGATCGATTGTGCGCACAGGGTTGCGCGTCACCTGGGACGCGACTTTTTGGATGGCAATCCTCCTGATGGCCATCTCGTTTTTTTCGCTTCTCGCATTATTTTCGTGGGCGCCCGTGAGTTTTGTGGTGCCCGCGACGGCGCTGGGCTACATCGTGGGAACGTTTGCCGCGCGATTTATTCTGGGCGAACGAGTGAACGGCACGCGGTGGGCCGGTGTGGCGTTTGTGTGCGTCGGTGTTTTGCTGGCATTCAAGGGCGATATCATCGGCAAAGCCTCGCCTCACGCATTCTTGCCCGGTTTGCGATGGGTGGTGCTGGCTCTTGCGATTCTGCCATTCTGCTATTACATCGTTTGCATTTATGCTGCGCGGAAATTCTTTGCCGCCCAGCGCCGCAAGAAGCCAATGGCGAATGATTTCGCTCCGCCCGCAAGCATTCTGAAACCCGTTCGCGGTCTCGACCGCGAGGCGTATGAGAATTTTGCCAGCTTCTGCCGGCTCGACTATCCCGATTACGAAATCCTTTTTGCGGTTCAGGAAGAGCGGGACCCTGCGGTTCCCATTATCCGCAAATTGATTTCCGATTTTCCCGGGATCAAGATTCGACTACTCATTGGCATAGAAAACCTCGGCCCCAGCGCCAAGGTTTGCAAGCTCGCACGATTGGTCCGCGAAGCCCGCTTCGATTTATTCGTAATCAGTGACAGCGATGTTCGCGTCGACCCAGATTATCTTCGTATGATTGTCGAGCCATTCCGAGATCCAAAGGTTGGAGTGGTAACCGCGCTGTATCGCGGAAATGTGGAAGGCAAGTTGGGCTCCTATCTCGATTGCCTCGGCGCATCTGTCGAGTTCACCGCCGGCACTCTTGTTGCCCATGTGCTGGAGGGAGTTCATTTCGCTTTAGGCGCAACGATGGCTACCACGCGAGAGCGGCTCGAAGAGATTGGCGGTTTTGAAGGCATCGCGGACCGGCACTCCGACGATTTCGAGTTCGGCAACCGCATCGCTTCACGCGGGTACCGCGTGGAGCTTGCTCGCAAGCCTGTTTTGATGATCAACAATGCGCAAACGTTATGGGAATACTTGCGCCACGAATTGAGGTGGACTATTGGCTTGAGGAACATCCGCCCCGGCGGCCACGCGGGCCTCTTCTTTACGCAGGGCTTGGCGCTAACCATCGCCGCGATTGCCATTGCTCCCACGCGCTCGCTGGCCCTCGCGTACCTGGGTGCCTATCTGATCCTCCGCTTCGCAACAGCCTGGACCGTGGGTGTTTGGGGGCTGCAAGATCAGGTCGTCCGGCGCTGGTTCTGGCTGTTGCCGTTGCGGGACCTTTTCGCGTTCCCGGTCTGGGTCGCGAGCTTCCTGACTAACACCATCGAATGGCGCGGTTCGCGCTTCACCATTCGCAAGGGCCAGTTGATTCCTGCTACCCGCCCCGCCGAGCGCGGTTGACGGATTCGCAGTTACTGAATAAAGTAGAAATGTCCGCTGGCAAGGAAGCCTATCCCGGCCGGTGGCAATGGCGGTTAGTTTCCGCCTCCCTCGGCTGGGAGGTCGTACAATTGGCAGTACATCAGCCTCTGGAGCTGACTATCCTGGTTCGAGTCCAGGCCTCCCAGCCAATTCTTAAAGGTCTGCCAGCATTCCAATAAAACTGATCACGTGCAGCGGTCATTTACGTCTCAGTTGTGACGCGCAGAATATTGTAGGCCACCGCCGCCTTGTGCCCGGGGAAGTCGGTTTCTATCCGAAGCGTGACCTCGGCGATCGTAGGGGCGCCGTTCTTGCCATTTAGGCCATCGGCGTCGTCCATCAGAATCACGTGACCCTTTAGTGGGTGCCGCAGAATCGCTTCCATTTCGACGCTTAGCCTGCTTTGATCACCTTGCCGGCCGGCCCAGCCGTAGTAACCGGCATCCAGCCAGAAAAGCGCGGGCTGCTGCAACGTTTTCAAGATTTCAGGGATGAGATCTTTGCTGTCCCCTTGCAAGATTCTGATTCGGGAATCACCGGCAAACTTGCGCGTCGCAGCCTCGGCCAAGCCGGCGTCGTATTCGATGGAATAGATGCAGTCGAATCGTGATTTCATCGCGGAAACCATTTCACCGTAGTAGGTTCCCGTTTCAATGAGTGTTCTAAGTCCAAATCTCTCGGCGTATTCACGAACGGTTTTTTGCTTGATCAGGTGCGGAATGCGGGCTGGTTTTCCGCGAAGTTTCCAGTACCAGTAATCGGGATAGTGGCCGAGTGATTTCAGTCCGCTGTAGAACGGCAATCGGCGGAGCATCTTGCTATAAGCTTTCAAGGGGCCTCGCGCCCGCCAGAACCGCGCGGAACCGCATCATAGGAAGCCCATCCGACTGTGTCAAACTTTGTGGCGTTCCAAGTATTGCAAATCATTCGCGTGCGACTTGCCGCAAATGGCAGCGAAAGGGTATTCCTATAGGGTCTTTAAGTCGCCGAATACTGGCTTGGCGCCTTCCCACAGATTCAGGAGGCCGCACGCGATGCGCATCTCGGTCTGCATCGTTACATTCAACGAAGAAGTGAATATCACGCGCACGCTCGAAAGCGTGAAGGGAATTGCGGACGAAATCATCGTTGTGGATTCGCATAGCACTGACCAGACCGTGGCCCGCGCCAAGTCCCTCGGCGCAACGGTTTATGACGAAGACTGGAAAGGGTTCGCAGCTCAGAAGAATTCCGCAATCGCCAAAGCGTCCTGCGATTGGATTCTGTCACTCGATGCCGACGAAGAGGTTAGCCCCGAGCTCGCGGCGAGCATTAAGAGTTTGCGAAAGCCGGGCCAGCCCGAGCCCGCTTTTGACGGATTCTTCATGCCGCGCCGGAATCTTTACCTGGGCCGCTGGATCAAACATGGCGGCTACTATCCTGACCGGAAGCTTCGCCTCGTGAAGCGCGCCCTAGCTAAGTTTGAGCTGCGCGAAGTGCACGAAGACATGAAGCTTTCGGAAAGCACGGGACGATTGAACGGAGACTTGATCCACCACGCCTACCCGGAATTTGAAAACTTCATCGACCACGCAAACCGGTATTCTTCGCTCGGAGCTCAAATGGTCGTAAAGGAGCGGAGCGTCGGATTCAGCATACCCAATATCGTGATCCGGCCCGCCGTGCGCTTTTTCTACAACTATGTGTTGCGCGGCGGCTTTCTGGATGGCCGCGAAGGGCTGCTCGTACACATGACCCATGCTTCCTACGTGAGCTGGAAATATGCCAAAGCCTGGGAGTACTCGAAGGCATCACGCGCAAAGAATTCGCAAAGTGAATAATTCTACGGAGAAACCAATGCCAGATGACACGAGAACGGTTGTTGTGGCGGGTGGAACGGGGGCTCTGGGAGGATCAGTCGCTCGGGCTTTTCTCGCTGCCGGTTATCGCGTTGTTGTCACTTCCCGCCGCCAGGAAGAAATTGACGAACTGGCTGCAAACGTTGGGAAGAATCCACAGCTAAGCGGAGTGGTGCTCGATGCCACTGAGGAAGCCGCGGCCGGAAAATTCATCGCGGACACGGAATCGAAGTTTGGTTCCGTGGACGCAGTCGTAATCACTGTAGGCGGCTATGCAGGCGGAAAAAAATTATGGGAGGCAGACGTCGCCACCTACGAGCAGATGCTCAATCTAAATCTTCGCGCCGCGTTTGTGATGGCTCGCGCCGCGCTGCCCGGCATGATCAAGCGCAATCGCGGGGCCCTCGTCAACATTGCATCGAAAGCCGCATATGATCGCTCAGCCGGCGCGGCGCTTTACTCCGCTTCCAAGGCGGGAGTTCTTGCGCTTTTCAATTCGCTGGCGGAGGAAGTGAAGCCTTACAACATCAACGTAAACTCAATCGTGCCCAGCATCATGGATACCCCCGCAAATCGCCGCGCCATGCCCAAAGCAGATTTCAACATGTGGCCCAAGACCGATGACATCGCGAAGGTAATCGTCTTCCTTTGTTCTGAGGCTGCACGCGTGATCCACGGCGCCGCCGTCCCAGTTTACGGCCGGACCTAACCCGCAGGCCGCGCAAGTTCGACGAGCTCGATGAGGATTTTTTCGCCCGAAGCGGTAGGGACCAGGAAAAAATTCACTCGTGTCCCGTCCGCACCCGCGCGCGTTTCGGGATAAATCGCTTTTATGCCAAACCGGTCCGCGAGAATATGAGTCGCCTGGTTCACGTCCGTGACTTCGTATTCCACCTGTTGGATGCCTTCACCGAATTTCGTGAGAAATTTCGCGATGGCTCCTTCGCCGCCGGATCGCCTCGTTGTCAGAATATCTAGACGAATCGCCACTTCGCTTCGATTTTGATCTAATAGATCTGTACCAGTGAAATGCAACTCGAATTCTGCCGCGTCTTGGTCCGGCGGCACATCCGCCAGGCGCGGCATTCCATTCGCCGCGCGGATCTTTTGAAAGGTCTCAGGCGTGGTTGCGATCCCGACCGTCGCGCGCAATTCACCATGTTTTTTACCGCCAGTGATCAGCGCGTCACGCAGCAAGATGCTTGCAAATTCTGCGTCGCGCTCCCATCTCTCCACTGTGTCGCGGCTCATCATGCGTCCGGTTAGAGAGAGTGTTTGTATCGCGCGGCGGCGGACCCATTCCTCAGCACTGGCGAGCTCGGCAATCGTTTCTTGTTGGTTTTTCACCCTGGCCTCAATTCTACCCGCCACTCGCATATTCAAAGGAAATATCCCTTCCCGTTTCTCTCTCCATGATGCCACCACAGACGCGAGAATTGCCATTGCCAGCGCAAATGCCACAATCGCAAGCGCCAATTCATGATTCTGCATGCAGGGGACAATGCGGCGAAATCTGCTGCTGATGACTCCCTGTTTACGGAGTTCGCGGTTCGATTCCGTTGAGGTTGGATAGTTGTAGGGTTGAAGCGCGCCCTGGCACAACTTGAACGCGTAGGTCCCAGCGCACGCGCGCGTCCCCCGACATGGCTTGTGCTTCAATTGTCGAAATCCAGTAGTCGCCGGCAGGCAATCCATCAAACCTTCCGTGACCGTCGAGGTCCGTGTCGCACTGGCCCGCTTTGTATTGAAATTCAGCAAGTTCCAGCGAGTGCCGGTGCACGCGCGCCGTTCGGTCAGCCACCAGCTTGCTCCAGCGGGGGCCGGGATTCAATTTGTCCAGCGCGATTTCAAGGGTATTCAGCGTGTCGGGGTTGGCGGCGATGAATTTCTTGAGAGCGGTGAAGTAATCATCCACTTCTTTCTGATATTTCTGGGGATTCTTTTCTTTATCAATCTCTCGGTATCTCGGATTCGGCATGCCCACGCTGCGGTCTCCCTGGTTCTGGAGCATGTAGCCGGCTTTGAACTCTGGTATACGGAGCACATCCTCAGGCGAAACAGCTTTCGGGAATTCCGGTCCCGCGAGATCCACTCTCTTATTTTTCTTCATCCAGGTTTTCAATTCATCAGATACTGTGAGGCCTTTGATGAATTCATCCATGTTTGGCGCGGGTTCAAGAGCTTCCGCTTCGTGCCGGATATCCTGAAAACTCTTTCGTAGCAGATAGAAAGTAAAGCCGCGCACGGGCTCCGCGTGGCCATCCGTTGGCGATACGCGCGCGACGAATTCAATGGAGCCGATTTGTTGGGACTGCGCCCTCGCGCTTCGCACTAGCATAGGTGTCGCCGCAAGCAAGAGGCCAACAATTAGCCCAAATAACTTGAAATGTTCAGGGGGGAACTGCAGACGGCGATCCATGCTGCTCATGCTAACAGAAGCAATCGCCGACTTTGGAAAGACCTTCCAACGTGTTTCGACAATCGAATGCTCTCCGAAAAAGGGATTCCTTAGAAAAGTTGGAACTGCACCTGGACCGTGGCAATCACTTTAATCGCTTTACCGTTCGGACCAATCAAGGGCTTGAACTGCCACGTCCGCACTGCTTCAATGGCCTTCTCGTCGAGACCCATGCCGAGGCCCTTTGTCACGCGGATATCATTGAGGCTTGGCCGCCCGTTTTCGAGGACAAGCACTTCCAGCCACACATCGCCTGAATACTTCGATTTGCGTGCTTCATCCGAATAGTCTGGTCTCGGGCAATACACGCAAACGGGCATGCCGATTCCACCATCGCCCGCGCGGTACACGCCGCCACCCGTTCCGCCGCCGGAACCCGGTCCAAGACCGCCGCCATTTCCGCTGCCGATTCCGCCCCCGGAACCCGAGCCCATTCCGCCGCCCGACCCCGGGCCGTTGGAATCATTCACCATCTTGGCCAGCGGATCGCCCCAGCGGTCCATATTCGGACTCGGGATTCTGAGGGTTTCCGGGCCAATCAAAGTTGGCTCCACCTGAAGCGCCGCATGTGGGTTGCGAATAATCTGAGGCGGAGTTATCTGTTGCGAACTGAACTTGGGTAATTGTCCCTTGCTCGCCGGCAGTTGTTCGTGCGCGCCGCCACCGCCTCCTCCACCCGCAGGCTTGGCGCCCGGCGGCAGCTTAGCCTGATAGGGCGAAAGATCGAGGGGAGTCATCAAGACATCGTTCGTCTTGGCCTTCACATCAGTGGAGGCCACTTTCAAAATCGGTACAAGTAAAAGGACCGCGAATCCGATATGAAGCATAATGGAAACAACCTGTGCGCGGCTGAAGACTTCGTCCTTGGTCCAGATGTCCTTTACCTTGACTGCTTTGCTTGTCACCTTCAGCGGAGCCAGTTTCGGCGGAGCAATCAAGTCCTTAATGTTCTGGAAGAAAGTCTTATAGACGGGTTTCCATTCGACCTTGATTCCCGGCGCATCAGCGCCACGCAGCGAAGCAATGCCGCCAGCGGTTGCTTTCGGGCCGGCATGAAACCATTCCTTCAAATTGTCCATGAACCCGGTGCCAAATTGTGGAGCTCCATAATCTCCGCCAGCAGTGCCCTTTGGCATTTTCGCGGGGCGCTCGGTGAAGAAATCTCGCAGGTTGGCAAAGAACCCCTGCGACATCACATCGCGCTTCTTGACAAGGCTCGGAACGTTTTCTCCGGGAGGCAGGTTAATGCCTTGAGCCCTTGGACCTTTAAAGTTCGGGTTCGAGTTCAGTGTATTCATAGCGGTTTATGTGGCTCCGGGGCAAAAAGGGCCAATCTAGTTAGATTCAGCCCCCGCCAAAAAGTTGTCTGCCCTCCGGATGAAGGGCGCCGAGTTATCCTCTAATTCTATCATACAGAACCTTAGACGTTTACGGAGCCCGGCAGGTTCCATCCGCCAGGCCCCGTACCGTGCCTAAAAGAGCTGAAAGACGACTTCAATCGCAACAATCGTCGCAACCGGCTTGCCGTTTGGCCCTACTCCCGGCTTGAATACCCAGCCGCGGACAGCTTCTACAGCTTTCTCATCAAGCCCCATACCGGGTGAATTGATGACCTCAATTCTTCCCGTCTTCCCATTCGGAAGAACGACGACGTTCAGCATCACGGAGCCCGAATATTTTACTTTGCGCGCCTCTTCTGAGTAATCGGGTCTCGGGCAATACTGGCAAGTGGGATATGAAACCCCATTTCCCGATCCCGGCGTGAAAGGGCCACCTCCAGTACTTCCGTTTTGCCCAAGATCATATCCGGCTCCATCATCCCCGTCACCGATGCCTTTACCTTTATGAGTTCCCATGCCGGCGCAACAGCCCGGCCCGCCGGAATTCGTCTGGGCTTGTTTGTTGGGGTCGCCCCAGATGTTGATGTCCGGATTCTTGATGCGAATGTCATCCGGCCCCTCAAGAGTTGGGGGCACTATCAGAATCGCGTCTTTGTTGCGCATGATGGAAGGAGGAACAATCTGCTCCCGTTGGCTAAACCTTGGGACCTGCCCAACCGTGACGGGAATCGGATTGTTCTCACCGCCGCTGCCTCCCCCATGAGATTTGCTGCCGGGATCGGGAGCAAAAAGGATGTCTTTCAGAATGTCCGGTGGCGGCGCAAAAATTGTGTTATTATCCACCTTTGGGATTTGCTTCCGCACAATCTGACTGGCAAACGGAACGAGCAGCAGCAGCGCCAGCCCTCCATGCACGGCAAACGAAACGATTTGCGAAGTCTCCATGTTTTTGTCCCTCGCCCAAACGGGTTTGGCCAAGGGAACATTTCCGGCGAACTTCACCGGGTGAAATTTGAATACTTCTTTCAGATTGGAAATTATGTCCTGCAACTTGCTAGCGCGGTGCATGAGGAGTCGCGTCGAGAAACGTCCAGCAGGAGAGTTCAGGTCGGCATTGCGCGTTGGGGTGTCAGGCCCGTGATTCATACGCATTTCGCCTCCTTAAGTTTTTTGTCAGCGCCGGCCGAGCATCACTCGCCCTGCTTCGATACCGGCTTTTTCTTCTCCTTCACACCCACAAAAGTGACATCCAACCTCTTTCGTTGATAGCATAGACGTTCGCGCATCCAGGATTGGTTGCATTCATTTGACGCCGGTGGCGTCTTTTTGCGGAGCATGCTGCGAATCTGCACCGGAGCTTTAGGCGCAAGTCGCCACAAAAAAGTCCATGGACCTGAAAAGCACGCTAAATTTGCCCCGCACCGATTTCCCGATGAAGGCCAGTTTGCCAAAGGCCGAGCCGGTGCAGCTCGAACAGTGGGAATCGCAGGATCTTTACGTGGAAATCCAAAGGTCGCGCGCGAATGCGCCAGCCTACGTTTTGCACGACGGCCCCCCATATCCAACTGGCGCGATTCATCTCGGTACTGCGCTGAACAAAATCCTCAAAGACATGGTGGTCAAGTCGAAGACCATGGCGGGTTTTCGCTCGCCGTATGTGCCCGGATGGGATTGCCACGGACTTCCCATCGAAACCAAAGTAGAAAAGGAACTCGGGCACAAAGGCGCGGTCAGTCCCGCAGAATTCCGCAAGAAATGCCGCGAATTTGCGTTGCACTTTGTTGAGCAGCATCGCCGCGATTTCAAGCGGCTCGGCGTATTCGGACAGTGGGATAAGCCCTATCTTACGATGAGCCATGAGTATGAGGCTTGCATCGCCGATGCCTTTCTCACATTTTTGGAACTCGGCTACGTCTATCGCGGGCTGAAGCCTGTGTATTGGTGCATACACGATTCAACCGCGCTCGCCGAAGCCGAGGTCGAATACGAAAACCACACCAGCCCTTCCATTTGGGTGAAATTCCCCGTCGTTGGTGGCGCGCAGGCGGCAAAACTCGGGGCGAATTTTGACGCCGTCATCTGGACAACTACGCCGTGGACGCTCCCTTACAATCGCGCGCTGGCATTCCATCCGGATTTTGATTACGTGGTTGCGGAAACACCGCAGGGCGCATTGCTCGTCGCGGAAGAACGAGTAGCAGCCCTGAAAGACGAAATTGGAATTGAATCCACAAAATTCCGCGGGCCATGGAAGGGCAGGGAACTCGAAGGCCTCCAGTTCCAGCATCCATTCCTGAAAGACCTGCGTGTCCCGGCCGTGCTTGCAGATTACGTTACGCTCGACACTGGCACCGGAATCGTCCACACCGCCCCCGGCCACGGCGCTGAAGACTTTCAAACTGGCCAGCGATACGGCCTGGAAACTTACGCGCCCCTCGATGATCAGGGCCGCTACACCGAAGGCTTGCCCGAGTACAAAGGCAAAACTGTTTTTGAAGCGAATCCTGCGATCGTGGCTTTGCTGCGTGACCGAAAGATGCTCCTCGGTGAAACCAAGCTCACGCACAGTTACCCGCACTGCTGGCGGTGCCACAATCCGGTCATCTTCCGCGCCACGGAGCAGTGGTTCATCAAGCTTGACGCTGCCAGAAATGGCACACAGGCGCCTACGCTTCGCGATCGCGCCCTGGAAGAAGTGAAGAAAGTTAACTGGATTCCCGCGTGGGGCGGGGATCGCATGACCTCGATGATTGCCGAGCGCCCCGACTGGTGCGTCTCGCGGCAACGTTTCTGGGGCGTGCCGATTCCGGTTTTCTATTGCGATGCGTGCGGTAAAGTTTTTGAGAACGTTCCGGCGTTGCGCAACATTATCGAATGGTTTAAGCGCGAGGGCGCCGACGCATGGTTTCAGCACTCTCCGGAAGAGTTATTGCCCGCCGGCACGAAATGTTCCTGTGGCGCGGCGAAGTGGCGCAAAGAAAACGACATCCTCGATGTCTGGTTCGATTCCGGTTCTTCGTCACTCGCCGTGCTGGGCAAGGATGGCTTGCCCTGGCCTGCGGACATGTATCTCGAAGGCCCCGACCAATTTCGCGGTTGGTTCCACAGCTCATTGCTCATTGGCGCGGCGATCAAGGAAGCCGCTCCTTATCGCAACGTGCTCACTTACGGCTGGGCAGTGGACGAGCAGGGCGACCCGATGTCGAAGTCGCGCGGCAACGTCATCCTCCCCCGCGATATTTGCGATAAGTGGGGCGCGGACCTTTTGCGTCTCTGGGTTGCTTCGCAGGATTACACCACCGACATGCGATTGTCCGACGACGTGATGAAGCAGCTCGCCGAGGCCTACCGCAAGATCCGCAATACGTTTCGCTTCGCGCTCAGCAATCTTTTCGATTTCGATCCTGCGCGCGACGCCATCCAAGATGCGCAGCTTGAGGAATTTGACGCATGGATGCTTCATCGCACATCCATCCTCGCGGAGGAGTGCCGCGAATGGTATGAAAACTTCGAATTTCACCGCGTTTACCACGCGCTCCATGATTTCATCACCGTGGATCTCAGCGCGTTTTATTTTGACATTCTCAAGGACCGCCTCTACACGTTTGCCGCCTCGGGGCGCGAACGCCGCTCCGCTCAAACGGCCATGTGGCGAATTTCTGACGCGCTCCTGCGCCTTTTTGCGCCAACACTCGTTTTCACCGCGGAAGAAATTTGGAAGCACTTCCCGAAACAGGTCGGAACTTCAGGAAGCATTCACACGGCACAGTTTCGGAAAATTGAGGAGCTTTCACCTGGCTTCGATTCCGCGCACGCTGATCACTGGAAGGCGCTTCTGGAAATTCGCCAAAGTGTTTTGAAGGCGCTCGAGGAATCGCGCAATTCAAAACAGATTGCCGGCGGCCTCGAAGCGAAGGTGGTCTTGTCGCCGACCAATGCCGTCTATCATCTACTGAAAAAATATGAACCCTTCTTGCGCTATCTTTTCATCGTCTCGCAGGTTGAGATTCAAACCCCGTCTGCGCCGGCGCTTCTTTCGGTCACTGAAGCAGGCGCCTTGGGCGAAGTCAAAATTGTGAAGGCCGGCGGCAAAAAGTGCGAACGCTGCTGGAACTATTCGGTCCACGTCGGCGAAAACGCCAAATTCACAACCGTCTGCGAGCGATGCCTGCCCGTCGTGGAATCCATTCTCGGCGGCGCTGCCGCGGCGTCCTGAAAACTTATGGCCCTGCGCCGCGTAAATTGGATCTGGATCACACTTGGCGTCTTCGCGGCGGATCGCGCAACAAAATATGCCATTGAGACGATGACGCCCCTAGGCTACCATCGCACTTACATTCCGAGTTTTTTTGCTATCGTGCATACCAGCAATCCCGGCATCGCATTTGGTTTTTTTTCCGACTCGCCTTCGCGATGGATTAATTTAACGCTCTCCGTAGCCGCCCTGGTGGTTTGCATTTTGCTCACGTGGCTGCTGTTCGCGGGCCACGCGGGTTCCGCGCCGGGCCGCACCGGAGTGGCCCTGATTCTTGGCGGCGCTCTCGGAAATCTTTTTGACCGTCTCATCCACTCCGGCGTCACGGACTTTCTTTATGTCAAGATCCACGGCTACGAATGGCCGTCGTTCAATTGTGCGGATTCCGCCATCACCATTGGCGCGATTCTTATCGGCATTGAGTTGGTGTTTATGCGCAAGCACATGGCCGGCTCGGAAGGCAAGTGAGCAGGTCGCCGGCGGGCCGCGCGTTCAATCGTCATGCCTAAGACTCCACCTCCACCAAGGATCGAGCATCTTCGCGTCAGCGCGGAAGACTCCGGCCAAAGGCTGGACCGCTTTCTTGTCGCGCGGCTCCCGGAGTTCAGCCGGGCGCGAATTCAAGAATTGATCGCGGAAGGCCATGTGCTCGTCGCGGGACGCCCTGCACGTGCCTCCCACAAGGTCCTCGAAGGCGAAAGCGCCCAGGTTGAGGTTGTTTCCCGCCCGCCGCTCGCCGCCGCACCGGAAGACATCCCCATTGAAGTTTTGTACGAAGACTCCGACGTGATCGTCGTGAACAAACCTGCAAACATGGTTGTCCACGCAGGCGCGGGCCACCATCGCGGCACGCTTGTGAATGCTCTGTTGAATCGCTTTGGAAATCTTGCCACTGCTGCGGGCGCCGAGCGGCCGGGAATCGTGCATCGGCTGGATAGCGGCACATCCGGCGCGATCGTCGTCGCGCGCAATGACGCCGCTCATCGCGCGCTCGCCGCTCAATTCTTCGCCCGGGAAGTGGAAAAAATTTACATCGCACTCGTTCACGGACGCGTGGCTCAGGCAAAGGGCAGCATTGATCTTCCAGTTGCCAGGGATGTTCGCAGGCGGACGAGGATGACCACAAAGCGGCGTGGAGGTCGCACTGCGCGCACGGATTGGCGCGTACTCGCGCGAATAGGTGAGTTCACCTTGCTCGAAGTCCAATTGCACAGCGGCCGAACGCATCAGATTCGAGTACACATGGCCGCGATAGGACATCCCATCGTCGGTGACACCGTCTATGGAGCGCCGCGCGAGCCGCGCGTGGATGGGCAGTTACTCCCGGTTTTAAACCGTCCATTTCTCCACTCCGCACGGATAACATTTGTTCACCCGGCGAATGGCAGGCCCATCACCGTTCGCGCACCCCTGGACGCTGCTCTTCGCCAGTATCTTGACAGCCTGGATGCCGCCACCGGCGCGGGCCCATCTTTAATTGGCGTTTCCATCCGCGAGTTCCTATAATTGCATCTAAGAGATCGGGGTGACTTATGCGCCGAGCATTCGGAGTCATGTTATTCATAGTTGTTTTGGCATCAGCAGGTGCAGCCTTTCCACCGCAGCAGCAAACTCAGCCGCCGCAGCAGCAGGCGTCTCCTCCGGTAACCGGCCAGAATCCGCCGACGGTCGTACAACGTGTCTCCGAAGTGGACATGATCCTCGCTGTGGTGAATCACCGGCAGAGATTTGTTACGGACCTCGACCGCACCGACTTCAAGGTGTTCGAGGATAACCATCTGCAAGAGGTTCGTTTCTTCGCGCGGCAAACGGATCTCCCGCTTCGCGTCGCGCTGCTTCTTGACACTTCCAACAGCATCCGACCGCGCCTGCAATTCGAGCGCGACGCCGCGATTGATTTCGTTTATGACGTTCTCCGCCCTGACCGCGACCAGGCATTCTTGATGACGTTTGACAGCGAACCGGAGGTCGTTCAGGGCTATACCAACGACCTCGAGAAATTGAAAAACACAATTGCCGCCCAAAAAGCCGGTGGAGGCACGGCGCTCTACGATGCCATGGTCAAAGCGTCGCAAATGCTTGTGGATGCCCCATTGCCAAAGACTGGCCCACAGGAATTTCGCCGAGTGATCGTCGTGATCAGCGACGGCGAAGACAACCTCAGCGCGCGTACGCGGTCCGATGCGGTTGATACAGCGCAGCGCGCCGGTGTTGTGATCTATCCCATCAGCACCAGCACGGAGTGGATTGTTCCCGAGGAATCCACTGACCAGAACAAACGCTATGACCGGAAATTTGCAAAGACCGATGGCGACAAAGTTCTCGACCTCTTCGCGGACGAAACCGGCGGTCGCGCCTTCTTTCCTTACCGCGTGGACGATGTTGCTCAGTCATTCCTCGACATCGGCGTGGAATTGCGGAGCCAGTATTTGCTCGGCTACCTTCCGGTCAACGGCGCGCTTGACGGAAAATTTCACAAAATTAAGATAGAAATCCCCGGCCACAAGGAACTCGAGATCCGCTCTCGAAAAGGTTATTACGCGGTTCCCCCGGTCGTTATCCAACGGATTCTTGGCGGTGGCTCAGGCGACGGACCCGGAAACTGATTTGGCAATGAAGTGCGGAAAGTAATCAGGGATTCATTCGACGCACGCATTTTGTTGCTGTGCCCATTAACAGAACGTGATTCGTTTGACCCGTCGTTCGAGCGGAATCAGTTCCCTTCTTGCGTGGCAAAATATCCCTTCCGCACCAGGGCCTTCATTCCGGGCTTTGTGATTTCCAATTTGATGCGCCGGAAAGTTCCATCGTGTTTGCTGTTGGTGGGGTAATACCCGAGCTGGTATTCGCTTCTCAACTCCTGCGAAATCTCGTCGAATGCCTTCACCAGTTCTTTTTCGTTGCGGACGTCAATTGCCCGCCCGCCAGTTTCCTCCGCGAGCTTTCTTGCTCCGCTGAAGTCCGCGCTTTGATCATATACGACCAGGATATGGATAACGGTGTCCGCCCGCTGCGCCGCCACAATGGCATCATCCAGCTTCATCTTGCTCCCGTTGTCTTCGGCGTCCGTCAGGATCACTAAGGTTTTTCGGCCGGCTTCCGTGGCCATCTTGTCGTTGCATGCGAGATAGACGGCGTCATAGAAATTTGTCCCCTTATTCCCGCTCGTTGGGAATGGGCCCGGCGTTACCATCCCCGATGCGCCGCCCGTGTTAATTCTGGCGCGGTGGATGGCGCTGTTGAGCGCCGAAAGGTCGCTCGACCAATCGGAGAGCATGTTCACATCCAGGTCAAACGAGATGACCATCGCCTCGTCTTTGTTTTTCTGCATCACGCGATTTAGGAATTGGCTCGCGCCCTGTTGTATCGCTCCGATCATCGGCGCCTCGCTCCCGCTGGTATCCATCAGTATTCCAATCGTCAGCGGCAGAGAACTTTCTCGCGAAAAGAAGGCCACCTTTTGCTCGATGTTGTCTTCAAATATACGGAAGTCGTTCTGTTCGAGGTTGGCGACCATTGCTTTGCGGCTGTCCCGCACCGTCGCGTAAACGTTTACCAGCCCGGTGCCGACTTTGATGGTCTGTTGTTCCTGGCTCTGCCCTTGCTGAGATGCGCTTACGTCTTTTGCCGCCGAAAGTGAATTGGGCGCGACTGAAACTAAGCTGGCAACAACCGTCACCGTCAGTAACGCGCCAATATTACGAAGCCGCATAGTATAATTCTCCGTGAGGGGTTTCCGTTGTGATTGGATGCCGATTGCCACTTGTAAGATGTGTGACGCAATTCATGGTGAGCGTGCCTCGATGATTTGTCCACGAAAAACACTTGCCGTTTGCCTCGCGCTGATTCTTGGCGTCCCGCTCACTGGCATATCTCAACAACTGCCTCCTCCTCCGCCTCCTCAAGGCGGCGCACAGGGGACGCCCCAAAAGCCGCCACAAGTCACCAGAGTTGTGACGACCCTCGTCAAGGTTCCCGTCACAGTCAAAGACGGCAACGGCCAGATCGTCAATAGCCTTAGTCAAGAGGATTTCCGCATACTGGAAGATGGCGTCGAACAGAAAATTGAGAAGCTTGTTACCGACCCCGTGCCCATCTCCGCTGTCGTCCTCCTGGACGATTCCCTGAAGTCCAAGCCGCAGCAGCAGGTGCAAGAGAGCTTGAAAGCCATCGCGGCTGGCATTGGCGATGCGGACGAGACCGCAATTTTCCGTTTCGACCAGTTCCCGCGGCAGATGACCGATTTCATCAGCGGCCCCGATAAACTCCTTACTCAGCTCGGACGAATTCAGGTCTCAACCAGCTCTCCGATGTCGCCGGACTATTCCGCCACAACGCCAACCATGCCGAGGCTGAACGGGCCGCCCATTCCGACACAACCACCGCCCGCCAAAGTGACCATCCTCGGCAATGGCACCAAGAGCGTCAATGACGCGCTCTTCGCTGCGGCTGAACTCTTGCGCACTCGTGATAAGGATCGAAGGAAAGTCATCTTCCTGGTTTCAGACGGCGTGGATTCAAAAGGCAACAAATATAGCTTTGACGACACCGTGAAAATGCTTCTCTCAGCGGAAGCGGCCGTTTATGCCATCGGCATCGGGACTCCTTACACCAGCCGCCCGCTCAACATACTTGCCCGCTTCGCCCACGCCAGCGGTGGAGATGTTTTCTTCGCTTCCAGCCGCAGTGAGCTCGAAGATCTCTACCCGCGCATCTCCGATCAGGCTCGCAACCAGTACACGATTTACTATTCTCCCCAACATGCGGACCGCACAATCACGTACCACTCGATTGACGTCCGAGTGAAGCGCACCGGGCTCACGATTCTCGCGCGCGACGGCTATTATTCCGCGCCGCAACCTTGAAATCCTCAGGACTGTGCTTGACATCTGCACAATTTCCAATTAAGCGAATTATCATGCCGAATTCGCGCGCAAGAATTTCTCCTTGACATCTGTTTTCGGTGACCGTATAGAAGAATGCGGGCACGCACTCCGATTCATTTAAGTTTGCGCCGTCCGGGGAGATTCGCAGGGCTGGCAAAGTTCTTGCCGGGAATTGCGCGAAGAAGGCATTAAGCATCTGGGCGCGCCGCCGATAAAAGTAGCGCGCCTTTTGCTTTCTCTGATTGTTGCGTTGCCTGAATTGGAATCTTATGGCTGACGCGGGCGGCGATCAGCTCGCATGCGGCGCGCGCACAATCCGCTGCTCGTGCGCCGGGCAAATAGGTCGAAACGCGCAGTTCCGGCAATTGAAGAATCCCGGCTCCGGCTGGAATTGCCCCGCTCGGATATTCGCCGCCGTCTCGGAAATAATCTCGCGCGTCTTGCTCAGTTCTTTGTCCCCCCGCGAAGTTTCCACGCGTGAATTATCCGTAAGGTTGTGGAACACCAGCCGCGCCGGATCGAACTCCAGCACCTCGCGCGCCGCTAGCGAATAAATGCTCAGTTGGATGTCCTTCCGGGCAGACTCCTCCGTCTTGGGCCGCCCCGTCTTGTAATCCACAATCTCGCGCTGTCCCGGTGCGATGCGGTTAATTTGATCCATCCGCCCGGTGATCACGATGTTGTCGTCCAACGGCAATTCAAAACTTTTTTCCTGTGACTCAATGTCCGGTGGCTCGGCAATGGCACGCGCATGAAACGCGCGCAGTTGTTCCAGGCCGTCTCTCTTGTATTCCGCCTGTTGGTAATCGTCTTCAAATCCCGCGGGTGTCCATTCGCGCTCGAAAATTGCCATCACTTCCTCAAACGGCACCTTGCGGCCCTTCCGTATTTCCGCGAAGAAATGTTTGATCGTCGTGTGCATCACGCTTCCGAAACTGATCGCCGCCGCCGGGCCGGACCGCAGTCCCCAGATTTGGCTGAACAAATATTTCTGCGGGCATTGCCGGTAGGTCTCAATGGCGGAAGCGCTCAATTGCAATGGCTCCGCGACAGGCGGGCGATACTCCACTGCCCATTTTGGGATGTTGGAGAAAACGCGCGCGTCGCCGGCCGTTACCGGGAACAGGCCGCCAGCGGCTTCGCTCGGTTGTTCGGCATTTCTTTTCTTTGCGCCCAAGCTTGTCTTTTGCTCGCTGGCGGGGATTGGCCCTGGGGCTATCTGCTCCACATCCCGCCGCGCCAGCGTAGGGTTTTCCAAAATGTCGTCCAAAAATGGCGAAGGTTTGTTGCGCTTGTTATCCACCACCGCCGTGAGCGTCAAGCGTTCCTTCGCGCGCGTCAGCGCGACATAAAAAAGCCGCCGCTCCTCCTGAATGTGGAAATCACCGCGCGGCCGCTGCTCCTTCATCAATTCATCGGGGAACTCAAAGAGGTGTGTCCGAGCGCGCGTCGGAAACGCCCCCCGCGTCAGCCGCAGGATGAACACGTGGTCGAACTCCAGCCCCTTCGCCGCGTGCACCGTCATCAACTGCACAGCGTTCGCGCCCGTCTCTTCTTCCAGGTTGATCTGCCCGCCCGCCTGCTGGAAGAAATCCAGATACTCCACGAATTCCGCGAGCCTGCGCGTCTCGCTCTTCATCTCCCATCCGCGGATGAATTGCGCGAGCCGCTCGTGGTACGCGCGGAAGTCGCCGCCGGCGGCCACGCCCAGGTCCAGTTCGCCGCCCAGTTCCGCAAAAAGTTCTGATGCCCTGAGTTTCCGCGAACGTTTTCGCATCCTTGCGATGAACTCCACAAACTCCGCCGCACGCGCCCCGGCGGAAAGTGAATTCTCTGTAGCTGCCGCCTCCAACGTATTCCATAGAGATCTCCGGTTCTTTTTCGCCCGCTCCGCCAGTCGCACCAGATCCGTCGGCGCAAAATGCCAGCCCGGCGCCGCCAGCACTCGCGCGCAGGCCACATCATCCGAAGGCGTCGCAATCAAGCGCAGATATGCGATCAGGTCGCGCACCAGCGTGTTGTCAAAAATTGTGAGGTTTCGGATTACAAACGGAATTCCGGCGCGCGATAGCTCTTCCACAAGGAGACTCCGATGCGTGTGCGCGCGGTAAAGCACCGCGAAGCTGCGCCATTCCGCGCCCGCCGCATGGAGCCGCGCGATTTCCGCCCCCACCCACCGCGCCTCCTGCACCGCGTTCGCCAATTCCACGATACGCACTTTTTCGCCCGGAGGTTTCGACGGCGTCAGATTCTTCTGCGGAAACAATTCCGACTTTTCATTCAGCGCGATCACCTGGTTCGCGGTCCTCAGCACGCGCCCGGTCGAGCGGTAGTTCTGCGTAAGCGTTTGCACTGTTTGCTTCGTGCTTGGCCCCGACACAAATTTCTCTAGGAATATCTGGAAGCTCCCGAACGACGCTCCGCGGAACCGGTAAATCGCCTGATCGTCGTCGCCCACCGCGACGATGTTGCGATGGTCCCGCGCCAGCCGCCACAGCAGCTCGAGCTGCGCGATATTCGTGTCCTGGAACTCGTCCACCAAAATGTAGCGGAACCGGCTGCGCAGCCGCTCCGCCACCTTTGCATCCTCGTCCAAAAGGCGCACCGTCTCCACCATCATTGACCCGAATGTCTGCAGCTTTCTTTCGCGCAGCAATTGCTCGCTCGCGCGGAATGCCCGCGCAATTTCCTGCTGGCGCGCGGCCTCTTCGAGCATCAGCGCCTTCGCGTCTGCCCCGACTTCAGGCCCCACGCGCCGCGCCCGTGCCTCGAGTTCGTCCGCGTAGCGCTGGTAATCGTCCGGCGTCACCAGTTCATCTTGGCAACGCGAAAAAAATGCCACGAAGTCGCCCAGGAATTGCCCGGGCTCGGCCAGTCGCCGGTATTTTTCGAGCCGCAGCAGCGGCAAATTTTTCCGCAGCAAAATCCAGTGGTCCACCGGATCGAGCACGCCCGAAGCCGGGTCAATCTCTTCCAGGATCGTCTTGCAGAATGCGTGGAAGGTGCTGAGTTGAACTTTTTGCCCGCGCTCGCCTACCATCTTCGCGACGCGCCATTTCATCTCGCCCGCCGCTTTTTCCGTAAACGTCAGCCCGAGGATCTGCTCGCCCCCGAGTTCCGGCTGCGTTTCCAGCAGGTAGCGGATGCGCTCCGTGATCACGCGAGTCTTTCCCGTACCCGCGCCCGCCACCACCAGCAACGGCCCTTCGCCATGCAGCACCGCCGCGCGCTGCGGCCCGTTCAGTTGCTCAAGCGGGGCCGCGCCGTCTTTTGCATCAATCACTTTCGCCATGTTGGATACTTTGCATCCTAGCTGATTTGCTTCTTCGGAGACAGTTTTGTGTGCACGTCGAAATGGATTCTGTCCTGTGCAAAAAAACTTATGTACTCGCCCGCAATGTATCTAGAATGAGGTATGAAATTTAATCGCATGAAGAAGGAATTTGTTGATCTAGCCCCCCCGGAGCTCGACATCTGCCTCCTGGGTCTCCAAGGCAGCCGGATGCTCGGCTTGGCTCACACCAACGACGCCGATTACGACTACCGCGGCGTTTTTCTTGCCCCACTCAAAGACCTTTTAAGTTTGAAGAAGCCGAAACAAACAATCGAAATCAACATGGGCGCGGGTGACGGCGAGGCCGAATTTGTTTTTCACGAAGTGGAGAAGTTTATTCAGCTCTCCATGAAGGGAAACCCCAGTGTCCTGCATTTGCTCTTTATCCCGAAATACAATGTAAAGACAGCGATTGGCGATCTATTGGTCCAAAATCGAAATCTGTTCCTCTCAGAGACTGCGATTCGCGGTGCCTTCGGCGGCTATGCGCTCTCCCAGGTTCTTTACCTGAAGCGAAATCACAAATTCCCGGCCCGCCAGAAAAAGGAAAAACACATCCGTCATTGTTTTCGACTGTTCGACGAAGGTCAGGAGTTGTTGGAAACGGGCAATATCACCGTTCCTCTGCCGCACCCGGAAAAGTATTTGAAATTGCAGACCATCACGGACGATGAAAAATTGGTAAAGCTCTTCGAGCAGCGCGACAAAGAATTTCAAGCCTGCAAATCAATCCTCCCCAAAGAAGTGAATCCATATCTTATTAACAAGCTGCTGCTAAGGATTCGCGGCCTGGAAAAACAAGAGAAGCTGCGCGTTAAATTGACCCGCCCTTCTGCGCTGCCTATACTTTGAACAGGGAGCCTCGCGACCATGAATCAGCCCGTCATCCTCAGCGCCGTCCGCACACCCATCGGAAAATTTCAAGGTTGCCTCAGTTCTCTCTCCGCCACGGAACTCGGCGCAAAAGTAGTCGCCGAAGCGGTCCGCCGCGCTGGCATCGAAGCCAACACAGTGGACGAAATCATTATGGGCTGCGTTGTCTCCGCCGGACTCGGCCAGAATCCCGCGCGCCAGGCCGGCCTCCGCGGCGGTCTCGACTCGCGCGTCGCCGCCATGACCATCAACAAAGTTTGCGGCTCCGGCCTCAAAGCCGTCGGCCTCGCCGCGCAAGGCGTGCAGCTTGGCGAAATCGAAATCGGAGTTGCGGGCGGCATGGAGAGCATGTCCAATTGCCCCTACCTGCTTCCCGGCGCGCGCAACGGCTACCGCCTCGGCAACGCCGAAATTATTGACTCGATGATCCGCGACGGCCTCTGGGACGCCTTCAACGATTACCACATGGGCCAGACCGCCGAGCTTGTCGCCGACAAATATAAAATCACGCGCGAAGAGCAGGACCGCTTCGCCGTCGAAAGCCACCAGAAAGCCTTGCGCGCCATGCAATCCTGTTTCTTCGAGTCGCAAATTCTGCCCATCGAGGTCCCGCAGAAAAAAGGTGCGCCCATCGTCATCTCCAAAGACGAATCCCCTCGCGCGGACACCTCTCTCGAAACCCTCGCGAAGCTGAAGCCCGCATTCAAGAAAGACGGAACCGTCACCGCCGGCAATGCGCCCGGCACGAATGACGGCGCCGCAGCGTGCGTCGTCACCAGCGAATCCGCCGCCTCGCGCCTCGGCAAGCAGCCCATGGCGCGCATCGTCGCGCAGGCCGTCAGTGGCCTCGAGCCGCAATGGGTGTTGATGGCTCCCGTGCAGGCAGTCGAAAAACTGCTGAAGAAAACCGGCTGGGATCGCGACCGCGACGTTGACCTCGTCGAACTAAACGAAGCATTCGCCGTGCAGGCGCTCGCGGTAATCCGCGAGCTGCGCCTCGACCCTGCCAAGGTCAACGTAAATGGCGGCGCCGTCGCGCTTGGCCATCCAATCGGAGCATCCGGCGCGCGCGTGCTCGTCACACTGCTCTACGAATTGCACCGCCGCAATTTGAAGCGCGGCATCGCCGCTCTCTGCCTCGGCGGCGGCAACGCCGTAGCAATGGCTGTCGAACGGTAAGCCCGGGCTCTCAATGCTCAGAATCGAATCCCTCGGTCTCCGGCTCTTTGCGGGCATCCTCACCCTTCTTGTCCTTCCGTTTCCTTGTGCGCCAAGCCCAAACGACGGCGCGGCCTCCATCGCCGCCGGCGGCATTCAACTGCGCAGCGAACCTTCCATTTCCATGGAGAAAGAGCGCTTAACCATCGGCATCAAAAAAGTCGAAGTCGAATACGAATTCCGGAATGAGACTGCCACCGACATTACGACCGAAGTCGCCTTCCCCATCCCACGCTATCAATGCGACACCGCCGGCCAGGACCCGCATTTTCGTGACTTTAATGTTTGGGTTGATGAGGCCAAGGTGGACTATCAAACCATCCTGCATGCGCTTGTAGGCGGACAAGACAAAACAAAGGTCTTGACCGACCTGAAGATCTCCGACAAATCGATCGAGTTCGACGTAAACAAGTGCTACGAACCTGACAAGAATAGTGAGATAGGCCGTCTCTCCTCATCGGCCCAAAAAAAATTGAAACAGGCCGGACTGATTGACGAGGACGGGAATCCACGCTGGTCTGTTGAGAAAATCTATCATTGGAATATGACCTTTCCCGGTCAAAAAATTGTGCGGGTCCGTCACGAATATTCTCCAGTCGTGGGCCAGACTCAGATCCCGGAGGACTACCTCAGAGCCATCAAGCAGAACCTTCAAGGGAAAGAGGGTTCGGCGGATCTAGGCGGCCATCCCCGGGAAATCGTTGAGCAATTTGCACAATTATTTCGCAATGCATGCGCGAACACTTCCGTTGTTGATGGACTGGATGCAAAGAATCAGCCAATGGCTGTCGTCCACTGGGTGGATTATATTTTGACCACCGCAAATACTTGGAAAACTCCAATCAAGGATTTCACTTTGATAGTTGACGTCACAAATCCCTGGAACAAGGATCCCATCACCGCAAATTTTTGCTGGGACGGCCCTCCCCGTCGCCTGGATCCCGCTCATTTCATTGTCGAGAAGAAGGACTTTCGACCGGACAAGGAACTCGCCGTATACTTCTTGCACTGACGATCGCGCGCGAACGCTGACCAATGTTCTGCCCACTCTGCCAATCCGAATATCGCGAAGGCATCAAGCAGTGCACCGACTGCCGCGCCGCCCTCGTCGCTTCGCTCGATTCACCCGAAGCCCGTACCAATCGCCCGCGTATTCTGTGGCAAGCGCCAATCGAGGAACTTTTCATCGCCATTCGCAATCGCCTCGAAGAAGACGCCATTCCTTGCCGCGCGATCGAGGATGAATCTCCTTTGCTGCGCCACATCCGCAAGCATTTTGAAATTCGCGTGCTCGCAAATGATTTTGATCGCGCATTGGGGTCTGGCATCGAAGCAGTTGAAGCTTTGAATCCACGGTTGGGTTGGCTTGAATCCTGCCGCGTCTGCGCCGCCCAGCAGGCCGCCGGGTTTTCAAGGTGCGCGGCATGCGGCGCGTTGCTCTTCGCTGCGGAGGTCGAGCAAGACACAACCTTCTCGCAGTCACAGGAGTCGAGCATGGGCGGTGTCGTTGGTATTGCCAACAATGAAGTATGGCAACCGCTCGGCAAGCACTGCACGCTCTGCGGTCTCGTCTATCAAACGAAATACACGCACTGCTCTGCCTGCGGGATCGAACTCACCGACGGCTTCGCTCCCAGTTCACCCAGAAACACGCGCGAGGCGCACGAACCGCTAACGGTCGTGTGGAAAGGGGGCGACCCTGTTGCGCTAAGCCGCATCGTTTGCGCCCTGCGCCGGGCAGGAATCCGCGCCTTCACCAAATCAACCGAAGACCATCTCGTTTTTCAAATTGCAATGCCGCGCCCACGCTACGAAATAAACGTTTTCAAATCGGATTACGAAATCGCGCGTTACTTCGTCGCCCCGGTCAAAGAAACTTTGCCCTTTGAAGCGCTTGCACCGCAGGATGGCGAACAGGTTGTCGTCCAAACTGCAACACACCAAGCGGAGCCGCTTTCATTAACCGATTCCGCCTCAGCTGCGCAGCACGTCCCAATGAAATTGCCGTGGAAGTGGTCGCCCGCCCGCGCCACAGTTGAAGTCTGGACTGGCGATGATTCCGGCGTTGCCGACATGCTCGCCCGCTGCCTTGCCGAAAATCGCATACGCTTCCGCTGCCAGGGCGCCAGCCCGGACACGCAACATTTCTTCGTCTACCCGGAAGACTCCGCCCACGCCGCCGAAATCGTCGCCACAATTGTGGATTCCGTTTCTCAATCCTGATCATCGGATCGCGCATATATGTCCTCACTATGCGCTTGCCTCTAGCCACTAATCACTAGCCACTAGCCACTCCGCGCTTGTATCCTCTCAGTTTCGGTTTCCTAGCGGAGGTCATCTGTGAGCCTCGACTCAATCAAAACCGTCGCCGTCATCGGCGCGGGCACCATGGGCAACGGCATCGCGCACGTCTTCGCCCGCGCCGGCTTCAGCGTCATCCTGCGCGATGTTGACCAGCGCTTCCTCGATCGCGCGCTTGCCACCATCTCCGCGAATCTCGACCGTGAAATAAAAAAAGGCAAACTCGCCGAATCCGACAAGCCCGCCGTCCTCACTCGTCTCACTGCCACCACACACTCCGCTGCCCTCACTCGCGCCGACTTCTGCATTGAAGCCGTTCCCGAGCGCCTCGACCTGAAGGTCGCCGTCCTCCGCGAAGCCGATTCGCTCCTCCGCCCCGGCGTAATCCTCGCGTCGAACACGTCTTCCATCTCCGTAACCACTCTCGCCGCCGCCACCAAGCGCCCCGAGCAGTTCATCGGCATGCACTTTATGAATCCAGTCCCCGTAATGGCGCTCGTCGAAGTCATCCGCGCCATCCAGACAAGTGACGCCACCTTCGCCACAACAATCTCGCTCTGTGAGAAACTCGATAAGAAGCCCGTTCCCGCGAATGACGCTCCCGGCTTCGTCTCCAACCGCGTCCTTATGCCCATGATCAACGAGGCCGCGTTCTGTGTAATGGAAGGCGTCGCCACCGCCGAATCCGTGGACGCCGTCATGAAGCTCGGCATGAACCATCCGATGGGCCCGCTCGAGCTCGCCGACTTCATCGGCCTCGATGTCTGCGTGGATATCCTTGACGTTCTCTACAGAGGCTTCGGCGATCCAAAGTATCGCGCCTGCGCGCTGCTCCGGAAGCTCGTCGCCGCAGGCTGGCTCGGACGCAAGTCCGGCCGAGGCTTCTACAAATATCCTGCCTAGGTCTCCGTCAATTCCGTGGAGCTTTTTCGGGCGGGGAAAGAGGCGCATTTTTTAACGCAAAACTGACGATTCTGCAGGGGGAAACAAGTGAAGCCCCCTCTTTATCCTGAAGTACCATACTGTCTATTCGGTCAAAATCGAACGTAAAACCCATACGCCCGCTGGATTTAGCCCGTGCCTCGATGTACAATTTCGGCTGCTTTCTCTCTTGGAGAAAAACGTGAAAAGACTCGTCCCGGTAACCAGCTTAATCATTTTGGCTCTCATTGCATCCAGTTCCGCCGGCGCGCAGAGTTTTGCCGGATTTTATATCGGCGTCTATGCGGGCGGCAGCGTCAACTCGTCCGCTGCGCAAACCACTACTGTTTTCAACGCCGCGGGTTACTTCGCCAGCACCAGCATCCCGGCGATTGCCACCGCGGGAGTGCAGAACTTTTCTCCCGAGGCCATCACCGGCGGCATCCAGACGGGCTGGAACTTTCAGTGGGGGCATTTCGTCCTCGGCCCCGAAGTTGACTTCGGCACTTTGCGTACGGATGTTACACAAAGCACGACCGCGACCTATCCTTGTTGCTCGCCAGCCACTTTCACCGTCAGCCAATCCATCAAGACCCGTGGTTTGTTTACGGCGCGCGCGCGCGCGGGAGTCGCCCTCGGCCGCTTGTACCTTTACGGCACCGGCGGCGCCGCCCTTACCAATCTGAATGCTCAGCAAGTCTTCACCGACACATTCGACAGCGCCCTCGAGAGCGGCGGCTCCAAAGTGGATAAGGCCGGATGGGTTGTTGGCGGTGGCGGTGAGGTTTCCCTCTCGCGGCACTTCTCCATGAAGGGTGAATTCCTCTACATCGGTTTCGGCTCCGTGACGAGCACCAGCACAAACCTGGTATCGTCCGGAGGAGACATTAGCCCCGTCCGCTCGGGCGAGCCTACAGGAACGACTTCCTACCCGCAAAACCCATTTACGCACACTGCCACACTTACCGAGAAGATGGGCCGTTTCGGCGTGAACTTCCGCTTCTAGTTCTCAGCCGAAACCATTTGCCCTCAGCGCATTAAATCGATACGTGTGAGTCCAATTGCAGTGAAGGTAGTCCTTCGTTGGCGATTTGGTTGCGCATGCCACGTGGACCCCGCCCTGCGGATTAGGCTTTCGCCGCGTCGAGGAGCGCGCGGACCTTGCGCGCCATCGTCATGGGACTAAATGGTTTCTGAATCATCACCGCGGCTTTTGGAAGCGATGTAGCGAGAGTTGAGCCTTTCTGTGAATAGCCGGACATAAAAATCACAGGCATATCGGGCTTGATTTTCGCGATCCCTTCATAAGCTTCGGGTCCGCTCCACAGGGACATAATCACGTCCGTAAGGACAAGCGAGATTTTTTCCTGAAACGCACGGAACGCTGCGAGGGCTTCTTCCCCACCTTGTGCGAGAATCACGGTATACCCGAGGGCTTCGAGCGATTCTTGAACCATTCCGCGAATGCCATCGTCATCTTCGGCAACCAGAATGGTCTCCGTGCCTCCGCGAATGGCGGAATCGTCTAATTGAGGCGCAAGATCGGGATCCTTCTGGACTGCGGGCAGATAAATGTGGAAGACCGTGCCTTTCCCTACCTCGCTATAAACTTCCACGCTGCCCTCATGTTGCCTTACTACGCCGAGTGCCGTCGCGAGCCCCAACCCGGTGCCCATGCCGTTCTTCTTGGTGGTGAAGAACGGTTCAAAGATGTGCTCCATGGTGGCCTTATCCATTCCCATTCCCGTGTCGGAAACTGAAAGCCGGACGTACTTTCCAGGTCGCGCATAGGAATGGTGCTTACAGTATTCGTCATCGAGTTCGATGGGAGCCGTTTCAATCAGCAATTGTCCACCATTGGGCATGGCGTCGCGCGCATTCAAGCACAAATTCATGAAGACCTGTTCGATTTGTACCGGGTCCGCGCGAATTACTTGCGCTTCGGGCGCGAGCGCCATTTTGATTTCAATCTGCTTACCGATGATCCGTTCCAGCAGCGCAACGGTTTCGGCAACATGCTGGTTCAAATCGAGGTTCCGAGGCTCCAGAACCTGCCGCCGTGCGTAGGCGAGCAACTGGCGCGTGAGATTTGCGGCTCGCTTGGATTGTTCACGAATATTTTGAAGATACCGCGCGACGGGGCTTTCGCGCGGGGCTGCGTCAATTCCCAACTCCGCCCAGCCGAGAATCGCACCGATGGCGTTATTGAAATCGTGTGCGATTCCACCTGCAAGGTTTCCGATGGCTTCAAATTTTTCGAGTTGTCTCATGCGCTGCTCGGTGCGCTTGTAGTTGCGGCGGCTTTCGGCGTCGCGGAGTTCCCGTTCAATCGCTGGAACCAGACACGCGAGGTTGTCCTTCATCACATAATCGTGGGCGCCCTGGCGCATCGCCTCCACGGCGGTGTCTTCGCCGAGCGTGGCGGAGACAAAGATGAATGGTGTGTCCAGCTTCCGGTCGTGGACGATTTTAAGCGCCGCAGTCCCGCTAAAGCCGGGCATTGTGTGGTCAGAGATGACGATGTCCCAGGCTTCTTCCGCCAGGGACAACTTCAGGGCGTCAGCTGAGGCGACTTGTTTGTAGGCGAGGTCGTATCCGCCCTTCTGAAGCTCGCGAACCAGCAATTCACAGTCTGCTTCGGAGTCCTCAATTATGAGTGCGCGGAGTGGGGGCATAACCTACACCTTCCTCGGAGTCGCCGACGGTGGGCGTTCGTTCAATAGCAGCCAGTAAAGGCCCAATTGCCGGACGGCTTCGGAAAACTGAGTAAAGTCAACGGGTTTGCGGACGTAACTGTTCGCACCGAGCCCGTACCCATTCATACGATCCTGCTCCTCGATCGAGGATGTAAGGATAACAGCGGGGATTAGACGGGTCCGCTGGTCCGCGCGCAACGTGCGGAGCACTTCGAGACCATCCACTTTCGGCAGCTTTAGATCCAGCAGTACGACGCCCGGCAAATCACTTGAGTCCCGGCCGGAAAAGGGACCAGCGCAAAAAAGGTAGTCCAGTGTTTCGACGCCGTCGCGTGCGACAATAATCTTGTTGCTGACTTTATTCTTCTTCAACGCCCGAAGCGTAAGTTCTTCGTCATCGGGATTGTCTTCCACCAGCAAAATCGTATCCTCGTTCATTTGGACTCCAGTTGATGTGTGTGTGGCTCCAGCGTAAAAAAGAAAGTCGCCCCTTCATTGACCTTGCTTGTTGCCCATATGTCTCCGCCATGGCGATGGACAATTCTCTGGACGGTGGCAAGCCCGATTCCCGTGCCGGGGAAATCCGCGGCGGCATGGAGGCGTTGAAAGGCGCCAAAGAGTCGGCTGGCAAAAGCGGGATCAAATCCTGCGCCGTTGTCGCCGACGAAAAAAGAAGACGTCCCATTGCTTTGGGTGCGCCCGAATTCGATGCGGGCGTGGTCCTGCTTCGATGTGAATTTCCAGGAATTGCCAAGAAGGTTTTGCAATGCGATTCGGATGAGGCGCAGGTCACCTTTCACTTTAAGACCCGGAGCAATCGCGAATTCGACTTTCCGGTCCGGTTGCACGCCGCGCAGCTCTGAAGCGATCGATCCCGCCAATTGAGAAAGGTCCACGGGTTCCCGGTGCATTTCGGAGCGCGCGATCCTGGAAAGGTCGAGAAGGTCATCAATCAGCGTGCCCATGCGCACGGTGGCCGCGCGGACGCGCTGGAGGTCGGTCTTGCCTTCGTCGCTAAGGCGGCCGCCGTGATCTTCAAGCAAAGCAAGACTGAAGCCGTCTATGCTTCGTAGTGGCGCCCGGAGGTCGTGCGACACGGAGTAACAGAACGCCTCAAGTTCCTTGTTTGCGGATTCCAGCTCGGCGGTACGCTGATGGACTCTTTCTTCAAGCTCGGCGTTCAGTTTAGACACCGCGGCCTTTGCGGCCAGACGTTCCTCGTTTTCAAGGCGGACCTGTTCGATTGCAGTTTGCAGCGCGGTTGTCCGTTCGGCGACGCGGCGTTCCAATTCCAAATTCAAGCGTTCGAGCAGGTCAACGGCGTCGGCGCGAATGGAAATCTCGCGCAGACACAGAATGCCGATCAAAACCACGAGTGCCATCGCAAATGTGCTGCCAATCGTTTCAAGTAATCGGGATCTCCGAGCAACGGCGGCGGCCTCGCTGGTCCGAATCTCAAGGAGGCGATTTTCTTCGGATATTGTTGCCGCAAGAGCTGCTCCCAAGGGGGAACCTATTTTCTTCGCATCTTCATTGATTGGTTTCATGGCGTCCGGGCCGGACTTGCCATCCTGATGCAACTGAATCACGCGCCGTAGCAATCCGATCCCCAGGTCAGCGAGGCGTGAGAGTTCATCAAGATTGTGTTGTTGAATTGGATTGTCAACCGTTAGGTTGCGGGCGCGGGAAATTGCGGCATGAGCATCGGACTCGGCGGTTGAAAACGCCTGAACCTGGGGCTCCCCTCCATTTGCGTAATAGCTAACGGCCGCCAATTGGGCGTTCTTCACTGCCGAACTGAAATCGTCCAGGGATTTCAAAACGGCGCGCGCGTGGATCACAAGATTGTTCCATTTTTCAAACTGTATGCTGCTGCGATAACCGACTGAAAATAGGAATGCGCCAAGCATGATGGCGATGAGGAATCCAGCGGCAATGAATCGCTGCTGCGAAGTCTTGGGCAGACGCCACTTGAGCAGCTTGCCTCCGGAGACAAGTTCAGGGATTCGATCCATTGAGTTTTTCGATTCGGGAAACACAAATACGCTCGCATTTTCCGCGCGCGCGAAAACCCGCTACGCGAACGTGGCGAACAGAGTTTGAGAAGGAGGGGTTGCGGCCTGCTGGCCTGTTTACAACCTCTTCTGGAAGGGTGAATCCATTTTCGCACCGCCGATTCACATGTCAATTCATATGCTGAGAGCAGTGCTTTCAAGTTAAACGGACAGGCGTTCCCGCCGCCACGCTTTGCCTGCCCACTGAAGCGTTTTTGGTTGCGCGAATTGAAGGTGTGGATGGATCATTCCGCCCGTAATGCCGTGGCGGGATCAACCTTTGTAGCGCGCAGCGCGGGAATGCAGCAAGCCGCCGCGGTAACGGCAATTAACAATACGGAGACCCCGATGAATGTAAGCGGGTCGTGAGTAGGGTAGGGACAACATCGGTGAGTGACAAGCCCTCCCCTATCCGCATCGGGAGTCTAAGAGAAGTGGGAAATGGCTTATGTTGTTGAATTCATTGGCATATGGAATTCAAATGGCCCACAAATTTCCCTCACGGCCAGCGCTGCCGGGATTCCAAAAACAGTAGGAGGCCACCTACAGACATAACGCAAGAGCCACTTTCCTCGCAAACAACCATGGGATAACGAGAAATCCACAGCCACAGGTCATTATTACATCGAATTAACTTGACACGGATTCTAACGAGGCCTATATAACTTCCTTTTTAACTTTAGGGAGGTGGTCATGCGCCGCATCTCAGCCGCGTGTTTTTCGATTTTCTGTTTGTGTGTCCGGATATCCCCATTGGCCGCTCAGCAGCCACCGCTTTCACCGCCTGGCCCTTCAGCCTCGGCTCCTCCCACGGCCCCTGGCCTGGACGCTCAATCCGCCGCCGTCCTCGCCACTTGCAAGACTGCACTTGGTGCCGGGGCGTCCGCGCAAATCTTGGACTCTGTCATTCAGGCGACGGTAACAAATCCCGATGTCTCCGGTTCCACTCCCGGCACAGTGACCATCAAGGCGAAGGGAACGAACATGGTTCGCTGGGAGGGGACATCTGGCGGCGGCAATTCCTACGTCACCATCGCCGCTCGCGGCCAGCAGAAACATCAGGTTGGCAGCGGCTGGGCCTCTGATGCGAGCTCCAATGCCATCCATCAGCGTCTGACCCATCTTCCGGCGCTAATGATCGGTCAAGAGATGGCGCGGGGTGATCTCTGGGGACAGTATGTCGGAGAAGAGACTGTCGGCGGGCAAACCGTCCACCATGTGAAACTTGCGCGGGTATCGACTCTAGGCAGTCCGGTCGATGCACAACTCACCCAAAACTCTGAAATCGATGTGTTCATAAACACTCAGACCGGCCTGATTGCAAAGATCGCCTATATGCACCGTACGGAAACCGATTGGCGCATCGGCATCCCAATGGAAATCTATTATGACAACTACCAGACCGTAAACGGAATGCTCATCCCCTACCATCAGCGCACAGTCATCAGAAATTCCATCAAGACGGACCTGAACATTACTTCAGTTCAATTCAATGTCGGCCTCGCCGACTCCATATTTCAGGGGAATTGACCATGACCAATACGCGTCGCCTTCTCAGCACAGCCATTCTCGGTCTTGCCTTTTTGGGTTTTGCCTCCGCCGCGCAAGCTCAATATCCCGGCTACCTCACGAACAGCAACGACACGGGTCTGCCGGACTATGGCTCTTTCATCTCCTCAAAAATTGACTCGGTGAATCTCGCGAACGGCGGCTTAATCATCCGCATCCCGCTGTTGACCACTAAAGATCGCAACGCCACTGTTGCAACCGGTTTTCAATACGACAGTAAGTTCTGGGCCGTCAATCGAAGTTATTACCCATACCCGCAGATGCCGCAAAACACCGCGGTGTATAGTTGGGGTCCCAACAATAGCAGCTTTCAAAGTGGAACCGGCTGGCATGGCTATTCGGATGGAACCGGGGCAGCCACTTTTGACTGGACTGAGAATATATGGACCTGCAGCCAGTACTATAACGGTCAGCTTTACGAGCCTGCTACCACCAAAGTAATCCGCGGCAATTTCGTCGTCATTGACGAAACCGGAGCAAAACACCAGGTACCGGACCGGGCCATTTATACTACCTACCAGTACGTGAATTATTGCCCCGACGACTGGAACCAATCGCCCATGAACGCAGTAGCGGAATCCGATTCCGGCAACTGGCAACTCGATATTACCAACCTGACTTACCAGACTCATGCAGGAGCGGTCATCACTTCCATGAACGGGGTGGTAGCGAACGCAGGGTATGTAGACACGAATGGAAATTCTTGTTGTGCGTTACCGGGACTCACCACCGTGGGCCAGACCGGCCAATGTGCTATCCTTCAGCCGAACTACAATTGCACTGGCACTTACACCTACACGGATTCAAATGGATATACCCGAACGATTTCAGTTAATTGGATAGCCCTCAGCGTCCAATCGTCATTCCCGACGACAACCTGCGGCATCCCCACAGCCTGTGATTTCGATAATTATGGGGCGGGCCTTGCCCCCATGGCTGTAATCTCACAAATCACCCTCGCGAACAATCTGAGTTATACGTTTTCCTATGTTGACCCTACAACCGGCCAGACCAATCCCTACGGCGAAATCATGCAAATCACTTTGCCCACTGGCGGTTACATCAAATACAAATGGGCGACGCTGGCGCAAAGAGATCTGGGACCTGTAGAGCCACCTGGATTCATGGCCGCTGGCTTTCAAATCTATCTGGATGCGCGGGTAATCACCGAGCGGCACGTTAGCGCAGACGGCGTGAACGAAAACGTCTGGACTTACTCGTACGCCGGAAGCCCAGGCCTATATGCGCAATCAACGACCGTCACTGACCCGCTCGGAAACCAAGAAGTTCACACGTTTGGTGGGGCCGGAGCGGATGCAAGACCAACAGAATCCTCAGTGGTTTATTATCAGGGGAGTTCCACTCCGCTCAAGCAAGTGCAGACGAATTGGGCCACCGACAACGGGCCGGTCACGATCAATCAGCCGCAATTGGACCCTACCACCGGCCTCTATCCATGGTGGATGGACTCCACGAACCGGAATCCCCGCGTCGCCAGCACGACCACGACGCTGCTGGACACAAATCAAGTTACTCAAACTCAGACGGACTTCAACGACTGCTTTACGTACAACATTTTCCCGGTGGGCACACAACTTTCCAATTATCCCAATACGACCTCATTCACGGAATGCCGGCCTATTCCCACGGAAACTCGCGAATACGATTACGGAAGTGGCACGGCGGGTGTGCTCCTGCGCAAAACTGATTACACGTATCTCCATCAGACCAATAACACCTACCTCAACGCGCACATGTGGACGCTTGAGACATCGAAAACGGTGAAAGATGGCTTGGGAAACGTAGTGGCGCAGACAAACACAACTTACGATTCGACGTCTATAACTTCCACCGGAGGCGCAGCTCTGGTGCATGACTACACGAATTACGGCTCTAGTTCAACGCTCCCGCGTGGTAATCCGACTGTGATAAGCAGGTTGTTGACTTCGAATAGCTCCTGGCTCACTACCACGAACACCTACAACGACCTCGGGCAACTCGTGAGCACGACCGATCCCGGCGGACACACCTACTCGCTCAGCTACACGGACAATTTCGTGGACGGCACGAACCGGAACTCATTCCTGTCGCTGACCTCGGTCGTCTCGCCCACTGCCGCAAATGGCGTCCCTCACGTCGAAGGCAAGCAGTATTACTGGAACACGGGTCTCACCGCCGCCGTGTGCGGGCAGAATTATCCCACTCCGGCACACTGCGCGTTCGGCGCGGGTCTGCCTGCGTCGGACTACGCGCAGTACACTTACGACATGCTCGGCCGTCCGGCCACAGTCACTCATGGTGATGGCGGGACAACGTCGTTCACATTCAGCGATCTGACTTCCACCTCCACGCCCATCACGGTCAGTTCAAGTTCGGCAATCGACACGTCGAATACTCTGCTCAACGCCGCAGTCATTGACGGCTTGGGCCGTGTGAAACAAACCCAGCTCAACTCCGATCCCGATGGCGCGGACTTCGTGGACACCACTTTCGACGCGCTGAGCCGGAAATCCACCGTCTCGAATCCCCACAGGAACGCAGGTTCCTCCACCGACGGCATCACCACCTACGTTTACGATGCCCTCGGCCGCACAACCATGGTCATCCCGCCGGACGGCACGTCGTCCTCGAACAATGTCACCACGGCATATTCGGGCAACACGGTCACCGTCACCGACCAGGCAGGTAAGCAGCGCAAGTCTTACACCGATGGCCTCGGCCGCCTCATCGAGGTAGATGAACCCGGCGCCCCGCCAACCGGTTCAAACGTAACCGCTAGCAACGGCTATCTTGTCGTCGCGGGTTCAGTCCAGATCGGTGGCGGCTCGCCCGCGACGGGAACTTTCTCAATAAGTGGCCAAGAGGATTCTGCGCAAGGCGATCCGCCGTGCCTTCAATATGACGACCAAGGAGATTGCATCCGTTACGGCCAGCCTCCCATGATTTACGACACGGGCGTCGTACAGGTCACCGTAAATGGGCGCGCGGAAAGTGTGTACTACGGACAAGGCAGCACCCCCACGAATATCGCTTCGGCTTTGGTAACCGCTTTCAACAATGACTCGAGCGCCGTCGTCACTGCTTCGATCTTGCCCGGCAGCACAGTGGTCACACTTACCGCGAAGACCCACGGCGTCTCCACCGACTACTCGATTTCCGCCACCTCCTGGACCACGGACAACACCGGAAACTTTACTTGGCCATCATTCAACGCTTCGACTTCGGGCGGCGCGCTCACAGGCGGAGTGAATGACACAACCGACACTGGCACCATATCCGTCTCGGTCGGCGGAGCGTCAGTATCGGTCAACTACAGCGGCAGCAGTACGCCCTCAAGCCTCGCCACCGCTGTCGCTTCTGCAATCAACGGCGATTCGTCGATGACCGTGACGGCCTCGGCTTCGAGCAACACCGTCAACCTGACGGAGAAGACGCAGGGCGCTGCCACATCGCTCGCGGTCAGCTCATCCACAAATTACCCGTCCATCTTCAAACAGCCCTCGTTCTCCGTCGCGCCATTTTCTACAGTGCTCAACGTCAGCAACGCCGCCGCGCCGATGTCGCTGCTCACGCCCGCCGTCACACTCTATTCCTACGACACGCTTGATGACCTCACCTGCGTCGAGCAGCATGGCAATGTCTCCGGCACCGGCTGCTCCAGCTCTCCCAGCAACGACGCCTCCAGCCCTTGGCGCGTCCGCCGTTTCACGTATGACTCGCTCGGTCGGCTTCTCACGGCGAAGAATCCTGAATCCGGCACCATCTCCTACACCTACGATTCCGATGGGAATTTGCTCACGAAGACGGACGCTCGCAGCATCGTGACCACAATGACCTACGATCAGTTGCACCGCGTGCTCACCAAAACCTACTCCGACGGCACGCCGTCAGCGTCATACACGTATGACGTTTCCTCGCAGGATGGGCAAAGCCCGACCAACCCGATTGGGCGACTCGCAGAAGTCACAAACTCGAACGCGAGGACAGTGAACAGCTATGATGTGCGCGGCCGCGTTGTCTCGCAGTGGCAGTGCACGCCGGTCAATTGCGGCAGCTCGTGGTATAGCCTCACTTACCAGTATAATTACCACGACGAAATGAAGCAGGAAACAACACCGATGGGCTTCACGGTCAACCAATCTTACGATCCCGCCGCACGCTTGCTGAATCTCACCAGCAGTTGGAGCGATGCGACGCATCCTGCAGCGTTGATGTCAGTAGATCCGAGCGTTGGCTATGCGCCCACCGGAGCCATCGCGAAATTCACTTACGGCAACGGGCTTATCGAGTTGAACGCCTACAACAGCCGCCTCCAGCCAACCGGGATGGCAACGTACAATCCCGCCAACAACAACGCCTACATTCTGAACCTAAGCTACGGCTTCTACGACTCCGCGGGGCACAACAACGGCAACGTGATGTCGTTCACATCCACGGCCACGCAGCTCTTCATGCGCAGCTACACCTATGACGAGTTGAACCGCCTCGCAACCATGTCTTCGCCTTCCGACGCATCCGGCTGCGACGGGCTTTCGTGGACTTACGACGCCTGGGCCAATCGCTCGGCGCAGACCACGACATCCGGCTCCTGCCTCAGCCCGAGCCACTCCTCGAGCGCTGCAAACCGCATCATAGATTCAGGATTCAATTACGATGCGGCGGGAAACATGACTCAAGGCCCTGACCCAAATACCTCGGCCGCGGACTACTACACCTTCGACGCGGAAAACCGCATGACCGCAGTGAGTGGTGGCGCCTCGGGCGCTTACTCCTACGACGCCAGCGGCAATCGCGTCCGCAAGGTTGCCAATGGTGTGACGACAGATTACGTTTACGATGCATCAGGCGCTGTCATTGCCGAATGGAGCGGCGGCGTGTGGACAAAGGGCTACGTGTATTCCGGCGCAGGCCAACTCGTCGCGCAATACAACGGCGCGCTCGGTGCAACGGGCGCAGCGACCGTCTTCGTTCACAAAGACCATCTCGGCTCCACGCGCATCCTTTCCACCTACAGCACAACCGCAAACCAAAACGCGCAGGTTTCCGACAACATGGATTATCTTCCCTACGGTGAGCAGATTGCCGGCGATACAGGCACCACCCACAAATTCACTGGCAAAGAAAGAGATGCGGAGTCAGGGCTAGACTTGATGGGGGCCAGGTACTTAGGGTCGTCGATTGGCCGGTTTACAACTGCTGACCCACTCTACCTAGAAATGGGACGACTTGCCAACCCCCAAGCGTTGAATCTGTATGCATATGTTCTCAATAATCCCCTAAATCTTACAGATCCAACTGGCCTCGATGAAAAACTGCAATGCCACCAAGGGGATGACAAATGTACAAAAAAGACACTCAATAACCTCAAGAATGACTTGAATAAGAGGAAGGGGGCCAAGTTTAAGGTAAAGCTAGACGCCAATGGCATGCTGCGCATACAAGGAAAAGTCGACCCCTCCAAATTAAAAGGTTCAGAAGAGGCGCTATACCATGCGATTACGGACCAGGAGCACCACGGAACGCTTGATGTCGTGGGCAAGGATCCGACTATAGACTTCGACCGTTTTGACGGGGGCGGCCAAAACACAGTCGATGCGTCCGATATGGCGTTGGCAGCCAAAGCAGACCAATCCGTTGCCGGCCATATACTTGCCCACGCGATCATGGAGTCTTATGTTTCGGCCGAGGGCGAGGTTCCTCAGGATCCGGATAACCCTGGCCATGAACTTTACAGTGGTGCTAAGTCCAACGGTACGCTTAACCCATTAATCGGGGCGCATGACTACGCCAGCAACTTCTTTGGTGGTGGGATAGGTGCCGGGACTCACCAAAACGGTGATGGGACGAGCACACAAAGTGTTAAAGTCCCAGCATTGGGTTTGACACTCGGCCTAACCTTCAACGGGGACCACAACATGACCGGGGTGACCGTAAAAAAGGGCAGCCAATGAGTCATATCAAATCGAAACTCGCGATACTCTTGATCCTCGTCTCGATCTCCGCGACACCGAAAAGTCAAAAGACACCCTCGAATCCCGAAGTCCTGCTCCGAGGGCGAATCGTCCGCTTTGACTGGGTACTCCACGAAACTACTTTGTACGATGATTTTGTTGTGAGGACACTGCCGGAGGAAAATGGAGAGGGGGCATATGTAAGAATTTATTGGGTTCCTAAGGGTGGGCAAGGGTGGGAGAGCCCTCCCCTCCATACTCCCCACTTGAATCGTCTTTCATTCGTTAACATAGGGCCGCCATGGTTGTTTTCCGTTAGGCGGCTAACATCAGTCGATTGCCCGGGAGTACCCGCTGACCCTGAACTTCAAGACGAGTCAGGAAAGCGGAGAATCCCACGCTATTTCGCGACGCCTGGGGCTGAGGGGGAGGTGGTGCCGCCAATAAATGCTCTTCCTTGCTTCCGACTTATGGAGCCAATGACACAAGAAAAGGACTAGGGCTGATTAGATGACTCGGGCGGGCGAGTGTCATTGAACCGCCTCGGGAATCGGGGACAGACGGGACGTTTTCTGAATCGGGGACGGGCGGGTGGCCGTGCCTTAAAAATCCTTAGTCACTGAGCAATAAGAGTTTTCCAATGCGGAATCGATTAGAATTGGGCGGGTGGCCGTGCCTTTGTTCGTGGCGCATCCTTTCCGCAAAGCGAAAGGGTGCGGCAGTTGACTCTATGGATCGCTCTACATCGATCCGCCCATTCGAACACTCATTCGAAAGGTTTTGTAACAAATCTTCCCATAATTCCTACATAATTCTCTTGACATTTTATTACTCTCGTTGTAACATGCCCCATGAAATCGTCCCATCACCCCTCCGCGATAATCGCGATCCCACGTAACTCCTTTAGGCGCACACTCTTGCGGCCGCTGTTGCACAATTTCAGTGCACTCCCTCCCGTAAATCATTCAGATGGAATAACTTATCGGCAATTGTTCCCAAAATCCCGTAAGTCCTTTAGGCGCTTACTCTTGCCGCTCTTCGTTCCTGTAAGCCCTTTAGGCGCACACTCTTACAAAAAGATGGGGGGTACCCCCCTCCCTAGGATGAAGAATTCAATCTTGCATTCGAGCGCCCCAACTCGCCCCTGTCTAACTCCTTTGTTTTCAACACTGTCAGCAAAACCTTACACTTTTCCGCCCCTGTCTAAACCCTTTGAATTCAATCAGTTCCAGACCTCGTGGAAATCCCCCCTGTCTAACTCCTTTAGAATGATAGCGTTCCAGAAATGTGCGTTTTTTTTCCGACACATCGCGACAGTATTTGTCCGAACACATTCTTTTTGCGTCCCGGTGGTTTTTGTAGGGAGGTCCGCTGCCTTCAAGGTAGGGGCGAGGGGTCTTACTGATCTCAAAAAGGGGGAGATCAATAAGGCCCCCCGCGGCTCGACTGGGGGGTCGAGCCTTACGTCACGTCAACATGGGACAACAGACTTGCGACACGAAAGACATTGGAACCCGGATGCTGGGTGAGACCGAAAATACGCGAGGCGGCACGCGTCGCAGCCGTCCTGAGACAGCTTTTCGCAAGTCAGGCAGATCTCTTCGGCCGGCATCGGGAATTCCTTCAGGAAATCTGCGAAAGGCATCCTCTTGTGGCAGCCGCTGCACTCGACTGTTTGCGTCATTGGAGCCGCCTCTCGGGTCATGCCACAATCAAGCTTATGTACACACATATGCTTTCGTTGGGCAGTCTATTGGTGACTATTGGCTTCCTTCTGTGACCACAATCACTGGCCCCTGTGACGCAGCTTACTTCGACGGGGGCCTGACTGAAGAGTTGGAGGGGTTGGAAGGGGGCAAGGGGGTGGGCAGGCAGGCTAAAATAGTATTTGCTTTTTCTTCGCCCCTTGTGTTAGCCTCCCTTCCCATGAAGCGGGAAGGGCAGGGGCAAACAATGTTAATGCTGGACAACGACCGGAAACAACTGTATGGTAATATGTACGACTTAGGAATTATCATTCGGCGCGAATCTTTGGTAACTTGCCGATGATAGAATTCCAAGGCAAGACGCCCGCGCCGAAAAAAACTAATTCTGAGGTGAACGCCATGGCCGATGAAAAAGCAACAAATCTCGCAAACGCCATCTCCCAAATCGAAAAGCAATATGGAAAGGGCGCCATCATGCGTCTGGGCAGCAGGGAAATTCTCGTTCCGGTGAGCGTGATTCCCACCGGCTCGATCAGTCTGGACGCGGCGCTGGGCGTGGGCGGCTTCCCGCGCGGCCGCGTGGTGGAAATTTTTGGCCCGGAATCGGGCGGCAAAACGACGATGTCACTCCACGTGATCGCCGAAGCGCAGAAGATGGGCGGGCAGGCGGCGTTCATTGACGCCGAGCACGCGCTGGATCCGATTTACGCGCGGAAGCTGGGCGTGGACGTGGACAACCTGCTCGTCTCGCAGCCGGATAATGGTGAGCAGGCGCTGGAAATTGCCGAGGCATTAATTCGCTCGGGCGCTGTGGATGTGGTGGTGGTGGACTCGGTCGCCGCGCTCGTGCCCAAGGCCGAACTGGAAGGCGACATGGGCGAGCCGACCATGGGTTTGCAGGCGAGGCTGATGTCGCAGGCGCTGCGCAAGCTGACGGCATTCGTCTCGAAGTCGCGCACCTGCCTGATTTTCATCAACCAGATTCGCGAAAAAATCGGCGTGATGTTCGGCAATCCGGAAACCACCACCGGCGGCCGCGCGCTGAAGTTTTACTCGTCAATTCGCCTCGACATTCGCCGCATCCAGGCTATCAAGGAAGGCGACAAAGTGGTCGGTTCGCGCACGCGCGGTAAAGTGGTGAAAAATAAAGTGGCCGCGCCGTTCCGCGAAGCCGAATTCGACATCCTCTACGGCGAAGGCATTTCGCGCGAAGGCGACGTGATTGATCTTGCTGTTGAGCGCGGGCTGATTGAGAAGTCCGGCACTTGGATGAGCTACGGCGGCGAGCGCCTCGGTCAAGGACGCGAAAACGCGCGGCTTTTCCTGAAGGAAAATGTCGCGGTGTGCGAGAAGCTCGAAGCCGCTCTGCGCAAGCAATTGGGTTTGGCCGCCGTCAACACGGCGAGCCCAGGCTCGGGCGCAAACGGCGCGGCGATGCCTGAGAAATCCGCTGAGAAGCCGGGCGAGAAGCCAGCGCAAACTCACGCCGCCGCGGCCGGTGCCGGCGCTGGAGCGAAGACGCCTCCGCGGCCTTCCCGCTAAACACTCTTATCGCTCGGGCCGTGTCGCAATCCCAGCGGCCCTCACGTACAAAGCCGACTTGCCCATTTTTGACACTGTTATCGCGTTTATGCCATTGCGCGGCATCCCCAGTTGGTACATCTCCACATCCCCTGTACCTTCGGGCAACCTGGGCCAAGTGTAAGCTACTCAAAACAATACGGATTTCCTATTGCCACCAAGCGGGTATTCTGGGTATCCTGCTTGCCCCGCGGAAGCCCGCGTGCGGTAGGTAGTTTGGGTATAGCGAAAACGAGTATGTCACGGCATACACAGCCCGGCCGCTTTGCAGCACTACTGCTATCAGCGATGATGGTGTGCCAGCCGATGTTCGCCTCCGGTACAACCGCGGCATCAGCCTCTGGCGCCCCCACGCCTCCAAGTTCTTCATCTCCATCGAAGCCTGTGAAGAAACCTGCGGCGCGAAAGACCACTGGCGTGCCAACGTTCGCCGATTCGGAGAGAGACGACGTCACGCAATTTGATGATCCGGTTGTGCGCGATGCGGCAGTTCATGCGCTCGGGCGTTACAACGGATCCGTCGTCGCGATTGATCCAACGACCGGCCGAATCCTGACCATCGTCAATCAGAAGCTGGCGTTTTCGGCGGGCTTCATTCCTTGCTCAACGATCAAGCCTACAATTGCGCTCGCGGCTTTGGAAGAGAGCGTAATCACTCACGATTCAATGATTAAGGTAGCGCCGCGCAAGTACATGAATTTGACCGAGGCGATGGCGCACTCGAACAACCCATTCTTTGAAGAGCTGGGCCGGCGTATGGGATTTGAGACGGTTGAGAAATACGCGCAGCGATTGGGATTGGGCGAGCTTGCCGGCATCAATATTCCCGAAGAACAGGCGGGCGTGCTGCCAGCGAATCCGCCGGCAAGAGGCGGGGTGGCGCGAATGTCGAGCTTTGGTGAAGGCATCCAGATTACGCCGCTCGAGCTTGGATCGCTGGTGGCCGCGCTTGCGAATGGCGGAACGATGTATTACCTGCAGTACCCGCGCAGTGCGGAAGCGCAGCGCGATTTCTCGCCGATGGTGAAGCGCGAACTTGGCATCGGGCCGTACCTTTCGGATTTGCGCGAAGGGATGACGGCAGCGGTGCTTTACGGCACAGCGCGGTCGAGTTATTGGGATCGGGAAGGCGAGCAGCCGCTCGGCAAGACCGGCACTTGCAATGACGCCGCTTCGCGACTTGGCTGGTTTGTTTCTTACGCCGATGAAGAGCACCCGAAGATCGCGCTGGTCGTGCTCGTTCGCGGAAGGTCGCGCACGGTGCAGGGGCCATTCGCCGCGGAAATCGCCGGCAGGATCTATCACACGCTCAAGACACAGAATTTCTTCGCCGCCGAAGGCCCGCGGCCTTCGCCAACGACGCTTACAGCAATGGCGGCTCCGCGCGAGAAGTAGTCTGACTTCGAGAAACAGTCCTCCCTGAAATCTCTTACTCCGCCTTCAATTTTCGTTTTCATTCACGCGAATGAATGCGCAGATTCGCGAGCGCGCATTCTAGAACACTTAGTGCGAGCAGAAGCGCGCACACAATTCGTGCAGACGAATTTGGGATGCTTGGTTTAGCGCCCGCGATTGGCGGAGCGCAGGCGCGCTGGCACGCGCTGCCAGTGGCGGACCCGGATCGGCTCGAATGCGCCCTGATAGCACGCGTCGCACACTACTTCGGCGCCTTCAGCGTTCGGGCGGGATTCAAAGATATGGCCGCATTCCGTGCAGACTTGATGGACTCGATTGTCAGGGCGGTTCGGCGGAAAGAAATGGACACCTTCCATAGGAATATCCTCCCTACACGTATCGGTGCCCGCTGCGGATGCGCCTGGATACGCCTTCGCTCTGGGCCCAAAGGGCGCTGACGGGGCGTGGGGCCGGGTGCCGGTGGTGGGAGTATTGCATTTTCCGAGCCAAATCCAAGAAAGAAAAATGCAGCAAAATCTGTGAGATAGGGGGGGTACAAGGAAATCAGGGAAGTGGAATTCCCAGATTGGCCATGGGAAACACCTTTCTTGCACATTTCCAACCCAAGTGGTCGTGACCCATTGACCGACAAGGCTAACCCCGCAATTCGGGTTTTGACATGCCGCAAGTTATTGGGCAAAAAGGAGTTGGGGGATTCAGGACCGAAGACCTCGCGGGCCTTCAGGCGACCCAGTTGGTCATCTGCGTGGGGCGGGGCAGACACTTCCTTTAGATGAGCCGCACAATTCGCATATATGTCTATGCAGTGATTGGAATGGCGTGCGCGGTGGTTCTACTCTCCGTGCTGCACAAACGCTATGAAGCGGACGCTGCATTTGCGCACGAAGTGCAAGAAGCAAGAGAGCACGCAGAGAAAATTGCCGCGACAGTAGTGTTATTCAGCGGGGAGCGAGTGACACCGGGAACGACTCTGGCGGATTCGCTGCGGCATATGGGGCTGGACCCGCTCGCGGCCGTGAGCGTGGCGGATTCGGCGCAGACTGTTTTTGATTTGCGCAGGTTTCACGATGGGAATTTGCTGAGCATCGGGCGATCTGTGACCGGAGTGTTCCGAGCGGTGCGATATCAGATTGACGCCGACCGGATGCTCTACGTCGAACGCAGGGACGAAAAGTTTGAGTCGCGCATCGAGGCGATTCCTTCGCACACGGAAACAACGGCGATTTCCGGGACGATTGAGAATTCTCTATTTAACGCAGTGACGGACATCGGAGAATCGCCGGAACTGGCAATTCGCATGGCTGAAATTTTCGGGTGGGACCTTGATTTTTACACCGACCCGCGCATGGGCGACACATTCCGGATTCTGGTGGAGAAAAAAACCTATACGAACGGGCAGACGGCGGGCTATGGACGGATCTTGGCCGCGGAGTATGTGAATGCAAGGCGTCCTTATCAGGCGGTGCTGTTCCACGACGCGTCGGGCACACCTGCATACTACAAACCCGATGGCGGCGCGCTGCAAAAAGCATTTCTGCGATCTCCGCTGAAATTCGCCGCGCCGGTTACGTCGCACTTCAGCATGTCGCGCTTCCATCCGATTCTGAAAACGTACCGGCCGCATCTCGGGGTTGATTACGGCGCACCGATTGGAACGCCGGTGCAAACCATCGGCAATGGAAGTGTGATCTTCGCAGGATTATCGGGCGGCTCCGGCAATCTTGTGAAGATTAAACACTCGAACGGCTACGAGACGCAGTACATGCATCTCTCCCGGATTCTTGTGCATGTCGGCGAGCACGTGGAGGCTGGAGAGAGAATTGGCTTGGTGGGGAAGACGGGCCTGGCGACCGGGCCGCACCTTGATTTTCGAATCCTGAAAAACGGAGCGTACCTCAATTTTGAAACGCTGCACCTGCCGCCCGCCGAACCAGTAGCGCGCAAAGACATGGCGGAGTTTGCAGAGGCGCGCGACCGCAGGATGCCACTGCTCAACAAGGGCGTTGCGCTCGAAGCGCGCGCACATTAGAATCCCGCCCGCAGCGAACGGGAATTCCCGTCCGCAATTTCGCGCATTGATTTCACACATTTAGCGATTTGGCTCGACGCGCGAATTTGTGCGCAGGCGTTTCTTTCACTTCGAGGGAGGATAATGAAGAAGCTCGGAAAGATTTTGGCATGGACGCTGATTGGAATTGTTGCGGTCGCGGCAGTGGCAATCACATTCACCATAAGCTGGCGGCCATTCATCGGGCCGCGAGCGCGGGCAACGACTGCGCAAACGATTGAGCGAACGCCGGAGCGATTGGCACGCGGCAAGTATCTGGCAGAAAGCGTGAGTGGTTGCATCGAATGCCACACGCCGCATGACTGGAGTTCGCGTGAGTCCACGGTTGCCCTTGGGAATCTCGGCGCGGGCGGAGAGATCCCGATGAAAGGATTGCCGGGAAGGATTTTTGCTCCGAATATCACGCCTGACGCGGAAACGGGCGCGGGATCGTGGACGGACGATCAACTTGCGCGGGCGATTCGAGAGGGTGTTGGACATGATGGCCGCGCGCTCTTCAATATGATGCCCTACGAACATTACCGCACGATGTCGGATGAAGATCTTGCCTCTGTGATTGTGTATTTGCGCGCGTTGCCGCCGGTGCGGCACGAAGTTCCCAAAACGGAAATGATTTTTCCGGTGAAATATCTGATTCGGAATGTACCGCAGCCCGTGACAGAGCCCGTCCCAGCGCCGGATCTTTCCACTCCGCTGAAGCGCGGGACGTATATGTCAAACATTGCTGGTTGCACGGATTGCCACACGCCACAAGACGATCACGGGCAAAAACTGGCGGGACTGGATTGGGCCGGCGGGTTTGTTCTGGAGGGCCCGTGGGGAAGCGTGGCGAGCACAAACCTTACGAGCGATCCTTCGGGTATTCCTTATTATGACGAGAAAATGTTTATTGATACGATCCGCGCGGGGTCGGTGCGCGCGCGCGTGCTGAATCCCATTATGCCGTTCGCATTTTACAGAGGGATGACGGACCAGGATTTGGCTGCGATTTTTGCGTTCGTGCACCAACTACCACCCGTGAAGCACCGGGTGGACAATACCGAGCCGCCGACGTATTGCAAGATTGACAAGCAGATGCACGGCGGCGGTGGGCAGAACTAAAGTCTACTACCGTTCATAGTGCTTGCGCAGGGCGCCCTGCCTGCCATATAAGTCCAATTGCATTTGGATACCGCAATCGCGGAGAGAATGACCATGAATAATGTTCGCCGAATTTTTTCCACTCGTAATCTTGTTTGGGGCGCATCGCTTGCCCTCGCGTTGGCCGCCTTTTTTCTGGCGCCGGGGCACAGCGCCGCGCGGCAGTCACAGCAATCCGGGCCGCGCGATCCGAGTCTCTATTCCGGAATGAAGTGGCGAATGATCGGCCCCTTTCGCGCGGGTCGCGCGGTGGCAGTGACGGGTGTGCCCGGTCAGCCGAACCATTTCTTTTTTGGCTCGGTGGGCGGAGGCGTGTGGGAGAGCACAACGTCTGGCGAAAACTGGACGCCGATTTTTGACAATGAGGCGGTGCAATCCATCGGAGCGATAGGAGTGGCGCCGAGCGACCCGAAAGTAATTTACGTCGGCTCGGGCGAAGCGGACATGCGCTCGCAGATCTCTTTCGGCAACGGAATGTACAAGTCCGCAGACGGCGGGAAAACGTGGAAGCACATCGGATTGGACGACACGCGGCAGATTGGGCGCGTGCTGGTGGATCCGAATAATTCCGATGTGGTTTTTGTGGCGGCGCTGGGGCACGCGTACGGTTCGAATCCGGATCGCGGCGTGTACCGCACAACGGATGGCGGCGCGACGTGGCAGAAGGTCCTCTACAAAAATGAAAACGTGGGCGCGATTGACCTGGCGTTCGATCCGAAGAATTCACAAACGATTTATGCGTCGCTGTGGGCGACGCGGCGTCCGCCGTGGACGATATACCCACCTTCGATTGGGCCGGGCGGCGGGCTTTATAAATCCACGGACGGCGGCAACAACTGGACGCAAGTTGGCGGGGGCTTTCCCGAGGATGGAACGGGGCGAATCGGAGTCGCGGTGGCGCCAAGCGACGCGAATCGCGTTTATGCAATTGTGGATGACACGGACGCGAAGAAGGGTGGGCTCTACCGCTCGGATGACGGCGGAAAAAGCTGGCAGTTGCTGGGCGTGGATCCGGTTACCCACAACACCGACCAGCGCATCTGGGGACGCGGCTGGTATTTTTGCAACGTGGTGGTGGACCCGAAGAATCCGGACAAGCTGTATGTGTCAAACACTTCCGTGTATCGCTCGGAGGACGGCGGCAAGACGTGGACTCCAATTAAGGGTGCCCCCGGTGGGGACGACTATCACCAGCTTTGGATTTATCCCGATGACGGCAACCGGATGATTCTGTCGAGCGATCAAGGCGTGGTGGTGAGCGTGGACGGCGGGCTGGTGTGGAGCTCATGGTACAACCAGCCGACGGCGCAGATTTATCACATCGTTGCGGACAACAACGATCCGTACTGGGTTTACGGCGCGCAGCAGGATAGCGGCGCGGTAAAAGCTGCGACGCGAAGCGTGCACGGATCGATTTCTTATTTGTGGGACTGGGCGCCGATTTGCGCGGGCGGCGAGAGTGGATACGTGGCAGTGGATCCCGCGGACTCGAACATTCTTTACGGTGGGACAGTGTCAACTTGCGATCAGCGGACAAATGCGGGGCACAACATTTCGCCGATGCTGGGGTCAGGCGAACTCGGGCCGTTCCGCCACACCTGGACGCTGCCGGTGGTCTTTTCGCAGGCGCCGGGGCATGCGCTTTATTTCAGCAACCAATATTTATGGAAGACAGCGGACCGCGGCGCGAACTGGACTCGCATCAGCGGCGACATGACGCGCGAGAATCCGGGCGCGCCACCGAATCTTGATCCGGCGACGGCTGCGGATGGTTACGGCGCGCCGAGGCCGGGCGTGATTTACACGATTGCGCCATCGCCTCTCGCCGCGGACACGATTTGGATCGGCACGGACGACGGGCTGATTCATGTGACGCTCGACGGCGGGAAATCTTGGAAGAACGTGACGCCGCCGGAGTTGACCGCGTGGAGCAAGGTCGCGCTGATGGAGGCGTCGCACTTCGATGCGGGCACGGCTTACGCCGCGGTGGACCGGCACCGTCTGGAGGATTACAAGCCCTACATTTACCGCACGCACGACGGCGGAAAGACGTGGAAGGTGATTGCGAATGGAATTCCGGAGGGAAGTTACGTCAACGCGATTAAAGAGGACCCGGGACGAAAGGGATTACTTTTCGCGGGGACGGAACTGGGCGTGTACGTTTCGTTTGACGACGGAGAAAACTGGCAATCGCTGCAGCAGAATTTGCCGCGCTCGTCGGCGCGCGACTTCGTGATTCACGGCGATGATTTAATTGTCGCGACGAACGGGCGCGGATTCTGGGTGCTCGACAACATTTCCGCGTTAAGGGAGATCGCGAAGATGGATGCTGTGCCGGATGCGATCGTGTTCAAGCCGCAGACGGCAATCCGCAGGCGCACTGGCGGAGGCGGGGGAACGCCGCTGCCGTACGGCTCGGCTGAAACGGATAATCCGCCGAACGGCGCGATGATTGATTATTACTTGAAGTCGGCGGCCGCGGGGCCGGTGACGCTGGAAATTCTTGATAAGGATGGGAAGACGGTTCGATCATATTCGAGTCCTGAAGCGGGCGCTGGTGGCGGAGGCGGCGGGCGCCGAGGTGGAGGCGGTGGCGGACGTGGAGGAGGGGCGAATATACCGGCGTATTGGAATCGCCCGGCGGAAACTCTTTCCGGCGCGGCGGGAATGCATCGCTGGGTGTGGGACGTTCATTACGCTGCAGCGCCGGGCGCGGGAGGCGGAGGTCGCGGCGGCGGAGGTGGCGGAGGCTTCGGCGGCGGGGGCGGAAATTGGGCGCTGCCCGGTTCGTACACCGTGAAGCTGACCGCGAATGGGAAATCGGTGACGGCGCCGCTCATGGTGAAAACGGATCCGCACGTGAAGGTGTTGCAGGCGGATTTGGAGCGGCAGTATGACGCAGCGCAGCAAGTGGCCGCGGTGCAGACGAAAGTGGCGCAGGTGCGCGGCGAAGTGACATCGGTTCGCGCGCAGGTTGCTACGCTGCTCAAGCAGGCTGCGGGGAACTCGGCGCTTGTTGACGCTCTTAACGCGCTTGATGCGAAGGCAGCGGAAATCGGCGGAGTGACGCAAGCGGGCACACCGCAATCGAGCGGAGTGACCGGGCCGTCGAGCGATGTGTCGAGCTTGATGTTTGTGGGCGGAGAACTGGGGCAGGTGTCGGGAGCCGTGGAAGGCGTGGATGCGGCGCCGAGTATGCAGGTGATGAACGCGTTTGCATCCGCGCAGAAACTGGCCGCGGCGGCGATGGCGAAGTGGTCGGGCGTAAAGGCGAAGGAACTTGCGGCGGTGAACGCACAGCTCAAGCAGGCGGGGATGCAAGCGATTTCAATTGAGAATGCGCCGTCGCCGGCGGGACGCGGGAGGAGGGGGCAGTAGAAAATGAGCCCGCATTTAGAAGAAAAGGGCCTCAAACGGAATGATTAGTGCCGGGGAGCAAAATTTATGTCTACGTAACTGAGGCTTTCGGAAGGCGTTCCGTTGATGAGGAGAGGAGAGAAGCGCCACTGACGAACTGCTTGAATTGTGGCCTCCACAAACATACATCGTCCCTTAATGGGCGTGACTGCACTCACAGTTCCCTCTTTTGAAACGAGAATGCGTACGGTGACCTTGTCCGTGTCGTGGTTTGCCTCCGCGTCCTTCGGGTAACTTGGCTCAATCCTCTTGAGCAACCGCTGCATCTGCACTGCTTGAGGCACTTCTGGAGATTGATCCGCATCTTTTGATGATCCTTGAGAGTCTGGTGGGTTGGGAGAGCGTGAGGTCCGAGAGGATGTCTCATCATTCACGCCGAGCTGGCCCACGTAGCGAAAATATCCATCCGCAAAGGCGAAGTATCGAATAGCTTGATACATTCCACCATTCTCGAAGCGGACTCTGCTGAGAGGTTCCTGCTCTTTTCGGGAGAAAAGAAGCGGATACTCATCGTCATCAGCGGCACTGTCGCAGGTTTTCGTGAATCTCTGAACCTCGACACTCGTAAATTTGTTTCCGGCAGCCTGCGTGAAACTCATAGCGATTGATCGCGGCAGGCTGCTGACACGCTGATCGTAATCCAGCGCGAAGCGGGACCCTAAATCTGGCCCAAATACACGTGTGAACCACGCGTCGGCGTTTGGAAGAACCAGGGAACTGGTCAGATCCTGGAGTTTCGATTGGTCACCCCCAGCCGCTGTTTTCATCACGTCCTGCATCAATCGCTTCAGCCCGCTTGCTGAGTTGTCAAAACCCGTTTTATCGGACGATGAGGCTTCGGAGGAAATGAGGGACGTTGCAAAAGCGCTTGCGACGCAAAGAATCAGGATAAGAATGAAGCGGGCTCTGGCCAGCCGCAGAGAGTACGCTGGATCGCTCTTGATTAAAGTGTTAAGTTTCATTAGCGGTTGATTGTACCTAAAAAGATCAAGAAATTTAACCTTAATTCAATAGCAGGGATTTGATCGGCTTGAGGATTGGATGGTTCACCATGTTCTTACCTCTGGAAGTGAGACCAAATAAGACCGGCGGAGCTTGGGAGCCCCGCCGTTTTATTTTCATTCAACGTGCACAGTAGCGTTAGGTGTTACGCGCGAACTTCCCAGGTATCGCCGGCAGATAGAAGATCTTCAAGGTTGCCCTTGCCCTTTTTCGCGATGACGTCCGCAATCTGGCCGGTGACGACGTCTTCGTAGCGAGGAACGTCATCCCAATTCCGCAGGACGCCGATGGGAGTGGGGAAGCCGGGGCGCTGTTCCATGTGCGCCAGAAGGAACGCATACGACGGGCGCGGATGCGCCTCATCGTGGACGAGGAGATCCTTTTCGGTGATGCCGTTACCGAGCTGGACGACTTCCAACTCGATTCCATTCCGGCGAATGCCCTTGTCGCGGTTTTTCCCATAGATAAGCGGTTTGCCGTGTTCAAGCTGGACGACGTGTTCGCTGCGCGCGTCTTTTTCGGTGATGTCGAGCCAAGCGCCGTCGTTGAAGATGTTGCAGTTCTGCAGAATCTCGATGAACGCGGAACCGCTGTGCGCGGCGGCGCGCTTGAGAGTGTCCTTCTGATGCTGCTGGAACACGTCCACCGTGCGCGCGACGAAAGTTGCTTCGCTGCCGATGGCCAGAGAAATTGGATTGAACGGGCGGTCGGCGGTGCCGTAAGGAGTGGACTTCGTCTTCTTGCCGAATTCGGATGTGGGCGAATACTGGCCCTTGGTCAGACCATAAATGCGGTTGTTGAAGAGCAGCACTTTCAGGCCGACATTGCGGCGCAGCATGTGAATGGTGTGATTGCCGCCGATGCTGAGCGCGTCGCCATCGCCCGTGGCCACCCAGACTTCGAGGTCCGGATTGATCAGCTTTACTCCGGTGGCAACGGCGGGCGCGCGGCCATGAATCGTGTGAAAACCGAAAGTGTTCATGTAATACGGGAAGCGGCTGGAACAGCCGATGCCGGAAATGACCACGAATTTCTCGCGGGGGATTCCCAGTTCAGGGAAAATAGATTGCACGGCGGAAAGGATTGCGTAGTCGCCGCAACCGGGGCACCAGCGGACTTCCTGGTCGGTCTGGAAATCTTTTTTCGTCAACGGCGGCATTGTTACTGTGGCCATGTTTTCCTCGATTTTTCCTTGAGCGGACCGCGTTGGAATTCGCGCTTAGCCCAGAATTTCTTCAATCTTTCCTTCGATTTCGGCTTGCTTGAACGGGCGGCCTTGAATTTTGTTGTAGCCTTCCGCGTCCACCAGATATTTCGCGCGAAGCATCCAGAGCAACTGGCCCATATTCATTTCGGGCACCAGCACGCGGCGATAGCGTTGGAGCACCTCGCCGAGATTTCGCGGCAGCGGATTCAAGTAGCGCAGATGGACGTGGCCGATGCGGTACCCGCGTTCGCGCTGCGGAGCAAGAGCGGCCGTAATCGGTCCATACGTGGAGCCCCACGCGACGATGCAGAGGTCGCCATCGGGATCGCCCGCCGGAACAACATCCGGCACCTCCTGCGCCACGGCTTCCACTTTTGCGGCGCGCAGGCGGACCATTTTTTCGTGGTTAAGCGGCTCATAATTAATATTGCCGGAGACGTCCTGTTTCTCAATGCCACCGATGCGATGCTCGAGTCCTTTCGTGCCGGGAATGGCCCAGGGGCGCGCAAGCGTTTCGGGATTGCGCTTGTAGGGATGGAACCCTTCGGGATCCGTCGCAAACTTCACCGGGATTTCCGGGATTTCGTGGAGATCCGGAATGCGCCAGGGTTCCGCGCCATTCGCAAGGTAGCCGTCGGAAAGCAGAATCACGGGAACCATATATTTGATGGCGATGCGGCAGGCCTCGAAAGCCATCCAGAAGCAATCCGCGGGAGTCGCAGCGGCCAAAACCGGAATCGGCGCTTCGGAGTTGCGTCCAAACATCGCTTGGAGCAAATCGGCTTGCTCGGTTTTCGTCGGCAAACCTGTCGAAGGCCCGCCGCGCTGAATATCGCAAATCACGAGAGGCAGCTCAACGGCGACCGCCAGACCCATCGCTTCGGTTTTCAGCGCCATTCCGGGGCCGGACGTCGTCGTAATGGCGAGCGCGCCTGCGTAAGAGGCGCCAATCGCGGAAGTGATGGCGGCGATTTCGTCTTCGGCCTGAAAGGTGATCACGCCGAAATTCTTGTACATGGAGAGTTCGTGCAAGATGTCGGAGGCGGGCGTAATCGGGTACGAACCCTGAAAAAGTGTCAGCCCTGACTTCTGCGCGGCGACAACAAAACCGAGAGCCAGCGCCTGATTGCCGCTCATGTTGCGATACTTTCCCGGCGAAAGTTTTGCAGGCGGGATTTCATAGGAGATCTGGAAGGCCTCGGTCGCTTCGCAATAGGAATAACCGGCCTTCATCGCGAGCTTGTTCGCCTCGGCGAGCAGCGGCTTTTTGCCGAATTTATCGTCGAGCCAACGATAGGTGGAATCCATCGGGCGGTTGTAAAGCCAATAGCACATGCCGAGCGCGAAGAAATTCTTGCAGCGGTCCATGGACTTGGCGTCGAGTCCGAGGCCCTCGAGGGCAATACGCGTCAGGCGAGTCAGGTCAACAGCGAAGAGCCGGTAAGCGTCGAGCGAATGGTCCTCGAGGGGATTGGAAATCGCCTGCGCCTTGCGCAGATCAGTCTCCTTGAAATCGTCCGTGTTGACGATAAGGATGCCGTTCGGCTTCAGGTCCGCGAGGTTCATTTTGAGCGCGGCGGGATTCATAGCCACGAGCGCATCCACGGAATCGCCCGGCGTGTAAACATGCGAGGAAGAAAACTGGATTTGGAATCCGCTCACGCCCGGCAGTGTGCCGGCAGGGGCGCGGATTTCCGCGGGATAGTCGGGGAAAGTTGCCAGGTCATTGCCGTAAAGCGCTACGGTATTCGTAAACTGGTTCCCAGTAATCTGCATCCCGTCGCCGGAATCGCCGCAAAAGCGGATCACGGCCTTGTCAATGACTTCGCGCTTTCGCCCCTTGGGTAATTCGATAGTAGTTGCCATACGCTTCCTAATGCCCCCGCTTCCGTCCGGTGTGGACCGATCTGGAAGGATTTAATCGCGCAGGGGAAATCCCACGCTTCTAAAAAGGATACCACAACCAGGTCCGGTGGGCGGGTGACCGAAATTACATATCTTCGTGATTTGCATCACGCGTTCAGCATATTGAATGGGTCTGTTTTGTTGAAAAGCGCTGATGTGTCTATACTTCGAAATTCTTCATGAGAAAATGGAGGGGAGTGGAAAAGACCGATGCGCGCCGCGATACTCCATGAATTTGGCAAGCCACTGATGTTGGAAGATGTTGCGCAACCGCGCGCCGGCGCGGGGGAAGTCTTGGTGCAAATTGAAGCCTGCGGCGTGTGCCATTCGGATTTACACCTTGTGAGCGGCGAGTGGCCCGCCTTTGCCAAGCTGATCAAGCAGCGGCTGATTCCCGGGCACGAAATTGTCGGCAGGGTGGTTGAAATTGGCGATGGCGTTGATCACAGCCTGCGCGGGGCGCGCGTCGGCGTGGCATGGGTTTACTGGAGCTGTGGCAACTGCGTAACCTGCAAGGAAGGGCGCGAAAATATCTGTCAGAACCGCGCGATTACGGGCGTTACTGTAGACGGCGGCTACGCGGAATTCATGCTGGCGAAGGCGAGCCACGTCATCCCGGTGCCCGATGCGCTCGATTCGGCGGAAGCTGCGCCGCTTTTCTGCGCGGGCGTTACCGTTGTCCGCGCGCTGCGCAATGCGGATGTGCGCGCGGGCCAGCGGGTGGCCGTGTTTGGCGTCGGCGGGCTTGGGCATCTTGCCGTGCAGGCGGCATGCGTGATGGGAGCGGAAGTGATCGCCGTGGACGTGGATGAAGCGAAGCTCGCGCTCGCAAGAGAGTCCGGCGCTGCACAGACCATAAATTCCGCCAAGGTGGACGCGGGCGCGGAATTGCGCGCCGCAGGCGGAGTGCACTTTGCGCTGGTTGCGACGCCTGCAAAGGAGGCCTACGCGGCGGCATTCGCCTCGCCGCGGGCGGGCGGAGCGGTGCTGATTGTTGGCCTGCCGAGCGAGCCGCTGACTTTCGACGCCGTCAAGTTCGCGCGCAACGAAGCGCGGATTCTCACGAGCGTCGTCGGCACGCGGCAGGACGTGCGCGACACTCTAGCACTCGCCGCCGCGGGCAAGCTTCACTGCCGCGTGGAACACCGCCCCCTTGCACAAATCAACGAAATCCTCGATGCAATGAAGCGCGGCACGATCTTGGGCCGCGTTGTCCTCACTCCAATGCAGAATTGAGTGGTCGATTCTTGAGAGCACCAACTTCCCGGGATTGCCAATCGGGATGGCATTTGGTACATTTAGAGGTGGAGCACAGGTGCAATGACCGCCGAAACTGAGCGGTCTTTTTTATTTTTGGCAGCTGGTTTTTGAACATCGTTTGCCCGTAAGTCGACGGTATCTCAAAACTCAAACTAGGCAGAAACACGCGAGTGCAACTGATCGCGGCGCTGCGGCTGTATGCGGCGAAGCGCCCGCAAAACGTCAAGAGAACGACTCAAAACAGAGAGGAAGCGACAAATGGGGATTCTAGAGACAGCAAAGCCTGCGATTGTTATTTGCACGAGAGACCGCGCACGCGCCACTGCGTTTTATCGCGACACGCTGGGGTTGAATCTGGCCTATGAAGACAGGCTCGTTGCCGTTTTCAGCGTTGGTGGAGTCACATTGCGCGTCTCTACAGTGGCCGATTTCATTCCGCATGAGCACACAATCCTTGGCTTCACCGTGCCGGATGTGGAAGCGACCGTGAAAGCCCTGCGGGAAAAGGGCGTTACTTTCAACATCTACAAGGGCTTTAATCAAGATGAATGCGGCATCCTGACCGTTCCCGGAGGAAATGTACGCGTGGCTTGGTTTCAGGACCCCGATGGCAATGTGCTCAGCGTGACGAATGCTTGAATAAGTTCGGGGGCTGTCAAATTCAAAATGAGCCACTACCTTCACGGAGTATCGCTTGACTTTCGCCTTAGCTTCGCCTAGAATTCGCCGTGTTGCAGCGGATTTTTCGGGGAAGCGGGAGACTGCGAGGCGGCTATGACACTGACGAAGCGGCAAAAGGAAGTGCTCGATTTCCTGGTTGGCTTTCTTAACAAGCACGGGTATTCGCCGAGCTTCGAGGAGATCGCGAAGTCGCTGAAGCTCAACTCGCTTGCGACGGTGCACAAGCATATCACCACGCTTGAAAGGAAGGGATTCATCCGCCGGGGCTACAACCAGAGCCGTTCGATTGAGATTCACCAGCTTCCTAAGCCAGTGCGCGAGCAAGTTGCCGATCGTCAGACCATCGAGCTTCCTTTGATGGGACGCATCGCCGCCGGGCAGCCTCTCGAGGCGATGGAAGAACGCGAGACGCTTTCGCTCGGCGATTTCGCGCGCGGTGCGAACACGTTCGTCCTACAAGTGAAGGGCAACTCGATGCAGGATGATCACATTTTGAATGGCGATTACGTGGTCGTGGAGCAGACGCAGGTCGCCAACCCGGGTGAAATCATTGTCGCGCTTGTGGGCGGCACGGACGCGACGTTGAAGCGCTTTTACCGGGAGCCTGCGGGAAAGATCCGGCTCCAACCCGCGAACAGCGAGATGCAGCCGATAATCGTTTCCGCTGCCGACGTGAAAATTCAGGGGCGCGTGGTCGGAGTTCTCCGCAAGTACTGAAAGTTTTTTTTCAACGCAGAGGCGCTGAGAGCGCAGAGAAAGCATCGCGAGGTCTGCGCGTGAAGCGATTCATAGTTCGCAATTCCATCCAACCCCCACCATCTAGTAGTACCCAACCGGACACTTTTCATTCCACGGGGACTTGCACCAACGCGCAGCACAGGAATAAAGTACTTGGCACCCCGGTCCAAACAACGCCAGCTCGTCCGGCGGTTTTTCGTGGTCCTGGGAGGGCCCATGTGGGGAAAGAAACCAGAACAAACGGCTCCGCCTGCGGCGTACCAACCTAAGGCTGCGATGCCGCCGAAGCCTGCTCCGACAACCGTGGAGGAAAAGAAAATGAGCACCGATGCCATGCGTCCCTTGGCAACCCCTTCCAGCAGCGGTATAGCGCGGCTGGGCGCCAGTCTGCATGTGAAAGGTGAAATTAACGGGCACGAAGACCTGCTGGTGGATGGCAGCGTCGAGGGCCTGATCCAGCTCGAAGACCGCAAACTTACCGTCGGAGCGACCGCCAAGGTTACCGCCGACGTGATCGCCCGCGAAGTCGTTGTATACGGCAATGTGAAAGGCAATCTGCGAGCGCGCGACCGCATCGAAATCAAGAAAGACGGCTCGGTCGTCGGCGACCTCACCACCGCCCGCATCATGATCGAGGACGGCGCGTACTTCAAAGGCTCCATTGAGATTGACAAGACCGGCGAGGCCGGCGAATCCGATCTCGATAAGCCCGCGTACACGCGTGCGGCCACTGCTTCCTCTCCAAAAGCATCGAGCTAAAGCCAGCGGGCGCAAGCCCGGGCAAGCGCTCGATTCTTTACACCGAATTTCGGCGGGCGTCCCGTTTCCATCGGGACGCCCGATTCATCCTACCGCTGCATCAGCTGCGATCTTGCTGAACAAGAAGAAATGCCCGTTGTCATGCTTTGCGAAATGAATTCCAAGCAGGAGAGCTAAAGGATTTCTGAGAGTTGCATGTGTTGGAAGATTTCTTCGAGCTCGCGACCCGTCTCAACCGCGATTAACGCCTGAAATAATTTCCAGACCAGATCGTCAGCCTCGGCGTCCGCTTCGCCTGAATCGCCGGGTGATGTAAACGTATTCATGCGCGCCGTCCGAGTCACGAGATCGCCGAATGTCTGGCAGTCACGGGAAAACGACTTGGCCACTCCGCGCAAGAAATAAAGCGCCATCCACCAAAGCATGAACGGCCAGAATGGCGCCACGATCAGGGCGAATAGTCGTTTGCCCATGGACCAGCCATTCCAGAAGAGACCGATACCAATTCCCATCGCGATGAGGCACACGGCGAGAGTTCCGATAGCCAGCCAGCGTGCGTGAGAAAGCGAAGGCAGGGTGAGCTGCGCCGCGTCCTCCAGCGCATACCATTTTTCGCGGCGCGTCGCGCGAGGGAAGAGTGCATCGAGTCGCGTGGCTGGAGTAAGAGTGTCTGGAGCGATTCCACACGCCTCGCGCAATCCAAGCCGCAATCGGTAAGAAATTGCGGCGTTCTCAAGCGGTTCGCGCGGCGAGTTGCCCAGCCGGCCGCGCAGAAATTCTGCGAGCCCGCCGAGTGTCCGCGACGCGCGAATGTCATCTTCGCTTACGCGGATGCCGAATGCGCCTTCGATGGCTCTCGTGATTGCGGCAGATTGGTTTCCCAAAGCGCGCTCAGTCTAGCGGCGCGAGTCTGAATCGGCAAGGTGGGGATTATCTATTTGCTTGACCATGCGAACGATGGGCAGCGAAGCGCCGTTGTGAAGCGGAACTTCGATCCGCTCGACGGTGACGTAGCCGCGGACTTCATAGAGGGGAACGCCGGTGAGCGTCGCGCCCATCTCAAAGCGCGTGAACCCCGCGTCCCGCGCGGCTGATTCGCAGGCTTCCAGGATTTGCGTGCCAATGCCACGACGCGTCCAATCAGGGTGAACGAAGAAGGCGCGAATTTTCGCCGCATCTTGAGGGGGAACGAGCAACGCATTTTCACGGCCTTCGCGATGGTCGCTGCCGTAAAGGGTTTTGCGCTTGCTCCAGCCTCCGCACGCGACAATAAGTTGTCTGTCGTCTTTTCGTTCAGAACTCACATCCGCAACAAAGTAAGTCCCATCGGCAATCAATTGTGTGTCCAATCCAAGCAGCGTGCCTAGCGCGCCTTCGATTTGCGCGGGGGTGTGAGGTGCAGCCATGAGACCGCGGACAGATGCCTCGATAAGCGTGTGAAGCGCGGGAATATCGCCGTCAACTGCCTTGCGAATGCGGATTGATTCTGCGCGCGCGGGCATATGTCTATGCACTTATTGGGCTGCAAGCATACCGATGAAGAATTGAATCGGCAAATTCGAGTTGTTCTGCCACCGAGAACGGCCGCGTTGACAGAAAGAGCGGCATCCACTATTCTCAATGTTTGCCTACATAGGGAAGGGTGTGACTGGGAGCATGAGGACGTACCAACCGAAGGGGCGCGAAGCCGAGAGTCTGCAGGCAGGGCCGAATTGGTTTGTGATTGACGCAACGAACCAAGTACTGGGGCGCTTGGCGACGCACATTGCTCGTTTGCTGATCGGCAAGGATAAGCCGACGTATACTCCGCATTTGGATTGTGGCGACCACGTGGTAGTGGTCAACGCGAACAAGATCCGGCTGACGGGCAATAAACTCGAACAAAAAATTTACCGACACCACAGCGGATATCCCGGCGGGCTGAAGGAAGTGCCAGCCAAGCGGCTGCGCGTCAATCGCGCCGACTGGATGGTCCGCGAGGCGGTGCTCGGAATGCTGCCGAAGAACAAGCTGCGCGCGAGCCGCGCAAAGAAATTGCGGATTTATTTGGACGAGAAGGGTTTGGCAAGACACGCGGGACAGAAGCCACAAGCATTAGCGCAGTAGCCGCGCAGTGCACCGCTGTTAGTCCAACGGTTGATTGGCCTCCGGGTGGGAAGCAAGTAAGGGTTGAATTTCGGCTCCTGCGGTACAAGATTGCTTACAAGTTTCTGAATTGAGATTCAGTGGGAGGGAATTTGGGCACGAGCGCGCAACCAATTGAAGGAACGAAGCCGGCATATTTCAACGGCACCGGCCGCCGCAAGGAATCCGTGGCGCGAGTGTTTATCCGTCCGGGCACGGGCAAGTTCACGGTGAACGGCCGGCCGATTGACAATTATTTTAAGAATGTCGCCTGGCGCAACGCGGCATACGAGCCTCTGAAATTCACGAATACCGCCGATCAGGTGGATGTGATGGCAACGGCCAAGGGCGGCGGCGCAGGCGGACAGGCCGGCGCGGTGCGCATGGGACTTTCGCGCGCGCTTTCGAAGTTTAATGCTGATTTGCGCGTCGGATTGCGGCGCAACGGATTTATGACGCGCGATTCGCGCATGAAGGAGCGCAAGAAATACGGGCAGAAGGGCGCCCGTAAGCGCTTCCAGTTCAGCAAGCGTTAATCCATGAGTTTTTCTGGTCCGGCGAGCCTGGGTTCGCCGGACCAAATTCACGGCCGGCAAGGAGCCGGCAAGATGGGCGCTCAAGCCATGCGGAATGAATCGCTTGGTTTGCAAGCGTTCAATCCATTGAGGAGGATCGTTGGCAGTCGAAATCACGATGAAGGAGTTGCTGGAGGCCGGGGTACATTTCGGCCACCAGACGCGGCGATGGAATCCGAAAATGAAGGAATATATTTTCGGGGAACGCAACGGGATCCACATTGTTGACCTGCAGAAGACCTTGAAAATGTTCCGCGATGCCGCGCGTTTCATTAGCGAGCTGAGCGGCCAGGGAAAAACAATCCTTTTTGTCGGCACGAAGCGGCAGGCACAGGAAGCTGTCGCCGAAGAAGCGCAGCGGTGCGGAATGTTCTACGTCAATCACCGCTGGCTGGGCGGCACGCTGACGAACTGGGCGACGTTGCAGAAATCAATTAAACGCCTGAAGGCGTTGCGCGCGATGGTGGAAGACGGCCGCATGGCGCAGCTCTCAAAGAAAGAAGCGGCGCGGCTAAAGCGCGAGATGGACCATCATTTGGAGAATCTTGCCGGCGTCGAGAATATGGCGGCGCTGCCCGATGCGATGTTTGTGATTGACTCGAACGCCGAAGAGATCGCGGTGCGCGAGGCGCGCCGCATGGGGATTCCGGTCGTGTCCATCGTGGATACGAACTGCAACCCGGAAGTCGTGGACTGGGTGATTCCGGGCAATGACGATGCGCTCCGCGCGATTCGGTTGTTTGCGTCAAAAATTTCCGAAGCGGTGATCGAAGGGCGGCAAAGTTTCGAGCAGTCGCAAATGGTAGAGGCGAAGTCGGCGGCGGATGCGGCGCAGGAAGAAGGCGTCGAGTACGTGGATACGAGCGCATACGAATCCTACGAAAAGCAGGAAGGCGATTTCGTCGATCCGGCCACGCTGGAGCAGCCGTTCGACCCGACTCTCGATCCGAGCGCAGCACCTGACGGTGCGGCTGCGGTGCCCATTCCTGAACCAGGTGACGGCAAAGGCAGCTAACGCGATATTGATGTGAGACAAGCAGACGGCTCTTTGGCTAGCCCTGCGTAAGCTTTTCATCCAAGTGGTATTCCCACAGGAAAGGGTTTTTGGGGACTATGAGCGCGAATCCGAATCCGGAGCGGGGAAACGTCCCGGCCCAACTGGTTAAGAAGCTTCGCGAAATGACCGGCGCTGGTTTCAGCGACTGCCGGCAGGCACTGGTGCATACCACCGGCGATATGGACAAGGCCGTGGAATATCTGCGCAAGAAGGGACAAGCCGCGGCCCAGAAAAAGGCCGAGCGTGAAGCGACCGACGGGCTCGTGAGCCATTACATTCATGCTGGCGGGAAGATCGGCGTGCTGCTGGAAATAAATTGCGAGACGGATTTTGTCGCGCGCACCGAGGAATTTCAAAAATTGTGCCACGACCTGGCGATGCACATCGCGGCGCTGGATCCACGCTTTATCCGGCGCGAAGACGTGACGCGCGAGATTCTGGACCGCGAACGCGAAATCGCCCGCGACCAGGCGCGGCAGACCGGCAAGCCCGAGCAGGTGATCGAGAAAATCGTCAGCGGGAAAATGGAAAAGTTTTACGAAGAGAATTGCTTTTACGAGCAGCACTTCATTAAGGACGAGTCCGTAACAGTGAAAGAAATGATTGACCAGGCCATCGCAAAGATGGGCGAAAAGATTTCCGTCCGCCGCTATGTGCGGATGAAGGTCGGCGACGTCAACGCGACGTATGCCGCTGGTGCGGCGCCGCGCGCAGATGGCGCCGACGGTTCCGCTTCCGCGGGAAAGGCCGGCGCCTGAGAGCGCCTGCCCACAGCCATGAATCTCTGCTAGAATTTACATCGAGTTCGCGCCGCAGGGGCGGAGCGAACTTCACATGATGCCGAAGAAGCCGGCCGCAAAAACTCAAAAGTCCAACGGGCGCAAGCCCGCATTCCAGCGCATCGTATTGAAACTTTCCGGTGAATCCCTTCAGGGGCCGCAAGGCTTCGGGATTCACGGTGAAACGATCGCCAGCATCGCGCATGAAATCAAAGAGGTGCGCGACCTGGGCGTGGATATCGCCATCATGGTCGGTGGCGGGAATATTTTCCGGGGGACGCGCCAGAAGTCCATGGCGATTGACCGCGCAACCGCTGATTACATGGGCATGCTGGCGACGGTGATCAACGGGCTTGCGCTCGTGGACGCGCTTGAGAAACTCGGCTGTCACACACGGCTGATGAGCGCGATTGCCATGCAGCAAATCGCGGAGCCGTTCATACGCAGGCGCGCTACGCGCCATTTGGAAAAAGGCCGCGTGGTGATTTTCGCCGCGGGCACCGGCAATCCTTATTTTTCCACAGACACGGCGGCAGCGCTGCGTGCCATGGAGATAAAGGCAGACGTAATCTTGAAGGCCACGCGCGTGGATGGAATCTACGACGCCGATCCGGAGAAAGTTTCCGGCGCGAAAATGTTCTCGCGGATCACGTATCTTGACGTCATCCAAAAGGGTCTCTCGGTGATGGACACAACAGCGATTTCGCTCTGCATGGATAACAAGATGCCCATCGTCGTGTTCAACATGAACAGGTCGGGGAACATCCGCCGGGTCGTGATGGGCGAAAAAGTGGGATCTTTCATCAGCCCGGCGTAAGATTTGTTCGGGTGGGGCAGGTTTTGTAAGTCTATTCGTCTGGAGAAAATATCATGACGACCATCGCGAATAGCAAGGACGCAATGGCGCAGTCAAAGCTGCGCATGGAAAAAGCCGTTGAGGATTTCCGCAAGGAACTCTCCGGCGTGCGCACAGGCCGCGCGAATGTTTCGTTGCTTGATCACATTCGCGTGGATTATCACGGCACGCCAATGCCGGTGAATCAGCTCGGCACGCTTTCCGTGCCTGATCCAACGATGATCCAAATTTCTCCCTGGGACCCGAGTGTTGTGCCGATGATTGACAAAGCCATCCGGACATCAGATTTGGGACTGAATCCGACCAATGACGGCAAAGTTGTGCGCGTCCCGATTCCCGCCCTCAACGAAGAGCGCCGCAAGGAACTCGTCAAGCACCTGCACAAGGTTTTGGAGAACCATCGCACAGCGATCCGCAACATCCGCCGCGATCTGAAGGAAGCTATCGAGAAACTCGAAAGAGAGAAAAAGATCAGCGAAGACGAACGGAAAAGGTCACTCGATGAACTCGAAAAACTGACGCACAGCGAGACGAAAAAAGTGGAAGACCTCTCTGCCACGAAAGAAAAAGAAATTATGGAGATTAAGTAATCATAAGCAGTTAAGTCTTTTATAATGAGTGGTTTACGGCGACATTGACGGACGCGCGCATCACGGCCAAGTAGTCTAGATGGATAGGCGACAGGCAAGGCGAACGTCCAGCGAAAAAATATCCACCGGCACTCAGGTTTTTCGTTTGACAGAATGCCCCGTCATATCTATAATTGCCGACTGGTCAGGGAGTATTGCCCTGTAGTGTAGTTATAAGGGAAGGTCTCTTGCCCCGGAACAGTGTAGGACGGATCGGGGTTTTGAGTGCGGCCGGAATGGGGCGCCTGCCCCGAAAAGCCGAGTAAGCCTCTCCGCTGAAATCAGTTTTTTGACTCTCTCGTTGGGGGTCTCAGTGCGGAGTTTCTGGTCGGTTCCTCTGGCGTCGCTGTCGCCTTTTCTTTAACAAAAGCGGCTTCCGAGGTGTGGCTCAGTGCGCCCGCCTACGAAAGTAAAAGTATATAACGAGGGATTGAGGTAGAACCGTGCCCACGTTTTCGCAATTGGTGCGTTATGGCCGTGAAGCAATTCGCGCTAAGACGAAGTCTCCGGCGCTGCAGGGATGTCCGGAGAAGCGAGGAGTTTGCATCCGCGTTTACACGCAGACGCCGAAGAAGCCAAACTCTGCGCTGCGCAAAGTGGCGCGCGTGCGTTTGACGAACGCCGTGGAAGTGACCACTTACATTCCCGGCATCGGGCACAATTTGCAGGAGCACTCGATCGTACTGGTGCGCGGCGGACGCGTGAAGGATTTGCCCGGCGTGCGCTATCACATTATTCGCGGAACGCTTGACGCCGCGGGCGTTGACAACCGCAAGCAGGGCCGGTCGAAATACGGCGCGAAGCGGCCAAAAGCCGCGCAGAAGTAAGGAGAGATTGAAATGCCGCGCAAAGGATCCGTCTCACGCCGCATCACACCGCCGGATTCAGTATTCGGCAGCGACTTGGTGCAGAAATTCATCAGCTCGATGATGTGGGATGGAAAGCGTTCGACGGCGCAGCGGATTTTTTACGGCGCCATGGACCAGATCGTTTCCAAGGGAAATGCCGACGCGCTTGGAATTTTCAAGAAGGCGATTGAAAACGCGAAGCCGGTGCTCGAGGTAAAGACGCGGCGCGTGGGCGGCGCGAACTATCAAGTGCCGGTGGAAGTGAATCCGTTCCGGCGCCAGTCGCTGGCGATCCGGTGGCTGCTGCAGAATGCGCGGTCGCGGGGCGGAAAAAATCTTACCAACAAGCTGGCGGAAGAATTGATGGATGCCTCGAATGGAAAAGGCGGCGCGATTAAGAAGAAAGAAGACGTGCACCGAATGGCGGAAGCGAACAAGGCGTTCGCACATTATCGCTGGTAGAAATCGGAACCATTAGCAAATGCCACGAGAAACACAACTCGCAGATACGCGGAACATCGGGATCATGGCGCACATTGATGCCGGTAAGACCACTACGACCGAACGCGTCCTTTTCTACACGGGTGTGACCTACAAGATCGGCGAAGTGCATGACGGTACCGCCACCATGGACTGGATGGAGCAGGAGCGCGAGCGCGGTATCACGATTACTTCGGCCGCAACGACTGCATTCTGGCCACGCCACGGCAAAAAGATGCGCATCAATATTATTGACACGCCCGGCCACGTGGATTTTACGGTTGAAGTCGAGCGATCGCTCCGCGTGCTCGATGGCGCTGTAGCTGTGTTTGACGCGGTCGCAGGCGTGCAGCCGCAATCGGAAGCTGTTTGGCGCCAGGCAGACAAGTACCGAGTTCCGCGCATCGCTTTCATCAACAAGATGGATCGCGTCGGCGCCGATTTCGATATGTCCATTCGCAGCATGCGCCAACGGCTTTCAGGACACCCCGTTCCCCTTCAGTTTCCCATCGGCAAGGAAGACACCTTCATCGGCTGCATCGACTTCATCGAGCAAAAGGCAATCATCTGGCTGGAAGAGACTCTCGGCGCGAAGTTTGAAGTTTTCGATGTCGCAAAACTTTGGGATCCTGCATTTGTTGCAAGCCGCCCGGATATCGCCGCATCGCTCAAATCGTCGATGATTGACGAGAAATTTTACAAGGAACACCGCGACAAAGTTGTTGAGTACATCGCCGAGCACGATGACACCTTGCTTGAAAAATATCTGGCCGGCCAGCCGTTCACGGTTGACGAGCTGCGCGCCTCGATTCGACGCTCGACAATCAGTTTGAAGCTCGTTCCGGTCGTGGCCGGGTCCGCCTTCAAAAACAAAGGCATTCAGTTGATGCTCGATGCGGTGGTGGATTATCTGCCGTCGCCTCTGGACGTACCGCCGATGGAAGGCACCTCGGTGGATGGCGACGAAGCAATTTTGCGCCGTCCCTCCGACGATCAACCGTTCGCCGCCCTCGCCTTCAAAATCATGTCCGACGCATTTGTCGGCCAACTGACCTTTGTGCGCGCGTATTCGGGCGTGCTGAAATCCGGAAGCTACGTTTTCAATTCGACCAAGGGCACCCGCGAACGGGTCGGACGATTGTTGCGCATGCACGCGAACAAGCGCGAAGAGATTGACGCTGTGTACGCGGGCGATATCGCGGCTTGCGTCGGTCTGAAGAGCGTTACGACCGGCGACACGTTGTGCGATGAAGATAAGCCGGTGGTTCTCGAAAACATTGTATTCCCAACTCCTGTAATTTCCGTGGCGATTGAGCCGAAAACGAAGGCCGATCAAGACAAGATGTCGAACGCTTTGGCGCGTCTCGCCCAGGAAGATCCAACCTTCCGCGTGCACACCGATCCTGACACGGGACAAACGCTGATCTCCGGCATGGGCGAGTTGCATCTCGAAATCATCGTGGACCGCATGATGCGCGAGTTCAACGTGGAAGCTGGCGTTGGGCGTCCTCAAGTTGCGTACCGCGAAACGATTCGCAAGCAGGCCAATGCTGAAGGCAGATACATCCGTCAGACCGGCGGGCGCGGCCAGTATGGCCATTGCAAATTGGAAGTCCATCCGCTGCCTTCCTCCAAGCACGAAAATATGCACGAGATGTCCACGGATGAATTGGACGCGTTGGCCAAGCAAGTCGCGGGGTCGGGCGGCCGTTGGAAGTTTGACAAAGAGCACCGGTTCCTTTTCATTGACAAGATTATCGGCGGCTCGATTCCCAAGGAATATATCGCGCCAATCGAAGCGGGCATTCGTGAAGCCATGGATACCGGGGTTCTGGCCGGCTACGAAATGGTGGATGTTGCCGTTGTCCTTGTGGATGGCAGCTATCACGAAGTGGACAGCTCGGAAATGGCGTTTAAGATTGCGGGCTCGATAGGATTCAAGGAAGGCTGCCGCCGTGCCCACCCCGTGTTGCTTGAGCCAATCATGCGAGTTGAAGTCGTGGTCCCAGACGAATACATGGCGCCTGTGTTTGGCAACCTGAACGCGCGCCGCGCTCACATTCAAGGTTCGGATTCACGCGCCGGCGCCCAGATTATTCGCGCGCTTGTGCCGCTGGCCGAAATGTTCGGCTATGCGACGGATTTGCGCAGCCGCACGCAGGGCCGCGCGAGTTTTACGATGCATTTCTCGCATTACGAGGAAGCGCCGGCCTCGATTGCTGAAGAGGTAGTCAGCAAGATGACTGGCCGGGTGGCAAGGTAGGGGGAGCGATGAATGCCGCTGAAAAAGTCACAATGGAATGGCTTATGGCCAAGGGCTATTTTGTGATGTCCGGGGTTAAGCAGGGTCGTCGAGAGGCAGATTTTCTTGCCATCAAGCTTGGTTCTAGCGGGCAGGTGGAAGAAAAGGCGCATGTTGAAGTGCAAGTATCCTCGAACCCTGCAGGTGACCTTGTCCCAGCCGGATATGTGGAGGGCAAATTCGGAGGCGTGGAAGACACGGCTCGCAAATTTCTTGGAAATTCATACTCCAAGTGGGTCGTGCTGGGAATGGCCCGCGGAGGGCGCGAAGGTCTAGAAGCTTATGGAAAGGAGTTTGAGGAAGTAGGCGTGCGAACAATCAGCTTTCGCCAGGTTATCGAAGAATACTTGGGCACGCTCACGACCCGTCCGCTCGCGGAAATGGGAGACCTTCTTCACATACTCCGGTCCTTTGGATTTGTTCGAGCTCAACAGGAGAATTGAGAAATGGCGAAGGAAAAATTCGAGCGGTCGAAGCCGCATGTGAACATAGGGACGATCGGTCACATAGACCACGGAAAGACGACGTTGACGGCGGCGATCACCAAGGTGCTGTCGAAGAACAACCCGAAGGTGCAATTTCGCGCGTTCGATTCGATTGACAACGCGCCGGAAGAGCGCGAGCGGGGGATCACGATCGCGGTGGCGCACGTGGAGTATGAGACGGCGAACCGGCACTACGCGCACATCGACTGCCCGGGGCACGCCGACTACATCAAGAACATGATCACGGGGGCGGCGCAGATGGACGGCGCGATTCTGGTGGTGGCGGCGACGGACGGTCCGATGCCGCAGACGCGGGAACACATATTGTTGGCGCGGCAGGTGGGCGTGCCGTGCGTGGTGGTGTTTCTGAACAAGTGCGACGCGGTGGAAGACCCGGAACTATTGGAGTTGGTTGAACTGGAAGTTCGTGAACTGTTGAAGAGTTACGGATTCCCGGGCGACCAGGTGCCGGTGGTGCGCGGGTCGGCCTTGGGCGCGCTGAACGGGGAAGAGAAGTGGGAGAAGACGATTTTGAAGTTGATGGAAGAAGTGGACAAGTACGTGCCGCTGCCGGTGCGAGAAGTGGACAAGCCGTTCGCGATGCCGATTGAAGATATCTTTTCGATTTCGGGGCGGGGAACGGTGGTGACGGGGAGAGTGGAGCGCGGGAAAGTGAAGGTGGGCGAGGAAGTGGAGATCGTGGGATTCCGGCCGACGATGAAGCGGGTGGTGACGGGCGTGGAGATGTTCCGCAAGCTGCTGGATGAAGGGATGGCGGGCGACAACGTGGGATTGCTGTTGCGGGGAACGGAGAAGGAAGAGGTCGAGCGCGGGCAGGTGATCGCGAAGCCGGGGTCGATCACGCCGCACACGAAGTTCAAGGCGGAAGCGTACATATTGAAGAAGGAAGAGGGCGGGCGTCACACGCCGTTTTTCACGGGGTACCGACCGCAGTTTTATTTTCGGACGACGGACGTGACGGGGGACGTGAAGTTGAACGCGGGAGTGGAGATGGTGATGCCGGGAGACAACGTGAGTGTGGAGATCAGCTTGATCACGCCGGTGGCGTTGGAGAAGGGGCTGCGGTTCGCGATCCGCGAAGGCGGCCACACCGTCGGAGCCGGCGCCGTCGCTGAGATCATCGAGTAACTATGCACACAGGCGAAAGAATCCGAATCCGATTGAAAGCGTACGACCACCGCATCCTGGATCAATCCACGCGGGAGATCGTCGAAACGGCGAAGCGCACGGGCGCGGACGTCGCGGGACCGATCCCGCTGCCGACAACAATTAACCGGTGGACGGTACTGCGGTCGCCGCACGTGGATAAGAAGTCGCGCGAACAATTCGAGATGCGCACGCACAAGCGGTTGATTGACATCCTCGAGCCAACGCCCGACACGGTGGACGCTCTGATGAAGCTCGATCTTCCGCCGGGCGTCGACGTGGAAATCAAGGCCTTTGGCCGGGATCATTCGACGAAGGCGTAGCAGCGGCTGAAAGTATTTTGGAGCAAAAGCACAAAGGAAAAAGAGAGCGGACGGCATGGCGGTCAACGGCATACTCGGAATCAAACTCGGCATGACGCAGGTTTTCGCGGACGACGGCGCGTCGCTCCCCTGCACGGTGTTGCAGGCGGGGCCGTGCGTGGTGGTGCAGAGGCGCTCGGCTGCCAAGGACGGCTATGAAGCCGTGCAGATCGGGCTCGTGGAATTCGTCAAGCCGCAGCGCGTGAACAAGCCGATGACGGGGCACTTCAAGAAGGCGGACGTCGCGCCAATGCGGATGCTCAGCGAAGTGCGGTTGCCGGACTCGAAAGACGAAACCAAGGTTGGCGACCGCGTGCTCGTGGATGCATTTGCGCCCGGCGAATTTGTGGACGTGACCGGCGTGAGCAAGGGCAAAGGATTTCAGGGCGGCGTGAAGCGCTGGCACTATGCCGGCGGCGACGCGACGCACGGCTCGATGTTCCATCGCGCGCCCGGCGGAATCGGGGCGAGCTCGTATCCTTCGCGTGTGTGGAAGGGCCAGCATTTCCCCGGGCACATGGGAAACCAGCAGGTGACGTCGAAAAATTTGAAAGTTGTAAAGGTTGACGCGGAAGAGAATTTGATGCTCGTGTGCGGCGCAGTGCCAGGTCCGCGCGGCAGCTTCATCTACATCAAGAAATCGAACAAGACGCAGAAAAAAGCAAAAGGCTGAGGGATCGAACGATGCCGGTTGTGGACGTCAAGAATCTGGAAGGCAAGAAAGTCGGAACGATTGAGCTGGCCGACGGCGTCTTTGCCGTCCGTGTGAATCCGCACCTCTTGCATGAGACTTCGCGCTGGTATCTCAATACCCAACGCGCGGGAACGCACAAGACCAAAGGCCGCGCGGAAGTGCAGGGTTCGGGCCGCAAACTCTGGCGGCAAAAAGGCACGGGGCGCGCGCGTATCGGTTCGATCCGTTCGCCGCTTTGGCGCAAGGGCGGCACGGTACACGGGCCGAAGCCGCGCAGTTACGCGTATCGCCTGCCTCGCAAAGTTTTCCTGGGGGCGTTGCGCTCGGCGCTTTCGTCGAAGCTGGCGGAAGAAAAGTTGATCGTAATTGACGCCTGGCAGCTCGATTCGCACAAGACAAAGCCATTCCGCGAGGCGCTCGACAAACTGGGCAGTGCAAGCCCGACGATTTTGGTTGTTGAGACAGGTGAGAATCACAATCTCGAGCTCGCGAGCAGGAACCTCGAAGGCGTGAAGCTTTCGCTTTCACACGATTTGCAGCCTTATGACTTGTTGCGGCACGACCGCTTAATGCTCTCGAAGGACGCGGCGGAACGATTGAGCGCAGTGCTCGGGCCAAAAGACGGCTTAGCGCCAGCAGCGCCCGCGAAGGAATCCGCGAAACTCACGGTGATTGCGGAAAAGCCTGCGGCAAAGAAGGCCGCGAAGCCGAGCGCTAAGAAAGCGGCGGCGAAACCCAAGGCAGCGAAAAAGCCCGCGGCTGCAAAAGCGCCGAAGGGCAAAGGGAAGGGCAAGAAATAATCGATGTCCATGGATCCACATCGCGTAATTCGCCGGCCCATCGTCACGGAAAAAGGCCTGGCCGTGAAAGAGACTCAGCACACCGTGGTTTTTGAAGTGGCTGCCAATGCGAACAAGACGCAGATCAAAGAGGCCGTGCAAAAAGTTTTCAAGGTAAAGGTCGCCGAAGTCCGCACGGCGAATTTTCACGGCAAGATGCGCCGCCGCGGGATGATCACCGGCTACCGGCGCGACTGGAAGAAAGCGTACGTAAAGCTGAAAGCCGGCGAGAAAATGATCGAGTACGCGGAAAGCTTGTAACTGCGGTAAAGGCAGGATGCGATGGCACTAAAAAGCTTCAAACCATACACGGCTTCGCGGCGCTTTGCGACCTTGCTCGACAAGAGCGAGATTACAAAGCAGGTGCCGGAGAAGTCGCTCGTCGAGACGCGCAAGCGCACCGGCGGCCGCAATTCTCACGGCGAAATAACAAGCTGGCACCGCGGCGGCGGTCACAAGCGGCAGTACCGTACAATTGACTTCCGGCGCGACAAAACCGGAATCCCGGCGCGGGTTGCGGCCATCGAATATGACCCCAACCGCTCGGCGCGGCTGGCGCTTTTACATTATGCCGATGGCGAGAAGCGCTACATCCTGCACCCGGTAGGATTGCAGGTCGGGGCAACGGTGCTTACCGGCGAAGGCGCGGACATTCTTCCCGGCAACGCAATGCAGATCCGGCTGATTCCTCCTGGCACGCCGCTGCACAACCTGGAGCTGTACCCGGGCCGCGGCGGACAAGTCGTGCGCTCGGCGGGGATGTCGGCGCAATTGTTGAGCAAGGAAGGCGATATCGCGCTTGTGAAATTGCCCTCTGGCGAGGTGCGCAAGTTCCGCCTGGATTGCATGGCGACCATCGGCCAGGTCGGCAACCTCGACCACGAGAACGTCACCTACGGCAAGGCCGGCAAGACGCGCTGGCGCGGAAAGCGGCCAACGACCCGCGGCGTGGCAATGAATCCTGTGGATCACCCGCACGGCGGCGGGGAAGGCCGCGTGAAGGGCAATCACCCGCAAACACCATGGGGATTCCCGACACTGGGCGCGAAGACGCGAAGTTCGCGGCGCTCAGATCACTTGATTGTCGAGCGGCGGAAGTAACAGAAAGATTTTTTGGGCCAGGGGTCACGAACGAGGGAGTGAAATGCACCCGGCGCGGCGGGTCCGAGAGAGTCGAATGATGACAGCAACACGAACAGCAAGGCGAAGTGCCCGGCGCGCGGCGCGTCCTCGAAAAACTGCGCGTCCGGCGGCGAAGCCGTCGCGTCCCGCATTGCGGCAGGCATTGACGCGCGCGGCAGCACAGCCGCCTCAGCAGGTGCTTTACAGGATTTGCAAGGCGGGATGGTCGGTGATTGTCGAAAAGACGCCCAACGCGCAGGGGACCCGGTTTGTCTGCCCGTTCTGCACGGTCTCACACCGTGTTCCGGGGCCGGTGCGCGGCTTCCGCAAAATGCGGCGCGCGCAATGGGTGAAATTGCGCCGCGTGGAAGAATAAAAGGGGAACCGGAGAATCATGGCACGCTCGGTCAAAAAGGGTCCGTTCATTGACGGCCACCTGCGGGAAAAGGTGGAGGCGCTGAACGCGCGCAACGAGAAGAAGGTTGTGAAGACATGGTCGCGGCGCTCGACCATCCTGCCCGAGATGGTGGGCCACACAATCGCGGTTCACAACGGCAGGAAATTTATTCCGGTTTATGTAACCGAGCAGATGGTCGGGCACAAGCTTGGCGAATTCGCGCCTACCCGGACGTTTAAGGGCCACGCCGTGAAGGCAGCACTCGAGAAGGCCGCGGCGGCGGCAGGCGTGCCGGCAGCACCGGCCGCAGGCGCAGCTCCAGCAGCAGGCGGCGCGGCACCGGCAGCTCCGGCGGCGCCCAAGGCATAAGCGATGGCGGCAGAAATCACAGCAGCACCGGCAATTGAAGCTCATGCGATGGCTCGGCACGTCCGCGTGTCTCCGCAGAAGGTGCGGCTCGTCCTGGACCTAATTCGAGGCCAGCAGGCGGGATCGGCGCTCGAGATTCTGCGATTCACTCCGAAGCGCGTGGCAAAGGACATTGAAAAAGTGCTTCGCAGCGCAATTGCGAATGCGGAGCGCAAGGCGGATGACGCAGGCGAATCGCTCGACGTGGATCACCTTTTCGTCGCGCGATGCTTCGCCAACGAAGGTTCACGCTGGAAGCGGTTGCGTCCGGCGCCGATGGGCCGCGCGTTCCGCTATCAGCGGCGCACGGCGCATATCGTTGTTGGAGTTGCGGAACATTCCACCGGTGTCGAGCAGCGCGCGGCGGCAGCGGCAGCCGAGGCGGAGGCAAGCAAGGGAGTAAAGGGCGCGGTGAAAAAGGCGCGGCAGGCATTGACCGGCAAGCAGCGTACCGCGAAGAGACGATCGGCAACGCCGGAATCGAAAAAGGGAAAGTAGGGAGGCGCTGTGGGGCAGAAGACTCACCCATACGGATTTCGCGTAGGCTTCAACAAGATGTGGAAGTCGCGGTGGTTCGCCGGCAAAGAGTACGCCGACCTTCTGCACGAAGACGTTGCACTGCGGAATCAGTTGAAGGATAAATTGAAGTCCGCGGGCATCGCCTCGATCGACATTGAACGCGCCGCAAACAAGCTGGTCATCCGGCTTTACACAGCGCGGCCGGGAATCATCATTGGCCGCAAGGGCGCGGAGATTGACAAGCTCAAGGCCGAAATCCAGAAGCGCACGAACCGCGAAGTGCACATTGATATTCAGGAAGTCCACCGGCCGGAGCTGGACGCGCAACTGGTGGCCGAATCAATTGCGCTGCAGCTCGAAAAGCGCGTGGCATTCCGCCGCGCGATGCGCAAAGCGGTGGATTCGGCGCTGCGTTTTGGGTGCAAGGGCATCAAGGTGCGCGTAGCGGGCCGGTTGAACGGCGCGGAAATCGCGCGCAAGGAATGGTATTTGCAGGGGCGTCTGCCGCTTCAGACTTTGCGCGCGGACATTGATTTCGGAATGGCAAGAGCAAATACGACGTACGGCGTAATCGGCGTGAAGTGCTGGGTCTACGGCGGGGAGAAGCTGCCCGAAAAGAATACGAAGCCTGTGGCGGCTTAGCGGCGCGCGGGAAAACGGGAGCAGAGATAGCCAATGTTGATGCCGAAAAAAGTGAAGTACCGCAAGCAGCAGCGCGGCCGCCGCAGAGGCAAGGCCTGGCGCGGCGGAAGTCTTGCATTTGGCGAATTCGGATTGAAGGCGCTCGAGCCGGCATGGATTACAGACCGGCAAATCGAAGCCTCGCGCGTGGCTATCACTCGTTTTATCAAGCGCGGCGGAAAATTGTGGATCCGGATATTTCCGGACAAGCCATTCACGAAGAAGCCCGCGGAAACGCGCATGGGCAAGGGCAAGGGAATTCCGGAGCGTTGGGTGGCGGTCGTGAAGCCGGGACGAGTGATGTTTGAGATGGCCGGTGTGGACCTCACCACCGCGAGGGAAGCGATGGAACTGGCGGCAAACAAGCTGCCCATCCGGACGACATTCGTTTCGCGAGCGGGAGAACTCTAATGGCGCGGAAGGGCGAAAAGATGCGCGACCTGGGCACGCCCGAACTTGAGGTGCAGCAGAAAGAGCTGGGCGACCAGATTTTCCGGCTGCGCCTTCAGCTCACCACCGGGCAGGCGGAAGCGCTGGCGAGGTTGCGCACAGCGCGGAAGGATCTGGCGCGGGTAAAAACCCTGCTCCGCGAAAGGGAATTGGTGAAGGCGCATGGCGATGGAAAACGCTAGTACTGCGGCACACGCAACGCGGGGCCGCCGTCAGGAAAAGATCGGCTTGGTCACCAGCGCGAAGATGGCGAAGACCATCGTCGTGAAAGTCACGCGCATGTTCGAGCACCGGAAGTACAAGCGCGTCATCCGAAAATCATCAAAGTTTTATGCTCACGACGAAACAGGCATGGCGCACGCGGGCGATACAGTGCGCATCGTTGAGACGCGGCCGCTTTCCAAGTTGAAGCGCTGGCGGCTAGTGGAAGTCGTAGCGAAGAATACGAGAGTTGGGTAGGCCGCGCGGGTAACGGGAGACAACGGCAATGATTCGCATGAGATCCTGGCTTACGGTGGCCGATAATTCCGGCGCCAGGCAACTGACGATGATTCTTCCGCTCGGCGGCGATACCGGGCAGCGCGCGGGATTGGGTGACGTGATTACCGCCTCCGTGAAGGAAGCTGCGCCCGATAGTCAGATCAAGGCGGGAAAAGTGGTTAAGGCGGTGGTGGTGAGGACCCGGAAAGAGCATCGGCGGCGCGACGGCACCTACATCCGGTTTGATGACAATGCCGCGGTGCTCATTGACGACGCGAATGAGCCGGTCGGCACGCGCGTGTTCGGTCCAGTGGCGCGCGAGTTGCGCGAAAAAAAATTCGCCAAGATTATTTCCCTTGCGCCGGAGGTTTGGTAGGACATGGACCATAGCAGACCCGTAAAGAGCAGCGTCACAATCCGGAAGAATGACCAGGTAAAGGTCATGTCCGGGCGTGACAAAGGGAAAACCGGCCGCGTGCTTTCCGTTGACCCGATCAAGATGCGGGTCATGGTGGAACACGCGAGCATGGTGAAGCGGCATACACGCCCGAATCCTGCGAAAAACATCAAGGGCGGGATTCTTGAGCGGGAAGGCCCCATCGCCATTTCAAATGTAATGCTGCTGTGCCCCGGATGCACCAAGCATGCACGCGTCGGCCATAAAGTGCTTTCCGATGGAACGAAAGTGCGCGTGTGCCGCCGCTGCGGAACAACTTTGGAGAAGTAAGTCTTATTTAGATTTGCGCAAGGACTGGAAAAGTATGACAAGCCGGATGAGAGACAAATATCGCGGGGAAGTGATGCCGGCGCTGATAAAGCGCTTTGGCTATAAGAACTCCATGGCGGCGCCAAAGCTCGCCAAGATTGTGGTGAATATCGGCATGGGCGAGGCCAGCCAGAATATCAAGCTGCTGGATGTCGCCGCCGTTGAACTGGGGCAGATCGCCGGGCAAAAGCCGATCATCACGCGGGCAAAGAAGTCCATCGCGAATTTCAAGATTCGCAAGGGAATGCCGATTGGCTGCTGCGTCACGCTGCGCGGCGACCGGATGTACGAATTTCTAGACCGTCTTTGCAACGTTGTGCTGCCGCGCGTACGCGATTTCAAAGGGCTCCCGCAGAATGCGTTTGACGGCCGCGGCAATTACACTATCGGCCTGCGCGATCAGCTCGTGTTTCCCGAGATTGATTACACCCGGGTGGATAAGATTAAGGGTATGAACATCACTTTTACGACCACGGCGCGGAGCGATGATGAAGGCAGGGAATTGCTCCGGGGCCTTGGCGTGCCGCTGAGGGCCTAAGGAGAGATATGGCGCGAGACTGTCAATTTGCGAAGATGAAGAAGACGCCGAAGTTCAAGATCCGCATTCGCAATCGCTGCCGGATTTGCGGACGCCCGCGCGGCTTTATCGGAAAATTTGAGATGTGCCGCATCTGTTTCCGCGGCCTCGCGCTAAAGGGCGAAATCCCCGGCGTCACGAAGGCGAGCTGGTAGCGAAGGGAAGCCAATTGAAATGATGACCGATCCGATTTCCGATTTATTGACGCGCATCCGCAATGCGGCCATGGCGCGCCATTCACGCGTGGACATTCCGGCCTCGAAGCTCAAGACCGAGATCGCGCGAATTCTGAAGGAAGAAGGCTACATTCAGACCTATAAGCTCGTGGACGAATCGAAAACGCGCAAGACCCTGCGGGTCTTCCTGAAATATACGTCGGACCGCCGCAGCGCCATCACCGACTTGCGCCGTATCTCGAAGCCCGGCAAGCGCACGTACGCCGGCGTGGACGAAATTCGATCCGTCATCGGCGGCCTGGGAACCACAATTCTCACGACGCCCCGCGGCGTGATGACCGGGCGCGCGGCGCGCAGGGCGCGCGTTGGCGGCGAGATACTCTGCGAAGTTTGGTAAAGCGCCTTTGGTAAGAAACGATTCGTAAGAAATTGAAGGAGAGGGGCAAGCTGGAATGTCGCGCATAGGACGCAAGCCGATTGGAATTCCCGCCGGAGTAAAGGTGCAGGTGTCAGCGGCCGCGGTGGAAGTGCAGGGGCCCAAGGGAAAAATGAGCGTGGCGGTGCCGCGCGGAATCCGGTTCGAGCAGAAAGATGGAGTACTCAATGCGCTGCGCGAAAATGACACCCAGAAGGCGCTACACGGATTGGCGCGTGCCCTGGTAGCCAATGCTTTTACCGGCGTCACCACTGGATTCAAGAAGGATATGGACATCGTCGGCGTCGGTTACCGCGCGGAGCTCAAGGGGAAGAAGGTGGTTTTCGCCCTCGGCTATTCGCACTCAATCGAGTTCCCGATTCCGGAGGGCATTCAGATTACGGTGGAGAAGCAGACGCACATGACTATTTCCGGCGCGGACCGCGCACTTGTCGGGCAAGTGGTGGCGGACATCCGCGGTTTGCGTCCGCCGGATCCGTACAAACAAAAGGGAATCCGCATTACTGGCGAGCGGCTGAAGAAGAAGGCAGGCAAGGCCGGCGCCAAGGCCGCCGCGTAAAGACGCAGGAACAAGGAGAGCGAAGTGGCACAGGTTCGAGTTGGCAGGATTTCACGCAGCGCACACCGCCAGCGGATTCATCGCCGCGTGCGCCAGAAGGTCTCGGGCACACCCGAGCGTCCCCGGCTGGCTGTGTATCGCTCGCTGAACCATATTTACGCGCAGGTGATTGACGACAGCGCCGGCAAGACGCTGGTATCGGCAAGTTCTATTGATAAAGAAACGCGCAAGCAAACCAAGGGCGGCGGCAATGTCGCCACGGCGAAAGTGATCGGGAAAGTGATTGCCGAGCGCGCGAAGGCGGCGGGGATTTCACAAGTTGTTTTTGACCGGGGCGGATACAAGTACCACGGCCGCGTGGAAGCGCTTGCGCAAGCGGCCCGGGAAGCGGGGTTGAAATTCTAATCTAATGTCGAAACAGATGCTAAGAGACACGCTTTCCGTTCGCCAGATGATTGAGGTGAGTCCGAATAATTTGAAGGATCAAGTGGTTTCGATCAACCGCGTCACCAAAGTCGTAAAGGGCGGCAAAAACTTGAGCTTTTCCGCACTGGTCGTTGTGGGCGATCAGAATGGGCACGCCGGATTCGGCATGGGCAAGGCTCGCGAAGTGCCCATGGCAATCCGCAAGGCCATCGAGCAGGCGAAGAAAAATTTGCTCAAGTTGAATCTGAAGGGCACGACGATTCCGCATCAGGTCACCGGCTTTTATGGTTCTGGTCACGTTTTGCTGAAGCCAGCGCCGGATGGCACAGGAATTATTGCCGGCGGCCCAGTCCGCGCGGTGATGGAGGTCGCCGGGATTCACAATGTCCTGACGAAGTCCATCGGCACGTCGAACCCGCACAACGTGGTCAAGGCGACGTTCGATGCTCTGCTCCAATTGAAGAGTCCCGAAAAAGTGGCCGAGGCGCACGCGCGAAATTCGGAAGAAAACCACCGGCATCACGGCGGCGAGAGGAATTAGTTCGGCAAAGAGGCCATGGCCAAAAAGAATGACACGATGCTCAAAATAAAGTGGGTGCGCAGTTTTATCGGTTGCCCCATCGGAATGCGCGAGTGCATTCGCGGGCTGGGCTTTCGCCGCATGCAGCAAGTGGTTGAGCGGCCCGATACGCCCACAATCCGCGGGATGATTCACAAGGTGCGCCACCTCGTTAAGGTGAGCGAATAAGCAGGGAGAAATTTGCGATGCCTTATAATCTTTCCAATTTGAAGCCGCCCAAGGGATCCCGGCACCGGAAGGTCCGCGTGGGCCGCGGGATCGGCTCGAAGCTTCCCAAGACCGCGGGCCGGGGGAACAAGGGCCAGAAGTCGCGTTCCGGATTTGCCAGCCGCCCGGGGTTTGAGGGCGGGCAGATGCCGCTCCACCGGCGTATTCCGAAGCGCGGCTTTCACAACCCGACGACCAAGGTATTTTCCGTGGTCAACATCTCCTCGCTGAACGTTTTCAACGCGGGCGAAACGGTCACGCCGGAATTGCTGCGCAATCGCGGGCTCGTACGCAAGGCAACTGGAGAAGTAAAAATTTTGGGCGAAGGCGATATCAAGATCGCGCTGACCGTGCAGGCGCATGCCTTCAGCGGTTCCGCGCGGGATAAAATCACAGCGGCGGGTGGCAAGGCTGAATCGGTTCAATGAGTGCGTTTTTCCAGGCCGTTCTAAACATCTTCCGCATTCCGGATTTGCGGAGGCGCGTCCTGTTTACACTGGCGCTTCTGGCGGTGTATCGCATCGGCGCGCATATCCCGACACCAGGGATTAATACCGACGTCCTTTCTCAGATATTCGACCAGAACCAGGGATCGGCGCTCGGCCTGTTTGATCTTTTTAGCGGCGGCAATTTCCGGCGGCTCACGATTTTCGCCCTCGGCATCATGCCGTACATCACTTCCTCCATCATTCTCCAATTGTTGACCGTCGTCTGGCCCTATTTGGAGAAGTTGCAGAAGGAAGGCGAACTCGGCCGCAAGAAGATCACGCAGTACACGCGCTACATGACGGTCATGCTCAGCTTGATTCAGTCGTTCACGATCGCTGAAACGCTTCAGCATTCCAGTTACGGCGGCAACATGGCGCTCGTCTATCATCCGGGCGCCAGTTTCATCATGATGACGATGCTGACGCTGACCTCCGGCACTGCTTTCATCATGTGGCTCGGCGAACAGATTACCGACCGCGGCATCGGAAACGGGATGTCGCTCATCATTTTTGCCGGCATTGTAATCGGGCTCCCGAATGCTGTTGGCGATCTAAGGGACAAGTTGCAGCACGGTTTTTGGGGCCCGTTCACCGGGATGGCGATTATCGCGCTGGCCATCCTGATGGTGGCCGTGGTTGCGTTCATCGTGCTCGTGGAAGGCGCACAGCGGCGCATCCCGGTGCAGTACGCAAAGCGCGTGGTCGGGCGAAAGGTGATGGGCGGGCAGATGACCTATCTGCCGCTTCGTGTGAATTCCGGCGGCGTGATCCCGCCGATCTTCGCAAGTTCGTTGCTCACGTTTCCGGCGACGATCAACTTGTTTTTCAATGGGACGAACGCTGCTCAACTGAAGTATCCGTTCCTGGCGAGAATCTCACAAGCGCTCGGATGGGGCGAGCCGCTTTACACGCTGGTCTACGTTTCGATGATTATTTTGTTCGCGTTCTTTTACGTCGGCATTGTCTTCAATCCGACTGAGCTCGCGGACAACATGCGCAAGCACGGCGGGTTCATTCCCGGCATTCGGCCCGGGCGGAATACTTCCGAGCACATCAACAAGATTCTGCGCCGGTTGACTCTTGTGGGCGGAATTTACCTGGCGATTGTTTGCCTGATTCCGGAATGGATGATCTCCGGTGTTCACTTGCAGCACCTTCCGGGTCATTTGGGCTTATGGTTTGATGCGCATTTCCCGCAATTCATAATGCATGGGTTGAATGTTTCTTTTTATTTCGGCGGCACCTCTCTGCTGATTGTTGTGGGAGTGGCGATGGATACAGTGCAGCAGATTGAGGCGCAGCTGGTCATGCGAAACTACGAGGGTTTCGTCAAGAAGGGCAAGCTGCGAGGCCGAAAGTATGGATGAGTCTCGGGGGGCCCCCCGTCCTCGACAGGCGGTGAATTTTGAGGGGCCGCCGGGAGCGGGGAAGGGAACGCAGGCCAAAGAACCTCGACAAGCGGTGATTTTTCTGGGGCCGCCGGGAGCGGGGAAGGGAACGCAAGCGAAAGAGGTGGCGCGGCTCGTTGGCGTCCCCCATCTTTCCACCGGCGACATGTTTCGCGAGCACGTCGCCCGGGACACGGAACTTGGGCGTCGTGCTTGGCCGATCATGAAGCGCGGCGACCTCGTTCCCGACGAGATTGTTCTCGGGATGGTCGAGGAGCGGCTGGCCCGGCCCGATTGCGCCGGTGGGTTTGTCCTGGATGGATTTCCCAGGACGCTGCTTCAAGCAGAGGAGCTTGAGAGAATTCTCGAAGTGATGGGGTTTGGCAAGCCCATCGTGGTCCACTTCATCCTGGACCGGGGGATTTTAGTCCGGAGGCTCACTGGGCGCCGGATGTGCGGGATCTGCGGGCGGATTTATCATGTGTATGACCGTCCTCCGCGCAATCCCGGAATTTGTGACGACGATGGCGGCACTCTGACGCAGCGGCAGGACGACAGGGAATCCGTCATCGGCGAGCGCTTGATGCACTATGACCAACAGACGCAGCCGCTCGTCGAGTACTACCGCAAGCATGGCGTGTTTTATGACGTGGATGCGGGCGGTGAAGTCGAAACGGTGACGAAGTCAGTGCTCGCAATTTTGGCAGGCAAGCGGAGATCCAGTGATCGTATGTAAGTCGAGCAACGAACTGGAAACGATGCACCAGGCGGGGCTGATCGTCTGGGAAGTTCTGAATGAGCTCCGCATGACGGTGGCGCCCGGAGTTTCCACGCTCGATCTGGATCGCATCGCGGAGAAGCGGTCCGCGGAGCGCGGCGCGCGGCCCGCCTTCAAGGGGTACCGGGGATATCCGGCGGCTCTTTGCGCGTCGATCAACGAGGAAGTGGTGCACGGCATCCCCTCGGCGTCGCGGAAATTGCGTGAAGGCGACATTATTTCACTCGATTTTGGCGTCGAAGTGGACGGGTATTTTGGTGACGCGGCAGTCACGGTCCCCGTCGGCAAAGTTAAGCCGGAGGTGGAGACTTTGCTTCGCGTGACCCGCGAAGCGCTGGACAAGGCCATCGAGAGCGCGCGCGTTGGCAACCGTTTGAGCGACATTGGCTCCGCTGTGCAGCAATGGGTTGAGCGGCACGGGTTTTCGGTGGTGCGCGAATTTGTGGGGCACGGCATCGGGACGCACATGCATGAAGAGCCCAACGTGCTCAACTATGGCGAACCGGGGCACGGCCCGCGATTGCAGGAGGGCATGGTGCTGGCTCTCGAGCCGATGGTGAATATGGGCGGCGCCAGCGTCAAAGTGCTTTCAGACGAATGGACAGCCGTAACGGTTGACGGCAAGCCTTCGGCGCATTTCGAGCACACCGTCGCCATCACGGCAGCAGGCCCATGGATTTTGACGCGCCCCAAAGAAGTCACTGGGCCATCGTGGTAAGGAATTGAGTTAGACAAAAACAGGAGCGTATGGGGAAGCCACCAGTCAGGGAAAAAAAGCCGCGCGACCCGGGCAATCCGAAAGAGGATGCCATTGAGGTGATGGCGACGGTGATTGAGCCGCTTCCGAACGCGATGTTCCGCGTGGAATTGGAAAATAAGCATCAGGTGTTGGCGCACATTTCAGGAAAAATGCGGAAGAATTTTATCCGCATCCTGGCGGGTGACAAAGTGGCCGTTGAGCTTTCGCCTTACGATTTGACGCGCGGTCGCATTGTTTACCGTTACAAATAGAGGTGGATCGGGAGAAGCAAAATGAAAGTCCGGGCATCGGTAAAAAAGATTTGCGATAAGTGCAAGGTGATTCACCGGCGCGGGGTGGTGCGCGTGATTTGCGTCAACCCGAAGCACAAGCAGCGCCAGGGTTAATCTTTAGGAAAAGGGTTCGTCCGGGAAGGGGACACAGAGAATGGCACGCATTGCCGGTGTAGACCTGAATCCCAACAAGCGCCTGTGGATCGGCATGACCGCCATCTACGGAATCGGGCAGGCGCGCGCGCGTTCGCTTTGCGCCAAGGCCAATGTCGAGGAAACCAAAAAGATCAAGGACATGACGGAAGAAGAAATCAACCGTGTACGCCAGGCCATCGAATCCGAAGGCCGCGTCGAAGGCGATCTCCGCAAAGAGATCCAGATGAACATTCGCCGCCTGATTGAAATTCAGTGCTATCGCGGCATCCGCCACCGCCGGAATTTGCCGGTGCACGGCCAGCGGACGCATACCAACGCACGCACCCGCAAGGGGCCGCGCAAGGGCGCCGTCGCCGCGAAGAAAAAGGTCGCCCTCCGCAAATAGCGCGAGGAATGATTTCTCAGACGAGGTGAAGAGTGGCAAAGGAACCGCAGGAGCAGGGTGGAGGGGCGGCGCCGGCGGCAAAGCCGGCGAAGCGGAAGAAAGAATTTAAGAAGAAGCGGGAGAAGCGCATCGTACCGCATGGCGTCGTGTGCATCACGGCTTCGTTCAACAACACGATGATCATGATTACGGACCCGGATGGCCGCGCTCTCTCCTGGTCGTCCTCGGGCTCGGTGGGTTTCAAGGGCTCGCGCAAAGGCACGCCCTATGCCGCGCAGCAGGCTTCAGCCGCTGCCGCCGCCTCGGCGCGCGATCAGTACGGCGTGAAATCCGTGGAAGTCCGCGTAAAGGGGCCGGGGTCGGGGCGTGAGTCCGCCGTCCGCGCTCTCTCAAGCGTCGGCTTGCACATCGTTTCCATCAAGGACGTGACGCCGATTCCGCATAACGGCTGCCGTCCGCCGAAGCGCCGTCGCGTATAACAATTTTTTTTGGGATTGATGTTTAGTCTGTAAAGGAGAAGCTCAGTTGGCGAGACATCGTGAAGCAGTTTGCCGCCTGTGCCGCCGGGAAGGCCAGAAACTCTTCCTGAAGGGCATGCGGTGTTTTACCGAGAAGTGTGAAATCGAAAAGCGCAACTTTGTGCCCGGCCAGCACGGCCAGGCGCGCCGCCCGAAGACTGTCGGTTACGGGTTGCAGTTGCGCGAGAAACAGAAGATGAAGCGCACCTACGGCCTGCTCGAACGCCAGTTCCGGCATTTCTATGAGAAGGCGCGGCGCGCTCAGGGGCCCACGGGTGAGAACCTCATCCTGATGCTCGAGCGCCGCCTCGACAACGTCGTGTGGCGGAGTGGGCTGGCGAGTTCGCGTTCGCAGGCGCGCCAGATCATTCTGCACGGCCACATCCGTGTGAACGGCAAAAAAGTGAATATCCCCAGTTATCTGGTCGCTCAGAGCCAGGAGATTTCACTCATCGACAAAATGCACCAGAACACCATGGTGCTTGAGGCGCGCAACGTCGCGCAGAGCCGAAACAACGTGCCGTGGCTTGAAATTGACCGCGAGCATTTCAAGGCGAAGGTCGTCACCTTGCCGCGCCGCGAAGATGTTCAAACGCCGCCTTTCAACGAGCAACTGATCGTCGAACTTTACTCGAAGTAACGCTGGGAAATTTTCGCAATCGTTTGGATGGCCCCGCTTCGCCGGGGAGGAAGGACTGCAAAGATGTGGAAAGGTTTTCAGAAACCGAAGCGCTTGGCAGCAGATCTCGAATCATTAACGGACAAGTTCGGAAAATTCAGCGCGCAGCCGTTTGAGCGCGGCTGGGGCACCACTGTCGGCAACGGACTCCGCCGCGCCCTGCTCAGCTCCATCGAAGGCGCCGCCATCACCGCCGTAAAGATCGAAGGAGTGTTGCATGAGTTCTCCTCGATTCCCGGCGTGGTCGAGGACGCGACCGACATCATCCTCAACCTGAAGCAGGTGCCGCTTAAGCTCAACACGGATCTGCCGAAGACGATCTATCTCAATGTGGAGAATCCCGGCGTCGTCACCTCCGCAATGATTGAAGAGGACGCCGACTTCGCCATCCTCGATAAGACCGTTTACATCGCCACGGTCAATGAGGGCGGCAAGCTCCAGATGGAGATGCGCGTGAAAAACGGCCGCGGCTATGTCGGCGCGGATCGCAACTTCGATGAAGACCTGCCCATCGGCTATATCCCGGTGGACTCGGTCCACTCGCCCGTGCGCAAGGTCAATTACGCCGTGGAAGCCGCGCGTCTCGGCCAGATGACCGACTACGAAAAACTCTTGCTCGAAGTCTGGACGAATGGCGCCATCACTCCGCAGGACGCCATCGGCCTCGCCGCGAAGCTCGTCAAGGATCATATGAGCATCTTCATCAATTTCGAGGAACCACCCGAGTTGAGCGAAGAGGCCGGTGAATCCTACAGTGACCCGCGTATGGAGCACCTCGGCCGTTCTGTTGAGGAGCTCGAGCTTTCCGTCCGTTCCTACAATTGCCTCAAGAACGCGAACATACAGACCATTCGCGAGCTTGTGCAGAAGACGGAAAACGAAATGCTCCGCACCAAGAACTTCGGCCGCAAGTCGCTAAACGAAATCAAGGAAATCCTGCAGAAGATGGGCCTCGCGCTCGGCATGAAGTTTGACGAGCACGGCCGCATCATCTGGCCGCCGCTTCCAAGCCAGACCGCGCCGCCCGCGCCAGAGGAGACGGCCGGGGTTTAGTTCCCGGGGGACGCGACGATGCGACATCTCAACTCAGGATCGAAACTGGGCCGCCAGCCGGCGCATCGCCGCGCCACCTTGCGCAACCTGGTCACCAACATCATCACCCACGAGCGCATCACCACCACCGTGACGCGCGCCAAGGCGGCCAAGCCGATTGTTGAGAAGATGATTACGCTTGGCAAGCGGGACACGCTTCAATCCCGCCGGCAGGCCGCGGCATTTCTGATGACGCCCGTGGCTACGCAGAAACTTTTCGCCGACATTGCCCCGCGTTTCTCGGATCGCGCGGGCGGCTACACGCGCATTATTCCCGCCGGTTTCCGCATCGGGGATGGCGCGCGGCTTGCCATTCTTGAATTGCTCGGCTCGAAGCTGCGAAAGAAGGAAAAGAAGGAAGAGAAGACCGAGAAAAAGGAAGAGCCGCAGGAGGCTGAAGAAGCAGCAACAGCAAAGTCCTAGAGCGGCTGCCCTGCTCTCAAGACCTAAGCGCCCGGACGGCGTAATTTCCGCCGGGCGCTTTGTTCTTCAACGCGTGAAATTGCCGCGTGGTAATCCCAGTGTGCATCGCGCGCCAAATCAGGCAGTGCGTTGCCCGGTCCGTCCGGCCTCCGTGCGCCACCGCACAATAATCCAGACTACCAACAGCGCCAGGATTCCCGCTGAAGTGTCCAACATGGAATCAACAATAGATGCGCCTCGCCCCGGCACAAAAATCTGATGGAATTCATCGAGAAGTGAATAACCGCCGACCACCAGGATCGTCCAGTACGCAAAGGTCCAATTCCATCCCCTGCGTCCGGCGCGAAACGCCCGCAGCACCAGCAAGGTGAAAATAAAATACTCGAAGACGTGGGCGCCCTTGCGGATCAAGTGATGGAGGGATTCAAGCGTTCTTCGCTGCGCATGAGGCAATAGCCAGCGAAGGATCGGAATAATAATTCGCGAAGTGTGTTCGGAACCGAACTTGCTTGTGGACGCGATCGAGATGAATATCGCCACAACAAGAACGGGCCCCCAGTAGCGCAGAAATCGCATCATTCAGAGTGCCTTATTCAACACGATAATTCGGCGCTTCCCGCGTGATAATTACATCGTGCACGTGGCTTTCGCGCAGCCCCGCCGGACTGATGCGCAGGAAATTCGCCCGCTCTTGCAGTTCGGCGATGCTCGCAACGCCGCAGTAGCCCATCCCGCTGCGCAGCCCGCCCACAAGTTGTTCGACCAGCGCGCCAAGAGACCCTTTGTACGGCACTCGCCCTTCCACTCCTTCGGGTACGGATTTTCCGCGGTCGGATGTCCCCTGTACCATCGAATACCGGTCCGATCCGGCTTCCATCGCCGCCGTCGAGCCCATTCCTCGGTATGACTTAAACGTTCGCCCCTGGTAAAGAATCGTTTCGCCCGGCGATTCTTCCGTCCCTGCGAAAAGTCCGCCGATCATCACGCTGTTCGCGCCCGCTGCAATCGCCTTCGTGATGTCGCCCGAATACTTGATGCCTCCATCCGCGATAATCGGCACGCCCGTGCCTTGAGCGGCGCGCGCCGCTTCCGTCACGGCCGTAATCTGTGGCACGCCCGCGCCCGTTACCACGCGCGTCGTGCAGATGGACCCCGGCCCAATCCCGATTTTCAATCCGTCCAGCCCAAGCGAGATCAGATCTTTCGCGCCCTCAAACGTGGCCACGTTCCCCGCGATCACCTGCATTTCCGGCAGCGCCTTCTTCACCGTCCTCACCGATTCCATCACCCGCGTGGAATGCCCGTGCGCCGTGTCAATCGCGAGCACGTCCACGCCCGCTTGTGCCAGCTCTTGCGCGCGTTCCAGGAAATCGCCTGTCGCTCCAATCGCCGCGCCCACGCGCAATCTTCCGTGCTCGTCTTTCGTCGCATTCGGATATTCGAGTTTCTTTTGGATGTCCTTTACGGTGATGAGCCCCTTCAGATTGAAATCCTTGTCCACCACCAGAAGTTTCTCGATGCGGTGCCTCTGCAGTATGCGCTCTGCTTCTTCAAGCGTCGTTCCCACCGGCACAGTGACCAGTTTTTCCTTGGTCATCACATTGTCCACCGCCTGCGCCAGGTTTTTCTCGAAGCGCAGGTCGCGGTTCGTCAGGATGCCGACGAGCTTTGCCCCGCGCGTCACCGGCAGACCGGAGATGTGGTATTTCCCCATGATCTCCGTAGCTTGCCGCACGGAAATGTCGGGCGAAATCGTCACCGGATCCACAATCATTCCGCTTTCCGAGCGCTTCACGCGGTCCACTTCCTCGGCCTGTTTTTCCACGGACATGTTGCGATGAATGATTCCGATGCCGCCCTGCCGCGCGATCGCAATCGCCAGCCGCGATTCCGTCACCGTGTCCATCGCGGCGGATGCCAGCGGGATGTTGAGTGCGATCTTGCGCGTGAATTGTGTGCGCGTGTCGGTCTGCGCCGGCAGCACGGACGATTTGCCCGGCACGAGCAGCACGTCGTCAAACGTCAGTCCTTCGGGAATTCCTGCGTCCCTATTCAAAGCTTTTTGGTCCCTTCTGGCACGGCAAATTCCGCCCTAAAACACCGCAGCCCAGCAGGTGGCCGCTGGGCTGCGCGAAATCCGCGAATGTCTTGCCGGAGCACAATCATAATGTGAAGCGGCCATTGTAGGCGACGCGCGTGCGGCAGGTCAAGCCGCCATCTCTCTGCTTCTCGTGCTTCCATTCGAACACAGGTCTATAATCGCGGGCGTTGTCCGCTGATTCATCACACAAATTGTCGTCTGGCTTGCTGCTCGCAAAGGAGATTACATGCCTATCACCCGAAGAGAGGCGCTCGTTTCCGCCGGAGTCATCGCCGCCGGAAGCTTGTTGCCGCCCGCATCCGCGTCCGTCGCCGAAATTCCGCTTCCGGATGCCGCGCCGCAAGCCTCCGAATTGAATCAGCAGATTGCTTGCCTCACCGATTTCGAACCGCTCGCAAAGCAAAGGGTTTCTCCCATGGCATGGGAGTTCTTCAACGGCGCCGTCGCCGACGAAATCACCATGCGCTGGAATCTTGAGGCCTACCGCAACATTCGCCTGAAGCCGCACTGTCTCGTTGACGTCTCGCATCTCGACACGCGCGTCACTCTCTTCGGCCAGGAGCATCCGTCTCCCATCATCCTTGCGCCCACGGCATATCACAAGCTCGCGCATCCTGAGGGCGAAGTGGCCACCGCGCGCGGCGCCGGCGCGGAAGGCACGACCATGGTCGTCAGCACCGTCGCTACGACCAGCATCGAGGACATCGCTCACGCCGCAAAGGCGCCTCTCTGGTTTCAGCTTTACGTTCAGCGCGACCGCGGCTTCACCCGCGAACTCGTTCAGCGCGCCGAAGCCGCCGGCTGCCGCGCCCTATGCCTCACCGTTGATACGCCGATTGTCGGCGCGCGCAATCGCGAGATGCGCGTCGGATTCGCTCTTCCCAAGGGACTCGAGCTCCCGAATCTCCGCGGGCTCAAACTCGATGGCGTTGATGTCTCCACCAGCGGCTCCGGCCACGCCGCTCAAGGCGGCAGCATCTACAGCGCCATCACGGACCCCTCTCTTTCTTGGAAGGATCTCGATTGGCTCCTCTCATTCGCAAAAGTTCCCGTGCTCACCAAGGGCATTTTGAATCCAGATGATGCCGACCGCGCCGTCAAAACCGGTGTCAAAGGCATCATAGTCTCGAATCACGGCGCGCGAAATCTTGACACCGCCCCCGCGACGCTGCACGCATTGCCGCTTGTCGCCGAAAAAGTTGCCGGCCGCGTCCCCGTCATAGTGGATGGCGGCATCCGCCGAGGCACGGACGTTCTCAAAGCGCTCGCCTTTGGCGCAACCGCCATCATGATCGGTAGGCCCTATTTGTATGGTTTGAGCGTCGCCGGAGATGCGGGGGTTGCAAAAGTGTTGGAGATCCTGCGGACTGAATTGCAAATGGCCATGGCGCTCACCGGACGCCCAACCATCGCCTCAATTGATCGAACCGTGCTCTGGACCTAATTCGCCGCACGCCGGCAGGCAACAAATCGGCGAATTCACTGCCGCGCGAGCATCGCCGGATAAAGATCGCGCACGGACGCGCAGCCGCACAGCCCGAGCGTGATGTCCAAATCCGCGATGAAATTTTGCACCACGTCGCGCACGCCCTGCTCGCCCGCCGCGGCCAATCCGTAAATATACAGCCGCCCGAGCAGAACCGCCCGCGCGCCCAGCGCAAGCGCTTTCACCGCGTCCGCCCCGCGCCGGATTCCGCTGTCGAAGAGCACCGGCGCGCGCCCTTGCACAACCTCCACCACTTGCGGCAGCGCATCCAGCGCCGCGATCGCGCCATCCACTTGCCGCCCGCCGTGGTTTGACACGATGATTCCGTCCACGCCGCAATCCATCGCGCGCGCGGCGTCATCGGCATGCAGGATTCCCTTCAGCAGGATCGGCAGCTTCGTGTGCTGCCGAAGAAATTTCAAATCGTCCCAGGTCAGCGCCGGGTTCGCGAATACGGAAGCCCACAGCCGTATCGCACTAACCGGATCCTCTTCCGGCGGCTTCGCCAGCCGCGAGCGGAACACCGGGTCGCTGAAATAATTTGCCACGCCCTCACCGAGCAGGAAGGGAAGATATGGATATTGCAGGTCGCGCTCGCGCCACCCGAGGATCGGGATGTCAAGCGTCACCACCAGCGCCGAAAATCCCGCGGACTCCGCGCGCCGCAAGAAATTCGCGGTCAGTTCCGCGTCTTTGCTCCAGTAAAGTTGGAACCATCGCGTGCCGCCTCCGTTCGCGCGCGCAATTTCCTCCATCGGCCGCGAGCACACCGTGCTCAGCACCATCGGGATTCCAAGCGAGGCCGCGGCCCGCGCCGTTTCCGTCTCAGCATTCTTGTGAATAATACCTTGCACGCCCACGGGCCCGAGGAGCACGGGCGCTGGCAAAGATTTCCCCATGATCTCCGTGCTCAAATTGCGCTCGCTCACGTTGCACAACATCCGCGGCACGAGCTTCCATCGCTCAAACGCTTCGCGGTTCGCGCGGATCGTCTCCTCCCCGCCGGCGCCGCCCGCCACGTAGTCCCACGCTTGCGGACTGAGCGTTTCCTTTGCTCTCTGCTCGAGCAAAGAAATAGGAACCGGCACCGAGATCCGGCTTCCCATCAATCCGCCCTGATAAATTTCCTGTTGCCGCTGATCCCCGCGAAAATTCGGAGCTTTTGGTTTTTCCGTCATATCCGTTTGCAAGCGGGATTATACGAGGCCCGCGCGGTTCGCGCGAACATTTCCGCGCGCTACTGCTGCGCCATTTCTTAAAGACAATTGGCCGCCCGCGAGTATAATCGGCGGCGCCTTGTCTCCATGAAACCCTTTCGCCCGCATCCTCTGCTCCGCCAGCGCGACTTGATGACTTATGCTTCGTACGTCTGGCCGCGCAGTTTTCCTCGCCTCTCTGCGCCCGAAGATCGCCTCTTTGAAGTCGAGCCCGGCTCGAAAATTCTAGCCCGTTGCCACTGGCAGCCGGATCGCCGCCGCGCGCCCGTCATCGTCATCATCCACGGCCTTGAAGGCTCAAGCGAGTCCGGCCAATTGCGCGGCATCGCCGAACGCGCCACCGCCGCGGGCTTCAGCGCCATCCGCCTCAACCTGCGCAATTGCGGCGGCACGGAATCGTTCTCTCCCACCCTCTACAATTCCGGCCAAAGCAGCGACGCGCGCGCCGTCCTCCGTGAATTGATTGAACGCGACGAAATCCCCGCCGTTTTTTTTGCCGGTTTTTCGCTGGGCGGAAATATCGTTCTCAAGATGGCGGGTGAATTGGGCGCGCAGGCCCCCGCGCAACTGCGCGGAGTCTGCGCCGTTTGTCCTACGATTGATTTATCTCGTTGCGTGGACCGGTGCGCACTTCCGCGCAACCGCATCACTCAATGGTATTTCGTGCGAAGTTTGAAGCAGCGATTGCGGGAGAAGGTGAAACTATTTCCGAAACTTTATAAACTTAATGGCCTGCATCGCGTCCGCACCATCCGGGAGTTCGATGATTTAATCACCGCGCCGCATTTCGGTTTTCGCGATGCTGCCGATTACTATTGCCAATCCAGCGCCCTGCGCGCAGCCGCCAACATCACCATCCCCGTGCTCATTCTCGCTGCGGCGGACGACCCGCTCGTCCCGCCCGACACATTTCTCGATCCGGCCATCGCCGGCAATTCGAATATTCGCGTCTCCGTGCAATCTCACGGCGGCCACTGCGCATTCATTTCCGCCGACTCGAAGGAACGCTACTGGGCCGAGGCCCGCGTCATTGAATTTTGCAGGGAGATTCTTGAGAACGCCCCACCTACCCGCAAGGCTTCTCCAATGACGCGCTGAACCCCGGCGTCAATAATTGTGCTGGCCCTTCCGGCATCACCACCATGTCATCTTCCAGCCGCAGCCCGAAATCTTCCCGAATGTAAATCCCCGGCTCGTTGGAAAACGTCATCCCGGCTTCCATCACATCCTTCGATCCCTTCACAAGATAAGGCGATTCGTGCCCGTCCAATCCGATCCCGTGCCCCAGCCGGTGCGCGAAAACTTTGTATCCGCCCGGATATCCTCCCGCCACCACTGCCGCGCGAGCCGCGTCGTCCACCGAGCCCGTCAATCTTCCTCGCCGCGCCGCATCCAGCGCCGCGGCCTGCGCCTTGCTCAGAGTCTCGAACGCACGTTGAATTTTCTCCGGCGCTCTGCCCATCACCGTGCACCGCGTTACATCCGATTCGTATCCTTCCACCGTAGTTCCCGCATCAATCAGCAGGACCTGCCCTTCCATCAGCTTTTGCGGTGTCGTCGTCCCGTGCGGTTGCGCCGCCCATTTTCCGACCAGCACCAGCCCTCCGCCGCTCAATCCCATCCGCTGGAATCCGCGCGACATCAAGCTCGACACGTCGTACTGCGTCATCCCTTCCGTCACCGACGCAAACACCGCGCGATAGCAGTCAATCGTCACCGCGCATGCCAGCCGCATCAGCTCCAGTTCGTGTTCGCTCTTTCGCGCGCGGCAGCCCGAGATCACCGGCTCGCCCGCCACATATTCAAACCCCGTTCCCGCGTGCCGCAGCTTGTCGTAGTACGAGAACCGCGTTACCTCCTCGACTCCGATTCGCCCCGTGCGGATTCCTTTTTCTCCCAGCCACTTCACCACCAACTCGCCGGGGTTTTCGTCTTCCTGCCACACCCGCACTTCCATCGGCCACCGCACCAGCTCGCGGAACCGGCTCTCTTCAAATCCCGGGCAAAAAAGCAGCGGCTCGCCCGTCCGCGGGATCACAATTCCCGCCACGCGTTCGCTCGTCCCCCATCGAATTCCCGTGAAATAATAAAGACTCGTCCCCGGCACGATATACACCGCGGCGTATTCCGGCTTCAGTTCCGCCATCAACCGCTGCGCGTTCGCAATGCGCGCCTTAAACTCCTCATTCGTGATCAGTTTCACCTTGTCGCCCAGCGGCTTCAGCCCGTCAAACGCCGGGGGCAGCGGCCCGCCCGCCTGTCCGCCCGACTGCGCTCCGCGCTGTGCATGGCCTTCTGATAAGTCGCGATTCGCATGGCCCTCTGCGTTCGCACCATTCAGCAGGCCGGGCATCAATCCCACTGCCCCCGCGATCGCCCCTGACTGCAACAATCTCCGCCTTGAAATGCTCATCACCCCTCCTATTTTGCCGCCACTTACTTGCCCCCGCTTACGACACTGGCAAATCTCGTTGGTTGGTAACTTCCCTTAGACTCAGCCCATCGAAAAATTCTCCGCTGTACAGTCAACTTTCCATTTAGCGTAACGCTGCGGGTTTCTTCGATCACGCGCGATTGTGACCCCCCTATGGGAATCGTTACGAACACACTTCGCTGAAGAAGTTCACGACTGCCAGCGGGAACAGCACTCGCTATAATCACTTCCTCGACGTCGAGCACAACTTTAAGTTTCCCATTAACTACATCAAAGACTTTGAAATTCTGCTGAGACAGGCCCGTCCCGTGCCCCTCGCCTGCATGATGGACAAGTACCTCATCAAGCGTCGATTTCCGGATCGGCGAGATTTCAACGGAGACCGTACCGTCATAGTGACAATCAAGCTCAACATGGTCGCTAACTTGCCAATTCCCACCATCCCTTTTCATCAAATACAAATTAGCCAAGTCCAGGCCGCAAGGCAGGAACAAAATGGCATACTCCTGAGCTTTTTCACTCCGGATGGGCAGCCACTCTACAGTGTGCTCTATTGAAGAAGTTATTTCGTCAGCCGTTTCGCGCTCGACTCCAAGAGAAACGAGTCGTCGTATTCTCTCTTCTTTCGTTTCTGCGTTTAACCACTCTCTCATGTCGACCTGTTGAGCCACGAGTGGAAGGCAGAGGAGCAGAGCAAAAAGGATCAGGAGAACGCGAGAGTTCATACCGCGCAGCGTACCATTTGCACAGTAGTTGGGAAACCCACTCATTGTCCCGCGAAGACTCGCAAGCAGTACTTTCGCGTGGCTAACTCTCGGCTAACAGCATACTCGGAAAATACCGCACTGCTCATTCGATGTATTTCACCATCGTCATAAACCCATAATCCATGTGCAATTGCTGATGGCAGTGAAACAAGGTCAGCCCCGGATTGTCCGCCACGAATTCAGCCTCCACCATGCTCTTAGCCGGTATCACCACAACATCTTTCACGATCCCACTCGTTGTTTTGCCCGCGAAATTTGTCAACTCAAAAGAATGTCTGTGCAAATGCACCGGATGCGCTTCATCGCTCTGGTTGTCCATCTTCAGTCGGTATCGCCTGTTTGCCTGGACCAGAATCGGATCCGTCTTCGGATATGACTTCCCATTGATCGTCCAATTGTCCACCCATCTGTTTCCCGCAAATTTCTTTTTGAAAACCAGTGGCACACTCTCCACTTCCGCAGTGGACTTCGTTTCCACTCTCCCAAACTGAAGGTAATCCCACTCAGATTTTGCAGGCGCAACCCACTTCGGCGCGCCGGTGCTGTTCGCATACTCCACCACAATCCCCAGCCCCAATTTCCTCATCCTGTCGTCCAGTTCGCCGAGCACCCACGCCCCCGGCTGATTCATCGTCACCACGGCGTCCACGCGCTCCGCGGGCCCCATCTCAAGCACCGCAACCTCGCGCGGCGCGGGCACTGGATTTCCATCGAGATGCGTCACAAGAAATGTATGACCCGGCAGCGCTATTTGATGCGTATCGGTCGCGCTGGCATTCAGGATGCGGAACAAAACTTTCTGCCCGACCTTCACTCGAATCGGCTCGCCGTGTCCCAGCGCCTTGCTGTTAATCGAATAGCTTGAATAAGTGGCCTCAAGCGTTCCATCTTCGTCTCCGCCCGTGGTCAGATATCCATCCCACCCGTGCAGCGCCAAAAATACTTCCGCGTCGTATTGTCCCGGTTCGCTCTTCGGTTCCACGTAGAGGAATCCGTATTGCCCGGTATACGTGGCGCGCTTTAGATCTCTGCCCGCGGGAATGTGCGAGTGGTACCACCGCGTTCCCGCCGGACGCGGAACAATCACATATTGCCGCGACCCATGCGCTGGCACCATGGGCGTTCCTTCTTCCGCGCTGCCGTCCACTTCCGATGGAATGAATAGCCCGTGCCAGTGCACCAACTCCGGCAAGGCCGTCTCATTTTGCACGTCAATCGTGATGGGCACACCTTCCTTCAATCGGAGAATTGGCCCCGGAACCGTTCCGTTGTAGCCGATTGTCTTAATGATTTTTCCAGGCGCAATTTCCAACTCTACCGGAGCAATTCGCAGTGCGATATCCGCTTTCTGTTCCTGCAATGGTTCCGCAAAAGGAAATCGGCTGCGCAATCGGCCGACCGCGCCCATCGCGGCCGCCGCTCCCATTTGCGTTAGAAATGATCTTCGGTCAATCACAATTGTCCCAGCCGTCCGTTTGCTTTCCCCAACTAATGCATTGAGAATAGTCCGTCACACCAAGGTACATGGACGGATGCTGCGCCCGAAACGATTCAATCATGTAGTCGGAGAAACTCCAAGGAGACGCAATGCCAAATCCCGTCGCGCATTTCCAAATTCTTTCCAAAGCCCCGGACGATACAGCAAGCTTTTACACGAAGCTCTTCGGATGGACCGTTGACGCAAATAATGCCATGGGATACCGGCGGTTCAACACCGGAACCAAAGAGGGGATTGATGGAGGAATCTGGCAGGCGCCTCCGCAGGCGCCGAATTTCGTCCAGCTCTTTATTTCGGTGGATGATATTAAGACTTCCACTCAGAAGGCCGAAAGCCTCGGCGCAAAAGTAGTTTTTCCCCCAACGATCGGCCCCGATGGCGACGAAATGGCGGTCCTGTTGGATCCGCAAGGAATGCCTTTTGGAGTTTGGCGGCGGAAAAAATCTTAGCGGTTAGAATAGAAAAGTCAGACGTTACCGGAGAGATCGAAATTAATCTTCGGACCTTCCCGCGACCAGTTTGTCGCCCTCAATGCGAATTTCAATCTGCATCGGCGGGCGAAATCCTGACCCTTGAACAATGTCTCCCCGCGCCCACGACCCATTCGGAAGTGTGCCCGTCTTCAATGGATCGTAAATCGTGCTGCTGCATGGATCAACGACCATCGGGTGCGTCGCGCGATAGCCATATTTCGCGCTGATCTGGTTCAGGTCCGTGACGAATTCCAAATCACATTGGCCATACGGCGCTTTCAACATTATGCCCCAGTAAGAGGTGGCGCTATGTCCGTTGCCGACGGGCAAACGGATTGCAATCGCTTGCACAATCTCGCGCGTCAAGCCATGTGAATATTGAAATTTCTTTGAGTCCCACGGTTCTGATAGTTCGGCCAGACTTCCAATTTCATTTGCAGCATGTTGCGCAGCCGAGGAAGGCGGTGGTGGTGGCAACTCCTCCGGGGCCGGGCTTGGGACAAGTTCTTGAGTCGCTGCGGGTACTGAGTCATGCGAACCCTCCAGCATTCGCCAAACCGCGAAGCAGCCTACGAGCAAAACGATTCCCGCCGCAACTGCCACCCCAATAAGCTTTTGCTTCTTCTGCCCCTTTTCCGCCGCACTTTGTGCCACGCCGGGAATCTGCGGCATCTGCGTGCGAAATCGCGCGCCTTGTCCCGCACTTTGTTCCACGTTCCCCTCCGCAGGCTTCTGCGGAGGATTGCCGGGCGCCGGAGGTTTCGCGGAGACAGGTGTCATGCTTTCCTCATCCGAATTTCCCGGCCGCCATCCGCATGTTCCACTTCATCCATCAGATGCCGGATCAGGCAAATTCCTCGGCCATGCTCCGCAACCAGGTTTTCATGATTCAGCGGATCGGAAATTGACTCGGGATCGAATCCTTCGCCCGGGTCGCGGACAAGGATTTCAACGCCGCCATTCTCATTCCAGCTTATTTCGCATTGAACTTGTTTTGTGGCGTCGCCTTTGCATCCGTGCAGCACCGCATTGGCCAGCGCCTCGCGCAACGCCGTCTCAATCGCAAATGCATTTTCTTTGGTAAGAACTCTCGTGAGTAGATGCGCCATTATTTCGTCCACTGCTGGTGAGATGGCTTCCACTCGCGCGGGAAGTCGCACCTCGTAACGCTTCTCCTTGCCCGGAGTTTGTAAACGCCGCCCCATTTGCGCTTACCTGGGACGGCCTACAAGAGGCGCGTTGTGGCTCAAGTATTCGTGCAAGTTGGCAAGCCCGAGCAAAAAATGCAGCACCTGTTCCTTTTGTCGAAGGTTGTCGTCTTCACTTTGCTCCGCCAGGTAATTCACGGCGAAATCTGCGCGGTCGCGCAACTTGTCGAGCGCTTCCGGAGAGACCACGTTACCATCCCGGATTGACGTGACTGCTTCCTCAAGAAGGTCCATTGCGTCCTCTAGGTAGTGGTCCACGCAGAGTTTCTTGGCGGTCAGGGTGCGCGGAACCACCCCCGGGCACCCATCTCTCTCGCACGCCGGCTTGCTGGGCTTCGTCAAGACACACTCCCACTGCCATTTCTACGTAAAAACGGAGCAATCCCCTGGCCAGTCATTCATGGCTGCACTTCCAGGTAAACGAACGCTTTAGCCATGCTTCTTGCCGAGGTTCGCAGTTGAAACCCAGCGCCGCGAGTAAAATCCTCACAAGCTGTGTAGTCCGCGATGCAACAATCGGCCACAAAATTCCACAGCACTAGCCGCACTTTCAATTCCTTCCCAAATAAAAAGGGCGGCGCTTCTCACTGGAGGAAGCACCGCCCTTCCGCGAAACTCATTCGGATTTCAGGCACGTTATCCCGCCCGCACTTACCCAGTTCCGGGCGCGCAATTCGTGCAAATCAAAAATTGAAAACGATTCCGCCCCCGACGCTCGCTGTTTTCTGCCAGAAGCTGCTGATGTACGATCCAAGAAAGTCGCCCTGTACGCGAAACGCGAGGCGAGGTCGAAATTTATAATCCACTCCTCCTCCCGCCATAATTCCAAAACCATTGTACGTTGCAGTTCCTATCGTTTGGGTAAAACGAGTGTACACTCCGCCAGCCAGTACGTGTGCCCATGGCTGCAATCTCCGGCCGCGGACCTGAATCCTGCCTCCGCCGCCATAGAAGAGAAGATGTTGGGCGATCGAAGGAGAAACAGTGCCAAACGTCGCCGTGACTCCTCCTTCCACCGCAAAGTAATCGTTCATGAAGCGCGCCGCGCTTCCTTGCACTCCGTTCATATTCGTGTTGTTACCGCCGATGTCGAACCGCTGGTACACATAGCCGGCCCCAATCAGCCACTTAGTGTCCTCGCTGTAACTCATGGAAGCTCCGGACGGGGCAGGAGCGCTAGGCGGCGCGGAAGCCGAGTTTTGGGCGTTCGCAATGCCAGCAAGGCACAGCGCTGCGATGCAGAATACAATCCACCTTCTCATTACCAGGTCCTCCTGAAGTGCCTAGATGGCCGATTCACGCAATTTGATTCTGAGTTGGAAGGCATGGAGAGTCCATAAGAACCATCTGCTTGATTTCGTGGAAGTTAATACCTACGGGGAGGAAGCGAGTACTAGTGGTATCCCCGAGATTGTCATCATCAAGCCGATCATCCGAAGGCGTAAGGCGGCGGCTTTAAGCGACGGACCCGTGGCACTTCTTGTATTTCTTACCGCTGCCGCAGGGGCAGGGGTCGTTGCGGCCAACCTTACCCCCTGCGCGGACGGGCTTGGGAGCCTCTGCTTGCGCGGGGCCGGCCTGGAATTGCAAATTTTGCTGTGCGCGACGCTGGCGGCGCTCGATTTCTTTGGCTTCGTCCTCCGGCCGGGCGGGCTGGACGAGGAACAGGTAGCGCACTGTCTCCGAGTTGATCCGGCCCATCATGTCTTCAAAGAGTATGTAAGCCTCTTTTTTGAACTCGACGAGCGGGTCTTTCTGTCCATAGCCACGGAGACCAATGCCTTCCTTGAGATGGTCGAGAGTGAGAAGGTGGTCTTTCCACTGGCCGTCCACAATATCCAGCACGATGCGGCGTTCGAGCCAGCGCATCATTTCCGCGCCGAATAATTTTTCCTTTTCGTCGTAGCGCGCGTGGACGGCATCGTCCAGCTTATCCATGATTTCGTCATGGCTGAGCTGGCCGGCATCAATCCCGGCTGTTTTGACATCAAGTCCGAACTGGCGGAGTATTTCGCCCGCAAATTGCGTGGTGTTCCACTGGCCGGGGTTCTGGCCGCGCGGGCAATATGATTCCGTGATTTCCGCGGCGACTTCCTCGGCCAGCCCGAGGACGTAGTCCTTTTGGTTCTTGCCTTCGAGCATCGAGCGGCGGATAGAGTAAATCGTCTCGCGCTGCCTGTTCATCACGTCGTCATATTCGAGAAGGTGTTTGCGCATCTCGAAGTTGTGCGCCTCGCGCGCCTTTTGCGCTTCTTCAACACGCCGCGTGAAGAGTTTCGATTCGATGGGGATGCCTTGTTTCATCCCGAGCCGGTACATCAACGCCTTCATACGATCGCCTCCGAAAACTCGGAGGAGTTCGTCTTCCAATGAAAGGAAAAATCGCGATGAGCCGGGGTCGCCCTGGCGCCCCGCACGCCCGCGCAACTGGTTATCAATGCGGCGGGCTTCGTGGCGCTCGGTGCCCAAAATGTGCAGGCCGCCCATGGCGACGACTTCGTCGTGTTCTGCGCGGCACTGCGCGGCATATTCGTCGTAAATGGGTTTCCATTGATCCTGCGGGACCTGAAAGATCTTGCCTTCATTTTGGAAAAGCACCATCGGCTGAACTGGACTTGCAGCCACGGCAGCCGCGACCGCAGCAGCGCCTGTTTGCGATCCACCAGCCCCATTTCCAGATTGCGCTGCCGGATTCTGTTCAGCGTCGGCAGCATCGCCGACTGGCTTTTCCGGGCCGCCGATTACGGCGCCCGCCGCGGCATATGGCATCGCGATGCGATTCTTCAGGCAGTGATCGCGCGCGAGAGCTTCAGGATTTCCGCCGAGAAGAATGTCCGTGCCGCGGCCTGCCATGTTGGTGGCAACGGTGACAGCGCCCTTGCGGCCCGCCTGTGCGATAACCTTCGATTCGCGCTCGTGCTGTTTGGCGTTCAACACCTGGTGCGGAATGCCCGCCTTTTTGAGCAGACCCGCAAGGTGTTCGGATTTCTCGATGGTGATTGTGCCGACGAGGACAGGCTGGCCAGTCGCGTTGAGCTGGCGGATGCCAAAATTGTAGGAGTTGTCTTCCTGTATGATGCCGTTGACGACGGCTTCAAACTTCTCTGCCTCGGTACGGTACAAAATGTCGGGATTCTCGAGACGAATCAGATTGCGGTTCGTGGGAATGGACACGACATCGAGGTTATAAATCTTCGCGAACTCCGCGGCTTCCGTTTCCGCGGTGCCGGTCATACCGGAAAGTTTCTTGTACATGCGGAAATAATTCTGGAAGGTGATGGTCGCGAGCGTCTGGTTTTCGCGCTCGATCTTCACGCCTTCCTTGGCTTCGACGGCCTGATGCAGGCCATCCGACCAGCGGCGCCCGGGCATCTGGCGGCCCGTGAACTCGTCCACGATCACGATTTCGCCGTTGTTGTTCACGTAATCGGTATCGAGTTTGTAGAGCGTGTGCGCGCGCAGGGCTTGATAGACGTGGTGAATCGTTTCCATGTGCGCCGGGTCATAAAGATTGCCAAGGCCGAGCAAGCGCTCGGTCTTGCTGACGCCTTCTTCGGTCAGTGTCGCGGTGCGCTGCTTTTCGTCAATCGTGAAGTCAATTTCCTGCACGAGCTTGGGAATAATTTTGTCAATCTTATAGTACTTGTCCGTGGATTCCTCGGCGGGGCCGGAAATAATCAGCGGCGTGCGCGCCTCGTCAATCAGGATGGAGTCCACTTCGTCCACGATGCAGAAGTGATGGCCGCGCTGGACGCAATCGGCCAGGTCGTACTTCATGTTGTCGCGCAAATAATCGAAGCCGAATTCATTATTCGTGCCGTAGGTGATGTCGGCGCCGTAAGCTTCGCGGCGCTGCTTGTCGTCGAGGTCGTGGACGATTACGCCGACGGTCAATCCAAGCGCGCGGTAGATGGGCGCCATCCACTCCGCGTCGCGGCGGGCCAGATAATCATTCACCGTGACGATGTGAACACCGCGCAGAGCGAGAGAATTCAAATACGCGGGCAAAGTGGCGACAAGCGTTTTTCCCTCGCCCGTTTTCATCTCGGCGATTTTGCCCTGATGCAAAACAATTCCGCCGATAAGTTGCACATCAAAATGCCGCATGTTGAGGTGGCGGCGGCCTGCCTCGCGCACGGCGGCGAAGGCAGGCAAGAGAACAGGTTGCATCGCGTCCTGCATCCGCTGACGGAAATCGGGCTCGGAGGGATCGGCGCCCTCAAGGCCCTTGGCGACGATGGCGCGGAGCTCGGGCGTCTTGGCGGCGATGTCGGCGTCGCTCAGGCGCTCGTATTCCGCGGCCAGCGCGCTGATCTGGCCGACGAACGGTTGAATGAGCTTGATGTCGCGCTCATGCTTGGTGCCGATGAATTTCGCGACGACTTTGTTTACGAGCTTATCGAAGTCCATGAGCTATGGGGTCCGTGTGATGTGTGAGGCAGGCACTCCGGCATTTCACTAAGGCGATCCCCCAACATCAGAAGAACAGTGCGGGACTGCCTCAAACGCCCGCAAGATTCATTGTATCCGGCAGTCTGAGAATGCGCAAAGCATCGTGCAGCGCACCTGTATTAGATTCTCGCGGGGCCTTCATAGATACTACGCGCCAGTTGTATGGCTTATATCCCTCCTACCCCGTCCTACGCTGAAGCTTCGGACGGCAGGCCGCACCCCCCTACCCCCCCCCATCTTTTTGTAAGAGTGTGGCAATAAAGGACTTACAGCCACAATGAGCGGTAAGAGTAACGCAACAAAGGACTTACGAGTATTCATAGTTGGTACATTAAGTCCAATGGATTCAATCACTTACGTTTTTGAGCGCCACATCGCCCGTAAGAGTGTGCGTTTAAAGGACTTAAAGCGGGATTATGCCCTTGACACAGGGTACGTCTTTCATGTACGATTCCTTCCAGTGGACTTGCTATCCAATCTCGCAACGTGCTTCTTGGCCGCTCGCAATATTCGGGGATGGAACAGGTGTTTAGCAAGTTCGTCACTGGTCATGTCTTTCGGTTGTTTCTTAATCTTCTTAGGCATGGTGCCTCGATGAGAGAACAAATGGATTTGTGCAAGCTGATTGACCAATACGGCGACGATGAGAAATGCCGCGCCGCGATTGAGAATCTCCGCTGGCCCGGTGGCGTGCGCTGCCCCGCGTGCCACTCGGAGAAAATCTCACGCATCGTTGCCCGCAATCAATTCGATTGTGACTCATGCCGCTATCAGTTCTCCGCAACCGCTGGAACCATTTTCCATGATACACACCTGCCGCTCAATAAGTGGTTTCTGGCGACGTATCTGCTTTGCGAGTCGAAGAAAGGTATGGCCGCCCTTCAGTTGCAGCGTATGCTCAAGACAACCTATCGCACGTCTTGGTATCTCTGCCAGCGCATCCGTAGGGCCATGCGAGAGGTAGCGCCAGAGCCTCTGAGTGGCACGGTAGAGATAGACGAGACCTACGTGGGGGGCCAGAAGCGCCGCTGGCGTCGAAAGGTCAACCCGCAAGTGGTTATCGGTATCCGGCAACGCAATGGCGACTTGCGGTTGATCCGAGCTAAGGATGCCAAGTCCGCGACCGTGCGCGAGATTATCAATGCGAATGTGGGCGGCCACGTCGAAGTGATTCTGACCGATGAATCCTTGATTTATCCGTTTGCGCTCAACAATATCCAGAAGAAAAAACACCGCACGATTTGTCACACGCGAGAGTATGCGGCTGGCGACGTGCATACCAATACCGTTGAATCGGCTTTCTCGCTCTTGAAGCGCGGCATCGTTGGAACGTGGCATAAAGTCAGCGCCAAACACCTGCCTGCCTACCTTGACGAAATGTGTTTCAGGTTCAATAATCGGCATAACCCGTATCTATTCCGTGACACGATTCTAAGGCTAATTGCTACTTCCAATGTCGAATACAAGGAATTGACAAAGAATCAGGCTGCATGAACAAAGTGGAATCATAACAAAGAAAAAATAATCCCTTGACCAAACCAAATAAGCCCGGCAGCCAACAGAATCCTTACTTCAATAATGTGCAAGTTAGGGGTGCGCTCGAAGTAGGAAGGAGTCCAAGTCTTACAGATGAGCACAATACCGAGCGCAAGCAAGACACAACCCAAGACCGCAAGAGATACCTTGTGGAGAGGCTCAGTCTTGTTGCTATTGTCATTGTTGCCGGATTCTCTGGTTGGCAAGGATATTCCGCTAAGCGCGCTGCTGATATCGCTGAGGGTAGCTTGGTTCTGACTCAGCAAGGTCTCCATCTTGAGCAAAGAGCTTGGGTCAAAGTGGGAACCCCTCCTAATTTCCCGCTGAGTGGGAAAGAAATTCCGGTAACTTTCCAAGTGGAGAATACTGGAAGGACGCCGGCCACGGGAGTTCAAGGCGAAATTATTGCTACTGTCTTGGCGAAAGGGGAGAAGCCAACCTTCGATTACAGCGTTGGACATCCCCACACTAGGATTCACTTGGAGGCCCTCAATCCAAACATCCCCTTTCCAATTATTATTCCGGTTGTAAAATATGGGCCAACCACCGCGCAAACTATTGTTCCCGATGAATCCCTGCGACAAGATATTGCCAACGGTAGCCGCTTCATAGTCTTCTATGGCGAGTTTACTTACACCGATATTTTTGGAATAGGGCACTGGACGCACTTCTGCACTTCCTCTGGCCCCGCTGCTTTGGACAACCTTAGAGAATGTATTGCCTATAACACTATGGACAACAACAAGTAGCCCTGTCACGGCAAGCAGTAATTTACTCAAAGCGGTCTCCCTGCGTCAAGGGCTGAATCCCGCTTAAAGTCGTTTAGAATCATACTCTTACGAGGTACCCTGAACACCTTCGATTCTTACCTTTGGCGGGAGCGACTCCGTGCCTACCGGCAGGCAGGTTTCCCGTTTTGGAACTCAATTCGAGCCCCTTGTCTCCTTCTCCAATATTGTATACCATAGAGTTATAGAGAAAGTCAATCGGAAATTTCTCGAGAGGGATTTAGTGACGCCGATTACTGCCTGGGGAGCGGACCTTGCCCCGCAGGTGGAAGCGCGTACACTTGAATGACTCCGCCTGAATCAATTGTAAGCATCTCGCCGCCGGGAGAAAGGCCCAGCCCCATGATCTTCGGGAACCGGTTTTTCTTGTTTCGCAATATGTAAATCCACTGGCCGCTCGGCAGGTCAAAGACGTCCACACGGTCAGGGAATGTGGCCGGGGGGTCCCCGTAAAAATCCCTTGAAACATTCAAGGCCCCCATCCCTTTTATGGGCATATCCTCCACCGGAATGTTTAGCGCCAGGGCGAACCGACGACCATCCGCAGACGGACGCACTGGCCGCCCCCCCCCGTCAATCCGACCTGAATCCTCGCTTTCGCTGAAAGCCTGATCAAACTCCCTATCTCCCGCAAGGTTGAACAAAAACAAATAGTAATCCGAGTACACCGCAATCATCTGGTTGTTAATGAATTGAGTGTCGCTCGCGTAGCAGAAACAAAGAATGCGAGCATCCTTTCCCATCTCACGAATCAGGATTCCATTCTGGTAGCGACTGTACGTCTGCTTTTGAATGGGAAGCTCATGTGTAATCGCCACTCCAAAATTGTCCTCCTCGGTTCTATCCCTTCCTATCCTCGGAGTGGCCATGGCGTCATCAGAAACCGTAAACAGTTCCTTAATGTCGCATGGTTCTTCCGCACCCTCGAGCGAGTCCGTCAAAATCCGGATGCACTGCGTCGCGCTGCCTTGATGAAATCGAATCATAAGTACTTTGCCGCTCGGGGACTCAGCAATCCCTGCGAGGTAGGAATGGGGCTGCTGCAATTGCGGAAGGGGAAGCTCCTTCACCGGCGTCCAATCGGCGGAGTAAAGGACGATGCGCTGGGTGGAAAGAAACAGAAACCTTCCGTCATAAAGGGGAAAAATGCCGGCATATGGATTTTCCAACGGCCAATCGAGCGTCCTCAGAACTTTTCCCGAGGCGGCACCCAGGAAAACAGCATGCAGGCGATAGAGGGGAGCCCCGTTGGGGTCGTCACGGTGCTCCAGAGGTGGGGTCGGCTCTTGCGTGATAAAACTCGCGGCCACGACGCTTTCGCTGACAAAATCAACCGTGTCAAATTCATCCAGGTCCCGCCGCCCCTGAAGCTGATTGCCGTTCTCTGGATACCCCATCGAATGGAGATCGACGCGCCAGAGGAATTGATCGCTTGAGACCTCGATTGGTTTGGCTTTCTTTTGCGAAGTTGCTCCGGATGCGAGAAGGGAACTGCCAGTGGCGCCGAGCGCTACGGCAAGAAATGTTGCTAGGAAAACAGAAAGCGCGCGCGGGCTGGGTTGAGCGGCCATGGGACTTCAAAGTGTTAGACCCCGATTTATTGACGATGGTTACATTAGTTGCACCAGGAATCAACGCGCGGGAGGGGAAGCGGGCGGGAGCGCGTAGGTTTGGATCACACCTCCCGAGTCAATTGTTAGTTTCTCGCCGCTAGGTGAAAGGCCCAGACCCCAGATCTGCGGAAACTGTTTCCCGCTCAACCAGTTAACGCTTGCCGGTTCATTTTCTAGGACATAAATCCATCGGCTATTAGATAGGTCATAGACTTCAACACGATCCGGGAAGGCGGCTGGAGGATCTCCAGGTTCTGGAATAATAGTAGTTCTTCCAGGGCGCACCACCCCTTCATTGATCGGGTCGTTGAGTGCCAAGGCGAACCTCCGCCCGTTCGCAGATGCACGAACTGGGCGTCCCATATTGTCGATCATGTCCGGATGCGGCCCCCCCCTTGGGGCGAAATCCTTTTCAAACTTAAGGGCTCCGGCGAGATCTAACAGCAACAAATCACTACCCCCATATATGACAACCATTTCGTTGCTGATGAATTGTGGGAAGCCGCCCGGGCAATGCATGTTTCCTGGTACGAGTTCTTCGGCCCGGCGCTTGCCCTGATTCTTTTCGAGTAGGGCTATGTCACAAAGTGCGCGGACAGGCTTTCCCGTCTCGCGAATCAGGACTTTTTTTGGATCTGGGTTAGGTGATTCCTTCGGTATGGGCAAATTATATTGAACCAAAGGTCCGAAATCGTTGTTTTCAGTCCTGTCCCTTCCCAATTCTGACTCCGCCATCGCCCCATCGGAAATCGTAAATTGTTCCGGAATTTCGCATGGCTCCTCTGTGCCTTCGAGTGAGTCCGTGGGAATCCGGATGCACCTTATCGCGCTTCCCTGATGAAAACGAACCACAAGCAGCTTGCCGCTCGGTGATTCGGCAATCCCGGCCAGGTAGGAATGAGGCTGCTGTAACTGTGGAAGAGGAAGCTCTTTAGCGGGCGTCCAATCGGGAGAGTAGAGGACGATTCGTTCGGTGGAAAGAAACAGGAAGCTGCCATCATATCGGGGGAAAATGCCTGCATTTGGATTGTCCAACGGCCAATCGAGCGTCTTCAGAACGTTTCCCGATGTGGCGTCCAAGAAAACGGCATGTAGGCGGTAGAGAGGAGCGCGGTTGGGGTCGTCACGGTGTTCAAGAGGAGGGGCAGGCTCTTGCGTGATGAAACTCGCGGCCACAACTCCTTCGCTGACGAAATCAACCGTGTCAAATTCGTCCAAGCCTCGCCGTGACTGAAGTTTTGTTCCATTCGCAGGAAACCCTAACGAATGAAGATCGACGCGCCAGAGAAACTGATCGCTTGAGACCTCGATTGGTTTGGCCTTCTTTTGCTCGGCAGACTTTGACGCGAGGAGGGAAGTGCCGCATGCGACGGAAACAGCGACGACACAGATGAGAATGAGAGTGGAATTGAGACGCGGGCTGGAGAGCGAGGCCATGGGAGCCCGAAGTGTTACACGCCTAATTCTATCCGACGGCTACGAGATGTGATATGAGAATCGGACGGCAGCATATCCGCACGGATTCAGTGGATTGAGGGTGAGGTGCTCGATGCAGGTGGGAGCGCGTACACTTGAATGACTCCGCCTGAATCAATTGTAAGCATCTCGCCGCCGGGAGAAAGGCCCAGCCCCATGATCTTCGGGAGCCGGCTTTTCTTGTTTCGCAATATGTAAACCCACTGGCCGCTCGGCAGGTCAAAGACATCCACACGGTCAGGGAATGTGGCCGGGGGGTCCCCGGGAAAGTCCCTTGAAACCACCCTGGCCCCCATCCCTTTTATGGGCATATCCTCCAACGGGATGTTTAGCGCTAGGGCAAACCGACGACCATCCGCAGACGGACGCACTGGCCGCCCCCCATTGTCAATCGAACTGGAATCCTCGCTTGTGACGTAAGCCTGTCCAAACTTTAAATCTCCAGTAACGCTGAGCAGCCACAGATAGTTTCCCGAATATGCGGCAATCATCTGGTTGTTAATGAATTGAGGCACGCTTGAGTAGCAGAAACAAAGAATGCGAGCATCCTTTCCCATCTCACGAATCAGGATCCCATACTGGTTGCGCCTGTACGACTGCTTTTGAATGGGAAGGTCATGTGTAATCGCCACTCCAAAATTGTCCTCCTCGGTTCTATCCTTTCCTATCCTCGAAGTGGCCATGGCCTCATCGGAAACCGTAAACTGTTCCGTAATTTCGCATGGTTCTTCCGCGCCCTCGAGCGAATCCGTCAGAATCCGGATGCACTGCGTCAAGCTGCCTTGATGAAATCGAATCACAAGTACTTTGCCGCTCGGGGATTCAGCAATCCCCGCGAGGTAGGAATGGGGCTGCTGCAATTGCGGAAGGGGAAGCTCCTTCACCGGCGTCCAATCGGCGGAGTAAAGGACGATGCGCTGGGTGGAAAGAAACAGAAACCTTCCGTCATAAAGGGGAAAAATGCCGGCATATGGATTTTCCAACGGCCAATCGAGCGTCCTCAGAACTTTTCCCGAGGCGGCACCCAGGAAAACAGCATGCAGGCGATAGAGGGGAGCCCCGTTGGGATCGCCACGGTGCTCCAGAGGCGGGGTCGGCTCTTGCGTGATGAAACTCGCTGCCACGACTCCTTCGCTGACAAAATCAACCGTGTCAAATTCATCCAGGTCCCGCCGCCCCTGAAGCTGATTGCCGTTGTCTGGATAACCCATCGAATGGAGATCGACGCGCCAGAGAAACTGATCGCTTGAGACCTCGATTGGTTTGGCTTTCTTTTGCCCGGTCGAATCAGATTCGATCAGCGCTGTGGTTTGAGCGGAAAACAAGGCGAAAAGGAATAGCACGCATGCATAGGGAGCACGGGTGGCGCGGAATCTGTCTTGGATCTTCATAAATTGAAGCGGCAGCTAATCAGAGGCTAACACATGTGCAATCCGCAGGGGGGCCTGGACAATGCCGGTGCCAGCTGCGATGGGTTGCGCCGCCACGAAGGTGTACCCGCCAAAACCTAAACAATCATTTTCTTGGGGATGAGGGTGGATTGCTGATCGGGGAGCGCGCGGGAAGAGGGTTTGGTTTCGGGGCGGAGATGGCTGAAAAGCAGGCGGCGGAGGCGCGAGCGGTCTTCGAGGGGCATGGAGACGATTTCAGAGCCGCCGTCGTTGTGCGAAGAGTGGGTCACGCGGAAGGGATCAAAGTCTAGGCCACGCGTCCATGATGGCCACGCTGACTTGCGAAGTGTTTGAAGGCAATTACAACGCAAGCGCCCGAGAACCCGAGCTTACTCTGCGCCCAGCCCAATTTTCTTCATCACCGCCTCAAATCTTTCCCTTCCGCGCAATGGGGCAAATCGCGGGTCCACCTTCAGGAGGACCAATTCAAAAATGCGCTCGTCACAAGCCCGCTCGAGGCAAGACATTGCTTCGTCCTTTTCTCCTACCCCGAGATGTGCCAGCGCCAAGGCAAACCAGCAGCCTCGAGTCTCCGACGCCTTCACGAGGGTCCGTAACACTTCCGTGGCTTCTCGAGTCTTTCCGGCGCAACCCAGCGCGTGGCCGAGAGCGCCGAGTGACACTGATGGTCCCGGTGAAATCCGGTGGGATTCCCTGAACTGGAAGATTGCATCATCGAACCGGAGCTGCTGTTCCTGCACCATGCCAAGCACCAAGTGTGCGCGATGCGAGCCGGAATCTTTCGCCAGCGCGCTTTGTAATTGTTTGGCGGCTTCCTCGTGCTTTCCAGCCCAGAAGAAAATGAGCCCCAAATCGGCTTGAAGGTTTGCATTCAGCGGATCAGCCGCAGAAGCGCGCTTCGCATGTTCCAACGCCTCGCTGAACCGGCCTTGCTCCGCGAGCAGGATCGCGTACCAATGACGAGTCTCTCCACCCTGAGGCTGAAACTTCAGGATCCGGCGGAACTCGCGTTCCGCGCCGGGCCAGTCCCATTCGTAATGCCATTTCTCGAATGCCAGCGCCGACCGGGCCTCCACCATTGTGTCGTCAATCTCCAGCGCGCTGATGGCTGCTGCTCGCGCTTTTGGCATGAACTTCCGCGTTCGCTCCGGCGTAAGCATGGGGAGATATGCGTAGCTGTCCGCGAGTCCCGAATACGCAGGTGCATATTCCGGATCGAGGCGCAAGGCGAGCCGGAAGCAGGCGATCGCCGTTTTTAGCCCGGCGGGCGATCGCTGGCTCCAATGGTACCGGCCCTTCAAGTAGAGCTGATAGGCTTCACGGCTTTCGGTATATCGCCGGTTCAAAAGCTTCCGTTGTGCGTCGCTCAGCAGCAAAGCCAGCGCTCCGGCCAATTCCTCGGCCAGCAAATCCTGAAATCGAAATCTGCCTGCAACCGGCTGCTCAAAAGTCTCAGCCCACACGTGTCCACCGCCGGTGGTCTTCAGCAGCTCTACAGTCGTGCGCGCGCGCTTTCGCTCGAACTGAATGCTTCCATCCAGAACCAGATCCGCGCCCAAGCTTTTCGCGAACTCTGCCGGTTCCACTTTCGCGTTCAGGAAGCCGGCGACCGCGCTCGTCGGCAACACATTGTGTCCCGGGATTCTCGCAAGTTTGCTAATCGTCGCGTCGGCCACGCTGAGCCCGAGTTCGGCGCTATTCGGTTTTTTCCCCAGCACGCGGAACGGGAGAATCGCTATACTCTTTTTGCGCGAGGTTGAAACTTCGTTCAAATCTCGCACGGGCGCTCTAAACCTGTAGCCTCGCTTCGGTAACGTCTCAATATACTGGTGCGTCGCGCCAGTTCCGTTCAGGGCCTTGCGCAAAGCGGAGACATTCCGCTCCACACTTCCATCTTCCACAAAGCTCCCCGGCCACACTTCTTCCAGCAGCTTGTTTTTCGCCACTACTTGGCCGCGATTTTCTACCAGCACGCGCAGCACGTCCGCAGCCTTGAATGTCAGGGGAAGGGTCTTGCCGCTTCTGGTGAGCACACACGACACAGGATCGAACAGGAAGGGGCCGAATTGATACGAGCGCCGTTCCACGGAATTCACCCTGCGTAAAATTTCAGCTTTTTGTCAGGACTTTTTCAGTCCGTTTTGGATATTACATTCTCTCACAACATGCTAAGTCCCGTACATAGGGACGGCAGAATGATGAGGTGCGTTATGACGAATCGTCTCACCAGGATTTCTGTATTCGCAGTTCTCCTCGGATTGCTTTTGGTTGCAGGCAGCGCGTCTGGGCAGGGAATCACCACCAAAACAACTGCCGGAACCTATACGGTAGTTTGTGACGGTTATTTGACGTTTCCCAATCCGTTTCCTCCATCAGGCCCTCCTAATTTCCAATTCTCTCCGGCGAAGTTGCTCGGAGTGGCCCACGGAGATAAGGACGGTCTCTTTAACGGGAGTACAACGCTAAGCATCGGCGGTTTCTTTGTTGGGACGCAGACAGTGTCGGGAACCGAGACTGTGAATCCTGACGGCACTGGCCACGTCACCTACGCTCAAACGCTAACGTTTGAAACCCCCGGAGGTCCTGTGACCATCCCTGGTCCCCCTCTCGACATCAACTTTGTCGTGTCGGAACATGGCGACAGAATTGACGGAATCTCCACGGACCCGGGTACGGTTTTTTCTTGCGTCCTGCGGCGCAGTTCTAGAGACAATGACGAAGCCAGCGTGGTGAATCACGATCCTTCTCCGCGGCGCATTCCGGTAAATCATGCCGCGCCGTCGAATTCGCCAAAGTCAGCCACTGCGCGCGTTGTGCCTGTGGCCGCAAAAGCCGTAAAGAGGCCTTCAACATCCACTTCGAACTAACACACAGGGGGATCGCCAGCTGTCCCGAGTCTGCCCCGGCCGATGGGCTGGGGCAGCTCAGACTGCCGGAGCCGGGTCCTTGGGCGCGCGTGTAGCCCGCCGTAAGCCCTCGCTACAAAAAATGCCTCTGGCGATCGCGAGATGCGTCAGGCATTAAACAATCATCTTCTTGGGGATGAGCGAGGATTCCTGGTCAGTCAGGGATTTTGATGGCGGCTTGGTCTCGGGGCGGAGATGGCTGAAGAGGAGGCGGCGGAGGCGCGAGCGGTCTTCGAGGGGCATGGAGACAATTTCAAAGCCGACGCCGTGCGTGCGAACGTCGCGTATGAGCGCCTGCATGACGATGCCGCGCATGCCGAGCTTAATTTTTATGGTGATGTGCGTTCCGGGCAGGATGTGTCGGTCGCACGCGGCCATTCCACCGCTCAAGCTCAATCCCTTAATTTCCATCTTTGCGGATTCGGATGCGGTGGTGACCGTCGCCGGAAGAGGCGGGTCAATCCGCAGACGCTGGTAGCGGCGCTGGCGATACCACTGCGAATCGGCGAGAGCGTCGAGGGCAGGGAAGCTGATCTGCCAATCTTCGAGCCCCGCGTGGGCGAGCGTGGTTTCGGCCGCGCTTGAGTTGATCTTAGCCAGCGACTGAAGCGCGGCGATGCGGAGTTCGTCCACCGAGGTGCGCAACCAATTGTGTTTCTGCTGGACAATGCGCTGCAGGAGTGCGCTCGAGGTTGCGGCGCGCAATCTGCCAAGCGCTTCGATAGCCTTCAGCCGCAAGAATTCCGCGCCGGATTCGTGGCTATCGCTTTCGGCGAGTTTGGTGAGGCGCGCCAGAACATCACCGTACGCGGGGCCAGCGTCGCCGCACATTCCCATTTCGTCGAGAGCCAGCGTTTTCGCGAGGGGATCGAGCGAGGCGAAAATTGAGAGCAGCAGCGCGCCGCGCTCGGGCGCACCGCCCCCAGCGAGCATGCGAATGCAACGATCCTGCGCGGCGAGCGGCCAATCCACGATACGGCCCGGGAGCCAGCGCTCAACGCTCTCCGGCTCGAGGCGGCTCAGCAGGCCGGCGGCCTCCGCGGCGTCCTGCGGGGCGGAGATGCGGACGGACTCCCGCAAGCGCGTTGCGGCTTCGGGGCCGATTTCGCGCGCGATCATCACGAGGCGGTCGTTGGCGGATCTTTGTCCGGCGCGATTGAAGCGCGTGAGGATTTGCGCGATGGCGGCGTGCGGGAGCATGCGGAGCACGTCGGCGAGGCCCTCGGGCGGTTCTTCGTTCGTATCGCCGGAGGATTTCTTGGCGCGAATCGCGGCTTCGATGAATTCCGGGAGGCGTTCTTCGACGCCGATGCGGGGGCGGATTTCGAGAGCCGCGGTGGGCCGCTGATTCTCGAGCCCTTCGAGCGAAATGAGCGACTGCTGGATGGCCGGATAACAATGGAGCGAAGCGGCTTCTTGTGAAAGGCGAACGAAAACGGCGGTTACATATGTTTGCACATCGGGGTCGCGCTCTCCGCTCATCTCCATTCCAACCAATCGGATGACGGCGATGAGCGCCTTGGTGTCGGCGGCGTAAAGATCGGCGAGTTCCGCCATGCCCATCGCGGTGCGGCGGCGCGCTTCGCTTTCCGGGTTGTGGATGCACGCGGCATAGCGCGCGAGAATGTTTGAGGCGACGGAATTTTCTCCGCGCGATTCGAGTTCCTTGCAATAGCTGCGGATGTTGCGCGGCGGGATGCACCAGGCGTCATCGGAAAGCAGAACGCTGCGCTTTCCCTTTTCGGGGACGGAGGCCCAAAACTGGCGGTCGAGCACGTCCGCGTGCGATTCGACCTGCATCCCGGCCTTGGCCATTTTGTCTTCGTGCTGGCCGAGGATGGAGCGCAGCGATTCGATCTCTTTGTTCATGCGCTCGAGAGTCTGGCGCACGGCGTTGACTTTTACTTCGCCGCGCTCGTAACGGTCGAGCGCGAAGCGGATGGCGAGGTGCTCGGCAAGCTGGATGAGCATGGCGCGGTCCGGCTTGGCGGAAGGGGCTTTCGCGGCGAAGGCCGCGAGCGCCTGCCGCAAAAGGTCCTGATTGCGCTGAGGCATGTCCGTCAATTGCTGCTGGAGGCCGAAGGTTCCGGTGGGCGTTGCGGAGGCGTCGCCCATTTGGCTGCCGAGGTGCGTGAGGACCTTGAGGATGCCGAGCATGTCGTCTTCGCCGACGGCTTGGGCCGCGGGCGAACTTGCGCGGACGAACGTAGGCAAGATTGGGGAGGAGCCACTCGGCGCGGCGGGCTGTGGCTGCCGCGGCGGCTGCGTGCTTGGCGAAGCGTTCGCGCTTGAAGGCGCGGCTGCGTTTGAAGGAACAACTGCACCACCGGAGCCTTCGCGGATGAGGTCTGGGAGTGGCTCGCCGCTATAGCCTTCGCCGCCACCACCGCCGGTGCCGGATGATTGGCCCGAGGAAGATGACTTCGATCCCTGCGCGGCGGCGATTAATTCCAAGAGTTTTTGCGGGTCGGTCAGCCAATCTTTGAGATCGTTGCTGCCAACTCCGAGCGTGCGCGCGGTGAGGTTCGCTGCGGTGCGGACGTCGGAAAACGCGGCGTCCTCGGCGACGAATCGAATTTCGTTGATGCGGATGCCCGTGACGCCGGAAAGCGCAGCTTTTAGTTGCGACGCAAGGTCCGAGGGCTTCGCGCCGCCGGCGGGGAAGCCGTTGACGAAGCGCGACAAATCGTCCTGAGAAACTTGTGGCGTGAAGAGCAGGCTCGCGACGCCCGCGGCGGTGAGCAATTGCGCGAAGCTGCGTTCCACAGCGGAGTTGCCGAGCGGCGCGCCGTCAAGAAGGAGCTGGCCATTCGTTGAGCCGAGGAGCAGGCCGGATTCGCTGCCATGAGGCATTGCCGCGCGGAGTTCGTCCCAGGCGGTGACGAATTGCGCTTTGGAACGGTCGTGATCGAAGCCGTAAAGGCGCGAGAGTTTCAGCAGAATATTAAGGCTGCGCACAAAGGCGCGGGCCGCCGTGATTTTGCTGTCGGCGCTCATACGGAGAGTGAGGGCGCGCAGGCCCCCACTTAATTACGGTAAGCACCGCGCGGGCAAGCGGGCAATGGTACGTGCGGGCAAATGCTGCGTTTTCGGCAACTTCCATGGCAATTCCGCTGGCACTACGCTGGCACTACAGTTGACGCGGGGCGAGATCGGAGCGGAGTGAGACGCCCCACGCGATCCCCCGAGCGATGTGTTGTGTTGTGCGCGCCTTGCCCGATGCTGCGGCGCGGGCTATGATGATTCTTCGCTTCGCCTGTGCGGGGCGCCGCAGCAATAGCCAAACAATTTCAGAATAGGCTCAGAGAAGGGAGCACGATGCCGCCAGCGGGTGGAGGGAATCCAGTGTCGGGAGGGGGGCCGCAGGGACCGGGCGGGCCGCAACGCACGGGGCCGGGCATGCCGCAGCCGCCGAAGATGCCGATTCCGGGCGTGAAATATTTGGTGGCGGTGGCGAGCGGGAAGGGCGGCGTGGGAAAGACGACCATCGCGGTGAATTTGTCGCTGGCGCTGGCGAAATTGGGCGCGCGCGTGGGGCTGCTCGACGCCGATGTGTACGGGCCAAACGTGCCGCTGATGCTGGGGACAGTGGAAGAGCCGCGCGCGACGAGTGAACGGACGATTTTGCCCGTGCAGGCGCACGGTCTGAAAGTGATTTCGATGGGGCTGCTTTCGCCGGGCGATAAACCGGTGATCTGGCGCGGGCCGATGCTGCACAGCGTAATTCAGCAATTTCTGCGAGCCGTTGAGTGGGGAGAGCTGGATTACCTGGTGGTGGATTTGCCGCCGGGCACGGGTGACGTGCAATTGACGTTGATCCAGACGGTGCCGCTTTCGGGCGCGGTGGTGGTGACGACGCCGTCGTTGGTGGCGCTGGCGGATGTGCGCAAGGCGATTGAAATGTTCCGGCAGGTGAACGTGGAAGTGCTGGGCGTGATCGAGAATATGAGTTCGTTTATTTGCCCGCACTGCGGGAAGAGCGTGGACGTGTTTGGGCACGGAGAAGGGCGCAAGACCGCGGACGCGTTTGGCGTGCCGCTGCTTGGAGAAATCGAGATTGATCCGCGAATTCGGATTGGCGGAGACACGGGGAAGCCGGTGGCGCTGCTGGGGGAGAATGCTCCTGAGGCGAAGAGTACTTATGCGATGGCGAGGGCGGTGATGGCGCGGCTTGCGGAAGCGAGCGGAAGCGCGCCGAATGTGGAGATTTTGTAGGCGGTTCTCAGCATCTCCATATTTCTTACCTTGTTTTGAATCGGTTTTTGCTTTCGGGTGGGATTCCGGGTTCAAATTCCAGGCGGATCGACCTGGCTTCGATATATCCAGCCAAGCCGTATGAAGGGCTGAGTTTGAAGCGATACGAGTCTCTCTGCTTCTCGATGTCGAGACTGTTGATTACATTCTGAGAACTGAATTGGACAAGCTCAAGGTCAGAGATTTCTTCCATGATGAACGAGACAAGACAATGTTTGTCTGTTTTCAGGAATCCTCGTGCATCTACCTCGGAATTTGTTCGCCAAGTGTGAATTCGTAGCCTTGAAGATTTCTGGCGGTTCAATTCCAAAGAGATTATCTCGGCATCATGGAATGAAGGCCATTCGCCAAACCAGGCAATCAGTTCTTCGGCGCCGGGAAGCGTCTCGGGAATATTTGCCATCGGCGAAAGATAGCATAAACGAGGCCTGCCGTTTCCTTGCGACGGTTGGGGGCGTGTGTTAGCGTTGCTAATTTATCCAGGTCGGAAATTTTGAGCGGTGAGTCATGGGAGTTGCGTTGGCCGAAATAAAGCAAATCAGAGCGATTAAGGGCGTGCGCGATATTTTGCCGCCGGAGTCGGCGGCGTGGAACCGTGTGGAGCGGGCTGCGCATGAGGTGTTTGCGCGATTTGGATATGGCGAAATACGGCTGCCGATTTTTGAGTATGCCGACTTATTTGTGCGGTCGATTGGGGTTGAGACGGACGTTGTGCAAAAGGAGACGTATACATTTTCTGATGCGCCAGTCCAAATCAAAGCTGAAGGCGTTCACCTGGAGCCGCCGCCGGAATATGACTTGGTGACTCTGCGGCCGGAGGCGACGGCGAGCGTGTGCCGCGCGTACATCGAGCACGGGATGCAGACGCTGCCGGGAAACGTGAAGCTCTATTACATGGGGCCGATGTTCCGGCGAGAGCGGCCGCAGAAGGGGCGCTACCGGCAGTTTTACCAGATTGGCGCGGAGGTGCTGACACCTGTCTACGCGGGCCAAGAGAACTTGGCCGCGGACGCGGGGATTGACGCCGAGCTGATCGAAATGTTGATGGAGTTTTTTGCGAAGGTGGGGCTGGAAGGCGCGGCGCTGCAAATTAATTCGATTGGGTGCAAGAATTGCCGGCCGAAATATGTGGAACTGCTGCGCGAGGCGCTGGTAAAGGTGAAGGACAAGTTGGGCGCGGACAGCCAGCGGCGAATTGAGACGAATCCGCTGCGGGTGCTCGATTCCAAGTTGCCGGAAGAGCAGGCGATTATCGAAAAGCTGCCGCGGATTTCGGATCACTTGTGCTCGGAATGCCGCGACCATTTCACGGAGGTGCGGCGGCAGCTCGATTTGCGCGGCATTGCGTACGAGCAAAATTGGCGGCTGGTGCGCGGGCTGGACTACTACATGCGCACGACGTTTGAAATTACCGCGCCCGGACTGGGCTCGCAGAACGCGGTGTGCGGCGGCGGGCGGTATGACGGCCTCGTGGAATTGCTGGGCGGGCCGCCGACAAAGGGAATCGGGTTTGCGATTGGCGAAGACCGGTTGATGCTGTCGCTCGAGGCGGCAGGCAAATTGAAGCCGGAGGCGGCAGTCGACGCGTTCATTGTGTGGATGGGCGCGAACGCGCAGGCAGCGGCGATTCATCTGGCGCGGAAGTTGCGCGATGTGGGAGTGAAAGTGGAAGTGCCCGCGGTGGAGATGAAATTCGGCAGGGCGCTGGGACTGGCGGACAAGCTCGGCGCGAGGCATGCGGTGATTATTGGCGAAAATGAAATCGCCGCGGGAAAATTTACAGTGAAGCGGCTGGCGGATGCGGTGCAGAAAAGTTTGAGTGAGGCGGAATTGGTGGCGGAATTAAAAGGGAATTAAGGGGCGGAGAGTGCTCGATCCACTGGGAAATCTGAAACGCACAGATTATTGTGGCGCGCTGCGCGGCTCGGACAACGGCCGCGAGGTCGTGCTGATGGGCTGGGTGCATCGGCGCCGCGATCTCGGCAACCTGATATTTATTGATTTGCGCGACCGCGAGGGATTGGTGCAGGTGGTGTTCAACAAAGAGCATCAGCCGGCGGCGCACGCGAAGGCAGAGGAGTTGCGCGGGGAGTATGTGGCGGCGGTGCGGGGGAAAGTTGCGCTGCGGCAAAAGCGAAATCCTGAATTGGCGACGGGCGAGATCGAAATCATCGCGAGCGAATTGCATATCCTGAACACCGCGAAGACGCCACCGTTCCAGATTGAGGAGGAAGTGACAGCGAGCGAGGAGACGCGTCTGCGTTATCGCTATTTGGATTTGCGGCGCGCACGCCCGGGTCGGAATTTGGCGTTGCGGCACAAAGTAATCCTGGAAATCCGCAAAGCGATGGACGAGATGGGCTTTCTCGAAATCGAAACGCCCATGCTCACGCGCAGCACGCCTGAAGGCGCGCGCGATTATTTGGTGCCGAGCCGTCTGCATCACGGGCAGTTTTACGCGCTGCCGCAATCGCCTCAATTATTTAAACAAATCCTGATGATCGGCGGGCTGGACCGCTATTTCCAGATCGTGCGCTGCTTCCGCGATGAAGACCAGCGCGCCGACCGTCAGCCGGAGTTCACGCAGCTTGACGTGGAGATGTCATTTCCGACGCAGGATTTAATTTTCGAGGCGCTCGAAAAAGTGATGGTGCGGGCCTGTGCGGTGGCGGGCGTGAAGGCGTCTGCGCCATTCCGGCGCATGGAACACCGCGAAGCGATTCATCGCTACGGCAGCGACAAGCCGGATTTGCGCTTCGCGATGGAATTGCACGACGTGACGTCGATGTTTCTTCCAGCGCGTGAGGCAATGCACATTGACGGCAATGTGTTCGCGCTGGCGGCGCCGGGCGCTGCGGCGTTTTCACGCAAGCAACTCGATGAGCTTGCGGAAAAGGGCAAGACGATTGGTGCGCGCGGTGTTTACACGGCGAAGGTTGCAGCGGAGGGTGTCACATCTCCACTCGAAAAGAATCTTGGGGCGGAGGGGCTTCGGCATTTGGCGGATGCGACGGGTGCGAAGCCGGGAGACCTGATTGTCTGCGCTGCGGCTAAAGAACAAATCCCCGGCACGGAAGCGGCGGCGTTGATCGCGGGCCAATTGCGGACGCACCTCACGGAGAAACTGCTACTGATTCCGAAAGACCGCTGGGAATTCCTGTGGGTCACGAACTTTCCACTGTTTGATTGGAGCGAGACGGAAAAGCAGTGGGTGCCGGCGCAGCACCCATTTACTGGAATTGTGGAGGACGACCTCGTGAAGCTGGACGACCTGGATCGGCGCGGCGAGATGCGCTCAAAGGGCTATGACCTGGTGCTGAATGGAGTGGAACTCGGCTCCGGAAGCATCAGGATTCACCAGCAGGACACACAGCAGCGTGTGTTTCGCGCCATCGGTTTGACCGATGCGCAGGCAAAGCAGCGCTTCGGATTTTTTCTTGATGCGCTTTCTTATGGCACGCCGCCGCACGGCGGCATCGCTCTCGGGCTCGACCGCGTGGTGATGCTGCTCGCGGGCGAGAAGTCCATACGCGAGGTGATTGCATTTCCGAAGACAACCACCGCGGTGGATTTGATGGCCGAAGCGCCATCGCCGGTGGAAGCAGGTCAGCTAAACGGACTGGGAATTGCTCTCAAGAATGAATAAGGTTGCGCTGATCGAATGAGCCGAATACGCATATTGCCGGAGGCGGTGGCGAATCAAATCGCCGCGGGCGAAGTTGTCGAGAGGCCGGCATCGGTGGTGAAAGAGCTACTCGAAAACGCGCTGGACGCGGGCGCGCGGTCGATCCGCATTGAAGTCGAGGCGGGCGGCAAGCGGCTGATCCGCGTGACGGATGACGGCAGCGGCATGGCGCACGACGACGCGCTCTTGGCGTTCGAGCGGCACGCGACGAGCAAGCTGCGCACGGCGAATGATTTGCTCAGCATTGCAACGCTTGGATTCCGCGGGGAGGCGCTGCCTTCGATTGCGTCGGTATCGCGGCTGGTGCTTGAAACGCGCACGGCGGAAGAAGAGCAGGGAACTCGCATCGAATTCGGCGGCGGGAAATTATTCGGAGTGAAGCCCGCGGGTGTTCCGACCGGAACGACGATCACGGTTTCCGATTTGTTCTATTCGGTTCCGGCTCGGCGAAAATTCTTGAAGTCGGAGACGACCGAGCTGGGTCACATCGCTTCGCTCGTGACGCACTATGCGCTCGCACATCCCGAGCGGCAATTCATACTGAAGACTCCGTCGCAGGAAATCCTGAATGTTTCGCCCGCAATTGAGCGCAATTCGCAATCGAATGGAGAATTTTCCACGGAAACGTCCGCGGGGACTTCCTCTGATGCTGGCGACGCGCCACCGAAGGAGCCGCAGGGAATTCCCGGGCTGGCCGAGCGCGTGTATCAATTATTCGGGCGCGCGGCTCTCGACGAGTTGCTCGAAATCCCGCCGACGTCGGGCCCGGTGCGCGCAGCCATCACGGAACAGCAACTGGAAGAGTCCGAGCGCTCGTCACTCCTGACCGTTTCCGGCTTCGCATCGCGCCCGCAAGTGCAGCGCCCGAATCGCAACGGCATCTATGTTTTCGTCAACCGGCGGCTTGTGCGCGACCGTGTGCTGCTCCACGCGATCCATGAAGCGTACCGCAATATTTTGCCGCCGCCCGCGTTTCCAGCCGTGCTGCTGTTCGTGGATTTGCCGCACATTGAGGTGGACGTGAACGTTCACCCGGCGAAAGTCGAGGTGCGATTCCGGCATTCGCAATTTGTGCATGACTTCGCGCGCGACGCCATTCGCAACGCGCTCACGAAGGCGCGGCCGATTCCAAGTTTTCCCGCGGGCACTGCTGCAACCGCGCAACTCGCCGCTGCCGCCGCAGGCGCGGGATTCGGCTCCTACATGCCTTCGCAGCAGGCGCCGCTCGAACCTGTGCCGGGCTTGCCGCGCGCGGTGATCCCTCCGATGGCCGAGCCGCTCGATGCCGCCGCCGCGCCCGCACCTTATTCCGACGGCGGATTTGGGTTGACCGACGCACCGTTGCGTCCGGAGGCACAACGATTGCGGTTTGAATCGGGCGAAGCGAGTGGAATCGGAGCAGATCCCGGGCACGAGGCCTTTGCAAACGAGATCGCAGAGCAATTCCGCCGCGCAGCCGCAGGACCTGCAAGCGCGCAAATTGCCGAGCGGCCGGCAACGGCCGAAAGCCTGTTGGATTTGAAGCCGCTCGGCCAGGTGAATTCGAGTTTTATTGTTGCGGTGAACGAGGAAGGACTGTGGATCATTGACCAGCACGTGGCGCACGAACGGATTTTGTTCGAGCAGCATCTGCGCGCGCGGCGCGAAGGCCAGATGACCGGCCAGCGAATGCTGATGCCGCACATCGTGGAACTTTCGCCGCGCCAGGAAGTGATTTTCGAGCAGATCGCGGAAGAGCTTTCCGCAAACGGCTTTGAAGTTTCGCCGATGGGCCCGCGCAGCGTGGCGATTCAGGCAACGCCTGCGGGAATTTCAAGCGCCGACGCTGAGAAATTACTGGTGGAGATTCTGGACGGGGTCGAGCGCGAGAACCAGGCGATCTCGATGGACTGGCTGCAATCGCGCATCGCGGCGACGACGGCATGCCACGCGGCGATCAAGGTGAACATGCCGCTCGACCAGACGAAAATGGAATGGCTGCTCGCGGAACTGGCGAAAACGGAAGCGCCGATGGCTTGTCCGCACGGCCGGCCCGTGGTGCTCCGCTATTCCACGCGCGAAATCGAGCGCGCGTTCCACCGCATTTAATGAAAAAACTAATCATCGCAATTGATGGCCCCGTCGGTTCCGGGAAAAGCACAGTGGCACGGCGCGTGGCGGAGCTGCTCGGTTACACGTGCCTGAACAGCGGCGCGATGTACCGCGCGGTGGCGCTGAAGGCGCAGCGGCGCGGCGTCGCATTGAACGATGCGGCCGCGCTCGAACGGCTCGCGCGCGATACTCACATTGATCTCGAGGGCGGCCCGGGAGGGCAGCACGTGTTGCTTGATGGCGAAGACGTTTCCGCGGCCATTCGCACGGCGGAAATTTCGCTCGCGGCCTCCGAGGTTGCCATTGTTCCGGGCGTGCGGGATGTGATGGTGGCTGAGCAGCGGCGCGCGGGCACTCGCGGCAGCGTGGTGATGGAAGGCCGCGACATCGGGACCGTGGTTTTCCCCGATGCCGGGCTGAAAGTTTTTCTCGAAGCATCGGTGGAAGCGCGCGCGGAGCGCCGCTGGCGCGAGCATCAAGAAAAAGGGGATGGGCTTACGTTTGCGCAGGTGGTTGAGGAAATCCGCGAGCGCGACATGCGCGATCGCACGCGCGAGACCTCGCCGCTCGTCCGTGCCGCCGATGCCGTGCTGGTGGACAACACCGCGATGGACGCGGAAGAAACCGCGCGGCTAATCGCTCAGCTCGCGCGCGACCTCGAAGGAAAATAGCAGCAAGGATTGCGAAATTTCCCGCCGAGTGAAATCGTGAAAGATTAAGTCGGGGCGGACATCGAGGAGAGGAATTCCGCGTTGTTCTTGGATTTCGCCAGGCGCCCGAGCAGCAGTTCCATCGCTTCGACAGGCGAGAGCGGGCTGAGCACTTTGCGCAGCACCCAGATGCGGTTCAATTCGTCGGCGGGCAGGAGCAGTTCGTCTTTTCGCGTGCCGGAACGAAGGATGTCAATGCTCGGGAAGATGCGCTTGTCCACCAGACGCCGGTCAAGATTGATTTCCATGTTGCCGGTGCCTTTGAACTCTTCGAAAATCACGTCGTCCATGCGGCTGCCGGTGTCCACGAGCGCGGTGGCGATGATGGTGAGCGAGCCGCCCTCCTCGACGTTTCGCGCGGCGGCGAAAAAACGCCGCGGGCGCTGGAGTGCGTTCGCGTCAATGCCGCCCGAAAGAACTTTTCCGGATGGCGGCGTGACGGCGTTGTACGCGCGGCCAAGGCGCGTAATGGAGTCGAGTAGTACGACGACGTCGCGCTTGTGCTCGACAAGGCGCTTCGCTTTTTCCAGCACCATTTCCGCGACCTGGATGTGGCGCTGCGGCGGCTCGTCGAATGTCGAGCTGATGACTTCGCCCTTTACCGTGCGCTGCATATCCGTGACTTCTTCGGGCCGCTCGTCAATCAGCAGCACGATGAGCGCGACTTCGGCATGATTAGTCGTGACGGAATTTGCGATGGACTGCAGCATCATCGTTTTGCCGGTGCGTGGCGGCGCGACGATCAATCCGCGCTGGCCTTTGCCGATGGGGCAGAGCATGTCCAGCACGCGCCCGGTAAGATTTTCTTTTGTCGTTTCCAAACGGATGCGCGCTTGCGGGTAGAGCGGCGTAAGGTTATCGAAGAAAATTTTGTTGCGCGCGACTTCCGGGTCTTCAAAGTTGACAGCTTCGACTTTAATCAAAGCGAAGTAGCGCTCTCCATCTTTCGGCGGGCGAACCTGGCCCGAGACGGTGTCGCCGGTGCGCAGGTCGAACTTGCGGATTTGCGACGGCGAGACGTAGATGTCGTCCGGGCCGGGCAGGTAGTTATATTCCGGCGCACGCAGGAAGCCGAAGCCATCGGGCAGGCATTCGAGCACGCCTTCGGAGAAGATCAGCCCGTTCTTTTCGGTCTGGCCGCGCAGGATTTGAAAAATCAATTCCTGCTTGCGCATGCCGCTGGCGCCGGGGATCTCGAGATCCTTGGCGATTTTCGCCAGGTCGGTTACGGATTTTTCCTTCAGTTCTGCAAGACTAACGCTCATTGTTTTTGTTCCTTCAACTGTGGTTCCACTCCTGATTGTTCAAGCCAGGATTCGGATTTGCCCGGCTCCGGGGAGGGCAAGCTCTTTGGAAGCCGGGATACTTCTGATTGCACTCAGAAAAATTAAATCGCGATGCGCGCCGCGCGCTTCCCCCAGATTGAATCGCTCGTCAAGCGGCGGAGCCTTCAGTTCGTCAGGCTCTTATCTTCCTTGGGCTCAAACCCCGCGGAAACTTCCGGGACCGGCGGTGGAACGGCCGTGTGCAGCGGCGCCTCAAGAGCGTATTCAAGAACTTCGTCCATGCTTTCGACAGGCTTGATGGTGAGGACGGAGAGAATCTCCGCCGGAATATCAGCCAAATCCCTTTCGCAGTCCTTGGGAATAATGACGGTGCGAATACCGACGCGGTGCGCTGCGAGAAGTTTTTCTTTTATGCCGCCGATGGGAAGCACCTTCCCGCGCAGAGTAATTTCGCCAGTCATGGCCACGTCACAACGCACGGGAATGCGCGTCAGCGCGCTCACGATGGCGGTGCAGATCGTGATTCCCGCGGAGGGGCCGTCTTTCGGGATCGCGCCCTCGGGGACGTGCATGTGAATATCAATGTGACGGTAAAAATCCTTCGGCAAGGCAAAATTCGCCGAGCGAGAGCGAATATAGCTCAACGCCGCCTGCGCGGATTCCTGCATCACGTCGCCGAGTTTCCCGGTGAGCGTCAAGCGGCCCTTGCCTTCCATCAGAGTCGCTTCAGTGGCGAGCACCTGGCCGCCGACCTCCGTCCAGGCAAGGCCAATGGCGAGGCCGACTTCGTTCTTCTTCTCCTGCCAGATCTCGCGGAACTTCATCACGCCGAGGAAATCGGAAACCGTTGCGGGCGTGACGTCAACGTGGACCTCCTTGCCTTCCTTCACCACGCGGCGGGAAATCTTGCGGCAGACGTTTGCGATTTCGCGTTCGAGATTGCGAACACCGGACTCATGAGTGTAATGCCGGATGACGTGGCGCAGGCCGTCATCGGTGAATGTAATGTTCGCGCCCGCGAGGCCGTTTGCCTCGAGCTGTTTTTTCACCAGGAAGCGCTTGGCGATTTCCAGCTTTTCCATTTCCGTGTAGCCGGGCAGCCGGATGACTTCCATGCGGTCCTGCAAGGGCTGAGGAATCGTGTGCAGCACGTTGGCGGTGCAAATAAACATTACTTGCGAGAGGTTGTACTCGACGTCGAGATAGTGATCCGTGAACGCATAGTTCAATTCGGGGTCGAGCACTTCCATCAGCGCCGCCGAAGGATCGCCGCGGAAATCCATGGACATCTTATCCACTTCATCGAGCACGAAAACCGGGTTGATGGTGCCGGCCTTCTTCATCATTTGAATGATCTGGCCGGGGAGAGCGCCGATGTAAGTGCGGCGGTGGCCGCGGATTTCGGCTTCGTCGCGCACTCCGCCGAGCGAAACGCGAACAAACTTGCGGCCTGTGGCGCGGCCAATGGAATTCGCAAGGGAAGTCTTCCCAACGCCCGGGGGGCCGACAAAGCAGAGAATCGAGCCTTTGGGAATTTTTACGAGCTGCCGGACGGCGAGGTATTCCAGAATGCGCTCTTTTATTTTGTCAAGCCCGTAATGGTCTTCCTCGAGGATCTTTTCCGCGACGGCGATGTCGCGAATCTCTTTCGATTTCTTTTTCCATGGAACGCCGATAAGCCAGTCAAGATAATTCCGGCTCACCGTGGATTCCGCCGACATGGGCGGCATCATCTCCAGCCGCTTCAATTCCTGGACGGCCTTCTCGTGGACGTCTTTGGGCATCCCGGCTGAATCAATCTTCTTCTTGAGCTCGTCGGTTTCGTTCTTCTCGCCGCGGCCCAGTTCCTTCTGGATGGCCTTCATCTTCTCGTTGAGGTAATACTCTTTTTGCGCGCGCTCCATCTGCCGCTTCACGCGCGAATTGATGTTGCGCTCAACGTTTAATTTTTCGAGCTCGACATCCAGGATTTTGCCAAGCTGATTGAGCCGCTCGACGGGGTCGAACATCTCGAGCAGCTCCTGCTTTTCCTCGAAAGGCAGGGTCACGTTGGCCGCGATCGCGTCGGAAATCTGGCCGGGATCTTCCACGCGTGCGGCGGCGATCACTGTATCGTAATTCACGGCCTGCGAAAGCTTGACGTATTGCTCAAATAATTCGCGGACGCGCCGCACCAACTGTTCGGTTTCCGGGGAAGGCTCCGATTTCACGGGGACGAGCTTTAGCGTGGCGCGGAAAAAACCTTCGGTGGTGGAAATGTCCAAGATTTTCGCGCGCTCGACGCCTTCCACCAGCACGCGGATGTTTCCGTCGGGCAGCTTTACGCTCTGCACGATATTCGCAATCGTGCCGACCGTGTAGATGTCTTCGGGTTTCGGATCGTCAATCGAAGCGTCATGCTGCGTAGCGAGGAAAATTCGCTTGTCGCCCGCAAGCGCCTCTTCCAGCGCGCGGACGGAACCTTCGCGGCCGACAATAAACGGATTCATCTGCCCGGGAAAAATGACCAGCTCGCGCACCGGCATCATGGGCACGCGCTTCTGGTCGGTTTTCTCCCGGTTGAACATGGTTTCCTGGTTTGGCAATGCGGTCTCTCTGCGGTGTGGCTAACCCGCTTTTTCGAGTAAGCTCCAGTTGATTTCCCGCGTGCGCACCATTTCCGCGGTGACGATGAACTCGCGGACTTTGCGCTGCGCCGGCAAGTGATACATCATTTCGAGCATCAAGTCTTCCAGAATCATCCGCAATCCGCGCGCGCCCACTTTCCGCTGCATCGCGAGTTCGGCGACGGTTTCAAGCGCGTCATCCGTGAATCGCAATTTGACGTTCTCAAATTCAAAGAGCCGCTGGTATTGCCGCACCAGCGCGTTCTTCGGCTCGGTCAGGATGCGCATCAGCGCGGCCTTGTCGAGATCGGCCAGCACGCCGACGACTGCCAGCCTGCCGACAAATTCGGGAATCAGGCCGTAGCGGATCAGGTCCGTCGGCTGCGCCTGCTCAAGCATTTCGATATTGCGCCTGTGTGCAGTAGAAGGCTGCGCATCCGTATGGAAGCCCAGCGACTTCTGCCCGATGCGGCGCTCGATGATCTTTTCCATGCCTACGAACGCGCCGCCGCAGATAAACAGGATGTTGGTCGTATCCACGGGCGTAAATTCCTGGTGCGGATGCTTGCGGCCGCCTTGCGGAGGAACGTTTGCGACGGTTCCCTCGAGAATCTTCAGCAGCGCTTGCTGGACGCCCTCGCCGGAAACATCGCGCGTAATCGATGGGTTCTCATCTTTCTTCGAGATCTTGTCAATCTCGTCGATGTAGATGATGCCTTGCTGGGCCTTGGTGACATCGCCGTCGGCGGCCTGCAGCAATTTCAGAATAATGTTCTCAACGTCTTCGCCGACGTAGCCCGCTTCAGTGAGAGTTGTGGCGTCTACGATTGCAAACGGTACGTCAAGCATCCGTGACAACGTCTGCGCCAGCAGCGTCTTGCCGGTGCCGGTCGGGCCGATGAGCAGGATGTTTGATTTCGTCAACTCCACTTCGCCCGGCTGCTTGTTGAGGAAAATCCGCTTGTAGTGGTTGTACACCGCTACTGCCAATTTCTTTTTCGTCTTGTCCTGCCCGATTACATATTGGTCGAGGAACGATTTGATTTCCGGCGGACGCGGCAGGCGGCGGTTCGCGGGTTGGCTCTGTTCGCGCTTCTCTTCGTCCAGAATTTGCTGGCAGACCGTCACGCATTCGTTGCAGACAAACGCCCGCGGATAGTCGGAGGGCGAGCTAATCAGCTTCTCGACCTGCTCCTGCGTTTTATGGCAGAAGGAACAGCGCAACGGTTCTTCGGTTCCGATTTTTCTCACTGGTGTGTTGGCCTCGAGCCGCAACCCCTTTGCGGCCGCTTTCTTCCTTATATTCTAGGCCTGAAACTTTTCCTCGCGCGGAGCAATTCCTCTTTGCTACTAACTTTTACGCACGCCCCGGCGTCTTCCTGCTTCGTACAATGGCCTTAGCGGTGCTTGTAAATAATTTCGTCAATCAAACCGTAGTCTTTGGCTTGCTGCGCAGACATGATGAAGTCGCGCTCCACATCGCGCTCGACTTGTTCCAGCGGGTGGCTGCTGTGGTCCGCGAGCAGCTTGTTGATTACCGAGCGCATGCGCAGAATTTCTTTCGCGTGGATATCAATGTCGGTCGCCTGCCCGGAAAGTCCGGACATCCAGGGCTGGTGAATCAGGATGCGTGAGTTGGGCAGCGAAAAGCGTTTCTTGGGCGCGCCCGCGGTCAGCAGAAGCGCAGCAATCGAAGCCGCCTGACCGACACAAATAGTCACTACATTCGGCCGCACGAACTGCATGGTGTCGTAAATTGCCATCCCCGCGGTAATCGAGCCGCCCGGCGAATTGATATAGAGCGAGATGTCCTTCTCCGGGTCTTCGGCTTCCAAAAACAGGAGCTGTGCTGTCACCAGGTTGGCGACGTGATCGTCAATCGGAGTCCCGATGAAGATGATGTTGTCCTTCAACAGGCGCGAGTAAATATCGTAAGCGCGCTCGCCGCGGTTGGTCTGTTCGACCACCATGGGAACCAAGGTCGTGGCGTAAGAGCCGGGATCGTCGCTATTTCTCATCAGGAAGTTTTCAGGATATGTGAGGACCCCGCCAGGCTATTTTTTCTCCGTGGATTGCTTTGCAACCTGGATGCGGGCGTGCTGACGAAGCCACTCAAGCGTTTTATCGCTTCGCAGCTTCGATTTCATCCTATCGAGCGCTCCTTGCTTTGTCAAGCGCGCGCGGACAACGGTTGCCGATTCGCCACCGTGTTCCGCGATCGCCGTGAGCTGTTTTTCGAGTTCTTCTTCGCTTGCCTCGATCTTTTCCGCTGTCGCGATCTTGTCGAGGATCAGTTCCGCCTTCACATCCTCCACGGCGCGGTCGCGCTGCTTCCTCCGCATAGCCACCCAGTCCACATTCACCGCGCGCGGGTCCACGCCCTGCGCCGCCAGTGACCTCACGGCGCGTTCCAGCCGCGCGTCCATTTGATGCTCGACGAGCGCCTGCGGCACCGGGAAGTCATTCGCGATCACAATTTTCGCGAGCAGCTTGTCCCGAGTCAAGTCGGCAATTTGATTTTCGCGCGCGGCGTTTAGGCTCTCGCGAATTTTGCCGCGCAGTTCATCGAGCGTCCCCGCATCGCTCACGTCTTTCGCGAATTCGTCATTCAATTCGGGAAGCTTCTTTTCTTTCACCGCCGTAATGTCGGCGATGTAGTGGTAGGACTTGCCCGCGAGCTTCGGGTCCGGATAATCGGCCGGGTATGTCAGGTCAAAGCGGCGTTGCTCACCGGCTTTCGCGCCGCGCAAGTTCTCGTTGAATGCGTCGAGCGTGTTCTCCGAGCCGATGTTGGCCATTACGTTTTCCGCGTGCAGCGGTTCGCCGCCGCCCTGCGGATTGCCGGTCAGCTTGAGCTGGGCATAATCGCCGTCGGCAAGCGCGCGGCCTTCGACGGGGACAAACGTCGCTGCGCGGTCGCGCATCTCTTCCAGCGTCTTGTCCACATCGGCGTCGGAGAGATCCGGCGCTTCGACCTCCACTTCCACGTCGTTGTACGGCGCAAGCTCGAATGTCGGCAGCACTTCAAATGATGCGCGAAACTTCAACGGCCCGCCTTCGGCGTAGTCAACTTTGTCCACTTGCGGCTGCGTGACGGGGACAAGCTTTTCTTTCGTCAACACCTGCTCGATATGCTCGGGCATCAGTTGCTGCATCACTTCGCTCTTGATGTCTTCGGCGAAGCGGCGGCGGATCAGCGTCACGGGCGCTTTCCCGGGTCGAAATCCGGGCACGCGAGCGACCTTCGCGATCTCTTTCGCGATTTTTTCGCTGGTCTTGGCGACCTCTTCGGCTGGGATTTCGAGGTCCAGCTCACGCCGGCAGTTGGCTTCGGCTTCGCTCATTCGTTTTTCATTTCCAATCTAGAATTCTAACCCGGTGCAGAATTTTCAGGATGATCGGTACGACCTGATGAAACTCATCGTCGCGCCCGGCCGCACCTCGCCCGCCTTTGCCATTTCATTTCCGGGAAAAAGCAGAAGGAAAGAACCAGCCAACAGGGCCCCCAACAGAAAATCCAGTATAGGGGAGTGCCTTCGCTCCGTCAACGCGGCGCTTGCCGGTTCGGCAGCCACTGCGCGCGATCCCTATCTCCCCGGAGCCGGTTGCGCGGATGGCGGCAATATACCGTTCAGCCGCAGATAGCCTGCTTGCGCGGAATAGTGGTCGTACCAATCGCACGCGAGCGTGATCATGACGCCCGCTTTGGTCATCGCACGCCCCGGGGCAAGTTGAACGGAGACACCGAGGTTGGAATCATCCGCCTTCGTGAGAACATCCGTGCAGTACTCGAATGACGCCTGAATTGCGCCGACAAGTTTATCCTTGCCATCGGTGTCCGTCGCCGTGACCTGCGGCGGCGGCGCGCTGCTGAGCTTTGAGCAAAGCAAATTATTTGACTGAGCAACGTGCAGCACAAGGTGTCCGAACGTGATTTGCTCCGGCGTGGGCTTATAGCCGTACTTGTCCGCGGGCATCGATTGAGCGGCCCCAACCATATTCTTGGCGTACCGGGGCAATAGCTGCCGCAGCATATCGCTCACCGGATTTAGCGATGGCGAGGCGGTCAGCTGCGACGGGGCTTTCGGCGCGCTGTTTTGCTGGGCGAAACTTGTAGTCAAACATAGAGCCGCCAGAACAAATGCACCCATCATTTTCTTCATCGAAAGCTCCCCGGCAAGTTGGCTCGAAATTTAGACTTCGCGCGCGTTGCCCTTGTTTTGGATTTGGATGGCATCCTACGCCGGCCCGGATTGCCTTGCAAATGGCGTTGGTGCGGAAGGAGGGAGTTGAACCCCCACGGCCTCTCGGCCACAGGATCCTAAGTCCTGCGCGTCTGCCAGTTCCGCCACTTCCGCATGGGATTTACACTAGCATCGCTGCAATGGCCACGCAACGCGGCCTCACGAAATGAATTGGAGATTGGCCTTATGGGTTTGCCGGCCGGCCAATTTGCATTTGAACCCGGTTCCGGAATTCCGATGGGTGGGCAATCTCGAAGAATGTCTCGTAAGTCCCGCCCGTTCCCCGGAGAACAATCGTGCCGTAGCCGAGCATCCGTCCCATCACGGATTCGTTGACCACGATACTTTCCACTTTGGCCAGCACGAGTTCAAGGCTTTTTCGGCTGGCGATTCCTTGTTTGATGATGACGCGCTTATCCGTAACGGCCATTTCGGTGGCATTGCGTTTCACCGAGCCGATCGCAATCACAATGATTCCCAGAGCGAATAGCCCGACGGCCTCCCAGGTCATCTCGCGGCCCTTAAACCACAATAGAAGTCCGCCGGGCACAAAAAGAAGTATCGCGGCTGCGAAGATCGGCTTCAGCAAAACGATCCAGTGCAACCGCGTGCGGTAAAGAACCGCTTCGCCTTCCACGAGATTTCTATCGATGTAGTCCATGCTGTTGGAAGCGGATAACGATTCTACGCCAGGCTACTTCTCTTCGGCGTATTTTCCGGCGTACTGCGTGACTTTGCGGACGACGTCTTCGATCACGGTCGAAGGAGCTCGATCGAGGATTGCGCGCAAGGCTGTGAAGAGGACTTCCTGCGTTTCCCGCGAGATTCGTCCCGTTCCAACGAGCGGCTCCATTGTGTTGAGAGCCTCGACGGAACGAGCCCGCTCATAGTACGGAAGCGCCCACTCGATCAGAATTCTGGCGAGCTGGCCGTCGCGGTGCAGCTGGATTTCGCAGGCCTTTTCGAGTTGGCTGTAGAGCTCGGGTTCGAGCTTTACGCCAATTTGGCGGACCTTCTTAGATAAGACTTTGGTCTTCGTGCGAGTATTGGCTGACATGGTTTTCAAAGCTAACTCTTGCAGAAATTCGCTTGACAATCAAAGATACCTTTGGTACTATTAGTACGTAGCAAGATATGCCGGTGGCCCGTTGTTTCTTGGGACTTGTTATGACCGTGACCTGTGCATGGTGCACGAAGCAAATCGGGGAGACGTGTCCTCGGTGCGGGAACGAAGTCGTCGTGTCGGATACTTTTAGTCTATGTTTGTGCCCCGACCCCTATTGTTTGACGCTTATCTTCCCTCTCGGTGAGGGCGGCGTGAGCCACGGTATTTGCAGAAGTTGCAGAGCCAAGCTCGGTGGCAATCGCCGCCCCTCACTTCCAGCCGTAAACGGCCTATAAGAGTTTTGTCCTGAGGAAGACCCTGGTTAGCCGGGCAATGTAGTCCATTCAGTTCCTCAAAATCTAATTCCCGACGGCGAAGAGATGCCCGCTGTTCTGAGTGTACAACTTTCCGTCAGGGCCGATGGACAAAGGTGTGTATGCCGCGCCAATCGCGGAATTCAGAAAGACCTGGCTCGACGGTTGAGAGAAAACCCCCGCGTGACCCTGCGGAATCACGTAGAGGTTTCCGTCCTCACTGTTTACGAATACCGATCCATTCGCGTCAACGGCGGGCATGTTGATGCACCATTCAAAACCATCGGGTAGCAGATGGTTAGTATTCTGAAATTGCCACTCGACCTGAAGATTCGAATCCAATTGCGTGATGTAGTAAGGCCCGCTGGTGATGTAGTGATTGTCTTTGATGATCACCGAATAGGTGCCCGCGTGCGGATAGACGGCTGGAGTGGAGTCCCATCCAAACCCGTATGTCGCGGATAAATTCCCCAGCGAATCAAGCTTGAGCAAAACGCCGCGGTCCGAGCCGTCACTTGAAAGCACGCCGAAAAGCACCGAGCCATCGGGCAGTACGGTGGGAGAAGAGGATGCCAGATCGATGATGAATAGAGTGACCCCGGAATTTATGCAAGGAGCAGCGCCACAAACAGGAAAACCGAGCGTTGAGGACGCCCACTTCGGCGTCAAATCGGAATTCACGGCTACGACGTAGGCTTGCGCTTCATTAAAGTGAGCAACGCTTGCCACGTAAATGGTGCCGTCGGGCGCAACTGCGGGCGCGATGTTTATGCCAGGCCTTTGCGATCCACACAGGCCACCTATATTTTTCGAGAAACCCTGCGGACAATTGGTGGAACTGGCCGCGGGAGCGCCTGGAACCAGAGACGCGTAAGTCGCTACGCTTGTGGAATCGTTTGCACCAACCTTCACGAGCCACGCGCCCGGAATGTCATTTACCGCCCAGGGATCACCGTTCGCAGCATCTGCCAATTCGACGACGCTGTAATAAATGTTTCCCACTGAGTCCGCGGTCAGTGGCCCGGCCACAAACGTATTCGCTGCATTGACGTTGATTCCGCTGAAGGGATTGATGTGCGAGACAGAAGTGCCGTTCACTTTTTCCACTTTCCAAAGTGTTCCCCCCGCGCCAGGGACATAGATGAATCCGTTCGCGTCCGCGGGATGAAACACGGGTTCCCAGCCGGAAAGCGCGCTGCCGTTTGGTTCGGGCTTCCAATCGGTCTGATAGGTCCAGATCTTTACCAGTTGACTGTTGATCCAGGAAAACCGCGTTTCATTCCAAATCATGGTGTTCCAAGTATTCGGACCGCAAGCCGCCCCTCCCACCCAGGCTCCCGCGGGACTGCACGAATTGTATGTCCCGGTTTTCGCCATCATGTAGACATCGTTTCCGTCTACAATCGGAACCTGATAGTGGACAACCAGATCTCCGGATGTGGATTCTGCCTGCTCTTTCGGCACGAAGGGGTCATAGACGATATCGGCCAGCTTTTCTGTTGCGTTTTGGCCCGTGACGCTTACCAATCCCGTGTGTTGGGGATTGCTTCCCCACTGCGGCCAGAATGGCGCGTTGGATGGAGCCGGCGCCAATAGAAAATTGACCGTAATTGTGGCGGGAGATCCCACCGCTCCCTCTGCGGTCACTGTGATGTGGCCGGTGTTCACGCTGGGGCCGAGGGCGCCTTCCGCAACGGAAATCTGAAGGCTCTGCGGTGCTGTGCCGCTTGTAGGAGTTGCGGAAAGCCATGGCGAATCGCTGGCTGCGCTGAACGGAAGCGTGCCTCCGCCGATATTGGAAACGCTCACGGGTGCGGACGACGGATTCGGTCCGATTCCTTGAGTCGCCTGGAATGAAAGATTAGCCTGAGAGATGGAAAGCGATGGCGGGTTGGGGGGCGCGGCAGCAGACCCGCCGCACCCGCTGGGAATCGTGCTTATGATTGCAATTAAGAAGAGGAACACAAAACGGTTCATCGGCTGACTCGCCCCGAAGCGCCTGTATAAATAAAAATCTATGACGGCCCGAAACGATAGCATCAGCGTATCCGATGCGCAACGAAGTGATGGGGATGGGCGGGATATCTCGCCAGTTGTCGGCACCGAGAGCTGGAACCCCGTCTGAAATTGCTCGAAAATCAAGCGGCCACTTGAGTTCCCTCAAGGGCGGCCTTGAGAAATGCAGTCACTCCAATTGCTTTCCTTTGGTTTCGGGTAGGGCAAGGGACAACAGAGCAGCCAGAAAGAACGCACCCGCCAGCAAGAAGAATGCCGCCGTGAAACTATATCGCGTGGCGATCGCACCCACGGCCAGCGGTGCAAGCGCGGAAAAACCCCGGCCAATGTTGTAACTCAATCCCATCGCCGTGGCGCGGATCTCCGTTGGAAAAATCTCCGATGCAATTGCCGCGTAGCCGGAAAAGAATCCTGTCCCGAAAAACGCCACGGGCGGCCCGAGAATCAGCAGCCACATGGGGCTGCGGGACATCCCATAAATCGGCACGAGCGCGGCGGCAATAATTAAGTAAGTTGCATAGCTGCGTTTGCGTCCCACCGAATCGGCGAAAAATCCGAAGAGCGCGTAGCCGAGCCACTTTCCGATTCCCATCGCGACGAGCCACGCGGTGGTCTTCATCAAATCGAGACCGCGACCGCCCTGTGATGCCGGCAGCATCAGGTAAGAGGGAATCCAGGTGAACAAACCCCAATATCCGAACATGGCGCTGGCATTCATCGCGGTGGCGAGCAATCCCACGCGGCGAATGTCCGGGCGCATGAGCAATGAAAGCGAGCCGGCCCTCTCGGCGCTTCGCACGCGCCACATTTCGGATTCCGGCACCGAGCGAAGGATCCAGAAAACCGAAAATGCAGGGAGGATTCCAACGAAGAACACCGCGCGCCATCCGTAGTGCGGCAACACAATTCCAACCACACCCGCGGCAATGATTTCGCCGATCGCATATGTTGACTGCATCAGCCCGAGCGCTTTGCCGCGATGTTCTGCGGGCCAGGTCTCCGCGATCAGCGCCGCGCCCGTGGTCCATTCGCCGCCCATGCCCAGTCCGAGGATGAATCGGAAAATGGCCAGCTCCACAACTGTTTGCGAAAGTCCGCTCGCGCCACTTGCGAGCGAATAGACAAGGATGGAAGCCATCAGTGCACGCGTGCGGCCCACGCGGTCGGCAATAAATCCAAACATCATGCCGCCGATGGCGGAAGCAACGAGCGTCAGCGAATTCAGCAGGCCGCCCGTTTCTTTGCTCATGTTGAGAGCGGTCATCAGGTGCGCGAGCACCATGGAGTAGAGCATTACGTCCATGGCATCGAGCATCCAGCCGAGCCCGCCCGCGATCAGCGACGATTTCTCTGCGTGCGTGACTTGCGCGGGCCAGGGAAAGCCGAGGATGCGCCGCGTGGCGCGCGGCGCAATGTTTGGGGCGAGATTTTGGTCAGCGGACAGAGCGTGCTCCAGCCGTGCGAGCCGGGTCAGCGCGCCATTCTATATCCACATGTGCGGATTCGGCAGGGAAGAAACCGCGGTCGGCGGGATTACGTCTGCTAGCTCGCATGCGCGCGGCTCATTGTTGTTTCGCCGTGCCCGTCTTGCTGAGGGCGAAGGCGTCTGTTAGCCTGCAAAACGAATTGAGACGGATGTGACGGTAACCTGCACAAAATGCGGCGCGACGGTGAAGGGCGATGCGGCGTTTTGCATCAAGTGCGGCAATCAACTGCGCCCTGCTCCACCTCCGGCGGGCGCGACTTACTGCGGGCGGTGCGGACAAGCCCTGCCCGGGGTTTCCGGTGGATCGATTGGTGAGGCTGCGGAGGAATACGGCCTCCCGGTGAGTTACGCCAGCCCACTCTGCTATCTTTTCGGATTTGTGTCCGGGTTGGTGATGTTTTTCCTGGACAAGCGGCCCGCAGTCCGATTTCACGCCGCGCAATCAACTATCGTCTTTGGCATTCTTGTGAGCGGGCTGATTGTGCTCGGGCGTCTCGGACGCAATGCGTTTTCTGATACGCAGTCGATCGCCGTGATGTACTTTGTGGCGTTCTCCGCTTTGGGATTGGCTGCGCTGGCAATTTGGATTCTGCTGATCGTCAAAGCGTTTGACCGGAAGCCGGTCCACGTGCCGGTGGTCGGAAGGATTGCTGACTGGATGGCGGGGAGCAAAAGGAAATAGCGTTGCGTTGGCGTGGGGCCGCTAACGGCGAGAGAACCCTGTCGGTCTTGCAGGCAAAGCCGTGTTCTGTTAGGCTCCGCGGCAAAGCTGAGTAGCTCGAATCTCTTGGAGGATAACGATGGCATTCTGTGCGAGTTGTGGCGCTCAGGTGGGTGACGGCGTAGCATTTTGTCCCAAGTGTGGCAAACCAGTGGCTGCGGCCCCACCGGCTGGGCATCCGGCTCCGGCACCGCACAATCAAGCTGCAGCGGGGGGAACGGGAATGGAGGAAAATATTGCCAGCTTCCTATGTTATTTGGTCGGATGGGTTACTGGAATCATCTTTTTGATTGTGGATAAGCGGCCCACCGTACGGTTTCATGCAGCTCAGTCAATCGTTGTGTTTGGCGGGCTATCCATAATTTATTACGTAGTCCTCGAAGTGTTTGCCATGAGCATCGCGTTTGGCACATTTGGCGTTTGGTCGTTCGGGTTAATTATCTTTTGGCTCGTGCGGCTGGCATTCTTTGTTCTTTGGATTTTGTTAATGGTTAAGGCCTATCAGCGCCAGATGTTTCGTGTGCCGCTTGCGGCGAATCTGGCTGACGCACTTGTCGGCAAAGTGAATCCATAAAGAGAGGCAGAGTCGGGACGCAACGCGCCAATTCTGCGAAGGCGCATTCAGCGGGGAGCCTTGGAGCAAAGGCTCCCCGCTTCTTTTTTAGGATTTGCGCATCTCATAGTGTTCTTGACAATCCGCCCCGGCCCGGCCATCTTAATTGACTTTGCAATTTATGTATTCGGGCGCGCCGCGCTCGATTAAATGAAGTTAGGGCAAATCGCCGAGAGGGAACTGCTCTTTGAAGGCTCACATTTTTTTTCATGACCGCTGCTTTGACGGCGCTGCTTCGGCGGCTGTCTTCACACGCTTCTTTCGCGAGCGGATACAGACCTCCACGGAATTCTTCTACACGGGAATGACGCACCGGGCGCGGCGTCCTTTTGAAGAAAATATGTTTGACGGCGATGAAAACGCCATCGTGGATTTCAAATACTCGCCATCGCCGCGCGTGACCTGGTGGTTCGACCACCACCAGAGCGCCTTCCTCACGCCCGCGGACGCCGACCATTTCCGTACAGGGGATAAGAGCCACAAATTTTACGAGCCCTCCTACAAGTCGTGTACCAAGCTGTTGGCGGACGTGGCGCAATCGAAATTCGGCTTCAACCCCGCGCCACTGGCCGAGTTGATTCACTGGGGAGACATTATTGACGGCGCGCAATACGCATCGCCGCAAGAAGCTGTGAGCATCAGCGAGCCCGCGACGCGGATCGCGCTCGTAATCGAAGCCGCGCCGGAGGCGAACATTCCCGCGCGCCTTGTGCCGGAGCTGGCGTCAAAGCCGCTCGCGGAAGTAGTTCGCCTGCCGCTTGTCGCCAAGCACCTCGGCTCATTGCTCGAGCGGCACGAGCGCTCGATTGAGATTCTTCGCCAGCGGACGCAGGCCTCGAAGAACGTAATTTATTTCGACGTGAGCGATCTGGACATGGAAGGCTACAATAAATTTATTCCTTACCTGCTGCATCCGGAATGCCTCTACTGCGTCGGAGTAAGCGCCTCCGAAACGCGCGCGAAAGTCTCGATTGGGTCGAATCCGTGGATGGGCGAGATGGTTGACAAAAACCTGGCGTCACTTGCCGAGCGGTACGGCGGCGGCGGCCATCCAAAAGTCTCCGCAATTTCTTTTGAGCCGGGAGATATCGCGCGGGCGCGTGAGGTAGCCCAGGAAATCGCCGCCGAATTGAGGAAGTGAGGGCTCACGCGCCGGACTTCTTATTGAGCTGGGCAATTCGACAAATTTCCCTGCATCAGTATAATAATCACTGCTTTTCCCTCCTGTGGGCCGCTAGCTCAATGGTAGAGCAGCTGACTCTTAATCAGCGGGTTCCAGGTTCGAGTCCTGGGCGGCTCACCACTGATTTGTTAAGTCCTTTAAACACCATTAGTTGACGCGGTCGGCTTCCGCGTCTTCCTCCAACTTGAGAACACTTGAGAACACTTGAGAACACAATTCCGGAAACTCGTTCTACGGCATCCCGCTGAGAGCCCGGAATTGCATGGGTGTAGATACTGAGCGTTGTCTCAAGGTCGGAGGGGCCCAACTGTGCCTGTGCCGTCTTGAGTGAAGCACCCACATCTCCGAGTGGCTTTGCATGAGTGTGCCGAAACGAATGCCACGAGACACGCGGCTGCTTGATACGGTCACATGCAGGTGCGAGCTCGCGGTTGTATAAGTTCTTCGGGTTGAGCGGTGTTCCCCTGTGCGTACAAAACACCAAGTCATCTGGCGCCGTGTAGAGGGCGCCAGTGCGGTGGAATTTGAGTACATCACAAAGGTACGAACTCATTGGGATCACGCGCTTACTGCTTCGAGTTTTCGGTGGGCCGAATTCGCCATCCGAGAACGTCTCAGCGACATCAATTGTCTTTTGAAGTGGATCCACGCGTTTCCACCGAAGAGCCAAGTTTTCGAGCCAGAGGATCCGACGCGGGAGCGGAAAAGGCGGATAAAAGAGGCCGGAAAGAGCTCAATAGTATGTAACATACCGACGTGCTATCGCGGGTTGATTGTGAATAGTAACCGGCTAACCTATTGAAAACAGAGGCGGACAGAGTTTTGGCGAACGACAAGTCCTATCCTTTTGGGAAATGCATATGGATCAACTCCGATATCTTTGCCAGGTGATGGTCATCGTGCTCCGCAACAAAATACAAATGATCCACGAGCCGCATGGGCTGCTTGAGACGCGGATGCAGGCTCGTTCTCGCAAAAACGTCAGGTTCAAATGTCCCCAGATGCTCCACTAAGCGAAGCCGTGCTGTGCGGAATCCTGCCAGAATCTCCGCCAATTGTTGGGCATTATGGTTGGCTTCATGGGTCTTGCGATTACCCAGGTCTGCGACGGTGAGTGTGCCTCGGTCAGTAAGGAAGTCATCCACACGCGCCATCCATAGAGGTTCGAGATCGAGTAAGTGGCCTGCGTGCTCTTGGGCTGACCACTTCTCCTGCGGTTTTCCGACCAACACATGCACATCGGTCGTCACTTTGCGCAGTATCTCTTCCAGGCGTGCGGGCGTGCCCCACAGGCGGACACAAACGTTGGGGTACTGCTCCACTGGAAATGTGAAGTCGAACTTCCTCTCGAACCACGCCGGGACTTTGCTGGATAGCGGGCGTGGCAAATTATGCTCCATCATGGTCCCACTTGGAATAGCGAAGCTCTTAGACTCTTAACCACTCTGTTTCTTCTTCGTGTGTATTTCACAGTTCGAATTCACTTTCCGATACAAATGTCTCCACAACCATCTCGATCTCAACGCAGCAACCAAACGGAATCTGCGACACGCCCAAGGCGCTGCGCGCATGGGCTCCTCGCTCTTCAAAGACTTCGATGAACAATTCGGAAGCGCCATTGGCGACCTTGTGGGCCTCCGTAAAATGCGACCCACTATTGACGAAGACCAAAAGTTTCACAATGCGTCGAACGTCATTCAGATCGCCGATGGCGGCCTGAAGAGTGGCAAGCAATTCGATGGCGACGCTGCGTGCCGCTTGTTTCCCCTCAGCGGTGGTAATCTCCTCGCCTAGCTTGCCGCACCAAAGCTTTCCATTCTTCTTTGCGAGTCGCCCCGACAAATGAATCAGGTTTCCGGTCCGGACAAACGGAACGAAAGCAGCAACGTAGCCATCCACCACAGGGGGTGGAACGCCAGGCAAAGTAATCTGCAGATTCTTCAATCGTTCATAGACCGACGTCATTTAAGCGCTATGCCTTCTATTAGATATCGAGTTAAGTTCGAATGCTCAATGAAACGACCTTCAAGTCGAGCGCAGCTCCGTGAAAATCAATCCACGGCGGCGCGGCAGCGGACTTGTTCGGAGGTTAGGCCATAGAGTGGCGGCGTGGTGACGCCGAGCAATGACAAGTAAATGTAAACTTGCCCGCGATGATGTATCTCGTGTTCGACCATCAAGCGCAGCCACTTCCACGTAGTGATGGGCGCATCATCGGGTGTTTTGCATCTCTTCTGTAGATCTTCATCGGTGAGTCGTCCGAAGATTTCCATCGATTCCGCGTGTAAGCGTTCGACAAACGCCATCACATTGTCGTAACCGTCCGCCAGCTCTTTTCCGTGCGTCGTGTAACGAGCCGGACGCCCTTGCACGTTTTCCGCCCACATATATCGTTCCGCTACCGCCAGATGCCGCAGCAGATCGCCCAAAGTAAACTTGGCCGGTGCGTAGGTCCAATCGATCTTGTCCGGCGGAATACAACGCGCCACGCGCATAGTGCGCTCCCGCACGTTGCCAAAATAATGAAGGAATGGGCCGATCGTCCGTATCTCCATGATCCTCCGGTCAAACCGAACAGCTCAGTCTAGCTCCGTCGCTTGAACTCAGATCGACGCCTGAAGCAATCGGCCGGGGACAAAATGGACTCACTCCCTAACCCCGCATGTTTCCCGCGCTCGCCATCGGCCTTGTTAAGTAATTCGCTCCCCGGGTATCGTCCCCGTGCACTCCACCCGTCTGTCCTCGATTTCCCGTCCCCCAGGGCAAAACCGGAATTCAAACGTGGCAGCGGTATCCAGCACAAACGTCTGGGCGGTTGGCGGCCAAAGACTTTGTACCTTCCGTTTCAAACGCTTCTAAAAAGCCGAACTTCTCTCAAAGAAAGCGAGGAATGGGCACCCGGCCGCACTCTCTTGTATCAGGAAAGGCATTTTCGCTTTAAGCGCGCAATGCTTGGAACCCTCGGCGAAGATCGCCCAGCAAGTCAGCCATATCTTCGATTCCCACCGACAAGCGGACAAGCCCAGGGGCGATTCCGGTATTTTGTGCTACGGTACCGAGCTGATCCTCGCCCCAATCTATGTCGAACGGGATCTCGATTACCGACTCGACTCCTCCTAAACTCGTCGCCACCGGAATTAACTGGAGTGCGTCGACGAACTTTGTGGCCGCTTCAAACCCTTCTTTGAACTGGAAGGAAAGCACGCCCCCTCCGCCGCGCATTTGCCGGGTTGCCGCCTCATAGTTGGGAGATCCTTCCAGATAGGGATAATTGACGCCCTCGATCTCGGTCTGATCTTTGAGGAATCTTGCGATGGCCAGAGCAGAATCCGTCTGCCGCTGCACGCGGATCCCGAGCGATTTGATGCCTCGCAAGAGCAGCCAGCTGGCATGCGGATCGAGAATCGTGCCCAGCAGCCTTTGCATACTCCCGATCTTGGCGATTAGTTCGCTGCTCCCCGCTGCCGCACCGCACATCACATCGGAATGTCCGGCAAGAAACTTCGTGGCTGAATGCAGTACGACACTCGCGCCTAGACTTATCGGATTCTGCAAGTACGGGCTAGCAAACGTGCTGTCGATTAGGACCGGAACTCCTGCTTCTTGTGCGATTGCGGAAATGGCAGCGATGTCGGCGACTCGAAGCAGAGGGTTGGAGGGGCTTTCGATGTAAACCAGCTTTGTTGTGGTTCGAATTGCACTACGGACTTCACGAAGGTCAGCGACATTGACAAAGGTCGTCTCGACTCCGAAAGTTGGCAATGTTTCGTTCAAGAATGTAAATGTCTGGGCGAAGATTTCCCGCTGCACCACCACGTGCGCCCCGGCAGACCCCGCTAGCGCCATGAGGGTCGTGGAGATTGCTCCCATTCCTGAACCGAAGACGAGTGCCGACTCGGCGCCCTCAAGCAAGGCAATTTTATCGGCGGCTGCTCGCGACGTCGGATGGCCAAATCGCTGATACACCATTTCGGATCCGTCGCGAAAATCTTTTCCCAGTTGACGACTGGATTCCGCCTCGAAGTTGACCGCTGGATGGATCGGTATGCTCAGAGGACGTTGTTTCTTTTGGAAATCGTTGTATGTCTTGGTGGCTTTCGTTTGCAGCGTAAGTTTAATATTAGAATTCAATCCAGGTTTCCCCTTCCCAATTGTCGAAATCCCAACACCAATCGTGTCTGCTCGGAGCTTCGCACGCGACCATCAGCACGGGGGAGCTGGGGACAGACGGGACGTTTGCTTTTTTCGTGACGGGAAATTGGGGAACGTTCCGTCTGTCCCCAATTTCCCAATTTCCCTGTCCCCAATTTCCCCGAAGAAACTCAGTGCACTCCCTCGGATGACGCCATCACAATAATGCAAGCGTCCGGCTGGCCCGCCCTAATCACGCGAGGCATGTTCCGCGCACTTGGCGGGGAACCGATATCCTTGTCGGTGACATAAGGCGCATAAAACATCAGGTGCGGCGGAATGTGAACCAATTTGTTCGCCGCGGGAACCAAAAGGTAGCCCAGGTCTGAAAGCATGTAAACGATTCCGGGCTTGCGCGGAGCCTGGAACTTTCCAGTCCGATAACCTACATCGAGATCAGCCTTGATTTGGTTCTCGTTCTTCCCCTGCGCGCGCTGCCCCTCCACGAAGAGCCGGGTAAGGAGCGTCGTTGCGCTTCCTTCAGCGTCAAAACAAGTGGGTTCCAGATTGACCGGCGCTTGCCGGTCCACAAAGCAGGAGAAGCCATTGCTTCCGTCTCGGACTTTTACGTAGCCAGTGCTGTCAAGAACATAGACAGTAGCCTTGCTGGAAACCTCGGGTGGGCCCGCGCTCTCGGCCAGCTTGATTTTCTCATCGCGCGAAAGGGAGAAATCGTACGCTGGCTTGATGGTATTCGTCTGGGCGACGGCGGCCAGACTGCTCATCGCGAGAATCGCAGTTCCCACCACGATTTTGTAGAAACGCATCGTCATAGCTCACCCTCCGAAGGTCAGTAGTAGGTCGGAAAAAGTCAACCGCACCACGAAATAATTTCACCTCTACGTCGCGCGACATCTTGAGTCTTGTTGGTGGGATTCGAGATCACCTCAGGGGTCATCCTTCTCCCGTGAACAAAATTCCGCGTCAACATCATGCGGCCACCACGTTGATCAGGCGGTCGATGTCCCGCTCTGAATTGAACAAATGGGGCGACACGCGGATCTTACCCTCTCGCATCGCCACGACGACATGTCACCTTGCTGCTATTCTGTTCCGTTTTACGAGGGCTGTAGCCTCGATCATCACGAGCCCGTCCTTCGGCAGACGCGCCACCTCGACCGTTGTCCGCGCCGGGAGAGGAGCGGTGAAGATCTTCCCGTACACCTCATTCATCGCTTCAAAGTCACTCATGTTTTTCAGGTACACCACGCAACGCACGACTTTGTTCATACTGGAGCCCCCCGCCTCCAGGATCCCCGCAATATTTTGCAGGACTCGCTCAGTCTGTTGACCGATGTCGCCCTTAATGATCTTCTGCGTGGCGGGGTCGAGAGAAATTTGTCCGCTAACGAATATGAATTGCCCCCCTCGAACAGCTTGTGAGTAAGGACCGATGGCATTGGGACCTTTTTTGGTAGAGACAATCCGCCGCAAGAGTTCTCCTTTCAGTTCCCGCTTGACTCGTTATGGCAGCCCAACGTCATGACGGCCTCCACAAGCGGCGTGACATGACCGCCGACGTAGATTCCATCTGCAGCTTCGTTTCCACGAACCTCCACATGTAGCAGGCTGCGACGGCCCATTTTTGTGCCCTGTTCGCTCACGAAGCGTGCGTCTCCGGCGTCGGAGATAAGTTTGTGACGCATCATGAAAAGCGCCAAAGGTCCCATAGAGCTTCCGGTCGCCGGATCCTCGGGAATTCCGTATTCCGGCGCAAACATCCGGGAATAGGCCCCATCAGGAGTTGGGGTAAACAAGTAGACGCAGAAGGGCTCGTCCTCCGCATACTTCAGAGTTCTTAGACCCGCCAAATCAAGCCATGCACGATCGACAGCTGCCCTATCTTTCGCGGCAACTACTAGTGTTGGATTGCCGGCGTTGAACAGTTGAGGCTTCATTGGCAACAGGTCCTGCGGTTGCAGCCCCAGCGCTCTCGCGCAGAGAGAGGAGCCAAAGCATCTTCCCTCGCGAATCGGAGGCATACGCAACCAAATGAGGGGGCGAGGCCCTTCTTCAATCCGAAGCAGGATAGGGCCTACCCCCTCTTCCAGACTGAACTCAGTGCCATTTCGCGAGACGATTCCTTCCTGCAACAGCACAAACGCAGTGCCAACTGTGGGATGGCCGGCAAATGGCAACTCTTTTGCTGGCGAAAAAATGCGCACGCGCGCCACGCAATCTTCGCGTGTTGCTGTAAGTACGAAGGCGGTTTCCGTCAAGTTGAGCTCTCTGGCGATCTTCTGCATCGTCGTTTCGTCGAATTCTGACGCGTCTGGGAATACCGCTAGTGGGTTCCCCGCCAAAGGCTCCGTCGTGAAGACGTCAACGACTGCGTAGCGGTAAGACTTCACTTGGGCCATTAGTCAGCAACCTCCGCGATCAGATCGATCTCGACACAAGCTCCATAAGGAATCTGTGCGGCCCCGAAAGAGCAGCGAACGTGTTTCCCTGCATCTCCAAACACTTTTTCAAAAAGTTCCGATGCGCCGTTCGCCACCAGATGCTGTTCGGTGTACGCGGCTGTGCTATTCACTAGCACCATCAGCTTCAATATTCGTTTGATCCTGTTAAGATCTCCCGCCGCCTCCCGAAGCGTGCCCATCAGATCGATGGCCGCCGCGCGTGCGGCGTTCTTCCCTTGTTCGGTGGTGAGATTCGCGCCCAATTGCCCGGCCCACGGCTTGCCGTCAATCTTGGCAAGATGACCAGCCAGAAAAATTAAATTGCCGGTGCGCACAAAGGGCACAAAAGCCGCCACCGGCGGCGTGAGTTTTGGAAGTGTGATGTTGAGAGCCTCTAGCCTTTCGTAAACGGACATTGCCTTCTCCTTTACCGCAGGATTCGTTTTCAACTCGGTAGCCTTAGCTGTCGCGCAAAGCAATAATCGGATCCACCATCGTCGCGCGCCGCGCGGGAATATAAGTGGCCAGAAACGCGACGATCAATAGAACCAGCGGGACCGTCGCGAAGACACTCACATCAAACGGATGGACACCATAAAGCAGACTTGCAATCATCGGTGCTGCGGCCGCGGCAAGCACCAACCCAACTACAATTCCAGCGCAAGCGAGCAACAATCCTTTCCCGAGTATGAGTCTGAGAATATCAGGCGGCTGGGCTCCCAAGGCGATTCGGATTCCAATCTCACGAGATCTCTGCCCAACCATGTAAGCCAGCAATCCATAGATGCCAATCGAGGACAAAAGCATCGCGACGGCCGCGAACACTCCAACCAATTCCGCCGAGAATCGGCGCGGAGCAATTGAAACATCCATCACATCGTTCATGGAGCGGATATTGAATACGGGCAGAGAAGGATCCACAGACTGTATCTCCCTCCGAACCTGCGATTCGAGGAGTGATGCGGGCAGAGGCGTCCTTGCCACCACACTCATGGACCGCCCTGATTGCTGATAGATAGGTCTGAATATGTGGGGGACACCATCTGTGTCGAGTCCGTCTTGCTTCATATCCTTGACGATTCCGACCACGATTACCCAAGGAAGGCTGGGATTTCCCCGCTGTGATGCCGTGTCTCGACCCAACCGCAAGCGCCTGCCGACAGGGTCAATGCCCGACCAATAGCGTCGCGCCGTCGTCTCATCGATGATGGCTACCTCCTGCTTTCCGCTTTCATCGCTTTCAAGGAAAAAACGCCCACGAATCAATGAAGATTGCATCAGCATGAAATAATCGGGGCTCACTCGAATCACTTCCGCTGTTAACCCTTGCGATGAATCGGCCGCGCGGTCCTCAATCACCAGTGCGGCGGTTATTGTTGGACGTGCGCCTGGCAAATCCGAGGTCATGGCGGCCCGATCAATTCCTGGAATCGCGGCCACACGCCGGATGACGTCCCTGATAAAAGATGTCCTCTCTGCCAAATTCGCATACACGTCCGTCTTGGGATCGTTCGGGTTCGCTAGCCAGAAGCTTGCAGTAACTACTCTCGAAGGATTAAAACCCGGATTCTCCCGAAGCAATCCCCAGAAAGTCCGCAGGAGCAAGCCGGCTCCAACCATCAGCACAACAGCAAGCGCCAATTCAGATACAATCAGCACACTCCTCAACCGGAATGTCTTAGCGCTGGAACCGGAGCCTTGAGCACCTTCCCGAATCGCGGCAGTCATATCGGCTTTCATTGCCTGGAAAGCTGGAGCGAGCCCAAATATGATTCCGGTGAAGATGGAAATCAGAAGGGCAAAAAGCAGCACCGTCCGGTCGACACCCACTTCGGCAAGCCGGGGAACTGAAGCGGGAACAAAGCGAAGGATGAAACCCAAGGTCAATTTCGCTGCGAGCACGCCTGCCACACCCGCGATCAAGGAGAGCACCAGCGACTCCGTCAGCATCTGCCGCACCATGCGAAAACGGCCAGCCCCAAGCGCCATGCGAAGTGCCATTTCTCTCTGTCTTCCTGAAGCGCGAGCCAGTAGAAGGTTTGCGATATTCACGGACGCGATTAGTACAACCAGGACTACTGCGGCCATTAATACCAGCAGTTGGGGACGCACATTGCCTACGAGTGAGTCCTGCAAAGGTTGGATCTCGATGGACCATTTGGCCTCGGGAGGATAATCATTCGGGAAGTCACTTCGGAGTTCGCTGGCCATTGCCGTCAGTCTCGCCTGAGCCTGCGTTACATCGATGCCAGGTTTCAGCCGTCCGATTGCCCCGGGCAGCACCCTCACGTTGCGCGCGGGTTTTGGGTAAGGATCCGCGCTGAACCCGCACGTGACCCACACTTCCACATCCCCCGCGACCGTCTTTCCGGGGTGGCGAAATCCGGCAGGAACCACTCCCACAATGGTGTACGCATCATTGTCCAGCTGCAGACGTTTTCCTAGAATATTCGGGTCGCCGCCGTAGGATCGGCGCCACAAGCCATCGCTAATCACGGTTGCTTCTGCAAAACCCAGCGCAAAGTCCTGAGAACCAAAGAGCCTCCCGATCTGCGGCGGCGCGCCGAGCATGGAAAAGTAATTGGGGCTCACGCCGGCCAATTCAAGACGTTCCGGTTGTTGTCTGGCGCCGGTCAAGTTGGTGCTGCCGACCCAAACAACGCTTACTTCCTCGAAGACGCCGGCTCTTGACTTCAGATCCTCCAACTCGGGGACAGAGAAGCGGATGTCACGCAAACCTATTCCAGGATTGTTGAAAGTGATTTTCACCAATCGATCGGGATCGTGGTATGGTAGTGAACGCAACAATACCGCATTCACGATACTGAAAATCGATGTGTTTGCTCCAATTCCCAATGCCAGCGTGAGAATGATTATGAGAGTAAAGCCGGGACTCTTCCGCATGATGCGGAAGGCGTACCGGATATCATTGAATAGTATTTCCATGATTTCATTCCTCCAATGAATCAAGTTCTCAGATTGGCGGCTTCGTGCGGATCTCCGTTTCGGCGTTTACAGCTTTACAAATGGGAGCAGCCGTGTCACATTATTTAGGCATTTAGCTTAATGTCAAATACCAAATTGGCCCGGAGAGAAAATGAAACCAGATCGCGTGTTTCGGGCGCTGGCCAATAAGCACAGGCTCGGTATATTGTTCTGGCTGCAGAACCCTAGGGCGCACTTTCCTCCGCAGTTCGCCGGGGACCTTGTCCGGGACGGAGTCTGCGGCTGTTTGATTGCCGAAAAACTTCGCGTCAGCCATCCAACTGTAAGTGAACACCTGAAAATCCTGTCGCAGGCAGGCCTGATTCGAGGAAAGCGGATTAAGCAGTGGACCTTTTATAAACGCGATGAGAGTGCGATTCGGAAAATAAAGAAAACGGTATTTCTCAATGTTTAGAATATATCGCGTGTGAAGAAAGAGGGGGTGGGTTGTTCTGAGGTTGCCAACGATCAACGCCAGCCAAACCCCTCCTGTTATTAGAGTAAGTCCGAAAGCGACTGCTCCCATTCAAAATACGTTTGGCGAGCGAAAATCAGATTTATCCATAACATTATTCTATTCAGGTGCTGCTAGCTATCCCGCAAGGCAATAATCGGATCCACCATCGTCGCGCGCCGCGCGGGCAAGCATATCTGCATCTCCTACCAAAGGCGCGGTCCTAGGATCTACCCCCAGTTACCCTGACACAAAGATCAAGCCGTTCGCTCTTATCGCCTGCGAGTACGGCCCGACACCTCTCGAAGCTGTCTCAGATACGATCCGCTCGATCAGGCCCGGGGACGGGGACAGACGGGACGTTTTCTAGGGATTCCCGCTGTTGCGGGACGATCGCAGCGCCGCAACTCGCCGAAAGTGCCGATCGTGCATCATTCGAATGACTCCGGATTTTCGCCCCCGAATGTCGACGGGTGGGCCAGCCTTTGTTTGTGGGTGCCGCACTCTTTGAAGTTCAAGGGTGCGGTCTTTGACGTAGTTTTCGCTCGTTCCTTATTTCGCCGGACGTTGACATGTTTCGCCGATGAACAACATCAACAACACAGCCCGCAGCCAGTCGTTCCTTTACGACGAACTGAACCGCGTCTCCACCGCGAAGACCCAAGCCACAACGGGCACCTAGGCCTGGGGATTGAAATACGGTTACGACGCCTAGGCCAATCTGCTTTCCGAGGGCGTGACCCAGGGTCCAGGCTACACGCTCAGCGTTGCCGCCACGAAAAAAAAACCAACTCTCCGGCTTTTCCTACGACGCCGGCGGACCCACTGACGCAGAGAACGCCGATGGCAACCCCGTGCGCAAGGCAAACGTGAACGCGCTTCAAGCAGCGGCCCAGCCACGCCTTATAGGCTCTATTGGTATGGCGGAAGTCAGCTAGCCCACAATCATATCCTTTTGAGTCGAGCGAATCGCGCTCTTGGGCAAGCGCATTTCTCAACGTTTCTGCAATCTCAGGATGTGGGGATTTTGGGCAGGTACGGGTTTTTGGGCAGGCTGCGAACACTATCCTAATGACTCATCAGGATGCGGGATAACCAACTCCCGGTGAGGGCGTTGATGCGCCAAAGGTGAATTGCACCGTCCCGACCGCCGAATCCGAGCCACTTGCTGTCTGGGCTGAAGGCCACTGAAGTGACGGCTTCAGAAGTATAGATCGTGCGGCGTTCCCGCCCAGTGTCAAATTCCCAAATCGTGACCGAGCTACAACTTGGGGAACCGCAGTTATACGAACCACCACCGGCAGCGATCCATCGTCCATCATTACTCACAGCAACGGAATATACAGGCTGAGTATGACTCTTCAGGACATAGATCTCACTCTCCTCCCTCCAGTTCCATAGATCAACATCACCGCTCCATTTACCAGCGGCCAGTTGCCCTCCACTGGGACTGAAGGCAATCGAGGAGATAGGAGTATCGGCACCGTCGCTTAAATTCGCCAAGAATCCAGAATTGCCATCATAATTCGTTTCAAGCGTTACATGGCCGTCGCCAAATCCTGCGGCCAAGGCGCGGTCATTCGCGCTGAATGCGACCGAATAAGCTTGTCCGCGCCGACTGATACTCCCTTGGGGTTCGGGCATTCCATATGTCCAATTCCAGATGTTAACGTTGCGGTCAGAACCACTATCCCCGAACGCTACGACTCGGCCATCGGGGCCGAAGGCGACAGAACGGATTTGGCGATACCATTCCTTCGTATCCCAGTCCCGGGTTAGTTCGCCAGTCGATGCAATCAAAATCTGCACGACACTGCCACCCCCGGTTGCAAGAAACCGCGAATCTGGACTAAACGCGACCGTGTCGATCAATGCGGATTGAAATGGACCGGTGGAGCTAAGGAACCTTCCTGTGGAGACTTCCCAAACCTTCACGGTTCCGTCACTGCAGCCGGAGGCGAGCAAACGTCCATCGGGGCTGAAAGCCATCGAATTGACAGATTCCGTGCCGCTGATGAGTGTGCGATACGCTGGGCGGTAATGGCGAACAAACAAAATAGCGACTACAGCCAGGGCCAATGCAATGGCTAGGATCGTCACGCGCTTGGCCACGGGTGACCGCCCGACGTGAGCTTTGCTGTCGGACGATGTGGGTAATGGTTCCGAAGCGATGAGCGGGGCAATTGGTGGAGCAGCAGAAGGCGCAGCCTGCGGTGGTGCGGTGATATCGGACATGGCTGGCGTTTGTGGCGCGCTCGCAGCAGGAATCGGCTTTACTGCCTGCATTGGGTGCAAGGCCACAAGCGGGCCCGGCGCGCGCGAAAACAAGAGCTCGATTGTGTGTGCAAGTTGGAGCAGGTGTTGTTCCAGGGGAGGAGTCAGTGCGTCCAACCAATGCCGGCTGGAAATGTAGTATTCCATGGCCGCGGAAGGCGGCACGTTTTCGATTCGCAATGGAATGATCGGAAGTCCGCGGCTGACCGCTCTCTCCACTTCCCGCAAGACCTGCTGCGACTGGTTCGAGCCGGAGGAGAATACCAGCACCATCGCTCGGCTTTCGCGGAGAGCACTGACGAGCGCAGCGGCGTATTCGTCGCCGGGGAGAACGTCACGCGGTGCGATCCAGCAGCGGATGCCTCGGGATTCGAGGGTCGCGCAAACTGCGTCGGCCGTAGGTTTGTCGCCAGAGGAATAGCTGATGAAGATGTCGTGTGCCATGGAATGTCAACGGGAATCGAATTCTAGCACCGGGAACCGATCGCAATCACGGATGTGTGCTGATAGCGGCCAAGAAACTCCGTGATCGAATGTTCGCCGTTAACCAGCATTTTCGATTCGGACTTCTGACTCGAGTAACTCGCGCATCGTACCCTTGTCATTTTCACAACACAACGATTTTGCCAGCCAACCAAATCCCGGCGCCGTCGCAGTAGGTCACGTACACACCGAATGGCCCACAGAGGATTTTGGGGGTTACAATATAGAGAAACAAGGATGTTCCCGACGAACGGTCGCGAGTTCGAAAACCTAGAATGCAGGCCGCCGATTTGTGCGTTGGCGCGCGACTTCTCCGAGTTATTCGAGGTCATGCTTGTCGATGCAGCTTGCTTCGAATCCGACCAGATTGAGATACTCATGTGTTTTCTTGAACGGTGTGCCGCAATCTGGGCAGGCAGGGATAGCTTCCCCTAACCGCCCAAGAAAACCCATTGTTCGCTCAAACACGATTCAAACATCCCGATTCTCGTCGCCGAATTGAGGTTCGGTTAAAGGCTCAAACTTGAGAACAAATTGAGAACAAAACCCTCCAAATACCGTGCTGAACCATGCTCTATGACGCAGATAGAGGCTAGACGATTCAGCAACTTAGCTTTTGTGAGTTCATCAGCGGGTTCCAGGTTCGAGTCCTGGGCGGCTCACCACTTTTGCGCCATGTTCTTATACATTTTGAAGTCGAGGTCCGTGGGAGTTGGCGTATTGCAGAGTGTTCCCCACCAAGAAATCCGCATCGAAAGCGGAACGATTCCTCAGAGATTGCGATAGCAAGTGACTTGGCTGCGCGCGATTGCAAATCACGACTGAATGGCGGCTGCATCAGTTGTTTATGAAGGAGGAGACAGAGTCTTGTGGGGTGACAGGCCTAAACTGGGAGAATCTCCCTGGGTGTAAATTCGGCGATCACTTCGCAGATCTTCTGCCTGAGGTCTTGCGAGATTGAGACAAATTCAATTCCCACGCCTTCCAAATCGTTGCGACGGATTACGCCGTCAACCTCGACGGAATGCTCCGCGGAAATTGTCAGATGCAATGCCGCTTTAGGCGGTAATCCTGCGACGCGAAGGAACATTCCGCCAAGGCTAAGGTTTCCTTCCGCATGTTCAAGGTAAATCCTGCGTTCGCCCGATCTGATTTCGACAGGACAGTGGATCACTGTCCGGGGAAGACGTAGGTGGTTGGACCCTTCCATAGAAGCGTCCTCCTGTTCCGACGTTCGCCCCTGACAACTTCAGTCTACCGAGGCGGCGTCTGGAGGCTTTCCGTGGTCCCAAAGCCCTTGAAATTGTCCCGACTCTAGCACACAGATTTGTAGACTTCTAGTCCCCTTCATTGCGAATGGGAACTCGGTCAAACTCAACATCCTCAAGAACGATTGGGTGTATACTCCCGCCATCCGGAGACTTACATTGGTCGTTTGAGTGAGAATTCTCTTGGATAGAGATGTGAGTGTCCCAATTTGAACCTCACCCGGACACTGGGGCCTTGTGAACCGGCGGGCTCCCAGCAAGGGAGAACCTGATGAAACAGACGTTTGCTGTTGGTATCGGCGGAGCTGCCGGCCAAGGTGTTGCCACGCCGGGCGACATTTTCGCAAAGATTTTCAGCCGCCGGGGCCTGAATCTGAACGCCTACAATGCCTACCAATCCATTATCCGCGGCGGTCACACTTTTCTCACCATTCGCACGGGCCCGGAGAAGGTCACCAATATGGGTGACCGGATCGACCTGCTCATTCCGCTGAATCAGGACAGCATGGATCGGCACCTGACGCTGCTTACCCGCGGTGCTGCGTGTATTTATAACTCGGACGCGATTAAGCCGGGCCCCGCCGCAGACGGCGTGCAGCTTTGCCCACTTCCGGTATCCCACTTGGCTGACATCTCGCGAAATAAAGTTGCGCAGAACACACTCGCCATCGGCGCGGGTCTCCACATGATGGGGATCGGCTTCCCTGCGCTGGAAGAAGTTATCCGTGACCAGTTCAAGAAAAAAGGCGATCCAGTAATTGCTGAGAACGTCGGTGTTGCCAGGGCGGGATATGATTATGCCGCCGCGAAGTTCTCGGCCTTCTCGAATCCGCTGCCGAAAACCGAGAATCGTTACGCGATCCTGAGCGGCAATATTGCCATGGCCATGGGGGGCGCGGCTGCGGGCGTAAAATTTTATTGTGCCTACCCGATGAGTCCTGCGACCGGCGTTCTGCACTGGATGGCGGCGCACGCGCGCAAGGCAGGCATCATGGTCAGGCAGGTGGAAGACGAAATTGGCGTGATCAACATGGCCATCGGCGCGGCTCATGCCGGAGTTCGTTCCATGTGCGCTACATCGGGCGGTGGTTTCGCTCTGATGAGTGAAGGTCTCGGCATGTCCGCCATGATGGAAACACCGGTGGTCGTCATTGACTGTCAGCGAGCCGGTCCGTCCACGGGGGTTCCCACCAAGACAGAGCAGGGCGACCTCTGGCAGATGCTCGGCGCCGCCTTTGGCGATTACCCACGCATAATTGCGGCGCCCCTGGATATCGGCGATTGCTTCAAGATGATCCCTGAGATGTTCAACCTCGTAGACCGCTTCCAGTGTCCGGGGATCGTGCTTTGCGATCTGCTTCTGTCGGAAGGCAGGCTCAGCGTGCATCCAAAAGATCTGGATTTCAGCCCGCCCATCGATCGCGGCGAACTGATCACCACGTCCAACGGAGCGCCTTCCGGGAACGCCACGAACGGGACGTACAAACGCTATCGGATCACCGAGAGCGGCATTTCACCACGCGCTATTCCCGGCGTGCCGGGCCATGTCCATACCGCCTCCACAGACGAACATCAAGAAGACGGCGTGCTGATCAGCGACGAGTTCACCAATCCGATCAAGCGCCGCGCCATGATGGAGAAGCGCATGCGCAAAATGGCTGGAATTGAAGCCGCAGTACCGCCTCCCGCGCTTTTGGGTTCCCGTAATGCCGATGTGACCTTGATTGGCTGGGGCTCGACAAGAGGAGTGATTGAAGAGGCCTGCGAGATCCTCAATGATCAGGGAATTTCCGCCAATCAGCTCCAGATCCGCTGGCTCGTGCCTTTGCATGGCGATGCGATTCTTGAAATCCTAAGCGAATCGCGGCATACCATTATTGTGGAGAACAACTATAGCGGGCAGTTTGCCCGCTATCTGCGCAGCGAAACCAGCTTTGTGCCGAACGGCCATATCCGCAAGTACGACGGCGAACCTTTCATGCCGCACCACATTGTGGAAGCAGTGAAGGAACAGCTTGCGGGGAAAACGAAACTCTCCGTTCCCATGCACGAGATTACGGTTTGAGGAGGAGACTCACATGGCGACTGGCGTCCAACGTGCCGACCAAATAACTCTGGCTGATCTGAAAGGCAAGGTGGAGCCCGACTGGTGTCCCGGCTGCGGTGATTTTGGTGTTCTCGCGGCTGTCGAGAAGGCCTTGGTTGAATTGCAAGTGCCGAACTACGGCGTGGTCACTATCAGCGGGATCGGATGTTCTTCCAATTTCCCCGGATTCATAAATACCTATGGCATGCACACCTTGCATGGCCGAGCCCTTGCCGTAGCCACAGGTCTGAAGCTCGCCAATCACAGTCTGACCGTGATCGTGACGGGCGGAGACGGTGATGGATTCGGGATCGGCGGCAACCATTTCATCCACACCATGCGCCGCAATGTTGATCTGCTCTACATCGTAATGGACAACCAGATTTACGGGCTCACCACAGGGCAGACCTCGCCGACCAGCCGCATCGGCATGAAGACCAAAAGCATGCCCTTCGGCAACATCGAGACCCCGGTCAATCCCATTTCACTTGCGCTTGCCGCCGGCGCCACCTTCGTGGCGCGGGGATATAGCGCTGAGCAAAAGCAACTCACAGAGCTAATCAAGCAAGGGATTGAACACAAGGGATTCTCGTTCCTGGACGTCTTCAGTCCCTGCGTCACCTATAATCATGACAATACCTACCAGTGGTTCCGCCCGCGGGTGAAAAAGCTGGAGGACGACTCAAATTATGATTCGGCAGACTGGTCGGCCGCGATGGAGAAGTCCTTGCTCTGGGGCGATGAAATCCCCATCGGGAAATTCTTCGAGCGCACTGACCTTCCCACTCTACACGGTGCCGAGCCAGTCTTGAACGAAGGACCTCTTGTTCATCAGGACCCCCGGGTGCCACCAGACGTTGCCCGCTCGTTCATTGAAGAGCTGATGTAGTGGGGCGCTGCGCTTCCGCCAAAACTCCGTGCGTGGCGAAAACCGTCAATCGCAGTACGATTGTGCTCTGCAGCAGCACCCATTCTGGATTTGGGAAAAAGGTGGCAAAGAGCAACTTTTCGTTTGCGAAAATTCAAAACAGGAAAGCAGATTGTCATTTCAACACGCGCTCGCCTTAAGCCTGCTGCGAAGGACCGTAATTGGAATCATGACGTGAACCTCCTCAGTTGCAAATGGTCGAGCCTGAGTAGAATTGTCGTTCGTCACATAACAAGAGCGGGCCAATAGCGTGTAGTATGGTTTTTTCAAATACTCGACGGCAATGGGCGGATAATGGCTGACTTGAAAGATAAGTTGGCGGTGGTTTCCGGTGGCGCGCGCGACATCGGCGCGGCCGTTTCGATTGAGCTTGCGAGGCGCGGTGCGGATGTCGCGTTCTGTTTTCACGAAAGCGATGCGCAAGCGAAAAAAACGGAGCAACGAATTCGCGAAGCCGGTGGGCAGGCGCTTTCTGCAAAGGTTGATGCAATGATTGACCGCGAGGTGAACGCTTTTATCGCGAAGGTGCAGAAAACCTTTCAACGCCCTATCGATATCCTCGTGAACGTCGTGGGCGGACTTTGCGCCCGCAAAACAATCGGCGAAATGGATGAGTCCTTCTGGGGTTTTGTAATTGATCGCAATCTGAAGACAACCTTTCTGATGACCAAGGCCACGCTGCCGCACATGAGCGATGGCGGCGCGATAATTAATTTTTCGTCGCAGGCGGCGCGCGATGGCGGCGGGCCCGGCGCTGTACCCTACGCAACTGCGAAGGGCGCTATTCTGAGCTTTACCCGCGGCCTGGCAAAAGAACTGGGGCCGCGCAAGATTCGAGTGAATGCCGTCTGCCCCGGTATGACCAACACCACATTCCACGATACGTTTACGAAACCCGAAGTCCGGCAACGCGTGGCTGCGGCGACGCCGCTCGGACGCGAAGGCGAATCGGCGGAGATTGCGGCGCTGGTCGCATATCTTGCGTCAAGCGGCACATCATTCATAAACGGCGCGTCGATCGACATTAATGGCGGGATATTTTTTTCTTGAGGCCGCGCACTCACATATGAAAATCAAAGACGCCAAAGTAATTGTCTGCAGCCCCGGTCGAAACTTTGTCACGCTCAAGTTGACGACCGAGGACGGTGTTTCCGGTCTGGGCGACGCCACACTCAACGGCCGTGAGCTTGCGGTGGCCAGCTATCTGAACGATCACGTGCTGCCAACTCTTATCGGGCGCGATGCGCGGCGGATCGAAGATATCTGGCAGTACTTGTACAAGGGTGCTTACTGGCGGGGCGGCCCCGTTACGATGACGGCGATCGCCGCGGTGGATACAGCGTTGTGGGACATTAAGGCCAAAAGCCTGGGCGTGCCGCTCTATCAACTGCTCGGCGGGGCATCGCGTGATGCGGTGCTCGTCTATGGTCACGCCAGCGGCAAGGACCTGGATGAATCGCTCGCGGCAGTGGCCGATTATCTGAAGCTCGGATACAAAGCGATCCGCGTGCAGAGCGGCATCCCCGGACTTGACGGAACGTATGGCGTCGGGCGCGGCAAAATGTATTACGAGCCTGCTGAGCGCGATGCGCCCAAGGAGAATTCCTGGAGCACGGAACTGTACTTGGAGTTCGTCCCGAAATTGTTTGAGCGAGTGCGCAAGGAATTTGGTTCACAGATTCATTTGCTACACGATGCGCACCACCGGCTGACGCCCATTGAAGCCGCGCGGCTGGGGAAGAGTCTCGAACCGTACCATTTATTCTGGCTCGAAGATCCGGTGCCCGCGGAGCTTCAAGAAAGCTTTCGGCTAATTCGGCAGCATACGACCACGCCGCTCGCGGTTGGGGAGGTTCTCAACACGATTTTCGATTGCTATCAATTGATTCAGGAGCAGTTGATTGATTACATTCGCACGACCGTCGTCCACGCCGGGGGCATCACGCACATGAAGAAAATCGCCAGCCTCGCCGAGCTGTATCATGTGCGCACGGGATCCCACGGCGCCACGGATCTGAGTCCGGTTTCCATGGCCGCGGCGCTGCATTTCGATTTGAGCGTTCACAATTTCGGAATTCAGGAATACATGCGCCACACGAGCGAGACGGACCAAGTCTTCCCGCATCGCTACAAGTTTGAAAACGGGTTGATGCATCCGGGCGATGCACCCGGCTTGGGTGTGGAGATAAATGAAGATCTGGCGGCGAAGTACCCGTATCAGCGTGCGTATCTACCCATCAACCGGAAGCTCGACGGGACGATGCACAGCTGGTAATAAATTTTGCGGAACAAGCGAACGATTGACATTCCGTTCGCCAAGGGGCACTACGCGTCCATAACTAACCCTGCTCTTTTATTGCTGAATTCACTGATTCTTTGTGGTAAACGTCACATTGTCCTGTGATGTCTATCACAGAAAGAGATCCGGGGGTGGCAGACCATCGCACGATGGCACCCGCCCTTATTTATTGGGCAACAAATCGAAGCGGGAGGAGTTTAAAATGGGACGAAAGGCTTCAAGGTTTTTGACAGGAGCATTGCTCACTGTTTTCTTTACCGTGTTATGGGTGCTTGCAAGCACACCCCGAGCCTCGGCAATTCCCGCTTTTTCACGGAAGTACCAGACATCCTGTTCAACGTGCCACAACAACTACCCCGAATTAAATGACTTCGGTGAAGCCTTCAAGAAGAATGGATTCAAGTTCCCCAAGGATGATGAGCAATTCGTCAAGGAACTTCCCGTCCTCCTTGGAGCCAAGGCGCAAAAGCAGGCCTTTCCTGAAGCAGTCTATCCCGGCGAGATTCCGGGGAGCATCCCGGTCGCATTCCGTTATTCCGGGAATTTCAACTGGAATGCCAAGCAGCCTCAGCCGCTCCAGGCAGTTGGGTTCGTTCCCCGCACCGATCTGTTCGCTCCGAATACTTTTACAATCATCGGCGCAGGCAGCTTCGGCGAAAACCTGGCGTTTTGGATAGATAACGACATTTCGACCGGCGGCACTGGCGCGGGCGGTGGGCTAGGCGATGGATATCTCCGATATAACGACCTAGGCCGGTTCCTACATTTGCCGAAGAATTCTCTGAATATCCGGTTCGGACAATTCGAGTTGGATCTGCCGTTCTCGCAAGCAAGGTCCATTTATCCGACAGCTTTTGACGTTTTCAGCGAGACGGCCGTAGCGCCAGCCTCAACGACTCCAGGAGTAGTTTTTACTACAAATAATCCTTTCATGCTTGGGACACCGCAACGCGGCATTGAAATCGGCGGCTATCCCAACAACGGAAATTTCACGTGGTCAATAGCCTTTGTCGACGGAACTAATTCGGCATATGGGCTCGGGCCTTCGCTTTCAGCGCGGAACACAAAAGATGTCTATGTCCGCGTGTCGCAGAAATTCAACCTGGAACGCGATCCCGAAAGCCGGAACGCGGTTCAGGCTGCGGGACCAACCGGGCCGCGTGACCACTCTTCAATCCGCTTTGGAGCCTTCTACTATTATGGTGATAACCAGATGAATTTCGGAGGCTCGCAATTCACTTTCCTGGGGACAATTAACGAGCCGTTCTATCGGGCCGGTGGAGATGTGCGGTTCAAGTATCGCAAGCTGGAACTATTTGGCGTCGGTCTATTCGGCCACGATAACAATCACTCCGTGGATACAGAAACTGAGCAAATCATGCATGCGCGCGCAGTCACATATTCGGGAGGGTTCGCGGGCAGCAATTACTGGGTTTTTCCGTGGCTGATTACGTACATGCGCTATGACTTCGTCAACTCACCCGCCGATTTTGCCAACGGCATTTCTCAATATCAAACTCGCAACCGCTTCAGCCCAGGATTCCAAGTCCTCGTTCGCGCAAATATTAAAGTCATCGGCGAATATCAATTCCATTGGGGACAACCCTACGTCGACCCAGCCACAAGCAACACGTTATTTTTCCGGCCGAATTCGTTTGTAAGCGGAATTGATTACGTTTTCTAGGTCTGTAAGAGTTGCAAAATTCGAAGTGCACGTACATCAACGTACGGAGAGGAATGCAATGAGTCTATCGGGAATCGTAGTAAAGGCAGCAGTCGCAGCAACAATCACGCTAACCCTCGCGGGTGCGGGCTGGGGCAATGAAATCAAGGGGAAGGTTTCCGTGCAAGGCATCAAGTCAGCGGAAAACATCGCCGTGTACATCGACGCCGTTCCCGGAAAGAAATTTGACGCGCCAGTCGACCACGTTCTTATCGATCAGAAGAAAATGACTTTTGTTCCGCACGTGACGGTGGTTATGCAGGGAACTACTGCTGACTTTTTGAACAGCGACCCGGTAGGGCACAACGTATACTGGCCTTCGATCAGCAACAACAAGAAATTGGCTCACAACCTGGGAACGTGGCCACAGGGTCAAAAGAAATCTTTCCAATTCACCGACCTGGGTGCTGCGCCCCTTCTGTGCAACGTCCACCCGGAAATGTCAGGATATGTTGTTGTGGTGCCGACACCCTATTTCGCGGTGACCGACAAGGACGGAAACTACTCAATCAAAAACGTTCCTCCTGGCCACTACACCATTATGACTTGGAGCGAAGAAGGCAAACCAACCACGCAATCCGTGGACGTCACGGCCGCGACGGCAACAGTTGACATCACTGTTAAGAAGTAGAGGGAGCCTCCTGAACGCTTTGGAATAAAAAAGCGGCAATGAGCTCCCGCACAAAACTCGTCGATTTGGACTGGCTTGAGTCCAATTTCCCATGTATGCAGGCGTGTCCTGTTCACACGCAAGCGGGCAGGTACGTCACTCTAATTGCGCAAGGGCGCTATGAAGAGGCTTATCGGTATGCCCGCGCCCCCAATCCATTCGCTTCGGTTTGCGGGCGCGTGTGCGGCCATCCCTGTGAAACCGCATGCCGGCGCGGAAGTCTTGATTCGCCCATCTCCATCCGAGCGCTTAAGCGATTTCTGACGGAGCGCCACGGCCCCGAATCGCGAAATCCAATTGATCTCCTTCCCGACAAGCCACAAGTTCTACACGAAAAGAAGGTGGCCATCATCGGCTCCGGCCCTGCCGGGCTGTCTGCGGCGCATGATCTAGCTCTGCTTGGCTATCGGGTTACCGTATTTGAGGCATCCGCAGTGCCAGGTGGCATGATGCACTTGGGGATTCCGGAATACCGGCTCCCTCGAGATGTTCTGCAGGCTCAAATCCGCGAAATTCTCGACATGGGCCCAGAACTGCGTCTCAATGCACGGCTGGGAAAGGATTTTTCGCTCGCTGATCTACGCGCACAAGGCTATGCGGCCGTACTACTCGCTTTTGGCTTGCACCGCAGCCGTGACTTGCAGGTTCCAGGGAACGATCTCGATGGCGTCATGAAAGGGATTGATTTTTTACTGAACGTCAACCTCGGCTACCAATTCTCCATCGGGAAGCGCGTGGTGGTGATCGGAGGCGGAAACGTGGCGATCGATGTAGCGCGTTCCGCGTTGCGCGAACAGCAGAAAAGGACCGTCGCTGCTCTGAGCGGGACGCTCCTCCCTGATAGCCTTTCACCCAGTGAGATGGATGTGGCCATGAAAGAGTTGATGGACGTCTCCCGGGCTGCGCTGCGGATGGGGGCTCGCGAGGTACATCTGATTTGTCTCGAATCTCGTGAGGAGATGCCGGCTTTTGGTGAGGAAATCGAAGAGGGTGTGGAAGAGGGTTTGAAATTGCACCCCTCGCTCGGCCCACGACAGTTCATCGGCAAGGATGGGCGGGTAACCGGCGTTGAGACTATTCATTGCAAATCTGTCTTTGATGTGCAGCGCCGGTTCAATCCGACATTTGAGCCGGGCACCGAGACAGTGATTCCTTGCGACACAGTCATTCTCGCCATCGGTCAGGCTTCGGACCTAACTTTCCTTGGACCGAGTGACAACATCGAAACGACGCGCCAGGGCACGGTGAAGATTGATATGGAGACTCTGATGACTACCGCGCCGGGCATTTTTGCTGCGGGCGACATCGCTTTTGGACCGCGGCTCATCATCAGCGCAGTAGCGGACGGCAAGAAGGCCGCGGAACAAATCGATCGATTCCTGCGCGGAGTGGAATGGAAACCCAAACCGAAGTATGTGCAAGTTACACTCCTTGACCATCATCAGATGGCGGCAAACTTCGACGAGTACTCCAGACTTGCTGTGCCCGTCTTGCCACTGGATCGCCGGACCGGCATCGTAGAAGTGGAAACCGGGTTTACCGAGGAACAGGCGCAGCGTGAAGCTTCGCGGTGTCTGCAGTGCTGGATTAACACGATTTTTGAAGGCGACGAAGAGCATGGAACCGAATGTATCCTTTGCGGTGGCTGCGTGGACGTGTGTCCGGAGAATTGCCTGACACTCATCCCACTGGGGGAGTTTCACTTTTCAGATGAGGTAACGGACAGGTTGATTGCGGAAACAGCGGTCCAATCTGGCGAATTTCAGCATCTGGAACCATTTGAGCTATCGAAGAGTGAAGGCTCCGTAATGGTGAAAGACGAGACGGTCTGCATCCGGTGCGGCCTTTGTGCGGAAAGGTGTCCAGCGCATACCATCACGATGGAATCTTTTGAAGTCTTCGACCGAGATCCGAATCTGGTGCAAATCGAAGGGATCACGATTCACGCATGAGCGAGACAACAAAACCCGCAGATGGCAAGGACGGAACGCCCACATCTTCAAAAGCTGGGGCCACGCGCCGCGAGTTCTTAAATGAAGTAGCAGCCGGCGCTCTTGGGATTGCCGGCCTGGGTTCGATGGTTGTCACTTATCGGTTTCTTTCCCCGAATGTTTTGTTTGAACCACCGACAACTTTCCGGGCGGGGAATCCGGATTTATATCCGTTGAATTCAGTCACTTTCCTGCAGGAGCAGCAGGTTTACATTGTCCGCACCGACCAGGGTTTTTACGCTGTATCCGCGGTGTGCACGCATCTCGGATGCATTACGCAGTGGAAGCCCGAACTCGAACAGATTGCTTGTCCGTGCCACGGCAGCAAATTCCGGATGGACGGAACGAAGATTGAAGGGCCGGCTCCGCGGCCGCTGCCTCATTTTTCCATTTCGCTGACGGTTGATGGCGAATTGCAAGTGGATAAGCTCGAAATTTTGGCCCCCGGCCAGGTTTTGAAGGTCTGAGGCAGACGATGGCAACTCCATTTTCCCTCCAGGGTGCACTCGGGCGGCTGCGTGAAACGCGCGTTTGGAAGTCCATCTTCCGCCGCGGACCAGCACGGACCAACAGGACTCGCAGCCTCGCAGTCTTCGGAAATTTCTTTCTGCATTTCCTTCCCGTAAAAGTGCGCGAGAAATCCCTGCGCGTTCGGGCCTCCTACTATCTAGGCTCTATTTCGTTCTTGCTTTTTATTGTCCTCGTGATCAGCGGCATCCTCTTGATGTTTTATTACCATCCAGCCGCACCCCAGGCATACAAAGACATGAAGGATCTCCGATTTGTCGTATCGAACGGGGTATTCCTGCGGAATCTTCACCGGCTCGGGGCGCAGCTAATGGTGCTCCTTGTTTTCTGGCATATGTTCCACGTTTTCTACCGCGGTGGATATAAGCCACCTCACGAATTCAATTGGGTGGTCGGGGTATTTCTTCTGATTGTCACGCTGTTTCTGAGTTACACCGGCTATTTGCTGCCGTGGGATCAACTGGCGTTCTGGGCGATCACCGTAGGAACAAATATTATTTCGGCCATGCCGGTGATCGGCAAGAAAGTGCGATTTGTATCATTGGGTGGAAATCTCGTCGGCGAAAACGCTTTGCTGCGGTTTTACGTGCTCCATTGTGTTGTGCTGCCGCTGATTGCGATTGGGTTGATTGCCGTTCACTTCTGGAGGGTGCAGAAAGACGGTGGATTGACCGTGCGTGAAAGCGATGACGGACAAGGAAAATAAATACGAAGCCGGGTTCGGCTCGAACGCCAAGAAAGACCCCATTCGCGTCGTCTTCATTACCAAGAAGACCTCGGCGAAGGTGAAGGGCGACCCTGGCCAGCAGGTGATGACTTATCCGCATCTGTTGATGCGCGAGGCCGTCGCCTTCATGGTTCTGGTGATTGCGCTCGTAGCCGTAGCTTTGTTTTGGGACGCCCCGCTCGAACAGTTGGCCAACCCGTTGCTCACTCCAAACCCGGCGAAGGCGCCATGGTATTTCCTCGGCCTGCAGGAGCTGCTGCATTATTTCCCTCCGCTTTTGGCCGGAATCATCATTCCGACGCTGGTTGTAATTGGTCTTGTCGTGATTCCGTATTTCAACGTCAACGTTCAGGGCAAACCACTCTGGCCGGATGACGGGAAGCGTCGATTCTGGATCGTTTTGGGTGTGCTGATCGCCTTAGTCCTCATGCTTGGTTTCTCGCGTGCGTGGACCGTGCTCGCACCGACAACATTGATTGGTGCGTTGATACTTTATTCTTATTTCGCTGTGCCCAAGAGCAGTGCCAGACTTGAGTATCTCCGCACGCGGCCTCTTTCCTGGTGGATCATGACCTGGTTCATTCTGGTGGCGGTGGTTTTAACTGTCGTCGGAACCTTTTTCAGAGGGCCGGGGTGGTCATGGGTTTGGCCATGGGGTTCCCATGCAGGCTGAAGGAATGGGACGGATATCGCGCCGACTGCGCTTGATCCTTGCCGTCGCTTCGGTTTTGTTCGTTATCGCCCTCGCGATCTCGCCTGTGAAGGACCTACTTCGTGAATGGAAACGCTATAAGCGCGACTTTGTCAGCTTTGCCGAAACGCGACCCGATACAAAACGGTTGCTCGCAGACTACCATCCAGACATCGATCAGATTTGGATCCCCGATCTCGGCGTCGTAGATCGTTGCACTACATGTCACCAGGGAATCACACAGCCCAGCTTGCTCGATGCGTCCGTGCCACAGCCATTTCGTGCGCACCCCCCAATTCCTCATCGCGTGCGCGAATGGGGATGCGCGGTTTGTCACCGTGGCCAGGGGGCTGCGACGGAAGTGGCGGAGGCGCACGAAACCACGCTGGCATGGGAGCAGCCCCTGTTGCCCGTTCGATACATCCAGGCGTCCTGCGGGACTTGTCACCGGGGTGACCTGGCAGAAACGCCTCAGCTCAATCGAGGCCGCCAACTTCTTGCGACGTTGAATTGCGCGGGCTGCCATCGTTTGCAGGGGATCGAACGCGCCGAAATGCTCGGGCCTGATTTGACAAATATTGGCACGAAGGTCAGCCGACAATGGATTTATAAATGGCTGAAGGAGCCGCGAACCGTCACTGACAGCAACGGCAACGCGACCGTGAACGGTTACGATTCCGAAGAAACTCCGCCGCGAATGCCGCAGTTTCGGCTCACGGAGTCAGAGCTGCAAGCCCTTTCAGCTTATTTGAGTACTCTAAAAGGAAACTCGGTCCAGACCTTTCATTTTGACCCGCGAGTGGTCGCGGCGTGGAGCAAGAGCCCCGACCTAGTTGCCCAGGGTGAACTCCGATTCCGCCAAATGTTTTGCTCAACCTGCCATTCGTTCGCTGTCACGCGGGCAGGAGAAACAAAGCTGATCGGGGGCGACATTGGGCCGGAGTTGACCAAAGTCGGAAGCAAAGTGAACCCAGACTGGCTGGCTGCGTGGCTGAAGGATCCTCAGTCTTACCTTCTTCACAGCAGGATGCCGCGCTACCAGTGGACGGATGAAGACCTTTACAAGGTCACGCAGTACATCGCTGCAAAGCTGAATGATTCCGACCTACTTGCAAATGTGCCGCAGTTGGGGACGCCTACCCAGACTGAAATCCAAACGGGACGGCGGCTGTTTGTGGACAAGGGTTGCGCGAGCTGCCACATCGTGGGGGGGATGGCTCCTCAGCGCGATCTTGGCCCCGACCTCTCCGCCGAAGGCGGGAAGGACCTTTCGCAACTCGAGTTCGGACAGTCAAAGATCCCGCGAAACCTGATCGCATACATTCAAGCCAAGATCACCGATCCCTCATCCGTAATTTCGTCTGCCCGAATGCCACTCTATCGCCTAGCGCCAGCGGATCTCGATGCGGTCACGACAGCCTTGCTCAGCATGACGGGGACTCCCGGAGCAAGTGGCATGCAAAAGCTGGTGCTCCCGCGAACGGAAGGCTCCTTTCACCCTGCCGGAGAATTTGGCCGCGTGTTTGAACGATATAAATGCTCGGAATGCCACCAGTTCAATGGTGTTGGCGGAACGCTTGCTCCTGACCTCTCCTACGAGGGGAGCCGCGTGCAACGTCAATGGCTGATTAGTTTCCTGAAAAACCCTCAGACCTTGCGCCCAACCCTTGTCTTGCGTATGCCTCAATTCAACATGACCGACCAGGAAGCGGCGATAGTCGCCGACTACCTAGGGGTCGTTTTGCAGAGTCCGCTCGTAGATCCATTGAAAATTGATCCAAAGAGTTTTTCCGCTGTGAAGGTGGCACTCGGCAAGCAGCTCTACGAGGTCAAATACCAATGCCAGTCCTGCCACACGATTGGTTCCAGTGGAGGATATGTAGGCCCGAACTTGAGCAATGCGGGAAACTGGCTTACGCCTGCATGGATCGCGGCTTGGCTCCGGAATCCGCAGGCGCTCGTGCCGGGCACAATTGAGCCGCGGCGTTCTCTCGCCGATGACGAGATTCAGGCATTGACGGCGTATCTGGCCACTCTGCGCCAGTCTGCAAAATCAGCTAAAAGCGCGGGCAAAAGCAACGGCACTTCAGTTCGAGCGGGATCCGATGATGGGGGACAGCGATGAAATCCCGTCCGATTCTTCTCTTCCTATCGGTTCTAGCAATTGTTCTTGGTGGCGCTTGCAACAGAAAAAGCAATACAGTTGCAAAAGATCCCCAGAGAAACGCCTACGATACCGAGCCCGACTGGAATGACTCCCAGCGCGTCGTTCTCTTAGACTATCAACAAGCGCAAGGGAAACGGATCTTCTACGCCCAGTGTGTTTGGTGCCATGCTGACGCAACGCCCGCGGGGCCTTCCAACCGCTCGAATTTGAAGCCCATGCCGGCTCTTATGAACGATGGATCCGTGCTGAATGCCGAGAGTGACGACTATTTGCAGAACATCATAACCTTGGGCGGCAGCGCCGTTTCGAAATCAGCTATGATGCCGCCATATGGACAGACTCTTACACAGGAAGAAATCCGAGAATTGATTGCGTACACGCGCGCGATTGCACAGCCTCCCTATCAGCCTCCTGCGCGCGCGGGTTCGAAATACACTTCAAAGTAGGTAGCCATGAGATCAGTGCAAAATAAGAATTTGGCATTTTGGTTGGCCGTCGCAGGGTTATTGATAACGGGACTGGCAACGCCCGCGCGTAGTCAAGTCAACCCTGTGGAGATTGCGAATCCACGCCTGAAGGCTGCGCAGACCGCGTATTTCTCTCAAATCAAGGCGCTCTATAAGGAGATTAATGAGGCGCATTTCCCATTTAAGTTTGCTTTGGGCCGCTATGTGGGGCTTGATCCGAGTAAACAGGCTGAGTCGGATGCGCGCGGCATCGAATTTGTATTTTTCCATGACCGCCTGCTCTTGAAGATTTCAGGAAGCTACAACGCAGCCTACAGCGCAGATCGCCTGACTCAAAATGAGCGGGCAAGCCGCACGTTTTCCGATGTCATCATGCCCGCTCTCTTGCTTACCTCCAAGACCATCCCCTCTGACGTTGAATGCGATGGAATCGGATTCGAGATCTCCTTTCACACCAGGACGCGTAATCAGAGTTACGACTTTGAAGGCAAAGAAATCCTTGTCGTGGTTTTTGACCGGGCCGATGCCTTTGCATTCGCTGGAGCAACCACGGATTCGGAGCGCCAGGAAATCCTGGATCGTTCAGAAGTTTTCTTGGATGGCAAGGCGTTTGGGCTGGCCTTGGGCAAAGAGGATCCGTTTGCGGTCGAGACGCTCGACCGATCTTCTTCGCCCCACGCTGGGTCATCACGCATTGCTGGCGGCTCCGCGGCACCCGCCAACTCGAGTTCCAGGCTTGTGAGTCCGGCTCTCTTGCCGCCCGAATTGAGACCCCAGATTCAGCCTCAAATTGTCGCGCCCCCGGCAGCGGCGGCGCCAGCAGATCGACCAATAGCCGGGACCGCTCTTTCGACGCCTGCAATAGTCTCCGGTGGTACTCCGGCAACGCCGGCTGCAGCCGATTTAGATCGTCTTCAGTCACAATATCAAGTTCCGCTCGACGCCCTTGCTAAATTGGGCCAGGAAAAATTCCATTTTGTGAGTTACGCACCACCCTCCTTTGTCGTTTATCGGAATCAAGTGGTGTTGCAACTTACATTACGGAACACGATCCACTTCTCACAAGAGTCCACCTCGCTTTATAAACGCGCTGCACAGAGTTTTGACCTCTTTCTGGCCGGCCAACTGAAAGATATCCTCGACAAGGTCCCGGGAGACGCTCCTTTCGCGGGATATGACATCACAGTCTTGAATCAATTCGGCACAGATGCTCACTCTTCGTCGGAGGCCATTGAATTCATTTGTCCCCGAATTGCACTACGGCAATTTGTCGATGCGGACATCACCAACCAGCAACTCATTGATCAAAGTGTTGTCTTGGTCAACGGCGTTCGCATCGCGCTCAACCTACAACTTGTGGAGTAATACGGAGGGTTTTCGAGCAGGGTCCAATCGCAATCGTGTTGTTCAGACTACGGTACGATTTTGATCGGAGCCCGCCAAAATGCCACTTTCTGCCCGGTTGGGTCGAGTACGGAGACCTGGCAGTCATACTCGCCTAGCGGAAGTTCCTTGAGACCGATGCTGAAATTCAGAGGCATCGTATTCAACCTGTTGTTCATTCCAGTCGTCACCTTTATCGGTTGTGTTTCAAACGTTTTTGTTTGCGCGTGGTAGAAACTCACAAACGCGACCAACGGTTGAACAGTCGTCACGCCCTGCTCGTAGGCTTGAAGGTAGACGTACATGTCGCGGCTCTTGCTGAAGACCCGGGTTACGCTGGGAATCAATTTCACGCCATTCACGACCAGCGGGTTGGCAACCTCTTCTTTGTCGTTATTTTTTGCGTTATAGAGGGCATCTTTAAGGTCAACTCTCTGGCTGCTTAGCACAACAGTGCTGATGGGGATCCGTTTGTCCTCTTTGTTCAAATTGGGAATGGTAAACGTGGTTTGATACGTGCCGATTCTCCCGGTTTCGTCATCCCGCGCGAGAACTTTGATGTTGTATTTTCCGGGAAGAATCGTGTAGCCAGTGTCGTATTCAATCGGGCGCTTGACTAATTCGAGTGCCGTTGCATCGCTCAGCTTGATGTTCACCTTGTCGTGCAAGTTTGTTACGGTCCTGCCGCCATAGGCGTCCTTGATCTCACCAATAAAATCGATAAGTGTATGTTCGGCGCCGCCGCGTTTGGCAAGTGCGAGTTCCCGCCCGGGGATCTTCATGATGATTGGGACGAAATATTCGGCCCGGTTCAACTGGAAGTAATCTATCTCCATAGAGATGGTGAGTTCCGTAATCGGTTCTTCCAACATCAACGCATCTTCAAGCTGCCGTTCTTTATCGGCGGTGGTGAATTTGCCGAATACCTTGCCGGCGAAGTAGCCCTGGCGATAATCGAGATTGGCGGCAACATCTGAATTCAGCGTAACTTTGATTCGGCGGAATTTTCCGTCTTGATTGGCGTTGGTGGTGTAATAGGAAAGGATGTAGTAGCTCGAGACTGAGTGCTGCGCCTCCACGATTCCCTTCGTCAGGTCGTTGTAATCGAGCAGCGCCTTCCCGCCGGTATCCGCGGCGATCCCGTAGAGCGTATCCTGCGACTTCTGAAAGTTCGTCGTCATCGCCATTGCTGCGGCCCCGGTATACATGCTCTGGCCGCCCGGCGATGCCCTGGTGGCGTCTCCAAGGGGAGCTTGGGCCACCAAGCCGCGCGAGTCAATCGCCCAAATCGTCACACCGGCGCGGATAGCCGCGTCTATCGTGGCGTGCAGTTGCGCCTGGTTGTCAATGCCATTCAGCGTCAGGCCGCTTGCGAAATAGATCAGCGATTTTTTCTCGCTCAGGCGCCCCAACATTTTTGCGGCAGTCTGGATCGCGGACAACTGGCGGTCGGTATTAAAAATGTTGAACTCACTGTCATCTTGGCCGAATGCGGCGCCCGTATCGGAAGTACTTGCGTCGCTAGTGGACTCATCAAATCCCTGGCCTTCACCCACAATCAACGTCTGGATAATGCTCAAAATTTTGCTGCGGTCAGCGGTGAAATCCTGCAGCAAATCCACGGAGCTTCCCGAATATCGAAAGATGGCAAGGAGATCCGCAGGCGTCATCTGCGTCCGAACAAATTTCTCCGCAGCCGCCAGCGCTCGTATTTGGTCCGCGGGCGGCATGGCAGTCATGTCGAAATACAACGCCATCAGGCGGTGGTCTTTATAGCGGAGGTTTCCTTCCGTCTCCGGCATAATTTGCGTCGTGCCGAGCTTGTTGTAGATCTTGACGTTCTCAGGCTCGGTTGAAACGGGGATCTCGCCGCTGGGGATTTCCGTCAATTCGATTGGGTCGCAGAAGCGAATCGTTTGCGCCACACCGTCCTCGGTAAGGGTGAAATCCTTCGCGGTCAGGCCCAGAATGGGGTTCCCTTTTTTGTCTTTCACCGATACCTGTTCAACGACCAAATTAGTGTTGACAGTAATTTTTTGCGTCGAGTTTACTTGCGGCGCGGTATTTTGCCCCACCTGCTGCGCGGTGGCAGCCAGCGTCAATAGAAGAAATATAGAAATCGCACGTTTCATGCTTCAGAACCTCAAGCGCAGAGTGGTCCGGATGCTGCGCATTGCATTGACCGATGCCGGCAATCCAAATTGCGGGCTCAAAAACGTCACATTCCAACTGGTGTACGCTGGGTGGTTAAGCGGATTGGTCGCGGCAAATTGCAGATCGAGATTCAACCGATCGCTCATGCGAAATGTGCGCGCTAACGAAGCATTTAAACTAAATTGCGAAGGCCCGGTGATTGAGTCTCTTCCCGCGTCTCCCCATTGTCCTGAGACAGGAGCCGTGAAAGCCGCCGGATTCAAATAAAAACCCGGCGAAGCCGCGTAAAGCGACTGGCCTGGAACAACGTTGGGCCGGACGCTTCCCGAAAACCCCGTGCCCGTCACCAAGACAGGATAAATGGGCGTCTGCGGCAAACCACTCCCGACTGTGATATTCGTAAGGATGGTCCACTCTTTGTAGAGTTTTCCCTTCCAGCCGCTCATCAGCGTTTTGCCGCCCAGCCCCATGCCCGTGGAATATTGAATTTGCGTGCTCAGCAGGTGCCGCTGATCAAATGTCGAAAGGCCGCGCTCAGCGTTCAGATTCAGCCAGTTCTGCGCGAGTAGCTGATTCGCGGATTGCCCTCCGCCCAGTGCGGAAGCATCATCTATGGATTTTGAGAACGTGTATGTCGCCGTAGCGGTAAGGCCGTTGTGCAACCTTCGCCGCATTTGAAGAGTGCCCGCTTCGCGGTGCGAATTGCCATTGGAAGTGAGAAACTCAAATCCAACGGGACACGTTGGACACGGAGGTACAAACCCGACAGGCTCGTTCGGAGGATTCGTATTCGGCAGGAATTCCTGGGGGCTGCGCGTTCCCTTGTTTCCAAAATATATTGCCGTCATTTGCAGCGACCACGGCAAATCCTTTTGCACGGATAACTGCCAGGTCTGCACGTAGCCAACGCGGAAATTCGGATCAATTGCAAAAGATGTAGCCGTGGTGGACGGACAAGTGTTGAACCCAATCGCCAGTGTGAGCGGGCACGCAGCGCTATTCGCTACAGTCACACTCGTTGAGAGCGGCGCTTGCTGTGCCATGTACAGGGCAATATTTGAATAGACCGAGGTGTCGAAATTAACCCCATACCCGGCGCGAATAACAATTGACGAGCCGGAGATTGGCCGCCATGCAATCCCGATGCTCGGTTGAATGGCGTGCTTGTCCGGACGGACGAGCGAGGTAGGATAGGTTTGGCCGGTGACCGACCCGGTTGGATTGTTTCCAATTACCGGGGCAACGGCCGCAAATCCCGGGCCAATGTCCAGATTTACCATGCGCCCAAACAATTCCGTCACTGGCGCACCGTAATCCCAGCGGATCCCACCGTTTACGGAGAGCTGTGGCGTTACTCTCCAATCATCATTGATGTAGAGGTCGTAGACAGATTGCCGAAAGTACTTGTCCGCGTTGCCGAAAGCGATGGAGCTCGCGTCTGGAATTCCCAGCAAAAAATCTGCGAGATCAGAGCCCGGCACCGGTTGGCCATTCACAACTCCCGACGTGGCCGTTCCGGTAAAAGTGAATGTTCCTCGCGGGTTTTGCTGCGACAAGTAATTAAACTCCTGCCTGCGGAAATCGCCGCCAAACTTAACGTTGTGACTGCGGTGGAACCAATTCATGGCATAGGACACCGCGCTTGTCTGATTCCGATTGTGGGCGCTTATCCCATCGGTCAAGGCGGGGAATATGTCGCCAGTCGAAAAGCCGAGTGTCGGCGGCCCCCAATTCACCGGGCTTTGATTATTTCCCGTGATTCCAGCCATGCCTGAAATGTTTTGGCGATTCTCCCAATAGGGAATGGTTAGCGTCGCCTGGCGGCTGAACCTGTATGTAACCGTCTGAAAAAAGTGTTGGTTGTAGCGGTGCGTCCAGGTCGCGCTGGTGTTGAGCCCCAGCGAGCTGGTGGTATCGACGAAACCAAACAGATTTGGATTGCTTGACCGAGTGCTCTGAAAACTGAATAAGCCATTGAGCGAATCTTTGCGATTCAATGTCTTATTGAGGCGCAGGTTTAATGCGTCTTGATGCGTGTTGCTGATGACTGGAATTTGATAATTGTAATCCGGATTACCCACAATGTTTGGCTTTGGGAAGAGATTCAACAGTGCCGCCGCCTGCGTGCTGACCGGAACCATATTGTTGAGAAACGGCAGTCCCGTGGCCGGATTCACGAATTGCAGCGGCTGCCCCATCGAATTTACAGCCTGCGACAAATCTCCACTGCGCTCCGCCAACGTCGGCACAATACCGGATTGCGTCGAATCAATGGCGTTTCGTGTCCACACGTATCCGACAACAAAAGAGGGGGGAGTCTTAAACAAATGCCCAATTTTTATTGGGCCGCCGAAATTCGCGACACCCGTTATCTGATTCGTGTTGGGCTTCGGAGTGCTAAAACCGCTCAAGGAATAGGGGCTGGCATTCAGCACGGAATTGTTAATGATCAAGCCGACTCCGCCGTTGTACAAACTTCTCCCGTTACTGCGACTGTTACCAAACGCCGCAAGCTGCGCGAAGGGTGACGCGGCCCCGTTATTCGTGCTGCCGTTAATCAGGAAGCCGTCGGCAGCGCGCTGATCGGTGCTCTCCTGGGGTGCTTCCGCCGCCGCGGGTGCGGCCACAGGTGGTTTTGCTGGTGCGTTTTTATCCGGCGGCTTTGTCTGGTCGTTCTTATCCTGTGGTTTTGCCGGTTCGGTCTTGTCCGGTGGTTTTGTTTCTTCGGACTTGACCTGTGGAGCAGCTACTCCCGGGGCAGGAGGCGCCGCCGGAGCCTCGGTCTTGATTGCATCGAGCGCCAACATCTTCAATTCCCAGGGCGGCGCAGGAGGCGTCTTCCCACCGACCAAGACCTGGTCTTTGATGGTTGAAAAGCCAACCATCTCAATTTCAATCGTCCACGTTCCATCCGTCAAATCGGGGAAGGAATAGAGGCCATCTTGATCTGTTATGGCGACAAATTTCTTATCCCCCTGAGTCGCTGTTACAGTGACTCCCGGGACCGGGAAAGTATTAAATGTAACTTGTCCGTGATGTTCCGTAGCCGATGCTAGGCTGCAGGTTGCGAGCCACCCAACGGCGCAGAAGAGACGGAGATATTTTCCAATTCGCCGCAATTCCATCCAGTACCCCGCCCTCTGCTCATTTCCAAAAGCTTTGACGAAAAAATCGATCAAATTAGAATACCAACACGAGCCTATTACGACCTTAATTTCGACTTTAATTTCTACCCGACTGCTCGCACGCTAATTGTCCGTCGGCTTCTCTTCTACGTGATCAATCACCAGCACGGACACCGGGCGCTTGCGCATCTCCAATTTCAGCCCGAGCTGCTTGCTAACAGCATCAAAAATTGAGAGGGCGCCCGTCGGGTCTGACGCAGTGGGGGTATCGCTGGCTGGCGGAGCGCCACCACCCGCGACTCCGCGCCCGCCGCCGTTGAATTGACCGGCCGTGCTAAAACTCAATGTGAAATCGTAGGCGCCTTCAAGTCCCGTTGCATCCTGAACCGGCGTGAAAATATATCCTCCAGCGATCAGCCGGAGCTGTTCTGCAAATTGCGGCATCGTCATGTTCAGGCAGGTAATCAACCTCGAGAGGATTGGATTTGAGATCCGCGGGTCCTTGCCGTCCGCCCCAGGCCCCTCCTTGCACGCTGTACGATTCGAGGGATCCGCTTTCTTGAGTTTCGGGTTTACCGCAGTCAAGGTATATGCGCTGATTGGCCGATCCTCATTGCGCACAACCATTTCGAAGCGTTCGATCAGGAGCGCGCGCAGCATCTTCCGAAGATCTTCAATATCCGGAAGTTGCTGGGAGTTGGTAGTCGGCGCCGAAGTGGAAATCTTGGCAACGATATCGAATTTGTCGGAACCCAGCCATTTGGGCGCTCCCACAAGCATGTCGTCGACACGCGGATCAAGGTCCCAGGCGATAGTAATCAGGTCCTTCAGCGTGATGGCTTGTAAATCGATCCTGCCGGCAGGATCAACCCTGCCTCCCTGAGTTGCGCCCGGCGGGCTCGGCTTGATTACCGCCACTTCGAACTCGGCAGGCGCAGCAGGCGGCATGTTTGCCGCCACACTGGGTGGATTGTCGGTCGGCTTCTCGTTCGCGCTATCAACTACATATACTGGCAATGGAATTCTTTGGGCATCCAGCTTCAGCCCGAGTTGTTTATCAACCGCGTCAAAAATGGAGATTCCGTCTGCGCCGGCTTGTGCCAGCGCTCCACGCCCGGTCCACTTAATGTCGAAATCCCAAGCTCCTTTTAGCCCGGTTTGGTCCACTACAGGGTTGGTCAAGTAACCCCCGGCCATTTGGTGTACTTGCTCTGCAAACGCCTCCATTGTCATGTTCTTGCAGGTTACCATTATGTAGAAAACTGTGCCGGGTGTTGGAGGCTGCTGGTTCGGCGAGGGTCCGCATCCGGTGGTGCCCGCGGGGTCCGCTTCCTTTAGTTTCGGATTGCCCTTTCCCACCGTAAGGACAAAGACGGGCATGGGCTTGGTGTCCTGGTGGAGCGCGAGCTTGAAGCGATCTGTAAGCATGGCTTGGAGCATCGGCTTGATTGCTTCCATCGTCGTCCCGGGGGAAACCTTGGCGATCACGTCGAAGTGGTCTGTCTCCAGCCAGCTCGGCCCGCCCAACACATTGTTGTTATCGACGCCGTACGCCGTTGCGATTAGATCCACCATGGTTGCATTCCGCAAGACGTACCTGGTGCCTTGGAGGACGCCTCCCTGGAAAAACGGAAACGTGGTCTTCGGACTTGTATGGACGTCGGCGACGTCAAATGCCGCAGGCGCTGCGGCAGGTGTCGTGGCGGACTGCCCGAACGCCGCGCTGGAGAGAAGGACGAAGTAACACATGATCGCAAATGCGCGTTTCATGACTCCAGCCTCCTTTTGCATTTGGGACAAAACAATTGATGCATCCCAAATAAGCTGCCAACTCTTTGCATGCCTGAAACTTTCGTATATAGACGCAGCCCGGCATCCAACTGGTTGCGTATTTATTAACAATTACGCACTAAGCAACCGAATAGTTTCTACTACACAGAATTCCCCTCAAAATCCCGTCCGCCGCTAATTCTCCGAGGGCCTCTCAATATGCTCAATCACAATGATTTCTACCGGACCCTTTCCCGATTCCAGTTTCAAGCCAAGCTGATCCTGGACAGCCATCAGTAGAGTCGGGCCAGCCGGTTCCGAGGGGGCCGCGGGAGGCTGGCCGTCGCCGCCACCTGAAGGTGCCTGGGCGCGGGTGTCCTCCGGAGACCATTGCAGAGTGTAGTCGTACATTCCCGTAAGGCCGGTCTTATCCAAAACGGGCCGGCCTAGAAAACTCGCCAAAGTGCGAGCAAGGTTTCCGATGGGCACGGCTTGTCCCGTCATTGTTTGGGCTCCGCCTCTGCCATTCATCGACATTACTCCGCGTCCTCCGCGGCCCCCGGCACCTTGGATCCCATTTGGATAAGTGTCGTCAGGTTTCGCCTCTTTAAGTTTGGAACCGTTCTTCCCGATGACCAGCGCATAAACTGGGAGTTCCTTGGATTCGCGGTGAAACTTCAGATTGCAGCGGTCCGCCAAGAGCACCTGAAACATGTGCTGCCGCGCGAGGTTGCGATCCTCTGGGCTGAGCTTTTGAAACGCTTCCGAGACGGCGGGGTCCATTTTCGCGTCAATATCGAATCTTTCTGATGTTAGCCAGCTCGGTGCTCCTTCAAGCTGATAATTCTGGATTCCGAACGCTGACGTAACGAGGTTTTGAAGCATCATGTTCGTCGCAGAGAATCCGTCGGGTGCTGACTGCATTCTCGTCATGCCGGTGTCCGACTTGTCAGGCTTAAACGAAGCAACCTCGTACTCAAACTTAGACAAATCAAGGGGTGTGGTTTGGCCTGGCGCCTGCGCAGGAGACTGCGTCTGAACTTGAGTTTGTGTCTGGGTTTGGGTTTGAGCTTGCGCCTGCGCACGGCCGGGTGTCGCGTTTGCCAAACCAAATACAATCGGCGCGGCGGCAGCCAATACTCCCGCACTCATCAAAAACCTCCTACGAATTCCAGGACCATCGCCAGCTCTTTGCATGTCTATAAACCTCAATATATAGACGCCGCTCCCCAACTGTGGTTGCACATTCAATGCCGGAATTACGCGGAAAAAATGTGCTTGCTGCCACATCGCTACGATCTAATTTAATGCCCCCCGCTAATTTCCAGAAGGCTTTTCGGCGTGGTCAATCACAATGATTTCAACCGGACCTTTTCCCGATTCCAATTTCAGCCCGAGTTGCTCCTGAATGGCTGTGAAAATTGAAGGGCCGCTGGGATCTGCTGGAAGGGGCGCAGACATGCCGTCCGGAGAGGCTCCCGGAACCGCTTGGCCTGGGCGGTCATCTGAAGTCCACTGCAATGAGATGTCGTACTTTGCCGTAAGCCCGGTCTTATCCAAAACAGGGCGGCCAAGTTGGTTCCCCAACATCGACACAAAGGCTGCCAATGTGGCCCCGGGAGCTGTGATGTGACGCGTTCCGTCATTCCCGGAAAGCATCCGCACAGCTCCGGGAGGTAGAGGCTTGCCGTTAGCGTCCTTGGCTACGGGCTTGGATGGGTCGACGGGTTTTGTTTCCTGCAATTTGGGGCCGTTTTTCACAATGACCAGCGAAAAGTTAGGAAGTTCTTTCGTGTCGCTATGAAACGTCAGCTTGAAGCGGTCCGCCAAAAGCGCCTGGAGCATCAACTGCCTCGCATGATTGCGATCTTCCGGGCTGAGCTTCTGCAGCACGTCAGCCACGGAGCTGTCCATTTTCGCGTCAACATCATAGCGATCAGATTTCACCCAATCCGGGCCTCCTGAAATCTGATAATCCTGAACTCCGAGTGCCATTTGAATCAGCGCCCTCAACGGAAAGTTCGCAATGATCATTCCGTCCGGCGTGTAGTTCACTCCGAATCTGAAACCAGAGCCCTTGCCTATTCCGAAAGGCGCGCTTGGCTTAATCGAGGCGACTTCGTATTCGTAGACAGGCGTAGAGGCGGGGCCTAAGTTTTGCGACTGCGCTTGTGGTTGAGCTTGCCCCTGTTGCTGCCCCTGCGCTCGGCTTTGAAGTGGACTTAACAGGATGAACAGAATCGGGGCGGCAATGGCCAGCAATCCAGCCGCGCTCGGCAACATTATTCTTCGACTTCCGATTGGACATTTAAGCTTCTGCATGTCTAAAACCTCCGCAGCTCGCACACGGGCTCGCTACTTATAACGACGGTCGAGAACGGATTGTGACCAGGATGAAGGCGTGCGCCGAGGAACTTGCTGCACGCTGCTAATTATCCGAAGGTTTCTCGATATGATCGATCACGATGATTTGGCCGGGCCCCTTGGCCGCACAGTATGCCCGTGGGAAATGCGATCCGCGGCTACTCTCCGGGATGTTCGCAGGCCGCGTAGTCGACAATTTCGGGGCTGGTTCTTCTTCCATATCTCGACCTCAGCCGATCCCACCTGTCTTGCGCTATCGACATGATCCCGGTGTACATGAAACCGTACACGCTGAGAACGAGGAATGCCGTAGTCCCATAATTCTTGCTCAAGATGGAATAAATGGCCGCAAATGCAAAGTAGAGGCCCATGGCGATTTCAACGTATGGCATGAACCCGGCGCGGCTGCGGTAAAGCTTCTTTTGCACAACGCCGGTCAATTTTCCGATCTGGAATTTCGGCGTGCGCACGAATTCAGATCGCACGCCAATTAAGGCTTCGACCGCGGCCTTGCCATTGCGAACAGTAAGCCCAATGAACACTGCCAACGTTAACGGCAGGTACAGAATGGACCGAGTCCAAGCGCGTGGGTAGAGCTCGCGCTGAGAAAGAAGGAAGAAAGCCGAAATCGAGCCTGTGGTGGCAATGAATACGAAAAGGTCGACAATCGATCTCATGAATCCGCCCAGGTGGAATCGCACCGTCATAACTGGCAGCGCCAACAACGATAGCAAGATCACCAAGGGATAGCAGATATTTGCCGATAAGTGGAAAAAGGCCTCAACTTTGGTGTGCAAGGGAGCGTCAGAGCGCAGTACACGCGGCAGTATCTTTATCGCGGTCTGCATTAGACCCTTCGCCCAGCGCGTCTGCTGCACTTTGAAGGCGTTCATCTCGGCGGGTAGTTCAGACGGGCATTCCATGTCTGGGAGGTAGAGGAATTTCCAGCCGCGAAGCTGAGCGCGGTAGGAAAGGTCGGCATCCTCTGTGAGCGTATCGTGTTGCCAGCCACCTGCATCGTCAATCGCGGCGCGCCGCCAGACGCCCGCGGTACCGTTGAAAGTAAAAAAATCGCCGCTGCGCGAGCGGGCGCCCTGCTCGATCACGAAGTGCCCGTCCAGCAGAATCGTCTCAATTTCTGTCAGGACAGAGTGACTCCGATTCACGTATGTCCAGCGTGTCTGGATCAAAGCTATTTTCGGATCGTTGAGATAGGGTATCGTTCGGAGCAGGAAATCCGGCGGAGGAAGAAAATCCGCATCGAAGATAGCGACAAATTCACCGGCGGCGGATTTTAGCCCTGCCGCGAGCGCGCCAGCCTTGAATCCTGCGCGATCGCTTCGATGCACGTAGCGGATGGGAAGACCGAGGACCTGATACCGCTCAACGCACGCCCGCGCAATCTGCTGTGTTTCATCTGTTGAGTCGTCAAGAATTTGAATCTCAAGCCTATCCCGCGGATATTCAATTTGCGCCACCGTATCCAACAGCCTTTCGACTACGTAGCGCTCGTTGTAAATGGGAAGTTGGATGGTGGCCATGGGCCATTCGGAGACTGCAGGTGGGGGTCCAAGCACGTTCCGGCGATTTTTGAAATATGCGTACAACAACCAATACCGGTGCAAGCCGTATATTCCGAGAATCGCCATCACAACGAAATAAGGAATCATGACGGCCAGGACGAAGGAGTTGTTATGGATCAGTCCGCGCAAAAAAATCGCCACAGAACTGGAGGATGCGTGCCTCAAACTGAAGGGTGAACTTTGACCGGCGGCAATCGCCACCAAAGCCTTAAAATTTGGCACTGAAATCAAAGGAGACATTCTGCTCCCGGAACAGCGATGTTGCATTAGTGCTGGAAATCATCCCCAAACAATACCGTGAAGAGGTTTAGTTCATCCGAATTTTCGCGGCTATTCATATCGGAGCGCTTCATACGGCTCGATTCTGGCAGCCCGGTTGGCCGGCAGGTAGCCGAAAAACAGCCCGAACAGGCAGGAGACCATAATCGCCAAAACGGGAGAGACCCAGGAGAATTCGAGTTTCAGCGCCGCGTCATTCAAGATCGGCCTGACAATCACTGGAAGAATTAAACCCAACAGAATGCCCGCCAGCGCCCCCGCTAAACTAATTACAAGGGACTCGGCAAGAAATTGGCGAAGAATCTGCGTTCGACGGGCTCCAAAGGCCCGCCGGATCCCGATTTCCGGCGTGCGTTCAACGACCGACGCCAGCATAATGTTCATAATCCCCACCCCACTGCTGACCATCGCAATCAATGCGACGATTAACATGACCGAAGTGAGGGCCAATGCGATGTGATCCGCCAGCTTTAAGATTGGATCCAAATTCTGAACGCGATAGATGGCCGGTCCGGGATGCCGGCTTTTCAGAAGCCGGGCCAAGCTCTGCGTAACAATTGGGACATCCTTCGAAGTGCGAGCCTGAACGTAAAGAAGCCAAACCTTATCGTCCCCTGTGAGGGACTTCATTTGTCCGAAAGGCACCAGAACGGATTCACGTTGAATCTCGTTCATGCCATAGCTGGAAACGCGTTCCGTGAAAACACCAATGACGTTAAGACGCTCTTCCCCAACCCTGATGCTTTTCCCGACAGGGTCTTCGCCGGGGGAAATGCGTTTCTCGAGACTGGCGGTAATCAAACAAACTTTATTGCGGGACGAAATGTCATTGTCGTCGAAGTAGCGGCCCTGGAGAATTATGAGCCTCCGGATCATCTGGTATCGGCTGGTCGCACCGACCAGAGTTGCCAAAACCTCATTTCCATTGAATTGCGCCACGACAGGCATCTGCCGCGTGCCAGCCACCTCGGCAACCTCGGGGATGTTGTTTTTCACCGCTTCGACATCTGCCAAAGAGATGTCGTCGCTAAGTGCCGAAGGATGCCGGGGATCAAAATCGTGATCGGCATACACAAGGTTTGAGCCGATCGCCTCGATCTGCTCCATCACGTAGCGCCGCTCGGTTAGAGAAACAGTCACCACGAGGATGATGCACGCGCTGCCAACCATGACTCCAAATATCGCGAGGAACACTCGTAGCTTGTTGCATTTCAAAGAGTCGAACGCAACAGCTAACGTTTCATTCTTACGCAACATTCTCTGCTCTCTGTTGGATACAGCGATAAGCCCGTTGATTCCCGAAAGCATGAGGAAATATGGCTCCCCATGCCTCTGATTCAGCCCGGCGCCAACCGCCCGAAAAGACCAAAGACCGCAAATTTGCGGCCGCTTCCGACGAACTGAAAGTCACAAAAGGGCCAAGAATCGATGTTGAATGTCACTTTGCGCGCGAGGCAGCCCCTTGTCAAGGGAATCGTGGACCATCGTTCTCCTGACCGAATGGCCAGTCCCGTTCCCAACTCGTAATGCGATGCCAAACTAGCGCCGCGGGTTGGAATAGACCTCGATCCACTGGCCGTGGAGATCCCACCGCGCGGCGCGAACAAAGCCAAATCGCGCCCGGATTTCCTCGTCACTGATTTGAGGTTCGTATTCGTAATACCGGCGGAGAAACGCGATGTAGGCTGGCCACCTCAGAATTCTCCAGCGGGGCTCCCACGTGCGAGTATAAATCACTAAATCGCCGGCAGTTGCCGGATCTATTGCCGCGGCAATATGCGCCGATTGGAAATCATTCGTCTCCATAGTCGGTAACGGTCGTCGGACGTACCCAAACAACGGGTCGGCCAGTGCTTGCGTAAACGGAAACGCCGAGGCTACCGGACCGTTCGGCGGATGCTCATCAAGGAAACCCGCGGCGGCTTGCTGGAGGTGTATAAAATCAACCATCGCCAAATTGTTTTCCAGTTGGCTGGGAAACGGCGAGTCCCAAATGAAACCAGCGAGCAGCCCAATCACTACAATAAGCACGCTCATCCGCCGCCACATGGGAGCGTAGAGCGCCCACGCGGCGGCGAATGAAATGTAGACCATTGGCAGAAGGGGCAAGACATATCTATCAAGTTCCGCGCCGCCAAACAGGCTTACGACAGTGATGTGAAGCACCGCGAACATTCCCAACACGGTCCATCGCGGTGTCGAGAAAACGCGCGACTTCCACAATGCAATCACGACCACAAGGGTCCCGGCCCAGCGGAATTCGGCGACAAACAAATAATAAAGGCGGCACAAAAACGTCGTTACAACGCGCACTGGATGGAGCGCGTACGTCACATTGAAGCGTGTGAAATCCGGATTGCCAAGCCAAAACCCTGTGGCGTGCTTCAGTACGACCAACCACACCGCCAGCGCAACGAAGGGCGCCACAAAATAGGACGCCTCGCGGATCCGGCGTTCGCGAAACACAAGCCACAACATAAAAAGGCCGGGAGCGACCAGCCCCGTTTCTTTCACTAGAACAAGTAGCGTGCAGGCGATCGCGGCCGCTTTGTATCGTCGCTTAAGAAAGAGCAGCAACGAGAGCATGGTCAGCACCATCGCAGGCATATCGAGCTGAGCCAGCATCGCTTGAATGTAGAAAAGTGGTGAGATAAAAAGCAGTGTCGTCACAAAAAATGCCGGGGGACCGCGCAGGGTTGGGCAAAGTTCAATGGCCAGCAAATACAAAAGCAACAGACCAAGTGCTGCAATCAGCAGCATGGCCACGCGCGTTTTAAGAACCGAGTACCCGGCGGCGTACCACGCTAAAGCCAAATACGCCATCACACCTGGAGGATGGACGTTGGGCGCCGCGGAATGTGGAATCCACGCGCCGGAGCGTTCAATGTCCAGTGCCGTCGGCACAAACTGTCCCAATTCGTCCCAGAAATATGGGAGCCGCAAATAGGGGGCGTGCACTGCCAGAATTGCAGCTGCAAATATTATGAAGAGGAACAGATTCTTGGCGGGAGAAATGCCTTCCCGCGATTTGGGTCCGGTCTGATTAGTCACGGAAATGTTAGTGGCACTCTGCCCGCAGGGGGTTGGTTTGTCAATACGCGCCGCGATGGAAAAACCCGGCAGTGGGGGGGAGTTGAATATCCACTATCCAATTCAAGGTGGCAATTCAAGGGAATCTCATAGGCAATGATAAGTTGCGTTTGATAGACTCGCTGCACCTCGAACGAAATCGCCGGTGAACCCGAGGAATGGTCAATGTCAAATATTAAATGGATCGGCCAGTGGAAAATATGGTTGATCGTCTTCCTCGTTGCGGCGATTTCTGTGACCTTATTTGTGCTTTTTTCAGGACACAATGGGATTCCCACAGTTCAAATCGTCCAGGCATCCCGGACGACCCTCAACGCATACGTCGACACCAATGGAAGGGTGGAGCCGATCGGCGGTCAAATCTTAAGGGCGCAATTTGAAACGACAGTTGAGAGCATTCTTGTGAAAGAAGGCCAAGCGATTCGGCGCGGCGAGCCGATTTTGACTCTTGATGTCGGCAGTATCCGGGCGGACCTGGCACAGGCGCAAGTGGATTTGCTTGCTGCGCAAGACGACCTGCGGAATGCTCGGGCAGGGGGCCCGCCCGATGAGGCGGCCCAATTGACGGGCGATATTCGGCGCGCGCAGGTTGACGTTGACCACTTGCAAGCCAGACAGACCACGCTCGAAAAATTGTTGGAAGCTCACGCCTCAACTAGGGATGAAGTCGAACAAAATGCCGCGAGCCTCGCGCGGGCGCGAGCCCTGCTCGATTCACTCGAGAAGAAGCAGAGTGAGTTCACGCGCCGCGCGAATGAGACGGAGGAAAGCGCATCTCTGCGAGTGCATCAGGCCGAAGAGCAGATTCGATTCCTTGACAGCAAGAAACGAGCCGCGACCGCAACTTCGGCATCCGATGGAACCATCTATTCGCTCGCCGTCCACGCCGGTGATTATGTGCAACCGGGCGAAATCCTGGCGGAGATTGCCGACCTCCACAAGGTGCGCGTGCGAGTATTCGTTGACGAAACTGATCTGGGGTCGCTGAACCTCAACCAGGCTGTGAAGATTTCATGGGATGCGATGCCGGGCAGAACATGGACCGGGCGAATCGAGCAAACTCCGAAGCAGGTGGTGGCGCGAGGGGCCCGGAGCGTTGGCGAGGTTTTATGCTCCGTGGAGAATCATGGCCTCGAACTCTTGCCGAATGTAAATGTGGATGTCGAGATCCTGGTACGCGAAAGCCACAACGCTTTGGCGGTTCCGAGAGGTACGGTCCACACGGATCAAAAAGGTCACTTTGTTTTTGTGTTGGATGGAGACCGACTCACTCGGCGCGCGGTTTCACTCGGTGTCGCAAGCTCCACTCATTACGAAATACTTTCAGGTTTGGGCGAGGGTGATCGTATTGCGCTTTCAAGCGATCTCGATCTTCACGATGGCATGGTGGTTCGCACTGTCGAGCAGAATTGACGAGCCGGTGCAACCAGCCGGTTGGTGAAGACAGTTCTTTGCCGATGGCGTCACCGGCCCAACCATTTGCCTCCAAACGAATTTCCACAAAGGGGTGTGGTCGAACATGAATAACTCAATGAAAAAAGTTGCTACAGGAATTCTGGGCGTCGCAATCTTGCTTGGAACCGCTCAATGTCGCGCCCAGGACTCGCAAAGACTTTCCCTCTCGCGCGCCGTGTCGCTCGCTTTGCAAAATAGTCCCGAGCTAGCCTTGGAACGCTCTAAGGTCGATGTCGCGAAAAATCGCGCGCGAGTAGACCGCGCCGAATTCCTGCCCAGCTTCTTCACCGGCACGGGTGCAGCTTACACAAATGGGATTCCTCTCGCGATCAATGGCCAGCCGCCGTCGCTCTTTCAGCTCAGCTATTCGGAAACAATCTTTAATGCACCGCTCCGGGGACAGATCCATGCCGAGGAGGAGCGGGTGAAAACGCAGGAGATCGAAATGTCGCGTACGCGCGATGGAGTGATTGTCCGGACCGCAACCTCCTATCTGGAACTGGCGAAAATTCACCACGCCCTGGACTTGTTGCGAAATGAACGTGCCAGTGCGCAGGAAATCCTCGCCTATACACAAAAGCGTGCTGCCAGCGGCATGGAGCTTCCCATCGAAGTCACCAAGAGCGAACTCGCCTTAGCCAGAATTGATCAGCGGATTACACAACTGCGCGGCCGGGGCCAAACACTTACGACGCAACTGGAGAATCTGACCGGAATTTCGTCAGCGCAATTCGACGCCATATCCGCGGAAGAATTGCCGGCAATGGATCAGCCGGCGGATGATGCGGTTCACATGGCGCTGGAGAATAGCCCTGCTCTGAAGGAGGCCGAATCCGAGCAAAACGCGCGCCAGAAGATTCTGAAAGGGGAGCGCGGCGGCTACTTGCCAACCGTGGAGTTTGTCGGCCAGTACAATCTGCTCAGCAATTACAATAACTACGCCCAGTATTTTAAGACTTTTCAGAGAAACAGTGTCAGCATCGGAATTCTGGTGCAAATCCCCATTTTCAATGCCAGGACCTCCGCCAAAACCGCTCTCGCCGGCAGCCAATTGCAAGAAGCGAAACTGAATTTAGGAATTCTCAGGAACGATGAACAGGTTGTCACGAGAGAAGCGGTCAGTAATTTGGCGCAGCAGGACGCCGTGCTCACGGTGGCCAGGCTGGAGCTGAAATTGGCGCAGGAAAATCTCGCGCTGATCCAGACCAGATTTGATCAGGGACAATCCTCATTGAAAGAATTGGAGCAGTCGCGTCTCGACGAAGGGGAAAGATGGGTCGCGTTTCTCGATGCGGATTTCGCGCGCCAGCAGGCTCAACTGGCTCTCATGGAGAAGACCGGACAATTGTCACAAGTGTTTAAATAACCAGAAACGGCAATCAGAATCGAATCAAATTAAAGAAAAGTGCGGTGACGCCCAACGAGATACCGGCGCCGATCAAACAGCCCATGATTATGTCACTCGGATAGTGGTGTCCCAGTGAGAGTCGAGCCCATCCGATCAGCAATACAACAAATATCATTACCGGGATTACAGCCGGGAAAGCCCAGCCCAAAGGAATTGCCACTGCCACAGCCGACATGCAGTGGCCGCTCGGGAATGAATATTTATCCAGAGGTTTTTCAGGGCTTGACAGCGCGGAGTCCGCTTCGCAAGGCCGCCGCCGTGCGATTGCACGTTTGATGATTCTGTAAAGAATCTGGCAGAGCCCGACAGAAATAAGACCTGCGGCGGCGGGGCGCCAGGATTGCCAACCCTTTAGACCAATCATCAACGCGCCAACGATCAGATACATCCACCCATTCGCCATCCGGTTCACCAAAACGCTCACATGGAAAAGGGAGAGGCGGCGGGAGACTGATGCAATGCGGCGGACAATCGGCGCTTCCAACTTATCCATGCGTTGCACGAGGCTGGACATCCATCCCGCCGCGCCTTCGCCCCGTTGGATTGCTTCCATTTTGTCTAACGGCGCATTCATTCGCCAATTAAAGTCGTTCACCGATACTCCCGAGAGTCTTGGTTTCGTATAGCAGCTGTCATTTCTCTACTGCCAACGCAAATCCCCACCAACGCGGGTCGTACTCTAAGGGTCAATCAATTTCTCTCTCTTATTTTGCCTGCGGTTGCGGATTGTAATGGAGGGATTATATACCCTGCCCATCGCCAGAACTTAGCCTTCTTCGTGTTCGCGAATTTTTTCAGGAAGGCCTTGAAATCGAACCGTGCTACGCTCTGGCGCGAAATATCCTGGAAGAAACTCGCTGCATCGTACATTCAACCGGAAGGCTGTCGGCAGCGCCTCTGGTTTTTGCGGAGAGATAAGCGCATGGAAGAATGGGCTTACGCACAGGCAAAACGCGCGGAAAAACTTTGCCGCCTCCATTTCCTCTCGGTGACCAAGCAACAGGACGGCAAGGAGATCGAGTTCCTTATTACTGTGAAGGAGTTCGCGGCTCCCCCCGATGGCCGGCTGCGTTTCTTCGCGCAAGCCGATAAGCAGACGAATCAGGAATTGGCCCCCTACACGCCTTCCGGCTGGGGGGAGACACTTCTGACGGCGCTGGCAGATTGCATCGTGGAGGTCAACCGCTTTCCTTATCAGGGATGCGTTTGAAGATTCGGGACAAAGTGTTGCCACGAACATTGGACGACATTCCACTTCCCTATAAGCTTGCAGTTAGGGCTTGAATTCCGCTGTGCTAGGATTCTCGGTGGCTGTCATGAAATCATTTCTGCAAGATCTCCGATACGCCATCCGGATTTGTTGGAAGAATCCGGGGTTCGCCGCCACTGCTGTGCTGTCTCTAGCGATCGGCATCGGGGCAAACGCGGCAATATTTAGCGTCGCAAACGCTCTTCTGCTGCGGCCTCTTCCTTACAAGGATGCGGACCGGCTTGCAATTCTTTGGAATCGCTCGCCAGGCTTAAGTATCACGCAGGATTGGTTTTCCACTGCGCAGTATTTTGACATCAAGGCGCGCGCGCAAAGTTTCGAGGATGTCGCGATCGCCATCGGCGGAAACTTCAACTTAATCGGTGACGGAAATCCGGAACGTATCGGAGCGGTCCGCGTCTCCTCGAATCTTCTGCCGATGCTTGGAGCGCGCGTCGCTGAAGGAAGTCTGTTTTCCGCGGACGCAGATACGCCCGGGCAACAGCCGTCGGCTGTGCTCACCTACGGCATTTGGGAGCGGCATTACGGCCGCGACCAACACATGATTGGACGCTCTCTCACAATCAATGGAGTGCTCTACACCGTTACAGGAATTCTAACCAGGGGCTTTGCCTTGCCTCGGGAAGTATTGCCGACACTGTACGGTACGGACCAAGCCGAGGCTTTTCTCCCGCTGCCGCTCGATGCTTCCGCCGCGCACATCCGCATTCACGAGGACTACAACATTGTTGGCCGCCTCAAGCGCGGAGTCTCCATCGCGCAGGCCCAGGCGGAAATGGACACGCTCACCGCGCAATTGAGACATGATTTCCCAGAGTCGTATCCTCCCAATGGTGGTCTCACTTTCGGCGTCGTCCCGCTTCTCGAACAGGTCGTCGGCGACGTTCGACGGCCGCTTTACATTTTGCTTGCGGCTGTCGGGTTCGTGCTGCTGATCGCTTGCGCGAACGTCGCGAATCTTTTCCTTTCCAGCACGGTCGCGCGGCAGAAGGAAGTTGCTGTCCGCAGAGCGCTAGGCGCGAGCAATCTTCGGATCGTCCGGCAATTACTGACGGAAGCTTTTTTGTTGTCTCTGTGCGGAGGCGTACTCGGCGTTCTGCTTTCTTCGTGGAGCGTCGATTGGATTCACCTTCTCGGCGCGAAGAGTGTGCCGCGCTTGAGCGATATTCACTTGGACTGGCTTGTATTGCTGTACGCGCTCGGCGTCTCTGTGCTGGCAGGATGCCTTTTCGGAATTGCGCCGGCACTGCGCCTTTCACGTCTGGACCTCAACAAAACGCTGAAGGACACCGGTCCGGGGTCGGCGGGCGCGAGCGCGCTATGGGGGCGGCGCAACAACATGCGCAGGTTGCTCGTTATATCAGAACTCGCGCTGTGTGTGGTGCTTCTGATAGGCGCTGGACTTCTGATTCGGAGCTTCTCCCGGTTGATTGGTGTTTCCCCCGGATTTAATCCCGAAAAAGTACTCACTTTCGACTTGACGATGACGGGCCGCAACTACGCGGACACGCACAACATCTGGAACGCGTATCGACAATTGTGGGAGCGCTTCGATCATTTGCCGGGCGTTATTAATTCCGGCGGGATATCATCCATTCCGCTCAGCGACGCCTTTGCATGGACGCCGATCACCGTGGAGGGCCGCACCCCGCTTGCCGGCGAGAAATTCATCAATGCAGACATCCGCATCGCGAGTGGCAATTATTTTCAGGCGATGGAGATTCCACTGCGCCATGGCCGTTTCTTCAATGAGAACGACTCGATGTCTCAGACCAAAGTTGTGCTCGTGGATGAATTCATGGCCGGGCAGCTTTGGCCGGGGCAGGATGCGGTGGGGAAGCGCATTCACATTGTGGAGAACAAATCCGACGATCCCTGGCACACCGTCGTGGGTGTAGTTGGACGCGTGAAACAGGATTCGCTCGATTCCAATCCGCGAATCGCTTTTTATGTGCCGCAGACGCAGTACCCGGTAGGGGGATTGACGATAGTCGTACAAACGAATGCCGCGCCCGCCGCGCTCGTGCCATCCGTAAGAGATGAGATTCGCGCTGTGGATTCCGATCTCCCGATGTATGACGTCCGGACAATGCAACAGCGCGTGAGTGAATCATTGGCCCGGCGCCGCTTTGCGATGGCGCTGCTTGGTGTTTTCGCCACGCTGGCTCTCGTGCTGGCCGTTATCGGAGTTTATGGAGTCATCGCGTACTTGGTGAGCCAGGGCAAGCGTGAAATTGGAATCCGCATTGCCCTTGGCGCCACCAAGCAAAATATCCTTGCATTGATTGTCCGTCAGGGAATGCTGCTCGCTCTCGCCGGGTGCGGGATTGGGCTGGCCGTGGCCTTTGCACTCACTCGCCTTATGCGAAGTCTTCTCTTCGGAGTTTCAGCCACGGACGCGCTTACCTTCACTGCGATTCCCGCCGTCCTAATTTTAGCGGCTCTCCTGGCGAGCTACATTCCTGCTCGCCGAGCTACCCGCATTGATCCACTCATCTCGATCCGCTGCGAATAGACTCTGCGAATTCCTCCGTGAGTTGTCATTCGATGATTTTCAATCGCCGGAGCTGTTCATCAATTTCCGGCCGCGTGATCACTCCCTTCTCGATTTCTTCATGACGTTTTTCTTCGCGCCCGATTTGCGCCGCGACGAGTTTCGCCACCTCCGCGGCGTCGTCCAGCGGCACAACAGCCACGCCGTCGCGGTCCGCGACGATGATATCTCCTGGCCTCACTGCTACGCCGCCGCAGGCAATGATTGCGCCGACTTCACCCGCGCCATCCTTGTTGCACCCGTTCGGGCAAAGTCCGCGTGCGTAAACGGGCAGCTTCATCGCTTCGATCTCCTCGGCGTCGCGAATCGTTCCGTCAACAATCACGCCGCGCACCCCCATTTTCATCGCGCTCGTCGCCAACAGTTCGCCAAATCCCGAATTCGTCACGTTGGATTGCGTGTTCATCACCACGATGTCACCGGGCGCGGCCAGCGAAAGCGCCTTGTGTAACATTAAGTTGTCGCCCGAGTGGCACCACACCGTCAGCGCCGCCCCCACAATTCGCGGCGAACGCCAGATCGGTTTAATTCCCACGTCCATCGCGCCAATGCGCGACATGCAGTCGGCGACATGCGCGCTTGAACCTCGCGCAAACGCGGCGATCAGCGCAGCGTCAGGCCGCTTCCACTGTGTTCGAACGCGAAATCCAACTTTTCCCGGCATCTCAGATCTCCTCCTGTGCGTCAATCACGAAGTATTGTGGCCGCCGCCGACACGCCTGCTCCCTTTGCGGCCTTCCAGCCCAATTCGTTCAAAACTTCTTCGAGTTCGGCCAGGTCCGTCAGAATGTCTTCCTCATGCACGTTGCCCATGGTCCCAATGCGGATGACTCTGCCGGAAAGTTTGTTCCTCGAACCCGCAATCACGGTGCCGAACCGTTCGTAAAGCCGTCGCACAATGTCGCCGCCATTTATTTTCTCTGGCACCTCGAGCGCGACCACCGTGGGTGAAAGACTTGCCGCTTTTCCGAACTCATTTAACCCCAGTGCCGCGCAGCCCGCTCTCAGCGCCGCCGACAATTGTTTGTGCCGCTTCAACACTTGCGTCAATCCTTCCTCGTGAATCATTTCCAGCGCTTCCCTCAGTCCTGCGATTAGTGATACGGGTGAAGTGAACGCGGTCTCCGATTTCTCCGCTGCGGCCTTCGCTTTCCGGAAGTCCCAGAAGAATCGCGGCACGCCGTTTTCTCTCTCTACAATTTTCCACGCCTTCGCGCTTACGCTCGCGAGCCCAATACCCGGCGGGCACATCAGCGCCTTCTGCGATGCCGACGCCACAATATCCACGCCCCATGCGTCCTGCTTCATCTCCAGCCCGCCAATTCCGCTTACGGAATCGGCAATTAGGAGCGTCGGCGTGTCGCCCAGAATCTTTCCCATGGCCGCAAGGTCCGCGGTTATTCCCGTCGAACTTTCGTTGTGCACCACAACAAGTGCGCGGTAATCGATCGCCCTCACTTTCTCCGCGATTTCTCCCGGATTAATAGCTTCTCCCCAAGGAGTCTCAATGACATCCACCGCCGCGCCCAGCGCCTTCGCGATCTTTGCGAAGTGCTCGCCGAATTGTCCGTTCACGGTCACAAGCACTCGCTCGCCCGGCGCCAGAACATTCGCCAGGCTTGCTTCCATGGCGCCCGTTCCGGAACTCGCAAACAAAAATATTTCATTGCTCGTGCCAAAAATCGGCTTCAGCAGTTCCTGCACGCGCGCGTAAATTGCGTGGAACTCCGGCCCGCGGTGATTCACCACCGGCTGAGCCATTGCGTCTCGCACTCGCTCAGGCACGGCCGTCGGCCCGGGCAATCGCAACCGGTACGGCCGCGAACTCAATTTGGTGGTTGCGTCCGCCATTCGCTCATCTCTCAAACGCGAAAATCTCCGCGCTCCCTAAAGTAGGGAACCAGTCCGCCCGCTTGCAAAATATCCAACATGATGCGTGGAAGCGGGCTCGCCGTAAGGGTCTTCCCGCTAGTTTCAATGCGAACACACATCCTGATCCCGTTTTCTTCGATAACAATTCGATCCCCCTCGCGAATTCCGCTCGTGTTGCACACCACTGGCAGCAATCCATTGTTGATGGCGTTGCGAAAATAGGTTCGCGAGAAACTCTGTGCCACGACGGCCCGAATTCCCGCGCCAAGCACAGCCGTCACCGCTACCTCCATCGCCGAGCCGCACCCAAAGTTTTTCCCCGCGACGATCAGATCGCCCACTTGCACGGACGCGGCGAACTTCGCATCAATTTCCTCGAACAAATATTGCCGCAGCACTTGTGAATCAATGCTCTCCCGTTTTCGCCGGGAAGTAATGATGTAATCTGTGTTCACGTCGTCGCCAAAAACGCGCGCGCGACCCGCCACCCGGAAAGCGCTCATCGCTTCGCCTCCCGCGGGTCTGCAATCTCTCCGCGCACCGCCGCCGCCGCGCAGGTTGCCGGCGACGCAAGAAAAATTGACGCGCTGCTGTTACCCATGCGCCCCTTGAAATTGCGGTTCGCCGTCGAAATCACATTCACGCCGTCGCCCGGGATCTCCCCGCAAGTCCCGCAACATGACCCGCATCCCGGCGTAACCACCGTCGCACCGAAAGAAAGGAAATCCGCCAGTGTGCCGTCGCGAGTCAATGCCTCCAGCACTTCCCGCGAAGCAGGCGTCACCACGAGTTGTACTCCCGGCGCCACTCCGCCGCCCGCCTTGATTAGGTCGCGCGCCTGGTGGAAATCACGCACGCGCCCTCCCGTGCACGTCCCCAGATAAACCATTTGCACCTTTGTGCCTGCCGCCTTCTCAATCGACACAACCTTGTCCACTTGATGCGGCAGCGCGATCTGCGGCGTGAGTTCGTTGAGCGAAATCGTAATCTCTCGCGCATACCGCGCATCTGGATCCGCCTCCGCAGGCGCAAACGGCCCAGCCGCCCGCTTATTCAGATACGCGAAAGTTTTTCGATCTGCGGCGAATACGCCGTTCTTCGCGCCCATCTCCACCGTCAAGTTGCTGAGCACGAGCCTGTCTTCCAATTCCAGCGCCGCCGCCCCGGGCCCGCAAAACTCGAGCGCCTGATAGCTCGCGCCGTCCGCGCCAAGTTCTTTCGCCAGCGTGAGCGAAATATCTTTCGGATATACGTCGCGCGGAAGTTCGCCATTCAATGTCACGCGAATCGTTTCGGGCACGCGCAGCCAAATCCGCCCGCTCATCAGAATCGCCGCGAGGTCCGACGATCCAATTCCGGTGCCAAAAGTGTTCAGCGCGCCGTAAGTCACTGCGTGGCTGTCCGCGCCCACCACCAGCGCGCCCGGCACCGCGCGCCCGCTTTCAACAATCAACTGATGCCCGATGCCTTCGCCCACGCCCCAAACAAGAATGCCTTGTGCTGCGGCAAACTCCCGCATCCGTGTGTGGAGCAGCGCCGTCGCCCGGCTCGGCGCGGGAGCGTAATGGTCCAGCGCAAAAACAACTCTCTGCGGATCGAACACTCGCTTTCCGCCCATCAAGTCAAAATAATCGAGCGCCATCGGCGTTGACCCGTCCGTCCCCAGCGCGCAATCCACTTTGCACACCACCACGTCGCCCGCGCGCGCATCCGCCCCGGATTTCGCCGAAAGTATTTTTTCGCTGATGGTTTTTCCGACCATTCGGTTGGACCAGCCCGTTCGCTTGTTTCGTCGTTAGCCTAGCACATCGCCTGCTTCATCGGCAGCGCGCCGCATCGCGCATTTCATCGCACCACATTCGCCATAAACGTAATGATCAGCGAATTTGTCACGTCAATCAGAAACGCGCCCACCACCGGTGCCACCAGAAACGCCTCCGGCGCGGGCCCGTACTTTTCCACCAGCTCTTCCATCGACGCAATCGCGTTCGCCGTGATCCCCAGCATGAAGCCGCAGAACCCGCTCGACATCACCGCCGCCCGGTAATCGCTCCCCATCGTCCAGAAGCAGACGGTCACGCACATCAGCCAGCACAGCGCCACTTGCGCGGCGAGCATCACGAAAAGTGGCAACGCCAGGTGCGCCAGCTCCCACAATCGCAGCGTCATCACCGCCATCACAATGAAAAGGTAAAGCGAAACGATGGCGCAGTCTTGAATCGTTCTTTGAGATATTTCGAAGAAATTGAATTTGTCGTTCAAGTTGCGGATCACGCACGCCGCGATCATCGCGCCAATGTAGCTTGGCAAAATCAGATGCATCCGCGCCAGCCCGATGCTGACCAGATGTCCCATTCCCATCGCCACGCCAATCAAAAGTACGGTGCGAAGCAGCGCCTGTCCGCCGTCGTGCTCTTCTTCCTTCTGGGCGGCGCGTCGGTCAACGTCTTGCGCGCTCGCCGCAGTGCCAACGTTGTGAGCCTCGCTCGCTTCCGCGTGGAGCCGGTGCCGCCGTATCAACTGGCTCCCGATGTACCCGGCAACCAGTCCCGACACCGCAATTCCAAATGTAGCGGACGCCATTCCCGTTTCCGTCGCGCCCGCAACGCCCATCTTCTCGAACATCGTCCCAAACGCCACCGCGGTAGCCGGCCCGCCTGCCAGCGCCACCGAGCCGGAGAGAATTCCCACCAGCGGATTCACGCCTAGCAATTTTGCCAACCCGATTCCCAACACGTTTTGCATCACCGCGCCCCCGCTCGCCACCCCGAGAAGAATCGCGACGTGCACGCCGCTGCGTCGCAGAAGTTGCAGCCGCGCGCTCAAGCCGATGGTCGTCATGAACGCGATCATCAGTAAATCGCGCAGAGTTGTATCGGGTTCGAAATTCATGTAACGGTCATGCAAGGCCAGCGCGGCCACCGCGAAAATCATTCCGCCGACAATTGAAGTTGGAATGCACAGCCGGTCCAGGAGAGGAAGTTTCTTTTTCAGCCACCCGCCAAGCGCCACGCCCACGCAGCCGAGCGCCAGCACTTCCACCGGCCCCAGCTTCCATGTGGCAACGCTTGTCATTTCGCCGCCGTCACTCGGCGTCAGCCCGCGCTCTTATCTTCGGGGAATTCGCCTTCCCATCTCGCCACGATCACCGACGCCAGGCAATTCCCAATCACATTCACCGCCGTGCGCCCCATATCGAGGAACTGATCCGCCGCGAGCAGCAAAAGCATTGGTTCTTTCGGCAGTCCGAACTGGTCCGCCGCTCCGAACAATACAATCAGGGATCCGCGCGAAACCCCGGCCACGCCTTTGCTCGTCAGCATCAGCATGAGCATCATCTGAAGTTGCTGCCCCAGCGTCAGATGGATTCCCGCCACCTGCGCCACGAAGATTGACGCCATCGCCAGATACAGCGTTGCGCCATCCAGATTGAAGCTGTAGCCCGTAGGGATCACAAATGACGACACGCGCCGCGGCACGCCAAATTCTTCCATGCACTCGAGCGCCCTCGGCAGCGCTGCTTCCGAACTCGTCGTGCTGAACGCAATCGTCGCCGGCTCCGCAACCGCCCGGATGAATCTTCCAATGGGCACGCCCGCAATCCACGCGACGGGCAGCAGCACGCCAAACAAGAAAATTCCCAGCGCCACGTAGAATGTCACCGCCAGTTTCGCCAGATTGCCCAGCACTCCCAGCCCGGTCGTCGCAATCGTAAACGCAATTGCTCCTGCAATCCCGATCGGCGCCAACAACATCACGATGTTCGTAAACTTGAACATCACCTCCGTCAGGCTTTCCGTGAACTCCAGCATCGGCTTGCGTTTTTCCTCGCTTACCATCGCCAGCGCGATCCCGAAAAGTATGCTGAACACCACCACCTGCAGCACCTGATTTTCCGCCACGGATTTCGCGATGTTCTCAGGGAAGATGTGCAGGATAATTTCTGCGGCCGTCGGCCGCGCCACGGGCGCGGAGCTCGCCGCCGCCGCGCCGGTCAGTTGCACTCCCACTCCCGCCTTGCTCAGGTTGATCGCCGCGAGCCCAATCACCAGCGCAATCGTCGTGATGATTTCAAAATAGACGATCGCCTTCACGCCCATTCGCCCGACTTTTTTCAGGTCCACGTGCCCGGCGATTCCGCTCACGAGTGTCCCAAACAGCAGCGGCGCGATGATCACGCGGATCATTTGCAGAAAAATCTGGCTCAGCACGCGGAGATGGATGGCGACATTTGGAAAGTCGTGCCCGATCTCACCGCCGACGACCATTCCAATGAGGATCCAGGGCGTAAGGGATTTCCTGAGGAACGCGTATCCCACAAGTGCCAGCGCGGCTAGCCAGCGGACCGCTTCGCCCGCCATCGGGCCTGTGGCAAATCCGTGATTGTTGCCAATCGCCAGAACGGCGGCAATGAAGTAGAGGAACAGCCCGAAGATAAGAAACTTGTTCTTCATCACACCTGTGGCGCGAAATCTATATCACAGGTGGAAGCGGACTTCTATGGAAGGAGCTGGCGGAAAGTGTTTCGGATTGTTGCGCTGCGCCAAATCCGGCGAATTTCAATCCGCCTAAAACGAGAACACCCTGAATCCTCAAGGGGCCTTTCCCGGAGCCAAACTTCGATGCCGATCGCCGCGAAATCTACCCCGCGTCGAGCTTATGTTTTACTGTTGCACAAGCCCAATCGATTCGCTCGCGTCGAACTGAATCCCCAAGACCTTGCAAACATCTTTTCCCTGCAAATACTGCTGCGCGCTTCCATCAGCGTACACAAGCTTGAAGTCGAAGATGCAACCAGTCTTGATGGTCGGCCTGTGGTTGCGATTTCACCACGCCTACGCCAAGCGCAATCAACACCAGCACCACCAGAACCGTTCTTTTCAGGGACATTCACTCCTCCTCTGCGAGCGATCTCTCGGAGCAAATCGAGACCACCCCGCGCGAAAACTGCTGCGATGGTATTCCTCCCATTTTGCTTGTCAAGCCACTTTTGAACACTTTCATCTCGCCGAAAGATAGTTTTAGTGCTTCATTTTGGGATTTCCCCAGCCTATCCGCAAACTTGGCGTTATAATCCGCCCGAATTGGTTGCCCATCTCAGGAGGAATGCCGTGTCCACAATCCTTCGCCGTTTCCGCGTGATTTGCGTTGTCGTCGCCGCGCTCTTGTGCTTTGCCTCGCCCCACTCCGCGCAGGCGCCGGTGCTGGCCGCCACTCCTCCCATGGGTTGGAACAGTTGGAATCATTTCGCCGGACGCATTGACGACGCCACTGTCCGCGCGCAGGCCGAAGCTATGGTTTCAAGCGGTATGCGAGCGGCCGGTTACGTCTACATTAATATTGATGACACTTGGGAAGGCCAGCGCGACGCGCAGGGCATCATCCACACGAATGAGAAATTTCCGGACATGAAGGCCCTCGCCGATTACGTTCACGGCAAAGGCCTCAAGCTCGGCATCTATTCAGGGCCCGGCCCGAAAACTTGCGCGGGCTTCGAGGGCAGCTACGGCCACGAAGAGCAGGACGCGCAGACCTACGCCGACTGGGGCATCGACTACCTGAAATACGATCTATGCAGCTTCAACGCGATAATGCGCGGCGCTGCAACTCCCGAACTCAGGCACCAGATGATGCTCGACGCTTACACAAAAATGCACAACGCGCTTCTGAAGACGCGTCGCCCCATCGTCTTCAGCCTCTGTCAATACGGAAATGACGCCGTGTGGGAGTGGGGCGCTTCAGTCGGCGGCAACGCCTGGCGCACCACCGACGACATACAAGACAGGTACAACAGCATGGCCAATATTGGCTTCAGTCAGGCCGGCCTCGCGAAATTTGCCGGCCCCGGCCACTGGAACGATCCCGACATGCTCGAAGTCGGCAATGGCGGCATGACCATCGACGAATATCGCACGCACATGAGCCTCTGGGCGATTCTCGCTGCGCCGCTTCTCGCCGGAAACGATCTCACCAAAATGTCGCCCGACACGATCGCACTTCTCACCAATCGCGAAGTCCTCGCCATCAATCAGGACCCCGCAGGCCATCAGGGCGACCGCGTTTGGTCCGAAGGCCCCGCGCTGGAAATTTGGGCGCGCCCGCTCGCCGACGGCTCCAAGGCCGTCGGCCTTTTCAATCGCCTCACGATTCCCACGGAAATGGAGTTTGATTTCGCAAAGGTCGGCTTCACAGGCCGCGTCCACGCCCGCGATATCTGGGCCGCGAAGGATTTGGGCGAAATCTCCGGAACATTCCGCGCGACGGTCCCTCCTCACGGCGTCGTACTGCTGCGCGTCTCGAAATGATTACGGAGACGGAAGCTGCATTCCGGGTTCCTCACCTGCCGGTGATCATGGCTCGAACCCGGAATCTATCCCACACTCATAACTCCGGATGAGTTCCCCCGCTCAATCCGCGGTTATACGCAAAATCTCCTACCGCCTGCTCCCATTTCTATTCTTGCTCTACATCGTCAATTATCTTGACCGCGTAAACGTCAGCTTCGCCGCGCTCCAAATGAAATCCGCGCTGCAATTCAGCGATTCCGTCTTCGGCTTCGGCGCGGGCATCTTCTTTGTCGGCTACTTGTTATTCCAGATTCCCAGCAATCTTTTATTAAAGCGAATCGGCGCCCGCCGTTGGCTTGCCGTCCTCATCATCCTTTGGGGAGCCATCTCCTCCTGCACCATGTTTGTCCGCACTCCCTTTAGCTTCTACACCTTTCGCTTTTTACTCGGACTCGCCGAAGGCGGTTTTTTCCCTGGAGTGATTTTCTATCTCACCTTCTGGTTTCCCCGTTCAGTCCGCGCGCGAACCGTTTCGCGTTTCATGATTGCCATGCCGCTCTCCGGTGTCATCGGCTCTCCGCTTTCGGGAGCCATCCTTGTCCTGCATGGCGCGCATGGACTCGCGGGCTGGCAATGGCTCTTTCTCCTCGAAGGCGCTCCCGCAGTTCTTCTCGGTTTCATCCTCCCCTTTGTTCTCACCGACCGCCCCGAGCACGCCGCCTGGCTCTCCAACGAAGACCGCGCCACACTTTCCACCCTTCTCGAAGGAGAAGGGAATCGTTCCGCGTTGGCCAATCAGGTTTCCTTCACACAGATTATTTTTCGTCCGGAGACGTGGCTTCTCTGCGGCGCTTACTTCACTCTCATTTACGGCTCCTTGGGTACAGGCATCTGGCTGCCCCTCGTGATCAAAGATTTTTCCGGCCTCAACAACTTGCAGGTCGCCATCCTCACCGCCGTGCCTTACTTGGTCGCGGCAATCTCGATGTGGTTCGTCGCGCGCCTCTCAGACAAATCGCGCAAACCCCACGCGACCTTCGCGTGCTCAGTCTTTGCCGCCGCCGTGGCCCTTGCCCTCAGCACGCAAACGCATCAAGTAGTATTGAGCATCGCGCTTCTCAGTATCGCGCTCGCCGGTATCTACTCTGCCTTCGGCCCCTTCTGGGCAATGCCAGGTGATTTTTTCTCTGGCCAGGCGGCCGCTGCGGGAATCGCTTTCATCAACTCCCTCGGGAATCTTGGCGGCTTTTTTGGCCCCTACATTTCCGGCGCCGCAAAGCAGCACACCAGTTCCTTCACCGCCGGCACGTTAATCCTCGCCGCCGTCCTTTTATCCGGCGGCCTACTCGCCCGCCGCGCCCTACACTTCAGCCGCATGTAGCCCGCGTTCCTCCCGCTTCAGTGCGGCGCTGCATTTGCCTTACAATGTCTCGTGCCCTAACAATCCAAATGTCTGCCAAGCCCAAATCCCCGCGCACCTTCACCCACGCACAGGTCGCCGCTTTCCGTATGGCGGCGCATCATCTCTGCGATTCACCCGGCGTCAACGCCGAATCCATTTCCGCTGCCATCTCCGGCGTCCAGGCGCAAGTGATGACTTACGCCGAATTGCAGTTCTGGGCGCGAAACCACTCGCTCACGCGCGCCGAAATCGCAAGCGGTCTTTACAAAGATCGCTCCCTCGTCAAATCCCATTTCATGCGCCAAACACTTCACGTAATCCCTTCCAACGACTTCTCTCTCTTCAACTCCGCCATGAGGTCCAGTCTTCTCCGGCAGGTCCATCGCATCGCGGGAAAACTCGGCGTTACCACTGACGAATTCGACGCCCTGAATTCGCAGATCGTCGAATCTCTTCGCGACGGCCCGCTCACCCAATCAGAGCTTCGTAATCGAGTTTTGCCGCGCTCCTCGAAACGCATGAAGGCCTGGATGTCTCGTGTCTGGAGCATCCTGCGCACTCCCATCGCCGAAGGCCTCATCTGTTACGGCCCCGCGCGCGGCGCGGAAATTACATATGTCCGCACAACTCAATGGCTTCCGCGCAATCCCAAAAGGATGGACCCCGTCGAGGCGCGGAAATCATTGCTCCTCCGTTACCTCGCCGTTTATGGCCCCGCAACGCCACGCGATTTCTCAAAATGGTCGGGAATCGGAATGCCGGAAGTTCAGGAGGCCTGGGGATCAATCGAAGAAAATCTTGCTGAAGTCACCGTCGAGGGAGAGCAAATGTGGCTCCCGCGCAAATCTTTAAAACAACTCCACAACGCGAATCTCAGCGAGCCCGTCGTCCGCTTGCTTCCGGCCTTCGACCCATTCCTTCTCGCCCACGCCGCCAAGGATCATCTCGTTCATCGCACGCATTACAAGCGCGTCTATCGCAATCAAGGTTGGATCTCACCGGTAGTTTTGATTGATGGACGCGTCGCGAGTATCTGGGCCCACGCCCGCAAAGCTGGCAAACTTTCCGTTGAAGTAAAGCCCTTCGAGAAATTCCCGAAGAAAATCCGCGCCCTCATCGAAGAAGAAGCTGAATCCCTCGCTCGCTTTCTCGATTCATCCCTTGCATTGAAGATCTCCTAAGATTTCGCAGAGGTTTTCCCGCTGGTCGCGAATCTCTCACCCCGACCACGGCTTCGGCCCGCGATCCCACCGATGCCTCTTTAATTCGCGCAGCAGCCCATCATCCAGCGGCCGCGCGTCGCTCATCCCCAAATTCTGCCGCACGTGCTCCAGTTTCCTCATCCCAATAATCGTCGTGCTCACATCCGGATTCGACAATATAAATCGCAGCGACATCTCCGGCAGCGACATCCCCGCCGGAAGAATCGCCTTCAACTTGTCCACGCGATCCAGTGTCGCCGCCAGATTTTCCGGACCAAAATATCGGTGACGAAAATCGCTTTCAGGAAAAGTCGAATCCCGCGTCAGCTTCCCGCCCAGGCTTCCTTCATCGAGCGGCACGCGCGCAATCACTCCAATATTCATTTCGCGGCACACCGGAAACAATTTGTCCTCCGGTGCCTGATCGAAAATGTTGTAAATCACCTGCACCACGTCCACCAGCCCCGTCCGCAGAGCCGCGATCCCGTTCTCCGGCTCCCACCGGTTCAAGCTCAGCCCAAACGCGCGGATTCGCCCTTCACTTTTTAATTTCTCCACCGTCTTGCGAAATTCCGGCTCGCCCGCCCAACCGTCGTCCCACACATGAAATTGCAGCACGTCAATCGAATCCACGCCCAGCTTTTCCCGGATCATCTCCATATACTTGAACACATGCTTGGCGGGAAAAACTTCGCTGTACTTGTCACCCGGCGATGCAGGCCACTTCCGGTTCATCGGCGGTATTTTCGACGCGGCATACAAGTGCGCTGAAAAATTCGCGGCCGCACCCTGCCGCTTTCCGTAGTTTCGCGCCAGCAACTCGCCCAGCAGCGCGTCGCTCAGCCCCTCACCATATGCCCAGGCCGTATCAAAGAAATTGCAGCCCTCGTTCGCCGCAACCCGCAGCGCCTCGCGCGATTCCTCATCATCTGCGCCGGACCAGCCGCTCATCCCCCAAAGCCCGTGCCCGATTGTGCTGACGTCAAACCCCGTGCGCCCAAGTTTTCTATATTTCATTCCGCCGCCTAGCCGCCTTCGAAGCCCGATGAGTTTAACCTACAAGCAATGCCGGCCGCGCTTCACCTCCCTCACCTTGACATTCTACTGGAAGTTCTGCTATATCACCTAGAATGTCTACTAAAGAAGAGAAGAGCCGCATCGAACTTCTGCAGGGAACGCTCGACCTGTTGATTCTCCGCACCCTCGTCCGTGTGCCTCTACACGGCCACGCCATCGCCAAAGCGATCGAGTTCAACTCGAATGATGTGTTGCAGGTCGAGCAGGGCTCGCTGTATCCCGCGCTCCACCGCCTCATCAAGCGTGGATGGATAACATTCGAAGTGGGCACTTCCGAGAACAATCGCCACGCAAAGTTTTATCGGCTCACAGCAGTGGGCCGCCGCCAACTCACATTAGAAACCAGCAAGTGGGACAAGCTCGCCGGAGCAATCGCGCGAATTTTGCGTCCGGCGCGGGCGGAGAGCCAATCATGAATCTCCGCAAGCGCATGTTGGCGGATCTCGACCAAGACATCCGCGACCACATCGAGCGCGAAACGCAAGCGAACATCGACCGCGGCATGTCCCCCGATGAATCGCGCTACGCAGCCCTCCGTAAATTCGGCAACGTGACCCGCGCGACCGAAGATACGCGCGAAGTCTGGATCCTCCGTTGGCTCGAAGATCTCCTGCAGGACATCCGCTTCGCTCTCCGCATGTTGCGCAAGAATCCCGGCTTCACTGCCGTCGCCGTCCTCACTCTTGCGCTTGGCATCGGCGCCAACACCGCCATCTTCAGCGTGGTCAACGCCGTCCTCCTGCGTCCGCTTCCATATCCGTCGCCCGATCGCATTGTGGCAATTCACGGATCTTCCCCGATGAATTTCTTCCCCCAGCCAACTTTTCACTGGGTTTGGGCAGATTGGGCGGATCACACGCAATCCTTTGAGAATCTCTCCACCTACGAGACCGGCAATCTCAATTTGGCCGCGAGCGGTGCTGAACCCGAGCGCATTGCCGCCGCTGAAGTTTCCCAGAGCTTCTTTCAAACCTTTGGAATCGATCCTGTCGTGGGCCGCACATTTCTGAGGGAAGAAGAAATTCCGAACCATCCCTTTGTCGCCGTCATCAGTGCCACGCTGTGCCGCCGCTTCGGCGACCCTCGCGAAGTGATCGGCAGGACCCTGCTGATGAACGGCAAGCCGACCGTCATCATCGGTGTGATGCCATTCGGATTTGAATTCCCCGAGAAATCTCAAGCCTGGCTCCCCGCGGCTTGGAATCCCAGCGATGAGGTGCTCCTGAAACAAGCCTTCTTTTTCGAGGTGGTTGGTCGTCTCAAACGGGTCGTTTCCACGGCGCAGGCTCGCGAAGAGCTGACCGCGCTCGAATCGCATTCGCGCGATGAGCTGAAGAAATCCATGCCCGGAAGAAGATTGCCGAACATGCGGGAAATTACCGTCACTTCTCTTCATGACCAACTTGTAGGATCGTCCAGGCCCGCGTTGTTGTTACTCCTTGGCGCCGTTGGGTTTGTCCTTCTCATCGCGTGCGCCGATGTCGCCAATTTGCTTCTCGCTCGCGCCGTGCAGCGCCAGCGCGAAATTGCGCTTCGCGCCGCGTTGGGGGCCAGCCGCCTGCGCTTGATCCGCCAGGGCCTTACCGAAAGCGTTTTGCTTTCATCCATTGGTGGCGTCGGCGGGCTGGCACTGGCTTATTGGTCTCTCCACGCGATTCGCCGTTTCATCCCCGCGGGAATGCTTTTTGTTCAAACCATCAACCTGGACATTCATGTGCTGCTCTTTCTAATGGGCGTTTCGATTCTAAGCGGTTTGATTTTCGGCCTCTTCCCGGTGCTGCACGCCTTGCGCGTTGATCTCAACGAACCTCTCAAGGAAGGAGCCGCAAGTTCTCCGGCACGCCATTCTCTTTTAGGCCGCACCCGTAGCTTCCTTGCTGTTGCAGAAATCGCTATGGCTCTCGTCCTCCTAGCCGGCGCTGGTTTACTCATCAAAAGTTTCTGGCGGCTCGTGAATGTTGAAACCGGATTCCACCCGGAAAGTGTGCTTACCGCCAATATCACCCTTCCATTCAACATTTATCAAAAGCCTGAACAACGCAATGCGTTCTTCGGGCAGACGCTGCAGCGAATCTCCGCGTTGCCGGGCGTGGCGGCGGCATCCTACGTCAGCGATCTTCCATTCGGAAAAGCTGCCGGAATCGCGTTCAAGGTTCAGCTCGAGCAAGAGACCGCGGCTCATCAGGCAAAACAAGACGAGAACTTCGCCTCTTTTTATGGGGCGAGCACCGATTACTTCCGCGCCATGGGAATCCCTCTGATTGCAGGCCGTGTATTCAATGATGGCGATCGCGCGGGCGCTCCCCCGGTGGTGATCATCAACAACACGATTGCGCAGATGTTCTGGCCCGGCGAAAACCCGCTGGGCCGGCGAATCAGCCTTCCTGGATCGGGCTTCGGCCAGCCCATAAATTGGGCGGAAATTGTCGGCATCGTCGGCGACACAAAGCACAGAAGTCTCGCTGAAGACATATCGCCCGAGTACTACATCCCTTTACTGCAAACTCCGCCTGCGGCTGTTTTCCTTGTTGTGTGCGCGTCTGGCGATCCCGGCGCCTCGATAAGCGCCATTCGCCAAACTATCGCGCAAGTGGATAGCACGTTGCCACTTTCCGCGTTTATGTCCATGACGGATCGCGTCTCTGAGTCCGTCGCCGAGCCTCGTTTCCGCACTCTCTTGCTCGGAATTTTTGCGGGCCTCGCGCTGGTTCTGGCCGCGGCTGGAATCTACGGCGTCATGGCTTATAGCGTCGCCCAACGCACCCATGAAATTGGAATTCGCATTGCTCTGGGGGCTGGCCGTCGAGACGTTCTCAGTCTGGTCCTAGGCCATTCTCTTAGGCTCACCCTTGTGGGCGTAGCCATCGGCCTCGCCTCGGCGTGGGGCCTCACTCGCTTTCTCGCCAGCACTCTGTACGCAGTCGCGCCTCACGACATGACGACACTGGCTGCCGTTTCCGTTTTGCTGTCCGCCGTGGCCTTGCTGGCCAGCTACATTCCCGCGCGGCGCGCGATGCGCGTTGACCCCGTGGTCGCCCTGCGCTACGAGTAGTCGTTCGATGAAACGATCGCGCGAATTCTGCTTCTCGCAAGATAGGAGGGCCATTCATGAATTTCCGCAAGCGCATGTTAAATGATCTCGACCAAGACATCCGCGACCACATCGAGCGCGAAACGCAGGACAACATTGACCGCGGCATGCCACCCGACGAAGCGCGCTTCGCCGCCCTTCGCAAATTCGGCAACGTGACGCGCGTGAAGGAAGACACGCGCGAAGTATGGATCCTCCGTTGGCTCGAAGATCTCCTGCAAGACCTCCGCTTTGCCCTCCGCATGTTGCGCAAGAATCCCGGCTTCGCCGCCGTCGCCATCCTTACCCTCGCCCTCGGCATCGGCGCGAACGTAGCCTTGTTCACTGTAGTCCAAGCCATTCTGCTCAATCCCCTGCCTTTCGCCCATCCCGAACAACTCGTCCATGTTTACGATGACTTGCGTGGCTCGAACGCCTCGCACGTCAGGATGTCGGTGCCGGAATTCTGGGATTTGCGCGATAAGTCGGGTGTCTTCGAGAACATATCGGCGCTGGGGGCGAACGACGTAAACCTCACGGGCAGCGATCATCCGGAGAGGATCCAACTGCAGGTCACGAGCACGAGTTTTTTCACGCTCTTGGGGGCGCAGCCCCAACTGGGTCGTGTCTATACAAAAAATGACGAGCAACCGGGATTCATCGATGGAGTCGTGCTCAGCGACGGATTCTGGCGGCGAACGTTCGGAGGTGACCCTGGTGTCATCGGCAAGAAAATCCGCCTCGACAGCGATCTTTACACAATTATCGGCGTGATGCCGCGCGAGTTTCATCAACCTCTCCCCGTGTTTACCTCGGAGACGGACGTTTGGACCGCCGCGGGATTAAGCGCGCCTCCCTTTCCCACACCGGTCCTGAGGTCGCGAAGGATGTTGTCGGACGTGATGGCGCGGCTAAAACTCGGCTTGACGATCGCGCAGGCCCAGGCTCGCCTCAACTCATTTTCAGCGGCTTTGAGTCAGCAGTATCCCGTTGACTACCCCGCGCGCGCGGGATGGGCGCTGCGCCTCGTTCCTGTACAGGAAGTTCTCGTCGGCAACATGCGCACCGAGTTGCTCGTGTTGTTCGGCGCGGTCGCTTTCGTTCTCCTGATTGCTTGCGTCAATCTTGCGAACTTGCTTCTGGCGCGCTCGGCCGGCCGTCAGCGTGAAATTGCTGTCAGGCTCGCGCTCGGCGCGGGAAGATTGAGGGTCATCCGGCAAATGCTCGCGGAAAGCGTCTTGCTCTCGACCGTTTCAGGAGCTGTCGCGTTGGTCACCGTCTTGATCGTGAAAACTTCGCTGCTCAGGCTGGCTCCTCTCGATCTTCCCAGAGCGCATGAAATCACCCTCAGTCCGGACGTGTTGCTCTTTGCGCTGTTTGCCTCCATTTTCACAGGAGTTTTCTTTGGTCTGGTGCCCGCGCTGCAGACAGCGCGCCCCAGTCAGATTGCTGATCTCCGCGAGGGCAGCCGGGGCTCCGGATCGAGCAGGCATCAAACAAGAATCTCGCGAGTCCTGGTCGCGTCGGAAATCGCCCTCTCGCTCGTCCTCTTAATCGGCGCGGGCCTGCTCTTGCGCAGTTTCTGGCATCTGCTGGAGGTGCGCCCCGGTTTTGAGCCGCATCAGCTCATGACTGCGAAATTGTGGCTGCCATTTCCAAATGATCCGGCGGAGGATGCCTATCGCGCCACCGAAAAGCGCGCGGAGTTTTATCAGGAAGTCCTGCGCCGTGTCAGCATGCTGCCCGGCGTCGAGCAGGCCGCTGCGGGAAGTGCGGGCAGCACTCCACTCGTCGGCGCCCCGATTCCAACGCCATTCGTAATCGAAAGTCACGCTGTGGATTCGGACCGAGCGCCGGTCGCGGCGGTTGCCAGCGTTAGTTCGGGTTATTTCGATGTCCTAAAAACGCCTCTCATAAAAGGTCGCGTGTTCACGGATGCGGACAACTCCACGGCCCAGCAGGTTGTTGTAATCAACGAAGCGATGCGGCGCCGCTACTGGCACGATGAAGATCCGATCGGCCAGCGCATTAAATTTGTTTCCGGGCAACTGCGGAATAACGCAATGGATGCAACCATCGTCGGGATCGTCGGCGATATCAAGTCGGATGGCCTCGATGTCGGAGCTGCGCCTTACATCTATGTTTCTATGCTGCAAGTTCCCTACTACGGTTCACTCGTGTACCTGCGCGGCGCCGGTGATCCGCGCGGACTGGGCGAGGAGATTCGTCGCGAAGTCCAATCGGTGGATCCCCAAATCCCCGTGTTCAGCATCCAAACCATGGAGGATGTAATCACTAAAAATATGGCCGGTCGCCATTTTGCCCTCGAACTCTTCGGAGCTTTTGCGGCCGTCGCATTTCTTCTCGCCTCCATCGGAATTTATGGCGTGATGGCGTACACATTCAGCCGCAGAGTTGGTGAGATTGGTCTGCGCATGGCGCTCGGCGCGCAGCGCAGTGACATTTTGAAGCTTGTGCTGGGTGAAGGCGCCTCGATTGTCATTTTCGGAGTCCTCGCGGGTCTGATTGGTTCCGTGATCTTGACGCGATTCCTACAAACGATGCTCTTTGACGTCAAGCCCACGGACCCAATCACTTTTGGCGCCATCACGATTCTCCTTTCGGGGGTGGCGCTGCTCGCCTGTTTGATTCCTGCACAGAAAGCGAGCCGCGTCGACCCGCTCGTTTCACTGCGTCACGAATGAATAAAAGGGAATGACCGGAAAGGAATGAACCCATGAAAACGAATCACAAACTCGCTTTGGCTGTGTTGGCCGGAATCACGATCGGCGTCGCTTGCTCGATGGCGGTCCATGCGCGTCAAATCAAGCCGGCGCCCGGTTACGTCATCGCCGAAGTCGACGTAACCGACCCCGCCAGCATGCAGAAATATGGCGAAAAGATCCCGGAAACGATGGCGCCATTCAACCATCACTACGTTATTCGCGGCGGCAAGCCCCAGCCCCTCGAAGGTGAATGGCCCAAGTCCGTCGTCGTGATTGCTTTTGACAGCCTCGAGAAAGCGCGCGAGTGGTACGATTCGCCCGCCTATCAGGCGATCAAACCAATCCGCCAAGCTGCGGCAAAGAGCCGACTTTGCATCGTCGAAGGCGTCGCTCCGCAGTAATCGGACGGAGTATGTCGGTCTCAGCGAACTTGCGATCGCCGGCGTTGTGTTGTGACACGTCTTGCCCTCCGCGCAGCGCGCGTGGACCCGATGGTTGCGTTGAGAAACGAATGGCTGCTGCTGCGCGCGATTCGACAGCGAGGCAGCACCCCCCGGCCAATTTGACTCATACGCTTTCCTACGCACTTTGGATTTGAACAGCAAGAATGTGCTCCAATGATTGGCAGCTTCACAATAGAGGACGATCTTCGGCCAATGCAAATCGCCAATCCATTAGAAATTGTTACCCGGCAGCGCATCACCGAAATCGCCGCGCTCATTCGCCCTTATATTCGTCGTACGCCCGTCATCGAAGTTGACGCCGCGGATTTCGGCCTTCCCCCGGCCCGCATTTCTCTCAAGCTCGAACTCCTCCAGCACACTGGCTCCTTCAAGCCGCGCGGCGCGTTCGCAAATCTTCTGACGCGTGAAATCCCTGCCGCTGGCATCGTCGCCGCATCGGGCGGCAATCATGGTGTTGCCGTCGCCTACGTCGCGATGAAACTCGGCAAGTCCGCAACAATTTTCATTCCGAAAGTCGCCTCGCCCTCGAAGATCGAACGCATCAAAAGCTATGGCGCTCAATTCGTTGTCACCGGCGAACGCTACGCCGATGCGCTCGCCGCCAGCGAAAAATGGAGAGAGGAGACTGGCGCGCTCCCGGTCCACGCCTACGATCAAATCGAAACATTGATCGGACAGGGAAGCGTCGCGCTCGAATTGGAAGAACAAGTGCCGGACCTAAATTCTTTGCTCGTCGCTGTAGGTGGCGGAGGACTCATCGGCGGCGTCGCCGCCTGGTACACAAATCGCATCAAGGTAATCGGCGTTGAGCCGGAACTCGCCCCGACATTATCGAACGCGCTCAAAGCAGGAAAGCCTGTGGACAGCGAAGCCGGCGGCGTTGCCGCCGATTCGCTCGCGCCGCGCCAGGTCGGCAAGTTCATGTTTCCCATCGCGCAGAGATTCGCCAATCGCGTAATCCTTGTGAAAGACGAAGAAATCCTGCGGGCGCAGCAAGCGCTCTGGAATGTTTTGCGCATCGCCGCCGAGCCCGGAGGCTCAGCCGCCTTCGCGGCATTACTTTCGCGCCGCTATGTCCCGCAGCCCGGCGAACACGTCGGCGTCATCGTTTGCGGCGGCAACACCACCGCCGTCGATTTCAGTCGCCATTAACTGCCTGCTTCGCGTTTCATCACTTTCCACAGCTCCGCAACGTGCTCTCTCTCCGTCGCCTCCGCACCAATCGAAACTCGCACCATCCATCTTCCATCCAGCATAGCCGGAGTCAGATACGCGAATCCTGACTTGTTGATGCGGTCGCACCACGCGTTCGTGTGTTTGTCGAGCGCTCCGCCTGTCACGCCGCGCGGCTCGTGACGCACGCAAACCGTCTGCAATCGCACCGGCGCAAGCACGCGCCAGTTCGCCACCGCGGAAACCTGCTCCGCGAGCCACCGCGCGTTCGCGATGTCGCGCCGCAGCCGCGCTTGCAATCCGTTCACTCCCTGCTCGCGGATTAGGCACCACAACTTGAGCGCGCGGAATCTCCGCCCAAGCGGAATGCCCCAGTCGCGCAGGTTCTTCACCTGCTCATCCACCGTCGAGCGCAGATAGCTCGGGTTTGTGGACATCACGCGCACGAGATGCTGCGGGTCGCGCACGTAATACACGGAGCAGTCAAACGCCGCGCCCATCCACTTGTGCGGATTCAGCACCATCGTGTCGGCGGCCTCGACGCCCTGCCACATCGCGCGGCATTCCGGCAATATCATCGCGGAGCCGGCCATCGCAGCATCCACGTGCAGCCACAGTTTTTGTTCCCGCGCCACATCTGCGATCGCTGCGACGGGATCAAATGCGGTCGTGGTCGTCGTGCCCGTTGTCGCAACGACGGCGCACGGCTTCATTCCCGCATCGGCGTCCGCGCGGACCATTTCGGCGAGCGCGTCGGCGCGCATCCCATATTCAGAATCGTGGGGAACGAGTCGGACATTCTTCCTTCCGAATCCCGCGAGCAGCGCGGCTTTTTCCACGCTGCTGTGGCTGTGCGCGGAAACATAAACTGTGAGCGGCTTCGCTTCACTCTGCAAGCCTCCTCCAACGAGTGAGTAATTTGTAGCGCGTTCGCGCGCGCAAATAAGAGAGAGCAGCGTGGATGTGGACGCTGTGTCCTGAATCACTCCGCTCCATTTGTCGGAGAGGCCGAGCATTTGCCGCAGCCAGTCCGTCACGACTTCTTCGACTTCTGTGAGCGCCGGACTTGATTGCCAGGAAAGTCCGAGGACGCCGAGTCCGGTGCTGAGATAGTCGCCGAGTATGCTTGAGAGCGAGCCGTTGCACGGGAAGTAACCGAAGAACCGCGGGTGCTGCCACAAAGAAAGTCCGGGGAGAACGATGCGGTCGAGGTCGCTGAAGATCGCGTCGAAGCGCTCGGGATTTTCGGGCGGCGCTGCCGGCAACATTGCGCGGACTTCGCCGGGCGCGGTGCGCGCCATCACGGGCCGCTCCTCGATGCGCGCGCGGTAGTCCGCAATCCAATCAATTAATTGGTAGCCGTACTTGCGAAATTCTTCGGGAGTCATTTTTGCTTTCCCATTTTCGAGATGCGCATTGCCGCAGCAATCGCCGGTCTATTGCCCCGTTACTGCGGGAGCGGGCGGGGAACTTTCTTCGTCGCGTTTAATTCTTCTGCGGTTTGCTGGACGTTTCTGATCGAGAAGTTGTTCAAGGCGCCCCAATCGCCGTACTTCTCTTTGATTTTTGGAACCACTTCATCCACGATTGCGTCTCCGGTTTTTCCCGTGGCGCGCGCGCCGCCCACCCACTGGCGCAAGTCCATTAAGTAGCCGCGGAAAGCTTTCACGTCTTCCACGGTGCCGACATCGCCGTGGCCGGAAACAAACGCGGCGGCTGGATGCGCCTGGATCATCGCGTTGAGCGTCTCAATCCACGCATCCGTCGAGGCGTCAATCAGGTTGGGCAGCGTATGCCGCCAGAAAATATCCCCACAGAAAACTACATTCGATTCAGGATCGAAAACCATCGAATCGCCGCCGGTGTGGCCGGGAAAGTAACGCACGAAAATGTGGCGCTGCCCGAGATACAAATCCACTCCCGTGGTGTAAACGACCATCGGAGCAGTGAGCGCTTCGACGCTGGCTTTTTGCGCGGGTGTAATATTCGCGCCGTAGAATTTCAGGTTCTCGACGTGGATCCAGTCGCGGACATTTTTGTGCGCGAAGATAATCGCGCCGGCCTCGGCGAAAACTCCGTTCCCAGTGACGTGATCAATGTGATAGTGCGTGTTGACGACGTATCTGATCGGCAGCGGCGTCAGCTCATGAATCTTGGCCAGGAGCGCGCGCGCGGCTTCGACACGTTGATACGTGTCCACGACGAGCACGCCGTCCTCCCCGATGATGAAACTGGCGTTGCTGCCGGCGCCGCCACCGGGCACGGCAATTGCTGCGAAGGCGTTATGGCCGAGCGGCTTGAGCGTGAAGGGTGGCACGGCAGCAGCTTGCGGCTGCGCGGGCGGAGCTTGCTGAGCAGATGATTGTTGCTGCGACGGCGGCGGAGTTTGCGCTTGAGATTGAGCGCTGATGAATCGCGGCGCGGCGATTATGGCCAGCGCGAGAAGGGCTGCTGTGAATATGGCGATCACTTGCGATTTGTTCTTCATGGCGCAAAATCCTATAACGAACTTCACGAAACACCAAAATCTTTGATAGCTTCTCTCCGTCCGCTTGCTTCGTAAAGCGGGACCCAAACATGGGACTGGCACGCAACGCGCTGATTGCCGCATCGCAGAGCCGCTGGCTGCGCGAGCATGCTATGCGCTGGCGATTCGTGCGCCACGCGTCGCGGCGATTCCTGCCCGGCGAGCGGTATGAAGATGCACTCGCCGCGGCGCGCGAACTCGCCGCAATTGGCGTCAGCTCAATGCTGTCGCGGCTCGGCGAAAATGTGACCGAAGCCTCGGAAGCGGAGGCGGTGGCCGAGCATTACTTCACCGTGCTTGCAGGGATGCGCGCAGCGGGCTTGCCTCCATCGCTTTCCGTGAAGCCGACGCAACTCGGGCTCGATCTTGACGCCGCGCTTTGCGAGCGCAACCTGGAGCGAATCCTAAACGCTGGCGAAAGGGCGCAGCAAGCAGCGCCCCTACGGCCTCAAAATGATCTCCGCGGGATCATCTGGATTGACATGGAGCAGAGCGCATATGTGGACCGCACGCTCGAGCTCTATCGTCACGCGAGATCTCGTCATGCAAGTGTCGGCATTTGCCTCCAAACGTATCTGCGTCGAACTCCGGCCGACCTTGATTCGCTACTGCCGCTTGGGCCGGTGATTCGGCTCGTGAAAGGCGCGTATCACGAGCCTGCGTCCATCGCATATCCGGCGAAGCGCGATGTGGACGAGGCTTTTTTCGCACTCGTTCAAAAACTGCTCAGCGCGGAAGCGGCTGCCGCGGGCGCGCGCGCTGGAATCGGAACGCATGATCCGAAGCTCATTGAGCGCATCGTGCAACTTGCGACCTCTGAATCCGCCAAGGGTCAAGGCCCGGACGCGATCAGATCGCGGATCGAGTTCCAAATGCTCTATGGCATCCGGCGGGACCTGCAGCGAAAACTTGCCTCGGAGGGCTGGCCGGTGAGCGTGCTCATCTCCTACGGGACGCATTGGTTTCCGTGGTACATGCGGCGCCTCGCCGAGCGTCCCGCGAATGTTTGGTTCGTGCTGAAGAACCTGTTTGGTTAGCTCAGGTTTTCTCTCCTGTAGCCCATCTTCAGGCAGCGCCGACAATCCTGTCGGCGTCGTGAAACTCCCGCAGCCAACCAAGCCGACAGGATTGTCGGCGTTACAGGCCCCCACCCCCCATCTTTTTGTAAGAGTGTGATTCTAAACGACTTACAGCAACGAAGTGCGGTAAGAGTGTGATTCTAAAGGACTTACGAGTATTCACGTGTAGTAACATAAGTTCAATCGATTCAATGACTTACGATCTTGGCTGAGAAGTGACTCGTAAGAGTATGATTCTAATGGACTTAAAGTCGTTTGGAATCATACTCTTACGGGACGCCTCAAATAACAGTGATTCTCACTTTCGGCAGGAGCGACATTTCCCCCGCCGCGGGGGGGAACTCAACACGAAACGCTCATCGTATCCCACACTTAACAGTACCATAAAGTAATAGACCGTGTCAATGGAAAAATCTTCAAAAATGTCTGTGGAAAGCCATTCGAATGGATCGCGGTGGGGGGCCATTTGGACGGAATGAGAGGCAAGAATGGGATCAAACGCAGAGAGACAGAGAAGAGACGGAGGAAGCAAGAACCCCAGGTGTAAAACCGATACCTGGGGCACCCGGCTAACTTTCAGTACGACACAGGCCACGGGCACGAAGTACATGATACGCAAGGTCCCTCTTGCGACCGGGTGTTTCATTAGTGGGACTTGTCAACCACGCGTTCAAGGTTCCGTTGCCCCTGGATGGATGTGTCAAATGAACCCAGAGGAGGCGTTCATTCTCGTAGGCGACTGCGTTTATGACACGAAAACCGACAGGATAGAGGTCCTGCATCTTTTTGCGAATGCTGCTGACGTAGGAATCCGTGACGCCAAGGACAAGCACGACCTTCAAAGATTCTGGAAGATTGGTTAAGAAAGCGCTCGCGCACTCGTCAATGACGTGACGGACTTCCAAGAAAGCCCTAGTGACCAGCCGGCCGGAAGTTGGGTAGACGGGACTACCGCGCTTTGCGGACGCCTGCTCGTCATACCGCGATAGGCTGCATCGAACAAGAGATGCGAAGTGGAAATCATTCTCAGTCGCCTTGATCTTTTCATCGACTGCCTCGTCCGGCCCTAACAGGCCAACCCTTCGCAGGATATTCGTTAGGTTGCGTCGTGTGAGCTTGCCGCCGAAGGCCACATCATCAAAGGCGCCGTTAGCGTAAATATTGGTCTGCGTGGCGCCCTTTGAAAACCCAAGCACTAAATACTTAGGTCGGGAACTCCCCCAAGCGCCGGGGTCACGTCTCATTTGCCATTGGTCAAGTTGCTGAAACGGTTCGCCACTCTTAAAGCACCGTGAACAGCTTAGTCGTCCGTGTATTGGTAAGGCGGATTCAGCTAACAAAGCCAGCTCCTAAGTAACTTATCCCATATTGGTGGGACGTCGTGCAGTACGGCATTACAATACTCCTAGAATCCAACCCTCAACTTCGGCTGTCTTCCTCTCCTGAGGGTCAATGTCAGGGGAGAAGAACTTTTCGAGGCTCCCGTCTCCGTCTGCCCGACGCATCCATTCGGCTGTCGCATATGCATCCTGTTGATCAGGTGTCCGTCCCGCGCTGTGGAAAGCTCTGTTCCATAGCGCAGGATAAACTTCGGCGATCACAGAGCAATTCACCGACACGCCCCATCCGTCAAACGGCCAAAAGTGGACCGGCTTTCTTGTGTGCTGCCGTATGAATCGCAGCCACGGAATTCCTGCGTGAGTGGCCTTCGCCACCGATCCCGGTACGTCGAAATGGAACACGGATTTGGCGGTTCGTGCTCGAAGTTCGGTCAATCGTCGCCAGCGAGAATTGCCTGAGCGTGCCGAACCGTTTCCAGTTATGCCCTCACGGACAAAATCAACGTAAATGTTCTCGTCGGTTGGCCAGTGGTGCTGGAAATCGTCGAGGAATAATGGCCAGTCGAGCGGTAGTCGGTATTGCTCGAAGTACTCCAGGGGGAATGAAAATCCGTGATCGATGCCGACGATCGTGGGGGTGCCTTCTGAGATTCTCTCAACAAGCCATTCTGCGATGCCCCTGCGGGTCCAATACTTACGAGGACTGTCTGGTGGATTGATCTCCAGTGGTGCGGTCGAACGGTCGGCCGAGTAAACGCGCAGAGGTTTGAGACTCGAATCGGGGGTTTCTGCGCCTGAGTAATCAACGCCGATGTACCGTTCAAACGCAGAGTTCATGAGAGACCCCTGGCGCAAACCGGCCCGCGGAAGCGATATGGATCAGGCAAGACTTCAGACGCCCTCTCCATTGCCCGGTCACGATTCTACACTTGTTGGGAAGTGTGGGGGAGGGATGGGAGCGGGGATAAAGAGTATTTGAGATCTTAAACTCGAGATTTCAGATAAACAGACATTGCGTTGCACAAAGGCTAAACCACATCGGGGGGCAGCGCCACGCTGCGAATTTCCTCCACCAAGCGCGAAATTTAATTCCACGGTATAATTTCAATTCCTTTGCTCACCGTAAACAACATCACCATGCGGTTCGGCGCTCGAATACTGTTCGAGGACGTAACCTGTTCATTCCTCGACGGGCGGCGCTACGCCATCACCGGGCCAAACGGCGCGGGCAAATCCACATTGATGAAGATACTGGCCGGCGAAATGGAGCCGACGAAAGGCTCGGTCACGCGGCCGAAAAAGCTCGGTATCCTGCGGCAAGACCAGTTCGCGTTCGATGAATTCCGCGTGATTGATACCGTGATCATGGGCAACGCGGTGTTGTGGAAGGCGCTCGTGGAGCGCGACACGCTGCACGCGAAGCCGCATGAATCATTGACGGATAAGGATGGAATGCGGATGGGCGAGCTGGAGGGAATCGTGGGAGAAGAGGGCGGCTATACCGCCGAAGCGGAAGCCGCGGTGCTGCTGGACGGCCTGGGCGGGGAAGACGCGCTGCACGAACGCAAGATGAGCGAATTGCAGGGCGGGCAAAAGGTTCGCGTGTTGCTGGCGCAGGCGCTATTCGGGTCGCCACCCGCGCTGCTGCTCGACGAGCCCACGAACAATTTGGATTTGGATTCCGTCCACTGGCTGCAGGATTATCTTTGCAAATACGAAGGCGTGCTGATTGTGATTTCGCACGACCGCCATTTTCTAAACAGTGTGAGCAGCTACACCGCGGATATCGACTACCAGACCGTGATCATGTACCCAGGCGGGTACGACGACATGGTGGTTGCGAAGACGCAAATCCGCGCGAGCATCGAAGCGGAAAATGCGCAGCGCGAAAAGAAAATTGAGCAATTGAACGCGTTCATCGCGCGATTTTCTGCCGGCACGCGGTCGCGCCAGGTGACTTCGCGTCGGAAAGAGGTGGAGCGCATTCAGACTTCGGAGCTGGCCCGGTCCAACATCGCGCGGCCGTACATTCGCTTTGAGCTGACGCGTCCATCGGGGCGGCATCCGTTGGAAACGAAGGGCCTGAAAAAATCGTACGGCGATTTGAAAGTGATTCTGCCGTTCACCGCCAACGTGGGACGCGGCGAGAAGATCGCGTTGATGGGCCGCAACGGCGCGGGAAAAACTACGCTGCTGAAGTCATTGCTGCGGAATGCGCCCGGATACGTGGATGCGTCGGAGCAGAAATTCCTAATTAACGGCGGCACGGTGACGTGGGGACACGAAGTAACCGTCGGATATTTTGCGCAGGACCACGCCGACTCGATCACCAAGGGCACTACCACGCTGGAGTGGTTGTATCAGTTCAACCCGCACGCGACGCAGTCGGAATTGCGGGGATTGCTGGGACAAATGCTGTTCAGCGGCGAAGACGCGCTGAAGCCGACGCAGGCGCTTTCCGGAGGAGAATTGGCGCGGCTGATTTTTTGCAAGCTGATGTTGCAGAAGCCGAATGTGCTGGTGCTCGACGAGCCGACGAACCATCTGGACTTGGAATCCATCAACGCCCTGAATATCGCGCTGCAAAAATACGAAGGAACCGTGCTGCTGGTCACGCACGACCACGACGTGATTGACGAAGTGGCCACGCGCATCTGGCATTTTGAAGGTGGGCACATTGATGACTTCAAGGGGCCGTACGAGGATTTTATGATTTACACGCAACACAAGGCCGCGCAGGACCAAAGAGTTGCAGCCGCTCGCGGACGGAAGTAGGGCGGCCAACCGCGTAAGAAGGCTTCGGCGCGGAGTATCCCTCATTTCACCTTGCTGAGGAGTCCCCGATTTTTGGCAATCCCATTCACGTCATTTATTCCTGCGATTGGAACGAGCGGCGCATGCGCTACTTGCGTTTCTGAGCTGAAATAACCGCGTGACCAAAGCAGGGGTACCTGCGTCATACGTATCGGCACCCTTCCACTTGCTTACCGAGGGGAGGGGCGCAAGTACGCGCGGCAACCAGGGGGGAATTCATGACCAAGCCACCAGATCTCGTACAGGGGACGCTCGATTTGTTGATTTTGAAGATTCTCGCGCTGGGGCCGCTGAACGGCTTCGCCATCAGCCAGAGACTCAAGCAGGTCTCCGGAGAGATCTTGCAGGTGAGCGACGGGTCACTCTATCCGGCGCTTCACAAGCTGGAGCAGGAGGGCTGGATCAAGGCCGAATGGAGGCCGAGCGAAAATAACCGCCGCGCGAAATTCTATTCGCTCACGAAGCCCGGAAGAAATCACTTGGAAAAGGAAGCCGACCACTGGGGCCGCGTGTCTGCGGCGATTTCGCGAGTGGTGAAATTGAAGGAAGCCTGAGCCAGCGTGGCATTCCGATTGAACGGGCTGAGTTGGCGGAAGCTGGCGCGGCCCGTTGAAATGAAGATGTTCGGGGGAGTTTCGAAATGAATGCGGGCCGTTGGGTATACACGTTGCCGTTGCGATTGAAGTCTTTGTTTATGCGGCGGCGGATGGACGAGGAACTGGACGAGGAGCTTCGGGATCACATCGAGCGAAGGACCGAGGAGAACATTGCGAAGGGAATGCCAAAGTCTGAGGCGCGCCGGGCCGCACTCATTGGCATGGAAGGAATTGAACGCCTCAAGGAGGAGAGCCGCGATATGCGAAAGGTCAACTGGATACTGGACTTTCTTCAAGATGTTCGATTTGGGCTTCGCATGCTCCGGAAGTCGCCAAGTTTTACGGCGATTGCGGTGCTGACGCTGGCGCTGGGGATTGGCGCAAACACAGCGATCTTCAGCGTGGTGGACGCGGTGCTCCTGCGTCCTCTGCCGTTCCACGATTCCGGCCAACTGGTGCAGCTATGGATGACGGAGGCGTCGCCGGGAAATTTCCCGATGACCGGCGAGGATTATCTGGACTGGCGCACGCAAAACACCACATTCGAGGACATGGCGGTCTACACCTACCAACAGAGTTTCAATGCAAGCGGCGCGGGGGAGGCGGAGCGCGCAACAGTGGTGCAAGTCCAGGCCAATATCTTCTCGGTGCTGGGAGTGCAGCCAGCCCTGGGCCGGCCGTTTGCAAAAGGAGAGGACCAGGCAGGGCAGAACCATGTGGCGCTTTTGAGCTACGGTTTCTGGCAGCGTCATTTTGGCGGGGATGCGGGCGCGGTTGGCAAGGATGTCGAGTTAAACGGCGCGAAGTATTCGGTAGTAGGAGTGATGCCGGAGTGGTACCGGCTTCCGGGTGGCGCGGATTTGTGGATTCCAATCGATGCGTCGCTGAAGGGTCTTGGAGGGCGCGACTCACACCATCTGCGCGCGCTCGGACGAATGAAGAATGGAGTCAGCATTGAGCAGGCGAGGGCGGATTTGAAAGGTATCGCTGCCCGGCTGGAAAAGCAATTCCCAAACACAAATGAGAAAGAATCAGCGATTGTAATCCCGTTGAAAGAACAGGTTGTGGGCGGAACGAGATCCGAGCTGTGGGTGATGTTCGCGGCGGTCGGCCTGGTGTTGCTGATTGCGTGCGTGAATGTGGCGAACCTGCTGCTGGTGCGGTCGGCGGACCGAAAGAGGGAAGTGGCGATCCGCGCGGCGGTGGGAGCAAGCCGCGGCAGGCTGGTGCGGCAACTGCTGACGGAAAGTGTGCTGCTTTCAATTTGCGGGGCGATCCCGGGGATGGGATTGGCTTACGTGTGCGTAAAGGCAGCGACCGGCACGCAATTTTTCCCAATCCCACAGCCGAATCCAGTGGGAACGAATTGGACGGTGCTTTTGTTCTCGCTGGCGATAAGCGTTGTGATCGGGCTGCTGTTCGGAATGTTGCCCGCATTCCAGACATCGCAATTCAAATTGGTCGAGGACCTGAGGGCCGGCGGGAAGCAGGCGTTCACGGCGTCGGCACGCGGACGGTTGGTGCGGGATGCGCTGGTGGCCGTGGAGGTGGGGCTGTCGCTCGCGTTGTTGGCGGGCGCGGGGCTGATGCTGCGAACGTTTGCGGACCTGCGGCGCGTGGACATTGGAGTGAAAACAGAAAATGTGCTGACCGCGTCCGTGCAGCTCCCGGAAAACCGGTACGAACATTTGCAAAACCGCAAAGAGTTCGTGGAGCGGCTGATGGAGACGTTGCAAGCGATGCCGGGAGTACGCAACGCTTCCGCTTCAACGGCCGTACCTCTGCAGGGCGGGAACAATTCGTATATTCAGATTGACGGCATGACGGATGAGAGTTTGAAGAACCAGCTCGTAGAACAGAATTATATAACTCCGGATTATTTCCGCGTGCTGGGGATACCGCTGCTGCAGGGAAGAGGAATCAATGCGGCGGACATAGGCGAGACGGCCAAGAATGCCGGCGTGCTGGCTGAATTCGTGGAGAAGAATCCGGTTGATATGCCGACGGTTCACTTCGAGGTCAACTCGGTGATCAACAAAGCGATGGCGGACCGGTTCTGGCCGAAGCAGGACCCCATCGGGAAAGTGTTCCGATTGGGAGGAGACATTGTCCGCGCGCACGTGATCGGCGTTGTGGGGAGTACGAGGCAATGGGGGCTGAGGGTTGCGCCGATACCCGAGGCGTACTACCCGATTCCATTCGCGATGATCAACGGAAACCTGGGCCTCACGATCGAAGTGCTGAGCGCTGGGACACCGGGAGGCGCGGCAAGCCAGATAAGGAGTGCGGTTCGGCAGATCGACAGCAGCCTCGCGTTGTACGGCGTGGCGACAATCCCGGAAATCGTGTCCGATTCGATGTCAGATACGAATTACCAGACATTTCTGCTGGGCGCACTGGCGGCGCTGGCGCTGGTGCTGGCCGCGGTGGGAACGTACGGAGTGATGTCATTTGTGGTGACTGCGAGGACGAATGAGATCGGGATTCGGATGGCGCTCGGTGCGGGACAGGGGCAAGTGCTGTGGATGGTGCTGCGGCAGGGGATTGCAGTGACGGCGGCGGGGATCGCAATGGGGATTGCGGGGACGCTCGCACTCACCAGATTGCTGGCGGATTTCCTTTATGGCGTGAAGCCGGGAGATCCGCTGACGCTTGCGGCGGTAAGCGCCGTGATGGCAATTGTCGCGCTGGCGGCATGCGTGATTCCGGCGATGCGCGCGACACGCGTGGATCCGTCGGTCGCGCTTCGATATGAATAGAGAACCGCAGCTCGCGCGAGGATTTTGCGTTTGAAAACACTTCGCGCTCAGGGAATATCGAGCGGGCTGGTTAAATTGTTGTGTGAGAGACGCGTTGCGAATCGCTAAAGCTTAGGCGACTTGGCATGCAGGTTGACTTAGACAGGGCGCGGCTGACTTTTGCCAGATACCGATGAGCAACACCCGTCCGTTCAACGGGGAAATGTGAACGTAGAACACTTCCGCATCGCTTTCGACTTCGAAAAAGCCTTCCCGCCGCGGGTCAGGCCGCGCCGGAGCGCCAAGCGCGAGAAGCTGGCTTAGCCGGTCCACGGTACCCAAGGGATAGCTGCGGAGAGCTTCGATTTTTGGCATTTGTTCGAGCCGCAAAACCATAAATCCTCTTTTCCTTTGCCCTAGGATCACTACTCTATGTAACGCAAGAAGCTGCAAAAAGTTTCGTTAAACAGCTGCTGGAACCGCTCAAAAACAACCTTTTCGCTACACCCGGCTGCAAATTGCCTGGAAAACTGCATTTCCGCTTTCACAACATTAGACGCAGGGAAGGGAAAAGGGTCGCCTTTGTAAACGAAAAATAATCTGCAATTCTTAGAGCCAAATTGAAGCTTATCTGAATTGGGCCGCGGGGCCACTGACCGGATACTGTCCTGATGTGCAGTAGTTATGGGCGGAGCCGGCAGCTAACCTTGTGTGTAGACTCAACCCCCGAAACGCCGGGAAATTGCGATGCGAAAAGGACTCCTGATAACGATGATTGCGGTGGCGGGATGCTGGTCCGCAGCAGCCCAGGAGCCTGCGAAATTTGACTCGCATTCGCTGGCTTTGGTTACGCCGTCGGCAATGCAGCAGGCGAATCCCCGTTACGCAAACCGCGAGGCGAACCTGGTGCGCCTGCCGCAGTTAACTGTAACAATTAACCGAATATCCGCTCGGACATTTGATCGCATTTCGCAGACATCGTGGGTCGATTCAGCTTACGATTTAACGGAAACCCCCTTCGCCCAAGAGGTTCATGTGCCAATGATTTCGGTGGCGGGCGGACGCATGGAACTGGGCGGGTACTACCGGATGCTCTCGGCTGAAAACTTCCAGATGGGTTTGCCCGGCGGCGGGACGCTTGATGCGTGGAGCGTTGGCTTGCAGTCCCACGTGGCGGTGCTCGCACCGAAGATGGATGTGGGCGCGGGATTCAGCGTGATGGTGCGCCTGCATGGCGCGGGATTACGGGAAATGCACTGTCACGGATATCAAACAGTTAACCATGCAATTGCCTTCATCCGTGGAAGTTAATACCGGATTCCAGATTTTCCCCTTCCAGGGCCAAATACTAGTTGCGTGAAACCAACGCAATTGGCATAGTTTGTGTACCAAGCATTCTGCTCGTTAGGGGCCGGTGGAAAATGAAAAAAGCGAAGAAGGCAGCAAGGCCGAAAAAGGTTAGAAAGTTTACCAATTTTGGAACCGACAAACGCCGCAAGCACCGCCACTTTATGGTGACGGTGTTCTATCGCGACGGCGAGCGGTTCGGCCGCGTGTATACGGATAAGGGCAAAGCATCGCGCTTTGCGGACCGGCAAAAGAGGTCGCCTGTCGTGAAGACCGCGCGCGTGACGCAGCTCAGCTAACGCAGCAATTTCCGATACAATTGACCAATTCAATTGAATAGTGTGCTGGAGATTTTCCGCGCGCCATGCGCGCGGAGAGCTGCGAGCTCTTGCTGGGCTGAAAGTGGCGTGCTAAAGTTTTAAGAAAGCGGCCGTCGTATAGAGGTAGTACGGGACCTTGCCAAGGTTCAAGCACGGGTTCGATTCCCGTCGGCCGCTCCACAATAAATCCCAATCGTTTCCTCCTTCCAGATTTGATGCCGCATCGTGTATCGTTCTGGAATTCCGCTGCGAATTGAAGGATTCCGCCGTTCGCGGGAAGCGACACGCTTGACGCAGGGCGGATTTGAAGGGAGCGCGATGCTTGCCTATCTTTGCGGGCCTATCGAGTTTGCGTCGGATCACGGCAAGATGTGGCGGCGCAAGTTGACTCCATTTCTGGCTGACCAGCTCGGGCACCGCGTGTACGATCCCGCCGAAGATGAGCGCAAGAGTTTGACCGAAGAAGAGGCGAACAATTTCCGCAAATGGAAAACCGAGGATGTGGAGCGGTTCCGCCGGACGTTGCGAAAGATCATCCACTTTGATTTGGATTTGATCGAGAACAAAGCGGATTACGTTATTTGCTATCTGGATGATTCCGCGGCGGCGGGCGTGACGAGCGGCGGGACTCCCGCGGAACTTACGTTTGCATATCGAAAAGGGATTCCAGTTTACCTGGTCACTTCGCTGCGGCCGGACCAGATCAGCGGTTGGATGCTGGCCTGCGCGGATCAATTATTCGATTCGGTGGACACGCTGAAAAAGTTTCTGATGGAGCGGTACGGCGCGCAGCCGCAGCAACAACTTTGGAAGTAACGAAGGAAAGGTTGAGAGCGGGATGCGGAAAATTCTTGTCGCGGTAGGAAGCACGCGCAGGCCGAAGCTCAACGCTGTGTGGGAGGCGTTGACGGTGTTTGGGCCGAGCCTGGATGACAATGCGCAATTTGAAGTAGTCGGCGTGGAAGTGCCGAGCGGAGTGGGGCACACGCCGCGCACGCGCGCGGAGTTGATGACGGGCGCGAAGTTCCGCGCGGAGGCGCTTGTACAGCAGGCGCGCGAACGCAGCGAACACTGGAAATATTTTGTGGGGCTCGAAGGCGGGCTGGACGTGATGCAGGAAGGCGGCAGGCGGCTCGTGTTCCTGCAAAGCTGGGCGTATGTGACCGACGGTGCCGGACGCGGCGCATTCGGACAGAGCGGGGCAGTCGAAATGCCCGAAGCGCTTGCAGCGGAAGTGTTGGACAAAGGTACCGAGCTATCAGCTGCGATTGATGCCTACGCGGGTGGGCGCGGGATCCGTGATGCACAGGGCGCGTGGGGCGTGCTGACGCGCAACATGATCACCCGGCAGGACGCCTTTCGCGTCGCGGTGGTGAGCGCGTTTGCGCCGTTCTTCAACGAAGGGATGTATGCGAATTCGTCGCGCGCAAGTTCCAAGTAATGGGCAGAGTTTTGATTCGAAGGTCGAAGTGTCTATTGCCCCTGGGAATTATTCGCATCGCCGACACCTCCCCTGAGCATTCTGGCAGCCGCATTGCCGGGCTCCTTTCGGCGACGCAGTGGGTCAGTTTCCGGTTGGCCCGTCACTCGTCCAGAACAGAGCAAATTTCAGGGCCAGATCTCATCAGACATAAGTTCCCGCTATTGTGTCCTCCGTTACCGCTGGGACAATCTAGACTTGACGCGTAGGCTGTACTAGTGCACTAATACAGTATGCTCTTCCACGTTAATCCGTCTTCGGGCGTCCCGATTTATGTCCAAATCGAGACTCAGGTAAAGAACGCGATTGCTTCGGGCGCGCTGAAGAAAGACCAGGCTTTGCCCTCGGTGCGAAAACTGGCGGCCGAACTGGGGATTAATCCCAACACCGCTGCCCGCGCTTATCAAAATCTGGAGCGTGACGGCGTTATCGTGACGGTTCCAGGTGGCGGCACCTACGTCGCCGATAACGTCCCTCGATTCCTCAAATCGGAAAAATTGCGGCGGCTGCAACCTTATGCGCGACAGATTGCTGTCGAGGGCAGCCAGCTACGCCTCACGAACGAAGAGATTCTGCAAACCGTCCGGGAAGAACTTGAAAGTCTAGATCTAAAAGAAAACGTAGCAACCGCAGGAGGACGCAGATGAACGAGCTTGCCATTTGCACAGCAGGCCTGACAAAAACCTACGGCGACCTGTGTGCCGTGGATGGCCTAGCTCTTAATGTTCCGCGCGGTGCCATTTATGGATTTCTCGGGCGCAACGGTGCCGGGAAAACGACCACGATCAAAATGCTTTTGGGTTTGACGCGTCCATCGGCCGGTTCAGCTGATGTAATGGGGATGGGCGTTGCGAGTCAGCGAGTTGCCGTTCTTCAGCGTACCGCGTTCGTCAGCGAGAAAAAGACTCTGTATCCCTCGCTGACTCCATCCGAATTGGTGCGATTTAGTCGTGGATTTTACCCAACTTGGTCGGACAGCGCAGTGGAGAAATATGCCCGGCTATTTGAAATTCCGATGAAGCAACGCTTTGAACAGCTCTCCAACGGCAACCAGACCAAAGTGTGGCTATTGCTGGCGCTTTGCCAAGGTGCGGATTTGCTGATCTTAGATGAGCCGACAACAGCTCTGGACCCAATTACTGTCGATCAGCTGATGCACGTGCTCGTCGAGGACGCTCTGGATCGGGGTTGCACAATTTTCTTTTCGTCGCACCAACTTGAGGAGGTCGAAAAGATTGTGGAATACGCCGGGTTCATCGATCACGGCAAGCTTCTAATGGAATCTCGATTAGATGACATCAAGAGTGAATTCCGCCTGATTATCGCGGCTGGTAACTCTCTTCCAACACAAACGTCCTCGCAAGTTTTGTCTGTAGTAATCGAGGAGAATTTCTATCGATATGTCGTAACAAAAGATGCCCAGGGATTCGCTGCCGGATTGTCTCAGCAAGGTGCAAGCATTGCGAATATTGCCCATCTAAGCCTGCGGGAAATCTTTTTGCAGCTCGTCCGAAAGGAACTGTGATGTATTACTGGAAATGTTGGCGCGAGACGCGTGCTAGTTTTTATATCTTCCTATTTCTAGGCGTTGTATTGGCGGTGATTCCATGGAAGATCGCCGAATATACTTTGGGCGATATGGGGCAGGCGCGATCTTTCGCTCTTGGTTGGTTGATACTACTGCTCACTTCCAGTGGAGTGGCCTCTCTCGCTGGGATGTCGTTTGGGGCCACTGGGATTGCTGAAGAGTTTTCCCACAAAACCGCTGTTTTTTTGCTGACCAAGCCGCGGTCGATTCGCTACTTCGTGTGGACGGGGTGGGCAGCGAACGCCTTACAATTCCTGACGTTGACGGGAGCAATGGTGTTGGTCGGTGCGCCGCTTCTGTCATGGCGATGCCACGTGCCACTTACCGGGCGCTTCCTGCTGTCATTCCTGCCGGGGATCATTGTGCCTTTCTTGCTCTTCGGCGTGACCTACCTATTGGGCGTATTGTTTAAAAATGGCCGCAATGGATTTATGGGCAGCCTAGGTTTGGTTATCGTGTTTCCGTTAGCGTGTTCGGTGGTGGAATACCTTTGGCACATTCACTTGCTGTCGCCGTTGGACATGTATCCGGCCGAACTGAGTGGGATGGTTCGGCACCCAGAACTCCTCTCAACATTGCCACCCCTTTGGCGTTCGGTGGGTTGGTCGTTGGTGGCGCTGGCATGTCCGTTCATTGCGCAGCTCGTGTTGGAACGCACTGAGGTTTAATGAACTCACGTGAGGAAGATTAACTGGCCCTCATTGCATAAGTAAGGGTCACATATCAAGCGTTGGGGTTGTCTTCCGTTGCGCGACTAAATCGGACTGTTCCCATTATCGATTGCTTATTGTCGCCGTAGTGCCTAATTGACGTCCCAGTATTAACCGAGCCGCGCAACCTCCGGACGGTTGGCGAACCGGAAATTGACCCACTGGATGATGCGCTGCTTTTCCACAAGAAATTGTGCTAGCTTGAATGAACGGAGGGTGAGCGCGTGGACATTGTGAAACACAACATGGGTTGGATCGAAGTGATCGTCGGCCCGATGTTTTCAGGCAAGAGCGAGGAACTGATCCGGCGCTTGCGGCGCGCGGAGATCGCGAAGCAGCGCGTGCAGATATTCAAGCCGGCGATTGACGAGCGCTATTCGAAAACGGATATCGTGTCGCATTCCGGGCTGGAGATCCGCTCGAACAATATTTCCACCGCCGCCGAAATTCTCGAAAAAGTGGAGCCACGCACGGAAGTGATCGGGATTGACGAGGGGCAGTTTTTGGGCGAGCCGCTGGTGGACGTCGCGACGCACCTCGCGAACATGGGCAAGCGCGTGATTATCGCGGGGCTTGACACGGATTATCTCGGGCGGCCCTTCGTGCCGATGCCGCGCCTGCTGGCGCTTGCGGAAGAAATCACCAAGCTGCTCGCGATTTGCATGCAGTGCGGGAATCCCGCGGTGCATACGCAGAGGCTGGTGGCTTCGGAGGATTTAATCGTGGTTGGCGCTACGGGTATGTATGAAGCGCGCTGCCGGCGCTGTTTTGACGCGAACCTGGCGCACGAAAAAAAGGCTGAGGCTCCCAAGTCGCCTGAGCATTCGCCCGACGGTGGGCGGTCGAAAGCAGCGTCAGCTTAGCTTTGTGATTCTTGCGCGGAGGTTCTCCGCGAGGGCGCGGTGCTCGGCGCAGCCTACGATTTTCAGATTGGGTTGCGCCGCCTGATTGATTCTCACAAGAGCTTCTTCAATTCGTTCGCCCGCCGCAATCCATTCATCCACCGATAATTTTCCTTCATCCAACGCGCGCACTGTTTCGTTCATGGCTGGCTCGACTTGGGAGACGTCATGGCAAAACATCGCGATGTCCGCGCCCGCCCCGAATGTTGCCACAGCCGCTTCTCCGGGCGAATGGCGGCGCGCAATCGCGCCCATGCCAAGGTCGTCGGCGAGGATGAGTCCATTGAAGCGCATCTGTTCGCGCAAAATCCCTGTGAGAATCTTCCTTGAAAGGGAAGCAGGGTGCGCGGGATCAACATTCGGTAGCAAGATGTGAGCGGTCATGATTGTGGGCGCGCCCGCGGCAATCGCGGCGGCGAATGGAACCAGATCGGCTTGCGCGAGGCGTTCCGCGGAACCGTGGAAAACGGGCAAGTCTTCGTGCGGGTCCACTTGCGCATCGCCGTGGCCGGGGAAATGTTTCGCGCACCCGAAAATTCCGGCGCTGGCGAGGCCGCGCAAGAACGCCGCGCCTAACGTACCTACTAGAACCGGATCAGAGCCAAAGCTTCGCACTTGCGTCACTGGACTTGCGGCGTTTACGTGAAGGTCCAGCATGGGGGCGAAATCCAAATTACATCCGGCCGTGGATAGTTCGATGCTGATGGCGTGCGCGATATCTTCCACGGCATGCGCGTCGGCAAGCCTTCCGAGATCCGAGGGTGAGGGCCATTGCGTAAAAGGCTCGGCCAGCGAAAAGCGAGTGCCGCCTTCCTGGTCAATCCCAATGAGGACGGGCCTACGCGCAATGGATTTAATTTCCGAGGTAAGACTCGCCAGGTGTTCAATACTTTTGAAATTTCGCGGGTAGATTGCCACGCCTGCAAGTTTTTCGCCGAGCCACCGTCGGACCCGCGGGGGCAGAGAGGAACCCTGAAAGCCGAAGAGAAAGCGCCGCGCAACCGGATATTTCTTGAGCAGGTCCAGCGTAGAAGTTTTCGGCATTTGATTTGCGGCCGAAGACGACCGCGCGATTGAATTTCCACACTATCGGGACGTTTGGTCCAAGTAAAGCCCCAACGAGACCAACTCTTTCGGTCGAGCAACAGGGAAAGTTCCATTGTTTGCGGTGCAGTTGGCGTTTATACTCTCGCGGCAAATTGATGGGTGAAAATTGAGATTCGCAGCCATCTATTATGTGTTTTTCATGGGCGTCTTCTTGCCGGCGCTGTGTGTCCGCTCGTTTTACAAGATAAGAGCCGGCGCACCGTTTCCGCACAAGAATGTATTTCGCCGCACCACGCTCTTCATGCACGCGCTGATGTTCTTGATCGCGTATTTCACGTGGAGATCTTTTCACATCCCGATGTTTCCCCGCGCGGCGATTGGTTGGAAGGAAATTGGTTATGGTTTTGCGACGTTGATTCTTTTTCTGGTTGTGATGATCCCATTTTAGAAAAAGAATGCCATGACGAAGCCGGGAAAGGTGTACAGATCCATGCCTCGAACGTCGAATGAGCTTGGAATCTGGGCGGTGATTTCACTCTCGGCGGGATTCGTTGAAGAGATTGTTTATCGCGGGGTGCTCTTCGGGATTTTGGACTACTGGCTGAATAACTGGTGGGCGGCCGCGATATTGTGCGCCGTGGCTTTTGCGCTGGGACACGCCATTCAAGGCATGAAGAGTTCCTCGATTATTTTTGTGATGTCTGTAATTTTTCAGGGGCTTGTGTATTTCACCGGCACGCTTTATGTCGCCATGGTTGTCCATGCCGTTTATGATTTCATCGCTGGAGCGGCGTACCTTTACTTTTGGAATCACGGCGCGAAGGAACGGATGCCCGTCTCCCCACTCGCTTCAAACCCAGTGTAGAATCGCGGAAGCTTCGCCAGGTATCTGTTGGATTCGGACATTCCATGAGAATTGAATCGCGCGCGCCCACACGAATTGATTTGGCCGGCGGAACGCTGGACATCTGGCCGCTCTACCTTTTTCACGAAGGTGCGCTGACGGTGAACTGCGCGATCAAACGTTATGCGCAATGCATCATCGAGCCGACTAAGTCCGACCGGCGCATCACATTCATTTCGCGGGACACCAAGCGGAGCGAGTCTTTTTCATCTTTCGCGGCGCTGGAGCGCTCAAAGCATTTCCATCTCCCGTTGCCCGCGCACCTTGTGCGCCTGTTCGCGCCGCAGCATGGCTTCACGCTCACAACGAATTCAGAAGCGCCGGCGGGCGCGGGCATCGGCGGATCGAGTGCGATGGCGATTGCGATTTGCTCCGCTCTCACAAAACTAACGGGCGCGAAGCGAAGCCGCGAGGATTGGATTCACTTGAGCCGCGACGCGGAAGCAATCGTGATTCATGTGCCCACGGGAACGCAGGATCACTATCCGCCGGCATTCGGCGGGGTGAGCGCGATCCATTTGCGAGCGGGCGGCGTATACCGCGAGGCGCTCCCCGTAAACGCGGAGAAACTCGAGCGGCGCATTGTGCTCTGCTACACAGGCGAGCCGCGGCAATCGGGAATCAACAACTGGGAAGTATTCCAGGCGCAGATCAACGGCGATGAGCGCATTCACAGGAACCTCGAAGAAATTTCACAGATTGCGAAACAAGTGCGCGTTGCGCTGCTCGCGCGCGATTGGGAAGAACTCGGCATCCTCGTGCGCGAAGAATGGAATGTCCGGAAGAAAAACCTGCCCACGATTTCGACGCCCACAATCGATCGCATCATTGATTCCGCAAGGAAGAAAGGCGCGCTCGCGGGAAAGGTTTGCGGAGCGGGCGGCGGCGGTTGCGTGACTCTGCTGATTGAACCGGATGCGCGGCGGCGCGTGGAAGCGGCGGTAGCGAAAGCCGGCGGGCAAATTCTGCCGGTGAAGATTGACCGCGTCGGTGTCCGCGTAACTGTGAGCCGATAGAATGCAGCACGCGAAACTTGCCCGTGCATCTGATGCCCTCTGAACCAAAACCCGGCGAGCGCGGCGAGGGATTCCCCAAACAAAAGCAGATTCTCTCCGAACGAATTTTCCTCGGCGCGGATGGCCGTGTGCGCCCGATTTTTCGCGCGCTGGTTTTCGCGCTGGCGCTGATCGCCGTTAATTACGAGATCGCGCGCGCGGTCGGAAGCATCACGCAGGATTCACCTCTTTGGACGCAATTTTTCTGGGGCTCACTCGCTTTAGTGTTTGGATTCCTCCTACTGAGCTGGATTTTTCTTCGTCTGGCCGACGGCACTGGATTTTCCGGGCTCGGGCTGACGCTGCGACGCGGCTGGGGCAGGGAACTGGCGATTGGATTTGGCGTCGGGATGGCGCTGCAAATTTTTGTTCTGGGAATTTTTCTGGCGACTCGCACAGTACATTACGCAAAGGGGGGCGGCTACGATCTTCAATTTTGGCATCGAGTGTTAGCAAATGTCGCGCTTTTCGTAATCGCGGCAACCGTGGAAGAGCTGACCTTCCGCGGCTACGGCTTCCAGAAATTGATCGAATCGCTGGGAGCGCCTGCCGCGCTCCTGCTGACATCCTTGATCTTCGGCGTGCTCCATCTCGGAAATCCGCACGCGACATTTTTTTCCACCGTCAACACTTTCCTCGCCGGGATCATCCTTGGGATTCCCTACATCCGGACGCGCTCCATGTGGATGCAGATCGGGCTGCACTGGGCGTGGAATCTCACCATGGCGACGCTGGTTTCACTCCCGGTGAGCGGTATTGATTTCGGACCTCACTTTTTTTCAACGCAGTCCTCCGGCCCCGGCTGGCTCACGGGCGGAATTTATGGCCCGGAGGGGGGCGCGGTAGTGACGATTGTGAGCCTGGCGGGAATCGTCTGGCTCCTCGGCGCCCGCCAACTCTCCTCTTCCCCTGCGAGGCAGTTAGATTTACAATAGCGGCCAGGCTGGGAACCCATGACTCGCCTTGCATTTGCCGCTGGAGCATTACTTCTCATTTTCAGTGCGGACAATCCGCGAGTGCTGCCTTGGCGCGCGCCGTCTCCTCTGCCGCCGGATACTCTCACCGGCGCAACCTTTCCGCTGTTCCCTGACACAAGTTCACCTTCGCAGGCTCCGCAGACTCCATCCACGGGCCAGGATCCAAATAACGCGAAAAGCGGCAACGGGCCGCTGGAGAACTCCGCGGAACTCGTGCTCGTGCGCTATGTAGATGGCGAGTACGCTCACGCGGTGAAATCGCTTCCGGGCGGCAGAACGGGACTGATCCTCCACGCCGGACAGCCATTGAGCGATGAACAGCTCAAGCGCGCGCTGATGAATCATGGAGCGTCCGTCAATCCCGGCGACCAGGTGCAAATTACGGGAATGCAATTTAAGAAGACGCAAATCATTTTTCAGATTAACGGCGGCGGCAAAGGACGGTTCAACTGGCGGGACCACCTTCAAATCGGGATTACCGGTGTTCCGACCACGTCGTCGGAGAGCGCAGTGGGAAATCCGGACACGGCAGGACTCGGCGCGACAATCGTTTTGGATTTTGGCAAGCCGATACCGAACATGACGCCGGAAGAATTGAAGAAGCTGCTCGCCCCCGTGTTGGCTTTCAAGTCTGACCAGCGCTCGGCGGCCGTGCAGTGGACCGAGACGCTGCCTCCGGAAATCAAGCAGGCGATCACAGACAAGCGCGCAATGATTGGGATGTCGCGCGAGATGGTGGAAGCGGCCATCGGCAAGCCGGATAAAAAAGTCCGCGAGCGCGGCGAAGATGGCAGCGAAACCGAGGATTGGATTTACGGTCAGCCGCCCGCGAAGACGATCTTCGTGACGTTCCTCGGCGACAAAGCAATCCGCATTGAGCAATTCCCCCGGGACCCGATAGCGCTGCAGTAGTTCCTTTTGTGCCGCCCGCCAAGAGAAGTGCACAATCCGGATGAGCAAGAAGTCCGAATAGGAAATTCCGGATAAACGACAGTTTCCGTTTAGGAACAATTGGATGCGGTTTTGGCTTGGCATTCCCGCTCATAGGCAGTTACGATGCGGACGATTCAGATTTGGAGAAAGAAATCCCTCTCGAGGTATGAAATTGAAGAATACAAAACGGTTTTTTTCTGTACAGCTTTGTGCGCTGCTGCTGGTAGTCGGCGCGCTCGGGATTGCGGGCGGCTGCAACTCGTCATCTGTCGTCAAGGTCAAAGGCATCTTCGTCACGTCAGCAACCGGCGTAGCGGTTTTCCCAGTAACTGCGAGCGGCAACGTCGCACCGACGACCAGCATCACCGGCGCGAACACGACGTTCAGTGATGCCCACCGCTCGGCGGTCGACTCCAAGGGCAACCTCTACGTCACCGACGCCGACGCCAACAAAGTGGATATCTTCGCTCCCGGCGCCTCAGGCAATGCCACACCTACCGCCGCTATTTCCGGTGCGAACACGGGGCTCAATGCCCCGAGCGGCATCGCGCTCGACCCCCAGGGTAAGATCTACGTCGCCAACGATTTTGGCAACAGTATAACCGTCTACGCCGCCGGTGCCACAGGCAACGCCACACCTACCGCTACGATTGTCGGCGCGGCCACCCTGCTCGAATTTCCCAACGGCCTGGTCGAGTCCCAGGGCAACATTTACGTCGTCAACGAAAGTAGCAACAGCATAACGGTCTACCCCATCACTGCCACGGGCAATGTCGCACCTACTGCCACTATTACCGGTGCGGCCACTCTGCTCGACACGCCGCACTCCTTGGCCCTTGATGTCGCCGTCACCCACATCTACGTCACCAACGCCAGTAGCAACAGTGTGACGGTCTACGCCCTCAACGCCACAGGCAATGCCGCGCCTACCGCTACTATTTCCGGTGCGGCCACCGGGCTCAGTAATCCCAACGGCATCGCACTCGACAGCTCCGGCAACATCTACGTCGCCAACAACGTTAACGACACCGCGGGCACTGTGACGATCTACGCCGCCAATGCCACAGGCAATGCAACCCCCACGGCAACAATCAGCGGCGCGAACACTGGAATCGCCGACCGCCTTCACGACGTGGCCGTGCACTAGGGATCGAACTCAACGATAGCCGGCTGGCGCGGCGAGACAACGCGCCAGCAATTTTTTGGACCCCCACACGTAACCGCGACGCGTCTGTCACGCACAACCGCCTGGTCTAACGCGGCGCACCCGATCATCTAGACTAGAAAGGAAAGGCGTTCACCTCAATTACCCCATTGGAACCATCGAAAGCAATGGCCGCCAGCACCGGGATATTGGACGTGATAAACGCCGGCCCTGAAACAGAAAACGTCACACTCGTGCTTCCATTCGCTGGTACGGTCACCATTTGAATGCTGGTACCAATCGTTACAGTCACGGTCGCTGACGTCGAGTTCGGGTTCGTCAGATATATTGGAATGCCGTCGGGAGGCGGGGCCGAGAAGTATTCGTTCAATACGAGCTGGGTGGCGGCGGAGCTCGCGGGCACGGCGTTCACTTCGTATACCTTTCCACCCATGTTGCCTGCCATGGCTGCTAGCACGGGGATATTGGAACTGATAAACGCCGGCCCCGAAACGGAGAATGTCACGCTCGTGCCTCCATTCGCTGGTACGGTAACCATTTGATTGCTACTACCAATCGTTACCGTCACAGTCGCCGACGTCGAGTTCGGATTTGACAGATAGATTGCTTCGCCACTGTTGGAATTAGGGATGTATTCATTCAATACGAGTTGGGTGGCGGCGGAGCTTGCAGGCACGGCGTTCACCTCGTTTACCTTAGCATTTTCCTCGCCTGCCATGGCCGCTAGCACGGGTATATTTGAAGTGATAAACGCCGGCCCTGAAACAGTGAACGTCAAGCTCAGCGTTCCATTTGCTGGTACGGTAACCATTTGATTGTTGCTACCGATCGTCACCGTCACGAACGCTGGCGTCGAGTTCGGATTCGTCAGATATATCGCTTCGCTGGTGCGCGTGTTCGCGAGGTATTCGTTCAATACGAGTTGAGTGGCAGCGGAGTTTGCAGGGATGGCGTTCACCTCACTTAACGCATCGTTTTCGTTGCCCGCCATGGCCGCTAGCACGACGCTCGCGGAGGAGATAAACGCAGGTCCTGAAACAGAAAAAGTCACGCTCGCCCCTCCATTTGCCGGCACGGTGACGTTTTGACTACTAAGATCGTTGCCGATCGTCACCGTAGCAGTCGCTGACGTCGAGTTCGGATTCGTTAGATATATTGCTTGGCCAGAATTCAAAGCGGGAGGAAAGTATTCATTCACGATCAGAGATGTAACCGGCGGCGCGCTTGAAGCCAACTTGAAAGTCGTTAGGAACGTTTCCCAGTTTCCTCCGGACGTGTTATAAAATTCGTTTGTATAGAGGAATGTGGCGTCATCGATAGGGTCAATCGCCATGCTTGTATAGTCGCCCCAACGAGCACTAACTGTGTCAGCACCGCCGGGTTGGAGAATTATGCTTTCGGCTTGCATTACCCCCAGAGGGTCGCCTAAGAATCGGCCGGTAACGCCGATTGCAGGAAACGTGGTGGCGCTCGAGACGCTGTACCCCAGCGCCATGTTGCCTTTTCCATCCATACAGATGCTTCCCATCCAGCGGAACTTCGAGTCAGGTGCGAACGTCCCTTGTTGGAAAACAGCAGGCGTTCCGTCGGGGTCGCGGATTTCGTACCATCGGGGCCCGGTGCTGCTTCCCGCCGCAACCGATTGATTGACAGCAAGCGATTCATGGTCGCCGAAATTCCGGTAGGCCAGACGATGCATTAGCCGATCTCCGAGTGCTTCAAGCTGCTGAGTCGTGAACGCTTGCGGAATGCATGTATCAAACGAACCGTCGCCGGCGCAAGCCTCACTAAATGAATCGACCGGTATACTGACAGGGCCGGTAAATGTTGAATTATTTTGATTGACGAAATCGACGTGGAATCTGAACAGATTCAATGAGCTGGTAGTCGCGATCTCTAGGTAGAAATTCGGCTCACCTGTCGGAGGTGGGGTGGATCCGTCAAGATCTGAAGGTAGCATGCTATTCTGCCCTGTCTGAAAACAGACCATTGACATGGGAGATCCAGCGAGCATAGCGCTACGGTCAAAAGCGCACGCTTCCGCGTCGGGACCAGTGCCGCCGACGTTAAATGAAGCGTAGTACGCATCAGGCCAGACCGCATACTTGTCGTAATCTGGCAGTTTAGAAACGGGCGGCATCGCGTAACGGTTATAGGAGCCAGTGGCGTCAGAACTCGTCGAGACCGCAAGACAAATCGTATAGGTGTTAGGGAAGTTGGGCATGAGCTCTGCTATTACTCCTACAAACCACCTGCCTGCCAGTTTGTCATACAGGACTACAGGGTCGGCGTAATTATTTCCGTTTGTAGCAAAAGGGTCGCATTGACCGCCGAAGTGGCTCCAAATACTATCTATAAAAGTAGGAGCTAATATGGTCTGCCCGGTCTTGCTGTAGACCGCGTAATCCGTGTTGACGACTTCAACGATCTGAGTGGCACCTATAGATGCGTTGGGATCAGGGGGGGTGATACCATCCCAAGACATTCCAAGGAAGCTCGTAAAATTCGTCGCACCAATCAGTGCGCCTCCGGTTGCGGAAGTCTGCACAACCGGATCGGGAACCGAACTCGACATCGGCCGCACGCTTTCTTGATCGTGGGATCCTTGGACGGGCGGCATGGTGTTTGGAAGTTTTACTAATTCACGAAGTGGAGCCGACGTATCGTGATGATCTTCGTGGGTAACGATTGGCTTGGGCTGTCCCTGCGCCTCTGCCCGCACCGTGAAGAACGACATGCAGAAACTCAAAAGAACGGCGAGAAAAAGAAGGCTGATTCTGTTCCTGGTCATTGGCTCACCCTCGTTTCAATTTAAGAACCTACACATCCTTATACCATAATGGAGATGGTATATGTATGTATTATTACGGGAACGAGAGTTCCACGTGAACGTTCCGCTAAGTGCCGGTTATCGTGCGGCCCTCTCCCAATGGGCCGCACAATGTTCCGGTCACCTTATTTCCGGCGCGAACACGTTGATCGGGGATCTCCATGACGTGGCCGTGCACTAACGATCGACCTCTCGCATGGGCGATTGATGATCTGAGCTCAGCCGAGAATAAAAATATGAGCACCTAAGGACAATGCCCCCGCCCTTTCTCCGCCGCGGCGGAGAAAGGGCGGGCGCACGCCGAGAGACTAACTAAAGGTCTAGCCACCTCCACTGATTGCGAAGCAGCCGCTTACTGTTTCCGCTTCGCTATCCAAGTTCCATCCGCATGGCCTTCGACGCGCATCCGCCCCTTGCCGGAATCGCCGTCAATCCAACCGGCGAAGATCGCGTTGACCGGACCCGGAGCTCCATCCGGAGCGTCTTTCGGCCATTCACCCGCGAACGAGAGTTCCACGTAACCGTTCCGCCAGGTACCGGTTATCGCGCGGCCATCTCCCAATGGCCCGGACCATGTTCCGGTTACTTTGTTTCCGTCGCGGTGCAATTCAATTGACGCTTCCATTCCGCCTGCATCGCTCGAATACTGCATCACCCAAGAACCGGCGACGTCGGAACCGTTTTTCAGGCTCTGGGGCGCGGCGGGCGTGATGCGCACGTTGGAAAAATATGACTCCTGGTCGGTGAAGCCCCACAGCCCAACAGCGCCGTGCAAATCCTCGCCCTTCAAACCATCCACCACCAGAGCGGGTTTGGGAGATCCATTTAGGTAGAGTTTCGCGGAGCGGCCCGCCACTTCGATGCGCACTTTTGTCCAAGTCTCCAAAGCGAGATCCGCATTCGACTCATAAACCGACGGCCATTCACGTCGCAGCCGATACCATCCGAAGCCCGGCTGCGAGACGTACTGGACGGCATGGTTGCGCCTCGCTTGATCCGGCGCCTCCGAATTTCCCGGCCTCAAGTAGAACACCTCGTAACGCGATGCGTCGGGACTTACGCGGAAGGCAATCCCGACAAAACCCGGACGCTTGACTTCCGGCGGCGTCGTGTTCCTCAGCGCGATATCCGCCTCAATCACTCCATCCTGGAAGTCGGTTCCCGGCAGCAGCACGAGGCCGTCATGGTCGTCACCTTCCATGGTGATCCGGACGGATTTGCGTCCCAGATAGTTCGCCGCTACCGCCTTCACCTTCGGGGCAATCAGGCCGGTCGCATCTCGAAGAGGAAAGTTTTGGACGCGCGGCAGTGTCTTTGCAAACAGGCAACCGGCCGCCAATACTGTTACTGCGCTGCAAATCAACAAACGTTTCAGCATGATCCCTCCTTTGCGCGTTGCACGCCCGCGCTTGGTGTAGAGACGCGCAGAACAGGAATTTGTGGCAAGTACCCCCCCACCTTTTTTTGTAAGTGATAGGCAACACTAGTAGTTACGGGAAAGGAGGTCTGTAAGTGATAGGAAACATTGGGAGTTTTTTGGAGCATCCGCGAGTTTCCTTGTAAGTGGTAGGCAACACTACTACTTACGGGCGACGGGGGCTCGTAAGTGATAGAAAACACAGGGGACCTTTTGCTGCATTTTGGTGCAAATCTCGTAAGTGGTAGGTAACACAGGTACTTAGCGTGAGCGAGCGGCGAACTCATGGGGCATGTTACTACACAAGTAAACTAATATCAAGAGAATTGTTTAGGAATTAGGGGAAGATTTGTTACAAAACCTATTCGAATGAGTGTTCGAATGGGCGGGCTTGCCGAATCAGATCTTTGATTCAACTGGCCCGCCCCGTGACTCCCAGGCGAAGAATCTCGGTGGTATTATGGGTGCGTTCTGACAGGCGAGAACAGCATAGGCGAGAAGATCTCGCCACCCGCTTTTATTCGGAGCGCTGCACGCGAACAGGGCCTTGGAGCCCCGAGAAATCATTCAAATCTGCAAATAGGAGAACAGTCCGTGAGTACGGAGAACATGAAGGATGTTGTGAAAGAAAAATACGGGCAGGCGGCGCTTCGAGCGAAGTCGGGTGGTAGCTCTTGCTGCGGAGCCACGGCATCCTCGACGTGCCCCGATCCAATTACCTCGAACCTTTACGAACCTCTTCAGACGGAGGGAATCCCAGAAGGGGCGTTGGTCGCGTCATTAGGCTGCGGAAACCCTACGGCGTTAGCGAAACTTGACCTGGGAGAAACCGTACTGGATCTCGGTTCAGGTGGCGGCATTGACGTTTTGCTTTCGGCGAAGCGTGTGGGGCCTACCGGAAAAGCATACGGATTAGATATGACCGATGAAATGCTTGCGCTGGCGAATGAGAACAAAAGAAAGTCGGGTGTGGCCAATGTGGAGTTCCTCAAAGGTGAAATTGAGCACATTCCCCTGCCCGACAACTCTGTGGACATTGTTATCTCCAATTGCGTCATAAACCTTTCGACGGACAAGGGCCAGGTATTGCGCGAGGCGTTTCGCGTCCTGAAGCCGGGAGGGAGATTTGCGGTTTCTGATGTCGTCACTCGCGGGGAAATCGCCTCCGAAATTCGACAGAGCGTGCTTCTTTGGATTGGATGTGTCGCTGGGGCGCTCGATGAGGGCGAATACCGGAGCAAGCTCGCTGCTGCCGGGTTTGAACAAATTGACGTAGAGCCGACGCGAATCTACCGGGCTGCGGACGCCCGGGAATTTCTTTCGTCCGCCGGCATTGACCCGGATGCTATCGCGCCCCAAGTGGATGGAAAGTTCATGAGCGCCTTCGTGCGGGCGGTGAAACCAAGTACTCCCTGAATGGAGCCTCACTGCGGTCCAGGAAGTTGCAGTCCGCCAGCGAAATAAGAAGCTGCATCATGCCGCCACTCTAAAACGTGCTGTTTCTTTGCACGTGCCTCGGCGAGGAGTTCATGCGGTATGTTACAACAAGAGTATACTAGTGTCAAGAGAATTAGTTAGGAATTACGGGAAGATTTGTTACGAAACCTATTCGAATGAGCGTTCGAGTGGTGGATTTTGGGCATCAGGAGCTAAGATGAACTGCCGCACCCTTTCGCATCCGCGAAAGGATGCGCCACCCACGAACAAAGGCTGTGTCACCCGCCGAACTTCGTGAAGGCTGCGCCACCCGCCCGGACAAGTTATTTTGCTCCACTTGTCTCGCCTGGGCGGCGCCTACGCAGCCGTTTTCCGCGGCGGCCTCTGGGTTTCCTACGGCTGACGAATTTCGGGAGCTGGAGTTGAATGTTCTCCCAAACTATCAACCGACCGTCAACGTTCGTCATAACTCTCACATCACCGTCCTGAGAAATGACAAATCCTACGCTCCCCGGGTACTTAGCGCAGTACCTCATCATGGATCTATGACGGGTTCCGTACTGCTGGTAATCGACTTTCTTGAGGAGATAGTCGCTCGCCCACACGTCCCCCGCAGTGTAGATTTCAGACGGTTCTTCTGCCTCAGTTATTTCGACTCCGAACCCTTGGACTTCGAGATTTTGATTTAGCAGCACGAGGCCGTCGACTCGTGTCAATAAAGAGATGAACCAAATGACACCGCCCAGTTCATTCCGGATTTCTTCAAGGTGGTAACCGGCAACAACTTCGTCCAAATAAAGACCCACCGGCATGTCTTCGGCGTCCTTGTCCATGTACTCATCTCCGATGATCCCGCTTGCTATGAGCTGCTCTGCGGTAGAGACAGAGTGCCGCTGAAGAGCGGTTCGGAGTCTGTTGTAAGTGATCTTATGCTTCACTAGAAGGCCTTGATCAGTTTGGCTTGGGGACATTAGAAATGCGCCGCCATGCCGTATGCTCTGGGCGCGGAGTAAGAGGCGTCGCAGCGCAGCCAGCCAGGTGTCCGTCATAGGAGGTTGCCAATGGTCGGAGTCCTCTGGGAATTCATCCGGCCATCCCGTCCGCAAAGATTCAAGATGGGACTGGATTCCGGGTTCGAGAGCATCTCGTATTTTCCCCGATTGAAAGACGTCTATCGCGCTGCGAACGAGGCTATTTAGCTTTAGCTCCGCAATTTTCTCGTATCCGATATAGGCGATTAGGTGGCCAATCCCCGTTATGCTGGCCTGGAAAAGGCCCGGACGTTCTGGGCCACTTTCAGAGTCGAAATTTACATAGTCGTGATACCTATTGCCTTGGTCAATCAGGCCCCAGACGGTTAGGCGACCATTCGTTTCGGGGAATACAGCAAATGAGGAAGTGCGCGGATCGGAAGCTGGAGAGATTTTCACGAAATTGGCGCTGCTCAGCGCTATTGGCGGGGTAAGCCGGACACAACTCCATCGGTCGTGAACGGTTGTGTCAGGCGGCTTTGGATCCGGTTTCTGGGGGTCCACATATGCAACGTGGAACAGGACAGGTTTAGATTCTTCAGTCCTAAGACTCGCGAAGTACATTGATTCAAACAGTTCGACTAACACCTCCAGTGGTGGAGGATTTGCGCCTCGCTTTAACAACTCCAAGTGCACAGCGGAGGCCAGGTCTTTAGGAGAATGGCTTTGGCGGGCATCGCGCGGTAATGGTGTGCTTTGAGATAGATCTGTCATCGACTGATTTTACAGAAGCAGGGCGGGTTTTGGAATCGAGGGGCGGGCGGCGCAGCCCTTGATGTGAGGGAGCCCCCGCTTCGGGCAGCCCGCGCACCGCCCCACGTTACTCCTCGTTGACGACCCTCGGTGGTATCATCTGCGTGTGGCGACTGAAGGGAATGAAATCTCAGGAAGAACTGTACCACCCGCCGCCGGGAAGAAACGCGACGATAGTCAGAATGTAGTTCCACACCCACTTTTCTCTTGGACCCGAATCAAGGAATGGTATCGCCTCAGACCGAAACGAGAGCCCGCCAGATTCACCGACCACCTCATAGGCTGGTCTACTTTGGTGATGATGGTCGCTACTGGCGCCATCGCTTACTTAGCCTATAAGACTGGAAGTCAAACAGACAAACTTATTTCCGCAGCTAATAGCATCGCCGATTCCATGGGTCAAACCGTCGCGCAGAGTAAGAAGGCTTTTGACGCTACAGTCGCCCTTAATCAGTTGGATGAAAGGGCTTGGGTAAATACCTCTTACATGCGCGTCGTGTCGATGGAGGTCAATGGCCCCATGACAACGGAAGTTGGCATCATAAATGGCGGAAAGACCGTCGCTCAGAATGTCAGAGCCAGATATTGGATGAATGTTACGCCAAGAATTTTGACAGAGCCAGCGTTTACCCCGAATGAATTCGACAGTGGCATCACGGTTGTTCCGAATATCTCCTATCCCATACCGATAAGGTCGAATGACCGCTACGGACAGGACATTTTGACCGCCTTGCGCGAAGGTAGATACCGCGTCTACCTCTACGGCGAGATCAAATACAAAGATGTCTTTAAAGTGGAGCACACTACGCATTACTGCGCGTGGTGGAATGGCACTCAGGGCGGCTTCAAGTCTTGCGGTTTTTACAACGACGCAAATTAAGAACAGCGGGGGCCGGTGGCAGTGCCTTTGCCGTGAGGGTGGCCTGCACTCCGCATACCCCGTGCGCGACAGACAAGCGCGCACGGGAGATTCCTCACCCGCCGCCGCGGGTTCGGAATGACGAATTAAGGAGGGAGTGCAAAGAGAGATTCTTCGCTGTGCTCAGAATGACAAATCGGGGGATGGGGCGGGAGATTCCTCACCCTAGGGGACGGCATGAGGATGACAGCAAGAGAAAGGCAGCGACCGCACAGACAGGAATGTGTGTGCCACTGAGACGCGAAGGCAAGAAAAGGCGGGCGGGGCAAGCGCCGCCCCTACATCAAGGCCGAAGAGAGATTCTTCGCCGCGCTCAGAATGACGAAATGGCGTAGGGCGCAGGTTCAAGGACACGAGGATCGATTCGGAAAGCGCACTTTTCGGCTTGTGCGGCGTAGGCCTCTTCGAGAGCGGCTTCCCGATCCGACGAAAACAATGAGCCGCTGGCAACGTCGCCAAAATTCCGCGTATTCAGCAAGCGGTCTTCTGCATCGTGCTGGGACTCGATGATTCCGCCTTTGCGGATGTGCGATGGCTCGATGCCCAACGCGGTGAGTTCCGGACAGATCATGAGAAACCTGTGGCAGGTGAGAGGGTCTTCTTCAGCGCACATCAGGGCAACGCAACTCTTTTCCAATTCCATTTGAACGCGCTCAATGCCCATGCGGAAACCGGATGATTTTCTGCGCGCCCGATAATCTACAAGACCGTCGCTCCGGTAAACTTTGGGATCGTCCGGCCTTCCTCCAAGCTCTTCGCCAAGAAACAGGTATCGAATGCCCGCGGCAGGCAAGGCCTGCTCCAGTTCAATCCGGTCGAAGTGGGGAAAGCGCGCGCTCTGCGGCCTGCTTCTTACGTCGATGAGAAGAGTGATGTTTGATTGACGAAGTAATTTCAGGAAGGCGGCGAAATCCACCACTGAGTGTCCCACCGTGAATAAGAGGCCAGCCATGTCTTGTGGAGGCTGACGCGGCATTTACCGCAGCGTCAAAGTTGATTCTGCATCAAATGGGGTTTGCCAGCAAGGTTGCGGACGGAAAATTGCATGCTTCTCGAAATTCGCGAGGGGAGCGGCGTTGACAATTTTTTCCACGCAACCTAGCATCAAGAACCTGCGCAGCGTTGCGCGTGTTCGCGCGGAAGCGATTGCCATCCTGATCGGGAGGAAACATGCCAGTAAAAGTGGGGATCAACGGCTTCGGGCGTATCGGCCGGAACATTGTGAGGGCGGCGCTGGGCGATGCGGCGATTGAGATCGTCGCGGTGAACGACATCACCGACGCGCGGACGCTGGCCTATTTGCTGAAATACGATTCGATCCTCGGCAACCTTACACATAATGTTACGCATACAGAGGACTCCATCGCGGTGGACGGGCGCGGGTTCAAAGTTTTCAAGGTGAAGTCGCCGGCGGATTTGGATTGGGCGTCGGTGGGCGCACAGATTGTGATCGAGTCCACCGGGCTATTCACGAATGGCGCCGAGGCGCGCAAGCATATTCGCGGGCCGGTGAAGAAAGTGATTATTTCCGCGCCGGCGACGGACCCCGACTTTACGGTAGTGCTCGGTGTGAATGAAAAAATGTACGACGCGGCGAAGCACGACGTGGTGTCGAATGCATCGTGCACCACGAACTGCCTCGCGCCGGTGACCAAAGTTTTGGTGGACACATTTGGGATCGTGCACGGCACGATGACGACGATCCATTCCTACACGAACGATCAGAAGCTGCTCGATCTGCCGCACAAGGATTTGCGCCGCGCACGCGCGGCCGCGCTTTCGATGATTCCTACTTCGACTGGCGCCGCGAAGGCGCTGCATCTTGTGCTGCCGGAGGTGAAAGGCAAGCTCGACGGCTACGCGATGCGCGTGCCGACGCCGAACGTGAGCGTGGTGGACCTGACGGTCACGACAGTGAAGCCCGCGACGGTGGAATCTGTGAACGCCGCGATGAAGTCCGCCGCCGAAGGCTCGATGAAGGGAATTATGGGATACAGCACCGAGGAACTTGTTTCGATTGATTTCCGCGGCAATCCGCTTTCGTCAATCGTGGACGCCGAATATACAAAGGTTGTGGCGGGCAACTGCGTGAAAGTTCTGGCGTGGTACGACAATGAGTGGGGCTACTCCTCGCGCGTGCGCGACCTGATCAAATTTATGGCCGCGAAACTTTAGCGCGCGCTTCCATCACTTCAAGTTATCGTGAGCAAACTTTCCATCCGCGATTTAGACCTCGCCGGCAAGCGAGTTTTTATTCGCGTGGATTTCAATGTGCCGCTGTCGGATGCCGCGCCGCGAGAAGTTACGGACGACACGCGCATTCGCGAGACGCTGCCGACGTTGCAGCTGGCGCGCGAACGCGGGGCGCGGCTGGTGCTCGCTTCACATTTAGGGCGCCCAAAAGGGAAGCCGGATCCGAAATATAGTCTGAAGCCCGCGGCGGCGAAGCTGGCGGAGTTGCTCGGCGCGCCGGTGGAGTTTGCCGCGGATTGCGTTGGCGCCGATGCCGATGCGAAGAGCAGGGCGCTCGCGAATGGCGCGGCGCTTCTGCTGGAGAACGTGCGCTTCCATGCGGAAGAGGAAGCGAACGACGAGGCGTTTTCGCGGCAACTCGCGGCGCTGTGCGATGGATTGTTTGTGTGCGACGCCTTCGGCTCGGCGCACCGCGCGCACGCGTCGGTGGTGGGGATTACGCGCTTCGTGAAGCAGGCGGCCGCAGGACTGCTGATGGAAAAAGAGCTCACGTATCTTGGGAAGGCGATCACGAATCCGGAGCGGCCGTTTGTGGCGATCCTCGGCGGCGCAAAAGTGTCCGATAAGATTGAGGTGGTTGAAAACCTAATGAAGATTGCCGACGCGATGCTGATCGGCGGCGGAATGGCTTACACATTTTTCAAGGCGCAGGGAATCGGCATCGGGAAATCGCTAGTGGAAGACGACAAGCTCGACCTGGCGCGCAAAATTCTCGCGGATGTGAAGCAGCGCGGATTCCGGTTGATCTTGCCGAGCGATCATGTGGTCGCGTCGGAATTTAAGGCGGACGCGGAGACGCAGACATTGCCGGTCACCCAAACGCCTGATGGCTGGATGGGTCTTGATATCGGGCCGCGGACTGTTGCGGAGTTCGGGGCGGAATTGTCGCGCGCGAAAACAATTGTGTGGAATGGGCCGATGGGAGTATTTGAAATGCCTGCGTTCGCGAAGGGAACGCTTGGCGTTGCCGAGGCGGTGGCCGCGGCGACGGACGGCGGCGCGACGAGCATCGTCGGCGGCGGAGATTCGGTGGCGGCCGTGCATCAGGCGGGCGTTGCGGATAAGATTAGCCACATCTCGACGGGCGGCGGCGCTTCGCTGGAATTTCTGGCGGGGGAGAAACTGCCGGGAGTTGAAGCGCTGACGAATAAATAATGCGCGCACGATTGTATTTGAGGAGCTGAGAAAAAGAAATGCGACGTCCAGTGATTGCCGGAAACTGGAAAATGTTCAAGACGCGGGCGGAGACGCGCGCGTTCTTCATGGCGCTGAAGCCGTTGATTGTGGGCGCGACGCATTGCGACATTGTTGTCGCGCCGCCGTTCACGGCGCTGGCTGCGGCGGTGGAAGCTGCGGCGGGATCGAACGTTGCGATCTCCGCGCAAAACATGCATTGGGAAAAACAGGGCGCGTTTACGGGCGAAGTTTCCGCGCAGATGATTCTTGAGGCGGGGGCGAGCTATGTGATCATCGGTCACAGCGAACGGCGGCAGTTTTTCGGCGAGACGGATGCGACCGTCGCGAAGAAATTGGGAGCGGCGCTGGAAGCAGGGCTCACGCCGATTGTTTGCGTGGGGGAGACGCTTGCCGAGCGCGAAGCGAATCAGATGGAGGCGGTGCTTTCACGGCAATTTCAGGGCGCGTTCGGCGCGTTGACCGCCGACCGTTTTTCCCGTATTCTGCTTGCATACGAGCCTGTGTGGGCGATCGGCACCGGGCGCACGGCTACGCCGGAAATGGCCGGCGACGCGCACCGGTTCCTGCGAGGCCAGGCGGCCAGCCGATTCAATCCCGCCAGCGCCGCTGATTTGAGGATTCTTTACGGCGGCAGCGTGAAGCCAGACAACATCCGGGGATTGATGGCGCAGGTGGAAATTGATGGCGCGCTGGTGGGCGGCGCGAGCTTGGAAGCGAATTCGTTTGCCGCAATTGTAAATTTTTGAGAATGGGGAGTTGCAATGCCGGGGCAAGCTAAATGGGTGATTTCGTTCGCGTTCGGAGTGCTGCTGCTCCTGCTGGGTTACCGTGTCCCCACGGTGCTCGTCGTTCTCCATGTAACCGTATGCTTCCTGCTGGCGGTGGTCGTACTTCTGCAGAGCGGAACTTCAGCGGACCTTGCGGGCGCATTCGGCGGCGCGGGAAGCCAAACAGCTTTTGGGCCGCGCGGCGCGGCGACGTTTCTTTCGAAAGCAACGACCTGGTGCGCCGTCATGTTTATGCTGACGTCCATGTTGCTCGTCGTCCGGCAAGACACGGCGATTTTGGGCCACTCGGTACTCGAGAATAACAGCAGGCCCGCAACATCGGCCCCGGCGCCTACAGCGCCTGCGCCGCCTGCACAGACACCTCCGCCTTCAACGCCGCCAACAAAACGCTAATTTTTTTTCTTTTGATGGAGCGGCGCGGGTGCAGCTTGCCCGATTCCGCCGCTCCGGCTAGAATCTTTCTCTCACCACCCGTGCGGAAGTGGCGGAACTGGCAGACGCACCATCTTGAGGGGGTGGCGCCGCAAGGCGTGAGGGTTCGAATCCCTCCTTCCGCACCATACATCATGCGAAAAGAATTGATTGTCGTTGTAGAAAAATATTGCGACATCCCCCAAAAAGTTCACGCGGTTTTTTTAGAAGATCCGCTGCGGCGGACGGCAGTAAGCGAGAATTATTTTTTCGTGAATTTCTCTAGCTTGCGGCACTCCATTGTGTTATTTATTTACGCGTGAAAGTCAGCAAGTTGATGTTGTCGCTTTCTCAATCGCACATTTCCGCTTATCGGTTCTTCCGCCTGTTGAGCTATACCGCCAGCTACTTCTAATCCATTCCATCCTTGCGGCATCGTTGTTTTATGGGCCCTGATTTGCATGCTCAGTTGAAGGAGGATTCATGAAGGCAGTCGCAGAGAAGCCGGTTGCAGAAAAACAAGCGCACAGCAGCATTACTGACTTTATTAAACGGCACTACCGCCATTTCAATGCCGCTGTGGTCGTGGACGCCGCCGAAGCCTACATCGCACATTTGGCGAGCGGCGGAAAAATGTTTGTCACGCTTGCCGGCGCGATGAGCACCGCGGAGCTCGGACTCTCGCTTGCTGAAATGATCCGCCAAAATAAAGTGCATGGGATTTGCTGCACCGGCGCGAACCTGGAAGAGGATGTCTACAACCTCGTGGCGCACGACCACTACGTCCGCGTCCCTCATTACCGCCAGCTCAGTCCCAAGCAGGAGACAGAATTGCTGGGCCGCCATCTGAACCGCGTGACCGACACGTGCATTCCCGAAGAAGAAGCGATGCGCCGGATTGAGCGCGTGGTGATGGAAGAGTGGCACGAAGCCGACCGCTCCGGGAAGAGGTACTTCCCGCACGAGTTTTTCTTCCGGGTTTTGCGCTCGGGAAAACTAAAGCAGCACTACCAGATAGATCCGAAAGACAGTTGGATGATTGCCGCGGCCGAAAGAGACTTGCCGATATTCGTGCCGGGCTGGGAAGATTCCACGCTGGGGAATATGTTTGCCGCGCAAGTGATCAGCGGAAAGGTGAAGAACGTCGCGACTGTTCGCGGCGGCATCGAGTACATGGTTGAACTGGCGCGCTGGTACACCGAGACGGCCACGGAAACGCCGCTTGGATTCTTCCAAATCGGCGGAGGCATCGCCGGGGATTTTTCCATTTGCGTGGTGCCAATGCTGCATCAGGACTTGCGCCGGGAAATGGTGCCGCTCTGGGGTTATTTCTGCCAGATCAGCGACTCGACGACAAGTTACGGCTCGTATTCAGGCGCGGTTCCCAATGAAAAGATCACCTGGGGCAAGCTCGGCGAAAACACGCCGCGCTTCATTATTGAGTCTGACGCGACAATCGTCGCGCCGCTCGTTTTTGCCTACGTCCTCGGCTGGTAATTCCACACGAATTCGAAGGGCGGACCCTCATTTGCTATTCGGCCCGTTCTGAAGGGCGCCATTTTTCGCCGCAAGATGCTCCCTCAGATCGAGAGTCTGCATCTAAGTATTCGAGGGAGCGTTGCGTCCAGCCCGCGATGGCGCAGAAATTACAGCTTGCAGCGGCCTTTTGCCCTGCTATGATGACCTCAATCGATGGACAGCACCAATCGGGGGCCGGCTCAATAAGTTTGATTCCAAGATTCTTTGGCGGAGGGAATCATGCGAGTTCTATTTGTTCATCCCAGCCCATTGATGTACTCGGAGATTTATTTGCGGCTTGAGCCGCTTGGGCTTGAGCTGGTTGCGGCAGCAGCGCGCGAAGCAGGTCATGATGTTCGCCTTCTGGACTTGCAAGTCTTCGATCACGCCGCCTTTTTCCAACTTCTTGAAAATTGGAAACCCGAAGCGGTCGGGTTCTCGCTCAACTATCTTGCGAACATCCCGGAAGTCGTGGACCTGGCGAAGGAGACTCAACTCAAGCTGCCGGATTGTTTTATATTTGCCGGCGGGCATAGCGCGTCATTCACTGCCAATGAGATCCTGCGGCATGCGGATGGAGCAATCGCATGCGTGGTGCGTGGCGAGGGCGAAGGGATTATCACCAGCGTCCTGGATTCGGCGAATGACTCGCGCGGGCTCAGGCAATTGCCTGGTGTCGTCACGCCGGATGGCGAGGGCCCGTCACCGAAGCTTCTGGAGAGCCTTGACAACCTGCGCCCCGCGCGGGACATGACCTCAAAGCGGAAGAAATATTTCATAGGCGTGTTGGACCCCTGCGCGAGCATCGAGTTCACTCGTGGTTGTCCCTGGGATTGTGTTTTTTGCAGCGCCTGGACTTTTTATGGACGCAATTACCGGCGCGTTAGCGCCGAGGTTGCCGCCGCAGACATGGCCATGATCCGCGAGCCGGGAGTGTTCATTGTGGATGACGTTGCCTTCATCCAGTCGGAACATGGCATGGGTTTAGCCGACGAAATCGAGCGGCGAGGAATTCGCAAGCAGTATTACCTCGAAACTCGCGGCGATGTTTTAGTCCGCAATAAGGAAGTTTTCCGCCGTTGGAGAAAGCTCGGCCTCGAATACATGTTCCTGGGACTTGAAGCGATTGACGACGAAGGCCTCAAGGCCCATCGCAAGCGCATCACGATTGACAAGACCACGGAAGCGCTTGAAATCGCGCGAGAGCTCGGCATCGTTGTGGCGGTAAACATCATTGCCGATCCGAGTTGGGACGAAGCAAAATTCGAGGTTGTTCAACAATGGGCGCTGAAAGTTCCGGAGATCGTCCACCTTACAGTGAACACGCCGTACCCCGGCACGGAAACCTGGCACACCGAATCGCGGAATTTTACGACGCGCGACTACCGGCTCTTTGACGTCCAGCACGCGGTTCTGCCGACCACGCTGCCGCTGGAGCGTTTTTACGGAGAGCTGGTGAAGACGCAACAGGTGCTGAACAAAAAACATCTTGGCTGGGCCGCCCTGCGCGCAACATTTGGCATCGCCGCGCGGCATTTGGCCCATGGCCAGACGAATTTCGTTAAGATGTTGTGGAAGTTTTCGAGTGTTTACAGCCAGGAACGCCAGGTGCGCGACCACCGGCAACCTGTGCGTTATGAGATGTCGCTTCCCGAACATCCCGGGGAGAAGATCATCAGCCCCAGCTCGCTCTATGTTCACAATCCGGAAGCCGCCCACACGCGCCATTCCGTGGCGCGCGCCTCATAAAAAACATCAGCTTATTTCTTGCATTCCTCGCGCGCTTGTATATCATTTGGCCCTTCAAGCAGGTGCTGCACGTTTCCAAAAGCCGTAGCGCAAGATCTTAAGCGCTATCCGGCCGGCCTATGTCACGGAGCGGAGGAGATGGGGAGACACAAGACGAAAAGTGCAGGCTCGACTTCGGTAGCATTAGCCCTCGCGTTGTTCCTCACGCTTTTCACAGCCATCACGGTCTATCTATTTATTGTTAAACCCTGGTGGTTTCCACCCGCCATCTCAGAAGTCGCCAAGCTGATTGATTCGCAGTTCTCACGGACGCTGGTCATCACTGGAATTGTATTTGTGCTGGCGCAATTGGGACTCGCCTGGGTCGTCTTTCGGTATCGCGGGACCGGGAAGCGCGCCAGCCATTCGGAAGGCAACACCGCGATGGAAATCATCTGGACGCTCGCGACCGTGGTGCTGTTTGTCGGACTCGGTCTTTACGCCGAAAATGCCTGGGCAATCGTGCATTTCACACCCGCGTCGCCCGGAGCGATGCAAATTGAAGTCATCGGACAACAATTCAAGTGGAGTTTCCGGTATCCCGGGCCGGACGGAAAATTTGGACGGTACAAGACAGTTGACCAGGCTCTTGCGCAGCGCAAGCGCGGCAACCTGAGCGCGAGTCCATGGCAACTGGACCCCGCAGATCCGGACGGCAAAGATGACATCGTCCTCCCGGCCGGATCGACAATGGCCGTGCCGGTGAACCGCGAGGTGGAATTGTTGATCCGCTCGCAGGACGTGACCCACGCTTTCTTTGTGCGGGAATTGCGATTAAAACAGGACGCTGTGCCCGGCATGACCATCCGCATCCACTTCACAGCGACGGTGATCGGCGATTACGAGCTTGCCTGTGCGGAGCTTTGCGGGGCGAATCACAATACGATGCGGACGATTTTCCATGTGATGAGCGAGGATGACTTTCAGAAATGGTTGAAAGAGCAGGCGGCAAACTGATGAGAACATCCCGGGGCAAGGAGAAAGCTGATGGCGTCACACGCTAGCGTCGCGCACGCCCACGCGGCGCCGACAGGATGGATCCGCAAGTATATCTTCAGCATCGATCACAAGGTCATCGGGATTCAGTATTTCCTGCTGGCCCTGTTTTCGGTTTTTTTGGGGATGGCGCTTTCCGTTTTGATGCGCATCCACCTGGTCTGGCCGACTATTCATTTGCCGTTTTTTGGCCAGCTATCCTCGGATCAGTACGTCGCACTGCTGACCATGCACGGCACCATCATGGTGTTCATGGTGCTGACCACTGCGCCGCAATCCGGATTTGGGAACTATTTCCTGCCCATTCAGATCGGCGCCGCGGATATGGCGTTTCCAGTCATCAATATGCTGTCATTCTGGACGACATTTCTGTCCCTAGCCGTAATGGTTTCGGCGTTTTTCGTAGAGGGCGGCGCACCCGGGGCTGGCTGGACTGCTTATCCCCCGCTTTCGGCGATTGGCAAGGTTACTGGGCCCGGCCAGGGAACTGGCCAAACGCTCTGGGTGATCGGGCTGGCAATTTTCTGTGCTGCGTCTTTAATGGGGGCGCTGAACTTTATTACTACTACAGTGGATCTACGCACGAAGGGCATGTCACTGATGCGCATGCCTCTGACGGTGTGGGCGTGGTTCATAACCGCGATCCTCGGCTTGCTTGCCTTCGGAGTCCTGCTGGCCGCGTGCGCTTTATTGCTGCTTGACCGCGTGGCTGGAACCAGTTTTTTCATACCGGGCGGTCTGATGGTTACCGACACGATCATCAGCGAGCATTCGGGCGGATCCCCGCTTTTGTGGCAGCACCTGTTCTGGTTCTTCGGGCACCCTGAGGTTTACATCGCGATTCTGCCGGGCATGGGCGTGGCTTCTCACGTTCTCTCGACGTTTTCGCGCAAACCGATATTTGGATACCGCGCGATGGTGTACGCCCTGTGCGGAATCGGCTTCCTGGGTTTCTGCGTGTGGGGCCATCACATGTTTGTCAGCGGGATGAGCCCGTATTCGGCGTTCGCGTTTTCGATCATGACGATGAGCATCGGCGTGCCTTCCGCCATCAAGACATTCAACTGGCTGGGCACGCTGTGGGGCGGGCAGATCCGGTTTACCACCGCCATGCTGTTCGCGATTGGGTTCGTTTCCCTTTTCGTGACCGGCGGGCTTTCCGGTCTTTTCCTGGCCCAGCCATCGATTGACTTGTCGCTGCATGACACCTATTTCGTCGTCGCTCACTTCCATCTCATCATGGGGGTCGCGGCGATCTTCGGGATTTTCTCTGCCACATATTTCTGGTTCCCAAAAATGTTTGGCAAATTCCTGAACGAGGGCGTCGGAAAGGTCCACTTTTGGCTCACTTTTGCAGGGGTTTACGCCATTTTCATGCCGATGCATTTTCTGGGCATCGCCGGGCATGAGCGACGATATGCCGACTCAACGGCCGTGAATTATCTGGGAGGACCACAGCCTGACCCCGGTCTTTTCACATTTAACAGCCATGGGCTTGTGAATGTGCAGCACTTCATTTCACTGGCGGCCTTTGTGACTATCGCGGCGCAATTGCTTTTCCTTGCGAATTTCATCTGGGGAATCTGGGGTGGTAAGCACGCCGAGATGAATCCCTGGGAAGCGACCACACTCGAATGGACAATTCCCGGCCCGCCGCCGCATGACAATTTCGCGGGCGTAGTTCCTGTTGTGTATCGCGGGCCGTATGAATTCGCCGTCCCGGGAGAAAAACAGGACTACGTGCCACAAAACCTCAGTCCCGCAGAAGTCGAGAAGGGTTACTAGGAGAGATCGATAGTGCCCGGCACCATCGCAGAAAATCTCGAAATTCAACCCCAGCGCGGCCATGGTGGCGGCTTGCCGCCGGATGGTTTTTCTGGCGGAGGCGGCGGCGACGGCCGGTTGAATCCGATTCCTCGCCGGGCCTACATGACGGCCATTACATTGGCGCTCGGCGGGATCCTTATGTTTTTTCTGGCGCTGACGAGCTCTTACATTGTCCGGCGCGGTCTGGGAACCGATTGGAAGGATTTTGCGCTGCCGCGGATCGTGTACGTCAACACTTTGATTCTGCTCGCAAGCAGCGCAACCCTGGAGCTTGCGCGCAAGGCCCTTGCACGGGGACAAAACGAATCGTTCCGCAATCTTTGGTTACTGACAACGGGGCTCGGGCTGGTATTCGTCGGAGGCCAATTGGCGGCGTGGCGGCAGCTTCATGCGGCGGGCGTATTTCTGGCGACGAATCCGAGCAACAGCTTTTTCTACGTATTCACAGCAGCGCATGGGCTGCATCTGCTTGGCGGAGTGATTGCGCTCCTTTATGTTGCGTTCCGGTCATGGCAGAAATCGCGGACGACACAATCTGTGGCTGCAGAAGTAGCCGCTGTTTACTGGCATTTTCTTGATGGTTTGTGGGTTTTTCTACTTTTACTTTTCTCACTGGGGCGGTGAACCGTGCATGAGATGAAGTCCGAAGCGATATCTTCGCCGTGGAGTGGCGGCGCTTCGCCCTTCGCCATGGGGTCGAAGAAGCTGGGGATGTGGCTGTTCATTGTTTCCGATTCGCTCACCTTCTCGGCTTTGTTGATCGCCTACAGCTATTCGCGATTAAATAGCCCCAATTGGCCGCGGCCGTTCCCATTCAACCCTTCGATTATTTTTTCGACGGTGATGACAGTCGTGCTGCTCGCGAGCAGCTTGACGATGGTGATGGCGGTTTCCAATGCTTCGCGCGGTAATCGGGGCGCGGCCGTGAAATGGATTCTGGCGACGATGCTGGGAGGCTTGGCTTTTATCGGCCTCCATATGCGTGAGTGGTTTCACTTAATTGGGGAGGGACTTCGGCCATTTTCAAACCACTGGGGTTCACCGCTCTTCGGCGCGGTCTTTTTCGGAGTAACTGGGTTGCACATGACGCACGTCGCAATCGGCGTCATCTATCTTGGGATCATTTCTCTGGGATTTGGGCGCGGCAAGTTTTCAGCTGAGGATGTGGAGGTCAGCGGATTGTATTGGCACTTCGTAGACCTCGTCTGGATGTTCGTTTTCCCGATGGTTTACATCATGTCCGTTGCGCCGAGATAGGCTAAGTCCTTTGTTTGCAATTAGTTGCACGTTACTGCTGCGGTCATTAACTAGGGGAGGATGGAAACAAGAATGAGCGATCAGGGCCACACAGAGAGCGCGCACCCACCGGCTACGGCGAAGACATTCGTGTGGGTCTGGATTTTCCTTATCATGCTGACGGGAATTGAAGTGTACCTCGGATACATCGAACTCGAACCGAGACTCATGCTCTCAATCCTTCTCGGGCTTTCACTTATCAAGGCCGGGCTGATCATGTCATGGTTCATGCATTTGAAGTACGAGAAGCGCAGTCTCACATTTTGGCTCATCCCCGCGTTGGTTTTTTGCATAGGCATGATGATGGCTTATTTTTTCTGGGACAGCATCCGGCTCGGGCAAATGCGGCCACACTAAAATATTTTTGTGGTCTGCCGCCGGAATCAGGTTAGGATGGTAGAGTCAGACGGAGAGGAAAAAAAGAAGATGCGCATCCTTCGCACAATCGGATTGGGTCTGCTTGCGCTGATTGCCGTTCCGTCTGCATTCGGACAGGGGTGCGCGCTCTGTTACACCGCGGCGGACGCTACCGGGGCCCATGCGCAGCGAATGCTCGATGTTGGCATTTTAGTACTTCTTCTGCCTTGTCTGTTTTTGTTTGCGACGATTTTTGTAATGCTGGTTCGCCGGGCCCGCGCGGCCACGGCTTAGCCGGTTTCCTTCAGAGCGTCAGCGAGTCCGTTAACAACCCTCTCCATTTGAATTGCAGAAAGCTCTGGAAATAACGGCAAAGAAAGGACTTGGGAGGCCGCCAACTCCGCATGGGGGTAGTCGCCTGCGCGGCGTCCCTTGCTCGAGAAAAGCGGTTGAAAAGGGAGTGGGACAGGGTAGAAAACTGAGGTTGCGATCCCTCGGGCCTCCAGAAATTGCCGGACCCGGTCCCTTCGCGAGCCGCTTCCATCGGGCCCTTTTATGCGGATAGTATATAAATGGTATACAGACTCAGCGTGCTCCGCGGCGTAAGGCAAAATCAGATCCGGCAGACCCGCCAGCAATTGATTGTATCGCTCTGCGTGCGCTTGCCGCTTTTCATTCCAATTGTCCAGCCGCCGCAGTTTCACTCGCAGAACGGCAGCCTGGATTTCATCAAGCCGGCTGTTCCAACCGGGCTCGGAACTTGTGTACCTGTCTGTTTGCCCGTGGTTGCGAAGTCTGCGAACCCGTTGCGCAATTTCCGCTGAGTTAGTGACCAACATGCCTGCGTCGCCATACGCGCCGAGGTTTTTGGTGGGGTAGAAACTGATGCCCGCCGCAGCCCCTAGTGAGCCCGTCCTCTGCCCCTTGTATCTCGCGCCGATTGCCTGCGCGTTGTCTTCAATTGTGGTGATTCCATGGCGGGCGGCAATTTCGCGAATCGGATCCATTTCGGCCGGCGCACCGAACAGATGCACTGGAATTACGGCGCGGGTCCTTGGAGTCCGCCGCTTCTCAATTTCAACAGGGTCGAGATTCAAGGTCTTGGAGTCAATGTCGGCGAAGACTGGCTTTGCGCCGAGCCTCACGACCGCAGTGGCAGTGGCAACAAACGTAAAGGCCGGGACGATTACCTCGTCGCCAGGGGACAATCCACAAGACGCCAGCGCCAGCGTCAATGCATCGGTCCCATTGGCCAACCCAACCCCGTATTTCACGTCGCAGTAGGCGGCAATCTCATGCTCCAGCGCCTCATTTTGCTGGCCGAGGATAAATTGCTGAGATTCAATGACCGCCTCGACCGCAGCGCGGATTTCTTCCGCCATCTCAGCATGCCCTGCGCGAAGGTCAATGAAAGGCACAGGGTCCTTTCCATGCGATCTAGTTGGTTTGCTGCCATTCATGCCACTCAGTTTACGACAAATTCCTCCAGCACGCTCAATGTGTTGGTTCTAAATGACGAACAGGAAATAAGCGCGAAGTTTAAAGCTATAAAATCCCCAAAGAAACTCAAGTGTCACAGTCCTCAATCTGGGTCGTGAGAATAGGTACCAGGACTAAGTCATTCAGAATCCGATGTGTAAATTCGTTACGCTCTTCAAAAAATTGTATTCCTATCTGTGCGTACATAAAACCAGGGTGTTTCGTTGGCAGGAGCCACAAATCCTAGTCAGTAAGCTACTGATATAAAAGAACTTAGTTATGCACAGCACGCTCTCCAGATTGGCACACCCCTTGCAGCAAATTGGCCAAGGTCGGAGTGCTCTTAGACGTTTCGTTTTTGAAGCACCAAATGCAAATTCACCGAGTTGGGACGGTTGAACTGATGAAATCAGTGGGACCAGAAGCGAAAGAGAAAGCAAACTTAAATTTTGTTTTCTCTCAACTTCTCAAAGGGGGAAATTCTATGAAGCGAGTGGTAACGATCCTTTGCCTCGCAGCGTTCTGCATGGTTTTTGCAGGCGCGGCACTGGCACAAAACATCACGAGCGGCGCGATTCAGGGTTCCGTACTCGATCAAAGCGACAAGGCAATCGTTGGAGCCACCGTTACGATCACGAATACGGCCACCGGACTTGCTCTTCCGCCCGTTAAGACTGGAAGCGCGGGCGACTTTGCGGTTGCCGTGCCTCCCGGAGTCTATACCATCGAAATTTCCATGGCCAACTTCAAGACCGCGAAGATATCAAACGTCGAGGTCATTGTCGGCCGAACCTACCCCATAACTCAAAAGCTGGAAGTCGGTTCCACAACCGTAACAGTTGATGTGGGCGCAGGCGGCCAGGCGGTAATGGAGACGGCCAACACTTCCATTCAGAACACCATGACGGGCCGCGCCATCACGAACCTCCCGTTCGTATCGCGCAGCGCGATTTTGATTGGCGTTCTGGATCCGGGCGCGCAAACCAGTGGCGGCCCGCGCAACAGCACGTTTGAAGGCCTGCCGAAGGGGGCCATCAACATCACCTTCGACGGCATCAACGTACAGGACAACCTGCTGAAGTCGAGCGACGGGTTCTTCGCAATCAACGACCCGCGCATTGACGACGTGCAGGAGTTCGGCATCACGACCAACGCCAACGATCCCTCGAAGTCCGGCGAAGGCGCCGTCCAGATGAGCTACGTGAGCAAGAGCGGCAGCAACGCCTTCCACGGCGGTGTTTGGGAATACAACCGCAACGCGGATTACGATGCCAACTACTATTACAACAACCTGAATGGATTGCCGCGCTCGACTCTGGATCTCAATGAATTCGGATACAAAATCGGCGGCCCGATCCTGAAGGACAAGTTGTTCTTCTTCACCGACTTCGACTTCTTCCAGTTCCCGCAGGCGGTGATCCGCAGTCGGTCACTCTTGACCGGGACACCGTCAGTCGGGGGTACCTCGGGTTCGGCGAACGGGTTCTACCCATACGCTCCAACAGTGGGATCGAATCCCTCCACTGCTCCTGCGGGCACGTTGAGCTGTACGAACCTGTCTGCCGGTCTTACGACCGCCAATTCAGTGTGCACTATTAACACGCTCGCTCTCGCAGCGGCGACGACTGCCTCGAACACTCTGGCAAACCAGGAGGCAGGGACGGTCTTCGCGAGCACCATTAACCCGGTCATCCTGCCAACCTTGGCGGCAGTCCAGACGTCGCTTACCGCTCCCGGGGTTTCGGTCAGCACTCCACCATCCCTTTGGCAGAATTCCATCTCATACATTGCCAATACGCAGGGCGTCCGCCGTTACCCTGACTTCCGTTTTGATTACAACATCACCAAGAAGCAGTCGCTCGAATTCGACTATCACTTTGCCTGGTACGATTCCGCCCCGGACCTGCTGAACGGCGGTGATTCGACTTTCCCAGTCGCTCCGTTCAACACGAGTGCCGGGTCGCAGTTGTCAAACCGCAACCTTTGGGTTGCGGCTTGGCGAGCGTCGCTTGGCACGAATAAGAGCAACGAACTCCGCTGGGGAATGCAGACGGCACCCGTTCTATTCTTCCAGGGTGTGAACATGGGCCTCTTCCCGACAATGAGCACGAACGTGGGGCCCACGCCGACTCCATACACCTACGGCATCGCAGGTGTGAGTAGTATATTCGGCGCAGTCCCCCAAGGCCGGAATACGGCGGTCGCGCAGATTCACGAAACATTCCAATGGACGAAGGGGACCCATCAGTTCACGTTCGGCGGTGATGCTTCGGGCATCTTCTACAACGACTTTACCGGGGTCACCGGAAACGTTAGTTTCGGGATCAATCAGGGGGTTGACCCGGCAGACTCGATTATGTTTGCGCCTGCGAACGTTCCGGGAATTGGAGGAAATGACCTCGGCAACGCTGAGTCCCTTTATGCTTCACTTACCGGACGCGTGAACGGCTATAGCAACAACGTATATTGGAGCCCAAAGACGAACAACTTTTTGACGGGTGCACCATCAGTTGACCACATCCGCCAGAATGAGTTCGGCGTTTATGGGAACGATAGCTGGCGATTGCGCCCAACCCTTACATTCAATTGGGGGCTGCGCTGGGAATATCAAGGCGCTCCCTATGACACTTACAACCAATATTTCCTCAATACAGTAAGTGACATTTGGGGCGTTTCTGGTGTCGGCAACCTCTTCAAGCCGGGAGTTCTTGGCGGGGTGGGAAATAATTATCCAAACACCGGTAATCCCGCTGATACCGGCATAATTTATAACAACGACGCCAACCAGAGTTGGTATAACAAGTATTATCGGGGCCTTGCTCCGAGCGTCGGTTTTGCGTGGCAGCCGGCCATTAGCTGGAGGCCATGGAAGGCCGTGTTTGGCGGCGCGGGCAGGACGGTCATCCGTGCCGGCTACAGCATCGCGTACAGCCGTGAAGGCTTGGACAGCGGCGTGTTCGGGATCATTGGCAGCAACCCCGGCTACTTCGGCGGGCAAAGCGCTAATCCGACAGGCACTTCCAGCGTCTCCCCCGGGCTTTTCTTCCCGGGCAGCGTTACTCTGCCGGCTAACGGAGGGGCTCTGACTTGCCCGGGCAACTCCGCCAATTGCGTGCTCCAGACACCCACGACGTTTGTAAAGTCCTTTGCGTTGGATCCAACGGCCTTCGACTCCGTCAACGCATACAACAAGAACTTGAAGCCACCCATGGTCGAATCCTGGCAGGTGGGACTTCAGCGTGAACTCGGTCCGGATATGGCACTCGAAGTCCGGTATCAGGCCAACCACGGCGTTGGGTTGTGGGATCAATTCGGCTTGAACGAAGTCAACGTTTTCGAGAACGGCTTCCTGACCGAATTCAACAACGCGGATAGCAACCTTAACATCTGCGGCAACAATCCGGCGGCTTGCATTGCGGCCGAAAAGGACCTCGGAATTCTGTCGCAAACGTCGACAGCGACCGTTCCAACGTCGGACTATGCAAACCTGTTCGCCGGGGCAACGGCGCGCTGCGCACTTCCATTGCCACCGGCGAGCTGCGCGACGTCGATCGCCGCACTATCCGGGCAGGTGAACCTGCCGACTTTGACGGCTGCATTCACTGGCTCGACCGCTCCTTCACCAACCAATTCGTTGTTCAGGAATGGAACGCTCGTTCAGGAACTCCAGCGCGGTGGCGTAGGCACAATGGCGAGCATACTTTCTGGCTACGAAAACGGATTCTTGCCGAACATGGTCTCGGCCGGATACCCGCTCAACTACTTCACTGCAAATCCTCTGGCAACGGGCGGTTCCTTCATCCTTTGCAACTGCGCACAGTCAACCTACAACGCTCTTGTAGTTGATTTCCGCCGTCGTCTCGCGCACGGCCTGCAATTCGACGCGAATTATGCGTATGCAAGGTCGTTGACGGACTACAACATCAACAGCGGAATCAACTTCAACCAGTTCACTACTCTGCGAAGCACTGCTTACGACAAGGGGCCCGCGCCGTTTGACGTCCGGAACGCTCTCAAAGTTCAGGGCATCTGGGACTTTCCATTCGGCGAGGGACGCAAGTGGTCTTCCAGCAGCCGGATTGTCAACAGGATTATCGGCGGCTGGTCGTTCAACAGCGTGACTCGTTGGCAGTCCGGGCCGCCCATTAACATTCAAAGCGGCTTGAACAATGGAAATACATTCAATAACAACGATTCCGGCGTCAACCTCGTTGGGATCACACAGGGGCAGTTGCAGAGCATGTTGCAGGTCAACAAGACGCAACAGGCCGGTGCGGTCTGGTATGTCCCGACGAGCCTTCTGAACGCTGCCAATGGGACGGCGAACACTGCAATCATCCAGCCATGCAACGTGGCCGGAACGCTTTGTCCCAAGCTGTTCGTCTACGGTCCGGCGTTTTTTGAGGCGGACTGGACGCTTGCGAAGACCACGAAGATCACGGAACACGTGAACTTCGAGATGCGCATGGAAGCTCTGAACGCTTTCAACAATCAGAACTTCTACTGGGCTTGCGGCGTCAGCACTTCAGCGTGCGCGACCAGCACTCAGAACACTCGGTTCGGACAGATGGGCAGTTCCGCATCGAATGGTGCGTATTCCGACATCAACACGACGCAGTTCCCGGGCGGACGTGTTGTTCAGCTTGTCGGCCGCGTCAACTTCTAACCCGGAGGTTCCGGTGCGAACCGGGACCGCGGTTTTGGCGGGGGTGGCCTGCAAAGGCCGCCCCCGTTTTCTTTCAGTGTCGCCATGCGCCCATTCGTCTGCGAGGTCAGAATCTGCTCCTAGGCTGGGTTGCCCGGATGGTTCAGCGATGAGTTGGAACCCCATTTTTGACCATTCCCGTACCAGGACCTCCTGCCTGAAGAATGACGGGGGGATTCGTAACATTATTCCATAAATCATATTCATGTCTGTATCTACGTAATGCGGGATTTCATGGCGGATTGAAGCGCCCACTCGATATCTGTAAGATGCTGAAAACAAATAACTTAATTACACTTAAGGCGCTCTTCAGATTGGCACACCCATTGCAATGATTTACCAACGGACGGGGTGTTCCCAACCGTTTAAACTTTGTTGCTTCAAAAGCAAAATCAACAATTTGGGATGGTCGAACGAATGAAATCGGGGGAATCAGAAGTGGAAACGAAAACAAATCTCAAAAGTACTTTCTGTCAACTTCTCAAAGGAGGAACGACAGTGAAGAGAGTGGTAACGATCCTTTGCCTCGCAGCGTTCTGCATGGTTTTTGCAGGCGCGGCACTGGCACAAAACATCACGAGCGGCGCGATTCAGGGTTCCGTACTCGATCAAAGCGACAAGGCCGTAGTTGGAGCCACCGTTACGATCACGAATACGGCCACCGGAGTTGCACTTCCGCCCGTTAAGACCGGAAGCGCCGGCGACTTTGCGGTTGCCGTACCTCCCGGAGTCTACACCATCGAAATTTCCATGACCAACTTCAAGACCGCGAAGATATCAAACGTCGAGGTCATTGTTGGCCGAACCTACCCCATAACTCAAAAGCTGGAAGTCGGCTCCACAACCGTAACGGTTGATGTGAACCAGGGCGGCCAAGCGGTAATTGAGACGGCCAACACTTCCGTTCAGAACACCATGACGGGCCGCGCCATCACGAACCTTCCGTTCGTATCGCGCAGCGCGATTTTGATTGGCGTTCTGGATCCGGGCGCGCAGACAGTCGGCGGCCCGCGCAACAGCACGTTTGAAGGCCTGCCGAAGGGCGCGATCAACATCACCTTTGACGGCATCAACGTACAGGACAACCTGCTGAAGTCGAGCGACGGGTTCTTCGCAATTAACGACCCGCGCATTGACGACGTGCAGGAGTTCGGCATCACGACCAACGCCAACGACCCATCGAAGTCCGGTGAAGGCGCGATCCAGATGAGCTACGTGAGCAAGAGCGGCAGCAATGCTTTCCACGGCGGCGTCTGGGAATACAACCGCAACACCGATTTCGACGCCAACTACTATTACAACAACTTGGCCGGCTTGCCGCGCCAGGTGTTGGACCTGAATGAATTCGGCTACAAGGTCGGCGGCCCAATCCTGAAGGACAAGTTGTTCTTCTTCACCGACTTCGACTTCTTCCAATTTCCGCAGTCGGTGCTCCGCGAGCGGACCCTATTGACTGGGACACCGGCAGTCGGAGGCGTTTCGGGATCAGCGAACGGATTCTACCCATACATTCCCGCGGTCGGAGTCAGCGGCACAAACGCGTCGAGCACTCTGAGCTGCACAAACTTGGCTTCCGGTCTTACGACCGCCAGTTCGGTTTGCACGGCGAATTTGCTCGGGCTCGCAGCGGCAACGACTGCTCCGAACACTTTGGCAAACCAGCAAGCGGGGACGGTCTTCCAGAGCCAGATCAATGGGACAGCAGGCAATCCAGGGGTCGTTTTCCCCTATTTGGCTGCAATCTCGACGGTGACTTCTGCACCCGGGGTTTCCACCGTGCTCGCACCATCCCTGTGGCAGAACGAGATCGCGTACAACGCCTTGACGCAGGGCGTACGGCGGTACCCGGACATTCGTTTTGATTACAACATGACCAAGAAACAGTCGCTCGAACTGGACTATCACTACGCCTGGTACATTTCCCAGCCGGACCTGTTGAACAGCGAGGACCCGGTTTGGCCGGTTGCTCCGTTCAACACCAGCGGGGGGTCGCAGTTGTCAAACCGGAACCTATGGGTTGCCGCTTGGCGGTGGGCGATCGGTTCGAACAAGAGCAACGAGTTGCGGTTTGGATTCCAGACGGCTCCTGTGAACTTCGGACTTGGGACGCCGTTTAGCATCTATCCCAGCATCAGCGCTCTGGGCCCCGTTCCGTTTTATAGGTTTTCGATCGAGGGCACCAGCGGACCGTTCCTTTCGCCGGGTGGTTATCAGGGCCGGAACACCGCGGTTGGGCAAATCCATGAAACGTTCCAGTGGACGAGGGGAACCCACCAGTTCACATTCGGTGGCGACGCTTCGGGCCTCTACTACAATGACTTCTTTACCGAGTCGGGAACCGTCAGTGACACCAGCCTCAATGCACACGACCCGGCAGTCACGACCATGTTTACGGCTGCCAATCTGCCGGGCATTGGCAGTTCAGACCTGGGCAACGCGGAGGGGTTGTATGCCTCTCTGACGGGGCGGGTGACCGGTTGGAGCGACGCGGTTCTCTTCAGCCCGAAGGTCAATGGTTTCTTGACCGGAGCGCCGGAAGTGGACAAGGTACGCCAGAATGAGTTCGGTGTTTATGGGAACGATAGCTGGCGCGTGCGTCCCACCTTTACATTTAACTGGGGTCTGCGCTGGGAATACCAGGGAGCGCCTTACGATCTTTACAACCAGTACTCCTTGGCGAGCACAACTGACCTTTGGGGCGTTTCCGGTACCAACAACCTCTTCAAGCCTGGGGTCATTGGAGGGGTGGGAAACTCGTACCTTTCCAATGGCAACAGCGGCATTTTCTTGCAAAATGACGCGGGTCAGAGCTGGTATCCCAAGTACTACCGCGGCCTTGACCCGAGCGTTGGCTTCGCCTGGCAGCCAAGCGTTGATTGGAAGCCATGGAAGGCCGTTTTTGGCGGCGCGGGCAGGACAGTTGTCCGTGCGGGCTACAGCATCGTTGAAAGCCGCGAAGGGCTGGAGGGCACTGCGTTGGAAATTTCCAGCGACAACCCCGGCTCCTTCGGCAGCCAAAGCGCGACTGCTTCCACATCGGTTGGCACGGGACTTTTCAGTCCCGGCAGTATCACGATACCGACGAATGGCAGCGCTCTTTGCCCCTCGTTTAACACCGCTTGCGAGTTGCAGTCGCCGGCGTCGTTCTCGACTACAACGAACCTATATAACCCCAACTCTGGGAGCGGCGTATTCGCTTACAGCCCGACGCTCCACCCGCCGCGGGTTCAGTCCTGGCAAATGGGTATACAGCGCGAACTTGGGTCGGATATGGCTCTTGAAATCCGCTACCAGGGCAACCACGGCACTGGGTTGTGGGACACGTACAACTTGAACGAGGTCAACATCTTCGAGAATGGGTTCCTGACCGAGTTCAACAACGCGGAGAGCAACCTTAGCATCTGCACCAGCAATCCGGCGGCTTGCGTGGCGGCCGAGAAGGACCTCGGAATTCTGTCGCAAACGTCGACAGCGACCGCGCCAACGTCGGATTTTGCAAACCTGTACTCCGCGGCAACCGCAGTCTGCGCAGGTGGATCGCCACCGGCAAGCTGCGCGACGTCAATCGCGGCGATGTCCGGGCAAGTGAACCTGCCGATAATGACGGCAGCGTTCACCGGCTCGCAGTCGGGCTCGCAGGCGAACTCGTCGTTCCACAGTTCAACGTTCCTACCAGCGTTGGCCAACCAGGGCGCAGGCTCGTTTGCGGGCACGCTTTCCGCGCTCCTAAACGGTTTCTTGCCCAACATGGTTGCGGCCGGGTACCCTCTCAACTTCTTCACAGCGAATCCTCTGGCTACGGGCGGCGCAGTTGTCCTTACCAACGGCGCACAATCCACCTACAACGCTCTGGTCGTTGACTTCCGCCGTCGTCTCTCACACGGCCTGCAGTTCGACGCGAACTACGCATATTCAAAGTCGCTGACGAACTACAACGCCAACAGTGCGGTGAACGTCAACGGGTTCACGACCCTCCGTCAGAATCTAAGCGGCTACGACAAGGGTCCTGCGCCGTTTGACACCCGGCATGCCATCAAGGTTCAGGGCATCTGGGATTTCCCATTCGGTGAAGGGCGCAAGTGGGCTTCCAGCAGCCGGATTGTTAACACGATCATCGGCGGCTGGTCGTTCAACAGCGTGACTCGCTGGCAGACTGGGCAGCCCGTCCGCATTTCCGACGGTTTGCCCGGAGGCGATACGTTTAACAGCAGCGACCCCGGCATCAACCTTGCCGGGATTACCGTCCAACAGTTGCAGAGCATGTTGCAGTTGAGCAAGACGCAATCGGCCGGGGCGGTGTGGTATGTCCCGACGAGCCTTCTTGCCAATACGGGCAGGGCGAATACTGCAGTCATCCAGCCATGTCCCGTTGCAGGCACGCTTTGCCAGAAGCTGTTCGTATTCGGCCCGCAGTTCTTTGAGGCGGACTGGACGCTTGCGAAGACCACGAAGATCACCGAACACGTGAACTTCGAGATGCGCATGGAAGCTCTGAACGCATTCAACAACCAGAACTTCTACTGGGCTTGCGCTGTCGGCACTTCACCGTGCTCGATCAGCACACAGTCCACGACGTTCGGACAGATGGCCGGCGCGTATTCCGACATAAACACGACGCAGTTCCCTGGCGGGCGTGTGATTCAGCTTGTCGGCCGCGTCAACTTCTAACCCGGAGGTTCCGGTGCGAACCGGGACCGCGGTTTTGGCGGGGGTGGCCTGCAAAGGCCGCCCCCGTTTTGTTATAAAGGTAAGCGCCTATCGGCCCCAGATCGTCAAATTGAGGTAAAAATATGAAGCGGCGCTATGCGGTGGTTCTGCTGGCTGCGCTCGTCTTGTTTTGCCGTCCTACCTTCGGCCAGGACAATCCCAATATAAATGCCCCGGTCAATGTGCGTGGTCAGATTCTCCTGCCTACCGGCGATGTTCCGAATTCTCCGATTCGCTTTGAACTGCAAGACAGCACCGGGATGATGCACGACATTGAGTTCACCGATTCAAATGGACGATTTGTTGTGGAGAATTTGAGATGGGGGCAGGGCTATGCAATTATCGTGGAAAGCGATGAGCAGAACTGGGATAAGACACGTTACGATTTCACGCCCGGGATGAGCGCTGATCCCAGATTTTATTTGAAGCCTCTGCCGCCGAAAGCGACAGTTAAGGCTGCTACGATTTCCGCGAACTCCGCGTATGTGCCTGCCCCCAAGATCGTTGAACTCCATGATAATGCGATGAAGTCATATATGGCGGGGAATTCGGCGGAGGCGGAGGCGTTGCTCCGGCAGGCTATAGCCGCCGACTCGAAATACACAAATGCCTTTATCGACCTTGGAGTGATCCTGATGCGGGCGCAGCGATTCGCGGAAGCGGAAGTGATTTTCCGCAAGGGGTTGGAAACTGATCCGAAATCGGTGAAATTGCTCGTCAATCTGGGGAGCGACCTGCTTCACGCCGGAAAGTTTTCGGATGCAATTCCTCCACTACGAGAGGCGCTCCGCCTGAAGCCCGAACAGGCGGACGCGCATTTGCAGCTTGGAGCGGCATTGGTTGAAACCGATCAGCTTGTGGAAGGGGAACTCGAGCTGATGGCCGCATTGAATTCCAAGGGACCGAATGATTCTGGAGTCCAGCTATATTTGGGGAAGCTCTACGCGCGAAAAGGGGAATACTCCAAAGCCATTCAAGCGTTCAATTCTTATTTGAAGCTTGCACCGCCTGACTCGCCAAATGCCCCCGCAATTCGCGCTGCTATTCTGAAAATGCAAGAGGAGATGGCAAAGCGCCCGGGAAATTAACAGCAAGAATCGAGTTTAGGGCGTCCAGACAGGGCAAGGACCTTTCGTCAAGGAAGAATCTAACGGAGGCGGCCGGGCGGGTCAGCAGGTTCGGGTAGGTGTGGGGCAGGTCCCTTTGCTGGATCCAAAGTCGAGCGCGACGGAGCGGGAAGTGCGAGGCCAACTCCTCGATTCAGTTCCAGGTGATCTTTTCCGCACCTTGGGCAAAACCCTTTTCCCGTCTCGTCGTCCCGCAGACTGGCCAACTCATAGCATCCGCAAATGCAATCGCAATAACCGGTCGCGGAAGCGGTCTTGATGGGCACCAAAGCCATTTTAGAGTTTCCCCCCGAGAAGGATGCTAACTCGCCAATTCGTAATCCGCAAGAAGAGCGCTCAGTATAAGCGGATATCAGAAGTCCTTCGTATAGGCCATCCGTAGAGCACCGCTCGAGTTTACGCGGAGATACTTCCAAGTGGCATCGGGGATGGATAGGAATGCTTCCGCGATTTTGGGATCAAATTGTGTACCCGCGCATCGCCGGATCTCAGCTTTTGCCTGCTCCAACGATAGCGCGCTGCGATATGGACGGTCGGAAGTCATCGCATCCAAAGTGTCCGCCACTGCGAATATTCTCGCGCCCAATGGAATTTCCTCTCCCTTCAAACCTCTGGGGTAACCTGTGCCATCGTAGCGCTCCTGATGAGCAAGAACGATTCCGGCGACTCCCCGGAGGAATGGCACGCGGCTCAGCATCTCATGTCCGATAGCGCAGTGCGTGCGCATCACTTCCTGTTCATCGGGCGTCAGAGGGCCGGGCTTGCGAAGTATGCTGTCAGGGATTGCCATTTTTCCAATGTCGTGGAGAAACGCGCCCCGCGCGATTTCCGGCAAGTGCTTGGGTTCAACCTGCAATGCCTTGCAAATCGCAAGCGAGAAAACTGTGACACGCTTGCAATGCCCTTCAGTTTCAGCATCCCTCAGGTCGAGCGCGCCACCGAGCGCTTCCAGCGTGTCATCGTAAGACTGTTCAAGTTGGTCCAGTGCGCCGCGGAGCTGTGCGGTGCGATCTTCAACCAATTCTTCGAGCTCTTGCTGGTATCTGCGATTCTCGACCAGAAGCCTTCGGTGCTCGAGCGCGCGCCTTACGCTCAGGAAAAGCTGATCCTTTTCAAATGGCTTGAGAATGTAGTCGTATGCACCGCGGCGGATCGCCTCAAGCGCCGTGGAGAGGTCATGCATCGCGGTGACCATGATCACAGGAACATCCTTGTCATGGCTGCGAATCCATTGGAGAAGCTTCATCCCGTCCATTTCGGGCATGACCATGTCACTCAAGACGAGATCCGGCGACTGGCCATTCAGGTATTGCAGCGCAACCTTGCCATTGCTGGCGGCCGTGCAACTGAACCCTTGCGATTCGAGCAAAGTCGTCACGACTTCGCGGATCGCCTCTTCGTCGTCAACAACGAGTATGTGTCCCATGGCCATAGTATGTTCCGGCATTCAGTATTATACGGCACGGCACATTGGGACTTCGGATTGGTTGTCTATTTTCGAAACTGCGTGCTAAGTTTGCCAACGGTCATCGCCCAGGTCCCGTTCCGATGTTTTTCGACCGACTCGTGTTGGCATCTATAAACCAATTCGCGGGAGAGATACTGTCACGTGTCAACGGGCAGGGGCTGCTCGCTTTAGTGTTCTTCCAGGTTTCGGCATTCCTGATTTTGCTGGTTCTCTATCTCATACTTTACAAAGACAATAAGGCGCGTTTTTTGCGTTACTGGATTGCGGGATGGACGCTGCTTACCCTTGGCGGCGGAGCACGATTGGTCCAGCAATTGCGTGACAGCGTCTATACAACCCCTGTCATCGAGACACTTTTCTTCGCCGCCCTTACCTGTTTCCTGGCATCGACGCTTGAATATTTTAAGCCCGGCCGCAACATCCGTCGAGTGTGGTATTTCGGAATACTGGGCGGATTAGCTTCCAGCGTCTCCGGTTTCGTCGGAATAGCGCAGCACTCCCACCAAGTTCAATGGATTCAGGCATTGGTGTCCGCGGGGATGGCCCTTGCTGTCGGATTGGTGCTTTGGCGAGGGCGCGATACACGGATAGGACATGGGATTCCACTGATTGCGGGCGCTTTGTTACTTCAGGGATTGCACTATCTGGACCGGCCTCTGTGGGCAGAGCAACAATTTTACGCTCTGCGAATGGCCTTTGGGTCGCTTATGCAGATTGCCGTGGGAATCGGAATGGTCGTGTTGATCCTGGAAGCGAGCCAGGCGCACATGATGGATCTGAACAGTAAGCTTCGCCGTTTGACATTGATTACGGCGTCGAGCACGCAGACGATGAGTGTGGATGAGGTCCTGCAGGAGGTCCTGCAGAATCTCACGGAAGCACTCAATGTATCTCACGCGATTGTCCGTCTTATTGAAGGAACCGGTGACGCAGCGCAGCTTCATATCCGCGCCGCCGTCGGTTACTCCGGGGCCTACATTGAACAGAACAAATCCATTCCCGCCAATCTGCCCTGGGCGCGCGCTCTGATCTCAGGAAAGAACCCCTGGGTATCGATTGAGAAAGAAAACGCACACGAAGATCTGGCGACCAGGATGGAAGTAGAGGGCGTTGATTTCATGGATTTTGTCCGACTGCCTGGAAAGGAAGCAACCCTCGGCGTGCTTGGAGTCGGAAATTCTGGACCGCGGCGGCATCAGGCGGATGAGATTGCATTTCTTGTGAACGTGGCCAATCTTGTGGGGCTCACAGTTCAGAATGTCCGCCTGTTTGAGCATGCGGCTGCTTCGGAACGCCAGTGGTCATATACCTTCGATTCTATTGAAGACCCGATCCTCGTTCACGACAATTTGCAGCGCGTGGTCCGCGTGAACAATGCGCTGGCGTCGCGCCTGAAAAAGACTCAGGAAGATCTTCAAGGCCGGAATGTAGCCGAAGTTCTGCAGCGGAATGGGCGCCATTGGGCATCCTGCCCTTACTGCGAAGGCGCCTGGGGGAAGGGGAATGAGCTTGATCCAAGCCTGGGCGGATTCCTGCTTGCGTCGAACTCTGAGTTCCATGATCCTTCCGGGCGAAGGCTTGGCGTGATTCACGTGCTAAAGGACATCTCGGACAGGCAACAAGCGGAGGAAAAGTACCGCAGTCTGATTGAGAACATGCAGGAAGGGGTTTTTATATCGACCCCGGCCGGACGCTTCCTGGATTTCAACGATGCGTTCCTGCGAATGCTTGGTTACGACACCCGCGAAGAACTGATGGGGGTGCAGGATATTGCGTCGAGACTCTACGTAACCCCTTCTGACCGCGAGCGGCTGCAAAAGCTCCTTCGAGAACATGGCTCGGTGAGCGATTTTGAATTTCAGATGCGCCGCCGCGATGGAGAAGTGGTGACTTTGCTTGAATCCAGCGTCGCCACACGCGATGCCTCCGGGAAAATTGTCGCGATTCAGGGATTCGCGTTGGACATTTCAGAACGCAAAGCAGCCGAGCAGGAAATCCGGCGCCGGAATCGTGAATTGATGATTTTGAATGCGATTGGCCAGACCCTGAACCAGCCTCTGGAATTGCAGGAAATGTTGGGCCGCGCGCTCCGCCAAATTGTCGACCTGTTCGGGACGGAGGTTGGATCGGTCTTCTTGCTGGACGCGGAATTGGCGGTCCTGCGACGCGCTGCTGCATGGGGTTTGACGTCTGAGTATTCCGGAAACTTTCCTCCGACAGAAATACCTTCCGATTTGCTCGATCACATTCGGGCTTCGCGCGCCACGGTGCTGTCCGTCGCGGGACTGCCTCTGCCTCCGATTTTCCGGGATTTTCAACAAAAGGAGCGGTTGGAGGTCTCAAACCTGGTCTTACTTTGGTCCAAGGACCGCCTGCTTGGCTGCTTGTTCCTTGGCAACCGGAAAGTGCGTGAATTCTCGAGCGCCGAGGTGAATTTGCTCGTGTCCGTAGGAAACCAGATTGCCGCGTCAATTGAGAAAATGCTTCTGCTCGACGAAACGCGCAGAGCCTATGAAAACCTGCGCCGCACGCAGGAGCAACTCCTGCAAAGTGAAAAGATGGCCGCGATCGGTCAGCTCATCTCTGGAGTGGCGCACGAACTGAACAATCCGTTGACTGCCATCCTCGGGTATAGCCAATTACTCGCGTCAAGTGAGTATGTGAACGACCGCGGAGCTGAATTTGTCGGCAAACTCCACAAGCAGGCGCATCGCACCCATCGCATTGTAAATAACCTGCTGAGCTTCGCCCGCCAGCAAAAGCCCGAGCGGCTCCCTGTGCGTGTGAACCAGGTGGTTGAGGACACGCTTGCCCTCAGGGAATATGACCTCCGGGTGAATAACATTCAAATTCACTGCGACTTGGCTCAGAACCTCCCACTACTCGGAGCGGACGCCAACCAGCTCCAGCAGGTTTTCTTGAACATCCTTAACAATGCTGTGGATGCCATCTTGGAGCATTCCGATCGCGGTGATATTTGGATCCGAACGACTACGGAGGAAGGACGCATATTAATTGAGTTTGTCGATAGCGGGCTTGGGATCCAAGACACCCATCGAGTTTTTGATCCTTTCTATACAACGAAGCCTGTAGGCAAAGGCACGGGCCTGGGTCTGAGTATTTGTTATGGGATTATCAGCGAGCACGGGGGCGAAATCTCTGTCCAGAATGTTCCGCCAAGGGGCGCAGCGGTCCATGTGACACTTTCCCCGCTTCCACCCGCGAGCCTATTGCGAGACGTGGGAGGTGAAAATTCTGGAGAAATCCCTGCTGGCGCGCGCGTTTTGATAGTAGATGACGAAGAGACAGTCCTTGAGCTTGAGAAGGAGATCTTGGCAACCCACAATGTTCTGGTTCTAATGGCTCGCAATGGAAGAGAAGCACTTCATTTACTTGAGCGCGAGCGCGTGGACCTCATTGTGACGGACACGAAGATGCCCGGTGAGGTGTCCGGCCGGGGACTCTATGAATGGGTCTGTGTGCATAAGCCGGAGTTTGCCCAACGCATAATTTTCACAATGTCGGACGCTCAAGGAGTTGAGTCCGTCACGTTGCAAGATCAGACCGGATGCCCCCATATCCAAAAACCGTTTAAGGTTGAAACTTTCTGGCTGCTTGTGCGCCGAGCCCTTGTTGAATTGGAATCGGCCACGCTTAAGCGGTGAGGTGTGCGGAACGGGCGGAGAGAGATGCCTCTTGCCAGACCCCAAGCGCAGATTCCAGATGCGCAGTAACCGTCCCGACAAGATTCGTCAGTCGCTGCAACTGAATGACGGGCGTCATACCACACCAAAGGCTAAACCCGACCAGGTACCAGCGGAAATGAAACCGAATCGCAAGCCACATGCGCTCCGCTTCGCGTTGAGGATTCGCTGCTGGCGCAAGGGCAGTAAGAGCGCGAGCCAATCGGTCGAGCCTACCGTAGTCTTCGCGCAATCCATGCAGGAATTCGAGGCCAACCCTTCGCCGAACTTGGCGCGCCGCTTTGCGTGCAAGGGGATCTGCTCGCCGGGACAGGTATTCATTGTCTTCGATGGATAGGGCCCGGAGCACTTGGGGGAAATACCTATAGTGTTTTGGAAGAAGGTCGCTGGATGTCGAGTCCCTTAGAAGATGCTCCGCGCTGATTTGTGTTTTCGCGCGCCTGGTGAGCCAATACAGCAATCCCAGCACGAACAGAGCGGCTATTCCGTAAAATACAATACGCAGCATCAATTCATTCCCTCGAGAGCTTCGGCCACCATCTACTTACCTGTTATGGAGAACTTCCGTGTTCAACTTCTCACAGGTGGCATATATTAGTCAACTGAAATCATACTCTCTGGTACACCAATAACTGAATTCGTCTCACCCAAGTGTTCAAGCGATCGTACATTGCCGCCCCGAATCACCATGATCCCTGCCACTCGCAGGTCAACGCTGATTGACTCGACTCCGCATTCAAACATTCCGCCTACTGGTACTTTGTCAGACCGGCAAGCCGATCATTAAGTTCTCGAAGGCGGTCGTGTACTTGCGGAGAGATGCGGTCGTACTCTGTTTGGGAGATCAACCGGGGTGCTTGTGGAGCAGTCGAAGTCCATTTCCAAAGCGCCTTTACCCACACAAAGAGCATCAACGTAAAACTATATCGTTGAATGAGATCGAACGCCGAATTCGAGGGATCAGCAACGTAGCGGCCTAGTTCACTGTTGACGATTTGGACTGCGGCATAGATGCAGATTCCCGTCACAATCGATCGGAACAGCTGTGGTACGTCAACCCGGTAGTAAATGCCGATCGCAAGAACGACTAGGAGTAGGAGAGTTTGCGAACTGTTCAGGTACTGATCGACTGTAAGGATGAGTTGTTGAGGTACGTGCGCGTGCCGGGTGGCCGCAAGTGTCCCGCCCAGAATCAAAACGGAGCAGATCAATAAAAGAATCCGCCAGACAGAGTGCCAGACGGCGGGATAGCCGCGCAACGTGCGGATCCCAATCTCTACGATCACAAGAAGACGGAGCAGATTGAGAACTGCGTCTGAAATGTAAAATGCATATGATGACCACAAAGTTCGGAAATATTCTGTATGAGAAAGATAGAGAAGAAATATTTCACGGGGAACAAGCAAAAAAATGTAAATCACAAAAAATATCAAGTAGCGGTACAACTTTTTTCGGATGGCAAGGCCGAACAGGAGTGCCTCCAATAATGAAGCCAGATATGTCGGCGCACCGCTAATCGCGTGAGTGAGAAGGGTCACCGGCGCGCATCATATCACTGCCGACAGATGCTTCAACAGCGTACGATGCGCGCCGATGGTTAGTAGGCCGTTTAGACGGATAGTGAAGGGACGTACCCGTTCCCCGAGCCTGGCGGCGGCGGGGGCGGCCACGGCGGCTGCGGGCCGCCATTGTCGACAAGTTGTATGCGATTACCGGGATGCAGATTGACGTGTGAGGCAACTGGAAGTAACATTGCTCCGGCAAAGGCGACTACGAGAAGCAGGCAGAGTATTCGTTTCATGTGTTGTACACCTCCATGGCTGCGGACTTTCTCTTGATGAGAGAGAGAGTGATATTTGAAGCGGAAAACGTTCAATAAACGGAACAGGGGCGCTTATGGGGAATTGGAATTCATTTGAACGGATTCAAAACGTGATAGAGGACGTTTCCACGGGGACGCTCGCCGGCTTTCAGACCGAGTATGGAAAGCTTGTTTACCTGGCGTCTCTGCGGGATCTGGCTTCAGGACGTTATGTACATTCCGGGCTGGAAGCTATTTATGGGCGGGGCGATGTCCATGACGGGTTGTGGCAGACGCATAAAGAGATTTGCATGCGCATTTTGGAAATGCCGCTCGATGGACAAGAGCCGGATCTGGCTTCCTGTTTGAAGGGTTTTGACGGTGAATTAGATGAAGTAATTGCCCACTGGCGGGAATTAGAGTTCTATCTCGCACTATTGCCATTTGGTCTGCCGCACTACGTCCGCAGGCTCTTTTCCTCCAATGTTGAGACGTTGCTCGGCGTTTTTCAGGCTGACGCAGCTAGAGTCCCACGAGCCGCATAACGACTCCACTCACCTGGCCTACAATCTCTGCCTCATCGGGGAAGCGATAGATCTTGGGGGCCGCCATTGAAAGTGGATGCGGTTGGAGGATCAGCGATTTGCACTCCTGTAAGCACCACGCGCAGCGATATCCCGTGCGGACATCCACGAAATAGAGCGGGCGTTCAAATTCATTCTTCCAACCTGATGGCCGGACCTGGCGGCGGGCAGGATCAATCAAGACAAGACAACCCGGGCGCAAAATGGGCTCCATCATGTGGTCGTCCAGCCCAACGTACCCATACAAATACTTGCCTTGGCCGTTGAAGAGCACCCCCTCAAGGTCTTTCCACGCTTCCACCATGCGGCTCAGGAGTTCCGTCCGCCGTGGATCGAATCCGGGGTCAAATCGCAATGGCAAGCGCCAGGAACTGGGCCCAGCGGCAAGGTGCGTCTTGGGAACTCCCAATTCGGCGCTATCCTCGAAATGATGATCGAGTGGAACTTCATACCATTGGAAAACCTCAATCGGACTCAAATGATAGATTGCAGCCAGGGAATAGAGCTTGTGCGGGCTGGGTATCGCACCGTGGTTCTCAATATCCGCCAGGCGGCTGATATGGATGATAAAATCAGAGCGTCCGCGCAGCGACGCCACTTGGTAGCTGGCGCGTTCCACGTCGCGAAACGTCAGGCCGAGCCGTTCGCGCACCTTTCGGAGCCGCGAGCCGGGAATCATGGGTGCCTCGATGATATTTGGGATGGAAGCGAAGATAATTATATCAGCTAATCAATCTGTTATGAATTCAGAACACATCAACGCGCGCGTTCAAAGGTCCTGCTGGGTTCGCTGGTTTTTGGTGTTTATTGCCACTATCACTGGCATGGCCGCAGCACCCAAGCTTGCGATGAGTTCCGCCTTTCGCTCAGATTTTGATGACAGGGTCCAGGGCACCGGCGCCTCAATTGATGCCGATTTTGCCTCCACTGTGTCTGCGTTGGCCAATACAGAGCCTGGTGACACGGCTGGCATTGATAAGCTCGAGAAGAAAGCGCTCGGGATTCTGGACAGCCTTGTGATAAGCGCTCTGGCCGGGAATGTCTCCACTGACCTGGATCCTCTGAACGCTCACCTTGCCAACCTCGGATCACAAGAACGTGGCTTTGGCGAATCGTATCGAGTCGTCAAGCTGGGAGGTAAGCCGATTGTTTTTGCGTTGGTCGGTGATTTTGGGCTTGGTGCGCCCTCTGCCATCCGGTTGTACGCACAGCAAGGAAGTCCCGCACACGTGGCATTGGCGGGTGAGATTGATCGTCTGACGCAGAAAGATATGCTTGATGATTCTCTCGAGTTGCTTCCGGTGCCTTTGCCGGAAACGGCATCTGACGTCATATTCGTCACGGTTGCAGGCCGGACGGACGAATTGCAAACCGGCGTTTTTGCCGCATGGCGATTCGACGGCAAACAGTTGACGCAACTTTGGACGACTGACTTGATCTCGCATTCCACATTTGAAATATCCGGGGGAAACCTCGTCCTAACTTATTGCCACGATCCCGCCGAGCAGGATGCGAAGACGTGCCAAGGCATGGTCCGCGAAAAATACGCGTATACAATAACAGATGGTCAATGGAAGCAAGTGAGTACCGAGCCGGTTGCTAATCCCAAGCACTAATTCCAAGGACAGCTGCGCCGCGTTTTGCGCGTAGGAAAACCAATGCAATCCTTTAGAAAATTATTTATTACGGTATTTCTGATCACTCTCGCTGCGGCGGGGATTTCCCGCGCCCAGCAGCCGGCGACGGCAATTCCCCCCAAGGCGCCAACGGGCAAGGCAGACCCCGCGGAATTCCTCCGCACTGTTGATGAGGTTCTGGCCGACATGAGCAATCTGCTTGGCTTGCCCCAGACCGAGCCGTTGAAAAAGACACTCCGTTCTCGCGAGGAGATTCGGGCTTACATTCTCAGCCAAATGGATGAAGACAAGGACCCGGCCAAGCGCGCCACGGACGAAAAAATACTTAAGAAGCTGGGACTGATTCCCAAGGATTTTCCACTGGACAGTTACATGGTTGATCTCCTCAGCGAACAAGTCGCCGGTCTTTACGACCCCAAAGGCAAAGAGTTTTACATCGCCGATTGGATCCCTGCCGCCGACCAGCGAGAGGTCATGGCGCATGAGCTCACACACGCGCTTCAGGACCAGCATTACCACATTGAACAGTGGCACGACGCAGCCAAGCCGAACGACGATGCCGAAACGGCGCGCGACGCGGTGCTTGAAGGCGCGGCTTTTGTTGCGCAATTGGACTACTGCATGAAGAAACAGGCGTGCGGTGGGAAGGACTCCCAGAGTGCCGGAGATTTCCCAATCCTCGCGAAAGCGCCACCTTTCTTGAAGGACGACCTGCTTTTCCCCTACATTGACGGCGCTAATTTCGCACAGAGGATTTTGCTCACACGCGGCGGCTGGGCAGGATTTCACACCGTGTTTGAGAATCCACCGGTTTCGACGCAGCAGATTCTCCACCCGGACCTTTACATGCGCGGCGTCGCCCCGCTGGAGGTAAGACTGCCGGATCTTTCTCACGACTTACCCAAAGAGTGGAAGAATCTGGAATCCAATGTTTTCGGAGAATATGGCTTACAGGAATTGCTGAAACAGTTTCTCGGGGAAGCGCGCGCGGATGATTTGTCACCGGCGTGGGCCGGCGATCGTTATGCTTTTTACGAAAACCAGAACACGAAGGAGTCGATCCTTATCCTCCGAATCCGTACCGTCAGTGAAGAGGGTGCGGCGCGGCTGTTCGGGGGCTTGAGCGAATCCTTGGAGAAGAAATACATTAAACGCGAGAATCTTATGCGACATCCAAACTTCCTCTCATTTGACTCCGAACATGGCGGAATTTTCCTCCGCTGCTCGGGGGCGGATTGCGTGAGTTTGGAAGGCGGCGATCGGAAGTTATTCGACGCGGTGGTTCGCGCTCTTGGATGGACGGCGAACCCTTCTCTGTCCGGCAATGCTGACCACTCCGGCGTGGCAGTAATACAATTTAGAATTCCAATTGCACCAGCAATTGCGGCTAGGCCCGAGCTATATCCCTGAGGATTGGCCTACTTTCCTGTCGGTGGCTTAGTAGGTGGCGCAGGCATTTTTCGCGTTGCCACCGGAGGGGAAACGAACACCGCCTTTGATAACATCATGTGCACGCCCTTGTTTGTGTCCACGAGCTCCGTGATGTGAAGGTCCGCGGCGACGCTGGAAAGCATATAAGCATCATCGTGAGATAGGTGTTTTTCGTTCATAAGAAAATCAATCATCTGCCGCACTGCCTGCTTCGTCGCTTCATTCAAATCCAGATTCATTCCCATGGTGATGAATTCGGTGGGTGTTTCCGCCCTCGGCCAATCAAAGTGCAGATCTTTCCTGACAATAAATTGAAATGTCCCGATGAGCGATGTTTCCATCGCGGTGATGTCCACTTCACCGTCGCCTTGCCCCGCGTGACCGTCGCCCACCTCGAAGAGCGCTCCGGCTGCATTCACCGGCAGGTACAGGGTTGTTCCGGCGACGAGCCATTTGTTGTCCATATTTCCGCCATAGACTCCCGGCGGCACGCTGCTCACGCGGCCCATGGATGGAGGCGGCGCGATTCCCATGCTGCCGAAAAACGGATGCAGCGCAATGTCAATGCCCGGCCCGAAATGCGCAACCATCCGTTTTCGATCGAGCGGGATGATTTTCGTTTTCGCATAAGGAAAATCTTCGGGCAGGAAGCCCCGGTTGGGACCGAAGCCGTTGTAGGCATAGGGGATTGCGAGGTCAATTTTCTTGATGCGAATTTCGAGGACATCGCCGGGCTCAGCGCCGTCAATGAAGATTGGCCCGGTAAGAATGTGTCCTCCGGGACCGTGGGGGATTTCCTTTTCGTGATCGTACAGATCGCGAAGTTGCGGCTCGATGTCTTCCGGTTTCACGCCCGCGCCGGCGAGGCGCGTCGGGCTTGAGGTCAAAACTGTACGGACCTGCACGATGTCTCCGGATTTAACGTGCAGCACGGGCGGCGCGGCGCAATCGTAATAGCCCCAGATGACGGTCTTTGGAGTTGGTTCCAGTTTGATTGCAGCTGGCTTCGCCGTCGCCGTCTTGTTTCTTGGTTGCTGCCCCCATGCGCCAGAGAGCGCTGCTCCGGCGAAAATCGTCAGTCCCAAGACAATCCGTAAGGTGCGTGTCATTTAGGATGAACCTCCGTGAGCGGGCAGTAGTCTACCGCAAGGCAAACCGGTATGCACCGCAGAGCCTCTCCGCGCCCAATTTCTCGTGTTCCTAAAGTGGACGGTATTTCGTTAGGCCTTGATTCCATTCGGTGCTAGCGGAAGCGCGCGCAGCCGGATCTTTGTCGCATGGAAAATCGCATTGCCAATCGCCGGAGCCAGCGCCATCAACGGTGTTTCACCAGCACCCGCGGGCTGAATGTCCTTCCGGTCAACCAGAACAACCTCGATGTTCGGCATATCCTGGAAGCGGGGCACCCGGTATTTTGAAAACTTCGGGTTTGTGATGGCGTTGTTTTCGAATTCGATTGCTTCGAACAGAGCGCCGCCCAATCCCTGAATATTGGCGCCCATCACCTGATTGCGAAGACCGTCGGGATTGACGATTGCGCCGCAATCAAATGCCGCCACAACTCGCACAATTTTCACCGCGCCTGTGGCGCGATCCACCCCGACTTCCGCGCACGCGGCGATATGCCCGCCCTTTTCAACACCGCAAGCAATGCCAAATCCATGGCCGGCCGCTGGCTGAGACCTGCCCCAGCCAAATTTATCCGCCGCGGCTTGCAGGACTCCGCGCAACCTGTCGCCGGTCTGGTCATTCGGCAGATTCTTTAGTCGGAACGCGAGTGGATCCATCTTCGCGATATCGGCCAAGTCGTCCATGTGCGATTCGCGCGCGAAAACATTGGCTGTTCCCGCAAGTCCGCGGTAAGAGCCCTGACGCAGAGGGTAGTCAGTTTGATGAAACGCTTGGTTTCGCGTCGCGACCGCATAAGGAGTTTCCAGCGCGGAAGGTCCCGAATTGTAATTCAACATTTCCCACGCCGTGATGGTCCCGTCTCCGCTCACTCCGCTGCGGATTTCGATCACACCCGCGGGGCGGAAATAGGCCCAGGTGAATTCCTCTTCGCGTGTCCACACGAGCTTGACCGGTTTGCCCGCGGCCTTCGCGAGGCGCGCTGATTCTACGGCGCATTCGCCTGTATGCTTGCCGCCGTAGCCGGAGCCCATATCGGGCATTTGCACGCGGACTTTGTCCTCGGGAATATGAAACGCCGAGGCGAGCTCGGTGCGAACTCCAAATGGTCGCTGTGTGCCCGTCCAAACGTTTAGATCGCCATCTTCCCATTGAGCGACCGCGGAGCGCGGCTCTAGTGGAGAGTGCGCGATGTAGGCCACTCGATAGGTCGCATCAAGTTTGTGTTGCGATGCGGAGAGCGCCTCTTCGACAGCGTGCGAATTGTCGGCCTGCTGGCCGCCGCGCCCGCCGCCTCCGCCACGCCCGCCCGTTTGAGGATTGGCCTTCAGGAAATCGTACACATCGCGGCTGTTCGTTTTTGTCGGCCCGGGATTCCATTGGGCTTTGATTGCCGCGAGAGCTTTTTCCGCGGTTTGAGGGTCCGTTGCGGCAACGCCAATGAAATCGCCGTCCTGGACAAATGTGACACCAGGAATTGCTTGGGCGGCGCTCGGATCTATGCTGGATAGAGTCGCACCAAATGTCGGTGGCCTCAGCACTTTGCCGAACATCATGCCGGGCAATTTCACATCCGATGTGTACTTGTGGCGCCCCGTAACAAAGTCGCGTCCATCCACCTTCGCAAGCGGCTTGCCCGCGACGGTCCATTCCGCGGGCGGCATGAGCGGATCTGTGTCTGGGATTGCGCGCGCAAGCGCCTGCCCTTGGGCGAGCTTGCCGAATGAAATCGTCCGCTTCGTTTGCGGATCTGTGATCGTGCCGTTTGCAGCCACGAGCCGCCCGCCATCCACGTTCCATTGCTTTGCCGCAAGGTCCCGCAATGTGTCGCACGCTGCTGATGCAACGTGGCGAAGCTGCAAGCCCATGCGCGGAGTCGTCTGGCTTCCAAATGTGCCCTGGTCGAAAGGAGTCAATTTCGTGTCGCCCATCACCATGCGGATGGACTCGAACGATGCGTGCAGTTCTTCCGCAACCACCTGCGCGAGCGACGTGCGGATGTTCTGCCCGATTTCAACTTTGCCGGTGTAAACCGTTATCGCGCCATCTTCGGCGATGTGCAACCACGCGGAAATTTCCTTTGGCAATGCCTGCCCGCCGAATCCTCCGCGCCCCTGGCCAGACTCCTGCTGGGTAAACGCGCTCTTGGAAATCAATAGGACGGCGATCCCCGCGCCGAAAATCTTTCCGAAGTCCCTTCGGTCGAAATCAAAATGGTGCGCGGGGCGTTCACGCATCTCGTAACGTTCAAACTCGATTTCCTGCTGAGGAAGAGCGCCAACGATGGGATTGTTTGTCATGGTCATTCTCCCCTCCCCGCGTGGCCTTTTATTTCCGCGGATGCCCGCCGGAGAGCAGCCACAATTCGCGGATACGTTCCGCAGCGGCAGATATTGCCCTGCATGAACTCGGCAATTTGCGCGTTGGTCGGATTGGGATTTGTCTTAAGCAACGAAACGCCGCTCATGATCATCCCCGACGTGCAAAACGCGCATTGCATCGCGCCTTCGTCGAGGAACGCCTGCTGTAGTGGATGAAGCTTGCCATTCGTTTCAAGACCCTCGATTGTGGTGATTTGCCGCTTCGCTGCCGAGCCCACCGTAACCGTGCACGAATGACGCGGGTTCCCGTCAATTAACACGGTGCACGCGCCGCACTGGCCTTCGCCGCAGCCGTACTTGCTTCCGGTCAGGTCAAGCTGGTCGCGCAGCACGCTGAGCAGGGAAGTGTCCGGCGCGGCATCAATTTTGAAGTGCGTTCCGTTGACTTGGATTTCGGTGATTCTTGCGATTGCTTCTGATGATTGCATCGGCATCGGTCACCTTCGCTGCGCAGATCCAATCGAGGCGCAGAACTCTTCCGCACCTAATGCTAATCCTGCGCGGGTCTTAGTTCAATGCTCGATGTCGGTCCGCCCATGCAATGCACGGGACTGTCAGCCAAATGGCGAGGGCGCTCCATGCGAGCACTTTTTCGTTAGGAGGAGGGGGCCCGAAGAGTGTTCCAAGCCAGAGGCCCGCCAGGAAAAAAATCAACAACCAAAAGGCGTAACGGCCAATGGCGTCCTTCGATTTCGATTGCCGAAGATAGATTGCTATTCCCGCCCCATAAAATCCAAACTCAAGCGCTAAGGTGATGGGCAAGGAATTCCAAAGGCCCAGCCCGTGATACGTCACACTCCAGGGAGTCAGCGGAAGATCGGGGCGGTGCATGATCCAATCCAAAACCCAGTGGCTGGGAACACAAGCCGCAAGAACAAATGCAGCTCGCCCTGCGCCTGGAGTTTTGATTCGCAGAGCAAAGTAAACAAGTCCCAATCCGATCCCAAATCCGACTTGTGTAAGCAAGCTGTGGCTGATCGGATAGCTTGAGAAATTGAGCGGGGTTACGCGCGTATTGCCCGGATCAATCTGGACCGTTTCCCATCCCATGACCAGGAATATCGGCCAAAGGAGGTCGGCAAATTGGGCGGCGAGAAGGAGTGTTCCCAGCGAGGTCTTTGGCGCAAGTCTCTTTACCGCGAGCGCGACGCCAAAATGGCCAAGGAACATAAGCCGCACCTCCTTGCCTCAGCAGGCGAGAGAAATCAATCCGCCGCCGAACTTGGGAAGCTTACGCTGGTGGAGATCTTTCGTTCAAGGCGCGATAGGCGGCGCTCGAAACGCTCCGCCCACTTGCGGCGGAACTCTTTGTCTGATGAATAGTCATCCGCTCGGCGCGCGCCGATTGCGCGGTGAATAAGCGCCAGCCCGTGGCGCGTAAGCTGCGAAGCGCGGTCGAGAGCACGGGCACGGTGTTCGAAATGGATCGCAAGCTGCTCGCAGGCTTCGAGAGCTGCGCGGAGCTGGCCATCGCCGGCGAAAGGAGCGCGCGAGCCTGCCGCGCCGCGCATCAGGATTCGGTCGAGCGTAAGCGATTGTTCGCTGTGGGTGCCTTTCAATCTCGGAATGGGCGGACGGGCCGGGACTGTACTCAACAAGCCTTCCCACATCTCAACGGCGCAACGAACATCGCCCGCTCGCTTGGCCAGCCGCGCAAGGTCCCGCCGCGCCGCGCGGTCATGTTCGCCGGGCAGCCCCGCGGCGAGCGCCGCCTGGCATGTTCTCCGTGCGAGTTTCGGTTCGCCGCGCTGCCCAAGTAGGCGCGACAATCCGTAGAGGTCGAGAGATTCTTCTGAGGGATTTGGCTCATCGGTTGATTCATCATCCTGCCCGCCAGCGATCATCTCGAGCATGTGCCCAGCGAGCGCCGCAAGCCCACGCAAGTCCATTTGGTTGTGGCGAATCACGGGTACGAGCGGCTCGGCCGATCCGCCGCGCACAAAATTGAAATAAATTTCAGGGATCTGCGACGAATCCACGTCGCAATCCCGCGACCAGTCAAGCCGCGAGCCGGGTGAGACGCGCAGCACATGCCTCTCCAACTCCGCCAGCCGCACTGATGCGAGACGCGGACGCCAGAGTTGCCGCGCGGGATGCAGGAGATCGAGGTGCATCGCAGGAATTCGTGGGGCGATACAGCGAGTCATTCGATAGCGCGTTTCTAGCAGTGGCCAATCGAAACTCTTCCCATTAAAAGTGACCAGCACGCGCCGCTCGGCCATCCGTTCATCAAGCGCGAGCAGCAGCGAATGTTCCTCCGCGAAATCGCGCATGAAGAATTGTTCGATTTGCAGTCCGCCCGAATCCCACCATGCCACGCCAACAAGAAAAGCATATGTGCCCGAGCCGCCAGCGAGGCCAGTCGTCTCCGTATCGAGGAAAAGCCATTGAGCGGGATCTTCAGCCAGCACATCGGCGGGCGTCGCGCCACGCTTGGAGCCGACTTCGCTTGCAACATTCGGCAACAGCATCTTCAGTGCGCGCGTCCTGCGGGCGTCATTGAATTCCAAACAGGGCTCGGGCGTTGGAAACCAGCGGCGGATGGCGAGATGCTCGCCGTAGCGATTGCGTTCAACAGTCGCGCCAAGCAATTGTGCCGCGTCGCCGGCATCGCCCTCCACGGGCGACGATTCCCGCGTAACCGCGTGCCGCGAAGGGCGAAGCGCCGCGAGCCGCGAGAACTTATCGCCGATGGAGTTTGTGCTCATGCGCCCAGCCGCCCAAGGATTTCGACCGCGGCCTCTTTTCCGCGTTCCCTGCCTTCGCCCGATGGCCCCACGCAAGAGGGGCAGCCCTTTGCGCATGTGCAGCCCACAATTAGATCGCGCGCCTTCACGAGCAGCAGCGAATGTGCGCGGAAGAGCGGCTCGCTGAATCCAATGCCGCCGGGATAGGCGTCATAAAGATAAAGGTTTGGCTCAAAGAATTCCGTTTCCGGAGCACCCCCGTGCATTTCGGAAAGATCCGGCGGATCCTCCCATCCATCTCCGCCGGCCGCGATTCCCGGGGTAGGCGGCCGCTCACCGATTGCTGTGCCCACATCGCGCTGGTCGCACATTAAGAGGAGCGTTGCCACGCTTCGCATCGCGTGCAAGAGACCGCGCATCCCGTCCTGCCGCTCGCTAAGTGTGAAAGGCAACGATTCGACGAGCGATCGTTCGAGCGTCGTCCAGCAGGCCGTCGTGTGCATTTCGTTTTCCGGCAATTCAAGTTTGCCGTCACCGATATTTTCATGCGTGAAAAACTTAATCTTCTTGAAGCCGATCACTTGTGAACGCACCAGCACATCGCCCCACGCCCGCGCAGCGTGCAAATCGCTCTTTGCATCGTCCGCATCCCGCCGCAGGCGGGCCTGATCCGCGATTTCCAGCACGCGCACTTGCGCGTAGCGGATCGCGTCGGTGTAATAATCCGAGTTCACACGCTTGACGTAGGCTTTGCGCTCGTCAAAATCCATTCGCTCGACGTGATATTGCTCGCCCTGGTGCAGATAGATCGCTTTCGGATGCACGGTCGTGAGCGCGCTTGAAAAATCCACCTCGCCAATTACTTCCGGCGCGCCGGTGATGTCCACAATTACAAAATTATCGGAGGTAACCGAGCGCAGACTTACCGTGTCCGCGGGATAGGCTTGCTGCGTCCAATGCCAGTGGTCTCCGGCCTTATGCAGGAATCCCGCCTCCGCCAACCTGTCGCACAGCTCAGGCAATTCCACGCCGCCTAATTTTTCATCCACGGCAATCGGTAATTCAAACGCCGCACATTTCAAATGATTCACTAGGATTTCGAGATTGTCTGGCTGGATGTAAGCGTGCTCCGGCGAGCGCCCAAAAAAGTATTCAGGGTTGCGCACAATGTATTGGTCGAGCGGAGACGAACTCGCCACCATCACGGCGCACGAGCTGCCATCGCGACGTCCCGCGCGTCCCGCACGCTGCCATGTGGATGCAATCGTGCCCGGATATCCTGCCATCACGGTTGCATCGAGCGAGCCGATATCAATCCCTAGTTCGAGCGCATTCGTTGAGACTACGCCGCGGATGCGCCCATCGCGAAGGCCGCGTTCGATTTCGCGACGCTCGCCGGGCAGATATCCACCCCTGTAACCGCGCACATCCTGCGGAGCGCCCGGCGCCGCAGGAAACGCTTGCTGCAAGTAGGTAAGCAAAACTTCCGTCTGCAGGCGGCTATTTGAAAATACAATCGTCTGCAGGTTGCGCTTCAAGAATTCCTGCGCGAGCCGCGAAGTTTCGTGGATGTAGCTTCGCCGGATGCCCAGGTGGCGGTTCACGACCGGCGGGTTATAAAGTACAAATATTTTTTCCGCAGCCGGAGCGCCATTCGCCTCGAGCACTTCCACGTTGCATTCGATCAGCCGGCTGGCAAGCTCGCCCGGGTTCGCTATTGTCGCCGAGCAACAGATAAATTGTGGCGACGATCCATAGAAATTTGCGATGCGCCGTAACCGCCGCAAGACGTTACACAGATGGCTGCCGAAAACCCCGCGGTAGGTGTGCAGCTCATCCAAAACAATGTATTTCAGATTCTCGAACAGCCGCTGCCAGCGCGTGTGATGCGGCAGGATGCCAGTGTGGAGCATGTCTGGATTGGTCAGAACGATGTGACCCTTTTCGCGGATGGCTGCGCGCGCATCGGCGGGAGTGTCGCCGTCATAAGTGAAAACGCCGAATGAATCGTTAAGCCGGCGGCCGAGATCATGCAATTCGGCAAGCTGATCCTGCGCGAGCGCCTTGGTGGGGAAGAGGTAAAGCGCGCGTGTGTCCATATTCTCAAGGACTGCATCCAGCACGGGCAAGTTGTAGCAAAGCGTCTTTCCGCTGGCCGTCGGTGTCACAATCACGACGTTGCGTCCGCCATGCACCGCCTCGGCGGCGGCGGCTTGATGCGTATAAAGCTGCGATATGCCCTTGGCGGCGTATGCAGCGGTCAATTCAGGCCGCAGCCACGCAGGTGTTGCACCCCACTGCGCATCGCGGGCGGGAATCTGACGCACGGACGTAATCACTTCGCCGCTCGGGTCACGCGCCGCAAGCAGTTCAATGATTTCGTGAACTCGCGCCAGCGAATTGCTGTCCACCGTGCGCACAGCTAAGGATTGAGACATTGCACCCCCGCTTCGTACTTCGCTTTTTGTTCGCTTAAACTATCACGCCCGCAATGTCGCCGCAAGTACTTGTGTTTACTGGTGTTGCGAAATGTTTGCATCCAAGCCGAAAAAAGGGAATCGGAGCGGAGTTCTTAGGCCTTCCTAAATATCTCGGTCAACTTCCAATCGAGCTGAGCAAATCCTTCATCACATCCGATGTCTGCCAGTCTTTTCCGCCATACCACTTGTAGATCTTCCCGCTCGGAGAAATGATCGCCGTACTCATCGAATGTACAAATTGTTTTTCGTCGGGCATGAAGGCCAATCCAAAGAACGCCGCCACGTTTTTCAAATTGCTTTCCGGCGCGACAACGAACTCCCAATGGCGAAAATCCTTCTCTCCGGCGCCCTGCAAATAACCGGATCCATAGTCACGCAATACTTTCGGAGAATCGTGTGCGGGGTCAAAGCTGATGCTGAGGAGATGAGTTTTTCCAAGCGCTTGCTTGTTTTTCTGCAGCGTCTCCTCAATCACGGAAAAGCGCGTGCTCATCGCGGGACAAAAATCGGCAAGCGGGCAGCGCGTATAAATAAATGTGAGCAGCACAGATTCGCCGCGGAAATCAGCGAGATGGATCTGCTTTCCATCCTGATTCAGCAAGACAAAATCCGGCACAACATCGCCCGCGTGCGGCTCGCGAATTTCCGGAGGAGTGGTCGGAGCAGGCGGCGCATTCGGATCCGCCTTTTTCACAACGACGATATTCTCCAGCCAGTATTCGCCCCCGTTGACAACCACTTCCGCCTTGATCTGGTCTCCGGCCGCTACTTGAGTCAGTATCAGCGGCGGCTTCGCGGGATAGGACATCGTCATCGCACCCATGAAGCCGGGAATGTCCTTGTGGTTCACTTCAAGTTCTTGTTTTAGCTGATCCACGCTTACGATCGTCCCTTCAAGGTGATACCGCCTCTCGGACGGATTGTTTGAATTTCGACAGGCGATTGCAAAGAAAGTGGCGCCTGAAAACAAAATTAACAAACACAGATGCGCCATCCGTCTAGCGCGCCGGATTTCAATGCAGGTACCGCGCCGGCCGCCTCCAAACTTCCCAATTGATTTTGAGCTTGCCATACCTCTCATAATCTCAATAATGAAACCTCCAGCGCAATTCTCCGTACATCTCTCTTGGGTTATTGTAGTGGAATCCACCGAAAGTAAGGCTGTTATCAATCAGCAGGTGGCGGTTCGCCACGTTCAAAGCTGTCGCGGAGACTGTAAACCTCTCCCCAAAATCCTTGCCCATCGAGACGTCAAATGTTGTGTGCCCTGACAGGTGATTGGGGCCCGGTGGCGCGATTCCATTTGAAAAGCCAGAGCCATAATAAACATTTGTTGATGCAAAAGAGCGCCAGGGCAGCCGCAAGTCGAAACCGGCATTCAGAGTATTCCTTTGATCGTGATCGAGTAAGAAGAATCCTGCGGGGGGCGAAAAATTCGTCAACCCGCCATTTATGGTGCCCGCTCCCAACGCGATCTGATTTGAATAGGTCACATGCAGATGCCCCCGCCGCAAGATCAGCGGAGAGCGGAGCGTCGCTTCCCAGCCGCGAATCAAACCTTCGTTAATCGTGAGCGGGAAAAAGATATTCGAATCACCCACGTTATTGTGATCAAAGAAATTCGTCGCGTGCGTCCGGAATGAATCAATGTCGAGCAGCCATCCCTTGTAAGGGATCGCGACTCCAAACTGATATTCCCGGTCTCGCTCGCCACGCAGAGGAATAAACCCCAGATTGTTTTCGTTCACGAATTGAAGTAAAGGCCCGGACGCTGTGATGAGCGGGGGCGCCTGATAAAAATCGCCGTAGAAACCGCGGAAAACCCAATTGACCTTTGGGATTTTTACGGAAACTCCGAGCCGAGGGCTTGTGGCGTTTTCCGTCACATTTCCGGAGAAGTGGCTTTGTCTCACACCGCCGCTAAGCGTCAGCCAGCTCGTCGCCTGAAACTTATCTTCTAGGAATGCTTCTACGAGACTTCCTGTAACGATTTCGCGGTCTTGAAAATTAGTGCTGCCGCCATCGTTAAATAGCATTCCGAATAATTGATTGTCATGCTGCCAGAAACCGTAGGCGCCTACCTGCAAATTGTTGCGAGCCACCAATGCGCTCAAGACTGCCTGTCCTCCCGCATAAGTTGACCCCCGATTGTCGGTCGTGCTGAGCGGAAAATCGTTTGGGTTGCCTGAATAATCCGCGCTGTTGAAATGGTAGAGCGGAGAAATGGTCATTAGGACATTCGGGTTAAATGTGTGGACCCACGAGAAATTCACAAACGCGTCGGATTCATGTTCTCCGTCCGCCTGGAATGTGCCCGGAGGAAAAGGAGTTGTGACGATTGTCTCTGGATTATTCTGGTCCTCGTTGATCACGCCAGGCGCATTCGGAATCTGGTAGTAGTCTTTTCGCAGGGAGGTCACCAGACGCAATTGGTTCTTCGCATCCAAGTTGAAAATCAGCGACGCGAAACCGCCGTACCCATTCTCGGCGTCGTGCAAAATGTCTCCCGTCGGCGTTTGCAACCCGAGATTGCTTCGGTTCCCATTCAAGCTTCCATAATAAGCGAGCCGCTGCGTATGACCGCCACAACTGATCAAATCATTTGTTTGAAAAAAACTGCCAAAGCTCGCGCTTAAATCGCATTCACGATCCCTTTCAAATCCGGTCCGGGGGAGGACGTTGAATACACCATATGTCCGGTCGCCGTACTCCGCGTCATAGCTGCCCCTTTGAATCTCCAGATAATCCATATCCATCGGATTGAACTGGGGCCCCACGTTGCTCGCGATATTTGTGTTCGGGATGGGCACGCCATCTACTAGCCAGCTCACCTGGTGGCCGCCGCGAACGTGGAGCTGATCGTGCGTCACATACGCGCCGGGAGTGTAATCCGTGATGATCGAAAGGTTGTTCGTTTGAATGCTGCCCGGAGTCGCCTGAATTTCCTGCCGATTCAATGTCGAAGTCGGCGTGACGGAATCGGCAAGCGCCATTACTGAGTTGGCGGAAACTGTTACGGTTTGGCTCGCTCCGGCGAGTTCCAGCGCAAAATGCGCCACAGGAACGGTACCGGATTTTACAATGACGTTCTGTTTTTGATCCATGAACCCGTCGCGAGTAACGGTGACTGTGTAGTCGCCGATCGGCACTGCGCTGAATTCAAATTCACCATTACTATTTGTCTTTTGCGTTTGCGTCCAATCGGATAGTTGCGCCTTCAGTGTGACTGTCGCTTCAGCAATCGGCCTGTGTTGTGGATCGTGCACGATTCCACGCACGGTTCCAAAAATCGTCGCCCAACTTACACTAGTAAACAGCAATGCCGACAACACGGCAATTTTATGACGACTCCTCATAGGGCCCTCCAAGGTCCTGTGAATTCATGATGAAACAACACCTCGCGAAGGACATGCCTCCGCGCGTTTTCTGCTTTGTATTGGAGCGGTTCGGTAGGGCTAACTTCGAGGAGGCGGTGTTTCCGGAAATTGCGAGATAGATGTGTTCATCTGCGCGGCGCGCATTACAAAAATCGTTGTCACCGCGGCAAACACAAGCTGTGCCGATATCGGCAGGAGATATGCACTCACTCCGACGGCGTCTTTCTCTTGCGAGGAACATGGACTCGCCTGGCACGCTGGCGTGGACTTGTCCGTTCTCATGTCCATGTCGCAGCCAGGCATTTTTTCGTGCTTGGTCTTTTTCGAAGCGTTGTTCCTATGTAGCGGACACATCCCATTCGCGCAGCAATCGGCCACCTGCGTGGATACGAGCGCCCCCGCGAGCGGCGCAGCATGCGTCCCCGAGAGTGTCAGCAGAAAAACAACGCTTGCGATTCGGCGAACCATCAAGTTCACGCCCGTTATTTTACTATTCCCGCGTGTGCTTTCCTAATTTTCCGGTCGCTGAGCAAATCTCCCCGCGCTCAGCGGTGCGACCCCGTCTCCACCGGCGGCTCCAGCAGCAGGCGCAACTCGCGCTCAGCCGTTGTCTTTCCGCGGAACTGATCGCCCATCATCATTTCGGTTCCCAACGCGGGCGATCCTTGTTCCAGCGCGGCCCTAGCCTCCGTCCGCGCGGCGTCCGGATTTCCGCGCACCCAGGCAATCCGCGCGCGGTACACGTGCGCCCACACCGTGTACGCATCCGTCGCGCGCGTATCCATTGACGCCGTCTCCAGTACGCGGCTCATCTCATCGAATGCGGTATCAAATTGCTTCACGCGAAACGCAATCTGCCCCAGTTGGAAATGGAGGAATTGCTCATTCCCGGCGATGCCCTCCGGATCGGCGGCAAGCGCCTTGCGGTAGAGCTCTTCCGCCCGCGCAATTTCGCCAGCCCGCGCGGCAGCGCTCGCTTGGGAAACAATTGCACGCTGCGCACGATTGCGCCTCGCCGGCTCTGTCCACCGCAGTATCCGCAGGTCAGGGTCCAGCTCAATCCGCGATGCGGGCGCGGTTACAACCACTGTGAATGGCGTCGAGGGGCCGTGCGTGGCTACGGAATGCGACACCACTCCCGCTGATGTCGAAATTCGCATCTCGACGCGGACCGTAAATCCCGGCGGCGCTCCACCGACAAGAATCTCTCCCGAAACTTCATTTGGAGCGAAGGAGCGCGTCCGTCGCAATGTAATTTCCGGCGCTTCCGTCCCGCCGATGTAGTACTTGAAAAACCAACTCAAGTCCCGCCCGGAAATCTCTTCGCAAATCTTTTGAAAATCAGCGATTGTCGCGGTGCGCCCATTAAACCTCTTCAAGTATTCGCGCAACGCCTTCTCCACGCGCTCGCGGTCAATCACCGTCTCCAGTGTCCGCCAGACAAGCATCCCGCGGTCGTAAAGCGTCTGCTGCGTGATTTCATTTCCAAGCGCATAAAGCCTTAGCCCCAGTGAGATTGGCTCGAGTTGGTCCGCCGCCAATGAGTCGCGCATTGCGACGGCGATCATTCGTCGCGCATTCGCTGGGTCTTGCGCATCCAAAAATCTCCACGCCAGGTATTCAGCCAGCGCCTCGGCCATCCATCCGTCTTCTTCGCTTGCGTGTGCAACCTGCTGCGGGAACCATTGATGCGCCACTTCATGCGGCAGGAAGTTCGGCGCGTATCCGTTGTGGCCGAAAAATCTCAAATCGTCCGCGTCCAATACCAAAAAGCCCGGGCCGGAGTATCCGACCTCTGAATGGCTTCCGGGGAATCCCGGAATCACAGTGAACTCTGACAGCCCGGTGGACCCGAACATGCGCGCGAATTCCAAAAAAGTATTTTGCGCCACACTTGCAGTTTGGCGCGCAGGCTCGCTTTCTGAGTCCGGCGCGCACACGCGGATCGCCGGCGCCAATCCATCCGCTGTGGATGGGAAAACGGCTTGAATCTTGAATGGCGTCGCGGCGATCGCGCGGGAATATGCCGGTCGAAAAGTCACGAAATCGAAAATCGCCCGGTTGCGAATGTGAAAGACTGATGCGTTTCCGCCCGCCAGGGCTGTCCATCCTTCGGGCACGACCATGTGAATATGGTGCGGCGCGAAAGCGGTCATGTCTGGCGTGGGATACCATCCTGATTCGTCCCGCAGCAGAATCCCATCGGAGGACACGTAGTCCAATTCGTCCGCGCCCATCGTGCCGGAATACGAAATGCGCAGAGTGAATTCGCCTGTTGTTTCTCCGGGCAGCGTAACGGATAGAAATGGCGATCCGAGTCGCCCGCTCCGCTCGAATGCCAGCGAATTGGACGCTCCGTCCATCACTCTCGAAATCTGCAGTTGCGGGCTGAGCTCCAATTCCACAGCGCTGATTGGTTTTTCAGAGTGAAGCGTGAGCGTCGCCATCGCCTTCAGCGATCCCTCGCCCGGCCGAAATGCGACCCAGATGTCGTACCGCTCAACGCTGACGGCCTGCCGCGCGCGGCCTTCGTCAACATATTTAGGTCGGTGCTTGGGTCCGGTAGAGGGAATGCCGGCGCAGGGAAGCGCCATCGAAACGACGCAAATGCCCGCAATGAACGCGCGGCGCAGGCTTCGCGCTTTCTGTCCAGCGGCATGAACTTGACTTCCCACGACCGGGGCCGCTATACCTGAAGCCATGGCGCAATCCTACATCGTATTTGACTTCGGGGGGAATGAAGATTCCTCCCAGCAGGCCCGCTACCGCCTGGACCACTGGCGGCAGACTTTTCACCTCACCAAGAAGCTGGACTACAAGTTTGAGCGTAAGCCCGCGGAGAAAAAAGGTGAAGGCGACCAAATCCGCGTATTCATCCGCCTTGATTTCTCAGACCACGAAAAGCTGTCGCACCAGCGATGGGTGGAGCGCATACCCGTTGAACCGCCCTTCAAGGGCGTCCCGGCGAAGATTACGAAGGCCGGAGATTCGGACTACGTGGATACCAAGAAGCTCTTCGATGATCTGAGCTAAGCTAACCGATTCCGTGAGGCGTCCCAAGCAATTTGAATCCTCGCGTCCGCACGACTCCTTTCCCGGCAACATTTCACGAAAATGGAGGCAGTCCTTTGGGGCGATTCGCTATAATCTGAAAGGATGGGGTGTGGCTTTCGCTCAATCTAGGTAAAGACAATGCCAGTGCAGACGCGGCAGAAGTCCGCGAAACCAGAGAAAACGAACGGCGCCCGCCATCACGGCCTGGGCCGTGATCAGCTCGTGGCGATGTATCGCACCATGCTGCTTTCGCGGCGTCTCGATGACCGCGAAATCCAGCTCAAACATCAGAACCGCATCTATTTCCAAATCAGCGGAGCAGGCCATGAAGCCGTGCTGGCCGCCGCCTCGCAATTGCTTAAGCCCGCTCACGATTGGTTCTGCGCCTATTACCGCGACCGCGTGCTCTGCCTGGCCATGGGTGTGACTCCCTACGAAATGCTTCTTGAAGCCGTCGGCGGCAAGGACGACCCCAGCTCGGGCGGCCGCCAGATGCCTTCGCATTGGGGCCACCCGAAGGTCAACATCGTTAGCCGGTCTTCGCCCACCGGCACTCAATTCCTGCATGCCGTCGGCATCGCGGAGGCCGGGCTTTATTACGACACTCATCCGAAAGCGTATGAACAGGCCCGCCGCGCCCCGCTCGGCGATGCCGTAAACCACTTCAAAGATGAAATCGTTTACGTTTCCGCCGGCGAAGGCGCGACCAGCGAGGGCGAGTTTTTCGAATCGCTCAACACGGCATGCACAAAGAAATTGCCGGTCTTCTATCTCATTGAAGACAATGGCTATGCCATCACCGTGCCTGTCGAGGTGCAAACGCCCGGCGGCAACATTTCCAGAATTGTTTCCAACTATCCGGGCCTGTTCGTTGAGGAATGTGACGGCACCGATGTGCTCGAAAGTTATAAAGCGTGCAAACAGGCGGTCGAGTATTGCCGCGCTCGCAAAGGCCCGGCGCTGGTGCATGCACACGTAACGCGTCCCTACTCGCACTCGTTCTCTGACAATGAAAAGCTTTACAAAACCGAAGAGGAGCGCGCCGAGGAAGCTCTTCGCGACCCGCTTCCGAAATTCGCCCGGTTCCTTGTAAGCGAAAGCATCCTCGATGAGAAGGCGCTCAAGAAACTCGACGCTGAAGTGGAAGCCGTAATCCTCGAAGCCACCGACAAAGCGCTCGCCGCGGAATTGCCCGCGCCCGATTCAATTCTGCAATGGGTGTATTCGCCTGACGTTGATCCCACTGCAAGCGCATACTGGGCAGAGCCTCAATTCACCGGTGAACCGAAGACCATAGTTGAAATGGTCGCCGCAACACTCACTTCCGAAATGTCGCGCGACGATCGCATCGTTGTTTTCGGCGAAGACGTTGCCGATTGCAGCCGCGAAGAGAACATTGGGAAGGTGAAAGGGAAGGGCGGCGTCTTCAAAGCCACCGCTGGCCTTCAGACCAAATACGGCGCTGCGCGGGTATTCAATTCACCGCTCGCGGAGGCAAATATCGTTGGCCGCGCAATTGGGATGTCTCTGCGCGGTCTAAAGCCCGTCGCCGAAATCCAATTCTTTGATTACATCTGGCCCGCCATGATGCAGCTACGCAATGAGCTGGCCGTGATGCGCTGGCGCTCCGCTGGCGGATTCAAGTGTCCCGCGGTCATCCGAGTTGCCATCGGGGGCTATCTTACGGGCGGCGCGGTCTATCACAGCCAGTGCGGTGAAGTGATTTTCACTCATACTCCCGGGCTGCGCGTCGTCATGCCTTCCACCGCGCTCGATGTTGCAGGCCTACTGCGAACCGCCATTCGCTGCGATGACCCAGTTATGTTTCTCGAGCACAAGCATCTCTATCGCCAGCCCTACAACCGCTCGGAAGATCCGGGGCCTGATTTCACAATCCCGTTCGGCAAAGCGCGCGTCGTCCGCAAAGGCGCGGACGTAAGCATCATCACGTATGGTGCCGTCGTGCACCGGGCGGAAGTCGCCGCCGCGCAGCTCGAACGCGAAGGCGCCTCCGTCGAAATCATCGACCTTCGCACCCTTTCCCCCTATGACTGGGAAGCAGTAGCCTCAAGCGTCCGGAAAACCTGCCGCGTTATCGTGGCCTACGAAGACACGCTCTCCTGGGGCTACGGCGCCGAAATCGCCGCCCGCATCGCCGATGAGCTGTTTGAGGATCTCGACGCTCCAGTGCGCCGTGTCGCCGCCATGGACACTTTCTGCGCCTACCAGCCCAAACTCGAAGATGAAATCCTCCCCCAGACCGAAGACATCCTTGCCGCCGTCCGCGAACTGCTCGCTTTCTAACCTCGGTCGGGCCACTACCACCTATAAAGGGAACTTTTTCACTGCCCCATCCGTAGTAAGAGTTAGAATCTCTTTAGAGGGAGTTGGGCGGCAGTGGTACGTCGCCCTGTTCGAAACACTTGGAATTGCCGGGAGGTGCCAAATGACCTGTTCGAATTGCCGTCGTGAAATCGCCAACGAATCGAACTTCTGTTACTTGTGCGGCGCGCGTCAGCAGCCTGCGAATTATGCCTACTCATCAGGCCCCGTCCGGCGGCTGCATCGCTCCGTCAGAGATTGCAAAATTGGTGGGGTTTGTGGTGGTCTCGCCGAATACTGGGACATGGACCCGACGGTCATCCGCGTGATCGCTGCCGTTCTGATATTTCTGCCGACTCCGGTAATTCTCGGTTACTTCATCGCGTGGATTGTGATTCCCAAGGAGGACGTGTTCGTTTACGCGCCTGCCCCCGGTCAGTCTCAGCCGTCTCAAACGCAAACGTCCTAAGGCTTTCGAGCGAGGTCATGCAAGGGATCTCTCAAAATCGCAGGGGCGGGTCCGTGACCCGCCCCTATTTCTTTTTTGAATTACATACAGATGAAGCAGGGAAGAAGCAGGTTTCCCGCCTCTGTCTCTGTTTCTTACTCGTATCTCAGCGCCACCACCGGGTCCGTCTTCATCGCGCGGCGAGCAGGCACATAACATGCCAGTAGCGCCACCGCTGTGAGCAGAATAGACACGCCAGCAAGAGTCACGGGGTCGTGCGCGCTCACGCTGAAGAGCATGTTCATCCTTGTCAAAAGCCAAGTCAATCCGAGCGCGGCGCCAACCCCGCACCCCACGCCTGCAATCGCCATGAACCCACCTTGGCGAAGCACCAGCCGCATTACATCTCCGCGCTGTGCGCCCAGCGCCATCCGCACGCCAATCTCGTGAGTCCTCTGACCAACGATGTACGAAATCACGCCATAAATCCCCACGCTCGCCAGCAGCAACGCCAGCGCCGCGAACACGCTCAATAGGATCATTGAGAACCTTCTCTTGGCCAGATAATCGGAAATGATCTCGTCCATCGTTTGCACACCGAACATCACCTGGTCGCTGTTGACTTTCCCCAGCGCGTTGCGAATTGCGGGAACGGAGTCTCCAGGAACTCCTTGCACCCGCGCAACGAGATCAATCCCGTCCGCCAGCAACGGCATGAACTTATCCGGAAGCTGCATGATCGGCATGTATATTTGTGCTTGCAGTTTATTTTTCGCGTCCGAATCGAGTCCCCAATGTTTCACATGCGCGGCGACACCGATGATTTCGCACTGCGTGTCCAAAATTGCAAAGTTCAGCTGCTTGCCAATGGGGTCTTCATTCGGAAAATATTGTTTTGCGAATTGCTCGTCAATCACTACGACAGGCGCGGAATGCTCGCTGTCTTGCTCTGTGTAGAAGCGCCCCCGCAACAGCGTTGTTCCCATCGCCTTCAGATACTCCGGTTCCGCCAGATAAAACAACGCAAACGGCATGTCCTGCATAGTCGCCGGTTTTGGGTGCCCTTCGATCCAAAAGGGCAATTCCGAATCGCCTTGCATCGGCAGCGAGCCTCCCTGCAGTGACGCGTATTGCACACCGGGCAAACTTACCAGCGTGCTGTGTATCGCGCGAAGCAACGCCCGTTGCCCTTGTGGATTCGCGGCCAATTCTCTCGGTAACGTCACACTAAAGGTCAGCAGGCCTTTCGAGTTGAATCCCGGGTTCACGCTCCACAGCGCGGAAAGGCTTCGTATCATCAGCCCCGAACCGGCCAGCAGCACCAGCGCCAGCGCCATTTCCACAGCCACAAATATTGTTTGCACCTTGTGCCGCGCGCCGCTTGCCCCCCTCCCGCCTTCCTTTAGCGTCAATTGCATGTTTTCCCGCGAAAGCCGCAGAGCAGGCGCAAGTCCAAAAAGGACTCCCACAAGCAGCGATGCCCCCAATGTAAAGAGCAACACATGCGCATCGAGCTGGATATTTTGCGAGCGTGGCAGCGCTTGCGGCAGCGTCTGAATCAATGCGGGTCCGCCCAAATATGCGATGGCCAGTCCCGCGGCGCCACCCGCCATCGCCAGCAGCACACTCTCCGTGATCAGTTGCCGGATCAACCGCCCCCTGCTCGCCCCCATCGCCGCGCGAATCGCAAACTCCCGCGCGCGACCCGTGGACCGCGCTAGGAGCAGATTCGCCACATTCGCGCAGGAGATCAGCAGAACGAATCCCACCGCGCCCAGCAGTATCAAGAGAAATGGCTTGACGTTCCCAACCATATCTTCTTTCAGTGGTACAAGCTCGATCCCTCTTCCCTTGTTTGAATCCGGGTAGGCTGTTTCCAGCTCTTTCGCGATGTTTGTCATCTCAGCTTGCGCCTGCGCCATCGTCACGCCGTCTTTCAGCAGCCCAACCACTTGCGTCCCAAAGCTCACATGTCGGTCGCGAAATGTCGGATCGTTCCACTGTCCCATCAGTGTGTAAACGTCGCGCGCCCTGCCGAAAAGCGCGAAGCTCGCCGGCACCACGCCCACCACTTCATACGATGTCCCGGTTAGCGTGATTGACTTCCCAATGATGTCCCGCGCGGATCCAAATTTTCGCTCCCACAGTCCTTCGCTTATGATCGCCACCGGCGCCCCACCGATACGGTCCTCCTCCGCATGAAACACCCGCCCCATAGTGGGCTGCACTCCCAGCGCGGGGAAGAATCCCACCGAGACCATGTACGCACGCACGCGTTCGCCTTCACCTGCGCCAGTGAGGAAGAGATCGTAGTTTCGCCAGGCTCCGAGATGTGCAAACGACTTGTTTTCCTTGTCCCAGTCCACAATATTCATGTAGGAAGACGAGGAGCGATCAAACTCGGTCGAAGCGGTATAAACCGATACCAACTGGTTGGGCTTGGGATACGGCAGTGGATTCAGCAGCACTCCATTCACCACCGAAAAGAGCGCGCTATTCGCGCCGATTCCCAGCGCGAGCGTGAGGATGGCTATCGCCGTAAATCCAGGCGCCTTCAGAAGCGTCCGCAAACCAAAGCGCAGATCCTGCAGGAAATTACTCACCGTGCCCTCCTACCGCCGCTCGGCGCGAGCATAGGTCGTTCAATTTTGTGAGACGTGCGAATGCACTGTAGTGTCAGCGGCATTACTTCATATTACGTGGCAAAACTGCGGAATGTTCCATGTCCCGTGCGACATTTTGCATAGACAAACTCGCCCGTCAATTGGGAGTTGAATTCCGAAATCTACGCGCGCCGTCTACCAATTAGTCTTTCAAGCGGGCGGCCAGGTGGTTGAACTACGCTTTCGCTTTCGCCCCGCTCCTGCGTCCAAACATCATCGCGTCGAGCGACGCACTGCCCGCCCCGGTCGTCGCCAGCGCGAAGCACGCCGCGCCGCAAATCATCGCAAACTCATATTGCGACACCGCCGCAATCCCGCCACCCATGTGCGCTTTCCAGATAGCAATCACCATCTCGCCTGCCAGCAGAATCGCAATCGGGCGCGTGGCCAGCCCCGCAAGCAGCAACACCCCGCCGCCAATCTCCAACCCAATCGCAATATACGCGAAGTAGGAAGGCAGCCCCGTACTCGACATGTAGGCCTTCACACCCTCGGTTCCGTGCGCGTATTTTTGGTATCCGTGCCAAATGAAAATCACAGCCAGCGCGCACCGCAAGAGCAACAATCCCAATGGTTTCAACCTATCCATGAAATTCACGATTCCGCCTCCAGCCGCAGGTTCGCATCTCTGCGGCTTCCGTCGCGCGACATTCTAGCAGAACCTCGCTTCTCCGGCCCCTTCCTCCGCCTAGTGTAGAATGGACGTTCGCTTGCACTGAAAGGTCATCATGGGAGATCAGATTCGCGTACTCGGCCTTGCCAACGGCGGCGGCGATTGCCCCGGCCTCAACGCTGTCATCCGCGGCGTCGTCAATACCGCCATCCGTGAGCACGGCTGGAAGATCATCGGCATCCGCAATGGATTCGACGGCCTCATCTGGCCCGAGCGCACCGTCGAGCTTACGCTCCAATCCGTTCGTGGCCTCGTCCACCGCGGCGGCACCATTCTCGGCACCACAAACCGCGGCAATCCTTTCGCCTATCCCTCCGACGACGATGACAATAAGTCCGTCACCGATTATTCCAGCCTCTGCTGCGAAAATTGGAAGCGCCTCGGCCTTGACGCCATGATCGTCGTTGGCGGTGACGGCACGCTCTGCATCGCACGCGATTTCGGCCGCCGAGGGCTCCACATGGTCGGCGTCCCCAAAACGATTGACAACGATCTTTGCGCCACTGAAGTCACTTTCGGCTTTGACACCGCGCTCCACGTCGCCACTGACGCGCTCGACCGCCTCCACACCACCGCCGAAAGCCATCACCGCGTCATGCTCGTCGAAGTCATGGGCCGCGGCACCGGCTGGATCGCGCTCCATTCCGGCATCGCCGGCGGCGCGGACGTAATCCTCATCCCTGAAATCCCATTCACCTTTGAAAATATCTGCCACGCCATCGAAGCGCGCGAAAAAGCGGGCAAGGAATTCAGCCTCGTCGTCGTCGCCGAAGGCGCCAAAATTCCCGCCGCTGCTTTCGGCGCACCGGTTGTCCCGAGCAAAGGAATTTCCAGTGTTTCCGGAGTCACCATCGCCCGCGTCCTCGCCGAGCATCTCAAGAAGCAAGTCCGTCTTAACGTGCTCGGCCACTTGCAGCGCGGAGGCTCGCCGAGTCCCTTTGACCGCATCCTCGCCACGCGCTACGCCTGCTGCGCCGTGGACCTCGTCGCCCGCGGCGAATTCGGCCGCATGGTCTGTCTTCGTGCGGGCCGTATCGAATCCGCGCCACTCGACGACGCCGTCGGCCAGATCAAGCGCGTAGACCCCAATTGCGACCATGTCCGCGCCGCCCGTGGCGTCGGCATCACCTTCGGAGACCGCCCGTGACGGACTACCGCACCGAAGACGATTCTCCGGACGATGGTTTGCCTGAGGAAGGGAAACCGGAAGACGCCCCGCAGGAAAATGGATCGCCCATCCAGGTGGGCCTCCGCAAATGGATCATCGGCGGGCTCGTCCTTGCCATCATAATCGGCCTTTACTGGCGCCTGCACACCAGCACTCACGTCCTCGGCGAAGCCTACGTCGCCGACCAATCCGTCACCCTCCGGACCACCCTCGCGCAGGTCCACCAGCGCGCGGGTGATGCCCACTGGGGAGACCAGGTCGAAATCCTGAACCGCAGCGGCGCGGACACATTGGTCCGCACCCCGGCCGGGCTCGAAGGCTGGATTGACAGCCACGCCCTCATTGACGCAGCCACCTGGCAGCGTGAAGTTCAGCTCCAATCTACCTCCCACGCCATCCCGCTCCAGGCCACCGGACACACCAAGGTATTCACCAATGTCCACCTTTACGCAGGCCGCGATGCCACGCGCATCTACCAGCTCACAGGAGGCGTCACGCTGGCCATCGTAGGCCGCGCTGCTGTGGAGGTACCCAAAACGCCAGGCGGCTCTGGCACCGTCCTGCAAGCCCCAGCGAATGAAAAGAAGAAGGGCGACGCCTCCAAGCGCGAGTCACCCAAATATGAAGAATGGCTCCTCGTCTACCCGCTGCCCGCGAGACCCACTCCTGCTAGTGCGGATTCAGCGCCCTTAGCTCCCTCCTCTCAACCCGCTGGCGGCCCCCAGGCCGCCCCGAGCGCCAATCCTGAGAACCCCTCCGCGCAGGCCAAGGAAGGGGATCTGGTCATGGGACGCGCCCCCACTCAGCGCCAGTCCGCAGGCGCGCTGGCAGTCCCGCCGCTGGCTGGCTGGGTCATTGCCCGGTTCGTCGAACTCGACCTGCCCGAAACCCTGCGCGACTACGCCACCTCGGCAGGCATGCGCCCCGTCGCGTGGTTCGTCCTCAACTATGCCTCGGATCCGGATATCGCGGGCGGCAAGCCGCAGTACCTTATGGCAGGGAATCACAGCGGGCCTGGTGTGGGCTTCGGTGGACCAAATGGCATTGCTGGGATGGATTCCCAAACCTGCGATTTCAACTCCCTGCGCGTTTATACATGGGGCGAGAAGCGCCACCGCTACGAAACCGCCTTCGTCGAAAGCAATCTCTGCGGCTACTTTCCTATACGCGCCTCAAAGCAGCCTCGCACCGGCGACCCCGAATTCCGTTTCACCGCCCTTGAATCCAATGGCGCCAAGCTCGAACGCGTCTACGCCATGCACCAAACTTCTGTCCGGCGCCTCCGCGAAGGCGAATCCACCAAGGCTCCCGCCCGCGCATCCAAATCGAAATCCCATTGACAGCAGCCCGCTGTCCGGGGCACGATTGTTAGTGTTCACTTACATTGCGCCTTTTTTCCGGAAACCAAAAGTGCGAACCTCGCGTCTCATCAGTGTAAGTTGATTCTCTCGCCATCGGAGGGCACGCCATGAAAGCAAAGCTCAGCTTGCTTCTCGTTTTCGTTTGTTTTTTGTCCGGCTGCATCGCCATAGGCCATTTTTATCCGGTGCAGGGCCCGCTTTCCGCGCAGACCCCTCTGCCGGTCTATTCCGCCAAGCTCACCGGCGCTTTCAATTCGGGAAATATTTCCGTTGATCTCGGGGCAGGGCAGACGTGCAAGGGCCGCTGGGTCGCCGGACGCGCTGAGCCTGCTCCCAATGGGCCTTCCGGGGGCTCCGCGTCACCTGATATGCCGGCCGTGTGGGACTTCGTATACGGCCCTGGTTTCTACACTGCCCACGTGCTGGGGGTCAGACTCTTTGCGCGTGCTCTCGCCACTTGCGCCAATGGCGACACTCTGACCGTCGAGATGTATCGCCGTGACAATCTAGGTGAAATCCATACTCCCATTGAAATTAGAGGCGTCGCAAAAGACAACCGGGACAACATCTACAAGGTCGTCATCTAGACTTCGACATTGTGAGTCGCGCTTTTCTGTAACACAGACATTCCTGTCTGTGTGAATCTCGATGTCGCATCATTCAGCTATCCCTTCGCTATTCCGAACGGGCGATTCCCGAAGATTTCGCTTGACAATCTACTATACTGTAGTAGATTCAAACGCGACATAGTAGGAGCGATATGCCCCCGTTCAAACGAAGACCCAAACTCACCAAGCTCGAACTTCAAATCCTCGAAGTGCTCTGGACACATGGAAAAGCTTCCATTCGCGAGATTCAGGAATCGTTTCCGGAGCCGCGCCCGGCCTACACCACCATCCAGACTACGGTCTATCGCATGGAAGGCAAGAAAGCGGTGCGCCGCGTCCGGAAAATCAGCAATGCGCACATTTTTGAGCCTACTGTACAGCGAGACGTGGCACGGCATCGCCTCCTCGACGAGATACTGAGTTTCTTCGGAGGCCGCGCCCAACCCATGATGGCGCAGCTCGCCGAAGCGGGGAAACTCACGCGAGACGATATACGCGAGTTGGAACGCGCCATCCACAAGCACGAGCAACAAAAGACGGGCAGGAAGGAGAAATCGAAATGATCGCTGAACTCACCAACCATCTTTGGCAATCCACGGTGTTCGCAGCCGCCGTAGCGCTCCTCGCTGCCGCCTTCCGGAAAAATCGCGCCGAAGTCCGTTACTGGCTCTGGTTTAGCGCTTCGGTAAAATTCTTGATCCCGTTTGCGCTGCTGCTGACCCTCGGCACGCGGTTGTGGAATGCACTGCCCGCCGCCAAAATCCATGCGCCCGTCGCCGCTTCGTCTATCTCAGCCGCGGTTGTGCAATTTACTCAGCCATTTTCCGAATCATTCGCATCTACACCCACATCTTCCGCGCCCTTCGCACACGCGGCGAATTGGATCCTGTTCTCGCTCCTCGTCGTTTGGGTATTTGGATTTTTTGCCATCGCATTAATCCGGATTAGTGGCTGGCTCCGAATCCGCGCCGCCGTCCGCGCGAGCACGCCGATCCACGTTCAAATCGCGGCTCCAGCCGCTATGTCCGTTCGCTCTTCCCCAGGATTGCTCGAGCCCGGCGTCATCGGATTCTTTCGCCCTGTCCTGGTGCTGCCCGAAGGCATCGTGAAGACTCTTACGCCGCCCCAACTCGAAGCCGTCCTCGCGCACGAGCAATCCCACATCCGCCGTCGTGACAATCTCACCTCGGCCCTCCACATGCTCGTCGAAGCGGTCTTCTGGTTTCACCCGTTGGTCTGGTGGATCGGCGCAAGGCTCGTCGAAGAACGCGAACGCGCCTGCGACGAAGCGGTGCTTAGGCTAGGCAGTGAACCGCAAGTGTATGCGGAGGGGATTTTGAATGTTTGCAAGAGTTATCTGGAATCTCCATTGCGTTGCGTGTCGGGCGTCACCGGCTCGGATTTGAAGAAACGAATCCGTGCGATCCTGACCGACCCCGTCGCAGGCGACCTGAACCTCGCAAGAAAAACCGCGCTAATCTTTGCCGGAATGGCGGCTCTTACTGTGCCGATCTTTGCAGGCCTGATCGGCGCTCCCTCGATTCGGGCCCAGTCGCAGACCCAGAACACGGCCGCGATTTCATATGACTTCAAATACGACGTGGTTTCGATCAAACCGACCAAATCTGCCCCGCCAAGAGACGAAGGATTCATATTTGAGATGCCGCCAGACGGCTTCCGCGTGAAGAACCTGAGACTGGTGCAACTCCTTTCGTTCGCGTACGGGGCACCGAGCAGCGACAATCCGGCCGGATTCCGGCCCGATCAGTTCTGGTACATACCAGACTGGGCCAACTCTGCACGATTCGATGTTGAAGCGAAAATGGATGCGTCCGTAGCGGATGCGCTAAACAAGCTCAACCCAGACCAGCGCAAGATCGCGCGAGCCCATATGCTTCAGGCGCTTTTGGCGGATCGCTTCAAGTTGGTGCTTCACCGCGAAACCAGGAATCTTCCCATCTACTTGCTGGTTATTGCGAAGAATGGCCCAAAACTTAAGGAACCACCCTCGGGGGAAACTTATCCAACGATCGGAGACCCTGACCACCCCAACCCCAATCTCCCCCGGACAATGGCGGGCATGATGGGAATGGGAGGTGGGAGTGAGGGAACGCTAAAAATCACATCTTACGGAGCTCCTTTCCCTAACTTTGCGAAGATGTTGTCGGGGCCACTTTGGCACAACATTGTGGATAAGACCGGCCTCACCGGCAAGTATGATTTCACGCTTCAATGGACGCCGGATGGGGCCTCAGCTCCAGCGGCTGGCGGTGGGGACGGAGCCCAGTCAGGTACCGGCGTCCCTTCCGTGTCCGAACCTTCTTCGTGGCCTTCGATCTTCACAGCGATACAGCAGCAGCTTGGCTTGAAATTAGAGCCTGCAAAGGGGCCCGTTGAAATCATCGTCATTGACCATGTCGAGCGGCCTTCGGGAAATTAGCGGCGAAGCTGACCCTGGGTTCAAATCCCAAGATCCCTATCCATTCGAATACTCATTCGAATGCCAATTCGAATTGGCATTCGAAATCCCTCGCAATAATTTCTAAATAATTCCCTTGACATTAGATGACTCTTGTTGTAACATACCCCATGAAATCGCCGCTCAATTCCCCTAAGTACCTGTCTTATCTACCACTTACGAACTTCGCACCTAAATGCCCCAAAAAGGCCCCTTTGTTTTCTACCACTTACGAACCCCCTTCACCCTTAACTACCTGTGTTTTCTACCACTTAAGAAAAAAGGGTAGGGGGGAGGGTACTGTGAAATCATGTATAGCGCCGGGCTTCAGCCCGGCATCGGTTCGCAGCACGAAAGTTGGTGCCATCCTGAAGCGCCGACTCTATACACGCCACTGCGCCCCACCTCGCCCCTGTCTAACTCCTTTAGAATCAACACTGTCAGCAAAACCATCCACAAATCCGCCCCTGTCTAACTCCTTTAGATTCAATCAATTCCTGACCTCGTGCAAAGCGCCCCTGTCTAAGTCCTTTAGAATGATAGTGTTCCAGAAACAGGCCCTTTTTTTAGTCGCCAAATCCAATTATCTCTACCGAATTCGTATTCGCCAATCCTTCTCGATGACTTCTCTGCGCTCTCTGCGGCTCTGCGTTGAGCCATCCCTCCTCGTTCCTCGAATCTCCAATTTCCAACCTCGCACCTCTAAACCTGCTAGGATTTCCGCGATGCGTTCGGCCGCCCCAACCCCGGCAATTGGCACAGCGCTTCTGTTCGCTCTCGCGTTGACCTTGTTCTCTTCCGGCTGCTCGACTTCCGCGAAAGATAGTGTTGTTCACGCAAAGCCGGCGCCGCCTCCGATCGAATTCCTCGGCGCATGGGGCGCGAAGGGCGTTGGCCCCGGAATGCTTTCCGATCCGCGCGCCATTGCAGCGGACGCTTTCGGCGAGGTCTATATTGTGGACGCAGGTTCGCCTTCGCATTTCATCCAAAAGTTCACTCGCGATGGTCATCCGCTTTTCAGCTTCCAGCCGCTCGCCCCAATTCACAATCCGTGCGCTTCGGCCATTGATCTCGGCGGCGCGATCTACTCTCTCGAATGCGGCCCGGGCGCGCTCTATATTTTCAAACCCGAGGGCGATCTTCTGCGCGCCATTCGCGGCGGACTGGGCGCGCCTGCGCGACCTTCCAGCGTCACCATTGGAAATGACGGCCGCATCTACATCGCCGAATCGCACAGCAAGCGCGTCCTTCGTTACACATCGCACGGCAGTTTCATTGGCGCGTGGGGCGCGAAGGTGCCCACTCCGGCCGTCCAGAAAACTTCGCAAAAAGGAGCCCACCAACCTGCCCACCAAGTTGTCCAGCAACCCGCTGTGCAAACCACCGGGTTTCACGCCGATCAGATCGCATCAAGTCTCGACGGCACATTGTTTGTCTGCGATTCGGATCGCGGGTGGGTCGCGCGCATCTCTGCCGCGGGAATTGTCGAGAAAGAATGGACGGTGCCTTCTTCAATCGCCGGACAAAGCGGCGCCGTAGGGCGCTGCTATCTCGCGGTCACCAAGACCAGCGTCATCGTTCTGAATGGGCCATCCTTCGCGTATGTGCTTCACATCTTTAGCTACGACGGCCAGGAAAAACTTACGAAGCCGTTGCAGGATTTGGATCCGTCACTCGTAAACGTAACTTCCGCCGGAATCGCGGCAATGCAGGACGGCGAAATCTTCATTCTCGATTCCGCCGTGCCACGCGTCCTGCATTTCCGCCTGAATATGTAATGGCGCTCACAGAGTTGGGAAATTTGGAAAGGGAATTGTAGGAAGAAAAATTCAATGGCTCTGCTGCTGAAAGAAAAAGATGTCCGCGAATTGCTTACGATGTCCGACGCCATCGCCGCCGTCGAAGAAGTGATGCGCCGCCAGGCCGCTGGACAAGCCATCGTCCATCCGCGGCATCGTTTGGAATTGCCTGATAAGGGATTTCTTCATTACATGGCGGGCGCGGATGTTGCCGCAGGCCTCGTCGGCATGAAGCTTTACACCAGCGTACACGGCGCGCTGCGTTTTCTCGTGCCGCTCTATCGCTCGGGCACCGGCGAACTCATCGCACTTGTCGAAGCCGATTACCTCGGACTGATGCGCACCGGCGCAGCGAGCGGCGTCGCCACGCGATACATGGCGCGGCAGGATTCCAGAACGCTGGGAGTAATCGGCACCGGGTACCAAGCAAGCAGCCAGATCACAGCCGTCGCGGCCGTGCGAAAGCTTAATCGCGTGCGCGTTTTTGGCCGCGATGACGAGCGCCGCGCGCGTTTCGCCGCCGAGATGAGCGCGCGAATGTATATCAATGTCGAGCCCGCCGCTTCCGCCGAAGAAGCCGTCCGCGGCGCGGATATCATCGTCACCGCCACCACGGCGCTGAAATCCGTTCTTGATGGCGCATGGATCGCGCCCGGCACGCACATCAACGCCATTGGAGCGAATTTTCCGCAGAAGCGCGAACTGGACGATGCCGCCGTCGCGCGCGCCTTGCGCATCGTGGTGGATTTTATCGAACAAGCGAAAATAGAAGCCGGAGATCTAATTCAGGCCTTTGCGCAGAATCCCGCGCGCTGGAATGCTGTGCACGAACTCTCGGAAGTCATCACCGGAAAATTCCCCGGTCGCGCAAACGCGGAGGAAGTCACTCTGTTCAAATCCAGCGGAATTGCTATCTGGGATGTTGCGGTAGCGGCGAAAGTAGTTGAGCTGGCGGTAGCGAAGGGAAGGGGACTGCAAGTTCCTTTGTGGGAAGCAGGTGGTTCTTCCTAATGCTGCAGACCGTGCCGGCCAAGCCGCTTCGCCAGCGCTTCATGCAAGCGCGTGCGAACATCTTGCGGAAGCGGCGCGGGCTCGGCGTTGCAGAAAATCTCGATGGTCTTCCGCGTCGTGTCCACAACGATGCGGCAGTTTTTGCATTTTCCGAGGTGCTGCTCGAGTTCCGCGCGTGACGCCGGGGTCAGCGCTTCGTCGAGATAATCAGCCAGCTCGCGGATAAGTCCCTGGCAGTTCAATTTCCATCTCTCCCGTGAAAATAAGGATTCAACAATTCGCGCAGCCGGAGCCGCGCGCGCAGCAATCTCGATTTCACCGCGGGCACAGAAATGCCGATGATCTTCGCTGTCTCTTCCGTGGAAATGTCCTCAACGTCGCGCAGCAGGAACACCACGCGATAGATCGGTTCGAGCTGCTCGATCACTTTCGATAGGATCGTGCCCATCTCCGTTTGCGCGTACCGCTGTTCCGGCGATGGTCCCCAATCGCGTATCTGCATCGCCATCGGCTGTTCGTCCGTGCCGACGGGTTCGTCGATGGACACCTGATTTGGCCGACGCTTGCGCAGCCGCATCAGCGCTTCATTCACCGCAATGCGAACAAGCCAGGTGTAGAAGCGCGAGCCGCCCTCGAAGTCCTTCAGATGTTGGAATGCTTTCATGAAGGCATCCTGCATCGCGTCTTCGGCGTCGGATGGATTCTGCGTGATGTTCTGCGTGAGGCGGAAGATCTTGCCTTCATACCGGTTGACGAGTTCCTCGAAGGCGGTGGCGTCGCCGGCCTTTGCGGCGGCGACGAGCGCCGATTCATCGTCGCGGACGATGGTGGATGGGAGCGGTTTGCGACCGGTGGTGCTCAAGTGGAGTTTCCTTGAAGCGCCGGGAAAATGCGGCGCGATGCAGAATCGTAAGCCTAGCACATCCTGCGGTGATATGGATGATTGCGACATTGTGGCGCGTTTGCTTTGCCCGACGGCATCGAAGGATGCCCGGCGTTGTTTCCACGTATTGGACGCGGCATGGAACCACAAGGATGCAAGAGGGTATGGTGCATGGTATCTTTGACGAACAAAGTGGGAGCTGAAAAGTGGCAGCAAGCGCACCCGGCCAAAAAGAACTGATTCATTACGGTACAGACGTGGGGCTGGCGATCATTGAGCTTGATGATCCTCCGGCGAATACATATTCATACGAGATGATGCGGGAGCTCGACGAGGCCATCCTGAAGGCGCGCAAGGATGACGGCGTCCATGTGATCGTAATTCGCGGGGCTGGCGAGAAGTTTTTCTGCGCGGGCGCTGGAATCTCGATGCTCACCGAGGCGACGCCGCAATTCAAATATTATTTTTGCCTGCACGCCAACGAAACACTCTGCCGGTTGGAGCAGACGCCCAAGCTTGTGATTGCCGCGTTGAACGGGCACACGGTCGGCGGCGGGCTTGAGGTTGCGCTCGCGTGCGACATTCGCATTGCAAAAAAAGATGGCGGCAAGATTGGATTGCCGGAAGTAAATCTCGGGGTGCTTCCGGGCACCGGCGGGACGCAGAGGCTGGCAAGGCTATTAGGGAAAGCGAAGGCGCTTGAATTAATGGCGGAGGGCAAGACATTTGGATTTGACGACGCGCTTGCGATGGGGCTGGTAAATCATGTATATGGCGCGGAGAAGTTTTGGGACGACGTGCTGACTTACGCGCGACAATTTTGTCCGCCCAACAAAGCGGCGGGAGCGGTGGGCCGGATCAAGCGCGCGGTTGTGACCGGTCTTGAAGTTGGATTTGCGGAGGCGCTGGGGCTGGAACGCGAGCTGCAGCAACTGCTTTTTACAAGTGAGGATGCGAAGGAAGGCCTGGCGGCATACGTGGAAAAGCGGCCGCCGCGATTCAAGGGAAAATAATCAAGTGCTTCGGGGTGCGGAAGAAATTTCAAGCAGAATGGAAGCAGACGAATGAAAACTCTGCCGGACTATTTGCGCAAGGGAATGAGAGTGGTGATTGTGGGATGCAACCCCGGCGAACAATCCGCGCGCGTCGGCCACTACTACGCGGGCCGCAACAATGTCTTCTGGACGCTGATGTATGAATCGGGCGTCGTACCGGAAGAGATGACGCACAAGGACGACCGGCGGGTGATCGAATTCGGCATCGGGTTAACGGACATCGTAAAGCGGCCCACGCGAGGCGAGGAGGAGCTGACGCGCGAAGAATTCGCCGAGGGCCGGTTCGTGCTGGCGCAGAAACTCGAGCAGTACACTCCGCGCGTGGTGGCATTTAACGGCAAAAATGTTTACGAGAAATTTGCGCAGCGGCAATGTTCGCTGGGACTCCAAAAGGATCTCATCTATGGTGCGCGAGTTTTTGTACTGCCTTCGACGAGCGGCCAGAACACAGCGGGGCGGGGCGTGAAGATGCGCTATTTCCGGCAGCTTGCAAAATTTTTGATAGAAATGGAAAAGAGTCCGAGGGCCAAGGCCGCGGGGGTTCCCGGTCACAAAGAGAACGAATGAGCCAAGGTATGCAAGGCACCCAAATAAGTACACAAGCTACCCAAGCGTCTTCAAATCCGCCAGTGCTGGAATCGCTCGAGGGCGCCGTGCTCACGCTGACGATGAACCGGCCGGACCGATTGAACGCGCTTGGCAGGGAGTTGGCCACGGCTTTAGTGCAAGCTTTGCAGCGCGCCAGTGAGGATGCTGCTGTTCGCGCGATTGTGGTGACGGGCGCGGGACGCGGGTTTTGTTCGGGCGGGGATTTGGCGCTTTTGCGTGATGCGAGGAACCGCAACGCTGCAGATGAGTTGCAGGGGATTCTTCACGCGGGCTCGGAAATCGTGCTGACGATGGGACTGATGCCAAAGCCCGTGATCGCGGCGGTGAACGGGCCCGCAGCGGGCGCGGGGATGAACGTGGCGCTGGCATGCGACATCCGCATCGCATCGGAGCGCGCGTCATTTGCGCAAAGTTTTGCGAGGGTGGGATTGGTGCCCGATTTTGGCGGGACCTGGCTGCTGCCGCGGTTGGTGGGGCCCGGCCGCGCGGCCGAACTTTTCATGACGGCGGATACATTGAATGCCGAGGAAGCACAGAGGATGGGCATCGTGGATCACGTGGTGCCGCATGATTCGCTGGCGCAGGAGACCGCAGCGATGGCTGCGAGGCTTGCAGCGGCGCCGCCGCTTGTGGTCCGCGCGATCAAGCAGATGCTGAATGGTTCGAATGTCGAGGAAATTCGCAGCGCCCTTCGCAATGAGGAAAAGTTCCAGGAAGAATGTTTCCGCTCGGAAGATTGCGCCGAAGGATTGAACGCATTTTTCGAAAAAAGAGCGCCCAACTTTCGCGGCAAGTAGGGCGCAACAAGCAAGGCTGACAGGATGCGCGCAAGGCTATCCCGACACGAATGAAGACCGCGGCTTCCAACACGACCTCCACGCCAGGTTATTCCGCGGGCGAATTGATGGTGGCGAAAGCGGCGCGGGAAATTCGCAACGGGGATATGGTTTTTGTTGGAATGCGTTTGCCGATGCTCGCTTTTGCGGTGGCGAAGCGGACGCATGCACCGGGGGCGATTGGACTGTTTGAGAATGGAGTAATCCGCGAGACGCCCGCGCGCGAGTTGTTGTATACGATGGCGGACCCGCCGAATATTCGCGGGGCGACGCTTGCGGGGACAATGCTGGACGTGATGGGATTTCTGGAGCAGGGAAGAGTGAGTGTGGGATTCCTGGGCGCGGCGGAAGTGGACCGGTTTGGGAACTTGAACACAACGCTTGTTCGGGGCGAGGGACGAAATGTGAGACTTCCCGGTTCCGGCGGCGCGTGCGATATTGCGTGCATGGCTCAGCAAACTATTGTACTTCTGGAGCACAGCAAGACGCGGCTGGTGGAGAGGGTCAGTTACATAACTTCACCGGGATTTGGAACCGGAGGGGGAGGACGCGAGGCCTATTGGAACTGGCGAACCTCACAAGGACTGCGGATGCACACCGGCCCCGGCGCGGTGGTCACGACAATGGGCGTGCTCGTGTTTGATGGGGATACCGGCGAAGCGTTTCTCTCTTCGGTGCATCCCGGCGTGCGGCGGGAACACGTAGTGAGCAATACGGGCTGGCCGCTGAAAGTTTCCCCGGCAGTGAGTGTGACAGAGCCACCGACGGCCGAGGAATTGGCGGCGATCCGCGAGCTGGACCCGGACGGATTCTGGACCGGAGCTTGAACGGGCGACAGAACGAGACATGAGGATTCAAATGGCTGAATACATCAGCGAAACCGCGAGCACGGAATCGCATACGAGCGAAACCGTGCACGTGCGCACGGAGGGCCGCAACGTTTGGATTACGCTGGACCGGCCGCCGCTCAACGTGATGGACATCACGATGATGAAGTCGCTGGGGCGCGCGCTCGGGCGGCTGCTGGATTCACCGGGCGGCGCGTGCGACTACCTGATATTTCAGGGAGCGGGGCTGAAGGGGTTTTCCGCAGGAGCGGAGGTGGCGGATCACGCGCCCGACCGCGTGGGCTCGATGCTCGCGGCGTTTCACCATGTATTCCGGCAGATTGCGCGGGCGGAATGCCTGACCATCGCGGCGGTACACGGGATTTGTCTTGGCGGCGGTATGGAGCTGGCGACGTTTTGCGATTTCGTGATTGCCACGGAGTCGGCGCAATTCGCGCAGCCGGAAATAAAGCTCGGATGCTTTCCTCCGGTGGCGATGATCACGCTGCCGGACCTGATCGGGCCGCGCGCGGCGATGGAGTTGCTGCTGACGGGGCGCACGGTTAATTCGGCCGAGGCGATGGCGCTGGGGTTGTTGACGCGCGTGGTGCCGGATGCGTCGCTGGATAAGTCCGTGCGCGAATTTATTGGGGAGTTGCGCACGATGAGCGCGGCTGTGGTGAAGCTGACGGGACGCGCGCTGCGGCGGCGGCAGTACGCGGATTTTGAAAGCGACCTCAGCAAAGTCGAGCAGCTCTACCTCGGGCAGTTGATGAAGACCGAAGACGCAAAAGAAGGCATCCGCGCATTTCTTGAGAAGCGTCCGCCGAGCTGGCGGGGGCGTTAGCGCGGGGGGATGGCGCAGGGGTGCAAACTCGTCGCCATGCGCGAGGCCATCGCGCGGCATGTGAAGGCTGGTTCCTCCCTATTGATGGGCGCGCAACTCGAACAGATGATCCCGTTTGCGGCGGGCCACGAAATGATCCGCCAGGGCTGCCGCGATTTAACTCTCATTGGTCCAATTTCAGATACGCTGTTCGATCAGATGATCGGCGCGGGATGCGTTGGACGTGTGCTCGCGGCGTGGGTGGGGAATGTGTCGGCGGGGCTGGGGCATTGCTTTCGACGGGCGATGGAGAATTCCGAGCCGCGCGCTCTGGAAATGGTGGACTACTCGAATCTGACGATTGCGCTTGCATTGCATGCCGCGGCGCTGGGCGTGCCGTTTTTGCCGACGCATTCGACGCTGGGGAGCGATTTGCTGAAGAACAATGCGAATCTGGTTGAGTTTGTGTCGCCGGTCGGCGGGGAGAAACTTGTCGCGGTGGCGGCGCTGCGGCCGGACGTCGCAGTGATTCACGTGCAGCGAGCGGACAGCGAAGGGAACGCGCACGTGTGGGGAAATCTGGGAGTTGCAATTGATGGGGCGCGCGCGGCGCGGACAGTGATTGTGGTGGCGGAGGAGATCGTGGAAGCGGATGTGATTGCGTCCGATCCGAACCGGACACTGATTCCGGGATTTTTGGTTGCCGCGGTGGTGCACGAGCCGTGGGGAGCGCATCCTTCGCCGGTGCAGGGATATTGCGGGCGCGACCACGCGTTTTTCTCGGACTACCACGGGCAGAGCCGTACGGTCGAGGGCGCGCGCGAATGGATTGCGCGATGGGTGACGGGCGTGGTGGATCGTCGCGCGTACATGAAACAATTGGGAGATGATCGGATAACGGCGCTGGGCGTGCGCGAGCACGCGTATTCGGCGGCCGCGGATTTTGGTTATTAAGGGTGCAGTGCAAGAGGGGAACGCGTGGACGACATTCAGATTGAGCCGAAAGAGTTGAAAGTAAAGATGGATACCGGAGCGAAAGTGCTGGTGGTGGATGTGCGCGAGCCGTGGGAGCATCAGATTGCGTCCATTGCGGGCGCTACACTGGTGCCGCTGAACAGTTTGCCTGCGAATTTGAAATTGTTTGAGGGAGCGGAGGAGGTGGTCATCTTCTGCCACCACGGGATGCGAAGCTTGAATGCCGCGGCGTGGCTGCGGTCGCAGGGAGTGGATGGGGCGCGGTCGCTGACGGGCGGGATTGAGCGATGGTCAACAGAGATTGATCCGAGTGTGCCGAAGTATTAGCGCGAGATGAGCGGAGGGTGGGACTGGAATGGCAAAGCCGAAAGAGAAAATTCAGTTTATACAGAAGCCGACGTGAACGTCGTGCCGCAAAGCAAGAGGTCTCTTGCTTGATGAAGGTGCCGAGATGGAGACGAGGGATCTGGGAAAGGACCGATTGAGCGCGGCGGAACTGGACGCGCTGATCGGCGACCGCGATTACAAGCTTTTCTTGAACACGCGGAACGAGCTATACCGCGAGAGAAAGATGGGATTGGTGCCGCCGTCGCGCGCGGAGGCGATCAAGTTGATGGCAGCCGAGCCAAACCTAATCCGGCGGCCGGTGGTGATTCGAGGCAAGGAAATTGTGCTGGGCTTTGACGAAAAGGCGCTGAAGAAGCTGGTGAAGTGAATTGACGAAGGAATTGCAACGACTGAAAGTGAACGGCGAACTGCGGGAATTCGCCGCGCCTGCGCACAAATTGTTGCTTGATGTTCTGCGCGAAGACCTGGCGCTGACGGGCACGAAGCGCGGCTGTGACGATTCGAGTTGCGGCGCGTGTGCCGTGCTTATTGATGGCGTGCCGATGCTTTCATGCGTTGCGATTGCTTCCTGCTGCCAGGATTCTGAAATTATGACGGTGGAGGGGATCGCGCCGCCGGGCACGCTGGACCCGCTGCAGCAAGGATGGGCGCAAGAAGGCGGCTCGCAATGCGGATTCTGCACGTCAGGATTCCTGATTTCCGCGAAGGCATTGCTGGACCGCAATCCGGATCCGACGCTGGACGAAATCCGCGACGCGCTATCGTCGAATTTCTGCCGATGCACGGGGTACATGCAGATTTATGAGTCGGTGCGATTTGCGATCGAACGCGGCAAAGAGAAACGAGCGGCGGAGCGCGATTCCGCAAACGCGGCGGCAGGCAAATAAAGATGAGCACAGACTCCATAATCGGGAAATCGATGGCGATGACCGACGCCCCGCTTAAAGTGACAGGTCTCGGCAAATATGCGGATGATCTTTCCGTGGCGGGGATGCTTTACGGGATGGTGTTGCATTCGCCGCACGCACACGCGCGGATTAAGGCGATTCGCACGGCGCGAGCTCAGGCGTTGCCGGGGGTGAAAGCCGTTATCACGGGAGCTGATGCGCCGACTCCGTACGGTGTCCTGCCGATTGGGCACGACGAATGTTGCCTGACGGTGGACAAGGTGCGGTACGTCGGCGACAACGTGGCCGCAGTGGCGGCGACTTCGCGCGAGATTGCGGAAGAAGCGCTGAAGCTGATTGAGGTGGATTACGAGGTGCTGCCTGCGTGGTTCGATCCGCTGGAATCAATGAAGGCCGCGAGCGGTTGGATTCACGACACGAAACCCAACAATATCGAGAAAGAGTATCACCACGAATTCGGGAGTCCCGAGGCCGCGATTGCGGCGGCGGCGTTTGTGCGCGAGGACCGCTACTACGCGGGCGAAGTGAATCACGCGGCGATGGAGCCGCACTCAACGCTGGCAATTTGGGAGCCGGACAACCGGCTGACGGTTTATTCGTCGACACAGGTGCCTTATTACCTGCACCGGACGCTCGCGGAAGTGTGCGAGATGCCGATGAGCCAGATTCGGGTGATCAAGCCGCTGGTTGGCGGCGGATTCGGCGGGAAGAGTGAAGTGATTCCGCTGGAAATTACGGCGGGCGTGCTCGCGAAGAAGGCCCGCCAGCCGGTGAAGATTACTTACACACGCGAAGAAGTTTTTTACGCGCACCGCGGGCGACCCATTACATACGTGGATTTGAAAATGGGGCTTTCGCGCGAGGGAAAAATTGAGGGAGTGATCGCGCGCGTGGTGCAGGATGGCGGCGCGTATTGCGGGTACGGGCCGGTGACCGTGCTTTATTCCGGCGCGCTGCTTGGCGCGATTTACGACATCCCAAATGTGCGGTACGACGGGTTCCGCGTGCTGACAAACAAACCTGCGTGCGGCGCGATGCGCGGGCACGGCACGGTGAACGTGCGATTCGCGTTTGAATCATTGCTTGATGATCTTGCGCACGCCGCGGGGATCGATCCGGCGGAAGTGCGGCGGCGGAATTTGCTGAAGGCGCCGTGCATGACGGTGAATGGGCTGCGCGTAACGAGTTACGGTTTGCCGGAGTGCATCGAGAAAGTTGTCGAGAAGAGCGGATGGAATGAGAAGAGCGGCAAATTGCCGTATGGGCGCGGCGTGGGATTTGCTTGCAGCCATTATGTGAGTGGCGCGGCGAATCCGGTGGTGCGGTCGAACATGCCGCACACGACGATACATTTGAAAATTGACCGCGATGCGGGCGTTACGATTTTCAGCGGCGCGTCAGAGATTGGGCAAGGCTCGGACACGATGCAGGTGCAAATGGTGGCGGAAACTCTCGGCGTGCGGATGGAGCGGGTGAAGATTATCGCCGCCGATACGGAGCTGACGCCGGTGGATCTGGGCAGCTATTCGAGCCGCGTGACATTTATGGCGGGGAATGCATGCATCGCTGCGGCGAAAAATATGCGCGACCAGATTTATACGGCGGTGGCGAAGCGGCTTGGATGCGATGCGGCGGAACTGGAATCGCGCGGCGAAGAGATTGTCAGCGCGAAAAATCCGGCGCTGAAAATGACGTTTGATGCGGCCGTGATTGCGGCGATTGATTTTCACGGCACACTGGCTGCGAGCGGCGCGTACACGCCGCCGGAGGAATCGCGCGGCGGAAAATTCAAGGGCGCGGGAGTGGGGCCGTCGCCTGCTTACAGTTACAGCGCGCAAGTGATTGAAGTTTCTGTGGATACGGAGACGGGGCACGTGCATGTGCACCGAATTGTTGCGGCGCATGATTGCGGGCGCGCGCTGAATCCGCTGACCGTTGAAGGGCAAGTCATCGGGTCGGTGTATATGGGGCTCGGGCAGGCGCTGCAGGAGGAGATGGTGTGGCGCGGCGGGCGGTTGATGAATCCAACTTTTCTCGATTACCGGATTCCGGCGACGCTCGATACGCCGCAGATAGATTGCATCATTGTGGAGAGCAACGACCCCGAAGGGCCGTTTGGCGCGAAGGAGGCTGGCGAGGGGTCGCTTGCGGCCACGATTCCCGCGGTAGCGAATGCGATAAACGATGCCGTGGGCGTGCGGATTACTACGCTGCCGATTACGCCGGAAAAAGTTTTGGCCGCGCTGCAGGAGAAAAAGAAATTGGCGGGCAGCGGCAATGGAGGCGCGCGATGAGCGTGCCGAATCTGGCGGCGGCTCGAGTGGCGCGTCCGCGAACGGTGGAAGAGGCCGTGAAGATTTTGCACGAGGCCGGGCCGGAGGCGATGATCCTCGCGGGCGGGACGGATGTGGTGCCAAATTTACAGATGAAGCTTTTTGCGCCGCGCGTGCTGGTGGATATCAAGGCGATCGCCGGGCTTCGCGGAATTGCGCAAGCGGAGGGCGGCGCGTTGCGAATCGGGGCGCTTACGACGCTTACAGAAATTGAGCGGTCGGCAGTGGTCAAACAGAAATACTCCGTGCTTGCATCCGCGGTGCGTACGATTGCGGGGCCGTTGCAGCGCAACATGGGGACGCTTGGCGGAAACCTGTGCCTTGAGACGCGCTGCGTTTGGTACAACCAGTCGGAATTTTGGCGCGAGTCGCTGGGAGGCTGCCTGAAAAAAGATGGGAACGTCTGCCACGTTGCGCCGGGCGGGAAACGATGCTGGGCGGTGTGGTCGGGCGATTCGGCTGCGGCGCTTCTTACGCTTGACGCAGAAATCGAAATTGTGGGGCCGCACGGGAAGCGGCGGATTCCGTTGGGCGAGTTTTACCGGAATGACGGTATGGACCGCATTGCGCTGGAGCGCGGCGAAATACTTACCGCCGCGATATTGCCGGCGCGAATGACGGGGCGGCGCGGCATTTACAATAAATTGCGCATTCGAAATTCGATCGACTATCCGCTTGCGGGCGTGGCTGCGTCGCTTGAGGTGGATGCCACGTGGATTTGCCGCGACGCGCGCATCGCGATCAATGCGGTGAATCCGGCGCCGCTGTTGTTGCGCGAGGCGGCTGCGGAACTAGTCGGCAAAAAATATTCGCATGACCTTGCGGATAGCGCAGCGCTCAAGGCGATCCGCACAGGCAAGCCGCTGACGACATCGTCATCCACGCCGGTGTATCGCCGGGAGATGTTGCGCGTGTTCACACGACGCGCGCTGGAGGAAACTTGGAAGGACCGCCGCGCGCATAACGCGCCGGGGGGACAACCAATTGCCGCAGACTGAGCGCCGCACCTGACACATAAACCGGGGAACTCTTTGACGCCAATCATTGATATTCACATCCACATCCAGCCGCTGCACATGTTCAGGCCCGAGGCGCTCGCGCTTGTCAAGCGCGGGCGGAAGGATTTCGCGGAGGTCGAGAGATGCTCGGCCGACCCGAAAGCGTTCCTCGGATTTCTCGACACGCTGGGGATCGAGCGCGCGGGGCTGATCAATTACGTGAGCCCGGATGTGATTGGCTTTCCGCCCGAAGTGAATGACTGGATTGCGAAGTATTGCTCGTTCGCACCGGAGCGGCTGATCGCGTTTGGGTCCGTGCATCCGCGATTTGTTGCAGACGCGGGCGCGGAAGTGGACCGCATCGCGCGGCTCGGAATCCGCGGTCTGAAGGTGCATCCCGCGCACCAGGTTTTTTCGCCGAATGCGTATCGGCACGGGCTTGGGCCGCTTGCAGCGATGTACGAGCGCGCGCAGGCGAATCATTTGCCGGTGATGATTCACACCGGCACTTCGATTTTTCCGGGGGCGCGAAATCTGCACGCGCAGCCGATGCTGGCTGACGATATCGGTGTGGATTACCCGGACCTTGTGGTGATTCTTGCGCATGGCGGCAGGCCACTTTGGATGAAGGAAGCGTTTTTTCTTGTGCGCCGACACAAAAATATGCACATGGATATTTCCGGGATTCCACCGCAGAAGCTGCTGGAATATTTTCCGCGGATCGAAGAAATTGCGGACAAAGTGCTGTGGGGCACGGACTGGCCGGGGCCGGGCGTGCCGGAGATTAAAGGCAACATCGAGAAATTTATGGCACTGCCGATTTCGGAGGCTGCGCGCCGGAAGATATTGTATGACAATGCCGCGCGGATGTTTCCGGCGCGGCGTTAGGGGCAAACGGCATGGAGATCAAGATTATTTCCGTAATTGGAGCGGGGACGATGGGCCGCGGGATCGCGTATGCGGCGGCCATCGGCGGCTACCGCACAATTCTCGAAGACGTGTCACAGCCCGTGCTTGACGCCGGGCTCGCGTACATCAAGGCGGCGCTTGATGAAGGCGTGGAGCGCGGCAAAGTGAGCGCGGAGCAGCGCACGCGCGCGCTTGCCGGGCTTGGCTCGGCGCATTCTGTGGAAGAGGCGTGCCGCGAAGCCGATCTGGTGATCGAAGCGGTGCCGGAGGACATGGAGCTAAAGCTCGAAATCTTTACGCTGCTGGATAAATTTGCAAAGCCGGGATCAATCTTTGCATCGAATACTTCTTCGCTTTCCATCACGGAGATGGCGGCGATTACCTTCCGCCCCGAGAAATGCGTTGGGCTGCACTTCTTTAACCCCGTGCCGAAAATGAAATTGCTGGAAGTCGTTCGCGGGCTGGAGACTTCCGAAGAAACCATTACTGACTGCCGCGAAGTGGGCGCGCGGATGGGAAAGGAAGTGGTGGTGGTGCGCGAGGCGCCGGGATTTATCACCAGCCGGATCAACGCGATGATTGGCAACGAGGCCTTTTACATGCTGGAAGAGGGAATTGCGACCGCCGCGGATATTGACAAGGCGATGAAGCTCGGTCTGAATCACCCGATGGGGCCATTCGAGCTGGGTGACCTCGTTGGGCTCGATGTCCGGCTTTCGATCCTCGAGTATCTGCACAAAACGCTTGGCGAGAAATACCGGCCCGCACCGCTGCTGCGGCAATACGTGAAGGCTGGGCGGCTCGGACGGAAATCCGGGCGTGGCGTTTACGATTACCCTGCGAAGCCGTAAGGAGTGCGCTGTCGCCCCCTTTTCGGGGGTCCCTTCTACCCTCCCATTAATGGTGCTAGTATTGGGTCATGGCGAGAAGGAACATCCGATTCATTGCCACTAAGACCGTAGCGAAACCCACAAGGGTCCACTTCAGAACTAAATCTGGACAGTCTGTCTCTTTCAAAGCGACCAAGACAGTCAAACAGAAACAGGTCGTTCATTTTCGTGCCAAGAAAAAATGAGTCGCATCTACGTAGACAGTAATATCTTGATCTCGTACCACGCCGTTGACAAGTCTGAAGAGGCCAAGAAGAAAATCGTTGAGAATGCATTGGCCGTCTTTACTCAGCTCAAAGACGTCCAGCTTTGTACTTCCATGTGGGCTCTAACGGAAATGGTCAACATTTTGGTTTCTCAAAAGAGCATGGACCGAGCAGACGTCGCGGGAATTGAAAGCCAATTGGTTAACGAAAGACGTTTGAGGAATCTCAAAATATATCTCCTTGAAGTTAGCCCGAACAAAGACTATGACTTCGCGGAGTTTTTCTACCACGTGAGGGTGGGCATTCTTAGCTACCATTCAGGGGTAGGAGATGTGATTCACAGCGTAATCATGAAGAATAATGGCGTCACCGACATCCTGACCTTTGACGAAAAGAGTGATTTCAAACAGATTCCCGGCCTAACTGTCCTGCATCCAAAAGACATCAAAATCTGATAACAGCAAGCCCTAGAAGGGCTGGCAAGGTGCCGTACTGGTTAGCGAGGTGGCTTCGTACAAAGAGTGCGTGGATGCTCGCTTTGTCTCGGGTCCTGAATTGCCCCTCTCTGATACCATGTTTATAGAATTGAACTATTGAGCTAACCAATGCTGACGCCATTCTCCCAAATCCGACTGATGATCGGCGATTTGACGGAATCGGACGCGGATGCGATCGTCAACGCGGCGAATAATGATTTGATGCTGGGCGGGGGCGTCGCGGGAGCGATCCGGCGCAAAGGCGGCGCGGCGATCCAGCAGGAGTGCGACGAAATAGGGTCGATTCCCGTGGGCGGCGCGGCAATCACGAGCGGAGGAAAACTCCGTGCACGGTTCGTGATTCATGCGGCGTCCATGCAGCTTGGAGGTCAAACCACGCCGCAAGCATTGCGCAGCTCGACCGCGCATGCGCTGCGGATTGCAGCGGAGCGCGGGCTGAAGAGCATTGCGTTCCCGGCGGTGGGGACGGGGATTGCGGGATTTCCGATGGGCGAATGCGCTGAAATTATGCTCCGCGAAACGACGAAACACTTGAACGGCGCGACCACACTCGAACGCGTGGACTTCATGCTGTTTGATGAGAGTGCGCTTGGGGTTTTTACTGAAGTATTCCGCGCGATTCAGGCGGAGCAAAGCAGCAAATCCGGCGCCGCGGGGAAGGGTTAACGCAGGCGTGGAGGCCTTGACTGAAAAAGTTCGAGCGGAGCTGAAACGGTACGAGCACCCGCTCTTTGCCTTTGACGCGCGGCCTGCGACAGAAGGAGTTGAAATTCTGATTCGCTTTCACCCGGATGGCGTGCCGGACGCGAATGGGAAAATTCACGAATACGTATTCCTAATGCGGGCAAAAGAGATCGAGAATGCGCAATTCCCTTGGAGCTTCCAGCGGCAACTTTACAACTGCCTGCACGACTACGTGATCGAGATGTTCACGCGCAACCCGCAATGCCAGGACGCATGAGTACCTCCGCAAAACCTTCCACTGAAAACTTCGAGACGCCGCTCAGCCGCGAGCTGGCAGTGCGGATCGCCGAGCACGGGCCGATTTCATTCGCGGAATTTATGGAGGCGTGTTTATACGATCCGGCGCACGGCTATTACAGCAAAGCCGCGCATTCGCACTTCGCCGACTACTACACAAGCGTTGACGTGCATCCCATTTTTGGGCGCTTGTTGGCGCGCCAATTGGACGAGATGTGGCGCTTGCTGGATCGCCCCGCGCAGTTCTGGGTTGTGGAGCCGGGGGCCGGCGTGGGGCGGCTGGCGGCACAGATTCTTGATTTCTCCGTAGCGCAGTTGCCCGAGTTTTATGCGGCGCTGCGATATGCGGCGGTGGAGCGGTCCGATGCGCGACGCGCGGCTCACGCGGAGACAATTGGCAAACACATTTCAGCGGGACGCGCGGAATCGAGTGCAGAGCTGCCTACCGAAATTCCCAACGGCTGCATCGTCTCGAACGAATTTTTTGACGCCATTCCGGTGCACCGCGTGATTTTCAAAGGCGGGGCGCTTCGGGAAATGTTTGTCGGGTTGGAAAACGGGTATTTTGTGGACGTGGGCGGCCCACTTTCAACACAGCGCATCGCGGATTACTTTTCACGGCAGGGAATCACTCTCCAGGAGGGCCAACAAGCCGAAGTGTGCCTCGCTGCGTGCGATTGGATCGCCGATGCCGCACGACGGGTTCAGCGCGGATTCATGCTGACTTTGGATTATGGCTACGAGGCGCACGCGCTTTACAGCGAACGATTTCCGCGCGGGACCCTGCTGGCATACCGAAATCACCGCGTCAGCGAGGATTATTACGCCGCGCCCGACGATCAGGATTTGACCGCGCACGTGAATTTCACGGCGCTGGACTTGTGGGGCCGCGATGCGGGCCTCGAACGTGTTGGTCTTGCAGCGCAGAGCCGGTTCTTGCTTGCGCTCGGACGTGGCAATGAATTCGCGGATCTTTACGACGCGGGCCAAAACAAAACAGACCGCTTACGCGCGCAAATGCAGCTTTCAAGCCTGCTCAACCCCGAAGGAATGGGCGAAACATTTCAGGTGTTCATTCAACAGAAGGGAATTGCGATAGCGCAGCTAACGGGACTTGCTCCACTCTGAAGCAGGTCTGCGCGGGATTACTGCCCCTCTTTGTAGGGCTGAGAAATACACTTATCGGCCTCGGCCTGAAGGCCGCCGGTGTTATCGCGGCTGCTTTTGGCCTGTCGGTATTCGTTGACGGCGCGCTCGCGCTGGCCGGTGATGTCGTAGATTTTCCCCATATAAAGATGCGACCACCCGACAACCCACTTTGTGGTCAAGTCGGTTTCTCCGCCGAGAGCGCTGCGGAAGGAATTCGCCGCGGCGGTGTAGTTCTTCTGAAAAAAGAATGACTCGCCCATCCGAAAGAGCGCCAGGGAGTTGTTCTTCTGAATGTCGAGCGCGCGCTGATATTCGTTGATGGCTTCGAGGAATTTGCCGACTTCGGCGAGCGCTTCGCCGCGCGCGATGGTGGCGCGGATGCGCAGATTCGGACTGGCCTTCAGCATGTAGTCGTGCGGATCAATGCGAACGCCGCCGGGCTTGGGCCGGCCGAAGGTGTCAATCGAAAAAGGCGTCTCGGCGCCCACGACTTGAATGGTCCTGAATTCCGGATTACCTTCCGTTTCCACTTCGATTTCGATGGGCATACTGAACGTGTCAATGTTCTGCTGCACTTTGCCCACCACTTGAAACCCTTTGGGGGTGCGGTAGACCGTGTAGGGAACAACAAATTCCGGCACGCCGGTTGATGTGAGCCACTGGGCAAAGAATGGAGTGAGGCTCTGCGTTCGCGCGGGTGGCGCCGGCGGGGCGGCGTTAGCCGAAAGTTTCACGGGGGCAGCCGCGGCAGGCGTTCTGCCCGCGGCCTTGTAGTCCGCATATTCCTGCGCCAGGTTCTCGAAGTCCAAATCACGTGCGGTGCGGCCCGCGTAGCGCGTGTAAAAATCGCGCAGCAGCGGCTTGAAGAGATCATCGCCAATCAGGGAATTAATCATGTGGAAGACGAGCGCGCCTTTGTCCTGGACGACTGAAAGATATTCGCTGGAGTAAGGCTTCAACTGTTCCGCCTGCGTGATGGGTGAAGAGTTTTCGTACATGAGCGCGCCGACGGCGAAGTCTTCGATGGCGTGGTCTTCGGCTTCTTTGTTGTTGTCCTGGCCCGCATACAGAGCTTCGCAATAAGTGGCCAGGCCGTCGGTGACCCAGGTGTCGGCGGGTGAGGCGGGCATGACCGCCGCGCCGAACCACTGCGATGCGATCAGCCGCGAAAGAAGCCGAGTGTTGCCGCGAGGATCCCACTGATGCTGGCTGATGAGCGCTACTCCGGGCGCAGCAAACCCGGCGACGCTGAGGTCGGGGAATTCGGCGACTGTCAGGGCCGGATCCGCCAGCGGCCCGATTGAATCGGTAAATTCCGAGAGAATTTTTACGGCGTCCTGGCCATAGAGTTGGGCGGATTGCGTGGAAGAAGCAAACGTGAGGACAGAAAGCTTCAGGCCGCCAGCGTCAATGGGCGTCAATTGATAAGGGCCGGCGGCAAATGAGCCACTGGCTTCTTCGCGGTCGTCGCGGAACGTGAAGATTTTTTGCGCGACGGGGGCGGGTGGCGGCGCGCCGGGACGAATCAATTGTGGCGCGGCCGTTTTCTCGTAAACCAGTTCCGGCGGGCCGGTTTTCCCGCTGCCCGCAACAAGAAAATCATCCGGGACCTGGATCTTAAAAACGGCGGTGTAACGATTCGAGGGATAAAACGTGAGCGGAAACCAGCGCGAGGGAAGCAAGAGATACGCGCCGTCGGGGCGGATAGCGGCAAGCCGCACGCCCGGGACCGGGCTGTTTTCCTCGTTGGAGAGCGGGCCGTTGTAATCGTAATTTAGAGTGACGGTTTGCCCCGGCGCCACGACATCGGCGAGCGTGGCGACTACGACCAGCGGATTGCGGGGGTCGCGCTCAAAGGCGACGGGTTTCCCGGCGGCGTCCGTGACCGCGGTAACTTTCAAATTCAGGTGCAGCTCGGCCTGGACGATGCGGGAGGTGTCGCTCGCTGTGAAGTCCACCTTCGCGTGGGCGACAAGCAACTGCATGGAAGGCGCGAGCGTGGCAGTGACTTCGTAATGAGTTGCGCGAAAGGCAGCCTTGGATGACTGCGGCGCCACCATCGGTCCCTGACCCTGCGCGGTTGAAGCAGGCGCAAATGAGGCGGTCAGAACGAGCAACGCAAGAGGAGCAAACTTCCAGATTTCAATATGCCAAAAATTCCGCCGCAAAGAACCCTCTTTCCACACACATCCCAATACATAGGATACCAGAGAGAGGCGTTTGAGTTGCCCCAGCCGCACTCACAGCATTCGGGCGATGATATCCGCGGCGCGAGCGATGGCGCCGCCCGCGCCGAGGCGCGCGCGGACTTCGGCGAGGCCGCATTGCATTTCTTCACGCGCTTCGCTGGAGTTCATTAGCTTAAGAACTTCCGCGGAAATACTCGAGGGAGTGCAATTCTGCTGCAAAAGTTCGGGGACGATGGCGCGGCCGGCGATTAGATTGGGCATGGCGACGAGCCGAGTGCGCGCGAAGGCGCGGATCATCAATTCCGTGAGGCGCCCGACTTTGTAAACCACGACCATTGGTGTGCCGAGCAGGGCCGTCTCCACGGTGGCAGTGCCGCTGGCGACGACGGCGGCGGTAGCGACGGCGAGAGCGTCATAGGCGGAGCCGGGCGCGACGCGGAGGTCTAGCTCCGCGGGCAGAGCGAAATTGTGATGCGTTGCGCCGGACTGAATTCGCAAAATCTTTGATTGCGGCATGGCGGCCTTAGGCGCGCTTGAGGTAAAGCCCGCGGCAAGGGCGAGTATGAACTGGCAGCCCGGTTGCTGTTGCGCAATGCGCGCACACGCTTCGAGGACGGGCGGCAAGTTGTGGCGAAGCTCATTCCAGCGGCTGCCGGGGAGCAGCGCGACGACAAGCTTTGCGGCGTCGAGGCCGATGCTCGCGAGGAAATCCGCGCGGCGCATGGATGGGCGGACGATGTCCACGAGCGGATGGCCGATGAACGTTGTCTCGATGCCTGCTTTGCGAAAGAACTCTTCCTCGAATGGAAAAATACAAAGTGCGGAAACAAAACGGCGGCGAATTAAATTTGCACGCCACGGGCGCCAAGCCCAAAATTGCGGAGCGACAAAATAGACGCAGGGGACGCCGCGGCGCTTCAAGCGATTTGCGAGACGCAGATGGAAGCTGGGAAAGTCCGTGAGAATTGCAAGGCGCGGCTTTCGCCGATCCGCTTCATCGATGAGGCGATGAAGGGTGCGACGGAGAAGCGGCAGCTTTCGCCAAACTTCGCTGAATCCAGTGACAGCGACATCGGAGGAATGCGCGACAAGTTCGACGCCAGCTTGCTGCATGCGCCCGCCGCCCATGCCGAAAAAGTGCGCGCCGGTGCGGCGCGAAAGTTCCGCGGCGAGATTGCCTGCGTAGAGGTCGCCGGAGGCCTCGCCCGCGCTGATCAGGATTTCGTTGGATTTCATGTCTTCGAATTCATGTCTTGGATTTCACATTAAGGGCTTGCGGCGAGGAGCAAAGCGCGCTCTCAATCGCTCGCAGGAATGGATGCGCCGGCGGCTTCGCCCCCGGACGGCAAGGGCATGCGCAGTTCCTGATCTTTGTACTGGAGTTGATAGAGCCGGTAATAAATTCCGCGCGTGGCCAACAGCTCCTGATGCGAGCCCTGCTCGCGCAACCGGCCCTTGTGGAACACAAGAATTGTACCGGCGTGCTGGATAGTGCTGAGGCGGTGCGCGATGACGAGCGCGGTGCGGCCCTGGAGCAGGCGGTCGAGCGCTTCGCGGATCATTTGCTCGGTCTTGGTGTCAACGCTGGAAGTCGCTTCGTCAAGAATCATGAAGCGAGGATTGTGCGCAAGCGCGCGGGCAAAGCTGACGAGCTGCCGCTGGCCGACGGAGAGCGTCGCGCCTCGCTCCGTGATTCCAGTTTCGATGCCTTGCGGAAGTGAATCAAGCAGCGGGCCGAGGCCGACTTCGCGCAAAGAGCTTTCGACCTGCGCGCGGCTGATACCCTCGGTGCCGAGGCGGACGTTGGATTCGAGCGTGCCGGTGAAAAGGAACGGGTCTTGCAAGACGATGCCGAACTGGCGGCGCAAGTCCTGCACGTCGAATTCGCGGATGTCGACGCCGTCGAGGAGAATCTGGCCGCGCTGGACTTCGTAAAAGCGCAGCAGAAGTTGGACGACGGTTGTCTTGCCAGCGCCGGTGTGGCCGACGATGGCGGCAGTCTGCTTGGGCGCGACGCGGAAGGAGACATCGCGCAGGACCCAGTCGTCTTCGGCGGGATTCGCGCCGCCGCGATAGGCGAACCAGACGTTGCGGAATTCGATTTCGCCGAGCGGGCGCTCGATCTTGCGGCCGCCGGAAGCGGTGTCGGCGGGAATGGGCTCGTCCACGAGCTTAAAGATGCGCTCGCTCGCGGCCATGGCGCTTTGCAGAATATTGAATTTGTCGCTTAGATCCTGAATGGGGCGGAAAAAGCGCTGGGAATACTGCATGAAGGCAATCAGAGTGCCGATTTCCAGACCCTTGTCAATTGCCCTAATCCCGCCGCGCCAGAACACGAGGGCAATCGCGAGAGTGCTCAGGAACTCAACGCCGGGAAGGAAAAGCGCGTAGGCGAAGATGACGTCCTTATATGCCTCAACGTAATTCTGGTTGTGGACAGAAAACTCAGTTTTGGTTTTCCGCTCGCGGTTAAAAAGCTGAACCACCGACATCCCCATGATGTGTTCATTAAGGAAAGAATTGATGCGAGCAATCGCGGTGCGGATGCGGCGATTGCCGTCGCGCGTCTTGTTGCGGAACATCCAGGTCGCAACCAAAATCAAAGGCAGCACGCTAAGCGATTCAAAGGCCAGACGCCAATCCATCCAGAACAGCAAGAAAACAAAAAGTACAAGGATTACGGCATCGTTCAGCATTGCGACAATACCAGTCGCAAAAAGATCGTTGAGGGCGTCCACATCGGTTGTGACCCGTGTGACCAGCCGCCCGACGGGGCTACGGTCGTAAAAACTCATCGGAAGTGCTTGCAAGTGGCCAAAGATTTGGTTTCGCATGTCATACATCGTCTTCTGGCCGACGATTTGCATGACGCGCATCTGAATGTATTGGAAAACAAAGCTGAAGATCAGGGCCGACAAATAGATCAAGGTGATGATTCCAAGCCCCCGCATACCACGCTCGACAGCGATCTGATGGCGGATAACGGGCATGATCTGTTTGTCGGTCGCGATTGCGAAGAGGTACGGGCCCGCCGCTTCCAAGGGCGCGACAAGAATCGTTGGGATCAATGCCGATAGGACAAGCCACTTATACGGGCGCAAATACTGCAGCAGGCGCCGCGTCAGTCGCGCGTCGTACGCTTTTCCTAACGCTTCTTCTTCGCGGAAATCGCTCATTCGCGTTCCAGCTCTTCCTCGAGCAATTGCTTGTGGTAAAGGTCGTTGTAGTAGCCGCCAAGCGCGAGCAACTCGTCGTGCGAGCCGCGCTCAATGATGCGTCCTTCACGAAGGACAATAATCTGGTCGGCATGGCGCGAAGTTGAGCAGCGGTGGGAGACAAGGATTGTGGTGCGATGGCGCATTACATCCTTCAATCCGCGCAGGATCCGGTCCTCGGTATCCGTATCGACGCTCGATAGCGCGTCGTCGAGGACCAAAATTCTTGGATCGCGGATAATGGCGCGCGCGAGTGTCGTCCGCTGTTTCTGTCCGCCGGAAAGCGTGATTCCCCGCTCACCGACCATCGTTTCGTACTTGGCAGGGAAGTCCTTGATTTCCGCGTCAATGCTCGCAATGTTGGCGGCCTCAGTGATTCGATTGGGGGATGCGCCTTCGACGCCAAACGCGACATTGTTCGCGAGAGTCTCGCTGAAAAGAAACGGGTCCTGCGGCACAAAGCCAATCGCGCGGCGAAGTTTTTCGAGCGGCCATTCGCGGACCGAGCGGCCGTCAATGAACAGTGTTCCCGGAGGGGCTTCCCACAATCGCGCGACAAGCGCTGCAAGCGTCGTCTTGCCGCATCCTGTGGGGCCGACGATCGCGAGGGTCGAGCCTGCTGGGATTTTCAGGTTGATGTCCTGCAAAACCGGCGGATTCGCGGCGGCGTCCGCCGCCGATCCATCACCTTTGCCGTTCGAGGCGGGTTTCGCGGGTGCCGAGATGTCGCCACTCCGCGTGGTGGGGTATGTGAATGTGAGATGGCGCATTTCGACTTCGCCTCGGATTCCGTCCGCGCCATCTGCTCGCGCCTCGGCATCGCTGATTTTGGGTTGCGCGTCAAGAATGTGATTGATGCGGCCCATCGAGGCCGCGCCACGCTGAAAGATGTTGGTCACAAATCCCAAGGCAATCATCGGGAAAATGAGCTGCACAACGAACGAGTAGAAAGCGACAAACTCACCATATGAAATTCTGCCAACCATCGCCTCTCGTCCGCCCTGCCAAAGCACCAACAGGAAGGCCATTCCGAAGAGGGTAGTAAGCAGAGGGAAAAACATGCTCCAGGCACCGATGAGTTTCAGATTGCGCGTTACGTATTCGCGGTTGGGCGCGTCAAACCCGGCCATTTCGGCGCGTTCTTGAGCGTAGGCACGAACGACGCGGACGCCGGAGAGATTTTCCTGCGCCTTGGCGCTGAGCGTAGCGAGCGCAGCCTGAATGACACCGTAAAGTTTGTGAATGATCTGGCCGAAATACCAGGTAACGACGGCTACCACCGGCACAGGCAACATGACCCAGAAACTGAGGTGCGGCGAGAGGATGATCATGAACACGACGGCGAGCACCATGGTGAGAATGGTGGTTGAGCTGTACATGATGCCGGGGCCAAGCACCATGCGGACAGCGTTCAGGTCATTGGTGCAGCGCGACATCAGTTCACCGGTGCGGTTGCGCACGTAGAATTCCGGCTCCTGCCGCACGAGTGAGGAGAGCATGTCATTTCGCAAATCATATTCGATGTCGCGCGACACCCCAATGAGAATCCAGCGAGTAAAGTAAGAAAAGATTCCCTTCATGGCAATTACGATGACGAGCCCCAGGCAGAAAATTCCAAGAGCGTGGGAGTCCGACGGTTTGTAATAATGGCCAAGCGGACCGAGTACGAATTGCCCTACGCGCCCCATCTGGGCAAGCGGGGCAGACTTGCCCTGCAGAAGATCAAATATGGCCCCAATAATCAGCGGCGCGAGAGTCGTGGCGATTCCCATCCCAGTGTTCATCAACATTCCGAGCAATACGATCCCTTTGTAGCGCCTCACATAAGGGAACAATGCACTTAGATTTCGCGCGGTGGGCGGGCGCTTTGGTTTTGCGGCGGCGACCGGTGAAACGGCTTGTGCGGTGGCGCTCATCTCGCGAGCGACCTTTGTACGATATCAAGGGACGAAGTTTCATTCATAAAATGCTCTGAGCTGCCATCCAACGATTGATACCGCTTCACCTTCGGATTCCAGCGGACGCGGATGGTTTTTCCGAGGGCATCGGAACCCAGCCCCATCGGCGTGATGGAAAGGACTAATCCTTTCACGGGGTCCTTCACATAAGAAAGTTTCCACCGCGAGACAATATCGCCGGGCGCACCGCCGAGATAACCCTTCTCATTTTTCAAATGTTCGTCGCAAAGGAGCACTTGCGTCCAATGGCCTCCATCATTTTCACCAATCGCGAGCCGCGTAAAAAACAGCTCGTCGCTTTGCGCGCCTGGCGCTCCGTGCAGCCGGCTGACAACGAGCACTTGCTGGCTTCCGCTAAGCGACAAATCGCCCCAGGCAAGGGCTTCGCCTTCGCTGCCAAACGCACCGCGGGCCACGGCCGCGAATTCCTCGGGGACGGCCGGCGCTGACGCCGGCGTGGCATTGGATGCACCGGGCGCAGGTGTCGGCGCAGGGCCGCCGCACGCGATGGCAAATGTGCAGGCGCAAAGCAAGCCCGTCAATACAACTAGACGCAAGAACTCCTCCTAAAATTACAAACTCGGGAAGGCCAGCATGATTTCGACGACGCGACCGCTTGCCTTATCACAAGAAACTTCCATTACTTGCGGCACATCCGACCCCGCCCAATCAAAGGCGTAGTATAGCAATTCCCGCCGCTCGTCTCCCTGCTGGCTGGGCCCATTCGATCCGGGCGGGCCATAGAGGGAAATGACGCGCCTGCGAGAATCGCCGAGAATCAGCCCGCGTCCCGTTCTCCAGTATCCAGTCTGCTGCGCGGCCGCCAGGGCCTCCTGGCTGCAGCGGTGCACCGGTTCGATCGTGGAAAGGTCCAATGACTGGATCAAGCCGTTCTTGTCCGCTTCAATTCTGAGGTCCTGTCCGTTACAGAACTCGTGCCAGGTAATCACGCGATCGGGTTCGTCTTCCGTCGTTGGAAGTTTATTGCCGATTTTTGCGCGCGCCGCGGCCAGCTTGTCCCGGCCAGGGCGGAAACCGGCGATGGTCAGCTCATTCGCGCGAGTATCCTTTGCAGGAATGGAAGCCGCAATGGCGGCTATTGCTGATTGCGCCAGGAACAACGCGCTAATGCACAGCCAGGATTTCGTCCAACCGGGCTTCAAAGTTTTCTTCTCCCTCGGACCACAGCCGGTAGCGTTCAAGCGGGACTGCGGCCTCCGCTTCCTGCAGCCAACGGAATAGGAATTGGATGTTCTCGCGGGTGCGCTGGTGATATTCGCGGAGGCGTTCGGGAGTGCTCATCGCGGCGAGAAATCTCTCTTCTTCCAGAGGCGCGGACTCAGCGTTCTGTGGCGCGTCCTTTGCAAGGAGGCCAGCATATCCAGCAAATAGATGCTCGAAGCCGATGCCGATGAGGAAGTCGCCCTGCTCCGCGGCGATGCCGCCATCGTAATCAGGGCCGTGGCAAGTTATTTCGAGAACTTGAGGCTTGCGACTCCAGCGGCCAGCCTCCACGTCGAAAACCCATAACTCCCATGGCGCGTGAACTTCGTAGGCCATGTCACCGCCGGAGTGTTCGCGCAGAAGTTCCATTATTTCCGCGGCGCTGACGGGGAGGCTGCGCAGGTCCAATTCGCGCACGGGGGATTCTGCGCCATCCACGGCGCGTACGATTAACGCGGAGAACCCGGGCCAGGCTTCGGGCAGAGGCACGGTTTCGAGCAACTGCTTGAATTTAGCAAGCTGCGTTTCTTCCGAATAGTCCTGCGCCCAGGCACTGACGAATGCGCGATCCGGCATGCGGATATTATACAAACATCGGCTCCATAGCTTGAAATCGAGGCGGTATAAGGAGGCACCTAAGAAAGCAGCCTGATAACAAAAAAGAGCCGTCGCCCCGGTCAATTCCCAACCGTTTGCGGCGGGCTACTTATTTTCAGGCTTTTTGGCGGCGGGCAAAGGTAAAGAAGCGGAGAAATCCATCATACGTTGGCGGAGTGAATCTCCGACGGTGGCGAAAACCTGCGAGAAAGTCTCGCGCAGTTTTTCTTCGGCATTCCGCGAAAGGCTCTCAATTTGTTGATCGGCTTGCTGGCTGAGTTTTGCGGCGGTCGTAAGCAGCCAGGCGCTTGACGCGCTTTCCAATCGGCCAGCGTAAGATTCCAAAGCTGCGTCGCCCCGGCGCACAAGCGCCGCGCCGTGTTGCTTCTCCAGCGATTCGAGGTCCTTGCGAGCGGCGTCGCGCAGAATACCAGCTTGCGCATTTAGTTCTTTCTGCGTGGCTGCGACGCTTTCCTGCGACCTCTGCTCCAAATTCTTCTGGAATTCTGAAAGGAATTGGCGGGTTTCGGCGCCCATCCGCGCGCGGACTTGCACGGAATGGGCTTCAAGATGAGCCGCGGATTGGTCGAATGCGTTGCGCAGGCCGGCATTGAAGCGCTCCAATTCCAATTGCGCAGCCCGGCGTGCTTTGGCTCCGACCTCGGCGCTGCCTGCCTGTATTGTTTCGCGGATTTTTTCCTGCGTTTGCTGTAAAGCCTCTTTCGAGGTCTCGTCGAGTTGACCCTGAGCGTGCTCGACGTAGCTGCGGCTGTAGTGGTCGAGTTCGCTTGCGAATAGGCTGGACATCTCTCCGGCGCGGGCGCGGAGCGCCTCACCGGCCTGTTCCAAGCCGCGGTCCAGGGTTGACTGCATTTGCGCATGAACTTTCTTCTCGTACCAGTTTGCGGATTTAAAGAGTGACTCGACAGTGGTGTGGGAAATGTCGGTAGCGCGCGCGTCCATCTCTTCGAGCCACTTCGCCATCAACGCTTTCGTGGATTCCAGCCAACCATCTCCCAGGCGAGCAGCAGATTCTTGCATCCGCGCGGTAGCTTCGTTTTCAAACTGGGCGGAAGCTTCGCGCATTCGATCTTCCTGGGACTGGAGCGCTTCTTCCGCGGAAAGATGGCCCGCTACAAGTTTCTGGACCATTTCGCGGGCGCGGTCAATCTGAGGTGCGAATTCCTGTTCCAGTTGCTCGCCGAGCTTCGCAACGGACTGCGCGCCTGCATTATCGAGAAGGGGCTGCAAACGCTCCGCCATTCCGGAGACGGCGGCCTCGGCGCGCGCAGTAAGCTCGAGTGTGGAGCCTTCGAGCAACTCGCCCATTCTCCTCTCGAGGCTAGCGGCCGCGGTCTGTTGCATCCCGTCAAGCTGCCGCGCGAATTCTGTGAGGCGTCCAGCCGCCTGCTCAATTTCCGTGAGAGCCGCGCGGCCGTTCGTGGCTTCCGCTTCCCATTGCGCGTGAAAATCCTTAATTGCCTGGCGCGCTTGCGCGTGAAGATCTTCCGTGTGCTGGCGCAAAGTGGCGATGTTCTTTCCGGTTTGGGTGTGAAGGCGCTCGATTTCTTTCTGCGATTGCGCAGTGACATGCGCGGTTCCCGCTTGCACGGCCTGGTCGACCGCTCCGGAGGCAAATTCCACGGCGCGCTTCTGAGCGGCGGCCATATCGGATTCGAGCCGCGCACGCCAGGACTGCTCGCCCTGATCGATGGCGTTATGGATCTGATTTGAAAGCCTGGTTGCCGCGGCCTGAAGTTTCTCCAATTCCGCCGCGGCGCCCGTTGTCTGGCCAGAAAGCGCCTGCTCCCACTGGCGCGTGGCTTCCTTTACCGTCGATTGCAATTCCTCCCGCGAATTCTCAAATTGTTCGCGCGCCTGATCCGCGCGCGCTGCCGCTGCTTCCGCCGAAATCCGCAAGCGGTCAATCGCGGAGTCCACGCTCGCCCCGAGCGCGGCCTGAAAACTTTCCTTTTCGGTTTGCTCAATGCTCGCCACGCGGGCGGCCAGCAACGTGCGCGCTTCTTCGAGGCGCGCGTCCAATTCCTTATTCCATTCTTCGCGCAGACTTTCCGCGCTCGCACGCGATTGCAGTTCGATGCGCTCCGTGGCGCGGGCGAGCCAGTGCTTGGCGTAATCGTCCGCGGCGGAGTGCACCGCTTTGGTGGCCGCATCCTGAAGCTGGGATTCCACTGAAGAGAGCAGGTGGTGAATTTCCTGCGTGACGGTGCGTGAAGTGGCTTCCCGCACAGCGGCCTGGATTTGCTGCTTGGCTTCGTTGACCATCCGAGACATTTGTCGCGCGAGATGCACCGGCGCATCCGGACCGGTTTGCGCCTCCGCCGCTCCCATTACAACGACGTTGCTCGCATCGGGGATTTCGGCTTCAGTTTCGACCTCCGGCGTTTGTGACTCCGCTCCGGGAAGTGGAATTGCGGAAGGGCCCGCCTCAACAGCAGGGAACCAATCCGGCGGTGGAAACGCGATGCCCCAGATGTTGCCGGGAAATTCCAGCTCAACGCCGACTTGAAACAACTCGCGGACTGTCCGCGGGCGCTGAATCCAAGTGACGCGTCCGCGTGCCACGCGAGGCTCGCGTCCCGCTTCGGGATGTGGTAGTTCCAACGTGACCCACATATTCTTAAGAACGTAGTGCTTGGATTGGTAGCGGCAGCCGTGGCAATTAATGATCAGCGTTGAAGTGCGTTCCTGAAATGAACGGCCGAGCGCGTCCACGCCCGTGACGGTGAGCGGGATGGCCTGCACAATGCGCGTGCTGCGGCGCTTGCGAAGCTCTGGGTCCTGATGTGGAACACTTTCGGGCAAGGCTAGTCTCCGGCTTCAAATTACAAGCCTAGCACTCTGGGCTGGGGGGCAACGAGAGACTACGGCCTTCTGTGCGAATCAGTCAATGGAATTTTCAATGTTCTTGGGGGTTATTTGGCAGAATCGGTGCTTGGGCGGTGGCCCCGAAGGGCGTCAAATAGCTCTTTGGCGACCCAGACCGGCCCTACGAGGAAGTAGATGGGGCCCTGGAAGAAGGCAGGCTTGTTTCCCTCAATGCGATGGCCAAGAAGGAGCATCACCCAGCCGCCAACGAAAAGCGCAAGGCCCAGCTTCCAGCGGAGCAATATCAGCAAAACGATCCCGCCGAAAATCACGGGGATGCCAATGCCGTGTAAGAGCTTGTTCCACGGACTGCTGTGTTCATGATCATACTGGGCCATATAGCGGTTGAGAGGGGCCATTGAAGACCTCCTGCACTGCGATACGCTTACCGTGCCTTGGGTCGAGCCGGCGGGCACCTCAGCACTTGAAGTCGTTAAACGTCGAGTGCCTGTCTGAACCATGCTCCAAAGCGAGATCTTTTCGGTCGTAATCGAAATGGACCGCGGAACAGACCAGCATGGCATTGTCGTCAATCATCCGGACGGTGACAGGTTTCTCCGGGTCCGTTTGCACGCCGGGGAAAAGTTCGGAAAGCAGGAAATGCCTGCACGCGAGAGGCGGGAACTCCCCAATGGATTTTTCCGCGATTAAGCCTGAAGGCCCGTGCAACTGGATCTTCGGCGAGCCGGTGTGCTCTTCCTGGAACTCGATGTTCATGACGGCGAGCACGGCATCGCGTTTTATGTTTGCGCCCGCGCCGCGGATCTGGCAATCGGTGACGATATAGTCCGTTGCAACGCCGCCGCGCTCATCCGCCAAGCGATATTTTTTCTGAAAATTTCCGCCCGGGCGGAAATGGGTGAAGGCAGAGCGGTTCCAATCCTTCACATGGACTTCGGCTTTGAGAAGTGAGTGGGAAGTGACCGGGATGCAGCCCAGGCCCAGCCCTCCCGAGTATCCGGGCGGCAACGGCAGTGCGCGGGCATCAATTTCCACGCTCTGAAATTCCGTCAGTCTCAGCAGGCCCTGGCTTGTGAGCGAAGAGGGCTGCACCCGAGTGGGGAACGCATCGTCCTTATTCGACACCCACTCAATGTTTCCTTCACCGTTGGTGACGAACGGCATCATCCACAACGCCTCTTCGGTCCAGCGGCTCGAACTCATGTAGAAGCGCGATTCGAGCTCGAGGCCGCCAATACGCTTGCCGGAAAACAGCAACGGCGTGTACACAAGCCCTTGGACGGGGAAATTGTGCTTGTCGTCGTAAGGCGTCACGCGCGCGGGCTTCACGGGTACGTCGGCCGCGTAATGTAATGGATGCTCGACTGTGAAAGTACCGCCCGTCCGGCTCTTTATCATTGTGTACGCGAATGCGACCGCCTCACTGGTGTTGTGCACGATGATGACGCCGCCGTTGGCCAGCTTCTGTTCTTGGAGAGGCGTAATCGCGAGGCCTTCACCGGGCGTGTCAAAATTCTTCAGCGTCTCGAGTGAAAAGAGCTCCGTCTGGTGCGGCACGAGCTTGAACGGCCGCTCGACAACCGTAACGCCCAAGCGGTCCACCACGCGTATCGAGCCTGCGGCTTCGATTTCACCCGGATTGAAGAGCGAGAACATGCAATGGTATTCGCTGAGATTGGGGAGGGGCATCGAGTAATTGAAATGTCCCATTGCCTGCTGAGGCGCAGCCGGATGAGCATGGACGTTATCGAAATTGGAATCCGTCTGCCACCGCACGAAGCCGGCGCCGAACAAGTCCCCCGCGTGGTTTACCTGCCCCGGCGAAGGAGCGAGGCGAATGCGGCCAGCGCCCCAGAACGATTTGCCGTGCGCGATCTCCTTCAAATCAACCATCGTTGTGTGCAGCGCGGCGATGTCAAATTTCCCGTCGCGATCCAATGGCACATCGCGTCCGGTCGCGTCGTAAAGCTGGATTTGATAATCAGTTTGATTTTTCGGGTCGCGGAAGCCGTCCACTCCGGGAAAGCAAGAAGCGGTGAGGAGAAAATTCGTGGAGATCCCAAGCGCAGGATCGGTAGTGACGAAAGGAGCGGCAACGTCCAGCCAGCAAACGTCCGGAGTAAGAGATGTAACCGGATGCTGGTTCTTTAAGGCTGCGGCAAACGGCAAATTTCCAGCGAATGATTGCGCAGATGATGCAATAAGAGAGCCAGCCAAACAACTTATAAAAGTCCTGCGATCCAACGGCACCATGATCCTACCTCCAGTCCTAACTTTAGGGCCCGGACAACACTCCGACAAGTCTAACCATTATAATCCTCCTCCGAGCAATTTTGATATTTTCTCTATGCGTCCGCAGGGGGTGGAGTTCAAGCGGAAATTGGCGGGAGGATACCCGCGGGAATCTACAGTTCGCGGCGGCCTTCCATCGCTTTGAGCATCGTAACTTCATCGGCGTATTCGAGGTCCGACCCGACCGGGATGCCGACTCCGATGCGCGTCACGCGGACACCGAGCGGCTTGATCAATTTCGAAAGATAGACGGCCGTTGCTTCGCCTTCGGCGGTGGGATTCGTCGCGACAATGATCTCTTCGACCCCCGCGCCCTTCAGCCGCTCGATCAATCCCTTGATTTTGAGCTGCTCCGGTCCAATTCCCCTCAGCGGCGCGAGCGCCCCCCCCAGGACGTGGTAGAGGCCGTTGAACTGCCGGGTTTTCTCGACGGCCATGATGTTGACCGGCTCTTCTATAACGCAGATGAGTTTCCGGTTCCGCGTCGCGGACGTGCAGTAAAAACATGGGTCCGCGTCCGTAATGTTGTTGCACACCGAACAGAAGCGGACATTCTGCTTTGCGTCGCGGATCGCATCGGCCAGCGCCAGCGCTTGCTCAGGCGTCGCGCGCAACAAATGGAACGCCAGCCGCTGCGCCGTCTTCTGCCCGATGCCGGGCAGGTGCTTTAGCTCGTCAATGAGTCGCGTGATGGGAAGGGCGTAATCAGGCATGAAGGTCCGGATAAATTTGAAACTTTGCGCTTCTCTCCGCGCGACCGGTCAAAACAGTCCGGGGATCTTGATTCCCGCGATGCCGGGAATGCTCCCGCTGAGGCTTTTCATCTGGCGGGCCAGCTCTTCGTCCACGCGGCGTCCGGCTTCATTCACCGCGGCTTGCACCAAATCTTGCAACATGTCCTGGTCTTTGCTCGCGAACACATCCGGTTCGATACGCACGGACGTGACCTGTTTCTGTCCGTTCATCTGCACCACGACCATGCCACCGCCCGCCGAGGCCTCCACGTGGACCGCGTCCACCTGCTTCTGCAGGTTCTCCTGCATCTGACGGAACTGAGAGAGCATCTGCTGCAAGGCTTTGACTTCCATGGCTTACCCCTCGCCCCGGCGCTTGATCTCCGTGACCTGACCGCCAAACCGATCCAGCATCGCGCGCACGATTGGGTCTTGCTCATACTGCGCTCGCGGCATTGGCGCGCTTTGTGCCGCCTGTGCGGCTTGCGCACCATCCCCGGAATCCAGTTTAACACACACGCGCAGCGGCGAGCGCAGGATGTCGCTTGCGATTGTGCGCAACTTCTCCAGAGGGTTTCGCTGCTGCAACATTTCAGCGATCGTGCGGCTTTCGGCGGGGAAGTAGAGCCGCAATTCGCTGCCTTCAAGATCCCATCGCCGCGCGTGCTCCACAAGTTCCGCGAGAAATTTCTGTTGTTGAAGGACGGCGGCCTTGATGGCGCCCACTTGCGCGGAGTCAATTCCGCTGGACTGCACAGCCGCGCGGGGAATTGCAGGCGCGGCGCGTTCTCCCATCGCTTCAGAGGTCCTGGTTTCTTGAGCGCCGGTGGGATTGCGTGAGAGTTCACCCGATGAAATTTGCGTGGAGGCGGTTGCCGATGTTGAAGCGCCAGCTGCCGCAGCACGTGCTGCAATTGCGGGTGCATTCGCAGGAGTTGGAACGATTGCTGGCAAGCTTATGGCCGAAGAATGAGATGCGGTCGAGGGAGAATCTCCCCTATGCGATGAAGCTGCCCGCTGTGGCGCTTCGCCGTTCAACTCCGCGAGTACTTCTTCCAGCGGCGCGAGCCGCGCAGCATTCACAAGCCGCAGCAGACCCAGCTCCAGATGAAGCCGCGGATCGGGTTTCCTCCGCAAATCCTCGTCCGTCTCCATCAGGATCTGAAAAAAGCGCGTCAGATCTTCTTCGCTGAACACCGCCGCCGCGCGCGCGATCTCGGGCCGCTGCTCGGGCGTTGCCGCAATCAAGTCCGAATCCGCTCCGCACACGCGCGCCACCAGCAAATTCCGGAAGTGGCGGATCGCTTCACGGCAGAAATGCTGCAAGTTGCGCCCTTCCGCTTGAAACCGGTGGACCAGCGCGAGCGCCTTTTCAGCCGAATGTTCTTCAATTGCAGCGACGAGTTCCGCCAGCGCCTCTTCGGGCACGACGCCCAACAACTCATGGATCGCGAGGTCTGTGATTTGAGTGCCGCAGTAAGCGCGCGCCTGCTCGAGAAGTGAAAGCGCGTCACGCAGGCTGCCTTCCGCCGCGCGCGCCATCACCGCCAGAGCGCCGGGCTCCGCAGTAAGCTCTTCCTTTTTCGCGATTGCAGCGAGCGCACCATTTATTTCCGCGAAGGAGAGAGCGCGAAAATGAAAGTGTTGCGAGCGCGAACGAATTGTGTCGGCGAGATTCTCGGGCTCCGTCGTGGCCATTACGAAGATCACGCGCTCCGGAGGCTCTTCCAATGTTTTCAGCAATGCGTTTGACGCTTCATCGGTGAGCATGTGCGCTTCGTCGAGGATGATGACCTTGTAGCGGCCGGATGCGGGGGCATAGCGCACCATGTCGCGCAATTCGCGGATCTGGTCAATGCCGCGGTTTGACGCGGCGTCAATTTCAATTACGTCCAGGGAATTTCCAGCGGTGATTTCGATGCAGGCGTCGCAAACGTTGCATGGCGTGGGCGTCGGGCCCTTCACGCAGTTCAGCGCTTTCGCCAGGATGCGCGCTGTGGTCGTCTTCCCCACGCCGCGTGCGCCCGAAAAAATGTACGCGTGCGCCACGCGGTTCGCGCGGATCGCGTTTTCGAGTGTTGCCGTCACGTGGCGCTGCCCCACGACGTCTTCAAACGTCTGCGGCCGCCATTTTCTTGCGATAACTTGATAGCCCATTGATCTCATTTCGTCGGGGCCGGTCTTAGGCACGCCTTATCCAACCCAATTGCGCCCCAAAAGAAAAAAGCGATGGGAGGAACTTCGGGTACTCCGCGGCACACGGCGTGATCCCGGTACCGTTGCTCCCTTCCGGGCCTGGCGGGGTTCGCGGGGCGGCGTTGCACAGAGCCCGAAGTTCCACGCATCGGCAGTCCCGGCGAATTGCTCGGGACCGCTTCGCGAAGTCTAGCACAGCGTCTCGGGGTGAACTAGCTGGGGTCGAACGACGGTCCTTCACTGTGGATCGAACAGCTCTTTTGCCAGTGCTGCCTTTCCAATTCTGAGGTACGCGGCGACCTCGCCTAGAATGCCAGACAGTGTTCCGACTTTCAGCGGATCATGTGCAGGCACCGTAATGTGATGTTCCGTCTCCTTTGCACTAGACGTCAGTCGCATATGACTGCCAGATTGGCGAGTTACTTTGTAGCCGTACTTGCGCAGGAGCCGTGCAAGGCCTTCTCCGCTGAGATCGCGGGGAAGTTTCAAGCAGGAATGACCTCATCTTTGACCATATGAAGCCGAATCAAGTGAGGTTTATCGCCGTCAGGGAAATGGCATGTGACAGCATCTCGAATCATTACCTTGAGTCCCTCTAGAGTATCCGCCTGCGTGAATATCGAATGGCCCAACGCGCGGGCTTCATAACCGCCTTCAGGTGACTCCTCCACGGAAAAAATGATTTCGCTGTCGGCCATTTGAATCTCCTTTCCCTCATTATACGCAGAAACGCCCTATGCTGGACAACCGCACGACCTGCAATCGAATCTCACCATTTGCCGGGGAAGTAGCTCTTAGGAACGCCGCTGCGGACTTTTCTTACCGCCCCGCCGCTCCTTCCGGCTATGCTCTCCGCGGGTGTTTACCTCCGCACCCAGTCCGGCGGCGCGCCCGCAGCGCGCACCGGTTCCGCGCGCCAGCGCCACGCCCCTCGATACGGGGCGGAGCTTCACCAAGCGTGAAGCAAGGGGGAATTCATGAAAAAAGTTGTCTCTATTCTTGCGGTGATGTGCCTCGGGCTTCTCGTGGCGCTCCCCGTGCATTCGCAGAATCTCAATCAGCTCCTGCAGGGCAGTCAGATGCACCTCACATTGCAAAACGATTTAACCACGAAGGTCGCGCATGCCGGCGATCCCTTCACGGCCACAATTACCGAGCCGGTTTTCGTCAACGGCCAACTCGTTCTTCCTGCGGGCACAAAAATTACAGGCGTCGTTGGCGCGGTGATTCGCCCCAAGTGGATCGGGATGATCCGCGGGCAGGCGGCGATGAGCCTCGCGTTTAAGACCATTGAGATTGACCACCGCGAAATTCCCATTCAGATGAGCATCCTCGGGCTTCAGAGCCCGCAGATGCAGGGTTCGTCAAAAAGCCGCAAGGACGTGAAGGTGGACGAGGGCGAAGTTGTCCAGGCTAAGAACGACGTCAAAGAAGACGTGCTGATCGTCGCCGTGGGCACAAGCGGCGGTTCGGTTGTCGGCGCCGTCTTCAGCCACGTGATGCGCGGATTCGCGTTCGGACTTGCCGGGAGCGCGGCCTATGTTGTCGCGCGCAAGGGCAAAGAGGTTGAGCTTCCCCCGCAGACCGGCATCCTCGTGCGGTTGGATAACACCTTGACTCTGCCGACAGTGATAGCCACGGCCGCGGCTTATTCGCCCGGCACGAATCAATAACGCATCTCGAGGAAAAGTAATGCTCGCTGATTCAACGCGTCGCGCGCAGGAGGATATATCTGCGTCCGCATATGGCTTTCGCAGGGGCGGGTCTCAGCTTGCTTGCAACAGCAGATCCCGCCCCCGGGTTTCAGTTGGATTATGCGTCCGAAGGTAGAATGGACTTCCACTTTGCGCGCATCGTGAATTGCATTTTGGATTACGGCAGATTTTTTACAAGGATTTTAGCGGCTGGCCTTTGGGAGGAAATGCAATACCCCAGGGTTTTTCTTGCTCAGCCATTTCTGCGCCGGCAATCCACAAGTTTTCTTCGGTCGTTACCCAGCAGATGCGGAAGATGAGCGACCTCGTGGTTTGCTTTTCACCGTCCGGGTTGCGCCGCTTCACTTGTAAGGAAACTACTTCGCCTCGTTTGATCATTCTCTCAATCTCAAAGCAGCAGCCATGCTCGCTGACGTTCCGCGTCCGCGCCGCGCACACGTAAAATGCGCCCTGCTCATCCGCTCCTCGCACTTCAAGGCCGTAGTTCAATGTGACCCGCCTGCCCTCGCGGCGGTCTTGCCGAGCTTCTTCGGCAAGCTGATTCCAATCTATGCTCGTGGCCATTGCACGCATCCCCCGGTACAGGTGAACCTCGCATCCCATTTGCCAAAGCCATCGCGGGGAAAGCGTAGGAATCAAAGGACTTCCGGTTGTCGAAGGATTCTTCCCATGCTTCAAAGTGAGATTTCGTTCCGGCGTGGAACACTTCGATGGAATTGCGAACAAGAGATTCGGAGACTCTGAATTACGTTTGCGACGCCCTTTCAACGGGCCCGCGAGTGCGTTTCATCCTACTTTTGCTTGCTGCGCCTTCACCGGCTTATTTGCGCGCTTCAGATAACGGTAAAGGCTCGTGCGCCCAATCCCGAGCAACTGCGCCGTGCGGACGCGGTTGCCGTGGCACATGTCCAGCACGCGGTGAATGTGCACCCGCCGCACTTCGTTCAGCGGCAGCGGACGCCAATTCTCCTCGGCAACTCCCGGCCGCGCCGTGGGCTTCTGCAAGTGCTCGGGGAGATCATCCACGTCAATGAATTCGTTTACCGCTTTGATTGCCGCGCCGGAAATCACGTTTTCGAGCTCGCGCACGTTGCCCGGCCAACTGTGCTGCAAGAGGACGGTTTGCGCGCGCCGCGAAAGGCCTAGGATGTGCTTGCTGTAAGCCTGATTATATTTCTTCAGAAAAAATTGTATCATCAGCGGAATGTCGTCAATGCGTTCCGCCAGGCTCGGCACTCGCATTTGGATGGTGCTCAACCGGTAGAACAGATCCTCGCGGAATCGCCCCGCCAGCACCTCCGCGCGCAAGTCGCGGTTTGTCGCCGCGATCATGCGCACGTCCACGTGTTTCACTTCCGGCGAGCCGACACGCTGGATCTCCCGGTTTTGAATCACACGAAGCAGCTTTGACTGCATTGGCAGAGACATCTCTCCGACTTCGTCCAGAAAGACCGTGCCGCCGTTCGCGTATTCGAATAGGCCGGGCCGCGTGTCCGTCGCCCCCGTGAATGCGCCGCGCATGTGGCCGAAGAGCTGGCTCTCGAGGAGCGTATCCACCAAAGCCGAACAGTTGCACACAGCGAAGCGCTGTTGCGATACCGGGCTCATTTGATGGATTGCATTCGCCACCAATTCTTTCCCGCAGCCGGTCGGGCCCATGATCAACACGTTCGTGTAATGCTTTGCGACTTTGCGCGAGAGATCGATCACCTCCAGCATCGCGGGACTCTTGCCGATGATGCCGTGAAAGTTCAGGTCGCTGAGCAATTGCGTTTCGAGGTCGCGGATGCGCGCCCGCTGGCTGTAGATCTCGCTGATCTCGTCAAGCGTGCGCTTCAGCCGTTCGCGGTCCACGGGCTTCGAGAAATAGTCGTAAGCCCCGCGCCGGATGGCGTCCACGGCGGAGTCCAGAGAGTAGTAACCCGTCGCCAGGATCACGTGCATGCCGGGGTCGTGCTCCAGTGCTTTCTCAAGCAATGCGCGGCCGTCCATGCCCGGCATTTTGATGTCAGAGATAACCACGCGGCAACGGCTCGAGCGGACGTGTTCGAGCGCCTCCGCGGCACTGGTCGTGCCGATAGCGTCGTAGCCAAGCGTGCGAAGCGTATCCAGCAGCATCTCCAGCATGGCTGGGTCGTCGTCCACAATACAGGTGAGGAAGCTGGAATGAGTGCGTGTTTCCACGGTGTCTTTCGTCTGTGTCTGGCTCATGAGGGAATGTGTGGCAAGGATGATGCCAAATCGGAGCACTGGACATTGGTCTGGAAGCAATGGTTGCGCGGAGATGCGGGCCGCCTACTTGAGCGCTGTAAATCCAATCGCAGCACGCATTTACGTCAGGGTGTTTCAAATTGAACTGCGCTGTGATTGCGTCTTGGGATGGCGATGATTGGAAAGGTGGGGCGATCTCAATTCCATTTTGGATTTGCGAGTGGCCTGAATTGTGCCGAACAGGGACGAAGCAATCTGCGCCTACATGGCAGGCTGACAGGTTTAGTTCTGCGGCTCGCTCGTACGGAATCCTGGTGGAGCTTGCTGCTGGCCGCTCTGTTGCCTGAATGCGGCCATTACGTCTTCGAACGACTCGGTCGCCGGGCCGGCTTCAGGGCAGGGAGCGGAATACAATTCGCGCACCTGATCGTCGCTACACCCGAATGCGCGGCAGATTTCGTCCCACTCGCGAAGCGAATCCATCGGATTGGCGGCGGTTATTTGCATGGGCAAGCCTTCTTTCATCCGTTAGCAGCTTCCAGTTCGGAGTAAGTGCGTGGGTGCATCTGCGCCAAGAGAATTTCGTAGGCCCCGGCCTGCTGCTGGTGCTTTACGTCCAGGACTTCGTAAGCCAGCGGGTACGCGCTGGCCAGTTTCGATTCCCCCAGCAAGCGCACGAAAACGAGAGCGCCCTTGCGTAGAGCATGTTGCAGTCGGACCTTCTTTTCCGATTCGCTCCATTCCAAATCGGTATTCTCCACGAAGAAGCTCTCATCCAGGTCCCAGCCTGAGATTTCGATACGGTAGCTCGTCTCCGCCAAGGTCTCCGCAAGCATCTTCAAATTCTCCCTAGATGAGAGTGTGCAGACGGAAGGCCAAACGCCAACCGCCGTGAGTGCTTGAAACAGAAGACTTTAGGGTTGCTCGTCCGGCTCTGAGGAGCCTGTGAAGCGCGCATTCTCGAACAGATGTGCTGGAATGAATCATTCGGAAAGGTCTAACGATGCAGGCCGTTGGGCTCAGAAGGCGTGTCTCTGCCCGGCATGATTTGATATAGTCGCGCCCGGTTGAGGGGGAATCCCCACATTCCTGGTCCGGGTTCCGAAATCGGAATGCGCAACCGGCATGCACGAAAGGAGGTAGGGGCAATGCGCGCATCGGCAATATGTCTTGCGGCGTGTGTAGTGATTTGCGCTGTACTGAGTGTCTCCGGCACAACAGCAGGATTGGCGCAACAACCTGCCACCAAGCCAATCTTCAAATTCCAGGAAGTGATGATCCCCATGCGGGATGGAGTGCACCTCCAGACCGTGATTCTAACGCCCGCCGACCAGACTGGGCCCCTGCCCATACTCTTTCGCCGCACGCCCTATGGCGTTCCCGACGCGGCTCCGGCGCAGATGTCCCCGTCTCTCAAGGAACTGGCACAGGACGGCTATATTTTCGTTATTCAAAATCTGCGCGGGCGATTTAAATCGGAGGGCGTGTTCAAGTTGTCGTCAGAGGTGGACCTGAATGATCCGAACGCCACAAACGAAACGACGGACGCCTACGACAGCATCGATTGGCTTGTGAAAAACGTCCCTAATAACAATGGAAAAGCCGGGATGTACGGCGTTTCTTATGACGGCTTGACGACCGCGCTGACTCTTCTTCACCCGCACCCCGCACTTGCGGCCATCAGCGAGCAGGCTTCGCCCGTGGACCAGTGGATGAATGATGACGACCACCGGTACGGCGCGCTGCGCGAAAGCTACGATTTCGAATACGCCGTGCTCGAACAGGCCGACAAGAACAAGAACACCCATTTTGAATTCGAAATCTATGACTCATACGAGTGGTACCTCAATCTCGGGCCGCTTTCCAATATCAATGCAAAATATCTCCACGGAACGATTCCATATTGGAATGACACCGTAAAGCACCCAGATAACGACGACTTCTGGAAGCGCGAGGCCTGGGTCCGTCAGCTCCACGCCTCAACGGTCCCAAACCTGAATGTTGCAGGATTCTGGGATCAGGAGGACCCGTGGGGTCCATGGCAGATTTTCTACCATGCGGAAGAAAAGGATCCCGACCATACGAATTTTATCGTGGCCGGGCCGTGGTATCACGGCGAATGGCAAAGCCCGCGCGGCGAAAGCATCGGAATCATTCCTTTTGACGGGCACGAAACGGCGCGTGAATTCCGCGAGAATATCGAGGCACCGTTTTTCCGCTATTACCTGCACGGGACAGGGGCGAAGCCAACGTGGCAGGCCAGCACTTTTCAGAGCGGGTCAAACACCTGGCACACGTACGCAGCGTGGCCGCCAAGAGAAACGAAGCCGACCAATCTTTATCTACACGCGGATGGAACGCTCTCGTTCAAAGCGCCCTCCTTAGCCGACGGCACTGCGACGTATCGCCAATACGTATCTGATCCCGCGAACCCCGTTCCGTACCGACAGCGGCCAATTTCTCCGACGTATCCCGCGGGCGACTGGAGAACGTGGGAGGCGGCGGATCAGCGATTCGTTGATCGCCGTCCTGACGTGCTGACATTTGTAAGCGAGCCGCTCGAGCATGACGTGACCATCACTGGCCAGGTGGCGGCGGACCTGTTTGCCTCTACCTCCGGAACGGACAGCGATTTTGTGGTGAAGCTGATCGATGTATTTCCTCAAGACGCCCAGAAAAATGCGTGGGACCCTGAAGCGGGACCGCAGCCCCGCCAGTACTCCCAAAGTCTGAACGGTTACGAGTTGCCGGTTGCGATGGAGGTCCGGCGCGGCCGCTATTTGCAAAGCTACGAACATCCGCACGCTTTGGCGCCGAATCAGCCAGTGAAGTGGAACGTCCCGCTGCGCGACCGCGACCACGTATTCCTGAAGGGCCATCGAATTATGGTGCAGATTCAATCCACGTGGTTCCCGCTGATTGACCGCAACCCGCAGAAGTTTGTGCCGAGCATTTATGATGCGGCTGCCTCCGATTTTGTCCGGGCAACGCAGCGCGTTTATTGCTCGCCGGGGCTGCCTTCGCACATAGTATTGCCAATCGTGCCGTAAGAAATGTTGTGGATTTCAATGCACTGGCCGGTAATGGGAGCCGGGGTAAAGGAGATTGAGGGCAATTAGAAAGATGGGCCGAAAAACGTAGCTGAATCCATAGTAGATGGCGAAAAGCCCCAGAATTGCATAATGACTTGTGCGCGTCGCCTCAACAAACTTCACTGCGGTGGAATCCTTCATCAACAAGGTTATCCCCACGTTGCCATCCAAAGGCGGGATGGGCATGAGATTCAAAGTCCCAAGAAGCAGGTTCAACATGAACATCACGCTCAGGAATGTCGAGGCAAGATTCGTCCCGCCTCCGACCAGTTCAGTGATATGCGAAAAACTGGGTGACGCAGGCGCTTGAAAGCGCCCCATCGCCATACCTACATGAATTGCGATCGCGGCGAGCAGCATGAGAATAAAGTTTGTCCCCGGCCCGGCAAGCGCCATCCACGCGGCTCGCCTCGGATAGCGGCGGCTCCATTCGGGGTCATAAGGAGCGCTGGCCCAGCCCATCATCCATCCGTTGAGCGCGTAGGAAAGAATCGGGACGACGACCAGCCCGAATGGCGAGCGGCGAATGTGCGGAATTGGGTTGAGCGAAACCTGGCCACCGTGAAACGCGGTCAGGTCGCCTCCCCACTTCGCGACGAGCGCGTGCGCTCCCTCATGGCATACAGTGGAAAAAAGAAACGCGACGTACCAGACGACGCCCAGAATCAGGATGTCCGTGGTCAGCGGCGTAGGCATTGGCACGCAGAGATTAACGCGCCATGCCGCGGCAGGCAATGAGCATGGAGATCGCCGACGCCAACTAGTTCACGAAAATTGGCTCCGGGGCTTGGACTCGAACCAAGATTCTAGGCTCCAAAGGCCCATGTGCTACCAATTGCACCACCCCGGAATGGAGAAGGAATTTTAGCAGAACATCGGAAGTGACGCACAGTGGCCGAACTGTGCGCCTGTATCGCCGCTGCCAATTCTGCTAAATTGAATGGATGTTTACGACGGAGAGGTGTCCGAGCGGTTTAAGGAGCACGCTTGGAAAGCGTGTGTAGGGGAAACTCTACCGTGGGTTCGAATCCCACCCTCTCCGCCATGTGCCGTCTGGCATATGGTTTTGGATCGGCACCAACTGCAAAATCCATTCACGCTGAAATCGCGAGTTTCCTGTCGGTGTGGGCTTCCGCTTTCGCCATCGCCTTTCGCGCCGAGCGCAACAGATGTTCGATCGTCGGCCCAGCCTGCGGGTAAACAGCTGTGCCGGCCACGATAATGATCGGGAATTCCAAGGGCTCGCCCTTGACCTTTTCTTCAATGCGTGCCGCGACCCGCCGCGCGCCTGCAAGCGTCGTCTCCGGCAACACGAGAACAAACTCATCGTTGCTATAGCGCGCGGCGATGTCCGCATTCCGGCACATCTCGCCAATCGTGTTGGAAACTTTGCACAAGGCGCGGCTGCCTGCCATTCCGCCGGATTGGTTGCTGATTTCCGCCAGCCCTTCGAGTTTTAGCAGCAGAAATCCGAACGAGCGTCCCGACCGCTGTGATCGTTTGGCCTCCGATTGAAACGCACTCTGTAACTGAACGTTGCTCAACAGGCCCGTAAGAGGATCTCGAAGGCCGCCTGCTTGCGTGGCGGCTTCGGCGAGTTTGCGTTCGGTGATATCAACCGCGGTGACCAGTCCCGCGGGTTGACTTTCAATCGAAATCCTTCCCAAGGTTACGTCGAGCCACCGCACTTGCCCCTTTTTCGTCAAAATGCGGATTTCATTCCGTGATTCCGTCTTGTCGCCTTGCAATCGCGCGAATCCTTGTTCGATAACCAAAGGGTGCGAATCCGGATGGATCAAATCCCACGAGCTGAGACCGAGCAATTCATTCTCGGAATAGCCAGTCAACGTTTGCGCGGTCAGGTTGGCATAGCGGCATTCGGTTCCCTGATAGATGAGCACGGCGGAAGCAATCGAATTGGCAAGCACGCGGAATGTCTTCTCGCTTTCTCGCAGCGATGTCTCGGCGCTTTTACACTGCTCGCGGATGTGCCGGTCTTCGACAGCTCTGCGCAACGCCCAAGGCAGGGCGCCAAGATTTGCTTTCAATACGCAATCCGCGGCGCCTTTCTTGATGCACGCGACCGCTCTTTCCTCACCGATGGAACCAGCGACGACGATGAACGGCACGTCCATGCCTTTCGACTGAAGTGCGTCGAACGCGTCCATTCCCGACCAACCGTCGAGCGAATAATCCGACACGATGGCGTCGTAGGTTGACTCGGCTGTGAGCCTGTCAAATTCCGCGCGCGTAAGAGCCCTGTCGGCGCTGAAATCCATTCCCGCCTTCTCGAGCGCGCGGGCCCACTGATCGAATCCGTCTTCCGAGTTCGGGATCAAGAGCACTCGAAGCGGCGATTGGATTTTCTCAGGCAAGTCCGGTGATTGGATTAGCATCGTGGCCTCCGAAAACAATCATCTCGCGTCCGCGGTGCAACCGCGTCGCCTTACTGGAAGGGGACAATATGTCGGGCCGATCGCCTGCGTTCCGGGGGGGGGACGCTGCAAACCGGGGCTGGCTATCCCAAGCCCATTTATCCTGCCCCATGATTCGCGCATCGCCAAGCGCGCGCTTCTTCGTGTGCCTTAGTGATTAAGCGCGGCAGGGCGCCTCTTGCGGCGTTGACTTGCTCGCACGCACGCCGTACGATTCGCGCGCATGGGGCAACAAGTCGATCTTTACAACAGCGCCTTCAACAATCCTTCCGAAGACGTTTATCGTGAAATCCGAGTGGAAACTTACGGCGAGGATTTTGGCCAAACAAGTTGGATGACGCTCGACGAACTCGATGAAATCCCCGTGCGGCTCGGCTTGGATCCGTCATCGAGCGTGTTGGAAATCGGCAGCGGGCTTGGCGGATGCGCGGTGCATTTGGCCATGACGGTAGGCTGCCACGTGACGGGTCTAGACATGAACCTTGGCGGCGTGCGAAATGCGAATGAACTCGCCCGCGCTCGAGGCCTCGAATCTCGCGCGCGTTTTCGGGAATGCGACGCGAGCCGCGGCATCCCCTTCGACGTGAATGATTTCGATGCGATCTATTCGAATGATGCGTTATGCCACATTCCGAATCGGCTTGCTCTTCTGCTCGATGCAAGGCGCGTGATGAAACCCGGCGGGCGGCTGCTTTACAGCGATGCTGTCGTCATCACCGGCGAAGTGTCAAAAGAAGAATTGGCCACGCGCAGCTCGATTGGCCACTATGCATTTTCGGAAGCTGGAGAAAACGAAAGGGTCATCGCGGCATCTGGTTTCAAGCTGCTCCGCGTTGACGACACTACCGGAAATCCAGCCGAAATAGCCAAGCTCTGGCACGACGCGCGCGCCAAGCGCAAAGACGCATTGACATCCATCGAAGGGGAGGCAAACTTCGCCGGCCTGCAGAAATTCCTGCTGTGCACTCACACGGTCGCCGCCGAACGGCGCCTCTCGCGCTTTCTATACCTCGCGCAAAAGTAGCCCCGTGGGCTCCAGTGTTACAATGCTTTCTATTCCTGGCTAATCCGGCAGGCGATTATCTCGAATGTGGATTGAGGAATTATGAGCACCTGGCGCGGAAAATGGGCGATTGTGACCGGCGCAAGCTCAGGTATCGGCCGCGCGCTGGCCGCTGAACTGGCAGCAGGCGGAGCGCATCTGGTATTGACTGCCCGGCGCCGTGACCGGCTCGAGGAATTGGCGGGCGAATTCGCGACGAAGTTCGGCGCTCGGTCAGAGATCTGTACGGCCGATCTCACGCAAAAGTCCGGGCCCGAAGAAATTTTCGCTTTCACAAAGGAAAAAGGAATTGAGGTCGAGTTGCTCGTTAACAACGCGGGATTTGGCTTGTACGGCGAATTTGCGGGTATGGACCTGGCGCGCCTGCTTGAAATGGTGCAGGTTAATGTCGCGGCCGTCGTGCACCTCACGCATCTTTATTTGCAGCCGATGATCGCGCGGAAGCGCGGCGACATTTTAATTGTATCTTCCACTGCCGCATTTCAAGGGGTCCCGTACCTTACTGCTTATTGCGGGACTAAGGGATTCGACCTGCTGTTCGCCGACGCGCTCGCCGAAGAAACGCGCGCTTACGGCATCCGCGTGTGCGCGCTTTGCCCCGGCTCAACGACCAGCGAATTCCACGACGTAGCTCGTCAGCCGAAGCGCATCCTGAGCAAGCGGGAGACGGCGGAAAAAGTTGCGCGCACCGGGCTGCGTGCGCTCGCGAGCGGAAAAAGCTGCGTCATATCGGGGGGAAGCAATTATCTCGGAGCCTTCGTCCAGCGGTTCTTGCCGCGCAGCGTCGTCGCGCGCGTCACCGCGCGAATGTTTCGCCCCAAGCCGGATGAACACTAAGACGCCGCGGCCCTATCCAACAACTCCACCACATGAATCACTTCCTGCTTCGTTCCGTGAATTTCCGAGCCCGTGCGGAGCTGCAGCATGCAGCCCGGATTCGCGGTGACGATCGCCCGTGCTCCCGTCCCCTGCGCGTTTGCCATCTTCGCAGCCAGCAAATCGAGTGATGCACGTGTCTCGGTCACGTTGTAAACGCCCGCCGAACCGCAGCACTGGTCAGCAAGCGGCATCTCCACCAATTCCACGCCGGGCACCGCGCGGATCAGTTTGCGCGGCGCTTCGCCGATTTTCTGCCCGTGCAGCAGATGGCACGAATCCTGATACGTCACGCGCAGCGGGACGCGACGGAGCGGCGCGACAATTCCAAGCTCCGCCAGAAATTCCGTAACGTCGCGCGCAATTGCGCGGAATGCCTTTGCCTGTTCGTGCTCGCGCGTTCCAACGGGGAAGAGCTGCTCGTATTCCTTCAGCGTGGACCCGCAGCCCGCTGCGTTCGTCACCACGGCATCAAACGGCTCGGCAAGAAACGCGGCGAGATTCGCGCGCGCGAGATCGCGCGCCACATCTTGCACTCCCGCATGAACACACAGGGCTCCGCAGCAGAGTTGCCCCGCGGGGACAACCACGTCGCAGCCATTCGCTTGCAGCACGCGAATCGTCGCGTCATTCAATTCTGTGAAGGTCACTTGGGCGAGGCATCCGGCGAACAATGCTACGCGCGCGCGCCGCGGGCCAATCGCCGGAAACGTTTTCCCGAGGCGCGGGAAGAAAAACTCGTTGCTCGCTCGCGGCATTAGCCGCTCGCGCTCCGCCATACCCACCAGGCGCAGCACGCCTGATGCCCGCGCCACTCGCTGCAATCCGCTGCGCTGATAGAAACGCGCGAGCCGCCCCGCCATCGCGATGCGCCTCGGATGGGGCAGCAACCGGCGGTAAACGAATTCCCGTGCAACGCGAGATAGGAATGGCCGCTGGTACTTCTGTTCAATCTCCGCGCGCGCGAATTCGATTAACCTGCCGTACTCCACGCCTGAAGGGCACGCCGTCTCGCACGCGCGGCAATCGAGGCAGCGATCCATGTGCCGCACAAACGAATCGCCTAACGCGAGCTTGCCATCATCCACCAGCATCATCTGGCGGATGCGCCCGCGCGGCGAATCGGCTTCCATGCCCCACAGCCGGTAAGTCGGACAGTGATTCAGGCAAAGCCCGCAGTGGACGCACCGCGCGTAATCTTCGTACGCAGGCCGTGTCGTGTTCAGCGCCGTGATTGCATCTGTTTTTTCTTCTGCGCTCGCGGGCATGGCTCAGACGCCCCCTGCGAATCGCCCGGGGCTCAAAATATTCCCCGGATCAAACACATGTTTTACGCGTCGCATCAACTCGAAATCCGGCCGCGCTTCGCCCCATACGTTCACCGCACGCTTCAGTTCGACGGGCGCCCATTCAATTCGCGCCTTCGCGCCAATTTCCGCGCACGCGTGAAATACTTCTTGCGCAGCTCGCGCGAACCGCCCCGCATTCGGCGCAACGACGCGCGGATTCATCAACGCGAGAATCACAAGCCCATGCGGCCGCAGCACCGTAGCGTGATTCAACTGCGCCCCGATCGCCGTTGATGCAAGCCGTTCAGCGAGCGCCGCCATTGTCGCGGGCAGCGCCGCAATCCGAAAAACCGCAGCGCCGGGATCGGCCGCCAGCACGAGGGCAGGGAACTCACACATTGGATAAAGGAACGCCGATTGATCTTCTCCGCCAAGCCTCACGAAATCGCTTGCCTTGAACTGTGCTGCCAGCGCGGCAAGCTCCCGCGCATGGCGTTCGACAACGCGTTCGTGCGCCGCCACGCCGATCGCGACGCTCCATCCATCTGGGCGCAAAGGCAGCGGAGTTTCCGCGCCCGATGAAATTATTTTCGCCGCTTCAGGAGAGATGACTTCCACCAATCGCGGCTCCAGAGCGGATCTTTGTATCGCGCGGCAAAACTCCATCGCTGCACCAGAGCTTTTGAATTGCGCAACAAATACATCCCGCGAGGGCGGGAAGGGAAACGTCTTGAAATTCACGCGCGTAATCACCGCAAGCGTCCCGAGCGACCCGATGAGCAGCTTGTGCATGTCATAGCCGCTCACATTTTTCACCACGCGCCCGCCGCTCTTCGCAGCAGCGCCATAGCCAGTGACGAACTCCATCCCTAGCGTGAAATCGCGCGGCCCACCGTAGGCATGCCGCAGAGGGCTGGCCGAATCCGACGCGAGAATTCCCCCAATCGTCGCCTGTTTAGCGAAAGGTGAGATGAGGGGCAGCCACTGCCTCTCACACGCGAGCGTGCTCCACAAGTCGCCAATTCCCACGCCCGGTTGGACACCAAGCGTCAAATCGCGTGGCTCATAGGCCAGCACGCGATTCATGCGCGATACATCGAGCGCAACGTCATATCGCGTGGGCGGCGCGCCGATGCCGAGCTTCGTCCGCCCGCCGCACGGAATTACGGCTAGCTTTTCCGCCGCGGCAAATCGCAGCACTTCGGCAATTTCTTCCGCCGAGCCAACTTTCACGGCAGCCGCGGGCCGCATGCCATCCACTTCATACGCGGCCAGCGAAGCCGCATCAGCAGCCACATTTGCCGCGCCGAATTTCTCGGCGATCCGCGCGGCAACAGAAGCGCGTGCGTCACTTGCCTGTTGCGCGGATGAACCAGATGAACCGGAGGAAGAAGCGGAGGCAGATGGAGTCGTCATAGCGTGGGATACGCCGCCGCGCCTTGCGGGGGTATGCGCACTTCCTTGCAGCCTTTTCCAATCGGGAGAACTTTTCCTGGATTTAGCATTCCATCGGGATTAAACGCCGCGCGCACGCGCCGCATAAGGTCGAGATCGGCATCGGAAAACATCAGCGGCATCAATTCATTTTTTTCCATGCCGACCCCGTGCTCGCCCGTCAACGCCCCGCCCGATTCAATGCAGTGCCGCATGATTTCGCCCGATGCCTCCACGGCTCGCTTGAATTGCTCGGGATCGCGTTGATCGAACAAAATAATCGGGTGCAGGTTGCCGTCGCCCGCGTGGAAAATATTTCCAATCTGAAATTTATATTTCCGTCCGATCTCCTCGATGCGCCGCAAAGTTTCCGGCAGCTTCGTGCGCGGAATTACCGCATCCTGCACGTAATAGCTAGGCGAAAGCCGCCCCACCGCGCCGAACGCATTTTTGCGTCCCTTCCAAAGGAGATCGCGTTCTGCCGAGTCGCGTGCCACGCTCACCTCGCGCGCGTTGTGCGCCTTGCAAATTTCCGCGATCAGAGATGCCTGCTCCTCCACCGCTTCCGCGAGCCCTTCCACTTCGATCAGTAGCACTGCGCCGCTGTCGAGCGGAAATCCCGCGTGGACAAAGGCCTCTACCGCGCGCAGCGTCCAGCCATCCAGCATCTCGCATGCCGCCGGTGTAATCGCCCGGCCGGTCATGTCCGCGACCGTTTCCGGCGCGCCTTCAATGGCGTTGTACACCGCAAGCAGCGTCTTCACCGCCTCCGGTTTTCGCGAAAGCCTCAGCGTGACTTCCGTGACGATTGCGAGCGTTCCCTCCGAGCCGACCATCAGCCCGGTCAAATCGTAGCCCGGTGTTTCGCATGTGGCGCCGCCCACGCGCAAAACTTCGCCGTTCATCATCACCAGCTCGAGGCCGGTCACATGATTTGTCGTCACGCCATATGCCAGCGTGTGCGGCCCGCCCGCGTTCTCCGACACGTTTCCGCCAATCGTGCAAGATTTCTGGCTTGACGGATCCGGCGCGTAATAAAGCCCCATGCCTTCTACCGCGCGCGTCACATCAAGATTCACTACGCCCGGCTGCACCACTGCACGCAAATTCTCCGCGTCAACTTTCAGAATGCGGTTCATCCGCGAAAAAACAACAATCACGCCGCCTTCCAACGCCAACGCTCCGCCGGAGAGCCCCGTGCCTGCGCCGCGCCCGACGATCGGCACGCCATACCGCCCGCAAAGTTTCACAATGCCCACAACTTCGACGGTCGTGCGCGGAAACACAGCGCAATCCGGCTTCGCCTCCTCGACGGATCCGTCGTACATGTACATCAGCAGATCTTCTGGAGAAGAAAGAACGGCGTCGCGCCCCAGCAGCTTTTCCAATTCGCGGATGATTTTGCGTTCCATTTAGATTGAGCGATTAGCGCGGAGACACGTTTTTCGCACGCATCCTGCTAAGGTATACGCTTTCAAATCAGCGCCCACTCCTTTGCACTATATTCGCCGCCGTCGCGCGCCGTCAACGCGCGCGCCTGCGCACCGCGCCTGATTGTGTTACATTCCCGTGTTCTTAATCTCTACGGGGAATCATCCATGGGAAAGCCGAAAGTTTACGCTGCGCATCCGATGTTCGAAGCCGCGCGCAAACTCATCGAATCGCACTGCGATGTCGAATACTGGCGCGGCCCGAATCGCCCGCCGCGCGCTACACTTCTTGAAAAAGTCACCGGCAAAGATGCGCTCATCTGTCTCCTGACGGAAAAAATCAATGACGAGCTGCTCGCTGCCGGCCCGGCACTCCGCATCGTTGCAAACGTCGCCGTCGGCTTTGACAACATTGACGTCCCCGCCTGCACTCGCCGCAAGGTTTTCGCCAGCAACACGCCCGGCGTGCTCGACGAAACCACCGCCGATTTCGCGTGGACGCTTCTCATGGCAGTCGCGCGCCGAGTTCTCGAAGGCGATCGCCTCACTCGCTCCGGCCATTGGACCGGCTGGGACCTCGACCAACTATGCGGCGCCGATATTTGGGGCAAGACGCTCGGAGTCGTCGGTTTTGGCCGAATCGGCCGCGCCGTTGCGCGTCGCGCCGGTGGTTTCAACATGCGCGTGATTTATACCGACGCGATTCGCGCCTCTCTCGAAGCCGAACGCGAGCTGCGCGCCGAATACGTTTCCATGGATCGCGTGTTCGCCGAGGCGGATTTCATCTCGCTTCACGTTCCGCTGCTGCCCGAAACGCGCGGCCTGATTTCCACCGCGCGCCTTGCGCAGATGAAGCCCACCGCCTTCATTATTAATACCTCGCGCGGTCCGGTTGTCGACGAGGCCGCGCTCGTCGCCGCGCTCGAAGCGAGAAAAATCGGCGGTGCCGCGCTCGACGTTTATGAAAAGGAGCCCCAGGTTCACCCGGGGCTGGTCGGCCGTGCGGACGTAATCCTCGCGCCGCACATCGCGTCGGCATCCGTCGAAACGCGCACGAAAATGGCCGTGATGGCTTGCGAAAACGTGATCGCGGCGCTCGACGGCCGCAAGCCGCCGAACGCGCTGAATCCGGAATTATTCACCGCTTGATTGTATTTGCGTAGGGGCGGGTTTTCACCCCGCCAGTTAGGAACTATTCAGCCATGCCACTCGTCACCCGCAATCATCTGAAGCTCACCCTCGAAGGCGCGTGCGCCGTCCTCGCCGCCGCCGAACGCCGCGCCGTCGAAATGAAAATCCCCATGGACATCGCCGTTGTTGACGACGGCGGCTTCCTTCTCGCCTTCGCGCGAATGGACGGCGCGAAAAAATCCTCCGTGCAGATTGCCATTGTCAAGGCGCACTCGGCCGCTATTCGCCGCAAGCCGAGCGGCCCCGCTCTTTCGGGCGATCAGACAAACATTCTTGTCTCGTTGAGCCTTGCCATCGGCAGCCACGCGAACCAGACGCCCCTGCGCGGCGGCCTGCCTCTCGAAGTGGACGGCGAATGCGTTGGTGCCATCGGCGTCAGCAACGGCAGTGAGGAGGAAGACCTCGACGTCGCTCGCGCCGGAGCCGCCGCGCTCGCCAAGGCCTAGCCTCATTGCGTTATGCCTCCCGCCCTTGACCTCAAGTCCGCCGCACGCCGCATCTTCACCGAGACGCTTTCTGCGATCGATATCGGCGAAACACTTCGTCGCAAGTTCGCGCGCTCGGGCTCGCGCATTCAATGTTGTGGAGTGGAAGTTGATCTCGCGCGTCACTCTCGCATCCGCGTCGTCGCACTCGGCAAAGCCTCGCATGCAATGGCCGAAGGACTTGTGTCAGTTTGCGCGCCCGATTTCCCTCTGGGGGGCATTCTCGTGGGACCAACTCCGCCGCCGCGTCCTCTTGCGGGATTCAAGGATTTCGTCGCAGGGCATCCGGTTCCCAATGATCAAAGTTTCGCCGCCGCTCGCGCAATTCTGAAAATGCTCGGCGAGTGCGGCGCGGATACGCTCGTCTTCTTTCTGCTTTCTGGCGGCGGCTCCGCACTCGTCGAGTTGCCGCTGGACCCCACAATTCCTCTCGAAGATTTCCAGACGATGCATCGTGCGCTCGTCGGCTGCGGCGCGCCGATTGACGACATCAACGCCGTCCGCAAGCACCTCTCGGCTGTGAAGGGAGGTCGCCTCTCCGCAGCCGCGCCTCAAGCGATGAAAATCACGCTCGGCGTAACGGACGTTCCCGAAGGCCGCGAGTCCGCTCTTGCCTCCGGCCCCACATTGCCCGACCCGACAACCATCGCCGACGCTCGACGCGTTGTCGAACAATTTCATTTACTTCCAGTTTTGCCCACTTCCATCGGCGCAAAATTTACCGCGCCCGGTGGACTCATCGAAACGCCAAAGCCGGACAATCCGGCATTCAAGCGCGCCCATTTTGAAATCGTCCTCGGTATGCACGACCTTTTTCATCACGCTCACATCGCTGCCGAATCCGCCGGCTTTCAGACAATCTGTGACAACACCACCGACGACTGGCCGCTGGAACGCGCCGCCGAATTTCTGCTCGGCGAACTTGATCGCTTCGCCCGCGAATGCCCCGGCCGCCCGGTAGCTGTGATCGCCGACGGTGAAGTTAGCTCGCCCGTCCACGGCGATGGCGTCGGCGGACGCAATTCCGCCTTCGTCCTCGAATGCATGTGGAAAATTGCAGGCCGTCGCATTGCCGTTCTCAGTGCGGGCACGGATGGAATTGACGGCTCAAGCCCTGCCGCCGGAGCCGTTGCCACCGGCGGATCACTCGCTCGCGCTCTCAGCTCCGGTCTGGATCCCGCCGATTTCGCGCGTCGCAGCGACTCTTACAATTTCTTCAACAAACTCGGCGACGCCATCATCACCGGCCCCACGGGGAACAATTTGCGTGACCTCCGCATCCTTCTCGCCGCGGAATAAACCAATCTACTTCTTCGCTCCCGCTCGCAGATAAGCATCATCCTTGTCAATCCAGTCCTGCCGCCGCGGCGTGAACACGTCCAGGTCATCCGTATCCTCGATCGCTTCCGCAGCATGAGGCACTCCCGGCGGAATCAGCAACACTTCGCCCGTGCGCACCACCACCACCCCATCATCCAATGTGAATTTCAGCGCGCCCGCGAGAATAAACGTAATCTGCTCGTTCACATGCGAATGCCGCGGCACTATTGCTCCGCGCTTCAGGTACACGCGAGCAATGGTCATTTTTTCACAGTTCAGCATCCGCCGCGATATCAGCGGATTCAGCATTTCGTTCTCGACCTTTTCCCATGAGTGCTTTTCCAGCATTGCTTTTTCGCTCCTTGGTCATGCGGCTGATTGCCCGCGCCCACGCATCGTCCGATGAAACCGCCCGCAGCGTCAATCCTATTTCATCTCCTTCCCCTCTTGCCGCACGCGACGCGCGCACCTATCATGCCCCGTGCGATTCTTCCGCTATCTCTCTCTGCTCGTCTTCTTTCTCGACCTGCCCGTCCCGTTCTATTGGTTCATCCTGCATCCATTCGCGAAGTTCTGGCGCACCAGAATCCGCGCTGCTTTTTACTTTGCAGGTCTCGGCGCATGGACAGCCGGCGGCATTTTCGTTTTCCTTTATCGCCATGAATTGCTCGCGCCGGGTGCCCCTTCGATATCATTCGCCTTGCTTGGCACTGCACTGATCGTAGCAAACGGAATCATCCTCTACTGCGCTACAAAAGATCTTGGCCACATGAAACTTGTCGGTCACGCCGAACTCTCCGGCAAGACCGACCTCGTCACCGTGGGCCTTTATCGCCACATCCGAAATCCGCGCTACGCAGGAATGATCGTCGCGGTCGCAGGCGCATGCATTCTTGCGGACTCTCGATGGGCGCTCACAGTTTCTGCGATTTGGCTCGTTCTCGTTACTGTGGTGATTTTTCTCGAAGAGCACGAAATGCGCTCGCGCTTCGGCGCCCAGTATCGCGAATACTGCCGCTCCGTCCCTCGATTTCTCCCACGCATCTGAACTGGATGCGTTCTTCTTGCTTTTCTCTGCGCCCTCCGCTCCTCTGCCGTGAAACGCCTCTTTTTTCCGCCCCGCGTTTTTCCATAGCTCCCATGTCCTACAATTTTGGTATGCTGGCGCCACGTAGTTCGGTATTCCTTCCGGGAGGGCACGATGCGGAAGACTTCTCTTTTGCTTGTGATTGCATTCATTCTGGGGGCGGCTGGTGCCGCTCGCGCGCAGCTCGTTCGCACCACGCCCGTCCACGCGGGCTCGCCCGAAGAAAAGGCGCTCGAAGATATCAGCGCCGCCACCGACCCCGCGCAAAAACTCGCGCTGATTGATAAGTTCACCACCGACTTCGGCCAGGGCGATATGGCCGTCATGGCCAATGAGCTTTACGTTTCCTATTACGCCGATGCGAAGAATTACGCCAAAATGGCGGAATACGCACAAAAAGTCCTCGCGGTTGACTCCGACAATTTCAACGCCACGATTCACCTTGCTCGCGCCGAAGCCGAGCTCGGCAACATCGGCCCGCTCTTCGACGCCGGCGACAAATTGACCGCAATCATCGTTCGCTACAAAGCGCAGACTGCTCCGGCGGACACACCCCCGGAAATCTGGAAGCCGAATCACGATCAGGCGCTCGCGGACCAGCACGACCAGATCGAATATGTTCACACGCTCCTCGCGAACGCCGTTTTCCGCTCGCAGTCCCCCGCGGAGCAAGCCGCGTTCGGCGAGCGCTTCGCCGCGACATTCTCCGATTCGCCTTACGCCGCTTCCTGCGATGCCCTCGCGGCCGGCGCTTACCAGCAATTGCAGAACTTTCCCAAGATGATCGCCGCCGGCGAAAAAGTTCTCTCCATGGACCCCAACAACACGGATACGCTCCTTCTTCTCGCGGACTATTACAGCGACCGGGGGTTGGAACTCGACAAGGCTGACGCCTTCGCGAAAAAAGCGATCGCGTTGCTCCCCGCTGCAAAGAAACCCGAGGGCGTCTCCGATGAGGATTGGCAAAAACGAATCAACTTTCAGACTGGCCTCGCGTGGTCCGCCGAAGGTCAAATTCTCATCAATCGAAGTAATCTGGAGGGTGCCGCATCTGCCTTTCAAAAAGCGAGTCCACTGTTGAAAAGCAACACGGTCTATTACGCGCGGAATCTTTACCGCCTCGGCTTCACTTACGCGCGTTTGAAAAAAGTCCCTGAGGCCACCGCCGCGCTAAACGAAGTCATCTCATTGAATACGCCGCCGTTTAAGGCGCTCGCTCAGCAAACGCTGCAGCAGCTCAACGGCACCCCGGCACCGGCAAAGCGTACCTCGCACGAATAGATTTTTTGAGCTAATGTGGCTCAGTTTCCCCGGGCTCATTCACCGAGGGTCTGAGGTTTTTCGGCGGTTCTTCGTTCCATCCAATTGCATTCGGTTTTTTTCTCTGTCTCCGGCGCAACCCCCCAGTGATATAACTCTTTTCCGGATGCGTGCCTCCTCTCCCGCCAAACTCACTCTCCTCCCCCTCGTCGCCGCTACTTACTTCATGGTTGCCGGCGGCCCATATGGCCTCGAGGACGTCATCGGCTCTTCAGGTTACATGGGCGCGCTTTTGATTCTGCTAATCACTCCGTTTCTCTGGAGTCTCCCCACCGCGCTCATGGTCAGTGAGCTTGCAAGCGCCATTCCCGAAGAGGGTGGCTTCTACGTTTGGGTCAATCGCGGACTCGGAAGATTTTGGGGATTTCAGGAATCGTGGCTTTCGCTCGTGGGTTCCGTCTTTGAAATGGCTCTCTATCCCACCCTTTTCGTGGACTACCTCAGCCATTTGCCGCTGACTCACGCTATCGTCGCAGGATATCGCGGCCCCCTTGTCGGCCTCGGGATGATCGCCTTGTGTGCTTGGTGGAACATCATCGGCGCGCGCAGCGTAGGAATTGGCGCGACGGTCATGGGTGTTTTGCTTCTCAGTCCTTTCGTCGCACTAACGATTTGCAGTTTGCTCTATCGGGGGCATGGGGCTGCCGCCTCCACTCCATCACCGTCGCATGTGTCAGGTGACATCCTCGGCGGCATTCTCGTTGCGATGTGGAATTACATGGGGTGGGACAACACTTCCACAATCGCTGGCGAAGTGGACCGCCCTCAACGCACCTACCCGCGCGCCATGTGGATCAGCGTTACGCTTGTCGCCGTCAGTTATCTAATCCCGGTCGCCGCTATCGCGCGCTCACACATGGATTTGGGTTTCTGGTCAACGGGCGGCTGGGTTGACGCAGGACGCATTGTCGGAGGCACATGGCTCGCCATCGCAATCACTGTTGCAGGCATTATTGGCGCCATCGGCTGCTTCAATGCGCTCATGCTTTCTTTCACGCGACTACCCATGGTCATGGCCCAAGAAGGCGTGCTACCAAAGGTCCTCGCACGCCGACACGCGCGTTCAGGCACCCCGTGGGTCGCCATCGTCGTCTGCGCCGTCGCCTGGGCGGGTTGCATGTTCCTCGGCTTCGAGCGTCTCGTAATCCTTGACGTGCTTCTAACCGGACTCAGCATCCTCCTCGAGTTCTGGGCGCTCACCGGTCTGCGTCTGCGCGAACCAAATCTTGCACGGCCATATCGAGTCCCCGGCGGCGTCCTCGGGACTGTACTCATCGGACTGCCTCCGCTCGCTTTGATGGTCGCTGCGGCAGTTCGCAATCACAGTGAACGCGTCGGCCCGCTCAACGGCCTCCTCTTCGGCGCAATCCTTGCCGTCGCCGGTCCGCTGCTCTATTTCCTCTCCCGTCCGCGCCGCTCATCTTTATCATGATGTGAGGACGGCGATTTTGACGCCAATCCCGATGGAGGTGGGGTGCCCCATCCACCTCCGCTTGTGCCTTTCTTCCCGCGCCTTTAGAATTGACACGCCTCGCGGCGCAGCCACTCGCCGCGAGTTTTCACCGCGGAGAGGTGTCCGAGTGGTTGAAGGAGCTCGCCTCGAAAGCGAGTGTAGGGGGAACTCTACCGTGGGTTCGAATCCCACCCTCTCCGCCAGATTGCCCTCCCGGAATTCGACAGGATAGGGTGTAATACGCTGGGCGGGCTATGCGCACATAGTTCCCATCCATTGCGGTACTCAATCGAATAAAAAATGACGCGTTATCTCTCCCGTGCATTATCCGGCCTCGAAAGCAATGGCGTTAACGGAGAAACGGATCGTCTCTTCGCATACCATCACGCCACCAAGCACACCTATCTCTCTGTCCGCGCGAATGCGCACTATCTCGACTGGCAAAATCAGCCCAATCCGTTTCGCACCTATGAAGGCGCTCCGCTCGTCGCGCTACCGCCCGCACCGGATTTCTCCAATGCTGGCGCATTCGCCACAATGGCGGCGCTCGCCGGGGCAGGGAAGTTAGCGTTTGAAAACGATTCCATTTCGGGTGAGCAGGCTCATCATGAGGCTCTCACAAGAGACATTAATCTCATCAGTCGTTTGCTTTGGCACTCCATGGCCGTCAGCGCATGGAAAAAGGTCGGGAATACCGCCAATCGCTACAGCCTTCGCGTGAATCCCTCTTCCGGAAATCTTCATCCCACGGAAACTCATCTGGCGCTTACCAGTTTTGTGGGCCTCGACGACGGTTTGTATCACTTTCGCCCGGATCGCCATGCGCTCGAATTTCGCAGCCCGGGCGCATGGACGCAGCGTCTCGCCGCCGCGCTTGAAATTACCTCGGCCTCGGAATCGCTCTATAGTCCGGCAGATGAATTTCCACTAATCATTGCGCTGACTTCAATTTTCTGGCGCGAAGCCTGGAAGTACCGCAACCGCGCCTATCGTTACTGCTGCCATGATCTGGGACACGCCATGATGAGCTTACTCATGTCGGCGCGCGCGTTGGGCCTGCGCGGCGGCGCAATTGCTCACTTTTGCGATTCACGCCTCTCCCGCGAACTCGGCTTAGAGAAGAGCGACGAGGCTCCCATGGCTTTCCTGGTTTTTCCGGCGCCGCGCACTCGCGCCGAACAAACATCCCCGCCTACTCAAGCGCCCGCGGGCGACCCCAACATTTTGTCCGCCGAAGAAATTGATTATGAGTTGCTCCTCGGCATGCACCGTTCGACGATCCTCACCGATCCCGTTGGACCCGCTCCCGCGAATCAGGCGCCACACATGTCTTTTGTGGGACCCACCTCCATAACGAATCCATCTCCACTGAATCCAATTCACGACGCTCCTCTCGCCCCGACAGTTCGCCAACGCCGGTCCGCGCTCGATTTCGATCCGCGCAGCTCACTTATGCCGCGCGACGATTTGCATCAGCTCCTCGATTTCGCGACGCGTGATTGGCTTGCCGATTGGCGCGGAAATTTCAATGCAACATTTGCACCGCCTGATCGAGGCGCCGACTTCGTCGCCCTCTATCTTTACATTCACCGTGTGCAGGATTGCGCCCCCGGCGTTTATCGCTGGAACAATTCTGTGCGAAAGCTCGATCAACTCCATCGCGGCAACGTCGAGCGCGTCGCGGCTTTTCTCAGCCTCGAACAACCGCTCGCGGGAAACTCCTGCTTTACCGTTTCAATGATTGCGGATCTTGCGGGCGCGGCTCGCGCCTTCGGCAATCGCGGCTACCGCTATGTGCATTTTGAAGCAGGAGCAATCGGCCAGAGGCTGTACGTCGGAGCAGAAGCTCTTGGCTGGCGCGCCACCGGCATCGGCGCCTTCTACGACGACGATGTCCACCGCTATCTCGGGTTTCTCGAAGAAGGAGATTCCTCGCATGAGGGCACCCTTGACACAACAATGCGAGCAGCAGAGCAATCCGCATTGGTCACGCTCGGCTCTCCCGCAAGCCGTCTCGCGGCTGTGCAAGCCCCGGTCACGCGCGAGTCCGCTCCAATGATTTCCGAATCCCGCGAAGAGCACCTCCCCGGCTCTGAAGGAAACTCAGGTGTTCCGCTTAATAACGAAAGCGAAACCACGCCGCAACACGATCCGCGCACTCTCCCGCGCCAAGTGATCTACCACTTCGCCGTCGGCCGCGCTGTCCCCGATCCGCGGCTCGAGGCATAAACTTCCGTGCTCGGAATTCTCGTCATCGGCAACAATCACTTCATCGTGCGCGGCCCATTGCCGGATTCGGAGACCGCGCTCGCTCTTGCCCGGCATTGGTCCCTCATTCAAATTGGATGCAAGACGCCCCTCGCTTTGCAGCAGTGGCGCATCAGCACGCGGGAATTTCGTGAAGACCTTGAATGGGCGGTGATTGTCCCGGGTGATGGTGAGATTTCCTCCGCGGTAGCGCAGTTGCTAAGCGAAATCGCGCGGAGGGGTATTATGATCTACAACTCAACAACAGACTCTTGGTGACTTGCTCGTTAAGTGCGGCTAGCAATTCTTGCTTGGTACCGCGCATGCCGCCGATAACACATCGCCGCGCTCTCCTCCGCGCCGCACACTTTTTTTGATATAATCCCATCAAGATCAGGAAGGGCGGATGCGGCGGCCCTACCCTCCTCGCGTGCCGTCAGGCACGAAGAAGTGAGTTTCCATGAACAGCAGTTTCCGAAGTGCTCTCGCGATTGCGATTTCAATCGTGCTTGCCTCTACCATCGGCTCCTGGGCTTTCCTGAGCGGTAAAAAACTCAATCAAACAATCGAGGTCACCGGCTCCGCGAAAAAGCGCATTAAGTCGGACCTCATCATCTGGCAGGTTTCCGTGGAAACGGAATCCGCCAGTCTTCCTGAAGCTTACACAAAACTCATCCGCGATGTGGACAAGACAAAAGCCTTTCTCGTCTCTCACGGCGTCCCGGAAAACGTCATCGCCATCTCCGCCGTTGACACCACTCCGATTCGGCCCCCTTCGCGTCCAAATTATTCAGAGAACGGCCCGCAACAAACTTTTGCCGGCGCCGTGTTGGGCTACCATCTGAAGCAATCGCTTTCGGTTCGCTCTTCCGAAGTGGACAAGATCACCGCCGTCTCGCGCCAGGTCACCGAGCTCGTCAACCAGGGTCTTCTTCTCACCTCGGAAGCGCCCGAATATCTCTACACGCATCTCGCCGAAACGAAAGTCGAAATCCTCGCCTCCGCCGCGCGCGACGCCAAGGAGCGCGCCCAGCAAATCGCTTCCAGCACTGGCAGTCGCATCGGCGAAATCAGGGAAGCCAGCATGGGCGTTCTCCAAATCACCGCCGCCGATTCGGTGGATGTCTCTGGCATGGGCGAAAATGACACCAAGTCTCTTGACAAGGACATCACCGCCGTCGTTCACGTCACCTTTGCGATTGATTAAATTGCAGTCCGCGCCTTCGCAAAAAAAGGAGCCCCGAGAAAACTTCCTCGGGGCTCCGCTATGATTCCCAAAATGAATTCGCGTGTGTTACTTCTTCGGGTTAAACATCAGCCTCACAACTATCTGCGATGTCACCGGTTTTCCATTCAGCAGCGCTGAATCCTCGCGCGATTGTCAGAAGAACGGTTCGTTCCCATTCTCCTCTTGCGATTTATGATTTTCGGCATATGATCTCCGAGATACGTAGGCCAATCAGATGAAGCGCCTCGCTACTCTTGCGCTCGGGGTCATTGCCTTGCTTGCGCCATCCACTGCGCGAGCGCAGGACCGGTTTGCCATCACTCGCGTGGGTCTCAATGATTTCTACTCCAATGGTTCTATTATTCCCGTTGGCGTCCACATCCCTGCATCCTCACAGGCGCAAATCGTGCATCTGGACCTCTCGATTGACACCTACCAGGACATGTATCAAATCAGGTACGGCGTCAACCGCCCCTATGACGGTGCGAAAATCCTTGTGCGCTCCGACCATTTCTCAAAACTGCTAAGTCTTCGCGCTAATGAGCCGTTAGATCTTGACCTGCCGCTATATTTCTTTGACAGCCGGAACAGCACTATTCGCGTGACCGCCTCAGATGATTTAGGTCATCGAATCGGTCAGGCGACTCGGTCGAGGGATTCCCTTACCAGCATGCAGGGCATCGACAAACTGATCGCCATCTATTGCCTGAATGACAATCAGTGTCAGGATGTTCAGAAGCAACTCCCTCTTCCGGGGACGGAATTTGCAATTGATCAAAAGGATCCAACGGTAAAGATGAGGCTGAACTTCGCGATACTGAATCGCCCGGAGACTCATTCCTGGGTTTACTCTGCCGCCTCAACAGTTCTGGTTGCCGGCCCGGTTTCTGGTCTGTCGCCTGATCAGCGAATGGCATTTGAGGATTATGCGCGGAACGGTGGGGAATTGATCTTGCTTGAAGACCTGGCTAGAGATCCTTCATTCATGGCTGCCTATCGGAATGGCGCGCCCTCTGGAAATTCTATTAGAGTAGGTAAGGGCGAATTGATTCGCATGCAGGAGTTGGGCAACCAGTCTTTGAAAAAGTATTTGACCACCTTAACCCGCGCCGCCAAGAACAATCAACTCTTTGACAGTTCATATGATGGCTTTGGGTATTCCACACTCCTTTCTCGCGTTGGCGTTTCGTTTGAATTCCCGTCGTTCCGCTGGATGCTAATTGGATTTGGCGCTTACATTCTTTTCGCCGGCCTTCTCAACTTCGCTCTCCTCCGCCGGATTGACCACCTCGAGTGGGGATGGATTACGACTTCCATCACTGCCGTTGTATTTGCCGCCGGACTATATTTCTTTAGCTCTTCCCACCGTCCCAAGACATACATTCTGGATGATGTCGCCATCTACACGATGGACCAGCACAGCGGTATTGCCGCGGCTGATTACATGCTCCGAATCTCATCCCCCACCAGGTCCGATTTCAACGTCACTGTTTCGGACAATGCCATGCTCGATTCCTTGAATGGTTGTTTCTCGAACTCCGAGGCCGGGTCCTCTGATCTTTACGTCAGTTATGAAATCACTGACCGTCATGTCATGGAAGGGGGATGCAATCTCGATCTGGGCCCGCCAACGACCTTCCATTCCTCGTTGTTGCGCTGGTCTTATGAAGATTTAGATTTCAGTGCAACCAGGGAATTTGCGGGATCCGTAATCTGGATTTCGCCCACACGATTGAAGAACAACACCGGCCAAACATTTCGCGAAGCGGTTGTCTTCAACCAATTGGAAAACAAGAGATACCGCATCTCCAATCTTCCTCCGGGTGGAGAAGTGGATCTTTCGGAAATCGTCCCCGCGGAAATCAGAAAGGAAGACAAGTCTGGAGGGCTCATCGATCCAACTGCATTTCTAATGCTCCGTGCACCCAAGAAAAAAGGCCCGCTCTCCCTCGATGAATTGCCCGCGCCATATCTCAGGCGTTTACCCACCGGCCGCGTGTTTGTCGGTCTGACGGAAACCCCTGTGCTCAATGCAAGCCTTTCGGTCCCAGGCGCGCAGCAACGTAACTTGGCGCTTATAGTGGTGAGCCTCGACAATCAATGATCGAGATCAGTCAAATCCGGAAAAGTTACAAAAACACGAAAGCGCTCGACGGTTTCAATCTCCAGGTGGCCGAGGGCGAACTCATCGGTCTGGTGGGTCCGAACGGGGCAGGCAAAACCACTCTCATCAAAATCCTCGCCACGCTGATTCGCTCCGATGAAGGCGTCGCGCGCATCGCGGGAATCGATGTGTCCCGCGCAAAGGATTCAACCAAGCGTATCGTCGGCTACATGCCCGATCAGCCTGGCCTCTATCAGGACATGCGTGTCCGTGAATTCCTCGAATTCTTTGCCGATGCTTTTCAGCTTCGCGGGAGCGCGCGCCTCGCCGCCGTCGATCTCGCTCTCGAGCGCTCTGGGCTTTCCTCCCGCAGCCGCGCATTCGTTGAGGAACTTTCGTTCGGAATGCGCCAGCGTCTTTTGATGGCAAAGACTCTCTTGCACCAACCCAAAGTCCTCTTGCTTGATGAACCAGCCACTGGGCTTGATCCCCTTGCCCGGATTGATCTCCGCCATCAACTGCAGCAGCTCAGCGCCCAAGGAATGACCATACTTGTCTCTTCGCACATTCTTAGCGACCTCGAGGACATTTGCTCACGCGTCGCCCTCATTTCCTCCGGAAGGAATGCCACCGACGAGCAGGGACGAAGCGTCCTCGACCTTCGAGCTAAAACGCGTGATTCCGGGCCGAGGTCCCGAATGTATGAACTGGAAATTCTCGGCAATGCGGAAGCCGCTTCGCGGGCTGCGGCTGAATTATCCGGAGTGCGCGTCCTTCATATTGCGTCTCCTCGAGTTGTGGTCGAAATCTCCGGCGACGATGTTGCAGTCGCGAATCTGTTGCACCACCTCATCACCTTTGGGGTTCAAGTGGTGAAATTCAGTCCGTCTGAAGCCAGCTTGGAAGACCGTTATCGCCGGATCTTCGGCAAGGGAGTGGAAAGCAATCCGTCATGAGGCTCTTATGATTCCCATCAAGGATCACTCATGAATCCAATGATCCGCAAGGAATTGTTCCAGCGAATGCGGGAGCGCAAGGGCTGGATCCTGCCGTCGCTTTATCTTCTCGTGTTGGCAGCGGTTGTTTGTCTGGTCTATCATCTCGATACCGCGATGGGTTCCGCCGAACCCCAGGGCTCTACCATCGGTGTATCAGTTTTCGTAGCTTCCACTTTTACGCAGCTCGGTGTCCTTCTCCTTCTCGCTCCCATTTTTGGGGCAGGGAGCATCGCAATTGAGAAGGAGCAACATACCCTTGGGGGTTTGCTTACGTCTATGCTCAGCCCCGCGCAAATTTGGTGGGGCAAATTTGTCTCTTCACTTCTCTACAATCTGCTCCTTCTCGTCACGGCGCTCCCTATCTTGAGTGTTGCTTTCGCTTTTGGCGGCATTGGTTTGTGGGAACTCAGCATCATGGCACTGACAACGGTTATCATTCTGGCCACGATCACAGCTGTCAGCCTTTTTTGGTCATCTGCCTTTCGCAGGAGCGTTCATGCCACCGCGGTCAGTTACGTCACCGTGATCGTGCTTTCCGCGGTCACTTTGATTATTTTTTTCGTGGCTTATTCAATTTCGGGTAAACCTGAATGGCTGCTTTTGCCCGCTTACGTCAAGGCCCCTCTGTATGCAAATCCAGGTTTCTTCATGCTCATGGCGTTTGCATCCCCTCGTAACCTGTACCCGCACTGGGTTGTGTGCCTGCTCGTTTTTTTGACGATCGGAGGAGCAAGCGTTTTCTTCGCCATCCGGAATCTGCGGCGGAGCGGGAATGTCGTTTGATTGTCGGTATACGCTTTTTCAAACCCTGCGCCCTCGCCCATAAAAAGGAGCCCCGAGAAAACTTCCTCGGGGCTCCGCTATGATTCCCAAAATGAATTCGCGTCTGTTACTTCTTCGGGTTAAACATCAGCCTCACAACTATCTGCGATGTCACCGGTTTTCCATTCAGCAGCGCGGGCTGGTATCTCCACTGGCTCACCGCCGTGATCGCCGCTTCGCGCAACGTCGGCGGCCCTGAAGTCGCCTTGGCGCCGACTACCTTGCCAAGTTCGTTCACAGTCGCAGTCACCATCACTTCACCGTAATCTCCTCGCACCGTCGCCGCCTTCGGATAAACCGGCATCACTGAGGAAATCAATTTCGCATCCTTCATAGCGCTTATAACTGATCCACCTCCCGGCGAGGGCGGGGGCGCGACCGGCATCGAGCTGGAAATAATAGACGCCATCCCCGGCGCATTCGCATTTGCACCGGTTGGCGGCGCCGCGGTTCCCAAATCCGGCGCGGAAACCGTATTCTGCGTTGTGTTTCGCGATGGCGCCTGCGGCGCCGCAATATTCATGGGCAACGCATTCGGCTGTCGCGCGTTCACCTCGATTGGTTGCAGGTTGTTGCCATTGTTGATTGTTGCTCCATTGTTCGTGTTCTTGACGCTCGGATTATTTTGCGCGGGATTGTTTTTCGCGGACTTGTCCCGCGCGGAATTATTCTGCTGTCGCGTACTCGGCGTCTGCGCCCCCGCCGCGCTCACCGGCGCTGGCTGCGGATTTGATGCCGCTGCGTTCGGCGCAATTGGAATTTGCGTCACACTCGCCCCGGAAACAGTCGCGGCAGAATTACCCGGCGCATTCCCGGAAACGCTCAGCGTCGCGCTCGCTCTGTGTGACTTCGCATACCAGAAATACGATCCCACTCCCGCGGCTACCACGATCGCTGCCGCCGCCACCAGGATCATCCGGTTCTTTCCAGACCGGCTGCGCTCCGCGGCCTTCGCCGATAGCAATTGATTGCCAAAGTCCGGCGCGGCGCCCAAATCCGATAGCACCGTCTGCTCTTCCGTTGCCACTCCACTCGCTCCCCGCGAATCCGATGTCGGCGCGGAAATAGTTGCCTCTGAAGTCTTCAGCGTGCGGCTTCGTTCCGCTTGTGTCCCGGTTTGGGTGCCGAATTGCGAGCGCTGTTTCGTCTGGGCCATCAATTCTGCGTCGCTCGGAGCAACCGCATCCGCCAGCGCAATGGGTGCCGATTCTCTCGTCGTCTTCTGCGCGCGTTGCTCGCTCCGCGCCACACTTTGGGGAACAACTTGCGGCATTGCCGGTGCATTTGTCTGTGTGTTGCCCGGCGCATTGCTCGTCGAATTCGCTGGTGCGCTCACAGGCGGTGCTGCATTCCGATTCGCGGGAGGCATCGCTGTCCTCGGCGCAGGCGGCGCAGCCGCAATGTGCGCGGGAGGCGCAACCTGCGCTTGTGTCGGCCGTGTTTCAGAAACCGGCGCTGGCTGCGTCTCCACCACCGGCTTCGCAGCCGGCTCTTTCTTCTCGGCCGCGGGCTTCGCGCTCTCACTCACCGCAGGCCTCTTCGCCGTCTCCCGCAGATTCGCGAATGACGCCGCTATCGCCCGGTTCAGTTCCAGCGTAGTCTCCGGAGTCAGTTTCTTCGGCGCATTCATCGGTGATGCGGGCGTTACACTGCTCGCGGAGGTTTCCGCTGACGCCGCCGGTGTCCCCATTGCAACCGGCGCAACAGGCGCCATAGTTCCAATCGCAGCTTCCTCATTAGCCGGCGTTTCCGCTAGCACGGGCCGCGGCGCAATCGACTCGCCCGGAAAACTGATGCCCCAGAATCCAGGCGCTGCCTGCGAGAACTCAACCTCCACGTACCCCTTCGCTGACGCCCCCGGTTTCGAGCTGATCACCCGGCACGCCACTTCCTGCTTCACTCGCATGTTCTGCACGATTACGATCTGCCCTTGCACCACGATTTCCGATAGCCGCAGCACCGCGCCATGCGGGAACACAATCACCGTCCGCGTCTCCTCCATGAATGGCGCCGACGGGTGCGTGTTTCGCGACCCTTGCACCGTCACGGGGATTTCGATGCACAGAGTCTGCAGCCGCTGCGTTTCGCCCGGCTTCCGCATGGGCGTCAATTGGGAGATGGGAGGATCAACCGTATTCGTGCTCATGAGCTTTCTCTTTCTGCGGACACTCGCGGCGAAATCTCAAACTCGAATTCTCGGAATCGATTTCCCTCAAATGACACGGCGCGTCGGACGCGCGCACGCGGCTCGGCCCTAAAATTGCCTTACCTATAGTTGATTTTCAGACGTGAAGGAGGGCCAAGCTATAGTACCGACGTACTGTCTAGTCCACAATTGTGCAACTCTGGTACACCAACCTGCCTTTCGCTATCTAGTCTTGGTTATTTCGGGTGAATGTAGGTTTTCATCGGGGATATCTTCGCCGCTTCGTTCCGCTTTTCTTCGGTTTTCCGTCGGGTTTCTGTGCTCTCCGCGCCGCCCGCGGTGCCGGACCTTTTCGTTAGATTCATCACTTCAACTTTGTCGCCCCTCCACTATCAAAAATGTTCTTTCTCCTCGCCATCCTCCAACACCCGCGCATCCCTTTCCCCTGAAATCCGCGCCCACGCGCTGGTCCTCCAATTATCTTTCGGTTTCGCGTCCAAACTCCACGGCGCAACGTACATCAGCAATCGGTCCGACAGCGAAGCAATGTACGGCTCGTACATCGCGCGCAATTCCGTAAGCGTCTGCACATTTTCCTGCGAGCACTTCGGCACGCCCGCCGCCTCCGCAATCTTCAGCAGTTTTCCCAGCTCGCCCTCGCGCAATCTCGGTTCCTTCGGAGCCTTCGGCGCGCATTTCAGGACCTGCGCCAAATCCACAACCGCGTGCCGCGAAATCGCAAACGTCATCTTCGCCTGCCACCTCAGCGCCCCTTGCCCAAACGCCACCAGCACCGCCGACACATCCAGCATCGTCGCCAGCGCCGCCAGCCACGATTGGTTGTTGTGCTGCGACCGGAAGTAGCACAGCACGGGATAGGACATGTGACTTTCCATCAACTCCGCCGCCCAGCTTTCCCAATCCCGCAAATATTGTTCCAGCGCCAGCACGCTTTGCGGCTGCGTATGCCGCCTCAACAATTCCGCCGCGGTCGGCGGCGACCCCGCGCGCGCGTCCAACAATGAAATGTTCACCTCGCGCCGCGAAAACGCGCCATACAACACCGGCAAATAACTGATCGCCAGCGCTAGGAATCCGAACCCGAGCCCCGCCTCAATCACCGTCACAAACCGCGCAATCGAAGTTCGCGGCGTCACATCGCCCAGCCCCAGCGTGAAAAATGTCGTCCCGCTCATATAGAGGTCCGACCAGAATCCCGGTCGTTCCCCCGGCATCCCTCCAACGTTAATTGCCGACCCCGTTGCCAAATGCAGAAGCGCGAAACTCAAAATCAGCCCCGCCGCCCAAACTCCAAAGAGCAGCAACAGCGACAGCGGCCCGAAATAACTCAGGAACGCTTCCCGTCGGTTGCCCGGCTTCATGCTGCTCGCCACCGCCCGCCACGGTCTCCACGTTGACATGTAAAACAATCGTGCGACGCGAAATCGCCGCGTCACCCTCCGCGGCAAAATGATCGTCTCGAACACATCCCAAAGGATGATCGCGAGCAGCAATATGGCAATCCCCGCAAGCAAACCCGACACTCTCTTCTCCTCCTTATTTCTTACCGCCGCGCCTCAAAAAATTCCCGCAACGCCTCCGCGCACTCCTCCGCCATCACTCCCGCCACCACTTCCACCCGGTGATTCGTCACTGGATTCTCCAGCACTCCCAGCGACGACCGCACCGCGCCGCCCTTCGGCTCCGCGCATCCATACACCAGCCGCGCCACGCGCGCCTGTATCAACGCCCCCGCGCACATCGCGCACGGCTCCACCGTCACGTAAACCGTCGCCCCCACCAATCTGTAATTCCCAATCACGCGCGCCGCTTCGCGCAGCGCCACCATCTCCGCGTGCGCAGTCGGATCGCAATCCGCAATCGTGCGGTTGCCCCCGCGCGCCACAACTCGTCCTTCATGCACCACCAACGCGCCCACTGGCACCTCGCCGCGCTCCGCCGCCGCGCGCGCCTCCGCCAGCGCCTCGCGCATCATCGCCGCATCCGCCGCGTTCATCCCGCCTTCTATTCTTTCGACTCCATTCACGCGCGTGCCCCGCTCATCCCGCGAGCATAGCAGGAACCCGGCATCAGCAAAACCCACGTGTAGCTCAGGTCCCCGGCAGTTTTTGTCGGGACCTGAGGCTTTTGCTTTTGAATTTCTTTGGATTGACCTCGACGAACCTAATGAATCGCCTGCCCGGCAGTCTCAATCACAAATTCTACAATCGCGATATCCCGCCGCTCCCCATATGACGCATCGTGCCCCACCAGTTTTCCCACTTCCCGCCATCCGCACGCCACGCACAGCCGCACGCTATCCGTATTCGCCGCCAGCACGCGCCCCACAAGTTTCCGATACCCAATCCGCGCCGCCGCATCATGCATCGCCTGCATCAACTGCCGCCCCACGCCATAATTGCGGAAAGACCGCCGCACGCACACAGAAACCTCTCCCACATCCGCGAGCTGCCGGCGCGCGTCCGACGCCGTCAGCGCGATCCATCCAAGCACCCATCCGCGCAGCTCCGCCACGAGGATCGGATGCCGCGCGTCCGCCACTGCCGCGTCAATCTGCGCCTGCTGCTCTTCAATGCTTCTTGGATTGTCCTCGAAGGGAATCAGATGGTCCTGTACGCCCTCGTTGAAGATCTCGCGCATCACATGCGCGTCGCCTTCCACCGCGGGCCGTATCAACAGTTGCGGTCGTGCCTCCGCCGTAGCCATCCGCGGATTCTACCACCGTGCAGCCTTGTTCCTCACTCGGTGTACTTTTGTTTTGGTTGTCATCCTGAGCGGAGCGAAGGATCCCTCCAAGCCATCGGCGAAACTGAACCACATGCATCGTTTTCCCCGTGTATCACACTAAGAAACACATCCCCACCGCCCGCAACTTTTCACCCCCAATCGGTTTTAATATAAGCAGGGCAGAGTGCGAGTGGCGCGCAGGTACCCAGCCGGAACGCCATCAGTCCAAAATTTCGAGCAGCTTGCTCCTCCTTCTTTTCGGGACAGGCGACTGCCGCTAAACGAGGTGACGAAAATGCGTAACTTACGATTAGTTCCATTCCTGCTGATCGCATTTGTTCTACTGGCCATGCCTGCTTCATCTTCGGCGCAGATCGCCGTAGGCATTTCCGTTCGCGTCGGCCCGCCCGCGCTGCCCGTTTATGAGCAGCCCGTTGTTCCCGGCGATGGCTATATGTGGACCCCCGGTTACTGGGCCTACGCGAATGCTGACTACTACTGGGTTCCCGGCACCTGGGTTCGCCCGCCGCGCATCGGCCTGCTCTGGACTCCCGCTTGGTGGGGCTGGGAAGGCGGCTTCTACCGCTGGCACGGCGGCTACTGGGGGCCTCACGTCGGTTTCTACGGCGGAATTAATTATGGTTTCGGCTACGGCGGTGTGGGTTTCGGTGGTGGTTTCTGGGGCGGCGGATTTTTCCACTACAACACCGCGGTGATGGGCCGAGCTAGCGTCACCGTCGTCCACAACACCTATATCAACCGCACCGTCATCAACAACAATTCATCTCACACCAGTTTTAACGGCGGCACCGGCGGCACCACCGCGCAACCAACCGCCGCGGAGAAAAGCGCCGAGAACGAACATCACACCCCGCCAACCTCCGAGCAAACGAGTCACGAGCACGCCGCCACCGCGAATAAGTCGCAATCCTTTGCGGCGAACCACGGCAATCCATCTGTTGCCGGAACCTCGAAGGCCGGCGATTTCAGCGGCAATCACTCGGGCGCGTCTGATCATCCGGCGACTACCACTCATGCTGGCCCCGGCACCAAAAACACAACGTCCAATGCCAATTCCAACGCCAACAAGGGTGGAAACAACGCTGGAAACAAGGGCGGCAACGCCGGAACAAACAAAGGCGGCAACTCTGGAACAACCAAAGGCGGCAAGACAACGCCACCCAAACCGCCCAAGAATCCTCCACCTCCAAAGGGCGGCAAGGACGATCACGGCGGCCGCTAACAACCTGTTGACGGATTAGTTTTCGCTGGCATCCCTCGGGCCGATGATCCTCATCGGCCCGATTTTTTTCAGCGGGCGCCACAGCGAATCAACGCTTCGAATTGACTCGCCGCTTTTTTTCATTCTTAACTTTTAGCTTTCGCGGTCATGATTTGCGGAAGAAGAATGTCCCGAACATAATGCCAGTACGGCACCATCTCGAGCGCCGCGCGTGCATACTTCTCCGCCGCGTTCAAGTCCGGCGTTGTTTTGTGCATGGTGTCCCACGCCAGACCCATCAACAATTCCGGCTCTCCCCACGATGGGTCCAAGGGACTTTTGACGGTGCCTCTGCGCTTGCGCGCCTCTACCAGGCCTTTTATGGTGGTTTCGATTGCTTTGTCCTGCCCGCCACCTCGTTCCGGCGGAGCATTCCAAATGCTGGGCCCGAGCACCCATAGGAGACGCGGATTATCCGGATCAGCGGCCTTGGCGTCTTTGCTCAAAGGACTGGCTTGCGCAATCAATTCCTGCATGCGCGCGGGGTCCTTCTGGTTCATGTACATCAGAAATCCCAGGCATGAAAGTGCGCCGATCTTTGCGTCCACAAACGAAGGGTCTTTCACAGCGGAAATATTGAATTCGCCCACTGCGGTCTTGAAATCTTCTTCTAACTCCTTCGGGTCAACGGAGTCGTTACCCCCGTTTATCGCCCTCCGCCACAGCGCAAATCCCCGCCAGTAGCGCACGCGCGACGCAAGTTCCTTGTCCTCGACAAACGGCGTCAACTCCCCGTAAAGGCGCTTCAGCGCCGCGCGGTCCCCTTCATAATCCGCTCGTTGAATTTGCGCCACGATTTTGACTACCGTTTCGCGCGCCGACTGGCCCGACACCGCAACTGCCGCTGCAGCACTTACGACAAGCACAGCCAGCATCTTCAGCGCGCTCGCTCCAGCGCGCCCAGCAAGACTCGTATTTCTTCCTGAAGTGTTCGCGGATTTCCCCGCCAGTGCCATCGCCAAGTCTCTGCTCAACATTTTTCCCCTCCGCACAAAACATCGCCTGAACTTGCCGGGAATCTATATGAGTGATACGCCCCAGAAAATGAAGTGTTTCACCTGACTTTTCACATTCCACTCACCCTCTCGCCAAAAGTGCGGCAAGAATTTGCCCTGTTCTTGGAACAAATCCATTGTTTTCCACCAGTTACGTCGCGCCGGTGCCGCCTGCCTGCCGGTTAGGCAGGGTAGGCACGGCAACCTTTGGTTTTCAAGGTTGCGGGTTTTGACTTTCCTTCTTTGTCTTTTTCTGAAATCTCGAATTTCAGATCTGAATTCGTCTTTCGCGCGGGTGCCGCACCCTTTGGTTTTCAAGGGTGCGGGTTTTGACTTTCCTTCTTTGTTTCTTTCTGAAATCTCAAATTTCAGATCTGCAATTGTTTTCCTCTTCCACTCTACAATTTTCCTCAGAACTCTCCGCGTCCTCTGCGTTGAAAGCGGCCTCCACCAATGCTTCGCGTGTCCGCAGCGCAAACCACGCCCATTAACTCCGCTCACCCAATCGCAAAGTTGCGGCGCATCGAAATATTTGCAAAAGTGGAGTCCTATCGAACGGTCTGTATCCGAAACTTTAGGTGTTTGGATATTTCGGCGGAAGGGGGTCGCATGAACTGGTTCATTTGGGCCTTGCTCTCAGCGTTTTTCGCAGGTCTTACAGCGGTGCTTGCCAAGGTTGGAGTGGAGGGCATTAATTCCAACCTGGCCACCGCCATCCGAACCGTAGTGATTCTGATCTTCGCCTGGGCCGTCGTTCTTTTTACGAACGCCCAGTCCCTCTCAACCATCGGAAAGCGCACCTGGATTTTCCTGATTCTCTCCGGCATCGCCACGGGACTGTCCTGGCTCTGTTATTTCCGCGCCTTGCAACTCGGCGAAGCCTCACGCGTCGCTCCCGTGGACAAGCTGAGCGTCGTAGTCGCCATCATCCTCGCCACAATCTTTCTCCACGAGCGCGTGACCTGGCATCACTGGGCCGGCGGCCTGCTAATCTTCACCGGCGCCGTCCTCCTCGCCTACGCTTGACGCTCTGCCGGGAGTGCCGCATCCCTTTGCCCTGGACTCGAAGTTGACGCCGGCGCCTGCCTCATAGATGGGGGTTTTGACTTTCCTTCTTTCTCTTCCTTCTGAAATCTCAAATTTCAAATCTGAGATTTCTTTCACCGCCTTACCATGCGCCTTGCCCACGCCTCAATACTCCAGCTTCCCCTTGTACATCAGCGACGGAATCGCAAAATCGTACCTAAAGCTAGAAGGATCCAGACGAAAATCTCCAGGTTTCTGAGGGCCTAGTTCTTTGTGTTTCTCATCAAATGGCACTACATCTCCAAACACAATCGTCAGGTTCTTGTCGGTTGTCGTGTATATAGGCTTACCACTTACGGTTCGGGGAAAAACGTAATACGCATACGCCACGGATGGGACTGTTGTCTGAAGGGGCATTACAAGTGTGCCGTCAGAGAGCAACAAGGCTGCCCGTCTCGCAGGGAACGGCCATTTGTATTTATTTTCTGTACCCAGAGCATTGTAGGTCAAGCTGTTGACTGTTATTTCTACCTTATCATTATCTTCAACCGCCAATTCCGCAGCATGTTGCTGGTCGAATATCTGCTTTTGTTGCAAACTCATCCTGTCGTAGTGCTTGTGAATCTGGATGTCTCTAACGAGCGCCTGTCGGTATGGAAGAGCCGAGCGAAGACGTATTTCCACCCCGCTGCTAGTACTCCTGTCATTGTAGGTGATCATGGGCCCCGTCTCGCGGCCGCGACCCTCATCAAACCACACCCACGGTGAATAATAAAAGACGCTGTGGCAATCCCAAGACGACCAAGTCGTCCAATCCTTAGTCACCCACGGCGGATCCTTAGTACCTGAAATGCCTGAAAGCGAGAAGAAAACAGAAAGGGCAACGGGGAAGATGATTGCCCAGTTTCTCCACGCGGTCGCTCTCAATTGCAGGAAGGCGATCCTTCTCTTTCGTATACAGGCAAGATATCGACTCGCAACGACCAAATTTAGTTGGAACACGATGCCACCTTCGCCGAACTGGGCGTAAGACCCTTCAGCGTGATCGTATTGGGACAAGTTGTTGTTATGCTCGCCAACGTGCAAGGAGGGCCTGTCGGAAGCGTACCGGGTATTGTCACCGGGGCTACACCCAACTTGCTCAATGTCGTCGAGTAAGTCATGAACTGCACCCCGCCGTTGCCGACGCAGGTATAGTTGCAAGTCGATCCGACCTGATTAATTGTCGTCGCATACGCCCCGAAAAATTGCTCCCCACGTCAGTACTCCAGCTTTCCCTTGTACATCAGCGTGGAAATCGGGAAGCGAAATCCACCGATCGGGCCACTATCTGACCGTCTAAAATCCTCGACTCGCTGCGGCCCAAGTACTTCCGCTTTCCCGTGGAATGGCAGCACCTCGCCTTGAACAAACAAAAGGTCTTTGTCATCGGTTGTGTAGAGTGGCTTGCCGTTCACCGTGCGCGGAAACACGTATTCGGCGCATGTAGAGATGCTATGTTCGAAGCGCGTACCAAATTCGACCAGGGTCTGATCACAATACAATTTTGTCTCGATCGGCATGACCAAGCTGCCGTCGCTAAGTATCAGTGCCCCTTGCCGGGATTGTCCTAGCCACGAGTAGTCATAGGATCCCCATGTGATTACAACCTGACTGCCATCGTACCTGGCGTTTTCCCTTGTATATTCCTCGTCGAATGCCTGTTTTTTCTGTGCATTCAATTTGTCATAGCGTTTGACTGATTGCGCCTGCTTCAGGTACGACTGACGGATTGGCAATGCAGAGCGCAGCTGTACAAAGTAAGACCTTCGAGCCCCGATCCCGCTTGCGTTGTCGAAGGCGCTAGGCCCTTTCTCGCGGCCTCCAGTGTCCCAATAGTATGCCCAGGGAGAGTACTTCTGAATGTTCTCGCAATCCCAAGCTGACCATTGCGTCCAGTCCTTGGCCACCCACGGGGGATCCTTTGTCCCTGAAATGCCGGAAAGCGAGAAAAAGACAGAAAGGAAAACGGCGAAGATGATCGCCTGGTGCCTCCGCGCGATCGCCCTGAATGGCCAGCGGCTGAACGTTCTCTTGCCCATACAATCCAAATATCCCTTCGCAACGACAAGACCTAGTTTGAACACGATGCCACCTTCGCGGAACTAGGCGTAAGGCCCTTCAACACGATCGTATTGGGACAAGTTGTCGTCATGGTCCCCAGGGGACACGCCGGGCCCGGATTAATCGTGCCAGGTGGCACGGTCTTCGGGGGATTCACTAACGCGCCCAATGTCGTCGAGTAAGTCATGAACTGCACCCCGCCGTTGCCGACGCAGGTATAGTTGCAAGTCGATCCGACCTGATTAATTGTCGTCGCATACGCCCCGAAAAATTGCTCCCCACGTCAGTACTCCAGCTTTCCCTTGTACATCAGCGTGGAAATCGGGAAGCGAAATTCACCGATCGGAGCCCTATCTACCCGTCTGAAATCCTCCAGGCGCTGAGGCCCAAGTTCTTCCGTTTTCCCGTGAAATGGCAGCATTGAACCGAGAATAAATAAAAAGTCCTTGTCATTCTCCATGTAGAGAGGCTTGCCGTTCACTGTGCGGGGAAACACATATTCTGCACAAACAGAAATGCTATGTTCGATGCGCGTGCCAAATTCGACCAGCGTCTGATTACAATCCAATTTAGTCTTGAGCGGCATGACCAGGCTGCCGTCTCCCAGCACGAGCGCTCCTTGCCGTGATTGTCCCGGAAACGAATTGCCATAGGACAACCAAGAGATCACAACCTGACTGCCATCGTACTTGGCGTTGTCCCTCGAGTATTCCTGGTCGAATATCTGTTTCTTCGATGCATCCATTTTGTCGTAGCGTTTGATCGACTGCGCTTGTTTCAGAAAAGCCTGCCGGACTGGCAATGCAGACCGAAGCTGTACGAGATAGTAGGCCCGATTCCAGATCCCATCTGCGTTGGCGTAGGGGCTCAACCCTTTTTCGCGGCCTCCTACGTCCCAATAGTAAGCCCAAGGGGAATACCGCTGAATATTCTCGCAATCCCACGACGACCACTGCGTCCAATCCTTCGCCACCCATGGCGGCTCCTTCTTCGCAGTCTGCGCCACTCCCGAAACCGCCAGCAACGCCGCCAGCGTCACAATCCCCGTGATCCAGAAGGCACTTCGTCGAGTCACAATCCCCCCCTAACATTGCCTCACATCTTACATCCATACGCCGCCAACCGTACTCCTTACCTTTGTAAGTATCCACTTACTACTCAGAATTTGACGCGCCGCACAGTTTTCGCGTTACACCGGTGCTGTTTTCTTAAACACACCGCAATTGAATAAGCCTGGTGCGAGGCATAAACTCAATGGATGAGGGGACTCTTCATGCGAAAAAGAAATCTGGTCGCTCTTGCTGTTTCAGCCGCGGCGCTCTTCCTGGTTTTCATTGCCGCCAATCAACCCGCATCGCGCGCGGCAACACCAACGCGAGCGGTCGCACCGGCGGCGCCGCAAACTACGCGTGAAGTGATCTTCGGAAACTTAAAGCCTTACACTGGCAAGAGCAGTTCTTTCACTATTTCTTTTCCGGGAAATTGGACCATCAAAGACAACAGTACTGCGGACGAAGTGATTCTGATTGTTTCCGACCCGACTGAGAACGGCATCGTCGTCGTTCGCTCACGCGCTTTGAAGGAAAAATCCGATGACCTCGGCAGCCGGCTCAAGACTTTTATTCACGATTCGATGAGCACTCTCGACAATTTCTCGATGGGAGATCCGGTATCTCAGCCGGGCGGCACTTTCAATCTTGTCTTCCATTACAACCAAATCATGGACAATCAGAACGTCAGGATGTATGGCGAGGGGTTCATCCAACAACACAACGGGCTTCTCGGCATCATCGTATTTTTTCTTCCGCACGAGCAATACAGCGCCAAATCGAAATCCGTTTACCAAATCACAGACAGTTTTCACGTCACGGGCAAAAAATAAAACCGATTTCGCAAGACGAATAATGTGTTGGCCACAACATCACGGAGCGCTGCGTCGCGCGGCGTCCAGCAACTGCGCGCAGCGGCCGACAATTACTCGCAGCGCCCCGCAGCTTCGCCTTGACTTTAGAGCGCCGCCGAAACAAACTAACTCTCTATGCGAAAGCTGCTGCGGCGATTCTTTCTCGTGGACCTGATCAAGGGGATGGCGCTTACTTTCAGCTATCAAAATCCCAAGAAAATTTACACCGAGCAGTATCCGCTCGAACGGCCGATGGTGGCCGAGCGTTTTCGCGGAGCGCCGCGCCTGAACATCAATCCGGAAACCGGCGAAACGCTTTGCATCGCCTGCAATCTTTGCGCGCTGGCGTGCCCGGAAAATTTAATTGTCGTCGGGTGGCAGCGCGACGACGCGACTCGCCGAAAAGTTTTGACAAATTTCACATACGACACTTCGCGCTGCATGTTTTGCGGACTTTGCGAAGACGCTTGCCCGACGGATTGTCTGGAACTCACGCAGGATTTTGAAATGGCCTACTACTCGAGGGAAGGGGCGATCTGGGATCGCCACCGGCTTGAGGAAGGCCCAACCCCCACAAGATACGTCCGCTAACCTATTGAAATAAAAGTACTTAATGGAATCACGGAAGAAAGAGCTTGACTTTCCTTAGCTACTGAATAAATTAAGTAGGTCAACCTACTTAATTCAGAGACTGAAAAATGAAGAGAAAATTGAGGGTGATATGCGACAGATAGCTGTCATGAAAAAAAACGTGGAGATGAGCATTGGAATTGTACAGGGTCAGCACTTTTCGGGAAGCGAGAGGCAGGCGAAGCGAATTGGGAGGGAGCGTTGGGCGGGAGTGAGGGCGGGAGCGTTGGGCGGGAGTGTTGGACTGGAGTGATGGGGAGATGAGATTAGGGTGCGTGCAGCAACTGAGTGAGAGCGGAGAGGGCCTCAGACTAATGCATGAATCAGAGTAGCAGCACCGCAAGGAAAGGGGCCGAGTTACCGGCGAAGAGATTTACAAAGCGAAGGGCGGATCGAGAGTGACGAAGAGACAGACTGAGGTTGGAAAGCAAAAAGCGGGGGAGAGCGGCCAGAGGGGTGGCCAGAGGAGTGGCCAGAGAGTTGGCCGGGTAGAGCTCATTGCGCGCGAGAAAAACCAAGGAAGAAATGTGGTGAGGCAGGGCAGGGCGAAGACAACGCAAGAGAAGTTAATTGAGACGGCGAGAGTTATGTTTTGGGAGCGCGGGTATAACGCGACGAGTCTGCCTGACATTTTTCATGGATCCGGTGTGTCTGCCGGAAGCATGTACTACCACTTCAAGACGAAGGATGAGCTGCTGCTGGCGGTGCTGGAGAAATACAAGGAGATGCTGCGGCCGGCGCTGCTGTCTCCGGTGTGGGAGAAGGTGAGCGATCCGATCGAGAGGATATTTGGATTGCTGGCGGTTTACCGGCAGGGAATTCTGGCGACGGATTTTGGGTACGGATGTCCGCTGGGGCGGCTGGCAATGGAGATTGATCCGGCGATGCGCGACGTACACGCGGGGATCGCCGCGAATTTCGAGGGGTGGTCGAAGGCGGTGGCGGAGTGTCTGGAAGCGGCGCGCGGGAGATTGCCGAAGGCGACGGACACAATGATGCTGGGGAGATTTGTGCTGACGGTGATGGAGGGCGGGGTGATGCAGTCGAGGTCGTACAGGAGCATTGAGCCATTCGATCAGTGCGTGACGGTGCTGCGGGATTATTTCAAGAGGATTTTGGATGAGGGTTCGGCGCAGGGGATGGTTTACCGGGGGACGCTCAAGACTTGAGGCAAGGAGGCAGGGAAATGAAAAGAATGGCAATTGTTTGCGGCGGCCTTCTGCTGGTTGCGATTGCGGGAGCGGGATCGATTGCCCGGCAGAGCGAGCAGAGAGTGAATGATGCGCCGGGGAAGGTGACGGATTTTGCTTTCCTTGCGGGACGGTGGACGGGAGTCGCGGGGACGGCGACGACGGAAGAGATTTGCACGGAACCGTCGCATCACGTGATGACGTGCATGTTCCGGTCGATGGATGCGGAGAATACGACAGGATTGGAGTTCATCACGCTGCGAGAAGTAGCGATTGCGACGGGCGGTCCGCCGATGCAGCAAAGAACGGATGATGCGGGGAATGCGGCGAAGGGCCGCGCGCTGACGACGGTGGAGGAGCGGGTGCGGTTTTATTCGCCGGATTTGGCGGAGGGTCAAGGGGACAACGGGATCACGCTGAGATTGGCGAGTATTTCGGCGACGGAAATTGTGTTCAACAACGCGAAAGAGAATGGAGTGGTGAAACAGGTGAAGATCATCCGAAATGGGGAGGATGAGTTTACGTCGCATATTGATTTGACGGGGCCGGATGGGAAGCCGGGAGTGATTGAGGCGACGTGGAAGAGAGGCAAGTGAAACAGGAGGGCAGGGAAAAACAATTTCAGATTTGAAACTTGAGATTTCAGAAAAGGGCAGAAACAGAGGCGAGAAACGTCAACACCCGCACCCTTAGAAAACAAAGGGTGCGGCACACGGGTACGTAATGAAGCGAATTCTTGAAAGGAGGAGAGGGAAATGGGGACGAATGGACCGAATCTGATTGCGCTGGGAGTGGCGGCGGTGGCGCACTGGTTGTTGGGGGCGGGATGGTTCTCGCTGTTTAAGAATCAGTGGCTGGTAGGAATTGGGAAAACGCCGGAGCAATTGGCGGCGTCGGGGATGCCGGGGTGGATGCCGCATGTGGTGACGCTCGTGGCGAACCTGGTGATGGCGTACGTGCTGGGCTGGTTGATTGTGGCGACGGGGCCGCAGAACGCGATGCGCGGAATGCAGGTGGCGGTGATTGTGTGGGCGGGGTTGGTGGCGTCGTCGTTTGCGACGGAGTATGTGTTTGAGGCGAAGTCATTGGAGATATTTGCGATTAACACGGGGTATCCGCTGGTGGGGTTGCTGATTATGGGAGCGGTGCTGGGAGCGTGGAAGAAGTAGGAGAACAGGGAAAAGAAAATTTCAGATTTGAAATGTCAGAAAGAGGGAATCAGAAGAAGAATAAAATCCGCACCTGCGAGGGTCTGTCTGCCGCTTCCATGTAAATGCAACGCTCCCATCCGTTCCGGTCACGAGCGGATCATCGTCAAGAGCATCTTAAACCGGGTCAGAGCTTTTAGGGAGTGCGGCTGATTTGCTGGCATGAGAACCGCTTCGCCTGCCCTCGTCGGTAGCGGCTTACCAGAAACTACAATTTCGGCTTGGCCCTCTAGCAAGTGAGCCATAGCGTCGAATGGGGCTGTATGCTCACTCAGGCCTTGGCCCTCATCAAAAGCGAACAGCGTGACTGTTCCCGTCGCGCGGTTGACCAGCGTCCGGCTGACAACGGCTCCTTCTTGGTAATTCACAAGGTCTATCAAGCGGACGACTTCCGCGACTGGCATTTCACGCTTACTCTGTGGCTGCTGTGAACTCATCTTCGGGCACCTCCATGGCGGCCACTATCTCGTCTTACCGACTAGCTTCCAACAGCACATCCGGCGTTATCCGGACCGCAACTTTACTTCTCCGCTGGCCCCACGCGCTTTTTCTTCGAGGCGCACCCAAACTCTTTGAAGCTCCATAACTAGTTCCTGATCCACTATGCCGAAGTAAGCGAGAGGCGGGCATTCACTCTCCACCTGGATCGGGCAACCCTCATGCATCATCTCCTGCGAGAGCGCGATCTGTTTGAGGGTCACCTCGTACCGTCCCCCGCAGGCGCTGCAGGGAATTTCAATTGCAATTGCTTCCAGGATATCCATGAGACTCACCCCCGACGTCAGTGTGGTTTCTCGGTAGGTTCTTCGCGGTAGGCGTTCCAGCTTCCTCATTCTCCGAGTATTGACCGCATGCCACAGTCTTGGCCGCGTTGACTACCGGTCCATCCATCCCAGCGCAGTGACCTAATACACGGTTGGGCGCGAGAAACAGGAGTCCGAGAGCGATCAGTGCCCATTTCCAACTACGTCCCGTTATGGCGCACCTTTCTTTTTCCGTGAGACTTGCATTCCTCGACCTCCGCCTCGGGAGGCCACGATAGCGTAAGCAAGAAAGCGCTATCCTCGAGCGCTTCGACGTCATGCTTGAGGCATTGATCGAGAACCAGCAAATGGCCGGGGGGAAGGTCCACTGCTTGCTCCGGCAGGTGGAGCCTTACATGACCGGCAATGGTTTGAACCGAGATCCTAGCGGTCGCTTTGTGTTCGTGCATGCGCGTATTTGCCTTCATTGAGATCAGAACAATCCGAAGATCGGGGTGCTTCACAAGCGTCTTCGAGCTGCGCCCGTTGCCTTGAAGCCACGAATCTTCTTGACGCTGCTGGGCAATCTCTTCGCCAATATCAAACTTCAGCAAGGGGGTGCTGAGCGTGCCCTCAATAAACTTGTGTCCAGCACGGGGCCGCCGGGATATCTTTGTTTGGGCGATAGCCATGTGTCGTCCTCCACCAGCATTTTGCTGGTCAATCTAATCGACTGCAGCGCAGCCGGAGGCACTTATCCGGCGCAATACCCGCCGCTAAACCAACTGAGGCTCGTGTACTCTCCCGCCTTTAGCCACGTCAACAATTAAAAACACAAGAGCGGTCTAGGCGCTATGACTTAAGTCACAGCCACGGAAACGGATTTTAAATTGTTATGATACGGATTGAACTCGGGGCCAAGGTTCATTACGTGGCACCGACACTGCAGCCGATACTTTTCGCGCAGGGGCGTCATGCAGGAGAACAAGACAATCATCATTCAAGTGAAACGACAGCAAAGACCCAACGAACGCGCGCACTGGGAAGAGTTTGAACTGCGTTGGCGGCCTTACATGAACGTGATCATTTGTCTACGAGACATGGCGGAGAACCCTGTCACACGGGACGGCAAGAAGACCACGCCGATCGCCTATGACTCGAACTGTCTGGAAGAGGCTTGTGGCTCCTGCGCGATGCTGATCAACCGCAAGGCGTTGATGGCTTGCTCAACATTGGTGGATTCTCTGAACCAACCGATTCGACTTGAACCACTGACGAAGTTTCCAGTGGTCCGCGATCTAATAGTGGACCGCTCCATTATGTTCGAGCATTTGAAGCGTATGCGAGCCTGGGTGCCAATTGACGGAACCTATGATCTCGGTGCAGGGCCTAGGGTGTCGCAGGACGTGCAGCAGAAGGGATATGTGCTTTCACGTTGCTTTACTTGCGGCCTCTGCCTCGAGGTCTGCCCGCAAGTGAATAAGAGATCAGATTATGTTGGCCCAGCGGTGATCAGCCAGGTGCGGCTGTTCAACATGCATCCGACTGCGGCAATGCACGCACGCGAGCGCTTAGAAGCAGTGACAGGTCGGGGCGGGATCCAAGATTGCGGTAACTCTCAGAATTGCATCCAAGTTTGCCCGAAACATATTCCGCTTACCGAATCGATTGCCGAAGTCAATCGCCAGGCCATCCGACAGGTGCTGGTGGGTTGGTTGCACGGATATTAAACGCGCTTGCGCGCGCGCAGGCACTGCGTGACATTCCGACTCGGCTCTGATGGCGGCTCATTCTCTTTGCCGCGCCCGAGCAAGGAAGTAGGGAGACAAGGAAAAGGAAATCTCAGATTTGAAATTTCAGAGAAATGCTAAGAAAGGGAATGCAACTCCTGCACCCTCAAAACCGAGGGGTGAGGTACCCGACGTAAAGCTGAAGCAAGCGCCCGCACGGAGCGGGCGCTGGGGCGCGGCGGAAGCCGCCGCGTTTGGGATTCGCCCGCCACGGCGGGTCGAACCCGTCATTTATTTGTGAAGGACAAAGGCGAACCCTACATTTTCTAGTAACGGCAAGAAAAGAGAGATTCCTCACCCGCTTCATGGGTTCGGAATGACGGCAGGGGCGGTGGCGGACTCGGAATGACGGCGGGGCGCCGGTCAGAATTCTATGCGGGCGTTGAGGGCGATCATGCGAGGGGAGGAATCGCCGCCCAAGCCTACTCCGAGCAAGCCGGTCGGGGGCGCGGTGGTGTAACCAATCGCTCCGAATCCAATTTGCGTGGAGGGCTTGCCGGGAATGCCCGCAAAAACGTCGCCGGGCAACGCAAAATTCGGATGGTTGAATACGTTGAAGACCTGCGCTTCGAGGCGCAGGCTCAAGCGTTCGCGCAACGGAAATATTTTCGTCAGGTAGAAGTCACTCCAGAAAAAATCAGGACCGCGCAGAGAATTGCGGCCGAGAGTTCCGAACTGGCAATTCTGAGAACTGTCGCCGCCATTGCAGGCGCCGGTGCTTGGATCAACCGCTGAGACAAAGGCATTCGGATTGAGCCACTGAACCGTGCCGGGCTGAGTGACACCCGGGATGGGGTTGTGGTCATAGAGCGGGACGCCGGGTATGACGCTGGCAAATTGCGGGCCTCCGCCTTGCACAATTCCGTTTCCGTTTGCCGAATAGGGAGTGCTTAAAACGGAGAAGGGAAGGCCGCTGTGCAAAAAAACAGTTCCGGAAACCTGCCAGCCGTTGAGCACGTGAGCCAACGTGTGATTCTGAACCTTGATCGGCAACTGATAGACATATTCCACGTTGAGATTGTGACGGACGTCGTAGTCGCACGGGCCATAATTGCGAGCCAGCGCTCCCGGCAGAGGGGAGAGGATCGCTCCGGAGGAGAACTGGAGAAGGCCGCCGTTCGAGACTTCGTCCGTGCAGCGGCTGAAGGTGTAATTTATCTGCCCTTGCAAGCCATGGCCGAGACGCTTCGAGGCCGTGAGTTGAAGGCCGTTGTAGTGACTGTTCGCGCCGGTGGAAAGCTGCGTGACAGCGCCGAAGCGCGGATCCGCGGACTGGAGATACGGGAACGGAGCAAAGCATCCCGCGCAGACGGTTTGAAAACCGTTGACTTGAGTGAGAAACGGCTGGTTGACCGCGCGGGTTCCCACATATTGCGCACGCACACTGATGGTGCTTCCGAACTGATGTTCGAGGCCGAAACTCCACTCCATAAAATATGGAGCGTGGAGTTCGCCGCTCGGAACCGCCGTAATCGCGACGGGCGGAAGACATGCGGAAGGATTTGCGAGCGGAGACGCGCAGGAAAGCTGGCCCTGAGCAAAACCCGCGCCGAACGCCTGATTGGCGGCGACGGTCGCGTCCACGGCGCTATTGGGAACGCCGGGGGCGATGGCGATTCCGCCGACAGTGCCTAAGAGTCCGCCCTGAAAGGTGCGAACGTAGGGCGGGTTGATGCCAATGATGTCGGCAATACTTCCGGGCAGCAAATCACTGAACAAACCAAACCCGGTTCGCAAAACGGAATTGGGAGCGAATTGCCACGCGAATGCGGTGCGCGGTTGCAGGATTGCGAGCGGAGTGGAAACAAAAAGATGACCGAGGTTCGTTTGAATTGCGGCATTCAATGGTTGATTCACATTATGAGAGATGGAAGCGAAAGAGCCATTGAGTCTGGCGATTTGGTCATGCGGATTCAAGGGATTGGTGTTGAGCGTGTCGCGAATGCCGATGGTCCAGGTGAGCTTCGGCGTGAGCTTCCAGGTATCCTGCGCGTAGAGATCTAGATTGACAGAATTGAATGGTTCGTTCGCCGTAACGGGGAAAGTCCGCGATGCGGTTGATGCCACTCCATAAATGAATTGCGCCAAATCCGTGTAAGTGACGGTCGGAACGCCGCCTTCGCCGAAATCGTAGTCGTTCAAACGAAAAATTCTGGTGTTTACTCCAAAACTGAATTCGTGGGCGCCGTGGTTCCAGGCGAGATTGTCGTTGATGAAAAACCGGGAGGCGCGCCTTCCTTGCAACCAGGTGTTGTCGAGGCCGCCGATGGTGGTGAAGGGCGCGTTCGCGCCGCTGCCCTGCAAGACAATCGGGAAAGCAGCGAGGGTGTTCTGAAAATCAGCGGGCGCGAACAGGCTTTCATACCAGGAAAATCCCGGATTGAAGTAGTTCACCAGGTTTTGTGAGAAGACGTGCGTGTAGCCCGCGGCGAGTGAGTAGAGCGGTTGCGGCGAGACCGAATCAAACAGCGGATTGATGGGGTCGGTGTAGGCGGCCTGCACGCCTGTGTCGGCCTGAAAGCGAAGCCAGAAAGTATTTTTGGCGTCGAGGTTGTAATCCAGGCGGGCTGTCTGGACCTGTTCGTGATCATCGCTGGAATGGGAGACGCTTTGGCTGTTTGCGCAACCATTCCCGCCTATGCCGAGTGGGCATCCCAGGATCACTCGGGGCGCCCCGTTGGTATTTCCGTACAGCGAAAACATATTTTGATAAAAGGGAACCAAAGCAGGCTGCGCCGGGTAACACGATTCCGGTATGCAACCGGTTTTCTGACCAAGTGTGAGTTGCTGCAAGACAAAATTCTGAAACGCCGGGGTGGGAACGATAGTGGCTGTGACGATGGGAAGCGCGATCCGAACCCATTCGCTGTCAAAAAAGAAGAACAGTTTTTTATGGAGAATCGGGCCGCCCAAGCTGCCTCCGAAATGATTCACATTGGATCCGGGCTTGGCATTGCCGGGAGTCGCGTTTGTGAAATAGTCCGCTGCGTTCAAATTCGCGCCGTTCCAGATCTCATATAGATTTCCGTGGAACTGGTTCGTGCCGGACTTGGTGACGTAATTGACCTGGGACGCGCCGTATCTTCCTTGATCCGCGGAATAGGAAAGCGTGTTGACGGTCATTTCGGAAATCGAATTCAGGCCCAGCACGAGATTCGTTGAAAGTCCGCTGTTGAGATTCGTGAGCGGGTCGTTGGATTCGAGTCCGTCCACGATGTAGCCGTTCGAGAGCGCGGGGAGCCCGTTGAATTGCACATTGCCATATCCATTCGTGCCACCGACGAAATCATTGCCGCTGCCCGCTGTGTTGATTAGGGCGCCCGCGGCAAACTGTATCGGGTAAGTGAGGTCTCCGCCGGGGTTCGGAAGATTTTGGAGCGCGGGAGCATTCAGGTTCGTGGAAGTGTTCGCGTTGGCCGGATTGATGAGCGGCGGCGCGGCAGTTACTTCGACGGTCTGATTTGATTGAGCGACTTTGAGCGTGAAATTAACCGTTTGCTTTTGGCCCAAACCTGAAAGGACATTGTTATTCTGTTGCGCCGCGAAGCCTGCCGCCTCCACTCTTACTGAGTAAGTGCCCGGCTTCAATTGCAGGAATTTGAACTGGCCGGCTTCATCGGTCCTGGCGACACGTTTCAGGCCGGTCTCTTGATTCGTGATCGTCACCGTGGCTCCGGAAACCGCAGAGCGCGTTGCATCGGTGACTTGCCCAACGATTGCGCTGGTGGTTTCGCCCTGGGCCATCGTTTCGGCGGGGGACACGAAGAACACATTTATTATCAGCAGACCAAGGAGAATGAAGCGCGGAATAGCTCGAACCGCACGAATTGAAAATATGTGTGCGCCCATGAATTGCTTATATTAACCGCGGTTAATATTGGAAGTACACTGAAATAAATATAATGCTGCCAAACGGACAGATGCCGAACGAGCGTGGAGTGCAGAGGGCGGCGGCAAGCCGCCCCGATACAGTTCGATGCGGGGCAGGCCGCAATCCGATAAAACCGAAAGCGCCGGGCGGCTATGGCTCTTTGCTGGTAAGGTGCCAAGCGCCGCAATAGAGGCATTTGTAGGTTCTTAGTTGGTTGGGGGCTGATTGCCGGTCGGACATTCGGTGCGATGCGGTGGCGATTGCTTCGCGTTCAGTGGAGTAAATGCGTTTGCCCGATACCGGGCAGGTTCGGGGGGGATCCTTCTTTACGTCTTCCGTTTCCCAGGACGATTTAGTCCAGCGGTTTCTTGGAGCCATCACGAAACCTCTTTGAGCCTTAAGTGTCTTATTGCCCGGCGAGTCCTTACGCTCCGGCGCTTTGCTTTTCCGGGGATTCTTTTTCCGCGGCGGCGCCGGCGACATGGACGGCTTTGATTTCCAAGCCGTTCTTGTTCATGTCAAACCGCTGCTTGCGGTCCAACGCCTTGACGAATTCGCGTGTGGCCTTGGCGACTGCACCGGGAAGGCTCGACGCATCGAGCTTGACCGTCGATCCCTCGGAAGTGTTGTTGCGATCCTGATAGGTAAATGACACTTCAAATGTTTTCATGTTGTCTCCGTTTAGAGTGTGCGGCTGAGAGATGCGAATAGTGTAGCCCGATTCGAGGATAATGCCGAAGGGGTTTAAGATTAGCGAGGCGAGGGCAGCAACGGGCGCGAAATTCGCCGAGGAGAGAAAAATGAGACGAATGGCGGTTGTGTTGTGCGGGATCGTGTTGATTGTGGCGGCGGAGGCAGGGTCGGGTGCGCGGCAGGGCGGAGCGGGAGCGAACACCGTGTCAGGAAAAATTGCGGACTTTGCCTGGTTGACGGGGTGGTGGACGGGCACGGTGGGTGAGGCGACCGCGGAAGAGATTTGCTCAGAGGCGTCGCATCATGTGATGAGTTGCATGATCCGGTATATGGACGCGGAGAATGTGACGCAACTGGAATTTGTTTCACTGCGGGAGATGCCGCTTGCGACGGGCGGGCCGCCGATGCCGAGGCGGGGAGTGGATGATACGGGGAATGCATCGCGAGGGCGCGTGCTGACTACGGTGGAAGAGAAGGCGCGACTTTATCCGACGGACTTGCGGGAGAAAGCGGGGGACGAGGGGATTACGCTCCGGCTGGCGAGCGTGTCGGGGACGGAGATTGTGTTCGACAATGCGAGGACGGACGAAGCAATAAAACACTTGAGATATATCCGGAATGGGGCGGACGAGTTTACGTCGCATCTTGATTTGGTGGGGGCGGATGGGAAGCCGGCGGTGATGGAGGCGAAGTGGAGGAGGGCGAGGTGAAGCAGGGAAACAAAAGACGGGGGAAAGATAATTTCAAATTTGAGATTTGAAAATTCAAAGAGACAAAGACAAGAAGCAGGGATTGGCGCGGAGGGCAAGGAAGTTCAAATTCAGCAGGGGCGGAATATCGGGATAGGACTTGACAGGTAAGCACAAGCTTACGTATAAAGGGAGCGGTTTCGAGGGCTCCTTTTATGCGACGAAATTTCACGCGTTCAGTTCGCCCCGCCAAGAAACGCAGCTCCCGTCCCGCAGCGGACGTGTTTTACGCCATCGCCGACCCCACGCGGCGTGGCTTGCTTGATCTCCTTTCCGCGAACCAAGAATCCGTAAATTCACTGGCCGGGCGGTTTGCCATGAGCCGGCCGGCAATTTCCCAACACCTGAACATTCTGCTGCAGGCGCGCCTGGTGCGTGCGCGGCGCATTGGCAGGGAGCGTCACTACAGCCTGAATTCCAAGCCGCTGGAACAGATCCACGACTGGACGGCCCATTACGAACGATTCTGGACACGCAAGCTGGCCGCGCTCGGCGACCACTTGAGAAAACGGAAATGAGACGTGACTTGAATTTCGAGGTTGTGTACCCGAATCCGCCGGGCGAAGTGTGGCGCGCGCTGACCGATACGAATTCGCTGGCGGATTGGTTGATGGAGAACAACTTTGCGGCTCGCGTGGGACACAAATTCCAGTTTCGGACCAAGACGGGACTCGGCATCACTCGAATCATTGAGTGCGAAGTGCTGGAAGTGGACGAGCCGAGAACGCTTTCCTATCGCTGGGGCACGGATGGAAGCGTGGTTACATTCACACTGGAACCCACCGCCGAAGGGACGCGGCTGCGGCTTGAACACAAGGGATTCCAAGGAGTCCGCGGACGAGCGCTGGCGTGGATATTGTGTAAAGGGTGGAATCACAAAATTCAACAGCGCCTTCCGGCGATCCTGGGACGAATGGGTTCGCAAGCATAAATTGTGAAAAAGGAGAACGGAAATGATCACTAAGTTGAGTCTGGTGACGATTCTTGTGCGGGATCAAGATGAAGCGCTTCGATGGTTTACCGAATGCCTTGGCTTGAAGAAATTGCAGGACGCAAAATTTGGAAATGGTGCGCGCTGGCTGGTTGTGGCGCCCCACGACCAGCCTGAATTTGGAATTGTTCTTCAAAAACCGGAGCCCGGGGAACACGGCGACGAGCGTGCGCGGATGAAAATGGAACAGATAGGCAAAGGAACAACGTGGGTATTCCATGCCGACAATCTGGATGAAACGTACGAGACACTGAGCGCGAAGGGTGTGAAATTTGAAGGAGCTCCGAAAGCGTTGCCGTGGGGAAGGCAGGCAATTTTTGAAGATTTGTACGGCAACCGGTACGCGCTGATGGGGAAGTGAAGGTTGGAGCGCTTCAATGCTGTTAGGGCATGCGGGTGTTGTAGCGGGCGCAGGATTCGAAGACGGAGAGTAAGTGGGTGACGCCGAGAAGGTCGCGGATGGGCGCGCTGATGTTCGTGAGCTGGAAGTCGCAATTCGCTTTGCGTGCGGAGACGTAGAGGCCGACGAGGACTCCGATGCCGGCGCTGTCCATGCGGGTGAGTTGGGCGAGGTCGAGGACGATGCGCTTTTCACGCGGGAGAATTTCCTTCACGCGAGACTTGAGGAGCGGGGCGCTTTCGGCGATGAGCGCGCCGGTACAATGAAGGATGAGGGCGTCCGGCTGGCGTTCGGTGCGAAAGGTTAGTTGCATTTAGGGGGCCGGGAAGATCGTCCGGCGCTGTCAGGGGAAACATAAACTTGTGGGGAGGGGGAGTCAAGCAACGAGCGTAGAGTGAAGACGGGGGAGGGGGCGAGCGAGTAACGTTCGAGAGATGTATGTAACCGGATTGGGACGCGGGGCGTCCTATAAACGCTGAAAACGGAGTAGTGGTTCGCAGTGGCTGGGCAACTTGGATGAGCAGTCGAAGTGGCAGGGTGACGTCGCTGGAGCGGTGGTAAGAGGACGCGATAGCCGCAGTTTGAGTGCTGCTGGTTAGTTCCCAACGCTTTACATTTCTCCCATGCAGGTTGCGGGATCCATTTTTGAGTGACCGGACTTTTGTGATGTTTTTCCGGTGAAGTTTTGGCCGAGCAAAATCATAAATTCTTGGAAATGAGAGGGAAAGGGAATGCCTTGTTGTTACAAGATTGACAGGGAACGACGGCTGGTGATGAGCACCGGGTACGGCGTGGTGAGGCGGGAAGATTTGATGGAACATCAGAATCAGCTTTTGGCGGATCCGGATTTTGATCCGGCTTTTTCGCAATTGATGGATTTCGGCCACATGACGAAGTTGGAGGTCACGGCCACGGACATGCATTTGCTCGCAGAGAGAAACATTTTTGCTCCGGGGGCGCGCCGGGCGGTCGTGGTGTCAGACGATGCTGGGTACGGCTTGGCGCGGATGTTTGAAACGCTACGCGATGAAAAGGGAGAGCGGGGAATCCGGGTGTTCCGGCGGCTGGAGGACGGGCTGGAATGGGTTTTTTCAGAGGAAGACAGAAGTAACAACAAGAAAGCTCAAACACCGCACCCATAGAAACGAAGGATGCAGCACCCGGCCGGGGGCGTGACGACGATCAACGAGAAAAAGGTTCAGGCGGATGCCCGAGCCGGAGCGCGAAGGATTTCAACGTTTGCGCTGGGTTCGTAGCCTTCGTCCTGAACGAGCTGCAAGACGGCGGTGCGGATGACTTGGTCATCGGCGCTGTTGGAAAGATTGCAATAGCGGCGGATGACCTCTTCACCGCTGTGAATCCGGGCAAGCCACTTCGACTTGGATGAGTCCCAGGAAACTTCCACACGATCGGCGCGCATGGCGTCCTCCTTGGCGAACTGTGGCGGATTATAGACCCGGAGGGGGCGGAAGGGAATGAGGGAAATGCACGGGGAGCGGGCGGACGAGGCAAGTGGTTTACGTTGAAGAAAAAGAAGGCATTAAATTACCATTAGTGAAAATAATCAGAAGTTTGGGAAACCAGGATGTTGGCGATGTAGATGAACAGGCGAGAAAATAAAGTCCCCATCGCCCTGTAAACCTGCTATCCTTTAGTGCGGCTCTCTAAAATTCATTCGCCTTCATAGATCTTTATCCGCAAATACAGAGAGCCTGACGACGCAGGGCCCTTCGTTCATATGCCGGCATCATGATGCACCGAAATAGTGTTGAAATTCTGGCCGTCCGGATTTCGTGTGACCAAATACGCGAAATGCCGATAGGAAGGAACTGCACATGGAAGCAGGCGAAATAAGTGTGAGCGAAAGCAGGGGTTCGATGACGATTGAAGATCTAGGGAAAAACCATCCAGGCGACGACAAGATTAATTGGGTGACGGCATCATTCATGCTCTTATTTCATTTGGGAGCGATTGCGGCAATCTTCTTTTTCACGTGGAAAGCGCTGATCGTGTCAGCGGTACTGTGGTGGGTCTCCGGAAGCCTGGGAATCGGGATGTGCTACCACCGGCTGCTGACGCACCGTGGGTACAAGACTCCAAGGTGGGTGGAATATTTTATGACGGTGTGCGCGACGCTGACGCTCGAAGGCGGACCGATCTTCTGGGTGGCGACGCACCGGATTCATCACAGGCATTCGGACAAGGAAGGCGATCCGCACTCGCCGCGGGACGGCAAGTGGTGGGCGCACATGGGATGGATCCTGGTCGGGAAGTCCATGCACCATGATACGAAAACGCTGGCGAAGTATGTGCCGGACCTAGCAAAAGACAAATTCCACTGTTGGATCACGAAATATCATTACTTGCCGATCATCGCGCTGGCGGCGATTTTGTTTGCCGTGGGCGGATGGCCGTTCTTGATGTGGGGAATTTTCGTTCGCACGGTGGTCGGATTGCACTTCACCTGGCTGGTGAATTCGGTGACGCATGTTTGGGGTTCGCGGCGATATGAGACGCAGGACATGTCAACGAATAATTTGTTGGTGGCGCTGGTTACGTTTGGAGAGGGCTGGCATAACAACCACCACGCGCATCCGGTGTCGGCCAAGCACGGATTGAAATGGTACGAGGTGGATTTGAACTGGTACGGGATATGGACACTGAAAAAGCTGGGACTGGCGACAAATATCAACCGCGCGAAGCTGACGGAACCGATGAAGGAAGACAAGCTGGTGCCGGATGGAATGGGCGTGGCGGAAGCGCTGACCGTGGGAGCACGGACGCCGGCGTCGAATCAAGGGATGTTGGGGTAAGTAGCGCGAAGCGAGAAAGATTCAAGAAGATGTAATGGGCCGGGAAGTCCGCGAGGGATGCGGAATGCCCGGCCTGAATTTTTTTGGGGCATGCACCAGGGGTGGAGTTCACAGGCGCACAGCACCGCCGCGGCGTGTGGCTGAACCGCCTACAAACGGGACCCGGTTTGGAATCTGGAGTGGTTTTCGATTGAAACAGAGGATGCAGGGCGGCTTGCGTGGAGGAGAGGCGTGGGATACAGTGCCGGAGGAATATGCCAAGAGGAAATTACACGGTCGAGAAGAGAAATGCGGCGTTGACGATAGAAATTCCCACCAGGATTGGAGTCCACGAGACATTCTTGTGGAATATCGAAGTGAAATTCATAGGTAGGACTGCGTAATGGAACTGCGAAAGGACCCGATTACTCGAAGCTGGGTAGTGATAGGCCATCCAGAAAGTGAGGAATCGCCTGCGGACGGGTGTCCGCTGTGCCCGGGGAATGAAGAGGAGCAGAAAACGCTTCTGAAGGTGCCGGAAACCGGCACTTGGCAGGTGCGCGTGATGCCGCACGTGGACCCGCTGTATCGGATCGAAGGCGAAGTGGGGCGCGAGGCGGAAGGCATTTACGACCGGATGGGGCTGGTAGGGGCGCACGAGGTCATCGTGGAAACGCCTCTGCACGAGAAGAGGCTTTCGCAATTGAGCGACGAGGAGATTGATCGTGTGCTGACAGTTTATGCGCAGCGAATCGCGGACTTGAAACGGGACCCGCGGTTCAAGTACGTGACCATATTCAAGAACCAGGGCACAGTGGCGGGCGCGGAATGGACTCACTCGCATGCGCAGGTGACGGCGACGACGTTTGTGCCGCGGCGAATCCTGTATGAATTGCGCGCGGCGCGGATGTGGTACCAGGAAAAGGAGCGTTGCGTTTTCTGCGACATTGTGAGGCAAGAGGAGAAGCGCGGGAAGCGGCTGGTGGATACGCAGGGGGAATACCTGGCGTTTTGTCCGTATGCGTCGAGGGTGCCATTCGAAGTCTGGCTGATGCACCGAAGACACAACCATCTATTTGAAACGCCCAGGCCGGGGGCGAACCGGCGTCATTTGGCGGGGCTTCTGGGGAGGACGCTGCGGAGACTGGAACAATTGACGCAGGACTATCACCTGGTGGTGCACACGTCACCAAACACGACATCGTATAAGGGAGAACTGGCGGATTTCTGGACGACGATTGCGGATGACTACCACTGGCACTTCGAGATCTTGCCGATTGTTGAATCGAGGAGCAAGTCGTACAGCATAAAAGAGGTGTATTTCAATCCGCTGGAGCCGGAAGCTGCGGCGGAGAGGTTGCGGGGGTTGGCGCCGAATGCTTAAAGACAGAGACGAATTCAAATTTGAAATTTGACATTTCAGAAGAAAACTAAAAATGTAAAGAAGGGAAACCAACAACTGCTTTCTTGGAAATATGAAGTTGAGGCAATTGATACGGATCCTTCTCCGCGTCCCAATGAAGGACATCGGGACACCGCTCAGGATAACAACAACCCTTTAAACGGCTGCTGAAGACAATTACAGGATTGCTAGCCGGCGGCGAGTGGCCCCGCCCCTTCAAACCACGGCGGGCTAAACAGATATCCGCACAGGCCAAAGGCGAAATTAGAGAAGCACAAGAGAGTTAGGGGGCTTGTGGTGGAACGGGGCTGGGTTGGCTTTGGTTGGAAAGAGTTTCGCCACAATTGGCAATAGTGTTGATATTTGCGATTTTGCTGAGGTTTTTTCATGCTTTTTGGGGGAAATGAATTGGGGTTATGAGGCGGGACCTGTCCCTAGGGACAAGTTAGCGACTGCGTCAACTATTGGCCGAAACTGAACCCCCTACCCATTTACAAGAGGCTTGACGATGTACTATATTCCGGCCCTCTAGTGGTGTCATGGGGCCCGCCCAGGAAAACCCCTTTTAAGACCCACCCCGAGGAGGAAAGCATGTGGCGCAGGAATGAGGAACCGAAGGTATCTCCTTCTCACCAAAACGTTGTTGCGACGCCCACGGCCCCAGTAGCACCCGTGCAATCATATCAACCTGTTGCGCAACCCGAACCGCCGAAGCCCGCGGTTAGCATTGTGAGCAAGGGAATCTCGATTCACGGACAAGTGACCGGCACCGAGGACTTGCAGATCAACGGCGAGGTGCGCGGGCAAGTGAAACTGGCCGGCGGACGCGTGACGATTGGGACGGAAGGGAATGTTGCAGGCGATATCGAAGCGCGCGAGATCATTGTGCGCGGCGAGTTGAAGGGCAACCTTCGCGCGGTGGACAGAATTCTTGTCGGGCCGACGGGCCGGTGGCATGGCGATTCAGTTTCACCACGTCTGGCGATTGAAGATGGCGCGGTGGTGAGCGGAAAGCTGGAAGTAGCGGCCCCCGTGGAAAAGAAATCCGGCAAGACAGGCGCGAATGGCAGCAACGGCGCGGCACATACACCACAAGTGGAAGTACCACTTGCGATCGGCGCCGGCGAAAAGGAATCGTAAGAGCAGAATTAAGGATAGCCCCGAGAATGGGATTGTTGAACCGTTTGCGCCTTTCCCCCGAGCGCGCACCGGCAGCAGATGCCGCGCTTCCGCGCATGCACGTGCCAACCGTTTCCCCCGCGCCGCCCTCTTTTGCGCCGCGCGAAACCCGCAACTCCAGCAGCCTGAGAGATTTCCTGTGGCATCTTGGCGGACTCGGGCGCGGGAGTTTGCTGGACCTGGGGCCTGCATGGCAATCCACGATTACATTTTTTATTGACCGCGGGTTCAAGGTTTACACCGAGGACTTGCTGACGGGCTGGAAACAATATTCGCAGGCGGAGATGGAACGGCAGCGTACGTTGCCCGCGGAAGTGGAACACACGTCACCGGCGGAAGTGGCGAATCAATTTCTGGAAGCCAGCCTGAAATTCGAGCCGGGAAGTTTTGATGCCGTGTTTTTGTGGGACCTGCTCGACTACCTGGATGGCGACATGATGGGGCGGGTGGCGGAACGAGTAAGCAAGTTGTTGCGCGAGGGTGGCGTGGTGCTGGCGGTGTTCCACAGCAAGAGACCGAATCAGTTCCAGCGCTACCGCGTTCTGGATGAACACACGCTCGAGCTGGTGCCAGCGCCTTCGGTGTTCCCGTTTGTGAGGACGTTTCAGAACCGGGAGATCCTTGAATTATTCGGGCGGTTCCATACGTCGAAGACTTACCTCGGAAGAGATCAGCTCCGCGAAGCACTGTTTGTGAAGTAGCCCTCCTGAAATAATAAGCAAATCACTCTTGATCGGTGTGGATCTGTACGCGTGGCGGCTAGGTGGAGTTTGCACGAGAATTTCAACGCGGAGGCGCAGAGGAAAGGGAGAAATGCAGAGAGAAAAAAAGAAGGCCGCCCGGTAGAGCGGCCTCCGTAACACTTACCCTGAGAGGGACACCAACTTTTTAGAGAGACAAAACCTGCGCTGAGAGAGACAGAAAATTTTGCCAACCAATCGGGCTAGCCAGTGTGGCCGCCGCGAAGGGACCAGAGCCAGCGGATTAAGTCACGCTGTTTTGTGATGATGTCGGACTGCCAGATAATGCCCCAAAGCAGGAGGCTCATGACCAGGACACTCAGGGCTAGCGCGACACTTAATTGCGACTCAGTGGCGGGAATCTTAAGCCGTTGAATCAGAGTGCGCATGGTAAATCCTCCATTTGAGTGGCGACGGGGGGGCCGCTGCACCTGTACCATCGGGCAATCCTGATTCCACAACTAGCCGGGGGTACAGGTAGAGTCCCCCCTTTATTTTCAATGACTTAGCAGAGGCCATGTGCGTGGAGGCTTACTTGTGGGACAAAAAAATTTCCATATCTTCCATTTTGGGGGCGACTGGCAATGAAATGCGGGATCAGAGGAGACTGCGGAGGCGGAGGGCGGCGTTGAGTTGGCGGGGCGAGGTGAATTGGATGGCGTCGAGGCCCATGCGGCGGCCGACGCGGACGTAGGCGAGGATGTCGTCCACGTAAAGGATGCGCGATGGCGGGGCGCCTGCGGCGTGGATGGCGGCCTGGTAGATCTTGGGCTGGGGCTTGCTGGCTCCGATGCGGCAGGAAAGAATTTGTGCGGAGAAGTAGCGCATGAAAGTGAAATGGGACAACTGATATTCGACGTGGAGCGGGTCGGTGTTGGAGAGGAGCAGCAGGCGGCAGCGTTGAGAGAGGCGAGCGAAAAGTGAGTTGGGGAGAAGCTGGCCGGGGAGGATGACGCTGCACCAAGCGCGGCAGAATTGGTCGAATGAGACGCGGAGGTTGTAGCGATTGCTGAGGTGAGCGCACCAATCGCGCGGGGCGAGGCGGCCTTCCTGCCAGTCGAGCCAGAGGGGATCGAGCTGGATATCAGCCCAGATTTTTTCCGGGGATTCCATTTTTTTGGAGTGGAGGATGGAGGTGACTTGGCGCGGGTCGAGGCGGAGGATGACTCGGCCGATGTCAAAGATAATGGCGGCGGGCGGGAGTTGGCGGGAATTGGCCCCAGAATTACTAGAGCGAGGCATCGTCTTCAACGGTGGTGTCGCCGCCGGATTTGGCGCTCGGCTTGGGAGTGCGGGCGCGGAGGATGCCTATGATGGCGGGAAGGAGCGAGAGAAAAACTACGGCGGCGATTACGTAGTGAATTCGTTCGCTAATGTTGGGAATGACGCGGCCGAGGAAGAAACCGCCGAGGATCATGGAGCTGACCCAAAGCGTGCCACCAGCGATGTCGTAAAGAAGGTAGTGCGAGTAATTCATTTCAGCGGCGCCAGCTACGGGCGGGCAGAAGGTACGGATGATGGGAACATACCGCGCAAGGATGACGGTTTTGCCGCCATAGGCTTCGTAGAAATCGTGAGCGCGCTGGAGATGCCTGCGCTTGAAAATGAAGGAATCGCGACGGCGATAAATCGCGTGGCCGGCCTGGCGCCCGATCCAGTAGCCGACCTGATCGCCTGCGATGGCGCAAAGAATGACAAGTGGAAGAAGGGTCCAAACTTTTAGGAGGCCGGCGGCGGCGAAGACCCCAGCAGTGACGAGAAGGGAATCGCCCGGGAGAAAAAATCCTACGAAGAAGCCGGTTTCAATGAAAACGATGATGCAGACGAGAAGTGTGCCGCCCCAGCGGATCAGTCCCTGGACGTCGTAGAGAGTGTGGAGAAGGCTGCGGATTGATTCGAGCATTCGTTGTGGGCTGTGAATGGGGCCGAGAGCGGCGCCGTGATCGGGGCGCGGCCGCTACGCCGCAATAAAACCTCACGCGAAACAAGGTAGCAGAAAAGGACGGGATTCCCGCAGCTTTCTTCCCAGGCAAGACTCAAGGAAGCAACCGCGACCCAGAAGAGAATCATAATGTCGGGCAAGCGCTGCATGTGCAGTGGTTCCTTTCGCTATCGCTTCCTTGTCCTGCTGCGTGGCAGCCGTGCACACGCAGCAGGTCTTGTGTGAGAACAATAATGAGGCCGCGGTTTGATTGGGGCAATGAACTGAAAGAATCAAAGAAAAAGTACGAAGGTACTGCGATGGATAAGGGCGAGGAATTGTGCCCCAAATGTAACGAGTACCTCTTACCTATCATTCTGGTGCCTGAGTACCATTGTGAGAGAAGAGCGCCTCCCGCAAGATGGCTCCTGCGTGACCGACTTCTTACTGAGGGAGCCGAAAATGCCAAGCGTATATGAAGCGTGGATTGGCCAACCGGTTGTTCTGCAAGTGGCCGCAGGTGAGATTCGAGTTCCTCTGCATGGAATCATCGTCAGCGAGAATTATGACGCGGTGAGGTTCCGAGTCGGCGAAGGCTGGGACATTGATATTTTCAAGGCCATGATCCTGGCGGTGGAAGAAGACAACTGGGCGAGCATCGTCACGCACTAAACCAAAACAAGATTATTCCGGCCCTGCCTCTGTCTCAACCCCCCGGCCCCGGGTTGTCATCCCCCTGACCAACCCGGGGCCTTCCTTTTTCTTAACAAATGAAAAGATCGAAACGTGGACACCGCGAATGGCTAATTCGCAGGCGTCGCGTGTTATGATATTTACTCGTAAAGTAGAAACGAGCACGTGGAGGAAGCGCGCTTCGGGAAAGCACTGCCATTCAAGAGAAGAAGCGATTCGGGAAGCAACTCGACGCAGGAGAAAGACATCTGTTGATTGAGCGCAGAACGCGCGCAGACGGAAGGCCACTGGGGGTGGGAGTGAAGAACGGCGAAGGACGGAATTCCAGGTGGTTCAATGGCGCGACGGCGTGCCTTCTCTTGTCCGTCGTGTTCCTTGCAGGCTGCCAGAATTACAACGTTCCGATTACGCAAGTGCCTGGTGGAGGCTCGGGCGGGGGTTCCACAGGATTGTTCATCACGCTGATTCCCGGAGGAACGGTTTTTATTGACTCGGCAAAGACGCGTCAACTGACGGCAGCATTGACGAACGACCCGAGCAACCAGGGAGTGACTTGGGTGCTTATGGGGCCGGGGAGCCTGAGCAACATTACCAATTTGGGAGCGTCGTTTACCGCGGCTTCGGCGGTGGGCACGTCCGCGGTGATCCAAGCAACTTCTGTAAGCGATCCAACTCAAATTGCGCAGGCCACTATGTTAGTGGTGCCCGATCCTACGATAACGACTACAAGTGTTGCGAATGCCACGGTGGGAACGCCTTACCTCGCGGTGATTAACGTGTCGAATGGAAGCAATCCATTCAACTGGAGCATAGCGGGAGGGACATTACCTCCGGGGCTTTTTTTGTCAGTGGATAGCATTGCGAGCGTGACGATTGCGGGAACTCCGACGACGGCAGGGACTTACAATTTCAAATTGCAGGCGCTGGATGTGTGCAATGTGGCGACGACGCAGTCGTTTACGATGACGGTGGGAGCGAGCAGTTCGCCGGCAAACGCGCTGATGGGCGGCGGAGTAAATAACGCGATGTTGCAGGGGCAATACGCGTTTAAGTTCAACGGCTTTGGGCCGCGGGGATTCACGGCGGAGGCGGGCAGCTTTACGGCGGATGGAAAGGGCAACATTACCGGAGGAGTGCTGGACCGCAACGGCGCAGCGGGTCCGCAGGCGAAGATGACGTTCGCGGGAACTTATGGAGTGGGCGCGAACCAGCTTGGCGCGATTATCGTGCAATTCGCGGATGGGACGAGCAATACATTTGCGCTGGCAGTAAATTCGACGGGAGACGCTCGGTTCATCGAATTCGACGATATGACGGGCGCGGGGACGCGCGGGTCGGGGGAGATGAGGAGAAGGGATCCGGGATTGGCGGGCGGAGCGGGAGTGGTGGGAAACCCGGCCGGTGATTTCGTTGTGGAGTTGACGGGAATGGATGCGAGCGGCGCGCGGCTTGCGATGGCGGGGCAATTCACGGCGAATGATTCGGGGGCGGTGGTGCAAAGCGAGATGGATGCGAATGATGCCGGAACGATGGCGACGCAGATTCCGTTTTCAGGCGGGGCGAGTTTTTCGGCGGATGGGTCGGGGAGCGCTGCGTGGAACGTGCCGGGATTTGGAACCGTGCACTTGAGTTTGTATGCGGTTTCTGCGGACGAAGTGTTTGCGGTGGGAATGGATGCGCCGGCGCCGGGAGTGCCAGTGGTGGCGGGCTCTGTGATGCGGCAGAGTGGCGGGCCGTTTACGAGCACGTCGCTTAAAGGAAGCGCCGTGATTCAGATGACAGGGTTCAATTCCGGGCAAAAGCAAAGCGGCGGACTGGCCACGGGGACGGTGGGCGTGCTGCGATTTGACGGTACTGGTGGGGCGCAGGAATTTGCATTGCAGACGGGACATGGGGCTGCGGCGGACTTGAATACATCGTTTGTAATGAGCGCGAGCGCGGAGGGAAGGTTAGTGCTGGGCTCGGCGGGGGATGGAATTGTTTACTTGGCGTCGCCCACGCGCGGATTTGTGCTGGGAACGGATGCGAATGTGGAGGCGGGGACGCTGGAGAGCCAAGCGGGAGCGCTGGCGGCTGGATTCAATGGAGTTCTCGTTGGTGCGAGCGCCGGGCAATCTTCTCCGGGGCTGGCGGAAAGCGTGTTTTCGATTTCGTTTGGCGGCGGTGGAAATGGGATTTTAGTAGAAGCTGTGAGCGACTCGACGGGACTGTCCGCGAATGTTGCGCCGCCGGGCGGAGTTTTGTACCAGACATTGAACGGGATCGTTGAATTTTTCAGCTCTGCACCGCAGACAGGTACCGATGGGATGATTGGATTGATGTTTGTCGTTTCAACGGGAAAAGCAGTTTATGTGCAGATGGGGCCACTGGCGGCGGCCCCGGTTATGATTCAGAACTGAACTTAATCTCTTCCTTAGCAAGAACTCACAACAATTTGTTTACACAAGAGGGTGAAGGTACAGGCCTGCCATTCCCACGATTGTTGGTCAAATAGATTAATGATCCGGCGCGAAGCCACATGTGAATTGAATTCCAGCATCAAGGACGCGTGCCAAAATCGGGAGGTCACAAGTTTGGCGACTATGAGATTTTGCTAATGAGCGGAGACGGCGGAAAAAGCTGTTGGCGAAATCGTGAAGTTGTTGAAGGCGAACTAAATATGTGGTAGAAGAAGACGCCGCGCGTAGTGCCTTGCCGGAATGATACACGTCCTGAGAATTGCGCGGCTGCTGATTGAATTCTCGAACCGGGAATTGTGTGGGATTCCGGGGCGCGAATCCACAAAGGAAGCCAAATGCAAACGCCAGCCTTTACCCCTTCCAGGGTGGCCCGCCAGATTCTATTTGTCCTCGCACTTTTTTCGGCAGTCATTTCCGCAGGCTGTAATTCCTCAGCAAAGAACGCACCGGCCCCAGTCCTAGGAATCGTGTCCTCGCACGCGGGGAACTTTACCATCGGCCAGCAGGGCGCGACCTACACGTTGACGATATCCAATTCCGGCAACGCGCCGACAAATGGGACGACGGTAACGGTGACGGATACGGTGCCCGCAGGAATGACGCTGGTTGGCATGGCAGGTAACGGGTGGACGTGCGCTGGCAATTCGTGCACGCGGACCGATGTGCTGGCTGCGGGGTCAAGCTATCCGACGATCACCGTGACGGTGAATGTGGCATTGAATGCAACATCACCGGTGTCCAATACGGCGGGCGTGTCGGGTGGAGGCTCGGCATCAGCAACAACAACTGGAGGCGGCGATTCCACAACGATTCTAATCCCGAGCCTGTCGATTACATCGGCGCACGCCGGGAGCTTTAAAGTGGGACAGCAGGGCACTTACACGCTGACGGTTACCAACGCGGCGGCAGGGACGACGGCAACCATTGGAATGGTGACGGCGACAGATACGCTGCCGGCGGGAATGACGCTGGGAACGATGACCGGTGGTGGCTGGACTTGCGTGGCGAATTCGTGCACGAGGAGCGACGCGCTTGCCCCTGGGGCAAGCTACCCGGCGATCACAGTTACAGTGACCGTGACTGAAATTACTCCAACGACGCCATTGAACAACTCGGCTAGCGTGTCAGGCGGGGCCTCTCCATCCGCGAATTCGGCGCCCGATTCAACAACAATCCTTTTCCCGAGCATGTCCGTAACGTCGACGCACGTAGGCAACTTCGTGCAGGGGCAACAAGGAACTTACACGTTGACAGTATCGAACGCGGCCGGCGCCAATGTGGCGGCGACAGTTGGAACAGTGTCGGCGACGGACACGCTGCCCGCTGGGATGTCAATGGTGTCCATGACGGGGACGGGATGGACTTGCGCCACGCTGCCGAACTGTACGCGGAGCGATGTACTTGCTGCCGGGGCAAGCTATCCGACGATCACTGCGACGGTGAACGTGGCGGCGAATGCATCTTCGCCGGAGACGAATCAGGTGAGCGCGTCGGATGGGGCGTTGTCGTCCGGGAACGGAAATGATCCGACCACGATTGTGAGCACCCCCACACTTTCAATCGTGAAGACACATGTGGGCAACTTCACCCAGGGACAGGTGAACGCACAGTACTTGGTGACGGTGACTAACGCCGCGGGTGCGGCGTCAACTAGCGGGCTCGTGACGGTGGCAGACACGCTTCCGGCAGGGGAAACGCTGGTTTCAATGACCGGGACGAATTGGACATGTGTAGTAACTACGTGCACGCGGAGTGATGCTCTCGCGGGCGGAGCGAGCTATGACCAGATCACGGTGCTTGTGAATGTTGCGATCAACGCGACGACACCTCAGGTGAATATGGTAGGAGTGTCCGGCGGGGGTTCTGCCAGCGCGAACACGAGCGACTCGACGACGATCTCCGGCACAGGGAGTTTTGTTTTGACCGGCAGCATGAATAACGCCCGTGATCCATTCACGGCGACGCTGCTGAACAACGGAATGGTGCTGGTTGCGGGAGGCGAGGGTACCGGTGGCGCCCTAGCCAGCGCGGAGCTGTACAATCCCGCTACCGGGATCTTTACCCTCACAGGCAGTCTCAATACAGCGCGCGCCTTGCACACAGCGACACTCCTGAACAATGGAATGGTGCTGATTGTGGGTGGAGAGGGCGCCGGCCCCTATCTTGCAAGTGCGGAGTTGTATAACCCTGCGAACGGTACCTTCACCGTCACCGGCAGTCTCAGTATCGGGCGTGCGCTCCACGCCGCGACGCTGCTGAACGATGGAACGGTGCTGATTACAGGGGGGCAGGACACCGCCGCGTATTTATCCAGCGCTGAGCTCTACAATCCGACGAGCGGGACGTTCACCACTATGCCCCCTGGAAACATGACCACCCCGCGCGAGATTCACACGACGACGGTGCTGGACGATGGGACAGTGCTGATTGCGGGAGGCCTGAACGCGACCGGCGCCTTAGCCAGCGCTGAGATTTACAGCCCCGTCAGCCAGACTTTCTCGACTGCGCCCCCCGCGAGCATGGCCAACGCGCGCTACAATCACACTGCGACCCTGCTGAACAACGGAATGGTGCTTATTACAGGGGGCCAGACCTCCAGCAGCGTTCTGACAAGCGTCGAGCTGTACAATCCCGCAAGCGGGGCCTTCACTACACCCGCCGGGGTTAGCCTGAGTACTGCGCGTTACGAACACACGGCGACGCTGCTGAGCAACGGAATGGTGCTGGTGGCGGGAGGCCAGAACTCCACCCCAAGTATCATACCTTTGGCCAGCGCCGAGCTGTACGACCCAACGGCGGGCAGATTCTCCGCCACCGGCAGTATGAACGCCGCACGGTACAACCATATAGCGACACTCCTAAACAACGGAACGGTTCTGGTTGCGGGGGGCCTGAACACAGCGACCGGTCACGTAGCTGCCTTAGCCAGCGCCGAGATCTATGGACCGGCCACGTCTGCCCTGCCGAACCTCGTTTCCATCTCGGTGAGTCCAGCGAGCCCATTAGTTCCCCTAGACACGGCGCAGCGCTTTATCGCTACAGGCACGTTCAGCAGCGGCGGCCCGCAGCAGCTCGCTTCGGTGACATGGAGTTCATCCAACACAGCGGCCGTCAGCGTCACCAATGATGCAAGCAATTCCGGGGCGGCTTATGCGCTGGGAGCTGTTACCTCGTCGGCGACGATAAGTGCTTGTGACGGCCCGGCAGGCTCGCCCGGATCTGTGTGCGGCTCGACGCTTGCGACGGTCGGCCCGCCAGCGCTGGTGTCCATCGCCGTCACTCCTTCCCCCGGAATAGTTGCAGCCGGGTTGACGCTTCAGTTCCATGCGACTGGGACGTATACGGACGGCACCACACCGGATATAACGTCACTGGTCACGTGGAATTCATCGCTCACGGGTTTCGCAACGATCAGCAACGCCGCTGGAACGCAGGGCTTGGCGACCGGCGTCGCGCCGGGGGCTACGATGATCACGGCCACATTGGGCGCGGTTGGTAGCGCCTCGGTGACGCTGACGGTGACCCCGGCAGTGCTGGAAACGATTGCGGTGACGCCGACGAATCCTACGATTTCTACGGTTGCCCCGGGAAACACGGTTCAGTTCACGGCCACGGGAACGTTCAGCGACGGGAGCAAGCAGAATCTGACGACCACAGCAACGTGGGGTTCATCCAATACGGGTGTCGCGACGATCAGCAACGCCGCTGGATCCCAAGGTTTGGCGACCGCCGGCGGTACGCCGGGGCCCACAACGATCACAGCCACACTGAGCGGGATAATTGGCATGACCACGCTGACGGCGGCGGTGCCGGCTCCGGATCTTTCGATCACGAAATCAGTTGTGGGCGCTTTCACGGCAGGGTCGAACGGCACATTCCAAATTGCGGTGAGCAATATTGGCACCGGGCCAACGACCGGCACAATTACCGTGACCGACACACTTAATGCCGCGTTTACATTTGTGTCTGGGACGGGCACAGGTTGGACGTGCACCGCGTCTTCGCAAGTCGTGACATGCACGAATCCTGGGCCGATTGCGAGTGGCGCTTCAACGGCGAACATTACGCTTACGGTGATGATTAGCGGCACGGCTTCCGGGATTATTGCCAATACCGCAATGGTTTCGGATCCCGGCGACACGACGGACGTTGCGGATAAGTCTTCGACGGCGAACGCGAGCATCGTCTCGGCGAATGCTTGCGCGGGAATGCCCTCAGGGGGTGAATCTCTGTTCAAGGGGCAGTATGCAATGGTTATGCAGGGTTGGCAGGGAGGTGGAAACGGAACGCCGGTCACGATGGCACTTAGCGTTGACGCCGATGGGACTGGAAAGATAGCCAGTCTGACAGGCGGGATAGGCGGGGATCTTGACCTCAACACGGTCAGCGGCGGTCCTCAGCACTACACAATAACGCCAAGCGGGATCGGGGTAGCCAGCAAGTACGTGATTGGGCCGGACCCGTCGGTCCCGCCAGCCGGATTCCTTGGCTGCATGACGGTGGCGACAATCAACCCCGTGACGAGCAGCCCCGGGCCGACCATCACGTATACGTTTTCGCTGGGCAAAATAGTTTCTGGGGCTTTCACCAAGGGCCGGGTCATCGAGTTCGACGATCAAGCAGGCACAGGGACGCGAGTAACGGGCGTGCTGATGCCACAGGATGCGACGGCGTTCTCGAGCGGGAATACCAGCGCACTCCATGCAAACTACACCTTCGGTCAGGATGGCGAGGACTCTAGTGGACATTTTGCAATTGCGGGGGCCGTCGTTCTGAATCCTGGGACGGGAATCTTTACGAGCGTGATTCTTGACGTTGACGATGCGGGGTTCGCGGCCAACCTCAGCGGATCAGGGAGCATTCCTTTCAGTTCGGTTTCCGCAGTGGACGGGCGCGCAACTCTATCAGTAACGCCAACGGGTCAACCCACAGATACCAACGCCGTTTACATAGTCAATGCGAACCAATTCTTTACTGTAGGTACAGATGCGTACAGCGGAGGCTTCCCGATTCGCAGTGGGCTAGCGATTGTATCAGCCAGTTCATATACCTCCCTCCCGCCGGCTATGATTGTTCACCTTACAGGAGAGAGTATTTGCAGTGGGTCGACTCCGTGCGCGTCAGCCAATCTCGGGTTGATCAATCCATCGGCGGGCACCACCACGTCGGGGACGACGACGGGGACGTTTACGGGTGACATCTACAGTTACGACGTTGTGAATGGGGCCCAGACAACGAACTTCCCGTCGGGGAATCCAGGGACTTATTCACTGGCTGATTCGACGGGGCGAGTGATGATTTCAAATGCGGGCAAAAGTCCGCCCGTTTTCTATCTAGCGAATCCTCAGTCCAATACGGAACCAATCGTCGCGTTCTTTGTCGGGACGGATTCGTCCGGTAGCTTCGGGTTTGGAGAAGCGGGGGCGACCGCGGCAATCACGACCAGCTCGCTGGCTGCGGAGTACTTTGGCGGAACCGAAGACATGGGCGACAACACCGTCAAGACCAGCATAGCAGTGCTCATCGTCGCAAGCAGTGGTGCGATCTCCGGGACCTCGGACCAGAGCAACCAGAGTGGTCTGCAAGCACTTAAGGCTATCAGTGGCGGACCCATAACAATCACTAACCTTGATCCGAGCAGCAACGCCGCCTTCGGGACCGGCAATGTGGGGGCGAGCACCGTGGCTATCACAAATGGAACGAGGCTGTTCTTCATTGATGAGAGTGGCGGGCCGGCTGTCATCATGATCATAGAATTAAGTAATTAGGAAAGTCAGGAATCAAGAAGGGGCTGGCGCGTGCGCGTCGGCTTCTTCACTTGCGCACGCCTGTAAGCTGCGGGAGTGCGACTTCTTTCGACACCGAATTCATTCCACAAATTGTTTGACAGGGTAGCGGTGCGCGATGAGACTAGGCGCGCACGTCAGTTGTTCTGCGAGGACAAGCGCGCGTGAAGCTGGGGACGTTACCAGAACCAAAGGGCTGCTAACTCCTGGTATAGGCTACGCCGTACTCCCTTTTTTCCAGGCGAGGCAATTCCTTGCGCCATATGATCTTGGCCGGAACGAAAATATTGGAAGCATCATGTGTAAAAGGAACGGCCACAGTGATGTCCGTTCCCTCGGCATAATAGTTGGAACTCACGAATCGAAAGCCGCCGCGGGAAGCATCCCTCACTCGCACCACTTCCTCCGTGACACCGCTGTATCGCACGCAGGCCATCGCCATGGAATGAACCCGCGACTGTTTTCGCCGATTCCTTGATCGCGGCGCCGCGGGGGAGGCCGGCGCAGGACTGGTTTCTTCGGCACTCTTGGTAGCTGTGCTCTTGCCAGCTGAACCCTGCGGCGATTCATGAGCTGCTAACGCCCAAACAGTGAAGGTGCGACACTTGTCGCACGAAAGCGTAACGAGGCCGCGCGACTCAAAAACATCCGCTTGAATCTCGTTCAGGGTGATCAGGGCCCGACTGAGGCAGGAAGCGCACTCAAGGAATAGTCTGTGGTGCGAGCTATCCGAACCGGCACTTGGGGAAAACTGACTTTCCCAAATTTTTGGCGCCGGGTCGATGAACACGACTCCGTAAATGTGCCAATCGAGCTCTTTTCCGATAAGGCCCACAACCCGGGCCGGCGTTTCTTCACCACCCGCAGTCTTGCGGATGGTGATTTCTTGTGAAGGGGCCAGCCTGGAAGGCAATACTATCTCCGCGCCGGATGAGGTGATCTTGACAATCCTCGCCTCAGCGGCCTCACGCTCGCCACTTTTGGCAATCCAAGCCACATGAATGGGGATAGATGCGGAAATGCGAACTGTGCGGCCAGGGTCTTTTGCGTCCACTTGCTAAGCTCCCCGGGGGAATCGATTAAGGGGTACCGTAGCACGGCTCGGAGTGTTTGGGTGGTTCTTTTTGAAACAAACAAATGGCGTGCGTGTACCGAATCAGCACACCAGGGCCGTTCCGGTTTGACTCACCCATAGATAGGGCCTAATCCTTAGAGTAGTCATGGGCAAGAAGAAACTCGGAGAGGTTCTCCGTGAGCGTGGACTTATCTCTACCGAGGACCTTTCAATGGCCCTCGAAGAACACCAGCGGAAACTTATGCTGTTGGGCGAAGTCCTGTTGGAGCGGAAGCTGGTCACAAAGGACGACCTGGTCGCTTCGCTCGAGGAAGTGACAAAGGTCCAATTCATAAATTGTTTTTCAGCGACGGTTGAAACAGAAGCGTTGAGCCTTGTTTCGCGTGAGGCTGCGCTACGCCATTGCGTGCTGCCCATCGCCATCGACGGAAAGAAACTAGTTGTGGCGATGGCTGAACCTCTGAACATCCAGATCATAGACGACCTTCGATTCAGTTCCGGGAAAATCATTTCTCCGCGCCTCGGTTTCCGAACGGAAATCATCACGGCAATCGAAAAGTATTACGAAAGCCCGAATGGAGACCGGGGCCAACAGCCTGCCAAAGGCGAAGTCGAGAAAGAATCCACGCCGCTTGGCCACGTCGATATTGGGCACATCGAGTTCAACGGAGAATGTTCCCGTCAGACGAATCAAAAAGCTTTGCAAGAAATCAAAACAGAGCTTCGGACCAAGCCGACGCCCGCCGTGCGGTTGGTATCCGCCGCCATCGCTATCGCCGTTGAGAAAGACGCCAGCGACATTCACATCGAGCCGCAGGGAACGGGAATGGTATTGCGCATGCGCGTTGACGGGATTCTGCGCGAACTCGCTTTTGTGCCGGCAGATTTGCAGTCAACGGTCATCTCGCGCATCAAGGTCCTCGCCGACATGGACATCGCGGAGCGACGCAAGCCGCAAGACGGGCGGATAGGGGTGCGGGTCGGGAAAAAGAATCTCGACTTGCGAATTTCTACTCTCCCCACACACCATGGCGAAAAGGTCGTCATGCGTTTGCTCGATCCGAGCGCGCCCCGGTTGCGCTTCCGCGATCTAGGCATGTCGGCAGGTACGTGCGAAACACTGGAACGGATCCTGAGCCGTCCGCAAGGCATGCTCCTGGTCACCGGGCCTACGGGCTCAGGGAAAAGCACGACGTTGTATGCCGGACTGAACCTGCTCCGATCGCCTTCAGTCAACATTGTCACCGTTGAAGATCCCATCGAGTATCAGCTCGAGGGAGTCAACCAAGTACAGGTGCACACGAAGGCTGGATTGACGTTTGCGGGTTGCCTTCGCTCCATTCTGCGGCAGGATCCAAATATCATCATGGTGGGAGAAATCCGCGACAGCGAAACGGCCGAAATCGCACTAAAGGCCGCGCAAACTGGGCACTTGGTTTTGACGACGGTCCACACGAATGACAGCATCGCAGCAATCGCCCGCTTGATCGATTTAAAGGTTTCCCCGTCATTAATGGCTTCTTCCGTGACGGCCATCATGTCTCAGCGTTTGGTGCGCAAGTTGTGCAGGTGCTCCGAACAGGTAATGGCCACGCCCGAATATGTGGCGCAAATGATCCGGGGCGGTATGGAGGACGAGTCAAAAATGATGAGCGTGCCAGGGAAGTGTTCGACCTGCGATCAGACGGGTTACAAAGGTCGAATCGCCGTTTCAGAAATCCTGCTGTTCGATGAGGATGTGCGGACGATGATTCGGTCCGACGCGCGTCCCGACCAGATTCGCGCGGTTTCGCATGGCAAAGGAATGCGAACGATGCGGGAAGATGCACTCGATAAAGTAAGGGCGGGTCTCACTACGTTGGAGGAAGTGCTGCGCGTAGTCCCCATGGAAGAATATGGGGTGGAGCGGTGCTGCGATTGCGCGCGAGAGTTAGCGCAGACGTTTTTGTTCTGTCCATATTGCGGCACAAAGAGGCGCGCAACCCAAGTGTCCGTTCCAGTACTCGCTGGCGGAGGAGGCTATTCAGTATGAGCGGTTCCACGGCGAAATTCAGCAGCACCGAACGCCAAAACAAACGCTACCCTTCGCATTATCGCGAACTTTTCATCGCCTACGAGGGTTACACCGAAGAGATATCTCATCGCCCGCCGGACCTCAGCGTCCAGGGAATGTTTATACAGACCGCGCACACCTTTCCGGAAGGAGCCGTGCTGAAAGTCCGGTTCCGACTTGCGCGTTCCCTGTATGAAGTGATGGCACGAGGAGAAGTTCGTTACTGCCTGGCGGGAGTGGGAATTGGAATCGAATTTGTAGAGATTTCGGCCGAGGCTCGCCACGCTATCCAGGAAGAAATTCAAAACGCCTGCCTTCCTCTTTCACAAGAACCTTAACAACGACTAGTTTGCACACGGGCTTGCAGGTTTCTCGCAGAGCTCTCAAAAAAAGTTTGACAGGGTAGCGGTGCGCGATGAGACTAGGCGCGCACGTCAGTTGTTTTGCGAGGACAAGCGCGCATGAAACTTACCACGCTCGATTTTCTGGCGATCTTTGGATATTTGGCGGCGACGCTGCTGCTGGGATTGTATTTCCGGCGGCGGTCGGGGCGGAGCACCGCGGATTATTTTGTTTCGGGGCGGCAAGTGTCATGGTGGCTGGCGGGGACGTCAATGGTGGCGACGACGTTTGCCGCGGACACGCCGCTGGCGGTGACGGGGCTTGTCTATTCGCAGGGGATCGCGGGGAACTGGCTGTGGTGGAGTTTTTTGCCGTCGGGAATGATGACGGTATTTTTGTTCGCGCGGCTGTGGCGGCGGTCAGGACTGCTGACGGACGTGGAGTTCGCGGAGATGCGTTACGCGGGAAAGCCCGCGGCGTTCTTGCGCGGATTCCGGGCCATTTATTTGGGATTGTTGATGAACTGCTTGATCCTCGGATGGGTGACGAAGGCGATGACGAGCATTGTGAGCGTCACTCTGGGGATGAGCGAGGCGCGGAGTCTGGCGCTGTGCGTGCTGTTCCTGATGCCGTTCACGGGATTGTATGTGTCGCTCGGAGGACTGTGGGGCGTGCTGTGGACGGACCTTTTTCAATTTGTGTTGAAGATGGCGATTGTGATTGCGGTGGCGTGGTACGGAGTGCGCGCGGCGGGCGGGATGCACTCGCTGCTGGACCGGTTGGCGGCGTTGCGCGCGGCGACGCCGGGGGCGGCGGACATTACGAAAATGTTGCCGGATTTTTCGCACGGGATGTTGAGCTCGGCGGTGTGGACGCTGCCGGTGCTGACGTTTGTGCTGGTGCTATTTGTGCAGTGGTGGGCGTCATGGTATCCGGGTGCGGAGCCGGGCGGCGGCGGGTACATAGCGCAGCGGATTTTCAGCGCGAAGGATGAGAAAAACGGATTGCTGAGCGTGCTGTGGTTTAACGTGGCGCATTACGCAATACGTCCGTGGCCGTGGATACTGGCGGCATTGGTGGCCGTGGCGCTCTATCCGAATCTTGCGCATCCGGAGAGCGGGTACATGCTGGTGGCGACAAATTTTATGCCCGCGGCGCTGCGCGGGATTTTGATTGCGGGATTTATGGCGGCGTTCATGTCAACTCTGGCGACGCAATTGAATTGGGGAAGCTCGTACCTAGTGGCGGATTTCTACCGTAGATTTTTGCGGCGTGACGCAGCGGAAGGCCACTACGTTATGACGTCGCGGCTGGTGACGCTGCTGCTGGTGCTGGCGGCGGGATTTGTGTCGTGGGAACTTGCGTCAATTCGCGAGGGATGGAAATTTGTGCTGGAGGTGGGCGCGGGGACGGGCGGAGTTTATTTGCTGCGGTGGTACTGGTGGAGGATCAACGCGTGGGGCGAAATATCGGCGATGGTGGTGGCGCTGGCGTGCTCGGTGTTTTTCCACTTCACAAATTTATTTACTGGGGCGGAGTTTATTGTTTTTGCCAAGTCGACGCTGTGGACCGTCGCGATTACAACCGTGGCGTGGGTGGCGGTGACGTTCCTGACGAACCCGGAGCCGGATGATGTGCTGGTGAAATTTTATCGGAAGGTGCGACCGCACGCCGCGGGATGGAAGCGCGTGGCGCGGCTTGCACCGGAATTGCCGGAGACGCGCGACCTGGGAGGGAATTTGTTTTCGTGGTTGCTGGGATGCACGATGGTGTATGCGGCGCTGTTCGCGACGGGGGAGTTGTTGTTCGGGCGGATGATGGAAGCGGCGGGACTGTACGCGGTGGCTGTGGTGTCCGCGGCGATTCTTTACCGGAGGATTGCGCGGATGGTGGAGGCGCCCGGGCATCCAGCAACTGAGAGGGTGACAGGGTAGTGGCGGCAAGCCCGAGCAACACTGCAATTCAAGGAAAGCACATTCATGCGGTGACGGCGAGCTTTTTGGGATGGACGCTCGACGCGTTTGATTTTTTCGTTGTTGTTTTCCTCGTTGGGACGCTCGCGGATCATTTCCAAGTTTCCAAAGCAACGATTGTTTGGACGACGACGGCGACGCTGGCGACGCGGCCGATTGGCGCGCTGGTTTTTGGTTTGCTGGCGGACCGGTACGGGCGGCGCGTGCCGCTGATGTTGAACGTGATTTATTTCAGCATCATTGAACTGCTTTGCGGATTCGCGCCGAATTTTACGGTTTTTCTGGTGCTGCGCGCGCTGTTTGGAATTGGAATGGGCGGGGAATGGGGAGTGGGCGCGTCACTGGCGATGGAAGCGGCGCCGAAGAAATGGCGTGGCGTGCTGAGCGGGATCGTGCAGTGCGGATATTCGGTGGGATATTTGCTGGCGGCGATTGCCGCGCGATTTGTGCTGCCGACATTGGGATGGCGATGGATGTTCTGGCTGGGCGCGCTGCCCGCGCTGCTGGCGCTTTATATTCGCAGGAGCGTGCCGGAGTCAGAGGCGTGGAAAGAGCATCGCGCGCCGAGCACGCGCGCGGTGCTGGGATCGCTGGGGCGCGAGTGGAAGTTGTTCGCGTATCTGATTGCGTTGATGACGTTCATGATGTTTCTTTCGCACGGGTCGCAGGATTTGTATCCGGATTTTCTAGGGACAGTGCATCGCATCGCGCCCCAAAATGTTTCGTATATCGCGATGCTCTACAACGTAGGGGCAATCGTCGGCGCGATCATCTTCGGGCAACTCTCACAGCAAATTGGGCGGCGGTACAGCATGATTGCGTCACTGTGCGTTTCGCTGGCGGTGATTCCGTTGTGGGCATTCAGTCATACAGCGGCGTTGCTGGCGATCGGCGCGTTTCTGATGCAAGTGGGCGTGCAGGGGACATGGGGAATTGTTCCCGTGCATCTGAATGAATTGGCTCCGGATGCAGCGCGCGGACTTGTGCCGGGGCTGGCATACCAGTTTGGGATTTTGGTTGCGGCGCCGACGAACAATATTGAATACGCGCTACGCGACAAGTTTGGTTATCAGTGGGCGCTTGCGGGATTTGAAATAATTGTGATTGGCGTGCTGGTAGTGCTGCTGCTGGCGGGGAAAGAGAGACATGGGAGGGATTTCCGGGCGGGGCCTCAAGCAACAGGCACTTAAGGGCATTTAACAGTTGGCGGGCATTAAATCACACGCGTTGAAATGCAACACCTCTAGCAGGACAATTCCAAGTAGTCGAGTCAAGTGAGCTTGCGGGAGAAATTTCTGGAGGTGCGGACATGAGACGGAGATATGGTGCATTCGTGGCGCTGGCATTTGCGCTGGTGATTGTTCCGGCAGGGGCCGGTTGGGCGCGCGCGCAAAGCGGACAGGAGGGTCAGCAAAAATTTGACATCGAAGAATCGAAGGCCATCAAAGAGCAAAATGAAAGGGTAATGGCGTCTGATGCGTTGATCGCGCAGTACAACACGGCGGTGCAGAATAAACAGTGGCAACAGGCGGCGGACCTTGTGAAGCAAATTATCGCGCTGAATCCTGACATGTGGACGTATCGGCAAGGCCTGGGAACCGCTCTGATGAATCTGGGGCAGTACGATGACGCGATCAAGGCATTCGATGCGGGGATTAAACTTGCGCAAACGGAATTGCAGAGCAAGCCGCCTGACAGCGAAGCCGCCAAGGCCAAGACGGGCCTCGGTATGATGCTGGCGAACGAAGGGAATGCGTATCTCAAAATGAAGAAGAACGATCTTGCAATTGCGGCGTACACGAAAGCAGCAGAATTGGATCCGAACCCGGCAGTAGCCTACTTCAACCTTTGTGCAACGCAATACAACATTGGAAATACGGACGGCGCACTGGCGGCATGCGACAAAGCGATCGCGGCCGATCCGAAAAAGGCGGACGCATACTTCATTCGAGGGTCGCTGCTAATTGCCTCAAGCACTACGGACGCAAAAGGGAAAGTGATTGCGCCGGCAGGGACGGTCGAGGCGCTGAAGAAGTATCTGGAGCTTGCGCCAGATGGGCCACATGCGGTGGAGGTGAAGGAGATGCTGGAATATGTGGGGGTGAAGCAATAGGGGCCTGGGATCGAAGAGGACCAATCATATAAATGGGTTGTGGAATGGCGGTAGCGCGAAAGTTATCGAATGGAATGCATTTCTTGCAAGGAAAGAGATGTAAACTTACATATCTGCAAGGACTGGTGACTAGCAGGAAAGGGTCTCCAAAACCAAAGTGAAGGGAAAGTTCCGGTGAACAATACTTGGAATCAACGTACGCAGGATGAGACCAGGTTCGGACGAAAAGCAAATGGTTCCGCCGCTCGGAAATTTACGCGCGCGCGGATTGCGCTCGGCGTTGTGTGCGGACTGGCCATATTCGGATTCGCCGGCGCGGCGGAGGTTCGCGCGCAAACGCCGGCTCCGCGCGTCGCCGCATTGGCGTTTGATGTCGCGTCCATCAAGCCCTCCGCGGACATAATGGCAGTAGCCAGCGCCGGAAAGATGCCGCACGTCGGCCTCAAAGTAGACAACCAACAAGTGGATATAGGCTATTTCACGCTGCAGCAGCTGATCATGTACGCCTACAAGTTGAAGGCATATCAGGTGATTGGACCCGACTGGATAAAGTCTTCGCATTGGGACATTGCGGCCACGTTGCCCGAGGGTGCAAACAAAGATCAAGTTCCGGAGATGATGCAGGCGCTATTGGCGGATCGCTTCAAGCTGGAAATCCATCATGACACCAAGGAGATGGCAGTCCTTGCGCTGGAAGTGGGCAAGAACGGGGTGAAGATGGTTCCCTCACCCCCGGATCCGCCCGCCCCCGAGACGCCAAAGCCGGATGACAAGGACACGAAAGTGCTTGATACCGGAGACGGCCAGGTGCGTGTAAAGACGACAGGGAGAATGGGCGAGGGCGGAACCACTCAAGTATCCGGCGGGCCTATGGGAAATGTGAAAGTGTCCGTGGACAACGGCATGATGCACATGGAATCTTCCAAAATGACGATGGAAATTCTCACCGCACAATTGACGGCCTTCCTCGGCCAGCCGGTGATTGATAAGACCGAACTGAAGGGGAGTTACGTGGCGGCCATCGATATTTCCATGGAGGATTTGCAGGCGATGGTCAGATCGCTAGGCATGAATTTCGGCGGGGCAGGTCCAGCGGCGCCGCAAGCAAACGCGAGCCCGGTGCCATCCGCGTCAGACCCTTCGGGGGGATCGGTGTATGCCTCGATAGAGAAGCTGGGCCTGAAGCTGAACAAGGAGAAATTGCCTGTTGACATCATTGTGGTGGATCACTTGGAAAAGATTCCGACAGAGAATTAGAGCCAACGATCAAGCAGAACAAAGGGTTTAACACGTATCGCGCTGAAATGCGGCCGATTCGTTCTTCTGAAGTGTTTTCTGGCGAGCGCTGAGCTAATGCAATGAGACTTAAGCATTTGAAGTGGTGCGCCCAAGGGGGCAATTTTAGAGTTTTCTTGGCGATTTCGTTGTCAGTTTGAGACACGGTAAGTTCCATATGGATTGGGTCCGGACAGCGATTAGAAGGTCCAACGAGATTTGTCCGCCGCGATGATCCGTCCTTCATCCTTCGCCATTGACTCAACTCCGCAACCAGCGTAGGTTTTTCCATTCGCAAATGTTTTCCAAAAGGAGCCACCATGAAATTCTTCACGCAATTTCTCTTCGCCATCGCAGCAGTCTGTATGTTCGTAACCGGTGCGCTATGGGGCAGCCGCTCAGTCGTTAATGCGCAATCAAGCGCCGGAAATCCCGTCAAGCTGCAAGACGGAACCAACAACACGTACCTCGCCGAAGTAACTTCCTTCAAAGCCCTTAAGGTTGATGGCTCCGCGATCACTCAACCGATTGCCGGCCAGGTAACGATTGGCGGCCAGGTAACAACCGTCGGCGCTCCAACCTCAGGAAAAAGTGGCACTCTGGTGGTTGGCGCAGGCGCGAAATACGGTGTCAGCCCTGATCTCGGATATCCAAAGACTCTCACTCTCTGCGCTCCCGCAAGCGGACTCGCCAGCAATTTCATTGTTGACCAGTCCGTTGACGGCACAACCTGGCTTCCTATCACCCAGCTTCCACTGCAGAGTGGACCGCCCTGCATCTCGCTCCCGCCCACAAGATTCGTACGCCTTTCGGGCGCAGTCGGAACCGGCTTTTACCAGGTGTCGTACTGACGCGAATTCCGAACTAGTCTGTCGAAGGGGGTATCCGAAGTGAATTGTGCGAAGAAATGGTGCGCCCGGAGAGATTCGAACTCCCGACCCCCTGGTTCGTAGCCAGGTGCTCTATCCAGCTGAGCTACGGGCGCGCCGCCGGCGCCGCGAGATATTTTCGGGGCGCTTGAAGAGAAGGCATTTTAACATGCGCGGTATTTTCGGCAAAACTGCGGTGGGAACTTTCGGTTTTAGCAAAGGAAAACATCATAAGGCGGCGTGGTATCCTCTGGTAGCTAGCTGATCGCGCAAGGACAATCCAAAAGGGGTGTGAATATGCAGATTTTGCTTGAAAAGGTGCGCCGAATATTCGGGCGTCGAGGCCGAAAGCTGGGCGTTGTGCTGATTGTTGCGCTGACGTGTTTAGTGACCGTACGGGCGTTGGGGCAAGCGCAGGGCGAAGGGAAGCTGGGGAAGGACGCGACGGATAAGATTGACCGGATCGTGGAGCGGGCGCTGGAGCAGATGGGGGCGCCGAGCGCGTCGGTGGCGATTGTGTTGGATGGGCAGATTGCTTACGTACACGCATACGGCGACGCGAAGATTGCGCCGAAGACGGCGGCGCGGCCGGAGATGAAGTACAGCCTCGGCTCCATCAGCAAGCAGTTTACGGCGACGGCAGTGCTGATGCTTGCGGAGCAAGGAAAACTCTCAGTGGATGACACGGTTTCAAAATATCTTCCGGACCTGACGCGCGCGAACGAGGTGACGATACGGCAATTGCTGTCGCACACGTCGGGGTATCAGGATTACTGGCCGCAGGATTACGTGCCGCCGTTTATGATGCAGGTTGTAACGTCGCAAAAGATTTTGGATTTGTGGGCGAAGAAGCCGCTGGATTTTGATCCGGGAACGAAGTGGCAGTACAGCAACACGAACTATGTGATTGCGGGCGTGATCGTAGAAAAAGTTAGCGGGATGCCGCTGCTGCAATTTTTGCAGCAGCGCGTGTTTGATCCGCTGGGGATGCAGCACATTGATAACGTGGATCTGCACAAACTTGGCGATACGGATGCGACCGGTTACATGCGGTATGCACTGGGACCGCCGCGCGTGGCTCCGAAGGAGGGCGCGGGCTGGCTTTTCGCGGCGGGAGAGCTGGCGATGCCCGCGTCGGAACTTGTGAAGTGGGACATTGGGATGTTGCGGCAGCAGTTGCTGAAGCCCGCGACGTACACCGAAATGGAAACGGAAGTGAAGTTGAAGAACGGGCGCGGGGCGGGCTACGCGCTGGGACTCTCGACGGGAAACGTGGCGGGGCATCGCGCGTTTCGGCATGGCGGGGAGGTCTCGGGGTTTACGGCGCAGAATATTGTTTTCCCGGATGACAACGCGGCGGTGGCGGTGTTGACGAATCAGGACTCGAACGGGGCGGCGGGGCTGATTGCGCGGCAGATTGCGGCCGTGGTGCTGACGCCGGCGAATCCCGTAACGGCGAGGAAGCTTGAGCAGGCGCGGGAGATTTTCGCGGATTTGCAGCTCGGGAAGATTGACCGGTCACTATTCACGGACAACGCGAATTCGTATTTTGATGCGCAGGCGATCCGTGATTTTGCGTCGAGCCTGGGGCCGCTCGGCGAACCGCAGGATTTTGTTGCGGGCGGCGAGCAAGGGCGCGGCGGAATGCTGTTCCGCAGGTACAGCGTCGTGTTCGCGAACAAAACGCTCGAGATCACGATTTACGAGATGCCGGACGGGAAGATTGAGCAGTATTTGGTGGGAGCGGGGAATTAGGGAATTTCGTGCGAAGAGCAAAGTATTTATTCTTAATTTGTGGCTGTGTGGCGCTTGCATTTGCATCGCGTGTTTCTGGACTGCCTCAAAGCAACAACGATGCGGCGATACATTTCAATCTGGGTATTGCGTATGGTGGGCAAGGAAAGCTGGATTTGGCAATCGGCGAATTCCGCGAGTCATTGCGATTTGACCCAAATTTTGCGGATGCCCACCTCGCGCTCGGGAACGCGCTTGTCAAAAAGGGCGACTCGGACAACGCAATTGCTGAGTTCCGCGCCGCTGTGCGGCTGAAACCTGAAAATGCAGAGGCGCACTTGAGCCTTGGCGCCGCGCTGTATAGCAAACATGAATTGGATGCGGCCGCAGTGGAATACAAGGAGACGCTACGACTGAGTCCCAACCACCCCGTGGCTCACTATGATCTCGGACTGGTTTATTACGACAAAGGAATGTTGGACGAAGCGATCGCAGAATTGCGCGAGTCATTGCGGCTCGGTCGACAATCTATGGACGCTCACAGGATACTCGGCTTTGCCCTTGGGAAAAAAGGGAATTGGGAGGAGGCAATCACCGAGTATCAAGAAGTGTTGCGACTGCATCCCCAGGATGCAGAGACGCACAACGGTCTTGCCGCAGCGTTGCAAGTGAAGGGGGATCTGGATGGCGCAATTAGCGAATTCCGGGAAGTCGCAAAACTGAATCCAGAGGATCCCGCCATTCATTTCAATTTAGCCGCGGCACTTCAAACCAAGAAAGATCTGGACGGGGCCATTGCCGAATATCGTGAGGCGTTGCGATTGAGTCCCGATCCAGAGACACATTATGGTCTGGCCACGGCGCTTGTCGCAAAAGGCGATTTGGACAAAGCGATTAGCGAATATCGCGAGGCGATCCGCATTCGGCCAGAATTTGCGGTGGGACATTACGGGCTTGGGCTTGCGCTAAGGGATAAAGGGAACAAAAGCGAGGCGGCGAAGGAATTTGCCGAAGCGACAAGGCTAGACCCAAGCCTTAAGCCTCCGCCGGACCAGTAACTCAAAAGGCGTGTCTAGCAAGGTGAATTATTTCGCGGCGGGCGGGGCGGCGGGGCGGCGGCGGGCGCGGAGAGTTACGGCGATTTCGCCGTTGCGCGTGTTGGTGAAGCGCAAGAGGACTCGGCCCTGCGCGTCGAGTGAGATTGCGGCGGGGACGTCCACGGATGTGAGCATCCAATCCGGCGGAAGCGTGACGTAGTCGAGTGGGCGGCCGAGCGTGCGCTTCCAAACGAGTTCTCCCTTTTCGAGCGTGTAGCCGACAGGATCGGTGTAGGTTTCTTCCACGTGGATGCGGACGGACTGGCCTTCGGCGATGGGGCGGTCCAAGTCGGCTTGCACGACGACGGAGTCGGGTTCGGTTGGCTCGGGGTAATAGCCGAGCGCGTTTACGTCTTTCCCTTTTACCGTATAGGTCTTCAGGACAACTCCGGTATCGAGATCCGTCATTTTGGATTCGGGCGCTACTTCGCTGCCTGCGCGGACGAAGCTGTGCGCGTATTTCTGGCCGACGCGCGTGATGGTGAAGTCATGCGAGATGCGGAATTGGTGGGTGGTGGGCTCGAGGAGCCAGTAGGTGATTACGCGGTCTTGCTCGGCGCGATGGAATTGGGCGCTCGCCAGAAAAGGGAACAGGACTAGCGCGGCGAGGATTGCAAGGTTCGCGAATCTGTGCGCTCGCGAAGAAAAGCAGATCCTTCGGGCCAAAGAACAAAACCGGCCCTGTGGATGACAATCGCCCAAATCAAGAGCGAGAGAAAAAACCTCGGCGGTCTTCTTTCGCGGCCTCATGGCAGCCTCCGCGCGGTGATTCTTACGGGGAGCTGGTCATCGCGGTCATTGAGGAAACTCAGGTGGATGCGGCCGTCGGCCTCGGTGGAAACGATTGCGGGGGAGGCGCTGCCGACTAATTCCCAGCCCAGCGGCAAGATTACGGTGTTGCGCTTGATGCCAAGCGGGCGGTCGAAGACGAGTAGGCCGCCTTTAACCGAGTATGATGGCGCATCCGTGTAAGTTTTGAAAATGCGGATGCGCGTTTCACCGCCTTTGGGGACAGGCGCGGCGAGCGTGACCTTGAGGAAAAGATCATCGTCGGCTGCGCGGGAGCCTGCTTCGCCGGTGGCCTTGGCATCTTTTCCGGTGACGGTCTCAAATTTAAGATCCAGTCCGGTGGCGCGATCAATCACGCGTTCTTTTGATGCCGTGGAACCGGGACGGATGGGATTGAAAAAGTAGTGCGCGCCTTCGCGGGTTACGGTGACGTCATAGGTGATTGCGAACTGGTGCGTTTCGGGTGGAAGCAAATCGTAAAGAGTGAATTCGTCCGACGCGAGGGCAGGGACGGCGAGGAGCAAACCGAGAATGAGAATTGCGCGGCGCATGTTTAGGAGCGGGAGTCTAACATGACGGCGCTAGGTTACGGAGCTTTCGCGGCGACGACGCCGATGTTTGCGACGGTGCCGCCCTTGTTCATTGTGGGCAGCGCGCAAACATAGAGGACGACGCCGGCGACGGGCGAGCGCAATTCGCGAATTGTGGCGCCGAAATAATCGGTGACGTAACCAATTTCGGTGCCGGTGACGACGTAGTTCCCTCGATTCACCATCGGATAGAAGATGCCTTCCTGATCGCTGGTGACCGTTTCAACTTTTTCAATCCAGACTGGATTTTGGACAAGGGGCGCGTTGCCGGGCAACATCTTGAGATAGCGCATGATATTTTCGCAGCCCCATGAGAGCGCGTGGACGTCGGCGGGTTCGACTGTGCCCGAGTAGCCTGCTTCTGCAATGGCGGCGGGCTTGCCGCGAGTGAGGGCGGTGTTGGAAAGATAGCGCGAGGCGGCTGGGTCGCGGGGGAAGTCCGTTTGAATGATGATGTGATCGAGGCCGAAAGCCAGCGCCAATTCACGCGAGATGGCATCAACTTTATCGTTCCCGCTGATGGTCCAATAACTGTAGGGGCGAAGATTCTCGTCGAGATCGCCGCCGTGAAGATCAATCAGGTAATCACAGCGCTCGACGATTTGCTTCGTGATGACGTAAGAAACGCGGTCGGTCTGCGTGCCGTCCATTTTACCGGGATAGAAGCGGTTCATGGACTTGTTGTCCACGGGATTCACGTGCGGAACTTTTTGAAGGAACGAGGCGCTGTTGACGAGCGGGACGAGAATGACGGTACCCGAGATTGCGGCGGGATCGAGCTGCGTGATGAGTTTCTCGACGGCGATGATGCTGGCGTACTCGGTGCCGTGCGCGCCGCTGACGATGGCGAGAACGGGGCCGGGGTGCGTGCCGCGAATCACGACGACGGGGATGCGCGTGCCGGCGTCGCTGCCCGCGGGAATGTCGAGATAGCCGGTGGCTTTCTGCCCAGGCGCCGCCGTGGCGCTGCCGACGGTGAAAGAGTTCTGTTGCGCGCGCGCGGGAAATACAAACGCGACGGCGGCTAGCGTCAGAATAATTCTCGGGATGATTTTCAAAAGACGAGACATAATCCCTCCTTGAGGTTGGGCGCACCCTAGCATTCCGGGTTTGCGCGTGTCAACGCGCTAAAAGAGGAAAGCGGAGGAGCCCATGCGGTGGCGCTCCGCATTAAGGTGCGATTAAGCAAGCGTCTGTTTATTTGAAGGGGCGTTTCGCACCACGTGCGGGCGCTGGACGGAGGTTGGTGAAATGGAAACGAAGAGTTTGATGAAGCGTTTGGGCGCCTTGTGGTTTGTGTGGGTTCCCGTCGTGGCAATTGTGATTTTTTTGAGCCTGCCTTCGGGGCGCGATTTGGCGCAGCGCTTTCTGGACTCGCTGCGCATGCAGAAAGTGCAGGCCGTGAATGTTGACCTATCAAGTTTTGTCGGGCCGGGCGCCAACCGGTCACTGCAGCAGATGGTCAGCCAGATGATTTCGGACAAAGTGACCGTGACGCTAAATGAGAGCGAACAGGCCGCGGCGGACGTGGCGACAGCGGGCCAGATCGCAGGATTTAAGATACAGCTCTTGAGCAAACGCAAGGATCCTCCCAAGCTCAGCGTGACAGGAGCGCACGCGCTGCAAATGACCGTGGATCGCGGGCGGCTACAGGCCATTTTCAATGAGGCAGGGCGATCGGATCTCGTGCTGCCGGCCACATTGGACAACGCGCAAGTATTTGTAAAGATTTCACGCGGCGTGCACGCGCAGTACGGCAACTGTCCCGTACGCGGAAATGCTGCAGAAGGTGTAACTGGGCCGCCGCCACCGACTACGGAATTCAGCAACTGCGTTTATTTGACCGAAGGGCCGAGTCCCGTGGTGGATTTTCCGGCAAGCCTGCACATCGAGCAACTCGCGGAGATCGGGCTGGAGCTGGCAGGTATGAGCCCGACTCAGGCGCAGGAGTTTTTGAAAACGGTGAACTGGAAGACGACGCTTGGGATGTCCGTGCCGAGGTTCATGCGTTCGTACGAGGGTGTGGAAATCAACGGAGTGCGAGGCACGCTGCTCAACACGGTGGGAAGGCGCGGGCCGACCTATACGCTGGTGTGGGCCAAGGACGGGATTGTGTATTCACTCGTGGGATATGGGAGTTCGGGCGAGGCGTTGACGCTGGCGGAATCAGTGAAGTGACTTTGACTGAAGAATTTTGGCGAATCAAGTGAGGAGACCAGACTGAATCCCACGGACAACTCTGCGGTTCGCACGGAAAACCTTCGAAAGGTCTACGGGAAAAAAGTGGCAGTGCGCGGACTTTCGCTGGAAGTCGCGCGGGGCACGATCTTTGGATTTCTCGGGCCGAACGGCGCGGGTAAAAGCACATCCATCAAAATGCTCTTGGGACTGGTGAGGCCCACGGACGGGCACGCGTTCGTGCTAGGGGCGCCTTCGACGGACGTGGAAGTGCGTCGAAAAATTGGTTTCCTGCCGGAAGATTTTCGATTCTATGAGTGGCTGACTCCGGGCGAGCTGCTCCATTTTCACGGGCGATTGTGCGGAGTGCCTGCGAGCCAGTTGCGCGAGCGAGTTCCAAAGCTGTTGGAGCTTGTCGGACTCACGCCGCACCGCGACAAACGATTATCGGAATTCTCGAAAGGGATGCTCCAGAGAGTGGGGCTGGCGCAGGCGCTGGTCCATGAGCCGGAATTGATTTTTCTGGACGAGCCGACGTCAGGATTGGACCCGATGGGGCGGCGGCTGGTGCGGGATGTGATTCGCGCGCAACGCGAGCGCGGCGCGACCGTCTTCCTCAATTCGCACTTGCTGAGCGAGGTCGAGATCACGTGCGATGAAGTCGCGTTCATCAAGGAAGGGGAAGTGATCGCGAAACGCGACTTGCGCAAGTCACCGCAGGGCGAGATCCGCGTGGTTGTGCGAGGAAGAAAATTCTCCATGGAGATGGTAGCGGGTTTGAAAAAGTGGACGGCCTCCGCGCAGATCGATGGGGAACAGCTGACGCTTACGACGCATTCGACAGAAATGTTGCCGGAAGTGCTGCGGCACATTGTTGCGGCGGGCGCGGACGTGTACGAGTTCAAGCCGGAGCGGCTCTCGCTGGAGGATTTGTTTGTGCGGATTATGGGCGAGGATCGGGGGCTGTGATGGGTTTGTGGCTCATGGCAGGCATTACATTTCGCGAAGCCGCACGAAGGAAAATCTTGTGGACCGCGCTTATCGCGGGCGCAGCGTTCCTGGCGATATTCGGAGTGGGGCTTCACTTGCAGATGTCGGAATTTCAAACGCGGCAGACGGCGCCGTTTCTGCGGTACCAGGTGATGAGCAGCATTTTGCTCATTGGGCTTTACACCGTGGACCTGTTGGCCGTGGTGATGACCATCCTGACCGCGATTGACACGATTTCGGGAGAGATTGCTTCGGGTACGATCCACGCGATTGCGATGAAGCCAATCGCGCGCTGGCAAATCCTTGTGGGGAAATGGACAGGGTTCGCGGGAATGGTCGTGATCTATGTGGCGATGATGTTTGGCGGAACCATCGCGATGGGGAGTTGGCTAGGCGGAGTCGCGCCGCAAAACGCGATTCGCGGCGCGGCGCTGGTTTACTTGGAATGTATGGTCGCGCTGACGGTCACGATCATGTTCGGCACGTGGTTTTCAACGCTGACGAACGGCGTGCTCGTCCTTGGGCTGCACGGACTTGCGTTCATGGGCGGCTGGCTTGAGCAAATGAGCGGGTTCACGCAAAGCTCGAAGCTGGTTCTCGTGGGAGTTTATACAAGCCTGTTAATGCCGAGCGAAGCGATCTGGCGGCGCGCGGCATTTGAGATGCAGCCGCCGCTTGCGGGATCACTCCAATTCACTGTTTTTCCGGATGTTTCGGTGCCAAGCGCAACAATGGTTGCGTACGCTGGGGCATACGCGGTGATTGCACTCGCGATTGCCATTTTCCACTTCCAGAAACGCGACCTGTAAGGCGCGAGCTTCCTCTACGAAATTTTCCCACGCCAATTCTGATAGAATCTGCAGATTCAGCCGGAATGTTTGATTGTATCCGGCTGCGAAAGCGAAGCTACCGGAATGCCCACTGAAGCGACAGCGGCCACGGCCGAGAAAACCAAGCACAACTGGACGCTCGCGGAAATCGATGAGATTTATTCGCTGCCGATGCCGGAGCTGCTTTTCCGCGCGCAGCAGGTACATCGAGCGCATCACGCGCCGGACAAGGTGCAAACCTGCCGGCTGCTTTCCATAAAGACGGGCGGCTGCCCGGAGGATTGCGCGTACTGTCCGCAGAGCGCGCATTATTCGACGGGGCTCGAGCGCGAATCGCTGATGAATCCCGGTGTGGTGATTGAAGCGGCTCGGCGGGCGCGCGCGGAAGGCGTGACGCGATTTTGCCTGGGCGCGGCGTGGCGCGAGGCGCCGGAAGGAAAAGAATTCGAGCAGGTGCTCGAGATGGTCGCGGGGATTGCCGCGCAAGGGTTGGAGGTTTGCTGCACTCTGGGGATGCTGACCGAAGAGCAGGCGCGGCGGTTGGGTGAGGCGGGCTTGACAGCGTACAACCATAATTTGGATACGTCGCCTGAATTTTACGGAGAGATCATCACCACGCGCGTTTACGAAGACCGGCTGCGGACGCTTGCGGCGGTAAGGAAAGCCGGCGTCACCGTTTGCTGCGGCGGAATTGTTGGGATGGGCGAATCGGAACGCGACCGGCTGGGGCTGCTGCAACAGCTTGCGAACTTGAGGCCGCATCCGGAGAGCGTGCCGATCAACACTCTTGTGCGCGTTGCGGGAACTCCGCTTGCGGAACAGCCTCCGCTTGACCAGCTTGTGTTGGTGCGAATGATTGCGACGGCGCGGATTCTGATGCCGTGCTCGATGGTGCGGCTGGCCGCGGGACGGCAGCAAATGACGCGCGAGGCTGTGGTGCTGTGTTTTGTGGCGGGCGCAAATTCGATTTTCACTGGCGAGAAATTGTTGACGACTCCGAATCCGGGCAAGGATGAGGACGCGGATTTGTTGGACGAACTCGGGCTGCGGCCGATGGAGTCCCATGCGGGGTGAGGATGATGCGCGCGGGGGCAGAAGCGCGCTGCCGCGAGGCGATGCAAATCCTTCCACAGATTTGACGCGCGCGCTTGAAGCGGAACTTGTTGAGCTGACCGCGCGCGGCGAGCTTCGCACTCTCGAAATTCCCACTGGAATTAATCTCTGCTCGAATGATTATCTCGGGCTGGCCACGCATCCGGCGCTACGCGAGGCAGTTGCCCAGGCGGTCGCGTGCGCGAAACGAATGAGCGGGACGGGCTCGCGGCTGCTTGCGGGCCACGCGCGCGAGTGGGATGAGCTTGAGGATGAATTTGCCGCATTTGCGGGGACAGAAGCCGCGCTTTATTTCACGTCGGGATATTTGGCGAATGTTGGATTGCTGGGAAGCATGGCTGGGCGCGGCGACATTATTTTCTCGGATGAGTTTAATCACGCGAGTTTGATTGATGGCGTTCGGCTGAGCGGCGCGGAGAAGGTGATTTACCCGCACGGCGATTTGAATGCGCTGGAGACTGCGCTTGCGGCGCACGGAGCGCACCGGTGCCGGAAACTGATCGTCACGGAAAGTGTTTTCAGCATGGAGGGGGACATCGCGCCACTGGCGGAGATCGCAGCGCTGGCGAGGAGACACGGCGCGGCGCTTATTGTGGATGAAGCACATGCAATTGGAGTGTTTGGGCCCGAGGGGCGCGGGTGCGTGGCGCAGGCGGGTTTGGAGAGGGAAGTATTTGCGACGGTTTATACGTGTGGCAAAGCGCTGGCAAGCGCGGGCGCGTTTGTTTGCGGGAGCGCGACGCTGAAAAGAATCCTCATCAACCGCGCGCGAACGTTTCTTTTCAACACGGCGCTGCCGCCGTATTTTGCAGCGCAGATTCGCACCGCGCTGGGCCTCGCGCGCGCGGCGGACGCGGAGCGCGCGAGGCTTATCTCGATTGCGCGGGCATTGCGCTATTCGTTGCGCGAAGCTGGATGGGACACAGGCGCGAGCACGTCGCAAATTGTGCCAGTGATGGTTGGTGACAATGCTGCGGCAAACAGAATGGCGGCGAAGCTTGCGGGCAAGGGCTTCGCGATTCGCTCGATCCGTCCGCCGACAGTCCCTGAGGGCACGGCGAGGCTGAGGATTTCGTTGACGTGCAGATTGCGCGATGAAGAGCTTGCGCGGCTTTCTGATGCAATGAGTGATGCAATGCGCGATGAAATGAAGGAATCGCACGGGCGCGGGGCGGCAGCAGCGGGCGCGCGATGAGCCAGCGATATTTCATCACCGGCACGGACACGGGAGTCGGGAAGACCGTGCTATCGGCGCTGCTGTGCGCGGCGCTCGACGCATATTACTGGAAGCCGATTCAAACGGGGACCGACGAAGGAACGGACAGCCGGACGGTGGCGGAGCTTGCGGAATTGCCCGAGGCGCGAATCATCCCAGAGGCGTACCTTTTTCGGCAGCCGGTTTCGCCGCACCTTGCGGCGCAGTGGGCGGGCGAGCGGATAAATTTGAGAAATATTAAGATGCCGGGAATCGCGCTGGGCGCGTCGCTGATCGTTGAAGGCGCGGGCGGCGTGCTCGTCCCCGTGAATGAGCGGGAGTTTATGGTGGACTTAATTTGCGAGTTCAAGTTGCCGGTGTTGCTCGCGGCGCGGAGCACGCTTGGGACAATTAATCACACGCTGCTTTCGCTCGCGGCGCTGGGGCGGGCGGGAGTTGAAGTCGCGGGGGTCGTGCTGATTGGCGAGCGCAATGCGCACAACCGAGAGGCGATCGAAGAGTACGGACGAGTGCGCGTGGTGGGTGAAATCCCGCACATTGAGAAACTGTGCCGTGTGGCGTTGCTCGATACATTCGACAAGTACTTCGATAAGAAAGTGTTCCTTCCGGAGGCGCGATCTTCCGCGGCCACGGCTTCTTCAGCGACATGAGCGGGACATCACAAAAGACAGCGCTAGACTCGTTGCAAATCTGGCATCCCTTTACGCGCGCAGGTGTGGACCCCGCGCCGCTGCGAATCGCGCACGGCGAGGGCGCGTGGCTCACCACGGAAGACGGGCGGCGAATCCTCGATGGTATTTCCTCGTGGTGGGTAAATCTGCACGGCCATGCGCATCCGCGCATCGCGGAGGCCGTTGCGGCGCAGGCGAAAACGCTCGAACACGTTTTGCTTGCTGGGTTCGTGCATGAGCCCATAGAGCGGCTGGCGGAGGAACTGCGCCGCGTTGCGCCCGCGCCGCTTGAACACATTTTTTTCTCGGACAATGGCTCAACGGCGGTGGAAGTCGCGCTGAAGATGTCTCTGCAGTACTGGCAAAACGCGGGGCTCACGGAAAAGCGCGAAATCGTAGCGCTGGAGCACGGCTATCACGGCGACACGGCCGGCGCGATGTCCGTGAGCGATGATTCGCCGTTCACCGCGGCTTTTGCGTCGATCCGGTTTCCCGTGCACCGCGTGCATTCGGCGTATTGCTACCGTTGCTCCGTTGGATTGAAGCGCGAATCGTGCCACATCGAATGCGCGGATTCGCTCGAAAAAATACTGGCCGAGCGCGGCAACAAGATCGCGGCCGTCATCGTCGAGCCGCTGTTGCAGGGCGCGGGCGGAATGATTGTGCATCCAGTGGAATTTCTGCAGCGTGTGCGCGCGCTGACGGCGAAACACAATGTTTTGTTGATCGCCGATGAAGTGCTTACCGGATTTGGCCGCTGCGGCGAGATGTTTGCGTGCGAGCTGGCGGGCGTGACACCGGATTTGATGTGCCTCTCAAAAGGGCTGACCGGCGGTTTTCTTCCGATGGGCGCGACGCTGGTTACATCGCGGGTTCATGATTTGTTCAGCGGAGCCGACCCCGCGCGCACTTTTTGGCACGGGCACTCTTACACGGGTAATCCGCTCGCATGTGCGGCGGCCGTGGCAAGCCTCGAGATTTTTCGCATGGAGCCGGTGTTCGAGAGGATCGCGACCATTGCCGCAATTCATTGCGAGCGCCTGCCCGGGCTGGCAAAGCTCGCCGCTGTAGGCGACACGCGGCAAATTGGAACCGTCGCTGCGATTGAATTGCGCGCCGATGATGCCGGCTATCTTTCCGCGTTGCGCCCCAAGCTTTACAATTTCTTTCTCGATCGAGGCGTATTGCTGCGCCCCCTCGGAAATGTGATTTACGTCTTGCCCCCTTATTGTATTGAGCGCGGCGATCTGCATCACGTTTACGACGTAATCGAAGAAGCGGTCGCGACCATCGCATAGGTTTGCGGAAACATAATCCCGTGTGAATCTCCGGCCGCGCGCCACTTCCTGATAGAATGCCGCGACTAAAACTCAGCGCGCAATTCCGCAAATGGATCAATTTCACATTCCGCACTGGCTGCAAGGAGTGCTCGCGACCTCGGGTGGGCTCGCGCTTCTGCTCGTAGGATTTGTGGATTCGTCGTTCATCCCCCTCCCAATCATTTCCGATGGGCTGACAATCAAACTTTGCGCTGACCATCCCTCGCGGATGCCGTTTTACGCGCTGATGTCAACACTCGGTTCAGTGATTGGCTGCATGACTCTCTTTTATATCGCGCGGAAAGGCGAAGAAGCGCTTTTCCACAAACATGCGGGCAAGCGCGCCGCGCGCATCCGGCACTGGCTGGAACGCAACGGATTTGTGACCACGCTCATCGCCGCGCTGATGCCGCCGCCGGCTCCATTTAAGGTTATCGTGATTGGCGCAGGCGCGTTAGAAATGCCTGTGAGAAGTTTCTTCTTTGCATTGGTGATCGCCAGGACGATCCGGTTTTTTGGCGAAGGGTATCTGGCGGCGCGATACGGCAACCAGGCGTTTGATTTCCTTTCCACCCACAAATTATCCGCGGGGCTCATCACCGTGGGAGTTGTAGCCGTACTCTATATTCTCGTGCGGATATTTACGCGCGCGCCAAAGACTTCCGCATGACAGCGATTTGCGCGGTTCCTGTTTCGCATTAGTGCCACCAGGGAGAATCCATCTTTAATTCTTCTTTCGTGATTTGCGCCTGTGGGGTCAGGTCAATCACCGCTGAAGTCACCCGGCCGGGCGGCGAGTGAACATCAAACCGGAGGTCCGTGATTTCCACATGATAGCCCGCGTCGGTTTGCTCGATGTGCGCCCGGGGAAAACGGGCAAAGCTCAAAAAAAGGGAAGCGGTGGGTGTGGCGCGCGCGGCTTCGAGGGCGGCGGAGGGTTCCGGCTTGAAATAGGGGCGGCCTGATTCAGGATCAAATTGCGAGCCAAGAATTGGTACGTCCACACGAATCAGCGCATTTTCCGTGACGACAACTCCATACCACTTGAAAGGCGATGTGGAATCCGGAAAAGCGCCCATGGTGATTGGAGGGTCTCCGCGATAGAGGCGCGAGTTGAGCATTTGCAGCGCGCGCATGTGAAGAACTTCGCGCCCGCCGAGGTAAATCACGAGCAGCGCCAACGCGGCGATAGCTCCACGCGCGATGCTTCGCGATTTGTGCTTCGCGCCGATTTCTTCAGTGATGAGACGAAAGAGCGCGGGCAAAAGAATTCCGGCAAGCAGAAAAACAATTAGCCAGGGATCAATCGGGGCAATCAGGTCGAGCGCGAACCAGCGCCCGCTGAAGGGCCAGAAGAGTTTGACGCCGTAACTGCCCGCGAATTCGAGCGCGATGTGAATCAGCGCGCCCGCCAGGCACACGGTGAAAGCGCGAGCGAAGCGGATTGGTTCTGTGGCGTGTTTGCGCCCGGCTAGAGTAAACGCGAGTGCGACGACGGCGGCGATTATTGAAGCGCCGAGAAAAGAATGCGTGGCCGTGCAGCGGCCTTCGAGATATGCGCGCGGCCCGCCTATCGCGGACAGAAGATCGAGGTCGACGGCCAGGCCGGAGACAATCAGCATCGGCATCGCAAGACGCGTAAGGCGGTCGAATCCCGCGCGGCACACTGTGATGGAAAGTAGGGTTTGGGAGATCGGGTCCATTCGTGCCGCATCATACTACGGAGCTTTAGTGAGCGGAGCCCTTGCCATTTCTGGAGTAGGCCGCGCAATTCTCTGGCACGATGATTGTGAGAGCGTCCGGCACAATGGTGAAATCCGCTGGCAGCGTGTGCCATCCCTCGCCGTCCACCTGCGCGTAAACGGTTTCATTCGCGGGCGGCTCGCAGAGCACGGAGCTTGTCTTGAGGAACTTCACATCGCGCAAGCGGCGAAGCATTCCAGTCCACGTGGCGGGCAGGTAGGACAAATAGCGCAGCGCGCTCTGCGTCTGAAAAAGCGCCAGCTCGAATTCGTTGCTGAAAAGATCCGCTCCAGTTGTGATTGAAAAAGGGCCGCCATATTTTTTTGTGCGGCCGACGATGATGAGAGTAGCTTCGGTGGTTTTGCCGCCGCCCGTGACGCGGAATCGCGGAAATGAATAGCGCACGAGCTGCTTGAATCCTTCCAACCAGTAAGCGGCAATCCCGGTTTTCAATTTCAGCGCGGGGTCCAGCGCGTGGACCAGCGCACCATCGGCGCCGGCTCCCGCGACAGAAAGAAAATATCGGCGCGCGTTGCGGTCGGAGTGCGGAGTCATCATGCCGAGTGCGATCCGCACGGGCGTGCCGCGCGTAATCTGAGCGGCGGCGCGCGGAATATTCCAGGAGATGCCGAGTTCCTTGGCGAGAATGTTGGCGGTTCCTGCAGGCAGCAGTGCCACCGGAACCTGACTGCCCGCGAGGCCGTTGATGGCCTCGTTGAGCGTGCCATCTCCGCCGCAAACGACGACCATTTGCGCGCCTTCGTACGCGGCGCGGCGCGCAAGGGCGCCGGCGACTCCGGGGCCGTCCGTGGGGAGCAAATTCGTGTCAATGCCTGCTTTTATTAGGATTTGGCGCGATTCTTCAAGGTGTTTCGGACGGCGCGGATGGCCGCCCCCCGCGAGGGGATTATAAAGAATTGTAGCCGTGCGAATTCCTAAAAGCATTTTTCCTCGCTGGCCGTGATGCGCGCGCTATGCGGGCCACCGCGCATTGTATAATGCCGGGCCGAAGCCCCCGGCGCTTTTGCCGGGGCCTGCATCTCAATGAGCACGTCTACCGCCAAACAGCAAGTCAAACAGCAAGCGGAAAAGCTGCGCGAGCAGATCCGCAAGCATGAGCACCTCTACTACGTTCTCGACGAGCCGCAGATTTCCGACGCCGAATTCGACCGCTTGATGGAGCGGCTGAAGAAAATCGAGACCGAGCACCCCGAACAGGCCACGCCCGATTCGCCGACGCAGCGCGTGGGCGGCGCGCCGCGCGAGGGATTCCAGTCCGTGCGGCACGCGCGGCCGATGACGAGCCTCGACAACGCATTTTCATACGAGGCTCTTGGCGAATTCGACCGGCGCGTGAAGGAATTGGCCGGGCGCGAGCGCGTTGATTATGTCGTCGAGCACAAATTCGATGGTTTGAGCATCGCGCTGATATACGAAGATGGCGTGCTTGTCCGCGGCGTCACGCGCGGCGACGGCACTACGGGCGAGGACGTTACCCCAAACGTGCGGACGATTCGCTCAATCCCGCTGAAGGTGGATGCCGCCACGCTGAAAAAACTCGGCATGAGCGCCAATTTTGAGGTGCGCGGTGAAATCATCATGCCGCGCAAGGCATTCGAGGAATTGAATCGCCAGCAGGATGAGCAAGGCGGCAAGCGTTATGTGAACGCCCGGAACACAGCGGCGGGCGCGGTGCGTGTGCTTGACCCTACGATTACCGCATCGCGAAAGCTCGATTTCTATGGCTACTATTTGTTTGCCTCGCCCGCGCGCGGCACGCAGTTGGCGTTCCGGCGGCACTCGGAGACTCTCGGTGCGCTCTCGGATCTCGGATTCAGAGTCTGCGCGGAATACAAGGTGTGCCCGAAACTCGATGACGTGCTGAAATTCTGCGACGCGTGGGACACAAAGCGCGAAAAGTTGCCGTATGAAATCGACGGCATCGTGATCAAGGTGGACGAGTTTGCGATGCAGCAGGAGCTGGGCTTCACTTCCAAAGCGCCGCGCTGGGCGATTGCTTACAAATGGCCCGCGCGGCAGGAGATGACGGTTGTCAACGACATTCGAGTGCAAGTGGGACGCACTGGCGCCCTCACGCCCGTGGCCGTGCTCGAGCCGGTGGTGGTCGGCGGCGTGACTGTGAGCAGCTCGACTCTCCACAACATGGACGAAATTGCGCGGCTGGGCCTGCACATCGGTGACACCGTTCTGATCGAGCGCGCGGGCGAAGTGATCCCGCATATCGTGCGCGTGGTGAAGCCGGGAAAAAACCGGCGCGAATTTGCAATGCCGGAGAAGTGCCCGGAATGTGGCAGCCGGATTCACAAAGCGCCGGATGAGGTCGCGTACCGCTGCGTGAACGCGTCGTGCCCGGCGCGGCGCAAGGAGTCGGTGCTCCATTTCGCCAGCCGCCACGCGATGAACATTGACGGCCTCGGCGACAAAATCGTAGACCAGCTTGTGGACACGGGCATGGTGAGGGACGTCGCGGATCTTTACGGCTTGAAGCTCGAGCCGCTGGCGGCACTCGAGCGAATGGGCGAAAAATCCGCACAGAATTTGCTGGATGAACTTACGGCCAGCAAAAATAACGGTTTGGCCCGCTTGATTTACGCGCTGGGCATGCGGTTTGTTGGCGAGCGGACGGGCCAGTTGCTCGCCTCACATTTCGGCGACCTGGATGCGATTGCGCGCGCCACGGAGGAGCAGCTCACACAAGTCGCTGAGGTCGGCCCGAAAGTCGCGGCAAGTATCGCCGAATTCTTTTCGGAGAAGGCGAATCAGGAGTTAATCAAGAAACTTCGCAAGTACGGTCTCAAGATGACTGAGGAGCGCAAGAAGCCGTCCGAAAATCGTTTGCACGGACGGTCATTTGTATTCACGGGCGCTCTGGCAAACCGCTCCCGCGAAGCGGGCGGCGAACTGGTCACGCAATACGGCGGCAAAGTGATTGGCTCAGTAAGCAAGAATACGAACTACGTGGTCGTTGGCGCGGACCCTGGATCGAAATATGAAAAAGCCAAATCGCTCGGCGTAACGATCCTCGATGAGAAGGCATTCGAGAAATTGATTGAAGAGGGCGTGCCGAAAGAAGCCGAAGAGAAAAAAGAGAAGCCAGCAGGGAAGCAAAAGAAAGCGGCAAAACCCAGCGCCACGAAGTCCTCGCCAAAAGCAAAAAAGCGTTCAAAGTCGCCCGCGATGGGAAGTCTTTTTTCCGATTAGCGTTCTGTCTCAGGCCAATTCCAACATGCGGTCAATCGCGCGGCGCGCCTTGCGTGCAATTTCCGTGGGAACCGTGATTTGCGGAGCGAGATTTTCAAGCGAGGCGATCACGTTGTCCAGCGTGATCGATTTCATAAACGCGCAAATCGCATCGGGGTTGACGGGAAGGAATTCCCGGTCAGGATTCAAGATGCGAAGCCGGTGCAGGATTCCAACCTCCGTCCCGACCGCAAATTCCTTCGCGGGCGATTCCTTCACGTGCCGCAGCATTCCCTCCGTAGAAAGAAAAAGCGCGCGATCCTTTGGCAGCGATCCATCAAGCACTTTTACCATGCATGAGCTCACGCAGCCGCATTCAGGGTGTATCAACAACTCGATGTCAGGATGAGTCTCCATCATTTGCTCAATCTGCTTTGGGTCGATGGACTTGTGCACGTGGCAATAACCGGGGTACGCGATGATATTGCTGCGTCCCGTCTGGCGCGAAACAACCATAGCGAGAAATTTATCCGGCAAAAAAAGAATCTGTTTGTCCTTTGGAATTGCGTTGACGACTTTCGCCGCGTTCGCCGATGTGCAGCAGTAATCGCTTTCCGCCTTCACAGCGGCGGTCGTGTTGATGTAGGAGACGACGACCGCTTCGGGGAACTGAGCCTTCCATGCGCGAAGCTCGTCCGCAGTTATCGTGGCCGCGAGCGAACACTGCGCGCGCAAATCGGGCAGCAGGACAGTCTTTTCGGGGCAAAGAATTGCCGCGGTTTCCGCCATGAAGTGTACGCCGCAAAAAACAATCACGTCCGCATCCGTGCGCGCGGCGGCCTGCGAAAGTCCCAGCGAATCCCCGACAAAATCGGCGGCGTCCTGCACTTCGTCGCGCTGGTAATTGTGCGCCAGCACGACGGCGTTGCGCTCTTCCTTCAGTCGCGCAATGCGCAATTGCTTATGGCGCATATCTTCCCGCGTGTCGAGAATGATCTCGACCGGCGGAAGCGTATAGCGTTCCTCGAATGGCAATCTTGGGTTTGGCCGCGTCATGCTTGTTTTCCGACCTGCGCCTCCAGTTTACATCGGAGGTCCAGCGCCTTGCAGGAATGCGTCAACGCGCCGGTCGAGATGGCGTCCGCGCCGCAATCCGCGTAGGCATCCAGAGTCGCATCAGAAATTCCGCCGCTAACTTCCACCAGCACGTCATCCCAAAATCCTTGGCGCTTCAGGGCGGCGATGATTCCGGTGACTTCTTCGGGAGTTCTATTATCCAACATCACGAGGCAAGGATACGATTCGCCGCCGCTGCGCCGCAATTCCCGAAACGTGCGTCCCGCGGCCAGCGCGCCTTCCTGCCCTGTGACTTCGACTTCCATAAACACCGCGCGCTCGCGCGATTTCCAGGCCTTGCGCAGCGCCAGGGGCACGGCGTCTTCTTCCTTGATTGCGAAGAGTTGCAAATGGTTGCCCTTGATGAGAATAGCATCCCCCAGCCCCAGGCGGTGCGTCCCTGCGCCGCCAACGTGCGCCGCGCGCTTGTCGAGCAGGCCCCAGGGCGTCTTCCGGGTCGCAACCACTTGAGTCATCGGAGAGCGGCGATGAACTCGCTCCTGCATTCGCCGCGCGGCCGTCGCAATGCCGCTCATTCGCTGCAGCAAATTTAGCCCGACGCGCTCGAGCGAAAGCAGCAGGCCGGAATCGCCCTCCACAGTCAGGATCGGCTTCCCGGGTTCGAGCGCATCGCCATCCGCTGCGTTCGCCGCAACGCGCGCACCGAAATTCGCGAAGAACCAGGTCACCTCGGTCAGCCCGGCGAGGACGCCCGTCTCATTCGCAAGAATCCGCGCTTCGGATTCGCCGTTCATCTGGCCGAGCGCCTCTACCGTCAAATCGCAAGGCCAGCCAACGGCAGAACGTGGCTCCTTATCGGCGCGCAGCAGCTCCTCGGTAAGGATACGGACCAGCCGGGAATACGCCATACTTTGCAAATTAAGGCTCTCGCCCTGGAATAGAGCTGTCTTCAGTCGACCTTGGCGAGTCTGGGTCATTCCGCTACCACGTACCATATTAGACTAAACCCACGCCGCGCAAGGTGCATGTATGGGCGCCTTAATCGTGCGTTTCATCTCGAATCCCTTGTCCGAGGGCGAAACTTCGAATCCCACAACCGGACACGATTCGCGCACTGCTCGTCGCGTTCCGCCCGCAACTGCTTCTAAGATCAAGGGTTAGACACCATTACGGAAGGGCATTAGCCGTGCACCATGCCCTTCAGGCAATATTACATGGCCACCATGGCAGCCATTTCCGCGCCGGTAAGAATCCTGATTGCAGACGACCAGCCTCACGTCGGCGAGGCCCTGCGGCTTGCCCTGCGCGATGAGGGCTATCTTATTGAGATTGCGGGCTCGCCCGCTGCGGTCGTGAAGGCTGTGCGCGCCCGATCATTTGATTTGGCGCTGCTGGATCTCAATTACGCACGCGACACGACCTCCGGCCGCGAAGGGCTGGAGCTAATCCTGGAGCTGCGCGGGATCGATGGCGATCTGCCCATCGTGGTGATGACCGCTTGGGGCAGCGTGGAAATCGCAGTTGAGGCCATGCAGCGCGGCGCGGGCGATTTCATCCAGAAGCCGTGGGACAATGCCGCGCTGCGGCGCATCCTCCAAACACAGATCGAGCGCGGCCGCGCCCAGCGCATCGCGCGCAGACGCCAGCGCCGCGACGAACGCGATTTAGCTGATGCGCATGATATCCAGCAGGGCTTGCTGCCGCGCTCGCTTCCACATTTGCCCGGGTTCGAGCTGGCTGCCGCTTACCGCCCGGCGAGCGCGCTTGCGGGCGATTATTACGATGTGCTGCTGCTCGGCGAAGGGCGCGCGCTCGTTTGCATCGGCGACGTTGCGGGCAAGGGAATGCCCGCGGCGCTGGTGATGTCGAATTTGCAGGCGGCGGTGAAAGCTTACGCGGGCGAACAGGTCACGCCCGCCGAGCTTTGCCGCAACGTCAATCGCATCCTGTGCGCGAATTGCGAGCCGGGAAGATACGTCACATTTTTCTGCGGTGTGCTGGATACGGCGCTCGGCACGTTTGCGTACGTGAACGCCGGGCATAATCCGCCGCTCGTCGCTCGGACGAATGGCAGCGTGCTGCGGCTGGCCGATGGCGGACCCGTGCTCGGGGAATTCCAGGATTGGTCGGCGGCGCAAGGGCAGATCAATCTCTCACCGGGCGACCGGCTTGCGTTTTACACCGACGGCATCACCGAAGCCACTGACGCCGCGGGCGATGAATATGGCGAATCGCGCCTCGCGGAACAGCTTATGCGCCACCGCGAAATGGCCGCCGGGGAATTGCACGCACGGTTGCTGGCCGAAGCCGTCCGCTTTGCCGAAGGCACCTTCACAGATGATGCCACGCTGCTCGTGATTGCCGCACTTTAGAAAAGCTCACCCCAAGTTTCCAGGTTGAAACCGCGCGTAGTATCTTGCGACACAAATCACAAGAAAGCGTGATTCACATCACACACTTTTGCGCCTTGCTGGCGTAAAAGATTCAAGGTAAGGAGAGGTAAGAAAAGGTTCGGGCACGGACACATTCGCGCGGAGAGTTGTGCGCATTGCAGCCAAAAGTATAGTATTCGTGTTCGTGGTTGAATCATATTGAGCCTACTCTTACGAATGTTATTGACAGCTTGAATTAGCCCGATGCATTCATTCAAACACGATGAGCGCTATGCATATCCTGCCCCGCAAGACGAAGGCCGCTTCTTCGTTTCAGTTTTGGTATCCACAAAGCAACCCCGGCGAAATGAACTGCTTGAAAGGCCTCGAATGAATTGTCTCTCGGGATTTGGCGTCTGCTTGGGGCTTCTACGCCGCTCGATTGGTTTAGCGTGAAACGGCTGATGGAAACTCAACAACGGAGGTGAAGGTTGGCGGACGAATCAGTATCGACCCTTCAGGTCAAGGACCGAAGAAAATTTCTCCAAATCTTTTTGGGCACCGGCATCGTAGCGTCAATCATCTCCTTTCTCTATCCTGCTTTTCGTTACATCATTCCGCCCAAAACAGAAGAATTAGCTGCTGACACAGTTCTTGCGGGGCGCGTCGGAGAATTGAAGCCAAATACGGGCAAGATCTTTCGATTCGGGACCCGGCCGGGATTGTTGGTTCTTTCAAGCGATGGTAACTATCACGCCATTTCAGCCGTCTGCACGCATTTGAATTGCACCGTGCAATACCGCCCCGACAGGCACGATGTCTGGTGCGCTTGTCACAATGGAATGTATACGGTGGATGGCCGCAACGTGAGCGGGCCGCCTCCCAAACCCCTTGAGGAATATCAGGTAGTGATTAAAGCCGACCAGATATTCGTCCGTCGGGCTTGATTGGAATCAGATGAGCACAGGCGCTCGCATCCGCAAGTGGTTCGACGAACGATTTGGCTGGAATGAGCTGCTGAAGTTCGTCCATCACAAGACGGTCCCTCAACATTCCTATTCCTACTGGTATTTTCTTGGCGGGATGACGCTCTTTCTTTTTGTGATCCAGGTAATGACGGGAATTCTCCTGCTTCTGTATTACCGGCCAAGCCCTGACAACGCTTATGAAAGCGTCCAATACATTATGGCGCATGTGCGCTTCGGCTGGCTCATCCGCTCGATCCATTCCTGGGGCGCAAACCTGATGGTCCTCACCGCTTTCGCCCACATGTTCAGCGTGTTCTTCCTGAAAGCCTACCGGAAACCTAGAGAGCTCACATGGCTGACCGGAATGATTCTTCTCTTCCTCGTGCTTGGGTTTGGATTCAGCGGCTACCTGTTGCCGTGGAACACTACCTCCTTCTTCGCGACGAAAGTCGGCACAGACATCGCCGGGCAAGTCCCGTTGGTCGGCCACTGGATTATGGTGTTCCTGCGAGGCGGAGAAGATGTCACGGGAGCAACGCTGACGCGCTTCTTTGGATTTCACGTTGCCGTGCTGCCGGGTTTGGCGACAGCCCTATTGTTGGCTCACCTTTTCCTTGTCCAAAAGTTCGGTATGAGCGTGCCGCCGCGTGTGGAAGAGGCGTGGCGCAAGAATCCGTCGGAGCGCCGCGAGGTGCAGTTCTTTCCGAATTTTCTTCTGCGCGAATTGATGGCATGGTATTTGGCGCTCGCCATCCTCGGCGTGCTGGCGGCTTTCAGACCGTGGGAGCTGGGGACAAAAGCAGATTTATTTGCTTCCGCCCCCGCGGGGATTCGCCCCGAATGGTATTTCATGTTCATGTTTCAGACGTTGAAGCTGATCCCTGCAAAGATCGGTCCACTCGAAGGTGAGCTTCTCGGGCTCCTGGGCTTTGGACTTGCCGGCCTCTGCTGGACACTCTTGCCGTTTTTCGATCACGGACGCGACGGGCGTGGGCGCAGGTGGGTGACTGGAGCAGGTGTGTTCGCGCTAGGTTACATAGTGGGCATGACTCTCTATGGCTACATGGCCAAATGAGATTCGCCGTTGAAGCGAATTGAGGAGATTTTTTCTTTGCTGACGCGCAACTTGAGTGCAGGTAGAGCGAGGCTCATGGTCAAAGGCAGGCTGTTTGCTGCTTTTGTATTCATGTTCCTCTGGACATTCGGTGCCGCCGCCCAAACAAAAAACAGTTGTCTCGATTGCCACTCTCAATTCGACGCCCCTCTGGGAGTCAATTCAAAGGATTACCTCGGCGGCATTCACGCGCAAAAAGGGATCACCTGCACGAGTTGCCATGGGGGGGATGCGTCCAGCGATGATTTGACTGTCTCCATGGGCAAGAAAGCGGGCTTCCGGGGACACATCGAGCGAACCCAAATTCCTTTGTTGTGTGGAAAGTGCCACTCCGATGCGGCGTTTATGCGCGGATACGATCCCTCTTTGCGGACGGATCAACTCAGCCAGTATGTAACCAGCGTTCACGGGAAGCTGATTGCAAAAGGCGATTCGCACGCCGCCGTTTGCACGGATTGCCACAGCGTCCACAATATTGTGTCGCCAAAGGATCCCCGCTCTCCTGTTTATCCGACGAATGTCGCCCAAACATGTTCACAGTGTCATGCCGACGCTGAGCACATGAAGCCCTACAAGATCCCCGTCAACCAGTTCGCGGAATACCAGCACAGTGTTCATCACCTCGCGCTGGTCAACGGCGACTTGAGTGCTCCCACCTGCTCAACATGTCACGGGAGTCATGGAGCGGCCCCACCAGGATTGGATTCGGTTCAGCACGTGTGTTCCACGTGTCATCTTTTCCAGGCGCAACTATTTGACTCCGGACCTCACAAGGCTGCCTTTGAGGCAATGAGTCTTCCGGGTTGCGTCACATGCCATTCCAACCACGGCATTCTCCACCCGACCGACTCTCTGATCGGCACCGCGCAGGAAGCCGTGTGCGTGAAGTGCCATTCCACGGGCGACCCTGGCTTTGAGGCTTCCGCCACGATGCACCAAGAACTCGTGAATCTGAATGCGGCGATTGTAAGGTCCGACGGGATTTTGGGGCGGGCGGCGGACGCAGGCATCGAAGTCGGGGAACCCCAACTCGCGCTTGCCGATGCCCGCGATGATTTGACGAAGGCGCGCGTGGCCGTTCACAGCGTGCAACCGGCGGTGATGGATCAGAACATTCAGGCCGGATTGAAAGTTACAGAGAAGACCTATCAGGCGGGTCTCGATGCGATGGCGGAAGTTAAATACCGGCGGACGGGGCTTATTCTTTCGTTGGTCGCGATTGGTTTTGTAATTATCGCCCTCGCGCTCTTGATCCGGCAGCTTGAAGGAAAACGCAGGTCCAATAAGGAGATAACAGAATGAAGCGAACTGGAATAATTTGCGCCTTGCTTGTGATACTGATCGCTCCCGTTGCATTTGGCGGAGGCGGGGGCAACGCTGCCGCCGGCAAGGATACTTTCATGAAGAAGTGCTCCGTCTGCCACGGAAAGGACGGCATGGGAAGCGCGCCGATGTCAAAAGTATTAGGTGTAACGATCCCGCCCCTTTCATCGCCCGATGTTCAAAAGCTGACGGATGCGGAAATGACAAAGGTGATGAAAGAAGGCAAAGGGAAAATGAAGCCCGTAGCTGACCTCAGCAGCGCTGACATCGCAAATCTGATTGCTTTCACGCGGAGCCTGGCCAGTAAGTAGGCCCGCGTGCCAGAGAGAGTCGGAAATGACCTAGCGGCGCAATTCGGCTTTTTTTTGGAAGCCGATTCAGCGTCCCTTCGTCCGCTCTAGACCGGAGGAGCGGATGGCGAAAGTTGCGGATGAAACAGCTTCCGTTCTGGCTGAACTTGCCAAACGGATTGACGATCTTGCCCAGCGCGTTTTGGCTCTGGAGCATGCCTCGCCCGGAACCCCTGCGGCTTCAACCCCGTCCGCACAAGAATCAGATTCTTTCCAGCCGCCAGCCGTAAGTTTGCCTGCCGGTACGATTTCTATCTTGGGCCGGGCCGTCCTCGGCATCGCTCTCGCATATCTGTTTCGGGCCGCATCAGAATCTGCCATCCTGCCGCGACCGCTTTTAGTAATTTCCGCCATCCTCTACTCCTCGATTTGGCTTATTTTGAGCGTACGCCTCCGGCCATCCGATGGATTTGCGAGGGCCGTGTATGCGTTGACCGCCGTTCTCATTCTTTCGCCGCTGCTTTGGGAGGCGACCGTACGATTCCGCATCCTTTCGCCCATCGCCGCGGCAGGCGCATTGACCGCTTTCACGGTTTTTGGATTGGTTTTGTCGCTGCGTTTCGATCTTCGAGCTGCGCCATTTATTCTCGTGCTTGCTGCGGTACCGACGGCCGTAGCTCTGGTGATTGGCGCTGGCGCGGTAACGCCCTTCGTTTTTTCGCTTTTGGTTATCGCCTTAGTAGTGGAGCTTGGCGCCTGCCGAGGCAATTGGCCCTATCTCCGGCCGGTTATCGCAGCGGCTGCCGATTTCATTATTTGGCTTATGACCTATCTGCTTGCCCGGCCGGAAGGCCCTCTGTCCAGCTATTCTCCCGCGAACGAATTGACACTGGTAATCCTTCCGGTGGCGCTTTTCGCGGTCTATGGGGCATCCGCGGCCTATCGGACAATCGTTCGCCGCCTTCCCATAACAATTTTCGAGATAGCCCAGCTTCCGGTTGCTTGCCTCTTGGCAATGTCGGGTGTGGCGGCCGCCACAATTGGTACTGCCATTCCCGCGCTCGGCGTTTCCGCCTTGGTCCTTGCCGCGGCGAGTTATTTGGCGGCCTTCACGCGCTCACCGCAAGCTGAGCAAAAACGCAACTTTCTCGTTTTCTCCTTTTACGCAGTCGCATTGTTTGTGATTGGAATCTGGCTGTTGTGTCCCGCGTGGATGCAGACATCGTTCTTCTGCCTTGCTGCGCCAGCCGCGACGGTTATCGGCATGGCGAGAAAAATTGCGGTCCTGCGGTATCAGGCATTGGTTTTCCTGTTTGGAGCATGCCTCGCAGGCGGATTTTTTCCATTTACCGCGCACGCCTTTGTCGGGGCGAATCCCGGCGCTATCGGCTGGACTATTTTAGCTGTCGCGCTTACGGCGCTGGTTTGTTACATCACAGTCTGGAAGCTGGATGACCGTGGTTGGACGGATCACCTGCTCGCATTTTTCCCGATGTTTCTGGCGGCGGTCGCGCTGGCCGGTTGTGCCGTGATTCTGCTGGTGGGCTTCGTTGCACGATGGACGGCACCGGAAGCTCACGCCCTGGCCGTCATTCGCACAGGCATCATTTGCGCTTCCGCGTTTGCCTTTGGCCTGCTTGCATCCCGCTTCAAACGCGTCGAGCTGGTCTGGGCGGCATATTGCGCGCTGGCGTTTGGAGCCGTGAAATTGTTCCTCGAAGATCTCTGGCTGCAACGAAAGGAATGGCTCGCGGTCTCGCTTTTCCTCTACGCGCTCGTCCTCATCCTCTTGCCCCGAATCTTGCGCGGCGTTGCCAAGCGCACTTGATTTGACGGCGCGGACCGTGCCACTGCAACGCAAGTTGCCCGCGACAAAACTCAGTGATACCGTGCGCACATCTGGTTTCTCCAGAGGGACCAATTTCTGATGCGCGCTGTTGGAATCACGAACGACCGAAATTCAAACGTGCTCGCCGGGCTGCGCATGGCCGTCGGAATATTCTTCTTGGTTTTTGGCGAATACAAAGTTTTCGGCACTCAATTCACGTCGGGCGGCGGCTTCCAGGGCTACATCGAGCGGTTCATTTCCGGGCGCGCCTATCCATTCATGCTGCCGGTACTTCAGAATTTCATTTTGCCGCACGCCAAGCTCTTTTCGTTTCTCGTGGCCTATGGTGAATTTGCAATCGGTCTCGGACTCATCCTCGGCATCCTGACGCGCACGGCCAGCATCTGGGGTCTGCTCCTGATGCTCGCAATGCTTTTCTCTTCGGACTACCCCGGAGCGGGCGCCGCGTGCTGGCAATATTTCGGCGCGTCGCTCAACCACTCCATCTTCGCTCTCTGCTTCGCCGCCTTCATTTTCGGCGACGCCGACCGCGCCCTCGCCCTCTGGCCGCGCGCTGTACGCACTGCGTGATTGAAGAGTTGCCCCATACAACCATCGCATCGCGCCGAGACGTCCATATTGTGAGTGATCGCGCACAGGATTATCATAATGAATATGGGTCGTCGGACCATTCGCGGCCTTTCGTTTGTCGCCGTGATTCTTGCTCTCGGCGCAGTGCATCTGGCGCGGGCCCAAGTGCGGCCGTGCGGTGAAAAACAGCCATCTTCCGCCACCCTTCCGCGCGAAGCCATTAACATGAAAGTCGAGCAGTCTGGTCTCAACGTTATTCCTTCAGATTTGAAAATCGATGGTGTAGTTCATGACGCAGCCGGGGTCAGAAAACGAGTCATGCGTCAACTCAACGATCAGGTGTTCTTCGATCGTGAGGATTGGCTTCGCGATTTGGCCGAGAGTGACGTGCGGGAAGACTTTGAGGACCGGGGATACCACGAGGCGGAAATAGGACCCATCGAATTGGATCAGGTAGGCATTGTTGGCCGTGATCGACGAATGCTTGTTGTCGTGCATGTAAAGGAGGGGCCGCAGTTCCGAGTGGGTGAGCTCAAGATCAAATCCATCGAGGGTGACCGCGACCTGCCAATTTCCTTAAGTAGGATCCGGCGGGATTCCCGGCTTCGGAGCGGAGATTTATTCAGCGAGATCAGAACCTCGTTAGTTAGTACTCATCTGTCGTGGCTATATAGCTCGCTTGGCTACATCGATTTTAGAGCTGAGCCCTCGATTGAAGTTGACCATGAGCATCTGCTTGCAAATATAGCAATCGAGATTTACGAAGGGCCTCAGTACCACGTGGGATCCGTCCAAATCGTAGGTCTCGACTCGAACGCAGAAGAAGCGCTGAAATCGAAGATCATGGCCCACGATGTCTTTAGCTATTCAGCGATCGCGAAATTTGATAGGAGGAATAGAACTGCGTACCCACCGGGGGTGCTTCCCGAATCTAGAGGTTCAATGACAAAGGACCCCTCGAATGCGGTAGTAAATTTGAAATTTGATTTCAGGCCCTGCTCCACCACGACCTAGTAGAGACTTTCGTTCGACGTTTTCATTCGAGTGACGTCAATAGCTGCCGCGTCCGAGCCAATCGCTGAGAATCTCGCGCGCGGCGTTGTAGCCCGGCGCGCCCATCACCCCTCCGCCGGGATGCGTCCCGGAACCGCACATATAAAGTCCGCGGACCGGAGTGCGATAGCGCGCCCAGCCCGGCACCGGCCGGAGGAAATAGAGCTGTCCGAGACTCATTTCGCCGTGAAAAATATTTCCGCCTGTGAGGCCGTAAATTTCTTCGAGGTCGAGCGGCGAAAGCACCTGCCGGTGCCGCACGAGGCTCTTGAAGCCAGGTGCGTATTCTTCGATCAGATCCATCACGCGGTCGGCGTAGGCTTCTTTCACGTCGTGCCAGTTCGCGTCGAGCAGTTTGTAGGGCGTGTACTGCAGAAAAATTCCCATGATGTGTTTGCCCGGCGGCGCGATGGAATCGTCGTACGTCGTGGGGATGGTCATTTCGATCAGCGGGCGCTTTGAGGGCTCGCCGTACTTTGAGTCGTCCCACGCGTGCTCGACGTAATCAATGCTCGGGCAAATGTGCATCGTCGTCTTGTGATGCGGCTGCAAGTTGTCGCCGGGAATTGCGCGGAAATTCGGCAATCCATCGAGCGCGAGATTTATTTTCATTGAGCAGCCTTGCATCGCGATGCCGCGCACCGCGCTCGCAAATTCCGGCGGCAAATGTTTCTCGCCCACCAATCCCAAAAATGTCCGCTTCGGATCGGCGCACGAAACCACCGTCCGCGCGTGGACTTCCTTGCCATTCGCAAGTACCGCGCCGATTGCGCGCGAGCCCGCCTGGCTTTCATTCATCAGCACATGGCTTACGCTCGCGCTGGTTGTGATTTCCGCGCCCGCCGCACGCGCCGCGCCCGCAATCGCTTCGGAGATTGCCCCCATTCCGCCGCGCACAAATCCCCACAGACCGCGATGGCCGTCCACGCCGCCCATCACGTGATGCAGCAGCACGTAAGCCGTGCCCGGCGAACGCGGCCCGCCGTTCGTGCCGATCACGCCGTCGGTCGCGAGCGTGACCTTGATCTCCTCGGATTCAAACCACGGCTCCAGAAATTCCGCGACGCTCTGCGTAAAGATTCGCGCCTGCCCCACGCGCTCGTCCTCGGGCATGCGCAGCAAGTCCATGCCGAGCTGGCCCATCTTCACGAGGTCGTTCCATCCTGTGCCAACAACGTTCGGCGGCGTGCGCAGCAACATGCGCTCCGCGAATTGCGTGAGCCGCTCGACATACTCTTCGTATTTCGGATACGCCTCCGCATCCTTCCGCGAAAACTTTGCGATCTCTTCGCACGTGCGCTTCTGGTCTTGCCACATTGTCAAGTGGCGTCCATCGGGAAAGGGAGTGAAAAAAGATGGATCCTTTGCGTAAACGCAGTAGCCGTAGCGCGGCAGGTCCAACTCCTTGATGATGCGCTCCTGCATCAGCGAGCAGAGATACGACGCGGTGGAAATCTTGTAGCCGGGCCAGAGTTCTTCCGTCGCGCACGCGCCGCCGAGCATTTCGCGCCGCTCGAGCACGCGCACGCTCAGCCCGCCCTTCGCAAGGTACGCCGCCGCGACGAGCCCGTTGTGCCCGCCGCCGATTATCACCACGTCCCACACGCGCCGCTGGCCCATGCCTCTAGCTCTCCCTTGAAGGGCCTGTTGCCCCTGTTGTCCTGAAAGCGTTTGTTCCAGAATGCGTTTGGTGATTGTTCCCCGTCAGTTTCTTCCGCGCGAGACTAACGAATTCGCGCGCCCTCTGCAACCTCACTATTGGTGCCCAAATATTGGCAAAGAAGTGCCAATTCGAAATGGCACCTGCTAAATGATTGTGCGTGCCGGACTTAAAAATGTTTCACGTGAAACATTTTCCGCGCGCGTGAAAAAAGTGCCGACATATCGGCAAAGTGCGTGAAAAATGATCAAATTGTTTCACGTGAAACAATTCGGTGGTTGCTTTGCGCGGTCACAAAACAAACAAAAGGGGCAGGGTAACCCCTGCCCCTACATTCTTTAAATTTTGCGTAACAATTTCTACGGCTTTGACGCCTTATCAATGAATGCCGCGATGTTGGCCTTCAGTTTTGCCAGATCTTCATCGCGGACGTACATCATGTGCCCCGCCTGGTAATATTTCTGGTGAATGTTTTTGATCAGGTTTTCCGGCAGGCCGAGATGCGCCATCGTGTATTCGGACTCGAAGAACGGCGTCGCCAGATCGAAGAGCCCGTTTTCCACTTCGACTTGCAAATGCGGATTCTGGACCAGTACTTGCTCGAGGTCCTGCTCGGTATTTGCCGGGCCCGGAAAGCCGAAGCCGCCGGTGCCCTGATGCGTCCAAGTCCACGCGCGGTTCGCCAGCGGGCTTAGGGGTTCGTAACGCTTGCCCTCGCCAAATTTCAATTCATTGTGAACATACGAATTGAACGCCGCGACGAATGCAGGGCTGATCGCGTCCGATTGCGGATCGCTGAATCCGAATTCGCTGAGCGGGTCCGGATTCGTTCCGGAGAATCGCGAATCGAGCCGGCCTGTGGTTAGTCCGCGGCTGCGCTGCAATTCCGCCGTGAACTGCGGCAGCACGACGCGCAAATCCGCCTTCAACAAATAATCTTCGCTCAACCCCGTGAAGTGCGAAAGCTTCTTGGCGATATCCGTTCGCTCCGTGGGCGTAAGACGCGAGCCTTTCATTAGCGCTGTGGTGTATTCGCCTCCGGCAAATGCGCGCGCCTCGTCAAGAAATGCATTCAGATCGGCGGGGCGGTCCTTCAGCATCTTGTGATACCACGCCGTGGCGGCATAGCTTGGCAGGTAGAGGATGTAGGAAAGGTCATCGCCCGGCAAAAATGAGAGCGTGCCCACGTCGAGAACGCTCGATATCAACACGATTCCATTGAGGGACATCGTTTCACTGTTCTGAAGATGATTTGCCAGCGCTGCGGAGCGGAAAGTTCCGTAGCTTTCGCCGATGAGAAATTTCGGCGAATTCCAGCGATCGTTGCGCGTAACGTAGGTGGTAATAAACTGGCCGAGGGATTGAATGTCCGGATCCACGCCCCAGAAATCTTTGTTTTGCGATTTGCCCACCGCGTGGCTGAACCCTGTGCCAACGGGATCAATGAACACCATGTCGGTCACGTCCAGCAAAGTGTTCGCGTTGTCTGACATTTGATAGGGTGCCGGCGGAGTGTACTCGCCGTTTTTCGTAACGACTCGCTTCGGACCAAATGCGCCCATGTGCAGCCAAATGGAAGCAGAGCCGGGCCCGCCGTTGTATATGAATGAAACCGGGCGCTGGGTGACGTCTTTAACGTCGTTCTTTGTATACGCGGTGTAGAAAATCAGCGCGGTCGGATCGCCTGCGTCATTTTTGAGTTGAATGCTGCCGATTGTGGCCTTGTAGGCAATCGTCTGGCCGCCCACTTTAATCGTGTGATCCGTGACGGAGGATTCTTCTTTCGTTGCGTCCGCATTGGCCGCCGCCGGCGGCGCGCCACCCGCGGGCGGAGCGCCCTGCGGTGCCTGGGCATTCACTCGAGACGCTCCCCCAAGCGCGAGCAAACAAACTACACCAAAAACTTTCCAGAACTTTTTCATTCGACCACCCCTGTTTTTAGAATTGGATCCGATTCAATACCTGAGGCACCCCAAATGTGCGGACAGCGCAGCTTCCCGATTGTCTGCTGTGCCGCGCCCCCTTACATGATATGTACGCTCGTAAATCCGAAATGTTTCGCGCAAGAGCAATGAATTCCCGCTCTCAAATGGATCAGCCCGTTCAGATCATGATTGGCTTGTCATTCAACCGCTTGACGTACCAGCACGGGCTGAGGCCGGAGTGCGGAAACAGTGAATGGACGCACGGTCGATCTTCAGGAGGGGCCAGCGTGAGGTCGTACTTCCCACTCTTGAGCTCGACGGCAATGACGCGCTCGAGGTGCACGGTATCGAATGGGTTACCGGGTTTCGGCCGAATCATCCGGATATGCAGCCAGGCAAAGTCGCACGCGTACGTAACCGCGGTGAGGACAATCACAAAAACAAGAAATCTCTTTATTTTGCGAACCAGGCGCTGAAATGTAATCAAGGATTCTCTCGCAGGAAAACTGGGGTGGGCGATGGGATTCGAACCCACGACCCTCGGAGCCACAGTCCGATGTTCTACCGCTGAACTACGCCCACCGCAGAAGAAAATTCTAACATGCAGGAGAGACATTCACCACTGAGGGCAGAGCGGAGTAGTCGCTCAGGCTGCGAGTCGGCGCGACGCCTACTTGCTCGCCGCAACCTCCTGCTCCAGTTTTGCGACGGTTTTTTTCAACCAGCTGAGGACAACGGCTTGGAGCTTGTAGGGATCCTCTTCGGCCTTGAGCGACTCGACGGTGTCACCCTTTTCGTTCAGCGGGATCTTGTGGCAGATGTCGCCGTCCGAGTTGCGCACTTCGGGTGGCGCAAATTCACTCAGGAAGCAGCTCGAGCATGGCTGCTCTTTTTCTTCAAGCCCGACGTTCAGGCAGATAATCGATTCGCGGAAGATCTCCGGAGCGTGGCGGGGTTCCCGAACTGAAGGGAAGTATCCCCCTTTCTCGATCATCTCGATCTCAAACTTTAACTGCTGGATCATTTCCTTCTTGTCGATGCCCATTGGCGTACTCCTTACCGTCAGCGCGGGGGTTGCCGATTCACAAATGAAGCGTCCATGGAGGACGTGTTGAAAAGAACGATAAAAGCTGGCATTCGCCCGCAACCTGCATCATTTTCCTACGCAGAAGCTCCAGCGCACATTATAACCTTGGCGACGCGGTTGCTTGAGAACAAAATAGCTGGAGAAAGCAGCATCACGCCTGCGATGAGGATCTAGTTGGACGTAATCGCGGCCAACCGGAGATGCGGTCCGCGTTGTCACCTTGGCCGTTGTAGAGGCGCGCCCGGAAACTGACTCACTTCACAGTGAAATCGCTCGGAAAAAATTGAAAAGACTCAAGGAGATCGGAGTAAACAAATGGAGAGACTTATCCGCGCCTGCGGAAAGGCGTGACCTTCGCTCGGGGACGTGGGCGCGAAGAGGCGGGCGTGCCCGCGGGCTCGGGCATGCGCGATTGCGCGTAATTCGCCCAGCGACCGTTGGGTTCGTAGTGCAGATACTCGCCGAGGTGATCGCGCATTTTGTCTTTTTCGCCGGCGGCCTCGTAGAGCATCGCAAGATTCAGGTGCGCGTCCGCCAGCGACGGCGCCAGCTTTACGGCGCGCTCAAGCTGCTCGATGGCCGCGCGGTGATTTCCCATTTTTTCAAAGGCGCATCCGAGATTGAAGTGCGCGAGCGCGTTCTGCGGCTCGAGTTCGATTGCCGCCTCAAAGCAGCGCCGCGATTCCGTCGCTTCTCCCAGATGAAAGAGCGACGTGCCGAGATTCAAATGCGCTTCCGCCCAATCCGGGGCCAGCTCGACGGCGTGACGATACGCGTCCGCGGCGCGTTGCATTGTCGAGGAGTGACGGTCGCACGACAGCCCCGTTTCAAACCACTCCTCCGCGGTGTGCGAAGGCAGCGCGCGGACCTTTGTGGCCAGCGGCTCAACGTCAAATTCCAGCAGAAGCTGCCCGGTAAGCGGCTCGATGGCGGGCGCGCCCGGCCACGGCTGGCTGACCACAACCTTGCGGCCATTTGTGGTGATACGGAGGCGCGAAATGGGGGCATTGGCCTCGCCAAGCTGTTCGCGAAGCGCTTCCAGGGCCCTGCGAAGCCGCCGGGCGGGCAGGCCGCGCGACGTCAAGCGCTTCATTGTTTCGAGCGCGACCAGGTCCGTGAAATTGTAGAAGCGTTCACCCCAGCGCAGCTCGGGCGAAATCAGACGCAGCCGCGCCCAATAGTCGAGCTGGCGGCGAGTGACGCCGAGAATACGCACAACTTCGTCGCGCGTGAATCGTCTCTGCACTCTGGAAACTCTCCGGCGGGCGCCGGGTAGATGACCGCACCCCAAGTGAATACGCGAAAGGCGTGCCCCAAGATGCCGCGCTCTTCCGTACCCAGGGGCGACATTATTCACATTGTGGGCTGAATGGGAAGCAAAAAATCCACAGGCAAGGCCTTGCGGGGCTGGAACGTCGGATTGAGCCGGGGCGCTTGCGTGTGACCTTCAAATGTAAAGTAGAGTTCGGACACCTGAATGCCACTCCACGAAATTGAACGGCGGTCGCTCGAGCGTCAGGTGACACTGGCGCGTCCCCCGCTGATTGTCTTGGCGCTGATGAGCATGCTGCTGGCGTCGCGCGCCACTGGCGCAGCGCTGTTTTTGTGCGCGTATCTCGCGCTTAGCCTTGTTTTTGCGTTCATCCACTCGCCCCAGTGGGAAGACAAGTGGCAATACGCGCTCGTCGCGGACATTCTTGCCATCGCGGTCTTTCTTTTTCTTACGCCATCGGTGGTTCCGGTTTGGTTTCTCCTGCTGATCGCGGCTTACGAGGCCGGCGCGGGCTGGGGGGGCGGCCGCGCATACTGGATTGTGGTTGCGATTGCGGCCGGAATCCTCGCTTGGAGCTTGCTGCGCGATCATCCGATGTGGGGTGAAATCTTTGGCGTGATAGAAATCGTCAGCGGGACGATGATTGCCGGATTCGGCATGGCTTATCTTGGCGACCGCAACCGCCAGCATGCCGCCGAGCATAAATTTATCGCGGGCCTGACGGCGATGCTTTCGGTCGAAAGTGGAATCGCAGAATCCTTGCGATCCGTAATGGCGGAACTCATCGCTTCCTTCGGTTGCGAGCGCGCGTTCCTCGTTCATCGCGACACCGAACTCGAACGAATCTTCCTGTGGAAGTTCGATGGAGATAACCAGAAGCACCTCATCCCCGAAAATCTGCCGCTTCTCGCCAGCGACGGTTTTCTCTTTGACGTTGCAGACGTAAATGTCGCTCTGAATAACTTGGATGGGAAGCCGGATGGCTTCGCGTGGAACCGCTTGACTGGCATCCCGGTCGCGGAAGTCCCGCGAATCCCCGCGCACGCGCGCGAGATTCTCGGGTTGCGTTCCGCAATTGCGGTGACGATGGAAATTGAGGGCCAGCCCAACACGCGCGTGATGCTTGCAAATTGCCGCGGCAGGTTCACCCCGCGCGATCTCCGGCGCCTCGAACGCATCGTGCTCCATCTCGGGCCGCCGCTCGAAAATCTTTTTCTATTGCGCCACCTGCGCGCGCGCGCCATCGAAGCCGAGCGCAGCCGCATCTCCCGCGACATCCACGACGGCATTTTGCAAACGCTGCTGAGCATCGAGATCCAGCTCGACGTGCTGCGCCGCAAACTTCCGCAATCGCCCGAGCAGGCCGCTTCGGCACTTGCGGGGTTGCAGCAGACCGTGCGCAACGAATCCGCGGAACTGCGCCGCATGATCACAGACCTGCGTCCGCTGCGCGTACAAAGCGCGGACATGCTCGACCTGATGACTGGGTTCGCCGAGCGCTTCCGCAATGAATCCACCATCCAAGTTGAGTTAATCGTGGATTCGCCCGAATTGCAGGCGCCTGACCGCGTTTGTCGCGAGATCTTCCAGATATACAGGGAAGCACTCAACAACATAAAAAAACATGCCCGCGCCAGCCACGTCGTGGTAAAACTTACTCAGTCGGACAGCCGTGTTACATTGGTGGTGGACGACGACGGAGAAGGATTCAGCTTCGCGGGCCGGTTTTCCGGCGAAGAGCTTGACCGCTTGAGACTGGGCCCGATTTCCATCAAAGAGCATACGCGGACCGTCGGGGGCGTTTTGACCGTGGAGTCAAGCCCCGGGCATGGAGCGCGCCTGATTGTGGAAGTGCCGCTCGGCTAAAATGGCAAAAGGCAAGCAACCAATTCGGGTTCTCGTTGCGGACGATCACGCGATTTTCCGCGACGGTCTGCGCAAACTTCTTGATGCCGACGACGACATTACGATTGTCGGCGAAGCGCAGAACGGCACGGAGTGCATCCGCCTGATCACCAAGCTGAAGCCGGATATTCTCCTGCTTGACCTTCGCATGCCTGACAAGGATGGGCTCGCCGTTCTTGAAGAGGTAAATTTCGATTCGCTGCCCACCCGCGTAATCTGCGTGACCGCCGCGGAAGATGACCGCGACGTCGTCCGCGCGATGCGGCTGGGAGCGCGCGGCGTGGTGCTGAAACAATCCGCCACGGATTTGCTTGTGAAAAGCATCCACCGCGTTTTCGCCGGCGAGATCTGGCTCGACAACCACATGACCGCGGAGGTCATGAAAGCATTCTCGAAATCGTCCGAATCCGGCCCGCGCCGCGAAAAACCGCTGCTCAGCGAGCGCGAAAAAGAAATCGTGCAACTTGTGGCGCAGGGCTTCCGCAATAAAGAGATCGGCGAAAAGCTGTTCATCAGCGAGCAGACGGTGAAAAACCACCTGCACAACATTTTCGACAAGCTCGGCGTTTCCGATCGCCTCGAACTGGCGCTTTACGCCATCCACCACCGGTTGATTGACAAGGCCTGACGTGCCGCTGAATCCCGCCAATTTCCCGCGCGGGCGCGGGAGCCAGAGAAGGGAAGTGTTTTCCAGGCCGCTTGCGTTCGCCCTCGCGCTGGTTCTGATTGCCGCCGCGGTGTGCGCTGCGCAGGTCCAGGGGCCATCCACCACAACCGCCGGCCGAATTTCAAGCGATTCACTTCTCAAGTCCAAGGTGCTTTCCAACGGTCTCGAAGTCATCGTTTACGAGGACCATACCGTCCCTCTCGTGACTGTTAATTTTGTCGTGAAAGCCGGCTCGTTTGTCGAATCGCTAAATGAAAGCGGCCTTTCGCATCTTGACGAGCACATGTTTTTCAAATCCAACCGAGCTTCCAAGAATCAGGAACCGTATCTGGAAAACATCGGCGAGATGGGCATCAACTACAACGGTTCGACTTTCGAGGAGCATTGCGAGGAGTACGTCACCACACTCACACCAAATTTCCCCGTCGCGATTCACTATCTCCGTGACGCCGCGCGCTATCCGCTCTTTGACCCGGATGAAGTTCTGAAGGAACGCGCCGTCGTCCTGGATGAATCCGACCGGAATGACGCAAATCCATACGGGTTGATCGAGAATCAGATGACAACGCGGCTTTTTTACATGTATCCGAACCGAAAGCTGCCCGGCGGCTCCCGCGACGTTGTGGGCCATGCCACGCCTGAACTCCTGCGTACTTTTTATGACCGCTACTATGTGCCGAACAATGCCGCGCTCGTGATCGCCGGTGACCTCACCCCGGCGGAAGCGTTCAAGCAGGCGGAATCATTTTTCGGCGATTGGCCGCGCGCCGCGGACCCATTTGAGAGGTTTCCGGTTCCCGTGAATCCCCCGCTCCCGAAAAGTTCCGCCGAAATTCTTCAGGGGCCGGTGCAAAACGTCATCATTGAAATGGGCTGGCAGGGGCCTTCCATCGGCAAGGACAACGCTGCCACTTATGCCGCCGACGTTTTTTCCTATATCGTGCGCCAGCCGAATTCGCGCTTCCAGAAGGCGCTGGTGGATTCAGGGCTCGCCTCGGCTGTCGGCCTCGGCTATTACACCCAGCGCTATGTGGGCCCCATAAAAATTATCGTGGAGACCACACCCGAAAAGGCGCGCGCTACTTTGGTGGCGCTTCAAAAAGAGATCTCCCACTTCGGCGATCCGGATTATTTCTCCGACCCGGAGTTGCGCGATGCGAAAACTCTGCTGGGCGTCAACGATCTTTTCGAGCGCGAAAAAACATCCGAATATGCAATTACGCTGGGGTTTTGGTGGGCTTCCACCGGCATTGACTATTTCAGGGGATATCAACAGACGCTCGCGGCCGTCACGCGCGCGGATATCTCGCGCTACCTGAATACGTATGTCCTCGGAAAGCCGCATGTGGCGCTCGTGCTTCTTTCTCCCGACGCGCAAAAGCGCATCCAATTGAAACCCGAAGAGGTGCTCGGGCAATGACGCGCAACCTGCGGATCCTGCTGAAGGTCTCGGCTGTTCTTTCTCTCGTGGTTGTCTGGCAGGCTGCAGCGCAGGCGCCCGCCGACACCGGCCGCGTCACGGAATTCGACGTAAACGGATTAAAGGTAATCGTAAAACGGCGGCCCGCCAGCGACACCGTTGCGGTGGGACTTTTCATTCGCGGTGGTTCTTCAAACATCACCGAAGCGAATGCCGGCATTGAGGCCTTGCTGCTCACCGCGGCGGCGGAGGGAAGCGCGCGGTTTCCTCGGAGTGAGATGAATGCTGCGCTTACCGGAATGGGCTCCACGATTTCTTCCGGCTCCAATAATGACTACTCCTCGTTTGCTCTCGCCTGCACTCGCACCGCGTTTGACCGCTCCTGGGAAATCTTCGCTGACGCGGCGCTGCACCCGCTCCTGCTCTCCGCCGACATCGAGCGCGATCGCGCCGCGCTGATCGCCGCCGCGCGCGCCCGGCTGGAAACGCCGGAACCTCTTCTAAGTGACATCAGGCGTCGCGCTGTTTTCGCGGGCCACCCTTACCAGAATGATCCCGATGGCACGCCGGAATCGCTCGCGAAAATCACAGTGGACGACTTGCGCGCCTACCACAAACAGATCATGCAGCGCTCCCGCCTTTTGCTTGTGATCGTCGGCGATCTCGACCCTGCGGCGATTCGCCCGCGAATTGAGGCCACTTTCGGCGCGCTTCCTGCCGGAGAGACTCGTTCCGCGGCCACTCCGTTATTCGCATTTGACAAGCCGAGCGTGCAGGTCACTGAACGCGCTTTGCCGTCCACTTATTTTGAGGGTGTTTTCGCGGGCCCGCAGTTCAAATCTCCGGATACGGATGCGCTGGCCATCGCGATGGCCATCCTGCAAGACAGGGTTTTCTACGCCGTGCGCGTCAAGAATGCGCTGGCTTATGACCCGGAGGCCTCCCATTCCGAACTTAGCGCCTCGTATGGCTATGTTTCTGCGTCGTCCACGGACGTTTGCCGTGCGGCAGAGCTCATGTTGGAAGAGATTCGCCGCATGAAAGATGTTCCTGTGGCGGCCGACGATCTTTCATCCGTTGTCGCACAATTCTCCACGGACTATTACGTTCAGATACAGACCAGCGCCTCGCAGGCGGGCCGCCTCGCTCTCTACGAAATCAACGGAGGCGGCTGGCGAAATGGCGAATCGCGTCTGGACCGTCTTCGCGCCGTCACGCCCGGCGATGTGCAGCGCGTCGCCCGGCAATACATGCACGATTTGCAGTTTGTAATTCTGGGCGATGCAAAGAGCGTTAAGAAGGGCGTTTTTACAGCCCAGCCCTGATGTTTCAAATCCGAACTTCCTCTCTTAAGCTCCTCCAGTCCGCTTTTTCAGCCGATGGAAATCCGCAGGGAAAAAGTGTCAAAAGTATGGATGGTACCTCGGTACCTCTGCGCGACCCCTAAAAATGGGCCGGTAGAGCTATTGAGCGTGCAATGGGTTCGGCTTAATCTCACATCTGACAAGAAGCGCTATGTGTGTTGTTGGAGGAGACCCTGTGACTGCCACGGAACGCCGTCTTAATCAGAGATTTCATATTCGTCTGCCCATGACGGTCCGATGGACCAGCGGGTCAGCCGTCGGTGAAGCAAAAACTGAATCATTCAACGTTAGCTCTCGCGGTGTTTTTTTCATGCTGCCCAAGGGAGTAAAGCGCGGCTCGCCCGTTGAAATCCTTTTGACCCTGCCCCACGAAATTACGCTGGCTGGTCCGGTCCGCGTCCGCTGCCTCGGCCGTGTGGCCCGCACGGAAGACAAAGATCCCGGCAAGTTCGGCATCGTGGCGGAAATTGAACGGTACGAATTCTTGCGTGGCGATGAGTTCGCCGCGTAGCACAAGCTTGCTCACACCCTGCGGAGGTGAGTGAGAAACACTGGGGCGCCAGGGACCCTCAGCCCGGCGCCCTGGTCGCTTTTTTGGCCCTCCTCATTTGCACTTCTCCCCGAATGCTCTCGCAATCTTGGCACGCGTGCGGCAATCCACCCATCCATCTTCGGTGTTTGTGTCCTGCCATAAAAAGAAGTCTGTCAGCTCTGTATGGATCGAAAAAAAATCAGGAGGCAAAGGGCTCGCCTTTGCCTCCCGGTGATCAAGCTGTGCGGTTGGTTGCGCTTTGCCGCTTACTGCACCGTGAGCGTTACGACGCTGGTGTGCGTCAACGAGCCCGAAGTCGCCGACACCGAGATCATGTAGGTGCCTGCAGGCGTGCCCGTCGGGGTGGCCTTGCTGTTGCATCCCGCGACGCCCATCGCCCCCAGCAACAACACCGCCGCCAGCGCAATCCTTGCCGGACGCTTGGTGCGTTCGGTCCTGCGCATCACCAGGAAGCTGGCCAGGAACAGCATCGCCGCCAGCGTCCACAGCAGCAGTGGCTGCAGCCCGCGCGGCATTCTGCGGTTGGTGGGCACTACTTCGCCGGTGCGCGCCGTCGTCGCCAGCGACATCACCGAGGAAGTATTCGGCGAAATGATGCTGGTGGGATTGAACGTAACGGTCGTCGCGGAAGGCGCTCCCGTTGCCGACAGATTAATCGTGCTCGGGAATCCGCCCGCCAGTGGTGTCACCGACATCGAGAACATTCCCGTCTGACCCGCGGTCACCGTCACCGCTCCGTTCGGCCCGCTAAACGTAAAGTCTTCTCCCGTTCCATTCAGCGTGACCGTCTGCGTTGTCGGATTCGCGTTGTCGGTAAACGTGGCTGTCGCCGGACCGCGCGGCCCCACCGCGCCCGGCGTAAATACGAAGTTGTATGTGCAATTGCCGCCGCTCCCGGCCACCGGCGTGCCCACCACGCAAGTGGACGTGTTGCCGATCACGAAATCACTTGCGTTTGTCCCGGTGAACCCCGGCGCCGCAGTGAAGTTCAGCGGCGCTTGGCCGTTGTTCGTCACCGTCACCGTCATCGCCGTGCTCGGCGACCCCAGCGGTGTGCTCGGGAAGGTCAGCGTGTTGACCGAAAGCGCCGCCGTCGGAGACGTCAGGATCGTCGTCGGATTCGCTGCCGTGTCATTGTTGACGATGATCTCCCCGCCGCCCGATACCACCGCCGTGTTGGTCACGCTGGCCGGTGCATTCGCCGCCACTGTCACCGTCAATGTGATCGCCGGATAGCTCGACACCGCTGCCAGCACATCACTGCGCGTGCAGGTCAGCGTCGCAACCGTGCAAGCCCATCCCGTGCCGGAGAGCGCTGTCGCCGTCAGGCTGGCAGGCAGCGTGTCCACCATGCTGACTGCTGCGGTGGTCGCGCCGTTGCCGCTGTTGCTCACCGTAATCGTGTACGTCGCGCCCACTTGACCCTGCACGAAGTTCCCCGCGTGCGTCTTCGCAATGGTCATGTCGGCCAGTTGCACGATCGTGGTCACATCGTTCGCTGTGTCGTTCGCAAAATTGGTCTCGCCGCCGCCCGATACCACCGCCGTGTTCGTCACGCTCGCCCCTGCGTTTGCTGCAACCGTCACCGTGAGCGTAATGGCCGGATAGCTCGCTCCCGCCGCCAGCACATCGCTTCGGGTACAGGTCAGCGTCCCGAGCGTGCAGGTCCATCCCGTGCCCGTCAGCACCGTCGCCGTCAGGCTCGCAGGCAGCGTGTCCACCATGCTGACTGCCGCGTTGGTTGAATTCACGCCGACATTCGACACCGTAATCGTGTACGTCGCTCCCACCGCCTGGCCCTGTGTGAAGTTGCCCACGTGCGACTTGGTAATGGTCATGTCCGGGAACGTCGGCGTAATCGTAGTGGCATCCATAGCCGTGTCGTTTGCAAAATTGGTCTCGCCGCCGCCGGAAACGACCGCCGTGTTCGTCACACTGGCCGGAGCATTGCTCGCCACCGTCACCGTCAGCGTGATTGCCGGATAGCTCGCTCCCGCGGCCAGCACATCACTGCGTGTGCAGGTCAGCGTCGCCACCGTGCACACCCAGCCCGTGCCCGTCATCGCCGTCGCCGTCAGGCTCGCCGGCAGCGTGTCCACCACATTCACCGCCGCAGTCGTTGGAGCGAGACCGCTGTTCGTCGCCGTGATGGTGTACATCGCTCCCACCTGATTCTGAGAGAAGTTGCCGTTATGGCTCTTCGTGATCGTCATGTCCGGCAAAGCGGGAGTTATGGTCGTCAAGTCTGTGGCGGTGTCATTCGCTGTATTTGTTTCGCCTCCACCGGAAACCACCGCCGTGTTGGTCACGCTCGCGGGAGCATTCCCCGCCACAGTCACCGTCAGCGTGATCGGGGAATAGCCCAGTCCCGCCGCCAGGACGGTGCTGTTGGTGCACGTCAGCGTCGCAAGCGTGCAAGCCCATCCCGTGCCCGCGAGCGCCGTCGCCGTCAGCCCCGATGCCGGAAGTGTATCCACCACGCTCACCGGAGCGGTCGTCGCTGACCCGCCGCTGTTCGTAGCTGTAATCGTGTAAATGGCTCCCACTTGGGTTTGTTGGAAGTTGCCGTTGTGAGATTTCGTGATGGTCATGTCCGGCGGATCCACCACCGTCACCATCGCGGTCGCTTGCGACGCTCCTCCGACCGCGTCAGTCGCGGTCAAGATGACGTTTGTCACGCCATGCGGATATGGTCCCGGCGGGGTCAGTGTAAGTACGATGGGGTCGCCATCCGGATCATTCGAGCCATTATTGACTTGATTGGCGGTTACATTCGCGGATCCGCCAGCCGTCGCCGCTACTACGGTCACATTCTGGGCGATAGCGATGGGGATCTGATTGATCGTGCCGAAGAGGGTGCAAGCCGGCAGCGACAAAGTGTAAGGAGTACCGACAGAACCTCCCGACACGTCGCTGATTACAAACGTGTAGGGAGTGCTTGCAACGACCGAGATCCCGCAACCGGTCACCCCGCCGCTTTCCCCTGCGTCCCCCGCGTAATTGGTGCCGATACTGCTGGGAACAAATCCGTTCGCGTAAACCGCCTCAAATATCGTGTTGGTGTTCGTCGTAAGCGTGGAATTGACGCATCCTGACGTCTTTGGCGTAAAGGTGTAGGAATCAAATGTCTCAGAACCAGAGGCAACCGTCCCCGGAAATGTCTTCGCGAATGTGCAAATACTTGGATTGCCATCGCGGAAGATGCGGTTGGTCTGGAGGCCTGTCGCAGTTGTAAATCCGGTGATTGCAGTCGGTGTAGTGCCAAGGTTATTCGTAAAATTGATCGTTCCTGTCGGAACGCTGAATCCCAGGATCCTCTGCTGGCCTCCCGAGTAATTTACGGTCAATGTGAAATCAATTGTTGTCGCGCAGGAGAAATTGCTTGCCAGCACAAAATCGAACTGGTTGCTTCCGCCGGAAGTGGCGCCGGCGGCCATGTCTGAGTATGACATGGCGTTCGGCAACAAAACCGTGACGCCAGGAGTTGCCGTGGAAAGCGTGGCCGTAATTCCGGTCGCGCTCAGGACGCCCGCCTTGTTTTGCAATTGGACGACGACCTTCGCTCCTTCGCCCGCCTTTATGTTTCCATCACCATTGCCCGGATTTTGGCTCGCGACTTCCGACGCGATTTGAGGATCGGCCTGTCCTGCGATTCCCAGCGAAGCAACCGCTTGGTACGCCATCACGATTCCGTTCCCTGAATCGCGGTCAAATCCCGGCGCCATAATGTCCAGAGCCGTACTTTCCAGCGTTGTCGTAATCTGGGCCTGCGTCAGGGTCGGCATTGCGGACTTAACAAGCGCCGCGATTGCCGCGGCATGTGGCGCCGCCGCTGAAGTGCCATAGAACGGATTCAGCCCCGAATTTCCGGGCAATGTCGTCATCACACCATCTGCAGCGGTTATGTCCGGCTTGGGCCGCGAGGTGCCGCCACCCGACGCGAAGGTGAACTTCCCGGGTGAAATCGCCGTCCCGTCCGCGTTGAAAAATACCTGGCGTGGCCCGTCTGATGTAAACGGTTCCACTTGATTTGAAGTATTAAATGGATTTGGAAAAGGGCCCGCGGATGCGCCTGCGCAGCACGCCCCTGCGGCGGGCGTAGCTCCAACGGAAAACTCTCCCGTGATTGCTACGGCCGAATGGCCGTGCGTCTGTCCGTCAGTTACCTCGGTCAGCGTTCCGCGAATTGTGTTTAGAGAGAATGCGAGAGTGGCCGCGGCAGTTGTCTTAAACACAACCAGTTGGTCACCGGCGTTTAGCGTAGGGGGGCCTATGATTTCAAAAGGAGGCTGGGTTCCTGTCTGGGGATTTGTGGACGAGGCAATCACTGTGCCCCCGGAGTTTAGATAGAAGAGGTCATAATCATTACTTGATCCGAGTGATGGATTAAGGGGCGTCGGAAAAGGATCCGCCCAATTTAATGTGTACGCTTCACCCGAGAATTGGATGACGTTCCCGATCAGTGGGCTTCCCACCGTGCCGAAATTGTGGACTGTGCCGGTCTTTCCTGAGTCTTGAGTAAATGCCGGCGATCCCGTGCTGTTGAAATCCCCCTCAAAATAGCCCGCGAAGCCAAGCGCTTGGGAATCCAAGTTCCCTTCGTTCCCAGCCGATGAGAAGTAGAGCGCGCCAGCTGTGACAACTGAGACCACTGCCTGTGCTACTTGCCCGTCTTGAAATACAGGCTCATCGAAATAAAAAACGTCGTCCACGATGATGTCGCAGTTCGACACGCTTCGGAGATTCATTATGTTCGTTGCAAAACTCGCTTCACCGTTGTCGGCTGTGGCGAAAAACAGGCTCGCGCCGGGCGCCAGGTCATAGATGATTTCCATCATGGCGGCGCCTTCATCGTCCCCGTCTGGGAAGTCTTGGACGATCGTAAGGCACGGCCCGCCGGGGCCCGGACACGTCGGCGGCAAGTCGCCCGTTGCCTGGGCGCTCGTCACTGCTCCGGTCGCATTGGCGCTGTCGGAGAGCACGCCGATCTTCAGCCCCGCTCCGGTCACGCCGAATGTCCCCCGCGCATCGAATGCCCGGTGCGTGATGTCGCCTTCGGTATCCACACTTCCCGAGCCTGTCAGAATTGCATTGGGCTTCTGCAGCAGCGCGGACACCATCTTCCTGACCCTTGCTTCCTTCTGTGCAAATCCCGGAACCTTGCGCCAGCGTTCCAATGCCGAGCCGTCCGGTGCGCGCCTGATATGGCCGTTTACAGATCCCATTTTTCTGCCGATAAATGTCACGTCTGAAAGAGCGGCGATCCCCTCAATTTGGTTCGGAGGAATAATCGCGCGAATGGCGCGAAAGTTCGGCTGCGAATCTAGGATCAGCGCACCGGCGGCTTGCAACCTTTGCAGCAAGTCGGGGGTCACGTTCGCCATCATGTCCACGGCAATGTTGTTGTTGTCGTCCAATTCAATGCCTGTATAGAGCGATGTGATTCCGGGCGCGGGTGTCTGGCCCTTCATCATCCGGATGGTGTAGAGAACGTTTGAGTCAATCTTCTGCTGCGCCGGCGTGCGTGCCGCTTTTTCCTGCTCCAGCAGGTCAATTTGCTGCGCGACGAACGCATTAATCTCCGCCTGCGTATTCGGCGTCGCGGATGGTGACGCCGTGCCGGGCGCGACAGGAGGCACGTACTTGTGGAAATGTACGTCCGTGGTCGTGATTTTCGGGACGGTGTCGCTCACCTTTGGTGCGCCCGCCCGCGGCCCGTTCTGCGCACGCAGGGGCATGGAAACCGCCGTCATCATCACCAACGCGAGAATGATTACACTGGAAATTACGTGCAAGCGAACGTTGCGCGGCAGAGTCATATTTTCCTCTATTCGTGGCAGGGAAGTGCGGTCATTGAGGGACTCAAATGCTTCTCCGCATTCGCCACGGAATTATCGGTGCCCCGGAGAATTTGTGGTGATCGATCTGAGGGACTCCTGGGACAGCCCACGGCACAGTAAATCCCTTCATCGAAGTTGTCAACGAGCTTTTGCTCGCCGAGCCTTGACTCACGTTTCTCATACCTTGCGCGTACCTATCGGTGCTAGTAGAGTGCGCCTCAACCCATTTGCAAACGATCGAACCGCCGCCAGCCGGCTTTACTCTCCGTTGACGACCCACAGTGGTATCATTTTCGTGTGCGAACCGCGTTCGGATCACGATTAATATTCACTGCGGCGATTGCTCTTTGTCTCGTGACAGCAGTCTTCAGCAACACTGTCCCCGCGCAGCAGTCTTACGACGTATATCAATCCTACGATCTTTCCCAACATCCGAATGGCGTAACAGGAACGTGTCAGTTGCTCTTGGACTCGCGGTTGACCGATTCCGTTCGCGAACAAATGTGGGGCCAAGGCGATTGGTCCATTGTGTTTCCGCCCGAATCACAAATCTTCAAGGCTTTCACGCTCCTCGCGCCGGGCAATGCAAAAATTGAAATCAGGACGAGTGCCGGCAAATTGGTCGCCACGCGTGCACTGGAAGTGCCACTGGCAAAATTGGAAGAATGGAGCCCGGATGGCAAACCCAACAGGGGCTACCTTCTCACTCAGGACTTCTCCATCGGCATGGGTTCATACAACGGCCCGGGCACAAGTCTCATCCAGATAGTAGGCGCATCGTTTCACGACGTAACGGCTCTGAATGCGGCCACTCAAAAGGAGGAGCCGATTCACCTCGCGAAAACGCTCAAGCAGGATTGGCGATTCACATCAGGTCGAAACGGCAATGAAATCTTGGCTGTCTCATGCCATCCCGAATTTGGTGGCAAAGGCGATTCATTTGTCGTTGACTACACGCGTTACTTTTTTAATCGAACTCGCTGGATCAAATACATGCGCCAGGAAAATGGCTTTTGGGAATCCGACCAATCATTTCCTCCGCGCTCCGCATTCTCTTAGGCACAGTTCCTAGTTCTGGAGGCGAATCATGAGCAAGCGGATTTTGGCCACCTTTGCTTTTCTCATCCTGGCCTTCGGAATGAGTCCAAACTTAATGGGGCAGTCCGACAAAAAAGAGATTAAAAGTGACGTCAACACACTCTACAGCGCCAGCGCAAATGTAAGAACTCAGGCGGCCCAGAGACTCGTCGCTATCGGCCCGAGTGCGATCCCCTTGTTGCTGCCTGTCTTGTGCGACGGGTCGAAGTCCATTTCCAGCGTAGCTTGGCGTCAGCAAGACATGCACGCGGGCTAACAACTCTAGTCAAGCCCGACGCGACGGACGAGGTCCGCAAATCGAGGGTCGCCGCGGATTGGGTCGAAGTACGGATGTACTTTGAGGAATTGGAGAATATTCGACTGCTCCTTGTACGCCTGCTCGAGCGAGGCGAAGGCCTGATCGTTTTCGCCGAGCCCTAAATAGGCGTTTACAAAAGCGGCGGCGGGAACGTAACCTGCCTCTCTGCGTCTTTTCAGTTCCGCGAGGAGCCGAAATGCATCAGTGCGCCTCCCGGCGAGGGCATAGGCCCTAATCAGTACGCCGATCACGCCAGGACTACGGTTCGAAACAGAAATCGCCCGCTCCATCACGGGGATTGCATCCGCTGGTTGATTATTGGCGGTCAGCACGAATCCAAGGAAGTAAAGTGCAGTTGCGTCGTCCGCTCGCACCGCGAGTACGCTGCGCAACTCGCGTACGGCGTCATCGTAGCGCCGGGACTGAAAGAGAATCCAGCCGATGGTCGTGCCGGAAGCCGCAAGCGGGTCGAGTTTCTGGCCACGCTCTGCCCAAGCTATAGCTTCGTCCGTACGTCCCTGGCATAACAGCCACAAAGCAAGTCCGACGTAAGCATCAGCGTCGTTCGGGTTCAATTCGAGGGCGCGCCTGTATTCAGCCTCGGCGTCGGCCCAGCGCCACTGTTTCTGCTGTACGTCTGCCAGCAGGACGTGCGCATCGGCAAGGTCCGGATCGAGCTCCAACGCTTTTTGGGCCGCCCTCATTATCTTCGGGCGCGTCTCTTCCGGAGAATCGCCGATAAAAACCGTTCCGAGTTCGCTATACGCTCTCGCCAAGCCCACATAAGGGTAAGCAAAGGTCGGGTCTTTCTTAATCGCGTCCTCGAAATAACCTATGCTTTCCTCGACGCCAGCTCGATTGTTGCTTTTGTTGAGAGCAAATCGGCCTTTCAGATAACTCTCGTACACTTCGGGTGCGACGGAACGCGCGGCGATAAGTCTTTCGTGTTCCGCACCGGTGACGGTAACTTCAACTTTTTTCGCAATGGATTGCGCCAACTCGCTTTGCAAAGCAAGTGCATCCCGCAGCCCGCGATCGTAAGTTTCCGACCAGAAGTGCTCGTCGGTCGCGCCCCGAATCAACTGGGCCGTGACGCGAATCCGATTGCCCTCACGCATTACAGACCCTTCCACAATGGCATCCACGCCCAGGGTTTTCGCGATCTCTGGCACCGAGAGTTGAGGGTTCTTGAAGCGCATCACCGATGTGCGGGAAATGACGCGCAGATCATGGATCCCCGAGAGGCGTGCAATAAGCGCGTCAGTCATTCCGTCAGCAAGGTATTCTTGTGCTGAATCTCCGGACAGGTTCTTCAAAGGCAGCACCGCTAAAGACCTGATTTTGGGTCGCGCCGTATTCCCTGTGCGATCTCGGGACAGAACGTAAGCGACGGCAAGCAGGCCGAGTACAGCAACCCCGGCCAGAGCAAGCCAGCGACGCGCCCGCACTGTCGCCCTTTGTCGGTTGTCCCCTTCCGGCTCCACAGGCATCTTGGAGGTTTGCTGTTGCCCTTCCTCGCCCAAGCGTAGCCCGCGGCTTTGCAGCCAGGCGTCAAGCTCGGGAGCTAAGGCATAAACGGATCCCCGCTTATCGTGCACGTGGCGGTGGACGGGCATGCCCTCGCGCTTCTCCCAGCGTTGGACGGTCTTAACATCGCGATCGAGGTATGCCGCAATCTCCTTCCATGAGTCCAGCAACTCTTCGGTCGGTCGCTCGGATGGCGGCGTATCTGGGAATGATTCGGCCATCACGTTCTCCTGAATAGTCCGTTGCAGTAGAGAGATAGGTGAAGGGAGTGTAACCCCGTCGTTCGGGGCCCGCAATAGGCGGCATTAGACGGCAAATGAACATGTCCGCGTATTGCCCTTTGACAGCACCCGAAAGGTGACCGATTCTGTGCGCGCATTTCAGCGGCAAATCGCCGGAAAGCCGGGCGCGGCTGGACGAGTTCCAGCCACAGCCGTTCTTCCGGTGGAATGGTTGCCAACTTCAAAAATCCGGAGGTTTCTCACCATGAACGCAAAGCATTTCACGGGGGTGGCGATCATCGTCACCGCCATTGTTTTGACCGTAGGCGTCGGCGCGCTAGCTCAGGATTCTCCGCCACCGCCGCCCAAGCATTTCAGCGGCACGATAAATGATTACACGCCCCAAACCTGCCCGACGCAGCAGACTACCCCCTGCACCTCAGTGAAGGGGCCCTGGGAAATGCGTGGCACATGGTCGCTGAACTTGGATCACGATTCCAAGCACGACCCCAGCACGGCGGATTTTTCCGCCGAGATAAACATGACTCACGATGATTACTGGGTCTTGATACAGCCCAGCCCGTCCACCACGGTCAACGACGACAGCGCCACCCCGGGTCGCCATCCCCATACGCACCACATCACCATTACCAACGGCACGGTGACTTCGATCAGCACCGCCGCACCTGAAGAGTTCACGGTGACCGGCCCAGTAAAAGTCACTCTCGATGGCGGCGACACGCCTTTTTCCAGCGCCTGCGAGTTCACGCCGCCCGCTCCAGCGCCCTGCACGCTGACCGTCGACATCAAGGGCGGAACCCCCGACCCGGCTCTTCCAACATTCACCGTCGTCCCGTTTTCCAACATCACCATGACCTTTTCCGGTCCGCCAACCGGACACTTCGGAACGCAGGCTATACACGGCGTCGTTCGCAAGGCAACGAGTGAGCGGCACGACGATTCACATCGCGATGCACATTGATGAGCAGCGTCGGGCGCGGTCCGGGCGGACGTGTGTCCGCCCCGCGCCTAGCGCCATCTCCTTCGGACACCGATAGGACGGGCGGCCCAGAGATGATGCGGGCTGTGGCCAACAAATGAGCCGCTCAGAAGTACGTGGGTGGCCTACACGTCGTCCGCCGCGGCGGACGTGTTGGGTTCTTGACCTTAGGATATTGCCTTTGGCTGTGGACTTCAGCGTTGGTCCTAGGGTTCGCAAACCGCGCCCATTCGAACACTTATTCGAATAGGTTTTGTAACAAATCTCCCCCATAATTCCTAAATAATTCTCTGTTGTTAGCAAATCGAAATGTCCGCGTTAGGTAGCAAGTGATGTGTCCGCTTTTGATTTTCCTTCTGCTCCTCAAACTACATTCACCGCGCCGTCGTCGGGGCTGTGGGAAAGTGGGGATCCCGCGGTTTGCGCGGGATTCCCAAGCGCAGCGTCTTTTCCACAGCCCTTTTCCGCCGCCGATTTCGGTTCGTTATTTTCGCCAGCAAACTGTCCGACACACTGGGGTCCGTAATACAAACTCAGCCGCCCATCCAGATGTTCGCACACCGTCACCCGGCAACCCGCCAGCGTCCCGCGCCAGCGCACCCGTTCGATCTGCAACGTCCGGCCGCCCCAACTCACCGTGTTGTCTCGGTTCACCACCCGCTCCTGCTGCAGCGAGAAGACCCGGTCCAGATCTTTCCCGGTCGCCGGCACAAAGGCGCTGACCGGTTCCGTCGCCGCCACAGCGAATTTCCGGTTGAACTCCGCGATATAGCTCTCGCCGAGAAAACGGTTGGCTTCTTCGATCGTCGCGATCCCGCGCAGCCGCAACTCTTGCGGCAGCCGCCGCTGCCAGGTGCCGAAGTTCCGCTCGCTTCGTCCACGTGCTTGCGGCGAGTAGGCCGGAATCATCTGAATCCTCAAATCACTCAACGCCCGCCCCACCTGCGTTAGCCGCTGCCGGTCCACCGGCTCTCCGGCTTTCGGGGTTACCCAGAAATGGCTTGCCCGGTCGCTGTAAAGCGAGCAAAACACCCCTTGCCGCTCGACCACTTCGCGCAACGCGATCATCACCGTCGGTGTCGATTCCTCCTCGACCAACTGCGCGTAGTACACCTCGCTGGTCGCATCGTCCAGCACCACGATCAAGTCGTGCCACTGCTGGCCCAGCCAGCGATGCTTGCTGCCGTCGATGTGCAGCATCATCCCGGCCATCGGTCTTCGTTCGCGCCGCCGCCGGTGCAGGCCCCGCTGCCGTTCTTTCGCCACCAGTCCGGCGCCTTGCAGCGCCAGCTTCACCCAGGTGTAGCTGAGCCGGATGCCGTGCTCCTCCTCGAGCTTCTCGTGAAAATGCTTCACGCTGAAATCGGAATACTTCTCCCGGTACAAAACCAACACCTTTTCGACCACCTCCAGCTTCACGCGCTTCGGAGAAGGTGTTCCCGTCCGGCGATCCCACAGTCCGTCATAGCCGAACCGCTGATAGCGCCAATACAGCCGCCGCATCTGCCGCGGACCGACGCGCAACACCTGGGCCGCTTGAAGCCAGGTCATCTGCTTGCCGATCACCCGCAAAATCACTTCTTGTGCTTTCATCGCCCGCTCCGTCGCAGCTCTGGAGTAGCTCATCACGCCCACCTCCGGACCGGAGGTCTACTCCAAGCCGCCTGTGTAAAGCGGACATTTCATCTGCTAATAGACCGGACATATCATGTGCTAACGACAATTCCTAAATAATTCTCTTGACATTAATTTAACCTTGTAGTAACATACCCCATGAAATCGCCACTCAATTCCCCTAAGTACCTGTCTTATCTACCACTTACGAGATTTGCGCCAAAATGCCCCAAAAAGCCCCCTGTGTTTTCTACCACTTACGAACCCCCCTCACCCATAACTACATGTGTTTTCTACCACTTAGAAAAAAAGGCAGGGGGGAGTAACACAGGCTTCTGCGGTTTGTGCGTCCCGATGCTTTTGTCGGGAAGCCTGTGTGGTGTTTCCCAGATTGGAACTAACAGACCGAAGCCTGTGTTGCTGAAGGCGCTAGTGATCACCCACCGCGCCCCTTCCGCGCCCCAGCTAACCCCTTTGTTTTCAACACTGTCAGCAAAACCATCCACAAATCCGCCCCTGTCCAAACCCTTTAGAATCAACCACTTCCAGACGGCGCGCAAAAGCGCCCCTGCTAAGTCCTTTGTTTTGATAGCGTTCCAAAAAGAGGGGGATTTTTTTGTAGGGCGGGTCGGAAATTATCCCGACACCGTCGGGAGGCGCTCTGCGGGGTGGGCCGTCTCTCCTACCCTATTCGTACCGCAGCGCCTTTACCGGATCCAACTTCGCCGCTCGCGCCGCTGGATAGAGACCTGCCGCGAGGCTCACGATAATAGAGAACACTATGGCACCGACAACCAGCAACGGGGGAACCGACCACAGTTTTTGAGGAGGAATGTTCTGCTGAGAGAGATATACATTCGCGGCAAAGTTGATGACGCGGCCGATGCTCCAGCCGAGAAACACGCCGAGCAATCCGCCCGCAAGTCCCATCACGCCCGCCTCCGCGAAAAAGAGCTGACGGACATCGCGGTCCGCTGCGCCCAGCGCTTTCAACACGCCGATTTCGCGGCGCCGCTCGAGGATCGCCATCACCAGCGTGTTGATAATTCCGAGCGAAGCCACTGCCAGCGCGAGGCTGCCGAAAAGTCCCAAGAAAGTGTCCAGCACCGCAAAGAACTGCTGGAGTTTGTGCGCTGCATCGAAAAGCGAAAACGCACCCAATTCCATCGCCTTCACCGCGTCTTCCACCGCCGGCACATATTTCGGGTCATCAATGAGCATCGTCAGCGAAGAATATGTTTGCTGCCCGGGGCTGGTGACAATTCCGCGGATGTCCGTCCCTTGCACGGTGTTCATCTGCTCGACAAATCCGAGCGGCAACATCACGCGCACGCCGCCGAGACCGCCGGGCCCGGCCTGCTCGCCGGTGACGATGCCCACAACTTTCACTTTTCGCTCCGCCGGCTCGATCGTGAATCCGTATCCGAATTCGCCGTTCGCCGCCATATCGACAGGCGTTTGGTTGCCCTCGACGGGCACATCTTTTCGCTGCGGATATCGCAACGTAATTTCGCGGCCGATCAAATCCTTTGGATCTATTTTCAATTCGTCGGCGATTTGCTTCGCGAGGTCCTGGTGAAGAATTGCTTCCGCGGCATTTGTGTCCGAAAAGAACGAACCTTGCACCGAATCAAAAATTCCGGTTGCGCGCGCCGACGGCGGAAAACTCGCCGCAGCGGTCACATGGCCGATCTTGTCGTTGCGCACATCCACTTGAAAGCGCAGCTCGGGGAAAACTTCCTTCACATGCGCCATGGCCGCGAGCTTCGCGCGGGTTTCGGGCGTCAGCGGTTTCAAATCCTCGGGGCTCGGAAGTCCCGCAGGGGCGCCTTGATCGCGTCCACCGCGACCTCCGCCGCCGAGCCGCGCACCGCGTCCACCGCGCCCGCCAGTTTCGTTGCCCGGGCGCTGGGGCGACACGTAGACACGATTGAAAAGTCCCGTGCCCTGCAATTGAGTCATTGCCAGTTTTTGCAAGCCGATGCCGAGCGAAAGCATCGCAACCAGCGACGCCACGCCCACTGCGATGCCGAGTGTTGTCAGCGAATTCCGCAACAGCGCTTCGCGCAGGTTGCGCGAGGCAAGCTCCATCAGGTCGCGCGATTTCATTGTGCGTCTCCGTTTAGCGAGAGCTTGCCGTCTTTCAAGTATATTTTCCGGCTCGCGTATTTTTGCGCCAGCCGCGCCTCGTGCGTCACCATCACCACCGTCATTCCCATGTCGCGGTTGAACGCCTGGATAAAATCCATGATTTCGTCGCCGGTCTTGCTGTCGAGATTCCCTGTCGGCTCGTCCGCCAGCAGAATCGTGGGACGGTTCACCAGCGCTCGTGCCAGCGCGGCGCGCTGCTGCTCGCCTCCGCTCAACTCCGCGGGGCGATGCAAAAGCCGCTGCGCGAGTCCGACGTGCTCGAGCGCTTCGCGCACGCGCGCAGGCCGCTCCGCGCGCTCCACTTCCGCCAACCGCAAGGGAAGCTCGACGTTTTCTTCGAGCGTCATGCGCGGCATCAGGTTAAATGACTGGAACACCATGCCCACGGTTTGGCTGCGATGCTTGGCCAGTTCGTCGCCGGACATCTCGGCGAGGTTGCGGCCGTGCGCGTAGATTGCACCGGAAGTGGGGCGGTCAAGCCCCGCCAGCAAATTCATCAGCGTGGATTTGCCGGAGCCGGAACTGCCGAGCAGCGCGACAAATTCGCCGCGCGCGATTTCGATGGACACGCCGTCCACGGCGCGGATGGTCGCGAGTCCCATCGTGTAGTGCCGCCCGACATCCGCGGTGCGCAGCGCGGCCGTGCTTGCAGCGGGCTGAGAGCTATCTGTCATTCATTCACCTATTCCGGGGTGTTCACTCTTGTTGGTGCTCACCTGTGGCGACCGAAAGGAATCGCTTCACCTGTCTCACTTAGTTTATACGAATGGGAGGCTTGATTGGTTGCGGTATAAGAAATAATTTACGATCCAATATGCTGCTACGGCTCAACGGTGATCGTAAATGTCCGCGAAGTGAATGCGCGGGGCAATCCGGTGTTGCATCCGTCCTGGAAGAAGACTTTTCCAGTCAGCCGGGTGTGGCCCTGCGCGGCACCGGGCGACATGAATGACGGGTGAAACCCGTTGAACTGAGTTCCGCTTCCGGAAATCGGACAGGGCTTGAGTATTTTGAAGCGGGAATTCTGGATCAATTGCGGCGGCGTCCAGTCCTGAAGATCGAGACTCGTCGCGGTCGAGTAATACCAGGCGCCGTAGCCATCCTCCTGGAAGGAGTCGCAGACGAAAATCATCAGATACAAACCGAGATCGTCGTTGAAATTGATTTCGGGCATGGTTTGCGTACCGGGGCATCCGGAAGCGGGAACGGGGCCGCTGTCCTGACCGCCGATGCCGGGCTGGCTGAACGCGCCGTTGTACCATTTCACAAAGGAGAGAGGGTGATCGTCTCCATTGAGGCGGCCACGATCGTCCTCGTCGAGTTTGGCGCGCGCGACGCGGACGAGTCCATCGTTTGTGCCGTTGCCGGGGCCCACGGAGTAAATGTACGTGACGTAAATGTAGTTTTCGTTTTTGTAGTTCCTGTCCGCGAAGGCGCTGGGGAGCGCGTCGCCCATATTTGCGCTGGGTGGCGCGGGCTTGGAAGCTGGTTCGGGATTCGGCCCTTTAAGAACCGGACGGCGATTCGGTCCGCCGAATTCGCTATTAATGGGTCCGGGCCATGTCCTTCCATAATTGGATGAGTTGGCAAACCCAACTGTGGCGTAGTAAGGCTCCTGCCAGGACCCTCCGGGGCAATGGTTTTCCGCCTCGTAGAGCATGAAAAAATCTCCGGCAGGCCCGGCGGGATTCTGCAGAACAGTTCCCGGGCCAGAATAATTCTCGTCAAACTCTTTGTTGTATGTGGGATCGCAGATCGTAATAGGGACCGGGGAAACCATTACCTGATCGCCGTATCCCAAGTTGGAGGCGAAATCGAAGTTCATCAAATCAGAGGTTTCGAGAACCACCGTTCCGCCGTTTCCTCCCGTTATGTTGCTTGTGGCGAAGACCAGGTATGTTCCAAAGTTCGAGCCGGGCGCCGCCGTGTAGTCATAGGATCCAGAAAGTGGAATGAATGTGGTGTGCTCGTCGGGAATATTGTCGAGAGTGCTGGGATAATTCAGCGTCTCGTTCGGCCCGACTGAAAACGATTTGATTTTCGGATGGTATGGTCCGTATTGGCCGTGCGCACGCGAATTCTCGCTACGCGTTCGTGCCAGCGCCCGCGCTGGAAAATGAAATGCAAGAAGTGAAAGAGCGCCCAGCACGAGAACACCGCTCACCAAGGCGGTGCGAGTCAGTCGAGGTGTCATTTTGCGTTCTCCATTCTGAAGCGAATTCTCTGCGTCTAGGCGATGGGGACCAGCCGCCCCCGTTGCGAATTCGTTAGTTGGTCGCGATTGTGAAAGCGCGCGACTCATACTTGCGGCCGCCAAAGGTTTCGCCATCGGTGCAGCCCTCCATGTAAAAAACATAACCCGTGGTGGAAAGATGGCCGGGCTTTGTGCCGAGTGACATGATGGTTGGATACCAGCCCTTGTTGTCCTGGGCGCACCCCGGATTGAATGGGTTGATTTGCGCGGGGAAAACATTCCAGGAGCCCGCGATTATTTGCGGCTGGCTCCATTGCGATTGGTCAGACAGGCCATCGCCGGTGGCATCCAAAGTGGAATAGAACCAGGCGGCGCCCAAAGTCGCCTGTTTCGCGGGCGCTGTCGGATCAACATGCGAGATGCAGACGAAAAGCAGCAGATACTGCTGCGTTTCGTCCACGTAGCTGATAGAACCCATCACTCTGGATTGATTGTTCGCGTCCTGGCAGTTCTTGTAGGCATCGGCGCTATTGAGGAAAGGCAATATCGGGGTTTGCAAACCGCCGCCAAAATTGCCGAGACCTTTGTTCGACATTGTTCGGCAATGCTCCCATGGATTGCAGTTGGCTCCCGGCGGCACGATTTGCGTTTGAGCGAATGTTCCTGCGTACCAATTCATGAACTCAAGGGGTGCAACGCCGCCGTTGAGTTTGGCGCGAGAGACCACAAGGTCGCTGACGCCTCCGTTTGGCAATTGTGGATTTGAATACGGAGCGCCTAAACCGGCCTGTCCCGGCGCATAGCCCGTGACGGTGTAAACATACCGATCCGGACCAAAGCTCACGTCATCCACAAACGCGGAAGGCTCCGAGTTGCCCATGTTCTTTTGCAGGCCACCCGGGGTACCTGCCGTGTTTGCTATGGCATCACCAAGCGTGACCGGAGTGTTCTGGACCGCGTAACGCCCGAAATTGAATGGAGGCCTTTCATGGCAATCATTGCCAAAGCAGACGAAATCGCCAAGCGCGCCCAACGGCGCTTCGGGCCCATTGGTCTGGTTCAAGTTAGGAAGCGCGACAAAATTTCGGCGATAGGTGGGCCATGTATGTCCGTAGTCACATGATGTAGCGACGCCAATCGTCGAATAAAAGTTGCTGCTGCTCGTGCCGCCGGCGAGACCAACACAACGGCTGGTTCCTTCGTAAATCATGAGCATGTTTCCCCGTCCCGGGAAACCCCAGGATGTCGGATCAACGAAAACTGTTCCGGGGTCGGCGTAGTTGAGGTCAAACGTTTGGTCTTGAAACTTCGCATTGCCGACGGTTGGGCAGAGATCATGAGCCATTGCGGCAAGAAATATCTGGCCATTAGTGGAGCCAGCAGGATTGCCGGGTTGATAGAGACCGAAGTCAGAAGCGAAATCGAATTTCCACTGGCCCTGCGCGTCGGGGCCAGGGCCGCCGGTAAAAACCGCCAAGCCGCTTGCGAGCGGATTCAAATTTGTTCTTGTTGCGACGAAGAAAAGGTAATCGTTTATGTGGCCCGGTATCGTGCCGGGAGAAAAGACTGTTGCGTGCTCGTCGGAAAGCGTGCCCAAGCCGGCGTAGTCATCAATTGTGGTTACGCCGTCCGGAGCGAGAACGCGCCTAAATGTGTCAAAGCTGCCCGATGGACAGGTTCCCTGCGGGCCGGAGTTGCCGTTCGCGCAGATGGAAATGGAAACGATTGAATGTCGCGGGGCGCCGTTGTCTTTTTGAGGAGCGATCTGAGGGGCTTGGGCATAAGCCGCCGATGTAGTGAGAATTATTACGATGGCTAGTCTCAAGATTGAATTCATCAAAGGTCCTCCTTCTCGGTGTCAAAAATGGATGTTCCAGTCGCAATTAATGTCCGGGCTTTGCCCAAGAATATTTTTAAGGCCAATCTGTTTCATGGAACTGATATTGGATTCTCATATCCACATCAAACAAAACGGAGTCATACGGTTTGAAGCTCGAGAGCAAATAAGAAACCGTGAAATTGAACCCTGTGGGAACACCGTACGCACCGAAAACAGGGCTGACTTTTGTGAGGTACGGAAGCATATCCGGCGCATAAACATCAGCCGCCGAAAAGTCCGTGAATGGCGCTTGCTGTTCAGTCGGCGGTGCATCCTCGCACGACATGTCGCTACAGCCGTACAAGCTCTGGTTTTGCTGGCCAGCGGGGGTGGTGGATGTCAGGTCAAGTGCAATCAACATGTCCGACCACTTTCCCGTCGGCGAAGTAGACCAGCGAACCACAACTTCCGCGCCATTGCCGCCGCCCGTTGCGTGCGTGTACATCAGCAGCCACACGCCGATATTGTCGAAGTAACGCACGGAAATTTGCCCGAAGTCTGGATTTGGATCGTCGCCGAAGACCAATGGCGTGGCATTTGAAGGATCATTGAGTGCCCACTTGCCGGTAGTTGAGTTGTAAAATTCGAGGCCGGGCGTGTCACTGAAATAAGGAGTTACGAAATTCGGAAAATCCTGCCCACGATACGAGAGCGGCATGCGAGCTAGATAAAGGAAGCTTGCTCGAAAAGTGCCGGTGCCGAAAAGATAGAGATAGCCGTCGTTGCCGACCACGGGGTCAATCCAAATGAAGTTCCCACCGAGAGGGCCAGCCGATGGAGAGGGACTTTGCCAATCCCCCGGCGCGGTGGGGGGAGTGTATCCAGTGGGTGGATGGGCGGCGGTGCAATTGTGCGGAGCTGCGGCCCCCGTTGGCCAAGGAGGAGTGCACGCGGAACTTCCATCGGAATAGAGGCAGCCGTTGTAGGTGAAATTATCCAGGTTGTAATCCACTCTGGACAGAATGTTATAGTCGGTCGGTTTTGGGGATGAATTTTGAGGATTGATCCTCCATGGGTCCCATGGTTGTACTTCCAGCGGGTTTTTCCAAACCGTAAGGAACGAAACAGATCCTTTGGGAAGACCGATGGAGCAGTCAATGTTGATGTCCCGGCCCGGGCTGCCAAAATAAAACAGGTAAATATTTTCTTTGTAAGCGAAGGCTCCCGACATACTCTCGTTCGTTCCAGAGATCCCCGAGACGGAAGGAGAGAATTCAGGAAGCACGGTCAAATTGTCGGGAAGTTTCAGCGGTGCGATTGGAGAATGAAAAAGATAATTTGAGATCACATCGCCCGGTGGCGCGGTCAAGAGATCCGGCGCATAAACTTTTTGGTGCTGCCCTGTTGCGGGATTAATGTTGCCGGAAACCAAACCCGGTTGCGTGACGAGTTGCAGCGACCCGCACAGGCCCAAGGGATTGCCGTAGCTCCTGCCATTCAGGTAGCCCTGCGTGTTCGCACCCTGCGAGCCGTACCAGGCGTCGCCATCAACGGCAGCCGAATCCCCAAAAAACACCCAGGTAACATGATGAAATGGATCGTCCACAGAAATGCCCTGGTCTGCGCCGCCCATGTCGAATTGGTTCGAGAGGTTGTTGATGCCGCTATAGGCGTCATTGGTGACGCGGCAGCGCTCATTGGAAAAGCCGGGGTTCACAAGCGAGACTGCCGGAATTACCTCAAAGCCGTTTGCGCTTGGGCCTACTAGATTTGGATTAGGGGCGGAATTGTTCGGTGACTGGGCGCATGCGACACATGGCAAGCTCAGAAGGCCGACAAGCAAGGCTCCAATAGCCCAGTTGCGCTTCATGCGTGACCTCCGTGCGAATCCATGGATAGCCGTTGAGCGAATTTACTTCCAATGCGAATGGGTAATGATCCGACAGCCGAGAAATCAACGAGTCCAGATGATTCGCACATAGCAGATACACTCAGACTCATCGAGTTCCCGCTGCCCAACATTCAGTTCGGGGACGTGGGTGGCATTAGGTTCGCGAGTGAAGATTGGCCGGATATCACCCAACAAGTCAAAGGGCATGATGTGGCAAGGATGTGGCGAGCTAAGTCATTGGAAAATATGATCTTGTGGGATTATGTGGCGAACACTATAATGGCTTGTAAAGGCTCGGAAACATCGATGGCACCCAGCCTAATCAGATTCGGCCTCTATGAACTGAATGCCGGGAGTCGAAAACTCCAAAAGCAGGGCCGACGGGTGCGCTTGCAGGAACAACCGCTTCGAATCTTGGAAATCCTGCTGGAACGGCCTGGGGAGCTCGTAACCCGTGAAGAGTTAAAGAAACGGGTGTGGCCCAGCGATGTTCACGTGGACTTTGAACTTGGTTTAAACGGAGCCATAAAGAGATTGCGGCTGGCGCTGGACGATTCCGCCGACAACCCCATTTTCATAGAGACCGTGCCCAAACAAGGCTACCGATTCCTGGCGCCTGTTCAGCGAACTGCAGCACCAGCCGAGCCGGTGGAGCACAGTATTGAAAATGGTTTAGAGGGGACGGCCGGCCACGTGGCAGTGGATGGGGCGGTCGCGGGAGCCCCAACGCGGGTCACGCCGATACTGCCGGCAAATCGGCGAAGGCAATCGCGGATTTGGAAGACGTCGGCTGCGGTTTTCCTCATAGCGATACTGCTCGTGGCGGCGGATTTACTGAGACCGATGTCGCCTCCGCCGCGCGTCACGCGAATCGTAAAGCTGAGCAACAAGGGCCGCGCCTGGTCTCAAGGAAATCTTCTATCGGATGGTGCGCGACTTTATTACAACGAATTCAATTTCGGAACAGGCTACCAACTCAGGCAAATCCTGTTGAACGGGAATGAGGACACGGCGGTGGCTGGAATTTCTGCCGATTCTGTCATCAAGAGTATCTCTCCCGACGGCACGACATTTCTGGGTACCTCCCGGGCGGATAGCAGAGAAGGCCGGCCATCGGCGTTATGGGTTGAACCAGTGATTGGCGGTCCGGCGCGCCGCTTGGGGAACTACAATACGGACGATGCCGCCTGGTCGCCGGACGGCAACTTACTCGCGTTTGGGCAGGGCAACCAGCTTTTCGTTGGCGAGCGCGATGGAACAGGGCAGCGCGCTCTGGCAATAGCGCCGGGGGGCGTTTCATATCCGCGATGGTCACCCGATGGCGAACGGATTCGGTTCACCGTCAGCGGCCCGCAATCAGAGCTGACAATTTGGGAGGTTGGGGCAGACGGACACAATCTCCATCCACTGGATTTTCACTGGCCCGGAACTCCCGAGGAGGGATTTGGAGCCTGGACCACGGACGGCCGCTTCTTTGTGTTTGTGTCGAGACGCGAGGGGATTTCCAATCTCTGGGCCGTGGAAGAAAAGACTGACTGGCTGCATCGTGCGCGAGGCGAGCCAGTTCAGTTGACGGCAGGCCCCATCGACTATTCCCGGCCCCTTCCAAGCCGTGACGGCACAAGGATTTTCGCACTGGGAACGCAGATCTCCGGTGAACTTCTGCGATATGACGCGGCGCGGAAGGATTTTTTGCAGTTTTCAGGGGGCCTCTCCGCGGATCACGTGGATTTCACGCGCGACGGATTGTGGATGACGTATGTCACCTTTCCAGATGGATCGCTATGGCGCGCGCGAAGCGATGGGAGCGAACCGCTTCAGCTTACGTTTCCACCGCAACGCGCACTAAATCCGCGCTGGTCTCCGGACGGGAAACGGATTTTGTTTGTTACCCGGCGACCCGGGGAGATGCCGAAAATTTACACAATCTCGTTTGACGGAGGCAACGCGGAATCCGTGGTCTCAGAGTCTCATGCGCAGACAAGCGCCAGTTGGTCGCCGCAAGGAAATCAGATTTTTTACGGCCGCGATCCATACGGTGAGAGTCAAGACGTATCGTTGTACCGCGTGGATTTGCGAAGCGGACGGTCGGAAAAGATTCCCGGCGCGGATAATCTCTTCTCGCCGATTTGTTCTCCGGATGGGCGCTATCTGGCGGCGCAGTCCACTGTGGGGGATCACGCACTGGTCCTCGTCGATCTTCAAAGCGAAAAACGAATTGTGCTGCTGAGGAGCAAGGCGGACTATCCCGCATGGTCCGCGGACTCGCAATACTTGTATTTCAACACCTTCGCGAGCGATAACCCCGCGCTCTTTCGCGTGCGCGTTCCCGATGGCAGGGTAGAGAAATTAATGGACTTGCCGTTCCGAATCACAGGGATCTACGGTTTCTGGAGCGGCCTTACGCCGGATGGCTCTCCACTTTTATTTCGGAGTCACGAACAAACCGATGTTTATGCGCTAGGGCTTCGCTGAATCAAGAGCCTGCCGCCACCCCGCGACGCCACAGAAGACTCAAACCGTAAAATTGTAAATCATTGAAATGAAAAGGATTTGTCGGAGCGCGCGGATTTGAACCGCGGGCGCGAACTTCTCGGGGAGTCTCTCGAAGGATACGGTGCTGGCGGCTCTGTCGTGGTTGATCGCCGTGATCGCGTAATCGCGGGAAGCAAGACGGTTGAAGCGGCACCCGGGCAGCGGCACGCGTTCAGCTTGTTAAGTTAAACGAATGTCGCGAACGAGTGCGGATCATTTCAAGCATTCCTAGTCCCAACAAGGACAATTCCCGTGTGCATTTCAGTGGCTGGCAAGAATGGGGAGAAGACACGCTATGCCAGCTAGTCTACGTCCCGCATTTTTGGGTGAGGCCTTGCGAGGCTATCCCTGCTTTCCCGGATTGCGGAAGCCGTACAAGAAAACAGACGAATATCCATATCTGGTCGGATACAAAGCGAACTGCATGGAGAAACATGACCCAGAATAATTGGGATAATGGGTGTCAGCGCAGGTGATAAGGCTTAATGCAGACAGGAATTGGCTAAGCTTATTATAAATATAAAAGTACTTGACAGACTTAGAAGATCTGGATAGCCTTCGCCCATTCCCGTGATCTCTGGCCTGATTGAAGGATTTGGAAGTGAGCCTGGGAACACAAGAAGGATCGGTTGGGCGCACCCCGTGTATTGCTTGATCCTCCGTTCAACGCCTCATTCAGGATAAGGAGGCAATGAAAATGAAACCCGTCGTGCCGATCACTTTGTTTTCAATTGTTCTCTTTGTTTGTCATTCCGCCGTTCCAGCCATGGGTGCCACCCAAAACTCTCAACAGGCAGCCAGTGCGACGGAGGGCTTTGTCCGCCAAGCCACGTTTATTTTTGTGGGTACGGTTGTAAAGGTCAATGCCACAACAATGCCTGAGGTCCAAGCGACCGAATCTACAGCGGTCGTTCGCGTCGATGAAATCATTGAGGCACCAGGTGCTCCACCGGACTTGCGGGGTCAGGAAATCACCATTCAACTACTCCAGTCCGGCTCGGCAAAGCCGGGAGAGCAGATTACATTTTTCACAAAGGGATGGCTTCTTGGAAATAGCATGGCAGTGATCGAGGTGGGGCGTGGCAACGGGGCTCAGAGTGCGGAGCAATTGCGCGACCAAGTACGCGCAATGCGGCAAAAGATTGCCGACGAGGCGCTACAAACCGAGATTGCAAGCGCGGAGGTGATTATCGCGGGAACCGTATCCGGCGTCCGGCCTGCAAAGATTTCGCATATCGGCTCGGAACATGACCCGGACTGGTACGAAGCCAACATTACTTTCGAGTCCGTAGAGAAAGGCCACTTGCCGGGACATACGGTCACAGTTTTGTTTCCCCACAGCGACGACGTGATGTGGCAAGACGCTCCGAAGTTCAAGGAGGGGCAGCAGGGGATTTGGCTTCTTCACCGCAATCAAATGGCATTGCCGGGCATCAAGGATCAATACACGGTTCTTAAGCCACTGGACTTTCAAGTCCGAGAGAATTTGCAACACATCCGGGACCTACGCAAGACCGCGGGATGATTTTCATCGCAGGGCGATTGGGGAATTTCCTTGAATCAGATCCATGCCGGAGGAAAATATGAGCCGCGTACAGCGTCTAAGACTACTTAGTATCGCCTCATCAGTATTGGTCTTGGGAGGGACTGGCTGCGGTCCAAAGGTCAAGCTGGTCGACGCAATTCCAACACTTTACAGCGGCGAATCTCACAACGACATGGAGCCGAATTTGTCCGTGGATCCTGAAGATCCGCGGCACATGGTACTAACTGCTTTTACGCCATGCCCTCCGCTCATCTCCACTAGCAATGCTCCAATCTATTTTTCGAAAGACGGCGGCGACACCTGGCACTTGAATTGCATCGTGCCGGGAAATAACCCTATTTTTGGAACGGGAGATATCACGACCCGCTTCGCGGGAAGCGGAGTTTTGTATGCAGGGGATCTAAAGGGGGGTGCCGGGCTGACGTTGAACATTCTCCGCACGAATGATTTCACAAGCCCCACGCCAATGACTGTGCTTGTGAACCGGAATCCGGAAGACCAGCCCTACACTCAAGCCATGACTGCGGGAACTGACCGCGTTTATATTGGCAACAACAACCTTGTGAATTCCATATTCTTTGGCGGGGTAATCGGCAAAACCTCCAGTGTTGATTGGTCGGCGAATGCGGCCTCGGCGCCAGCTCCTGCAGGTTTCGGGACGAATGATCTTGAGGTGCGAAAAACCTGCGGACAAGATCTGCCTTCGGTTCGTCCCGCCATTCACAAGAGCGGCGTAGTTTACGTCGCGTTTCTCAGCAACGAGAGTGGGTCTCCTTGCTTCGCTGGCAGTAATACGGCTGATCTGGTCGTGGTGCGGGACGACAGCTGGGGTTCGGGAGGCTTCACCGCGCTCACCGATTCCGGCGACGGCAAAAACGGTGTCCGTGTAGCGACCGGCCTTTCAATGACTTGGTTGGGAAATCTAGGACAAGAACGTGTTGGTAGCCAACTTTCCATCGCTGTCGATCCGAACGACAGTCAGATAGTGTATGTTGCGTGGGGAGATGGACTGAACCCGAACAATTTCACTTTGCACGTGCGCAACTCCACGGACGGGGGCAAAACGTGGAGCGCGACAGATTTGAAGACTGTGGAGTCGGCCACAAATCCTGCCCTGGCCATTAACAGTAAGGGGAGGGTCGGATTCCTCTACCAAAAACTAGTCAGCCCAGGGACTTGCGCCGGCGGGGGGCCAGGCGTGCCTTGTTGGGAGACGCATTTCGAGAGGGGGAAGAAAACAGACTGGAGCGACCTCCGTCATCCTCTTGCAAATGTGCCCGACAATGCGGGGAGCTTTCCACTCGGTGATTATGTCCACGTGTTGGCGGTTGGGGAGAGATTCTATGGGGCTTTTTCAGCCAACAATTATCCCGACAAAGGCAACTTCTATTCCGACGTCAAATTTCACCGCTATGTGGATTGGGGCGCACATAAACTTTACGCGGACGCGGCGCACACCACCTTTGTCGCACCTTCGGTTGACCCTTTCTTTTTCTCGATAGAGGAGTAATGGTCGGAATAGTGGCCGGACGGGCGGCCTGAAGGTCCGATACAGCTGAATCAAAAGACTTGCTGTCTGATTACCAAGCCTTCCAATCTTCCTACAATCATCTGCCCAAAAACCTTACCTGCCCAAAATCCCCACATCCTGAAAGTGCGGAAACATTGAGAAATACGCTTGCCCAAGCGTGCGGTTGGATCGCCTCAAAAAGAAATGATTTGGGGCAATGTCGATTGCAATCCCGCTTATCCGTGGCCATTGCAATTGGCGAGGTGGAGAGCGGCGGTTAGAAATCTTCGATTCGCAGTTCGTCCAGCGGACCTTTCCACGAGGATTCAAATAGCTTTCTTGTTTGATCTGCTTCGACAGTCTTCTTTTGCGCTTCCAAAGCTTTCCAAAGGCCGAAGAGGGAACGAGGATTCTTTGGATTGTGGAGCAAGTCTTCGCGGAAGACTTGCTCGGCTTCGGAGAATTGGTTGGTGCGCAAGAGCGCGGCACCTAGGGATTCGCGGACGGGGTAATACCAGGCCGAGAGTTCTCGGTAGAAGTCGGCTCGTTCGGAGCGGTCTTGTTCGGCTACAGCGACGCGCCAGTGAGCGATCGCGCTGGCCATATCGCCGCGAGCGGTGGCGATGCGTGCGTCGAAGGTTTGAACTGCCAACTCATGAAGCGTGGTCCATGAACCTAGCATTCCGAAGTGCGGGTTCGCGGGGAGCTGTCGATACAAATTCTCCATTGTTTCGCGTTCAGCTTCGGCTTCTTGGGCTTTTTTCTTAGAGGCGAAGGAACAGCCGCGGGCGTAGTGCCAGAGGTAGTCTAGCCCGTGAAGGTTTTCATCTGGAGGGGGCAAGGCGAGGATGTCATCCCAGCGGGCGAATCGTAGGAGGACGAACAGCTGTGTGGCGAGGTACGGTTCCGCATCGGGGCGGTCCGCAAGCTCGGGGCGAATGATTGACTGCAATTCATTTGCGGTCTGATAGGCCACTGGGAAATCGCCGTCCATTTTGGCGGAGGCGATCAGAAAGTAAAGATTGTGCTCTGCGTAGGCGACCTTGTACACCTCGTTGGAAATGGTTTTTTCGCGGAGATAGGTGCGGTCGGCTTCGGCGGCGGCTAGGGCGGTTTTCACGGCGGCGGCGTAGTCGCCGGTGCGGTAATAGATGTGAGCGGGCATGTGGACGAGATGCCCCAACGTAGGAGCCAATGTTTCGAGGCGATGGGAGCTGGATAAGGCGCGCTCAGGGAAAGGGGAACCCTCCATCGCGTGAATGTAGAAATGATTTGCACCGATGTGATCGGGCCAGCGGCGAAGCACGCCTTCAAGGACGGAAACAATTTCCAATGTGTTTTCTGCGGGCTGGCCATCGTAGGTCCAGAGATGATAGGGATGCAGATCCATCAAGCTTTCCGCGTAAAGAGTCGCCGCATCCGGGTCGTCTGGGTAGCGATGGCTCAGGTCGCGCATTGCTGTGGAGTAATCGCGGGCACGCTTCTCGGGATCCAGATTCTGAGTGTCGGCAAGACTGCGGGCCAGTGCATCAATGTATGAGCGCTCGTTCGGCGGGGAGGTTGCGGAAAGCTGCTGCGCCTTTTGGATTGCTTCGCGGGCGGCCACGTCGCGTGCGGGAGAGTTGTAAATTCCGCTATTGTAGTTCGGGCTGTTTGCGAGCGCGACGCCCCAATATGGCATTGCTGCGTGGGGATCGAGACGGGAGGCGTTCTCGAATGAGCGCACGGCCTCGTCGAAGTTGAAGGCATAGAAGAACGTCAGCCCATGGTCAAAGGATTCCTGAGCTTTTTCATTTGTTGTGTTGATGGGGTGATGCAGAGCGCCCGTTCCCGGGAAAGACTTATCACCCTGCGCTTTCTTGGCTGCATCATTCTGTGGTGCAACAGGAATGCCTTGACGTTCCGTGCCAAGATTGTCCTGCATCAAAGCGGGAACAAGAACCAACAGACACGCGCTGCACAAACATTTTGAACGGGTCAACACGGCTACATCATACCCGCCTGTGTGAGGAAAAGGAGGCGTCATGGCCGCGGGTGTCGAAATTGAATGGTGAGGAGGGCAAATCAAAGGGCGATATCAAAAATCAAAGGATAAAGTCAAAAACCCCGTATTTATTCGCGGCGAATAAAGGATGGGCCATCCCGAAAGGCTGACCCACCCGTCGGCTTGTTTGAAAGCCATCAACTATAATATGCGAGACTCAGTAAGTCACTGTTTTTGGCATCCACGAGTTTTCCAGTTGATAACCGCGATGTTATTATCGACTGAGGGCCATCTTTTCGATTTTGATGGGGCGTCGCTGTAAATTTGAAGTGACACGCGTTCGAAGTCTGTGGTCTCGGTCACGTCGTGACCAGACCCCCTGATAAGCCCATCAAGAGCTGTCCTAGGGCCCCTCTCATTCTCCGGCACAAGCTCGTCGAAGATTTGATGAATCACAGTCTCCGATAAGTTGAAGTCCAGCCTAATCAATTCGGGAGAATAGTGCAGATCCTCCAAGCCAATCTTACAGACGTGTCCGTCCGCTGAGTACGTAGGCATCATTAGGATGCCCGGGCGAATCTCGTATGCCTCGAGCGCTTTGTATTTCGCGAAGTCTCCGCGGGCGGAATTGAAAGGAGGTGAGAAAAGCACCACTGCCATAACAAAAGCAATCAGTCTTAACATGACCATATCTCCTGAACCATACGTATTATAAGAAAAGCGCGACCGAACAGCTCGGCATCGCTAACCACCCGGCTTAGAAACAACCGGCTGAGTCGTAGTCAGCGTATACTTACTTGGATTGCCGTCCTTCCCCGCGTTTGTAAGTGTCCTCGTGCTTGTTGCTGAACAGGTTTGTCCATTCTTGAATGTCAACGTCATAGTCTGCGTGTTTATCGACGTCCATACGTTGGTATTAAGCTCGGCTTTAATCGCTTTATTTTTTTCCTTCGATCCATCTGTTTTCTGGGTGTTGGAGAGGGTATCACCTACCTGGCCAACTTCGTTTGTGGAGCCACTCTTTTCGATCATCGTCGTGGGAGCTTTCTCTCCGTTTCTTGTTGTAGAATCTTGGTTTGCCTCTGTGACCTTGACGTCGGCTGCAGGCTTCCCATCAACAGTTACCGTGAGTGTGATCATCGCCTCCACCCCAGTCCCTTTCACGGGATTGCCTTTATCGTCCTTCATGTTCTTATTTTGCACTTCGTGTGCATCCTGCTTTTTTGGTTCTGCTTCCACCTTCACGTTTTTGCAGGTGTCATCTCCCTCGTGTCCGTCCGGGTCGATTGAGTTGATCGGATTATTCCTGAGATAAATGAAGAGATTCAGGCTCTGTGGACTTCGGAAATCGGCGTACGGAACAGGCTCTGGAATCGTTGACCAGTCGGCGGAGACGAATCGGCCGAGTGAGGAGGAGTAGTAGCGGGCGTCGAAATCGTCTAGGCCACTCTCCCCGTCGCGTTCCTTGTCGGTGAACGCCCATTTTGTGGTGGTGTTGAGGTCATACCAGAGTTCACCAAATGGAAGGTGACCCTGCTGGCCAAGAACGGCGCCGTTGGCGTCCGTGGTCATTCGGATCGAAAGATGATCCTGAAGATGGTATTTCGTGATCGAGTCCAGCGTGGCGATTAATTTGCCTTGCGAGTAGATGTACTCCTCGCTAGGTGAACTGGCAGTGGCACCCAGAGGGTACTCTGCGATGACTTTGTCGCCGGACCAAATGTAAACCGTAGTGGCCCCGCCCGAGGTTTTCTCCACGCGGTCTCCGCCGCCGTCGTACACGTAACTCCCGCCGCTCGCGCCATTCGTTGTGCTGAGCAGCCGATTCGCCGCGTCGTAAACCATTGTGTTGTAGCCGTCATTCAGCATATTGCCGTTCGCATCGTAGCTGAGGCCTGTGTCCGTGTATTGATTCGTTGCGGCGTTCACCGTATGGGAAGGGCTGGGGCAGCCCCACCCCAGGCAGCCCGCGGTAATGTTCTGCGCCCAGCGATTTCCGTAGCGGTCGTAAGTCCACGCAAGCCCCCACTGAAGGTAATTGGCTGAGCCGTATAAGACCACGGAACTGAGTTCGGGAGTCCGATGGCGAACATTGCCTATGCCAACTGTTACGACCGAAGTGAGCCGCGACAGCGGATCGTATGTGCAGGTCGCCATCGTGACCGTCACAATTTCAGTTGCTAGAGGCTCATGCCCTCTGAAAGCCAGATGAATAATATGAAGCACGCGCCCACCAGCGCCCCCCATCGGGCATGGCCTTTTCCGAAGAGGCTCAAGAGAATGGCACCGAGACATAGATAGTTTCCGGAGCGAATACACAGAAGGGTGAGAGCGCTCCCATTTCGGTCTCCGCCTATTGCGACATTATGGACAAGATAACCAACCAAAAGGAGAGCGGAGGCTGAGACGCATATCAAGGCCAAAAATGTGGCCTTGGTCCTCCAGTCTCGCTCCACTAAATTGCCGTATTGTCTCAACCACCATTTCCATCCGAAAAAAGCGAGCGTGGCCCCGCCAGCGACGATCAAGACAACTATGCAAGACACAAGGCGCGTCATTTCCCGCACCCCCATCCAATGTTTGCGCACCAACCATGAGATATGCCGACGGTTGCGTCTACGTGGAAATCCCCTGTTGTAGGTGCTGTTAATCGCGGATTTAGTGTAAATAGCCCATTTGGTACTGACAAATGCGAAGAGGGGCCGTTGCCAAACCTAAATTGGTCAGTACCTGTATGGTGACCGAATGCACCCGAGTTTAATACATCGAATCCCCCATAATCCCAGGCTCCTCTGTACCTTAGAAGGGCCTCCATCTCGCGTGCCGTTCCGAGATATCGGAAACTGCCCGAAGCCAAACAAGAGCCCCCACAATTGCCGTTGATGTTGAAGTCGATACCAAACAACGCCCCACTGCCTTGTAGATCTATCGGGTTGTGATTTACATCATTGCCGTTGGCATCTGTGGTGTGACTAGCTGCATTGTCGAAGTATTCGCCGTGATAGGTTTTTCCTCCCGTCGTGACCTCCACGCCGTTTTCATCGACGGTTGCGGAGTTGTCCCCGCTTCGGATCGAGTCGCTCGTAACTACAGTGGCAGTAAACTTTCCTTTGTCGTCCGTTGTACCAGAGTGACCGCCTTGACAGGTCGATGCGTTGTCCTTGGTCTGTGTGCACGTGAGGTAAAAATCCAGACCAGTCGGGTCGGTTAGATTCAGTGGATTGTTTCTCACGTAGGCATATTTGTTGAGGGTCTGCGGGTCTTCCTGGTGGCCGCCCAGTGGGTCGGGACTCATGAACCTGCCAAGCGAAGAAGAGTCGTACCTCGCATCAAAATTATCGAGTCCTGACTCAGCGTCCCGCTCCTTGTCCGTGAACGCCCACTTTGTGGTCGTGCTGATGTCGTACCAAGTTTCGCCAAAGGGGAAGTGACCCTGCTGGCCAAGAACGGCGCCGTTGGCGTCCGTGGTCATTCGGATCGAAAGATGATCCTGGAGATGGTATTTCGTGATCGAATCCAGCGTGGCAATCAATTTGCCATCGGAATAGATGTATTCCTCGCTGGGGGAATTGGGATTCGCCCCCAGAGCGTATTCCGCGATGACCTTGTCGCCACACCGAATGTAAACCGTCGTTGCCGCACCCGAGGTTTTCTCCACGCGGTCTCCGCCGCCGTCGTACACGTAACTCCCGCCGCTCGCGCCATTCGTTGTGCTGAGCAGCCGATTCGCCGCGTCGTAAACCATTGTGTTGTAGCCGTCATTCAGCATGTTGCCGTTCGCATCGTAGCTGAGGCCTGTGTCAATGAATTGATTTGTTGCAGAGCTCACCGTATGGGAAGGGCTGGGGCAGTCCCACCCCAAACAACCCGCGGTAATGTCCTGCGCCCAGCGATTTCCGTAGCGGTCGTAAGTCCAGGAAAGGCCCCACTGAAGGTAGTTGGCTGAGCCGTATAGTACGACCGAACTGAGTTCGGGAGTCGGATGGCGAACATTGCCGATGCCAACTGTTACGGCCGAAGTGAGCCGCGACAGCGGATCGTACGTGTAGCTCACCGTGCGGCCGCTGTCCATGTAATCTGTGATGTTGGTGATGTTGCCGTTGTTGCCCTGCCCCTGCGTGTAGCCATAGCCCAGGCTGAACAACTGCGTCCCGGTGCTGTTCGCGTAAGACAGCGACGTCAGCTGTGAGCGAGTCGGGGAATACGTGAAGTTCGCGGCGACTCCGTTGCCGTATGTGAATTGCGTGGTCTGCTGGGCGGCGTTGTAGGCGAAATTGGAACTGTAGGGGCTCGTCACCGAAGCGCACCCACCGTTCGACGCCGCGATCGCCACGGCGCACAGCCTTCCAATCACGTCATATCCCATCTGGACCACGCGTCTCGACGGATAAGTCATCGAGATCAGTTCGCCTGCGGTATTCGGCGAATAGCTGGTCGTGTAGGTCTGGCCGTCAACGATCTTCTGCGCTTGCGTCACCCGGCCCATCGGATCGTAGGTATAAGTTTGAGAGCCACTGCCCAGCGCATCGTCCATCGAAGTCAGCCTGCCGATAGCATAAGCCCCAGCGCCGCCCGCGTCGTAGTGATTGACCACGGTCGAGGACGGAGTGACTCCCGTGTTGCCCGCATTGTAACTCACCTGAGCGACGCGGTTCTCGGGGTCATATTGCATGCACTTGCGGACGCCGCGCCATCCGTGACGGTCTGACCAGTTCGGGAGAGTAGTGCAGATCCTCCAAGCCAATTTCGCAGACCTGACCGTCCGCGGAGTAGCTAGGCATCATTAGAATGCCAGGGCGGACTTCGAATGCTTTAACCGCCCTGTATTTCGTAAAGTCCTCGTGGGCAGAATTGAAAGGAGGTGAGAAAAGCACCACAGCCATAACCGCGCCAATCAGTCTCGACATACCCATATTCCCTGGACGAAACGTATTACAAGAAGAATGCCCGGTCATCTAATAAGTCACTATTTCTGGCATTCGCGGCCTTTCCAATGGATGACGGCGGCTACGTTCTCAGTTAGAATCTCTTTTTTTCTAGGTTGTGACATAATATGGCCGTAAATTTGCACCGACACGCGTTCATAGTCTACGTTTGTGGTTATGCTACTACTACCGGAGCGTGTGATCAGCGTCCCTAGGGGATCCTTCGCCTTGGGACCCCGTTCACTATCTGGTACGACCTCCTCCAAAATCTGATCAAACTTTTCAGACTGCGATAAATCAGAATCCAGCCTGATCAATTCGGGTGAGTAATGCCGTACCTCAAACCCAATTTCGCAGACCTGACCGTCCGCTGAGTACGTGGGCATCATTAGAATGCCCGGGCGAATCTCGTATGCCTCGATCGCGTTGTATTTCGCGAAGTCTCCGCGGGCGGAATTGAAAGGAGGTGAGAAAAGTATCACAGCCACAACCATAGCAATTAGTCTCAACATACCCATATCTCCTGAACGACACCCATTACAAGAAAAGCGCGACCAAACAGCCCGGCATCGCTAACCGCCGGGCTTGGAAACAACCGGCTGAGTAGTAGTCAGCGTATATTTAGGGGCTGGCTTGTCGCCCGGCCCCGCGTTTGTAAGTATTCTTGTGCTTGTTGCTGAACACGTTTGTCCATTATTGAATGTCAATGTTAGAGTCTGCGTGTCTGTCGACGTCCATACGTTGGTCTTAAAATCGTTTTTAAGATCTGTATTTGTTGCCTTTTTTCCATCAGTCGGGTGGAGATTGTTAAGGTGGTCCTCAACCTGGCCATCAGGGGTCGTTCTGCCGCTACCTAGATTCGTCTGTGTGGCCTCCGGCTTGCCATTCTTTGTTGTTGTGATTTGTTCTTTTTCTGTGACCTTGACGTCGACTGCCGGTTTCCCGTCAACTGTTACCGTGAGTGTGATCGTCCCTTCCACCCCGGTCCCTTTCACAGGCTTGCCGTTTGCGTCCTTACCGGCGTTCTGATTTTGCACTACGTGTGGGTCCTGATCTTTTTTTGCTTCCACCTTCACCTTTTTGCAGGCGTCGTCTCCGTCGTGCCCGTCCGGGTCGATTGAGTTGAGCGGATTATTCCTGAGATAAATGTAGAGATTCAGGCTTTGTGGATTTCGGAAATCGGCATACGGAACAGGCTCTGGAATTGTCGACCAGTCGGCGGAGACGAAGCGGCCTAGCGAAGACGAATAATAGCGCGCATCGAAGTCATCGAGACCGGACTCCGCATCGCGCTCTTTGTCCGTAAACATCCATTTTGTGGTCGTGTTGAGGTCATACCAGAGTTCGCCAAAGGGGAAGTGACCCTGCTGGCCAAGAACGGCGCCGTTGGCGTCCGTGGTCATTCGGATCGAAAGATGATCCTGGAGATGGTATTTCGTGATCGAATCCAGCGTGGCAATCAATTTGCCATCGGAATAGATGTATTCCTCGCTGGGGGAATTGGGATTCGCCCCCAGAGCGTATTCCGCGATGACCTTGTCGCCACACCGAATGTAAACCGTCGTTGCCGCACCCGAGGTTTTCTCCACGCGGTCTCCGCCGCCGTCGTACAAGTAGCTCCCGCCGCTCGCGCCATTCGTTGTGCTGAGCAGCCGATTCGCCGCGTCGTAAACCATTGTGTTGTAGCCGTCATTCAGCATATTGCCGTTCGCATCGTAGCCGAGGCCTGTGTCCGTGTATTGATTCGTTGCGGCGTTCACCGTATGGGAAGGGCTGGGGCAGCCCCACCCCAGGCAGCCCGCGGTAATGTCCTGCGCCCAGCGATTTCCGTAGCGGTCGTAAGTCCAGGAAAGGCCCCACTGAAGGTAGTTGGCTGAGCCGTATAGTACGACCGAACTGAGTTCGGGAGTCGGATGGCGAACATTGCCGATGCCAACTGTTACGGCCGAAGTGAGCCGCGACAGCGGATCGTACGTGTAGCTCACCGTGCGGCCGCTGTCCATGTAATCTGTGATGTTGGTGATGTTGCCGTTGTTGCCCTGCCCCTGCGTGTAGCCATAGCCCAGGCTGAACAACTGCGTCCCGGTGCTGTTCGCGTAAGACAGCGACGTCAACTGTGAGCGAGTCGGGGAATACGTAAAGTTCGCCGCGACTCCGTCGCGCATCGCAGGAAAGAAAAAAAACGACTTTAGATGCCCCACCCTTTTCCTGCGACGGGAAAAGGAATGGCCGCCCGGTCGTGCGCGGCAATCAACTTGATTTGCGAGCAAACATTTTCCCCGCTAACCAGAGCAGCAAACGCGCAAAAAGATACCATTGAAAGAACGACATGAGCATCGAAGTGACAAGCTCATACCCCCCGACGGTTGTTCCAATGTACAACTCAGGCGACCGTTGACCAGCGAAAATGGCGTTGAAGATCAAGGTCGTGACGAGGAACGACGGTAGGTTAGGAATGAACGCCGCCTGATAGCTTGCGTACCGATTGGGGGCAATGTCAGGAGACACCGCCCTATGCGCAACTACTTGCCAGACAAATGCTCCTTCATTTGGTATTCGGACTGCGGGGTACGGCGTCGATCTAGAGAAGAATCCATACCACAGGATCGCCCAAAGCATAGCGTTGACGCACAGCAGAGCGCAAACAAGTCGCCTTCGTCCAGGTGAGGGTAATTCAGTCATGTTTTTGCTTCTGTCCTCGTGAGGGATCGGTCGCTCGGACTGCATTCTCCGCGTTAACGGCATCCTGTTTGTTCGCTGCCGTACCAGCAGGGTGATTCCCAAAGACCTCACCCCACATATGCCCCAGCAGTTCGTGCGCCATGGTCTCGAAGAGATTGGCTCCTGGTATTCCTTCGGCCTTTGCCTCGGGGTCCTCCATGGATGGGTCCGGTTTGACATAAACGTTACCGTCGTTGTTTCCCGTCATGCTGGGGGTCTGAGTTAATCCGCCGCCGAACGGCGCCGCGCTATTAAACAGTGCGGTGTTCTCTCCTGTCCAGCCCTGCCGGTCGTTGGTGAGGTACGTATTCCGTATGTCCACAGTGAAATTTTGTTTTGACTGCACTAAATCCGCAAGCTTCCTGGCGTTCGCGCTCAGCGCACGGAATGAGTTGATGTTACCCGTGATGGTGACGTAGGTATGCGACGTGGTCCAGTGGATGCCGAGGAAGCTGTGATTGGTGGTTACCGTGGTCGAGGTTACGCGACTCGCGGCCGCAGCATTGCCCGTAGCCCCAGCGACCACCTGCTGGCATTTGGTTTTGTCGGCGCACGAGAGTTCCACAGTATGGCCGGTCGGATCAACGTACTTGATCGGATTGTTCAGCGTGTAGGCGTAAAGATTCCAACTCTGCGCGTTGGCAAGGCTGGAGTACCCGGAAGAATCCGGTGAGACGAAACGGCCTAGGGATGAGGAGTAGAACCGGGCATCGAAGTCGTCCAGGCCAGATTCGGCGTCACGTTCCTTGCCGGTGAACTTGTAGTTGTTGCCACTTGAGGACAGATAGGGGCGCTCGCCGCCGAAGGGATAGAAATCGGAATCGTCGAGGACCGTGCCGCTTGCATTCGTGACAATCCGCGAGGAGCCGAGGTGATCCGCGACATAGTAATTCACCGCGCCGCTGGAAAGCGTGAGCATGGCGATACGCGCGCCGCCCATGAAAATGTACTCTTCGCTGATGTTGCCGCTGGCGTCGGATTCCGAGAGCGGGTCCGTGCCGACTCCGTACCAATAGAGCTTGAAGGGGGTGCCGCTCGATGCCTTTTGCACGCGACGCAGATCCGTTTAGAGAAGAAAGCAATTCCAATGATGGTACACGTCATGAAAAAAGAAAAAGTCAAAATCCGCACCCTTACAAATCAAAGGGTGCGGCACCCGGCGCGGCACACCATACGTGTGTCTTGACAGCGCCTTCGCTCTTATCGAGGGCCGCCCACGAACAAAGGCGCGGCCACCTGCCCAAAGATCACGACCTCGGGTCACAGGTGTAAACGCCTTTCACGCTGATTTGGATTTCTGATGGCAGATGCAGAACGACGGAGGCGTTCCCGATTGTGCACGCTGATTCTCCTTCAATTCTGTAATCAAAGGTCACGACAAAGGTCGTTGATTTGTGCTTTTCAAAACGCCATGTCCATAAATTTTCTTCAGCTGTTTTCACCAGCATGGGAGGGCCGCTCTCGTCCTCAAATGACGCCACTTTACTGCCGTCGGTTGTAACTCGAATTCTCACTTGGCCTTGAATGTGAGCTAAGTGAGCGGTGCGCGGATAGAGCGGCATCGAAGCGGCAGACACAATTGGAAGTTCTTCGACTTGTTGATCGCCAAAAGTTGGCACCCCGGCGATGGCAACAATCAATAGAGATCCAGCAATCAGAAACCGCTGCAAACTGACGTATTTTCCAATGATCATTTCTTTGGCTCCTTCATAAACTTATCAAAACTCATATGAACGACACGGCTGGACGAGTCGTAGAAGTAGACAGTTCTATTCCCTGATCCCACTACAATGCTTATCGTATTGGCTATCACCTCTGTATGGTCTGCGGGCGAGGGAGGTTGTTTCCATCCATGAGTTCCGGTATTCCCTTTTGGATGTATGTGCCAGGAGACCGTCGGCGTTGTAATCCTATTGCGCACATCCTGATCGGCCGCTTGTTGTGACGTGTGTAGGTGTTCCGTATTGTCGGGATTACCCTCCGGGCCTGGAATGTCTGGTGATATTACCAACTTTCCTGCCGCGTCTGTGCCCGCTAGCCCACTCTCCTCATGATATCCGCCAAAGGAATCATTAAAATCATCCGTGGGCGAATCGCTTGCTTCAAGCGAGGCCTTGATTGCCTCCTTCACTTCTTGCGGGATCTCATTCGCCAAATCCTGTGCCGACTTTTGCTTTTGCTGCTTTGCCGCTGCCTCTGCATCCTCATCTGCCTTGCATTCCCCATTGTTATTGGTACACCAATTGACGTAATCAAGACCAGCTTGGTAATCCGCATCCGATCGCTCGGAGTCTGCAGGGTCGCCACCTTCGAATTCATCGACTGGGTGCAGTTTGTTAGGAGCGTGCCCCGTGGGATCGACGGAATTGATCGGGTTGTTTGCGACATAGGAATACAGATTGAACGTCTGCGGATCGGCGGCGACCATGTACTTCGAGTCGTCGGCGGAGATGAAGCGGCCGTAGTTGGAGGTGTAGAACCGGGCCGTGAAATCATCCAACCCACTTTCGCTGTCGCGTTCCTTGCCGGTGAATTTGTAGTTGTTGCCGCTGGATGAGGAGTAAGAGCGCTCGCCGCCGAAGGGATAGAAGTCGGAGTCATCAAGAACCGTACCTGATGAATTTGTGACGACGCGCGAGGAGCCGAGGTTATCTGCGACATAGTAATTCACGGTGCTGGTGGAAAGATCCAACATGGCGATGCGCGCCCCACCGAGGAAAATGTATTCCGCAGTGAGGTTGCCGCTGGCGTCGGATTCGGAGAGCGGATCCGTGCCGACCCCGTACCAATAGAGCTTGCCGCTGGATTTCTTGACACGATCTCCGTCGCCGTCATAGGTGTACGTGACGCCCGCAGCGGAGGTGAGTTCGCCCTCGGCATTGAAGGTGTAGCTGTTTACGGGGTCGGCGGTCATGTTCCCGGCGGCGTCATAGGCGAAGCCGTCAGAAGAAATGAGTTGATTCTTCCCGGTCACAGCGACGCTTAGTGTGTAAGCGGAGCCCTGCGTGACCGAAGCGCTCAGAAGGTTGGCCCAAGTGTCGTAGCCGAAGGAAAGACCCCAGGCGTAGGTGCCTGTAGCGGCTTGCGTCTTTGCGGTGATGACACGGTTCAACTCGTCGTAGGTGAACGATTGGCTTCGTGCGGTGTTGATGTTGTTGGTGATGGAGGTCACGTTGCCGTAGAGCGTCAAGGAGCGAAGTCGACTACCGCACCCTTTCGCTTCGCGGAAAGGATGCGTCGCCCACGAACAAAAGCGCGGCCACCTGTCCAGTCGATATATTACCTGTGCTCAACTTGCCCCGAGGCTGCTTGGATCAGCGAAGTAACTTGGACCATCCATTTGGCGACAGCGGGAAGCGTTGCATTAGACGAGGCGGGTTTTCCGCCGTCGTTGATAGTCAGATGGAGACTGCCTGTTCCCGTGTCTTCCCACAACTCATACTGCGTGGCGTCAACGAGGACTGCGTTATCGCTATCCGTCCAGGCACGCAACTCATAAAGCTTATCTATGGCGAGCCTTAGATCGTTTGGTGCCGAATCTATCGTCTTCACCGTAACGCGTATTTGGCGAGCAACTGCTTCGACACCGGCCGAACGGTCTTGGGAGAGGATCCGGTCAATTTGAGACGAAATAGTTCCCTGAGTCTGGTCAACTTGGTAATAGATAGCCTGAACCGCCCCGTGCGGCTTCTCACGAATAACAACTTCCCACTCGGAGCTGAACGGCGGTATTACACGGAAAACAATAAGTCGGCGTTCGCTTTGGAGATCAAAATCCTCGTGAGGAAGGATGCGGTCAGTTACGCAGCCGATGAAATGCCAACCATCGCACTCCGGCCCATTCTGAATTGAGCCCCCCTCGCTAGGCGGGGATGCGACACCCAAGCTTAGGATGACACCCAAAGTCAGGAGAACAGTGTAGAAGTATCTGGATTTCATTGGACGTCCTCCGCGTAATCCGTCAATGGCCACATGGTTTTGTCCAATCCATGTTTGGCCGCAGCATGGTCCACCCGGCCTCGACCCCCCAGTCGAGCCGCGGGGGGCCTTATTGATCTCCCCCTTTTTGAGATCAGTAAGACCCCTCGCCCCTACCTTGAAGGCAGCGGACCTCCCTACAAAAACCACCGGGACGCAAAAAGAATGTGTTCGGACAAATACTGTCGCGATGTGTCGGAAAAAAAGCGCCCATTTCTGGAACGCTATCATTCTAAAGGAGTTAGACAGGGGGGATTTCCACGAGGTCTGGATTTGATTGAATCTAAAGGGTTTAGACAGGGGGGAATTTGTGTATGGTTTTGCTGACAGTGTTGAGAACAAAGGAGTTAGCAGGGGCGCGGGAGGGGCGCAGTGGGATCGTGTCCCCCTGCCGTCCACGGTGGCGTCTCGGGGAACAGCGCTTGGCCGGAGCCCGACGGTACAAGACCCCTCCCCCCTACCCTTTTTTCTTAAGTGGTAGAAAACACTGGTAGTTACGGGCGGAGGGGGTTGGTAAGTGATAGAAAACACAGGGGGCTTTTTAGGGCGTTTTAGTGCAAATCTCGTAAGTGATACATAATACAGGTATTTAGGAGAATTGAGCGGCGAGTTCATGGGACATGTTATAACAAGAGTAATCAGATGTCAAGAGAATTATTTAGGAATTATGGGAAGATTTGTTACGAAACCTATTCGAATGAGTGTTCGAATGGGCGGATCGAGCTAGAGCGATCCATAGAGTCAACTGCCGCACCCTTTCACAAACCGAAAGGATGCGCCACCCGCCCGTTGGTGCTGCGACGCTTAGGTCTTCCGTCCAAGGCATTGGTAGTTTCGCATCTGCCAAGTCTATTTGGAAGAAAGAGCCGACAACGTCATTGGATCAGGCCCGCCTGTCCCGTCATCGTCCCAAGAGAACTCGACATTTGCGCCCGCTATATATACGAAGGAGTTCCATTCATCCATGAAGAACCGATACGCAGTAGCGTCTGGCGTGAGACGTGAAAGCATGGGCTTGACCATTCCAGCTTGTCCAACTTTCACAAGATCGCCGTCAACGCTTAGAGGCCTGCCGTCTAGGACGAAAGGGTACTTTGGATCGGGAGGCTCGATACAAAACAGAAGTAATCCGGTTACGCTTAACCGTCCCGAGCGGTAGAGATTCTTGTTTGGGCTTGTTGGAGTTCCCACACCAACGAGCAAATTCATGCCCAATTGGGCTGTTCGAGTCACATAGTCTACAGTTACGCTAGCAATCTCACAGTCGTGGAATCCTTCTGGCAACTTTCTGTAGAGTTTTTCAAAGGTCGTCATATTGCACCGAATCCTTCGCCCTCCGCCCGTTAGAATAACAATGCTGGGGCAAGCGCAGCTCCGACAAGAGGAGGAATAATAACCGCCGCAGCTACATATAGTAGCGCAACAACGCCAACAGCGGTCACTATTGGATGCCTCTGAGCAAAACTGGGACCCTTTATTCTGTCTCCAGGTTCGTAGTGTTCTTTGTCTTTTTGTCCACCTGGTGGAACGTTATGCCAGTGATCCTTTCCTATAAAGCCCGGCTCCCCCGGTTTACCAGGATGCCAATCAACCTTATCTCCCGTCTTGTCATTAACAAAACGCTGGTCGTCAGGAGACTTGTGTGTGTCGTCTGGACGCCAGTCGGGGCCCAGCTTTGTAGGATCATCCGGAAACGGCTGACTTGGATCCCATGAAGGCTTCTTACTTGGGTCGGGGGGCGGGGGAGCTTGCTGGGGATCCGCACACGGGCCTGAGCAATTCTCGTCGGCTTGATCGTTGGCGGGCGCAGTCGTGTCCGGGGTCACATCGTTGGACGTCGTGGGCGGAGAGATTGGGTCCCCGCTCATTTCCTCGGCGACGACGCTCGCGTCTGAGCCCGAATTGGTTTGATCTGGGCCGGGGTCGGCTGAACCGACAGAGGAATCGCCGGTATCACCGTCGGCGATGCCTCCGCCTTGCATTTCTTTGAATCTGTTTGCCCACTTCTCAGAGTGCCCAGTGGGATCAACAGCGTTGATGGGGTTGTTGGAGACGTAGGAGTACAAGTTAAACGTCTGCGGATCGGCGGCTTTCATGTATTTCGAGTCGTCGGCGGAGATGAAGCGGCCGTAGTTGGAGGTGTAGAAGCGGGCGGCGAAGTCGTCGAGTCCCGATTCGGTGTCGCGTTCCTTCGATGTGAATTTGTAGTTGTTGCCGCTCGATGACAGATAGGCGCGCTCGCCGCCGAAGGGATAGAAGTCGGAGTCGTCAAGAACGGTGCCGCTTGAATTCGTAACGACGCGGGAGGAGCCGAGGTGGTCCTGGATGTAGTAATTCACCGCGCCGCTGGAAAGAGTGAGCATCGCGATGCGCGCGCCGCCCATGAAAATGTATTCCTCGCTGATGTTGCCGCTGGCGTCGGATTCCGAGAGCGGGTCCGTGCCGACTCCATACCAGTAAAGCTTGAAAGGTGCGCCGCTCGATGCCTTCTGCACGCGGTCGCCGTCGCCGTCATACGTGTACGTGACGCCCGCGGCGGAGGTGAGTTCGCCTTCGGCGTTGAACGTGTAACTGTTCACAGGGTCGGCGGTCATGTTCCCAGCGGAGTCGTAGGAGAAGCCGGTGCTTGAGATCTGATTATTCCCGTTCGAGGTGACGCTGAACGAGTAGGCAGAGCCCTGCGTGACCGAGGCGGAAAGCAGGTTGGCCCAGGGATCGTAAGTGAACGCAAGGCCCCAGGCGTAAGTGCCGGAGGTGGCTTGCGTCTTCGCGGCAATGACACGGTTCAACTCGTCGTAGGTGAACGACTGGCTGCGGGCGGTGTTGATGTTGTTGGTGATGCTTGTCACGTTGCCGTTGTCCGCCGCGCCGTAGCTGAAATTGTAAGTGAAGTCGAGCACGTTGCCGGTTGCGGAATCGGTGCACGAACTGGGCGCGGCGCCGCTGCTTTTCACTGAGATGCGGCAGGGCTGGAGACGGTTGTTGTAAAACGCCGTGAAGATGAGGTTCGAGCCGCTTTCCTGCAAAGATGAGAGATGGCCGGGCGCGGCGTAGTGGGCGTTCGAGGCGTAGGTGATGCTGTTCGAGACGTCGGAGGCCGAAGTGGTTTGATCGGCGGCGTTGTAGGTGTAAGACACGGTGCGGCCGGAGGGATAGGTAATCGAGGTCACGCCTCCGTGCAAATTATAGGCGTAGGAGGTGGATTTGGTCACGCCATTGGTGCTGCGGCGCTCGGTGATCACGTGGCCGCGTGAGTCGTAGCTCCAGGCTTCCCAGCCCGCGGCGTCGCACATGGCGGTGCGGCGGCCGGTGGGGTTGGATGGCGTGAGCGTGGGAGAGCAGCCCGAGATGGTCGTACCGTCATAAGCGATGGTTACCGATGGTGTGGTGCCGTCGCTGAATGTTTTTGTGAGGACGCGATGGAGAGCGTCGTAAGTGAGCGTGGTAGTGACGGTGTGGCCGCCGGTTTGATTCGGCTTGGGCGCGGTCTTGGTCAAGACATTTCCGTCGGCGTCATAGGTATAGCTGATATGGCCGGACTCCGGGTTCCAAGAGTCGGTCATGCGGCCCAAGGAATCATAGGCGAACCGGCGGATGCGCCAGGCACTGGATGAGTCATTGCTTTGAGAACTGGAACAACCAGTTTGGCCCGTGGAGTTGCCGTGCTGCTCGACACAGGTGAGGTTGTTCAGAACGTCGTAGAAGTAGAGGGTGACAGCGGGCGCCGAGAGCGAGAGCGGGACGTTGTTTGCGCTGCCGTCGAGCACCGAGTCAAATGCATTGCCCGAGAAGGAGGGCGAAGAGAACGCTGAGGGATAGTTTGTTGAGGAGCCAACGGTGAGCGATGGTTCCGAGCCTTGCGTCTTTTCGGTCAGATTCACGGCGTTGCCCGATGCCGACGCGGTCACCGCGATGGAATTGTTGGCATTGATCGCAGAGGCGAGACCTGACGCGACCGACGACGCGGTGCTGCTACTTCCGTAAGTGGTTGAGACCTGCACCCCACCGACGTTGACCCACACCGTGCCCGTGTCGGGCGTGCCACTCGATCCGCCCGTGAGCGTGCTGCCCGAGGTCGAAGTGTCAAAGGAAGGCCCGCCAAAATCCGGCACATCGTTGGTCCAGGAAGTGGCTGAAAGCGAATAGTCGGTTGAAGAGCCGATGGTCTTCGCGGTGAGCGTGACAACGCCATTGGACGCTGTCGCAGTCACGTAAGCGTTCGAGTCGTTGTTGATCGCAGTTGCCAGCGCGCTAGCGATAGTGGCGAGCGTGCTGTGCTGCCCATAGGATGTCGTGTCATTGTGCCCGTTCACTGTGATTTCCACGACGCCCGTGTCCCAAATAACCTGATTATTGTCGTTGAACGCCGCCTGTTCACTTCCACTGATTGTGACGGTGCCGACGGCGGAGGCGCCTCCAGCCCCTGTTTGCTCCGACCCGGAAATCATGATGTAGCCGTTGGATGCGGAGACTCCGCTGCCGCTCGGCGGCGCGCCGGGTTCGTCCACTTCAATGAGACGACCGAGGCCATCCGTATAAGACTTGCGCTGCTTGCCAGCCTGATCGGTGACGGTGACCGTGTTGCCCGAGTAAGTAGTCGTGACGTTGTTCGACGAAGAGCTTCCATCCGGGGGGATGAGCATTGTTGTGCGGCCAAAGCGGTCGTAAACAGTTGAGGAGGTGCCGTCGGTGGTTGCAGAGGAGCTGCGGTGAGGATTCGATCCCGTTGAAACTCGGCCGACAGCATCATAGACCGCATCCACGTAGTCCGTCCCATCGGGGTCGGATGTGAGCTGCGTCTGGATGACGCGGCCGAGACCGTCAATGATGGCGGCATTCGTGAGATTGGTGGCCGAATCAATCGCGGAGGTCGCGCTGACACTGATGCGCGAACTCGGGCTTGGAGACGATGGCTCAGTAAAAGTGAAGCTGGTTGTCCCACCGTCACCGTGGGTGACGGTGGCGGGGCGACCGAGACCATCGAATGTGTACTTCGCATAATCGGAGACGGGTGAAGAGGAGCTCGGTGTGTAGGAATTCGAGCACGACCCCGGGGATGGCGCGTTCTGGCCGCAGACGGCAGCAGTAAGCCCCGTGTACCAGTAATACTGCTTGCCTTCGACGTGGGAGATGCCGTTTGTCGTCGGCGACACCACAGACGTCAATGACAGGAATGAGTTTCGGTTCGTGCCGTCGACGAAATTGTCTGTGTAGCTGAGCGTGTAGGTGTGCGCGCCTGGGTCGGTCGTCTGCACGAGCTCGCCGAGGTCGTTGTAATTGTTGGTGGTCGTGAGCCAGGAGCTATTCGAGGTCAGCAATCTGCTTATTACCGTTGGATTTCCACGCGGCAGCGTTGAGGAAGAGGAGTAATTCGTGTAGTCATGCAGCAGAGCCGCACCGCTGGTGGAAGTCAGCGACGTCGAATCGTAAGTTATGTTTGTCTGCGCCGCCACGTTTCCGGAACCATCTTTCACTGTCTTCGATGTCACAAGCGTCCACATGTGCGCGTTGAGGTAAGTGGAATTCGTCTGGTGGAGATATGTGAAATCAGTCTTGCCGAGTAAAGCGCCCGGTGTGCCGGTTCCAAAATCGTATTCGCGGGTTTCCGTCGGGATAGCCCGGCATTCCGTGAATGTGTTCGTATTAGGGGTATTGTCGATTTGGGTGCCCGCTGGGAAGATGTTGTAGGAATAGCAATCGTTGAAATCCGTCTCCGTTTTGGTCACTTGATTTGTGTCCAGCAGCGTCGTGGTTGTACGGTACACACGCGGGTTCCGCGTGGTGAAGTCCAGATACACCGGATAGTTACCGTAAGAGTCTACTTGCGGTTGATTAATCGTCACGGGCGCGTAATCGGTGGCCCAATCAGTGTGCACCTCTTTGAGCTTGTTAGAAGCCCCCTGGTAATAAACTACATCGGATTCGGTGGGCCTTTGATCGGCTCCGCCTCCGCCGAAGGTATGAACTTCCTGATTTCCCAGCGGGTCGGTGACGGTCGTCGATTGCGTAAGATTTGGGCTTCCGGCGTACGAGTAGGTCCACGTGTTCACGTTTACTCCATCTTCGCTGACGTCTCGTTCAGTGATTACCCGCGCATCCAAATAAATTTGAAAACCTACTTTCGTGGAGCCAGGAGGCTCCAATGGCCCCAAGTCGCGCTGTGCCAAAGTCCCCCACTTGTATTTGATCCAGCCTCCTGTCGGCAGGGTGATCTGTGTAATCTCACCATAAGGATTGGTTTGGCTGGGATTGTTGGGGTCCTGGTAGGAAAACGTGTAGCTTAGCCCGTTCGCCAGGGTGATTTGTGAGATCACCTGCAAGGGGACAGAGCCCGCATAATTAGCGAAATCGCAGGCTGTTTGGAGGCCGCAGGTTGAAGTCGGGAATGAGGACTGGACGTTTAAGGATGTATAGCTCACCGTGATCGTCTGTGTGTGGCCGTTTGAGTCAGTGTAGGTGTAAGTGTCGGTACAATTATAGTTCGGCTGGAGGATAGCACATTGGCCTGTTTGGCTCGCGAAGGTGAGTCCTGGCAACACGCAGCACGAATTTCCGTTGGTGTCTACGTTCCCCGAGTTGGCCACTACTCCGTTGAAGGAACGGATCACCCCTCCCCAAAGATTCGAGTAAGTCTGGTTGGTAATATCGAGCTGCCAGTGACCGGAATCGGATTCCGCTACTGCGTTCATTGGTAATGACGACCAACCGTCGGGGCAAGAATTCACATACTGATAGGTGGTGTATATGGCCCGGTCGGGGACTTGGTGCCTTGCTCCGGTCTCGTCAATGACGATGTAATTGCTGCGGATTACCTTGATGGTCGCAGGATCGTACTCAAACCCGTTAAAGAACGGGCTGCATGTCCATATATTCTCGTTCCAGTCATAATTGGCCGCTCCCGTCCCATCCGAATACGGATGCCAACCGGTGGGGCTTTGAGTGCTGTTGTAGAAGGGACCCCAGGAATAGACTGCGGTGCTTGGTGACATTTGTGGGTACGGGTAATAATGTCGGGTGACGGCCCAAAACTTACTGTCGTATTGAAATCCGGTTGCGACAGTGGCGTTGCGGTCTTTAATGGTTTGGAGCGGGATACGGATGATTAAGCCGCCGTTCGCAAGATTCACCGAGTCAATTTTCGAGGAGATGAAAGACCCATAGTCCGGCAGACCCGTGTCGTTGCTGTTAGTCAGATAGCCGGGATATTGGGCGTGAGCGACGGATGCAAACCCCAAAAAGGCAAGACCGAGAATGACTGTGGTAAGAAGGCGGCGTGTATTAATCATGGTCAGTTCCCCTGAAATACGGTGTCGGCGAGGCCGACGTTGAACTGCGCGGAAGTGATGTTCAGGTCGGTTTTTATGGAATTGCTGATGATCGTGCGCTGGTGGTAGGGAATGAGCATTCCGTTTACAGTCTGGTAGTTGTCATAATAGATTTCCATCGGCGTGCCCAGCCGCCAATCGGTTTCTGAGTGGTGGATGAACCTGATCTTTGCAATCAGCCCGGTCTGTGTGTTAATGAACACATCGATCTCGGAGTTCTGCGTGAGTTGTGCATCAACCGGACTGCCGAGGGTTGATACCCGCGCAAGTTTCACGTGGTGGACGGTTTGCCCGCCGAGCGTCTCTTGTCCGACATATTGGCCCCAGAGGTCTCCGCGAGCCATCTCTTGACCGATCAATAGCGCTGGAAGGTGCGTCATGCGCTGGTGGATGGCGTTCGCGCTTGCGTCCGTGGCCCAGCCGCTGCCAACTTGATGTTTCTGTTGGCCGCGAGCGGCGATGGTCACATAGGTTTTGCCGCCGGAGGTGCCTTCCCACCGCACCATGTCCGTTCCTTTGGCTTTGATGGTTACCGTGCCTGGCGTGGCGCTGGAGTTGTCGGGATTGGATACTGTGGCCTGAATGACAGAGTCCAAGATTTGCGCGGACGCCCCGGCACCAAGCGCAGTCTTGCAAGTCGCGAGGACGGCAGCGGATTGAGCGTCCAAGCCAGGGGCCGTGGGGGGCGCGGGCGCTGAAGGGCCGGGAGGAGACAGGGCCGGTTGTTGAGCGGCTCCGGTTAACGTCAGGACAAACAGGCAGAAAATCGAAAGAAATGTGGCTGAGATGCGGCGCATGGCGACCTCCAAGAGGGTAAACTGGAAGCTATATAGGCCTCCGTACTTTCCATGTCAAGTTAATTCGATGTAATAATGACCTGTGGCTGTGGATTTCTCGTTATCCCATGGTTGTTTGCGAGGAAAGTGGCTCTTGCGTTATGTCTGTAGGTGGCCTCCTACTGTTTTTGGAATCCCGTCAACTTCTTCGTCATTGCGTTCTGAATAATGAACAAAAGTTGTTTTCCAGATGTTCGGTGTTGGAGGGGGTGTCGAGAGGCTGGGGGATGGGTTGTAACGTCAGCAGTATACTGGCGGGGAAGACCTGCCCAAAAACATCTCCGACGCGTTGACTGTAACTCATTGATTCCAATGACCACCAGATCGCGAACTTGGACTGACCGGAAAGAACAGTTTTTGGGCAGTTTGATTTGAATTTTCGTGCGCAGGCCTCTTCTTTAGTGCTGAGTCGTCGAAGGGTGGATTTCCTTCCAGCCATTTTGAGGGTCCCAAGAGAGAATGTGCCGGGGGCCGAAGCGATCTGGACATTTATTCACAGAATGTTTGATTGCGCCGCTGGCGTTCCACGCCGACGCGCCAATTTACATCCCAGTTGCGAAGACTAGGATTCCAGCAGAGCCCGTAACTTGTGAGCATATCTGCGACTCGACGTGACCACCGTTCCTTCTGCCAGTATGATGTCGTACACCCCATCGAACATCGGACGAATCTCGCTAATGCGGGCACTGTTCACGATGGCCGATTTCCGCACCCGGATGAAGTGGTGTGGCGCCAGCTTCTCTTCCAGGTGTGCCAGGGTTTCCCGCAACAGGTGACTGTGGCTGGCGGTGTGTATGCAGGCATAGTTTCCCGTGGCTTCGATCCACAAAACGTGGGAAACGGGAACAAAGAAAATCCGCTTCTTGTCCTTTACCACAAAGCGTTCCAACGGGCGGAGACTACGGAGGGATTGGAGCAGTGGTTCGAAACCTCGATTTGCTTTCCTGGACTGTTTGAGGACCTGGCGTGCGTGAACCAGGGCCTTGGCAAATCGCTGCTTATCAAACGGTTTCAAGAGATAGTCAACAGCGTGCACTTCGAATGCACGAATGGCGTGCGCATCGTGAGCCGTGACGAAGATATATACGGGAGCGGGTCCGGTCGATGGCTCCACATTTTCGATGACTCCAAAACCATCCAGATCAGGCATCAGCACATCGAGAAAAACGATGTCGGGATGAAGTTCATTGATCTGCTCCACCGCACTTATTCCGTTCGCCGCCTCGCCTACAACTTCAATGCCGTTGTGTTCGGCCAGATAGCGACGGATACCGCGGCGGGCGATCGGTTCGTCATCGACGATGAGGACTCGTGTCTTCATGCGAACTCCTCAGTGGAATGGTGATGATGGCCTCACAGCCTCGACCGTTGCCCCCGGTAAGTTCCAGCGACGCCTCGTCCCCGTAGAGCTGTTTCAAGCGTGACTGGACGTTGGTGAGTCCGACGCCGAATCGCAGGCGCGATCCCGGTGCCGGACCCGGGCCATCATCGCGGACGCAGAGCCGAATTCTGCCGTTGTAGCGTTTGGCAGCGATCTCTAGCCGGCCTGCGGCGGAATCGACGCTGATGCCGTGCTTGATAGCATTCTCAACCAGTGGCTGAAGCGCCAGACTCGGTACATAGACTGCGAGAAGGTCAGGTGGCACGTCCATGTGAACTTTCAAGCGATCATGAAAGCGTGTCTGTTCGATCTCCAGATACTTGCCGACGAACTCGAGCTCGCTCTGCAAGGTGATCTCGTTCTCCCGCCGTTCGAGGGCCATGCGCAGCAAGTCGCCGAGGCAGACTAGCAGATGGCTCGCAGCATCGACGTCTTCCTGCATCAGGACTCCAATGGTGTGAAGACTGTTGAACAAAAAGTGCGGATGTAACTGGCTCTTAAGGTTCTCAAGTTCGGCATGGGAGAGCTGCGTCTCCAGTTGCGCCGCTCTAGTCTGGCGCTCCATAGCGGCCTGGTAAAAGTGGATCGACTGGTACAATCCCACAACTAACCAGTACGTAAGCATGCCAGTAAAGCTCATAGATAGAACACTGACCGCGAACGGCGGGAGAAGGCGCAGCACGCCAGGATCAGTTATGCGAAAAACTGATCGCAGAAGTCCGCGGCTCAGAAAGTATTCGGTGACAGATGCCAGGGGAGCCATCATGAGCGACGTGATTGTGTGGATCGCTATATGAGGTACAAACCTCGGCCCCGTCAAAGGGAACCGTTTGGCCAAAGCAATCACAAGCGGTGTGTACGCCGCCCATACGTACCAGTAGATAAGTTCGAGCGCACCCACGGTCACCCAGCTGACGTGGGTACCCTGTACCTTCACCAGCACAATCCTGCGCACGGCAAACAACAGTCCTACAATCGTCCACGCACACAGGATCAAAATCCATCTCGTCCGTCCCATATCTGGTGTGGCCTGCAGCAATGGGTGTGTCGATCCCTCCGGCACGGATTATAGCTGAACCTTCGAAGGAGACATCACTGAGGACAGGTGCGTCGAGAGCGCCAAGTTCTCTCGGCAAAGCAATTTCACCGGTCCACCGGGGCCAGGTTTGTGAGCTGGCAATCGGGCAGTTGCTGGCAAACGCGCCAACCCCACGTCCATCGCAGCTGTAGAAGGGCATTTGTCTAGGTTGATTGGGGAGAAAGGCAAGGAGCTCAAGACTCCACGTGCTGCCATCCCAATGTAACGAAGCGTCTGAAACGGAAGGTACAAAGTCTTTGGCCGCCAACCGCCCAGACGATTGTGCTCGATACCGCTGCCACACTTTGAATTCCGGTTTTGCCCTGTGAACGGATCCGTGGCAACAGTATTTGAGGGCCAACTCTGACCGCTTGTCTCATTTCGGACACCGCATGTCACTTTTCGTGCAAACACTGGTTCTTCGTGGCATATGTTCCGTGAGCAGGGGCATCGCCAAGAATGTATTGGCGTTGGGATGACGCTGTGGCCGACAGGGCCTACAAAGCGAATTATCTTAGTTTAGTGAATTGATGAAAACACCGGAGCGATCATACATGTCCGTATATGCGCCAACGTATTGGCCGAGTTGTCAGCTCGCCATTTGCGGGGTGGCGCAACCCACAAGGAGAAAACCACAATGAAGAAGTTTCTTTGCAGTGCCGTGCTGTGTTGCATCGCCGCAGTGCCCGCGATTGCGCAAGGCGGAGGAGCAGCAGCCCCCGGTGCAGCGCAACCCCCTCAGGCCGCTCCGACCGATCCGCTCTCGACATTTGTGAAAGGTCAATGGGGTCAGATCACCAAAAATCTTATCGCCTCGGCCGAACAAATGCCGGATGCGAATTTCAGCATGAAGCTCGGCACGACGCCGGAGGTACGGACATACGGGTCATTGGTCGGGCACGTAATCAACGCGAATTTCATATTTTGCGCACGGGCCAAAGGCGAAGCAAGCCCGAATACCACTGACTATGAAAAAACTCCGCAGACGAAAGAACAACTTGTGAAGGGGATGCACGCGGCGATCGACTACTGCGGGCCCATGTACGATTCGTTAACGGACTCTTCCGGGATGATGATGGTGACACCGCCTGCCGCGGCCGGACGCGGACCCGGACGGCCATATCCGTTTATCCAACCGCTGCTACAGAACATCATTCACAACAACGAAGAGTACGGAAATATTGTCGGGTATTTCCGCGCGGCGAATTTGGTGCCGCCTTCGACGGCTGCTGCCGCTGCGGCCGGCGCGGGACGCAGAGGAAATTGATTCGCGGGAATTGAAATGATTGCGCGGCGGACCGATGCGTCCGCCTCGCGATGTAGTTCCTACCTGGCGGGTGGGCCAGCCTTTGTTTGTGGGTGCCGCATTCTTTGAAGTCCAAGGGTGCGGCCTTTGACGTAGTTTTCGCTCGTTCCTTATTTCGCCGGACGTTGACATGTTTCGCCGATGAACAACATCGACAACACAGCCCGCAGCCAGTCGTTCCTTTACGACGAACTGAACCGCGTCTTGGGGGTTGTGAGCTGACCGCGGGAAGCTAGCCAACCGAGAACTTGATTCGCCTGGAGAATGAAACGATGGAAACACTGCTCAGTGACATTCGATACGCATTTCGCATCATGCGGAAGAGTCCCGGCTTCACTCTCATAATCATTCTCACGCTGGCATTGGGAATTGGAGCAAACACTTCGATTTTCAGTGTCGTGAATGCGGTATTGTTGCGTTCACTACCATACCACGATCCCGATCGATTGGTGAAAATCACTTTCAACAATCCTGGAATAGGTTTGCGTGACGTTCCCTATTCTGTCCCCGAGTTGGAGGATCTGAAGTCAAGAGCCGGTGTCTTCGAGGAAGTAAGCGTTGTCGTCTCTGGCCCCACCAATTTGACCGGCGCCAGACAACAACCGGAAAGTCTTCAATTGCTCGAGGTGAGCCCCAACTACTTTTCCATGCTCGGCGCATCGCCGCAAATCGGGCGGCTATTTGGCTCTCAGGACGTTGCGCTGGGTTTTGCAGAAGCAGTTGTGATTAGCGATGGCTTGTGGCGCCGATCCTACGGCGGCGACCCGAATATTCTCGGGAAGCGTCTGAGGATGGACAACGATCCGTACACGGTTGTGGGAGTCCTTCCTGCCGGATTTCGCCACCCCGGAAAGACGGTCGCGAGGGATGTGGAGGTGTGGTGCACGGCCGGGTTCAGCGCGGATCCTTATCCGAAACCCGCGCGCAACGTGAAGGTGGCGCGCGAGGCAATCGGACGGCTGAAACCTGGCATCGATGTAACGCAGGCTCAGGCGAGACTGACGGCAATGGCCAGCGAACTCCGAACTGACTTCCCGAATGATTATCCTCCTGAGGCCAAATGGTCCATCGAGATCCAACCTTTGCAGGACGCACTCGTAGGCAATGTGCGTCCCCAACTGCTGGTGTTGATGGCCGCGGTAGTCCTAGTCGTGCTAATCGCATCCGTGAACATCGCAAACCTTCTCCTGGCTCGCGCTTCAGGAAGACAGAGAGAAATGGCACTTCGGATGGCGCTTGGGGCTGGCCGTTTTCGCATGATGCGCCAGATGCTGACGGAGTCGCTGGTGCTTTCCTTGATCGCGGGTGTGGCAGGCGTGCTCGCAGCGAAATTGACCTTGAGTTTCATCCTTCGCTTTGTTCCCGCTTCGGTTCCCCGGCTTGCCGAAGTGGGTGTCGACCGGACGGTGCTGCTTTTTGCTCTTCTGATTTCCATCTTCACCGGAATCATATTTGGGCTCGCTCCAGCTTTCCAGGCAATGAAAGCCGATATGACTGCCGCAATTCGGGAAGGTGCCCAAGGCTCCGGTTCCAGCGCTAAGACATTCCGGTTGAGGAGTCTGCTGATTGTGTCTGAATTGGCGCTTGCTGTTGTGTTGATGGTTGGAGCCGGCTTGCTCCTGCGGACTTTCTGGGGATTGATTCAGGAAAATCCGGGTTTTAATCCTTCGAGAGTAGTTACTGCAAGCATCTACCTACCGGTACCGAACGATCCCAAGCTGGATGTGTATTTAGACGTCTCAAAAAGGACATCTTTTATCAGAGACGTCATCCGGCGTGTGGCCACGATTCCAGGAATTGATCGGGCCGCCATAACCTCGGATTTGCCCGGCGCACGTCCAACAACAACCTCCGCACTGGTGATTGAGGACCGCGCGACCGATTCATCGCAAGGGTTAACAGCGGAAGTAATTCGAGTGACTCCCGATTATTTCATGGTGATGCAATGCCCATTGATTCGTGGGCGTTTTTTCCTTGAAAGCGATGAAGGAGGAAAGCAGGACGTAGCCATCATTGATGAGACTACGGCGCGGCGCTATTGGTCGGGCATTGATCCTGTCGGCAGGCGCGTGCGGTTGGATCGAAACACGGCATCACAGCGGGGAAATCCCAGCCTTCCTTGGGTAACCGTGGTCGGAATCGTCAAGGATATGAAGCAAGACGGACTCGACACAGATGGTGTCCCCCACATATTCAGACCTATCTATCAGCTGCCGGGGCGGAGGAGTAGTTCCATGAGCGTGGTGGCAAGGACGCCTCTGCCCGCATCACTCCTCGAATCGCAGATTCGGACTGAGATACAATCTGTGGATCCTACCCTGCCCGTATTCAATATCCGCTCCATGACCGATGTGATGGATGTTTCAATTGCTCCGCGCCGATTCTCGGCGGAATTGGTTGGAGTGTTCGCGGCCGTCGCGATGCTTTTATCCTCCATTGGCATCTATGGCTTGCTGGCTTACATGGTTGGGCAGAGGTCTCGTGAGATTGGAATCCGAATCGCCTTGGGAGCCCAGCCGCCTGATATTCTCAGACTCATACTCGGGAAAGGATTGTTGCTCGCTTGCGCTGGAATTGCGATTGGATTGATCCTTTCTGCAATCTCAGTTCGGATGATTGCAGGTCTTCTGTATGGCGTGCATCCGTTTGATGTGATCGTATTCGTCACGGTCCCGCTGATTTTGTTGGTTGTCGCCTTTCTGGCCACCTACATTCCGGCTCGCCGCGCGACGATGGTGGATCCAATCATTGCCTTACATGAAAGCTAGAAGTGCGTGGATAGTTAAAGATTTAGCATCCGAACCAAAATCAAAATGTGAAAGGAAAATGTCAGATGAACAAAAAGACAGCGGTCGTAGCATTCATTGTGCTCCTTACGTGTGCCTTGGCTGGTCAAGCATTTGCGCAGGGCCAGAAGATCGAATTCAAATCCAATGCCGATGACCTCAGGATAATTCGCAGCGTGGTGGAGGAGTTCCGTCAGGATATTATTCACAAGGACGGGTCCGCCATAACGAAGCTCGTGCTGAACCCCAATGTGCTCTTTCATCACATCAACAAGCAGGAAGAAGTTGATAGCGCCCGCAAATCCAACGCTCAGTTCGATGGGATTGGCCCGAGCCAGCTAGATGGATTTGTGAAATTCCTTGCTACGTCGAAGGACAAACTCGAAGAGAAATTTCACAACATCGAGATTCGCCAGGACGGTCCTCTAGGGCTGGTGACATTTAATTACGATTTTTTCATCAACGACAAGGTTTCCAATTCAGGCGTCGAACACTGGCAGGTGTGCAAAATTGATGGGCAGTGGAAGATCTTGTCCGTTACCTGGACGGTCTATATTCACAGCTGACAGCCAACGGCGCTCCAGAGAACAAGGCGAGCTTATGCATGGTGTCCGGAATAGACGATCGGCTGCACCGGCAATGGACCCGGCCCAGGCAAACTCTACGAGCGCGTGTAAATCGTCGAACACTGGAGCCTCCTAAAGTAATCTTAAAACCTCCTCCGAGCCAATAGCAGAATCGTGCGGAAACAGCAACATCATTGTGAGAATAATGAACTTGTGGAATTATCGGTTCTCCGCTACAACCACTCAGCAGAGACAGTGGAGGTAGGATGAAGAGATCAGTGTGTAGAGTGATGGTAGGCGTCGCGGGCTTGGCGGTGCTCGGGATGACCGCAACGCTGGCCGGCGCACAAGCCAATGAAGTAAAGGAAAAGCAGCCGCTAATGGCGCAGGCTGCGGGAGCCCATCCAGCGGCTTTTACACTCAACGATGTGATGCAGGCGCCATTTCCGTCGTACATGCTGGCGGCGCCCACGGGCGCAGCCGTGGCGTGGGTATTCAACGCGAAGGGCTGCAGTAATATCTGGGTAGCAGACCGCTCCCATGGCGCGAAAGCGCGCCAGATCACACCGTACACAAAGGACGACGGTTTCGATATCGGCGAACTCGCATGGTCGCCGGATACGAAGTCGATCGCCTTCGCACGGGGGCAGAGTCTTGAGGACGAGACTCCGGCCAACGTTAATAACTCCCCGGAAGGCCCAATGCCCAAGGAAGTATGGGTGGTTGCCACGGCCGGCGGCGTGCCGCATAAGGTCGGCGCGGGAGACTCCCCTAGCTTCTCGCCCGATGGGAGCCGGCTGCTGTTTGTCGACAAGAAAAGAATTCTGACGGTGGCCGCGAACGGCGATGGCGACGCGCAGCTCTTGCTCATCGATCAGGGAACTGTGGACTCCCTGACCTGGGCGGCGGACGGCAAACGCCTGGCGTTCGTGAGCCACCGAGGCAGCCACTCGCTGATCGGTGTCTACGATTTCGTTGACCAAAACATCGTCTGGTTGAGTCCGAGTCTCGACTACGACAGCTCGCCTGCGTTTTCACCGGACGGGACGCGGATCGCCTTCGTTCATGTGCTGGCCGAGAAAACCCCCAACGATTTCTTCTCCCAACGTAGCGGACGACCGTGGTCGATCTGGACGGCGGACGTGAAAACCGGCCAGGGGCGGCGTGTCTGGATAGCCGACGCGGGACCCGGCAGTGTCTTCCATCCGACGCAAGGGCCGACGAACGACGCTCCCTCGGCGACGAACCTGTTCTGGACCAACCATGATGATCTCGTGTTCCCCTGGGAGAAAAGCGGCTGGCTGCATCTATATGCCGTCCCCGTGCAAGGCGGGACGGCCCGCGCACTCACGGCGGGAAAGTTCGAGGTCACACACGTGGTCTTCAGCCAAGACCGCAAGCGCCTGGTCTATTCGTCCACTCAGGATGACACCGACAGGATGCATATCTGGACGGTCGATGTCGAGCATGGTGCGGCGGTGCGCGCCGCCCAGAGCCACGCCATCGAAGACTTGCCGCAGATCGGCGCAGACGGCGCTCTTTTCGCATTGCAGAGCGACGGCAACCAGCCACCGCATCCGGTCGCGTTGAGTGCGGAGGGGCAATGGCGGCGGCTCGCTCCGGAAGCCATCCCGTCCTCCTTCCCGAGTTCCAAGCTCGTCATGCCCCAGGCCGTGACCTTTAGCGCGAAGGATCGCCAGGAAACGCACGCGCAACTGTTCCTACCACGCGAAACCACCACGAAGCCGCGCCCGGCGATTCTGTTCTTCCACGGCGGCCCTAAAAGACAGATGCTGCTGGGGTTCGATCCCAAGCGTACGTATAGCTGGATATACGCATTTAATCAGTACCTCGTCGCCGAGGGCTACATCGTGCTGTCAGTCAACTATCGCGGCGGTACCGGCTATGGCCTTGACTACAGAGAGGCCGACAACTTAGGCCCCGGCGGTGGCAGCGAGCTCAATGACCTGCTCGGCGCCATCACCTATCTGCGAGGCCGACAGGACGTCGACTCCCATAGATTGGGCATCTGGGGGGGAAGCTATGGGGGACTCATGACGGCTCTCGGTCTTGCGCGCGCCTCGGATGCACTTGCCGCCGGTGTCGATTATTCAGGCATAAATAACTGGTCGACGTTCCTGTCCTCGGTGGGCGAGCCAATCGACGGAGCAGATGCGAACCGCCGGGCGGTGGAGTCCTCCCCCATCGCGACCATCGAGCAGTGGCACTCACCCGTGCTGCTTGTGCAGGCGGACGACGACAACATTGTACCCTCCCAGCAGGCCTCCGAACTCATCGAAGGCTTGAGGTCGCACAACATCGACCATGACGTAATCATGATTCCGAACGAGATTCATGACATGGCACGCTACTCATCGTGGATGATGTTGTTCAATGCAGCGGATCTATACTTCGATCGGCATCTCAACAAAAGGAGTTTGCCATGAGCAAGACCGCAATTACGTCGCCCGAACTCGCGCCGCCGGTCGGCCCGTTTTCCCAAGCGATCAAAGTCGATGGTTTCATCTATTTGAGCGGTCAAGTCGGCCAAGACCCGGCCACTGGAAAGGTGGTCGTGGGGGGCATTGTGGCCGAGACGGAGCGTGTCTTCCAGAATCTCTCGGCGGTTCTCAAGGCAGCGGGCAAGCGATTCGATGATGTCGTGCGCGCCGGTGTGTATCTCACGAGCATGAGTGACTTCGCCGCGATGAATGCCATCTACGCAAAGTATTTCAGTCAGCCCTTTCCGGCCCGCACGACGATCGGAGTGGCCGCGCTGCCGCTCGGGGCCTGCGTTGAAATCGATCTCGTCGTCAAGGCTTGAGGCAGTACAAGGAGATTGATCTCATGAACTACGCATTTCACATCGTCGATGTTTTCAGTTCGGCGCCATTCGGCGGTAATCAACTCGCGGTTCTGCCTGACGCGACTGGCATTTCGGTCGAGGGCATGCAGAAGATTGCCCGCGAATTCAATTTCGGCGAAACGACCTTCGTCCTGCCGAAGAAGGATGCTGCGAACACGTGTCGGGTGCGCATCTTCACACCTCGGACGGAGCTCGACTTCGCGGGTGCTCCCTCGGTCGGCACAGCCTGTGCGCTTGTGATGCAACAGCACGTGCGGCCTAGTGATCCAATGCGGCTCATTCTTGAGGAGAATGTCGGGCCCATGACGGTTGACGTCGCTCGGCGAAACGGGGGGTTCCACGGCACTTTGACGTTAGCGGGGAACATCGAGGCACCGACCGGCACACCTTCTCCGACCGAACTCGCCGCCGTCCTATCCGTCGAGCCCGTCGCGGTGATCCAAGTCTTTTTCGCGGGCGTCGGTGTTCCACTCTGTTTTGCCCAACTGAACTCGAACGAGGCCGTCGATAGTGCGGCGATCAATCGGGCTGCCTGGGCGGCAACCCTCTCGCGAGCATGGTCTCCCCACGTCTTCTTCTTCGCGGGAGATTTACGAGATGGCGGCAACCTTTATGCGCGTATGTGGGCGCCCGCGCTGGGCGTCGAAGAAGATCCCGCGACAGGCAGTGCTTGTGCAGCCCTCGTCGGGGCAATGGCATCGAAGCCCGATTTTGGTGGGACGGCCTATCGCCTTTCGATCCAGCAAGGTGTCTTGATGGGGCGCCGAAGCGAAATCGAAGCGGAGGCGCGTAAGAGCGGAAGCGTCGTGACCTCTGTCAGCGTTGGCGGTGCCACGGCGTACATCGCAAGCGGCGAAATCGAGGTGCCGCCGTCCGCGCTTGTGTCTTAAGCCGTCGAGGGCGCCCCCATACGTGTAAACCGGCGGCAATGAGTGACCAAGGAGATCATATGGTAGCTGCCGTAGAGATCGCCAACTTTCTCCGCAGGGAGTTCCCGCAGACGAGATGTGTTGTCGAGGCGGTCGGCGAGGGGACATCGACCGTCAGTCACGAGATCACCGTCCAAGACCTTCGCCCCGGCGGCACCGTATCTGGACCGGTCATGATGGCAGTGGCAGACGTCGCCCTCTACGTCGCCATTCTCGGCAAGCTGGGCATCATCCCGCTTGCTGTTACGACCAGCTTCACTATCAACTTCCTCCGGAGGCCCGCCGCCGATCGCGCCATCCTCGGGACATGCAAGTTGATGAAAGTTGGCCACTCACTTGTGGTGGGAGACGTTGAGTTGTACTCCAGAGGACAGGATGAAATCGTTGCTCACGCCGTGGGGACCTATTCGATACCGCGCGGGGCCGTCACACGATAAAGCGAGTCAGAACATCTGATGTTCCCCTTGGGTCACGCTGTCGTGTGAGCCGAATCGGGCAATGGAAGTTGCATGGTTCTTGCGGTATCTGAAAGTCTTCGTCGGTCGGTTTCCACTAGCACGACTCGTGGCGCGATGAGACCACGCGCGCAGCGCCTTGGGCGCGTCGCAGATTCCGTTTGTTTGCCGCGTTGAGATCGAGATGGTTGTGGAAGCATTTGTATCGGAAAGTGAATACGAACTGTGAAATGCACACGAAGAAGAAACAGAGTGGTTGTGACCCTAAGAGCTTCGCTATTCCAGGAGAGACGATGATGGAGCATAATTTGCCACGCCCGCTCAAGGCGCTTGGGTTCCTTAGTGGAATTGAAGAAGCAAAGTTTGCCTTCGACATTGGAAGTGCGCTTGCAGAATCATTTAGTTGTGCCGTACATCGGTAGCTACGAAGGGCACTGATATGAGCAATTCACGATCCGACCAAGTGACGCATGGATTTCAGTTAACGGGATATCTTCTGCTCGGTATTGCTACCGTGTGCCTCGTTCTCGGTGGAGTCATGACATTTGATCCTGCTTGGACTCCTCACCCATCATTGCTACGCACACTGTCAGGCATTGTAGAGGTTTTAGTCGCTTCTGCCATTCTGTTCCTTACTGCAGGAAGCTGGGCTAGAGGTCTCGCGGGATTTCTCTTTATCGTTTGTGCCAAAAGCCTTATTTCTATTATGATTGGGACCGTTCCCATTCCACCTTATCATCCGATTCCCTGGTACGTTTCTGCAGAGGTGGCCGGTTACTGCTTAATTGCGGGGATATTGACTCTCAAGTTCTACTCCCATCCTCCGACATTATTGGAAAAAACGAGTCTAACTCTTTTGGTTTTTGCCACGATGGAAGGACTCATTTCCAAGACGACGGGCATATGGCCTTTCGGTGCGGGGATTCTTGCCCTTCTGATTGCGCGGGCTATTGATTGGCGGAAGCGCGGCAGGCGCAACACTAATCGCAATAACTCTAATGTTGAAATCCGTGAGCCTTTCCACCGATCCACGATTTAGCTGATCCCTTGTATTGAATGGGGCGGGTGGCCCACAAATAAGGAGCCGCGAAGTTTGTGGGTGCCCCTCGATAAGAGCGAAGGCGTTGTCAAGGCGCAGTTTTGCCTTGCAGTGTTTTTCCCACCGCATGATCGTCAGAGTTGGTGGCGAACCGAAGCTCTGAAATTCTCACGGTGAATCATTTCCCGGTGAAGTCGTTCCACCAACCATCGATTCGGCCATCCGCATCGGCCATGATTCTTCTATTCACGTGCCCCATTCCCTTTATTTCCTAAGTCCGGCGCGTATGATGTAGCCGTGCTGACGGGGTCAAAATGTTTTTGTGCGGCGTGTGTGTTGATTCTCATTCCCGCTCTGATGCGGGACAACCTTGCCACGGAACGTCAAGGCATTTCTGTTGCACAACAGAATGATGGAGCGAGGAAGACGCAGGGTGACAAGTCTTTCCCGGGAATTGGCGCTCTGCACCACCCCATCAACACAACAAATGAAGAAACGCAGGAATTCTTTGACAAGGGGCTCGCGTTCTTCTATGCCTTCAATTTCGACGAGGCTATGCGCTCTTTCGAGAATGCAGCCCGGCTGGATCCCCACGCAGCAATGCCGTATTGGGGCCTCGCGTTAGCAAACAGCCCAAGCTACAACAGCGGAATCTACAACACTCCCGAACGCGACAAAGCCGCCCGCGCAGCAATCCAAAAAGCCCAACAGCTTTCCGCAGCCGCTTTGCCAATCGAGCGTGCATACATTGACGCTTTGGCCCGCCGTTTCGCCGACGGTTCAAATTCAGATCCCGAGAAGCGTGCCCGCGATTATACCAGCGCAATGCGCGAACTGAGCCATCGCTATCCCGACGACCCGGACGCCGCAACCCTTTACGCAGAAAGCCTGATGGATCTGCATCCCTACCATCTCTGGACCTACGATGGTCAACCCGGCGAAAACACATTGGAAATTGTTTCTGTTCTCGAAGGCGTCCTGCGTCGCTGGCCCGACCACCTCGGCGCAAATCATTACTATATCCACGCAATGGAGGCTTCCCCTTTTCCCGCCCGAGCTTTATCCAGCGCTCATCGCCTCGAAACACTCGCTCCTACGCTGGGCCATCTCGTCCACATGCCCGCGCACATCTATTTCCGGACCGGCGCCTACACTGCCGCCGAGAAAAGCACCCTCGCCGCCGCCGCAGCCGACCGCACCTATCTCCGTGAAAAAAACATTCCCAACGAGGCGTACAAACGCGCCTACGCCGAGCACAACCTCTATTTCTTGATCGCCTCCGCGAAAATGGACGGCGATTTCCCCGTGGCCAATCAAACCGCCATTGAACTTCAGTCAATCATCCGCGCCGATCTCGCCGACCGCCCCGATGCGGAACCGTATCTCACCACGCAGCTATTCGTCCTCTTACGGTTCGCCCGTTGGGACGACATCCTCGCGATGCCACGGCCAGACGAAAGCTTGCACGGCGTAGCCTTCATTTGGCATTACGCCCGCGCCTGTTCCTTCGCCTCCAAGAAAATGTTGCAAAAGGCCGAAGCCGAGCGCGAAGCAATGGAAAAGTTGTATCCACAACATTCAGCGAACCAGCGTTTCGGAATGCTCGGTTCCTGGGCCACGCTCCATGAATTGACCGTCCAAACCCTCGATGCTCGCATCGCCGCCGCGCAAGGTGACATGGCCGGCGCGATCACGCACTGGCGCGTCGCCGTTGCCGAACAAGATCGCTCCGAACGCGCCGACTTCTACCGTGAACTCGCATCCTGGTATTACCCCATCCGCGAATCCCTTGGTGCCGCGCTCTTACGCAGCAACCAATTAGTGGAAGCCGAGCAAGTTTTCCGCGAGGACTTGCGCCACAATCCAAAGAATCCCCGTTCCCTCTTCGGCCTTTGGAAAGCTTTGGAAGCGCAAAAGAAGACTGTCGAAGCAGATCAAACAAGAAAGCTTTTTGTATCCTCATGGAAAGGTCCGGAAGACCAACTGCGAATCGAAGATTTCTAATCGCTATCTGGCACTTGATTTAGCCGCGCATCGACGGGATCGCAATCTACTTTGCCCCAAATCATATGATTTGGGGCAGCAAAGCAATCGGATGCCTTCGAAGACACTTTCTCAGACCTCCTGGTTCCGAACCAGGTGCCAGCACTTGTTGAAATTTATGGATTCTTGTTGATTTCAAATGATCGCTGTTGAAACGCTCACGACCTGGTTGTTAAAAGCTATTTAATCTTGGTCAAGTTGCACGCCGTCTCGGTTACTAAATTATCCAAACACTGGAAGTTGGACAACGCGCAGACATTTTGCATTTTAGCGACCTTCATGGGCAAATGCAGCAGGCTGTGTGTTCGACAACTGATAAACGCGGACGTATTCCACTCGCATCGACGCAGGGAAAATTGTCGTTGAGTCGGGCGGGCCGGGCCAATTGCCTCCGACAGCAAGGTTTAGAAGGATGAAGAAAGGATGGTTGAAGACCCATTGCGCACCTTTCGGAAGATCGGCTTGAGTCCGAGTAGCATATAAATCCTTGTCCACATAGAAGCGGACTTCATTCGGCTCCCACTCAACCGCAAAAATGTGGTAGTCATCCGCGAAACGCTGTCCGCTGGAGAGCGTGAACGCGGAACTAATTCCGTTGTCTCCAGAGTAGCCGGGACCGTGGATAGTCCCGTGCATTGTTGAGGGTTCTTTGCTCTCCATGATGTCAATCTCACCGCAAGAGGGCCAACCTACTGATTTGATGTTGCCACCAAGCAACCAGAAAGCTGGCCAAAGCCCCGGACCCGAGGGAATCTTGATGCGCGCTTCGAAACGGCCGTAAAGCTGAGAGAATAGCTCCCGAGTTTTGAGGCGTGCTGAAGTAAAATTCCTCGTAACACCGAAGGAATCGGCGAAAGTCTCCCGAAGGGCTGTGATCACGAGATTGCCATTCCGGATGACGACGTTATTCGAGCGAGTGGTGTAATACTGCAACTCGTTGTTTCCCCAGCCGTTTTGTCCAACGCCCTCGTCGTAGGCCCACTTCGTCGAGTCCGGCGCTGAGCCATCCGGCTTGTTGAATTCGTCGCTCCATACGAGAACCCATGGCCAATTGCCAACGTTTTGTCCAGAACTGGAACTTCCACCGGGCTCCACGGTGAGGGGAGAAGGTAGTAGTTCGGCCGCTTGGCTTTTGAAGCTTTGAGCAAGGAGTGTTCGAGGCGCGGAAGTGCACTTCCAACCTCCGAAAGCAAGAAAGAGGGCGAGTGCAAAAATTAACCATAACCACTTCGGTCCTGGAACCATCCCCCTATCGCTCCCCCAGGCAGCGTTTCGAACCGCATCGGTCAGCTAATGCTTTCAGCGCGAAGAAGTGATTTCGATGTTGTCGTGGAGGCGGATGTCCCGCGACGAAGAGGCCAGCATGATCGAATATTTTCCAGGGGCAATCGCCCAGCCGTGGCGCCCAACGTCCCAGTAGGAAAATGCCTGCGCATCCAGTGAAATGCGAACGTGCACCGTTTCGCCCGGCTTGAGCCGCACCTTCTGAAATCCTTTGAGCTGTTTGGGTGGCTGCGGAACGCCGCTGGCGCCGGGAATCCCGACATATAGCTGAACGACCTCCGCGCCCTCGACAGTGCCGGTGTTTGCGACATCGCACGTGACAACGATGGCTGGAAGCGAAGGACCAGTAGCCGCTGCTGGTGGCGTGGCGCGAACAACCTTTTGCGAGAGGTGCAAATTACTATAGGCGAAGGTTGTGTAGGAAAGTCCGTGGCCGAACGGAAACAGCGGCGCAATGTTCCGGGCGTCAAAGTGGCGATAACCAACAAAGACGCCTTCGGAATAGCGCGCCGTTTTTTCGATCCCCGGATATTGCTCGGGAGTGTTAGCAGCAACATCGGCCAGGTTTTTTGGAAATGAGAGCGGCAGCTTGCCGGAGGGATTTGCCTCTCCGAAGAGAACGGCGGCGACGGCATTGCCGTCCTCCTCGCCGGGATACCAAGCCTCAAGAATCGCTGGGACTTTTTCCTCCCAGGGCATGAGCACAGCGGAGCTGCTCTTGAGGACGACGATGGTGCGCGGATTAACGGCGGCTACGGTCTCGACGAGGCGATCTTGATCGGCACTGAGCGTGATGGAATGATCGCGCCCTTCGGTTTCGATTTCGCCAACCATGACAATCGCGACGTCCGCGGCTCGGGCGACGCCCGCGGCTTTCAGCACGTCGCTGCCGTCATCGAAGGAAACGTTGATGGCAGATCCGGCGCGTGAGCGGATGCCCTCAAGCGGATCCACGGTGTAAAGCGGCACGACGTGCGAACTGCCGCCTCCTCCGGTAACCGCTTTGGCGGCAGAAGGCCCGATAACCGCGATTGACTTCAGGCGCGATTCTTCCAGCGGCAAGGCATGCGAGGAATTCTTTAGGAGAACCATTCCTCCTTCGGCCATGACGCGCGACTTATCGCCATTTTCTTTTGCGGGGATGGGTTCCGGCGATGGTTGCGGATCGAACATGCCGAACTGGATCATTTTCTTGAAGCGGCGAATCAGCTTATCGTCGATCACGCCCTGCGCCACTTTACCTGATTGCACGGCAGCTTTCAGGTCAGAGTCAAAGTATTTGCCGGTGGGCATTTCGAGGTCGAGACCGGCGAGGGCGGATGGCACGGTACTGTGCACGGCGCCGAAATCGGAAGTGATGAAGCCATCGAAATGCCAATCATTGCGGAGGATGGCGGTGAGCAGCACTTCGTTTTCGCAACTGAAGAAGCCATTCACTTTTGGATAGGCGCACATCACGGAAGCAGAATTCCCCTGGTGAATGGAGACCTCGAAGGCCGGGAGATAGATTTCGCGCAGGGTGCGCTCGTCAATCAATTCATTGACGACGAATCGGTCTGTCTCTTGGTTGTTCGCGGCGAAATGTTTCACGTTGGCGATGATTCCTTCGCTTTGGATGCCTCGAATTACTTGGACGGAGAGCTGGCCGGCGAGGAAGGGGTCTTCCCCATAGCCCTCGAAGGTTCGGCCGTTCTGCGGGACGCGCGCAATGTTAATGGTTGGCGCTTCCAGCAAATCGTTGCCGAGGATGCGCGATTCGGAGCCGGCAATTTCTCCATAGAGGCGCGCGAGCTGCAGGTCCCAGGTGGCAGCGAGCGCGATGGGGGCGGGGAGCGCAGTCGCGGGACGCTGGGGGCCAGCGCCGTCCGGCCCGGCTCCAGCGGGTCCGTTGGTGATGTGGAATGCCGGGATGCCGAGGCGCGGCACCGGAGGGACGTAGCGATAATGGGATTCATCGCGAATCCCGTGCAGTTGGGATATTTTCTCGTCGAGCGTCATCTGGCTGACGATTTCGCGCGCGCGAGCTTCTGGGTCCGGCGAGCGTTGTATAACAGGTGGCGCGAGCACGCCGGAGAGAGCTGCGAATAAAATGAAGTTGATCAGCAAACGCACAATGCCCTCCGGGCCGGTGGTCTTGCTGCAGTTTAGCTGATTCTCGAGCCGTCAGGAGTTGCGGCTCTTCAAAACTCAGTCTGCAAGAACGATCCTTTTCATGCACATGAGCCGTATTCAATCTCGTCGAAGATCGAACATGGGCAGATAAACGCGCACAAACCGGCCCGTCTTGGACCCTTGCAAGGCACACAAAACGCTAATTAGCGTGACCCGTGGTTACACCTTGTTTTCAAGCACTTTGCAGCGCCCCAGTCATAGCCGCCCGAGTGTCAGGCATTGCCTTGGCTGAGACTAGAAACTGAATTTTGCCCCCAATTGTACTTGCCGAGGCGGTTGACTTGTCGTGATCTGACCGAAGCTGGAGCTGCTCACGGTGGTTGACGGGTTGCCGTAATTAATCCGGTTGAACGCGTTAAACGCGTCCAGTTCTATAGTGAATCCCATGCTTTCTTTGGGCAGGCGGAAGCTCTTGCGCAGCGAGAGGTCCCAGGAATAGTATCCGGGGCCGACTATACTTCCCAAGCCGGCATTCCCGAGGCCGGTGGTCATGCCCGCGGTGGTGAAAGGTCCCGTGGTAATCATCGGATTGAAATAGCAGAGATGCGTCGCGCTGTTGATGCACGTAGTGATGCCGGCATTCAGTGCCACTCCGGCGTTGAGGTTCCCGCGATCCGTGAAGCTTTCATTTCCGATGTTCCCGGCAGACGCGGCGAGAGGCTCAGACCCTGTCACGGTAAGCGGAAACCCGGTCTGGGCTCTGGTAATTCCAGTAATTGACCACCCCGAAATGAACTCACCCAACGCTCCCTTTCGGTTCTTATAGAAGGGTTGGTTCAAGGTGTAGGAGGCGACGAATACGCTCTTGATATCGAAGGTCAGCGGGCCGTAGTCGTACTGCTTCCACGAGATTGTCTTGCCGTTGAGCACGCAAGTGAGCGCACATTCCGGTTCGGGATTGTCATTTAGACCGTTGGCATTGCCAAGCGCATTGCCGTACGTATAGCTGACTTGAACCGTGATATCGCCCTTGGTCTTGGCGGCTGAGATCTGGAACGAGTTGTAGTTTGAAGTGCCGTCACTTCTGAATTGGGAGATGTCTGCATAGCCAAGAAACGGACGAATCAAGTTGATTGTCGTCCCTGAGGGAGCGGCCGCCGCAGTTGCGAATGTGGGGACATTAATATTGGGCTCGCGGATCAGATGCCAAGCGTGGTTGCCAATATACGCGGCTTGAAGCATTATGCCCCACCGGAACTCGTGCTGTACGCTCAGACTGTATTGTAGGGATCGCGCAACCACCATGTTCGGATCGACGGCGCTCAAGCTTCCGATCGTCGGAGCCGCGCCAGAGGCAGGGAGCGCCCCCATGTTGCCGGAGTTGAATTGGATCTGCTGCAAAAACGGCACAATACCCGTCTGTCCAAAAACAATGTTTCCCTCTGGCTTGTCATAGTACATTCCGCCACCGGCGCGGATGACTGTTTTATCGCCAAATGGCGAGTAAGCAATGCCAACATGAGGACTGACCAAATATTCGGGTTTGAATAAACCACGCTGGGCGCCTGCAGGCACGTCCAGCACGAATGGAGAATCGCCGCTCGGCACCCTGCCTAGTTGGTCGGCAGGCACGCCGTTCGTACGCACGAGGCCATCAACAACATACCCTCCTCCGATTGCGCCGGGGTTGCAGGCGCCCGGTGTGGCCGAGGTGGGAGGACAATCAAACACGTTCCCATCTCCGAGGGGGGCGGTCGGGATGGTCCCGCCGCCGATGATCGTCAAACCCGGAATTGGAGTGTAGAGGCTGGGAATAAAGTTCACCATATTGTTCGCTTGAGTATAGGTTGGCACCGTGTAATCAAGACGAAGCCCGAAATCGATATTCAATCTGCGCGACGCTTTCCAGCTATCCTGTATGTACGAGCCGAAATCGTCAAACCGGTAATGTCCGATAGGGTCCGCCGAAAACTGGGTGAGGGTGTTGTAATTCCCGAGAAGGGAGTCGGCGAACTGATCCCCCGTGGTGTTCGGGTTGGACGAGCTGAAGTTCAATTGGCCCTGAGTCGCGTCGGTGCGGGAGTTCTGATCCTTGCGGTTGCGCGCGAAAAGTACGCCGAACTTGATCGTATGATTCCTCACCTGCCAGGAGACATTGTCGGAGGGTGAGATATCTGTAGTGGGCGCAAGCAAAAACTCGTAAGGTCCAAGAAACTCCGCGGGGCAGGCGGTCACCGGACAGGTTCCAGAGTACGTGCCCGAGGGGATCCCCGTGGGAAAGGGTCCAACGCCGGGGAATGGTTCGACGTAGTTCGTACTGTTAAAGCCATACGTGGATTGTTGCCACAAGTTGCCCGTAGGCGGAATGCGCGA